>NZ_CP134399.1:0-4800000 GCF_002968295.1 Mycobacterium sp. ITM-2016-00317
GTGAGTACTGACCCCGATCCTCCCTTCGTTTCCATCTGGGACAACGTCGTCACCGAACTCAACGGAGCCGACGGCGTCGGGAACGGGTCACTGACCCCGCAGCAGCGCGCCTGGCTCAAACTGGTCAAGCCTCTCGTGATCACCGAAGGCTTCGCGCTGCTCTCGGTACCCACCCCGTTCGTCCAGAACGAGATCGAGCGTCATCTGCGGGAACCGATCGTCGCGGCGCTGAGCCGGCAGCTCGGACAGCGGGTCGAGCTCGGTGTGCGTATCGCCGACCCCGTGCCGGACGACGCCGACGACACCAACGGCTCCCCCATGGCGCCCGCGCCGATCTCGGACCCGGACGAGGACGTCGTCGACGACGACCTGGCCGCCAGGGCGAGTGCCGAGGAGAGCTGGCCGTCGTACTTCTCCAAACGGGCCAACCGCGCGACCGAGGACGACAACACCTCGGTCACGCTGAATCGGCGCTACACGTTCGACACCTTCGTCATCGGCGCGTCCAACCGCTTCGCGCACGCTGCCACCCTGGCCATTGCCGAGGCGCCCGCGCGGGCCTACAACCCGCTGTTCATCTGGGGTGAGTCCGGTCTGGGCAAGACCCATCTGCTGCACGCCGCGGGCAACTACGCCCAGCGGCTGTTCCCCGGCATGCGGGTCAAGTACGTCTCCACCGAGGAATTCACCAACGACTTCATCAACTCGCTGCGCGACGACCGGCGCGCGTCGTTCAAGCGCACCTACCGCGACATCGACGTGCTCCTGGTCGACGACATCCAGTTCATCGAAGGCAAGGACGGAATCCAGGAGGAGTTCTTCCACACCTTCAACACGCTGCACAACGCGAACAAGCAGATCGTGATCTCCTCGGACCGGCCGCCCAAGCAGTTGGCCACCCTCGAGGACCGGCTCCGCACCCGATTCGAGTGGGGCCTGATCACCGACGTGCAGCCGCCCGAACTCGAGACGCGAATCGCCATCCTGCGCAAGAAAGCTCAGATGGACCGACTCGATGTACCCGGCGATGTGCTCGAGCTCATCGCCAGCAAGATCGAGCGCAACATCCGCGAGCTCGAAGGCGCACTGATCCGGGTCACCGCGTTCGCGTCGCTGAACAAGACGCCGATCGACAAGTCGCTGGCCGAGATCGTGCTGCGGGATCTGATCTCCGATCCCAGCACCATGCAGATCAGCACCGCCGCGATCATGGCTGCCACCGCCGAGTACTTCGAGACCAGCGTGGAGGAGCTGCGCGGTCCGGGCAAGACGCGTGCGCTGGCTCAGTCCCGGCAGATCGCGATGTACCTGTGCCGGGAGCTCACCGACCTCTCGCTGCCCAAGATCGGCCAGGCCTTCGGCCGCGACCACACCACGGTGATGTACGCGGAGAAGAAGATTCGTGCCGAAATGGCCGAGCGCCGTGAGGTCTTCGATCACGTCAAGGAACTCACCACCCGGATTCGGCAGCGCTCCAAGCGCTGATCCACCCCGTTCGAGATCACTCACAGCACGCGCTCCGGCGCGTGCTGTCTGCGTGTCGTACCCGCGTGTCGTCGACCGCCGCGCGCCGGCCGGTGAAAATCTTGCGTCACTGCGGCCCCAGTAATCACACAAAAGGGTGTGCACGGACCTGTGTACAACCTGGGGCCAACCGCCCCGATCACTGCCCGCCGCTCCCCAGCGCCGGCCCCATCCCCAACCGGGCCGCCACCGTCCGACAACACTCCCCAACCTGCTCACATGCCGTCGACCCCGCTGGCCTGCACCGAACCCGCGTTATCCCCAGACTGCACAGCACCTATTACTGATACTGATCTCTATCCATAGATTTCTTCTAGAAGAAGGTCCTTGGGGAAAGTTGTAATCCCAGGCTCGGACAGGCGCTCCGCGACCTGCGTGTCGGCCCGGACGTTTAGCTTTCAAGTTGGGGCCGAAAGCTCTACGGTGGTTCATCGACAGCCGTTCCGGTCGTCGCCGCATGCCTGGTGGCATGACGTGCACCTCTGGGAAATCGCTGGTCATTGCTTTGTCGGGGTGTGCATCGAAGGGACGCTATGAACGTGGCGACAACGGCTGGTCTGACGGATCTGAAGTTCCGGCTGACTCGCGAGGACTTCGCCGACGCCGTCGCCTGGGTCGCGCGCAACCTGCCGTCCCGGCCGACGGTGCCCGTGCTGGCAGGTGTGCTGCTCACCGGCTCCGACGAGGGCCTGACGGTCTCCGGATTCGATTACGAGGTCTCTGCCGAAGTGCAGATTCCGGCCGAGATAGCTTCTCCGGGAAGCGTTTTGGTGTCAGGTCGGCTGCTGAACGACATCGTCCGGTCGTTGCCGGCCAAGCCGGTCGACGTCAGCGTCGAGGGCACCCGGGTCTCGCTGACCTGCGGCAGCGCCCGGTTCTCGCTGCCGACGATGGCTGTCGAGGACTACCCGACGCTGCCGACGCTGCCCGACGAGACCGGCGTGGTGTCGTCCGAGCTGTTCGCCGAGGCCATCGGCCAGGTCGCGGTGGCCGCCGGCCGCGACGACACCCTGCCCATGCTGACCGGCATCCGCGTCGAGATCTCCGGCGAAAAGGTCGTTCTGGCCGCCACCGACCGGTTCCGGCTCGCCGTGCGTGAGCTCACCTGGTCGACCAGCGCCCCCGGCCTCGAGGCCGCGGTGCTGGTGCCGGCGAAGACCCTGGCTGAGGCGGCCAAGGCCGGCACCGACGGCCAGGAAGTACACCTGTCGCTGGGGTCCGGCCCGAGCGTGGGCAAGGAAGGCCTGCTGGGCATCCGGAGCAAGGGCAAGCGCAGCACCACCCGGTTGCTCGACGCGGAGTTCCCGAAGTTCCGCCAGCTGCTGCCCACCGAGCACACCGCGGTGGCCACCCTCGGGGTGGCCGAGCTCACCGAGGCGATCAAGCGTGTCGCGTTGGTGGCCGACCGCGGTGCGCAGGTCCGGATGGAATTCGCCGACGATGTGCTGCGGCTGTCGGCCGGCGCCGACGATGTCGGCCGCGCCGAGGAGGACCTGCCCGTCCAGTTCTCCGGAGATCCGCTGACCATCGCGTTCAACCCGACGTATCTGACCGACGGACTGGGTTCGCTGCACGCCGACCGGGTGACCTTCGGCTTCACCACCCCGAGCCGTCCTGCGGTGTTGCGCCCGGCGGGCGAGGATGACGGTGGCGCGGCGGGCAACGGGCCGTTCCCGGCCGCGCAGACCGATTACGTGTACCTGTTGATGCCGGTCCGGCTTCCCGGCTGACCGCAGCATCGACGAGGAGAGGCGCTGACGTGCAGTTGGGTCTGATCGGGCTCGGCAAGATGGGCTACAACATGCGTACCCGCCTGCGCGACGGCGGCCACGAGGTGGTGGGTTACGACCCGCGCCCGGAGGTGTCCGACGTGGCCTCCCTCGAGGAACTCGCCGACCGGCTGGAGTCCCCGCGCGTGGTGTGGGTGATGGTGCCCTCGGGCACGGTGACCGACAGCACGATCACCGCGCTCGTCGACGTGCTGGGCGAGGGCGACCTGGTCATCGACGGCGGAAACTCCCGCTACACCGAGGACGCTCCGCATGCGGAATTGTTGGCGCAGAAGGGAATTGCGTTCATCGACGCCGGCGTCTCGGGCGGTATCTGGGGCCTCACCGAAGGGTACGGGCTCATGGTCGGCGGCAGCGATGCCGACGTCGCGCGCGCCATGCCGATCTTCGACACACTGCGCCCCCCGGGCCCGCGCGAGGACGGATTCGTCCACGTCGGCCCGGTCGGCGCAGGCCACTTCGCCAAGATGGTGCACAACGGCATCGAGTACGCGCTGATGACCGCCTACGCCGAGGGGTACGAGCTGCTCGCCGCCGAGGACCTGGTGCAGAATCCCCAGGCGGTGTACCAGGCGTGGACCAACGGCACCGTGGTGCGCTCCTGGCTGCAGCAGCTGCTGGCCCGCGCGCTGAAAGACGATCCCAACCTCGCCGAGATTAGCGGCTACACCGAGGATTCCGGCGAAGGCAGGTGGACCGTCGAGGAGGCGATCCGGCTGCGGGTCCCGGTGCCGGGGATCGCGGCGTCACTGTTCGCCCGTTTCCTGTCCCGCCAGGACGAATCCCCGACGATGAAAGCCGTTGCCGCCCTGCGTAACCAGTTCGGTGGCCACGCCGTCAAACGAGTGAGCGAATCCGGCTGACCGAGGTGTACCCGTGTATGTACGTCACCTGGCGCTGACCGACTTCCGGTCGTGGGCCCGCGTCGAGCTCGAGCTGACGCCGGGGCGCACGGTGTTCGTCGCACCCAACGGCTTCGGTAAGACGAATCTTGTTGAGGCACTGTGGTACACGGCGACGCTGGGTTCACACCGGGTGGCCTCCGACGCTCCGCTGGTCCGGGCCGGTGCCGACCGCGCGGTGGTCTCCACCATCGTCGTCAACGAGGGCCGGGAACTCGCCGTCGACCTCGACATCACCTCAGGCCGGGCCAACAAGGCGCGGTTGAACCGCTCCCCCGTCCGATCGGCCCGCGAAATCCTCGGCGTGCTCCGCGCGGTGCTGTTCGCTCCCGAGGACCTGTCGCTGGTCCGGGGCGACCCCGGTGAACGCCGGCGGTACCTCGACGAACTGGCCACCACCCGGCGGCCCCGGATCGCCGGGGTGCGTGCCGATTACGACAAGGTGGTCAGGCAGCGCACCGCGCTACTCAAGACCGCCTCGGGCGCCAGGTTCCGCGGCGACCGCGGCGCGCTCGAGACCCTCGATGTGTGGGACGGCCACCTGGCGCATCACGGTGCCCAACTGATCAACGCCCGGGTGCAACTGGTCAACGAGCTGGCTCCCGAGGTGGAGAAGGCCTACCAACTGCTGGCTCCCGCGTCGCGGCCGGCGGCGATCCGCTACCGCAGCGCGGTCGAGGTGATCGAAGCCGAAGCCGCTGCGGGCAACAGCGATGTGGAGATGCTCGAGGCTGCATTGCTCGATGCGCTGAGCCGGCGTCGCGACGCCGAACTCGAGCGCGGCGTGTGTCTTGTCGGTCCCCACCGCGATGATCTGGAACTACGGCTGGGCGATCAGGTCGCCAAGGGCTTCGCCAGCCACGGCGAGTCCTGGTCGATGGCGCTGGCGCTGCGGCTGGCCGCCTACGAACTGCTGCGCACAGAGGGAGGGGATCCGGTGTTGTTGCTCGACGACGTGTTCGCCGAACTTGACAACGCGCGGCGCCAGGCGCTGGCCCAGGTGGCCGCCTCGGCCGAGCAGGTTCTCGTCACCGCGGCGGTGGCCGAGGACATCCCGGCCGCATGGGACGCCCGCCGCATCGAGATCACGATGCAGGACGACGACGCCGGCCGCGTCTCCATGGTGCGGTCATGACCGACGAGGACGCCGTGCCCGGTCCCCCGGCGCACCTGGAGGGGCTCAAGGGCATGGACCTGGTGCGCCGGACCCTCGAGGAAGCCCGCGGCGCGGCCCGCCAGCAGGGCAAGAACGTCGGTATGGGACGGCGCGCGCCGGCTCCCGCCGGGTCGCCGGCGGCGGTCGGCGGCGGTGGTCCGGTCCGGGACCGGACAACCGGGACCCGCAGCTGCTCGGCTCGCTGACCAACGAGGTCGCCCGTAGTCGGGGCTGGTCCACCCGGGTTTCCGAGGGCGCGGTGTTCGGCCGCTGGCGTGAGGTGGTCGGTGAGCAGATCGCCGCCCACGCGACGCCGACCACGCTCAACGAAGGGGTGCTGACGGTGTCGGCGGAATCGACGGCGTGGGCCACCCAGCTGCGGATGGTGCAGTCCCAGATCCTGGCCAAGATCGCCGCGGCGGTCGGTGACGGCATCGTCACCTCGCTCAAGATCGTCGGGCCGATGGGGCCGTCCTGGCGGAAAGGCCCGTACCGAGTGCCGGGGCGCGGACCCCGCGACACCTACGGCTGAGGGGAATCGCCGGACCTGCCTCAGAGCCGCCAGAACACGTTCCGGCGGTTGCCACGCCGTCGAGACCTATCTCTATCCGAGAAATTCCGCGCACGACGCGATCAGGTATGTGGAAACGCCGCTGCAGAATCAGTCCAGACGGTATGCGAAGGTAGACTGTGACGGTGATCCGCGAGGGGTGGTCGACCCCTCCGCCGGACATCCCTGTCAAAGACCAAGGAGACGCGTCCAACGTGGCTGCCCAGAAGAAGAACGCCCCGACTGAATACGGCGCCGATTCCATCAAGGTCCTCGAGGGCCTGGAAGCGGTACGTAAGCGGCCGGGCATGTATATCGGTTCGACCGGCGAACGCGGTCTGCATCACCTTATCTGGGAGGTGGTGGACAACGCCGTCGACGAAGCGATGGCGGGTTTCGCGACCAAGGTCGACGTCAGAATCCTCGAAGACGGCGGAGTCGAGGTCACCGACGACGGCCGCGGCATCCCGGTGGCCATGCACTCCACCGGCATCCCGACCATCGACGTCGTGATGACGGTGCTGCACGCAGGCGGCAAGTTCGAGGAAGGCGCCTACCAGGTCTCCGGTGGCCTGCACGGTGTCGGTGTGTCGGTGGTCAACGCACTGTCCACCCGCCTGGAGGCCGACATCCGCAAGGACGGCTACGAGTGGTTCCAGACCTACGACCGCTCGGTGCCGGGAACCCTCAAGCAGGGTGAGAAGACGACCAAGACCGGCAGCACCATCCGGTTCTGGGCCGACCCGGACATCTTCGAGACCACCACCTACGACTTCGAGACGATCGCGCGCCGGCTGCAGGAGATGGCGTTCCTGAACAAGGGCCTGACGATCGAGCTCACCGACGAGCGGGTCACCCCCACCGACGTCGTCGACGACGTGGTCAGCGACCACGCCGAGGCGCCGAAGTCGGCCGAGGAGAAGGCGGCCGAGGCCAGAGCCCCGCAGAAGGTCAAGCACCGGGTGTTCCACTACCCCGGCGGCCTGGTCGACTTCGTCAAGCACATCAACCGCACGAAGACCGCGATCCAGCCCAGCGTCATCGACTTCGAGGGCAAGGGCCCCGGTCACGAGGTCGAGGTGGCGATGCAGTGGAACGCCGGATATTCGGAGTCGGTGCACACGTTCGCCAACACCATCAACACCCATGAGGGCGGCACCCACGAAGAGGGGTTCCGCGCGGCGCTGACGTCGGTGGTGAACAAGTACGCCAAGGACAAGAAGCTGCTCAAGGAGAAGGACCCGAACCTCACCGGTGACGACATCCGAGAGGGTCTGGCCGCGGTCATCTCGGTGAAGGTGTCCCAGCCGCAGTTCGAGGGTCAGACCAAGACCAAGCTGGGTAACACCGAGGTCAAGTCGTTCGTCCAGAAGATCTGCAACGAGCAGCTCAACCACTGGTTCGAATCGAACCCGGCCGAGGCCAAGACCGTGATCAACAAGGCGGTGTCCTCCGCGCAGGCCCGCATGGCCGCGCGCAAGGCCCGGGAACTGGTGCGGCGCAAGAGCGCCACCGACATCGGCGGACTGCCCGGCAAGCTCGCCGACTGCCGCTCCACCGACCCCAGCAAGTCCGAACTGTATGTGGTGGAGGGTGACTCGGCCGGCGGCTCGGCCAAGAGCGGCCGGGACTCGATGTTCCAGGCGATCCTTCCGCTGCGCGGCAAGATCATCAACGTCGAGAAGGCCCGCATCGACCGCGTGCTCAAGAACACCGAAGTCCAGGCGATCATCACCGCGCTGGGCACCGGCATCCACGACGAATTCGACCTGTCGAAGCTGCGCTACCACAAGATCGTGCTGATGGCCGACGCCGACGTCGACGGCCAGCACATCTCGACGCTGCTGCTGACACTGCTGTTCCGGTTCATGAAACCGCTTGTGGAGAACGGCCATATCTTCCTGGCCCAGCCGCCGCTGTACAAGCTGAAGTGGCAGCGGACCGAGCCGGAATTCGCGTACTCCGACCGTGAGCGCGACGGCCTGCTCGAGGCCGGACGGGCCGCGGGCAAGCGAATCAACGTCGAGGACGGCATCCAGCGCTACAAGGGTCTGGGCGAGATGGACGCCAAGGAGCTGTGGGAGACCACCATGGATCCGTCGGTGCGCGTGCTGCGCCAGGTGACCCTCGACGATGCGGCCGCGGCCGACGAACTGTTCTCCATCCTGATGGGCGAGGACGTCGAAGCCCGTCGGAGCTTCATCACGCGTAATGCCAAAGACGTTCGCTTTCTTGATGTTTAACTGACATAGGGAAATTCCATGACTGACACCACGTTGCCTCCGGGCGACGAAGCAGGAGACCGGATCGAGCCGGTCGACATCCAACAGGAGATGCAGCGCAGCTACATCGATTACGCGATGAGCGTGATCGTCGGCCGCGCGCTGCCCGAGGTGCGTGACGGTCTCAAGCCCGTGCACCGCCGCGTCCTCTACGCCATGTTCGACTCCGGCTTCCGGCCCGATCGCGGACACGCGAAATCCGCACGCTCCGTTGCCGAGACGATGGGTAACTACCACCCGCACGGCGACTCCTCCATCTACGACACCCTGGTCCGGATGGCGCAGCCGTGGTCGCTCCGCTACCCACTGGTCGACGGGCAGGGCAACTTCGGCTCACCGGGTAACGACCCGCCGGCGGCCATGCGGTACACCGAGGCGCGGCTTACTCCGCTGGCCATGGAGATGCTGCGCGAAATCGACGAGGAGACAGTCGATTTCATCCCGAACTACGACGGCCGCGTACAGGAGCCGACGGTTCTGCCGAGCCGGTTCCCGAACCTGCTCGCCAACGGCTCGGGCGGCATCGCCGTCGGCATGGCCACCAACATGCCGCCGCACAACCTGCGTGAGCTCGCCGAGGCCGTGTACTGGTGTCTGGAGAACTACGAGGCCGACGAGGAAGCCACCCTCGAGGCGGTCTGTGAGCGGGTCAAGGGACCGGACTTCCCGACCCACGGCCTGATCGTCGGTTCGCAGGGCATCGACGACACGTACAAGACCGGGCGCGGTTCGATCCGCATGCGCGGCGTGGTGGAGATCGAGGAGGACAGCCGCGGCCGTACCTCACTGGTGATCACCGAGTTGCCGTACCAGGTCAACCACGACAACTTCATCACCTCCATCGCCGAGCAGGTCCGCGACGGGAAGCTCACCGGCATCTCGAACATCGAGGACCAGTCCAGCGATCGCGTCGGTCTGCGCATCGTGGTCGAGGTCAAGCGCGACGCCGTGGCCAAGGTGGTGCTGAACAACCTCTACAAGCACACCCAGCTGCAGACCAGCTTCGGCGCCAACATGCTCTCGATCGTCGACGGGGTGCCGCGCACGCTGCGCCTGGACCAGCTGATCCGCCACTACGTCAACCATCAGCTCGACGTGATCGTCCGCCGGACCCGGTACCGGCTGCGCAAGGCCAACGAACGGGCCCACATCCTGCGCGGTCTGGTCAAGGCGCTCGACGCCCTCGACGAGGTCATCGCGTTGATCCGCGCCTCGCAGACCGTCGACATCGCACGCAGCGGCCTGATCGAGCTGCTCGACATCGACGAGATCCAGGCGCAGGCGATCCTGGACATGCAGCTGCGCCGCCTGGCCGCGCTGGAACGTCAGCGCATCGTCGACGATCTGGCCAAGATCGAAGCCGAGATCGCCGACCTCGAGGACATTCTGGCCAAGCCGGAACGCCAGCGCGCGATCGTGCACGACGAACTCAAGGAGATCGTCGACAAGTACGGCGACGACCGCCGGACCCGGATCGTCCCGGCCGACGGTGACGTCGCCGACGAGGATCTGATCGCCCGCGAGGACGTCGTCGTCACGATCACCGAGACCGGCTACGCCAAGCGCACCAAGACCGACCTGTACCGCAGCCAGAAGCGCGGTGGCAAGGGCGTGCAGGGTGCGGGCCTCAAGCAGGACGACATCGTCAACCACTTCTTCGTCTGCTCGACCCACGACTGGATCCTGTTCTTCACCACGCAGGGTCGGGTGTACCGGGCCAAGGCCTACGAGTTGCCGGAGGCGTCGCGGACCGCACGCGGCCAGCACGTCGCCAACCTGCTGGCGTTCCAGCCCAACGAGCGGATCGCGCAGGTCATCCAGCTCAAGACCTACGAGGATGCGCCGTACCTGGTGTTGGCCACCCGCAACGGTCTGGTCAAGAAGTCCCGGCTGGTCGATTTCGACTCCAACCGCTCGGGCGGCATCGTCGCGGTGAACCTGCGCGACGGTGACGAACTCGTCGGTGCGGTGCTGTGCTCCGCGGACGACGACCTGCTGCTGGTGTCGGCGAACGGACAGTCGATCCGGTTCTCGGCCACCGACGAGGCACTGCGCCCGATGGGCCGGGCGACCTCGGGTGTGCAGGGCATGCGGTTCAACGCGGACGACGCACTGCTGTCGCTCAACGTGGTCCGGGAGGACACCTACCTGTTGGTCGCGACCTCGGGTGGGTACGCCAAGCGCACCGCGATCGACGAGTACCCGGTCCAGGGCCGCGGCGGCAAGGGGGTGCTGACCATCCAGTTCGACAAGCGGCGTGGCACGCTGGTCGGAGCGTTGATCGTCGACGACGACACCGAGTTGTACGCGATCACCTCCGGTGGCGGCGTCATCCGGACCGCCGCGCGTCAGGTTCGTAAGGCCGGTCGTCAGACCAAGGGCGTTCGGTTGATGAACCTGGGTGAGGGGGACACACTTATCGCGATCGCGCGCAATGCCGAAGCCGGCGACAGCACCGACGAGGTCAATACCGACCCGGAGGCGACCAGTGAGGAGTCGTAGGTGAGCTCACCGAAGGAGCCGGGCCACCCGCGTCAGGGTGATACCGCCAACGGCCCCGCTGCGGGCCCGGAGAACGGTGCCCGGGCTCCCCACCTGGCCGACAGCGGCGACGTGCCGCCGTGGCAGCGGGGTCCGGCCGGCCGGGCCAGGCAGCCGCAGTCGCACGGCCCGGAGGGAGCACCCGGCAACCCGGGTCCCGGCAACCAGGCGGGCCTGGACGCCCGGCTGAACCGGTTCATGGCCGGCGGAGGTCAGGAGACCGACGCCCCGCCTCGTAACGACCGCACCGACGTGGTCCGCGCCGAGCCTCCCCGCCAGGAGGCGGGTGCCCGGCCGGACACCGCCGGGGCGGCCTACGCCAGCGAGCTACCCGATCTGTCAGGTGGGCGGCCACGCCAACAGCGCAAGCCGATGGAGCGGCCGCCGGTGGAGCCCCAGCAGCCGACGAAGTCGCCGACCAAGGCCACCCCACCGGCGGGCAACCGCGCGCTGCAGGCCGGAAACCGCCAGCACCGCGGTCCGGTGCGGGCCAGCATGCAGATCCGGCGCGTCGATCCGTGGAGCACGCTGAAGGTGTCGCTGCTGCTGTCGGTGGTGCTGTTCTTCGTGTGGATGATCGCCGTCGCGTTCCTGTATCTGGTGCTCGGCGGCATGGGCGTGTGGACCAAGCTCAACAGCAACGTCGGAGACCTGCTCACCAGCGCCAGCGGCAGCTCCGGCGGCGAGCTGGTGTCCAGCGGCACCATCTTCGGCGGGGCCGCGCTGATCGGGCTGGTCAACATCGTGCTGATGACCGCCGCGGCGACCGTCGGGGCCTTCATCTACAACCTGACGACCGATCTGGTGGGCGGCGTGGAGGTCACCCTCGCCGATCGCGACTGACGTCACGACATCGCGGTTTGGGTGAGGGGTTGTCGGTACGGTAATCTCGGCGCTCGGCCGTTGTGGTTTGACGGGGCTATAGCTCAGGCGGTTAGAGCGCTTCGCTGATAACGAAGAGGTCGGAGGTTCGAGTCCTCCTAGCCCCACGGAAAGGTGCATGTCGATGCGGCTGGTGCTTCTGATCGGCGCGGGCCTCGCGGCCGCCGCGGTGCTCGTGTGGCGCACCCAGCACGGCCCCGAGGTGTGGCACACCTTGGCGGAGTCGGCACCCGACGCACCTTGATCGGCCAGGGGCCTT
The DNA here is from genome assembly GCF_002968295.1 of Mycobacterium sp. ITM-2016-00317. Lineage (NCBI taxonomy): Bacteria > Bacillati > Actinomycetota > Actinomycetes > Mycobacteriales > Mycobacteriaceae > Mycobacterium > Mycobacterium sp. ITM-2016-00317. The sequence goes on from NZ_CP134399.1 coordinate 11,887, forward strand.
AGCTCAGTTGGTAGAGCGCTGCCTTTGCAAGGCAGATGTCAGGAGTTCGAATCTCCTAGGCTCCACAGTTCACATTTCACGGCGTCAACATTCCACGTCAACATTCCACGACGTTGAGCGCCAGTCCCCCGCGCGACGTTTCTTTGTACTTCTCGGCCATGTCGGCCCCGGTGTCGCGCATGGTCTTGATCGCGGTGTCCAGGCTGACGTGGTGGTTGCCGTCGCCGAACAGCGCCATCCGGGCGGCGGTGATCGCCTTCACCGATGCGACGGCGTTGCGTTCGATGCACGGGATCTGCACCAGTCCCCCGACCGGGTCGCACGTCAGCCCGAGGTTGTGCTCGATGCCGATCTCGGCCGCGTTCTCGACCTGCGCCGGCGTCGCGCCCAGCACCGCGGCCAGCCCGCCCGCGGCCATCGAGCAGGCCGAGCCCACCTCGCCCTGACAACCGACCTCGGCACCGGATATCGACGCGTTGGCCTTGAAGAGCTGTCCGATCGCGGCCGCGGTCAGCAGGAACTCGACCACCCCGTCCTCGTCGGCACCCGGAACGAAGCGCCAGTAGTAGTGCAGCACTGCGGGGATGATCCCGGCGGCACCGTTGGTGGGTGCGGTCACCACCCGCCCGCCTGCGGCGTTCTCCTCGTTGACCGCCAGCGCGTACACGGTGACCCAGTCGATCGCATACAGCGGGTCGGTCGGGTCGTCCTGCAGCGACTGCGCGAGCGCCCTGGCCCGCCGACGGACATGCAGGCGCCCGGGAAGCGTGCCGTCGGCGACCAGCCCGTTGCCGACGCATTCGCGCATGACGGCCCAGATACCCAGCAGCCCGGTCCGCAGCCGTGGCCCGTTGCCCATTGCCTCCTCGTTGGCGGCGACCAGATCAGCGATGCTGCAACGATTCTCGACAGCGAGGGCGATGAGGTCGGCGCCGGTGCGGAACGGGTACGGCAGGGCCACGTCATCGCCGGAGGGCGCCCGGGCCTGTTCCTCGTCGACGACGAAGCCGCCGCCCACCGAGTAGTACACCCGCTGCGCCAGCTGTGAGCCGTCGCCGGCATGGGCGGTGAACACCATTCCGTTGCTGTGGAAGTCCATGGGCTGCAACGACAGAACGATGTCGGTGGCCATGTCGAAGTCGACCTGCGGTCCGCCGCCGACCCGCAGCAGACCGGTGTCGGCGACCTCGGCCACCCGAAGCCTCGCCGCGACCGGGTCGACGGTCTCGGGATCGGCGCCCTCCAGGCCGAGCACCACCGCCCCGGGCGTGCCGTGCCCGGCACCGGTGGCGCCCAGCGATCCGTACAACTCGACCCGGAGCCGGGCCAGCGCCGCCAGTGACCCGTCGGCGGCCAGGCTGTCGACGAAGCGCTTGGCCGCGCGCATCGGACCCACGGTGTGGGAACTCGACGGCCCGATGCCGACAGAGAACAGATCGAACACCGAGACCGCCATCGGATGCAGCTACGGCTTCGGTGTGACTTCGACGCTGGGCGGCAGCGGCGACGGTTCGGGTTGGTGGGAGCGGCGCAGGATCGAGAACGTCACCGCTCCCCCGGCCAGCACCGCGACCGCGATGCCCGCCAGCACCAGCGGGCGGCGGCGTCCGCGGGATCGGCGGGGTTCCCGGGCCTTCTGCAGCGCCTCCGGGAGACCGGCGACGACCTCCTGAACGGCGGCCACCTCGTGGGAGAGGGTTTCCTGGGCCGCGGCGAGCTCGGCCTTGAGCTGGCGGGCGACCTTGCTTCGTCGGTACCGGTCGCCTGCCCACGCGGCCGTGGACCGCACGGAATCGACTCCGAGGCCCACCGCTCCCCTGGTGACGTCGACCGGGCCGACGGCCGAGTACTTCAGCCCCCGGCCCAGCCGGCGGCTCGGGGTCAGGCGTACGCGGGTCTCGGAGCTCATGTCCCACCTCTTCTCGGGCTCGCGGATGTGGCCCCACCCAGCGTGCCATCCCCGGCTACGGCACGGTGGCCGGTTGGCGGTCGGAGGCCGCGTGGCAGACTGGATTCCCGTGACGAGTCCCATTCAGACCGCGACCGCAACCCTGCACACCAACCGCGGCGACATCAAGATCGCTCTCTTCGGAAACCACGCCCCGAAGACCGTGTCCAACTTCGTCGGACTGGCCCAGGGCACCAAGGAATACAGCACGGAGAACGCGTCGGGCGGCTCGTCGGGGCCGTTCTACGACGGGGTGATCTTCCACCGCGTCATCGAAGGTTTCATGATCCAGGGCGGTGACCCCACCGGTACGGGCCGCGGCGACGCGGGCTACAAGTTCGCCGACGAGTTCCATCCGGAACTGCAGTTCGACAAGCCCTACCTGCTGGCCATGGCCAACGCCGGCCCGGGCACCAACGGTTCGCAGTTCTTCATCACCGTGACCGAGACGCCACACCTGAACCGGCGCCACACGATCTTCGGTGAGGTCGTCGATCCGGAGTCGCGCAAGGTCGTCGATGCGATCGCCGCCACCGCGACGGACCGTAGCGACCGCCCCGTCGACCCGGTCGTCATCGAGTCGATCACCATCTCCTAGACGTCTGCGGTACCGGCGCCGGGCGCATACCCGGCGTCGGTCAGCACGTCCAGTACATGTAGCGGGTCGGTGCCCAGATCCCACCGGCTCAGCACCAGTAGCCGGTCATCGGTGGTGTCCACTTCCAGCAGCCGCATCTTGCGGCCGATGCGCCGGAACTCGGTGATGCGGATGCGCGTGATGTCCGACTTGGTCAGTCGCCGCGTGCCGAACCACCCGCGGTAGACCAGAGCGCCATCGGCGATTGCCAGTTTTGGACGTGCGCGCCAAGACATGAGTGCAAACACGATCAACCCGACTGCGGCAACACCGATCAGAAGCCGCCCCGGAGGGTCTGTGACCAGGGTCACAGCGCCTATCGCCAGCACCACACCCAAAATTCCGGTCACGATGATGCCTGCGGGTGACGGGCCCCACTTTGTTTGCTGCATTCGGTTTTCACACCCTCCTACCGCGATAAATGCGGTTATCCACAGGTGCTATCCCCAATGGGGATGAATAACATCCGTGTGATCCGATGACGTCCCCGTAGACGGCAGGACAACGCCAGGTGTCCACAATGGATTCAATCCAACCGGCGTGCCGGTCACCGCCAGCGCATGGTGAGCAAAAGGCCGGTGATCATGAAGGCAAACGCGATCGCGTAGTTCCACACGTTCAGATCGGCCATCCACTGCAGGAATCCCGGCACGTCGGGACCGCTGCCGGCGAGCTGGAACACGATCAGCCACACCAGGCCGATCAGCATCAGGCTCACGAACAGCACCACGAACCAGGTGCCGGACGGCCCCGCCTTGACCTTGACCGGAGTACGGCTCACCGGGTTGATGGTGAAGCCGTTCTTCTTACGGACCTTGGACTTGGGCATGCGTACCTTCGGACAGTCGGCGCCGCCACTGGCACCGGTGCCACAAACGACCGGTCAGTGCGACGATGTGTAGGGAAAGCCTAACGCAGGCCGGCCGGGCCTCTTCGAAAGAGACGACACCGATGAACGACCGCAGTGTCACCACGCGCAGAAGATCCGTGTGGCGCTTCGGCGTGCCGGTCGTCTGCGTGGCGGCGGGCCTGCTGCTCGGGGCGACCCACGGGGTCTCCGGCGGTGACGAGATCCGGCGCAGCGACGCCCCGCGGCTGGTCGACCTGGTGCGGGACGCCCAGCAGTCGGTGGACCGGGGAACCGCCGAGCGCGAGGCCCTGGCACTGGAGATCGACAACCACCACGGCGGCTCCCCTGGCACCGACGCCGCGCTGTCGGCGATCGTCAGCCGTGGCGACGCGCTGGCCGCCCAATCGGGACTGGCGCCGCTGCGCGGCCCCGGTCTGGTCGTGACGCTCAATGACGCGCAGCGCGACGCACAGGGCCGCTTCCCGCGGGACGCGTCGCCCGACGACCTGGTGGTGCACCAGCAGGACATCACGGCGGTGATCAACGCGCTGTGGGCCGCGGGCGCCGAAGGCATCCAGGTCCAGGACCAGCGCATCATCGGCACCTCCGCGCCCCGGTGCGTGGGCAACACGCTGCTGCTCAACGGCCGCACCTACAGCCCGCCGTATGTGGTGACGGCGATCGGTGATCCCGCGGCCATGCAGGCGGCGCTGGCGGAGGCGCCGCTGGTGACGCTGTACAAGCGGTACGCAGCGCGGTTCGGTCTCGGCTACACCGAGGAAGTTCGCGATGTCGAACTGGTCGGGCACCAGGAATCGGTCCGGATGAAGTACGCGCAGCCACTCGGCCCGCTGGGATACTGAGTAGCTAAAACTTTCAAGACCGTCAAAATCTCCGCGCGCTGACTCTTGGCGTGTTATATCTGATCCTGTTCAAACGGATGACGTGAACAGGGATAAGAACGTTTATCTCCAGACACAGCAACTACGTAACCCACATCTGCCATCCTCTTGTGGCATTTGCCGTTCCTTGCTGGAGTGAGCAGCAGCAAAGTCTGAACCCGATCGGGGGATCATGGGAAGACACAGCGCGCCGAAGAAACGCATCGCGCGGAGCAAGCTCATCGCCGCGATGGCCGCGCCCGCGGCGGTATGTCTGTCGTGGACGCCCACCGCGCCGGCAGCCACCGTCCTCGGCGTCGAGGGCACCGGTCAGCCGAAAGGCACCACGCAGACCGCGTTCAACGGGGCGTTCTGCCAGCAGAACACCTGTAAGTCGATCAACAACAACCGGACGCCGTTCGACGTCGCCCTGGGTTCGGCGCAGATCCACAACGCGGTCGCCGCCACCCCCGGTGACGTGATCGTGTTGGCCTACTCGCTCGGCGCGGCGTCGACCTACCACCGGCTGCGCCAGTGGGCCAACAACCCCGCGCAGGCCCCCGATCCCGACCGCGTCCTGGTCGTCACGTTCGGCAATCCGGAGAACAGATTCGGCGGGGACGACCGCGCCATGTTCTGGACCGGCCTGCCGAGAGTGCAACCGTACGAGCATCTGGATGTGGCGATGCAGTACGACAGCGTCGCCGACCGTCCCACCCGCTGGGGTTGGTTCTCCTCGGTCAACGCCACCTTCGCGCGGCATCTGTCCTACTTCGGGGACGTCGACATCAACGATCCCGACAATCTGGTCTATCGCGACGGCAACACGACCTACATGCTGATCAAGGCCGACGTGTTGCCGATGCTGAAGTGGATGGACTGGTTCGTCGGCGACGCCGTCATGGCCGGGCTGGACCGTTTCTTCCGGCCGCTGGTCGAGATGGACTACCGGCGGCCGGCGTTCATCGCGCAGGGCGAGGGCGCGGACTGGGGTAATGAAAATCCGCCGCCCAGCCTCGAGCCCGCGGCCCGGGGCCTGGTGGAGAACGAGACCGCGGCGCAGGCCGCACGCGATGCCGACGGTGCAGACCAGGACGAGCCTGGGCTGCCGGACACCCCGCAGCCTGCCGACGCTGACGACGTCCTGCTCAGCGAGCCCGAGGCACTCCCCCGCGACGAGATCGTCGAGGACGACGAGAACGACCCGGACGTCGTGCCCGATGAGGACCCAGACCTCGACGCCGACCTGGACGCGGACCTAGACCTTGACGAGGAACCGGAAACCGAACCCGTGACCGAGCCGGAACCCCAGACCGAACCCGAGACCGAGCCGGCAGACACGGACACGGCCCAGGACAGCGACCCGGGGTCCGCGGATTCGCTCTGAGCGGCAGCGCAGGCCCTGGCGGTAACCTGTCCGAATGCAGGTCTTGGTCGTCGACAACTACGACAGCTTCGTGTTCAACCTGGTCCAGTACCTGGGCCAGCTCGGGGTGGACGCCCAGGTGTGGCGCAACGACGACGACCGTCTGGCCACCGACGCCGACCTCCGCCGCGCGGCCGAGGAGTTCGACGGTGTGCTGCTGAGCCCCGGGCCGGGAACGCCCGAACGTGCCGGGGCCTCCATCGGGCTGGTGCACGCGTGCGCCGCCGCCGGCACCCCGCTGCTGGGCGTGTGCCTAGGCCACCAGGCGATCGGGGTGGCCTTCGGCGGCACCGTCGACCGGGCGCCGGAACTGTTGCACGGCAAGACCAGCACGGTGCATCACACCAACCAGGGTGTGCTCAAGGGTCTGCCGGACCCGTTTATCGCGACCCGCTACCACTCGCTGACGATCCTGCCCGAGACGATGCCCGCCGAGCTCGAGGTCACCGCCACCACCGTCCGCGGCGAACGCAGCGGCAACACCGACGAAGGCGGCGTCATCATGGGCGTGCGCCACGTCGAGCTGCCGATCCACGGCGTGCAGTTCCACCCCGAGTCGATCCTGACCCAGGGCGGGCACCGGATGCTGGCCAACTGGCTGGGCTTCTGCGGGCAGGCGCCGGCCGAGAACCTGGTCCGTGAACTCGAAGACGAGGTCGCCGGCGCCGTCGCGGCCGCTACGACGCGAAGTTCAGCGTAATTCTGCTGCCGAAGTTCACACCCGTGCCCGGAGGCGGGGTCTGGCTCACGACCGCATTGGTGCGCAAGCCGCTGTTGGGCACGTCGGCACCCTTGTCGAGCACCCCGGTCCAGCCCAGCGCGCGCAGCCGCGGCTCGGCGTCGGTCCAGAACTGGCCGGTCAGATCCGGCATCACGAACTGGTTGCCGCGCGACACCTGAATCTGGATCACCGAATCCTGCGGGACGGTCTGACCGGCGGCGGGCTCGAGGCCGACGACCTGTCCGGACGACACGGTGCTGTCCACTTCGACCGGCACCGACTTGGTGAACCCGGACGCGGCGAGCACCTGCTGGCACGTCTCCACGGTCTGGCTGACGCATTCCGGCACCAGCGCGGACGCCGGGCCCTTGCCGACCACGATCGTGATCTCGTTGGTGATCGCCGAGGTCTGGTTGGCCGGCGGCACCGTCGAGAGCACCCGGTCCTTCTGCTCGGGCGTCGATGTCGAGGTCGTCTGACGGAAGCGTTCGAACCCGGCGTCGGTGAGCCTGCGTACCGCATCGGTGTAGCCGAGGCCGGACACATCCGGCACCTCGCGCTGCTCGGGGCCGGTGGACACGTTCAGCGTGATCTCGTCGCCTGCGCCGACCGCGGTGTCGGCGTCGGGCTCGGTGTTGATCACGTGATCCGGCGGCACCTCCGAATCCGGCTTCTGCTGGGTGCGGATGGTGAAGCCGCGGTTCTGCAGCGTGGCGATCGCGTCGGCGGACGCCTGACCGCGCACATCGGGGACCTGCACGTCGCGGGTCTCGCCGCCGAAGGTGTTGATGCCGATGGTGACCAGCACCGTCAGCACGGCGAGCACGGCGACGGCGATCAGCCAGCGGCCCAGCGACCCGCCGCCGGCACGCTCCTCGTACCGGGGCTGATGGCCCTCGGGCTCGCCGGGTTCGGCGCGGTGATGCGCCGGGGCTGAGGCCAGCATCGAGGTGCGCTCGGCGTCGGTGAACACCTTGGGGGCGTCGGGGGTCTCGCCGCTGTGCACGCGCACCAGGTCGGCGCGCATCTCCGCGGCCGTCTGGTAGCGGTTGTCGGGGTTCTTGGCCAGCGCCTTGAGTACCACCGCGTCCAGCTCGGGAGAGATGCCGCTGTGCCGCTGCGACGGCGGCACCGGATCCTCCCGGACGTGCTGGTAGGCCACCGCGACCGGCGAATCACCGACGAACGGCGGCTCCCCGGTCAGCATCTCGTAGAGCACACAGCCCAGCGAGTAGACGTCCGAGCGGGCGTCGACCTTCACGCCGCGGGCCTGCTCGGGCGACAGGTACTGCGCGGTGCCGATCACCGCCGCGGTCTGGGTCACCGGGTTGCCCGCGTCGGCGAGCGCGCGGGCGATGCCGAAGTCCATCACCTTCACCGCGCCGGTCTTGCTGATCATGATGTTGGCGGGCTTGACGTCGCGGTGGATGATGCCGTGCTGGTGGCTGAAGTTCAGGGCCTGGCAGGCGTCGGCGATCACCTCGATCGCGCGCTGGGGCGGCATGGGCCCGTCGTTGTGCACGATGTCGCGCAGCGTCACCCCGTCGACGTACTCCATCACGATGTACGGCAGCGGCCCGGTCGGCGTCTCGGCCTCACCGGTGTCGTACACCGCGACGATGGCCGGGTGGTTCAGCGCGGCGGCGTTCTGCGCCTCGCGGCGGAACCGCAGGTAGAAGCTCGGGTCGCGGGCCAGGTCGGCGCGCAACACCTTGATCGCGACGTCGCGGTGCAGGCGCAGGTCGCGGGCGAGGTGGACCTCGGACATCCCGCCGAAGCCCAGGATCTCCCCCACCTCGTAGCGGTCGGACAGGTGCTTGGGGGTTGTCATCTCAACATCTGTTCTGAAACGTGCAGGGTCACCCGGTGTGACGGTCCGTCAACAGGCCGGGATACCCAATTTCGGTCGGGTTCATGATCAACGATGGCCGGTGGCGCCGCGCCAGGGGTCTCCGGCGGCGGCGCGGTCTCGCTGGTCGGGGTCTCGGTGACGGTGGTCGGCGCCGGGCGGTCCTTGCGGTCCTGGGCGTTGAGCACGATCAGGATGGCGATCACGATCGCCAGCGCCCCGAGCACACCGGCGGCCCACAGCAGCGCGCGCTGCCCGGAGGAGAACGTGCGCCGCGCCGGCGGAGCCGAGCGGTGGTGACTGCCGGTCGCGCGGGTGCGCGACGTCTGCACCGGGCCGCGGCCGGTGGCCTCGGCGACGGGGCGGGCCGCGATGGCGGGCGGCACCGCGGTCGGCGCCGCACGCCCGATCGACGGCGCCGCGTTCGGCCTGGGCGGCCGGCGACCCGCGCGGACCGCGGCGACGGCGTCGGCGAACGGACCGCCGGATTTGTAGCGCATGCCGGGGTTCTTCACCAGCGTGATCTCGATGAGTTCACGCACGTTGGGCGGCAGATCGGCCGGCAGCGGCGGAGGGGTCTCCTTGATGTGTTTCATCGCGACGGTCAGCGCGCCGTCGCCGGTGAACGGGCGCTTGCCCGACACGGCTTCGTAGCCGACCACACCCAGCGAGTACACGTCGCTGGCCGCGGTGGCGTCATGGCCGAGGGCCTGTTCGGGCGCGATGTACTGCGCGGTGCCCATCACCATGCCGGTCTGGGTCACCGGCGCCGCGTCGACGGCCTTGGCGATGCCGAAGTCGGTCAGCTTCACCTGGCCGGTCGGGGTGATCAGGATGTTGCCCGGCTTGACGTCGCGGTGCACCAGCCCCGCGGAGTGGGCGACCTGCAGCGCCCGCCCGGTCTGCTCGAGCATGTCCAGCGCGTGGCGCAGCGACAGCCGCCCGGTGCGCTTGATGACGGAGTTCAGTGGTTCCCCGTTGACCAGCTCCATGACCAGGTAGGCGGTGCGGCCTTCGCCGTCGATGTCGGTCTCGCCGTAGTCGTACACGCCGGCGATGCCCGGATGGTTGAGCATCGCCACGGTGCGCGCCTCGGCGCGGAACCGTTCGACGAACTCGGGGTCGGTCGAGTACTCGGCCTTGAGCACCTTGATCGCGACCCGCCGGCCCAGCCGGGAGTCCACACCCTCCCAGACCTGGCCCATGCCGCCGGTGGCGATGAGGCGCTGCAGCCGGTAGCGCCCGGACAGCGTGACACCGACTCTTGGGCTCATTTCTCGCCTCCGGCAAGGTGGCTCATTTCTCGCCTCCGGCAAGGTGGCTCATTTTTCGCCTCCGGCAAGGTGGCTCATGAGGGCCCTCTCAGCGCCGCGGCGATCGTCGCGCGGCCGATCGGGGCCGCCAGCGCGCCGCCGGTGGCCGACAGGCGGTTGCCACCGTTCTCGACAAGCACCGCGACCGCCACTTTGGGTGCCTGAGCGGGCGCGAAGGCGATGTACCAGGCATGCGGCGGCGTGTTGCGCGGGTCCGTGCCGTGCTCCGCAGTGCCGGTCTTGGATGCGATCTGCACGCCGGCGATGGCTCCCTTCTGCTGAGTCACCTGCTCGGCGGCGACCATCAAGTCCGTAAGTGTATCTGCGACCTGTTCGGTGACCGCCCGCCGCTCTTCGGTTGGGGCGGTGGTGGCGATGTTCGCAAGGTCCGGCCCCTTGAGGCTGTCCACCAGGTAAGGACGCATCGTCACCCCCTTGTTCGCGACGGTCGCCGCGATCGTCGCGTTCTGCAGCGGCGTGAGTGCGACGTCGCGCTGGCCGATGCTGGACATGCCGAGCGCCGCATCGTCGACGATCGGTCCCTCCGTCGATTCGGCAACCTGCAACGGGATGGCCGGCGGGGCCTCGCCGATCCCGAAAGCGTTTGCAGTGTTGCGTAACTGGTCGGCGCCGGTCTCGATGCCGAGTTGGACGAAGGCGGTGTTGCAGGAGTTCGCGAACGCGTTCTGCAGCGACGTGGTCGGGCCTGCTCCGCACGACGTGCCGCCGAAGTTCTGCAGCGTCGCGGTGCTGTCGGGCAGCGGGATCTGCGGCGCCGCGGTCAGCTGTGTGTCCGGCGTCGCGCCGGCCTGCAGCGCGGCCGCGGTGGTCACCACCTTGAACGTCGACCCGGGCGGGTAGGTCTCGGCGATCGCGCGGTTGAGCAGCGGCGACTGCGGGTCGTCGCGCAGCTTCTGCCACACCTCGGCCTGTTCGGCGACGTCGTGGGAGGCCAGCAGGTTGGGATCGTAGGACGGGGCCGAGACCATCGCCAGGATCTTCCCGGTCGACGGCTCCAGGGCCACCACCGAGCCCGTGCACGGACCGTCGCAGCCCTTCTCCATCGCGTCCCACGCGGCCTGCTGGACCTGCGGGTTGATGGTGGTGGAGACGTTGCCGCCGCGGGGGTCACGGCCGGTGAAGAAGTCGGCCAGGCGTCGCCCGAACAGCCGCTCGTCGGAACCGTTGAGCACGGTGTCCTCGGCACGTTCCAGGCCGGAGCTCGAATAGCTCAGCGAGTAGAACCCCGTCACGGGCGCGTACGTCATCGGGTTCGGGTAGACGCGCAGGAAACGGAACCGGCCCTCGGTGGACACCGAGTAGGCGAGCAGTTGCCCGCCTGCCGAGATCTGGCCGCGCTGCCGCGAGTACTCGTCGAGTAGCACCCGCTGGTTGCGGGGATCCGAGCGCAGGCCGTCGGCGGTGAACACCTGGGTCAGCGTGGCGTTGGCGAGCAGCAGCACGACCAGAGCCATGATCATGACCGAGATGCGGCGCAGTGAGGTGTTCATACCTTCTGGATCACCTCGGTGCGCGCAGCCGCGATGTTGCCGGGGGGCAGCGTCCTGGCGCCGATGGGCAGGCGCGCGGCGTGCGAGATGCAGACCAGGATGCCCAGCAGCAGATAGTTGGCCACCAGAGACGAGCCACCGTAGGACATCCACGGTGTGGTCAGCCCGGTCAGCGGGATCAGTTTGGTGACGCCGCCGACGACGATGAACAGCTGGATCGCCAACGTGGCGGCCAGGCCGGCGGCAAGAAGCTTGCCGAAGCTGTCGCGCACCGCGATCGCGGTGCGCATCCCACGGATGATCACGATCGTGTAGAGCAACAGCACTGCCGAAAGACCAACCAGCCCAAGCTCTTCACCGATCGCGGCGATGATGAAGTCGGTGGAGGCGGCCGGTACCGTGCCCGGCTGCCCGTTACCCAGGCCGGTGCCGAAGATGCCGCCGGTGGCGAAGCTGAACAACGACTGCACCATCTGGTAGCCGGCGCCGTCGGGGTCGGCGAACGGGTCGTGCCAGGTCTGCACCCGGACCCGGACGTGGTCGAAAACGTAGTAGGCGACCACACTTCCGGCGGCGAACAGCGACAACCCGAGTACCACCCAGCTGAACCGCTCGGTGGCGATGTAGACCATCACCAGGAACGACGCGTACAGCAGCAGCGACGTGCCGAGGTCCTTCTCGAAGATCATCACGCCGACCGACGCGATCCAGGCGGCCAACAGCGGGGCCAGGTCGCGAGGCCGCGGCAGATCCATTCCGAGCACGTGCTTTCCGGCGCTGGTGAACAGGCTGCGCTTGGACACCAGTACGGCGGCGAAGAAGATCAGCAGCAGGATCTTGGAGAACTCTGCGGGCTGAATCGAGAAGCCCTCGAACCGAATCCAGATCTTGGCGCCGTTCTGCTCGGACATCTCGCGGGGCAGCACCGCCGGGATCGCCAGCAGGATCAGTCCGGTGAGGCCGCAGACGTAGCCGTACCTGGACAGCATGCGGTGGTCGCGCAGGAAGATCACCACGGCCGAGAAGCCGAGCACCCCGGCCAGCGTCCACAGCATCTGCTGGTTGGCGGTGCCACCGAGCCCCTGCGCGGCGGTGGTGCCCTCGGCGAGGTCGAGACGGTGAATCATCACCAGCCCCAACCCGTTCAGCAGGGCGACCACGGGCAGCAGCAGCGGGTCGGCGTACGGCGCGAAGCGGCGCACGGCGAGGTGCGCGCCGGTGAACAGGGCCAGATAGGCCACCGTGTACTGGGCCAGATCCCAGCGCAGCCCTTGCTCCTGGTTGGCCTCGACCAGAAGTAACGCCACCGTGGTGATCAGCGCGGCGAAACCGAGCAGAGCCAGTTCGGCGTTGCGGCGGTTGGGCAGCGGGGGCGTCACCGCCACGGCGGGCTGCGGTTGGGTCGTCATGAGACTTCCCGGCAGTTCGTTCCCGGTTCAGGCGGTGGGGGAGGCAGCGCGGTCACCGTCGGCAGCGGAGACGGAGACGGTGACGGCGGTGGGGCCGACGGGGACGGCAGGGGAGCGGAACTCGCGACGGTGCGCGGTGTTTCGGGCGCTGCGCTGGTGCGCGGCGCGGCCGAGGTGGTCTGCGGTGCCACAGAAGTCGACGACGGCCCTGCCGAGGGGGAGGGCCGTGGAGCAGGAGCGGGCGGTCGGGTCGTCGGCGGTGGGGCAGGGGGCGCGCACACCGGGAGGACGGAGCTGCGGGACAGTTCCTCGATCTGGCGGATGGCTTCGTCGAGGGAGCCGGACGGAAGGCCCGCGATCACCTGAGCGCGTTCGGACGGCCGCATGTCGTCGACTGCGAGCGGACGGCAGTCGAGGTTGTCGCGGGACTGGTCGGCGCTGATCAGGGAGAGCTCGTTACGATCGTTGAGGCAGCCGAGAAGGTAGGGCTCCTGCAGGGAGATCCCGAGAAACGAGCCGTCCACGCCTCGCATGATCGAGACGGTGCCTGCGTTCTCGCTGACGTAGTAGTTGTTGCGGACGATCTCGCGTCCGACGGCCAGGCCGGCCAGCACCACCAGGACCAGCACCGCGGCGGCGATGATCGTGCGTCGCTTGGACCGCGGTCGCGGTGGAGGTTCTTCCGGCTGCGGCACAACACGTTTGGCGGCGTTGCGCTTCGGGTTGAACGCCGATGCACGGCCTGCGGCGGTGTTCGGGGGAGCGGTCTGGTCGTCGTCGCCGGACACCGCGCCCGCCAGGATGGGCTGGGTCTGGCCGTAGTCGTAGTCCACGACGTCGGCCACCACCACGGTGACGTTGTCGGGCCCGCCGCCGCGCAGGGCCAATTCGATGAGCCGGTCCGCGCTTTCGGCGACGTCCTCGAGCTGCAGCGCCTCGGCGATGGTGTCGTGGCTGACCGGGTCGGACAGGCCGTCCGAGCACAACAGGTAGCGGTCGCCGGCGCGGGCCTCGCGCATGATCAGCGTCGGCTCCACCTCGTGGCCCGTCAGCGCCCGCATGATCAGCGAGCGCTGCGGGTGGCTGTGGGCCTCCTCGGCGGTGATCCGGCCCTCGTCGACCAGGGTCTGGACGAACGTGTCGTCCTTGGTGATCTGGGTGAGCTCGCCGTCGCGCAACAGGTAGCCGCGGGAGTCACCGATGTGCACCAGGCCAAGCCGGTTGCCCGCGAACAGGATTGCCGTCAGCGTGGTGCCCATGCCCTCGAGCTCGGGGTCGGCCTCCACGTGCGCGGCGATTGCGGCATTGCCTTCGCGCACCGCCGAGTCGAGCTTGCTGAGCAGATCGCCGCCGGGTTCGTCGTCGTCGAGGTGGGCCAGCGCGGCGATCACCAGCTGCGAGGCCACCTCGCCTGCGGCGTGGCCGCCCATGCCGTCGGCGAGCGCGAGCAGCCGGGCGCCCGCGTAGACCGAGTCTTCGTTGTTGGCGCGCACCAACCCCCGGTCGCTGCGGGCCGCGTATCGAAGGACGAGTGTCACGGGCGCAGCTCTATCACCGTCTTGCCGATTCGCACAGGCGTGCCCATCGGAACTCGTACAGCTGTCGTCACCTTCGCCCTGTCGAGGTATGTGCCGTTGGTCGATCCTAGGTCCTCTACATACCATTCCGGACCGCGTGGCGAGAGTCTGGCATGGCGCGTCGAGGCGTAATCGTCGGTCAGCACGAGCGTGGAGTCATCGGCGCGGCCGATCAGCACCGGTTGCGTCCCCAGCGGGATGCGGGTGCCGGCCAGCGCGCCCTCGGTGACCACCAGCTGCCGTGCCACGTGCCTGCGGTTGGCCTTCGGCAGCAGCGAACCGCGCAGTGCCAGCCCGCGGCGGACCATCACCGCGCCGGTCGGCGCGTAGATGTCGGTGCGCAGGATGCGCAGCACCGACCAGATGAACAGCCACAGCAGCAGGAGGAAGCCGACGCGGGTCAGCTGCAGTACCAGGCCCTGCATCTGACGTCCTCTCCGTCCCGGTGATACTCCTCGCGCGACCGCCACCAAACGTGGGCGACGGCCGGCGTGAGCACCGCGCGACCGCGACCCCCGTGTGGCCTGACCTCAGTGGACGCGGACGATGATCTCGGAGTGACCGAGCCGGATGACGTCGCCGTCGGCCAGCTGCCACTCCTGAACCGGAGCGTTGTTCACCGTGGTGCCGTTGGTGGAGTTGAGGTCTGACAATAGCGCGACCTGACCGTCCCAGCGGATTTCCAGGTGGCGACGCGACACGCCCGTGTCGGGCAGGCGGAACTGGGCGTCCTGGCCGCGACCGATCACATTGGCGCCTTCGCGCAGCTGGTAGGTGCGGCCGCTGCCGTCGTCGAGCTGCAGGGTGACGGTGGTTCCGGCGACCGCGTAGTCGCCCTGGGCGCCGTATCCGCCGTAGCCGGCGGCCTGTCCGTAGCCCTGCTCGCCGTAGCCGGCGGGCTCGTTGTATCCGGGCTCGCCGTAAGCGGCGGGTGCCTCGCCGTAGCGGCCGTAATCGTGCTGTGCGTAGTCCTGGCGGCCGTAGGCTTGCTGACCGCCCTGACCGCCATAGCCGCCCTGGTCCGGGTAGCCGCCCTGATCGGGGTAGGAGGGCCGGGCCGGGGGCGGGTAACCGCCTTCGTCGGGGCGACGGCCGTAGTCGTAGTCGCCCGACGGCGGCCCGTAGCCGGGCTGACCGCCCTGGGGCGGGCCGTATCCGGGAGGGGCCTGGCGGTAGCCCTGGTCGGGGTAGCCGCCCTGGGGGCCCTGCGGCGGGCCGTAACCGGCCGGCGGGCGCTGCTCGTAGGACTGCGGGGGGTAGCCGCCCTGTTCGGGGTAGCCGCCCTGGTCCGGGTAGCCGCCCTGCTCCGGGTAGCCACCCTGGTCGGGGTAACCGCCGCGGGGCGGGTAAGCGCCCTGGTCCTGGGCCGGGTAGCCGCCCTGGTCGCCCTGCGGGTAGCCGCCGCGCGGCTCGTCGGCGCGGTTGTGGCGCTCGTCGTCGGGGCGGTTCTCGGGACGGTTGTAGTAGTCGTCTGCGGGCCGACCGGGTCCTTGGCCGCCGCGGTAAGTCGGGTTGTCGGTCATCGGTGGTACTCCTGGTTCTGCCTGGGACGTGACGTCTCGTGGGGGTGGAGCGGGTTCGACTGTGGTCGCGTCTGGATTGACCGCGGCACGCGCGCGAAACTGTCCGGTGTGCAGGTTGGGTGACTGCTCGAATCTGACGACCAGATCACCATACGTTTGCCAACCCTGCTCATGGATGTATCCCTCCAAGTGCTTGGCGAACGTGGTCGAGGTGATGTCCGGGTCGGCACTCACCTTCCGATAGTCAGGCACACTGAGGGTAATGACGTAGTCGTTCGGGGCCAAAATGCGTCCACCATGCAGTTCTCGCGCGCCGGCGTCGGCTTCCCGGCGCAGTAGCGACTCAACTTCCTGCGGGACGATCGATCCGCCGAACACCCGGGCAAAAGCGTCGCCGACCTTGTCCTCGAGCTTGCGCTCGAAGCGGCCGACCAACCCCATCTCCCCGCTCGCCTCCCTTGCCGTGTGCGCGGGGTGATCCGCGCGGTGACGCCCTCAGCGTGTCGGCTGGTGACGATGCCTGTATGCATGGTATCGGCCAACTGGGGCGATGCGTGACCATCGGAATTGTGAGAATCACATCGACGCAGGTCAAGGCCCTGTGACCGGCCGTTTTGGAGTTCTGGGGGGTCCGCCAGTACGGTGGTGAAGCCGGGATGCCTGCGTGATAGGCTTCCTCGGTCATTCGGGCGAGTGGCGGAATGGCAGACGCGCTGGCTTCAGGTGCCAGTGTCCTTCGGGACGTGGGGGTTCAAGTCCCCCTTCGCCCACAGCGAGGAGTTCTACGAACTCCAGACACGAAGGTCACGAACCGGAAATGGTTCGTGACCTTTGTGTTTGGTGGGGCTGTTTCGTCGGGAGCCGCTGATTCAAAGGGGTCGGGGACTTCCGCTGCTAGGTCCCCATTTCGGTCAGCAACGATGGTGCTGGGACCGGTAGCCAGCTTTCCGTCCGACGGACACCCCGATCTTTCTACACTCCGTGGTGAGCCTCAGGTCCGCGCCCGGCGACACCATGGCACCGCGGTGGCGTAGCAAGATCGTCCTCGATAACGAGATCAGGACTTGTCGGCGCTGCGACGGGATGAACGTCGCCCACGTCACCGCATCCGCTCCGGGGTATGGCTGCTTGACCTCACCGGTAGCACTGGTTGGCCAAAGCTTGTGTGAGAAGTGCATCGAGACCCAGATTCCATTCACCGGCGGCAGCGGCGATCTGATCGACGCCGCCATCGAGCGTGCGGGTCTCAAGAAGGTGGACCTGTTCATCAGCAATGCGGTGCACTGCCACCCGCCGAAGAATCGCGCGTCGCGTGAGCACGAACTCGTCAATTGCTCCCCTTTTCTGCACCGCGAACTTGAGATCGTCCGGCCGCGACTGGTGATCACGCTGGGCCGTGACGCCGAGCGCGTCGTGGAATTCTTCTATCCGGGGGCGCGGGTGTCGCTGAAGCCGTTCGAGCACCCTAGGGGCCGCCTTCCGAAGGGTGTTCCGTACATCCTCAATGCAACGCACCCCTCGTGGATCAAGCGTCAGCATGACGAGCAGCTCGAGGCCAAGTACGTGGCGGAGCTGGACGCGGCTATCCGGTGGGGCTTCGGTCGGGGCGCCGTGAAGGGGAACGAATAACGGCTGCAGTCGGCTGGATCCCGCGTACTTGTCGGCCCAGCCGTATATACAGTTCCGTTCAGTTCAGAACGACGAGATGAGGGGTGCCGTGATCACCGGTGAGTTGAAGAGCAAGGTCGACCGGGTTTGGGACGCGTTCTGGTCCGGCGGCATCTCTAACCCGCTGGAGGTCATCGAGCAGATCACCTATCTGCTGTTCATCCGGCGCCTCGACGATCTAGAGACACTCGCCGAGAAGAAGGCCCGGGTGACCGGCAAGGCCGAGGGCTTGCGGTTCGAACCCGATCAGCAGGAGCTGCGGTGGTCGCGGTTTAAGAACGAGGAACCGGCCGTCATGTTCGCAACCGTCGGGGAAAAGGTGTTCCCGTTCCTGCGGGCATTGGGTGGTGACGGCTCGACGTATGCCCAACACATGGAAGGCGCTCGGTTCACCATCCCGACTCCCCAGCTGTTGTCGCGGGTGGTCGATCTACTGGACGAGATCCCGATGGCCGACCGGGACACGAATGGCGACCTCTACGAGTACATGCTGTCCAAGATCGCCAGCGCTGGTCAGAACGGCCAATTCCGCACACCGCGGCACATCATCAAACTGATGGTCGACATGACTGCACCCCAGCCGGCGGAGGAGATCTGTGACCCGGCCTGTGGTACGGCGGGCTTTCTTGTCGCGGCCTCGGATTACATCCGGGAGCAGCATCCGTCGGTCCTTACCGATGCGGCACAGCGGAAGCACTTCCACGCGAGCATGTTCCACGGTTACGACTTCGACAACACGATGCTGCGAATCGCCAGCATGAACATGCTGATGCATGGCATTGAAGCTCCAGACATTCGCTACCGGGACTCGCTGTCCGAGGGCGCTTCTGAGGACGCAGAAAAGTACACGCTGATCCTCGCGAATCCTCCATTCGCCGGTTCCTTGGACTACGAATCGACCTCAAAGGATCTGCAACGGGTCGTCAAAACTAAGAAGACCGAACTGCTGTTTGTAGCATTGTTCCTCAAGCTGTTGAAGCCCGGTGGGCGCGCGGCCGTCATCGTGCCCGATGGGGTGCTGTTCGGATCATCGAAGGCGCACAAGGATCTTCGGCGAATTTTGGTCGAAGACCAGAGGCTTGACGGGGTCGTGAAGCTGCCTTCCGGGGTCTTCCGGCCCTATGCGGGTGTCTCGACGGCGATGCTGCTGTTTACCAAAACCAACTCCGGTGGTACGGAACACGTTTGGTTCTACGACGTGACGGCCGACGGATTCTCGCTGGATGACAAGCGGAACCCGGTCGAGGCGAATGATCTGCCCGACGTGTTGAAAAGGTGGAAAGAACGGTCTGGCGCTGAACTTGAGCGGGCAAAGACCGAACAGTCGTTCTGCGTGTCGAAGGATGACATCGTGGCACAGGGATACGACCTGTCGCTGAATCGGTATAAGGAGATTGTTCACGTCGAGGTTGAGCACCGGGCGCCAGTGGAGATCATCGCCGAGATCGAAGAGATCGAGGGCGAGATCGCCGCGGGGTTGGCGGAGTTGAAGGAGATGTTGAGGTGAAGCAAACAACCCTCGGAACCCTCATGGTTAAGCGAGCGGGTTCAGTTGATCCCTCCAAGTTTCCAGACGAGAAGTTTGATCTATACAGCATTCCGGCCCACGACCACGGAAGCGCCGAAATCCTTGCAGGGACTGATATTGGTTCGTCGAAGCAGGTCGTTTCGCCGGGGGACGTGTTGTTGTCACGGATCGTCCCCCACATCCGACGGGCATGGATCGTCGGTCAAAGTCGCGGCCGTCGGATCATCGCCTCGGGCGAATGGATAGTGTTCCGGTCCGATTCGGCCGACCCGCGATGGCTGCGGCACTACCTTCTTGGCGACACCTTTCATCGACAGTTCATGCAGACTGTTGCAGGCGTTGGAGGTTCCCTATTGCGCGCGCGCCCGGCACAGGTGGCTAACATCCAGATCGCTATCCCCGAACTCGACGAACAGCGCCGCGTCGCCGCAATCCTCGATCACGCAGACATACTTCGAACAGCGCGGCTGCGGACGACGACGCTTGCTGAGGAGGCTGGAAGGGCAGTCTTCCTCGAAATGTTCGGCCGGTATGTCGGCGAATACGTCACTATTGACCATGTTGCGCTGCCCGAGAAGGGATCGATCAGGACGGGTCCATTCGGGAGCCAACTCCTACACAGTGAGTTCGTCCCCGAGGGCATTTCGGTACTGGGACTCGACAACGTGGTTGGCAACTCGTTTACGTGGGGCGAGCGGCGGTTCATCACACCGGAAAAGTACGAGCTCTTGAAGCGCTATACAGTGCAGCCCGGCGACGTCCTGGTAAGCATCATGGGTACGTGCGGACGCTGCGTGGTGGTACCCCAAGATGTTGGTACAGCAATTAATACGAAGCACATCTGCGCAATCACGTTAGATCCGTGCGTCGCCCTGCCGGAGTTCGTACGTGCCTCATTCTTGTGGCACCCCACATCACGCGCGTATCTGACGCGCCAGACCAAGGGTGCGATCATGGACGGGCTGAACATGGGGATCATCAAACAGATGCCGCTGCCGCTGCCCTCTCTCGACGAGCAGCAGCAGTTCGTAACTAGGTTGAACAGTATCGATGGATTGTCTGATCGGTTGGGGGGATCTTCGGAGCAGCTGGGCGAACTGTTCGCGTCACTTCAATACCGCGCGTTCTCCGGTCAGCTCTAGCGGGACCTCGAAGGATCACCATGGGCGTCCGTAATGGCATCTTCTTCAAGCCCGTCTCGCATGACGGAATGATCTGTGAGGTCCGGTCGCCCATGGGCCGTCTTCTGGCATTGACGGGGACGCTGACGGACGTCGAGCCGAAAGTCGAAGGGGACGAAGCGATGCTTCGCAACCCTGCGCTGCGCCACAATGCGTGGGCTTATGCCAAGAACGAGAAGCAGTTTCGCAAGTTCAAGTTGGAGGAGAAGAAGAAGAGCTACCGAAAGCTAGCAGACAGCCACGCAAAGACCGCGGCCAAGATAGCCGCGCTTGTGGACTTCGTAGGGCCGACGGGCGTGGACGGTTGGTGCTCGGGCTGCTTCACGCTCAGTACGCACCGCAAGGTTGTCGGCTCCGGCGGCATCGTCCCGACCTACCTGTGTGCTACTTGTGGCACACCTACGCTGGGTTGTGCGGCAGCGTGGTGCGATCACATGGCCGTCCGCAGCTTCGGATCGGTGAGGTTGCCACGTTTCTGCGCTGAACACGGACACGAGATTCCGAGTTTCGAACGGGCGAACCATAAGGTCGACGCCCTTGAGCAATATGGGGACCTGCAGATCTTCGAGAGAAGCAACCTGGCCATGGCCTCGCGATTGACATCCCTCGGTGTGCTTGCTGCTGCGGTGGTCGGCACGGGCGGTGTAATGGCTGCACCCGCAATCGGCGGAGCGATTGGCAGCCTCGCCGGATTCTCTGGTGCCGCCGCCGCCTCATACGGATTGGCGATGCTCGGTGGAGGTTCTTTGGCCGCCGGCGGGTTGGGTATGGTCGGTGGAACCTATGTCGTCGCAGCCGCGGGGGCAGCGCTAGGTGGTGCGCTTGGTGCCAGCGTCACAAGCGCTTACATCGGTGAGGACAAGTCCTTCCGGATCGAGAAGTTCCGGGACGGCCTAGGGACCCCGGTGGTGGTTGCCCGGGGATTCATGACCGAGACCGACCCACAGTGGCGGGCGGCCATGCAGATGGTCGAGAAGCGATACCCAAATTCTCCGATCTACCGACTGCGTTGGGGTAGTAAAGAGCTCAAGGCCCTGGCTGGTCTTCTTCTCAAAAATGTCGGCGCAGGACAGGCGGCTGGCGGCATCGCGGCCATGGCGGCGCGGGCGACCAAGGTGGGAGCAAAGCGCCTGGGGGCGGTCGCGCCGGTTCTCCTGGCAGCCGACATTCTGAAGAACCCATGGCACGTGGCGATGACGCGGGCGGACAAAACAAGGGCAGCTCTTGCCGGCGTGCTCGCACGCACGAACTGCGCCAGCTACATTCTCGTCGGTCACAGCCTGGGCGGCCGCGCTGTCGTCACTGCCGCTGAGACACTCGGCACCAGCTCGGACGCTCCGCGGATCGAAGCAGTGCATCTCCTCGGAGCAGCCGAAGGCAAGAAGGGCGACTGGCGCCCTCTAAGCGAATCGGTCACAGGCGCCGTACACAACTACTTCTCGACCAACGATGCCGTTCTCAAAGATGCCTACACCGCAGCGCAAGCGGGGGGCGTCGCCGTCGGACTGCGCGGCTTCGGAAGCAGGTTCTCAAATATCAGGGACCATGACGTATCCAAGCTGGTGAAAAGGCATTCCGAATACTTTGAGAAGGTGCGACTTGTCTAGTTCAGCCCTGGCGTCCACTGGTGGTCGAACCGGGGAAAAACATGAGTAACTTCGCCTTCCTGGGTGCCGCAGACTGGCCGGCGATCCAGACAGACTGCACCCGCGCCGAGAGCTATCTCACCAGTGATCCACGCTCGGCCTGCATCTATGCCCGGCGAGCGATCGAACAACTCGTCGGCCTGCTTTACGACCTGTTCGATCTGCCGGTCCCTTATAGGGACGACCTGGCAGCCCGGATCAACGATGCCGGGTTTCGGGTAAAGGTACCGACCGCAATCGCACACAAGCTCAACTTGATCCGCAAGGCCGGTAACGCGGCCGTGCATGACCAGAAGCCGATCGCCCCGCAGATTGCTCTCGGTGTGCTGCGCGAGTTGCACAACGTAACGGTATGGGCAGTGTTCCACCATTCGGCCTACCCCAAGGCCGCTCCGCTCCAGCTCCAATTCGACCCGAAGTTCGCCGCCAAGGCCGCACCGCTGAGCCGGCAGGAAGCGGCCGGGCTCGCGGCGAAGTTCGCCGCGCAGGATGAAGCTCACGCCAAGGCGTTGGCGGAGAAGGATGAAGAGTCTGCCAAGAAGGATGCCGAGATCGCCGCATTGCGGGAGGCGGTCAAACAGGCCCAGGCGGCCAACCAACTGATCGATGACCGCGATTACTCCGAGACCGAGACCCGGGACACGTTCATCGACCTGCTGCTCGCCGAAGCCGGATGGCCGCTGGCCGAGGCCCGCGACCGCGAATACCCGGTTACCGGCATGCCCACCTCGGATGGGAAGGGCTTCGTCGACTACGTGCTGTGGGCCGAGGATGGTCTGCCGTTGGCGGTCGTGGAGGCGAAACGCACCACCAAGAGCCCGCAGGTCGGCCAGCAGCAGGCCAAACTTTATGCCGATTGCCTGGAGCAGATGATCTCCCGTCGTCCGGTCATCTTCTACACCAACGGTTTCGAACACTGGGTCTGGGACGACGCTGGGGGCTACCCGCCGCGGGAGATCCAGGGTTTCTACACCCGCGACGAGCTGGAATTAATGATCCAGCGCCGCGACACCCGCAAACCGTTGGCCGATATGCCGATCGACTCGGCCATCGTCGAGCGCCACTACCAGCACCGCGCCATCCGCGCGATCGACGACGCATTCACCGCCAAGCAACGTGAAGCGTTATTAGTGATGGCGACCGGCTCGGGCAAGACCCGCACCGTCATCGCTCTGGTCAAGCAGTTGATGGAAGCCAACTGGGTCAAACGGGTGCTGTTCCTGGCCGACCGCACCGCACTGGTCACTCAAGCCGCCAACGCGTTCAAGGGGCACCTTCCTGGTGCGACCACGGTGAATCTGGTCACTGAAAAAATCACCGATGGCCGGGTGTATGTGTGCACCTACCCGACGATGATGAACCTCATCAACGACACCGAATCTGGCATCAGGAAATTCGGACCCGGCTACTTCGACCTCGTTGTCATCGACGAAGCCCACCGCTCCGTCTACCAGAAGTACCGGGCTATCTTCGACTGGTACGACTCACTGCTCGTCGGCCTGACCGCCACCCCCAAAGACGAAGTCGACCACAACACCTACCGACTCTTCCACCTCGAAGACGGCGTACCCACCGACGCCTACAGCCTCGACGACGCCGTCAAGGAAGGCTTCCTGGTACCTGCTGTCGGGATCTCCGTCGGCACCAAATTCCTACGCCAAGGTATCCGCTACGCCGATCTCTCCGAAGAGGAGAAGGATGACTGGGACGCCCTGGATTGGGGCGACGAAGATCCACCTGACGAGGTGAGCTCCGAGGAGATCAACCGGTTTCTGTTCAACGAAGACACTGTCGACAAGGTGCTCGCCGAACTGATGAGCAAGGGCCACCGCGTCGCCGAGGGTGACCGGCTCGGCAAGACCATCATCTTCGCCAAGAACCAGGCACACGCCGAGTTCATCGCGCGACGCTTCGACGTCCAATATCCGCAGTACGCCGGAACATTCGCCCGCGTCATCACCCACAGCACCGCCTACGCTCAGTCGCTGATCGACGACTTCTCCGTCACCGACAAGGCGCCACACATCGCCATATCGGTCGATATGCTCGACACCGGCATCGATGTCCCCGACGTCGTCAACCTCGTCTTCTTCAAGCTCGTGCGGTCCAAGACCAAGTTCTGGCAGATGATCGGCCGTGGCACTCGCCTACGTCCCGACCTCTTCGGACCCGGCAAGGATAAACAGAACTTCTATGTCTTCGATTTTTGCGGCAACCTCGAATTTTTCAGCCAGGACCTGCCCGGATCGGAAGGCTCATTTCAGAAGTCATTGAACCAGCGCCTGTTCGAAACACGCCTCGGGCTGATCACCGCGATTGACCACGCGTGGCCGCCCTCGGAACCAGAACCCGAAGAGGGACAGGGCACCGAAACCGAACGAGGATTGCGCGTCGATGTCGCGTGGTCGCTCCATCGCTCCGTCACGGGGATGAACCTGGACAACTTCCTGGTGCGCCCCCACCGCAGGCTGGTTGAGCAATACTCGCAATGGCCGGCCTGGACGTCGCTGACGCCCGAGGTCGCCGGCGACGTCGCCGAACACCTCGCTGGGCTGCCGTCAGCCCACAGGGACGACGACGAGGACGCCAAGCGCTTCGACATGCTGATCTTGCGTCGTCAACTAGCCCAACTCGAAGGCGATGCGGTCGCGGCCGAACGGCTACGTGAGCAGATCCAGAACATCGCGACTGGGCTACTGAGCCAGATGGCGATCCCGTCGGTGAAGGCACAGGAGATGCTTCTCGAAGAGGTCGCCGGGGATGAGTGGTGGGTCGACGTCACCCTGCCGATGCTCGAATCCGTGCGGCGCAACCTACGCGGTTTGCTCCGGTTCCTGGAGAAGGTGAAACGGAATCAGGTCTACACCGACTTCGCCGACGAACTCAGCGAAGCCACCCTCGTTGACCTCCCAGGGGTCACACCCGGCACCAACTGGGAACGTTTTCAGGCCAAGGCCCGCGCGTATCTCAGACAGCACCAGGATCACGTTGCGTTGCAACGGTTACGACGCAACAAGCCCTTGACCCCCGACGACCTCACCTCGTTGGAGCAGATGCTTATCGAGAGCGGTACGGGAGAGCAAGCCGACATTGACCTGGCCAAGGAGCAGTCGCATGGCCTGGGGTTGTTCGTGCGGTCACTAGTCGGGCTGGACCGCGAGGCCGCTGCCGAAGCGTTCGGCGCATACCTGGACGGCACGAAGTTCAATGCGGACCAGATTCGCTTCGTGAACCTTATCGTCACCGAACTGACAGCCAACGGCTTCATGGAACCTGTGCGGCTCTACGAGTCGCCGTACATAGACCACGCACCGACGGGTCCCGACGACGTGTTTGGTGAGGCGGATGTTGACACAATTGTTTCGATTCTGAATATGGTGCGGGACAATGCGGTGCCCGACGACGGAGCTGCATGAATTCCGACAGGCCGGCAGACGCCGACATCGCCCACGGGGACCAAGTCACGCTGGTCGGAGACGTGAGTGCTGATGTCTGACCAAAGCGTGTACTTCAACGAAGTAGCTCATATGCAGCTACGTGCACCACGCGTTGTCCTTGTGGTACCGGCGACCGATGACTGGCACCGATTAGCAATGCATGGGCTTCACCTAGTCACTACATCTTGGGCCGGTGCCGGGTTCGTTGTTGTGCCGACAGAGCAGGGTGTAGTACATCCTGCGATTCTTGCTTCGCTTCGAGAGTACGACCCCGACTGCGTCCTCGCGCCTCCAGCTGAAGCGCTTCCCGCCGAGCTAGCGGACGGCGTGAGGCGCGCACAGGAAGCAATATCGGCGGTCTGCTCCAACTATCGATCGCCTCTGCTGAACCCGCTGGAAGTTGCGAATCCGCAGTTCTCCGCGCTCTGGAACATCTGGTTCTCAACCGCGGGCCACCCGAGCTCCGGTGATCCGGTGGCCGTTGCAACTGTCAGCGACGTTCGCGACGGCGAGACCTCGATCGGCGCCAATCCAGCTTTGAAGGGCGCCCTCGCCGTAGCAGCGGCGAGTCGCTGGGGGTTGAGTGAAATGCCGAACGATGAAATTGCAGACGTCGACGACTCCATCAAGAAAGCAGCAGTGCGGCGGCTCTCTTCACACGAATACAACGCCGCGGGTCTTCCAGGTATTAGCACAGCAGCCACTTTCGAGGGTAGGTATGAAACCTACCTTGCACGGACGCTCGTCGGTTTGGATGGAGCCCAATCGTACGGTCCCCAGCGGTCCGACGCGCTGATCGTGTTAGGCGACAAACCGTCTGACTTCGCGCTGGCTATGGTTTGGGACCGCACCTACCGATACGGAATCTGGGTCCCCGAAGAGTGGTGGGCAGACACCGAACTCCATCCTCACGTCATAGCGGGAATCGACGAACTGGTGCGTCACGCATCGACACAGCTGAAACGAGTTCTGTTTACATCCACCACTTTCGATGAAAGCGAAACCGCGGTCCGTGCACAACAATGGCGCGACCGCACGAGCCTGATCCTCGACAAGGACCTAGATGACAAGTGGATGGTAGTGGGTGCCGACGCCCTAGCGCCTTCGCGGTACTGGAAGGTCCACTACGTCCTGAAGGAGAACATCTCTCAGGAATGGTCGACTGCTGTCACGAAAGAGGCGGGCACTGCGAATCTGTCAATGCTCCCGCCCCTTCCTCGGATCGGGGTGCCGGGTCTTGAGCCGCTTGAGCAGTCAACATGTTGGCACGTCGACGTTTCTCTCCGGGGTTACGAATTTCCCGTTTCGATCGCTTTGCCTGAAGATGCGTTGCTAGTCGAAACAACGGAGGCCCAGGCCACTCGTGTTCGTGCGGGCAGAGGGGGGATTTCATACCAGGCGCATCGAACCGACTTCATTCCATCAGGAGCTTCACTTTCGCAATCACTCGCTCGTCCGCTGCTCAGCTTCCCGTCGTTGATCCACTGGGCGAACTCACGCGCAAGTACTCACGCGATGTCCGTTCGGCTTTCGACTGCAGGCACGCAGGCGAACGTGCTGGCTTCCATGATGGGCAGCCGAGAGGCGTTGACTGATCTCGTCGCCAGTGATTTCTTGGCTGCTCTCCTCGCATTCAATCGGTCGCGATCTACGAAAGATGATTACCCCGGTGGCGAGGGATGCGTAGTCAATTCGGAGGGATATTTGCACTTTTCGGGCATATGCGCGATTGCGGGTGTCACGGACACTGCCGAAGCCAGAGACAGGGTAGATGGGTTACTCAAAGCGGGCGTTCTTAGGCGAGGACTGCTTACAAAGTGCCTCTTGTGCCAACATTCCGCATTTGTCCATGTGGACAGCCTGGCTTCGATGATCCGATGCGACCGCTGCCTTGAAGTAAACGCCCTCGATCGTCAACTGTGGCTACATCCGGTCGAAGAACCCACCTGGTATTACGATCTTCATCCCATTGCCCGAAAGCTGCTCCAGGACAATGGAGACGTTCCGTTGCTACTTTCTAAGTACCTACGGTCTACTTCTCGGCGCAGCTACACCGACGCAGCCGAGTTTGAGCTATTGGGACCGGAGGGAGACCCCGTATGCGAGACCGATCTACTTGCGCTTACCGATCGGAAGCTATCAATGGCCGAAGCGAAGTCTAGCAACACATTTGGGAGTCGAAAGCAACGTATGAGCGGTGCCCGGAAACGAGTTATCGCCGCGCACGCATTGCATGTCGATGAGATTGTCCTTGCGACTACGGCTGCTCAGTGGGAGGGAGCCACGATCGAAGCGATGAAGACGGCAATGCTTGAACAGGATTGGCGAATGGGGCGAACACCCGATCTGCGAATAGTCTGTAGCCTTGGCGGAGCGGTAACTGACGACACACAACGCGTGCGTTGAAGTTCCGCGAATACCTAACTATCGTAGGCGCGAGATGTGCTTAGTCTCTTGCGAAACCCGAAATCGGCTCTGCTGCACGATTCGGTGACAGCCTTCGGTCACGCGGCCTGACTGGCCGGTCTGGTCATGATGGCTTCGTATTCGATCGGGGTCGAACGGCCGAGGCCGGCCACCGTCAACAACGCCGTGACCGGCACCAGGCTCTGTCGGCGCCGGCGGTGGTAGGTGCGTTAGATCCAGGCGACGATGGCGATGCGCAGTTGAAGTCGCGCTCGACCAGATCGTCATGCACCGGCGGCCCGACTTTACCGTTGTTACCGCGCTTCTTACCGAACACGCTCCGCAGTCGATTCTGTGCGCAGATCCGCCACGCGGTGCCCCCGGCCATCGGCTCACCAGCATCGGCGGCCTCTGCGACCAGGTAGCGGTAGCCGAACTCCGGGTCGTCGCGGTGGGCATCGAACAGCGCGTTGGAGGGTAGGCCTCGGTGAGTTCGGCGGTGGTGATCGGCTGGGCCAGCCAACGGTAATACGGGCTGGCGGGCGAGCTGCAGTACCCGGCACGTCACCGCGACGGGGATCCCGTCGGCGGCGAGCTCGCTCACGAGCGGGTAGATCATTGCCCCGGCAGATTGGCCTGCGCCGAATAGGCTGCGGCACGGCGCAGGACCTCATTTGCCGGCTAGGGTCCACCTGCGGAGTCTGGTGCGGAGTCTGGAGACGAACCGGGCTCACCATGGCCGCCGCCGTCCCAGCTCCCTGTGATAAGCCAGAGTTCGTAGTAGAACAGCCACTCGCTGGTCCACGGAACCGTGGTGTGTGCGATGTACATGTCCGGCGACCACTCTCCCGGAAGGTGCAGGCACAACTTCTCGCCTGGAAACGTGTGGGGTAGGTCTTCTGCTGCGCAGTGCAGCTGCAGTTCCGGCGCGAGGACCCGTACCTCGGGTGAGGCACCCAGTCGGTAGTCGATCTTGACGCTGTAACGGCGCGACATCGAGGTCGGTTGGAGGTCGGCGGTCACGGTCAGGCGGGTACCGCGTCCGAGGCGCACCGAGGCGTCAGGAAGAACGCTGCGGACGGCGAATGCCTGTTGACCTATCGTCAGGCGGCCACTACGTGCGGCCACGACCGTAGAACCCGTGCTGGGGCGTGGGTCTCCCCGCTCCGATGACAAGTGCGCCCGTCCCCGAGGTGATTCCGAACCTCCCCTGTCCTCGGAGGTCGACGGTGCTTCGCGCCCAGTTGGCCGCGGACTTCGCGAGTACCTGCCGGTCGAACGTCCCGCTGAGGCGGTTGACAAGTACGTCGAGACCCGAATCCTTTGCGCTGGAGGCGGTTTCGATGTCGCGTTGGACTCTGCGGAGCCATCCGTTGAAGGCCTGCCGTCGATGCGCGGTGTCGGGTTCGTTCCACTTGTCCACGAAGTTCTCCTTGGGCTGTGCAGGATTGAGGACCAGCCAACGGCCGTTGGACGACTTGATGAAGTTCGGCATGCCGTCGATCACCGCGAGCAGGGCTTCGCCGAGGTCGTCTTGGCCGTGGTAGGCGTGTGCGGCGAGGGTGGTGATCAGGATCGACGGAGGTCGGTTGTCCACGTCGTGGGCGAAGTCGAGGTAGCAGTGCCACTTGAGCACCTGGACGAGTCGCTGCAGTGTGGAGCGCACCGCCCAGTTGGGGACATCGGCGACGTTCTGCGCGCGGGCGCTGGCGGCGATCTTGCGTCGCATCTCCTCGGACCGACCTCGGAACCAGATGGCGTAGTCCTTGGGATTGGCGTGCTGCCACGGCTTCAACTTTGTGTCGGTGAGCAGGATGCCGTTGGGCGACGTGCGGAAATCGGTGTCGATGACGGCGGGCAGCACGTCGAGGTGAAACCCCTGACTGGAGTAGGACAGTGTCCAGCACCGGCGCTTCTCGAAGAAGGCCTCGGGTGCGTCGGCGGACCCGACCTTGTAGTCGTTGTAGTCCTCGAGCATGCCGCCGACGCGCTGCTTGAGGTCGGCTTGAGTGGTGTCGTCCTTGGTGATCCCGTCGCGGAAGACCAGGTCGATGTCGTACTCGGTCCGCTGCGGCGGGAAAATGGCGGTGCCGAGCAGGAAGCCGCCTTGCGGGTAGACGCTGCAGCGGGCGCCGCCGTTATCGGCGAGAAACTGCCCGACGTCCTCGTAGCGGGCGACCACGATCTTCTGAAGATCGGGTGGGATGTCGAGGAGGTCCACTGCTCCGGCGAGCAGGGCGGACAGTGGATTCATCGTCACGGTGGTCATGAGTGCCCTTTCAGTGGCCTGTCTCGGCTGTCGATGCCGTGAATTGGTAGGTGCTGGCGCCGGTGACGCGGTCGTAGATGTGCAGCGGGGGATGTGCTGCACGCATGAGGTGGCGGCCCATGCTGACGGCCGCGGCGGCGGGTACGGCGGAGAACGTCGGAATCGCTTGCACGCCGGGGTGGTGGGCCTCGACGGTGGCCAGGGCCTCGCGCCAGGTTCGACTGAAGGCGTCGAGGCACTTCGCGCTGCCGATGAGCCCGGGCACGGGCAGGGTGTCGGCGGGCCGTAGTTCGTAGATCGTGTAGGAGTCGTCGATCTCGTCCGGCAGCAGGGTGTGGTCGACGGACCCGGACACCGACACCAGCAGCGCCACCTTGGTTCGGTCGCTGCCGACGCGGACCCTGGTGATGCGGAACTCGACGTCGCCACCGGCGGGTGTCCATCCCCAGGCTTCGTCGCCGCCGCGTCGCTTCGGGTAGAGGTCGACGGGCACGGTGTCATCGAGAAGGGTGCCCAGCAGGATCAGCACCGGGATGCGGGCGAGCGGGAAGACCGACAGGTGGGTGATCCTGCCCTTGGCGACCAGGGTGCGCAGCCGGCCGAGTCGCTCGTCGAGGTGAGCGCGTGCCGAGGCCCAGTAGATGGGAGTGCCGTCGCGTTCACCGGGGAGCGTGCGCAGATCGACCTCGTACTCGTCGGCTCCGCGGAGGGTCCAGTCGGGGAACCGGTTGCGGGTGAAGAGGGCCTCGCGGATACGGGCATCGGTGAGATCGACGGCCTGATCATGGATGTTGCCGACGACCCTGAGCACCGTGGTCGACTTGTCGTGGCCCATCGCGGTCAGGTCCCGCACCCGTGACTCGTGCTCGCGCTTCAGCGCACGCAGGGTGTCCGCGTCGTACACGGCCCACAGCGACTTGTCGTCGATGACCTTGTGCTGGTCGTAGCACAGCAGCAGGAGGTTGTCGGCTTCGCCGCGCAGTTCCACGGCCAGGTCGTCGGCGCCTCGGGGAGAACCGTCGGCGGTGGACCAGCCCACGATGTGCGCGAGTTGGCCGATCATCACGTCCTGCCCGGTGGTCTCGTCGTCGAGGAGGTAGCGGTTGCAGATCGTGCAGCGTCCGCCCGCCGCGATCCACACCCGCCGGGCCACGCGCTCGGACACCGTGCGGGTCTGCCCGCCGGGGCCGATGACCGTGTTGGAGGCCAGTGCGTCATCGACGCTTGGCGCGGTTGCTCGCGAAGCCACCGTCAGGCCTTCTCGCGCAGCGTGGTCTTGGGATTCCTGGTGGCGTCGGCGGCGCGAACGTACTGACCGTCGACAGCGCTGCGGTAGCGCGGGCCGGATCCGCGGCTGGAGCCGGGGGATTCCCGCACGGAGGTCCTCGGATGGCGGGCTGCGGCCGCCCTGCTGATGTAGCGACCGGTGATCGCGCTGCGATAGGGCATGACGTCTCCTCTATGGAACGGAGGGCGTTGTGACCCTCTCAGGGGGGTCTGACGTCACATCTCCCGAAACGTTCGGGCTGGAGCCTTTCGCCTGTTCACGCGCAGTCCCGGCACAGTTCACTGCCGGGGTCGAACCGAGACGGGTGCAGGGTCAGAAAGCAGCTGGGGCACGTTCTGTCCTTCTGAGCGCGCGCGACGTGGCATCCGCAATGGCCCTGCGTGCACTGCGGTTCGCCGCATCGGCCACAGCGGTCGGCGACGGTGAACGAGTCGTCGCAGGTCTCGCACGTCCACCATCGCGCACTGCCGGCGCCGCCGGTGTGGGGCCGGGGGAGGGCCAGTGGCTTCCACCCGGCGTGGTCGGAGGCGAGCACGGCGACGAGGTAATTCGCATCGAACCACCGTGCCTGACCGTAGACGGTGTCGCTTCTCGCACCGTTGCGGTAGCACACGTACGTCTCATCGCGGGTGGCTCCGGAGCCGGGGTTTTTCAGTGCCGCGTCGATCAGCGGGGTGTGTGACTGGTCGGAGTTCTTCGCCGGCGGAATGAAACTCTTCGGGGCGGCGAAGCGCACCACGCCCACGCGGTCGAGGAGCACGACGACTCCGGCGCCCTGGAGATGCCGGGCAGCCCACACGCAGCACGCTTCCCTCGACGCCGACGAGTGCACGCTGTATAGATCGACCACATCCTGTGCGGTCGGTCCGCGGGGGTCTATTCGGGTGCGCAGGTCGTCATCGGGGAGCAGGACACCGGCGGCGAACGCGTCGCAGGCCTCCTCCTCGAACAGGTCCGGGTTGCTGTATCCGAACACCGTGGTCCCGAGGGCGATGTCGGTCTGCTGCAGGTGGTGGCCGAGTTCGTGGAGCGCGGTGAACCCGCGGCGCGCGTACGACAGCGAGTTGGTTACGACGAGTGTCGGCGGGTTCGGCTGATAGCTGCCGGCGACCGAACACCCGGAGTTGTTCGACGACTCGTCGATCTCGATGACCGTGACGTCGTCCCAGTGCTCCAGTTCGCCAAGCGGATCCGTGCGCAAGCGGGCGACGGTGCCGGGGCGGATACGCTCGGCGACAGCCTCCATCTGCTTGGCCTGTGCTTGCGCTTCTGTGGTGTACATCCCGCGCATCACGGGACGTCGGAAGGTTCTGCCAGGACGCGGAACTGTGCCAAACGGGCATGCCAGTCGGGTTCCTGGCCGCCGGTCTGACGTGCTGCCCGAGCGAACATCTCGTAGCTGGCCGCCAAGCGGGCGTCTTCTTCTCGGCTGCCGGTGCGTTGTGCGCGCTCGCGCCAGACTTGGCGCCACCGAGGATGGTCTACCTCCTCGACGAATCGGGCCGGCAGCGGCTTTACGGCCCCAACAACGCGCGCCGCCTCGATGCCGGTGACACTCGCGATGGCGGAGGCGATCTCCGGGGACACCGGCCGCTTGCCCCGCAGAAGACTCATGACCGCCGGCTGGTCCAGGCCCAGCGGAGAAAGGGCAGACACGAGGGCCTCGAGATCGACGTTCTTACCGAGTATCGACGCCAGTGTGGGGACGGGTTGGCTATCGCCGTCGGGCGCGACGGGTAACGCCGGGCTTGACCGCAGCGCGGCGAGGTCGTCGCCGATCATGGCTCTGATTTCGATTGAGGTTTCGAAGGGGTGTGACGGGGCTCGGCCGCGGCGCACACCGTCGGGGAGGTTCGTCGAATCCGGATCGCGGACCCATGTCGACATGTTGTCTGGCAGCTGGTCGATGATCTCGTCGAGGACCCGCATCGGCAGTGTGGTGCTCAATCCCGCCCAAAAGGTGGCGTCGGTGCCGAATGCGGTCGAGCTGGCATTGAGTACGAAGCATTCGGCGTCCTCGGCCGGCGGATCCACGGTGAGCGGAACCACGTCTATTTCAGTCCCTTCGACGTAGCGAATGACGAACAGCCGGCGAACGTCGTTCCAGGACGCTCGCCAGACCTGTCCGGGGTGTATCGGGTGATCGCGGGTGTCGCCGAATCGCGCCCGGCGACCCGCAGCAGACAGTTGGGGGGCTGCCGCACGTCGAGCCAGCTCGAGGTAGTCCTGCACCGTGGCGCGCTTGCTCACGTGCTTCCTCCGTTCCGCGTCTGCAGGGAGTGGGTGGTCCCCGGTAGTCGAGTCTGACGACACGTCTGCTTGGTCATCCGGTACCGGATACACCGCCGCATAGAGTCACCACCTCCCGGACGACCTCCTCGGCATCCCCACTGGTGCCCGCTAGCTCGCGAATCTTCGCCTTCAGTCTGGCTGTGAAGGCGGCGCACTGCGTACGGCCCTTCCCGAGTTTGAGCCGGACAGCGGCACTGTCGTGCAGGATTGGCACGATCTCGCGTTCGTTCTCCGTGAGCCGGCGATTTCGGCTGCGGCGGTCGCGACGTCCAACGCAACTTCATCGGCGATGAGGGTCTCCTCGGGGTCGGCCGTGGTAGCCGCGACATCGATCGGGTGGTCGTCGTCATCGATGGACGCGACGACGGGGTCCAGAGCGGCTGCGAAACGATCGGCGAATACGGCGACGAGCTGTGCGATTTCCACGCTGCCCCCGGCCCTGGTCAGCACCGCGTTGATGATCGCGACAAGCGAGTCGCGGTCGGCGAGCGGCGCACGCCGCGTCGGGCTGGACCACTTCGGTACCCGGACCTCGCGCACGCTCCACGCGGCGGCGGTGAGGTCGGCGATGCTGCCAGTCCACGGTGCAGCGTCGCCGCTGGCGATTCGCCATCGGCCTCCACCGGCTTCGCCGGGTGCAACGCGTTCAAACTCCGGAGCGGCACCGAGCACTTTCTCCAAGGTGCGACGGATGTGCCCCGTACCGGTTTCTCGGGCGCGGTCGATCAGCCAGTTTCTGATCGAAATTCGCAGTAGCTTGGCGAGGGAATCGTCATCGGTTGCCTGGCTGAGCAGTGACGCTGTGAGGGGCTTTATACGGTCGACGAGGAAGTCTTGCACGACGTCTTCGGACTCCAGATGCGTCAGCGGGCGGAATCGACGCAGTTCTTCTCGCAGGAGCTTTTCGATCAGGGCGAGGCATTCTTTACCGAGATGCCCGGCGTGCTGTAGTTCGTCGAAGGTTGATATGACGCCGCCCTCCCCGTTATTGGCCAGATCAGTTGTAGCACTCGCCAGCGACGGTTCAGCTATTGTCAGTAGGTCACCGCGGACGTCGTTCACCTCGTTGCCCCGATCAGGCAACCACGGCGACACCATGCCGGAGTAGTTTCGCCGGGGTGGTTGCTGATCTCGACGCCTACGAGCGACTCGGCGACCTCGATGCTCCCTTCGCCGTCTCCATAAAAGACGAACGACGCCAACGAGATCGACAGCGGCTACGCGACTCCATGCACTGCGAAGTGGCGCCGCTGACTTACGAGCAGTACCGCACCGGGCAACCGTGTCCGGGGTGCGACCGTCCTTACGTCGACGCCCAACCGTTCGAGCCCAAAGGCACCATGTTCTTCTCGGACTCCGAGCGTGCCCGCTATGACGCCGAGGAAGCTCGATTCAAAGAAGCACACCCGTCATGCGGGTCTCACCGCCACGGCGTCTCGGGTTCGCTCACGAAGCATTGCGGCAAATGTTGCCCGCCGCCACCACTGTCACCGGCGCGGCTCGACCAGCTCGCCTCCCTGTTGCGAACACCCACCCCCGACCACGAGCTGAGGGTGTGGCAGCTCCGGCTGTACTGCGGGCACACCGTCGAGCGCCGAGTGCACGCCAGCCACAAAACCGTCCACGCGGCCTTCACCGGATCGACAAGTTGCGTCGAATGTGGCTGCGACCCGGCAAAAATCATCGATGCTCGCGCTCTCGGTCAGGCGGCCTCGCCACCCGGACTTAACGCACGACCCACTGCTACTGCCGTACGCAAGCCGACGAGGGCAGCACTAGAGAAACGGATCGCAGAACTCGAGGCGGAGGTGGCGCACCTGCAACTCAAGAGGGGCCCGGATCGGCGCTGATCGCGAGACGAATTCCGCACGTCGGACAATATTCGACACCGCTCCCGAGGACGGTGCTGATTTCGTCGAGTTTGTCGAGATGGTGCGTGCAGGCCTGCCTGCGCAGGTGGTCGCGGATCGTGGTGACGACGAACTGGGCGCGTTGGGCGGGGGTGGTGCCGTAACCGTCGGCGTAGATGGTGCCGGAGGCGATGATGTCTCCGCGCTCCAGGTTGACCTGCCGGTAGCGGGTGGTGCCGCCGTCATCCTGACCCTCGACTGTCCGCATGCTCTGCCCGGTGGGGTGTAGGTCAATTTCGAGGTCCCAATCGCCGCCGCGTTCGCGAAAGTAGAAGCTGTGTCCGTCAACAGTGCCGTACCACTGTTCGGGTGCCCAACCACCGTGGCTATGGACGACGACGCCCGGGTGGCGGGCAAGCCAGTCTTGCAGTTGCTGCTCAGCAGCCTCGTCGGCAGCGCGGATGTGGAGACCTTCCGGGGATTGCCAATACTCATCAATCCCGTTGAGCAACTGCTGAACTGACTCCCGCCGTTGGTCACGCGTACGCGCGCAAGTGCAGTCGAAGCCAAAGTCGTGCAGATCGGTGTTGGGCAGTAGCGGGTGACAGGAACAGCGGCACAGCTCACCGGTCTCGATATCGGGCCACTCGGTCAACGCTGACAGCACCGCCGCTGCCACGCCCGCAGGATCCGCAACGCCCCGCACGGTGAGCACCTCCTCCAAGTAGGCGCCGTAGCGTGAACGCGCGTGAGCCCGAGCATGCTCGCGCTGCTCGGCCGTCGTCAGCGGGCCTAAGTCGTCGGTCACAAGACATCAGGATGACACCACAGCGGTTCTGGTGTCGCGCGCTTTCCGAGCAGTTACGCCCCGGGGTGAAGAGATGCGCCGCCACACGTTGCGTGGCAGGGAGGCGGCGAAAGGTCTTGCCAGTCTCGCTGCGGGGTGAGATTCTGTACGACTTTGCTCTATCCCGCCGACTCCAGCTGAAGCGATGACTGTCACCGATAACGCAACCCTCACAACGCCCGTCGACGCGGCGGCCGAACGCGGCACCGACCCGCGGCCGATCACGGATCTCGGCGCTTACCTTAACGAGCTGCCCGACGACACCCGCGCGGGGCTGCGGGCACTCGGGGAACTGCTCGTCGGGGTGACGCAGCGGCCGGCGCGGGCGGAATCGGCCGACCGGTTCACCGCGCGCTGTCTCGGCGCGGCCGACGGTGAACTCCTAATCGATGAGGACCGCGACCTCAATCCGGTGTCGCGGCTAACCACCGCGGTCGCGCTCGCCGAGTGGATCACCGCGCACGCCGAAATGGTGCAGATCGGGCCGGGTGAGTACTCACAGCCACCCAAATGGACCCAGACAAAGATCGGCGACCAGACCTACCGCCATCCTCAATGCTTGCGGGCCCACTTCCCGGCCGGCACGCTGCTGCTTAACACCGGCTGTGTCATCGGTATCGAGGCGAGGCAGACGGTGATGCGTTCCCCGGAAGTCAGCGCCTTCGCCAGGCCTGAGCACCAGGATGCTGTGCGTGCGGTGCTGGATCGGTTGGCTGAGCGCGCTAACGAGCTCAACCCCTACCGCGGACGAGCGCTGCGCGCCAGCTACACCGGCGGCCTTCACCTGACAGTCACTTCGCTGCCGGCCACCGTGACCCGCGCCACCGTGATCGTTGATGAGCAGGTGTGGCGCGAGATCGACCTCGGCGTGGCCGCGGTGCGGGACCGCTACGAGTTACTCAACATCCACGGGCTTGGTGCCCGCCGTGGAGTGCTGTTGTGCGGGCCGCCGGGGACCGGCAAGTCCGCCGTCTCAGCGGTGGTCGCCGCCGAAGTCGTCGGCGAGTTCACCGTGATCTACGTCGAAGCCAAAGCCGGTGAACAACTCTTGAGCTCTGTGGTCCAGGAAGCTCAGCGCCTCGGTGGTCCGATCCTGCTAATCCTCGAAGACGTTGATCTGTGGTGCCGCGACCGCAACACCGGAGGAGGTGGGCTCTCAGAACTGTTGCAGGCCATGGACATCGCACCCGACGCCCGCATCCTGACGCTGGCGTCCACCAACGACCCGAACACCCTGGACAAGGCCGCGATCCGCACTGGCCGCTTCGACGCCATCGTCGACGTCGGCTACCCCACCCGCGCCGACGCCGCCCGCATCCTCACCGCCCTGCTGACCGGCCTGCCCGGCGCCGACACCGTCGACACCGACGCGGTGGCCGCCGCGCTCCCCGAGCACACGAGCGGCAGCGACCTCCGCGAGATCGTGCGCCGCGCCGTCCTCGCCGCCGACGACACCGGCCTCCTCACCACCTCGGCACTGCTGGCAGAGGTGGGCAGCGGCCGCTACCGCGCCACCCCCACCGAAGGGATGTACCTATGACCACCCACGGTGACGACATCCCGGACCTGGGCGACGCCGAGAACATCCTTTGGCGCGCCGCCGAATCCGACATCACCGCCATGAGCGAGGCGCTCCACAACGGCACCGCCACACCCGAGGACGTCGACGCCACCTTCGCCCGCTTGGCAGCCCTCGACATCGACCCACACAAGCACCGCAACGCCATTCGCATCCCACCCGACGCCGGTGAACACGAAGCCGCGATCGAGGCCATTCTGCAACGCATCCCCGACGGTCACGGCCGGTATATCAGTGTCGACGCCGGCTGGTACCCCCTCGTCATCGCCACCGACGCACAACTCACCCGACTCGACCCCCACTACCAGGTGCTCCAGATCAAGGAGAAGTTCGGCACCCTGCGCTACTACTGCCAGGCCAGCGGCGAGGATCCCGATCCTAGGCTGCTCGACGCCATGGACGCCATCACCGACGACGCCGAACGCGCCTCCGCCACCATCTGCGAACGATGCGGACAACCTGGCACCCTGCACCAGAACAGCCGCATCCGCGTCAAAACCCTCTGCACCACCTGCGCCAACCAGATCGAGTACACCCCACAGCCCCGAGCGGTGACGCGCACGACGCGACGTGAAGCTTCTGGCTCCTGCAACGGAGACTGCGCAGCTCTGACCGACAGGTGAGCAAAACCCGCTCGTCAGACTCGTTCGCCAGCGGTACCGTCGGCTCTCCCTATTGCCTCACGGAGGTGTGTTGTGGCACAACGAAAATTTAAGAAGGTGGTCGTGTCGGACGAGGCCCTCAGGAACGCTGGTCGCCGCGCCACGAAAGCTTCGGCCAAGCTGGCAGGCAGGGTGGTCCCGGCCGACCATCGTCGTAGTGCAGCCGTCAAGGCATATCTCGCCAGACAGCAACCGGGGCAGCGCTGAGCTCGGAGAGCTGTCGGTCCTGGCCGGTACGGTCCCGAGGCGGGCACTTGGGAAAGGAGCGCGGATGGGTGATGACTGGATCGCCGCGCGCCGGTTGGTGTCGGCACTTCGTTGCGGTGCCGTGGACAACTTCGTCGCTATCGTCGACGAGACAGACACTGCTGGACGGCGGAAAGCGGTGGCGCTGGCATCAGTCGGCGAAGTGCCTGCGACCGCCCACCAGGTACACGGACCAGCAGCCCAAGATTTCCTGAACCAGCGATTGGCAGCTGTGCTCGACCGACGTCGGCAGATAGGTGAAACTTGACGTGAATCCCCAGTGCTATTGGATCGAGTGCTTCAGCGTTGCCCGTGGCCGTTGATCTTCGAGAACTGACGCTGTTCGTCAGCGACGTCGATGCGACCGCGCGCTTTTTCGAAGCGATCGGATTGGCGTTGTTCTGCATCGAGGGGGCGGAATATCCGCGCCACTACGACGGCGAACTGGGGCTGCAGCTGTGGCCGGCGACCGCGCGCGGCCCGGTGAGCTCTGTGCAACTCGGCTTCGTGGTCGAGGATTCTTCGGCCACCGTGAGGCGGCTTGACGCCGTTGGAGCGTCGTGGACCTGCGACCTGCCAAACTTCGTGCGCACCTCGGACCCCGAGGGCAACAAGATCACCTTGACGCAGCGCCGATGACGTAACGACCCGACAATGTCGGCCCGCTGTGGTTACCTACCCACCGACCGTCGTCTGTAGGGAGAGCCCGAATGGCAGCATTCGAATACACACAGTGGCGTCATCGGTGGCCCGAAGTGGTTGTGCAGCGCCGTACCGACGAGGCCGTCGAACTGTTAACGCGTTACTACGCCGTCACCGCTGCCGGACGACCGGCCTATTCAGGATCGCAATTCGAGGCAATGGCCGCGCTGAACAGCGATCCCAATTTGATTGGACCCGCGGACTTCACCGCCGCCTCGATGCTCAGCGTGAACATCCCTGCCCAAGCGGCGATCCGCCTCCTGAGCCGCGACGCCAACGAGATCACCGCTCTGCTACACCAAATCCCGGTGGACGTCGACATCATCACCATTGACCCCAACGACCTTGTGCCCGGTGGGCCTGCCAGCCTGCTGTGGCAATTGCTCCGCCGAGGCAACGACGGAATGGGCAGAACCCGGACCAGCAAGCTCATCGCAGCCAAACGTCCACGGCTTATACCCATCTGGGACAGCTTCGTCGAGCAGGCCACCGGACTGGACACCTCTGACTATTGGCGACAGTTCCAAGCGGTCCTCGCCGCCGACGATCGCGCGATATGGACCTGGTTGACTCAGATCCGCAGCGCTGTCCCGAATGTGCCTGCTGCGGTGTCGAATCTGCGGATCCTTGACGTGCTGCTGTGGATGACGGTCGATCAGCAGCGGTGATGATTGTGCGACGCTAACGGGGACTGAGGGGCTACGCGTCTAGGCCAGGGCGGCTTTCCGCGGAAAACCGTTGGCACGCGACCTACTGGCCCCGGTGTGATGTACAACACATTATGTCGGCGGTGCTGGGATCTGACATCTCCGGGCCCCGCTTCTGCTGCGGCGGGCAGTGTTGCAGTTCGTAACCGGCATCTTTCGACTCCGCTGCACGTCAGCCTGCTGCCGACCTTACCTTTGGTGGAAACCTTTCCTGCAGAGGCAAATTGGCGGGTGTCGCTTTGAGTTCAGGATGCGCCGGATGCCCAGACACGCGCAGATGCTGGCTACCGCGATTATCGCAAGTACCGGTTTAGCTTCAGGCCGTGCCGGTGCTCTACCGGCAATCGAGCGGAGGCGGGCAATGGACAGACCACCCACCAGGGTGCGGGAACGGGTCCGGGTCGAGTTGCGGCTGCCACCCCATGTGGCCCAGATGATCTACGACCGTGCGCAGCACTGGGATGTCTCACTGTCCGAGGCCGGGTCACGTCTTATCCAGATCGGCCACGACGGCTGCGACAAGGACGCTATAGACCTGTGCCGCTAGATCGCGCCGCCGCCCGCGGTGCGCCCAGGATCCATCCAGAAGTCGCGAAGTGAGGAGGAGAAGCTTCCAGAAACTGTTGACGTAAGGCACTTTCGTCGGAAACCCGTAAGAAACGGGAAAAGCCGGGCGGCAACCCGGCTCTCCGTCCGCCGCAAATTCGCGGCGATCTCGTTCCCTTGGAACCTTCACCAGATCCACTCAGGAGGAACTTTGTTCATTTCATCGTGTTCGCATGCGCATGTCAACGGCTTCGCCGGTGTGTCGCGGAGCGTGTGCTGATGGGCCGTCACGGCGCCATGGCGTCGGCCGCCGACGACCCGGAGCCAGGGAAGCCAGTGGCGAGGGCCAACCACGACCGGGCCGACAGCCAGCGCCACGTACTCGCGCCGTTTCACCACGACGTCAACGAGGACCGCTATCGAGCGCTGGCGGGCCTCACCATCAGAGGCGTCGATCCGCGCTACCTGGTGCCCGCGCTGGAATCAGCCAAACGCCTGTGGT
Organism: Mycobacterium sp. ITM-2016-00317; assembly: GCF_002968295.1. Taxonomy (NCBI): domain Bacteria; kingdom Bacillati; phylum Actinomycetota; class Actinomycetes; order Mycobacteriales; family Mycobacteriaceae; genus Mycobacterium; species Mycobacterium sp. ITM-2016-00317. The sequence goes on from NZ_CP134399.1 coordinate 52,888, forward strand.
GCCGTCTGGGCGACTTCGCGCTGTCCACCGACCGCATCTCGGTGGCGCATCTGGCCCGCTATCTGGCGTTCGAGGCCGAACGGGTCGGCACCCTCGACTACCGAACAGCGTTGCGCCGAGCCAACGTCGACCGACATCTCATGGACATCGCCACCCGGAAGACCAACCGGTCTATGCGCACCATCAGGTGGATCCTGTATGACGCCGGCCGATTGGTGCACCCCCGGGAATATCCCGAAGCTCGCACCCTGCCAGCCCCCCGCACCAAGAGAATCGACGCGGCCTCGCCGCAAGACATTCGTGACTGGTACACCCTGGCACCGACCCTGCCGCCGTGGCTCCGACGACGACTCACGCTCCTACTGGACCTCTGCTACGGCGCCGGCGCGCGGCCACCCGACTTCAAGGCCTTGCGCGGCACCTCCATCACGAGCGAGACCATCGACGGCCGACACATCGCCATCGTGCGATTGCAGAACACAGCTGGCGGAACACGGCTCGTTCCGGTAACCGACCCCGACATCTCCAACCGTCTGTCGGCCCTTGCGCAGAGCAAGGGATCGGATTACCTGTTGCCGGCCGCGAAGGGAGAAGTGGAGCGCAACGCGACCAACCGCATCGGCGAGCAACTCCGCGCCCGCGGTCACGGCAGCATCAGCGCGGCCGCGCTGCGTAACCGCTGGATCCTCGACCTCGCCGACCGCGCCCCAGCAGCACTTCTGCTGCAACTCGCCGACGTGGTCGACGTTCAGGTCCTCGCCGATCAACGCACCCAACTCCCCATCTACAGCATCCATCGCGCGATCGCCCTCATGACGGAAGGCTGAACCATGATCACCGACTTTGAAAGCTCATACCGCCTGTCAGACAACCTCTTTCGTGAAGCCAAGGTCATCATCGAGCGATCACTAGCGGCGGAGATGATCGACGATTTCTTCGCCCAGCATCGCGGTGCCGGCGGACAGGACTGCACCGGAATCGGCTACACCATCTCTGCCGTGCTCGTCGCAGCCCTGGGACTCTTGATGCTGGGGCGAACCCCGACCTACAAGGCCATCCAACAGGCCATCGGCGACCTCACCCCGCGACAACTCGCCGAAGTCGGCATGGGAGGGCAAGACACCTCCCGCATCTTCGCCGACCGCGCCGAGCAACGCCGCGAGCGGACGCGCTTCGTCGCCTGGCTCAACCGCCGCCTCGCACCACTGGATCCCAGCCCCGACCAACCAGCACGACGAATCACCAACGCCGAACACCGCCGCATCATCGCCCATCGCAGCACCGAACAACGCGCAGCGAGCGGGGAAGCCACCGAACGCCTGCGAACGGTCATAAACCGCATCGTCTTCGGGTCCATCGTCGAACCGCACCCACCCGAGGCCTTCGGCGACATCGTGGCCGACGAGACGATCTTCGACCTCGCCGGCCCGTCAGCAGGGCTGGGCATAAAACCCGACAAACAGCGCGGAGCCGCATACTTCGGCAGCTACTACTCCCGAGACAAGCACTCCACCACCGTGCACCAAGACGCCAGCGGCGGCGGCAAGCGGGGCTTCGGGATCGGACTCACCGCTGTCATACGTGTTGGACCACCGGAGCAGCTGCACGCGTTCGCCCCCGCCATCATCGGGATCGACGTCCATCCACCTACCTCCGGGAGCACCGAAGGACTCGACGTGGCGATCACTCACGCCAAACGCAATGGCCTCGACACGCGGCGCGCGGGACGGGCACGCCTGCCCCGCCTCACTGTCGATATGGGCTACAACCCCAAAGACGGCTTCGCACGCCTCATGCTCGACCACCAGTACGCCGCCGTCGTGCGGTACCCACAGCACTGGACACTCACCGATACCGCGGCCAACCCACCCGGCGCCACCACAGACGTCCCGCCGGGACCCATCCAGTTTGCCGGCTCGTTCTACTGCCCGGCCGCGGCCGACCTACTTGCCCAACACCACATGCCCAAGACCCGCGACCTGCTGGCCAACAACGGATGGGAGGCGCACGACCGCCGCCTGGCCAGTGTCCTGCCCTTCCTAATGGGCTTGAACTCCCGGCCGCGACTGAGCCGACCACGTGGACGCCCACCCCTGGGAGTCGAACCACGACTCGACGTGAAGGCGCAGTTGGTCTGCCCTGCCGTGCAGCTGCGCGTCCAATGCCCACTCAAACCGGCGTCGATGACACGCGCCGCCTTCGGCGCCCCGACAGCAGCGCCGACCTGGCAAGCAAGCGACCGGCAATGCTGCGCCCAATCGATCGTCACCGTCACTCTCACACCCAGTCAGCTCAAGAAGGCGCAGTGGGGACCGGTTGGCGCCAGCTGGGAACACACGCTGTACTTCGAGGCAGCGCGCGCTCGAACCGAGCAGACCTTCAGCATCCTCAAGTCGGCCCACGTCACCAAGCTCGTCGATCTCAAATGGGGTCCCCGACGCGAACCCATGGTCAAGCTTCTGATGGCGCTCGCCGTAGCCAGCACGAATCACCGCATCCAGAAGACCTACCGGTCACGCCAGGCTCGTGAAGAGTCCATCGACGTCCGCCGGCGGCAGCTCCGCGACCACCTCGGACACGAACCTGCCAAGACACCGCCCCTGACCTGAGGAGACCCAACCCGCAGCGGGCCGCGCGAACAACTTCCGGCTCGCTTTGGCATGTCCGATGAGCCAGATAAATCCCGGCCAAAAATTACCTGTCAAGGGAAGTTCGCCGACAGCGCCGTCTCCCGCGGCAGATCCGCGACCCTGCATCGGCGGTGGACTCGCACAAGAAGCCGATACCCTGCCTCATCAGCCCGCACCGCAGGATCATCCAGTACGCGCTGCGTGCGCCGGATAAATCGCTGGAGATTCCGCAAAAAACCGCTGGAACCGATTTCGCAAAGGGCGCTCTGAACAGTCGAAACGTACCCCACACAGCGAGACAAAGGTCACGAACTCTTCGGAGTTCGTGACCTTCGTCGTTTCCGGAGTTTGTCGTTTCCGGAGTCTGCGGCGCGGTCACAAACAGCGCGACACAAAGGGCCACTCCACCGTGGGCTGACGAGGGCGTGTGGACGTTTCCTCGCGAGGGTGCGCTCAGGGTCGCTGACGAGCGTGATCCACGACCGTCAGTGCACTCTCGCGAAAGCTTGAAGTCGTTGGGCGGGACTCCTTTTCGCCCGCCTCAGTTGTCGGACCCTGCTGCTTGAATGGGCGTATGTCCTCGACCGCAGCCGATACGCCCGCTGTGCTTACGCAGTCGGATCGGTTGGAGGTGCTTTTCGAGGAACTGTCCGAGTTGGCCGGGCACCGCAATGCGATCGACGCACGGATCGTGGAAATCGCCGCGAAGATCGACCGCGAAGGACTCCTCGGGATCACCGGGGCGCCGTCGGTGACGTCATTGATCGCCTGGAAAACGGGATGCTCGCCGCACAACGCGGAAACCGTCATCACGATCGCCGACCGGCAGGACGAGTTCCCGCGTTGCGTCACCGCCCTTCGCGAGGGCCGACTCTCCCTCGATCAGGTCGGGGTGATCGCCGAGCGCGCCGGCGAGGGTTCTGACGAGCACTACGCCCAGCTGGCCGAGAGTGCGTCGGTCACCCAGCTGCGCACCGCGCTCAAGCAGGAACCCCGACCCGAACCCGAACCGGTCATCGATCCGCTCGCCGACGACGACGAGCCCGCCGCGCCACCACCGGCGCCAAGGCCGGAGATCACCAGCACCAGCGATGCCGACTACACCTACTGGCGCATCAAACTCACCCATGACCAGTCCGCGAAATTCACCGCCGCCCTGCAGTCCCACAAGGACGGGCTGATCGCTTCATGGAAACGCGACCACGGCACCGACAGTCACTCCGATACCGGTGATCACAGCGGCACCGGGAGGCACTGCGGGGTCGAGCGACCGCCGCTACCCAGCCGCGGGGAGGCCTTCATGGCGCTGGTCGAGGCGGGTTGGGATGCCGAGGTTTTGCGCCGCCCGCACGGCCAGCACACCACCGTCGTCGTACACGTCGACGTCGAAAACCGGTTCTCCGCGCTGCATCTGGGGCCGGCGCTGACCGACGAGGAACGCCGCTACCTGAGCTGCGATGCCACCTGTGAAGTGTGGTTCGAACGCCACGGCCGACCCATCGGTGCCGGACGTTCCGCCCGCACCGTCAACCGGCGTCTGCGCCGCGCGCTGGAGCACCGCGACCGCACCTGCGTGGTCCCGGGCTGCGGCGCTACCCGGGGCCTGCATGCGCATCACATCGTGCACTGGGAAGACGGTGGCGAGACCGAACTCGACAACCTCGTGCTGGTCTGCCCCTATCACCACCGGGCCCATCACCGCGGCATCGTCACCATCACCGGACCCGCCCGAAAACTCCTCGTCACCGACCACGCCGGGAGAGAGCTCAAGCCCGGATCATTGGCACGCCCGCCGACCACACCCCCACCGAACGTCGCGCCCTACCCCGGGTCGTCCGGAGAGCGCGCCCAGTGGAAGTGGTACCGCCCGTACGAGCCGCCACCACCGATGCGGAACTGATCCGGCGTGTCGGGGGATACATCGGGCTTTCGGATAGCCACCGCACAGCCCCCGCCGGGGCCGCCGCCGTCGACAAGCTTCCGCCGCTCAGGCACCGCCCGCTCCCACGGCACTGCTACCTCACTCGGCGGCGATTCGCGGCGTAGGTGGTACGCCTGCGTCAGCTCGTCGCCGCGTCATCCGCCGCCAGATGGGCGCGCTGGTCGTCGGTGAATTCCGGCATCATCGCGGCAGGGTCGGCGATTCTCGCGGTGCGGTATCCGCGGAGATTCCCCGATGCGGCCGCCATCGCCTCACGTGACCGGCCCCGGCTGTAGGTGATGGACTGACCTTCCCTGACGCCGAGGCCTCTGCCGACCTCGACGGCGTCCTGATCGGCGCCCATGTAGAGGAACTCCCACCCGTGCTCGTCGGTCTGGCGTTCCACGAGGGCTCTCACGTCGGACTGCCGCCACTCCTTGCTGGAGTTCTCCATGCCGTCGGTCATGATGGCGACCACCACCGTGCCCGGTCGGTCTGCCTCGGGCATGGCGGCGATCTCGGCCGCCGTGTCGGTGATGACGCGCCCCATCGAGTCGAACAGCGCCGTGCCGCCGCGCGGCAAGAGCGCCAACGGAGGCACGTCGGCCAGCGGGATGCCCTGATAGACAACCTCATACTCGTTGTCGAACTGCGCCAACGTCACGGTGCAGTCGCCTTGGCCGGCTCGTTGCTCGGTCAGGAACGCGTCGAATCCGCCGATCACGTCGGTCCGTATCGACGCCATCGAGCCAGACCGGTCGAGCAGGAACACAATTCGCGTGAGACTCGGGTTGGGCATGGGTGGTCCTTCCGGATTCAGGAGGGTTTGGTGGTGCGTCGGGGTTTGAACCGCATCGGCTCGGCGGGGGGTTCCGGGGGGAGAGGCGTTCGGGCGTACTTGTGTTGGCGGGCGCGCTTGACGTCTTCAGCGGTGACGCGCCCTCCCGAGGTGGCATAGGGCGCCAATCTGGCCGTGTTGGCCAGTCGCGGGCCCACCGCATTCTCGGTGAGACCGGCATGCTTTCCCGCCGCCGCGAGTGACATCTCGTCATCGACGACGGCGCTGGCCAACTGCTCGTCCAGCAGCTGGCCGACTTCGGTCAGGACGGACCGAAGGTTCTGCAACGCTTCAGCTTTCGTGGTGGCCGACTCTGCCTGCTCAAGGTAGGCACGAATTGCTTCGTATCGGTTGGGCATGACCGACCGTACCGCATAAACTGCGGTATCCGCAATATCTGCGGATCCGCGGTGCGGAATGGGTGCAGCTGCGGTGCCCGAACTGCTCTGGTCGATATCGACACCCTGCACGTCCAAATGGTCGACGCGCCAGGAATCCACAGCCCTGAGGTGAATCTCGCACAGAGGAGTTCGGGAAGGGGTCCGGTGGACAGAGCCCGCACCGCGATTCCGCAAACCCAGACCTCGTTGTCGGTGCGCACGCCTAACATGCGTTCAGGGGCGGCAGCAAACATTCGCGCGGGGGTCACATGAGTAAGGGTTCATCCAGCGGATCGGGCGTGGGCGGACTCGTCATCTTCGTCATCGTGTTGATCGCGATGGTTCCCAAACCGGTGTGGATATTCATAGGCATTCTCGCCGGTTGCGCCCTCGTCACCTGGCTCGTCTACTCGGTGGTGTCGGCAGAACAGAAGCGCCGCGATGCCGCAGAAGAGCGAGCGCGCGCGGACCGGGCCAAGCAGGCCGCGGCGGCCAAACGTGAACGCGAGGAGCGCGCCCGGAAAGAGAAGCAACGGCGCATCGCCACGCTCGGCAAGGCCAACGCCGAACGGGTGGACAAAGCGGTCAGCGCGGTGAAGCGGGTGTCTGAGTCCGAAGCTGCGCGCGCGGGCTGGCTCGGTGACGTCGACTTCAGCACCGACATCCAATGGATCACCGGCAATTTCAAGCAGGCCCACGACCTACGGCGGGTTGCCGACAAGCTTTCTGCGCTGGACAAGCCCAGCGCCGATGACCGCAGAATCCTCGCCGAGGCGAACTCCACCATCGCGCGCATGGTGAAGGCAGCCATCGAGCGCGTGGACCTGATAGAGAAGTGCGCGAAAGAAGCACAGCACATCGACGAATCGCTACGCACCGAGCGCGAGGACGCCCGCCTGGCCGAGCAGCGTGCCGAACTGCACGCGAAGTTGGGCGCGATGCTCTACGGCATCGAAGCGGCACCGACAGCCAACCCGACGAGTTCCGCGGTGGACGCGGTGATGGCACGCGTGCAGGCTTACCGGGAGATCAAGAACGAGATCGAGAAGGCGCGGGTGCAGGTCTCCGACTGACGGCAGGCCGCTCAACCAGCCGGACGTTCTGCCCGTTCAGCCGCCCACAGTCCGATCACGAACGCCGTCAAGTCATTGTGTTGCAACGGGTCTCGGCCGGTGATCTCCTGGATGCGGGAGAGCCGGTGCCGCACGGTGTTGGGGTGGAGGAACAGCTCCTTGGCGGTGTCGCTCAGGGAACCGTTGCAGGACAGGAACACCCGCAGCGTGCGCACGTGCTGGGTGCCGCGCTGGCTGTCCAGCTCCGCCAGCGGGTCGACCAGCAGTTGCTTGAACGGCGCCAGCTGCGCCAGCGGCAACTGCTCCAGCAGGCTTTCCAGCGTGCTGAGCTGATCGGGCCCGACCCGGCCGCCGCGGTGCTCGGCCAGGGTCAGCGCGATGCGGGCCTGCGCGATCGCCGACCCGATGTCGGTCAGCGGCACCGGCGCAGAATGCCCCGACGGCAACGCCAGATCCTCCGTCGCCTCCAGCGCCCCGACGGTCAGCATCAGGCACAGATCCGGGGCGTCGCCGATCAGTGCGTCGGGGAAAGCCATCGACAGCAGCGCGCCGGCACCGGCGGCCACGCCGAGCACGCGATCTCGCCCCCGAATCCAGACCACGGCAGCAACTGGTTCAGCGCATCCGGCAGCAGCATGCGCCGCTCCACCAGCGACAGCAGCTGACCCACCCGCTCCCGGGCCAACGCGGCCTCGATATCGCGTTCGCCCTGGGCGGCCCGCACGAACCGCGCGATCAGCTCCAGCACCGCGGGCTCCGGCCGGTCGCCCCGCCCCACCCAGACCAACGTGCCCAGACCCGGCACCGCAACCGTCACCGCGTCGTCGTCCACGGCCGCGCTGTACGAGGCGCCGGGGGTGCCTGACGTGTCCGCGGTGGGCTCCAGCAGGAAGTAGCACCCCAGGACCTGCCCGGCGCTGTCGAGCAGCTGCCGCGGCGAGTCGTGCCGGCGCAGCGAGGCCAGCAGTTCGGGGGCCAGCGCGTTGGTGGCGCGGGCGACGGCGATCTCCGAACCCAGATGGAACTCCGCCACGAACCGGTTGATCTGACTGAACGGGACGCTGGGTGGGGCGACCAGCACCGGCAGCCCCCGCGTCCGGCACAGCGCCATCAGCGCCGACGGCACCGCGTCGTGGCCGTCACCGACCCCGAAACACACCCCGGCCGCACCGGCCCGCGTCAGCGCGTCGACGAACACCGCGCAGTCGTCTCCGGTCTGCAGGCTGATTCCGACGGTGCACACCAGCTCACCGCCGCGCAGGTAGCGCGACGGGTCCCGCATCTCCGTGGTGTGCACCCAGCTGATCGCCCGGTCCAGATCCTGCGGTGTGCCCTCGGGCACCGACAACCCCAGTCCGGCCGTCTCCACCAGGTCGCGCAGGGTCGGTGCGGCCGACACCACGCGCACCTCCGACATGCGGCGAGCGTAACGCGGCCGTCACACACCGGCGCCATGCCATTGTGTGATCGTTCAACGCTGGGGCACCGCCACGGTGCGATCTCTGCGTATTCGCCCGGACGGCTGGCGTCAGCGAACGACGGACGTGATAGTTCGTGCCATGTCGTCATTGGTCAGCCCGGCTGAGCAGCAGCCACAGCTACGCCGCGAGTTCTCCCTGGGATCGGCGTTCGCGTTCGCGTTCGCCTTCATCTCCCCGATCGTCGCCCTGTACGGGATCTTCGGGCTGGCGCTGTCGGCCGCCGGGCCGAGCTTCTGGTGGGGCTTCGGCCTGGTGTTCGGCGGTCAGTTCCTGGTCGCGCTGGTGTTCGCCACGCTGGTGTCGCGCTGGCCGCTGGAGGGATCGATCTACCAGTGGTCTCGCCGCCTACTCGGCAGCACCTACGGCTGGTTCGCCGGCTGGGTCTACATGTGGACCCTGGTCATCGCGATGGCCACCGTCGCGCTCGGCGCGGCCGGCTTCACCGCCAACATCGTCGGCATCGAGGAGCCCTCGGGCGGCACCCTGGCCTGGATCGCGCTGCTGATCCTGCTGGCCGGCACCGCCGTGAACCTGGTCGGACGCCAGGCACTGAAGATCTTCATGATCGGCAGCATCATCGCCGAGGTCATCGGCTCCGTGGTGCTGGGCACCTGGCTGCTGCTGTTCCACCGGCACAACTCGCTGTCGGTGCTGTTCGAGGGCGGCGGCGCCGAGTTCGACGCGTGGGCCTACCTCAGTGGCCCGTTCCTGCTCGCGGTCGCGTTCATCGGCTGGTCGTTCGTCGGCTTCGAAAGCGCCGGCTCGATCGCCGAGGAGGTGCACAACCCGCGTCGCGACCTGCCCAAGGCGGTGCTGTTCTCGCTGGGCTTCATCGCGCTGGTGGTCGCCTACTCCAGCCTGGCGATCATCCTGGCCATCCCCGATCTCGGCGCGGTGGCCGACGGCGCGGTCGGTGACCCGGTGTACGAGACACTGACCACCGCGCTGGGCGCAGGCATCGCCAAACCGGTGCAGGTCATGTTCGTCATCGGCTTCCTGGCCAGCTTCCTGGCGCTGCAGACGTCCGCCTCGCGCGTCATCTGGGCCTACGCCCGCGACGGGGCGCTGCCCGCCGCCGACACGCTGGTGCAGCTGCGCGGCAAGGCGCGCATCCCGGTGGTCGCGATTCTGGTGACCACGGTGCTGGGCGCGGGTCTGTTCCTGCTGAGCATCGTCGCCGGCGACATCTACTCGTTGATGGTGAACTTCACCGCGGGCGGCTTCTACCTCGCGTTCCTGTTCCCGCTCGTCGGCTTCCTGGTGGTGCTGCTGCGCAAGGCGTGGAAGCCCGGGGCGTTCTCGTTGCGAGGCTGGACGCTGCCGGTGGCGGTGGTCGCCGTGACCTGGGCTCTGCTGCAGTTCCTCAACATCGCCTGGCCGCGCGTCGCGTTCGAACAGCGCTACCTGGACTGGTCGGTCTGGATCGGCATCGCCGTGCTCGGCGTCCTCGGCGCGGTGCTGTACGGCAGCGTGAAGTCCCGGATCAGCGCACCGCAGGATCTGGACGAGCCGGCACTGGCCGATGACTGATCGACCGGTAGCCCTGGTCACCGGCGGCGCCAGCGGCATCGGCGCCGCGGTGGTCGAGGCGCTCACCGCCCGCGGCTACACCGTCGGCTGCCTGGACCTGAATCCGGGAACGGCCGAGAACGCCGTCGCTGAAAATACCGTCGCCACCGACGTTTCCGACGCCGGTGCGGTGGCCGCCGCGGTGTCCCAGCTGCGTGAGCGGCTCGGTCCGATCAGTGCGGTGGTGACCTCCGCCGGCTACTACGAGATGTCACCGGTGTCCGAGATCAGCACCGACGCGTGGCACCGGATGCTGCGCGTGCACCTGGGCGGGCTGGCCAATGTCGCGCGGGCCACCCTGCCGGATCTGATCGCGACCGGCGGATCGCTGGTCGCCGTGGCCAGTGAACTCGCCGTCGGCGGCGGCGACGAGGACGCGCACTACGCCGCGGCCAAGGGAGCGATCATCGGCCTGGTTCGCAGCCTGGCCGTCGAGACTGCCAGCAGCGGGGTTCGGGTTAATGCGGTCGCCCCCGGACCCACCGACACCCCGCTGCTGGCCCCCGACTCACCCTGGCGCGCAAGCGAATACCTGCAGACGCTGCCGCTGCGTCGGCTCACCACCCCGGCCGAGGTGGCTCGCTGCGTCGAGTTCCTGATCTGCGACGCCACCTTCAGCACCGGAGACGTCGTCAACGTCAACTCGGGAGCGGTCATATGAGCACGGATCTGCGCGGCCGGGTCGCACTGGTCACCGGCGCCGCCCAGGGCATGGGCGCCGCACACGCCCGGCGGCTGGCCGCCGCCGGCGCCACGGTCGCGGTCAACGACCTGCACGACAGTGACGCGCTCACCGCGCTGGCCACCGAGATCGGCGGCCTCACCGCGCCCGGTGACGTCTCCGATCCGCTGCAGTGCCAGGCGATCGCCGCGCACGTCGCGGCCACCACGGGCCGACTCGACATCCTGGTGGCCAACCACGCGTACATGACGATGGCCCCGCTGCTCGAACACGACGAGAACGACTGGTGGAAGGTCGTCGACACCAACCTCGGCGGCACCTTCTTCCTGGTGCAGAGCGTGCTGCCGTACATGCGCGACGCCGGAGCGGGCCGCGTCGTGGTCATCACCAGCGAATGGGGGGTGACGGGCTGGCCCGAGGCGACCGCCTACGCGGCGGCCAAGTCCGGGCTGATCTCCCTGGTCAAGACGCTGGGCCGGGAGCTCGCACGCGAGCACATCATCGTCAACGCGGTGGCGCCCGGCGTGATCGACACCCCGCAGCTGCAGGTGGACGCCGACGCCGCAGGCGTTGACCTCGCGCAGATCCACCGCCGCTACGCCGAGGCGATCCCGATGGGGCGCATCGGCGCCGCCGACGAGATCGCCGCCGCGGTCGAGCTGCTGTCCGACTTCACCATGGAAGCTGTGGTCGGACAGGTCATCTCGTGCAATGGCGGCTCCACGCGCACGCGGGCATAGAACGATGGACGAGGAGAATTCAGTGCACAACGACCCGCGGATCGTCTCGGAATCCGGCGTGCTCGGCCAGATCGACGCCCAGCAGGTGCCGCGCTACGCCGGGTTCGGCACGTTTGCACGGCTGCCCCAGCGGCACGAGGTCGCCGACCACGACATCGCGGTGATCGGCGTCCCGTTCGACAGCGGCGTCACCTACCGTCCCGGTGCCCGGTTCGGCCCGGCCGCGATCCGCCAGGCGTCCCGGCTGCTCAAGCCCTATCACCCGGCCCTGGAGGTGTCGCCGTTCGCGGCCGCCCAGGTGGTCGACGCCGGCGACATCGCGGCGAACCCGTTCGACATCACCGCCGCGGTGGACCAGATCAAGGACGGGATCCTGGGCCTGGTGACCCGTCCTGAACAGCGCTTCGTGCTGCTCGGCGGCGACCACACCATCGCGCTGCCCGCGCTCCAGGCCGTCAACGAACTGCACGGCCCGGTCGCGTTGGTGCACTTCGACGCCCACCTCGACACCTGGGACACCTACTTCGGCGCGCCGTGCACCCACGGCACCCCGTTCCGCCGCGCCTCCGAGCAGGGGCTCATCGTCAAGGGCCACTCCGCGCACGTCGGCATCCGCGGTTCGCTCTACGACGCGAAGGATCTGCTCGACGACGAAGAACTCGGCTTCACCGTGGTGCACTGCCGCGACATCGACCGCATCGGGGTCGACGGGGTGATCGAGCGGGTCCTGGACCGGGTCGGCGACCACCCGGTGTACGTGTCGATCGACATCGACGTGCTCGACCCGGCGTTCGCGCCGGGCACCGGCACCCCCGAGATCGGCGGCATGACCAGCCGCGAACTGGTCGCGGTGCTGCGCGCGATGCGCGCTCTGAACATCGTCGGCGCCGACGTCGTCGAGGTGGCGCCGTCCTACGACCACGCGGAGGTCACCGCGGTGGCCAGCGCGAACCTTGCCTACGAGTTGATCAGCCTTATGGTCGGTTGATGGAGCGCTTTCTCTGGCCGGCCGGCAAGGTCGCCGCGGCCGCGTTCACCTTCGACGTCGACGCCGAGTCGGCGATCCTGTGGGGCAACGAGAGCGTCGGGGCGCGGATGAGCGTGATGAGCCACCAGGCCTACGGCCCGCTGGTCGGCATCCCCCGGATCCTGGATCTGCTTGATCAGCACCAGATTCCGTCGACGTTCTTCGTCCCCGGGCACACCGCCGACCGGTACCCGGAGGCGGTGCGCAGCATCGTCGCCGCAGGCCACGAGATCGCCCACCACGGGTATCTGCACGAGCAGCCCACCGCGCTGACGCTGGAGGAGGAGATCGACGCGCTGGACCGCGGCCTGGCCGCCCTGGCCGAGGTCGCCGGCGTGCGCCCGGTCGGCTACCGGGCGCCGATGTGGGACCTGTCCTGGCGCACCCCGGCCCTGCTGGCCGAACGCGACTTCCTGTACGACTCCAGCCTGATGGACGCCGACCATCCCTACGAGCTGGCCGTCACGCCGGGCGGGGAGCAGTCGCTGGTGGAGATCCCGATCCAGTGGGCGCTCGACGACTGGGAGCAGTACTGCTTCCTGCCGGACATCTCCGGCAGCGGGCTGATCGAGAGCCCCCGCAAGGCCCGTGAGTTGTGGCAGCTGGAGTTCGACGCGCTGCGCCGGGTCGGCGGCTGCTGGGTGCTGACCAACCATCCGTTCCTGACGGGCCGGGCGTCGCGGGCCGCGGAGCTGGGCGAGCTGATGCGTTACGTGCTCGACCACGATGACGTGTGGGTGACGAACCTCGGCAGGGTGGCCGAACACGTTCGCACCCTTGGTCTTCCGGTGCGCTCGATCACCCCGCCCGACGTGCCGCGCTGATCCGCGGCGCTCAGTAGCCGCGGATCTCGGTGGTGATGTCGGTCAGCTCGGTGTCATCGCGGTGGTCGTTCGTGTTGCGGCACTCGCCGTAGATCTCGACCGCGCCGCGGTCGGGGTAGTGGCCGGGGCCGACGAGCACCATCACCGCGCCCTTGTGGACGGCGTCGCCGGCGGGCTGGGAGCCGGGCGGGGGACCGGGCGCCCAGCCCGGCTGCCCGGCCAGGGCTTCCGCGATCTGCCGGCTGACGCTGCGGTCCACGGGTGTCTCGAAGGCGAGGTCGACGCGGCCGTGGTACGGCGGCTCGCCCTGGTCGTCGCACCACTCCCACTGGAAGCTGGCATACGTCACCCGTAGATTCGCCGCGCGCACAACCTCTTTGGCGATGTCCACCACCTGCGCGCGGGACTGCTGGTCGGTCGGCGGCGGGACGCTGGGTCCGCTGCCCTGCGGCGTGCTCTGCTCGGACGGGGACATGGGTGAGCATCCTCCTAGTGCGGACGTCGCGGCAGCCGGCAGGACGATCAGCGCCGCGACCCGATGACCGCGGTGTTCGACGCCGTGTCCGGGTCGCAACGATCGTGGCACATCGACGGCCGGAGCTCGCGGAGTTAATGTGGGCGCGTGGGTGGGCAGGCGGTGCCGGGCGGAGTGGTGCACGAGCTTCCGAGCGATCTGCGTACAGCGCTGGTCGGCGATGCGACGGCGCTGGCCGCGTGGAAGGACATCACGCCGCTGGCGCGCAACGAGTTCATCTGCTGGGTCGAGGACGCCAAGCAGCAGAAGACCCGTGAACGGCGGATCCGCCGCACTCAGGAGGAGTTGACCGACGGCATGCGCCAGGCCGTGCTGCTGGCCGGGCTGCAAGCACCGCGAGCGCAACGGAAAGGCTTAGTTGTTGCGGCTTTCCCGCCGATTCGCCTTCTTGATCGCGTCGACGAGTTCGTCCTTGGTCATCTTCGAGCGGCCGCTGATGTCGAGACGGCGGGCCACCTCCACGAGGTGCTTCTTGGATGCGTTGGCGTCGACGCCCTCCGCGGATTCGCCCCGGGCCTGAGGTCCGCCGCTTTCGGCACGCCTGTCCGACGGGCCGCGCTGGTCCTTCTCCTCCCAGTGGTCACCGACCTTCTCGTAGCTGTGTTTGAGCGCGCTGTAGGCGACGCGGTGGGCCCGTTCGCCTTCGCCGTACTCCTCAGCGGCCGAGTCGTGCGTCTTGGCGAAGGTGCGCTTGGCCTTGTCGTCAGAGCGCTGCAGGGTGCTCGGCAGCTCGTCCTCTTTGGCCTTGCCGGATTTCGTCGTCTTCGGCATCTCGGATCTTCCTTCCTCTGGAGGTGTTGTTGCTCAGGGGGTTTCCGGCGGAGACCAGTGCAGGACCTTCATCGTGGTCATCTCGTCGAGCAGCTCGGGGCCGTAGCCGAATCCGCTTCCACTGGCGCGCCGCGGCTGTGCACTGCCGCCGGGGGCTCCGCCGAACACCGCGTTGATCTTGACCGTTCCGACGGGTAGCGCGCGGGCGGCGTCCTGCGCACGCGCCATGTCGGCGGTCAGCACGGTGGCGGCCAGACCGAACCTGTCGTCGGCGGCTTCGGACACCGCCGTGTCGAAGTCGGGCACCACCCGCACCGCGGCGACCGGACCGAAGGTCTCCTCGCGGAAGACCAGCATCTCGGGTGTGCAGTCGGTCAGCACGGTCGGTGGATAGAACGCGCCGGGTCCGGGCGGCACCTGACCGCCGGACAGGGCCCGGGCACCGCGCCGGACCGCGTCGGCGACGTGGCTGTGCACGTGCTCGCGGTGCCGGTCATCGACCAACGGGCCGAGCCGGTTCGCCCACTGCCCGGCCTGCTCGATGAGGGCGTTGAGGAACGGCTGGGCCTGCGGAGCGACGACGTAGATGCGCTCGACGGCGACGCAGATCTGCCCGGCGTTGGCGAAGGAGCCGAGCGCGGCCTGCTGGGCGGCCCAGGTGGGGGCCACGTCGGCGTCGATGATCAGCGCGTCGTTGCCGCCGTTCTCCAGCAGCGCCTTGGCGCCGCGGTCTGCGCACGCCCGGGCGATCACGCGGCCGGTGACGCTGCTGCCGACGTGGGCCACCAGGTCTACGTCGGCATGGCCGGTGAGCCGGGCGCCGACGCTCGCCTCGCCGTCGACGGTCTCAAGCACCCCGGCGGGCAGGCACCCGGCGACCAGCTCGGCGAACCGTCGTCCGGTGCCCGGACAGCGTTCACTGGGCTTGTGCACCACGGTGTTTCCCGTTGCGAGCGCCGCGCCGACGAGTCCGGCCGCGACCGCGACGGGATCATTCCACGGGGTGAGCAACGCGACGACACCGCGCGGTTCGGGGACCATCAGGTCGGTGGCCGCCCAGGAGCCGTGCAGGCTGCGCCCGCGGTGCACGGGACCGAGTTCGGCGTACTGCCGAAGGGTGCCGATGCCGGCCTGCACACCGCCGAGGGCATCGTCGTAGGGCTTTCCGGTCTCGCGTTCGTTGCAGCGGGCGAGTTCGTCGGCGGCGTCGGCGACGGCATCGGCCGCCGCGTGCAGCGCCGCGCCGCGCTCGGCCGCGGGAGTGCGCGCCCAGGCCGGAAACGCGCTGTGGGCGCGTGCGACGGCCGCATCGCACTCGTCGGGTCCGGAGACGCTGACCCGGGTGACGGCCTCGCCGCTCCGGGGGTCCAGGACGGTCAGTTCCTTCGTCCGCACGCGCGACCGGATACCCAGCAGGCAGCCCGTGACACGTGTACTTCGCGTGTGGTCGGGCATGCCGACGGTCATGGGCGTGGTGGTGATCGGGCAGATGGGGCGCGACCTTGTGTTGCGCACAGCGAAGTGGCCGGCCGAGGGCGGATCGGAGCCGGTGCTGGAGCGGCTGGAGCGGCTCGGCGGCAAGGGGGCCAATCAGGCCGTCGGACTGGCTCAGCTGGGGGTGCCGGTCTCCCTGGTCGGTGTGGCGGGGTGCGACCAGGACGGGCAGGCCCTGTGCGCACAGGCGGCCGCCGACGGTGTCGACGTCACGCATGTGGCGCGGCGGGGTCGCACGGCACTGTTGGTGACCCTGCTCGGCGGGCCGCCTCACCGGCGGCTGTTCGAGGACATTCCGGAGTCGGCGCTGCTGACCGTCGACGACATCGACCGCGCGGGTGCGGCGTTGGACGACTGCGACACGCTCTCGATCCAGCTTCAGCAACCCGTCGAGGTCGTGCTGGCAGCTGCCCGGCGAGCGCGGCGGGCGGGAGCGCTGGTGGTCGCCGACGGAGCCGTCGCCGCGGACGCCGTCGCGGATCTGCTGTCAGCGGTCGATGTGCTTCGTGCCGACGCGCACGAGGCCGAACTGCTCGCCGGTGAGCCCGTGCCGTCGGTGGGTGCGGCGCGTGCGCTGGCCTCGCGCCTGCTCGCCGGGGGGCCGGCACTGGTTGCGCTCGCGGTGCCCGGCGTCGGTGATCTCATCGCGTGGGCGGACGGGCATTGTCTGTTCCCGTACCCGGACGTGCCGGTCCGCGATCGCACCGGGGCGGGGGATGCATTCATGGCGGGTCTGATCGCGGTGCTGCGACGGGGCGGCTCTGCGGTCGCGGCCGGTGACATGGCAACCAGGGCGGCCGGCGCGACCGTGACTCGGGTGGGTGGGCGTCCTGATCTGTCGGATCTGCGACAGTGACAGGTCCTCTGATTGGGGCGACTGATTGGGGCGACGGTGCCGGGGTACAGCGCTGCGGATGACCCGACGTGGACAACTGGACGAGGTGGCCGAACGGCTCTTTGGGTGGCCAGAACTGCGCAGCGAGCAGCGGGCCGCGATGCAGGCCCTGCTCGACGGCCGCGACGTGCTCGCGGTCATGCCGACCGGTGCGGGTAAATCCGCGATCTACCAGGTGCCCGCCGTGCTGCTGGACGGGACCACGGTCGTCGTGTCGCCGCTGATCTCCTTGCAGCAGGACCAGATCGACGCCCTGAACGCCGGCGGCGCCGTCCAAGCAGCCGCCGTGAACTCCCGCCAGAGCGACAGCGCGAACGAGCACAGCTGGGAGGCGTTGCGCAAGGGCGCTGCCACCTACCTGTTCGTGTCACCCGAACAACTGTTGAACGACGACGTGCTGGCCAGGGTCCGGGAGCTCGGCGTGCGCCTCGTGGCCGTCGACGAGGCGCACTGCGTGTCGGCGTGGGGGCACGACTTCCGTCCCGGCTACCTGCGGATCGCCGACGCCGTCGAGCGCATCGGTGCCGACCGGCCGCCGGTGGTCGCGCTGACGGCGACGGCGTCCCCGGTCGTCCGCGCCGACATCGTCGAACACCTCCGGTTGCGGGAACCGGTGGTGGTGGCGACGGGGTTCGACAGGCCCAACATCCGCCTTGAGGTCGAAACCCACCTCGACGACCGCCACAAGCGCGACGCCGTGCTGGAGGCCGCGACCACGCTGGGCCGACCGGGCCTGGTGTACACCGCGACTCGAAGGACGCCGAGGCCTACGCGACGCAGCTGCGGGAGCGGGGTGTCGGGGCCGCCGCGTATCACGCAGGTCTGAGGTCGGCGGAGAAGGACGAGGTGCACCGGGGCTTCCGCGACGACACGTACGACGTGGTGGTCGCGACGTCGGCGTTCGGGATGGGCATCGACAAGCCCAATGTCCGGTTCGTCGTGCACGCCGCGGTGCCGGACTCGCTGGACAGCTACTACCAGCAGGTGGGACGAGCCGGCCGGGACGGCGAGCCCGCGGTGGCCCGGCTGGCCTACCGCGCCGAGGACCTTTCCCTGGCGCGCTTCTTCGCCTCCGGCGCCCCGGACGAAGGGCATCTGCGCGCGGTCCTGGATGCGTTGTCGACGTCGAAGCCGAAGCGGCTCAAGCAGTTGCGTGAGGAACTGGGCGTACGCGGCCGCGCGTTGACCCAGGCGGTCAACCTGCTGGAGCAGGCGGCGGCGATCACCTCGGGACGCCGCGGCTTCACCGCCGCCGAGGTCGACACCGAGTCGGCCGTGCGGCGCGCGGTGGGCATCGCCGAGGCGGCCGAACGGGTGGACCGGACCCGGGTCGAGATGCTGCGGGGATACGCCGAGACGACGGACTGCCGGCGACGTAATCTGCTCGCCTACTTCGGGGAGTCGTTGACCGAGCCGTGTGGTAACTGCGACTGCTGCGACGAGCCGGCAACGCGTTCCGCCACGGGGGAGTCGGCGGTGCCGCCCAACAGCGCTGTGCGCCACCGCGAATGGGGCCATGGCGTGGTGCTCGGCGGCGAGCCCGACCGGATCACGGTGTTGTTCGACGAGTACGGCTACCGCACGCTGTCGATGGCCGCCGTCGAGGAGGGCGACGTGCTGACCGTGCTGGAGTGACCGTCCGTCGGAACCGGAAATGGCAAGGCTCCCGATATTCGTCAAAAGCACGCCACGTTGGCTATTGCGTGGTGACGATCTTTCCTTTTGCCCGCCCCTGCTCGACATAGGCCATCGCTTCGAGGGTTTGGTCGAAGGGGAAGGTGCGATCCAGGACCGGGTTGAGTGTTCCTTGCTCGTAGAGTCCGGCGAGGTGTGCCAGTTGTGCGCCGTCGGCGCGCATGAACAGGAACGAGTAGCGAACTCCGAGTTTCTTGGCGAGGTTTCGGATATTTCTGCTCATGAACCACATCACCGGTGCAAGGTACGGTTTGGCCAGCTGGCGCGCGAAGTTCGGATCGGGTGGGCCGACAACGCTGATCGCCAGCCCTCCCGGCTTGAGGATGGTGAGGGACTTCTGAGGCTTGCCGTGCCGAGGGAGTCGACGACGACGTCGAAGCCGGAGATCTCTTCGGTGAAGTCCTGGGTGGTGTAGTCGATCGCGATGTCTGCGCCGAGTTCGCGGACCTTGGTGAGGTCCTTGGGGCCGGCGGTGGTCGCGACGAACGCGCCGAGGTGCTTGGCGACTTGGATGACTGTCGAGCCGAGTCCGCCTGCGCCGGCGTGGATGAGGACCTTGGCGCCGGGTGTGACGTGTGCGGTGTCGACGAGCACCTGCCAGGCGGCGAGGGCAACCAGTGGTACCGCGGCGGCCTCGGCGAAGCTCAGCCGCGCGGGCTTGCGCGCGATGTCGTCTTGGTCAACGGCGATCAGCTCGGCGAACGTGCCGATTCGGAGGTCTCGCGGCCGGGAGAAGACCTCATCGCCGACTGCGAAGCCGCGCACGCCCGCCCCGACCTCGACGACCACCCCTGCGAGGTCATGACCGAGCACGAAGGGCAGCTTGTACTTGAGGAGTTGCTTGAACTCGCCGTTGCGGACCATCTTGTCGAGCGGATTGATGCTTGCCGCACGGACGTCGACGAGCACATCGCACGGCCCCGGCTTCGGGGCGGGGGTGTCCGCGAGCACGAGGCCGTCCTGTCCGTAGTGGTCGACCATGAAGGCCTTCATCCGGGCTCCCCCGTCTGTGCTGTCGCCGCGTCGTCGCCGCCAGATCCGGGTTCCCCGCAGCACTCGAACTCAACCGCCGCAACCACCTGTACGCACCCCGCTGTGGAGCCTTTCGTCCACGGTGCAGGGATTGCGCTGGGGGCGAGGGACTCTCACACCGCACCCGGCCCGGCGCCGCAGATGTACCGGCCACCCGGCTCTTCGACATCCGGTCTTAACACAAGCGCCACGGATGGGAAATAACGCGTTCCTACGGTTTCGATACGTGATCGAAACTAGCGATGAGGGGTTCCGACGATGACGCATGATGCAGCTGAGGCCGAGGTGCTGGCCAAGCAGTTGAAGGACGACGGCGTGCGCTTCAGCATCGCCGCCTACACGGACCTGCACGGCAACATCAAGGGCAAGATGGTGCCGATCGACCACTTCCTGCAGATGTCGCAGGGCTCGGAGCTGTTCACGGGCGCGGCACTGGACGGCCTGCCGCAGGACGTCAGCGACGAGGAACTCTCCGCGCACCCCGACCTGGACCGGGGCTTCGTACTGCCGTGGCGCAAGGACGTCGCACTCTTCCTGTCCGACCTCTATGTCGGCGGCGAGCCGTTCGAGGCGTCCACCCGTAACACCCTGGGGCGCCAGATGAAGGCCGCCGAGGAGATGGGCTACCAGTTCAATCTCGGCGTCGAGACCGAGTTCTTCGTCCTCGAGGACGGACCGAGCGGCCCGAGCAGCCTGAGTGAGCGCGACACGCTGGAAAAGCCCTGCTACGCGGTCCCCACCCTGCTGGACAACCTGGGCTGGCTCGACGAGCTGGTCGAGTACATGAACGAACTCGGCTGGGACGTCTACTCGTTCGACCACGAGGACGCCCAGGGCCAGTTCGAGATCGACTTCGCCTACGCCGACGGGCTGTCGATGGCCGACCGCGTGGTGTTCTTCCGCATGATGGCCAACGAGGTCGCCCGCAAGCACGGCGCCTACGTCTCGTTCATGCCCAAGCCGTTCGCCGACCGCACCGGATCGGGCGCGCACTTCAACATGTCGATGGCCGGGCTGGACAGCGGTGCGAACATCTTCGAATCCGCCGACGACCCGCGCAACGCCGGCCTCAGCGAGACCGGCTATCACTTCGCGGCGGGGATCGTGAAGCACGCCGCGGCGATCTGCGCGGTCATCGCGCCGACGGTGAACAGCTACAAGCGCCTGGTGCGCCAGGCCAGCATGTCCGGCTCGACGTGGGCGCCGATCTTCGCCAGCTGCGGCAACAACAACCGCACCAACATGTTGCGTATCCCCCTCGGCGGCGGCCGGATCGAGTGCCGCGCAGTGGATTCCGCGGCCAACCCGCATCTGGCGGCCGCGATGCTGCTCGCCGCGGGCCTGGAGGGTGTGCGCGAGAAGCTCGAGCTGGAGCACTTCCACACCGAGAACCTGTACGAGGTCGACCCCGTTGAGTACCAGAAGCGCGGCGTGGCACTGCTTCCGCGGACCCTCGAGGAGGCCGTGGACGCATTCGAGGCCGATCCGTTCACCAAGGAGGTGTGCGGCGAGAAGCTCTGGAAGTCCTTCATCGACTACAAGCGGGCCGAGTGGACGTCCTACGCCACCGCCGTGACCGACTGGGAGCGGGACCGCTACCTGAAGTTCTACTGAGCCGGCCCACCCCGACCGCCCCGACCCACCGACGACGAAGGCAGGTGAGATGACGACCACCCCGGAGCGCGGGACCAGGAATCAGCTTGCCCTGCCGACGTTCTCGCTGGAGTCGGGCGCGGTGCTGACCGACGCGCAGATCAGCTACCGCACCTACGGGTCGCTGTCGGCCGCCGGGGACAACGCGGTGCTGCTGTTCACCTACTACACCGGTGACGACCGCAGCTACCAGCCGTGGATCGGGCCGGGTCGCCCGCTGGACCCGGGCGAGCACTTCGTGGTCGTCGTCGACCACTTCGGCGGCGGGGTGTCGACGTCACCGTCGACGCTTGCGGACACGAGCGGTACCGCGTTCCCCGAGGTGCGCGTCGGGGACAGCGTGGCCGCCGCCGAGCTCGTCCTCGACAGCCTCGGCGTGCAGCACCTGCGCCTGGTCGCCGGCTGGTCCTTGGGCGGCATGCAGTCACTGGAGTTCGCGGCCCGCTACCCCGACCGGGTGTCCGCGGTGTACGCGCTCTGTTCGGCGGCGCGCTGCTCGCCGGTCAACCAGGTGTTCCTCGACTCGGTCAGCGCTGCGCTGACCGCAGGCGCCGGGGGCGCAGACGGTCAGGCGGCGCGGGAACGGCTCGACGCGTTCGGCCGGGTCTATGCCGGCTGGGCCTACTGCGAGCAGTTCTTCGCCGACGAGGTGTACCGGCAGCTGGGTTACTCCAGTCCCGCCGACGTGGTCGCGCGATGGGGTGAGGACCACCAGAGCATGCACGCCGGAGATCTGCTGGCCTCACTGACAATGTGGCGGGCCGCCGACGGTGGTCTGGACGAGGTTGGCGAGCGGCTCAACCGAATCACCGCCCGCACCGTCCTGATGCCGTCGGTGACCGACACCTACTTCACGGTCGCCGAGAACACCCTCGAAGCGGCGTGGCTTCCCGACGGGGAGATGCGGCCGCTGGTGTCCCCGCTCGGGCACATCGCGGGACGGCCCGGGATCCGCACCGAAGAACAGGACGAGGTCGACGCCTGCCTGCGCGAGCTGGTCAAGACCTCGTGACACAACAGATTTCACACCGAAGCACACAGCGAATCAGAGCAGGAGAACCAGGCGAGTGTCACTCAACGTCGTAGTCGCGGGTCTGCCCAAGGCGGTCCAGAACCCCGAGAATCCCGACGAGGGAATCTGGCTGACCCAGGAACAGAAGGACCGGATCACCGCAGTCGCCGAAGACGTGTGGCTGGAACACATCCCGGTGTCGGAGCTCAACGCCGGGAAGGCGCCGCAGCGCCCGCCGCACGCGATCATGGTCGAGACCAGCGGCTCCAAGAAGGAGATCGAGATCGAGCAGGGCATCCTGAAGATGCCCGGCCTCGAGCAGCTGTTCAACCCGGACCTCAAACTGCTGCAGTCGATGAGCGCGGGCGCCGAGCACCTGGTGGGAATCATGCCCGAGGGCGTGGTGCTGGCCAACGCCTCCGGCGTGGCGGCCAACGCCATCGCCGAGACCGTGATCGCCGGCATCCTGGCACAGGCGAAGATGCTGCGGGAACGCTGGGACAACCAGGCGGCGCGGGAGTGGAGGGAACTGCCGGCACGCGAACTGGCAGGGTCCACCATGACGGTGCTGGGCACCGGCAACATCGGTGCGCGGACGGCGACGATCGCAGGGGTGCTGGGCATCCGGACGATCGGGGTCAACCGCAGTGGCAAACCGGTCGAGGGCTTCGACACCACGGTCGCCACCGAGCAGTTGCACGACGTGCTGGCCGAATCCGACTACCTGGTGATCGCCGCGCCGCTGACCCCGGCCACCCGCGGACTGATCGATGCGAAGGCACTGGCGGCGCTCAAGCCCGGCGGATGGGTCGCCAACGTCGCCCGCGGCGCGATCCATGACGCCGAGGCGCTCACCGACGCGCTGGAGCGCGGGCATCTGTCCGGGGCGCTGATCGACTGCCACGTGAACGAACCGCTGCCCGCCGACGATCCGCTGTGGAAAGCGCCGGGCGCCATGGTGTTCCCGCACGATTCGCACGCCTCGCAGTTGCTCGGCGACCGTCAGGTGGACGTGTTCGTGGACAACCTGCAGCGGCTCGTCGAGGGCCGTGAGTTCCGCAATGTCGTCGACCTGGCTCTCGGGTACTGAGGAGAATGAGCATGAACATCGGATTCATCGGGCTCGGCGTGATGGGCGAGCCGATGGCGGGCCATCTCGTCGACGCCGGCCACGACGTGGTGGTCTTCAACCGTTCCCGCGCGAAGGTCGAGGCGCTCGAGGCTCGCGGCGCGGTGGCCGGTACCAGCCCCGCGCACGTCGGGGAGAAGGCGGACGTCGTCGTCACGATGCTGCCCGACTCGCCGGAGGTCGAGGAGGTGCTCTTCGGTGACGCCGGCGTGGTCTCCACGCTGCGCCCGGGCTCACTGGTGATCGATTGCAGCACAATCTCACCGGACGCCGCGGTGGCGATCGCCGCACGGCTGGCCGAGCACGGCATCGCGTTCGTGGACGCCCCGGTCAGCGGCGGGGACGTCGGCGCCAAGGCCGGCACGCTCGCGGTGATGATGGGCGGCGACGAGGACGCGGTGCGGCGGGCCGGCGAGGTGCTGACCGCGGTGGCGGCCACGATGATGCACGTCGGTCCCGCAGGCTCGGGGCAGCTCGTCAAGGCGGCCAACCAGATGCTGGTGGCGGGCAACCTCGCTCTGGTGGGCGAGGCGGTGACGCTGTTGCAGCGCACCGGAGTCGACATCGACGCCGCGCTGGCGGTGCTCGGCGGCGGTCTGGCGGCCAGCAAGGTGCTCGAGGTGAAGGCGCCGAAGATGCTGGCCCGCGACTTCACGCCGGGCTTCCGGCTGGACCTGCACCACAAGGACCTCAAGATCGCGCTGGCCGCGGCCGAACGGGCACAGATCGCGGTGCCGCTGACCGGCGTCATCACCCAGCTCGTGCAGGCGCTGCGCTCGGCCGGAGACGGCGGGCTCGATCACAGCGCGCTGATCAAGGCGCTCGAGCGACTGAGCGGATCGTCCCCGGACGACCGGTAGACCGCGACGACGCGGGATCGGCCAGCCACAAGACCTATCGGAAGGAACAGTAGTCGTGCCAACAGCATTGATCTGTGGCGGCGGTGTGGCCGGGCTCTCGTCCGCCCTGCACCTGAAGCAGAAGGGCTGGCAGGTCCAGATCTTCGAGAGCGACAGCGAACTCCGCACTGCCGGTGTGGGACTCAACATCTGGCCGAACGGCGTGCGGGTCATCGACGGCCTCGGGCTGGGCGGGCAGTTCCGCTCGTTCGCGGCCGCCATGGACCGGTGGTGGGCCCTCGACAGCGACGGCACTCTGACCTCCGACATCGACGTGAGCCACTGGCCGCAGGAGCTGGGCGCGCCGGTGACGGGGGCGCGCAGGCGCCGGCTGAACGCGATGCTCGCCGAAGCGCTGGAGCCGGGCGAGATCGCGTTCAACACCACCGCAGTGGGCTACACCCAGACCGACGGGTCGGTCACAGTGCACTTCGAGGACGGCCGCAGCGCCGACGGCGATGTGCTGCTCGGCGCCGACGGCATCGGGTCGCGGATCCGCAACGCCATGCTCGGTGCCGTCCCCCGGTTCACCGAAGAGGGAATCGTCCGCTGGCGCGGTGTGTTCCCGACCGCCGAGGCCGGGGTCCCGGCCAACGTGCAGGCCGACGTGTACGGCGCGGAAGGCCACTTCGGCTGGATCCCGATCGACGCCACGCACGCCTACTGGTACGGCTCCCTCGGCGGGCTCTCCACCTTCGACGAGTTCCGGGCCGTCTACGACACGTGGTCCGAGACGCCCGTCCCGCGGATCATCGCGTGCACCGAACCGGAGTCCATCATCGGCCGCGAGATCGGGCACTACCGCGACCATCTGTCGCAGTGGGTGGACGGCCGAGTCACGCTGATCGGCGATTCAGCGCACCCGATGTATCCGGGGATGGCCCAGGGCGCGAACCAGGCGCTGATCGACGGGCAGACCCTGGCGCAGCGCCTCAGCGAGCACGACGACGTCCGCGCGGCGCTGCAGGTGTTCGAGCAGGAGCGGATTCCGGTCGCCAACAAGATGGTCGACTACTCGCGACTGCACTTCGACTACGAGCGCACCCGCAAGGAATACCGATCCGGCCAGGGCAACCTGCAGATCAACCGGTACCTGGAGTTCGAATCATGACCGCAGTCACCGCGATGTCGCTTCCGCGGCCCCGCCGCCTCCCCTCCTTCGCGCTCGACGGCCGTGTGCTGACGGTGGCGTTCCTGGTCGGCCTGATCGGCCTGCAGGAGTTCCTGACACGCACGGATGTGCTGCCCGCCAGTTACTTTCCGCCCGCGAGCCAGATCGCGGCGGCGTTCATCACCGAACTGACCGGGACAGCGCTGGCCTCGGCGCTGTGGCAGACCATGAGTACCTGGCTGCTGGCGCTGTGCATCGCGGTGGTGCTCGGCACCGCTGCGGGGATCACGCTCGGGCTGCTCGCTCCGCTGGAAGCCCTGCTGCGGCCGGCGATCGAGTTCCTCCGGCCGGTGCCGTCGGTCGCGCTGATCCCGCTGGTGGTCCTGACCATCGGCACCGGATCGCAGAGCGCGCTGTTCCTCGCGGTGTTCGCGGCGTTCTGGCAGGTGCTGGTGCCGGCGATCGCCGGTGTGCGGGCCGCCCACCCGGTGGGCCTGGAGACCGCTCGCTCCTACCACCTCACGACGTGGCAGAAGATCCGCTGGATCCAGTTGCCGAGCATGCTGCCGTACCTGACGACCGCGATCCGGCTGGCCACCTCGACGACGCTGATCCTCGTGGTGACCGCCGAGATCATCATCCAGATGCCCGGCATCGGCTACGAGATCACGATGTCGCGGTCGGCCGGAAACCCGGCCCGCATGTACGCCTTCATCGTGCTGAGCGGGCTGGCCGGCATCGCACTGAACGCGCTGATGCGCCGATTGGAGAACAGGGTGTTGTCGGCACAGGGACTGGGGGACACGCGATGACCACGTTCACCGCGGCATCGACGGCACTGTCGACCGGGCGCGGGCGCACGGTTCTGGGAGTGATCGGCGCGATCGGCGCGCTGGCGGCGTGGTTCGTGCTGTCGGCCAACAGCGGAACCGCGTACTTCCCGGCGCTGTCGGCGATCATCGCCGAGGCCGCCGAGTACTGGACGACGCCGGAGGGGCTGGCCAACATTCGCGCCAGTCTCACCACGCTGAGCGCGGGCCTGGCGATCGCGATCGTCCTCGGGGTCACGGTCGGGCTGGTGATCGGCCAGCTCCCGATCGTCGAGCGGATGGTGTCGCCAACTCTGGAGTTCGCCCGCGCGATTCCGAGCACCGCGCTGATCCCGTTCGCGATGATGCTGTTCGGGGTGAGCCCGGAGATGAAGATCTTCCTGATCGCGCTGGGCTGCGTGTGGCCGGTGCTGCTCAGCACCGCTGACGGTGCGCGCCGCCTGGACGCAACCATGATCGCGTCGGCGAAAGCGTTCAACATCACCGGTCTGCAGCGCCAGGTCTACGTGGTGCTGCCCGCGGTGCTGCCGAGGGTGCTCGTCGGGGTGCGGATCGCCATCCCGCTCAGCCTGATCCTGATGGTGACCAGCGAGATGGTCGGCGCGCAAAAGGGATTGGGCTTCGTCATCACCCAGGCGCAGGCGACGTTCCAGCTGCTGACGATGTGGTCGGGGATCCTGGTGCTGGGCATTCTCGGATTCCTCATGACATTCCTCTACTCGTTGGTCGAACGCCGGTTGTTGCGGTGGAGCGACCCGCGGCGCTCCGACACCCGCTGAAACCTGGGGACGTTTCCCCGCTCCCGTCCGCCCGAAATGTGAAAGGCAGTGACCGATGCTCGTCGTTTCAAGCCTCGAGAAGACCTACCCCGGAAAGGGCGGCGGATTCACCGCTGTCGCCGACATGTCCTTCACCGTGAAGGAAGGCGAACTGTTCAGCATCGTCGGCCCGTCCGGTGCGGGAAAGACCACGCTGCTGCGGTGTGTGGCCGGACTGGACCAACCGACCAGCGGCTCGGTGACGTTCAACGGCCAGCGCGTCGACGGTCCGCCCACCAACTTCGCGGTGGTGTTCCAGGACTATGCCCGCTCGCTGTTCCCGTGGATCACCGTCGCGAAGAACGTGGAGCTCCCGCTGATGAAGAAGGGGATCAGCGCCGTCGAGCGCCGCACCCGGGTCGAGCGGGCGCTGGCCGAGGTCGGCCTGGCCGACGCCGCGCACAAGAAGCCGTTCCAGCTCTCCGGCGGTATGCAGCAGCGCGTTGCGATCGCCCGGGCGATCGCCTACCGCCCGGCGGTGCTCATCATGGACGAGCCGTTCGCGTCGGTCGACGCGCAGACCCGTGCCGATCTGGAGGACCTGCTGCTGCGGGTGCGCGACGAGACCGGCACCACCGTCCTGTTCGTCACCCACGACGTCGACGAGTCGGTCTACCTGAGCAACCGGGTGGCGATCGTGACCCGGTCGCCGAGCTGTGTCGCCGAGGTCGTCGACATCGACCTGCCGGATCGACGGGATCAGATCGAGACCAAATCCCTGCCCGAGTTCGCGCATCTGCGCGCCCATGTGTTCAGCCGTATCCGCGAGATGGTCCGCAACGACGCGGCTCTCGCAACCCTTTGACCCCTAGCAGATCGGAGAACGTCTGTGTTCAAGAAACTTTCACACCTCGCGCGGTGGGGGGCGGTCGCCTCGGCCGCGGCGCTGCTGACGGCCTGCGGCGGTGGGGGCGGGAGCACCGAGAGCGCGACCACCGAAGGTGGGCTGGTCAAGGTCAACGTCGGGACCATCCCGGCGATCCTGAGCGCGCCGCTGTTCGTCGGCATCGAGGAGGGGATCTTCGAGAAGCACGGCCTGGACGTGACGGTCAACTTCGCCGACGGCGGCGCCGCGGTCATCCCGTCGGTGCTCAGCGGTGAGAACCAGTTCGGCTACTCGAACACCGTGAGCCAGCTCGCGGCGATCGACCAGGGGCTGCCCCTGAAGCTGGTGCAGCCGGCGTGGGCGCCGTGCTGCACGCCCGAGGAGGACGACCACGGGCTGCTCGTGCTGCCGGACAGCGGGTTCAACGAACCCAAGGATCTGGAGGGCGCCAACATCGCGGTGAACACGCTGCAGAACATCGGCGAGGTGCACATCCGCCGCGCCTTCGACAACCTGGGCGTCAGCCACGAGAACCTGACGTGGACACAGCTGCCGTTCTCGGACATGGGCGAGGCCCTCGCGCGCGGTGACGTCGACGCGATCTGGGTGTCGGAGCCGCACCGCACCCCGGGCCTGAACAAGGGTTGGAAGCAGATCGTGGCCCCGGGCGTCCAGTCGTTCCCGGACGAGGTGGGCGGCTACTACTCGACGTCGCAGAGCTACGCCGAGTCCAACCCCGACGTGGTGAAGTCCTTCCGCGACGCGATGATCGAGGTCAACACGTTCGCCGAGGAGAACCCGGCCCGGGTCGGTGAGGTCGCCGTCGCCGAGATGGGCATCGACGCCGCCATCATCGACCAGGTGAACTTCCCCAAGTTCCCCACCGAGGACGACGGCCAGGCGCTGCGTGACTACGGCGCGGCGGTGGTCCAGTACGGGATCATCGACGAGGAGCCGGCCGACTACGACGTGCTGTTCGCCATCCAGGATTGACCGACGACAGGCGGTGGGCCCATCGAGCCGGTGGGCCCACCGCCTGCCGAATGTCGTACAGCGATAAACGATCCCGGGAGAGCCAATGGCCTACCATGACCGCATGACCAAGGCGCCGTCGCAGGGTGGCCGACCGCGCCGGAGCGGGGTCGTCGCCGAGGACCCGCGCGGGGACATCCTGAAGGCCGCGGCAGAGCTTTTCGCCCAGAAGGGCTTCGGCTCCACCCGGATGGACGCGATCGCCGAACGAGCCGGGCTGGGCCAGTCGTCGCTCTATTACTGGTTCCGCTCGAAGGACGAGATCCTGCGCGGGATCATGAACCAGAACCGGGTGTCGCTGGAGGCGGCGCGGGTGCTGTCCGAGCGGGACGAGCCCGCGGCGGTCCGGCTCTACATCGTGCTGTACCAGGACGTGGTGCAGATGTGCACGGCGCCGCTGAACTTCTACGATCTGGAGCAGGCGGCCAAGAAGCAACCGGAGGTCTTCAGCGACTTCCAGGACGACTACGACGAGCTGTCGGCCAGGCTCACCAGCATCATCGGCGAAGGGGTGGCGTCGGGAGAGTTCATCGACGTGGCGCCTGCGGAGTTCGCCAGGACGGCGCTGAGTCTGAACGAGGGCAGCCAGTACCGGTTCCACGCCAACGGTCAGCGCCGCGACGCGCTGCACGGGGTCGCCGACGCCGCGGCGAGAACGTCGCTGCGGGCGGTGATGTCGGATGTGCAGGCGCTGCCCGGCGTGCAGGACGCGGCACGCAGCGGCATCGCCGGCTTCAGCAGTTCGGTCTAGGGCGGCGTCTCGCCGCGGCTATCCGCGCAGCGCATCCAACGCATCACCCGTATATCCGGGCCCGTGGCGTCGAGTTCGACTGTGCGACTGAGCGGATCGAGACCGTGCTACCGACGCCGAGGGAGGCGGGGCTGCTGGAATCCACGACCGCGATGCCGATGCTGCTGCTCAACCGCCGGTCAGTCGGCGGGGCGCGGCGCGCGCAGCCCGAGCGTGCGGCGACCCGCGGCGATCAGCTGGTCGCGGAAGGCGGCCTCGTCGAGCGGGCCGTCGAACTGGCTGTACTCGGCGCGCGCGGCGCCGGCGAACCCCGACAGCAGGATCATGGCC
Organism: Mycobacterium sp. ITM-2016-00317; assembly: GCF_002968295.1. NCBI lineage: Bacteria > Bacillati > Actinomycetota > Actinomycetes > Mycobacteriales > Mycobacteriaceae > Mycobacterium > Mycobacterium sp. ITM-2016-00317. Next base: position 82,866 of record NZ_CP134399.1, read on the forward strand.
TTGACCTGACCGCCGACGCCCGGTTCGACGTCGGAGAACAGCCGCATCTGGCGCACCACGATCGACCGCCACTCGGCCTTGGCGTTCAACAGCTCGAGGACGAGCGGGTCCCCGCTGAGCACTGAGATGAGGTCGCGATTCCTCGCCGCGAGCGCGGCGTAGCCGGTCAGCATGTGGTCGGCCCGCGCCCGGGCCGTGCGATGCGACTCGGCCGCTTCGACGATGGCCGCCACCTCCGCCAGCACCGGCTCCAGGATCGCGTCGAGAAGCTCGTCCCGGGTCCGGAAATGGTGGTAGATCGCCGATTTCGTCAGACCGAGCTCGTCGGAGATCATCTGCAGCGACGTACCCGCGACGCTGTGCCGCTTGAAGAGCTCGATCGCGACCTCCATCAGCCGAAGCCGGGTCGCCTTGCTGCTCGTTGGCGTACCGCCGGTCACGTCGCCCTCCCCGCTGTCGCGCCGTTCACAGCGTGATGGTAGCCGACCGAGACCTCCTTGCGCCCATACGAATGGTCAGTCCGCTCCTGTACGATTGGTCAGGAATCCCTTTACGATTGGTCAGTAGATTGGCCTGAGGAGTGATACGTGCAGCCTGATCTGGTGACGCTGGATTTCTTCCGTGACGAGGCGCTGGTCGCCGACCCCTACCCGGTGCTGGACCGGATTCGCGAGGCCGGCCCGGTGTGGCGGGATCCGGTGCACGGTGTCGTGGTGGTCACCGGCTACGACGAGGTGCTGGCCGTGGTCAGCGACGCCGACACGTTCTCGTCGTGCAATTCGACCACCGGCCCCTTCCCGGGATTCCCGGTGAGCCTCGAGGGCCGGGACGCGGCTGAGGTCGGCGCGCTGATCGACGCCCATCGTGACGAGCTGCCGTTCAGCGACCAGCTGCCCTCGTTCGATCCGCCCACCCACACCGCGCACCGGTCGCTGTTGAGCCGGCTGATCACCCCCAAGCGGCTCAAGGAGAACGAGGCGTTCATGTGGCGCCTCGCCGACCGCGTGCTGGATCCGTTCCTGGCCGCAGGTGGCGGCGACTTCATCGGCGCGGTCGCGAACCGGTTCGCGCTACTGGTGGTCGCCGACCTGCTCGGCGTGCCCGAGGAGGACCACGCCGAGCTCGCCCAGGTACTCACCGGAGATGTGACGGTGGGCAGCACCACCGATGCCGTGATGGCGCACTCGCCGCTGGAGTACCTGTACCGCCGCTTCTCCGACTACATCGAGGACCGGCGCCGGCAGCCGCGTGCGGACGTGATGACCGAGATGGCGCAGGCCCGGTTCCCCGACGGCTCGCTTCCCGAGGTCATCGACGTGGTGCGGGTGGCGGCCAACCTGTTCTCCGCCGGCCAGGAGACCACGGTCAGGTTGCTGTCCTCGGCGCTCAAACTGTTGGCCGAGGACCACGCACTGCAGGCGCGACTGCGCGCGACCCCGGACCTGATCCCCAACTTCATCGAGGAGGCGCTGCGGTTCGAGAGCCCCATCAAGGGCGACTTCCGGTTGAGCCGCGCCCCGGCGACGATCGGCGGCGTGGAGATTCCGGCCGGAACCACGGTGATGGTGCACTTCGGCGCCGCCAACCGCGACCCGCGCCAGTTCGAGAACCCGGACGTCTTCGACCCCGACCGGCCCAACGCGCGGCGCCAGATCGGCTTCGGCCGCGGCATCCACAGCTGCATCGGCGCACCCCTGGCGCGCGCGGAAGGCCGGGTGCTGCTGCAGCGGCTGCTCGAACGCACCACCTCGGTGGACATCGACGAGGACAGGCACGGACCGGCCGACGATCGCCGGTACACCTACGTGCCGACCTACATCCTGCGCGGACTGACCGACCTGCACGTCACCACGGAAGCGGTCGCCTCGTGAAGGTGACCGTCGACGACGACCTGTGCCGCGGTCACGGCGTGTGCGCCGCGGTGTGTCCGCAGGTCTTCACCCTGACCGACGGCGGCTACGCGGAGGCGACGGTCACCGACGTCCCCGCGGACCTGGTGCCTGCCGTCGAAGAGGCCGTCGCGAGCTGTCCGGAACACGCCATCCTCACCCGGTGAACAACCCCAACCCCCACGTGAAAGTTGAGCTATGGAACACGATTTCGGTGTGAAAGGGCGCACCGCGCTCGATCTGTCAGGCAAGGTCATCGTCATCGTCGGCGGCGGGCAGATGCCCGGGCCCGGCATGGGCAACGGGCGGGCCACCGCCATCCTGGCGGCCCGGCACGGCGCCGAGGTGGTGGTCGTCGACCGAAACCTGCCCGCCGCGCAGGAGACCGTCGACATGATCACCGACGAAGGTGGCCGCGCGTACGCCGTCGAGGCGGACGTCGCCGAGAAGCAGGATTGCGAACGGATCTTCGACGTGGCCATGGACACCAGCGGCCGGGTCGACGGCATGGTCTACAGCGTCGCGATCAACCCGCCGTTCGATCTCGAGTCCAACTCGATGACGCCCGAGAACTTCAACTACGGCATCAACGTCAACATGCTCGGCTGCTACCACTGCAACCTGTTCGCCGCGCAGTGCATGGAGAAGAACGGTGAGAACACCAACGGCAGCATCGTCAACATCTCGTCGATCGCCAGCGTCAAGAACGAGATCGGCCTCAACATCGGCATCATGCCGTACGCGCTGGGCAAGTGCGGGCTCAACTACATCACCGAGCTGACCGCCACCCAGTTCGCCGCCGCCGGGATCCGGGCCAACACCCTGATGCTGGGTCCGATCAACTCCGTTCTGGGCAACCATGATTCGCAGTCGCTGTTCGACCTGCAGCCCGACGAGGTGGACGACGTCTACCGCCAGGTGGTGAAGCTGAAGATGGGGCGGGGCAGCGTGTGGGAGACGGCGTACGCCGCGGTCTACCTGCTGGCCGACGAGTCGCGCTTCATGACGGGCCAGCAGATCCGTCTCGACGGCGGGGCCACCCTGGTGCGCTGACGCCGCCGCGATGAGAATCGCGCCGGCGCCGGGTCTGCACACGCGTGAGGCTCTCCAAGACCGAGGTGTGGTCCTTCGTCCACGCCGAACGCGCCCGGCTCGCCGAGGATCTGGCCGCGCTCGCGCGGCAGGACTGGTCGACGCCGTCGCTGTGTCCGGGCTGGGACGTCCACGACGTGGTGGCCCACCTCGTCGACGCCGCCAGGACGTCCCGGCTGTCGTTTGCGCGGCGGATGCTGTCGGCGCGGTTCGATTTCGACGCCGACAACGCCGCCGGGATCGGCCGTGAGCGCCGCCCGGATCCACGGGACACCCTGGCGACGTTCCGGTCCGTGACCGGGCTGACCCGGACCCCACCGGCACCGCGGCCCACCCGGCTGGTGGAGGCGATCGTGCACGGCGAGGACATCCGGCGCCCGCTCGGGATCGCAGCCGGCTACGACGTCTCCGCCGCGGCGGCGGCCCTGGCCTATCAGGTCAAGACGACGGTCGCGATGGGCGGCGGCCGGGAGCGGGCCGCGGGACTACGCCTCGTCGCGACGGACTCGCCGTTCGAGGCGGGGCGCGGAGACACGGTGCGGGCGCGCACCGTCGATCTGCTGCTCGCGGTATCGGGCAGGCCGGTGCCGGGGATCGCTACCGGTTGATTCTGCTTTGGTAGTGGGTATTTCGCGGGACCGGCATCAGTCGCCGCGGCCGGTGCGCTGCTGCAGTTCCTCGATGAGGTCGGAGGCCTGCGCTTTCGTCAGGTCGTCGGGGACGTCGGTGCCTGCTTCCTGGGCGAGCGTCTGAAGGTAGCTGCGCTGCGGTCCGGTCATCGGTTCGTCACCGGTGACCCACTGCGAGGTGTCCTTCTCGGCGTTCTCCTGGGGTGCCTGTGTCGTGTTGTCACTCATGCCCTCCGGGGTGCCCGTCGCAAGTGTGTTCGAAACACCCGAGGCGGGTCCACTGCGGACAGCCACCCGGCTGACGGCGCGGAAGGCGGCCTGCCAGTATCAACGCGTGGGCAAGAACGAACGCGCAAAGATCGTGATGAACGACGACGAGATCGCCGAGTTCATCGAACACAGCCGCACGGCGACGATGGCGACGGTACTGCCGAACGGCAGGCCGCACCTGGTTGCGATGTGGTACGCCGTGCTCGACGGGGAGATCTGGTTCGAGACGAAAGCCAAGTCGCAGAAGGCCGTCAACCTGCGCCGGGATCCGACCATCACTGTGATGATCGAGGACGGGCTCTCCTACGACACGCTGCGCGGTGTGTCGATCGACGGGCAGGCCGAGGTCTTCGACGACCCAGAAACGTCTCTGCGCGTGGGTAAAAGCGTCTGGGAGCGTTACACCGGCCCCTACACCGACGAGATGCGCCCGTTTGTCGAGCAGATGATGAACAACCGCATCTGCGTGCGGGTGGTGCCGTCGCGGATGCGGAGCTGGGACCACCGCAAGCTGGGCATGCAGGGCATGCCGATCTCCGGCAGCACCGCCCAGTACCTCAGCTGAACGACCGCGGCGGGTTGAACCCGGGGTTGGCGAGCGCGGTGGCGGTCGCCGTGCCGAGTGGCCCGATCCGGTCGACCACCACCGCGGTGCCCGTGGCGACGCCGGCGTCGCTGTCGTGGGTCAGCGCGGCCAGCCCCACGAAGGGCCCGTCGGGCAGCCGGCTCAGCGCCAGCGTGTAGTCGGCGTTGATGAACGGCAACCCGTCGGCACCGAAGTGAGTCAGCGAGCTCGCCATGTCCCCGGCCAGCGCCGCGCGGGTGAACGGCGTCAGCGCGACGCCCTCGACCAGCGAACCGAGTTCGCGGGTCCAGATGAACTTCGGTCCGGCGTGAGCCCATGCGCCGAGGCCCGGGCTCGGCACGTCGCCGTCCTTGCCGTAGCTCCACACCTGCGTGAGCCGGTCGTCGGGCACCGGATCCGATTCCGGGGGCATCGGCGGCATGGTGACCCTGGTGGTGAACCGGTCGCCCAGCGGCTGCTCACCGCGGCGCAGGAACAGCACGTTCGCCCGGGCGACGAGGGTGCCCGACTGCGTCATCGCGGCGTCGACGAGCTTGAGGCGGCGGCCTTCTCGCACCACCGTGGTCTCGACGCGCACAGGCTCGGCGAGGCCGGCCGGGCGGAGCAGGTCGACGGTCAGCCGGGCCGGCTGCAGGTCGGCAACGGCGGCATCGCGCTCGATGACGTGGCCCAGCAGTCCGCCGACGTAGTTGCCGCTGATGGTCTGACCCCACGGACCGCGGGCCCAGTTCGTCGGACGGAACGCGTCACCCTCGGCGACGAAGAAAGCCCGGCTGCTCATGGCTTTAGGTTCTCACGGAACGCCGAAGGGTCTCACGGCTGCGGGCGGGTGGCGCGGTACGCCAGTGATCGCCGGGTTGCCGGCAGGTGGGCAGGTGGCAGTGCGATGGGCCGTCGAGAAACCGAGTAGTCGACTACTCAAGCCGATCCCGCGCCGACGGACCTACGCTCAACATCCCGGAAGCACAAACACTTTCGGCCGACGGAGCGCACTGCGCAATGGTGGCGCTCTCCTGCGCAGACACCGTCTGCGTCCATCGCAAGGAGGACCCATGACGACACCGACCACCGCTCCGGCGCGCGGGCTGACACTGGAGGAGATGCGCGCGGCCGCCCCCATCCCGGCCACGGAGACGATGCCGCCCGACATCGCCGCGCTGGTCAAGCCGGACAGCGGAATCTACATCCGGGCGAACTACACCCCCAACACAGCGTTCCAGGTCGGTGAACTCCCGGGCGCGACCGGTGATTGGCGTGTGCTCGAGTCGGACGGCCAGATCAGGTCCACCATTCCGGGACTCGAGCGGACCGAACTCGAATTCGACCCCCGTGCGGCAGCGCCGGACCACGACCTACACACCGAGGGGTACCGCCCACCGTGGGTGGAGCAGCGATACCTCCCGGATCTGGCGCCGTATCCGCTCGCCGGCCGGCAGACGGGGCTGCCCGAGGATCGAATGTTCCTGGAGGCCTTCGCGGCGGAGGCGGAACGCTTCCCGTACCCGTGGCGCACGATCGGCAAGGTGTACACCCCGACAGCAGGCGGGACCGGGTACCTGGTCGGACCGAACCTCGTCCTGACGGCTGGGCACGTCATGCCGTGGGACCAGGCGGACTGGTGGGTGCAGTTCATCCCTGCGTATCGAGACGGTGACTCGAACCCGACACCATTCGGTTGGTCGTACGTGTCCGAATATCGCGGCTATCGGCCACAGGGCGGCTCACCGTTCGGCTACGACTACGCCCTGTGCAGGCTCTATCAACCACTCGGCAACGCGCTCGGGTGGATGGGCACGCGCAGCGCAGGGGACGACGATATCGAGAGTCGCAGCTACACGTCGTCCGGCTATCCGGATTCTTACGGGGGCCGTCCTGCGGTGAACTTCAGTCTCGGCATCCGCGACATCGACAACGACTCTCCGGGTAGAGAGTACGAAACGGTGCACCATGTTTCGTCCGGGTGGTCTGGCGGGCCCCTCTGGTACTTCGCGGGCACCAATCCGTACGCCATCGGCGTCACGAGCGGGTACGAGAAGGACGGACTCGACCCGACGCGAGACGTATACGCGGGTTCCTCTGCGATGACCGACCTCGTCAGGTTCGGGTTGGACAACTGGCGACCGTAACGCCGCAACACGCGTCGGTAACCGGCGCCGCGCCCCGGTAATCTGAAGCAGCGGCGTTGTTTTCGGGTGGGACTCAAGGTTGCCCGGGTCCTGCGGGTCAGCGGTCGGGATCAGTCGAACATGACGACAGCGCGCCCGACGATGTCGCCGCGTCCCAGTGCGTCGAGGCTGTCATTGATGTCGTCGAATTTCGTTGTCACCACGTTGTGTTTGATCTTCCCTTCGCCGGCGAGGGTGAGTACCTCCTGCAGGTCGTTGTAGTTGCCCCAGAAGGACCCGAAGTAGGATCGCTCGCCGCTGACGAAGGGAAACAGCGGAAGTTCCACCTTCGTGCCCATCAAGCCCACCTGCGAGAGGGCGCCCTCGGTCGCAAGGATCGACGGCCAGACCGAGGGACTCCTGGGATCCCGCGCAGTCCAGCACGGCATCGACTGTCCGCCGGTTCGTGAGATCCTCCAGTTGGTTCTGAACGTCCTCGGCGGACTTTCCGCCGACGTTGACCGTGTGGTCTGCGCCGTTGTCGCGGGCGATCGCCAACTTGTCGTCACTGCGGGCGAAAGCGATGACGGTCGCACCCCCACCCAAGAGTTGGGCGTACTGGATCCCGTAGGCGCCCAGACCACCGATTCCGGTGACGACCACGGTCCGGCCGGGCCCGAGCTTGCCGGCATCACGCAGTTTCTTCATGCCCCGATACGGCGTGAGGCCCGCGTCGGTCAGCGGCGCGAGCAACTCCGGTGCGGCGCCGGTTTCCGGGATGGGAATGACATGGTCATAGGGTGCGACGACGTATTCGGCGAACCCTCCATCACAGGCGAAGCCCACCAACTGTCCGTTGGCGCAGAGCTGTTGGTTGCCTTCGCGGCATTGGCGGCACGTGCCGTCGCCCCAGTTCGGATTGAGGACACGAGGTCGCCTTCGGCCAGCCGGCGCCCGGCACCCCTGAGCCCAGCGCAGCCACCGTGCCGGCCACCTCATGCCCGGGGGTCAAGGGGAGGCTCAACGGCAGGAGGCCACAGAAGTAGCCGTCGAGTGCGCGGCCACGGGAACTGGGCACAAGGCTTTAATAGCTCGACGCGCTAGTCAGAAGGTGTCCAATTGAGAACTGTGTGGGCGTTTTGTATGCGACCTGCACACAGCGGTTCGAGAAGTCGGGGCCAGAGTTCAGTGCGCGCTGCGACAGTGCTTCCTGCACATGATGATCTGTGCACCTCTGGTGAAGGGACCAGTGCCGGTTCTACTCTGGCCTGGTGTCCAATAGGAACACGCGGCTCGCGGAGTTTCTCCGGCAACACCGGGCCAGGCTCCAGCCGAGCGATGTCGGGTTGCCGGCGGGCAGTCGACGCCGCGTGGCAGGGCTGCGTCGGGAAGAGGTGGCGAGCCTGGCCGGCATCAGCGCCGACTACTACCACCGCATCGAACAAGGTCGAGAGCGGCCGTCCGACCAGGTGCTCTGCGCGATAGCCCGTGCCCTGCGACTCGGTCCCGATGCTGTGGAGTATCTGCGGAATCTGGTGACGTACAACGGGTCCCGGCAACCAGTGGATCGGGTGGAGCGGTCGATCAACCCCGCCCTGCAAGTTCTGATCGACAGCTGGCACGTGTCGCCGGCGAGCATCCACGACAGCTCCGCCACCGTGGTGATGGCCAACGGGTGCGCTGCTGAGTTGACGGCGAGCTTCGCGGTCGGCGGAAATCCGGTCCGCAGCCTGTTCCTCGACGAGCGGATGCGGGAGTTCTGCCGCAACTGGGACGGTCTGACGGCGTGGGCGGTCCGGTGGCTTCGTGACTTCGCCGGCCACCATCCGGACCCCAAGGTGGACGCGTTGATCGAGGAACTGCGCGCGCACAGTGCACACTTCCGCACGCTGTGGGCCACCTATGACGTCAGACGTCACAGCCGTGGTCTCCTGTTGATCGACCACCCGAGGGTTGGGCCGCTCGATCTGCATTTCCAGCAACTGGGCCTGCGCGGAAGCGAGTTCATCATGGTGGTCTACTGGGCCGATCCCGGCTCGCCGTCGGAGGCGGCGCTGCGGGCGTTGAGCGAGTGCCGGATGCCCGGCGTGCTCTGAAGGCCATCACCTGCGGCTCCGGATGCCGTCCGAGGCCGACGACGACTGACGCCGCAAGTCCCGGGCGGGAGCGGGTCGACGGTAGTCCTGCTGGTACTAGGAGATGTCCGGCCTGGGCAGCGGAGCGCGATGCGGCCACGCTGACAGCGTGAGTGTGCATGAACACCGGTCGGGCAGACCAATTACGCCGAGACGTCGATGGCGTGGCGCAGCGACCCGTCGCTGGCCGGCCCCGACATGCAGATGATGTTCATCCACGTGCCGAAGTCCCGCCGCACCTGTCCGCCCCCGCGAACAGCTTCACGTTCGCAGTCGCCGTGATGGTGCCCGAATCGCGCGGGTCGATCCGGCTCGCAGGGCCCGATCCGCAGACCCCGCCGCTCATCGATCCGAACTACCTCGGAGTGGAGTCCGACCTGCGGCGGATGGTCGAGGGCATCGGGGCGGCGCGCGAGATCGCGGCCAGTGAGCCGTTCGCCGCCTGGCGTGCGCGCGAGGTGCTGCCGGGTCCCGAGGCGGCCGACTCGAGAGCGTTGCGCTCCTACCTGCCCACCGCCGCCGTCACCTATTTCCACCCGGTGGGCACCTGCACGATGGGTGCCGGCTCGGAGTCGGTGGTGGATCCCGAACTGCGGGTGCACGGTCTGGACGGCCTACGGGTGGCGGACGCCTCGGTGATGCCTCGAGTCGTGTCGGTCAACACCAATGCCGCGACGATCATGATCGGCGAGAAGGCCGCCGACCTGATTCGCTTCGGCGCCATGGAAGGTTGATATCCAGCACCTCGCGTATCTGGGTCGCGCGGGGAGTTCCGGCAGTTCTCCAGAGCCGGACCTCGGTGCTTCCCGGACGATGTTCTGTGCCTCGAGGATAGGCCGAGGCTGTTTGCCATGTGGCGAAGTCGCTTTCGCTCATCGACCCTCCGCAGGGATCAGACGTTCACTTCAGTGGCTCGGGCGTGAAGGTGACGTCGACACCGCCCACGGTCATCGTCACCTGACCTTCCATCACCATCACCTGCGCCGAGACCCGTCGATCGACAGTCTGTGCCAGTTGCTGCACCGGGGCGTGCGGTATCTGCACCACCGACAGGTTCGGCAGCCCCGCCACTTTGGGTCCCACGGTGCGCCACCAGGTGGCCACGCCCGCGGCGAACGGGAACAGCAGCACCTGGTCGGCCCGGCTGGCAGCCTTCCCCAAGGCGCGTTCATCGGGTTGGCCGACGTTGATCCACTCCAGGATCCGGCCCGTGTAGTCCGCGAGCTGCAAGTCCGGTACGCCAGGGGTGGACAGGCCCGGCCCGAACGCCAACTCACCGTCGACGTCGCTGAGCCGGTGCGCGCGCAGCCCAAACGCCAATAACCGCACCACCATCCGCTCATCGGTCTCACTGGGATGACGGGCCACGGTCAGCGTGTGATCGGCGTAGTAGCCGTGATCGACATCGGAGACGCCAAGTTCGACTTTGAACACTGTTGCAGAAAGGGCCACATCATAGTGTCCACCCTGGTGGTGTCTCCCGGGCGGGCAGGCTGCCTCCAGTGATCAGGACGCCGCGCTGGTCGGCGGATCGAGTAGCTGGCAGACCCCGAACCGAATCATGCAGCAACGCCCGATCAACCGCGTCCCTCTTCGATCGCCGGCTGTTCATCGTCGTCATCGGCGACGGACCCGCGGGGAGCCTGGAGCCGTACATCCGATCCGACGAATTGCTGGAACAACTCGACTCCGCTGCATCGAGCGTAAGTCGACGGCCGGGGTGGAGGTGTCGTAGGGGTCAGGGCACCGCGGAGCGTCACGCAGTATGGCGACCTGCCAGGCGTCGGTAGCAGTCGCTCAGTGCGCGGACAGGACGCGTTCGATGTCGTCGGTCACGGGGTCGGCGATGTCTTGGAATTCGGGGTGCTTGTCGATGTAGCCGGCGACCATCGAGCACACCGGCACGACCCGCTTGCCCGCCGCGCGGGTGGCCGTCAGCGCCTCGCCCACCAGGATCGACGCCAGGCCGCGTCCGCGGAACTCGTCGTCGATCTCGGTGTGCGGGAAGATGCGCTGATCCCCGTGGTCGACGAACTCGGTGAAGCCTGCCGTGGTGCCGTCGACGGCGATGCTGAAGCGGTCGGACTCCTCGGTGACCTTGGTGGGCGCGCCGGTCTTGTCGGTGGTCATGACCTCCTCTATACCTCAGGGAGCGGCCGGGGACGCAGGGTCGCGTTCGGCAGCGGCGGGGCGGGCAGCCGCGTCACCGCGCCCTGGTAGCCGTCGACCGCACCGAAGCGGGCGTCGTGGTCCTGCCACTGCTCGCGGTATCTGACGATGTCGTCGTGGCTGCGGCCCACGAAGTTCCACCACATCACCAGCTCCTCGGTGAACGGTGTGCCGCCGAGCAGCAGTAACCGCGCCGGGCTGTCGCCGCGGTTGGCGAGGTGCAGCCGGTGGTGTCCGGTGCCCTGGAACGCGAGGTCGGCGACGGCCAGCGTCGACCCGCAGGCCTCCACGTCTCCCTGGTCGACGAGCACGCCGTGCTCGAAGTCGCCGTCGATGTCGAAGGTGACCTCGACGCCGGGCTCGAGGTCGAGCTGCGCGCCGAGCAGCGGCGTGAAGGTGTGCACCGGGGAGCGTTCGCCGTCGAGCTCGCCCAGGAACACGCGGGTGGTCAGCCCGCCGGCGGTGCGGGGTGCCGGGGCGTAATGGGCGAAGTCGCGGTCGGTGTCGCGGTCGGACCCGGGCAACGCGACCCACAGCTGCGCGCCGTGCAGCACCGTGGTCGACGATGTGGTGACCTCCGAGTGGCAGATGCCCGCGCCGGCGGTCATCAGGTTCAGCTCACCGGGGCGCACCATCGCGTGCACACCCGCGCTGTCGCGGTGCTCGACCTCACCGCTGAACAGCCAGCTGACCGTCTGCAGACCGGTGTGCGGGTGCGGGGGGACGTCCATGCCGGTGCCCCCGCGGACGTCGTGCGGGCCGTAGTGGTCGGCGAAACACCACGCCCCGATCAGCGAACGCTCACGCTGGGGCAAGGTGCGCCGGACCCGGATCGCCCGCGGACCACCGAGGGGCACCTCGCGCGGATGCAGCACCCCGGTGAACCCCGAAGCCACACAGTCGACTTCAGCGGGTGCGGGTTCGGTGTTGCTCATCGCTCCACAGTAGGCGCTGTCGCGCACGCCGTGACCGCGAGCGGAGGACAGGTCGGGATATTCACTCGGATGCGCCAAGGGCTGCGCGCGCATCTTTGAGGGACAGCAGTAGATGCAATGGGTCTGTCGGTGACGGCTCGAAGTTGAAGTGCGCGTAGAACGCCCGCGCGTCCTCGTGAAGGGCGTGCACGAGAAGAGCGCGCACGCCGACGATCTCAGCGGCCGCCACCGCGCGGATGATCGCGTCACGCAGTAGGTGGGCGCCCAATCCTTTCCGTTGATGCCTGCGGTCAACCGCCAACCGCGAGAGCAGGATCACGGGCACGGGGTCGGGCATGTTGCGGCGCACTCGTCCCGGCGCGTAGCGCCGGTCTACAGCGGCCGACGCCAGTGCGTAATACCCAACCACGCTCCCCTCTTGACAGGTCACGAAACATCGTGGCGCCCCCTCGATGTGGTTGGCTGACGCGCGGCCTTTCAAGTACGCGTCCAGGCTGGGCTCACCGCTGTCGAAGTGGTCGACTTCGTCCGCTCCGCTGATGGGCCGCGGGGCGCTGTAACCGCTCACTCGTCGAAGATCGAGGGCTCCGCGAACAACTTCGCCAACCGAGGCTTAGGGGACACCGGACGGTCCAACACGGACAGGAACTTCGACCAGGCTGATTCGTCCAGCATGAACAACCGGCGGTCGGCAAGCACTTCCCGGGCACGAGCCAGGGTTGCAGTCACGGTGAAATTGGTCAGGTCTGTCCCCTCTACCTCGGCAGCACGACGGATCAGCGCGTCTTGCTCTGCGGTCAGACGCACGGCAAATCGTTCTGTCTTGGTAGCCATGGAACGATTGTGCGCCCGGTAGGCATACAGGTCAACGCGGCTGTGCGTATGTCCACAGGACACCGCGGGTGTTCTTCGCTCATGCTGGTCCCGTGACTGCTGGCGCAGCCATCGCGGCACGGATCACCTCGAGGTCGTGATCGTCGATCCGGAACACGCCGAAGCGGAACTTGTAACCCCAGCGGGCCTTGTCCTCGATGAAATTCAGGTCGTCGAGCAGCGGCCGGATCGGCGTCTCGGTGCAGTCCAGAAAGTCCACGTTGCGCCGCCACGGTTGGAAGTCCGGCGATATCTCCGCCTGGTAGGGCTCGTCGTCGGCGATCTGACCGATCGCGGTGAACGCCTGCAGCGGCTCCCCGTCGGGATAGGTGGTCTTGGGGGAGTAGAAGACGAGCCAGTCACCTCGCTCCATCTTGCGCAGCATGTGCGGCTTGCCGTGATTGGCCTGGGCGAAGCGACCGCGAACACCGCGTTCGACGTGATCGCGGCTGACCGTGTTGATCCAGTTCGTCATGACCGCACGCTATGTCCGGCGCCCGACAATCCACAGGGCCACTTCGGCCCCCTGTGGATAACTCGGCCATTACTGTGGCGCCATGACCGACGGCGCCGTCACGGCCGACCATCTCCGCAACGTCACCTTCGAGAAGCCGCCGTGGCCGAAGCGCGGATACAACGAGAAGGCGGTCACCGATTTCCTGGCGCTGTGCGCGCGCCGGCTCGACGGCCGCGGTCACCTGACCGCCGAGGACGTGCGCCACGTGCGCTTCAACAAGCCGCCGTTCGGCAAGCGGGGCTTCGACGAGGACCAGGTCGACGCGCTGCTCGCCGAGATCGCCGCGGCCATCGCCGAACTCGATGGCTGACTCCGACCCGATCCGCGACGATCTGGCGGAGCTGCAGCGCCGCCGCGCGCTGACCGAGGACGCCGCGCGTCCCGACGCCGTGGCGCGGCGGCACGCCTCAGGCAGCCGGACCGCCCGCGAGAACGTCGCCGAGCTCGTCGACCCCGGATCGTTCGTGGAATACGGGAGATTCGCCATCGCGCCGCAGCGGATGCGCCGCGACGTCGAGGACCTGATCGCCCGCACCCCCGCCGACGGACTGGTCGCCGGTACCGCGCGGATCAACGGGAGTCCCTGTGCGGTGCTGTCCTACGACTACACGGTGCTCGCCGGCACCCAGGGCGCGCTCGGGCACCGTAAGAAGGACCGGCTCTTCGAGTTGATCGAACGGATGCAGCTGCCGACGGTGTTCTTCGCCGAGGGTGGGGGCGGCCGGCCCGGCGACACCGACTATCCCGTGGTCTCCGCGCTGGACACCCGCGCGTTCGCGCTGTGGGCCGGACTGTCCGGCGTCGTGCCGCGCATCGCGATCGTCAACGGCCGCTGCTTCGCCGGAAACGCCGTCATCGCAGGGGCTTCCGAGCTGATCGTCGCCACCCGCGGCGCGTCGCTGGGCATGGGTGGGCCGGCGATTATCGCCGGCGGCGGTCTCGGCCTGGTGCCCCCCGACGACGTCGGGCCGATGACGATGCAGGAACCCAACGGCAACGTCGACCTCGTGGTCGACGACGAAGCCGCCGCCGTCGCGGTGGCCAAGAAACTGCTGGGCTACTTCCAGGGCCCGGTGGACTCGTGGACCGCCCCCGACCAGACCGTGCTGCGCACCGCGGTGCCCGAACGCGCGCGCCGCGCCTACGACGTCGCCCCGGTCATCGAGACGATCGCCGACGAGGGTTCGGTGACGTTCCTGCGGCCGCGGTTCGCCCGCGAGATGGTGACCGCGCTGGGCCGCATCGAGGGCCGGCCGGTCGGGGTGATCGCCAACGACACCCGCTTCACCGCAGGCGCGATCACCGCGGCCGCCTCGGACAAGGCGGCGCGGTTCCTGCAGCTGTGCGACGGGTTCGGGCTACCCGTGCTGTCGTTGATCGACTGCCCCGGATACATGGTGGGCCCGGCCGCCGAGGCGGAGTCGCTGGTGCGGCGAGCGTCCCGGATGTTGGTGGTAGGCGCGGCGCTTCGGGTCCCGATGGTCGCGGTGATCCTGCGCCGCGGCTACGGGCTGGGCGCGCAGGCGATGGCCGGCGGCAGCCTGCACGAGCCGGTGCTGACCGTGGCGTGGCCGGGCGCACATCTGGGCCCGATGGGCCTGGAGGGTGCGGTCCGGCTGGGCATGCGCAAAGAACTCGACGCGATCGCCGACGAACGGGAGCGCGAGGAACTGGTCCGGGTCGCGACCGCGGCTGCGCAGGACAACGCCATGGCACTGAATGCGGCGATGCTGTTCGAGATCGACGACGTGATCGACCCGGCCGACACCCGGTCGGTGATCGCGGCCACGTTCGCCGCGGCGGACACGGGCACGAAAAAACCGGCTCCCAGCGGGAGCCGGTTCGTCGATACCTGGTGAAGAGAAACCAGGTAGGAGGGACGGTGCCGCCTGCGCCTCTCGGCGAGTGGTCGCTCGAAGCGACTTTCTTGTTTGGGGCCCGGGGCATGCCCGGCACCGTCGAATCATGTAACGGGCACCGGTGCCGGAGTATTCCGGGGCCGAGTACTCACGCACTCTCGGCGTAATACACCCGGCGCTCGCCGACGCTGTAGCCGTTCTGCTCGGCCAGGGACTTGAGCTGGCGCAGTGCGAAGGTGCGGCCGCGCCCACCCTCGGTCGCCACGGCCATCATCGAACTCGACGTGCCGTTCGAACGCGTCGCCAGACCCGGCGTCGACCGCGTCAGTTCGGGCTGCATCGGTAGGGCCGGAAGGAGCGGCGTAGCTCGGCTGAGTAGAGCTGGGGTTGCTTGAACGGGGCGAAGTGCCCACCGCGAGCCGGCTGGCTGACATAGACGGTGTTGCTCATCGCCGAGACAACGTCGGCCGAAGAAGTTGCATAAGGAAATTTTTCATTTCGCCATGCGAAGACGGCGTGGGTACGGGACCCTGTATCCGGGATCCGCAACCGAGCCCGAATGTGACTCGAACGGCAAGGAGCGACATGCCAAGAACTGTTGAGATCGCCGGCGCTGGCCTGTCCGGCCTGTTGTTGGCGAGCCGGTTGGCACAACTCGGATGGTCGGTGACCTTGCACGAGCGCAACGACGAGCTGCGAATGTTCGGCGCCGGAATCTGGATCTGGGAGAGCGGCCTGCGGGCCCTGGAGACCATCGGCGCGTTCGACCAGGCCACGGCCCGTGCTCGCACGATCGCCGAGTGGCGCATCGCCGACGCGCACGGGCGGCCCCTGATGTCGCGCCGCACCACACCGTCGGATCGCTTGCTCCTCCCTCCGCGCGCGGATCTTTACGAGGCGTTGATCACGCAAGCCCGGGCCTTCGGCGTCGACATCAAGACGTCGTCGACAGCGGTCGGGTTGAGTGCCTCGGGCGAGCTGGAGATGGCCGACGGAGAACGCCGCAAGGCCGATCTGGTGGTAGCCGCCGACGGCGCGTATTCTCGCCTGCGCGAGTCAATCTCGGCGACGTCATGGATGGACTACGGCGTTGAGGCCGGGATCCGCATGATGATCGACCGCAACGACGACGATCCCGAAGACACGATCATCGAATACTGGGGCGGGCATCGGCGACTGCTGTACAACCCGTGTACCGACGGCCAAGACTACATCTTTCTCAGCGCGCCGGTATCCGACGAGCGTGCCAGCGTGATGCCCGTGGACCGAGAACTGTGGGCCGGTGCCTTTCCGGTCGCCGCCCCGCTGGTCGAACGGTTCGCCGAGGCCAGTCGCTGGGACCGGCTGGTCAATGTCCGCTGCCGGCAGTGGTCGAAGGGACATGCCGCGATCATCGGTGACGCCGCCCACGCGATGCCGCCCAACCTGGGGCAGGCCGCAAACACCGCCTTCATCAACGCGATGGGCCTGGCGATGGCGCTGGAAAAGGACTCCGACATCCCTCGGGCCCTGCGGCAGTGGGAGCGGGACTGCCGACCATTGGCCAATCATGTCCAATGGTGGTCGTATCTCTACGGTTTCGCGGTCTCCAAGGTCCCGGAGCGGGCGGACTGGATCAGGGCGCGGGTGCTGCGCTCAGTCTCGGGAACGAATCTGTTCCAGACCGGACTGAACAGGGGCGCCCGCACCGTACCCGCGGGTGCCCGGACGGGTGCGCTGGTGTCCTGATGTGTTCCCTCAGCGATCAAGCCGCAGGAGGCTCAAGTTGAAGTTCGTGTCATATACGAGTCCGCAGCGCACCGCTGTCACCGCCGGAGTCATCCGCGGCGACTATGTATTTCCGCTACGTGGCGGGGACGCAGTGGACTGGGCGGGACAGTCGATCGGCCTACTGGAGTACATTGCCAGCGGCGCCACCGAGCCCACCGTGGTGGAGAAGGCCGGCCAGCCGCTCACCGAGGTAACCCTTACGGCGCCGATCCCTACGCCGCGCCGCAACATCTTCTGCGTCGGTCAGAACTACGCCGAGCACTCGATCGAGTTCGACGCGTCGGGCTTCAATGCCGCTGCCGGCGGCGGGATTCCGGACCGTCCGGTCATCTTCACCAAAGCGCCGTCGACGGTGATCGGACACGAGATGGAGATCCCGTCCCACCACAACCTGACCCAGAGGCTGGATTACGAGGCCGAGCTTGCAGTGATCATCGGTCCAGGCGGCGCGAAAATCCCCGCGGCCGCGGCGATGTCGCATGTGTGGGGCTACACCATCGTCAACGACGTGACCGCCCGGGACCTCCAGCACAGCCACCGGCAGTGGTTCCTCGGCAAGTCGTTGGATGGGACTTGCCCGATGGGTCCGTTCGCGGTGACCGCCGACGAGGTCGACCACCGCGACCTGCTCGTCGAGTCGCGGGTAAACGGCGAGCTGAGGCAAAGCGCGAAGACCACCGACCTCATCTTCAGCATCGAGGAGCTGATCGCCACCATCAGCGGCGGGATCACACTTCTGCCCGGTGACATCATCGCCACCGGCACCCCGCTGGGCGTGGGCATCGGCTTCAAGCCGCCGCGCTTCCTGCGTGCCGGCGACGTCGTCGAGATTTCGATCTCCGGGTTGGGGACACTGACCAACGCCATCGCGGACGGAGCGGCAGCATGACTTCCCATACGGGGGGCCGGGGCGAGAGCATGGCCATCGCCCCCATCACGCGGAGCACCGTGCGAGATGCGGTCAAGGAATCGTTGCGCGACTTGATCATCGGCGGCGGTGTGCCAATGGACGTACCGCTGCGCCAGGATGAGCTGGCGTCACGGCTCAACGTCAGCCGCACCCCGCTACGGGAGGCGTTGCACGCGTTGGCTAGCGAAGGACTGGTCACGATCGATCCGCGCCGCGGGGCCATCGTCTCCAAGCCCACCGTCCAGCAGCTGCTCGATCTCTACGAGATCCGCGAACAGCTTGAGGTGCTGGCGGCCCGCCGGGCGGTCGACTTCGGGGACGCGGCGCACGTCGAGGAGATGGAGGCGCTCAACGACGAGATGGCCGGTGTCACCGATCCCGCGGTGTGGGCGCGGCTCAACCAGGAGTTCCACCGCCGGCTCTACGAGCCCTGTCCGAACAAGGATCTGCTGAATTTGATCGGCTCGCTGGCGGTCCGCGCCAGGTTCTACGTCGGCATCCTGGTGTCCAGCCGGTCCCCCGCTGACGGGGCCGTGCACGAGCACGCCGAGATGCTCAACGCCCTTCGCGACCGCGCCCCTGACGCGATGGAGGCGGCGATCCGAAAACACCTGCGCTCCACTGTGGCCCATGTGGCGCCGACATTGACCCACAACTCGCCGCTTACCGACGACATTTAGGTCAAGGAGTCCACTTAACATGTCGGTCCAGTACATCCCCGGTGCTGACAGTCTGTCCAATTTCGACGACTACTCGCGCGTCTCGGTGGCCGACGGCCTGGTGGCCGTCGCGGGCCAGTCGAGCACTGACGGCACCGATCCCGGCGATCAGGTGCGCGTCGGATGCGCTAACGTCGGAAAGGCGCTGGGCGCAGTAGGACTGGGCTTCGAGTTCGCGGCACTGGCCCAGCCCAAGGCCACTCGATGAGCGCCGCCACGCCTGCCCCGTTGCCATTCAACCACGGGCGCGACCAGGTGATCACCTATCCTTTGACCGCCAAGGGTATCCGGACGCGGGTGGTGGAGTCCGAGGGCGGCGAGACTCCGCTGATCTGCCTCCACGGGGTCGGGTCGCGTGCCGACCGGTTCATCCCGGTCATTCCGGCACTGGTGGCGGCAGGCTTCCACATTTACGCGATCGACTTCCCCGGCCATGGTCTGGCAGACAAGACGGAAAGCCTCGACTACCGGCCGCGCGGGTTCGCAGACTTCGTCGCCGCGGTGCTGGACGAGCTCGGGTTGACCGACGTGGTGATCGCCGGCACCTCGCTGGGTGGGCATGTCTCGGCCCGAATCGCCTGCGACCGGCCCGATTTGGTCAAGGCGGTCGTGCTTATCGGCACCATGGGGATTTCCGAGTTGCCCGAGGAGAACAAGGTGGCACCGGAGAATGTCTCCAACGGCAGCCAGGAAGCCGTGCGCAGCAAGCTCGGGTTCCTGGTCTCCGATCCGCAGATGGTCACCGACGCGTGGGTGCGGGAGGAGTCCATGATCAACTCGTCTGCCGGCGCCGCATTCGCCCTCTCGGCCGCGGCCACCGCACTCAACTCCGAGGCCAACCTCGACCGCCAGGACGCCCGCCTGCGCAGCGAGCGACCCGACCTGCCGGTGCTGATCGTGTGGGGCGCCGAGGACCGGTGGACGCCGTTGCCGATGGGAGAACAGGCCCACGAGTTGCTCCCCGGATCACACTTCGCGGTGATGCCAGGCTGCGGGCACGCGCCGTACTTCGAGGACCCACCGTCGTTCGCCGAAATCGTTTCCGAGTTTGCCATCAAGGAGGGCATCCGTTGACCGATCACTGGCTGCTGTTGGAAAGCGGCGCCGTAGTGGATGGCGACACCACCCTGGAGCCGAATTGCATTGGTTCGGTGCGCAATTCGACGATACCGGGGATTGGCTCGGTCGACCGCTCCGCCGACGTGCCGCGCGGCTCGCGGCTCGCGGTCATCTGTGCGCAGGGCAGGGCGATCATGCCGGAGCTGCAAACCCTGATCGCCGCTGCCAACGTCCTGCCCCACGAGTACGGGTGGGAGTCGCTGTCCTACGAGCGGGCCTTCGAGGGGTTCCCCGTATCCAAAACGCAGCTGAACCGGAGCCGCGATCAGTGCCTCGAGGTCGTCAACGAAGTTCGGAAGTACGAGAAGGTCGGTGCGGCAACCGGACCCGCGGCAGGATGCGTCAATGGTCAAGGGCCGGAGGGAGAATGACGGGGATCGCGACGCCGGTCAACGGGGACGGGGCCAGGCTCCCCGACATCGGGACCACCCCGGGCCGGTTCGGGGTGGCGGGCGCCACCCACGACTACTCCGGTGTGGTGGTGCTGCGCGATGTGGACTTCGACTTGGTCGGTGGCCAGATCCAAGCGCTAATCGGCGAGAACGGCTCCGGCAAGTCGACGTTGATCAAGGTTCTTACAGGTGCGGTCAAGCCGACCCGTGGCACCCTGCGTCTGGACGGCGAACCGGTGACGTGGGCGTCGCCGCAAGCCGCTCAGTCCGCCGGCATCGCCGTGGTGCACCAGAATTACAACCTCTTCCCACACATGTCGGTCGAGCACAACCTGCTGGCCGGCACTCCGCGGCCGCCTCGCAGAGCCAAAGCTGCTGGTGCGGTGGACCATGGGCGATGGCGCACTCGAGTCGAGGAGTTGTTCGAACGACTCGGCGTCCGCGTCGACCCGCGGGCGGTGGTGAGCTCGCTGGGACCCGCCGAGCGCAAGTTCGTCGAGATCGCCCGGGCGATGCTGCGCGAGCCGCGGTTCGTGATCCTCGACGAGCCCACCGCGGCACTGGAACCGTCGGTCGCCGACCAGGTGCTGGAGTTGATGTGCACGCTGCGTGGGCAGGGCCTTGGCCTGGCCTTCGTATCACATCGCCTCGATGAGGTGATCGCCACCGCGGATCAGGTGACGGTGCTGCGCGACGGCCGTAGGGTAGATCAGCGGCTGGCAGCGGATCTGTCGACCACCGACCTGACGACGATGATGATCGGCGAGCGGCCACGGCGTCAGCGGCCCCGACGGTCGACGTCGGCCCAGCCGGAGGTGCTGGTAGGGCTGCGCGACCTGCGTATCGTGGATGGTCGGGCCGGTGTCGACCTTGACGTCCACGAGGGTGAGATCCTGGCCGTCACTGGGCTTTTAGGCTCGGGTGCGGCAACCGTGGTGGCCATGCTGGGCGGCGACGTGCCGCTGAGGGGCACGTGTGAGGTGGCCGGAAAGCACGCCACCATCTGCTCCGTCCGTGACGCCCAGAAATGGGGTATCGGCCTGATCCCCGAGGACCGCAAGGGTCGCGGACTCGTCGTCGAACAGACCTGCGCATTCAACGTATCGTTGGCTTCGTTCGACCGGGTCGGCAGGTCGGCGTGGCTTTCACGGCGGATGCTGCACCGCCGAGCCGAGGACTACCGAACGAGGTTAGGGATCAAGATGGCCGGCCTCGACGTCGCCGCTGCCACCCTGTCCGGCGGTAACCAACAGAAGGTGATGATCGCCAAGCTGTTGGCCTCCGACACCAAGGTCATGGCCATCGAGGAGCCCACCCAGGGCGTCGACATCGGCGGCCGGGCCCAGATCCATGAGCTGCTGCGCGATTTCGTCGCCGAGGGCGGCAAAGCGGTGGTGGTGTACTCCACCGACATCGCGGAGGTTCTCACCCTCGCCGATAGGGTCGCCGTTTTCCGCCACGGAGCCCTTGCCCACGTACTACCCGCCAACGACCTCGACGAACCCACTCTGGCCGCGCTCGTCGTCGGGGATCCCCAGCCGGCCCAAGGAGCCCGCCCATGACTACATCCACCGCCGGCACCGAGCGCAAGGGGCCACCGGATGTGCGACCGACACGAGTGATCGGCGAGCTCTTCGACAAGGCGTTCGTCCCCGCCGTACTCGTCCTGCTGGTGCTGTATCTCGGGTTCACCAACGACGCCTTTCTGTCGCGGATGAACGTCACCAACATCCTCACGCAGGCTTCGATCCTTGCGATCGTGGCCTTTGGTGCGACGTTCGTGATCATGGCGGGACAACTGGATCTGTCGACCGGTGCTGCCTCGGCTCTGATCAGCGTGCTGGGCGCGACGGTCATGGTGAGCACCGGATCTGCGGCGGTGGGAATCGCCGTATGTCTGCTGCTGGGTCTGGTGTTCGGCCTCGTCAACGGTGCGGTGGTGACGTTCCTGGAAGTGCCGTCGTTCATCGCCACGCTCGGCACGATGATCATCAGTTCGGCGATCGCGCTGGCGCTGACCAACGGTGGCGTGGTCACCGGTCTGCCCGAGGGATTCCGCTCGCTGTCCACCCTGCGGGTGGCCGGGCTGCCCGTGCTGGTGTGGATCACCGCGGCGGTGTTCTTCGTGCTGTGGTGGCTGCAGCGGCAGACGGTGTTCGGCTACCAGGTACTGGCCGTCGGCGGTAACCGCGAAGCCGCTCGCCTGTCGGGCATCTCGATTCCCCGCGTCACCATGCTGGTGTTCCTGATCTCCGGGCTCACCGCCGCGCTGGCCGGTATGGCACTGCTGATTCGCGTCCAGTCCGGCCAGCCCAACGCCAACGCCACGTTGGCGCTGGAAGCCATCGCGGCGGTCGTCGTCGGTGGGACCAGTCTCACCGGCGGGCGCGGCTCGATCGTGCGCACCCTGTGGGGTGTGCTGCTCATCGCGGTGTTGCGTAACGGCCTCGACATCAGCGGTATCAGCGAGGACTTCAAGAACATCGTCATCGGTGCGGTGCTCATACTGGCTGCCTCCGCGGATTTCCTGCGCAGGCGGCTCGTGCGCTCGCGACGTGAGGGCTCTGCCGTCGAACCCGGCGGCGTGGGCACCATCTCGCTGGCCACCGATGCCGAGAAGACCGACAGCGGCGCCTCAGCACCCGAAACCACCGATCCCAAGCCGTCCCAAGGGCCGGCACGCAACTCCGTTCCACACCCCTAGCGCACCCGCACCACCTCACCCATCCGAGAAGCGAGGATTCCTCATGTCCATGTCATCCCTGTCGAAGGCGGCAACCCTCGTCGCCACCGGCGCCTTGTTCGTCAGCCTGACCGCCTGCTCGCAGGACACCGGTGCCCAGGGCGGCGCCACCGAGACCGTTGCCGCCGACCAGCCGTTGCGGCTGGCGATGAACGTCTACTCGCGCACCCTGCCCTACTTCCAGGACATGATCCGCGGAGTCCAGGACCAGGCCGAGGAGGACGGCCACACGACCGTCGACGTCACCTACGGCGAGACCAACCCTCAGCAGCAGTACGACCAACTCGAGAACGCCCTGAGCACCTCACCGAACGGCATGCTCATCGTGCCCGTCGATCCGGGGGCTTTGCTGCCCGTCATTCAGCAGGCATCGACCAGCGGGGTACCGGTGGTCACCCTCGCCAACGACATCGACGCGGCCGGCCACCAGTCCCAACTGGCCCACGCCGGCCAGGAATACGTGGAGATCGGCCGCCGCAAGGCGCAGTACATCGTCGACGCGCTGGGCGGCCAAGGCACAGTTGGCTATGTCCACGGCATCCGCGGTCTGACGTTCAGCGAACTGCAGTCCAAGGGAGCGATGGAGGTGTTCGAAGCGAACCCTGGCATCACTGTCGTCGACGGACCCTATGCCGGCGAGTTCAGTTCGGACGCCGGCCTGACCGCCACCGAGAACGTCCTGACCGCCAATCCGAATCTCGACGCGCTGTACTACGACAACGACGACATCGCGCTGGGCGGGATCATGGCGGTCCAGCAGCGTGGCCGGGCGATGGACGACATCGTGATCATCGGGACCGACGGCGGCGAGCCGGCACTGCAGGCCGTCGAGTCCGGGACACTGGACATGACGATCAGCCTTTGCGGCTACGCGACCGGGCGCGCCGGCGCGTCGGCGCTGATCGCCAATCTGCGTGACGGGTCGAAGCCCGAGAACAGGTTCATCGAGGTCGCGGGTCTCGAGATCACGCGCGACAACCTCACCGACGCACGCGCCAAGATGGCCAGCGGCGACTGCTGACCGGCAGCGCCGACGACCCGCCATGACCTCACACTCGTCCGCCACCGGGAGTTTCACCCGGCTCGAGCGCTCGTCCGTCTTCTCCGAGCGCGTCTTCGCCGACGAGATGGCGCACGTGTTCGCGAGCTCGTGGCTGTTCGTCGGCCACGAGAGCGAGATTTCAGCCCCCGGCGACTATGTGACCCGGCGCATGGGTGACGACGAAGTCATCCTGTGCCGGGGCACCACCGGCGTGGTGAACGTACTCCTCAACGCCTGCGCCCACCGCGGAACCCAGCTCTGCCGCAGCGACAGCGGCAACGCCCCGCGGTTCACCTGCATGTACCACGGCTGGGTGTACGACATCGACGGAAAGCTCAGGGGCCTGCGCAACCGGCGGTTGTACCCGGCCGACGTCGACCGGGCGCAGCACGGGCTGAGCAGGGCGCGGGTGGCCACCTATCGTGGACTGGTGTTCGCCACCTGGGCTGCCGAGGCTGCGGAGTTCACCGACTGGCTCGGCGACATGTCCTTCTATCTCGACGCGCTGCTGGGCAAGGCGGTCAACGGCTGGGAGGTGATGGGCGCGCCCCTGCGGTGGCGGACCCGTTGCAACTGGAAGCTGTCGGTGGAGAACTTCGCCATGGACAGCCTGCATTTGGACACGTTGCACGCCAACCCGATCAAACTCGGTGTCTTCGGCGCCGGCGAACTCAAACCGACGTCCTACACCGTGGTCGCCGACGGGGGACACGGCCTGGCGGCGACCAAACTACCGATCGCAGAAACGCAGCACTATCCGGGCTATCCCGACGAACTCCTGGCCCAGTTCCACGCGCACGGGACCCAGGCGCAGCGGTGGTTCGTCAGCAACAATGTTGTGTGCAAGGGCAATCTGTTCCCCAACTTCAGCTTCATCGAACTCGTGCACGACACCACCGGCGACCCGGATGCGCCGCCCACCTCGGGATTCATGTTGCGCCAGGCGCACCCGCTGGGGCCCACCAGCTCCGAGATCTGGATGTGGATCCTGGTGCCGCGGGACGCCTCCGAGCAGTGGAAACGGTGGTCGCAGGAGTCGTTGGTGCGTACGCTCGGAGTGAGTGGCACTTTTGAACCCGACGATCTGGCCAACGGAGCGTCGGTGACGTCGGTCAACACCGGAACGCGCGCCGGTGCCAATGATTTCCTGTTCCTCGGCGGTGCGCACCTCGAATCCAGCGCGACCGTCGAAGGGCACCGCCTCCCGGGCCGGGTCTACGTGGCGCCGCTGAACACCGAGGTGCTCCAACGCGCGTTTCTCGCCGAGTGGGCCGCCCGGCTGGCTGACCACAAGGAGCAGGTCCAATGAGTCCGACGGTGCCCGAAGTCGACACGGCGAACCAACTCGCCCGCATCGAGGCCGCCTATACCCGCGAAGCCGCCCAGCTCGACGCCCACGACATCGCCGGCTGGGCGCGGTGGCTGCATCCAGATTTCCGCTACGAAGTGCCGATCCCGGTAACCCGGGACGGGGCCCGCGACCGCGACTACACTGATCGCGGCCTGTTCGCCGTGGAGACCAGGCACACCATCGACCTCTGGGTCAAGCGGGTCTCCGAGGACTTCATCGCCACCGCCTACGCCGAGAACCTCCCAACGCGCACAAGGCATTTCGTGACCAACACCCGCATTCTCCGCAGCGCCGACACCGACCTGCTGGTGTCGGCCAACGTCCTGCTGAGCTGGAACCACCGAGGCGACCCCCCTACCTTCGCCACTGCCGAGCGGGTAGATACCCTCGTCGACGACGGTGTGGGCCTGATGCTGCGCAGTCGCCGGGTACTGCTCGACTGCGACGTAGTGCATTTGCACCACCTGCGCGTCATTTTCTAGAGCAGCTTCCAGACCAAGGGCATGGTCGACCCGGCACCTTCGTCGTCAGGTGGGGCCGCCGCGTACAGCCGGGGTTGCTCGAACGGGCGGACTGGCCACCCCGGGCCGGTTCTCCGCACAGACGGTGTTGCTCTCCATCGCTTGTGGACGCCGGATTTGCACGCGCGTCCTCATCGGACGGCGAACGCCCGAAGATATGTGCGGCCCGCACACCAAGAGCCCACCGCGTTGACTCATCAAAAATGCGCGCGAAAGGGTGATTCGTTGCCTCGCTGAAAATGCGCGCGTAGGCCAAGTGGATGGGGTTGACATTGGCTCAGCGCAGAGCAATCACCGAGACCACCGCGACTCGCTACCAGGGGGCGAGTAAGCGCGATAAGGGTCTGATCCTCGATGAGTTGTGTGCCAACACCGGCTGGCATCGCAGCCATGCCCGTAAGGCCCTCAAAGCCGCACTGGCGCCCACCGTCATTACCCTGCGCGGTCCTCGACCGGTGCACTACGGAACCGAGGTCATCGCTGCGCTGACGGTCTGCTGGACGGTGTTGGGCATGCCCGCCGGCAAACGGCTGGCACCGATGCTCGCCGAGTTGGTGGCCGTCCTGCGTCACTTCCGGGAGCTGGTCATCAGCGACGAGACCGCGGCACTGCTGGTGTCGATGTCGGCAGCCACCATCGATCGCCGCCTGGCCGATGAGCGGGCCAGATGCAAGATCAGGGGGCGCGTGGGCACCAAGCCGGGGTCACTGCTCAAAAGCCAGATCGCCGTGCGTACCTGGGCCCAATGGGATGACGTGGTGCCCGGCTTCGTCGAGATCGATACGGTATTCCACGACGGCGGCCTCCGCGGTGGGGGTCATGCCTTCACGCTGACGGTCACCGACATCGCCACCGGCTGGACCGAGAGCCGTTCAATGCCCGACAGGATGGCCAAACACATACTGGCTGCACTCAATCACGTCGCCGCGGCGATGCCGTTCCCCATTCTCGGCGTGGACTCCGACAACGGATCAGAGTTCATCAACGACGACCTGCTGGCATGGTGCCAAGACCGCCGCATCACGTTCACCCGGTCACGGCCGGGCAACAAGAACGACGGCTGTCACGTCGAGCAGAAGAACTGGGCGGTGGTCCGCACGGTGGTGGGCTACTACCGCTATGACACCGCGTCAGAGCTGTTGCTACTCAACGAGATCTGGCAGCTGCAGTCGAAGCTAACCAACTACTTCCACCCCCAACAAAAATTGATCTCCAAAGTCCGCACAGGCGCCAAAGTGTCCAGGAAACACGACAAGGCCACCACCCCGTTTCACCGTGCGATCAACCACCCGAGCATGACCGTGGACCGCATCGTGGCACTCAAACGGACCTACTCGCTAATCAATCCGGCCGCTACCCGACGCCAGATCCAGGCGTTGACCACCCAGCTCTTTACTCTGGCCACCAGCAAAGCCCCAGGCAACGCACCCGCTCCAGTCACCAAGCGCGCACGCTCACGTGAGGCAACGAAGCACCCTTCGCGCGCATCTTGACATGAGGCAACTGGCCACATGATGTCCGCTTGGCCTAACTGGACGACCTCGCCAACCGCCAACCGCCAACCGCCGAACGGTCGATGCCGTGCTGCACTGCGCAGGATCTTCGGAATCCCTTGGGCTGGCCGCGTCGACCCTCGCGATCGAGGGCGCCCTCTCACAGGTGGGCCTCATGAGAACGACAGTGGAACTCCCACTGTTTCCCTTCGTCCGTGTCGAGCGGTCCTAGTTCGGGTCGTTGTGGGGAAACCGTGCCGATCTGCAGGAGACGCTCACTCGCACCGGCGAAGGGAAGACCAAACGCAATTTGGCGACAACGAAGTTCGACGACGTAAACGACACTCTCGAAGCGCTGGTCCGCGGCGATATCGGCGGGGCGCGCGGTCGTCATGTTCGTTGATCCTGTTGTGCGGCGGGCTGAGTGATCGCAATTCTCACCGGCGATCGCCGGCAAAGCCGCGAAGCGCTGCTCCAAGCCGTGGCTAGTGGCGTAGCACCAGCCGTGGACGATCAGCCTTTCGGCAGCGCACTATCGGACAGTCGCGGGCTGCCCGGCGAGACTCGCCTTCGTCTCCACCCCGACCGGCTCCAGGACCGGATCGGCTCCCGTCGTGCTTGACCTGGCTCTCCTCATGCCGTTTCGTGCGTGAAAAGAGAGGACGACAGCTATTCCGGACAAGACCTCCTGCGTCCTGCGCCGAGGCAGAGCGCGACCCGGGGCCACGTTCGCCGCGGCGGACACGGGCACGAAAAAACCGGCTCCCAGCGGGAGCCGGTTCATCGATACCTGGTGAAGAGAAACCAGGTAGGAGGGACGGTGCCGCCTGCGCCTCTCGGCGAGTGGTCGCTCGAAGCGACTTTCTTGTTTGGGGCCCGGGGCATGCCCGGCACCGTCGAATCATGTAACGGGCACCGGTGCCGGAGTATTCCGGGGCCGAGTACTCACGCACTCTCGGCGTAATACACCCGGCGCTCGCCGACGCTGTAGCCGTTCTGCTCGGCCAGGGACTTGAGCTGGCGCAGTGCGAAGGTGCGGCCGCGCCCACCCTCGGGGACGTAGATCCCGGCCCACAGCCCCTCCGCCCGGGGCGACTCGCACGCCTCGCGCGCGCACAGCCACCGCCGGGGGCAGGACCGGCAGATCGCCTTGGCCTCGTCGTCGGCGGTGGTGGTCCACCGCTCGGGGTCCCGCGTGCACTCGCCGACCGGGGTGTCGTCCCAGGACTTTGCATTCATCGTCGTACTCCTCTGCGCCTGGCGGCGGTCTCGCCGCGATGGAGCACAACGTAACCGACGAACCGTAGCAGTGCAACGGTTAGCGCATCGGTTCCGCGTGCGGAGCATCCGCCAGTGGCTGGATAAGCGCGGTTAACCTGGAATTTTGGCGCATTCTGCCGCCGTGACAGCTGTATGACATTCCGTTGCATTGATGCGGTATAGACCGTCGATCTGGGGTAGTTTGGACGGTGCCCGGCGCAGGCCGGGACAGTTGCTACATTGCTCGGTACGAATGCGCGCCGTGACCAGACAGCTGAGGAACCCCGGTTGATGACGAACGCCGAGTCGGTCGACGAGTCGGCCTGCGCGCCGGATCCCGGCATGGTCCGGGCGGGCGCCGCGGCGGCCGCCCGTCGGCGTGAACTCAACATCAGCCAGCGCAGCCTCGCCGCCGACGGGATCATCAACGCGGGCGCCCTGATCGCGTTCGAGAAGGGCCGGAGCTGGCCACGGGAGCGGACCAGGGCGCGGCTGGAAGAGATTCTGCAGTGGCCTCCCGGCACCATCGCCCGGATACGCAACGGGGATTCGGTCCGGCCGGACCCGTCGTCTGAGCCTCCCGCCGCCGGCAGTGACGAGGTGTCGCTGATCGCGCAGGCGGTGATCACCGCGGTGCATGCGTTCAGCGCCACGGTGGCCGCGCTCCCGCCGGTCGACGACAGCACCTTCGTCCCCCGGGTCAGCGCGATCCTGACGGACCTGCGCCAACTCGACGCCGTGGCCTCCCGCGCGGCACGCATCGGCCGGGTGACCCCGGCACTGATCAAGGCGCTCAGCACCGTGCGCGGCCTCTACGACGACCTCATGCTGCGGGCGGCCCGGGCGCCCCAGGCCACGATGGGGCAGCGACTCTACGCCGCGCGGCGCGCCGCCAACCTCACCATCGCCGAAATCGCCCAGGCCGCCGGCGTTTCCGAACGCAGCATCGAGCAGGCCGAGGCCGACGAGCCGCTGCCGGCCACCGAGCTCAGCGCGATAGAGCAGCTGGTCAGCCAGATCGCGTGACACCGGCGGGGAAGAAACCCGCCAGCGCGGCGACCAGTTCGACGAACTTGCGCCGCGTCGCCGCCGACATCTCGGCGGTCCCGTCGATGACCCCGCCCGGTCGCAGCTCACGGTCGAACGGCACCTCGATGACATTCTGACCGTGCGCCGAGAACTCCTGCGCCAGAATCCTTCTGGTGCGTTTGTCGGCATGCCCGTCGGAGTCGTTGAGGATGACCAGCGTGCGCTGGAGCAGGTTCGCCATGCCGCGCGCGGCGAGCCAGTCGAGAGTCTGACCGGCGGCCGCGGCGCCGTCGACCCAGGGTGAGGACACCACCACCAGCGCGTCCAGATCGCGCAGCACCTCCTGGGTCACCGGCGAGTCCATCGTGGAACTGCAGTCGATCACCGAGATCGTGAAATGCCGGTCCAGCCTCGAGACGGCCTCGCGGTAGATCGTCGGGTCCAGGACCCGGCGGCGGGCCGGAGTGGGTTCACCGGCAAGCACGAAGAGCCCGGCGGCGTTGCAGCCCAGGCGGTTACGGACGTCGGCGAATGTGTCCAGGTGCTGATCGGCGGCCAGTTCCCAGAACGATCCCTGTGCCTTCGGGTCGACCCGGCTGCCGAGCTTGCCGAACGCGGTGTCCGCGTCGATGGCGACCACCCGGACGTCCTGACGCAGTTCGGCCAGCACGGATCCCACGGCCGCCGAAACGGTGGTCTTGCCGGCGCCACCCTTGCCCATCACGCCGATCTTGAAATTGCCGCGCAGCGGACTGCGGATGACGGCTTCCAGGGCCGCCATCCGTTTGTCCTCCGGCGACGGGCCGAGGTTGATCAGCCCGAAGCTGGCTTTGTAGAGCGCCCTGCGCCAGCCGCTCCCCGGCAGGGTCTTGCGGGCCGGAACCAGCTCGTCCGGACGGATGCGCTCGGCGAACGTCGCGGGCTGAGGCGCGGTCCACGGTGCGTCGGGGTCCGGTTGGGGCGCGAACGACAGCGCGGGCGGCGAGGGATGGGGGACCCGGCCCTGCGGGCGCTGTGGCGGCCGGCCGTCGGGCCGCCAGGGCGGCGCCGGTTGGGGGGGTGTGGGCTGGTGGAACAGCTCGCCGGGCCGCGCCGGGGGCGGCACGATCACGCTGGTCTGCTCGGTGACAGGGTCGGAATCGGTCGGGTCTTCCCGCAGTCCGTCGTCGCGGTCGGTCACCACACGTCTCCTCATCGTTGTCTACAGCTTCGTGGTCTACGACGCTGCCGCACCAGACTAGCCGTGGCTCCTATCCAGCAAACTAATCCTCATGGTGGGGCCTGGGGCACCGACCAGCCCGTCAGCACGGGTGGCAGGGCTGCCGTGATCCGGAGGCCCGGTCGCCCCTGCGTCCTGCATCCCAACGCAATTGAATTAGCCAGACGGCTAAATGAGCTAATCAGACGCACGTCCCAAATTGCTGCGGACGCTACATGGGCTGACCTCAGACTCGGCGGGTGCGGGCAAAAAAGTGTCCTAGGGGAGTAGTTATCGCTGGTACGCTGCCGATGGGAAGGGGGCCAGACCATGGCTAAGTTCGACGGCCACCGGGGGGATGGCAAATACGGTGCGGCGACGATCGGGCGCGCGTGGACTCGTCGGCCCGGTCAGTGTCGGTGATGGCGCGCCCGTTCATCGGGGACCGCGAACCCACCCACTTCGACGACGTGGTGGGTGTCGACGTGACGATCGACGGCATGCTGGTCATCGCCGACCTGCTGCACCTTGTCGACTTCCCGCTGTCGCTGGGGATCCGCCCCAACATCCCGTACGAGGATCAGCGCACGATCGTGTGGGATCAGGTGACCCGCGATCTGACCGCCCAGGGCATCCTGACGGCCTACGGCGATCCACATCCCGAGGTGGCGGCGATGGTCGACGCGCTCAGCCGCCCCGACCGCACCCTCGACTGCCGCTGGTGGCGACGCGACCTCGGCGGCAAGATGATCCGTTTTGTGGTGTGCCGCAAGGGGGAACGTCACGTCGTCGCGGCGCGCGACGAGGACATGCTGGTGCTGCAGCGGGTGGCCCCGCAGATCGGCCTCGCCGCGATGGTGACCGTGGTGCTCGGCGATGCCGAGCCGGCCGACGTCCAGCCGTTGACCGGTATCGCGGCCACGCTGGCGCAGGCGCGCACCGCCGATCAGATCGCCGGCTACGGCCAGCCGCCGCTGTCGGCCAAGATCTACGCCGACGCTACGGCGAACCCGGACAGCTGGGTGGAGATCACCGCCAACGAGCGGCACCCCGGCGGGACCTGCTCGCACGCGGGTGCGGGCGCGGGCGTGCTCGATTCGCCGCACGGCCGGATCGTGTCCATTCCGAGGCGGGTCGGCAACGAGCTGTACGGGAGCTTCCTGCCGGGTACCGCGGAGAACTTGCAGCGCGCGCTCGACGGCCTGATCGAGTTCCTGCCGTCGAAGACGTGGTTCGACCACCGAGACGCCCTCGACAACACGAACGCGGACTGAAAGGCGAAAGACACGGTGGCCAACCCTCCGCCCGGGACCCCGGACGCGTCTGCGTCCGGCGCCGACGGATTTCCCGACGGCGGGGACCACGATGACCTGGCGGCGCTGGACCTCAGCGGGGCGCGCGAGGAGGACGACAGCGACCTGGAAGCGGTTCTCGGTCGGCGCCGATCAGCGCCCCCGCCCGCCGACACCGATCCGATGCCGACCTTCACCGTGACCAACCCGCCCGGAACCGTGGCCGTGACGGCGTATCTGGACGGACGCGTCCAGCAGGTCGACCTGTCGCCGAAGGCGGCGGAGCTTCCCGAGGCGGTACTCGCCGACGAGATCGTCGTGATCGCCGGTTTGGCCACCCAGGACGCCAGATCGGCGCAGTACACCTCGATGCTGGACGGGATGCGGCAGCAGGGCCACGACCATGCGGCCACGCGCGACTTCCTGACCCGGGACCTGGACCTGCCCACCCCGGAACAGGCTCGGGCCGCCCGCGCCGAACTGTTCACGACCCGCTACGTAGGTGACGAGTGACTGAACAATTGGCCGGCATCTTCGGCACCGCGGTAGGCCTGCTGCCTACCTCGCAGGCACGGTCGCTGGAACTGTTCACCGAGATCACCACCGCCGACGAGACCGCATGCGACGCCTGGGTGGGGCGGATCAGATGCGGTGACACCGACCGGGTGACGATGTTCCGGGCCTGGTACTCGCGCAACAACTTCGGCAAGCTGGCCGGACCGCGGAGCTCTCGATGAACAGTGTGGGTGCGCGCGTGCCGATCGGCGGCATGTACGGCGACATCACCTATCCGGTGAACTCGCCACTGGCGATCACGTTGGGTTTCGCGGTGAGCGAGGCAGCGGTCGGCAACTATGCCGACGCGATGGAAGCACTCGACGACGCGCCTGCCGCGGGCGGCGAACATCTGGTGTCCTGGGTCAAAGCGGTCGTCTACGGCGCCGCCGGACGCTGGACCGACGTGATCGACGAGGTGCGCAACGCGGGCTCCGCCTGGCCCGACAGGTTCCTGGCCGGCGCCGCACTGGTGGCCCACGGTGTGGCCGCCGCCAACCTGGGTTTGTCCACCGAAGCCGAACGCCGCCTGGTAGAAGCCAATTCGGCACCGGCAGGGCAGGCGTGCAACCGCACCATCGCGTGGTACTCGGCGATGGCATACCGTGCGCTGGGCAACGAGGAGGCCGCCGTCCGGCTGCTGGAGTGGCTGCAGGCCACCCACCCGTCGCCTGAAGTCGCTGCGGCGCTGAAGGACCCGGCATACCGTTTGCAGACCACCACCGCCGAGCAGATCGCGTCCCGCCGGGACCCGTGGGATCCCGCCAGCGTGGAGGCCGACAACTCCGGCCGGGACAAGCTGCTGGCCGACGCGCAGGCCGAACTCGACCGCCAGATCGGGCTCACCAGCGTCAAGCAGCAGATCGAGCGTTACCGTGCGGCCACCCAGATGGCGAAAGTCCGTGCCGCCCGCGGGATGAAAGTCGCCCAGGCGTCCAAGCACATGATCTTCACCGGCCCGCCCGGGACCGGCAAGACGACGATCGCACGGGTGGTCGCCAACATCCTGGCCGGACTGGGGGTGATCGCCGAGCCCAAGCTCGTCGAGACCTCGCGCAAGGATTTCGTCGCGGAGTACGAGGGGCAGTCCGCGGTGAAGACGGCCCGCACCATCGACCGGGCGATGGGCGGGGTGCTGTTCATCGACGAGGCCTACACCCTGGTGCAGGAGCGCGACGGCCGCGCCGACCCGTTCGGCACGGAGGCGCTGGACACGCTGCTGGCCCGCATGGAGAACGACCGTGACCGCCTGGTCGTGATCATCGCCGGGTACAGCAACGACATCGACCGTCTGCTGGAGGTCAACGACGGGCTGCGGTCCCGGTTCTCCACCCGCATCGAGTTCGACTCCTACTCCCCGGAGGAGATCGTCGAGATCGCCAGAGTGATTGCCGCCGCCAATGATTCGAGCCTCACCGACGAGGCCGCCAAACACGTGCTGGAGGCCGCGACGTTGTTGAGCCGCAGCACGTCGAACGGCAAGCCCGCGCTCGACGTGGCCGGAAACGGCCGCTACGCCCGCCAACTGGTGGAGGCCGGGGAACAGACCCGGGACATGCGGCTGGCCCGGTCGCTGGACTTCGACGCCCTCGATGTCGAGCAGCTCAGCGAGATCGACGGTACCGACATGGCCGCGGCGATCGCCTCGGTGCACGCACGCATGAGCATCAGCGAGTAGGCGATGGCGGGATTCCGGCTCACCACCAAGGTGCAGGTCAGCGGCTGGCGCTTCCTGCTGCGCCGGCTCGAGCACGCGATCGTGCGGCGCGACACGCGGATGTTCGACGACCCGCTGCAGTTCTACAGCCGGGCGGTGTCGGCGGGAATCATCATCGCCATCCTGATCTGCCTCGGCGCGGTCCTGCTCGCGTACTTCAAACCCCTCGGAAAGCGTGGCGGGGACACCCTTCTGGTGGATCGCACCACCAACCAGCTCTACCTCATGCTGCCCGACGGTAACCAGCTCCGGCCCGCCTACAACCTGACCTCGGCGCGGTTGATCCTCGGTGACGGGAAGACGCCGGTGGCGGTCAAGTCGGAGGAACTGGACAAGATGCCGAAGGGGCCGCCGGTCGGCATCCCCGGCGCGCCCTACGCCACCCCGGTCAGCGCGTCCGCGGATTCGCAGTGGTCGGTGTGTGACACCGTCATCAAGCCCGACAGCGTGGCCCCGGCCGTGAAGTCCTCGGTGCTGATCACCCCGCTGGCACTCGATGCCTCCGTCGCCGCGATGACTTCCGGGCAGGGCATGCTGGTCTCGTTCAAGAACCAGGACTGGCTGGTCACCGAGACCGGGCGCCACCTCGTCGACATGGCCGACCGGGCGGTGACGTCCGCGGTGGGCATCCCGGTGACCGCGCGATCAACGCCGATCTCGGAAGGCCTGTTCAACGCGCTGCCCGACGCGGGCCCCTGGCGGCTGCCCGCCATCCCGGCCGGCGGCACCCCGAACTCGGTGGGCCTGCCCCCGGAGCTGGTGGTCGGTTCGGTGTTCGTGACCGTCACCGACTCCGACGAGCAGCATCACGTGGTGTTGCCCAACGGGGTGGCGAAGGTCAACAACACGACCGCCGCCGCGCTGCGTGCCACCAACTCGTACGGACTGATCGAGCCGCCGTCGATGGAAGCCAGCGCGGTGGCCCGAATCCCGGAGCAGGTGTATGACTCGCCGCTGCCTGACACTGCGATGGAAATGCTGGTGCGCCAGGAGGTTCCGACGCTGTGCTGGACGTGGCAGCGGGTCGCGGGCGACCAGTCGCCGACGATGACGGTGATCGCCGGCCGCCGGCTGCCTCTGCCCGCGACGGCCCTGTCCACCGGCATCGACCAGATCACCGGTGACGCGACCGTGTACATCTCCGGGGGTCAGTACATCCGGCTGCAGTCGCCGGATCCGCGGTACGGCGAAAACCTGTACTACATCGACCCGCAGGGAGTGCGGTACGGACTGCCGGACGAGGAGACCGCGGCCAAACTCGGGCTGTCGGCGCCGCGCACCGCGCCGTGGCAGGTGGTCGGCCTGCTCGTCGACGGCCCGGTGCTCTCCCAGCAGGCGGCGCTCGTCGAACACGACACGCTGCCGGCGAACCCGAATCCGCGTCGGGCCGGGGGCGGTCCCGCCGTCGTGGGAGCAGGCAACGGAGGCGGAGGATGACCACACGCAAGTTCACCCCGATCATCAAACGGGGTCCGCGTCTGACCCCGGGTGAGATCAACGTGACCCCACCTGAGGATCTCGGCGTCGACATCCCGCCTTCGGGCATGCAGAAGGCGCTGCCCTGGGTGATGGGCGGGTGCATGCTCGGCATGATCGCGATCCTGATCTTCGGTGGGCTGCGGAACTTCTCGCCGTACATGCTGATGATGCCGATGATGGTGGTGATGGGCGCGGTCGGCATGATGGCCGGCGGCGGTAGCGGCGGCAAGAAGGTGCCCGAGATCAACGCCGACCGCAAGGAGTACCTGCGTTACCTGGCGGGTCTGCGCAACAGGGTCACGTCGTCGGCGTCCGCGCAGGTGACGTTCTTCAACTACCACGCGCCCCATCCCGACGATCTGTTGTCGATCGTCGGGACCCACCGGCAGTGGTCACGCCCGTCCAACCACGACTTCTACGCCGCGACGCGCGTG
Source organism: Mycobacterium sp. ITM-2016-00317 (assembly GCF_002968295.1). Lineage (NCBI taxonomy): Bacteria > Bacillati > Actinomycetota > Actinomycetes > Mycobacteriales > Mycobacteriaceae > Mycobacterium > Mycobacterium sp. ITM-2016-00317. The sequence goes on from NZ_CP134399.1 coordinate 118,949, forward strand.
GGGCTCGGCTCCGAACCCGCTGTGGACCGGTTGCTCAAACCGGCCGTCGGGGCCGAATTGGCCGGACCGGCCGGCGCGCCGCAGCCGCACCTGGAACCCGTCAGCCACATGTGGGTCACCAAGTTTCTGCGCACCCACGGACTGATCCACGACTGCCCGAAGTTGGTGCAGCTGAAGACCTTCCCGACGATCGCCGTCGGTGGAGACCTGGAGGGATCGTCGGCGCTCCTCCGGGCGATGATCTGTCACCTGGCGGTGTTCCATCCGCCGGACATGCTGCAGATGCGGGTGCTGACCGACAATCCCGAAGATCCGGGGTGGGCGTGGTTGAAGTGGCTGCCGCACCTGCAGCACCAGTCCGACACCGACGCCGCGGGCACCACCCGGATGGTGTTCACGCGGCCCGACGCGCTGAGCGACCTCGCCGCCCGCGGTCCGCACACCGCGGATGCCGCGCCGAGCGGGCCGTACGTCGTCGTAGTCGACTTGACTGGGGGCAGAGCCGGATTCCCGATGGACGGACGCTCCGGTGTCACCGTCCTCACCCTTGGCAACCACCGCTCGGCCTACCGGATCCGGGTCAACGAGGACGGCACCGCCGACGACAAGCTGCCCGGCGCATCGTTTCGCCAGGTGGCCGGCCAGGTGGACGGGATGACGCCGCGACAGGCCGAGCGGGTGGCCCGCAAGCTCGCCGGGTGGTCGATCACCGGCACCATCATCGACAAGGGCACCCGGGTCCAGAAGAAGGTCGCCACCGAATGGCACGAGATCGTCGGCGCACAGTCGGTGGAGGAGGTCACTCCCGCACGCTGGCGGATGTTCACCGACACCGACCGGGACCGGCTGCGGATCCCGTTCGGCCACGAACTCAAGACCGGCGACGTCATGTACCTGGACATCAAGGAGGGCGCCGAGTTCGGCGCAGGCCCGCACGGAATGCTCATCGGCACCACAGGTTCGGGTAAGTCGGAGTTCCTCCGCACGCTGATCCTGTCGCTGGCCGCCACCCACCACCCCGACCAGATCAACCTGCTGCTGACAGATTTCAAGGGCGGGTCGACGTTCCTCGGCATGGAGAAGCTGCCGCACACCGCCGCGGTGGTCACCAACATGGAGGAAGAGGCCGAACTGGTCAGCCGCATGGGTGAGGTACTCACCGGCGAGCTCGACCGCAGGCAGTCCATCCTGCGGCAGGCCGGCATGCAGGTCGGTGCGGCGGGTGCGCTGTCCGGCGTCGCCGAGTACGAGAAGCACCGCGAGCGCGGCGCCGATCTACCGCCGCTGCCCACCCTTTTCGTGGTGGTCGACGAGTTCGCGGAATTGCTGCAGAACCACCCCGACTTCATCCAGCTGTTCGACCGGATCTGTCGCGTGGGTCGCTCGCTGCGCGTGCACCTGCTGCTGGCGACGCAGTCCCTGAACACCGGCGGCACCCGCATCGACAAGCTGGAACCCAACCTGACCTACCGGATCGCGCTGCGCACCACCAGTTCTGCCGAGTCCAAGGCGGTCATCGGCACCCCGGAGGCGCAGTACATCACCAACAAGGAGAGCGGTGTCGGCTTCCTCCGGATCGGCATGGAGGACCCGGTGAAGTTCCAGAGCGTCTACACCGGCAATCCCTACGTCCCCGCCGTCGTCGACGCGGGGGCCGACGAGGCGCCGAAGAACCACGCAGACCGGAACATCCGCATCCACCGCTTCACCACGGCGCCGATCCTGGATGCGAGCGTGGGCCGATGACCGTCGACTCAGGACAGAAGGTCCTGCGAGAGGTCGTCCTCGAGCAGCTGACCACCGGGGACAACCACGCCTACCGGATGTGGTTGCCTCCGTTGGCCGACCCCACCCCGGTCAACGAGCTCATCGCCCGCGACTACGAACGCCGCCCACTGCGCATCGGACTGGGCATCATGGATGAGCCGCGAAGGCACCGGCAGGAAGTGTGGGGGATCGACATCACCACGGCCGCGGGCAACATCGCGGTTGGCGGCGCACCGCAGACCGGCAAGTCGACGCTGCTGCAGACCTTCATCCTGTCGGCCGCGGCGTCGCACACCCCGCGTCAGATCCAGTTCTACTGCGTCGACATGGGCGGCGGCGGTCTCATGTACATCGAGGATCTGCCGCACGTCGGCGGGGTGGCCACCCGCGCCGAGCCGGACCGCGTCAACCGGGTGGTCGCCGAGGTCAAAGCGGTGCTGCGGCAACGTGAGCAGACGTTCAAGCAGTACCGGGTCGGATCGATGGCCGACTACCGGCAGATGCGCGAGGATCCCGAGCACCCCGTGTCCGCGGATGCGTTCGGTGACGTGTTCCTGGTCATCGACGGGTGGCCCGCGTTCGCCGCCGAGTTCCCCGACCTCGAGGCCACTGTCCAGGACATCGCCGGGCAGGGACTGGCCTACGGCGTGCACACCATGATCTCCACGCCGCGGTGGACCGAGCTGCGCGCCCGGGTGCGCGACTACCTGGGCACCAAAATCGAGTTCCGGTTGGGCGATGTCAACGAGACCCAGATCGACCGGATCACCCGCGAGATCCCGATCAACCGTCCCGGTCGGGCGGTGTCGACCGAGAAGCACCACCTGATGATCGGGGTGCCCCGCCTCGACGGGATGCACAGTGCCGAAGCGCTGGTTCCGGCGATGTCGGCCGCCGTCAAGGAGATCTCCGCGCGGCACACCGAGGAAGCGCCCCGGGTGCGGGTGCTGCCCAGCCGGATACATCTGCGGGAACTGGATCCGAATCCGCCGGGGCCGGAGGCGGATTACCGCACCCGCTGGACCATTCCGGTCGGGGTGCGCGAATCCGACCTGACGGTGGCGCACAACCCGATGCACACCACGCCCCACCACCTCATCTTCGGTGCGGCCAAATCCGGCAAGACGACCATCGCGCACGCGATCGCTCGGGCGATCTGTGCCCGGAACAGCCCGCAGCAGGTGCGGTTCATGGTCGCCGACTACCGGTCCGGTCTGCTGGAGGCGGTGCCCGAGACGCATCTGCTGCCAGCGGGCGGGATCAACCGCAACCACAGCGTGCTGGAGGAGTCGATCAAGGCGTTGGTCACGAACCTGGTGAAGCGACTGCCGCCGACAGACCTCACCCCGTCGCAGCTGCGGCAGCGATCGTGGTGGTCCGGACCGGACGTCGTGCTCCTGGTCGACGACTGGCACATGATCACCGCCGCCGGCGGGATGCTGTCGCCGATGGCCCCGCTGGCACCGTTGCTGCCTGCGGCCGCCGACATCGGGCTGCATCTGGTGGTGACCTGCCAGATGAGCCAGGCCAGCCGGGCGACGATGGACAAGTTCGTCGGGACCGCCTACGGCGCGGGCAGCCCCACGATGTTCCTGTCCGGGGAGAAGCAGGATTTTCCGTCACGCGAGATCGTGGTCAAGAAAAGACCCCCTGGCCAGGCGTTCTACGTGACGCCGGATGTGAAGGAAGTGATCCAGGCGGCGTATGTGGATCCCCCGGAGGAATAAGTGCGTCGAGCACCCTCTGACGGCGGTTAATATTGGGAAGTACTTTTCCAGCAAACGGAGAAGCGGCCGAATGGCCATTTTTATCGGGGGGGTCAAAAAGCATCCCTGCTGGGTATCACTGTCGATACCCGTGAACTAAATACATCCATGTGTTTAGACCAGCGAGGTAACAGCAAATGCAGCCATTAAGTCATAATCCCGCCGCTATCGGCGTCGGGGGTCAGGTGACCGCCAACGGGGCCCGCGGTCTGGCGACAGGCACCGGTGCGACGGCCCAGGTCAGTGCGCTGGCTCCGGCAGGTGCCGACGAGGTGTCAGCCGCGGCAGCGGTCACCTTCGCTGCCGAAGGTGTGCAGACCCTCGGTATCAACGCGCTGGCACAGGAGGAGATCGCGCGCGCCGGCGCGGCGGTGATCGAGATCGGCGGGGTCTATCAGGCCGTCGACGCCGCGAACGGCGCGACGCTGATCTGAGTCGAGTTCCCTGAGTCATGGCTGCCATCGGCATTCCCATCCCACCGATCTGGGGAGCGTTCCCGCCCGAGATCAACACGTCGCGCCTGCAGGCAGGCGCCGGCGCGGTGCCGATGCTGCAGGCGGCGGCGGGCTGGGAGGCGTTTGCGATCTCGCTGGAGACGCAGGCCGACGAGCTGTCCTCCAGCCTGGCCTCACTGGCGCAGATGTGGCAGGGCATGGGCAGCGAACGGGCCGTCACCGCGACGATGCCGATGGTGATGTGGCTGCGCATGCTGTCGCTGCAGGCGCACAAGCGTGCCGTCCAGGCGTCGGCCCAGGCCACGGCATGGACCACCGCGGCGACCGGCACCCCGCAGTTGCCCGAGATCGAGGTCAACCACGTCACCAACGCGGTCCTGAATGCGACGAACTTCCTTGGGGTGAACACCGTTCCGATCGCGGTCAACGAGGCCGACTACGTCCGGATGTGGAACCAGGCCGCCGCGGTGATGACCGCCTACGAGACCGAGACCATGCTCAACTCGACCTTCGAACCGGTGGCGCCGCCGAAACCCATCGTGCTTCCGGGCGGTGCGCAGGCCGCGATGGCGACCGGACTTTCCGGGGCGGCGGCCCCCGGGGTGGCGGGTGCTGTCGTCCGCAACGCGACGTTCACGAAGGTGAGCAGCGTGGGCAAGCTGGACGAGTTCAACCAGAAGGCGGGCAAGATCGAGGGGACGCTGCATCAGGCCGCCAATCAGGGCCGCTCCCAGGCAGAGCAGGGCCGGGTTCTCCAACAGGCCCCGCAGCAGGGCATGCAGATGGTGTCCCAGCTCGGCTCCACCCTGGGGCAGCTGCCCCAGCAGATGATGCAGGGCGTCACCCAGCCCTTCCAGCAGCTCACGCAGCCGCTGCAGCAGATGTCGTCGCTGTTCGGCCAGATGGGAGGACTGGGCGGCGACAAGGGCGGACAGATCGGCATGGTCGGCGCGACACCGTTTTCCAATCACCCGGCCATCGGAGGGAACGGCGCGGCGACCGGAGCCGGACTGGTACGGGCGGCGTCGCTGCCCGGAGCGGGTGGCACGGCGGCGCGCACCCCGCTGATGTCGAACCTCGTCGGTTCGGGGCTGCAGCCGACGCTGAGCCCGGTGGCGGTCGGCGCGGGCGCCGGAACGGGCGCCGCGGGCGGGCTGGCGCCGATGGCCGCGGGCGGCGGGATGGGCGGCGGCGGACCGATGGGAATGCTCGGCCAGCGCGGCAAGAGCGGCGGCAACAAGCCGGGATTGAACGCGCCCGCTCCGCTGGAGCACGACCTCGGCGAAGACGAAGACGACGACTGGTAGTCGTCCACCACAGACTTACCGGCCACCTGGGTCGGGAGGGCTCGCCCGACGGGCGAGAGCACAGGGGAAACCGAAAAGCCGGTAACAGAGGGAAGGTCAGCACATGGCACTTGAGGCAGATGTTGCGTCGTTAGCCACAGAGGCGGGGACATTCGACAGGATCGCGGGCGAGCTCACCGCCGTTCGCGGGCAGGTCGAGTCGACTGCTGCAGCTCTCGCAGTCAACATGGACACCCCGGATGCGGGCAGGGCGGCGCAGGCCGCGTTGCTGCGCTACCAGGAGGCCTCCGATCAGCAGATCCGTCTGCTCACGGACATCTCGCAGAACATCCAGATCAGCGGCACCAAGTACGAAGCCACCGACGCCGACAACTCCTCGCGCGTTGCGGCCTCGATGAGCAACGTCCTGTAGACCACACCCACAAACTCAAGGAGAACCATTGTGACTAGCGGAGGCTCGATCAACTACAACTTCGCCGGCATCGAAGCCGATTCCGGTGAGATCAGCGCGGCCGTGGGCAAGGTCAACGGCCTGCTCGCCGAGGGGCAGGGCGCGTTGAACCGGCTGCAAGGCACCTGGCGTGGCGACGGCGCGATGTCCTACGAGGCCGTGCAGCAGCGCTGGAACCAGAACTCCGAAGAACTGAACCTGGCCCTGCAGAGCCTGGCGCACGCAGTGCGCGACTCCGGTGTCGACATGGGCGGCACCGAGCAGACCGTGACGGGAATGTTCACTTAATCGCTGCGCAACGCCGGTGGGCGACCGGCCCCCGGGCCGTGATCGCCCACCGCGTGCACGGCCCGCCTCATCCCAGAACCCTTTGAGAGGTACACATGTCGGCCGACTATGACCGGCTCTTCCACTCCCCGGATGCCGTCCGACCGGCCGACGAGGAACCCGGGCGCGACGCCGCTGTCCCCCCGGGGAATGCACCCAACGGCGACGCCACCCCGCCGCCGATGCCGGCGGCGGCTCCGCGTACCCAGACCGCGCAGGCGCCACCGTCCTGGCAGACCGAGGTGATGAGCCAGGTCAGCGACGTGCAACCGCCTCCGCAGGCGACCCCCCAACAGCGCGTTCCCAACAACGGGATGATGCGGGCTCCGCAGTCGGCACCGCACACCGGTGCCCGCCACGAGCAGCGCCCGATGCCGGCGCCCGCGCAGCGTCCGGCCCCGGCCCCGGCCCCGTCGCCGTCGCCGTCGCAGTTCTACGGCGAGAACACCGACCCGCGACACGCGGCGGCGCCGACGTCGGCTGCCGCGATGGGCAACCACCGGGCGATCGACGCCCTGTCCCATGTCGGGGTGCGGTCCGCGATCAAGATGCCGTCCCAACGGGGTTGGCGGCACTGGCTTTACGTGATGACCCGGATCAACCTCGGTCTGTCGCCGGACGAACTCTACGAACTCGACCTGCACACCAGGATCCGGCGCAACGCCCGCGACTCCTACCACATCGGTGTCTTCGGCCTCAAAGGCGGCGTCGGCAAGACCGCGGTGACGGTCGCGCTGGGATCGGCGCTGTCCGACATCCGCGGAGACCGGATTCTGGCCATCGATGCCGACCCGGACGGCGGCAACCTCGCCGATCGCGCCGGCCGCCAGTCGGCGGCGACCATCGCGGACCTGCTGTCGGACAAAGAGCTGAAGCGCTACAACGATATTCGCGCCTACACGAGTATGAACTCCGCGAACCTGGAGGTGCTGTCCTCCGACGAGTACAGCGCGGCCCGGCGTGAGTTCAACGACGAGGACTGGCGTGCCGCGACCGAGATCGTCTCGCGCTACTACAACCTCGTTCTCGCCGACTGCGGCGCCGGGCTGTTCCAGCCGGGCGCGCGCGGTGTGCTGTCCACGGTGTCGGGCCTGGTGATCGTGGCGAGCGCGTCGATCGACGGCGCGCGCCAGGCCGCGATCACGATGGACTGGTTGCGCCAGAACGGATATCAGGATCTGCTCGGCCGGTCATGCGTGGTGATCAACCACGTGACCCCGGCCAAGCCGAACATCGACGTCGAGGACCTCGTGCAGCAGTTCGAGCGGCACGTGTCACCGGGCCGGGTGATCGTGTTGCCGCACGACAAGCACATCGCGTCGGGCACCGAGATCCAGCTCGGGCTGCTCGGCAAGACCTTCCACCGCAGGATCGTCGAGCTCGCCGCGGCGCTGTCCGACGACTTCGACAGGCTCGAGCGGCGTTGACCGCAACGGTAGCCCCTGCGACGTCGTCGGGCACCGCCCCGGGGCGCCCGTCGACCACCCGTGTCACGATCCTGACCGGCCGGCGGATGACCGATCTGGTGCTGCCCTCGGCCGCACCGATCGAGACCTACGTCGACGAGTCGGTGTCGGTGCTGGCCGACATCCTCGCCGACACGCCTCAGGATGTGTTGGCCGGCTTCGACTTCAAGGCCCAGGGCGTATGGTCGTTCGCGCGGCCGGGGGCGCCGCCGATCAAGCTGACCGACTCCCTCGATGACGCTGGCGTGGTCGACGGATCGCTGCTGACCGTCGTATCGGTGAGCCGCACCGAGCGGTACCGGCCACTGGTCGAGGACGTGATCGACGCGATCGCGGTGCTCGACGAGACCCCCGAGTTCGACCGGGGCGCGCTGTACCGGTTCGTCGGCCTCGCGCTGCCGTTGACCGCCGCGATGATCACCGTGGTGGCGGTGCTGTCCTGGGCGTCGACCGGCCGCGACTGGTGGTGGGCGGTGGCGCTCGGGGTGCTGGGCATCGTGCTGATGGGCGCGAGCACGCTGGCGCAGAAGCGGTTCGACAACGTGAACATGGCCGAGAGCCTGCTGGTGGCGTCGATCGTCACCCTCACGGGGGCCGTGGTGTTGGCGGTACCGCTGCCGGAGGGAGTGACTTCCCTGGGGGCGCCGCAGGTCGCCGGCGCTGCCGCGCTGGTGTTGTTGCTGGTGCTGGGCACCCGTGGCGGTCCGCGTCGGCGGGCGGAGGTCGCGGCGTTCCTCGCGGTCGTCGCACTGGCGTTGACGATCGCCGCCGCCGCGTTCGGCTACGGCTGGAACGACTGGGTTCCGCCGGGGGCCATCGCTTTCGGGCTGATCGTGGTGACCAACGCGGCGAAGCTGACGGTGGCCGTGGCGCGGATCGCGCTGCCGCCGATCCCGGCGCCGGGGGAGACGGTGACCAACGACGAGCTGCTGGATCCGGTGACGACCATCGATGCCTCGGAGGAATCCGAGACATGGCAGGCGATCATCGCGTCGGTGCCCAGTTCGGCGGCCCGGCTCACCGAGCGCAGCCGCCTGGCCAAGCGCTTGCTGATCGGGTTCCTCAGCGCGGGCGCCCTGATCCTGGCGGTCGGCTCGGTCGCCGTGATCGTGCAGGGCCATTTCTTCGTGCACAGCATGGTCGTCGCCGGGCTGGTGACGATGCTGTGTGGCTTCCGGTCGCGGCTCTACGCCGAGCGATGGTGTGCGTGGGCGCTGATGGCGGCGGCGGTGGCGATCCCGACGGGGATCACGGTGCGACTGTGCCTCTGGTACCCCGACAAGGCTGGGCTGCTGCTGGCCGGGTACACGGCGCTGGCGCTGGTGGCGATGATCATCGTCGGTGCCAGTGACGGTGTGCGCAGGATCTCGCCGGTGACGAAGCGGATCCTCGAGTTGTTGGACGGGGCGACCATCGCCGCGGTGATCCCGATGCTGCTGTGGATCGCCGGGGTGTACGACGTGCTGCGAAACCTACGGTTCTAGGACGCGATATGACGACAGGCGGCACCCCTCCACCGCTCTCGGTTGATCCCGAGGCGCTCAGCGCGGCCGGTAACGCGCTGTCGAGTTCGGCGGAGCAACTGCCGGAGGCGCCGGACCCGTTCATGCCGGTCGGGGCGGACCCGTTGTCGGCGGCGATCATCGGACAGATTCCGGCGATCGAGACGCCGATCATGACCCAGCTGCCATTCATCAAGGCGCAGGCGACGACCACCGCGGAGAACGTGGTCAACGCCGCCCAGGCGTATGCGGCCACCGACGCCCGCAACGGTGCCAACATCACTCAGCAGATGCAGAACGTTCCGGAGGCGCCCGCAACGGGTTCCGGCGGCGCGGGCCCGGCCTCGGCCGTCGGCGGCGCCGGCTCGGCGGGACAGACGATGAGCTCACCCATGCAGATGGTGGGGCAGATGGCGCAGATGCCGATGCAGGCGATGGGAGCGGTGGCCGCAGTGCCGCAGGGTGTCATGCAGGGCGCCCAGCAGGCCGGGCAACAGGTGCAGCAGATGGTGGGTCAGTTCAGTCAGGGCGACGGCGAGCACACCGGCACGGTCGATGGCGCACCGATATCGGAGGGTGCCGCCGCGGCGGAGCCTGATGCCGAGCGTGCGCCGGAGGCCACCGAGAAGTCCGACGAGGGCGACGAACGTCACGGCCGTCATCGTGCCGCGGAACAGGACGACAGGATCGATCTATGACCGCTCCACTCGAAGTCGACACCAGCGTGCTGCGTCGGGTGGGCGGCGACTTCGCCTGTGCCGGCGACCAGATGGCGGGCATGCAGGCAGACGCCCCGCTGGGCGACGCCGCTGCCGGTGTGCCGCAGTCGCAGACCGCCGCGGCATGTCGCGCGGCGCAGACCACCATCGCCGACGAGATGACCAGGGCTGCCGGCGAAGCGCGCACCTACGGCGCGGATCTGCGCAGTGCGGCCGACAGGTACGACGTCACCGACGAGGCATCCGGCGCGACCCTCGACGGGGTCGACATCCCGGTGCCTCGGTGACTACCTCCTGACAGCTCGGCAGGCGTGGTCGGTCAGGGATTGCAACCGTGAAGCAGCGTCGTCGAGATGGGTGTCCGGCAGACCGTAGCTCGGGAGCGCCAGGGCGAAGGCGCGCCGGTAGTGAGACGACAGGGCGGCGAAGTCGGCGGCGATCAGATTGCCGCTGAGCAACCCGAGTAGCTGAGCTTGATCGGCGTTCTGCTGCATGATGCGGGCGGTCTTGTCGCCGAGTTCACGTAGCTCCGGAGGACGCTGCGAGGCAGGCACATTCGGGTCGTGCCGGTCACGCCATTCGCGGGTCTGCGCGTCGTAGTCGATCACCATCGCGGTCCATTCGTCGCAGAAGGCCGAAGGGCCGGCGATGAATCGGGGCGGCCGGTCCGGGTCGGCCAGCGGGCCTTCCGGAACCGGGGGAGGACCTGGCAAGACCAGGCCAGAACGATCGGCTGCCGCCCCGAAATCGATTGCGGCGCAGATCGACCGGATCGCGTCAGCGGCACTGGTCGCGGTCAGCGCCAACTGGTCTGCCGCGGGGCGGTAGTCATCGACGGCGTCGGCGTAGGCGTGCCAGTAGGCGATGGACTGTTCGTACAGCTCGCGCATGACGCGGTGGGGGGTCTGCTTGGCCAGGGGAACAGTCCTGTCCGCGGCCTCTCGCATCGCGGCGGCGACCGCCTGGAACTGCCGGCGCTGCTCCGGTGTCCACTCGCTGCCGGGAATCGCGGCGTCACGCCGGTGCCAGCCGTTGCCGAGTTCGGTGTTCAGCGCGGCGGTGACCCGTTCCCATTCCGGGCAGGTGGGTTCCTCGGTGACGATGGAGACCGGGTCTTCGTCCCGTGCGCTCGCGAACTCGGCGGCGTCGACCGTCGGGCCAGGCGGAGGTGCCGGTGCTGCAGGCGGGGGCGGTGGGGCGGAATCGCGATCCGAGATCCACAGTGTCGCGACCACGAGGCCGACGATTGCGAGGAGGGCGCCTGCCAGGAGTACTGGGTTGAGACGTCTCGGCTGAGTCATCTCCACCGACGGTACCTACACGGGGGAATCGGCGCCGACGGCGTCGGCGATGAGGACTTCGAGGTGCTGCCAGTACACCCAGTTGGCGATGGCCCGGCGTTGATCCGCCGGCTCAGGTGAGGTGTGGGCGTGGTAGAGCGCGAGCTCCTGAGCATGGGCGGCGTAGGCGATGAACGCTTTCAGGTGAGGGACGCTGCGCTGGGGGTTGGTGCTCATGAGCGGTTTGGCCACTTCGAACCACAGCCGTGCGGTGTCGTCGGCGGGGGCTGCGATGTCGGTGCCGGCTGGTGGCAGCAGGTCGTTGAGGCCGAAATCGCTGACAGCGCTGAGTTGTTGTGCCGCAGCCGGTGAGATCACTTCCAGGCGGCTGCGGCCGTGTGTCAGGCCGGTGTCAGGAATGTCGTCCTGGGTCAGGATGATCTTGGCGACGCCGGGATCGAAGTTGGCGAACTGATCTTCGGTGGCGACGATCGCGCGCAGCTGGTGGTTGTGATGGTGGGCCCAGCTCTGCACAGCCAAGATCGGGTAGGTGGCCCATTGTGCGCGTTCGGCGGCGGGGATCGATTCGTCGGCGGTGGCCATCCGTACCTGATCAGGCAGGTGGACTCCCTCGGGGATGTAGGCCAGCCCGTAGCTGTTGGCGACGACGATCGTGCCGTCGGTGGTGACGCCGGTGACCCAGTAGAAGCCGAAATCCATGACGCCGACATTGAGTGCTGCGCCGACGTGGCGGGCCTGCTGCAGCGGGTCGCTGCCGTTGGTCTTGCGGCGCAGAGCCGCTGCGGTGGATGCGGACGCGATCGCGTCCCGTTCGGCGCGGGCTGCGGACACCGGAATCGGCGCGGCTGCGGTGGCGTTGGTGTTCGCGGTCGACATGGGCGCGACTCCCGGGCCCAGGCCGGCCGCAGCGGCGCCGGGAGCGGCTGGCGGAGGCGGTGCGGGCGGGGCAGGGGTGGTCGGCGGAGCGAGCGGAACCGGGGGTGCTGCCGGTGGACCGCTCGACGCGGGCGGGCCAACGGGTGCGGGTCCTGCCGAGCCACCGCCGGAAACGCCTGCGCCGCCAGCGGCCGCGCCGCTCGAAGGTGAAGCGGCTGCGGCCGGTTGGCTGCTGGGTGGAGGCGTTGGCGCCGGCGCCTGGGCGGGGGCGGGGGCGGACGAGGCGAGTGGGGGCGCCTGGTTGGTGAACGACTGCATCGGTGTGGCCCTTGAGGCTTTCGCCGCCTCGGCCGGCGCGGTTGCGCTGGCCGGCTGACCGGCAGCCGCCCCGGTGGGGGATGCGGTGCCTGTTGTCGGTGAGCCGGAGGCGGAAGACGGGCTGGCTGTGGACGATGCCGACGGGGAGCTTGGGCTGCCGGAAGAGGGACTTGAGGCGCCTAGCGGGCTGGACGGCGAGGAGGGGCTTGAGGGGGAGCTGGGGCTGGCGACGGTGCTCGCGACGGTGCTCGCGCCTCCGGGTCCGCGACCATCGGCCACTGGAGCTGCTGACGCAGAGGATTCGGTCGGCGAAAGATACGGCGCCGGATCACCTCCTCGACCGCCTGCAATTCTCTGGGCGGGCGGGACCGCGTCCGGTCTGGGCACGTAAGCGCGGGGATCCGCGCCCCCGGCGTTCGAGCTTGCAAACATCTGAATTGGAGTATGTGGCGCTGGCGTTTGGGTGGGTGACGGCGGACTTGGTGGTGCCGGGATCGAAGCCGGTGGGGCAGTGTAATGAGAGAAGTCCGCAACGTTCGTAATTCCACCGCTGACAGCAGTGCTATTAACGGAGTTTTGCCAAGCTACGTACATCTTGATAAGCACGTTCTTTGTCGCTTCGGAGTAATCAGGTGACGCGAGTAGCTCCTGGATTACGGTCTGCGCCATCGCCAGGTTGCCGTTGACTTGAATCTTGACGCTTTGTATATGGCTGGCAACCATGGCGTAGTAGCTATACGCCTTTGCGCAATGGTCTTTGAGAGCGCTCATAGCTGCGACACGTTGCTGCGAAGCTGACTCTCCGGCGGACGCCGCACTTCCAGACCAAATACCCTCGTCGAAGATGTGGACATTCTGCTGCTGCCAGGCGGTCGCAACAGCGTGTACGCCATTGCGGATACGCAGCATTTCTTGTGCACGCGCATGAAGGAGGTCTTCGTCGAGATCCGGCCACCCTGATGGCTCCGTCATCTCGTCGATGAACAGTCCTGCAATCTTTTCGATGCCCATCAATTAGCTCCGACTGCTCGGCAAGCGTGACCGTTGACCGCGACCAGCTCGGCTGCCGCATTCGCCAGATAGCCGTCCGCTGGCACATAACTAGGGATCGCTTGCACGAATGCCCTGCGGTACTGAGCGGATAGCGATGCAAAATCGCCGAACGTCGCATTCAGACTCTGTACGCCCAGGTTCTGCATCTCACCTGCACTGGCTCCCATGGGCAGGGGAAGCCTCTGCCATATTGCTCGTTGTTCAGGTGACCACTGGTAGCTGGGAATATTCGGATCTGATTCGAGCCATTCTGCGGTCTCGCTATCGAATGCCTCAGTAGCTGAAATCCAGGCACTGCAAACTGACAGCGGAGCGGTCAAGTACCGAGAGGGATGGGCCGGATCCTGCGGGGCTTCAACACTCAAGGGTGGACTCGTCGGAAGGACAAACGGTGCTCGCGACGCAGCAGAGCCATATGTAATGGCGGAGCATATGTACCCGATTGCATTCGAGGCGGCGGTAGCTACACGCGCGAGGTGGTCGTCGTTAGGGGAGTAAGTTGAGACCGAGTCGGCATAAGCGCGCCAATACGCAATTGACTGTTCGTATAGCTCTCGCATCACGCGGTGGGGAGTCAGCTTGGCTAATGCCACAGCTCCTTCGGCGGCGACTCGCATTGCATCCGCAACCGCCTCGTACTGTTTCCGTTGGTCGGAGGTCCAATCTGATGCCGGAACCGACGGATCCCGATCGTTCCACCCATCGGCTGCTTGTGCAGAGAACGTTTCCGAAATCGGCGCCCACGACGCGCACGAAGCATCCTCGGTAATGATGTCGACTGGGCCGTCATCGCCGGCACTAGCGATATCTGACTTGTCGATTGCAGTCGTCGGCACGGAAGAAGCCACTGCGGGTCCCCCCGGGCCTGAGTCGCCGCGGACGACAAGCATCGTCGCGACGACCGTCAGCACGACGACGACTAGCACCGCAAGCCCGACGAGGACCCACTTGCCGCTAATGCTCGAATCTCAAGAGGCGGCCACCTGCTGGTCCGATTCCGTGGTGGGAAGGGGCCCGCCGAAGGAATCAGCGTGCGGTTCGCGAGGAGGTTGCGACGGCGGCCATTCCCCGGGAGGCGGCATAGTCACGCGACCCGATCCCGTTGGTGCCCGATCATCTCCAATCCCCTTTCGGGTCGCTGGCGACCCGTTGTGTAGAGCATCAGCCGTCGTCCAATTCAGAGTACGAGAGGAACGACGAACCAACTGTCGCTGATTTCGTACCTTTAATGGCCACAGTGCCCACGCCCGAAAACCGCATTACCGAGACATTCACGGCCACTGCTACTCCGTATCTGGGATCTCAGCCGTGATCTCGGCGACCACCGCATCGATCCGCTCACGGTCGGCATCGATCGCCGCTGACGCTTCGGCACTCGCCTTGTGCAGCGCCTGGTTCACTCGCTGTTCGACCTCCTCGGCGCCGAGACGCAGCAGGCCGTCCTCGATGTACACGTCCTTGAGCCACTGGTGGCCGTTGAGCGTCACTTCGACTGTGTCGTTCTCATCGGAAGCCGTGAACGATGACGTCGCCATCTTGTCCAGCTGCTCGTCCATCAGTGCTTGCAGCCGCCGCGCTTGGCGAAGTACCGCAGCCACTTCCGGATGCATGTCGTCGGTCACTGCTGGTCCCCCTTCTTCGTGACATCCCCACCACGCCGTCGTGGCCGTACCCCGATGACCTGCTCGGTGTGCGGGCGGTCCTCCACGTAGAGCGGTTCATCCGGTGAAAGCTGCGGATTGCGCTTCTTCTCACCGGTTCCGGAGCCCTGCGCTCCGCCCATCATCGGCGCCATCCCCCCGCCGGCCATCCCACCGGCAGCGCCGCCGCCGGCGCCGCCGGTGACGCCCGGCCCTGCCGCCGCGGCCGGGACGATCGGTGTCGGCGCCACCGTCTCCGCGGTGACCGCCGGTTGCATTGGCGTAGCGGGGATTCCACCGCCACCACCACCGCCTCCACCTCGGGAGCCGGCGCGCCGCCGCAGCCGGCCTCAGACTCGGATCACTCGGCAGCTTGGGATCGCCCTTGCCGGCATTGGGCATTCCGCCCGCAGGAGAACCCCCACCCGGCGAGCCACCACCTTGGGACCCACCGCCCGGTGAACCGCCTTGCGAACCTCCTTGGGGTGCAGCCTGTTGCCCGCTCTGCGCTGCCTGTTCAGCCGCCGACATGGGTGACATCGGCGCCTCCTGCGGCACTGGTGGCTGCTGCCCACCCGGCTGCTGACCGCCCGACCCAGACGCCTGCCCGGCGCCGGACCCTGTCGTGCGTCGGGCCTCGTCCTCGGTCTGTGCCGCCGCGCCCCGCTGCCGGGGATCACCGTTCCGTGTCACCGGTGCGGTCGGCGCCACCGCGTCGGGACGCGGTTGCGGCGGCTGCACGGGCGTGGGTCGACCCACTTTCGCGTAGGTCTCGCGGATCGCCTCGGACTCCTGGTAGAGATGCTCCATCTGGAGTTGCACGGCACGTCGGGCGCCCCCGTCCATCGGTGTGGACATCAACTGCGTCTGCAGCGCTTCGTACTGGGCCCGGATCGGCGCGTTGGCCGTCTTCGCCTGATCATGCGCGACCGCCAGCTTCTCGGCCTCCGCCGCCAGCTGAGTCCACTTGCCCGCCAACGCTTGCAGCCAACCCCCGAACGACTTGAACTTCACGTAGGCGGCTTCGGCCGCCGCGCCCTCCCAGTTCTGGATCTTGATCTCGAACGGAAGCGAGGCCTCGGCCAGCCGGGTGGCGTTGCCGCTCCACTGCGCCGCGGCGGCCCGCAGCGCCGCGGCCTGATCGCCTTCGATCAGTTTGTTATCGGTTTCGATGGGGTCCAGGATGTCGCCGTCGGCGGCGACGTCCTCGAAGACGCCCATCGGTGGGGGAGGAGGTGGCGCCGGCGTCGCATTGGCGCCCACGGGGACGGGTGCCGACGCCGGAGACGACGTGCCACCGGGAATGGTGTTGTCGATGTTTCCCGCCGATGCTTCATCGACAGTCCGATAGGCCTGTCCGACGAGGCGCAGGGTTTCGGCGAGCCGCCGGCTTTCGCCCTTTCCCCACTCCTGCTCGGCACCGAGCGCCTCGGCGTTCTTGATCAGATTCCGCACCGACGCGGTTGTCGGCGTGAGCTTGTCGGGGTCTGCCACCGGGACCGCAGCGGGATCGTTCCCCCACGGAATCCCCTCGATCAGCGTCGCCTTGCCGTCGAGATCGTCGGGGTCGACCTTGAGTTCGTCCGCCATTACGCGTCCTCCCCCTGTCGCGCATGCCCGGTCATGGCTCGAGCACCATCTGGTAGCGGCTTTCCTCACGCGGATTGATCAGTCGGATCGGCAGTTGCTTGTGCCGCGGAGTGGCGATGAAGTTGTCTCGCAACGTGACCCGTCCGACACCCGGGTGCGGACGCAGGTACGTCGTCGCATTCGGCCACGTCACCTTCGCCACTTGGTCGATCCGGGCATTGACGAAGCCGGCGAACTCCCCGAACTGTGGCTGCAGTGTCACGACCGCGCCCGCGGCCGCCGACCTCACCACGAATTGGGTGAACAACCGCGCGTTACCGAGGTTGATGCTGACATCGACGTCGTCGAACGGCATGTACACCGGATAGCGGTCCGCGGTCTCGCCGACCAGCACCCCGGCGGATCCGATGGGCAACTCGTAGTGCCGGTCGCTGACCGGCGTCTGGCCCAGCAGCGCAGCGCGCTGACCGCCGTACAGACACGAAAAGCCGCGCGGTGTCGAGGGATTCGCAAGTGTGGTCAGCAGCACGGTGGTGGTGGGCGCCGAGCCTGGTGCGATCCGAACCCGGGTGAGCGTGTGATCGGCCCGTGCCGACCACCACACGTCCGGCCCGCCCGGGGCGTGGTAAGCGGCGGTGAAAGTACTGCGGCCTTTGACCATCGACCACGTTTCGCGTTCGAAGCTGATCTCGGTGGCGCGGTCGAAGTCGTCGAAGCTGCGCGCGGGCCGGGCGTCGACGCCCTTGCCTGCCAGGTGGTCGGCGATCCGCGTGGTTGACGACACCAGGTACTGCGCCAGCCCGGCAACTCCTTCCCCACGCCGCAGGGCGGACTTCCGCGTCTTGTCCGGATCCGCCCGCAGCACGATCCAGGTCCGGCGGTTCGCCGGCGCCGGGTACGGGCCGACGACCTGCTCGTAAAGGGCGACGAGCGCAGCCGGCGCGGTCTTACCCACCCGGTAGCCCGCCGACACGATGTCGGCCTCCAGATCCGGGCAGTACGCGGTGAGCAGCTCTTCCACGAGCCGGGTATCGACGACGTCGTCGGTGGCTGCAGCGCCGTTGACGATCACCGTCGGGGTGAACGGTCGCGAAATGAGCTCGATCACCGACACCACGTAGTCGTCCTGCCAGCGCAGCGCGACGTGGTCGCCGGGCAGCACCGTGGCGCCGACGGCAGGTTCGGACGGTCGCGGCGGGGGCTGCCTGTGGCGACGCCGCCATGCGAAAAGTGCTGCCACCCAACCGCTGGGGCGTCGGCCGCGGATCGTGACCACCGATCCCAGACCGATCAGCACCGCCAGGGTGATGCCCAGCCACATCAGGTCCAGCTGGGCGAAGACCAGCAGGACCGCCGGGATCAGCGTCGCCGCCCACAGCGCGTGGCCGGTGGTGAAGCGCAGTCCGAAAATGGACACCAACCTGTTCATCGGCGCCTCAATGCGCGCCGTGCCAGCGCCCCGGCACCGAGCAGCGCCGCCACCCCGCCGCTGACCGCGACCACCGCGGTGATCGGGGTGCGGTCGGGCGGAGGCACGTACACCGGCGGCGGGATCTCCTTGATGTTGTACGGGATCTCGGCCGGCCCCGGCGGGACCTCCCAGGTCAACGCCGCGACCGGGTCGATCACCCCGGCTCCCACGACGTTGTTCACCCCGCCGCCGGGATGCCTTGCGGTGGCGGTGATCCGGTTGATGACCTGAGCCGGCGTCAACTCCGGGAAGCGTTGCCGGATGAGCGCGGCCAGGCCCGAGACGTAGGCCGCCGAGAACGACGTGCCGGCGATCGGGATGGGCCCGTCCTCGCCCTGTAACGCGTTGACCGGAGTGCCGTCGTAGCCGAGCGCGACGAGGTTCTCACCCGGGGCGGCGGCACCGACCCAGGGTCCCTGCATCGAGAAGCCGCTCGGCTGGCCGTTGGGCGCGATGCTGCCGACCGTGAGGACCAGCGGTGAGTACCAGGCCGGCGAGACGATGGTCTGTACCTGCTGCCAACCGCGCGGGTCGGCGGGGACGGCGGCGTCGGGCGGGGGGTTCTGCGAGCACTCGTTACCGGTGTTTCCGGCCGCGACGACGATCACCGAGGCCTTGACGTTGACGGCGTAGTTGATCGCGGCGCCGACGACGGCTTCGTTGATCGGGCGGGTTGTCTTGTAGCAGGCGGCCTCGCTGATGTTGATGACCTGCGCTCCCAGGTTGGCCGCGTGCACGATGGAGCGGGCCAAGCTACGCAGCGAACCCGCGGTCTGGGTCGCGTTCGGGTCGTTCGGATCATTGCGGGCACCGACCGGGGAGAAACTGTCCGACGTCTGGCGCAGAGACAGGATGCGGGCGTCGGGGGCCACGCCGACGAATGCGTCTGTCGGTGCGGGTCGGCCGGCAATCACCGCGGCGGTGAGCGTGCCGTGGGCATCACAATCCGACATGCCGTTTCCGCCCTGATCGACGAAGTCACCGCCGGGTTCTGCGGGGACCCGCGCCGAGCCGTTCACCCCGGTGTCGATCACCGCGACGGTGATCCCGGCGCCTGTCGCGAACTTCCGGGCGTCGGTGAGCCGCAGGTAGTCGTTGGCCCACGGGCGGTCGGCGAAGTTCGAGTTCGGAAACACCGTCGGAGCTGCGCAGATCCGACGCTGCTCCATCGGCTGGTCGGGGCCCGTCTCATCGGGCGGGATGGCCGCCGGATCAATGATCGGCGGCTCGATGGCCCCTGCGGGCGGTGCCGTCAGGAGCACCAGCGACAGCGCGGCAATCAGCGCACCAATACGCCGCACGTGATGTCACCCCCCGAAACACCTGACCTGAGTCCCCTGTGCTGATGCCCGCGCAGCAAACCCATCGACCACCGAGGCGCGGCCCGAGGCGCTGGCCCCGGGCTACGCATTGCATGCACATCGGCCATGCTAAGCGCCCCGGGACGGGGGTCATTCCGCTTTCTTTGGGGCTGCTGCCGCCGAGATTGCGTCTGCGGTGGCTTTCCCGCCCGCTTTTGCGCGCGGAATGCAATTTCGGCGAAGTGGGGTTAGGCGTCGAGGTCCTTCTGCACCAGCTCGGCGATCTTGTTCATCGTGGCCTCGTCGTCGGAGTGGACGGTCACCTCCGCGCCGTTGCCCGCGCCCAAGGTCATGATCATCAGCGCGGAACCGGCGTCCACGGGTTCCCCGCCGTCCACCGACAGCGTGACGGGGACACCGGACTCGACGGCGGCCTCGGCGATGATCGCGGCAGGACGGGCGTGCAGGCCGATGGACGATCCGACGAGGACGGTCTTGCTGGGCATGGATTCTCCTTAGTGGGTGACGTGACGGACGGTCAGGTGGTGACGAGTTCGGGTTCGGCCTTCTCGCCGGACTTGATGAACTGTTTGGCGACGACGACGGCCAGCGCGGCCGCGATGGTGCCCGCGACCAACGCGATGAGGAACCCGAGCTTGTTGTCGATGGCGAACAGCACGAAGATGCCGCCGTGCGGCGCGCGGGAGGTGGCGCCGAAGGCCATGCACAGCCCGCCGGTGATCGCGCCACCGAACATCATCGACGGGATCACCCGCAGCGGATCGGCCGCGGCGAACGGGATGGCGCCCTCGGAGATGAACGACGCACCGAGCAGCCAAGCGGCCCGGCCGTTCTCCCGTTCCGGCTCGCTGAACAGCCGGGGCCGGACCGTGGTGGCCAACGCCAGCGCCAGCGGAGGCACCATGCCCGCGGCCATCACGGCGGCCATGATCTGGAACGACGCGGTGGTCGCAGCGGCCAACCCGGCAGTGGCGAACGCATACGCCGCCTTGTTGACCGGGCCGCCGAGGTCGAAGCACATCATCAGCCCGAGGATGATGCCGAGGAAGACCGCCGAGGTGCCGGACATCCCGCTGAGCCAGTTGGTCAGGCCGGTGTTGATCAGCGCCAGCGGACGGCCGACGAAGAAGAACATGATCAGCCCGACGAACAGCGACGCCCCGAGCGGGACGATGACCACCGGCATCAGACCCCGGAACCATTGCGGCACCTTGAGATTGCTGATCCACAGGGCGGCGAAGCCGGCGAGCACACCACCGACGATGCCGCCGATGAAGCCACCGCCGACCATCACGGCCAGCGCGCCGGCGGTGAAGCCGGGCGCGATACCCGGCCGGTCGGCGACGCCGAAGGCGATGTAGCCCGCCAGCGCAGGAACCAGGAAGCCGAACGCGAGACCGCCCAGGCTGTACAGGATCGCGCCCAGGTACTCGAGGAAGCCGCCCGGCGGCAGGTTGGTCAGCGAGTAGTTCAGCGCGATGTCGTTGCCGGTGTCGGCGATCTCGTAGCCGGCGAACAGGAAGCCCAGCGCGATCAGCAGCCCGCCCGCGGCGACGAACGGGATCATGTAGCTCACGCCGGTCAGCAGGATCTGGCGGGTGCGGGTGCCCCAGCCGACATCCCCCGACGGCGCATTCGACGAGGCGGCCGCCCCCGATCCCTCGACGCGGGCCGCATTCGGGTTGTCCGCGGCGGCAACGGCTTCGGCGATCATCTTGGCCGGCTCATTGATCGCCCGCTTGACCCCGGACGTGACGACGGGCTTGCCGGCGAAGCGGCCTCGGTCCTTGACGCCGATGTCGGTGGCGAAGATGACGGCGTCCGCCTTGGCGATCGTCTCGGACGGCAGCGGCGTGCTGCCCGAGGAGCCCTGCGTCTCGACGACCAGGTTCACCCCCGCCTCCTTGGCCGCGGCGACCAGCGAGTCGGCGGCCATGTAGGTGTGCGCGATGCCCGTGGGGCATGCGGTGATCGCGACGAGGTTCTTCGCGGGGCGCGTCTCGGCCGGCTTGTCCGCCGGAGCCGCCGCCGAAGCCGGGGCGGGATTCACCACGCCGTCGACCAGGCCGACCACCTCGTCGGCCGAGCCTGCTGCACGCAGCGAGGCCACGAAGTCCTTGCGCACCAACGCCCTTGCCAGGCTGGTCAGCAGCTTCATGTGCTCCTGGCCGCCCGACTCGGGGGCCGCGATCAGGAACACCAGGTCGGCGGGACCGTCCGGCGCGCCGAAGTCCACGCCGGGCTTGAGCCGGGCGAACCCGATGGTCGCGGTGTCCACGTACGGGGACCGGCAGTGTGGGATCGCGATGCCGCCGGGCAGGCCGGTGGCCGACTGACCTTCACGCGCCATCGCGGCGCCGACGAGTCCGTCGGCGTCGTTGGTGCGTCCCGCCGCGGCCAGCGCGCCGACCAGCCGGCTGATGACGGCCTGCTTGTCCCCGTCGACGGTGACGTCGAGCAGCACGAGGTCGCGCGTGATGATGGGGGCTGCGGAGCTGGTCATGGCACTACCTTTGTCTGTTGTCGCTACGGGGTTGCGGGAATGGGCGAGATGGGCGAAACCTGAACAGCATCCAGGTCGATCTCGGCGGGAGCGGGCAGTGTCGTGCCAGGCAACGAGGCCGCGGCGCTGCCGTACGCGACGGCCATCTGCAACCGCTGCGGCGGTACCGCGCCGCCGACCTCGGCCCGCAGGTAGCCGGCCAGCGACGAGTCGCCTGCGCCGACGGTGCTGCGCGGCACGATCGGCGGCGGGGTCGCCATCCAGGCGCCGTTGCGGTCGACCAGCACGGCGCCCGCAGCGCCGAGCGTGGCCAGCACCGCGCCGATGCCGCGTTCGATCAGCTGCCGGGCGGCGGCCACCACCGGCTCCGGATCACCCTGGGCGACTGCGTCTTCCAGCGACTCGGGGGACAAGCCGAGCACGCTGGCGAGTTCTTCGGCGTTCGGCTTGATCAGATCGGGGGCACCGCGGTCCAGCGAGCCGACGAGCGCGGCCAGCGGCGCGTCGGAGGTGTCGACGGCGACCCGGCAGTCCAGCGTCGTCAACTGCGCGGTGACGTCGCCGTACCAGGACGCCGGCACGCCGGGTGGCAGCGAGCCCGACATCACCACCCAGTCGGCGCCCTCGGCGGTGTCGAGCACCGCGCGGGTCAGGGCGTCCAGCGTCTCCATGTCCAGCGCCGCACCGGGTTCGTTGATCTTGGTGGTGGTCCCGTCCGGCTCGGTGATCGTCAGATTGGTGCGCGCGGGCTCGCTCGTCGGCACGATCCGGTAGGGCACCGCGGCGAGCGCAAGTGCGGTCAGCAGCGGGTCGTTCGGGCCGGTCGGCAGCACCGCGAGCGCGTCCACGCCGGCCATCGTCAGCACTTTCGCGACGTTGACGCCCTTCCCGCCGGCCTGGTTGGTCACCGACGTGACCCGGTGCACCGCACCGCGGGTCAGCGGCGACGGCAGCGTCACGGTCCGGTCGATACTCGGGTTGGCGGTCACGGTGACGATCACTTCTGGCCTCCTGCACAGATGACCTCCACGCCGTGCCCGCTCAGCTCGGCGTCGGCGGCGGAAGAGATCTCGGGGTCGGTGATGAGGGTGTCCACACACGAGATCGGCGCGAAGCTGACGAACTCCTCGCGGCCGATCTTCGACGAGTCGGCGGCCACCACGACGTAGTTGGCAGCCCGGACCATCGCACGTTTCACGGCGGCCTCGTCGCTGTCGGGGGTGGACAGCCCGTGGCGCACGCTCAGCGCGTTGGTGCCCAGGAACGCGATGTCCACCCGCAGGGTGTCGAGCACCCGCAGCGCCTGCTCCCCGACCGCGGCCTGGGTGATGCCGCGCACCCGGCCGCCGAGCAGCTGCAAGGACACCGACGGCACGGTGGCCAGCCGGGCCGCGATCGGCACCGAGTTCGTGACGACCACCAGCTCGCGGTCCGTGGGGATGTGCGCGGCGATGCGCATCGTGGTGGTCCCCGCATCCAGCAGCACGCTGCCGCCGCCGCGCGGGAAGAATTCCGCCGCCGCTGCGGCGATCGCATCCTTGTGCTCGGCGCGGGTGACGTCGCGCTCGCCGACTCCGGGCTCGACCAGATGGAGCGCACGGACCGGGACGGCGCCACCATGCACGCGGCGCACGATGCCGGCCTTGTCGAGGACGGCGAGGTCCCGGCGCACGGTCTCGGTCGTCACGTCGTAGGCCTGGGCCAGCTCGGTGACCGATGCGCGCCCCTGTGACATCACCAGCGACGCGATGGCCTGCTGTCGTTCCTCGGGGTACATCTGGCTCCGGAATGTGGGAATCAAAGCAATCCAATGTTGATATAGTTGGTTTTACTCCTGAATGTGTTGACTTGTCAACGGGATTCTGTAACCTGGTTCACATGACGTCGTCGCCCTCGCTTACCTCACTTGCCGGCACCGTCCTGCACGGAGTGCCCGTTGTCGCCGGCGTTCAATACGGGCCGGTGATCCGGCCGGGCAAGCTGCCCGACGTCTCCGACGACCCCGCCGTCGAGATCCCGGAAGGCCAGCGGGCAGTGGAACGGGAACGCCTGGTCGCGGCGGTCGAGGCGGTGGCCGCCCGGCTGCGGGAGCGCGCCGCGCACGCGACCGGCAACGCGTCCGAGGTGCTCAACGCGACCGCGGCGCTGGCCCAGGACCGGGGCTGGCTCAGCGTGGCCGAGAAACGCGTCAACGAGGGAGTGCCGGCGGTGCGCGCGATCGAGGCCGCGATCGCCCAGTTCGTCGAGATGTTCACCAAGCTCGGCGGGTTGATGGCCGAGCGGGTCACCGACCTGCGCGACATCCGCAATCGCGTGATCGCCGAGCTGAAGGGGCTGCCGGAACCGGGCGTCCCGCTGCCCGACGAGCCGTCGATCCTGTGTGCCGAGGACCTGGCGCCGGCCGACACCGCCGGGCTGGACCCCGCGCGCATCGTTGCGCTGGCCACCACCTTCGGCGGGCCGACCAGCCACACCGCGATCATCGCCCGCCAACTCGGCATCCCGTGCATCGTCGCCGTCGACGGGCTCGACGACGTGCCCGCCGGGGCGATGGTGCTCGTCGACGGGACCCTCGGCACGGTCACCGTCTCTCCCGACGAGGCCACCGCACGCGAGGCGGTGGCCGGGGCGCGCCGCGCCGCCGAGGAGGCTGCGCACTGGGCAGGCCCCGGCGCCACCTCCGACGGTCACGCCGTCTCGGTGCTGGTGAACGTCCAGGACGGGGCCGCCGCGCGTGCCGCGCGTGAGACCCCCGCCGAAGGGGTGGGTCTGTTCCGCACCGAACTGTGCTTCCTCAACACCGACACCGAGCCCACCGTCGAGGAGCAGGCCGGCATCTACGCCGAGGTGCTCGAGGCCTTCGCCGGTAAGAAGGTCGTGATCCGCACCCTCGACGCCGGCTCCGACAAGCCGCTCAAATTCGCCGGTCACCCCGACGAGGCCAACCCCGCCCTGGGCGTGCGCGGCATCCGGATCGCGACCAGGAACCCCGGACTGCTCGAGCACCAGCTGGAGGCGATCGCCGCCGCGGGGGAGCGCACCGGAAACCCGCCCTGGGTGATGGCGCCGATGATCGCGACCGCCGAAGAGGCGGAAAGCTTTGCGGCCAAAGCGCGTGCGTACGGGCTGACCCCCGGCGTGATGATCGAGATACCCGCCGCGGCGCTACTGGCCGACGGGATCCTGCAGCACGTCGACTTCCTGTCCATCGGCACCAACGACCTGGCGCAGTACACGATGGCCGCCGACCGGATGTCGGCCGATCTCGCCACGCTGACCGACCCGTGGCAGCCGGCGGTGCTGAACTTGGTGGCGATGACGGCCAGGGCCGGCGCCGCGGTCGGCAAGCCGGTGGGGGTGTGCGGCGAGGCTGCCGCCGACCCGCTGCTGGCGTGTGTGCTGACCGGCCTGGGCGTGACGTCGTTGTCGGCGGCCGCCGCGGCGGTGCAGGGCGTCGGCGCGAGACTGTCCGGGGTGACCTTTCAGCAGTGCCGCGATGCCGCCCAGGCGGTGCTGTCCTGCAAGAGCGCCCTCGACGCGCGTGCCGCCGCGCAGGGCGTGCTGAGCTAGACCGTCCAGCCGGTGGCCTGCGGCCACGACTCGACATCGTCACCGTCGCGCCGCAGTCGCACGTACTCGTAACCGCGTTCGGCCGCCTGGGCCGCCGCGTCCGCGTACACCCGCCGGGCCTCGTTTTCCGCGCCCCGGACCAGGGCGTTCTCCTCCGCGCCGTTGGCCGGGTTCCCCGGGTCGTACAGCGTGCCGACGACGACCTCCCAGGTCGCGTGTTCGTTCGGTTCGGTCACCGGTATCTCCTTCCGCAGCGGCGGGGATACCCGCGCGAGGGGGACGCAACCCGGGGAATGTATCGGACCGCAGTCCGGTTATTCTCGGCATGCCTGCCATCACAGCCGACACGCTGACCCTGCCCCGCATCCCGGCCGCCGGCCCCGCCGACACCGAACGCCCGGTCCGCTCCGTCACCACCGGGCCCCGCGGCTATGAGGGCGAGGGCTTCCCCGTCGTCCGCGCGTTCGCCGGGGTCCACCCGCGCGACCTGGACCCGTTCGTCCACATGGACCAGATGGGCGAGATCGAGTACCAGCCGGGCGAACCCCGCGGCACCGACTGGCACCCGCACCGCGGCTTCGAGACCGTCACCTACATGATCGACGGTCGCTTCGCCCACCAGGACTCCCACGGCGGCGGTGGTCTGATCACCGACGGCGCCACTCAGTGGATGACCGCAGGCTCGGGAATTCTGCACATCGAGACCCCGCCGGCCGAACTCGTGGAGAGTGGCGGCCTGTTCCACGGCATCCAGCTGTGGGTGAACCTGCCCCGCAGCGACAAGTTCGCCGACCCGCGCTACCAGGCCATCGAGGGCGACCAGGTCGCGCTGCTGTCGTCCGACGACGGCGGGGCACTGGTCCGGATCATCGCCGGCCAGATCGACGGCCACGGCGGCCCCGGTGCGACGTACACGCCGATCACGATGGCGCACGCGACGATCGAGCCCGGAGCGCGGCTGAGCCTGCCGTGGAACCGCGACTTCAACGCGCTCGTCTACGTGCTGTCGGGCCGTGGCGCGGTCGGGCCCGTGGCCCATCCGATCCAGCAGGGCCAGCTGGCCGTGTTCGGCCCCGGTGACCGCATCACCGTGGCCGCCGACGGGTCCCAGGACTCCAACCGGCCGGCGCTGGAAGTGCTGTTGTTGGGCGGCAAGCCCATTCGCGAACCCGTCGTCCAGTACGGGCCCTTCGTGATGAACTCGAAGTCCGAACTGATTCAGGCCGTCGAGGACTTCGAGGCCGGTAAGTTCGGCGCGATCCCGCCGGATGCGCTGCGGCCACACCGCGTGTGAGCCGAGGCTAGTCGGCTTCGACCGGCCGCGGATACAGCAGTTCCAGCTCGCCGAGCGCGGCCGCTGCGGTCAGCAGCGGCAACGCCGCCGAGATCCCCAGGTCGTCCGGGCGGGCCTCGGCGCGCAGGGCCAGGACGAAGTCGTCGCTGATCGGCACCAGCGGCTCGGCGGGCGCCCGCCCGGCCACCCGTGCGCAGATCGTCTCGGTGTGTGACTCCAGCACCGCCCGCACCGTCGGATACGCATCCAGCGGTGGGGGAGTGGGGATGTCGGCGACGAGGTCGGCGGCGCCGCGCAACCGGATCGCCCGGTTGAAGGACCGCACGACCGGCGCCCGGAAGTCCGTCTCGCCGCTGCTCTCGGACAGGTACTGGCGGACCGCGTCGTCGATGACGCGCGAGGCCGCCAGCGCCTCGTGGCTGAGCGTCGCGACCTCGTCGGTGCGTTCCTCGAAGGCGCCGCGGGTGACCCGCAGGACGGCTGCCCGCAGATAGCCGGCGAACACGCCGCGGGCCGAGTCGATGGCCTGCGACACCGACGAGGTGGCCCCGCGTGGCCACAACAGCATCGAAACCGTCACGCCGACAAGTGCGCCCACCACGACGTCCTCCACCCGGATCAGCCCGACCTGCCACCCCGACGGCACGATCAGGTTGAACGAGATCAGCACCATCATGGTGAAGGCGGCCTGCGCCGCGGTGAACGACGCGATCTCGGGCACGTAGGCCGACCCGAACACCACCACCGGC
Organism: Mycobacterium sp. ITM-2016-00317; assembly: GCF_002968295.1. Taxonomy (NCBI): domain Bacteria; kingdom Bacillati; phylum Actinomycetota; class Actinomycetes; order Mycobacteriales; family Mycobacteriaceae; genus Mycobacterium; species Mycobacterium sp. ITM-2016-00317. Next base: position 146,396 of record NZ_CP134399.1, read on the forward strand.
ATCAGCACCCACAACACCACCGGATCGACCCCGACCAGGCTGATCAGCACCGCGCCCAGCAGGAAGCCGATCGCGGTGCCGAACACCGCCCGCCACACCCGGGTGCCGGTGGTCAGCGCGCTGCTGCGCAGCACCGACAGCGCGCCGAGCACCACCCAGAAGCCGTGCTCGACCGGGAAGACGTGGGTGACGGCCACCGCCAGCGCGAGGCCGATACCGGTGCGAAGGCTGTTGCGGACCGCCACCGAGCGGTTGTCCAGGAATCCCGTGATCTGCGCGGCGGCAACGGTTTCGGGCAGCAACCGGTCCAATGCGCCGGTCGGCGGCAGCCGCCTGCCCAGCGCGCGGGCCCACACCGGGCGGGCGTCGGCGGCGGCCGCCGCGGCGATCACCCGGGCGGTCGCCCCGATGGTCGCCGCGATGGTGCGTCGCCGCAACAGTTTCCGGCCCATCTCGATGGCCCGTCCGTCGTCGGGCGCGCTGAGGATGGTGTCGAGATCCTCGCGCCACCGGCCGCGGGCGATCGTCCGAAGTGCGTCCACGGCGGCGTCCAGCTCAGTGCGGGCCCGGGCCCGGTCGGCGGGCTTGGAGATCCGCAGCACCGCCGCCGCGGACCGCAGCACCCGCACCACCGCGTCCTTGTCGCGCAGCGTGACGCCGGCGTCGTCGCCGACCCGGTCGGCCACCCACTTCGAGATCGTCGACGACCCGGACCAGGGCGCGGCTGCCCGCGGTCAGACCGACCGGGCGGAAATCGGCGCCGAGGAAGGTCTCCCGCAGCGCGTCCATCGCCCTGGTGACGTCCTCGGGCGAGGCGGACCCGTCGATGTGGTCGGCCAGCACGCTGCAGGCCCGCGCGGCGCGGCGCCGCAGCTGACCGTGGTGGCGGGGCGGCAACAGGAACAGCGCCGCGGGCACGCACACCGCCAGTGCCAGAGCCCAGCCGAACAGCCGTTCGTCCACCGGGCCCGGCGGCGTGCAGGCCGGCAGCACGAACGTCAGCAGCGTGGCGCGCTGGCCCGCGGCGATGGTCTCGCTGAGTACACCGGAGAACGTCACCACCACCCCGAGCACGAACATCGCGGCGACCGAGACCCAGGGATACGGCGCGACCAGGCTGCCGACGGTGATCAGCACGAAACCGTTGAGACCGAGCCCGGCATAGGCCAGTGCCCGGCTCTGCCGGTTACCGGGGAAGTCGGAGAACACCAGCAGCGCAATGGAACCGAAGATGGTGAACAGCGGGGTCTGGGCGTTGCCGGCCACCGCGAAACTCAGTGCGGCCGCCAGCGGCACCACCACGGCCGCCCGGACCGCGCGGCGCAACGCGTCCCGGTCGGGATCACGCCGCGCGATACGCCGCGCGAGGCGATCGGTCAGCGCGGACGGCGCGACGGCCATCAGTGCGTGAGGACCTTGACGCCGATCACCAGCAGCCCGATGCCGCTGAGCACCGCGACCGCCAGGAGCTGCTGCCACAGCGGCAGCCGGGTACGGCGTACCGCCAGCAGCGCGATCACCCCCAGCTCGACGACGAGGATCCACTTGGCGACCCACATCGCGGTGTCGGTCTCCAGCAGGCCGACCGCCGCAGCACCCAACGCCAGCACCGGCAGCACCGCGGCCTGCAGGATCTGCCCGGACGCCTGCAGCATCCGCCACAGTTCGTCGCCGCGGGGCGCCCGCTGGTGCACGCTCAGATGCGCGACCCAGTCCGCGAGCAGGCTGGCCGCCCACAGGCCGCCCATCGTCAGCCCGACGTCGAGCATCCGGATCCAGGCGTTGGTGTCGTCCTCGGTGTAGCGGGTCAGCACCACCAGGGTCGCCAGGCACGAGATCGCGCCGTAGAGACGTTCCCGCAGCATGGCGACGACATGTTCGGTCGGCGCCTCCTCGACGCCGGTCGCGGACTTGTCACTCACGGTCGGGCACCGAGGTGAACAGCCCCGCGTCCAGCGTCAGGCGCAGCTGCTCGATGATCCAGCGCAGCCCGGCCGCGTCCGGGGGCAGGATCGTCTGCTCGTAGCCGACCAGCACGTACACCGCCCACGCGGCGAACAACTCGGCCTGCCGCGGGTGCTGCAGGACCTCGAACGCCGCGTCGTACACCACCTCGAAGCGCTGCCGGTCCACCGACTCCTGCACCGAGCGCACGTGCGGATCCAGCGCGCTCCACACCCGGATGGCGGCCTCCGCACTGTGTGGCAGCGACACCGCGGCTTCGACCAGGCGGTCGATACGAAGCCGCGGGTCGGTCTCGGCCTGAACCGAGTCGACGATCTCCGACGTCATGCCCTCGCCCCAGTGCGAGACGAGCTGGTGGGTGTAGGCCGGCCAGTTCGCGAAGTAGTGGTAGAACGACCCGGTCGTGACGCCGAGACGGTCACACACCTCCGCCAGTTTCAGCCCGCCGTATCCGAGTTCGGCCAGCACGTCGAGGCCCGCCTCGAAGAACGATTCGCGCGACTCCACCGCCCCCATGGCGGAAACCCTAGTTCGCCGTCGGCGCGAACGAACAGACCAGGGCCGCCCCCGCGCCGCGCCGCCGAAGCGATTTCGTTTGCTGTGAGGTCTCTCTCGGGTAACGGCTCGAGGAGGCGTCACCGAAGCCCAGGTGACGTGTGGCACAATTTGACCGTGCCGTATACGGCTAGTCGAGGGCCAGGGCGTCCTCCCGCAGCGAAGGCCGCCGAAACGCGGGAACGAATCGTGCATGCCGCACGTGAGGTGTTCAGCGAACTCGGTTACGACGCAGCCACGTTTCAGGCTATCGCCGTCCGCGCCGATCTCACCCGGCCTGCGATCAACCACTACTTCGCCAGCAAACGCGTGCTGTGGGGTGAGGTGGTGGAGCAGACCAACGGGTCGATCATCAGCGCAGGCATTGCCCGCGCGCACGAACAGACCTCGTTGATCGCCCGCCTGTCGGCGTTCCTGTCCGCCGCCACCCAGGCCGACACCGACGAACGCTCGGCGGCGGCTTTCCTGGTCACCTCCGTGCTGGAATCGCAGCGCCACCCCGAGCTCCGTGCCGACGAACATGATTCGCTGAAAAGCTCGCGGGCGTTCGTGTCCTGGGCGGTCAACGACGCGGTCACCCGGGGCGAGCTCAGCACCGACACCGACGTCAACGAGCTGGTGGAGATGCTGGTGGCCGTGGTCTGGGGGATGGGCTTTTACGCCGGCTTCGTCGGGGACCGCAGCGAACTCGGTGCCGTCGTGCACAAGCTCGAATTGCTGCTGGCGAACAAACTCTGGAACCTGAGCGAGTAATCCGCGTCTGCTGGGCAAACGCTGAGAGGTTGCTTGTAGCGCTGGTTGTGGCCAATAGCTTAGATAGACTTGCGAAGTAAAGCTGCTGCGTCCAATCGAACTGCAGCGTCCGATCGAAAGAGCGCCGTCATGAGTTCACTTCGCACCGACAACGACACCTGGGACATCGCATCCAGCGTCGGGGCCACCGCCGTCATGGTCGCCGCGGCACGCGCCGCCGAGACCGCACGCCCCGACCGGCTGATCGACGATCCCTACGCCGACATCCTGGTGTCCGGCGCCGGCGCCGGACACTGGCAGTACATCGCCGACGATGCGTTCGTGGCGCGGATGGCCGAGTCCGACCCCGAGATCGGCGTGCTGTTCGAGCACATGAAGAACTACCAGGCCGTGCGCACGCATTTCTTCGACGCGTTCTTCACCGCGGCCGTCGACGCGGGCATCCGTCAGGTCGTGATCCTGGCGTCGGGCCTGGACTCGCGCGCCTACCGGCTGCCCTGGCCCGCAGGCACCACCGTCTACGAGATCGACCAGCCGCTGGTGCTGGAGTACAAGACCTCGACCCTGGCCGAGCACGGCGCGCAGCCCACCGCCGAGCGCCGCGAGGTGCCGATCGACCTGCGCCAGGACTGGCCCGCCGCGCTCACCGGCGCCGGCTTCGACCCTGCCCAACCGGCCGCCTGGCTGGCCGAGGGGCTGCTGATGTACCTGCCCGCCGACGCGCAGGACCGGCTCTTCGCGCAGATCACCGCGCTGAGCGCGCCCGGCAGCCGGATCGCCGCGGAGTCCATGGGTGTGCACGCCGAGGACCGGCGGGAGCGGATGCGGGAACGCTTCGCCTCCATCGCCGCGCAGGCCGACATCGAACCGATGGACATCACCGAACTCACCTACGAAGACCCCGACCGGGCCAACGTCGCGCAATGGCTGTCGGCGCACGGCTGGACGGCGCAGGAGGTGGACTCGCAGGACGAGATGCGCCGGCTCGGCCGCATGGTGGAGATCGCCGACAGCGACGACCAGTCGTTCTCGACGTTCACCACCGCCGTGCGGGGCTGACAGCGCCGCCGCGCTTATCGACACCTGTTCACCAACCGGATGGTTGGCTACGATGCGGGTTACTCCCCAGGTCAGGAAGGGACCCCATCATGACCACCGAATCCGTCGTACCCGTGACCGCCGCAGCAGGCGTGACCGGTACCGACATCCCCGCCGTCGTCGGCAAGCTGCGCCAGACGTACGCGACCGGCCGCACCCGCAGCGTCCAATGGCGCAAGGAACAGCTGCACGCCCTCGAGCGCCTGATGACCGAGAACGAGGGCGCGATCGCCGAGGCACTCGAGAAGGACCTCGGCCGCGGGCCGTTCGAAGCCTGGCTCGCCGACATCGCCAGCACCGCCGGTGAAGCCGCCTACGCGGCCAAGAACGTCGGCAAGTGGATGAAGCGGCGCTACCGCATGCTGGAGATGTCGCAGCTGCCCGGGCTGGGCTGGATCGAGTACGAGCCCTACGGCACCGTGCTGATCATCGGGGCCTGGAACTTCCCGTTCGCGCTGACCCTCGGCCCCGCCGTCGGCGCCATCGCCGCCGGGAACACGGTGGTGCTCAAGCCTTCCGAGGTGTCGCCCGCGTCCTCGGCGCTGATGGCCGAGCTGGTGCCGCGCTACCTGGACAACGACGCGATCGCCGTCATCGAAGGCGACGGCGCGGTCAGCCAGGAGCTCATCGGGCAGGGCTTCGACCACCTGATCTTCACCGGCGGCACCGAGATCGGCCGCCGGGTGTACGAGAGCGCCGCGTCCCACCTGACGCCGGTCACGCTGGAACTGGGCGGCAAGAGCCCGGTGATCGTCGCCGCCGACGCCGACATCGAGGTCGCCGCCAAGCGCATCGCGTGGACCAAGCTGATCAACTCCGGCCAGATCTGCATCGCGCCGGACTACGTCCTGGTCGAGGCCCCGGTGCGGGACAAGCTGGTCGACGAGATCCGCAAAGCCGTGAACCACTTCGAGTCCGGCAACCCCGACGGTAAGCGGATCGTCAACGAGCGGCACTTCAACCGCCTGGTCAACGCGCTGGCCGCAACCAAGGGCGACGTCGCCGTCGGCGGTACCTCCGACGCCGCCACCATCAAGATCGCCCCGACGGTCGTCGTCGACCCGGACCCGGCCGAGCCGCTGATGACCGACGAGATCTTCGGCCCCATCCTGCCCATCGTGACGGTGCAGAACCTCGACGAGGCCGTCTCGTTCGTCAACGCGCGGCCCAAGCCGCTGGCCGCCTACCTGTTCACCAAGGCCAAGGCCGTGCGCGAACGGGTGATCAAGGAAGTCCCGGCCGGCGGCATGGTGGTCAACCACCTGCTCTTCCACTTCGCCACGCACAAGCTGCCCTTCGGCGGCGTCGGGCCGTCCGGTCTGGGCGCCTATCACGGCAAGTTCGGCTTCGAGACCTTCAGCCACGCCAAGTCTGTGCTGTCCAAGCCGACCCGACCCGACCTCGGGGGCTTCATCTACCCCCCGTATACAGAGAAGGCGTGGAAGCTGGCGCGCAAGCTTTTCTGACCGTTCGAAACCTTTGAGAGAGGAACATCAGTGCCAGGAGTGCAGGATCGTGTCATCGTCGTCACGGGCGCCGGAGGTGGCCTCGGCCGCGAATACGCGCTGACCCTCGCGCGTGAGGGCGCCAGCGTCGTGGTCAACGACCTCGGCGGAGCACGCGACGGTACCGGTGCCGGGTCGGCGATGGCCGACGAGGTGGTCAAGGAGATCAAGGACGCAGGCGGCCGCGCCGTGGCGAACTACGACTCCGTCGCCGAGCCCGAGGGCGCGGCGAACATCATCAAGACCGCGATCGACGAGTTCGGCAAGGTCGACGGCGTCGTCTCCAACGCCGGCATCCTGCGCGACGGCACCTTCCACAAGATGTCGTTCGAGAACTGGGACGCCGTGCTCAAGGTGCACCTCTACGGCGGATACAACGTCATCCGCGCCGCATGGCCGCACTTCCGCGAGAACGGTTTCGGCCGCATCGTCGTCGCGACCTCGACCAGCGGACTGTTCGGCAACTTCGGACAGGCCAACTACGGCGCCGCCAAGCTCGGCCTGGTCGGGCTGATCAACACCCTGGCCCAGGAGGGTGCGAAGTACGACATCAAGGCCAACGCCGTCGCACCGATCGCCGCGACCCGGATGACGCAGGACATCCTGCCGCCCGAGGTGTTCGAGAAGCTCACCCCCGAGTACGTCGCGCCGATCGTGTCCTACCTGTGCACCGAAGAGGTGCCCGAGACCGCGTCGGTGTTCATCGTCGGCGGCGGCAAGGTGCAGCGGGTCGCGCTGTTCCAGAACAGCGGCGTGACGTTCACCGAGGTTCCGTCGGTCGAGGACGTGGCCGCCAAGTGGGGCGAGATCGCCGACCTGTCGGCGGCCGAGCGGGCCACCTTCAGCCTCGGCTGATTCAGGTATGAAAGCGCTTGTCGCTCAAGAGCTGACAGGCCCGGCAGGGCTGGCGTACACCGACGTCGATGACGTCACGGCCGACGACGCCGTGGTCATCGACGTCGGTGCCGCCGGCGTCTGCTTCCCCGACCTGCTGATGCTGCGGGGCGAGTACCAGCTGAAGGTGCCCGCGCCGTTCGTCCCCGGCCTGGAGGTCGCCGGGACCGTCCGGTCGGCGCCCGATGGTTCGGGACTGGTTGCCGGGCAGCGGGTCTCGGCTTTCAGCCTGTTGGGTGCGTGGGCCGAGCGGGTCGCGGTGCCGGTGGGCAGCGTGGTGCCGACCAACGACGCACTCGACGACGGGTCCGCGGTGTGCCTGCTGGGCAACTACTACACGATGCACTTCGCGCTGCAGCGCCGCGGCGCGCTGCAACCCGGCGAGACGGTGCTGGTGCTGGGCTCCGGCGGCGGCGTCGGGACCGCGGCAGTGCAGATCGCGAAGGCGTTGGGCGCCAAGGTGATCGCTATGGTGCACCGGCCGTCGGCGGTCGAGTTCGTGGAATCGCTCGGCGCGGACGTGGTGCTGCCGCTGACCGACGGCTGGCTCGACGCGGTCAAGAGCGAGACCGGCGGGCGCGGAGTGGACGTCGTGGTCGACCCGATCGGCGGGGCCGCGTTCGACGACGCGATCCGTGCGCTGGCCACCGAGGGCAGGCTGCTGGTCATCGGTTTCGCCGCGGGCGGCATCCCCACCGTCAAGGTGAACCGGCTGCTGCTGCGCAACGCCAGCGTCGTCGGCGTCGGCTGGGGCGAGTTCGTCAACCGCACGCCCGGCGCGCAGGCGCAGGTCGGTGCGGCACTGGCCGCGCTCGTCGACCAGGGGCTCAGACCGCCTGAGCCGTTGCGGTTCTCGCTGTCCGACGGGGTCGCCGCGCTGCAGGCCTTCGCCGACGGCGAGATCAACGGAAAACTCGTCCTGGAGCCCGATGAGCGCTTGCGCAAAGAGCAGGTAGTCCGATGAGCGCTTGCGCGAAGAGCAGGTAGCCCGATGAGCGCTTGCGCGAAGAGCAGACAGGCGTAGACGGTGATTCGCGCGCTGGCCTTCGACGTGTTCGGCACGGTTGTGGACTGGCGCGCGAGCGTCACCCGCGAGCTCGCCGCGTTCGGGCGGCGACACGATGTCGCCGCGGACTGGCCGGGCTTCGCCGACGACTGGCGGGCCGGCTACGTCCCGGCGATGGACCGGGTACGGAACGGCGAACTGCCGTGGACGCGGCTGGACGACCTGCACCGCGGCCGCCTCGTCGAGTTGCTCGACCGCGCCGGAATCACCGTGGGCGACACGGAGATCGACCAGCTGAACCGGGCCTGGCACCGGCTGGACCCGTGGCCCGACGCCGTAGCGGGCCTGACCCGGCTGAAACAGCGCTTCGTCATCACCACGCTGTCGAACGGCAATGTGTCGCTGCTGACGAACATGGCCAAGCGCGCAGGCCTGCCCTGGGACTGTGTGCTGTCGGCCGAGATCTTCGGGCACTACAAGCCCGAACGCGAGGTCTACCTCGGCTGCGCCGAGATCCTGGACGTGGCGCCCGAGGAATTGATGCTCGTCGCCGCCCACCCGTCGGACCTGCGCGCGGCGCGGGCTGCCGGGCTGGCCACGGCGTACGTCCACCGGCCGCTCGAGCAGGGTCCCGACCGTCCGCCCCGGCGCCCCGCTGACGACGAATTCGACGTCACCGCAGACGATTTCCGCGATCTGGCGGACCAGCTGGGAGTTTGACGGCCCGGCGTACCGTGGAACCATGACTGAATCCGCGCTACGCATGGCCGAGCGGTTGCTCGTCGACCCGCCGGAGCATCCCGACGACAGCAAGGGCTACCTGGACCTGCTCGACGACGAGACGACCCGCAACACCGGAGCGATCCAGGCGCTGTGGGCCTCACAGCTCGGGTCGCTGTTCTACGACAACGCCCAGACCGTGATGCGGCGGCTGATGACCGCCTGGCACGAGCCCACCGAATGGCTGAACATCCCCGTCGGCGGCACCGCGCTCGACGTCGGCAGCGGCCCGGGCAACGTCACCGCGGCGCTGGGCCGAGCAGTCGGACCCGGCGGGCTGGCGCTCGGCGTGGACATCTCCGAACCGATGCTGGCCCGCGCGGTCAGCGCCGAGGCCGGGCCCAACGTCGGCTTCCTGCGCGCCGACGCGCAGCACCTGCCGTTCCGCGACGAGTCGTTCGACGCGGTGGTGTCGATCGCGATGCTGCAGTTGATCCCCGACCCGGCGACGGCGCTGGCCGAAATGGTCCGCGTGCTGCGGTCCGGTCGGCGGATGGCGGTCATGGTGCCCACCGCGGGCCCGGCGGCCAACCTGCTGCGCTACCTGCCCAACGCCGGTGCGCACACCTTCGGCGACGACGAACTCGGTGACACCCTCGAAGGTCTCGGTCTGGTCAGTGTGCGCACCAAGAGCATCGGCACCGTTCAGTGGGTGCGCGGCCGTAAGCGCTGACCCCGTAGGGTCGTCGGCATGAGCACCGGCGGCCTCGTCCTCGTCGCGCTCGCGATCGCGGTCGGTCTCGCCGGCATCGTCGTGCCGGTCCTGCCCGGCTCGATCCTGGTGATCGGGGCGATCGCGGTGTGGGCGTTCGTCGTGGACACCACCGAGGCATGGGTGGTGTTCGGAGTCGCCGCGGCGCTGATCGCCGCGTCCCAGATCATCAAGTACACCTGGCCGGTCAAACGGATGCGCCGGGCCGACGTGCGCACCTCGGTGCTCGTCGTCGGCGGCGTCGCGGGGGTGGTCGGCTTCTTCGTCGTCCCGGTGATCGGGCTGCTGATCGGCTTCGTGCTGGGCGTCTTCGCCGCGGAGCTGGCGATCCGTCAGGACGTGACGCGGGCATGGGTGTCGACCTTGCACGCGGTCAAAGGCGTCGCGCTGTCGGTCGGGGTCGAGCTCACCGGTGCCGTGCTGGCGACGGTGGCGTGGGCTGTCGGAGTGTTCGTCGCCTGACCTCGCCGAAATTGCATTCCATGCGCTTCAAGTCGCGAAATCCCCGCGTGGAATGCAATTTCGGCGAGATATGCGTCAGCCCTGCAGGGTCTTGCGCAGCCGGCGGACGTCGTCCTCGGTCACCCCGGCGGACTCCAGATACCCACGCAGCGAACCGAATTCGGAGTCGATGGTGCGGCGTGCGGTGTCGAGGTACTGCTCGCGCACGCCGAGCACCGCGTCGGTCAGCCGGGCCTCGGCCAGCTCCATGATCTCCGGCGCGTCGGCGGCGCGGGCGCGCACCGACTCCAGGATGCTGTCGCGCAGCTGCGGCACAGCGACATTGCTGCGCAGGTAGTCGGCCATGATCGCGTCCCGGTCCACGCCGGCGGCCTCCAGCACCACCGCGATGGTGAAGCCGGTCCGGTCCTTGCCGGCGAAGCAGTGCGCGAGCACCGCGCGGTCGGAGCCGAGCAGGGTCACCACCCTGTGCACGGCGCGGCGGGCCAGCGGCGCCGCCGCGATCCGGCCGTACTCCTCGGTCATGTAGCGGGCCGCGGCATCGGCGACGGGCTCGTCGTCGGGCTTGTCGGTCATCATCCGCTGGAACGCGTGCTCGTGCGGGGATTCCCCGTCGGCAGCCATGGTCTCGACGAACGGCAGGTGGTGGATCTCCACCCCGGCAGGCACCAGCCCCGGTCCGTGCCGCTCCAGTTCGCGTGAGGTGCGCAGATCGGCGACGTCGGTCACGCCGTAGCCGGCCAGCGCGGAACGGCCTGTGTCGTCGAGCTTGGAGAGCTCACTGGCGCGGAAGAAGCGCCCCGGTGCGATGCCCGTCTGCTCGGAGACGTCCCGGAAGTTCCAGGCGCCCGAAACCTCTAAGCCGGAGAACGGCACTAGCCCGTCACCGCCTGCACGAACGCCGACTTCTCCCTGCCCAGTTCGGCGCGCGCGATGGTGCGCATGTGCACCTCGTCCGGGCCGTCGAACAGGCGCATCGCACGGTGCCAGCTGTACAGCCGCGCCAGCGGGAAGTCGTCGCACACGCCTGCGCCGCCGTGCACCTGGATGGCCCGGTCGATCACGTCGCACGCCATCTGCGGCGCGACGGCCTTGATCTGGGCGACGAGCAACTGCGCGTCCTTGCTCTTGTTGCCGTGCTGGTCGATGGTCCAGGCCGCCTTGTGGCACAGCAGCCGGGTCTGCTCGATCTCGTTGCGGGACTTGGCGATCGCCTCGCGGACCACGCCTTGCTCGGCGAGCGGCTTGCCGAAGGCGATCCGCTTCTGCACCCGGTCGACCATCAGCGCCAGCGCGCGCTCGGCGGCACCGATCGCCCGCATGCAGTGGTGGATACGGCCGGGGCCGAGGCGGGCCTGGGCGATCGCGAAACCGCTGCCCTCCTCGTCGAGGAGGTTGGACGACGGCACGCGCACGTTGTCGAAGGTGATCTCGCAGTGGCCGTGCTGGTCCTGCCAGCCGAACACCGGCAGCGACCGCTCGATCGAAACCCCAGGCGTGTCAACGGGTACCAGGATCATCGACTGCTGACGGTGGCTGGCCGCGTCGGGATTGGTGCGGCCCATGACGATCAGGATCTTGCAGCGTGGATCCGCGGCGCCGGTGATCCACCACTTGCGGCCGTTGATGACGTAGTCGTCGCCGTCGCGCAGCATGGTGGTCTCGATGTTGCGGGCGTCGCTGGACGCGACCGCGGGCTCGGTCATCGCGAACGCGCTGCGGATCTCACCGGCCAGCAGCGGCTCCAGCCACTGCTTGCGCTGCTCCTCGGTGGCGAACAGGTGCAGCGTCTCCATGTTGCCGGTGTCGGGCGCCGCGCAGTTGACGACCTCCGGGGCGATCTCCATGCTCCAGCCGGTCAGCTCCGCCAGCGGTGCGTACTCCAGGTTCGACAACCCGGACTCCGAGGGCAGGAACAGGTTCCACAGACCGCGTTCCCTGGCCAGTTTCTTGAGTTCCTCGACCACCGGCGGGACGGTGTGGTCGTGCGGGCCGGCCTGCTCGCGGTAGGAGTGGTAGGACTCCTCGGCGGGAAAGACGAACTCGGTCATGAACTCGGTCAACCGCTGGTGGTAGTCCTGAGCTTTGGCTGACATCGCGAAGTCCATGAAGGCCACGATATGACACGCGTGAGCTGCGAGGTCCACCGCCCGATCAGGACGACGCCGTCCGCCTGGCGAGCACCACCGAGGGGGTCGCCCGGAAGGACAACCCGAACTGGTTCAGCGTCGCGGGCAGCGGGGCGTCCGGCCCCAGTGGACCGCCTCCGGCCAACGTGAGCTGCATCCGGGAAGCCAGGGCGGCCAGCAGCGCGCTGGTCACGAACAGCACCAGGTCCCGGCCAGGGCAGCTCACCGGTCCCGCACTGAACGGCACCAACTGCGGGTACTGCGCGGCGCGCCCGTCCAGCCAGATGTCGGGGACGAATTCGTCGGCGAACGGCAGCAGCGCGGGATCCCGGTGGAACGCGGGAACCGGGATCAGCACCGTGGCGGGCGGCGCGACGGTCACCTCGTCCGGTGTGCCTTCGTGCCAGGTGGTTTCCGCCGCGAGGTCCCGCAGGATCGCCGGGGTGGTCGGCCACAGCCGCACCGACTCCAGCACGCAAGCGCGGAGATAGGGCCGCACCCGCACCTGGTCGGCGTCCTCGATCTCACCGCGGTTGAGTGCGTCCGGGTGAGTGGCCAGCAGCGCCGCTGCGCGCAGCGCGGCCATGCCCGCGGCGTCGAACGCGAACAGCCAGTGCGGCACCTGACCGACCGGATCCACCGCGCCGGACGCCGGCACCTCGGCCAGCGCGCCCATCAGGCTGTCGGGGTCGGGATCCTCGGCGTACCGGTACAGCTGGGCGAACAGACGCTCGCGGCGTCGCCGGTGCGGACGGCTCAGGAACGACCAGTTGGCCGCGGTACGCAGGCGCCAGAGGTCGTCGGTCACCGCGTCGTCGTCGCGGGCCGCGGCGCCCAGCACGATCCGGCGCACCAGCCGCCACCACGCGGTGACGAACTGCGCCGAGTCGAATCCGCCAGACCCCAGGGCCTGGGTGGCAAAACGTGACACCTCCTCGACGACGGCCTGCTGGAACGGTTCGGCCAACCGGTGCATCTCGGCGCCGGTGTCCAGGGCCGCTTCGTTGAGCCGGCGGCGCCTGACCCGGATGTCGCCGCGGGAGACGAGCACGGCGTGCGGTTGGAACTGCCCGAGGGCGTGGCGCTTCTCCCAGCTCGCAGGATCGAACGGATACGGCGACTGGTCCAGCACGCCGGCCACGTCCGCCGGATCCAGGGGCACCACGATCCGTCGGCCCGGGATCACCAGATCGACGGGGCCGGCACCGAATCGCTGCCGCAGGCTCTGCAGGCGCCGGACTCCACGGGCGTCCGCGTCGAACCGATCCAGCACGGCGACCACGTGCCTGCGGCGGGCGATCGGGCCGGCCGCGATCGAGGGCAACCCGAGGTCGGCCAACGCCGAAAGGGCGTCGACCCCGGTGAGTTTCGCCGCCCGCGTCACTGTGCGCCACGCCCCTTGCGGCTGTTGCGGTACGCCGAACGCCGAAGTGTGGTCAGCCAGCGCGGCAGCAGCTGGACTTCGGTTCCGCTGCGCACCGTCGGATCGAAGGGCTGATCGCACCCCGGATCGTCGCGGCACAGTTCACGGTCGAACGTCAGGGTCGCGAGTTTCGTGAACGGCCCGGTGCCGCGGGCCTGTTCGACGGTGAACTCGACGGTGCCACTGCGGACGCGCTCGGTGATCGCCGACACCGACAAACCTTCACCGTCCACCGGCGTCTGCATCCGGGCCCGCAACCAGAACACCGCACCGCGGTACCCGAGCGGCATCAGCGTCGAGTACTGCGCTGCCGGCCAGGACGCGACCGGCCGCAGCGCGACCCGGGCCGCCGACGAGACGGTCAGCACGTCCCAGGCCTGCGGGCCGTCCGCATCCGCCGGCATCCGCCACGCCAGCCCGGCGAAGTCGGGCAGGGACCCAGGCGTGCCGGCGCCCTTGGAGATGCGGCCGACGACCTCGCCGGAGACCAGCGGCAGACCGTCGCCTTCAGGTGCCAGCCGGGTTACCGTGCCGCCGCAGAGGACACCGGTGGGATGGAAGAACCTCTTGTCACGCAGCGCCGCACCGGCCCGCAGCGGCAGGGTGGTCAGGTCGGAGATGCTCACCGAGCCTGTCTGCCCGGTACACGGCCGATGAAACGGCCCGGGCGTGACTTCCCGGTCGGTCTCAGGCCACCACCCGGATATTCGTCAGCGACGGATCCGCCGGGTCAGGGAGATTCATGCCGGCGGCGACGCCCGAGCGCAGGTAGTCGACGACGGCGGCGTTGAGTCGCTCGCCCGGTATCGCCGCCGGAATTCCCGGTGGATACGGGGTGATCTGCTCGGCCGCGATGCGGCCGTCCGCCTCGTCGGCAGGCACCATCTCGGTCCGGCCGAAGAACGCGTCGCGCGGCAGCATCACCGTCTCCAGCTGCAGTTCACCCGGGTCGGGCAGATCGATCGACGGCGGCCGGTCGAAGCCGTCGGCGGCGGAGCGCCAGGCGGTGAGCGCGTCCAGCAGCCGGGCTGCGGTGCTGTCGTCGTCGGCGGTCGACAACGTCGCGAGGATGCGGCGGTGATCACTCATGCCGAGGTCGGTGCGGCAGTTCTCCCGCAACCAGTCGTTGGCCTGGTATCCGCTGGTGCCGGTGGCCGAGACATCGATCAGGACCTGTAACCGGTCGAGGTCGTAGGAGGCCTGCTCACCGAGCAATTGGTCCTCCATGACGGTCACCTCGGGCAGATCGTCGACCGCGGTGCGAATGCTGCGGGCGAGCTTCAGTGCGTCGCCGAGCAACTGCTCGCCACGCTCGGCCATCTGACGCCGCCAGCCGTCGATGGCCGAGTACACCAGCACGTTCGGGCTGGTGTCATCAGCAGGTCGGCGCAGGCGGCCAGCCGGTCGCGGTCGATGAGGTCGCCCTGTACGTGGAACACCGAACCCTGCTCGAAGCCCATGCCCATCTTGTGCACGCTGACCACGCACACGTCAGCGCCGGCGTCCATGGCCCAGGTCGGCAGGTCCCGGTGGAAGGGAAGGTGGGCGCCCCAGGCCTCGTCGACGATCAGTGGTTTACCCCGGCGGTGGCAGACTTCGGCGATGCCGTACAGGTCCGCACATGTCCCGTAGGGGCTGGGGCTCACGATGAGGGCCGCGTCGGCGTCCGGGTGGGAACGCCACGCCTCCTCCACCTGCTGAGGCGAGGGCGGATGCGACAGATGACGCTCGGCGTCCCACTGCGGGGTGATCCATCGAGGTTGCAGGCCGCCGAAGATCAGTCCGGCCACGATCGACTTGTGGCTGTCGCGGGAGAGCAGCAGACCGTCGCCTCCCCCGGCCACCGCCATCATCGCCGCCTTCACCGACAGTGAGCTGCCGCAGGTGGAGAAGTAGGTGGAGTCGGCGCCCACGGCATCGGCCATCAGCTCTTCTGCGGCAGCCAGGAATCCGCCACGCATCCGGCGGTCGTCGAGACCGCCGCTGGCGAGCACGTCGTTGTGGAACGGAGCGGCCCCGAGCACGTCGCGGACCCGCTCGTCGACACCCCGGCCCTGCCGGTGTCCGGGCGGGGTGAACCCGTAGCGGTCGTGTCGGTGGTAGTCGACGAGCGCGTCCAGCATCGGTGCCTGAGACTGATCCACCAGTGCGGCGTTCCCGCTGCGCCTGACGGCAAACACGTCGGCACACGTGAGCGTTTGAGCAGGCACGGACCGGGTAAACCGCGCGCCATGTCCTCGCTGTGGACCGACGATCGGATCGAGACCCCCGCCAGCCCCGACGACGTGGACCGCGTGCGCACCGCCGACGTGGTGGTCGTCGGCGCCGGGATCACCGGCCTGACCACCGCGCTGCTGCTGGCACGCGCAGGCAAGAAGGTGGTGGTGGTCGAAGCGCGCCGGGTCGGCGCCGCGACCACCGGCAACACCACCGGCAAGGTGAGCGTGCTGCAGGGCAGCAAGCTGGCGCGCGTGCGCTCCAAGCACGGCACCGACGTGCTGAACGCCTATGTGGCGGGCAACGCGGAAGGCCGCGACTGGCTGACCCGGTACCACGACGACCACGGGCTGGACTACCAGCGTGAGGACGACCACTCCTACGCGCAGGACCGATCCGGGATCAGCACCGCCCGGGACGTGTTGACCGCATGCCGCGAGGGTGGCGTCGAGGCGGAGTGGGTCGACGAGGCCGACGTCCCGTTCCCGTTCAGCGGCGGGGTCCGGGTGCGCGACCAGGTGCAGATCGACCCGATGCCGTTCCTGGGCAGCCTGATCACCGAACTGGAGCGGCACGGCGGCACGCTGCTGCAAGGCGTGAGGGCCACCTCGGTCGCCGGCACCGATCCGGTCCGGGTCCGGTTGCGTCTGACCGATATCTCGCAGGACACGCGCGAGACGCAGTTCGCCATCGCCGCCGGGCACTGCGTGCTCGCCACCGGGACACCGATCCTGGATCGCGGAATGTTCTTCGCGCGCGTCGAGCCCGAACGGTCCTACTGCCTGGCGTTCGACGTGCCCGGCGACCTCACGAGATCGATGTACATCGCGGTGGACAGCCCGACCCGGTCCGTGCGGTACGCCCCGACACCGACGGGGGACAAGCTGATCGTCGGCGGGGCAGGACACACCGTCGGCAGGGCCAGGCATCCCAGGGAATCCGTCGAAGAGCTGGCGCGGTGGGCGAAGCTGCACTATCCCGGCGCGGTGCAGACCCACTACTGGTCCGCGCAGGACTACCACCCCGACGACGAAGTGCCGTTCGTCGGACCGATCCTGCCCGGGCACGACAGTGTGCTCGTGGCAACGGGATTCGACAAGTGGGGGATGACCAACGGCGTCGCGGCGGCGCTGGCGCTGTCGGCCAGGATCCTCGGCGGGCGGATGGACTGGGCGCAGGCGTTCGCGAGCTGGCGCGCCCACGAACTGCGCGGCATCCCGACTGCGCTCGAGCTGAACCTGAAGGTCGGAATCCACCTGGTCAACGGCTGGCTCGGCTCGAGCGGTCACGGGAAGACACCGGCCGAAGGGCAGGGGGTGGTAGACGGTCCGCCGTGGCGGCGCCGGGCCACCAGCGTCGTCGACGGTGTGCAGCGCACGGTGTCGGCCGTCTGCCCGCATCTGGGGGGCATCGTGACGTGGAACGACTCCGACTGCGCATGGGAGTGTCCGCTGCACGGATCCCGGTTCGCCCCGGACGGCTCGCTGCTGGAGGGCCCGGCCACCCGCGGCCTGACCGGATCGTGACGGGTCAGGCGCGCAGCGTCTCGGAAGGGTTGCGGCCGTAGGTGTCCCGGTACATCGCGGCGAACCGGCCGGTGTGCGCGAATCCCCAACGGGCGGCGATTATCTGGACTGTGGTGTCGCCGGGGTCGGCGTTGAGCAGGTCGCGGTGCGCGTGATCCATCCGCACCCGCCGCAGGTACTCCATCGGGGTCATGGCCAGGTGGCGACGGAACATGTACTGCAGCGCTCGGGGGGTCACGTGGATGCTCTCGGCGATGTCGGCCAGCGCGATGTCGTTGTCGGCGTTGCCCTCGATGTAGGCCGTCGCCCGGCGCAACAGCGCCGGCTTGGCGTCGTTGCGATCGGTGGAGGTGGGCTCGATGGTGGTGGACGTCGGGAACGCCGAGAGGACCGCGGCGGCCAGCATCGACGCGGTGGTCGACGCGACAAGGCGGGTCGGCTCGGGCCCGTCGGAGCGGGCCACGGTGCGCACGTACTCGATCGCGGCGTTCAATTGCCGCCCGGCCTGCTCCGACACCGGGCGGTGGCCCAGCAGTCGCACCGAACCGCCCGGGCGGACGTCGTCCGGGGACGCGACCCGGTCCAGCAACGCGGTGTCGAACATGGTCAGGTCGAAAGTGGCTTCGCAGACCCGTCCCGAATAAGGGAGGTCGGGGGGCGAGAGCAACGTGAGATCACCGGGCGCGAACACGTCCGGCGGCTGGTCGATGAAGTCTTCCTCGATGTGGCCGTCCTGCACCCGGCACAGGCAGACCTTGCCGAGCGGCGCCGCGTCATAGGACATGTGGAAGTCGAACCGGACCTGGTCGTGACTGACGGGGCCCACCCAGTGCCGCTCGATCCGTGTGGAGCCTGCCTCGCCGTCACCTGCGGCGATCCGCATCTTGGTGTATGCGCGCGCCAGAAAATCCTCGGTCGCCTCGAGGCTGTCGCTCTCGAAGTGCAGGTCACCGCGCGTTGAATGCGTAGTCGATGCTGTGTTCATCACTGCTACCCCGCTGTGGCGGTAGTCCTGTGAGGCCATGGCTTCGCCCCCGATGCCGTCGAGCATACCGGCAGGCCGGGGGTAATTCCCGGTCAGGCGAGCAACTATCCGACGAGCGAATGTCTGACATCCACTACGCGCGCGCGAAGAATTGACCGCAATTGCCGACGCCGCCAGGTCACACCAGCTCAGCGGGCGTCCGTAACGGCGTCGACAATTTGCTGCCGATCATGTCCGGCGCTGTGAATGCGGGAGGCGCATCACCGTGCCGAATTCGACGCGTCAGACCTTCTCGGTGACCGACAGCGCCGCGTTGATCGCGTCCACCCGGTCCTTGGCGTCGCCGAAGAGCATCTGGGTGTTCTCCCGGAAGAACAGCGGGTTCTGCACGCCGGCGTAGCCCGACGCCATGGACCGCTTGAACACGATGACGTTGTCGGCGTTCCACACCGTCAGCACCGGCATGCCGGCGATCGGGCTGCCCGGATCCTCCGACGCCGCCGGGTTGACGGTGTCGTTGGCGCCGATGACCAGCACCACCGAGGTGCCGTCGAAGTCGTCGTTGATCTCGTCCATCTCCAGCACGATGTCGTAGGGCACCTTGGCCTCGGCCAGCAGCACGTTCATGTGCCCGGGCAGGCGGCCGGCGACCGGATGGATGCCGAAGCGCACGTCGACGCCGCGCTCGCGCAGCTTGCGGGTCAGGTCGGCGACGCCGTACTGGGCCTGTGCCACCGCCATGCCGTAGCCGGGGGTGATGATCACCGAGGTGGCGGTGGCCAGCAGTTCGGCCGCGGTCTCGGCGGTGATCTCCCGGTGCTCGCCGTAGTCCTTGTCCTCGGACGGTCCGGCTTCGATCCCGAAGCCGCCCGCGATCACCGAGATGAACGAGCGGTTCATCGCCTTGCACATGATGTAGGACAGGTAGGCACCCGAGGAGCCGACCAGTGCGCCGGTGATGATCAGCAGGTCGTTGCCCAGCAGGAAGCCCGACGCCGCGGCCGCCCAGCCCGAGTAGCTGTTGAGCATCGACACCACCACGGGCATGTCGCCGCCGCCGATCGAGGCGACCAGGTGCCAGCCCAGCAGCAGCGCCAGCACGGTGACCACGATCAGCAGCCACAGCTGCGGGTCGATGACGAACCACACGGTCAGCGCGATGAACACCAGCAGCGCGCCGACGTTGAGGATGTTCTTGCCCGGCAGCATCATCGGCGAGGACTTGATGCGTGCGGACAGCTTCAGGTTGGCCACGATCGACCCGGTGAAGGTCACCGCGCCGATGAACACGCCGATGACGACCTCACCGGAGTGGATGCCCAGCATGCCTTCGGCGGCCAGCGCGGTGGCCTCGGCGCCTGCGGGGTCGCCCTCGACGTGCAGGTAGCCGTTCCAGCCGACCAGCACCGCGGCCAGGCCGACGAAGCTGTGCAGCAGCGCGATCAGCTCGGGCATGCCCGTCATCTCGACGATCTTGGCCCGCCACAGCCCGATCGCCGCGCCGACGGCCATCGCGAGGGCCAGCAGCGCCAGTCCGAGCGGCTCGATATGGCGGGCCAGGGCCAGCACGATGGTCGCGACCAGCGCGACCGCCATCCCGGCGATCCCGAAAGTGTTACCCGCCCTTGATGTCTCGTGCTTGGACAGCCCGGCCAGCGCCAGGATGAACAGCAGAGCCGCGACGACGTAGGCCGCGGTGGCGGCGGTTTCCAGCGTGAACATGGCTCTAGCTCCTCGAGAACATCGCCAGCATGCGGCGGGTCACCGCGAAGCCACCGAAGATGTTGATACTGGCAAGCAAAATGGCCACGAACGCCAACGCGGTGATGGCCACATTCCCGTGACCGATCTGCAGCAGCGCGCCGACGACGATGATCCCGGAGATCGCGTTGGTCACCGACATCAGCGGGGTGTGCAGCGCGTGGTGCACGTTGCCGATCACGTAGTAGCCGATCACGATCGCCAGCGCGAACACCGTCAGGTGCACCTGCAGCGCGGTCGGGGACAGCGCGATCAGCGCGAACAGCGCCGCCGCGGCGGCGAAGGTCAGGCCCAACCTGCGACCGGTCGTCATCGGCGTCTTGGCCGGCTTGCTCTGGACCGGCGCGGCGGGGGTGGCCGCCGCGGGAGCGGCCGAGACCTGCACCGGCGGTGGCGGCCACGTGATCGTGCCGTCGCGCACGACGGTCACCGAGCGCTGCACGACGTCGTCGAAGTCCAGGGTGAGCTGACCGTCCTTGTTCGGGGTCAGCAGCTTGAGCAGGTTCACCAGGTTGGTGCCGTAGAGCTGCGAGGCCTGCGCGGGCAGCCGGCCAGGTCGGTGTAGCCGATGATCGTCACGCCGTTGTCGGTGACGATCGCCTGGTCCTTGACCGTGCCCTCGACGTTGCCGCCGTTGGCCGCGGCCATGTCGACGATCACGCTGCCGGGCTTCATCGACGCGACCATCTCACCGGTGATGATGCGCGGCGCGGGCCTGCCCGGGATCAGCGCGGTGGTGATGATGATGTCGACGTCCTTGGCCTGCTCGGCGTACAGCGCCGCCTCGCGGGCCTTGTAGTCGTCGCCCATCTCCTTGGCGTAACCGGTGGCCGACACTTCGGCCGCGGCCGGGTCGACGGCCAGGTACTCACCGCCCAAGGACTTGACCTGGTCGGCGACCTCGGGGCGCGGGTCGGTCGCCCGCACGATGGCGCCCAGGCTGCCGGCCGCGCCGATCGCGGCCAGCCCGGCCACCCCGGCGCCGACGACCAGCACCTTCGCCGGCGGCACCTTGCCCGCGGCGGTGACCTGACCGGTGAAGAACCGGCCGAAGCGGTGTGCGGCTTCCACGACCGCGCGGTACCCGGCGATGTTGGCCATCGAGGACAGCACGTCCAGCGACTGCGCCCGCGAGATCCGCGGCACGGCGTCCATCGCGAGCACGGTGATCGGGCGGGTGGCCAGCTGATCGACCAACTCGGGCTTGAGTGCCGGCGAGATCAGGCTGATCAGGGTCGCCCCGTCACTGAGATTGGCGATCTCGGCCGGGCTCGGCGCGTTGACCTTCAGCACCACGTCCGAGGACAGCACCTGGTAGGTCGACCCGATGGCCGCGCCCGCCTCGGCATACGCGGCGTCGGAGAAACTGGCCGCGTCGCCCGCCCCGGACTCCACCACGACCTCGTAGCCGAGTTTGATGAGCTGCCCGACGGTCTGCGGGGTCGCAGCCACCCGCGTCTCGCCGAGCTGGGATTCTCTCGGTATCCCGATGATCATCGATATCGATCCGATCTAGGCTTCGCTCACCGGGTGGCGGGACCCCTCGTGCACGCACAGCGGCGCCCCGGCACCCGTCGTTCGTTGGACGGATAAAGATGTCAGTGTAGGAGGCAGCTCCGCGGAGGGCGCACTCCACCGGTCCCACGTGACTTTTGCTCGCGGTGAGCGCAGCTCTTCCCGGACGATGACGGATCCGTCAATGTCTGCCGGTGTCCGTTTTCGTCGACATCACACCTGAGGGCGCCGTCGCGGCGGCGCCGGGGGCCGGTCCGCGCCCGGGCCGCGGTGTCTGGCGGGGCCGGCTCACCCGGGCGGCGCTGCCGCTGCTGTCGGTGGCCGTGTTCGGCCTGCTGTGGCAGCTCGCCGCGGCCAGCGGTGTCTGGAGCCAGACCTTCGTGCCGTATCCGGCGACCGTGTGGCACGCGTTCGTCGACGTGTCGACCACCCACGACGGGGTCCGCGGGTACGCCGGCTACCTGTTGTGGGAGCACCTGTACATGACGCTGCGCCGGGTGCTGGCCGGCGTCGCCATCGGGGTGGCGCTGGGCGTGTCCCTCGGTCTGGTGATGGGGTCGGTCGGCTGGGTGCGCAGCGTGCTGGAGCCGTGGCTGACGTTCCTGCGTGCGCTGCCGCCACTGGCCTATTTCTTCCTGCTGGTCATCTGGCTGGGTATCGACGAGGCGCCCAAGATCACGCTGCTCGCGCTGGCCGCGTTGCCGCCCGCGGCGGTCGCGACCACTGCCGCCGTCGTCGCCGCCCCGGTCGGGTTACAGGAGGCCGCACGGGCTTTGGGTGCGTCGCGGCGGCAGGTGATCCGTGACGTGGTGGTGCCGTCGGCGCTGCCCGAGACGTTCACCGGGATCCGGCTCGCCGTCGGCATGGCCTATTCGTCGGTGGTCGCTGCCGAGTTGTTCAACGGCATCCCCGGAGTCGGCGGCCTGGTCAAGGACGCGAGCAACTACAACAACACCCCTGTCGTGCTGGTCGGGATCTTCGCCATCGGGTTCTCCGGCTTGGTGATCGACGGCCTGCTGCGCACCGTCGAACGGCGCGCGGTCCCCTGGAGAGGAAAGATATGAAATCCAAAGCCCTTCTCGTGGCACTGTTCTCGACGGTGCTGGCGCTGGCCGGCTGCGCGGTGGACACCGCAGGGCAGGAGCCCGACAAGCCCACCATCCGGATCGGGTACCAGACGTTCCCGAGCGGTGACCTGGTCGTCAAGAACAACAAGTGGCTCGAAGAGGCGTTGCCCGACTACAACATCAAGTGGACCAAGTTCGACTCGGGCGCCGACGTCAACACCGCGTTCATCGCCGACGAACTCGACTTCGGCGCGCTGGGCTCCAGCCCCGTCGCACGCGGGCTGTCCGAACCGCTCAACATCCCGTACAAGGTCGCCTTCGTGCTCGACGTGGCCGGCGACAACGAGGCGCTGGTGGTGCGCAACGACGCAGGCATCGACACCATCGGGCAACTGCGGGGCAAGCGCATCGGCACCCCGTTCGCCTCGACCGCGCACTACAGCCTGCTGGCGGCACTGGATCAGAACAGCTTGTCCGCCAAGGATGTTGCGCTGATCGACCTGCAGCCCCAGGCCATCCTGGCCGCCTGGGAGCGCGGCGACATCGACGCCGCCTACACCTGGCTGCCGACGCTCGACGAACTCCGCAAGACCGGTAGGGACCTGATCACCAGCAGGCAGCTGGCCGAGGCGGGCAAGCCCACGCTGGACCTGGCCACCGTCTCCGACGCGTTCGCCTCGGCCCACCCCGACGTCGTCGAGGTGTGGCGCCGGCAGCAGGCGCGTGCGCTCGACGTCCTGCGCGACGATCCGGATGCCGCTGCCAAGGCGATCGCCGCCGAGGTCGGGCTGTCCCCCGAAGACGTGGCCGGTCAGCTCAAGCAGATGGTGTTCCTCGCTCCCCAGGACATCTCGTCGACGGAATGGCTTGGCACCGAGGGGAATCCGGGCAACCTGGCCGCCAACCTGCAGAGCGCGTCGCAGTTCCTGGCCGACCAGAAGCAGATCCCGGCGCCCGCGCCGCTGACCGCGTTCCAGGACGCGATCTACACGAAGGGACTACCGGATGCCCTCGACGAATGACGGTGTGATCCGGATCGACTCGGTGTCACACCACTACGGCAGCGGGCGGCAGCAGGTCACCGCGCTCGGACCGGTCGACCTGACCGTGGACCCCGGGTCGTTCCTGGTGCTCGTCGGCGCGTCGGGCTGCGGCAAGAGCACGCTGCTGCGCCTGCTGGCAGGCTTCGAGGAACCCACCGAGGGCGCGGTGCAGGTGGCCGGCGGCCCGCCGACGCCGGGAGTGACCTCCGGGGTGGTGTTCCAGCAGCCGCGCCTGTTCCCGTGGCGCACCGTCGGGGGAAACGTCGACATGGCGCTCAAGTACGCAAAAGTGCCGCGCGACAAGCGGATCGAGCGCCGCGAGGAACTCCTCGAGCGGGTCGGACTGAGCGGCACCGCCGCGCGGCGGATCTGGGAGATCAGCGGCGGCCAGCAGCAGCGGGTCGCGATCGCGCGGGCGCTCGCGGCGCAGACCCCGCTGTTCCTGCTCGACGAACCGTTCGCCGCACTCGATGCGCTGACGCGGGAACGGCTGCAGGAGGACGTGCGGCAGGTCAGCGCCGAATCCGGACGCACGACCGTGTTCGTCACCCACAGCGCCGACGAGGCCGCCTTTCTCGGCTCGCGGATCGTGGTGCTGACCCGCCGTCCGGGCCGGGTGGCGCTGGACATCCCGGTCGATCTGCCGCGCAGCGGGGTGGACCCCGACGAGTTGCGGCGGTCACCGGAGTACGGCCGGTTGCGGGCGGAAGTGGGCCGCGCGGTCAAGTCAGCCGCGGCCTGACGCATATCTCGAAACGGCACCGATCGCGCAACGACATCGAATTGCCGGTGCGTCAGATGCGTTGGCGGCCGCAGGATGACGACGTGAGCAGGGTGGTCGAACGCGGGCTCGCCAGATGTCCGCGATGCGTGGCGGTGGCGGACTATGTCTTCATCGAGTCGGAACGCAACGTGGTGCGCTACGAGGTGCGCTGCCGCAAGTGCGGCGGGTGCTACGGCGAGGACAGCCGTCCCGGCGTGCCGGGGACGGTCGGCGCCGACGAGGCGTCGATCCAGTGGCCGCCGGACTGCGAGCCGGCCCCGCCGCGGGACTGGCGTGCCGAGGTCCGGGAGAAGCTCGCGGGCGCCGCGCAGCGCGGCAGAACCGAGTTCGAGGTGATGAACAAGCGGGCGCACGGCCTGGTCGAGAACGGCCGGACGTGGGTGAACGAGCGCCGGTCAGCGCGAGCGGGGGATCAGACCGGGGGATAGGCCGGCGGCGGGTACACCCCGCGCAGGATCCAGGCGAACCAGTTGACGCCGTACTCGAGCTCGTCGCTCGCGTCGTAATCCGGATTCGGGTCCACCGTGCTATCTCCCTCACTCGGGCCGCGACACGTCATTTCGGCCACACCACGTCGGTTCGCCACGAGTGTAGACCCGCCGCCCCCGAGCGGACACCGCATCGGCCTAGACTGAACCAACCAGTTAGTAGACCGCCACGGCGGTCCTTCCCGCCCAGAATGAGTCGCCATGTCTGAATCCGTCACCGGCAACGGGATGTCCCGTCGCGAAGAGTTGCTGGCCGTGGCCACCAAACTGTTCGCCGCGCGCGGCTACCACGGCACCCGGATGGACGACGTCGCCGACGCGGTGGGCCTGAACAAGGCCACGGTGTACCACTACTACGCCAGCAAGTCGCTGATCCTCTACGACATCTACAAGGGTGCCGCCGATTTCACCGTCGATGCGCTGCACGACGACCCGACCGCGTCGGCCCGCGAGACGATCTACCACTTCACCCGTCGGCTGCTGGTCGGCATCGCCTCGGACATCGAACGGGCCGCGGTGTATTTCCAGGAGGGCCCCTACATCACGGAGTGGTTCACCGAGGAGCAGGTGGAGTACATCCGGGAGAAGGAGGCCCAGGTCTACGAGCACGTCCGCGACGTGATCGACCGGGGCATCGCCAGCGGCGAGTTCTACGACTGCGACTCCCACGTGCTGGCGCTGGGCTACATCGGCATGACCCTGGGTTCCTACCGGTGGCTGCGCCCGCAGGGGCGGCGTACCGCGCAGGAGATCGCGGTGGAGTTCAGCACCGCTCTGCTACGCGGGCTGATCCGCGACGAGACGGTCCGGCAGAGTTCGCCGCTCGGCATGGACGTCGCCGCCGCCAGGGCCGAGTTCGCCGACGAATCGAGCTAGCCGAGGACCCGAGCTAACAGCCGCGCCATCGTGGGTACCCCGCGCCGATGACGGTTCGCATCGGCACGTCGGGTTGGGCCTACAACCACTGGCGCAATGTGCTCTACGAAACCGGGTTGCCGACGACGCGCTGGCTGCAGCGCTACACGTCGGAGTTCGACACCGTGGAACTCAACGGCAGCTTCTACCGGTGGCCGCGCGACGAGCAGTTCCAGCGGTGGCGCGATCAGCTTCCGCCCGGCTTTCTGATGGCGGTCAAGGCCGCGCGCGGGCTGACCCACGCCCGCCGGCTGCGCTCGCCCGAGGAGTGGATCGAACGGCTGACGCGAGGCTGGCATGCGCTCGGTGACCGCGCCGGTCCGCTGCTGGTGCAGCTGCACCCGGCCCTGGAGCGCGACGACGCCCGCCTGGACCACTTCCTGGGCGCGATGCCCGCCGACATCCCCGTCGCCGTCGAGTTCCGGCACCCGTCGTGGGACGACCCCGCGGTGTACGAGCTGCTGGAGAAGCACGACGCGGCGTACGTGGTGATGAGCGGAGCCGGGCTGCCGTGCATCCTGAAAGCCACGGCGCGGTTCGTCTACGTGCGACTGCACGGGCCGGACCCGAACGACATGTACGGGGGCTCCTACAGCGCCGACGACCTCAGATGGTGGGCCGAGCGGATCGCCGAGTGGGACGGGCAGGGTCGCGACGTGTACATCTATTTCAACAACGATCTCGGTGGCAACGCGGTCCGTAACGCTCGGGACCTGAAGACGGAGCTGAGCCGCCGACTGGAGGACTGAGAATGTGGACCGGCGTGGGGCAGTGGATCATGACCACGGGCCTTCACATCGCGATGGCCGTGATCTTCACGGTGCTGGCGACCAGGGCGATCAGGTGGCTGGCCGACCGGATCAGCCGGCGGATCGCGAAGCCGGGGCCGAACCAGACCTCCGTGCGCTCGGAGAGCGTCAAGCACCGGCAGGCCGTCGCCGCCGTCATCTCGTCGGTCGCGATCGGGGTGCTGTACACGCTGGTCGCGCTGGACATCGCCGCCCAGCTCGGCCTGCCGGTCGGCTCGCTGGTGGCGCCCGCGGCCGTGCTGGGCGCCGCGCTCGGCTTCGGCGCCCAGCGGCTGGTCCAGGACTTCCTCAGCGGGTTCTTCGTGATCACCGAGAAGCAGTACGGCTTCGGTGACCTGGTGGAGTTGACGGTCAGCGGCGGCGGCACGGCCAGGGGCACGGTCGAGGCCGTCACGCTGCGGGTGACCAAACTGCGCACCAGCGAGGGCGAGGTGTACACGGTGCCCAACGGCATGATCGTGCGCGCGCTGAACCTGTCGAAGGACTGGGCCAGCGCGGTCGTCGACGTGCCGGTGCCTGCCAGTGCCGACATCAACCAGGTCAACGACGTGCTGCGCGCGGTGGCCGCCGCGGCGATGGAGGACGACAGGCTGCTGCCGCTGTTGCTCGACGAGCCCCAGCTGATGGGGGTGGAGAGCATCGAGGTCGGCACCGTCAACGTGCGGATGGTCGCGCGCACCCTGCCAGGCAAGCAGTTCGAGGTCGGGCGGCGGCTGCGCGGGAGCGTCGTCGCCGCGCTGCGCCGGGAGGGCATCGCGACGGCGGCATGACCGCTTGGCCGCACTCGCTATGCTCTGCCGATGCCCCTGGTGAGTAAGACAGTCGAGGTCACAGCGGCGGCCGAGACGATCATGGCGATCGTGGCCGACTTCGAGAGATACCCGGAGTGGAACGACGAGATCAAAGGGTGCTGGGTGCTCGCCCGCTACGACGACGGCCGGCCCAGTCAGTTGCGGCTCGACGTCGTGGTGCAGGGCCAGTCCGGCACGTTCATCACCGCGGTCTACTACCCGGGCGAGAACCAGATCTACACCGTGCTGCAGCAGGGTGACTTGTTCACCAAACAGGAGCAGCGGTTCTCGGTGGTGGCCATGGGCCCGACGTCCCTGCTGACCGTCGACCTCGACGTCGAGGTCAAGATGGCGGTGCCCGCCGCGATGGTCAAGAAGGTCGTCGGCGACGCGCTGGACTACCTGGCCGAGAACCTGAAGGCACGCGCCGAACAGCTCGCGGCGTCCTAACAGCTGTCCCGGGAACCTCGTCTGCCCCAGCTATCGGCATTGCTCAGGGGTCCACTCGCACTTCCCCTGAGATTTGCGGATAGGTGTGACGGCTGAGGCGTCGTGGTCGCCCAGCCGGTCCCGGCCTCAGTCCCACAGCCCCACCTGCTCCAGCCATGCGGTAAGCCGGGCCAGCCCGTCGGTGAACTGCCCGCGGGTCAGCGCGACGACAGTGTCCGCGTCCCGCCTGCGCAGCGCGTCGATCAGCTCGGTGTGACTGGCCACGGCCACCGGTCCCCAGGTCTCGTCCGACGCGAACAGCTGCGGAGGCAGGTAGCGGGCCGCGTGCAGCAGGAACCAGGACAGCTTCAGCCGCCGCCGGCCCGGTTGAACGCCCGGTGGAACGCGAACTCCGCCCGGGCCACCCGGTCCGGGTCGCGCAGCGCGACCGCGGCGGCCAGGTCCTCGTTCAGCCGCGCCAGTTCGTCGATCTGGTCGTCGCGGATCCGGCGCGCGGCACTGGCGGCGAGTTCCTGGGCGATCGTCGACTGCAGCCAGAAGATGTCCTCGATGTCGCTGCGCGTCAGCGGCACCACCCGATGTCCCCGGTGGGGTTCCAGCTCGACCATCCCCTCGCCGCGCAGCGTGCGCAGCGCCTCCCGGACCGGGGTGATGCTGACCCCGAGGCGGGCGGCGGTCTCGTCGAGGCGGATGAACGAGTCCGGCCGCAACATGCCGGTCATGATCTCGGCGCGCAGCCGCGCGGCGACCTCGTCGGACAGCTGCTCGCGTCGCCGTACCGTGCCGGTGACCGGCGTTCCGGCAGGGGCGTTGCTCACATCGCGGCCTTCCCGGCCCGTCGGGCCCGCTCGTCGGGAGGGTTGTCCCGTGGCCGTCGGCGACCTAATGTGACCGGGGCAACAACATGTTTGATCAAATATCAGCCGGCCGCAACTGTCGATGGAGCAGAAGACGTTGAGCGATCCGATCCAACCCGGGACGGCGACCGAACAGCCCTACCTGGCGCGCAGGCAGAACTGGACGAATCAGCTGGCCCGGCACGCGCTGATGCAGCCCGACGCCCCGGCGCTGAGGTTCCTCGGCGAGACCACCACGTGGGGTGAGCTGGACCGGCGGGTGAGCGCGCTGGCCGGCGCGCTGCACCGGCGTGGCATCGGCTTCGGCGACCGCGTGCTCGTCCTGATGCTCAACAGGACCGAGTTCATCGAGGCGGTGCTCGCCACGAACAAGCTCGGCGCGATCGCGGTGCCGGTGAACTTCCGGATGACCCCCGACGAGATCGCGTTCCTGGTCTCCGACTGCCAGGCCTCCGTCGTCGTCACCGAGGCGGTGCTGGCCGGCGTCGCCACCGCCGTCCGCGATCTCGATGCGACGCTGTCCACGGTCATCAGCGCAGGCGGCGGTTCGGGAGACGACATCCTCGACTACGACGACGCGCTGGCCGAGGGCGCCCAGGTGCCCCCGGCCGACATCCTCGTCGACATCCCGAACGACGCGCCCGCGCTGATCATGTACACCTCGGGCACCACCGGCCTGCCCAAGGGCGCGGTGCTCACCCACAACAACCTGGCCGGCCAGGTGATGACGCTGCTGTTCACCAACGGCGCCGACATCAACCACGACATCGGTTTCATCGGGGTGCCGTTCTTCCACATCGCCGGTGTCGGCAGCATCGTCTCCGGCCTGCTGCTCGGCAGACCCACCGTCCTCTACCCGGTGGGCGCGTTCGACCCGAACGAACTGCTCGACGTGCTCGAGGCCGAGAAGGTCACCGGAATCTTCCTGGTCCCCGCGCAGTGGCAGGCCGTGTGCGCCGCGCAGCGGGCCAGGCCGCGCGAACTGAAGCTGCGCTTCCTGTCCTGGGGCGCCGCGCCCGCCTCGGACACCCTGCTGCGCGAGATGGCCGAGACCTTCCCGGGCGCGCAGATCCTGGCCGCGTTCGGGCAGACCGAGATGTCGCCGGTGACCTGCATGCTGTTGGGCGACGACGCGCTGCGCAAACTCGGGTCGGTCGGCCGGGTGATCCCGACGGTGTCGGCGCGCATCGTCGACGAGGACATGAACGACGTGCCCGTCGGGCAGGTCGGCGAGATCGTCTACCGTGCGCCCACCCTGATGGCCGGCTACTGGAACAACCCGAAGGCCACGGCCGAGGCGTTCGCCGGCGGCTGGTTCCACTCCGGTGACCTGGTCCGTCAGGACGACGAGGGCTACATCTGGGTCGTCGACCGCAAGAAGGACATGATCATCTCCGGCGGTGAGAACATCTACTGCGCCGAGGTGGAGAACGCACTGGCCGCCCACCCCGACATCGTCGAGGTCGCGGTGATCGGGCGCCCGCACGAGAAGTGGGGGGAGGTTCCCGTTGCTGTGGCGGTGCTGCGGAGTTCGCTGGGAGCCGCCCCGGGCGTCGGTCTGACACTGCCGGATCTGGAGCAGTTCCTCACCGAGCGGCTCGCCCGCTACAAGCACCCGAAGGTGCTCGAGATCGTCGAGGCACTGCCGCGCAATCCCGCCGGAAAGGTGCTGAAGACGGAACTGAGGACGCGCTACGGCGTCACGACCGTCATTGACGGCGACGAAAGTTCCACTCCGGCAACGGTTTCTGCAGCGGAGCAAAACCGTTAGCCGGGCGGACTGTTATTTGCTAACGGTTGGGGACCCAATCCCGCAGATGCGGTACGCGGGAGTCAGATCATCGGGTACAGTCCGGAGACCTGTCTTACTACCGGCCGGTAGCGAGACCGTACTCACACGATCGGGGTCGGGGCTGGAAGGGAGCGTGCGACAGATGCTGCCGGTGCGCTACGCCCTGCGCGCGAGTGTCGCGGGAGCCGCTCGGTGACGACGAGTTCGAACCTGACCGGCTACGTGCGGGATCAGGTCAGGCCCGGGTTGGAGGCCGTCGGCGGCTTCGTGCGCATGTGCGTGCTCGTCGGCAAAGCCACGTTCCGCCCGCCGTTCCAGTGGCGCGAGTTCATCCTGCAGAGCTGGTTCCTGATGCGGGTCGCGTTCCTGCCCACGCTCGCGGTGTCGATCCCGCTGACCGTGCTGCTGATCTTCACGCTGAACATCCTGCTGGCCGAGTTCGGCGCGGCCGACGTGTCCGGCGCCGGCGCGGCCATCGGCGCCGTCACGCAGCTGGGTCCGCTGGTGACCGTGCTGGTGGTGGCCGGAGCCGGGTCGACCGCGATCTGCGCCGACCTGGGTGCACGCACCATCCGGGAGGAGATCGACGCCCTCGAGGTGCTCGGCATCGACCCGATCCACCGCCTCGTGGTGCCGCGCGTGATCGCGTCGACGTTCGTCGCGATCCTGCTCAACGGCGCGGTCATCACCGTCGGCCTGGTCGGCGGCTTCGTCTTCGGCGTCTATCTGCAGAACGTGTCCGCGGGCGCCTACGTCTCCACGCTGACCCTGATCACCGGGCTGCCCGAGGTGATCATCTCGATCGTCAAGGCCGCCACCTTCGGTCTGATCGCCGGCCTGGTCGGGTGCTACCGCGGACTGACGGTCGCCGGCGGCGCCAAGGGCGTGGGCACCGCGGTCAACGAGACGCTGGTGCTGTGTGTGATCGCGCTGTTCGCGGTCAACGTCGTGCTGACGACGATCGGTGTCCGATTCGGAACGGGGAGCTGACGTGACGAGCACCGCCGCTGTCCTCCGCCAGAGATTCCCGCGCGGGGTCGCCACCGCCCAGAAATGGGCGGGTGCCCCGGGCCGTGGGCTGGACGCGATGGGCCACGTCGCGTGGTTCGTCATCACCGCGGTCGGCTCCATCGGGCACGCGCTCCGCTACTACCGCAAGGAGACCCTGCGGCTGATCGCCGAGATCGGCATGGGCACCGGCGCCATGGCCGTGATCGGCGGCACCGTCGCCATCGTCGGATTCGTGACGCTGTCCGGGTCCTCGCTGGTGGCGATCCAGGGCTTCGCGTCGCTGGGCAACATCGGCGTCGAGGCGTTCACCGGCTTCTTCGCGGCGTTGATCAACGTGCGCATCGCCGCGCCCGTGGTCGCCGGTCAGGCGCTGGCGGCCACCGTCGGCGCCGGCGCGACCGCCGAACTGGGCGCCATGCGCATCAGCGAGGAGATCGACGCGCTCGAGGTGATGGGCATCAAGTCCATCTCCTACCTGGTGTCCACGCGCATCATGGCCGGCTTCGTGGTCATCATCCCGCTCTACGCGATGGCGATCATCATGTCGTTCCTGTCCGCGCAGGTCACCACCACCGTGTTCTACGGGCAGTCGATCGGCACCTACGAGCACTACTTCCGCACCTTCCTGCGGCCCGACGACGTGTTCTGGTCCTTCATCCAGGCCGTGATCATCGCGGTCATCGTGATGCTCAACCACTGCTACTACGGCTTCTACGCCAGCGGCGGCCCCGTCGGCGTCGGCGAGGCCGTGGGCCGGTCGATGCGCGCCTCGCTGGTGGCGATCGTGTGTGTGGTCCTGTTCGCCTCGTTGGCGCTCTACGGCGTCGACCCGAACTTCAACCTGACGGTGTAGCGCGATGACGGCACCCATCAACACCAAACGCCAGCCGCCGTACAAGATCGCCGGCGCGGTGCTGGCGCTGCTGACCGTCATCGCGGTGGTGCTGGTGTACCTGCAGTTCCGCGGCGACTTCCTGCCCCGCACGCAGCTGACCATGATCTCCGCCCGGTCCGGGCTGTCGATGGATCCCGGCGCGAAGGTCACCTACAACGGGGTGGAGATCGGCCGGGTCGGCAACGTCGAGGAGACCAGCGTCGGCGGCGAACCGCGGGCCAAGATCATCCTCGAGGTCAACCCCAAATACCTCGATCTGATCCCGCGCAACGTCGAGGCCGACATCAGCGCCACCACGGTGTTCGGCAACAAGTACGTGTCGTTCACCGCGCCGGACAACCCGCAGGCCGAACGGATCTCGGCGGCCGACGTCATCGACGTCACCTCGGTGACCACCGAGTTCAACACGCTGTTCGAGACCGTGGTGTCGGTCGCCGGGCAGGTCGACCCGATCAAGCTGAACCAGACGCTGACCGCGACCGCGCAGGCCCTCGACGGGCTCGGCGACCGGTTCGGCGAGTCGATCGTCCAGGGCAACGAGATCCTGGCCGAGATCAACCCGCAGATGCCGCAGATCCGGCGCGACAACCAGCTGCTCGCCGATCTCGGTGAGGTCTACGCCGACGCGGCACCGGACCTGTTCGACGGCCTGCAGAACGCGGTGACCACCGCGCGCACCCTCAACGCCCAGCGCGGCGACGTCGACCAGGCGCTGATGGCCGCGGTCGGGTTCGGCAACACCGGCGGCGACGTCTTCGAACGCGGCGGGCCCTACCTGATCCGCGGCACCGAGGACCTGGTGCCCACCTCGGCCCTGCTCGACAAGTACAGCCCGTCGTTCTTCTGCATGTTCCGCAACTACCACGACGTCGAACCGAAGATCAGTGCGGCGCTCGGCGGCAACGGTTACTCGCTGAAAACCCATTCGCAGATCCTCGGTTTGGGCGCGGGCAACGCGTACGTCTACCCGGACAACCTTCCGCGCGTCAACGCCCAGGGCGGCCCGGGCGGGCGGCCGGGCTGCTGGCAGCCCATCACGCGGGACCTGTGGCCGGCGCCGTTCCTGGTGCTCGACACCGGGGCGTCGATCGCGCCGTACAACCACATGGAGCTCGGACAGCCGCTGTTCACCGAGTACGTCTGGGGACGCCAAGTCGGGGAGCACACGATCAACCCATGAAAATCACCGGTACCGCCCTCAAACTCGGCGCCTTCTCGCTGGTGCTGCTCCTGTTCACCGCGATCATCGTCGTGGTCTTCGGCCAGTTGCGGTTCGACCGCACCACCGGGTATTCGGCGATCTTCTCCAACGCCAGCGGTCTGCGCCCCGGGCAGTTCGTCCGTGCCTCCGGCGTGGAGGTCGGGAAGGTCAAGGACGTCAAGCTGATCGACAACGGTTCCAAGGTGAAGGTCGACTTCAGCGTCGACCGGTCGCTGGAACTGTTCGACGAGTCGACGGCCTCGGTGCGCTACCTGAACCTGATCGGCGACCGCTACCTGGAGCTCTCGCGCGGTGAGAGCAACGCGAGAATGGCTGCGGGAGGGACGATCCCGGTCGAGCGGACCCAGCCGGCGCTCGACCTCGACGCGCTGATCGGCGGGTTCCGCCCGGTGTTCCAGTCCCTGGAACCGGAGAAGGTCAACACCATCGCGCAGTCGATCATCACGGTCTTCCAGGGTCAGGGCGGCACCATCAACGACATCCTCGACCAGACCGCGACGCTGACCGCGACGCTGGCCGACCGGGACCAGGCCATCGGCGAGGTGATCACCAACCTCAACACCGTGCTGGACACCACCGTGCGCCACCAGAAGGAGTTCGACGACACGGTCAAGAACTTCGAGGTTCTCATCACCGGTCTGAAGAACCGCGCCGATCCGATCGCGGAGTCGGTCGCCGACATCAGCGACGCAGCGGGCACCATCGGGGATCTGCTCGCCGACAACCGGCCGCTGCTGCAGAGCACGATCAGCAAGCTGGAGATCCTCAACCAGCCCCTCGTCGACCAGCGCGACGAGCTCAACAACCTGCTGGTGCAGTTCCCGCAGGCGCTGGCCATCATCGGCCGGTCCGGCGGGGTCTACGGCGACTTCTTCAACTTCTACGCCTGCGACGTGACCTTGAAGCTCAACGGATTGCAGCCCGGTGGCCCGGTCCGCACCGTGAAGGTCTGGAGCCAGCCGTCAGGTAGGTGCACGCCGCAATGAGAGTCCTGGAGGGATCCAACCGCGTCCGCGGCGGGGTGATGGGCATCATCATCCTGGTCATCGTCATCGGGGTGGGCCAGAGCTTCGCCAGCGTGCCGATGCTGTTCGCGACGCCGACCTACTACGCCGAGTTCGCCGACACCGGCGGCATCACCTCCGGCGACAAGGTCCGGATCGCCGGCGTGGACGTCGGCACGGTGAAGTCACTGGAGATCGACGGCGACCGGGTGCGGATCGGCTACACGCTGGGCGGCACCGAGATCGGCACCGACAGCCGCGCCGCGATCCGCACCGACACCATCCTGGGCCGGCGCAACCTGGAGATCGAGCCGCGCGGGGAAGATCCGTTGCGCGCCAACGGGGTGCTGCCGCTGGGCCAGACCACCACGCCGTACCAGATCTACGACGCGTTCTTCGACCTGTCCAACAACACCGCCGGATGGGACACCGGCACGGTCCGCGACTCGCTGAACGTGCTGTCGGAGACCATCGACCAGACCTATCCGCACCTGAGTGCCGCGCTGGACGGAGTGGCCCGCTTCTCCGACACCATCGGCAAGCGCGACGACCAGATCAAGCAGCTGCTGGCCAACGCGAACAAGGTGGCCGGCGTGCTCGGCAACCGCAGCGGACAGATCAACGAGCTCTTCGTGAACGCGCAGACGCTGCTCGCCGCGATCAACGAGCGCAACTACGCGGTGAGCCAGCTGCTGGAGCGCGTAAACACGTTCTCCGCCCAGGTCCGCGGGTTCATCGACGACAACCCGAACCTCAACCGCGTGCTCGAGCAGCTGCGGGTGATCACCGACGTGCTCAACGAGCGCAAGCTCGACCTCGCCGACACGCTGTCGTCGCTGTCGAAGTTCATGGTCTCCCTCGGCGAGGCGCTGGCGTCGGGCCCGTACTTCAAGGTGATGCTGGTCAACCTCGCGCCGTACTGGATCCTGCAGCCGTTCGTGGACGCCGCGTTCAAGAAGCGCGGGATCGATCCGCAGGAGTTCTGGCGCAACGCCGGGCTGCCGGCGTTCCGGTTCCCCGACCCCAACGGCGTCGGCTTCGAGAACGGCGCCCCGCCGCCGGCCCCGACACCGATCGAGGGCACCCCGGAGAACCCCGGGCCCGCAGTGCCGCCCGGCTCCCCGTGCTCCTACACCCCGCCCGGCGACGGGCTGCCGACCCCCGGCAACCCGCTGCCCTGCGCGGACCTGACCCAGGGCCCGTACGGCCCGGTGCCCGGCGGTTACCCGCCGCCGAACGTCGCCACGTCGGAGCCGAACGTCCATGGGCCGCAGCCGAGCCCGGGTCTGCCCGCCGCGGCGATCCCCGGCCAGCTGTCGCCGCCGGTGCCGGGTGCCCGGGTGCCGTTGCCGGCCGCGCCGCCCGGTGCCCGTACCGTGCCGCTGTCCCCGCAGCCGTCCCCGCCGGACTTCACCCCGGGCATCGCGCCGCTGCCGCCGGCCCTGACCGGGCCGCCGCCACCGCCGGGGCCGGGACCCGCGCCCGCACCCGCGGACCAGCCGGTGCTGCCGGGTAATCCACCGTTCCTCCCACCGGGATCGCAAGGGTAGGGGGCGACAACGTGTCGACAGTTTTCAACATCCGGAAGCTCAAGGTGCCCAAGGTCGCGGTGATCGTCGGGGCCGTCGTGCTGGTCGTGGCCGTCGTGTGCGCGATCCTCGGCTGGAACGTGTACAAGAACCTGACCACCAAGACCGTGGTCGCGTACTTCACCCAGACGCTGGCGATCTATCCCGGCGACAAGGTCCAGATCATGGGTGTCCAGGTGGGCACGATCGACAAGATCGAACCCGCGGGCGACAAGATGAAGGTCACGCTCCAGTACGAGAGCAAGTACAAGGTCCCGGAGAACGCGACCGCGTCGATCCTGAACCCGAGCCTGGTGGCCTCGCGCACCATTCAGCTGTCGCCGCCCTACACCGGCGGGCCCGAGCTCAAGGACGGCGCGGTTCTCGACGTCGACCGCACGCAGGTGCCCGTCGAGTACGACGACCTGCGCGATTCGATCAGCAGGCTGCTCACCGATCTCGGCCCGACACCGGAGCAGCCGAAGGGGCCGTTCGGCGACATCATCGAATCGGCCGCCGACGGTTTCGCAGGCAAGGGCAAACAGCTGAACACGACGCTGAACAACCTGTCGGAGGCGCTGTACGCGCTCAACGAGGGCCGCGGCGACTTCTTCAGCGTGGTCAAGAGCCTGGCGCTGTTCGTCAACGCGCTGCACCAGAGCGACCAGCAGTTCGTCTCACTGAACAACAATCTGGCGCAGTTCACCAACGCGTTCACCGACACCGACCGCGAGGTCGCCACTGCCGTCCAGGATCTGAACGAACTGCTCACCACCACACGGGAATTCGTCGACGAGAACGGCGAGGTGCTGGCGCACGACGTGCAGAACCTGGCCGATGTCACCAACGCGATCCTGCAGCCCGAGCCGCGCGACGGTCTGGAGACCGCACTGCACGCCTACCCGAACGTCGCGGCGAACCTGATGAACATCTCGTCGCCGAACGCCGGCGGCATCGTCGCGATGCCGGTGATCGCAAACTTCGCGAACCCGATGGAGTTCCTGTGCAGCGCGATCCAGGCGGGCAGCCGGCTGGGCTACCAGGAGTCGGCGGAGCTGTGCGCGCAGTACCTCGGCCCGATCCTCGACTCGATCAAGTTCAACTACCTGCCGTTCGGGGCGAACCAGCTGCAGACGGCGATGACGCTGCCCAAGCAGATCGCCTACTCCGAGGAGCGGCTGCGGCCGCCGCCGGGCTACAAGGACACCACCGTGCCGGGCATCTTCTCCCGCGACACCTTGTTCTCCCACGGCAACCACGAGCCGGGCTGGGTCGTCGCGCCCGGGATGCAGGGCGTCGAGGTGCAGCCGTTCACCAGGAACATGCTGACGCCCGAGTCGCTGGCCGAACTGATGGGCGGCCCCGACATCACCCCGCCGCCGGCGCCGCCGGCGTTCGGCACCACGCGCAACGGCAACCTGCCCGGCCCGCCGAACGCGTTCGACCAGAACAACCCGCTGCCACCGCCGTGGTACCCGCAGCCCGGCCCGCCGCCGGCGCCCGCCCCGGGCGTCGTCCCGGGCAACCCGGCCCCGGTGAACGCTCCGGCGGCCCCGCCCCCCGCGGCGCCGGCCGGTCCGCTGATGCCGGCCGAGGCAGGAGGCTGATCGCGATGAAGAAGTGGACCAGACTGGCACGCCGTTCGATCGCGCTGGCCGCGGCAGCGGTGGTGCTGACCTCGTGCGGTTCGTGGAAGGGCATCTCCAACGTGCCGCTGCCCGGCGGACCGGGCACCGGCTCGCAGCGCACCACGATCTACGTGCAGATGCCGGACACGTTGGCGCTCAACGTGAACAGCCGGGTGCGGGTGGCCGACGTGTACGTCGGCCGGGTGCGTTCCATCGAGCTGCGCAACTGGGTCGCCACGCTGACCCTCGACCTGGAGCCGAGCATCGAGCTGCCGGTCAACACCCTGGCCAAGATCGGGCAGACCAGCCTGCTGGGCTCCCAGCACGTCCAGCTCGATCTGCCGCCGGACCCGTCGGAGCAGAAGCTCAAGACCGGCGACACGATCCCGCTGCAGAACGCGTCGGCGTTCCCGACCACCGAGCGCGTGCTGGCCAGCATCGCGTCGATCCTGACCGGTGGCGGCGTGGCGAACCTGGAGACGATCCAGACCGAGATCTACAACGTCCTCAACGGCCGGGAGGACCAGATCAGGACCTTCCTGGGTCAGCTCGACACCTTCACCGACGAGCTCAACCAGCAGCGCGACGACATCACCCGAGCCATCGACTCGACCAACCGCCTGCTGTCGGTCGTCGCGCAGCGCAACGAGACCCTCGATGCGGTGCTCACCGAGTTCCCGCCGCTGATCCAGCATTTCGCCGAAACCCGGGACCTGTTCGCCGACGCCGTCGTATCGCTCGGCCGCATCAGCAACGCCGCCGTGGACGCGCTGGAGCCGTCCAGCGAGAACCTGCAGACCAACCTGGCCAACCTGCAGCGCCCGCTGCGGGAGCTGGGCAAGTCCGGGCCGTATCTCCTCGGCGCGCTGAAGATCTTCCTGACCGCGCCGTACAGCATCGAGAACGTGCCCAAGGCGATCCGCGGCGACTACATCAACTCGTCGCTGACGGTCGACCTGACGCTGTCGGCCATCGACAACGGGTTCTTCTCCGGCACCGGCATCTCGGGCATGCTCCGCGCGCTCGAGCAGGCGTGGGGCCGCGACCCGAACACGATGATCCCGGATGTGCGGTTCACCCCGAACCCGAACTCGGTTCCCGGCGGGCCGCTCATCGAGAGGAGTGAGTGAGCGATGCTGACCCGCTTCGTCAAGATCCAGCTGATCATCTTCACGATCCTCACCGTGGTGGCGCTCGGCGTGCTCGGGCTCTACTACCTGCGCCTGCCCAGCCTGGTCGGCGTCGGCGAGTACCGGTTGTACGCCGAGCTGGAGCGTTCCGGCGGGCTGTACGCGACGGGCAACGTGACCTACCGCGGTACCCAGATCGGCAAGGTCACCGAGGTCGAGCCGACCGAGAACGGCGCCCGCGTCACGATGAGCATCGGTAAGGAGTACAAGATCCCGGCCGACGTGAGTGCCAACGTGCACTCGGTGTCGGCGATCGGAGAGCAGTACCTGGACCTGGTGGCCGACACCGACAGCGGCCAGTACCTGAGCCCCGGCCAGACGATCACCAAGAGCACGGTCCGGCCGAGGTCGGCCCGGCCCTGGACGCCGCCGACCGGAGTCTGGCGGTGCTGCCGAAAGAGAAGATCGACGTATTGCTGACCGAGACCTCGGCCGCGGTGGGCGGGCTGGGCCCGGCGCTGCAGCGCCTCGTCGACTCGACGACGAACGTCGCCGAGGGCTTCCGGGACAACCTGCCCCAGGTCACCGACATCATCAACAACGCGGCGCCGATCCTGGAGAGCCAGGTGACGTCGGGCGACGCGATCGAGCAGTGGTCGCGCAACCTGAACGTCATCGCCTCCCAGACCGCCGAACAGGATCCCGCGCTGCGCAGCGGCCTGCAGCAGGCCGCCCCGACCCTGGACCAGGTGAACGCGGTGTTCAGCGACGTCCGGGACGCGCTGCCGCAGACCCTGGCGAACCTGGCCGTGGTCAACGACATGCTCAAGCGCTACAACAAGGGCATCGAGCAGACGCTGGTGATCTACCCGCAGGGCGCGTCGCTGCTGCAGATGGGTTCGATCTTCGAGGACGGCGGCCTGCTGCACTTCGGGCTGTCGATCAACCAGCCGCCCCCGTGCATGACCGGCTTCCTGCCCGCCTCGGAATGGCGGTCACCGGCCGACACCAGCACCGCGCCGCTGCCGTCCGGGATGTACTGCAAGATCCCGAAGGACTACCAGGGCAACTCCGTTCGCGGCGCCCGCAACTATCCGTGTGCGGACGTGCCGGGCAAGCGCGCTGCGTCGCCGACCGAATGCCGCAGCGACGAGCCGTACGTGCCGCTGGGCACCAACCCGTGGTACGGCGACCCGAACCAGGTCGTGGCCTGCCCGGCGCCCGGCGCGCGGTGTGACCAGCGGGTGGCACCGGGGCAGGTCATCCCGGCGCCGTCGGTGAACAACGGCATGAACCCGCTCCCCGCGGACCGGCTGCCGCCGACACAGGCGACCGCCCCGACCAGCGACCCGGTCAGCCGGCCGGGCTCGGGTACCGTCAGGTGCAGCGGTCAACAGCCCAACCCGTGCACCTACACCCCGGCGCAGGGTCCCCCCGGCACCACCGCGGGCTACAGCCCGAGCAGCGGTGAGGTCGTCGGTCCTGACGGTGTCCGGTACAACGTGAGCAATTCGAGCAACCCAGGAGACGACGGATGGAAGGAGATGCTGGCACCAGCCGGCTGATCCCCGACCCCGACACCAACGCCGCCGACGCCGACGACACACGAGGCGCGCCGGACCCGACGTCGCCGGCCGCTCCCGACACGATCTCCCCGGCACCGTCCCCGGACGACCTCCGCAGACCTTCGCGCCTGGGCACCGGTTGGGCCGCGGCGTTGTGCGTCGTGCTGCTGCTGCTCGCAGGCGGCGGCGTCGTCGCGGGCGTGCTGGCGCTGCGCGCCGACCAGCGCGCCGCCGAGCTCGCCCGCTCCGACGAGGCCGCGCTGCAGGCCGCCAAGGAGTGCGTGGCGGCCACCCAGGCGCCCGACACCGCCGCGATGACCGCGGCCCAGACCAAGATCCT
The DNA here is from genome assembly GCF_002968295.1 of Mycobacterium sp. ITM-2016-00317. Classification (NCBI taxonomy): domain Bacteria; kingdom Bacillati; phylum Actinomycetota; class Actinomycetes; order Mycobacteriales; family Mycobacteriaceae; genus Mycobacterium; species Mycobacterium sp. ITM-2016-00317. The sequence continues at coordinate 187,041 of NZ_CP134399.1, forward strand.
GGAGTGCTCCACCGGCGAGTTCGGGGTGCAGGCCGGCCTGTTCGGCAGCGTGCTGGCCGAGGCGTACCAGGCCGCGCAGGCGACGGTCGCGGTCGACGATCTGCGGGCCGCCGTCGAGCGGCGCAACGAGGACGGCACGGTCAACGTGCTGGTCGCAGTGCGCGTCCGGATCACCAACGCCGAGGCCGCCGACCAGCGGGTCGGGTACCGGCTGCGCGCGACGATGGCGTTCGACGAGGGCCAGTACCGCATCTCCAGGCTGGACCAGGTCAACTCGTGACGTCGGTGCTGGACACGGCGCCCGCCGCGCCGGAGGCACCCGCCGAGGAGTCCCCGGCGTCATGGTCGGCGCGGGCGGGGGCGTTCGCAGTCGACACACTGCCCGCGGCCGGCGTGATCGCGACGGCGGTTCTGCTGGCGTTGACCGCCGACGGCTGGACCCGATGGCTGTTCACCGCGGTGGCCGCGGTCGCGTTCTTCCTGATGGCGGCCAACCGGCTGGTGCTTCCGGCCGCGACCGGGTGGACGCTGGGCCGGGCCCTGTTCGGCATCGCGGTGTGCCGCGCCGACGACAGCGCGGTGTGCCGCGCCGACAGCAGCGCGGTGTGCCGCGCCGACGGCAGCGCGGTCGGGGTGCTGCGGCTGACCGCGCGCGAGTTCGCCCACCTGCTGGACACCCTGGCGCTGTGCGTGGGCTGGCTGTGGCCGTTGTGGGACCGGCGTCGCCGCACGTTCGCGGACATGCTGACGGGCACGCGGGTGTACCGGGTGCCGCCACCGCAGCGCGACATGCGCCGGGTGGTCGCGGTGGCACTGATCGTGGCCGCGGTGGTGTCGGTGGCCGTGGTGGGTCTCGGTTATGCGCTGGTGTACCGGCCGGAACGCGCGGTGGACACCGCACGCCAGCAGGTCGCCGAGGAGGGGCCGCGGATCGTGGAGCAGGTGCTGAGCTACGGCACCGACACCATGATCGACGACTTCGCCCGGGCGCAGGCGCTCACCACCGACGGATACCGGCCGCAGCTGATCGCCCAGCAGCAGGCGGTGCAGGGCGGCGGCGCGAGCACCAACGAGTACTGGGCGGTCAACAGTGCGGTGCTCACCGATCCGCCCGTCACCGCCGACCGGGTGTCGATGCTGCTCGCGCTGCAGGGGCAACGCGGCACCACGCCCGAGGACATGAAGTTCATCACCGCGACGGTGCGGGTGGACTTCGAGAAGTCGGCCGACGGCCAGTGGCGGGTGGCGAACCTGAGCGTGCTGAAGAAGCCGATGATGAACGTGGCGGGCCAGTGAGCCCGGCCCGCAGGTTCACCGCCGCCGACCCCGCCGACAGCACGGTCGGCGAGGACTACTTCCGGCCGAAGCCCCGACCCGCTGCGCGCTGGGGCCTGCCGCTGGTGTCGGTGCTGGCCGCGCTGGTGCTGGTGGCGGCGATCGCGGCGAGCGCGTTCATGCTCGTCGGGCAGCTCGGTGACCGCAGGGAGGCGGTCGACGAGGCCTCGGCGCTGGGCTACACGAGCGGGTTCATGGTGATGTACACCAGCCTGGACCCGTACAACGCGAACGGCTATGCCGACCGGGTGGCCGCCGAGGCCACCGGGGAGTTCGCCAAGAACTTCCAGGCCAGGCTGAACGAGATCCTGGTCCAGGTGGCGCGTTCGGAACCCAGCACCGGTGAGGTGCTCGCCGCGGGGGTGCAGCGGTGGAACGAGGACGGCAGCGCCGACGTGTTGATCGCCACCAAGGTCACCTCGAAGACGCCGGACGGCAAGTCGACGATCGAGAGCGGAAGCCGTTGGGTCGCAACGGCGATCAAGGAAGGACAGCAGTGGAAGATCAGCAACCTGGTACAGGTGATCTGACCACCGACGATCCGGTCACGCGGTCCCGCAGGCGGTTCTTCCGCCGCATGCCGAAGGCCGCTCCCGAAGCCGTGCCCGCGGTCGACGAGCCAGCCCCCAAGGTGCCCGTCGGCAAGTCCCGGCGCGCTGCGCGGAAACCGGCCGAGGAGACGCCGGCTGAGGAGACCCCGGAGGCTGTCGCCGAGACCCCGGACGAGCAGCCCGAAGCCGTCACGCTGGTGCCGCACCGGCCCGCGGGACGCCGGGCCGTGGTCGCGGTCGCAGCCGCGTCGGTGGTGTTCGTCGCCGCGAGCGGGTTCGCCGCGGCGATGGCCCAGCCCTATCTCGTCGAACGTGCGCTCTACGAGACCAAGCTGACCATCGCGCGGACCGCGACCGACGCGATCACCACGCTGTGGACCTACAGCCCGGACGACATGGCCACGCTCGGCGAGCGCGCCTCGGCCTACCTGAGCGGTGACTTCGGCACCGAGTACCGCCGCTACATCGACGCGATCGTCGAGCCCAACAAGCAGGCCCAGGTCACCAACACCACCGAGGTGATGGGTGCGGCGGTGGAATCGGTGTCGCCGCCGACGATTCCGACCGAGGCGACCGCGCTGGTGTACACCAACTCGGTGGCCACCAGCCCGGTGACCAAGAACATCCCGTCGCTGCGGTACCTGTCCTACCGGCTGACGATGCAGCGCGAGGGCGACGACTGGCGGATCGTCCGGATGTCGACCATCACCTCCTTCGACCTGACACCGCAGCTGTAACCGACGCTGCCACAGCCGCTTTCGCCGCCGCCATGCCGTTCGTGAAGCGAAACCCGCACGCCCCCGCAGGGTTCTTCGGATGCGAGGCCGCCGGGCTGCGGTGGCTCGCCGCGGCCGACGGCGGAGTGCCGTGCGCCCGCGTCCTGGACGTCACGCAGCACGCGCTGACGCTGGAGCGGCTGACAAGCGCCGCGCCCACGCGCGCCGCGGCCCGCGAGTTCGGCGCGCGGCTGGCCCGGACCCACGACGCGGGCGCCGACGGGTTCGGCGCACCGCCGCAGGGCTGGACCGGGCCGGGGTTCTTCGGCCCGCTGAACCACCCGCTGCCGATGGACTACGCCCGCGACGCTTCCTGGGGTGCGTTCTACGCCGACCGCAGGCTGGCGCCGATGGCCGAGCGCGCCGACCTGGACCCGGGCACCGCAGCGGCCGTGGCTGCCGTCGCCGACCGTTGCCGGGCAGGCGAATTCGACGACGACGACATACCGGCCCGGTTGCACGGCGACCTGTGGAGCGGCAACGTGCTGTGGACCGCCGACGGCGTGGTGCTGATCGACCCGGCCGCGCACGGCGGGCACCGCGAGACGGACCTGGCGATGCTGGCGCTGTTCGGCTGTCCCCACCTCGACGAGGTGATCGCCGGCTACCAGCAGCAGCGACCGCTGCGCGCCGGCTGGCAGGGCCGGGTCGGGCTGCATCAGCTCTACCCGCTGCTGGCCCATGTGGTGCTGTTCGGGGCGGGCTATCAGGCGCAGACCCGGGCGGCCGCGCTGAGCGTCAGTTGAACGCCAGCCACGCCGGCTGAGCGCGTTCGCGGGAGTCGCACAGCACCGCCATGGTGTCGCAGGAGCCGCGCGGCGAGCCGGCGCCGGCCCACATCCCGCCGGTGTCGCGGCGCAGCACGATCGCCGAGGAGCCGCCGCCGTCGAGCAGCACCGCGGTGTCGCTGCCCAGCCCGCGGAACAGGTCCTGGATCTGGTCCGGGGTGTAACTGCCGCCCTGGAAGACGTACATCTCGTCGCGGTCGCGGACGTAGGCCAGCGCGGTGCGCGCCGCGCTCGGTCCTGGATCGTTGAGCTGGCCGGTGTCGCCCGGGGCCAGCAGCCCGATGCCTGCCACGGCGACGAACCGGGTGCCCTTGTCGAGCAGGCCGGTCACCGCCGGGGTGGCGGCGTCGAAGTCGTCATCGTGGCGGGGCGGGACGACGAACGGCGCCCCCTTGACCGGCAGGATCATCGTGGACAGCGCCATCCAGTGCTCGTCTCCGCCGGAGAGCCCCTGCTTGCCGGCGTAGGCCAGCGTCCCGGTCACCGCGGCGTTGGTCCGGCCCAGCCCACGGGTGTTGTCCACGTAGGCGCCCAGCGGCGAGCTGCAGCCCGTGGTCTTCCACGAGCCGCCGCGCTGCCCGCGGACGTCGAAGAAGTTCGCGTTGATCGCGATGGCGGGCTGGCCGAGCGCGTACCAGGCCTCCAGCGGGGTGTAGATCTCGGACGCCTGCCACAGCCCTTCGCCGGTGCGGGCGCGCGGATCCCGTTCGCAGCGGGCCTGATAGCCGGTGTGCGAGTCGGCGAGCAGCCGCGGAGCCAGTCGCTGGGAGGCACCCTTGATGATCATCAGCCGGCCACCGTTGTTCATCTCGTACCACCGGCCCGCCGCGTTGAGCATCGGTGCGGGGAAGCCGCCGCCGAAGTTGTAGACCAGGTAGGAGCCGCGGGTGTTGGCGATCGCGCCCGCGAGCAGCGCGCGGGCATCGGCCGCCGCGGCCGGGGGCGCCGTCGCGGCCGCCACCGTGGCGCACATCGTCACCGCGAGCGCGTAGCGCACCGCGGTGAGAAATCGCCGCAAGTTTGCGGGGGGAGTCGGCACCGGCGGCTCCAATCGGGACGGGCGGGGACAGCCCACTGAGGATAATCCCACCAGAAACACTGTCAACTTTCGTCACAGTGGTATCACAGGATGGTCCCGAGCTGGTCGCTGCGACGTTTGCTGGATCGGAATGGGCGCTAGTCTCCGTGGATGATGCGGCCTGCGTCCGGGTACCCGGGCGGAATGCCTACTGTGACTCGCACCTTCACCGTCACTGCACCGCCGTGGGTGGTCGTCGACTACCTCAAGGATTCGGCCACGCGGAGCAGTGGGATCCCGGCACCCGGAGTTGCCAGCGCATCGACACCGGTCCCGTCGTCGAGGGCGCGTTCTGGCACAACGTGTCCAGGATGTTCGGGGTCACCGCGGAACTGACCTACAAGCTCGACGAGCTCACCGACCGCAGGGTGGTGTTCGTCGGGGAGAACCAGTCCTCCAGGACCGTCGATGCGATCACCGTCGACCGCGGCGGCGACGGTTCGGTGGTCACCTTCCAGGCCGACATCGAGATGCACGGTTCGGCAAAGCTTCTCGGGCCGCTGGTGAAGATCGCGTTCGAGAAACGAGTCGGCGGAACAGAGAAGCAGCTGGCCACCGTGCTCAACAGGCTGGTCAAGACTCCGGGTTAAGGCGGCGCCAGCCGGTAGATCGCGTCGGCCGCGTCGTCGGTGACGTACACCGCGCCGTCGGGTCCGACGACGGCGGCCACCGGTCTGCCCCAACGGGATCCGTCGTCGGCCTGGAAGCCGCCGACCAGTGTCTGCTGGTCGCCGAGCCCGCCGTCCTGCCACGGGTAGAACGACACCTCCGGGGCCCGGGGCGGCTGTCGGTTCCACGAGCCGTGCACCCCGACCAGCGCGCCGCGCGCGTACGGCGCCGGAAGCTCGCCGTCGACGAAGCTCAGGCCCAGCGGCGCCGAGTGGGCGCCCATGCTCTGCTCGACCGGCGGCAGTGACGCGCAGTCCATCTGCGCACCATCGGGATTGGTTTGCACGTCGCGGATGAACGGCAGGTCGGCCGGGCCGCCGTCGGGGTTGCAGTACGGCCATCCGAGTTCACGTCCGGGTGTGAGCTTGGCGATCTGTTCGGGCGGGTGGTCGTCGACGTACTCCGGGATCACCTGCCCGTAGGACGGACCCGGCTCCGGGAAGGCGACGTTGTCACGTCCGTTGTTGGCCGTCCACAGCGCGCCGTCGGGCGCGACCGCCAGCCCGGTGCCGTTGCGCACCCCGGTCGCGAACGGTTCGGCGGGTCCGCCACCGGGCGGCACCCGCATGACCGTCGCCCTCGGTGGGTCGGCCGAGCGGTCCTGCGCCGAGATGTTGCCGGTCGAGCCGATGGAGAAGTAGACGGCACCGTCGCGGCCGACCGCGACGCTCTTGAGCACGTGCGAGTAGGCGCCCCGCAGATCGGGGCTGCGGTCGTCGGGCAGCCCGCCTGCGACCGTCCTGGGCTCGACGGCGGTGCCCCGGTCGTACCGGTAGGCCAGCACCTGGTCGCTTTCGGCGACATAGAGCGTCGTCCCGTCGAAGGCCAGGCCGTGCGGCTCGTCGAGGTCCTCGAGCAGCACCGATTCCTCGGGCGCCGCGCCGGGGCGCGGTGCGAACCGCAGCACCCGGCCGGTGCTGGGCACCGAGACGAGCAGGGCGCCGTCGGGGGTCCACGCGGCCAGGCGCGGCCGGGCGGTCCGCGCCCACACCGACAGCGTCCAGCCCTGCGGCACCAGCGCCTCCCGCGGCTGGTCGAACGGTGCGTCGGCCAGCCGTTCGTCGACCGCGACGGTCACCGGGCCCAGTCCGGGCCCCGGTGGGCGGTCGGTCGTGCTCGCCGGAGCCGGGGCGGGCGCAGGCGACAGCGCGGGCCCCGGTCCGGATGTGCAGGCGGTCAGCAGCGCCGCTCCGGTCAGCAGGACGCCGATTCGCTTATGCCGCACCAAGTCCCGCATGCATCTCCCAGACGAGGATCTCCGCGGGTGCGGTGGCGGTCACCCGCTGGCCGCCGGATGCGGTGAAGCGCACCGCGTCACCTTCGCGCAGCGCTCCGGCGTCCTCCAGGGTGACCTCGCCCCGGGGGACGAACAGGTGAAGGTACGGCGCCTCGGGCAGTTCGACGCTCTGGCCCGGTTCCAGGCGGGCGCCGTGCAGCGCCGCGTACCGGTTGCGGATGGTGATCGCGGCGGTGTCGGTGTGCGCGGGCATGCCCGAGGCGATGGTCACCATCCGGCCGCGCAGCAGCTCGTCGTCGATCTCGAGCTGCTGGTAGCCGGGGTCGGCGCCGGACTCGTCGGGCACCACCCACATCTGGACGAAATGAACTGGCTCACTGTGGGTTTCCTGACCGGTGAGGGTCCAGGAATCGTTCTTCTCCGAATGCAGGATGCCGCGGCCGGCCGACATCCGTTGGGCCAGACCGGGATAGATCACCCCCGAGTTGCCCGTGGAGTCCTGGTGCACCAGCGAGCCGCGCAAGACCCAGGTGACGATCTCCATATCGCGGTGCGGGTGGGTATCGAACCCCGTTCCCGGCTTCACGACGTCGTCGTTGTTGACCAGCAGAAGTCCGTGGTGGGTGTTGTCCGGTTCGTAGTGGCTGCCGAACGAGAACGAGTGCTTGGAGTCCAACCACGCGATCTTGGTCTTCGCGCGGTCGTCGGCCCGCCGGACGTCGACGGTGCTGCGGCTGTTGCCCATGTGTGGATCACTCCTCGAGAGTTCCTGTCAGCCTAGGTGGCTGTGCTGCTGCCGACAACATGCATGATGTGTCATGTATTCCGCGGTTAGGGTGGATTCATGGAGTGGCTCAGCGACGACCAGCAGCGGATCTGGCGTGACTACCTGGCGGTGGTCAGCAGGCTGCACACGGCGATGCACCGTCAGCTGCAGTCGGACTGCGAACTGTCACTGTCCGACTACGACGTGCTCGTCGCGCTGTCGGAGCGCGGGCCGCTGCGCATCCACGAACTCGGCGAACTGATCGGCTGGGAACAGAGCAGGCTGTCCCACCAGCTGCGCCGGATGCGCGGCCGTGGGCTGGTGGCACGCGAAGGCGACGACGACGACCGGCGCGGGGCCAGCGTCGCGCTGACCGACGCCGGGGTAGCGGCCCTGCAGACCGCGGCGCCGGGACACGCCGAGCTGGTGCGCTCGGTGGTTTTCGACGGGCTCACCGCAACCCAGCAGCGGGACTTCGGCGCGGCGCTGGCGGCGATCCTGGGCCGGCTGCGGACCCCCCGGCCTGCTGGTTAGAGCCTGGCGGGCAGGCCGAACTTCGCGAACAGCCGGACGTCCATGAACGCCGAGACGTGGGCGATACCCGTCTCGCGCAGGTCCAGGACGTGCAGCTGAAACGCTTCGTGGGCACCGGTTTCCGGATTGCGCATGTACAGCGCCGCCACCGGCTGGCCGTTGGCGGTGGTGGTCAGGAAGCGCATGTCACCGGGGTTCTCGGCGGGGCAGTGCACCTTCGACAGCGTGATGATGTCGGCCGGGCCCAGGTACCAGCCGTCGAACGGCGGCATCTCCCAGACCGCGTCGGCGGTGAGCAGCTCCACCAGCCGGTCCATGTCGTAGCTCTCGAACGCGTCGATGTACCTGTTCAGCACCGCGGCCGCTTCCGGGGACTCGGGCGGCACCGGCCGGTCGTCGCGGGCGGGCCGGATCTCCTCGAGCTGGGCGCGGGCGCGCTGCAGGAGGCTGTTGACCGCAGCGGTGGACGTGCCGACCGCCTCGCCGACCTCGGCGGCCTTCCACTGCAGCACTTCCCGCAGCAGCAACACCGCGCGCTGCCGCGGCGGCAGGTGCTGCAGCGCCGCGACGAACGCCAGCCGGACGGCTTCGCGGGACTCGGCGATCACCGACGGGTCCGCCGGGTCCTCGTGCGGCGCGTCGGGCAGCGGCTCCAGCCAGCTGATCTCGTGGCGTTCGGTCAGCTCACCGGTCGGGTCGGACGCCGGCTGGCCCAGACCGCTCGGCAGCGGCCTGCGGTTGTTGCCGTCGAGCGCGGTCAGGCACGTGTTGGTGGCGATCCGGTACAGCCAGGTGCGCACCGAGGATTTGCCCTGGAATCCTTTGTAGGACTTCCAGGCACGCAGATAGGTTTCCTGGACCAGGTCCTCCGCGTCGTGGAGTGAACCGGTCATCCGGTAGCAGTGGGCGAGCAGTTCCCGCCGGTAGCGCTGCGCGTCGGCGAGAAAGGCGTCGGCGGCGCCCCTGCCGTCGAAGGCGTTGGAGTCGTCAAGGGCCGTGACGGTCACCCACAGCAGCTTACGCAGCGGCCCCGACAAGTCCAGGGTCCGCGGAAACCGGTACCTGCCGGTGTGCACAGCCGGGCATGACCCGGCCCGATAGTCTCGCTGGATGGCCGTGACCCACACCGAGCGCAGCTTCGACGGCATCGGCGGTGTCCGGATCGTGTACGACGTGTGGACCCCGAGCGGGCCACCGCGCGGGGTGGTGGTGCTGGCCCACGGTTACGCCGAACACGCCAGGCGCTATGACCACGTCGCGGCCAGGTTCGGCGAAGCCGGCCTTGTCACCTACGCGCTGGATCACCGCGGGCACGGCCGTTCCGGCGGCAAGCGGGTCTATCTGCGCGACATGTCCGAGTACACCGGTGACTTCCACACCCTGGTCCAGATCGCCGCCACCGAGAACCCCGGTCTGAAGCTGGTGGTGCTCGGCCACAGCATGGGTGGCGGCATCGTGTTCACCTACGGTGTCGAGCATCCCGACGATTACGACGCGATGGTGCTGTCGGGACCTGCCGTCGACGCGCACGCCTCGGTCCCGCCGGCCCGGGTGCTGCTGGCCAAGGTGCTGGGCAGGATCGCGCCGGGCCTGCCGGTGGAGAACCTGCCCGCCGACGCGGTGTCGCGCGACCCGCAGGTGGTGGCCGCCTACGAGGAGGACCCGATGGTGCATCACGGCAAGCTCCCGGCCGGGGTCGGGCGGGCGCTGATCGGCGTCGGCGAGACCATGCCGCAGCGGGCCGCCGCGATCACCGCACCGCTGCTGATCGTGCACGGGGACAGGGACGCGCTGATCCCGGTGCAGGGCAGCCGCAAACTCGTCGACTGCATCGGATCGACCGACGTGCACCTCAAGGAGTACCCGGGGCTGTACCACGAGGTTTTCAACGAGCCCGAGAAGGACACCGTGCTCGACGACGTCACCGCCTGGATCGAGACGAAGCTGTGAGAATCCTTACCGCCCTGATGCTTTCGGCTCTGCTGTGGGTTGCGGGCTGTTCGTCGGAGGCGAAGCCCGCCGCCTGGACCGACGAGGAGGTGACGTTCGAGGCCGACGGGCTGACCCTGCACGGCACCTACCGCCACCGCGACGGAGGCGAGCCGACCCCCGCGGCACTGCTGATCTCCGAGAGCGGAGGGACCGACCGCAACGGCGACAACCAGGTGGCCGGCCCGATCGGGAACATGCGCCAGCTGGCCGAGCTGCTGTCCGACCGCGGGGTGGCCAGCCTGCGCTACGACAAGGTCGGCACCGGACGGACCGGCCTGGGCCCGTACAAGGACCGGCCCGGCGACGTGGTCAGCGCCGTGTACACCGCGGGCGCCGACGCCGCGTTCGGGTTCCTCGCCGGGCAGCCCGGCACCGACCCCGCCCGGGTGTCGGTGTACGCGCTGGGGGAGGGCACCATCCACGCGCTGGCACTGGCCGGGGACACCGACCCGGCCGCACCGACGGTGCATTCACTCGGGCTGCTGCAGCCGCTGCCCGGGCGCTACCTCGACATCATCACCGGCCGGGTGCAGGCCGACGGGACGCCGGAGACGCTGGCGACCTGGCAGGCTGCCGTCGAGGACATCCGCACCAGGCGCACCGTCCCGGCCGACCTGCCCGACGGCCTGTCGGCGATCGTCAACCCGGGCAACGTGGCCGCGGTGGCCGAGGCGGACAGCATCGACCCGCTGACGCTGGCGGCGGCGGTGCCCGCGGGCACCCCGGTGCTGCTGACGTGTTCCGACTCGGACAACCAGGCCCCCTGCGACCGGATGGGTCCGCTGGTGGACGCGCTGGACCACACCGAGCTGACGTTCGTCGAACTCAAGGGCGTCAACCACGTGCTGCGTGACGACCCGACCGACAGCATCGCCAACTACGCCAGGCAGGACCCATTGTCCGGCCAGCTGCTCGCCGCGCTGGACGGATTCGTCGACAAATGAGCCGGGCTGTGGAGCAAATCCGGTGTGGGGATGAGGAATACTGCGCGCAGTGAAACGTCGTACCGAATCCCTACCGTCGCTGCCATGAGCACAGACGAGAAGATGCTGGCCCGCATCGCGGCCCTGCTGCGGCAGGCCGAGGGCACCGACAATCCGCACGAGGCCGACGCGTTCATGGCCGCCGCCCAGCGGCTGGCGACCGCGACGTCGATCGACCTCGCCGTGGCGCGCAGCCACACCGACGGGCGCACCGCGGCCCAGACGCCCGTGCAGCGCACCATCACCATCGGGGAGCCCGGTGCCAGGGGGCTGCGCACCTATGTACAGCTGTTCGTGGTGATCGCGGCGGCCAACGACGTCAAATGCGACGTCGCGTCGAACTCGACGTTCGTGTACGCGTACGGGTTCGCCGAGGACATCGACACCACCCACGCGCTGTACACCAGCCTGGTCATGCAGATGGTGCGCGCGTCGACCGACTACATCGCCTCCGGCGCCCACAAGCCGACCCCGACGATCACCGCGCGGCTGAACTTCCAGCTCGCGTTCGGCGCACGCGTCGGGCAGCGGCTCGCCGAGGCCCGCGAACAGGCCCAGCAGGAGGCCCAGAGCGGTCCGGCAGCCATCCCCGGCACCGCGGTCGCGTTGCGCAACAAGGACCTTGAGCTCAAGGACTACTACCGCCACGCATCGAAGGCGCGCGGTACGTGGCGGGCCACCAGTGCCACCGCGGGATACTCCTCGGCCGCCCGGCGCGCCGGTGACCGGGCGGGACGGCGGGCCCGGCTGGGCGGGGACACCGAGCTCTCCGGCGCGAGGTCAGCACTGGAACGATGACCCGGGACGCGCAGCGCGCAAAGGTCTATGCCGCAGAGGGTTTCGTGCGCACGATGTTCGACCGGGCCGCCGAGCGGGGCAATCCGGTGGTCGACTTCTTCGGCGCGCAGCTGACCCTTCCGCCGGAGGCGCGGTTCGGGACGGTCGAGGCGGTGCAGTTCTACGTCGACAGTGTGCTGGCCCATCCCGCGGTCCGGGACCGGTGGCCTGCCGTCGCGCCGCTGCGGGTGCGTGCGCGCCGAGGCGCCACCGCGGCGCACTACGAACTCGCCGGCGGCGCGGCGACCATCGCGGTGCCCGAGGGTCGCAGCACCTGGGCATTGCGGGAACTGGTTGTGCTGCACGAGATCGCCCATCACGTCTGCGACGCGGACCCGCCGCACGGCCCCGCGTTCGTCGCGGCCTTCTGCGAGCTCTGCGCGGTGGTGATGGGTCCGGAGGTCGCGCACGTGCTGCGCGTCGTGTACGCGAAGGAAGGGGTTCGCTGACCGGTCAGGCGCTGCCCTGCAGCTTCGCGAGGAACTCGTGGCAGCGCTTGGCCCGCTCCGAGTCCTCCGACATCACCTGCTCGAAGAACGAGGCGACATCGTCAAGGCCGGCGTTTCGCGCATCGCGCACGTACTGCCCGTAGTCATGTCCGGCCTTGAGCGAGTGGTACTGGACCGAGATCAGGTCGAACGTCACATCGTCGAATCCGGTTTCACCGGTGGCCATGATCCCTCCTGTCGTCGAATGTTGTCCGTGGATGTGTCCGGACGTGGCGGTACTACCCCGAGGCGCGGGCCACAAACGCGGCGGCCGCGTCGCGGTACCGTGGCACCGTGACCGCGCCCGACTGGGGTTCTCTCGACGACCTGTTCACCCGCGTGCTGCACAGCGAGGACGACGCGCTGCGCGCGGCCCGGGAGGCCGGTAACGCCGCGGGTATGCCGGCGATCGAGGTGTCCGCGCAGCACGCGAAACTACTGTCCCTGCTGGTGAAGATCGCCGGGGCGCGCCGCGTGCTGGAGATCGGCACGCTGGCCGGCTACAGCACCATCGCGCTGGCCCGCGCGGTCGGGCCCGAGGGCACGGTCGTGAGCCTCGAATACGAACCCGCACACGCCGAGGTGGCCCGGCGCAACCTCGAGCGCGCCGGGGTCGGCGACCGGGTCGAGATCGTGGTCGGCGCCGCGCTGGACTCGCTGCCCGCGCTGCGACAGCGCGGCGAGAACTTCGACCTGGTGTTCATCGACGCGGACAAGGAGAACAACGTCTCCTATGTCGAGTGGGCGATCACGCTCGGCCACCCGGGCACCGTGATCGTGGTCGACAACATCGCCCGCAACGGCCGCGTGCTCGACCCGGCGCCCGACGACCGCCAGGCCCAGGCGATCCGGGACATGTTCGGCATGATGGCCGCCGATCCGCGACTGGACACCGCGGCGATCCAGACCGTGGGCACCAAGGGTTGGGACGGCTTCGCCGTCGCGGTCGTCGACTAGTCTCCGGGCGGTTCGCCAGAGGTTCCGGCAGTGACACGTTCGGGTATGCCTGCCGAATGTGGACCGTGAGCAGGGACATCGACGCCTCCGCGGATGCGGCCTGGCATGTACTGGCCGATCTCGAGGCGTGGCCGAAGTGGGGACCGACCGTGTCCGGCGCCGAACTCGACGGGTCCGGGTTCGAGCTGGGCGCGACGGGCCGGGTGTGGACGCCGCTCGGGGTGCCGCTGCCGTTCGTGATCTCCGAACTCGACCAGGGGCGCTCGTGGGGCTGGCGGGTCGCCGGGGTGCCCGCCACCCGGCACGGTGTGGAACCACGTGACAACGGCTGCCGCGTGTGGATGAGCGCCCCGGTGTGGGCCCCGGGCTATCTGCCGGTGCTGGCGATCGCGCTGCGCCGCATCGAAGAGCTGTGCGCGCGCGAGCAGGAGCTCAGGAGTCCGTGACCGTGTCCAGCCCCGACGCATAGCTCTCCTTCACCACGTCGAGGTGCGTCCAGCTCTCCAGCGTCCGGACGCCCGGCAGGCCGCGCACCGTGTCCATCAGCTCCACCAGCTGCGCGGCAGCGAACGCCCGGACCGTGACCAGCACGTCGAAGCGCCCGAGCGTGCGCGCCACGAAGATCACCGCGGGCATGTCCGTCAGCGCCGCGACCACGTCCTGCGCTCCGCCGGTGAGCCGGATGCCGAAACCCATGGCGCTCTGCCGGTCCTGGCCGGAGTGCCGGACCACCGCGCCGATCCGGACCACCCGGGCGGCGAGGAGCCGCACCACCCGCCTGCGCGCGCCGGCCGCCGACAATCCGACCCCGGCTGCCAGCTCGACGTAGGAGGCGCGGCCGTCCTGCTGCAGCGCGGCCAGCAGTGCCCGGTCGGTGTCGTCGAGCTCGGTGCGGACGTCTCCGACGGGGCCGATGACGTCGCGCATCACCTCGACGTAGGTCAGGGTGTCGACCGCGGACACCCCCGGCAGCTCGCGGAACTCGGCGACCGCGCGGTCGATGTCGCGTGCCGACGCCGCACGCACCTCCGCGACCAGTCCGTGCGGACCGCTGGTCAGCGACAGGAACGGCACGTCGGCGCGGCGGGCCAGCGCGGCGGCCACCGGCGCCGCGGGACCGTGTAGGACGACGCTGACGTGGGCCAGCGCGCCGCGCCCCAGCACCGCGGGGTGCACGGCGCCGCGGATCACCACCTGGCCGCTGCCGGTGAGCCGCTGCACCCGGGCCGCCGCCGCCGACCGGGACAGACCCACCCGGGCGGCGATCTCGCGGTGGGTCAACCGCCCGTCGACCTCCAACAGTTCGACGATCGCCTCGTCGACCTCGTCCATCCGGTCACCACTCCCTGTCTGTGAATCCGCACAAGATCTTTCAGTGCGGTGCCACCGGCACATCAATCACTGAACACTGTTCTGGGCACGCTATCCGACCGGATCTCCGGTCAGACGCGACACATCATGATTGGCAACACGGCCGTAACGAACGAATCGCTTGCGGGCTCTGACCTGCGGCTCTACCGTGAGCCGCACCACACCGCCCCCTGCGGAAGGACCGCCATGGCTGCCGACACGCCCGCCCTTGCGCCACCACCGAAGGCCACCCAGGTCGAGACCCACGGCGTCGAGCCGATCCCGGCGGCCGAGCGGACCGCGGGTCCACTGGATCTGTTCCGGCTCACGTTCGGCGGCGCCAACACCATCGCCACCGTCGTGCTGGGCAGCTTCCCGATCATCTTCGGGTTGTCGTTCCGCGACGCGCTGTTCGCGACGCTGCTCGGAGTGGTGCTGGGCGCGGCGATCCTGGCGCCGATGGCGCTGTTCGGTCCGCGCAACGGCACCAACAACGCGGTCTCGTCGTCGGCGCATCTGGGCGTCCACGGCCGGGTCATCGGATCGTTCCTGTCGCTGCTCACCGCCGTCGCGTTCTTCTCGATCTCGGTGTGGACCTCGGGGGACGTGTTGGTCGGCGGTGCGAGCCGGGCGTTCGGCGGAGCCCCGGACGCCGCACCGAACAATGTCGCGGTCGGCTTCGCCTACGGCATCTTCGCGCTGCTGGTCCTGGTGGTCTGCATCTACGGCTTCCGATTCATGTTGCTGGTCAACAAGATCGCCGTGGTGGCCGCCACCGCGCTGTTCCTGCTCGGCATCGTCGCGTTCGGCGGCACGTTCGATCCCGGCTACCCCGGGATCTACGGCCCCGGCGCCGACGCCGCGACCAACGCACTGTACTGGCCGTCCTTCGTCGGCGCCGCGCTGATCGTGATGTCCAACCCTGTGAGTTTCGGTGCGTTCCTAGGGGATTGGTCCCGCTACATCCCCCGCGACACCGCGCCGTGGAAGCCGATGGCCGCGGCGTTCTGCGCGCAACTCGCCACACTGGTGCCGTTCCTGTTCGGTCTGGTGACCGCCGCCGTCGTCGCGACCAACGCGCCGCAGTTCATCGACGAGGGCAACTACGTCGGCGGCCTGCTCGCGGTCTCGCCGGGGTGGTACTTCGTGCCGGTCTGCCTGATCGCGCTGATCGGCGGCATGTCGACCGGCACGACGGCGCTCTACGGCACCGGGCTCGACTTCTCCAGTGTGTTCCCGCGGTTCAGCCGCGTGCAGGCCACCGTGTTCATCGGCGTCCTGGCGATCGGGTTCATCTTCGTCGGGCGGTTCGCGTTCAACGTGGTGCAGAGCATCTCCACGTTCGCGGTGCTGATCGTGACGTGCACGGCGCCGTGGATGGTCGTGATGATGATCGGTTGGGTGGTGCGCCGCGGCTGGTACGACTCCGACTCACTGCAGGTGTTCAACCGCAGACAGCGCGGCGGTCGCTACTGGTTCCGGCACGGCTGGAACTGGCGCGGCCTCACCGCGTGGCTGGTCTCGGCCGGTCTGTCGCTGTGCTTCGTCAACCTGCCCGGGCAGTTCGTCGGCCCGCTCGGCGATCTGGCCTCGGGCATCGACCTGTCCATCCCGGTCGGCCTCGGTGTCGCCGCGGTGCTGTACCCGCTGCTGCTGCTCGCGTTCCCCGAGCCCGCCGACGCGTTCGGTCCGGCGGGTCCGCGATTCGTCCGGGCCAGCGCGCCGGCGGGCATCCCCATCACGTCAGAAGACGAACCCGAAAACCCGTTAGTGACAGAGGAAGTGACCGCATGACCACGCCCGTTGGCCCGATCGACGCGTCGAAGACGCCGCGTTTCGCCGGACCGGCCTCGTTCGCCCGCCTGCCCCGGCTCGACCAGGTGCCCCGCGCCGACATCGCCGTCGTCGGCGTGCCGTTCGACTCGGGGGTGTCCTACCGGCCCGGCGCGCGGTTCGGCCCCGCACACGTGCGGGAGTCCTCCCGGCTGCTGCGCCCGTACCACCCCGCCCTGGACGTGTCGCCGTTCGAGCTTGCCCAGGTGGTCGACGCCGGTGACATCTCGGTGAACCCGTTCGACATCCACGAGGCCATCGAGACGATCGAGGCGGCCGCCGTCGACCTCACCCGCGACGGCACGTCGCTGGTGACCATCGGCGGCGACCACACGATCGCACTGCCGCTGCTGCGCGCCGCCCACGCCAAGCACGGACCGGTCGCGCTGGTGCACTTCGACGCGCACCTGGACACCTGGGACACGTACTTCGGCGCCGAGTACACCCACGGCACCCCGTTCCGCCGCGCCGTCGAGGAGGGCATCCTCGACACCGAGGCGCTCTCGCACGTCGGCACCCGCGGCCCGCTCTACGGCAAGAAGGATCTGGAGGACGACCGCCGCTTCGGGTTCGGCATCGTCACCTCGTCGGACGTGTACTACCAGGGCGTGCGCGAGGTCGTCGACAAACTGCGGGACCGCGTCGGGAACCGGCCGGTGTACCTGTCCATCGATATCGACGTGCTCGACCCGGCGCACGCGCCGGGGACCGGCACGCCCGAGGCCGGCGGCATCTCCAGCCGGGAACTGCTGGAGATCCTGCGCGGGTTCCACGGGCTGAACCTGATCGGGGCCGACGTCGTGGAGGTCGCGCCCGCCTACGACCACGCGCAGATGACCGGGGTCGCGGCCTCACATGTCGCCTACGACCTGGTGTCCCTGCTGGCGATGCGCCACTTGTCATGAGCCGCAACGGGGGTGACGTCGTCGTCGAAACACTTGGCGTGTTGGGTGTTTCGCACGTGTTCGGTATCCCCGGGCAGAACGCGCTGGCGCTGTTCGACGCGATCCGGCGCAGCGACCTGACGTTCGTCAGCTCGCGGATCGAGAACAATTCGGCGTTCGGCGCCGACGGGTACGCCAGGGCCACCGGTGAGGTCGGGGTGCTGTTCCTGTCCACCGGGCCGGGAGCGTTGACCGCGCTCGGCGCGTTGCAGGAGGCCTACGCGACCGGCGTACCGCTGCTGGTGATCGTCAGCCAGGTGCCGCGGGCCGGGATCGGGCTGCGCCGCGGCATGTTGCACCAACTCGACGACCAGCAACGCAGCGCCGTGAACGTCACGAAAAGCACTGCGCTGGCCCGGTGTAGCTCACAGATCCCGTCGCTGCTGGCCGACGCCTGGTCGCTGGCGCAGTCCGCGCCGGCCGGGCCGGTGTGGGTGGAGATCCCGCAGGACGTGCTGCAGGAGCCCGTCGACGTGCCGCCGGTGACGTCCGTGGCGACCGCGGTGACCCACCGGCCGCCCCGTGCCGAACTGGTCAGCGCAGCGGCGGCGCTGCTGGACTCCGCCGAGCGGCCGGTGATCCTGGCCGGCGGAGGGGTGCGGCGCTCGGCCGGCGGGCCCGCCGCGCTGGTGGCCCTCGCGGAATGCCTTGACGCGCCGGTGGTCTCGACGGTCGGCGGGAAGGGTGCGATCCCGTTCGCGCACCCGCTGTCGGCGGCGTCGTGGATCGAGGACCGCCACACCACCGCACTGCTCGAAGACGCCGACGTGCTGCTCGCGGTCGGCACCGCGATGGGCGAGGTCACCTCCAACTACTTCACGCTCGCCCCGAAGGGCCGCGTGATCCACATCGACGCCGAGGCCCGGGTGCTGGAGGCCAACCATCCCGCGCTGGGCATCCACGCCGACGCCGCGACGGCACTGACAGCGCTGGCCGGTCAGGTCACGCCGCGCACCGGAGACGGCGCCGCGGTCGCGTCCGCGCTGCGCGCCGCGGTGCAGGGCCGGTTGGCCGGCCAGGACGTCGCGGTGGAGCTGACGCTGATGGCCGACCTGCGGGCCACGGTTCCCGCTGCCGCACAGACCTTCTGGGACATGACGATCGCGGGGTACTGGGCCTGGTCGGCCTGGGATCCCCGGGACGGCGAGTTCCACTCGGCCCAGGGCGCAGGCGGGCTGGGCTTCGCGTTCCCGGCCGCCGTCGCCGCCGCGATCGGCACCGGGCAGCGCACGTTCGCGGTGACCGGCGACGGCGGCGCGATGTACGGCATCGCCGAACTGGCCACCGCCCGCCAGCACGACGCCGACGTCACGTGGCTGATCGTCGACGACGGCGGCTACGGGATCCTGCGCGAATACATGACCGACACATTCGGTCAGGCCACCGCCACGGAGTTGGCCCGCCCCGACTTCGTCGCGCTGGCAGAGAGTTTCGGGGTGCCCGCACGACGGGTGTCACCGGAGGGAGTCGGTGAAGCAATCGCCGACACGTTCACGACCCGCGGACCCGCGGTCGTCGTGCTACCCGCAGTGCTGCGGATGTTCGCACCCACCTGACAGGGGGAGCCACCATGGGGAAACCGCTCGACATCGCCATCATCGTGATCTATCTCGTCGCCATGCTCGCCTTCGGGTTCTGGGGGAAGACGAGAACCAAGGACTCGGCCGACTTCCTCGTCGCAGGAAGGCGACTCGGCCCGGTGCTCTACACCGGCACCATGGCCGCGGTCGTGCTCGGCGGCGCGTCGACCGTCGGCGGCATCGGACTGGGCTACAAGTACGGGATCTCGGGGATGTGGCTGGTGGTCGCGATCGCCGTCGGCCTGCTCGCGCTGAGCCTGTTCTTCGCCGGCCGCATCCAGCGGCTGAAGGTCTACACCGTCGCGCAGATGCTGCGGCTGCGCTACGGGGTCGATGCGACGTCGTCGTCCGGTGTCGTGATGGCGGCCTACACCCTGATGCTGTCGGTCACTTCGACCATCGCCTACGCCACGGTGTTCAACGTGCTGTTCGGCACCGGCCGCACGGTGTCGGTGATCATCGGCGGCGCCACGGTGATGCTGTACTCGTCGATCGGGGGCATGTGGTCGATCACGCTCACCGACATGGTGCAGTTCGTCCTCAAGACGATCGGCATCTTCTGCCTGTTGTTGCCGTTCTCGCTGACCAAAGCGGCGGGCTGGACGGTATCCGGGAGCGGGCCGGGGATGCGGCCTTCGATCTGGGCACCATCGGCACCGCCACGATCATCACCTACTTCGTGGTCTACAGCTTCGGAATGCTGATCGGGCAGGACATCTGGCAGCGGGTGTTCACCGCCCGCTCGCCGGGGGTGGCCAAATGGGGCGGCACCACCGCGGCGGTGTACTGCCTGCTGTACGGCGTCGCGGGTGCGGTGATCGGGATGGCCGCGTCGACGTTCCTGCCCGACGTCGAGGCCAAAGATGACGTGTACGCCCAGCTCGCCGAGACGATCCTGCCGGTCGGCATCAGTGGTCTGGCATTGGCGGCCGCGGTGGCGGCGATGATGTCGACCGCCTCGGGTGCGCTGATCGCGACCGCGACGGTGGCGCGCACGGATGTGAAACCGATGGTGTTGCGGCTATTCGGACGTACCGAACCCCGGGAGTCGGACGCCGAGCGTGACGTGCACTCCGACCGGCTGTACGTGGTGGCGTTCGGCATCGTCGTCATCGTGATCGCGGCAATGCTCAACGACGTGGTCGCCGCGCTCACCATCGCCTACGACATCCTGGTCGGCGGCCTGCTCGTCGCGATCCTGGGCGGGTTCGTCTGGAAGCGTGCGACAGGCGCGGGCGCGCTGTGGTCGATGGGCGTCGGCACGGCTGTGACGTTGGGCACCATGGTGCTGGTCGGCGACGTATTGGCCAACGAGCCAATCTATTTCGGTCTCGCTGCCAGCCTGATCGTGTACGTGGTCGCGAGCCTGATGACCCCGCGCACGCCGCCGGAGGTGCTGCAGGTGTGGGACGACCGGCTGGCGGGCCGGGAGGAGCCGGCCAAGGTGACCGCGGGGTAGACGACCGCAGCGGCCGGGCACTGGAATCAATTCGCGCAGTCTCCTGTTTCAGCACATATCGCGGGAGTGATATCCGCAGACGAAGTGGTAACAGGAAAGAGGCGAGAGCCGTGAAGAAACTCGGGATGCTCAGCGTGGTTGCCGGAGCCCTGTCAGCAGTGGCGATCGGTGTCGCCGGTCCGGCGCAGGCCGCCCCCAGCGGGCCTGCCTTCGGTAGCCACAACGACGACAGTGCCTACCACCACGACAACGGCTACGGGCATGGCTTCGGACATGGGTACGGCAATGGGTACCGCTTCGGCTACGGCTACGGCAATGACAGCAACAATCCCTGGCTCGGCCAGCTCTATCCCAGGGTGAGGGTGCCGCACGTCGACACCAGCGTGCGCAACTGACGACCGACGGGGATCGTCCCGCTCTCACTTTACGACCCCCAGGGGGTCTTGCGGCAAGACCCGGACCGCAGGGCACAATCCTGCAGTCCTGTCGTGAAAGTGAACGGAAGTGGCTGTGCCGCAAGCGCCGAAACCCTTTGAAGTCCACGAGTCCGGTGCGTTCCTGCACGGGACGAGAGCCGACCTGGCGGTCGGGGATCTGTTGTTGCCGGGGCGCCGGTCGAACTACGACCACGAGCGCGTGATGAACCACGTCTACGTCACCCAGACGTTGGACGCTGCCGTGTGGGGCGCCGAACTGGCCGCCGGCGACGGCCGCTGCCGGATCTTCATCGTGGAACCGCAGGGTGCTCTCGAAGACGACCCCAACGTCACCGACAAGAAGCTGCCGGGAAACCCCACCCGGTCGTTCCGCACCCGCGAACCCGTCCGCATCATCGGTGAGATCACCGACTGGACAGGGCATTCCGATGAACAGATCCAGGCGATGCGGGACAGTCTGGCCGAGTTGCGGCGCCGGGGCCTCGACGTCATCGAGGATTAGCGGCCGCCGCGAGATCAGGAATGGCCATTCACATCCGGGATGTCGTGAGCTAACGTCACAAATCAGTGCCCTGTATCCCGAGATTGGATAGCTGCATGACTGTGACAGGTGAGCGTCCGCAGATCACCATCGAGGACGTCGATTTCAATCGGCGCGACCATCCGGAACGCCCGTTACGGCCCATTCCGCCGGGACGTGATCACTTCGCCGACCAGTGGCGCCGCATGCGGGAGATCCTGTTCGGGCCGTGGATCGACATCGACAAAGAAGTCGAACCCAACGACCTCACGCGGCTGCGCGACGACTATTTCTGGCAGCGCG
The DNA here is from genome assembly GCF_002968295.1 of Mycobacterium sp. ITM-2016-00317. Lineage (NCBI taxonomy): Bacteria > Bacillati > Actinomycetota > Actinomycetes > Mycobacteriales > Mycobacteriaceae > Mycobacterium > Mycobacterium sp. ITM-2016-00317. The sequence goes on from NZ_CP134399.1 coordinate 208,458, forward strand.
ACGAGTACATGATCGGCGTGGTCGACGCGTTCGAGCGCCTGGGCCACGAACACGGCCGCGCGATGTTCGAACAGGCACTCACCAAGGGCATCGACACAGTCGAGGATCCGCCCCAGGAGCTCGTCGACCTCTTCGAGCATCTCGACGGCTTGCCCGGTCAGTTCGACCTCACCTCCGCCGAACGCGGCCGGATGCTGGCGATGTCCGCCACGGTGGCCGCTACGGCGATCATCCGCGGGTGGGCGTTCTACGAGACCGCGATGACCGGCGACATCTCTGCCGCCACCGGCGCCACCGGCCGGTTCGCCGACGACGGCCCGCGCCGCTTCATCGAGACCGCGCGGGTGTTCGCCGAGTTCACGCTGCCCGACATCTTCGACCGGCGGTCGGAAGCCTTCCAGGATGTGGTGCGCGTGCGGCTGATGCACGCACTGGCCAGCCGGGGCCTGCGCCGGAAGTGGGGCGAAGAGGTCTACCTCAAGTTCGGCGAACCGATCCCGGTGACGTCGCTGCTGGGCTTCGGCAGCGGCATGCTGCTCGGGCGTCTGGTCGACCACGCGTTCGGTCGCACGCTCACCCCGCAGCAGCTGGAGGATCTCGCGGAGTACTCGTCGTTCTCCGGGCGCTTGTGGGGTGCACCCGAGCTGCTGCACTCCGCCGACGGCCTGGAGCTGATCAAGTCGCTGAACTACGTCCTGGCCAGGGGCGGTAACCCGTCCCCGTGGCGGGCCCAGCTCGTCGACGCCATCGCGGGTCCCGAGCACCTGCGGACCCTGACGGAGACGCTTCCGGGCTGGGCGAAGAAGGTGGTCGCCAGGCACGCCAACCAGCTCACCGCGACCATCGCGCTCGTCCCGGCGGGCGTCGTGTTCGGCTACCAGCAGATCGACAGGATGGTCGAGGGCACGCTCTTCGAGCCGCTCGGCTACAACTTCGAGCGCCGGGTACAGATCGCCGAGAAGCTCACCGCCCTCAACGTCCGCATCGCCACGGTGGCCGACAAACTACCGTGGTCCAACCCGATCCGGGAGCGCAGGAAGAAGAGCGGTGCAGCCGCGCGCGAGAGGATCGCGGTGCTGGACGAGATCGCCCGTGGACGGGAGATCCCGCTGACCTTCGCCCACCACGACCGTTCGACGTCGGGGGAGGGCTTCACCGGCTAGCCGGGGTAGCGGGGCCTCAGTCGAGGTCGAACGTCGTCTTGAGATCGAATGTGGTCGTCTCCGCGACGGACCGCCGTTCCACCGGCGGCAGCGGACCACCCACGCCGGCGGGCCCGAGCCGGATCAACGCCTGCGGGTAGGCCTCCGCGTCGAACACCTCGCAGGCCAGCGCCAGGCGGCCGCGGGTGTCGTGCAGCGGCAACGTCAGCGGGCAGCTGGCCAGCCCGAGCGCGGCCGCCGACAGCGTCAGGTCACTGACCGCCTCGCCGGCCCGCAACCGCGTCCCGTCGTCGTCGGTGTCGGTGGCCAGCACCAGCATCACGGCGTCGTCCCCCGGATGGCCAGGCTGGTCGGCTCCGTAGCAGACCGCGAAGTCGCTGTCGCCGGCCCTGGCCCACCGGACGGTCGGCACCACGGCCAGGCGCACACCGAAGCGTTCGGCGCGGATCACCAGCAGTTCGATCGTGCCGGGCGGCAGCGTGCCGCGGTACGGGCGCCGGTCGGCGCGGCGGCGCCCGATGGCCTCGGCCAGTTCGACGGTGCCCGGACCCGGGGTCCGCTCGTCGACCTCCATGGTCGCCAGCACCCCGTCGGCGGGAAAGCGGCGCACGCGGCTCGACCAGCCGGCGGCGGCGAAGGCGACCGCGCAGTGGTGCAGCACCGCGCCGCAGCTGACGAGCACATCGCGCCGGTCGGAGTCGGTGTCACCGAGGCGGCGGCTCCAGTCCGCGAACAGCTGCACACCGTGGCGGTCGACGTGCCAGAGCCACGGCTGGATGTTGCGCACCGACGGCGCCTGCGCGGCGAGGTCCAGGACACTGTCCAGCGTCGCGGCATCGGGGAACGCCGTGGCCATATCCCCTCACCTCCGATGCCGGTCACCGCTGATACTGCGTCATTCTAGGTGCAGCGGCGACGCCTGGTACTGCGCAACCCGCCAGTGTCCGCCCTGCCGGGTGAGCACCACGCGGCGCCGGGCTGAGTTGGCGGGCACCGCTGCCAAAACCGCTGTGCCACGGGCGATGCGGAGGCGCGAATGCTGCCGGCGCACGACACGCATCGTGTACGGCACACAACGGTGTCCGGCCCGACCGGCTTTCTCCCAGGTGAAAGGAGCAGCCTCGCAGCGATGTTCGGAGGTCAGATTCCGGCGCCGAGTTCCGACAGGATCGTCGCGGTCGGCTTCTCCTCGGCGTGGCGGTATCCCGTGCCGGCCCACAGGTGCACGAGGTCCGCCTCACCCGCGCCGGCGGCCGCCTTGCGCAGCGGGCTGGTCAGGTGGTGGATCGCGGGATAGCCGAGCGGGGCCTGCGATTCGAACTCGTCGATGAACCGGTTGCGCAGTCCGCGTGCCGGCCGCCCGGTGAAGGCGCGGGTGAGGACGGTTTCGGTACGCCGCGGATCGGTCAGTGCGGCGCGGTGGACGGCCGAGGCCCCGCTCTCGTCGGCGCGCAGCAGTACCGTGCCCACTGCGACCGCGGCGGCCCCGGAGCCCAGCACCGCGACGACGTCGCCGGCGGTGGCCAGCCCGCCGGCGCCGATGACCGGCAACCGCACGGCGGCGGTCACCTGGGCGACGAGGTCGGCCAGCGGTACCGACGCGGGCAACCGGTCGGGGGTGAACGTTCCGGAATGCCCGCCGGCGACCGAGGCCTGCAGCGCGAGCATGTCCACACCTGCCGCGGAGGCCTCCTCGGCCTCGGGGACCGAGGTGACCGTCTGCACGACCGCGGTGCCCGCCTTCTGCAGCGCGCGGATCACATCGGGGCCGGGCAGGCCGAAGGTGAAGCTGACCACGGGCACCGGGGCGGCCAGCAGCAGGTCGACCTTGGCGCCGAACGCGTCGTCGTCGTCGACGGGGGCGGTCGGCAGGTGCAGATCGAACCGGTCCGCTTCGCGCTGCACCGCCTGCGCGTACCGGCGGTAGGCGTCCTCGCCGATCGGTACGGGGTTGGGCGCGAAGAGGTTGACCCCGAACGCGACCGACTCCTGCCGTACCGCGGAGATCTCGGTCTGCACCGTCTCGACGGTCTTGTAACCGGCCGCCAGCAGCCCGAGTGCGCCGGCGCGCGCCGCGGCGACCACCATGGCCGGAGTCGTCGGCCCGCCCGCCATGGGGGCGGCGAGCACCGGGAGGGTGACGCCGAGATTCGTCAGCGGGTTGGTCACCGGGTCCTCCTCGGTGCGAAGGGTGCTTCACGTCACGCATTCGGGGCCGGTGACAGTCCCGGCCGTCAGAAGTAGACGACCATCAACTGTGCCACGAACACCTTGATGATCATCGACACCGGGAACAGCACGGCGTACCCCACCGCCACGCGCTGGTCGGGCATCTTCGACATGGCGTACGCGTACGGTGCGGGGTTGAGCTGCGATCCGGTGAGCCCGCCGAGTGCCCGCGCAGTGCCGAACTTCAGCACGGTCCGCAGGCCGATCACGCAGATCAGCGCGTGGGCCGCGGAGACGGCGAGCGCCAGCACGACGAGTTGCAGGCCTTCGGCGGCCAGTGCGGTCACCAGGCCGCCGCCCGCGCCGGTACCGACGGCGACCAGAAACACCAACAGCGAGAACTGGTTCAGCGTGTTGGACACGTTGCCCGGCAGCGTCCAGACGATCGGACCGGTGCGCCCGAGCGCGCCCAGCACGACGCCGACCACCAACGGCGCGGTGGCGGTGCCCAGCACCAGGGCGCCGCCGCCGGGCAGCGGAAGCTCCACCAGCGCCAACACCAGTCCGATCGCCAGGCCGAGGCCGAGGCCGATCGGGTTGATGTCGCCCGCCGCGCGTTCGGAGTCGCCGAGGTCCTTGGTGATGTCGGCCATCCGGGTGCGCGGCGCGGTCACCCGGAGCCGGTCACCGTTCTGCAGCACCAGGTCGGGGGTGGCGATGATGTCGGTGTCGCCGCGGCGCACCCGGCTCACGACGGCGTCGAAGCGGTCCTCCAACCCCAGGTGGCGTAGCTCGCGGCCGACGTACTGCGGCGCGGACAGGGTGATCCGGCGGAAGTCGATCTCGCTGCGGTCCAGCCACGGCTCGGAGCGGGCGGGCCGGCCCAGATCCTTGATCATCCGCTCGACCTGGTCCTCGCTCGCGGTGACGGTCAGCAGGTCACCGGGGGCCAACCGTTCGTCGTCGTGCGCGACGCCGGTCTTGCCGTCGCGGGTCAACCGGGACACCACAGCGTGATAGTTGGTCTCCAGACCCCCCACGCTCAGATCGGGGTCGCCGAGCAGTTCCACGGTCTGCACCACGATCGGCGGCACCTTCGCGCGGTCCTCGGCATTGGGTCTGCGGCGCCCCACGGACATCAGGTACGAACACGCCAGGATGGTCAGGCAGACGGTGATCGGATAGGCCACCGCGTAGCCGATGGCCGGTTCGGGCGGGACGGCGTCACCGACGGCCAGTTGCTGCTGCACGGCGCCGAGCGCCGGCGTCGCGGTCCCGGCGCCGGCGAACGCCCCGGCGACGGTCCCGATGTCCAGGCCGAACGCCCAGCCCAGGCCCAGCGCGGTGGCGGCCATCGCGAGGATCGCGAGCACCGACACCACCACCTGTTTCCAGCCGGTGCGGATCGCGCTGACGAACGACGGGCCTGCGGCCAGGCCCACCATGTAGCAGAACACGCACAGCGACAGGCTGGTGACGATGGGCGGCAGCGCGGCGTCGGGTTCGATCGCGGTCAGTGCGAGCGCGACGAACAGCGCCCCGGCGGGGCCGAACGCGACCGGTCCGAAGCGGATGCGGCCGAACAGACTCCCGACGCCGAGGCAGAAGAAGAGCGTGAGCAGAGGGTTTTCGACGAACCACTGCATGAGCGGCAGCCTAATCCCGGGCGCGGCGGCCACGTTCGATCAGTGAAGTTGCCCGAAGACGCCGTCAGGTAGCCCACCGAAACTCAGCCCGGGTCAACAAGTTCCGCTGTCACAGACCTACCGGGTGACCGCTTCCGTCGGCAAAGAGTTCCTAGCGCCGACCGGGCGGCCCCGGCGTTGCCGGCACGCGCCGCCGGGGGTGCGCCCCGCGGGGTCAGCTGCAGACCGCGCCGACCGCCGCCGAGCCCACCAGCTTGGTGTACTTGGCCAGTACGCCGGTGGTGTAGCGCGGCGGCAGCGGCTCGAAACCTGCCTTGCGCGACTCGAATTCGTCCTCGTCGACCAGGATGTCGAGGGTGCCCTTCGCCACGTCGAGGCGGATCCGGTCACCGTCGCGCACGAAGGCGATCGGTCCGCCGTCGACGGCCTCGGGCGCGATGTGGCCGACGCACAGGCCGGTGGTGCCGCCGGAGAAGCGTCCGTCGGTCATCAGCAGTACGTCCTTGCCCAGGCCCGCGCCCTTGATGGCGCCGGTGATCGCAAGCATCTCGCGCATGCCGGGCCCGCCCTTGGGGCCCTCGTAGCGGATGACCACGACGTCGCCGTGGGTGATGGTGCCGTCTTCGAGGGCGTCCAGCGCTGCCCGCTCACGCTCGAAAACCCTTGCGGTGCCTTCGAACACGTCGGAGTCGAAGCCCGCGGACTTCACCACCGCGCCTTCGGGGGCCAGCGAACCGTGCAGGATCGTGATGCCGCCGGTCGGGTGGATCGGGTTGTTCATCGCGCGCAAGACCTTGCCGTCGGGGTCCGGCGGCTCGATGTGGGCCAGGTTCTCGGCCATGGTCAGGCCGGTGACGGTGAGGCAATCCCCATGCAGCAGACCGGCATCCAGCAGGGCCTTCATCACGACGGGCACGCCGCCGATCTCGTCGACGTGCTTCATCACGTGCCGGCCGAACGGCTTCACGTCAGCCAGGTGCGGCACCCGCTGCCCGATGCGGGTGAAGTCCTCCAGGCCCAGCTTCACGTTGGCTTCCCAGGCGATGGCCAGCAGGTGCAGCACCGCGTTGGTGGAGCCGCCGAACGCCATCACCACGGCGATCGCGTTCTCGAACGCCTCCTTGGTCAGGATGTCGCGGGCGGTGATGCCGCGGCGCAGCATCTCCACCACCGCCTCACCGGACCGGCGCGCGTACTCGTCGCGGCGCTTGTCGATCGCGACCGGGGATGCGCTGCCGGGCAACGACATTCCGAGCGCTTCGGCGGCTGAGGCCATCGTGTTGGCGGTGTACATGCCGCCGCAGGCGCCTTCGCCGGGGCAGATCGCGCGCTCGATGATGTCGACGTCCTCGCGCGACATCAGCCCACGCGCGCAGGCGCCGACCGCCTCGAAGGCGTCGATGATCGTGACTTCCTTCTCGGTGCCGTCGGTGAGCTTGGCCGTGCCCGGCATGATCGAGCCGTTGTAGAGGAAGACGCTCGCCAGGTTCAGGCGCGCGGCGGCCATCAGCATGCCGGGGATCGACTTGTCACAGCCGGCCAGCAGCACCGACCCGTCCATGCGCTCGGCCTGCATCACCGTCTCGACGCTGTCGGCGATCACCTCGCGGGAGACCAGCGAGAAGTGCATGCCCTCGTGGCCCATCGAGATGCCGTCGGAGACCGAGATGGTGCCGAACTCCAGCGGGTAGCCGCCGGCCTCGTGCACGCCGCCCTTGACCGCCTGCGCCAGCCGCTGCAGCGACATGTTGCACGGGGTGATCTCGTTCCACGACGAGCCGACACCGATCTGCGGTTTGCCCCAGTCCTCGTCGCCCATCCCGACCGCCCGGAGCATGCCGCGGGCGGCGGTCTTCTCCAGGCCGTCGGTGACGTCGCGACTACGGGGCTTGATGTCGATACCGGCATCCGTGGGATCTGAGGGCATGCGGAGATTATGCGCCTGGCGTTTCCCCCGGCCAAACCACTGAGGATACCCCCGTGGGGTACTAGTACCCTGGGCGCATGACGACGTTGACGGCGCGCGTGCTCGCCGTGCTGACCGCGATGGCGGCCGCGCTGGTGCTGCTGGCCGGCTGCGGCGGCCGGGATGCCGCCGGCGAGGCTGCGGGCGGCCCGGACGAACCCGAGGCGCCGCTGATCACCGGTGAGCCCGCCGGCTTCAACGAGGCCGACATCGCGTTCGCCACCGACATGGTGCCGCATCATGCCCAGGCCATCGACCTGGCCAGGACGGCGGCGGAGCGCTCGACGAACCCGGAAGTGGTCCGGCTGGCCGAGCAGATCGTGGCCGTCGCGCAGCCCGAGCTCAACATCCTCAACGTGTTCCTGGTGCAGTGGAAGGAGAACCCCGAGAACGGCACCGGGGCCGACGCCGACTCCGGCGCGCCGGACGAAGACCTGCCCGGAACGGTCGACGACGCGACCATCGCCCGGCTCGGGTCGCTGAGCGGGCCGGAGTTCGACAGACTGTGGCTGCAGTCGATGATCAGCCAGAACCGCGGCGCGATCGAGATCGCGAACGCGGAGATCGCCGACGGTGTCAACGTCGACGCCGTCTCCATCGCCAGGACGATCGTCGCCGGCCAGCAGGCGCAGATCGCGAAGATGACGCAGATTCTGGAGGGAATGCCGTGAGCGAGAGCGCACCCGAGTCGACCCCGGCCGATACCGGCGCCCACGGCTACTCGGCGCAGAAGGAGAACTACGCCAAGCGTCTGCGCCGCATCGAGGGCCAGGTGCGCGGGATCGCGAAGATGATCGACGAGGACAAGTACTGCATCGACGTGCTGACCCAGATCAGCGCCGTCAACAGCGCGCTGCAGTCGGTGGCGCTCGGCCTGCTCGACGAACACCTCGGCCACTGCGTCAGCCACGCGGTCGCCGCGGGCGGCGAGGAGGCCGACGCGAAGCTCGCCGAGGCCTCGGCCGCGATCGCCCGCCTCGTCCGCTCCTAGACCCGGTCCCGCGGCGGGTCGAGATCGCCGCGCAGGAGTTCGTCGGGATGGTGGACCCGGTTGACCCGCGGTGGCGTGGTGCCGTCGGTCCAGGCAAGTCGCCCTTCGGGGGTGACGGCGGCTTTCCAGTGGCCGTCGGTGAGCAGTTTGTGGTCCGGTCCGCACGCGAAGTACAGGGCGTCGGCGTCGGTGCGGCCGTCCGGGTGCCAGCCGGGAGCGTGGTGGACTTCGCAGTGGTAGCCGGGTGCGGTGCAGTCCGGCCGCGTGCAGCCGCCGTCGCGGGAGTAGCAGATGATTCGCTGATCGGCCGTGGCGATCCGGGTCTGGCGTCCCAGGTAGAGCGGCCGGCCGGTGTGGTCGTCGAAGACGGCCAGGTAGTGGATGGCGTCGGCGGCCATCCGGATCAGGTCGCGCATGGGAAGCGCCGTGCCGCCCCCGGTGCGGGCCGGCGCGGGCATGGAGACGTCCGGGTCGGTGACGGCGTGGGCCGCCTGGTCGAGCTCGGCGAGCGTGGTGCGCACGATCACCGTGACGGCATGTCCGCGATGGGATCCCAGCGCGCCGGAGGCGAAACCGGCTTTGAGGCCCAGCTTGATGCCGTCGTGGCAGCGCTGTGCCGGGGTGCGGTCATCCGCGGTCGGTTCCGCAGCGCCGTCGGGTTGGCCGTCGGGTAGATGGCGCCCGGGCCGGACGGCAGCCTCGGCGGCTTCGATGTAGGCGCGCGTCTCCGGGTCGACATGCCCGCTGAGCTTCGACATGCCGTCGGCGCCCTGCGGACCCAGCGTGAGCCCGCGGCGCCGGGCCCGGTCGTGTTCGTCGTAGTGGCCGTCGGGGTTGAACAACGCGTCGATCCGGCGGCCCAGTTCGGCGACGAAGTCGGCGTCGTGGGCGGCGGATTCGCGGACCAGGGCGGCTTCGACGTCGTCGCGGTCGGCGGTCGAGGTGCACGACGGGAGTTTGTCGAGCACCGCGGAGATCTTCTTCAGATGGTCCTCGCCGAGCACACCGGACACCAGCGCCTCGGTGACGACGGGCAGCTCGGGCGGTAGCGGAGGGCCGCTCAGTTGCCGGCGCGGGCGGAGCCTGGCCGCGAGCGCGAACCGGCGGGTGACCTCCCGGATGGGAATGCGCAGCCGCGCGGAGAGACGCTGTTTGACGGCGGGGACCATGGCGGCCTCGTCCGGCGGATCGGCGATCTGGCCGAAGACCCGGTACATCAGGGCGCGGTTGAGGCGCTGCTGCGTCTCCAGCCGATGCGCCATCTGCATGCGGTAGCCGATGCCGACCTGATCGCTGGGCAGCTCGCTCATCTCGCGGTAGGCGGCCTCGACGCGGTCGAGCAGCACGCTCCATCGCTGCCTTGCCACGTCACCTGAGAGGAATTCACCCACACCACGACGGTATCGAACATACGTGCGAAAACGGGCGGGAAAAGCGCAGCCTGTGGATGAAATCCGGATTGGGGATAACGTGCCCTTGCCGGACGCCGGTCAGTCGCCGAGGGCATCCGCGATGCGCTGCACCTTCGCGGTCAGCTGTCCGGTGAAGCCGGGGCGGATGTCGGCCTTGAGTACCAGGCTGACCCGCGGAGACACCGCGGCCACCGCGTCGACGGCCTGCTTCAACACGGCCATCACCTCGTCCCACTCGCCTTCGATGTTGGTGAACATCGCGTTGGTCTCGTTCGGCAGCCCCGACGCGCGCACGATCCGGACCGCCTCGGCGACAGCGACGCTGACCCCGCCGGTCTCATCGCCGCCGGAGGGACTGATGCTGAATGCCACGATCATGTGCTCCAGTGTCCGCGATGGGTGGTTCCCGACGCCCCAGCGGTCACAGATATCCACTCTTGGTCGCGGTGTTCTCACACGTTCGCTGAGAAGAGCGGATAGGTGTGACGGAGGGGGCGATCGGGCCGGCCGCGTAACGCCCGGCCCGGAAAGACCGATCATCAGAGCAGGTCAAGACCCTCTGTGCCGAGGGTGCCGGGGTCCGGCGGATGCGTTCGCCAGCGGGATCGATGCCGGTGCTGTGCCACACTGGGATGAGTCGCTGGACTGGAGGTAATGCATGCGGCAGCGAAACAGGAGCCGGGTCTACGCCCTGTTCATGGCAGTCGGCGTGACCGCGGGGCTGACGCTCGGTACGCCATCGGCGCTGGCCCAGCCCGCCCCGGCACCGGTCCCGCCACCGCCGCCACCGGCGAACTCGTTCGGGTTCCCGGACCAGCCGGCCACGGTCACACCGCCCGCCACCTCGGCCACGGACACCACCACACCGGTCGATCCACTGGCGGTCATCCCGGGCACCCCGAAGCCCATCCCGGAGGGCACTCCGGCCGGGCAGAACCCAAACCCGTTCGTCGGCCAGCCGCCGTTCATCCCACCGTCGTTCAACCCGGTCAACGGATCGATCGTCGGCGCGGCCAAGCCGATCTACATCAACTTCCAGCGGCCCATCGCCAACCGGCAGATGGCCCAGGACGCGGTCCACATCTCGTCGAACCCGCCGGTGCCCGGCCGGTTCTACTGGGTCAGCGACACCCAGCTGCGCTGGCGGCCGCAGGACTTCTGGCCGGTCGGCACCGAGGTCTCCATCGACGCGGCGGGCACCAAGTCCACGTTCACCGTCCCTGAACAGCTGACCGCGACGATCGACAACGACACCAAGCAGATGGAGGTCCATCGCAACGGTGTCCTGGAGAAGACCTTCCCGGTCTCGATGGGCAAGACCGGCTATGAAACCAAGAACGGCACCTACTACGTGCTGGAGAAGTTCGCCGACATCGTGATGGACTCCTCGACCTACGGCGTCCCGGTCGACGATCCGTCCGGCGAGGGCTACAAGCTCAAGGTCAAGGACGCCGTGCGCATCGACAACAGCGGCATCTTCGTCCACAGCGCGCCCTGGTCGGTCGGTGACCAGGGGGAGCGCAACGTCAGCCACGGCTGCATCAACCTCGCCCCCGAGGACGCCAAGTGGTTCTACGACAACTTCGGCAGCGGCGACGCGGTCGTCATCAAGAACACCGACGGCCCGATGTACACCCAGCCCGACGGTGCGTCGGATTGGCAGATGTTCTGACCGGTTAGGCCCGCGCCGCCCACGCCTCGTGCCACCATGAGCACAGGCCGGCGGCGGCCCGGCCGTCGGTGCTGGAGCCCGGGGGTGGGCCATGCCCGACAAGGCGGACCGCAGGACGGCAGCGCGCACGACCGTGGTGCTCGCGCTCACGCTGCTGACCGTCGTCGCGCTGCGCGGCTACCTGCCCGACGGCGCCGGCGACCCGCCACCCGACGAATCCCGACCGGCGGGCACGGGCAGCCTCGTGGCGGTGACCGCGCTGCTTGCCGTGTCGATCGTGGTGATCGCGCTCGCGGTCATCACCCAGGCGTCCCAGCGTTCGGCCCGCCCGTCCGGGGGGTCGGGGCTGCGCCCGACACGGAAATCCGGCTTCCCGTTGCGCCGCCCGCTGCTGATCGCCGCGGCGGCGCTGTTGGCCTGGGCCCTGCTCATCCTGCTGCTGATGCGGTGGGGAACCCCGGTGACGATCGAGGATCCGCCGCAGCCCGATCCGCCGGCAGGCGCCGGCACGGGCGCCACCGATCCCGGAGCGGCGCCACCGCCGCCGGCGCCGCCTGAGACGCCGACCGGGCAGGGCGGTGGCGGGATGTTCGCCGCGCTGGCCGGAACGACGATCGCACTGTTCGCGCTGGCGATCGTGGCGACGCTCGCTGCCAGAAGGCGCGCTCCCGAGACCCCGGCGCCGCCCGGCCCCGTCACGGCGGACATGCGCGCCGGGGCCGAGGCCCCCGATCTGGCCCGCGCGGCCGAACTCGGGCTGGCGGAGATGGACGATCCCCGCCGGGACCGGCGGCAGGCGATCATCGCCTGCTACCTCGCGATGGAACGGGAGCTGGCGAAGTCACCCGGCACCACACCGCGGGAATCCGACACCCCGACCGAGGTGCTGGCCCGCGCGATCGAGAGCCGCGCGCTGACGCCCGACAGCGCCACCGAACTCGTCGAGTTGTTCGAGGAGGCCCGGTTCAGCTCGCACGTGATGGCGGATGCCCACCGCGCCGACGCGGTGCGTGCGCTGCAACAGGTGCAACGTCAACTGGAGGCCACGACATGACGAAAATCGTTGCCGCCGGGGTGTTCCTGATCCTGGTCGTGCAGACGTTCGCGCTCACCCAGCTCGAACGAGAACTCGTGCTCGCGGTGACCGGCGCTGCGCTGGCGTGCGTGCTGCTGGCGGTGCGGTCGCACGTGAGCCTCGGCGGGGACGACCCGGCCGAGGCGGTGAACGATCCTGCCGCCGCGGCGATGCAGCGCTGGCTGTCGCGCACCGAGACGCTGATCTCCTGGTCGGAATCCTCGCGTGCCGACTGGGACCGCAGGCTGCGCCCGATGCTGGCCCGCCAGTTCGAACTCGCCGCCGGGCACCGGAAAGCCAAGGACCCGAGGGCCTTCCATGCGAGCGGACAGATGCTGTTCGGCGCCGAGCTGTGGCCGTGGGTCGACCCCGAGAACGTATCGGCGACCGGCAGTGCGGAACCGGGACCGGGCCGGCGCACCCTCGGCGAGATCCTGCAGCGGCTGGAGCGGCTGTGAGCACACCGGCGCTGACCACCGCCCGCTGCGGATCGGTCCTCGACGAGATCGGGCGCGCGGTCGTCGGCAAGCGCGCCGCGCTGAACCTGATCCTGATCACCGTGCTGGCCCGCGGGCACGTGCTGCTCGAAGACCTGCCCGGACTGGGAAAGACGTTGATCGCCAAGTCCTTCGCTGCCGCGCTCGGGCTGGAGTTCACCCGCGTGCAGTTCACCCCAGACCTGCTGCCCGCCGACCTGCTGGGGTCGACGATCTACGACATGCAGTCCGGCCGTTTCGAATTCCGCCGCGGCCCGGTCTTCACCAACCTGCTGCTGGGTGACGAGATCAACCGGACGCCGCCCAAGACCCAGGCCGCACTGCTGGAGGCGATGGCCGAGCGGCAGGTGAGCATCGATGGGGTGACCCACCGGCTGCCGGAGCCGTTCCTGGTGCTGGCCACCGACAACCCGATCGAGTACGAGGGCACCTATCCGCTGCCCGAGGCTCAGCTGGACCGGTTCGCGATCCGGCTGGAGCTGAAGTACCTGTCCGAGGCGGAGGAGACCACGATGCTGCGCCGCCGGCTGGACCGCGGGTCGGCGCCGGTGACGGTGCAACAGGTGGTCGATGCACACGACCTGCTGGCCATGCAGGAATCGGTGGAACAGGTCGGTGTGCACGACGACGTGCTGCACTACGTGGTCTCCCTGGCGACGGCCAGTAGACAGCATCCGCAGGTGGCGGTCGGCGCCAGCCCGCGCGCCGAGCTGGACCTGGTGCAGCTCGCCCGGGCCCGTGCGCTGCTCCTCGGGCGCGACTACGTCGTCCCCGAGGACGTCAAGGCGCTGGCCGTGCCCACGCTGGCACACCGCATCAGCCTGCGCCCCGAGATGTGGGTGCGCCGGGTCCAGGGCACCGACGTGGTGGACGACCTGCTGCGCCGCACCCCGGTGCCCCGCGCCCGGGGAGCCCGGTGACCGTCGTCGAATTACGCTGGCGCCCGGCACCTCTGGCCCGCTCGTTGGCGACCTGCGCGGCGGTGGCGATGGTCGCCGCGCTGGTGACGGGGCGGTGGGAACTCGCCGCGTTCACCGCACCGCTGCTCGGCGTGCTGTGCTCGCTGGGCCGGCAGCGTGACGTCCCGTCGGTGTCGGTGGTCGCCGAGCCGGACCTGCAGCGGTGCTTCGAGGACGAACCGGTGCGTGTGCGTGTCTCGGCGGCCGCGGACGACGGCAGTGCGGTGGCACTGCGCTGCTTCGCGCCCGCCGGTATGACGATCGACGACTACGTCGCCGCGGCGGACACGGCGGAGCTGACGGTGCGGGCGGCCCGGTGGGGCCGGTACCCGGTGCCCGCCACGGTGCGGGTGACCGGCCGCGGCGGGCTGGTCGAGGGCACCGGCACCGCCGACGCCGGCCAGGTGTGCGTGTTCCCCGTCGCGCCACCACAGGCCACACCGATCCCGCGCACCGACCTGCTCGACCGGCTCGGCACCCACCTGACCCGGTATGTCGGCCCGGGTGTGGAGTTCGCCGACATCCGGCCCTACGTCCCCGGCGACCAGTTGCGCACCGTCAACTGGCCGGTCAGCGCCCGCCGCGGCGCGTTGCACGTCACCGAACGGCTGACCGACCGGGCTGCCGACGTGGTGGTGCTGGTCGACACCTATCCGCAACCCCCCGGCCCGGCGACCGCGGCCACCGAGCGCACGGCCCGCGGGGCGGCGCAGGTGGTGCAGAGCGCGCTGCGCTACGGCGACCGGGCCGGGGTGGTCACCCTCGGCAGCCGCCGCACCCGGTGGCTGGGCGCCGACATCGGGCAGCGGCAGTTCTACCGCATCCTGGACACCGTGCTGGGCGCCGCGGAATCCTCCGGCACGTTCCAGACCGGCACCGGCTCGCTGGCGCCCCGGCCGGCCGTCCCGGTGGGCGCGATCGTGATCGCGTTCTCCACGCTCCTCGACACCGAATTCGCGCTGGCGCTGATCGATCTGCGCAAGCGCGGGCACACCGTGGTCGCCGTCGACGTGCTCGACGGCAGCCCGATCGACGGGGACCGCGATCCGCTGGTGCACCGCATGTGGGCCATGCAGCGCTCGTTCATGTACCGCGACATGGCGACCGTCGGCGTCGACATCGTGGGCTGGCCGGGTGCGGTGACGCTGGACCAGGCGATGGCGCCGCTCGTCGGCGCCGGCAGGACCCCCGTGCGGCGGTCCCGTCGGTGACCGCCGCTGTCGCGCAGCGGTTGTCGCTGCTGGCCTTCGGGGTGCTGATGGTCGCGGCCGCCGCCGTGCGCGCCGACGGCTTTGCGCTGCCGGCGGCCGGTGCCGCGCTGGGGATGGTGGCCGTCTCGGCGTGGGTGCGGCAGGTCGCCGTCGCCGCGGTGCTGCTGGCCGTGCTGACCGTCGCACTGGCGGAACCGGCACCGATGTTCACCGTGCTCGCCGGGCTGGCGGCCGCGATGTATCTCGTGCTGTGCCACACCCGGCCCACCCTGCCGACGGTGTTCTTCGCGGTCGGATTCGCCGGCGCCGCCGCGGTGGCCGTGCTGCTTCCGGTGCAGGTGCCGTGGCTGCCGCTGGCGGCGCCGCTGGCTCTGCTGGCGGTATATCTGTTGGCGCTCAGTCCTTTTGCGGTACGACAGCGCTGAGCAGCGACCACAGCCGGGGCGTCGCCTGGGTCAGCGGCCAGGTCAGCGCGCCGGTGGCCACCTCGAACGCGGTGCGGGCGATCGAGGTCGGCACGTGGTCGGGATCCATCAGTTCGTTCTCGGCCAGCGGGCTCGCGTCCGCGGCCACCATGAAGGCGGTGAACTTGCGCAGCGACCGGCCCGCGCTGCGGGACGCCTCGACGGCCGCCAGGAATGAGCCGCGCTGCACCACCTCTCGCTGGAAGTCCGGCAGCGGCACACCGAGATGCTCGGCCACCAGGTCGTCGCGGGTGTCGACGATGTGGCGCCGGACGTCGTCGCGGCCGTCAGGCGAGGCCTCCAGCGCGACGTCGCACTCGCTGTCGAAACCCAGCGACCGGTTGTTGAGGTTCGACGAGCCGATCCGCAGCAGCCGGTCGTCGACCACCATGACCTTGGAGTGCACGTACACGGACTCGCCGCCCTTGACCGCCGGCCAGTACACACCGAGTCTGCCGTGCTCGTCGGCGTCCCACAGCAGGTGCAGCAGCCGCTCCCGCGCGCTGTCCATCGACTGCTGCTCCAGCCGGCTCTCCGAGGTGCGGGGCAGCACGATCACCACCTCCGGGCCGTCCGGTTCGCGCAGCCGCGCCGCGAGTGCTTCGGCCAGCCCGCGGGCGGCCAGGTACTGGTTCTCCAGATAGATCACCTCGCGTGCGGCGGCGATCGCGGCGAAGTCCAGCGCCTCGACCTCGCGGACCTCCGGGCGGCCGGGCAACGTCGGAAGCGTGCGCGCCACACCGACTTCGACGTTCCGCAGCGCCGGGCGCAACCGCTGCGGCCACACCGGTTCGCGCGGCGAGACGGGCGGCAGCGACCGCCCGGTGGCGGCCCGCCACCGGTCCCTTGCCTGCTCGCCCAGCACCCGCGCGGCCGGGCCGTCCACCGCAACGGCGACCTCGTGGCGGGGACCGTAGGGCTGCCCCGCGGTCCGCCGGCCGGATCGTCGGGCAGGTGTGCGCGGGTGTCCCACCGCCCGACGGTCAGGTCGATGCCGCCGCAGAACGCCATCGAGTCGTCGATCACCACGATCTTCTGGTGGTGCACCGCGCCGGTGGGTCGAGCCCCGTCGACCGCGAAATGCATTCGGCTGGAGGTGATTCGGTTCATCAGTGCCACCGGGGCCACGCCGAACCAGAACCCGTCGAACGCCGGCAGCAGCCGCAGGTTGGACTTGAGTAGATACACGTGCAGGTCCCGGCGACTCAACAGCAGCCAGTTCAGGAACATCCCCAGGTGATCGGGCCCGGACAGCGTCGCCTCTTGCGGCTCGAAGGCCGTGCGCGAGTCCAGATCCCACCCGATGAGCATGATGCGGCGCTCGGCGCGCAGCATCGCGGCCTTGACTGCGACCAGATAGTCGGCGCCGTCCACGACGGGCGTGAAGCGGTTCGCCCGCGCGGTCTGCGTGCACGTCGACCCCGGCATGAGAAGCCGGTCCTCGGCCTCCCGCTCCGGCGGGCTCTGCAGCTGGTCTGACATCGTCTCACCTTCGGCCGGCGGAACCGGACCTCCCGAGCGTATGCGGTCGGGCACGGCGCCGTCAGGCGACGGTGCGCCGGAACTCGCTGGGGTTGACGCCGCGCACCCGCTTGAACGCTGCGCTGAACGCGAACGGGTCCGAGTAGCCGACCGTGCGGGCGACCTCGGCCACGGTCGCCGACCTGCGCTCCCGCAGCACGTCCACCGCGAGGGTCATCCGCCAGCCGGTGAGGTAGGTCAGCGGCGGTTCGCCGACCAGTTCGGTGAACCGTTTGGCCAGCGTCGATCGCGACACCCCGGTGCGGTCGGCCAGCAGCGAGACCGTCCACGGCGCCGCGGGCTCGGCGTGCAGCAGCCGCAGCGCGTCACCCACCACCGGGTCCCGCTGGGCGGTCCACCAGGCCGGCGGTTCGCCGCCGGGACGGTCGAACCACTCGCGCAGCGTGCACACCAGCATCCAGTCCAGCAGCCGGTCGAGCACCACCTGCTGGCCGGGGATGTCGAGCGCGACCTCGGCGGCCAGGTGGTCGAGAACCGCGTCGCCGGTGCCGCCGCCGGCGACCCGCAGCACGGTGGGCAGCGCGTCCAGCAGGCGCCGGTTGATCTCCCCCTGCACCGGGTAGGCGCCGACGATCAGGGTGGTCGACCCCGCCCGGTCGTGCGCGACGTCGTTCCAGCCCAACCGGTGCCGAGTGCCGCCGAGATCCGGGGTGGCGCAGAACTGTCCGCACGCGATCGGCTCGGCAGCGGTGCCGGGTGTGTCGACGAACCTGAACGTCGCGGGACCTTTCACCACGACGGTGTCGCGGGCGCGCAGCGGCTCGGCCTCGCCGTGCTCCGGCACGATCCAACCCTCGCCGTCGAGCACGGTGCACAGCGTCAGCGGTGGCCCGTCGACGAAATCCAGCGACCACGGCGGTGACAACGTGGACGCACCGAACAGCGAACCCTGTGCGCGCACCCCGCGGCAGAGGTCGTCGAACACGTCCATCCCGCAAGGGTAGACGATCGCACAGGAATCACGGCTGATCGCAGGGAATTCGTCCGGAGCCCCGGCACGTCTCCCCGGGAGGCCTGCTGTTGTGACGTATGCCGCCGGGCCGGACCGGTTGCGGGCAGGCGCAACGGGCAACCCGTCCGGACAAGGAGGTTCCGATGTCCGAGACTCACGACCGATCACCCGCCCCGGCGGACGCCCCGACCCGACAGGACGCGCCCGTGCTGCTGTACGACGGCATCTGCGGATTCTGCAACGGCGCCGTCCAGGCCATCCTGCGTCTGGACCGGCACGGGTCGCTGCGGTTCGCCGCCCTCGACAGTGACTTCGCCCGAGGCGTCATCGACCGCCATCCGTTCCTGGCCGACGTCGACTCGGTGGTGTTCGTCGAGAACCCGGGAGGCGCCGACGAGCAGGTCGCGGTCAAATCCGCCGCGGCGCTGCGAGTCACCGACTACCTCGGCGGTCCGTGGCGGGCGTTCCGGGCCGCGGGCGTCATCCCGGCCCCGGTGCGCGACCGGCTCTACGACGGCTTCGCCCGGGTCCGGTACCGGATCTTCGGCACCCACGACACCTGCCCGATCCCGGCGCCGGAGGTGCGCGCCCGCTTCCTCGACTAGCCGCCGTCGCCGGTCAGTTCCAGATGTGCACGCGCCGTTCGGGTTCCAGGTACAGCTCGTCGTCGGGCCCGACCCCGAACGCGTCGTAGAACGCGTCCATGTTGCGGATGACGCCGTTGCAGCGGAACTCGGGCGGCGAGTGCGGGTCCACCGCCAGCCGCCGGATCGACTCCGCCTCACGGGATTTGGTCCGCCACACCTGGGCCCAGCCGAAGAACACGCGCTGCTCGCCGGTCAGCCCGTCGATCACCGGCGCCGGCTTGCCCTTCAGTGACAGCTTGTAGGCCAGCAGTGCTATCGACAGGCCGCCGAGGTCGCCGATGTTCTCGCCGACGGTGAACGCGCCGTTGACGTGATGCGACGGGTCCAGCCCGCGCGGCACGAACTCCTCGTACTGCTCGATCAGCGCCTTCGTGCGCTTGCCGAACTCGTCGCGGTCCCGGTCGGTCCACCAGTCCACCAGGTTGCCGTCGCCGTCGTACTTGGCGCCCTGGTCATCGAAGCCGTGCCCGATCTCGTGGCCGATGACCGCCCCGATGCCGCCGTAGTTGGCGGCGTCGTCGGCGTCGGCGTCGAAGAACGGCGGCTGCAGGATCGCGGCCGGGAACACAATCTCGTTCATGCCGGGGTTGTAGTACGCGTTGACGGTCTGCGGCGTCATGAACCACTCGTCACGGTCCACCGGCCCGCCCAGCTTGGCGAGATCCCGGTCGTACTCCAACGCGTACCCGCGCCGGTAGTTGCCGTACAGGTCGTCGCGGGCGATCTCCAGCGCGGAGTAGTCGCGCCACTTCTTCGGGTAGCCGATCTTCGGGGTGAACTTGTCGAGCTTGACCAGCGCCTTCTCCCGGGTCTCGGGCGTCATCCAGTCCAGCGAGTTGATGCTCACCCGGTAGGCCTCACGAAGATTGGCCACCAGCTCGTCCATCCGCGCCTTGGCCTGCGGCGGGAAGTACCGCTCGACGTACAGCCGGCCCAGCGCCTCACCCATCAGGCTCTCGACCACCGAAACGCCGCGCTTCCAGCGTTCGCGGATCTCCTCGGTGCCCGACAGCCGCTTGCCGTAGAACGAGAAGTCCTCGGCGATCAGCTCGTCGGTCAGCAGGAACGTCCTGGCGTGGATCACCCGCCAGCGCAGCCAGTTCTTCCAGACCTCCAGGTCCTCGCCCGCCCACAGCGCGGCGAACGCGGTCAGGAAGTCCGGCTGGCGGACCACCACCTCGGCGGCCTGCTCATCGGTCGCTCCGAGCCCGGAAAGCCAACCGGCCCAGTCGAAGCCGGGGGCCTGCTCGACGACCTCGGCGAAGGTGCGCAGGTTGTAGGTCAGGTCGGCGTCGCGGCGCTTGACCACATCCCAGTGCGCCGCGGCGATCTTGGTCTCCAGCGCGACGACCGCGGCGGCCGTGTCGGCGTGCGCGTCGGCGTCCCCGCCGTAGACCTGGGCGAACATCGCGGCGATGTGGCCGGGGTAGGCGGCCAGGATCTCGGCGTGCTGCTCGTCGCGGAAGTAGGACTCGTCGGGCAGCCCGATCCCGGACTGGGTCAGGTGCAGCAGGTAGCGGGTGGAGTTCTTCGAGTCGGTGTCGACGTAGAGCCCGGTGCCGCCACCGACACCGGTGCGCTGCAGCGAACCCATCACCCGGGCCAGCGCCTCGGGGGTGCCGGCCGCGTCGACGGCGGCCAGCTCGTCGAGCAGCGGGGCCAGCCCGCGCGCCCGGACCGTGTCCTCGTCCATGAAGCTCGCGAACAGATCGCCGATGCGGGACGCGTCAGTTGAACCTGAGCTGCGCTGCTCGTCGGTGCCGTGCTCGGCACCGGAGGCGGCGGCCTCGGCGATGAGGTCGCGGATCTGTTCCTCGGCGCGGTCGTACAGCGTGCGGAACGCACCGTCGGTGGCCCGGTCCGGCGGAATCCGGTACTCGGCCAACCAGCGGCCGTTCACGTGGCCGAACAGGTCGTCCTGCGGCCGGGCGTCGGTGTCGACGTAGCGCAGGTCGAGTCCGGAGTTGAGTGTCGACTTGGGCGAAGTGGCTTCTACCGTCACCCCACCAGCCTGCCAGAAGTCCGGCGGACACCCGTCCAGGTAGCCTCACGCGCATGCCCGACGACGAGCAGCCTTCTCCGCCACCGCCCCGCGGCGACGGGGTCTTCAGCACCTACGGCGTGGTGTCGGCCGTGCTGGCGGTGGTCGCGGTCGCCGCCGCGGTGCTCGCGGCGGTGATCTGGAACGGCCACCGCGACGAGACCGACGAGCTGAGGTACCGCACCGAGGTGCTGCAGACCGCCGCCGACTGGACGGGCGTGCTGATCAACATGAACTCCGAGACCGTCGAGACCGACCTGGCCACCCTGCACGAGGGCACCGTCGGCCAGCTCAACGCCGAGTTCGAGACCGCCGTCGAGCCCTACCGCGAGCTGGTGCGGACGTTGCGGTCACGCACCACCGGGCAGATCGACTCGGTGGCGATCGAGACCATCCACCACGCCCAGCCCGGCGACCCGCCGCAGGAGTCCGAGGGCGTCGACGGGTTCTCGGCGCGCACCGACACCGTGATGGTGGTCGCGACATCGCTGTCGGAGAACGCCGGCACCGAGAAACCCCAGACCGTGCGCTGGACGTTGCGACTGGACGTGACCGACGTCGACGGCAGGCTGGCGATCTCCCGGCTGGAGCCGATCCGATGAGGAACCGGTTGCGTGTACTGGCCTTCGACCTGCTCGCGCCCGCGGCGGCGGTGGCCGCGCTGGTGTACATCGGGCTCGCACTCGGCTGGCCACTGTGGTGGGTGTCGGTGTGCTCGGTGCTGTGCGTGCTGGTGATCGAAGGGGTCGTCGTCAACTTCGTGCTGGCCCGCCGCGACAAGGTCACCGTCGGCACCGACGACGACGGTCCCGGGCTGCGGCTGGCGGTGGTCGCCACGGCGACGGTCGCGCTGCTGGCCGCGGTGCTGGTCGGCTACACCCAGTGGACCAGGCCCGACCAGGCGTTGCGCGCCGACACCGCCGAGGTGGCCGGCATCGCCAGCAGCGTCGCCGAGGCGTCGGCGACCTTCACCCCACAGAGCCCGACCGCCGCGATCGACCGCGCCACCGGCCTGATGTCGCAGGCCAGCGCCGAGCGCTTCCAGAACGAATTCGCCGCGGTGGCAAAGGATCTGGGGTCGCGGAACGTCTCCGCGCAGGCCAGCACGGTGTCGGCCGGCGTCGAGGCCATCGGGCCGGACGCGGCCAGCGTGGCGGTGATCCTGCGAGGCACGCAGAGCGCCCCCGGCCAGCGGCCCAGCACCGCGATCCTCGCGCTGCGGGTCGCGCTGTCGAAGACCGACGGCCGCTGGGTGGTCGAGGACGTCGCGCCGATCCACTCCCGTTGAATTCTCGGCTCCGCCGAGGTCGCTAGCCGTCTGCGGTCTCGGCGTCGCTCATCTCGTCGATGACGACCTTCGACGCGGCCCGCAGCGCCGGCCAGTCACCGTGCCAACCCAGCACGTGCACAGCCAGATCGGCGGTGCGCTGCGGCTGATCGGCGGCGCCCAGCCCGTCGGCCCGCAGGTTCGGCAGCGTCTCGACGAGCCGGAACACCGCATCCTCGTCGCCGCTGACGTCGAACCTGTCGTCCGGCGGCGGGCCCTGGGCGGTGACCACCCGGTGCGACAGCTCGCGGTAGGCCGCGCGCAATTCCGTTCGCTGCCGGTGGAACTCCTCGAACTGCTGGTCGCGCACCTCCGGCATCAGGTACAGGATGCCGAGGTTCCACGGGCTGTCCCAGAGCAGGTGGCTGTCGATGAGGACCAGTGCGTGCAGCAGCACCGCAGGCGGTTCCGGCCGGTCCCGCAACCGGCGCGCAGCCACCAGCGACGACGCGACGGTGCCGCTGAGCAGCGACGCGAGAATATCGCTCTTGGTGCGGAAGTGGTGGTACAGCGAGGCCTGCCGGATCCCGACCGCCTCGGCGATCTGGCGGGTCGAGGTGGCCGCGACGCCGAGCGTGGTGAACAGTTCGGCGGCCGCGTCCAGCACCTCCTCGCGGGCGGTGGCACCGGGACGCTTCCGGTCTTCCAGGCGGGGCCGTCCGGTGGGGGTGCGCACGTGCCGATCCTGCCAGGTGCCCGGGACCGGCACGTGCGTCCGCACGGTTACGGCTGCCCGCTCAGCGCCGCGCTCCGGTCGGCCGGCGCCACCTGCGGTCCGGCTCCGCGGCCGCGGGCGTGCCGGTCCGCAGCGCGACCAGCACGTAGGCCAGCAGCGACGCCGCACCGGCCAGCAGGGTGCTCCACCCGTCCCACGCGGGAGACACCGCCGCGTTGGGCACGTACAGCAGGGTGTTGTCGACGCCGTAGATCGTCGGGGTGAGCACGAAGAACGTCAGCCGCACCCCGATCCCGACGACCACAGCCGCCGCGGCGGCGGCAGCACCGCCGCGGCGCCAGTACAGCCCGAGCACGAACGGCACCACCAGGCTGGCGAGCAGCAGGTCGAAGGCCAGCGTGAGCAGGATGCCGGTCTGCGGGACGCGCAACGCCACCACGG
This sequence comes from Mycobacterium sp. ITM-2016-00317, assembly GCF_002968295.1. Lineage (NCBI taxonomy): Bacteria > Bacillati > Actinomycetota > Actinomycetes > Mycobacteriales > Mycobacteriaceae > Mycobacterium > Mycobacterium sp. ITM-2016-00317. Next base: position 231,309 of record NZ_CP134399.1, read on the forward strand.
CGGCCAGCGCCGCGATCGGCAGCGTCGTCCAGCGGGTCGCGGTCAGGATCCGGTGGGTCATCACCGCGGCGCCCTCATCGACGCGGAACACGTTGCGCACCAAGACCGATGCGGTGGACAGCAGGATGCCGCTGACCGTGGTCAGGGTCGCGGCGAGCAGACCGGAGATCACGATGATGGCCAGCCACGCAGGCGCGTATTCGGCGAGCAGCGTGAACAGGATCGGGCCGTCGGCGGCGGCGTCACCGACGATGCTGACCGCGGCCAGCGCGACGAACGACAGCGGCAGGCACAGCAGCAGGATGCCCGCCGACGCGGCGAAGCAGGCCCGCTGCGCGGCGCCCGGGCTGTTGGCCGAGAACACCCGCTGCATCAGGTCGATGGCCACCAGGTTGCCCAGGCCCAGCGCGATGATGGTCGCCCAGTTGATCACCGCACCCGACTCGGCGGACGTCAGCTGCGACAGGTTGTCGGCGCCGAAACCCTCCGGCGCGGAGAAGCCGTGGGTGGTGGCCACCCAGATCACCAGCGCGGCAACGGCGACGACGTTGACGACCACCTGGGCGACCCCGGTGTACACGCTGGCGAACATGCCGCCGGTGATGGTGTAGAGCAGCGCCAGCGGGATGGTCAGCAGAATGCCTATGGCGTAGGAGATCCCGAGGAAGCGTTCCAGCAGGAAGCCGATCGCGACCAGGTTGCCGGCCAGCAGGATCACGAAGCTGCCGACGGTCAGCCACGACGCGACCACCTCGATCACCGGGCCGAAGCGGGACCGGAAGTACTCGGGCAGCGTCACCACATTGGTGGTGCGCAGGCGTTTCGCGAAGAACAGGCCCATCAGGAACAGGCACAACGCGAGGCCGATCGGCAGCGCGGCACCGGCCCAGAAGCCGAACGCCGCCGACAGGTCCGCGTTGCCGATGGTCGCGTTGGAGTCGACCGGCTGGGCGATGAGCACGGCGGTGACCAACACCGCGGGCAGCGCCCGGCCGGCGACGAGGTAGTTGGTGGAGTCACCGCGCACCCGGCGCGCGGAGACCACACCGCTGACGGTGAGGATCAGGAGGAAGATGGCAACGCCGGTGATGATCATGGCGGAACTCCAGAGGACGAAGGGTCGGGAGAGTGCCGGCGACGTTGCCGGAGAGGAACGGGATCAGTTGACGCCGACGGCCTTCCGGCCGAAGGTGGACAGCGGGTGGGCGCCCTCGGGCAGTGTCACCTCCCCCCGGGCCAGCCGTTGTTGCAGATACCGGAAGCTCTGCGCGGTCTGGGCGAACAGGTGCTCACCGGCGACGACCGCAGGCCGGGGTGGGTTGCCGTTGCCGGCGAACGCGGGCAGCGGCGCCACCTCGGTGTCGTAGTCGACGTTGACGAACAGCGGGAACGAGTACCGCTCGGCCTCGACCTTGCGCACCCGGTGGGTGGTCGCGACGAACTCGCCGTTGGTCCAGATCTCCAGCAGGTCACCGATGTTCAGCACGAACGCGTCGTCGATGAGCGGCACGTCGATCCAGTCGCCCGCGGTGTTGAGTACCTCAAGGCCGGCCGCGGTCGGCCGCAGCAGGGTGAAGCACTCGTAATCGGTGTGCGCGCCGATGCCCGGGCGGTCGGCGGCGGCGGGGTCGTAGGGGTAGTGGATCAGGCGCAGCTGCGACGGCGGCGCGGTGACGTGCCGGTCGAAGAGGTCGGCCGGTTCGCCCAGGGCCACTGCGAAGGCGCGCAGGAGCGTGCGTGACAACGCGAAAACCGCGTCGTACCAAGCTGTCACGGCCTCGCGGAAGCCCGGCAGGTCCGGCCACTGGTTGGGGCCGAGCAGCGGGTGGCCGGCCAGGTAGCGCGGATCGTCGGCGGGCAGGTCGAGCGACACGTCGAACGCCTCCTTGGCGTCGACGGTGCCTGCCGAGAACACCTCCTCACCCGGCGGCACGTAGCCGCGGTGGTTGCTCGACCGGCCGATGTAGACGCGGTGCTTGTCCTCGTCGGGGAGCGCGAAGAACGCGCGGGTGCGCTCCAGGAGCGCCGCGAACAGTTCCGGATCCACGCCGTGGCCGACGATCTGGGCGAAGCCGACGTTGCGGGCGGCCGCCCCGAGGGCGTGCACCGCGGCGTCGTAGCCGGGCCCGGACCCGTCGCGCAGGGCGGAGATGTCGAGCACCGGAACTTCGGTGAAATGCGTTGTCATCGTGGTCCTATCGGGTCAACAGCTGGCGGGCTGGTGCGGTGGCGGTCCAGCGGTGCCGGACCGCAGCGCCGTCGGGCGCGCGCTCGGCGACGGTGACGGCCCCGTCGGTCAGGTCGGGTGCGAGATCGTCGCCGATCCGGAACGGCAGCACCGAATCGGTGATGCGCCAGGTGCCGCCGTCGACCGTGCCCAGTGAGATCTCCACGTCCAGCAGCGCCCGGGCGTGTTCGATCTCGCTCTGCGCCACGGCCTCTCGCAGCGTGAGGCCGCGATCCCGGACGACCCCGGGGCGGCGCCCGCGCACGTAGCCGAAGCGGTCACCGGACCGCAGCAGCATCCCGGCCTGCCCTGCGTCGTCGCGCAGCCGCAGTTCCAGGTGCGGGCCATCGGCCTGATGCGGTACGGCGACCCAGTCCTCGTGGTAGTCCCGACCCACCCCGGTCTCGACCACGACGTCGCCCACGCGGTGCAGCCGGCCGCGGTCGGGCAGCGGGTCCGCCGGGTGCAGGTCCACCTCGCGCAGCCAGGTGAACTCGTCGCCGTCGTCGACGAGCGTCCCGGCGAACCCCTCCCGGACGCACAGCGCGAGCAGATCCTCCCGGGTGAGCCCGTCCAGCGAGGTCGCGGTGACGTCCGGCGCGCCTGCCGGGACGCGCAGGTCGACGTAGAGTTCGCCGGCCTGCAGCCACTCGACGCTGGTGTGGGTGTCGACGGGCCTGCCCGGCACCGCCAGCGCGCGGCGCCGCCACACCCGGTGGGTGACGTCGGCGCGGGCGACGGGATCGCCTGCGGCACTACGGCGCAGATACCCGGGCCAGTCGCCGTGATGGGAGATGTCGGTACCGGCCAGCCACGACTGCAGCGTGCAGCCGAACCCGACGACCTCGGTGCCGTCGGCCAGCGCGACCCGGCCCAGTGACATCGGCGCGGGCAGCGCGGTCAGGAAGTCGCCGAGCATCGCGGTGCCGATCCACCACAGTTCCCCGCGGATGCTCATCCCGGTCTCCGCGCCGACGCACACCAGGCCCGGTTTGGGCGGCTCGGTGCGCAGGTGGGCCATCCGGTACAGCGGCGCGGTCGCGGCCGGACCACCCCAGCGGGCGCCGCGCTGCTCGAGCTGCCACGCCAGCGGCTGCCCGCGCAGGTGTGCGCCCACCACCAGCAGCGCGGTGGCGTCCAACCCGGCGCGGGCCTGGCGCCACGGCGCTGTGGTCCCAGGAGCCGACCCCGCCACCAGGCGGGCCAGGTCCAGGGCGACCGCGTCGGCCCCGGCGCGGGCCACCACGCTGACCCCGAACTGTGCGCCGTCCGAAGTGGTTCCGGCCGGGACCGCGACCGCGCACAGATCCATCAGGTTGCAGAAGTTGGTGTAGGTGCCCAGCCGGGAGTTCACCCCGACCGGGTCCGCGGCGACCTCGGCGATGGTCGGGTGCTCGGTGGTGGTCGGGATCAGCAGTGCATCGCAGTCACCCAGTTCGGTCATCGCCGCGGCGGTGAGTTCGGCCAGCCGGACCCGGTCGGCCAGCAGGCGGGTGGCAGGCACCGCGCCTGCGGCGGCGATGATGGCGCCGACCGTCGGATCCACCTCGGCACGGTGCGCGTCGACGAATTCGCCCACCGCCTCGTGCCGCTCGGCGACCAGCCCGCCGTCGTAGAGCAGCCGGGCCGCCTCCAGGAACGGGGCCATCTCGATCTCGACGAGTTCGATCCCGTTGCGTGCGAGCCCGTCACACGCGGCGGCGAACGCCTCCTGCCACGCCGGGGACAATCCAGGCAACGCGCTCGGGACCGCCACCGTGGGGTGCGGGGGCGCGGCCAGCGGCGCGTCCGGCGCGAACGGCCTGGCCCCACCGGCGATCACGCCCATCGCGGCGTCGGCGGTGTCGAGATCGCGGGCGAACACCGTCACACAGTCGTAGGACCGGCACGCGGGCAACACCCCGTCGACCGGGACGACGCCGAGCGTCGGTTTGACGCCGACGATGCCCTGCAGCGCGGCGGGCACCCGTCCCGAGCCGGCGGTGTCGGTGCCCAGCGCGATATCGGCCAGCCCGAGGGCCACCGCGACGGCGGACCCGGAGCTGGAACCGCCGGAGATGCGGTCGGGGCGGCGGGCGTCGCGCACCGCGCCGTGCGGGCTGCGGGTGCCGACCAGGCCGGTCGCGAACTGGTCGAGGTTGGTCACCCCGATCACCACCGCGCCTGCGGCCCGCAACCGGGCCACCACGGGCGCGTCGGCGGTCGCAGGCGCCGTCGCATACGCCGGGCACGCCGCGGTGGTGGCGATGCCCGCGACGTCGATGTTGTTCTTCACCGCGGCCACCAGGCCTGCCAGCGGCAGCTCGGCGCCCGCCGCGACGCCGGCGTCCACCGCGTGCGCGTCGGCCAGCGCGTCGGCCTGCGGGCGCAGCGCGATCCAGATCTCCGGTCGGTCCGCTGCCTCGATCGCGGCGTAGGCGGCGCGGACCCGTTCGACGGCGCTCACGCGTGCACCTCCGTCCCGACCACGACCAGCGGGGTGCCGGGATCGACGAGATGCCCTGCCGACACCAGGATCTGGGTCACCACCCCGTCGGCCGGTGCGCGCAGCACGGTCTCCATCTTCATCGCCTCCAGCGCGAGCAGCGGCTGTCCGGCCACCACCCGGTCACCGACGGCGACGTCGACCTTCCACACACTCGACGCGAACGGCGCATCGACCCGCTCGTCACCGTCGCCGAGCACCAGGTCCTCGGTGCCGGCGTCGGAGGCCTTCGACGCGGCTTGTTCGGCGCGGTCGAACTCCCCGGCGGCCGCCCACGCGGTCCGCTCCGCGGAGAACGCGGCCGCCTGCCGCGCGCGGAACGCGGCGATGTCGTCGGCGTTGTCGGCCAGGAACCGTTCGTGCTCGGCGAGGGAGAACACGCCGTCGGTGATGTCGACCGATCCCCGGCCCGCGGCCATGTCGGCGCGCAACTCCAGCAGTTCCTCGGCCGACACCGGATACCACGAGATCCGGTCGAAAAACCTGAGCAGCCAAGGGCTTCCGGGCTCGAACGGCGCAGTGTGGCGGTAGCGGCTCCACACCTGGGTGGTGCGGCCGACGAACTGGTAGCCGCCCGGGCCCTCCATCCCGTAGATGCACAGGTACGCACCACCGATGCCGACGGAGTTCTCGGCCGTCCAGGTCCGGGCCGGGTTGTACTTCGTGGTCACCAACCGGTGCCGCGGATCCAACGGGGTCGCCACCGGCGCCCCCAGGTACACGTCGCCGAGCCCGAGCGTCAGGTACTGGGCGTCGAACACCGTGGCGCGCACGTCGTCCTGCGACGCCAGACCGTTGATGCGCCTGATGAACTCGATGTTGGACGGGCACCACGGCGCGTCGTCGCGCACGCCGGAGGTGTAGCGGGCGATCGCTTCCCGGGTCGCCGGGTCGTCCCAGCTCAGCGGCAGCCGCACCAGCCGGCTGGGCACCACCAGCTCCGATGAGGCGGGCAGGTCGTCCTCGATCTCGGCCAGCAGGCCGAGCAGCGTCGGGATCGGCAGCACGCCGGGGTCGACGTGCACCTGCAGCGACCGGATCCCCGGTGTCAGATCGAGGATGCCCGCGGCGGCGCCGTCCAGGCGGGTGTGCAGGGCGTGCACCCGGGCGCGCAGCGCGAGATCCAGCACGATGTCGCCGTATTCGATCAGCACGTTGTCGTCCCCGCTGCGGCGGTAGGTGACCTCCGGCGCGCCGTCACGGCCGGGCCGCAGGGCCAGCACGCCGTCGTCGCCGTCCCCGCCGCGCCGCGCGACGTGCGGGGTGGCCGCGGCGCGGGAGGTGCCCAACTCGGCGCGCGACGGTGCGTCGCCCGCCCGCACCGGGACGAACCGCACCGTGTCACCGGGGCGCAGCTGGCCGAGTTTCCAGCGCTGCGCGGCGATCACGGTGACCGGGCAGACGAACCCGCCCAGGCTGGGCCCGTCGGGGCCGAGCAGGATCGGGGTGTCACCGGTGAAGTCCAGCGCGCCCACGGAATACGCGTTGTCATGAATGTTCGACGGGTGCAGGCCGGCCTCGCCGCCGTCGGGGCGCGCCCACTGCGGCTTCGGGCCCTCCAACCGTACGCCCGTGCGCGCGGAGTTGAAGTGCACGCGGTAGCGGGCCTCGAACAGCGTGTCCATGTCGGCGCGGGTGAAGAAGTCCGGGGCGCCGTGCGGGCCCTCGGTGACGGCCAGTTCCCACTCGCCGGTCAGCGCGGGGCGCACCTCCGGCGGTACGGGTCCGGCGCCCGGCCGGGCGGCGCCGTCGGTCGCTCTGGCCCGCAGCACATCTCCGATGACCAGCGCGCGGCCGCCGTGCCCGCCGAAGCGGCCCAGCGTGAACGTCGACGCGCTGCCGAGGTAGGCAGGCACGTCGAGGCCACCGGCGATCAGCACGTAGGTGCGCAGCCCCACTGCGGCGGTGCCGACGTCCAGCACGCCGTCGGCGGGGATCTGCACGGGCTCCCACATCGGCACCGGGGCGCCGTCGACGGTGACCAGGCATTCGGCACCGGTGACACACACCGTGGTCGGGTGGGTGAACCGCAGCGCCGGTCCGGCGGCGGTGCATTCGAGGCCCGCGGCGTCGTCGGGGTTGCCCAGCGCGCGGTTGCCGAGCCGAAACGACAGGTCGTCCATCGGCCCGCTCGGCGGCACCCCGACCTGCCACAGTCCGACCCGGCCGGGCACGTCCTGCACGGTGGTCATCAGACCGGGTCGCTCGACGGTGATCCGCGGCCTCGGGTCGGTGACACCGGCCAGGGTGGCGGTGCTGTGCCGGGCGGCCCGGACGTCGTCGTGTTCCACTGCCGCGCAGAGCATTCCGACGTTGACCTCGATGCCGTGCAGCTCGGTCCCGGCCAGCGCGCGGCGCAGCCGGCCGAACGCGTCGTCGCGGTCGGATCCGGCGGTGACGATCTTGGCCAGCAGCGGGTCGTAGGCGGCGGAGACCTCGGTGCCGTCGGCGACCCAGGCGTCGACGCGCGCGTCGTCGGGGAACCGGACGCGGGTCAGGATGCCGGTGCTCGGCCGGTAGTCGCGCGCCGGGTCCTCGGCGTAGATGCGGGCCTCGACGGCGTGCCCGGAGACCGGCACGGCCCCGCTCGGGTGTTCGTCGAGCATCGACGTGTCGCCCAGGGCCAGGCGCAGCATCCAGCCGGCCAGGTCGACACCGGTGACGGCCTCGGTGACGGGGTGCTCGACCTGCAGCCGCGCGTTGACCTCAAGGAACGACGCCTCCCGGCGCACCGGGTCGTAGATGAACTCGACGGTGCCCGCCGAGCGGTACCCGACCGCGGCGGCCAGCGCCCGCGACGAGCTGTGCAGCCGCTCGCGTACCTCGTCGGGCAGCGCAGGGGCAGGCGCCTCCTCCAGCACCTTCTGGTGGCGGCGCTGCAGCGAGCAGTCGCGATCGCCCAGCGACAGCACCCGGCCGGTGCCGTCGCCGAAGATCTGCACCTCGACGTGGCGCGCGTTGTCGACGTAGCGCTCGACGAACACCCCGGCCGAGCCGAAACTGCGTTCGGCCTGCGCGACCACCCGCGCATACGCCGAGCGCAGGTCGTCGGCGCTGCGGCACACCTGCATGCCGATGCCTCCGCCGCCACCGGTCGCTTTGAGCATCACCGGATAGCCGACCTCGGCGGCCGCGGCGACCGCGCTGTCCGCGTCGTCGAGCAACTCCGAGCCCGGGAAGATCGGCACCCCCGCGGCCCGCGCCGCGGCCCTGGCGGTGTGCTTGGTGCCGAAGCGGCGCAACTGATCCGGCGTCGGCCCGGCGAACGCGATCCCGGCCGCCTCCACGGCTGCGGCGAAATCGGCGTCCTCGGACAGGAATCCGTAACCGGGGTGGATCACCGTCGCGCCGGTGTCGGCCGCCGCGGACAGGATCGCGTCGGTGCGCAGATAGCTCTCGCGCGGTGCGGCAGGCCCGATCCGCACCGCGGCGTCGGCCAGCGACACGTGCGGCGCGCCGCGGTCGGCGTCGGAGAACACCGCCACGGTGCGCAGTCCGAGCGTGCGCGCGGCGCGGATCAGGCGGACCGCGATCTCGCCGCGGTTGGCGATCAGGACGGCGCCGGTCATGCGAGGTCCCCCGGGCGGGTCACGATCATCCGGACCGGGGTGGGGTCGAAGGCGTTGCAGGGGTTGTTGATCTGCGGGCAGTTCGACACCAGCACCAGGGTGTCGACGTCGGCGCGCAACGCGACCCGCTTGCCCGGCGCGGACAGCCCGTCGACGATGCCCAGTGCGCCGTCGGGGTCCACCGGGACGTTCATGAACCAGTTGATGTTGCTCGCCAGATCGCGGGCGGTGAGGCCCCAGCGCGACCCTTCGAGCAGGAAGTTCTCCATGCAGCCGTGCTGGGCGCGGGTGTGCTGGCCGTAGCGCAGCGTGTTGGACTCCTTCGAGCAGGCGCCGCCGAGGGTGTCGTGGGCGCCCACCTCGTCGGCGACGACCGTCATCAACGCGTCGCCGGTGTCGGCGCGCAGCACCGAGCCGGTGGTCAGCGTGATCCGGCCCTGTCGGCGGATGGTCTCGGGCGCCGAATAGCGCACCGCGGTGTCAGCGGCCGAGTAGAGCAGGCAGTCGACGGCCTGGTTGCCCGCCAGGTCGACGATGGTCAGCACGTCCCCGGCGGCGACGACGGCCGACCACGCGGCCCTGGCGTCGACGTGCTCGTCGAGCACCACCGTTCCCGCGATCAGGGGCCGGGCCGCCGTGCCGGCGTCAGTGTCGTCGGTGTTGTAAGTGGTTGTCACAGTTGTCCTCTCGCGGCGAGGTCGGCGTCGGTGTTGGCGATGGCCTGGCGGTGCTCGGGGCCCAGCGGGCCGACCAGTTCACCGGCGACGAGCCGGCGCAGGTCCTCGGACGCCGGCCAGGCGTGCACCAGCAGCGGCGAACAGGTGAACTCCGGCCGCGGGTCCAGCGGATGGGCGGTGTTGGCCAGCAGCACGATCGCGTCCACGTGCAGCACCAGGTCCACGGTGGTTCCCGGGCCCGCCGACCCGAGCCAGGTGAACGTGCCGTCGGCCTCGACGCGCACGCCCTGGAAGAACGAGATCGACGGCGGCAGGTCGCGCCGGTCCAGCCCGTGCTTGAGTGCGGCCAGGGTGAACAGCTCGCGTCCGGCGGGGGAGTCCGATTGCGGTGCGGCCGCGCCGTAGCGCTCCAGATTGCCTGCCCGCGTGGAGGTTCCGGTCAGCGCGTCGTGGTGGCCGGAGGTGTCGGCGGCCACGGTGGCCAGCGCCCGGCCGAATCCGCTGAGCAGCGGGTGCCCGACGCCGGGGTAGGCCTGCCACGGCACCTTGACGGTGTCGGCGACGTTGAGCCGTTCGTGGGGCGCGTCGGCGCGGTGCAGCAGCAGGTGCGCGCAGGCGTCACCGACCGGGTCGGCGAGCCGCAACCGGGTGCCGCGCGCCAGCACCGAGGTCGTGTATCCGCCCGGCGCAACGGCTTCCGACCACACCAGCTGCTCGGCGGGCACGCCCTCGGGCGGATTCGGCCCGGTCGAGGCCGGGGTGTGGCGCATGAACTCGGCGGTGCGACCGTGCTGGGCGCGCGCGTGCGCCCGTGCGCCCGCCGTGGTGGCGGTCTCGGACATGGTGTTCGTGCTCGTCACTGACTACTCCCGCAACGTCGGGTGGCCGCCGGCTGGGCGGCCTTTCTGTCGAGTGACAGTTTTCGCCGAGGCGGCGGTGCGGTGGTTGCGGTGGCGTAACCGTTGGCGCGCCGTCGGTTAACAGTGCGCTGCGAATGTTTCTGTCAAGTGACAGGAAGTGGGGTGACGGCCGCTCAGCCGCCGGTGCGCTGGGCGCGGATCTTGGCGAACCGCTCCGAGAGCCGGCCCATCCTGATCATCAGCGACGCGGGCGGACTGGTGCTGCCCCGCAGATAGGCCGCGAAGTCCTCGGCGGGCACCCCGATGCGCGAGGCGAACTCCTGCTCGCCCAGCCCGGAGCGCTCCAGCAGCAGGTGTACGTGGCGGGCCACCTCGGCGCGCTCGTTGGCCTCCAGGTGCTCGCGGGTGCGGTGCAGCACCTCCGACATCGCCCGCGACACCCCGTAGGGCCGGGCGGTCTCGAGCACTTCCTCGACCTGGCGCGCGGTCCGGCCGAACGGGTCCCGTTTGATCGCCACGACGATGCGCTGCCACACGGCGAGGTCGTCGCTCTCCAGCGCCGCCCGGATGGCCGCGGTGGGCCAGAACTCGACCGGGCGGTCGTCGGCGGGCGGCTCGGGGCGGCGGTCTGTGCCGCGTACGTCCGGCGACTCGGGGGCCACCATCACCTCGTCTCCTCCAGCATGGCCACCGCCACCGCGAGGCAGCGTTGCCTGACCCGCGCCCACTCGGCCTCTTCGTCGGCACCTGCGATGTCGGGCCCGTCGTCCGGCGCGGGCTCGGCCAGTCGCCGCACCAGCTGGGTCGCCACCCAGTGGCCGGTGCGGGCGTCCGCCCGGTGCGGTCGCGCCGGTTGACCAGAGTAGTACCGGTCCATGCCGGCGAGGACCTCCGCCGCGGTCTCGGGGTCCATCGAGTCCACCAGCTCGGCGAACTCGCGGTAGTCGTGCGCGTCGTTGCGCTGCAGGATCAGAAAGCTCTTCAGCCGCAACGTCTCGGCGCCGGTCGGGATCTGCAGCCGGTCACCGGTGGGCAGCAGCACGTTGGTGGTCTCCATCGGGCTGATGCGCTCCAGCACGGGCCGTCCGTGCGGCGCCCCGGGTTGGCCGTCGTCGCCGTGCGCAGCCTTCTCTCCGGCCATCTCGAGGGCCAGCGCGTCGAGAGCCACGTCGAGCCTGCCCCGCCACATCGTCACCGGGTGTTTGGGCAGCTTCACCGCGACGGTCTTGCCGTGCGCGCGGTTGGTGACCGCCACGGTGATCCGCTCGTCGCGTCCCACCCGGCTGCCGGTGATCTTGGTGTTGGGCTGACAACCGCTGAACGCGAGCGGATCGGCCACCGTGACAGCCTGCGGGACAAGCGTTTTCAGCTTCGCAGCGGATTTGACCACGGTGCGCAGATCCGAACCCGACGGCGCCAGCGCGGAGATGTCGTCCGGAATGATCACCAGGTCGCCGATGTCGGCCTTGGGCAGTGGCTTCTCGAAGTCCACCGACGGCAGCAGGCGGTCCAGCCAGCGCGGCAGCCACCAGTTCCACTCGTCGAACATCGCCATCAGCGCGGGTACCAGCACCAGCCGCACCACCGTGGCGTCCACCGCGATGGCCACCGCGCACGCGACGCCGAGCTGCGCGACCAGCGGCATACCGGCGAACGCGAAGCCGATGAACACCGCGATCATGATCAGCGCCGCGCTGGTGATGGTGCGGGCACTGGTCGACACCCCGTAGGCCACCGCGTCGCGGGTGTTGCCGGTCTGCAGGAAGCGCTCCCGGATCCGGGTGAGCAGGAAGATCTCGTAGTCCATCGACAGCCCGAAGGTCAGCGCCAGGACCAGCGGCGGGATCGTGCTGTCCAGCGACGGGATCTGCTTGAAACCGAGGTCGGACAGCCAGCCCCACTGGAACACCACCACCAGCGAGCCGTAGGCCGCCGCGACCGACAGCACGGTCATCAGCACACCCTTGAACGCCAGGAACACCGACCGGATGGAGACCAGCAGCATCACGAACGCGATCATCGCGACGAACAGGAACACCCACGGCTGCGTCTCGGAGACCCGGTCGTCGAAGTCCTTGATCAGCGCTGTCGGACCGCCCACGTCGATGCGCGCGGAGTCCCCGGCCACCGCAGGCAACTGATCCCGCATCCAGTCCACCGTGTCGCGGGCGCCCATGTCCTCCGGGTCGACCGACAGCACCGCAGACAGCAGCACGCTGTGCCCGTCGGAGCCGAACACCGGCGGGGAGACCGACACCGTGTTGGGCGCCTCGGTCATCTTCGCGCGCAGCGACCCCAGCAACGGCTCCTCGGCCTGAGCGGAGACCGCGTCGGGGAAGGTGACCAGCACCCGGACCGGCCCCAGCGCGCCGGCCCCGAGCGCCTCGGCGGCGGCGTTGACCCCGCCGCGGATCTCGTGGGTGGGTTCGAACTGCCGCTGCATGCTGTTGCCGAGCGTCATCGAGAACGCCGGCGCGGCGAACGTCAGCAGCAACGCCGCCGCGGCCGTCGCCGACAGCCACGGGCGCCGCATCACCCAGCCCGTCCAGCGGGTCCAGAACCTCGACTGCGTCGCCTCCACACCGCGGCCCAGGTGCAGGTACGACGAGCGTTTGGCGATCCGGCGGCCGAACGTCGCGAGCACCGCCGGGGTCAGCGTGGTGGAGGTCAGCACGGCGACCGCGACGGCCAGGATCGCGCCGGTGGCCATCGACTGCAGCACGGGGGTGTTGATCAGGTAGATGCCGGTGACCGACGCGATCACCGTCAGCCCGGACAGCACCACCGCCAGGCCCGACGTCGCCATCGCGGCGTCGGCGGCGTCCTCCGGCTCGCGGCCGGCACGCAACTCCTCCCGGAAACGCATCAGGATGAACAGCGAATAGTCGATCGCGACGGCGATGCCGAACATCGACACCGTCGAGGTCACGAACACCGACATCGTGGTGTACATCGACAACAGCAGGACCAGGCCCATGGTCACCACGACCGTGCAGACCCCGAGCAGCAGCGGCATGGCAGCGGCGGCCAGCGAACCGAACACCGCCAGCAGGATCACCAGCACGATCGGGAAGTTCCACTTCTCGGCCTGGGCGATGTCGTGCTTGGTGGCCTCCGTCGCCGCCGCACCGAGCGCGCCCTGGCCGATGACATAGAGACGGACCTTGCCGTTCTCCATCTCGCCGGGTTCTTCGCCGTCGACGCCGACCTTCTCGCGCAGCTGATTGGCGACGTCGACCGCGCCGGTGTTCTCGAAGTCCAGCTGCAGCGTGATCACGTACGGGCGGTCGGGCTGCGGCGGCGGCTGCTGCGGCGTCGGGACCACCTTGACGCTGGGCACCTCGGCCGCCAGCCGCTCCAACTGGGCGACCGCGGCGGTCATGTCCTCGTACGACGCGTCCGGCCGCGGCGCGGCGACCAGCGCGAGCGGGGAGGCGCCCTGATCCGGGAAATCGGCCTCGAGCTGACGCTGGACGTACAGCGACTGGGAGCCCTCGACCTCGAAGCCGCCGCCGGTGAGATGGCTCGACTGATGCAGGGCCAGATACACCGAGGGCACCAGGAGCAGGATCCAGACAGCGAACACCGCCCAGCGGAACCTGCGCAGGTTGCTGCTCAAGCGCATCATGAACTGCTGGATCGGAACTCCCCACTTTCTCCCCGGCCGGCTTTAGCGAGAGGGTACAACAGGTTTCTGTCAGTCCACCGGGCAGGAAACAGCTGGCAGGAACGCCTAAAGCTGGTCTGATGCCTGCGGGTTCGACGTCGCTGTGGTCGTCGGAGTCGTGGGGGCGGTGGCAGGATGGCGGGCGAGCCGCACAGGCGTCGGGGGACCCTCTGCTCGATCATCGCAGCACGCGTGCAGCGCACGTCACGCGTGTTAGCGAACTGTTAGGAGTTCGTCATGCACCTGGTCACACGAATCGCGGCCGCCCTCGCGGGCGGCGTCGGCGCCGTGCTGCTGACCGGCCCGGCCGCGTCGGCGGCCCCGGATCCGTGTGCGGCCAGCGAGGTTGCCAGGACGGTGGCCGAGGTCGCCACCTACACCGGCAACTACCTGGAGGCCAACCCCAAGACCAACCAGGCGATCACCCGGATCTCCCAGCAGCAGGAGGGGCCGGAGTCGATCGCCGCGCTGAAGGCCTACTTCGACGCCAACCCCAAGGCCGCGTCGGATTTGCAGCGCCTGCAGCAGCCGCTGGTCTCGCTGTCGGGCACGTGCCGGCTGCCGGTGACGCTGCCCCAGGTGTTCGGACTGATGCAGGCCGCCCAGCAGAGCACGCCGTTGCCGGCGGCCCAGAACGCAGGCGTGTCCGTGCCGGTCGGCTGACCCGCGGAGCAGCAGACTTTCTCATCGACGGTTAACCGCTACCCGAGAAAGTCCGCGGTTGTTCTGCTTAGCTTTCTAGGATGGTCCTGACCGGTGTCCGCAACGGGGCCCGGTCTACCTCGATTAAAGGAGCCTTCATGGTGTTCTCGGCCCCAACTGTGCGTCGCGCAGTCGTGGGTGTGCTCGGCGCAGGCGCGGTCTCCGGCGGGATGCTCTTCGGTCTCCTGCCCTCGGCCTCCGCCCAGCCGGCCCCTCCGCCACCGCCGCCGAACTGCACGGCCGCCGACTTCGCCGGGGTCGCCTCCGGTGTCTCGGCCGCCACGTCGAACTACCTGTTCGCCCACCCGGACGTGAACAACTTCATGACCTCGCTGCACGGCAAGCCGCACGAGCAGATCCGCACCGAGATCGCCGATTACCTGGCCGCCAACCCGCAGGTGAACGACGAGTTGCGCGCAGTCCGCCAGCCGCTGGCCGACATCAAGCACCGCTGCGGGTTCACGCCGGAGGATCCCGACGGACCGACCTTCCCGTAACGCCGGTGCGAGACAGGGTGGATGCTCCGCCCGCGCGTGGGGGGGAGCCGACCGCCCAGGACGGCGCGGGCCGGACGGTGTTGATGGTCGACGACGACCCGGACGTACGAACCTCGGTGGCCCGCGGCCTGCGGCACTCGGGGTTCGACGTCCGGGTCGCCGCGACGGGCAAGGAAGCGCTGCGACTGCTGTCCAGCGAATCGCACGACGCGCTGGTGCTGGACGTGCAGATGCCCGAGCTCGACGGTGTCGCGGTGGTGACCGCGCTGCGGGCGCTCGGTAACGACATCCCGATCTGTGTGCTGTCGGCCCGCGACACCGTCAACGACCGCATCGCCGGACTCGAGGCCGGCGCCGACGACTACCTGACCAAACCGTTCGACCTCGGCGAGCTGGTCGCCCGGCTGCACGCGCTGCTGCGTCGCGCACACCACTCCGATCCCGCCTCGGACACGATGACGGTGGGTTCGCTGACCATCGACACCTCCCGCCGGCTGGTGTTCGTGGCCGGCGAGCGGGTGGAGCTGACCAAGCGGGAGTTCGACCTGCTGGCCGCGCTGGCCGAGAACGCCGGCGTGGTGCTGACCCGGCAGCGGCTGCTCGAGCTGGTCTGGGGCTACGACTTCGACGTCGACACCAACGTCGCCGACGTGTTCGTGTCCTACCTGCGGCGCAAACTGGAGCGCGACGGTCTGCCGCGGATCATCCACACGGTCCGCGGCATCGGCTACGTGCTGCGGGAAGAGGCTTGAGGCTGCTCACCCTTCCGAGATTCCTCCGGTCGGCCTCCCTGCGCACCAGGGTGGCCATCGCCGCGGCCGCGGCCGCGGCGGCCGTCGTCGCCGCGTTCACCATCTTGACCTCGCTGGTGCTGGCCAGCAACGACGAGGCGCAGCTGGACCGCAGGCTGGACGCGATCGTCGACGCCAGCGTCTTCCCCGATCAGCTGTCCGACCCGCGCCGTGGCGTACTGCAGACGGGGCGGTCGCGGTCGTCCGGCCAGGTCGTCTACCAACGCGGCCTTCAGCTGCCCGCGCTGGCCCCGGGCACCGACACCGTCGCCGTCAACGGTGTCGACTACCGGGTGCGCACCATTCCGGTGGAGCAGGAGGGCGGGGTGCTGATGTCGATCGGCATCCGCGCCGACAGCATCCTGTTGAGCCGGGCCAGGATCCCGTTCTACATCGGCGTCGGCGCGGTCACCGTGCTGCTCGCCGGTGTGCTGGGCTGGCTGCTGGCCGGCCCCGCGATCAGGCCGCTGCGCAAACTCACCGAGCACACCAAACGGCTCGACCACGGCACCACGCAGATCCCGGCGGTGCGCGGCGTGCGCGAGGCCGAGGACCTGTCCGAAGCGATGGGCGCGATGCTCGACCGGCTGGCCGCCGCGCAGCGCGAGACCACCAACTCGCTGCAGGCCGCCCAGGACTTCGCCGCCAACGCCGCCCACGAGCTGCGGACCCCGCTGACCGCGATGCGCGCCGACCTCGACACCCTGCGCATTCACAACCTGCCCGAGGAGGAACGCGACGAAGTGGTCGCCGACCTGTCCCGGGCCCAGCGCAGGGTCGAGGGCATCATCACCGCGCTGGGCCAGCTCGCCTCAGGGCAGCTGGCACAGGCCTCCGACCGAGAGGTGATCGACGTGACCGACCTGCTCGACCGGGTCGGCCGGGAGAACATCCGGGTCGGACGCGACATCGAGATCGAGATCGACGCCGCCGACGACCTCGGCACCGTGATCGGATGGCCCGGCGGCCTCCGGCTGGCCGTGGACAACCTGGTCCGCAACGCCGTCAACCACGGGCAGGCCACCCGCATCGTGCTCGCCGCGCACCGGGACGCCGACGTGGTCACGATCGTCGTCGACGACAACGGCCGCGGGCTGCCCGCCGGCGAACACGAGGCGGTGCTGGGCAGGTTCGCCCGCGGCAGCAACGCCGCACCCGGCGGCTCGGGTCTCGGGCTGGCGCTGGTGGCTCAGCAGGCCGCGCTGCACGGCGGCACCATCGCGTTGTCCGACAGCCCGCTCGGCGGTCTGCGCGCCACCCTGACGGTGTCGAACAGCGTCGAGCCGTCGGTCAATTCAGACTGACGAGCGCCGGGCCAGCACTCGGGCCGCGGCCCGCCACCCGAGAAGCAGCACCGCGGTGGTCAACGACGCGACCACGATGAAGCTCACGGCGGTGCCCTGCCCGGTCACCTTGCGCAGCAGCATCCCGACGACGACCGTGGCCGCCCACACCACCAGCCCGGTGGGGGCCAACGACGCGGGCCGCTGCCATGCGCGGGCCAGCACCCACCCGGCAGCGGTGCCGGTGAGGAACGGCCATGCGGTCTCCGCGATACCGCTCAGCGTCAGCCCCTCGGCGTGGCTGCGCCGTCCGATCGTGCAGAACAGCACGACGCACACGAGATCGGTGGCGAGCGCCTTCAGTACCAGCGCGCGGTCGGGGAGATCATCGTTCGGCATAGGTCATCACATCGTAAACCAGTGGGCTGGTGCCCTTTTCGTCACGCGGTGCGAAGCCCGGCTCAAGCTTCGCCGCGTCACCGGCCAGCAGGCCCTCGACGACGTCCGCGGTTACCCGAGAATCCAGTGAGTACTCGGTGAACACGAACGGCAGCCCGTTGGCGCGCAGCGGGTGGGGTGAGTCCATCACGTGGAAATGCAGGTGCGGCGCATCGCTGTTGCCGCTGTTGCCCAGCGAGCCGATCACCTGCCGGGCGGTGAGCTGTTCACCCGCCTTCACCTTCACCGAGCCGGTCTGCATGTGCGCGTAGAACGCATAGTTGCCGCCGCCGAGATCCTGGACGACGTAGTTGCCGCCGTACTCGTTCAGGGCCAGCCCCGTCGGTGTGACGCCGGGGATCTGCTCGGGCAGCCCGTCCTGGACGTCCACCACCGGACCGTCGCCGACGGCCAGGATCTCGCTACCGTAGAACGGGTAGCTCTCGACGTTGTCCTTGGCCCCGGTGAACAACCGGCCGTCCGGACCGAGCTGCAGGTAGTCGATCCCGAAACGCTCCGCGGCCCAGATCTCCCCGTTGATCGGGTTGAGCGCCGCCCGGTGCGCTGTCATGTCGCAGCAGCTGTTGCCGTCCAGCCAGTTCGGCCCGGCCAGTGGTGGGGAGATGGCCACCGGCTTGCGGGTCTGCACAGCCACGGGAGCGATGTCGGCGGTCATCGCCGCCGGGAACAGCGGCAGCATCGGCTCGGGCACGGTGATGCCGACGGCGTGGATCAACTGATCGGGTACCGCCTCGTCCGGTGACAGCTCGACATCCAGAATCACGGTCGCGGTCTGGGCGGGGCCGATGACCGTTGCCGGGTCGGGGTTTCCGAGGACACGGGTCCAGTAGGCCAGGCGGTCGCCGGGCAACTGCAGCAGCGTGCGGTCCCCGGCGCGGACGGCGACCGAGGTCAGCGTGACGTCCTGGGCCAGGGTGTTGGTCAGCTGCAACTCGTAGGCCAGGTGGGTCTTGCCGTCGCTGGCCGGCACCGGGATGGGTGCGGCCAGCACCCGGCCCACCACCGGGGTGGCCATCGACGGTCCCGGCGGCGGCACCGCGGACGGGGGAGCCGGGGCGTCCGCCGCCGGTGCCACGCTGGTGGCCGCCGGGGTGGTCTCCGGCGACGACGTACAGCCGGCAGCGACCAGCGATACCGCCGTGGCGGCGAGCAGAGCATGTACCTTCATGTGGCACAACTACTTTCGTGGATGGGCCGAATCGTCCGGCGGGGCACCGGATTTCTCATCCGGCGGGTGGAAGGCCTCGGGGTCGGGACTGAACTGTGGTGGCTGCAGTGCCTCCTCGGGGGCATCGCCGGTGGAATCCGGGTCGAGCGCGCTCTCGGTGCGGAACATGCAGAAGAACACCACCCAGCCGATGGCGGAGATGAAAATCCAGCTGATCAGCCGGTAGACCAGCATCGCCGAGATCGCCGAGGCCAGCGACATCCCGCTCGACACCAGGCCGGGCACCAGCACCGCCTCGACGACGAGCAGACCGCCCGGCATCAGCGGGATGGATCCGACCGCGCGGGCCGCGGCGTAGGCGACGGTGACCCCGGCCAGGGACGGGTGCCCGCCGGTGGCGTAGCAGGCGAACAGCAGGCAGGCGACGTCGGCGACCCAGTTGAACAGCGACCAGCCGAACGCCTCGCTGAGATCGCGCCGGCCCAGGTGCACCGCCGCGAGCTGGGCCAGGATCTCGCGCCACTTGGCCAGGCCGGTGTCGGTGGGTTTGCCGCGCACCGAGTTGGTCCAGGCCAGCACCCGCGCCCCGAGCCCGTCGAGCAGCTCCGGCCGGCTCGCCACGGCCTGCGCCAGCAGGATCAGCGCCAGGAACCCGCCGAGGGAGAAGATCAGCGACAGCGGGTTCTCGCTGGCGCCGAGCAGGAACGCGCCGCCGAGGCCGAGCAGCGCCAGCCCGATCACCTGCAGGACCCCGGACATCACCAGCTGCCACGACGCGACCAGCGGGGACGCGCCCCACAGTCGCTGCTGCCGGTAGATGAACGTCGCCGACAGCACCGGGCCGCCGGGCAGCGTGGTCGACAACGCGTTGCCCGCGTAGAACGCCGCCTCGGACCGCCACTGATGCACCCGCACCCCGGCCGACCGCAGCAGCGTGCGCTGAATCTGGGCGAAGCTGTGCATGGAGGCCATCGCCGCCGCGGCGGCGGCCAGCACCCACCACCAGTTTGCCGACAGCAGGCTCTCCCACGCCTTGGCCAGCTGGTCGCGCACCAGTGCCAGCTCCACGGCCAGCACCACGACGGCGAGCACGATCAGTGCCCAGCGCACCCACCAGTACTTGCCGCGCGTCCGGCCCGGGCCGGCAGGGCCGGTCTGTGTGCCGCTCGCGGGCGCGTCGTGAGACACGCGGTCCAGGGTAAGCCGACGACAGCCCTAAATCGCAGATCCAGGGCACCGCCAGGCGAGGCCGTTACGCTACCGGAATGTCAGGTCCACCGTCTCTGGACACTTTCGCCGACGCGTCGGTGAGCCCGCTGGTGCGCAAGGCGGCGGCCTGGTCGTGGCGGCTGCTGCTGATCTTCGGCGCCGTCGTCGCGCTGCTGTGGCTGGTGCTGCGACTGGAGATCCTGTTCGTGCCCGTCGCGCTGGCGACCATCCTGGCCGCGCTGCTGATGCCGGCCGTCGACTTCCTCGACCGCCGCGGCGCGCCAAGGGGCGGGGCGGTGGCACTGGTGCTGCTGTCGGGCATCGCGTTGTTCGGCGGGCTGCTCGCGTTCGTGGTCAACCAGTTCATCGAGGGCGCACCGGACCTGGTGACCCAGGTGTCGACCAGCATCGAGGGGCTGGGGCGGTGGCTGACCGACGGACCGCTCGACGTCAGCCCGACCCAGATCAACCAGGCCCGCGACGCGGCGATCGAGGCGCTGCGCAGCAACCAGGAGAAGGTGACCAGCGGGGCGTTGTCGACCGCGGGCACGCTGACCGAGATCGTCACCGGCGCGCTGCTGGTGCTGTTCACACTGATCTTCCTGCTGCACGGTGGCCGCAACATCTTCGCGTTCGTCACCCAGGTGTTCCCGGCCGACGTGCGGGGCCGGGTGCGCGACGCCGGCCGCGCGGGCTTCCGCTCGCTGATCGGGTACGTGCGGGCGACCTTCCTGGTCGCGCTCGTCGACGCCACGGGCATCGGCGTCGGGCTGGCGGTGATGGGCATCCCGTTGGCGTTGCCGCTCGCGTCGCTGGTGTTCCTCGGCGCGTTCATCCCGCTGGTCGGCGCGGTGCTGACCGGCTTCCTCGCGGTCATCGTCGCGCTCATCGCGAAGGGGTGGATCTACGGGCTGATCACGCTCGGCCTGATCATCGCGGTGCAGCAGCTGGAGGGGCACGTGCTGCAACCGCTGGTGATGGGTCGCGCGGTGGCGATCCACCCGCTGGCCATCGTGCTGGTGATCGCCGGCGGCGCTGTGCTCGCCGGCATCGTCGGCGCGCTGCTCGCGGTACCGGTGCTGGCGTTCATCAACAGCGCGATGCGGGTGCTCCTCGCCGACGACCCCGCCGCCGAGGAGGAGGCGATGGAGGCCGAAGACGCCCCAAGGGTGCACGCCGAACCCGACGACATCGAGACCGAGACGCCCCGGTAGCGGGCTACCGCCGACCGGTCAGAGCCGGCCTTCGCGGCGCAGCAGGTCCTGCGCGCTGACCCCGTTTCCGCCCCCTCGGCGCTTCTGCTCCTCGTCGGGCCGCGTGTTCAGCTTCTCCGTCGCGGCGTCGGCGTCGGTCTGCCGTGGGGTCGGGATGGCCCGGGTGCTGGTCTCGTCGGCGTCGTCGTCCTGCGGCGTGGCCTGACCCGTCGGGATCGCCGTGGTCGGCTCGTTGCCGCCGGCACCCGTGTCGGGCATGGCCCGGGTGGGTTCGGCCGACGGGCGCATCGGCTGCGCGGGCGGGGTGCCCGCACCGGAGGCGCCCGCGCCGCGCAGGTCACCGAGCCACGACTCGATCTCGCGGTCCTCGCGCGGCTGAGCCTGCGGGGGAGCGGACTTGTCGGTGGCCCGCTGGGCGGCGGAGGTGGCGTTGCTGACCGCGTTGCGCACCGCGTTCTTCGCGACGCTGAACCGGGTGGTCGGTGCCTCCGGCTCCGGTTCGGGCTGCGGCTGCGGCGGCACCGGCGGGCGGGGCGGGGTACCGGGGATCCGCGAGGTGCCCGCGGCCGACGGCTCGCCGGTGCGCGGCGGGGCCGGGATCCGTGTCGTGGCCCCCGGCGCGCGCGGCCGGCCCGGGATGGGTCGGATCGTGCGGCGGCAGCGGCCGCGACGGCGCGGGGACGGGCGGACCGCCCGCGCCCACCAGAGCCTCCGCCGGCGGCGCGTTCTCCCGCACCATCGGGCGCTTGCGCTCGTCGGGCAGCTCGGTCTCGCCGAGGCCGAGCCGCTCCTGGACCCGTTTCATCCAGCGCGGGGCCCACCAGCAATCGTCGCCGAGCAGCTTCATGATCGCGGGCACCAGGAACATCCGGATGATCGTCGCGTCCAGCAGCAGCGCGATCAGCAGACCGAACGCCAGGTACTTCATCATCACCAGGTCGGAGAACACGAACGCGCCTGCGACCACCGCGAGCACCAGCGCGGCGCCGGTGATGAGCCGACCGGTCGTGGCGGTGCCGATCCGGATCGCCTCGGTGGTGGACATCCCGCGTTCGCGGGCCTCCACCATGCGGGAGACCAGGAACACCTCGTAGTCGGTGGACAGACCCCAGATCACCGCGATGATCAGGCCGATCATCGGCGCCATCAGCGGCTGCGGCGTGTAGTTCATCAGCCCCGACCCGTGGCCGTCGACGAACATCCAGGTCAGGATGCCCATCGTCGATCCCAGCGTCAGCGCGCTCATCAGCGCGGCCTTGATCGGCAGCACGATGGACCCGAACGCCAGGAACATCAGGATCGTAGTCGTGACGATCAGCACCACCACCATCAGCGGCAGCTTGTCGAACAGGCTGTGGATGCTGTCCTGCTCGAGCGCGGGGGTGCCGCCCACGGAGATCTCCAGGCCTCGTGGAGGCTGGATGGAGCGGAGCTCGTCGATCTTCTCCGACGCGTCGTTGCGGTCGATCAGCCCGTTCTGGATCACCCGGACGGAGTCGTCCTCGTTGGTGCCGCCGCGAGGCTGCCACATCTTCGACGGGTCGTCGTCGGGCTCGATGAACCCGGTGACCGACATCGCCTTGTTACGGATCTCGGCGACCTGCTGGTCGGTGACCGGCTGGCCGTCGGTGTTCTGGATGACCAGGGTGATCGGCTCGGTGCGGAAGCTCGGGAAGGTCCGGTCGAACTCCTCCTGGGCCAGCCGGACCGAGTTGTCCGGCGGCAGGTACTTCTCGCTGATGCCGCCGAGGGCCAACTGGCCGAGCGGGATCACCAACAGGATCATCATGATCAGGATGGGCGCGGCGAACGCGATCGGCCGCTTCATCACGACGTTGACGAGCTTGCCCCAGAAGCCCTTCTCGACCTCGGCGCGCGTCTTGGTCTTCTGGGTCTTCTCGGCGAGCCACTCGACCCACCACTCGATGGGGCGGCGGGCCAGCGGGACGTAGCGCGCCAGCGCCAGCCCGCCCGCGATGACCGCGACGAAGATGACCACGCCGAGCAGCACCCAGTACAGGCCCCCGCCCAGGGAGTCCTTGTTGCTGATGACGAGGTAGGCCAGGCCGCCGAGCGTGCCGACGTAGCCGAGCACCAGGCCGATCACGGTCAGCGGCAGGCCCTGCTCACCGGTCTGCCGGATGCGCTTGCGGGCGAGGTGGCCCAGCGCGATACCGACCGGCGGGAGCAGCAGGCCCGTCGGGACCGACGCGATCGCCAGCGTGTTGGTGCGGGTGTTGGCCGGATCGGAGGACACGTCGTTCTGGATGAACTTCAGCAGCCAGCGCACGCCGAGCGCGTCGACCCGGGGGCCGAGGATGGCCAGCGCGGCGGGCAGCACGGTGACCGACAGGATCGCCGCCAGCATGACCGACGCGATGATCGCGTAGGTGATCGACTTCAGGAAGCCCTGCGGGAACAGCAGCAGCGGGACCGAGGACGCCACCAGGATGACCGCGGAGAACATCACGGTGCGCCCGGAGGTCATCACGGTGCGCCGCACCGCGGCCTGGGTGTCGTAACCCTCGGCCATCTCCTCACGGAACCGGCTCACCATGAACAGGCCGTAGTCGATCGCGATGCCGAGGCCCATCAGCGTCACCACCGGCTGGGCGAAGAAGTGCACGGGCATGAACTCGGCGAAGACCCGCATGATGCCCAGGGCGCCCGCGATGGTCAGGCCGCCGATGATGCCGGGCAGCGCCGCCGCGATCACGCCACCGAACACGAAGAACAGCACGACGCAGACCAGCGGGATGGCGGCCACCTCGGCGCGCTTCTGGTCTTCGCCGATGGTGCCCGTCAACTCACTGGCCAGCGGATTGAGCCCGCCGAGCTTGATGTCGCCGTCGTTGACCTTCAGCAGGTCGGGTTCGATGGTCTGGTAGTTCTTCAGGATGGTGTCGTCGTCGTCGCCCTTGAGCGGGATGCTGACGAACGTCTTCGACCCGTCCTCGGTCTTCATCTGCTGGACCGTGGGGTCCTCGCTGGTCGGGGCGCGCAGCCAGCCGACCCAGCCGACCATCTGGTCCTCGTGCTCGGCGACCAGGTCGTTCAGCTCGTCGGTGGTCTTCTCCATCCAGGCCGGGTCGTCGACCTTCTTGCCGTCCGGCGGCGTGAGGATCGCGACCACGTGGCTGGTCCGGTCACGGCCGTAGGCCTGATCGGCGACGATCGACGCGTGCACGGACTCGCTGCCCTCGTCGTAGAAACCGCTCTGGGTGACGTGCTGTCCCAGGCTCATGCCGTAGACGCCGCCGCCCAGGCACAGTGCGACCATGACACCGATCACTATGTATCGGTACTGGTACACCGTTCGACCCCACCAGGCGAACACGTAATGCTCCTATCGGTCACCGAACTCTGGACTTCTTCGCCGGCCTCTACACGGCCGGCCCCCGGGCTTTGTAGTTGTCTAGACGCGCGAGGTCAGTAGCGACGACAGCGGCCGGAACGGCTGCAGCCAGGCGCCCTGCTCGGGTAGCGAGTCAAGTCCGATCCGCGGTAACGGCTCCCGGAAGACACCGGGGATGTCTTCCAGGTCGACGAACTCCAAGGTATCCGACGCTAACGCCCAACTGGCATGTTCGCGAAATCCGAGCACCTGGACCTCGACGCCGCTTCTCGCGATGTCTTCCAGCGGAAGTTTGAACGCCTGACCGTCGGCCGACGCCACGATCAGCCCGGCCAGTCCCTCGCTGTTGCGCAGCGCGATGTGGGCCAGCATGTCGCTGTCGACGTCGCTGTCCTCGTCGATCTTCGGCTTGGCGAACACCGCGAAGCCGACGTTGCGCAGGGCCTCCACCCAGGGCCGCACGACGTCGGCGCTGCCGGGGGCGATGTTGGTGAAGACGGTGGCCTCGGGCTCCAGCGCCACCTGCCGACCGGAGTCGGCGTGCGTGGCCGACAGGTCGGCGGTGCGGGCCAGCAGCCAGCGTCCCAGCGCGTCGAAGCGCGGCCGGTGCGCCGCGGTCGGGCGACCACCGAGGATGGCGCCGAGCCCCATGTCCAGGTTGGGGGCGTCCCAGACCAGCAGCACGCGCGCCGCGGGTGCGGTGTCCGCGCCCAGGGTGGCCGGCGTGACCGGAGCGCCGGAGCTCTCCACGCCGGGTGTCGGGATGTCGTCGGTCAGGCTCACGGCGTTCTCTCCCAGAGCAGTTCGGCGACGGTGGGACCGGCCAGCGCCTTGCGCTCGTACTTCGTCACGGGCCGGGCCGCCGAGATGGGGAGCCCGCCGGCGGCCGGGTCGACCCGCCGCAGCCGTGGTTCGGCGTCGCCGACCTCGGCGATGTGCTCGGCGTACCCCATGTGGTCGGTGGCCGCGTGCAGGATCCCGCCCGGGCGCAGCCGGTCGGCGATCAGCGCGACCACGTCGGGCTGCAGCAGCCGGCGCTTGTGGTGGCGGGCCTTGGGCCACGGGTCAGGGAAGAACACCCGCACACCCGTGAGCGAGCCGGGGCCGAGCATGTGGGTGAGCACGTCCACGCCGTCACCGCGGATCAGCCGGATGTTGGTGACCGGGTCGGTGTCGGACGCGCGGTCGATCGCGGCGAGCAGCTGCGCCAGCCCGCGCCGGTAGACCTCCACGGCGATCACGTCGACGTCGGGTTCGTCGCGGGCCATGGCCAGCGTGGAGGTGCCGGTGCCGCAGCCGATCTCCAGCACCACCGGCGCCGTACGGCCGAACCACTCCGCGATGTCGAGCCGGCCCGCCGGCGTGATGTCGAGCCGGCCCGCCGGCGTGATGTCGAGCCGGCCCGCCGGCGTGATGTCGAGCCGGCCCGCGGGGGCGTCGCCGTCACGGGCCTGACGCCCGAGCCGCGGCCACAGCCGGTCCCAGACGGCCTGCTGGTTGTCCGAGATCGTCGAGCGGCGGGCGCGGAAACTGGTCACCCGGCGGTGGAAATGGGGGTGCTCCTCGGAGTCGGGCGCCACCGGGGTGGCGACCCCAGACTCCGGTGTGTGCATCCGTCCATAGTCGCTCATCGAGACCGTGCTCTCCGCATCGTGTTACAGATTGATACCCAACAGTTGCCTGGCACCTGTACTGGGCGTCCACCCTCTCCGGAGGTGCCGGAAATTCGTGTCCGGAACGGTTCGTGACGGGTGTCACGATGGGTGGGGGCGGGCGTGGGGCCCGGTCCCGGACACGGGGGGCAGGCCCATCTTCGCCGACGTCTTGGCTGACTTCGCCGCGCGCACGCGCGACCCGCGCCCGCGCGCGGTTCTGACGCGCCTGCGCGCCCCGACCAGGGTAACCGTCCGCGGGCGGATGGGGGTGGGCCGCGGCGCGGTGGCCCGCGCGCTGGCCGCCGCCGGGGTGCCGGTGGTGCCCGGTGACGCTGCCGCCGACGCGCAGGTGGTAGTCGTCGCCGAGGCGCTCAAACCGGAGGACCTGGCCCTGCTGGAGGCGCCCTGGCCTGCGGTGATCGTGCTGAACAAGGCGGATCTGGCCGGCCGGGTGCCCGGCGGGCCGCTCGCCGCGGCGGCGGCCGACGCCGCCCGGATCGCCGCGGCCACCGGGCTGCCGGTGGTGCCGATGATCGCGCTGCTGGCCTGCCCCGGCGTCGACGCGCAGGACGTCGCGGCGCTGCAGACGCTGGCCGGCGCCCCGGCGGACCTGAGCTCCACCGACGCGTTCGTCCGGTCCGGGCATCCGGTGCCGGCTCCGGTCCGCGACCGGCTGCTCGCCCGGTTCGACCGGTTCGGCATCGCGCACGCGGTGCTGGCGTGCGCCGACGGCGCCGACGCGGCCGCGGTGAACCGGACGCTGCGAGAACTCAGCCAGGTCGACCGCGTCGTCGCGCAGGTCACCGCGCTGGCCGCCGAGGTCGCCTATCGCCGGGTGTGCGTCGCCGTCGACGACCTGCACCGCCACGCCGCCGAGACCCGCGACGACGCGCTGGCGGCATTCCTGGCCGGCGACGAGGCCGTGATCGCGGTGATGGCCGCCGCGGTGGACGCGATGGAGGCCACCGGGATGCGGGTCGATCGCGGGGATGACCCCGACGCGCACGAACGGCGGGCGGTGCACTGGCAGCGCTACGCCGGCGGGCCGGTCACCGAAGCCCACCGCCGCTGCGCGTGCGCGATCGCGCGCGGCTCGCTGCGGCTGCTGGACCGGACGCGGTGACCGCGGCAGACGTCGTGCTGGTGGTCGGCCCGCCGCGGGCCGGCGTCACCGCGATGACGGCCGAGCTGCGCCGCCGGATGCCGGACCAGCGGTTCGTCGAGGCCGGGGACGCCGGGCCCCCGGCGCTGGTGGTGTTCGTCGTCTCCGCGGTGGCGCCGGTAACCGAATCCGATTGTGCAACAGTCGATTCAGCGACCTGGTCCACCGACGTGGTGGTCGCGGTGGTCGCCAAGGTGGACGACCACCGGGACTGGGGCCGGGTGCTGGAGGCCGACCGCGAGCGGCTGGCCGCCCGTGCGCCGCGATTCGGCCGGGTCCCGTGGGTCGGCGCGGCTGCGGCCCCGCGCCTCGGCGAGCCGGTGATGGACGAACTCGTCGCGCTGCTCCGCAGTCAGCTCGCCGACCCCGCCCTGGCAGGGCGGAACGCGCAGCGCGCCGCCGAGGCCCGGGAACGGGCGCTGCGCAGCGAGCGCGAGCAACTGGCGCGGGACCGCAGGGCGGCCGCGCTCGAGCTGAGGTCGGATGTCGCGCAGGCCCGGCTCGCGGTCACCCACGCCGTCCGGCGACGATGCGCCCGGCTGCGCGCCGATCTGCTCGACGACGCAGCCGCCGCGGGCCGGCGGGATGTGCCCGGGTTCGCCGACCGGGCCCGCCGCCACGCTGCCGAGGTGCTGGCCCGCGTCGACGAGGACGTCGACGCGCACACCCGCGCGGTCACCGGCCGCACCGGATCCGACATGCCGGGGCGGCCCGTTCCGGAGCCGGTCGGCGTGCCGGATCCGCCGCTGCGCGCCCGGCGGCTGGAGACCCGGCTGATGACGGTGCTCGGTGCCGGCTTCGGCGTCGGGGTCGCGATGGTGGTCACCCGGCTGCTGTCCGGCCTGGCCCCCGGACTCGCGACCGCCGGGGCGGCCGTCGGCGTGGCCCTCGGAATCGCCACCGCGGCATGGGTGGTGCGGGCCAGGGCGCTGCTGCACGAACGGGCGGTCCTGGAGAGGTGGTCGCTCGATGCGGCCGCCGCGGTGCGCGCCGCGGCCGAGGAGCGGGTGGCGGCGCGGATGCTGACCCTCGAGACCTCGATCGGCCGACGGATCGCGGAGGTGGAGACCGAGATTCGGGCGCTCTCCCGTGCGCAATCGCGCCCGATCGGGCAGGATTGCTGGTTACCCGTCGGTAGACCGCGCGGTGAGAGTCATCTGAATCGTTCCTGTGAGTGATCGGACATAGTCCTGGATTCCCGCGGGTATGTCACCCGCGTTAACCTCAGTACACAGTGACCAGGGAATCCGAAGCTTATTCGGATTCCGGCGCCTGCGTCAGCGCAGGCCATCGCGAGATGCAGGGAGACGACACAGCATGACCTCAGCGACCATTCCCGGGCTCGACACCGCACCGACCAAGCACCAGGGTCTGCTCGAATGGGTTCGCGAGGTCGCCGAGCTGACCCAGCCCGACCGGGTGGCGTGGGCCGACGGCTCCCAGGAGGAGTACGACCGCCTCTGCGCACACCTCGTCGAGGCGGGCACCTTCCAGAAGCTGAACCCCGACAAGCAGCCGAACTCGTACCTGGCGCTGTCGGATCCGTCCGACGTCGCTCGCGTCGAGTCCCGCACGTTCATCTGCTCCGAGCGCGAGATCAACGCCGGCCCCACCAACAACTGGATGGACCCGGCCGAGATGCGCGGCATCATGACCGGCCTGTACCGCGGCTGCATGCGCGGGCGCACGCTGTGGGTGGTGCCGTTCTGCATGGGCCCGCTCGACGCCGAGGACCCCAAGCTGGGTGTGGAGATCACCGACTCGGAGTACGTCGTGGTGTCGATGCGCACGATGACCCGGATGGGGTCGGCGGCGCTGGACAAGATCGGCGACGACGGCTTCTTCGTCAAGGCGCTGCACTCGATCGGCGCGCCGCTGGAGGAGGGCCAAGCCGACGTGCCGTGGCCCTGCAACGACACCAAGTACATCACCCACTTCCCGGAGACCCGCGAGATCTGGAGCTTCGGTTCGGGCTACGGCGGCAACGCGTTGCTGGGCAAGAAGTGCTACTCGCTGCGCATCGCGTCGGCGATGGCCCACGACGAGGGCTGGCTCGCCGAGCACATGCTGATCCTGAAGCTGATCAGCCCGGAGAACAAGGCGTACTACATCGCCGCGGCGTTCCCGTCGGCGTGCGGCAAGACCAACCTCGCGATGCTGCAGCCCACCATCCCGGGCTGGCGCGCCGAGACCGTCGGCGACGACATCGCGTGGATGCGCTTCGGCAAGGACGGCCGTCTCTACGCCACCAACCCCGAGTTCGGTTTCTTCGGCGTGGCGCCCGGCACCAACTGGGACTCCAACCCGAACGCGATGAAGACCATCGCCGCAGGCAACACCGTCTTCACCAACGTCGCCAAGACCGACGACGGCGACGTGTGGTGGGAGGGCCTGGAAGGCGACCCCGACCACCTCATCGACTGGAAGGGCCACGACTGGACCCCCGAGTCGGAGAACAAGGCCGCCCACCCGAACTCGCGTTACTGCACCCCGATCTCGCAGTGCCCGACGCTGGCCCCGGAGTGGGACGACCCGCAGGGCGTGCCGATCTCGGCGATCCTGTTCGGCGGCCGCCGCAAGACGACCGTCCCCCTGATCACCGAGGCCCGCGACTGGCAGCACGGCGTGTTCATCGGCGCCACGCTCGGCTCCGAGCAGACCGCCGCCGCCGAGGGCAAGGTCGGCACCGTGCGCCGCGACCCGATGGCGATGCTGCCGTTCCTCGGCTACAACGTCGGCGACTACTTCGCGCACTGGATCAACATCGGCAAGAACGCCGATGAGTCCAAGCTGCCGAAGGTGTTCTTCGTCAACTGGTTCCGCCGCGGCGACGACGGCCGCTTCCTGTGGCCCGGCTTCGGCGAGAACAGCCGCGTCCTCAAGTGGGCCGTCGAGCGCATCGAGCACAAGGCCGACGGCAAGAGCACCCCGATCGGCATCGTGCCGACCGCTCAGGACCTCGACCTGGAGGGGCTGGACGTGGATGCGGCCGACGTCGACGAGGCGCTGGCCGTGAAGGTCGACGAGTGGCGCGACGAGGTGCCGCTGATCGAGGAGTGGTTCGAGTTCGTCGGCGAGAAGCTGCCCACCGGCATCAAGGACGAGTTCGACGCGCTGAAGACCCGCCTGGCGGAGGAAAGCTAGTCACAAGCGGCGTTCCAACAGCGGGGTGACCCGGAACTCCACCAGTTGACGCATGGTCAGCGCGGTGGTGGTCTGCTCCACCCCGTCGATGTCGAGGATCTGGCCGGCGATCCGGTAGAGGTCGTCGGCATCCCGTGCGACGACGTGGATCTGCAGGTCGATCGAACCGCTGAGCCCGAGCACCTCCAGCACCTCCGGGATGGCGGCGAGTTCGCCCGCCACGTACTCGAGCTTGCGCTGCACGACGGTGGTCAGGATGAACGCCGTGAGCGGATAGCCAAGGGCCGCAGGTGAAATGCGTCTCTCGAAAGGGCGCAGGCAGCCACTGGACTCCAGCTTGGCCAGTCGCGCCTGCACGGTGTTGCGGGACAGGCCCGTGCGGTCTGCGATCGCCATGGCCGCCGCGCGGGGGTCCTCGTTGAGCGCGGTCAGGATGCGGGCGTCGATCGCGTCGACGGGCTTGCCGCCGGCCGGGCTGGTCAAAGTGCCCGCCGTCGGAGTCGGAAGAGATAGTGCATCTGCGCATTATGCCCACGCGCTGCGCTGAAGGTTGCGCAGATCGCCGACAAGGCGTGGGATCGGTGGTCGATCTGCACTCGGCGAGAGGTGTCCGTGATGACCGTCAGTATCCCGCAGTCCGGGGCCGCCCGCGGTGAGGTGCTGGCGGTGATCGAGCGCCACGTGCTGTGGTTGGCCACGGCGATGGTCCATCACGCCAACCGCGTCCGCCCCAACCCGTCCGGGCTCAAAGTCGGCGGGCACCAGGCGTCGTCGGCATCGATGATCTCGATCATGACCGCACTGTGGTTCGCGCACCTTCGGTCGGGGGACCGGGTGGCGGTCAAGCCGCACGCGTCACCGGTACTGCACGCGATCAACTATCTGATCGGCGAACTCGACGCCACCTACCTGACCACCCTGCGCGAGTTCGGCGGACTGCAGAGCTATCCCAGCCGGAGCAAGGACCCCGATCCCGTCGACTATTCGACCGGTTCGGTGGGGATCGGGGCCACCGCACCGATCTGGGCCGCGCTGGCCCGCCGGTATGTGCACGCCCACTTCGGTCCCGACAGCGGTCTGGTCGATGCCGACCGGTCCGCCGGCGCCGCGCTGGGACGGCAGTACTCGCTGGTCGGCGACGCCGAGTTGGACGAGGGCGCGGTGTGGGAGGCGATCCTGGACCCGGCGGTCGCTGAATTCGGCGAGATCGTGTGGATCGTCGACATGAATCGTCAGTCGCTGGACCGGGTGGTGCCGCACATCGCGGCCGAGCGGCTCGAGCGGATGTTCGGCGCCGCCGGCTGGCAGGTGATCACGCTGAAGTTCGGGCGGCTGCTGGAATCGTTGTTCGCCCGTCCCGGCGGGCCGGCGCTGCGCGAGCGCATCGTGGCCATGCCGAACCCGGAGTACCAGCGGTTGCTGCGGTGCGACGCCGCCGAACTGCGCACCCGGTTGCCGGGGGACGGGCCGGGCCGCGCACAGGTCGCCGACCTCATCGCCGATCTCGACGACGAGACCTTGCTGGCGGCCGTCCGTAATCTGGGTGGTCACGATCTGGACCTGCTGTGCAACGCGCTCGGGCAGATCGACGACACCAGGCCCACGGTGTTGATCGCCTACACCGTCAAGGGTTACGGCCTTCCGACACAAGGGCATCCGCAGAACCACTCGTCCCTGCTGACCGTGGCCCAGTACGAGGAGCTGGCCGCCGGACTCGGCATGGACCCCGACGATCCCTGGCGCGGTGTCGCGCCCGACAGCGACGCCGGTGCGCTGTGCGCGGCGACGCGGGAACGGCTGCGTCGGCCGGCCGTGCCGACGGCGGCGCCCGCGGCGATTCCCACCGACATCGGGCGCACCCCGGGCGGGACGTCCACCACCCAGGCCGCGCTGGGCCGCACCCTGCTGGACCTGAGCCGCGAGGCTCCCGACGCCGCCCGCCGGGTGGTGACGGTCAGCCCGGATGTCAGCTCGACGACCAATCTGGCCGGCTGGCTGAACAAGGTGGGGGTGTGGTCGCCGACCGAGCGCCGGGACTGGTTCGACGACGACGCCGAGACGATCATGCACTGGCGCGAGCGGCCCACCGGACAGCACATCGAGCTCGGCATCGCCGAGACCAACCTGGTGGGCCTGATCGGCGAGCTGGGCGCCACCTGGAGCCGGTGGGGCAGCCCGCTCCTGCCGATCGGGGTGCTCTACGACCCGTTCGTCGAACGCGCGCTGGAACCCTGGTCCTACGGCATCTACGCCGGAGGTCAGTCGATCCTGGTGGGCACCCCGTCCGGGGTGACGCTGGCGGCCGAAGGCGGTGCGCACCAGTCGATCAAGACCCCATCGATCGGTCTCGAGCAGCCCGGCTGTGTCAGCTACGAGCCGGCGTTCGCGATCGACGTGGAATGGACACTGCTGGCCTGCATGGCCCGGCTGGGGCGTCCCGACGGCGGTTCGTCGTACCTGAGGTTGTCCACCCGGCCGGTCGACCAGCGGCTGGCGGCCGTGCCCGCCGATCCGGCGGCGCGGGAACGTCGCCGCCGCCAGGCCGTCGCCGGCGGCTACCTGCTGCGCCGCGGCGGGGATCCGGCGGTGACGTTGGTCGGGATGGGCGCGATGATGACCGAGACCCTCGCCGCCGCAGACCGCCTCGCCGACCAGGGCATCGCCGCGGACGTGGTGTGCGTGACCAGCCCCGGTCGGCTCTTCGAGGCGCTCCAGGCCCGTCGCGGGCTCGGCGAAGGCCCCAGCTGGATCCTGGACCAGGTGTTCCCCGCCGGTCGGGCCGCCCCGATGGTGACGGTGCTCGACGGTCATCCGCACACCCTGGCGTTCCTGACCTCGATCCACCAGGTCCGGGGCGCGGCCCTGGGGGTGAGCCGGTTCGGCCAGGCGGGGTCGCTGCAGGACGTGTACCGCTACCACGGCATCGACGCCGACAGCATCGTCGCCGCCGCGCTCGACCTGACCTACTGACCTCGCCACCGCGACATGGCCGGCCCGGCCGGTACGGGCACGCCTTGCGCACGCCCATGTTCTCTCCATAGAATATTTTCTATTGAGCTAGGAGGTGGCGGCATGGTGCTGTCGGAGGAAGAGAAGGCCCTCGTCGAGACGGTGCGCGACTTCGTCGAGAAACAGGTCAAGCCGGTGGTACGCGACATCGAGCACGCCAACACCTATCCCGAAGAACTGATCGAGACGATGAAGGAGATCGGGATCTTCGGTCTCGCGATCCCCGAGCCGTACGGCTTCGGAGCGGTCTCGATGCCCTGCTACGTGGCCGTCACCGAGGAACTGGCCCGGGGCTGGATGAGCCTGGCCGGCGCGATGGGCGGGCACACCGTGGTCTCCAAGCTGATCGGGATGTTCGGCACCGAGGAGCAGAAGCAGCGGTACCTGCCGCGGATGGCCACCGGTGAACTGCGCACCACCATGGCGCTGACCGAACCCAGCGGCGGATCCGACCTGCAGGCCATGCGCACCGTCGCCCGCCGCGACGGCGACGGGTACGTCATCAACGGCAGCAAGACCTGGATCACCAACGCCCGCCGGGCCGGTCTGATCGCGTTGATGTGCAAGACCGATCCCGACGCCCAGCCCGCCCACAGCGGCGTCTCGATCCTGCTCGTCGAGAAGGTGCCCGGTTTCACCGTCTCCAAGGACCTGCCCAAGCTGGGCTACAAGGGTGTGGAGAGCTGTGAACTGAACTTCACCGACTGCCGGGTGCCCGCCGACGCGCTGCTCGGCACCGTGGAGGGCAAGGGTTTCGCCCAGATGATGAAGGGGCTGGAGGTCGGCCGGCTGCAGGTGGCCGCGCGCGCCACGGGGGTGGCCCGGGCCGCCTTCGAGGACGCCCTGCGCTACGCCCAGGACCGGGAGAGCTTCGGCAAACCGATCTGGCAGCACCAGTCGGTGGGCAACATGCTGGCCGACATGGGCACCAAGCTGGCTGCCGCACGCGCGTTGTTGCTCAGTGCCGCAGAGAAATTCGACTCCGGCGCCCGCTGCGACATGGAGGCGGGGATGGCCAAGCTGTTCGCGTCCGAAGTCGGGATGGAGATCGCGCTGGATGCGGTCCGGGTCCACGGCGGCTACGGATACTCCACCGAGTACGACGTCGAACGGTACTTCCGCGACGCGCCGCTGATGATCGTCGGGGAGGGCACCAACGAGATCCAGCGCGGCGTCATCGCCAAGCAGCTGGTCAAGCGCGGCGGCCTCGACCGGTGATCCCGGCTTCCCCCGCCGCGGCGGGACCGCTTCCACTGCAAGGCATCACGGTACTGTCGCTCGAGCATGCCGTCGCGGCGCCGTTCGCCACCCGCCAGCTCGCCGATCTCGGCGCCAGGGTCATCAAGGTCGAGCGGCCGGGAACCGGGGACTTCGCCCGCTCCTACGACGACTCGGTCAACGGCTCGTCGAGCTACTTCGTGTGGCTCAACCGGTCCAAGGAGTCGATTGCGCTCGACGTCAAATCGCCGCACGGACACCAGGTTCTGCATGACCTGGCCGAGCGTGCCGACGTCATCGTGCAGAACCTGGGGCCGGGCGCCGCGGCGCGGCTGGGACTGTCCGCGGAGGACATCCGCGCGCGCGACCCCGGCAAGATCGTGGTGTCGGTGACCGGCTGGGGCAGCACCGGGCCGTGGGCCGACCGCAAGGCCTACGACCTGCTGGTCCAGTGCGAGACCGGTCTGGTGTCGCTGACCGGGACTCCCGACGAGGTGGCCAAGGTCGGGGTGTCGATCGCCGACGTCGCCGCCGGAATGTACGCCTTCAGCGGCATCCTGGCGGCGCTGTACCGGCGCGCGGTCACCGGTGAGGGCGCCACCATCGAGGTGTCCCTGTTCGAGGCGCTGGCCGAATGGGTCGGCCAGCCCATGCATTTCACCGCGGGAGCCGGTCGCCAGCCCGGCCGGTTCGGGGCGCAGCACGCAACGATCGCGCCGTACGGACCCTTCGAGGCCGGCGACGGGCACACGGTGCTGATCTCCATCCAGAACGAACCGGAGTGGGCACGCCTGTGCACCGAGGTTCTCGAATGTCCCGAGGCTGCCGCCGATCCGCGGTTCGCCTCGAGCACGTTGCGGGTGGCCCACCGCGACGAGGTCAACGACCTGGTCGCCAAGGCCTTTGCCGCACTGAGCACCGCAGAACTCGAAGCCCGCCTGAGCGCGGCGCGTATCGCGTTCGCCGGGGTGAACACCGTCAGCGAGTTCCTGGCGCATCCCGTGCTGGCCGAACGCGACCGCTGGCGCACGGTGGAGACCGAGAACGGCCCAGTGCAGGCGCTGCTTCCGCCCATCGACCTGGGTGTCGAACCCCGGATGGACGCGGTCCCCGCACTGGGGCAGAACACCGACGCTATCCTGACCGAGCTCGGCTACAGCCCGTCAGAAGTCACGGGATCGACGCCGTCGCAACACCGATCGGAGGCCTGACAATGACCGAAGGGACCACAGCGGAGTCTGTCACGGGCCTGGAACGGTTCGTCGCCGACTGGCATCCGCAGCCGGTCAGCACCACCGACGCGATGGATGCGCGGCGCGCCACCGAGCTGGCGGCGACCCTGGATCTCGACGTCGTGCCGCAGCCGGGCGACGAGCTGCCCACCATGTGGCAGTGGGTCTACTTCACCGAGTTCCCGCCGACCGCGGAGCTCGGCGTCGACGGCCACCCACGCGACGGCCACTTCCTGCCGCCGATCCCGCACCGGCGCCGGATGTTCGCCGGCGCGAGGTTGACCGTGCACAGCCCGCTCGTCCTGGGCCGTCCCGCGACCCGGCACGCAGAGGTGTTGTCCACCAAGGTCAAACACGGCAAGACCGGTGAGCTGCTGTTCGTGACCGTGGGCTACCGCTACGAGCAGGACGGCGAGCACCGCCTGACCGAGGAACACGACCTGGTGTACCGCAGCGAGGCCGAATCGAGCACCTCCTTCACGCGGGTCACCGAACCCCTTGCACCCCAGGATGCTCCGTGGTCAGCGTGCCCCACCACGGGGCCGGTGCTGCTGTTCCGCTTCAGCGCGCTGACCGCCAATGCCCACCGCATCCACTACGACGAGGCCTACACCACCGGAGTCGAGGGCTTCCCGGCGCTGGTGGTGCACGGTCCGCTGTTGGCCCTGTACATGTCCGAGCTGGCCCGGGCCCGCAGTGAGCGCCCGCTGACCGGGTTCCAGTTCAGGCTGATGCGGCCGGTTTTCGTCGGCGACGTGTTCCGCGCCCAGGGCACCCCCGACGCCGACGGCTCGGCGGCCGAGCTGTCACTGGTGTCGGGCGCAGGCAATCTGCACGCCACCGCGCGGGCGACCTTCGGATGACGGTGCTGCCGGCCGAGACGGTGCGGGCCGCGCGCTCGTTGTTGTTCGTCCCGGGTAGCCGCCCCGAGCGCTTCGCCAAGGCCGCGGCCGCACAACCCGATGTGGTGATCCTCGACCTCGAGGACGCGGTGGCCCCGTCCGACAAGGACGCCGCCCGCAGGCATGTCGAGTCGTGGCTGGCCGACGGCAACGCCGCACTGGTACGTATCAATGCCGCCGACACCCGTTGGTATGAGCAGGATCTGGCGATGGTCGGCCGACTCGGCGCCGCGACGATGCCGGCCAAGGCCGAGCGGCCCGAGCACCTCGCGCGGCTGGCCGAGGTGACGTCGGGCGCGCCCGTGGTGCCGCTGGTCGAGACCGCTGCAGCCCTGGCCGCCCTCGGCCCGCTCTGTGCGGTCGGTGCCGTGGTGCGGCTGGCGTTCGGGAGCATCGATCTGGCCAACCAGCTCGGGGTGGATCCCGACGACCGGGAGGCTCTGCTGACGTTCCGCTCGATGCTGGTGGCGGCCTCGGCCGCGGCGGGGCTGGCGGCACCGATCGACGGTGTCACCCGGTCCTTCACCGAACCAGATTCGGTGACAGACGATTTCGGCTATGCCCGCCGCCTCGGTATGGGCGCGAAGCTGTGCATCCATCCGGCCCAGGTCGCCGCGGTGCACGCGGCGGCGGCGCCGTCGGCCGCCGAGGTGGAATGGGCGCAGAAGGTGGTCTCGGCAGCCGGGGACGGTTCGGCGGTGGCCCTGGACGGTCAGATGATCGACGTGCCGGTGGTCGAACGCGCCCGGCGGATCCTGCGGATCGCCGGCGCGGCCTGACCGCAGCGGTCAGCCCAGCGTGCCGCGCGCGGCCAGGTGGTCGGCCAGCAGCGCGCCTGCATTCCGGATGTGTTGTGCCATGGCGGTTCTGGCCGCCTCTTCGTCACCGGCGCGCAGGTGCTCGATGATGGCCCGGTGGTCGTGGGCGGAGGCCTCGGGCCAGCCCTCCACCGCGGCGAAGAACTTGCGGGGGGAGTAAGGCAGGGTGGCCTTGACCAGCCAGCGGATCTTGCGTGAGCCCGCCAGCCGGTAGATGGTCTCGTGGAACCGGTGGTTGAGTCGTTCGACGGCGTCGTAATCCTTGTCGGCGGCCGCCTGTTCGAGTTCCGCCTGGATCTGCTCGAGTTCGCTGAGCCGGTCGGCGTCGATGACCCGCGCCGCGCGTGCGGTCAGCTCGCCGCCCAGCAGCGCCTGTGCGGCGTAGACGTCGCGGATGTCCTCGCTGGACAGCGCGGTCACCGAGAACCCGCGCCTGGGCTCGACGGTCAGGAAGCCCTCGTTCTGCAGCAGCAGCAGGCCCTCCCGGGCCGGCGTCGCGCTGATACCGAGGTCGTCGGCCACGGTCTCGGGCCGGATGAACTCCCCGGCGCGCAGCTGTCCGGACACGATCAGCTCCCGGACATGTGCGGCGGCGAGATCGCTCAGCCGCAGGATCGGCTGCCGTTTGCGCCCGCTGCCGCCTGCCGTCGTCACTGATCGAATATAGACAATTTTCTTCGCTGGAGGCTCAAGTCAGGCGCGGGACACCATCGGGCACCGGCCGTCGTGACCCGGCTAAATGTAGGTACAAAGTGGTGCCGACCGGTCCGCGCCGCCGCGCTGGCCGCATCCCCGGTGCTGGCTGCCGAACGTCGATCATGGCCCTCACCTGGCTCGGGAGCGGCAGGGTGCGGCGCGCGCGGCGGGACGGGCGGCCATTGACATTCGTGGCCCGGGATGCGTACATATCGCGGGAGAAGTTAGCGGTGTCGCTCTTCTGTGGCGCCCGGGCGGCGCCCGGGCAACGGCCGTCGGACCGGGGGAGGACGTGAGGTCGGATGACCCTGGAATCGAATGCCGGACCGGCATACCAGCGCATCGCCGAGGAGCTCAGGCAGGCGGTGCTGCGTGCCGCGGACAGCGAGGTGCGGCTGCCGACCGAGGCGGAGCTGGCCAGGCGGTACGGCGTGAGCCGGCAGACGGTGCGCCGGGCCTACCAGGAACTGGTGTCCGACGGATTGGTGACCAGGACTCCCGGCCGCGGCACCTTCGCCGCCGGTGGGGGTTCGCAGTATCTGCGCCGCTTCGGCACCGTCGAGGACCTGATGAGCCTGTCGGTCGACACCGACATGGAGGTGCTCACCCCGTTGGCGCGGCGGGTGGAGATCGAGGCCGCAGGCCGGCTGGGGCTGTCCAGCGACGTCACGTGGACGGTGTCGTTCCGGCGGCTGCACCAGGGGGTTCCGTTCTGCGTCACCGACGTGTACCTGCCACCGGCAATCGGCGCGCTGATCGCCGCCGCTCCCGAGGTGCAGCGCGGTGCGCGCAGTTCCCGAACGATCATCGGCCTGCTGGACCCGTTGCTGGCCGAGCCGATCGGCGGCGCGGACCAGACCATCTCGGTGGCGCTGGCCGACGCCCGGGTGGCAGCCGCGGCCGAGTGCGAACCCGAGGAGCCCATGCTGCGCATCGACCGGATGTACCGCACGATCACCGGTGAAGCCGTGGAACTGGCCGTGAGCCGGTTCGTCACCTCTCTCTACAGCTACCGGTCCAGCCTGCGGCGCACCCGCGCCTAGCAGCCACCGGGCAGGCACCGAACATGCACGAAATCGAACAGGGGACAACCGATGCCACCCACCGATGACAGCGGCGACCCGACGTTCTCGCCGCGCAGCGGCATCGCCGCCGTGGACCGGGCGGTGGCCGTGCTCGACGTGTTCACCCAGGGCCGGCTGAGCCTGGGCGTCAGCGACATCGCCCGCGCCACCGGGCTGAGCACCAGCACCGCGCACCGCGTGCTGGCCTCGCTGTGTGCCCACGGCCTGGTGTCCAAGGTCGGGCCGAACTACGCACTCGGTCCCCGGATCCTGCAGCTCGCCGCCGCCGCCCGGGACACCGGCGACGTGGCCGCGGTGGCCCGTCCGGTGATGACCCGGCTGCGGGACGTCACCGGCGAGACCGTCGGGCTGCACGTGGTCAAGGGCGGCGGGCGCTACGTCATCGACCAGGTGGAGAGCACCCAGCCGCTGCGCCGGACCTACACCGAGTGGGGCCGGTTCATCCCGCTGCACCAGGGCGCGCCCAGCCGGCTGCTGCTGGCCTACTGCGACGAGAAGACGATCGCGTCGGTGCTGGCCGGCCCGTTCGAGAGCATCACCCCGAGCACCGTCGTCGATCGCGACACGCTGGTGCGCGAGATCGAGGCGATCCGGCGCGACGGCTACACGTTCTCGTTCGAGGAGCGGGTGGCCGGTATCCGTTCGATAGCGGTACCGTTGCGCGATTTCACCGGCGCGGTGGTGGCCGCGATGAGCGTGACGGGGCCGGCGATCAGGGTGACCGAGGACTGGATGCACCGGACCCTGCCGACGATCCTCGCGGCAGCCGCCGACATCTCCGCGAACCTGGGATATGCCGGTCCGGACGTGGCAGGGCCCGCATAACCCGCGCTATGTGACGCTTGACACTGGAGTTAGCCCAGCCGTAAGGTTTCCCGCTGTACGGATTGTCTTCCCGCTAGACGGGAAAGTGGTACTCGCCTGAGCGTGATGGTGAGGACCCAGCGCGGCGGCGCGCACAAAGTGCAGTACCAATTCCGCATTGCTGCAGCGGCCGGAAACACGGCATATGTGTGCGCTGAACAGCCAGTATCCACAAAATAAAAAGTAGCCCGGCCCCCTTGCTATCGCAAATGTACGGCCATTAAGCTCCTTGTTGACCCAGATCACAGTCGATCGGAAATCACATGACACGTCACATGACCCGCACGATGCTCGCCGGGGCCGCCGTCGCGGCGTTGGCGCTCTCCGGATGCGCCTCGGAGTCCGAGCAGTCCGACTTCTCGGGCAGCAAGATCCGCTGGATCGTCTCCAGCGCCCCCGGCGGCGGATTCGACACCACCACCCGCCAGCTCGAGCCGTTCCTCAGCAAGGCGCTCGGCGCCACGGCCACCGTGGAGAACATGGAGGGCGGCGGCTACGCGATCGGCGCCCAGACCATGCTGACGAACGGCGCGGACTGCTCGGCCATCGTCACCCACGGTGTGCCGCACCTGATGTTCTCGTACATGACCCAGGCCGTCGACTACGACCTGTCGAGCTTCGCCCCCGTCGGCGGGATCAGCATCGAACCCGGCGTCATCCGCGTGCGCAACGACGCCCCGTGGCAGAACATCGGCGAGTTCGTCGACGACGCGAAGGCGCGCCCGGGCCAGATCAAGATCAGTGTGTCGGACCTGCAGAGCAACAACTACATCGCGCTGCTGCAGATGGAGCGCGATCTCGGCATCGACCTGAACATCATCGGCTACGACGGTGGTGGGCCGTCGCGTACCGCGCTGGTCAGCGGCGAGGTCGATGCCACCCACGCCGGTGTGTTCAACAGCCTTGCCATCGCCGATGATTCGCGTGCGCTGGCCGTCAGCCAGCCGGAGAACAAATGGCCCGAGGTCACCAACGACGCCCCGCCGATCAACGAGGCCCTCGATGTCGAGCTGCCGGCCAACGCGTCGAACTACGCGCTCTTCGCGTCTGCCGAATGCCGTGACAAGAATCCCGAGCGGTATCAGGCGCTGGTGGACGGCCTGAAGGCGTCGCTGGAGAACGAGGAATACCTCGCCACCCTGAGCGAGCTCGGCGAGGAGACCAAGGTCGCCTACCTGAGCCCCGACGAACTGCAGGACCTCGCCGAGCAGTCCCAGACCGAGATCGAAGAGCTCCTCAGTGGCAATCCGAATGCCTTCTCCGGCTGACGATCTCGCGATGACGGAGCAGCACGCCGGTAGTGCGGCGGCGAGGAGCATCCTCGCCGCCGCGCCCGGCGGCATCGCCGTCATCACCGGCGCGCTGGCCTGGATGATGTCGGGTGGTCTGAATCCGGCCGACAAGGGATACCCGCGTGCGCTGGCCGCGCTGCTGCTGATCGTCGGGCTCTGGAGCATGATCGCCGACATCCGGGAGCGCGCCGCCCACGACGAGCCGGACCCCGAGTACGGCCGCCTGGTGGCGTGGCGCGTCGTCGGCTTCACCGCACTGGTCGCCCTGGTCGTCTGGCTGGTGGAACCGATCGGCTTCTATCCGGCCGCGGGTCTGCTGATCCTCGGCGGTCTGTGGATCATGGGCGTGCGAAAACCCCTGGTGCTC
Organism: Mycobacterium sp. ITM-2016-00317; assembly: GCF_002968295.1. Lineage (NCBI taxonomy): Bacteria > Bacillati > Actinomycetota > Actinomycetes > Mycobacteriales > Mycobacteriaceae > Mycobacterium > Mycobacterium sp. ITM-2016-00317. The sequence goes on from NZ_CP134399.1 coordinate 272,916, forward strand.
ATTCTCTTTCCGTTGACCCTGCTCGCGCTCGGTTACGTGCTGTTCTCGATCGTGATCGGGGTCCCGCTACCACTGGCCCGAGGATTCTGATGCTGGACAACATCACCGCAGGACTGGGGCTGCTGATGCAGCCGGCCCCGCTGATGTGGCTCGTGGTGGGCGTGTCCGTCGGCTTCATCGTCGGCGTGCTGCCCGGGCTGAGCACCTCGAACACCGCGGCGCTGCTGCTTCCGTTCGCGATCACGCTGCCGCTGGAGAACTCGCTGGTGCTCATCGTCAGCATCTACGCGGGCGCGCAGTTCGGCGGTGCGGTACCGGCGATCCTGTTCAATGTGCCCGGCGAGGCCGGCTCCGCGGTGACCGCCCTGGACGGCTATCCATTGGCCAAGAAGGGACAGGCCGGGCTGGCCATCGGCATCGCCCGGATGGCATCGGTCCTCGGCGGCGTCATCAGCGGCTTCTTCGTCCTGTTCCTGTTGCAGCCACTGGGCGCGCTGTCACTGAAGTTCGGTGCCAGGGAGATGCTCGCCATCATCGTGCTCGGCCTGGTCGTCGCGTCCTCGCTGATGGGTGGCTCGGCGCGCAAGGGGCTGATGGTCGGCCTGCTGGGCCTGATGTTCGCAGTGGTCGGTGTCAGCCCCGCCACCGCCGAGACCCGGTACACGTTCGGCGAGCTGCAGCTCTATGACGGAATCCCGTTCCTGGCGGCCCTGATCGGCGTCTTCGCGATCAGCGAGATGCTGATGCTGGTGGGCTCGACCCTGATGCAGAAGCGCCAGAAGGAGCAGGCCATGACGCCCGGCGGTCTGCGCAAGGAGACCCGCGACGCGATCGACGGGGTCAAGGCGACGCTGCGCCAGCCCGGTGCGGTCGGGCGGGCGAGCTCCGTCGGTGTCGTGCTCGGCATCATCCCGGGCCTGGGCGCCGCCGTCGCCAACTTCATCAGCTACTCGTTCGAGAAGCGGCGCTCCAAGACCCCGGAGGAGTTCGGCAAGGGCAGCCACAAGGGCATCATCGCGTCCGAGGCCTGTGACAACGCGGTCGCCAGCTCCAGCCTGATCCCCACCTTCACGCTCGGCATCCCGGGCAGCGCCACCATGGCAGTGGTGCTGGCGGCGTTCTACCTGCAGGGCATCCAGCCCGGGCCGCGGGTGCTGCAGACCAACAGCGCCGAGGTGTACGCGGTCGCGCTGGCGCTGATCGCGGCCAGCATCCTGATCCTGCCGCTGGGCGTCCTGCTGGCCGGGCCGCTGGCCTCGGTCACCAAGGTGCCGCTGTCCTTCCTGGTGCCGACGGTGCTGTTCATGTCGATGGTCGGCGTGTACGCGATCCGCAACTCCATCTTCGACGTCGGGCTGGCGCTGTTCTTCGGCGTCATCGGTCTTCTGTTGCGGCTCAACGGTTATCCGGTGATCCCGCTGATCCTCGGCATCATCCTCGGGCCGCTGGCCGAGGAGTACCTGCTGCGCAGCCTGCAGCTCGCCGACGGCCCCGGCTACTTCTTCGGTTCGATCGTGGTGAACATCCTGTGGGCACTACTGGTGGCCGCACTGGCGGCGATGGCCTTCTCCGGCCTGCGCAAGGGCCGGGCCGAGAAGAAGCCCGCCGCGCGCGAAACCGCCCAGCAGAACAGCTGAGCGACACAACCAGAAAGGAGGCCCCGTGCGGGCCGCAATCGTGACCGGCGCCAGCCGCAACATCGGGCTGGCGATCGCCGGTCGACTGCTCCACGACGGCTGGAAGGTCTGTCTGACAGGGCGCGACGAAGCCGGGGTGGCCGCAGCCGCGGCCACCCTCGCCGAAGGGGCGGCCGAGGGATCGGTGCGCTGGTTCGCCGGGGACATCGGAGTCCCCGATGACGTGACGCACCTGGTCGGTGAGGTCGAAAGTGCTTGGGGCGGCGTCGATGCCGTGATCAACAACGCCGGCATCCGGGCGCACGGGCCGATCGAGGCAATCCCCGTGACGGATTGGGACGCGGTGCTGTCCACCGTGATGACCGGTGCGTTCCTGACCACGCAGGCGGTGCTGCCGCAGATGAAGCAGCGGGGCTGGGGCCGCATCGTCAACATCGCCGGGATGTCCGGGCAGTCCGGCGCCGCCGGCCGGGTACCGGTGGTGGCGGCCAAAGCCGGGCTGATCGGGCTGACCAAGGCGTGCGCACACGAGGCCGACGGCACCGGGGTCACCGTCAACGCGGTGTCCCCCGGGCACATCGACACCGAACGACGCCCGGGTCTCGGCGACGCAGGCGTGGCAGCAGAGCACTACCGGCACCTGCGCGACCATGGCAACCCCGTGGGCCGGATCGGATCGGTCGACGATGTCGCAGGCGCGGTGTCCTACCTGTGCGGTCCGGACGCGGGATACGTGACCGGACAAGTGATCTCGGTGAACGGCGGTGCCTACATGTGAGTCGGCCCCCGGTTCCAGGAGCCGCGCTCCGCACCCCGCACACCCTCGAAAGGACCAACAGATGGCTGCCGATATCAGCACACCGACCCGCCGACTCGCCCAGTACCTCAGTGCCACCGCGGACACCCCGCTGCCGCCCGCGGTGATCCACAAGACCAAGCACCACATCATCGACACCGTCGCCGCGATGGTCTCCGGGGCGCAGCTGCCGCCCGGGAAGCGGGCGCTGGCCTATGTCGCAGGCAGCGCCGGAGGTCCGAGCGTATTGGTCGGCGGTCAGCGCACCGTGGCCGTGGAAGCCGCACTGGCCAACGGGATGTCGGCGCACGCCGACGAAACCGACGACTCGCACGCCCGCTCGATCAGCCACCCCGGCTGTGCGGTGGTGCCCGCCGCGCTGGCCGTCGGTGACCTGCAGCGCAGCAGCGGCGAGCAGATCCTGCGCGCGGTGGCCGCCGGCTACGACGTCGGCACCCGAGTGGTGCTCAGCCTCGGAAAGCCGGTGCTGAACACCGAATCCAGCGGCCGCAGCACCCACGCGTACTGCGGGCTGTTCGGCGCCACCGCGACCGCCGCCTCGCTGTACCGGCTCGGCGAGGAACAGGCGCGGCACGCGTTGTCCTATGCGGCACAGAGCGCTTCGGGTGTGACCAGCTGGGTGCGCGACCCCAACCACGTCGAGAAGGCCTTCGTCTTCGCAGGCATGCCCGCCTCCAACGGCGTCCGCGCCGCGGCGATGGTGGCCTCCGGCTGCGACGGGGTGCCGGACGTGTTCAGCGGCGTCCCCAACTTCCTGGACGCGCTGTCCGACGACGTCCGCCGCGACGAACTCGCCGACGGGCTCGGCGAGCGCTACGAGATCATGCACACCAACATCAAGAAGTTCGCCGTCGGCTCCCCGGCGCAGGCCGCCGTGCAGGCGATGCTGGAACTCGTCGAGGAGGAGCCGATCGACCCGGAGCAGGTCACCGGGATCCGCATCGTGCTGCCCCACGACCTGTGCCGCGTCGTGGACGACCGGTCCATGCCCGACATCAACTGCCAGTACCTGGTGGCCGGCACCCTGGTGGACCGCGCGTTCACCTTCGCGATGGCGCACGACGACGACCGGATGACCGATCCGACGATCATGGCCCTGCGGGGGCGCACCGAGCTGGTGGCCGACCCCGAGAAGGCCGGTGTGCGTACCGCGGACGTCACGGTCAGCCTGCGCGACGGCCGCACCCGGCAGCGCTACGTCGGGGCCGTCCGCGGCACCGTCGATGATCCGATGTCCGACGACGAGGTGACCGCCAAGGCCGTGGACCTGATGGAACCGATTCTGGGTTCCGCTGCCACCGCCGACCTGATGGACCGGCTGTGGACACTGGAGAACTGCGCCGACATCAGCGAGGTCACCGCGATGCTGACCGCCGATGCCACAGTGCGGGTCTCCCGATGACCAGTTCCGCGATGACATCGAGCACCGAACTCGCGCCGGGCGTGCCGACCACCGCGGCGGCGCTGGCCCGGTGGGCCTGCGAACTGCAGCCCAGCCAGGCCGATCTCGACCTCGCCGGGATTGCGCTGGTCGACACCGTGGCGGTCGCGCTGGCCGCGACCGGCCATCCCCTGCTGACGGTGACCGCCGGTCTGCCGGAGCCGGCGAGGTGGGCCGCACAGGCCCACGTCGTCGACTATGACGACCTGCACCTGCCGTCGACCACGCACATCAGCACGGTGTGCGTGCCCGCGGCGGCCGCGGTCGGCGGCGATGCCAGGGCGTATCTGGCCGGTGCCGGCGTGATGGCCAGGATCGGCAGCGCGCTGGGCTGGAACCACTACTCCCGGGGCTGGCATGCCACGTCGACGACCGCACCGATGGCGGCCGCCGTGGTGGCGGCGACGGCGCGCGGCTTCAGCGCCGAGGACACGGCCAGGGCGATGGCGCTGGCCGTCTCGAGTGCGGGCGGCGTGCAGCGCGCGTTCGGCAGCGACGCCAAGGCGATTCAGGTCGGCCTGGCGGTGGAAGCGGGTATCCGCGCCGCCGACCTGGTGGCCCACGGCGCGAGCGCGGACCCGCGGGTGCTGGACGCCTGGCTGGCCCTGGTCTCGGAGCCACCGTTCGACCTGGCGCTCGACTCGCCCGAAGCGGTGCCGGGCGGCCTGGCGGTCAAGGTGTACCCGTGCTGCTACGCGCTGCAGCGACCCATCGCCTGCACCTCGGAACTGGCCGCCGGACTGGAATCCGATCAGGTGGACCGCATCGACGTGTGGGTCACCGAATCGGCGATCCAGCCTCTGGTGCACCATCGGCCCACCTCCGGGCTGGAAGCCAAGTTCTGCCTCGAGCACGCGGTGGCCGTCGCGGTCACCGACCGGGTACCGGGATTCGACAGCTTCTCCGACGCGGCGGTGCGCCGCCCCGAGGTCGCGCGCCTGACCCGCAGCGTGACCGTGCACGTCGCACCAGGCGGCAACGGCCTTCTCGAGGACGAGGTCCGGGTGGCGCTGACGACGACCGACGGGCGCGAGCTCACCGGGTCGATCGACATCCCGCCGGGGGCGCCCGGCCGCCCGGTCACCCGGGATGAACTGGCGCAGAAGGTACGTGACTGTGCCGGCGACCAAGCCGACGCCGTACTGGCGGCCGGCTGGGGCGACATCGCCGGCCTACTCAGGGGTACGACCACCCCGCCGACACAGAAGGATGCTTCATGATCGACCTGACCGAACTGGCCGCCGAGGCGCTCGCCGTTGCCGACCGTGTCGAGGGGGAGGTGCGCGCCGAGGCGGTGCGCTCGTTGCTCAACGTGGTGGGAACGACGATCGGTGCCGCGGCCACCACCGAGACCGACATCGTCGCCGCGGGGATGCGGCACAGCGGCGCCCCGGGCGATGCGCCGGTACCCGGACGCGCCGACACCTTCGATCCGTCGTCCGCTGCGCTGATCACCGGATTCGCCGCTCATCTCGACGATTTCGACGACACCCACCTGGCCACCGTGGTGCACCCGGGAGCCGCCACCCTGGGCGCCGCACTAGGGGCGAGCTGGATGCGCGACCGCAGCACCGGCGAGCTGCTGCCCGACCGCAGCGGTGACGAACTGCTGCGCGCCTTCGCCGTCGGCATCGAGCTGCAACTGCGCGTCGCGGTGGCGATGTCGCCGTCGCACTACGACGCGGGCTGGCACATCACCGGGACCGTGGGATCGCTCGGCGCCGCCACCACCGCGGCCATGCTGCTGGGACTGGATGCCGAGACCACCGGCCGCGCACTGGGAATCGCGTCCAGCATGACGATCGGTCACCGCGAGGGCTTCGGCACGATGAACAAGCCGCTGCACCCCGGCAAGGCCGCCGCCAACGGGCTGGTGGCCGCCGCGGCCGCCGCCCGCGGCCTCGACGCATCGCCGTCGGCGCTCGACGGCCCCCGCGGCTACTTCGCGGTGATGGCCCCGGAACTGGACCCCGGCCTGCTCGTCGACGGTTGGGGCGAGCGGTGGGAACTGTTGTCCAACACCTACAAACCGTATCCGTGCGGCATCGTCACGCATCCCGCGATCGAGGCCGCCGAGCGGCTGCACCAGGCGGTCGGCGGACGGGAGATCGACCGTGTCGAGGTCCGGTGCCATCCGCTGGTGGTGGAGCTGACCGGCAACCCGGATCCGGGCGACGGGCTGGCCGCACGGTTCTCCACCGTGCACGGAGTGGCCGCGGGCGTGCTCGGCGGCGCCGTCGACCTCGGCTCCTACGACGACGCCTACGTGCGCTCGGCGGCGCTGATCGCCATGCGGGCCAGGGTCGAGTTGATCCCGGATCCCGAGATCCCGCGTGCCACCGCCCATCTGACGGTCACGCTGACCGACGGAAGCACCGAGAAGTGCACCGTCGAGAACGCGCGGGGCAGCCTGGAGGCGCCGCTGACCGACGACCAACTGGATCGCAAGGTCCTGGCTCTGGTGGAACGCACCCTGCCCGGCCGCGAGAAGGAGATCGTCGAGACCTCCCGGGCCGTCGCCGCCGCAGCAGGCGCGCGCGGCTGGTTCTCCGCCCTGGCCGCCGCCGACACGAAAGGCAACTGACCCATGAGCTCGGACATCACCGCCCGTACAGCGGCTTTCGTCGCCGGACTGAACTGGACCGACGTACCCGCCTCCGCCCAGGCGGCCGCCCGCAGGACCGCCGCCAACGTGATCGGCCTGTCGGTCGGCGCGGCGCACACCCCGGCGGCCGAGGCCGCGGTGGCCGCCGCAGGAGATCTCGGCCTGTCGGGCCCGGCCCAGGTGCTGGGTCGCGCTGAGACGCTGACCCCGCCGTGGGCGGCCCTGGTCAACGGATTGACCGCCCACGTCGAGGACTTCGACGACACCTACCTGGCGTGCATCCTGCATCCCGGTGCGCCGGTGGTCCCGGCGGCGCTGGCTGCCGCCGAACTCACCGGTGCCGACGGGGCCACGCTGATGGCCGGGGTGGTGGCCGGCGTGGAGGTCGCCAGCCGGATCGGTGATGCGCTGTGGCCCAGCCACTTCGACCGCGGCTGGCATGTCACCGCCACCACCGGCCCCGTCGGTGCGGCGTGTGCGGCCGCCCGCGTCCTCGGGCTCGACGCGGCGCAGACCGCGCACGCCATCGCGATCGCGGCCACGCAGGCGGCCGGCCACACCGAACAACTCGGATCGATGACCAAGTCGTTCCAGGTGGGCCGTGCGGCCGCAACCGGTGTGGAGGCGGCGCTGCTGGCGCAGCAGGGATTCACCGGTCCGGTGGAGCCGCTGGCCGGCCGGCGCGGGATGTCCGCCCTGATGGCCGACGACGCGGACTGGTCGACGGTGGACGACCTGGGTTCCCGCTGGCTGGTCGAACAGAACGCGCTGAAACCGTACAGCTGCGGCATCGTCAGCCATCCCGTGATCAACGCCGGCGTCTTCCTGCGCGCGCAGGGCATCGACCCGGCGCGCGTCGCGTCGGTGGCGCTGGAGGTGCATCCGCGGGTGCTCGACGTCATGGGCGTCACCGAGCCGGAAACCGGCCTGCAGAGCAAGTTCTCGGTCTACCACTGCTTCGCCGTCGGATTGGTGCGGGGCGCGGGAGGCCCGGCGGAGTTCAGTGACGACGCCGCGCTCGATCCGCAGGTCGTCCGGGTGCGCGGCCTGGTCGCCGTGAGCCTCGACGGCGCTCTGGCCGCCGACTCGTGCCGGATGACCGCCACCCTCGACGACGGCAGCACCATCGCCCACACCGTCGAGCACGCCACCGGCAGCACAGCGGCGCCGATGACCGACGATCAGCTGCGGGACAAGGTACTTCGGCTGACCGAACGTCTCGACGACCCGGGCCGGCTGTGGGACACCGCCTGGCGGATCGACGAGATCGGCTCGGCCGCTGAGTTGTTCGCGGTAGCCAGGTAGGGGCACCGATTTCGCCCGTCATCGGCCGCTGGCTGCAGCTGGCGCTCGTCGCCACGGCGGTGTCGGCGGGCTTCGTCGCCGTCGGCCTGCCGACACCGATGCTGTTCGGCGGGCTGGTCGGCGCACTGATCTACGCGCTGGCCCGCCCGTCGGCCCCGCTGCGCCTGCCCGGGTCCTGGTTCCAGGCCGGGCAGGCGGTGGTGGGCGTGATCGTCGGTTCGATGATCGACTGGGAGACGCTGGCCGGACTGGGCACCCGCTGGCTGATCGTGCTGGGCATCTCCTGCTTCGCGCTGCTGGTCAGTGTGCTGGTCGGCAGTCTGCTGACCCGCCGCGGTGCGAGCCCGGCGACGGCGGCGTTCTCGTCGATCGCCGGCGGCGCCATCGGCCTGACCGCGATGGCCGACGATCTCGGGGCGGACTCGCGGGTGATCGCGGTGCTTCAGTACCTGCGGCTGCTGGTGGTGCTGCTGACGTTGCCGGTCGTGGTCACCGTCGTGTTCGGCGCACACGGTGTCGGCGACGCGCTCGCGGCCACCGGCGGCGACTGGCACGTCGACCTGCCGTTCGTCGCGATCGCACTGGTCGGCGGGGTACTGGTCGGCAAGCTGGTGCGGCTGCCGTCACCGGCGCTGCTCGGCCCGCTGCTGTTCGCCGCGCCGCTGACCCTGGTGCCGTACTTCTCCGGCGCCGGAGTGCCGGTGCTGGTGGCGGGGCTGGGCTACCTCGCGATCGGGCTGCAGGTCGGCCTCAAGTTCACCGTCGAGAGCCTGCGGTCGATCGGCCGGATGATGCCGATCGCGATGCTGACCATCGCGGTGACCCTGTTGGGTTGCGCGGGGCTGGGCTGGATCCTGACCCTGACCACCGACGCCACCCCGCTGGACGCGTACCTGGCCACCACCCCCGGCGGTATCTACGCGGTGATGGGCACCGCGGCCTGGCTCGGCGCCGACGTCACCTTCGTGGCGGCCGCCCAGATCCTGCGGATGCTGATCGTGCTCGCGCTGGCGCCGTTCCTGGCCGCCTATTTCCGGCGGCGTGCGTCAGGTTGAGCCGGGACCCGCTCGACGACGGCGTGCGCGACCGCGTCGCCCACCTGATGATCGCTCAGCGTGCTGTTTTCGACGAGGGTGTGCGAGAGCACCGCCCGCACCATCACCTCGGCGGCCTGCACCTTCGGCAGCCGCAACCGGGCCGCGTCGACCGTGAGCACCGGTGTGACGACCGCCGCGACGGTCTGCACCAGATCCATCCGCGCGTCGCCGACGGTGAGCACCGCCTGCAGCAGCCAGTGCGGTTCGTGATCGCGGATGTAGGTGAACGCCCGGTGGGCGCGCAGATACCGCAGCGCCGACACCACGACTGACGCGACCAGCGCCGCCGGTTCCGCGGTCACGTCGATGTCGGCGTTCACCGCGCCGAGCATCGCCGCGATCTCGTGCCGGGCCAGCGCCCCGATGAATCCGTCCTTGTCGCCGAACTCGCGGTAGGCCGTGGCCCGGGAGACGCCGGCGTGCGCCGCCACCTGACTGAGCGTGAGGGAGTCGAGGCCGCCGGCGGCAACCAGTTCGACGCCGGAGCGCAGCATCGCGTCGAACGACCGGGTGGAAGGCATCACTGGCTTTCTACCGCAGGAGCGGGCGTTGACGAACCCCCCGACTGAGACTAATTTGCATATCAGTCTCAGAGGGGGGTGCGGTGACCACGACATCGCCGGTGGAACCGTCGATCGATCTCGCCCGGCTGCCCTCGCTGCGCCACTATCTCGATGCTCTTCCGGAGGCCGAGCGGCGGGCCGCGCTGGGCCGGCTGGCGGCGTTCTCGCCCGAGGATCTGAGCAGCCTCGGCGTCAGCGAGCCGCAGTCCGTCGAGTCCGACTACCGGGTCGAGGAGATCGGCGGGGCCATCCCGGCCGGGCTGACCGGGACGCTGTACCGCAACGGCCCCGGCCGGTGGCAGGACCACACCGGTCGGCCGCTGCACCATCTGTTCGACGGCGACGGCATGCTCTCGGCGTTCACCATCGATTCCACCGGCGTGCGGTACCGGAACAGGTACGTGCGCACCGCGCACTTCCGGGGCCGCTCCGGCGTCAGCCACATGGGCACCGCGGCGCCGGGCGGCTGGCGGGCCAACATCGGCCGCATCCCGCCGAATCTGGCCAACACCAACGTCGTCGAGCACGCCGGCCACCTCTACGCACTCTGGGAGGGCGGTCCGCCGCACGAGATCGACCGGGACACCCTCGACACCCTTGGCGTGCGCCGGTTCGGTGGCCGATTGCGTTGGCTGGGAACCTATTCCGCGCACCCGAGCTTCTGCCCGAGCAGCGGGGCGATGTTCAACTTCGGCGTGGAGCTGGCACCGCGGCCCCATCTGCGCATCTACCGCACCGACCGGAGCGGGCGGCTGCGGCATTTCCGGTCGACGCCGCTGCCGTACCCGGCGATGGTGCACGACTTCGCGATCACCGAACGCCATGTCGTGTTCCTGGTCTCGCCGATCATTCCCGACGCGATGTCGGTGGCGCTGGGACGCGCGTCGATCGGCGACACCCTGCGGTACCGCCCGGAACGCGGCAGCACCTTCATCCTGGTGCCCCGCGACGGCGGAAAGGTCCGCCGCATCGACCACGACCCGGTGCTGCAGTTCCATCTGAGCAACGCGTTCGACGACCGCGGCGACGTCGTGGTCGACGCCATCACCTACGCCGACGGCCGCATGCTGGAACGCATCGCGCGGTTCCACACCAGTTCGCTCGCCGACGCCCCGTCAACGTTCACCCGGTTCCGGATCACCGCCGCCGGTCGCGTCAGCGCGGAGCCGCTCAGCGACAGCCCGAGTGAGTTCCCGCGCCATCATCCGGCCCACGAAGGCCGCCCGCACCGGTACGCCTACGTCAACACCCGCGTGCGTCTGGGCGCGTTCTACGACTCGGTCACCAAACTCGATCTGGTGGACCGGCGGGAACTCACCTATACCGCAGGCGAGCCCGGGAACAGTTTCTGCGAGCCGGTGTTCACCCCGCGGCCCGGCGGCGTCGCTGAGGACGACGGGTGGCTGCTGACCGTCGAGTACCAGGCCGCCCGGCAGACGTCGCGGCTGGTGATCCTCGATGCGGCGGACCCGACGCGCGGGCCGCTCGCCACCGCCGAGCTGACCGGTCATGTCCCGCAGGGCTTCCACGGCAACTTCTCGGCGCGCCCGGCCTGAGGGAAACCCGCACGCTCTTGACACCTGTCAACTATGGCCAAGTAAAGTCGGCCCATGCAGATCCGCGACACCGCCGTTGCCACCCCCGACAAGCCCGCCATCATCATGTATCCCAGCGGGACCGTGGTGACGTTCGGCGAACTGGAGGCGCGCGCCAACCGGCTGGCACATCTGTTCCGTAACGCCGGTCTGGTCGAGGGCGACGCGGTCGCGATCCTGATGGAGAACAACGAGCACATCCACGCGGTGATGTGGGCGGGGCGTCGCGCCGGCCTGTACTACGTGCCGATCAGCACCCACCTGACCGCTGCCGAGGTCGCCTACATCGTCGACAACAGCGGCGCCAAGGCCATCGTCGGCTCGGCCAAGCTCGCCGACACGCTGGCCGGGCTCGCCGCCGAACTGCCGCGGGGGCTGCCGCCGGTGCTGCTGATCGCCGGGGGTTCCCTCGACGGCTGGCAGAGCTATCCCGAATGTGTGGCCGACCTGCCGGACACCCCGATCGACGACGAGATCGAGGGGGACCTGCTGCAGTACTCGTCGGGCACCACCGGACGCCCGAAGGGCATCAAACGCGAGCTGCCCCATGTGCCGCCCTCGGAGTCGCCCGGCCTGATGGCCGCGCTGGTGTCGTTCTGGATGCACCCCGACACCGTGTACCTCAGCCCGGCCCCGCTGTACCACACCGCGCCGTCGGTATGGTCGATGCAGACCCAGGCAGGCGGGATCACCACCGTCGTGATGGAGAAGTTCGACGCCGAGGGCGCGCTGGACGCCATCGCCACGCACAAGGTGACGCACGGCCAGTTCGTTCCGGTGATGTTCACCCGGATGCTGAAGCTGCCCGAGGACGTCCGCAAGTCCTACGACGTGTCCAGCCTGGAGCGGGTCATGCACGCCGCCGCGCCGTGCCCGGTCGAGGTCAAGAAGCAGATGATCGACTGGTGGGGCCCGATCGTCGACGAGTACTACGCGTCCTCGGAGGCCCACGGCTCCACGCTGATCAGCGCCGAAGAGTGGCTGACGCACCCGGGCTCGGTCGGCAAACCGCTCAGCGGCGTCATCCACATCGTCGGCGAGAACGGCGAGGAACTGCCGCCCGGCCAGGCCGGCGAGATCTACTTCGAGGGCGGCTACGACTTCGAGTACCTCAACGACCCCGACAAGACCGCGTCGTCGAGGCATTCACAGGGCTGGAAGACGGTGGGCGACATCGGTTACCTGGACGAGGACGGCTACCTCTACCTGACCGACCGGCGCCACCACATGATCATCTCCGGCGGGGTGAACATCTATCCGCAGGAGGCCGAGAACCTGCTCGTCACCCACCCGAAGGTGATGGACGCCGCGGTCTTCGGGGTGCCCGACGAGGAAATGGGCCAGCGCGTGGCCGCCGCCGTCCAGACCGTCGACCCCGCCGACGCCACCGACGAGTTCGCCGCCGAACTGATCGCCTGGCTGCGGGACCGCCTCGCGCACTACAAGTGCCCGCGCACGCTGTCATTCGAGGCGCAGCTGCCGCGCACCGACACCGGCAAGCTCTACAAGCAGGAGCTGATAAAGAAGTACTCGTGAACGAACCTGTGGAACTGGCAGGCGGCGTGCGCGTCGCCGTCGGAACTCCGTGCGACGACGCCACGTTCACGCTGACCGAGGAGCCCACCGACGACCGCCGCGCGGTCACCGTCGAGTCGGTGCCCGACGCGCTCGCCGCGCTGGCGCGGCGCTGCGACCGGTGGCCGCAGGCGGCCGCGGTCTGCGACGACGTGCTGCGCGCGCTGGACCCGGCCGGGCCGGTGTTCGCCGGGGTGATCACCGAGTCGCTGGCGTACTCGACCCTGCAGTCGGGTCCGGAGTTCGGCCGCTGGCTGGCCGAGCGCGGCCCGGCGCAGGTTCCGGTGGAGCCGGATCCCGTGGTGGCGCACCGCGACGGCGGCCGACTGGTCATCCGGTTCAACCGGCCGCGACGGCACAACGCGTTCTCCACCGACGCGCGGGCCGCCCTGCTGGAAGCGCTCGAGGTGGCCCGCCTGGATCCGTCGGTCGACGAGGTGGCGCTCGCCGGCAACGGCCCGTCGTTCTGCAGCGGCGGGGACCTCGCCGAGTTCGGCACGTTCACCGACCCCGCCGCCGCACACCTGGCCCGCACCCGGCACAGCCCGGCGCTGGTGCTCGCCGAGATCACCGCGCGACTGGGCCCGGCCTGCCGCGCCGAGATCCACGGCCAGGTGCAGGGCAGCGGCCTGGAGATGGCGGCGTTCTGCGGCACCGTGTCGTGTCACCCCGACGCGGTGCTCGGCCTGCCCGAACTGGCGTTGGGCCTGATCCCCGGCGCAGGCGGCACCGTCAGCATCACCCGCCGGATCGGGCGGTGGCGCACCGCGTATCTGGTGCTGTCCGGCCAGTCCATCGATGCCGGCACCGCGCTGCGGTGGGGGCTGGTCGACACCGTCGCAGGCGAGCCGGGCCCCTGAACCACAATCCCTGAACCACAATGGGGTGATGACGTCCGTGCGCATCCCCGCCGCGGTGCTCGAGCAGGCCCGCTCGGTCGCCCGCGACGTGGCCGGCCGCGCGGGTATCGCGCTCGACGCAGGCGAACTGCTCGGCGGCAGGGCCGTGCTGCTCGGACTTCAGGCCGCGGACCGGATCTCCGCCGGCGGCGCGACCCGGCTGCTGGACGCCCGCGACGGCTGGTGTGCGCTGACCCTGGCCCGCAGCGACGACGTCGCCGCGGTACCGGCGCTGGCCCAGGCCGACACCGTCGGCGACGACCCCTGGCCGGTCGTCGCCCGGTGCGTGCACGAACTCGGCGTGGAAGGCTTCGCCGAGCGGGCGCGGATGCTCGGCCTGCCGGTGGGCGTACTCGGCGAAACACCCTCTGCCGCAGCGGTTCACCGCAGGATCGGCCCGGCCGCCCGAGCGCCTGCGATGTCCGGTCTGCTGGTGGCCGACCTGTCCGCGATGTGGGCCGGCCCGCTCTGCGGCCGGCTGCTCGGGCAGGCGGGCGCCACCGTCGTGAAGGTGGAGAGCGCAACCCGGCCCGACGGGACGCGGCAGGGCCCGCAGGCCTTCTTCGACTGGGTGAACACCGGAAAGCTCTCCTACCGCGCCGATTTCGCGCAGCCCGGGGGTTTGCACCGGCTGCTGTCGGCGGCCGACGTGGTGATCGAATCCTCGCGGCCGGCGGCGCTTCAGCGCCGCGGGCTGGGTCCGCAGCAGGTACCGGGCCGCCCGGGCCGGACCTGGTTGCGCATCACCGGGCACGGCACCGAGGACGGCCGCGCCGACTGGGTTGCGTTCGGCGACGACGCGGCGGTGTCCGGCGGCCTGGTGAGCGGCACCGCGGAGGCGCCGCGGTTCTGCGGCGACGCGATCGCCGACCCGTTGACCGGCCTGCACGCGGCGCTGGCGGTCCTGCAGTCCCAGGCCCGCGGCGGCGGGGAACTGGTCGAGCTCTCGATGTCCGCGGTTGCCGCGAACTACGCCGCGCTGCCGCGTGGCGACGAAATACTCTGTACTGCAACCCCTCCCGGTGCATCGTCCGGTCCGGCACCCGGGGCCGACAACGAGGTCGTCGACCGACTGGTCGGCAACCGGTTGGCCACGACATGCTGATCCGCCGCGCCACCCTGCTCGACGGCACCGCGACCGACATCCGCGTCGGCGACCGCATCCTCGAGGTGGCCGACGGCCTGTCCGCGCGGCCCGGCGAACCCGAGTACGACGCGGCCGGCGGCACCGTGCTGCCCGGCCTGCACGACCACCACATCCACCTGCGGGCGGCTGCGGCCGCGCTGCACTCGGTGCGCGTCGGCCCCGACGAGGTGCGCGGCGGGGCCGAGCTCGCGCACGTCCTCGCATGCGCAACCGCAGGCCCCGACGGCTGGATCCGCGCCGTCGGCTACCACGACGCCGCCGCCGGGCCGCTGGACCGGCACGTGCTCGACGAACTCGCACCTCCGGTCCCGGTGCGGGTCCAGCACCGCAGTGGCGTGCAGTGGATTCTGAACACCGCTGCGCTGCAGCGCATCGGGCGTGCCGACCATCCCGACGGCCGACTGCCCAGCGCCGACCCCGCCTGGGCCGCGTCGCTGCGCAGCGCCCCCGACCTCGCCGGGCTGAGCGCGCGGCTGAGCGCGCTGGGGGTCACCGGGGTCACCGATGCCACACCGGATCTGGAGGATCCCGCGGAGTTGCGCCGCGGCATGCGGCAGCGGGTCCGGTGGCTGGCCCCGGGCAAGCGCATCCTGCACGACGACGCGCTGGACCTCGACGCGCTCGGCGAGTGGATCGCCGACCAGCACGCCCGCGACGTCCCGGTCGCGGTGCACTGTGTGACCGCAGCCCAGCTCGTGGTGGCGCTGGCGGCGTTGCGCAGCACCGGGACTCATCCGCGAGACCGCATCGAGCACGCCGCGGTGGTACCCGAGGCGAGCCTGGCCGACCTCGCGGCCACGGGGGTCACCGTGGTCACCCAGCCGAACTTCGTCGCCGAGCGCGGTGAGCAGTACCTGGCCGACGTCGACCCCGCCGAACATCACGAGCTGTGGCGGGTGGCCTCGCTGTCGCGTGCCGGGGTGCCGGTCGCGCTGTCCACCGACGCCCCGTTCGGCGACCTCGATCCGTGGGCGGCGATGCGCGCGGCCGTGCACCGCGCAACCCCCGCCGGCCGGGTGCTGGGTGGGCGCGAACAAGTCGGCGCGACAACTGCTTTGACGATGTTCCTGGGTGAGGCGGACCGGCCCGCGGTGCCCCGCCGGATCGAACCCGGGGCGCAGGGCGACCTGTGCGTGCTGGCCGCCGCGCCGAGCGCGCTGCTCGCCGAACTGGACGCCGGCGCGGTGGCCGCCACGATCATCGGCGGCGAGATGGTCTACGAACGCCGGTGAGCGTCAGGCCGCCGCCGGCGCGAACGCGGTACGCAGCAGCGCGCACTGGCTGTTGAAGAACGACTGGGACACCGACGCTTTCGGCGCGATGCCGTCGAACCCGTGGAACGCGCCGTCGACCACCATCACCTCGCACGGCACGCCGGCGGCGCGCAGTCGCTCCGCGTACGCGAGGTCCTCGTCGTGGAACAGGTCCAGCGTGCCGACGCCGATCCAGGCCGGCGGCAGCCCGGCGAGGTCCTCGCGGCGGGCCGGAACCGCTTCGCCCGGGTCGGCGTCGCCCAGATAGGCGCGCCAGCCGAAGCGGTTGCTGGACTGGTTCCACAGCCGGTGCCCGGGATTGTCCAGATCCTTACGCTCCGTGGTGCGGTCGTCGAGCATCGGATACACCAGAACCTGTGCGGCCACGGCGATCTCGCCGCGGTCGCGGGCCAGCAGCGCCAGTGTGGCAGCCAGCCCGGCGCCGGCGCTCGCACCGGCGATCGCGACGCGCGCCGGGTCCACCGACGGCAGACCGGCAAGCCAGCTCAGCGCCGCGTAGCAGTCCTCGACCGGCACCGGATACGGATGCTCGGGCGCCAGCCGGTAATTCACCGACGCCACCGTCGCGCCGAGTTCCTGCGCGAACCGGCGGCACAGCACGTCGTCCTGCGCCGCGTCGCCGATGACGTAGCCGCCGCCGTGGATCCACAGCAGCGCCGGACCCGGGCCCGGCGCCACCCCACGCGGGCGGAACAACCGCACCCCCACACCGGAGGCGAGGTCGAGCACCTCGATGTCCGCGGGCACGTCCTTGCCTCGCCACATCAGACGGGACGCCGCCCGCATGAACGGCAGCGTGACGGGGGTGATCATCTGTTTGGGCAGGATGCGGGCGCTGCGGCGCAGCTCGGGATGAAAGTCGATGCGGGGCACCCGACCAGTATTGGTCAGCGCAGCAGCGGGTCCCGGGGTAATCCGAGGATTCGCTCGGCGATGGTGTTCCTGGTGATCTCCGAGGTCCCGCCTGCGATCGTCATGGCCCGGTTGCCCAGATAGCTGCGGGTCAGTTGCGGGTTCTGCCCGGTCACCGCGGCCGCACCCGCCAGTTCGACGGCGAGCTCGGTGAGTCGCTGACCGGACTCGGCGACCAGCAGTTTGGTCACGTTGCCCTCCGGCCCGGGCTCGGCACCGCCGATCGCCCGGGTGGCCCGGCGAAGGTTCAGCAGCCGCAGGGTGTGCAGCTCGGCGATCACCTCGCCCGCCTGCCGGACGTATCCCGCCGAGCTCTCCGGCGCGCCGTCGAGCAGCTCGACGAGGTCGTCGGCGGTGGTGCCGGTGGGCCCGCCGGATCCGCCTCCGATGGAGATCCGCTCGTTGCCCAGCGTCGCGCGCGCGACCAGCCAGCCCCTGTTCACGTCCCCGACGACGTCGGCGTCCGGGACGAACACGTCGTCGAAGAACACCTCGTTGAAGTGCGAGTCGCCGGTCAGTCCGCGCAGCGGGTTGACCGTGACACCGTCGGCGGTCATGTCGATCGCCATCATCGTCACCCCGGCGTGTTTGGCGGCGTCCGGATCGGTGCGCACCGTGGCCAGACCCCATTGGCACAGGTGCGCCAGGCTGGTCCACACCTTCTGTCCGGTGACCCGCCAGCCGCCGTCGACCTTGCGCGCCGACGTGCGCACCGCCGCGGCGTCCGAACCGGCGCCCGGCTCGGAGAACAACTGACACCACATCACCTGACCGCGCAGCACCGGTTCCACCCAGCGTTCCCGCTGCTCCTCGGTGCCGGCCTGGGCGATCGTCAGCGCCACCCAACCGGTGATCCCCATGTCGGGGCGCTCGACGTCGGCGAACTCCTCTTCCACCACCAGTTGTTCGAGCACGTCGGCGCCGCGGCCCCACGGCCGCGGCCAGTGCGGCACCAGATATCCGGAGTCGACGAGGCGGTCCCGCCGCCGGTCGGCGGGCAGCGACCGGATCTCCGCCGCCGCCTCCCTGGCCGCGCTGCGGTACCTCTCGGAGTCGGTCGGCAACGCGAACGACGCCCCGCGGGCCAGGCCGCGGCGCTGCGCGTCGACCACGTCGAGCACCGGGTCGGCGCCACCGGCGGCCAGCGCCGCCAGGGTGCGGGCCCGGCGTAGATAGAGGTGCGCGTCGTGCTCCCAGGTGAACCCGATACCACCGTGGAGCTGAATATTGGTCTGCGCGTTGAACACCTGGGCCCGGTTGGCCAGGGTGGCAGCCACCGCGCCGGCGAACCACGCGCCGGCCAGATCCTCGGCGCGGGCGGCGTCCCAGGTCGCGGCGGTCGCGGCCTCGGCGTGCACCAGCATGTCGGCGGCGTGGTGCTTGACGGCCTGGAAGGTGCCGATCGTGCGGCCGAACTGTTCTCGCACCTTGGCGTATTCCACGGCCATGTCCAGCGCCGCCCAGCTGACGCCGACGGCCTCGGCCGCGGTCAGGATGCGCCACACCGTCCTCGCATCGCGCGCGGCCCCGCGCAGCACCCGGTCCTCGGCCACCTGCAGTCCGCCCAGCGACACGCTCCCGATGCGGCGGGTGGTGTCCAGGCTGTCCAGCGGGGTGACCGCGGCGTCTCCGGCCTCGACGAGCACCACGTCGTCGCCGCTGACCAGGACAAACAGCGCAGCATCGGGCGCGCCGAGCACCGCCGGGCTCTGCCCGGCCACCGTCAGGTCGTCACCCGCTCCGACGCTGCCCACCCCACCCCTGCCCACCGTAAGGTCGCCCGACACGCCGAGCGCCGCAATCGTCGTCCCGGCGACCAGACCCGGCAGCAGTGCGGCGCGCACCGGGTCCGGCGCACACCGGTCGATCACCACCGCGGCCGCCGCCGAGGCCAGGAACGGGCCGGGCGCGAGCCGGCAGCCGAGACATTCGACCACGACCGCGAGCTCGGCCAGCCCGAAACCCGACCCGCCGACGTCCTCGGGCAACGCCAGCCCGGTCCAACCGAGTTCGGTTGCCGCCGACCAGATGTCAGCCGGTCCGGGGTCGCCGCCGTCGAGGGTCGCACGGGCCTTTGCCGGCGTCTGCAGCCGCGCGAGCTGGCCGGACACCGCCGCGGCGAGGTCCTGGTGGTCGTCGGTGATGGCGAGCCTGGACGCGGGTGCGGTCTTACTCACGGATGGGCCTCACTGCTGAAGTTGACGGTCGGCAACCGACGTTAGCGCGCGTCACAGGCGTCACGAAGCTGTGACGACAGTCACAATTCGGACACGACGAAAACATGGGTAGACAACTTCGCTGAGAGTGTCGTTTCGATTACCTACTCGGGGGTACGCTCGCGAAATGACGGAACGGCCGGACATCCGGTATCCCGGGCCTACTCTGACCACGCGCTTGAAGTGGTTGCTGAATGCGGGGCCTTCCGACTACATGCTGGCGATGAGCGTGGCCTCGGCGTCGCTGCCCGTGATCGGGAAACATCTTGAGCCCCTTGGCGCTCTGACCGCCGCCGGGATCTGGGGCACCCGGCACGCCCCGGACTTCGTCGGCGCGCTGGCGAAGTCGCTGGTAACGCCCAACGACGCCGAGAAGAAGCAACAGGAACGGGACTGCACCAACGCGGTCACCGAGGCGGCGCTGCGGGGGGTGGTCGGGGCCAAGGATCTGGAGATCGAATGGCCGGTCGCCGAGCGCACGCCGCCGGTCTGGAAGATGCGCGAGCACCGGCGCCACGTGCACCGGTCCTCGGTGCGCTACGGCCCGCGCCCCACCCAACTCCTCGACGTGTGGCGCCGCGACGACCTCCCCGCCCAGCCTGCACCGGTGATGATCTTCGTGCCCGGCGGGGCCTGGGTGCACGGCAGCCGGATGCTGCAGGGCTATGCGCTGATGTCCCATCTGGCCGAGAAGGGCTGGGTGTGCCTGTCCATCGACTACCGGGTGGCCCCGCACAATCCGTGGCCGGCGCACATCGCCGACGTGAAGACCGCGATCGCGTGGGCGCGCGCCAACGTCGACCGATTCGGTGGCGACCGCAACTTCGTGGCGATCGCCGGAACCTCTGCCGGCGGGCATCTCGCGGCGCTGGCCGGCCTCACCGCCAACGACCCGGAGCTGCAAGGGGAACTGCCCGAGGGCTCGGACACGTCCGTCGACGCGGTCATCGGGATCTACGGCCGCTACGACTGGGAGGACAAGTCGACGGTCGAGCGGGTGCGCTTCATGGACTTCCTGGAACGGGTCGTGGTGAAACGCAAGTTCGACAAGCATCCCGACGTGTACCGCAACGCGTCGCCGATGGCCCGCGTGCATCCCGAGGCGCCGCCGTTCCTGGTCGTCCACGGCACCGGGGACAGCGTGATCCCGGTGGCCCAGGCGCAGAGCTTCGTCGAACGGCTGCGCGGCGTATCGCGTTCGGTGGTCGGATACGTCGAGCTGCCCGGCGCCGGGCACGGCTTCGACATGACCGACGGTGCCCGCACCGGAGCCGCCTCGACGGCAATCGGCCTGTTTCTCAACCACATTCACCGAAACCGGAGCCTCATCGGAGCTAAAGAGGTTATATAGTCACCTCCGGTGCGGAAGGTGGCGTGTTGAAGAGGCTTCGTGGCTGGGACGCTGTGCTGCTGTACAGCGAGACGCCGAACGTTCACATGCACACGCTCAAACTGGCGGTGATCGAACTCGACGATCTCGGCGGCGCGACGTTCGGCGTGGAGGAGCTGCGCAAGGTCATCCACGGCCGGCTCTACAAGCTGGACCCGTTCCGCTACGAGCTGGTCGACATCCCGTTCCAGTTCCACCACCCGATGTGGCGGGAGAACGCCGAGGTCGACCTCGACTATCACGTGCGGTCCTGCCGCGTCGACGCCCCCGGCGGCCGCCGGGAACTCGACGAGGCGGTCGGCCGGATCGCCAGCACGCCGTTGGACCGCAGCCGTCCGCTGTGGGAGATGTACCTGATCGAGGGCCTGGCCGGCGGTCGCATCGCGGTGCTCGGCAAGATCCACCACGCGCTGGCCGACGGGGTCGCCTCGGCGAACCTGTTGGCGCGCGGCATGGATCTGCAGGACGCCCCGCAGTCAGAACGAGATTCGTACGCCACCGATCCCGCCCCCACCCGCGGCGAGCTGGTGCGGACCGCGTTCGCCGACCACATGCGCCAGATCGGCAAGCTGCCGAGCGTGATGCGCTACACGGCCCAGGGTGTGCGCCGGGTGCAGCGCAGCCCGCGGAAACTGTCCCCGAAGCTGACGATGCCCTTCACCCCACCGCCGTCGTTCATGAACCACATGGTCGACGCGACGCGGAAGTTCGCCACGGCCACCCTCTCGCTCGCCGACGTCAAGCAGACCGGCAAGCAGCTGGACGCCACCATCAACGACATGGTGCTGGCGATGTCGGCCGGTGCACTGCGAAAGTTGTTGCTGCGCTACGACGGTCACGCGGATCATCCGCTGCTGGCGTCGGTGCCGGTCAGCTTCGACTTCTCCCGCGACCGAATCTCGGGCAACTTTTTCACCGGCGTGCTGGTCAGCCTGCCGGTGGACGTCGAGGATCCGGTGGAGCGGGTGCACGCCGCCCACGTCGCCGCGGCCGCGGGCAAGGAGAGCAACAACCTGATCGGTCCGGAGCTGATCAGCCGCTGGTCGGCGTACTTCCCGCCGGCCCCGCCCAGGCGATGTTCCGCTGGCTGTCGAACAAGGACGGCCAGAACAAGCTGATGAACCTGCCGATATCGAACGTGCCCGGCCCGCGCGAGCGGGCCCGCGTCGGCGGCGCGCTCGTCACCGAGATCTACTCGGTGGGCCCCCTCACCGCCGGTAGCGGTCTCAACATCACGGTGTGGAGTTACGTCGACCAGATCAACATCTCGGTGCTCTCGGACGGCAAGACACTCGAGGACCCGCACGAGCTCACCGCGGCGATGCTCGACGAGTTTGTCGAGATCCGCCGCGCCGCAGGGCTTCCCGCCGAGCTGACGGTCGTCGAGTCCGCCATGGCCAACTAGCCGCCGGCTCTCACTACTCGCCGTGGTTGCTTTCCGGGTGACTCGTTCGCGAAATCCGGCTCCTGGCACGCGATTTCGGTGACGAGTGGGGTGGCGGCGACCCGCCCGCGGTACCTGGCCAGGTACCGCTCGGCCGCCCGCCGGTCGGTATCACCGCGGATCGGGTCGAACCCCAGCGTGATGTCGCTGTCCGGGTCGGCGGTGGCCATCTGTCGGCTGCGCAGGACGAAGCAGGACACCGCGAGTCCGAAGCTCACGATCATCGCGACGGCGAACCACGGCGCGAGGCTGCTGCCCAACGCCAGCGCCGCAGTCGTCGACCCCAGGAACAGGAAGCCGAGCAGGGTCAGCAGGTAGCCGAAGATCGGCAGTGGGGCGTTGTTGAACGATCTACGCATGTGAACATCTCCTCTTCACTACGCTACGCGTAGCGTAGCGATACAGCCAGTGTAGCGTTTTGGGTGTGGTTCAGCCAGGACGAGACGCGGCGGACAAGACCGACGAGGTCGGCGCGCGGATACTGGCCGCGGCCCTGGAGCTGCTGCGGGCCCGCGGCCCGCGGGCGGTGACGATGCAGGCCGTCGTCGAGGCCACCGGGATCGCCAAGACCACGATCTACCGCAGGCATCAGAACCGGCGCGCGCTGCTCACCGCCGCGCTGGCGACGCTGGGGGAGCGACCGTCGGTGCCGCCGGACTCCACCCGCGAGCAGCGCATCCAGTGGGTCGTCTCGCAGTCGGTCGACGTCATCGCCGACGGGATCGGCGCCGGTGGTTTCGCTGCGCTGCTCACCGGGGAGGACCCGGAGTTCAGCGCCGCGTTCCGGGACATCCTGGGGGCCTACCGCCGTCAGGCGATGGACGCGCTACAGGTCGACCGGATTACTGCCCACCCGCCCCCCGACGGCTTCGCCGACACGCTGATCGACATGATCGTCGGCAGCTACGTCGCCGAGCTGGCTCGCGCGGACTCGATCAGCGACGACTGGCACACCCGGATCGCGTCGGCGGTCGGCGCACTGTTGGCTGCGCAGACCTAGCCGGCCTTCTCGGCCGCCTGCCGGGTGGCCATCACCCAGGACAGGAACTCCTCGACCGCCTGAGCGGTGTAGTGCGCGCGCGGCGAACCGTAGTAGAAGTCGAAAGCGTGCTGGGCGTGCGGGATCTCGGCGTACACCACCGGCGAGGTGGACACCTCGCGCAGCGCCTCGGCGAACTCCCGACCCTCCGGTACCGGGATGATCGAGTCGTCCTGCCCGTGCAGGATGAAGAACGGCGGTGCGTCGGCCCGCAGCCGGTAACTCGGCGACGCATCGACATAGATCTGGCGGTTCCGGGTGATCGGCTTCTTGACCACGAACTTCTGCAGGAACGCGATGAACTCCTTGCGCCCGCTGCCCTTCCCGGACACCCAGTCGTAGCGACCGTAGATCGGCACCGCGGCCACCACCGAGGTGTCGGCGTCCTCGAACCCCGGCTGCAGCCGCGGGTCGTCGGCGGTCAGCGCCGCCAGTGAGGACAGATGGCCACCGGCGGAGCCGCCGCTGATCGCGACGAAGTCCGGATCGCCGCCGTACTCGGCGATGTGCTCCTTGATCCACGCCAGCGCGCGCTTGACGTCGACGATGTGATCGGGCCAGGTGTTGCGCGGGCTGACCCGGTAGTCGATCGACACGCAGATCCATCCGTGGTCGGCAAGGTGGCTCAGCATCGGGTAGGCCTGCGGACGGCGCATCCCGATCGCCCATGCACCGCCCGGAACCTGAAGCAACACAGGCGCTTTACCATCACGCGGCAGGTCCGCGCGGCGCCAGATGTCGGCCTTGTTGACCGGCAGCGGGCCGTACTGCACCACGCTCTCGACGTAGCGTCGGCGGATCACGTCGTTGGGGAAGACACCGATCAACCGGCGCCTGGACGGCCTGGCCTTGTCGGCGATCTGCTGGTAGTTCTCGCCGAGCGCCTCGCGCAGCGGATCCTCGAAGTACGGTTGCGAGCCGACGTTGCGGCGGTGGATCAGATACAGCAGCCCCCACGCGATCGCGGTGAGCGCCAAGGCGATCCGGCCGCGTGGCCCGCGGAAGTCGCCCCGGATGCCGCGGCGCACCGCATCGAGCATCGAACCTGCCATGTACAGCGGGGACATCTCCGAGGTCGGCCAACCGAACGCGAACACCGGGATGGTGGGGTAGCCGTCGCGCGCGAGCGGGCGGACGCCGTTGGCGGCGTTGAGCAGCTCGGCGACCGCGCGCAGCAGCGGCCGCGGCTTAGGCATGATCAGGCATTCTCGATGCGCTCCTGGAGGTCCTTGCGGGAGATCTTTCCGGTGACGCTGCGCGGCAGTTCATCGAGAACCCTGATCTCCCTTGGGACTTTGTAGCCGGCGAGGTTTTCGCGGACATGCTGCTTGAGTGTGTCGGGAGTAGCCGATGCGCCGCCGGTCAAAACCACGAACGCCTCAAGTCGCTGGCCGAACTTCTCGTCGTCGACCCCGAGCACCGTCGCCTCGGCCACCTCCGGGTGGGCGGCCAGCGTCTTCTCCACCTCGATCGGGTAGACGTTCTCGCCGCCCGAGACGATCATCTCGTCGTCGCGCCCGACCACGAAGAGCCGCCCGTCCGCGTCGAGGTAGCCGACGTCGCCCGAGGACATGAACCCCTCGTGGAAGGCTTTGTCCTTCCCAGTCGAACCCTCCGTGTAGCCGTCGAACTGCGTCGAGTTGCGTACATAGATCCCGCCGACCTCACCGGTGGGCACCTCGCGGAACTCGGCGTCCAGGATCCGGATCTCGGTGCCCTCGGCGGGGCGGCCCGCGGTGTCGGGGGCGGCCCGCAGATCGCGCGGCGTCGCGGTGGCGATCATGCCGGCCTCGGTGGCGTTGTAGTTGTTGTAGATGACGTCGCCGAACCGGTCCATGAACCCGATGACCACGTCGGGGCGCATCCGTGAACCGGAGGCGGCCGCGAATCTCAGTGAGCGTCCGCTGTATTTGTCGAGCACCTCGACGGGCAGGTCCATGATCCGGTCGAACATCACCGGCACCACGCACAGCCCGGTGGCCCGGTGCTTGTCGACGAGCTCCAGGGTCGCTTCGGGATCGAACTTGCGGCGGGTGATGATCGTGCACGACATCGACGCGGCGAACGCCAGCTGGGAGAAGCCCCACGCGTGGAACATCGGGGCGACGATCACGACAGGCTGCTCGGCGCGCCACGGGGTGCGATCCAGGATCGCCTTGAGCACGCTCGGGTCTCCACCGGAGTGCTTGGCGCCCTTGGGTGTTCCGGTGGTGCCGGAGGTCAGCAGGATGACCCGGCTCTTGTCCAGCGAGCGCTTCGGCTCCTGTCCGCTGTGCCCGGCGATCAAGCCCTCGACCGTGAGCTGGTCGGTGGGGCCGTCGGTCCACGCGACGATGCGGGTGGTGTCGGGCCGCCCGGCCAGCGCCCGGTCGACGGTGTCGGTGAACTCCTCGTCGTAGACCACCGCGACGGAGCGTCCCTCGCCCTCGCGCTCCATCACCTCGGCCAGCGCCGGGCCGGCGAACGAGGTGTTGAGCAGCAGCACGTCGGCGCCGATCCGGTGGGCCGCGATCAGCGCGTCGACGAACCCGCGGTGGTTGCGCGACATCAGCGCGATCACCTCGGGCTGGCCGCCGGGCAACGCCTGCAGGGCCGCGGCGAACGCGTCGGCGCGGCGGTCGATCTGGCGCCAGGTCAGGATTCCGAGCTCGTCGACCAGACCGGCCCGGTCCGGACAGCGCTGCGCCGCGGCGGCGAACCCGGACGTGATCGCCATGTTCTCGCGCTGCATCGCGGTGGCGATGCGCAGGTACTTGTCGGGCCGCATCGGTGCGATGACGCCGGCGCGCGCCATCGTCGTGACCAGACCGAGGGCGTTGGTGATCGAGTCGGTGAATCCCATGGGCACCGGGCTCAGCCCAGGATGGGGAGTCGGCGCTCCCGGGCCAGATCGTCGAGCGCCCGCTGCATCACCCGCCGCACGTGCGCGTCGACCTCGTCGATGTCGGGGTTCTCGCCGAACTCCGCGACGATGTCGATCGGGGTCAGCGCCTGCATGGTGATCTTGGCCGGCAGCGGCACGTTCAGCGGCAGCACCACCGACAGCCCGAACGGGAAGCCGAACGACACCGGCAGGATCTTCGTGCGGAACGCCCGTGCCACCGGGCCCAGCGCCTTGGCGATCTCGGTGCCGCGGGACAGGAACAGCTGGCTCTCCTGGCCGCCGATGGCCACCGTCGGCACGATCGGCACCCCGGCGTTCAGCGCCGCCTTCACATAGCCGGTGCGTCCGGCGAAGTCGATCTTGTTCGCGGCCAGCGTCGGGCGGTAGACGTCGTAGTCACCGCCGGGGAACACCACCACGACGCCGCCGGAGCGCAGTGCCTCGTCGGCGTTGCGGTGGTTGGCCGGGATGAACCCGGTCTTCTTGAAGAAGGTGCCGGTGGGGCCGACCATCAGCATGTCGTGGCTGAGCGTGTAGACGGGCCGGTCGAAGCCGAACTTGTCGTAGAAGCCGCTGGCGAACACCGGCACGTCCATCGGGAACAGCCCGCCCGAGTGGTTGGAGACCACCAGCGCGCCGCCGTTCGGGAAGTCGTCCAGCCCGCGCACCTCGGCGCGGTGCCACCCCTTGAGGAACGGCTTGAGCAGACCCATGACCCGTTCGGTGAGAACCGGGTCCCATTTGGTCAGCTCGGACGTCTCGATGTCGGTCGCGCCCACGGGGCCCCCTCGATTACTGGAACGTGTTCTAGTTTTTCAGTCTAGCCGCTGCTCTCGGCTGCCTGGTCGGCTGAGAGCAGGCTCACGTGACCGAACACTCCAGTACCGGCGGGGTCGTCGTCAAGCACGGCCGCGCGATCGTGACTTCGATCTTGATCGGGTCGTGATCAGGCCGACAGTCCTGCCTTCACCGTGCGGGTCAGCTCGTCGGCCAGGATCTCCGGCTGCCCGGCCAGCAGGCCGTCCAGCGCGAGCTTGGCCACCACCGCCGGATCGGTCTTCTGGTCGGCCGGGATGTAGGACACCATGTCGGTGTCCATGTAGCCGACGTGCAGCGCGGCGACATGGATGCCGCGGGGCGCCAGCTCCTCGCGCAGCGCATCGGTCATCGCCCAGCCCGCGGCCTTGGCCGCGGAGTACGCGCCGCTGGCCGGCGAGTGGAACCAGGACAGCACCGACAACACGTTGAGGATCGCGCCGCCTGCCCCGTTGTCGGCGATGTTGCGTTCGATGACCGGCACGAACTCTCGGGTGACGCCGAGGGTGCCGAAATAGTGCGTCTCCATCTCCAGCCGGATGTCGGCCATCGTCCCGTCGAGCAGTCCGGCCCTGGTGGACACGCCCGCATTGTTGATCACGACGTTGACGTCGGCGGCCTGCTCGGCGGCGCGGCGCACCGACTCGGGATCGGTGATGTCGAGCTGGATCGGGATGACCCCGGGCAGATCGACGGTCTCGAGCCGGCGGGCCGCGGCGTAGACCTTGGCGCCGCGCGCGGCGAGCTGTGCGGCGAATTGGCGGCCGAGGCCACGATTGGCGCCGGTGACCAGTGCGGTGAGCTGTTGTGTGTGCGTCATGCTGCCGTCAACGTCGCCGCGGGGCTGCGCAGTCCCGTGCGCGCCACATTTGCAGCTGGCCGGTAGTCCGAAACACCCGGCGGCACCACGGCACCCGCTGTAGCGTTACAAACACTATGGCGGAACCCGGTCGGGGGATTCCGTCATAGTGTCTTTCCGGGCAGTTCCGCAGGGCCAGCAGGAATTGTCATGTCGCCGGCGGCGGCTCGCGACGATACTCGGAAACCGTGACAGCTCAGCCCGACCCACCCCATCCCGGCCCACGCCACCGCGACCGGCTCCGTGAACTCCTCGACGCCGTCACCGATTCGGCCAACGGCGACGTCGGCGACATGGCGCGCAGCAGTTACAGCTCGGAGTTCCACTTCTCCCGCGAGGTCCGCCGGCTGACCGGGGAATCGCCGGCGGCATTGCGCCGCAGGGTGATGCTGGAGCGGGCCGCGTGGCGGCTGCAGCGCGGCGAGGCGGTGTCGGCCGTGGCCGCCGACGAAGGGTGGTCGTCGGCCGAGGTGTTCTCCCGGGCGTTCCGGCGCACTTACGGGCTGCCCCCGTCGCAGGCCGCCGAGGTGCACTTCCGGCTGCCGGCGCCCAACGGACTGCACTTCCATCCGCCCGAATCGCTCTGGCTGGACAGCGATCCCGGCAGCCGTGCGCAGACCCCCGACATCGCATCGCTGATGGTCGACCACGACCTCGCCGACACCGCGCATCTGCTCGAACAGGCGACGCAGCTGAGCGCGCAGCAGTGGACCGCCGAGATCGCGCCGGGGCAGACGGTGCTCGAATGGGACGGTCCCGAACCCAGCGTGGGCGCGGTGCTCGGCGCGATCGTGTGGAACAAACAGGTGTGGCTGGCCACCATCGCCGGCGACGACTTCCCGTCCCGAAGCGCCACCCAACCCGAATCCGTCGACGCCGCCGAGTTGGCCGCGCATCACGATGACATCGGGAAGCGCTGGCGCGCAATGGTTTCCGAGTACACCGCGGCGGCCGGCTCGGCGACACCGTGATCGACGCGCTGTGCGACCCGCCGGAGTCCTTCCAGCTCTTCGGCATCGTCGCGCACGTGCTGACCTACTCGGCGCACCGCCGGGAACTGGCGCGCACCATGTTGGCCCGGCACGGGGTGAAGAGCCAACTCGGCGATCCGCTCGACTGGATGAGAGGAAACTAGATGGCCACCGTGTACTACACCGCAGCCAGTCTCGACGGCTTCATCGTCGACCAGAACAAAAGCCTGGACTGGCTGGTCTCGCGCGACATCGACGCCGACGGCCCGTTCGCGCCCGATCCGTTCCTGGAATCGGTGGGCGCGCTGGTGATGGGCGCCGACACCTACGAATGGATCCTGCACAACGAGCCGGGTGAGTGGATGTACCCGCGGCCGTCCTGGGTGCTGACCCACCGCGACGGCCTCATCGCCGACGGCCACGACGTGCAGACCTTCGCCGGGGACGTCGCCGACCTGCACCCGGTCCTGTGCGAAGCCGCCGGCGACAGGAACGTGTGGGTGGTGGGCGGCGGCGACGTGGCGGCCCAGTTCGTCAGCGCCGGCCTGGTCGACGAGATGATCGTCTCCTACGCGCCGTGCACGCTGGGCGCCGGATCGCCCGTGCTGCCGCTGCGCTCGGAATGGGAGCTGGTGTCCTCGGCCGTCAACGCGGATTTCGTGTGCGCCCACTGGCGGCGTGCCTGAGCCGGCGGCCGTAGGGTGGCGGGCGAATCCGCACGACAATGGAGGCGCCCGCATGGGTCACTACCGGAGCAACGTCCGCGACCTGGAGTTCAACCTTTTCGAGACGCTCGACCTGGAGAAGGTGCTCGCGACCGGGCAGTTCGGTGACCTCGACGCCCAGTCCGTACGCGAGATGCTCAAGGAGGCCGCCAAGCTGGCCGAGGGCCCGGTGGCCGAGGCTTTCGCCGAGACCGATCACACACCGCCGACGTTCGATCCGGCCACCCACACCGTGACGATCCCGGAGCCGTTCAAGAAGTCCTACCGCGCCTGGCAGGACGCCGAGTGGTTCCGGGTCGGGATGTCCGAGGACATCGGCGGGGTGCCGGCGCCGCGGATGCTGGAGTGGGCGATCAACGAGCTCGCGCTCGGCGCCCAGCCCGCGGCCTTCATGTATGCGGCCGGTCCCAAGATGGCGGACGTGCTCAACGCGATCGGCAACGAGCAGCAGCGGCACTGGGCGTCGCTGATGATCGAGCGGCGCTGGGGCGCGACGATGGTGCTCACCGAGCCCGACGCGGGCTCCGACGTCGGCGCCGGGCGCACCAAGGCCATCGAGCAGCCTGACGGCACCTGGCACCTGGACGGCGTCAAACGGTTCATCACCAACGGCGACGCCGACGACCTGTTCGAGAACATCCTGCACGTGGTGCTGGCCCGGCCGGAGGGCGCGGGCCCGGGCACCAAGGGGCTGAGCCTGTTCGTGGTGCCTAAGTTGCACTTCGACCCGCAGACCGGCGAGCTCGGCGAACGCAACGGTGTGTTCGTCACCGGCCTCGAGCACAAGATGGGCCTGAAGGCCTCGGCCACCTGTGAGCTCACCTTCGGCCAGCACGGCACCCCCGCGGTCGGCTACCTGGTCAACGACACCCACAACGGCATCGCCCAGATGTTCCGGGTCATCGAGTACGCCCGGATGATGGTCGGCACCAAGGCGATGTCCACGCTGTCGACCGGATACCTGAACGCGCTGGAGTACGCGAAGACGCGGGTGCAGGGCGCGGACTTGACGCAGATGACCGACAAGACCGCACCGCGGGTGACGATCATCCACCACCCCGACGTGCGGCGTGCGCTGCTGACCCAGAAGGCCTACGCCGAAGGGCTGCGCGCGCTGTACCTCTACACCGCCGCACACCAGGACTTCGTGGTCGCCGACGCGGTGTCGGGCGCCGACGAGGCGATGGCCGGCCGGGTCAACGACCTGCTGCTGCCGATCGTCAAGGGCGTCGGCTCCGAACGGGCCTACCAGTGCCTGACGGAGTCGCTGCAGACGTTCGGCGGGTCCGGGTTCCTGCAGGACTACCCGATCGAGCAGTACATCCGCGACGCGAAGATCGACTCGCTGTACGAGGGCACCACCGCGATCCAGGCGCAGGACTTCTTCTTCCGCAAGATCGCCCGCGACCAGGGCGGGGCGCTGATGCACGTGGTGACCGAGCTGCGCGCGTTCGTCGACGATCCGGCGGCCCGCGACGAGCTGGCCACCGAGCGCGCGCTGCTGGCCACCGCGGTCGACGACGTCCAGGAGATGGTCACGTCGATGACCACCTACCTGATCGAGTCGCAGCAGGATCCCAGCCAGCTGTACCGGCTGGGGCTGGAGTCGGTGCCGTTCCTGCTCTCGGTCGGCGATCTGCTGATCGGGTGGCTGCTGCTGCGCCAGGCCGAGACCGCGCTGAACGCGCTGGACCGCGACGTCAGCGAGCGGGACCGGGCGTTCTACACGGGCAAGGTGGCTGGCGCGAAGTTCTTCGCCCGCACCGTGCTGCCGCGGCTGTCCGCGCAGCGCCGCGTCCTGCAGGCGGTGGACCTGACCGCGATGGAACTGTCCGAAGCGGGGTTCTAGATGCGGCGAGACTGAGGTTGTTGGCGAGTTTCCCGAGAAACTCCGCCAACAACCTCAGTCTCGCGTCTGCGTGGGTTAAGAGGCCGGGGTATAGCCGAACGGCAGCAGCACGCTCTTGGACTCGCAGTACCCGGCGATGCCTTCCGGTCCGCACTCGCGGCCGATGCCGGAGTTCTTGTAACCGCCGAACGGGGCCCCGGCATCGAAGGCGTACATGTTGATGCCGTAGGTGCCGGTGCGGATCTGCTTGGCGATCTCGACGGCCTTGGCGTAATCGGTGGTGTACACCGAACCGGCCAGGCCGTAGACCGAGTCGTTGGCGATGCGCACCGCGTCGGCCTCGTCCTCGAACGGGATCACCACGAGGACGGGACCGAAGATCTCCTCCTGGGCGATGGTCATCGAGTTGTCCACATCGGCGAACACGGTGGGCTGCACGAACCAGCCGCTGTCCAGGCCCTCGGGACGGCCGCCTCCGGCAACCAGCCGCGCGCCCTCGTCGAGGCCCTTCTTGATGTAGCCCTCGACGCGCTCACGCTGCTTCTCGCTGATCAGCGGGCCGATCATGGCGGCCGCGTCATCGGGCAGGCCGGGTGCCATGCCCGCCGCGGCGGCCGCGATCTTCTCCACGACCTCGTCGTAGCGCGACCGCGGGGCCAGGATGCGGGTCTGCCCGACACAGGCCTGCCCGGAGTTCATCAGGCCGGAGAAGATCAGCATCGGCAGGGTGGCGTCCAGGTCGGCGTCCTCCAGGATGATCGCCGCGGACTTGCCGCCCAGCTCCAGCGTGCACGGCTTGAGCTTCTCGGCGGCGATCTTGCCGATCTCCTTGCCGACCGCGCTGGACCCGGTGAAGGTGAACTTGTCGATCTCCGGGTTGTCGGTCAGGGCACGGCCGGTGTCCACGCCACCGGGCACCACCGAGAGCACACCCTCGGGCAGCCCCGCCTCGGCGAACACCTCGGCCATCAGGTTGGTGGTCAGCGGGGTCTCGGCGGCGGGCTTGAGCACCAGGGTGCAGCCGGCCAGCAGGGCCGGGCCCAGCTTGTTGGCGGCCAGGAAGAACGGCACGTTCCAGGCGACGACGGCGCCGACGACACCGATCGGTTCCTTGAGCACCAGGGTCTGGCCGTACGCGCCGTCGCGGATGTCCTGCCAGGAGAACTTGTCCGCCGCCGAGGCGTAGAACTGCAGCGTCGACATGGCCGCGCCGTACTGCATCATGTCGACGATGGTCTGCGGCTGGCCGGTCTCCAGCTTCAACAGCGCCTTGAATTCGTCGGCGCGCGCTTCGATCAGCTCGATCGCCTTGGCGATGACGGCCTCGCGCTCCTTCGGGGTGAGCCGCGGCCAGGGGCCCTCGTCGAAGGCCTTGCGGGCGGTCGCGAATGCGGCGTCGACGTCGGCCTTGGTGGCCAGCGGAACCTGACCGACCTTCTCGCCGGTGGCGGGGGAGTACACGTCGATCACGTCCGAGGTGGCCGGCTCGACCCACTTGCCACCGATGAACAGCTTGTCCCACTCGGTTTTCAACGCAGTGCTCTGTGTCATACCGGTCACACTACCGATCGTGACGCCAAACGAGAACCTGTTGCAAGACACCTGTCAAGAAGGCCGCAACACCAGCACCAGGTTGCTCACCAGGAATTCCCGCAGACCCGGCACGCGGGTCAGCCCCCAGGCCCATCGCGGGTGGTAGCGCGGGAATGCGGCGATCAGCGCCCCGGTGCCCTCAGCCCAGCGCAGTCCGTCGCGCGCATGGACAGCGAACAACGACGAGCCGTAGTCGTTCTTCGGCCGGTGGCCGTGTTTGCGGGTGTAGCGCTCCGCGGCCCGGTATCCGCCGAAATAGTGCGTCAGCCCCATCTCGTGACCGCCGAACGGGCCCAGCCACACCGTGTAGGACAGCACCACCAGGCCGCCGGGCCGGGTGACGCGCAACATCTCGTCGCCGAGGCCCCACGGCTGCGCGACGTGCTCGGCGACGTTGGACGACAGACAGATGTCGACGCTGGCGTCGGCGAACGGCAGCGCGGTTCCCGAGGCCCGCACGAACGTGCCGGCCGAGCCCTGGGTGCGCGGCCCGGCGGCGTGCATCTCGCGCGGATCGGGCTCGACGCCGATGTAGCGGACGCCGGCCTCGGCGAACGCGGACGCGAAGTAGCCGGGACCGCCGCCGACGTCCAGCAGGGTCAGCCCCGACAGGCCGGTGCCGGAGACCGACCGCCACAGGTCCCCGACCATCGCGGCGGTGTCGTCGGCCAGCGCGCCGTAGAAGCGGTCCGGATCACTCTGCTCGAAACGGAACGCCGCGAGCAGCCGCAGCGACCGCGCCAGCGTCGCCCGTGCGGCGAAGCGGTCGGTGGCAGGCATCCGGCCACCCTACTGACCACCCGTTAGGCTGGCGGGGATGTCTGCCCAGCCTGAGCCCGGCCGCTCCGCACCTGCGCGGGTCGGCTCGGTGCTCCTCCTCTGCTGGCGCGACACCGGCCACCCCCAGGGCGGCGGCAGCGAGACCTACCTGCAACGCATCGGCGCCCAACTGGCCGCGTCGGGCACCCGGGTGACGCTGCGCACCGCCCGCTACGCCGGTGCGCCGCGCCGGGAAGTCGTCGACGGCGTACAGATCCAGCGCCGGGGCGGGCCCTACACCGTCTACGTGTGGGCCGGGCTCGCGATGGCCGCCGCGAAGATCGGGCTGGGCCCCATGCGCCGCGTCCGCCCCGACATCGTGGTGGACACCCAGAACGGGCTGCCGTTCCTGTCCCGGCTGGTCTACGGCAGGCGCACCGTCGTGCTGGTGCACCACTGCCACCGCGAACAGTGGCCGGTCGCCGGCCCGGTGATGAGCCGGATCGGCTGGTTCGTCGAGTCGCGGCTGTCTCCGCGGCTGCACCGGCGCAACCAGTACGTCACGGTGTCGCTGCCGTCGGCGCGCGACCTGGCGCTGCTTGGGGTGCAGTCGGACCGGATCGCGGTGGTGCGCAACGGCGTGGACGCGGCCCCCGAGGACACGCTGACGGTCCCGCGGTCGGCGACGCCCCGCGTGGTGGTGCTGTCGCGGCTGGTGCCGCACAAGCAGATCGAGGACGCGCTCGACGCGGTGGCGCGGCTGCGCACCCGTGTCCCGGACGTGCACCTGGACGTGCTGGGCGACGGCTGGTGGGCCCAACGGCTCGTCGACCACGCCGCCAGGCTCGGCATATCCGACGCGGTCACCTTCCACGGACACGTCGACGATGCCGCCAAACATGCTGTGCTGCAGCGCAGTTGGGTGCACGTGCTGCCCTCGCGCAAGGAAGGCTGGGGGCTGTCGGTGGTCGAGGCCGCCCAGCACGGGGTGCCGACCATCGGCTACCGCAGCTCGGGCGGGCTGACCGATTCGATCGTCGACGGGGTCACCGGCATGCTGGTCGACGACAGCGACCAGCTCGTCGACGGCCTGGAGCGGCTGTTGACCGACGGCGTGCTGCGCGAGCAACTGGGCACCAAGGCACAGGTGCGCAGCGGCGAGTTCTCCTGGGAACAGAGCGCCGACGCGATGCGCGCGGTGCTGGCCGCGGTCCGCGCCGGGCAGCAGGCCAGCGGCGTCATCTGACCCAACGGGCCAACTCCGCGGATCTCGCTGGTATCGCGGACAGCCTCGTGAACGGCCATTAACATAGCCGCCATGCTCAGCGCGCTGCGCCGCATCATGGACTACGAGATGACCGTCGCCGAGTGGATCGGCGCCGCGCTGCTGGCCGGCGCGCCGTACGGCGCCCTCGGGCTGCTCGTCGCACTGCTCAAACCCGACCACTACGCCCACGCGGACGGCCTGTACCGGATCGTCGCGTTCGTCGGCTCCGTGGTGTTCTGGCCCGTCCTGTTCGTCACGGATGTCTGCATGCCATGAGCCGCAACAGGATCCAGATCAACCGGCGCACCGCACGCTGGAGCGACGACCCGGTGACGGTCGCGGGCGCGATGGACTTCTGGTCGTTCGCCGCGGGCGCAGCCAACGTGATCATGCAGCTGTCCCGGCCCGGTGTGGGTTACGGCGTGGTGGAGAGCAAGGTCGACTCCGGGAACCTGCTCAAGCATCCGTGGAAGCGGGCGCGCACCACCTTCCAGTACCTCGCCGTGGCGATCTTCGGGACCGACGACGACCGTGCCGCGTTCCGCGCGGCCGTCGACGGCGTGCACCGGCACGTCAAAGGCCCGGCCAGCCCGGTGCCCTACAACGCGTTCGACCGCGACCTGCAGATGTGGGTGGCGGCGTGCCTGTTCGTCGGGCTGGAGGACACCTACCAGCTGCTGCGCGGCGAGATGACCCCCGAACAGGCCGAGCAGTTCTACCGCTCGGCCGCGACGCTGGGCACCACCCTGCAGGTGAGCCCCGACCAGTGGCCGCCGAGCCGGGTGGAGTTCGACCGCTACTGGGACACCGCCTGCGAGCAGGTCCGAATGGACGACGTCGTCAGGTCCTACCTGACCGACCTGATCAACCTGCGGATGATCAATCCGCTTCTGGGACTGCCGTTCCGGCCGCTGCTGAAGTTCCTGACCGCGGGCTTCCTGGCCCCGGTGTTCCGCGACGCGCTCGGGGTGTCCTGGGGAGCGCGGCGGCAATGGTGGTTCGAGCAGCTGTTCCTGTTCGTCGCGTTCGTGAACCGGTTCGTGCCGGGCTTCATCCGCCAGGGCGGCAGCCACCTGCTGCTCGCCGACGTCCGCCGCCGCGTCCGCGCGCACCGCAGGCTGGTCTGAGGGAGCCCCGGCATGTCGATCCGCACCGCGACCCGAAGCCTGCTGGCCCGGCAGCTGTCGGTCGCCGACGTCATCGAACTCGGGCTGTGGCTGGCGATCCCGTACGTGACCATCGGGCTGGGGTGGGCGTTCTTCCGCTTCGAGGAGGTCCAGCAGCTGGAAACCATCCTGCAGGTGCGGCTGCGGCCGGCGGCGGCCTGGCGGCCTACCTACTGGTGGCCGCGCTGTGGCCGGTCCAGCTCCTGCTGCCCACGGCGTGCGCGGTGGTGTGAGCGCAGCGATCCGGCCAGCATCCCGATGAGCCCGGCGACGAGCGCGGCGAGCCACACCGCATGCGCGGCGAGCAGCGCGGGACGGTCCGGCGAGCGGGGCGTGTCCCCGCCGACCGTGTACACCGTCAGCGCGTCGTCGGCGAACGCGCTAGGCAATGCCAGCGGCGGCGCCTGACCGGCCTGGTTCTCCACCACCACCCAGCCCACCCCGGCCGCGGCGAGTGCGTCGGCCCCGGCCCCGGCGATCAGCATCTGCTGCACGTCGCGGGCCCTGCTGCCCTCACCGGGGACGTTCTTCCCGGCGATGGTCAGGTCACCGGTGCTGAGCACGTCGGCGCGCAGCCAGCGTGGCAGCGGGTCGAGCACCGGCGCGTCACCGGCCCACGCGAACCGGCGCATGCTGTCGACGGGCAGCACCGCGACCGTCGCGGGGTCGGCGTTGATCACCGCGGCGGCGGCCGACCACCCCGGTGGGTACTGCACGGAGGTGACGCGCCCGCCCACCCCCCAGGTGAGGTCGGGCAGTGTGGCGACCACCGCGGCGCAGCACAGCGTGGCGGTGAGTGCGGCGGGCAGCCGGGGGCGCAGCGTGACGACGGCCGCTGCGCCGGCCAGCGCGTAGCCCGGCATCGCCAGCGCCACCCATTTCTGCCCGTCGCGGAGCACCCCGAGGCCGGGGGCGGCGTCGATCACGGTCTCCAGCACCGCCAGGCCGGGGCCCGTCGCCATCAGCGCCGGCCCCACCACCGACGTCGCCGCCAGGATCAGCAACGGCAGCGCGGCCCGCCTGCGCAGCAGCACGGGCAGCCCGAGCGCCACCACGGCCAGCAGCACGGCCGTCGCGACCACCGCGAACAACGACGTCCGGGACGCGGGCACGGCATCGGCGTTCCAGATCCCACCGAGGCCGGCCAGGCTGCCGAGGGTGCCCAGACCGGGCTCGGCACGCGCCGCGAACGCGTCGATCCCGGGCCGCTGGTCCACCGCCCCTGCCCAGCCGCCCGCCGCCCCGCCGGAGACCGCGGACGCGACCAGCCACGGCGCCGCGGCCATCACCGCGGCGCCCATGCTCAGCCCGGCACACCACCACCGCGGCCTGCGCCGGGCGCCAGCGCGCACGCCAGCGCGGTCGTCGCACCCAGCATCAGCCCGGTCGGCGTCAGACCGGCCAGCGCCAGCCAGAACAGCAGCGCCCCGATTCCGCCGAAATTGCGTTCCGCGCGGTCAGGATGCGCATTCTCGCGCGTGGAATGCAATTTCGGCGCGCCCCGCAGCGTCAGCACCGTCGCGGCGATCCACGGCAGGCAGCCGTAGCCCACCAGCAGACTCCAATGCCCCTGCAGCAGCCGCTCGGCGACGTAGGGATTCCAGATCGCGATCGTGACGGCCACGCACTGGCCGGCCACGCCCGCGGCGGGCAGCACCACCGCGGCCAGCCGCGCGGCACCCCAGCCCGCCAGCCACAGGCCGAGGATCGTCAGGCCCTTGACCACGACGCCGCCGTCGAGCACGGCCGAGGCCAGCGCCACCGCGAAATCCTGCGGCAGCGCTCTCGGCGCGGCCTGCGTCAGCCCCAGCGCGGCGTCGGTCAGATAGGACCGCGGCGTGGACACCGCGTCGCGCAGCAGCAGGTAGCCGGGCGCCAGCAGCGGCGCGGTCACGGCCAGCGTCAACGCCAGCGCATAGCCCGGTGCGACCAGGGAGCGCCAGGACGGCGCGGAGACCGGCGGGATCAGACCGGTCGGTCCGGCGGCAGATCGGTAGGTCGCTGCGCGGGCAGCTTCTCGGTCATGGCCTCGGCGCCGGGTACCGGTTCACCGTCGTCGCCGCGCTTGCCGAAGAACCGGTTGCCGGTGTCGTCGAGGCCGGGATCGATCAGCGACTCGGAGCGCAGGCTGAACGAGCCGAGCAGCGCCCCGCCCACCAGCGCGACCAGCCCGAGCGCGGTGAACGTGATCGGCAGGATGCGGCCCCACAGCGAGACCCGGTCCCGCTCGTCCTGGGCGACGGCCACCTGGGCCTCGACGGTCTCCTCGTTGGAGGTCACCGTGTAGTCGACGAACGTCACCTCGGGCTTGGTCGCTTCGCGGGCGTAGTAGTGGAATCCGCGGTCGGATTCCTTGACGATCGTGCCCGAGACCGGATCCACCCAGAACGTGCGCTGGGCGGCGTAGTACCGCGTCATCGTGATCATCTCTTCGGGGTCGCCCTCGAAGCCCCACAGCTCCGCGCGGGCGGTCACCTGGCTGTCGGCGTCATCGTCGTAGAGCGACGCGTACTTGACCGGCTCGACCAGCTCGCCGTCGGAGTCGAACCCGACGTTCTGGGTGAACCTGTACGCGGTCAGGCCGTTGACGTCTTCCTCGCCGGCGTAGTTGGCGTCGTACGCCTTCTGCGCGATCGGGTCGAACACCGGGTAGGTCTTCTTCTCGGTGTCGAACGGGAACCGGTAGGCCAGCCCCTCGTGCGGCAGCGCGATGTTGGTCGGCGGGTTCTCCTCCTCGATGGCGCGCGGCTTCTGCACCGAGCCACCGGGATTGGTCTCGCTCGACACCGCAAGCGCGGTGGAGCGGTTCACGGTGACGGTGTCGACCATCGCCAGCAGCAACCCGTTGTCCTGCTGCTGATCGGAACGCCGCACCGTGGTGCCGACCTGCAGCGTGACGACGTCGGCGTTCGACGGCGACTCCACGCTGATCTGCTGCTGCATCACCACCGGGATGTCCTCGTTGATGACGAAACGCTCCCCGAGCAGCGACGCCGGGTCGAACGCGGTGGCGGTGCCGTCGCTGACCAGAGTGGTGTCGATGTCGAGCGGAATCTTGGAGATCTTGCCCTGGGTGTACGTGGACAAGAGCAGCGCAGCGATGAGCAGGGCAGCCCCGAGGCCCATGATTCCGCACGCAGCGATCCTCAGCGCAACTGCGCGGTTCAATACCGTGTCTCCCTTCGCGCACGCCGCCACGGGCGTGGCGGCGGCGGCGCCCAGCCAGACGCCCAGAAATCCGGTTCGACCCTAACAGCACAGGTTGAGGTCGTCGCTTAGCCGAGCGTTCACCGGTAGCGCCTGACTACCCGTTCGCAGTGCGGATTCACCCCCGGCCCGCCGGTGCGGGCAGACTGTTCGACGTGAGCGACGCCAGAGCCACGGGCGATTCGAGCGCCGTCGGCGGCACGCGCGGATTCCTGCCCGCCGTCGAGGGCATGCGCGCCTGCGCGGCGATCGGGGTCGTCGTTACGCACGTCGCATTCCAGACCGGCCAGAGCGGCGGCGTGACCGGACGCGTGCTGGGCCGCTTCGACCTGGCCGTCGCGGTGTTCTTCGCGCTGTCGGGGTTCCTGTTGTGGCGCGGCCACGCGGCCGCGGCGCGCGGATTGCGGGCCCGCCCGTCGACCGGGCACTACCTGCGGTCACGCATCGTGCGCATCATGCCGGGCTATCTGGTCGCGGTGGTGGTGATCATGACGCTGCTGCCCGACGTCAACGCCGACTTCACCGTGTGGCTGGCCAACCTGACGCTGACCCAGATCTATGTGCCGCTGACGCTGACCGCGGGCCTCACGCAGATGTGGAGCCTGTCGGTGGAGATGAGCTTCTATCTGGTGCTGCCGCTGCTGGCCCTGCTCGCCCGCCGGATCCCGGTGAGCGCCCGCATCCCGGTGATCATCGCGGTGGCCTTCGCCAGCCTGTTCTGGGTGCGCATCCCGTTCGACCCGGACTCCGGGCACAACCTGTGGAACTGGCCGCCGGCGTTCTTCTCCTGGTTCGCCGCGGGCATGGTGCTGGCGGAGCTGACCGTCAGCCCGCTCGGCTGGGCGCACCGGCTGGCCCGGCAGCGGGTGCTGATGGCGCTGCTGGCGGTCACGGCGTTCGCGATCGCCGCGTCCCCGCTGGCCGGCCGAGAGGGCCTGCACCCGGGCTCGGTGAGCCAGGTGACGCTGAAGACCGCGATGGGTGCGGTGGTCGCGGGCGCGCTGCTGGCACCGCTGGTGCTCGATCGGATCGACACCCCGCACCGCATCCTGGGCAGCCCGACGATGGTCACGCTGGGCCGCTGGTCCTACGGCCTGTTCGTCTGGCACCTGGCCGCGCTGGCCATGGTGTTCCCGGTGATCGGCGCGTTCCCGTTCAGCGGCCACTTCACCGTGGTGTTGGTGCTGACCCTGGTGTTCGGTTTCGCGATCGCCGCGGTCAGCTACGGGCTGGTGGAGTCGCCGTGCCGTAACGCGCTGCGCCGCTGGGAGCGGCGCCACCGCCCGACGCCGCTGGACTCCTCGGTCAGCGACGAGGTCGAACCCGCCGTCGCGCGTTAACCCTCTTGCGCCGAAATTGCATTCCACGCGGCTCGTAGGCCGATTCTGCCGCGTGGAATGCAATTTCGGCGGGGGTCCGGCGAGGGGTCAGGGCTGCGCCCGCCGGGCGATCACGTCGTCGCGGACCGCCGACCGGCGCGCCTTGCCCGCGTCGTCGCGCAGCGGCCGGTCGGTGAACTCCACCGACCGCGGCACCTTGTACGACGCGATCCGCCCGGCCAGGAACGCCGTCACCGCGGCCGCGTCCAGATCGGAGTCCGGCGCGGTCTGCACGAGCGCGTGCGGCACCTGCCCGAGGTCGTCGTCGGGCACGCCGACGGCCAGGCTCGACAGCACGTGCGGATGCTCGGCGAGCGCGGACTCGATCTCGGCCGGGTACACGTTGCGGCCGCCGACGGTGAACATGTCGACCCGGCGGTCGTTGAGGTACAGGAAGCCGTCCTCGTCGAAGTAGCCCAGATCGCCCAGCGAATCCCAGCCGTCGCGGGACTTCGCGGTGCTGCCGACGTAGCGGTAGGTGGGCCGCCGGGCGCCGGGCGCATGTAGATCTCACCGGTCACCCCGGGCGGGCATTCGTTGCCGTCGTCGTCGAGGACCTTCATCTCCCCGGCCACCACGACGCCGACCGACCCGGGATGGGTCAGCCACTGCTCACCGGAGATGAACGTCAGCGCCTGCAACTCGGTGCCGCCGTACAGTTCCCACAGCACGTCGGGGCCGAGCAACTCGATCCATGCCTGTTTGACCGCGGGCGGGCACGTCGACGCGACGTGCCAGAACCGCCGCAGCGACGACAGGTCGTAGGCGCCGGGATCGGCGCGGTACACCGGCAGCAGGCGCTGCATGATCGTCGGCACCGTAGTCAGGAACGTGACCCGGTGCTCGGTGACCAGCCGCAGGAACTCGTGCGGGTCGAACCGCGGCATCACCACCATGTGGTGTCCCTGCAGCAGGCCGATCGCGAAGCTGGTGAACCCGGTGTTGTGGCTCAGCGGCACCGAGAGCAGGCTGACGTCGCCTTCCTGCGCGCCCAGCGGATAGCCGATCGCGGGCGGCACCCGGCTGTCGTTGCCCGCCTCGATCAGCTTCGGCCTGCCGGTGCTGCCGCCGGAGGCCATCGACTTCCACACCGGCGAAACCGCTTCGGGCAGTGGATGATCCGGGAAGTCCGCGGCGGCGGACACGGTGATGGTGGGGGTGACGCCGGTCGGGTCGGGCAGGCCGACCAGCAGGGCCGGCCGGCGCAACTGCAGCAGGGCGGCCAACTCGGCGTCGGGCAGCCGCGCCGACAGTGGTTGCGGCACCGCGCCGAGCTTCCAGCAGGCCAGCACCGAGTACACCCAGTCCAGGGAGTTGGGCAGCACGATCGTCACGTAGTCGCCGACCCCCACTCCGAGCGACGCGAACGCGCGGGCCAGCCGGTTGGTGGTGGCGTCCAGCGCGCCGCGGGTGACCGTGACGCCGTCGCAGGT
Organism: Mycobacterium sp. ITM-2016-00317; assembly: GCF_002968295.1. Classification (NCBI taxonomy): domain Bacteria; kingdom Bacillati; phylum Actinomycetota; class Actinomycetes; order Mycobacteriales; family Mycobacteriaceae; genus Mycobacterium; species Mycobacterium sp. ITM-2016-00317. The sequence goes on from NZ_CP134399.1 coordinate 314,780, forward strand.
CACCGCCGCGGCCTCCGGGGCCTGCGCGGCCAGCGCCGAGACCTGGGTGCCGATCGGTGGGACGAGGGGCGCTGCCATGTCAGCCATCCTCGCGGGTGCGCCCCGATCCGGGGAACGACACCAGCGAAACTCCCACCGCGACCACCGAGAGCAGCGCGAGGAACTGCACCCCGGCCGAATGGCCCACGTAGCCGTCCACCGAGCGCCACGGGTTTTGGCTGAGCACCGCCCCGGCCAGGATCAGCCCGAACGCCGCGGTACCGACCGTCAGCGCGTCGCGCAGCCGCTCCCGACGGCGCAACAGATACCGGAGGCCGACCGCGGCGCCGGCCACCAGCACCCCGGGTAGCCCGGACACGACGGCGGCGACCGCCGCCACCGCGACGCCGACGACGGGTGCGGACGGTTGCCACGGCGCGGCGGCCGGTGTCGGCACCCCCGGCCGGCGCATCGGCAGGAACGCCAGCGCGAACAGCAGCGGCAGCAGCGCCAGACCGCCGATCAGCCCGGCCCGGTAGGTGTCGTTGTAGGCGAAGTTCAGCGTCACGGCGCCGCCGCTGCCCGCGGGCAGCACCCAGCCCTGCTGCCACCCGTTGACCGTGACCGAGTCCAGCGTGGCACCGTCGGCGGTGTGCGCGGTCCACCCGGGGTTGGCGCTCTCGGGCACGACGAGGACGCGCGCGGTTTCCGACGGTTCCACCGTCACCTCACGGTCGACGCTGGTCCACCGGTCGACGGTGACCGCAGTGGCGCGCGCCGTGCCGATCCGGTCGGCCAGCGGGGTGTCGAGCTGCACGCCGTCGACGATCAGCGGGGAACCAGGGCTGACCACGAGCTCCTGCTGCCCGGCGGGCAACGGGATCGGCGCGGTGCGGCACGGGCGGGCCGGGATCGGGTCGCCGTCGAGCAGCGCGCCGACGGTGGCGGTCACCGAGGTCTGCACGAACTCACCCGCGACGCCGATCACCGGGCCGCGCCCGCACGGCAGGGTCACCGTCCGCGCGCGGTTGGCCGCCGCGTCGGCCGGCCCGATCGGGGCGCCGCGTCCGTCGAGCAGCACCACCTCCGCCAGGCCAGGCGGCTTCAACTGATCGAAACCCAGTGAGGTGCGGTCGATCACGTCGTCCCAGTCCATCAACCACATCGTCACGGTGTCGGTGACCCGCGGGTGCAGCCGGAAGGTCTCGGTGCCGTCGGTCATCCGGCGCACCTGCGGCCCGTCCCCGAGGTCCACCGCGATCAGGGTCGGGTCGGCCGGCAGCGGGGACGCGCCCGGCGTCACTCGGATGGCCGAAACCTCTTGCGGGGAAGGGAGTTTGATCTCCAGTGACGGCGGTGCGTGCGGCTGCACGCTGCGCTGCGGCGCTGTCCACGCGGTCCCGGGGTCACCGTCGGTGGCCGCATACGCCGAGCCGAGGACGTCGATCGGGTCGGAGTCGCCGTAGGCCCGGGTGGTGTCGGGCTGGGCGATCAGCTCGGCCAGGTTGGGTCCCTGGCGGCCACGCACCCACACCGTCGGGGTCACCTCGGTCGGCTCGGGCACGTTCAGCGTCCGGCTCAGGTTCACCGGTTCCTCGGCGGCCAGCGCCATCGCCGCGGCGCAGCGGGCCCCGGTCGGGCTCTGCGCGCAGCCGGCCCGGCCCAGCAGTTCGGACCCCAGATCCCATTGCGCGACAGCAGAACCCGATGGCGGAGCAGGAACCTCGACGGTGTGCCGGAGGTTCACCGGGTGGGCGAACCCGTTCGCGTCGTACTGGGTGACGTGGATGTCGGTGATACCGAACTGCACCCCGGGCGATCCGTCGTCGGTGCCCGTCGCGGTGATCCGCACCCATGGCGACTCGCCGTAGGGCAGCGCCACGGTCATCGGCTTGCCCGCCTCGTCGAAGCGCACGGTGCTGGTGCCGTTGACCGTCGACACCTCCAGACGCCGCACCTGCGCGCCGACCGCGGTGGCGCTCGGGGTGAGGGTGAGGGTGGCGTTGGTGACCGGCCGGTCGAAATCGACCTGCAGCCACTGGCCCAGCGCGGTCTGCAGCGAGTTGGACACCCAGCTGGTCGAGGCGTCCCCGTCGATCGCCGACGCCGGGCCCGAGGACGGCGACACGTTGGGCAGCGCGGTGGAGTCCGACGCCGCGCTGGACACCGAGACCCGGCCGCCGTGCCACTGCCCGTACACCAGGTCGGCTCCGGTGGCCGGATAGTCGGGCACCCGGTTGAACGTGTTGCGCGCGTCGTCGGATCCGCGGATGGCCGACGAGTGGTCGTCGACGCGCCCGTAGTCGGTCTCCCGTGCGGTGGGGGTGTCGGTGACCGTCACCAGCGGCACGGGCAGCCCGGCGCGTTCGGCGTCCTGGGTCAGCAGCGCGGGACCCGTCGGCTCCTGCCCCGCGAGCCTGCGGCGCTCGTCCAGCCGCAGCAGCACCTCGGGTCCGCCGTCCACCCTGGGCATCGAGTCGATGTCGGCCACATACGGGTCCAGCGAGCCGGGACGGTCCACGCGGTAGATCTCGACCGCCGGGTAGCGCGGCCGCAGCCCGCTGTCGGTGACGAAGCCGGCCAGGGTGCCGGGGCCGACGGGGTCGCCGAACTCGGCGACCTTGGTCAGGCCCGGGGACCCGTCGATCGCGCGGTGCACCAGGATGGGCCGCGCCGACCGCGACGTGTCGGGGTCCAGGTCGTTGCGCACCACCACATACGAGATGCCCTGCCGGGCCAGGGTGTCGGCCAGGCCCGCCGACGGCAGGCCCGCGGCGAACAGGCGCTGCACCGAGTCCAGCGCGCGGATCGTCTCCGGCGGGGTGAGCGGGATGGAGTCGCGCACGCCCCACGCGCTGTCGCCGAGCACCTGGAGCGGTTCGTCGTGGCTGTTGCCCCAGACCTGGGTGGCGAACGGGGCGCCGGGCGCGACGAGCACCCGGCCCCCGGTGTCGTTGTCGTCCAGCCACGCCGCGGTCTCGTGCCAGTACTGCGGGATGTCGTCGAACGCGCCGGGTGGCGTGAGCCGGCCGGTCCACGCCAGCGACGTGGCCGCGGTCAGCGCGCACAGCAGCACGATGCCGACCGCGACCCGCTTGTCCTGCTCGGGGTGGGCGAACGCGTTGCGCCACACCGGCCGCGGTGCGCTGCCCGGCAGCGGGATCCGGCCGAGCAGGTGGGCCAGGCCGAGGGCGAGCGGCAACCGCAGCAGCGGATCCAGCTTGTGCAGGTTGCGCAGCGGGGTGCCCTCGGCGTCGAGGAAGGTCTGGACGTAGTGCGCGATCGGCGACCCGAGTCCGCCCGAGTAGCCCGCCGCCAGCAGTGCGACGCCGACCAGCAGTATCGTCACCAGCCGGCCGCGGGCAGGCATGCTGGCCATTGCGAGACCGGCCAGCCCGCCCGCGGCCACCAGCGTCGTCGCCAGCACCGACACCGAGCCGGTGACCAGCGGCGCGCCCGCCGTGGCGGTCGGCGCGACGTACGGCGTCCACGCGCCGGTGCCGCGCAGCATCTCGGTCAGCGACATCCACTGCGTGGTCACCCCGGAGGACTCGATGAAGTCCAGGAACGGCGGGCTGATCCGGCCCAGGTGCAGCAGCGCGATCACCCACCAGGTCACCGCGAGCGCCACGCACGGCAGCCACCACGCCACGAACCGGCGCCACGTCCGGTTCGGCCGGTGGCACAGCAGCCACACGACCGCGCACAGGCACGCGGTCAGCGTCGCGACGGCGTTGACCGCGCCCATCAGCGCGACCGCCACCGCCGACCGCGCCGCCAGCACCCGCACCCGGGACCCGCCCTGGAGCGCGAGCACGATCGGCAGCAGCACCCACGGCGCCAGCATCATCGGCAGCGTCTCCGACGAGATGGCCCCGATGGTGGTCAGCACCCGCGGCGACAGCGCGTAGGCCACCGCGCCGAGCACCCGCGAGGTGGTGGTGCCGATCCCGAGGGCCTCGGCGAGCCGCAGCATCCCCCAGAACCCTGCGACCAGCAGCAGCGCCCACCACAGCCGCTGGGTCACCCAGTCCGGGACGCCGAGCAGATCACCGGCCAGGAAGAACGTGCCGTGCGGGAACAGGTAGCCGTAGGCCTGGTTCTGCGCCTGCCCGAACGGCAGCTCGCTGTTCCACAGGTCGAATGCGCGCGCCAGGAAGCGCAGCGGGTTGGCGGTGAGGTCGAGCTTGGTGTCGGGTGAGATCTGGCCGGGCGACTGGGCGAAAGTCAGGACCAGTGCCGCCGCGGCGGACACCCACAACCAACGCCGCGACAGCGGCTGGATCAGGTCAGGTCCGGTCGCCGTACTCGACCCTGTTGAGCACCGATGACGCCGGATCGCCCGCCTGCAGAGGAGGCTTCGTGTCCTGCTGCACCATCAACGTCACACCGAACACGGCCGCCGCGCCGAGCAGCAGGCCGACGACGATGCTGGCTGCAGCGGGCACGAGAAACCGATCCATGCGGCCAACCTAGCACGGCGCTGGTCAGCGGCCGGAGCGCCGCAATCAGGGCTGCGGCGGCACGATGAGCACCGGGCGGTGCCCGCGGCGCAGCACGTGGTCGGCCACGCTGGACTGGATCAGTGACCGAAAACCCGTGGTCGCGCGGGTTCCGGTGACGATCAGGTCGGCGTCGAGGTCGTCGGCGGCCTCGATGATCGTCTGCCACACGGTGAAGTTGGCCGCCAGCCGCAGCGGTTCTGCGGCCAGACCGGCGGCCAGGGCCAGATCCAGGCCCTCGTCGTTGATCCGCTGCGCCTCGGCCAGCGCGATGTCGATCTCGTCGTCGTTGCCCGGATCGGGCGGTCCGTCCAGGTCGTAGCGGTAACCGGACGGTTCGGAACCGCGGTCCAGCGGCGACCACACCGTCAGCACCACGAACCGGTCGGCGGTCAGGAAACGGGCCGCGTAGTGCACGGCGGAGCGCGCGGTGGGTGAGCCGTCGAAGGCGATGAGCATCACGCTCTTCTGGTCGCGGGGTAGCGAACCCGTCATCGCCTCTCCTATCCGTCGGCCGTCATCACCGAACAGAATATTTGGTCGCGGCCTCAGATCAGGACGCCTTTTCTCGAACCGCCGCCGACCAGGACGTGGCCTGACGCGTCCTGTGCCGTTATCGTCGGACCATATGTCTGCGCCAAGAACCGTCCCGAATGCCCTCATCGGAGTGCTCGCGGCTTCGGCGCTCCTGATCGGATGCACGTCGTCCGCCGAGCCCGACCCGGCCGGCCCGTCGGTGACCCATGCGACGCCGTCGATGGCGGCCGGTCCCGCACCGGCCCCGCCCGCGGCCCCCGCGCCTGCCGCGCCGGGCCGCGCCGGCGTGCGGTGACCCGGCGGCCGTCGTCGCGGCGATGTCGACCCGCGACAAGCTCGCCCAGCGGCTGATGGTCGGGGTCACAGGCGCCGCGGACGCCCGCTCGGTGTCGGAGACCCACCGGGTCGGCGGCGTCATGGTGGGCAGCTGGTCGGACCTGTCGATGCTGACCGACGGCTCACTGGCCGGCCTCGCCGCCGACGCCACCCCGCTGCCGCTGGCCGTCAGTGTGGACGAGGAAGGCGGCCGGGTGTCGCGGCTGGCCGGACTGATCGGCGCGCAGCCCTCGCCGCGCCGGTTGGCCGCCACCAGCACCCCGGAGCAGGTACAGCAGATCGCGTTCGAGCGCGGCCGCAAGATGCGGGACATGGGGATCACGATCGACTTCGCGCCGGTCGTGGACATCACCGACGCCCCCGACGGCAGCGTCATCGGCGACCGGTCGTTCGGCGCGGATCCGGCCCAGGTCACCGACTATGCGGGCGCCTACGCCCGCGGCCTGCGCCAGGCCGGCCTGGTTCCGGTGCTCAAGCACTTTCCCGGGCACGGCAGCGGCAACGGCGATACGCACACCGGCGGCGTGGTCACCCCGCCGCTGGCCGATCTGCTCGACCACGACCTGATCCCGTACCGCACGCTGACCACGCAGGCCCCGGTCGGGGTGATGGTCGGCCACATGGAGGTGCCCGGCCTGACCGGCAGCGAGCCCGCCAGCCTCAGCCCGCCCGCGTACGCGCTGCTGCGCTCGGGTGACTACGGCGGCCCGCCGTTCGGCGGCCCGGTGTTCACCGACGACCTGTCCGGCATGCAGGCCATCACCGACCGCCTCGGCGTCGCCGACGCGGTGTTGCGCAGCCTGCAGGCCGGGGCCGACGTGGCGCTGTGGCTGAGCACGGCCGAGGTGCCCGCGGTGCTGGACCGGCTCGAGCAGGCGGTCGCGGCCGGGGAGCTGACCATGCCGCGCATCGACGAGTCCGTGATGCGGATCATCGCGATGAAGGGACTTTCGCCGCGCTGCGGCGGCTGAACCGTCGACTAGTGCTTACCCTGGAGTAGGACGCTCGTCGCTCGTCGGTCAGGAAGGCACGCTCAATGGCAGGTGGAACCAAACGCTTGCCACGTGCCGTGCGGGAACAGCAGATGCTCGACGCCGCGGTGGAGATCTTCTCGGTGAACGGCTACCACGAGACGTCGATGGACGCGATCGCCGCCGAGGCGCAGATCAGCAAGCCGATGCTGTACCTGTACTACGGCTCCAAGGAGGAGCTGTTCGGGGCGTGCCTGAACCGGGAGCTGGGCCGGTTCGTCGACGAGGTGAGCAGCAACATCGACTTCAGCGCCGCCCCCAAGGAATTGCTGCGCACCGCGGTGCTGGCGTTCCTGAAGTACATCGACGCCAACCGGGCCTCGTGGATGGTGCTGTACACGCAGGCGACCAGTTCGCAGGCGTTCGCCCACACCGTGCGAGAGGGCCGCGAGCGCATCATCGAGCTCGTCGGCCGGCTGCTTCGGTCGGGCACCAAGTTCCCCGAACCCGACACCGACTTCGAGTTGATGGCGGTCGCGCTGGTCGGCGCCGGCGAGGCGATCGCGTCGCGGGTGAGCACCGGGGATGCCGGCGTCGATGAAGCCGCCGAGCTGATGATCAACCTGTTCTGGCGGGGCCTCAAGGGCGCGCCGACCGCGGTGGACGTCGACGCCACCGCGGTCCCCACCAGCTAGCTCATCGCCGCCGGCGGTCGTCACAAGCCGGTGACGGTGCCCGTCAGATGCGGGTGGCCCTTGGTGAGGTGCCGCAGAGTCAGGTCCCAGCCCTCGGCCGTGCGGTCGACGTAGAGCCCGGCCCGCGCGGGCAGCACCACCGGTTTGGCGAACCGCACCGAGTACTTCACCGCGTCCGGCAGCTGGCCTTCGATGTTGCCCAATACTGCTGCCGCGCTGAACATCCCGTGCGCGATCACGGTCGGGAAGCCGAACAGCTTCGCCGCCGCGGCGTTGGTGTGGATCGGGTTGTGGTCGCCGCCGACGGAGGCGTAGTGCCGGATCTGCCCGGGGGTGATGTGAAGCACCGCGTTCGGCGGGGGCAGCTTGGGCTGCTTCTGCGGCGGCGCCTTCGGCTCGTCGGACAGGCTGGTGCGCTGCTGGTGCAGGAACGTCGTGACCTGGTGCCACGCGACATCATTGCCGACCTTCACGTCGGTCACGATGTCCACGAGCAGACCGCGGCGGTGCTCGCGCATGTTCTCGGCGCGCACGGTCGCCGATACCGTGTCGGTCACCGCGATCGGCCGGTACTGGGTGATGTGGTTCTCCAGGTGCACCGAACCCATTGCGGCGAACGGGAAGTCGAAGCCGGTGATCAGTGACATCACGGTGGGGAAGGTCAGCGCGAACGGATAGGTCAGCGGCACCGCGTTGTCGAACCGCAGGCCGGTGACCTTCGCGTACTCGGCGACGTTGACCGGGTCGACGGACAGGTCCTCGACGGTCAGTGTCCGGGTGGGCAGGGTGTCGCCGCGGCGCACCAGCGGGAGCGCGCCGACCGCGGCGCGCGCCAGATTCTTCAGCCCGGAGGGCTGCTGATCGCTCACCGTCATGCCCCCAGCATCGCCTGGCCGCACACCCGGATCGTGTTGCCGGTCACGGCATTCGACCCCGGGCTGGCGAAGTAGGCGATGGCCTCGGCGACGTCCACCGGCTTCCCGCCCTGGAACAGCGAGTTCAGCCGGCGGCCGACCTCGCGGGTGGCCAGCGGGATGGCCTCGGTCATCTTGGTCTCGATGAAACCGGGTGCGACGGCGTTGATGGTGATGTTCTTCTCGGCCAGGCGGGGCGCCAGCGCGTCGGTCAGCCCGATCATCCCCGCCTTGGTGGCGGCGTAGTTGGTCTGTCCGCGGTTGCCTGCGATGCCGGCCATCGACGACAACCCGACGATGCGACCGCCGTCGCCGATCAGCCCGCTGTCCACGAGTCCCTCGGCAAGGCGAAGCGGCGCAATGAGATTGACCGCGATCACGGAATCCCAGCGGGACTCGTCCATGTTGGCGAGCAGTTTGTCGCGGGTGATGCCCGCGTTGTTGACCAGGACGTCGAGCTTGCCCCCGAAATCCGAGTAGTGCTCACGGACATGCTCGGCGATCCGGTCGACGGCGTCGGCGGCGGTCACGTCCAGTGTCAGCGCGGTCCCGCCGATCCTGGTGGCCACCTCGGACAGCGGTTGCGCTGCGTCTTCGATGTCCACCGCGATCACCTTGGCGCCGTCGCGGGCGAACACCTCGGCGATCGTCGCGCCGATGCCCCGGGCCGCGCCGGTCACGATGGCGACCTTGCCGTCGAGTGGGCGATCCCAGTCTGCAGGCGGGGTCGCGTCGGCCGCCCCGACCCGGAACACCTGCCCGTCGACGTAGGCCGATTTGCCCGACAGCACGAACCGCAGCGTCGACTCCAGGCCCGTCGCGGCGGGCTTGGCGTCGGCGGACAGGTACACCAGCGTCGCCGTCGACCCGTTGCGCAGCTCCTTGGCCAGCGAGCGCGTGAAGCCTTCGAGCGCACGCTGCACCGTGCGGGCGTGCACGCTCGCGGTCTCCTCGGGGGTGGTGCCGATGACGACGACGCGGCCCGAGTGGCCGAGGTTGCGCAGGAGCGGCGTGAAGAACTCGTAGAGACCCTTGAGGTCTTCGGGCTCGGACAGTGCGGTGGCGTCGTAGACCAGGCCGCCGAACGAGTCGGCCCAGCGTCCGCCGAGGTTGGCGGCGACCACGTCGTAGTCCTCGGCCAGCGCGGCCCGCAGCGGTTCCACCACCCGGCCCTCGCCGCCGATCAGCAGCGAGCCGGCCAGTGGTGCCTCGCCCTGCTTGTAGCGGCGCAGCGGCTCGGGCTGGGGCACTCCGAGCTGCTTGGCCAGGAAGGAACCCGGCCCGGAGTTGACGACTTGGGAGAGGAGATCGGAAGCCACGGCGCTGCCCTTTCTGGTGACCTTGAAAGATCCGGGTGTTGTACGGCGACCGCCGACGGGTACCCGCCTGTCGCGTTCATCACCGAACTTACTCCAGAGTAAGAACGGTGGGTAGTATGACGCTCAACACCCAACCAACCTCGCGAGGCCGGGAGGCAGACATGGCCGAGACCAAGACAACCCGCCGGGTGGCCGTGCTCGGCGGCAACCGGATCCCGTTCGCCCGCTCCGACGGCGCGTACGCCATGGCATCCAACCAGGACATGTTCACCGCGGTGCTGGACGGGCTCGCCGACCGCTTCGGCCTCAAGGGCGAGAAGCTGGACGCCGTCATCGGCGGCGCCGTGCTCAAGCACAGCCGCGACTTCAACCTGATGCGCGAATGCGTGCTGGGCAGCTCGCTGTCGTCCTACACGCCCGCGTTCGACCTGCAGCAGGCGTGCGGCACCGGGCTGCAGTCCGCGATCGCCGCGGCTGACGGCATCGCCCGCGGGCGATATGACGTGGCGGCGGCAGGCGGTGTTGACACCGCCTCGGACGCACCGATCGCCTTCGGCAACGACCTGCGCCAGGTGCTGCTGGGCCTGCGGCGGGCGCGGTCCAACGTCGAGCGGCTCAAGCTCGTCGGCAAACTGCCCGCGTCGCTCGGCGTGGAGATCCCCGTCAACAGCGAGCCGCGCACCGGCATGTCGATGGGGGAGCACGCCGCGGTGACCGCCAAGGAGATGGGCATCAAGCGGGTCGATCAGGACGAGCTGGCCGCGGCCAGCCACCGCAACATGGCCGCCGCCTACGATCGCGGATTCTTCGATGATCTGGTCAGCCCGTTCCTCGGGCTCTACCGCGACAACAACCTGCGGCCGGACTCGTCGCCGGAGAAGCTGGCCAAGCTCAAGCCGGTGTTCGGAGTGCGCAACGGGGACGCGACGATGACCGCGGGCAACTCCACCCCGCTGACCGACGGCGCGTCTGTGGCGCTGCTGTCCTCCGAGGAGTGGGCCGCCGAGCGGTCGATCCCGGTGCTGGCCTACTTCGTCGACGGCGAGACCGCGGCGGTCGACTACGTCAACGGCCGCGACGGACTGCTGATGGCGCCGACGTACGCGGTGCCGCGGCTGCTGGCCCGCAACGGGCTGACGTTGCAGGACTTCGACTACTACGAGATCCACGAGGCGTTCGCGTCGGTGGTGCTCGCGACGCTGGCCGCGTGGGAGTCCGACGAGTACTGCAAGGAGCGGCTCGGCCTGGACGGCGCGCTCGGCAGCATCGATCGCTCCAAGCTCAACGTCAACGGGTCGTCGCTGGCCGCCGGGCACCCGTTCGCCGCGACCGGCGGCCGGATCGTCGCTCAGCTGGCCAAGCAACTCGCCGAGAAAAAGGCCGAAACGGGCCAGCCGGTGCGTGGCCTCATCTCGGTCTGCGCCGCAGGCGGACAGGGTGTGACGGCGATCCTGGAGGCCTGAGAACCTTCTGGAGAAAACTTTCTCCGGGCGCTGTAACGCCCTCGGAGAGGGCGCCGATACATGGGATAGCTCCGTGTTGCCGTCTGACCCCCCGACCCGACGGCAACACGGGGCTCTTACTTTCAGCCCCTATTTTGAGGGCCATGCAGATCAGCATGTTCGGACAGCTCAGCGGTCTCCCCGGCAACCCGATCGACGCCACCATCGCCTACCTCAGCGAGCTTCGTGACGAGGGCTTCGCCCGGGTGTGGATCAGCCAGCTGCCCTACGAGCCCGACCTTTTGACCGTGCTCGCGGTCGCGCTGCACGAGGTCGACACGATCGAGGTCGCCAGCGGTGTGGTGCCGATCCAGAACCAGCACCCGATGCAGATGGCGCAGCGTGCCCTGACCGTCAGCCTGGCCTCCGGTGGGCGGTTCATCCTCGGGCTGGGCATGACCCACGCCGCGGTCACCGAAGGCATGTGGGGCATCCCGTGGGACCGGCCGGTGCGCAGACTCAACGAGTACCTCGACGGGTTGCTGCCGCTGCTGGCCGGCGAACCCGCGAACGCCACCGGCGAGACCGTCACCACCCGCGGCGCACTCGTCATCCCCGGCGCGCCGAGGCCCGACGTCTACATCGCCGCGCTGGGCCCGCAGATGCTGCGGGTGGCGGGCCGTCGCACCCAGGGCACCTGCACCTGGATGACCGGACCCGCAACGCTGCGCGACCACGTCAACCCGACCTTGCGTCAGGCCGCCGCCGACGCCGGCCGCCCCGACGGCGCGGTGCGGGTCGTCGCGTCGCTGCCGGTGGCCGTCACCGACGACGTCGACGGGGTACGCAGGCAGGCCGCCGAGCAGTTCGCCGTCTACGGCACGCTGCCGTCCTACCGCGCGATGCTGGACCGGGAGGGCTATGCGGGTCCGGAGGACGCCGCGATCATCGGTGACGAGGCGACCGTGCGCGACCGGCTGGCCGAGCTGCGGGAGGCGGGCGTCGACGAGTACGTCGCCGCGGTGTTCGACGGTTCGACCGATGGCCGGGACCGGACTCGCGCGCTGCTGCGCGACCTGCGGCAGGCGGGCTGAAAAAAACCTCTGGCAACCCTGTTACCCACGTCACACCAGGGGTAGCATCGAAGGTACGACGGGTTCGGGAGTGACTTGATCGAAGAGCCGGTGAGGGATGAAAGCCGGTCGCGCGACCCACATGAGACGCGCCCAAAGTCCTCCCGAACCCGCCCTTGTGCCCGGGCCGCGGTACAAAGTAGGCCATGACGGTCCTCGGGATCCTGCAGCTCCTCACCTTCGTGGCGTTCCTCGGGCTGCTCGTCTACGCGGTCGTCGTGCCCCGCGAGGCGAACCCCGCCAAGCGCGCCCGCCAGACCCGGCAGTACTCCGGGGCGGCGATGGTCGCCGGCGCCGCATTCTTCGCCGCGCTGGCCGCCGACCGGTTCGGCTGGTCCCGCTACGCGCTGGGTGTCGTCGCGCTGGCTTTCCTGGCCGCCGGACTGGTCGCCGTCACCAGGAGCCGGCGCGCCGAGAAATAGCCCAGGAACGCAAGAAGCCCCCGGGAAGAGTCCGGGGGCGTCTCGCGAACCGAAGCGGGAAAGGGGATCAGAAAGCCGCTTCGTCCAGTTCCATGACCTCGTTGTCGAGGTTCTCGATGACCGACCGGGTGCTGGTCAGCAGCGGCAGGAAGTTCTTCGCGAAGAACGATGCCACCGCGACCTTGCCCTCGTAGAACGCGCGGTCCTCACCGGTGGCACCGGCGTCGAGCTTGTCGATCGCCACCGCGGCCTGCTTCTGCAGCAGCCAGCCGAGGACCAGGTCGCCGACGCTCATCAGGAAGCGCACCGAGCCCAGGCCGACCTTGTAGATGCTCTTGGGGTCTTCCTGCGAGGCCATCAGGTAGCCGGTCAGCGACGCGGCCATGCCCTGCACGTCCTCCAGCGCGGTGGCCAGCAGGGCGCGCTCGGCCTTGAGCCGGCCGTTGCCTGCCTCGGCCTTGACGAACTGCTCGATCTGGCCGGCCACGTGCGCCAGCGCCACACCCTTGTCGCGGACGATCTTGCGGAAGAAGAAGTCCTGCGCCTGGATGGCCGTGGTGCCCTCGTACAGCGAGTCGATCTTGGCGTCACGGATGTACTGCTCGATCGGGTAGTCCTGCAGGAAGCCGGAACCGCCCAGGGTCTGCAGGCTCTCGGTGAGCTTGGCGTACGCCTGCTCCGAGCCCACGCCCTTGACGATCGGCAGCAGCAGGTCGTTGACCTTCACCGCCAGGTCCGGCTCGATGCCGTACAGCGCCTTGGCGACCTCGGCGTCCTGGTGCGAGGCGGTGTACAGGTACAGCGCACGCAGGCCCTCGGCGTAGGCCTTCTGGGTCATCAGCGAGCGACGGACGTCCGGGTGATGCGTGATGCTCACGCGCGGCGCGGTCTTGTCGGTCATCTGCGTCATGTCGGCGCCCTGGACCCGCTCCTTGGCGTACTCCAGCGCGTTCAGGTAACCGGTGGACAGCGTCGCGATGGCCTTGGTGCCGACCATCATGCGGGCCTGCTCGATGACGTCGAACATCTGCGCGATGCCCTCGTGCACCTCGCCGACCAGCCAGCCCACGGCAGGCACACCGTGCTGGCCGAGCGACAGCTCGCAGGTGGCGGAGACCTTCAGGCCCATCTTGTGCTCGACGTTGGTGACGAACACGCCGTTGCGCTCGCCGGGCTCGCCGGTCTCCGGGTCGAAGTGGAACTTCGGCACGAAGAACAGCGACAGTCCCTTGGTGCCCGGGCCTGCGCCCTCGGGGCGGGCCAGCACCAGATGCATGATGTTCTCGAACAGGTCATCGGAGTCGGCGGAGGTGATGAACCGCTTCACGCCGTCGATGTGCCACGTGCCGTCGGGCTGCTGGACGGCCTTGGTGCGGCCGGCGCCCACGTCGGAGCCGGCGTCCGGCTCGGTGAGCACCATGGTCGAGCCCCAGCCGCGGTCGGCGGCGAGCTTGGCCCACTTCTTCTGCTCTTCGGTGCCGAGGTGGTAGAAGATGTCGGCGAATCCGGCGCCCATCGCGTACATGTAGACGGCGGGGTTGGCGCCCAGGATGTGTTCCTGGATGGCCCAGAACAGCGCGCGCGGCATCGGCGTGCCGCCGAGCTCCTCGTCGACGCCGATCTTGTCCCAGCCGCCCTCGAGCACGGCGCGTACGGACTTCTTGAACGACTCCGGCAGCGTCACGGTGTGGGTCTTGGGATCGAAGACGGGCGGGTTGCGGTCGCCGTCCTCGAACGATGCGGCCACCGGGCCCTCGGCGAGGCGGGCCATCTCGGCCAGCATCTCGGCGGCGGTGTCGGCGTCCAGATCGGAGTAGCTGCCCTGGCCGAGCGTCTTGTCGACACCCATCACCTCGAACAGGTTGAACACCTGGTCACGAACGTTGCTCTTGTAATGGCTCACGGGTTCCTCCTCGTCGAGAACGCCACCTGCGGTTGGGTACTTGCGGCTAAGTTACCCACCAGTAACTGCGTGAAACTATACCGCCCGGTAACTTGAACGCAAGGCGACTCCGGGCAATTTCCGAACCGTAACCAACCCAGCGGTTGGCCGGGGTGCCACTAGGCCCCCGATCTCCTCTCTGAGCTGGGGTTTCTCCGATCTGTGATGCTGCTCACTATGCCCGCCGCTAGGGTGTCGAGATGCGTGCGGCGACCGCGGTGGCGGTATGGGGGACGGGCAACACGGGGGCGACCGCGATCCGGTCCGCCCTGGCGTTTCCCGGGCTGGAACTGACCGGGGTGCTGACGTCCTCACCGGACAAGGCCGGCCGCGATGCCGCGTCCTTCGCCGGGCTGTCCACGCCGGCCGGGGTCGAGGCCACCACCGACGTCGACGCGGTGCTCGGCGCGATCAGCTGGCTGGCCGCGCAGAAGCCGGGTGTCTACGACGGGCTCGACGCCCCACTGCACCCGCCGCTGCCGCCGGAGGTGGAAGCCACCCGCTGGACCTAGCTTCCCGCCAGGCGCTTGTTCACCAGCCGGGTCAGCCAGGCAGGGGAGAAGCGCGCGCCGAGCGCCAGCGCTTTGGCCTGCGCGCCCACGGGGAAGTGCACCTGGGCCACCAGACGCCGCGGCCACGGCGCCTCCACGGCGGCGACGATGTCGGTCGCAATGTCCTGGGCGGTCAGCCGGATGCCGAGGGACTGCGTGGTGCCGGTCTTCACATCCTTGGTCATCGCGGTGTTCGCATACAGCGGCCACATGTCGAGGACGCGGATCCCGTCGCGGGCCCACTCCAGGTTCAGTGCCTCGGTGATCGCCCGGACGAAGAACTTGGTGGCGCTGTAGTCGGCCAGCTCGGCCTGCCCGTAGATCGCCGACGCCGACGACAGGTTCACCACGACCGCGCCCGGGGTTTTCTTCAGGTACGGGAACGCCGAATGCAGGCAGTTCACCACGCCTTTGACATTGACGTCGATCTCCCGGTGGTGGGCCTGCAGCGGAATCTCCTCGAACCGCCCGGCGTGCAGCAGCCCCGCGTTGTTGATCAGCACGTCGAGTCGCCCGCCCGCGGTGTCGGCGAACTCGCCGAGTCGCTGCGCGACCTCAGCGGCCTCGGTGACGTCGAGATGCCCGACGACCGACCTGCCGCCCACTGCAGCGATGTCGGCGGCCAGCACGCGCAGCCCGTCCTCGTCGATGTCGTAACCGCCCACCAGGTATCCGCGCTGGGCGAACAGCAGTGCCGTCGCCCGCCCGATCCCGGTGGCCGCACCGGTGATGAACACTGCCTTCGTCATGCCTGCTCCTCGGTGGTCACCACGAGGCGCAGGCTACCCGGCGCAACCATCTCTCAGTCCTGCGGCGGTGCCGGCTCGCTCTCAGCATCGGGCAGCTGACCCACCAGGTACTCGGCCAGGCCGCCGAGGGTCGGGTAGTCGAACACCGCGGTGGCGTTGATCGTGAACGCGCCGCCGAACTGACTGTGCAGCCGGTTGCGCAGCTCGATCGCCATCAGCGAGTCGGTGCCCAGATCCAGGAAACGGCTCGACGCCGCAGGCGGTTGGGCCAGCCGCAGGAAGTTCTGCACCTCGCGTTGCAGGAACTCGGTCACGAACCCGGCGCGCTGGGCCACCGGGATCTCCTGCAGCTGCCGCAGCAGTTCGCTGTCGCCGGTGATCTCGCCTTCGGGCCGCGGCAACACCAGGTCCAGGATCGGCGGTCGCGAGCTGCCCAGCACCTTGGCCGCGCGCTGCCAGTTGGCCTTGATCACGGCTGCTTGGCCGGTGCCGTTGGCGACCACCTCGGCGAGGGCGCCCAGCGCGGCCGACGGTTCCAGCGGGATCAGGCCCTGGGCGGTGATGTTGGCCGTCGCCGCGTCGGAAGAGGCCATACCGCCGCGGCCCCACGGCCCGAAGTTCACTCCGGTGGCGGGCAGGCCCTGCGCTCTGCGCCGGGCGACCAGACCGTCGAGGAACGCGTTGGCCGTCGCATAGTTGGCCTGACCGGGGGAGCCGAACAGGCTGGACACCGACGAGGACACCAGGAAGAAGTCCAGGTCGTCGTCGCGGGTCAGGCGGTCCAGGTGATCGGCGCCGAACGCCTTGGGCGCCAGCGTCTTCCGGAACCGGTCCAGATCCTGCTGGGACAGCAGCGCGTCGTCGAGCACCCCCGCCAGGTGCGCCACACCGGCCAGCGGCGGCAACTCCCGGCGGATGCGCTCCAGCAGCGTCGCCACCTCGGCCTCGTCGCCGACGTCGGCGGTGAACACGTGCACCCGGCACTTGTGCCGTTCGGAGATCTCGTCGATCACCTGCCGGGCGTCCGCGCCGGGCTCGTTCCTGCCGGTCAACACGATGTCCCCGGCGCCGAGGTGGGCCAGGTACGCCGCGGTGTGCAGACCGATCGCGCCCAGACCACCGGTGATCAGGTAGCTGCGGTCGGCCCGCGGCTGCAGCGGTTCGGGGATCTGGCACACGATCTTGCCGATGTGCCGGGCCTGCTGCATGCGCCGGAACGCGGCCCTGGCCTCGGTGAGCGGATAGACCTCGGCGGGCAGCGGCTTCCACTCGCCGCGGCCGAGGCCGTCGGACACCTCGGTCAGCAGGCTCCGGATGCGTTCCGGGTCCTGCAGCGTGGTGACGTCCAGCGCGACGATCTCGTAGGCGATGTCGGGACGCACCGCCGCCATCTGCTCCGGTGTCCAGATGTCGCGCTTGGCGATCTCGGCGAACCGGCCGTTGCGAGCGGTCGCCCGGACGGTCGCGTCGACGAACCCGTCGTTGGTCAGGCTGTTGAGCACCACGTCCACGCCCGCACCGTCGGTGTCGGCCAGGATCTGGTCGGCGAAATCGGTGGTGCGCGAGTCGTACACGTACTGCACCCCCATCGCGCGCAGCGTCGCCCTCTTGTAGGTGCTCGCCGTCGCGAACACCGTCGCGCCGTGCTGCTGGGCCATCTGGATGGCGGCCAGCCCGACGCCGCCGCTGGCGGCGTGGATGAGCACCCGGTCACCGGGTTTCACCTGCGCCCAGTCGAACGCCAGCCGGGTGGTCAGCGCCGCGGCCGGGATGGTCGCGGCCTCCACCGCGCTGACGCCGTCGGGAATCGGTGCGAGCAGCTGGGCCGGCACGTTGAACCGGCTGGCGAACGCGCCCTGCATGAACCCGTAGACGCGTTGCCCGACCTCGAGCCCGGCGACGCCGTCACCCAGATGGGTCACCGTGCCGGCGAAGTCGCCGCCGATCGGCCCGGGGTCGCCCGGGTACAGGCCCAGCACGTTGAGCACGTCGCGGAAGTTCAGGCCCGCGGCCTCCACCCGGACCTGCACGTAACCCTCGGGTGGCGCCGCCACCTCCGTCTCGGTCAGCCGCAGGTTGTCGATGGCGCCGCGTTCGGTGGGCGCCAGCACGAAGTCGGCCGAGCGCGGCACGGTGAGGTGTCCGCTGCGCGCCCACGGCAGCAACCGGGAGGCCAGCGTCTTGCCTTGGCGCAGTGCGACTTCCGGCTCGTCGAGCGGCGCGGCCAGCAGGCCGGCCAGCATGCGTGCCGACTCCGGTGAGTCGTCGCAGTCCACCAGCCGGCAGCCCAGCCCGGGCTCCTCGTTGGCGGCGGTGCGGCCGAAGCCCCACAGTGCGGCCTGCACGGGGTCGACCGGCTCGCCCGATTCGCAGGCCACGCCCCGGTCGGTGACGATCCACAGTCCGCCGGGCAGCTTCACGGCGCCCTTCTGGACGGTGTGCACGGCGCTGAGCAGATGACCGATCTCGGCCTCGATCCGCGCGGCGACCTCGGCGTCCGAGCCGTCACCGCCCTGCGGGACGGCGCGCCAGACGACACCGGCGAACGGCACGCCCCGATCGTGGGCGTGGGCCAGCACGTCACCGAGCGGTTCGGTGTCGCCGCGCTGCACTCCGATCGCGCCGGGCAGGGCGGCGGCCAGCTCGTCGAACCCGGCGACCAGCCAGGTGCCGTCGGGTGTCGGCGCCGCGTCGTCGCGGGCAGGGGCCTCGTGCCAGCCCAACGTGTAGAGCAGCCGGGTCGCATCGCCGCCGAGCCCGCGCAGCAGCGCCTCGCGGGGGGCGCGTTTGACGGTGAACTCGCGGATGCCGCCGAGCAGGCGGCCGTCGCGGTCGACGAAATCGAGGTCGAACACCTGGGTTTCGCTGTCCAGCGGCGCGGCGTGCCAGCGTGCGCGGCAGTAGAACCGTCGCGGCATCTTGTCCCGCAGCATCACCTGCCCGTACCGCAGCGGCAGGAACAGGTCGTTGATCCCCTGTTCGGCGGCCAGCAGTGCCGGGAACGCGGGGAACGCGACGCCGGTGCACAGGTCCATCAGCACGGGGTGCATCGGCTCGGTGGCCAGCTGCTCGGCCAGCTCCGCGCCGACGAGGATGTCGCCGATCGCCTCACCGTCGCCGAGCCACAGCGCCTTCAACGATCCCGACCAGGTCGGCCCCCAGGCCAGCTCCAGGTCGGCGAAGGTCTCGAACAGGTCCTGGGGACGCATCCGCTCCAGCCGCTCGATCGCCTCGTCGACCGGCTCGTCGGAGCCCGCCGTGGCGTCCCCGGCGCCGGACAGCACGCTGCCCTCGGCGTTGAGCGCCCATTCGGCGTCGCGCACCCCGTAGGGCCGGCTGTGCACCTGGAACTTCCACGAGCCGCCTTCGGACAGCGGCCGCAGGGTCAGCTGGACCTCGCGGGAACTCTTCTCGGGCAGGATGATCGGCTCGTAGAAGAAGACGTCGTCGGCGTGTGCCGGGGTGCCGACCGCGGCCAGCGCCATCGCGGCGTACGTCGCACCGGGGACCACGACGGTGCCGTAGATGACGTGGTCGGCAAGCCACGGCTGCGACTTGACGGAAATCCGGCTGGTGTAGACGATCTCGCCGGACGCCAGGTCCTTGCCGCCGCCGAGGATGCCGGAGGTGGGCCCCGTCGAGCCCATTCCGCCGTCCATCGCCATGCCGGAGGTCTTGGGCCAGAACCGGCGGCGCTGGAACGGATAGGTGGGCAGGACCAGCCGGCTGCCCGGCCTGCCGTGCAGCGCGGCGAAGTCGGGCCGGTGGCCGCCGACGTAGGCCCCGGCCAGCGCGTCGGCGATCTGGCGCCGGTCGCCGATGCCCTTGCGGAGCGACACGATCGCCCGCGGGGCGGCGAGGTGTTCCGGCCAGACCTGCACCGCGGCGCCGGTCAGTACCGGCTGCGGCCCGATCTCCATCAGCACCGTGCAACCGAGCGCGGCCACGGTGCGGACGCTCTCGGCAAACTGCACCGGTTGGCGTGAATGTTTGCGCCAGTACGCGGCGTCGAGCGGGGTCTGGGCGGTCAGCACCGCCCCGGTGCGGTTGCACACCAGCGGCACGGTCGGCGTCGCATACGCCAGCTGCGCGGCGTAGGCCTCGAACTCGTCGAGCACCGGGTCGAGCAGTTCGGAGTGGAACGCGTGGCTGGTCTCCAGCCAGGTGCAGCGGATCCCGTCCTCGGCGAACCGGCCGACGAGCGCTTCGAGCTCGTCGCCGGGACCGGAGAGCACGGTGTTGGGCCCGTTGTAGGCGGCCACCGACACCCGTGGCTGTTCGGCGGCGAGTTGTTCGACGAGTTTGGCGTCGGTGAACACCGCCACCATCCGGCCGCCCTCGGGCAGGCTGCCGAACATCCGGCCGCGCTCGGCCATCAGCCGCGCGCCGTCTTCGAGGCTGAACACCCCGGCTACGCACGCCGCGGCGTACTGGCCCACGCTGTGGCCGAGGACCACGTCGGGTTCGACGCCCCACGACTGCCACAGCCGCGCCAGGCCCATCTCGACGGCGAACAGCGCGGGCTGCGCGAACCCGGTGTGCCGCAGACGTTCTCCGGCCTTGCCTGCGGTCTCCCGGTCGGTGGCGAACACGACGTCGGTCAGCGGCAGCGGAAGCAGGTCTTCGACCGCCTCGGCGCACTGCTTCACCGTCTCGGCGAAAACCGGTTCGGTGTCGAACAATTCGCGCGCCATCCCCGGGTACTGGCTGCCCTGCCCGGTGAACAGCCACGCCGTGGTGGGACGGTTCACGTGCTCGCCGCGGAGCACGCCGGGCCGCAGCCGGTTCTCGGCCAGCTCGGCCAGACCCTGGCGGGCCGAGTCGACCGTATCCACCACCAGCGCGGCGCGGTGCTCGAAGTGCGAGCGGCCGGTGCCCGCGGTCAGGCACACCTCGGACAGGTCGGCTTCGGGCCGGGCGGTCAACCAGTCCTGGTAGCGCTGCGCCAGCGCCATCAGCGCTTCCGGTGACCGCGCCGACAGCGGCAGCACGTGCACCGGCTGCTCGCCGGCGCAGGGTTCGGTACCGGTGTCCCCGTCGGTGACGGGCGCGGGCCGCGCCGGTGCCTCCTCGACGATCACGTGGGCGTTCGTGCCGGTGAACCCGAAGGAGCTCACGCCGGCCCTGCGCGGACGCCCGTTGCTGCGCCACGGTCTCGCCTCGTCGACGACCCGCACCGGCAGTGAGTCCCACGGGATGTGCGGTGACGGGTTGTCGAAGTGCAGGCTCTTGGGCAGCATCTCGTGCTGCAGGGACAGCACCACCTTGATCAGACCGGCTGCGCCGGAGGCGGATTCGAGGTGGCCGATGTTGCTCTTGACCGAACCCATCAGCAGCGGCCGGTCGGCGTCGCGGGAACCGCCGTAGGCGGCCGCGGCGGCCTGGACCTCGATCGGGTCGCCCAGCGGGGTGCCGGTGCCGTGCGCCTCCAGGTAGTCGACGTCGCCGCCGGTCAGCCCGGCGCGCGCCAGCGCGGTGCCGATGAGCCGTTGCTGTGCACCGCCGTTGGGGACGGTCAGGCCGCTGGAGGCGCCGTCCTGGTTGACCGCGCTGGCCGGGATGACCGCGCAGATCCGGTCGCCGTCGCGCTCGGCGTCGCTCAGCCGCTTGAGCACCAGGATGCCGCAGCCCTCGGAGCGGACGTAGCCGTCGGCGGACGCGTCGAAGGTCTTGCACCGCCCGACCGGGGACAGCATCCGGGCGCGGGACGCGGCGACCACCGTCACCGGGCTCAGCAGCACGTTCACCCCACCGGCCAGCGCCATGTCGCAGTCGCCGGACTGCAGCGCCTGACAGGCCTGGTGCACCGACACCAGCGCCGAGCTGCACGCGGTGTCCACGGCCACCGCCGGGCCTTCCAGCCCCAGCGCGAACGCCACCCGGCCGGAGATCGCGTTGAGCGCGTTGCCGGTGATGAAGTGCGGCTCGATCTTGTCGATCGACTCCGACGACAGTAGGTGCGCGTACTCGTTGGCGGCCACACCGACGAACACGCCGGTCCGACTGCCGCGCAGCGTGGCCGGGGCGTACCCGGCGCGTTCCAGGCCCTCCCACACGGTTTCGAGCATCAGCCGCTGCTGCGGCTCGATCCAGACCGCCTCGCGCGGGGAGATACCGAAGAACTCGGGGTCGAATCCGTCGATGCCGTCCAGGAATCCGCCGAAGCGGGTGTAGGTCTTGCCTGCGGCGTCGGGGTCGGGATCGTAGAACTCGTCGATGTCGAACCGGTCCTCCGGGACCTCCCGGATCGTGTCGACACCGCCGGCCAGCACCTCCCAGAAGGCCTCCGGGTCGGGCGCGCCGGGGAACCGGCAGGACACCGCGACGATCGCGATCGGATCGTCGGTGCGGGTCATCACCGATACCGCCGGGCGTGCGGGGGCGGCCTGCTCGGCCAGCCCGAGCACCTCGCCCAGAAGGTAGTCGGCCACGTCGGAGAGCCGGGGATGGTCCATCGCCAGCGTCGCGGGAATCTCCTTGCCCACGCCCTGTTCGATCCGCCGGCGCAGTTCGACGGCCATCAGCGAATCCATGCCGAGGTCGAAGAACCCGGCGTCCTCGCGGATCTCGGCGGAGTCGACGCGGGTGATCTCGGCGACCGCGTCGCGCAGGTAGTCGGTCAGCAGCTTCCGGCGTTGCTGGACAGGGGCTTCGGTGAGCCGGTCGACCAGCGCGGTGGTGCCCGACGGGGTGGTGACCGGGGCGGTGTCGGGCACCTCGCGGTCGAGTTCGGCCAGCAGTCCGCGCCGTCCTGTCTGCTGGTAGAGCGGCAGGAACCGGGCCCAGTCGATGCGCGCCACCACCGCCTGGGCGGCGTCGGACGAGGTGGTCGCGTCGGCCAGCCCCGCCAGCGCGTCGGCCGGCGACAGCGTCCGGATGCCGCGCTGGTCCAGCCGGTCCCGGGACTGCGCGTCGGCCATTCCCGCCGACCACGGGCCGAAGTTGACGCTGAAGCCCTGGATGCCCAGTTCGCGCAAGCGCCAGGACATTCCGTCGAGGAACGCGTTCGCCGCGCCGTAGGCGGTCTGACCGAACCCGCCCCACACTGACGCGATCGAGGAGGTGCTGACGAAGAAGTCCAGTGGCAGGTCCGCCGCGGCCTCGCTCAGATGCCAGGCGCCCCAGACCTTTCCGGCGAAGACCCGGTCCACCTCGGCGTCGTCCAGCTCGGTCAGCGCGGTGGTGCCGATCTCGCCGGCGGCGTGCACGATGCCGGCCAGCGGCGGCATCTCCGTGGCCACCTCGGCCAGCAGCCGGGCCACGGCATGGGCGTCGGCGACGTCGGTGGCCGAGACCCGGATCTCGCAGCTGTGCTGTTCGCGCAGCGCGTCGATCCGCTGCTGCGCGGCTTCGCTCGGTGCGCGCCGGCTGGTCAGCACCAGGTGTCCGGCGCCATGGGCGGCCAGGTGGCCGGCGATCTCCAGGCCGATCGCGCCGAGCCCACCGGTCACCAGATACGTGGCGTCGCCGCGTAGTTGCAGCGGGTCCCGGTTCGGCGCCCCCGTCCGGCGGACCAACCGGGGCACGTAGGCAGTCTGGTCGCGCAGCGCCACCTGGTCTTCCCGGACCGCCGGGCCGGGGACGGCCAGCCGGTCGAGCATTCCGGTCCACTCCTCGGTGGTGCATGTGGACAGGTCGACCAGACCGCCCCACAGGTGGGGGAGCTCCAGCGCCGCGGCCCGGCCGAATCCCCACAGTGCGCTCTGATCGGGTGCGAGGGTGTCGGAGTCGACGACATGCTGCGCGCCGCGGGTCACCAGCCAGATCGGGGTGCGCAGTTGCGCGGCGGCCGCGGCGCGGAACAGGCGGCGGGTGCCACCCAGGATGCGGTGCTGCATCCGCAGCAGCGACCGCATCGACGGTGTGGTGTCGGAGTCCAGCGCCGCGACGTGCAGGATGCGCAGCTCCGGATCGTCGGTGGCAGCGGTGCGCAGCATGTCGGCGAGTTTGATCTCGTCCGCCTCCGACATCGGCAGCCCGACCATCTGGTGCCGGTGCCCGTGCGCGGACAGCACGTCGAGCAGCGGACGCACCGCCGCGTTGTCGTCGCCGACGAGGATCCAGCCGCCCGCGGACCGGGCGGGTGTGACGGTGCTCTGCTCCCACCGGATCTGGTAGCGGTCACCGGCCACGGACTGACCGGCGCGCTGCTGATTGTGCTGTGCGGCAAGCCTGTTGAGCACATCGACGGTGTGGTCGCCGCGGCCGGGGCCGTCCAGTAGCGTCGCCAGCTCTTCGATCCGGCCGTCCTCCAGGAGCCGGACGGCCTCGGTGCGTGCCGCCGTGGGCTGTGGTGATGCGGCGCCGTCCCGGTGGTCGGTGAACCAGTACTGACGGTGCTCGAACGGATAGGTGGGCAGGTCGAGCTTGCGCGCGTGCGCCCGCCGCAGCGCGGTGAATTCCGGGACGTGGCCCAGCACGTACGCGTCGGCGAGTGCCTCGGTGATCTGGCGGTGGTCGGCGATGTTGCGACGCAGCGAGGCGACCACCCGAGGGGTGGCGGCAGGGTCGGGCCAGGCCCCGAGCGCCGCGGCGGTCAGCACCGGACGCGGCCCGATCTCCAGCAGCAGCTTGCAGTTCAGCTCGGCCAGGGTGCGCACGCTCTTGGCGAACTCCACCGGTTGCCGGGCGTGCCTGCGCCAGTAGGGGCCGTCGAGCTTCACGCTGCGGCCCAGCGCGGCGCCGGTGCGGTTGTCGACCAGGATCCGCTGCGGGGCGGCGAACGTGAACTGCTGTGCGTAGGCCTCGAACTCGTCGAGGATCGGGTCCAGCAGCGCAGAGTGGAACGCGTGGCTGGTGTCCAGCCAGTCGCAGCGCACGCCGTCGGCCGCGAGGACGGCCACGGCCCGCTCCAGATCGGCTGCCGGACCGGAAAATACGGTGTTGGTGCCGTTGTAGGCGGCCACCGACAGGCTCGGGAAGCCGTCGGCCACCGCTTCTGCCCGCTCGGCGGTGGTGAACGCCGCGACCATCCGCCCGCCCGCAGGCAGGCTGCCGAACAGCCGGCCGCGCTCGGCCATCAGCCTGGCCCCGTCGGTCAGGCTGAACACGCCCGCGACGCACGCCGCGGAGTACTGGCCGACGCTGTGGCCGAGCACCACGTCGGGCTCGAAGCCCCAGGACTGCCACAACCGGGCCAGGCCCATCTCCACGGCGAACAGCGCGGGTTGCGCGTACGCGGTCTGGCGCAGGGTCTCCTCGGCGTCCGGGATGTCGATGTCGAAAATCACGTCGAGCAGCGGCTTTTCGAGCACGTCGGCGATCGCGTCGGCGCACCGGCGGACAGTGTCGGCGAACACGGGTTCGGTGTCGAAGAGCTCGCGGGCCATGCCGGGGTACTGGCTGCCCTGACCGGTGAACAGCCACGCGGTCTTCGGGGCTTCGTAGGATTCGCCGCGGACCAGGCCGGGGGCCGGGCGGTCGTCGGCCAGCGCGCCGAGCAGCTCGACCGCGGATTCCCGGGTGTCGGCCACCACCGCCGCGCGGTGCTCCAGGTGGGCCCGGCCGACGCCGGCGGTCAGGCAGACGTCGGCCAGCGTGGCCTCGGGGTGGGCGTGCAGCCAGTCGCGGTACCGGCCGGCCAGCTGTGTCAGCGCCGCGGGCGTGCGCGCCGACAGCGGCAGCAGGTCGAACCTCGGCACCGGATCCGCGTCGGCGGCCCGTGGTGCCTCGGCGGGTTCGGGCGCCTCCTCGAGGATGACGTGCGCGTTGGTCCCGGCGAAACCGAACGAGCTGACACCGGCGATGCGGGGCCTGCCGTTGCGCTCCCAGGGTGTCGTCTCCTGGACCA
Organism: Mycobacterium sp. ITM-2016-00317; assembly: GCF_002968295.1. NCBI lineage: Bacteria > Bacillati > Actinomycetota > Actinomycetes > Mycobacteriales > Mycobacteriaceae > Mycobacterium > Mycobacterium sp. ITM-2016-00317. The sequence continues at coordinate 340,062 of NZ_CP134399.1, forward strand.
CCTTCACGGCGAGCCGGTCCCACGGGATGTGCGGCGACGGCTTCTCGAAGTTGAGGTGCCTGGGCAGCGTCGCGTGTTCCAGCGCGAGCACCACCTTGAGCACGCCGGCGATGCCTGCGGCCGCCTCCAGGTGCCCGATGTTCGTCTTGGCCGAGCCGATCAGCAGCGGCTGCCCGGGCTCGCGTCCGGCACCGAGCGCCGCGCCCGCGGCCTGAACCTCGATCGGGTCGCCCAGTGAGGTCCCGGTGCCGTGTGCCTCCAGGTAGCCGACATCGGCGGGTGCGACCCCGGCCCGGCGCAGCGCGGCGGCGATAACCTGCTGCTGCGCAACGCCGTTGGGTACCGTCAGGCCGCCGGACGCGCCGTCCTGGTTGACCGCGCTGCCGCGGATCACGGCCCGGATCCGGTCGCCGTCGGCGACCGCGTCCTCCAGCCGCTTGATCACGATGACGCCGCATCCCTCGCCGCGCACGTAGCCGTCGGCGGCGGCGTCGAACGTCTTGCACCGCCCGTCGGGCGCGAGCATGTGCGCGCTGGAGAACGTGATCATGGTCGCCGGGGTGAGCAGCACGTTGGCGCCGCCGGCCAGCGCCATGTCGCACTCGCCGAGCTGCAGCGCCTGGCACGCCTGATGGATGGCCACCAGCGACGAACTGCACGCCGTGTCCACGGCGACCGCGGGGCCCTGCAGGCCCAGCCGGTAGCTGATCCGGCCCGCCGCGGCCGCGTTGGACGTCCCGATGGCCATGTAGGCCTCGATCTCGGGATAGGTCAGCTCGTCGGAGGCCATCCCGAGGTAGTCATGGGTGGACAGCCCGACGAAGACGCCGGTGTTGCTGTTGGCCAGCGAGGTCGGCGCGGTGCCGGAATGCTCCACCGCGCGCCACGCCGTCTCCAGCAGCAGGCGGTGCTGCGGGTCCATCAATCTGACCTCGCGCGTCGACATGCCGAAGAACGGCGCGTCGAAACCGGTCACGTCGTCGACGAATCCGGCGCGGCGGGTGACCACCTTGCCGGGCACCCCGGGTTCCGCGTCGAAGAAATCGTCGACGTCCCAGCGGTCTTCCGGCACCTCGGAGATCGCGTCGCGGCCCTCGCGCAGCACGTCCCAGTACCCGTCGGCATCCGCAGCGCCCGGGAACCGTGCGGCATAGCCGATGATCGCGAACCGCGGGGCCGGTCCGTTCGGTTGCTCGCCGGATCCCATGCGGTGACCTCCTTGCCTCGACGGGGAATGCGACCCCGCGGGACAACTGTCGCGCCTGATGATCTACTTCCCCTGTCGGACACTATGGCACGGGGGACCGCCGCGTGTGGGTGTTGCCGACAGGGGATATCGCCGACGCACGGCAACGGCGGCCCGTCCCGGAGTATGTTGTTGCGGCAATGGCCGATGCCGCTCCTGTGAGCGGTGGGGCGGGGAAGTTCGGGAGGGTCAGGTTTTGCGCATCGGCAAGATCACGGTTGGCGCACTTGACGAATGGTCGCTCAGCCCGGGCACGGTGACGTCGTGGCATCCCACCGCCGAGGCGGTGGACAAGGCGCGGCGGGCGCCGCGCAGCCCCGTTCCGGTGAGTTACATGCAGGGCCAGCATCTGCGCAATTTCTGCGAGCGGACGGCCGAGGGCCTGACGTTCTCCCGCCAGATCATCGCCAGCTGCGAGGTGGCCGGTCACTGCGACGTCGCGGCGATGGACCACGCGGTGAACGCGTACCTGCGCAGGCACGACACTTTCCGCAGCTGGTTCGCCCCCGGAGAGGACGGCGGCTTCGTCCGGCACGCCCTCGAGGACCCGGCCGACATCGAGTTCGTGCCGGTCGACCACGGCACCATGACGGTCGAGCAGATCCGCGGGCACGTGGTGGACATCCCGACCCCGCTGGAATGGGGCTGCTTCACGTTCGGCGTGATCCAGAATGACGGCCACTTCACGTTCTTCGCCGCGATGGACCACGTGCACGGCGACGCCACGCTGATCGGCACCACGATGCTGGAGGCCAACGGCATGTATTCGGCGCTCAGCGGGGGCGGGCAGGCGCTGACACTTCCCGACGCCGGCAGCTTCGACGACTTCTGCGTGCGCGAACGCGAGCACACCGCGGCGTTGACCGCGGATTCGCCGGAGGTGCAGGCCTGGATCGATTTCGCCGAGAACAACAGCGGCGGCTTTCCCGAGTTCCCGCTCCCGCTGGGCAGCCCGCACGAAGCGACCCGCAGCAACATGACCTCCGAGATGCTGCTGGACACCGCCCAGACCGAACGCTTCGAAGCCGCCTGCGCCGCGGCGGGCACCCGGTTCGTCGGCGGCCTGTTCGCCTGCATGGCCCAGGTGGAACACGAGCTGACGGGCGCGCTGACGTATTACGGCCTGACACCGCGGGATTCACGCACTGCGGGCGACAATTTCATGACCCAGGGCTGGTTCACCGGGCTGATCCCGATCACCATCCCGATCGGTGCGGCGTCGTTCGCCGACGCCGCGTGGTCGGCGCAGACCGCGTTCGACTCGAACCTGTTCATGGCCAAGGTGCCGTACTACCGGGTGCTGGAACTCGCGCCGTGGCTGAAGTGGCCGCAGCCGAACTTTCCGGTGTCGAACTTCCTGCACGGCGGCGCCGCCCCGCTCAACGCCATCCTCGCCGCCGCCGACATGGGCCTGGCCAACAACATCGGCATCTATCCGGACGGCCGGTTCTCGTATCAGCTCACCGTGTACATCTTCCGCTACGGCGAAGGCACGGCGATGGCGATCATGCATCCGGACAATGCGGTCGCCAGAAAGTCGGTGGTGCGCTACATGTCCGCGATGAGGACCGTGTGCGCACAGGTCGCCGACACCGGGAACTGGGGCCGCGTCGCTTAACGTGGCGGCGGGGGTGAGGGCGATATGCGACGGCTAGCCGATGTTGTGGTGCGGTGGCCCTGGGCGGTGATCGGCGTCTGGGTGGCGCTGGCGCTCGCCCTTCCGCTGTCGTTCCCGTCCCTCGGCGAGATGGCCGAGAAGCATCCGCTGGTCATCCTGCCCGCCGACGCGCCGTCGAGCGTGACGGCGACCCGGATGGCCGACGCGTTCCAGGAACCGGGCTCGGACAACCTGCTCGTCGTCGCGTTCATCAACGAGGGCGGGCTGCGACCCGACGACGAGGTCACCTACCGCGACGTGGTGGACGCGTTGCGCGACAACGTCACCGATGTGGTGTCGGTCCAGGACTTCGTCGGCACCCCGCAGCTGCGGCAGTTCCTGACCAGCGAGGACAAGACCACCTGGGTGCTGCCGGTCAGCCTGGAGGGCGAGCTGGGCACCCCGCGGGCCTTCGACTCCTTCAACCGGGTCGCCGACGTCGTCAAGCACAACGTCGGCGACGGCCCGCTGGAGGTGTATCTGACCGGGCCGGCGGCCACCGTCGCCGACCTCACCGTCGCCGGTGAACAGGACCGCCTGCCCATCGAGATCGCGATCGCGGTGCTGGTGCTCGGCGTGCTGCTGCTGGTGTACCGCAGCGCGGTGACCATGCTGCTGCCGCTGGTCACCATCGGGTCGGGATTGCTGATCGCCCAGGGGGTGGTGGCCGCCTACTCGGAGCTGACCGGGGCGGGTGTCTCCAATCAGTCCATCGTGTTCCTCAGCGCGATCATGGCCGGTGCCGGAACCGATTACGCGGTGTTCATGATCAGCCGCTACCACGACTATCTGCGCGCGGGCGCGGACTTCGACCGGGCGGTGAAGTCGGCGATCATCTCAATCGGCAAGGTCATCACCGCGTCCGCGGCGACCGTGGGCATCACGTTCCTCGTCATGAACTTCGCCGAGATGGGGGTGTTCAAGACGATCGGGGTGTCCGCGGCGATCGGCATCGGCGTCGCCTACCTGGCCGGGATGACGCTGCTGCCCGCGATCCTGGTGCTGGCCGGCCCGCGCGGCTGGGTCAAACCGCGCCGCGAACTGACCTCCCGGTTCTGGCGGCGGTCGGGTATCCGCATCGTGCGCAGGCCGGTGCCGCATCTGGTGGCCAGCGTGCTGGTGCTGCTGCTGCTGGCGAGCTGCGCGATCTTCGCGCAGTTCAACTACGACGACCGCAAGGCGGTGTCGGCGTCGGCGCCGAGTTCGGTCGGTTACGCCGCGCTGGAACGGCATTTCCCGATCAGCCAGTCGATCCCGCAGTACATCCTGGTGCAGTCGCCGCGCGACCTGCGCAGCCCACAGGCACTGGCCGATCTGGAGCAGATGGCCTCGCGCATCGCGCAGCTGCCGGACATCGCACTGGTCAGCGGAGTGACGCGGCCGCTGGGCGAGGTGCCCGCGGAGTTCCGGGCCACCTTCCAGGCCGGCATCGTCGGTGACCGGCTGGCCGCCGGGTCCGCGCAGATCGGCGAGCGCACCGAGGATCTGGACACGCTCGCCGACGGCGCCACCACACTGGCCGACACCCTCGGCGACGTGCGCGTCAAGGTCAACGAGATCGCGCCGAGCCTGCAGACCCTGCTGGACGCGGTCACCAGGGTGCGCGTCGAATACGGCGGGGACAGACTGGTGCGCGACGTCGAGACCGCGGCCAAGCTGGTGCAGAGCGTCAACGAGCTCGGCCTGTCGATGGGCATCAATTTTCGCGCGGTGCGCGACATGTTCGGCTGGATCGGCCCGGTCCTGACGGCATTGCACGGCAACGCGGTCTGTGACGCGAACCCGTCCTGCGTGAACACCCGGATGCAGTTCGAGCGGCTGATGGACGCGCGCGAGGACGGACGGCTGGAGCGGATCAACACGCTGGCCGGCGATCTGGAGGGGGTCAACGACACGCAGTCGCTGAACCAGACGGTCAAGACGTTGAACGCGGCGATGACCGACATCGTCAAGGCCGTCGACGACCTGGGCCTGGATTCCCCCGGCGGCGCGCAAGCCGGTCTGCGTGACGTCCGCCAAGGTGCCGACCGGCTGGCCGGCGGCAGCCGCCAGGTCGCGGGCGGGGTCGACGAACTCGTCGAGCAGATCAAGGTGATGGCCGCCGGGCTCGACCAGGCCTCGACGTTCCTGTTGACGATGCGCAACGACGCGGCGGCGTCGTCGATGGCCGGGTTCAACATCCCGGCCGAGGTGCTGGGCGCGGTCGAGTTCCAGAAGGCCGCCGAGGCGTTCATCTCGCCGGACGGACACTCGGTGCGGTACCTGGTGCAGACCAAGCTGAACCCGTTCAGTCCCGAGGCGATGGACCAGGTCAACACGATCGCCGACATCGCCGAAGGGGCCCAGCCGAACACCACCCTGGCCGAGGCGACGATCTCGATGGGTGGGTTCCCGGCCTCGCTGCGCGACACCCGCGACTACTACGAACGCGACATCCGGTTCATCATCATCGTCACGCTCATCGTGGTACTGCTGACGCTGGCGCTGCTGCTGCGGTCGGTGATCGCCCCGCTGTACCTCGTCGGTTCGGTGGTGCTGTCCTACTTCGCCGCGATCGGCATCGGCGTGCTGGTGTTCCAGATGCTGCTCGGCCAGGAATTGCACTGGAGCGTGCCACCGTTGGCGTTCGTGGTGCTGGTCGCGGTCGGCGCCGACTACAACATGCTGTTCGTGTCCCGGCTGCGCGACGAGTCCCCGCACAGCGTGCGGTTCGGGGTGATCCGCACACTGGGTTCCACCGGCGGGGTGATCACCGCCGCGGGGCTGATCTTCGCCGCGTCGATGGCCGGGCTGCTGTTCGCCAGCATCGGCATCGTGATCCAGGGCGGTTTCGTGATCGGGGTCGGAATTCTGTTGGACACCTTCGTCGTCCGCACCATCACGGTGCCGGCGATCGCCGCGCTGGTGGGGCGCGCGAACTGGTGGCCGTCGACGGTGACCGAACCCCGCCCGGACCGGGTCGGCGCGCATGGGTGAGGTGTGTGAAACTACGACACGTGCCGGCCGCGGACCCGTCGTGACCTCGTCGTCCCCGTCGACCCCGTCGATCCTGTCGATGCTGCACGGCCGCGCCGGGATGCGTCCCGACGACACCGCGTTCACGTTCACCGACTACCTGCTCGACCCGGCCGGGGTCCCCGAGAGCCTGACGTGGTCGCAGCTGGCCCGTCGGACCATGGCCGTGGCCGCGCGGATCCGGCAGCACGGCAACGTCGGTGACCGCGCGGTGATCCTGGCCCCGCAGGGCCTGGAGTACATCCTGGCGTTCCTGGGCGCCATGCAGGCGGGGCTCGTGGCGGTGCCGTTGCCGTTGCCGCCCCGGGGTTCCGGATTGGACCGGCTCGCCCCGATCCTCGCCGACACCGAACCGGCCGTCGTGCTCACCACGTCGGCGGTCGCCGGGGACGTCGAGGACCACCTGGCCCGGTCCCACCTGGACACCACGCCGCAGATGATCGCGATCGACACCCTCGACCTGGACGCGCCGGGCACGGAAACGCTTGCCCCGGTGGATATCCCGGAGATCGCCTACCTGCAGTACAGCTCCGGCTCGACCCGCAGGCCGACCGGCGTGATGATCTCGCACCGCAATCTCACGGTGAACTTCGAACAGCTGATGCGCAGCTTCTTCGCCGAGTCCCCGCTGCCGCCGGAGGCCACGCTGGTGTCGTGGCTGCCCTTCTACCACGACATGGGCCTGGTGCTCGGCGTGTGCGCGCCGATCCTGTGCGGCAGGCGCGCGCAGCTGACCAGCCCGGTCGCGTTCCTGGAGCGGCCCGCTGGGTGCGCGCGCTGGCGGAGAACCCGCACGCGTGGTCGTCGGCGCCGAACTTCGCGTTCGACCTGGCCGCCCGGAAGACCAGCGACGACGATCTGGCCGGACTGGACCTCGGCGAGGTGGTGGGCATCATCAGCGGCGCCGAGCGGGTCGCGCCGGCCACCCTGCATCGCTTCGTGGATCGCTTCGCGCACTTCAACTTCCGCGACCACATGATGCGGCCCGCCTACGGTCTGGCCGAGGCGACGGTGTTCGTCGCGACGAGCACCTGGAACGAGGCCGAGCCTGCGGCCTACTTCGACGCCGCCGAACTGGGGGAGGGCCGGGTCCGGCCCTGCGCACCCGGGCGTGGTGTGGCCGCCGGGACGGTCACCGCGCTGGTCAGGTACCGGGTGCCGGACGCTCCGTCGCTGCGGATCGTCGACACCGCGACCTGCCGGGAGTGCCCGCCCGACGCGATCGGCGAGATCTGGGTGCACGGTGACAACGTCGCCGACGGCTACTGGCGGAAACCGCCTGCCGAGCAGCAGACCTTCGGCGCGACGCTGGCCGAGCCGTCACCCGGCACCGCGACCGGGCCTTGGCTGCGCACCGGGGATCTCGGTTTCGTGCACGACGGCGGGTTGTTCATCGTGGGCCGGATCAAGGACCTGCTGATCATCCGTGGACGCAACCACTACCCCGAGGACATCGAGGCCACCGTGCAGGCGATCACCCGCGGCCGGGTGGCCGCGATCGCGGTCCCGGTGCGCAGCACCGAGGAACTGGTCACGGTGATCGAGCTGAAACCACCGGGCGCCCCGGACGAGCACGCGACGCGCCGGTTCGGCGAGGTCAAGACCGAGGTGACCGCGGCGATATCGAACGCGCACGGCCTCAGCGTCGCCGATCTGGTGCTGGTGCCGTCAGGGTCGATCCCGACCACGACGAGCGGCAAGATCCGCCGCGCCGCCTGCGCAGAGCAGTACCGGCAGGACCAGTTCGTCCGGTTGGACGCCTGAGCCTTCCGGGCGCGGCCGCTACCGGTGCGCGGGTTCGGCTTTCACTCCGGCGGGCGGCCGAACGGGTAAGGTTCGCAGCAGTGCAGTCAAGCGGGCAGGGGAGAGCATGAAGCGGCTGGTCGCATTCGGCACTGCGCTGACGACACTGGGCGCCGCAGGCTGTCTCGGGTTCGGCGTCGCCGCCGCCGACGAGATCTCGCCGCCCGCACCGCCCCCGGCCGACACCGACGGTCCACCGATCGGCACGCCGGGCCGGGCCTACGCCCTCGGCGGCGCGCACGTGCTCGGCATCCCGTACGACGAATACATCATGCGCACCGGCGCGGACTGGTTCCCGGGACTGGACCGGCAGATCGTCGACTACCCGGCCGGGCAGGTACAAGGCCACACCCTGGAGCGGCTGTTCCCGGGCATCGGCAGGCTCGACGACTCGTTCCCCGGGCTCGGCATCGACGGGCCCAGCGTCGGCGAGTCGGTCGACGTCGGCTCCCCCGACACCATCACGGCGATCCGGCAGGGCGGGCCCGGCACCGCGATCGGCCTGTCCGAGGGCGCGATGGTGCTCAACGACGTCCAGGCCCGGCTGGCCTACGACCCGGCCGCCCCGCCGCCGGACCAGCTGAGCTTCGCGATGTACGGCGATCCGGTGGCCCGGCACGCGTTCGGCGAGAGCTTTCTGACCCAGGTGTTCCCGGTCGGCAGCGTGGTCCCGTCGCTGGACTACCGGATCCCGGCGCCGGTCGAAAGCCAGTACGACACCTACCAGTTCGTCTCCGCCTACGACAGCATCGCCGACTGGCCGGACCGGCCGGACAACTGGATCTCGGTCGCCAACGCGATCGTGGGGCTGGCCACCGGCCACACCGCGGTGGCGTTCACCGAGCCGAGCATGGTGCCGCCGCAGAACATCCGGACCACCGTGAACTCCAAGGGCGCGAAGACGACGACGTACCTGATCCCCGAGGAGCACCTTCCGCTGGTGCTGCCGTTCAAGTACCTCGGGGTGCCGCAGGAGACGCTGATCGAGCTCGACCGGGTGCTCAAACCGTATGTGGACGCGGGCTACTCGCGCCACGACGACCCGTTGACCGCGCCGATCACCGTCGACCCGGTGAACGGCTACGACCCGGCCGAGGTCACTGCGCCTGCCACCCAGGCCGCGTTCGGCGGCGACGCGGACCCGGTGTCGCAGTTGCTGTCCGGTTTGCAGTACGTGCTGAACAACCCGCCGTAACCCGATCCGTCACAGCCCGGCGAACCCGACCGTGAGCAGCACGCAGCCCACCGCGGCCAGCAGCAGCGACGCCCCGCGGCGGCCCTGCGCCCGCATCCACTCGTACAGCCCCGACAGCGCCGCGCGGGTGCGGTCCGGGGCCATCAGGTAGCACAGCAGTGGGATCTCCACCAGCGCGAACGCCACCACGTTGAACAGGATCAGCGCGCCGAACTGCACCCCGGCGGCGGCACCGGACGCGACGATCAGCGCCAGCGCGGCCAGGTAGTCCAGCGACGGCAACGCCAGGCCCAGGCCAGCGACGCCCGCCGTCCACAGCGACCGGCCGTCGAGCAGCCGCCGCGCCCGGCCCATCAGCGGGGCGAAGCGCGAGCCGGACACGCCGCCGCCCCCGAACCGGCCCGCGGCGATCAGCGCGGCGTTGAGCAGCACCAGCGCGCCGACCACGATCTGCACCCGCGGCAGCGTGAAGTGCGCCGAACCCAGCGCCGGGCGCAGCACGAACAGCGTCACCAACCCCACCGCCGTGCCCATCGCGAAGCCACCGGTCAGCAGCGCGAGCAGTTGCAGCGCCGGCCGCGGCCGGTTGACCATCAGCACGGTCATCCCGAGGCGAAACGGCTCCAGGCTGACGGCGACGGCCATCGCCAGGAGCGGGATCCACATGATGGGCGAAACGTTACCGCCGCGGCATCCGAAAACGACTTACGTTCACCATGATCGTGACCCCGGCCCGATCCGATCCTCCCGCTGAGCGGACAGAAACCATGGAAGAGCCGGCTGCGGGCCCACCCGGACGTGGCCGCGGTTCCACGGCACGTGCGAGGATGGGCACGATGAGCGGCGCAGAAACCCACGCGGAGGACAAGTTCGGGCCTACCTCGCTACGCGAGGCGTTCGGCCATTTCCCGTCCGGCGTCATCGCGATCGCGGCCGAGGTGGACGGGACCAGGGTCGGTCTAGCGGCCAGCACGTTCGTGCCGGTCTCCCTCGACCCGCCACTGGTGTCGTTCTGCGTGCAGAATTCGTCGACGACCTGGCCGAAGCTCGTGGACCTGCCCTACCTCGGTATCAGCCTGCTGGGTGAGGCCCACGACGCGGCCGCCCGCACGCTGGCCGCTAAGACCGGCGACCGGTTCGCCGGGTTGGAGACGGCGTCCTCGGAGCGCGGCGCGGTGTTCATCCACGGCACCAGCGTCTGGCTGGAGAGCAGCATCGAACAGCTGGTGCCCGCGGGGGATCACACCATCGTGGTGCTGCGCGTCAGTGACATCACGGTGCACCCGGACGTGGCGCCCATCGTCTTCCACCGCAGCACGTTCCGCCGGCTCGGCGCCTGACTCGAGACCGCGCGGGCGTCGTCAGGGACGTGCGGAGAGTTCGTCCCGGTAGCCCGTGACCCGCTGGTCGAGTTCGGCGGCGTCGGCGGACCGGCCCTCCTTGCGGGCCAACTCCGCGCGGACGCTGAGTTCACGGATCGCAGTGCGAATGTCGTTGATGCTGTACGGCTCGCGAAGCGACATCGGAGCTGCCTTTCCTCGTTGGTTGGCTGCTTATCCGAAGCGTACTCCCGGATTCTGGTTACGTACTGTGACTGCGGTGAGATCGTCTGTGCGGCGGCGGATACGCCCGTGCGGGGTGACGACCGCGAGGCCCTCCCTGGCCCAGTACTCGAATCCGCCGAGCAGTTCCCGCACCCGCCGATAGCCCATGTCGCTGAGTGCGTGGGCCGCCTTGGTGGCGCCGTTGCAGCCCGGCCCCCAGCAGTAGACGACGATGTCGGCGTCGAGGTCGGGCAGTTCGGTGCGGGCGCGGTCGCGCAGTTCGGCGTTGGGCAGGTGCCGCGCGGCGGGCAGATGGCCCTGGTCCCAGGCGTCCCTGGACCGGGTGTCCACGACGATCGGCGGGGTCGCGGTGGCGCGCGCCAGCACCAGGTCGGCGGCGTCGATCTCGTAGGCGAGGCGGGCGGCGAAGAATGCGCGGGCGGCCGAGGTGTCCGGGATGGGTGAGGTCTCCGGTGTGGGTGAGGTCTCCGGTGTGGGTGAGGTCATTGCTTCATCGAAGCGCGGCGGCGTCGCCGAGGGAACGGCACATCCACGGCGATTCCGCTGTGGCGCCGATGATCCGATGGAAGTATCGGCGATATGCCTGACGATCAGCGGATCACCTTGGACCGCACCGACGAAGCCATTCTGCAGGCACTGCAGACCGACGGTCGGATCAGCACCGCGGACCTCGCGCGCACGGTGTCGCTGTCGCCGAGCGCGACCGCCGACCGGGTGCGCAGGCTGGTCGATCTCGGCGTGATCACCGGCTATACCGCGACGGTGTCGGCGGGAGCGCTGGGGTACTCGATCACGGCGTTCGTGCGGCTGGCCTATCCGTCGGGCAACTACAAGCCGCTGCACGACCTGCTCGAGGTCACCCCCGAGGTGATCGAGGCACACCACGTGACGGGCAACGACTGCTTCATCCTCAAGGTGCTGGCGCGGTCGATGCCCGACCTGGAACGCATCACCGGCCGGATCGCGACGCTGGGCTCGATCACCACCAGCGTCGTCTACTCGAGCCCGCTCACCGGCCGCAGACTCAGCCCCGCCCAGTGAATCGGGCGCGCCCAGGCACCCTGGGTGTCGCATTCCGCGCCGGATTCACCGGTCAGGCGGCGTGCACGTCGCGCAGACCGACCGCGCCGTGCAGCCCCGAGCAGTTGATGCACCCCACGCAGGCGATGCAGTCCTCGCAGTCGACACATCCCACGCACGCCTTGCACCGCACGCACCCGATACACCCCAGGCACGCGAGGCATTTGGCGCACGCGATCGACAACACCACCAGGATGCAGTTGGCGACGGCCGCGCTGCCCGCCGTTGCGATCGACTGTGCGACGGCCGCGCTGCCCGCCGTCGCGATCGAACCCGCCACGGCGGCGCTACCCGCCGTCGCGATCGATCCTGCGACCGCGGCACTGCCCGCCGTCGCGATCGAACCCGCCACCGCGGCGCTGCCCTGCGTCGCCACCGACCCCGCGACGACGTAACTGTCCTCGGTGCGCAGGGAACGCACCACCGCGCGCGACGGGTCGTCGTCAGGCCCGCTCATGCGGATCACGTCATCGCCGCTTGTTTCCTCTTCGCGCAAGCGCTCATGCCGGTTATCTGCTCTTCGCGCAAGCGCTCATCGCCGGAACAGCTTGTCGCCCAGCCACACCAGCGGGTCGTACTTGCGGTCGGCGGCACGTTCCTTCATCGGGATCAACGCGTTGTCGGTGATCTTGATGTGTTCGGGGCACACCTCGGTGCAGCACTTGTTGATATTGCAGAAGCCCAGGCCGTTGTCCTCCTGCGCCTCCTCGGCGCGGTGGCCGTGCGTGTCGAGCGGATGCATGTCCAACTCGGCCTGGCGCATCAGATAGCGCGGACCGGAGTACGCGGCCTTGTTCTCCTCATGATCGCGGATCACGTGGCACACGTTCTGGCACAGGAAGCACTCGATGCACTTGCGGAACTCCTGCGAGCGGTTCACGTCCTCTTGGGCCATCCGGTACTCGCCCGGCTGCAGGTCCTTCGGCGGCATGAACGCCGGGATCTCCCTGGCCTTCTCGTAGTTGAACGACACGTCGGTCACCAGGTCGCGCATCACCGGGAAGGTGCGCAGAGGCGTGACGGTGACGACCTCGTCCTCGCCGAACGTCGACATCCGGGTCATGCACAGCAGCCGGGGCCTGCCGTTGATCTCCGCCGAACACGATCCGCACTTGCCGGCCTTGCAGTTCCACCGCACCGCCAGATCCGGCGTCTGAGTGGCCTGCAGCCGGTGGATGATGTCCAGCACGACCTCGCCGTCGTTGACCTCGACGGTGAAATCCTGGAGTCCGCCACCGGTGTCGTCGCCGCGCCAGACCCGCAGCTTTCCCTGATAGGCAGCCATTCTCAGCCCTTCCGTTGCGGGTGCTCGGCCAATTCCTCGGCCGTGTAGTACTTCTCCAGCTCGGACAGTTCGAACGTGGCGAGCAGATCGGGCCGCATCGGCGGCTGCGGCTCCACCTCGACCGAGATCTCCGGGATCACCGGGTCGCCCGGCTCGTCTCCACCGCCGACGGTCTTGCAGACCAGCAGCCTGTTGCGCCAGGTGTTGTCCATCTGCGGGTAGTCGTCGCGGGTGTGGCCGCCGCGGCTCTCGGTGCGCTGCAGCGCGGCCTTGGCCACGCACTCGCTGACCAGCAGCATGTTGCGCATGTCGATGGCCAGGTGCCAGCCCGGGTTGAAGATCCGACCGCCCTCGACGACGACGTTCTGGTAGCGCTTCTTCAGCTCGTCGATCTTGACCAGGACTTCCTGGAGTTCGTTCTCCTTGCGGATGATGCCGGCCAGCTCGTTCATCGACTCCTGAAGTTCGGAGTGCAGCGTGTACGGGTTCTCGGCGTTGTCCTTGACCTCGAACGGCGCCAGCGCCAGCTTCTCGGCCCGCTCCAGCGCCGCGTCCGACACCGCGGGGCGCTGCGGCAGCGAGCGCACGTAGTCGGCGGCGCCGAGCCCGGCGCGGCGGCCGAACACCAGCAGGTCGGACAGTGAGTTCCCGCCGAGCCGGTTGGAGCCGTGCATGCCGCCGGAGCACTCACCGGCGGCGAACAGGCCGGGAGTGGCCGCGCCGCCGCTGTCGGGGTCGACCTCGATACCGCCCATCACGTAATGGCAGGTCGGGCCGACCTCCATCTCGTCCTTGGTGATGTCGACCTCGGCCAGCTCGATGAACTGGTGGTACATCGAGGGCAGCCGGCGCTTGATCTCGTCGGCCGGCATCCGGGACGCGATGTCGAGATACACCCCGCCGTGCGGGGTGCCGCGACCGTTCTTCACCTCTTCGTTGATGGCGCGGGCCACCTCGTCGCGGGGCAGCAGGTCGGGGGTGCGGCGCGCGGAGTCGTTGTCCGCCAGCCACTTGTCTGCCTCTTCCTCGGTCTCGGCGTACTGGCCCTTGAAGACGTCGGGGATGTAGTCGAACATGAAGCGCTTGCCCTCGGAGTTCTTCAGCACCCCGCCGTCGCCGCGCACACCCTCGGTGACCAGGATGCCCTTCACCGACAGCGGCCAGACCATGCCGGTCGGGTGGAACTGGATGAACTCCATGTTGATCAGGCCTGAGCCGGCGCGCAGCGCGAGCGCATGCCCGTCGCCGGTGTACTCCCACGAGTTGGACGACACCTTGAACGACTTGCCGATGCCGCCGGTGGCCAGCACGATCGCGGGCGCCTCGAACAGCACGAATTTGCCGGTCTCGCGGTAGTACCCGAACGCACCGGCGACCCGCTCGCCGTCCTTGATGATCTCGGTGATCGAGCACTCGTGGAACACCCGGATCCGGGCGTCGTAGTCGCCGAGTTCCCTCTTGTCCTCCTGCTGCAGCGACACGATCTTCTGCTGCAGGGTGCGGATGATCTCCAGGCCGGTGCGGTCACCGACGTGGGCCAACCGCGGGTAGGTGTGCCCGCCGAAGTTGCGCTGGCTGATGCGGCCGTCCTTGGTGCGGTCGAACAGCGCGCCGTAGGTCTCCAGCTCCCAGACCCGGTCCGGGGCCTCCTGGGCGTGCAGTTCGGCCATCCGCCAGTTGTTGAGGAACTTGCCGCCGCGCATGGTGTCACCGAAGTGCACCTGCCACGAGTCCTTGGTGTTGACGTTGCGCATCGCCGCGGCGCAGCCGCCCTCGGCCATCACGGTGTGCGCCTTGCCGAACAGCGACTTGGTCACCACCGCGACCCGCAGACCCTGTTCCCGCGCCTCGATCACCGCACGCAGTCCTGCGCCACCGGCACCGATCACGACGACGTCGTAGGAATGCCGTTCCACGTCCTGGTCAGACATCAAACCTCGCTTGTCTCTTGATTAAGTTGTCAGCCAATGAATCTGAGGTCAGGGAACCATCCGGCCGACACGGCCATGACGTAGAAGTCCGTGAACATCAGCGTGCCCAGGGTGATCCAGGCATACGTCTTGTGCCGAACGTTGAGCCGGCTGATCTGGGTCCACAGCCAGTACCGCACAGGGTGTTTGGAGAAATGCCGGAGACGGCCGCCGGCGACGTGCCTGCAGGAGTGGCACGACACCGTGTAGGTCCACAACAGGATGACGTTGATCAGCAGCACGAGGTTGCCCAGGCCGAATCCGAATCCGCCGTCGGGCTTGTGGAACGCGATGATCGCGTCGTAGGTGTTGATCACCGAGATGATCGCGGCGATGTAGAAGAAGTAGCGGTGGGTGTTCTGGATGACCAGCGGGAGACGGGTCTCGCCGGTGTACTTGGCGTGCGGCTCGGCCACCGCGCAGGCGGTCGGCGACTGCCACACCGACCGGTAGTAGGCGCCGCGGTAGTAGTAACAGGTCAACCGGAACAGCAACAGGAACGGCAGCGACAGCGCCGCGTACGGCAGGATCGGCCAGTCCGGCAGGAACTGGCCGAAGTGGCTGGCCTCCGGGATGCACCCGGTCGACACGCACGGCGAGTAGAAGGGCGTCAGGTACCCGTATTCCTCGACGTAGTACCACTTCTGCATGAACGCCCGGACGGTCGCGTAGATGATGAACGCGGCGAAGCCCAGGTTGACGATCAGCGGTGACAGCCACCACCGGTCGGTCCGCAGCGTGCGCTGCGCGATCTGGGCACGGCCGGCCGAGAAGACGCCGGTCGCTTTGCGGTCGGCGGTGGGTGCGCTCACGGTTACCTTTCGATGAAGTTGTGCCCCGACGCGCGTGCCGCCCGGAGGCGGCACGCGTGGCTCAGTGGGTTCCGCCGAGGCCTTCGTCGTCGACGCCGCGCCAGAAATCGGTGTCGTACTGGGTGTCTGGGATGGGGATCCGCTCGGCGACGTGATGGTGCCGGCTGACCCCGCGGGCCAGTTCGAGCTCCTCGGCGTCGATGTCCAGGCGGTCGATGTCGTTGAGGATGCGTTCGGCGTCGTTGACGATCCGGCGGGTGGCCGGGCTGTCCCCGTAGCGTGAGGCCAGCGACGTGACGCAACGCCGCAGGCTTCCGATGAGTTCGTGGAGTTGGACCAGTTCGGTGGTGCTTGTGGTGGACAAACGACCTCCTTTGGCTGAAGGGTGTCATGGATCACAGTACGCAACCGATGCTAGCTAAATCACGGATGCTGGGCGTGAGACAAATCACTAATGAGGAGAAGTCGTGACCGATGAGGTGTTGAAAGGGCGGGCCGAGACGCTCCTGGCGCTGCACCGGCCGGGCCACCCGGTGGTGTTGCCGACGGTGTGGGACGCGTGGTCTGCGCGGCTGGCCACCGGCGCCGGCTTCGCGGCGCTGACCGTGGGCAGCCACCCCGTGGCCGACTCGGTCGGCAAGGCCGACAACGAGGGCATGAGCTTCGACGACCTGCTGACGCGCGTCGCCCAGATCACCGCCGCGGTGGACGTGCCGGTGTCGGTCGACATCGAATCCGGCTACGGCGAGCAGCGGCCCGGCTGATCGACGGGCTGCTGTCGGTCGGTGCGGTCGGGCTGAACATCGAGGACACCGTGCACGGCGACGGAGGCCGGCTGCGGTCGTCCGGCGAACACGCCGCACTGGTCGGCGCGCTGCGGGCGGCCGCGGACGACGCCGGGGTGCACGTGGTGGTCAATGCCAGGACCGATCTGTTCCTGCGCCAGGACGGCGACGAGTCCAACCGGGTGGACCGCGCGATCGCCCGGCTGCGGGAGGCCGCCGACGCGGGCGCCGACGTGCTGTACCCGGTGGGGGTCCATCCGCCGGAGGTGATGAAGAAGCTGACGTCGGAGTTGCCGTTGCCGGTGAACGCGATCGCCCGGCCGGAGGCCTCCGATCCGGCGTCGTACGGACCGCTCGGGGTGGCCCGGATCAGCTTCGGCCCGTTCTGGCAGGCGGCGCTGGCCGAGCGGTCCCGGGAGATCCTGGGCCGCTGGACGTAAAGGCCTAGAAGAACTGCCCGGCGACGAACCCGGCGACCAGCACGGCGGTGCCGCCGATCTCGCCGACGATCAGCGCTGCCATCGCGACCCGCAGCGTGCCGTCGATCTGTTCGAACTGGTTGGTGGTGTCGCGCCGAATCCCGTGGACCACATAGGCGGCGATGGCCAGTACGAAGAACGCGACCACCACGGCCGCCGCGGTCAGGTTCACCCACGTCGGCCAGGCGCTGAGTTCGACGAACACCGCCAGCAACATCGTCGCGAACGCGTACAGCAGCGCGGCGCGGTGGGCGATGTCGACGTAGGGATGGGCAAGGTGATCGGCGCTGGTCGCCATCTGCCGGTACTTCCAGACGCCCAGCGCCAGCGCCCACAGGAAGATCAGGCCGGCGGCGAGCACGGTCAGCGCGGTGTCCACGGGCAACGGTGTGCTCATGGAGAAAGCACAGTAGCGGTGGGAACCTGTGGTCCCCACCGCTACCGGTAGTTGTTGTCGTTCAGTTGCTCGCGATGGCGATGCGGTGCGGCTCGGCGCCCTTGTGGGCTCCGGCGACCCGGACCGTCAGCACGCCTGCGTCGTACGCGGCCGACACGGCCTCGCTGGTGACGTGGGCGGGCAGAGCGAACGAACGGCGAAACGATCCGTACCGGACCTCGCTGAACGTGCGCACCACGCCGTCGTCCTCGTGCTCCTCGGTCTTCTGGTCGCGGCGCTCACCGTGGATCACCAGCCGGCCCTTGTGGATCTCGACGTTGACGTCCTTCTCGACGTCGACACCGGGCAGGTCCACGCGGATCACCGCGTCGTCGCCGTCCTTGGTGACCTCGACGGCGGGGTTGACGCCCTTGGCCCACTCACCGGTGGTGACCGGGGCGAAGAACTCCCGGACGAGACGATCGGTGTTCCACGCCGGCCGCCTGCACATAGCTACGCTGCTCATCCTTCATCTCTCCTTGCTCGGGAACCGGTCGATTCCGGTTTCACATGAATAAACTTGAGTGGACCACGCTCATGTTCCCGGCCGGCGTTCGCGGTCGGCGAACGATTGCTCACAGCCGCGAGGCCGTTGCCGTGAGCACTCCGTGATGGCTGCTTCACACGGCGCGACACGACGGCAATATCGGCTTCCTAACGTTGCCGTCATGTCCCCCACCTCGCACGCCGTGGTCGTCGGCCACGGCATGGTCGGCCACCGCTTCGTCGAGGCCCTGCGGTCCCGCGACACCGCGAACACCTGGCGGGTGACTGTGCTGGCCGAGGAACGCGACCCGGCCTACGACCGGGTCGGGCTGACCGGCTACACCGACCATTGGGAGCGGGCCCGGTTGGCGCTGCCGGGCAATGACTACGCCGGCGATCCGCTGGTCGAGGTCCGGCTGGGCTGCCGGGTGACGGCGATCGACCCGGCGGCGCGGGCGGTGTCGACGGCCGACGGCGCCCGGATCTCCTACGACGCGCTGGTCCTGGCGACCGGCTCGTCCGCGTTCGTGCCGCCCGTGCCTGGCCACGAACTGCCCGTCTGCCACGTGTACCGCACCCTCGACGACCTGGACGCGATCCGCGCCGACGCGGGCCGCGCGCTGGCCGCCGCGGGCGCGGACGCCACGGGCGTGGTGATCGGCGGCGGGCTGCTCGGGCTCGAGGCCGCGAATGCGCTGCGCGGGTTCGGGGTGCGCGCGCACGTGGTCGAGATGGCGCCGCGGCTGATGGCCCAGCAACTCGACGAGGCGGGCGGTGCGCTGCTGGAACGGATGATCACCGAGCTGGGCATCGCCGTGCACACCGGGGTGGGCACCGAGCGGATCGACCCGACGCCCAGCGGTGCGCAGGTGACCCTCGGCGACGGCCGGACCATCGAGGCCGGGGTGGTGATCTTCGCCGCCGGTGTGCGCCCGCGCGACGAGCTGGCCCGTGACGCCGGCCTCGCGTTGGCCCCCCGCGGTGGGGTGCTCACCGACACCGCCTGCGCCACAGCCGAACCCGGAATCTATGCGATCGGCGAGGTGGCCGCGATCGAGGGTCGCTGCTACGGGCTGGTCGGGCCGGGCTATACCAGCGCCGAGGTGGTGGCCGACCGTCTGCTGGGCGGGGCCGCTGAGTTCGGCACGGCCGACATGTCGACCAAGCTCAAACTGCTCGGCGTCGACGTCGCCAGCTTCGGCGACGCGATGGGCGCCACGCCGGACTGCCTCGAGGTCGTGGTCAACGACGCGGTGAACCGGACCTACGCCAAGCTCGTCCTGTCCGACGACGCCACGACACTGCTCGGCGGCATCCTGGTCGGCGACGCCTCGGCCTACGGCCTGCTGCGCCCGATGGTCGGCGAACAGCTGCCAGGGGATCCGCTGGCGCTGCTGGCGCCCGCCGGATCAGCCAGCGGCACAGTGCAACTGGGCGTCGGGGCGCTGCCCGCAGGCGCGCAGATCTGCTCCTGCAACAACGTCACCAAGGGCGAGCTCACCGGCGCGATCGCGGGCGGGTGCCGCGACGTGCCCGCGCTGAAGGCCTGCACGCAGGCCGGACCTCGTGCGGCTCCTGCGTACCGCTGCTCAAGCAGCTGCTCGAGGCCGAGGGCGTCGAACAGTCGAAGGCGTTGTGCGAGCACTTCTCCCAGTCGCGCGCCGAACTGTTCGAGATCGTCGGCGCCACCGAGATCCGGACGTTCTCCGGGCTCGTCGCTCGGTTCGGCTCCGGAAAGGGTTGCGACATCTGCAAACCCGTGGTGGCCTCGATCCTGGCGTCGACGGGCTCGACGCACATCCTCGACGGCGAACAGGCCTCCCTGCAGGACACCAACGACCACTTCCTGGCCAACATCCAGCGCAACGGCAGCTACTCGGTGGTGCCGCGGGTGCCGGGTGGCGACATCACCCCCGAGCACCTGATCCTGATCGGCGAGATCGCACGGGATTTCGGCCTCTACACCAAGATCACCGGAGGCCAGCGCATCGACATGTTCGGTGCCCGGGTCGATCAGCTTCCCGACATCTGGCGCCGCCTCGTCGAGGGCGGCATGGAGTCCGGACACGCCTACGGCAAGTCGCTGCGCACGGTGAAGAGCTGCGTGGGCAGCGACTGGTGCCGGTACGGGCAGCAGGACTCGGTGCAGATGGCGATCGACCTGGAGCTGCGATACCGCGGGTTACGCGCCCCGCAGAAGATCAAGATGGGGGTGTCGGGCTGCGCTCGGGAATGCGCGGAGGCCCGCGGCAAGGACGTCGGCGTCATCGCTACCGAGACCGGTTGGAACCTCTACGTCGGCGGCAACGGCGGGATGACCCCGCGGCACGCCGAGCTGCTCGCCGGCGACCTCGACGACGAGACCCTGGTCCGCTACATCGACCGGTTCCTGATGTTCTACCTCCGCACCGCGGATCGGTTGCAGCGCACCGCGCCCTGGGTGGAGCAGGTCGGCCTGGAGCACCTGCGTGAGGTCGTCTGCGACGACTCGCTGGGTCTGGCCGAGGAGTTCGAGGCGGCGATGGCCCGCCACGTCGAGGGCTACGCATGTGAGTGGAAGGGCGTGCTGGAGGATCCGGACAAGCTGTCGCGGTTCGTGTCGTTCGTCAACGCCCCCGACGTGCCCGACCCGACGGTCACGTTCGAGCAGCGTGCCGGGCGGAAGGTGCCGATCGGCATGCCGAAGGTGGGAAGGTAGAGATGACGCTGCTCGATGACGCGCCCGGGCGAACCACGGTCTGGACCACGGCCTGCCGGTATGACTTCCTGATCCCCAACCGCGGCGTCGGCGTGCTGCTGCCAGGGGGCGAGCAGGCCGCGCTGTTCCGCCTCGACGACGGCAGCCTGCACGCGGTCGGCAACATCGACCCGTTCTCCGGCGCCGCGGTGATGTCGCGCGGCATCGTCGGCGACCGCGCCGGGCGCGCCACCGTGCAGTCGCCGATCAAGAAGCAGGCGTTCGCACTCGACGACGGCACCTGCCTCGATGATCCTGACCGCGCGCTGCCCGTCTACGAGACGCGGATCACCCCGGCCGGCGACGTCCAGATCGCCTGCTGAATCCCGCCGAAATTGCATTCCACGCGGCCTTTTCGGGATTCGGCCGCGCAGACCGCAATCTCGGCGTGACCCAACTAGGGACTTTCGGCCCCTGTCCTGCGGGCGCGGGTTTCCTAACCTCGACGGCATGACCTACGTGATCGGCAGCGCGTGTGTGGACATCGTCGACAAGTCCTGTGTGCAGGAGTGCCCGGCGGACTGCATCTACGAGGGCGATCGTGCGATGTACATCAACCCGAACGAGTGCGTGGACTGCGGCGCCTGCCGCATCGCGTGCCGGGTGGACGCCATCTACTACGAGACCGACCTGCCCGACGAGGAGATGGCCTTCCTCGAGGACAACGCCGCGTTCTTCGCGCTGACGCTGCCGGGGCGTGACGCGCCGCTGGGCGATCCCGGCGGCGCGTCCAAGCTCGGCCGGGTCGGCGCCGACACCCCGCTGGTCGCGGCGCTGCCGCCGTCGACCACGCCGCACCCCTGAGTGTCGAACCCGGCCCGCTGGAACCGGTTGGCGATCAACCGCGTCACCCCGGGGTGAGTGCCCAGCGGTTCGGTCACCACGTCGGCGCCGGCGGCGCGCAGCCGGTCCTGGAAAAGCCCGTCCGACAACAGGTATGACGCAACCACCACCCGCCTGCCGGTGTGGCGCGCCGCGGCGACCGCGTCGGTGATGCGGGGTCCCCCGGTCGCGGCGAACGCCAGTTCCACCCGGGTGCCCAGCGTCGCCGACAGCCACGTCGCGGTGGTGTGCAGATCGCGCATCGCCCCCGGATCGGACGTGCCCGCCGCCGCCAGGATCACAGAATCATCAGGGTGCCAACCGGATTCGACGAGCCGGTCCACCACCACCCGGATCAGCGCCGGATCGGGTCCCAACGCCCGGGTGACGACGACGTCGTCGTGACCGCCGGCCGCGACGTGGGCGGGGATGTCGACGCGGACGTGGTAGCCGCACGCCAGGAACGCCGGCACCAGCACGGTCGGCTGCCCGGGCGTGGCGGCGAGCACCTCGGCCGGGGTCGGGCCGAGGACGTCGACGAACGCGACCCGCACCGGCCGCTGCAGCGTCGCCGCCACCTGTGCGGCCAGGTCGGCGATCAGCGCCACCCCGCTCTGCTTGCGGGTGCCGTGGGCGACCAGCACCAGGTTCACGACGCGAACGCCTCGTCGACGGGAAGCCGGTAGCCGCGCTTGACCACGGTGGACACCATCTTCTTGTCGCCCAGCGCGGTACGCAGCCGCAGCACGGCCGTCTCGACGGCGTGGGTGTCGGTGCCGCTGCCCGGCAGTGCCCGCAGCAGGTCGGTGCGCGAGACCACCGCACCCGGCCGCAGCGACAGCGCGCGGATGGTGGCCATCGCCGCCGGCGACAGTGCCCTGACCGTGCCGTCGACCAGCACGCAGGTGCCGCGGATCTCCAGCAGGTGCCCGGCCACCCGCACGGTGCGCGCCTGCAGCAGCGGAAGTTCGTCGGTGATGTGACGGGCCAACGCGCCCAACCGCATCCGCTCCGGCGCCGACGTCGGCACCCCGAGCCGCACCAGCGGTCGCGCGGTGACGGGGCCGACGCACATCGCGTGCACGCCGGTGCGCAGCGCCGAGAGCACCTCGGCCTCCAGGCCCATCTCGGTGGCGCGCAACAACACCGACGCCACCGCCGGGGCCGAGGTGAAGCTGACCGCGTCGAACTTCTGCTCGGCGATGCCGGCCACCAGCTGGTCGAAGTCGCCGTCGCGCGGCGCCGGATGCCAGCGGTACACCCGGATCGGCACCACTTCGGCGCCTGCGGCGCGCAGCTCGTCGAGGAACTCCGGGAACGGGTCCCATTCGGCGGTGGCGCCGTGCAGCTGCACCGCGATCCGGGTGCCGGCGATACCGCCCTCGACCAGGTAGTGCAGCAGCTCGCGGGAGGACTCCGATTCCGGTGACCACTCCTCGGGCAGCCCGGCGGCGCGCAGTGCGCCGGTGGCCTTGGGGCCGCGGGACACGATCCGGGCCTTGCTCAGCGCTGTCGTCAGCTCGGTGGCCATGCCCCAGCCGTCGGCGGCGGCGATCCAGCCGCGCAGGCCGATGCCGGTGGTGGCGATCACGATGTCGGGCGGTGTCTCGATCAGCGCGCGGGTGTGCTGACGCAGTTCGTCGTCGTCGGGCAGCGGCACCATGTCGATCGCGGCGGCGCTGGTGACCGTCGCCCCGCGGCGCCGCAGTAGCGCACTCAACTCGTCGGCGCGCCGTGCGGAGGTGACCGCAACGCGGAAGCCGGTGAGCGGCGCCCAGTCCGGCTGACTCATGCCCGGCTCACTCATGTCCAATGTCTATGCAGGTGGTGTTTCGGCCGGATTAACCGGCTGTTGCGCAATGGTGTCGCGCCCGCTCGTGGGATGAAATTCCGTTCACCGCCGGTCGGGTGCCGCTGTGAGGTCGGCCGGACGTCACCACAGGTCCCCGTTGCGCCAGTCGCAGGCGATCGGCGCGGTGGGGTCCAGCGTCATCGACGGCGGCAGGGTCCCCGCCAGCACGTACAGCGATCCGTCGTCCTCGGGGGTGCGGGTCGGCCCGTCAGGGGCCAGCGCCGACGTCGGCCCGCGCCACGGCACCCAACCCCGGGCGGTGTACAGCGGCTCGCCGAGCTCCGTGGTGCTCAGCGCCCCGAGGTGGTAGGCGCCGCGCACCACCTGTTCGACGCCGTCCATCAGCGCATGACCGAGGCCCTGGCCGCGGTGGTCCTCCCGGACCGCGAGGCCCTCGACGTACCCGCAGCGCAGCGCGTCCTGGCCGACGTAGAGGCGGCGCTGGACGACGGCCGCGTGCCCGATCACCTCGCCGCGCTGGGCGATCACCGCGTGCATGCCGCCGAGCGCATGCTCCCAGTCGTCGTCGGCGAAGTCGCCGTCGAACGCGTCGATGACCATCCGGCGGGCGTCCTCGCGGGTCTCGTCGTCGAGGTCGGAGGTGTGGACCAGGCGTGCGCGCACACCTGTGGTTCTACCAGCGTTGCCGCGGCGGTGTCAGTCCCGCGACGGGCGCCGGGGCCGGGACCAGTGCAGTCGCACGGTCTGCCCGGGGCGCGCCTGGGCGATCTTGTCGATGTCGGTGTCGGTGACGACACCGATCACCGGGTAGCCGCCGGTGACGGGGTGGTCGGGGCCGAGGATCACCGGGAAGCCGTTGGGCGGGACCTGGATGGCGCCGCGGGTGGCGCCCTCGCTGGGCAGCTGACGGTCCGGCCACCGGTACTCCAGCGGCATGCCGACCAGCCGGATGCCGACCCGGTCGCTGCGGTTGGTCACCTGCCAGTTGGTGCGGACCAGCACGTCGGGGTCGACGAACCAGTCGTCGCGCGGGCCCGGCACCACCCGCAGCTCGAGGACGTCGCCGGCGATCGCCGCGACGGGGGCCTGCTCGAGTTCGGGGAAGTCGTCGGTGTGCGCCCCGACCTTCAGCGTGTCGCCGCGGCGCAGCGGCACCGGGCCGATCGTCGACATCACGTCGTAGCTGCGGGAGCCGAGCACGGGTTCGACGTCGATGCCGCCGCGGACCGCCAGATAGGAGCGCAGGCCGGTGCGCGGGGCGGCCAGCGAGATCACCTCGCCGTCGTGGACGTAGTGAATGCTGTTGGAGCCGAACGGGACTCCGTTGGCGGCCGGGTCGGTGTCGGCTCCGGTGACCGCGATCGCGACGCCTTCGCCGTTGCCGCCGTGCACTCGGGCGGTGAACCCGCCCATCGTCACCTCGACCGTCGCGCGGTCGTCGGGGTTGGCCACCAGCCGGTTGGCCAGCGTGTGCGCGCGCCGGTCCGCCGCGCCCGAGCGGGTGACGCCCAGGTGGGACATGCCGGGCCTGCCGAGGTCCTCGACGAGCGCGAGCGGGCCCGGCTGCAGGATCTCCAGGGTCACCGCGCTCATGAAACCGCCTCGAACCGCACCCACATCCCCGGCGTGAGCAGCGCGGGGTTCTCCCGGTCGACGTCCCACAGCACCGCGGAGGTGCGGCCGATCAGCTGCCAGCCGCCGGGGGATTCCCGGGGGTAGACGCCGCTGAACTCGCCGGCGAGCCCGACCGAGCCGACCGGCACCTTGGTGCGCGGTTCCGCCCGGCGGGGCACCGCGAGCCGTTCGTCGCCGCCCACCAGGTAGGCGAAACCGGGGGCGAAGCCGCTGAAGCCGACCCGCCACAGCCGCCCGGTGTGCGCCGCGACGACCTCGTCGCGGCTCAGCCCGGTCAGCCGGGCCACTTCGTCGAGATCTTCACCGTCGTAGACGACGTCGACGACGACGTCGGGGGTGTCCGGTGGCTCCGCCTCGGCCAGCGCCTGGTCGCTGGGCTGCACCGCGGCCAGCCGTTGCCGGGTGGGCGCCTGGTACCGGCCGCCTGCCAGCTTCACCAGCACTGTCCGCGCGGCGGGGACGACGTCCTCCACCCCCGGCAGCTCGGCCGCCCGGATGGCGTCGGTCCATGCCAGAACCTCTGCGCTGCCGTCGAACTCAAGTAGCAGTGCCCGGTCGCCGTAGTCCAGAATTCGGTGTGCGCCGTCGCTGCGCACGGTGTCTGTCGCATCCGCAGTCACGCTCATACGCCAACGTTACCGTCGAGTAGGTTCTGCGAAACCCGCTCGGCGAAGCTCTCTGAACCTTGCCAGAGCGTCCTTACCGAAGACTCAAGATCGGCGACCAAGATCGTCGGCGAAATTGCATTCCACGCGCTCCCTACTCGGACTTTCGCGCGTGGAACGCAATTTCGGCAACGGAACCGGGTCAGGCGCTCAGCGGTTGGTAGGTCGGCTCGCGGCGTTTGATGAACGCGATCGCCCGGTAGGTCACCGGCAGGAGCGCGACCTCGACCAGGGTTTTGTACAGCCAGCCCTGCGCGGTGTAGGTCAGGAAGTCGCTGAACGACGTGATGCCGATGACGCTCGCGGCGATCGCGCAGAACACCACGGTGTCGCCGAGCTGCCCGACGAACGTCGACCCGACCAGCCGCGCCCACAGGTGCTTCTCCTTGGTGCGCTCCTTGATCTGCACCAGGGACCACGCGTTCAGGGTCTGGCCGACCAGGAAGCCGGCCAGCCCGGCGACGATCAGGCCGGTGTAGGCGTGCACGACGTTCTCGAAGTGCTCCTGATTGGGATAGAAGTCGGCGGCGGGAAGATAGATGGTGGCCCAGAACGCCAGGGCAGCAAGGGCGTTCATCGCAAAGCCGGTGTAGATGGCACGCCGCGCGGCCTTGAACCCGTACACCTCGGACAGCACGTCGCCGATCACGTAGGTCAGCGGGAACACGATGAAGCCGCCGTCGGTGATGATCGGGCCGAACTCCACACCCTTGGTGGCCGTGACGTTGGAGATGATCACCAGCGCGGTGAACACCGCGACCAGCACCGGGTAGTAGGCGGACCCGACGCGGGCGAACGAGGCGTGCTGGTCGGCGGGGTCTGTCACAGGCCAATTAGATCAGCCGAGCGCGCCCGCCAGCATCGGCGGCAATCGGTCGGCAAGGACCGGATACGACAGTGTGGACGCGTAGGCGACCGCACCCGCGAGCTCCTTGCCGGTGAACACGTGGCGTCTGGCAGGCAGCGCGGCGATCGCCGGGTCGGCCAGCAGCGCGGCCTGCTCCTGGTCGCTCTCGGTGGTCCAGATCAGCACGTCGGCCGCGCCGAGCACGTCGGCGATCTGATCCCGCGGGATCGACGCGTCGGTCTCCACCACCGTCAGCCCCATCCGGGTCAGGAACTCGCTGCGCCACGCGGGGCGGCTGACCGGCACGCCGTCGCGGACCAGCGCACCGCCGAGCAGCAGCGCCTTCTTGCCGGAGAACTGCGGGTGGCTGTCCTTGACGGCGTCGAACGCGGCGTCCACGCCGGCGATCAGGTTGCTCATGTCGTCGTGCCGGAACACCGCCTGCCCGATGGCGCCCGCGCGGTCGCGCCACGGCTCGAAGAACGCCTGGCTACCGGACTGGGGGATGGTCGGTGCGATCGCCGAGAGCTGGTTGTAGGTCTCCTGGTCCAGGCCGGCGTCGGTGGCGACGATCAGGTCGGGGGTCAGCCCCGCGATCTGCTCGATCTGCACGCCGTCGGCCAGCGACAGCACCACAGGCTGCGCGTCGCCCAGTTGCTGCCGGGCCCACGGCCACACGCCGAACGGTTCGGCGCCGAACCAGTCGGTCACCGCGATCGGCACGACGCCCAGCGCCAGCAGGTCGTCGGCGTCGGTCAGGCCGGCGCTGACCACCCGGGTCGGTGGGGCGGGGATCCGGGTCTCGCCGAACGCGTGCCGGACGGTCACCGAGCCGTCGGAGGCGACCGTGCCGGGTTTCTCGGAGCCGCAGGCGGTCAGCAGCGCCGCAGCGCCGGCTGTCATCGTCAGGAACCGGCGGCGGGACGCCAACGTGGGCACCCGGTCACCTTAACTAGCCGAGCTGGAAGTTCCCGAACAACACGAGCGCCAGGCCGAGCGCGACCACGATGTTGACCACGGTGGCCGAGGCGAACAGCGCGACCGGCCGCCAGCCGGCCTCACGCAGGCCCTTCAGGGAGAACTCCAGGCCGATCGCGACGAACGCGAAGATCAGGAACCAGGTGCGCAGGTCGTTGACGGTGGTGATGGTCGACTTGTCGCCGCCGTTGGCCAGGTACAGGGTGCCGATGATCGATGCGGCGATGAAGCCGAGCACGAACTTCGGGAACCGCTGCCAGAACTCGCCCAGCGACGGCCGGGCCTGGGCGCCGGGTTTCCGTTCCACCTTCAGCGCGAAGTACGCGGTCAGCGCGATCGCGACGATGCCGATCAGCGCGTTCTGGGTGGTCTTGACGATGGTGGCGATCTGCAGAGCGTCCTCACCGGCCAGCGCGCCTGCCGCCGCGACCGCGGCGGTGGTGTCGATGTTGCCGCCGATCCACGCGCCTGCGACCGCGTCGGGCAGCCCGAACAGCCGGGCCAGCCACGGCAGCAGGAAGATCGACGGCAGCGCGAACACGATGACCAGCGATGCCGCGTAGGCCAGTTGCTCGCGTTTGGCCTGCACGGCTCCGGCCGCCGCGATCGCCGCGCTGACCCCGCAGATCGACACCGCCGAGGCCAGCAGCGCACGCAGCTTGTCGTCGAGGCCGAGCCGTCCGCCCAGCCACCAGGTGAACCCGAACACGACGGTGATCAGCAGCAGCGCCTGGACGATCGCGGGTGCGGCAGCGGTGACCAGCAGTTTGAGGTTGATCGACGCGCCGAGTAGCACCAGGCCGGTCTTGATGAAGAACTCGGTGCGGAAGCCCGCCGACAGCGCGTCGCGCAACGCCAGCCGCGACAGCACGGCGTTGCCGATCAGGCCCAGCGCGATGGCGTAGACCGGGAACTCGATCGATTTGGCGAGGCCTTCGAACGCGGTCCCGTCGGCCCACTGCGGTACCTGCTGCTCCAGGAACCGGGTCGCGCCGCCCAGGATCAGGACGGCGAGCACACCGGCCACGGCGTACCAGATGCCGGCCGACCGGACGTCGCGTTCCTGGTCGGGCGCCTGGGTGGTGTCCTCGGTCACGGGATCAGGCTCCCGGGGATGACACCGACGAGCACGAGCGCGAGCAGGGTCAGGCCGACGATGACGGCCAGCCAGTCCTCGTTGAGGCGTCGCGGGGTGGAGTCCTGCGTTTCGGGCATGAGACCGGACCGTAGGGGCGAGCGCCCCGCCGGTCGCGGGTTGTGCTCAGCGAGAGTGAAAAGGGGGGGGCGCTACGGGACCTGTGCCGGCACGGGAATGGGCGGCCACACCGGTGGCGGCGCGGAGGCCGGCGGCGGGGGCGAGCCGGGCGCGATCACGGGCGCGGGCGGCGGGGTGCCATACGGGGTGGGCGGCTGCCAGGTGGCGGGATCCAGCGAGCCGGGGCCCATCGACTGGAAGAACTCGGTCGAGTTGCGCATGTTCCACAGGTCGCGCAGGAAGTCGAACTGTCCGGTGTTGCCGAAGTTCGCGTTCGGCACCGGCGGGATGGCCGGTGGGCCAGGCCGGAGGCGGCGCCGGCGGCGGGACGTCGCCGGGGGTGCCCGGCGTGTACGCGAACACGGGCGCAGGAGCCGGAGCCCCCGCATCGGGCATCGGCGCGGCGGCGGCGATGGGCGGGGCGGGCGGCAGCGCGGGGTCCACCGGAAGGGGCTGAGCGCCGACCTGGGTGGCGGCAGCCAGCGCGGCGCCGCCCAGAAGCGCGTTCACAGCCGCGAATTTGACTACCTGCACAACGGTCACATCGACGAGGCTAGTGCCTGGCGTTACAGCGCGATACTTTTCGGCCGGCTCAGCGCACCACCAGCGACACGGCCAGCACGAGCATCGTCGCGGCGATCGCCCCGTCGAGCAGTCGCCAGGTCTTCGGTGACGCGAACAGGTGGCGCAGGCGGCGGGCGCCGAACCCCAGGCCGCTGAACCAGACGGCGCTGGCGGCCACCGCTCCGGCCCCGAACAACCATTTGCCGTCCTGGTGTTCGTTGGCCAGCGCGCCGAGCAGGATCACCGTGTCCAGATAGACGTGCGGGTTGAGGAACGTCATCGCCAGGCAGGTGGCCAGCACCGCGGCAAGCCGCGCCGGGGCGGCGTCGGCGGGGGTGAGCGCGCCCGGGGTGAGGGCGCGGCGGGCCGCGAACAGCGCGTACCCGATCAGGAACGCGGCGCCGCCGAACTTCGTGACGGTGACGACGTCGGGATGCGCGGCGATCAGTGCGCCGAAGCCCGCGATGCCCGCGCCGATCAGCAGCAGGTCCGACAGCGTGCACACCGCGACGACGGGGAGCACGTGTTCGCCGCGGATGCCTTGGCGCAACACGAACGCGTTCTGCGCGCCGATCGCGGCGATCAGCGCCATGGTGGTGGCGAAGCCGCTGAGGACGACGACGTAGGCAGGGTTCACGCGTTTGACGCTAGGACTCCCGACCAGTGCAGTACAGCTAAAGATTCTTCACTGTGATTAGCAATGCTTAATCAACTTCAGCACCATGCGCGGTCCGATACGACAACTTTGGTGGCTGGCCGCCTGAAGTCTGGTGCTGCGCTCGTTGGGTTGTCTAGGCAGAGACCGACAAAGTGTGCAGACATTTTGCGGCGCAATGCGGCTCGCCGTTGCGGATAGCATCACTTTGCTTCGATTTGTGCGAACCGTCGACGTAGTGGGCGTTCCGCCATGCGGGTTGAGAGGGCTGGTTTGAGCCAGCGCGCGGCAGCGACCCATCTCGGGACGCTGACATTGCGTTGGCGGTGTTCGATTGCGTTCACCAGCCACGCTGCACACTTATCGGCAGTAACGGGGCGACGTAACGGACCTGGCAATGCTGCCAGCACCGCGCTGAAACCTGTTGAAAACGATTGTGTTTGACGCAGCATCGGGGTGTCGATGAGAGACATGTTTGCCAATCCGACGTCGACGTGGTGGTGGGCTAGTTCGATTCGCAATATGGTTGCGAAGTGGTCAACACCGGCCTTGCTCGCGCCGTACGCGGCCATGCCGGGCACTGCCGTGTAGGACGACACCGATCCCACCACCAGGACGTAACCCTTGGAGTCGATGAGCGACGGCAGAGCTGTGCGGACAGTGTTGAAGACTCCAATTAGGTTGGTTTTCGATGACCTCTCGAAAGGCAGCCGGCTCGACGGTGCTCACTGGCGCCCAGTGCTCGATGCCGGCATTGGCGACGACAACGTCGATTGACCGAATTGTGCCTGTGCGGTCTTGGCGGCTGCCTGCATTGCGTTGAAGTCGGTGACGTCACCGCCCCAGGCAAGGACCTCGGTGCCAAGTTCGCCTGCCAGGGTATGAAGGCCGGACTCGTCGATGTCGACCAGCACTAGCCGTGCGCCGCGCTGGTGCAGGAGTCGCGCCACGCTGGCGCCGATTCCGCTCGCGGCGCCGGTGATCATGACAACCTTCCCGTTCAGCATCGACTCATCATCCAGGCTCGTCCTACGGGATCGAGGCGGCAGCGCTTACGTAGCGGTGCGTCCGCCATCTGCGGGCAGGATCGCGCCGTGGATGAAGCTGGCTTGATCGCTCGCCAAGTAGGCGATCGATTCGGCGATTTCATCGGGAGTGGCCACGCGCCGTGCGGGGGCTTGGCGCATCATTTTGTTGAGTCCGTCTTCACCGAACACGGCTTTGGCGTTGTCGGTCAATGTCGGGCCCGGCGCGACTGCGTTGACCCGAATGCCTTGGGGCCCATATTCGGCGGCCCAACATTTGGTCAAGTGATTGAGCGCGGCCTTACTCGATGCGTAAACCGCTGAGCCGGCGGTACCGAAGGACGCCACCATCGTGGTGACATTCACGATGACACCGTGGCCACGCGAAACCATGGCTGGTGCGAGCGCACCGACCAAGTAGAACGGTGCTTTGACGTTAAGCGCGTAGCAGTCGTCGAAGTCGGCCTCCGGGATGGCTGCGGTGGCACCGAAGGTGGCGATAGCAGCGTTATTGATCAGAATGTCGACGTGGCCGGTGAGATCCAGCGCTTTTGCTGCCAGGGCTTGGCAGCTCTCAGCGTCGAGCAACGAGGCCGCCATGAAGTCAGCAGTACCCCCGGCTGTGCGGATGTCTTCGACGACGCGATTCCCGCGCTCCTCGTCGCGGCCGCTGACAAGCACGCGGGCCCCGCGCTGGGCCAACAGCATTGCCGTGGCCTCGCCGATCCCTCTCGTAGCACCGGTGACCAAAGCGACCTCGCCCACGAAAGACACGCCATTGAGCATAAGCGATGAGCAAATCCTTGTGCTGTCTCGTTTTTGGACACCACGAGACAGCGGTCAGGGGGCATCGGCTCAATCTTGCTCATATACCGGGGTACTCGGCGTGGAGGTCGCCGTCGAACAGTCTCCAGTAGAAGGCGTTCATCGCCGCGGCGGCGGGTGCGTGCCGGGCCAAGATCGCGGCGACCGCCGGTGGCACGTCATCGGGTATGCGACCAGCGGCGCACTGTTGCACGTACCTGTTGCGGGCGACGGGGCCGCCACCGGGCGGGTCCGGCACCTCGCCGGCACTGGTCACCAGCCAGTTCACCAGTCGCATCGCGGCGTAGCCGGCGTCATGCGTGACGTGTTGCTCAGTGAAGTCACGTTCGTCGGCGGACAGGTCGACTACGTGTAGCCGAGCTTCGGCAGCGCGGGGTGGCGTGGTCACGGATCGCCGCGGCGCTCGGCATCACACGGCAGCCGACGTGGGAGCGCTTCACTCGCTCCGGCCCGCCCAGGTGACTGGATTTTCTTGACCTCAGATCTCTAGAAAGCGAGACACCAGGGGCGCATCGCTACGATGGTGTCGACGCGACTGGCGCAGGTGGGACACCACCAGGAAGCAAAACGCGGAAGC
Organism: Mycobacterium sp. ITM-2016-00317; assembly: GCF_002968295.1. Lineage (NCBI taxonomy): Bacteria > Bacillati > Actinomycetota > Actinomycetes > Mycobacteriales > Mycobacteriaceae > Mycobacterium > Mycobacterium sp. ITM-2016-00317. Next base: position 372,274 of record NZ_CP134399.1, read on the forward strand.
ATCGAACGCCTGGGTGCTCCTCTCAACTGAGGAGAACTTCGTGAGCGCCGACGTTATCGACGGCATCGCCGTTGCACACCGAATCCTGGCCGACACTGCTGTCCGTGCCACACAGTTCGCCGATATCACGGGCCGAAAGCCGCGCCTCGCGACCGTCCTGGTGGGCGATGACCCCGCCTCGCACACCTACGTGCGGATGAAGACAAACCGATGCCGAACCGTCGGCCTGGACTCCCAAGCACATCGGCTCCCCGAGGCCGCCGCCACTGCGGATGTAGTTGCACTTGTGGCGCAGCTCGCAACCGACAACACCGTGGACGGCATCTTGGTTCAGCACCCTATGCCGCCCCAGATCGACGAACGGCAGGTATGCGAAGCCATCCCCCCACCAAGGACGTCGACGGCGTGACTGGCGCATCGTTCGCAGCAATGGCACTGGGAGACAGGGGATTCGCTTCCTGCACTCCCGCAGGGATCATGCACCTACTCGACGCCTATGACGTCGATCCCGCCGGGCAACGCGCCGTCGTAGTGGCCGCAGCCCCATCCTTGGCAAACCGGTCGGGATGCTGCTCCTGGCACGCCACGCCGGTGACCTACTGCCACTCCAAAACCATCGATCTCGCCAGCGTGGTCAGTGAAGCCGACATTGTCGTCGCCGCAGTCGGCCGGCCCGAACTCATCAAGGGCAACTGGATCAAGTGCGGCGCCGTCGTCATCGACGCCGGCTACAACCCCGGGAACGTCGGCGACGTCGAGTACACCGCGGCCACCCAACGTGCCCGACTCATCACCCCCGTTCCCGGCGGCGTAGGGCCGACCACTATCGCGGTCCTGCTCGCCCAAACCGTCGAGGCTGCAGAGTCCGCTCACAGCGTCGAGTAGAAGCCCGGGACTGCCCCCAGTTTGGTTGACTCCTGACCTGTGAGGGGTCGTCCTTGCTGGGTGGGTCTTGCGCTTGTCGACGCTCAACAAAAAGAACACTGGCTCATTTGCTCGCAGTTATCGTGCTGCGCAGCCCGCGCCTCGCCGTTGCGGCTGAGCATCGGAATGCGGCTAGGAGTCACCAGTCGCCGCCAGTCCCGAGCTGAACAACCGTACGGTAACAGGATTCGACATTTGAATGGCAAGTATCCTTCTGACATCGCTGTGGCACAACGGGAAACCCGCAGCTAGAGCCATAGCAATATGACACGGAGTTTGGCAATCTACATTTTGGCTGTAGGTCGCCATTCTCCGTGTCGTTTTGCCAACTGGAGTGTCGCACGATGTCGTGAACGACATCTTGGATGGCAAAAGGGTGTGACCATTCCGCAGGAGTGTCGGTAGCCGGCTGAGAGACGGCGGTATGGCGCGGCACCGAGCGACAGGACGATGGCGGCGGCCGCAACGAGACGTCTGAGCACTTCTCGAGCGTCGCTGCCTCACCGGTCTGTCGACATCGGCCCGCAGGCGAGTCCGCGGGTCTGAGGGCGGACTCCACTCCGACCTCGGTCGCAGTCGCGGCCTTCTACGGCATGGCGAAATTCAGGGCGCCAGCGCGCTGAGCACCGCGTGCGCGGCGGTGACGCGGGCGGGGATCGGAAAGTTCTTGTTGGCCAGCATCACGATGCCGATGCGCCGGTCCGGCACGAAAGCGGCGTAGGCGCCGAAGCCGTCGGTCGACCCCGTCTTGTTGAACAATCCCGCTGGGCGAATCGATTGCGAGGGAACCGGCGCCGCGGGTTGTGGACCCATCGCCATCTTCGTTGAATTGCCGGCCAGCAACACCTCGACAGGCACCGGGTACGGGTATTGCTCCCAGCCGAGGCCCTGCACCATGGGGCCGACTTCGAAGTAGCCGATCTGGGTGCCCTTCACGGCCTGACGCATCATGGGCTCGAGTTCGTCGGGGTCGATGTTGCGCTCGATGAAGCGGATCATGTCCGCGGCCGTCGACTTGACGCCATACGCCTCGGCGTCGAGAACTCCCGGGTTCACCCGAACCGGCTCGTTGTTCTTGTCGTAACCCCACGCGTAGGAGTTCATCGCTTCTTCCGGCACATTCACGAAGCTGCGGGCGAGGCCGAGACCGGGCATGATCTGCGATTGCAGCAGGTGGGTGAAATCGCCCTGTAGGGCGAGTGCTGCGATGTGGCCCAACAGTCCGATGCTGGGATTCGAGTACTGTCGCAGCTCGCCGGGTGCCGCCCTAGGCTTGAACTGCTGGAAATACGCGACCATTTGTTCGTCGTCGGTGACGGACTCGGGGAACTGTAGCGGTAGGCCGCCCGCGGTGTAGGTGCCCAGATTTGTGAGCCGGGCGTCGTCGAGGGGTGTGCCTGCGCCAATGCCGGCACGTGCTGGCTGGGACGTTCGCCCAGGCTCAACGCTCCTTGCGCCACGGCGTAGCCGGCCAATGTCGCGGTGAATGTCTTGCTCACCGAGCCGATCTCGAACAGGGTGTCCCTGGTGACCGGTGCCTGTGTCTGCTTGGATACGACGCCGAACTCGAAGAAATGCTGGCGGCGATCGACCGTGACGGCCACCGAGATACCCGGCACGTCATAACGGTCGAGCAGCGGTGCGTACGCGCGCCCGACGGCGTCGGCGACCGCATCGGCGACCGCATCGGCTGACGCGGTCGGGGCAGTGCCGATGCTTGCCCCTAACAGGGCCAATACGAAGCAGACCCTGCCGATGATCGACGGTTTTCTGGTCGCTGCAGGGGACACCCCACGATGGTATCGACCGTGGGCAGTCAACCCAACGAGCACACGGTGGAAGTTCGGGGGTTCTGAGGAAGCTGGAGACTGGCGCGCATTCAACCGGGGTCGATACGTTCGACATGGACGTGCCGCTGGCGTCCGCTCACGAGCGCGCGCCGGGACCTCGAAATCGATGGATTGGAACGCAATCTGGGATCCGAAGTGTCCCGTCGGGCGACCGCCGTCCTCAGCTTCACGGCTTACCTGCTCGGCGTCATCGGTGCCGTCATCGCACACAACACGAACGACTCACTTCCACTATGGATCGGTACCGCACTCGCGGTGACCGCCGCCGCGGGACTGTGCGTCTTTCTCGGTTCGATCGTTCACTCCGCCCGCCAAGCGGCGAAGACCGAGGTTGATGAAGACGTGGCCCACGCGTTGATCACCACGTGTGTTGTCGCGACAGTCGCAGACCTGAGTTGGTCTCTACTGGAGGCGTTCGCCGGGGTGCCGCGCCCCACTGGCGCGTGAACGTCTGCCGCCATCATCGGCACGTTTGTCCTGTGCTGGCATGGATTCGACTGGTCGCTACTGCTAACGTCCGCCCGCGCTCACGGATGCGGTAATCGCCGACGCCACCTAAACGATGTGTGCAACCGATTATGTCGAAATAGTTTGTGTGCCGGGTAACTCTGAGTGTCTGCTCACTCACCGCGTCGGATCGATGAGGATCTTGGCGTGGTGCTCGGGATCGCTGAGGTCGTTGAATGCCCGTGCGACGCCGTCGAGGCCCACCGTCGCGGTGTGCAGGGGTGACGGGTCGACCTCACCGGAGGCGATCATGCCGAGGGTTTGACTGAATTCCGCTGGGTCGTAACCGAAGACAAAGCGCAGGTCGATCTCTTTGCTCAGGGCCACAGCTGGTCGGAACGTGTCGACTTCGGTGCACATGCCGACCACTGTCACCAGCGAGCGTAGTGGCGCATTGGCAATGATGTGATCGATCATTCCGGGGACGCCGGCACATTCGAATACCACTGGGCCGCTGGGAGATTTCCCGAGTTGATCGGCACCGAAAAGCGCCCTCTCCACCGATAGCCACGGGATGCGGCGCACGGCTTTGGTCATCTTGAGTGCGAACGCGAGGAGCTCTGGCGTCGAGTTCACCGGATCGGTGATCGTGAGAGCGTCCCAGGGCGATTGAACCTTGGGGTCGACGACCACGTCGGCACCGCACTGCGCTGCGAGCTTGCGCCGCCCGGGCGAAAGGTCGGAGGCGATGACCTCCCTGACACCGGCGGCTTTGAGCATCAGGATCGTTGCCAGGCCGATCGGGCCGCAGCCGATGACGACGGCGGGGCGTTTCTTGCTGATTCCCGATCGGCGGACGGCATGCCGTGCGATGGTGAGCGGCTCGGTGAACGCGGCTCTGTCGGGCGAGACGCCGTCGGGAACGGGGAACGTCAGCGCCTCCTCCACGAGGGTGTATTCGGCATAGCCGCCCGCTGCGTGAATGTCGAAGCCCGTCAGATGCATTCCGGCGTCGGTGTGCAGTATGGGCAGCGCTGTCACCGTCGTACCGGCGGCCCAGCGGCCTCGGGTCTTCGGGCCGTAGGACACCACCTCGCCGAGGAGTTCGTGGCCGAGAATGACCTCCTGGTGCGGAAGGATCGCCGTCGTATAACCCGACTCGAGCATCAACGAGTGCAACTCGGTGGCGTCCTTGGCGGCGTGTAGATCCGATCCACAGATTCCGGTCCGCAGTACTTTGATCAGGATTTGGCCCGGACCCGGTTCGGGTGTCTTCACCTCGCGAACGCTGAGCTCGCCTTCCATGCAGACGATGGCCTTCATCGGGTCGTTCTCCTAAGCATCGATAGCAATGGAGCCTTGAGCGCGAGAGACGCACAGGATCATGTGGTCGGCGCGTTCGTCGTCGGTCAACACGTTGTCGCGGTGCTCAACTTGACCGCCGAGCACCCGCACCTTGCACGTGCCGCAGAATCCCTGCTGGCAGGAGTAGGCCTGTCCTGGTTTGGTGCGCCGGATTGCCGTGAGCGCTGACTCGTCGGACTTGACCAGTACCTCCACGCCCGACGTTGCGAGTTGGACGGTGAACGCCTCCCCGCCGAGGACCGGTGGCGGACTGAACCGTTCGTAGTGAAGTGTGTCGATGTGTGGATCCGGGATCTGTGCACGGATGGCCTCGATCATCGGTATCGGTCCGCATGTGTAGAGCGCGGCACCGGTTGGAGCGAGGGCGATGATCTTGCCGGCGTCAGGTGCGCCGTACTCGTCGTCGGGCCAGATGTGGACGTCGTGGTGGCCCGCGATTTCAGCGATCTCGTCGAGAAAGGGCATGGACGCGCGGTCGCGGCCGGTGTAGATGAGGACATACGGGTCGCCGCGTCGGGCCACATCGCGCAGCATCGGCAGGATCGGTGTGATGCCGATGCCGCCGGCGACGAACAGGTAGCCATGGGGCGAGTTGATGAACGGGAACGCGTTGCGCGGTCCCTTCAACGTCAGCGCCTGCCCGACCTCAAGGGCGTGGACCTCTGCCGAACCGCCACCGCCACCGCGGGTTTCGTCGATCCGGCGAACCGCGATGCGATACGTGCGCAGATCGTCGGGGTCGCCGTTGAGGCTGTACTGGCGCGTCCGGCCGCTGGGAAGCACGACGTCGACATGCGCGCCGGGATCCCAGGCTGGAAACAGTTCGTTGTCGGTGCGGGTGAACCACACCGCCCGGACGTCGTTAGCCTCCTCGCTGACGCGCGCAACCCGAACACGTAGATCACGATCGACGGCGGCCACGGGGAAACGGCCGCGGGCCGAACGCTGTGCGGCTTTGATCCACCATTTCCCGGTTACTGCCTCGAAGAGTCGGAGGATGAAGGCGTCCGGAATTTCGGTCCCGGGTGTGTCGCCAATGGGCTGATCGGCGTTTCGACCTCGATTCGTTTGGTGTGCACTTGCTCTCATGAGGCCTGGGCGTTCGCAAGAGCATCTGCACGCATCGCCGCAGGCGACTTCGCCAGATAGGCGACGGCCTGCGACGTCGAGCCCTCGTGGGACGGGTGATAGGTCGGCAGGAAGTACTTCCACGAGGCTTTCACAAACGTCCCGAGGCCGGGAACGACGTGACGGGCCTCGGCGCTGATGAGCTTGAAGATGCTGGCGCGGGAACGTTTCGCCGAGGCCGGGACGGTGGGGTCGTTCTCCATCATGAACTTTGCCCCGCGCCACCACAGGGAGAAGAGCAGGAGGCCGCCCACCGCATACGTGCGGATCCGGCGCCAGTACCTACCGTCGATGTGCTTGTACACGTCGTAGGCGACGGTGCGATGTTCGACTTCCTCCGCGCCATGCCACCGGAGCAGGTCCAACATCGTCTCGTTCGATTTGAGTGCATCGAGCTTGGGGCAGTTGAGGCTCCAATTGCCCAGCACCGCAGTGAGATGCTCCACTCCGGCTATCATCGCGGCGCGCTCGATCAACCATTCCTCTCGGGCCTGGCCCTCCAGGTCGCGGTCCCCGAGGATCTTGCGGAACAGGGCCTCGATCTCGGCGACGTACGGCCGGACATCGAGGCCGTTCGCGGTGAAGTAGTCCTGGACCCCTTGATGGGAGGCGGCGTGGACGCCTTCCTGGCCGATGAATCCGACGAGGTCCTCGTGTAGCTGGTCGTCCTGAATCATCGGCAGAATCTCGCTGAACACCTTCACGAACCAGCGTTCGCCTTCGGGCAGCAGTAGATGAAGGACGTTGATGTAGTGCGAGGAGAAGCGCTCGCCCGGGATCCACTCGAACGGCAAACCGGCCCAATCGAACTTCACATTGCGGGCGTGAAGTGCGACCCTGCTGGGGTCGCTGTGGCGCGAGGGTGCCGTCATCTCGCATCTCCGTTCGGGTCCTTGAAATCGGTGTTGATGAACTCGGTGACGAGGGTGGTGATCAGCGTGGGGTTCTGCTCCACCACCCAATGGTTGCCCGGGATTTCTCGGGTGTGCAGCCTGTCGACGAACGGTTGTGGTGCTTCGAGACCGAGCGGCACCGTGACGTGGGCGTCGTCCGTCGGGGCAAGCACCTGCACCGGACACACAACGCGATCTGGCCGGGGTCGCAGCAGGTGGCGAAAGTTGGCGCGGTACAGCTCGATTCCATTCACCGCGTCGCGGTGCCGCCGTCGAGCCGGAGGTCGCCGGTCGGCAGGCACGCCGATGCTCTCAGATCGGGAGACCATTTTCTCGACCACGCCGCGGCGTACCAAGGCCTCTGGGAGGAACGGTACTTGGAAGGCGAAGATGTACCAGGAACGGGCGAGTTGACGGAGGAAGTTCCGTGGGTGGCGGTGCCCTTGTCGCAACCAAATGCCGGCGATGTCCAGGCTCGGACCGGAGATGGATGTGAAAGACGCGAGTCTGTCGGCGAACGATGGATCGGTGGCCGCGGACCAGCTCTGGATCGATCCCCAGTCGTGAGCGATCAGGTGGACAGGTGCTTCGGGGCTGGTCGCAGAGATCACGGCGGCGAGATCGTCGCGCAGCTGGGACATCGCGTAGCCGTTTCGGTTGGCGGGTTGCCCGGATGCCCCGGTACCGCGCACGTCGTAGGTGACCACGTGGTAGTCGCTGACTGCCAGAGCGATCACTGGTTCCCAGACGGTGTGGTCGTCGGGAAATCCATGGACGAACAGGGCAGTGGGCCGATCACGGCTGCCGTACTCGTAGATCGCGAGTTTGACGCCGTCGGTGGCATCCGCGAATCGGGTTGGTTCTGCTGGCCGGGTGGCGTTGTTGGCGATGAGTACCGGCGTGGCCTCAGGTGTGGTCGATGCTGTCAGCACGAGGCGATCGGCATGATCCGATGCGGCGGCTGGATCGGAAGCAGGGGTTCTGGGCATGTCGATTTCCGTAGTTCGGCGCTGGTGTGACATTGCGTGCAAGCGTTACAAGCAGGACCCGCAGAAACTTGTCTTCAGGCGACATAGATTTGTCATTTGGCGACAACGACCGTTCCGGTGACCGCGCAGCAGAGGAGTCAGCCTGGTGCGCCCTCCGGATGGATCGGATCCTCCGGGCGGCTGCCACGGCGCCGTCTCAGCAGTGCCCGCGGCGATTCGCCGTACCAACGCCGGCAGGCGCGGGTGAAGCTGCTCTGCTCGGCGTAACCCAGAGCGGAGGCGATCTGGGCCGCCTGCAAGCCAGTGGCGGCGAGCTCCCAGGCTGTCGCCCGTCGGACCTGGTCGAGAATCTGCTCGAAGGTGGTGCCCTCGGCGGCGAGGGCGCGTTGCAGCGTCCGCTCGTGCAGCGACACCGCTCGAGCCACCTGGCTGAGACCAGCCTCGCCGACCAGGAGCAGACGCCGCGTCACGTCGCGGACATGCTCAGCCAATGCCACACCGGAGTGAACGCGGGCCAGGTACTCCTGGGCCAGCGCGAGTGCAGCTTCGTCGCGATCCTCGATGACGCGGCGCAGATGTGCCGGCGGCAGGTGAATGGTGTTCTGGCTCTGTCCGAACTCGGCCGGACAGTCGAACACGTCCAGGTAGGACTCCAGGGGCGCGAGCCGCTCGTGCTGGAACGTGACCTTTATCGGCCGCACTTGCTGGCCGATCATGACGGTGATGGCGTTCATGGCCAGTGCCTGGTTCTTCTCCACCATCTGGCGCCGGTCGAAGTCGTTGAGGAGGATCGTCGAGTACGAGTAGACGGCAGATCCGGGTGACGTGGTCAACCGCGCGGTGTCGGCCGGCGCCAGGTTTCCGACGAAGCGGCAGAAATGCGTGATTGCTTCCCCTACTGTCTCCGCATTACGGAGTATCACGCTCAGCGGTCCCAACGATGCAATGCTTTGCATACCGCCCAGGCGCAATCCGAAGTCGGGACAGTCCAATTCGCGAGCCGCGTGACCAAGGACAGCGGCCGCGTCGTCGTAACGGACATAGCGATCGAAGTCGCCGACCGCGACTGGATCTATGCCATGGGCCCTAAGGAGGGCGTCGGCGTCACCGCCGAGTTCGGTGATGAGCTCGTCTGCCCGCGAGATCAGCGAACCCCGGGTCAAGACGGCCATGCGCACAGTGTCGGGGCAGTGTCGCGCAAAGACAAGTCACGCGAAGTACGGCTGTGCTGGGCGGCCGACTGGCCGGGCGCGAGCCGCAGGCCGGCGGCGAGGTTGACCGCGATCAGATGTGTCAGCCGCAAAGTGCTGGCGCAGGATCGCGGCCTACGCGGTTAACGGCCTTGCAACGAGGGGTGACGGCCTGTGCGCCGCAGGGGGACCCGGGCGGTGCATCGGTGCGCTCGCCTTCTCGGAGAAGTTCGGTGGCGGAGTCCCACAGGTGGCTGTTCGAGTCGGTGCGTTGACAGATCGTAAGGCAAACGTGGGTGAACAGATGACAAATTGCCATCTCGCGCTGCGCCCGTCACGAGAACACACTTCAGGGGCGTGTGCACGGTCGAATGTCCGTCGCTCAGAAAACCTTTGGCGCACGTTCCAGTGCCTTCAACCCTTCAAGGAGTTAATGTGCCGCGATCGTCACCGAGCAAATGGGCAATACTCGCCATTGCCTACCTGGTGCTGCTGGCAGCGTACGTTCCGTTCCTCGGATGGACGCCCAAGCTCACCAGCGTCATGGAAGACCTGTCGTTGAATTACACGCAGGCAGGCGCCCTCTCCTCGGTGGCGGGACTTGCTGCCGGAATCGCCCTGCTCTCCGGTGGCGTGATCACGTCGAAGTGGGGGCCCAAGAACGTCCTCCTGTGGGGCCTGGCCGGTGGGGTGATCGGTCTACTGCTGTTCGCGTACGCGGACAGTTACACGGTCGCCATGATTGCTCGTGTCATCAGCGGCGCCGCAGCCGGATTCCTTTTCGTCGGAACGTACACCGTCGCGGTCAACTGGTTTCAGCAGTCCAAAGAGACCGGTAGGGCACTCGGCATCATGGCAACCGGTGATGGAACAGGGCTGTTGTTCGCGCTGTACATCTTCGCGTCGGTGCTGACCCTGTTGGGTTGGCGTATCGGACTTGTGGCCGGCGCAATCGGTCTCGTCGTGGTGTTTGTGGTCGTTCTCTTCGTCGTCCCAGGGGGCGTGCGGTCGGAAGCCGGCGTGCAGGCCGAAGAGGCTGTGTCGACCGGGACGTCCCCGCGTCCAGGGCTGTTTGCCTCGGTTATGCGCCGCGGCGTGATAATCGCGGCAATTTTCGCCATCGGAACCACGGGCCTGTTCACTCTCCTCGCGGCCTGGATGCCTGCCGTCCTGGTGGAGGGCGCCGGCTGGTCGGAGTCAACCGCGGGTCTGGTTGCATCCTCGTTCGCCGTAGTCGGTATCAGCACCGCGCTACTGGGAGGCTTCGTCTCCGACCGTATTGGTCGCAAACCGGTGTTGGTCGCGGGCGGGTTCGCAGGCAGCCTGGGAGTGGCAGGTACTGCCGTAGCTCTGGTCGCCGGGAACTACTCGATGGTCGCAGTCTGCATTCCGATCATCGGCCTGGGCATCTATCTGGCTTTCCCGGTGGCCGTGGCGCTCGCCGTCGAGTCCACCGAGCCGGAGTACGTCGGCGCCGCCAACGGGCTGGTGTTGGGTTCCGGATACATCGTGGGTGGCTTCATCTACCCGCTCGCGCTGGGCAGTATCAAGGACGCCACCGGCGACTACACCGTCGGGTTCTACTCGCTCACTGTCGCGACATTCATCCTTTGCGCAGTAGCACCCTTGTTCAGCACGAAGAAGGGACAGCCAGAGCAGCCGGCTGCGGGCGACCTGCGCAGCACGGATCGACACGATCTCGAGCCACAGCCGTAACACTCGTGCGCCGGACCGAACCGAAAGCGCGGAACCCACAGCGGTTTCCACTCTGAAAAGACAGGTGCATCATGCAGAAGTTCGAGCTCAACTGGACGCCCTTCGAGCCCGTCGCGCCGGAACGGGTGACGGGGGGACATCCCACTACGCGACTGGCCGAAGGCGTAGCCGGTGACACCCTGAAATCCGGGTTCTGGGAGGTGACACCGGGCCGATTCACCACGGCTCCCAAGGGTTTCGACGAGGTGATTCACATCGTCAGCGGCAAGGGGGTATTGCGGTCCGAGGATGGTAGTTCGGTCGACCTGTCGCCGGGAGTTTCGTTCCTGATGGAGGACGGCTTCGTCGGTGAATGGGAGATCGTTGAGCCGCTTCGGAAGTTCTATGCGAAGGTGCCGACCGCCGACGTCGACTAGAGGGACCGACCACCGACGTCGGCGACGGCGTGGTGAGATGACAACACGAAGACCTCCGGGTGAAGTGCGAGCTGATCAGGAACGCACACTGACTTCACTCGGAGGTCTTCGCTGTCCCACTCGTATGCTCACCTGTCCGAAACTGGTTGCGTAGCTGGTTGAACAACGCGCAGCACCGCTGTGGTGCCGACGAGTGGGGAGGGCCGACCGAGCCGGTGGCATCCCTGCCGGCGCCCTGACCATGGATGATGTCAGACTGCTACTTGCCGGCCCGGATCGCCTCGAACACGCTGGGGTCGACCAGCGTGGAGGTGTCGCCGAGCTCGCGGCCCTCGGCGACGTCGCGGAGCAGCCGGCGCATGATCTTGCCGCTGCGGGTCTTCGGCAGTTCGGGCACGACGTGGATCTCGCGCGGTTTGGCGATCGGGGAGATCTCGCGGGCCACCTCGGCGCGCAGCTCGTCGATCATGTCCTTCTCGCCGCCGTGGGCGCTGGACTTGAGGATCACGAACGCGCAGATGGCCTGGCCGGTGTGCTCGTCGGTGGCGCCGACCACGGCGGCCTCGGCCACCCCGGAATGGCCGACCAGGGCCGATTCGACCTCGGCGGTGGAGATCCGGTGCCCGGAGATGTTCATGACGTCGTCGATGCGGCCCAGCACCCAGATCTCGCCGTCGCTGCCGTACCGTGCGCCGTCGCCGGCGAAGTACCAGCCCTGCTTGGCGAACCGGGCCCAGTAGGTCTCCGTGAACCGCTCGGGGTCGTTCCAGATGCCGCGCAGCATCGCCGGCCACGGCTGGTCGAGGACCAGGTAGCCGGTGGTGTGCTCCCCGTGATCGGGCGACGGTTCGAGCTCGTTGCCGTCGTCGTCGACGATCTTGGCCGAGATGCCCGGCAGCGCGCGCATCGCCGAACCGGGCTTGCACACGGTGACCCCGGGCAGTGGGGAGATCATGATCGCGCCGGTCTCGGTCTGCCACCAGGTGTCCACGATCGGGATCTTGTCGGCGCCGAACACCTTGCGGTACCAGCGCCACGCCTCGGGGTTGATCGGCTCGCCCACGCTGCCGAGCAGCCGCAGGCTCGACAGGTCGTGCTCGGCGGCGATTTGGCGGCCCCACTTCATGAACGTGCGCACCAGCGTCGGCGCGGTGTAATAGATGGTGACGCCGTACTTTTCGATGGTCTGGTAGTGGCGGTGCTCGTCGGGCGAGGCCGGGGTGCCCTCGTAGACGACCTGGGTGGCGCCGTTGGCCAGCGGCCCGTACACGATGTAGGTGTGGCCGGTCACCCAGCCGATGTCGGCGGTGCACCAGTACACGTCGGTCTCGGGTTTGAGGTCGAAGACGTAGTAGTGGGTGTAGGCGGCCTGGGTCAGGTAGCCGCCCGAGGTGTGCATGATGCCCTTGGGCTTGCCGGTGGTGCCGGAGGTGTAGAGCAGGAACAGCGGATGCTCGGAGTCGAACGCCTCGGGGGTGTGCTCGGTGGAGGCCTGGGGGACGACCTCGTCCCACCACAGGTCGCGCCCCTCGGTCCACGGGGTGTCGATACCGGTGCGGCGCACCACGACCACGTGGTCGACCGGGCTGTCGTCACCCAGACCGTCGATGGCCTCGTCGACCCCGGTTTTGAGCGAGACCGCGGACCCGCGGCGGAACTGCCCGTCGGTGGTGATGACGAGCTTGGCCTGCGCGTCGTCGATGCGCGCCTTGAGCGCACTCGCGGAGAACCCGGCGAACACGACCGAGTGCATGGCGCCCAGCCGGGCACACGCCAGCATCGCCACGATGGCCTCGGGCACCATCGGCATGTAGATGGCCACCCGGTCGCCGGCCTTGAGGCCGAGCTCGGTGAACGCGTTGGCCGCCTGGCTCACCTCGTCCTTGAGCTGGGCGTAGGTGATGTCGCGGGCGTCCCCGACGGGTTCGCCCTCCCAGTGGATGGCCACCCGGTCGCCGTTGCCGGCCTCGACGTGCCGGTCCACGCAGTTGTAGGCCACGTTGAGCCGCCCGCCGACGAACCACTTCGCGAACGGCGCGCCCGACCAGTCCAGCACCTCGTCGAAGGGCGTGTCCCAGGACAGCCGGTTGGCCTGCTCGGCCCAGAAGGCCAGGCGGTCGGCGTCGGCCTCGTCATACAACGCCGCGGTGGCCTTGGCGTTGGCCGCGAAGTCAGCCGGCGGGGGATAGGCGTGCTGAATGCCTGCCGCTGCCACGGGGTTGTCGTTGGGCACCGATCTACCTCGCTCTGGACTGGTCGTGGAATGGGTGGCGTGCGTCACGTGGTGGCCGCCGGTGCGGCACGAGTATGCCGCACCGGGGGCCGGGTCACGCGGGCGGGACCAGGTACTTTACGTACTGTCGACGGCAGAGTTGCGCGTACTTGACACTTCGCATGTGTGCGTGTGAACGAAGATCTAGCACTGTGTGACCACACGGCAGTGTCGCCGCTAGGTCGGGTCGATCGGACACACCGCCCGGCCCCGGGGAGTCTGGCGCCGCCGAGGAATCGAGCTGGATGCGTTCGCCTCGGAGACCGCCCCGATGGGGGCGGAATCAGGGACAAGAGCTGCGTTGCGCCGACACAACAGAGTTTCCAGAGGAAGGTGATCACGGTGATGGATCCGCGGCACGCGATCTTGTTCGAACCCATTAAAATTGGCCCGAAGGTTCTGCCGAACCGCTTCTATCAGGTCCCGCATTGCACGAGTTTTGGCGTCGTCCGGCCGCGTGCGCAGGCCGCCTTCCGCGGAATGAAGGCCGAGGGCGGATGGGGCGCCGTATGCACCGAAGAATGCTCGATCCACCCAGAGGCCGATCAGATGCCGATGGTGCTGGCTCGTCTGTGGGACGACGATGATGCGGCCAACCTGTCGCTCATGAGCGATGCTGTGCGTGAGCAGGGCGCCCTCGCGGGCATCGAACTCTGGTACGGCGGCATCCACGGGCTGAGCATGGAGTCCAGGGCGGTGCAGCGGGCGCCGTCGCAGATCGCCAGCGACCTGGTGCCGATGTCGCCCTGCCGTGAGATGGACCTCGCCGACATCAAGGCGGTACAGGGGTTCTACGTGGACGCGGCGTTGCGCGCCCGCGATGCCGGCTTCGACATCATCTGCATCTACGGCGGCCACGAAGGCCTGCTGGAGCAGTTCCTGTCACCGCACTACAACAAGCGCACCGACGGGTACGGCGGTTCGCTGGCCAATCGCACCCGGATGTGGCGGGAAGTCGTCGAGAAGATCTCGGCCGCTGTGGGATCGGATTGCGCGGTGTCCGTGCGGTTGTCGGCCGATACCATGCGCGGTGAAGAGGGCGTGCTCCTCGAACGCGACGTCCTGCCGTTCGTCGGGATGTGTGACGGCGTGGTCGACCTGTGGGACGTGCACATCGGCGGCAGCGACTGGGGAGACGACGCAACGCCGTCACGATTCTTCAAGAGTGCGCGTGCGATGGACTGGGTGAAATCGGTCAAGCAAGCGACGCGCAAACCGGTTGTCGCCGTTGGTCGTTTCACCGATCCCAACGAGATGGCCCGGGTCATCAACGAAGGCGTGCTCGACATCATCGGGGCCGCCCGGCCGTCGATCGCCGATCCGTTCCTGCCCGCGAAGATCAGGGAAGGCCGGCTCGAAGACATCCGCGAGTGCATCGGCTGCAACATCTGTGTCTCGCGGTTCGAGCACGGTGGCCCGCCGATCGTGTGCACCCAGAACGCGACGTCCGGGGAGGAGTACCGCCGCGGGTGGCATCCGGAGCGATTCTCCAAGGCCGCCAACGCCGACAACGACGTGCTGATCGTCGGGGCCGGCCCCGCGGGCATGGAATGTGCGCGCGTGCTCGGTGAGCGTGGCATGCGCAACGTGCATCTGGTCGAGGCCGATGCCGAACTCGGTGGGTACCTGAAGTGGATGGCCGACCTGCCGGGGCTGCGCGAATGGAGCCGGGTCATCGACTACCGGCTGACCCAGTTCGACAAACTCGACAACGTCACGGTGATCCCGAACACCAGGATGACCGCACAGGATGTCGTCGACTACGGCGCCGGCCTGGTCGTCATCGCCTCCGGGGCCCATTGGTCTGACTGCGGGCTCGGACCCGTTACGCGCAACGGGATCCCGGGCGCGGACGCCGGGCTGCCCTACGTTCTCACCCCCGAACAGATCATGGTGGAGAACAAGCCGGTGCCCGGTGAGCGCGTCGTGATCATCGAAGCCGAGGGCTACCACGTCGGTGCGGCGCTGGCGGACCGGCTCTCGGCCGAGGGTAAGTCGGTGACGGTGCTGACGCACTTCGGGGAGGTCGCGCCCTATACCGACTACACGCTGGAAGCGACCCATTTCCGCAAGAAGCTGCACGCCCAGGGAGTCACCGTGGCGGCGTCCATGATCCCCACCAGGGTCACCCCAGAGGGCGTGTGGGCGCACTACGCCTACGCCGACGCCGACGATGCGAAGCTCATCGAGGCGGACGCGGTCGTCCTGGTGACGCAACGGGTGTCGGACACGACTCTGTATCGCGGTGTCGTCGACGGCTTCGGGTCGGACAAGCTTGCTGCAGAAGGCATCACCGGCGTGTACCGGATCGGGGACTGCGTGGCACCGCGGATCGTCGCGGAGTCGGTCTTCGATGGGCACCGGTTGGCACGCGAAATCGATTCCGCGGACCCGTCGATGCCGCTGCCCTACTTGCGGGAACGTCCCATCGCCAGGGAACTGCCGATCCTGAGCCTGCAGCGAGGTTGACGAAACGCCTCGGTCGACGCCACAAAAGCTGACACGCAGGGGCTGTCCGGATCTGGTTACACGGGGTGAGATTGGTTGCGCAACAAGCACAGCGGAGCCAGCCACGATGCGCCCGCAATCAACATCGAGAGGTAATGCCACATGGATCCGAACGCCTTGGGTGAGCAGCAGTACGACGAGACGCGTGAGGTCGACGCAGTCGTCATCGGCGCAGGCATGGGCGGGCTGTATGCCGTCCGCCGGCTTGCCGCCGACGGGTTGAGTGTTGTCGGTTTCGACAGCGCCACCGACGTCGGGGGCGTTTGGTTGCACAACGGCTATCCGGGGGCACGGGTCGACATCGAGGCGTACTACTACTGCTTCTTCGACCCGGAGATCTACGGGCAGTGGCAGTGGTCGCAGCGGTTCCCGCCGCAGTCGGAGCTGTTGGCTTATCTGCGGCACTATGCAGAGCACTACGGATTGCGGCGGTACTTCCACTTCTCCACCCGGGTCGACGAGCTGCACTGGCAGCCCGAGGTCAAGCGCTGGCGGGTGCGCACAGATACCGGTGCCACCGTGTACGCGCGGCACGTGGTGCTGGCCACGGGTCAGCTGTCGAAGGGGCGTCAGTTGCCCTTCGACGGTGTCGAGGACTTCGCCGGTCAGTGGCTGGAGACGTCGCAGTGGCCCACCGAGCCGGTGGACCTGGCGGGCAAACGGGTCGCCGTGATCGGGACGGGATCTTCGGGTGCGCAGGTGATCTCGACGATCGCCGAACAGGTCGAGACCCTGCACGTGTTCCAGCGCACCCCGAACTATGTGGTGCCGTCCCAGAACGCTCCGATGGATCAGGACCGTTACCGGCAGTACAGCCAGAATCTCGGCGAGCTGTGGGATCAGGTGATGCGAACGGGGGTGGCCTACCTGGCGCCTACGAGCGATGTCCCGGCCTCGTCGATGGATGCCGAACAGCAGCGTCAGCGGCTGGAAGACCAGTGGAAGTTCGGTGGCCTGGCGATGACCTTCACGTTTCCCGACCAGAGGACCGATTGGAAGACCGCAGAGTTGGTGTCCGACTTCGTCCGCGCAAAGATCCGCGACGCCGTCAAGGATCCTGCGTTGGCTGATGTCCTTGAACCGCGCGACTACCCGATCGGCACGCGGCGGCTGGTGGTGTGCAACGGCTATTACGAAGCGTTCAACCGGGACAACGTCAACCTCGTCAACCTGCGGAAAGAGTCGATCACGCGGATCACGCCGCAGGGCATACAGACCGATAATGGGTTCTACGAAGTCGATGTGATCATCTCGGCGCTCGGATTCGATGCCTTCAGCGGTGCGATGGACGCGATCGACATCCGTAATGCCGACGGTCGGGGACCGACCGAGGACTGGGCTCGGGGTCCGCAGGCACACCTCGGTCTGATGGTGCACGGATTCCCGAACATGTACGTGCTCACCGGCCCGGGCTCTCCGTCGGTGTTGGTGAACTTCAACGTGCACAATGTGTTTCACGTCGACTACGTGGCGGATCTGATCTCTTATATGAGCAGCCACGGCTACGATGCGGTGCAACCGACCGCCGAGGCACAGCAACGCTGGCATATCGAGACCCAGCGTGTCGCGGACGGACTGCTGCGCAAAGAGGTGAAGAACTACATGGTTCACGTCAACGACGACGGGTCCCGTGTCTTCATTCCCTATGCGGGCGGGTGGTCGACGTACGTCGATACGGTCACTCGCATCGCCGGCGAGGGCTACCCGGGCTTCGCGTTCTCGGAGCTCGGAACGTCGACGTATCGTGCCGTAGAACATGAGGACACCGTCGTCCCCCTCTGAGCGGCAACTGTCGATCCACAATGCCCGCCGGCGTCCGGACGCCGGCGGGCATTCCGCTGTCCAGGGGGATTGATCAGCCCGTGTCGACGACATGTCGATGTGGACACTGTGTCGACCCCCGAGTCGGCATTGCCGACGTTTCGCCCTTCGACGCCGCGACGCGGGTCGACCAGACTGGGGCTATGAGTTCGCCACTGATAGATGCCACTCTGGCCTCCTCCCGCACCCCGAACGCTGCGGATCTCATGGCCGCGGATTCGCGGCACGTCATCCACGGCTTCAGTCCGTTCGGTGACCGGACGCCCGGCCCCGTTTTCGCGTCCGGACGCGGGATCACGCTGACCGATGTGGACGGTCAGGACTGGATCGACGCCTGCGCCGGCCAGGCCAACGTCAGCCTGGGATACGGCCGCACCGACCTGGCCGACGTGGTCGCCGACGCGCTGCGCGAGTTGACCTTCGGCACGCACTTCTACCAGCGGCGCAGCCATGTCGGCGCCGCTCGGCTGGCCGAACGGCTGGCCGAGGTGACCCCGGCCGGACTCGATCAGTTCGTGTTCATGCTCGGTGGCTCCGACGCGGTGGACACCGCGATCAAGATCGCGCGGTTCGCGAACATCGCCGCGGGCCTGCCCGAGAAGATCCACATCATCGGCCGGTGGAACAGCTACCACGGCGTCACCTATGGCGGGGCCAGCCTCACCGGCGATCCGGCCATGTGGCGCAATATCGGGCCCCGGCTGGAAGGTTTCTCCCACATCGATCAGCCGGAGGCCGACTCCGTGGGCGCCGCGCGCCTGCTGGAGGACGAGATCCTGCGCATCGGTGCGGACAAGGTCGCTGCTTTCATGGCCGAGCCGATCTCGACTCCGAACGGGATCGTCGTGCCGCCGGATGACTACTGGCCTCAGATCCGCGAGATCTGTGATCGCTACGACATTCTGCTGATCAGTGACGAGGTGCTGACCGGATTCGGTCGCACCGGAAGAATGTTCGCGGTGGAGAACTGGGATCTGCGCCCCGACATCCTGACCATGTCCAAGGCGATCACCGCCGGATTCTTCCCGCTGGCGGTCGTGGCGATCAGTGCAGAACTGCGGGACCGCTTGTCGGCCAGCGACGACGCCTTCGTCCACGGCGTGACCGCCGGTGGCCACCCCGCCGCCTGCGCCGCCGCGCTGGCCACCCTGGACATCTACGAACGCGAGAATGTCCTGGCTCACTGCATCACGGCCGGGCAGTACCTCTCGACGCGGCTGCATGCCCTCGCTGATGCTTACCCTGTACTCGACAAGAGCAGCGTCCGGGGTATCGGGATGATGCACGCAGTCGACCTCGACGCCGACACCGTCGATCCGGGCTATGGCGCGGCCCTGCACGCCGAGTTCATCAGGCAGCGGGTCTTCGTGCGGACCTACCGCAACAACCAGACCATCGGGTTGCTGCCGTCGTTGACGCTGAGCACCGAGGATGTCGACGCCATCACCGGGCGCATGGCGGCCGCGCTGGACGTCACCCGACCGTAGACCGGTAGGGCCGACCGACCTCCCCGACTGAGCACGTTTCATACGGCAAACGGAAAGAAAGAACATGACGGAAACCACCAAAAGCTCACTCATCGAACGCGTTCCGAGCCTGGAGCGCCTGACGCGGCCATTCATCGACGGCGACTACGTCGACGCCCGCTCGTCCGGCACGTTCGAGAACATCAGCCCCGTCAACGGCGACCGGCTGCCCGATGTGGCCTCGGGTGATGCCGCTGATATCGATGCTGCGGTGGCTTCGGCCCGCAAGAGCTTCGAACTGGGCGACTGGCGGCGGCGCACGCCGCGCGAGCGCAAGCTCGTGCTGCAACGGTTCGGCCGTATCCTCCGCGACAACACCGAGGAACTCGCCGCGCTGCTGGCTGTCGAGATGGGCAAGCCGATCAAGGACGGCCGGTGGGAGACCGACTTCAGCGCCACCGTCCTGGAGTGGTTCGGTGAGGCTGTCGACCATCTGTACGACGAGGTCGCGCCCATCGGTGAGGTCGGTCACGCCACGATCACCAGGGTCCCCGTGGGTGTCGCCGGCGCCATCATTCCGTGGAACTACCCATTGCTGATGGCTGCGGTGAAGATCGCACCGGCGCTGGCTTCGGGCAACTCCGTGGTCCTCAAGCCCGCCGAGCAGACGCCGGCGATCGCGTTGCGGGTGGCAGAACTGGCGCTGGAGGCGGGCGTGCCCGCGGGTGTGCTCAATGTCGTTCCCGGACTGGGCCACACGGCAGGAAAGGCCCTCGCCGAACATCTGGATGTCGACGCGATCGGCTTCACCGGATCGACCAGCGTGGGCCGCTTGGTCATGAAGGCGGCCGCCGAGTCCAATCTGAAGAAGGTCTCGCTTGAGCTCGGCGGCAAGTCGCCGGCGCTGGTCCTCGCCGACGCCGCCGACATGCTCGACCTGGTTGCCGCGAAAACCGCGGAGTCCATTTTCGGGAACGCCGGGCAGATGTGTGACTCCAGTTCGCGGCTGATCATCCACGAATCTCTCGTCGACGAGGTTGTCGATCGTTTGGGTGCGGTGGCAGCCGACTGGCAGCCCGGCGACCCCTTCGACGATGCCACCACCATGGGTGCCATCATCGAGGCCCGGCAGCTGGAGCGGATCATGGGCTTCATCGCCGGCGCTGAGCCCGGTGGCGCGTCAATCGCCCACGGTGGCAAGCAAGTTCGCCAGGAGACCGGCGGGTTCTATGTGGAGCCGACGGTCATCCGGGGAGTCACCAACGACATGGCGATTGCACGGGACGAGATCTTCGGGCCGGTGCTCTCGGTCATCACCTTCTCCGATGACGAAGAGGGTCTGCGGATCGCCAACGACACTTCTTACGGGCTGGCCGCGAAGATGTGGACCGGCGACTTGAAGAAGGCCCACCGGATCTCCCGGGAGCTGCGCGCGGGCGCGGTGTTGGTCAACGGTGATGAACTCTTCGACGTCACGTTGCCGCACGGGGGCTTCAAGATGTCCGGTATCGGCCGCGACTACTCGCATCACGCCTTCGACAACTGGACCCAGCTGAAGTCGACCTACATCAACCTGTTGTGAGAATCTGAATCGTCTGCCGCCGTGGGTATCTGCCCGCGGCGGCAGACGTCGTTCCGGGGTCCGGTGTCAGATCTGACCGGTGGGGATGTGGCTGAGCACCCGCAGCGCGAGGTGCAATCCCAGTCGGACGTCCGAGTCGTCCAGATCGACGCCGAGCAGCGACTGGATCCGCTCCACGCGGTTGTAGAGCGACTGCCGCTCCAGGTGCAGCGCCCGCGCGGTCTCGGCCTTCTGGCCGTGCTGCTCCAGCAGCACCTGCAGGGTCTTGACCAGTTGAGTGCGTCGCTGCGCGTCGTAGGCGACCAGACGTTCCAGTCGCAGCCGGGCGAAACGTTCCAGGTCGGGGTTGTCGCGCAGACTCCAGATCAGACGATCCAGATCGAGGTCGGTGGCGTCGTGCCACGCGCGCGGCGGGCTGTGCAACGCGCCGTCCAGCGCCTCCACCGCCACGGCCAGCCCCTCGATTGCGGCCTGCCAGGTGTGCACCGCGGGACCGACCGACAGTACCGCCGAATGCGGCTCGCCGAGGTGGCGCTTGGCGGCGTCCTGGATGACCTGGGCGACTCTGTCGGCGATGCGGCCGCGGTTGCCGACATCTTCGACACCGATCATCATCAGCGTCGGGTTGGCCGTGGAGGCTTCATCGATCAGTGCGGGTATGCCGATGCCCTCCAGCTCGGCTTTGACGTCGCGCCAGACCTGGCGCCACTGATGGTCCTCGGACGCGATGGTTGCGGCCCGATGATGGCGCGCGGGCCGGACTGCGAGGGAGATGAGCACCGGGGACGTGAAGCCGAGGGCGACCGCACGCGCCTCGGCGGCCAACGGATCGATCGAGCCGGCAAGAAGCGAGGTCAGGACGCCGCCGTGGCGGCCGTGGTCGGCGAACACGGCGTCTCGTCGGCGGTTGCCGATCACGATCAGACTCACCACCTGCGCGGCGCGTTCCAACGCGACGGTCGCCGCCTCGTCGAACTCGCCGCTGATGCCCAGAGCGACCAGCCGGCCGTCCCTGGCTCCGTCGATGGTCAGATGCCTTTCGATCCACGGCGGCGCGGTATCGACAGCACGTGCCATCAGCTCCCAACTCGCGGTGACATCGCGATCGGTCATCCCGTTGAGCGCTCGATAGACGAATCCACCGTCGGCGCGTTCGTAGACGACGGGGTTCCCGACGGCAGCAGCCACGGCATCAAGGACTTCGGCGATACCGCCACCGCCGAGGACGAGGTCCGTCAGATGTTGCTGAAGTTCTTGCGCCTGATCCAGCAGGGTGATCTTGTGGTTGACGATCTGCGTGTGAATCGCCTCGGTGACGTCGATGAAGGCAACCGGCAAATGCAAGGCAATGAGCGTGAAATCACGCTTGTGGCATTCATCGATGATATGCCGGGGCACGCTACGGAAGTGGGAGCCGAGCTCAAGCACCATCGCGGCGACACCGCGTTCGGACAGCTCCGCGATGAGACGGCGATCGGCGGATTCCGGACCGGCAAACATGCGGCCTTCGGTGAGCACCAGCTCACCGCCACGGAGAACCGACGCGATGTCGCGAACCTCGACGACGTGCACCCAACGGACCGGGCGATCGAGGTCGGCGTGGCCCGCCACCACCTCGGGCGCGCCCCCCCGAAGCGCGGGCAACGCCAGTGCTTCACGAACGGTGAGAGATTCCGACACAGAACCATTGTGTCTGAACCATCCGTTGTGGCCGCAGTCCCAACCTGAGCTTCTGACACTCTGTCGTGCAGCAGTGCGAGATGCATGACAGCGCGGGGGTGCGCCGGGCACGACTTCTGCCGCACCATTACGGGGCTTACGTCTGTCCGAGCGGTACGCCTGTCGTTGCAATGTGTAAGGAGCCTGGTGATGAGCATGCCGATCGTCGGGTATACCGATCGCCTCACAGTTGAACCCGGCCAGACGGTCGACTTCAAGATCAGTTGTGACGCCCCGACTTTCACCGCGTCGCTGGTGCGCCTGATCCACGGCGACGTCAATCCGGCGGGCCCCGGCTTCAAAGCCCAGCCCATCGCATCCAGCATCGACGGCATCCATCCCGGTCAACACCAGTCGCTGTCTGCAGGGTCGTATGTGCGAGTCCCGTATCGAAGCGGGTTGACTCCAGTCGGTAACTTCACCGTCCAGCTCTGGATCTGGCCGACCCTGCCGACAGGCGGTCACCAGACCCTTCTCTCCCAAGGCTGCCTGAGTGACGGCGGCTACGCGTTACGGATCGAGGAGGGGCAGGTCACCTTTCGCGTGGGCAGCCACGTGCTCACCGTGCCGCACGCGCTCGTTGCGCGCAGGTGGTACTCGGTGGCCGCAGTGGTCGACGTCACGGCAGGCGAGGTGCGACTCGATGTGGTGCCGAAGGCGATCAACCACGCAGCCGAGCATCATCGGGTGGTTGGTCCGGTCGGCCTGTCACCGGCCGGGGAGGCCGACGTGGTCATCGGTGCCGAACAAGTCGAGTCTGCGGTGATCGGCAACTACTACAACGGCAAGATCGACGCGCCGCGCATCTATGACTCCGCGTTGAGCGAGTCCGCGCTGGAGGCGATCAGTCGGGACTCCGCACTGGAAGTTCAAGTCTCCCCGTTGGCGGCCTGGGACTTCGCCAGGGACATCAGCAACTGGACAGTGACCGACACCGTCGGCGACTTCCACGGGCATACGGTCAACAAGCCGATGCGGGGCGCCACCGGGCATAACTGGGACGGCACGGAGACGGCATGGCCACACGCGCCGGCGCAATACGGCGCCATCCACTTTCACGACGACGACCTCGCCGACGCGGGTTGGGCGACGACGTTTCAGTGGACGGTTCCCGAGGATCTACCGAGTGCGGTCTATGCGGCACATGTGCAGACCGGCGACGCCGAGGACTACATCCCGGTTTTCGTGCGGCCGCGCCGTGGTGCACCCACAGCAAAGATCGCCTTGCTCATCCCGACATTCAGCTACCTCGCCTACGCCAACGAGCAACTCCTCAACAACCCGCTGCTGACGGACAAGGGCGACTACCCCTCGCAGGTCCAGGATCGCTACATCGTCGAGAACGGGCTGCTCAGTCTCTACGACAAGCACAGCGACGGAACCGGAGTCTGTTACTCGTCGCGCCTGCGACCGGTGGTCAACATGCGCCCCAAGTGCAACATGGCCTGGCTCGACGGTGGGAAGGGGTCGCCGCACCAGTTCAACGCCGACCTGCACATCGTCGACTGGCTGCACGAACACGGCTATGACGTCGACATCTACACCGATGAGGATCTGCACCGGGAAGGCAGTGCGCTGCTCGCGCCGTACAACGTCGTGCTGACAGGCACCCATGCCGAGTACTGGTCAGCCGAGATGCTCGATGCCACGCAAGACTATCTGCGCGAGGGCGGCCGGCTGATGTCGTTGTCCGGCAACGGAATGTACTGGGTGACCCAACTGGACCCGGAGACGGGCACAAGCATCGAGATCCGTCGCCGCGGACCGGCAACCCGCATGTGGGAACCCGAACCCGGTGAGGCGCACCTGAGTAGCACCGGTGAGCTCGGAGGTCTCTGGCGTTTTCGGGGACGCGGACCGCACACGTGGATCGGAGCCGGGCACACCGCTGAAACAGCGGGAACCGGACGGCCCTACCGGCGCACGGAGCAGAGCTATGACCCAGAATTCTCTTTCGTGTTCGACGGCGTCGACGGCGACACAATCGGTGACATTCCCTGTCTGGTCAATTCACACGGCGCGGCCGGTTTCGAGTTCGATCGAGCCGACACGGCCGTCGGGTCCCCGGTGGAGACCGTAATCCTGGCCACCGCCGACGGATTCGACGATGACGCGCAGGGCACCATCGAGGATGTCCTGCTGTCCGATTCGATGCAGGGCGGTACGCAAAGCCCGCTGGTCCGGGCGGACATGACGCTGTTGACGTATCCCGCAGGCGGGGCTGTCTTCGCCGTGAGCTCGATCGCATGGAGCGGGTGTCTCTCCTACAACGGATACGACAACGACGTGTCACGGATCACGCGCAATGTGCTTGAGGCGTACGCCGCCGACAGGGCCTAGATCGAGCGGCGAGTGCCGCGATCGTCCTCCGTTGCATGGCTGCCGCGGCACATTCTCCTGCACCCAACCTGTACGAACTGAGAGGCTCATCACCCATGGTCAACGTCGAAACGACAAACCCGGCAACAGAACAGCTACTCGGCAGCTATGCGGCCATGACGGACGCCGAGATCGACGCCGCAGTACACCGCGCCGAGCGGGCTTACCGGGAATGGGCGACGTGGACCATCGATCGGCGGGCCACCGTCATCGCTGCCGCCGCACAACTGTTGCGCAGCGAGATCGAGGAACTCGCGTTGCTGATCACCCGGGAGATGGGTAAACCTCTCGCCGAGTCGCGAGCCGAGATCGGCAAATGCGCGCTCGGACTGGACTACTACGCCGAGAACGCGTCACGCCTGCTTGCCGATTCCGTCTACGAGACAGCCGCGGACCGGAGTTGGGTGTCATACGAGCCCCTTGGTGTCGTGCTCGCTGTCATGCCGTGGAACTTCCCGCTGTGGCAGGTGTTCCGCTTTGCGGGACCGGCATTGATGGCCGGTAACGCCGCTGTGTTGAAGCATTCCCCGAACACCACGGGGGCAGCACTGGCGGCAGAGCGCATCATCGAGGCGGCGGGTGCCCCAACCGGACTGCTGACTGCGCTGATCGTGGCCGAGAGCGACGTCGCCGATGTCACCGCACGGCTGATCGACGATGACCGAATCGCCGCGGTCACCCTGACCGGCAGCGAGCGCGCAGGCGCCGCGGTCGGTTCGTGCGCCGGCCGGTCCATCAAGAAGTCGGTGCTGGAGCTGGGCGGCTCTGACCCCTTCATCGTCCTCGCCGACGCCGACATCGAGACAGTAGTTGCCCATGCCGTGAAGGCCCGCTTCCTCAATGCTGGTCAAAGTTGCATCTCGCCAAAGCGATTCATCGTCGACGCGCGGGTTGCTGATGACTTCGTCGCAGGAATGCAGCGGTCGCTGTCGGCGCTCACGGTGGGGGATCCGGAGGACCCCGCAACCGACATCGGGCCGATGGCCAGACGTGATCTGCGCGACCTCGTCGCCGGGCAGTTGGCTGAAACGCTGTGCGCGGGTGCGGACCTGATCGCCGGCGGTGCGCCGGTACCTGATCGCATCGGGTGGTTCTTCCAGCCCACCCTCATCGCCGACGTGCGCCCGGGCAGCCCGGCTTACGAGGAGGAGATCTTCGGCCCCGTGGCCGCGGTCCTGACCTTCGACAGTGATGACGAAGCAGTGCGTATCGCGAACGCCACTCGATACGGCCTGGGAGCCAGCGTGTGGGGTGCGGATCTCGACAAGGCGGCCCATATCGGACGCCAGGTGGTGTCGGGAGCCTGTTTCATCAACGCCCCGGTCGCCTCGGACGTTCGCATACCGTTCGGAGGCGCCAAGCGCAGCGGGTTCGGTCGTGAGCTGGCAGACGCGGGAATCCGCGAGTTCGTCAACGCCCGCACCTGGTGGATCAACGACGACGCCTAGGCCCGAAAGGGCGGTGGCCCTGCGCGGTTGACGCAGTGTGGGCCGCGCGGCTTGGTTCAGTTGACATTTACGTGTGGTGACCTCCTTCACCCTGGTGGCGAGGATGTGATGCGAAGTGACTCGTCGTACTTACGTCATCAGTTCTCCTGAAGGAGCCTGCACGTGTCCGTGATCGACCACGAAAACTACTTCACCAGCCTGCCGCGCGACTACTACCTCGACGACGGCCGGTTCGCCGACGAACTGACCCGGGTGTGGAACACGCAGTAGGTCTGCGCACGGCATGTCTCGCAGATCCCCGGGCGGGGCGA
The DNA here is from genome assembly GCF_002968295.1 of Mycobacterium sp. ITM-2016-00317. Taxonomy (NCBI): domain Bacteria; kingdom Bacillati; phylum Actinomycetota; class Actinomycetes; order Mycobacteriales; family Mycobacteriaceae; genus Mycobacterium; species Mycobacterium sp. ITM-2016-00317. The sequence continues at coordinate 398,698 of NZ_CP134399.1, forward strand.
CTATTTCACCTTCGACATCGGCCCCGAAAGCGTCCTCGTGGTACGCGACGAGGATGCCCTTCGCGCCGTCCACAATGTCTGCCGGACCGGGGACTCCGGCTCTGCGATCAACCGACTGGCCGGGTCGGCCGCAGGATCGTCTGTCCGTACCACTCGTGGAGCTACGGCCTGGACGGCAAACTGCTGAAGGCGACAAGGCAAGCCGACGGTGAGTTCTTCGACTATCGCGACTTCGGCCTGTTCACCGTTCATGTGGATGTCTGGCAAGGCTTCATCTTCGTGAGTCTCGCTGACGAGGCGCCGGCTCCGGTGGCGTCGATGATCGATGACAAGGCCACCGCGGATATGGCGCTGCTGGATCCGACGCGGCTCAAGATCGCCCACGAGATCACCTACTACGCCGATGCGAACTGGAAGCTGCTACTCGAGAACGGTGTCGAGTGCTACCACTGTCCCTCGGTGCATCCGGAGTTCTGCGTTTCGCTTGACTCCCAGGAGTAGGCGACCTGGTCCAGGGTTTGGTCATCCCGGTCAAGCACGAGCTGGAATCGCTGTCGATGACCGGTAGCTACGTGTCGAAGAAGTTGCTCGGTGAGTTCGGCTGTGGTGCAACCGTTCCCGATGACTTCGGAGCCGGATTCATGACGCAACCGGGATACGCATGGGGCGGTTTTCATCCCGACTACGGGATGGTCGCCAGCACCCTGCCGATCTCGCCGACCAGGTCCAAGATGATCTTGTTGGTGGTTTGTGCACGAGGACGCCGAGGAAGGCGTCGACTACGACGTCGATGAGCTCGTCAAGCTCTGGGACATCACCAACATTCAGGACCTGCACATCCAGGAGCGCCAGCAACGCGGACTGTCCTCGCAGCGCTATCTTCCCGGACCCAATTCGCCGTCGCAGGAGCCCGGTATCCGGGCCGCGCTGCGCAAGTACCTGGAAATGATGGGAGAACCGAACTGACCACGCAGAGCGCACGTCCGGGACGCCTCACCGGGAAGGCCGCTGTCGTCACCGGCGCCACCAGCGGTCTCGGGCTGGCCGTCGCACAGGCGATGGCGGCCGAAGGAGCCTCGGTGGTCGCCGTCGGGCGCAACGCCGACCGCGGGTACGAGGTCGTGGAGTCGATGGCGATGGCCGGCCACAATGCGCTCTTCGTCCGCGCTGATGTGGCTGTCGAGGCGGATATCGCTCGGGCGATCCGGGTGTGCCGGTCCGAATTCGGCTCGCTGGACATCATGCACAACAATGCCGCGTTTTTCGTGACAGCCGAACTGCATCAGACGACGGCCGAGGATTGGGACCGCTCGTTGCGGACCAACTTGAGTTCGGTGTTCTGGGGAAGCAAGCACGCGGTGTCGGCAATGCGCGAGCAGGGCCGTGGTGGATCGATCATCAACACCGCGTCGGTGGCCGCGTTCACCGCGACCGCCGACACCGCAGCGTACGTTGCGACCAAGTCCGGAGTCATGGGGCTCACCCGGGCGATCGCCCTCGCCTACGCCGCCGACGGAATCCGGTGCAATGCGCTGTGTCCCGGCGACTTCGAGTCACCGATGTTCGATGCCTTCCTGGCAAGCGCGAGCGATCCCGCTGTCGCTCGGAAAGAGTTCGAGGCGCTGTACCCGACGAAGCGCATCCTCAAGCCCGGCGATGTGGCCAACGCCGCGGTCTTCCTTGCCTCCGACGAATCGACCGGCGTGAACGGGACTTCGCTGGTGGTCGACGACGGACTGCTGGCGAAAACCTACTGATCCCGATCACATGGTCTGCAGCTCTACTCCTTGCTGTAATCGGCCGAGTTCCACACCGCGGGACGCATCGTGATCAACACGGCCTTGTCGGTGTAGTTGGCGTCCAGGTACTCCGGCATCTCCTCATCGGAGACGTAGCGGCGGACGATGGGCAGCACTCCCTCGCGAGGAATGTCCTCCCGGATCGACGCGGGACCGCCGACGGAGACGTAGCGGTACGGTGTGGTCTCCTCCTGCACCGCGAGGGAGAAGCGACCGGCGGTGCGGATGAGCCGCTCCTTCATCGATCCCAGCTCGGTCCAGATCTCGATATCGCCTGCCTCGTCGACGCGGTACCAGATGGGCACGGTCAGCGGCGGCTTGTCCTCCCTCTCGACGGCGATTATCGCGACATGATTACCGGCCAGGAACTCTGTCCGTTCGGCTGCTGTCATCTTGAGATTCGTCATGGTCACTCCTGTTCGTTGGGGTAGCGGCGGGGCTAGAACTTGACGATGCCCGGTACGTCGGCGAGCACACACCCGGGTGTCGAGTCGGCCACCCGCAGCAGGAAGTTGAGCTTCTCGATGCGCTCGCCCGAGCGCGGTGCGCCGTTCTTCTGAAACGGCACAGACAGACCCACCGACAGGTCCATCACCACATCGTCGATGACACCACCGGAGCGTCCGGACGGAATGGTGAAGAGATCGTGGTCGACCGCGTAGCGATAGCAGTCGAGCGCTTCGGTGATCGTGCCGACCTGGTTGGGCTTCAGGATGAAACCGCCTACCGCGGAGGATTCCACCGCGCGCTGCAGTCGATCCCGGTTGGTGACGACCAGGTCGTCCCCCAGGATGATCGACTTCTCGATTCGCGCGACGGCGTTCGGGTATCCGTCCCAGTCGTCCTCGTCGAGCAGATCCTCGATGAAGACGAACGGAAACTCGTCGCTGAGCAGGCGGGCGTAGTCGATCAGATCGTCGGAGGTGACGCGTTCGCCGTTGAGTTCGTAGGTGCCGGTGGCAGCGTCGAACATCTCGCTGGATGCACAGTCCAGCGCGAAAGCCATCGTGTCAGCCACGCCGGCGCGCTCCACCGCGGTCGTCAACAGCTTCAACACTTCCCGCGGGTCCGAGGACGGGCTGGCGAAACCGTAGGAAGACGCCACCTGTGGTTTGCGTCCCAGATACTCGGTGAGTACCTCTTCGAGCGCACCGAACAGTCTCACGCTCTTCTCGACGGCATCCTGAATCGAGGAAGCCTTGTAGGGCATGACGATGAACTCGTTGAACGGTTGTACGACACTGCCATACCGTCCGCCGTTGATCATGTTGAAGCTCGGTACGGGGACCTGGCTGACGGGCCCGGGGCCGAAGTGCTCGGCGATCCACGAGTAGGTGGGCACACCGGCAGCGGCGGCCGTCGCCCGCAGCAGGGCGATGGAGGTCGAGTAGATCGCGTTACCACCGAGGCGGCTCTTGTTGGGCGTGCCGTCGAGGTCGATCATGAGCCGGTCGTTGGCTTCGAGGTCCAGTTGCGTGCCGACCAGGGCCGGAGCGATCTCATTGTTGACCGCGTGAACTGCCCGGTGAACGCTCAGACCGTTGTACTCGGCGGGGTCGCCGTCGCGCAGGATGAATGCCTCATGAGCGCCGACGGAACTACCCGTCGGCGCGGCGCCCCGGCCGACGTACCCGTCGGCCGTCGTGATCTCGACTTCGACCAATGGTCTTGTTTTGCAGTCGAGTAGCTGGCGTGCGGTCACTGATGTGATCTTCATGTCGTCTTTCGATTCGGTGGTGTCAAGCCGGTCGCGCGGGGATGTAGAGAATGTTCAGGTCGCACAGGTTCGTCCCGGTGTTGCCGGTGTAGACGGCATCCCCGATGGCCGACAGTGCTTCGTGGGTGGCGTGGGTACGCAGTGCCTCGTGCAGGTTCACGCCGCACTGGTCGGCTCGGGCCAGGCTGGTCGAATCGCACAATCCGCCGGCGGCTGTGGTGGTCCCGTCGGTGCCCTCTGAGTCGAGAGAGATCATCGCTGCGCCATGAGTTTTTGCCGCAGTCAGCGCGAATGCAGTGACCAGTTCATGACCCGGCCCGCCATGGCCACCGATGATGCTGCTGTCCGGGATGTGAGTGGTGGTCTCACCGGCAGCGACCAGCACGCACGGCGGTGCGATGGGGTTTCCGCTGGCTTGGGCTTCGCGTGCGATGGAAGCGAAGAACATCCCGGCGTCGCTGCTCTCACCTTCCAGGAAGGAGCTCACGATCATTGCCGGCAGGCCCATCTGTTCGGCGGCTTCCTTGGCATAGAGGCAGGAGTCGGGAAGGGTATTGAGTAGGAAATAGGTGTTGTCCGGGAAAGCCTTCGGTGTCTCGCCCTCCTCGCCCACCGACTCGAGATAATCGACGATCGACCGGGGAAGTCGGTCGGCGAGGTCGTAGTTTGCGATGACGGCCCGCGCGTCGGCGAGGGTGGTCTTGTCCGGGCCGATCGGTGTGGACGCATAGTCGGCGTACGGACGGGTGATGTCCCCGGACGGCGGATTGCCCACCGCGTCGGAGATGCCGAAGCCGATCAGTTCGGCACCGGACCTGCCGATGCGCTGTGCGAGGCGGCCACCGTTGGTTTGAGAGATGTGCCTGCGGATGGCGTTGATCTCGTAGATTCCTGCGCCGCTCTTGAGGAGAACGTCGGTGGCGTCCATCTCGTCTTGAAGCGTGATTCCCTCGATGGGACAGCTCATCAGCGCTGACGAGCCGCCGGAGATGACGGCGATGAACAGGTCCTCGGGACCCGCTTGGTCAGCGAGTGACAGGATTTCCAACGCGGCCCGATGGCCGGCCTCGTCCGGAATCGGATGCCCTCCGACGTGGACCTCGGTGCGATGGAACCGGTCGGTCTCCTCTGCGATCTTGACGATCGCGATGCCGCGGGTGATGCGGTCGCCGAGGATCTCGTCGATGGCCATCGCCATGTGGTTGCACGCCTTGCCGGCGCCGACCAGATAGACGTTGCGTTTGGTCGACAGGTCCCACGTGCGGGTGCCGATGGTGAGGATGTCGCCATCGAGGCGGGTGATCGCCTTGATCCGGTGGTAGGCGTCCAACCGGGTCAGCACCCGATCGGCGATGGCAAGCACGACTGACCGAGATTCGCTGTCTCCCAGTCGAACGAGGTCGTCGTAGTTCTTGATCTTGTTCACTTCTGGTCTCCGAGGGATGAGTCGTGGCTATTCCGCGTACGGTGTGTCCCACAACGCAAGATGGGTGCCGAGCCCCTTGTCCTGGGCTGTGCGGTAGATCTCGTAGCCCCACGCGAGGTCGAATACGGACATCCCGCAGGCGACGAAGACGGTGCGTCGGTGACCGTCGTCATCGCGCTCGGCGGCTGTCTGCAATAAGGATCCGAGGTCGGTGAAGTCCTTGAGCGCCGGCAACTTTCCGTCATCGATGAGGCGATAGAGCGGGCCGCCGATGACGCCGTCATACGCGGCCTGCTTGTCGAGGGAGGCAACGGCCTCGTCCACGTAGGCCTCGTGCAAGGCCACGTGATCGAGCACCACACGGTTCTCCAGCCAGAATGCGTCATCTGCAGAGATCGGGCCGGAGATCAGGACTGTTGCGTCAGGGTGGAGCCAGTCATTCTGCACAACAAGAGGTTTCACGCGCGAAGCGGCGACAGTGACGACTTCGGCCCCGGCCAGGGCCCTCTGCAGGTCGTTCTCGACGACTGCGTCGACGCCCAGCGTCTGGCGGGCCCAGTCGGCCAGTTTCTCGGCAGCCGCCTCGAAGATGTCGTAGAGGTACACCCGCTTGAGGTTCGGTAGCTGACTGGCGATCGCCTTGAGGCAGGCCTTGTTGATCGGGCCGCAGCCGAGCACGGCCACCGAACCCGCAGTGGGGCTCGCCAGATGCCGTGCTGCAACTGCTGGGACGGCCCCGGTTCGAGCGGAACTCAGCAGGTTCGCCGACATCAGGCACAGCGGCTCGCCGGTCTCCTTGTCATTGAGCATCAGCGTCAGGACGGATCGCGGCAGTCCTTTGGCGGTGTTGGCGTGGTTGGAGCCGTACCACTTGTTGCCACAGATATCGAACCGTCCGCCCAGGTAACCGGGCATGGCGACGAAGCGGCGGTCCGGTCCTGCGAGGGGCATGTTCGGGAAGGGGCTGGACTTCGGGAAGGCGACGCCGAGGCCGTGGCTGTTGTGACTGGGTCCGCCCATCAGGTAGTCGCCTTGTGCGAGCAGTCCGAACACCTCTTCGCACACGTCGACGCAGCGTGTGGCGTCGAGTACCCCGGCATCGATGCAGTCCGGTTCGGACAGGAAGAGGAACTCTGTGCGTGAACTCACGGGGGACTCCTGCGAAAGGGCACGTGGCCGGAAAGGGTTGGTGGGTCGAGAATTTCGTGGCGGAGGAAGAGCCTCGGACTCGACACTGCTTACCTTGGCACCCGATGACCGATCGGTCTAGCGATAGATTCCGGCCTATAATCATCGAGAAAAGCGAACGATTGGAGCTGCAGTGCTGAATGTGCACCGAATGCGCCTTCTGGTTGAACTCAGCCGGCGTGGCACCTTGGCGCGGGTGGCGCAGGCGTTGTCATTCAGTACCTCGACGGTCAGTCAACAATTGAGCCAACTGGAGAAGGAGGCGGGCGTACGGCTCATCGAGCCTGTGGGCCGAGGAGTGCGGTTGACGTCTGCCGGCGAAATCCTGGTCGAGCACGCCGAAGTGATCCTCCGCCAGATCGACCGGGCCGAGGCGGCGTTGGCGGCCGCCCGATCGGAGATCGTCGGCGTCGCCAAAGTGGCCACCTTCCAGACAGCCGCGATCTCGCTGCTTCCCGACGTGTTGCACGTCATGAGTGAGCGTCATCCCGGGCTCACGATCTATCTTTCCGAGATCCAGCCTGATTCCGGCACTGCGGCACTGCTGGCCCGTGAGTTCGACCTGGTGCTCGGCGAGCAGTACCCAGGCCACGTGTCGCCGGCACCCGCCGGTATCGACCGGCGCCCGCTGCTCAGCGATGCTTTGCGTCTCTACGTCAGCCCGCGGCTGCGAGGAGATGCGAAGCGGTTGGAGTTGGCGCAGTTCGCGGATCTACCTTGGGTGTTGGAGCCGAAGGGGAAGCCGGCACGCATATGGGCAGAATCCGCCTGCAAAGCAGCAGGATTCGAGCCGAATGTGCGTTTCGAGTCGGCTGACCTGCTGGTACACGCGAGATTGGCGGAGACCGGCCATGCGGTTGCCGTTCTGCCGGATCTCGTCTGGGAGACACGTCGGCCGGGCGCGGAACTCATCGATCTGCCGAGCCTGCCAGAGCGTCAGGTGTACACCGCGGTGCGTACGGGTGCGGAGACTCGCCCGGTGCTGGTGGAGCTGCGGAGCGTGCTGGCGGCGGTCGGCACTCGGCAGATGGCGTCGCACACATCGACGGATGCGGATCGTGCAGCACCGCATCGTGCAAAACCACAATGAAATGTCGCGATACCGGCCCCGAACTGGCCTGCCGGTGAACGGGCGATGGAGTCTGGCCCGTGGTTTTGGAGCCCGCACCCGGACGGTCGGGCACTTTACGTTCTGTCCGCTAGGGCGTGGGATGTACGTGACACTTCGCCGATATGGCGTGTGTCTCAGCGCGCTGCACTCTTGTTCGGCACGGAGCGGAGTGCGTGAATCGGCTTGCCGACCAGCAGGGGATCGTGCACGAAGACTGACTCCGGTACAGATCCGACTCGCGGAGGAGCGATATGTCGGGTAGCAGGTGGGCCAATCTAGCCGTCGCCTATTTAGCGCTGGTCGGTGCGTTTCTTCCGTACATCGGGTGGAGTCCCGGTCTGTCCGATATCAGCGAGGAGCTGGGTCTCAGCTATTCGGAGGCGGGCAGTATTTCCTCGGTGACAGGTCTTGTCGCCGGTGTGACGATCCTGGTCGGCGGCGTGCTGGCTTCCAGGTGGGGTGCCAAGCAGATCATTCTGGCCGGTTTGGCGGCCGGCGTGGTAGGGCAGCTGGTCTTCGCGATGGCCGACGGGCTGGAGTTCGTGATGGCCGGCCGGGTTCTCGCAGGGCTCTCGGTCGGCTTCCTGTGGGTGGCCACCTACACGATGGCCGTCGACTGGTTCCGGGACAGTGGGCAAACCGGGCGCGCGGTGGGCATCATGATGTCCGGCGACGGTGTGGGCGCCTTGTTGAGTCTGTTCGCGTTCTCTGCGGTGCTCGCGGCTTTCGGCTGGCGACTCGGGTTGGGCGTGCAGGCCGTGTTCATGCTCGTGGTGCTGGTCCTCGTTGCTGTGGTGTCGAAGAACGCACCTACTACCGGCGCGGACCTGGTTCGGGTCGGCGACCTGCCCGAGAGTCAGCACCCGGCGCGGCCGGTGGAGCAGTCTGTGCGGGCCATCGCGAACCGTAACGTGCTCTCCGCCTTGATCTTCTGGGTCGGCGGTGTCGGCCTGTTCTCCGTCATCGCCAGCTGGATGCCCGCCATCCTCATCGAGGATGCCGGGATGTCTGAATCGCTCGCCGGTTTCCTGACCTCGCTGTTCTCGATCGTCGGCATGGCCGCGGCCTTCGGGGCGCCGTTGCTCGCTGAGAAGCTGGGCAGCAAGAAGCCGGTGATTGTCGTGGCGGGTGTGCTGACAGCCGCTGCGTTGGCGACCATGACGCTGTTCGTTTCCACCGGCAACTACGTCTTGGTGGCCATCTGTATGCCCCTGATCGGCTTGGGCGTTTACGCTGGTGAACCCTTGACTCTCGCCGCGGCGGTCGAGTCGGTCAGCGCCAAACACGCCGGCATCGTGAACGGCGTCATCATCGGTATCCCGTGGATCGTCAGTGGGTTTGCCTTTCCGTACATCCTCGGAACCGTCAAGGATGCGACGGGCAGCTTCGTGCAGGGATTCGTGGCGCTCACCGTCACCACCGTGGTGCTGTGTGCACTTTCCCCGTTGTTCATCAAGAAATCCTGAACGGCCGCTGTGGAGCACATGGAGGTATCGAATCGACAGCCGTGACCGAAGCTGCTGCCCGGAGGTATTTCTCAAGTCCGCGGTGCGGCAGTGCCGGTACTGCGGCGGCCTCATGGCGCTCACGTAGAAACGTGTGGCGGCGTCACATCGACGAATGATGCTGGTGGCTGCTCATCCCAACCTCGCAGCAGGATCAGCGCGGCCAGCCGCTGCGAGTGTGTCTGCAGGCTGGTGCCGACGAGCTGGTCGATCTTCTTCAGGCGGTGCCGAACCGTGTTGGGATGCGTATGAAGTATGGCGGCAGCCTCTTTGATATCACCGCCGCACTCAAGCCACGCGCGTAACGTCGGCGCCAGAGATGTTCTGCCGCGGTGCTCTTCGCGGATGAGCTGTCGAAGCTGTTCGTGCTCGAGAGATGCCACTGCCGCGGCGGCACGCCGCAGGACGACCGTGTCCCACACTTCGTCGTACGTTCCGACAGGACGACCGAGGGCACGGACCGCGTTCAGTGTCTCGGCGGCCTCCAATCGGGCTGCAGGAAGTGACTTGTCATCGGATATGGCTCTGCTGGCCGCCATCTTGCCAGGCGCGGAGGCGAACGCGAGGTCGCGAAGCCACTCCCACCCTCCGGCTCCTGTTCGTTCCGGGACTATCGCGAAGGTGAACCCGTCGACATCGGCAAGTATCGGATCCGGCCAGGACTTTTTGCGGAAGAAACTCTGCCAAAGTGCGACGTCGTCAGCCGGGCTTGCGTCCGATAGCCGCTGTAGTGCAACAACTCGTTTGGAGTGGCACGGTGGCTCCCACCGGGCGGAAGTCTCACCGACGCTGCCGCGAAGCGCCGCACGGACGGTCGCGAGGGTATGGCGTCCGGCCGTATCCCGGCTGGCGCTGAGTTGAACCAAACTCACCGCGGCGCTGGATCCGGTTGTCATCAAATACATTTCCAACTGCGCGTCGAGCGTGCCATTCCAAATCGCCCAGATGGACCCCACTGCTTGGCCGCCCACACGTAGGGGAACGACGAGGCGCTGGAGGAAGTCAGGTTCGAGGGCGGGGACGATAAACGGTCGTGCATCGTGCGCCAACCTCTTCAATACGCCGGTGGCTCGCAATCGCCGCAGTACGGCGGGCGGCACTGCGCGACTCATGATCGTAGACGTCCGCGTGCTGTCGACACCGTCGGTGGTCGCCGAATAGGCCACCACCCGGCTGTGGGCGTCCTCGATGGTCACCGGTGCGCCGAGAGCTGCCGCAAGAGCATCGGCCATCGCAAACAGATCCTGCTGCGCAGTCGATTCCGGCTTCGACCCCAGCTCATCGCGATCCACCAGGCTGTGTACGAGCCAGACGAGGTGGGACCATTCGGCTTGCGCGGCAAGCTCAGCCAAACTGATGCCCAGTTCCTGGCAGAGCGCACCCGTGGCCGCCGAGGCAACTCGGCGAACAACCACCACCCCAGCCCCGGCGGACGCGGCAAGGGCCACCACTTCCGCCTGGTGCTCGGACGTCGTCGCACCCGCCGCCGCGATCAACGAACCACGGTGCGGTTGTGCCGAATCGCCGTGAAAGTGAACTGAAGAAACCGAGGTGCGGCGGCCGTATGAGACGACCTCGACCACGCCCGCGGCCGCCAACTCACTGAGGTCCACGCCACCGGTCACGGGCTTCATTGTACGAATGTCATCGAAACCGGCTGAAGCGTTGTTCGGCTCGTACAGTGATCCGGAGATGGTAAGGCTGCACCATAGATTCATGAATGGTCGTCAGTTCGGACATCAGCAGCGGGTGGCTGTTATCGGCGCGGGCATGGTGGGTCTTTGCACTGCGTGGTACTTGCAGGAACGTGGCGTCGACGTGACCGTGATCGATGCCGACGGTGTGGCGGCCGGCTCGAGTTGGGGCAATGCCGGATGGCTGACGCCCAGTATCGCGACTCCGCTGCCGGAGCCCGCGGTCCTCAAGTACGGCGTGCGCGCTCTGGTGAGTCACGCCTCGCCCGTTTATGTTCCGCCCTCTGCCGATCCGCGGCTGATCCGCTTTCTTCTGCAGTTTGTGCGTAACAGCACTGCGGCACGGTGGCATAAGGCGATGCAGGCGTTGATCCCGCTCAATAGGGACGCACTGGCCGCCTTCGATGAGATGGAAGTGGAGCTGGCGGAGAAGTCCGCTCCCGCTGCGCCGTTCATCGCGGCGTACCGGACCACCGCGGACCGCAAGACGCTTCTGGATGAGTTCGACGAGATCCGGGCAGCGGGGCAGAACGTGAACTTCGAGATTCTCGATGGTGACACCGCCCGGGCGGAGGAGCCTGCGTTGTCGTCGGAAGTGAACGCGGCGATCAAGATCCTCGACGAGCGCTTTCTCAATCCCGCCGCGTACGTGCATGCCCTCGCCGATCAGGTCCGTGCGCGTGGCGCACGAATCATCACCGGGTGCAGCGTCCACGAAATCCGTGATATCGGCTCGGCCGTCGTGGTCGCGGGCGAGCAGTTCGACGCCGCCGTGGCCGCGACCGGTGCCCGGCTGAACACGTTGCTGCGTCCGTTCGGTGTGAAGCGGTTGGTGCAAGCGGGCCGCGGATACAGTTTCACGGTCAAGGTGGACCATCTCCCGAAGGGGCCGGTGTACTTCCCCACACAGCGGGTGGCCTGTACGCCGGTGGGTGACCGGCTGCGTATCGCCGGAATGATGGAGTTCCGCGATGTGGACGCGCCGATGGATCCTCGTCGTATTCACGTGTTGCGCAACGCTGCCGGCGAACTGTTGAACGGGGCGCACCTCGACGTTCGCGAGGACGAGTGGGTAGGGGCGCGTCCATGTACGGCCGACGGTCTGCCTCTCATCGGTGGCACGGCGAGTCCCCGTGTGTTCGCCGCCGGTGGACACGGAATGTGGGGGATCACCCTCGGCCCCGTGACCGGAAAGTTGATCGCCGAGATGATCACCACGAGCCGGACACCCGAGGCCCTTCGCGCAGTAGATCCGCTTCGTTGACCAGAGAGAAGACCATGACCGAACTCACCCGTATCGCCGCTGCAGATGCTCCGGCCGCCATCGGCCCGTACGTGCAGGCGGTTGCCCACGCCGGACTGCTCTACTGTTCGGGAGCGCTGCCCATCGATCCGAGCACGGGATCGATCGACGTGACCGACGCGGCAGACCAAGCGCGCCAATGCCTGACGAACTTGACCGCGGTGTGCGCCGAAGCCGGGACTGCGTTGAAGCGCGCAGTGCGGACCACGATCTACACCACCGACCTGAGCGCTTTCGGAGCGATCAACACCGTCTACGCGGAGTTCTTCGACGGAGAGGTACCCGCCCGCACCACCATCGAAGTCGCGGCGCTGCCCATGGGCGCCACTGTCGAGATCGACGCGATCGTCGCGCTGCGCTGACCCGCCCCGAGAAGGCTGATTCACCGCGGGGGAGCCTTCTTTATCCGCGCGAGCAGGGGTGCGTACTCAGGCTCTCGACCGTAGGTTCGCGACCAGATGTGCAGTCGTTCCAGGCTCATCGCGGGTAGGCGGTGTTGGCTTTGCGCGACGATATGCAGGATGCGGTGGATGGCGGACAGGAAATCACCGCAGCCCAGGTCCACGAACACCGCTGTGCGTTCTTCGTGACTGAGTCGGGCGCCGATGCGGTCGGCCAACTCCCAAGCCAGTTGGCTTTCGGTCACTTGGATCGTGCTGCTCCGTGCCATCTGTAAAGGCCCTGTCTACCAGCCGCGTTCGGCCAAGCGGTGCGGCTGCGGGATGTCGTCGACGTTGATGCCGACCATCGCCTCGCCGAGCCCGCGTGACACCTTGGCCAGCACGTCGGGGTCGTCGTAGAACGTCGTGGCCTTCACGATGGCCGCCGCCCGTTCGGCCGGGTTCCCGGACTTGAAGATGCCCGACCCGACGAACACGCCCTCGGCGCCGAGCTGCATCATCATCGCCGCATCGGCCGGGGTCGCGATACCGCCTGCGGTGAACAGCGTCACCGGCAGCTTGCCGGCCCGCGCCACCTCGACGACCAGATCGTAGGGCGCCTGCAATTCCTTGGCCGCGACGTACAACTCGTCCTCCGACAGCGACGTCAGCCGGCGGATCTCGCCGCCGATCTTGCGCATGTGGGTGGTGGCGTTGGACACATCGCCGGTACCGGCCTCGCCCTTGGAGCGGATCATCGCCGCGCCCTCGGTGATCCGGCGCAGCGCCTCGCCCAGGTTGGTCGCCCCGCACACGAACGGCACGGTGAAACGCCACTTGTCGATGTGGTTGGTGTAGTCGGCCGGGGTCAGCACCTCGGACTCGTCGACGTAGTCCACGCCCAGGCTCTGCAGGATCTGCGCCTCGACGAAATGACCGATCCGCGCCTTGGCCATCACCGGGATGGTGACCGCGTCGATGATGCCCTCGATCATGTCGGGGTCGCTCATCCGCGACACCCCACCCTGAGCCCGGATGTCGGCCGGAACCCGTTCCAGCGCCATCACCGCGACCGCGCCCGCGCCCTCGGCGATACGCGCCTGCTCAGGGGTGACCACGTCCATGATCACGCCGCCCTTGAGCATCTCGGCCATACCACGCTTGACCCGCGCGGTACCGGTCCGCGTGTCTTCCAGATCTGCGCGCATAACGCCAGTCTGTCGATCGGTTCAATGGGAATCGAAGGGCTGACTGTCGGCTGTTCTTCGAACGCCTCTGACATGTTGTCAACTGATGCCCAGCGCTCGTGCGGCACACATCCCCGCCGGCGGCGGAAGAGCGGTAAGTCTCGCGACCGCACCGCGCCTCATCGGCAATCGGGATATCCGTGGTCAGGGGAGAGGTGGTGGATTCCATCGCGCGGCGAGGGCGTCGCAGATGGCTCGCTGTTGATCTGCGCTCAAGGGGTGCATGAGCAGCCCCTCGATGGTGAATACGCCGATCATGACTTCGGCGTCCAGGCCGTCTGCGGCCACGCCGGCGGCGTCGAGTTCGTAGCGGAACAGGCTGGAGGTCAGCAGGTGGAAGTTGTCGTGCCAGACCGCGACTGACGGTGAGCGTTCGGCCCGGGCGTGCACGGTGCTGACCAGACGGCTCATCTGTTGCAGTTGCTGCACCACCCACAGCAGGCGCGCGGGGATGGGTTCGGCGGCCACTGACTGATACTGGGCCCACGCGTCGGTCATCACCTCGTCCAAGACGGCGATGAGCACGGCGTCCTTGTCCTCGAAGTACCAATAGATGGTGTTGGCGGTGACCCCGGCCGCCGCTGCCAGACGGCCCATCGGGGTGGCGTCGTAGCCGGCATCGACGAAGAGTTCGCGGGCGGCGGCGACGATCTCCGCCCGCTTCTCCTGCGACGCCTGGGGCCGTCTGTTCTTCGGCACCCCTCGACCTTAGACGACCGTCTTGAACGGCATTCAACAAACTGTTACCGTTTCTTGAATGGCGATCAACGAGTCGGGTTCAGCTGGAGGGCCCAGGACAGCACACACCTACACGCGGCACGACGTCACCTTCCCCTCCGAGGGTGTGGCATGCGCGGCGTGGCTGTACCGCCCCGCCGGAGTGCAGAACCCGCCAATCGTGGTGCTGGCACACGGTTTCGCCGCGTTCCGGGAACTGCGCCTGGACGCCTACGCCGCCCGGTTCGCCCAAGCCGGGTACGCCGCGTTGGTGTTCGATTACCGGTCTTGGGGGGCGAGTGCCGGGCAACCGCGTCGGGTGCTCGACATCGCCGCCCAGCATGCCGATTGGCGCGCGGCAGTGACCTACGCCCGCAGCCTCGACGGCGTCGACACCACCCGGGTCGTCGGCTGGGGGTCCTCGTTCGGCGGCGGACACGTCCTGGACTTGGCCGCCCGAGACCACGCGCTGGCGGCCGCGATCGTGCAGGTGCCGCACGTCACCGGCCCCGCGTCGGCGTTCGCACAGGCCCCAACGCTGGTCGCCCGCTTGGCGTTGGCAGCGGTGCGCGACCAGGTGGGGGCGTGGCTGGGCCGCCCACCCCATCGGGTGAAGTCGATCGGACACCCTGGCGAGGTCGCCATGATGACCTCACCGGGCGCCTATGACCTGGTGTTGAGGATGGCCGGGGACAAGCGCGACGAACTGCTGGCCGAGAACGACGTCGCCGCCCGCATCGCTCTGCGCGTGCCGCTGTACTCCCCGGGCCGTCACGCCGCCAAGATCACCGCACCAACGCTGGTCCAACTCGCCATCAAGGACGACGTCACGCCGTACGCGAAGGCTCGAAAGATCACGTCCCGCATCCCCAAGGGCGAGGTGAGGTCCTACGACTGCACGCACTTCGAGCCCTACCTCGACCCGCACTTCGAGCAGATCGTGACCGATCAGATCGCCTTCCTGGACCGCCACGTCGGAGCAGGCCCGTGACGGCGCCGCAGCAGACGGCCCCGACGTTTCCGGCATCGGTCCACACGTTGGTGGTCGGCGCCGGATTCGCCGGGATGGCCGCCGCGGCGGCGGTCCTGCGCGCAGAGCCTCAGGCCGATCTGCTGATCATCGAGCGCGCCGACGAGGTCGGTGGAACATGGCGCGACAACACCTACCCCGGGTGCGCGTGCGACGTGCCGACGTCGCTGTACTCGTTCTCCTTCGCCCCCAGCGCGACGTGGAGTCACACCTTCGCCCGCCAACCCGAGATCCATCGCTACCTGACCTCGGTGGCTGACCAGACGGGGCTGCGGCGCCACCTGATCACCGGGTGCGAGTTGCTCGGCGCGACCTGGGACGACGACCGGCAGTGCTGGCTGGTCCAGACTTCCTTGGGCGCACTGACCGCCACCGTCCTGGTCGCTGCGACCGGGGCACTGTCCACCCCGAAGCTGCCCGACGTGCCGGGACTCAAGGACTTCAGGGGCACGGTGTTTCACTCCGCCACGTGGAATCACGACCACGACCTGACCGGTGATCGGGTGGCCGTGATCGGCACGGGGGCCTCGGCGGTGCAGTTCGTCCCCGAGATCGCCGACCGTACCGCCCATTTGACGGTGTTCCAACGGACCCCCGCGTGGGTGATGCCCCGACTGGACCGCACCCTGGGCCGCTTCGAGAAAGCCTTGTATCGCCGAGTGCCGTTGTTGCAGAGACTCGTTCGCAGCATCGTCTACACCTACCGGGAGGGCTACCTCGTACTACTGGCGCACTTCACCTGGCTCCTGCCGCTGGTTCAGATGATCGCGAAGGCACAGCTGCGCCGCCAAGTGCCCGATCCGGCGCTGCGCGCGGCGTTGACGCCAGACTTTCGCATCGGGTGCAAGCGGATCCTGCTGACCAACGACTGGCTGCCCACCCTGTCCCGCGCCGACGTCGACGTGGTGACCAGCGAACTGACTGAGATCACCGCCACCGGGGTCCGCGACGGCGCGGGAACGCTGCGCGACGTCGACACGATCATCTTTGCCACCGGCTTCACCCCTACCGAGCCACCCGTCGCGCACCTGCTGACCGGCTCCGACGGCGACACCCTCGCCTCGCACTGGGCCAGGCAGTCCCAGTGCGCACCTGGGCATCACAGTGGCGGGCTTCCCGAACTTGTTCCTCATGTACGGACCCAACACCAACCTGGGACACAGTTCCATCGTCTACATGCTCGAATCCCAGGCCGCCTATCTCGCGGCCGCCCTCCGCACGATGCGCACCGAGGGCCTCGCGTCGGTCGACGTCCGCCCCGAAGCCCAAGCGTCCTACAACGCGTGGGTTGACGATGCGCTCGAGGGCACGGTGTGGAACTCCGGGGGATGTTCTAGTTGGTATTTGGACTCCCGGGCCCGCAACTCGGTCATGTGGCCGACGTTCACCTTTCGATTCCGCGCGCGCACCAGAACTTTCGACAAGAAGAACTACCTGATCCGCGCGGCAGACCGCAGCGTGACCCCTCGACGGCCGCACTGATCACCGGTGCGTCGGCCGGCATCGGAGCCGCCTTCGCCCGCACCTCGCCGCCCAGGGCTACGACGTGCTGCTCGTCGCCCGACGCGCCGAGCGCCTCGAAGAACTCGCCGCCGACCTTCGCCAGAGGCAGTCTGGTACTGGGATTCGCCATTTGAATGGCAATAAACCGTTCGTTACTTCCGTGACAACAGGCCATCAGCGCTGGTCGCGGCTTCGAGATATGTCACGGAGTTTGGCAATCTACAAGTGACCGCGGCAACCGGCATCAGCAGCAGCAGCTCTTGGCCGGGACGTTCGCGCTTAGTCGTCGGCGGGGCGGGCATCCGTTGGTCATGGGACTGACCGACACCCTGCTGCTGTTCGCCGCCGAGGGTGAGCCGCCCGGTCTGATGCCGGCACGGCAGCAGATGGCGTTCTCGCTGGGCTGGCACATCGTGCTGGCCTGCTTCGGGGTGGCGTTCCCGACGATCATCTTCGTCGTGCACCGCCGCGGCATTCTGCGGGGCGACCCGGTCGCCCTCGGGTTGGCGCAGCGCTGGGCCAAAGTGTCGGCGGTGCTGTTCGCGATCGGCGCCGTGTCGGGAACCGTGTTGAGCTTCGAGATGGGGCTGTTGTGGCCTGGACTGATGGGCCGGTTCGGCGATGTGCTGGGGTTGCCGTTTGCGTTCGAGGGGTTGTCCTTCTTCACCGAGGCCATTTTCTTGGGCATCTACCTGTACGGCTGGGGGCGCATGCCACCGCGGCGGCACCTGCTGATGCTGATTCCGATGGGCATCGCGGGTGTCGTCGGGACGTTCTGTGTGGTCTCGGTCAACGCATGGATGAATCACCCCGCCGGGTTCACGATCCGCGACGGTGAGGTCACCGACGTCAACCCGTGGCGCGCGATGTTCAACGACGGCGCGCTGCTGCAGTTCGCCCACATGTGGGTTGCGGCCTTCATGGTCGTCGGACTGACGGTGTCCGGCGTGTATGCCGCCGGCCTGCTGCGCGGGCGGGTCGACGCCCACCACCGGCTCGGCTTCACGGTGCCGTTCGCATTCGCCTCGGTCGCCGCCGTCGCGCAACCGTTCCTCGGCCACGTGTTGGGCATGCGGATCCACGACACCCAACCGGCGAAGCTGGCGGCGTTCGAACTTGCCCAGACCACCGAGGGCCCCGCGCCGCTGCGGTTGGGGGGTGTGCTGATAGACGGTGAGGTGCGTTGGGCGCTGACCATCCCGCGGCTCGGTTCGGTCATCGCGCGCAATTCGTGGGACGCCCCGGTTCCGGGCCTCGACGAGGTGCCGCGGTCGGAGTGGCCGCCGGTCAACATCACCCATCTCGCCTTCCAGTCGATGGTGGCGATCGGCACGCTGTTGGCTGCCGTGGTGGTGGTGTACTGGCTGGCCCGATGGCGTGGGCGGGATCTGCTGGCAAACCGCTGGTTCCTGCGGTTGTCCGTCATCACCGGCCCACTGGCGATCATTGCTGTCGAGTCCGGCTGGGTGGCAACCGAAGTGGGACGACAACCGTGGACGGTGTGGAAAGTGCTGACCACCGTGGACGCCGCGAGCCGCAGCAGCGGCCTGTGGTGGAGCTACGCCGTGGTGCTCATCGTCTACCTCGGCATGACAGTCGGCGCCTATGTCGTCCTGCGGTCGATGGCCCGGCGATGGCGTGCCGGCGAGACCGACCTTCCCAGCCCGTATGGGCCGCCGCGAAAGGAGTCGGTGCCGTGACGTTGGCAACGCTGGTCGCGATGGCGATGTTCCTGGGTGTCGTCGTTTACGCGTTGTTCGGCGGCGCCGATTTCGGTTCGGGTTTCTATGATCTCACCGCAGGTGACGCTCGCAGCGGCGCGAAGGTCCGCACCCTCGTCGACCACAGCATCGGGCCGGTGTGGGAGGCCAACCACGTGTGGCTGATCTACGTGTTGGTGATGTGGTGGACCGGTTTCCCCCGGACGTTCGCCGCCGCGATGACGACGTTGTTCATCCCGCTCGCGCTGGCCTTGACCGGAATCGTGTTGCGCGGCGCCAGCTTCGTGTTCCGCAAGTACTCGGCGACGCTGTCGCAGGCGCGGCTGTTCGGCGCAATCTTCGCCGCCTCGTCGCTGATCAGTCCGTTCTTCCTGGGTACCGTCGCGGGGGCGATCGCCTCGGGTCGCGTCCCGGCCGAGGGCTATGGCGACCGGGTCGGGTCCTGGGTCAACCCGACGTCGCTGGTGGGTGGCTGCCTGGCCGTGGCGACGTGTGTGTTCCTCGCGGGGGTGTTCCTCACCGCTGACGCCGCGCGCGCCGGTGACACCGACGTGGCCGAGGGGCTGCGGCGACGCACGCTGATCGTCGGTATCGTCACCGGACTCGTTGTTTTCGCCGGGCTCTACCCGGTCGCCCACGACGCGCCGACGCTGGCCGAGGGACTGCGCAGTCACGCCGCGCCGCTGCTGGCCGTCGCGCTGGTGGCCGGAGTGGCCGCTGTGTGGCTGGTGTTCCGGCGTCGATATTCGATCGCCCGAGTACCCGCCGCCGTGGCGGTGGCTTCGGTAATCACCGGGTGGGGCGTCGGCCAGTACCCATGGCTGCTCGTCGACGAAGTGACCATCGATGACGCCGCAGGCGCAGACGCCACGCTCGTCGGGTTGCTGGTCGTTGTGGCCCTGGCGGGGGCGATTGTGTTGCCGGCGCTGGCGTATCTGCTCCGGCTGACCCAGACCGACGAATGGACCCATACCTAGCAGTGGAGCAGCCGAGAAGTCAGACACCCTCTCCGCGTACGCACGGGAATCGCTGAGCGATCCCGCCCGGGCGTGCCTGTCAGAGAATCACCACTGCTTCGTTGCGGACGATACGACGTGCGACCGCTGCAACGGGTTCGCCCCGTTCCCGCGACACGCGCACCAGGAAAGCGAATGCTGTCGCAGCGTCGACCATCATCCGCTCCATGAGCATCCCCTTCGCCTGACCGATGACGTCCCGGTGAGCCAACGCGGTGCGGAAGTACTTCTCTCGGCGCTTGTTCTCCACGAGAAGTGCGGCTTGCGCAGCGAACGCTATTGCTATTCCATCACTTTCGTCGCTCCAGGCTCCCGGTCGGTCCGCATGGAAACTGAGGACACCCATGCCGTCCTCGTCCTTGAACAGTCGTAGCGCCATCACCGACCTGATCGGGGTCTCGCGGAGGACGTCCTTGGCAAAGCACGGCCACCGTTCGGCGGCCTCCAGGTCAGGGACACACAACGGCTCCTGGCTGTTGACTGCATCAAAGCAGGGCCCCTCTCCATGCCTTTCCTGAAGCTTGTTAACGATCAACGGGAGCCCGTCGGTGCATCCCACCGGACGCAGCGTGTTGCCGAGAACCAGTGTCACTCCGGCGTGGTCGACGCCTGGGATATGGACCACAGCGGCCGAGGTGATCGCTTCAATGACGTGGTTCGGATCAGAGCCGGCCCCATCCTGAATGCTCCTGATCAGACCCACGGTCTTGCGGAGTCCGGTTGCGGTGGGCCGGTCATCGTTTGGCAGGCGCTGTGACACTTTCACGGGTTGCCGCGCTGTCCCGCCGGTGGAGATCACGCCCGTTCTCCGGCCGTGGCGACCCCAGGGTCTGCCTCGACGCGATGAGCGCCGGCGGAGCTGTCGAGTGAACCGACCAGCAGCGTCGCAACGTCATGCCAGGAATCCACCAGGATGCAGGCGCCGGCGGCTGCCAGTTCGTCGCAACGCCGTTCCCGCTCATCTGCCGGTACGAACATCACGTTGCCGATGGTGGGCACGCCCGCAGCCACCGCGCTCGCGACACCGGGCACCGAATCCTCCACCGCTACCGCCTGTGCCGATGTGATGCCGAGCGCATCGATGGCGAACCGATAGACGGCCGGGTCTGGTTTGCTCGTCGGAACCGGCAGTGAGTCCTCGGCGCTGAACCGGGACCGCTCAGGGATCAGGTCGTCCAAGGTGGCCGCGGTGAAACATGCCTTCAAGCGCCCCAGCGCGCTCGAGCTGACCGCGGCGAGTTCGTACTTCAGGCTCAGGAGGGCCAGTGGGTCGAGAACGCCGCGGTCGGGCTGAAGCACAGATCCCAGGTGTGCGGTGACCTCTCTGCGTTCCTGTTGGACCCACCGTTCCAGTTCGGCTGGGGTCAGCAGTTCTGCACCCCATTCGAGGGCGAGGTCGACGGCGGTGGTGCGGAAATTCTTGCCGGTGCTGGAGATTCGGAGCTCCTCAGCGGTGTAGCGACGCGTCACGCCTATCTGCGAAAGATAGCGATTGGTAACGCCCACCGACGCTTCGAAGGCAGGCTCTTCCGACGGGAAGAGGTTGCCGTCGGCGTCGCACAGAATCACCCGTACCGCTGCGACGTCGAACTCGTCAAGGTGCCGCAACATCGCGTCCCTCCTGCCAGCTCTGGTTGAAGTGTCGTGACCCCACTGTCTTTCGCAGTGTTGCCGCAAGACCCCGCTGGTCGATATCGCGCAGCATCCGCTCCAGTTCCAAGACGAAGCCCTCATCATCACCGAGATCCCCGAAGTACTTGCGCACGGCGAGCAGCGGTCGCGGATCACTGAGCCCCACCTTGGCGATCGGGGTCAATTCCTCTGCGCGTTGGTCTTCGACCGTGATCGGCCGTCCAGAAAGGTCGTAGCCGCGCAGGTACCGGAACCAGGCGGCCACCGCCAGGGTCAGCATGGACGTGGGTCGATTCTCGCGTCGCGCCTGTTGGAGGGAGGGCAACAGGTAGGACGGCATCTTGGTGGAGCCGCGCGCCGCGAGTCGTGAAAGCCTATCGGCTACACCCGGATTGGACAGGCGTTCCAGCAGCGTGGCGCAGTAGTCGTTAAGGTCCACGTCAGCTGTGCCATCCAACAGCGGGCACAGCTCCGTACGCATGAGCTGCTCGACGTAGTGATAGACGTCAGGATCATTCATCGCCGCGTCGGTGGTCTCGTGCCGCAGCAGGATGCCGAGGTAGCTCACAGCGCAGTGCGATCCGTTGAGCAGACGGGTTTTCACCAGTTTGTACGGAGCGACATCCGGGACGAACTGAGCGCCGACCCCATCGAGCGGCGGGCGGCCGTTGCAGAACGCATCTTCAATTACCCACTGGCGGAACGGCTCCGCCACTACCGGCCACCGGTCGGCAATTCCATGGGTCTCGGCGATGCGGGTGATTTCGGTCGGAGTGGTCTTCGGCGTGATCCGGTCAACCATGGTGGACGGGAATGCCACGTTCTGCTCGATCCAGCGAGCCAGTTCGGCATCGCGCTGTTCGGCGAAGCCCACGAGGGCGGTCCTTGCCGCGTCGCCGTTGTCAGGCACGTTGTCACACGACATCACGGTAAACGGTGGCAGCCCGCTACGTCGTCGTTGCTCGAGCGCGTCCACCAGGTAAGCCCACGCCGTGCGATAGGAGACTGGACCCTGGAGGTCGTGGCGCACGGCCGCGGAGTCGGCATCGAAGTCGCCGGTGGCAGGGTTCCGGTGGTATCCGTCACCGGTGATCGTCAACGTCACCAGGCGGGTGCGTTCGTCGGCAAGCACCGCCCTTACCGCGGCATGCTCGTCCGGTGCGAAAAGGTACCGGCGCATGGCCCCCACCACGCGCCCTTCGGAGCGGTCCGCGCCACGCTCGATGACCGTGTACAGACAGTCCTGTGGCACCAGCGCCTTCTTCATCTCATCGCGGTGCAATCCGACACCGGTGACGCCCCAGTCCATCGAGAGACCGGCGCGGGCGAGGTCATCGAAGTAGCTGCCCTGGTGGGCGCGATGGAATCCCCCCACGCCGATGTGAACGACCGAAGGGGTCAGCGCCGACCGGTCGTATTTGGGAACAGACAGCCGACCGGCGTGCAGGTCGAGGGTGGCGCTGTTCAGTGGAACTCCAGTATTCGGCCGAAGCCTGATGACATTGGACATGGTTCTCCCCAGGCACGAGTGGGATGGCGAGCGGCCGGCTTCTCGAGCGGCTCGTGCGAATCACGCAGTACTTCGGGGGGTCGATCGGCGTTGCGGGGCAGGAATACCACCGCAGGAGGCGCCTAAACTCGGATTACATACACCCGCGCCAGGATGACGTGTAATGCAGCCCACAACGCCGGGCTCGCCGCCAGGACGTCGCCGGAGGCCGGCCACACGCCGGCGCTGTGTCCCGAGAGGTCGCCCACCGAGCCACCCGCCTCTTCGACAAGCAGCACGCCGCCGGCGCCGTCCCACGGTTGCAGGCCTGGCGCCCACACACCGTCGGCGCGTCCGGTCGCCACGTGCGCCAGCGCGCTCGCGGCGCTGCCGCCGCGCCTGAGATCTCGTACGGAGCCGCCTAATTCGTGAACCATGGCCCCGGCGATCGCGCGCTGGTCGTCACGGCCCAGGTTGATCTCGATCAGTGCTCGGTCCAGCGACCACACGTCGTTGACGGTGACCCGTTGGCCGTCGCAGAACGTGCCTTGTCCCCGCTGGGCATAGGTGGTCTTGCCGAGAACCGGTTCGCACACCGCCGCCGCAACGATCACGCCGTCGCTGCAGCGGACCGCGGCGACACTGACGGCCCAGTCCGACCGGCCGTACAGGTAACTCGTCGTGCCGTCGATCGGGTCGATCACCCACCGGATGCCGCTGGATCCGTCCACCGTGCCGCCCTCCTCGCCCAGCACGCCGTCATCGGGGCGGAGTCGGGTCAGCTCGGCGCGAATCGCCTCTTCGGTCTCGCGGTCCGCGCGGCTCACCAGGTCGCGGGGGCCCTGCTTCTCCTGAACCTCGAGCTGTGCGTGGACCGCCCACCAGCGCATGGCCACCCGGGCGCCCGCCGCCGCCGCGATCCGCGCCACGTCAACGAGTTCGGTTCCTTCCGAAGGCAGGTCAGCGGCGATCTCGGCCCTAGTATTGTTGTGCTGCAGCGTCGCCCACGTCTGACGGCCGAAGACAGACCTGCCCGCCGACCTCCGGACCGACCTGACGGCTCGCGTCAGCCTGCCGGGCCTCCCGAGCGCGTACAGACTGCGACTGCTGAAGAACAAATAGGCCGCCGTGATCAGGACCCAAGGCGCCAGTGCAACTGCCGGGCTGGGGCATCCGATGAGGTGGTAGCAGCCCACCAGCGCCAGCGCGCCGACGGGTATCAGGAACGTCCGCGCCCGGGGTACACCGAGTACGGGAAGCGCCGTCACCGTGAGTCCGACGGCGGCAGCCGCGACGCAACCGGCGACCGAAGCGGGACCTGCCAGCAGTAATCCGGTCACCGCCGACGCCAGTCCGGCGACCATGATCGCAATGTTCCATGGCGCCGTGAGAGGTGTCTTCTCCGACAACGGAACCCAGCGCGTCGGGCCCAGTGCGGCGTCGGACAACCGCTCTGGCAGCCACCGGGCCAGCACCACCAGGTGCTCGCGTCCCTGATCCCCGCGCGCCTCGAATCGGACCCGCCCGTCCCCGCCCGCGGTGGCGAAAGCTGTCGCTTCGACCGCCCAGCGGCTGGTGACGAACGCGACGCCGTAGGCCCAGAGCGTCACCGCCGCCCACGCCGTCAGTGCGAGGTGGGAGCGCAGATCGACAGCAAGCGCCAACCCGACCAGGCCGCGCACGGCATACCCGGCACCGGCGACCAGCCAGATGAGCACCAGACCGCGATGAAGGCGCGGCGGTGCCTGCCCGTCCTGCCCCGTATATCGGGAACGCAGCCACTCGTAGGCGAAGGCGACTCCGAAGATTCCTGCGACGGCGCAGGTGAGCAGACCTCCGAGGTCCAGTCCCGGAAGCAGGAAGACAAGAGCCACCACGCCCAGCAATCGCAGCAGCGCCACGGCACCACTGGTGGCCACGTTCCGTCGGGCGTCGCTCAGTGGTCCGGGTAACCGACCGCGGGAACCGCTGTCGGGGTGCTGTTGGTCGGCGACGAAGCCCCTGATGTCGTTCCATTGGTACCGGGCGGGATAGATGAGTAGCTCCACCGCGGCCATCACGACAACGACACGGACAGCGGACTCGATGCTCACCTCTCCCGTAGCGGCCGCGCCCACCGCGTAGGCGACAGGGATCAGCAGCGCCTTCACCAGGTCCTTTGGACGGGGCATCAGCAGGTAGCTCACCAGAGTCCGCTGCATCGCGAAAATGTTCCCGGTTCGGCTCCGCCCAAACACCGTGCTCTGCTGGGCCTGGCAACCGTCGCTTTTGTTGAGACGATTGCAAAGCACCCCCGCGGGTACCTCGGTACGGCCCCACCGCGCTATGGAAGAGGAGGTGTGCCGTCATGTCGGGATCCGATCAAGCGCTCTCACACGTCGACGAGCAACGCGAACAGAACGAAGCCAAGGCGCAGAGGGAAGCCCAAGCCGGCCCTGTTCGCAGCTCGCCGGACGCCGCTCCGGTCGGCGAGGCGATAGAGGACTTTCATCGCCGAGGTGACCTCAGCTTCGGTATCCCGGCACACCGTTGCGCTACGGGACCGGCCGAGCCGATCGCGGCGCGCTGGGCGGGCAGGGACGCCTTCCGGGCCGACATCGGGATGAACAACGGCGTGGACAACCGGCATCAGTCCTGGCAGGTCGAGCCCACAGCCATGACATTGTTCGCCGACGCGGTCGGCGCGGACGAGACGCTGTTCTCCACGAACGGCAGTACCGAGAACGTGCACGTCGCGATGATGGCCGCGGTCCGACCCGGCGAAACTCTGGTCATGGCCCGCAACGGCCACAAGTCGGCGTTCTCTGGCCTCGTTCTCTCCGGGGCGATGCCCGTCTATGTCGATCCGGAGTACGACAACCAATGGCAGCTCGCCCACAACGTGGACCCCGGCCGCCTCGACACGGTCCTGCGCGACCATCCGGACGCGGTGGCCGCAATGGTTTTCACGCCCACCTACTACGGCGTCAGCGCCGACGTGCGCGGCCTCGCCGACGCCGCGCACTCCCATGGCGTGCCGCTGATCACCAATGACGCCTGGGGACTGGACTTCAGCTTCTGCAGCCGACTACCCCCATCGGCGATCGAGTCAGGCGCCGACCTGTCCATCGGCAGCGTCCACAAATCCCTCAACGGGCTGTGCCAGACCTCGGTACTGAGCCGAAAAGGCGAGCGGATCGACCCCACGCGGCTGTCCCTGGTTTTCGAACTGACCCAGTCGACAAGCGCATCGTCGCTGTTGCTGTCGTCCATCGACGCGGCGCGGTGCCAGTTCGCCGAGCATGGCGAAGAGCTACTCGGCCACGCCGTCGATGTCGCTGCGCAAGTCCGCGGCGCGCTGTCGGAGGTCGCAGGCCTCGACGTCATGGGTGAGGAGATTCTCGCGAGTCCCGGAGCATTCGCACTGGATCCCACTCACGTGTGCATTGACGTCAATCGCCTGGGGTTGACGGGCTATCAAGCTGCCGACTGGTTGCGTGAGCGCTGTGGCGTGCATGTCGAGTTGGCCGATCACCGCAGGGTCATGGCCCTGATCACCTACGCCGACACCGACGCCACCGCGCATCGGTTCATCGACGCGATGTCCGCGCTCGCAGACGCCCACTGCGACCGCGGCGCCCAACCGATCGGCGACGCTCCGCCGTTGCCCGAACTGCGCACCGAAACGGTGATGCTGCCTCGCGACGCCTATCTCGGCGCGACCGAAATGGTGCAGTGGCGCAAGGCATCGGGTCGCATCTCGGCGGAGATGATCTGCCCCTACCCGCCGGGTATCCCAGTCATCGCCCCCGGGGAAGTGCTCACCGACGCCATCGTGGACTATCTCCAGCAGCAGGCGGCCAAAGGCGTCATGGTCGAAGGCGCCGCCGACGAGTCGCTCGCCGAGTTCCGCGTCGTCGCCCCGTAAAGCGATCGCATTGTGGACGTGTAGCGCTGCGGCGCCCGGGAACACGGGTTGTTCCAGCGTTCCGCGCTCACTCAGGAGAACAGATGAAGCTGTCTTTGCGCCCCCTTTCCGAGCAGGTCATGGTCATCACCGGCGCATCGAGCGGGATAGGTCTGGTCACGGCCAGAATGGCCGCGCGCGAGGGTGTCGGCGCCTTGGTGTTGGCAGCCCGCAACGAGGACGCGCTGAGTACGCTCACCGATGAGATCCGGGCAGCGGGCGGCAAGGCCGTCTACGTCGTGGCCGACGTCGGCGAAGAAAGCGACGTCCAGCGAATCGCCGACACGGCGATCAGCGAATTCGGGAGGTTCGACACGTGGGTCAACAACGCCGGTGTGTCGATCTTCGGCAACATCATGGACGTGTCGACCGAAGATTTCCGCCGAGTTTTCGACACCGTCTTCTGGGGTGTCGCCTACGGATCACGTGCGGCGGTGGCCCATTTTCGAACTCGCGAACCCGGGACCGCCGGCGCCCTGATCAACGTCGGCAGCTTCTTCGGTGATCGCGCCACGCCTGTCCAATCCACTTATGGCAGTGCCAAATTCGCCGTGCACGGTTTTACCGAGGCGCTGCGGATGGAAGCAGCGCATGAGGGCATCCCCGCGTCGATCACCCTCGTACATCCCGGTCGGATAGACACGCCCTACAACGAACATGCCCACAGCTATCAGGAACAGCAGCCCGCGCACCGCGGCATGATCTACCCGCCCGAGGCGGTGGCCGAGGGAATCCTGTATGCGGCAACGCATCCGAAGAGAGACGTCTACGTCGGCGCACAAGCCAAGCTGTTGGTGCTCATCGCCAACATCGCACCGCGCGTCGTCGACCGTGTCATGCAGCATTATCAGTATTGGTCTCAGCGCGCGGATCGGCCGTCACGCTCGCGAGAGGACAGCGCGCTCTATAAGCCCGGTCACGGTTTGCAGGAGCGGGGCACCCAAGCCGGACACGTCCGGTCGGGCAGTTACTACGTCAAGGCGACGACCCACCCCGCTTACACGGCATTGGCCTGTCTGGGGGTGGCCGCCGGAGGGGCCGGGGCCGCTGCCGCTGCCGGTCGCAGGAGGCTGACGCATTCGGCTGGAATCGGACGACCCAGGACGGCGGTCAAGCCCGTCTCATGAACCTGCCGACCTTCTCAGCGGGTCGAAGACCCGCAGCCCCTGCACGCGCCGCGCTAGCTTTGCCGCGTGTCTCGAACTATCGGTCCGGACTCGGAACGTTGGGCCTAGCACCACGTTGGGCCTAGCACCCAGTTGCCTGCCGGATGGACTTGCCGTGGCAAGCTTCCGCCGGGCGTCGGCCTGTTCCTTTCGCAGGCGTACGCCGGATGCTGCTCGTGATCGACGACCACGTCATTGAGATCTGCGCCTGCCCTGCCATCCACGATCAGGACTTACCCGAAAGAGGAGAGGTAAACCGTCGGTCGACAGGATGTCGGGGGTGAGGGTTCGTGGGCAGCGCCAGCCAGGTGCGGCAGATGGTGCCGGCGGCGTCTTCCCGCCTCGGGAGCGAATTCTTCACTCGGCTACGGCACGTCGGCACTTCCAGGATGTGACGGATATCCGAGAACATCCGTGGCCCCTGAACCCCCGAGAGGAGGGGGAAGGCGTTGTACAGCCCCGACATGGCGAAGACTCCGAACAGCGCCGCCTCCGCGTGATGACCCGCGAAGGTCGGAGGGCAACCGGTCCGCGCGCGGCGTTGCGGCGCATCGACGCCGCCGCAGCGGGTGGAGACCGATAGGCAATTGCGAGGGCGTCGTGGCAATGAGCGAGGTCGACGATCGGCCGCCAAACGCCAGGGGACGGGTTGGTGTTGTGCCACGCGACGTCGTCGCCGGCACCGAGCGCGCCGGCGATCAGGTGCAACCGCCGGCGCTGTTTGTTGCGGTTGTGCCGCATCAGGTGACGTGTCGGTTTGTGTTGCCAGGTGCTGCCGGTAGAACGTCTTCTTGTCCACCGCCTGCAACCCGACCAGGATCGCGACTGCTCATCTAACCGAGGAACCAGTCGAGCGCGCGCCGCGCCCAGTCGCTGGGGACCACATGGCCGCCCTCGAACTCCGCGTAGGTCAGCGCATAGCCCGCCCGTTCCAGCCGGGGTCGCAGCCGGCGGCTGGTCCGGTCGATCGGCAGAACGCGGTCATCGACACCGTGGATGAGGAAGATCGCTGGCTCACCGACCCGTTCCGCTGGAGCGGCGAAACCCGGTGAGAACGCGATGATGTGGCTGAAGAGGTCGCCGTTGGTGAGCCCCAGCGACAAGGCGTACGAGGCGCCGTCGGAGAAGCCGGCGACGGCCAGACGTCGAGGATCCACCGCCCAGCGGTCGAACACATGGGCCAGCGCGGTGTTGACTCGCACGACGTCGGTCCCGAACGACTCGAAGAGCACGTCCCACGTCGCCTCCGCGCTCTTGACGGCCAGCAGCAGCACGCCTGCCGCGTCGGCGAGCGGCAGGAACGGGTCCATTCCCCCGCGGGCGTCACCACCGGCGCCGTGCAACATCACGGCAAGCGGCGCCGCGGTGTCAGGGCGGTAGCCGGTGGGGACGTAGAGCAGCGCACCGGTCAGCTGGTGTAGGCCAGGCCCGACGGGTGCGGCGATCGGCGGATGCGGCCGCGCCTGTAAGCGGCCTTGCGAGGCATCACCGGGAGCCGTCGCAGGGGCGGCCCTCTCGACTGCGGGCCCGCCGTTGGGGCCTGCGCCGTTCGGCGCCTCCATCGCGCACGCTGCCGTGAGGATCAGCAGTGTCATTGCCGCAGCTCTCCCGAACACCCTGCGGTGCTACCCCAACAACGTGGGGTTATGCGTCGATGTCGACGGCCACGACGGCCACGACGGCCACGCCCAGTGAGCACGACTCTTCGGCGTCATTACGCGCCCACGCTTCCGACGCCTGCGGCGGCAAGTGTGGCGGGGCAGGTGGGTAAACGTGCTTCGCGAAGTTTCGATTCTCTCTCTCGCTCAGCGGTTTCGACACGCAGTTCCCCTGTAAGGCCACGCGCTTGCCCGCGATCGATCTTGAAGCGTTCCATGATGATGCCTTTGGCTCGCCCGATGATGTCTCGGCCGGGGCCGGCGCAGACCGGAACGGGCTTGTCTTTGCCAGCCGCTATGAGCGTGATCGCGGCATGGGTGGAGAGCATCGCCAGTACGGTCTCGGGATTTGGAGTGAAGGCGTGTGGCTGCCTGCCAATAAGCACCTGCTCCGGGTCGGCAATGCGCTCGCTAGCGATCAGTGGGATCGACCGGAAAGGCGTTCAGCGGTGCACAGGTCACCGCAGGTCATGCTCGGCCGGGTCGGTGTCTTCGGCGATCGCCCGCAGTCGGGCGAGATCATCGGCGTGGATGTCGGTGCGTGCCGCCACGGCGTCCATCAGCAGAGTGATCTGTGCCCTCAACGCCGGGACGTGCTCGGTGCGTCCGGCCCCGACGACATGATCGATGAGCATCTGCAAGACGCGCAGAAGTGCTGTGACCACGTGGATCTGGGTGACCGCGGCCTGGCGGATCGGGTCGAACGCATGCTCGATGTACTCGTCGTGGGACAGAATCCATGGCCGCAGCAAAGTCCGGCCGTGGGGTCCGCGGACCGAGACCAGCGGCAGTTCCGACACGAGGATGTCCCGCAGAAGGCTGCCCAGGCGCAACACCACCTCCGTCGCCGTAGTCGGGTCGTTGATCGCCGCGCTCAGCGCGCGCAACGCGATGTCGACGAGCTGACGGATACCGAAGTCCACGTCGTACTGCATGGTTCGGATGTCGGCGACCTCGACCGTGGCAAGCAGACGAGCCCTCGTCCGCTCGGGATCCTCGGGCATCGGCCACGCCGACATCAGCACCTCGCCGCGGTGAATGTATGCGCCGGTGCGGGTTTCGAGCCGCACGACCGTCGACGGCGGTACCGCCGCGAGGATGTACTTGCTCGGCGCCTGGGTCACCCAACCACTGGTCCCGGCGCGGACCACCAGCCGGTCGTCGCTGGGTTCGCCCGCTTCTTCGAGGGCGGGTTCCTCCGCGCGCGCCTCCCTCGTGGTCGCCTCCAGCACATGGTCGGCTTCCTTCGAGATCGCCCGCACCACCTCGCCGACCTGTAACCCGTGGGCCAGGCGGTTGAGGTAGCCGATGATCAGCAGCACCGTCGTCAGAGTCAGGACGATGGCGAACGTCATCTGGAGGGGAGGTGCATTCGCCGCGGGATCGGCGCTGACGTGGCGCAGCGCCAACACACAGAAGACGAATGTCGCGACCAATAGACCTATGACGAGCTGGCTGACGCGGTCGCGGATGAAGGATCGCATCACCCGCGGAGAGAACTGGCTGCTTGCCAGCTGCAGGCTCACGACGGTCAGCGAGAACACCACCCCTGCGGTGGTGATGGTCGCGCCCGCGACTGTGCTGAGCAACCAGGTGGCGGCATTGCTGTTCATCCGGACGGTCAGCGGGATCGCAAGGCCGCCGACCGTGACTCGGTCGACGAACGCCGTCGCCTCCGCCAGGACGGCCCCGCCGATGACCACTACGGTCGGCAGCGCGAACAGACTCTCCCGAAACCGGTAGCGTCCGCTGGCGATCCGCAGAGCAGGCACAGTGCGGGAACGTCCCAACATAGGTAGCAAGGTTACGACTTGCGTGCCCACTTGGAGACCTTCGTCAGTTCCTTGCCCCGCACGTCGGTTCAGTTTGGCCCGGTACACTTTTATCGCGCTTGAGATGTAGCTGAGGGCCACGAGCTCCGGTGGAGCGGGCGACGGAAACGACCGCGAGCTATTTGGAGATGAATTTCGGTGGCATGTCCGCAAGGCGTGAATGGCAGCTCCTTCGGCGGCCAGCCTTGGCAGTGCTGGGCATCGATCAACGAGGCGGCCTGAAGGCCGGCTGTGCCTACTGCGGTGCCAATCTCGTCGGCGACGGGATGCCCACGGTCGTTCTATTGGTGAGGTGGGCCGGGCTGATCATGCAAGGTGAGTCGGTGGGCGATGATGTCGGCGGCCACCGAGGAAATGCGACGACCGTAGGCGTAGGCGTAGGCCCGTAGTCGGTCCAAGGCTTCGTCGGGCTCAGTGTTCAATTGGATAGCAAGCATGCCGGCAGCGACGTGGATCTGGGTGCGGGTGAACGGTTCGCCGATACCGTCCTGCACGGCGCTGCCGCCCGCGACTGCGTCGCTGCCGCCCGCGACTGCGTCGATGGCCTCCCTGACGCCGCCGAAGGAAGCAAGGTGCTTATCCCAGTTGGTTTGGAGCCGCTGGCCGATGGCTGAGGCGCAGGCTCTGGCGGCGGCGTGTTGGTCCTGGGTGAGACTGCCGGGGGCGCGGCGGTACAACTCCAGCACTCTTGATGGCCCCAGCGCACCAGGAACGGGAAAGGCGAACAACGAGTGCACGCCGAGCTGGGTGGCCTCGGTGGCAAAGGTGGGCCATCGAGACGTGTGGCTGATGCTGTCCAGATTGGGATGAATCTGCGGCTCGTCGTAGAGGTAGGCGTCCAAGCAGGGGCCCTCACCCAGGGTGAACTGCAGTTCGTCGAGTTGTACGGCAATGGTGTCGGTGGCGTACGCCAACTCCCGGGTGTGGGCGTATCGAGTCAGGACCGCCAAGGCAGCCCCATCGGCGAGGGCAGACCGCATCGCCCGTCCGCATAGCTCGTCCACTCCCGCGAACAGGCGAGCGAATTGACGATCACCTGAGGGCGGTGGCGGGGCGCCGCGTGACGGTAGCGGATCCGGTTCCTTCGTCATCAGATCACTGCTGCTGACGGGCCGAGGCGATACAGGAACGGCCCCGCGACACCCGCAGCCAACTCGTCGAACACACGGGTGTCGTTGGCGGTCGTGCCGAGTTGGGTCCACGACCGCCTACCTGCGGGGAAGGGCTTACGTTCCGGCACGAGCCAGAAGCTACCCTCGGGTGCAAGGGATAAACGGGCGGAGCCGCCGGTAACGCCATCGACGGTGAGAAACCGTCGCGACGGCTTGCCGCGCCGTGGGATTCGCCGTTTGGATCGCAATAACGGCTCCGCCATTTCCGTGGCAACCCACCATGAGCGCTGGTCGCGGCTTAGGACATGTCATGGTCAGCCGCTCCTGTGCGCCCGCGTCCACCCCGCAACCGAGGGCACGACCCCCCGCCGCATCCCGCCGCGACGACGCGGTCGAAGACGGCGGTCACCAGCTGATTGAACCCGCCGGCTCCGGGCATCCCTGCGCGGAAACGACGTGTCGTCACGGGCTCGCCTGACATCCCATGAGACAGGGGGGGGTTCTGAACCAATCCTCCCGCAGCGTGGTCTCGAAGACCTGACATGCCGGCAGACACCGCCATCCAGTTCTTCCTTGCGCTGGTCGTCATCCTTGTGGCCTGCCGTCTGGTCGGGCTGCTGGCGCAGCGGCTGGGGCAACCGCAGGTCGTGGGCGAGATGATCGCCGGCGTCGTGCTGGGACCGTCTCTGCTCGGGCGGATAGCGCCCGGCGTTCAGGACTACCTGTTCCCGCCGGGGGTGTCGAACGTCGTGCTGTACACCACGGCGCAGATCGGCCTCGTGCTCTACATGTTCCTCGTCGGGCTCAGCTTCGACGTCGACCTCATCAAGCACCGGGCAGGGACCGCGGCCGCGGTGTCGGCGGCCGGCATCTTCACGCCGCTCGTCCTCGGCGGGTTCATCGCGCTACCGCTGCTGGGTGCCGGCGGCTACTTCGAGGACGGCGTCACACCGCTCATGGCGATGCTGTTCCTCGGCGCGGCGATCGCGATCACGGCGTTTCCCATGCTGGCCCGGATCATCTTCGAGACGGGGCTGTCCGGAACGTCGTTGGGCACCCTCGCGCTGGCGTGCGGTGCGACCGACGATGCGATCTCGTGGTGCATTCTGGCCACGGTGCTGGCCATCCACCAGGGCAGCGCGGCCATCGCCCTGGTGGCGATCGTCGGCGGAGTGCTCTACACGCTGCTGGTGCTGACAGCCGGACGGAAAGCGCTCGGCGTACTCGGCGCGATGGCCGAACGCCGCAACACCGTCACACCCTCGATGCTCAGCGTTGTCCTCGTACTGCTCATGGCGTGTGCGTGGTTCACCGATCTCATCGGCATCTACGCGATATTCGGCGCATTCATCCTCGGCGTGGCCATGCCGTCCGGCGTCTTCGCCCAACGCGTCACGGCCGGCCTGGAGCCGCTGACAACCACCTTGCTGCTGCCGCTGTTCTTCGTGTACTCGGGGCTGAACACCGAGATCGGTTTGGTGAACACGCCCACGCTGTGGGCGGTGACCCTGGGGATACTCGTGGTCGCGATCGCCGGGAAGGGCATCGCCTGCACGCTGGCCGCGCGCCTGCGCAAGGTGCCTCTCCGTGAGGCGGTCGCCCTGGGTTCGTTGATGAATGCCCGCGGATTGATCGAACTGATCCTGCTGAACATCGGCCTCGAGGCCGGGATCATCACGCCGACGCTCTTCACCATCCTGGTGTTGGTGGCCATCATCACCACTCTGATGGCCACGCCGATATTCGAATTCGCCTACGGCCGGCACCGGCCGAAGGCCGCCACCGCTGAGGAGGTGCGACGTGAAAACAGTGATCTCGCAGGGCGCTGACGACTTTCTGACGGCCGGGTCGCCGACGACGTCGGCCCGATTTCGTTGCATGGCGTCGCCGGTGCCGGGGTACCTCCCGGACCCTGCGGCCGAGGGAGGGAACGCGTGAACGTCCGGACACAGTTGTCGCAGTTGGACCCCAAAGCCCGGGAGGCTCTTGCCCGACGGATCCGAAGCCGGCTCGGCAACGACGATGCGCCGGTCGCGGATCACGACGTCGTCATCATCGGCGGCGGCGCGGCGGCGCTGACCCTCGCGCTGGAGGTGCGCACCGCCCGCCCCGCAGCACGAATCCTGATCGTCGAACCGAACGCCCACCCGGTGCCCGAAGTCACCCACACGGTCGGTGAGTCGACCGTCGAGGTCTCCGCGCACTACCTGCGCGAGCGGCTCGGCCTGGGCGACCACCTCAGCAGCGCCCAGATCCGCAAGATGGGCCTGCGGATGTTCTTCACGAACCACGGGAACACCGATATCGCCCGGCGGATGGAGCTGGGGAGTTCCCGCTTCGTCCCGCAGGTGACCTACCAGATCGATCGGGGCAGGCTGGAGAACGAACTGCACCTGCGCTGCCTGTCCGCAGGCGTCGACATCGCGTGTGGCCGCGTCCGATCCGTCGAATTCGGCGCAGACCGTCAAGCGCACACGGTAACCGTGCAGAGCGATGACGCGACCACGCGGACCACCACGCGCTGGGTCGTCGACGCCTCGGGCCGCAACCGCGTGCTACCCCGGCAGCTGAATCTGCGGCGGGCCACCGAGCATCACTGCAACGCCGCCTGGCTGCGGGTGGCGACCGAACTCGACGTCGGCCAGTGGAGCGACGACGCGGGTTGGCGGACCCGCCTGGTCGAGGGCGATCGCGCGTTGTCGACGAACCACCTGATGGGCGAGGGCTACTGGGTGTGGCTGATCCGGCTCGCGTCGGGGGCGACCAGCGTCGGCATCGTCGCCGACCCCGCCAGCCATGCGTTCGACGACTACAACACGTTGGACAAGGCGAAAGCGTGGCTACGCGAGCACGAGCCGCAGTGTGCCGAGGAATTGGCCAAGCACGACGACCTGATCAGAGACTTCCGGGTCATGAAGCACTACAGCCATGCCGCGACGAAGGTGTTCGACGGTCGGGCGCGCTGGTGCCTCACCGGTGACGCGGGGGTGTTCCTGGACCCGCTGTATTCGTCGGGTCTGGACCTGGTCGCGATCGGCAACGGACTCATCACCGACATGGTGGTCCGCGACCTCGACGGTGAAGACGTCGTCGCGAGGGGCGCGATCAGCGACTCCCTCTTCCGCTCGCTGGCCGAGATGTGGCTGGCGGTGTATCAGGACCAGTACACCCTGATGGGCACGCCGAAGGTCATGGCGGCCAAGATCATCTGGGACGTCGCCTTCTATTGGGGCTTTATCGGCCTGTTGTATCGCAACGGCCGGTTCGTCAGCGTCGCCGACGATCCCGCGGTGGTGCCCCACCTCGACGGCCTCATCGAACTCAGCAATCGCATTCAGCGGTTCCTGCGGGAGTGGGCGGCGGTGGAGGACGCCGATTCGCCCGTGCCGTTCGTCGATCTGTACTCGCCGTTGAACTTCATGGTGGCCCTGCACACGGCCATGATGGGCACCGCCCCCGACTTCGCCCAGCAGTTCGACGCCAACGCTCTGTTGCTTCGTCAGGTCGCCGGTCAGCTGGTCGAGACCGTCGTCGCGGACAAGTCCGCGATGTTCGACGACGACGACGTCGTCGCGCAGGTGCAGGCGTGGCAGCGGGACCCGCTGCTGCGGGACCTACGGGCCGTGTACCGCCGCGAGCAGGCGGTCAACCCGATCAGCCGGGACTGGATCCTGACCGCCGTTCCTGAGCTCCGGCTGGGCTGAACAGCCCGGCACCCATCCTTGGCCGTCGCCGCTACGAAGTAACAGTGGCCGCGCAACGCCGACGAAGGGATCGCGATGACCGCGTGTTTCACGACAGACGGCGACGGGCAAGCATGAGGATGCCTTCGGAACGACCCAGGCATCCGGCGTTGGCGATCGTCGGGATCGGGTGTCGCCTTCCCGGCGGCGTCGACTCCGCCGACGGCTTCTGGGACCTGCTGTGCAGCTCGACCGACGCCACCTCCGTCGTTCCCGAGACACGGTGGAATGCCGACAGGTTCCACGACCCGAACCCGGAGAAGGTCGGCAAGATGGTCACCCGCCGAGGGGGGTTCCTCGCCGACATCGATCAGTTCGATCCCCAGTTCTTCGGCATCTCCCCGCGCGAGGCGCACTCGATCGACCCGCAGCAGCGCCTGATGCTGCAGGCCACCTGGGAGGCACTGGAGGACGGTGGCATTCCCGCGGACGCCTTGGCCGGCGAGGACGTCGGGGTGTTCATCGGCGGCTTCACCCTCGACTACCAACTCCTGCAGAACCAGGGCCGCACCAGCCGCTATCAGTTCAAGGCCCATTCGGCCGCCGGGATGATGATGACGATGTTGGCGAACCGGATCTCGTTCGCCTTCGATTTCCGCGGACCCAGCATGACCGTCGACACGGCGTGCTCGAGTTCCCTGGTCGCGGTGCACCTGGCCGCCCAGAGCATCTGGAACGGTGAAAGCGCTCTCGCCCTCGCCGGCGGCGTGAACATCATGATCGGGCCGAACACGGCCATTGCCGAGTCGAAAAGCGGATTCCTCAGTCCGGACGGCCGCTCCAAGGCCTTCGACGAGTCCGCCGACGGCTACGCGCGCGGCGAAGGCGGCGCGGTCGTCGTCATCAAACCGCTCGAACAGGCAGTACGCGACGGCGACCGGGTCTACGCGCAGATCCTCGGGACAGCGGTGTCACAGGACGGCCGCACCGACGGCATCACCGTGCCCCGGGCGGAGGCGCAGGCTGCTGCGATCACGTCCGCGCTGCGGCGTGCCGGTGTCCACGCATGCGACGTCGGGTACGTCGAAGCGCACGGCACCGGAACGCCGGTCGGCGACCCCGTCGAGATCCGTGCGCTCGCCGCCGCCCTGACATCGGACCGGACGCCCACTGAACCACTGGTGATCGGATCGGTCAAGACCAACATCGGCCACCTCGAGGCGGGCGCGGGCGTGGCCGGGCTGATCAAGACGGCACTGGTGCTCCAGCGAGACTACATCCCGGCGCACCTGCACCTCGAAAACCCGACCAGCCAAGTAAGTTTCGACGACCTGAAGATCGACGTACCCCGAACCGGCCGCCCGTTCCCGAGCACCGACCGTCGCATCGCCGGGGTGAACTCGTTCGGCTTCGGCGGTACCAACGCCCACGTGGTGCTCGCCGAGCCGCCAACCGACGCCGACGCCCCTGATCGGATTGCGCCCCAGTCGATGCCGCTGACTCTCCTACCGATCTCGGCGCGCAGCGAGGAAGCCCTGGTGGCGACCGTCCGCCAGTTGGTCGAACATCTCGAAACGCATCCGGACGTCACGCTGCCGGATCTGGCATACACGCTCTCGCGGCGTCGCGCCCACCTGAGCCACCGCCACACCCTGATCGTGGGCAGTATCGACGAAGCGCGCGAACAACTTCAGGCGATCGCCGACGTCGGGCAGATCTCGTCGGTCCGCACCTCCGCGACCGCGCCGAAGTTGGCGTTCGTCTGCACGGGAATGGGCCCGCAGTGGTGGAAGATGTGCCGCGGGATGCTCGACGTCCTCCCCACGTTCACCGAGAGCATCGCCCGCACCGACCGCGAGTTGTCCCGGTACGCGGACTGGTCCCTGCTCGACGAACTCCGCAGCGACGAGACCGATTCGCGCATGGGCGAAACCGAGGTGGCACAGCCCGCGAACTTCGCCATCCAGATCGCGCTGGCCGCGCAACTGGCCGAGTTCGGAATCGAACCCGACGCCGTGATCGGGCACAGCGCCGGGGAAGTGGCCGCCCACCATCTCGCCGGCCTGCTCACCTTCGAGCAAGCGGTCGAGGTGATCTACCACCGCAGCCGACTGCAGCAGCGCACCAGCGGACAGGGACGCATGCTCGCCGTCGGCCTCGACACCGATTCGCTGCTGCGGGCCCTCGACGAGAAGACCCGCGCGGAGTTCGGGCGGCGACTGTCCGTCGCGGCGGTCAACAGCACATCGGCGGTGACCATCGCCGGCGACGGTGACGTGCTGGACGACGTCGCCGGCCGGTTGGACGAGGCCGAGATCTTCAACCGGTATCTGTCCGGGAAAGTGCCGTACCACACCCACTACATGGAGGCGATCAAAGACGACCTCCACACCGCGCTGGACGGGCTCACCTCCAAACCCGCTGCGATCCCGCTGTATTCGACGGTGACCGGTGAACAGCTGGACGAGTATGCCGCGGGCGCCGCCTACTGGTGGCAGAACACCCGCGCCACCGTACTGTTCGAACCGGCGCTGCGTCGCATGCTCGACGACGGATACACCCACTTCGTCGAACTCGGTCCCCACCCCGTACTGGCTGCGTCGATCTTCGAGATCGCCGGCACCGAGAAGGCCGTCGTGCTGGCGACCCAGCGACGCCACGACGAGGATGTGCGGACGTTCCTGAACTGCGTCGGCGCGCTGCACACCAACGGCCACGACATCGCCTGGGACGCTGTGCATCCTCGCGGGGAATTGCTGAAGCTGCCCTCGTACCCGTGGCAGACCAAGCGCTTCTGGAACGAGACCCGGGAAGCCACGGAGGCGCTGCACTACAACCCGGTGCACCCACTCCTCGGGCAGCCGGTCAGCGGCGTGCATCCGACCTGGGAAGTCGAGCTGAGCACCGGCCTGCTGCCGTTCCTGGCCGATCACCAGGTCCAGGGCAGCGTCGTCGTCCCCGGGGCGGTGTACGTCGAGATGGCACTGGCGGTCGGACAGCAGACCTATGGCATCGACCTCGGCGTCGAGCATCTCGTTCTGCACCGCGCCGTCATCCTCGACGAGACATGCGATCCCATTCTCCGGACCACTCTCGACGAGAGCACGGGCACGCTCGAGTTCGCCGCCTACACCGCGACGGCGGGCGGCGACCTTAAGTGGACGATCACGGCGACCGCCGAACTCAACACTCGCCCGAAAGCCCCTGCCCCGAAGCTTCATCCACACGATCAACCGACCGGCGCACCGATCAGCGGCGAGGACTTCTACGCCATTACCCGTGCCATCGGATTCGACTACGGTGACGCGTTCCGATCCATCACCGCGGTGACCGCCGGGGAGGGCTGGGTGTCGGCCGCGCTGGCTGTCCCGGCGCCGGTCGCCGATGATCTCGACGCCTACCGGTTCCATCCGGCGCTTGTCGACGGCGCCTTCCAAACCTTGTTCGGCGCACCGATACTCGGCCGCAATGCCGATGAGAGCCCGTACCTGCCCACGCGTATCCGGCACAGCGCGGTCTACGGCGCACCCGAAGCCGGAATGACCGTGCACCTGCGCGTCGTGTCGGCCACCGCGGAGGAGATCGAGAGCGACATCGTGATCACCGACGGCCGAGGGGAGCCGCTGGCCCTTTTCGAGGGCTTCACGGTGCGCTCGCTGGGTGCCTCGGCGCGCATGGCGTCGGAACGAATCGACAAGGGACTCTACGAACTTCAGTGGGAACCGAAGCTCGAATCCGATCGGGACCTGCAGGAGGCCAGCCCGTCGTCATGGCTCGTCTTCGCCGACGACTGGGGCATCGGTGCCGGCGTCGCGGAGCGACTGCGGGCCGCCGGTCACCGCGTGTGGACCGTGACGCACCGCGACGTCGACACGCTCAGCGAGGTCGCCGGGGGATATGCGCTCAACCCCAGCAGAGCCGAGCAATTGGGCCGACTGATCGACGAGCACGTCGCGAGACAGGGCGACCTTGCAGGCGTTGTGGACTGCTGGCCGATGGACCTCGCTGCGGCCGACCCGGACCACCAGGTGGGTGTTCTCACGATTCTGCGCCTGGCCAAGTCCCTCGCCCACCACGACGCCGTCACGCCGCGGCTCTTCCTGATCACCGACAACGCCCAACCGGCGCTCGGAACCGAATCGTTGGCGCCTGATCAGGCGACCGTCTGGGGTCTCGGCCGGGTGCTCGGCCACCAGGAATTCGTGGACCGCTGGGGAGGGCTGATAGACATCGACAGTGCGGACGGCGTCCCGGAGACCGCGGCACGCATCTGCGCGCACATCCTCGGCGACGGGTCCGAGGACCAGATCGCGATCCGCGGCGAACAGACACTCGTCCCGCGGTTGCGCCTGAGCACGAGCCTCACCCGGGCCTTTCCCACCAAGCTCATCCCCGACGCCACCTACGTCGTCACCGGCGGAACGGGCGCACTCGGTAGGACGGTGGCGACGTACCTCGCCGAGCACGGGGCGCGTCACATCACGCTGCTGAACCGAAGCCAGATCCCGGGCAGGGACCAGTGGTCGGCAATGAGCGACGGCGACCCGCACTTCACGGCCGTCCAAACGATCCGGGCGATCGAACGCCTCGGGGTCCGCGTCCGTACCGCCAGTGTCGACATCACCGACGTCGAGCAGGTGACTGCCTGGCTGAACGACCACACCCGCCGCGGCGGCCGACCGGTGCGCGGGCTCATCCACGCGGCGGGATCCGTCCACGACCAACTCCTCGTCAACGTCAGCGAAGCCGACTTCACCAAGGTGCTGGCCCCCAAGATCACCGGCACCCGCGTGCTGCACGACGCCTTCGCTGACCAGGATTTGGACTTTTTCGTGATGTTCGGTTCTGCGGGG
This sequence comes from Mycobacterium sp. ITM-2016-00317, assembly GCF_002968295.1. Lineage (NCBI taxonomy): Bacteria > Bacillati > Actinomycetota > Actinomycetes > Mycobacteriales > Mycobacteriaceae > Mycobacterium > Mycobacterium sp. ITM-2016-00317. The sequence continues at coordinate 439,426 of NZ_CP134399.1, forward strand.
TCGGTGATCGCGTCGCCCGGGCAGGGAAACTACGCCGCCGCCAACGCCTTCCTCGACGCCTTCGCGCACTACCGCCGGGCGCAGGGGTCGCCGGCTCTGACCATCGGGTGGGGGCCGTGGTCGGTGGGCATGGTCGAGGACCTGCACCTGGAGGACGTGTACGCGATGCGTGGAATCGACCTGATCACGCCTTCGGCGGGAGCCGCGATCCTCGACCGGCTGATCAACCAGCAGAGCCCCAACGTCATCGCCATCAGCGCAGACTGGGGCCGGGCCCGCCAACTCCTCGGCGGACGGTTGCCTGCCATGTTCGCCGCGCTCGACTCGCCCGAGGCGTCCGCGCTGAGTACGGAGTCGGGCCGCTCGATCGTCGAGGTACTGGCGGCCACACCGGTATCCGGGCGCCTCGAGGTGGTCGCCGATCACGTCCAGCAACTCATGGCCGCCGTATTCGATTGCGCGACGACCGATATCGATCCCGATGCCGTCCTCGACGACATCGGCTTGGACTCGATGATGGCCATGGACTTCCGGGTCAGGATCAACACGACGTTCTCGATCGATCTGCCGGTCCTCGAGATTCTCAAGGGAGTCAGCGTCAATGCGCTGGCCGTTCGGATACTGGCCGAACTCGAAGCCATCCACGGCGAGGTCCCCTCCGCCACGGTAGCCACCGCCGCGGCGCCGGAACCTGCCGAGGAGACCGGCGACGTCGACCAACTGCTCAACGAGTTGTCAGAGGCCGACCTGCGGGAACTCTTGGCCGAACTCGAGGGCGGCGCCGTCGAAAGCGAGGAAGGGGAGCCGCATTCGTGAACGCCTCACCGAACTCCTCGACCGCTGTGCACGTTCGGGGGCTGTCCAAGGCCTACGGGCGAAGACCGGCCGTGCGAGAACTCGATCTCGACGTCGGCCACGGCGAGATCTTCGCCATCCTCGGTCCGAATGGTGCGGGCAAATCGACGACCATCGAGATACTGGAGGGCAACCGGACCCGCGACTCGGGTAACGTGCGGGTGCTGGGCGAAGATCCCGGCACCGCGGGCCGGAACTGGCGGGCCAGGATCGGCATCGTGCTGCAGGAAGTCAGTGACGCCGGGATGCTGACGGTGTACGAGACCGTCCAGATGTTCACGAGTTGCTATCGCGCGCCGCGAATCCCGGCCGAAGTGCTTGAACTGGTGGGTCTGGGCGCCGTCGCCGGATCCCGGGTGAGGAACCTCTCCGGCGGCCAACGTCGTCGCCTCGACGTCGCTCTCGGCATCATCGGCATACCGGAACTGTTGTTCCTGGACGAGCCGACGACAGGTTTCGACCCGGAGGCCAGGCGCCAGTTCTGGGACCTCATCAAACTCCTGGCGGCCGACGGCACCACCGTGCTGCTGACCACCCATTATCTCGAAGAGGCGGCGGCGCTGGCAGATCGTGTCGCGGTCATCGCTGGAGGCAGGGTGGTGGCCGTGGACTCACCGTCGAAGTTGACCGAGCACGTGAGTTCGGCCGCGACGGTCCGATGGGTGGAGGGCGACGAGGTGCACGTCGAGCAGACGGATCACCCCACCGCGTTGGTCAGGCGGCGTAGTGCGGACGGCGCCGAATTGGCTCAACTGACGATCAGTCGACCGACCTTGGAAGACGCCTACCTACAGTTGATCGGCGCGGCGTGATGGCCATCGAACACACCGAACGGCCGATCGTGGTGCACCGCCGCGTCCCGGATCGGGAGCCGCGGCTCCCATCGGCGGTGCGCATCGGATTCTCCCGGGCGATCCCGGAATTGAAGATGTTCTACCGCCGGCCGGAACAGGTGGCGCTGACGTTCTCGATGCCCGCGTTGATCTGCCTGCTGTTGGGGTCCATCTTCTCGGCGAAGCTGCCCAACAGCGAGACCAGCACCGGCGCGGTGATCGCAGCGAGCATGCTCGCCTACGGCATCTTGTCGGCGTCTTTCATCAACCTCGGCATCAGTATCGCCGCCGACCGCGACACCGGCGCGCTTCGACGGCTTCACGGGACGCCCACCACCGCGTCGTCGTACTTCATCGGCAAGATCATGTTGGTGGCCGTCGTCAGCTTCGCCGAGGCCGTACTTCTCCTGCTGGTCGGGGTTTTCTTCTTCGGCCTGCGGCTACCGACAGACGTCTTCGGATGGTTCACGCTCGCGTGGGTGGCGCTGCTGGGCATCGTCAGCTGCTCCCTGCTGGGCATCTTCATCAGTAACCTTGCCAGCAACGCGGTTTCGGCGGCGGTCCTCACCAACGGCCCGTCTGTCGCGTTGCAGTTCGTTTCCGGGACCTACGTTCCGCTCATGGTCTTGCCGACATGGATGTTGGTCATCGGCTCCGTCTTCCCGGTCAAGTGGATGGCTCAAGGTTTCCGGTCGGTGCTGCTGCCGGCGGAGATGGTCGCCTTCGAGCCGGCAGGCAGTTGGGAACTGTGGCGGATCTTCATGGTGCTCGCGGCGTGGAGCATCGGTGGCCTGATCGGCTCACTCGCCGTCTTCCGGTGGTCGGAGAAGACGTGATCATCGCCTCGGCGGTGCTCGATGTCGGTAAACCTGCGGACGGTGGCGTCTGCTGGCGTTTGGAACTCCCGGCCACGGGAACCCGATCGCCACGGAGCAGACACACGGCCGGCAGCGTCGTTGTTGCGGGACTGCGCCGGCAGGAAGAGGTATCGCGATGAACCGTCTCCTCATCACAATGTCAGCCGGTGCGGCGGGAGCGATCTCCGCAGCGATGCTGCTCGCCGGCGTGGCGTTCGCTCAGCCCAACGACAACGACCAGCTCTCGGAGAACGCCGCGGAGGCCGTGGCGCAGCTGCAGGCCCAGGGCTACCAGGTCCAGGTGTTCGGCAACGACGACATGCCCCTGGGGTTCTGCAAGGTCTCCCAGGTCGCGATGGCCGGCGTGCAACAGCCCAGCGGCGCGACCGTTTACGTCGACTGCAGTTATGACCAGGCCGAACAGTAAGACCGGTAAGTAAGGAGGAACCCATGCGTAGGAAGTCGTCTGTGCACATGAAGGCGGTGCACATGAAAGCGGTGGCCCACCCGGCGCTGGCGGCGACGTCGGCACTCGCTGCCGCGCTGCTGTGCGCGGGCACCGCGTTCGCGCAACCCGGAGAGGACGAGGAGGCGCCGCAGCCGCAGAGTGCCGCCGACACGATCGCCCAGCTGCAGTCCGAGGGACACAGTGTGGTCGTGCGCGGTAACGACCAGGGCACCCTGGTGGGGTGCGACGTGGCGAGTGTGTCGAAGGCCGGGGACGCGTCGAACACGATGATCGTCGAGGTCAACTGCACCCCGGACTATCAGGGCTGATCATGACCGAGCCCAGGACACAGGCGTCGACGGGCGAGCTGATCTCCGAGCTGTCGCAGCAGACGTCCCGTCTGGTTCGCGATGAGCTGCGGCTGGCCCAGAAGGAGCTGCAGGAATCGGCCAGGCACGCCGGTATCGGCGCGGGCCTGGCCGGAGCGGCGGGCGTGCTCGCACTGCTCGGCCTGGCGACGTTGATCGCCGCGGCGGTCGCGGCCTTGGCGCTGGTACTTCCGGTGTGGCTGTCGGCGGTGATCGTGGCCGTGGTGCTGTTCGTTGCCGCCGGGATCGCCGCGCTGGTCGGCAAGAAACAGGCCGAGCAGGTCCCGGCGCCCGCGGCGCAGACTGTGGACAGCGTCAAGACCGACATCGATGAGATCAAGGGGGCTCGTCATGGCAGCAGGACCTGACCCGCGTCCCGAGCCCGGGCCCGAAGCCGGCATCGACGAGCTGCAGGCCGACATCGAGAAGACCCGCGCGGAACTCGGCGAGACCGTCGGCGCGCTGTCGGACAAACTCGACGTCAAGGCGCGGGCGCAGCACACGATTGTCGACGCTCGGGAATCGGTGAAGGCTCGCCCCGCGGTGCCGGTCGGGGCGCTGCTCGCCGTGGTGGCCGGTGTCGGCCTGCTGATCTGGCTGCGGCGTCGCTGAACTCAGCCCTCGCTGTCCGGTTCGGTGAGTTCCGGCGCGATCTCCCGGGTGGCCATCCCGCCCTCGCGGCCGTGATCCTCGGGTCCCGGCCTGCCTCCTTCGGGTTCTCCCGTCTTCTTGTCTGCAGCGGTCTTCTTGTCTGCAGCCCCGCTGCCGCTGTCCTCGGTCATGTCCGTTCCTTTCCGTCGGTTCCGTGATACCCCGGGGCACGATCGGTCAGACCTGCCGCCGCGCCTGGGCCGCGGTCCGGGTGACCCGCAGACGTTGCACTCGATGTTCACCACGCTGCTGAAATCCGGCACGGCCACCGTCGGCGAGATCGCGACCGCTGGGGGTTCGCCGTGGAAACCACGCTCGCGAGCTGAATAGGGGCGGCGCGTACGCTGCTGGACGTGATCGATATCGCGCTGAGCGAGATGCGTAACTGGTTCGGTTTCGGGGTGGCGGGAAACTTTGCCGGACACCTCGAACAGGCAGGCGAGGCCGCGGATTTCGCGAACGTGACCAGCGAGGGAGCGGCGCCGAAGGGGATCTTCCCGTGGTACGCGCCCGGCTCGGACACGTTCCTGGGCGAGTTCCCGCTGTCCAACGACGAGGTCGTGCTGCCTGCGGAGAGCCCGGAGTTCTCGGGTCCGCTGAACCTGCAGATCGAACCGGAGGTCGGGCTGGCCTGCCGGGTGGTGTGGCAGGGCGACACCGTGGTGACGCTGGAGCCGTTCGCGCTGGGCGCGTTCAACGACTGCTCGATCCGCCGCCCGGGCGCGCCGAAGATCAGTCACAAGAAGAACTGGGGGCCGGCGTCCAAGGGGGTTGCGGCACAGTTCTTCGACATCAGCGACCTGACCCCGGACGGTCCGACGGCCACCCTGCGCCTGGTCTGCCATCTGGACAGCGACGGTGAGGAGCACGCCTACGGCGTCGACAGCCCGCTGATCGGCTACTCGTACTACGGCGAGGTCCTGCTCGACTGGATCGTGGAGCGGCTGGCCAACCAGAAGGGCTCGCCGGACACCCCGCTCGAAGACGTCGGCGCGCTGATGGCGGCCAGCGGGCACCCCGAGCACGTACTGATCGGCATCGGCGCCACCCGGTACACGCCGCTGGGCGAATCGACCTTCCTCAAGCGGGGGGACCAGGCCATCGTGCGGGTCTACGACACCGCCTCCGACGCGGCCTCCGAGCTGCGTCAGCGCGTCCGGTAACGCAAACCGTCGGTCTTACCGTTGCCGACGTGGTTATCTGTCGCTGTGACGACTGATGACGACGTGAACGTGGCGGGGCAGCGGGCGCTGGTGATGGGGGCGAGCGGCAACGTGGGGGCCTGCGTGGTCCGCCATCTCGCCGCCGCAGGCGCCGACGTCCGGGTACTGCTGCGGAACTCCAGTTCCACCAAGGGGATCGACGGCGTCGACGTCGAGCGCGTCTACGGGGACCCGTTCAATCCCGCGACGGCCGCGGCCGCGATGGCCGACCGCGACGTCGTCTACTACTGCATCGTCGACACCAGGGCCGAGCTCAAGGATCCCGCGCCGCTGTTCGCGACCAACGTCGAGGGCCTGCGCACGGTGCTGGACGTCGCCAGCGGCGCCGACCTGGACAGATTCGTCTTCCTGAGCACGATCGGCACCATCGCCGTGGGTCCCGACGGCCAGACCGTCGACGAGGACACGCCGTTCAACTGGGCCGACCGGGCGGGCAGCTACATCGAGTCCCGGCGCGCCGCCGAACAACTGGTGCTGTCCTACGCCGCCGAACACAAGGTGCCCGCGGTGGTGGTCAACGTGTCGAACCCGTACGGCCCGCCGGACTGGCAGCCGCGCCAGGGCATGTTCGTCCAACTGGCGGCGCTCGGCAAGCTGCCGTTCTACGTGCGCGGCGTCGGTTCCGAGGTGGTGGGCATCGACGACGCCGCCGACGCGATGCTGCGCGCGTCGCTGCGCGGACGCGTGGGGCAACGCTACATCGTCTCCGAACGGTTCATGACGCACCGCGAACTCCTCACCACCGCCGCCGACGCGGTCGGCGCCCGCCGGCCCAGGATCGGGGTCCCGATGGCCGTCGTCTACGGCTTCGCGCACCTGGCCGACGCGGTGGGATCGCTACTGCGGGTGGAGGTCCCGATCAGCAAGCAGAGCGCGTTCCTGCTGGCGTTCACGTCACCGGCCAGTCACGCCAAGGCGACGCGGGAACTGGGCTGGCATCCCAGACCCACCGAGCAGTTCATCGCGCGCGCCGCGGAGAACTACGTGGAGCGCCAACGCGTGGGGGCGTAGCGCCACCCGGACTTGCCGGTGGGGGTTGGCCCCCAAAAGCGTGCTCGCCGCCACAGGATGGAATTTCTCGCCCGGTCCAGGCCTTTCACAGGTTGGCGCCGTCGCGGGGGCGGGCCCCGACCGAGGAGATCCGCAATGTCCGATCGCTGTCAGACCGCCCGAGCAGTCTCGGGTATGTCCGTGCGCCGCGCCCTGCTGATGGCAGGTGCCGGTGCAACGCTCGCCGCGGGCCTGATCGGCCCGGGCGCCGCGAGTGCCCAGGCCGCAGAATCCTGCCCGGATGTGCAGGTGGTGTTTGCCCGCGGCACCGCCGAACCCACCGGGGTCGGCCTCGTCGGAGAGGCCTTCGTCGACGCTTTGCGCGACGAGCTCAGCGGTCGCACCGTCGACGTCTACGCGGTGAACTACCCGGCGTCCTACGACTTCCTGCAGTCCACCCCGATGGGCGCCGACGACGCCAGCGCACGCATCCAGGCCATCGCCGCGGCCTGCCCCAGCACCGCCATCGTGCTGGGTGGCTACTCCCAGGGCGCGGCGGCGATCGACCTGATCACCGCAGATCCCAACGCCACGTTCGGTTTCGGCCGCCCGATGCCCGCGCCGGTCGCCGATCATGTGGCCGCCGTCGCCGTGTTCGGCAACCCGTCGACCAAGATCGGCAACCCGCTGACCGCGATCAGCCCGCTGTACGGCACGAAGACGATCGACGTGTGCAACGGTGCGGATCCGGTGTGCTCGGCCGGTGACGACCGCCCCGCGCACAGTCAGTACGTGCAGACCGGGCTGGCCCGGCAGGCCGCTGACTTCGTCGCCAAGAGGGTGACCGGCCACCAGTCGTCCGGTTCGGTGATCAACGCCTCGGCGGAGGTGAACTGACCTACCGCTTGCCGGCCCGTCGCGTCCGCTTGCGGTCGTAGAGGTCGACGTCGAAGACCACCACGGCGATCTGTCGGCCGCGGCGTGCGGCCTGCTTGAGCAGCGCCGGAGCAGCTCGTCCAGGGGCACCACGAGAAGAGCGTAGAAGACGCCGGGGCGGTGGCTAACATCTCTTGGGTGGCCGACCAACTCGACATTGCGCAGCTGGCCGCGTTGTCGGCGGTCATCGAGTTCGGCAGCTTCGACGCGGCCGCGACGCACCTGCGCGTCACCCCGTCGGCGATCAGCCAGCGGATCAAGGCCCTGGAACAGCAGGTCGGCCAGGTGCTGGTGTTGCGCGAAAAGCCCTGTGTGGCAACGGCTGCAGGGGTACCGCTGCTGCGGCTGGCGGCGCAGACCGCGCTGCTGCAGGCCGAGGCGCTCGCCGAGACGCGCGGCGGCAGCGCGGACCTGCCGCGAATCGCGATGGCGGTCAACGCCGATTCGATGGCGACGTGGTTCACCGACGTGTTCGCCCGGCTGCCGCACGTGCTGTTCGACGTGCGCATCGAGGACCAGGACCATTCCGCGCGGCTGCTGCGCGAAGGGGTGGTGATGGGCGCGGTGACCACCGAGCGCGCCCCGGTGGCCGGTTGCCGCGTCCAGCCGCTCGGGGTGATGCGCTACGTGCCGGTGGCCTCGAAGGCCTATGTGCGACGGTATCTGCCGGACGGGTTCACCCGCGACTCGGTCGCGCAGGCCCCGTCGCTGGCCTGGAACCACTCCGACGCGCTGCAGGACCAGTTGGTGCGCAAGGTGTTTCGCAGAAATATCGCCCGCCCGACCCATTACGTGCCCACCGCGGCAGGCTTCGGCGCTGCCGTGCACGCCGGGCTGGGCTGGGGGATGTACCCCGTCCAGCTGGTGGACGCGTCGTTCGTGCCGGTCACCGATCAGCATCTCGACGTGCCGTTGTACTGGCAGTGCTGGAAGCTCGACAGCGCCACCATCGGACAGGTCACCGCCGCGGTGGAGGCGGCCGCGGCGGGGCTGCTCCGCGAGCGGTGACGGCGGGCAGGGACAATCGCGGTATGCACACCGCGGTCAGGGTCCGGATTCTCGGTGTCGGCATGGGCCCCCAGCACGTCACACCGGAGGTCGCCGACGCGCTGCGCACCGTGGACTACGTGCTCGCCGCCGAGAAGTCCGGCGATGACCGCCTGCTCGCGCTGCGCCGCGAGATCCTGGGCCGGTACGGCGACGCCGAACTGGTCGCACTGCCCGATCCGGCCCGCGACCGCTCCACGGGCCTGGACACGCGGGGCTACGAAACCGCGGTCGGCGACTGGCACGACGCCCGCGCCGCCGCATACGCGCAGGTCCTCAGGGAGCGCGGCGGCACGGCGGCGTTCCTGGTCTGGGGTGACCCGTCGCTGTACGACTCGACGATCCGGGTGGTCGAGAAGGTGCGTGCCCTGCTGAGCCCGCAGGTCGATCTGGATTTCGACGTGCTGCCCGGCATCAGCGCGCCGCAGCTGCTCGCGGCGCGGCACCGCATCGTGCTGCACGAGGTCGGCAGGCCCGTTCACGTCACCACCGGCCGCCGGTTGCAGGAGGCGGTGGCCGCCGGGCTGGACAACATCGTCGCGATGCTGAACCCGCCGCCGGAACGGATGGACTTCGGCGGCCTGGCCGACTGGACGATCTGGTGGGCAGCCAACCTCGGCGCTGCCGGCGAACGCCTCGTCTCGGGTCGGCTCGGGGAGGTGCTGCCCGCGATCGGACAGGCGCGCGCCGCCGCCGACGAGTGCGACGGCTGGGTGATGGACGTGTTCCTGCTGAGGCGGACCCGGTGACCGGGCTGCTGGTCGCGGGCACGACCAGCGACGCGGGCAAGACGGCGGTGACCACGGGGCTGTGCCGCGCGCTGGCCCGCCGGGGACTCAAGGTCGCCCCGTACAAGGCGCAGAACATGTCGAACAACTCGATGGTGTGCCCGGGCGCCGACGGGACCGGGACCGAGATCGGCCGGGCCCAGTGGGTGCAGGCGCTGGCCGCCCGCGCCGTCCCGGAACCCGCGATGAACCCGGTGCTGCTCAAACCGGGAAGCGACCGCCGCAGCCACGTCGTGCTGATGGGCCGGCCGTGGGGGCAGGTGTCCTCGTCGGACTGGCTGGAGGGCCGCCGCGCGCTGGCCGAGGCAGCGCACGCCGCCTACGACGAGCTGGCCGCGCGCTACGACGTGGTGATCGCCGAAGGCGCGGGCAGTCCCACCGAGATCAACCTGCGCGCAGGCGATTACGTCAACCTCGGGCTGGCTCGGCACGCCGGTCTGCCGACCGTCGTGGTCGGCGACATCGACCGTGGCGGGGTGTTCGCGGCGTTCTTCGGGACGGTCGCGCTGCTCTCGCCCGAAGACCAGGCGTTGGTCGCGGGATTTGTGGTGAACAAGTTCCGCGGCGATCAGGCACTGCTCGATCCCGGCCTGCGCGACCTGGAACGGCTGACCGGGCGCCGGGTGTTCGGTACCGTGCCGTGGCACGCCGATCTCTGGCTGGATTCCGAAGACGCACTGGAACTTCAGGGGCGCGGGTCCGTCCGCCCGGGCGCGCCCCGCGTCGCGGTGGTGCGGCTGCCGCGGATCAGCAATTTCACCGACGTCGACGCGCTCGGCCTGGAACCCGGGCTCGACGTGGTGTTCGCGTCGCAGCCCGGCGCGCTGGCCGATGCCGACCTGGTGGTGCTGCCCGGCACGCGTGCGACGATCGCCGACCTGGCGTGGCTGCGCAGCCGCGGCCTGGACCGGGCCGTGCTGGCCCACGCTGCGGCGGGCAAGCCGGTGCTGGGGATCTGCGGCGGCTTCCAGATGCTGGGCAGGCAGATCCGCGACCCGCACGGCGTGGAGGGCGGCGCCACCGAGGCCGACGGTCTGGGCCTGCTCGACGTGGTGACGGATTTCGTTGCGGACAAGGCACTTCGGGTGCCCGAAGGCCACTGGCACGGTGCGGTCGCGACAGGCTACGAGATCCATCACGGCCGGATCACCTGCGGCGCCGGGGTCGAGGAGTTCCCCGGCGGCGCCCGCCGCGGGCAGGTGTTCGGCACGATGTGGCACGGCGCCCTCGAAGGCGACGCGCTGCGCGCCCGCTTCCTTTCCGAGACGCTCGGTGTGGCGCCGTCGGGGGTGTCGTTCCCGCAGGCCCGCGAGGACCGCCTCGACCTGCTCGGCGACCTGGTCGAGGAACACCTCGACGTGGACGCGCTTCTGGAGCTGGCCGCCTGCGGCCCGCCGCCGCAACTCCCGTTCCTGCCACCCGGAGCGCCCTGATGCGAATCCTGTTGCTGGGCGGAACATCCGAGGCCCGCGCGCTGGCCGAACTGCTGACCGCCGACGGCGTCGACGTCACCACCTCGCTGGCCGGCAGGGTCGCCCACCCCCGGCTGCCGGTCGGGGAGGTGCGTATCGGCGGCTTCGGCGGGGTTGACGGACTGCGTGCCGTACTCGACGGATACGACGTCGTCGTCGACGCGACTCACCCGTTCGCGAAGAACATCTCGGCCAACGCCGCGGCGGCGTGCCGGGCGGACGGTACCCCGCTGCTGCGGCTGGAACGTCCGGGCTGGAGCGAGCGCAGCCGCGACACCTGGCACTGGGTGGACACCCACGAGGACGCCGCGGCGACCGCGGCCCGGCTCGGCGCCCGGCCGTTCCTGACGGTGGGCCGCCAGGAGATCGACCGCTTCGTCCCAGCATTGCGTGCGCACGCGGTGCTGGCCCGGGTGGTGCAGGCCCCCGACGGCCAGCTGCCTGCCTGCTGGCACCTGTTGACCAGCCGCGGCCCCTACGAGCTGGCGGGTGAGCTGACGTTGATGCGTGAGCACCGCGCCGACGTGCTGATCACGAAAGACTCCGGCGGAGAACACACCTGGCCGAAGATGGCGGCCGCCGAACAGCTCGGCGTACCCGTCGTCGTGGTGCGCCGCCCACCCCGCGCCGCGGGGGTGCAGACCGTGCACGACATCGCCGAGGCCGTGGCCTGGGTGCGGGGGCGGGCATGAGGGTCCTGGTGACCGGTGGCGTGCGCTCCGGAAAGTCCCGCCACGCAGAACAATTGGTGAGTGGGGCGTCCCGGGTCACCTACCTGGCCCCCGGCCGGCCCGCCGACGGCAGCGACCCCGACTGGGACGCGCGCGTTGCCCAGCACCGGGCCCGCAGGCCCGCGCACTGGCGGACCGTCGAGACCGCCGACGTCGCCGCCGCGGTGCGTGAGGCCGACGGCGCCGTCCTCGTCGACTGCCTCGGCACCTGGCTGACCGCTCTGCTCGACCGGGAACGGCTCTGGGAGGCGGACTCCCGCGAGATACACGCCGCAATCGACGGCCGGGTCTCGGCCTTGTGCGAGGCGCTGGCCGCGGCCCGGGACGTGGTGGTGGTGACCAACGAGGTCGGCCTCGGCGTGGTGCCGTCGCACCGGTCGGGGGTGCTGTTCCGCGATCTGCTCGGCACCGCCAACCAGCGGGTCGCGGCGGTGTGCGAGGAGGTACACCTGGTGATCGCGGGGCGGGTGCTCAAGCTCTGACCGTCAGTCCAGGCAGAACTCGTTGCCCTCGGGATCGGCCATCACGATGTGGCCGCCCTGCAGCGGCGGGTCAGGCTCGTCCGGCCGAGGCGGGTGGCGCCCAACGCGACCAGTTGCGCGCACCGCTGTTCCAATGCCGCCATCCGCGCGTCGCCGTCGAGGCCGTCGGCGGAGCGCACGTCGAGGTGGACGCGGTTCTTGGCCGCCTTGCCCTCCGGCACCCGCTGGAAGAACAGCCGCGGACCCCGGCCGTCGGGGTCGATCACCGCGGACGCGTCGGTGTGCTGTTCGGGCGGCACGTTCATCGCGGTGAGCGCGGCCTGCCAGGAGTCGAAACCGGGCGGCGGCGGTTGCACGACGTAGCCGAGCACCGCTGCCCAGAACCCGGCCAGCGCGTCCGGGTCGGCGCAGTCGAACGTCACCTGGATCTCACGGGCGGTCATCTCGCCCATCATGGCCGAAGAAGGGCCCGCCGGCCGCGGATCCGTAGTGCTCCTCGTGCAGCACCGCCGACAGCGAGGTCCGCGCCCGCCAGCCGAAGCGTTCGAGGTCGGGGACGTCGGGCAGCTCGGAGACCGGGCCGACGCACAGCCACGCGACCGGGCGCACGTGCTCCGGCATGCCCAGCAGGTCGCGCAGGAAGTCCTCGCGGTAGAACGACACCCAGCCGACGCCGAGCCCTTCGGCGGTCGCGGACAGCCACAGGTTCTGGATCGCGCAGACCACCGAGTACAGACCCGCGTCCGGAATGGCGTGCCGCCCCAGCACCTGGGGTCCGCCGCGGGTCGGGTCGTAGCCGACGACGATGCCCAGCCCGGATTCGCAGATCCCCTCGACCTTGATGCGGTCGAACGTCTCGGCGCGCTCACCGGACAGTTCGGCGGCGAAGACCTCCCGCTCGGCGGCCACGTGATCGCGGAACGCGCGCAGGGTCTGCGGCGACCGGACCAGGACGAAGTCCCAGGGCTGCGACATGCCGACCGACGGTGCGGCGTGCGCGGCGAGCAGCACCCGGTGCAGCACGTCGTCGTCGACCGGTGCGCCGGTGAACTCGCGGCGGGTGTCCCGGCGGCGGTTGATGACGTCGTACAGGTCGCTCACCGGTGCCGCCCCGGCCGGTCCCGTGCCGGGTCGTACAGATGGCTCTCGCCGGCCTCGGGGTCCGGGCGCCCCGCCAGGGCGCGTCCCACCAGGATCACCGCGGCCTGCCGCAGGCCGACTCCACCGCGTCGGCGATGTCGTCGACCGTGCCGCGCAGGACCAGCTCCTGCGGCTGCGACGCTCGGTACACCACGACCACGGGACAGTCCGGTCCGTAGTCGGGGGCGAGCTCGGCCATCAGCTCCCGGATCCGGGTGACGGCCAGGTGCAGCACCAGCGTCGCGCGGGTGGCGGCGAAGGCCTTGAGCGACTCGGTCTCGGGCATCGCGGTCGAGCGCTGCTGGGTCCGGGTCAGCACCACCGACTGCGCGACGAGCGGGACCGTCAGCTCGCGTCCGACCCGGGCCGCGGCGGCCGCGTAGGCGGGCACCCCGGGGGTCACGTCCCAGGCCACCCCGGCCGCGTCGAGCCTGCGGGTCTGCTCGGACACCGCCGAGTACACCGACGGATCTCCGGAGACCAGCCGGACCACGCGTCGTCCGTCCCGGTGCGCGCCGACCAACCGGTCCACGATCTGGTCCAGGTCGAGGTGCTCGGTGTCGACGAGCTCGGCGGCCGGTGAGCAGTGCGCCAGCACCTCCGGGTCGAGGTAGGTGCCCGGGTACAGCACCACCTCGGCGTCGGCGAGCAGCCGGGTCGCGCGGACGGTCAGAAGGTCCGCGGCACCGGGGCCGGCGCCGACGAAGTGCACCGCACGGTCAGTCATCGAACGGCAGTCTAGAGCCGCGGGCGCGACCTCCCCGACTGTGGGTGTTGTGCACGCATTTCGGGGTTCCGGCGTGCACAACCCCCACAGTCGGCGGGTCGATCCGGGCGTCCGGCGTCAGTCCGGCAGGCCCTTGTCCAGCACGTCGAGGGCGTCGAGGAACGCCTGCCCCGACATCGGCCCGTCGTCGGATGAGGCCATGAACACGCCGATGATCGCGCCGGCCGTGACCCGCATCTGCGGGTCGTCCTCGGGGCGGTTCAGCCGCTGCGCGATCGCCGCGGTGAGCCGGCGGATCGCCTTGACGTGCTCGATCCACAGTGCGCCCTTGGCCTCGGGCAGGGAGTACAGGAGTCGCTGCCGGGCGATGATGTAGTCGTAATCGGGCCCCGCCATCCGGGCGAACACCTCGGCGGCCGCGTGCCGGTAGGCGGCCACCGGCGAGAGCCCTGCCGGAGCGGCCAGGAACGCCTCGATGATCGGCGTGAACAGGTCGTCGGAGAACAGCACCGATTCCTTGGTGGGGAAGTATCGGAAGAAGGTGCGCGGGGAGACGTCGGCGGCCTCGGCGATCTGCTCGACGGTGGTCTGCGTGTAGCCGCGCCGCTCGAACAGTCGGAACGCCTCCCGGCGCACGGTCTCGCGGGTGCGTGTCTTCTTACGCTCCCGCAGACTGGGCCGCTCGCCGCTGCTCATCCCTCGATTGTCGCAGCCGCAGCTGGCAGTCAAGGTCGTTCGTGACAAACCGGTGACGGGCGGATCTGTGGTGGTGCGGTCAGCGCGCCGGCTCCGCGGTGGTGCCGCGCACGATCAGCTCGGGTTCGAGGATCACGTCGGTGGCCCGCGACGGCCCGTCGACGAGCATCTGGACCGCCAGCTCGACCGAGCGGCGGGCGATCTCGCCGGCGTCCTGGTGGATGGTGGTCAGGTCGATGCGCGGGTTCTCCGACAGCCGACTGTCGTCGAACCCCATCAGCGACACCCGGCCCGGCACGTCCACACCGGCACGGGTGAAGACGTCGAGGATCCCGAGTGCGCAGCGGTCGTTGCCGGCCAGCACCGCCGTCGGCAGCGTCGGCGCTGCGAGCATCGTGTGCGCCGCCGCGGCGCCGGCTTCCTCGTTGTGAGCACCGGGGATCACCACGGTCTCGCGGTCCAGGCCGTGCGCGTGCATCGCGCCGCAGTAGGCGGCCAGCCGGTCGTCGGAGCCGGGGTCCGTGCCGCCGCTGACGTGGTGAATCCGGCGGTGCCCCAACTCGACCAGGTAGTCGACGGCCTGCCGGATGCCCTTGGCGTCGTCGGTCCGGACGGTCGCCAGCGGGACCTCGTCGTTCAGTCCGGTCAGCCGCCTGCACGCCACGACCACGGGCACGCGGCCCGCGAGCTCGTCGAAGAAGTCCTGACCGGCCTTCGGCCCGAGCAGGATCAGCGCGCCGCAGCGGTGGCTGAGCAGTGAGTCGACGACGGTGGCCTCGGTCCGCCCGGGGAGGTTCGCCGACAGCAGAACCTCGTAGCCGAGTTTCTCGGCGGCCGGATAGATGTGGGTGATCAGCTCGGCCTCGAAGAGCTGCCGGATGTCGCTCATGACGCCGAGGGTGCGGCTGCGGCCCTGCGCGAGCAGCCGGGCCGCGGAGTCCGGCCGGTAACCGATCTCGTCGGCGATCGCCAGCACCCGCTGTCGGGTCTCGTCGCTGGCGCCGGGCTTTCCGTCGAGGATGAACGACACCAGCGTGCGTGACACCCCTGCGCGTTCGGCGACATCGGCCATCGTGGGTCGGCGACGCCGGGGCGGGGTGGTCACAGCCGCGGTCCTCTCGGTAAGTGAAGGTTGACACATCTTGGGGCTCGGTTCATAGTAGTCCTTACGCGCGTTACTAACGCGCGTTAGTACTCCGAAGCGAGGTCCCCGGTGTCCATTCCCACCACGCCTGACAAGCCCACGCCGCCTGACAACCCCCCGACGCCCGACCACCCGGGCCGCTTCCTGACGAAGCTCACGGTCATCGCCACGCTCGGCGGCCTGCTGTTCGGCTACGACACCGGGGTCATCTCCGGCGCGCTGCTGTACATGAAGGACGATCTGGCACTCTCGGCGTTCGGCGAGGCCACCGTGGTCAGCTCGCTGCTGTTCCCGGGTGCCGCGTTCGGCGCGCTGTTCGGCGGCCGGGTCGCCGACCGCCTCGGGCGCAAGCGCACGCTGTTGATCTGTGCGGGCCTGTTCCTGATCGGGGCGCTCGGCTGCGCGCTGGCGCCCAACGTGCAGATCATGGTCGCGGCGCGCATCGTGTTGGGCCTGGGCGTCGGCGCCGCGGCCGTGACGTGCCCGCTCTACCTGGCCGAGATGGCGCCGGCCGACCGGCGGGGCCGCATGGTCACCATCAACGAGTTGATGATCGTCACCGGTCAGATGCTCGCCTTCGCCACCAACGCGCTGCTCGATCACCTCATCCAGGACCCGCACGTGTGGCGGACCATGCTGGCCGTCGCGACGGTCCCGGCGATCGCGCTGCTGGTCGGCATGCTCGCGTTGCCCGACTCGCCGCGCTGGTACGCCCTGCAGGGCCGCCTGTCCGACGCCCGGAACGTGTTGCGGCTCAGTCGTGCTCCTGGCGAGGCCGAGGCCGAGTACGCGATCGTGGTCGACCACACCAGCCACATGCTCAAGAGCACCAGCACCCCGTTCTCGGTGATCCGCGACGTGCCGTGGATCCGCCGGGTCGTGCTGGTCGGGTGCGGGCTGGCGATCGTGCAGCAGGCCACCGGCATCAACACCGTGAACTACTACGCCCCGACCATCCTGGAGCAGAGCGGTCTCGGGGTCAGCGCCTCGTTGGTCGCGACCATCGCGGTCGGAGTGACGTCCGTGGTCACCACGATCATCGGCATCATCCTGCTCGGCTACATCGGACGGCGGACCATGCTGCAGATCGGCTTCGCCGGGGTGGCGGCCTCGCAGGCCGCGTTGGCGGCGGCATTTCTGTTGCCGGAGAACACCACTCGCAGCTACGTGATTCTCGGCTGCATGGTGCTGTTCGTCGGGTTCGTGCAGATGTTCATCGGAACCTGTGTGTGGCTGCTGCTCTCGGAGATCTTCCCGCTGTCGGTGCGCGGGTTCGCGATGGGCATCGCGGTGTTCGTGCTGTGGTGCACCAACGCGATCATCTCGTTCGTGTTCCCGCTGTTGAACAACGCACTCGGGTCCACCGGCACTTTCGCACTGTTCGTCCTGGTGAACATCGGCTCCTGGGTTTTCGTGCATCGCCTGGTGCCCGAGACCAAGGGCACCACCCTCGAAGAACTCGAGGAACGTCTGGAAACCGAGGGAATCTCGGCATCGACCATCGAAAGGACCCCTGTATGAGCACCATTCGTGTCGGCTCTGCGCCGGATTCGTGGGGAGTGTGGTTCCCCGACGATCCGCAGCAGACGCCCTACACCCGGTTCCTCGACGAGGTCGCCGAGTCCGGCTACGAGTGGATCGAGCTCGGCCCCTACGGCTACCTGCCCACCGATCCGGACAAGCTCTCCGACGAGCTCGCCGCGCGAGGGCTGAAGCTCTCGGCAGGAACGGTTTTCGAGCACCTGCACCGCGACAGCGCGGCCGACAACTGGGAGGCGGTGTGGAAGCAGGTCGAGGACGTGGCCAGGCTGACCGCGGCGGTCGGCGGTAAGCACGTCGTGGTGATCCCGGAGATGTGGCGTGACCCTGCCACCGGCGAGGTGCTCGAAGACCGTCATCTCACCGAGGGACAGTGGGCCAAGAAGACCGGCGGGATGAACGACCTCGGCAAGGCGATGTTCGAAACCTACGGGGTGCGTGCGCAATACCATCCGCACGCCGACTCGCACGTCGACACCGAGGACAACGTCTACCGCTTCCTCGACGGCACCGACAGCCGGTATGTGAACCTGTGCCTGGACACCGGCCACATCTCCTACTGCGGCGGCGACAACATCGCGATCATCCGCCGCGCCCCCGAACGCATCGGGTACCTGCATCTCAAGCAGGTCGACCCCGAGGTGCGCGCCAAGGTCGAAGCCGAGGATCTGCCGTTCGGCGAGGCCGTCAAGCTCGGCGCGATGACCGAGCCGCCGCTGGGAATCCCGGACATGCCACCGCTTCTCGCCGAGATCGACAAGCTCGGCATCGACGTGTTCGCGATCGTCGAGCAGGACATGTATCCCTGCGAGGCCGACGCACCGCTGCCCATCGCCAAGCGCACCCGAAGCTACCTCGGGTCGTGCGGCATCCCGTCCGTCACCTTCAAGTAGAGAGTCCCATGTCTGATTCGAAAGAGCTCAGGGTCGCCGTCCTCGGGGTCGGCCTGATGGGCGCAGATCACGTCGCGCGCCTCACCTCTCGCATCTCCGGCGCCCGGGTCGCCGTCGTCAACGACTACGTCACCGAGAAGGCAGAACAGCTCGCGGCCGGCATCCCCTGCTGCCGCGCCGTCGGTGATCCGCTGGACGCGATCGCCGATCCGGAGGTCGATGCCGTGCTGCTCGCCACACCTGGCCCCACGCACGAGAAGCAGCTGCTGGCCTGCCTGGAGCAGCGCAAGCCGGTGCTGTGCGAGAAGCCGATGACCACCGACGTCGAGACCTCGCTGGAGGTGGTTCGCCGCGAGGCCGAGACCGGTGCCCGACTGATCCAGGTCGGCTTCATGCGCCGCTTCGACGACGAGTACGTGGCGCTGAAGTCACTGATCGACGGCGGCGAACTGGGCAATCCACTGCTACTGCACTGCGTGCACCGCAACCCGGCGGTCCCGGAGCACTTCGACTCGGCGATGACGGTCCGCGACTCGCTGGTCCACGAGGTCGACGTGGCCCGCTTCCTGTTCGGCGAGGAGATCACCTCGATCCAGATCGTCACACCGACACCGAATTCACTGGCCCGCGAGGGGCTCGCCGATCCGCAGATCGCGATCATGACGACCGCGAGCGGCCGGCACGTCGACGTCGAGCTGTTCGTCACCACCGGCGTGGCCTACGAGGTGCGCACCGAGATCGTCGCCGAGAAGGGCAGCGCGATGATCGGTCTGGACGTCGGGCTGGTCAGTAAGGGTGCCTCGGGGACCTGGGGCGGCACCATCACCCCCAGCTTCAAGGAGCGATTCGGCCGGGCCTACGACACCGAGATCCAGCGCTGGGCCGACGCGGTCCGATCCGGTGCCGCGACAGGCGATTACACCGATGGTCCCGGCGCATGGGACGGCTACGCCGCCACGGCGGTGTGCGAAGCCGGGGTGCAGGCACTGCAGTCCGGTCAACCCGTCGCGGTCTCCCTGGCCGACCGCGCCTCGATCCCGGGAGCCTGAGCCATGAAGATCGCCCTCGACCCGACCCCGTTCCATCACGACTACGGCCTGTTGGAGTTGCCGAAGGTGGTGGCCGAGTTGGGGTATGAGTACCTGCAACTGACGCCGCATCGGGATTTCATCCCGTTCTACAACCATCCCCGCGCCGACGACGCATTGGTAGCCGCGTTCCGCACGGCGTGTGCCGACGCCGGGGTCGGGATCGCGTCGGTGCTGCCGGTGCTGCGCTGGTCGGGTCCCGACGAGGACGCCCGCGAGGCCGCGGTGCGCAACTGGAAGCGGGTCGTGCAGATCACCGTGGATCTGGGGGTGAACGTGATCAACACGGAGTTCTCCGGTCGCCCCGAGCAGGCCGAGGTGTCGGAGCGGGCGTTCTTCCGGTCCATGGAGGAGTTGGTGCCGATCTTCGAGCGCGAGGGCATCGATGTGCGGATCGACCCGCACCCCGACGATTTCGTCGAGGACGGCCTGGAGGCGCTGCGCATCATCCGCGGGGTGAACTCACCGAACATCGGGTTCGTCTACGTCGCGTGCCACACCTTCCACATGGGTGCGAACATGGCCGAGATCATGGCCGCCGCGGGGGACACGCTGCGGTTGGTGCACGTGGCCGATTCGATGGATCACCACCGCTCGCACGGGTTGCGCTACATCACGAACCCGCCGGGCAATCCGGTGCGGGTGCATCAGCACCTCAAGATCGGCGACGGTGACGTCGACTGGGACGAGTTCTTCGGCGGGCTGGGCCGGCTCGGGTTCTACGAGCGCGAGGACACCGTGATGGTGTCCAGTGTGTTCGGCGAGGACGAGCACGCCCACGAGGTGTCGCGCTTCCAGCACAAGACCATGACCGACTACGTCGCCAAATACCGTTGACCGCCGAAATTGCATTCCACGCGGCCGAAACACGAAAAACGCCGCGTGGAATGCAATTTCGACACGAAGGAGATCGATGAAGCTCGGCGTGTACACCGCGATCCTGCACGACAGACCGCTGCGCGAAGCGCTGGAGATCATCGGCGCGCTGGGCCTGACGGGGGCCGAGGTCAACGCGGGCGGGTTCCTGCCCACGCCGCACCTGCCCGTCGGCGGTCTGCTCTCCGGTGAGGTCTCGGTCGCGCAGTACCTGTCGACGTTCGACGGCACCGGTGTGTCCCTGGCGGGGCTGAACTGCAACGGCAACCCGCTGCACCCCGATCCGGAGGTCGGCCCGGAGGACGCGCAGGATCTGCGCAACGCGATCCGAGTGGCCGGCCTGCTCGGCGTCGACCGGGTGGTGACGATGTCCGGTCTGCCGCAGGCGCATCCGGGCGGGAAGTGGCCGGCGTGGCACGTCAACACCTGGGACTCGGGCTACCTCGACTCCCTCGACTACCAGTGGGACGACGTCGCGGTGCCGTTCTGGACCGAGATCGACGCGCTGGCGCGCGACCACGGCGTCAGGCTCGCCATCGAGATGCACCCGCAGAACCTGGTGTTCAATCCACCCACGCTCCGGCGGTTGGTCGAGCGGACGGGCGCCACGAACGTCGGGGCGGAGATGGATCCCTCGCATCTGTTCTGGCAGGGCATCGACCCGATCGCGGCCGTCGAGTGGTTGGGTCCGCTGGTGTTTCACGCCGCGGCCAAGGACACCCGCATCAACGACAACTGCAGGATCTACGGTGTCCTGGACGAACGGTTCACCAGGATCCCGGCAGACCGGAATCCGACCGGCCTCGGCGGCAGGCACGTCGTGAACAAGTGGCCCGAGGATTCGGCGTGGGACTTCGTGGCCGTCGGGCAGGGGCACGACGTGCAGTTCTGGTCCCGTTTCCTGCAGGCCCTCGAGGCCGTGGACCCGGACATGTGGGTCAACATCGAGCACGAGGATGCCGCCTTCGGGCCGCTCGAAGGTCTGCGAGTCGCCGCCGAGACGCTCAAATCGGCGAACCCGATTGCCGTCTGACGTATCCGCAGGCAGCGCATCTTTCTGCCGCGCCGACGTCGAGGCGGATTTGGCCGGCAAACCTGGCGTCCCCGTAAGATCGCCTATGTTGACACTCGCCGTAAGCACAATGCAGCCGAGCGTCGTCACCAACTCTGTGACGCCGCCATCGCGTTGTTGGCCGAGGAAGGCCCCCGCGGCCTGAGCCACCTGAAGGTCGACAGGCGCGCCGGCGTGCCGGACGGCACCACGTCCTTCTACTACCGGACCCGCACGGCGCTGCTGCACGGCGTCGCCGACCAGCTGGTCCGCTATGACGCGCAGGCGTTCTCCGAGGTCTTCAAGGACGCGCCCAACAGCGCAGGCGACGTGCTGATGAAGGTGCTCGCCGAGCAGGTCCTGCGGATCCGCCGGGAACCCCAGATGTCGCGCACCCGGGCACGGTTGGAGCTGACCATGCTGGGCCGGGTCGACGCCGAGATCGCCGCCGGCTTCCGGCAGGTCTCCGAGACCTATCGCGCGCTGGTGGAGCGGGCGGTCATCGCGATGCAGAACGACCGGGGTGACACGCTGGACCGCGAACTGCTCGACGAGCAGGCCTCGGTGGTGCTGACCTATATCCGCGGGCTGGTGTTCGCGTTCGCCAACGACTCGCCCGAGGAGATGAGCCGGGACGACATCGCACGGCAGATCCGCGCGGTCGTCCTCGGCGTGGCCGCCGAGCGGGCCGAGATCGGCTGAGCGGCGTCAGTCGATCAGCGTCTCCACCGGCGTGCGCGCGAAGTACACGGCGAACCCCGCCGCCACCACCCACAGCAGCGGGCTGACCTCACGGATCTTCCCCGCGGCGGTGCGCATCACCACCCAGCTGATGAAGCCGACGCCGATGCCGTTGGCGATCGAGTAGCTGAACGGCATCACCGCGACGGTCAGCACCACCGGAAGCGCCACCGAGAACTCCGACAGATCGATGTGGCGCAGATGCGACACCATCATCGCGCCGACCACCACCAGCGCGGCGGCGGCAACCTCGGTCGGCACGATCGACGCGAGCGGTGAGATGAACATCGCGGCCAGGAACAGCGTGCCGGCCACCACGTTGGCCAGGCCGGTGCGCGCACCCTCCTCGATGCCGGCCCCGGACTCGATGAACACCGTGTTCGACGACGCCGACGTCGCACCGCCGACCACGGCACCGGCACCTTCGACGACCAGCGCCCCGCGCAACCGCGGGAACGTCCCCTTCTCGTCGGCCAGTCCGGCCTCGCGGGAAAGGCCGGTCATGGTGCCCATGGCGTCGAAGAAGTTCGCGAACACCAGCGTGAACACGAGCATCACCGCGGCGAGAATCCCGATGCGGCTGAAGCTGTCCATGCTGAACTCGCCGACCAGCGACAGATCCGGCAGGGAGAACGGCGACCCGGACAGCGCGGGCACCGACAGGCTCCAGCCACCGGGATTGTCGACCGCCGATCCGAGATGCCAGATCGCCTCCACCACGACCGCGACCACGGTGCCGGCCACCAGCCCGATCAGGATGCCCCCGCGCACCCGCTTGGCCACCAGCACACCGGTGAGCAGCAGCGTCAACACGAAGATCAGCGTCGGGATCGTGCTGATCGATCCCTGACCGCCGCTGCCGAGTCCCACCGGCGGCGACGGCGCACCGGTCGACGAGATGAACCCGGCATCGACCACGCCGATGAACAGGATGAACAGGCCGATGCCCGCGGTGATGGCGAGCTTGAGCTGCATCGGTACCGCGTCGAACACCATCCGGCGCAGCCCGGTCACCGCCAGCAGCACGATGATCAGCCCGTTGATGACCACCAGACCCATCGCCTCGGGCCACGTCACCTCGCCGACGACGGTGGTGGCCAGGAACGAGTTGATGCCCAACCCGGCGGCCAGCGCGAAGGGCAGGCGGGCGATGAGCCCGAACAGGATCGTCATCACGCCGGCGGCCAGCGACGTCGTCGCCGACACCTGGGCGAAGTCCAGCCGGTTGCCGTCGACATCCGTCGAACTCGACAGGATGATCGGGTTCAAGACGATGATGTAGGCCATCGCGATGAAAGTGACGACGCCACCGCGAATTTCGGTGGCCACACTCGACTGGCGGGCCGTGATCTCGAAGAATCGGTCCACTGCGTTCACGCCGCGCCCCTAGTACCGCGGTGTGGGGGCGGGAGGCGGCGGGGCGATCGGCATGCACAGCCCCGTCTGGGTGTCGAGGTACTTGCCCTCGACGCAGAACGGTGCGCATCCGTAGATCACCCCGGTCTGGCCGGGCGGGCACTGCGCCGTCGGGGTGGCCGGAGTGCTCCACGCGGACGCCGCCAGTGGCGCCACTGCGGCGGCGGCCACCGCCGCGGCGCCCAGGTAGCGCGAAATCCGTTGTGTCACTCCGCTTCCTCTCAAGTCGGCATGCCAGTGGCGACGCGTGGGGCGTCCTTCTCGGGCGCGACGTCGAGCACCAGCTCGGCCACCCGGGCCCGGTGCTGTTCGGCGCTGCCCAGCAGGGCCGCGTCAGTGTAGGCCCGCTTGTAATACAAGTGCGCCTGGTGTTCCCAGGTGAAACCGATACCACCGTGGACCTGGATGGTATCTGTCGCAACTCGAACCAGCGCGGCGGAGCAGGTTGCCTGCGCGATGCTCGCGGCCAGCGCCGGATCGTCGGGGACGTCGGCGAGGTGGGCCAGCGCCCACACGGCGTGGTACGCGGTCGATCGGGCGTGCTCGAGCGCGACCAGGTCGTCGGCCAGCCGGTGCTTGACCGCCTGGAACGAGCCGATCGGCCTGCCGAACTGCAGCCGGTTCTTCGCGTAGTCGACGGTGAGGTCCAGCAGGTGCTGCGCGGCGCCCACCTGTTCGGCGGCCAGCAGCGCCGCGCCGACGGTGAACGCATGGTTGATCACCCGTTCGGCCTCGGCCGGGCCTGCGATCAACCGGGCGGGGGCCCCGAACAGCCCGACGGTGGCCTGGGGCCGGGTCAGATCCATCGTCTTGAGCGGGATCCGCTGCACCCCAAGACCGTTCGTCTCGACGGCATACAGTCCGGGCCCGTCGGGGCCGGTGGCGGCGACCAGCAGCACGTCGGCCGCGCCGGCGTCGACCACCCGCTCGACGGTGCCGGTCAGCGTCCAGTCCTCACCGGTGCCGACCGCGTCGACGGTGACCGCGGCGGGATTGAACGCGGCCGCGTCGTCGGGCACGGCGAACGCCGCGGTGCGCGCGCCCTCGACCAGGTCGGTCAGTAGCCCTGTCGGGTCGGACGCCGCGACCAGCGCCGGGATCGCCAGGTAGACGGTGCCGAAGAGCGGACCGCACGCCAGCGCGGCGCCGAGCTGCTCGACCGCGACCGCCTGGTCGACCAGCGTGCCGCCGACACCGCCGGCCGATTCGGGCACCGACAACCCCAGCACGCCCAGCTCGGCACCCAACCGGCCCCACGTCTTCGCGTCGTAGGGCGGGTCGGCGACCATCGCACCGCGCACCGCGCCCTCATCGCTGTGGTCGGCGCAGAACTTGCGCACCGCGGCACGCAACTGGCCCTGCTCCTCGGTGAAGACGAACTCGCGCCCCTGTGGGTCAGCCACGAACTCAGCCACGCGGCACCTCCTTCCACGGCATCCCCGCGTCCGCTCGCAGATCCCCCGGCAGACCCAGCACCCGCTCGGCCAGGATGTTGCGCATCACTTCGGAGGTGCCGCCCTCGATCGTGTTGGCGCGGCTGCGCAGGAACCGCTGCTGAATCGGCCCGCGCCAATCGTCGGGATCCCCGTCGTCCAGTGAGTATCCGTCGTAGAGGATCCCCTCGGCGCCCAGCAGGTCCATGCAGAACTCGTAGATGTGCTGGTTGAGTTCGGCACCGACGAGTTTGCCGACGGAGGCCTCCGGGCCGGGGCCGCCGACGCTCGCCGCCGCCCGTGACCGCTCGGAGGTGAGCCGTTGCGCTTCCGAGCGCAGCCACAGGCTGGTCAGCCGGTCCCGCAGCACCGGGGTGTGCAGGTCGGGACGGGACGCCCACAACGCGACCGCGTCGGAGATGGTGCCCGCCCCGCGCCGGTTGCCGCTGCCGCCCAGCGCGCTGCGCTCGTTCATCAGCGTGGTCATCGCGACCCGCCACCCGTCGCCGACCTCACCGAGGCGGTACGCGTCCGGGATGCGGGCGTCGGTCAGATAGACCTCGTTGAACTCCGCGTGTCCGGTGAGTTGGCGCAGCGGCCGGGTCTGGACGCCGGTGTCGTGCATGTCGACGACGAAGTACGTCAAACCTTTGTGTTTGGGGACGTCAGGGTTGGTGCGGGCGAGCAGCAGGCCCCACCTGGCGCGGTGCGCGAGGCTGGTCCACACCTTCTGGCCGTTGACCACCCAGGTGTCGCCGTCGAGCACCGCGGAGGTGGCCAGCCCCGCGAGGTCCGAACCCGCGCCGGGCTCGGAGAACAGCTGGCACCAGATCTCCTCGGTGGTGGCCAGCGGCCGCAACAGCCGCCGGCGGACCTCGTCGGTCTGGGCGTGCTCGCGCACGGTCGGCGCGGCCATGCCGTAGCCCATCGGGTTCAGGCCCAGCGGCACCGGGCCACCGGCGCCCTGCAGGATCCGGTCGGCGACGGCTTGCAGGCCACGCGACAGGCCGAGCCCGCCGAAACCCTCGGGGAAATGCACCCAGGACAGCCCGGCGTCGAAACAGGCGCCGAGAAACTCCTGGACAGGAACGGTCTTGGGGTCGTGTTCGTCGACCACCCGGCGGGCGGTCTCGGCGACCCGGTCGGCATCAGTGCCCATAGCTGCACACTAAATCAGGGCGTGCAGCCGTAGACCACCAACTCGTGGGTCGGGAAGCGGGAAGGGTCAGGCCTGGGGCAGCGCGAGCCGGCCGAAGTGCGACCTGTGACGACGCTGGAGCAGGTAGCGGAGCCACCGAACATCAAGTAACACAGTGATCCTTACGCAGTCTTGGTGAGCAGGGGGAGGAGTTGACGGCGCGCGACAGCAGCGTCGGCGAAGTCGTTGAGCGCCTCGGGCACCGAGCCCGCAGCAGGGAAATCGATGCCGGCCTCGCGGAGGGTCTGCTCGACCGCGCGGCTGGCGATCATCGACCACTCGACGCCGGCGGAGGTGCACACGTCGTCGACCGCAAACAGAAGCGAAACCGCTTCGCGGGTAAAGGATTCAACCCCGCTGAGGTCGAGCACGAACGGCTTCTCGGCGAGGATGAAACGGTCGGTGTACTCGCTGGCGGGCCCCACATTGCCTTCGTCGAGACGACCGGAGATCGTCACGACGGTGGCCAATTGGCGGCAGTGTGCCCGAATACCTGCGCCATCGCAGTGAAACGTCGGATTGCCGTACATCGCAGCCTCCCTCGATCCAGTGGTGACACAGGCGCCGGTGTGGCGCTATGTAGATCAAGGTAATGAGCCAATCTAAGGCCGCTGGGTGTATCTACTAATACTTCGGTAAGAACTCTGCGCGGCGCTCATAGCAAACTCGCCGGTAACATTCACCGCCGCAACTGCTGGGATCCGGTGTAGTTGACCCACGGGTCGTAGTCGGCCAGCAGCTCCTCCTGTGCGGGCCGTGCGTCCTCGGCGACGTGCTGGAGGTTGATCCTGATCCGGTACCAGATCGAGCTGGGCCCGCGCATGCCGTCGACGAGAACATCTGTGGGCTTCAGCTTTTCGGCCGCGGCGGGATACTTCTCGCGCCACTGCCGCAGAGCGGCCATCGCCTCGTCCCGGGTCTTGGTCCGGGCGATCTCGATCAGCGGCATCGTCGAGACCCGGCGGCCGTCGGCGGATTTGCGGGCGCCTTTGGGCGCCTTCTCGGCAGGCCCCAGCCGGTCGGCGAGGTCGAGCAGCGCCTGCAGGCTGCCCGCGGCGTCGTCCATGCCCTCCCACGGGTCCCCGCGTTCGGCGAACCGCCGCGGCACCGTGTGCACCGTGAACTCCTCGGGCTTGCAGCCGGCGACCTCGTCCCAGGACAGCGGCGTGGACACCCGCGCGTCCGGGGTCGCGCGCACCGAGTACGCCGACGCGACGGTACGGTCCTTGGCGTTCTGGTTGAAGTCGACGAACACGCCGTGGCGTTCCTCCTTCCACCACCGGGCGGTCGCCGATTCCGGTGCCCGCCGCTCCACCTCGCGGGCCACCGCCTCGGCGGCGAGCCGGACCAGCTTGAACGGCCAGTCGCGGTGGATGCGCGCGTAGATGTGGAAGCCGCGCGAACCCGACGTCTTGGGCCACGCCGCCAACCCGTGGTCCTCCAACACCTCGCGGGCGACGAACGCGACGTCGAGGATCTGGCGCCAGCCGACGCCGGGCATCGGGTCGAGGTCGACGCGCAACTCGTCGGGATGCTCGAGGTCGTCGGCCCGCACCGGGTGCGGGTTCAGGTCGACACAGCCGAGGTTCACCGCCCAGATCAGCCCGGCCGGATCGTGCAGCACCGCCTCCTTGGCCGACGTCCCCGAGGCGTACTTCAGCTCTGCGACGTCGACGAAGTCCGGTCGCTTCTCGGGGGCGCGCTTCTGGAACACGGCCTCCTGCTCGATGCCCTTGACGAAGCGCTTCAGGATCATCGGCCGGTCGCGCACACCGCGCAGTGCGCCGTCGGCCACCGCGGCGTAGTAGTGCATCAGGTCGAGCTTGGTCAGCCCGAGGTCGGCGAACACCACCTTGTCGGGATGGCTGATCGGGACCTGCTCACCGGCGATCTCGAACCAGTCGCGGGTGGCCATCTCTCCATCGTAGGTTCCAAACCGCGATGCGACGGGCGTCACATATGGTTGACGCATGTCCAGATTCAGCGAACTTCCGTTGCAGGCCGCCGCCAGGGTCCAGCAGACCGTCGGCAAGTATCTCGACCGGGGTTCCGCCGAGCTGCACTATGCGCGCAAGATGTTCGAGGCCGGAGCGCTGAAGCTGGAGCCGCCGCAGGACGTCGCCGCGCTGGTGGCCGACATGCGGCGCTGGGGTGAGTTCGGAATGATCCCGGCGCTCAACGCACGTCGTTACCCGAACCGCACGGCGATCATCGACGACTTCGGCGAGATGACGTTCAAGGAACTCGACGACGCGGCCAACGCGGTGGCCAACGGACTGCTGGCCAAGGGCGTCAAGGGCGGCGACGGCGTGGCGATCCTGGCCCGCAACCACCGCTGGTTCCTCGTCTCGGTGTATGCCACAGCGAAGACGGGCGGCCGCATCATCCTGCTCAACAGTGAGTTCTCCGGCCCGCAGATCAAGGAGGTGTCCGAACGCGAGGGCGCCAAGCTGGTCATCTACGACGACGAATACACCGCCGCCGTCGCCGCGGCCGACCCGGAACTGGGCAAACTGCGCTCGCTCGGGGTGAACCCGGACAAGCCTGAACCTTCGGAAAGCACCGACGAGACCCTCGAGGAACTGATCGCGCGCACCAGCTCGAACCCGCCGCCGAAGGTCACCCAGCATTCGTCGATCATCATCCTGACCAGCGGCACCACCGGGACACCGAAGGGCGCCAACCGCAGCGCCCCGCCGTCACTGGCCCCGATCGGCGGCGTGCTGTCGGCGGTGCCGTTCAAGGGCCAGGAGATCACGTCCTTGCCGGCGCCGATGTTCCACGCGCTCGGGTTCCTGCACTCGACGATCGCGATGATGTTGGGCTCGACGCTGGTGCTGCGCCGCCGGTTCAAGCCGGCCACCGTGCTCGCCGACATCGAGAAGTACCGGGTCACCGCGATCGTCGTGGTGCCGGTGATGTTGTCGCGGATGCTCGACAAGCTGGACAAGTCCTCGCCGAAGCCCGACCTGTCGTCGCTGCGGATCGTGTTCGTCTCCGGTTCCCAGCTGGGTGCCGAGCTGGCAGGCAGGGCGCTCAAGGAACTCGGCCCGATCATCTACAACCTCTACGGCTCCACCGAGGTCGCCTTCGCGACCATCGCCGGGCCGCAACACCTTTCGATCAACCCGGCCACGGTCGGGCCGGTCGTCAAGGGGATGAAGGTCCGGATCCTCGACGACAACGGCAACGACGTGCCGCGCGGGGAGGTGGGCCGGATCTTCGTCGGCAACTTCTTCCCGTTCCAGGGCTACACCGGCGGTGGCGGCAAGCAGATCATCGACGGGCTGCTGTCCTCGGGCGACGTGGGCTACTTCGACGAGAATGACCTGCTCTACGTCAGCGGCCGTGACGACGAGATGATCGTCTCCGGCGGCGAGAACGTGTTCCCCGCCGAGATCGAGGATCTCGTCAGCGGCCACCCCGAGGTGGTGGAGGCCACCGCGATCGGGGTCGAGGACAAGGAGTGGGGCCACCGGCTGCGCTGCTTCGTGGTCAAGGCCGAGGGCGCGACGGTCGACGAGGACGCGATCAAGTCCTACGTCCGCGAGAACCTGGCCCGCTACAAGGTCCCGCGCGAGGTGGTCTTCCTCGACGAGCTGCCCCGCAACCCGACGGGCAAGATCCTCAAGCGTGAGCTGCGCGAGCTCGCTATCGACTAGCCCGGCTCCTGAACTGTTCGCATCGCGAGTCTGAAGAAGATGCCGACGATCGGCTGGCTTCTCGACAACAACTTCAGATTCGGCGGGTGGCCGAGGGAATGGTCCTTCGACCGCCGCCGTCTACCCGAGCGTGAACATCGATCTGACAGGTAAGACCGCACTCGTCACCGGCTCGACCCAGGGCATCGGGCTGGCCATCGCCCGGTCACTGGCCGACGCCGACGGCGCGCAGACACTGGTGGAGGCGCTGCCGCAGGTCGACATCCTGGTGAACAACCTGGGGATCTTCGGCGCGGTACCGGCCGGCGAGATCACCGACGAGCTGTGGCGCAACTTCTTCGAGGTGAACGTGCTGGCCGCGGCCCGACTGATCCGGCTCTATCTGCCCGGCACCGGGGTCACGGTGAACTCCGTCATCGCCGGACCCACGCACGCCGCCGGGGTGGAGGACTTCGTCTACCAGCTGGTGGACTCACCGCTGGCGTCGGCGACGACCGGCGGCGCGCTGCGGGTGGACGGCGGCTACGTCGACGCGATCCTGTCCTGACGCTCACTCGGAGAACGCGGCCGACCCAGGGACGGCCAGAGTGAGCAGCATCAGCAGCAGCAGGAACCAGCCGGCGCCCTGCCACGCGGTCCAGCCGCTGCCCGCCTTCCACTGCCGGTAGGTGCGCACCAGCGCGCCGACGCCGCCGGCGAACAGGAACGCCGGCACCAGCGACGCACTGAACACCGAGCTCCGATCGCCGAATGCGTAGACGGCGAACGCAATCGCTGCCAGCACCACGACCACGAGGGCGTAGGTGACCGCGGCCCGGTACTCGCCGGGCCGGTTGAACCGTTTCTCGACGAAATCACGATCATTCGACATCGCGGGTGGGGTTCCCGCACGCGCGCCGGGCAAACCGTCAGCTGCTGATCGACCGCAGCCCGAACGTGCGGACCGGGCCCGCGGTGGTCGCGCGGCACTGGGAGAACAGCGGTTCGGACATCGCCACGTCCAGAAGCACGGTGACCGTACCGCTCTCGGTGGCCAGCACCACCTCGATCGCGCCGTCGACGGGTTCGACGGCCACCGGGGGCAGCGCGTCGATGCGGTCCTCGCCGAGGGTCTCGCGCGCGAAATGCTGTGCGGCCTGGACGGCGTGGGGCAGCGCGGTCCGGCCGCGCAGGAACCGGTCGTCGAGTCTGCCGTCGAGATACAACCGGACCAGCCCGGCGGCGTCGGTGTGGTCGACGCGTCCGTAGCAGAGCCCTTCGGGCAGGATCAGCATTGTCGCGGCGAACCGGTCACCGCCCAGATGTGAACACTCCCAGGTGCTTTCGGGAAACTGGGCGGCGATGGCGGCCGCTGCGGCGCGTCCGCGCACCGCGCAGCACTGGTCGTGCCTGCCGTGGGCGCAGACGGCCACCAGTGGGCCGTCGGTGTCGGCGCCGTCGGCCCCGTCGAGGTCGATGTCGAGGTAGTCACGTGCACTGTCGACCTCGCCGTGGCGCAGCGCAGGCCTGCCCACCTCCGATCTGGCCACGAACCACCGCCAGCGGGGCGTCTCCGTGCGACGGCCGGGCCGGCGGATCGCCGCGATCCGCATCCCGGCGGACTCGGCGCGACGCACGATCGCTCGGCCGAGGCCGGCGTCGAGGCAACCCGGAGATTCGAGGAAGGCCGACGGGCCCCAGCCGCCCTCCAGTTCCAGCAGCAACCACCTCGAGCCTGCCGACGCGGTGCCGTACATCGGTTCGCCGCGGGTCAGCGACTGGTCGCTGCACGGCGGGCGTGTCCCGGATGTCACGTCGGCACCACCACGCCTTCGCGCAGCAGCCGGCGCACCAGCACGGTGCCGTCCGTGCGGTCCAGGCCCGGCAGTGAGCCCGCGTCGGTGACGCCGCCGCGGAGGATCTCGTCCAGCGCAGGCGCGCACAGCGCGGGGAAGGTGATCGTCTTGTCCGCCAGCCGGATCGACACCCGCCCGTCTGCGCCGTGCTGCACGGTCGCGCACAGACCGCCGCGGCACCGCACCGGCACCGTGTCGGCGTGTTCGACCGCCCGCAGCGTCTGCAGCGGTCGGACGGCCTCGGGCCGGGTCCGCGATCCGTGCCGGGCGGTCAGCCGGTCGGCGGCGGCGGTGCTGAGCGCCGTCGCGTCGTCGCGCAGATGGGTGACGATCTGCGCGATCACCTTGGCCGCGGTCGCGGCCATCGCGTTGCCGTCGACAGGGTCGATGCCCAGCGGCAGCGGGGCCCGGAACTCGTCGGAGCGGCTGAGTTCGTCGAGGACGGCGCGCGCGACATCGAACCCCGTCGTCGCCGACACGCCGATCGTCAGGTGGATCGAGGTCGTGTCGAGTGCCTGCGCGGCGTGCACCCACCCGCGCGGTAGGTAGAGCGCGTCGCCGTCGGCGAGCACGGTGTCGATCACCGGCTCGGCGGTGACGCGTTCTTCGATGCGGGCGCGGTGCTCTGTCCACGGCTGGTCCGGCAGCGGGTGCAGGTGCACCGGTGCGTGCACGACCCAGCGCTTGCGACCCGACACCTGCAGGACGAACACGTCGTGGACGTCGTAGTGGAAGTCGAAGCCGCGATTGTCCGGTGGGGTGATGTAGGCGTTGGCCTGCACCGGGTGCCCGATATCGGCCACGGCCTGCCGGACGAACTCGATCAGCGGCGGCCACAGCCGGTGCAGCCCCTGCAGCACGATCGTGGCGCCCGAACCCAGTTCGGTCAGCACCTTCGCCGCGTCCACCTGGTCGGTGATCTCCGCGCCGAAGCCGGCGGGGCCGAGGTAGGAGTCCTTGGGCAGGACCTGGCCCTCCTTGGCGAGCCGGATGAACGGCGCGCGCACCCCGCGCTCGGCGATCAACTCGTCCACCGTCTCCGGAGAGAGCAGGTCACCGAAGTCGCGGGGCAGCGTCTTCGCCGGGCTCAGCAGCGGCTTGCGCCCCCAGTATCCGGCGGCGAAGGCATCAGGGGCGATGCCGATGCAACGGCTGAGCACAGCAGCGGCTCAGGCGGTGCCGTCGGCGCCGCCGTCGTGTCCTTCGGGGTTGCTGCCGCCGTCGGCGGTGCCCTCGCCGTCAGCGGTGCCGTCGGCGCCGCCGTCGTGTCCCTCGGGGTTGCTTCCGCCGTCGGCCGTGCCTTCGCCGCCGCCGCCGGGCGTGGTGGTCATGTCATCGTCGTCGAGTGCCATGGGGTCTCTTTCCGCTGTGATCCCATGCGGGATCTCCGCTGCGCGGGCTGCGCGCGATGGGATTGCCCCGCACGAGTTCTCCCGAAACACCGGGCGGGCTACGGATCGCGCGGCAGGCCCAGCAGACGTTCGGCGATGATGTTCAGCTGCACCTCGGAGGTGCCGCCGTAGATCGTGGTCGCTCGGCTGGCCAGAAGGTACTCGGCCCAGCGCCCGGTGACCTGCCCGAGATCGCCGACGACGGCGTCGGTGCCGAACGAGGACACCGCGAACTCGGCGTAGCCCTGCCCCGTCTTCATCGACAGCAGCTTGGAGATCGCCGCGGCGGGCATCGGATCGCCGCCGGCCAGCGTCAGCAGCGTCGAGCGCATGTTGAGGATCTTGGCCGCGTGGCCTTCGGCGATCAGGATCCCGGCGTGGTTCTGCGCGATCTGGTCGAACTGCCCCTCGGCGACGAACTCGACGAACTTGTCCAGGCTCGGCAGGAACGGCGGCTCGCTGCTACCGATGGACACCCGCTCGTTGGTCAGCGTGTTGCGGCTGACCTCCCAGCCGCGGTTGACCTCACCGAGCACCATGTCGTCGGGGACGAAGACGTCGTCGATGAACACGGTGTTGAACATCGCGTTGCCGGTCAGCTCGCGCAGCGGTTTGACCTCGACCCCTTCGCTCTCCATGTCGAGCAGGAAGTAGGTGATCCCGGCGTGTTTCGGGGCGCTCGGGTCGGTGCGGGCCAGCAGCGCGCCCCACTGGGAGAACTGCGCGCCGGTGGTCCAGATCTTCTGGCCGGTGATGCGCCAGCCACCGTCGACCTTGGTGGCCTTGGTGGTCAGGCTGGCCAGGTCGGAACCGGCGCCGGGCTCGGAGAACAGCTGGCACCAGATCATCTCGCCGCGGAACGTCGGCGGCAGGAAGCGCTGCTGCTGCGCGTCGGTGCCGAACGCGACGATCGACGGGATGATCCACGCGGCGATGCCCATCTGGGGCCGCTTGACCCGGCCCGTCGCGAACTCCTGGGCGATGATGATCTGCTCGATCGGGCTGGCCGCGCGGCCCCAGGGCAGCGGCAGGTGGGGCTGCACCCAGCCGCCCTCGGCGATCGCGGTGTTGCGCTTCTCGCGTGGAATCTCTTTCAGCGCAGCCACTTCCGCGCGGATCTCGTCGCGCAGCTTCTCGGTGTCGGGGTCGAGGTCGATGTTCAATGCCCGCATGCCGGTGCTGGTCGCGAGGTCGACCACCCGCTGCGGGTAGTCCGAGGCGCGACCGAACGAGGCCGCCAGCACCAGGGCGCGGCGGTAGTAGACGTTGGTGTCGTGCTCCCAGGTGAAGCCGATGCCGCCGTGCACCTGGATGCAGTCCTGGGCGCAGTGCTGCGCGGCCGCCGGTGCCAGCGTGGCGGCCACTGCGGCGGCGAATTCGTATGCGGTGTCTGTTTTTTCGTCGGCTCCGTCGGCCTCGTCGATGGCCCGGGCGGCGTCCCAGACCGCGGCGGTGGCCCGCTCGGTCTCGGCGATCATGCCCGCGCACTTGTGCTTGATGGCCTGGAACTGGCCGATCGGCCGGCCGAACTGCTCGCGGATCTTCGCGTACTCCGACGCGGTGTCGGTGGCCCAGCGCGCGACGCCGATCGCCTCGGCGGACAGCAGGGTCGACATCAGCGCGCGGGCGTGGCCGCGGCTCAGAGTGGCCAGCACCCGATCGTCGCCGACCTCGACGGCGTTGGCCCGCACGTGGGCGACCGGGCGCAGCGGGTCGACGCTGGGCACCGGCTCGATCTCCAGTGCTGCGGCGTCGAGCACCACCCATTCCTCGCCGGACTCGATCGCTACGGGCAGCACCAGCAGCGACGCCTGCGCGGCGGCGGGCACCGCGCGGGCCTCGCCACGGATCACCAGGCTGTTGCCCTGCCGCGTCGCGGTCAGGCCGGAGTCGAGTGCGTACGCGGCGATGACCTCACCGGAGGCGAGGTCGCCGAGTACCGCGGCGTCGGGGTTGTCGGCGGCGATCAGCGCACTGGCGATCGCGGACGGGACGAACGGACCCGGCACCGCGCCGTAACCGAATTCGGCGATGACGACCGCCAGTTCGAGGATGCCGAAGCCCTGTCCGCCGACCGACTCGGCCAGGTGCACGCCCTGCAGGCCCTGCTCGGCCGCGGACTTCCAGTACGGCGGCGGGTTGGGGATCGGGCTCTCCAGGGCCTCGTGCAAGACCTCGGACGGGGCGACCCGTTCGACGAAGGACCGCACCGAATCGGCCAGGTCGTTGTGCTCTTCCAGGATCGCGATGGGCATAGCTGCACCTCTTCACGTCGTCGTGACTGGTCCCAACCGGTTGGTTGGGTCGAGGTTACCCGGCGACCTGGTTCACCACGTTGGCGAGGTGGCGCCCGTCACGTAATCGTTCGCAGTTGTCCACCGCGAACTCGAGGTAACGACGCATGGTGTCGGCGGTGTACCAGGTCACGTGCGGGGTCAGCACCACGTTGGGCAGGGCCAGCAGCGGGTTGTCCGCAGGCACCGGTTCCACGGCGAACACGTCCAGGCCGGCCGCGGCCAGCGTGCCGCCGTGCAGCGCGTCGACCAGCGCCGCCTCGTCGACGATCGGGCCGCGCGAGGTGTTCACCAGCACCGCGTCGTCCTTCATCCGGGCCAGTGCGTCGCGGCCGAGCAGACCTGCGGTGGCGTCGGTGAGCGGAAGGTGCAGCGAGACGATGTCGCTGTGGGCCAACAGGTCCGGCAGGGTGCGCCAGCCGGGTGTGCCGTCGTCGCGGGTGCTGGTGTGGAGCACCTCGGCGCCCATCGCCAGCAGGATGTGCTCGACCTGTTTGGCGATGTTGCCGTAGCCGACCAACCCGACGGTGCAGCTCGCGATGTCGCGGACGGTCTCGCCCAGCGACGGATCCGACGGCCAACCCCGGCCGGCCCGGGTGGCCCGGTCGAGTTCGGGAAGCCTGCGCAGCGCGGCCAGCATCAGCAGCAGCGTGCCCTCGGCGACCGACGGCGCGTTCGCCCCCGGCATGTTGGCGACCGCCACGCCGCGGGCCGTCGCGGCGTCGACATCGATGGTGTTGACGCCCGCGCCGAGCTTGTGCACCAGCCGCAGCCGGGGTGCCTTGGCCAGATCCTCGCCGGACAGCGGGCGCAGCACGTGCCAGATCACCTCGGCTTCGGGCAGCTCCCGGTAGAACGTGTCGTCGTCGTCCTCGGCGCAGAACCGGACATCCAGCCAACCATCGTGCGAAGCAAGGAATTCGGCGACCTTGCTGTCGGGTCCGGCGGGAACGAAATGCGCCAGCACCCTCACCATCGGCGTGCGATCCACGCGGCGATGGTATCGGCCTTCTCGTCGCGCGCGCCCGGCGTCGTGAAATAGTGGTCGGTGTCGACCGAGCACATCTCCTTGTCGGCGCTGCCGAGCGCGTCGTGGATCCGCTGGGCGTCGGAGGGGTAGACGCCGGTGTCCTGTTCGGCGTTGATCACCAACGCGGGGCTCGTGATCCGCGCCAGGTGCGGTTCGGCGCGGGTCTGCGCGTGCCGCAGGCTCCACATGCCGAGCCAGTTGCGCAGCGTGCAGGCGGCCGCGATCCCGCGGGTGGACCGGTTCGCCTTGGCGGGCACGCCCGCGTAGCACGAGTTGGCGGTCCGCTTGGTCGGTTCCAGGCTGGGATCCACCATGCGTGGGTCGGCCCAGGTGCGCATCACTGTGAAGGGACGGTCGGAGAATCCGGCCGCGCGGACCCGGAGCAGCTCGGCCTCGGCCCAGTCGGTGATGGCGTCGTTGCGGGCGATCTGGGCGGCCCGGTACCGCGCGACAAAGTCCGGGCTGTACGGCGGACCGTTCCGGTCGTTGAACAGGTCGAGATCGGAATCGGTTGCGACCGCGTCGTTCTCGTCGACGACGGATGCGTCCATCCACGCGGTCAGCACGTCCGGGCGGCCGGGGTGGGCGGCGCTGGCGACGTAGCCGTCGGCCGGTGGCAGGTCGTCGAGTCCGACGGCGTTGGCCTGATAGGCCGCCATCAACGACCCGCCGCCGGAATTGCCGAGCAGGATCACGGTTTCCACACCCTGGACCTCGCGTAGCCAGCGCACGCCGACGCCGATGTCGACCAGCGCGTGGTCGAGCAGGAAGCTGCTCTCGAATCCCCGGAACCGGGTGTTCCAGCCCAGGAAGCCGATTCCCCGGGCGGCCATGTAGTCGGCGAGATAATGCTCTGAGAAGTCGATCTGGTAGTGCGTGGCGATCATCGCCACCTTCGGGGTGTGACCGGCGGCGCGGTGGTAGAGCCCCTGACACGGGTGCCCGCCCCCGGCCCGCCGTGCGGTCGGCGAGTCGAGGCCGATGAATTCCCGGGTGACGCCGGGTGTCTGGGTGTCGGCTGGCTGGCTCATGGCGTGCGCGTCTCCGGGTGGTAGATGGTGCGGTAGAAGATGTCTGCCAGCGTCTTCACGCAGGCCGCGTCGTCGGCCTCGTTGCCGCCGTTGACGCCCGAGAGCTGTTGGTAGCAGAACTGGTTGAGCATCGAGACCAGCGCCACCGCGATCAGCCGGGGATCGTCGCCCTGGCAGAAGCCCTGCCGCTGCGCGTCTTTCACCATCGAGGTGACCAATGCGATCGGCAGCGAGCAGATCTCGTTCCAGTATCCGGCGAAGTCGTCGCTGACCATGGCCAACTGGCTGACCGCGATGATCTCGGCCAGCCGGTGGCGGTAGGTGTCCCAGTGGGCGGCCGCGGCCCGGTGGCAGAGCTCGTGGTCGGTCACGTCCGGCCGCGCGGCGGCCAGTGCGCGGGTGCGGGCTTCGTCGCGGAAGCGCACCGCCCACTCCCGGACCATCGCCTCCTTGGAGTCGTAATAGTTGTAGAACGACGCGGTGGAGCGGCCGGCCTCGCCGGCGATGTCGGCGATCGTGGTGGCCAGGATGCCCTTGCGTGCGACGACCGCACGCGCGGCCGCGTCGATCGCGGCCTGGGTCTGGCGTCCGCGCACCGTCGGAAGTTCCTCCCGGGGACTGACGCTCACTCGCGTTTCGCTCCTGTTCGCCGTTGATCTGGAACTGAATCTGATGTTAGATTCAGTTTCGCACCCCGCGCGCCGAAATCGCACCCGCTCGGCGATACCAGGAAGGCGCGATCGTGATCAAGCCGGACAACACGAACACCGAGTTCGCACTCGGCGGTATCAACCATGTGGCCCTGGTGTGCTCGGACATGCGCAAGACCGTCGACTTCTACAGCGGTGTGCTCGGGATGCCGTTGGTCAAGTCGCTGGATCTGCCCGGCGGCATGGGTCAGCACTTCTTCTTCGACGCCGGCAACGGCGACTGCGTCGCGTTCTTCTGGTTCGCCGACGCGCCGGACCGGGTGCCGGGCATCTCCTCGCCCGAGGCCATCCCGGGTATCGGTGACATCGTCAGCGCCGTGAGCACGATGAACCACCTGGCGTTCCACGTGCCTGCCGAGAAGTTCGACGAATACCGCCGCAGGCTCAAGGACAAAGGGGTCCGCGTGGGCCCGGTCCTCAACCACGACGAGAGTGACATGCAGGTCTCGGCGACCCTGCATCCCGGGGTGTACGTGCGGTCCTTCTACTTCCTCGACCCCGACGGGATCACCCTCGAGTTCGCCTGTTGGACCAAGGAATTCGGCGAATCCGACACGACGACGGTGCCCAAGACCGCCGCCGACCGGCGGGTACCGGTCTCGGGTTAGTCGCGGTACAGCGCGGGATCGCCGAGCCGGTCCAGTAGCGCGCCGAGTTGGCCCGCCAGTTCGGCCGGGGTGAAGTCGAGGTCGCCGGCCAGCCAGGCGCTCAGCGTCTGCGCCACCCCGCCGACCGCGAAGTGGGCCGCGGCCCTGATCCGTTCGTTCTGCTCCAGTTGCAGCCTGGTCCCCGCGTGCTGGCCGGACAGCAGCGCGAACAACGCGCCGGACTCCGCCCGCTTGCGCACTACCACCGGGTTGTCCAGCCGTGCACTGAACAGCAGCCAGGCCCACCCGGACGTCGTCGGAGATGGTGCGCACGATGTTGGCCATGCCCTGACGGCTCTGTTCGCGTACCGGAGCGGCCGCGACGGCGGCCTGCGTGGTGGCCGCGATGTCGGCGACCACCCAGTCGAACACGGCGCCGACGAACGCGTCCTTGTCGGTGAAGCTCTCGTAGAAGTAGCGCGCCGCCAGACCGGCCTGTGCGCAGATCGCGCGGACCGTCAGATCGGGCGGCGCCGACCGGCCGCCCAGCAGGTCCAGTCCGGCCTCCAGGAACCGGCGCCTGCGCTCGGCGACCCGCTGCGGGGCCTGCACGCCGCGGTACGGGCGAACCTGGGCCATGGCGACCATCTTGACACCCCCAGCGGCGACGCGGCAATATCTGGAAACTGGCGTTCGCACATTT
Source organism: Mycobacterium sp. ITM-2016-00317 (assembly GCF_002968295.1). Lineage (NCBI taxonomy): Bacteria > Bacillati > Actinomycetota > Actinomycetes > Mycobacteriales > Mycobacteriaceae > Mycobacterium > Mycobacterium sp. ITM-2016-00317. The sequence goes on from NZ_CP134399.1 coordinate 478,292, forward strand.
GCGTCCGGCGCCGCCGAGAGGAGTGTTCCCGTGACCCTGGACGAATCGGTCGGCGCGCAGGTGCCGGTGGTCGAACGCCCGGTGAACCTCTCGACGGGCCCGGTGGGCCACGGCGGCCGCGCGGCCCGCGTCGACGGCGTGCTCGGCCTGGGGCTGCTGGCCGGGCCGGCGAACGTGATCATGCAGCTCGCCCGCCCGGGGGTCGGCTACGGCGTGGCGGAGAGCCGGGTGGAGAGCGGCCGGATCGACCGCCACCCGGTCAAGCGGGCCCGCACCACCTTCACCTACCTCGCGGTGTCCACCAGCGGCACGGCCGAGCAACAGGCCGCCTTCCGGCGCGCGGTCAATGGGGCGCACGCGCAGGTGTTCTCCACCGACGAGAGCCCGGTGAAGTACCACGCCTTCGACAAGGAACTGCAGTTGTGGGTCGGTGCGTGCCTCTACAAGGGCGTGCTCGACGTACACCGGTTGTTCGACGGTGAACTCGATGATGAGGCCGCCGACCGGCTGTACCTGAAGGGCCGGGCGCTGGCGACGATGCTGCAGGTGCCCGAGGACATGTGGCCCGCGGACCGGGCCGCGTTCGACCGGTACTGGCAGAAGTCCCTCGACGAGGTGCACATCGACGACACCGTGCGGGAGTTCCTGCTGCCGATCGCGGCGACCCGGCTGCGCGGGCTGACGCTGCCCGGTCCACTGCAGCGGCAGGCCGAGAAGATGGCGCTGCTGATCACCACCGGCTTCCTGCCGCAGCGCTTCCGCGACGAGATGCGGCTGCCGTGGGACGCACAGCGGCAACGCCGGTTCGACCGGCTGATGACCACGCTGGGCGCGGTCAACCGGGTCTCGCCCAGGATCGTGCGGGAATTTCCGTTCAACGTCCTGCTCAGGGACCTCGACTGGCGGATCCGGACTGGGCGTCCGCTGGTCTGATCTCAGCGGTGGCCCGGCTCCCGTTCCCGCCCTGCCCCGTGCGTCTCGACACTTAGGCCATGCAATGCTAACTTCAGCAAAGTTAGCTTAGCCATACATAAGTCGTCGCAAGGAGATGCGGGGGTCGGGGTCCGGTGGTGCCGGGGTCCGGCACCGCGAAAAGCTCATGGATTTTGGGAGTGACACGATCGCGGCGTCGGCCGGACCGCCCCGCGTCGATCCGGATGTGGTCAGCCGGTTCGCCACCTGCTGCCGCGCGCTGGGGTTGTCCGTGCACGACCGGCGGCGACCCGCGGACCAGGCAGCGGCCAGGAACGGCTTCGCGGCGCTGACGCGCATCGCGCACGACCAGTGCGACGCATGGGCCGGGCTCGCCGCCGCCGGTGACGACTCCCCGCATGTCATCGAGGCGGTGTGGCAGACGTCGGCGACGGCCGGAGCCCTCCAGCGCGCGATCCAGCTCGAGCCGGGTGCGCTCGGATTCGGCTACGGCAGCGGGCTGTACCTGCGGTTCCGCGCGGCCACCCGCGACGACTTCGCCCTGGCCTACGCCGTGCGCCTCTGCGACGCCGACCGGTACGAGGAGGCTGACGAACTCGTCGGTCGGCTTCTCGAACGGCGGCCCGACTGGCTGGAGGCACGGTGGGTGCGCGCGGTGCTGCACCACCGGGCGGGCCGGTGGTCCGACGTGGTGCGGATGCTGACCCCGCTGGTGGCCGACCCGGCCCTGGACGACACCACCGCGCACGCCGCCCGGGTCGCGCTCGGCACCGCGCTGGCCCGGCTGGGGATGTTCGCCCCCGCACTGTCACACCTGGAGCGGCCCGAAGGCCCCGTCGCCGTCGCGGCGGTGGACGGCGCGCTGATCAAGGCGTTGTCGCTGCGCGCCCAGGGCGAGGACGACGAGGCCCACGAGCTGCTCCAGGAGCTCTACGCGGCCAACCCGGAGAATGCGCAGATCGAAGAGGCGTTGTCGGACAATACCTTCGGCATCCCGACCACCAGCGCTGCCCGCATCGAGGCGCGCAGCAACCCGTGGGACCCGGCGACCGAGCCCGGCGAAGCCGACTTCGTCGACCCGGGCGCCAAGGACCGCAAGGCGCACCTGCTGATCGAGGCCGAGGCCGAACTGGCCGAGTTCATCGGCCTCGACGAGGTCAAGTACCAGGTGGCCCGCCTGAAAAGCTCTGTGGCGATGTCGATCCGGCGTCAGGAGCGCGGTCTGGCCGTCGCCCAGCGCACCAACCATCTGGTCTTCGCGGGCCCGCCCGGCACCGGCAAGACCACGATCGCCCGCGTAGTCGCCAAGATCTACTGCGGGCTCGGCCTTTTGAAGAAGGAGACGGTGCGCGAGGTGCACCGCGCCGACCTGATCGGCCAGCACATCGGCGAGACCGAGGCCAAGACGAACGCGATCATCGACAGCGCACTCGACGGGGTGCTGTTCCTCGACGAGGCCTACGCGCTGGTCTCCACCGGCGCCAAGAACGATTTCGGGTTGGTGGCCATCGACACGCTGCTGGCCCGGATGGAGAACGACCGTGACCGGCTGGTCGTCATCGTCGCCGGGTACCGCAAGGACCTCGACACGTTCCTCGACAGCAACGAGGGTCTGCGGTCCCGATTCACCAGAAGCATCGACTTCCCGTCGTACTCAGGCAAGGAGCTCGTCGAGATCGCCACACGCATGGCCGAGAAGCGGGACTCCCGCTTCGAAGACGCCGCCCGCGCAGACATGGAGCGGTTGTTCGAATACCTGGCGCAGGCCACCACCCCCGACGCCAACGGGGTGGACCGGCGCAGCCTCGACATCGCGGGTAACGGCCGCTTCGTGCGTAACCTCGTCGAACGTTCCGAGGAGGAGCGCGAATACCGGCTCGACCACTCGGACTCGGACGACTTCACCGACGACGAGCTGATGACGATCACCGCCACCGACGTGGCCCACTCGGCCGGTCCGCTGCTGCGCGGCCTCGGCCTGTCCATGCCGCAACAACTTCCGGAACAGCAGTGAGCACCCCCGAGGAAGAGCGGCGGTCGTTCACCTCCCGCACGCCGACCAACGAGAACCCGCAGCGGGTCACCTACCGCCGCGGATTCGTCACCCGTCACCAGGTCACCGGTTGGCGATTCGTGATGCGCCGCATCGCTTCCGGGGTCGCCCTGCACGACACCCGGATGCTGGTCGACCCGCTGCGCACCCAGTCGCGCTCGGTGCTCGTCGGCGCACTGGTCCTGGTCACCGGATTGATCGGCTGCTTCCTGTTCTCGTTGATCCGGCCCTCCGGGTCCGCGGGCACCGACGCCGTGCTCGCCGACCGCGACACCGCGGCGCTCTATGTCAGGCTGGGGGAGCAGCTGCACCCGGTGCTGAACCTCGCCTCGGCCCGCCTGATCACCGGTCGGCCCGACAACCCGGCGATGGTCAAGAGCAGCGAGCTCGACCAGTTCCCCCGCGGGAACCTGATCGGCATCCCCGGCGCGCCGGAACGCATGGTGGCCAACACGACCCGCGACGCGTACTGGACGGTGTGCGACGCGGCGACGGGTTCGACCACCGGTGTCACCGTGATCGCCGGTCCGCCCGTCGACGGCGGCGAGCGTGCCACCGTCCTGCCGGCCGGGCACGCGGTGCTCGCCGAGAACGGTGGCCGGACCTGGCTGCTGTGGGACGGCAGGCGCAGCCCGATCGATCTGGCCGACCGCGCGGTCACCGATGCCCTCGGTATCGGCGTGGATGTCGCTGCGCCGCAACCCATCGCGGATGGCCTGTTCAACGCGATCCCCGAGGCGCCGCCGCTGGTCACGCCGGCCGTCGCCGGCGCCGGGATGCCGTCGGAGGCACCGCTGCCCGAACCGCTTCCGGTCGGTGCCGTCGTCGTCGCGTACGACGCGGACAACGCGATCCGCCATTACGTCGTGCTCGCCGACGGTCTGCAGCCGGTCACGCCGGTGGTGGCCGCGGTGCTGCGCAACTCGAACTCCTACGGTCTGGCGCAGCCGCCGAGGCTGGACGCCGATGTGGTGGCCAGGATCCCGGAGGCGACCGGCGTCGACACCGCGGTCTACCCGCCGGAACGGGTCACCCTCGTCGACCTCGCGGCCGATCCGGTCGTCTGCGCCGAATGGGCCAAACCCGAAGGCGCACAGGATAGTTCCCTGACTCTGCGGTCCGGCGCGGTGTTGCCGGTCGCCGACGGCGTGCGCACAGTCGAGCTGGTCAGCTCCGGCGCGCCCGGCGGGCCGACCGGGTCGCGCTGCCGCCGGGCACCGGCTGGTTCGTCGACAGCGGCGGCTCGCTGTTCTGGGTCGGAGACACCGGCGTTCGCTACGGCATCGAGACGAACGCCGGCGCCGACGGCGCCGACACCGTGGCCGCGCTCGGCCTCACCACCGCGCCGTTGCCCATCCCGTGGTCGGTGCTGTCCCAGTTCGCCGCGGGCCCGACGCTGTCGCGGACCGACGCACTGCTGGCTCACGATTCATTGGCGCCCGCGCCCGCACCCGCCCGGTTGCAGACCACCCCTCTGTTGGAGAAACCATGAGCAGGCTGATCTTCGAGCACCGCAGGCGCGTGCCCGCGCCGGCCGTGCCGAAGGGCACCATCACCATCGAGCCGCCCCCGGAGCTGCCGCGGGTGATCCCGCCGTCGCTGCTGCGCCGCGCGCTGCCGTACCTGATCGTGATCCTGATCGTCGGGATGATCGTCGCGCTCGTCGCGACCGGGCTGCGGATGATCTCGCCGACCATGCTGTTCTTCCCGTTCGTGCTGCTGCTCGCCGCCACGGCGCTGTACCGCGGTACCGACAACAAGATGCGCACCGAGGAGGTCGACGCCGAGCGCGCCGACTATCTGCGCTACCTGTCGGTGGTGCGCGACAACGTGCGCGCACACGCCGACGAGCAGCGCGCCGCACTGGAGTGGTCCCACCCGGAACCGGCTGCACTGGTGAGCATCCCGGGCACCCGGCGCCAGTGGGAACGCGACCCGCACGACAGCGACTTCCTGGTGCTGCGCGCCGGGCTGCACGACCAGCCGCTGGGCACCACGCTGCGCGTCAAGGACACCGCCGACGAGATCGACCTGGAACCGGTGTCCCACAGCACGCTCCGCAGCCTGCTCGACACCCAGCGCACCGTGCACGCCGCGCCCGCCGGGATCGAGCTGACCAGGATCGCGCGGATCACCGTCGTCGGTGACCAGGCCGAGGTGGCCGGTGCTGTGCGGGCCTGGATCGCCCAGGCCGTCACCTGGCACGACCCGTCGGTGCTCGGTGTCGCGTTCGCCGGGCAGCGGTTGGAGTCCCACGCGTGGTCGTGGCTGAAATGGCTGCCGCACACCGACGTTCCGGGTCAGGCCGACGGGGTGGGCCCCGCCCGGTACCTGGCGACCGATCCGGCCGAGCTGCACTCGCTGCTGGCGCCGGTGCTGGCCGAGCGGTCGGCGTTCACCGGTGACGGCCCCGCGCAGGCCAAGCACCTGCTCGTCGTGCTCGACGATCCCGACGCCGATCCCGGCCAGTTCGTCGGCCGCGGTCTGGCCGGGGTGACCGTCATCCACCGGAGCGCGGCGGAACCCGACCGCGACCAGTACCCGGATCCCGAGCGGCCGGTCCTGCGCGTGGCCGCGGGCCGGATCCAGCGGTGGCAGAACGGCGGCTGGGCGCCGTACGTCGACGCCGCCGACCGGTTGGGCGCCGACGACGCACGCCACATCGCGCGCCGGCTGGCCCGCTGGGACTCCAACCCCGACCACGGCCGGTCCGCGACCACCGGCGGCGCGGCGTTCACCACGCTGCTGGGGATTCCGGACGCGTCGGCACTTGACGTCGCGGCGCTGTGGGCGCCGCGCAACCGCGACGACGAACTGCGGGTGCCCATCGGGGTGACCGCGACGGGCGAACCACTGATCTTCGACCTCAAGGACGAGGCCGAGGGCGGTATGGGCCCGCACGGCCTGATGATCGGCATGACGGGCTCGGGCAAGTCGCAGACGCTGATGGCGATCCTGTTGTCGCTGTTGACGACCCACTCGGCCGACCGGCTGATCGTCATCTACGCCGACTTCAAGGGCGAGGCCGGCGCGGACATCTTCCGCAACTTCCCGCAGGTCGTCGCCGTGATCTCCAACATGGCCGAGAAGCGTTCGCTGGCCGACCGGTTTGCCGACACCCTGCGCGGTGAGGTGGCCCGCCGCGAGCAGTTGCTCAAGGAGGCCGGCGCGTGCAGGGCAGTGCGTTCAACTCCGTCACCGAGTACGAGAACGCCCGCATGTCCGGGGCCGCAGAGGCCGCCGACCTGCCGCCGCTGCCCACGCTGTTCGTGGTCGCCGACGAGTTCACCCTGATGCTGGCCGAGCACCCCGAGTACGCCGAGCTGTTCGATTACGTTGCCCGCAAGGGACGCTCGTTCCGGATCCACCTGCTGTTCGCGTCCCAGACGCTGGACGTGGGCCGGATCAAGGACATCGACAAGAACACCTCCTACCGCATCGGCCTGAAGGTGGCCAGCCCCAGCGTGTCCCGGCAGATCATCGGTGTGGAGGACGCCTATCACATCGAGTCCGGCCGTGAGCACAAGGGCGAGGGCTTCCTGGTGCCTGCGCCGGGTGCCCGGCCGATCAAGTTCCGCAGCACCTACGTCGACGGGATCTACGAGCCGCCGCGGGTGGACCGGTCGATCGTGGTGCACGCAATCCCGAAGCCACAGTTGTTCACTGCCGGATGGGTCGATCCCGAACCCGACACGGTGATCGTCGAGGACGGCGCCGACGTCGAGGTGCTGCCGCCCCGCAAGCTGATCACCACGATCGGTGAGCAACTCGCCCGCTACGGGCCCCGCGCGCCGCAGCTGTGGCTGCCGCCGCTGGAGGAGCCGATTCCGCTGCGCGAGGTGCTGCAGCGCTCCGGTGTCGCTGCGCAGCAATGGCGCTGGCCGCTCGGCGAGATCGACCGCCCCTTCGAGATGCGCCGCGACCCGTTGATCTTCGACGCCACCTCGGCGTCGGCGAACGTGGTGATCCACGGCGGCCCGAAGTCCGGGAAGTCCACCGCGCTGCAGACGTTCGTGCTGTCGGCCGCGGCGTTGCACGCCCCGGGGGACGTGTCGTTCTACTGTCTGGACTACGGCGGCGGGCAGCTGCGGGCCCTCGACGGGCTGGCCCATGTCGGCAGCGTGGCCTCTCCGCTGGAATCCGAGCGGATCCGGCGCACGTTCGGCGAACTGGAGCAGCTGCTGCGGGCCCGTCAACAGCACGGCGCCACCGCGGGCAACGGCGGATACCGGGACGGTTACGGCGAGGTCTTCCTGCTGATCGACAACCTGTACGCGTTCAGCCGGGACAACACCGACACCTTCAATGCACGCAACCCGTTGCTGGCCAAGGTGACCGAGCTCGTCAACACCGGGCTGGCCTACGGCATCCACGTCGTGATCACCACCCCGAACTGGCTGGAGGTGCCACTGGCGATGCGCGACGGGCTCGGCCTGCGCCTCGAGCTGCGGTTGCACGACGCCCGCGACAGCAACGTCCGCGCGGTCGCCAAGGACACCTCGCTGCGCGCCGGCCGAGAGCGTGCCCGCCGACCAGCCCGGACGCGGCCTCACGATGGCCGCCGAGCACTTCCTGTTCGCCACTCCGGCACTGGAGTCCATCTCCGCGCTCAACGCCCGCTACCCGGGGCAGAGCGCCCCGCCGGTGCGGCTGCTGCCTGCCGACCTGTCGCCGAGCGTGTTCCCGACGCTCTACCCGGGCCCGGAGAAGGTGGTGCTCGGCCAGCGGGAAGAGGACCTCGCGGCGGTCACGGCCGACTTCGGCGACAACCCGCTGATGATGGTGTTCGGCGACGCCAAGACCGGCAAGACGACCCTGCTGCGGCACCTGATCCGGACCATCCGGGAGAACTCGCGGCCCGACCAGGTCGCGTTCACAGTGATCGACCGGCGCCTGCAACTGGTCGACGAACCGCTGTTCCCCGACAACGAGTACACGCCCAACATCGACCGGATCCTGCCGGCGATGCTCGGCCTGTCGGCGCTACTGGAGAAGCGCCGCCCACCCGCGGGGCTGAGCCCGCAGGAACTCAGCCGGTGGGACTTCCGCGCCGGTGCCAACGGATCCGGCAGCCACCTGCACTACCTGATCGTCGACGACGTCGACCAGATCCCGGACGGACCGGCCGTCAGCGGCCCGTTCGCCGGTCAGCGGCCCTGGACCGCATTGATCGGATTGCTGGCCCAGGCCTCGGATCTGGGTCTGCGGGTGATCGTCACCGCGAGGGCGGCCGGCTCGGCGCACGCGGTGATGACCGCGCCGCTGCTGCGCCGGCTCAACGACCTGCAGGCCACCACGCTGATGCTGTCGGGTAACCCGCAGGACAGCGGCAAGATCCGTGGTCACCGGTTCTCCCGGCTGCCGGTCGGGCGGGCGATGCTGCTCGACGACGGCAACACCGCGGACACCCCGACGTTCCTCCAGCTCGTCAACCCTCTCGCCGAGGACACGGCCGCCCGAACCGGCCACAGCGGAAAGGAATACAGCTGATGACCCTGCGTGTCGTCCCCGAAGGTCTGACCGCCGCCGGCGCGGCGGTGGAGGCACTCACCGCCAGGATGGCCGCCGCGCACGCCGCCGCCGCCCCGCTGGTCACCGCGGTCCTGCCACCGGCGGCGGACGCGGTGTCCCTGCAGACCGCAACGGGTTTCAGCGCCGCCGGTGCCGAGCATCAGGCCGTGGCGGCCCAGGGTGTCGAGGAACTCGGCCGGTCCGGGATCGGGGTCGGTGAGTCCGCGCTCAGCTACGCCACCGGGGACGCGATGGCCGCCACGACCTACATGACCGCCCGGGGCGCAGGGTGATAGCCGCCCCGGTGTGGATGGCGCTGCCGCCCGAGGTGCATTCGGCGCTGCTCAGCAGCGGCCCCGGACCGGGCTCGCTACTGGCCGCGGCAGGGGCGTGGCAGTCCCTGAGCGCCGAATACGCCGCTGCCGCAGCAGAGCTCACCGCCATCCTGGCGGGCGTGCAGGCCGGCGCATGGGAGGGGTCGAGCTCCGAACAGTACGTCGCCGCGCACACGCCCTACCTGGCGTGGCTTGCGCAGCAGAGTGCCGCGGGTGCCGCCGCGGCGGTACAGCACGAGACCGCCGCCGCCGCGTACGCGACGGCGCTGGCGACCATGCCGACGCTGCCCGAGCTGGCGCTCAACCACACCACCCGCGCCGTGCTGGTGTCCACGAACTTCCTCGGCATCAACACGATTCCGATCGCGCTGAACGAGGCCGACTACGTCCGGATGTGGATCCAGGCGGCCACGACCATGGCGACCTACCAGGCGGTCTCGGGCGCCGCGCTGGCCGCGACCCCGACCGCGAACCCCGCCCCGCCGGTGCTGCTGCCCGGGGTGGGGGAAGCCGGCAGGGCGATGGCCGACGTCAGCGCGATGGCCGCCCAGATCCAGGCCACCGAGGCGGGTTCGGCGATGAGCCTGTCCGACATCATCGCCGACCTCATCCGGGCCTACGGCGAGCTGATCCGGTTCCTGTTCGAACCGATCATCGACTTTTTGCGTGACCCGCTCGGCAACACCATCAGGCTGATCACCGACTTCCTGACCAACCCCGCGCAGGCGCTGATCACCTGGGGCCCGTTCCTGTCCGCGATTGCCTACCAGGCGATCTCGTGGGTCGGCGCGTCGATCCTGTACCCGTCGCTGATCCTTCTCCCACTGATCGCGACCACGCTCGCGATCGTGCTCGGCGTGGGCGCCTACCTGCTGGAAAACCTGCCTGCCCCGCCCCAGGACACCCCCGCCGAGGAGCCGGCCGCGGCGTCCTCGCCTGCCCCGGCCCGCGCCGACCAGCCCGGCCCGGCCGTCGCGATCAGCGCACCGCCGCCGCCGAGCGGGGTGGCCGCCACCGCCACGACGGTCACCACCGGAACAGCCCCCGCACCGGGTGCGCCCGCTACCGCGGTCGCCCCGTTCGTGCCGTACGCGGTGGCCGGCCGCGACCCCGAGGAGGGGTTCTCCCCGACGGTGGGCGGCTCCAGCAGCGCCAAGGCGCCGGCGTCCGGCATCCCCGCGGCGGCGTCGGGCGTCGCCGCCTCGGCAGCCGAGAGGCGTAAGCGCAGGCGCAAGCAGAAGGACGAGATCACCGGGCGTGCCTACGCCGACGCCTACGCCGACTACGAACCCGAAGCCGGCGCCGACGACGGACCGCAGGCCCGGCAGGACCCCCGGATTGCCGCAGGGGAGCGCGGTGCCGGGCAGATGGGTTTCGCGGGCACCCTGGCCAAGGACGCCGAACAGGCCGGTGGGCTGACCACGCTGTCGGGCGGTGCGTTCGGCGGCGGACCGAAAGCCCCGATGCTGCCCGGCAACTGGGACCCCAACTCTGGCGCCGACGCGGATCCCCGGAATGACGATCGACCCAACCACCACGATGGAAAGGAACAACCATGAGCATGCTGGACGCTCACATCCCGCAGCTGGTCGCCTCCGAGGCGGCGTTCGGCGCGAAAGCCGCGCTCATGCGCAGCACCATCGCCCAGGCCGAGCAGGCGGCGCAGTCCTCGCAGGCCTTCCACATGGGGGAGTCCTCGGCCGCGTTCCAGGGCGCGCACGCCCGCTTCGTCGAGGCCTCGGCGAAGATCAACGCGCTGCTGGACCTGGCCCAGGCCAACATCGGTGACGCGGCGGCCTCCTATGTGGCCGAAGACGCCGCTGCCGCAAGCAATTACACCGCCATCTGAGCCGGCCCGCCGACACCTCACCGAAAAGAGACCCCGATGTCACAGATCATGTACAACTACCCGGCGATGCTCGCCCACGCCGCCGAGATGAACAGCTACGCGGGTGCGCTCTACGCCGTCGGCGCGGACATCGCCGCAGAGCAGACCGCGCTGCAGGCCGCCTGGCAGGGCGACACCGGCATGACCTACCAGGCCTGGCAGGCGCAATGGAACGGGGCCATGGGGGAACTGGTCCGGGCCTATCGGGCGATGGCAGGCACCCACGAGATGAACACCACGTCGATGGCCGCACGGGATCAGGCCGAAGGCGCCAAATGGGGCTGACGGGTTCCCGTGCGCGCTGACGCCGTCGAGCTGACCGCCGACGCGGCCTGGTTCCTCGCCGACGCGCTCGGCGCGGGGTCGTTCCCGTGGGTGCTGGCGGTGACGCCGCCCTACAGCGACCACGCGGATCGGGCGCGGTTCGAGGCGGCACAGACCGAGCGGCTGACCCGGATGGGCGTGCTCGACGCCGACCGGGCCGTCGATCCCGCGGTGGCCCGGTGGATCCGGCTGGTGTGCCGGCCCACCCAGTGGCTGGAGCTGCGATTCGTCGGCGAGCGCGGCGCGATGCTGCGCGGCATCGTCGCCCGCGACGCCGCGCGGACCGTGGTGGCGTTGCGCAGCGGCGGGTTGATCACGCTGACCGAGATGCAGATCGACCATCCGCAGGCGTTGGTGCCGGTGCTGACGGTCGGGCTGTCGGGCCGCCCGCCTGCCCGGTTCGCCGAGTTCACCCTGCCCGCCCGGGTCGGCGCCAAGGCGGACGACCAGATCCGCCGGGGCGCCTCGGTCGGGGACCTACTCGACTATCTCGGTGTTCCCGCGTCCGCGCGCCCTGTGGTGGTGGCCGCGTTCGAGGAGCCCCGCACCTACGTCGAGATCGTGGCAGGCCAGCACCGTGACGGGCACCGGGTCAGCACCGATGTCGGGGTCAGCGTCGTCGACACGACTGCAGGACGGGTGCTGGTCAGCCCGACCAAAGCCCGCGACGGGGAATGGATCTCGACGTTCGCCCCCGGTGAGCCGATCGCCGTCGCCGCCGCGGTCGAGCGGTTGACCGGCGCGCTGCCGGACGGACCGTGGTTCCCGGACCAGCCCGTGACCAGAGACTTCGACGACCGCAGGGTCGACAGCAGAAGCCAGAGAGAAGAGATATGCCACCGCTAGAGACCAACACCCTCGGTTCCGCCGCCGCCGTGGTGCCAATCGTCCGTGTCGCCGTGCTCACCGCCGAGCAGGCCGGTGAGGATGACGCCGAACGCACGGGCCGGATCACCGAGATCGCGCTGCCCGCCGAACTCCCGCTGCGCGAGATCGTCCCCGCGGTGCAGCGCATCGTGGCGCCCAGCGACGAGTCCGGCGCCGCGGCGACGCCGCTGAGCCTCGCGCCGATCGGCGGCGCGCCGTTCAGCCTGGACGCGACGCTGAACACGGTCGGCGTCGTCGACGGCGATCTGCTGGCGCTGCAACCGGTTCCGGCGGGTCCGCCCGCGCCGCGCATCGTCGAGGACATCGCCGACGCCGCGATGATCTTCTCCGCGTCCCGCGAAAAGCCCTGGGGGATAGACCACATCCGCCGCGGCGCGACGGCCGCGGTGATCGGCCTGATCCTGGTCGCCACCGCGCTGTCGGTGGCGCACCGGGTGTTCACCGATTCGCTGATCGGACTGTTCGCGGTCAGCGCGGTCGCGATCGGCGCGGTCCTCGGGGCGCTGCTGGCCCGGGCGGCTCGCCACGACTGGCCACGGCACTTGCCGCGGCCGCGTTGCCGCCGGTCGCCGCGGCGTTCACGCTCGCGGTGCCCGGCGAGTTCGGCGCCTCCAACGTCGTGCTGGGCGCGGCGGGGGTGGCCGCCTGGTCGGTCATCAGCATCACCGTCGGCGAGCGCGCCGTCGCGCTGTTCACCGCCGTGGCCGCTTCCGCAGTCGGTGCGCTACTGGTGGCCGCGGCGGCGTCGGTGTGGACGCTGACACCGCTGCACATCGGCTGCATCCTGATCCTGGTGGGGCTGATCGTCACGGTGCAGTCCGCGCAGCTGTCCGCGATGTGCGCCCGGCTGCCGGTGCCGGTGATCCCCGCGCCCGGCGACCCCACCCCGTCCGCCCCGCCGCTGCGGGTGCTGCAGGATCTGCCCCGGCGCATCCGCGCGAGCGACGCGCACCAGACCGGCTTCCTCGCCGCAGGTGCGCTGCTCGGCGTCACCGGTTCGGTGTTCGTGCTCTGGCCCGCCGTCGGCGGTGACGGCAGCGTGTCTCCGTGGGCGTGGGTCCTGGTGGGCGCCGTCGCCCTCGGTGCGGTGCTGCGCGCCCGGGTGTGGGATTCGGCCTCGTGCAAGGCGTGGCTGCTCGCGCAGCCGTTCCTGACCGCGACCGCGCTGCTGGTCGTCTTCACGGTGACGGGCCGTTACGGCGCCGCGTGGTGGGCGCTGGGCGTGCTCGCCGTGCTCGTCGCCGCCTGGGTGGTGGCCGCGCTGAACCCGCGCATCGCCGAGCCGGAGACCTACTCGCTGCCGATGCGCCGCCTGCTGGGCTTCGCGGCCGCCGCCGTGGACGCGTCGGTGATCCCGGTGATGGCCTACCTCGTGGGGCTGTTCACTCTGGCGCTGAACGGATTCTGACGATGAGTGCTCACCCGCGGGTATCGGACCGGTGAGGCGGCGCGCGAGAGCGGCGCTGGCGGTGACGGCCGTGATGCTGGCGGTCGGTGCGTCGCCGGCAGGGGCGATCACTCCACCGGAGGTCGATCCGGGCGCGACGCCGCCGAGCGGCAGCGCCGGTCCGGCCGCGACGATGGCCCAACGCAATCCGTGTGTCACCGCCACCGCGATACCGGGTACCGAACCCGGCGCCGTCGACCCGAACCGGTCGGCGCTGAACCTGGCGCAGGCGTGGACCCACAGCCGGGGCGAAGGACAGACCGTCGCAGTGCTCGACACCGGGGTCAAGCCCGGTCCTCGGCTGCCCGACGTCGAGGCCGGGGGCGACTTCGTCGCCTCCGGTGACGGACTGACCGACTGCGACGGCCAGGGCACCCTCGCCGCCGGCCTGATCGCCGGACAGCCCGGCGCAGAAGGCTTTTCCGGCGTGGCGCCCGAGGCCCGGATCCTCGCGATCCGGGTCACCTCACCGCGGTACGCACCCCGCGACGGCGGGGAGGACCCCGTCGTCACCCGCGCGACCGTGGAGGCGCAGGCGCTGGCACGGGCCGTCGTGCGCGCCGCGGACCTGGGCGCCCGGGTCATCAGCATCTCCGCGGTGACGTGCGTGCCGGCCGGGAAGAACTTCGACCAGAGCGGCCTGGGAGCGGCGCTGCGCTACGCCGCGGTCGACAAGGACGCCGTGATCGTCGCCGCCGCGGGCGACGGCGGCGCGGCAGGCGGATGCGGCGCCAACCCGCTGGGCGATCCGGCGCTGCCCTCGGATCCGCGCAACTGGTCCGGCGTCACCGCCGTGTCGATCCCGGCGTGGTGGCAGGACTACGTGCTCTCGGTCGGCTCTCTGGGCCCCGACGGCACACCGTCACCGTTCACGATGGCCGGACCCTGGGTCGGCATCGCCGCCCCCGGCGAGAACATCGTGTCGGTGAGCAACGACGAAACCGGCGGACTGGCCGACGGCCTGCCCGGCGCTCAGGACCAGATCGACCCGATCCGCGGCACCGGCTACGCGACGTCCTACGTGTCCGGCGTTGCGGCATTGGTGCGCAGCAGGTTTCCCGAGCTGACCGCCCGCCAGGTGATCGAACGTCTCACCGGCACCGCGCAGGCGGCGGCCACCGCACCGTCGAATCTCGTCGGGGCAGGACGCCTCGACCCGGTCGCGGCGCTGACCTGGAACGTCCCGGCGACCGCCGGAGACACCGACCCCGCGGCGGTCAAACCGGTCGCCGCGCCGCCACCACCGCCGACGCGCGACCCCGTGCCGCGGGTGGTCGCATTCGCCGGGCCGGCGTGCTGGCGCTCGTCGTGCTCGCCGTGTGCGTGCTGAACGCAAGAAGGAAGGAGACGCCGTCATGACGTTACGGCTCACTTTGGCGGCGCTGCTCGTCGTCCCGGCGGCGATGGCCTATCCGTGGGAGACCGTCGGCCGGCGATGGCTGCTCGGCGTCGCGATCGCCGCGGTCGTCGTGCTGTTCGCGCGCTGGCGCGGACACTTCGTCACCACCATCCTCGGCCGCCAAATCGGGATCCTTTTGCGCCGCGGCCGGATCCGTGACACCGAGGCGTCCGGCGAGTACACCACCGTGACGCTGCGGCTGGAGCCGCGCGAGTCCCGCGAGCTGCCGCCGGCCCTGATCGCCGGGTACCTGGACCGGTATGGCATCACCTTCGACAAGGTCCGGGTGACCCACCGCGACGTGGACGGCACCCGCGTCACCTGGGTCGGCCTGACCCTCGGGGCGGCGGCCAACATCGCGGCGCTGTCCGCGCGTTCACCGCGAATCCCTCTGCGGGACACCGCAGAAGTGGCGGCCCGGCGCCTGGCCGACCACCTGCGTGAGGCCGGCTGGGACGTGACGGTCGACGACGCCCCGGCCGCCCCGCTGTCCGGCGCGGCCACGGAGCGGTACAGCGGCGTGGACGACGGCCGCGGCTTTCTGGCCGCCTACCGGATCGCCGTCGACGGATCGCTGGACGAGACGTTCTCGGCGGTGCGTGCGCACGACAGCGGCGAAGTCTGGACGGTAGCCGAATCCACCGGCAGCAGAACGCGACCCGAACTCGCCGCGGCTTGCGTCCTGCGCACCGCCGACCGGCCGGCTTCACGCGCGCCGCTGCCCGGGCTGACCCCCGAACACGGCAGACACGCACGCGCGCTGGCCGCGCTGGCGCCCGGCTCGGACCGGCGGCTGCTCAGTCGAACATGAACCCGCCGAGGAAGCGGGTCATCCGGCGCAGGTAGTCGGGCTGACTGACGTGCAGCACGTGGTTGCCCGGGAACCAGTGGAACGCGCAGCGGTCCCAGTGCTGCCACAGGATCTCGGCTTGTTCGGGCGGGGCCAGCCGGTCGCCGAGCCCGGCGATGATCAGTCGCCGGTCCTTCGGCACCAGCGGCCGGTAGTTCAGCGGTGACGAGTACATGGTCGCCGCGTCGACGAGCTCGGTGTCGGTGCCCGCGACCCAGTCCCGGAGTGCCACCACCTTGTTGGCCGGGAACCACTCGTCGACGGTCCGGTCCGGGGTGACCACCGGGACGTTCGGGATGACGGCCTGGATGCGGTCGTCCACGCTCGCGATCAGCGCCGAGGTGTAGCCGCCCAGCGACATGCCGGTCAGCGCGATGCGGTCCACCCCGGTGTACTCCAGGTAGTCCAGGATCGAACGGAAGTCGTACACCGCCTGCGCCATCGCCTCGGCGAAACCGGCCATGCCGTGGGCGAAGTAGCCGTGTCCGCTGAACGGCGAGTACTTCTCGGCCCGCCGGCCGTGGAACGGCAGCGTGTACAGCATCACGTCGTAGCCGCAGCGGTAGAACCACGGCAGTGCGAAGAACAGCCCGTTGAACAGATACGCCGAACCCATGAAGCCGTGGATCAGGCACAGGGTGGGACGCGGTCCGTCGTCGTGGCGCCAGTGTTGGGCGTGCACCACGTTGTTGCGCACCAGCCCGAGGCGCTGGTCGCGCAGTGCGGGATTGACCGCGCGGAAGCTGCTCTGGAAGCGGAGGTTGCGGACGTTGCCGCGCGCGACCCACTCCGCGACCGGGTTGGCCGGCCGCGACGACACCCGCGGTGGCGACTGCGGCGCCGGGAACGCCAGCTGCGGATCCTTCTCGGCGGCCAGCTCGGCGTAGAAGCGGAGATGGTCACGCTCGGCGTCGGCCTGTGAGCGGCGCAGCGCCCCAACCACCGACGGCACCATGGTGGCGCTGAGCAGCGAGGCGATCGAGGTGCGCAGCGCCAGGTCCGCGATCGCCGACGAGTCGACGATCAGGCGTTGCCGCAACGTCAGGTCGACCCGCCGCGGCAACCCGCGCGAACCGGCGTCGGCACCCGGGACGTCCGGAACCGGGATCGGCGGATCGACGGGGGCGTGCGAATCGGTCACGGAGCGGCCCTTCCTTCCCCGGTGCTGCCGCCTGATGGTAGCCCGGCGCCGGTTCCCGGTGCTCCGAACAAGCGAACCGCGTTGTCGTGGAACACGTTGCGCAGCCAGGTGTCGTCGACACCGGGTAGCTCGGTGAGCACCGACATCGCGTGGGCGTAGCCGTACGGGATGTTCGGGAAGTCGCTGCCGAAGAGGATGCGGTGGCCCATGTCGCGCAGCCGGCCGTACTCGCCGGCCGGGAACGGCATGGCTTCCTCCATGAACCCGGTGAACGCCATCGTGGTGTCCAGCCGCAGCTGCTCGAAATCCTCACAGAGGTCCAGGAAATCGCTGTACTCCGGCCCGCCCATGTGCGCGATCACCAGGCGCAGCCGGGGATGCTCGGAGAGCACCGCCCGGATCGGTGCGGGCCCGGTGTAGGTGCCGGGAGTCGGGCCCGAGCCGCAATGGATGACCACCGGGGTGCCTGCGTCCTCGATCAGGCCCCAGACATCGTCGAGCAGCGGATCGGCCGGGTCGTAGCCGCCCACCTGGATGTGCGCCTTGAACACCCGGGCACCGGATTCCAGCGCCGCGGTGACATAGCGGGCGGCGTCGGGTTCGGGGAAGAACGTCGCGGTGTGCAGGCAGTCCGGCGTGTCGGCGGCGAACCCGGCCGCCCACTGGTTCAGCCAGGCCGCCATGCCGGGCTTGTGCGGGTAGACCAGCGAGGTGAAGGCCAGCACCCCGAACGCGCGCAGCGTGCGCAACCGGTCCTGCTCGTCGGTGCGGTAGGTGATCGGCCACGGCCTGCCGATCAGCGGGCCCGCGTCATCGAAGTACCGCCAGACCTTGTCCATCACGTTCTTCGGCATGAAGTGCGTGTGCACGTCGACGACACCGGGCACCGCCAGCCCCTGCCAGATCCGCCGGACCGATTCGGTGTCATCCATCGACTCGATGATGGCACCCGCGCCGGGGGAGCAAGATCTACGGGTATGTGGGACCCCGATGTGTACCTCGCGTTCGCCGACCACCGGGCCCGGCCGTTCTTCGACCTGCTGGCCCGGGTCGGGGCGGACCGGCCGCGCCGGGTGGTGGACCTGGGCTGCGGACCCGGCAACCTCACCGAGGTGCTGGGCAGGCGCTGGCCGGACGCGCAGGTGCAGGGCTGGGATGCGTCACCGGAGATGGTCGACGCCGCCCTCGAACGCGGAGTGGATGCCCGCCGCGGCGACATCGCGGACTGGGTGCCCGAACCCGGCACCGACGTGGTGATCGCCAACGCGGCGCTGCAGTGGGTGCCCGGACATCGCGACCTGCTCACGCGGTGGGCGGGGCAGCTGGTGCCGGGGGCGTGGATCGCGTTCCAGGTGCCGGGCAACTTCGACGCCCCGTCGCACGCCGCGATCCGGGAGGTGGCGCGCCGGGAACCGTTCGCCGCCGCGCTGGCCGACATGCCCTGGCGGGACGCGGACGTGGTCGGGACACCGGTCGAGTACGCCGGGCTGCTCACCGACGCCGGCTGCGCCGTCGACGCCTGGGAGACCACCTATGTGCACGAATTACGGGGCGAGACACCGGTACTGGACTGGATCACCGGGACGGCGCTGACCCAGGTGCGGGAGCGGCTGACCGACGACGGCTGGCAGCGGTACCGCCAGGCCATCACCCCGCTGCTGGCACAGGCATATCCGGCCCGCGCGGACGGCATCACGTTCTTCCCGTTCCGCCGGATCTTCGTCGTCGCCCGGACTGGCGGCGCGGGTTCAGCAGCTCGATAACTCACCGGCGAACCGTCGCCCCTACGCCGGACGGTTTTCCGCGGGGGGATCTGAAGACTCCGCGGCCATCGGGAGCTGAGCGGTTGCCGGTGTATCCGCGAGTGGCGTGGTCGTCCCTCTCACCACCAGGTGCGAGCGGAAGGTGAGGGTTTTGTAGGGGGCTGTCGGATGGTCGATGCGGTCCAGCAGGGCTTGGGCGCCGGCCTCCGCCATGGCGCGACTCGGCTGATGGACTGTGGTCAAGTCGAACGCCGGCCAGGCGGACATGGCGATGTCGTCGTATCCCACGATCCACAGGTCCTCCGGAACCGCTACCCCGACTGCCCGGGCCGCGTCGAGTGCGCCGAAGGCGATCAGGTCATTACTACAGAAGACGGCGGTGGGGGGATCCTCGGCGCGGAGTAGTTGCGCTGTTGCGCTGTAGCCGAAGTCGTGACTGAACGGTCCTTCCAGTGTTCGTTTCGCGTCGAGGGGCACGCCGGCTTCGCTGAGTCGTTCAGCAAATCCGCGGCGCCGGTGGCGGGCGGTACTGGCTGTGGAGGGTCCCCCGATGAAGGCGATCCGGCGGTGACCGTTGTCGAGGAAGTATTCGGCGACGGCACGGCCGCCGGTGAGGTTGTCGCTGGAGACCTGGTCACAGGCCAACGTGTCGACCGTGCGGTTGATGAGCACGACGGGACTGTGCTTGCTGATTGCGGCCCGCAGTGGTGCCGAGGCCTCGGTGACCGTGGTGAAGAGGACGCCGTCGACGGATCCGGCGTTGATGGCCTCGAGTGCGGCGTCGTTTCCCGGTCCGTCGGAGTTCCACAACGTCACCTTCTTGCCGGCGGCGTCGAGGTACTCGGTCAGCGCGTTGAGAATCTCGGGATAGAACGGATTGGTGAGGTCGGCGACGACGACGCCGATGGTGTCGACCCGGCCGGTCTTCATCGCGCGGGCGCCCAGATTCGGCACGTAGCCGACCACTTTTGCCGCCTGCAGGATCTTGTCCCGCGTCGCTGGGCTGACGCTTCCACCACTCAACGCGCGAGACACCGTCGCCTGCGAGACCCCGGCGACGCGGGCAACGTCTCGGCTCGTTGACATACGTATCCACTTCTCTCATCGGGGCATCGGACATCGTGACGAGCGCATCATCCTACGTCCAAGCATCGTGAACTGGACGCATCGGTGTATACGAATACGGTGGACGTTTCGGATACGTAACCACGGATACTGACCTTAGTATGCCCAGGTAAACGCCCAATCGATAATGACATGAAATCAGATCTTCCGATCTTGTATGTATACGTATACACTAAGCACATCGAGCGATCGGGAACACCTTTCCCGTCCTCGAGTGACCTGGGCGGCACCGCTGCCCGACGACGACCCAACGGAGAAGTCCATGACGATGGCCACTGCCCCCCGAACCGCGATCCCGACCGTGGATCTCAAAGCGCCTCAGCGTGAAAGCGTCGAGCGGGGCAGCACCACCTCGGTGCGTTCCACGGTGGAGAGCGTGATCGAGGACATCCGCACCCGCGGTGACGCCGCTGTGCGGGAGTACTCGGAGAAGTTCGACAAATACTCGGCCGACAGCTATCTGCTTTCTCCCGAGAAGATCCAGGAGATCATGGCGCGCGTTCCGCGCCAGGTCATCGAAGACATCGAGTTCGTCCAGGAGCAGGTCCGGGTGATGGCCCAGAAGCAGCTCGAATCGCTGACTGACTTCGAGATCGAAACGCACCCAGGGGTTTTCCTCGGTCAGAGGAACGTGCCGATCCAGGCGGCCGGTGCATACATCCCCGGCGGGAAGTACCCGCTGCTGGCCAGTGCCCACATGACGATCGTCACCGCCAAGGTGGCCGGTGTGCAGCGCGTCGCGGCCTGCACGCCGCTGATCCGCGGCGAGGTGCCGGACGCGACGGTCGCCGCTATGCACCTGGCGGGCGCCGACGAGATCTATCTGCTCGGCGGTATCCAGGCGGTCGCCGCTATGGCCGTCGGCACCGAGACCATCCGCCCGGTCAACATGCTCGCCGGTCCTGGCAACGCCTTTGTCGCGGAAGCCAAGCGGCAGCTGTTCGGGGAAGTCGGGATCGACCTGTTCGCCGGTCCTACGGAAGTACTGATCGTGGCCGACGAGCATGCCGACCCGTTCATCGTCGCGGTCGACTTGCTCTCGCAGGCGGAGCACGGACCCGACAGCCCCGCCGTGCTGATCACTACCAGCGAGGAGCTGGGCCGCGCGGTCATCGAGCACGTCGACACCATCCTCGTCGATATGCCCACCCGCGATTTCGCCGATCCGGCCTGGCGAGACTGGGGTGAGGTCCGCGTCGTGCAGACGCTCGATGAAGCGTACGCACTGGCCGACGAGTACGCCTTCGAACACGTGCAGATCCTTACCGAGAACCCGCGCGAAGCACTTGACAAGATGCACGACTACGGCG
Source organism: Mycobacterium sp. ITM-2016-00317 (assembly GCF_002968295.1). Classification (NCBI taxonomy): domain Bacteria; kingdom Bacillati; phylum Actinomycetota; class Actinomycetes; order Mycobacteriales; family Mycobacteriaceae; genus Mycobacterium; species Mycobacterium sp. ITM-2016-00317. The sequence goes on from NZ_CP134399.1 coordinate 499,259, forward strand.
CCCTGTTTCTCGGCGAAGGTACCTGTGTCTCATACGGGGACAAGGTGATCGGTACGAACCATGTCCTTCCCACCCGGGGGGCGGCCCGCTATACCGGTGGTCTGTGGGTCGGCAAGTATCTGCGCACCGTGACCTATCAGGAGGTCACGAACACTGAGTCGAGTGCATTCTTCGGCGAGTTGTGCGGGCGTGCCGCCAGGGTCGAGCTCTTCGAGGGTCACGCGCGATCCGGTGACGTGCGCGCCGCGAAATACCGCGGCGAGAAGCTGGCCTGGTCGGACCACGGGTTCACCGACTAGCGCATCACCGAAAGTGACTGGGCCACAGTCATTGAAGTGACTGGGCCACAGTCATAGCCGGCATCGTCGGGTCCGAGCACTGTTTTGTGAAATATCGCCTCCCGACCGGTGTGGCCGCCAACACGACGGATACACCGTCGGCTGATCGCCGCCAAACCTCCGGTCCCAAGCAGCGAGGACCCAACCCCTAAACCTGTGTCACCGACGGTGACGCGGCCATCCGATCGGAGAAATCATGGCAACCGCCACCCTGACACCGGAGAAGCTCCGCCGACGGTCCGTGCAGTCCGGCACCATCGGCGCAATCGTCGAATGGTACGAGTACACGATCTACGGAACGTCTGCCGCGCTCGTCTTCGGACATCTGTTCTTCCCGAACCTGCCCGGTTCCATCGGTCAGATCGTTTCGCTCGCGACCTTCGGCGTCGGATTCCTGGCCCGGCCGGTCGGGGCCTTCGTATCCGGTCACCTCGGCGACCGAATCGGGCGCAAAGCCACCCTCATCATGACCTTCACCATCATGACGGTGGCGACAGCTGCGATCGGGTTCCTGCCCACCTACGCGCAGATCGGTGTCGCCGCGCCGCTGCTGCTGTGCCTGCTGCGGCTGGCGCAGGGCTTCGCCGTCGGCGGCGAATGGGGCGGCGCGGCGATCATCGCCGTCGAGAACTCGCCTCGCGAGAAGCGGGGACTGTTCGGCTCCTGGCCGCAGATCGGTGTCTCCGCAGGACTGCTGCTCGGGACCGCCGTGGTGTCGCTGGCGTCCTGGATCTCCGGTGACGCATTCGACGACTGGGGATGGCGCATTCCGTTCCTGCTGGCGATCGTGCTGGCGTTCGTCGGATTGTTCATCCGGCTGCGGGCCGCCGAGAGCCCGACCTTCCTGACGGAGAAAGCCAAGATGGAGGCTGAGCTGAGAAGCGCAAAGCACCCGCGGTGGTTCTGTTCCGCAACTACAAGAAGCCGCTGCTGATCGCGATCTTCGGCCGTTTCGCAGAAGCCGGAAACTATTACCTGTTCACTACTTTCGTGCTGTCCTACGTGACCACCACGCTCGGTGTGCCGCGGTCGTACGGTCTGATCGCCTCCATGGTCGGCGCCACTGCGAACATCATCATGATCCCCGTGTTCGGACGGCTCTCGGACCGTATCGGCCGGGTGAAGACGTTCCTCATCGGCGGCGCGATCATCGTCGTCACGGCGTGGCCCATCTTCGCGATGGTGCACACCGGCCAACTCTGGGGCATCATCGCCGGCGTCACGATCTTTCTGGCGCTCGGGCACGCGATGGTCTATGCACCGCTGCCCGCGCTGTACTGCGAGTTGTTCCCGACGGCCCTGCGCTATTCGGGAATCTCGATCGGCTACCAGATGGCGTCGATCCTTTTGGCCAGCTTCACTCCGGCGCTCGCCAGCGCCATGGTGCTGTGGGCCGGCGGTGGGCTATGGATGGTGATCACCTTCGCGATCGTGACCACGTTGATCGCCATGATCGCCATCTCGTTCGCCCGTGACCGCAGACACCTGGAACTCGATGAGATCGATACGCGGCTGACGACCGAACTCGCGATGCCGGTCAGGTCGGCGTCGTGACGGCTTGTCGTCGCCCGGGCTCAGGTGGGCAGATCCTCCCTCTCCGCGTCCACCCGGTAACGGTCGACCCATTCGTCGGAGCGGTGATCGGCCTGACGCTCCAGCACCGGTGCCGGCGCCAGGCCCGGATCCTGCCCGATGCTCTCCAGCACCTCGGCGACCACCTGAGTCAGGTTGCGCCACAACACCGGATACGGCACGTCCATCGGCTCGACGTTCTCCTCGGCGAACCAGGCGCGCCAGCCCGCCTCCTGCTGGCGCAGCATCGTGACCACGTGGGCGATCGCGCCGGCGTGGTACTCGGCGCGGGCGTCGCGCCCCGGGTCCGGGCGACCGCGCCACACCCGGGTCTGCACCGCCCGCCAGAACGAAACCGCCTGGGACACCACATCGGGACGGTGGACGTGGATCAGCAGCGGATCGCTGCCGACGACGTCGCGGATCGCCGACAGCAGTCCGGTCCCGGACCGGCCGGGCAAACTGTCGGCGCGCTGCAGCAGCAGCGGGGTCTGGTTCCACATCAGCTTGCCGCCCCACACGCCGTTCGGGGTGCGCCCGACGGTGCGGATGTAGTCGCGCCAGATCTCCGGCGGCGCCAGGTCCGGCTTGCCCTCGTCGGTCGGGTCGAGCAACCTCAGGATCGACTCGTCCTGCACGCTCTCGAACCACTGCCGCGGCTGCGGCGACTGACTGGTCGTCGGCAGATACTGGAAGAACTCCCCGGGTTCGCCGGCCACCCCGGTCGCCCGCAGGGATTCGACCAGCAACGTACTGCCACTACGCTGCGACGCGAGGACCAGGTATGCCGACGGGCTGGTTGACATGCGCGTGAGCCTAACCGCATTCGCCGGCCGCGGCACGGTCGGTGATTGCGATCAGGATGAGTGCAACTATTGCGTCGAGCTCCGGTCGTGCTCGATCCCGCGATCGGCGGCATCCGGTGAGCGACTTGGGATCTGGAGCCCCTTGATGTGGGCGTAGGTCTGTGTGTACCGGTCGGCGATGCGGGTGCCCGCGAAGTCCGACGGAATCACATCCTTGGTCTTCTGCCGCCAGTCGTCGAGCAGCAGCGCCAACTCGGCGCCGATGGTTTCGGCTGTCTCGGTGGCGTCGGTGCCCAGCAAATTCTGCTGCTCGGTCGGGTCGGCCGTCAGGTCGTAGAGCTCACGGCTGGGGCGCGGCGTCTGGACGCGCGGTGCGACCAGCCGGCCCGGCGCGCTGTCGGCGATGTCCCACGGCAGGTCGAGAAGTGGTCGGGGAGCGTAATTCTCGATGTAGCTGTACTCCCGGGTGCGGATGGCGCGGATCGGGTCGAACGAATCGTGGTAGGTCTTCATCGTGTAGACCGCGCTGCGCACCGGATCAGGCGTGGGCGTCGCGAGATGTGTTGCGTGCGAGAGCCCTTCGACAGGGTCCGGGACGTCGATCCCGAGCAGCTCGAGCAGGGTCGGGACCAGGTCCACGCCGCTGAACAGTTCGTCGTAGACGCGCGGCGCGACCGCGGAATCGCGGGGCGGCCGGACGATCAGCGCGATGCCGGTGCCCGCGTCGTACAGCGTCGACTTCGCGCGCGGCAGCGCCGGCCCGTGGTCGGTCACGAACACCACCCAGGTGGTGCGGTCCAGGCCGGTCGCCTCCAGGGTGTCCAGCAGTTGGCCGACGGCGGCGTCGGCGACGGTGATCGACCCGTAGAAGTCCGCGAGGTCCTGGCGCACATCCTCGGTGTCGGGCAGGTAGTCGGGCAGGGTGACCGCGTGCGGGTCGGCCGGGCGGTAACGGGCTCGCGGGTAGGGGCGGTGCGTCTCGAAGAACCCGGCGGTGAGCAGGAACGGTTTGTCCGGCGGGGCGGTGAGCCAGCGGGTGGCCTGCTCGACGACGTACTCGCAGTAGGAGTTGGACACGTCGAATTCGTCGAAGCCGAGCCGGTCCGGGAACGACGTCTCGTGCTGCATGCCGAACAGCGCGGTGTGCCAACCGTTCTCGCCGAGCAGATGTGGCAGCGTGCGAACCCCGGGGCGGTACTCCCACCCGTGGTGGGCCAGGCCCACCAGGCCGTTGGACTGCGGGTACCGGCCGGTGAACAGGGAGCCGCGCGATGGACTGCACAGCGGGGCGGTCGCGTGTGCGGCGGTGAACAGGATGCCTTCCTCGGCGAGCCGGTCGAGCCGGGGGCTGGTGACGTCGGTGTGACCGTAGGCCCCGAGGTGGCGGCCGAGATCGTGCCAGTGCACGAGCAGCACGTTGTCCCGGCGCGGTGTGGTCACAGCGGTCCCTTCCCGTCGATCCGGTTTTATCCCCAGTTCCGAATCTATCCACAGCCGGAGAATTCGGCCCCGCCGGCCGCCGATGGACCAATTAGTGTCGAAAGCATGTTCGAATCGCTGGTGGCCGAGGCGGTCGGCTCGCGCGGCGCAGCCGCGATCGGATCGTGGGCGCGGCTGGAGAACGCCGCGGCTGCGCGCCGGCTCGCGGCGATGGCCGACCTGCTCGAAGCCAAGCTCGCAGGCAAGGACAGCGCCGAGCGTGACCAGTGGTGCCTGGACAACTGGGACGCGGTGTCGGCCGAGGTCGCTGCGGCGCAGGGGGTCTCACTCGGCATCGCGTCCAACGAGCTGCTGGACGCGTGGGCGCTGCGGCAACGGCTGCCCCGGCTGGCGGAAGTTTTCGCCACGGGAGCACTGTCGTACCGCCTCGCCAGGGCGGCGGTGAAGCGCACCCGGCTGATCATCGACAGAGACGTCATGGCGAAGGTGGACGTGGAGATCGCCGCCCAGGTCACCGGATGGGGTGCGCTGTCGATGGCCAAGCAGGAGGCCGAAATCGACTACTGGGTTGACCGATTCGACCCGTCGGCGGTGATGCGGGCGGAGAGTTCCGCACGGTCACGGCACGTCGACATCATTGCGGCCGCGAACGGTTCCGGTGTCTGTTACGTCGAAGCGGTCCTGCACGGGCATGACGGCGAGGTTCTGGACAGACGGCTCGACGAGATGGCCCGCGGGGTATGCGACGGCGACCCGCGGACACTCGACCAACGGCGGTCCGATGCGATGGGTGCGATGGCCGCCAAAGCGGACCGATTGAACTGCCTGTGCGACAACGACGACTGTGCGGCGGGCGAGCACACACCGAGTTCGGTCGTCGTGCATGTGATCGCCGCGGAAGAGAGCCTGGCGGACCCGACGCCGTTCGCCGTGCACGGTGAGCAGCCGCCGGAGCCGAACCAGGGTGGGCACCTCCTGGCGCTTCCGGCCGCGACCGGACCGGCGGCCACCGGCCCCGCGAAGGTGCTCGGGGGTTCGCTCCTGCCCGCGCCGTTGCTGGCCGCCGTGCTGGCCGGCACGGCCACGATCCGTCGGCTGATCCATCCCGGACAATCGCCGCCGGAGCCGCGGTACGTGCCGTCGGCGAAGCTGGCGGACTTCGTCCGGTGTCGCGACATGACGTGCCGGTTCCCGGGCTGTGATGTGCCGTCGGACCGCTGCGACCTCGACCATACGATCCCGTACGGGGCCGGGCCGACGCAGGCCTCGAACCTCAAGGCGCTATGCCGAAAACACCACTTGCTCAAGACGTTCTGGGGCTGGCGTGATGTCCAGTTCCCGGACGGCGCGGTCGCATGGACGTCACCGAGTGGTCAATCCTTCACCACGTGGCCCGGCAGCAGGGTGCTGTTCCCGGCGCTGTGCCGGCCGACGGCTCCGGTCGCTGTCCGGCCGGATGTCCCGACGAAGGGGGAGCGCTCCCCGGGGCTGGGCATGCCGCGACGGAAGCGGACCCGCGCCGCGGCCCGGGCGCAGCGCATCGCCGATCAGCGCAGGCAGAACGAGACGCGACAGGGAACCGCCGATGACGACCCGCCGTTCTGAGCGGCGCCGCGCCGCGCCGAAGTCGGTGCCGGTCGTAGACAATGGTGCGGGTGACCGACGAACCGGACCCGTACGTCAGGGTGTACGCATCCCGCGTGCACAACCTGAGATCCGTCGACGTCGCCGCGCCCCGCGACGCGTTCGTGGTGTTCACCGGGGTATCCGGCTCCGGCAAGTCGTCGCTGGCGTTCGGCACCGTCTACGCCGAGGCGCAGCGCCGCTACTTCGAGTCGGTGGCGCCCTACGCCCGGCGACTGCTGCTGCCCCAGGACGCCCCGAAGGTCGACGACATCACCGGTCTGCCCCCGGCGGTGGCGCTGCAGCAGCGTCGCGGCACCGCGACGTCCCGCTCGACCGTCGGCACCGTCACCACATTGTCGAACCTGCTGCGGATGCTGTTCTCCCGCGCCGGCACCTACCCGCCCGGAGCGACGGAGCGACTGGACTCCGACGCGTTCTCGCCGAACACCACAGTCGGCGCGTGCCCGCAGTGCCACGGCCTGGGGCGGATCCACGAGGTGACCGAGCAGACCCTGGTGCCCGATCCGACGCTGACCATCCGCGAGGGCGCGGTGGCTGCCTGGCCGGGCGCCTGGCAGGGCCAGAACCTGCGCGACATCCTGATCACGCTGGGCTACGACATCGACAAGCCGTGGCGCAAACTGACCAAGCGGCAACGGGATTGGATCCTGTTCACCGACGAGCAGCCCACCGTCGAGATCGATCCGAGCCGCCACCCGGTGACCGCGGACTACTACTACAACGGCACCTTCTCCAGCGCCGAGCGGCACGTCCGCCACACGCTGGCCAACTCGCAGAGCGCGACGATGCGGCGCCGGGTGCTGCAATACGTGCACAGCGTCGACTGCCCCGTCTGCGACGGCTCCGGATTGCGCCCCGAAGCGCTCGCGGTGACCTTCGCCGGCCGCACCATCGCGGACCTGGTCTGCCTGCCGCTGACGGCGCTCGCCGACGTACTCGCCCCCGCCGCCGCCCGAACCGAGTTCGCCGCCGCCTACGAATCCACCGAATCGGGAGAGTTCACCGAGGTCGCCACCATGATCGCCGCCGACCTGGTGGCCCGGATCGCGGTGCTGGTCGATCTGGGCCTGGGCTACCTGAGCCTGCACCGGCGCACCCCCACGGTGTCCCCGGGCGAGCTGCAGCGGCTGCGGCTGGCCACCCAGCTACGGGCCGGGCTGTTCGGCGTCCTCTACGTGCTCGACGAGCCGTCGGCAGGCCTGCATCCCGCCGACGCCGAACCGCTGCTCGAGGTGCTCGATCGGCTTCGCCGGGCCGGCAATTCGCTGTTCGTGGTCGAACACGACATGGACGTGGTGCGCCGCGCCGACTGGATCGTCGACGTCGGGCCCGGCGCAGGCGAACTCGGCGGCGACGTGCTTTACAGCGGACCGATAGCCGGGCTCGCCGACGTCGAATCCTCGATCACCCGGCGGTTCCTGTTCTCCGAGACACCGCCGGCCCCGCGGCCCACCCGCACCCCGGCGGGCACCCTCGCGCTGCGCGGCGTCTCGTTCCACAACCTGCGCGACGTCGACGTCGACATCCCGCTGGGCACGTTCGTCGCCGTGACCGGGGTGTCGGGATCGGGCAAGTCGACGCTGGTGTGCAAGGTGCTCGGCGACGTGATGGCCCGGCAGCTGGGCAGGTCCGCCGAACCGGCCGACGAGACCGCCGACGGGGATGCCGAACTCCTCGACATCGACGCCGATGCCAGTATCGGGGTGACCGTCGACGGCGCCGGGGTGATCGACCGCCTGGTCACCGTGGACCAGCGGCCCATCGGGCGCACCCCGCGGTCCAACCTGGCCACCTACACCGGGCTGTTCGACGCGGTCCGCAAAGCGTTCGCCGACACCGCCGAGGCCCGCAAGCGAGGCTGGAGCGCAGGCCGGTTCTCGTTCAACGTCGCCGAGGGCCGCTGCGCCACCTGCCAGGGCGAGGGCTTCGTTGCGGTCGAACTGCTGTTCCTGCCGGGCACCTACGCGACCTGCCCGACGTGCGGCGGCGCCCGCTACTCGGCGGAGACCCTCGAGGTCACCTACCGCGACCGCACCATCGCAGACGTCCTCGCGATGACCGTCGACGACGCGGCCGACTTCCTGGCCGACCTCGCCGGTGCGGCCAGAAGTCTGATCACACTGCGCGACGTGGGCCTGGGCTACCTACGGCTCGGGCAACCGGCAACCGAGCTGTCCGGCGGTGAGGCGCAACGCATCAAGCTCGCGACCGAGTTGCAGCGCGCCAAGCGCGGCCACACCCTCTACGTCCTCGACGAGCCCACCACCGGGCTGCACCCCGCCGACGTCGAGCTGCTGGAACGTCAGCTGCACCGCCTCGTCGACGCCGGGAACACCGTGGTGGTGGCCGAACACGACATGTCGGTCGTGGCAGGCGCGGACCACGTCATCGACCTCGGGCCCGGCGGCGGTGAGGACGGCGGTGCGGTCGTCGCGGCAGGCACACCGCGTCAGGTCGCCGCCGACCCGGTGAGCCGGACCGCGCCGTACCTCGCCGCGCAGCTGAGCCCGGCGTGACCGTCAGGGGTGATACGGGACCCCGACGGTGCGGAACACGAACTCCGGCGGCACGTCGTAGGCCAGCGTGGTGCGGGGCAGCCGGGCCAGCACATCGGCCGGGATGTGCTCCTTGTAGTGCAGCGACAGCTCACCGGAGCAACGCGGGTCCACCGCGGCGACGTCGACGTCGAGCTGAAGGCCGGTCTCGGACAGCTCGGCCGTGACCGCGCCCGACTGCGGCGCGTCCCAGCGCACGTCCATGGTGAGGCCGGCCAGCTTCGGCACCGAGGACAGCGTCGCCAGCACCCGCTCGTTGGTGATCACCAGCGAACCGACGTAGCTGGCGATGCTGCCGCTGGACCGCAGGCCGGGCACCGACCCCCGGAACCGCCGGGTGACGGCCACGTACTCGGACATGAACAGCACGCCCTCGGCCTCGACCTCCGCGCGCAACGCGCTGGGAAGCTTGCCGATTCGGAACAGCTTCCGCAGAAATACGGTCATGACCGAACGGTAGCTCAGCCGACCGGTGGTACAGCTTGTCAGGTGAGGTTGCGCACCGGATGGCTGGTCGGCAGCGCCGTGGCGGCATTCGCGGTGTACCTGCTGATGTGGCTGGGCTACGTGCAGGGATGGCCGTGGCTGGTCGGCATCGACACCGCCGCACTCGATGCCGCCTACCGGTTCGCCGCCACCCGCCCCGGCTGGGTGACCGGCTGGGACGTGTTCTGCACCGTGCTGGGGCCCGGCGCGTTCCGGCTGGCGGTGCTGGTCGTCATCGTGATCGCGCTGACCCGGCGCAGATACCGGCTCGCGGTGTTCCTGCTGCTCACAGTGGAACTGAGCGGTCCGCTCACCGAGGCGGCCAAGCACATCGCCGACCGGCCCCGGCCCGACACCGCAATGGTGTCGGCGATGTCGTCGGCGTTCCCGTCCGGCCACGCCCTCGGCGTGATGGTCTCGGTGGCGGCCTTGCTCACCGTCGCGCTGCCGGTGGTCCGTCCACGGTGGCGCACCGCGCTGATCGCGCTCGGTGTGCTGCTGATCCTGACCATCGGCGCCGGGCGGGTGGTGCTCAACGTGCACCACCCGTCGGACGTCGTCGCGGGCTGGGGCCTGGGCTATGCGTACTTCGTCGGATGCCTGCTGCTGGTGAAGCCGGTCAGGGCAGCGGCCGGAACACGGGAAGAGCTCGATACCGCACGCTGAAACTGGCCTTGGTCACCTCGGTGCCGACCTCGCCGTCCAGCGCCAGCACCGTCGGCCCGTCCACCGATTCGAACGAGAACTCCGGCACCCGCATCTCGTGATACAGCGGGCTGCGCTCCAGCCGGCCAAGCATCAACGCGGTCAGGATGCGGAGCCTGCTCAGCCGCCGGCCGGTCTCCAGGATCCGGACGTCGAGCAGCCCGTCGTCCATCCGGGTTCGTCGCGCCGGCGCGAAGCCCGACGGCAGATAGGTCGAGTTGCCCAGGAAGAACAGCGACGTCTGCAGGGTGTGGTTGTCGTAGCAGATCCGGACCGGCAGGGAGCGGCGCAGCGTGTGGAACATGGCATAGACACCGGCCAGCGGCTTGCCGATCTTGTGCTCGAGCTTTTCCCGCGTCTCGACGAACCTCGGATAGGCGCCGATGCTCGCGGTGTTGATCACCATCTGCTTCTCGTTGAGGCAGACCATGTCGACACACGACACCCAGCCGCGCTGGATCGCCTCGATGGTCCTGGCAGCGGTATCGCAGCCGATGTCCCTGGCGAAGTGGTTGAACGTCCCCGCCGGGAACACCGCGAGCGGGATGCCCGCCTCGATCGCGACGCCTGCCGCGACAGCCACCGTGCCGTCGCCGCCACCGATCCCGAGCACCTCCGCCCGCTGCGCGGCCGCCCGGATCGCCTCGTCGAAGTCGTCGCCCTCGCCGAGCTCGACGATCTCGGCCTGCGGAAGCGCGGCCTTGACCTCGTGCAGCACCCGGTCGCCGGTCCCGCTGCCCGAGGCCGGATTGATGACCAGCACCAAGCCCTTGCCCTCGGGGCGGGCCGGGGTGTCCACCCGCAGCGGCGACGCGGTGGGCAGCCGGGTCTCGACAGCCGGCGGCACCACACGCGCGCCCAGCACCGCGATGCCTGCGCCCAGACCGAACCCGGCCAGCACGTCGCCCGGGTAGTGCGCGCCGGTGGCCACCCGCGACATGCCGACCAGCCCCGCCAGTAAGGACAGGGGCAGGCCCAGCGCGGCGTTCTCCAGCCCGACGCCCACCGCGAACGCCGCGGCGCTGGCCGAATGTCCCGACGGCAGTGAGTTCGACGTCGGTTGCCGACGGGTCTGCCGGGCCAGCGGCACGAGGACCCGGTTGGGCCGCTCCCGCTTCCAGACCCGTTTGGCGATCTGGTTGGTCAGCAGGCTGGTCACCGCGAGGCTCATCACCCCGCGGGCCGCGCCGCGCCGCGCCGCGGAATTGCCGAACAGCGTCAGCCCGGCCGCGATCGCGAACCACAGCTTGGAATGGTCGGCGGCCCTGGTCAGCGGTGGCATCACCGCGTCGATCAGCGGGCTGGGGGAGTCGGCTATCGCCTCGAACACCTCGCGGTCCAGAGTGCCGAGACCGGCCCCGATCTGGCGGATTCCGCGGCCGCGCCGCCGGATGGGCAGAAAGTCCATGACGCCAACCTACGTGCCCTTCTGACGTGTTGTAGCGCGGTGCGGGTGCGTCCGAATGGCACAGTTGGGGCATGCCGACCGCGCCGCGACCCGAGCCGCTCCGAAATGTGCTGCGTCGTCTGGTCATTGCGCTCGGCGTGGCGAACCTGGCGGTACTGCTGGGCGCTGCGCCCGCCTCGGCCGACTTCGCGCCGTGGTTCGCGAATTCGGTCGGCGGCGCCACCCAGGTGCTCGCGGTCACGGGTACCGGCGGGTCGGACGCCAAGCTCGACGTGTGGGAACGCACCGCGGCCGGCTGGCAGCCGGTGGCCGGCGGCATCGGCGTCCCCGCCAAGATCGGGTCAAAGGGCATGTCGGCGAACCACTTCGAGGGATCGAAGATGACCCCGGCGGGGATCTACTCCCTCGACTTCGCGTTCGGCACCCAACCGGATCCCGGCAGCGGGCTGAAATACGTCCAGGTCGGCCGAAACCACTGGTGGGACGGCGACGTCGCGAGCCCCACCTACAACACCATGCAGGTGTGCGAGCGGGAGAACTGCCCCTTCGCGACCTCAGGCGCCGGAACCGAGAACCTCGACATCCCGCAGTACGCGCACGCGGTGGTGATGGGGGTCAACAAGCAACGGATCCCGGGTAAGGGCAGCGCGTTCTTCGTGCACGGCACCACCGGCGCCGCCACCGCGGGCTGCGTCGCGATCGACGACGCCACGCTGGTGACGATCATGCGCTGGCTGCGGCCGGGCGCGATGATCGCGATCACCGAGTGATCAGAGGTTGATCGCGCGTCCGGCCTTCACCTTGAAGTTCAACGCGTCCAGGCTCATCGACGCGTCGTAGGTGCGGTCGTATCCGGTCTCACAGATCCGCCAGCCGTCGGCGGTGCGGCGGTACCTGTCGTGGTAGAAGCCGGCGCCGATCAGCATGAAGTTGAAGTCGGGTGCGATCACCCGGTCCTGCAGGTACCAGGTCGCCTTGGCCTCGTCGCCGTCGACGGTGATCTCGGGGTGGTTGACCCGGTGCTCGGTGAGGATCTCCGGTCCCAGCGAGTTGCGCATGAAGTTCACCAGGTCGTCGCGGTCGGTGAAGTGGTGCTCCTCGCCGATCGACTCGCCGTAGCGGCCGACGACGTCCTCGGTGAGAGTGTCGGCGAACTCGTCCCAGTTCTTGGTGTCCAGGGCCCGGAGGTAGCGATACTTGACCTGCTTGATGTCGTCGATGTCACTCATGGCGCCATTGCAGCACACACGCCGGTTCGTCCGTGGCTGCGGTCGCGAAATCGTTTAGGGTGGCCTCAATCATGAGCGAAGCGTTGGGGTTGTCCATCGGAACCACCAACCTCGCGGCGGCAACAGTCGGCCGGCAGCCGGTGATCCGGCGTTCGGTGCTGACCCTGTACGGCCACACCGCCCCCGAGGTCGGTGCGGCGAGTGGACGCCCCGGCGGGGTGGTGCTGTCCGGGTTCGTCGAACGCGTCGGGGACCCGGTGCCGCTGGTCGCCGCCGACGGCTCGTCCTATCCGGCCGAGCAGCTGGTCGTCGAGGCGCTGGAGACGATGGCCGGCCTGGCCGCCCCGGACGCGCCGTCCGACGTGGCGATCTCCGTGCCGTCGTACTGGTCTGCCCGGTCGACGGCGGCGCTCGCCGGGGCGCTGCAGGCCAGCGCCGTCCTCACCCCCGGGGGCGCGCTGCCGCGGCTGATCCCGGACGCCGACGCCGCGCTGACCGCGCTCAACGCCGACCCGGGGCTGGACCGCCGCGGCGTGGTGGTGCTGCTCGATCTCGGCGGGGGCGGCACCAGCATCACGCTGGCCGACGCCGCGTCGGCGTTCACCCCGATCGGCGACACCCAGCGGTTCGCGGAGTTCGCCGGCGACCAGATCGACCAGACCGTGCTCAGCCACGTGCTGGCCGGGGTCGGTGGCGGCGTCGATCCCGAGCAGACGGCGGCGGTGGGATCGCTGGCCGCGCTGCGTGAGCAGTGCCGCGCCGCCAAGGAACGCCTGTCGCTGCAGACCGCGACCGACCTGCCCGTCGACCTGCCCGGCCACCGCGGCGACGTCCGGCTGACCCGGGGCGAGCTCGAAGAGCTCATCGCCCGGCCGCTCGACGGCGTCTTCGACGCGCTCGAGCAGGCGCTGGCACGGAACGAGATCGGCCTCGGCGCCGTCTCCTCGGTCGCGCTCGTCGGCGGAGGATCGGCAATCCCTCTTGTCGCGCAACAGGTTTCGCAGCGGTTCCGGGTGCCGGTGGTGACCACGCCACGGCCCGCGCTGGATGCGGCCGCCGGGGCCGCGCTGGTCGCCGCGTACGGCCGCAGTGCCGAGACCGTCACGGTCGCCACCGTCGAAGCCGACAGCACCTACGCGCTGGCGTGGTCGCAGGACGATCTGCGCGACGACGACATCGTCCCGTTCACCGGCGAGATCCCCGAAGAACGGCCCAATCCGTACGCGCTGTCCGGGGAGTACGAGACCGAGGTCATCGCGCCCGACGACCGTGACGACGGCGCCGGCGGGGGCTCGCGGCTGCCGCTGTCACTGACCGGTCTGGTCGCCGCGGTCGCGCTGCTGGCGGTCGGCGGCGCGGCGATCGCGTTGACCAGTCTCGACAGCCCGGAGCCGAACCGGCCCACGCCGGGCAACGTGCCGTTGAGCAGCGCGCTGGTGCCCTCGCCGGAGCCGCCGCCGGTGCAGACGGTCCCCCAGCAACCCGTGCAGCCCCCACGGACGGTCGAACCGCCTGCGCCGGTCGCCCCGCCGGTGGTGACGACCGCGCCGACCGCCGTCCCGACGACCACCACACCGACCACCACCACGACGACGACTACGACCACGACGACGACCACCACGACGACGACTACGACCCCGACGACGACCACCACCACAACCACGACGCAGCCCACCACCACCCAGCCCACCACCACGCGGCCGACCACAACCACCCAGGCACCGCCGCCGACGACCACCCAGGCACCGCCGCCGACGACCACGCAGGCGCCGCCACCGCCGCCGGAACCGGAACCGGTCGAGCCGCCGGCCACGGTCGCGCCGCCGGTGATCACCACCTATCTGGAGCTGCCGTTCGGCCTCCCCGACCAGATCCTGGACCCGGACGGCGCTTGACCGGCGGTTTCGGCCTGATCTTGGTTCTTGCCAGGGAAAGAAACTAGGGATTTCCCCGATTCCTCCCCGGGCACCCCACGCATATGTTTGCAGCGTCGGTTCGATCGGCTGCGGAGGGGACAGCCGATCGGGCCGACTTCTTTTCGTCAGCCCGGCAGCGGGGCAGCGGCCTCCAGCGGATGGTGGCAGGCCGCCGCATGCCCGGTCCCGTACGCCGCCATTGCCGGCTCCTCGGCGGAGCAGACCTCGGTGCTCCACGGGCAGCGCGTGTGGAAGCGGCACCCGGACGGAGGATTCGACGGGCTCGGCACATCACCTTCGAGGACGATGCGTTCGCGGGCCGCATTGCGGCGGGGGTCCGGGATCGGCACCGCCGACAGCAACGCGTCCGAATACGGGTGCACCGGGTGCCCATACAGGTCGTCGGTGCGCGAGTCCTCCACGATCTTCCCCAGGTACATCACCGCGACCCGGTCCGACACGTGGCGCACCACTCCGAGGTCGTGCGCGACGAACAGATAGGACAGGCCGAACTCTTCCTGCAGATCCTTGAGCAGGTTCACGATCTGGGCCTGCACCGACACGTCGAGCGCGGAGACCGGCTCGTCGGCGACGATGAGCTTCGGACGCAGCGCCAGCGCGCGGGCGATCCCGATGCGCTGCCGCTGGCCGCCGGAGAACTCGTGCGGGTACCGGTTGAAATGCTCGGCGCGAAGGCCCACCCGGTCCAACAGCTCCTGCACCTGCCGGGTGAGGTCGGCGCCGTCGGCCAGACCGTGCAGCCGCATGGGCTCGCCGATGATCTGCCCGATCCGTTTGCGCGGATTCAGCGACGAGAACGGATCCTGGAAGATCATCTGCATCTGGCGCCGCAGCGGACGCAGTTCCCGCCGCGACATCCCGACCAGCTCCTGCCCCTGAAAGCGCACCGATCCCGACGTGGGCGCGGTCAACTGCAGGATGGCCCGGCACAACGTCGACTTTCCGCAGCCGGATTCACCGACCAGCCCGAGCGTCTGGCCCTCCTCCAGCGTCAGGCTGACCCCGTCGACGGCGCGGACGCGGCCCACCTCGCGCTCGACGAGCAGCCCCGATTTGATCGGGAAGTGCTTGACGAGGTCGGTCACCTCCAGCAGCGGGGCGCTCACGGCCGCACCGTCGCTTTCGCGTCCTCGCCCAGCCAGCAGCGATCGAGGTGGGTGACGACGCCACCGGGCGCCAGCGGCGGTGGCGCGGCGCACCGGTCGAACTCGAACGCGCAGCGCGGGGCGAACCGGCACCCCGACGGCGGATCCAGCAGCGACGGCGGCGCGCCCGAGATCTGCGCGAGCCGCTCGGTGCGTGGCTGGTCCAGCCGCGCAAGGGAACCCAACAACCCCCAGGTGTAGGGATGTGACGGCGCATAGAAGATGTCGTCGAGGCTGCCGTCCTCGACGATCTGGCCGGCGTACATCACCACCACCCGGTCGGCGACCTCGGCGACCACACCGAGATCATGGGTGATCAGCACGACCGCCAGGCCGCGATCCCGGTTCAGATCGGCGAGGAGCCGCAGGATCTGGGCCTGCACCGTCACGTCCAGTGCGGTCGTCGGCTCGTCGGCGATCAACACCGCGGGCTCCACCGCCAGCGCCATCGCGATCATCACCCGCTGCCGCATGCCCCCGGAGAACTCGTGCGGGTAATTGCGCGCCCGCCCTTGCGGATTGGGGATCCCCACCGAACCGAGCAGTTCGACGACACGTTGCTCGGCCTCCTTCTTGGACATGTCGCGATGGGCCCGGATCATCTCCACGATCTGATCCCCGACCCGGTACACCGGGTTCAACGAGGACATCGGATCCTGGAACACCATCGCGATCTCCTCGCCGCGGATACCGCGCAGGGCGTCCTCGTCCAGACCGGTCAGCTCCTGTCCCCGGTAGGTGACCGAACCGGTGACCCGGGTGTTGGGCGAACGGGTCAACCCGGTCAGCGTCTGGGCGGTGACGCTCTTGCCGCAGCCGGATTCGCCGACGATGGCCAGGATCTCGCCGGGCGCCAGGTCGAACGACACCCCGTCGACCGCGCGGACGACGCCGTCCTCGGTGGCGAAACTGACCCGCAGGTCCTCGACCGTCAACAAGGGTGTCACGCGACTGCCGCCTCTCCCAACCGGATTCGGGGATCGAGTACCGCGTAGGCGATGTCGACCACCGTGTTGAACAGAACGATGAAGAACGCGCCGAACAGCGTGACCGCCATCAGGGGCGGCAGGTCCAGGCTGCGGATCGCCTCCCCGGCGTAGAGGCCCACCCCGTCGAGGTTGTAGACCGTCTCGGTGAGGATCGCCCCGCCGCCCACGACCATCCCGAAATCCAGGCCGAACAGGGTGATGATCGGAATCATCGAGTTGCGCAACACATGCCGAACCCGCACCTGCCGCTCGCTGAGACCCTTGGCCCTGGCCGTGCGCACGTAGTCCTCGTTCATCGCGTCGAGCATGTTGGACCGCAGCACCCGGCTGTAGAACCCGATGAACAGCACCGCCAGCGTGAACCACGGCAGCACAAGGTGATACGCCCAGCCCAGCGGGTCCTCGGTCAGCTCCACATAGCTCCCGGTCGGGAACAGCTGGACCTTGAAGCTCAGGAAGTAGAGCAGGATCGCGGCCAGCCAGAACACCGGCACCGAGATCCCGACCAGGGACAGTATTGTCAGCGCGCGGTCGGCGAACCTGCCCGCGTGCACGGCGCTGAGATACCCGAACAGCACCGCCAGCGACATCCAGATCACCGCGGCGCCGATGCACAGCGAGAAGGTGGCAGGCAGTCCCTCCCAGATCTGTTCGACCACATTGCGATGGCTGGCATAGGAGGTCAGCTGACCGGTGAAGATCTCCTTCATCATCGTGACGTACTGGACCGGCAGCGGCTGGTCGAGCCCGAGGTCGGCGTTGACCCGGGCGATCAGCTGCGGATCGGCGTTCTTGCCCGCGATGCGCGCCGCCGGGTCCGAGTTCGGGATGACGTTGAAGATCAGGAACACGATCACCGAGATCGCGAACAGCACCGCGATCATGCCCAGCACCCGTCGTGCCACGAAGCGTGCCATGTTCAGTGCTCCAACCGGATTCGGGCCTTGGGATCCAGCGCGTCGCGCAGGCCGTCACCGAAGACGTTGAGCGCCAACACCGTCACCACGATCATCAGGCCCGGAACGATCGTCAGATGAGGTGCGGTGTAGATCATCTGGTAGCCGTCGGCGATCATCGTGCCCCAGGACGCGTTCGGCGGCCTGACCCCGGCGCCGAGGAAGCTCAGCGCCGACTCCAGCAGCATGTTGTTGGCGATGTTCAGCGTGAAGAACACGATGATCGTCGAGATGATGTTCGGCAGCAGCTCGCCAACCATGATGCGCAGCGGCCCCATGCCCTGGGCGACCGCGGCCTCGACGAACTCCTTCTCGCGCAACGCGAGTATCTCCCCGCGTAGCGGGCGTGCCATGTAGGGCACGTACACCAGCCCGATGATCAGGATCGGAATCCAGATCGAATCCCCGGCAACGGCAACAACTCCCAGCTTCAGGCCACCCACGGCGAGCGCGGTGCCCAGCGCGATGCCCAGTAGCAGCACCGGAAACGCCCAGATCACGTCGAGCACCCGGGACAGCACCGCGTCGATCCACCCGCGGAAGTAGCCGGCCAGCAACGCGACCACGACGGCCAGCACGGTGGTGACCGCGGCGGCGGCCAGGCCGATGTAGATCGACGTGCGTCCGCCGTAGAGCAACCGGACCATCACGTCGCGGCCGTTCTGGTCGGCCCCGAGCAGGTAGCGCCCGTGCAGACCCGGCCCCAGCGGCGTGCCGTCGGGCGACACGATGTCGGTGGCCACGCCGTCGATGACGATGGTGTCGGTGATGTGGTTGTCGTTGGGTCCGGTGTGCGCCACGTGCTGGGCCCACCACGGCGCCGCCAGGCACAGCAGAACCACCAGCACGAACAACACACCGCAGCCGAGTGCCATCTTGTTGCGGCGCAGGCGCAGCCACGCCAGATACCACGGGCTTCGGCCCTGGGTCTGCGACGTGGGGGTCCCGGGAGGTGCCGCGGGGACGGCGACGACGTCGGTCACTTCAGCGCGAACGAGGTGAAGTCCTGTTTGAACAGCAGGTGGTGATAGGACTTGTCGAAGTCCATCCGCTCGGACAGGAACGTGGTGAACTGCTCGTTGCCGTAGGGCGCCCACACCGCCTGCTCCATGTACGCCCGGTCGAGATCGGCGTACTGCTGCTCGACACCCTCGTCGCTGATCTGCTTGGTCAGCAGCTCGTCCATCCTGGCGTTGTTGGCCGGGATGTTCGCCCGCGACAGGTTGTTCCCGTTCGTCGGCAGAATGCTGTCGCCGTGCAGCAGCGGGCGGAAGAAGTCGTCCGGGTGCGGGAAGTCCTGGAACCAGTCGGCGAACCCGGTGTCCACGTCTGGGGTGGACTGGTTGCCGATAGTCGTCCAGTACACGTCCCCGGCGATGACCTTCAGGGTGGCGTTGAAGCCCAGCTGGCTCAGCAGATCGTGGTAGTACTCGCCGATCCGCTTGCGGTCCGGCTCGTCGTCGGTCCAGACCGTGATGTCGCGGTCGGCCGGGTTCGCTTCGGCGATCAGCTGTCTGGCCTTGTCCAGATCGGGCCCCGGATAGAGCTTGTACTCCTGGTAGCCGGGCATCCCGGGTGGCAGGATCTGCTGGGTCGGGTGCAACCGGCCACCGAAGATCCGGTTCAGCGCTTCCGGGTCGATGGCGTAGTTGATCGCCTGGCGCACCTTCAGGTCGTTGAACGGCGCGCGTTCGGTGTTCATGAACATGTAGTAGGTGTTGATCGACTCCTCCATGCGGAACCGGTCGGAATAGCGCGCCTTGAGTTCCTGCAACCGGTCCGACGGCGGTGGGTCCATCATGAAATCGACCTTGTTCTGGATGATGTCGGTGACCTGCGCGCCCTGGTTCTTGTTCTCGACCAGGTTGATCCTGTCGACTTCCGCGTCGGGGACCTCGTCGGCGCCGGCGTCCTTGACGGTCTGGAACTGCGGATTGCGTTCCAGCGTCAGTCGTCTCGGAGCTTCGACCGAGGAGATCATGAACGGTCCGCTGGCCGGTGGCGGGCTGTTCGTGGCGTCGGTGTCCAGCGGGGTGCTCGGTGGGACGGGCGCGGCGAACATCAGGCCGAGAAGATTGTCGAAAGTGCCGTTGGGCTGGGTCAACTGGATCGTGATGTCACCGGTGGCGTCGTCGGTGGTGATGCCGGTGATGGTGTCGGCGGCGCCGTCGGCGTACTCCCTGGCGCCGACGATCACGTTGAAGAACACCGAGCCGCCCGAATCGGTCTTGAACAGGCGCTGGATCGCGTAGCTGAAGTCGGACGCCTTGATCGGCGTGCCGTCGGAGTACTTCATGTTCGGCCGCAGTTTGAGCTTGTAGGTCAGCTCGTCGGGCGAGATCTCCGGCAATGACTCGGCCAGCCCCGGCACCACCTTGGTGCCCTCCTCACCCGCCTCGTGCTTGTAGGTCAACAGCGGGGTGTAGACGTTCCACAGCACCTCCCAGCCCTCCACGGTGTAGGACATCTGCGGATCGACGTAGTCGGGGAACGAGGTCGCCGACACGGTGATCTCGCCGCCTCCGCCACCGCCTCCGCCGGAACTGTCGTCGCTGCCGCAGGCCGTCGCCCCGGAGGCCGCCAGCGCGACGATCCAGGCGATGGTCAGTGCTTGTCGCGCCACGCGCGGTAGGTGCATTGCGGTCCCCTGCTGTTATCGGTGAATTCCGTGAATCGTTCCGCTTACTTATTCGAACCGTTAAGCATCTTGGAGGAATTTTTCCGATCGGCAACTCGAGTTTCACAGGTTTCTTCCAGTCAGGCCGGTTCGGGGCGAC
Organism: Mycobacterium sp. ITM-2016-00317; assembly: GCF_002968295.1. Classification (NCBI taxonomy): domain Bacteria; kingdom Bacillati; phylum Actinomycetota; class Actinomycetes; order Mycobacteriales; family Mycobacteriaceae; genus Mycobacterium; species Mycobacterium sp. ITM-2016-00317. The sequence continues at coordinate 519,249 of NZ_CP134399.1, forward strand.
AATGGGGCGATGCCAGTCGAACAGAACAACAAGGTCGCGATCGTCGGGATGGGCAGCGTCGGCACCGCGATCGCGTACGCGTGTCTGATCCGGGGCTCAGCCGGAGCGCTCGCCCTCTACGACGTCAATGTCGCCAAGGTGCGCGCCGAGGTGCTCGACCTCAACCACGGCAGCCAGTTCGTTCCGCACTGCCGCATCACGGGCTCCGACGACATCGCCGTGACAGCGGGTTCGGCGGTCGTCGTGGTCACCGCGGGCGCCAAACAGAAGCCGGGGCAGAGCCGGCTCGATCTCGCCGCGGCCAACGTCGCGATGGCCCAGGAGCTGACTCCGCAACTTCTCGCGCATTCACCCAACGCCATCATCATTTTCGTCACCAACCCGGTCGACGTCGTCACCTTCGCGGCCACCCGGGCCGTCGACGCCGCTCCGGGACACGTCTTCGGATCCGGAACGGTGTTGGACTCCAGCAGGTTCCGCTATCTGATCGCCGAGCAGGCCGACCTCGCGGTCGCCAACGTGCACGGCTTCATCGTCGGCGAGCACGGTGACTCGGAGATCTCGCTGTGGTCGAGCGTGTCGATCGGCGGAGTTCCCGCCGCTCGGTTCCGCCGCGACGGTGTGCTCGTCTTCGACGAGGAGAACCAGCGCCGGATCTCAGCGGAGGTGGTCAACGCCGCGTACGCGATCATCGAAGGCAAGGGCGCGACCAACCTGGCCATCGGGCTGTCGTCGGCCCGCATCATCGAGGCCGTACTCGGCGACCAGCACCGCGTGTTGCCGGTGTCCACCGTGCAACAGGGGGCTCTCGGGATCTCGGGGGTGGCGCTGTCGTTGCCGACGGTCATCTCCGGGCGGGGGACCGGCCAGGTGCTGGAGGTGTCGGTGTCGGACGCGGAGCGGGAAGGCCTGCTGGCCTCGGCGGAGACGTTGCGGCAGGCCCAGCAGTCGCTAGGGCTGTGACTGGCGCGCGACCCAGCGCCGGCCGTGCTTCGCCGACCTCGCCAGCGCACCGCACTCGCCGAAGTAGGAGGCCACCGCGCCGACACCCGGCACCAGCCCCAACAAGCGGAACGGCGCCCGAGGTTGCGGGCGCTTGGCGAGTTCGTCGCCGATCGCGTCGAACAGACCGACCAGATTCCACCACGCCTTGACGACGCCGGCCGGGTGCTGCGGGATGCGGGTGAGCGGGCGGGCGGCGCTCGGCTCGTACACGATCACCGACAGATCGCGGTCGCACAGCACCGCAGCCAGCATGCGCACCTGCGCGCGTGGGTCGGTCAGGCCGAGTTCACGCGCCACCGCGACCAGCACGGTGGCCTGACTGACGAACCCGAGCAGATCCTGGATCGGCAGCCTGCGCCCCAGAACCCCCAGCACCCCGGGAAAGGCGACCGCGACGGTGTTCACCGCGCCGACCCGCCACACCCACCAGTCGATCCGGTCCTCGGCGTCCATGTCGTCCCACGCCGCCGTGCCGGGCAGGTCGACGGCGTTGAGGAACTGGCCGATGCCGTCGTCGCGACGCTTCAGCGCGAACGGGTCCATCCCCCACAACACGTCGAGCAGTGGGTTGATGATGCGCACCGCGGCGGTCAACGCGGCGTCCACCCCGGCGTCGGTGATCTGCACGTCGGGGGTGGGCAGCATCGGCAGCATGGTCACGGTCCTCTTGATGTCCGTCGATCCCGGAGCTCAAACGTCGGGGTGTTTGCCAGGGCGGGCTAGAACTTCAGGTAGCCGCCGTCGAGACGCAGCACGTCGCCGGTGTGGTAGGCGCTGGCCGGGCCGGCCAGATAGACGGCGACACCGGCGACGTCGTCGGCGGTGCCCCATCGCCGCACCGGCACCCGCGGCAGCACCCGTGCGCTGAACCGCTCGTCGGCCAGCCCGTCGGCGGTCATCTCGGTGTCGAACCAGCCGGGCTGGATCGTGTTGGCGCGGATGCCGTAGCGGGCCAGCTCCACCGCCATGCTGTCGATCAGCGACGTCACCGCGGCCTTGGACGCCGCGTAGGCCGGCTGCCGCGGCATGCCCTGCAGCGCGCCCAGGCTCGACACACCGACCAGGCTGCCGCCACGGCCGGCCTCGACCATCTGCCGCGCCGCCTCCCGCAGCGTCACGAACACACCGTCGAGGTCGACGCTGGTCACCGCGCGGAACTCGGCCAGCGACGTCTCCAGCGTCGGGGTGAATGTGCCGCGGATGCCGGCGTTGGCGAAACATGAGTCCAGGTAACCGAATTCGCTCCGGATGCGCGCCATCGCGTCGGTGACGGCCGGTTCGTCGGTGACGTCGCAGACCAGCGGCAGCACCGGATTGCCGTGTGCGCGCAGGGTCGCCGCGGCCGACTCCAGCCGCTGCGCGGAACGGCCCAGGATCGCGACCGTGGCCCCGGCGCGTGCCAGCCCCTCGGCCATGCCCAGCCCTATCCCGGAGCCGCCGCCGGTCACCACGGAGACGTGGCCGGTCAGGTCGAACGGGTTGGGCGCGGCGGCATCGGTCACAGGGTGACCCTACGCGGGCGGCCTCCGCGCGAAGTCCGGTGCGCGCTCGGGCCGCACCCCGACGCCGACGAGGTAGGCGGGAACGACCGCCAGCCAGGGCGCGCGCTCGACCACGCGCAGCAGCGCCGTGGGTGGACCGGCCAGGTGTCCGTGCACGATGGGGCCGAGGAACCGCCGGTCGATCAGGCGCTGCAAGGCCTGGGTGAGCACGGTCGGGACGACGCGCCTGCGCCGCACCGAGGCCAGTCGCCGCGGCGTCACCGTGCCCTCGCGCAGCGGTGCGGCCAGCAGCCGGGCCGCGGCCACGCCGTCCTGGATCGCCACGTTGATGCCGACCCCGCCGGCCGGGGACATCGCGTGAGCGGCGTCGCCGAGGAACAGCAGACCGTCGGTGTGCCAGCGCCGCAACCGGTTCAGCCGCACATCGAGGAACTTGACGTCGTCGAGCGTGGTGATGGTGCCGACGGCCGCGCCCGCTTCGGGCAGCAGCGCCAGCACGTCGGCGTGGAACGCGTCGAGACCCCTGGCCCGCAGTTCGGCGTCGGCGCCCTTCGGGATCAACAGCGCGATCTGCAGGTAGTCCTGCCGCGGGATCACGATCATCGCCTTGCCCGGCGCGAGCCGGGGGAACAGGGTGTAGATGGCATCGTCGTCGGGGCGGGGGAGCCGGAACCACCACACGTCGAAGCTCACCGGGAACTCGCGCAGTCGCAGACCGGTCTGTTGCCGCAGAACGGAATTGCGGCCGTCGCAGGCGATGGTCAGGTCGGCGCGCAGCTCTCCGGGACCGTCGTCGTCGCGGTAGCGGACGCCGGTGACGCGGTCACCGTCGCGCACCGGTCCGGTGACCTCGGTGCGCATCCGCAGCGTGAACGTCGGCTCGGCTTCGCCGGCCTCGGCGAGCAGGTTGAGCAGATCCCACTGCGGCACCATCGCGATGTACGGGTGGGGCTGGCGCAACCGGCCGAAATCGACCATCGTGACGGACCGCCCGGGCGCCACCTCCAGCGTCGCCCGCCGCAGTTCACTGTGCGGCAGCGCGGCGAATTTCGGCCACAGGCCGAGCTCGTCGAGCAGCCGCAATGTGGTCGGGTGCACGGTGTCGCCACGGAAGTCGCGCAGGAAATCCCCGTGCTTCTCCAGCACCGTCACCTCGACGCCTGCCCGGGCCAGCAGCAGGGCGAGCACCATGCCGGCAGGGCCACCGCCGACCACGGCGCAGGTGGTGGTGTCACTCACCCGGATCATGGTGCCACTTCGGCCGACTCAGATAGGCGTTCCGGCAGCATCACCTCCGATTCGCCGGGCAGTCACACCACACCAGCGCGATCGCGATCACTCAGTCGATCGAGTTCCTGAAGTCAGTTCGGATGGATCTGAAAAATGTTCAATGGAGCGGAGTCTTCATACTCCTTGCCCGAAGCGCCGAGGCGCGACGCCCAGGTCATTGCGTATTTCACTCGGCCCTCCTAGCACTTGGCTGAACTAGCGTGCTCAAGTGTGCCCCGCAACCGGCCCGCGTACGGACGAACGGAGGACGCCGACACAGCTACTTGCAGCGCGAAAAGCTAGCTGCTGCAACGGGTTGTCGCTGCTCGCCGGACGGAGGTGCTGCCCCGGGATGCGGGTCGCTTACCTATCTGATCTTGTCGGTTCGCCGTCAGTCGCGGTCCGAGGGCTCGTGGGTGACGTTCTCTTCGCCGGTATGCGCGACAAAGGAGCCGCCACGGTGCACAATGAACTGCGTAATTCGGCACCTGGTCGGGTGGCTTCACCAGGGGGGCCCAGTGGAGGCGAGCAACGAGCGAGCCGCCGACAACCGCCGCCGGGCGATTCGCGTCGCGGTAGTCGACGAGAACCACATCTTCCGGCGCGGAGTTCGGGCCTGCCTGGAAACAAGCAGCGACATCCTCATCGTCTTCGAAGGGCCCACCGGGCCCGTCCCTGAGGGCGTCGACGTCGTGATCGCCTCCGACCGGGCTGCCACCGACATCGCATCAGAATGGCCGACGTTGGTCTGCAGTGACGCCTCCGGCACGTGCGAGAGCGCGACAACCGCCGGCAACGTGGTCGCAGTTCTGCCCCGTGGCCATCTCACCGAGAGCCAGCTCGGCGCGGCCGTCCATGCCGCCGCGAGCGGACTTCGGGTCGTCGCCGCCGGCGCCGGTGCGAGCACCGTGCGGGGTGGCCTGCCCGAACGGTCCCTCAAGGTACTGCGGCTGCTGGCCGCGGGGTACGGGACACGGGAGATCTCGGACACCGTCGGGTGCTCCGAGCGGACGGTCAAGTACGCCATCCGCGATGCGGAGCGGCATCTGGAGGCGCGCAGCCGCGCCCAGGTGGTCGCGGAGGCGATTCGCCACGGCATGATCTGACATTTCCCATCGGGGCAGCACCAACGGGCAAACCGCCCGGCCGGAATGCCCGAAGGTACGCACCGCAACCCAGTCCGGTGAGGCGGCGATGTTGGTTCAATGGACCGATGGAGCACACGGTCACCCTCTGGGTGGATGACTCCAACGCGATCTTCCGGCGCGGCCTCGCACATTGCCTGACCTCGTCCGGGTTCGCGATCGTCGGAGAGAGCGTGCACCTCATTCCGGCACCGGACGTGACAGCTGCGGAGATCTGGTTGCTTGAACTCGACGGGCCGGCCGCGCTGGCCGCGGCCTGCGTCGCCGCCGACGGACCGCGATGTGTCGGTATCGCGGAAGCGGGGTCCTCGGCCCTGATGCAGAACGCCGTCAAGGCCGGATTCACCGGGCTGCTGATACGCGAGGAGATCACCCCCGCCTCATTGGTCGCTGCGTGCCGGGCAGTGGCCTGCGGCATCGGATCCATACCGTCGGCGATCCTGACGCCGCTGCTCGGCTGCGGAAGCAGTCCGGGCTCGCTGGTCGATCGCGGCGTGCTCGCCTGCCGTGAACTGAGCGTGCTGCGACTCCTCGCCCAGGGCAGCACAACCCGCGAGATCGCCGGTGAATTGAGCTATTCCGAACGCACGGTCAAAAACATCGTCCACGACACACTCGCCAAGCTGCACTGCCGGACGCGCGCCGAGGCCGTCGCGGTGATGGCGCGCCAGGGAGCGCTCTAGCGCGAAAGCTCGTTGCCCCGAAGGTTGCCCCGTGGGCTCTCGTCGCGCACGACGCGGCCCATTAGCGTCGGTCTCGTTAAGGGAGGAGGCCACATGTGCTCCAGGTTCTGCTGGCCGGTTTCGGCGAAGTGGCGCGGCGCGGCATCCGGGCCATCCTCTCGTCGCCGGAGTTGGTCATCGACGAGTGCGCGATCGAGCGTGTGATGAGCGCCGTTGTCGTCCTCACTCCGGACGTGGTGGTGATCGAGGCCGGTGTACGCGAGCTCGCGCGCGCCGAACGGGTGGCTTCCACCTGTCCTGCGGTGACGGTGGTGGCATGTTCGGCCAGCGAGGCGACGATCCGAATCTTCCCGAGATTCTGTGGCGGGCAGTACCGCTCGCGGCCCCTGAGTGCCGAGGCGTTACGCGAGAGCGTGCGGGACCGATGAGCATCTCCTGCGACACCGGCACCGCTCTCCTGACCAAATCCGGCGGGCCATTTCGTGTGACAACCAGACGCATACCGTCGGGGGCGCGCGGAACGGACTGGACGCTGGAGCAGATAAGGTCCTTCATCCTCGACGGCGCGAAGGACTTCACGGTGCGCAGGCGGGTGGTCGACATCCTGATGGCCCAGCGGGTCCGTGCGAGGGATTATCTCGGCGAGGTCAAGGCACTGTTCGAGTGGGTGCAGAGCAACGTCCGCTATACCCGTGACCCGCATCGAGTGGAGCTGCTGCATTCCGCACGACGAATGCTCGAACTGCGCGCCGGAGATTGCGACGACATGACCATTCTGCTCGGCGCGATGCTGCAATCCATCGGTCACCCGGTCCGGATCGTGGTGGTCGGGCCGGATCCCAAGCGTCCCAATTTGTTCACCCACGTCTATCCCGAGGTTCAGTTCCGGGGGCGGTGGATTGCTCTGGACGCCACAGTGCCGCATCCGATGGGGTGGAGGCCCCGGGCGATCGTGAAGAAAGTCATCTCGCTGCGAAGGAGACCGGTCATGAGCCTGCATGACTTCGACGACGGACTCGGTCAATCGTACGGTGCCGAGGATCTGATCGAGGCGGTACGGACCAGTGGTCTGCAACCGCGCGATCCACGGGTGAAGTCTGCCTGGGATCAACTGCGGTCCCGAGGAATACTGGCACGCGAGCTCTGGGTGCGGCGGCTGCTCGTGCGTTTGTGGCGGCAGGGGCTACCGCCGGGTAACCGGCCGCGCAGCGCCGCCAGACTCGACGTGGCGATCCGCAGTCCAGGACCGTCCGGCTACGAAACCCCGGTGGCGCCGGCGCATTACCCAGGCACGACGGTGTACTACCCGGGAACAACGGGTCTTTACCCACGTCCTGCCCCCTACGGTTGGCGTCCCGGACAGCGCCCCCCGCCGTGGCGACCGCGTCCTCTCCCGTGGCGACCGCCACGGGTGGTTCCCGGGCCGCCTTCCACGTACTACCGGCCTGTGGTCCGGCGGCATCGATGATCCGAAAGTTCGAGGAGGACCAGCAATGACCGAGTTCAAAATTGCACGCGTGAAGGGAGATTGAGACCATGGCACGTGTGACCGGCGTCAAGGAGAAGCTGCACAGCCCTCTCTACGATGCCATTTTCATCAACGAAGGGGAAACCCTCGCGGATGTGATGCGGGACCCGAGCGTCATCCGGTTCTTCGTCGACGTCCAGAACAAGACCCGACTGGAGACCAACCTACAGGCCTCCGGCGTGCTTCCCAGCCTGAACACATTCGAGGCCAGGGCCATGCGTGTGGTGATCAGCGGTCCGAACGCCGATCGCTACGACACCCGAGACCTGTTCATCCCGGAACTGATCTACGGATCGGTGGTGTCACTGTTGGTCGGTGAGAAGGAAGCCATCACGGCTCCGACGTACATGTTCCCTTCCGGTGCCGGCGTACTCGGAGGCGGCGGTGAGATGCCGCTCAGCCACGGCGAACCCGATCCCCTGTCGACTTTCCGGTTCGCTGAGCCGGTGTTCATCGATCCGCAGCAGAATTTCCGCGTCGAGATGCTGTTCCCGCGAGGGGTGGCGCCGCTGCTGCTTGAGGAGATCGGCCCGCGGCACATCTGGGTGGTCCTCGACGGCTACCTCACACGTGACGTGCAGTGACGAAAGGCGGCGATACCGATGCAGGACAACAATCTTGACGGCCTCGGCGACGAGGAGTTGATGACCGTGCAGGGTTTGGATGACGTCGCGGACTACGGTGCGCTCTATGAAGCGCCGGACGGGTCGCTGTTCCAGGTCCAAGGCTTCGACGATGGTCTGGAGGATTCGGCGGATGCGATGCCCGGCGAAGTACGGTTGGGCGATGACGGCAGGCTGTACCAGTGGGTGCAGGGGTACGACGGTCTCGGCGATCCGGTCGGCTTCTGGTCGCTGATTCCCGGCATAGCCAAGACAGTGCTGCCGATGGTGGCGTCCAGAATCGCACCACGCTTGCGGCGCTTCCTCGCGCCGGCGGTGCGGCCGGCGCCGGTCGTGCGGCGGGCACCGGTCGTGCGGCGCGCACCGGTGATGCAGCCGCCCCCCGACGTGCAACAGGCGATGGAGCCACCGGTGCCCGTCCCGGACGAGGCGGGCGATGTCCTTACCGGATTCGGCGCTCTGTACCAGGCGCCCGACGGGAGCCTGTACCAGATGCCGGGCGTCGGCGACGACGACCAGCTCTCCGACGACGATCTCGACGGTGACGACGACGAATTGCGCGGCACCGAGGGCTATCTCAGAGATCCCGGGGGTGGGGCGTGCTCGTGTTCCGGGTTGCGCGGGATGGACGCCTACGTGCCGGCCGAGCCGCCGCAGACCCCGGCATTCGTCCGGCCCGTGGTAGCACCCGACATGTGGCGCCCGCTGTGGTAGGAGGAGGACCTCATGCAGGATGAACAGTTGGGAGCCGCACGGTTGCTCGGCCCACGACAGGAGCTACAGCCCAATGGCTGGGTAGTACCTACGCGGCTCAAGGAGATTCCCTACGACCACGTCGCGGTCTTCACCCTGGCCGGCAGACGCGGTGCGCGGGTCGAGGACGTCATCAACGTCTCCGTCGACGGGGTGTTCATCGCGACATCCATCGGGTACAGCTTCGTGCCCGCCGAACCGGCGGGTCCCGTGGTGTTCAGCCTGCCTGACGTCAACCAGCTGTTGGCCGGCCTGTTCGATGATCCCAGGATAGGGCTGCGCGCCCTCGCCGCAAAGGTTTTCGGTATCGACTTCACCTACAGCATCATCGACAGCGGGACCGGTCGCGAGTTGCAGAATCGGTCGCTGCACAACATCGCCGGACTGGGCAGCCCGGACGGTCGGCGCCCGTTCCGGCCGATGGCCAAGCCGATGTTGTTCCAGCCGCGGTCCACGATCCGGGTGGTGGTCGACGAGATCTCGGCGGGTCCTCTGTACGAACGCGGACAGTTGTTCATCGCCCTGCACGGCTACAAGATCCTCGGCACCGGGATGTGACCGATGCCGGCGCATCAGGTGTGCGGGTGTCCCGGCGCAGGCCAATGCGATGTCTGCGACAACCCGCTCGATTCCGGGCCGTTCGACAGCAGCGCGGTTCTACCGGCTCCCGGACCGGGCCAGGAGATCGTGCTGGCGCGGTACTCGTTACGGCCGAGGCACTGCGGAATCTTGCGCTACTTCAATCAGTTCACCGACCGGCACGCCGCCGATCCGACCAAGATCCGGACACCGGGCTACCACTGGCAGATCCGCTCGGGAGCGCAGCCGCTCGATCCCTATCTGACATTCGAGCACATCATCAACCCGTGGGGATCCTCGGCCGTCCCGGTGGACATCCGGCTACCGGAGTCCGCGACCGTCGAGTTCATCCTCCGCAACGTCGGTGCCTCCGGTGCCGACGTGCTCTCCGAGGTCGGCGGACGGATTGTCGGACGCCATTGGTACGACACCCGTTTCGGCGGCGCGCCGCGTTCGTTGTGAACTGGTCGTCAGGGTGAATCAGGAGGCTCGTCAATGTATCTCAGTGATCAATCGACGCGTGCGGACACACAGAAAATGGTGCACCGCCGCAAAGCGGTCCGCGTCACGACCGGAATGGGTGGCGCGAGCACCGCACCGGATCTACTCGGCGCACCGATCTTCGACTTCCCCGCATGTGCGCCGTGTCCGTTGCCGAGTGCAGAACAGTGCGGAGCCGCCCTGCGGCAGGCGATCGTTCGGGCGATCGTCCTGGCCGACAACGCTGCTGACAAGGTCGACGCATCGATCAGCGTGCCGCCCGCAGCCCGGAGCGCAGATGCCGTGCGCACCGCCACGGTCTTCCGCAGCTTCTTCGGGCATGATCCGTCGCGACCGGTTCCGTGGGCCGGCAACGAGGCGTCCGGAGTCAGCGTCGCCAAACGATTGCGGTCAGTGGCCAGGGAGCTCGACGGTGGCCGTCGCATCACCTTCGAATGCCGGCGGTGGCCGGCTGCGCAGGCAACGATCTGACGTGTTGCACACCGTGCGACAACGCCTGGGTGCATGCGAACGTCGGTCGCAGCACGGTGGTGCTCTGCCCGATGTTCTGGGCGGCCACCCGAGAGATCCGGGCCGGGATCATCATCCACGAGATTCTGCACCTGCTGTACGGGCACCTTCGCGATGTCGGCCGGGGCCGGATCCTCAACGCGTGCTACGAAGCGTTCGCCCTGCGGCTGGCCGGAATCACGCCGGATCCCTTCGACGTCTGCAACTGTCGGGCCACGCCGTGCCCCGCACCGGTCTGCTGACGCGCATTCACGTCGACTGCACTGTGCTGTGTGGGAACGGCCTGTCCCAGGCCGGAGGTCCGTAGGCACCTCTGCTCCGCCGTCACAGGTATCACGGCAACTGGACGTCGACCCGGGTGGTGGCGGTGCCGGTGCCGTAGACGATGACGATGGTTCGCACGCCTTGGGCACGGCCGGGCAGGAACTTACGCACGGTGAGCGCGATCCGCCGGATCTCGCCGGCGATCGCCTTGCGGCTGCCGAAGTCACCGCTGCCATATTGCGGTAGAACGACTTTCACGAAGCTCGAGTTGGCACGCCGGGCCTGCTCGAGCTGTTCGGCAAGACTCAACGCCAACACCTGGGCGTCGGGATAGGTCTGGGCCTCCTGCTCCGCCGTGTCCCGGGCGTACCGCGCCGCGTCCTCTTCGGTGGGTCCCGCGGTCTCCAGTGCCCGTCGCGTCCTGGTCAGTCGTACCCGCACATGTGAGGGCAGCAGGGCTTCGGGACTGACCTGTGCCTTGACCGCGCGTTCGACGCGGGTCACCACGTCGACCGGCAGAAGGGCGCCCGCCGGGTTGGGCGTCCGGGGTCTCTGGGCTGTGCGACCCCCGCGCCACGTCAAGCGCAGAACGTCGGAGGTCCCCGGATCCTGCCTCGGCGAGGGTGGGACCGGGGGAGGCGCGGCGGGTTCGGGAAAGACCTGTACGCCCGGTATTCCGGTGAGTTTGCGGAACCCCTCGGGGACCACCTCCCGACCGATGTGGGCGACGGCGGCTACCGAGGGGCGGTTCGAACAGAAGCTGCTTCCGGTGTGTTCTGGCGTCGGGGAGTACAGGTCGATGTGGGCGTCGAACTCGTCTCGTGATCGCGGCGAGCCGACCGAGATGTGAAGGCTGTCGGATTTCGAGATCTCCCGCAGCGTGGTCTGTCCTTTGTGCAGGCTCGCCCCCGCTCCCTGGGCCATGCAGAATCGGCCGGTCGCCATCAGCGCCGTGATCAGCGCGTCGCCGGAATGTGCGGCGAAGTACACCGCCGGTGTGACGCCGGGAACCCGAAGTGCGCGATCGGCGACCATGAACGGCGCCTCGCCGGCGGTGACCTTGACGATGCGACGGACCTGCGGCCACACCCCGTACCGGCACAGGCGATTGAAAATCGCGGTCAGCGCGACGCGGATGTCGCGGTCGAGCCCGTCGAACCATTCGGCCGGCTTGGCGAACGACGCGGACACCACCCGTTTGAGCTCGGCCGGCTGCTTGTCGAACCGGTCGACGGAGACCGCCGAACAATCGGTGGAAGCGCCCGGAGGCTGTCCGAGGCCACCGCCGGTCACGACATACATGGCACGCCACCAGTCTGGCTCGAATCCCCGCCCGGGGCGCGTCTATTCATGACGTCATCCTCGCGGCGACAGGGGTGTGCCGGCAGGGGTGAGCGGGCAGACTTTCGGGCATGCCGGGAACCGGGGTGGGCTGACGTGACCGAAGTGCAGATGGGTACGGCGGCGGGCCGATGGGTGCTGCTGGCGACGGTGCTCGGATCCGGTCTGGTGATGGTCGACGGCACGGTGGTCAACGTCGCCCTCCCGCACATCGGCAGCGACCTCGGGGCGGGTTTCGGCAGTCTGCAGTGGATCGTCAACGCCTACACGCTCACGCTGGCGTCGCTGATCCTGCTCGGCGGCGCACTCGGAGACCGGTTCGGGAGGCGGCGCATCTTCCTGATCGGGGTGGTCTGGTTCGCGCTGGCCTCGCTGGCCTGCGGCCTCGCCCCCAACGCCGAGGTGCTGATCGCCGCGAGAGCCTTACAGGGCGTCGGCGGCGCCCTGCTGACACCCGGAAGTCTGGCGTTGATCTCGGCGTCATTCCGTCCCGGTGACTGGGCCGCAGCGATCGGCGCATGGTCCGGTCTGGGCGGGATCGCCGGGGCCGTAGGCCCGTTCCTGGGCGGCGTCCTGGTCGAGTGGAGCTGGCGTGCAGTCTTTCTCATCAACCTGCCGCTGGCGGTCATCGTGGTGGCGGTGACCGCGGTGCGGGTGCCCGAAAGCCGTAACTGGGAAGCATCGAGAGGTCTCGATCTCGCCGGTGCCGTGCTGATGGTGTCCGGGCTGGGGGCGCTTACGCACGGGCTCACCGAACTCGGAACCGGCCGTGCGGACTTCGGGTCGGTGTCGAGCATCGCGGTCGGCGTCCTCGCGCTGACCGCGTTCGTCGTCGTGGAGCGCCGCTCCGATCATCCGCTCGTGTCGCCGAAGTTGTTCAGCGACCGGAACTTCCGGGTGGCCAATGCGATGACGCTGTTGATCTACGGGGCGCTGGGCGCGGTGTTCCTGTTGCTGGTGCTGCAGCTGCAGATCGTCGCCGGCTTCAGTCCGGTCGCCGCGGGTACCGCACTGCTGCCGTTCACCGCGGTGATGCTCGTCTTTTCGTCGCGTGCCGGAGCGCTTTCCAGTCGGATCGGGCCGCGGTTGCCCATGACCGTCGGCCCGTTGATCGCCGCGCTCGGTCTGCTGCTGATGATGCGGATAGGCCCCGACGCGTCGTGGCTGTTCGACGTCGCGCCCGCAGCCGCTGTCTTCGGTGCCGGCATGGTGCTCGTGGTGGCCCCGCTGACCGCGACGGTGCTGGACTCCGCCCCGGAGAGCATGGCCGGGTCCGCCTCGGGGGTGAACAACGCGCTGGCCCGTGCCGGGGGGCTGCTGGCCGTGGCCGTGCTGCCCGGGCTCGCCGGGATCAGCGGCGGCGGCGACTACGCCGCGCCCGACGCCTTCGCGGCCGGCTTCCGTGTCGCCTTGCTGATCTCGGCTGCGCTCATGGTGATCGCAGCAGCGATGGCGGCCGTCGGGATCCGGCGGGCGCCGGTTGGTCGGACCGGGCGGATTCCGGTCGAGAACTGCACCCACTGCGCGCTCGGAGGTCTTCCGCCCCACCCGGCCACGGACAGCTGCTGACGACAGGACCCACGGTGCGTAGGCGGGCTCTGCGGCGGGTATGCCCGCATGGCCGCCTCATCCACAGGAGCCGCTCATGATTCATCGATTACTGCGTCTGGCGACCGGCGTCGTCGCGGCGGTTCTGCTGCTGATCGGGGCGAGCCCGCCGACCGCGCTGGCCGACGACCGGCTCGACTTCACCGCGACCACGCTCAGCGGCGCACAGTTCGACGGGTCGTCATTGCAGGGCAAGCCTGCGGTGCTGTGGTTCTGGACTCCGTGGTGCCCGTTCTGCAATGCCGAGGCGCCGTCGGTCAGCAAGGTCGCCGCGGCGAACCCGGGAGTGACGTTCGTGGGCGTCGCTGCGCGTTCCGACGTCGACGCGATGCGGGGATTCGTGTCGAGATACGGCCTGAACTTCACCAATCTCGACGACGCCGACGGCGCCATCTGGGCGCGCTACAACGTGCCGTGGCAGCCCGCGTACGTGTTCTACCGCGCGGACGGCTCGTCGACGTTCGTGAACAACCCGACGTCGGCGATGCCGGAGCAGGAACTCCAGGAGCGGGTGTCCGCGCTGGGCGCGTAAACGCGTGCAGCAGAATCTGGTCGGGCTGGCGTTCGCGGCCGGTCTGGTGGCGGCGCTGAACCCGTGTGGGTTCGCGATGCTGCCCGCCTATCTCGCGCTGGTGGTGCGCGGGAGCGGCACCCGGGTTTCGGCGGCGGTGGGACGTGCGGTCGCCGCGACGGTGGCGATGACACTCGGCTTCCTCGTCGTGTTCGCGGCGTTCGGGCTGCTGACCGTCGCCCTGGCCTCTGTGGTGCAGCAGTACATTCCGTACGTCACGGTGGTCGTCGGCGTCGTGCTCGTGGCGCTCGGCGGCTGGCTGCTGTCCGGGCGCGCACTGACCGTGCTGATGCCGGACCGGTTGGGCACGGGCGTCGCCGCCCCCACGGCACGCCTGGGCTCGATGTTCGGTTACGGGGTGGGCTATGCGCTGGCGTCGCTGTCCTGCACGGTGGGACCCTTTCTCGCCGTCACCGGCGCCGGTCTCGGCACTGCCGGCGCGGGACGACTGTGGGTCTATCTGGCCTATGCCGCGGGATTCGCATTGGTGGTCGGCGCCCTGGCGGTCAGTGTGGCCGTCGCAGGTTCCGCGCTGGCCGACCCTCTCAAGCGAATCCTGCCGTATGTCAACAGAATCGGAGGAGCCACGCTGATTCTGGTGGGACTCTACGTCGCGTACTACGGCTACTACGAGATCCGGTTGTTCGCGGGCGGCGACCCCGCCGACCCGGTCATCGCCGCGGCGGGCCGGTTGCAGGGCGCCATCGCCGGTTGGGTGCACCGGCAGGGATCGTGGCCGTGGCTGCTGCTGCTCGCGGCCACGTTCGCGGCCGCGGTATGGCTCGTCCGACGCGCCTACGTCCGACGCGGTCAGCTGAACCGGTAGGACCTCATCGCGTCGACCGAGCGCGTGCCCGCCGACGTTGAGCGGGCTGGCGGGTCGGCGTGATCCGGCCCTTCACGCCGTTGACCGAGGCCCGGTCCAGCAGTTCCTGGTAGAAGCCGGTCGACACGGCCGGGGTCCGGCTGAGCAGGAATCCGCTCCGGCCGGTGGAATCGGTGACGACGGCCCACTGGTATCGGTCGCCGAGATCGACGATCCAGTAGTTGCCCGGCGGCCTGGCCGACGGGGCGCCGACGAACCTCACGTTGAGCCGGTTGTTGGCGGCGTCCACCGGCAACGCCGCGCCGACGATCGACGACTTCGGGCCGTTGTCGACGAAGTAGTTGCCCGAGTTCTCGACCCGCACCGAGCCGTCCGGGTTGAAGCTGTACACGGCCTTGGTGTTGACCAGACCGATCGAGAAGAACTGGTTGACGCTGCCCACCTCGTACCAGGTGCCGAGGTAGCGGTTCAGGTCGACCACCGGTGCGGGCGCAAGCACGACGCCCGCGGCGTCGCCCAGGACGACGTACTGCCCGGGAGCCCCGTAGATGCCGCTGCCGTCGCCCGGGCTCAGGCCCAGGTACATGTCGTTGATCCAGCCGGTGGCCAGCGTGAACGCGGCTTCGGTGTTGCCGCGCGGCGAAACCCCGGCGACCAGTTGCGCGAAGAAGTCGAACAGCGCGTTTCCGCCGATCAACGCGTCGGCGTGGGAGCCGCGGGCCAGGGTCACCCCGACGAACCGATCCGGGCGCGCCGCCACCAGTTCGCGGGTGGTTGTTCCGTTGCCGTTCCAGGGCTGCGGCGGGGCTGCGACCTGATAGACCGGCACGAACGGGTCGTCGATCTTGGCCAGCGCGCCGGGGAGCACACCGTTGTACGCGTAGCCGTCGAACATCACCACGCCGCGGAGGCTGCCGTTGTTGGCCGGATCGTCGGAGTAGTAACCGCCGACCGCCGTGGCGAACCCGCCGCCCCCGGACTGCCCGGAGAGCACGAACTCCTCGGGCAGCGCACCGAGGAAGCCGGCAGTGTTCGCGCTGCTGGTCAGCGACGCGCGGTCGCCGAGGAACATCGACGCGACCGCCTCCTGCATCGGTACGCCGTTGATCCAACAGCCGGAACAGGCCAGCGGGAACGACGACAGGTTCGGCGCGACCACGATGCTGTTGGTCTGCTGCGACAGCGTCTGGGCCAGCCTGGACAGGGCCGCCTTGTTGCCCAGGAAACCGTGCTGCAGCCAGATCACCCCGGTCGCCGCCACCGAACCGTCCGCCTGCGTCGGCAGATACCAGTCCGCTCGGGTCGTGTAACCGTTGCGGCCCACCGGAATCGTCAGCGCCGCCCGCCCGGTCTTGACGCCGGTGACCGCGGGCTCGGGTTCGGTGATCTCGGGTTCGGTGATCTCGACGGTCTCGGGCGAGGTGACCTCGGGTTCGGTGGCCTCCGGCTCGGTGGCCTCCGGCTCGGTGACCTCCGGCGTGTAGGCGTCACCCGTCGCCTCGTCCACCTCGTCGGTCACTGCCGCGGCCTGCTTCTCGACCGGCTCCTGCTCGACCGGCTCCGTCTCGACCGGCTCCTGCTCGACCGGCTCCGTCTCGACGGGTTCTGTCTCGACCGGGTCGGCGGTGTCGACCGTGTCGGAAGTCTCCGTGGCTGAGGTTTCGGCGCCGGCGGACGTTTCGGTGTCCGCGGCGGCCACACCGTGGCCGGCACCCAGTGCGATACCCGCGCCCGCGCCCAGCGTGGACAACCACAGCGCCCAACGTCTCGAATCCACAGGCGGAATCTAACCGCCGCGCGGCGGCGCGCACACCGAATTGTCCCCAACGTCAGTGAGATGTCATTAAAGCGGAGGGCCGGAGCGGCGTCACACCCGGAAACAGTTGTGCCACAGTGGGATAGCGGGCACAGGCGACCCGCGAGGGCGCCGACGTACACCGCGCAACGCGCGAGATCCGCGATCTCACGATACCGGTGCCGCGTTCCGCGGTGCCAACTATGCTGTGGTCTGGCTCACAGGTCAACGACCACCGGGGGCGTGGTTCGGCGGACCGGGCAGGTCGGCGTTGGCGCGACCGTGCGGGAGCGACGACGCAGCGACAACCCGGGGGGCCGGCGATGGCGATCGATTTCTCAGCCGCTCGGCCGGTACTCGACCCGGCGGGGGATGGGCCGCGGCGAGGACGGGGACGTAGTCCTGACGGGGGCGGTCACGAGGTGCAGGTGGTGGAGATCAAGGACGTCGAGATCCCGGAGTCGATGCAGCGGGCGATGGCCCGGGAAGTGCGCCGGGCCGCCGACCAGAACTCGACGGTGGTGTTCCCGCTGCCGGTGGACATCGTCACGCCGTTCCTTCGGTCCGCGCTCGGCTCCGCGGGCGGGGAGCAGGAGACCGCGTGACGCTGCACAGCTTCGACGAACACCTGCACCCGGCGCGGCTGAGGGCGATGCGGTTCCGGCCGAGGGCGACATCCCCGATCGAACGCCGCACGCCCGCAGAGAAGGGCGAGCCCGTCGCCGGGAACCCCGACTACGTCGCCTGGCTGCGCGCCAACTCGATGCTCGCCGACGCCGACCAGCTCAGCCGGCAGTTCTCCGGCCAGGGTTCGATGTGGCAGAACCCGTACGCCAGGCCGGATCCGCGGGCGGCCGTCGAGGCGGCGTCGGTGTGGTTCACGGCGTACCCGATGTCGCTCATCACCCGGCCGCAGGATTCCTTCCTCAAGGCGATGGGCGACGAAGACCTGTGGGAAGCGTTCTCCCAGATCGGGATCGACGCCGTGCACACCGGTCCGGTCAAACTCGCGGGCGGCATCGAGGGCTGGCGCCGGACTCCCAGTGTCGACGGCCATTTCGACCGGATCAGTACGGACATCGACACGATGTTCGGCACCGACGAGGAGTTCCGGCAGATGTGCGACACCGCGAAGTGGCACGGCGGCACCATCATCGACGACATCGTGCCCGGCCACACCGGCAAGGGCGCCGATTTCCGGCTCGCCGAGATGAAGGACGGCGACTACGCGGGGATCTACCACATGGTGGAGGTCGAGCCCGAGGACTGGCCGCATCTTCCCGAGGTGCCACCGGGGGCGGACTCCGTCAACCTCTCGCAGGACACCGTGGCGTGGCTGGACCGGGCCGGCTACATCATCGGCCGCTTGCAGCGGGTGATCTTCTTCGCCGAAGGGGTCAAAGAGTCGAACTGGAGCGTCACCGCACCGGTCACCGGGGTGGACGGCGTGGTACGCCGGTGGGTCTACCTGCACTACTTCAAGGCCGGGCAGCCGACCATCAACTGGCTCGACCCGTCGTTCGCCGGGATGCGGCTGGTCATCGGTGACGCACTGCACTCGCTGACGTACCTGGGTTCCGGTGCATTGCGGTTGGACGCCAACGGTTTTCTGGGCGCCGAGAAGCGCGCGGAGCCTGGTGAGTCCGCGTGGTCGGAGGGGCATCCGCTGTCGGAGGCGGCCAACCACCTGATCGCCGGCATGGTGCGCAAGCTCGGCGGATTCACCTTCCAGGAACTGAACCTGACCATCGACGACATCCGTGCCATCGGCGCGGTCGGCGCCGACCTGTCCTACGACTTCGTGAATCGGCCCGCTTATCACCACGCGCTGGTCACCGCCGATACCGAGTTCCTGCGGTTGACGCTGCGCACCGCGCGGCAAGCGGGGGTGGAACCTGTCTCACTGATCCACGCACTGCAGAACCACGACGAACTGACCTACGAACTGGTGCACTGGTCAACCGTGCACGCCCGGGACAGCTACCCGTTCCGCGGCGGCAGCATTGCGGGGGCCGAGCTCGCCGACACCGTGCGCACGGAGCTCGCCGACGCGCTCACCGGCACCAGCGCCCCGTACAACCAGGTCTTCACCACCAACGGGATCGCCTGCACCACAGCCACTGTCATCGCCGCCGTGCTGGGGTACCGCGAGCTCGACGCCATCACCGACATCGCCCGGATCCGCCAGGTCCATCTGCTGTTGGCGATGTTCAACGCGCTGCAGCCCGGCGTGTTCGCGCTGTCGGGCTGGGACCTGTGCGGCATGGCCACGCTCGCCGCGTCGCAGGTGTCCCATCTGACCGCTGCCGGTGACACCCGTTGGTTGCACCGCGGCGCGCACGATCTGATGGGGGTCAATCCGGGTGCGACGGAGTCACAGGCCGGCATGCCGCGCGGCCGCAGCCTGTACGGATCGATTCCCGAGCAACTCGGCGATGAGTTGAGCTTCGTGCGGCAGTTGCAAGCGATCCTGGCGGTGCGCTCGCGCTACGGCATCGCGACCGCCGAGCAGGTCGACGTTCCCGACGTCGCGCACCCCGCGATGCTGGTGATGGTGCACCGGCTGGCCGACGAGGCTCAGCTGCAGCTCACCGTGCTCAACTTCGCCGACGAGGACATCCATTCGGTCGTCTCGTCGGCAACCCTGCCGGCCGGTGCCCAGATCAGTGACATGTTCACCGGATCGGCCGTCGGGACGGTCGACGAGCACGGCAACTTCCCGGTGGCGATGACGCCGTTTCAGGGCATGTCGTTGTTGATCGAGCCGGCAGGTGGTCGCTAGAAGACCCTGATCCAGTCGATCAGCATCTCGGCGGGATAATTGCCGCCGGCCGGTTCGCGGCCGCCGGAGCCGCCCACGGCGATGTTGAACACCGGGGCCATCGTGAAGCCCGGATCATTGAAGGGCCAGTCCGGCAACGAGTTCGACAGCACCGTGAAGAACGGCTCCATGCCCGGCTCGTAATCCTTCCAGAAGTACATGCCCGACGGCAGCCACGTCATCCGCCATCTGTGCCAGTCCGAGTCGACCGGGTGCTTCTGGGTCTGGAACATCGTGCCGTCCAGCCGCGCGTGCACGGTGGTGCCCGAGGGCCAGTCCCGGTTGCCGTACCACTCGACGAGGTCGATCTCGCCGCCGCGCACGGGGTTGTCGTTGATCAGCCAGAAAGCCGGCCACGCGCCGTCGGTCAGGCAGTTGAGCTTGATGCGGGCTTCCCAGGTGGTGCCGACCCCGCCGCGCCAGTTGCCGATGACCTTTCCGCTGGCGTACTTCTCCTGGATGTTCGCGCCCTCGCCACGGGTGGCGCGGATGACCAGGTTGCCCTTTCCGTCCTGGAACACGTGCTCCTGGTCGGTGACGTAACGGCCCATGTTGTAGGGCTTGTCCCATTCGACAGGGTTACGGATGGTCTCCCGCTCCGGGACGATGAACCACCATCGCGGATCCGGCGGCGCACCGGCCGGGCCGTTGAACTCCTCGTCGAACAAGAACACGGGTGCGGCCGCCTCGGCGACCTCGGGAACGCCCGGCTCGCCGGGGCCGGGCGCCGGTTGTGCCCCCGCCCTCGGTAAGGGCAGCGCGGCAGCTGCCACGCCGAACCCGAACATCATCATGGCGCTGCGACGATCCACGCTTGACACCCCCAAACCGTAAACGTCGGGGCCGTGATTTGGGTTGAAAAGACCGCCGATGTCGCGGAAAAGTGAACAATGAGTCCTGTCGATCAGGGCCGGAACAGGATTCCGTCGTCCGAGGCGGCCTTCATCAGCTGGGAGATCGACAACGCGCCGTAGCCGGTGTGCACAGGTCCACGTGCCGTGCCCAGGAACAACATCATGCCGGGATCCGGCGTGACGTCGAGGTGATAGGCCTGCACGCCGGGCAGGTGGTACTGGAAGAAGTTCATCAGGTAGTCGACCAGGAAGATCGTGCTGCCGATCAAGCCCTTGCCCCACAAGGCCGAGGCGTTGTACAGCGGCGTCATCGCCGCGGGATCGCCGACCATCACGATCGGTCCGTAGTGCGGCTTGCTGCCACCGCCGGGCACAAAGGGCGGCATGAACGGTTGCAGGCCAGGCAGATCGGTGGACATGTACGGCGCGGAGCTGCCGTAGGTGCCGATGTTGACGAATTTCGAGTCGACGCCGTTGCCCGGAACCCGGGTGTTGATGCCGGGGGCCTCGAATCCGATTCCGGCGAGGCCGATCTGCTGCGCGACGTACTGGGCCTCCCAGCCGCCCAGCGAATGACCCGTGACGAAGATGTCGTCGGACGTGTAACCCTGTTCGGCCGCTCTGATCTGGACACGCTTGGCGAAGTACAGGGCGTCGTGGAAGGCCCACGGGGTGGTCCTGGTGAACACCACCTGAAGGTCGGCGAGCACCTGCGAGATCGTGATGAGCGGGTTGAACAGCAGGTTCGACCCGCCTGTGGTGCCCTGGTAGGCGATGATGATCTGCCCCTCCGGGGTCACCCAGGTCTTGGCCACCATGCCGGAGAAGATGTTGGTCGACGACATCTGGAAACCGTTGACGGTGAACGGCACCAGCCCGGCAGGTGTTGAGCCGAGCACGTAGCCGGCCGCGGACGCATTGAGGAATTGCGCCACCGTCGGAGTCTTCTCCGTCGTGGGTCCGTCGTAGATCAGGGTCGGCACCTCAGGCTGCGGGGGCGGCGTGCGATGCAGCCCCAGCAGCCGCTCCAGTTCACGGAACGCGCCGAAGATGAGGTCGTTGATCGGCCCGAGGCCGTTCGGCACGCCGGGACGGCCCGCGGACGTACTGAAGCCGAACGTCTGGAGTAACGCATTGACGATACGGCCGGGCAGCTGCAGCAGTTTGGCCAGCGGCGACAACGGTTTCGGCGCGTTGGGCGGCGCCTCGATGGTGGTCGTCGTGGTGACGGCGGGGATCAGTGCCGGCGCCGGTGCGGGTGCGAGCGTCGCGACCGCGGCGGCGGTCTCAGTCTGGGTCTCGGCTTGGGTTTCGTGCTCGGGACGGTCGGCGGCGGACACCCGGCGAACCGGACCCGGCGAATCAGGCTCTGTGGCAATGGCTTCGGAATCGTCGGTGGGCTCCGAGCCCGGTTCCGCTTCCGGGTCTGGGTCCGGCTCTGCTTCGGTCTCGGTCTCCGATCCCGTCTCGTCCTCGGCGACAGGCTCTTCGGTGGCTTCGTCTTCGGTCGGCAACTCCTCGACCGGGGTCTCGTCAACCGGCGCATCTTCAACCGGCGCATCTTCGACCGGCGCCGTGTCGGTCTCAGCCGGTTCGGTGTCAGCGGGGGCGCTGTCGGTGACGCTGGAGGTCGACTCGGTGGTGGGGGACTCCGCCCACGCCGTCCCCTGCACCGGAACCGCCGCCACGACCGCGGCGACGGTGATCGCCGCGATCCCGTACGTCAGCGACCGGACTCTGTGGCGGTCTTCCGCCGGATCGACCTCTGGCATCGCGGACGACTCCCTTCTGGCAACGGCATCCGAGACCGTGACAACGTACGTTGTCGAGCGGTCCCGATGCCCCGGAATCGCGGAAAAAGTTAACGACTATTCAGCCGCAGACGGAGTTTTCGGGGGGCGTAGCCTGGCCTGATGACCGTTCCCGCGCCCGCGCTGCATCCCGACGTGGCCGTGCTCGCGCCGCTGCTGGGCAGCTGGTCAGGTGAGGGCGTGGGCGAATATCCGACGATTGAAACGTTCGGCTACGCCGAGCAGATCAGCTTCGGCCACGTCGGCAAGCCGTTCCTGGCCTACGGTCAGCGCACCCGGGCCGCCGACGACGGCCGGCCGTTGCACGCCGAGACCGGTTACCTGCGCGCGCCCGCGCCGGGGCGCATCGAATGGATCCTCGCGCACCCGACCGGCATCACCGAGATCCAGGAGGGGGCGCTCATCGTCGACGGCGACGTGCTGCGGATGGAGCTGCTCTCGACCGCGATCGGCCGCAGCGGTTCGGCGAAAGAGGTGACGGCCGTCGGCCGGACGATCGAGGTCGACGGGGACACCCTCAGCTACACCCTGCAGATGGCGGCGGTCGGTCAGCCGCTGCAACATCATCTGTCGGCGGTGCTGCGCCGGGTCCCGCCCTCCTGATCGGCCCTTCTCGGAGGTTGGGATTACGGGCGTCCGGGAATCCCTCTGGGCAGGCGGGCGCAGGGTCTGCCGTAAGGGGGTTCCTGATGAGACGGATCGCATGG
This sequence comes from Mycobacterium sp. ITM-2016-00317, assembly GCF_002968295.1. Lineage (NCBI taxonomy): Bacteria > Bacillati > Actinomycetota > Actinomycetes > Mycobacteriales > Mycobacteriaceae > Mycobacterium > Mycobacterium sp. ITM-2016-00317. Next base: position 541,945 of record NZ_CP134399.1, read on the forward strand.
ACAGCGTCGGTCGGCGTCGCGGTGATCTCGGGGGCGATGGCATTCGCGGGCAGCGCGGTCGCGCAGCCGCCGCCCGTCGACGACGACACTCTGCCGGAGAACGCCGAGCAGGCCGTCAACCAGTTGCAGAGCCAGGGTTACCAGGTAGAGGTGCTCGGCGGCAACGGTTCTCCGTTGGTGTTCTGCGAAGTCGAGGAGGCGACGCAGAAGGCCGATCCGCCCAACACCGTGACCGTCTTCATCGACTGCGTGCCAGACTGACCGGTAGCACCTCGCACTGACAAATCTGCCCGGGAGGCGCGGGTTGTCCACAGTGCCGAATTTATCCACAGACCCAGTCGCGGGCCTGGCTGGGCGGCCCGCCGAAGACTAACTTCGAAAGTGTGTTCGACAAGATTCTCGCCTCACTGGCCTCGGCGCGGACCTCTGGGGACGGAGTCCGGGCGTGCGCAAGGCTGGAGAACGCCGCGTGTGCCGCGCGCCTTTCCCATATGGCCGACATGCTGGCGGCCGCCTACTCGGCCTCCGGCTCGGCGGAGCGCGAGCAGTGGCGGGTGGACAACTGGGGCGCGGTCTGCGCGCGAATCGGCGCGGCGCACGCGGTCACCAGTGGCGTCGTCAGCGGGCTCCTGATGGATGCGGTCACCCTGCGGGAGCGCCTGCCTCAGGTGGGCGAGGTGTTCGCCGAAGGTCTGATCAGTTACCGCATGGTCCACCTGATCTGCACACGCACCATGTTGGTCAAGGACGCCGGGACATTACGCCGGCTGGATGGCGAGGCCGCCGAGATGTTACGGCGGTGGGGAGCCAAAACCGTCACAGAGGTTCAGCGAGATATCGACGCCCTGGTCCTGCGACACGATCCTCACGCCGTGCGGCGCAACGAATCGAGCAGCCGAGGCAACCATGTGGACGTCGACACCGATCCCGGTGACGGCGTCGCCTATGTGACGGCCAGGGTGTCGACCACCGACGGCGAAGCTTTCGACAGCCGCGCCGACGCATTAGCCCGCACCGTGTGCGACCGGGATCCGCGCGATCGGGATCAGCGTAGGGCGGCAGCATTGGGTGCGATGGGCTTCGGCTGGGACCGGCTCCCGTGCCTGTGCGAGACCGACGGGTGCGACGCCGCCGGCAGGCCCGGCGCCGGGGGTGTGGTGGTCCATGTGATCGTCGGTCCGGAAACTGAGGAGTCCGAATCCGACTGTATTCCAACAGAATCGGCGGATGAGCACAGCCGAGGAGAGCTGACGACCCAGCGGCGAGCCCTGGTGGGGGCGCGTACGCCCTTGTTGCCGAAGCCGTGGTACCGCTACACCCTGCGTGGGCTGATCGCCGCCCTCGCCCCCGGGTCAGGCCAGTTCTGCGCGGTCCGGCCGGGACTCATTCTCGGTGGCGGTGTCCTCCCCGCTCCGGTCGCGGCGCAGGCTGCACTGCACGCCGTGGTGCGGCGGCTCGTCCACCCCGGCGACGCGACACCCGAACCGCGGTACCGGCCTTCGAGAGCGCTGGCCGACTTCGTCCGCTGTCGGGATCAGACATGCCGATTCCCCGGCTGTGCCAAACCTGCCACCCACGCCGACATCGACCACACCATCCCGTATCCGTACGGGCCGACGTGCGCGTCCAACCTGGTTTGTTTGTGCCGAGAACACCACCTGCTGAAGACGTTCTGGCCTGGGTGGTCCACCCAGCAGTTCACCGACGGCACCTTGGTCTGGACTGACCCGGACGGCGACACCTACACCACCCACCCGGGGAGTCGGCTGCTGTTCCCGGAGCTGTGTGCGCCGACGGCCCCCGTCACCGGGGCGCGGACTCCTCCGCCCAAGCACACCGCGGGCTTGATGATGCCCAAGCGGGCGATCACCCGCGCCGAGGCCCGCCGCCGGCGTGTCGACGACGAGCGCCGAGCCAACGCCGACGAGAACCCCGAGTCGTCTACGGGCGGTTGACCATCCGGGTCAGCACACAGCGCAACCCGAAGTGATCCGACGGGAAGACACGGGGCAGATCCGGCGAGACCGGTTCGGTGCCGAGCAGTTCGATCGCGTGCGGTTGCCACTGGGGACCCTTGACCAGGATGCGGTCGAATCGGACGAACCGTTCCTTGTTCGTGGCGTCGTAGCGCATGGCGTTGATCGCGGTGTCCTCGGTGAAGCCGTCGTCGTCGGGCCGCAACGCGGGCCATACGTCGATAAAGGGTGGCGCGATCCGCTGATTCTCGTTGTCGCGCATGTTGAAATCGCCGAGCACGATGGCATCGGCGTCGCGCTCCAGCGCGCCCAGGACCCGCCGCAGCTGCAGCGCCCGCAGGCCGGCCGAGCGCTTGCCGCTGTCCAGGTGCACCGAACAGATCGCCGTCGGCGCGCCGTCGACGAGCAGGTCCGCACGCAGAAAACCGCGCCGGGTTCCGGACGGCAGGCAGATGTGTGTCACGCCTGCCATCGGCACCCGGGACAGCAGCAGCATCCCGTAGGTCCCGACGCGTCTGCCGGTCACGGCAGCGCTGACGTAGTGCTGGCGGATCCACGGCTGGGCGTGGAAGACCGCCAGCGCCGCGTCGGTCACTTCCTGGAACACCATGACGTCGGGCGGCTGCGCGCCCAACAGGTCCGCGATCGCCCGGTACCTCTCAACGGCGTGGTACGGGTCGAACCAGATGTTGAACGTTGAGACCGACAGCGTGTCGCGGGGGACGCGCTGCGGGGTGCCGCCGGTGGAGGTCCATTGACCGGTCGCGTCGTCGAAGCGACGCAGCGCGACCCGTCGCCGGCGCGGCCACCGTGGCCAGCCCATCCGGCGGGCTGGCGGTCAGGCGCAGTCTGCGCAGATCGACTGGTCGCCGACCTTGCGCGCCAACCGGTGGCTGTGATGCACCAGGAAGCAGCTCGAGCAGGTGAACTCGTCGGCCTGTTTCGGAAGCACGCGCACGGTCAGTTCTTCGCCCGACAGGTCGGCTCCGGGCAGCTCGAAACTGTCCAGGTCTTCGCTGTCTTCGACGTCGAGGACCGCGGTGGCGGCGTCGTTGCGTCGTCCTGCCAACGCCTCAAGGGATTCCTCGACGTTCTCGTCGGGGTCCTTCTGACGGGGCGCGTCATAGTCGGTCGCCATGATGTCCTTTCGAAGAGCTCTCAGCCGTGACTCAACGTCAATGGCGGCCGATGCGTTCCCGCTCGGACAAGTGGCGAAACCACGACGCGTCAAGATCCCGCCGCGGCCGGTCAAACGTGGAGCCGGTGACGGGAATCGAACCCGCGTATTCAGCTTGGGAAGCTGATGTTCTGCCATTGAACTACACCGGCCTGCTTGATCAGGAAGGCTAACACCTAGCGGTTCCTCGCCGTGGAGGTGGCCGCACGCTGGTCACGCACACAACCGGGGGAACCATGAAACTCGCCGCCGCAATCACCGCAGTCCTCGCCGCTCTCACGCCCGCCACCGCCGGCGCCACGCCACCCGACGGCGACATCGAGCGTGCCGATCTCGGGCAGGGCACCACCGACGTGCCCGTCGTGATCGTCTCCGTCGGACACCCGACCACGCTGTACGTCCAGCAGCTCGAGCTCAACGGCCCCGCCGCCAGCGGCTGGCACACCCATCCAGGCCCCGAACACACCGTGATCACGGAGGGCACCGTCTACGTCCAGTCCGCCCCGGACTGCGTGCCGATCGCCTACCCGGCCGGCCGGTCCGTCTACATCCCGGCCGGCGTCCCGCACATCGTGCGCAACGAAGGCCCAGGCGATGCCGACGCCGTGGTCACCTACACGCTGCCCGCCGACCGCGCCGTGCGCGACGACGCGCCCGCCGCCTGCCCCTGACCGGGCGCGCTACGGATACTCTCGTGCGGTGCTGCTCTCCGACCGCGACATCAGGGCCGAGATCAAAGCGGGCAAGTTGGGGATCGAGCCGTACGACGACAGCCTGGTCCAGCCCTCCAGCGTCGACGTCCGCCTCGACACCCTGTTCCGGGTCTTCAACAACACCCGCTACACCCACATCGACCCCGCGCAGCGTCAAGACGATCTGACCTCGCTCGTCGAGCCCAAAGAGGGCGAGCCGTTCGTGCTGCACCCGGGGGAGTTCGTGCTCGGCTCGACGCTGGAGCGCTGCACGCTGCCCCACGACCTGGCAGGCCGCCTGGAAGGCAAGTCCTCGCTGGGCCGCCTCGGGTTGCTCACCCACTCGACAGCGGGGTTCATCGACCCCGGCTTCTCCGGGCACATCACCCTGGAGCTGTCCAACGTCGCGAACCTGCCCATCACGCTGTGGCCCGGCATGAAGATCGGCCAGCTGTGCCTGCTGCGCCTGACCAGCCCGGCCGAGTTCCCGTACGGCAGCAGCGCGGTCGGCTCCAAATACCAGGGTCAGCGCGGACCCACGCCGTCGCGCTCTTACCAGAACTTCATCCAGAACAGCTGATCGAAAAACGCCCCCGACGCGTCCCACCGGACGCGGGTAGTGTCGTCAACACCGGCGCCAGCGGTCCTCCGTGCCGATGCGTTCCGGCCTGATCTTCAACCGCTGTCAGCTAACAGCGCCGGTGTAACGCCCGAGCTGATCGCGCCGATGAAGTATCGAGTTGTCGGCTCGCCGTGCCCGCGTGGTGCATGCCGACCGCAACGCTGCAGCAAACTTTGGGAGGGGTTCAGTGGACATCGTATTGGGTGTATCGATGACACCTACGACGGTCCGCATGGTGCTGGTTGAGGGCGAAAAGGCCGACGGCGTCACCGTCGACCACGACACCTTCGACGTCACGTCGGTCGACGGCTCGGCAAACGCCGCCGACCATGTCGTCGCCGCCGTGCTCGGCACCAAGGAAAGCGCCGAGACCGGCGGGCACCACCTCAAATCCATCGGCGTCACCTGGAGCGACCACACCGAGGCGACCGCACTGCGCGATGCGCTGGCCGCCCACGGCATCGACGACGTCATGCTCGTCGCCGAGAGTCACGCCGCGGCCTCCCTCGCCCAGGCGGTGGGCCGCGCCGTCGGCTACGCCACCACGGCTCTGCTGTTCATCGACCGCGACACCGCGACGCTGTCGGTCGTCCAGACCGACGACGGTTCGGTGGTCAAGGTGCTTAGCCGCAGCCTGCACAGCACCGACGCGATGGCGGTGCTCACCGAGATGGCCGAGGCGGTCGCCGCCCAGCAGTCGCCACCGCAGGGCATGTTCGTGGTCGGATCCGGTGTGGACATCAGCTCGGTCAAGGCGCACCTCGAACATCTCGTCTCCCTTCCCGTCAGCGCCCCCGACGAGGGTGAGTTGGCGCTCGCCCGCGGCGCCGCGCTGGCGTCGGCGGCCGCACCGGCCTTCGAGGCCACCACGGTCGGGCTGGCGTACTCGCAGGACCCCGACGGCCCGACAGCCGGTTCGGCGCTGCCCGGACTGGTGGCCGCCGACGACGTCGTCGACGAGTTCGCCCCCACCGAGATGCGACCGGTGGACGAGGAGCGCAAGCCCTTCCTGCTCGTCGGCAGCGCGCTGACCTCCCTGTTCGTGGTCGGCGTTGCCGCGCTGGTGGTTTCGCTCGCCATCAGCATCCGGCCTACGGCCGACGAACGCCCGAGCCCCGCGCAGGCCGTGATCGTGCCGAGTGTCCAGGCGCCGGCCCCCGACCCGGCCTCGGCCCGGCAGGAGGCCGCCGAGGTGCCCGCGCCTCCGCCGTCCGCCGAGACCATCAAGCCCCCGATCCCGGTGGTGCAGGAAGCGCCCCAACAGGCCCCGCGCACCGTGTATGTCGAGCAGGTGCCCGCCCCGGCGCCCGCGGCACCGGCCCCCGCACCCGCACCCGCGGCACCGGCCCCCGCACCCGCCGCGCCGCCGGTGGTCGCACCGGTGGTTCTCCCGCCGCCGGTCGTCGTGCTGCCGCGCCCGCAGTGGACGCCGCCCAAGCCCGCCTGGACCTGGCCCACCCGCACCGCCGAGCCCGACAAGACGGACAAGCCCGAACCGTGGCGGCCGCCGTGGCAGAACGACGATGACAAGCCGGCGCCGCCGACCAAGACGGTGCAGCCGACCCGTCCCCAGCCCCCGGTCGTCGAGGTGCCTCAGCAGCCGCAGTGGCCGGGCAGCGGCCGCGGCGAGGGTCGGGGAGAGTCCGGCCGGGGTGAATCAGGCCGTGGTGAATCAGGCAGCGGTGAATCAGGAAGTGGTGAATCAGGCCGGGGATCCGGCAGCGGCGTTCCCGGCGACATCAACGGCGACGGCTGCTTCCTGGTGTTCTGTGCGCCCGGCGGCGGACGCCACTAGTTCGTCACCCGCCGTTGGCCTACCGCTTGGTGTCGCGTAGCGGGCGGCTCACCCCGGCCGCTTAGACAGTGCGGTATGCGGTGCCTGGGCCACGACGTGCTCGGCGTCGACATCGACGCGGGCAAAGTGGCCAAGCTGTCCGTCGGCGAGGTGCCGTGCTACGAGCCCGGCCTGCCGGAGATGTTGCGGCGCAACCTCGATGCAAGCCGGTTGCGCTTCACCACCGACTACGCGGAGGCGGCGACCTTCGCCGACGTGCACTTCCTCGGCATCGGGACACCGCAGAAGGAGGGCGAGTACGGCGCGGACCTGCAACACGTCCACGCGGTGATCGACACCCTGGTGCCGCTGCTGACCCGGTCCGCGGTCATCGTCGGCAAATCGACGGTGCCGGTGGGCACCGCCGCAGACCTGAGCGCGCGTGCCGCAGGCCTCGCTCCGGACGGCGTCACCGTCGAGGTGGCGTGGAATCCGGAGTTCCTGCGGGAGGGGTTCGCCGTTGCGGACACCCTGCACCCCGACCGCATTGTGTTTGGGGTGCAACGTGATTCGCCACAGGCCGAGCAGGTGGGCCGGGAGATGTACGCGGCGCTGCCCGCCGAGGGGGTGCCGTTCCTGGCCACCGACCTGCAGACCGCCGACCTGGTCAAGGTGTCGGCGAATGCGTTCCTGGCCACGAAGATCAGCTTCATCAACGCGATCTCGGAGGTGTGCGAGGCCGTCGACGCCGACGTCACGCTACTGGCCGACACGGTGCGGGCGAAAGTGGTTGTCGACGGCCGTAATTGCCTAGACGTCGGGAAATGGCGGCAAGCCGGCTGGCAGGTGTGGGCGCTGGGCCGCTTCGGCGGGGGATCCGGCGCGGCGTAGCTTTGGCGGCGTGGCCGTCTACGCGCTGAACCTGTTCGACATCGCCGACCGCGACGAGTACCTGGCCTACGCGAAACGCTCGCCGGCCGAGGTCGCGAGACACGGAGGCCGGGTCGTCGCGCTCGGACGGTTCCAGGAATCGGTGACCGGCGACATCGAGCCGCGGAAAGTTCTCATCCTCGTGGAGTGGGAGTCCCGGGAAGCCTTCGACGCCTACCGCGACGATCCCGCGCTGGCCGACTTGCACGCACACCGGGAGAACGGGTCGTCGTCCTACATCTGGCACCTGTTCGACCGCTTGGACGATCTGCGGCCACTGCTTAAGCTCAGCTGATGGCGACTGATGGTCTGCGGCAACGGATCCGCTGGTTGGCGCTGCACGGGGTCATCCGCGGGCTGTCCAAGGCTGCCGTGCGCCGCGGCGACGACCCGCAGGCCAGGCTGATCGCCGACCCCGCGGTGCGCGCCGACCCGGCCGCGTTCGCCGACGGACTGCGTGACCGCGGGCCGGTGATCCGCTGCCGCGCGGTGCTGATGACCGTCGATCACCAGACGGCCAACGACATCCTGCGCTCCGACGACTTCCGGGTGTCCTCACTGGGCGCCGGTCTGCCGAAGCCGCTGCAGTGGGTCAACCGCAAAACCCATCCCGGCCTGCTGCATCCGATCGAGCCGCCGTCGCTGCTGTCGATCGAACCGCCCGACCACACCCGGTGCCGCAAGCTGGTGTCCTCGGTGTTCACCACCCGGGCCGTCACCGCGCTGCGCGACCGGGTGCAGCAGACCGCCAACGAGCTGCTCGACGATCTCGAGAGGGAATCCGGGGTGGTCGACGTCGTCGAGCGGTACTGCTCCCAGCTGCCCGTCGCGGTGATCAGCGACATCCTCGGCGTCCCCGAACGCGACCGTCAGCACATCCTGCACTTCGGTGAACTCGGCGCGCCCAGCCTCGACATCGGGCTGTCCTGGCGGCAGTACACCCAGGTGCACCAGGGCCTGGTCGGCTTCAACGAATGGCTCAGCGGCCACCTCGCCGAGTTGCGCCGCAATCCCGGCGACGACCTGATGAGCCAGCTGATCCAGGCCAGCCAGGCCGCCGACGAGGCCAACCGGCTCTCAGACCGCGAGATGCAGGCCACCGCGGGCCTGGTGCTGGCCGCCGGATTCGAGACGACGGTGAACCTGCTGGGCAACGGCATCCGGATGCTGCTGGACACCCCGGAGCACCTGGAGACGCTGGCTGGTCGCCCCGAGCTGTGGCCGAACGCGGTCGAGGAGATCCTGCGGCTCGACTCGCCGGTGCAGATGAGTGCCCGGTTCGCCGGCAAGGACCTCACCGTCGGCGGCACCGAGATCAAGCGCGGCGAGCTCGTCGTCGTCTACCTGGCCGGGGCCAACCGGGACCCCGAGGTGTTCCCCGACCCGCACCGCTTCGACATCACTCGCGACAACGCCGGACGGCACCTGTCGTTCTCCGGTGGCAGGCACTTCTGCCTGGGCGCGGCGCTGGCCCGCGCCGAAGGGGAGGTCGGGCTGCGGACGTTCTTCGAGCGGTACCCGGACGCCAGGCTGGCCGGACAGGGGCGCCGCCGCGACACCAGAGTGCTGCGCGGGTGGTCAACCTTGCCGATCACGCTTGGAAAGACGCGCGCCGCGCTAGGTTCGTAAAGGTGGACTTCCGAGCGACCCTGCTCGAGCAGACTCGAGCCTTCGGTGACCTGATCCGATCCGTCGATCCGGCCACGCCCGTCCCTACCTGCGGGGAGTGGACACTCAAGCAGCTCTACCGCCATGTCGGCCGCGGGAACCGTTGGGCCGCACAGATCATCAGCGAACGACGCAACCAGCCGCTGGATCCGCGCGAAGTGCGGGACGGCCGCCCACCCGACGATCCGGACGCCGCGGCCGAATGGTTCCAACAGGGCGCCCAGATGGTCATCGACGCCGTCGACCGGGTCGGCGCCGACGCGCGGGTGTGGACGTTCATCGGGCCCCGCCCTGCCGGCTGGTGGATCCGGCGGCGCGTGCACGAGACCGCCGTGCACAGCGCCGACGCGGCCTTGGCGCTGGGCGCCGAGTTCGAGCTGCCCGCCGAATTCGCCGCCGACTGTCTCAGTGAATGGATCGAGCTGGCCACCGTCGACCGGCGACATCCGCCGGCGCTGGATCGCGGGCAGTCGATCCACCTGCATGCCACCGAGGAGAAACTCGGGCCGACGGGGGAGTGGACCATTGCCCACGACGAGGACGGTCTGTCGTGGTCGCACAGCCACAGCAAGGGCAGCGTGGCACTCCGTGGGCCGGTCAGCGCGCTGCTGCTGGCGACCGTGCGGCGCAGATCGGCCGCCGACGCAGGGCTCGAGATGTTCGGGGACGCCGCCGTCTGGGACGGGTGGCTGGAGCGCACCCCGTTCTGAGTGGGTACCTTCGCGATCATGACCGTTTCAGAGATGGCCACCGTCCTCGCCTGGCACGACGCGCTGAACGCCGGCGACTTCGACACCCTGGAGTCGCTGTCCACCGAGGACATCGAGATCGGTGACGCCGAGGGCGCCGCGCAGGGGCACGCCGCGCTGCGTGCGTGGGCCCAGTCGCTGGACGAGAGGATCGAACCCGGCCGGACCTATGTGCACGACGGTGTGGTCGTGGTTGAGCAGCAGACGGTGTCGGTGACCGGGGAGACGGGCTCGGCCGCGTCGGCGTTCCGCGTCGTCGACGACCACGTCGCTTCGGTGTTCCGGCATCCCGACCTCGCCACCGCGCTCGCGGCGACGGAGCTGACCGAAGCAGACCTGACGGGCTGATGCGCGGCATCATTCTGGCCGGCGGCTCTGGCACCCGGCTCTACCCGATCACGATGGGTGTCAGCAAGCAGCTGGTGCCGGTATACGACAAGCCGCTGATCTACTACCCGCTGTCCACGCTGATGATGGCGGGCATCCGCGACATCCTGGTGATCACCACCGCGCAGGACGCCCCGGCGTTCCACCGGCTGCTCGGCGACGGCTCGGACTTCGGGATCGACCTCACCTACGCCGTGCAGGACGAACCCGACGGGCTGGCACAGGCATTCGTGATCGGGGCCTCGCACATCGGCACCGACTCGGTGGCATTGGTGCTGGGGGACAACATCTTCTACGGCCCAGGGCTGGGCACCAGCCTGCAGCGCTTCCACACCGTCTCGGGCGGAGCGATCTTCGCCTACCGGGTGGCCAACCCGTCGGCCTACGGCGTCGTCGACTTCGCCGCCGACGGCACCGCGCTGTCTCTGGAGGAGAAACCGGCCACCCCGAAGTCGCACTACGCGGTGCCGGGGCTGTACTTCTACGACAACGACGTCGTCGAGATCGCCCGCGGCCTCAAGAAGTCCGCGCGCGGGGAGTACGAGATCACCGAGGTCAACCAGACCTACCTGAACCAGGGCAGGCTCACCGTCGAGGTGCTGGCCCGCGGCACCGCGTGGCTGGACACCGGCACGTTCGACTCGCTGCTGGACGCCGCCGACTTCGTCCGCACCATCGAGCGCAGGCAGGGACTCAAGATCAGCGTGCCCGAAGAGGTGGCCTGGCGGGTCGGGTTCATCGACGACGCCACGCTGGAAGCCCGCGCGCACACCCTGCTCAAGTCCGGCTACGGCGCGTACCTACTGGAGCTGCTGCAGCGCTGAACGAAGAGTGTCAGCGCGGACCGAGCTCGGCCAGCACCTTGTCCAGCGTCGCGGGCAGATCGCGCACCCGTACCCCGGTCGCGTTGTAGACGGCGTTGACGACCGCCGCGGCGGAACCGACGATCCCGATCTCCCCTGCGCCGCGGGAGCCCATCGGATTGGTGTGGTCGTCGACCTCGTCGAGCCAGATCGCGTCGATGTCCTGTACGTCGGCGTGCCCGCTGATGTGATAGGTGGCCAGATCCTGGGTCACCACATGCCCGAAGCGCGGATCGCGCACGCTCTCCTCGTGCAGCGCCATCGACAGCCCCATCGTCATGCCGCCGATCAGCTGGGAGCGCAACGTGCGGGGGTTGATGGCCCGGCCGATCGAGAACACCCCGAGCATCCGCGGCACCCGGACCTCTCCGGTGTCGCGGTTCACCTGCGCCTCGACGAAGTGGGCGCCGAAGGACTGCATCGTGAACTTCTCCGCCTCCGGGTTCTCCGGCGCTTCGGCCACGCTGGTCGCCCCGACCGCCGGCGGGTCGCCGTGATCACGTCGGAACTGTTGTGCTGCACTGACGATGGCGCGCCCCCAGGAGTTTATCCCCGACGATCCGCCGGCCACTGAGGCGTCCGGTAGCGCCGAATCACCGATCTGCAGATCCACCGCGGCGATGTCGCAGCCCAACGCATCGGCGGCGATCTGGGTCAGCGTGGTCCACGTCCCGGTGCCGATGTCGGCGGCACCTATCTGCACCAGATACCGCCCCTCGGCGGGGTAGCTGATCCGAGCGGTGTTGCCCGGCATCTGCATCGCCGGATACGTCGCGGAAGCGACCCCGAGGCCGGTGAACCATTCTCCGGCAAGCTGTTTGCCCGGCTCTGGATCCCGGGCCGCCCAGCCGAAGCGTTCGGCGCCCAGTCGCAGGCACTCCACCAGGTGCCGGCCCGACCACGGGTTACCGGTCTCGGGATCCACCTCGGGATCGTTGCGGATCCGCAGCTCGATCGGGTCGATACCGATCGCGACCGCGAGCTCGTCCATCGCCACCTCGGCGGCGAAGGTGCCGGGACACTCACCGGGCGCCCGCATCCAGAACGGGACCGGGACGTCGAGCGCGGCCAGCCGGTGGGACGTCCGGCGATTCGGTGACGCGTACATCTTGCGGGATGTGACCGCGGTCTGCTCAGCGAATTCCTTGACCGCAGAGGTCTGTTCGACCACCTCGTGGGCCAGTGCGATCAGCTTGCCGTCCCGGTCCGCACCCAGGCGGAGCCGCTGGATTGTGGGGGTGCGGTAGCCGACGAGCGAGAACATCTGCTGCCGGGTCAGCGCCAGCTTCACCGGACGCCCGCCGGCGCGCTGCGCGGCCAGCAGCACCAGCACATTGTGTGCGTGCGGTGCGCCCTTGGATCCGAAGCCGCCGCCGACATGCGGTGCGATCACACGCATCTGATCGGCCTCCAGACCGAACAGCGGCGCCAGCGTCTTGCGCACCGCGTGCACGCCCTGCGTGGAGTCGTACAGCGTGACCGACACGGTGTCGCCGCTGGTGTCCCACTGCGCGATGCACGCGTGCGGTTCCATCGGGTTGTTGTGTTCGGTGGGCGTCGTGTAGGTGTGCTCGACGGTGAACTCGGCAGCGGCCATCGCCGCGTCGACGTCGCCCTCGGCGGTGTCGGACGGATAGGACGGGTTGACCGACTCCGGCGTGTAGAGGCCGGGGTGGTCAGGCCGCAACTCGGCGTCGTGCGGCTCCGCTATGTACTCGACAGCCACCAATGCCGCTGCCTCGCGGGCAATTTCGGCGGTCTCGGCCACCACCGCGCCGATGATCTGCCCGCGGAAGTGCACCCGGGCGTCCTGCAGGATCGCCAACTCACCGTCGGAGGTGTCGGCCAACTCCGGTGCGTCGAACACCGTGAGCACATCGAGCACGCCGTCGAGGGCACTGGCGGCGTCGGTGTCCATCGCGATCACCCGTCCCCGGGCGACCGTGGCCTGGACCGGGTGCACGTAGGCCGGTGCGTCGACCTGCTGCTCGAACGCGTAGGGCGCGGTGCCCGTGACCTTGGCGCGGCCGTCCCGCCGCGCGACCGAGGCGCCGATGGCGCGCGGTTCCAGCAGCGTCATGAGCGGCCCCGTTCGGTCAGCATGCGTAATTGCGCGACCAGCGTGCGCCGCGCCAGTTCGACCTTGAACTCGTTGCCCGGCAACGCTTCTGCGGAAGACAGCTCCGCATCCGCGGCGACCGCGAACGCGTCCTCGGAGGCCACCGCGCCGATCAGCATCTCCTCGGCGTGGCGGGCGCGCCAGGGTCGGTGCGCCACGCCGCCCAGCGCGATCCGCGCGGTCGCGATGGCCTCGCCGACCAGACTGAGCTCGGCGGCCACCGACACCAGCGCGAAGGCGAACGCCGCGCGGTCGCGCACCTTGCGGTAGTCCGACACGGCGTTCGGCGGCGGCGGCGGGAGTTCGATCGCGGTGATGAGCTCGCCGTGGGCCAGTACCGTGTCGCGGTGCGGCTCGGCGCCGGGAAGGCGGTGGAAGTCGGTGGCCGGGATCCGGCGGGGACCGTCGGCGCCCTGGACCACCACCCGGGCGTCCAGTGCGCTCATCGCCACCGCCATGTCGGACGGGTGGGTGGCCACGCAGTGCGGTGACGCGCCCAGAATCGCGTGGTAGCGGACGTAGCCGCCGATGGCCGAGCATCCGCTGCCCGGCACCCTCTTGTTGCACGGCGTGGTGACGTCCTGGAAGTACACGCATCTGGTGCGCTGCAACAGGTTTCCGGCAGTGGTCGCCGAATTGCGCAGCTGGCCGGACGCGCCGGAGAGCAAGGCGCGGGCCAGCACCGGGTAGCGCGAGCGGATCACCGGGTGCGCGGCGAGGTCGCTGTTGCGCACATTGGCGCCGATGCTGACCCCGCCGTCGTCGGTCGCGGTGACCTCGGACAGGTCGAGACGGCTGACGTCGACAAGCAGATCCGGTTCGGCCACACCGAGTTTCATGTGGTCGACGAGGTTGGTGCCGCCGGCCAGATAGGCTCCGTCCGGATTCCGGGTCAGCGTGGCGACCGCGTCGGCAGGGCTGGTGGCGACGTGGTAGTCGAACGGTCTCACCGCGCCCCTGCCTTCTCGATGGCGGCGACGATGTTCGGGTAGGCCGCGCAGCGGCACAGGTTGCCGCTCATCCGTTCTCGGATCTCTGCGCCGGTGAGTTCCGGTGAGGACTCCAGGTCGTCACTGACGACGCTCGGTGCCCCGGACTTGAGCTCGTCGAGCATCCCGACCGCCGAACAGATCTGTCCCGGAGTGCAGTACCCGCACTGGAACGCATCCTCCTCGTGGAAGGCCTGCGCCACCGGGTGTAGATCATCCCCGGTACCCAGGCCCGCGGCGGTGGTGACGCGCGCCCCGTCGGCGGCGACGGCGAAGGTCAGACAACTGATGACCCGGCGACCGTCGACCAGGACCGTGCACGACCCGCACTGCCCGTGGTCGCACCCTTTCTTCGGTGCGGTCGCCGCGAGCTTCTCGCGAAGCAGATCGAGCAAGGTCACGCGGTGGTCGACGGTCAGGGTGTGCTCGCGGCCGTCGACTTCCAGGGTCACGTCGGAGGCGTGCTGGGGCTGGCTCACGGCGGCGGGGTACCCGGGGCCCTGCCCACCAAACGCGGACGTCAGCGCTTGCCGGCCTGCGGCGTCGCCAGCAGCGCCGCGATACCGGTGGTCAGCGGCACCGACAGGGCCAGCGCGATCCCGCCGACCGCCGAACGGGCGATCTCGATGGCCACGCTCTCGCTGGTCAGCACGTCGCCGAGGGAACGGTCCGCGACGCTGAACAACAGCAGCAGCGGCAGCGCGCTGCCCGCGTACGCGAGCACCAGCGTGTACACCGTCGAGGCGATGTGGTCGCGGCCGACCCGCATCGCCCCGACGAAGACCTCGCGCCTGCCGGCGCCGTTGCCGAGCGCGGCCAGTTCGAAGGCCGTGGACGCCTGGGTCACCGTGACGTCGTTGAGCACACCCAGGGAGCCGATGATGAACCCCGCCAGCAGCAACCCTGTGATCGACACATTGCCCAGGTAGGCCGCGACCTCGTTGTTCTGGTCTTCGGACAACCCGGTCAGATGCACCATTTCGATTGCCGCCCAGGACAGTACCGCCGCCAGCAACAGCGAGGCCAGCGTTCCCAGCAGCGCCGCGCTGGTGCGCAGGCTGACCCCGTGGGCCAGGTAGATCACCGCGTACAGGATGGCCGCCGACGCGACCAGCGCGACCGGCACCGTCGGGGCGCCGTCGCGCAGCGCCGGCAACAGGAACACGACCAGGACCCCGAACGCGATCACGATGCCCACCAGCGCGCGCAGGCCGCGCCAGCGGGCCACCGCGACGATGACGATCGCGAACACGGCGGCCAGCGCGGTCAGCGGCCAGGCGCGCTCGTAGTCGTAGAACGCGTAGGTGGTGGTGCCGGTGGCGTCGACCTGCCTGCTGATGCGGATGTCGTCCCCGACGGCGAGCAAGGGCTGACCCGGGCCGCCGCTGAACTCCAGTACGGTGTTGGCGCCGCGGTTCGGGCCAGAGTCGATCGCCACCAGTGTCTGGACGCACGCTGCCCGGTCGCCCTCGGCCGGAATCGGATCAGAGGTGAGCACCGCCCCGACCGACGGGCTGCCGCACACCGCGGCGCTGGTGGACAGCACATGCCCGGTCTCGGTGGTGACCGCGCCACCGGCCGCGTTCTGGTACGGCAGCGGAATGTCGTCCTTGGCCCCGCTCGGCCACAGCAACGCACCGCCGATCAGCACCGCTATCCCGGTCACGGCCAGGAGACCGACCACGATCCTGGCCGCCAGCGGACCCAGCGGTGACGGACCGCCGAGTGAATGCGAGTGCGAATGAGAGTGCGTCACCCGCTCAGGGTAGGAAATTGCCGCGCGGGGGCCGCGACCACCGGCCTTAGCCTGACTCCATGAGCAAAAGGGAGGTCGACCGGGCGCGGTTGCGCCGGTCGTTCGAGGCGATGCTGTCCGGGGCGGTGGACGAGTTTCTGTCGGAGCGGGGATTCGAGAGGTCGGGCCACGACTTCGAACGTCACCGGGGTCCGCTCCGCGACAGGATCAATTTCCAGAACAACTGGCACAACGGCGTCACCCGGTGGCACGGTTTCTTCGTCAACGTCGGGGTGGGTTCGGTGGAGGTCGACGCGGCTTGTCCGGGGCATGAGCCACCACTGCATCCGCGCGCGAGTCTCCTGCTGGATCGGCGCTGGGAGGGCCTGGCACCGGGCGCGCCCTACGAGCTGAGGTTCGACGGTGGCACCGACATGGCCGCATTCGCCGACGGGGTGTGCGCGGATCTCGGCCGGACGCTCTCGGCGATCGAAAGCATCGAGACGACAAGGCATCTGGTCGAGTACGCCGTCGAGAACAACCTGCTGATCGCGTACGAGACCACCTGCTGCTACCTCGCGGCCGCCGGCGACATGGACACCCTGACCCGCTATGTCGGGCTGTTGCACCGCGTTTTCGGCGATCAGGAGCGGTGGGCGATCTTCAGCAGCCGGATCGGCGACGCGGTCGGTCCCCGCGCGTCGGCACTGTCGGCGCGCGGTCTTCTTACTGCCGGTAGCTGACCAGGAAGTTGCCGAGCCGCTCGATGGCCGCGGTCAGGTCGCGGGCCCACGGCAGCGTCACGATCCGCAAATGATCGGGTGTGGGCCAATTGAATCCGGTGCCCTGGACCACCAGGATTTTCTCCTGCAGCAGCAGGTCGAGAACGAGTTGCTCGTCGTCGGCGATGTCGTAGACCTCGGGGTCCAGACGCGGGAACGCATACAGCGCACCCCGCGGCTTCACGCAGGACACCCCGGGGATCTCGTTGAGCTTCTCCCACGCGACGTCGCGCTGCTCGAGTAGTCGCCCACCGGGCAGCACCAGGTCATCGATGCTCTGATGACCACCCAGCGCCACCTGAATCGCATGCTGGGCAGGCACATTCGGGCACAGGCGCATGTTGGCCAGCAAGCTGATGCCCTCGATGAAACTGCTGGCGTGTTCCTTGGGGCCGGTGATCACCAGCCACCCGGAGCGGTAACCGGCCACCCGGTAGGCCTTGGACAGTCCGTTGAACGTCAACGTCAGCAGGTCCGGCGCCACCGAGGCCAGCGAGACGTGCTCGGCGTCGTCGTAGAGGATCTTGTCGTAGATCTCGTCGGCCAGCAGCAGCAGTTGATGCTTGCGCGCCAGGTCGGCGATCTGGGTGAGGACCTCGCGGCTGTACACCGCGCCGGTCGGGTTGTTCGGGTTGATCACCACGATCGCCTTCGTGCGGTCGGTGATCTTCGACTCGATGTCGGCGACGTCGGGGTTCCAACCCTGCGTCTCGTCGCAGAGGTAGTGCACCGGGGTGCCGCCGGCCAGTGACGTGCACGCGGTCCACAGCGGATAGTCCGGCGCCGGGATCAACACCTGGTCCCCGTTGTCCAGCAGGGCCTGCAGGGTCATCTGGATCAGCTCGGAGACGCCGTTGCCGAG
Source organism: Mycobacterium sp. ITM-2016-00317 (assembly GCF_002968295.1). Classification (NCBI taxonomy): domain Bacteria; kingdom Bacillati; phylum Actinomycetota; class Actinomycetes; order Mycobacteriales; family Mycobacteriaceae; genus Mycobacterium; species Mycobacterium sp. ITM-2016-00317. The sequence goes on from NZ_CP134399.1 coordinate 559,270, forward strand.
GTACACGTCGTCAATGTCGAACCGGGGGAAGCCGTCGACGAGTTCGTAGCGGGTGAACACCGCGCGGCGGGCGCTGACGATGCCCTTGGAGTCCGAGTAGCCCTGCGCGTGGGGCAGCGCGGCGATGATGTCGCGCATGATCACGTCGGGGGCCTCGAACCCGAACGGAGCGGGGTTGCCGATGTTGAGCTTGAGGATGCGGTGGCCTTCGGCCTCCAGCCTGTTGGCGTGCTCGTGCACCGGGCCGCGGATCTCGTAGAGGACGTCCTGCAGCTTGCTCGACTGTGTGAACTCACGCTGACGCACGTGCTGGCCGCCGCCGGTCTGCCACGGCGCCTGATGGGTACTCACGACGACGATTCTCCCACGCGGGGCCAAGCCAATTTCTCGACGTGACACCCCGTCAGACAGCAAGGCCGCCGTCGCGGGTGCGACGGCGGCCTCGTTGTTCCGACGGTGGTTAGCGCTTGCCCGGGCGGCGGGCGCCCTTGGCGATGCCGAGCCCCTTCACCGGGGGCTCGTCGCCCACGACGCGCGCGTCGCTGTCGCTCGACCCGTTGGACGACGGGGCCGTCACCTCAGGCTCCGCCTCCGGTTCGGGCTGGGCCTGGGCTTCGGGCTGGGGTTCAGCCACGGGCTCGGGCTCGGGCTTGGCTGCCGGTGCCTTCTTCTTGGCGCCCGGCCGGCGTGCGCCTGCGGCGATACCCAGGCCCTTGACCTCGGGTTCCGGCTTGGTTTCCAGCCCGCGGTCGGAATCGGCGGTGTCGGGCGCTTCGGTGCCCGCGTTCGCCTGGTCCGGGTCCACGTTGGGCGGCTGGACCACAGTTCCCGCACCCTCGTTCGGCGACGCCGTCTTGGCCGGTGCCTTCTTGGCGCCCGGGCGGCGGGCGCCCGAGGCGATGCCCAGACCCTTGACCTCGGGTTCGGGCTTCGCGGGTGCCTCAGGTGTGGCCTCGGCAGGGGCGGCTGCCGGCGCAGCTGCTGCCGCCGGTGCCTTCTTGGCGCCGGGACGCTTCGCGCCGCCCGCGATGCCCAGGCCCTTGACCTCCGGCTCGGCCTTGGCCGGCGCCTCGGCGGCAGGAGCGGACTCGGCTGCCGGCGCGGCAGCGGCCTTCTTGGCTCCCGGACGCTTGGCACCTCCGGCGAGGCCCAGCCCCTTGGCCGGAGCAGCCGCGGCGGGCTTGTCCTCGGCCGGGGCCGCGGCGGCTTTCTTGGCTCCCGGACGCTTGGCACCTCCGGCGAGGCCCAGCCCCTTGGCCGGAGCAGCCGCGGCGGGCTTGTCCTCTGCGGGAGCCTCGGCCTCCGCGGGTGCGGCGGCCTCGGCCTGCGCCTCGTCCTCCTCGACCTCCGGTTCGGCGACCTCGGTGGGCGCCTCCGCCGCGATCCGGGCCGCACGCTCCTCGGCTTCCTTTGCCGCGGTGCCCTTTTCGGGCAGCGTGAAGGTGCTCTTGTCCAGCGAGCCGAGCAGCAGCTGCGCGACGTCGAGGACCTCGACCTTCTCGATGTCGCGGGTGGCGGCCACGTCGTCGACGCCGTCGGTGATCATCACGCGGCAGAACGGGCAGCCGGTCGCGATCGCCGAAGCGCCGGTGTCGATGGCCTCCTCGGTGCGCTCGGTGTTGACGCGCTTGCCGATGTGCTCTTCCATCCACATCCGGGCGCCGCCGGCGCCGCAGCACAGGCCGCGGTCGGCGTGCCGGGGCATCTCGGTCAGCTTCGCGCCCGAGGCCCCGATCAGCTCACGCGGCGCCGAGTACTCCTTGTTGTGGCGGCCGAGGTAGCAGGGGTCGTGGTAGGTGATGTCCTGACCGTTCGGGCTGCTGTCGGTGGAGGTGACGGGCACCAGCTTCTTGTCCCGGACCAGCCGGTTGAGCAGCTGGGTGTGGTGCAGCACGGTGTAGTTGCCGCCGACCTGCGGGTACTCGCGGCCCAGGGTGTTGAAGCAGTGCGGGCAGGTGACGACGACCTTGCGGTCTACCCGCTCCACGCCCTCGAACAGCTCGTTGAGGGTCTCGACGTTCTGCGCGGCCAGCTGCTGGAACAGGAACTCGTTGCCCGAGCGGCGGGCGGAGTCGCCGTTGCAGGTCTCGCCCTCGCCGAGCACCAGGAACTTCACCCCGGCCGCCGAGAGCAGCTCGGCGACGGCCTTGGTGGTCTTCTTCGCGCGGTCCTCGTAGGCGCCGGCGCAACCCACCCAGAACAGGTACTCGTAGCCGTCGAAGGACTCGACGTCCTTGCCGTAGACCGGCACGTCGAAGTCGACCTCGTCGATCCAGTTGGTGCGCTCCTTGGAGTTCTGGCCCCACGGGTTGCCCTTGTTCTCCAGGTTCTTGAACAGCACGCCGAGCTCACCGGGGAACTCGGACTCCATCATCACCTGGTAGCGGCGCATGTCGACGATGTGGTCGATGTGCTCGATGTCGACCGGGCACTGCTCGACGCACGCGCCGCACGTGGTGCACGACCACAGCACGTCGGGGTCGATGACGCCGCCCTGCTCGAGGGTGCCGACCAGCGGGCGGGTCGCCTGCAGCGGCGAATCGGCCGGGATGCGCTCGAAACCGGACTCCGGGACGTGCTCGTGCGAGTGCTTCTCGCTGTGCTTCTCGCCGCGCAGCTCCTCGCCGAGACCGCCTTCCGGCGTGTTCTCCAGCGGGCTCTCCTTGTCACCGAGGATGTACGGCGCCTTCGCGAACAGGTGATCGCGCAGGTTCATGATCACGAGCTTGGGCGACAACGGCTTTCCGGTGTTCCAGGCCGGGCACTGCGACTGGCAACGACCGCACTCCGTGCAGGTCGTCATGTCGAGGTAGCCCTTCCAGGTGAAGTCCTCGATCTTGCCGCGGCCCAGCACGGCGTCCTCGGCGGGATCCTCGAAGTCGACGACCTCGCCCTTGGACTCCACGGGCAGCAGCGGGCCCAGCGCGTTGGGCATGCGCTTGAACGTGACGTTGACCGGGGCCAGACCGATGTGCAGGTGCTTGGAGTGCAGCACGATCAGCAGGAAGACCAGCATGACCGCGATGTGGCCGAGCAGCGCGATCGTCTCGATCCACTCGTTGGCGGTGTGCCCGAGCGGACTCATGAGCCAGCCCATGGCGTGCGAGAAGAACGCACCGTTGCCGTAGGGCAGGTTGCCGACGACGGCGGCCGCGCCACGGACCAGGGCGTAGGTCCAGATGACGTTGAAGATCATGAACAGGATCAGCCAGGCACCGCCGGTGTGGCTGCCGTAGAACCGGGAGTCGCGGCCGTGCTTCTTCGGCTCGCGCACGATGCGGATGATCGCGAACGTGATGATGCCGAGCAGCACCGCGACGGCGAAGAAGTCCTGCAGGAAGCCGAGCACATCCCAGCGACCGACCAGCGGGATGTGGAAGTCGTGGTCGACGAGGAGGCCGAAGGCTTCCAGGTAGACGGTGGCCAGGACGAAGAAGCCCCACATCGTGAAGAAGTGCGCGATGCCGGGAATGGACCAGCGCAGCAGGCGGGTTTGCCCGAAGACCTCTTCGAATTGCGTGGTGATGCGTTTCTTCAGGTCGTCTTTGCGGTTGTTGCCCTCGCTGAGAGGCTGGCCCGAGCGGATCAGCTTCGTCAGGAAGAGGACGCGCTTGACGGCGAAGACGCCGACGACGGCGATCATCAGGACCCCGGCGACGATCCTGATCAACATCTGCGTATCCACGCGTGCCTCCGGTTTTCTTGTTACCCGCGGGTAACTTACAGTATGTTACTAGTCGGTAACTTTAGCTCGGTGCCTGCTCATAGTTACATCCACCGGGGAAACGGCGCTACAAAGGCTGACCTAACCCGGGAATCGGAGCGGTCAGTCGCGGTCCGGCGAGTCCATCAGCGCGCGCAGCATCGAGAGCAACTCGGAGCGGGATTCGGCGCCCAGCCGCCGCCGGATTCGGGCCACGTGATGCTCGACGGTCTTCGCCGAGATGAACAGATGCGACCCGATATCGCGATACGGCAGGCCTTGCAGGAGCAGTTCGGCGACCTCGCGCTCCCGGTCGGACAGGTGTGCTGCGGCGGGCCGCGCCGGCCGCGGGGGTGCCGCGGCGGCGGCGGCGGATTCGCCGTCGGATGCGGTGTCCGGCACGTCCGCGGCGACGGTGTGTTTCAGGTCGCGGGCCAGCTGCAGCATCGCCTGCGAGATGCGCGGGTCGTCGGTCTGGAGGGCGGCCTGTCCGGCCAGCCGGGTCGCGTCCCAGGTGTGGCCGAACTGTGTGAGCGCGCGGGCGGCGGCCGTGACCTCGTCCACCTCCACCTGGTTGGCCAGCACCTTGAGCCAGGTCCGGCCCGCGGTGGCCAGCGCGCGGGCGAAGGGAGAGTGCGGCGCCGCGGCGGTCAGCGCCTGCCCGTGCGGGGCCACCGCGTCGGGTGCATTGGCGAGGATGCCCGCGTGGACGCCGGCCCAGTGCAGCGGCACCGCCCACAGCACCGGATCGCCGAGCGCGCCGAGCAGCGCGAACAGCTCGTCGAGGACGTGGCGCAGCCGGTCGACTTGGCGCATCCGCGCCGCGGCGATCCAGAGCTCGCCCACCGGCAGCACCATGAACACGTCGACCGAGCACTCGGCGAGCACCTCCACGGCCGAATACCAGTGCTTCTGCATCGCGCCGCTGTCACCCGCGCGCCGCGCCACCCCGGTCTGCAGCGCCGCGGCCCACAGCGCGTCGCGGCGGTGCGGATCGGCCACCCCGCCCGGCCGCGCTGCGGCGGCCGCGGCGTGCAGCCGGCCGTCCTGCATGGAGGCCCAGCCCTGCAGCAGCCGGTGCCGCAGCGTGACGAACGCGACATCCGCCGGCGGGCGCTGGGCATCGGCGTGCACGGCGCGCCCGGCCACACTGCGGGCACGCACCGGATCGCCGGCGTGCAGCGCGGCCAGCGTCACCAGCGCGGCAGGGGAGTCGGGCAGGGTGGTGGCCAGGCCCAGGTCGGTGCCGAGGGCCTGACTCAACTTCGCGACCGCAACGGGATAGGGCTGCGCCAGCGTCATCACCAAGCCGTCGGTGAGGCCGGCCGCCGCCCGGGCGGTCGAGGTCGGTGGGCCCGGAGCAGGCGTGGCGGCGACGGTCCGGGCCGCCGCGGCGTCGCCCGCCGCGACAGCCGCGATGGTGGCCGCGGCGCCCAGCACCGCATCGGGGACCGGCCCGAGCCAGCCGAACAGCCCGTGCGCCTGTGCCGCGCTGCCGTCGTGCAGCGCGATACTCGCCGCGATCCGGACCGCCGCGGCCCGTTCGCCCGGGTCGGGGGCGCTCAGCAGGTCGTCGGCGATCCGGCCTGCGGTGGCACAGTCCCCGGTCAGCGCCAGCGCGTCGGCCAGCTGCGCACTCGAGGTCGTCGCGCCGGCGTCGGCCGCGGCCCGGTACAGGCGCGCGGTGCGGGCCGGATGGTCGCGGGCGTGGGCGGCCAGATCACCCAGCGCGGCGGCCAGCCGTTCGTCACGCAGCCCGTGCTCGGCCAGCCGCAGGGCCAGATCGGCTGTCAGCGTCCGCAATTCGAGCTGGGACACCAGCACCGACACTTCGATGTCGTGATGTCTTGCCGCGCCGACGATCTGGGCCACCGCGTGGTGCATCGTGTGCCGAAATGCCTGCGGATGCGACGGCTCGATCAGCCCGCTGGCGCGGGCCTGGTCGACGCTGGCCAGCGCGTCCTCGGAGGGCAGGCGGAGTGCGGCGGCGACGTCGTCGGGGCCGAGATCGGCACTCAGCGACGCCACCACGAACGTGTCCAGCAGGCGTTCGTCGCAGCCACGCAGCCGTTCGATGAGGCCGAACCGGGCCGCCCGGCGCATCGCCGCGTCGCCGTCGGCCGCCGAGGCGAGAACCGGCCGCAACAGGAACGGCAGCCCGGCCGTCGTGGACATCAACGCGCGCAGCAGTTCCGGCGTCGCCGGCACCCCGAGTGCGGCAGCGGAGACCCGGCCGACCTCGACCGTGGGGAGAGGGCCCAGCGTCACGGCCGGCCGCTCACGTTCCAGCGCGGTGACGAGGTCGCGCAACGGCCGGTGGTGGGCCAGTGGTTGGGTGGCGATCACCACCGTCGCCGTCGGGTCGGCGACCAGTTCGGTGAGCTGTGCGAGTTCGGCGGCGTCGAGCAGGTGGGTGTCGTCGACCACCGTGGCGGCCTCGGCCGGGTCGCCGGACCCGCGCGGGCGCGACGACACAGGGCGCCCAGCCGCGCGCAACACCGCGCGCACCGCCGTCAGCACCGTGGACTTACCGGTGCCGACCCCGCCTGTGACGACGAGCTTGTGCGCCGCGTGCGGAGCTGTCTCGACCGCCGCGACGGCCTCCCGCGCTGCAGGGGGCAGATCGGTGTGTCGCGGCGTCGCCGGACCGGTCATCGCCGCGGTCAGGCGCCGGGGTCGGGGATGACGGTCGTGATGATCGGATCGGGCGGGTCGACGGGTTCCGGTACCGGCTCGACCGTGGTGGGCGCAGGCGGGGGTGTCGTCGTCGGAGGTGGCGTCGTCGGCGGCGTGGTGGTCGGGCGCGTGGTCGTGGTCCGCGTCGTCGTCGTGGTCGGCGACGTGGTGGTGGTCGTGGTGGTCGTCGTCGTCGTGGTGGTCGGCGAGGTGGTGGCCGTCGTGGTCGTCGTGCTGGCCGGCGGCGGCGGAGGCGGCGGTGGCGGCTGGCTGACCGTGGTGGTCGCGACGCCGTCGGGTCCGACGGTGACGGTGGTGACCGGCGGCGGCAACTCCACCGGGGCGGTCTCGCTCGGCGGGGTCGCGGTCTCGGTGACCGTGCCCGGATCGGTCTCCGAGCTGGTCAGGGTCACCGCCAGCCCGCCCACGGCCAGCAGCGCCGCGGCGGCCGCCGCGCCGAACAGCACCGGCGGGCGCTTGTACCAGGGCAGCGGCGCCAGATCGTCGGCGTAGACCTCGTCCTGCGGGGTGAAATCCATCGCCGGACGCGCGGCGGTGCCCGCCGGGTCCGCATAGGCCGCGGCGGCGGTGTAGTCCCCGCCGGTGTAGGGCAACGGATCTCCGGCGTCGTCGTCCTGCGACCACGCCAGCGCGCGGAACGTCGCCGACGGCGCGCCGTCACCGGCGGACTGGGTCGCCGCCTGGCCGCCCACGCCTGCCGCCCACGCCGCGGGTCCCATCGCGGTGGGCACGTCGGCCGCGGGCGCCATCCCGGTGGGCGCATCGGCGACCAGGCCCTGGTTGGCGACCAGCGCCGCGCCCGCAGCGGCGTCCAGCATCGGGGCCGGCGTGGTGATGACCGGTGCGCGCAGGCGTTCGGACAGCCGCTGGGTCACCAGCGGGATGGCCGCGCCGCCGCCGACGGTGGCCACCGCCGAAACGTCGGCGGCCGCAATGCCGTTGCGCTGCAACGTGTCCTCGATGGCGGAGAGCAGTCCGGCCAGCGGCTCGGCGATCAGCTGCTCGAGCTCGGGCCGGGTGACCCGCACGTCGGAGGTGAACGAGGGCAGCGCGACCGGGACCGCGGTGGCCGTCTCGGCGGAGAGCCGTTCCTTGGCCGCCCGGCACTCGTCCCGCAGACGGGCCAGCGGGCCGACCGCCGCGGTGCCCGCGGTGCCTTCGGGATCGGGGTTCTCGGCGGCTGCGATGCCGGCGAGCACGTGGTCGAGCAGCGCCTGGTCGATCGCGTCGCCGGAGAACTCGGGGTAGCGGACGGTCTGGCCGATGATCGCGCCGCCGGCCGCGGCGTCGGCCAGCGTGATGCTGGACCCGCTGCCACCGAGGTCGACCAGCACGATCGCGCCCTGGTTCGGCAGGCCCGGCGCGGTGCGCAGCGCGGCGAGTGCCGCTGTCGCGTCCGGGATCAGCGCGGGCGGGACACCGCCGGGGGACAGGTACGGCACGGCGCGGAGTGCGCCGCGCAGCGCGCCGACGGTGCCGGGGCCCCAGTGCGCGGGCACCGCGACGGTGACCGGTGCGCCGCCGCCGACCAAGCGTGCGAGGGTGTCGAGAGCCTGGGCCAGGGCCTGCTCGCCCCGGTGGGCCGAGCCGTCCGCGGCGACCAGCGGGACGGGGTCGCCCACCCGCTCCACGAAGCCGGTCAGCACCAGCGCGGGTTCGGTGGAGCCGGAGATCTCGGCGGCCACCCCCAACTCGGGAGGGCGGTCGCCGAAGAGATTGAGGATGGATCGTCGCGTCACGGGCGCGCGACCCACGCGGGCCGCGACCAGGTTCGTCATGCCGATCGACAACCCCAGCGGTTCAGTCATGTGGGCTCTTTCCTGTCTGGACCGCTGAATACCTTAGCGGCTGAGATCGCCTCGGCCGGGGAACCTGCCCCTAATGGCGTCGACCCCCTAATCTTCCATCCCCTAATGCCCTCCTTGCGGAGTTGGGCTGTTCACCGATCCGGAACGCAGTCGACGCGCTTAGCATCGAGCCATGGCGAACGCACTGCTGGACTTCGTGATGACGCTGGTGCGGGATCCCGACGCCGCCGCGCGCTATGCGGCCGATCCCGCCGGGGCGCTCACCGACGCCGGTCTGACCGAGGTGACCAGCGCTGACGTGCAGAACCTGATCCCGGTCGTCACCGAGTCGCTGTCGCACAACGCGCCGGCCGCCCCGGCGGACAACGTGTGGGCCAGCGGCGCGGCGACCGCCGCCTTCGACGCGTTCGACCTGCCTGATGAGCCGCTGCCCCAGCGCGTGGTCATCGACGCCGAAGATCCCGCGCCGGAGACCGTCGACCTGCTCGATGTGCCGACAACGGTGCAGGTGCACGACCCGGTGATCGACGCGCCGGTCGACGACCAGATCGATGTGGCTGCACCGTTCGAGCTCGGCGAGGACTGGCACACCGTTGCCGGGTTCGACGCCGGCGACGACGACACGGCCTCCGGCTTCGACCTGTTCGACTAGCGCGCGGGCGGCCCACCGGCACCTCCACCACCCGCAGGAACCCCGGTTCCTGCGGGTTTTTTGGTGTGCGCTCCGCGCCGGAACGCCAGCCCCAGACCGACCCCCGGTATACCCCCTAATCCCCTACTGGGGGCGGCTGTGAACCCCTAGTGAACCCCGCGCGGGGATAGGCGCGAGCCCCGTTTCCAGGCTGTCGCGACGTCCATAGCGTGGTGTTCAGCTCGCCGGGATGCACGGCGAAACACCAGAAAGGGCAAAGTTATGAACGCCATCATCGACTTCATCCTCGACCTGTTCCGCAGCCCCGCGTCGGCGGCGACGTTCATCGCCGACCCGGACGGCGCGCTGCGTGACGCCGGCCTGCCGAACGTGACCGCCGCACAGCTGGCGTCGGTGGCCGCCACCGCCGCTCCGGCCGGCTACGCGCTCGGCGGCGGCGATCCGATCGTCGGCCTGCAGCGCGCGGTCGCCGACCACCACCAGCTCGCGTCCAACTTCGCCTCCCCGTTCTCCCCGCAGACCTCGTGGGCCCCGACCTTCGCCCCGGAGACCAACGTGCCGGTGGCCAGCCCGGTCCAGGACGCCGGCGCCAACGCCCAGAACGGCGGGTTCAACCTCGGCTTCGGCGACATCACGTTCGGCGACAAGACCAGCAACACCGCGACCAACGGCGGCGTCGTGGTCGACGGCGACAACGGCGGCGACATCGTCAGCGGTGACGGCGCCGTGCTCGGCGACGGCAACACCACCAGCAACGGCGACATCCTGGCTGGCTCCGGGTCCAACGTCGTCGTCGGCAAGGACAACGAGGTCGAGGACAACTCGAAGACCGCAGGCGGTGACCTGATCACCGACAACGACGCCCCGGTGCTCAACGACGTCGACACCAGCGGTGGCAACGGCGGCGGCGCCGACGGTGGCGGCAGCCTCATCGGCATCGGCGGAGGCAACGCGGTCGGCGGCTCCGGCGGCAACGGCGGCGGCATCATCATCACCGACAACGACGTAAACACCGGAACCCAGATCGACGGTGATGTGGGCAGCCGCAATGTCGAGGACAGCTCGGTGCACACGTCGGTGCAGACCGACATCTCGACCTCCGAGTCGAACGTCGGCTCGGGCAACGTGACCGACACCGACCTGTTCTCGGGCAACGTCACCGGCATCGAGACGGGAATCGACACCGACATCGCGTCGCACAACGACACCCTGGCGGCGCTGGACGCGTTCTGATCCACCTGCGCCACCGGCGGGAACCGCGATGGTTCCCGCCGGTCGGCGCGCCTACCGTGTGAACCACGCGCAGCAACCAGAGAGGCACCATGACGCAGCCTGCCGACCCGGTGATCGTCGAGCTGATCGACCACGCCGGCAAGATCGCGCACGCCCAGGGGCGCGGCGATCTGGCCGATCGCCTGGAGCGGGCCAGGACACGCCTCGGCGACCCGCAGATCCGGGTGGTGATCGCCGGGCAGCTCAAGCAGGGCAAGAGTCTGCTGCTCAATTCGCTGCTCAACATGCCCGTCGCGCGGGTCGGGGACGACGAATCGACCGTGCTGCCCACCGTCGTGTCCTACGGCGAACAGCCCTCGGCCCGGCTGGTCCTGGCCCGGCCCGACGGCCAGGAACCCGAACTCGTCGAGATCCCGACCGCCGACCTCGGCACCGACCTGCGGCGGGCACCCCAGGCCCGCGGCCGTGAGGTACTGCGCGTCGAGGTGAACGCGCCGAGCCCGCTGCTCAAAGGCGGCCTCGCGTTCGTCGACACCCCGGGCGTCGGCGGCCACAGCCAGCCGCACCTGTCGGCGACGCTGGGGCTGCTGCCCGACGCCGACGCGATGCTGATGATCAGCGACACGAGCCAGGAGTTCACCGAGCCGGAGATGACCTTCATCCGGCAGGCGCTGGAGATCTGCCCGGTCGCGTTGCTCGTCGCCACCAAGACCGACCTGTACCCGCACTGGCGGCAGGTGGTCGACGCCAACCGCGCGCACCTGCGGCGCGCAGGCATCGACACACCGCTGGTCCCGGTGTCCTCGACGCTGCGCGGCCACGCCGTCGCGCTCAACGACAAGGAACTCAACGAGGAGTCGAACTTTCCGGCGCTGGTGAAGTTCCTGTCCGACGAGGTGCTGGGCGGCGCCGAGACCGGGTCCGCGAACAGGTGGTCGGCGAAGTGCGCGCGGCCGCCGAACACCTGAAGCTCGCCGCGGAGTCCGAACTGTCGGCGCTCAACGACCCGCACACCCGGGAACGGCTCACCGCCGACCTGGAACGCCGCAAGCAGGAGGCGCAGGACGCGCTGCAGCACACCGCGCTGTGGCAGCAGGTGCTCACCGACGGCATCGCCGACCTGACCGCCGACGTCGACCACGACCTGCGACACCGGTTCCGCACCATCACCTTTCACACCGAGCAGGTGATCGACGGCTGCGACCCCACCCAGAACTGGGCCGCGATCGGCGCCGAACTGGAGGACGCGGTCGCCACCGCCGTCGGCGACAACTTCGTGTGGGCCTATCAGCGCGCCGAGGCACTGGCCGCCGAGGTCGCCCGTACGTTCCGCGAGGCCGGACTGGACGCGGTGCGGATGCCGTCGATCGACGCCCGCGAGATGGGCGCCGACGTCGGCGAATTCCGGTCGGTGGCCCAACTGGAGGCCAAGCCGCTGAAGTTCGGGCACAAGGTCGTCACCGGGATGCGGGGCTCCTACGGCGGCGTGCTGATGTTCGGCATGCTGACGTCGTTCGCGGGGCTGGGCATGTTCAACCCGTTGTCGCTGGGGGCGGGCTTCGTGCTGGGCCGCAAGGCCTACAAGGAGGACATGGAGAACCGGATGCTGCGGGTGCGCAGCGAGGCCAAGGCCAACGTGCGGCGCTTCGTCGACGACGTCGCGTTCGTGGTCGGCAAGGAGTCCCGGGACCGGCTCAAGGGAATCCAGCGTCAGCTCCGTGACCACTACCGCGCGATCGCCGACCAGACCACCCGCTCGCTGAACGAATCGCTGCAGGCCACGCTCGCCGCGGCCAAGCTGGAGGAGACCGAACGTCCGGCCGGGTCAGGGAACTCGAACGTCAGCTCGGCATCCTGCGGCAGGTCCTCGACCACGCGCAGAGCCCGGACGCGCAACCTCACTAAGCTCGAACGGTCAGCAGCCGAGCGACCCGGACGGTGAACCCTGAGCACCAGCGACCGCGTGCGGGCGATCCTGGGCGGCACCATCGCCGCCTACCGGTCCGATCCCGCCTACCGCGCCCGGCCGGACGTGCACGCCGAGCTCGAGCGGATCGGGCGCAGGCTCAACGAACCGATCCGCATCGCGCTGGCCGGAACCCTGAAGTCCGGTAAGTCGACACTGGTCAACGCGCTGGTCGGCGACGAGATCGCCCCGACCGACGCCACCGAGGCGACGCGCATCGTCACCTGGTTCCGGCACGGTCCCACCCCGAAGGTGACCGCGAACCTGCGCGGCGGACGGCGCGCCAACGTGCCCGTCATCCGCGGCCGGACCGGACCGGCCCGCGGCCTGACCTTCGAGTTCGCGGGCCTGGACGCCGACGCCGTGGTGGACCTCGACGTGGAATGGCCCGCGGCCGAACTGGTCGACGCGACGATCATCGACACCCCCGGCACGTCGTCGCTGTCCCGCGACGTCTCGGCCAGGACCCTGCAGCTGCTGGTACCAGCCGACGGGGTGCCCCGGGTCGACGCGGTGGTGTTCCTGCTGCGCACGCTCAACGCCGCCGACATCGCACTGCTGCGCCAGATCGGCCAGCTGGTCGGAGGGTCGGCCGGGGCGCTCGGCGTGATCGGCGTGGCATCGAGGGCCGACGAGATCGGCGCGGGCCGGATCGACGCGATGATGTCGGCCAAGGACGTCGCGCAGCGCTTCACCGCCGAGCTCGAACGCACCGGCATCTGCCAGGCCGTCGTGCCGGTGTCGGGGCTGCTCGCGCTCACCGCGCGCACGCTTCGCCAGAGCGAGTACGTCGCGCTCAAGAAGCTCTCCGAGATGGAGCCGGCCGAGCTGGCCAAGGCGATGCTGTCGGTCGACCGGTTCGGCCGCGAAGACCCGCAGTTGCCGGTCGGCGCAGCGGCCAGAGCCGAACTGCTGGACCGGTTCGGCATGTTCGGCATCCGGATCGCGATCGCGGCGCTGCGGGCCGGGGTCGGCGACTCGGTGGCGCTGGCCGACGAACTGCTGGAGCGCAGCGGGCTGCTCGCGCTGCGCGAGGTGATCGACCAGCAGTTCGCGCAGCGCTCCGACCTGCTCAAGGCGCACACCGCGATGCTGTCGCTGCGCCGGTTCGTGCAGCAGAATCCGATCTACGGCACGCCGCGGATCCTCGCCGACATCGAGCCGTTGCTGGCCGACACCCACGCGTTCGAGGAACTGCGGCTGCTGAGCCAGTTGCGGTCGCGGCCCACCACTCTCAACGACGACGAGATGGCCTCACTGCGGCGGCTGATCGGCGGCTCGGGCACCGGCGGCGCCAGCAGGCTGGGCCTGTCACCCGACGCGCTCGACGACGGTCCGCGGGCCGCGTTCGCCGCCGCCCAGCGGTGGCGCCGGCGCGCCGAACACCCACTCAACGACCCGTTCACCGCAAGGGCGTGCCGGGCCGCGGTACGCAGCGCCGAAGCGCTGATCGCGGAGTACGCCCGGGCTCGACTTGAGACGGGCGGCTAGGGGGAGGGCGGCGCCGGAGGCTCGGTGACCGTCTCGGTCTGCGTCTCGGTCTGGGTGATCGTGCTGGTGCTGGTGCTGACCGAGGTGCTCGGCGTCGTCGTGGTGGTCGGCGTCGTCGTCGTGGTGGTGGGCGTGGTCGTGGTGGTCGTGGGCTCGGTGGTGGTCGTCGGCGTCACCTGTTCGCTGGTGGCCGTCGCGGTCTCGGTCACCGTGGCCGGGGGCGCGACCGCGGGAGCCGTCGTCGTGGTCAGCGGCGTCAACGGGGTGGTCGTCGCGGTCTCGGGATCGGAATCACCGGTGATGACGCGGGCCAGGCCGAAGACGATGAGCGCGATCAGCAGTACGCCGGCCGCACCCAGCGCCACCAGCGCCGCCGGTTTGCGGTACCAGGGGGTCGCGGCCCCGTCCTCGGGCGGGAGCTGGTCGTAGCCGTACTCTCCGCTCGTCCCGTAGTTGCTGAGCTGGGTCGGATCGTCGTCGGAGTAGTTCTGATCGTCGGAATCGCCGTATCGGGCCACGGGATCCGATAGTAGGCCGCGGACCCGCTAGGGAACCGGGTTGAGCGTGCGTGTCACGTTGGTCCTGGGCCGGCTGCGCGACGTCGACGTCTCCCCGTCCTCGGTCTCGCGGGTACGCGGCGGCCGGGTGCTCCTGGTGGTCGTCGGCGACTCCGTGGTCGACGTGGTGGTGTCGGGGTTGATGTCGGTGGTCATCGGCGGGCTCGTGCTGGTGATCGTCGACGTGGTGGTCGCCGTCCCCGACGAGGTGGTCGCGGTGCCCGACTTCTTCGTCGTGCTGGCCGTCGACGCCGGCGGCACGTAGTACAGCGGCGCCTGCTCGGGCTCACCGAACTGGCGCGCGACAAAGGAGATCAGCGTGATGACCAGCGCGATCGCCGCCAGGCCTGCGACGCTCGCCGCGAGCAGGGTCGACGTACGGTTGTGCCACGCGACTGGCGGCTCCTCTGGCGCGTCGTCACGGTCGCGGCTGTTCACGGGCACCGATAGTAGCCGCGGGCGTGCCCCGGCCGCGTCGTCAGCCGATGCGGGGGATGATTTGCTCGGCGACGAACTCGACGTGGTCGAGGTCGGACATGTCCAGAACCTGCAGGTAGACCCGCTGCACGCCGGCCTGCAGGAACGGGCTCAGCTTGTCGGCGACCTCCTCGGGGGTGCCCACCATCGGGGAGTTGGCGCGCAGTTCGCCCACCTCGCGTCCGATCGCGTCGGCCCGCCGCGTGATCTCGGACTCGTCCCGGCCGACGCACACCACGAAGGCCGCCGAGTAGGTCAGCGAGTCCGCGGCACGGCCTGCCTTCTCGACCGCGGCCGCCACCCGGGCGTACTGCTCGGTCAGGGTGTCCAGCGGGACGAACGGGATGTTGAACTCGTCGGCGAACCGGGCCGCCAGCGCCGGGGTCCGTTTCGCACCGCCCCCGCCGATGATGATCGGGGGATGGGGGCGCTGCGCCGGCTTGGGCAGCGCGGGGGAGTCGGTGATGCCGTAGTGCTTCCCGGTGTAGTCGAAGGTCTCACCCGTCGGGGTGCTCCACAGGCCGGTGAGGATCTCCAGCTGTTCGGTGAGCCGGTCGAAGCGCTCGCCCACCGGCGGGAACGGGATGGCGTACGCCTTGTGTTCGGCCTCGAACCAGCCGGCGCCGATGCCGAATTCCACTCGGCCACCGCTCATTTCGTCGACCTGCGCGACCGAGATCGCCAGCGGGCCCGGGTAGCGGAAGGTGGCCGAGGTGACCATCGTGCCCAGCCGGATCGTCGACGTCTCGCGGGCGAGCCCGGCCAGCGTCACCCAGGAATCGGTCGGTCCGGGCAGGCCGTCGCCGGCCATCGCGACGTAGTGGTCGGAACGGAAGAACGCGGAGTAGCCGGCCGCCTCGGCAGTGCGCGCGACGGCGAGTTGGTCGGCGTAGCTCGCGCCCTGCTGCGGTTCGACGAAGATGCGGAAGTCGGGAGCGTGTGTCGGGGCCACGGTCGTCCAGCCTAGGCTCAGAGCCCGCCGCGGGCGGCCTTGACCGCCGCGACCAGGTCGGGGGCACCGTCGAGGCTCACCCGTGCCTCGTCGCGGCCGGCGGCGAACATCAGCAGCTCGCCGGGATCCCCGGTGACGGTGACCTCGGGGCCGCGGCCCGCGGCGGCCACGGTCTCGCCCTGCGGGGTCTGCAACGACACCCGCGCGGGTGCCTTGCGCAACGTCATCCAGGCCATCATCGCGATCGGCCTGCGCAGCGCCGAGGTGGTCTGTTCGTCGAGGGGACGGGGCTCCCACCCCGGGCGGGCCCGGCGCGCGTCCTCATGGTGGATGAACATCTCGGCGACGCCGGCGATCGGGTCGAGCAGCTTGAACGGCGAGTACAGCGGGGGGCCGTCGGCCACCTGGCCCAGCAGCACATCCCAGTCGGTGGACGCGGCGACGTGGTCCTGCACCCGCTCGGTGTAGTCGGCGAACGCCGGAATCATGATGCCCGGCGCGGCGTCGAGGCGTCGCTCCCGGACGACGAGGTGGGCGGTCAGGTCCCGCACATCCCATCCGTCGCACAACGTCGGGGCATCGGGCGCAAGCTCACGGAACGTCGCCACCAGGGCGGCCCGCTCGCGTCGCGCGACGGTCATGACTGCTTCTTCTCGTGTGTCCGCACCCGCCTGATGTTCCCGCAACGCGTTCGACGTCAAACGTCGTCAAACGTCTCAGAAGCTCTCGACGCCCTCCACGCTGATCACCATGCCGTGGCCGGTGCCGTCGTTGGTGAAACGGGTGCCGTTCTGGTCGGCGTCGATGGTCCAGCCCACCGCCGAGTAGCTGCGGTAGTCGAGGGTGGTCGCTGGGATGTCCCCGAGATTGCCGACCACCCAGCTCAGGTCGCCGTCGGCGCTGAGGCGCACGCCGTTGGCGGGCAGCCCGTCGATCTCCGGCGCATTGGTGAACGCCGATTCGCAGCCCACCTCGCGGGTGTTGAGCTGGCAGCGCGTCTTGCCCGTCTTGGTCTGGATGAACACGTAGCCGTTCTGCGGCTGCAGCACCGCGCCGCCCGACGGCCCGGGTGTCCTCGATGGTGCCGGCGGGGTGGACGGGGGCGTCGACGGCGGCGCGGTCGGCCTGGTCTGCCGGGGCGTCGGGAAGTCCGGCTCGGTGTGGGAGTCGGAGTCGGGGCCGCGGGTGGCGGTGCCGTCGATCGAGGACTGGCAGCCCACCAGCGCGACGGCGCACATCAGCGCCGTGCCGGCCAGGGCCACCTGAAGTCTCATCGCGTCCAGCGTACGCAGGATGAGACCGGAGTGACGGAAGTGACTCGCGGTGTCGGGCGGGGATCCGCGGCGCTATGGAATCCCCGGTGCCGGCGGCCTAACATCACGCGCATGTCGCAAGCGAGCCAGCCGTTCTCGATCCTGTCCACGTCGGAATGCTGGGATCTGCTCGCCGGCGAGAAGATCGGGCGGTTGGTCACCACCGTCGACGACGAAGCGCACATCTTTCCGGTGAATTTCGTGGTCCACGAGCGCACCGTGCTGTTCCGCACCGCCGAGGGCACCAAGCTGTCCTCGGCGGTGACGAGCAAAGAGGTGCTCTTCGAGGCCGACGATTACAAGCAACCCGAGGGCTGGAGCGTGATCGTCAAGGGCACCGCACGCTCCCTGCGCGACGAGGACGAGATCGCCGAGGCCGAGGGTGCGGGCCTGGTGTCCTGGCCGACGCCCGAGCCGACCCGCTTCGTGCGGATCCGGCCCCTCAGCGTGACGGGCCGCAGGTTCGTCTTCGGGTCCGCGCCGGACGCGTCGCCGTCCGCGACCTGAGGCGAACACCCCACCCTTCGCTGTCTCGGAGAACCGCGGGAACATTTTTCCGCGCGACCCTGTTGACCCTTCTGACAGTTGAGTCGAGTACACTCAAGTTTCAGTTGACACAGCCGTGTCGACAGGAGCAGGCTTGAGCCGGATCGACTCAAAACAAGATCTCTAATCAGGAGGCAGTAACCATGGCTCGTGCGGTCGGTATCGACCTCGGGACCACCAACTCCGTGGTCGCAGTACTCGAAGGTGGCGACCCCGTGGTCGTCGCGAACTCAGAGGGTTCCCGGACCACCCCGTCGGTCGTCGCGTTCGCGCGCAACGGCGAGGTGCTGGTCGGCCAACCCGCCAAGAACCAGGCGGTCACCAACGTCGACCGGACCATCCGGTCGGTGAAGCGCCACATGGGTTCGGACTGGACCGTCGAGATCGACGGCAAGGACTACACCCCGCAGGAGATCAGCGCGCGTGTGCTGATGAAGCTCAAGCGCGACGCCGAGAGCTACCTGGGGGAGGACATCACCGACGCGGTCATCACCGTGCCGGCGTACTTCAACGACGCCCAGCGTCAGGCCACCAAGGAAGCCGGCCAGATCGCCGGCCTCAACGTGCTGCGCATCGTCAACGAGCCGACCGCGGCCGCGCTGGCCTACGGGCTCGACAAGGGCGAGAAAGAGCAGACCATCCTGGTCTTCGACCTCGGCGGCGGCACCTTCGACGTGTCCCTGCTGGAGATCGGCGAAGGCGTGGTCGAGGTGCGTGCCACCTCGGGTGACAACCACCTCGGTGGCGACGACTGGGACGACCGGATCGTCGAATGGCTCGTCGACAAGTTCAAGGGCACCAGCGGCATCGACCTGACCAAGGACAAGATGGCGATGCAGCGGCTGCGCGAGGCGGCCGAGAAGGCGAAGATCGAGCTGTCCAGCTCGCAGAGCACCTCGATCAACCTGCCCTACATCACGGTCGACGCGGACAAGAATCCGCTGTTCCTCGACGAGCAGCTCACCCGTGCGGAGTTCCAGCGCATCACCCAGGATCTGCTGGACCGCACCCGCAAGCCGTTCCAGCAGGTGATCAAGGACGCCGGCATCGCCGTCGGCGACATCGACCACGTCGTGCTGGTCGGCGGTTCCACCCGCATGCCCGCGGTCTCCGAGCTGGTCAAGGAGATGACCGGTGGCCAGGAGCCCAACAAGGGCGTCAACCCGGACGAGGTCGTCGCCGTCGGCGCCGCCCTGCAGGCCGGTGTGCTCAAGGGTGAGGTCAAAGACGTTCTGCTGCTTGACGTCACCCCGCTCTCGCTCGGTATCGAGACCAAGGGCGGCGTGATGACCAAGCTCATCGAACGCAACACCACGATCCCGACCAAGCGCTCGGAGACCTTCACCACGGCCGACGACAACCAGCCGTCCGTGCAGATCCAGGTGTTCCAGGGCGAACGCGAGATCGCCGCGCACAACAAGCTGCTCGGCTCCTTCGAGCTGACCGGCATCCCGCCGGCCCCGCGCGGTGTCCCGCAGATCGAGGTCACCTTCGACATCGACGCCAACGGCATCGTGCACGTCACCGCCAAGGACAAGGGCACCGGCAAGGAGAACACGATCAAGATCCAGGAGGGCTCCGGCCTCTCCAAGGAGGAGATCGACCGGATGATCAAGGACGCCGAGGCGCACGCCGACGAGGACCGCAAGCGTCGCGAAGAGGCCGACGTCCGCAACCAGGCCGAGTCGCTGGTCTACCAGACGGAGAAGTTCGTCAAGGAACAGCGCGAGGCCGAGGGTGGCTCCAAGGTTCCCGAGGAGACGCTGACCAAGGTCGACACCGCGATCGCCGACGCCAAGACCGCACTCGCCGGCACCGACATCGGCGCCATCAAGTCGGCGATGGAGAAGCTCGGCGAGGAGAGCCAGGCCCTGGGCCAGGCGATCTACGAGGCCACGCAGGCCGGCCAGGCCGCCGGCGGTGCCGACGCGCCGTCCGGTTCGTCCAACGACGACGTGGTCGACGCCGAGGTGGTTGAGGACGACCAGGAGCGCAAGTGAGCGAGCCAGTCGACCGAGACCGTGTGAAAGACGAGGAACCCATCACGGTCACCGACAAGCGGCGCATCGACCCGGAAACCGGGCAGGTGCGCGACGCCGCGGCAGCCGGGCCGGCCCCGGTGGGCCGCGCCGGCCGCCCCGGCCGGTGAACCCGTCGAGGAGTCGGACAAGGAGTCCGGCAAGGAAGCCGAGCTGCTCGCCGACCTGCAACGTGTGCAGGCCGAGTTCGCCAACTACCGCAAGCGGTCGCTGCGCGACCAGCAGCTGATCGCGGACCGGGCCAAGGCCACGGTGATCAGTCAGCTGCTGCCCGTCCTCGACGATCTCGACCGGGCGCGCAGCCACGGAGACCTGGAGTCCGGGCCACTGAAGGCCGTCGCGGACAAGATCGTCTCGACGCTTGAGGGGTTGGGGCTCACCGGTTTCGGCGAGGAGGGCGACGTGTTCGACCCCGAGCTGCACGAGGCCGTGCAGCACGAGGGCGACGGCACGCACCCGGTCGTCGGCATGGTGATGCGACGCGGCTACAAGGTCGGCGAACAGGTGGTCCGCCACGCGATGGTGGGCGTCGTCGACACCGATCCCGGCGCGTCCGATCCCGACAAATCCAACGCGGAGCCCGAACAGCCCGCAGAATCATGAGAATCGACAGACGACAGTGACAACAAGGTAAGGAGGTGACGCGAAATGGCCCAACGCGAGTGGGTTGAGAAGGACTTCTACAAAGTGCTCGGCGTCGCTTCCGATGCCGACGAGAAGGAGATCAAGCGGGCCGCCCGCAAGATCCTCGCGGAGAACCACCCCGACCGAAATCCGGGCAACGCCGAGGCCGAGGAGCGCTACAAAGCCGCCTCCGAAGCCAAGGAAGTGCTCACCGATCCCGCCAAGCGCAAGGAGTACGACGAGACCCGCCGGCTGTTCGCAGGCGGCGGGTTCGGTCGCGGCCGCTACAGCGGCGGCGGCGGGGGCTTCGGCGGCTTCGGCGGCGAAGGCCAGGAGTTCAACCTCAACGATTTGTTCGACGCCGCCGGCCAGGCTGGCGGCGCGAACATCGGTGACCTGTTCGGTGGCCTGTTCGGCCGAGGGGCCCAACAGCCCCGCCCGTCCCGGCCGCGCCGGGGCAACGACCTGGAAACCGAGACCGAGCTGAGCTTCCTGGAGGCCACCAAGGGCGTGGCGATGCCGTTGCGGCTGACCAGCCCGGCCCCGTGCACCAACTGCCACGGCAGTGGTGCCCGCCCTGGAACCAGCCCGAAGGTGTGCCCCAACTGCAACGGCGCCGGCGTCATCAGCCGGAACCAGGGCGCGTTCGGGTTCTCCGAACCGTGCACCGAATGCCGTGGCAGCGGCTCGATCATCGAGCACCCGTGCGAGGAGTGCCGGGGCACCGGGGTCACCACCCGCACGCGCACCATCAATGTGCAGATCCCTCCCGGGGTGGAGGACGGCCAGCGCATCAGGCTGGCCGGTCAGGGCGAGGCCGGACTGCGCGGGGCGCCCTCGGGTGACCTGTACGTGACCGTCCACGTCCGACCGGACAAGGTCTTCGGCCGCAACGGCGACGACCTGACGGTGACCGTGCCGGTCAGCTTCCACGAATTGGCATTGGGAACAACGCTTTCCGTGCCGACACTGGAGGGCAAGGTCGGCGTCCGGGTGCCCAAGGGTACCTCCGACGGCCGCATCCTGAGGGTGCGGGGTCGCGGCGTCCCGAAGCGCTCCGGCGGGCACGGCGACCTGCTCGTCACCGTGAAGGTGGCGGTGCCGCCCAACCTTGAGGGCGAAGCGGCAGAGGCATTGGAGGCGTACGCGAAAGCCGAACGCGCCGGCGGATTCGACCCGCGGGCGGGATGGGCCGGTGCGCTGTGAGCGCCAGCCGTTCGGGCCGCAACAATGAGGCCAGGACGTTCCTGATCTCGGTGGCCGCCGAGCTGGCCGGCATGCACGCGCAGACCCTGCGGACCTACGACCGGCTCGGCCTGGTCAGCCCGCAACGCAGTTCCGGTGGGGGAAGGCGCTATTCGCAACGTGACGTCGAACTGCTGCGCGAAGTGCAGCGGTTGTCACAGGACGAAGGCGTCAACCTCGCCGGGATCAAGCGCATCATCGAGCTGACCAATCAGGTCGAGGCGCTTCAGGCGAGGGTCAAAGAGCTCAGTCAGGAAGTGGAGCAACTGCGCGCCCAGCCACGCCCCAAGAGCACCGCGCTGGTGGTGTGGCAGCCGCGCAATCAGCGGTGACGCAGCGCGATTCGGTCAGGCGACCTTGATCCGGAACCGCGCCACCGCGGACTCGCCGGGGTGCACCTCGTGGTAGCCACCCCTGCGCAGTGCGTCGGTGGGTGCGGCCATCGGCTCGAAGCACACCACGTCGTCGTTGCCCGGCGCGAAAACCTGTGCCGCGGGGAAACCTTCGTCGAAGTACACCTCGATCCGGCGGTCGCCGCCGGACAGCGCGAACATCGAGCCGGGGGCGACCTCGTCGTAACCCTCGTCGATCACCTTGTCGCCCAGGACTTCTGAACTCGCCGCCCGCTGCTCTCCGATGCCGGTCGGGATTCCCCACGCATTGACCGGGCAGTAGCGCATGGCAGGCGTCTCGATGGTCCACTGCGCCCGCGGGACATCGGGCAGCTGCAGGTAGGGATGGAACCCGAAGCACATCGGCACCCGTGCTCCCGTGGTCGCGGTGACCGTGGTGGTGACCGTCAGGGTCCGGTCTTGCAGCGTGACGTCCAGGGTGAGCAGATGCGGGAACGGAAAGCTGGCCAGCAACCCCGGCCGGGCCGCGAAATCCAACTCGGCGGTCAGCTGCGACTCCAGCAGCGTCGTCACCGTCCAGTCCGGATAGGCGGCCAGGACGCCGTGAATCGGCACCCCGTGCTCGTCGGTGCGCACCCCGCCGGTGCCCGGGGTCAGCGTCACCACCGCTCCGTCGACGCCGTAACCGTTGCTGCTCAGCCGGTTGGCCCACGGGTAGAGGATGGGGATGCCCATGGTCTTGTGGTTGGACACATAGGCGTACAGCCCCCGGCGCTGACCGAGCAGTTCCACCCCGTAGTCGGACAGGGAGGTGGCCACCATTCCGGCCCCCGGAACATAGGTGGCGGTCAGCGGTGACGACGGATCACGCAGCGTGACGGTTTCGAACTCGTCCATGGCTGCGATCCTGCCACGGGCGCCTCAGCTGGCCAGCGGATCGTGCTGGATCCGGTCGGCCGGCGCGCCTTTGGCGATCAGCGCGGACTTCGTGGCCCGCACCATCTCCGGCCGCCCGCACAGCAGGATCTGGCGATCGCCCCAGCTGCCGTACCGGGTGACCACCTCGGGAAGCAGGCCGGTCTGGCGCACGTGCAGCCCGCGCGGCGGCGTCACGTCGGGATAGTCCGCCGCCCACGGCGGGTCGAAGTTCAACTCCGAGACCGGCGTCACCGACAGCCACGGATTGGTGGCCGCGATCTCCCACAGGGTGCGCAGGTCGTACAGCTCGCAGGGATACTTCGCGCCGAAGAACAGGTGCACCCGCGGATTCTCCCCGAACCGGGTCAGGTCCATGATCAGCGTCCGCAGCGGCGCCAGGCCGGTGCTGCCGGCCACCATCAGCACGTCGCCGCCGTCGCGGTCGATCTCCAGCGCGCCGTGTGGATTGGCGACCCGCCACCGGTCTCCCGGCCTGGTCTCGCCGACGACGGCGGTGCTGACCATGCCGCCGGGCACCGAGCGGACATGGAACTCGAGATAGCCGTGCGGATCGGCCGGGATCGCCGGACTCAGGTAGCGCCACCGGCGCGGCCACTGCGGCACCTGCACGGGCACGTACTGGCCGGCGTGATAGCCCAGCGCGTGGTCCATCTTCAACCGGATCACCGAGACGTCGCGGGTGGGCCGCAGGTGTTCGAGCACGGTGCCGTCGCAGAACGGCGGGCTGGTCTCGGCGTTCGCGGCACCGCTCATCACCCCGACGACGAGCTGGACGAAGTCGTCGGCGGCCTCGGCGAGCCGCCGGTCCCACTGGTCGGCCAGCGCCGTGCGCAGCGTGGAGAGCAGCGCCGGCTGCAGGGTCGCGTAATGCGACTCGGTGAGACCGTACTTGCGGTGGTCGCGGCCGAGCTGGGCCAGGAACGCGACCGGTTCCTCGGCGCGCTGGGCGATGAGCTGGTCGCACAGCCAGCACATGGCCTGGGAGAACGCCTCGCGCTGCTTGTGCATGTCGGGTGGGAAGAGGTCACGCGCGGACAGATCGGAGGCGAACCAGCGGGTGTAGAAGTCCGCGATCAGCTGATCGGACCCACGATCGACGTCGAGCGCGTCGCGGAGGATGCGCATCGATTCGCGATCTTCGAGTCCCACGCCGCACGATCCTAAGTGACGACGGCGTTGTTCCTGGTGTCGCGAACGGCGGCTACCACGACGAGCGCGGTGCCGACCAGTGCCCAGCAAGTCAGCACGACGACGGCGGTGGAGGCGCCGGCGCCCCCGAAGGCGGTCGTCGAGCGCAGCAGCGTGGCTGTGGCGCCCTGGGGAAGCAGCTGGCCGAACTGCCCCCAGCCGGCGGGCAGCATCTCCGGTGCCCCGGCCAGACCCGACAGCGGGTTGCCGACGAGTACGGCCAGCAGCGCGCCGATCACCAGACCGGGCCTGCCGAACAGTGAGCCCAGGCCCAGGATGGCGAGCAGTGCGGCCGCGACCCCGAGGGTGAGGCCGGCGGCGACGCCCCAGAAGTTCTCGTCGATGGACCCGAACACGAACCACAGCAGCGCGGCGATCGTCACCCCGGCCACCCCGGAGAAGACGACCGCGGCGGCGAGCCGTGTCCACGGCGCCCGGGGCAGCACCAGCAGCAGCGCGACCGCGGGCAGCAGTCCGGCCAGGGAGAGGGGTAACGCCGAGGCCGCGAGTCCGGCGCCGCGCGGGTCACGGTCCGGCAGCGGGGCGAGGTCCACGGTCTGCACCGGCAGGTTGGCGCGTGCGCCCAGCTGGCCGCCGAGCTGGGTGAGCAGTTGCGCGACGGCGGGGCTTCCGCCGGAGGCGATCAGCAGGGTGGCCGGCTCGGCCGGCCCGGACGGCAGCGCGAAGCCGCCGTAGACCTCGCGGTTTTCGATCGCGTGGGTGAGCGCGGCGCGGTCCGGGTAGGACGTCACCGCGAACGCCCCCGGCGCGTTCTGGTCCAGCATCCCGGTGAGTCGCCCGGCGGCATCGGCGTTGCCTGCGATGCCGATGGGCACGTCGCGGGGCCCGGAGTGGACGGCGGGTAGCGCGAACGCGAGCGTCAGGATCGCCAGGACCACGGTGACGGCCACGATGATGCCCGCAGCGCGGGCAGCTGCGGAGGGTCCGGAGTGCGAGTGTGTCGAGGTCATGGCGAACCTTTTTCATTCAGCGTTGAATTAATGCCTGCAGCGTAAGCCCCGCGCGGGAGTAATTCAATAGCTGTTGAAAAGTGGTACCGTCGGCGCGTGCCGCGATCTGCCGAACCCACCAAGCGCCGGGGACGTCGGCAGGGCGGACCGGTGTCGAAGGACACGGTGCTGGCGGTGGCGAAACTGCGCTTCGCGAAGGACGGCTACGAGAAGACGACGCTGCGCGCGATCGCCGACGAGGCCGACGTCGACCCGTCGATGGTGTTGTACCTGTTCGGCTCGAAGGAGCAGCTGTTCCGCGAATCGCTGCGACTGATCATCGATCCCGAGGTGCTGGTGGCGGCGCTGACCGGGGCCGACGGTGGCGACGCCGACATCGGGACCAGGGTGGTGCGCACCTATCTCGGGATCTGGGAGTCCCCGGAGAGCGCGGAGTCGATGCAGGTGATGCTCTCCTCGGCGACCTCGAATCCCGATGCCCACGAAGCGTTCCGGAGCTTCATGCAGCACTATGTGCTGACCGCGGTGTCCGGTGAGCTCGGCGGCGGCCCGCAGGCACGTCTGCGCGCCATGCTGGCGGCGAGCAGCCTGGTCGGCACCGCGCTGCTGCGCTACGTGCTGAAGGTGGCGCCGCTGTCGGAACTGTCGGCCGAGGAGGTGGTCCGGCTCGTCGCGCCGACCGTCACCCGGTATCTGACCGCCGACGCCGACGAACTCGGCCTACCCGAGTAGGGCGTGAATTCCCTTGTACAGCACCATCGCACCGATGACGACGAGGATCGCCGCGACCAGCGCGGCATGCCGGCGCTCCATCCAGTCGTTGAGCCGGGTGAGTGCCGGGTCCAGTCGCCGGCCGGAGATCGAGTAGCCGAGGATCGGCAGGGCGACCGTCACGCCCGCGACAGCGACGAACCAGACCACCGCGCCATACACCGAAGGGTATTCCAGGCCCGCCGATCCGATCGCCAAACCCGCTGCGACACAGATCAACAGCACCTTCGGGTTGAGCACGGTCAGCGCCGCGGCCATCCCGCCGGCCTTGGCCGGGGTCAGCGTGCTCATCCTGGTCATCCAACCCGGCATGTGTTCGGACTTCTCCCGCGTCAGCCAGCGGTAGCCGCCGAACACGATGAGCGCGCCGCCGACCACGATGCGCAGCCACGACGCCCAGCCCGGAGGGTGCCCACCGATTCCACCGATCAAGCTGGACAGCTGCAGGGCCAGGACGGTCAGCACGGTCAGGCCGATCAGCCAGCCGATCAGGAACGCCAGGCCCGTCGGACGCGGGCGGGCACTGCGCAACACCAGAACCGCGGGGATGATCGACAGCGGCGACAGCGCGATCACCAGCGCGAGTGGAATGAGCTCTGTCAGGATCGAGCTCCAGCTAGCCGACACCGGGAGAAGTTAGCATTCGCGGGGCACAGCGGGGCGTCGATGAGTCCGGCCGCCCGTCCGGGTCGATACCTGAGACGGGAGAGGAGGATCGCATGTCCATCGAGCACGCACTCGCGGTGGTGCACGTCAGCGACCTCGGCGCCAGTGGGCGGTGGTACACGTCGCTGTTCGGGCGCGCCGCGGACAACAACCCGATGTCCACGCTGGTCGAGTGGCAGGTGCTACCGGGTGCCTGGGTGCAGGTGTTTCACGACCCGGATCGCGCCGGCACCGACGAAATCAACTTCGCGGTCGACGATCTGGAGAGCCACATCGCCGAGTTGCGGGAGCGCGGCCTGGATCCCGGCGACATCGTCGAAGCGAGCAAGGGGGTGCGGCTGTCCCGGTTTCCGGATCCCGACGGCAACGTGATCAGCCTCATCGGTGGCTTCCGCGTCGAATACTGACTCGACGTCAGTGGGGGATGGGGAGCTTCAGCCGGAACTCGAGGACCTCGCGGATCGTCCCGGCGTCCTGGCCCCGCATCCGGAACAACGCGGACAGAAGCTCGTACTGCGCCGCGCGGGCCAACTCGGATGCGCGGGCGGCGACCGCGACGATCTCGTCGCCCAGTTCCGCCTCGGTCAGGTGGACGACGTTCGGGGACAGGTCGATCCGCTGTATCTGCCCGTTGAGATAGGCGGTGGCCGTGACGGTCAGGCTCGCGTTGCTCGCCGAGAACACCGGCTCGGGGAGTGTCACCGGTGACCCGGTCTCATCGTGCCGCCGATGTTGCCGCCCGAATCCTGGTCCGTCCATGCGTACTTCTCGGCCGCACTGTCGAGATTCTCAGCCAGGGCTTCGGACATCAACCGCACTGCGGTACCGGCTTTCGCTTTCGCCAGCGCTGCGTCCTGTGCGGCGAGGTAGGTGGACCTGCAAGCGATCCCGTGGCTCCTCAGCACCGAGCCTGCCTCGGTGGCCGTCAGCGGAGCGGCATCCGCGATGTCCGCGGCGGCATCACGCTGGCGGCTGGACAGATCTCGCAGATGCGAAGGAACAACGTGAAGTTCACCGCCAGGAGAAGTCATCGTCTGCCTTACATGCGGATCGGGTAGCCGTCTCGGGCCACCTGGTCATACAGCGCCACCGCATCCATGAGCGTCGCGGCGGCACGTGTGGAATGGGCAGTCAACTGCGTCATGTGCCAGATGCATATCGGCATGGCGGCAGCGACCGCGGCCGTCTCGATCGCGTGCGCGACTGCCTTGCCGTGCTTGCCGAGGGCACGCGCGGCCAACGCGGGAACGATCGCGTTGCCCATCACCGTCGCGGCCTCGTTGAACGCGCGGCGCGCAGCGCGGACCTCACCAGCTTCTGCCGACAGCGCCATACGGACTTTCAGGTCGGCATCCACGATCTTCCGGACCCGGGCAAGCTGCTGCTCGTTGGCCTCCTGGTAGGCCTGCGAAGCCTCACCGCGCCAGCGATGGTCGGGCATCGCCGAATCGAGCGTCTCGCCGACCTGATTGAACCGCTGGGCGCTTTCGCTGTACGTGTCGCCTTCAGTCGGGATGTTCGCGCCGCCACACTGGTCCTCCATCACGGTGACCATCTTCAAACCTCCTTCGATGATCAACGTCCGCGTAGCCAGGGGGAGGAGGCCCTGCGCCACACTCGCGACATCGCCGAAATCCCCCGCGAGGTTCCACACGGCATCGGGGCCGAGATCAGCGGCTATGTCGCCGACCGCGAAGAGGCTGGTGATCGCCTCGCCTGCCGTGCCGATGGGGCCGACAGGGTCGGCCCGTTGCATCGACTCACCGACTCGCTGCATCAGATCGCTGTAGAAGTCGAAGAGGCTCAAAGGCAATCCCCCAATCGTCCCTGTCGACCGTAACCCGATGACGAGGTATTCCGGTGCGCCAATCTGCCGCCGGGCGTGGGTACGATTCGGCGAGGGCTGAGGGGAGGTGCCGGCATGGAGGAATACGGAATCCGCACCGGCACCTCGGGCTGGTTCGCCGACCCGTGGAACCCGGCGTCGTTGAGGTACTTCGACGGTGACCGATGGACCGGCCACGTCATGGATTCTCCGGCCGCAGCGCTTCCGCAGATCGCCGGGTATCCGCTCGGCGAGACCATTCTCTATCTGAGGGCGATCGTCAGTAGGTTCGACCGCGACATCGCCTGCGCCATCGAGGGAGACGACGGGCGACACCTCGGCTGGATCGGACCTGCGGCCGATGTGCCGGCTCTACGACTGAGCGCCTCGGATCAGAAGTTCGCGATGCTCGACCCCGGTGGTGCATCGAAAGCGTTCATCGTGCGTGCCGGTGGCCGAAATGACCAGCGCCTCACCTTGATCGACAACGAGGGCCGGCTTCTGGGGCAGCTGCGACAAGTCAGTACGTACTGGCGTCAACTGTTGCGCACATCGCGGATCACGATGCAGATCGAGTCCAGGGAACATGAATTGGCGAAGGCGGATGTGTCCATCGATCCCCACAGACGTGATGCGCGCGTGGCCGAACCGATCCGCGACGGCACCGGGGGAGTATTGGCGACCGTGGAACGGCAATGGCGACCCACCTCGTCGATGACCGACCACTTCGACTACCGGCTGAACTGTCTGCGCAGAAGCTCCGATCCTTTGCCGACGCTGTTGCTGGTCACCGCCTTCGCGCACTATCTCTATGACCGGCTGGCGGTGGGCGGTGCCGTGGGAGCACTGGGGAAGGCGATCTCGCGTCCGACATGGGAGGTATGAAGCACCCGTCGGCGACACTGCAATTCGGCGCCGGCGTGCCGGGCCCGGTCAGGTGCCTTCGAACTCGTTCTGTCCCAGGCCGTCGAGGAACCGCGGCCCCAGCAGGCCGAGCTCGTCCAGATAGGCGGCACCCCAGGCGCCGAACGGGTGGTGCGCCAGGTACTCGTTGCGGAAGCGGTCGTCCTCGGACACCTCGGTGGTGCAGAACGACGGGATCACCAGGTCGACCACCGGACTGCCGCGCTCGACCTCCGAAAGCATCAGCGGCGCGTTGGCGCCCAGGAACCGGTCGATGACCCAACCGTCCTCGCCCAGCCAGACCGACGACCTGATCTTGAGGACGACGTGCTCGGCCCGCGAGACGATCTGGCCGGCCACCAACGGGTCGAGCTCGCGCTCGGCCTCGTAGCGGGTGCCGCCGGCCGCAGGTCCCTTGGCGGTCATGGTGCCGATCGCGTCGTCGCCCAGCGCCGCCACCAACTCGGCCGGGGAGGCGTCCAGATTCTCGGGTGCGGCGCCCTGAATCCGCACGCGCACCGCGTAGCCGTCCGCGGCAAACAGGTAGGCCTGCGCGATCAGCGCCGGAGTCGGGTCGGACGCAGCGACGGCAGGCATCTGGCGGACGAAGAACTTCCGTTCGAACTCGAAGTCGCCGGATTCGGCCATAGCGCGAGGCTAACCCGGGCAGCCCCGCCGGGGCGGGTAGGCCGTCCGCGACTCGCGGTGCCGATCTGGCAAAATAGTCAGAGTTGAGCGGAACACACTCAACCTTGACGGCGTTGCTTTAGGGGACAAGCATTTCATGGGCCGGTTGTGCGGCCCTTCGGACATGGAAAGGGAGACATCGTGGACTCCTTCAATCCGACCACCAAGACCCAGGCGGCCTTGACGTCGGCGCTACAGGCGGCAACCACTGCAGGCAACCCGCAGATCACGCCTGCCCACCTGCTGATGGCGTTGCTGACACAGAACGACGGTATCGCCGCACCACTGTTGGAGGCCGTCGGCGTCGACCCCGGCACCGTCCGGGCCGAGACCCAGCGTCTGCTCGACCGGCTGCCCACCGTGAGCGGCTCCACCACCCAGCCCCAGCTGGCCCCGCAGGCGATCGCAGCCATCACCGCGGCCACTCACCTGGCCACCGAGATGGCCGACGAATACGTCTCCACCGAGCATCTGCTCGTCGGGCTGGCCACCGGCGATGCCGACACCGCCAAACTGCTGACCGGCCACGGCGCGTCCCCGCAGGCGTTGCGGGAGGCGTTCGTCAAGGTCCGCGGCAGTGCGCGGGTCACCAGCCCCGACCCCGAGGGCACCTACCAGGCGCTGGAGAAGTACTCCACCGACCTGACCGCCCGCGCCCGGGAAGGCAAGCTCGACCCGGTCATCGGCCGTGACACCGAGATCCGCCGGGTGGTGCAGGTGCTGAGCCGCCGCACCAAGAACAACCCGGTGCTCATCGGCGAGCCCGGCGTCGGCAAGACCGCGATCGTGGAGGGTCTGGCCCAGCGCATCGTCGCCGGCGACGTGCCCGAGAGTCTGCGCGACAAGACCGTCGTGTCCCTGGACCTCGGCTCGATGGTGGCCGGCGCCAAGTACCGCGGTGAGTTCGAGGAGCGGCTCAAGGCCGTCCTCGACGACATCAAGAACTCGGCCGGCCAGATCATCACGTTCATCGACGAGCTGCACACCATCGTCGGCGCCGGTGCGACCGGTGAATCGGCGATGGACGCGGGCAACATGATCAAGCCGATGCTGGCCCGCGGCGAGCTGCGGCTCGTCGGCGCGACCACGCTCGACGAATACCGCAAGTACATCGAGAAGGACGCCGCGCTGGAGCGCCGGTTCCAGCAGGTGCTGGTCGGCGAACCGTCGGTGGAGGACACCGTCGGCATCCTGCGTGGCCTCAAGGAGCGCTACGAGGTGCACCACGGTGTCCGCATCACCGACTCGGCGCTGGTCTCGGCGGCCACGCTGAGCGACCGCTACATCACCGCGCGCTTCCTGCCGGACAAGGCCATCGACCTGGTCGACGAGGCCGCATCGCGGCTGCGCATGGAGATCGACTCCCGGCCCGTCGAGATCGACGAGGTCGAGCGGCTGGTCCGTCGCCTCGAGATCGAGGAGATGGCGCTGGAGAAGGAAGAGGACGCCGCCTCCAAGGAGCGGCTGGAGAAGCTGCGCTCCGAGCTGGCCGACCAGAAGGAGAAGCTCTCCGAGCTGACCACGCGGTGGCAGAACGAGAAGAACGCCATCGACATCGTCCGCGAGCTCAAGGAACAGCTGGAGGACCTGCGCGGAGCGGCCGACCGGGCCGAACGCGACGGCGATCTGGCCAAGGCTGCCGAGCTGCGCTACGGGCGGATCCCCGAGGTCGAGAAGAAGCTCGACGCGGCCATTCCGACCGCGCAGGCGCAGGAGAACGTGATGCTCAAGGAGGAGGTCGGGCCCGACGACATCGCCGACGTGGTGTCGGCCTGGACCGGCATCCCGGCCGGCCGGATGCTCGAAGGCGAGACGGCCAAGCTGCTGCGCATGGAGGACGAGCTGGGCAAGCGCGTCGTCGGTCAGAAGAGGGCCGTCCAGGCCGTCTCCGATGCGGTGCGCCGGAGCCGGGCCGGGGTCGCCGACCCGAACCGGCCGACGGGCTCGTTCATGTTCCTGGGCCCGACCGGTGTCGGTAAGACCGAGCTGGCCAAGGCGCTGGCGGAGTTCCTGTTCGACGACGAACGCGCGATGGTGCGCATCGACATGAGCGAGTACGGCGAGAAGCACTCGGTGGCCCGGCTGGTCGGTGCTCCTCCCGGCTACATCGGTTACGACCAGGGTGGTCAGCTGACCGAGGCGGTGCGCCGGCGTCCGTACACGGTGATCCTGTTCGACGAGATCGAGAAGGCCCACCCGGACGTGTTCGACGTGCTGCTGCAGGTGCTCGACGAGGGCCGGCTGACCGACGGTCAGGGCCGCACGGTCGACTTCCGCAACACCATCCTGATCCTGACGTCCAACCTGGGCGCAGGCGGCTCCGACGAGCAGGTGATGGCGGCGGTGCGCTCGGCGTTCAAGCCGGAGTTCATCAACCGCCTCGACGACGTGATCATCTTCGACGGCCTCAACCCGGAGGAACTGGTCTCGATCGTCGACATCCAGCTGGCTCAGCTGCAGAAGCGGCTGGCCCAGCGCAGGCTGCACCTGGAGGTCTCGCAGCCTGCGAAGAAGTGGCTGGCAGAGCGTGGTTTCGACCCGCTCTACGGCGCCCGTCCGCTGCGCCGGCTGGTGCAGCAGGCGATCGGCGACCAGCTGGCCAGGCTGCTGCTGGCCGGTGACGTGCACGACGGCGACGTGGTGCCGGTGAACGTGAGCCCGGACGGCGACAAGCTGGTTCTGGGCTGATCTGACCGCGAAGACCCCGTCACACCCTCGGGTGTGGCGGGGTTTTTCGTGCCGACCTCACCGAGAGGGCGTCCAGCGCGTCATCCGGGCCGGAATCGCGCTCCAGGCGCACTCTCGGCGCCGGTTCGCCCGGGCAGTCTGCCCCGAGACCGGGTTGTGACCCATTCGGATTCGGAGTGCACCGCATCGAGCGGATACTCTTGACCTAATGGTTCCGCTCTGGTTCACGCTGTCCGCACTCTGCTTCGTGGGTGCGGCGGTTCTGCTGTACGTCGATCAGGACCGACGCCGTGGACTCGGCCGTCGGCGCAAGTCGTGGGCGAAATCGCACGGCTTCGACTACGAGCAGGAATCCACCGACATCCTCAAGCGCTGGAAGCGCGGCGTGATGTCCACCGTGGGTGACGTGAGCGCCCGCAACGTGGTCCTCGGCCAGATCCGCGGCGAGGCGGTCTTCATCTTCGACCTCGACGACGTGGCGACGGTGATCGCGCTGCACCGCAAGGTCGGCACCAACGTCGTCGTCGACATGCGCCTCAAGGGCATCAAGGAACCCCGGGAGAGCGACATTTGGCTGCTCGGGGCGATCGGCCCGCGGATGGTGTACTCGACCAACCTCGACGCCGCCCGCCGTGCCTGCGACCGCCGCATGGTGACGTTCGCCCACACCGCGCCCGACTGCGCCGAGATCATGTGGAACGAGCAGAACTGGACGCTGATCAGCATGCCGATCACCAGCACCAGGGCTCAGTGGGACGAGGGGCTGCGCACCGTGCGCCAGTTCAACGACCTGCTGCGGGTGCTGCCGCCGGTGCCGTCCGCGGCGGCGGGCCAGCCTGTCGCGCGTCGCGCCGGCTCGCCGAGCCGTCCGCTCACCCCCGCACCCGCCGGGCCGCCCCGGCCCGACGCCGGCCGGCCGGATGCGCAGCGGCGCAACCCGCCGCCCCCGCCGCCGCCGCGTAACGGGCGGCAGTCGCCGAACTATCAGCGATAAGTATTCTCTGGGGCATGTCCCGCCCCGTCGCCCTGATCACCGGACCGACGTCCGGACTCGGTGAGGGTTTCGCGCGCCGGTACGCCGCCGACGGGTACGACCTGGTGCTGGTCGCCAGGGACGCCGCCCGGCTGGAACGCCTCGCCGCGGAACTGCGCGATGAGGCCGGGGCCCGCGTCGAGGAACTGCGCGCCGATCTCGCCGAGGCCGCCGACCGCGCCGTGGTCGCCGAGCGTCTGCGGGCCGGCGTCGACGTGCTGGTCAACAACGCAGGCTTCGGCACCTCCGGGGAGTTCTGGACCGCCGACTACGCGCTGCTGCAGTCCCAGCTCGATGTCAACGTCACCGCCGTCATGCAGCTCACCCACGCCGCACTGCCCTCGATGCTGGCCGCCGGGTCGGGCACCGTGCTCAACGTCGCGTCGGTGGCGGGCCTGCTGCCCGGCCGCGGATCGACCTATTCGGCGTCCAAGGCGTGGGTGGTGTCGTTCTCCGAGGGACTGGCCAACGGCCTCGGCGGCACCGGGGTCGGCGTGCACGCGCTGTGCCCCGGCTTCGTGCACACCGAGTTCCACGAACGCGCGGGCATCGACATGGCGGGCACGTCCTCGTTCCTGTGGCTCGAAGTCGACGATGTGGTCCGCGAGACGATGGCCGACATCGCCAAGGGGAAAGTGTTGATCGTCCCCGGGCTGCAGTACAAGGCGATCACCACCGGCAGCCGGGTGGTTCCGCGCAACCTGGTGCGCGCGTTGACGCGAGTGGTCGGCAAGGGCCGCGGGCGGACCTGAGAACCTGTGCGGATAATCGCGATACTGGCGGCGATCATGCTCGCCGTCACCTCATGCTCGGAGGCGCAGGGCCGCGCCGACGTCTTCTCCGCGGCCACCGCGACGATCGGCGAATCCCTTGCCGCCCTTGGCTGGAACATGTCGGTGGCCAACCTGCGGTTCGACGCCGAGAACGTCCTGGTCGACGTCGAGGCGTCGCCGGCGCGCGAGGGTGAACCGCACGCCGCGGCCGAGGACATCCGGTTCGGGCTGTACGGCGCGCTGGCCCACCCCATCGAGGCCACCGCGATCGGCAGCTGCGACGACGTCACCAGCCTCGACATCCGGCCGGCGACGGCGCCGACGCCGGACCGGCTGACCGGGACGGTCTGCCTGGGCCCGCTGCGCGACCGGTCCCAGGTGCGCGGGGTGTACGTGTACTCGCCGCGTGACCGCATGCCCGGGACCACCGTCGCCTATCCCGCTGCGTTCCCGGTCGGGTTGCCCGCCACCACCGGCACCGACACCGGGTTGACGCTGAAGACCACCAGCGTCGACGCGTTCCGCGCCGACGGCGCCATGCTCGATCCCACCGCACTGGGCGACCCGGCGGCGTTCAAGGGCGACGGCTACATGCTGCTGGGGCTCGAAATCACCGGCCTCGCAGCGCGTTACCGCGACGACTCAGCGCAGCGCGGCGGCCCGATGATGGTGCTCACCGCGCCCACATTGCCGGGCAAGGGGCTCAGTCACGCCTGCGGGGTTTACGGATCCTCGGTGCTCGTGCTGCCCGACGCGTCCCGGGACAGCGTGCAGGTCAATGTGTCGCTGTGCACCCAGGGCGAGATCAACGCGGCGCTGCTGTACGCCACGGTGTCGCTGATCGGCACACACGCGGCGCTGTGGACCACCGATGACTGATCGGCCCGGCCCGACCGAGTGGGGTGAGGGGCCAGGCGTCGGGCCGTGGCTGGGCCCGCTGCCCGACGACCCGCGCTACGACCCGGAACTGTTGCGCGACGGCGACTCCCGCAATGTCGTCGACGCCTACCGGTACTGGACACGCGAGGCGATCATCGCCGACATCGACGCCCGCAGGCACCCGCTGCACATCGCGATCGAGAACTTCGGCAACGACGCCAACATCGGATCGGTGGTGCGCACGGCCAACGCGTTCGCGGTGGACACCGTGCACATCGTCGGCCGGCGCCGGTGGAATCGGCGCGGCGCCATGGTGACCGACCGCTACCAGCGGTTGCGCCACCACGACACCACCGCCGAACTTCTCGAGTTCGCCGCCGAGGCCGGGTTGGCGGTCGTCGCCGTCGACAACGTCCCCGGTGCGGCGCGCATCGAGGAGGCCGAACTTCCTCGGAACTGCCTGCTGATCTTCGGACAGGAGGGCCCCGGCATCACCGATGACGCGAAAGCCGGTGCCCCGTTGACGGTCTCAATCGCCCAGTTCGGGTCCACGCGCAGCATCAACGCGGGCGTCGCGGCCGGTATCGCCATGCACGCCTGGATCCGCCGGCACGCCGACCTCGACCGCGCCTGGTGAGTCCTCCGGGGCCGGCCGCAGCAGCCACCACACCGCGAACGAGGCGGTGAGCAGCAGCACCGCTCCGACCGCCGACGCGGTGGCCAGCCCGTGGGTGAACGACGTCCTGGCCGCATCGAGCAGTGCGCCCTGCTGATCCGGCGGCAGTGCGTCCGCGGCGCGGAGCGCGCCGGGCAGCGAGTCCCTGGCCTGATCGGCCACCACTGCCGGCAGTTGCGGCGCCAGGATGAGCGTGCGGTACACGGCGGTGACGATCGAGCCGAGCATCGCGATGCCCAGCGCCATGCCCAGTTCGTAGGCCGTCTCCGAGACCGCGGCCGCCGCGCCGGCCCGCTCCCTGGGCACGCTGGCCAGGATCACGTCGCTGGCCACCGTGAACGCCAGGCCGAGACCGACGCCGACCACGAACAGCGTGATGCCCAGCGGCAGGTACGGCGTGATCGGGGTGAACACCAGCAGCGAGGTGGTCAGCGCGGCCATCGCCACGCCGACCAGGGCGAGGCCCGTGGTCAGCACGGAGCGGTGCGAGAAGTGGCGCACGGCCACCCCGGCCAGCACACCGAACACCGTGGCGGTCACCGCGGCGGGCAGTTCGGCCAGCCCCGCCTTCAGCGGGCCGTACCCGTGCACGAGCTGGAAGTACTGGGACAGGAAGAACACCAGCCCGGACAGGCCGAGCACCGAGAGCAGGTTCGCGCCCACCACACCGGAGAACCTCGGGTTGGCGAACAGCCGGACGTCGATCAGCGGTGCGGGCAGCCGCAATTGGCGGCGCACGAACAGCGTGAGCGCCGCGGCGCCGGCGAGTGCGGCGATCACGACATCGACGCCGATACCGTGCGCGATCCCGGCGAAGCCCTCCTTGAGGGCGTAGACCACGCCGAGCATGCCGGTCATCGACAGCGCCACGCTGGGCAGGTCCCACGGGCCGGGGTCGGGATTGCGGTGTTCGGGCAGCAGCAGCAACCCGGCGACGAGCAGCACGACCATGACGGGGACGTTGATCAGGAAGACCGAACCCCACCAGAAGTGTTCCAGCAGAACGCCGCCGACCACCGGGCCGAGCGCGGCGCCCGCGGAGAACGCCGAGGCCCAGATTCCCACGGCGATGCTGCGCTCGCGCTGGTCGGGGAACAGGCCGCGGATCAACGCCAGTGTCGCCGGGGCCAGTGTCGCGCCGGCCATCCCGAGCAGCGCCCGGGTGCCGATCAGCATCTCCGGCGACGTCGAATACGCGGTGAGGGCCGAGATGGCGGCGAAAGCCGTTGCGCCGCAGAGCAGCAACTTGCGGTGCCCGATGCGGTCGCCGAGGCTGCCCATGGTGACGAGGAGCGCGGCGAGCACGAACGAGTAGATGTCGCCGATCCACAGGATCTCGGTGGCGGTGGTGCCGAGGTCAACGCTGATGAACGGGGTCGCCAATGCGAGCACGGTGCCGTCGATGCCGATCAGCAGCACCGCGAGCGTCAGAACGCCCAGGGCCAACCAGCGGCGGGTCACGCGGTCACCCCGTTGAGCAGCAGGCCGATGATGAGCCGGTCGAAGTCACGGGCTGCGGCACGACCGGCCTGGATCGACCACGCGGTGCCGCCGATCAGGCTGTAGAACGCCTCGGTGAGCCACGCCGCGGTCAGTTCGGGGCGGAACTCCCCGGATCGCTGGCCGCGCTCGAACAGTGCGGTGATCTCCCCGTCGATCGTCTGCCACGCCTCGAGCGTGGTGTCCATGTCGATCTGCTGGCTCTGGTTGTAGAGCAGGGCCAGGTACGGCGACACCGGCTCGCACGCGGAGACCAGTCGGCGCAGCGCATCGGTGGCCGAACCCTCGTGCAACCGGACGGTGTCGAGCGCCCTGCCCATCTCGGCGATCGCGAGTTCCTCCAGCGCCGTCATCAGCGCGAGGCCGGCGAAGTGCCGGTGCAGGGTCGCGCGACTCACGCCGATGGCGGACGCGATCTCGTCCTGGGTGGCGTTCGGCCGGCGGCCGAGGAAATCCGCGGCAGCCCGCAGCAACTCTTCACGGGTGGCAGACATGCGACGATAATAGCTCATCTGAGACAAATTTGTCTCATGGTGTCCGGGTGGTCATTAGGGCAGGATCGAGCGCATGGATCAGTTGTGGGCCAACCGCGCGGCCAGCGCCGAAGCCGCGGTCTCCGCCCGGCACCTGCGGCGGCTCTGGGCTCTGCCGGGCACCCAGCTCGGCGTGGTCGCGTGGCCCGCAGACGCCCCGCACCGCAGATTCGGCACCTGGCACTACTGGTGGCAGGCGCACCTGCTGGACAACCTGGTCGACGCGCAGGTGCGCGATCCGAAGCCGGAACGGCTCACCGCCATCACCCGCCAGATCCGCGGCCAGCGGCTGCGCAACCTCGGCCGGTGGACCAATGACTACTACGACGACATGGCCTGGCTGGCGCTGGCACTGGAGCGCGCGGGCGGCTGACCGCGGTGCGCAGGCCCAAGGCGCTGGCGACGCTCGCCGACCAGTTCCTCACCTCGTGGGTGCCCGAGGACGGCGGCGGCATCCCGTGGCGCAAACAGGATCAATTCTTCAACGTGCCCGCCAACGGTCCGGCGGCGATCTTCCTGGCCCGCTACCTGTCGTCTCGGGGCGAACCTCTGCGTCGGGCCCAGCAGATGGCCGACTGGATCGACGAGACCCTCATCGACCCGGAGACCCACCTGGTCTTCGACGGCATCAAGGGTGGTTCGCTGGTGCGCGCGCAGTACACCTACTGCCAGGGCGTCGTGCTGGGCCTGGAAACCGAACTCGCGGCCCGCACCGCGGACGCCCGGCACCCCGAACGGGTGCACCGGCTCGTGGCCGCGGTGGCCGAGCACATGGCTCCCGACGGGGTGATCAAGGGTGCAGGCGGCGGTGACGGCGGGTTGTTCAACGGCATCCTGGCCCGGTACCTGGCGCTGGTGGCCACCACCCTCCCGGGGGAGTCCGAGGACGACGTCCGGGCCCGCGACACCGCCACCGGGCTGGTGCTCGCGTCGGCCCGGTCGGTGTGGGACAACCGGCAGACCGGCAAGGACACCGACGACCTGCCGTTGTTCCCCGCGTTCTGGGACCGGCCTGCCGAACTGCCGACCGCGGGCACCGCCGACGCGCAGTTCGTCGACGGAGCGGTCAACTCGTCGCAGATCCCCGAGCGCGACCTGTCGGTGCAGCTGGCCGGATGGATGGTTCTGGGGGCGGCACATGTTGTGACCGCAGGTGACAGTGACTGAATCGACCCAACAGCGAGGGTTCCCCCTGCTTCCCGCGCGGCTGGGCCGCGGCAGCCGGGCCACCAGGACCACGGACAACACCGCCGCAGCACTGTTGCTGACGTTCACCGTCATCGCCATCCTGTGGGCGAATTCGCCGTGGGCGCAGAGCTATTGGTCCCTGCTGGAGACTCCGATCGAGTTCGGTGTCGGCGGCCACCGCGCCGAGATGACGGTCAAGCACGTCGTCAACGACGCACTGATGACGTTCTTCTTCTTCATCGTCGGCCTCGAGGTCACCCGCGAGTTCACCATCGGGGAACTCACCGACCGGTCGCGGGCTGCGGTGCCCGTCATCGCCGCAGCGGCCGGGCTCATCATGCCCGCGGTGGTGTTCCTGGCCTTCAATCCGTCGGGGGAGAACGCGCACGCCTGGGGTGTGGTGATCTCGACCGACACCGCCTTCCTGGTCGGCGCGCTGGCGGTCATCAAACCGATGTTCCCGGCCCGGCTGCGCCTGTTCCTGCTCACGCTCGCGGTGGTCGACGACGTCGGCGCGCTGATCGTGATCGCGGTGTTCTACTCCGACAGCATCCAGCTCGGACCGCTGCTGACCGCGGGGGCGCTGCTGGTCGCGCTCGCCCTGGTGCGCTTCCTGCCCGCCGCGCGCGGACCGGCCTACGCGGTACTGGGTGTCGCGCTGTGGATCGCGTTGTACCTGGCCGGAATCCACCCCACCCTCGCCGGGGTGGCCGTCGCGGTGCTGATCCCGGTGTTCACCCCCGAACGCGCCCCGGTGGAACGGGCGGTCGAGCAGATCCGGGTGTTCCGGCAGTCGCCGAACTCCCAGTACGCGCGCGCGGCGAGCCGCTCCCTGCGGGAGTCCATCTCGATCAACGAGCGGATGCAGACCGCGGTCGGGCCTGCGGTGTCGTTCCTGATCCTTCCGCTGTTCGCACTGGTCAACGCCGGTGTGGTGCTCGACGCGCACAGCCTGTCGACGGCAATGCGGTCACCGCTGACCTGGGGCGTCATCGCCGGTCTGGTGGTGGGCAAGTTAGTCGGGATCACCGGCGCCACCTGGCTGGTCCGGCGCACCGGACTGGGCCAGCTGGCGCCCGGACTGACCCTGCGCAGAGTCGCCGGCGGCGCTGCGCTGTCGGGCATCGGGTTCACGATCTCGCTGTTCATCGTCGACATCGCGATCGACGATCCGGGCCGGCAGGACCAGGCGCGGATCGGCGTGCTGTCGGCCTCGGTGATCGCGTTCACCCTCGGCTGGGCCATCTTCCGGATCACCGACTGGCTCAGCCCGCCCGAGCCCGTCGGGCTCAAGCTGCTGCGACCGGTCGACCCGGCCCGCGACCACATGCGCGGCCGGCTCGATGCGCCACTGACCCTGGTCGAGTACGGCGACTTCGAGTGCCCGTTCTGCAGCCGGGCCACCGGCATGATCGACGAGGTGCGCGCCCATTTCGGCGACGATCTGCTGTACGTGTGGCGGCACTTCCCGCTCGAGCGCGCCCACCCGCGCGCGTTCGACGCGGCCCGCGCCAGCGAGGCCGCCGCGCTGCAGGGACGGTTCTGGGAGATGGCGCACGAACTGTTCGACCACCAGGACGACCTGGAGTGGACCGACATGTACCGCTACGCCGTGGCGGCGGGCTGCGACATCGAGCAGTTCGACCATGACGTGCGGGTGCACTCGTCGAAGGTGCTGCACCGGGTCGAGGACGACGCCGAGGACGCCGAGGCGATGGACCTCAACGCCACCCCGACGCTGTTCGTCAACGGCATCCGCCACCGGGGCCCGTGGGACGCGGCGAGCCTGATCCGGTCGCTGGAGTCCTCGCGGGTGAGCCGCTCCTAAGCAGTCGGCTCGGAGGTCGGGTCGCTGTTCTTGCCGCGGGACCGCCGGCGCGTCAGCTCAAGCACGATCGGGACGACCGACACCACGACGATGATGATGAAGATGATGTCGACGTTCTCGCGGATGAACGTGATCTGGCCGAGCAGGTAGCCCAACAGGGTCAGGCCCGCGCCCCAGACGATGCCGCCGGTGACGTTCCACATCAGGAACGTCCGGTACCGCATGTCCGCGGCGCCGGCCACCAGCGGCGCGTAGGTGCGCACGATCGGCACGAACCGCGCCAGGAAGATCGTGATCGGCCCGTACTTCTCGAAGAACTCGTGGGCCTCGTCGAGGTAGCGCTGCTTGAACAGCCGCGCGTCCTCCTTGAACAGCCGGGTACCGCCGTGCTTGCCGATGTTGTAGCCGACCTGGTCGCCGAGGACGGCGGCGATCGGGATGGTCAGCATCAGCACCCACAGCGGCGCGAACGGCGGGACCTCCTCGGACCCGCCCGCGGCCACCAGACCCGCGGTGAACAGCAGCGAGTCGCCGGGCAGCAGCGGGAACAGCAGACCTGATTCGATGAAGACGACGAGCAGCAGCCCGGCGAGTGTCCAGGTTCCGAACGAGTTGAGCAGGTTGACCGGCTCGAGGAAACCCGGCATCAGGGCGAGAGTGTCGACGACCACGGCTCCCTAGGGTACCGGCGCGCGATCATCCCCCCGAATCATCGTGATCGGCTTACTGTCGGTTATGCCCACCCACACGGCGGTACAGATCGCGTCGGTCAACGAAGAACTCACCGTCGTCGAGGTCGACACGCAGCCTCCGGCGCCCGGACACGTCCGCATCGACGTGGCAGCCTGCGGCGTCTGCGGAACCGATCGGGAGTTCCGTGCGGGCCACTTCCCCGGTCTGCAGTGGCCGCTGACCCTCGGACACGAGATCGCCGGAACGGTGGCCGAGCTCGGCGACGGCGTCGAGGACTTCGCCGTGGGTGACCGGGTGGCCGTCGGCTGGTTCGGCGGCAACTGCAACCGCTGCGTGCCGTGCCGCAGGGGGCTGTTCATGCAGTGCGAGCGGATGCAGGTGCCGAGCTGGCAGTACCCGGGCGGCTACGCGGAGTCGGTGACGGCCCCGGCCACGGCGCTGGCGCGGATCCCCGACGGGCTGTCGTTCGTCGAGGCCGCGCCGATGGGCTGCGCGGGTGTGACGACGTTCAACGGGCTGCGGCAGACGCGGGCCAAGGCCGGCGACCTGGTCGCGATCCTCGGTGTCGGCGGGCTGGGCCATCTCGGCGTTCAGTGGTCGCGGGCGATGGGCTTCGAAACCGTCGCGATCGCCCGCGGGCAGGGTAAGGCCGAGGAGGCCACCGCACTCGGCGCCCACCACTACATCGACTCGACCGCGCAGGACGTCGCCGCGGAACTGACCAGGCTCGGCGGCGCGGCCGTCGTGCTGGCCACCGCGAACAACGCCGACGCGATGGCCGCCACCGTCGGCGGCCTCGGCCCAGCCGGGGAACTCGTCGTCGTCGGTGTGACCGGCGACAACCTGCCGATCAGCCCCATCGATCTGATCAACGCCGGGCGCTCGGTGACCGGGCACCCGTCGGGCACGTCGCGCGACGTCGAGGAGACGTTGCACTTCGCGCTGCTGTCCGGGGTGCGCGCGAAGGTCGAGGAAGTGCCGCTGGCCAAGGCGGCGCAGGCCTACGAGGCGATGGACTCCGGCCGCGCCCGCTACCGGATGGTTCTGACCGTGTGAGCCGCCCCCGTTCTTGACATAATTTCCGCAACGCCCGCCGAGAGGAAACGCCATGCCCATCGCCACGCCTGAGGTCTATGCCGAGATGCTGGCCAGAGCCAAGGAGCATTCGTTCGCGTTCCCGGCGATCAACTGCGTCGGCTCCGAGAGTGTCAACGCCGCGATCAAGGGATTCGCCGACGCCGGATCCGACGGCATCATCCAATTCTCCACCGGCGGTGCGGAGTTCGCGTCCGGCCTGGGCGTCAAGGACATGGTCACCGGCGCGGTGGCGCTGGCCGAGTTCGCGCACGTGATCGCCGCCCGGTACCCGATCACCGTCGCGCTGCACACCGACCACTGCCCGAAGGACAAGCTGGACACCTACGTGCGCCCGCTGCTGGAGATCTCCTCGGAGCGCGTGCGCGCGGGCGGCAACCCGCTGTTCCAGTCGCACATGTGGGACGGCTCCGCGGTGCCCATCGACGAGAACCTCGCGATCGCGCAGGAACTGCTCAAGCAGGCCGCGGCCGCCAAGATCGTCCTGGAGATCGAGATCGGCGTGGTCGGCGGCGAGGAGGACGGGGTGGAGGCCGAGATCAACGAGAAGCTTTACACCACCCCGGAGGATTTCGAGAAGACCGTCGAGGCCCTCGGCGTCGGCGAGCACGGCAAGTACCTGCTGGCCGCGACGTTCGGCAACGTGCACGGCGTCTACAAGCCCGGCAACGTCAAACTCAAGCCCGAGGTGCTGGCCGAGGGCCAGCGCGTCGCGTCGGCCAAGCTGGGTCTGCCCGAGGGCTCCAAGCCGTTCGACTTCGTGTTCCACGGCGGTTCGGGCTCGTTGAAGTCCGAGATCGAGGACGCACTGCGCTACGGCGTGGTCAAGATGAACGTCGACACCGACACCCAGTACGCGTTCACCCGCCCGATCGTCGGGCACATGTTCACGAACTACGACGGCGTGCTGAAGGTGGACGGGGAGGTCGGCAACAAGAAGGTCTACGACCCGCGCAGCTACTTCAAGAAGGCCGAGGCCGGCATGAGCGAGCGGGTCGTGGAGGCGTGCAACGACCTGCACAGCGCGGGCCGCAGCGTGTCGGCGAGCTGACCGCCGGCCGAGCGGGGACTGCTGGGGCCGGTCAGGTGGGGGCCTGGCAGATCTTCCACTCGTCGTCGCGGAACTGCAGGTCGAAGCTGCGCGTCGAGCGGGTCTGCGGCGCGTAGGCCATGAACGTGGTGACGTTGGCCTCGGCGTGGTCGCCGTTGACGACGATCTGGTCGATGCTCGCGACGACGGGGTAGCGGCCGGCCTCCGCGACGCGCCGGTGCGTCTCGGCCCACCGCTTGTCGTCCAGGTTGTTGTACGCCTCGGCGGTGGTGCCGCACGTGATGGTGCGCAGCGTCGCGAGGTCACCCTTCTCGATCGCGGCGTCGTAGTTCTGGATCGTGGCCCGGACCATGTCCTCCTGCGACGCGCCGGGTTCGGACCCGCGCGTCAGCAGCACCGTGCCCAGGATCGCCACGGCGACGAGCGCGCCGATCACCAGCACGATGGCGATCACCCAGCCCCAGTTGCGCTTGGCCGTCGGCGGCTTCGGAGCCTCGCCGCGGGGTGGGATGACCTGTGGCGCAACAGGTTTCTGCACCGCGAATTGCTCGGTCGGGGCGCCTGCGTCGCCGACCGGGAACTGCTCGGTCACCGGGTCGGTCGGCCGGTCGATGATCGTCGTGGAGCCCGCATCGAAACCGGACGGCGCGGTGAACCGTCGCTCACCGGACTGCTCGGGGTCCTCGGCGGGCTGCTCGGACGGCGCGAACACCTCGGTCGCCGGTTCGTGCTCGGGGTCGGATCCCCGCAACGCCTCGGTCTCGGCTTCGGCGGAGGCTGGTTCCCGGTCCGAATCGTCCGGCCCTGTGGGGTTCGACATACCGCGGAAGCTTAGCCATCCGCGGTGACGGCTGCGCGCGCCCGGCACGGCACAATGGTGCCCATGACTCGGATGGGTGACCTTCTCGGACCGGACCCTGTGCTGCTGCCCGGCGACCCCGCCGCGGAAGCCGAACTCGACGCGGCGGAGAACCCGTCACTGGTCGCCGCGGCCCACCCCGCGGCGTCGATCGCCTGGGCGGTGCTCGCCGAGCGGGCGCTCGACGACGACCAGGCCGTCACCGCGTACGCCTACGCGCGCACCGGCTACCACCGCGGTCTGGATTCGTTGCGCCGCAACGGCTGGAAGGGCTTCGGCCCGGTGCCCTTCGCCCACGAG
This sequence comes from Mycobacterium sp. ITM-2016-00317, assembly GCF_002968295.1. Taxonomy (NCBI): domain Bacteria; kingdom Bacillati; phylum Actinomycetota; class Actinomycetes; order Mycobacteriales; family Mycobacteriaceae; genus Mycobacterium; species Mycobacterium sp. ITM-2016-00317. The sequence goes on from NZ_CP134399.1 coordinate 603,972, forward strand.
CCCAACCAGGGGTTCCTGCGCTGCGTCGCGGCGCTGGCCCGCGCGGCCGAGGCGATCGGCGAGCAGCCCGAGTACCAGCGCTGCCTGGACCTGCTCGACGACTGCGATCCGTCCGCGCGCGCCCAGCTCGGGCTCGGCTAGCGCTTCTGACTCTCGCAGTCGCAGCCTGCGGCGGTGTCGGGCGGCTCGATCTGCACCGTGGAGTGGTCCAGCCCGCGCGCGGTCAGCACCGCACGCGCTTCGTCGAGGACCTGTGCGGAGTGCCGATCGCTGGTCAGATGAGCGGTGACCATGTCCTTGCCCGGTACCAGCGTCCACACGTGCAGATCGTGGACCTCGGTGACGCCGTCCACCGCGCCCAGCGCGGCGCGCAGCTCTTCGACGTCGATGTGGCTCGGTGAGGACTCCGACAGGATCCGCAGCGCCGACCGGGCCAGCGAGATGGCCCGGGGCAGCACCCACAGGGCGACCAGCACCGCGACGACGACGTCGGCGTACGGCCAGCCCGTGGTGACGGTGACGATGCCTGCGATCAGCACCCCGATGCTGCCCAGGGTGTCGGCGACGACCTCCATGTAGGCGCCCTTGACCGCCAGGCTCTCCTTGGAGTGCGAGCGCAGCAGCAGCACCACCGCGGCGTTGGCCAGCAGGCCGGCCAGCGCGACGACGATCAGCGGCACCCCGGGGACCTCCGGGGCGTGACCGATCCGTTCGACGGCCTCGTAGAGGATGAACGCGGCCACGCCGAGCAGCAGTGCGGCGTTGGCGACGGCGGTGAACACCTCGGCGCGGTGCCAGCCGTAGGTCCGCGACGGCGAGCTGCTGCCCCGTCGGGCCAGCAGCACGGCGGTCAGGCCCATGAACATCGCGACCAGGTCGGTCAGCATGTGGCCGGCGTCGGCCAGCAGCGCGATGGAGTTGATCGCGAGCGCGGTGGTCAGCTCGACGACGAAGAAGATCGTGAGGATGGCCGCCCCGAGCACCATCCGGGAGACCTTCGTGTCACCGCCGTGGCTGTGATCGTGTCCGGCGCCCATGCGGTGAAATATATGCGCACTATCGCATATGTGACAAGGCTCAGCCCCAGGCCGACCAGAACCGGGTGAGCTGGCCGCCGATCGCCGAGAGCGTCGGCGGGACCCCGGACAGGTCGAACAGCCAGTACACCGCGCCGAAGAACCACTGGTTCAGCGGCGGCGCGATCAGCAGGATCAGCAGCAGGAAGAACCCCCACTGCTTGGCCGGGAGCAGCGCCCGCCGGGTGTCCGCGCTCAGATGCGGCTCCAGCGCGCCGTAGCCGTCCAGGCCGGGGATCGGCAGCATGTTCAGCAGCAGCGCGGTGACCTGCAGGAAGCCCAGGAACGCGACACCGGACCAGAACACCGAGTGTGCGCTGTCGAACAGCGCCCGGGTCAGCCCGAGCAGCAGCACCGCGAACACCAGGTTGACCGCGGGCCCGGCGAGGTTGACCAGCGTCTTCTCCGGCCGGTCAGCCCCGCGGTCTGCAGGTAGACCGCGCCGCCGGGCAGCCCGATGCCGCCGAGCGCGATGAACAGCACCGGCAGGCCCAGCGACAGCAGCGGGTGCGAGTACTTCAGCGGGTTGAGCGTCAGATAGCCGCGCGCGGCGACGTCGCGGTCGCCGAACCGGTACGCCGTGTACGCGTGGCCGAATTCGTGCAGGCACAGCGACACCAGCCAGCCGGCGATGACGAACACGAACACCCCGAGGTAGGCCAGCGGCCGGATCTGCCCGGCTGCCGCCCAGGCCAGCGCGCCGCCGCCCGCGGTGGCCGCCACCACGGCGAGGAAGATCGGGCTGGGCCGCACCCGGTCCAGCCTATTTGTCTCCGACGCCTATTTGCCTCCGACGCGCAGCCAGCCCTCGGTGTGCCGGTAGAACGTGGACCGCCGGGCCGGCCGGGCGGTGGCCGTCCCGTCGCGGACCACGATCGCACCGGTGGTGCCGAGCTGCACGGCCCGCCCGCTGACCCAGCGGGTGCGGCGCAGCCGGCCCGACTGCACCCGGGCCCGCAGCCCGGGCATCACGGCGATCGGCTCGATGCGCACACCGGGCACGTCGCCGTCGAAGAGCTGCACGTCGTCGACGACGGCCTCTCCGTGGAGGGTGCGCTGCCCGTCCGGCGGCGCCCAGTGCGCGGCGCCGGCGATGACGGTGCCGGTCTCGTCACGGATCAGCGGAACCCGGACCGCGGCGGCCGTGCGGGCGCGTCTGGCCTGCCACGGCCGGCGCACGTGCGCGACCTCGACGTCGAGTCGGTCGGCGCGCAACAACCGGGTCAGCAGTTGTGCCAGATCCCGGTCCGTGCCGACCACGATCAGGCGCCGGTAGTCGGTCGGGCCGGTGCCGCCGGCTACTTCGGTGGTGGGGTCGAGGACGGGCAGATCGCGCAGTGATCGGGGTACGCGGTGGGTGCCCGCACGCACGACTGCGACTGCTGACGGGTCCAACGTGTTCCTTGAGATATGGTGGGTCACCGGCTGCACACTGTATCGAGCGCAGCTCGAGCGTGAAAAACTAGCGGAAGACGCGAAGGACTGCGATGCCGGCAATCGTCCTCATCGGCGCCCAATGGGGCGACGAGGGCAAAGGTAAAGCCACCGACCTCCTGGGTGGGCGGGTCCAATGGGTGGTGCGCTACCAGGGCGGCAACAACGCCGGGCACACCGTGGTGCTGCCGACGGGCGAGAATTTCGCGCTGCACCTGATCCCGTCGGGCATCCTCACCCCTGGCGTGACGAACGTGATCGGCAACGGCGTCGTCGTCGACCCGGGGGTGCTGCTCACCGAGCTCAAGGGGCTGGAGGATCGCGGCGTCGACACCGAGCGGCTGCTGATCTCGGCCGACGCGAACCTGCTGATGCCCTACCACGTCGCGATCGACAAGGTCGTGGAGCGCTACGCGGGCAGCAAGAAGATCGGCACCACCGGCCGCGGGATCGGCCCCTGCTACCAGGACAAGATCGCGCGCATCGGCATCCGCGTGGCCGACGTGCTGGATCCGGCGCTGTTGGCCGAAAAGATCGAGGCCGCACTGGATTTCAAGAATCAGGTGCTGGTGAAGATCTACAACCGCAAGGCGCTGGAGCCCGCCGAGGTGGTCGAGAGCCTGCTGGAGCAGGCCGAGGGCTTCAAGCACCGCATCGCCGATGCCCGGCTGCTGCTCAACGTCGCGCTCGAGCGTGGCGAGACGGTGCTGCTCGAGGGCTCCCAGGGCACCCTGCTCGACGTCGACCACGGCACGTATCCGTTCGTGACGTCGTCGAACCCGACCGCGGGCGGGGCGTGCGTCGGCTCCGGCATCGGGCCGACCCGGATCACCACGGTCCTGGGCATCCTGAAGGCCTACACGACCCGCGTCGGCTCCGGCCCGTTCCCCACCGAGCTGTTCGACGAGTACGGCGCCTACCTGGCCAAGACAGGTGGCGAGGTCGGCGTCACGACCGGCCGGGCACGGCGCTGCGGCTGGTTCGACGCCGTGATCGCCCGGTACGCGACCAGGGTCAACGGCATCACCGACTACTTCCTGACCAAGCTCGACGTGTTGTCCAGCCTGGAGACCGTGCCGATCTGCGTCGGCTACACCGTGGACGGCAAGCGCACCGACGAGATGCCGATGACCCAGAGTGAGATCGCGCGCGCGGAGCCGATCTACGAGGAGCTGCCCGGCTGGTGGGAGGACATCTCCGGGGCCAGGGAGTTCGACGACCTGCCGGCCAAGGCCCGGGACTACGTGCTGCGGCTGGAGGAGCTCTCCGGGGCGCCGGTCTCGTGCATCGGGGTGGGACCGGGCCGCGACCAGACCATCGTGCGTCGCGACGTGCTGGCCCAGCGGTGACCGACTACGGACTGGATCCGCGCCGCGTCGATCCCGAGTACGACCGGCACGGCGGATTCCCGGTGTTCGAACCCGCCACGCCGGGCCCCGGGTTCGAGCGCTTCCTCACCGCGATGCGCCAGGCCCAGGATCTGGCCGTCTCGGCGAACCCGGACCCCGACACCTGGACCGAGGCCGCCGACCGCGTCGAGGAACTGGTCAACCTGTTGGAGCCGTTCCGCGCCGGTGAGGGAGTGGGCCCGGCCAACCGGGTGCCGTCGCTGCCGGGCGCGGGCAGCCTGCTGATGCCGCCGTGGACGGTGACGAAGTTCGAGGCCGACGGCATCGAACTGGAGGTCACCTTCAGCCGCTACCACGTCGGCGGCAACCACGCCGTGCACGGCGGGGTGCTGCCGTTGTTGTTCGACTCGATGTTCGGCATGGTGATCCACGCGACCGGCCGTCCGATCAGCCGCACCGCATTCCTGCACGTGGACTACCGCAGGGTGACGCCCGTGGACACCGTGCTGACCGCGCGCGGCTGGTTGCGGGAAGCCGAGGGGCGCAAGGCTTTCGTCAACGCCGAGCTCCTCGACGCCGAGGGCAACGTGCTGGCCGAGTCCCACGGATTGATGATCAGGCTGCTGCCCGGGCAGCCGTAGACCGGACGCCTCTGGGGGGAGGACGGAATGGGGGTAGGGGAGTTCTTCCGTACCTGGTGGCGTCAGCCACATGAATTCGACTGGATAGCAAGGCATTTCCGTGCCCGCGGGTTGCTGCGGGTACATCAGGTGTTCATCGGCTGCTTCTCGCTGCTCTACGGGCTGACCGCGCTGCTGTCGGTGGTGTGGGCCTACTACGACGGGGGATCGGTCGGCGGCCGGGTGCTGGTGCTGTCCATCGCGGCCAGTTCGGCTGTGCTGGGCGTGGTCTGGATCTTCGGGTCCTGGCCCACCGAGCGCCAGTCGATCGCGTTCGCGGTGTACGCCGACGTCGCGGTGGTGGTGGTGATGGGCTGCTACCAGGACGCGTTCACCGCGATGCCCGGGCTGGCGCTGCTGGCGGCCAACGGCATCTACATCGTGATCGTCCACGGTCCGCGCGCGCTGGTGCTGCACCTGGGGTTCACCGCGGCGGTGTTCGCGGTGACCTACGGAATCGCGATCGCGCAGGGTGCCGCGCCGGTCTCGGTGATCACGGTGCGTCTGCTCGTGCTGATGCCGACGGTGATCGCGCTGCCGGTCATCGTGCAGTCCTATCTGCTGGCGCTGCGGATGGACGCGGTGGACTCGCTGCACGACCCGCTGACCCGGCTGTACAACCGGCGCGGTCTGGACACCCACCTCGCCGATCTGGTCGCACCGGGCGGCACCCAGGTCGGCGTGCTGGCGGTGGACATCGACAAGTTCAAGGCCATCAACGACCGGTACGGCCACGACACAGGGGACCGGGTGCTGGTCGCGGTCGCCGACGCGGCCCGGGCGGCCGTCTCGGCCCGCGGTGTGCGGTCGGCGACCGCCCGCACCGGCGGCGAGGAGTTCGTGATCGTCGTCGACGGCGGACCCGAGCTCGTCGTGGAGATCGCCGCGACGCTGCACGATCTGGTCACGCGCTGCGACACGCCGCAGGCGCCGACGGTCAGCATCGGGGCGGCCACCTCCCGCATCGACGACGACCTCGACGTCGTGGTCCGCGCGCTGATCGAGCGCGCCGACGCGGCGATGTACCGGGCCAAGCAGGCCGGCGGCAACCGGACCGTGACGGTCGACGACGCGGTTCCGGCGCAGGACTGAGCCGTCGCCGTGTCAGCATGTGCCGGTGACCCATCCCGTCGACCGCCACGTCCGCCGACTGACCACACCGCGCGCCGCGGCGTTCGCCGGTGTGCTGTTCGCGCTGCTGTTCGGCGCGGTGCTGGTGCTGATCCGCACGGCCCACCCCGACACGGAACACCGGCTGCGCATCGCCGTCGTGCTGATGCCGTTCGCCGGGATCGCGTTCCTGTGGTTCCTGGGAGTGGTCCGCGACGGCCTCGGCGTGCTGGAGGACAGGTTCTTCGCGACGGTGTTCCTGGGCAGCGGGCTGATGTTCCTGGCGATGATCTTCGCGTCCACCGCGGTCGGCGCCGGGGTCATCGCGGTCAGGGCGTCCGCCGGGCTGCACTCCGAGGTGGTGACCTTCGGTCAGGCGCTGCTGGTCTCGCTGTCGAACACGTACGCGCTGCGGATGGCCGCGGTGTTCATGATCTCGCTGGCCACGATCTGGCTGCGGACCCGGCTGATGCCGGGCTGGCTGGTGGCGGTGACCTACGTCGTCGCGCTGTGCGTCCTCGTCGGTAGCGACCTGTCGCCGTGGACGACGGTGAGCTTCCCGATCTGGGTCCTGGTCGTCAGCGTGTTGCTGCTCATGCGTGCGGGCGTCATCGATCTTCCAGAGCCAGAGCACTCGCCGGGCACAGCTTGACCGCCTCGCGGGCGCGGTCGGCGGCATCGCCGGTCACCTCGTCGTCGAGGACCACCACCATGCCCTCGTCGTCCTGGTCGAAGATGTCGCCGGCCACCATCACGCAGTTGCCCGCCTGGATGCACAGCTCACGGTCTGCGACCACCTTGCTCACCAGCACACCTCCAACGACTTCACACCGTAGATGAAGTGGAAGGACCGGAACCGCACATCGGCGAAGTCCTCGGCCGACGCCAGCGTCGGGAAGCGGCGCAGCAGCGCCGGGAACGCGATCTGCATCTCCATCCGCGCCAGCGGAGCCCCCAGACAGTGGTGCACGCCGTGTCCGAACGCCAGGTGCCCGGGCGCGCCGCGGCCGATGTCGAGGCGGTCCGGTTCGTCGACGAAGCCGCTGTCCCGGTTGCCCGACGGCAGTGACGCGAACACCAGCCGCCCGGCGGGGATCTCGACGCCGGCGACGACCACGTCGGTGGTGGTGATGCGCGGGATCGCGGTGTGCACGATCGACAGCCAGCGCAGCATCTCCTCGACCGCCGGGGCGACCGCGGCCGGGTCGTCGCGCACCGCGGCGAGCTGCGCGGGGTGACGCAACAGCGCAAGAGTGCCCAGCGCCAACATGTTCGACGTCGTCTCGTGGCCGGCCAGCAGCAGCAGGCCGGCGATGCCGATCAGCTCGTCGTCGGTGAGCTCGTCGCCGTGCTCGCGCACCAGCATGCCGAGGATGTCGTCACCGGGACGCGCCCGCGCGCCTGCGACCAGGCTGCCCATGTAGTCGCGGCCCTGGCGCACCAGCTCCAGCCGGTCCGGTATCGGGATCGACAGGTCGAGCTGGCGGGCGCTGCGGCGCTGGAAGTCGTCGCGGTCGGCGTAGGGCACCCCGAGCAGCTCGCAGATCACCAGCGACGGGATCGGCAGCGCGAAGTGCTCGACCAGGTCCGCGGGTGAGCCCGCCGCGGCGAGCGCATCCAGTTGGGCGTCGACGATCTCGGCGATACGCGGCCGCAGCCGGGTCATCCGCCGGTGGGTGAACTCGCCGGTGAGCATGCGGCGCAGCCGCTGATGCTCGGGCGGGTCCAGGGCAAGCAGGTTGCCGGCCCGGCCGCGGGCCTGCTCGTCCTCGTCGACCGGCGGCGCGCCGGGCACCACGAAGCCGGGCGGCCCAGGCCGTTGGAGAACCGCGCGTGGTCCGACAGCACGGCCTTGACGTCGTCGTGACGGGTGACCAGGTACACCGGCATCCCGAACGCGTTGGTCACCGTCCGCACGCCGTCGGCCTCGCGAATCTCGTGCAGCTCGGGCACCGGGTCGAAGCCGTCGCGGCGCATGTGCACCGGTGGTAGCGCGGGTTCGGTGACCTGACTCATCTGTCGACGCTACCCGCCGGTTCTGTCGGCCTTCTCGCGCAGCGCGGGCCACCAGATCTTCGGTCCGATCAACGTGAACAACGCAGGGATGACGACGGTGCGCACCACGAAGGTGTCGAGCAGGATGCCGAGGCCGACGATGATGCCGATCTGGGTGAGCACGATCAGCGGGAGCACCCCGAGCACGCAGAACACCGACGCCAGCACGATGCCCGCGCTGGTGATCACCGCGCCCGTCGCCGACACCGCGCGCACGATGCCGTCCCGGGTGCCGTGCTCGGGTGTCTCCTCCTTGGCCCTGGTCACAAGGAAGATCGTGTAGTCCACGCCGAGCGCCACCAGGAACAGGAACGCGAACAGCGGCGCGGTGTTGTCCAGGCCGGGGAAGCCGAACACGTGCACACTGGCCCAGCCGCCCAGCCCGAGCGCGGCCACCGAGCTGAGCACGGTGGCCGCGACCAGCACCAGCGGGGCCACCAGCGCCCGCAGCAGTACGTACAGCACCACCAGCACCACGAGCAGGATCGCGGGGATGACCACGGTGCGGTCGTGCGCCGCCGCGCCGGCGGCATCGCGTGCGGTGGCGTCGGAACCGCCGACCAGGCCGTCCGGATCGGCCGCGTGCACCGAATCGCGCAGTGCGTCCACGGTGTCGAAGGCCTCGTCGGTGGCCGGGTCGGCAACCAGGATCACCGACCACTGGGTCAGTCCGTCGGGCGACTCGCCTGCCGGTATGGCCGACACCACGCCCGGGGTGTCGGTGATCGCCTGCTGCACCTCGGCGGCGCGGTCGGTCGACGCGATCACTCTGGCGGGGTCGGTCAGGCCGCTGGGGAAGTGGTCGGCGAGTGTCTCGAAGCCGCTGACCGACTCGGCCTGCACGCGGAACTGTTCGGTCTGCGACAGTCCGACCGGGGTGCCGAGCAGCCCGGTGCACAGCAGGGCCAGCACGCCGATCGACACGACCGCCACGCGTGCGGGCCTGCGCGCGACCGCCGCGGCGACGCGGTGCCAGATGCCGCTGTCGGTCAGCGGTTTGGCCCCGACCTCGGGGATGAACGGCCAGAACAGTTTCCGGCCGAACAGCCCGAGTGCCGGGGGCAGCACCAGGAGCACGAAGACCGCCGCGATCACCAGTCCCGACGCGGCCTGCACGCCGAGGCTGCGGGTGCTGGGCGCGGACGCGAGCAGCAGTGTCAACAGCGCCAGCACCACGGTGGCGTTGCTCGCGACGATCGCCGGACCCGCGCGCCGCACCGCGGTGTTCAGTGCGGCCTGGTGGGACTCGGTGCGGCCGAGTTCCTCGCGATAGCGCGAGATCAGCAGCAGCGCATAGTTGGTGCCCGCGCCGAAGACCAGCACGCTGGTGATGCCCGAGGTGGAGCCGTCCGGGGTCATGCCGAGTGCGTCGGCGACCGACGCGCCGACGACGGCGGCGACCCGGTCGGCGAAGCCGATCACCAGCAGTGGCACCAGCCACAGCACGGGGGAGCGGTAGGTGATGATCAGCAGCAGGGCCACCACGGCCGCGGTGACGGCGAGCAGCGTGAAGTTGGCCCCGGAGAACGAGTCCGCGATGTCGGCGCCGAACGCGGGCCCGCCGGTCAGCTCCGCCTGCAGATCACCCGGCAGTCCGTCGCCGGCCGCCGCGCGCAACTCCTCGACCTTGTCGGTCAGCGCGAACCCGGACAGCTCGCCCTGCAGCGGCACCGTCGCCACGGCCGCCTCGCCGTCCTCGGCGACCTGGGTCGGCGGCCCGCCGGGGCCGGTGCCTGCGGCGGCGAGCATGCGGTCCCTGGCCGCGTCCACGGCCGCGATGTCGGCCGGAGCCAGCGGCGCGGAATCCGCGCGTGTGACCACCAGGATCGCGGGTACCTGATCTCCGCCCGGGAACGCGGCTCTGGCCGCATCCGCGCGGGCGGACTCGGAGTCGGCGGGTACGGCGACCGGCGATTGCGAGCTGGCGTCTCCGCCGCCGCCGAGCACCCCCATCAGGGCGCCGGAGGCGAGCACGACGAGCAGCGCGACCAGCCAGGACAAACGACGGCTCATGGAACCAACATTTCAGATAGTTAACAATTAATCAACTGAAGATTCTCGGTATGGTGGGCGGGTGCAGGATGTCGAGCGGGCGGCGCTGGAGGCCGCGATCGGCGCGGACGTGCGGGCGCTGACGGCCGAGTCCGACCAGATCGGGTACCAGTTTTCCGCCTTACATACGTTGAGCCCCAACGACTTCCGCGCTCTGCTCTATGTCAGTGTGGCCGAGGGCGCGGGCACCCCGCTGACCGCCGGTGAGCTCAGGGAGCGGATGGGCACCTCCGGCGCGGCCATCACCTACCTGGTCGAGCGGATGATCGCGTCCGGCCACCTGCTGCGCGATTCCGACCCCGCCGACCGGCGCAAGGTGATGCTGCGGATGTCCCCGCGGGGCAGGGCCGTGGCGCGCGCGTTCTTCACCCCGCTGGCCGGCCACACCCACGATGCGCTGGCCGCACTGCCCGACAGCGACCTGGTGGCCGCCCACCGGGTCTTCGTCGCGCTGATCGACGCGATGGGTGCGTTCCGGGCCTCGCTCGCCGTCACCCCCGAGTGAGCATCGCCTCCTCCAGGTCGATGCCGTGCAGCAGCTTGCTCAGCACCTCGTCATCGATGTTCCCGACGTCGCGCTCGGTCAGGAACGCGCTGCGCTCGACCGCCAGCATCTGCAGTCGCAGCTCCCGGAACGCGGCGATCGGCGATTCGGCGGTGCGGTCGGCGACCCGTTCCCATGCCGACCACTGCCGCCGGTTGTTCCAGGACCGGAGCACCTCCGCGGTCTGCTCGTCGAGCTCGGCGGAATGGTCGGCCAGCAGCTGATCGAGCAGTTGGCCGGCGGCACGGGCGGCCTTCTCCTGCGCCGCGGCGGCCGCCATGGCGTCGAGGCGCTCCTGGTCACCCTGGACGTCCAGCCGGCGGATCAACCACGGCAGCGTCAGTCCGTGCAGCAGCAGGGTGCCCACCACCACGATGAACGTGAGGAAGATGATTTGCGGCCGGCCTGGGAAACCATCACCGGACAGCGTGGTCAGCGGCACGGCGAACGCCGCGGCCAGGGACACCACCCCGCGCATGCCCGCCCACGCGATGATCAGCAGCTGCCGCGGGTCCGGTGGTGGTTCGGAAGCGCGGATCTTGGCCGACAGCAGCCTGGGCACATAGGCGAACGGGAACACCCAGACGAGGCGCACCAGGATGACGCTCCCGAGCACCGACACCGACGCGACGACGATCTCTGCGGCGGAGAGGCCGCTCAGTTCGTCGACCGCGGTCGGCAACTGCAGTCCGATCAACAGGAAGGCGAAGGACTCGAGCACCAGCTGGACGGCCCGCCACACCGCGTCGTCCTGCAGGCGGACCGCGTAGCCGGCCCGGGAGAACCGCTGGGCGGCGATCAGCGCCGCGATGACGACCGCGAGCACACCGGACCCGCCGATCTGCTCGGCGACCAGGTAGACCAGGAACGGCGCGACCAGCCCGATCGCGCTCTCGGCGGTCGGGTCGTCGAGGTGGGAGCGGATGTACACCAGGGTCTTGCCGAGCACGAACCCGACGACCACGCCGCCGACCACCGCCATCACGAACGTCACCAAACCCTTGGACACCCCGGTCGACGCGCCGATCGCGGCGGCCAGCGCGACCTTGTAGGCGGTCAGCGCCGTCGCGTCGTTCAGCAGGCTCTCGCCGCTGATCAGCGTCATGGTCCGGCGGGGCAGCCCGAGCCTGCGGCCGATCGCGCCCGCGGACACGGCGTCCGGCGGCGCGACGATCGCGCCGAGCACGAACGCGGCGGCCAGCGTCATCTCGGGCACCGTGCGGTACGCGACGTACCCGACGACGGCCGTGGTCAGCAGCGGCAACGCGACGGCCAGCAGCGCGATCGGGCGTTTGTTGGCGCGCATGCTCACCGAGCTGCTCGTCAGTCCGGCCGTCCACAGCAGAGGCGGCAGCACGACGTAGAGCACCACCTCGGGGTCGAGGGCGACGTCGACGACGTACTCGATGTCCGGCAGCATTCCGATCGTCAGGCCCACCACGACTAGGACGAGCGGAGCGGAGAGGTCGTGCCTGCGGGTGACCGCGGCCACCAGAACGGAGACGACGAGGATCGCCAGCAGCGAGGCACTCATGTTCCGATTCTGGCGGTGAGTCTGGCAGGCTGGAAGCCCGATGACTGAGACGACATATGGCGAGACGGTGATGCTGCTCGGCGCGGGCGCGCGCAGCGGCGAGCTTGCCTCGGCGTTCGAGCGCCTCGGCGCCGGGGTGGTCACCGTGCCCGATCACGACGACGCGGCGGCGCTGACCGCGCGGATCGACGAGCACCGGCCCCGCTACGTGGTCGTCGACACCGACGCCGTCCCCGCCGACGCGCTGCTGACCGTCGCCGACCGCGAGGGTGTGGAGGTGTACCCGACCCCGCGCGCGTCGCGGCTGTCCCTGGACAGGGAGGGCCTGCGCAAGCTCGCCGCCGACGAACTGGGGCTGCCGACCGCGCCGTTCTGGTTCGCGGGTTCGGTGGACGAGCTGACCGCGATCGCGACGCACGCCGGATTCCCGATGGTCGTCAAACCCGTGGCTGCCGCCCCCGGCGAGGGCGAGTCGGTGCTGCTGCGGCAGGAGGACGTGGAGCCGGCATGGCAGCTCGCGGTGTCCGGCGGCTTGCAGCGCGTCATCGCCGAGACGGTCGTCGAGGTCGACTTCGAGGTGACGCTGCTGACCGTGCGCACGAGCGGTCCCGCAGGCCCGGCGGTGCACTTCTGCGAGCCGATCGGCCACCATCAGAACGACGCCGAGGCACTGGAGTCCTGGCAGCCGCAGCGGCTTTCGCCGATCGCGCTGGATTCGGCGAAGTCGATCGCGGCGCGCATCGTCAACTCGCTCGGTGGCCGGGGGGTGTTCGCGGTGGAGCTGCTGGTGCGCGGCGACGAGGTGTACTTCTCCGACGTCCGGCCACGGCTGCAGGACAGCGGCCTGGTGACGCTGCGCTCCCAACGGCTCTCGCAGTTCGAGTTGCACGCGCGGGCCGTCCTCGGCCTGCCGGTCGACACCATCATGATCTCGCCCGGTGCGGTCGAGGTGAGTTACTCCGACGGAGAGGACAGGGACGTGTCCGGCGGTGAGATGCACGCCGTGCTGGCCGATGCGCTCGCGGTCGCCGAGAGCGACGTGCGGGTGTTCCGGGCGACCGAGGTGGCCGGGACCGGCGAGGCGTCCTGGCTCAGTTGGTCCACGGCGACGGCGCAGGACCCGATCGTGGCGCGTGACCGCGCCCGCCGGGTCGCGTCGGCTGTGCGCAGGCTCCGGTGACCGCGCCCGGCGGGGCGGACGGGACCGACGGGGCGGAGTCGACCGGATCTGCCGTGATCCCGTTCCTCGGGGCGCTGGCGATCATTGTGGCCGTCGTGATCGGAATCTTTTTGATCAACCTGTTCTCCGGCGACGGACTGACCGAAGAGCAGCAGATCGCGCGTGCCGCGTCGGGCCAGAACGACGCGCTGCAGCGCGCGGACTACGGCGCGTTCATCTCCTACACCTGCGCCGAACAGGTTGCCGACGAGGCGAAAATTCTTGACGCCCAACGTCAATCGGTGGAAAACCGGGGCGAGCGGTATGTCGACCGGGTGGCCGGGGTGGCGGTGGACGGCGACCGCGCCACCGCCGACATCACCTATTACTTCGAGTCGGACAAGGACGCCAAGGAGACCGTGCCGATGACCTTCGTCCGCGAGGGCGGAAGCTGGAAGGTCTGTTCGCCCGGCCCCAGCTAGCTGTGGGACACTCTCGACCGTGAGCTACGCCGGAGACATCACGCCTGAGCAGGCATGGACGCTGCTGAGCGAGAACCCCGACGCGGTGCTCGTCGACTGTCGCACCGAGGCGGAGTGGCGCTTCGTCGGAGTGCCCGACCTGTCCGAGCTGCGCCGCGACGTCGTCTACATCGAGTGGAACCGCACCGACGGCAGCCGCAACGACCACTTCGTCGACGACCTGGTCGACAAGCTCGGCGCGGCGGCTTCGGGGGAGCAGCGCCCGGTGGCGTTCCTGTGTCGTTCGGGCAACCGGTCCATCGGCGCCGCCGAGGCGGCCACCGAGGCGGGCCTCGGCCCGGCCTACAACATCCTGGACGGCTTCGAGGGCAACCTCGACGAGAGCGGGCACCGCGGCGCCACCGGCTGGAAGGCCGTCGGGCTGCCCTGGACGCAGTCATGAGCGAGACACCCGGCTCGGTCCCGTCGGTCCGGATCCCGGCCGCCCTGCCCGACGGGGTCGGTCAGGCCACCATCGGGGTCCGCGGCGGGCTGCTGCGCTCGGAGTTCGAAGAGACCGCCGAGGCGATGTACCTGACCTCGGGATACGTATACGACTCGGCCGCCGACGCGGAGAAGGCGTTCACCGGCGAGATCGACCGCTTCGTGTACTCGCGCTACGGCAACCCGACGGTCGCGATGTTCGAGGAGCGGCTGCGCCTGCTGGAGGGCGCCCCCGCCTGCTTCGCGACGTCGACCGGCATGTCGGCGGTGTTCACCGCGCTCGGTGCGCTGCTCGGCGCCGGTGACCGGCTGGTCGCCGCCCGCAGCCTGTTCGGGTCGTGCTTCGTGGTGTGCAACGAGATCCTGCCGCGCTGGGGGGTCGAGACCGTCTTCGTCGACGGCGACGACCTGGCCCAGTGGGAGCAGGCACTGTCGGTCCCCACCCAGGCGGTGTTCTTCGAGACGCCGTCCAACCCGATGCAGTCGCTGGTCGACATCGCCGCGGTGTGCGAGCTCGCGCATGCCGCGGGCGCGAAGGTGGTGCTCGACAACGTCTTCGCCACCCCGATCCTGCAGCAGGGCATGCCGTTGGGGGCCGACGTGGTGGTGTATTCGGGCACCAAGCACATCGACGGTCAGGGCCGGGTGCTCGGCGGGGCGATCCTCGGCGACACCGAGTACATCGACGGGCCGGTGCAGAAGCTGATGCGCCACACCGGCCCGGCACTGAGCCCGTTCAACGCGTGGACGCTGCTCAAGGGTCTGGAGACGCTGGCGCTGCGGGTCCAGCACCAGACCGCCTCGGCCCACCGCATCGCCGAGTTCCTGCAGGAGCACCCGTCGGTGAGCTGGGTGAAGTACCCGTTCCTGGAATCGCACCCGCAGTACGACCTGGCCAAGCGCCAGATGACCGGCGGCGGCACGGTGGTCACCTTCGAGCTCGCGGGCGCCGGCGGAGCCGGCAATCCCGATGCGGCGAAGCAGCGCGCCTTCGAGGTGCTCGACAAGCTGCAGATCGTGGACATCTCCAACAACCTCGGCGACGCCAAGTCGCTGATCACCCACCCGGCCACCACCACCCACCGCGCGATGGGACCGGAGGGTCGCGCCGCGATCGGCCTGGGCGACGGCGTGGTGCGGATCTCGATCGGGCTGGAAGGCACCGACGACCTGATCGCCGACCTGGACCGGGCGCTGTCCTGAGGTGTCCCGCCGGACGGACGCGAAGAAGGCCCGCCGCAGGAAGCGGCAGTCGGCCCGGGACCAGACCTGGCTGCCCGCCGGGGTCGCCGACGAGCTCCAGATCGCTTCCGAGCTGGAGGACTTCGACGGCCGGCTGACCGGACGCGGCTGGGAGTTCTCGCTTGAGGTGGACGACGAGACCGGCGTGGCGTGGTACTGGCCGGCCTCCGAAGCCGACGTCGCCGACGAGGACGAGACCGTCAACGTGACGGTGATCCTGCTGACCCCCGAGGACGGCGGGGAGATCGCGCACGTCGTCTTCGTCGGGACCGACGTGGACTACCAGTTCAACCTCGACGAACTGTTCGACCACCTCGACGCGATCGAGGCGTACCGCATCGGCGACCCGCCACCGGTTTTCGGTTAGCCGGGGTTCTTCTCGGAGCCCTCGACCACGCCGAGCGCGGACTGTGCGCGCTGCTCATAGCCTTGGCGCTTCGCGGTGTCGAACTCGAGGAACACGTTGTCGAGCCCGAGCTTGCCGTTGAGCCAGCGCCGGCCCCGCGGCCCGAGCATCTGCGCGGCCTGCGCGGTGAAGCGCAGCGCCGTCGGCACCGAGACGTGGGTCTTGGGCTTGTCCAGCGTCTTCGCGACCGCGGCGGCGATGTCGGCCGGTTCCACCGGCTTGATCGCAGCGGTCTCCCGGGTGCCCGAGATCAGCTCGGTCCTGGTGAACGGCGGCATCACCACGGACACGTGCACGCCGTGCGGCGCCACCTCGTCGGCCAGCGCCGCGGACAGCCCGACCACGCCGAACTTCGCGCCGACGTAGACGACCTGGCCCGGGACCGGGATCAGCCCGGACAGCGACGCGATGTTGATGATGTGGCCGCGTCTGCGCGCGATCATGTCGGGCAGCGCGAGCTGGCATCCGGTGATCACGCCGTACAGGTTGACCTCGATCGACGAGCGGATCGACTGCTCGGACTGGTCGAGGAAGGGGCCGATCGGCATCACGCCGGCGTTGTTGATGAGCACGTCGATGTGGCCGCCCCCGTCGGTGCGGGCCTTGTCGAGGAACGTCGCGAACGACTCCCGGTCGGTGACGTCGAGCGGATAGCCCGATGCCGGGCCGAGATTTCCCAGCTTGGCCACCGACGACTCCTGCAGCGCCACGTCGCGGTCACCGATGACGACGCGCGCTCCGCGCTTGAGCAGTGCCTCCGCGGTCGCATACCCGATGCCGCGGGCGGCGCCGGTGATGGCGATGGTCTTGCCCCGGATGTTGTCCATGCGGCCGAACTTTACACGTGTCAAGTTTTTCTGTGAAGTGCCCCCGGGAAGTCGCCTGCGGTGGCGGCGCTCACTCGACGACGTCGGAGGTCGCGGGCCCGAACAGGCACAGATGGCCGAGCACGGGCGTCGGGTCGGCGGACCAGTCCATCGCGGCCAGCTGCGCGGGACTGCGCCGACCCGTCCGCCACCGCAGTGCCTCGAACCGGGTGGTGCGCAGGACCAGACCGTCCCCGCCCCCGGTGCGGTCTCCGGCGAGGTAGCGGCCGTCCTCCACCTGGACCTGCAGCGGCACCGGCGTGCGCAGCATCGACAGCAGAAGGTCGCTGGTCCAGTGCACCGACGCGGAGTCGCGTGCGCCCGGCCTCCCGAGCGCGGCGCGGATGTCGTGTTCGTGGCTCACGATGTCGCCCAGCGGAGCCTCGAGTCCGTCGCGGTGCGCCCGCCCGCCGAGCAGGTCCGCCGCGTCCGCCCAGGCTGCTATCAGTGCGGGCGCCGAACTGCCGGCGAACCGCCGGACATGTTCGGCGGTCTGGGCGTCGGTGGGAGCGCCCGTCAGCGAGCCGGCGGCCCAATCCTGCGCGACGGCGCTCAGGTGCGAGACGACGTCGCGCACCGACCAGCCGGGGCAGGCGGGCACCGGGGTGCCCCACGCCGCGGAGCCGGCCGCTTCGAGCAGGTCGGCGATCCGCCGCCGGGTCTCCTCGTACAGCCGCGCGATCCGCACCGCGTCACTACTGGCGGGGGCGTCACTGGCGGGCACAGTGATCACCCTGCTCGGCCGCCCGCGACGGCCGCGGATCGTGCGGATCGTCGGGATCGGGGTCACCGAACCAGCGCCCCGGTTCCGTGCGGCCGTAGGCGTCGTGCCAACACCACCATTCGTACGGCGCGGACTGGGGGTAGCCCGGCGGCGACTCCTCCCAGGTCTCCTGGCGCCCGAGAGCCGTCATGTCGAGGAAGTTCCAGGTGTTCACGAACGCCTCGTCGCCGCGGCTGTCGATGAAGTAGGTGCGGTACACGCGGTCGCCGTCCTCGCCCGGCAGGCGGATGAACGCGTTGGTGCCGTGCCACTGGTCCACGCCGAAATCGGTGTCGAACGCCCGGTCGCCGTCGGGAATCATGGTGTACCACGGGATGTCCCAGCCCATCCGGTCCTTGATCCGGGCGATGTCGGGCTGCGCGCCGCGCGAGGCGTAGACCAGCGTGGTGTCGCGGGCGTTGAGGTGCGCCAGGTTGCCGATGTGGTCGGCCATCAGGGAGCAGCCGACGCAGCCGTGATCGGGCCAGCCGGCCACCCCGGGATCCATGAACGCCCGGTAGACGATCAACTGGCGGCGGCCGTCGAACAGATCGAGCAGGGACGCGGGGCCGTCGGGTCCTTCGAAGCGGTAGTCCCTGTCGACGGGTGTCCACGGCATCCGGCGGCGCATCGCCGCCAGCGCGTCCCGGGCGCGCGTGAACTCTTTCTCCTTGGCCAGCATGTCCGCGAGTGCCGATGCCCACTCCGGCGCCGACACGATCGGTGGGGTCTGCATACGTGTCCCTCCTCAGAACATTCAACAATTCAGTTGAACAACGATGTCCTCAGCAGACCACGCATGGCCGCTATAGTCAACAGAATGGTTGAAGATCCGGTGCTGGACCGGGTGTACGCCGCGCTCGCCGATCCCACCCGCAGGCAGCTGCTGGAGGCCCTCCGCGGCGGCGACGCCCGCATCACCGACCTGGCGGCCCCGCTGCCGATGACCTTCGCCGGGGTGTCGCGCCACGTCGGGGTCCTGGAGGCCGCCGGTCTGGTACGCCGCGAGGTGCGGGGCCGTGAGCACTGGCTGTCGCTGCAGTCCGACGGCCTGTCACCCGCCCGGAAGTGGATGGACGAGCAGACTGAGTTCTGGTCGTCACGGGCTGACGCGCTCTCGGATCGGCTGCGCGCCAAGGGACGTCGATGACCGCGGCGCCGGTGGTCCGCGTGCGCCGCGTCATGCCGGCCGCGCCCGAGGTGGTGTTCGACGAGTGGCTGGACCCGGAAGCCCTGATGGACTGGATGTGCCCCCGCCCGGCCCGGTGCGTGGCGGTGGTCGTCGAACCGCACGTCGGCGGCCGGGTCCGGTTCGACGTCGACGACGAGGACGGCCGTCTGGTGCTGATCACCGGACAGTTCCTCGACATCGACCGACCCCGCCGGTTGCGCTTCACCTGGTCGCACTCCGGGTGGTCCGACCCCACAGCCACGAGCATCGTCGACGTCGCGTTCGAGCCGCACGGCGACGGCGCGACGCTGATGTCCATCGAGCACTCGCTGCTGCCGCCGGAGGCGTTCGACGACCACGACCACGGTTGGGCGCTGACCGCCGACCAACTCGTCGCGCTGCTGCCACGGGCCTGACCCGGCCGGATTTCGGTTCACGGTGAGCAAATGGCTCGTCGCGGAAATGCCGGGGCCCGTGCTGCGTTAGACATGGAGGTGATGTCCGTTCCGGCGGTGGATGAGTTGCGTTTCGTGGCAGTGGGTCAGGACGACCCGCTGGCCGCGCCGTTGATCGACGAACTCGCCGACGAATACGCACGCCGTTACGGCGGCGACCGCGCCCGGGTGCACGCCTGGCTGCGCGGCTACCCGGCCGACGAGTTCGATGCCCCCGACGGCGGCCTGGTGATCGGCGTGCTCGCCGGCCGCCCGGTGACCGGCGGTGCGTTCCGGCGCTTCGACCACGACACGGCCGAACTCAAACGCATCTGGACCGACAGTGCCCACCGGCGCAAGGGTTACGGCCGCGCGCTGGTCTCGCGACTGGAGGCCGACATCGCGGCCCGTGGCTATTCGCGGGTCTACCTGACCACCGGCGACCGCCAACCCGAGGCCGAGGCGCTCTACACCTCGATGGACTACCGGCGGCTGACCGCGCCGCTGCCCGCCGAGGGCGAGGTCTACCCGATCGCGTTCCTGAAGGTGCTGCGATGACCGGAACCGTGCACCTGGGCGTCGCGCTGGAGGGCCACGGCTGGCACCCGGAAGCCTGGCGGCACACCACCGCCACGGCGCCGGTCACCAGCGGACGGCACTGGACCGAACTGGCCACCACCGCCGAACGCGGCCTGCTGGACTTCGCCACGTTCGACGACTCGCTGACCGCGCAGCGCCGGCGCCGCCCCGAGATCGACGCCCGCTGGCTTGCCGGCCGACCGGACGCCGTGCTGGTCGCGGCGCGGGTGGCGCCCGCGACCCGGCACATCGGGCTCATCCCGGTCGCGAACACCACGCACACCGAACCGTTCCATGTGTCCAAAGCCATTGCCACCCTTGACTTCATCTCCCGCGGCCGGGCCGGCTGGCAGGTCAGGGTCAGCGCGTCGCGGCACGAGGCCGAACTGTTCGGCAGCCGCGACCCCGACGCGCTCGGCGACCTGTTCGCCGAGGCCGCCGACGCGGTGGAGGTGGTGCGCCGGCTCTGGGACAGCTGGGAGGACGACGCCGTGATCCGCGACACCGCCACCGGCCGCTTCGTCGACCGGGACAAGCTGCATTACATCGACTTCTCCGGGCCGTTCTTCTCGGTGAAGGGACCGTCGATCACCCCACGCCCACCCCAGGGCCAACCGGTGGTGGCGGCGCTGGCCCACAACCGGCGGGTCTACGAATTCGCCGCGGGCAGCGCCGATCTCGTCTTCATCACCCCGGGCGCCGACGACGCGGTGACGGCCATGCTGGACGAGGTGCGCCGGGCCGGCGGCGCGCTGCTGGTGTACGCCGACCTGTACGTGACGTTCGCCGGCCTGGTCGACGAACGCTCCGACGCCGAGGTGTTCGCCGGCACGCCCGAGCAACTCGCCGACAAGATCGAGCGCTGGCACCGATACGGCGTGCAGGGGGTCAGGCTGCGGCCCGCGGTCAACTCCACCGATCTGCCTGTGATCGTCGACGAAGTGGTGCCGATCCTGCAGCGGCGCGGGGTGTTCCGCACCGCCTACCCCGACGGCGAGTCCCTGCGTCACCGCCTCGGACTGCCGACCGCCGGTAATCGCTATGCGGCGAAAGGGAACCCATGACCGTCCCGCTGTCGATCGTCGACCTGTCGCCGATACCGGAGGGCGCCGATGCGGCCACCGCGCTGCGCAACACCGTCGACCTCGCACAGCATGCCGAGCAGTGGGGGTACAAGCGGTTCTGGGTGGCCGAACACCATTTCGTCGCCGTCGCGAGCTCCGCGCCCGCGGTGCTCATCGGCCAGATCGCCGCGGCGACCAGCCGCATCAGGGTGGGCGCGGCCGCCGTGCAGCTCGGGCAGACGACTGCCGTCGCGGTGGTGGAGAGCTTCGGCACGCTCGCCGCGTTCCATCCGGGCCGCATCGACCTCGGCGTCGGCCGCTCCGGACTGCGCCGCCGGGAAGCCACCAGGGACGGCGCCACCCGACGCAGCCAGAAACCCGTTCCGCCGTGGCGCGAGATCGACGGCGTGGTCATCCCGTCGCCGTTCGACGTGACGGCCCTGATGCGCAACCCGCGGTTGCGGGCCCGGATGTCGGTGCTGACGCAACCCGAGGCTGTCACACCGGATTTCGCCGACCAGGTCGACGACATCCTCGCGATGCTGGCCGGCCGCTACACGATCGGCGACGTCGACGCGCACGCGGTGCCCGGCGAGGGCGCGGACCTGGTCCCGTGGATCTTCGGCAGCAGCAAGGGGCAGAGCGCCCGGGTGGCCGGCGCCCACGGACTGCCGTTCGTCGCGAGCTACCACATCACCCCGGCCACCGCGCTCGATGCCGTCGAGGTCTACCGTGCCGAATTCCGGCCGTCGGCAACACTTTCGCAGCCCTACGTGGTGGTCTCGGCCGACGTGGTGGTCGCAGCCGACACCGCCACCGCCCGACACCTGGCCTCCAGCTACGGGCACTGGGTGCACTCGGTGCGCGGCGGCGACGGCGCGGTGCCCTACCCGGACCCCGGCCGCGTGTCACCGCTGTCCGACGAGGAGGCCGAGCTGGTCAGGGACCGCATCGCGACCCAGTTCGTCGGCGACCCCGACGAGGTGGCCGACCGGCTCTGCGCTCTGCAGCGCGCGACCGGCGCCGACGAACTCGTGGTCACCTCGGTGACCCACGGCCACGCCGACCGGCTGCGCTCCCACGAGTTGCTGGCCCGGCAGTGGGGGCTGACGGCATGACGGTCGACAAGCCGCGCAAGCAGATTCACCTCGGCGCGCATTTCCCCGGCGTCAACAGCACCACGGTGTGGTCGGATCCCGACTCGGGCAGCCAGATCGAGTTCGAGTCCTTCGTGCACCTGGCCCGCACCGCGGAGCGCGGCATGTTCGACTTCTTCTTCCTGGCCGAGGGGCTGCGGCTGCGGGAACACCGCGGCCGCATCCACGATCTGGACGTGGTCGGCAGGCCCGACACCTTCACGGTGCTGGCCGCACTGGCCGCCGTCACCGAGCACCTCGGGCTGGCCGGGACCGTCAACACCACCTTCAACGAGCCGTTCGAGGTGGCGCGCCAGTTCGCCACCCTCGACCATCTGTCCGACGGCCGGTCGGCATGGAACATGGTCACCTCCTCGGATGCGTTCACCGGGGCCAACTTCCGGCGCGGCGGCTACCTCGACCACGCCGACCGCTACCGGCGTGCCGAGGAGTTCCTGACCGTGGCGCGGCTGTTCTGGAACAGCTGGGACGACGACGCCGTCATCGCCGACCGCGACACCGGCCGCTACGTCGAGCCCGACCGCATCCGCGTCGTGGAACACCACGGACCGCAGTTCGACGTGCGCGGTGTCGCCACGCTGCCGCCGCTGCCGCAGCGCGAGCCGGTGCTGTTCCAGGCCGGGGATTCCGACGAGGGTAGAGCTTTCGGGGCCCGGCATGCCGACGCGCTGTTCACGCTGCATTCCGAGCTGGAGGCCGGCCGGACCTACTACGCCGACGTCAAGGCCAGGGCCGCCGGCTACGGCCGGAATCCCGACCATCTCAAGGTTTTTCCGGCCGCCACCTTTGTGCTCGGCGACACCGCGGCCGAGGCCGCGGACAAGGCCCGCCATGTGCGCCTGCAGCAGGTCAGCGGTCCGACCGCGATCGCGATGCTGGAACAGGTGTGGCAGCGTGACCTGTCCGAGCTGGACCCCGACGGCCCGCTGCCGGAGGTGGAACCCGCCGACGACCCGACGGTGACGCAGGGCCGGGTGCGCCACGGCGACCCCAGGGCCGTCGCGGCGGCGTGGCGTGCGCGGGCCGCCGCCGAGAACCTCAGCATCCGCGAACTCGTCATCGCGGTCACCAGCAGGCAGCAGTTCGTCGGCACCCCCGCGCAGGTCGCCGACGAGATCGACCTGCACGTGCAGAGCGACGCGTGCGACGGGTTCATCCTGGTGCCGCACCTGACCCCGCGCGGCCTCGACGACTTCGTCGACCGGGTGGTGCCGCTGCTGCAGGAGCGCGGCAGCTTCCGCACCGGCTACACCGGCGACACCCTGCGCGACCACCTCGGGCTGTAGGCGTGCCGGCTCACGGCAGCCGCGCCTGATTCACCGCCTCGCGCACCGGGCCCCGCCACACCGGCCCGTGGCCGGGCAGCATCACCTCGGCGTCCAGCACGCCCAGCGCATCCAGGCTGCGCCGGCATGCGTCCTCGTCGTGGTTGAACACCGACGGCAGCAACTGCGGGCCCCGCCTCGTCGACACCGGGTGCCCGGTCACCAGCGCGTCGCCGCTGACCAGCACCCCGTCCACCAGATACGAGCAGTGCCCGCCGGTGTGGCCCGGCGTCGGGACGCAGCGCGGCGTGCCGGGCAGGCCCGCGGCGACCTCGTCGGTCAGCGCCGCCGTGGTGGGGATCCCGGTGTGGCCGAGCCCGCCCTTGCCGATGAGCGCCACCGTCCACTTCAGCCACCGGGGCCGCCAGGCCTGCGCGGCGACGGCCAGCGGCGAGGCCTGCTCCAGGTACTCGCGCTTGGCGTGGCCGACCTCGTCGCGGTGACAGTAGACTGGGGTGCCGTGTTCCCGGGCGAACCAGATCGCCGAACCGAAGTGGTCGACGTGGGCGTGGGTCAACAGGATCGCGCGGACGTCCTCGGGCCGGAAGCCGAGTTCACGCACCGACCCGATCACGTCGTCGCGGTGGCCCGGATACCCGGCGTCGATCAGCACGACCCCGCCGCCGTTGTCCGGACCGCCCGTCACGAGCGTCCAGTTCACCAGGTCGGTCTGGGCGAAGTGGACGGTCTCGGTGATCCGGACCAGCCGCGCTGAGCCTGCTGCCATCTCGTGAGCGTAACGAGTGGAGTAGAACAGAAGCGTGGCTGAACTCAGACTGGGATACAAGGCGTCGGCGGAGCAGTTCGCGCCCCGCGAGCTCGTGGAACTGGCGGTCGCCGCCGAAGAGCACGGGATGGACAGTGCGACCGTCAGCGACCACTTCCAGCCGTGGCGCCACGAAGGCGGCCACGCGCCGTTCTCGCTGGCCTGGATGACCGCGGTGGGGGAGCGCACCAAGCGCCTCAAACTGGGCACCTCCGTGCTCACCCCGACGTTCCGGTACAACCCCGCCGTGATCGCCCAGGCGTTCGCGACCATGGGATGCCTGTACCCGGACCGCATCTTCCTCGGTGTGGGCACCGGTGAGGCGCTCAACGAGATCGCCACCGGCTACGAGGGCGAGTGGCCCGAGTTCAAGGAGCGTTACGCGCGGTTGCGCGAATCGGTCCGGCTGATGCGCGAGCTGTGGCTCGGTGACCGGGTCGACTTCGACGGCGAGTACTACAAGACCAAGGGCGCCTCGATCTACGACGTGCCCGAGGGCGGCATCCCGATCTACATCGCCGCGGGCGGGCCCCAGGTCGCCAAGTACGCGGGCCGGGCCGGCGACGGCTTCATCTGCACCTCGGGCAAGGGTGCGGAGCTCTACAAGGACAAGCTGATCCCGGCCATGCGCGAGGGGGCCGAGGCGGCGGGCAAGAACCCCGACGACGTCGACCGGATGATCGAGATCAAGATCTCCTACGACACCGACCCGGAACTGGCACTGGAGAACACCCGGTTCTGGGCGCCGCTGTCGCTGACCGCCGAGCAGAAGCACTCCATCGACGACCCGATCGAGATGGAGAAGGCCGCCGACGCGCTGCCCATCGAGCAGGTCGCCAAGCGCTGGATCGTCGCGTCCGACCCCGACGAGGCGGTGGCCAAGGTCAAGGATTACCTCGACTGGGGACTGAACCACCTGGTGTTCCACGCCCCCGGTCACGACCAGCGCCGCTTCCTGGAACTGTTCCAGCGCGACCTGGAACCGAGGCTGCGCAAGCTCGGCTGAGCACCGGCGCAGCCAGATGATCCGGATTCCCGCGACGGTACTCGGCCTGTGTGCCCTGGCCGTCGCGGTGGTGGGCCTCGGCGCCCGCTACGTGCCCATCTCCGGGCACCCCACGCTCCTCGTCGCCGCCGCGGCGCCCTACCTGGCGCTCGCGGCGCCGGTGGCGATGCTGTTGCTGGCGGTGGGCAGACGCTGGCTGCTGACCCTGGTGGCGGTCACGGTGACGGTCGCGCTGATGTGGATGTACGTGCCGCGGTACCTGAGCTCGGCCGCGGCCGACGTGCCAGCCGTCTACGTGCGGGTGTTGAGCGCGAATCTGTTTCTGGGACAGGCGAACCCGGAAGCCTTCGTCGCACTGGCCGATGACGTCGCCGACGTCGTCGCCGTCCAGGAGATGACGCAGGCCTCGGCCGACGGGTTGTCGGCGGCGGGGATGGACGGCGTCTTCCCGTACCGGGTGATCGTGCCGGCGCGCAACGCGTCCGGGATCGGCATCTGGAGCAGGCATCCGATCGTGCACTCCGGGCGCATCGACGGTTACACGATGCCGATGGTGGGCGCGCGGATCCGCATTCCCGGTGTGCGGGTGGACACCACGGTGCTGTCGGTTCACCTGCCCGGGCCCTGGCCCACCCCGATCGACGGCTGGCGCTCCGACATCGCGCGGCTGCCCGAGACGCTGCGCGAGGTCGGCGAGACCGCGGGAGCGGGTGCGGTGATCGTGGCCGGTGACTTCAACGCCACCGTCGACATGGCGCCGTTCCGGCGGCTGCTGGCCGAGGGCTACGGCGACGCAGGCACCGAGGCCGGGGCCGGGCTGGTGCGCACCTACCCGGGTCGCGAGATGCGCCCTCCGCTGATCGGCATCGACCACATCCTGACGAAGAACTGTTCGGCCGCCAGCGTCTCCACGGTCACCGTGCCCGGCGCCGATCACCGCGGGCTGGTGGCCACCCTGCGGGTGCCGGTGGACATGACGGCCGGTTGAGCCGGCCGGAAGTCACTCCCTCGGGTGGACTCGCAGGATGCGGAATTGTTGGCCCCCGTTGGGGCCGGTGACCGTCATCACCAGCGTGCCGATACCGGCGCCGTCGTCCCAGATCGTGGGGTAACGAATGTTCACCGCGTCCAACTTGCCCAGACCCGACGGCCGCGGCACCAGGATGTAGCGCAGCCCGCTCTCCGACGGCTGGTTCAGCTTGTCGAAGAAGTCGTAGTCACTGCGGACCACGAACTGGTGCGGATCCTCGGAGGCCAGCCACATCCGGGCCAGGCCGAAGGTATCCATCAACACCGACCCGTCCGGCAGATCCTGATCGTCGAACCATCTGACGGTGTTCTCGGCGATCTCGCCGGACCAGAAGTACCAGAATTCGCTCGGCGGATACTGCTCCGGCCAGAGCACAGAACGCAGACCGTACTCTTCTTTGCCGATCGCCGGATTCAACATCGACTGCCAGGTGGCCGGGATCGAGGAAATCAGCGTAGCCGCCATGACGGCCGAGATCGCTGTGTGCGTAAACCTCACCGCGGCAGTTCGTTCCGACGACGCGGGCCAGCTGGTCAACAGTGCGACGATGACCAGCGGTACCAGGACGATGAAGAAGCGGAACCAACCGAAGGTGGAGCCCAGCAGGATGGCCACCGACTGGAAAAGCAGGATGGAGCCGAACACCATGATCGGTACGAGCGTTTCATAGCGCCGCCAGTACACCGACGCCGCGCCGGCCGCCGCCACGACGACGAGTGCCAGCGGTTCGATGCCGAAGACGCTGGCGGCGATCGTCTTCAGCAGCGGGGCGACGCCCACGTCACCGACCCCGACGATGCCTACAGTCGCCACCTGCGCGCTGTTGCCGTACTGCGAGGTGAACTGGGCGAGCAGACTGGCGTCGAGAAACCATCCGGACAGTGCCCACACCACGAACGCGCAGGTGATCGGGAAACCCATGATGACGCCGTCGTGCAGCGCTACGTGGGCCGCCGATTTCCACTGCTTCGTTGCGCGGTGCCGAACAAGCGACACCCCGACGACCAGGGTGACGGCAGCCGCGGCAGCGATGAGCGCCTCATAGCGCACCAGGTAGGCCGTCCCGAAAGCCAAACCGGCCATGCATAAATCGACCGTCGCTTCGCGGCGGACCCACCGGATGAGGCGGCGGCACGCCCAGAGCAGCACCAGGCAGAAGGCGCCCTCACTCATGCCGTTCGCGCCGTAGAGCACGATCATCGGGTTCAGCGCGAAGGCGGCGACGGCGAGCACGCGCACCACGGTGGAAGCGCCGGCGTCGATGGCGATGCGCCGTATCAGCACAACCGCTCCGGCCATGAACCCTGCGCTCTGGATGACGCCGCTGAGCCCGAGCGTCTTGAGTTCGGGCCACCAGTGGCTGAGTGACAGCAGCGGGATCTGGGCGAAACTCGGTAGCGGATTCCACACGAACCCGACCGCGCCGAGGTGGGGGAACCTGCTCATCACCACGTATCCGGCGTTGCCGGTTCGGCTGGTCGCGTCCGGGTTGATGTAGCCGGTGCGGAACAGGAAGTAGCCCAGCGCGGTATAGGAGACCAAGCAGACGACGAACAGGACGAATCCGGGACGGCGGTCGCTTACGGTCACCCGGCCACCGTGATCAGTGGGGCCGGCTTCGGTACTGCGCTCGTCAGTCAGCGGCATGAGCGTCACGACTGCCGCGCCGCCGGCGGTGAATGCCGAGTGCCGCCAACGCGAATGAACCGACAAGGACGGCGGCGCCGCCGGTCAGTGCCCAGGGCAGCCATTGGGTGCCCGTGTCGATGACCTGAAGCTCGGGGCCTCGCGCGCGGATGGTGAGGTTCTTCGGTTCCCCGTCGGGGCCCGCCACGACGACGTCACCGGCGAGGTCGCGCCAACCGCGTTGCAATCCCGCGATGTAATCGAGGGCTCGGTCCACCAGCTCCCAGTCCCCGGAGGTGGTCACCAGCACGACGGTGCGCCCTCGGTCGGCGAACGCCTGGATGCTGCCCAGTCCCTCCGGAAGGTCGAGCGTGACTTGATCTTTGGATGCGAACACCGCGGTGATCTCTGCCTCCCCGCCGGATTCGATCGGTGAGTCGAGCGCTGCCTGCCCGAGTTGGGCGGAATCGGCGACGATCAATGCGCTGGTGCGGTTGCCGATGGCTTCGGGCAGGTCGACCAGATTCGGTTGCAGTTGCTGGGCCGTCAATCGCTGCACCGACGCGATGATCGCCGCGGCCCGACTGAGGAATTCGGGGGTCGACTCGCCGAGTGCGACCTGGAACGTCGGTGAGAAACCAACGGGTAACGCGCTGAATCCACCCATCAGCACGCTTCCGCCGGTCACGGCGACGGTCGACGACCCGTCCAGTTCGAAGGTCAGCGGTACGGTGCGCGGATTGCAGGCACCGGGTGCCGGCTCGTAGGAGACCAGGATCTCCCATCCGGCCATGCTGCCGCCGAGGTCGCCGGGAATCGTGAACTTGGCATCGAGCAGTCCGGTTTCGCCCAGCCCGGCGGAATAGAACACCCGGCCCCCCGACTGGACGGTGACCGTCGCTTTCTCGTCGGCCTTCACCGGGGTGTGGTGGGCGATCAGGTGCGTCTCGATCGCACCCGGGTTGCCCAGCCCGAACATCGCGGTGTCGGGCGTCGAGTAGATCGAGGCCTGTCCGAGCACGGACAGCCGGCCGGAGACACCGAGCTGCTCGAAGGACGCCGAGCCACCGCCGCGAACCTCGAACTGCTCGACAGAATCGACTGTCGTGGAGGGCGTCTGGGCGAGTGCGAGCAATTCGGAGCGGAACAACGCTGTCTGCTCCACGAGTTCACTGCCCTCGCCACTGATGGTCAGGTACGGCGAACCGGCGCCCTCGACCAGCTTGACCTGCGCCTCGGTCCCGCTGCGCACGACGATGGTGCGCCGCATCGGATCCCATTGAGCCGGCGGCGGCTCCTGTTGGCGCGGCAGTGGCCGGACGTTGAAATGCAGTGCCAGTGCCCGATATCGGACGTTGAGCATGGACACCAGGTTGAGCACCGTCTGGGACTCGAAGTGGTCGGGCGCGGGGTCGACCAGGATGTCGACCGTCGAGACCACCGCGGGGAAGAACTGATCGAGGGTTCGTGGGCGGCCGGGCTGGGTGTCGAAATTGACCGACAGCCTGCTCAGAGTGACGTTGGGCGGGGTGCCGCAGATCGAGTCGCCGTCGGTCTGCCGCAGCACGATGACGACCCGCGCGAAGTGGTCCCGAACTGTGACGGTCGACAAGTCCACCGTGAACGGCACGGTCGCCTGACCCAGGCGGACGTCGGGGATCGGCACGGAGGTGAGGAGACTGCCGTCCTCCCTGTTGAATTCGAGGTAGCCGGTGGTGATATTGCTGACAGACTGGATCTGGCCGGTCAGGGACCCGGGCTGTGCGCCGTCGGGCGCGGGAATGGACATCGTCTGCGGCGAGTTCGCCGAATTGAACCCGATCGTCGGGCTCATGCCGAGCGCATCCGCGGTCAGGACGACGCCGGTGACATCCGGCTGGCTCCACGCCGTCGGCGAGGAGGCCAGCGGGGTGGCGAACAGCGCCAGGGCCGCGACGATGGGTACACCGAGGCGCACTGTCACCCGCTGGAGCCACCGAGCCGAACGCATTGGGGTAGCCCTTTCCGAAGTATTCAGTCGTCGTGCGAATTTCATAGTCATGGTGTTCGCTCCAGCAAGTTTCAGCTGCTCGCCGCAGCGGTGGTCTGGGTGTCGTGTGGACGGCCGAGGCCGTGGACGGTCTTCTCCCAATAGGAGGGTCTGATCGCCAACTGGATTGCTGCCTTCAGCGCCGCGATCGATTGCAGGATCCAGTACGGAGGCATCACCAGCGCGGCCCACCACAGATGTGGCTTGTCCAGGGTTTTCGTGACGATGAGCCCCATGAAGATCGAAACCGGTGTTCCGACAATGAACAACATGAGACAGAGGTAGTAGGTCACCGGTGGGAAGAGGTGTTCGATGAATGCCGGCCTGCCGAGAATCCACTGCACCATCGTGAACCAGAACACGATGTTCAGCGCGCTGGTCATCGGCACTCCACCGGTCATGTTGATCAACCGCAGGGTGGCTTTCGTGCCGATCTCACGGTGCAGGGCCACCGGGTCACGCAGGTGCACCAGCATGGTCTGCAGGTAACCCTTGTACCAGCGTGACCGCTGGCGTATCCAATTGATGACGTCAGAGTTGGCTTCTTCCAACGTGATCGAGTCCAGGATCAAAGTGCGATAGCCGTAGCGGGCGAGCCGGACCCCGAGATCGGCATCCTCGGTGACGTTGAACTCGTCCCATCCGCCGATGTCGCGCCATGTGCGTGTGCGCATATGGTTCGATGTTCCGCCGAGCGGCACCACGCATCCCAGTTCCTCGACTGCCGGCAGTATCAGACCGAACCACTGGTCGTACTCGATCGAGAACCAGCGTGTCAACAGGTTCTGCCGTTCGTTGAAGTACCCGAGACGTGCCTGTAGACAACCGATCTCCTTCGGCAATCGGCGGAACGCGGCGACGGCGCGGCGAAGCTGCAACGGCTCGGGGATGTCCTCGGCGTCATAGATCGTCACCATCTCGCCGCAGAGGCCGGGCAGGGACATGCCGTAGTTGCACGCCTTCGGCTTGGTCCGCGGATGGCTCTCCGGGACGATCACCACTCGGATGTCCTGTAGGTCGGCGTCCAACAGCGCGGTCTGGGTGGCGATGTCGTCTTCCTCGATCAGCAAGAGGATCTCGAGCTTGTCGCGCGGATAGTCGAGTCGGAGCACCCCGCTGATGAGGTTGGACACGATCGAGGGTTCGTCGTAGACCGGCAGCAGCACCGTGTAGACCGGTAGCTCGGCTTCGGGAATGTCGAACGCCTCGTCGTCGGTCACCTCGATCAGGGCTGACGAACCCATGCCCTTGATGAGCAGATAGTGGCGGTCGACCGTCGCCACCAGGTAGAGAATCGTCACGACGCACATGAGTGTGGGGGCGATGACGTCGGGCATCGCGAAGGCCGCGGCGGCCAGGAGGATGAGGACCGCGACCGCGGTCGTCATCGCTCGTCGGCCGACCTGCCTGCGCGCGGACAGATGAGTCGGCAGCATGGCTGCCGGTCCGGTCTCAGGCACCCGTCAGCGCCTCTGGGTCTCCCTTGTCCTGGGCCGCGGAAGCCATCAGGAGTTCCACCACGTCGGTGGCCCGGCGGATCACGAGCGGATCGACGGCGCCCTCGGTGATGGCCTGCTGGCGGGCGATCCACAGCGCAGGCTCGACAGCGGAGTTCATCAGCGTCGGCGGAGTCGGGGGCGGCGGTTGACGGTGCGAGGCGGCGTCCTGGTTGACCACGACAGTGACCCGCTGAAAGCTGTTGGCGGCGTGCCAAATCCATGTCACCGCGTACCAGTGGCGGCTCGCATTGTCGATGGCCGTCGAGGCATCGGTGTGGATCACGTCGGCGCGGTAGGAGTCCAAGTCCGACAGGCCGTTCAGCCCGGCCGGACGATACTCCACGGGGCGCTTGGTCGGATACCAGACCGCATCCGGGTAGTCGTTGAGCATCGCGAGGTCAGGCGAGCTCATCACGTCGACGACGGCGACCGGCATGCCGGCTGCGGGAGCTACCGGGTAGCGGTGCAGGGTCGCGCCCTCGCCCAGGTAGCGGTTGACGAAGTCGTAGTCCTCGGGTGGCCCCAGTTGGGACCGCTGCATCCAGTCCGGATGGGCCACCGGCACCGCGTTGGCCGCCGGGGCCGGCGGGTGGAGCACGAAAAGAGCGGCGGACACTGTGGCAAGGACCGCCAGCGTGACCGGGGACGGCCGCGGATAGCCGCGGACCAAGCGCTCCTCGCCCGTGCGCTCGGCCAGGCGCAGCGCGGCGCATGCGGCGACGGGGAGAACGGCGCCGACCACGACAACCTTGAGCAGCAGGTTGCCGGGAATGCCCGAGAACACGAAACCGGTCGAGATGACAGCGCATCCGAGGGCGGCGCCCAGCTGCCAGGGCAGCGGGGCCAGGCGTCCGGCGAGGTATACCGCCACGGCTCCGAGCGCAGCCGCTACCAGGGCGGCAGCGGTCTGGGATCCGCCGAACATCGCGACGGTCACCAGATAAGGCAGCGGCGTCAAGGTGCTCGCCGCGAACAGCCACAGCGGCCACATCCGCAGCACGTGGCGGATCCCGAACAGGATGACGAGCAGGCACGCGAACCACACCGCGACACCGAGCATCGGTAGTCGCCAGAGCGCGGACAGCGACGGCATCCGCTCTCCGACGAGGTGGATGGCGGTGAAGCCGGCCGCGCCCGCCAGTGCGGCGATGATCCAGTCGGACTCGGCGTCTCCGACGCCCCGCGGAGGTGTCCGGTAGGACGTCGCGATCAGCACCAGTAACACCGGGACCACGACCAGGAACGCGGTGCGCGAGCCGGCCAGGGCGTCGGAGAGGACTTCGGCATACTGCCCGGCATAGGCCAGTGCGGTCAGCGCGGCTGCAACGGCCAGGCGGACCACGAAGGCGCGGCGTGCCCGGTGCGCTGCCATCGGCGTCGGGCAGGCCGGCGGTGGCACCGCGGTGGTGCCCGCGAACACCCGCACAGGCATTCCGGTTTCGTGCAGATCGAGAACAGACATGTGGCCCCCCGGCGTCGGCGTTTCACGCCCGGCCACCGTGATCTTGAACCTGACACTGCAGATTTGGCGATTATTAACGGCTGCTTAACGAAGCGGCTGGCCTGGCTTATTGCACAGAGTAGAGCATAGCTAGCAAAGTTGTACAACTTACTAATAAGTTAGTTCTGTGGTGTCTGCCCCGGTGGGCGCTGCTGGCGGTGCGAGGGTCCATAGGGCAGGCTTGAGTGGTGCCCGACGCGCCGAACGCGACAGCCCCGACCAATCCGGCTATCTACATCGCGTCGCCCGAGGGCGACACCGGGAAATCGACGATCGCGCTCGGCATCCTGCACCGCCTCGCGGCGACGGTCGCGCGGGTCGGGGTGTTCCGGCCGATCACCCGAATGGGTGAGCAGCGCGACTACATCCTCGAGATGCTGCTCGACCACACCACCGCGGAACTGGCCTACGACGACTGCGTCGGGGTCGGCTACCAGCAGCTGCACGAGGACCCGGACACGGCACTGGCCGACATCGTCGACCGGTTCCACCGGGTCGCCGACCGGTGCGACGCGGTGCTGGTGGTCGGCAGCGACTACACCGATGTGGCCGCACCCAGCGAGCTGTCCATGAACGCCCGCATCGCCGCGAATCTCGGGGCGCCGGTGGTGCTCGCGGTCAAGGCGAAGGGCCGCACCCCCGAACAGGTCGTCCAGGTCGTCGAACTGTGCATCGACGAGATCGCCGCGCAGCACGCCTACACTGCCGCGGTGGTGGCCAACCGCTGCGACCCGGCCGAGGCCGCCGAGGTGGCCGCGGCGCTGGCCCGGATCGATCCCCGCACCTACGTGCTGCCCGAGGAACCGCTGCTGGTCGCCCCGTCGGTGGCCGAACTGCGGGACGCGGTCGAGGGCACCCCGGTGCAGGGCGACCTCGCGCTGCTCGATCGGGAAGTGCTCGACGTGCTCGTCGCAGGCATGACGGCCGAGCATGTGCTGGAACGACTCACCGAGGGCATCGCGGTCATCACCCCCGGCGACCGCTCCGACGTGGTGCTCGCCGTGCTCAGTGCCCATGCGGCGGAGGGCTTTCCGTCGCTCTCGGCGGTGATCCTCAATGGCGGTCTGACCCTGCACCCGGCGATCGATTCGCTGGTGTCCGGGCTGGGTCTGCGGCTGCCGATCATCGAGACCAGGTTCGGCACCTTCGAGACCGCGAGCCGGGTGGCGGCCACCCGCGGGCGGGTGACCGCCTCGTCGCACCGCAAGATCGACACCGCGCTGGCCCTGATGGAGACCCACGTCGACGTCGAGGAACTGTTGACGCACCTGGCTTTTCCGATCCCGACGGTGGTCACCCCGCAGATGTTCGCCCACCGGCTGCTGGACCGGGCCCGGGCGGACCGCAAACGCATCGTGCTGCCCGAGGGCGACGACGACCGCATCCTCAAGGCCGCGGGCCGACTGCTCGACCGCAGTGTGGCCGACCTGACGATCCTCGGCGACGAGGCCCAGATCCGCGCACGCGCAGCCGAACTCGGCGTCGACCTGTCGAGCGCGCAGGTGCTCGACCCGCAGACCAGCGACCTGTGCGAGCGGTTCGCCGAGCAGTACGCGCAGCTGCGCGCGCACAAGGGCGTCACGCTGGAACAGGCGCGCGACGTCATGCGCGACGTGTCGTACTTCGGCACCATGCTGGTGTACAACGACATGGTCGACGGCATGGTGTCAGGCGCCAAGCACACCACCGCGCACACGGTGCGGCCCGCGTTCGAGATCATCAAGACCCAGCCGGACGTCTCGACGGTTTCGAGCATCTTCCTGATGTGCCTGGCCCACGAGGTGCTCGCCTACGGAGACTGCGCGATCGTGCCTGACCCCACCGCCGAACAGCTCGCCGACATCGCGATCTCGTCGGCGCGGACCGCCGCGCAGTTCGGCATCGAGCCGAGGGTCGCGATGCTGTCGTACTCGACCGGCACGTCCGGCAGCGGAGCGGACGTCGAAAAGGTGCGCACCGCAGCCGAACTGGTCCGTCAGCGGGCACCCGAGCTGCTGGTCGAGGGGCCCATCCAGTACGACGCGGCGGTGGAGCCGTCGGTGGCCAAGACCAAGATGCCGGACTCGAAGGTGGCCGGGCACGCCACCGTGCTGATCTTCCCGGACCTCAACACCGGCAACAACACCTACAAGGCGGTGCAGCGCAGCGCGGGAGCCATCGCGATCGGGCCGGTGCTGCAGGGGCTGAACAAACCCGTCAACGATCTGTCCCGCGGTGCCCTCGTCGAGGACATCGTCTACACGGTGGCCCTCACCGCGATCCAGGCCCAGGGGTGAACGAGATGTCACGATCGGTATTGGTGCTCAACTCGGGCTCGTCGTCGGTGAAATATGCGGTGATGGACCCGGATTCGGGTGTGCTCGTCGCCGACGGGATCGTCGAGCGGATCGGCGACCCGCGACCGGACGCCGGCGGCGTCCCCGACCACGCCGCGGCGATGGAGGTGGTCTTCGACGCGTTGGCCTCCGACGGCCACACCCTCGAGGAACTGGGCCTCGTCGCGGTGGGGCACCGCGTCGTGCACGGCGGTCCCGACCTGCACGAGCCGACGATCGTCGACGACGACACCCTGGTACGGCTCAAGGAACTGTCACCCCTTGCGCCGCTGCACAATCCGCCGGCCATCCTGGGAATCGAAGTGGCCCGGAAAGCGCTGCCCGACCTGCCGCACATCGCGGTGTTCGACACGGCGTTCTTCCACCACCTGCCGCCCGCGGCCGCCACTTACGCGATCGACGCCGAGGTCGCCGACTCCTGGAGCATCCGCCGCTACGGCTTCCACGGCACCTCGCACCAGTACGTCAGCGAACAGGCGGCCGCGTTCCTCGGCGTGCCGCTGGAATCGCTGAGCCAGATCGTGCTGCACCTCGGCAACGGCGCTTCCGCGTCGGCGATCGTCGGCGGCAGACCCGTGGAGACCTCGATGGGCCTGACCCCGATGGAGGGGCTGGTGATGGGAACACGTTCGGGTGACGTGGACCCCGGGATCATCTTCTACCTGTGGCGCACCGCGGGCATGGAGGTCGAGGACATCGAGACGATGCTCAACAAACGCTCGGGGGTCCGCGGCCTCGGCGGCGAAATCGACTTCCGGGAGCTGCACCGCGAGATCGAATCCGGCGACGCCGCAGCCCAATTGGCCTACGACGTGTACATCCACCGGCTGCGCAAATACATCGGCGCCTACCTGGCGGTGCTCGGCTCGGCCGACGTCATCACCTTCACCGCCGGGGTCGGCGAGAACGACGCGGAGGTCCGGCGCGACGCGCTGTCGGGGCTTACCGCGTTCGGCATCGAACTCGACGAGCACCTCAACGAGAGCCCGGCCAGAACGGCCAGGCGGATCTCCCCGGACGGGGCCCCGATCACCGTCCTAGTTGTACCCACCAACGAGGAGTTGGCGATCGCCCGCGCGTGTGCGCGCGTACTTGCCGCCGGGCTCGGCGACGGGTAGCTCGCGCTGCGGGTCGCAGATCGACAGCAGCCGGCGCACCTGAGTTCCCGCGAGCAGGCTCCAGCGAACGCCGCCGCGGGCGCAGACCACGTTCACGTTGGACAGTGCGGCGAATCCCGACGCGGCGAAGAACTCGACGGTCTGCAGGTCGAGGATCACCTTGTGGGCGCCGCCCAGCCGCTTCTCCACGTAGCGGGCCAGGGCCGTGCCGTTGTTCGCGTCGACCTCGCCGTGGACTGTCACCAGCACGGTCGACGGCGGAAGTAGGCAGGCGGCGAACGTCGCGCGATGGTGTTCCTCGCGAAGACCGAACGAGTTCGGATCCGGCCGGAAGACCCGCTGCGTGCTGGGGGCCGGCAGGGGATCGGTAATGGACATATGGACTCCCTAAACGAAGTCAGGAGGCACCGTGAAATTCGTTTCGGGTGAGGTCAGGGGATCGGGCCCTAGTGTCTCAAAGCTGCGCCGATGACGTCACCTTGTGATGTGCGACACGATACTACGGAATCCGTGGTGTGACCATAAAACGTTTTGAATCACATGTATGTACGTTCACCAGCGCGTTTGGCGGTATGTCCGGGCAACGCCGGCACGACCGGGTGCCGCCGGGGCGGTCCAGGGGTGTCCAGCAACGAAATCCGTTGTTTGCCGGTCAGAACGTCGACATCGGCCGGACGCTGTTGGCCAGGTCCACCAGCGCATAGCGGTGGGCCTGGGTGGGCGCCACCCGGGCCAGGCTGCGCAGCGACGCCTCGACGCCGAGTTGCAGACCGTGCTCGGTGAACGGGAAGCCCAGGATGTGGTTGGTGCTGGCGGTGTTGTCGGCGAGCCAGTCCATCGCGGTGCCCAGCACCAGCGCGCGGATCTGCAGCACCCGCGGCTCGGTGTCGGGCAGCGCCTCGACCCGGCGCGCGGCGTCGCGGATTTGCCGTTCGGTGATCTCGCTGCTCGACCGGCCGGACAGCAGCGTCACCGCGCTGGTCAGCCTGGCCGTCGTGAAATGCCTTGAGGTGGCGGGTACTTGGTCGAGTGTGCGGACGGCAGCGTCGCGGTCTCCGGCGGCCGATTGGGCGCGCGCGAGCCCGAATCCGGCGGAGATCACGCCGCGGTCGGTGGACCAGACGGTGTCGTAGAACTTGCCTTCGTCGGCGGTGCCGGCCAACTCGGCGGTGGCGGCCAGCGCCAGCTTCGGAGCCAGCTCACCGGGCAGCGTGTCCAGCACCTCGGTGAAATGCTTTGTGGCGGCGTCATAGTCGGCGGTCAACAGCTCCGAGACGGCGCGGAACCAGACCAGTCGCCATCGCCAGCCCACCCGAGCGGCGAGTTCGTCGAGCTTCCGGGTGGCCTTGGCGACGTCGCCGAGGTCCAGCAGCGCCCGCACCTCCATCAGCGGCAGTTCCACCGACTGCGTCAGGTCGATGCCCTCGGAGTCCAGCGCGCCGTGCCGCGCCGCGCGCAGCGAGTCCAGCGTCTGCACGGGCTCGCTGAGCACCGTCGCCGACAGCACCGCGGCGCCGACGTCGGTCGGGTCGACCAGCGGCACCTGCAGCGCCCGCACGATCTCCTGCGCGGTCAGCTTCTCCGAGTGCACCTGACCGTCGAGGTAAACGTCGGTGTGCGCGACGAGCAGGTCCACCCCGAACGTCGAACGCGACGGGCTGAACGTGGTCGACAG
This sequence comes from Mycobacterium sp. ITM-2016-00317, assembly GCF_002968295.1. Taxonomy (NCBI): domain Bacteria; kingdom Bacillati; phylum Actinomycetota; class Actinomycetes; order Mycobacteriales; family Mycobacteriaceae; genus Mycobacterium; species Mycobacterium sp. ITM-2016-00317. The sequence continues at coordinate 641,523 of NZ_CP134399.1, forward strand.
GCCCGGCCGCGGCACCCCGGTGTCCTTGGCCACCACCTCGCGCAGCACGCCCATCAGCTGGCTGGACATCTCCTCGGCGGTCTGGAACCGGCGCCTCGGGTCGGGGTCGATCGCGCGGCGCAGCAGTCTGCCGAACGAGTCGTACTCGGCCAGCACCGGGTCGTCCTCGGGCAGTCCGTCGACGTAACGCCCGCGCCGGGTGCGCAGCTTCAGGGTCATCGCCGCCAGGGTGCGGCCCACCGTGTAGATGTCGGTCGCGACCGTGGGGCCGGTGCGCACGATCTCCGGCGCCTGGAATCCCGGTGTGCCGTACAGGTAACCGAACGAGTTGATCCGCGAGACCGCCCCGAGGTCGATCAGCTTGAGCTGGTCCTCGGTGACCATCAGGTTCTCGGGTTTGAGGTCGTTGTACACCAGCCCGAGCGAGTGCAGATAGCCGAGCGCGGGCAGGATCTCGAGCATGTAGCCGATCGCCTCGGCCACCGGCAGCAGCGAGCGGTCGCGCTTGCGGTCGTGGGTGGCCTGCTTGAGCGACGTTCCGCCCACGTACTCCATGACGATGTAGCCGACCGGATTGCCGTGCTTGTCGTCGTGCTCGACGAAGTTGTAGATCTTCACGATCCCGGGATGGGTCACCTCGGCCAGGAACTGGCGCTCGGCCATCGCGATCGCCTGGGCCTCCGCATCGCCGGAGTGTACGAGTCCCTTCAGCACCACCGGCCGGTCGTTGACGTTCTTGTCGAACGCCAGATACACCCAGCCCAGCCCGCCGTGGGCGATGCACCCCTTGATCTCGTACTGGTCGGCGACGATGTCGCCGACATTGAGTTGCGGAAGAAAGGAGTACGCGCTGCCGCAGTGCGGGCACCAGCCCTCGGACAGTGCCTTGCCGTCCGCGCTGGAGCGGCCCACCGGCCTGCCGCAGTTCCAGCAGAAGCGTTTGGACTCCGCCACCACCGGGTCGGTCATCAACGCCGCCAACGGATCCCGGGCCCGCACCCGCGGGATCTCGACCAGCCCGCCGCCGAGCCTTCGGGTCGGGGACATGTGCCGGGTGACGGTGGTGCTCAACTGCGGCACCGTGTCGCCGGTGTGGAACCCCGCGTCGTGGTCCTCGTCGTCGTCGTCGAAGAAGTTGGGCCGGAACACCGCCTGGGTGGCCATCGGCCGCATCGTCGACATCGTGTCTTCGGCGAGATCGGCGAAGCTCGCCGGCTGGGTACCGGGGTCGTCGCCGGTGTCGAGGTGTTCGCGTTCGTCCATCAGTCGGCATACCTCGCGACGGGAGGCGTCGGCGCGGGCCCCAGGACGGTCAACCACTTGCGGTACAACGTGTTCCACGTGCCGTCGCGGCGGATGCGCTGCAGCGTGCCGTTGACGAAGCGGACCAGGCCGGTGTTCTCCCGGTTGATGCCGATGCCGTAGAGCTCCTCGTTCATCGACGGGCCGACGATGTGCAGGTACGGGTCCTGCGACACCAGCCCGGCCAGGATCGCGTCGTCGGTGCTGACCGCCTCGACCTGCCGCTGTTGCAGGGCCACCAGGCAGTCCGCCCAGGTCACCACGCCGACGATCAGCGGCGGCGGGGTGATCTGCTGGATACGCTCCAGCGACGTGGTGCCCTTGGCCACGCACACACGCCTACCCGACAGGTCCGCCGACTGCCGGATGTTCGAATCTCGCGGCGCGAGGATGCGCTGGTTGGCGGTCAGATACGCGGTGGAGAAGTTGACCAGCTTCTTGCGCTCACACGTGATCGTCATGGTCTTCACCACCACGTCCACGTCGTCGTTCTGCAACGCGGCGATCCGGTCCGACGACGCCAGGATGCGGTACTCCACCTGCGACGGGGTGCCGAAGATGTCGCGGGCGATCTCGCCGGCGATGTCGACGTCGAAACCGGTGATCTCGCCGGTGATCGGATCACGGAAGCTGAACAGGTTGCTGCCGATGTCCAGGCCGACGATGAGGCGGCCGCGGGCCTTGATGTTGGCCACCGCCTTCGCCGCGTCCTCCTCGTTGTCGAACGGACGCAGGCTCACCCGGGGATCGCAGTCCTTGCCGGCCGCCGACGGCGGGCGTGCCGATTCGGGGGGCAGTTCCTCGAACCCCGCAGGCGTGGGCGGGGCGAGCACGACGCTCGGCGTGGTCACCACCGGTGACGTCTCCGAACACCCGGCCAGCAACAGCACCCCGGCGAGCAATGCGGCCCAGATCTTTTCCATCAGCGGCCATCTGTTCTTCGCGCGAGCGCTCATCACCGGCTGTCTGTTCTTCGCGCAAGCGCTCATCACCGGTACTCGCTCAATCTCGGCCAGATCCCCAGCGCCACCGCCACGGCCGCCATGATCGACAGCGCCGCGGCGCCCACCGTCGAACCGGACAGCACCCGCCGGGCGTTGACGATCTCGTTGCGCAGCTGCGTCCGGCTCTGCTCGATGCCCTTACTCAGCGCCTCGTCGAGCTTGTTGAACGCGGGGGTGGAGTCGTCCTCGCCGGTGCCCAGCGCCACCTGCGTCGCCGCCTGGTAGTTGCCGACCGCGATGTAGGCCGAGATCCGGTCGTCGGCCGCCCGCCACCGGTCCAGCAGCGCGTCCGCGTCGGACAGGTCGGACTTGTCGATTGCGTCGTCACGGGCCAGGTAGCGGGCGAGCTGCTGCTTCATCTCCTCGATGCGCTGGTAGTAGGACTGCTTACGGACATCCTCGTCGCCGCGGCGGATCAGCGACAGCGTCTCGTCGGCGCGCGCCTGCTGCGCGGTGATCGCCAGCGTCGTCACCGTCTTCAGCGACTCGGCGGCGGTCTCCTTGGCGCTGCGGCTGTCCGAGGTGGAGATCACCAGCGCCGTGCCCACCCAGATCAGCATGATCAGCACCGCCATCCCGCCGGCGACGAAGCCGACGTTGACGCGGCGCCGGGTGCGCTTGGCCAGCCAGCGGTTGGCGAACACACCGAACAGCAGAGTCGCGACCACCACCAGGATCACCGGCGTCGGGATCCTGGTGGATGCGGTGGTCTCGGCGTCCACCCGTGCCGAGGTCTCCTCGTACAGCCGCTGGGCGTCGGGCAGGATCTGCTGCTGCATCAGCGCCGACGCCTCGGACAGGTACGACGAGCCGACCGGATTGCCCGCCCGGTTGTTCGTCCTTGCCGTCTCGACCAGCCCGGTGTACACCGCCAGCCGGGCGTTGATCCGGCCCAGCAGCTGCACCAGTGACTCCTCGGTCAGGCCGCTCGACGCCCGCGTCACCGCGACGGACGCGTCGGTGATCGCCTGCTCGTAGCGCTGGCGCACCGCGCGCGGTTCCGAACCGGCGATGAACGCGGTCGCCGCGGCCGCGTCGGCGACCGAGAGTGTGGTGTAGAGCTGCCCCGCGGCGAACGACAGCGGCTCGGTGTGGTCCAGCACGGTGGTCAGCGCGTTCTGCCGGTCGTTGATGGTGGTCGAGGTCGCGAAGGCGCTGGCCACCACCAGCGCGGCGAGCACCAGCCCGATCGTCAGGATCCGTCCGGGCGTGGTCCAGAGGAACCACCACCGCGGATGCGCCGCGGTTGTCGGCGACCGCGACGCCAGAGGCTCGGTCGAGGGGTGCGCCAACTCCACAGTCACGTCTGGGCGGACCTCATCCTGGTCTCGGTCTGTTCGGCGGTCGGTCTTCTGCAAACTCTAGCTACGGACGGATTCTATGAGGGAAGTCTAAGAGCTGACGGTGCGGCATGCGGGGATTCAGGTGCCCCGAATGTCGGCGCGTTCCCTATCCTGAACGCGTGCGCGGAGACGGGGACGGCTGGGTGGTGTCGGCGGCGGGCAATGCCTACTGGGGCCGGCACGGCGCCGCGGGCCTGTTGCTGCGCGCGCCGCGGCCCGACGGATCGGCCGCCGTGCTGCTCCAGCACCGCGCGCCGTGGAGCCACCAGGGCGGCACCTGGGGGCTGCCGGGCGGCGCCCGCGACAGTCACGAGACCGCCGAGCAGGCCGCGGTGCGCGAGGCCGAAGAGGAAGCGGGGCTGACGGCGGAGCAGGTGACCGTGCGGACCACGGTGGTCACCGCCGAGGTGTCCGGGTGGACCTACACCACGGTGATCGCCGACGCGTCGGTGGAATTGGACACCGTGCCCAACCGGGAGAGCGCCGAGCTGCGCTGGGTCGCCGAGGACGAGGTCGCGGACCTGCCGCTGCACCCCGGTTTCGCCGCCAGCTGGGACCGTCTGCGCGAGGTCACGGCCGCGATCCCGCTGCTGGTCAACCCGCCGAGCTGAGCATCCCGGCGAGCTGTCGGGCCGCCGCCTTCGGATCGTCGGCCGCGGTGATCGCCCGCACCACCACCACCCGCCGCGCCCCGGCCGCCAGGACCTCCGGCAGCCGGTCGGCGTCGATGCCGCCGATCGCGAACCACGGCTTGTCGGTGCCCAGCGCCGCGGCGGCGCGCACCAGCTCCAGCCCCGGCGCGGCCCGGCCCGGTTTCGTCGGCGTCGGCCAGCACGGCCCCACACAGAAGTAGTCGACGTCCTCGGCGACCGCGGCCCGGACCTGCTCCAGGTCGTGCGTCGAGCGGCCCACCACGCGGCGGCCGACGATCTCCCGCGCCACGGTCAGCGGCAGGTCGTCCTGACCCAGGTGCAGCACGTCGGCCCCGCCCGCGCGCGCGACGTCGGCGCGGTCGTTGACCGCGAACAGCGCGCCGTGCCTGCGGGCGGCGTCGCCGAGAACCTCCAGTGCGGCGATCTCGTCGCGCGCCTCCAGCGGGCCGAACTGCTGTTCCCCGGCGGAGCCCTTGTCGCGGAGCTGGATGATGTCGACGCCGCCGGCCAACGCCGCGTCGGCGAACTCGGCGAGGTCGCCACGCTCGCGGCGGGCGTCGGTGCACAGGTAGAGCGAGGCGCTCGCTAGACGGGGTTCACGCACCCTCGAACGCTAGCGCCGTCGCGACGTAGGCTGGTAGCCGACCACACGGGAGTCCCGGGAACGGGGACTGAGAGTGAGTCCGGCCGACTCTTACCGTCACACCTGATCCGGGTCATGCCGGCGAAGGGAGTTAGCCCGCGATGTCCCCCCAGTCGCCTGCGCCGACGCGCGGAACGGTCGCGGTCGTCGGCGGCGGTGTCATCGGCCTCTCGGTGGCCCGGCGCGCACTGCAGGACGGCTGGAGCGTGCGGGTGCACCGGGCCGATGCGGCCGGCGCGTCGTGGGTGGCCGGCGGCATGCTCGCCCCGCACAGCGAGGGCTGGCCCGGCGAGGAGCAGCTGCTGCGGATCGGCCTGGAGTCGCTGCGGCTGTGGCACGACGGGTTCCTGGACGGATTGCCCGCCGAGGTGGTCACCGCGCGCCAGTCACTGGTGGTGGCCGTCGACCGGGCCGACGCCGCCGACCTGCGGACCGTCGCCGAATGGTTGTCCGGGCAGGGCCACCCGGTGAGCCCGACCAGCACCGCCCGCGATATCGAACCCCTTCTCGCCCAGGGCATCCGGCACGGCTTCCTGGCCGAGACCGAACTGGCCGTCGACAACCGCGCGGTGGTCGCCGCGCTGGCCGCCCAGTGTGAACGGCTCGGTGCCCGGTGGGCGCCGCCGGTGTCCGACCTGTCCGAGACCGGCGACGCCGACACCGTGGTGATCGCCAACGGCATCGATGCCCCCACGCTGTGGCCCGGGTTGCCGGTACGCCCCGTCAAAGGCGAGGTGCTGCGGCTGCGGTGGCGCCGCGGCTGCCTGCCCGCCCCGCGGCGGGTGGTGCGCGCGCGGGTGCACGGCCGCCAGGTCTACGTGGTGCCGCGCGCCGACGGCGTCGTGGTCGGCGCGACGCAGTACGAACACGGCCGCGACACCGCGACCACGGTCAGCGGGGTACGGGACCTGCTCGACGACGCGTGCGCGGTGATGCCTGCGCTGGGGGAGTACGAGCTGGCCGAGGCCGCGCGGCCTGCGCCCGATGACGCCGGACAACCTCCCGTTGGTCGGCAGGCTCGACGAGCGCACACTGGTCGCCGCCGGGCACGGCCGGTCGGGTTTCCTGTTGGCGCCGTGGACGGCGCAGACGATCGCCGCCGAACTGGAAGGAGCGCTGGTCCGATGAAGGTGACGGTCAACGACGAAGCGGTCGAGGTCGAGGAGCGCACGACGATCGCCGCGCTGCTCGACGGCCTGGGCTTCCCGGAGAAGGGGATCGCGGTCGCGGTGGACTGGTCGGTGATCCCGCGGTCGGAGTGGGACACCGCGCTGACCGACGGCGCCAAGGTCGAGGTCGTCACGGCGGTGCAGGGTGGCTGACAAGCTCAGCATCGCCGGCCGCGAGTTCGGGTCGCGACTGGTTCTGGGGACCGGCGGCGCCGCGAACCTCGCCGTGCTGGAGGCGGCGCTGATCGCGTCGGGGACCGAGATGACCACGGTGGCGATGCGCCGCGTCGACGCCGACGGCCGCACCGGGGTGCTGGAGCTGCTGAGCCGGCTGGGCATCACGCCGCTGCCCAACACGGCCGGATGCCGCGGCGCCGCCGAGGCGGTGATGACCGCGCAGCTGGCCCGCGAGGCGCTGCAGACCAACTGGGTCAAGCTCGAAGTGATCGCCGACGAACGCACCCTGCTGCCCGACGCCGTCGAATTGGTCAGAGCCGCAGAACAACTCGTCGACGACGGGTTCGTGGTGCTGCCCTACACCAACGACGACCCGGTGCTCGCGCGGCGGCTGGAGGACACCGGCTGCGCGGTGGTGATGCCGCTGGGCTCACCGATCGGCACCGGCCTGGGCATCGCCAACCCGCACAACATCGAGATGATCGTCGACCAGGCGAACGTGCCGGTGATCCTGGACGCCGGCATCGGCACGGCCAGCGACGCCGCGCTGGCCATGGAACTGGGCTGTGACGCGGTGCTGCTGGCCAGCGCCGTGACCCGGGCCGCGGATCCGCCGGCGATGGCCGCGGCGATGGCCGCCGCCGTCCGGGCCGGCCACCTGGCCCGCCACGCCGGCCGCATCCCGAAGAGGTTCTGGGCCCAAGCATCCAGTCCCGCCCTGTGAACAGATATGTGGCCCTGGGCAGTTCGATGGCCGCAGGCCCGGGCATCACGCCGCGGGTGGCGGGCTCACCACGGGCAGCAGGCCGCTCCGCCCGCAACTACCCCCACCTGGTCGCCGACGCACTGGGCCTCGACCTCGTCGACGTCACGTTCTCGGGCGCGACGACCGCGCACGTGCTGCGCGACTCCCAGCGCGGCGCGCCACCGCAGATCAGCGCGCTCGACGGCACCGAGACGCTGGTGACGGTGACGATCGGCGGCAACGACGTCGGCTACGTCCCGATGCTGTTCGCGGCCGGACTGCCGCGCGCGCTGCGGTCGGTGCCACTGCTGGGCGGCCGGTTGCGCGAGCTGCTCGACCCGTCGGCCCGCTATCTGGCGCTGGCGACGGTGGGCGGCGCGCTGATCGAGGTGGGGCGCGAGATCCGGCGGCGCGCACCGCAGGCCACCGTGCTGTTCGTCGACTACCTGACACTGCTGCCCGCCGACGGGGAGGCGCCCCCGCTGCGCGGCGCCGACCTGACGCTCGGCAGGCACGTGGCCGCCACGCTGGCGCAGCTGACCGCCGACGCCGCGCAGGAGACCGGGTGCGGCCTGGTGCGTGCCGCCGAGGCCAGCCGGGAGCACCACGCCTGGTCCACGCGACCCTGGACCACCAGGTTCGGCGTCCCGGTCCCGGGCAGGCCCGCACCGCTGCACCCCAATGCCGACGGGATGCGCGCGGTCGCCGACCTGGTGCTGGCGGCGGTCCGGACATGATCGAACTGACCGCCCTGACAAAGGTTTTCCGGTCGGGCCGCGGATCGTTCCGCGCCGTGGACGGATTGACCTGCACGATCGAACCCGGCCGGGTGACCGGATTCCTCGGGCCCAACGGCGCGGGCAAGACCACCACGATGCGGATGATCCTCGGACTCGACCACCCCACCTCGGGCAGCGCCACCATCGACGGGCGCAGCTACCGACAGCTGAGGGACCCGCTGCGCACGGTCGGCGCACTGCTCGACGCCCGGCAGGTGCACCCGAACCGCACGGCGCGCAACCATCTGCGGTGGATGGCCGCCGCCAACCGGATCTCCGCCGCCCGGGCCGACGAGGTCCTCGGCATGGTCGGACTGGCCTCGGTCGCGGACTCGCGCGCCGCCACGCTGTCGCTGGGCATGAGCCAGCGGCTCGGCATCGCGGCGGCACTGCTCGGTGACCCCCCGGTGCTGCTGTTCGACGAACCGGTCAACGGTCTCGACCCCGAGGGCATCCACTGGGTCCGCAGCCTGATGCGCACCCTCGCCGCGGAAGGCCGCACCGTGCTGGTTTCCAGCCATCTGCTCGCCGAGATGGCCGACACCGCCGACCGGTTGGTGGTGATCGGCAAGGGCCGGCTGATCGCGTCGACGACGGTGGCCGAGTTCACCGGGAGCTCCGGCGCGGCGCCGGTGCGGGTACGCGCGCCGCGGCTGCAGGACCTGCACGCCGCGCTCACCGAGGCCGGGTTCACGGTGGACGCCGAGCCCGACGCGCTGACGGTGCGCGACACCACCACCGAGGCGGTCGGCGAACTCGCCGCTGCGCGCTCGCTGGTGCTGCACGAGTTGAGCACCCGCGGGGTCTCGCTGGAGCAGGCCTACCTGGCCTCGACCGAGGACGCCACCGCGTACCGGGCGGGGGACGGGTGAGGCGCGCTGCTGCGGTGATCAACGCCGAGCGCGTCAAGCTGACCACGGTGCGCTCACCGCTGTGGGCCGCGCTGGCGGCCACGGTGCTCAGCGTCGGGCTGGCCGCGCTGCAGTCCTCCGTCGCCTACGGCTACGCGCGGCTGAGCGTGCCCGAGGCCGCGCTCGGGGTCGCGGTGTTCGGGATCCCGGTGCTGATGATCGTCGCGGCGATGGCGGTGACGAGCGAGTACCGCAGCGGGCTGATCTCGGTGACGTTCCTGGCCACCCCGGACCGCACCCTGGTGATGTGTGCCAAAGCATGTGTGGCGGCGCTGTTCTCGGCCGTGGTGGCGGTGGTCATGGTGCTCGGCTCGGTCTCGGTGGCCCGGCTGGTCGCCGACCAGGGCGTCGCGGATGCACTGACGGTGTCGGCCACCGTGCCTTTCGCCGCGGCGGTGGTGCCGTATGCGGCACTGGCGGCGGTGCTCGGTGTCGGGGTTGCGGCGCTGCTGCGGCACACCGCGGGCGCGGTGACGGTCCTGCTGCTGTGGCCTCTGCTGGTCGAGCCGCTACTGGCGAACCTGCCCGGCCGCGGCTGGCAGATCGGCCCGTATCTGCCGTTCGGGAACGCGTTGCGCTTCCTCGACGTGCAGTGGCTCTACCCCGGCCTCTCGATGCCCTGGGGCCCGGCCGGCTCGCTGGGCTACTTCGCCGCGGTGGTCGCCGTGGTGTTCGCCGCGGCGCTGATCACCGTCAACCGGCGCGACGCCTAGCATGGCGCACGTGAGCGCACCGCAGACCGTGGAACTGGACCTGCCGCACCTGAAGGTCACCGCGCTGGCCTGGGGTCCGCCCGACGGCCGGCTGGTGCTGTGCCTGCACGGCTTCCCGGACAGCGCGTGGGGGTGGCGGAAACTGGCTCCGCTGCTCGCCGAACGCGGTATGCGGGTCGTCGCGCCGTTCGCGCGCGGCTACGCCCCGACCGGGCCCGCCCCCGACGGCGACTACCACATCGGCGCGCTGATGTACGACGCGCTGGCGGTGCACCGCGCGCTCGGTGCGCCCGACGATGCGGTGCTGATCGGCCACGACTGGGGTGCGTTCACCGCCGGCGCGCTGGCCGCCCATCCGGAATCGCCGTTCGCCGAGCACATTACGATGGCCGTGCCGCCGATCGGTGCCGTCGCGCGGATGCGGGGGTCGATCGGCCGCCAGCTGCGCATGCTGCCGCGCCAGCTGCGCAACAGCTGGTACATCCTGTTCTTCCAACTGCCGGGGCTGCCCGAACGCGTTCTGCCCCGGGTCATCCCGACGCTCTGGCGGGACTGGGGGCCTCCGGGTCACGACACCGGCGCGGAACTGGACGACGCGCTGGCCGCGCTGCCGAGCCTGGTCCACCGCCGTGCCGCGGTCGACTACTACCGCGCGCTGGTGCGCCCGACGCGGCGACCCGGCAAGACCTACGCCGACCTGCACCGCCACTGCTTCGGGATGCCCCGGGGGCCGATCCTGCACGTGCAGGGCGCCGAGGACGGCGCGATGAAGGCCGAATACGCCGCACCGATCGGGGCGGCGCTGCCCGAGGGCAGCAGGGTGGTGACGATTCCGGCGGCCGGGCACTTCCTGCAGATCGAACGTCCCGGCGAGGCCGCCGCGGCCGTCCTGGACTATCTCGGCGCCCGTACGGGTCCGCGCTAACGTGGGGACCGTGATCCGGACAAGACTCGTGGCCTTGACGGCCGTCACCGTGCTGGTCGCCGCGGGCTGCAGCCGCGACGCGGATCCGCAGCCGCAGCCGGCCAACGAACTCAGTGTGGCCACCGAGTTCGCCGAGGGGCTCGCGCAGAAGGTCACCGCCGACGCGATGATGACCCACCTGACCAGGCTGCAGGAGATCGCCGACGCCCACGGCGGTAACCGCGCACTGGGCACCCCCGGCTACGACGCCAGCGTCGACTACGTCGTCGAGGCGTTGCGCGGCAAAGGTTTCGACGTGGACACCCCGGAGTTCGAGGTGCGCATCCCGTGGGCCGAGGAGCCCCGGCTGACCGTGGGCGGCGCGCCGACCGAGGCGCGGCCGCTGCAGTTCACCATCGGCACCGCCCCCGAGGGCGTGTCGGGCCCGCTGGTCGCCGCACGTGCCGACGACGACACCCCCGGCTGCACCGCCGACGACTACGACGGCCTGGCCGTCGACGGCGCGGTGGTGCTCGTCGACCGAGGGGCGTGCCCGTTCGGGGGCAAGCAGGCCGTGGCCGCCGACCTCGGGGCGGTGGCGCTGATCGTGGCCAACAGCGAGAACGGACCCGACCTGTCGGGGGCCACCCTCGGCGAGACCACCGACGTCAAGATCCCGGTCATCGCGGTCGCCAACGACGTCGGTGACCGGCTGCGGGCCGAGCCGGGTGCGACGGCGGTGCTCAACCTGAACGCCGGCGTGCAGCTGAAGAAGTCGCGCAACGTGATCGCGCAGACCAAGACCGGATCCACCCACGACGTCGTGATGGTCGGCGCCCACCTCGACAGCGTGCCGGAGGGCCCGGGGATCAACGACAACGGCTCCGGGGTGGCCGCGGTGCTGGAAACCGCACTGCAACTGGAGGCTTCGCCGAACGTGGCCAACGCGGTGCGGTTCGGCTTCTGGGGTGCCGAGGAGCAGGGCCTGTACGGCTCCGCGAACTACGTGGCCGGCCTGGACGAGGAGGCGCTCAAGGACATCGCGCTCTACCTCAACTTCGACATGATCGGTTCGCCGAACCCCGGCTACTTCACCATGGACGGAAACCAGTCGAGTGCGCCCGGGCCGGGCGAGCGCGTGCCGAGGGTCCCCGAGGGCTCGGCGGGCATCGAGCGCACGCTGACCGCCTACCTGGACGGAGCGGGCAAACCGGGGGAGGACACGTCGTTCGACGGGAGATCCGACTACGACGGCTTCACCATGGCCGGAGTGCCTGCGGGAGGCCTGTTCTCGGGCGCGGAGGAGAAGATGTCGGCCGAGCAGGCCGAGCGTTGGGACGGCCAGGCCGACCAGCCGTTCGACCCGAACTACCACAAGGATTCCGATACGCTCGAACACATCGACGAGACGGCGATGCAGATCCACGGCAGCGGCGCGGCCTTCGCGGTGGGGCTGTACGCCCAGGACCAGCGCGGGCGCAACGGAATACCGCTCCGCGAGGACCGGGTCCGTCATCAACTGAAGACGCCGTGATCGGCCGGTGGGCCGTGGTGCTGGCCGCAGCCGGTGCGCTGGTCGCGGCGTGCGCCCCGCCCCCGCCACCGTCGACAGCCCCACTGGGACCCGACCTGGCCGACAAGGTCACCATCGACGGGGTCTACCGCCACCTGGTGGAACTGCAGCAGATCGCCGACGACAACGACGGCAACCGCGCCGACGGCACGCCCGGATACCAGGCCAGCGTCGACTACGTGGCACAACTGCTGCGCGACAGAGGTTTCGACGTGCAGACACCGGAGTTCGAACGGCTCTCGGGCTCGCAAGGCGGTGCGCCGGTGCTGACCGTGGCCGGCAACGACTTCCGCGTCGACCAGGCCTCGATGATGATCACCACCTCCCCCGGGGGCCTGCGCGCGCCCACCTTCCGTCCGCGCAGGGCCGCCGGCTGCGCGGTCGCCGACTACGGCGACGTGTCGGTGGTCAAGGCGATCGCGGTCGTCGACGACAGCGGCTGCTCGATCGTCGACAAACACCGGGTGGCGCAGCAGCGTGGCGCGGTGGGCATGCTGGTGGTCACCTCGGCGACCCCGACGCGCCCGGTCGGTGCACCCGTCACGTTGTTCACCACCGGCTACTACACCCATCTGAAGATGCCGGTGGGCGTCATCGACACCGACGCGGACTCCGCCCTGCGCCGCACCGAGTCTCCGGTCACCCTGGTCCTGGACCACGAACCGGTGCTGACGAAGTCGCGCAACGTGATCGCGCAGACCAGGACCGGCGACGCACAGAACGTCGTCGTGGCCGGCGCGCACCTCGACAGCATCCGGGCCGGCGCCGGGATCAACGACAACGGCTCCGGTGTCGCGGCCGTGCTGGAGACCGCGCTGCAGCTCGGCGCGGAGCCGGCCACCACCAACGCGGTGCGCTTCGCGTTCTGGGGCGCCGAAGAGGTGTCGATGGACGGCTCCAAGAAATACCTGGCCTCGCTGAGCAAGGACGAGCTCGACGACATCGCGATGTACCTGAACTTCGACGTGCTCGCGTCACTGAACGCCGGCTACTTCACCGACGACGGCGACCAGTCGACGCAGACCGGCCAGATCGTCGCCGCGCCAACGGGTTCGGCGGGCATCGAGCGCACGCTGGCGGCCCGGCTGAACATGGCCGGTCTGCGCCCGGCGGACATCCCGCTGCAACGGGTCACCGACTACGGGCCCTTCCTGGCCGCAGGGATCCCGGTGGGCGGGCTCACCACGGGCTCCTCGCAGCGCAAAACCGAGGTGCAGGCCCGACTCTGGGGCGGCAAGGCCGGGGAACCGTTCGACCCGAACTACCACACGCGCAGCGACGACATCGACAACGTCGACCGGGACGCCCTCGGGGTGATGGCGTCGGCGGCCGCGTACGCCATCGGCACCTATGCAGAGTCGATCGAGGGCGTCAACGGGGTGCCGGACCGGGATCACCGGGACCGGCGGACGCCGTGACGTCCCCGCCCCGGCGCAGGCCCAGCAGCCGCATGCCGTGGTAGATCAGCAGCGCGGCGATCGAGCCCAGCGCGATCCCGGTGAACGTCAGTGACCCTGCGCTCCAGGTGAAGTCGGCGATGCCGATGATCAGCGGGATCGCCGCGGTCATCTGGTTGATCGGTTTGGAGAAGTCGACGTGGTTGGTCAGCCAGATGCGCACCCCGAGGATGCCGACCAGGCCGTACAGCACCACCGTCGCGCCGCCGAGCACCCCGGCCGGGATCGCGACGATCACCGCGCCGACCTTGGGGCACAACGACAGTGCGATCGCCACCAGTGCGGCCACCCAGTACGCGGCCGTCGAGTACACGCGGGTCGCCGCCATCACACCGATGTTCTCGGCGTACGTCGTCGTGGCCGACCCGCCGCCGAACCCGGCCAGCGTCGTGGCGACACCGTCGGCGGCCAGCGCGCGGCCCATCAGCGGGTCCAGATCCCGTTTGGTCATCTGGCCCACCGACTTCACGTGCCCGATGTTCTCCGCGATCAACGCGATGACCGCGGGCAGGAACATCGGCAGTACCGACAGCGAGAACGTCGGCGTCTCGAAGTCGGGCAACCCGATCCAGGGCGCAGCCGCGATACCCGAGGTGTCGACCTCACCGAGCAGCAGTGCCAGCAGGTAGCCGGCGACGACGGCGACGAAGATCGCGAGCCGGCCGATCATGCCGCGGAAGAACGCCAGCGCGGCGACCAGCAGCACCAGCGTCACGAGCGCGATCAGCGGGCCCTGTTCGAAGTTGTTCTTGGCCGCGGGCGCGAGATTGAACCCGATCAGCGCGACGATCGCGCCGGTCACCACCGGCGGCAGGACCAGGTCGAGCCAGCGGGTGCCGACCACGTGCACCACACCGCCGACGAGGATGAGCAGCAGGCCGACCGCGACGATCCCGCCGAGCGCGCTACCGGTGCCCTCCGTGGCCACCGCCGCGGTCACCGGTGCGATCACCGAGAAGCTCGACCCCAGATAGCTGGGCAGCCGGTTGCCGGTGATCAGCAGGAACAGGATGGTGCCGACCCCGGAGAACAGCAGGGTGGTGGCCGGCGGGAACCCGGTGAGCACCGGCACCAGGAACGTCGCGCCGAACATCGCGACCACATGCTGGGCGCCCAGACCGACGGTGCGGGGCCAGCTCAGCCGTTCCTCGGGGGCGACGACGAAATCTGGATCGGACTTCGAATCCACACGCTTCCAGGTGAGTGTCACTCAGCGACTACACACCATGGCGGTGCGCACCGCCAGTCAGGTAGGCGAGCATCCCGACCAGCACGACCGCCGCACCGGCCAGCACCGACGCCGGCGGCAGCGTGAACGCCAGCAGCAGACAGCAGGCCAACCCGACCGCAGGCACCAACCGCCCGCCCAGCGTCGCGGTCAACGTCCAGGCCGACGCGTTGGCGATCGCGTAGTACAGCAGCACCCCGAACGACGAGAACCCGATCGCGGCGCGCACGTCGACCAGCGCGGCCACCACCGCGACCACGGCCCCGACCGCGACCTCGGCCCGGTGCGGGGTGTGATGCTCGGGATGCACGGCGGCCAGCCGTCCGGGCAGGTGCCGGTCCCGGGCCATCGCCAGCACCGTGCGCGACACCCCGAGCAGCAGAGCCAGCAGCGCGCCCAGTGCGGCGGCCGCGGCGGCGACGCTCACCACCGGCGCCAGCCCGGCGAACCCGGCCACCCGAACCGCCTCGGACAGCGGCGCGGTGGCCGACGCCAGACCCGCGACGCCGAGTTCGCCGACGACCGCGACGGCCACCACCGCGTACACCGTGAGCGCGATCGCCAGTGCGATCGCGACGGCCCGCGGGATGGTGCGGGCCGGGTCGCGCACCTCCTCGCCGAGCGTGGCGATGCGCGCGTACCCGGCGAAGGCGAAGAACAGCAGGCCGGCGGCCTGCAGCACCCCGTAGGCGGTCACGTCGTCGCCGAGCGCGAACACCGAGCGGCCGGCGTCCCCGCCCCCGAGCAGCACGACCACCACCACGGTCAGCACCGCCAGCACCAGCGCGACGATCACCCGGGTGAGTGCCGCGGACCGCTGCACCCCGGCGTAACCCAGTGCCGTCAGCGCGATCACCGACGCGGCCGCCACCGCGTTGGCGTATTCCGGCCACACGTACCAGCCCACCGTCAGCGCCATCGCCGCACACGACGCGCTCTTGCCGACGACGAAACTCCAGCCCGCGGTGTGGCCCCACAACGGGCCGAGCCGTTCCCGGCCGTAGACATAGGTGCCGCCCGACTGCGGGTAGCGCGCCGCCAGCCGAGCAGACGACATCGCATTGCACACCGCGACCACGGCGGCGACGGCGAGCCCGATCAGCAGCCCGCTGCCCGCGGCCGCCGCGGCCGGCGCCAGCGCGACGAAGATGCCCGCCCCGATCATCGACCCGAGCCCCAGCACGACGGTGTCGAACAACCCGAGACGACGCCGCAATGCCGACTCATCGGGCGAGCTCACCGGCCCACGATATCGTGGGGCGGTGGCGAGCACCGCCGATGATCCCGGCATCCGACGCCGGCCCAAGGATCGGAAAGCGCAGATCGCGCGTGCGTCGGCGGAGGCGTTCAGCGCGCTGGGCTATCACGGCGTGAGCATGGAGATGATCGCGTCCCGGGTGGGGATCTCCGCGGCAGCCCTGTACCGCCACTACTCCTCCAAGTACCAACTGTTCCGCGACGCCGTGCTGAACCTCGGTCAGCAGCTGGTGGACGGCACCTCAGGCATCGACGGCGACGATCCGCAGGTGGTGCTCGACCGGCTGGTTTCGGCGCTCACCGACACCGCGCTGGTCAACCGGGGTTCGGGCGGGCTGTACCGGTGGGAGAACCGGTACCTGCGCGGCGACGACCAGGCGACGCTGCTGGAGCAGATCCACACCGTGCACGCGCGGCTGCACCGCCCGCTGGCCGCGGTCCGGCCGGAGCTGACCGCCCGGCAGCGGTACACGCTGTCCACCGCGGTGCTCTCGATCGTCGGCAGCATCGTCGACCACCGCGCGAAACTGCCTGCGGCCCAGGTGCATCGGCTGTTCACCCAGATCACCCGCGCGGTCCTGGCCGCCGACCTGTCAACGGACCCGTCGCGCCGCCCGTCCGGGGAGGTCCCTGCCCGTCCCTCCGTCGAGGCGTCGAAATACGAAGCGCTGCTGACCGAATCGATGCGGCTGTTCGACCGCAACGGATACCGCGACACCACGATGGAGGAGATCGCGTCGGCGGTCGGTATCCCCACGTCGGGCATCTACAAGTACTTCTCCGGCAAGAGCGACATCCTGGCGGCGATGTTCCGGCGCGCCGCGGACCGGGTGTCGGCCGAGACCGCGTCGGTGGTCGCGACCGTGCCGGACCCGGAGGAGGCGCTCACCGCGGTCATCGACGGTTACGTCGAGCGCACCTTCGACCAGCCCGAGCTGGAGTGCGTCTACTACAGCGAACGGCTCAACATGTCGGCCGCGGACCAGCGCATCGTGCGGGACCTGCAGCGCGCGACGGTGGAGTCCTGGGTCGAACTCGTCGTCGCTGTCCGGCCCGAGTGGAGCGCCGCCGAAGCGCGCTTCGCCGTGCACGCGGCGATGGCCCTGGTGGTCGACCTGGGCCGCCTGGTGCGCTACGCGGATTCCGAGGAGGCCAGGGAGACCGTGCAGGGCCTGGTGGATGTGACGCTGTTGGGCCGCTACCGGTTACGGGCCACGTTGCCGGCCAGGTAGAGCAGGTAGGCCACCAGCCCGAAGAGAGCCGGCTTACGCGTCTTCGGGGAGGCGATGCCGAGCCCGACGGCGGTCTCGAGGGCGCCGTCGATGTACACGTGCTTGCGGGTGTCGGTCGGGAACGCGGGCTTGGTCAGGCCCTCGTAGAGCGCGGGGGCGACGAAGTGCGAGACCCCGGCCCCGGCGAGGAGCAGACCGGCGATGGTGGCGGCACGTGAATTTTGCTTGGGCACAACCGGATACTAGACGATCCGGTAGTCGCTGATCGGGAACTCGGCGGCCTCGCGGATCGCGGCGCGTGTCGAGGTCGGGCGCAGCAGTGTCGGTTCCCCGCCGGGATCGAAGTAGTAGGACCGTGCCGACGCGCAGTTTCCGACGGTGAACAGTGAGCCGCCGAGGAGTTCGGTCATCCGGTCCAGGTACCGGCCGTTGGCGTCCTCCGTGACCTCGAAAGTGGTTGCGCCACTGCGCTTCACCGCACCGAACAACCGGTCCATGTGCCGCATCTGGTATTCCATCGTGTTGAAGAAGTTCAACCCGAGGAAGGCGTAGGGGCTGGCCAGCGACAGGTAGTTCGGGAAGTACGGGATCGAGACCCCCTGGTAGGCCTGGAACCTGTTCTCCCGCCACCACTTCCCGAGGTTGCGGCCGTCGCGGCCGATCACCTCGATGGCGGGGAAGTTGGCTTCCCACAGGTCGAAACCGGTGGCCAGCACCAGCGTGTCGATCCTGGTCTTGGTGCCGTCCAGTCCGACGACGCCGTCGGACTCGATCCTGGCGATACCGGCGTCCTGCAGGTGTACGTGCGGCCTGGTGAAGGTGCGGTAGTAGCTGTTGGAGAAAGTCGGCCGTTTGCAACCGAAGTCGTAGTCGGGGGTCAGCCTGGCCCGCAGGTCCTTGTCGCGGATCGTGACGAACCGGTGCATCTTGGCCAGATCGCCCGCGGCGATGTTGAAGCGGCCACGTGTCGTCTTGTAGTGCACGACGCCCACCGAGACCATGAACTCGTAGATCGCATCGGTGATCGCCCGAATGAGCCGCTGGGTGAACGGAACCCGGGCGAATAGACGCTTGGCGCGCTCGGAGAAGCGGAAGTCGATCTTGGGTACCACCCAGATCGGGGTGCGCTGGTAGACCGTCAGATCGGCGGCCTTGTTCGCGAGCTCGGGGATCAGCTGCACCGCGGTCGCGCCGGTGCCGATGATGCCGATCCGCTCCCCGGTGGGATCGTAGGAGTCGTCCCAGGCGGTGGTGTGGACGATCCGGCCGTCGAACTCGGTGATGCCCGGGATGTCGGGCACGTGCGGCTGGGACAGGAACCCGGTGGCGGTGATCAGGTAGCGGGCCTCCAGCGTCGCGCCGTCGGCGAGGGTCACCCGCCAGCGCTTGGCGTCCTCGTCCCACCGTGCGCCCTCGACCGTCACCCCGAAACGCATGTGGCGCCGCACGTCGTACTTGTCCGCGACGTCGTCGGCGTACTGCTTGATCTCCGCGCCGGTGGAGAAGAGCCGTGACCAGTTCGGGTTCGGCTCGAAGAAGTACGAGTAGGTGGTCGTGGGGACGTCGACGGCCAGGCCGGGGTAGTGGTTGACGTACCACGTACCGCCCAGATCTTCTTCCCGGTCGAGGATCACGAAGTTCTCGATGCCCAACCGCTTGAACTGGATGGCCGCACCGATGCCTGCAAAGCCGGCACCCACGATGACCGCGTCGAATTGCTCCGAAGTCATGGCGCAACGGTACCCGAGGTCCGGGCGGATTCAGCCGCGCAGCGAGCCCGTCCGGGGAGGGTCGAGTGTCGCGATACAGGTGACCGCATGGTCGCCGTCGGCCCACGTCTCCGCGGTCGGGTTGAGCACGTAGAGCCGGACGGATTCGTCGGTGACCGACTGCGGGGAATAGCGCTGCAGCTCAGGTGTGCATTTCTGGTGATGCGCGTCGACCGCGTCCTGGCCCGGGAACGGCCCGTCGGGCAGGGTCAGCACTGCGAAAACCTCGCCGGCGTGCGGCTGGTCGCAGCTGATCAGCGTGACGTTGACCACCCGGTCGCCGGCGGGGATCTCGGCCAGACAGTCGCCTACCTGCAGATCGGTGGCGGTGCGGGTGTCGTCGTTGACGGCGACGACGGTGATGACCACCCCGGCGACGATCCACAGCACCGACAGCACGATGCCTGCGATGGCCATACCGCGGCCGCTGCCGTACTGCTTGGCTTTCCTGACCCCGACGATGCCGCAGACCAGCGCGATCACGGCGCCACCGATGATGCCGAAGATCAGCGACACGATCGCCCACCAGTTCGTCTTCGGCGGCGGCGCGGAATAGGGGTAAGGCTGGGGCGCGCCGCCCTGATACGGCATCGGAGGAGGCGGCGGCGGGGCGGTCACGCTGCGACGATAACTCAGCCGAGCATCCGCAGAGCGGCATCGACGGCAAGTGCCGGTACGTCGAGTTTCTTGGAGTTGAGGTCGTGTCGGGCGCCGGTGATCTCGACGATCTCGGTGCGGGCCGGGATCAGCGCCGCGGCGGGACGGAGTTCGTCGAGCGTGCCGAACGGGTCCGCGGTGCCGTGGGTGAACACCGTGGGCACCGAGATCCGGGGCAGGTGCTCGGTGCGGGCGCGCTCCGGCTTGCCCGGCGGGTGAAGCGGATAGGAGAACAGCGTCAGCACGTCGAGGTGCAGGCCGTCGGCGACCGCCATCGACGTGAGCCGCCCGCCGTAGGAATGGCCGCCGGCGATCAGCGGGCCGTCGGCGAGCTCGCGGACCGCGGTTACCGCCTCGACGATGCCGGCCATGTCGGTCGCCGCGGAATTGGACGGTGGGCCTTTGGGGCGGCGCCGCCGGTAGGGCAGGTTGTAACGCACCGCGAGCCAGCCGCGGCGGGCCCACTCGTCGCAGAGCGCCTGCAGCATCGGCGATTCCCGGCTGCCGCCGGCCCCGTGCGTCAGCGCGACCACGCCCGCCGGGGTGCCGTCGGGACGGTGCACGACGCCGGCGATGGCGTCCATGTCCTCGATCGTCATGTCGACAGCCGGAACAACGCGGAGACGGGGCCGTGACCCTGGCCGAGCGGGTAGGCCGAGCGCAGACATTCGGTCACCCAGCGCTTCCCGAACGCGACGGCATCGGGCACGGAGTAGCCGTGGGCCAGCGCGCACGCGGTGGCCGCGGCCAGGGTGTCGCCCGCGCCGTGATCGTGGCCGGTGTCGATGCGGGTCACGTCGAACTCGTGGAAGTCGGTGCCGTCGAACAGCAGGTCGGGGCTCTGCGCCGACGCGCGCAGGTGCCCGCCCTTGACCAGCGCCCACTGCGGGCCGAGCGCATGCAGCGCGCGCGCCGCCGCGCGCTGGGAGTCCTGGTCGACCACGTCGATGCCGACGAGCAGCCGCACCTCGTCGAGGTTGGGGGTGACCAAGGTGGCGAGCGGAAACAACCTGTCGCGCAACGCGTCCAGCGCGCTCGGGTGCAGCAGCGGGTCGCCGTGCATGGAGGCGCAGACCGGGTCGACGACCAACGGGACCTTGCCGTCCAGTCCCTGCGCGACCCAGGCGCCGACGATGGCCTCGATGATCTCCGTCGACGCGAGCATGCCGGTCTTGGCGGCCTGTACTCCGATGTCGGAGGCCACCGCCTCGATCTGGCCGGCGACGATGCCGACCGGGAGTTCGTGAAAACTCCTGACCCCCATCGAGTTCTGCACCGTGACGGCGGTCACGGCGACCAGACTGTGCACGCCGAGCAGCGCGAAGGTGCGCATGTCGGCCTGGATGCCCGCTCCGCCACCGGAGTCCGACCCGGCGATGGTCATCACCCGCAGCGGGGTCTGCCTGGGCGGGGTCAGCGGAAGGTAGGTCGTCGGCAGGCGGCGGGGCTCGGCAGTGACATCGCTGACGTCGGACATGTGCGCTCTCCCTACGCCGGCATTACCCGGTCAGGTTCGTACGGTCGACGGGCCCACCCGTCCTCTCAGCGCGCTCGGCACACGCTCCCGCGTTCTGGTGACGAGGGCCACGCTAGCGCAGCGACTCTGGGCCCGTCCAGAACGGTGACGCGGGCGGCGTCAGCGCCGCCGTCACGGGCCGATGGGTCGAACGTGCTTGCGATTTGAAGAGGTCTTATGACGAGTTTCACAGGTGTATTACTGCCATCCGAGAATCACTTCCTGCCAGGGAACACCGGATCTCGACCTCGCGTTAATCGATTCAGATCGTCAAAGACGATCGACAAAACACCAGGACAAGAGCATCGAGACCGCGTGACACGCTCCACGGCTCGACCCGAGCGGGAAGGGCAGCAGAAATGAAGAAGTTCTCCATCGCTACGATTATCGCCGCCTTGCTGAGCACCGCCGTCATCGGCGTGGCCGCTCCCGTGCAGGCCGTTCCGCATGGAGCCAACGCGCAGGACACGATCAGCCAGATGGAGGCCGAGGGCAATCACGTGGTGGTTCACCGGCTCTCCGACCGTCCGCTGAGCGAAGCGGTGGTCGTCGGGATCAATCAGGGCGGCACACTGCACTCCACCGTGCACGACAACATCCACGGCCACACCCAGCAGCAGCACAAGTCGGGCCACGTCTACTACGTCGACGTCCGCTAACGAGGGCGACGTCCGGTAATCACGTCAGGTCAACGACCACCGGGGCGTGATCGCTCGGCGTGCCGATCCGGTTCTTTCCGGTTTTGCGTTCATCGCGGGCGATCTCGGCGTGGACGACACGCTCGGCCAGCGCCGGGGAGCCCAAGATGAAGTCGATGCGCATGCCCCGGTTCTTCGGGAACCGCAGCTGGGTGTAGTCCCAGTACGTGTAGGTGCCGGGACCCGGCGTGAAAGGTCTTACCACGTCGGTGAAACCGGCATCGAGGATCGCGTTGAAGGCCGCGCGCTCCGGGGCGGTCACGTGAGTGCTGTCCTGGAACAACGAGATGTCCCACACGTCGTCGTCGAAGGGGGCGATGTTCCAGTCGCCGACCAGCGCCAGCGGGGTGGCCGGATCGGACTTCAGCCACGACGACGCGGTATCGCGAAGCGCGGCAAGCCATTCCAGCTTGTAGCTGTAATGCGGTGAGCCGACGGTGCGGCCGTTGGGAACGTAGAGACTCCACACCCTGACCCCGGCGCAGGTCGCGCCGAGCGCGCGCGCCTCGGCCGCGGCCTGCACCTCGGGCTTGTCGCTCCAGGTGGGTTGGCCGTCGAAACCGACCTGGACGTCGTCGATGCCGACCCGCGAGGCGATCGCCACCCCGTTCCACTGGCTGAACCCGCAGTGCACGATCTCGTAGCCGAGTGCGGCGAACGGCATGGTCGGGAACTGGTCGTCGGAGCACTTGGTCTCCTGCATGGCCAGTACGTCGACGTCGGCGCGTTCCAGCCAGTCGGTGACGCGGTCGACCCGGGCGCGGATCGAGTTGACGTTCCAGGTTGCCAGGCGCATGGGCCCTACAGTAGGTCCTCCGCGCGGACGTACCGTGACCGGTGGTGGACCTGGAAACCCATGGTTTCGTAGAGGGCACGCGCGCCCGGATTGTCGGTGACCACCTGCGCATAGGCGCGGGTGGCGCCGTGCTGGTGCGCCCAGTCCAGCAGTCCGGCGCACAGGCGCCGGGCCAGACCCTGCCTGCGGGCGTCCTCCGACACGTGCACCGCCGAGATCCCGGCCCAGCGGGTGCCGTCCGGCGCGTCGGTCACCGCCACCCGGCCCACTGCCGCACCGGCCAGTTCGCCGAACCCGACCACGCCGTCGACGACCGCGGTGAGCACATCGACCGGCACGTCGCGCCGGTACAGCGTCAGCCACCTGTCGTCGGGTGAGTCCGCCACCGACACCTCCGTCACTCCGGAGACGCCGATATCTGCTGCCATCACCAGGTTTTCGGCATCGGTGGGGACGCCCTCGGGAAGTCGCAGCAGCCGGTCGGGCGCCGACACCAGTGCCGGCAGTCCCCGCGCGGCGTACCACCGGGCCACCTGGGCGATCTCGCTGAACGACGAGAACCGGATCGGCACAGCGGAATTGGCTCGCCGGGTGACTCCGTGCCCGTGCCGCAACAGCCAGCCGTCCAGCCACTCGTGTTCGGTGCCGGGCCAGCCCAGGGCCGCCGCGTGTTCGAGGTTGCGGATCTCGCCGGTCCGCACCGGCATCTCCGGGACGACGCGCACGGCCAGCACGTCCCGGGCGTCGACGTCGACGATGTCGCCGCGTCGGGTGCGGATCCGCACCACGGCGCCGGTCTCGTCGCCGGCTTCGAGGATGTGGCCGACCACGTCGGTCATCGGCCGGTCCGAGTCCGTCGGCAGCCGGTAACGCAGGCTGACCCGGGTCCCGGCCTCAGGCAACTCGGGGACGGCTCCGGACACGACTCAGTGGCCGAACGGGTCGGGGTCCTCGCCCGGCATCCACGACAATCCGGGGACGCCCCAGCCGTTGGCCTTGACGGCCTTCTTGGCGCTGCGCGCGTTACGCCCGACGAGCCGGTCGAGGTACAGGAAACCGTCCAGGTGCCCGGTCTCGTGTTGCAGCATCCGGGCGAACAGCTCGGTGCCCTCGATGGTGATCGGCGTCCCGTCGGCGTCCAGCCCCGTCACCCGCGCCCAGTCGGCGCGGCCCGTCGGAAACGACTCGCCGGGCACCGACAGGCAGCCCTCGTCGTCGTCCTCGGGGTCCGGCATGGTCTCGGGCACCTCGGAGGTCTCCAGCACCGGGTTGACCACGACACCGCGGCGCCGCGTGGTCTTCTTGCGCGATTCGGCGCAGTCGTAGACGAAGACCCGTTTGTTGACGCCGATCTGGTTGGCGGCCAGCCCGACTCCGTGGGCGGCGTCCATCGTGTCGTAGAGATCGGTGATCAG
The DNA here is from genome assembly GCF_002968295.1 of Mycobacterium sp. ITM-2016-00317. Classification (NCBI taxonomy): domain Bacteria; kingdom Bacillati; phylum Actinomycetota; class Actinomycetes; order Mycobacteriales; family Mycobacteriaceae; genus Mycobacterium; species Mycobacterium sp. ITM-2016-00317. Next base: position 665,464 of record NZ_CP134399.1, read on the forward strand.
ATCGGCCAGATCGGCGGGCAGCGAACCGTCGTCGCCGACGGGTATCGGTTCGGTCGCCGTGTGCAGGACGGGATCTCCCACGATGCGGATGGGTCTGACTGCCATGGGAGAAAGCTTAAGGTGCCCGCTGTCCGCGGTTGTTCGGACCGCCGACTCGCGGCGATGTTGACGATGCGCGTGACTCAACCGTGATTGAATACTCGCCGAACCACATTGATGTCATTCTCGATTTTTCGGAAGGGTCCAAGTAGCGATATGGACGGCGCCATCGCGCGGGCTGAGCGTTCCGGGGACGACAGCGAGCCCACCGACGGACTGACCCGTCGAGAACACGACATCCTTGCCTTCGAACGGCAGTGGTGGAAGTACGCCGGATCCAAGGAAGACGCCATCAAGGAGCTGTTCTCGATGTCGGCGACCCGCTACTACCAGGTGCTGAACGCGCTGGTGGACCGGCCGGAAGCCCTCGCGGCGGACCCCATGCTGGTGAAGCGGCTGCGCAGGCTGCGCGCCAGCAGGCAGAAGGCACGCGCAGCGCGCCGCCTCGGGTTCGACGTCACCTGAGGCCGGTGGGCGCGGGATACAGTAGGCGCCGATGAACCAGCGAGATTCCTCCGGGCTGCCCATTCGCGCCATGGTGATGGTGCTGTTGTTCCTGGGCGTGGTGTTCCTGCTCGTCGCCCTGCAGTCGCTCGGCGGCGACGACGACACCCCGTCGGCGGGCTCGACGACCGTGACGACCTCGGCCACCACCACGAGCGCGGCGCCCGAGGAGCCGGCGCGCGCCGACGTGCGGGTGTTCAACATCTCCGAGACCCCCGGCGCCGCCGAGGCGATCGCCACCCGGCTGCGCGACGCCGAGTGGAACGTCACCGATACCGGCAACCTGGTCGTGCCCGACGTGACGGTGACCACGGTGTATTTCGGTGAGGCCCCGGGCGAGCAGGAGGCCGCCGAAGAGGTGGGCCGACTGCTGGAGGCGCCGGTGGCTCCGCGGGTGCCCGAGCTCACAGAGCAGCCACCGGGAGTCGTCGTACTGGTCACCGGCTAGGCTCTTGCTCATGCTCAGGTCCGTTGCTGCTGCCACCTTGTTCGCAGTGCCCGCACTTGCGTTGAGTGCGTGCGCTCCCCCCGGAGAAGTGCCTTCGGATTCGCCCGGCACCACGCCCCCGGTGTGGACCGGTTCGCCCTCGCCGACCGCGGGCCCCGACGAGCACGGCTCGGGGCACGGAGGCGGCGCGAGCGCGACCGGGGAAGCCCTGTCCGCCGATCTGAAGCTGCCCGACGGCACCACCGTCGCCACCGCCGACTTCACGTTCTCGGACGGCTACGCGACCGTCACGGTCGAGGCCACCGGCGGTGCGCTCGAGCCCGGCTTCCACGGCATGCACATCCACTCGGTGGGCAAGTGCGAGGCCAACTCGGTCGCACCGACAGGCGGCGCGCCGGCCAACTTCAATTCCGCGGGCGGCCACTTCCAGGCGGCCGGCCACAGCGGCCATCCGGCCAGCGGCGACCTGTCGTCGCTGCAGGTGCGCGAGGACGGCTCGGCGATGCTGGTGACCACCACCGACGCGTTCACCGCCGAGCAGCTGCTCGAGGGTGAGGGCACGGCGATCATCATCCACGAGAAGGCCGACAACTTCGCCAACATCCCGCCGGAGCGCTACCAGCAGATCAACGGAGACCCGCCACCGGACCAGACCACCCTGGCGACCGGCGATGCCGGAGCGCGGGTGGCGTGCGGTGTCATCACCCGCGGCTGATCTCAGAGCTGACGGTCGGATCGACTTCGCGGGGTCGGTCCGACCGACTCTCGGCGTCGAATGGGAGTTCGCGCTCGTCGACGCGAAGACCCGCGATCTGAGCAACGAGGCCGCGTCGGTGATCGCCGAGATCGGCGAGAATCCGCGCGTGCACAAGGAATTGCTGCGCAACACCATCGAGGTGGTCACGGGGATCTGTGACAACACCGCCGCAGCGATGGACGATCTCGCGACGACCCTGCGCCCGGTGCGTGACGTGGTGCGCGAGCGCGGCATGGAGTTGTTCTGCGCGGGCACACACCCGTTCGCGGACTGGACGGCGCAGAAACTCACCGACGCACCCCGCTACGCCGAGCTGATCAAGCGCACGCAGTGGTGGGGCAGGCAGATGCTGATCTGGGGCGTGCACGTGCACGTCGGCGTCTCGTCGGCGCACAAGGTGATGCCGATCATCACCTCGCTGCTGCACCAGTACCCGCACCTGCTGGCGCTGTCGGCGTCCTCGCCGTTCTGGGACGGCGTGGACACCGGGTACGCCAGCAACCGGGCGATGATGTTCCAGCAGCTGCCGACCGCCGGGCTGCCGTTCCACTTCCAGGAATGGCGTGAGTTCGAACGCTTCGTCGGTGACCAGAAGAAGACCGGCATCATCGACCACATGAACGAGATCCGGTGGGACATCAGGCCTTCCCCGCATCTCGGCACCATCGAGGTGCGGATCTTCGACGGCGTCTCCAACCTGCACGAGCTCTCCGCGCTGGTCGCGCTCACCCACTGCCTGATCGTCGACCTGGACCGCCGGATGGACGCCGGTGAGTCGCTGCCGCTGATGCCGCCGTGGCATGTGCAGGAGAACAAATGGCGCGCAGCCCGTTACGGGTTGGACGCGATCATCATCCTGGACGCCGACAGCAACGAGCGTCTGGTGACCGAGGACCTCGACGACCTGGTGGAGCGTCTGCAGCCGGTGGCCAAGCGGCTGCAGTGCGTCGAGGAGCTCTCGCGGGTTCCCGACATCTACCGCAACGGTGCGTCGTACCAGCGTCAGCGCCGGGTCGCCGAGGAGCACGACGGCGACCTGCGCGCCGTGGTGGACGCTCTGGTGAGCGAGCTGGTGTTGTAGCCGATGCCGACGGTGCCGATGTTCCCGCTCGAGGTGGCGATGCTGCCGGGCGAGGAGCTGCCGCTCCGGATCTTCGAGCCGCGGTACGCCGAACTGGTGCGCGACTGTCTGGCCGCCGAGGAGCCGGCCTTCGGGACGGTGCTGATCGCGGCCGGACGGGAAGTGGGCGGCGGCGACAGCCGCAGCGACGTCGGCGTGTTGGCCCACATCGCCGAGTGCGCCGACACCGGAGACGGCCGGTACCGGCTGAAAGCCGCGATACGGGAACGGATCAGGGTGCTGGAGTGGCTGCCCGACAATCCGTACCCGCGCGCGGTGGTCGAGCTGTGGCCCGACCAGCCGGGCAAGGCCGTGACCGTCGACGCGATCCGTGACATCGAGGACCGCATGGTGGCGTTGTTCGAGCGGATCGCGGTGGCGCGCGGCGCGCAGGTCAACGCGCGCGACATCGTGGCGGGCGCCGACGAGTCCGGTGACGCGGCGAAGTGGTTGTACGCGTTGACCGCCCGTCTTCCGATGGGCCAGGCCGACCGCTATGCGGTGCTGGCCGCACCGACCGCGGCCGACCGTGTCGCCGCGCTGTCGGAGGCCGTCGACACCGTGACGGCGATGGTGGAGTTCCAGCTCTCGGAGTGAGGGCTCAGAGTTTCCGGCCGTCGAGGAACACGCTTCGCGCGGTCAGCTCGTCCGCCTCTGCCGGCAGGGTGCGGTGATACCGCTGCATCAGGTCCGCGGTGGTCGTCGTGTTCGTCTCCCACATCCGCGCGCACAGCCAGCAGTCGTGGTCGGGGCCGCCGCTGTCGGCCTCCATGCCGATCCTGCTGCCCCGCGCGCTGTACAGGTCGACCCTGCCGAGCAGTTCCTCCTGCTGATCGGCGGGCAGGCGGGGGAGCAGGCCCTCGACCGCCCACACCGTCGGCTGGTCGGGCAGGAACCCCGCCGCGATCAGCGCCCGCGGCCAGTCGTCACGGACGTCGGCGCCCACCAAAACGTGCCGGGCGGCGGGCTCGGCGCCGACCTGATTCAGCACCCGCTGTTTGAAGTCCAGCAGTTCGGGCTGCTCCACCTCGTAGATCACGGTGTCACTGAGCCACGGCAACCGGAACGCGCGGGCGTCGAGGCCGGAGCCGAGGATCACCACCTGCGACACCCCCGCCGAGCTTGAGGCCAGGAAGAAGTCGTCGAACCATTTCGTCCGTGCCGCAACGTAATCGGTGACCCACGGCGACGGCGGCATCCCGTCGGATCCGTCGGCGTCGACGAACATCTGCGAGTAGGGGTCGGTGAACAGCGGACGGTGGGCCGCCGCCTCATCCGCGCGGGCCCGCGCGGCGCGCAGCGGCGTCAGCCCGGCGTCGAGCGCCCCGGGGTCACCGTCCAGGACTGTCATGGCCGCCGGATTCCCGTTCGGCCACGAAATCATGCATCTCGTCCCTGGTCAGCAGATCGTCGCGGATGTTCTGCTCCCGGTAAGCGAGTTGGCCCACCCGGTTGGCGATCACGGGTGCGGTGATGATCGTGAACATCCCGGTGAGGATCAGCATGCCGACGTCGACGTTGCCGCGCAGCCGGATGGCGGCCCCCGCCAGCACCAGCAGCAGGCCGAGCACCTGAGGCTTGGTGGCGGCGTGCATCCGCGACAGCGTGTCCGGGAACCGGACCACGCCGATGGCCGCGGTCAACGCCAGTGCGGAGCCGCCGAGGATCAGCACGGAGGCGACGATGTCGGAGACGGTCATCGGGCAGACCCCTTGTCCGCCGGATCGGCGACGTCCGGCACGCGGAACCTCGCGACGCTCACCGAACCGACGAACGTGATCAGTGCCAGCGCGGTCAGGCTGTAGGTGACGGTGGTGTCCAGGCTGTAGGCCGCCCAGGTGCCGATGGCGCACATCGTGACCGCGACCAGGGTGTCGAGGGCGACGAGCCGGTCCAGCGTGGTCGGACCGAGCAGCATGCGGAACATGGTGGTGAGGGCGGCCAGCGACAGCATCGTCCCAGCCGCGGCCCAGACGTACATCATGCGGGGTCCACCTCCTTCTCCGCCGAGGGGCGCCAGTCCGCGTCCCGTTCGAAGGACGCCACCAGAAGCTTCTCCAGTTTGTCCACCTGCTGATAGAAGCGGTTGACCGTCCGGTCGGATCCGACGTCGAGCACGTGCACGTAGATCAACCGGCGGGCCTGGTCGATCTCGAGCACGATGTTGCCCGGCGTCAGGTTCAAGATGTTGACCGCCAGGGCCAGCACGAGATCGGACTTGACGTGCAGGTGGGCCCGCAGCACCGCGGTCAGCGGCGGTGGTCCCGGTTTGACCGCCAACGCGGCCACCTGGAAGGACGACACGATCAGCCAGCCCGTCACGGTGGCGACGAGCTTCAGCACCGACAGCGGATGGAACCGGCCCTCCACGGGGACCGGCGGCAGCGGCAGCAGCAGCGTGATCACCAGCGCGACCGCCAGTCCGGACAGGATGTTGGCCGCGGAGATGTTGCCCCACAACAGGACCCACACCAGGATCAGCCAGCACACGATCCAGACGCGCAGCGTCAGTGTTCTCACGGCTGCCCCCCGAGGACCGCGCTGATGTACTGGCCGCGGTCGAGCACTTCACTGGCCGCCCGGTCGCTGAACGCGAAGATCGGTCCGGCCAGCACCGTGAGCAGCAGACCGACGACGATCAGCGCTCCGGTCGGCGCCAGCATCCCGACGGGCATCCGGCCGACGTCGTCCCGGTCTGCCAGCTCGATGTCCATGGTCTCTTCGGTGTTGTCCAGCAGCGCCGCCGGCGCAGGACCCGACAGGTGCCCCTCGGGGGCGTCCTTGCGGGAGCGCCAGAACGCCTTCGTCCACACCCGGGCCACCACGTAGAGGGTCAGCAGGCTTGTCACGACACTGCCCGCGACCAGGATCCAGGCCAGCACCGACCCGGATTCCGCACCCGCCTCCAGCAGCGCGACCTTCCCGATGAACCCCGAGAACGGCGGGATCCCACCGAGGTTGAGCGCGGGCACGACGAACACGAACGCCAGCAGCGGACTCGCCGCGGCCAGGCCGCCGAGCCGCTCCATGGTCGACGCGCCCGCCTGCCGCTCGATGAGGCCGACGACCAGGAACAGGGTCGTCTGCACCAGGATGTGGTGCGCCACGTAGTAGATCGCCCCGGCCATCCCGAGCTCGGTCGACAGGGCGATCCCGAAGACCATGTAGCCGATGTGACTGACCAGCGTGAAGGACAGCAGTCGCTTGATGTCGCTCTGCGCGATCGCGCCGAAGATGCCGATGATCATCGTCAGCAGCCCGGCGACCATCAGCACGCGGTCCATGCCGCCGCCGGGGAACAGCAGCGAGTGTGCGCGGATGATCGCGTACACACCGACCTTGGTCAGCAGGCCGGCGAACACCGCGGTGACCGGCGCCGGCGCGGTGGGGTAGGAGTCGGGCAGCCACGCCGACAGCGGGAACACCGCGGCCTTGATGCCGAACGCGACCAGCAGGACGGCGAACAACGCCATCCGGGTGCCTTCGGGCACGTCGTCGAGGCGGACCGCGATCTCGGCGAGGTTCAGCGTCCCGGTGGTCGCGTATACCAGCGCGATGCCGAACAGGAACACCAGCGACGACACCATCGACACCATCACGTACGAGATGCCCGCCCGCACCCGTTCCTTGCTGGCGCCGATGGTCAGCAGCACGAAACTCGCGGTGAGCAGTACCTCGAACCCGACGAACAGGTTGAACAGGTCGCCGGCCAGGAACGCCATGAACACGCCGGCCGACAGCACCAGATAGGTCGGCAGGAAGATCGAGACCGGTTGGCGCTCATCGCCGTCGCGGATGCCCTGGCCGATGGCGTAATAGACGACGGCGAGCAGCACGATCGAGGACACGACGAGCATCAGCGACGACAGCCGGTCGACCACCAGCGTCACGCCCAGCGGACCCATGCCCGCCTCGGTGGGGCCCCAGCCGCCGACCTGCAGCGCGATCGTCCCGTCGCGGTCGGCGAGGTAGAGCAACGCGGCCGACACGGCGACGACCGCCGCCAGCCCGGACACCACGATCGTGCGCTGCAGGCGCGGCCGCCGGCGATCAGCGTGGCGGCCGCCCCGAGCATCGGGATGAGCACGGGCAGCGGTGTCAGCACCGGCGCGAACTGCGAGCTGATCATCGGGACCCCTCGTAACCGGGAAGTGCGTCGAGTTCGTCGGGCAGATCGGTGTCCCGGGAGACGTTCGGCTTCAGCTCGTCGATTTCGTCGTCCTCCTTGCCGGACAGCTGCGACACCCTGGTGTCCTCGGGGTCGTTGCTGACCTCCTCGATGGTGTTGATGCGATACGAGCGGTAGGTCAGGGCCAGCACGAAGGCCGCCACCCCCATGGTGATCACGATCGCGGTCAGGATCATGCCCTGCGCCAACGGATCCGCGGTGGTCGTGTCATTGCCACTGGTGCGGCCGCGGACCGGCGGATTGCCCGACGGGCCGCCGGCGTTGAGGATCAGCAGGTTGATCGCGTTGCTGATCAGCAACAGGCCCAACAGCATCCGGGTCAGGTTGCGTTCCAGGAGCAGGTACACCCCGGCGCTGCTGAGCACGCCGATCAGGATGAGAGGGACGAGATAGGTGATCATCGCTGCCTCGCCGTCCGGCCGGTCTGCTGGCGGAGCTGTTCACTCAGTTCGACGTCGATGCGCGCCCCGAGGCTGCGCAGCACGTCGAGCACCAGACCGACCACGATCAGGTACACGCCCAGGTCGAAGAACAGTGCCGTGACGAACTTGACGGTCCCCAGTACCGGGAGCTCGAACTCGATCACCGCCGAGGACAGCACCGGCGCGCCGACCAGCAACGACGCGGCGGCGGTACCGGCGGCCAGCGCCAAGCCGGCGCCGAGCACCTTGCCCGCGTCGAGCGGCAGCGTCTCGCCGAGCTCGTAACGCCCACCGGCCAGGTACCGCAGCACCAGGGCCAGGCCGATCAGGCCGCCGGCGAACCCGCCGCCGGGCACGTTGTGGCCGGCGAAGAAGAAGTACAACGACAGCACCATCATCACCGGGAAGATCAGCCGGGTGGCGACCTCCAGGACCAGCGACCGGTTCCGCGGGTCGCGCAGCTCGCTGCCGCGCAGCCAGGTGATGTCGCCGGCGGCCGGGCTGGTGTTGAACGAGGCGGGCAGCTGGCCGATATCGGGCTGACCTGCGTCGGAGACCCGCGGCGCGGTACCGAAGCGCCTGCTGCGGAACACCATCGACGCGACGCCGGTGGCGGCGACGAGCAGCACCGAGACCTCGCCCATGGTGTCCCAGGCGCGGATGTCGACCAGGATGACGTTGACGGTGTTGGCGCCGTGCCCCATCACGTAGGCGGCTTCGGGCAACAGGTCGGCGATCGGCCGGCCGGTGCGCGCGGCCATCGCGAACGCCGCCAGGGTGGTGACCGCCGCGCCGACCGCGATCGCGAGCGCGGCCCGCGGCAGCCGGTAGCGGGTGTTCTCGGCCCGGCTGGTCTCGGCGGGCAGGGTCCGCAGGACCAGCACGAACGCGACCAGCGTCAGCGTCTCCACCAGGAACTGCGTCAACGCGAGGTCCGGCGCGCCGTGGAAGGCGAAGATGGCCCCGCAGCCGTAGCCGGTGACACCGACGAGCAGCACCGCGGCGAGTCGGTTGCGCATGACCACGGCCGCTAGCGCCGCGGCGACCATCAGCAAACCGGCCACCACCTGCGGCGGGGAGTCCCACAGCTCGAAGTGCGGCTGGTCGCGGGCACCCAGCGCCAGCACGCCGAGCGGGAGCAGCACCAGGGTGATCAGGATGAACGACTGGGTCTGCGGCAGCAATCCGCGCTGGGTCAGCGCGGTCAGCCGCACCGAGAGCACGTCGGCGCCGCGGATCACCGCGTCGTAGATGCGGTCGGCGTTGCCCAGGGGCACGAAGTCCGCGCGTGCGCGGCGCAGACGCTTGCGCCCGAAGTAGACGCCGGTACCGGCCGCCAGCACCAACGCCGACAGCACCAGCGGCAGGTTCACGCCGTGCCACAACGCGAGGTGGTAGCCGCCGTCGTAGCCGGCCGGGTCGGGCACGGTGTCGCTGTAATCGGTGAGCACGTTGTCCAGTGGCTTCGGGTACAAGCCGAAGAACAGACCGGCTGCGGCCAGCACGGCGGGCGGGAGCAGGAAGCCGAGCTCGGGGCGGTGCATCTCCTCGACGCGGGTGCTGGGCTTGGGCAGACCTTTGCGGCCGAACGCGCCGAACACGAAGCGCAGGCTGTACACCGTGGTCAGCACCGAGCCCAGCACGATGCCGGCGAGCACGAACGGGGACGCCGCCCCCAGATACGGGCTGTGCAGCACCGTCTCGAAGTCGGCCTCCTTGGCGATGAAGCCGAAGAACGGCGGCAGCGCCGCCATGCTGGCCGCGGCCGTGCAGCCGATGATCAGCAGCGACTTGCTGCGGTTGCCGAGCCAGGCCAGCCTGCGGATGTCGCGGGTGCCGGTGGCGTGGTCGATGACGCCGACGACCATGAACAGCGCCGCCTTGAACATCGCGTGCGCGCACAGCATGGCCAGCCCGGCCAGCATCATCTCGCTGCCGCCGGTCCCGACCATGACGGTGATCAGGCCGAGCTGGCTGACGGTGCCGAACGCCAGGATGAGTTTGAGGTCGTACTCGCGGATCGCGCGCCAGCCCGCCAGCAGCATCGTGAGCAGACCGAGGCCGACGACCGTGGGCCGCCATTCCGGGCTGTCGGCGAAGCCGGGCGTCATCCGGGCGATGAGGTAGACGCCGGCCTTGACCATCGCGGCGGCGTGCAGGTACGCGCTGACCGGCGTCGGCGCGGCCATGGCGCCCGGCAGCCAGAAGTGCAGCGGCACGATCGCCGACTTGGACAGTGCGCCGATCAGGATCAGCACCACGCCCACCGACGCGGCCAGACCCGACGGCGGATTCGCGATCAGCTCCGAGAGCAGGAACGTTCCGGCCAGGTTGCCCAGCACGATGATGCCGACCAGCATCGCCAGCCCGCCGAACGTGGTCACCAGCAGCGCCTGCGTCGCGGCCCGGCGGCTGGTCGCACGCTCGGCGTAGTGGCCGACCAGCAGGAACGACAGGACGGTCGTGATCTCCCAGAACACGTACAGCACCAGCATGTTGTCGCTGGTGACCAGCCCGAACATGGCTCCGGAGAACGCCACCAGTTCGGCGGCGAAGCTGGGCAGCCGTTTCTCGATGCGGCCGTCGTGGTGGCGGAAGTAGTCCGCGCAGTAGAAGAGGACGAGGGCGCCGATCGCCAGCACCAGCACGCTCATGATCGCGGCGAGCGCGTCGAAGCGGAGGGTGATGTCCATCGACAGCTCGGGCACCCACGGCACGTCGACCGTGCGGGACTGTCCGTCGGCCGGCCAGTTCAACACCACCCAGACCAGCGACGCGGCCGGCACCAGCGCCAACGGATAGAACGCCGTCCGGCCCCAGCGGTACACAAGGAGGGGCGCCAGCAAGGCGGCGGCTGCATGGGCAGCGAGGATGGCGAGCATGGCTCCGTCTCGTCGTGGGCGGCACGCTGTCGGGCGGGCTTACCGTCGGGCAGGTGGACAAAGGTGTCAGCCGTACTGACTTTGGAGTCACTCCAGTCTACGGGTGCCCCGCACCAGTGCTTTGATGTGCTCCTCCACCCCGGCCGCGGAGACGAAGAGCAACTCGTCCCCGGCCTCCAGGATGTGCTGCGGTTCCGGGATGAGCAGGCGGTTTCCGCGCGTCAGCGTGACCAGCGCGCTGTCCGCGGGCATCGCCAGGTCGCGTACGCGCCGCGCCACCAGCGGGCTGTCCGCGGGCAGGGTGAACTTCGTGACATTCGTGGCGCGCTGCCCGAGATCGTCACGCGCGCCCCTGCCGAGTGACATCAGCCGGACCAGGTGGCCGACGTCGATGGCGCCCTCGACCGCCGCCACCAGGGCCAGCGGCGTCGACACCGCGACGTCCACCCCCCATGCCTCGGTGAACAGCCATTCGTTGCGGGCGTCGTTGATCCGGGCGACCACCCGGGCCACGCCGAACTCGGACTTGGCGAGCAATGCCAGCGCGAGGTTGGCCTTGTCGTCGCCGGTGGCCGCGATCGTCACGTCGCAGTCCTGCACCTCGGCCTCCTCCAGCGAGGACACCTCACACGCGTCGGCCCACAGCCACTCGGCGCCGGGCACCGTCGCGGGCACGTAGCGGTCGATCTCCTTCTCGATGAGCAGCACCTTGTGGCCGTAGTCGACCAGCTCCTGCGCGACGGACCGGCCGACGGCGCCGGCACCCGCGATCGCGATCCGCATCGACCCTCCTTACGCCCGGTCCGGCGACCGCTGTCCTGATTTACTGTGTCCGGTGACCCTGTACCAGCTCTACGTGGCGCTGCTGGTCGGGGGCCTCGTGCTCCTGGCCAGCATCGCCGCCACGAGGCTGGCCACAGGGATCGGCCTGCCCAGCCTATTGCTGTTCCTCGGCGTCGGCGTGCTGCTTGGCGAGGTCGGCCTGGTCTTCGACAACGCCCAGCTGGCGCAGGATCTGGGCACTGCCGCGCTGGCGGTGATCCTGGTCGAGGGCGGTCTGACAACCCGATTCAGCGACATCCGCAAGGTGCTCGCGCCCGCGGGCGTGCTGGCTACCGTCGGTGTCGGCGTGAGCACGCTGATCACCGCGACGGCCGTGCACTGGTTGCTCGGGATGGACTGGCAGCTGGCGCTGCTGCTGGGCGCGGTGGTCTCCAGTACCGATGCGGCCGCGGTGTTCTCGGTGCTGCGGGTGGTGCCGTTGCCGCGCAGGCTGAGCGGCCTGCTCGAGGCCGAGTCGGGCTTCAACGACGCGCCCGCGGTGATCCTGGTGGTGTTGTTCAGCGTGACGCCGATGGAATTGAACCCGTTGGCGGTCGCGGGCACGCTGTTCTACGAGCTCGGGGTCGGCGTGGTGCTCGGGCTCGGCTGCGGTGTCCTCGGTGCGATCACCCTGCGCCGTATCGCATTGCCTGCGGCCGGGCTGTACCCGCTGGCCACGTTCGGCCTCGGCATGCTGGCGTTCGCCGCGGCCGGTTCCGCGCACGGCAGTGGGTTCCTGGCCGCCTACGTGGCCGGGGTGGTGCTGGCGAACTCGGGTCTGCCGCACCGGTCGGCGACGCGGTCGTTCGCCGAGGGGCCGGCTGGCTGGCCCAGATCGGGGTGTTCGTCATCCTCGGGCTGCTGGTGTCGCCGGATCAGCTTCTCGAGGAGGTGGTGCCGGCGTTCGTGGCGGGGCTGGTGCTGCTGCTGCTGGCGCGGCCGCTGTCGGTCTTCTTGTCGCTCATCGGCTTTCGGGTGCCGTGGCGGGAGCGGTTGTTCCTGTCCTGGGCGGGTCTGCGCGGCGCCGTGCCGATCGTGCTGTGCACGTACCCGATCGTGGCGGGGGTGCAGGACAGCTGGCGGCTGCTGCACATCGTGTTCATCCTCGTGGTGCTCTACACGGTGATCCAGGGGCCGAGCCTGCGGCTGGTGGCCGAGTGGCTGAACCTGATCCCGCGCGACACCACCCGCGAGATCCAGGTGGACGCCGCGCCGCTGGACGTGCTCGGCGCCGAGCTGTTGACGATGACGGTGCTGCCGGGGTCGCGTCTGCACAACGTGACGGTGCTCGAGCTGCGGCTGCCCGACCCGAGCGTCATCACGCTGATCATCCGGGCCGGCCAGCCGTTCGTGCCGCAACCCGTGACGCGGCTGCAGGCCGGAGACGAGCTGCTGATCGTGACGACGTCGGTGACGCGCGACCTGGCCGAGCGCCGGCTGCGGGCGGTCAGCCGCCGCGGCAAACTCGCGTACTGGTTCGACGAGTATGGCGACCCGGCCTAGCTCCCGGGACGCCAGCCCGGGCACGGGCCGAACGCGTACCGAACCGGCAGGGTGTGCGCGAGCAGTCCGATGCCGGCTCCGAGGATCGGCCACACCGGCCAGAAGTACCAGGAGCCCGCGGTCAGCCCGACGGCCAGCCACACGGTGAGCACGATGACGACCATCGCGAGATAGCCCGCCACGTGCAGGTGGACGCTGCGGCGGGCGACGGCACGACGGGCCGCCGTCCGCTGCGGGCCGTTGCGGCGCAGCTCGGCCGCTGGCAGGTCCGCGGTGAGTCGGCCCAGGTCAGGCTCGGTATGGGCGTCGTAGACCGCCTGCAACCGGGCGTCGTACTCGGTGACGTCCAGATACCCCTGGGCCAGCGCCTGGCCGAGCAAGTGGGCGGTGATGTCGCGGTCGCGGTCCCCGGCGCGGACGGCCGGTGTGACGGTGGAGCTCATGGTCCCTCCCCAACTTGACACTGACTAGTTCAGACGATTCCACGACAACTAGTCACTGTCAAGATTTGTTCCGCTCGCGAGAGTGCGCACAGATCGCCGAAACGCCCGAAGGCGCGATCTCAGCGCACTCTCGGCGCAGGGTCAGCGGGATTCGGCGAATTGCCGCAACGACTCCACCTGCGCGGGGTCCAACGACGGCCGCACCGCCTGCCGGGCCGCCGCGACGTCGGCCGCGGTGACGTCGGCCGCGTCGATCGAACGGCGCATCGCGGTCAGGGCCGCCTCCCGCAGCAGGGCCACGCAGTCCGCGGCGCTGTACCCGTCGAGGTCGCCGGCCAGCGTCTCCAGGTCGACGTCGTCGGCCAGCGGCACGGACTTGCCCGCGGTCTTCAGGATCTGGGTGCGGGCCTCGGCGTCCGGGGGCTCGACGAACACCAGCCGCTCCAGCCGGCCGGGTCGCAGCAGCGCCGGGTCGATCAGGTCCGGGCGGTTGGTCGCGCCCAGCACGACCACGTCGCGCAGCGGCTCGATGCCGTCGAGTTCGGTCAGCATCGCGGCCACCACGCGATCGGTGACGCCGGAGTCGAAACTCTGGCCGCGGCGCGGGGCCAGCGCGTCGATCTCGTCGAGGAACACCAGCGACGGCGCCGAGTCGCGGGCCCGCTGGAACAGTTCGCGGACCGCCTTCTCCGACGAGCCCACCCACTTGTCCATCAGCTCTGCGCCTTTGACCGCATGCACGCTCAACCGTCCCGAGCTAGCCAGCGCCCGCACCACGAACGTCTTGCCGCAGCCGGGTGGCCCGTAGAGCAGCACGCCACGCGGCGGTTCCACCCCGAGTCGCTGGAACGTCTCCGGGTGCTGCAGTGGCCACAGCACCGCCTCGGTCAGCGCCTGCTTGGTCTCGGCCATGTCGCCGACGTCCTCGAGGGTCACCGAGCCGACGGACACCTCCTCGGTGGCCGAGCGGGACAGCGGCCGGATCACCCCGAGCGCGCCGACCAGGTCGTCCTGCGCCAGTGCCGGCGTCTCGCCGGTCTCGCTGGCCCGCGCGGCGGCCCGCAGCGCGGCCTCGCGCACCAGCGCGGCGAGGTCGGCCACCACGAATCCCGGTGTGCGCTCGGCAATCTCGTCGATATCGAGATCTTTCGCGGGCACGTTGCGCAGCAGCACCTCGAGCAGCTGGCCGCGCACCGCGCCGTCGGGCAGCGTCAACCCGAGCTCGCGGTCGCACAGGTCAGGGCTGCGCAGCCGCGGGTCGACGTTGTCCGGCAGCGCCGTGGTGGCCACGAACACGACGCCCGGAGTGGCGACCGCTGAACGCAGTTCGGTCAGGATCAGCGTGGCGACCGGCTCCACGGGCACCGGGAGCAACGCGTCCACGTCGGTGACCAGCAGCACCCCGCCGCCGTCGCGGACGGCGGCGACCGCCGAGGACACCTTGGCCAACCGGTCCTCGGCGCGCAGCGATCCGGCCTCGGGTCCGTCGAGTTCGACCAATCGGCGTCCCGCGCAGACGGTGCGGACCAGGGTCGCCTTGCCCACCCCGGCCGGGCCCGACACCAGCACGCCCAGATTCGCGGTGGCGCCGAGCTTTCGGAGCAGTTCAGGTTGATCGAGGGCGAGCTTGAGCCAGTCGGTGAGGCGGCGGCCTGCGCATGCGAGCCCTTCAGGTCGTCGTAGCCGACCGTGGGCGCCTCCGACGGGGCGACGACGGTCGCCCCGGTCGGGGCGCTGCCGGCCTGCGGTGCCGGCGACGTCGCCGCGTCCGCCCATTCCACCTGCGAATTGGGTTGCACGCTCACGGGTCCGGCGGGGTCGACGGACGTGACGGTCAGCAGCTCCGAGGTCCAGGTGATCCCGACCGAGGACGCCAGCGCCGCGCTGGCCTGTGACGTGGAGGTGCCCGGCCCGAGATCGCGCGGGAGCAGCGACACCGTGTCGCCCACCGTCATCACCTTGCCGAGCAGGGCCTGTCGCAGCGTGGCCGACGAGACCGACCTGGTGGCCAGCTGCGAGCCGCGCAGCGTCACGCATCGGGCCCCTTGCACGGCGACCGGGGCGACGAGCACCGACGCGTCCTCCCGCAGGCCCGCGTTGGACAGCGTCACGTCGTCGAGCAGCGCGGTGCCGGTCGGCGTGCCCGGCGGGGCGATCCCGACGACCGCGGCGGTGGTGCGCGACCCGGTCAGCGACACCGCATCCCACTCCCTGATGCCCAGCGCGGCAATGGCTTCGGGGTGGAGCCGGACCACGCCGCGGCGCGAGTCCAGCGCCGAGGTGTTCAGCCTCGCGGTCAGTGTCAGGTGTACGCGCGACTGCCGGACTTCGGGGGACTGGTGCGATTCGGACACGTCAGCCTCTCGGCGGCCTGCGCAGACCGAGGCGCAGCGTCGAACGCCGGTGCGGCTGGGTCCGCCGGATCGCCCGCCGCGCCGCACGCTGCTGGCGTGGCTTGTCGTCCCAGACCTCGGGGTGCGCCGCCAGGAATCGGCGGGTGCGGATCGCGAACGGGATGTGCAGGAAATAGGCCACGATGATCACCAGGATCACGATGTAGCCGTACAGGATCGACGCCGCCACCCCGAAGGCCAGCAGTGCCAGCAGCGGCGCCACCATGTTCGGCGGCACCGAGAACGTGTGGATCTTGCGCATCGGCAGCGTGCTGACCACCAGCAGCGAGATGCCGATCATCCAGATCACCACGGCGGGCTCGGAGGTCCACCAGCCGTCCCCGAACTGCATCTTGGCCGCCAGCGGCCCGATCGCGCCGATCGCGCCCGCCGGGGCGGGCATGCCGACGAAGTACTTCTTCTGGTACGCGGGCTCGTCGACGTCGAGCATCGCGTTGAAGCGTGCCAGCCGCAGCACGATGCACACCGCGTACAACAGCACCACGATCCAGCCGATGCGCGAGGTCGACAGCAGGGTGGCGTAGACGATGAACGCCGGTGCCACGCCGAAGTTCACCGCGTCGGCCAGCGAGTCGATCTCCTCGCCCATCCGCGAGGTCGCGTTCAGCGCGCGGGCGGTGCGGCCGTCCAGCGCGTCGAGGATCGCCGCGATCGCCAGGAACGCCATCGCCTCGGTCGGCCGGCCGTCGAGCGCGAACTTCACCGCGCTCAGCCCCAGGCAGATCGCGGCCACCGTCATCGCGCTCGGCAGGATGCGCACGCCGACGACGGATCTGTTGATGCGTGGCCTCATCGGGACAGCTCGGCCAGCACGGTCTCGCCGGCGACCGCGCGCTGGCCGACGCTGACCAGGATGTTCGAGCCCGCAGGCAGGTAGGTGTCCAGCCGGGAGCCGTAGCGGATCAGCCCGTAGGTGTCGCCGAGGCCGACCTTGTCGCCGGGCCGGACCTCGCACACGATGCGCCGGGCCAGCAGACCCGCGATCTGCACCGCGATCACCTCGTCGCCCTCCGGGCTGCGGATCACCACGCTGTTGCGTTCGTTGTCGGCGCTGGCCGCGGCCAGTTCGGCGGACCCGAACCGCCCGGGTCGGTGCCGCACCGCGACCACCTCGCCGGCCAGCGGCGCGCGCTGCACGTGCGCGTCGAACAGCGACAGGAAGATGCTGATGCGTGGCAAAGGTGTCGCCGGGAGTCCCAGTTCGCTCGGCGGGACCTCGTCCTCGATCAGGCAGATGAGCCCGTCGGCGGGGGCGACGACGACGCCGGGGCGGGCCGGGGTGCGCGGCGGATGCCGGAAGAACGCCGCGTTGGCCGCGGCGGACGCGACCCCGGCGTTGCGCAGCCAGCGGGTTCGGCGCCCGGCCAATGCGACCGCGAGGCTGGCGCCGACGAACGGCAGGCCTGCGGGGTGCATCGGCGGAACAGTGGTGCGAACCAGGGCCGCCAGGCGCGCTGGTCCTGTCTGGAGGTCGGGGCGTCGGGCCATCGTGGGGGCGATTGTACGGTCCCGAGGGCTAACGCAGGTCCCACACCTGAACGCGGGAGCCCGCGGCCACCTCGGCGGTGTCCTCGTCGAGCTCCAGCAGACAGTTCGCCGACGCCAGCCAGCGCAGGTGATGCGACGCAGGCGGCCCGTAACCGGTCACGGTGTCGGTGGCTGGGTCGAACACGCCGCGCCGGAACTGGCGCTTGCCGCGCGGGGACACCAGGTCCTCGGTGAGCATCGCGGTGCGGCGCGGCCGCTCGGCGTCGGGCAGGCCCATCGCGGTGCGCAGCGCAGGACGCACGAACACCTCGAACGACACCAGCGCGCTGACCGGGTTGCCGGGCAGCGTGATCGTCGGGACGCCGTACACCGTGCCCGCGCCCTGGGGCATGCCCGGCTGCATCGCGACCTTGGTGAACTCGACCCCGCCCTCGGTCAGCGCGTCCTTGACCACCTCGTAGGCGCCGGCGCTGACCCCGCCCGTGGTCAGGATCAGGTCGGCGCTCTCGGCGTAGCTGCGCAGCACGCCCACGAACGCGTCGACGTCGTCGCCGGTCATCGGCGCGGCGACCACTTCGGCTCCGGCGTCGCGGACCGCGGCGGACAGCATCACGCCGTTGGACTCGTAGATCTGCCCGGGCTGCAGCGGCGGCCCGCCGCGACCAGTTCGGTGCCGGTGGACACCACCAGCACCCGCTGCCGCGGGATCACCGGCAACTCACCCAGGCCCAGCGCGGCGGCCAGGCCGAGCGCGGCCGGGGTGACCAGCTGACCGGTCTGCAGCACCGTCGTGCCTGCGGTGACGTCCTCGCCGGCGCGGCGGATGTGCTGACCGGGGCGGGTGCTCGCGCGGATCGTCACGGTGTCGGTGGCGCCGTCGGTGGCCTCCACGGGGATGACGGCCGTGGCGCCGGCAGGCAGCGGCGCGCCGGTCATGATGCGGTGCGCGGTGCCGGGTTTCAGCGTCGGGATGTCGGTGCGGCCGGCCGGGATGTCCTCGGTGACCGGCAGCCGGACCGGCGTGGAGTCGCTGGCCGTGGCGAGTTCCTCGCTGACCACCGCGTACCCGTCCATCGCGGAGTTGTCGAAACCGGGCAGCGACAGCGGGGCCACCACGTCGGCGGCCAGCACCAGCCCGAGCGCGTCGGCGAGCGGCACGGTGACCGGGGGTCGCGTGGTGATCAGCGACGCGACCGCGCGCCGGTGTTCCTCGACCGAGCGCATCAGATGTCGTACTTCACGCCGGTGAGCTCCTCGGACACCGTCCAGAGCCGCTGCTGCACGTCGAGGTTGTGGGACTTCGCGTTCGACGACACCAGCACCGGGTGGCCGATCATCTCCTGGAAGCCCGACGGGCCGTAGTACTGGCCGCCCTGCACCTCGGGGTCGGCGGCCGCGCGCAGGGTGGCCAGCGCGCCGACCGCGGGGCTGTTGGTCACCAGCCCGGCCAGCCGGCTGAAGCCGGGCAGCGAGGAGCCGGGGATGTGGCGCATCAGTTCGGTGTTCGAGAGGCCCGGGTGGGCGGCGACGGCGATGGTCGGCGCCCCCGCGGCGGCCAGTCTGCGCTGCAGCTCGTAGGTGAACATCAGGTTGGCGAGCTTGGACTGGCCGTAGGCCGCGACCCGGTTGTAGCTGCGCTCCCACTGCAGGTCGTCGAAGTGGATGTCGGCCATCTTCCGGTGCGCGATGCTGGCCACGGTCACCACGCGAGAGCCCGGCACGTCCAGCAGCGTGTCCAGCATCAGCCCGGTGAAGGCGAAGGGGCCCAGATGGTTGGTGCCGAACTGCAGCTCGAAGCCGTCGGCGGTGACCTGCTTGGGCGGGTACATCACCCCGGCGTTGTTGATCAGCAGGTCGATGCGCGGGAACGCGGCGCGCAGGGCGTCGGCCCCGGCGCGGACACTGGCCAGTGACGACAGGTCGAGTTCCTGGACCGTGACGTCGGCGCCCGGATGCAGCCGGGCGATCGCGTCAACGGCCTTGCGGCCCTTGTCGAGGTCGCGCACCGCGATGACGACGCGGGCGCCCCTGCCCGCCAGCACCGCGGCCGTCTCGTAACCGATGCCGGTGTTGGCGCCGGTGACGACGGCGACCCGGCCGGACTGGTCGGGCACGTCTGCGGCGGTCCATTTGGAGGTCATGGCGTTCAACTTACGGTCTAGTCTCGACCGCGTGCATCTGGTCGAACCGGCGCACCCGCCGAGCCGGAAAGCGCCTCTTGTCTGGGCGGTCGGGGCCGCCGTGCCGTGGACGATCGCCGCGATCGCGCAGGCGGTGTGGTTCGCGGTCGACGGCCGGCTGTCCTGGCTGCACCTGCTGCTCGCCGCGGCCACCGTGGTCGGCGCCGGTGTCTCGGTGGTCATCGCGCCGCTGTGGCGGTACCGCGTGCACCGGTGGGATCTCGACTCGACCGCGGTGTACACGCGGTCGGGGTGGCTGGTGCAGGAACGCCGGATCGCCCCGATCTCGCGGGTGCAGACCGTCGACACCTACCGCGGCCCGCTGGACCGGATCTTCGGTCTGGCGAACGTGACCGTGACGACGGCGTCGTCGGCCGGGGCGGTGCGCATCGTGGCGCTGGACGCCGAGGTCGCCGACCGGGTGGTGGCCCGGCTAACCGACATCGCCGCGCTGGGCGCCGAGGACGCCACGTGAATGCAGAGTGGTCGCGGCTGAGCCCGCGCATGCTGCTGGTGCATCCGGTGCACGAGGTGGCACGCCAGATCCCGGTTCTGATCGGCTCGTTGGTGCTCGGATCGGCCACCGGCAATCCGCTGTGGACGGTGGCAGGCGTGGGGCTGGTGGTCGCCTACGGCCTGGCCAGGTGGTTCACCACCGCGTACCGCATCGGGCCCGAGGAGGTGCAGCTGCGCACCGGGGTATTGCAGCGCACGGTGTTGTCGGTGCCGCGCAACCGGATTCGTTCGGTGTCCACCGACGCCCGGCTGCTACACCGCCTTCTGGGCCTGACCGTGTTGCGGATCAGCACCGGGCAGGAGGCCAGGGGCGACAACGATTTCGAGCTCGACGCGGTGCCCGCCGACGAAGTCGCCCGGCTGCGGGCGGTGCTGCTGGCCGAGTCGCTGGAGCCCGTCACCCAGGCGGAGCCGACGCGGCTGCTCGCGCGGTGGCAGCCGTCGTGGCTGCGGTACAGCCCGCTGACCTCGGCCGGACTGGTGATGATCGTCGCGGCGCTGGGTGTGGTGTCGCAACCGGGGGTGCTCGGCGCGGTGCGGGATTCGGCGTTCGTCGCCGAGGGCGAGCGGGTGGCCCAGCGCCTCGGCGTGATCGGTGCCGCTGTGGCGGTGGTCCTGGCCGTGGTGCTCGCGTCGGTGGCGTTGTCGGTGACCCAGTCGCTGCTGACCTACGGGAACCTGGTGCTGCGCCGCGACGCCGAGGTGCTGCACCTGTCGCACGGGCTGGTGCGGGTGCGTGAGCACACCTTCGACATGCGCCGGCTGCGCGGCGGCACGCTGCGCGAACCCCTGCTGGTCCGGCTGTTCGGCGGCGCCCGGCTGGACGCGGTGATGACCGGGGTGGCAGGCGCCGGGGAGGCCTCCCAGCTGCTGCCGCCGTGTCCCCGCCGCACCGCGGAGACGGTGCTGGTCGACTTGATCGAACAGCCCGACGCGGTGCACGGACCGCTGACGGCACACGGCCCGGTGGCGACCCGGCGGCGCTGGACCAGGGCGATGGCGTTGCCTGCCGTCGTCGCGGCGGCCCTGGCCGTGGCGGCCGTGCTGACCGACGTCGCGGCGTGGGCGTGGGCGGTCCCGGCGATCCTGACCGCGGTCTGCGCGGCCCTGGCCCACGACCGCGCCAGGTCGCTGGGGCACCGCTCAGGCGACGGCTGGTTGGTGTCGCGGTCGGGCAGCCTGGCCCGGCGCCGCGACTGCGTGGCGGCGCCCGGCATCGTCGGATGGACGGTGCGCCAGTCGCTGTGGCAGCGCCGGGCCGGGGTGGCGACCCTGGTCGCCGCCACCGCGGCGGGGGTGAAGCGCTACGAGGTCGTCGACGTGCCCGCCGACCTCGCGTGGTCGATCGCCGCCGCGACCTCGCCGTGGCTCGCCGCGACCTCGTGGGCCCGCGGCTAGAAAGGGTCTCCGGTTGCGCGCCAACGGAGGCGGTTTACTGTCGCACCATGGCCATCGGGGGAATTCTGTTCGACATCGACGGCGTACTCGTGACGTCGTGGAAGCCGATCCCGGGTGCGGCCGAGACCCTGCAGACGTTGGCGGACAACCAGATCGCGTGCGCGTATCTGACCAACACGACCACCAGGACCCGCGCGCAGATCGCCGACCTGCTCACCGACGCGGGCATGGCGGTGCGCGCCGACGAGGTGATCACCGCCGCGGTGCTGACCGCGGACTACGTCCGTGACCGCTACCCGGACGCCCGGTGCTTCCTGGTCAACAGCGGCCAGATCGCCGAGGACATGCCCGGCATCGACATCGTCTACTCGGGGGAGTTCACCGGCCCCCGCGCCCCCGAGACGCCGGATGTGGTGCTGCTCGGCGGCGCGGGCCCGGAGTACAGCCACCTGACGTTGTCCTGGGTCTACGACTGGATGGCCCAGGGCGTGCCGGTGGTGGCGATGCACCGCAGCACCGCATGGACCACCGCCGACGGCGTGCGCATCGACACCGGCATGTACCTGATCGGGATGGAGAAGACCTCCGGTCGCAAGGCCACCGCCGTCGGCAAGCCCGCTCCGGAGGGATTCCTGTCGGCGGCCGCCAGGCTCGGGGTGGACCCCGACGAGATGTATGTGGTCGGCGATGACCTCAACAACGATGTGCTGGCCGGACAGGTGGTCGGCATGACGGGCGTGCTGGTGCGCACCGGGAAGTTCCGTCAGGACACGCTGGATCGGTGGGCCGCAGACGAATTCGCCATGCAGCCGAACCACGTCATCGATTCGGTGGCCGACCTGCCGGGCCTGCTCGGGCTGTAGATGCGGTTCGGGCTGACCACCGGGCTGCCGCGGGAGGGCGCCGCGGCGCGGGAGTTCGCGCAGCGGGTCGAGGCGGCCGGGTTCGACGTGCTCACCTTCGTCGATCATCTGGGCTGGCCGATGCCGCCCTTCTCCGGCGCCGCCGCCGCAGCCGCGGTGACCTCGCGGCTGCGGGTCGGAACGCTGGTCCTCAACAACGACTTCCGTCATCCGGTCGAGACGGCCCGGGAGAGCGCGGGTGTCGCCCTGGTCAGCGGCGGCCGCTTCGAACTCGGCATCGGCGCCGGGCACATGAAGTCCGAGTACGACGCGGCAGGCGTGGGCTTCGACGCCGGCGGCGTCCGGGTGTCCCGGCTGGCCGAATCGGTGGCCGTGATCAAGGCCCTGCTCGACGGCCGGTCCGTCGACGTCGACGGCGAGTACTACCGGGTGCACGCGGCGGCGAGCGACGTCGTGCCTGCACCGCCCGGGCCGGTCCCGATCCTGATCGGCGGCAACGGCACCCGGGTGCTGCAGCTCGCCGGGCGCGTCGCCGACATCGCGGGATTCGCGGGCATCTCGCACAACCGGGACGCCAGCCGGGTGCGGTTCAGCCACTTCGACGGACCGGGACTCGCCGACCGCATCGCCGTCGTGCGGGCCGCGGCGGGGGAGCGGTTCGCCCAGATCGAACTCAACGCGCTGATCCAGGCGGTCGTGGTGACCACCGATCGGGCACGCACCGCCGCCGAGTTGGCCGACGCGATGGACGCCGACCCGGCCACGCTGCTGGACTCGCCGTTCGTGTTGCTCGGCACCCACGAGCAGATGGCCGAACAACTCATGGCCCGTCAGCGCGACTACGGGATCAGCTACTGGACGGTGTTCGACGAACTGCCCGGACGTGCGTCCGCGCTGGAGGACATCGCGCAGGTCATCGCGCTGCTGCGCTGAGAGCGGGCCCCGGAACTTCAACCGTTCGGGTGAGGATTTCCCGGTGGCGGCAGCGCTTGATGGGGACATGACCCATAGGGGTGGGCACGCAGTGGTGCTCGGTGCGGGCATCGGCGGGCTCTTGACAGCCCGGGTGCTCACCGACTTCTACGACCGCGTGACCGTGCTGGAGCGCGACGCGCTCGACGCCGCCGCGACCACGCAACGGGGAATGCCGCGGAGCCGGCAGCCGCACATGGTGCCTGCCCGCTGCGGGCAGATCGTCGAGGAGCTCTTCCCCGGTGTCACCGAGGAGATGGTGGCCGCCGGGGCGCATCTGTGGGCCGACGGCGACCTGTCCCGGATGTACACCCGCGTCGGCGGCCGCCCCGTCACCAGGCTGGGGCCTCTGCCCGACCTGTCGGGACCGGCGGTCCTGTTCGCCGGCCGGCCGTTCGTCGAAGGACATGTGCTCAGCCGGGTCAGAACGCTGCCCGGGGTGGCCGTGCTCGACAGGCACGACGCCGGTCCGCTGATGTGGCGCGGCGAGGTGGTGACGGGCGTCCAGGCCGCGGGCGGGCGCGGAACGCAGGACCTGCCCGCCGATCTCGTCGTCGACGCCACCGGCCGCGGCTCCCGTACCCCGGCGTTCCTCGAGTGTCTCGGTTACCGGCGCCCGCCCGAGGAGCGGCTGACGGTGCACGCCAACTACGTGAGCATGCCGGTGCGGATCCCCGACGGGCTGCTGCACGAGCTGATGTTCCTCGACATGCTCACCCGCAGCCGGCCGCTCGGATTCATCATGTCGCGGTGCGAGAACGACCAATGGAACATGCTCGTAGGCACGCGGGGCAGCAACGCCGCGGCGGCCCCGGCGAGCGTCGCGGAGATGTTCCGCTGCGCCGAACAGCTGATGCCCCCGCACGCCGTCGGCGCGCTGCGGACCGCCGAGCCGCTCGGAGACGTTGCACTGCACCGCTTTCCGGGCAGTATGTGGCGCCGCTACGACAAGCTGGACCGGGTGCCGCGCGGGCTTCTGGTCACCGGCGAGGCAGTATGCAGCATCAGCCCGATCTACGGGCAGGGGATGACGGTCGCGGCTCTGTGCGCCGTCACTCTGCGCGAGTGTCTGCGCCGCGGGGAACATCTGCCGCCCCGGCACTTCCACCGGGCAGCCGCCAAGCGCGTCAAAAGGCCCTGGCGCAGAGCGGTGGTTTCTGATCGGCCCGATCCGGAATCCGAAGGGCTGCAGCCCTTCCCGGCGGGCATGATCGCCGCTATGGCATGAGTGCGAGCATCAGGCGCACCAGATCCGACTGCCGGTGCGTGTCGGTCTTCTGGTAGGTGTGCTGCAGGTGCGTCTTGACCGTGGCCAGCGACAGTGACAGCTCGTCGGCGATCGCGGACAGCCCGAGACCGCGGCCGATGCGAAGCGCCACTTCGGCTTCCGAGTCCGTCAGCGACAACACCCGGCGCAGAAGCTGTTTGGTGGGTTCGGGACGCGCGTCCGGGTCGACGACCACGACCAGCGCGCTGGAATCCTGGTTGTCCGGCAGTGGCAGCACGTGGACCACGAGCGGGTGGGGCGAGCCGCTGCGCGGCACCCGCAGCGAGTCGCCGGTGCGGACGCCGGTGGCGCGCGCGGCGCAGGCGACCGCGCGGCGCAGCTCGGTGTCGGCCGCGGGCGCAGACAGCCGCATACGTCCCGATGTGACGAGAACGTCGGTGCCGCAACGCAGCAGCGACTCCGCGGCGGGGTTGACATAGGCCACCGTCATGTCTGGGGCGATGACCGCCGCGGGTGCGGAGAACGCGTCGGCCGGGTGGTCGTGATGTTCGGCGCGGTCACGCAGCCCGGTGACCGTGTGCTGCGTGCACAGGGCGCGCTGAAGCTGCGGGATGAACGCGTTGAGAACCTTGACGGTGTCCGGACCGGCGAACAGCCCGGCGCCCCGCGGACCGGCCACCGCGAACGAGTACGGCCGCGGCGGGCCCGCGAGGCGGACGAAGAACCCGTCGTCGAGGGCATACCGGCGGATCCAGTCCACATGGAACTCCGAGCGGGGCTTGAGCGCGACGAGTGACCCTCCACTGTGCGCCAGCCCCACCGCGCTGCGCTCCACCGCGGCCAGCACGTAGTCGGACTGCCGGTAGTAGTCGCGGTAGGCCCGCATCGCCGCTTCGTCGAGGAAGTCGCAGTTCTGCAGCACCCGCTGCGCTCCGTGGCCGCGGACCAGGCCGGCCGCGTTCGCGCCGAAGGAGGCGCGGACCAGCGACAGTGCGTCGTCCCAGCCGTCGGGCTCCACCGCCGCGGCGTGCACGGCGGCGACCATTCGCGAGAACTGTTCGATTGTGAACATGGTTACCCCCACGCAAGACGCGCCCCGGGGTGACGCTACCCGCTGAACTCCGCGTATCCGCGGTTCGCGCGATCCGTCATGAAATTGACAGGAACGACGACGCCGGGCCTATGCGGTTAACTCGCGCTGCAGGATCCGGATCGCTTCGATGCGGGCCTGCAACTGCTCGCGGGTCGCGGCAGCCACCGGCGGGCCGCCGCAGCGGCGGCGCAGCTCGTTGTGGATCCAGCCGTGCGGGCGGCCGGTGCGGTGGTGGGCCAGCGACACCAGCGTGTTCAGCTCGGCGCGCAGCTCGCGCAACTGTCCGTGGGTGGTCTTCGGGGCGACCACCCCGGCCTCGGAGCGCTTGGTGAGTTGCTCTTCCTGCCTGCGCCGCAGCAGGTCTCGCATCGATGCCGCGTCGAGCAGGCCTGGGATGCCGAGGTAGTCGGCCTCCTCCTCGCTGCCGGCCGGGGTCGCCGTGCCGAACGACGACCCGTCGAAGATCACCTGGTCGAGTTCGGCGTCGGCGCCGAGGTACTCGACCTTGTTCTCTTCCTCGCCCGGCTCGTCGCGTTTCTGCTCACGCAGCTCGGCGTCGAGCGGGTCCTCCATCGGCTCACGGTGCGGCTTGCCCAGCACGTGGTTGCGCTGCGCCTCCATCTCACTGGCCAGCAGCAGCAGGTTGGGCACCGACGGCAGGAAGATGCTGGCGGTCTCGCCGGGCCGCCGCGACCGGACGAACCGGCCGATGGCCTGGGCGAAGAACAGCGGCGTCGACGCGCTGGTCGCATAGACCCCGACCGCGAGCCGCGGCACGTCGACGCCCTCGGACACCATGCGCACCGCGACCAGCCACCGGGACGTGCCCGCCGAGTACTCCGAGATCCGGTCCGAGGCGCTCTTGTCGTCCGACAGCACCACCGTGGGCACCTCGCCGGTGATCTTGACGAGCAGGTCCGCGTAGGCGCGGGCCGTGGTCTGGTCGGTGGCGATGATCATGCCGCCGGCGTCGGGCACGTGTTGCCGCAGACCCTGCAGCCGCTTGTCGGCCGCCGCGATCACCGCGGGCATCCAGTCGCCCTTCGGGTCCAGCGCCGCCTTCCAGGCGCGCGCGGTCTGCTCGGCGGTCAACGGCTCGCCCAGGCGCGCGGCGTGCTCGTCGCCGGCGCTGTCCCGCCAGCGGGCCTCACCGGAGTAGGCCATGAACATCACCGGCCGGACCACCCCGTCGGCGAGCGCGTCGCTGTAGCCGTAGATGTGGTCGGCCTTGGAGCGGGCGAAGCCGTCGGGCCCGGTCTCGTAGGTGACGAACGGGATCGCGCTGTCGTCGCTGCGGAACGGTGTCCCGGTCAGTGCCAGCCGGCGGGTCGCGTCGTCGAACGCCTCCCGGATCGCGTCGCCCCAGCTCTTGGCGTCCCCGCCGTGGTGGATCTCGTCGAACACCACCAGCGTCTTGCGGTTCTCGGTGCGCACCCGGTGCCGGGTCGGGTGGCTGGCGACCTGGGCGTAGGTCACGACGACGCCGTGGTACTCCGACGACGTCTGCGAGTTCGAGTTCGAGAACTTCGGGTCCAGTGCGATGCCGTGCCGGGCCGCGGCCTGGGCCCACTGGATCTTGAGGTGCTCGGTGGGCACCACGATCGTGACGGCCTCGACGGTGCGCTCGGCGAGCAGTTCGGCGACGATGCGCAGCGCGAAGGTCGTTTTGCCTGCGCCCGGGGTGGCCACTGCCAGGAAATCCCGGGGTTTGGCGGTCAGGTATTTCACCAGAGCCCGTCGCTGCCAGCTGCGCAACGACTGGGTGCTGGGCACCCCGGCGGCGCCGGACGTGGGTGCTGCGTCAGCCCGCACCCACGACTCCTCCCAAACCGTTGTGCCGTCTGCGACGGCGAACCGGAATGCAGTCTAGGCCAGGGGGTTCCGCGATCGCATATCCGCAGCGTGTCCGGGCGCGGCGTGTCCGGACGACTCGGTCACTCGACGAAATGGTTGTCGTTCTTGACGAACCACTCGCGGCGTTCCTCGTCGGTCATCTCGCCCAGGTGGGCGAGGCCTTCGAAGTAGTGCTCACGGGGCGCGCCGGGCGCGAACAGCATCAGGATCGAGGCCGGCTCGTCGGCCTCGTTGCGGAAGCCGTGGATGCCGCCCGGCGGCACGTAGAGGAAGTCGTCGGCGTGGCCGTCGACCCACTCGGTGCCGTTGTAGAGCGACAGCGTGCCCGACAGCACGAAGAACGCCTCGGACATGCCGCGGTGGAAGTGCGGGCCGGGGCCCCCGCCGCGCGGCGCGATCTGCACGCGGTACAGGCCGTAGTCGCCGCCGGTGTCCTGCTGGTTGGCCAGATACCGGTACTGGACGTGACCGAACGCGTCGTAGTCCGGCGGCTCGTCGCCCCGTTTGAGCCACGCGCTGACCTCCGGGGCGTCGGCGGTGTAGCGCGGCGGGGGATAGGGCGGCACGACCAGCGACATGCCGCCCAGTCTGCCCCGGTCAGACGCTGCTTGTGACGGGGAACGCCACCTTCGTCAACTCTTCCGAGATTTGCCACAGCCGCTGCTGCATGGCCATGTCGTAGGACTGGGGACTGGAGGCCACCACGACGGGGGCGCCTCGCTGCTGGCCGATGCCGTCGGGACCGTAGTACTGGCCGCCGAGCACGCCGGGATCGGTGGCCGCGCGCAGCGTGGGCAGGGCGCCGCGGTCGGCGGGCTGGGCGAGCAGCTGTGCGGTCCGGTTCAGCGCAGGCAGCAGCACGGCGGGCAGGTTGCGGGCCAACTCGGTGCTGGAGGTGCCCGGGTGCGCGGCGACCGCGATGGTGTTGCCCCGCGGTGCCAGGCGCCGCTGGAGTTCGTAGGTGAACATGAGGTTGGCGAGCTTGGACTGGGAGTAGGCGCCCATCCGGCTGTAGCTGCGCTCCCACTGCAGGTCGTCCCAGTGGATCGCGCCGCCCAACTTGTGGCCGTTGCTGCTGACGGTGACGATGCGGGAACCGGGGGCATCGAGGATCGTGTCGAGCAGCAGGCCGGTGAATGCGAAATGGCCGAGGTGGTTGGTGCCGAACTGCAGCTCGAAGCCGTCGGCGGTGGTGCCCTTCGGGGTCGTCATCACGCCGGCGTTGTTGATGAGCAGGTCGATGCGCTCGAAGCGGGTCTTCAACGCGTCGGCGGCAGTGCGGATCGAGGACAGCGACGTCAGGTCCAGCTCCTGGACGTCGACGTCGCCGGTGATCTTCGCGGCGGCCTGGGCGCCCTTGTCGGTGTTGCGGACCGCGATCACCACCCGCGCGCCCTTCGCCGCGAGCGCCTTGGCGGTCTCGAATCCCAGGCCGGTGTTCGCGCCGGTGATCACGGCGGTGCGTCCGGTCTGGTCGGGGATGTCCGCGGTGGTCCAGTCGGTCATGGGGTGCTCCTGAGCTCGTATAGTGGACTAAGCGGGGCAATCGCCCCGGTTGTTGACGACTATACGGAACGTGCGCCCCGCTTAGTGTTCGCCAGGAGAGAAATCGTGAGCCGACCCCTACGGGCTGACGCGGCGCGCAACCGCGCACGGGTCCTCGAGGTCGCCTACGACACGTTCGCCGCGGAAGGGCTGGCCGTTCCGATCGACGAGATCGCCCGCCGCGCCGGTGTCGGCGCCGGGACGGTCTATCGGCACTTCCCGACGAAGGAAGCGCTGATCGCCGCGGTCGCCGAACACCGGGTGCGCCGCATCGTCGACCACGCGCAGACCCTGCTGACGGTCGAAGGCCCCGGCCGGGCGCTGTTCGTGTTCTTCCGGGACATGGTGCGCAGCGCCGCGGTCGACCACGGTCTGGTCGACGCACTGGTGGGCCAGGGGCTGGATCTGGAGGCGGTCGCCCCGGGCGCCGAAGCGGCGTTCCTGGCCACGCTCGATGAACTGCTGACCGCCGCGCAACAGGCAGGCACCGTACGGGCCGACGTCGACGTCCCCGTCGTCAAGGCGCTACTCGTGGTGTGCAAGGTGCCGCAGGTCTTCGACGGCGACGTCACCGAGCGCGTCATGCGGGTGGTCGAGGACGGCTTGAGGCCCTGACCAATCTTGCACTCGCCCAGGTCGAGTGCTAAGAATGCAGTTGGCACTCGCGACCAGTGAGTGCTAGGTCGGGCCGGTGAGGCCGGGGCCGCATCTGCGAGCACAGCCCTGGTCGTCCGTCGCGGGCATCGATTCCGACCGACAAGACGTGCATCCCCAATCCGGAGGAAACACTTCGCAATGGCCAAGACAATTGCGTATGACGAAGAGGCCCGCCGCGGCCTCGAGCGGGGCCTCAACGCCCTCGCAGACGCCGTAAAGGTGACGTTGGGCCCCAAGGGTCGCAACGTCGTGCTGGAGAAGAAGTGGGGCGCCCCCACGATCACCAACGATGGCGTGTCCATCGCCAAGGAGATCGAGCTGGAGGACCCGTACGAGAAGATCGGCGCTGAGCTGGTCAAAGAGGTCGCCAAGAAGACCGACGACGTCGCGGGCGACGGCACCACCACCGCCACCGTGCTGGCCCAGGCCCTGGTTCGCGAAGGCCTGCGCAACGTCGCAGCCGGCGCCAACCCGCTCGGCCTGAAGCGCGGCATCGAGAAGGCCGTGGAAGCAGTCACCAGCAGCCTCCTGAAGTCCGCCAAGGAGGTCGAGACCAAGGAGCAGATCGCTGCCACCGCCGCGATCTCCGCCGGCGACACCCAGATCGGCGAGCTCATCGCCGAGGCGATGGACAAGGTCGGCAACGAGGGTGTCATCACCGTCGAAGAGAGCAACACCTTCGGTCTCCAGCTGGAGCTCACCGAGGGCATGCGCTTCGACAAGGGCTACATCTCGGGCTACTTCGTGACCGACGCCGAGCGTCAGGAAGCCGTCCTGGAGGATCCCTACATCCTGCTGGTCAGCTCCAAGATCTCGACCGTCAAGGACCTGCTGCCGCTGCTGGAGAAGGTCATCCAGGCCGGTAAGCCGCTGCTGATCATCGCCGAGGACGTCGAGGGCGAAGCCCTGTCGACCCTGGTCGTCAACAAGATCCGTGGCACCTTCAAGTCCGTCGCCGTCAAGGCCCCGGGCTTCGGTGACCGCCGCAAGGCGATGCTGCAGGACATGGCGATCCTCACCGGTGGCCAGGTCGTCAGCGAAGAGGTCGGTCTGTCCCTGGAGACCGCCGACGTCTCGCTGCTGGGCCAGGCCCGCAAGGTCGTCGTGACCAAGGACGAGACCACCATCGTCGAGGGCTCGGGCGACTCCGATGCCATCGCCGGCCGGGTGGCTCAGATCCGCGCCGAGATCGAGAACAGCGACTCCGACTACGACCGCGAGAAGCTGCAGGAGCGCCTGGCCAAGCTGGCCGGCGGTGTTGCGGTGATCAAGGCCGGAGCTGCCACCGAGGTGGAGCTCAAGGAGCGCAAGCACCGCATCGAGGACGCCGTCCGCAACGCGAAGGCTGCCGTCGAAGAGGGCATCGTCGCCGGTGGTGGCGTGGCTCTGCTGCAGTCGGCTCCTGCGCTGGACGACCTCGGCCTGACGGGTGACGAGGCCACCGGTGCCAACATCGTGCGTGTCGCGCTGTCGGCTCCGCTCAAGCAGATCGCCTTCAACGGTGGTCTGGAGCCCGGTGTCGTCGCCGAGAAGGTTTCCAACCTGCCCGCGGGTCACGGCCTCAACGCCGCGACCGGCGAGTACGAGGACCTGCTCAAGGCCGGCGTCGCCGACCCGGTGAAGGTCACCCGCTCGGCGCTGCAGAACGCAGCGTCCATCGCGGCTCTGTTCCTCACCACCGAGGCCGTCGTCGCCGACAAGCCGGAGAAGGCGTCCGCACCTGCGGGCGACCCGACCGGTGGCATGGGCGGTATGGACTTCTAAGTCCCCTTACGAGAAAAGCCCCGATGCGCTTGGCGCATCGGGGCTTTTTCGTTGTCCCCACTGTGGGCCCTATGCACAGGTTTGGCCCGAAAAGCGTGCACGAGGCCCACATTCGTCGGTTGCTGTGGCGACGGTGGCCGGTGACGTCTACCTCCCGCGAGACGCCGAGCTCACCGCGCGCGTGCGCGCCGAGGCGGCCTGGCTGTGCACCGGAGCGCCGTTGTGCGGCCTGTCCGCGGCAGCGGTGTTCGGCACGAAGTGGCTCGACGCGGACGCGCCCGCCGAGATCCTGCGTGCCGACCGGCACGCCCCGCCGGGCGATCCCGACCCTCGACGCGCTGCTGAACGCCACTCGGGTCGGCATCGCCGAGATCGCGGTGGTCGCCGCGGCACATCCTGCGGCGCGCGGTTCGACGAGACTGCGACGAGTGCTGGATCTGGTCGACGGTGGCGCCGAGTCGCCGCAGGAGACCCGGGTCCGGCTGATCCTGGTCCGCGGTGGGCTGCCGCGGCCGGAGACACAGATCGCGTTCCCCGAGCTTCGGATCCGGGTCGACATGGGCTGGCGGCGATGGAAGGTCGCCGTCGAGTACGACGGTGTGCACCATTGGACCGATCGGCGGCAGCGGGCGTGGGACATCGACCGCTTGGCGCTGCTGGAAGCGGCCGACTGGGGGGTGATCCGGGTGAGCAGCGCCATGCTCGAGCGTCCGGAGGTGATCGTCGAGCGCGTTCGCGCGAAGTTGCGGGCGGCAGGCGCTCCGGTGTGATGCGACTGTGGGGGTTGTGCACGCAAATCACCGAATTACCGTGCACAAGGCCCACAGTCGTGGGGCTACAGCGTGTGCAGCGGTGCCGGCTTGAGCCGCGAGGTCGCGACGACGCTGATCACCGCCGTGGCCACCAGGTAGCCACAGGCAAGCCAGGGCGAACCGCCGGCGACGCCGATCAGCGCGGTCAGGATCAGCGGGGTCAGCCCCGACGCGTACACCCCGGAGAGTTGGTAGACCGTCGACAGCCCGGTGTAGCGGATCCGCGCCGGGAACAGCGACGCGTACAGCGTGCCCTGGGCGCCGTAGAACAGCGCATGGACCACGCCGAAGACCACGACCATCGCGACCGCGTAGAGCGCGATGTTCCCGGTGCCGAACAACGCGAACACCGGGAAGACAGACACCGCGTAGGCCGCGATCCCGACGGTGTACACCCGCTTGGCGCCGTACCGGTCGGTCAGCAGTCCCGACACCGGCAGCAGCACCGCCATCAGCAGCGCGGCCCCGGTGACGACGAGCAGCACCGGGACCTTCTCCAGCTTGAGCGTGCCGGTGGCGTAGGAGATCGCGAAGACGCCCCAGGTGTTGAACGCCGCCCCCTCGCCCCAGCGGGACAGCATGCCCAGCACCGTCGACTTCAGGATCGGCGGGCGGAACACCTCGCGCACCGGCACCGCCGAGCGGTCGCCGCTGTCCCGCACCTTCTCGAAAGACGGTGTCTCACTGGCCTTCAGTCGGACCACCACGCCGAAGATCACCAGCACGATGCTGAACAGGAACGCGATGCGCCAGCCGTAGGTGAGGAAGGCGTCGTCGGGCAGCGCGACCTGCAGAAGCGCGAAAACACCTGTGCCCAAAGCGAGTCCGAGTGCCAGACCGACCTGGGGGATGCTGCCGAACAGCCCGCGCCGGCGGGGTGGCCCGTGTTCGACGGCCAGCAGCACCGCGCCGGCCCACTCGCCGCCCAGTGCGAAACCCTGCACGATGCGCAGGAGCAGCAACAGGATCGGGGCCAGCACGCCGATCTGTGCAGCGGTCGGCAGCACACCCATCAGCGCGGTGGCCCCGCCCATCAGCAGCATGGTCAGCGCCAGGGTCTTCTTGCGCCCGATGCGGTCCCCGACATGGCCGAACACGAAGCCGCCGATCGGGCGCACCACGAAACCGACCGCGAACGTCGCGAAGGACAGCATCGTGCCGACGAACGTGGTCTGGTCCGGGAAGAACGCCTGGTTGAAGACCAGGCTCGCCGCGGTGGCGTACAGGAAGAAGTCGTACCACTCGATCGTGGTGCCGACCAGGCTCGCCCACAACGCGGTGCGGGCCTGCGGGGTCACCGTCTGCTGATCGGTGGCCGGGGCGTGGGTGACGGTCACGAGGATCTATCACCGCAAGTTCGGCGCCGGATGGCGAGAGTTTCGCGCGCGGTGATCGCAACGGGGGATGAAATCCGGTGGTCGCGGAGTTCAGTGTGGGCATGACCACTGGCCAGATGACCGCGATCGGGGCGTTCGCCGCCGACTCGGTGGACGACGGCCTGCGCGACGTCACCGTCGAGGTCCCGACGGTGCGCCCCCGGGACGTGCTGGTCCGGGTGCAGGCCGTCTCGGTGAACCCCGTCGACGTCAAACAGCGGGCGGCTCTGACACCGTCGACCGAACCCGCCGTCCTGGGGTACGACGCCGCGGGTGTCGTCGAGGCGGTCGGCGATGCCGTGACGACACTGCACACCGGAGACGAGGTCTGGTACGCCGGTGACATCACCCGACCCGGCAGCGACGCGGAGTTCCAGGCCGTCGACGAGCGAATCGTCTCCCGCAAGCCGACGTCGCTGTCGTTCGCCGACGCGGCGGCGCTGCCGCTGACCACGATCACCGCGTGGGAATCGCTGTTCGAACGTTTCGGGCTGACGTCGGACTCCACCGGTGATCTCCTGGTGCTGGGCGCCGCCGGTGGTGTCGGCTCGATCATGATCCAACTCGCCAAGGCGCTCACCGGCGTGCGCGTGATCGCCACCGCCGGCCGCACCGAATCGCGGGAGTGGGCCGAACGTATGGGCGCCGACATCGTGGTCGACCATCGCCGGTTGCGCGCCGAGACGCTCGACGCGGTCCCCGGCGGGGTGGACTATCTGTTCTCACCGCACTCGGCGGGCAACATCGACGACTACGCCGCGATCGTCAAACCGTTCGGCCACATCACCGCGATCGACGAGCCTCCGGGCCTGGATCTTGTCGCCCTGAAAGCGAAAAGCATTGCGTGGCACTGGGAATTGATGTTCACCCGGTCAATGTTCGAGACGCCGGACATGATCGAGCAGCAGCGGCTGTTGGCCCGTGCCGCCGCGCTCGTGGACGAGGGCACGCTGCGCACCACCGTCACCAGGACGATCGACGACTTCTCCGCGGCGGGGTTGCGCGCGGCTCACCGTGACGTCGAGTCGGGACGGATGACCGGCAAGGTCGTCGTCACCCGGTGAGTGGCACGCCCGGGGTCGCGGGACGGTGCAGCACCGCGCTGCTCGGTCGGACGCTCACTTCGTCGCCGGTGACCCGGGCCGTGCCGTCGAGGATCAGCGTGTACCCGCCCGGTGTGCTCGGCGGCCACACCAGCGTGACCTCGGGATGGGCAGATGCGTTGCGGCGGGTGCTGTTACCGACCGCGCCGATCACCAGGGTGCCGTCGGCCAGGACCGGGTCCACCGCGACGGTATGCGTGCGGTAGTCGTCCCCGACGGTGATCAGATAGGCGAACGAGAAGTCGCCCAACGCCTCGCCGAGCCGGTCCAGATCCACCTTGACGCTCATGCCGCGAGGGTACGCGGCGGGTATGCCCCAAGTGATATGTTCGGCTACCTGACGGCGCTGGTCTCCGTTGCCGACGAGGGTGGGTTCACCGCCGCGAGTTACGAATTGGGTATGTCCCAACCCGCGGTCAGCCGGGCGCGGTGGTGGTGCCCCATGCCGGGAAGCATTGCGGCACATCGCGATGATCCAGACCGGCAGCACACCGGTCGCGGGCACATTGGGCGTGGCGAGCTTGCCGGGCGTGACCGCGTCGCTGTTGGAGCCGCACCTGCAGACCTTCCGTCAGCGCCATCCGGGGTGAAGGTCCGGTTGCTCGAAGGCAGTGAGGAAGAGGTGCGTGACTGGGCCTCGTGTGTAGGTCGTCATCACGTCAAACGACACACGAGCCCGTCGTGCATAACAGCATTGGTATGGGGTCATGCCGAGAACCGCATAGCGGCCGGCCCTACGGCGCCGGTTGCCGCCCCCGGATGAGTTTGCCCGGCCGGGCCGCGGTGGGAGCGCCGTTCTCGGCGATCAGCTCACCGGACACGATCGTGGCGACGTAGCCGTCGGCGGTCTGGTCGAGCCGGCGTCCGCCGGCGGGCAGGTCGCTGACCACGACGGGCTTGTGCAGCTGCAACGCCTGCGCGTCGATCACGTTGAGATCTGCCTTGTAGCCCACGGCGATCCGGCCGCGGTCGGACAGCCCCGCCACCCGCGCGGGAACCGAGGTGAGCTCGCGCACCGCATCCTGGACCGAGAGCCGTCCGGTCCTCCGGTCGCGCACCCAGTGGGTCAGCATGTACGTCGGAAAGCTTGCGTCGCAGATCATTCCGTAGTGCGCACCGCCGTCGCCGAGGCCGAGCACCACGTCATCGCGGCGGATCAGCTCGGCGACCGTGTCCAGCGATCCGTCGCGGAAGTTGGCCAGCGTGACCAGCAGCATCGCGTGCCCGTCGTCGTCGAGCAGCCGGTCGTAGGCCTCTTCCAGCGGGCTGACGCCCCGGGCATGGGCCCGGGCGCCGATCGAATCGGCCGGTGACGGTTCGTAATTCGGCGGCTCGCCGAGCGGGAACATGTAGTTCCAGGCCTGCGCGGCGAACATCAGCGGATGTCCGTCGGACTCCGGCTTGTCGTTCAGGATGCGTTCCCGCACTGCGGGTTTACGCATCAGTGCGACCCGATCGGTCAGTGGCAGCTCGGCGATCTCCCGGTACGACGGGTACATCACGAACGGATTGCCCGACAGCTCCAGTCCGAGCATCAACCCGATCGGCCGCGGGAAGATCTGTGCGCTGATCTGGCCACCGTCCTGGTTGGCCTTCTCCACCATCCGCAACGCGTCGAGGTAGAACGGGTCGCCGGCGTTGCCGATCGCCAGCGTGAACGTGACGGGCAGGCCGACCTGGGCGGCCACGTCGAACACCGTCTGCAGCACGGGCTCGTAATCGCCTGCCACCAGGTCCGGGACGAATTGGATCAGTCCGCCGCCGGCGTCCTCGACGCCGCGCGCGATCGCCTCGATCTCGGCCCGGTCTGCGTCGTAGCTCGGGATCGGCCTGCCGCTGTGGGTCTTGTGCAGCGTGAACCGCGACGACGCGAAGCCGAGTGCGCCGGCAGCCACCGCCTCGGCGGCCAGCTTGCGCATCATCGCGAGATCCTCCGGGGTGGCAGGCTCGCGGTCGACGCCGCGCGCGCCCATCACGTACACCCGCAGCGGCGAATGCGGCAGGAACGCCGCCACATCGATGTCCCTGCGTCCGGCGTCCAGCGCGTCGAGGAATTCCGGGAACGTCTCCCAGTGCCACGGCAGCCCGTCGACCATGACCACGCCGGGGATGTCCTCGACTCCGGCCATCACGTCGACGAGCACGTCGTGGTCGGCCGGCCGGCACGGCGCGAACCCGACTCCGCAGTTGCCCATCACCGCGGTGGTGACGCCGTGGGCCGAGGACGGGGTGAGCCGGTCCGACCAGATCGCCTGCCCGTCGTAGTGGGTGTGCAGGTCGACGAAGCCCGGGGTGACCAGCAGGCCGGTCGCATCGATCTCGCGGGCGCCGTCCGCGTCCACGGTGCCCGCGGCCCCGACCTCCCGGATGACGCCGCCGGCGACCGCGACGTCCCCGGTGTACGGCGTACCGCCGAGTCCATCGACGATGGTGCCGCCGCGAATAACCAGGTCGAATGTCATACCCCGAATGTACGGTGAGCCCATGATCGACCACTTCGGAATCAACTGTGCTGACTGGGAAGCGGCGAAAGCGTTCTACGACAAGGTTCTCGGCGTGCTGGGCTACACGCGGCAGATGGACTACCAGGTCGCGATCGGGTACGGCAAAGACGGCAAGCCCGACTTCTGGATCGGTGACATGAACGCCGGAAACGTTGCGGGGCCCAACCGCGAGATCCACGTTGCGTTCCAGGCCGCCGACACCGACGCGGTGCAGGCGTTCTACGACGCGGCGCTGGAGGCGGGGGCGGAGTCGCTGCACGCCCCGCGGCTGTGGCCCGAGTACCACCCCGGCTATTACGGCGCGTTCATCCGGGATCCCGACGGCAACAACGTGGAGGCCGTCTTCCACGGCGCGTAACTTGGCGGACATGGCCGAAATCGATGCCGCCCGGGAGCTGCTCCGCGATTCGTTCACCCGCCTCATCGAGCACGTGGACGACCTCACCGAGAACCTGACCGACGAGGTGGCCTACTACCGCCCGACGCCGGAGGCCAACACGATCACGTGGTTGATCTGGCACAGTGCCCGCATCCAGGACGCCCAGCTGTGCGACATCGCCGCCGTCGAACAGGTGTGGTTCCGGGACGGCTGGGTCGACAGGTTCGCCCTGGACCTGCCGCGCGACTCGCACGGCTACGGGCACACCCCGGAGGAAGTGGCCAAGGTCCGCGCCTCGCCCGAGTTGCTCGCCGGTTACTACCACGCAGTGCACAAGCTTTCGCTGGAGTACGTCGCGTCGGTTTCGGCCGACGAGCTGTCCCGGATCGTCGACGAGCGGTGGACGCCGCCGGTGACGGCGAGCGCGCGGCTGGTCAGCATCATCGACGACGCCGCCCAGCACCTCGGACAGGCGGCCTACGTCCGGGGACTGGTGCGCTGAGGACGCCGATCCGGTGGTGGCCGCCGATCGGGCTGGCCGCCATGATCCTGCTGGGCCTGGCGGTCGGCAAGGGGTCCACACCGGTCGACGACTGGTTCCAGGAACTCGGTGCGCAGCATCGGGAGCTCAAGTACCTGTTGGTGTTCACCGCGGGCCGGCTGGTGGTCGGCCTGTGCGTGGTGGTGTTCCTCGCGGCGCTGGTGCAGCGCAGGTGGAGGCTGGCGCTGATCACCGTGGTGACCCCGGCGGTGGCGGTGCTGGCCGCCCGCGTGGCCAAGCAGCTGTTCGGCCGCGTCAAAGAGGGCGGGCTGTGTTATCCGAGCGGGCACACCACGGCGACGTTCGTGGTGCTGGCGATGGTGGTGTTGCTGCTCGGCCCGAAAGTGTGGGTCCTCGTGGCCGCCGCGGTCGTCATGGTGCTCGCGGTGATCGGGCAGGCTGTGGCCTACCACTACTTCACCGACGCGATCGGTGCGCTGCTGCTCGGCAGCGCGTGCGTGTGCGCCGCCGTGTCCCTCAGCAGACTTGACACGTGTCAACCCAAGTGCGAGCTGGATCACAGCGGCCGTTAGCATTGGGGGCATGACAGCGACGTCTGACACGACCTCGACCTCCACGACGTTCACCGGCACCGCCACGATCAGGAACCCGGCGACCGGCGGTGTCGCCGGAGAGGTGCGCTGGACCGACCCCGCCGACGTCGCGCGCGTCGCGGCGGGCCTGCGCACCGCGCAGCAGGAATGGGAGGCCCGCGGCGCCAAGGGACGGGCCAAGGTGCTGGCCCGCTACGCCGTCTGGCTGGGCGAACACCGCGCCGACATCGAGCGGCTGCTGATCGCCGAGACCGGAAAGTCCGCCGCGGACGCCGCCCAGGAAGTCCCGCTGATCCTGATGATCACCTCGTACTACGTGCGGACGATGGCGAAGGCCCTGGCACCCGAGGCCCGGCGGGCGGCGTTGCCGTTCCTGTCGATCAAGAAGATCGCCGTGCACTACCGGCCCCGGCCCGTCGTCGGCATCATCGCGCCGTGGAACTACCCGGTGGCCAACGCCCTGATGGATGCGATCGGCGCGCTCGCCGCCGGCTGCGCGGTCCTGCTCAAGCCCTCCGAGCGCACTCCGCTGACCGCCGAACTGCTGTTGCGGGGCTGGCTGGATTCCGGGGGCCCCGACGTGCTGGCCCTGGTCCAGGGCGCGCGTGAGGTCTCCGAGGCGGTCATCGACAACTCCGACTACATCCAGTTCACCGGCTCCAGCGCGACCGGCGCGAAGGTGATGGAACGGGCCGCGCGCCGGCTACGCCCGTCAGTCTCGAACTCGGCGGTAAAGACCCGATGATCGTGCTCGAGGACGCCGACATCGAGCTGGCCGCGCACGCCGCGGTGTGGGGTGCGATGTTCAACGCCGGACAAACCTGCGTCTCCGTCGAGCGGGTGTACGTGCTGGAGCAGGTCTACGACCAGTTCGTCGCGGCGGTGGTGCGTGACGTGCAGAACCTCAAGATGGGCGCGGGGGAGGGGCACGCGTTCGGCGCGATGATCGACGACAGTCAGGTCGAGGTCACCGCCCGGCACGTCGAGGACGCGCTCGCCAAGGGTGCCCGCGCGCTGACCGGCGGCAGACGCGGGTCCGGGCCGGGCAGCTTCTACGAGCCGACGGTGCTGGTCGACGTCGACCACTCGATGGCGTGCATGACCGAGGAGACGTTCGGCCCCACGCTGCCGATCATGAAGGTCTCCTCGGTGCAGGAGGCCGTCCGGCTGGCCAACGACAGCCCGTACGGACTCTCGGCCGCGGTCTTCTCCAAAGACATCGAGCGGGCCCAGGATGTTGCGCTGCAACTGGATTGCGGCGGCGTGAACATCAACGACGTGATCTCCAACCTGATGTGCACCACCGCGCCGATGGGCGGGTGGAAAACATCGGGGATCGGCGCGCGGTTCGGCGGGCCGGAGGGTCTGCGCAAGTACTGCCGGATCGAGACGGTGGTCAGTCCGCGCACCAACGTCAGCGCCGGCGGCAACTACTACAACAACTCCCCGCGGGCCCTGAAGCGGATGAACACGCTGATGACCAAGCTCGCGCTGATCCGCCCGCGCCGGATGGCCAAGTAGCGACGGTAAGTTCGACTACGACACCAAGGACACGACACCAAGGGCACGACACCAAGGGCCACGCGCTTTCCGACCGACCGGGAAAGGACGCGCCCGGACAGGAGGATGCGTCCGTGCGTTTTCTCGCCGCGCTGCTGTTGTGGCTGCTCGCGACGATCGCGCTGGCCGCCGCGGTGCCTGCGGGGTGGGCGCAGACGCACCTCGTCGACGAGGACGGCTACGCCGCGTTGGCTGCGTCGGCGGCCCGGGACGCGCGGCTGCAGGACGCCATGGCCGCCGAGCTGACCACCCAGGTCGTCGCGCTCGGCGCCGACAACGGCTACACGCTCAACCCGGGGCTGGTTCGGCAGGTCGCGGACTCCTACACCCGCAACGCGGGCTTTCCCGGGCAGTTCGCGCAGGCCAACCGCATCGCGCACCGGTGGATGTTCACCGGCGCCGTGCCCAGCGGGAACTCCACCGACCAGTGGCTGATCGACGTCGCCCCGATGGTGTCCGATCCGTCGTTCTCCGCCACGCTCGGCACGCTCGACCTGCAGGTGCCGCCGACGCTGACCGTGCCGATCACCGTGGACACCCCCGAGTTGCAGCCGGGCAAGCTGCGCTGGCTGGCCACCTGGGGCCCGTGGGCCAGTATCGGCACCGCCGCGCTCACCGCCGTGTTCGCGCTGCTGACGCTGGCCGCGGCCAGGTCGCGGGGTAAAGCGCTCACCGCTCTCGGCGTGTCGGCGCTGCTCGTCGGGGCCGCCGGATGGGCGGCCATCGAGGTCGGCGGCCGTTACGTCGACGCCGCACTGAACCGCACCACCGGAGACATCCGGACCGTCGCCGAGGTGATGGTGGCCCACGCCGAGGCCAGCCTGCACCAATGGCTGAACTACACCTTGCTGGCCGGTGGCGGGCTGGTGGTCGTCGGGGTGCTTGCAGCGGTGATCGGCGGCGCGCTGCGCCGGCCTACAGGCGGTCCATCGCCCGTGACAGCGCCGCGCTCTCCATAAACGAAAGATGGTGCGGGTGTCCGTGTACGTCCCAGTCGGTCCGGACGCGGCGCGGATGACGGCTCCGCCAGTGCACCAGCGCGTCGACCCGGGCAGGCATGGTGATCGTCATGGTCGTTCTCCCCTCGATCAATGCTCACCCGAATCGTCGCGCGGCCCCGAGGCGCCGACATCAGTAGCGCGATACTTAACTCGGCCGCCCGCGGCCACGTGCTACTCGG
Organism: Mycobacterium sp. ITM-2016-00317; assembly: GCF_002968295.1. Classification (NCBI taxonomy): domain Bacteria; kingdom Bacillati; phylum Actinomycetota; class Actinomycetes; order Mycobacteriales; family Mycobacteriaceae; genus Mycobacterium; species Mycobacterium sp. ITM-2016-00317. The sequence continues at coordinate 706,634 of NZ_CP134399.1, forward strand.
GAAAGGGCGGACGCTTCAGGCGGTCCAGCAGCCCGGCGAGTTCGTCACGGCAGGTGGTGCCCGTCTTGGCCATCGCGTTGTAGACGTGACTTTCCACCGTGCGCACCGACAGCTGGAGGCGGTCGGCAATCTCCCGGTTGGACATCGGTTCGCCGAGCAGCATCACGATCTCGCGTTCGCGATCGGTGAGCGGGAGCCGTGCGACAGCCTGCTGCAACGCGGGCGTGCAGACCCGGACGATCCCGGCCAGCGCCTCGGCCCGGGCGGAACAGCGCAACGCCGACCCGCGCAGGCTCTGCCTGCGGAAGTGCACCGCGGCATAGGCCGAGGCGTCGACGGCGGCGACCAGGTCGCCCATTTCTTCGAAACTTCTTGACAGAGATTCCAGTTCCGGCGAGTCGGCGCAGCCCAGTGCGGTGGCGAACCGACGCGCGAGCTCGACGCGCGGACCCTCGACGAGCCCGCCGAGTTCACCCAGGCGTTCGGCGGTGGTGGCGTCGCCGAACTGCGCGGCGGTCTGCAGGCACAGCACCTCGGCTGCGTACTGGCCGCGTCGGCCCGCTGTTTCGGCTGCCGTCCGGACAATCTGCACGGCTTCGCTGACCGCGCCGTGACAGCAGGCGACCCAACCGCCGGCGATCGCCAGCGCATAGTCGAGATGGCGCCAACTCGGGTGGAAGAACACGTCCAGACTCTCGAGAGCGGCAGTGGCCTGTTCGGTCGATCCGCGCATGGCCAGCGCGGTCGTCAATACGATGCGATAGCGATATCCGAAGCCGCCGAACGAATTCCATGTGGCCGGGCGCTGGACCACCGGTGCGAGCAGTGCGCACGCCCGGTCGGCCCTGCCTGCGGCAAGGGCGGCCTGGGCGCTCACCGCGACCGCGGCCTGACCGAACGGAGATCCTGGCGACGTCATCGCCTGCTCGCGCATACGCACCGCGACATCCTCGGCATCGGTGACCCGGCCGGCCAACACCAGGGCGGTGACGTGTGCGTCGGCGATCAGAACGAACGCCCGGACCGGGATCGGGTAGCCGGCTTCGGAGGTCACGACCGCGTCAGCGGTATGACCGGCCTCCCCGTGCGCGACCGCGATCGCCCACATCGTCAGCCTGCGCTGGAAATCATCGGGCAAATCGGCGAGGTCGAACCTTCCGGCACACTCGAGCGCCGCGGCGGGGGCGCCCATGGCCGCCCAGTACACGCACCGGGAAGCGTTGAGCGACGGATGTTCTGGGATCGATTCGACCGCGATGTCGTTCACCAACTGCCTGGCCCGCTGGGGCCGGGACAGCGTGAACAACAGATTGGCCGCCCGCAGAAATGTCAACCGGCCCCGGTCGGTCGGGCTGAGAGCAGACGAATCAACCTCGGCCAGCAGTGATTCAGCCTCGTCGCCGGAACCGAGGCAGGACAGCACGAACGCTCGGACGATACGGGCTTCGGATCCGCCAGCGGCCCTGACGGCCGCCGCTGAGAGCCTGTCGGCAAGCGGCAGGTTCAGCATCCATGCCGCGCCGCGGGCGGCATCGAGCAGGAGGCCCACGTCGGGTGGCAGATCGGAGTCCAGGCTGAGCGTCCCCCGGCGCACCATGACGTGGATGTCGTCCCGGTGTTCCGGTGCCGCCAGTTCGGTGGCCACCAGCCCTCGCAGCCGGCGCAGCGTCGTCCGCGGCGCCCGGCCCCGGCGTACCTCGCCGTAGAGCGGATGGGCCAGCCGGACCTCGACCACGCCGTCGCCGGGCGTGAACGAGATCAGACCACGCCGGTCAGCCTCCTCGACCGCGGTCGCGGCGGTGAGCCGGGTCAGCGACCGCAGCTCGATGGGCTCGCCCACGGCCAGGACGTCGAGGACCGCGCTGACCGCGTCCGGCAACCCGCCCAGGCGCGCCTCGACCACCTCCACCAGGCGCGGCGGGATCACCGCGTCGCCGTGCCAGCACCAGATGCGGTCACGGACCGCGAGCCGGCCGTCGGCCACCTCTTGTTCGACGATGTTGCGCAGATAAAGCGGATTTCCCCGGGTCAGTGCCCACAGCCGGTCCCCGACGTCCGGGCCGAGCGGGCCGCCGAGGACCGCTGAGACCAAAGTCGCGGTCGCGGACGCAGACAGCGGGCCGACGTCCAGATGGTCGAGTTCGCCGCCCTTCCACAATTCGTGTGTCGCGGCCGGCACGGGTTCGTCGTCGCGCACGGTCAAGACGACCTTGGCCGATCCACGCTGGATGATCTGGTGCACGACCACCGTGGACAGGTCGTCGAGCAGCGGCGCGTCGTCGACGCCGACGACCACCGGCGCACCGTCTGGTGACGTGGTCAGTGCCGCGACGACGTCGTGGACGAGCTGCAGGCTGTCGTTCCCGGATGACCGGGCCCACGGGGTCAGCGCGCCGAGCGGCAGCCTGCGGGCCGCCGAGGTGCCGACCACCCAGTGCACCCGCCACCCGCGGGCGCCGAAGGACGTGAGTGCGTCCCGGGCGATACGGCTCTTGCCGACGCCTGCGGACCCGCTTACCACGATGCCCGCCGACGCGGAATCCACCAGCGCGGCTTCGATCTGTCGCGTCAGTCCGGTCCGGCCGGTCAGCGGCCAGGTCAACCGCATACGGCTCAGCGTAGGAGCCCGATGCGCGCGAGATAAGGGGGTCTCGGGTCCGGAAATGTAGGTACTCCGCTACTGATGTCCAGGGTCCCGCGCACAGCAACGATGGAATCCGTGAGCACCGATTCGGCTACGACGCGTGTGCTGCCAACCGTTTTCGACGCCGCACTGCCGACGCTGGCTTATGACGACGTGGGGGACCCGGCGCGATCATGATCGGCGACCACGGACCGGAGGTGCTCAGCTATCAGGAGGTGCAAAGTGGGCCGCGCGCCCCGGGGGACGCGAGGTGTTTCTGTCCGCACAGGGATCGCGTCCGGGCTGGGCCTACCCGCGACCTCGGGGCGGCGGATCGGGGCGGCGGTTCGGCTCGTAGGCCGAATGAATACGTCCACCGATCTTGATGTACGGCGTGCGGAAGTACGCCCAGCCGATCATCAGGATCAGCGCGGCGGCGGTGAACGCGACCGAGCTCTGCACATCGGGCAGTCCGCCGAGGAACAGCAGGACCACCCCGGCGGCGGTGCCCGCCCAGTAGATCCTGCGCTTGACCGCCCGCGCGGACGCGGTGGCGGTGTCCCACCCCGGCACGGCGAAGCCCAGCAGCAGCGCCAGCGCGCCGGCGCCCAAAAGCACCCAGGACACGGTCGTCATGAGCTCGGCAGCAGCATCTGGAACCCGTCGACGATCTGCTGGGATTCCTTGATGTACCGGGGATTGACCGGGTCGGTGGTCTGGATCGTCACCGTGGCCAGATAGGTGGTGCGGCCGACCTCGGCGACCACCGCGTGCATGATGATCGGCCGCTCCGGCGCCGGTCCGAGTGGAGGGGCCATGTAATGCGTCGTCTCCGAAGGTAATCCGCAGGTGGTGTTGCTGCGGGTGTCCAGATCGAAGGCCCCCATCATGGTTTCCAGGTTGGCCCGGTTCTGCGCGAACACCTCCTCGGGCGTCTGATCGCCCCGCGCCGATTCCAGGGTCACGACGGCATTGGTGGCGAACCGGTCGGCGACCAGATCGGTGGAGACGATGGTGTAGCGGATGATCTGGCTGTCCATCATCGCGTTGCGCTCCCACCCGTCCGGGACCGGGATGCGCAGGTGCGGCTCGCGGGCGTTCTCGGCCGGGATGTCCTCCAGCGGTAGGTCAACGGTGGCGCACAGGCTCTCGTCACCGTCGGTGGCCGACGCCGGCGGTGGCGGCCCGACCGCGGAAACCGCTGTGCCGGTGACACTGTGGCTGCAGGCAGACAACACCAGTGCGGTCGCCGCGGCGACCAGCGGTTTCCACGGCACCGTCATCTAGTTGCCGCCCAGTGTGCGGAGCAGGAACTCGTAGACCAGCGCGGCCCGGAACGCGACCTGCGGGTTGTCGGAGGCACCGGCGTGGCCGCCCTCGATGTTCTCGTAGTAGCGCACCGGATGGCCGGCGGCCTCCAGTGCCGCGGTCATCTTCCGCGCATGTCCCGGGTGCACCCGGTCGTCCCGGGTGGAGGTGGTGATCAGCACCGGCGGGTACCGACGATCGGCCGAGATGTTCTGGTACGGCGAGTATTCGGAGATGAACGCCCAGTCCTCGGGATCGTCGGGATCGCCGTACTCGGCCACCCAGGACGCGCCGGCCAGCAGCAGATGAAATCGCTTCATGTCCAGCAGCGGCACACTGCACACCAGCGCGCCGAACAGCTCCGGGTACTTGGTGAGCATGATGCCCATCAGCAGCCCTCCGTTGCTGCCGCCCTGGGCGCCGAGCTGGTCCACCGTCGTGATGCCGCGCGCCACCAGATCCTTTGCCACCGCAGCGAAGTCCTCGGCCACCAGATGGCGGCCCGCCCGCATGGCCTGCGTGTGCCAGGTGGGGCCGTACTCGCCGCCGCCGCGGATGTTGGCCAGCACGTAGGTGCCGCCGCGGGACAACCACAACCTGCCCATCACACCGTCGTAGCCGGGGGTGCGGGACACCTCGAACCCGCCGTACCCGCCGAGCAGGGTGGGCCCGGCCGCCTGCCGGTGCCGGTGGCCGACGACGAAGTACGGGATGCGTGTGCCGTCGTCGGAGATCGCGAAGTGCTGCGCCACCTCGATGTCGGCGGTGTCGAAGAACGACGGGGCGCGTTTGATCTCGCTGAGCTCGCCACCGGCCGTGCCGTACAACAGCCTCGACGGGGTGTCGAAACCCGAAGAGTCGAGGAAGATCTCGTCCCCGAGGGGGTCCGCCGCGACGATCGAGGTGTTGGTGTTCTCGGGCAGGCCGTGCACCGGTTCGGAGGTCCATTCGCCGGGGACGTACACCTCGACGCGACTGGCGACATCGGCGAGCGTCACGACCACCAGGCGGTCCCGGGTCCACGCGTAGTGGTGCAGACAGGTGTGCTCGTCCGGGGCGAACACCACCTGCAGTTCGGCGGTGCCGGCCAGGAACTGCTCGTAGTCGGCGGCCAGCAGCGATCCGGCGGGGAAGGGTGTGGTGCCGTAGGTCCAGTCGGTGCGCAGTTCGATCAGCAGCCACTCGCGGTGGATCGAGATACTGGCGTCGGTGGGGGTGTCGATCCGGATCAGCTCGCCGTCGCGCAGTTCGTAGACCTGCTCGTTGAAGAAGTCAAGCGCCCTGCTGACCAGCGTGCGTTCGAAGCCTTCGGTGAGGTCCCTCGAGCTGGCCACGATCACATCGGAATCCGCGCCGCTGAACACGGTTTCGGCCTCGGCCAGCGGTTGCCCCCGGCGCCACCGCTTGACCAGCCGGGGATAGCCGGACTCGGTCAGCGACCCTTCACCGAAATCCGTACCGACCAGCAGGGTGTCGTGGTCTTCCCAGGACACCTGCGACTTGGCCTCGGCCAGCTCGAACCCGCCGTCGACGAAGGTTCTTGTGCGCATGTCGAATTCGCGCACCACCGCGGCGTCGGAGCCGCCCCGCGACAGGCTGATCAGCGCCAGGGAGTGGTCCGGGTCGATGACGTCGGCGCCCGCCCACACCCAGTTCTGGCCGTCGGTGCGCGCCAGCTCGTCCACGTCGATCACGACGTCCCAGTCGGGTTGCTCGGTGCGGTAGCTCTCCAGCGTCGTGCGCCGCCACACCCCTTTCTGGTGGTCGGCGTCGCGCCAGAAGTTGTACAGGTACTCGCCGCGCCTGCGCACGTACGGAATCCGTGTGTCGGTGTCGAGCACCTCCAGCGCCTCGGTCCGCATCTGCTCGAAGCGTTCCCCGGCGAACTCGGCCAGCGTCGGTTCGTTGTGCTCGCGGACCCAGGCCAGCGCGTCGTCGCCGGTGACGTCCTCCAGCCAGAGGTAGGGATCGGTCTCGGTCGGCTCGGGGCGGGTGTCGGTCACGCCACCATTCTGACCTCACGCCGAAATTGCGTTCCACGCGGGCTGCGGGCCCTTTTCGCCGCGTGGAATGCAATTTCGGCGGGGAGAGGGTCAGGACAGGTGGTGGACCTCCTGCAGGCCGTACACCGGTGTGGGCATCCCCTCGAAACGGGCCTTGAGCTGCAGTGCCAGGTACAGCGAGTAGTGCCGGGACTGGTGCAGGTTGCCGCCGTGGAACCACAGGTTGGGCTGCTGGGTCGGCTTCCACATGTTGCGCTGCTCGCCCTCCCACGGCCCGGGGTCCTTCGGGGTGTCGCTGCCCAGGCCCCACACCTTGCCCACCTTGTCCGCGACGTCCTGACCGATCAGGTCGGCCGCCCAGCCGTTCATCGAGCCGTAGCCGGTCGCGTACACCACGACGTCGGCGGGCAGTTCGGTGCCGTCGGACAGCACCACCGAGTTCTCGGTCAGACGGTCGACCTGCCCGTGCGCCAGCTTGATTCGTCCGTCGGCGACCATGTCGCAGGCCCCGACGTCGATGTAGTAGCCCGACCCGCGCCGCAGGTACTTCATGAACAACCCGGATCCGTCTGCACCCCAGTCCAGTTCGAAGCCGGCCGCTTCCAGGCGGTCGTAGAACTCCTTGTCGCGTTCGCGCATCTGGTCGTACAGCGGGATCTGGAACTCGTGCATGATCCGGTACGGCAGCGACGCGAACGTCAGGTCCGCCTTCTCGGTCGTCATCCCGGCGGCCACCGCCCGCTCGGAGTACAGGTCACCGAGCCCGACGTCCATCAGGGTGTCGGACTTGACGATGTGGGTGGACGAGCGCTGCACCATCGTCACGTCGACGCCGTTCTCGTAGAGCGCCTTGCAGATGTCGTGCGCGGAGTTGTTCGACCCGATCACCACGGCCTTCTTCCCGACGTACCTGTCCGGTCCCGGATGCGCCGACGAGTGGTGCTGGTCGCCGGCGAAGACGTCCTGACCGGGCAGCGTGGGCACGTTCGGCTTGCCCGACATGCCGGTGGCCAGCACCAGCTGGGTCGGGTGCAGGGTCAGCCGTTCACCGTCGCGGTCCACCTCGACGGTCCACTGCTGGGCCTGATCATCGAACACCGCCGACAGGCAGGTGGTCTTCGACCAGTACGGCACCTCCATCACCCGGGTGTAGAACTCCAGCCAGTCGCCGATCTTGTCCTTCGGCGCGAACACCGGCCAGTTCGGCGGGAACGGCAGATACGGCAGGTGGTCGTACCAGACCGGGTCGTGCAGGCACAGCGACTTGTACCGCTTGCGCCACTGGTCGCCGGGGCGTTCGTGCTTGTCGACGACGATCGCGGGCACACCGAGCTGGCGCAGCCGCGCCCCGAGCGCGATACCGCCCTGACCGCCGCCGATCACCAGCGCGTACGGCTGGATGGACCGGCCCAGCTCGGCGTCCTCGGCGGCCTTCTTCTCGGCCCACGACCGCGGGTCCGGATCGTCACCGTGGACCGCGCCGAGGACGCGGCTCTCGCCCCTGGGTTCCTCGTGGCCCTTGAGCTCCTGCAATGCGGTGAGCAGGGTCCAGGCCTGGTCGCCCTTGAGCCGAAGATGCCCGGTGCCCCGGCCGGAGGCGGTCTCGAACTGGATGAACGCCGAGGTCACGTCGCCGTCGGCGGTTGCTTCCTCCCTGGTCCGGAAGCCCGACGGGTCGGTCTCGGCGAGCCGCGCACCGAGCATGTCGGCGATCTGGTCGCGACCCTCCATGGTCTTGATGTTCCAGGTGAACGACACCAGGTCGCGCCAGAAGCTGTCGACGGCGAACATGCCGGTCGCCCGTTCGATGTCGCGCACCGCGAGCGCGGCCTCGAAGTCGGCCAGCCAGCGGTCCACGCGCTGCTGCGGGGTCTGCTCCGTGGTGGTCTGAGAGTCGAGAGTCGAAGTCATGTGAGCCAGAACACACCTATGCCCGCACGCTCGGCAAGAGTTGCGAACGGTTGCACCCGCGGGTGCAACCCTGTGCAACTCTTTCGCACTGTGGCGGCGGTCACATAGACATACCGCTATGCGAGCAGCTGTGTACCACGGACCGAACGCGCTGAAGGTCGACGACGTCCCCGAACCGCAGGTGCGGCCGGGCACCGTCAAGCTGCAGGTCGGGTTCAACGGGATCCCGATCGACGACGTGGTCGACGAGGGGTTCGAAGCACTGCACGCCGGCACGAAGATGAAGGTATTGGTCGACCCGAAAGGAGTTGCACAGCAATGACGATCAACGGAAAGGTGGCCCTGGTCACCGGCGCTGGGCGCGGTATCGGACGCGGCATCGCGCTGCGCCTGGCCCGCGACGGCGCCGACGTCGCCCTGGTCGACGTCGATCAGGACAATCTGGGTGGGGTCACCGACGAGATCGCCGAGACCGGCCGCAAATCAACGACATTCGTCGCCGATGTCAGCGACCGCGATCAGGTGTTCGCGGCGGTGGACCACGCCGCATCGGCACTGGGCGGGTTCGACATCATGGTGAACAACGCCGGGATCGCGCTGGTCGGCCCGATCGCCGACGCGACCGCCGACCAGGTCCGCAAGCTGTGGTCGATCAACGTCGACGGGGTGCTGTGGGGAATCCAGGCCGCCGTCGCCAAGTTCAAGGAACTCGGTAACCACGAGGCCGGCAAGATCAGCAAGATCATCAACGCCTCCTCGATCGCCGGGCACGACGGTTTCGAGATGCTGGGGATCTACAGCGCATCGAAGTTCGCGGTGCGCGGGCTGACCCAGGCCGCGGCCAAGGAGCACGCTGCCGACGGCATCACCGTCAACGCGTACTGCCCCGGAGTGGTCGGCACCGACATGTGGGTCGAGATCGACAGGCGTTTCGCCGAACTGACCGGCGCGGCCGAGGGCGCGACCTACGACAAGTTCGTCGGCGGCATCGCGCTGGGCCGCGCCGAGACCCCCGACGACGTCGCCGGGTTCGTCTCCTATCTGGCGGGACCGGACGCCGACTACATGACCGGGCAGGCCGGGCTGATCGACGGCGGTCTGGTCTACCGCTGAGATAGGGGGCACTATGGGCTTCGATGCAAGGTTCGCCCGTGCCTGAGCCCGCGGTGGCGGTCGGCGAGGACCCGCGCAGCTATGCGCGGCTGATGTCGGCGGTCTACGACGCGACCATGGCCGGCCACCGCGCACCGGCCCGGCCGCGGGAGGTGATCGGCGAGTCCTGGCGCCGGATGCTGGCCGGCGGCCTGGACGCCCGGGGGGCCGACGTCGCACCGGTCGTGGAGTCCGGCGCGCTGGAGATGCTGCGCCGGTCGTCGGGGCTGATGGAGGTGCTCGGGGAGATCTCGCACGGGCTGGAGTCGCTGGTCGCCGACGGGCACAACATCCTCGTCGTCGCCGACGCCCGCGGCCGGGTGCTGTGGCGGTCCGGATCGCCCGCGGTGCTGAACAACGCCGACCGGCTCGGGTTCGTCGAGGGCGCCAACTGGGGCGAGGGAGCCGTCGGCACCAACGCGATCGGTACCGCACTGGTATCCCAGGGACCCGTGCAGGTGTTCTCGGCCGAGCACTTCCTGCGCAGCCACCACCCGTGGACCTGCGCCGGGGCGCCGATCCGGGATCCCCGCACCGGACAGGTCATCGGGGTCGTCGACGTGTCGGGCCCCGCGGCCACGGTGCACCCGACCACCATCGCGCTCGTCGACGCCGTGGCCCGACTGGCCGAATCGCAATTGCGACAGGAACACGACCGCACCCTGAACCGGCTGCGCGCGCTGGCCGCGCCGATCCTCGCGCGGATGGGCAGCCCGGCGCTGGCCGTCGACACCGAGGGCTGGGTGGCCGCCGTCGACGCGATGCCGCTGCACAACCGGATTCTGCTGCCCGAGCAGATGGCGCCGGGCCGGGTCTGGTTGACGGCGTTGGGCATGTGCGCGGTCGAACCGCTGCCCGGCGGGTGGCTGGTCCGGCTGGCCGACCGGGACGACGGGGACGCGCAGGTCTCCCGGGCGACGCTCGACCTCGCCGATCCCGACGCGCCGGCGTTGGTGATGGCCGGCGAGTTCGGCAGCTGGCGCCACGATCTGAGCCTGCGGCACGCGGAGATCCTGTGCACGCTCGCGATCTCACCGCAGGGGCGGACCGCACCCCAGCTCGCGGAGGATCTCTACGGCGACCGGTCGCGGGTGGTGACCGTGCGCGCGGAGATGTCGCGGCTGCGCAAGCAGTTCACCGGCCTGCTCGCGGCGCAGCCGTACCGCTTCGCCGGGTCGGTCGACCTGCAGGTCCGCTATCCGGTCGACCGCAGGCTGCTGCTCCCGCCCTCGAAGGCCCCGGCGATCCGCGCCGCAAGGACCGCCGCCGTGGTGGGGCAGTGCGCCGTCGCGGGGGAGGAAGATGACTGACGTGGAGATCCCGAAGCGAGCGCTGGTGACCGAGTCCGCCGCCGAACTGCTGCGCGATCTGCAGCAGCGGCACGGCGCGTTGATGTTCCACCAGTCCGGCGGCTGCTGCGACGGTTCGTCGCCGATGTGTTACCCCGACGGGGACTTCATCGTCGGGGACCGCGACGTGCTGCTCGCGGTGCTCGACGTCGGCGACGGCGGGGTCCCGGTGTGGATCTCCGGCCCGCAGTTCGATGCGTGGAAGCACACCCAGCTGGTGATCGACGTGGTGCCCGGCCGCGGCGGCGGGTTCAGCCTCGAAGCGCCGGAGGGCAAGCGCTTCCTGTCGCGCGGCCGAGCGTTCACCGACGACGAGAACCGCGCGCTGGACGCCGAACCGCCGGTGACGGGCTCGGCGTACGAGCGGGGGGAGCGGCCGCCGGCGACCGGCACGCACGTCGTCGCCGAGGCCGGCCTCGAGATTCAGGACGCCTGCGCCATTCCCGTCGCGGAATAGCGTTCCCGGCTGCAAAATCGGCCCTCTCGGCGACCCGGAATACTATTCCGCGGCCGGGCGCGCCGCCCGGGGTATTGCCGACCAGGGCGTTATCGTCTGAGGCGTGATCCCGCTGCCACGCGCATCGGTGCTGGCCGGAGTGATGATCGTCGGCGTCGCTCTCGGCATGATGGCCGCGCTCGTCGCGGCTGTCGAGATCACCGCGACCATCCGCCCTGACCTCGCGATCGGCCTGGTGGTCGGCGTGCCCGGTGTCGTGGGCATGGCGATGATCCTGCTGTCGAGCAAGCGGTGGGCGACCGCGCTGGGCGCGATGATCCTGGCGATCGGTCCGGGCTGGTTGGGTGCGATGACCGCGATCCAGGTGGCCTCCGGTGTCTGAGGACCAGATCGCGCTCGACGCCCCCGCCGGTCCCGCCGAGATCCCGCCCCGGCACGTGCCACCGGTGGTGATCCCCGCGGTCGCCCAGTACGTCAGCCGCTGGCGCTTCGCGCTGATCGTGATCGGCATGTGGATCGTCGCCGCCGCGGCAGGTGCCGGCCTGTACTACTGGTGGTATCACTCGCTGGACAAGGCCGTGCCGGTGTTCGCGGTGCTGGTGTTCGTGATCGCCTGTGTGGTCGGCAGCCTGCTGTCCTCGATGGTGCAGGACCGGCCGGGCGTCGCCGCGATGGCGGTCGCGATGATGTCCGCGCCGATGGCCGCGGGCGCCGGTGCGGCGCTGCTCTACGCCGCGTACGTGTTCGGCTGGATCCCCAGGTGACCGCCCGGTAGGTCGCGCGGCCCTCTTGCTCATGTGTTCAGATAGACACATGAAACTGCGGGTGGCGCTGGCGTGTGCCCTGACCGTGGCCACCGTCGCCGCATGCGCCGGCCCCGCCGAGGAGCAGACCGACCAGATCGTGCTCGCCGACAGCTACCAGCTCGGCGGCTACAACCCGGTCAACGGCTACTCCGAATCCGGCGTCTCGCCGATCTACGAAGGGCTCTACCGCCCCGACGCACCCACCGACGACACGGTCCCCGAACTGGTCCCGGCCCTGGCCGGACGGGCACCCGAACCGGCCGGCCCCCACCGCTGGCGCATCCCGCTGCGCGCCGGCGTCGTGTTCTCCGACGGCAGCACCTTCGACTCGGCAGACGTGGTCGCCACCTACGCCGCGGTCGCGGATCCGGCGGTGGCCTCGGAGATCTCGACGTCGGTGGCGCCCATCGTGGCGCTGACCGCCGACGGCCCGGGCGCCGTCGTCGTCGAACTCGACACCGCGGCCGACCCGCGGCCGTATCTGCTCCTCGGGATCCTGCCCGCCGAGAAGATCGAGGCCGCACCCGCCGCCGACTGGGCGGTCAACACCGCGCCGGTGGGCACCGGCCCCTACCGCCTGGACAGCCTGCGGCCCGACCAGGCCGTGCTGGTCGCCCGCGACGACTACTGGGGGGACCCGGCGCAGGTCAGACGTCTGGTCTACCTGTACACGCCCGACGACAACGCGCGGGCGCAGAGCATCGTCTCGGGTGCGGTCGACGGCGCGAATCTGCCGCCGCGCCTTGTCGATTCGATCGCAGGTGACGAGGTACAGACCGTCGGCGTGCGGTCGGCCGACTGGCGCGGCGTCGCACTGCCCGCCGGCAACCCGTTCACCGCCGACGTCCGGGCCCGGCTCGCGATGAACCTCGGGGTGGACCGTGACGCGATGGTGCGCGACGTGCTCGCCGGCCACGGCCGCCCGGCAGGCACGCCGGTCGCCGAGATGTACGGGCCCGCCTACAACCCGGATGCCGGTTTCGCGTTCGACACCGACCGCGCCGCAGCGGTGCTGGACGACGCGGGGTGGCGCGTCGGCGCCGGCGGGATCCGCGAAAAGGATGGCGTGCGTGCGTCTTTCGAGCTTCTCTACAACGCGCAGGACACGCTGCGCCGCGACCTGGCGGTGGCGTACGCGGCCGCGATGCAGCCGCTGGGCATCGACGTCCGGCCCCGCGGCACCAGCTGGGACGAGATCGACACCCGGTTCGGTGACTCCGCGGTGCTGCTCGGCGGCGGCGCGACGCCCTACAGCATCGATTCCCAGGTGTACGACACGCTGCATACCCGTGTCCCGGACTCCTCGCCGTACTCGAATCCGGGCAATTTCACCGCGCCCGGCCTCGACGACATGCTGGAGCGCGCTGTGCGGTCGGCACCCGGACCGGAGAAGGACCGGCTCTACCGCGACATCCAGGCGGCCTACACCGCCGAACCGTCGCAGGTGTTCCTGGTGTTCCTCGACCACACCTACGGCTACCGCGACACCGGCTGGAACCAGACGGCGCCGATCATGGAACCGCACTCGCACGGTGTGTCGTGGGGTCCGTGGTGGAACGTGGCCCGATGGACACGCTGACGCCCGCGGCCGCCGCGGCGCGACTTCTGGGTGTGCGCATCGCGATCGCGATCCCGCTGACGGTCGCGATCTCGGCGGCGATCTTCGCCGTCGCGTCGCTGTCGCCGTTCGACCCGCTGGCCGCCTACCTCGGCAACAACTACCAGTTCGCCACCCCGTCCCAGCGAGACGCGATGCGCGCGGCCTACGGCACTGACCAGCCGTGGTATCTGGCGTGGTGGCAGTGGCTGGGCGGACTGGTCCGCGGTGACCTCGGCTGGTCGTCGACCCAGTCGCAGCCGGTCGCGACGGTGCTGGCCGAGCGGATGCCGTTCACCCTGGGACTGTCCGGCGCGGCGCTGCTGGCCGCGACCGCGCTGGCGCTGCTGCTGGGATGTCTGGCCGGCATGCGCCGCGGCGGCCTGCTCGACCGCCTGGCCACCGGGTTCTCGGTGACGTTCGCCGCCGTGCCGCCGTTCGTGGTGTCACTGGCGCTGGTGGTCGTCGTGGCGGTGGGCCTGCGCTGGCTCCCGGCGTCGGGCGCGGCCGCCCCGGGTGCCGGCTACACCGTGGAAGGCGTTCTGCGGCACGGCATCCTGCCGTGGGTCGCGCTCACGGTGTCGATGATCCCGTGGCTGCTGCTGACCACCCGTGCGGCGGTGGCGGCCGGTGTCGACTCCGACGCGGTCCGCGGCGCCCGGTCCCGGGGTGTGCACGGCTGGGCGCTGCTGCGCGGGCACATCGCGCCGGTCTCGGTGCTTCCCACGCTGGCGTTGCTGGGCACCCGGCTTCCGGAGCTGATCGCCGGCGCGGCGATCGTGGAGACCGTGTTCGGCTGGCCGGGGATGGCCGCCGTGCTGGTGGATTCCGCTGCAGCGCTTGACTTCCCGTTGTTGGCCGCGTTGACGGTCGCGGCGGCGGCCGCGGTGCTGGCCGGTTCCGCGCTTTCCGACGCGGCCGCGGTCGCGATCGACCCACGCATCCGGATGGCGGCATGAAGCCGCAGGCACCCTGGGTGCTGCTCGCCGTGATCGTCGTTGCCGCGGTGGGCATCCCGCTGCTGGCGGGCCCGCAGGTCGCCGACTTCTCCGCGGCGCTGCGGCCCCCGGGCGCCGGACACCTTGCCGGAACCGATCATTCGGGCTACGACCTGCTGACCCGCACCGCCGAAGGACTGCGGGTGTCGCTGTTGATCGCCGTCGTCTGCGCGGTGGCGGCCACCGCGCTCGGCCTGGCCATCGGCGTCGCCGCCGCGCTGGTCGGCGGCTGGCTCGACGCGGTGGTGATGCGGCTGGTCGACGGCGTCAACGCGCTGCCCCACCTGGTGGTGGGGATCGTCATCGCCGCGATGTGGCGCGGGGCGCCGCTGGCGATCATCGCCTCGATCGCACTGACCCACTGGCCGGCGGTGGCCCGGGTGGTGCGCGCCGAACTGCTCGCGGTCGCCGAGGCGGGCTGGGTGGAGACTTCCCGGCTGGCCGGCGCCTCCCGGTGGTTCACCGCCCGCACCCACCTGATCCCGGCGGTCACCGGGCAGGCGCTGGTCGCGATGGTGGTGCTGCTGCCGCACGCGGTGTGGCACGAATCCACACTGTCGTTCCTCGGCGTCGGGCTCTCCCCGGACCGGGCCAGCCTGGGCACCCTGCTCAGCGAGGCCCGCGGCGACGTGCTGACCGGGGCGTGGTGGACGCTGGCCGTGCCCGCGGCGGCGCTCATCGCGACCGCGGTGGCGTTCGCCGCGGCCGGCGCCTCCGCGCGCGACCGACGCCGTGCGCCGACGGGGCAGGTGTGGTGACATCCCGCACGCGAGGAGGACTAATGATTTCAGCCCGCCTGACCGCGCTGACGGTCGACATCGCGCTGCGGCGCGGACGGCACTCGTCGGCCGTGCGCGTCCTCGACGACGTACACCTCGACGTTCCGGCCGGCCGGGTCACCGCGCTGATCGGTGAGTCCGGTTGCGGGAAATCACTTGTCGCGGCGGCCCTGTCCGGTCTGCTGCCACCCGGCTCCCGGGTCCGCGGGCAGGTGCGGCTCGGCGACCGCGAGCTGCGCCCCGACGACGAACCGGCCTGGCGGGACGTGCGCGGCCGGCACGTCGGGGTGGTGCCGCAGTCGGCGGCGACGTCGTTCACTCCGGTGCGCACCGTCGGCTCCCAGCTGGGCGAGGTCTGCGCCCGTCTGGGCGCGGACCGCGGCCCGGACGAGTTGTGTGCGGCCGTCGCGCTGCCGGCCACGGTGGTGCGGCGCTACCCGCACGAGTTGTCCGGCGGCATGGCCCAGCGCGTCGCGATCGCCGCGGCGCTGGCCGGACGGCCCGGGCTGCTGCTGGCCGACGAACCGACCTCGGCACTGGACCCCGACAACGCCGCGATGGTCTGGCGGCTGCTCGGCGACGCGGCCGCCGACGGCGCCGCCGTGCTGGTGATCACCCACGACATGCCGTCGCTGCTGCGGTCCGCGGTGTGCGACGACGTCGCGGTGATGACCCGCGGCACCGTGCGGTCCCGGCAGCCACTAGCCGACGCGCTCGCCGACCCCGACCCGTACCTGCGGGCGCTGCTCGGCACGGTGCCGGTGTGAGCGGCATCGAGGCGCGCGGCCTCACGGTGTCCTTCCGCGGCGCGACGGTGCTCGACGGCGTGGACCTCGACGCGCCCGCCGGCGCGGTCACCGGTGTCACCGGAACGTCAGGCAGCGGCAAGACGACGCTGCTGCGCGTGCTCGCTGGTCTGCACCCGGCCGACGCGGGCGAAATCCGCTACGACGGCGCCGCGGCGCCGGCGAAGGGGTCAATCGCGCTGCTGGCCCAGCATCCCCGGCTGGTGTGCAATCCGCGCTGGACTCTGGCCAGGGTCGTCGCCGAGCCCGCCGCGATCCGCGGGGAGGAGCCCGCCGTCGACGAGGTGGCGCTGCGCGTCGGCCTGGAACCGGAACTGCTGGAACGCTATCCGGGGCAGGTCAGCGACGGCCAGCTGCAACGGGCGTGCCTCGGCCGCGTCCTGGTCCAACGGGCCCGCTACGTGCTGTGCGACGAGCCGACCGCGATGCTCGATCCGATCGCCACGGGGTCGGTGGTGTCGCTGCTGGCCGAGTTCGCCGCTGATGGGGCCGCGGTCGTGCTCGTCAGTCACGACCCCGCGTTGGTCGACGCTCTCGCGGCGCACGCGCTCGCCTTGCCGCGCCCATTAGGGTGAGAACCGTGACCCACTATGACGTCGTAGTCCTCGGAGCCGGTCCCGGCGGGTACGTCGCGGCCATTCGTGCCGCACAGCTCGGCCTGAGCGCCGCCATCATCGAACCCAAGTACTGGGGCGGCGTGTGCCTCAACGTCGGGTGCATCCCGTCGAAGGCGCTGCTGCGCAACGCCGAACTGGCGCACATCTTCACCAAGGAAGCCAAGACGTTCGGCATCAGCGGTGAGGCCACCTTCGACTACGGCGCGGCCTACGACCGCAGCCGCAAGGTCGCCGACGGCCGGGTGGCCGGCGTGCACTTCCTGATGAAGAAGAACAAGATCACCGAGATCCACGGGTACGGCAAGTTCACCGGGCCCAACAGCATCGAGGTCGATCTGAACGAGGGCGGCACTGAATCCGTCGAGTTCGACAACGCGATCATCGCGACCGGCTCGAGCACGCGACTGGTGCCCGGCACCTCGCTGTCGGAGAACGTGGTCACCTACGAGGACCAGATCATGTCGCGGGAGCTGCCCGGGTCGATCATCATCGCCGGCGCCGGAGCCATCGGCATGGAGTTCGCCTACGTGCTCAAGAACTACGGCGTCGACGTCACGATCGTCGAGTTCCTGCCGCGCGCGCTGCCCAACGAGGACGCCGAGGTCTCCAAGGAGATCGAGAAGCAGTACAAGAAGCTGGGCGTGAAGATCCTCACCGGCACCAAGGTCGAGAAGATCACTGATGAGGGGGGCGACGGGTCCGTAATCGTCACGGTCAGCAAGAACGACAAGTCCGAAGAGCTCAAGGCCGACAAGGTCATGCAGGCCATCGGGTTCGCCCCCAACGTCGAGGGCTTCGGCCTGGACAAGGCCGGCGTCGAGCTGACCGACCGCAAGGCCATCGGCATCGACGACTACATGCGCACCAACGTGCCGCACATCTACGCGATCGGCGACGTCACCGGCAAGCTGCAGTTGGCGCACGTCGCCGAGGCGATGGGCGTGGTCGCCGCCGAGACCATCGCCGGCGCCGACACGCTGGCCCTGGGCGACTACCGGATGATGCCGCGCGCGACGTTCTGCCAGCCTCAGGTCGCGTCGTTCGGCCTGACCGAGCAGCAGGCCAAGGACGAGGGCTACGACGTTGTCGTCGCGAAGTTCCCGTTCACCGCCAACGGCAAGGCGCACGGACTGGCCGACCCGACCGGCTTCGTGAAGCTGATCGCCGACAAGAAGTACGGCGAGCTGCTGGGCGGCCACCTGATCGGACCCGACGTCTCCGAGCTGCTGCCCGAGCTGACCCTGGCGCAGAAGTGGGACCTCACGGCCAATGAGCTGGCCCGCAACGTGCACACCCACCCGACCCTGTCCGAGGCGCTGCAGGAGTGCTTCCACGGGCTGGTCGGCCACATGATCAACTTCTAGTTGAGGGCGCTCTGGGTCGCCAGCGCCGGCGGGCTGGTGGTCGGCCACATCCTGTGGCTGGCCGCGATCTCGGCGGCGATCGCGTCGACGGACATCTCCACCTGGGTGCTGGTGGTGGCCGCGGTGTCCTTCGCCGCCGGGGTGGCGTGTGTGTTGCTGGCGCGGCAGAAGATGCGCCGCAAGGACCGCAGGTCCGAGATCTGGGCGGCGTTCCTGTGGGCGCTGCCGGTCTCGCCGGTGCTGTTCTCGCTGGCTGTGCTCGGCGTGACCTACCTGTAGCCGTATCCGGCCCCGGCATTGCTTGACGGTGTTTGCCGGGACTCCCAGAATGGCCCGGTGGGGGACAGGGCCGTCGACAATCCGCTGCTGCAATGGTGGCGTCAGCGCGATGACTACCAATGGCGGGTGGAATTCCTGCGCAGCCGGGGACTTCTCTCGGTACTTCGCTGGCTGATCGCAGGCATCGGCGCGACGATGGGCGCGCTCTCGGTGCTCAACGTCTTCCTCACCCCCGGCGTCGACGGCACACCGGCCCGGGTCGGATGGGCCGTGGTGGCCATCGGCTCCCTGGGCTGGGCGGCCCGCTGGGCGTTCCTGCCGTGGCCGACCCCCAGGGCCTCGGCGGCGATGGTGGTGTTCGTCGACGTGCTGATGACTCTGTCGGCGCTGCTGTTCGGCGACCCGGCGCTGGCCATGTCGGGGATCCCGATACTGCTGTGTGCGGGCGGCTATGTGGTGTTCTTCCACGGTCCGCGGCTGCATCTGGCCCACATCATGTGGTGCACGGTCTCGGTGGTGGGCATCGCGGTGTGGCTGGCCGCGACCACACCCGAGCACGGCCTGCAGGTTGCACTGTCGCGCGCCGTGATCGCGCTGCTGGTCACGGTGTGCATCCTGCCGGCGCTGCAGTTCGGCTTCTGGTTGCTGCAGGACAGCTCGATGCAGTCGCTCACCGATCCGCTGACCGAGCTGACCAACCGGCGCGGGCTTGCGGTGTCGGTCAAACGGCTCAACGAGGGTGTGCCTCCCGACGCGGATCTGTGCGCGCTGCTGATCGACATCGACGGCTTCAAAACGGTCAACGACACGCTCGGGCACGCGACCGGCGACGACGTGCTGATCCGTACGGCGCGGCGGATCCGGGCGAGCGTGCCCGAGCGCGCCGTGGTGGTGCGCTGGGGCGGTGAGGAGTTCCTGGTCGTCGACCGGATGCCGGGGGCGAGCGCCGAGGGCGTCGCGGAGCGGATCCGCGGCGAGGTCTCCGCGCCGGCGCAGCCGCCCGTCACGGTGAGCATCGGTCTGGCCTGCGCCCGCTCGGACGCCGATCTCGGTGACGTGATCACCGCCGCCGACACCGCGATGTACGAGGCCAAGGCCCGCGGCGGGGACCGCGTCGTGGTCACCACCGAGGCGCACTGAGTCCCGGCGTCAGCCCTGCTGTCGTGTCCGGCCGGTCCCGTTCGGCCGCTGCAGGTGCGGCGCGAGGAACGCGAGCACGTCGTCGGCCTTCGCGAAGCCGCCCAGGTGGCTTTCGTCGGGCATCAGCAGCAGGTCCACATCGGCTAGGTGCCCGGCGGCGGCCTGCGCGTCGGCCAACGAGATGATCGAGTCGGCGTCACCGTGCCACCAACGCACCGGCACCGTGACATCGGCGAGCCGAAAGCCCCAGTCCCGGCCGAACATTCGGGCATCGTCGAGCAACGCCTGGAATCCGCCGTTGGCCACCTGGACGATGTCGTCGATGAACATGGCCTCGATCTCCGGGTTGGCGAACACCCGCTTGTCGCCGTCGGGCATCGCGGCTGCCAGACCCGAGTAGGCCAGGTGGGCGAGCGGGATCACCGGGGTCAGCATCCCGGCGGTCACCGCGGCGAACGGGCGGCGCAGCGCCGACGTGACCGCTGCCATCTGCCGGGCCAGCGCGATCGCTCCGCTGCACGTGGCATCCGGGCCGACCGACGGGGTCACCCCGCCCAGGACCGCGACGGCCACCACCCGGTCGCGCAGCGCCGGCATCCCGGCACACGCCAGCGCGTAGGGGCCGCCCCCGGACAGGCCGACCACGCCGAGCTTGTCGGCCCCGAGCACGTCGGCGACGTGTGCCATATCCGACGCCCAGTCGCCGATCTGGGTGTAGCGGTGCCGGTCGCTCAAACCCGCGCCGGCCCGCTCGACGAGCACCACGCGCAGTCCAAGCTTTTCGGCGGCGCGCCGGCCGACGATCGGCAGCTGACGGCGGCCACCGGGCGTGCCGTGGAACCACAGCACCACCGGGCCGGCCGGATCGCCGAACTCGGCATAGCCCAACCTTCGGCCGTCGGGGAGGAAGAAGGTGCCCTCGGCGCGAGGCGGTTCGCAACGGGGGACGCCGGGTGGGTGGCGCCAAGGGTTCGAAACCATGAACGGATGGTAGCCGCGGTGTTTACATCCAGGCGGCGATATGTCAATCGACCGCGCCGCGCACCCGCCTAGTCCGGGAAGTCCAGCGGTACGCCCAGCGTGGCGATGGTGGCCGCCAGACCGTCGTATTGCGCTGCGAGCAGGCAGAATTCGATCAGCTGCGGCTTCGTGAAGTGCTGCGAGAGCGCCTGCCACGTCTCGGGGGAGACGCCCCGGGTGACGACGAACTCGTCGGTCGCGGTGATCAGGGTCCGCTCCCGGTCGGACAGCCCCTCGGCGTCCGGCCCGGCGAAGATCCGGGCCTGGGTGTCGGCGTCGAGCCCGCGGCTGCGGGCCAGCCTGCGGTGCTGCTGCAACTCGTACTCGCTGCCGCGCAGGTGCCCGACCCGCAGGATCACGATCTCGGCGTCGCGCCGGGACAGCTTGCCCGCATACAGCAGGTGACCCGACAGCGGCAGCCAGGTCAGGAACAGCAGCCGGTGCTGACCGAGCACGTTCATCAGGCTGAACCGGGGCCTGCGGATGCCGCGGGCGCCGAGCTTGGCGATCGCCCAGTTCAGCGGGCCGAGTTCCTTGAAGCCGCCGGGCTCGATCCGTCCGGATGTACTCATGGCTGCCTCACCAGGTAGGGCGACACCGTCGAGCGGTGTTCGTCGATGTCGAGCGCGCGGCCGAGCGCGGGGAATGCGCGCTGCGGGCAGTTGTCCCGCTCGCACACCCGGCAGCCGGCGCCGATCGGGGTCGCTGGGACATTGGGGTCACCGGTAACCAAACCCTCCGAGTAGACCAGCCGGTGCGCGTGCCGCAGTTCGCAGCCGAGACCGATCGCGAACGTCTTACCCGGCTGACCATAGCGCGACGCGCGGCGCTCCACGGTCCTCGCCACCCACATGTAGGCGCGTCCGTCGGGCATCTCGGCGATCTGCACGGAGATCTTTCCGGGGTTGGCGAACGTCTCGTAGACGTTCCACAGCGGGCACGTGCCCCCGCTGGAGGAGAAGTGAAAACCGGTGGCGGACTGACGTTTGGACATGTTGCCGGCCCGGTCGACCCGGACGAACGAGAACGGGACGCCCCGCATCGACGGCCGTTGCAGGGTGGAGAGCCGGTGGCAGGTGGTCTCATAGCTGACCGCGTAGTAGGCCGAGAGCCGTTCTACGTCGTAGCGGAACTTCTCGGCCACCTGGTGGAACTGGCCGTAGGGCAGCACGGTGGCCGCGGCGAAGTAGTTCGCCAGCCCCATCCGCGCGAGCGTGCGCGACTCCCCGCTGGTGAATTTGCCTTCCTCGACCAGCTTGTCGATCAGCTCGCCGCACTCCAGATAGGCCAGTTCGGCGGCCATCCGGAACACCGCCTGACCCGGGGACAGCCGGTCGCCGACCTCGAGCCGGCGGGTCGCGGGGTCGTAGCGGTGCAGCACCCCCTCGCCGAGGTCGACCCGGCGGATGACGGTGACGCCGTGCACGAAGCGCAGCCGGTCGGTCAGATCGCCGGCGAGCTCGCCGCGGTGCACCCGCATGTCGGCGGTGAGTTCCTCGGCGGCGGTGTCGAGTTCGTGCAGATAGTTCTGCCGTTGGTAGAAGTAGTCGCGCACCTCTTCGTGCGGCATGGAGATCGAGCCCGTGCCGCTGGCGCTGCCGACGTTGAACCGGTCCTCGGTCGCCGCGGCGAGCTGGGTGGTGGTGAGTTGATAGCGGCGGTGCAGGTTCACCATCGCCCGGGCCAGCGACGGGTGCGTCCCGACCATGTCGGCGACCTCGGCGGGATCGACGGCGACGTCGAGGTCGCGGTCCATCAGGACCTCGCGCAGCTCGGCGATCAGCCGGGTGTCGTCCTGGGAGGCGAAGAACGTGGCGTCGACCCCGAACACCTCGGTGATGCGCAGCAGCACCGCCACGGTCAGGGGCCGGACGTCGTGCTCGATCTGGTTCAGGTAGCTCGGCGAGATCTCCAGCATCTGCGCGAGCGCGGCCTGGCTGAACCCGCGTTCGCTGCGCAGTTGCCGGACCCGGGCGCCGACGAACGTTTTAGCCACGGTGGTCAGCGTACCGAGGGACTAACACCGCTGCGAAGGAGAAATTTGCAGCCTTGGCAGCCGGGCGGCGTGTGGCAGTATCGAAAATCGTGAGTACCAGCCGGGGGACGGCGGGCCTGGCCAAGGTGTTGATGCCCGTCCCCGATCCGCATCCGGACGTGTTCGACGTCCAGTGGCCGCTGCGCGTCGCCGACGTGGACCGGGAGGGCCGGCTCAAATTCGACGCGGCCACCCGGCACATCCAGGACATCGGCACCGATCAGCTGCGCGAGATGGGCTTCGAGGAGACGCATCCGCTGTGGATCGTGCGCCGCACGATGATCGACATGATCGAGCCGATCGTGTTCAAGGACATGCTGCGACTGCGGCGCTGGTGTTCGGGCACGTCGAACCGGTGGTGCGAGATGCGGGTGCGGATCGACGGGAAGCGCAGCGGCGGCCTCGTCGAATCGGAGGCGTTCTGGATCAACATCAACCGGGAGACCCAGGGGCCCGCGCGCATCTCCGACGACTTCATCGAGGGACTGCGGCGCACCACCGGCGAGAATCGTCTGCGCTGGAAGCCCTACCTCAAAGGGGAGGGCCGCGAGAATGCGGTCGCCGTGCACAAGTACCCCGTGCGGGTCAGCGACATCGACATCTTCGACCACATGAACAACTCGGTGTACTGGAGCGTCGTGGAGGACTACCTGTCCGCGCACCCCGAGCTGATGAAAGCGCCGCTGCGGGTGACGATCGAACACGATCTCCCAGTGGCTCTCGGCGACAAGCTGGAGATCCTCCGGCATGAGTATCCGGCGGGTTCCACCGACCGGTTCGGCGAAGAACTGACCGATCGCACTGTTACAACGCTCACATACGCCGTCGGCGACGAGACCAAAGCCGTCGCGGCGATCTTCCCGCTGTGATTCGCCCTGCCAAACAGTACGGGCGTACTGACCTGCGGCTATTCGCTACCGACCAGTAGCTTCTGAACCGGTTCAGCTAGGGCGCACTTAGCAAGGTTCGCAAAAAGTCTGAATCCCTTGGCGGAAATTGGCACGCGAAACCGGTGGAACTGCGGTAACGAGTTGAGGCATCCTCGAATTAGCAAGCCAGCGAAACCGCTGGAGTGTTAACAACGCTGACGGTCCCGGGGCTCCCCGGAGTCGCCGGCGATGTGCACCAACTTTGCAACAACGAAGGAGCAGCCCAATGTCGACCGTTGGCACGCCGAAGTCGCCCGAGCAGATCCAGCACGACTGGGACAACAACCCGCGCTGGAAGGGTGTCACCCGTACCTACACCCCGGCCGATGTCGTCGCCCTGCAGGGCCACGTCGTCGAGGAGCACACCCTGGCCCGCCGCGGCGCCGAGGTGCTGTGGGCCCAGCTGCACGACATGGACTTCGTCAACTCGCTCGGTGCGCTGACCGGCAACATGGCCGTCCAGCAGGTCCGCGCCGGCCTCAAGGCCATCTACCTGTCGGGTTGGCAGGTCGCCGGTGACGCGAACCTGTCCGGCCACACCTACCCGGATCAGAGCCTGTACCCGGCCAACTCGGTCCCGCAGGTCATCCGTCGCATCAACAACGCGCTGCTGCGCGCCGACGAGATCGCCAAGGTCGAGGGTGACACCTCGGTGGAGAACTGGCTGGCCCCGATCGTCGCCGACGGTGAGGCCGGTTTCGGTGGCGCGCTCAACGTCTACGAGCTGCAGAAGGCGATGATCGCCGCCGGTGTCGCAGGCTCGCACTGGGAGGACCAGCTGGCCTCGGAGAAGAAGTGCGGCCACCTCGGTGGCAAGGTGCTGATCCCGACCCAGCAGCACATCCGCACCCTGACCTCGGCCCGTCTGGCCGCTGACGTCGCCGGCGTGCCGACCGTCGTCATCGCCCGTACCGACGCCGAGGCCGCGACGCTGATCACCTCCGACGTCGACGAGCGTGATCAGCCGTTCATCACCGGCGAGCGCACCGCCGAGGGCTTCTACCGGGTGAAGAACGGCCTCGAGCCCTGCATCGCCCGCGCCAAGGCCTACGCGCCGTACTCCGACCTCATCTGGATGGAGACCGGCACCCCGGACCTGGAGCTGGCCAAGAAGTTCGCCGAGGGCGTCAAGAGCGAGTTCCCGGACCAGATGCTGGCCTACAACTGCTCGCCGTCGTTCAACTGGCGCAAGCACCTGGACGACGCGACGATCGCGAAGTTCCAGAAGGAGCTCGGCGCGATGGGCTTCAAGTTCCAGTTCATCACGCTGGCCGGCTTCCACGCGCTCAACTACTCGATGTTCGATCTGGCCCACGGCTACGCCCGCAACCAGATGACCGCCTACGTCGAGCTGCAGGAGCGCGAGTTCGCCGCCGAGGAGCGCGGCTACACCGCGACGAAGCACCAGCGCGAGGTCGGCGCCGGCTACTTCGACCGGATCGCCACCACCGTGGACCCGACCTCGTCGACCACCGCGCTCGCGGGCTCGACCGAAGAGGGTCAGTTCCACTAGAGGCCCCCGGCCTCACGAGCGTGCGTGTCCGCGGGCGACACGCCGTGCGGGACATTGACGACGCGCACGCTCGTCCAGCTTGACAGCGCAGACCCCGCCCAGAGATCTTGGGCGGGGTCTGTCGCATGGAACCATCTGTCGCATGGAACCAGGTGAGAACTTGGCCCGCACGCGAGGAGGAGAAGAAGTCTTGAGCATTGAACGGGTAGGTGTCGTCGGCGCCGGGCAGATGGGCTCGGGGATCGCCGAGGTGTCGGCCAAGGCGGGTGCCGACGTCGTGGTCTACGAACCGAGCGACGCGCTCGTCAACGCCGGACGTGACCGTGTGGTCGCGTCGCTGGAGCGGGCCAAGGCCAAGGGCAAACTGGCCGCCGACGACTTCGAGGTGACGCTGGCACGCCTGCGGTTCACCACCGACCTGTCCGATCTCGCCGACCGCCAGCTCGTGATCGAGGCAATCATCGAGGACGAGGCCGTCAAGGCCAAGGTCTTCGCCCAGCTCGACGAGGTCGTCACCGACCCCGACGCCGTGCTCGCGTCGAACACGTCGAGCATCCCGATCATGAAGATCGCCGCGGCCACCAAGAACCCGAGCCGGGTGCTCGGCCTGCACTTCTTCAACCCGGTGCCGGTGCTGCCGCTCGTCGAGCTGGTCAACACGCTGGTCACCTCCGACGAGGCGCTGGCGCGGGTGGAGCAGTTCGCGAGCCAGGTGCTGGGCAAGAAGGTCGTCCGCTGCGGCGACCGGTCCGGGTTCGTCGTCAACGCACTGCTGGTGCCCTACCTGCTGTCGGCGATCCGGATGGCCGACGCCGGCGTAGCCACCGTCGAGGACATCGACACCGCGATCGTCGCCGGCCTGTCGCACCCGATGGGACCGCTGCGGCTGTCCGACCTGATCGGGCTCGACACCATGAAGCTGATCGCCGATTCGATGTACGACGAGTACAAGGACCCGAACTTCGCCCCGCCGCCGTTGCTGCAGCGCATGGTGGAGGCCGGGCAACTGGGCAAGAAGTCGGGCAAGGGCTTCTACACCTATTGAGCCGGCGTTAGGAGTCCGGCGCACGTCCCGCTACCCTGCGTAGCGAAATACTTACGCGTCGGTTCAGAAGGCAGCCGGAACTGTGGCAGGCATGCGCGCGGCCACCTCGGTCCCACTGCGTTCTCGACCGGCGACCGAACCGCGAAACCGCAAGGGGTTACCTGCGCAATGTCGAATGCCGTACCTGATCTGTCGCCGTACTACGAGGAATCGCAGTCGATCTACGACGTGTCCAACGAGTTCTTCGCGCTCTTCCTGGGGCCGACGATGGGGTACACGTGCTCCTACTTCGAGCGCGAGGACATGACGCTCGATGAGGCGCAGATCGCCAAGTTCGACCTCGCACTGGGCAAGCTGAACCTCGAACCGGGGATGACGCTGCTCGACGTCGGCTGCGGCTGGGGCGGGGCGCTACGCCGGGCTGTCGAGAAATTCGACGTCAATGTGATCGGTATCACCCTGAGCCGCAACCAGTTCGAGTACAGCAAGACGCTGATGGCCGGCCTGGACACCAAGCGCACGGCCGAGGTGCGCCTGCAGGGCTGGGAGGAGTTCGACCAGCCCGTTGACCGGATCGTGTCGATCGGCGCCTTCGAGGCGTTCAAGGCCGAGCGCTACCCGTTGTTCTTCGAGCGGGCCTATGACATCCTGCCCGCCGACGGCCGCATGCTGCTGCACACGATCCTGGCCCACACGCAGAAGTTCTTCCGCGAGAACGGGATCAAGCTCACCATCTCGGACCTGAAGTTCATGAAGTTCATCGGCACCGAGATCTTCCCCGGTGGGCAGCTGCCCGCGGTCGAGGACATCGAGGAACTCGCCGCCGGATCCGGCTTCACGCTGGAGCGCACCCACCTGCTGCGGCCGCACTACGCGCGCACGCTCGACATGTGGGCGGCCAACCTGGAAGCCAAGCAGCAGGAAGCCATCGCGCTGACCTCGCCCGAGGTCTACCAGCGGTACATGCACTACCTGACCGGCTGCGCGGACTTCTTCCGCCGCGGCATCACCAACGTCGGGCAGTTCACCCTCGTCAAGGGCTGAGGTCCCGCCGGGTAGTTCGATGTCAGGCCGTGGTCCGTCAGGCGCTGGCGAGCCGTTTCTTCTCGGCCTCGACATCGAAATCCGGTGGCGGCCATGACATGTTGAGCCGCTTGAGGGACTCGATGAGCAGTTCGGTGACGGCCAGTCGGCTGTACCACTTCCGGTTGCACGGCACGATGTGCCAGGGCGCCCGGTCGGTCGAGGTCCGGTCCAGCATCGTCTGGTAAGCCTCTTGGTAGGCAGGCCATTTCAGCCGCTCGTCGATGTCGGCCGGGTTGTACTTCCAGTACTTGTCGGGCCGGTCGAGCCGTTCGGCGAGCCGTTTCTTCTGTTCGTCGAGCGAGACGAACATCGCGACCTTGATCAGAGACGTTCCGCTGTCGATGAGTTCCCGCTCGAACGCGTTGATCTCGTCGTAGCGCGGCTCCCACACGTCCTGCGGGACGAGGTTGTGCACCCGCACGATCAGCACGTCCTCGTAGTGCGACCGGTCGAACACCCCGACATGGCCGGGTGTCGGTAGGGCCTTGCGGATCCGCCACAGGTAGTGGTGCTTGAGCTCCTCGGGGGTCGGCTTACCAAAGCTGCGGTACTGGATGCCCTGCGGGTTACCGGCTCCCACAACATGTTTGACGATCCCGCCTTTGCCTGCGGTGTCCATGCCCTGCAGCACCAGCAGCACCGAGCGGGTGTCGCCGGAACGGCTGTTGGCGTAGAGCTTCTCCTGCAGCTGCGCGAAGCGCTTGTTGCGCTCGGCCTGCAGCGTCGGTGCGTCGGATTTGCTGCCGCGGAAACCCGGTGTGGCGTCGGCGTCGATGTCGGCCACCTTCTGGCCCGGCCGGAACGCCAACTGGTGATGGGGTTCGTGGCTCCACAGCGTCGGGAGGTCGTCCGGCTCGGTCATCCCTCTAGTCAAGCAGCTGGGACGGCAGTTCCGGCGACGGATGCGGACTCTGCCGGAACCTCTCCAGTGATCCGTTCACCTCGACGATGCCGCGCAGCGCGCTCCACGACAGCATGGTCAGGTAGTCGATGAGCTCCTCGGCGGTCATCCGCGGGTGCGACATCCACGAGTGCGTGGCCAGCTGGACCCCGCCGACGATGTGATAGGCCCAGGGCTCGGCGCCGCCGGTGTCCATGCCCTCGGTCGCCATCCGCCTGCGCAGCATCACCGCGAGCATCCGCGCGATGATCGCCTCGGAGTCGGCGACGGCCTTGCTCTTGCTGGCCGAGTTGTTGGCCATCACGAACCGGTAGGGCTCGGGCTCGTTGGCGACGGTCTCGACGTAGACCTTGATGATCTCGCGGGTCAGGTCGTAGCCGTCGAGGTTCGACGACAGCGCGGCGGCCATGTTGGGGATGAGCGTGGTCTGCGCGAAGCGCATCATCACCGCGGTGGTGAGATCGTTCTTGTCCACGAAGTAGCGGTAGAGCACGGTCTTGGAGACGCCGATCTCGGCGGCGATCTCGTCCATGCTGACATTGCTGCCGAGTCGGCGGATGGCCTCCAGCGTGCCGTCGACAAGCTCGTTCCGGCGCTCCACCTTGTGTTGGTGCCAGCGTCGTTTTCGTCCGTCGGTTTTGACCGCCACCGGCGGGGAGTGTTGTGCCACGTTCGCGGTGATCCGTTCCTCAAGTCCGAATCGATGATACGGCGGCCGGGCGGCGCCGGTTGCCCGCGCAGGGATGATGGTGGAGTGGCTCACCGCGTAGACGTCCCCGACACCCGGCACACCGGCCCGCGCCCGGGCTTTGCCGAGGCGCTCGCCGGCGCCGAATCGGCCGCTGACGTCGAGCGCAGGCGCTCGCTGCGCCGCATGAAGCTGGTGGCGCTGAGCTTCCTGCTCGGCGCCAGCGTGGTGTTCCTGCTGTGCACCTGGGCGCAGTCGCGCGGCGCCGAATCCGGGGGCGCGGCCCCGTGGATCGGCTACGTGCGGGCGGCGGCCGAGGCCGGCATGGTCGGCGCGCTCGCCGACTGGTTCGCGGTGACCGCGCTGTTCAAGCATCCGCTGGGCATCCCGATCCCGCACACCGCGATCATCAAGCGCAAGAAGGACCAGCTCGGTGAGGGGCTGAGCGCCTTCGTGCGGGAGAACTTCCTGTCCGCGGCCAACGTCGAGACCAAGCTGCGCGACGCCGACGTCGCGGGTCGGGTCGGCAAGTGGCTGTGCGAGCGCGACCACGCCGAGCGGGTGGCCGCCGAGACGGCGACGGTGGCGCGGGTGCTCGTCGAGATGCTGCGCGACGAGGATGTCCAGCAGGTGCTGGACCGGATGATCGTCAAGCGCATCGCCGAACCGCAGTGGGGGCCGCCGATCGGCCGGGTGCTCTCGACCCTGCTGGCCGAAGGCCGGCAGGAGGCGCTGCTGCAGCTGCTGGCCGACCGCGCGTTCCAGTGGACGCTGAACGCCGACGAAGTGATCGAACGTGTCGTGGAACGTGATTCGCCGACGTGGTCGCCGCGCTGGGTGGACCACCTCGTCGGCGAGCGCATCCATCGCGAGCTGATGGATTTCACCGACAAGGTGCGCCGCGATCCCGACCACGAGCTGCGCCGGTCGGCGACCCGGTTCCTGTTCGAGTTCGCCGACGACCTGCAGAACGACGCGTCGACGATCCAGAAGGCCGAGAACGTCAAAGAGCAGATCATGGCTCGCGACGAGGTCACCAGAGCCGCCGAGACCGCGTGGAACGCCGCCAAGCGGATCATCCTCGAATCGGTGGACGACCCGTCGTCGTCGCTGCGCACCCGCATCGCCGAGACGGTGATGCGCCTCGGGGAATCGCTGCGCGACGACCCCGAACTGCGGGAGAAGGTCGACAACTGGATCGTGCGCGGGGCCCAGCACCTGGTCGGCGAGTACGGGGTGGAGATCACCACGATCATCACCGACACCATCGAGCGCTGGGACGCCGACGAGGCGAGCCGGCGCATCGAACTGCACGTGGGCCGGGACCTGCAATTCATCCGGATCAACGGCACCGTGGTGGGGGCGCTGGCCGGCCTGGTCATCTACTCGATAGCTCAGCTACTCTTCTGACCTGCGCTAGCTAGTGCTTGCAAAAGTTAGCACTCCGTCGTACCGTGGAGAATGTCGGTAGCAGGAACCCATCGCACGAGGGGGCCCGTCATGGCGGAAGACGAGAATCTCGCCGCTGTCGTGTCCAACGCCGCGCAGGACATCGGGTCGTTCATCCGGGCGCAGCGCGAAGCCGCGCAGGTGTCGGTGCGGCAGCTGGCCGAGAAGGCGGGTGTCTCGAACCCGTATCTCAGCCAGATCGAACGGGGCCTGCGAAAACCGTCCGCAGACGTGCTGAACCAGATCGCCAAAGCGCTGCGGGTGTCGGCCGAGGTGCTCTACATCAGAGCCGGAATTCTCGAGCCGAGCGACACGAACGAGGTGCGCGACGCCATCGTCACCGACACGGCGATCAACGAGCGGCAGAAGCAGGTGCTGCTCGACATCTACACCTCGTTCTGTCAGCAGAACGAGGCGACCCTCGCCGAAGCGCTCGCAGCGGAAGCGCGAGGGGACAGTGTCAGCGACGCAGACGAGGAGCCCACCACTGAACAAGACAAGCGCCCTCCGGAACTCCCCGAAACTCCGCAATCAATCACTGAACTGAATCTTGAAACGGAAGGACACAACCATGGCTGAGGCCAAGAACCAACTCGACGTCGACGATCTCAAGGCCCCGCTGCTGGCCGCGGTCGGTGCCGCCGACCTGGCGCTGGAACGCGTCAACGAGATCGTGGCCACCCTGCGCGACCGCGCCGGCGAGGCCCGCTCGGACGCCGAGACCCGCGTCGAGGAGAGCCGCGCCCGGATCAAGGGGCTGCAGGAGGAACTGCCCTCGCAGTTCGGCGACATCCGCGACCGGCTGACCTCCGAGGAGCTGCGCAAGTTCGCCGAGGGCTACGCCGAGGCCGCCCAGACGACCTACACCAAGCTCATCGAGCGTGGCGAGGCCGCCCTGGAGCGTCTGCGCAGCCAACCGGCCCTGGAGGAGGCTGCCAGCCGGGTCGAGGAGTACACCGACCAGGCCGTCGAGCTGACCCAGGAGGCGCTGGGCAACGTGGCGTCGCAGACCCGCGCCGTCGGTGAGCGGGCCGCCAAGCTGGTCGGTGTCGAGCTGCCGAAGAAGGCCGAGTCGGCCGCCGAGCCGGTGAAGAAGGCCGCCGAGAAGGCTCCGGCCAAGAAGGCCCCCGCCAAGGCGACCCCGGCCCCCGCCAAGGCGACCCCGGCCACCGCCGCCACCCCGGCCACCGCGGCGAAGAAGGCCCCCGCCAAGAAGGCTCCGGCCAAGAAGGCGCCGGCCAAGAAGGTCACCCAGAAGTAGGCACCGGCCCCACCGGGGCGGTGTGGTTCGTCAAGGGGACGTAACCCGCATAGGCTGTCGAGCGTGGAGCTCCAAGGCCTGGTGGGTTACGTCCTCTTCGCGTTGCAGGTAGCTGTGCTTGTGACGTCGGTCTACGCATTCGTGCACGCCGCGATGCAACGCCCCGACGCCTACACCGCGGCCGACAAGCTGACCAAGCCCGTGTGGCTGGTGATCCTCGGCGTGGGCACCCTGCTCGCGCTGGTGTTGGGCATCACCGGTGTCGCCATCGCCGCCGTCGCGGCGGGTGTCTATCTCGTCGACGTGCGGCCCCGGATCCTGGAGATCCAGGGGAAGTCCCGCTAGTGCGCGCACTCAGGCTCGCCGTCCTCGCGGCGGCGGGTGCGGCAGCGGGTGCGGTCGCGCTCGCCCCGGCTGCCACCGCCACCCCCGCCCCGGCTCCGCCCCCGTACGTCGACCACGTCGAGTGGGCGAAATGGGGAGACCTGTCCAGCCTGCGCGTCTACCCGACCCCGTCGGCGCGGCGCATCTCCGGGCACTCCGGCACCCAGGCTCTCGCCGACTCCGCGTGGGCCGAGGTGCTCGCGCTGTCCCCGGATGCCGCGATCCCCGGGATGCGGGAACAGTTCCTGTGCCACTGGAACTTCGCCGAGTTCGTCCAGCCCGGCAAGACCAGCTGGAATCTGGAGCCGTGGCGCCCCGAGGTGAGCGCCGACGAGATGATGGCCACCCGATGCAATCCGGGCGGCACCGAAGAGCCCTTCTGATGGGCTCCTACACCCGCGCCGAGGTCGCCGCGCGCGTCGACCACACGCTGCTCAAACCCGAAGCCACCGAAGCCGACATCGCGTCGCTGGTCACCGAGGCCACCGAACTCGGCGTGTACGCGATCTGCGTGTCACCGACCTTCGTCGCGTCCACGGCGATGCGCGCGCCGGGCGCGACCATCGCGTCGGTGGTCGGGTTCCCGTCCGGCAAGCACGCTGCGGTGATCAAGGCCCAGGAGGCCCGGCTGGCCGTCGAGGCCGGCGCCCGCGAGATCGACATGGTCATCGACGTCGGGTCCGCGCTGGCCGGAGAACTCGCCGCCGTCTGCGCGGAGATCGCCGCGGTGCGCGAGGCCGCCCCGGGGGCGGTGCTCAAGGTCATCGTCGAGTCGGCCGCGATCCTCGAACTCAGCGGCGAGCCGCTGCTGGTCGACGTGTGCCGGATCGCCGAGGAGGCCGGCGCCGATTTCGTCAAGACCTCCACAGGGTTCCACCCCAGCGGCGGCGCCTCGGTGCGCGCCGTCGAGCTGATGGCCGCGACCGTGGACGGCCGGCTCGGCGTCAAGGCCAGCGGCGGGATCCGGTCGGCCGCCGACGCCGCCGCAATGCTCGACGCCGGGGCCACCCGGCTCGGGCTGTCCGGCACCCGCGCGGTGCTCGCAGGCTTCGACGACTGACCCGGACCGCTACAGCCCTGCGAAGCAGGGATCCTCGGTCTGCTTCGGGATCGAGGCGTTGCTGGTCGACAGCTGGGCATTCACCCCGGTGTCGGTGACCTCGATGGAATCGGCGCGGATGTCCATCGGGAAGTCCTGGATCAGCGAGTCGGTGAACGCGTCCAGTGCAGGCTGTACCGCCTCACGAGGCAGGGTGAAGCCCAGCCCGGTGACCCGCTGCACCCGCAGCACGATGCCGCCGTCGGCGACCTCGGGCCGTGCGGTGATGCTGCCGAGTGCTCCCTCGAGCTCGATGGTGCCGTCGGTCGGGTTGGTGGTCACCCCGGTCACGAAGCTGCCGACCAGCGGGATGGCGCCCTGGATCGTCTGCCTGATGCCCTCGGTGCTCCAGTTGATGCGCGCCACCATCGAGCCGATCGTGCCCGCGGAGTCCGCGGTGTTCTCCAACCGGACGTCGTTGATGTCGAGGTTGAGCTTCATGCCCCTGGCGTCACGGATCTTGTTGCCCGCGGTCTCGATGCGGATGTTGGTGTAGTGCCCCGACACGTGCTGCAGCAGGAACGGGGGCAGCACGCCGAACGACGCGCTGGCGTCGTCCTGCACGACACACTCGACGGTGCCGGCGACGACGGTGTCGGCGCGCTTGCGGGCATACAGTTCGGCGCCGAGCAGGCCGGCGAACACCAGCGCCATCACGATGACCACGACCAGCACGATCGAGAGTGGGTCGCTGAAGAGGTTCTTCAGTTTCGCCGGCAACGAGGAACCTTCCTGGGCGGGGGGAGGAGTCGGCCCTGGTACCTGACCGGGGTACTGGTCCTGCGGAAACGGTGCCGGCGGCGGGCCGGGCTGTTGCGGCGGACGGGCCCAGGGATCAGTCACGCCAGCGATTGTGCCCTACTGCCCTGAGGGAATCGCGATGAGCGCTCGCCCGAAGACTAGACGGCCGGCGATGAGCGCTCGCGCGAAGAGCAGACTGGCGCGGAGCGGTTGTGCATCACCGCGACCGTCTCGCGGGCTTTGCGGGCGGCGTCCAGGTCGAGGTCACACACCACCAGCTCGGGGTCGGCGCCTGCCGACGCGAGCACCTCGCCGAGCGCCGAGGCCACCACGCTGCCGCCCACGCCGGTGGGGCCGAGCTTGGCGATCTCGTCGCCGGGATAGGCCTGGCCCACCGCCGCGACCACGGTGCTGGTGTCGATGGCGCGGGCCCGGGCCAGCAGTGTCCACTGGTCGAGCTTGCCGGGCCCGGTACCCCAGGACGCGTGCGCGGTGATGACCTCCGCGCCGCGTTCGGCCAGCTCGACGTAGAGCTCGGGGAAGCGGATGTCGTAACACAGCGTCAGTCCGACGTTCACGCCGTCGACGGTGATCAGGGCCGGCTCGCGGCCGGGGGCGACGGTCTTGGACTCGGTGAAACCGAACGCGTCGTACAGATGGATCTTGTCGTAGCGCGCCTCCACCCCGGGCCCGGTGGCCAGCAGGGTGTTGGTGACGCGCTCACCGTCCTCGGCCGGGACGAACATGCCTGCGACGACGACGATGCCCGCTCGCGCGGCGATGTCGCGCACGGCTGTGGCCCACGGTCCGTCGAACGGTTCGGCGACCCCGCCCAGCGGCACCCCGAAGCGGCACATCGTCGCCTCCGGGAACAGCACGAGCGACGCGCCGGCGTCGGCGGCCCGCCGGGTGTGGTCCTCGACCAGGGTGAGGTTGTCCGCAGGGTCGGTGCCGCTGCGGATCTGGGCCAGCGCGATACGCATGGACCCCAGCCTAATGAGGTCGGGAAGAGTAGTGATGTAGGCATGCTTCGGCCGGCCCATCGCGGAGCGGTGGCACGACGGCGAGCTGGCTAGCCCGGGGCGGGCACCCCGTACGCGTTCGGGCGGGCAGCGTTCTACGCGCTGGACGCCAACGCGGTGATCAAGGCAGCGGAGTCGACGTTCAGCGGGGCCCACAGCGACATCCGTCGGCAGCCGCAATCAGCTGACCGGCGCGACGGACTCCCACGGCACGGTGAGGATCCCGTCCCGCAGATTGCGCCGCGGTACCGACACCGGAAACCCTTGGTCGACAAGCAGTTCCAGCATCGCCCGCCAGCGGACCCGGGGGCCGAACACGCCGTGGCCCGCCGCGCTGGCCCATGCCCGGTCGGCCGCGCGGAGCAGGGCGTGTACGGGTTGCCCCGGAACATTGTGGTGGATCAGCACTTTCGGCAGCCGCTCGGCGAGATCCGAGGGCCGTTCGATCGCGAACGGGTCGCACGCCAGGGTCAGGCTCACCGCCGAGGAGGCGTCCAGCAGCACCCAGCAGCACAGCCGGCCCAGCTCGTCGCAGGTGCCGTCGACGATCAAGCCGCCCGGGGCGACGCCCCGGCGCATCGCCGCCCACGCGTCGGCGACCTCCTCGACGGGGTACTGGCGCAGCACGTTGAAGGCGCGCACCAGAATCGGTCGGTGGCCCGCCAATTCGAAGCCGCCGAGCGCGAATTCGACGCCGGGCTGCGCAGCGGCCTGCCCGGCGCGCACCCGTTCGGGTTCGATTTCCAGCCCGACCACGCGCACGTCGCGCCGGACGTCCCGCAACCGGATCGCGAGCTCCAACGTCGTCACCGGTTTGGCGCCGTAGCCGAGATCGACGACCAGCGGATCGGCGGCGGTCTGCAGTGCGGTGCGCACCCGCGACGAGTGCACCAGCCAGCGATCGCTGCGGCGCAGGCGGTTGTGGCCTGTGGTGCCCCGCGTCACCTGGCCGATCGGCTGCGCACTCGGGGTGCCCTGCGCCATGGGTCGATGGTAGAGACCGGGTCAGGCGTTCTCGGCGATCCACACCGAGGTGAACCGCTGCTCGGCGACCACCAGGTCGGTCAGCTGGCTGCCGATGAAGTTCTCGATCTTGCCGCCGACGAGCGGGACCCGCACCTCGACGGTGGCGGTGAGCGTCATCCGCGAGCCGGCGTCGGTGGGCGCCAGCTGGGCCTGCCCGGTCAGTCCGGCCGGGGCGCCCGGGATCGTCGCGCGCACCACCGCCGACGCGCGCCCGTCGGAGACCGGCGTCCAGATCTCCTCGCGCACAAAATTCAGGTCGCCTCGGTGAAACTGGGTGACCAGCGCGGGCAGCCGGTCGGCGCGCAGCGTCTGCGTGGTCTTGACCTGCACATTGCCCTGGTCGTCGACGGTCAGCTCGTCGAGAGTGGCGTGGTCGGCGCCGGAATCGTCGAGCCGGACCCGCCAGTAGTGTTCGTCGCTGAACGCGCGGTGCACCTCTTCGACCGTGGCCTTGTACTCGGCGGCGATGTCGAATGAACGCGGCATAGCCGGCCACGCTACCGTTAGCCGCCGTGGTCACTTCGTTTCCGGGCGACGTGCGGGTTGCCGAGCACGTCCCGCTCGCGCCGCTGACCACCCTGCGTGTCGGTCCGTCGGCGCGCCGCCTGATCACCTGCACGGCCACCGGCCAGATCGCGCCTGTGGTGCAGGCGGCAGGACCGGACGCGCTGATCCTGGCCGGCGGGTCCAACCTGGTGATCGCCGACGACCTGACCGAGCTGACCGTCGTGCGGCTGGCGAACACCGGGATCGCGGTCGACGGCGCCGTGGTGCGGGCCGAGGCCGGCGCGGTGTGGGACGACGTCGTCGCGACGTCGCTGGGCCACGGGCTGGGCGGGCTGGAATGCCTGTCCGGCATCCCGGGGTCGGCCGGTGCGACGCCGGTGCAGAACGTCGGCGCCTACGGGGCCGAGGTCGCCGACACCGTCCACCGGGTCCGGCTGCTGGACCGGCGCACCGGCGAGGACCGCTGGGTCACGTCGGACTTCCTCCGATTCGGTTACCGCACAAGCATTCTCAAGCACTCGTCGGACTGGGTGGTGCTGGAGGTGGAGTTCATGCTCGACCCGGCGGGCCGCAGCGCGCCGCTGCGCTACGGCGAACTGGCCGCCGCGCTGGGCGCCGAGCCGGGGGAGCGCGCCGACCCGGCGCAGGTGCGCGCCGCGGTGCTGGCCCTGCGCGCCCGCAAGGGCATGGTGCTCGACGACGCCGACCACGACACCTGGAGCGTGGGCTCGTTCTTCACCAACCCTGTGCTCAGCCGCGCCGACTTCGACCGGTTCGCGGCCTCCATGGATGGACCGGTGCCCCACTATCCCGCCCCGGACGGGGTGAAGCTGGCCGCCGGCTGGCTCGTCGAACGGGCCGGCTTCGGCAAGGGCTATCCCGGCGCCGACGCGCCCGCGCGGCTGTCCACCAAGCACGCGCTCGCGCTGACCAACCGCGGCGGAGCCTCCAGCGCCGACGTGATCGCCCTGGCCAGAGCGGTGCGCGACGGGGTGCGCGCCGCATTCGGGATAGACCTCACACCCGAACCCGTGCTGGTCGGCTGCACTGTCTAGGTACGCTGGGTCCACGTGAGCCCTGCCGATCCGCTGTCCTCGATCACGCGGCGGCGCGCCCTCGCCGCCCTCGCGGTCGGCGTCGTCGCACCCGGCACCCTGGCCGCCTGCATGACGACCGGCGACGGCTCCTCCGATGACGCCGCGCAGGACGCGCCGAAGGCGCCGACACTGAAGTTCCAGCCCGCGAACTCCGCCGAGGACGTCAAGCCCAACACCCCGGTCAGTGTCGAGGTCACCGACGGCTGGTTCCAGAAGGTCACGCTCACCAATGCCGCGGGCAAGGTCGTCGCCGGCGCGCTGAACCGCGACCGCACCGTGTTCACCGTCACCGAACCCCTCGGCTACGGCGCCGAGTACACGTGGGCGGGCACGGCCGTCGGCCAGGACGGCAAGTCCGTG
This sequence comes from Mycobacterium sp. ITM-2016-00317, assembly GCF_002968295.1. NCBI lineage: Bacteria > Bacillati > Actinomycetota > Actinomycetes > Mycobacteriales > Mycobacteriaceae > Mycobacterium > Mycobacterium sp. ITM-2016-00317. The sequence goes on from NZ_CP134399.1 coordinate 743,986, forward strand.
CCGGTCGCGGCATCCTTCGCCACCGTCGACCCGGCGGTGCAGGTCAGCGGCCGGTTCCAGCTGTCCGACGGCCAGACCGTCGGGGTGGCCGCACCGATCATCCTGCAGTTCGACGCGTCGATCCCCGAGGAGGCCCGCGCCGAGGTGGAGAAGGCCGTCAAGGTCACCACCACTCCCGAGGTCGAGGGCAGCTGGGCCTGGTTGCCCGACGAGGCCGCCGGGTCGCGCGCGCACTGGCGGACCAAGGAGTACTACCCGGCCGGCACCACCGTGCACGTGGACGCGAACCTCTACGGCGTGCCGTTCGGCGACGGCGCCTACGGCGCCACGGACTCGACGCTGGACTTCACGGTGGGCCGCTATCAGCTGGTCAAGGCCGACGCCCCCAGCCACCGCATCCAGGTGCTCAACGACACGGGCGTGATCATGGACTTCCCGTGCAGCTACGGCGAGGGCGACCTGGACCGCAATGTCACCCGCAGCGGGATCCACGTGGTCACCGAGAAGTACGAGGACTTCTACATGACCAACCCCGCGGCCGGCTACGCCAACAGCCATCAGCGGTTCGCGGTGCGGATCTCCAACAACGGCGAGTTCATCCACGCCAACCCGGCCAGCGCGGGCGCCCAGGGCAACAGCAACGTGACCAACGGGTGCATCAACCTGTCCCCGGCCGACGCCGAGCAGTACTTCAACACCGCGATCTACGGCGATCCGGTCGAGGTGACGGGCACCCGCCTGCAGCTGTCCTACTCCGACGGCGACATCTGGGACTGGACCGTGCCGTGGGACGAGTGGTCGGCGATGTCGGCGTTGTCGTCCGAGGCGAGCCCCGACGGCATCCCCAGCACCGCGCCCGCGACGCCGTCGGACGCGCCGCAGCAGGTCAACGGCCGCCCCGGCGGTTAGGTCAGCTCTGCCGGTGGAAGCGCGAGCCGCTGGCGCCGGACACCTGGTCACGCGGGCGGACCACGATCAGGTCCAGGTCGACGTGCGACGGGCGGCTGGCGACGAACCCGATCACCTCGGCGATGTCCTCGGCGACCAGCGGGGTGACGCCCTGGTACACCTTGTCGGCGCGCTCGGCGTCCCCCTCGAAGCGGTTCAGCGAGAATTCGGTCTTGACCATGCCGGGGGCGACCTCGGTCAGCCGCACCGGTTGTCCGAGCAGCTCGCTGCGCAGGGTCCGGTGCAGCACACCCTGGGCGTGCTTGGCACTCGTGTAGCCGGCGCCGTTGTCGTAGATCTCCACGGCCGCGATCGAGGTGACCGTGACGATCAGACCGTCGCCGGAGTCGATCAGCTTGGGCAGCAACGCGCGGGTCACGTGCAAGGTGCCCAGCACGTTGGCCTCCCACATCCACCGCCAGTGGTCGACGTCGGCGTCGGCGACCGACTCCAGTCCGCGCGCGCCGCCGGCGTTGTTGACCAGGACGTCGACCCGGTCCAGGCGTCCGGCCAGGGCCGCCACGGCCGTCGGGTCAGTGACATCCGCCACAATCGCGGTGCCGTCCAACTCAGCCGCCAGCGCCTGGATGGGGGCTTCTCGGCGGGCCACGCAGATAACGTGAAAGCCTTGTGCGGCAAGGGTTCTCGCTGTTGCTTCGCCGATCCCGGCACTGGCTCCGGTGACCACCGCGACCCGGCGCGCATCTGTTGGTGTCGTCATGAGTCCAACCCTAGGCCCACCGAATTGACCTTCGCGCGCGCCCGCAAAGCCGTGCTAAGTTGACCGCGTGTACCGGAATAGTCAGGCAGTCCTCGCTGCCGCGCGGCGTGCGTGTTGTTGTTGCGCACATCGCCGCGCCTGACTGCGCCCGGACTTCTGATCTAGTCCTGCTGAGTCGCCAGGTGTGGCCCGACCCCACCACCCGACTCGCCAAAGGACCCTTCCGTGAGCACTCCCACCGTCGCCCTCGCTCAGCGCCCCCGCACCGCTTCGGCCAAGCGCGTCAAGCCGGCCGTCAAGCCCGCGACCACCACCCCGGGCAGCCGCTACCCGCAGGCACTGCTGCACCACATCGTCGCGCCGTCGCTGCGCGTGCCTGAGGCCGCCGCCGCGTCGGTGTTCGCCGCCGCCCGCCAGCGTGGGCCGATCGCCCGCGACGTCATCGCGCAGGTCACCGGCCTCAGCATCGCGACGGTGAACCGCCAGGTCACCGCCCTGCTCGACGCCGGACTGCTGCGGGAACGCGCCGACCTGGCGGTGTCCGGGGCGATCGGCCGGCCCCGGGTGCCGGTCGAGATCAACCACGAACCGTTCCTGACGCTGGGCATCCACATCGGTGCCCGGGTCACCAGCATCGTCGCCGCCGACCTGTTCGGCCGCACGCTCGACGTCGTCGAGACCCCCACCCCGCACGGCCCGCAGGCCGCCGCGCTGACCGCGATCGCCGGCAGCGCGCGCCGCTACCTGAGCCGCTGGCACCGCCGCCGCCCGCTGTGGGTCGGGGTGGCCACCGGCGGCGTCGTCGACAGTGCCACCGGCTATCTCGACCATCCCCGGCTCGGCTGGTCGGACGCACCGGTCGGCCCGGTGCTCGCCGAAGCCCTCGGGCTCCCGGTGTCGGTGGCCTCGCATGTGGACGCGATGGCCGGTGCAGAACTGCTGCTCGGGGTGCGCCGCCGGCCACCAAGGCGGCCACCAGCCTGTATGTGTATGCCCGCGAAACCGTCGGCTACGCGCTGTCGATCGGCGGCCAGGTGCACTCCCCGGCCAGTGGACCCGGCACCATCGCGGGTCTGCCCGCGTTCTCCGAACTCCTCGGTGGCACAGGCAAATTGGAATCCACGGTGAGCGACGAGGCGGTGCTCAGCGCGGCGCGCAAGGCGCACATCGTGCCCGCCGACGGCCCGGGATCGACGGTCACCGCGGTGCTGCGCGCGGCGCGGCAGGGCAACGAGCAGGCCGCAGCGCTGGTCGCCGAACGCGCGCGGGTGCTCGGCGAGGCCGTGGCGCTGTTGCGCGACATGCTCAACCCGGACGACCTCGTGGTCGGCGGGCAGGCATTCACCGAGTATCCGGAGGGCATGTCGATCGTCGAGTCGGCGTTCGCCGCCCGGTCGGCGCTGCCGCCCCGCGACATCCGGGTGACGGCGTTCGGCAACCGGATCCAGGAGGCCGGCGCGGGCATCGTGTCCCTGAGCGGGCTGTACGCCGATCCGATCGGCGCGATGCGGCGCGCGCTCGCGTCGCGCAGGCCCGAAGTCAGTGCCTGAGAAAGGTCGCCGAGGGCGCGGTGTAGACATGACGGTGTGCGTCTAGCGTCCGAGCCGGCTGGCTCGCCTTCCGTACTGCCCCAGCCGCGCCGGGTGGCGGTGCTCTCGGTGCACACGTCGCCGCTGGCCCAGCCGGGCACCGGTGATGCCGGCGGGATGAACGTCTACGTGCTGCAGACCGCGCTGGAGCTGGCCGCCCGCGGTGTCGACGTGGAGATCTTCACCAGGGCCACCTCGTCGGCCGACCAGCCGGTGGTTCCGGTGGCGCCAGGGGTGCTGGTGCGCAACGTGGTGGCGGGCCCGTTCGAGGGACTGGACAAGAACGATCTGCCCACCCAGCTGTGCGCGTTCACCGCCGGGGTGCTGCGCGCGGAGGCCACCCACGAACCCGGCTACTACGACGTCGTGCACTCCCATTACTGGTTGTCTGGCCAGGTGGGCTGGTTGGCCGCCGACCGGTGGGCGGTGCCGCTGGTGCACACCGCCCACACCCTGGCCGCGGTCAAGAACGCGTCACTGGCGGCCGGGGACACCCCGGAGCCGCCGATGCGCTCGATCGGCGAGCAGCAGGTGGTCGACGAAGCCGACCGGTTGATCGTCAACACCGAACACGAAGCCCGCCAACTGGTCTCGCTGCACGGAGCGGACCCGGACCGGATCGACGTGGTGCACCCCGGCGTCGATCTCAAGACCTTCACTCCAGGCGACCGCGCGGCCGCCCGCGCGGCCCTCGGCCTGGACGCCGACGCGCAGATCGTCGCGTTCGTCGGCCGGATCCAACCGCTCAAGGCCCCCGACGTGTTGCTGCGCGCGGCGGCCCTGCTGCCCGGTGTGCAGGTCGTCATCGCGGGCGGGCCGTCCGGGTCCGGTCTGGCCACCCCGGACAACCTCGTGCACCTGGCCGCGGAACTGGGTATCACCGACCGGGTGACCTTCCTGCCGCCGCAGGCGCGCGACGACCTGGTCCGGGTCTACCGGGCCGCCGACGTGATCGCGGTGCCCAGCTACTCCGAGTCCTTCGGCCTGGTGGCCGTCGAGGCCCAGGCGTGCGGGACGCCGGTGGTGGCGGCCGCCGTCGGCGGACTCCCGGTCGCGGTGCGCGACGGCGTCACCGGCGCGCTGGTCGACGGGCACGACCCGCAGGCATGGGCGTCGACGCTGGCCCGGGTGCTGGCCGCCGACGCGGAGGCGATGAGCCGCGCCGCGGTCGCCCACGCCGCCACGTTCTCCTGGGCACACACCGTCGACGCGCTGCTGACCGGCTACGGGCGCGCGATCGCCGACTACCGCGCCCAGCACCAGCTGTCGTCCCCACGCAGTGGCCGGCGGTTCTCGATACGCAGAGGAGTCCGGGTATGAGTGGCGATGAGCCGCTTGCGCGAAGAGCAGACAGCACAGCAGCCGTCCGGGACCTCATAGAGCGGACGCTCAAGGAGCACGACCTCGAGTACAGCCACCACGACGGGGCGGCCGGCGGGCTGCCCGGGCTGGTGGTCGCGCTGCCCGGGGAACGCAAGCTCAAGACCAACACCATGCTGTCCGTCGGCGAGCACTCGGTGCGCGTCGAGGCGTTCGTGTGCCGCAGGCCCGACGAGAACCACGAGGGCGTCTACCGGTTCCTGCTCAAACGCAACCGCAGGCTCTACGGCGTCGCCTACACCCTCGACAACGTCGGCGACATCTACCTCGTCGGCCGGATGGCCCTGGCCTCGGTCACCCCCGACGAGATCGACCGCGTGCTGGGGCAGGTGCTCGAGGCGGTGGACTCAGACTTCAACACGTTGCTGGAGTTGGGTTTTCGCACCTCCATCCAGAAGGAGTGGGAGTGGCGGGTCTCGCGCGGCGAGTCGCTGCAGAACCTGGCGGCGTTCGAGCATCTCATCGGCGACGACTGAACCCTTCCGTGAGAGGATCAGGAAATGGCAGATACCGCGACGCTGATCCTGCTCCGCCACGGTGAGAGCGAGTGGAACGCGCTGAACCTGTTCACCGGCTGGGTCGACGTCGACCTCACCGACAAGGGCAGGGCCGAAGCGGCGCGCGCCGGCGAACTCATCAAGGCCCAGGACCGCCTTCCTGACGTGCTGTACACCTCGCTGCTGCGCCGGGCCATCACCACCGCCAACATCGCTCTCGACAAAGCCGACCGGCACTGGATCCCGGTGCACCGCGACTGGCGCCTCAACGAGCGCCACTACGGCGCGCTGCAGGGCCTCAACAAGGCTGAGACGAAAGAGAAGTACGGCGAGGAACAGTTCATGGCGTGGCGCCGCAGCTACGACACCCCGCCGCCACCCATCGAGGCGGGCAGCGAGTTCAGCCAGGACCGCGATCCCCGCTACGCCTTCATCCCCGGCGGCGCTCCGCTCACCGAATGCCTCAAGGACGTGGTCGAGCGGTTCGTCCCGTACTTCACCGAGGTGATCGTTCCTGACCTGAAGGCGGGCAAGACCGTGCTGATCGCCGCGCACGGCAATTCGCTGCGCGCGTTGGTCAAGCACCTCGACGGCATGTCCGACGAGGATGTGGTCGGCCTGAACATCCCGACCGGCATCCCGTTGCGCTACGACCTCGACGAGAACCTCGCGCCGACGGTCAAGGGTGGCAGCTACCTCGACCCGGAGGCCGCGGCCGCCGGGGCTGCGGCGGTGGCCGCGCAGGGCGCCAAGTAGGGCGATCCCGGCAGCCGGGCGAACGCCGGGTGAACAGCGCGGGGCGTGGGACCGAACATCGGTCTCCGACTTTGTGACATGTCCAGTTTTGGCCGTTTGCCGCTGGGATGACGTTCACTGATATGCGTACGATCTGCCCGTGAGTGTCGTATCGGCGCTGCTGCTCGCAGCGGTCGTGGCACTGCTCGCGTTGGCGGTCGGTGTGGCGTTCGGAGTACGGGTGGTGCCCCGACTTCGCGATCGCCGCGAACGGCGGTCGACCGAACAGTCCGGCCTCACGGTGTCGCAGATGCTGAGGTTCATCGTCTCGCAGGCCCCGGCCGGCATCGCCGTCGTCGACACGTTCCGCGACGTCGTCTACACCAACGACCGAGCCCAGGAACTGGGCCTGGTGCGGGACCGGCTGCTCGACGACCAGGCCTGGGAGGCCGCGCAGCGCACGCTGGCCACCGGCGCGCCGACGAACTTCGACCTCGCACCCCGCCGGGTGCCCCGCCCGGGCCGGTCCGGGATGTCGGTCCGCGGGCATGTCCTGTCGCTCACCGAGCGGAATCAGCGGTTCGCCGTCATCTACGTCAGCGACCAGTCCGAGCAGGCCAGGATGGAAGCCACCCGGCGCGATTTCGTGGCCAACGTCAGTCACGAGCTCAAGACCCCGGTCGGTGCGATGAGCGTGCTCGCCGAGGCCGTGCTGGCCTCGGCCGACGACCCGGACACCGTCAAACACTTCGCAGGCAAGATGGTGGCCGAGTCGGCGCGGCTGGCCGACATGATCGGCGAGCTCATCGAGCTGTCCCGGTTGCAGGGCGCCGAACGGCTGCCTGACCTGGAGGCCGTCGACGTCGACACCGTGGTCTCCGAGGCACTGTCACGGCACAAGGTGGCCGCCGACAACGCCGACATCGCGATCACCACCGACGCGCCGACCGGTTTCCAGGTGCTCGGCGACCAGACGCTGCTGGTGACGGCGATCGCGAACCTGGTGTCCAACGCAATCGCGTACTCGCCCAACGGTTCTTCGGTCTCGATCAGCCGCAGGCGGCGCGGCGGGAACATCGAGATCGCGGTGACCGACCGGGGTATCGGTATCGCCCCGGAAGACCAGGAGCGGGTGTTCGAGCGGTTCTTCCGCGTCGACAAGGCGCGGTCCCGGGCCACCGGCGGCACCGGACTCGGGTTGGCGATCGTCAAGCACGTCGCCGCCAATCACAACGGTGACATCCGGCTGTGGAGCCAGCCGGGCACCGGCTCCACATTCACGTTGTCCATTCCTGCCTATCACCGCGGCGACGATGCCGGTGATGCCGACAATCCTGAAGAGCGAGAGGGCTGATTCATCGATGACCAGCGTGCTGATCGTGGAGGACGAGGAGTCCTTGGCCGATCCCCTGGCCTTTCTGTTGCGTAAAGAAGGCTTCGAGACCACCGTGGTGACCGACGGGCCGGCCGCGCTGGCCGAGTTCGACCGCGCCGGTGCCGACATCGTGCTGCTCGACCTGATGCTGCCCGGGATGAGCGGCACCGACGTCTGCAAGCAACTGCGGTCGCGGTCGAGCGTTCCGGTCATCATGGTGACCGCCCGGGACAGCGAGATCGACAAGGTGGTCGGACTCGAACTCGGTGCCGACGACTACGTCACCAAGCCGTACTCGGCACGCGAACTGATCGCCCGGATCCGCGCCGTGCTGCGCCGCGGCGTCGACAACGACGACATCGGGGGCATCGGCGACGCGGTGCTGGAGGCCGGGCCGGTGCGGATGGACGTCGACCGGCACGTGGTCAGCGTGAACGGTCAGCCGATCACGTTGCCGCTCAAGGAATTCGATCTCCTCGAGTATCTGATGCGCAACAGCGGGCGGGTGCTCACCCGCGGGCAGCTCATCGACCGGGTGTGGGGCGCGGACTATGTCGGCGACACCAAAACCCTCGATGTGCACGTCAAGCGATTGCGCAGCAAGATCGAGACGGACCCGGCCAACCCGGTGCACCTGGTGACCGTGCGCGGCCTGGGTTACAAGCTGGAAGGCTGACCTTCGGCAGCCCGGGAAGCCTCGGCGGCACGGGTCGCCGGGTGTACGGCGATCAGCCCTAAACCACTGCGGCGCTTGCACATCGCGGCGAGCTCGGCATAGGTCTTCTCGCCGAGCAGTTCGGTGAGCTCGGGGGCGTAGGCCTGCCACACCGGTTTGGTGCCGACGTGGGTGGCCGGGTCGCCGGTGCAGTACCAGTGCAGATCGAGGCCGCCCTCGCCCCAGCCGCGGCGGTCGTATTCGGTGATGGTGGTCTTGAGGATCTCCGAGCCGTCGGGCCGGGTCACCCATTCCTGGGTGCGGCGGATCGGCAGCTGCCAGCACACCTCGGGCTTGAGTGTCAGCGGCTCCACACCGATCTCCAGTGCCTTCTGGTGCAGCGCACAGCCGATGCCCTTCGGCCAACCCGGGCGGTTCAGGAAGATGCAGGCGCCCTTGTACTTTCGCGTACGCCAGTTCGGCTTGTCGTCGTACTGGTCGAGCTCCAGATAACCCTTGCGGCCCAGGCCCTTGTCGCGGAACTGCCAGTCCTCGTCGGTCAAGAGTTTGACCGCGTCGTCGAGTTGGGCGCGGTCGTCGTCGTCGGACAGAAACGCCCCGTGGGAACAACATCCGTCGTCGGGCCGGTCCTCCACGGTGCCCTTGCAGGCCGGGGTGCCGAACACACAGGTCCACCGGGACAGCAGCCAGGTCAGATCGGCGGCGATCAGATGCTCGGGATTCTCGGGATCGTAGAACTCCACCCACTCACGGGCGAAATCCAATTCGACCTCACCAGGGTGCGATGCCGATGCGCTCACGGTTTTCCACGGTAGACCCATTAGGTTGGTTGGGTGCGACTAGGCGTGCTCGACGTGGGCAGCAACACCGTTCATCTTCTGGTGGTGGACGCTCGACGCGGTGGCCACCCCACTCCGATGAGTTCCACCAAGGCTTCTCTGCGGCTGGCGGAGGCGATCGACACCTCGGGAAAGCTGACCCGCAGGGGTGCCGACAGGCTCGTCGGCACCGTCGACGAGTTCGCGCGGATCGCCACGAGTTCCGGGTGCTCCGAGCTGATGGCGTTCGCCACCTCCGCGGTGCGCGACGCCACCAACTCCGAGGACGTGCTGGCCCGGGTCAAGGGCGAGACCGGCGTGGAGTTGCGGGTGCTCAGCGGTGTCGACGAATCGCGGCTGACCTTCCTGGCGGTGCGTCGGTGGTACGGCTGGAGCGCCGGGCGCATCATCAACATCGACATCGGCGGCGGCTCGCTTGAGCTGTCCAGCGGGGTGGACGAGGAGCCGGAGGTCGCGCTGTCGTTGCCGCTGGGTGCGGCTGACGCGCGAATGGCTGCCCGAGGACCCGCCGGGCCGGCGCCGGGTGGCGATGCTGCGCGACTGGCTGTCCAACGAGCTGTCCGGGGCTGCGTCGGAGATCGCCGACGCGGGCGCTCCCGACCTGGCGGTGGCCACGTCGAAGACCTTCCGTTCGCTGGCCAGGCTCACCGGGGCCGCACCGTCGGGGGCCGGTCCGCGGGTCAAACGCACGCTCACCGCACCGGGTCTTCGGCAACTCATAAATTTCATCTCTAGGATGACCGCGGCTGACCGAGCAGAACTGGAAGGGGTGAGTGCCGATCGGGCACCTCAGATCGTCGCGGGCGCGCTGGTCGCCGAGGCGAGCATGAAAGCACTCGGCATCGAGAGCGTCGATATCTGTCCCTGGGCGTTGCGCGAGGGTCTCATCCTGCGGAAACTCGACAGCGAGGCCGATGGCAGTGCTTTCGTGGGCGGCAGCGGCGACGCGGACGGTTCCGGCAAAGCCGGCAAGGCGAGCGGAGAATCGGCCTCGCGGCCGGTGTCCGTGCGTAATGCTGGACGATGAAGCACCGAGGCTCGAAGGCAGCAGGCGATGACTGGATCTGACGACGACCACACCAACACCCGACCGATCTCGGTCGCGGAGTTGCTGGCCAGGAACGGCACGATCGGTGCACCGCCGGTCGGCGGCCAGCGCCGGCGTCGGCGCGGCAACGCCGATGCGGTCACCGTCGCCGAGCTCACCGGTGAGATCCCGATCATCCGCCCGGATGATCCGCCGCCCGCCGAAGCACCCGCCGAAGCACCCGAAGTAGCGGTCGCCGAACCCGAGCCCGAACCGGAACGCGAACCCGAACCCGAGATTCAGCCCGAACCCGAAGACGAACTCGAAGCAGAAGACGAACTCGAAGCCGAAGACGAGGTCGAGGTCGAACTCGCCGTCGAGCCCGAAGCGGAAGCCGAAGTAGAGTCCGAGCCGGAAGAGCCCCAGCCGGTCGTCATCGAAGAGACCGTCGTCGAAGAGACGGTCGTCGAGAAGCCCAAGGCACCCGAGCCGACCCGGCGCTTCGGCCTGGGCCTGTTCGGCCGCAAGAGCCAGCCCGTCGACGCCGAGCAGTGGACCCCGGACCCGGTCGAGGTCGACGACACCCGTGAGATCGAGGACCTCGACGACGAGATCGCGGTCAGCGCCGCGCCCGACACCGACCGCGACGCCCCTGCCGACCTCGACAAGGACGCCGACGCGGAGCTGCCGTCGTACCTGCGCTCGACCGAGGAGCCGCTGTTCGGCGGCCCGACCGTCACCGACACCGACCGGGACAAGACCCGCGACCGCCGCGACACCGCCGCCGACGTGGCCCCGGAGGACGTGTCGGCCGAGGACATGGCCCCCGGTGAAAGCCTCGTCGAGCGCGCCGACATGGACGATCTCGACGACCTGGACGAGGACGACCGGGACGTCGACCGGCATGAAGACCGCGACGAGCCGCGCCGGATGTCGTCGTTCGTCCAGGGCCTGTGGATCGTCGGGCAGTGCATCGTCGCCGTGGTCTTCGGCGCGGGTCTGTTCGTCGCGTTCGACCAGCTGTGGAAGTGGAACAACATCATCGCGTTGGTGTTGTCGGTGCTGGTCATCCTGGGTCTGGTGGTCGGCGTGCGAGTGGTGCGCAAGACCGAGGACATCGGGAGCACGTTGATCGCCGTGGCCGTCGGTGCGTTGGTCACCCTCGGCCCGCTGGCCCTGCTGCAATCGGGCTGAGACCGCCTGAGCACTGTGCGTCCCGCTATCAAGGTCGGTCTGTCCACGGCCTCGGTCTATCCACTCAAGACCGAGGCGGCTTTCAAGTACGCCGCCAAGCTCGGGTACGACGGCATCGAGCTGATGGTGTGGGCCGAGTCGGTCAGCCAGGATGTCGCGGCCGTCGAGGCGATGTCGAAGCACTACGGGGTGCCCGTGCTGTCCGTGCACGCGCCGTGTCTGCTGATCTCACAGCGCGTCTGGGGCGCCAATCCGATCCCGAAGTTGGAGCGCAGCGTGCGCGCAGCCGAGCAACTCGGCGCCCAGACCGTGGTGGTGCACCCACCGTTCCGGTGGCAGCGGCGCTACGCGGAGGGCTTCAGCGACCAGGTGGCCGAGCTGGAGGCCTCCAGCGACGTGATGGTCGCGGTGGAGAACATGTTCCCGTTCCGCGCGGACCGCTTCTTCGGCGCCGGCCAGACGTCCATCGAGCGGATGCGCAAGCGCGGGGGTAACCCCGGCCCCGGCATCTCGGCGTTCGCGCCGTCCTACGACCCGCTCGACGGCGGGCACGCGCACTACACCCTGGACCTGTCGCACACCGCCACCGCGGGCACCGATGCGCTGGAGATGGCCGACCGGATGGGCGAGGGTCTGGTGCACCTGCATCTGGCCGACGGCAGCGGCGCGTCCACCGACGAGCATCTGGTCCCGGGCCGCGGCACCCAGCCGACCGCCGAGGTCTGCCAGATGCTGGCCGCCGGCGACTTCGCCGGGCACGTGATCCTCGAGATCACCACCTCCGGGGCGCGCACCGCCGCAGAACGCGAAGCGCTGCTGACGGAGTCGCTCCAGTTCGCGCGGCGGCATCTGCTGCGCTGAGCGCGTGCGATGATGCCGCGGTGACGAGTTCGACGCTGTTCACCGATGCGATGGCCCTGACTCCCTCCGGAAACGGGGTCTACCGCGGAGAACTCAACGAGCACTGGACGATCGGGCCCAAGGTGCACGGCGGCGCGATGCTGGCGTTGTGCGCGAACGCGGCCCGCACCGAGTTCGGCGAGCCTGAGGTGGAACCGATCGCGGTGTCGGGCAACTTCCTGTGGGCGCCGGACCCGGGGCCCATGGACGTCGTCACCACGGTGCGCAAACGCGGCAGGCGGGTCAGCCTGATCGACGTCGAACTCAACCAGGGGGACCGGACCGCGCTGCGCGCGTCAATCACCCTGGGCACCCCGGAACACCATGTGCCGCCGCTGTTGTCGGTGAACCCGGTGATTCCGTTGATGACGCCGGAGCCGCCGCCCGGGCTGGAGCCGATCGGCCCGGGCCACTCGATGGCCGACGTCGTGCACCTGGCGCACGGCTGCGACATCAGGCCGTCGTTGACGACGTTCTCGCGCCGCGCTGATGGCGGGATGCCGGTGATCGAGTACTGGGTGCGGCCCAGGGGAGTGGCGCCGGATGTGCTGTTCGCGCTGCTGTGCGGCGACGTGTCGGCTCCGGTGACCTTCGGGGTCAACAGGTTCGGCTGGGCGCCCACCGTTCAGCTCACGGCGTATCTGAGGGCGCGGCCGGCCGACGGCTGGCTGCGGGTGATGTGCACCGCGACCCAGATCGGTGAGGACTGGTTCGACGAGGACCACATCGTGGTCGACTGCGAGGGCCGCATCATCGTGCAGACGCGTCAGCTCGCCATGGTGCCCACCCGCTGACACCGGGAGACCGACGGCGCCCGCCAGCGTGCGATGCTGTCCGGCATGGCCAGAATCGCGATCATCGGCGGCGGCAGCATCGGTGAGGCGCTGCTCGCGGGACTGCTGCGAGCAGGCAGGCAGGTCAAGGACCTCGTCGTCGCCGAGAAGTACCCGGAGCGGGCGAAGTATCTGTCGGACCGGTACTCGGTGCGGGTGACGACGGTCGCCGACGCGGTGGACGCCGCGACGTACGTGATCGTCGCGGTCAAGCCAGGTGACGTCCAGCACGTCATCGGCGACATCGCCGATACCGCGGCCCGCGCGGAAAGCGATGCGGCCGAACAGGTTTTCGTGTCGGTGGCCGCCGGGGTGAGCACCGCGTTCTACGAGAACAAGTTGCCCGTCGGTTCGCCGGTGGTGCGGGTCATGCCCAACGCGCCGATGCTCGTCGGCGGCGGTGTCAGCGCGCTCGCGCGCGGCCGGTTCGCCACCGCCGAGCACCTCAAGGAGGTCTCGAAGCTGTTCGACGCGGTCGGCGGGGTGCTCACCGTCACCGAGGCGCAGATGGATGCGGTCACCGCGGTGTCCGGGTCGGGTCCGGCCTATTTCTTCCTGATGGTCGAGGCGCTCGTCGACGCCGCGGTGGACGCGGGCCTCGCGCGCGCGGTGGCTACCGATCTGGTGGTGCAGACGATGGCCGGTTCGGCGGCGATGCTCCTCGAGCACCTCGACGAGTCGGCGGCCGCCGCGGGGGCTTCGCCCGCCACGACGATCAACACCTCGGCGGCCCAGCTGCGCGCGACGGTGACCTCTCCTGGCGGCACCACTGCCGCTGGGCTGCGCGAATTGGAGCGCGGCGGTCTCCGGGCCGCGGTGGCCAATGCCGTGGAAGCCGCGAAAATGCGCTCTGAGCAGCTGGGAATTACACCCGAGTAGTTCGGGAATTTGAAACTGATTAGCCCACACCCGTCGCAGTAACCACACCTGCCACGCTATTCTCCTGAGGGTAAGCACGGGTTCGGAGCCAGCGGTGGGGAAGCCGCTGGAACTGCCCGCGCCTGATTGATTGGGTTGCGATGACGTCTATGAACGGGCCATCTTCGCGGGATTCGGCCGGCGGCAAGCCGGCCCGCGACGCCGGACAGTCCAGCGCCGGTGACGGGCAGCAGCAGCGTGCCCAGTTCCTCACCGTCGCCGAGGTGGCGAGTTTGATGCGGGTGAGCAAGATGACCGTGTACCGGCTGGTGCACAACGGCGAACTGCCCGCGGTGCGGGTCGGCCGGTCGTTCCGGGTGCACGCCAAAGCAGTCCACGACATGCTGGAGAGCTCGTACTTCAACGCCGGCTAGGTCGCGGCGCGGACGCTCTCCCGGTCGCCCGCCGAAGGGGATTTCGGTGCCGGCATGGTCGCCAGGTAAAGTGACCGGTCGAGACTGACGAGATCCGAAGGATCTACACACACATCTAGGTAGCGGAGTTCATGGGTTCTGTCATCAAGAAGCGGCGCAAGCGCATGTCGAAGAAGAAGCACCGCAAGCTGCTTCGTCGCACCCGGGTGCAGCGCAGAAAACTCGGCAAGTAGGGCTGCGCGGCCCCGCCGCTAGGCTGTCTGGATGGATTCCGAGGCACGCACCGGAGGTCGCTCCGGTGGCGACGGCTCGGATGCCCGGGACGCTCTGAACTATCCCAAGGTCGTGCTGGTCACGGGGGCCTGCCGTTTTCTCGGCGGGTACCTGACCGCGCGCCTCGCCCAGAACCCCTTGATCAACCACGTGATCGCGGTCGACGCGATCGCGCCGAGCAAGGACATGCTGCGCCGGATGGGTCGCGCGGAGTTCGTCCGCGCGGACATCCGGAACCCCTTCATCGCCAAAGTCATCCGCAACGGTGACGTGGACACCGTGGTACACGCCGCGGCGGCCTCGTATGCGCCGAGGGCGGGCGGTCGCGCGACGTTGAAGGAACTCAACGTGATGGGCGCCATCCAGCTGTTCGCGGCGTGCCAGAAGGCGCCCTCGGTGCGGCGGGTCATCCTCAAATCGACCTCCGAGGTCTACGGGTCGAGCTCGCGGGACCCGGTGCTGTTCGACGAGAGCAGCAGCAGGCGACGGCCGCCCGGGGAGGGCTTCGCCCGGGACAGCATCGACATCGAGGGTTACGCCAGGGGGCTGGGCCTGGCGCAGGCCCGACATCGCGGTGACGATTCTGCGGCTGGCCAACATGATCGGTCCGGCGATGGACACCGCGCTGTCGCGCTACCTGGCGAGTCCGGTGGTGCCGACGGTGGTCGGGCACGACGCGCGGCTACAACTGCTGCACGAGCAGGACGCGCTCGGCGCGCTGGAGCGCGCGACGATGGCGGGCAGGTCCGGGGCGTTCAACGTGGGGGCCGCCGGGATCATCATGATGAGCCAGGCCATCCGCCGCGCCGGTCGGCTGCCGCTGCCCATGCCCCGGTCGGCGCTGGTGGCGGTGGATTCGCTGTGGCGGGCCACCCGCAACACGGAACTGGACCGCGAGCAGCTCGACTACCTCAGCTACGGCCGCGTCATGGACACCACCCGGATGCGCACCGAGCTCGGGTACACACCGAAGTGGACCACCGCCGAGGCTTTCGACGACTACGTCCGGGGCCGCGGTCTGACCCCGATCGTGGATCCCCGCTGGATACGGGCTGTGGAGAATCGCGCGGTAGCAGCGGCGCAGCGCTGGGGCCGGTAAACTCACACATCAGTTGTGAAGCCGGGGGGATACGGGGGAGAGGGATACAAGTTGCCGGGCGAGCCCAGAGCTAAAGTGATTCCACTGCACGCGAATTCGAGTCGCGGTGCAGCTTCGCGGCGTGCTGCTGCCCAGCGCGCCGACGCCGCCCGTCGACATCCGTCGCTGCTGGCCGACCCCGATACGCGTGCGTCGGCCGAACAGCTCGCCGCGGTGGTGCGCGAGATCGATCAGCACCGTGGGGCCGCCGCCGGCGGCGCGGCCCAGGACGCCGGACCGAACGAACTCGCCCAGCGCATCAGCGCGGTCGCCGACTTCCTCCGCAAACGGATGACCGGTGACTACACCGTCGACGAGTTCGGCTTCGACCCGCAGATCAACAACGCAATCTTTCTTCCTTTGCTGAGAGTGTTCTTCAACTCCTGGTTCCGGGTCGAGGTCAGCGGTGTCGAGAACCTCCCCGACACCGGCGCGGCACTCGTGGTGGCCAACCACGCGGGCGTGCTTCCGTTCGACGGCCTGATGACCCAGGTGGCGGTCCGGGACCGCCATCCCGCCCACCGCGACCTGCGGATGCTCGCGGCCGACATCGTGTTCGACATGCCCGTCATCGGCGAGGCCGCCCGCAAGGCCGGCCACACCATGGCCTGCGCGGACGACGCCCACCGGCTGCTGGCCGCGGGTGAGCTGACGGCGGTCTTCCCCGAGGGCTACAAGGGTCTCGGCAAGCACTTCAAGGACCGCTACAAGCTGCAGCGCTTCGGCCGGGGCGGTTTCGTCTCCGCCGCGCTGCGCACCAAGGCGCCGATCGTGCCGTGCTCGATCGTCGGGTCCGAGGAGATCTACCCGATGGTGGCGGACGTGAAGCTGCTGGCCCGGCTGCTGGGCCTGCCGTACTTCCCGGTCACGCCGCTGTTCCCGCTCGCCGGGCCGCTGGGCGTGGTGCCGCTGCCGTCCAAGTGGTACATCCAGTTCGGCGAGCCCATCGACACCGCCGACTACGACGAGTCCGCCGCCGAGGATCCGATGATCACCTTCGACCTCACCGACCAGGTGCGCGAGACCATTCAGCAGACCCTTTACCAGCTGCTGGCCAACCGCAGGAACACCTTCTTCGGCTGAGCGCCCCGGTCTTTACCCGGCAACGAACTTCGACAGCGCCGCCGCGTCCCGCTTCGCCGCGATCTTGGAGGTCAGCTCGTCGGCCTCGGTGTCCGATTCGGCCTCGCCCATGACGGTCACGATGCTCGTGATGACCGGCTCGCCGGCGTCGTCGGTGACCTCACCGCGGATCTCGGTCAACACCGCGCCGTGCGACTCGGTCACCGAGTCGAGGTAGGAGTCGAACCACAGTTTGTCGCCCGCCACGATCGGCCGGTGGAAGATCAGCTTCTGGTCGCGGTGCAGCACCCGCTCCATGTTGATGGGGAGGTCGAACTGGTTGAAGATCTCCTCCTGCACGCGCCGTCCCGCGACCGCCATGAAGGTCAGCGACGCGACCAGCGCGTCGTAGCCGACCTCCTTGGCCCCCGCCTCGGTGTGGTGCGCCGGGTGGTCGTCCTTGACGGCGCGGGCGAACTCGCGGATCTTCTCGCGGTCGACCTGGAAGTAGTCGGGGTACCGGTAGTGGGTTCCGATGATGTCTTCAGCGATGCTCATTGCCGGTCTTTCCGTTCTGCCGATAGCGGCGCGAGCCTATCAGCGGTTTCATGAGCGGCTCCGCCGCAGCGGTCTGACCAGCGGCTCCGCCGCAGCGGTCTGACAAGTCACTTGGCCTCGCGGCGCGACACCGCGGCCGCCAGCGCGCCGCCGATGGCGCCCAGCGCCAGCGCCGACGGCACACCGATACGGGCGGCCTTGCGCGCGGTGCGGAAGTCGCGGATCTCCCAGCCCCGTTCCCGGGCCAGGTCGCGCAGGTCGGCATCCGGGTTGATGGCCACCGGGGTGCCGACCAGCGACAGCATCGGGACGTCGTTGAAACTGTCGGAGTAGGCGGTGCACCGGCGCAGGTTCAGGCCCTCGCGGATCGCCAGCGAGCGCACGGCGTGCGCCTTGCCGGTGCCGTGCAGGATGTCCCCGACCAGCCGGCCGGTGAACACCCCGTCGACCGACTCGGCGACGGTGCCCAATGCGCCGGTCAGCCCGAGCCGCCGCGCGATGGTGTCGGCGAGCTCGTACGGCGTGGCGGTGACCAGCCACACCTGCTGTCCGGCGTCGAGGTGCATCTGGGCCAGCGCCCTGGTGCCCGGCCAAATCTTGTCGGCGATGATCTCGTCGTAGATGTCCTCGCCGAGCGCGATCAGCTCGGCCGTCGACCGGCCCTCGATGAACGCCAGCGCCTTGCGGCGGCCCTCGGCGACGTCGTCGCTGTTCTCCCGGCCGGTGAGCTGGAACTTCGCCTGAGCCAGCGCGAAGCGGGCCAGGTCCTGATAGGTGAAGTACTCGCGGGCGGCCAGGCCGCGCGCGAAATGCACCAGCGACGATCCGTGCACCAGGGTGTTGTCGACGTCGAAGAACGCGGCCGCGGTCAGATCGGGCGGGGGCGGCGGCGGGCCGGCGACGGGGTCCAGCGGCTGCGCGAGTCCCTCCGCGGCGACCTCTGCGCTGACCTCACCGGCAAGTTTCTGCGCCCGGCTGCCTGACCCGGCCTCGGATCCTCCGGTAACGGACACGGGTACCAGATTAGGTCACCAGCCCGGGATACTGGCGGGGTGGATCGACAGGTGGAGCTGCTGACGCGGGAGGGCTGCCCGATGTGTGCGGCCGCGGCGGAGCGGCTGGCCGGCCTCGCCGGCGAACTCGGCTTCGTGTTGACCGTCACCGATGTGGACGCCGCGGCGGCCGCCGGTGACAGCCGGCTGCGCGCCGAGTACGGCGACCGGCTCCCGGTGGTGCTGCTCGACGGGGCCGAGCACAGCTACTGGGAGATCGACGAACCCCGGTTGCGCGAGGACCTCACCCACTGAGAACGCCGGAGAGCAAATTTGGTAGGCCAGCTGGTTAACGACTACCTTTGATTGCGTGTTGATCGTGGTGAGGGAGCCATGAGCGTCCTGCTCTTCGGGGTCTCACACCGCAGTGCGCCGGTGTCGGTCCTCGAGCAGTTGAGCACCGACGAACCCGATCAGGCCAAAATCATCGAAGAGGTCTTGCGATCCTCGCTGGTGACCGAGGCGATGGTGCTCTCGACCTGCAACCGGGTGGAGATCTACGCCGTCGTCGAGGCGTTCCACGGTGGCCTGTCCGTGATCGGGCAGGTGCTCTCCGACCACAGCGGAATGTCCCTGCAGGATCTCACCAAATACGCCTACGTGCGCTACGCCGAGGCCGCCGTCGAACATCTCTTCTCCGTGGCCGGTGGCCTGGATTCCGCCGTCATCGGCGAGCAGCAGGTGCTGGGCCAGGTACGGCGCGCCTACGCGTCGGCCGAGGCCAACCAGTCGGTGGGCCGTACGCTCCATGAGCTGTCGCAGCGGGCCCTGGCCGTGGGCAAGCGGGTGCACTCCGAGACGGGCATCGACGCCGCGGGCGCCTCGGTGGTCTCCGTCGCCCTGGACACCGCCGAGAAGAAGGTCGGCTCGCTGGCCGGGCGCAGCGCGGTGGTCGTCGGCGCCGGCTCCATGGGCGCGCTGGCCGCCAAACACCTGGCCCGCGTCGGCGTCGAACGCATCCACGTGGTCAACCGGACCCTGCCGCGCGCCAAGCGCCTGGCCGAGAACATCCGCGCGTACGGCGTCACCGCCGAGGCGTTCCCGTTCGACCACCTACCCCCGCTGCTCACCGACGCCGACATCGTCGTCAGCTGCACCGGGGCGGTGCGGCCGGTGGTCTCGCTGGCCGACGTGCACCGTGGGCTGGCCCACGTCAGAGAACCCAAAGAACTCGTCATCTGCGACCTCGGGATGCCCAGGGACGTCGACCCCGCGGTCGCCGGCCTGCCCGGTGTGTTCGTGGTCGACATGGAACGCATCCTGCGCGAGCCGACGGCCAAGGCCGCGGCCACCGACGCGGATGCGGCCCGCACGATCGTGGCGGCGGAAGTCGCCAACTACCTGGCCGGGCAGCGTATGGCCGAGGTCACCCCGACTGTCACCGCGCTTCGTCAGCGCGCTGCCGATGTCGTCGAGGCCGAACTGCTCAGGCTGGACAACCGGTTGCCCGGACTGGATGCCGGACACCGCGACGAAGTCGCCAACACGGTGCGCCGGGTTGTCGACAAACTGCTGCACGCGCCGACGGTGCGGGTCAAGCAGCTGGCCAGCGCGCCAGGCGGCGACAGCTACGCCGAAGCGCTGCGCGAGCTGTTCGAACTCGACCAGCATGCGGTCGACGCCGTTGCCGGCAGCGAACTGGGACCCATCGCCGGAGGAAATGAAATGGGTTCTCTTGCAATTGATCTCGATAAGACCGAGTGACGCTCGGCCCGCCGAAAGACATCAAGTGATTCGAATCGGCACCCGGGGAAGCCTGCTGGCCACCACCCAAGCCGGAACTGTGCGCGACGCCCTGATCGCCGCCGGACATGACGCCGAACTCGTCATCGTCTCCACCGAAGGCGACCGTCGCGCCGACGACCCCATCGCCGACATCGGGGTCGGGGTCTTCACCGCCGCACTGCGCGAGGCGATCGCCGACGGCGTCGTCGACGCCGCCGTGCACTCGTACAAGGATTTGCCGACAGCGACCGACCCGCGCTTCGTGATCGCCGCGACGCCGGTGCGCGAAGACGCCCGGGACGCGTTGGTGGCCCGCGACGGACTGGTGCTCGGCGAGTTGCCGGCGGGCTCGGTGATCGGCACGTCGTCCCCGCGAAGGGCCGCACAGCTTAGAGCACTGGGTCTCGGTTTGGAAATCCGCCCCCTAAGAGGCAACCTAGATACCAGGTTGAACAGGGTAAGCAGCGGTGAACTCGACGCCATCGTGGTGGCCAGAGCGGGCTTGGCCCGCATCGGACGCCTCGACATGGTGACCGAATCGTTGGAGCCGGTACAGATGCTGTCGGCGCCCGCGCAGGGAGCTTTGGCAGTCGAGTGCCGCGCCGGTGACACGGCGCTCGCAGAAGTGTTGTCGCAACTCGATGATGCTGACACGCGGGCGGCGATCACCGCAGAGCGAACCCTGCTGGCCGAACTGGAGGCGGGTTGCTCCGCACCGGTGGGCGCGATCGCTGAGGTGGTCGAGTCTATCGATGAGGACGGCCGCGTCTTCGAAGAGCTGTCGCTGCGCGGCTGCGTGGCGACGCTGGACGGATCCGACGTGATCCGCGCGTCCGGTATCGGGACACCCGATCGGGCCCGGGAGCTGGGGCTCTCGGTGGCCGAGGAGCTGTTCGAACTGGGAGCGCGCGATTTGTTGGACGAAGGCGGGAGAGACAGATGAGCTTGCGAGGACGCAAGGGCAAGCCCGGCCGGATCACGTTTGTCGGCTCCGGGCCCGGTGACCCGGGTCTGCTGACGACGAGGGCCCGTGCGGTGTTGAACAACGCCGCGCTGGTGTTCACCGACCCCGACGTGCCGGAAGCGGTGCTGGCCCTGGTGGGCTCGGAGCTGCCGCCGCCGTCCGGGCCGTTGCCACCGGTCACCGAGGCGCCGCCGAAATCCGCGGCCGCGGCCAAGCCCGCCGACACCGACGCGGCCGCCACCCCGGCCGAGGGCGCCAAGCCCGTCGAGGAGGCGGTCATCCCCGGCGGACCGGACGTGCGCCCCGCGCTCGGCGACCCGGCCGAGGTCGCCAAGACCCTGGCCACCGAGGCCCGCACCGGAGTCGACGTGGTTCGCCTCGTCGCCGGTGACCCGCTGTCGATCGACGCGGTGATCACCGAGATCAGCGCGCTGGCCAAGACGCAGCTCACCTTCGAGATCGTGCCCGGCCTGCCCGGCACGTCGGCGGTGCCCACCTACGCGGGTCTGCCGCTGGGTTCCTCGCACACCGTCGCCGACGTGCGCGACCCCAACGTCGACTGGGCCGCGCTGGCCGCCGCGCCGGGACCGCTGATCCTGCACGCGACCGCGTCGCACCTGCCGGAGGCGGCACGCACACTGATCGAGTACGGGCTGGCCGACTCCACGCCCGCCGTCGTCACCGCCAATGGCACGACGTGCCAACAGCGTTCGGTGGAGACCACGCTCGGCGGCCTGCTCGACAAGGCCGTGCTGGACAAGCCCGCCGTCACCGAGCCGGCAGGCCCGCTGACCGGGACGCTGGTGGTCACCCTGGGCCGCACCGTGGCCCACCGCGCGAAGCTGAACTGGTGGGAGAGCCGCGCCCTGTACGGCTGGACCGTGCTGGTGCCGCGCACCAAGGACCAGGCCGGTGAGATGAGCGACCGGCTCGTCGGGCACGGCGCACTGCCGATCGAGGTGCCGACCATCGCGGTCGAGCCGCCGCGCAGCCCCGCCCAGATGGAAAGGGCCGTCAAGGGTCTGGTCGACGGCCGGTTCCAGTGGGTGGTCTTCACCTCCACCAACGCGGTGCGCGCGGTGTGGGAGAAGTTCAACGAGTTCGGCCTCGACGCCCGCGCGTTCTCCGGGGTGAAGATCGCCTGTGTCGGACAGGCCACCGCCGAGCGGGTGCGCGAGTTCGGTATCAATCCCGAACTGGTGCCCACCGGCGAGCAGAGCTCGCTGGGTCTGCTCGACGAATTCCCGCCCTACGACGAGATTTTCGATCCGGTGAACCGGGTGCTGTTGCCCCGCGCGGACATCGCGACCGAGACGCTGGCCGAGGGGCTGCGCGAACTCGGTTGGGAGATCGAGGATGTCACCGCCTACCGCACCGTGCGCGCGGCCCCGCCGCCGGCGCAGACCCGCGAGATGATCAAGACCGGCGGCTTCGACGCGGTGTGCTTCACCTCGAGCTCGACGGTGCGCAACCTGGTCGGCATCGCGGGTAAACCGCACGCCCGCACCATCGTTGCCTGCATCGGGCCCAAGACCGCCGAGACCGCAGCGGAGTTCGGGCTGCGGGTGGACGTGCAGCCCGAGGTCGCCGCGGTCGGTCCGCTGGTCGAGGCGCTGGCCGAGCACGCCGCCCGGCTGCGCGCCGAGGGTGCGTTGCCCCCGCCGCGGAAGAAGAGCCGCCGCCGCTAAGGAACTCGCCGAAATCGCATTCCGGCAGGCTCGCACGTGATGCCGTCGTGCTGGAGTGCGATTTCGTGGAAGGTGTAGACATGGCCTTTCCCCGACATCGCCCCAGACGTCTGCGCACCAGCCCGGCGATGCGCGGCTGGTCGCCGAGACCACGCTGGAGCCGCGGCATCTGGTGCTGCCGATGTTCGTCGCCGACGGCCTGCGGGAACCGCGGGACATCGCGTCCATGCCCGGGGTCGTGCAGCACACCCGGGATTCGCTGCGCCGGGCTGCCGCCGACGCGGTCGGAGCCGGTGTGGGCGGTTTGATGTTGTTCGGTGTGCCCACGGAAGAGGACAAGGACGCCACCGGCAGCGCCGGGGTCGACCCGGAGGGCATCCTCAACCGTGCGCTGCGGGATCTGGCCCGCGACCTCGGTCAGGACACCGTGCTGATGGCCGACACCTGCCTCGACGAGTTCACCGACCACGGGCACTGCGGCGTGATCGATGCCATGGGCCGGGTGGACAACGACCTGACCAATCGCCGCTACATCGAAATGGCGCTCGTGCAAGCGAGTTCGGGCGCCCACGTGGTCAGCCCCAGCGGCATGATGGACGGTCAGGTCGCGGCGATCCGGGACGGCTTGGACGCCGCAGGCCACACCGACACCGCGATCCTGGCCTACGCGGCGAAGTTCGCGTCGGCCTTCTACGGCCCGTTCCGCGAAGCCGTCGGCTCCAGCCTTCAGGGCGACCGGCGCACGTACCAGCAGGATCCGGGTAACGCCAGGGAAGCGCTGCACGAGGTCGAACTCGACCTCGACGAGGGCGCCGACATCGTGATGGTCAAGCCGGCGATGTCCTACCTGGACGTGCTGCGCCGGACCGCGGACCTGTCGCCGGTCCCGGTCGCGGCCTATCAGGTGTCGGGTGAGTACTCGATGATCACCGCCGCGGCCCAGAATGGCTGGATCGATCTGCGTCCCGCGGTGCTGGAGTCGGTCTCCGGAATCCGCCGGGCCGGCGCCGACATCGTGCTGACCTACTGGGCCGCCGATGTGGCCCGCTGGCTGTCGTGACGGATCCGACCGAGCAGCCGGCCCGACCCGAGGACGTCGACACCGCGATCTTGCTGTGGCTGGTCGCGCTGCCGCTGATGACCGGCGCCTACGTGCTCGACCTGTTGGTGACTCGGGATCACCCGAACAGCCTGATCCTGGCGCTGTCGCTGGTGTTCGCCGGGATCCTGGTCGCGGTGGTGCTGACCTTCATGTACCTGCTGCGGCTGGGCTACCGCTGGGCGCGCACGCTGTTGACCGGCGGTGGGATCGCGTCGGTGGTGTACTCGCTGTCCAACCTGTCCGACGGCCAGCGGCCCGAGACCGCGGCGATGGCGTACGCCGCCGCGGTCATCGTCGGATCTGTGCTGATCGTCGGCGGGGCGTACCTGCTGCACCGCAAGGACTCCCACGAGTTCTTCACCAGCGGTTCGCTAGGCTGACCCGACCATGACCCCGCCGTCGCCGCCCGCCAGGCCCCGCATCGTCGATCTCGCGTTCTGGTGCTTCGTCGGCGGCGCGGTGATCATGATCGTCGGCGGGCTGATGGCCGCGACCGCGACCTACGACGCCGCGCGGGCAGCGATCCCGTCGGCCGTGTCCGACGATCAGGTCCGTAACTACCTCACCGTCTACCGGTACAGCGGCGTCGGATCGGTGCTGGTGGCGGCGGCGTTGGCGTTTTTGGCGGGCCGGGCCCGACAAGGTGATTCCCGGTTTCGGCTCGCGACGCTGGCCCTGGCCTTCGCCGCGGTGCTGGTGATCGGCCTGCTCGCGCTCGGCGTCGGCGTGGCACAACCGTTGACACTGCTCGGGTTGCTGCCGGTGCTGATCGGGGCGCTGCTGATGGTTCAGCCCGCGGCACGTCTGTGGTTCCAACAGGAAGACAGCCGATGACCGAATCGTCCGAACCCGCCGAGCTCACGGGGGCCCGCCCGGAGGTGCTGTTCTCAGAGCAGGGCGCCAGTTGGCTGTGGGTGCTGGCGGGTCCCGCCGCGGGCGTCGCGATGGCGATGATCCAGCTGACCGCCGGCTACGGCATCCAGTGGGTGGTGCCCGGGCTGTTCTTCGTGCTCGTCACGCTGTTCCTGTCGATCCAGGTCAAGGCCGCACGCATCCACACCTCGGTGGAGCTGACCACCGAGACGTTGCGCCAGGGCACCGAGGTGCTGCGGACCGACGAGATCGTGCGCATCTACCCCGAGGCCAGCGGCTCCGAGACCCCCAAGTGGCAGTACGCGCGGGCGCTCGGCGAGCTGACCGGGGTGCCCCGCGGCCGCACCGGCATCGGTCTGCGCCTGACCAACGACCGCACCGCCCAGGCCTGGGCGCGCAAGCACCAGCAGTTGCGTGCCGAGCTGACCAACCTGGTCGAGGAGCGGATTCCGCCGGAGCCCGCGTCGTGAGCCGCAGTGGCGTCGTGCAGCTGCTGCTCGCCGCCGCGGCCGCGGTGGGCTGCGTGCTGAGCTGGCTCGCCGCGAGCCGAGAGGTCGTCGTCGGTCCGGTGCTCGCCGGGGAGCCGTCGACGACGTCGCTGGTCTACTACCCGCCGCTGCTGACGCTCTCGCTGCTGTTGGCGACGGCTGCGGGCGTCCTCGCCGTGCTCGGCGTCGCCCGGCTGCGCAGCCACCCCGCTTCCGCCACCTCTCCTGCGGAATAGCGTTCCTGGCTGCAGTTGCGGCGCAGTTGACAGCCGTGGGTTCTCACTCGCGAACTATCCGGCACGTGCTGTGGGCCTCGCCACACCGGTATTGGTACAAAGTGCAAATTCTGTAACACTGTCCCTCATGGCCGAGCTGGCGCAGCAGACCGAACATCTCGACGACGCATTGCCGCTGGGGCCGCAGTCGCTCGTATGGCGTTACTTCGGCGACAACCGCATGTATCTGATCGGCCCGCGGCCGGCGGTGCTGCAGAACATGCTCGCCGAGCTGGGCCAGGGCGTCTACGACCACTCGACCTTCTTCGCCGACACCGCCGAGCGGCTCAAGCGCACCATCCCGCCGATCTTCAACACCGTGTACGGCTCCGAGGACCAGAACGCCGGCCTGCAGGTCCGCGACTTCCACCATCACGTCAAGGGTGAGATGCCGGAGGGCGAGGGTTCCGGCGGCGGGCGCTACCACGCGCTCGACCCCGAGACGTACTTCTGGGCGCACGCCACGTTCGTCGAGCAGGTCTACTACTTCGCGGACACGTTCGTGAAGCGCCTGACCCCCGAGGAGCGCGAGCAGATCTGGCTGGAGTCCAAGACGTGGTACCGGCGCTACGGCGTCAGCGACCGCGCGATGCCCGCGACCTACGCCGAGTTCGAGCAGTACTGGGACCGGATGATGAACGACGTGGTGGTCGCGCACCCGACCGCCAAGTACGGCGTCGGCTACGTCACCAAGGGCTTCCCACGGCCCAAGGCGATGCACCCGCTGGTGTGGCGCCTGGCCGCCCCGGTGTTCAACCCGCTGGCCGCGTTCCTGACCACCGGCGGCCTGCCGCCGCGGGCGCGGGACCTGCTCGGGCTGCCCTGGAGCGACAAGCAGGAGCGGCGCTACCAGCGGTTCGCCGCGTTCTGGCGGTCGCGGCCGGTGAACTGGGTCTGGGACCGGCTGCCGATGAGCGTGCGCTACAGCGGCTACGCGGTGAAGGGGTATGCCCGTTCCGATGTCCGGCCCTGATTCGGCGACCCAGCACATCCTCGACGCCGCCGTCGTCGAGTTCGAGCGGCACGGCTTCCGCCGCGTCGCGCTCGACGACGTCGCGCGCCGCGCCGGGGTCAGCCGCACCACCATCTACCGACGTTTCGCGAACAAGGACGAGCTGGTGGGTGCGGTCATCGAGCGGGAGAACGTCAGGCTGTTCGCCGACATCGCCGCCGAGCTCACCCAGGCCGGCCCGCAATCGAACTACTACGTCGAAGCGTTCACGCTGTCGATCCTGAAGTTCCGCAGCCACCGGGTGCTGCACCAGATGATCACCGACGAGCCCGGGCTGGTGCTCGAACTGGCCGGTCGCTATCACCGGGCCGCGATCGACCGGATGGCGGAGGCGTTGCGGATCATCTTCCCGCCCGGGTTCGCCGAACGCATCGGGCCCGCTGCCGTCGACGAGCTGGCCGACTGCATCCTGCGCTACGCGGCGATGGTCTTGCTGCTGCCCAGCGCGCACCCGCTGGACACCGCCGAGGACATCCGCGCGTTCGCCAGACAGCACTTCCTGCCCAGCTTGCCCGCCGCATTGCGCACCGTCACAGCGTGACCCCACGTGTTTCGTGGCTCACACATCCGGGCAGCCCGCAGCCATGACCCCCGACGACCAGAATCAGCAACGTCAGCCCGGCGACAAGCCGGACGTCCAGCTCGACCACGTCACCGAGACGCCCGAGCCCGACAATCAGGACCGCACCGAGAAGCCCGAAGTCACCGACGCGCACCGCGAGACGGCCAAGGAGATGGCCAAGGCCTACGCCGACGACCTCCAGACCACGACCCTGCCCGGAAGTAGCGGCACCGTCTCCGGGACCTCGGTCACCGACTGGGTCGACGACGAGGACAAAGGCAAGATCGAGACGTCGGCAGAGGAAGGAAAAGTCGAGTATCGCAACACCGACGAGTTCAAGCAGAAGCTCGAGGGGTGACGTCCGGGCAGCCGGCGGCCACCGGTTTGCCTAATGTGATGCCTGTGACACCCCTCGATCAGCTAGCGCCCGCATTCGTCGAGATGGCCCACTCGATCGTCTGGGCCTCGGTGGCGACCGTCGACGCCGACGGCAAACCCCGGACCCGGATCCTGCACCCGTTGTGGGAGTGGGACGGCACCGACCTGTTCGGCTGGATCGCGACCGTGCCGACCCCGATCAAGCGCGCGCACCTGGCCGCCCATCCCGATGTGTCGGTGAGCTACTGGACCACCAACCAGGACACCTGCTCGGCGGAGTGCCTCACCGAGTGGTACACCGACGACGACACCTGCACCGCGGTCTGGGAGAAGTTTGCGACGGCCCCGGCGCCGGTCGGGTACGACCCGCACATCATCCCCATGTGGAAAGACGGCCCTACCTCCGAGGAGTTCGCTGTGCTGAGATTGGCCCCGTACCGGTTGCGGGTGATGCCCGGCGTCGTGATGACGCAGGGTGCGGGTTCGCCGCTGACGTGGAGTGACCGCAGTGGTCGCCGGAACTGACACCGGCGTGGCCGGGTTGCCCCTGGTGCCACGCAGCCCGTTGCCGCTGCGACAGTTGCTCACGCTGGTCCGCCGGCTGGACACCGGCCAGGAGGTCATCCGCGACGCCGGCGGCCCGATCACCCGGATCCAGCTGGGCCCCAAGAACCTGGTGCCGCCGATCGTCGCGGTGATGTCACCCGCGGGCATGCGGGACGTGCTGGGACGCAGCGACGCCGCGTCCGACCGGTGCATCATCCACGAGGAGGTGCAGCACGCCGCCGGTGACAGCCTGTTCGTGCTGCCCAACGAGAAGTGGCGGCCGCGCAAGCGGGCGCTGCAGCCGGTGTTCACCAAGCACAACGTCCGCAACTTCGGCGGCCACATGTCCAAGGCCGCACAGGCTTTCGTCGACCGCCACCCGGACGCCGCCGACGTCGACCTGGATGTGGAATGCCGGCGGGTCGCGATGCAGTCGCTGGGACGTTCGGTGCTCGGCGTCGATCTCAACGAACGCGCCGACACGATCGCGCGCTGCATGCACGTCGCGTCCTCGTACACCGCCGACCGCGCGTTGCGGCCGATCCGGGCGCCGCGGTGGCTGCCGACGCCGGCCCGGCGCCGCACCCGCGCGGCGGTGGACGCCATGCGGCAGATCACCGACGAGATGGTGCGCGCCTGCCGGGCCGACCCTGATCGCGACGCTCCACTGGTGCAGGCCCTGATCGCCGCCGCCGACCCGGAAACCGGTGCGCCACTGACTGATTCGGAGATCAGTAACGACCTGCTGATCTTCATGCTGGCCGGGCACGACACCACGGCCACGGCGCTGACGTATTCGCTGTGGGTGCTCGGTCACCACCCCGAGGCGCAGCAGCGGATCGCCGCCGAGGCCGCCGCCATCGGCTCCCGCGAGTTGACCCCCGACGACGTGCCCCGGCTCGAGTACACGGTCCAGGTGCTGCACGAGGCGCTGCGACTCTGTCCGCCTGCCGCCGGCGTCGCCCGGTTGGCCACCCGCGACATCGCGGTCGACGGCTTCCGTGTGGAGGCGGGCAGCCTGGTGGCGCTCGGGCTGTACGGGCTGCACCACGACCCGGAGCTGTGGCCCGACCCGAAGGTGTTCGACCCGGACCGGTTCAGCCCGGAGAACGTGAAGTCCCGCGACCGGTGGCAGTTCCTGCCGTTCCTCGGCGGCGGACGGCCCTGCATCGGCGAGCACTTCGCCCGGCTGGAGACCACGCTGGCGCTGGCCACCATCGTGAAGAGCCTCGAGATCCGGTCGACCGATACCGATTTCGAGGTCGACGTGCCGTTCACCACGGTCGCGCGGGGTCCGATCCGGGCGCGGGTGGCGCCGCGCCGGTAAGCGAGCAGCCAGGCCCGGCGGGCAGGCGCCGGATCGGCGCTCTTTTTCGGGTCTTCCGTGCCGACGCCGTCCGTGGTGAGCTTGACACGACCGTCCAGGCACCGCTGATCCCGGCGTGGTGTCGACCGCGGCGATGCAGGAGGTGTCCAGATGTCTCGAAGCGCCGGTCAGCGATTCGAATGCAAGGAGTGCGGTGCGGTTCTGGTCTACGAAAAGCCGTGTCCTTGTACGAACGAGACGGAGCACCGAGAGGTTTGCTGCGAGAAACCGATGACGTCGGTGCACTAGGCGACCTTCCGGCCGCGATGAGGTCCGTCGATCCGCTCGCCGACACCTACGTGGAGCCGAACCGCCGCGGGATGCGTTGTGCCGGTTCGCCCCAAGGGTTGTCGGCCCCGATGCCGTCGGGCTAGCGACGGTCCAGAAGCACCGCCTGTTCGAACGGCAGCACCGCGAACAGCGGTCGCATCCAACCGGTGACGGCCGGCGCGGCCTCGGCCTTGGGGACCACCCGCGGATCAACGACATCGAACGACTTTCCGTACCGCCGCATGGTGGCGCCGCCTGCGGCGGTGATGTTCTTCAGCCAGTCCCGGTCGGGGCCGTAGGTGAGCAGGATCGCGACCCCGTCGGCGGTCGGGAACACCGTCAGCGGCGTCCGGTAACGCCTGCCGGAGCGGCGGCCGACGTGTTCGAGGATGCCCATCGTCGGGGCCCATCCGCCCCAGACGCGTTGGATCGGGTTGGTGACATAGCGGTTGAAGCGCGCCAGCCACTGGGGCAACTGCATGCCCCATCATGCGCCGGATCGACGCCGGCAGGGCAGGGGCGTGCTTTCTCCGGGCAGGCATCGATTCGACATGCGGACCACGGCGACATGAACGAGACTCTCAGCAACGTGGTGAAGGTTCCTTCGGGGACGACCCGCCAGCGCAACGTCGCGCGAACCCCGTTCTGACCGTTCCAGTGAATCAGGAAATCGCCTTGACCTCTGTCGATACCCAGTCGGCACCGCCGGGCCCGCACGGCCCGCACGATCTCGAAGCCGAACTGGCCGTCATCCCCGAATCCGCGAAGACCACCGATCTGCGCGGGCAGTTCTGGATCTGGGCGGGCGCCAACATCGCCCCCATCAACTGGATCCTCGGCGCGCTCGGCGTGACGATGGGGCTCGGACTCGTCGAGACGATCCTGGTGCTGGCGCTCGGCAACGCGATCGGCATGTCGCTGTTCGGGGTGTTCGTGGTGATCGGGCAGCGCACCGGCGTCACCGGAATGGTGTTGGCCCGCGCGGTGTTCGGGCGCCGCGGCGCCTACGTGCCCGCCGCCGTGCAGGCGGTGGTCTGCATCGGCTGGTGCGCGGTGAACACCTGGATCGTGCTCGACCTGGTGATGGCGCTGCTCGGCCGCATCGGGCTGGTCGACGCCGAGGTGAGCAACAACGCGGCACGGATCATCGTGGCCGGCATCATCATGAGCATCCAGGTGGTCATCGCGTGGTTCGGCTACCGCGTGATCGCGGCGTTCGAGCGCTGGACGGTGCCGCCGACGGTCGCCGTGCTGGTCGCCATGACCGGGGTGGCCTGGTTCGGCCTCGACGTCGACTGGGGCTACGCCGGCGACGCCGCGCTGACCCCGGCCGAACACTTCGCCGCGATCACCGCGGTGATGACCGCCATCGGAATCGGTTGGGGCATCACGTGGTTGGGCTATGCCGCCGACTACTCACGGTTCGTCTCCACCTCGGTGCCCGCGCGCAAATTGTTCGCCGCGAGCGCACTGGGGCAGTTCATCCCGGTGGTGTGGCTCGGCGCGCTGGGCGCCACGCTGGCCACCTTGAGCACGTCGTCGGATCCGGGGGAGATCATCGTCGACGCCTACGGGGTGCTGGCGATCCCGGTGCTGCTGCTGGTCGTGCACGGCCCGCTGGCCACCAACATCCTCAACATCTACACCTGCGCGGTGTCCACCCAGGCGCTCGACATCAAGGTCAACCGCAGGGTGCTCAACGTCATCATCGGCGTGTTCGCGATGGCGTGCGTGGTGTTCTTCGTGCTCAACGGCGACTTCGCGCACACCATCGACGCGTGGCTGGTCGGCATCGTGGGCTGGCTGGCGCCGTGGGCCGCGGTCATGCTGGTGCACTGGTTCGGGGTAGCGCGCGGGCAGGTGGACGCCGAGACGCTGCTCGCCTCGCCGAGCGAGTCCACCTTGCCGATGGTGCGGCCCAGCGCACTGATCGCGTTGGCCGTCGGCATCTTCTTCACCTGGCTGTTCATGTACGGGATGGTGCCGGTGATGCAGGGGCCGATCGCCACCGCGCTGGGCGGCATCGACCTGTCGTGGCTGGCCGGTGGGCTGACCGCCGGGACGATCTACGCCGCGCTGGAGATCCCCAAGGCCCGCCGCCGGGTGCGGGGATGACCGCGGACGGCCACCTGATCGACGGTGCGACCGTCCTGACGATGGATCCGGTGACCGGGGCGACCCCGGTCACCCGCAGCATCCGGATCCACGGCGGTGAGATCACCGCCGTGGAACCGGAACTGACGGCCGAACCGGGCGAGAACGTCATCGACGGACGCGACCGGCTGGTGGTCCCCGGCTACGTCAACGCGCACACCCATTCGTGGGAGGCGCTGTTCCGGGCGCGGCTGGACAACCTGCCGCTGGAGCACTGGATGCTGCTGTCCTATCCGGTGCTCGGCCTGGAGCCGCTGTCGCCGGACCTGATCCGGCTGCGCTCGGCGCTGGTGGCGATCGAATCGCTGCGCAACGGGGTCACCACGCTGGTCGACGACGTGCTGGAGGTCCCGGGGCAGACCGAGGAGCAGCTCGCTGCGGTCTTCGAGACCTACCGCGACATCGGGATCCGGGCCAACGTGTCGGGGCATGTGATGGACCGGCCGTTCGTCGAGCACTTCCCGTTCCTGGCCGATGCGCTGGAGCCCACGCAGCGCCGCGCCCTCGACGCGCTGACGGTGGCCGACCCGGCCGACTTCCTGGCCTACGCGCAGTCCGCCGCGGCCCGCTACGGTCACTACGCCGACGGCCGGCTGCGGTTCATGGTCGGCCCGTCGGCGCCGCAGCGCTGCTCCCCGGAGCTGCTGACCGGCCTGGACGAGGTGGCGCGGCGGCACGACCTGGAGTTCCACATCCACGTGCTGGAGACCCGGACCCAGGCCGTGACCGGCGAGGAGTTCTACGGCAAGACGATGGTCGAGCATCTGCACGCGCTCGGTGTGCTCAGCGAGCACGTGACCATCGCCCACGGGATCTGGCTCACCGACTCCGACATCGACGTGCTGGCCGACAGCGGCGCCTCGGTGTCGCACAACCCGATCTCCAACCTCAAGCTGGGGTCGGGCATCGCGCCGTGGCGCAAGCTGCGCGACGCCGGGGTGAACCTGGGGCTGGGCACCGACGGCATGTCCAGCAGCGACACTGCGCGGATGTCGGAGGTGGTCAAGACCGCCGCGCTGCTGCACAAGGTGACCGGGCCCGATTACCGGCAGTGGCCCACCGCGGCCGAGGTCCTCACCGCGGGCACCCTGGGCGGTGCCCGGTCGGCCCGGCTCGGCGACACCGTCGGCAGCATCGAGGTCGGCAAGCGCGCCGACCTTGTGATTTACGACATGACGTCGCTGGCGTTCACGCCGCGCAACGCCCCGGAGTTGCACTTGGTCTACTCCGAGAACGGGTCGTCGATCGACACCGTGCTGGTCGACGGCCGGGTGGTGATGACCGACAACCGGCTCACCATGATCGACGAGCGCGCCGTGCTCGACGAACTGCAGGCCAGAGGCCTGGAGCTGCGCCGCTGGCAGGATCACCTGGAGAGCCTCAACCGCGCCCTGCTGCCGGCGTTCGACCGGCAGTACCGCGAGGTGATGAGCCGGTCGGTGCCGGTGAACCGCTTCAGCGGGCGCGGCGAGTACTGGCTGAACTGACTCCACTACACCCTGTAGTTGGAGGTTTTCCACCCGGCTGGGACACTGGTCGCCATGAGCAGTACCGAGCTGTCCGCGAAGTTGTTCGCTGACGCAGCCTCCGTGATCCCCGGCGGCGTCAACTCCCCGGTGCGCGCCTTCAACTCCGTCGGCGGCACGCCCCGGTTCATCACCTCGGCCGAGGGCTGCCGGCTCACCGACGCCGACGGCAACCGCTACGTCGACCTGGTGTGCTCGTGGGGCCCGATGATTCTCGGCCACGCCCATCCCGCGGTCGTCGAGGCGGTGCAGCGGGTCGCCGCCGCCGGGCTGTCATTCGGCGCGCCGACCCCGTCGGAGTCCGAACTGGCCCGCGAGATCGTCGACCGGGTGGCCCCGGTGGAACTGATCAGGCTGGTCAACTCCGGCACCGAGGCCACCATGAGCGCGATCCGGCTGGCCCGCGGCTTCACCGGCCGCGCCAAGATCGTGAAGTTCTCCGGCTGCTACCACGGCCACAGCGACGCGCTGCTGGCCGATGCCGGCTCCGGCGTCGCCACGCTCGGCCTGCCGTCGTCGCCGGGAGTCACCGGCGCCGCCGCCGCGGACACGATCGTGCTGCCCTACAACAACGTGGCCGCGGTCGAGGAGATCTTCGCGCAGTTCGGCGCCGAGATCGCGTGCGTGATCACCGAGGCCAGCCCCGGCAACATGGGCGTCGTCCCGCCGCTGCCCGGCTTCAACGCCGAGCTGCGCCGCATCACCGCCGCGCACGGCGCGCTGCTCATCGTCGACGAGGTGATGACCGGCTTCCGGGTCAGCCGCGCCGGGTGGTACGGCCTGGATCCGGTGGACGCCGACCTGTTCACCTTCGGCAAGGTGATGAGTGGCGGGCTGCCCGCGGCGGCATTCGGCGGCAAGACCGAGGTGATGAGCCGGCTGGCCCCGCTGGGACCGGTGTACCAGGCGGGCACGCTCTCGGGTAACCCGGTCGCGATGGCCGCCGGTCTGGCGACGCTGCGCGCGGCCGACGACGCCGCCTACGCCACACTGGACGCCAACGCCGACCGGGTGACCGGGCTGATCGGCGATGCGCTCACCGAAGCCGGTGTGGCGCATCAGATTCCGCGGGCGGGCAACATGTTCAGCGTGTTCTTCGGCGCCGAACCGGTCACCGACTTCGCCGCCGCGCGGGCCACCGAGACGTGGCGGTTCCCGGCGTTCTTCCACGCACTGCTCGACGCGGGCATCTACCCGCCGCCGAGCGCATACGAATCCTGGTTCGTCTCAACCGCTCTCGACGACGACGCGTTCGACCAGCTCGCCGCCGCGCTGCCCGGCGCCGCGCGTGCCGCCGCGCAGGCCACCGCATGACGGCTGAACGCACGGTCGTGCACGTGATGCGCCACGGCGAGGTGCACAACCCGGACAAGATCCTGTACGGCCGGCTGCCCGACTACCACCTGTCGGAGCGCGGCCGGGCGCAGGCGCAGGCCGTCGCGGACTGGCTCGCCGCCCGCGACATCACCTACGTGGTGGCGTCGCCGCTGGAGCGTGCGCAGGAGACCGCCGCGCCGATCGGCGCGCGGCACGGCCTGTCGGTCCACACCGACGACGAGCTGATCGAGTCGACGAACGTCTTTCAGGGACAACGGGTCTCGCCGGGCGACGGGGCGCTGCGCGATCCTCGCAACTGGTGGCACCTGCGCAATCCGCGGCAGCCGTCCTGGGGCGAGCCCTACACCGAGATCGCGGCCCGGATGAAGCGCGCGCTGATGCGCGCCCGGGCGGCCGGGGCCGGCCACGAGGCGGTGTGCGTGAGCCACCAGTTGCCGGTCGAGACGCTGCGCCGTGCGATGACCGACCGTCCGCTGCACCACTTCCCGACGCGGCGGATGTGCAATCTCGCGTCGGTCACGTCGTTCTACTTTCACGACGAGTCCTGTGTCGGCTGGGGGTACGCGGAGTTGGCCGGGCAGTGAACCGAGTGGTGGCGCTGATGCGCACGCTGTTCGCAGCGTGCGCGGCCACCGCCGTGCTCGCAGGCTGCGCCACCGGCAGTGACGCCGTCGCCCAGGGCGGCACGTTCGAGTTCGTCGCGCCGGGCGGCCAGACCGACATCGTCTACGACCCGCCCGCCGACCGCGGCACCCCCGGACCGCTGTCCGGGCCGGATCTGATGGACACCGACAAGACCATCTCGCTGGACGACTTCGCGGACAAGGTGGTCGTGATCAACGTGTGGGGCCAGTGGTGCGGCCCGTGCCGCACCGAGATCAGCCAGCTGCAGCGGGTGTACGACGCGACCCGGGACCAGGGCGTCGCGTTCCTCGGTATCGACGTGCGCGACAACAACATCGACGCACCCCGGGATTTCATCATCGACCGCGGCATCACGTTCCCGTCGATCTACGACCCGCCGATGCGCACGATGATCGCGTTCGGTGGGCGCTATCCGACGACGGTCATCCCGTCGACGGTGGTGCTCGACCGCGAGCACCGGGTCGCCGCGGTGTTCCTGCGCGAACTGCTCGCCGAGGATCTGCAACCCGTCGTCGAGCGGCTGGCGGCGGAACGATGAACCTGGACCAGATCGACCAGTTGACCGCCAGTGGCCCGCTGCTGCTGGCGCTGGGCCTGGCCGCGCTGGCCGGGCTGGTGTCGTTCGCGTCGCCGTGCGTGATCCCGTTGGTGCCCGGATACCTGTCGTACCTGGCCGCGGTGGTCGGGGTCGACGGCGGGCCCGACGGACCCCGCCCGGGCGCCGTCGCGGTCCGGGCGGCGCGGCTGCGGGTCGCCGGTGCGGCGGCGCTGTTCGTCGCCGGGTTCACCGTGGTGTTCCTGCTCGGCACCGTCGCGGTGCTCGGCATGACCACCACGTTGATCACCAATCAACTTCTGCTGCAGCGGCTTGGCGGCGTCGTCACGATCCTGATGGGGCTGGTGTTCATCGGCCTGGTGCCGGTGCTGCAGCGCGACACCCGGTTCACGCCGCGCCAGATCTCGACCGTCGGCGGGGCCCCGCTGCTCGGCGCGGTGTTCGCGCTGGGCTGGACGCCGTGCCTGGGCCCCACCCTGACCGGGGTGATCGCAGTGGCCTCGGCGACCGAGGGCAGCAACGTCGCGCGCGGCGTGGTGCTCGTGATCGCCTACTGCCTGGGGCTCGGCATCCCGTTCGTGCTGCTGGCGTTCGGTTCGGCGCGCGCCGTCGCCGGGCTGGGCTGGCTGCGCAGGCACACCCGCACCCTCCAGATCGCCGGCGGCGTGCTGATGATCCTGGTGGGCGCCGCGCTGGTCACCGGGCTGTGGAACGAGTTCGTGTCGTGGGTGCGCGACGCCTTCGTCAGCGACGTCAGGCTACCGATCTGATGCGAATCGTGGCCCTGATCCGCAACACCTGGCGGACGTTGACGTCGATGGGCACCGCGCTGGTGCTGCTGTTCCTGCTCGCACTCGCGGCGATCCCCGGTGCCCTGTTGCCGCAACGCAGCCTCAACGAGTCCAAGGTCGACGAGTACATCGCCGACCGCCCGACGCTGGGCCCGTTGCTGGACCGAGTGCAGGCGTTCGACGTGTTCTCCAGCTACTGGTTCACCGCGATCTACGTGCTCCTGTTCATCTCGCTGGTGGGTTGCCTCACCCCGCGGATGGTCGAGCACGTCCGCAGCCTGCGCGCGGTCCCGGTGCCCGCGCCGCGCAACCTCGCGCGGCTGCCCAAGCATCACAGCGCCGAGGTCCCGG
Organism: Mycobacterium sp. ITM-2016-00317; assembly: GCF_002968295.1. NCBI lineage: Bacteria > Bacillati > Actinomycetota > Actinomycetes > Mycobacteriales > Mycobacteriaceae > Mycobacterium > Mycobacterium sp. ITM-2016-00317. Next base: position 780,685 of record NZ_CP134399.1, read on the forward strand.
GCACCGACGTCGGCGCCGCCACCGCGGCCATCGACTCCCGGCTGCGCGGATGGCGACGCACCGTCCGCCGCGACGGCGACACCGCCGAGATCTCGGCCGAGAAGGGGTACCTGCGCGAGTTCGGCAACATCGTCTTCCACTTCTCGCTGCTGGGCCTGCTCGTCGCGATCGCCGCGGGCAAGTTGTTCAGCTACGAGGGCAACGTCATCGTCGTCGCCAACGGCGGCCCCGGATTCTGCTCGGCGTCCCCGGCGGCGTTCGACTCGTTCCGTGCGGGCAACACCGTCGACGGCACCTCGCTGTACCCGATGTGTGTGCGGGTCAACGACTTCAAGGCCACCTATCTGGAGAACGGCCAGGCAGTCGGCTTCCAGGCCGACATCGAGTACCAGGCCGGCGACGACCTGGACACCGGCACCTGGCGGCCGTACCTGCTGAAGGTCAACGAGCCGCTGCGGGTCGGCGGTGACCGGGTGTACCTGCAGGGCCACGGTTACGCGCCGACGTTCACCGTGACCTTCCCGGACGGGCAGACCCGCACCCAGACGCTGCAGTGGCGGCCCGACGACCAGATCACGTTCCTGTCGTCGGGGGCCATGCGTTTCGACCCACCAGGCGGCACCTACACCGACGACCTGGAACGCCGCCGCAACCAGCTCGCGATCCAGGGACTGTTCGCCCCGACCGCACAACTCGACGGCACGCTGCTGTCGTCGCGGTTCCCCGAGATGAACGACCCCGCCGTCGCGATCGACATCTACCGCGGCGACACCGGCCTGGACACCGGCCGGCCGCAGTCGCTGTTCACCCTCGACCCGCGGATGATCGACCAGGGCCGGCTCAGCAAGGCCGCCAGGGTCAACCTGCGGGCCGGCGAGGACACCCGACTCGACGACGGCACCGTCGTCCGCTTCGACGGCGCGGTCCCGTTCGTCAACCTCCAGGTCTCACACGACCCCGCGCAGATCTGGGTGCTGGTGTTCTCGATGACGATGATGGGCGGACTGCTGGTGTCGTTGATCATCCGCCGCCGACGCGTCTGGGTACGGCTCACCCCAGGGCCGGCGGGTACGGTGAACGTCGAGCTGGGTGGCCTGGCCCGCACCGACAACTCGGGGTGGGGCGAGGAGTTCGAACGGCTGACGGCGCGGCTCCTGGACGCCGCACGAGACGGCAGGGAAAGCGGCGAGGCAAGCGCTGAGACCGCGGCGCCGGTGCTGGAAGAGAAGAAAGCGAAGTCCCCATGAGCACGACCATCGACACCGACCTGGCTCGGTACTCCGACTGGGCGTTCACCTCGTCGGTGCTGGTTCTGGTGGCGGCGCTGCTGCTGCTGGCCGTCGAACTGGCCTACAGCCGCAGCCGCAGGGTCGAGGACCGTGAACTGGTCGGCGCCGCTTCGGCGGGGTCGGGGCGGGGCGCGGGTGTGTCCCGCGACAGCGCCGCCCCCGGCGTCGTCGTCGAGACCCCCGGCCGCTCCTTCGACGAGCGGCTCGGCACCTCCGGCGTGGCCCTGGTCTACGTCGGCATCGTGGCGCTGCTGGCCTGCATCGTGCTGCGCGGCCTGTCCACCTCACGGGTGCCGTGGGGCAACATGTACGAGTTCATCAACCTGACCTGTCTCTGCGGTCTGGTGGCCGGGGCCTGGGTGCTGCGCAGGCCGCAGTACCGCTCGCTGTGGGTGTTCGTGCTCGTGCCGGTGCTGATCCTGCTGACCGTGTCGGGCAAGTGGCTGTATTCGCACGCCGCGCCGGTGATGCCCGCGCTGCAGTCCTACTGGCTGCCCATCCACGTGTCGGTGGTCAGCCTGGGCTCCGGGGTGTTCCTGGTGGCCGGGGTGGCCAGCATCCTGTTCCTGCTGAAGATGTCGCGGCTGGGCGAGCCGGGCCGCACCGATGCCGTCGGGCGCATCGTGGCCAAGCTGCCCGACGCCCAGACCCTGGACCGGATCGCCTACCGAACAACGATCTTCGCGTTCCCGATCTTCGGGTTCGGGGTGATCTTCGGCGCCATCTGGGCTGAGGAGGCCTGGGGCCGGTACTGGGGCTGGGACCCCAAGGAGACGGTGTCGTTCATCGCCTGGGTCATCTACGCGGCCTACCTGCACGCCCGCTCGACCGCCGGCTGGCGGGACAAGAAGGCGGCCTGGATCAACATCGCCGGGTTCGTCGCGATGGTGTTCAATCTGTTCTTCATCAATCTGGTGACCGTCGGCCTGCACTCGTACGCCGGCGTCGGTTAAACGCGGAGAGGGTACTGACTGTTGGTGGACGCGCCGGGGAGTTTTCGGGCACAGCAACGGTTCTCTGACCCCATGGCGCCTGTCCCCGCGGAGTGGACGGCGCCGACGCCCCCCGAGGGCGTCCCCCCGGTCACGACCGCCGACCCGGCGCCGTACCTGGATCTGTCGACGGTCGCGCTGCTCGGCCACGCCCACCGCGGCCCGTCGGCGGGCTGGCGCAAGTGGCTCTACCGGGCCTCCGGCCGGCTGATCGACGTCGGGGAGAGCCCGAAGGTGATCCGGCGCGACAGCCTGGTCGCCCAGGTGCAGCAGCCGCTGCGGGGCTGCTATCGCATCGCGATGCTGTCGCAGAAGGGCGGGGTCGGCAAGACCACGATCACTGCGACGCTGGGGGCGACGTTCGCGACGACCCGCGGTGACCGGGTGATCGCGGTGGACGCCAATCCCGACCGCGGCACCCTGAGCCAGAAGGTCCCGGTCGAGACGTCGGCCACCGTGCGTCACCTGCTGCGCGACGCCGAGGGCATCGCGTCCTACAGCGACGTGCGCAACTACACCTCGCAGGGGCCGAGCCGGCTGGAGGTGCTGGCCTCCGAAACCGACCCGGCCGTGTCGGAGGCGTTCAGCGCCGACGACTACTGCCGCGCGATCGACGTACTCGAGCGTTTCTACAGCGTGGTGCTGACCGACTGCGGCACCGGCATGCTGCACTCGGCGATGACGGGGGTGATCGAGAAGGCCGACGTGCTGGTGGTGATCAGCTCGGGGTCGGTCGACGGGGCCCGCAGCGCGTCAGCGACGTTGGACTGGCTGGAGGCGCACGGCCACGAGGACATGGTCCGCAACTCGATCGCGGTGATCAACGGGGTGCGGCGCCGCCGGAAGAGGGGCGGCACGAAGGTCGATCTGAACAAGGTGGTCGACCACTTCGCCCGGCGCTGCCGGGCGGTCTGTCAGGTGCCGTTCGACCCGCATCTGGAAGAGGGCGCCGAGATCAGCCTGGAGCGGTTGCGCGGCGACACCCGGGAATCGTTGCTCGAGCTGGCCGCGGTGGTCGCCGCCGGTTTCCCGGGGGCACAGCGCCACGACCCGCTCGGTTAGCGGACGGGGAGCGCGCGACTCTTGCTAGGGCCGGGGCTGGTCGGGCCGCGGCTGGTCGTCGCGCGGATTGATCCGTCGCAGAAAATCCGGATCGTCGTCCGGTCCGATCACCCGGGTGCGCGGTCGGTTCGCGTTCATCCGGCTCACTCGCCAGCCCACGTAGACCAACGCGGCCACGACGAGAATCAGGAGCAAATACGCCACTCAAAACCTCCTTCCTGTCAATATACGCGCCGTCGGTAGGCTGCCTTTCGTGTCAGAGGACCCCCGGCCGACAACGCGGCTCATTCTCGATGTGCTGGCCTATACCGCCGCACGACTGGTGCTCGTCGTCGTTCTGACGGCGGCGATTCTCGGGATCGGCCACCTGGCCGGGATCCGGGAGTTCCCGGTGGTGATCGCGCTGCTGTTCGCGTTCGTCGTCGGCCTGCCGCTGGGCATCTGGGTGTTCACGCCGCTGCGGCGCCGGGCCAACGCGAGCATCGCGGTGTGGGACGAACGCAGGCGCCAGGACAGGGAGCAGCTGCAGTCGCGACTGCGCGGCGGCGCCGACGGATCCGGCAAGCGCCGGGACGACACCTCCGGTACCTGACAGATATCGGCGCGGACGTAACGCTCCAGCTAATCCGTGAGCTTAGCTGGACGGCATCGCGGGTAACCGCGATGGCATGAACAATTCGCAGGTCATCGCCCGTTCGCGGGCCATGCCGAATTACAGGGGTGGCAGTAACCCGAAGGTGATGCTCGGGCAGCGGCTGTACCAGCGTTGGCTGTACGAGCTGTGGGCAGGGAAGCGGGTCGCCGGCGAACTGGTGGCGCCGGGGTTCGTCGGTCACTGGCCGACCCGCGACGTGCACGGACCCGACGAACTGCAGGCCATGGTCGACCGGACCAGGGCCACGCTGACCGAACTGCTGTTCGCGGTCGAGGTCGGCCCGTTCACCGACGGCGACCTGATCGCAGCGCGGTGGATCGCCACCGGCTCGGGCCCGCGTGGTCCTGCCCGCTTCACGGGCAACGACCTGTTGCGGGTGGCCGACGGCCGGATCGCCGAGTACTGGACGGGCACCGCGCGCGCCTGACCGGGTCAGCCGGCGGCAGCATCGCGCAGCAGCTGCCGCAGCGCCTCAAGCGGGTCACCGCCGCGGTCGAGACGACGCTCACCGGTCGGGTCCGACACGTCCGGGGCCGTGATCGGTGGGGCCGACGGAGCCGCGGGTGCGGCGGCGGGCGGCGGCACCGGCGGCAGGAGGGGCGCCACCGAACCGAGCGCCCGGATCTTGGCCGCGATCCGCTCCTCGGCGTCCGCGCGGACCGCCCGGCGTGCTTCGTCCGGATCGTCGTTGCCGGCGAAGCAGCCCGGCGCAGCGCCCGCGATCACCTCCAGCGCGCTGTCGTACCGCTGCCGCGCGGCGTCCAGCCGCGCCTCCCAGGCGTCGATGTCGCCCCGCCGTTCGCGCACCAGCGCGAGGTTCACCCGCACCGCGCACGACCGGTCCGGTCCCGTGCCGGCCAGCGCTTCGGAGAACCTGGCGTCGGCGTCGTCGAGCCGCTCCTCGCGCACCGCGAGCGTGCCCGCCGCGAAGGCCGTGGTGGCGGGTTCGACGAAGTCGAGCAGCGACAGCATCGCCACGTCGTCGCGCAACGCGCCGACGTCACCGGCGGCGTAGTGCTCCTGTGCCGAACCACCCACCAGCACCACCGAGATCAGCTTGACGGCGAGCACCACGGCGACCAGTGTCACCGGCGCCGACACCAGCAGCAGGCGCCTCCTCAGCCGTATCCGGGCCGGGACGCGTGTCATGACAGCACCTCCCGACGGGTGGCCCGCGCCCGCAACAGGTCCCGCGCGGTCAGGTAGATCTCGACGAGCAGCAGCAGCCCCGCCAGCATCGTGCACAGCCAATAGAACTCGACGCGGGTGGGCGCGTCCGCGGGTTCCCGGGCCGCGTCGGCGGCGTCGGCGGCGGCGGTGTCCACCGGCAGCGGTCCGCCGGTGGCGCGCGACACGAACGGCACGCCCAACTGGTCGGCGATGGCGCGCAAGGTGGCTTCGCCGCGGCCGGACCCGTATCCGAGCACCGCCCCGCCGTCGACCGGGGGAGCCTCGAACTCGCCCTGCGGCACGGTCGACTCCGGTGCGCCGGAACCGAGGTAGTAGACGAGGTTCGGCGCGGACGGATACTGCTGGCCGGCCGCGATCAGCTGGTAGCGCAGCACGTTCGCCGCCGCGGCGGCGTTGACCGTGGTGCTGTCGGCGGTGGGACCGGCGTACGGGGTGAGGGTCTCGACGAGGGGCTGCAGGCTCCAGGCGTCGTCGGACAACGGCCAGTCGATGGCAGGCCGGGACGCGAAGCTGATCAGCGCGAACCGCGCCCCCGGATGTGCGGCGACGAGTTCGCCGATGTCGTCGCGCATCTGCGCCATCCGCTGTCTGCCGTCGGGATCGGTCAGCGCCGAGTCCGCCGACCGGTCGACGACGAAGTAGACGTTGGCGCCGGTCTGCGCGGGGCGACCGGGCTCGGTGTCCTCGGCCGCGCCGCTGACCGGGCGCGCGGCGGCCAGCAGGATCAGGAGCATGGCCGCGGTCGTGGTGGACCAGCGCAGCACAGAGCGCCGACCCGCACCGGCGGCCGCGCGCAACGCCACCAGCCGCAGTGCGATCAGCGCGCCCGCGGCGACAGCCAGCAGCAGCGGGGGCAGCACCGGTTCGAAGGTCATCGCCGCACCGCCAACAGGGCCACGCCCAGCAGCGCCGACAACGCCAGCGCCGCCACCAGGGTGACGGCGGGGGAGTCCTCCCGCGCGTCGGACCCGGCGGTCGGACCGGCCGGCGCCGCCGCGCGGATCGCATCGAGTTGGGCGTCGAGGTCTGCGGCGTCCAAACGCAGGAACTGTCCGCCGGTCGCGGTGGCCGCCGCACTCAGCGCGGCCGTGTCCCGGCCCGGCGTGGCGATCGCGTTGATCTGCACCCCCGCCCGGCGGGCCATGTCGGCGACCTGCGCGTCGGTGAACAGCGACGGCCGGTCGTCGCCGGGGGCCCGCAGGTTGCCCGGGCCGAGATAGATCAGCGAGCGCCGGGTCTGGCCGGGCTGCTCGAAGTCGGGGAACCCGGTCAGGCACAGCGCGAGCAGGTCGGCGACCGTCGGGGCGTAGTCGTCGTACTCCACCGGTGTGCTCAGCGTCGGTGCGGCCGGGCCGGGCCGGGAGAGTTCGGCGAGCCGGCCCGCGGCGAACTGGTAGTCACGGGTCAGCGGCACGAGGCGGCGGTTCACCGACGTCAGGCCGATGCGTTCGGATCCGTACGTGGTGGCCTGGCGGGCGAAGTAGCTCAGAAAAGGCCGGGTGGCCGGGTCGGTGCCGGGTGCGCCGACGCAGAGCATGACGTCGTCGCGGGGCTCGGCAGCACCGGCGTCCCAGAAGGTTCCGGTCGGTCGGGCGGTGGCCAGCGCGGTCGCACCGAACAGCAGCACCAGCAGGGTCAAGGTGATCGTGGCGGCACGGGTCTGGCGCCGCACTACGGCGCGGTACTCGGGCAGCCGGGTCAGCCGCGCGGTGTTGGCCAACGGCAGCTGCTGCTCCCGGCCCCGCCGTACCGGCAGCAGCACCGCGAGGGCGAGGACCAGGATCAGCGCGCCGAGCCCGGACGCGGCCACCGGCCACCACGTCAGCTCCACGAGCGGATCAGCTCTTCGGTCTGCTCGCCGAGGCGGCCGACGTCGGCGGTGGAGGCCCGGTCGAACTGGACGTCGCCGAGCGCTTCCAGCACGGGTGCCGCGGCGGCGACATCGCTCGCGGCCACGGCCCGCAGCTGCATGAACTGTGCGGGGGTCCCGGTGGCCTGGTGCAGGAAACTGCGCAGCGTCCGGCTGAGTTCGGCACCGGCCTGCGCTGCCGACAACTCACCCGCGCGGTGGCGCAGCGTGACCGTGCGCGCGGTGTTGGCGAACCGGCGGCGCAGCACCTTGGCATGCCACGCCCGCAGCCCCGGCAGTCCCCGCAGGCTGCGCGACGGCAGGGTCGCCACGACGACGGCGGTGTACCAGAGCGCGACGATCACGATCAGGGCGAGTCCGAGCCACAGCCACGTCGTCGAGTACGCCAGGGGTCCGCTGACGAACTCCAACAGGTCATCCGGCACGCGACCACACCCTGGTCATCGCGGTGAGGGTGCGCCGGATCTGAGTCGACCGGCCGATCGTCGCATGCGAAACCCCCTGTGCTGCCAGGAATTCCGTGAGGTGCTGGACGCGCCGGTCCTCGGCGCGGCGGTAGGCGGCGACCACGCGCGGGTCCACGGCGGCCGCACCGAGCACCGGCCGCCCGGTGGTGACGTCGTAGCCGCCGTGCTCAGCCTCCACCGCGGGCATGTCGGCGACCATCGCCCACATGACGTCGTGGCGCGCGGTCAGCCTGGCCAGCGCCTCGCCGAGGCGGTCGTCGGGTTCGGGTTCGTCGGACACCGCGACGACCAGCATCGGATGCCGGTAATGCGTTGCCACATAGTCCAACTGGCACACGATGTCACTCGGCCCCGATCGGGTGCTCTGGTCCTGGTAGTGCTGCAGCATGCTCTCGATGTGGTTTTCGCCGCGGCGCTGGCGTACCCGGATGCTGCCCCGAGCGTCGCCGTAGACCATGCCGATCTCGTCGGCGCGGCCGAGGGTGATCAGGCCGAGCGCCCCCATCACGTGAAGTGCCACATCGCGTTTGCGTTCCCGGCTGGGGGCCAGCGCGTGCATGTTCCGGCCTGCGTCGGCGACGAGCAGGATCTTGTGGTGCTTCTCGGACACGAAGCGTTTGATCAGGACGGCGCCGGAGCGGGCCGAGGCCTTCCAGTCGATGTCGCGGACGTCGTCGCCGGGCACGTAGGGCCGCAACTCGTCGAATTCCAGTGTCCGGGTGTGCAGCAGCGCGTGCCGACCGCCTTCGAGCAGGCCGCGCGTGTCGGTGCCGAAGTGCGACCTGGCCCGGTTGAGGTGTTTACCCACTCGGCCGCCGCTCAGGGCACCCGGACCGCGCGCAGCACGGCGTCGATCACCACGTCGGGCGTGACCCCCGCGCTGGCGGCCTCGAAACCGAGGATCAGCCGATGCTGCAGCACCCGGTGGGCGAGGTCGGCGATGTCACCGGGCACGACGTGGTCGCGGCCCGACAGCAGCGCCAGCGCACGGGCCGAGGTGCACAGCGCGATGGTGGCCCGCGGGCTGGCGCCGTACTCGATGAGCCGCGCCACCGTGGCGGGCAGGTAGTTGCCGGGTTCGCGGGTCACCCCGACCAGGCGGCTGGCGTAGAGCATCAGGTCGCGGCTCATGTACACCTCGCGGGTGACCCGCTGAAGCCGGCGGATGTCGTCGAGCGTCGCGACGGGGCGGACAGGGTGCTCCCGGTCGAACAGCCCTGCGTCGAGCCGCATGAGCACCTCGACCTCCTGCTCCGGCGAAGGGTAGCGCACGATCTCCTTGAGCAGGAACCGGTCGGTCTGCGCCTCCGACAGCGCGTAGGTGCCCTCCTGGTCGACGGGGTTCTGCGTCGCGACCACCAGGAACGGCTCCGGGATGGGATACACCACGCCGGCGATCGTGGTCTGGCGTTCCTCCATCGCTTCGAGCATCGCGCTCTGGGTCTTCGCGCTGGAGCGGTTGATCTCGTCGAGCAGCACCACGTTGGCGTGCACCGGGCCCAACTGGGTGACGAACGAGGTGGTGGCCGCGTCGTAGACCTGGGTGCCGATGATGTCGCTGGGCAGCAGGTCGGGCGTGCACTGGATCCGGCGGAACCGGCCGTCGATCGACTCGGCGACGACGCGGGCCGCGGTGGTCTTGGCCAGTCCGGGCACGCTCTCCAGCAGGATGTGCCCGCCGGTCAGCAGCCCGATCAGCAGTGTCTCGCGCAGGTGCTCCTGCCCGACCACCTTGGCCGAGAACGCGTCGGCCAGCGCCGCCAGCACCCGTCTCGCCTCGCGGACGTCGTCACCGGACTGGCGGGGCATCGGGGCGGCATTCATCCCGCTGCATGTACCACGCGAATCCGGCGCGCAAACCGACGCTCAGGGGTGCCCAGCGCGCCCGATTCGCTATCCGAAGGCCAGCGCGGTGCTGACCGCCACCGCCCACACCAGCATCGTCAGCCCGGTGTCCTTGAGTACCGGGATCAGGTCCTTGCCCCCGGATCCGGCGCGCACCGGTTTGGCGGCGCGCACCGCCAGCGGCAGGGCCACCAGCCCGGCCGCGCACCACGGGGTGGCCGCGATCAGTACCAGCGTCAGCGCGAACGCGACCGCCAGCAGCACCTGGAACAGCACCCGGGTCTTCGCGTCCCCGAGCCGCACCGCCAGGGTGATCTTTCCGGACTCCGCGTCGGTCGGGATGTCGCGCAGGTTGTTGGCCACCAGCACCGCCGAGGACAGGCATCCGGTCGCCACGGCGAGCGTGACACCGACCCAGTCGATGCGCAGCGCCTGGGTGTACTGGGTGCCCAGCACCGCGACGAGGCCGAAGAACACGAACACCGCGACCTCGCCGAGGCCGGAGTACCCGTAGGGCTTGGAGCCGCCGGTGTAGAGCCACGCCCCGGCGATGCACACCGCCCCGACCGCGATCAGCCACGGCGCGGAGAACCACGCCAGCACCAGTCCGGCCAGCGCGCCGACGGTCAGGCTGAGCACCGCGGCCGTCAGCACCGACCGCGGCGCCGCGAGCTTGGAGCCCACCAGTCGCAGCGGTCCGGAGCGGACGTCGTCGGTGCCGCGGATACCGTCGGAATAGTCGTTGGCGAAGTTGACCCCGACGATCATGCCGACCGCGACGACCAACGCGAGCAACGCTTTCCACCACGACGCGGCATCCAGCCACGCGGCGGCACCGGTGCCCGCGATCACGGGTGCGACGGCGTTGGGCAGCGTGCGGGGACGCGCCCCCTCTACCCACTGCGCGAAACTGGCCACGACGGTCAGTCTTGCAGGTGCCGACCGTGGCAGACTGAGCGCATGGACGAGCATCTGAGCAACACCGAGATCGGCAAGGACGCGGTCCAGGAGATCGTCGCCGCCGGCGCCTCGGCTGTCGGAGAGGTCGCGTCGATCATCACCACCGCGGTCAAGGACGTCGCGAACACCGTGGGCGGATTCGCCACCGAGGTGTTCGAGATCCGTGACGGGGCGCGCCGGGCCGGCGCGCAGCAGGACGCCGGGGACGACGCGTAGCCGGTGCTGGGGGTCATCGGGGGCAGCGGCTTCTACTCGTTCTTCGGGGCCGATGCCCGGACGGTGGAGATGGACACCCCGTACGGGTCGCCCAGCGCGCCGATCACGATCGGCGCCGTCGGCGCCCACGAGGTCGCCTTCCTGCCCAGACATGGTGTGCACCACGAATTCTCGCCCCACACCGTGCCCTACCGGGCCAACATGTGGGCGCTGCGCGCGCTCGGTGTGCGGCGGGTCTTCGGACCCTGCGCGGTCGGCAGCCTCGACCCGAATCTCGGGCCCGGCGCGGTCGTGGTGCCCGACCAGCTCGTCGACCGCACGTCGGGCCGGCCCGACACGTATTTCGACTCTGGCGGCATCCACGTGGGCTTCGCCGACCCGTACTGCCCGACGCTGCGGTCGGCGGTGACCGACCTGCCCGGCGTGCTCGACGGCGGCGCGATGGTGGTGATCCAGGGTCCGCGGTTCTCCACCCGCGCGGAGAGCAGGTGGTTCGCAGATCAGGGCTTCCGGCTGGTGAACATGACCGGCTACCCCGAGTCTGTGCTGGCTCGTGAACTGGAGATGTGTTACGCCGCAATCGCTCTGGTGACCGATGTGGATGCGGGCGTGGAAGCGGGCCAGGGCGTGCGGGCGGTCGACGTGTTCGCCGAGTTCCAGCGCAACATGGGGCCGTTCAAACAGCTCGTCCACCAGGCGATCGACCGGGTGGACCTCGAGCGCTCGTGTACGCACTGCCTGGCCCACGAGGGTGTGCAGTTGCCGTTCGACCTGCCCTGATCGAAAATCGACCCGGGACTAGCGTGTTGACACCCGTCAAGTAATACTGAGCACATGACGACGTCCACAGCGCTGTGTGAGCAGTTCGGTATCGACTTCCCGCTCTTCGCGTTCAGCCACTGCCGCGACGTGGTCGCCGCGGTGACCAATGCCGGCGGCTTCGGCGTGCTCGGCGCGACCGCCTACAGCCCCGAACAGCTCGACCAGGAGCTGGCGTGGATCGACGACGCCGTCGGCGGCAAGCCCTACGGCGTGGATCTGATCGTGCCCGCCAAGTTCGAGGGCAAGGGCGAGAAGCTGTCCAGCACCGACCTGGCCGGACGAATCCCGCAGGCCTACAAGGACCTCGTCGACGAACTGCTGCGCGCCCACGACATCGAACCCGAACCCGAGCGCCGGCTGGGCAAGCCGATGCTGTCGGGCAACACCGGCCACGAGTTGCTCGACGTCGCGCTGACCCATCCGGTCAAGCTGATCGCCAACGCCCTCGGCGTGCCGCCGGACTACATGATCGAAGCGGGCAAGGAACGGGGCATCCCGGTCGCGGCGCTGGTCGGGGCCAAGGAGCACGCGGTCAAGCAGGCCGCCGCGGGCGTGGATCTGATCGTCGCGCAGGGCACCGAGGCCGGTGGCCACTGCGGCGAGGTGAGCACGCTGGTCGTGGTGCCCGAGGTGCTCGAAGCGCTTGCCGACATCGGCAACTCGACGCCGGTGCTGGCCGCCGGTGGCATCGTGACCGGCCGCCAGATGGCCGGCATGGTCGCGATGGGCGCCGCCGGCGCGTGGACGGGTTCGGTGTGGCTGACCACCGAGGAGGCCGAGACCGCGCCCCATACCGTCAACAAGATGCTGGCCGCCAGCTCACGCGACACCGTGCGTTCCGCGGGCCGCACCGGAAAGCCGTCGCGACAGCTGGTGTCGGACTGGACGAACGCGTGGGCGCCGAACAAGGACGGTCAGCAGCCGCTCCCGCTGCCGCTGCAGTCGATGCTGTGCGAGCCGGTGATCCGCCGGATCGACGTGCTGGCCTCCCAGGGCCACGAGGGCGCGCAGGCGCTCGCGACCTACTTCGTCGGCCAGGGCGTCGGCCTGATGAACAAGGTGAAGCCGGCCCGCGAGGTCGTCCGCGAGTTCATCGAGGACTACGTGGCCGCCGCGGAGCGCCTCAGCAACTCACTTCCCGGCTGAGCTGGCCGCGGAACAGCATTCCCGGCCGTGGTCAGAGCGTGATTCGCAGCCCGGAACGCTATTCCGGGCCTAGTACGCCGGCGGCAGCCGCACCTCGAAGCGCGCGCCGGTCGGCAGGTTGTGCGCGGTCAGCGTGCCGTGGTGGGCCTGCACCAGACCGGCCGCGATCGCCAGGCCCAGCCCCGAACCGCTCGGCAGCGACGGATCCGTGCGCGGCACACGGCTGTTCGACCCGCGATAGGCCACGTCGAACACCCGCGGCAGGTCCGCCTCGTCGATGCCGACCCCGGTGTCGTCGACGCGCGCCCACACACTGTGCGCGTCACTGCCCAGCGCCAGCTCGACCGTCCCGCCCGACGGGGTGTGCGCGATCGCGTTGGCCACCAGATTCGACAACACACGCACCAGCGCCCGGTCGCTGCCGACCACCTGCACCGCCTGTTCGGGGATGCTCGCCACCAGTCGCACCCCGGCGCGTTCGGCCGTGATCCGGTGCGCGGCCACCACATCGTCGACGACCTCGTCGAGGGCCACCCGGTCGAACGACGGCGTCAGCGCGCCTGCGTTGATCTTCGACATCTCGAACAGGTCGTCGACCATCTCCGAGAGCCGAACCGATTCGTGCTCAATGTGTTTGGCGTACACCCGGACCTCGTCGCCGGGGACCACGCCGTCGGCGATCGCCTCGGAGAGCGCGCGGATGCCGGCCAGCGGGGTACGCAGGTCGTGGCTGACGAACGCGATCAACCGCCGCCGCGACTGTTCGGCGGCGTTCTCCGAGTCACGGATCTCGGCCTCCCACACCGTGCGCCGGGCCTGATATCGGCCCAGCATCACCGCGGCCGGGATCGCCACCACCGATACCACGACCAGCACGGCCGCCGTCCGCTCGAAGGTCTCGGTGACCATGAATCCGCTGGCCCCCAGCACGCCCGCCAGGGTGGCCAGCACCGGGATCAGCACCAGGGCGACCATGCTGACCGCGAGCGACCAGGACCGGGCCAGCCGGATCACCGCCGCGCCGATCAGCACCACGGGCACCGAGCAGGCCAGTGCCCAACCAACCATCTCCCAGATTTCAGCCGTCGGCACCGGAGGCCCACATGTAGCCGCGACCCCACACGGTCTGCACGCGATGCCGGTCGCCCAGCTTCGAGCGCAGCCGTTTGACGTGCACCGTGACCGTGGACAGGTCACCGAAGTTCCAGTGCCAGACCTGCTTGAGCAGGTCCTCGCGGGTGAAGACGGTGTCGGTATGGGCCAGGAAGAACAGCAGCAGATCGAACTCGCGGTTGGTCAGGCTGACCGGGTTGCCCGCCACGCTCACGGTGCGCGATGCGGTCGTCACCGTCAGGTCCCCGGAGGTGATGTCGACGGGGGACACCCCGCCGACGGCCGGGGCGCGCCGCAGCACCGACTTGACCCGCAGCGCGAGCTCACGGGGGCTGAACGGCTTGGTCAGGTAGTCGTCGGCGCCGGCTTCCAGCCCGGCGATCCGGTCCGACTCCTCGCCGAGGGCGGTCAGCAGGATCACCGGCACCGAGTAGTCCCCGCGCTGACGCAGGCTGCGGCACAGGGTCATCCCGTCCGGGCCCGGCATCATCACGTCCAGCACCGCGACGTCGATGTGCCGCGAACCGAGCAGGCGCAGCGCTTCGGTGCCGTCGTGGGCGGTGTAGACGTCCAAGCCGTCTCGCTCCAGATAACGACGCACGACATCGCGGACGACGTCGTCGTCATCGGCGATCAGGACCCTGGTCACCACACCGAGAGTAGCGCGGAGACGCCGCGACCTGCGTCGACGTCATGATTTCGTCAGGCTTTGAACGGGCCCGGACCTCGTCAGTACAGGGCTTTGCGCATGTTGTCCTCGTCGAGTCCCCTGCGGATCTCGTCGGCGTCGATGTCGGGGTACCTGTTGGTGTAGATCGCCCTGGCCAGTTCGGCCGCGCTCGGCACCGCGGTCGGGTTCCAGGTCTCCGGCTTCCATGCCTGTGCCCGCAGGAACGCCTTCGCGCAGTGGAAGAAGACCTCTTCGACGCTGATCTCCAGCGCCAGGATGGGCCGCTTGCCCTGCACCGCCATCGCGTCGAAGTAGTCGGCGTCGGCCATGATCCGGGCGCTGCCGTTGATCCGCAGGGTGTCGCCGCGGCCCGGAATCACGAACAGCGTGCCCACCCGCGGGCGCTCCAGCACGTTCAGGAAGCCGTCGACGCGCTTGTTGCCCGGGCGTTCGGGAATCGCGATGGTGCGGTCGTCGAGAATCTGCACGAACCCGGCCGGGTCCCCCTTCGGTGACACGTCGAGGCGACCGTCACCGTCCAGCGTCGCGACGAAACCCAGCGGCGACTGCGACAGCCACTGCTGTTCGGCCGCGGACAACCGGGACCGCACCTTGGCGGCCACCGCCGCGTTGGGGTGTCCGACGATCTCGCGCAGTTCGTCGGCGGAGGTCACTTGACGGCTCATGCCTCCATCATGGGGGTCAGCCGAACCGGCTGGCGAGCGCGCGCCGGTCCACCTTGCCGATGCCACGCAGCGGCAGCTCCCCGACGATGTGCAGCTGACGTGGCGCCGCGGACGACGGCAGCGTCGCGGCGACGTGAGACCGTAACTCTTCCAACGTGATCGACGATCCGGGCGTCGGGACCACCGCGACCGCCACCCGCTGCCCGAGGCGCTCGTCGGCGACGCCGAACACTGCGCAGTCGGCGACCGCGGGGTGGGTTGCCACGGCGGCCTCCACGATGCCGGGCAGCACCTTGAGCCCTCCGGTGCTGATCGCGTCGTCCACCCGGCCCAGCACCTGCAGCCGCCCCGAATCCTGCACCGCACCGAGGTCGTCGGTGCGGAACCAGCCGGGCTCGGCGAACGGGTCGGGGGAGACCGGGTTTCGGTAGCCGGTGGCGACGGTCGGGCCGCCCAGCCAGATCCGGCCGCCGCCGTCGATGCGCACCGCGACCCCGTCGAGGGGGATGCCGTCGTAGACGCAGCCGCCGGCGGTCTCGCTCATCCCGTAGGTGCGGACCACGGAAATACCTGCCGCAGAGGCTCTTTCGGCCACGCCCGCGGGCATCGGACCGCCGCCGATCAGCACCGCGTCCAGGCCGGCCAGTGCCAGGGCCGCGTGCGGGTCGCGCAGTGCCTTGTCCAGTTGCGCGGCGACCAGCGACGTGTAGCGGCGGCCCGGTCCCATCGCGTCGATCCCCGAGACCAGCTGTGGTGCGGTGAACGACGGCGGCACGGTCACCGGCGGGGCGCCGGCGAGCGCGCTGCGAACCAGCACCTGGAATCCGGCGACGTGGTAGGCGGGCAGCGCCAGCAGCCAGCGGCCCGGCCCGCCGAGCCGCGCATGCGTCGCGTCGGCACTCGCGGTCAGCGCACGCACCGTCAGCATCGCGCCCTTGGGGGTACCGGTGGTGCCCGACGTGGACAGCACCACCGCGATGTCGTCGCCGATCGGCTGGCCGGCGCGCAACGCGGTGGTCAGCAGCTCCGCCTGGCCGGGGTCACCGGCGGGCACCGGAAGGATGGCGGCGCGGCCGGCGAGGACGTCGCGGACCACCGCCAGCGCGTCCCCGGCGCCGAACTCCACCGCGCGCAGGACGGCTATCGGTCCTCCTCCGGGTCGTCGCGCGGATCGTCGAGCGGCCAGCCGCAGGTGGCCAGCCTCGCCCGGACCCGCTCGATGTCGTCGGGGGACGGCAATTCGTCGGTGATGTGGGTGATCAGCACCCCGATGTCGACGGGGTCGATGTCCGGCCCTTCGCCGGCGACGAGCTCGGCGACGACGGCTCTGACCTCGTCGTCGGTGAGCCGTCGGCGCAGCAGGGCCAGTAGCGGAACGCGGTCGGGCCCCGGCACGCCCTCCGGATAGCCGGCCGCGATCCACGCCACGATCCTGGCGAGAAATCTGGTCACGAGCTCACTCCCCATTCGGGCGCGAATCCACCCCTTCGGCACCCCGATGTTAGCCGCGGCGGCGCGTCGGGGTTCGCTGTGCACGAGGCCGGGAGAACGGTTGACGCCTAGAAGATGAACATCAGGTGAACACGGCCGCCCGGGAGCGGGAAACGCCACGTCGCGGCCCCCACGCGAGGCGACCGAAATTAGTCAGATCCGCTGGCCGGGCAGCAGAATCAACCCATGAGCGCAGAGCTTGTCATCTTGGTGCTGTTGATAGCCACCGCGCTGGCTTTCGACTTCACCAACGGCTTTCACGACACCGGCAACGCGATGGCGACCTCCATCGCGACCGGCGCGCTCAAGCCCAAGACGGCGGTGATCCTGGCCGGCATCCTGAATCTGGTCGGCGCCTTCCTGTCCGTCGAGGTCGCCGTCACGGTCACCACCTCGGTGCTCAAGATCCAGGACAGCGACACCGGTCAGCTGATCCCGTCGATCGACGCGTCGACCGGATTGACGATCATCTTCGCCGGCCTGATCGGCGGCATCCTGTGGAACCTGCTGACCTGGTTGTTCGGTATCCCGTCGAGTTCCTCGCACGCGCTGTTCGGCGGTCTGATCGGCGCCGGCCTGGCCGCGGTCGGGCTGGCCGGGGTCAACTGGTCCGGGGTCACGGCGAAGGTGCTGATCCCGGCCGTCGCCGCGCCGGTGATCGCGTGCCTGGTCGCCTGCTGCGGCACCTGGCTGGTCTACCGCGTCACCCGCAACGTGGCCAAGAAGCGGCGCGAACAGGGCTTCCGCTGGGGCCAGATCGCGACCGCGTCCCTGGTCGCGCTGTCGCACGGCACCAACGACGCGCAGAAGACGATGGGCGTGATCGCGCTGGCGCTGATCACCACCGGCCACCTGAGCGGGGACGTCAAGGAGCAGGGCCTGCCGTTCTGGATCATCGCGTCGTGCGCGTTGGCGATCGGGCTGGGCACCTACCTGGGCGGGTGGCGGGTCATCCGCACCCTCGGCAAGGGTCTGGTCGAGATCGAGTCGCCGCAGGGCCTGGCGGCCGAGGCGTCGTCGGCGGCCATCATCCTGAGCTCCAGCGCTGCTGGCATGGCGCTGTCGACCACGCACGTGGCCACCGGCTCGATCCTGGGCAGCGGTGTCGGCAAGCCCGGGGCCGAGGTGCGCTGGGCGGTGGCCGGCCGGATGGCGGTGGCGTGGCTGATCACCCTGCCCGCCGCCGGCCTGGTCGGTGCGCTGTCGTTCTGGCTGTCCTACGGCGTCGAGTCGCTCACCGGGTCGTCGCTGGCCGGCGACGGCCTGATCTTCGTGCTGCTGTGCGCGCTGTCGTTCTACCTGTGGTGGCGCGCCCAGCACCAGAAGGTGGACCGGCACAACGTCAACGCTGATTGGGACGACTCGACCAACTCGGTGATTCCGGCCGAACTGCGCGAGCAGCGCGCCGACACCAAGCCCGCCGCGCCGGGGAAGGAACGGACCCTGACATGACCTACCTGGAGAGCATCCTCAAAGTGCTCGGCATCGGGCTGCTGCTCGGCGCCGGACTGCCCGCGGTCTTCGCCGTCGGCCTGGTGGCGTTCTCGCGCGGGGACGGCTCCGACGGGTCCGACGGCACCGCCGCGGCGGCGCCCAATCACGCGCTGAAGTTCCTCGGGGTGACGCTGTTCGTGTTCGTCGGCGCGGTGATCCTGACCGCGGTGCTGTGGATCACCCGGGGCACGATCATCCACCACACCGGCGTGGACCTGTTCCCGTTCCTGTCCGGAAAGTGAGCTGAGAGGTTATGGCCGAGAGCGCGTTCAACAACATCCTGGGCTGGCTGCACCGGGGCTACCCGCAGGGCGTCCCGCAGCAGGACTACTTCGCGCTGCTGGCGCTGCTGGCCCGCACGCTCACCGAGGACGAGGTGGTCAGTGTCGCGCAGCTGGTGCTCAAGGGCACCGACTCCGACACCGTGACGCCCGAGGAGATCCGCGCGGCGATCCATCTGGTCACCGCCAAGGAACCCAACCCCGAAGAGGTGAACCAGGTCGCGGCCCGGCTGGCGTCGGTCGGCTGGCCGCTGGCGGCGCCCGCGGGCTAGGTGGGCTTTCAGTCGCGGGTGTCGCGCCGCAGCGGGTGGTCCTTGGGCACCTCGACGAAGATCAGGCCGACCCCGTCGGGGTCGGTGACGTGCATCTCCAGCAGCCCCCACGGCTCGCGGCGCGCCTCGCGCGCGATCGGCACCCCGCGCTCCCGCAGCTGATCCTGGGCGGCGGCCAGGTCACGCACCTGCAGCCACAGCGCGCCCGGGAACGGCGGCGAGCCGTCGGCCGGGGCGCCGTGGCCGGCGAGTTCGATCAGCGACTGTCCGGCATAGAACACCGTGCCGCCGGCGTACTCCCTGGCGATCGCCAGGCCGATGCCGTCGCGGTAGAACGCCACCGACCGCGCATGGTCGCTGGGGCGGAACAGCATGCGGCTGGCCAGGATCTCCATGCAGCGTGTCTACCACGCCGGTCAGCCGATACGGCGGCCCGTACCTGCCCAGTATGGTTCGCGCAGTGCGCGTTTGAGGAGCTTCCCGCTCGGATTGCGGGGCAGCGCGTCGACGAAGTCCACACTCTTGGGGAGCTTGAACCCGGCGAGCCGGTCCCGTGCGAACGCGATCAACTCGGCCTCGGTGGGCGGGGTGCCCCGGGCGACGACGCGGGCGACGACGACGGCCTTGACCGCCTCGCCCCAGCGACGGTCCGGCACACCGATCACCGCGACGTCGGCCACCGCGGGGTGCGTCATCAGCACGTTCTCCACTTCGGCGGGGTACACGTTCTCCCCGCCGGAGACGATCATGTCCTTGATCCGGTCGTGCAGATAGAGGTAGCCGTCGGCGTCGACGAACCCCGCGTCGCCGGTCTTGAGCCAGCCGTCGGCGGTCAGCGTGGCCGCCGACGCGTCGGGGTTGTTCCAGTAGCCGAGCATGTTCTGCGGCGAGCGGGTCCACACCTCGCCGACCGTGCCGGGTGCGGCGTCGGCGCCGTCGTCGCCGACCACCCGCAGCTGCACCCACGGGTACGGCTTGCCGCACGAGCGCAGCAGCTCCGGCAGGTGGTCGGGCCCGTCGAGCTGGGTGATCGAGCCGGTGGTCTCGGTCATGCCGTACACCTGCGCGAAGATCCCGCCGAACCGGCCGATGCCGCGGGTCAGCACGTCGTCGCTGATCGGTGACGCGCCGTAGACGATCAGCCGGAGGTGGGACAGGTCCACGTCGTCGATGCCGTCGGTGTCGAGCAGGAACTGGATCACCGCGGGCACCAGCAGCATGTTGGTGACGCGGTGGCGGGCCAGCGCGTCGAGGATGGCGCCGGTGTCGACGTCGCGCAGCACGACGGTGGTCGCGCCCTGCCACAGCCCGGCGAACGCCCATCCGGAGCCGGCCATGTGGAACAGCGGCATCACCGCCAGGCTGACGGCGTCGGCGTCGAACTGCCAGTGCCGGGCCACCCCGCCGGTCTTGCAGACGTAGTTGGTGTTGCTCAGCATCACGCCTTTGGGCAGGCCGGTGGTGCCGGAGGTGTACATCAGGAACACCAGGTCGTCGGGTCCGGTGACGACGCCGGGGTCGACGGGCGGATGCGCCGCGGTCCACGCGTCGAACGCGGGCCAGCGCGGATGGCGCCCGAGCACCACGATATCGGCGTCGAGGTCGGCCTCGACGGCTTCCAGATGCTCGACGAACTCCTGGCCGACGATCACCAGCCGGGCCCCGGAGTCGGCGATGACATGGCGCATCTCCGGTGCGGCCAGCCGCCAGTTGACCGGCACCCCGACCGCCCCGATCTTGGCCAGACCGAACGCGGCGTCGAAGAATTCGATGCCGTTCTTCTCGACGAAGGCGACTCGGTCACCGAAGCCGACTCCGGCCGCGGCGAACGCCTGGGCGGCGCGGCTGGACCGGTCGTCGAGCTCGCCGTAGGTGACCGTGGTGCCGCCGGCCACCAGGGCCGGCGCGTCGGGCCGGTCCCTGCCGTGGCTGCGGACGATGTCGGCGAGGTTGTGGAACAAGGCTTTCAATCCTTGGGTTGCATGCGCTGGCGCTTCATCACGGTGTCCACCGCGGCCGGGGCGATGCTGTTGATCGCGTGCGCGGTGACCGCGATGCGGGGCGCGATGCTGACCGGGCGGTGCCGCGCGGCGGTGACGATCCAGCCGGCTGCCTCCTCGGCGGACAGTCCGGGCAGCCCGTCGTAGGCGCGCGTCGGTGCGATCATCGGGGTCTTCACCAGCGGGTAGAACAGTGTGGTCGCATGCACGCCGCGGTCGGACCACTCGGTCTCGATGATGCGGCTGATCGAGCTCAGCGCGGCCTTGGACGCGGTGTACACCCCGAACAGCGGCGGGGATTCGGTCTTCACGCCCCAGGTCGACACGTTGATGACGTGCCCGTCGCCACGCTCGAGCATGCCGGGGGCGAGGCCGCGGATCAGCCGCAGCGGCCCGTAATAGTTGAGCGTCATGGTGCGCTCGACGTCGTGCCAGCGCTCCAGCGACTCCTCCAGCGGCCGCCGGATCGAGCGGCCCGCGTTGTTGACCAGTATGTCGATGCCGCCGAGTTCTCTCTCGACGGTGGCCACGAGCTCGTCGACCGCGTCGAGGTCGGACAGGTCGCACACGTGCGCGCTGGCCCGCCCGCCCGCGTCGGTGATGCGTGCGACGAGATCGTCGAGCAGTTCCTGCCTGCGGGCCACGGCGACTACGACGGCGCCGCGGCGGGCCAACTTCTCGGCGGCGGCCTCGCCGATGCCCGAGGAGGCCCCGGTCAGCAGGATGCGCTTGCCACGCAGCTCGACGGTCTCGCGGGTGGGCCGGTTCAGCAGAGTGGGCAGGATCGGGGGCCGCATACCGGTCAGCACCACCTGCTCGGCCAGCCGCCGGAAGGGATTCCTGCTCGTCACAATTCGCGAGTCTATTTCCCACGCCGAAATTGCATTCCACGCGGTATCCGAGCGGTTTCGGGCGCATGGAATGCAATTTCGGCAGCGGGTCAGGCGAGCAGCTTCTCGCTGAGCTCCCACAGCCGCTCGGCCGATTCCGGATTCACGGCATATCCGGTGACGCCCCGGGTGAGCTGCGAGGTGCCGGCCTGCAGGTCCATGACGGTCGAGGCGGCGTCGGCCTCCAGCGGTGCGATGTCGACGTCGACGAGGTAGACACCGCCGATGTCGGCCAGCAGCGGGCTGGTCGCGGCGAACACCTGGGTGGCGGCGCCCTGCTGCGGGGTCTTCATGTCGCGGCTGGGGTCGATGATCGGCTGGTCGTTGTCGTCGACGAGGCCCATGATGCGCCAGTCATCGAGGGTGAACGACGGGCCGAGGTTGGTCGAGACGATCCCGCCGGGGTGCAGCGAGTAGCCGCGGATGCCGTCCTCGCTGAATCGGCGATCGAGCTCGACGGCGAACAGCACGTTGGCGGTCTTGGACTGGCCGTAGGCGGTCATCCCGTCGTACTCGGTCTCGAAATGTGGATCTTCCCAACGGATGTCGGAGAGGTGGTGGCCCCAGGACGACACCTCGACGACGCGCGCGCCGCCGGCGGCGCGCAGGGCGGGCAACAGCCCGGTGGTCAGCTGGAAGTGGCCGAGATGGTTGGTCGCGAACTGGGCTTCGTAGCCGCGCGCGTCCCGGACCAGATCTCCGCCCATGATGCCCGCGTTGTTGATCAGCGTGTGCAACGGGGTTTCGCCGTAGCCGGCGACGAACCGGTCGATCGAGGCCGGGTCCATCAGGTCGAGCGGCTCGACCCGGACACGGTCGATGCCGGCCAGCGCCGCCGCGGCCGTCGCGGGATTACGGCTGCCCACCACGACGTTGGCACCGGCATTGGCCAGGGCGCGCGTGGTTTCCAGGCCGAGGCCGACGTGGCCGGCGGTGACGATCGCGGTGCGTCCGGTCAGGTCGATGCCGGCGAGGACGTCGTCGGCGGTGGAGGCGGCGGTGAAACCGGAACCGAGGGGATGTTGTTTGTGCGTCATGAGATCCACTCTGCAGCCGGAGGGACGTACGTTGAATGGTTGAAAGTTCAGATTTTCTGCGTGATAGTACGGAGATGATGCGAGATCAGCTGTCGGACGTCTTCGATCTCATCGAGGTCCGCGGGCTCGTCTCCGGCGGGTTGTCAGTGCGCGGCGACTGGTTCTGCTCCTTTGAGCTGACGGACCCGCTGAAGATGATCGCGGTGGTGTGCGGGCAGCTTCGGCTCACCGCCGACGGGTACGGCCCGATCACCCTGGGGCCCGGCGACGTCGCGATCCTCAACCAGCGCAGGCAGATGGACGTCGTGGGTGGGCCCGGTCTCGCGCCGCCCACGAGGCTCGATGTCGACGCGTCGGAACGGGCCTTCGTGCGGGTGGACGACCCGAAATGTGGCGAGGCCGACGTGATCATCGGCGGCCACATCGCCGTGAATCCGATCGGCGAGGCTCTGCTCACGCAGGCACTGCCGCCGGTCAGCCACGTCCGTGCGTCCGCCGACGAGGCCACCCAGTTGCACGCGATCCTCAACCGGGTGCTCGACGAGGTGACCGGCGGCCGGGTGGGCTCGGCCTTCGCCGTTCAGGCGCAGGGCCAACTCCTGCTCCTCGAAGTGATGCGTGCCTATATCGCCCAGGCCGACGAACTGCCCTCGGGCTGGTTGCGTCTGCTGGCCGATGAACGGCTGCGTCCCGCGGTCGCCGCGATGCACGACGATCCCGGAAAGCCTTGGCGTCTGGAGGAACTCGCCCGTGCTGCGGCGATGTCGCGCACCTCGTTCGCCGAACGCTTCCGGTCCGTGTCGGGTATGCCGCCGCTGACCTACCTCAACACCTGGCGCATGCAGCTGGCCCGGAATGCGTTGCGCGACAGCGACGTCCGGGTCGGGCCACTCGCGTTCGAGCTGGGCTACACCTCGGAGAGCGCGTTCAGCAATGCGTTCAAGCGTGAGGTCGGGCTGTCGCCGCTGCGCTACCGCGCCTCCCTGGTGAATCCGGCGCGCAATGCGACGCTGAGTGTCGCAAAGCGCGCCGGATCCGGCTAGAAATAGCGGGGGAACGGCGACCAGTCGGGGTCGCGCTTCTCCAGGAACGCGTCACGTCCCTCGACGGCCTCGTCGGTCATGTAGGCCAGCCTGGTGGCCTCACCGGCGAACAGCTGCTGGCCGACCAGGCCGTCCTCGGGGAGGTTGAACGCGTACTTGAGCATCCGGATCGCCTGCGGCGACTTGCCGTTGATCTCCGAGGCCCACTGCAGCGCAACATTTTCCAGTTCAGCGTGGTCGACGACCTCGTTGACCGCGCCCATCGCGTGCATCTGCTCGGCGGTGTAGGGGCGGCCCAGGAAGAAGATTTCGCGGGCGAACTTCTGCCCGGTCTGACTCGCCAGGTACGCCGATCCGTAGCCGGCGTCGAACGACCCCACGTCGGCGTCGGTCTGCTTGAACCGGGCGTGCTCGCGCGACGCCAACGTGAGGTCGCACACCACGTGCAGCGAGTGCCCGCCGCCGGCGGCCCACCCGTTGACCAGACAGATCACCGGTTTGGGCATGAACCGGATCAGCCGCTGCACCTCCAGGATGTGCAGGCGCCCCGCGCGGGCAGGGTCCACCGTCTCGGCGGTCTCCCCGGAGGCGTACTGGTAGCCGCTGCGGCCACGGATGCGCTGGTCCCCGCCGGAGCAGAACGCCCAGCCGCCGTCCTTGGGCGACGGACCGTTGCCGGTCAGCAGCACCACGCCGACGTCCGAGGACATCCGGGCGTGGTCGAGGACGCGGTAGAGCTCGTCGACGGTGTGCGGACGGAACGCGTTGCGCACCTCCGGGCGGTCGAAGGCGATCCGCACCGTCGGCTTTCGTTCGCCGTCGACGACGTGGCGGTGGTAGGTGATGTCGGTCAGGTCCTCGAAGCCGGCCACCGGCTCCCACAGGCTGGCGTCGAAGGGGTTGCTCGCAGCGTCGGTCACGAGGTCACACGCTATCGAAGCGGAATACCGCGCAGCGCCCGGCCAGCGCCTCGAACTCGTCGGGGTTCGGTCCGGTCACCAGGCCGGCGCTCTTCATGAAATCGACGCCGGTGGGCACCAGGACCGGGAACTGCCGCAGCAGCGGGCGGGCCTGGTCGACGGGAACCTCCACCATCCGCACGCGCTCGCGCCGCTTGCCTTGCAGCAGCACCGCATCAGGATCGGCCTGCAGATTGCGCACCCAGTCCGCGCCGGGCAGGCCGCCGACCACGTAGCGGCGGCCGTCGACCTCGAACGGCGTGACCGGCGTCTTGCGTGGCTTGCCCGACTTGCGGCCGGTCACCTCCAGCACCGCTGGACCGCCCGTGAACAGTCCCGTCCGGTTGACGGCGATCATCACCTTGTTGACGTACTTCAGCCACCACGGCGGCCGGACCCGCTCAGACTCGACCATGCCACCGAAACTACAACTGGATGCCGTGGGCCCACAGTGCGGAGATCAGCCCGTCCCTGCGTTCGCGGGTAGGTAGCGGGTCGACGAGCGCGAAGGCGCATCCCAGCGCGCGGGCGCCGCCGTCGGCCTCGTCGCTGTCCCCGACCATCAATGCCCGCTCGGCAGGCACGCCGACGCGCTCCAGCGCGGTCCGGAAGATCTCCGGATCCGGTTTGACGGCGCCGACCTCGAACGACAGTACGTACTCGTCGACCGTCCCGACGCCGTCGAACGCGGGCCGCACGTCGAACGCGATGTTGGACACCACGGCGGTCTTGATGCCGCGTCGGTGCAGTCCCGCGAGCACCGTCGCGGTGTCGGGGTAGGGCGTCCAGCACGCCGGATCGATCACCCGGCTGTACAGCGACTCGGCGTGGTGGCGGGCCAGCCCGGATTCGCGCAGCACGTGCAGATACGCCTCGCGGTGCAGGTGTGGGGCCAGATCCCGGTTCATCCACGCCTGCAGCGCCTCGGGGGTCATCGACACCGACCGGCCCGTCGGGGCGGTCAGCCGGCGCATCAGTTCGGCCTGCACGTGCCCGTCGACTTCCCGGTTGCCCTCGGTGTCGAGTTCCATCCCCGCGAACCAGCTCTCGTCCTCTTCGAGCCGGAACAGCGTGCCGGAGTAGTCGAACAGCACCGCTTGCAGATCAGCCATCCCACCATCGTGCCAGGTGTGAAGTTTTCGCTCAGTGGCTGAACAGCGGCGTCCAGCACCACCTGGGTGGGGTCCGCGACGCCGACGTGGTGATCGACGTGTTCGACACAGCCGGTGCGGCGTCGGTGGCCGCGCGCACCGCCGTCCCCGGCGCATAGCGTTGCGCCGCAGTGACTGTCAACCCTCGAGCACCGCGCGCATGTCCGACTTCTGCCACAGGTTGAGGAAGTTCGTCATCATCAGCAGCCGGCTGCGCGTCTGCTCGTTGCCGGCGATCGCCGGGTCGAACCGGTCGGCAACCCGCTCGGGCAGCACCTTGAGCAGGTAGCCGGGCACGTCGAGCAGCCAGGTGGTCCCCATGATCGCGACGTAGCCGAGCAGGTGGTCGCCCAGCGCCGCGACGTCGAGTTCCGGGCCGCCCGCCGCGGTGTACTCGGCGGCGAGATGGGTCAGCAGACCCCACGAATGACGTTCCCACAGTGTGGTTTCGGCGCTGCACAGCGAGCCCCAGACGGCCATCGCGAGGTTCATCCGGCCGACGCATCCCCAGTCCAGCAGCCCGCACCGCAGCAGGTCTCTCTCGCGCCAGAACCACGCGTTGTCGACGTTGGCGTTCCAGTGGCACAGCGCGACGTGGTCCGGGTCGGCGGCCAGCCGGTCCCACACCGCGTCCACCCGCTGCGGGACCAGCGCGACGTCATCGGAGAGGCGGGCGAGGAAGTCCGGCGAGACGAGCTCGCCGGGCAGAAGTCCCGGATGCCGGTCGCCCAGGGCACCGAGCAGATCGACGCGGCGCCGCAGCTGCGCCGCGGTGTGCGGCGGCCGATCTCCGACCGAGAGCTGTCGCATGTCGACGGCGAAACCCGCGTCGGCGCCGAGCCGTCCGGCCTTGTCGCTGCCTGCGAGCCGGCCCAGCGCGCTGAACAACGCCAGGTAGTGCTGCAGCGGATCCGGCATCGAATGGTCGGCGCACTTGTCGTACTGTCGCTCGACGCCGTTGTCGCCGAACCGGATTCGCTCCGTGATCAGGATCCCGGTGCCGGAGTCGGCGTGGTAGTCGGCGAACACGCAGCGCGGCACCGCGATCGGGAACCGTGCGGCGCGGGTCAGCAACGCGAAGCGCACCTCCAGCGCCATCTGGCCGCGGCCCAGATCGCGGGCCGGATCATCGAAGTCGCGGGAGAACTTGACGAACAACTCGCGCGGCAGGCCGCCGGGCCTGCGGTAGGACACTGTCAGCAGGGCTTTGCGCCCGGTGCTGCCGCCGCGGAACTCGGTCAGCTCGTCGACGGCCACGACGGCGTCGTCGTCGGCCAGCGCGCCGGACCGATGCAACGCTGCGGTGAGGAAATCGGGCCCGGCCTCATGCAGCGTCGAGGCGTCGGCGGGGAACGGCAGACCGAGATGATCGCCGGGGCAGGTCCGCATGCGGTGATTGTGCCCGGCGTTCACACGTAGCGGTTGCGTCCCGCCAACGCGCCGGAGACCGTCTGCACCACGAAGACGGCCAGGAACATCGCCCACGGCACGGTCCACCCGTGCGTCACGTCGTGCAGCAGACCGAACAGGAACGGACCTGTTCCCGCGATGAGATAGCCGAATCCCTGCGCCATGCCCGAGAGTTGGGCGGTGTCCTCGGCGGTGCGGGCCCGCAGGCCCAGCAGCGCCAATGCCATGGAGAACGCGCTCATACCGATGCCCAGCAGCAGGCTCCACAGCAGCGGTTGCGCCGCCGGGGCGAGCATCAGGCCGACGACGCCGGCGAACCCGAAAACGCTCGTCCCGACGATCCAGATGCTCTGGCTGGGCCTGCGCGCCGCGATCGGCGTGATCACCAGCGAGAGCGGAACCCCGACCAGCGACGTGACCGCGACGAACAGCCCGGCCTGCACCTTGTCGATCCCGTGGTCGATGAAAACCTGTGGCAGCCAGCCCATCATGATGTAGGCCATGAACGCCTGACTGCCGAAGAACAGGGTGACCGTCCAGGCCAGCGGGTTGCGCAGCAGCGAGCGACGGCCCGGGGTCCGCGTGCTGTGCACCGCCCAGGCGCCGCGATGCCGTCCGGTCGCCGGGATCCACACCGCCAGCGCCACCACGGACACCACCGCCCACACCATCAGCGCCGCGCGCCACCCGCCGAGCGGTTCCTCCAGGCCGGGCGTCACCGCCGAGCCGAGCGCCCCGCCACCCTGCAGGGCGGCGGTGTAGATACCGGTCATCAGCCCGATACGGGCCGGGAAGGATCCTTTGATGACGACCGGGATGAGCACGTTGGCCAGCGCGATGCCCGCGCACGCGATCAGCGTGGCGCCGATGACCACGGGCGCCCCGCCGATGCCGCGGAGCACGAGACCGGCGGTCAGCGCGATCATCGCGGTCGAGATCGCCCGGCCCAGGCCGATTCTGGCGGCCAACCGCGGGGCCGCGAGACCGGCGCCCGCGAAGCACAGCGCGGGCAGCGTCGTCAGCAGTCCGGCCCAGGTGGCCGACACCGAAAGATCGGCGCGGATGTCGTCGAGCAGCGTCGCGATGCTGGTGACCGCGGGACGGAGGTTCAGCGCGGCGAGCACGACGGCCACCGCCAGCAACGCGCCTCCGGCGGCCGTCGAGACGCGACCCGGCGCCTCGGGCGCCGGGTCGACGAAGATCTGCTGCCGGTCCGTGGACATCCTGCTACCGTGCCATACATCCCATGATTGGATGAAAGGATTATTCGTGTGCCGTTGAACACAACACGGCGCTCGAGCCTCGTCGATCAGGTCATCGAGCAGCTCCGGCACGCCGTCGTCAGCGGGGAGTGGCCCGTCGGCGAACGGATACCCAACGAGACCGTGCTCGTCGAGTCGCTCGGGCCGGCCGCAACACCGTACGCGAAGCCGTACGGGCGCTCGCGCACGCGGGGATCCTCGAGGTCCGCCAGGGCGACGGCACCTATGTCCGGGCCACCAGCGAGGTGTCCGGCGCGCTACGCCGGCTGGCCGGCGCCGAGCTACGGGAGGTGCTCGAGGTACGCCGCGCGTTGGAAGTTGAGGCCGCCCGGTTGGCCGCCGCCCACCGCACCCCCGAAGACGTGGCCGGGATGCGGGCACTGCTGGCCCGCCGCGCCGAACTCGCCGCCGCCGACGACACCGACGAGTTCGCCCGCGTCGACGCCGAATTCCACCTAGCCGTGGTGCGCAGCGCGCGCAACCGCACCCTCGCCGAGCTGTACCGCGGCCTGATCGAGGTCGTCACCGCCAGCGTCGCGACGACCCGCCACGTGCCGGTCGACCGCTGCGACCACGGTGTGCTGCTCGACCGGATCGCCGCCGGGGAACCCGAAGCGGCCGCCCGCACCGCGGGGGCGTTCCTGGACCGGATCCTCGAAGGCCTCGCCTCAGCCGACCGGGTCTGATCGGCGGCTCAGCCGACCGGACCTGATTGGCGGCTCAGCCGACCGGGTCTGATTGGCGGCTCAGCCGACCGGACCTGATTGGCGGCTCAGCCGACCGAACGCCCCGCGCCTTCCCAGAACTGCGCCCGCACCGCCTTCTTGTCCGGCTTGCCCAGCGCGGTCACCGGCACCGACTCCACGACGATCACCTGCTTGGGCGTGTGCACCGAGCCCTTGCGCTCCTTGACCGACGCCTGGATCTCGGACGTCATCGTGGCCACGGCGGCCTCCGAGCCATCGGCGTCGGGCCGCAGCACCACCACCGCGGTCACTGCCTCGCCCCACTTGTCGTCGGGGGTGCCGATCACGCACACCTGCGCCACCGAAGGATGTTCGGCCACCACGTCTTCCACCTCACGCGGGAACACGTTGAAGCCGCCGGTGACGATCATGTCCTTGGTGCGGTCGACGATGTAATAGAAGCCGTCCTCGTCCTCGCGGGCCAGATCGCCGGTGTGCATCCAGCCGTTGCGGAACGTCTCGGCCGTCGCGTCCGGCAGGTTCCAGTAGCCGCCCGACAGTAGCGGCCCCGCGACGCAGATCTCGCCGACCTCCCCGCGTGGCACCGGCTGGTCGTCCGGACCGAGCAATGCCACCTTGGCGAACAGCGTCGGGCGTCCGCACGACGTCAGCCGCTTCTCGTCGTGATCCTTCTTGGACAGGTAGGTGATCACCATCGGCGCCTCGGACTGGCCGTAGTACTGCGCGAAGATCGGCCCGAACCGGCGGATCGCCTCGGCCAGCCGCACCGGGTTCATCGCCGATGCGCCGTAATAGACGGTCTCCAGCGACGACAGGTCACGGGTGTGCGAATCCGGGTGGTCCATCAGCGCGTAGATCATCGACGGCACCAGCATCGTCGCGGTGATCTTCTGCTCCTCGATCACCCGCAGCACCTCGCCCGGGTCGAACTTGGTCAGCACGATCAACTCGCCGCCCTTGACGATCACCGGGGTGAAGAACGCCGCCCCGGCATGTGACAGCGGCGTGCACATCAGGAAGCGCGGGTTCTCCGGCCACTCCCACTCGGCCAGCTGCACGGTCGTCATCGTGGTGATCGACTGCGTCGTCCCCATGACGCCCTTCGGCTTACCTGTGGTGCCACCGGTGTAGGTCAGGCCGCCGATGTGGTCGGGCGGCAGGTCGGCCGCGACCAGCGGCCGGGGTGCGTACTTGGCGGCCTCGGCGCTCAGATCCACCGCGGTGACGCCACTCTGGGCGAGTTCGGGCGGGACCGGGCCGATGGTCAGCACCTGCTTGAGCGAGGGCACCTTCTCCGCCAGGCCGAGTGCGCGCTCGACGAACATCGGGTTGGGATCGATGATCAGCGACGTGACCTCGGCGTCGGAGAGCACGTAGGCGTGGTCGTCCAGCGAGCCCAACGGGTGCAGCGCGGTGCGGCGGTAGCCCTGCGTCTGGCCGGCGCCGATGATCATCAGCACCTCGGGGCGGTTCAGCGACAGCAGGCCGACGGCCGCCCCGGTACCGGCGCCGAGCGCCTCGAACGCCTGGATGTACTGACTGATGCGGTCGGCGAGTTCACCGCCGGTCAGCGTGGTGTCCCCGAGGAACAGCACGGGACGGTCCTTGTGGCGCTTGAGCGCGCCGACGGTGAGGTGGCCGGAGTGGAGGAAGTGGCGCAGCTGATCACTCATGCCGACCAGATTAGAACGTGTTCCAATTCCAGTCAGCCGGTCCCTGCGAATCGCTGCCCATCAGCACATCTGTCGGCCCGTGCCGCGGGAACGAGGCTCAGAAGCGGGATGGGGCCCGGCCCAGCTCGCGCAGCCAGCCCTTGCGCGCGGCGGGATACCACTTGAACGACGCCGGCACGTAGCCCCATCCGGTGCGGACGGCCGACCGGATCGCCCGGTAGCGCCGCTCGTCGCCCCGCGACCACGGGATGTCGAAGCGTTCCCGCACCACCGCGGGCAGGCCGCCGAAGATCACCAGCCGCATCGGCGGGGCCAGCGCCATCCGCACCGGCAGGGCGGGCAGCAGCGCGTCGGCCAGCGTACGCAGCCGCGGGTGGGTCGGGTAGTCCGGGGAGGCGCTCATGTCGGGGATCGCGGGCCTGCCGATGAACTCGATCAGGTAGTCCGACGCGGGATTGGGCTGCAGCACCTCACGGCAGTACCGGTCGAACTCGCGCTCGAAAGCGGCGCGGTCGGCAGGCACCACGGACTCGGTCATCCCGTAGCGCCGGTACCACTCGCGCCCCTCGGCGTAGAGCTGCTCGCTTTCCCGCGTGTTGAGGCCGTGGCGATCCCAGTGCAGCGCAATGCGATCCACCATCCGCTGGAAGGTCGCGTGCGCCCACCAGAACGTCTCCGGGTTCAGCGCGTGGTAGCGCTGCCCGCCCGCCAGCGTGCCCTTGATGTCGTGGTGGAAGTCGCGCACCCGCAAGCCGGTCGCCTCGGCGCCCGGCCCGTCGTACACCGTGCCCAGAATGCCGGGCAGGGAACGGAACACCCGGCCGACCGGGTCGTCGAAGAAGTCGGAGTGGTCGATCAGACCCTGTCCGATCGCCGGATGCATGGTCTGCAGCAGCCCCGCGGTGCCGCCCTCGAATGCGATGCGCATGTCACCGGCCCACCGCCACAGCAGCGAGGACGGCCCGAGTGCGGTGCCGTCAGCGGGGGAGTTCACCGACGTCATGTTGCTGCCCCCCGAAGTACTTGTCCAGCAGTCTTTCCCGGGACCGGTCCCCCCACCGCTCCAGCTGGGCCCGGCCCGGGCGGTTGCGCCGTTCGCCCTCCCCGGGTGGTGTCGTGTGTCACCATGGCGCCATGCTGACACGAGCGATCATTCGCGTTCAATTCGCATCCGGATGAGCCCCGACGCGTCGTCCCGGCTGCGCCGGGCGCCCAGGCAGGAGCGGTCCAAGGCGATGGTGGACCGCATCCTCGACGCGGGGGAGCAGATGCTGATCGCCCACGGTTTCGACGGTGCGTCGACCAACCGCATCGCGTCGGCGGCCGGGATCAGTCCGGGCTCGCTGTACCAGTACTTCCCGAACAAGGACGCGATCGCCGCGGCCGTCATCGACCGGTTCAGCGACCAGCTGTCGGCGCGGGTGGCGGCCCGGGTGTCCGAGCGGCTGGACCAGCCGGCCCCCGACTACGTACGCGAGTCGATCGGCGCGTTGGTCGACGCGCTCGACGTGCATCCCGAGTTCCTCCGCGCGGTGATGGAGCAGACGCCACGGCTGGGCACGACCAGCAAGCTGGCGGCCTTCGAGCAGCGGATCGGCGAGCTGACGGTGGCCTATCTGACGATCAACAAGCGCCAGGTCAGGCCCGACGCCACCCTGGACACCGCGGCCTGGATGCTGGTGCGGATGGTCGAGCACCTGTGCGTCCGCTTCATCCTCGACCAGCCCGCGATCGACCGCGAGACGTTCATCGACGAGATCACGTCGATGGCGCTGAACTATCTGCGGCCATGGCCCGCGCCGCCCGTGGAGTGCTTCTGATGGGGCAACCGAAACGCGAATTGAAGGCGAGCATCTGCTCGTGTCAGCATTCCGGGCACGGTCGGCCCAGGGATTTTGCTGATTCCTCACCGATCCGTGAAGCTAATGGGCATACTCATCCGACAGGGCAGGATGCGACGGGTGTGCGCGGGCGTCAATTAACGGCCTCAACTGCGAGAAACACGTGGGTAGCCGAGGTGTAGTGGACGAAATCGAAGGCATTAAGTAAATGGCCATTCAGCGCAGATGAGCAACGATGCGAAGGGCGACGGCGTTGCCGTCGTCACCGACTGGGCGGGCGGTTACGTCCGGCGGCACCCGCTGGCGTCGCTGTCGACCGTCGGTGACCAGTTCGTGCTCGGTGTGCGCACCGTCCAGTATTTCCTGCTCGATCTGTTCACCGGGCGCTTTCAGTGGCAGGAGTTCGTCCGCCAGGGCGCGTTCATGGCGGGCACCGCGGTGCTGCCGACCGTGCTGGTGGCCCTCCCGATCGGTGTCACGCTGTCCATTCAATTCGCCCTGTTGGCCGGTCAGGTCGGTGCCACGTCGCTCGCCGGCGCTGCCAGCGGACTGGCGGTGATCCGGCAGGCCGCGTCGCTGACCGCGGCGATCCTGATGGCCGCGGCGGTCGGATCGGCCATCACCGCGGACCTCGGTTCGCGCAAGATGCGCGAGGAGACCGACGCGATGGAGGTCATGGGTGTCTCGGTGATCCGGCGGCTCGTGGTCCCCCGCTTCGCCGCCGCGATCCTGATCGGCGTCGCGCTCACCGGCGTGGTCTGCTTCGTCGGATTCCTGGCCAGCTATCTGTTCAACGTGTACTTCCAGAACGGCGCCCCGGGCAGCTTCGTCGCCACGTTCGCGTCGTTCACGACCACCGGTGACATGGTCGTGGCGCTGGTCAAGGCCGTGATCTTCGGCGCGATCGTGGCGATCGTGTCGTGTCAGAAGGGGCTCTCCACCCAGGGCGGTCCGACGGGCGTCGCGAACTCGGTCAACGCCGCGGTTGTCGAATCCATCCTGGTGCTGATGGTCGTCAACGTCGCGATCAGTCAGCTCTACATCATGCTGTTTCCGAGGGTGGGGCTGTAGACGTGACAGCCTCGACCTATTCGCCCAGATTCCTGAAGCCGGTGCGGCGTCTCTACCACGGGACGACCGCGCCGATCATCCGGCTGGGCCACATGCTCGTCTTCTTCGGCCGCGCGCTGATCGGCATACCCGTCGCGGTGCGTCATTACCGCGCCGAGTTCGTCCGGCTGCTGTCGGACGTCGCCTGGGGCAACGGCTCTTTGGTCGTCGGCGGCGGAACCGCGGGCGTGGCCGTCGTGCTGGGCATCACCGTCGGCGCTCTCGTCGGGATCGAGGGGTACAACTTCCTCGACCTGCTGGGCCTCGGGCCTGCGACCGGCGTCATCTCGTCGTTGGTGAACACCAGAGAACTCGCCCCGATCGCCGCTTCGCTCGCGTTCGCCACCCAGGCCGGCTGCCGGTTCACCGCGCAGCTGGGTTCGATGCGCATCGCCGAGGAGATCGACGCGCTGGAATCCCTTGGCATCCGGCCTATTCCGTACCTGGTGACCACGCGCCTGATGGCCTCGGTGATCGCGGTCATCCCGCTCTACGTCGTCTGTCTGGCGGTCAGCTACCTGACCACCCAGATCGTGGTCCAGGTCATCAGCGGCGGAGCCACGGGCTCATACCTGCACTACTTCACGCTGATGCTGGCCGGGCAGGACATCCTGTACTCGGTGCTCAAGACGGTGATCTTCGTGTGGATCGCCTCGACGGTCCAGTGCTACTACGGGTTCTACGCCAGCGGCGGTCCGGTCGGGGTGGGCGTCGCTGCCGGACACGCCATGCGCGCCAGTATCACCGTCGTGATCATGGTGAACATGCTTCTCACGATGGCGCTGTGGTCCATCGACGCCGGCGCGAGGTTCGGGGGCTGAGTGGCGAATTCCTTTGAGCTGGACGGGCGCGGCCCCACTGATCGGCAGCTGCTGGGCAGTGGCGTCGCACTGCTGATCGTCGTGTCCCTCGTCACCGCCACGCTGTTGATCAAGTCGACCGGACGGCTGGAAACCGTGGTGCGAGTCGTCGCCGCCATGGTCAACGTCGGCGACGGACTGCCGCAGCGCTCCGACGTCAAGTACCACGGCGTGCTGGTCGGCGCGGTCACCGACGTCACACCCGCGGCTTACGGCGAACCCAACTTCGTGCACATCGACCTCAATCAGGAGTATGCGGCGTCGATTCCGGCGGGGGTGACCGCGCGGGTGGTGCCCAGCAACGTGTTCGCCGTGTCGTCGGTGCAACTCGTCGACCGGGCCGGGGGGCCGCCGATTCAGGCGGGCGCCGAGATTCCCGAAGACACCGAGCTGCCGACCGTGTTGTTCCAGACGACCATCAGCAAGCTGCGTGACGTCCTCGCCGCCACCGGCAGGGGCCGCGAGGATCGTACGATCGGCATTCTCGCCGCGGTCCAGGCTGCAACCGAAGGCCGGCGCACCGAGTTGCTCACCGGCGGTGCGCAATTGAACAGAATGGTCGACGAGCTCGACCGCATCGTCGCCACAGATCCGGGACCGACCACCGTCTCCGCGCTGGTCGATGCGACGCGGGGACTTCAGCAGACCGCCCCGGACCTCGTCGACGCGCTGCATCAGGCGGTACAGCCCATGCGCACGCTCGTCGAACAGGACGCGCAACTCACCGCGCTCGTCAACGGCGGCGTGAACACGGTGTCCACCACGCACACCGCACTGAGCAACCACACCGATCGCCTGGTCCGGATCACCTCCGAATTGACCCCTGTGATCGGCAGCCTCGCCGACACGTCGCGTCATTGGGTGCCTGCGTTCCTGAAGATGAACCAACTGTCGGGAAAGTTCTTCGACCAGGTGTGGATTCACGAACACGACATCGGCAACATGCGGGTGAACCTGTCGTTCACGCCGACGTACAGCTACACCCGAGCCGACTGCCCCCAGTACGCCGGGCTGAA
Source organism: Mycobacterium sp. ITM-2016-00317 (assembly GCF_002968295.1). Lineage (NCBI taxonomy): Bacteria > Bacillati > Actinomycetota > Actinomycetes > Mycobacteriales > Mycobacteriaceae > Mycobacterium > Mycobacterium sp. ITM-2016-00317. The sequence goes on from NZ_CP134399.1 coordinate 816,166, forward strand.
GGGGCCGAGCTGCTTCACCGCCCCGCTGGTGCCGACGCGCCCGGAATTGCCGGACGTGCTGCTGCCGCAGAACTATCGGCCGCCACCGGATCTCGCGCCGCCGCCCGGCACCGAGATCGGACCGAACGGGAACCTGGTCGCTGTGGGTCCGCCGCTGGTGAACCCGAATCCCAATCTGGCCGACCCTAATCCGCCGCTGCCGCCGTGGATGCCCCCGTCGCCGCCGGTGCCCGGCACCGCCAGCCCCGGGCTGGTTCCCGTCCCTGCGCCTCCGGTGCCGCTGTCTCCGGCTGCGCCGGTCGCGCCGAAGCCGTGGGATCCGCCGCGGGCGCAGGCAGCCGCCCCTGCGTCCTTCGGAGGGAACGTAGGACCCGTTGGCAGTCAACACGAACGCGCCCAGCTCGGCGTGATCACCGGAGCGCCCGCGACGGTGGCGACCCAGCTGCTGCTCGGACCGGTCGCGCGCGGAACGACGGTGTCGGCGGCGGAAACCGCCAGCGAGGAGCCTCGATGAAGTACCGCGGTGCATTGGCAGGGCTTTCGATCTTCATGGTCGTCGCCATCGCGTTGACCTGGCTGGTGTACGTGACGCTGCGGCGCGACGTCGCGGGACCGACGGTGCCGTACGCGGCGATGTTCACCGACGTGTTCGGCCTACGCGAAGGCGACGACGTGCGGATGGCCGGTGTCCGCGTCGGCCGCGTCGAAAAGATCGAGCTGCACGGCGATCTCGCCAAGGTGTCGTTCGTGGTGCAGAGCCAGCAGCAGCTGTTGGGCACCACCGTCGCATCGGTGACCTACCAGAACATCGTCGGTCAGCGGTATCTCGGTCTGTCGCTGGGCAAGACCGGCGATCCCGGCGCACTGCCCGCAGGCAGCACCATCCCCATCGAACGCTCCGATCCGTCATTCGACGTGACGACGCTGCTCAACGGTTACGAGCCGTTGTTCAGCGTGCTGAATCCCCGCGACGCCGACAACCTGACCAAAGGCGTCATCGAGTCGTTGCAGGGCGACGAGGCGTCGATCACCGCGCTCGTCGACCAGACATCGGTGTTGACGGAGTCGTTCGCCGGTCGCGACCAAGAACTCGGCACGGTGATCACCGATCTGAACACGGTGATGGGCAACCTGGCCCAGCACAACGACAGCTTGGATCAGGTGCTCACCCAGGTGCAGTCGACGGTGGCGACGTTCGACCGCCGCCGCCCGGAACTGGTGGAGGCGACAGGATCGATGGCCCGGGTGGTACGGCAGCTGTCGGATATCACCGATCAGGTGTATCCGTCGCTGAACCAGCTGGTCGAGCGGGAACCCGGGTTCGCCCAGCACCTGGTCAGCATCGAACCGCAGTTGGCGTTCACGGGGGCCAACCTGCCGTTGCTGCTCAAGGGATTCGCCAGGATCACCAGCGAAGGGGCATACGCCAACGCGTACGCGTGTGACCTCAATGCCACCGGCTTCTTCCCCGGACTCAACGACGTCACGCCGATCATCGTCGATGCCGCGACCCCCGGCAACGACGCCAGGTATTCGCCGAAGTGCAGGAACATGGCCAATGGCTAGATCGAGTAGGACGTCGAAGAAGAACCGTTCACGGCGGCGGCCTCTCGAGGACCGCAACAAGGTGTGGCTCGGGACCGTCGCCGTCGGCGTCGTGGTGGTGCTGATCGGGGCCCTTCTGTTGGTGCAGGCCGCCGACGTGGGGTACCGCAAGGTCACCGCGCAGTTCCTGCAGGCCGCGGCGCTACGGCCGGGAAACCCGGTCACCGTCGCCGGGATCCCGGTCGGCGAGGTGCTGAGCATGGAACTGGCCGGCGATCACGTGGAGGCCGAACTCACGGTCCGCAACGACGTCGCTCTCGGCGAGGACTCCCGGGCCGTCATCAAGGTCACGACGATCCTCGGGTCGCGGTACCTGGCCCTTCAGCCTGCCGGTGAGGGCTCGCTGCCCGACGACACGCTCGACCTGTCCCACACGGAGGTCCCCTACGACCTTCAGGAAGCCCTGACCGACGTGACAACCACCTTCGAACAGGTCGATTCCGACAAGTTCGCCGAGACGTTGGACATCCTCGGCAGGCAGCTGCAAGGGCTGCCGCCGGTGGTCCCGCAGGCGATGGCCAATACCCACACACTGGCGACGATCATCGCCGAGCGCCGCGACCAACTGGGGTCACTACTGGAGACCACCGAGGTGGTCAGCAGCACGCTGCGGCGCCAGCAGGCGAACATCGCCAGCATGGTCCGCCAGGGCAACGATCTGGTCGGGGAGTTCGTGATGCGGCGGGCATCCTTCCACGCGTTGATGGATTCGATCACCAATCTCGTTCAGACACTGAGCGATATCATCATCGATGACCGCCCGGAGCTGGAAGCGCTGCTGGTCAATGTCCGCGAACTCTCCGACATGCTGGCCCAGCACGACGATCTGGTCCGGAGCATCCTGCAATCGGGACCGCTGGCCCTGCGCGGGTTGGCCAACGCCACCGGCAACGGTAATGCCGTCGACTTCAACGCCGCCAACGGACTTGCGGTGGATTCATGGATGTGCGCCATCAGCGGCCGCGCCAAACAGTTGGGCATGATCGAGTACTTCCAGGACTGCAAATGACGAGCGCCAGGAAGAAGTTGGCGGTGCTGATCGCGGCGGTCCTTGCTGTTGTCGTGGTGGCGGCCGCCGTCGGGTGGTCCTATCTGGGCGACGAACTCGATACCATCTCGGTCACCGCTCAGTTCGACAGCGCAGCCGGCCTCTACGAGGGCAATACGGTTGCGGTGCTGGGGATGCCGGTGGGCAAGGTCACCAAGATCGTTCCCAAGGGCGGCTATGTGGAGGTCGACTTCACCGTGGACGGCGACGTGCGGGTCCCGGCCGATGTCCAGGCGGTGACGATCTCCAACTCGATCCTGACCGATCGGCAGATCGAGCTGACCCCGCCGTACCGCGACGGGCCGACGTTGCAGAACCACGACACAATCGGGCTGAACCGCACCAGGACCCCGGTGGAGTTCGCCAGAGTGCTCGACGTGCTCGACAAGCTGTCGACCTCACTGCGCGGAGACGGCAAGGGCGCCGGCCCGATCGGCTCCGTCGTCGACGCCAGTGCAGCCATCGCCGACGGCAACGGTCAACAGATCAAGGATGCGCTGGGGGAACTGTCGAATGCCCTGCGACTGAGCTCCGATCGTGGCGCGGTGACCCGCGATCAGCTCACCGCGATCATCAGAAACGTCAGCACGCTGTTCGAGGCGGCCGCCGACAACGACTCCACGTTGCGGGAATTCGGCTCGACCGTCCGGCAACTCAGTCAGGTGCTGGCCGACGAGAACTTCGGCACCGGGACTACGGGGAGCAGGATCAACGACGTGGTCAACCAGTTGGGCGAGGTTCTCGACACCCACCGGGACGCGATCAAGCAGATCGTCGCCAACGGCGACACGGCGCTGACCACGACGGTGGAGCATCGGCGCGATCTCGCCGAGTTCCTCGATCTGGCGCCGTTGACGCTGGACAACATCTACAACGCGATCGACCGGACCAACGGGGCCCTTCGGGTCCATGTCCTCACCGACAAAGTGCTCTTCGAAACACAAGCGGTCAAAGAGGTGTGCAACATGATGGGACTGCGCCAACTAGGGTGCAGTACCGGCACATTGCAGGATTTCGGACCTGACTTCGGATTGAGTTACGTCCTGGACGGACTTGCGGCGATGGGGCAGAAGTGATGGCCGGCCGGGTGAAATCCGTGGTGGCGGCCGCCATGGTCAGCAGCCTGTCGCTGTCCGCCTGCGCCTCAGAGGGTTTGGCGGCCCTGCCGCTGCCCGCTCCCGGTGGCGGTTCCGGTGGCTACACGCTGAATGCAGTGTTCTCCAACGCGCTCAATCTGCCTGCAATGGCGAAGGTCAGACTGGCCGGGGCCGACATCGGCCAGCTGGAGTCGATAGAGGCGCGCAACTACACCGCGGTGACGACGTTGCGGATCAGAGACGGAGTGCAACTGCCGAAGGGCAGTACCGCCGAACTGCGGTCGGCGACGCCGCTGGGGGACGTGTTCGTGTCGATCAGGCCGCCCGGCCCTGCCGGTCCCGGGACCCCGCTGCTCGGCGACGGTGACACCATTCCCATCGACTCCACCACGGCCGCAGCCACCGTCGAGTCGGTGCTGAGCTCCGCGGCGATCCTCGTCAACGGCGGTGCGGTGCGCAACTTCACCAACATCATCAACGGCCTCGGCCGCGCGACCGGCGATCAGGGCCAGGCATTCGGCGATCTCATCCGTAAGACGAACAGCACCCTGGGAAAGCTCAACGCCCGTTCCGACGAGATCTCGACAGCGCTGTCCGAGACGTCACGGCTGGCACAGCAGCTCAACGCCAAGAATGAGGCGCTGGGGGAGGTGATGGACGCCGCGGGCCCTGCGACCGACACGTTGGCCGCCCACACCAACCAGATCGCCGATCTGGTGCTGCAAATCGGGGACACCGGAGACCAGCTGCGGAAGTTCCCGTCGATCGCCGGCACCGACACCAGCGGTCGAAGCGTCATCGCCGACGCGAACACGATCGCCGGTGCGTGGAACGACGTGGTGCTGACCCCCGACGCGACGCTCTTCGCGCTCAACCGGTTGATGCCGCCCTTCATCAAGTCCACGACCAGCAACGCGATCGCGGTGCGTGCCAGCATCGACCGGCTGATCCTCGGATCGATTCCCGATATCGGGTTCACCGGAGACACCGGCCTGCACGGACCCAAGCGCTACAACTGGCACCAGCTCGTCGGGTCGCTGCAGTTCACACTCTTCCGCCTGCAGGAGCGGCTGGTGGGCAAGGGAACCGGAGTGCCGCAGCTGCAAGTCATTCCGAGCCCGACGGAGCCGGGGCAGATCATCACCGTTCCGGGGGGTGCCGCGGCGCCGCCCCCGCCATCTCCGCCGGGCGCGATACCGCAGCCGCCACCGGCATCGGTGTGGACCCCGCCGCCGACCCAGGCGTCACAAGCGCCCCCGGGACCGGGGCTGCCGGCGCCCCCGCCGCCGCGGCCTGCGCCTGCTCCCGGGCCGTTGCTGCCTGCCGAGGTACCACGATGATCGGCGCCGTGGCCGACCGCACCGTCCGGATCGTCCGGGCGGGCCACCGGCGTCGCGCCTGGCTGTCGGCAGGCGCACTGGTCCTCACGTTCGTCGTCGCGGCGGCGTATCTGTTCCTCGGCGCGTTGCAGGTCAACCCGCTCGGGTCGAGCTACCGCGTGACAGTGGCGCTGCCGGCCTCGGCGGGTCTGCTGCCGAATCAGAACGTCACGATGCGCGGTGTGCCGATCGGCAAGGTCGAACGTCTCGACATCACGCCTGCCGGGGTGAACGCCGTGGTGACGGTCGATTCGACGGTGGCGGTGCCGGCGGCGAGCGAGGTCCGGGTGTCTGGGCTGTCGCCGGCCGGCGAGCAGTACATCGACTTCGTCGCCGACAGCGATGCGGGCCCCTATCTCGGCGACGGAAGTGTGGTTTCCCAGGAGAACTCGACCATTCCGGTGAGCCTGGCCGACCTGCTCGCGAACGCCGACGGCGCGCTGAGGCAGGTGGACCCCGCCAAACTCGAGCTGATCAAGAAGGAGCTCAGCATGAGTGAGGCGGGCCCGGAGAAGCTCGCCGACATCATCGACGGCGGCACGTTCCTGCTGTCGACACTGGATTCGGTGCTGCCCGAGACCTCCACGATGCTGCGCACCAGCCGGGTGGTGCTCACCCTTGCGGCTGACAAGAACGCCGGTATCGAGGTCGCCTCGGCGAATCTGGACGGGACGTTCCAGGGCGTGAACCGGATGCGAGAGGGCTTCCGCAGGCTGACCGAGCGGACGCCGGGCACGTTGACGTCGGTCGACAATCTGTTCGCCGACAACTCCGAGACGATGGTCCAATTGCTGGGGAGCCTGACCACCACCTCGCAGCTGCTCTACCTGAGGGTTCCGGCACTGCACGCGTTGTTCCCGGACTACCGCACGTCGGTCCTGGATGCCATCGGCAGCGTGATGCACGACAACGGGCTGTGGGCGACCGGCGACATCTACCCGCGCTACACCTGCGAGTACGGCACGCCTCGGCGGGCACCGTCGTCGGCGGACTATCCGGAGCCGTACATGTACACCTACTGCCGCGACGACCATCCCGGCGTACTCGTCCGTGGGGCGAAGAACGCGCCGCGTCCGGCGGGCGATGACGGCGCCGGTCCGCCCGCGGGAGCGGATCTCGGTCGACAGACCGATCCAACCCCGAAGGGGCGCTACACGATTCCGACGCCCTACGGCGGCCCAACGCTACCCATCGAGCCGCCCCGCTGACCCGAGCACGTCGCTAGGAGATGATGATGTCCGTGAGCACCGACGACGACAAGGCCGCCGCCGAGAAGCCCGACGGCGGAGACGTCCCAGAGGGATCCGACGCTGCTGTTGCCGAGTCGGCGGGTACCGAGGCCGACACGGCCGCTGACACCGCTGACACCGAGGCCGCTGACACCGATGCCGGCGGGGACGACGACCGACCCACCGCACGCAAGTGGCGTCGTCCCGTGCTGCCGGGCGCGCTGGCCGCGGCGTTCGTGGTGCTGCTCGCGGCAGTGGGCTTCCTGGGCTGGAAGCTGTGGCAGGACGATCAGGTGACCCGTGCAGGTGAGCAGGCGCAGGCCACCGCGGTCCAGTATGCGCAGATTCTGACGAGCATCGATTCGGCGAAGGTCGACGAGAACTTCGACGCGGTGCTCGACGGAGCGACCGGTGAGTTCAAGGACATGTACTCCAAATCCAGCGTGGAACTGCGTCAGCTGCTCATCGACAACAAGGCGGCCGCGCACGGCGTCGTCGTCGAGTCGGCCGTGCAATCGGCGTCCAAGGACAAGGTCGTGGTGCTGTTGTTCGTCGACCAGTCGGTGTCCAATTCCGCGGTCCCCGATCCGCGCATCGACCGCAGCCGTATCAAAATGACCATGGAGAACGTCGACGGACGTTGGCGCGCGAGCAAAGTCGAACTCCCGTAATGATGCGCCGGTTCATTCGCAGTAGTGCGGTCGCTGTGGTGGTGGCGGCCGCGTTGGCCACCGCATCGCCCGTGTCGGCGTCAGCACCCTCGTTCTGTGATGAGCTGGGCGGTCAGTGGGACGGGCAATTCTGTACGACATCGGTGGTGTCGGAACGCAAGGCGGTCCGAAACATCAAGATGGCGCTGCCCGGGGATCTCGTGGAGAACCCCGTAATTCGCGAGTATCTCACCAACCTGATGAACAACTGGCGCAATGCGGCGACGAAGATGGTTCAGAACAGCTTCGGAGAGCAGCAGTTCCAGATCTTTCAGCATGGCGAGGCGATGACGGCCGTCTTCCACGAGATGTACTCGGGTACGGTCGGCACCGACGCCCTGGCGCATCCGAATGCGCCCATCGTCAGCGACGCCTACCGCACCTTCACCTTCGCCGGCGGGCGGCAGTTGCAACTGGCCGATCTGTTCAAACCTGGCGTCGACCACCTGGCCGAGATCCCGCGCCTGGGTGCGCCATTCATCGTCGCTGCCCTCGATGCCGCACCGCCGCAGCACCAGCCCGGCGCCTATCCGTTCACCCCGGACCGCTGGACCCCGGACAAGGTGTACTCCGGCGCGTACAAGGCCTGGGCGCTGACACCCGGGGAACTCGTCATCTACATGCCGGATTATCCGGTCGGACGGGATTCCCCGACCAATTTCACCCCGGGGCTCATGCAGTGGTCGATGGACGGTGGGACGGTGCAGGCCCACATACCGCTTTCGGCGTTGGCGCCGGTACTTCGCCCCGAGTTCGGCGGCGGGTAGCCATGTTTCGGCGGCGGCTGATCCAGTGGGGGATGGTGGCGCTGGTGGTGCCGATGCTCGCGCTCGCGCCGGTCAGTGGCGCCCAACCCGCGGGTGCCGCGCCGACGATGCCGGTGTTCACCCCGTATCCGTCGGCCTGGCAACCCAATTACACGGTGTTCCCGTACAACCTCTGGCAGAACCGTGTCACACCGCAGCAGATCACCGCGGAGCGCGAATCGTGTCAATGGCTCAACGCCCAGTACGGCGAGCTGATGAACCAGGTGTACGGATTTCAGAACTTCCTCGCCGACCAGCACGACGTCTGGACCGCGCCGGGGGTGACCGAGGCCGGCGGCCTCGTCGCGGCCAACCTCGACCAGTCCGCGGCGTTCCTCGACCCGCGTGCGCACACGCTGTTCATCATCAACTATCCGGACCAGAGCGAGTATTCGCCGCTGTTCCATGGCGATTCGTTCTACCGGCTCTGGTATCAGTTCACCCAGATCAGCGACAAGATCAAGCAGCGGCTGCCGTCCGGCCAGATCAACGCCAACATCGCGACCGCGAACGTGTACGGCACCGTGATCCGCGACTCGGGGGTCTGCAACGGCGCCTGACGCGCCGCAACAGGAACCGCCATTGACATGTTGACACAGAAAGCTAGTCTTTGTGTCAACGACAATGTCGGGAGGCGCAATGGTCGCGATCGCCGGGGAGTCCGAGACGTCGGGGGACTCCGTCGCCAAGAACGTCCGTCCCAAGGTCATCTACGAATTCCGCAAGCACTCCGGCAGTGTCCTGGGTGGGCTCTTCGGCGCCGCCGCCTTCGACGAAGTAGCCCTGGTGCCGGTGGCAGCCGCCGTCGACCGCACCGGCCGGTTCGCGTCGAACTTCGCCGATCGCGGCGTGCGCAGCGGCTTTTCCGCGCTGCTCGCCATCTGGGGTGACGCGACGGACCGGGCTGCCGAGGGAAACCGGCTCAAGACGATGCATCGCGACGTCCGCGGGCGGGGCACCGGCGAGTTCGCCGACGTGCGCTACAGCGCGCTGGACCCGAAACTGTGGAACTGGATCGCGGTCAGCGGCCTGTTCCTGGTACTCAACTCGTTCACGCCGTGTACGGGCATCACACTGACCGACGACGAACGTGAGGTCGCCTACCAGCAACTCCTGGAAGGCTTCCGGTCGCTGGAACTACCGGGCAAGAGTGCGAAGCTGCCTGCGACTTACGCCGAGGCGGTCGCCTACTACGACGCGATGGTCCGCGACGAACTGGCCACTAATCCGTTTCTGCAGCGGGTCACCGAGGATCTGACCCGGCTCCCGCTGCCGACCTTGGTGCTGCCGCCTCTGGTACGGATGGCGCTGACACCGACGTGGATGGTGTTGCGCCCGTTGGCCGGACGGGTGGTGAAGGTCTGCTCGTTCGGCATCCTGCATCCCGACATCCGGGAGATGACGGGATTCCGGTGGGACGAACGCCACGACCGGGAGTTCGCGCTGTACAGTCGGGTGTTGCAGCTCGCCTGGCGCACGCTGCCGGACAGGCTCCTGCTGATCCCGTTGGCCCGCAATCGAATCGAGTACGAGAAGCTGGTGCGGTTGCACCGCTCCGTCGCGCTGGACTCGTTCGCGCCGCCGGCTGCCCGGCGAGCTGACCTGGGATGCGACGGGCACGCAACACTGACGGCGCGACAGCGCAGGAATCGGCGATCCTGAAGGCGGCCGCCGAAGAGGTCGCGCTGGTCGGCGTGGGCAGGCTGAGCATGGATGTGGTGGCCCGGCAGGCCGGGGTCAGCCGCAGCACGCTCTACCGCCGGTTCCCCACCCGGGATGCCCTGATCACCGAGCTGGGGCGGCAGACGTTCGACTTCGCGATGGCGCGGCTGCAGACCGTACCGATCGATTCCGGGCCGCAGCAGGCGGCGGTGGCCGCGTTCCGCGAAGGAGTCCGGCTGCTCACCGGTGAGCCGGTGATGCGCAGATTCCTCCAACTCGACGGCGAGTTCACCGCCACCAAGGACATGGTGGACGAGGCCCGGCTGTTCCTCGTCAGCGCCGCGACGGCGATGGCGAAGGCGTTGCGGTCGGCCGGCGCCACGATGCCCGATGACGAACTGCTGGCCGTCGCCGAGGTACACATCCGGCTGGCCGCCTCGCTGGTTCAGATCAACACCGCCGTGCTCGACGTCACCGACGACGACGCGGTCGTCAGGTATGCCGAGAAGTACCTCGCCCCGCTCGTGCGCGGAGATTGAGCAAATCCGCTGAACGGCACCCGACGCCATGGCACGCTTCTGGCCATGGCCGATCTGCCCGAACCGCGATTCCTCGACGAGCGCCTCGCGCATTGGGCGAGTACCACACCCGACGCAGAAGCGATGGACTATCTGGACCGGTCGTGGACGTGGTCGCAGTGGAACGACCGGGTACGCAGGCTCGCCGGTGCGCTCACCGAACGCGGCGTCGCGCGCGGCGACGTGGTGGCCTTCCTCGACAAGAACCACCCCGCCTGTGTCGAGCTCACCCTCGCCGCGGCGTCGCTGGGTGCGGCCAACGCGATCATCAACTTCCGGCTGTCCGCCGACGAACTCGACTACGTCCTCAACGATTCCGGCGCCAAGCTGCTTCTCGTCGGCGAGGAGTTCCGCGACGCGATCGACGGCATCCGCGACCGGCTCACCGGCATCGAGCACGTCGTCTCCGTCAAACCCGAGGGCGGCGACGAGTACGAGGCGATGCTGGACGCCGCCACCGCGGTGGAGCGCTCCGGCGACGTCGAACCCGGCGACGTGTGCACCATCATGTACTCGTCCGGGACCACCGGCAGGCCGAAGGGCGTCGAGCTCACCCAGGCCAACCTCATCGCCCACACCGTGAACGCGCACGAGGGCTTCGAGTTCGACGAGGGCGACAAGAACATGGTGTCGATGCCGCTGTTCCACGTCGGCGGATCGTCGTACGTGCAGTTCGGGATTCACGACGGCTTCCCGAGCGTGATGACCCGCGACGTCGACGGCATGACCCTGGCCGGGGCGATCCTCAAGGGCGCCAACCGCACGTTCCTGGTGCCGGCAGTGCTGGCCAAGGTGCTCGACGCCGGCGAGGACGCGGTCAAGCTGTTCGCGTCGCTCAAGACGTTCGCCTACGGCGCGTCCCCGATGCCGCTGCCGCTGCTGCGTCAGGCGCTGCAGGCCTGGCCGGACACCGATTTCATGCAGGCCTACGGGCTGACCGAACTGTGCGGCGTCGTCAGCCACCTGCTGCCCGAGGCCCACCGCGACCCCGGCAAGGAGGAGCGGCTGTCCAGCGCGGGCACACTGGTGCCCAACGCCGAGGTCCGGGTGGTCGACCCGGACACCCTGGAGGACGTCCCGGCCGGCAAGCAGGGCGAATTGTGGTTCCGCTCACCGCAATTGATGAAGGGCTACCACAACAAGCCCGAGGCCACCGCCGAGGCGATCACCGAGGACGGCTGGTTCCGTTCCGGAGACATCGGCCGCGTCGACGAGGGCGGCTACATCTTCGTCGAGGACCGGCTCAAGGACATGATCATCTCGGGCGGGGAGAACATCTACTCCATCGAGGTGGAGCGGGTGCTGGCCGAACACGAGGCCGTCGCCGAGGTCGCGGTGATCGGGGTGCCCGACGACAAGTGGGGCGAGGTGGTCAAGGCGGTCGTGGTGCTCGACGGGGAGGCTTCGGAAGCGGACCTGATCGCCTACGCGCGCGAACGGCTGGCCGCCTACAAGTGTCCGAAGTCCGTCGAGATCGCCGACGACCTGCCCCGCAACCCGACCGGCAAGATCCTGAAGAAGGAGCTGCGCAAGCCGCACTGGGAGGGCCGCGACCGCGCCACCGTGTAGGCGGTTGTTTCCGGGACATGACCGGGGCGAAACACTTGGGTAACCTGGCTGGTGCAGCGCCCGATCCTGGGTGCTGGCGGACGAGGGAGCAGTACCCGCAGCGACAAGACTGACTCACCGAGGAGTGTCTTGTGGCCTGGCTGATTCTGGTGATCAGTGGATTCCTCGAGGCCGTCTGGGCGACGGCACTCGGCATGTCGAACGGTTTCCGGCGCTGGCGAACGCTGCTGGTCATCCTCGTCACGATGCCCGCGAGCCTGGTCGGCCTCGCGTACGCGATGACGTCGTTGCCGACGGGCACGGCGTATGCGGTCTGGGTCGGTATCGGCGCCACGCTGACGGTGCTGTGGGCGATCGCGACCAAGCGGGAGACGGCCTCCACCGCCCGGATGGTGTTGCTTCTCGTGCTGGTCGGAAGCGTCGTCGGACTCAAGGCGGTGAGCTGACATGCCGTGGGCGGTCCTGATTCTCAGCGCAGTGCTGGAAGCCGTGTGGGCGACCGCACTCGGTGCGAGCGACGGTCTGCGCGAACCGGTGCCCACCGCGGTGTTCGCGGTGGCGACGCTGGCCAGCATCATCGGCCTCGGCTGGGCAGCCAAGCACATCCCGATCGGCACGGCCTACGCGGTGTGGACGGGCCTGGGTGCCGCGCTGACCGTCGGCTACGCGATGGTCACCGGCATCGAGGCCGTCTCGCTGGGCAAGGTGGTGTTCCTGGGCGGGATCATCGTCGCGGTCGTCGGCCTCCAGATGCTGCCGTCGGGCGCCGGCAGGAAGGCCGGTGCCGACCCCCGGCCGCCGGTGGTGGAGCGCTCCGGCCGCTGAGGCACGATGAGGCGGTGGTGGACCTCGCCGACATCCTGGACCGGCTGCACGTGGTGGCGTTGCCGATGCGGGTGCGCTTCCGCGGCATCACGACGCGGGAACTCGCGCTGATCGACGGCCCCGCCGGCTGGGGCGAGTTCGGGGCGTTCGTCGAGTACGGCCCCGCGGAGGCCGCTCACTGGCTGGCTGCCGGGGTGGAGGCTGCTTACCGCCCGTTGCCCGAGGTGGTGCGTCCGAGCATCCCGATCAACGCGACGGTGCCCGCGGTCGCCCCGGAGGAGGTTCCCGCGGTGCTCGCGCGGTTCCCCGGCGCCCGCACCGCGAAGGTGAAGGTGGCCGAACCCGGCCAGACCCTCGCCGACGACGTCGCCCGCGTCGAGGCCGTGCGCGCCGCGGTGGCCACGGTGCGGGTGGACGCCAACGGCGGGTGGACGGTCGAGGAGGCCGTCGACGCGGCGCGGGCGCTGACCGCCGGCGGCCCGCTCGAATACCTGGAGCAGCCGTGCCGCACCGTGGCCGAACTGGCCGAGGTGCGGCGCCGGGTCGAGGTGCCGGTCGCCGCCGACGAGAGCATCCGCAAGGCCGACGACCCCCTGCACGTGGTGCGCAGCGGAGCCGCCGACATCGCGGTGCTGAAGGTCGCTCCGCTGGGCGGAGTGCACGCGATGTTGCGGATCGCCGCGCAGATCGACGTCCCGGTCGTGGTCTCCAGCGCGCTGGACTCCGCGGTCGGCATCGGTGCCGGGCTGGTCGCCGCGGGCTGCCTGCCGGCGCTCGGGCATGCCTGCGGCCTGGGCACCGGCGGGCTGTTCGTCGATGATGTCGCCGCACCGGTCGTCCCCGTCGACGGCACGCTGCCCGCCGCGCCGGTCCCGCCCGATCCCGACCGGATCGCCGCGCTGGCCGCACCGGCCGAGCGCAGGCAGTGGTGGATCGACCGGGTGCGCGAGTGCTACCCGCTGTTGCCCTGAGCTGCCGGATGTATGCCCTGGACGGCACGGCCGGGGCCGCCCAGACTGAGGGCATCCGCCCGAGCGTCGAGGGAGCCCACCGTGCAGGTCGCCATCATGCTGTATCCGGGGTTCACCGCGCTGGACTTCATCGGCCCCTACGAAAGCCTGCGCTGGCTGCCCGACGCCGAGGTGCGGTTCGTGTGGCACCAGCCGGGCCCGATCGCCGCCGATTCGCACGTGCTGCTGATCGGCGCCACCCACGGCTTCGACGAGACGCCGGCCCCGGACATCGTCCTGGTCCCCGGTGGGTTCTCGACGATGGAACACGCCCGCGACGAGAAGGTGCTCGACTGGGTGCGCCGCGCGCACGAGACGTCGACGTGGAAACGTCGGTGTGCTCGGGATCGGTGATCCTGGCCGCGGCCGGGGTGCTCGACGGCAAACGGGCCACCTCGCACTGGGCGGCGCTGCCGGTGCTCAAGACCCTGGGCGCGCAGCCGGTCGGCGATCAGCGCATCGTGGTCGCCGACGACAGGACCGTGACCGCGGCCGGGGTGTCGGCCGGTATCGACCTCGGCCTCTGGCTGGCCGGTCGCATCGCCGGGGAGGCCCGGGCCAGGGCCATCCAGCTGGCGATCGAGTACGACCCGCAGCCGCCGTTCGACTCCGGGCACATGTCGAAGGCCTCGGCGTCGACCAAGGCGCTGGCCACCGCGCTGATGGGCAGGGAGATGGCCACGCCCGCCGCGCTGGCCGCCTCCACCGGGCTGCTCTGGGACGCCGCCCTCAAGCGAATCCGGCGCGCAAGGCGACACTCAGGGCGCGTCAGCGCGCCCGATTCGCTCCAGTAGCGTCGGGCGGGTGAATTTAGCTTTCGACGAACGCGGCTCGGGGGAGCCCGTGCTGTTCATCGCCGGTCGTGGCGGGGCCGGGCGGACCTGGCACCTGCACCAGGTGCCCGTCTTCACCCGCGCCGGTTACCGCTGTGTGACGTTCGACAACCGTGGCGTCGGCGCCACCGAGAACGCGTCGGGGTTCACCACCGAGACGATGGTCGGCGACACGGCCGCGCTGATCGAGCAGCTGGGCATCGGGCCGGTCCGCATCGTCGGGGTCTCGATGGGCTCCTACATCGCCCAGGAACTGATGGTGGCCCGCCCCGAGCTGGTCCGCTCCGCGGTGCTGATGGCGACCCGTGGACGCCACGACCGCACCCGCGACTTCTTCTGGCAGGGCGAACGCGCACTGGCCGAATCCGGCGTCCAGCTCCCGGTCGAGTTCGAGGCGAAAGTGCGTCTGCTGGAGAGCTTCTCACCGAAGACCCTGAACGACGACAGCGCCGTGCGGGACTGGATCGACATGTTCACCATGTGGCCGCAGAAGCCGACGCCGGGCATCCGCACCCAGCTCGACATCGCCCCTCAGGGCAGCCGGCTGGCGGCCTACCAGAACGTGACCACCCCTGCCCTGGTGATCGGGTTCGCCGACGACGTGGTGCTGCCGTCCCATCTGGGCCGGGAGGTCGCCAACGCGCTGCCCAACGGCCGATTCCTGGAGATCCCCGGCACCGGCCACCTTGGCTTCATCGAGAAGCCGCAGGTCGTCAACACCGCGATCCTCAATTTCTTCGCCGATACGCTGTAGGGATGAATCCCTCGACGGCGCAGGCCCGGGTGGTCGTCGACGAACTGATCCGCGGCGGCGTCCGCGACGTCGTGCTGTGCCCTGGATCACGCAACGCGCCGCTGGCGTTCGCGCTGCACGATGCCGACCGGGCCGGCCGGCTGCGGCTGCACGTGCGCATCGACGAGCGCACGGCCGGCTTCCTGGCGATCGGGCTCGCGGTGGCCGAGCGCTCGCCGGTGTGCGTGGCGATGACGTCGGGTACCGCGGTCGCCAACCTCGGCCCGGCGGTGGTGGAGGCGAACTACGCTCGGGTCCCGCTGGTCGTCCTGTCGGCCAACCGGCCCTACGAACTGCTCGGCACCGGGGCCAACCAGACCTTCGAGCAACTCGGCTACTTCGGCACCCAGGTGCGCGCCAACATCAGCCTCGGACTGGCCGAGGACTCCGCGGACATGGATTCGCTCAACGCGCAGTGGCGCTCGGCGACGTGCCGGGTTTTGGTGGCCGCCAAGGGTTCCCGGTCGGCGAACGCGGGTCCGGTGCAGTTCGACATCCCGCTGCGCGAGCCGCTGGTGCCCGGCACGCAGGATCCGGCGGTGCCCTACGCCCCGGCCGGGCGTCCCGACGGCATGCCGTGGACCTACACCCCGCCGGTGACGTTCGACCAGCCGCTGGACATCGATCTCACCCCGGACACCGTGGTCATCGCCGGGCACGGCGCGGGCGTGCACCCGAACCTCGCGCATCTGCCGACGGTGGCCGAGCCGACGGCGCCGTACGCGCACACTCCGCTGCATCCGTTGGCGCTCAAGCTCATCCGGCCCAAACAGGTGATCATGCTGGGCCGGCCCACGTTGCACCGCCCGGTCTCGGCGCTGCTCGCAGACTCGGCGGTCCCGGTCTTCGCGCTCACCACGGGGCCGCGCTGGCCCGACGTCTCGGGCAACTCGCAGGCCACCGGCACCCGCGCGGTCACCTCCGGCGAGCCGTCGCCGGACTGGCTGCAGCGGTGCGCCGAAGCACACCGGCACGCGATGGACGCGGTACGCGGTCAGCTCGCCGCGCACCCGTTGACGACGGGTCTGCACGTGGCCGCCGCGGTCGCCGACGCGCTGCGCCCCGGTGACCAGCTGGTGCTCGGGGCCTCGAACCCGGTGCGCGACATCGCACTGGTCGGTTTCAACACCGCCGAGGTCAAGGTGCGGTCGAACCGCGGGGTGGCGGGCATCGACGGCACGGTGTCCACCGCGATCGGCGCCGCGCTCGCCCACGAACGCGGGGGCGGCCGCACGGTGGCGCTGATCGGCGATCTGACGTTCGTGCACGACAGTTCCGGTCTGCTGGTCGGGCCGACGGAACCCACGCCGCGCAACCTGACCATCGTGGTGTCCAACGACAACGGCGGCGGCATCTTCGAACTGCTCGAGCAGGGCGACCCGCGGTTCACCGACGTGTCCTCGCGCATCTTCGGGACCCCGCACGACGTCGACGTTGGCGCGCTGTGCCGCGCCTATCACGTCGAGAGCCGGCAGATCGAGACCGGTGAGCTCGCCGCGGCGCTGGACGAGGATTTCGACGGCATGCGGGTGCTCGAGGTCAAGGCGGACAGGTCCTCACTGCGGGCGTTGCACGCCTCGATCAGGGCCGCCCTGCTGTGAGTGCGTTCCGGCAACGCCTGCACGCGGTGTGGCAGTTCGTGTTCCCTTACCTGAACGGCGATCCGGGGGAGACGCGTGGGGCGCGGGTGCTGCGCCGCGTCAGGATCGGCATCGTGGTCGTGGCGTGCCTGGTGACCCTGCAGTCGGTGCTGCTGGTGCTCGGCGCGTGGCGCAACGACCGCCAGATCGAACGCAATCTCGGGGTCGCCGAGGCCACCGTGCTCGACGCCGGCGATCGCCGCTCGACGATCGAGTTCGTCACCCCGGACCGGATCACCTACCGGCCGGAGCTCGGCGTGCTGTATCCGTCGAAGCTGGAGAACGGGATGCGGATCTACGTCGAATACGACGTGAACGACCCGGAACTGGTGCGGGTGCAGCACCGCAACGCCGGGTTGGCGATCATTCCGGCGGGGTCGATCGCGGTGGTCGGCTGGCTGATCGCGGGCGCCGCGCTGGGCGGCACCGTGCTCATCGAGCGCCGCGGCAGACGCCGCGAGGCCGACTACGACGCGACCAGTTCGGTCAGCCAGTCGACGTCGTAGATATCCAGCTTCTGCTCGGCGTTGAGGTCGAACACCGTCGGGGTGCCGGTGTCCACGGGGTCGATGTCGAAGAGCAGATCGAAGTTGGTGTCGTCCATCTCGACGACGTCGACGGCCTCGCCGCCGGCGACGATGTGGTCGGTGACCGCGTCGGGGATGCCTGCGGCGGCGGCCATGTCACGCCGTTCGTCGCCGCTGAACGACGGCCCTCCGGGCTGCTGGTTGACCCACAGTTCGTGCACGAAGCGCTGCAACTGGGTGCCGGTGGCCGCGGAGTTGTCGACGGCGTCGGTGGCCAGGAACATCGCATTGGCCACGTCGGCGGAGTAGCCGTCGTAGTCCTCGTCGAGGAAGGTCAGCGGCCGGTAGGTGACCTGCAGTGCCCCGACCGTGATGTGGTAGGCCAGCTGGTCGCCGTAGTCGTACTGCAGGTCCCCGCAATGCATGCACTGCGGTTCGGTGAAGATCTCGATCTTGGCGGGCGCGTCGTCGAAGCCGGCGACGATGCCGAAACCGTCCTCGGTGAGCGCGAGCGGCGCCGCGACCGGGTCGATCCGGGCCTGGCCGCTGACCTCGGTGGTGCATCCGAGCGCGGTCGTCAGCAGCCCGAACGTGCCGAGCAGAGCCAGGGGGCGAATCCAGTGCATGGGTCCATCCTCGTCGCGATCCCGGCGCGGGGCCGTCTTTTGCCCGCGCACCGGCAATTCGTGTGACATCTTCCTGTCCGCAACCCCGCCGTCAGCCGGCGATGTCACGGTCTGGGGGTGCGCGTTGCCATCGTCGCCGAATCGTTCCTACCGAATGTCAACGGGGTCACCAACTCGGTGCTCCGGGTGATCGAGCACCTGCGTCGCACGGGGCACGAGGTCCTGGTGATCGCCCCGGACACGCCGCGCGGTCAGCCTTCCGCCGACAAGGTGCACGACGGGGTGCGGGTGCACCGGGTGCCGTCGCTGATGTTGCCCAAGGTCACCTCGCTACCGCTGGGGGTGCCGCGGCCGCGGATGGTCGGGGTGCTGCGCGGCTTCGACCCGGACGTCGTGCACCTGGCCTCACCGGCGCTGCTCGGCTGGGGCGGTGTGCACGCGGCGCGCCGGCTCGGCATCCCGACGGTGGCCGTGTTCCAGACCGACGTCGCAGGGTTCGCGCAGAGCTACGGTGTCGGTGTGCTCGCGCAGGCGTCCTGGGCCTGGACCCGGCGGCTGCACACCAAAGCCGACCGCACCCTGGCTCCATCGACTGCGGCAATGGAAAGTCTTGCTGTGCAAGATATTCCGCGGGTCCACCGGTGGGCGCGGGGAGTGGACGTGACGGGGTTCGCGCCGTCGGCACGCGACGAGCGGCTGCGCCGGGCCTGGTCGCCCGACGGCAGGCCCATCGTCGGGTTCGTCGGTCGGCTCGCACCGGAGAAGCATGTCGAGCGGCTGGCCCGGTTGCACGCCCGCGACGACCTTCAGCTGGTGGTGGTCGGCGACGGCGTCGACCGTGCGAAGCTCGAATCAGTACTGCCCCGAGCTGTTTTCACCGGAGCGCTGTACGGGCGGGAGCTGGCGGCGGCCTACGCCTCCATGGACGTGTTCGTCCATCCCGGTGAGCACGAGACGTTCTGTCAGGCGGTCCAGGAGGCGATGGCCTCGGGTCTGCCGGTCGTCGCGCCCGACGCCGGGGGTCCGCGGGATCTGGTGGCCCCGTACCGGACCGGGTTGCTGCTGCCCGTCGCCGAGTTCGAACACCGGCTCTCGGAGTCGGTCGACCACCTGACCGCCGAACGCCGCCGCTACTCGGTGGCCGCTCGCAGGAGCGTGCTTGGCCGCACCTGGCCGGTGATCTGCGAGGAGCTGGTCGGGCACTACGAGGCGGTCGTGGGCGCCCGCAGCCTGCGCGCCGCGTGACGGCGGGTCACCGCGCGCG
This sequence comes from Mycobacterium sp. ITM-2016-00317, assembly GCF_002968295.1. Lineage (NCBI taxonomy): Bacteria > Bacillati > Actinomycetota > Actinomycetes > Mycobacteriales > Mycobacteriaceae > Mycobacterium > Mycobacterium sp. ITM-2016-00317. The sequence goes on from NZ_CP134399.1 coordinate 835,367, forward strand.
CAGCCCCAACGTATAGGTGGTCAGGTACTCGTCGAGGACGGGCCGGCGGATGTCGGGGGACTCGGGGAGCGTGATCATCAGCGCGTAGAGCCCGGCCAGGAACGACACCCCGTTGAGCATCATGTCGACCTCCGCGGGGATCTCACCGCGATGCTGGGCGCGCTGCAGGTCCTCGACCACCGCGGCGATCGCGGGGTGGGTGGTCCACGTCTCGGACGGGGGTCGGCTGGTGGAGAAGTGCAGCGCGAGAAAGTCTTTGAACAGACGATTGCCCAGCCGGGCTTCGAGGCGTTCCAGCGCACCGACCGCCTCGGCGAAGGTGTCCCGCACGTCGTGCGGGCGTCGGTAGCGCCGGGTCAACTCTGCGGCGATCCGGTCCTGCTCGCGGTCCTCCAGTTCGATCAGGGCGTGCTCTTTGGTCGGGAAGTGGAAGAAGAAGGTCCCGTGGGCCACCCCGGCCGCCGACACGATGGCGCCGATGTCGGCCGCGGCGATGCCGCCCCGCTTGAACTCCGCGATCGCCGCGCCGAGCAGCCGTTCACGCGTCTGCAGGCCCTTCCTGCCGCGCCCGGGCCTGTCCGTCCTCAGCACGCCCACACGGTACCTGCGGCGACGCGTATAACTGACTCAAATCAGAAATAATGCTTCCCTTCCGCTCCGGTGACCGCTAGCGTCCACCCAAGACAACGCCGGGCTTTCGCGGTCGGGCCGAGCGTAGCCGGGCTGAGGTTCGTCTGACTGTGGTCACTTACGGAGGTAATGGTGCAGATCCTGGAGCAGGTGCAAGACCTGCCGAAGGCGGGCAACATCAAGGCACAGTGGGTCAGCCTGTGGACCGGCCCCGTGGTCGGGGTGGTCCTGCTGATCGCGTTCCTGGCCTTCCCCGGGTTCCGCCCGCCGATGTCGCCGCTGTGGTCGGCCGAGCAGGTGGCCGAGTTCTACGCCGACCACACCGCGTGGATCCGGTTCAGCCAGGTGACGTTCAACCTGTGCGGCATCATGATCCTGCCGTTCTTCATGGTCATCGTCGCGCAGATGAAACGCATGAAGACCCAGAGTCATGTCTTCGCCTACTGTTACTTGACCGCGGTCGTCAGCGGCGCAACCACTTTCGCGCTGTCGAACATCTTCTTCCTGGTCGCGGCGTTCCGGCCCACCCGTAGTCCCGAGCTGATCATGGTGCTCAACGACCTGGCATGGATCGTGTTCATCGCGCCGGTCGGCATGGTCCTGACCCAGTTCGTGCTGCTCGCCGTCGCGGTCTACTTCGACGGCGGGCCCGATCCCGTCTTCCCGCGCTGGGTGGGCCACTACTCGTTGGCAACCGGGATCGCGATGGTGCCGGCGGCCGGGGCCGCGGTGATGACGAGCGGGCCGTTGGCCTGGGACGGTCTGCTGTCGTTCTGGTTGCGCAACGGCGCATTCGCGATGTTCGTCGTCGTGATGTTCTTCGTGCTGCGCCGCGCGGTGCTGGCCCAGGCGCGCGCGGAGGGTGTCACGCAGTGAGCCTGCTGGCGCCGACGCGCACCACCGGGGACGCCACACCCGGAGGCAAACCCGATGTGCGACTGGTGTGCTGGTTCTTCCCGGCCTGGTATGCGGTCTTCGGCGTCATCATCTGCGTGCTGGCCCGGGTCACCCCGCCGCCGCGCCCCGACGTCACCGACGCCGGCAAGGTCGCGTTCTTCGTCGACAACGGGCTGACGATCCAGATCGGGTTCACCCTGCTGCTGGTGTTGCTCGGCGGCGCCGCGGTGACCAACGGCCTTGTCGCGTACCACATGATGCGGATGTCGGTCGGCAAGGTGTTCGCCTACGGCTACCTCGGCGGCATGGGGGTGGGCGCGCTGCCGGGCTTCCTGCTGGTCGCGGTGTGCTTCCTGACGGCCACGCTACGCGCCGACCGCGATCCCGAGGTGGTCGGCATGCTCTACGACCTCGGCATGCTGTCCTACAACGGATCGCTGGGCTGCTTCTCGGTGGCCTACCTGGTGTTCGCGATCGCGATCCTGTACGACAAGAACGAGATCTTCCCGAAATGGTTTGCCTACGTGAGTGTCTGGCAGATCGTCACGGAGGTCATCGCGACGCAGATGTTCCTGACCGACTCGGGGCCGTTCGCCTGGAACGGTTCGGTGGCGTTCTGGTTGGCGGTCGTGGTGTTCAGCGTCTGGCTCGGCGCGCTGATCGTGCTGCTGCGCAAGGCCACCGCGAGCGAACCCGTCGATTCGCCGGGACTGGACTGAGAACAGCTGTGACACAATCAAAATCACTGCCGGCCACGAAGTCCCCAGACGGGCGGCTGCCCGGCGACGTGCACATGTGGGTGATGGTCCTCGGCGACCTCGTCATCTTCGCCGGCTACTTCGTGGTCTTCATGGTCTACCGCACCATGAACGCCGACGAATTCCTGGCCGCGCAGCAGCATCTGAACATCGACATCGGCGTGCTGAACACCGTGATCCTGCTCTCCAGTTCGTGGTTCATCGCGCGCGGCGTGTTCGCGGCCCGCGGCGGACGACACGACCAGTCCGTGCGATTCATCTACGGCGCCGGGTTCCTCGGAGTGCTGTTCGTCGTGCTCAAAGGCTACGAGTGGTACAGCAAGATCGCTGCGGGCCACACCAACGCGGAGATGTTCTTCGCGTTCTATTACGTGCTGACCGGCGTGCACCTGTTGCACGTGGTGATCGGGCTGATCGTGCTCGGGGTGCTGGTGCGGGAACTGCGTAACCCGTTCCGTCGCAGGACATCGATGGTCGAGTCCGGCGCGGTGTACTGGCACATGGTCGACCTGCTCTGGGTGATCATCTTCGGCCTGTTCTACGTGATGAGGTGACCATGACCGACGCCACCGGCACCCGGCACAACGCCACCCGGGTGATCACCTGGACGTGGGCGGTGCTCACCGCGATCACCGTCGGATCGTGGTGGCTGGCACCGGCCCATTTCGCCGGCACCGTGCACGCGAGCACGGCGATCACCGCGCTGGTCCTCGTGCTGACGTTCGTCAAGGTGCGGCTGATCCTGTGGAACTTCATGGAGGTGCGCACCGGCCCGCGCTGGCTCAAGACGTCCGCCGACGTGTGGCTGGGGACGCTGTTTGTCACGGTTTTCGCGCTCTACCTGGTCTGACACCGGTCGCGGGTAAGTTCGGCGGTGTGAATCCCGACGGCAGGACCGGCAAGATCGACGCCAGCGCACTGGCCGGAGTGTCGGAGACGGCGCTGCTGACCCTGAACGGCCGGGCCTATCAGGCGGGGCACCCGCAGGCCATCATCGACGACCCGATGGCGATCAAGCTGGCCGACGCGATCGACTTCGATTTCGACAAGTTCGGCCGCCGCAAAGGCCAGGAGATGGCGCTGCGGTCGCTGGCGTTCGACCGGGCCGCCACCAGGTACCTGACCGCGCATCCGGAGGCCACCGTCGTCGCGCTGGCCGAAGGCCTGCAGACCAGCTTCTGGCGCCTCGACGCCGCGATCCCCAATGCCAAGTTCCGGTGGCTGAGCGTGGATCTGCCGCCGATCATCGAGCTGCGCAAGCGGTTGCTGCCCGCGTCGCCGCGCATCACCACCCTCGCCCAGTCGGCACTGGACTACAGCTGGATGGACGCGGTCGACACCAGCCACGGCGTGTTCATCACCGCCGAGGGCCTGCTGATGTACCTGCAGCCCGACGAGTCGATGGATCTCATCCGAGCGTGCGCGCGCCGATTCCCCGGTGGCCAGATGATCTTCGACCTGCCGCCGGTGCTGGTGAAGAAGTTCGCGCCGAAGGGGGTGCGCTCGTCGTCGCGCTACCGCGTGCCGCCGATGCCGTTCAGCCTGTCGGCGGGCGAACTGGCCGATCTCGCGCGCACGGTGCCGGGCATCCGCGCGGTGCACGACCTGCCGATGCCCCAGGGCCGCGGCTTCGTGTTCGAGCGGCTGTTCCCCGCGTTCTGGCAGCTCAAGCTCACCAAGAACTTCCGCGGGGCCTACACGCTGCTCGAGTTCGGCTGAGACCGCCGACGTTGACCGACGCTAGGACGACGACTCGCGCATCGTGATGCCGACGCCGATCCCGGCCGCGATCGCTGCGGCGACGTACACCGACGCCGCCACCCACGTCACCGTGATCAACGTGGCCGCCCCGCAGGACAGCAGCGCGGCGCCCGACAGCGCCGCCCCGTAGAACGGGGTGCGCGCGGAGGACAGACGACGGCTCATCGCCGCCCTCAGCCCTGGGCTTCGATCGACACCGGCTGCCACTGCTCCCAGGTGGCGAGCCGATTCTCGTAGTCGGCTTTGGCCAGCTGCAGAGGGGCCTTGCCGAAGAACACCCGCAGCGGCGGCGGCGACGCGTCGACGACCTTCAGGATCGCGGAGGCGGACGCGTGCGGGTCGCCGGGCTCGGCGGTGCGGGAGGCGCGCTGTTCCTGCGCCCTGCGGTGGACTTCGGCGTAGTCGGGCAGTTCGGCGGCGTGTTTGGCCGACGAACCCGCCCAGTCGGTGTCGAAACCGCCCGGTTCGATGAGGGTCACGTACACGCCGAAATCGGCGACCTCCTGGGCCAGCGACTGGGAGAAGCCTTCCAGCGCCCACTTCGACGCGTGATAGATCCCGACGTTCGGGAACGCGGTGATGCCGCCGATGGAGGACACCTGGATGAGGTGGCCGCTGCGTTGGGCCCGCAGATAGGGCAGCGCGGCCTGGGTGATCCACAGCGCGCCGAAGACGTTGGTCTCGAACTGGTCGCGCGCCTCCTGCTCGGACAGTTCCTCGATGAAGCCGAACTGGCCGTAGCCGGCGTTGTTGACGACGATGTCGAGGCGGCCGAAGTGGTCGTGGGCCTGCCGGACGGCGGCGAAGTCCGCGTCGCGGTCGGTGACGTCGAGTTGCAGCGGCAGCAGCGCGTCCCCGTATTTGGTGGTGAGGTCGGCGAGGGTGGACAGGTCCCGGGCGGTGGCCGCCACCTTGTCGCCGCGTTCGAGCGCAGCGATGGCCCATTCCCGGCCGAAGCCGCGGGAGGTGCCGGTGATGAACCAGACTTTCTCGGTCATGCCGTGATCAATGCCCTCTCGGGGGCAAAGCATTCCCTTGGGCGGCGAGCGCACAGGTCATTGCCAGCGGCCTGCCTGATACGTTCGGCTGCGTGAACCGCGCGTCGCTGGAGAAGAATCCCCATGAGGTGGCGTCGATGTTCGACGGGGTCGCGCGCCGGTACGACCTGACCAACACGGTGCTCTCGCTGGGCCAGGACCGGTTCTGGCGGCGGGCCACCCGGGATGCGTTGCGGCTGGGCAGGTCGGACAAGGTGCTGGACCTGGCCGCCGGGACGGCGGTGTCCACCGTCGAGCTGGCCACCTCGGGTGCGTGGTGTGTGGCCGCCGACTTCTCGGTCGGCATGCTGGCCGCGGGGGCCTCGCGCGACGTGCCGAAGGTGGCCGGGGACGCGACGCGGCTGCCGTTCGCCGACGCGGTGTTCGACGCGGTGACGATCAGCTTCGGCCTGCGCAACGTGGTCGACCACTCGGCGGGCCTGCGGGAGATGGCGCGGGTGACCCGCCCCGGCGGGCGGCTGGTGGTGTGCGAGTTCTCCACGCCGACGAACCCGATCTTCTCGACCGTGTACAAGGAGTACCTGATGCGGGCGCTGCCGGCGATGGCCACGGCGGTGTCGTCCAACCCCGATGCGTACGTGTATCTGGCGGAGTCGATCCGGGCCTGGCCGGATCAGCGCGAGCTCGCCGAGCGTATCGAGGCGGCCGGCTGGTCGAATGTGCGCTGGCGCAACCTGACCGGCGGGATCGTCGCACTGCACGCCGCCACCAAAGCCTGACGCCCCCACCCCCTTCTCCCGCGAGCGTGCGCGTCTGCGGGCGACACACCGCGAAAAGCGACGACATCACGCACGCTCGCCGACGACGAATCGCACCCCCGGTCCGCGCGGCAGCGTTAGCGTCAAGGCATGCTCCTCGGCCGCCACGCTGATCCCGATTCCACCCTCGGCACCGACCCGCGCTCGGATCCGCGGATGGTCGCGGCCTTCGCACGCTTCGGCCTCGACGGACGGCTGCCGTCGAGCGGGCTGTCCGTGGATTCGCCGCTTGAGGAGCGCCATGCCTACGCCACCATGAGCGAGCAGGGCATGGGTGCGGTGTTCAACGTCCTCGCCGCCGAAGTTCCTGCTCCCGCCGGAGTGACGACCACGACCTCGAAGATCACCGGGGCGGACGGCAACGACATCACCCTGCACATCAGCCGACCGGCAGACGTCACCGGACCCTTGCCCGGCGTCGTGCATCTGCACGGTGGCGGCATGGCGATCGCCAGCGCGGCCGATCTTGCCTACATCCGGCTCCGCGAGCACCTCGCCGCGACCGGTGTGGTGGTGGTCGGCGTCGAATTCCGCAACTCCAGCGGCAGACTGGGGCCGCACCCGTACCCGGCGGGTCTCAACGACTGCGCGAGTGCGGCACGGTGGGCCAGCAGCCACCGCGCGGAACTCGGCATCAGCCACCTGGTGGTGTCGGGGGAGTCCGGTGGCGGCAACCTGACACTGACGTTGGCGCACAAGGCGAAACGCGACGGATGGCTCGGCGAGATCTCGGGTTTCTACGCTCAGTGCCCGTTCATCTCGAACCGGTGGCTGCAGGACTGCGAGGACCTGCCCTCGCTCACCGAGAACGACGGCTATTTCGTCAGCTGTGAGCAGCTGGCGTTGCTCGGGTCCGTGTACGACCCGGACGGACGACATGCACAGGACGCGACATGCTGGGCGTCGATGGCGACCGACGAGGAACTCAGAGGCCTGCCGCCGCATGTGATCTCGGTGAACGAACTGGACCCGCTGCGCGACGAGGGGCTGCAGTACTATCGCCGGTTGCTGCGGGCCGGGGTGCCGGCCGTCGGCCGGGTGGTGGCAGGCACCTGCCACGGGGGCGATCTGCTGTTCGGTGGCGCGATGCCCGACGTGTTCGCTGCCAGTCTGCGCGATGTCAGCGGTTTCGCCGCATCGCTGGGCTGACCGTCAGCTCAGGGTGTCGATCAGTTCCCGGTCGGCGGTCAGCCGCCCCACAGCTGCGACGACTCGTCCCCGACGCGGTCGTCGTGGATCTCCTGGAAGTTGCGCCCGCCCCGCCCGAAGGTCGCGACAACTGCTGCCGGGCACCGGGATTCGGCGAACGGCGTGTCGAGCCACGTGCACGGGCGGACGTGGACGAGGTCGACGTCCTCGCCGTCGGGGTCGTAGAAGTACGGACCATCGATGCGGCCCAGCCAGTACCAACCGTCGCCGTCGCGGGTCCACACGAACGACCCGTCGGCGACGTCGGCGAAACGCCCGACGCGGCGTGCCAACCTCTCAGGATCGCCGAACCGGCCGAACCCGCACAGCCCCAACGACAGTGCGCGCTCGAACGTCAGCGCAGGATCGATGTCGTCCCGGCGCGATCGCATCGGTGCGCGATAGACGGACGTCACCGCGGTCGCCCGACGAGCGTGCACAAAGTCAGCCATGAGGACGGCGTGTCGCCTGCAGACCCGCACGCTCGCGCAACCGGGGGTGTCAACTGAACGGCTTACGGGCGTCCATCCGCTGTGACAGCCTGCCCGCGCCGCGCCAGACCCGCGCGACCAGATCCTCATCCTCGTCGGTGACGAAGTTGCCCATCACCCGGACCGCGATCTTCATCAACGCCGACGACCGCATCGCCGGCGGCCCGGCCGCGGGCAGAAACCGCGGGAACGTCAGCAGCAGCGCCAGCCGCCGCGCGATCGAGAAACCCTGCGCGTAGTGCTGGTGCAGCAGCGCCGGCCAGGCCGCCGAGTACGGCCCCGAACCGAGCAGCTCGGCCGCCAGCCGGCCGGTTTCCAGGCCGTAGTCGATGCCCTCGCCGTTGAGCGGGTTCACGCACGCCGCCGCGTCACCGATCAGCATCCAGTTCGGCCCGGCCACCCCGGACACGGCGCCACCCATCGGCAGCAGCGCCGACAGCCCGGCCCGCGGGTCGCCCTCGAAGCCCCACTCGTCGCGGCGCAACCCTGTGTAGTAGTTCATCAGCGGCCGCAGCCCGGCGTCTGCTGGCCGCTTCGAGGTAGCCAGCGCGCCGACGCCGATGTTCACCTCGCCGTTGCCGAGCGGGAAGATCCACCCGTACCCGGGCAGCACCTCACCGGCGGGCGAGCGCAGCTCCAGATGCGAGGTGATCCACGGCTCGTCACTGCGCGCGGTGGCGATGTATCCGCGGATGGCCACGCCGTAGACCGTCTCCTTGTGCCACTCGCGGCCCAGCGCGCGCCCGAGCGTGGAGCGCGCCCCGTCGGCGACGATCAGGTCCGCGCAGCGCACCACCTCGCCGGAATCGAGCACCACGCCGGTGACCCGGCCCGCGGAGTCCTTCTCCACCGAGACGGCCTTGACGCCGAGTTTCATCTTCGCGCCCTCGTCGACGGCGACCAGCCGGATCCGCTCGTCGAGTTCGGTGCGCGGCACCGCGCTGCTGAACGGCGGGAACGACGGGCCGGGCCAGGGCACCTCGACGTCGGCGCCGAAGCCGGACATCCGCAGCCCGCGGTGCGCGATCCGCCCGTCCAGCCACGACTGCAGCCCCAAGCGGCGCAGCTCGGCAATGGCACGCGGGGTCAGCCCGTCACCGCATGCCTTGTCCCGAGGGAACTGTGCGGAGTCGATCACCAGCACGTCCCGGCCCGCGCGGGCGGCCCAGGCCGCCGCCGACGAGCCCGCCGGCCCCGCTCCGACCACCACGACATCGGCGCTCGAGGATCCTCGCATCATCCCCTGCGCTTCGGGCGTGGGCCCACCGTCCTCCGCCGAGTCCATAGCTCCCAGTATGTTGGCTGTGTGAGGACACCGGCGAACGTGGTGGCGGGAGTGGACTTCGGCGACGCCGAATTCGCTCAGGATGTCCGCGACGGAGTTGCCCGCATCGAGGCTCTGATGTCGGAGGAACTCGGCAAGGCCGACGTTCTGATGTCGGAGGCCGTGCAGCACCTGTTCCAGGCCGGCGGCAAACGGTTCCGCCCGCTGTTCACCGTGCTGTCCGCGCATCTGGGCCCTGAGCCGGACGCTTGGCAGGTCACGGTCGCCGGCGCGGTGATCGAACTGGTGCACCTGGCCACGCTGTACCACGACGACGTGATGGACGAGGCGCAGGTGCGCCGCGGCGCGCCCAGCGCCAACGCCCGCTGGGGCAACAACATCGCGATCCTGGCCGGGGACTACCTGTTCGCGACGGCGTCGCGCCTGGTCAGCAGGCTGGGACCGGACGCCGTGCGGATCATCGCCGACACGTTCGCACTGCTGGTCACCGGCCAGATGCGGGAGACGCGCGGCGCCGCCGACCAGGTCGATTCGGTGGACCACTACCTGAAGGTGGTCTACGAGAAGACCGCGTGCCTGATCTCGGCGTCGGGTCGTTTCGGTGCGACGTTCTCGGGCGCCGACGACGAGCAGATCGAGCGGTTGAGCCGGCTGGGCGGCATCGTGGGCACCGCGTTCCAGATCTCCGACGACATCATCGACATCGACAGCGACCCCGACGAGTCCGGCAAGGTTCCCGGCACGGATCTGCGGGAGGGCGTGCACACGCTGCCGGTGCTCTACGCGCTGCGCGAGACCGGCCCCGACGCCGACCGGCTGCGCGAACTACTCGCCGACCCGATCACCGACGACGCCGAACTCGCCGAGGCGCTGCGCCTGCTGCGCGCCTCCGGCGGCATGGCCAAGGCCAAGGAGACCGTCGCCGACTACGCCCGCCAGGCCGAGCAGGAGCTGGCCTCCCTTCCGGACCTGCCCGGCCGCCAGGCGCTGGCGACGCTCGTGCAGTACACCGTCAACCGGCACGGCTGACGTCCGCGGAACCGGGCGGGGGCCTCGGTCGTTGTCTCGACGAAGACTCGTGATGGTGTGGTGAGGAGGACTCCGCAATGACTTGGCATCCGCACGCCAACAGGGCCAAGACGTTCCTGTTGCTGGTGCTGTTCTCAGGTCTGATCGTCGGTGTCGGCGCGCTGTTCGGCCGCAACATCATGTTCCTGGCCGTGCTCTTCGCCATCGGCATGAACGCCTACGTGTACTTCAACAGCGACAAGCTGGCCCTGCGGGCGATGCACGCCCAGCCCGTCAACGAGATGCAGGCGCCGGTGATGTACAAGATCGTGCGCGAGCTCGCCACGACGGCGCGCCAGCCGATGCCGCGGCTCTACATCAGTGACACCGCCGCCCCGAACGCGTTCGCCACCGGTCGCAACCCGCGCAACGCCGCGGTGTGCTGCACCACCGGCATCCTGCAGATCCTCAACGAGCGGGAACTGCGCGCCGTCCTCGGCCACGAACTGTCCCACGTGTACAACCGCGACATCCTGATCTCGTGTGTGGCAGGCGCGATGGCCTCGGTGATCACCGCGTTGGCCAACCTGGCTTTCTTCGCGAGCATGTTCGGCGGGAACCGCGACGGCGGCACGAATCCCTTTGCGATCCTTCTGGTTTCGCTGCTGGGCCCGATCGCCGCGACGGTGATCCGGCTGGCGGTGTCGCGTTCGCGGGAGTATCAGGCCGACCAGTCCGGCGCCGAGCTGACGGGTGATCCGCTGGCGTTGGCCAGCGCGCTGCGCAAGATCAGCGCCGGCGTCGAGCGCGCGCCGCTGCCGCCGGAGCCGCAGCTGGCCGACCAGGCCCACCTGATGATCGCCAACCCGTTCCGGGCCGGGGAGAAGATCGGCAAGATGTTCGCCACCCACCCGCCGGTCGCCGACCGGATCGCCCGGCTGGAGGCGATGGCGGGCCCCGACCACTACCGGGGTCCCGGGCGGTACTGACCGTCGTTAACGCTGCCGCCCCGCCCGGCGACATCTAGGGTGTGAAGGTGCGCAGCAGAATCGTCGGTGCCGGGTGTGTCGCCGCGGCCGCAGTCCTCAACGCGTCCGGCCTGGCCGCCGCGCAGCCCGAGCCCCCGCCGCCCCCGCCCGCGCCGAACATCAACGCGTTCCCGCCGGCCAGCCCGAAGGACTACGCAGTGCTCGAAGGCACCGCGTACGCGTTCAGCTCCAACGGGCTCACCTGCATGCTGCAACGTTCGGGCGGCTACGGCTGCAACGGGGCGCTGCCGGGCGCGCCGCAAGGGGCGAACGTGGTCAGCGGCGTCACCGGCGGGGTCCCAGGCTGGGCCGCGTCGCCCGCGCCGATCTTCACCGGGCCGGTCAACGAACTGCCGCCGAACACCCGGCTGTCGTTCGGCACCGTCAGCTGTGGCGGTGACGGCACCCTGACCTCCTGCGTCGACAGCCGCAACCAGGCCGGCTTCGTCGTCAGCCCCGGCGGCTCGTGGATCGTCAACGCGGTCAACCCGCTGCTCGCGCGGCCCGAGGGCACCAACCCGTACTTCAACTAGAACCCCGAACCGTGCACCTCGTGGCCGGGTTTCTCGGCCACGAGGCCGCGGTAGGCCTGCTCCACGGTCGAGCCGTGGTTGACCACACCGTCGACCTCCCGGGCGATCGGCATCGGGATGCCGCACTTGTCGGCGAACTCCATCACCACGCTGGCGGCCTTGACGCCCTCGGCGACCTGGTTCATCGACGCGATGATCTCGTCGACGGTCTTGCCCTGACCGAGTTGTTCGCCGACGTGCCGGTTGCGGCTGCGCTGGGAGGTGCAGGTCACGATCAGGTCTCCCATGCCGGCCAGCCCCGCGAACGTGTCGCGGTTACCGCCCATCGCGACGCCGAGTTTGGACATCTCGGCGACGGCGCGCGCCATCACCATGGCGCGGGTGTTCTCGCCGATGCCCAGCGAGTAGCCCATGCCGACCGCGATCGCGTACACGTTCTTGAGCGCTCCGGCCATCTCGACCCCGACCACGTCGTCGGTGGTGTAGGTGCGGAAGCGCTTGGTGCGGAACAACTGTGCGAGGTTGGCGGCCAGGTGCTGGTCGGGCATCGCGAGCACCGCGGCCGCGGCGTAGCCTTCGGCGACCTCGCGGGCGATGTTGGGCCCGGCCAGGATTCCGGCGGGATGGCCGGGCAGCACCTCGGCGACGATCTCGCTCATCCGGTAGTTGGTGCCCTGTTCCAGGCCCTTCACCAGCGAGATCACCGGAACCCACGGCCTCAGCTGGGTCGCCAGTTCGGTCAGCACGCCGCGGAAACCGTGTGACGGCACGCCCATCACGATGACGTCCGCGCATTCGGCGGCTTCGGAGAAATCCGTCGTGGCGCGCAGCGTGGGCGTCAATTCCACTTCTTCGCCAAGGTATTTGGAGTTCCGCTGGTTGTCGTTGATGTCGTCTGCGGTCTCCTGCGAACGCACCCACTGCAGCGTCGGCCCGCGTCTGGCGCAGATGGACGCGACGGTGGTTCCCCACGATCCGCCCCCGAGGACGACGACTCTGGGTTCTCGCTGCGGTGCTGCCATGGGAGATCACATTAGGGCGGGAAGTCCGGGGCGAGGGTGGATTTCGAACAGGTGCGCCGACCCCTGTCCGGCGGCAGCGATAATGGGAGCCGACTGCTGAGGGGGTGGCTGGTGCCGTTCACGGTATCGACGGTGGAGGCTTCGGATCTGCGGAGCCTGATGGCCGCGGCGAACGAACTGGGTGCCAAGATCGGCGAACTCGACGAACTGATCGCCGAGCAGCGCCGTTCGGTGCAGCAGCTGCGGAACGCATGGCAGGGCGACGCGGGTGAGGCGACGATCGCTCAGGCCGAACACCACCTCGCCGCCCAGCTGCGGCTGCGGGACCGGCTCGCCGGGGTGCGCGGCGCGCTGGCGGGTGGGGGAGAGCACCTCGCCGCGACGCGCGACGGGCTGACCGACCTGGTGGCCGCGTTACGCGCGTCCGGGTGGACGGTGACCGACGCCGGCCACGCCATCGCCCCGCCGTCCCCGGCGCTGCTGAAACGGTTCGAGCCGGGCTTCACGACGCTGATCAGACGACTGCTGCGGCTGTTCGACGAGATCAACGCCGGCACCGCCGCCGGTATCAGCGGCGTACTGCGCTGACTTGCGTGACCACACGGCGACATCCGACCCGGAAATCGCCGTGCGGTAACGCAGCAGCGTCAGCGGTAGTTGACGAACTGCAGCGCGACGTCGAGGTCTGCGCCGCGCAGCAGGGCCTGCACGGCCTGCAGGTCGTCGCGCTTCTTGGAGCTGACGCGGATCTCTTCCCCCTGAATCTGGGCCTTCACGCCCTTGGGGCCCTCGTCCCGGATGATCTTGGTGATCTTCTTGGCGTCCTCGCTGGAGATGCCCTGCTTCAGGGTGCCGCTGACCTTGTAGGTCTTACCGCTGGCCTGGGGCTCGTCGGCGTCGAACGCCTTCATCGAGATGTCGCGCCGGACCAGCTTCTCCTTGAACACGTCGACGGCGGCCTTCACGCGCTCCTCGGTGGAGGACACGATCTCGATGGCCTCCTCGCCCTTCCAGGCGATGGTGGTGTCGGTGCCGCGGAAGTCGAATCGGGTCGACAACTCCTTGGCGGCCTGGTTCAGCGCATTGTCGACTTCCTGGCGATCGACCTTGCTGACGACGTCGAACGATGAATCCGCCATTGGGCTCGTCCCTCCCTCGTGGTTCGGTATCTGGGTCCATCTTCGCCGCCCGCCGGGACCGGCCGGACACCGCCCCCCACCCCGCGATTTGTAGTCGGGCACTGTCCTCGTTGTATCCTGCTGAACGCGCTCTGCAGCGCACGAATACCCCGGCAGGTTGCCCGAGCGGCCAATGGGAGCGGACTGTAAATCCGTCGGCTAACGCCTACACAGGTTCGAATCCTGTACCTGCCACACTGATCAGGCCCCCTTTCGAGGGGGCCTGATTTCGTTCTCCCGGTTGCCGGGCCGGCCGCCACGGCGGGAATAGGGCCGGGTGCCCGCGCGGTAGTTAACGGTTGGTGCCCGAAGCGACCGGAGGAGACGTCATGGACAAGGCAGCGTTCGACGAGATGAACCGTCAGGTGGTCGACGATTTCCGCAGGACCGGCGGCAAGCCCGGCGGGATGTTCGAGGGTAAGCCGATCGTGCTGGTCCACCACGTCGGTGCGAAGTCCGGGACGGAGCGCATCGCCCCGCTCGTTGCGTTGCTCGACGACGGGCACGTCTACGTCTTCGCCAGCAAGGGCGGTGCGGACAACCACCCGGATTGGTATCGCAACCTGATCGCCAACCCCGACGTCACCGTCGAGCTGGGCAGCGAGACCTACCCGGCGACGGCCCGCGTCGTCGAGGGGCCCGAGCGCGACGAGATCTACGCCAGGCATGTCGAGCGCGAGCCGCAGTTCGGCGATTACCAGCGCAAGACGACGCGCGTCATCCCTGTCGTCGAGCTGGTGCGGGCGGGCTGAGCGAAGTCTCCGGCTGCCGCGCGCACAGCGCCAGCAGCGGAACGTGGCCGAGGGCCGGGACGCCGGCGGTCGGGTAGCCGGCGCGGCAGAAGTCGAGCACCCTGGTCAAGGCTTTCGGCCCGGACATCTCCACCTCCTACGGGTCGTGCGTGGCGCCAAGGTTCCCGCGGCGGCGCGACGTCAAACCCGTCGTGGTCAGACTGACACCGACTCGTTGTCCTCGCCCGCCCTGAGGACCGAGAGGCGGCCGGGTGAGTACGTCAGCTGGTAGAGGTCGCCGTCGGGTCCGACAGCCAGCACCACGGTCGCGCCCGCGGCCGGATCGAAGGTCTGCACATCGCTGCACGACGTGTAGTCCGGCGTGCACGCCAGCGTCCGAATCCAGCCCTGGACGGTGTCGGCGATGAACACCCGGCCCTGGTACACCGCCACCGACGTGATCGCCGCGCCGCCGCCGCGCGGATAGGCGAAGATCGGATCGGTTTTACCCGCGCAACCGCTGGTGCACGGACCTTCGGAGCTCGGCCACCCGTAGTTCCCGCCTGCGGTGACGCGGTTGACCTCCTCGAAGGCCGAGGCGCCGACGTCGGCGACCAGAAGTTCGCCGGTCGGGGTGAACGTGAGCCGGAACGGGTTGCGTAACCCGTAGGCGTAGACGAGGGTGCGGGATCCGTTGATCACCGGGTTGTCGGCGGGGACGCCGCCGTCGGTGGTCAGCCGCAGGATCTTGCCGTGGATGTTGCCGGGGTTCTGCGCGTTCGCGCCGGTGGCGTTGTCGCCGACGCCCCAGTACAGCGCACCGTCGGGCCCGAAGCCGAGCGCGCCGCCGTGATGGTTGGGGGCCGCGGTCAGCGAGGACTCCACCAGTACCTTGTCCACGGCGGCGGTGTTGCCGGTGACGACCAACCGGGACAACGTGTTCTTGGTGGTGCCGGCAGCGACGTAGGCGACGTACAGACGTCCGTTGGTCGCGAACGCCGGGTCGACGGCCAGCCCGCCGATGCCGCGCTCGGTTTCTGTGCGCACCGCCAGCGTGATCAGCGGGTCGGGACGCAGCACACCGTTCTCGACCACCCGGATCGCGCCGGCCTTCTCGGCGACCAGGATGCGACCGTCGGGCAGGAACCGGAAGTCCACAGGTGAGGACAGCCCGTCGACCACGGTGGCCCGCTCGTAGCCGATGAACACAGTCTGGCTGCTGCGGTGGCCGCTGCTGCCCAGCAGGCCGAACGTGAACAGGTTCAAAAGCCCCGCCGCGCCGTGGACGTGGAAGCCGCTGCGTGCATCGCTGACGGTGACCCGGAAGCTGTCCTGGCCCGCGTAGTCGGCGCCGGGCGTGTACAGGAACGTGCCGTCGGCGTTCAGGGCCACCGACCCGTACTGGGGCCGGGTCGCGGTGTAGGTCAGCCGGGTCGAGTCGGGATCGTCGGGGTGCAGGTCGCCGACCACCCGGCCCTCGATGACGGTGTTCTCGGCCGGGCGGTGGCCCAGCGTCGGCGTCTTGTTGTCGAAGAGCGTCTCGAAGAAGCCGGGGTCCTCGGCCTCGGCGGACGCCGCAGGCGCCGGCGTCGGTTCCGGGTCCGGCTGCTCGACCACGCGGGACGCGCCGGCACCGTCGTGGGTGGTGGTGACATCCTCCGGTTCGGTCACCTCGTCCTCGGCCTCGTCATCGGGATCCGGCTCGCTCACCTCTTCTGTTGTGTCCGAGACGGTTTCGGTAACCGCCTCGCCATCGGTGTCGGCCTCGGCGGCTTCGGCCGAGTCTTCGTCGCCGTCCTGGTCGTCGCGAGCCTCAGCGCCGTCGGCCGTCTGAGGTTCGCTCGCCGGCTCGGCGCGATCCGACGTGGACACCGCCGAACTCGTCGCCGGCTTCGTGGCCGCGTCGCCCGTCTCCGCGGACGCGACCGCGGTACCGGTCAGCAGCGCAGCGCCCACCCCCAGGGCAAACGCCAAGCCGCCGACCCGGCCCACGTACCGCGCGTACCCGCCTGATTCCCCCATGTCGCCTCCTCGCGAAAGTCACCGCGAACTCGGTTGCGCCCGATGTCCATGCCGGGTCGGACTGTATGCACCGGATTTCTTGATCACCGTGTTTCGGCCGCAACGTCATTCTTCGGATGCCCGGAGCCGGCCTCGCCGGCTCGTACCGCGGGGGGATCGACTACCACTTCCGTCTGAAACAGTGCCTTCAGCAAATCTTCTGTCTTACACTCGACGCTCGGGGAATCGGTCGACGCAGGGGGACGATGTGGCCAGGAAACTCGTAGGGGTGGCGAAGTCGGCGCTGGGGACCGCGGGGGTCGCTCTGGCCGCTGCGCTGCTGGGGTCGGCGCCCAGCGTGTCGGTGGCCCCGCAGCTGGCTGCGTCGCTGCACTATCTGCCGGGCACCAGGATCGGTTACCTGCCTGGGGACGCGATGTTCGGCGATTTCATCGGCAGAGTCGTCGACGGCGTGGAGATGACGCCGCCGGACCTGCCGTACGAGAAGGTCGGCTACAGCGCCGACTTCTGGCCGATCTCCCACGGCGGCTTCCGGGATCAGACGTTCAACCGGTCGGTCCGGCAGGGCGTCGCGCTGCTGGAAGCCCAGGCGCCGGCCGCAGGCGACGTGATCTTCGGTTTCTCCCAGGGCGCGGTCGTCGCGTCGCGGTACAAGCAGACCCACGCGGGCCACACCTATCTTCTGGTCGCCAACCCGAACCGGCCGAACGGCGGCATACTGTCACGCTTCAAGGGCATCACGATCCCGATCCTCGACTTCACCTTCGACGGTCCGACACCGGCCAACGGGGACCCGACCTACGACATCGTGCGCCAGTACGACGGCTGGGCGGATTTCCCCACCTACCTGTGGAATCCGATCGCGCTGGCCAATGCGATCATGGGAATAGTGTTGGTGCACGGCAATACTCAGATGGACTTGACCGCAGCCGACCTGGAAGCCACGAAGCAGTCCGGCGATCCGGATCACTACCAGTTCCACGCGGGCTCCAACACCCACTACTACGTGGTCAAGACCTACCCGGTGCCGCTGCTCATGCCGCTGACCGCACTTCTGCCCGCTTCGGTCATTGCGGCGCTGGACGCACCGTTGCGCAAGTTCATCGAATTGGCATATGACAGAAGCGATTACAGCGAGCCGGCGCGGGCCAGGTTCTTCGCGCCGCTGAAGCCGTTCGGCAGGGTCGAGGCGGTCGCCGCCGAACCGGA
This sequence comes from Mycobacterium sp. ITM-2016-00317, assembly GCF_002968295.1. Classification (NCBI taxonomy): domain Bacteria; kingdom Bacillati; phylum Actinomycetota; class Actinomycetes; order Mycobacteriales; family Mycobacteriaceae; genus Mycobacterium; species Mycobacterium sp. ITM-2016-00317. Next base: position 852,924 of record NZ_CP134399.1, read on the forward strand.
CGTGATCGAGGGATCGCCGCCGGTTTCCCACGACGAATCGGGGGACCGGCGTGGCGTCGATGTCTCCGTTGAAAAGGGCGGCGGCACCGTCGAAATGCTCGACGCCGATCGCGTCGGTGAGCCGGACATCGAGACGTCGGACGCCATCGACGACGGGGCGGCGTCGGTAGCTGAAGAGGAAGTCCGCGAAGCCGAGGATGCGGTGGACGCGCAGGAAACCGGCGAGGCCGACCAGGAAGAGGGCGAGGCCGAGCCGTCTGAGGGTGAGGACGACCAGGGTTCTGACGAAACCGAGCATGCGCGCGACGAGTCCGCGGTGCCGCAGTCCGGTAGCGCCGACGAACCCGCGAACAGAGACGCCACCGCCACGCCGTAGGCGACGAGCTATCCAGAAGTCTGGAGGGCTGCAGAGCGTGGGTCCCCGCGTCCTGTGGGACGTCTCTGCTTGCTGGGGTCTGGTGGCCAACCCCGCTGGGCGAATTGTCGACACGGCGGATGCGATACGAGTTTGTGAGGATACTTGCAAAACCAGCAAACGATTTTTGGGAGCTAGATCGGAGCTGGTACCTAAGAGCGAGACCCTCGGCGTGGATCAGGGCAGGCCGAACGACTGATATAACCGCTGATAGAGCCACAGGTGTAACGACAAATCCGGTTACAACCCGATCGGTAGGCGCAGCGGGTGGCGAGATGTACATACGCTAATGGGATCCTCAGGCAACTGTCCGCATGTGCAACTACCTGCACGCACCCGAGGGCAAAAGGCGCGACAGCCACCACTGACGTGCGCCACAATTACGTTGCGTCCGAGGATCTTGGGACGTTGAAAGAGCCTATGGGGGGTAGGAATGTCAATCGAACTTCGGGAAGCCGAACGGACATCAGCTAAGTCGCCTGACGCCGGGACAGGGTTGCGCTCTACGGTGGCGGTAGTCCGCAGGCGTCCGGGACGCGACGGGCACAGCACGGCGACCGAGCGTGTGTACCAGCGTCCGACCGAGTTGAGCCCGCTCCGTGACGCGGTGCGTGGCGGTCCGGTCTGGCAGCCCCAGCCGCTTCCGGTGGCCATCCCGCAGATCGCCGAGGCCGCGCCGAGCGTCGGCGTGGCCGGCGCGGGTAGCCCCGCATTGCACGACACCGATGTTCTGATCATCGACGATTGCACCCTGAACAGGGAAAACCTGGCCGCGGTGTTCGGCAGGAACGGCGCGGGGACCGTCGGTGTGGCCTGGGATCTTCCCTCCTTGTTCACGGCCCTCAGCTCGGCGCCTGGCGGACTCGTCCTGCTCAACATCAACACCCGCGACAGTGTCGTGCTGCTGCACGCGGTCTTCGAGATGAACCCGCATACCCGGGTGATCGCGTTGGGGATGGCCGAAGACGACGACGACGGGATCATCGCCTGCGCGGAAGCCGGAGTCGCCGGGTACCACCTCCGCACCGAATCGCTCGACGATCTGCTCACGGTGATGACCAGGGTTGCCCGGGGTGAGATGTTGTGTTCGCCGAAAGTTTCGGCGGTGCTGCTGCGCCGGCTTTCCAGCCTCGCGTCGGCCCGCGAGCCGGCGGCCAAGGAACTAGTCCTCACTGCTCGTGAGGTCGAGATTCTCCGGTTACTCGAGATGGGCATGTCCAACCGGGACATCGCCGACCGGCTGTGCATTGCCGTCCACACGGTGAAGAACCACGTGCACAGCGTGCTGACCAAGCTAGGCGTCACCAATCGGGCAGAGGCCGCCGCACGCTTCCGGACGGTACGCTTCGCGGGCGCCGGAGCAGAGAACTAGTCCTCTGCCGGGCCGAGATTGGCTCCAAAGGTCTATGTACCCCTCATCGCTATCGCCGGATAGTGGGCATGGTTGGTTGGGTCGTTAGCTGAGACATTCGCAAGGGCGTCGCTCACGGATCCACTCGGATCGGCTTGCAGGAGAGGGGTTTCGCCCAGCATGGAATGTCCCACGTGTTTGCCGGGCGGCTCCGCCGATACCGATGGAACGGTCTGAGCACGGATGGCGCGGATCGCGGTCTTCGGCGCCGGCCACCTCGGTGTCACGCACGCGGCCTGCATGGCCGAACTCGGGCACGACGTCGAAGTGGTCGACGCCGATCCCGCCCGGCTGGGGCGTCTACGCGACGGTGAATTCCCTTTCTACGAACCAGGATTGCAGGAGCTGCTGCGGCGGCACCAGGCGGATGGCCGGCTGTGTTTCACATCCTCCTACGACGAGGCGACTGCATTCGCGTCGATCCACTTCATCACGGTGGCGGTCCCGCCGACGCCCGGTGGCCCCGGCGCGGACCTCAGTGGACTGCATGAGGTCGTCGAGAATCTGGCCCCCCGATTAACGGGGCCGGCGGTGGTCATCGGGAAGTCGACCGCACCGGTGGGCACGGCCAGGCAGGTGAGCGCCCGGATTCGGCAGCTGGCGCGGCCGGCTACGCCGTCAACGTGGGCTGGAATCCGGGTTTTCTGCGCACGGGTCGTGCGGTGCAGGACGCGTTGGCGCCGGACCGGATCGTGCTGGGCATCGAAACCGACCGGCTGGACTACGCCGAGCGGGCGCTCAGAGGTGTCTACGCCAGGTTCGTCGACGCGGGCACGCCGTTCCTGGTGACCGACCTGACCAGCGCGGAAATGGTCAAGTCGGCCACGAACGCCTTCGTGGCGATGAAGCTCTCCTTTGCCAATGCGGTGGCGGACATGTGCGACGGCGTCGGGGCGGACATCGGCTTCGTCGCGGACGCGGTGGGCCAGGACAGGCGTATCGGGCGGGATCTGCTCGACGCCGGCGTCGGTTACGGCGGAGCGCTGCCCGGCGAGGTCCGCGCGCTCATGGCCCGAGCCGGCGAGGTCGGGTCTGACGAGATGCTGACGCTGCTTCGGATGGTGGACAGCATCAACGTGCGCCGCCGCTCCAAGATGGTGGAGCTGACCCGCGGTGCGCTGGGCGGCCGGCTCGTCGGTTCGCGGATCGCGGTACTCGGGGCGGCATTTACGGCGGACTCCGACGACGTCCAAGAATCGCCCGCGCTCAACGTCGCGGGCCACCTCCACGCCGAAGGCGCCTCGGTGAGCGTCTTCGACCCGCGCGCGATGGACAACGCGCGCCGTGTGTTCCCGAACTTCGACTATGCGGCGGACGCCGTCGAGGCGTGCCGCGGCGCCGACGCGGTGCTGGTGCTCACCGAGTGGCAGCAGTTTCGGGACCTGCATCCGGCAGATCTGGACGGCGTAGTGGCGGGACGCAGGATCATCGACGGCAGGAACTGCCTGGATCCCCAGCTCTGGCGCGGGGGCGGGTGGGAGTACCGCGGGATGGGCAGGCGGGTGGCCGCTGTCGGGGGTGGGAATCCCGTACGGAGCCAGTCGATCTCGACGTCGAAGGTGTGGAGTGAGATCGTCCGGCAGCGCTTCGAATCGTGGGGTGAGACGGCCGACACCGGGTAACCGCTCGCAAACGGAGTTCGTGCGCAGCGCGTCACACCGACAGGACGTGGCCTTCGCGCGCGGGGACCGCTCCGTCCAATAACGCGGTGTAGCAGGCGGTGACGGCGTCAGGGCCGTGGCCCGGCACCACGGTCATCCACGGGTCGTCGGCGCGCGTGACCGGTTCCATGAATGCGAGCCAGGCGCCCGCGAGGCGCTCCAGCAGGCCGGCCGGGCCCCAGTCGGCGGCGCGCTTGGTGGCCCAGTCGGGGACGAAGAACAACGTCGGGGCGGGGCCGGGCAGATTGTCGTCGCCGCCGAGGGCGTCCCAGTGGGTGCCGCCGACCGCGCAGTCGTAGGTCAGCCGGTCGCCCAGCCGGTGGTGGACCGCGGCCCGCACGGATGCGCTGCCGCTGAAATCGACGTAGACCGCGGACGTCTCGGGCAGGGCGCCGATGTCCTCGTAGGTCAGGACGTCGTCGTAGCAGCCCAGCGAGCGGGTGAAGTCCAGGTTCGCCGCCGAGGTGAGCCCGACGGTGCGCGCCGCGCCTGCGCGGCGCGACAGACAGAACGCGGTGCCGTATGCGGTCTTGCTCGACGCGCTGGACAGGATCGCGGTGTCGGCGCCGAAGGACCGGTTCTCGGTCAGGAAGTCGTCGAGCAGGAACGACGTGGAGAACAGCGGCCTCAGCAGGGCTTGTTGGTCCTCGTAGGCGGCGACGTATCCGGGGTCGGTGCTGCAGCGCACGTAGCGGTTGTAGATCGGGTGCAGGCCGTTGCGGTGCTCGGCGGCGTCGGTGAATCCGGTGTCGTCGACCGGGCCGGGCTGGAGGACGACCTCGCCGGCCACGGGGTAGTAGCCGTAGAAGCGGTCTCCCGCTTCCACGCCGGGCCGGCGCGACTCCGCGACGGTGCCGAATCCCCATGCCGGCAGCGAGCCGGTGGCCGGATCGCCGGTCGGGAAGAACTGCCAGTAGTTCATCAGTTCACCGAAGCCGGCGTAGGTGATGTTGTTCGACGTGAGCGCGAACTTGTCGATGCGCATCCGGACCGCGCCGTCGGTCAGGGCGGGGGAAGGGACGTCCCGCCAGTGCGTCTGTCGGATATCACCGCGCTGGATCTCAAGCCGGGTCGTCATCGACCCGATGGTAACCCCGATGTGCCCGACGAAACAGGACGTAGACCGGTATCCCGGACCCGCCGTACCGTGGTCGGACTATGACCACCGCACAGAATCGATCCGTTCTGCAGGTCGGGCCGCTGATGCCGTCGCTGGCCCGCACACTGGCCGACGACTACGCCGCGTGGCGGCTGCCCACCGACACCGCCGAACGCACAGCCTTCCTCGCCGAGCACGGCCCCGAGATCACCGCGGTCGTCACGTCGGGGCGCACCGGTGTGGATGCCGCGCTGATGCAGTCGCTGCCCAACCTGGGTGCGGTGGTGAACTTCGGCGTCGGTTACGACACCGTCGACGTCGACGCCGCGGCGGCCCGCGGGATCGCGGTGAGCAATACGCCGGACGTGCTCACCGACTGTGTGGCCGACACCGCGGTGGGACTGATGATCGACACGCTGCGCCGGTTCTCGGCCGCGGATCGCTATGTGCGGGCTGGGCGTTGGCCGCTCGACGGTATGTATCCGTTGACCCGCCAGGTCAGCAACACCAGCGTCGGCATCATCGGGCTGGGCCGCATCGGCACGGCGATCGCGTTGCGGCTCAATGCGTTCGGCTGCGCCATCAGCTACCACAACCGCCGCGAGGTAACGGATTCGCCGTACCGCTACGCGGCGTCGCCCGTGGAGCTGGCCTCGGCAGTGGACGTGCTGATCGTGGCCGCCGCCGGCGGTGACGGCACCAGGGGGCTGGTCGGCCGCGATGTGCTCGACGCGCTCGGCCCGCAGGGGTACCTGATCAACATCGCCCGCGGCAGCGTCGTCGACCAGGACGCACTCGTCGCGGCGCTGGTGCAGGGCAGGCTGGCCGGGGCCGGTCTCGACGTCTTCGCCGACGAACCTCAGGTGCCCGAGGAGTTGTTCGCCCTCGAGAGCGTCGTGTTACTGCCCCACGTGGGCAGCGGCACGGTGCAGACTCGGGCGGCGATGGAGGCGCTCACCCTGCGCAACCTCGACAGCTACCTGAAGACGGGCGAACTCGTCACCCCCATCTGACCCCGCCGCCGAAATTGCATTCCAGTCGGCGCAAACCGGCGAAAGTCCACGGGGAATGCAATTTCGGCGGAGATCGCCCCGCCGTCAACCCGCGCGACGCCGCACGGTCACCGGCAGTCCGTCCGCCGGTGTCGGTCCCGTACCCCACGTCAGCCGCGGGTAATAGCCCTCCGGAACCGACCATTCGAAACGTCGCAGTATCTGATGCATGGTCGCCTTGACCGTCATGTCCGCGAACTGCTGACCGATGCACTTGTGCGCGCCGCCGCCGAACGGCGCGAACACGTACCGGCTGACGGCGTGGCCGGCGCTGCCGTCGGTGAACCGCCCGGGATCGAACTGATCCGGGTCGTCCCACCAGTCGGGCAGCCGCATCGACGCATAGACGCTGATGGCCACCTGGCTCTTTGTCGGAATGTAGTGTCCGGCAACCTCGGTGTCCTTGACGGTCTGACGGAACAGGGTGCCCGCCGGCGCGTACATGCGCAGGATCTCCTTGAACGCGGCGTCGAGCAGCGGGTAGTTCTCCAGGGCGGACAACGTGGGGGAGTCGTCGGGGCGGCCCAGTGCCTCGTCGCGTAACGCATTCTGCCACTCGATGTTGCGACCGAGTTCGTAGGCGAGCATGGACAACGCGATCGCGCTGGTGTCGTGGGCGGCCATCAGCAGGAAGATCATGTGGTTGACGATGTCCTGGTCGCTGAAGCGCAGGCCGTCGTCGTCTCGGCTGCGGCACAGCATCGAGAACAGGTCGGTGCCGTCGCTGCCGCGGCGGTCGGGAAGCTGGGCGTGGAAGTACTTTTCGAGTCGTTCGCGCGCCCGGAGGCCGCGGGCCCATAGGCCGCCGGGGACGTCGACGCGCACGACTGCCTGCCCGCCGCGCACCGTGGCGTGGAAATCGTCCGACAGCCGCTCGGATTCGGGACCCAGCCGGGCGCCGACGAACACCTCGGTGGCCTGCTCGAGCAGCAGGCCCTTGATGGCATCGTAGAACGGAATCGTCTGTGCGGCAGGCCAGGTGCGCAGCATTCGGTCGATACTGGGCTGCATGAGCTCGAGATAGCCGTTCAGCGCGGTGCGGGTGAAGGCCTGCTGCATGATCCGGCGGTGATCCCGGTGCTCGTCGAAATCGAGAAGCATGAGGCCCCGGTGGAAGAACGGGCCGATCATCGGTGCCCAGCCGCGGGTGCTGGAGAACGCTTTGTCCTTGTTGATCCACGCGGTCTCGAGTGCCTCGGGGCCCATCAGAGTGACCACGCGGAAGCCGACACCGCCCGCCCAGGACACGGGGCCGTACTGCGCATAGCGGCGCCGTGCGAACTCGAGGGGCTCGACGATCGAGCTCATGATGTGTCCGAGAACGGGGACTCCGTAGTCGCCCATGACCGGTTTGAGCCCGGAACCGGCCGGGGGTACGGCCAACGGGTGTGCGGTGGCGGGATATCGCGTCGCCAAGGACGCGCCGAGTACCTGTAACCGGTGTTTGACGTCGAGGGTGTCGGTGACCGTCATGGCGTCCTCCAGCATCGGTTCGGAGCCGTGTCCGCTATCTGGTACGAAACCGTCCCAAAAAGCTCCGCGGGTGTCAAGAGTGGTTGGCGGACCGGCCTGTCTGGGTGCGACCATCGTGCAATGCACGACACGCCCCAGCGCAGTTACGGCGGGCAGTCTGCCGAGGCCCGCCGCGAGCGCAGACGCGGGCTACTGCTCGATGCCGCCATCGCGGCCATGGCGGCCGGTGAGTGGCGCGCGGCCACGGTCGAGAAGCTCTGCGCCGCAGCCGGATTGAACAAACGCTACTTCTACGAGAGCTTCGCCGGTCTCGACGAGGTCGGCGCGGCGGTCGTCGACGACATCGCCGACGAGGTGCGGGAGTCGACGTCGGTGGCGTTGGCGGGAGCCCCCGCCGACGACGTCGCGGCACAGGCGGCCGCGGTGGTCGACGCACTGGTGCGCGCGCTGGTCGCCGATCCCCGCCGCGCGCGGGTGCTCCTCGGCGGCGTGGCGAGTTCATCTGTGCTGCACCAGCATCGCAGCGCGGTGATACGCGACCTGACCGGGATCCTGATGGCGCACGCCCGCACGATCCACGACGTCGAACTGGAACGGGACCCGTTGGCCCAGGTCGCCCCGGCCTTCCTGATCGGCGGGACCGCGGACGCCATCCTGGCCTTCGTCGACGGGCGGGCGAAGGTCTCGATCGACGATTTGATCAGCAGCCTGACCGCGCTGTGGCTGATCACCGGCAACGGCGCCGCCGAGGTGGCCCGCCTCCGCCTGTCGGACTGACCTCTTTCGCCGAAATTGCATTCCACGCGGCCTCCAGGCGCAAAACCCCTGCTTGGATGCAATCTCGGCGAGAACGCGGACAGGGGCGACGGGGGCCGGGGTGACGGCGACTGTGCGGTCGCGGGCGGTCGCGGTAATGTCGAGGACCAGTCTCAGGAAGATTGGTAGCTAATACATGGACCTCGTACTCGGTTTGTCGATGACGCCGTCATCGATCCGCTGGGTCCTCGTCGACGACGCTGCGGGCGCAGAGAGCCGCACCGTCGACCGCGGCACCGCCCCCGTCGACCCCGATTTCAGCGCTGACGCCCTGGTGGGCGCGCTGCTGGACCGGCCGGTGCACGCCATCGGGTTGACCTGGACCACCGACGCGGAGCGCGTCGCGAGCGCAGTCTGGCAGGCGCTGACCGATCGCGCGGTCGAGAACGTGATCGCGGTGTCCGACGTGGAGGCAGCCGAAGCGCTGGCCTGCGGTATCGCCGACCTCGCCGGCCTGGAGCGGGTCGTGGTGTGCGTCGCCGAGCAGGGCGCCTCGGTGATCGCCGCGGTGACCCCGGACGGGGTGACGGCCGACCGTGTGGACCCGTCCGCGCTCGCCGAGGTCGACGGGCTGGATCCCGACGCGGTCTTCGTGCTCGGTTCCGGTGACGTCGCGGGTGTGATGGCCGCCGTCGAAGAGCGTCTCGAGGTTCCGGTGGTCTCCGCCGACGAGGCCGACCTCGCGCTGGCCCGCGGCGCGGCGCTGGCATCCGGTTCGGCGGTGTCGCTCCTGGACGCCGAGGCCGCGCCCGGTCGGCGCAGGTTGTCGCCGACGGCGACGCTGGTGTCGGTGCTGGCAGCCGCGGTGGTGACGTTCGTGGTGTCGCTGTCGGTCGCGGTGGGCATGAGCCTGGCGCCGGACGATCCGGCCCCGCAGATGGCCCGCGCGGTGACCGAGCCGACCGTCGAGCGTGTCGCGCCGCCGAAGCCCGCCACCGCAGCTCCGCGTGCCCCCGAGCCGGAGGCGCCACCGCCGCCGGCCGCACCCCCGGTCGCCGAACCTGTCGCCGTTGAACTTCCGGCCCCCGCCGCGGTGCCGCCGCCACCGCCGGAGGCGCCGCCCGTGTACGAGGAGCCCGCCGCCCCGCCGCCGGTGATCCCGCCAGCGCCGGCCTATGTGCCGCCGCCCCCGCCGGCCAACTTCGTGCCGCCCGCCCCGGCGGCGCCGGCCTACGTTCCCCCGCCGGTCCAGGCTCCGGCGCCGATTCCGCCGGTGCCCCAGCAGCCGCGTCTGCGCGACCGCATCATCGAGCGCCTGCCGATCATCAACCGCTTCCACGAACCGCAGTTCTGAGCTGCGGCCGCATCGCGGCGCCCAGAAGACCGATCATCTCCGGTGATGACGGCTGCCCGCTTCATGGTTTAGGCTCACCGAAACATTGATATCGTCTACTCGAAAAGTGGGCGGGACGTGTCGGAGGTGGCGTGCGGGTGCGGATCCGGTTTCGGGCGGCCAGAGGCGTGGCGGCGCTGGTCGCCGCCGCGGCGGTGGTGGCGGCGTGCGCACCGGACGGCGACTCTGGAGCCGACCAGCGGCCGGTGGTCCTCACGACGTTCACGGTGCTGGCCGACATCGCGGCCAACGTGGCCGGTGAGCATCTGACGGTGGAGTCGATCACCAAGCCGGGCGCGGAGATCCACGGGTACGAGCCCACCCCGGGTGACATCAAGAAGGCCGCCAAGGCGGACCTGATCCTGGACAACGGCCTGAACCTGGAGGCATGGTTCGCGCAGTTCGTCGACGGTCTCGACGTGCCCCATGCGGTGGTCAGCGACGGGGTGCAGCCGATGGACATCGCCGACGACGCCTATGCAGGCATGCCCAACCCGCATGCGTGGATGTCGCCGCTGAACGTGCAGATCTACGCGGACAACATGGCGGCCGCGTTCGCCGAGCTCGACCCGGAACACGCGCAGGATTACCGGGCCAACGCCGACGCCTACCGCGCCGAGTTGCAGGCGGTGCAGGACGACCTCGTCGGACGCCTCGAGGGGCTTCCCCCGGCGCAACGGGCGTTGGTCACCTGCGAAGGCGCGTTCTCCTATCTCGCCCGCGACGCCGGGTTGACCGAGAAGTACATCTGGGCGGTCAACGCCGAGCAGCAGGCCACGCCGCAGCAGATCGCCTCGACCATCGAGTTCGTCGACGCCAACGACGTCCCGGCGGTGTTCTGCGAGTCCACCGTCTCCGACGCGGCGATGCAGCGGGTGGTCGAAGCCACCGGCGCCCGGTTCGGCGGCGTGCTGTTCGTCGACTCGCTGTCCGGGCCTGACGGGCCGGTACCGACCTATCTGGATCTGATCCGCCACGACGCCGCCACCATCGCCTCGGCTCTGACCGCGCCGCGCAGCCCGTGACAACGCCTGCGCTACAACTGGATTCGGTCACCGTCCGCTACGGACCGGTGCTGGCCCTGCAGGACGCGACGGTGACGGTGGCCCCCGGCCGGGTATGCGGGCTGGTGGGGATGAACGGCTCGGGGAAGTCCACGCTGTTCAAGGCGGTCATGGGACTGGTGCGGCCCGAGGCCGGGTCGGTGGCGGTGCACGGCCACAGCTCGGCGCGGGCCCGCAAGTCGGGCGCGGTGGCCTACATGCCGCAGAGCGAGGCCATCGACTGGGCGTTCCCGCTGTCGGTGCGTGAGGTCGTGCTGGCCGGCCGGTACGGGCGGATGGGCCCGACCCGGCGCGCCCGCCCCGCCGATCAGCAGGCAGTGGACGAGGCGCTGGACCGCGTCGAGCTCACCGACTACCAGCACCGCCAGATCGGGCAGCTCTCCGGTGGACAGCGCAAACGCGCGTTCCTGGCCCGCTGCATCGCCCAGGGCGCCGACCTGCTGCTGCTCGACGAACCGTTCGCCGGCGTCGACAAGCGCAGCGAAGCGACCATCAGCCGCCTGCTGCGCGAGCTCGCGGCCGGCGGGGCCACCATCGTGGTGTCCACCCACGACCTGCATGCGCTGCCCGCGCTCGCCGACGAGGCGATCCTGCTGATGCGCACCGTGCTGCTGCACGCGGCGCCCGACGTGGTGCTGCAACCCCGCAATCTGGCCCGGGCGTTCGGGCTCGAGACCGTCGACGACCCGGCGGATACGCCGTGAACATCCTGGAGTTCCTGCTCGAACCGCTGCGGTTGGAGTTCATGGTCCGCGCCACCGTCACGACGCTGATCGCGTCGGTCGTGTGCGCGACGCTGTCGTGCTGGCTGGTGCTGATCGGCTGGTCGCTGATGGGGGACGCGGTGTCGCACGCCGTGCTGCCCGGCGTGGTGCTCGCCTACATCGTGGGCGCCCCGTTCGCGTTGGGGGCCATCCTGTTCGGCTTCGCCGCGGTCGCGCTGATCGGCCTCGTCCGCGACACCAGCCGCACCAAGGAGGACGCCGCCATCGGGGTGGTGTTCACCACGCTGTTCGCGCTCGGGCTGGTCCTGATCTCGGTGACGCCGAGTCAGGTCGATCTCGGGCACATCATCTTCGGCAACCTGCTCGGCGTCTCCCGCGCCGACCTGATTCAGGTCGTCGTCCTCGGCGCGGTGGTGCTGGCCGTGCTGATCGTCAAGCGCCGGGACTTCACGCTCTACGCGTTCGACCCCAATCACGCCCATGCCATCGGCCTCAATCCGCGCCTGCTCGGCGCCGCGCTGCTCGGGCTGCTCGCGATGACGGCCGTGGTGGCGCTGCAGGCCGTCGGGGTGGTGTTGGTGGTGGCCCTGCTGATCACCCCCGGTGCCACCGCCTACCTGCTCACCGACCGGTTCGGCCGGATGCTGTTGGTCGCGCCGACGATCGCCGCGGCCTGCGCGCTGATCGGGCTGTACTCCTCCTACTACCTGGACACCGCGTCCGGCCCGATGGTGGTGCTGGCCAACGGGGTGGCGTTCGCGCTGGCCTACCTCTTCGGCCCGCGCCACGGCCTGCTGGTCACGCGCGGCCTGCTGCCGACCCTCGGGCGCTGACGCCGACTTGCATGGTCAGCCAGGTGGCAGCGCGTGCCGTTCGGTACCTCAGCGTGGTAAGAATGCTGCACCCATGAAGCACGCCGCCGTGTCGCACTGACCCCGGTTCGCCCCCGACGGGCAACCGATCACAAAGGCGACTGAGAGGCGTCCGGGCAGCCCCGGCAAACGTGACGTCACTCCGATCGACAGACCGATTGGCCGCAGCCGAGGAGAACACCGGTGAATGCGACACCTTTCGGGCGCTACCGGCTTGAGAAGCTGATCGGCCGCGGCGGCATGGGCGAGGTCTACCGGGCCTACGACACCAAGACCGACCGCGTCGTCGCCCTCAAGGTGCTGCCGCACAGCATGGCCCAGGACGAGACGTTCAAGGCGCGCTTCCGCCACGAATCACAGGCCGCCGCGGGCATCAACGATCCGCACGTCGTCCCGATCCACGGCTTCGGCGAGATCAACGGCCGGCTCTACCTCGACATGCGCCTGATCGAGGGCCGCAACCTCGGCACGATGCTGTCCGAGTCCACCAAGCCGCTCGGCCCGGCGTTCGCCGTGTCGATCATCGAGCAGGTGGCCAACGGCCTGGACGCGGCGCACCGGCTGGGCCTGATCCACCGCGACATCAAGCCGTCGAACATCCTGATCACCGGCCGGGATTTCGTGTACCTGATCGATTTCGGGCTGGCGCGCAGCGCGGGGGAGCAGGGGCTGACCACGGCGGGAAGCACGCTGGGCACGCTGGCTTACATGGCCCCGGAGCGGTTCGAGGGCGGCGAGGTCGACGCCCGCTCCGACATCTACGCGCTGACCTGTGTGCTCTACGAATGTCTCACGGGCTCAAGGCCTTACCCCGCAGACAGCCTGGAGCAGCAGATCGCCGGGCACATGGTCTCGCCGATCCCGCGCCCGTCCGACGTCGACCCGAGGCTGGAGGCCTTCGACGAGGTCGTCGCCAAGGGCATGGCGAAGAAGCCGGCGCAGCGGTACCAGAGCGCCGGCGAACTGGCCCAGGCCGCCAGACGCGCCCTCACCGCGCCGGTGCGCCGCGACGGCCGCACCTCCCGGCACGCCGCCCGGCCGAAACGCGTGCGGGTGCCCAAGGTGGCGTGGGCCGTCGCGGCGGCGGCCGTGGCCGTCACGGTGGCCGGGATCGGGTTGTGGCAGTGGGCGCCGTGGCAGGGCGGCGACGGCGCGGGGTCGGCGCCCGCCGGTGCCGTGCCGGAGATCGCCGCATCGGTGCCCGCCGACATCCGCGACACCGGTCGCCTGGTCATCGGGGTGAACGTGCCGTACGCGCCGATGGAGTTCAAGAATGCCGACGGGCAGCTGGTCGGGTTCGACGTGGAACTGATGAACGCGGTGTCGCGGGTGCTCGGCCTGGTTCCCGACTACCGCGACACCCCGTTCGACACGATCCTGCCGTCGGTGGTCGACGGCACGTTCGACGTCGGGGTGTCCTCGGTGACCGACACCCGGGAACGCGAACAGCTCGTCGACTTCGTCACCTATTTTCAGGCGGGCACCCAGTGGGCCCGCAGACCGGGGGTCTCGCTAGGTCCGGCCGCCGCGTGCGGGCTGCGAGTCGGTGTGGCAGAGGGGACGCTGCAGGAGACCGAGGAACTGCCCGGCAAGAGCGACCAGTGCACCGCCGCCGGGATGGCCCCGATCGAGTTGGTGGTGTTCCGCAGCCAGGACGAGGTCACCACCGCGCTGATCAAGGGCGAGGTGGACGCGATGTCGGCCGATTCGCCGGTGACCGGGTTCGCGATCAAGCTCAGCCGCGGCGGGCTGGTGCAGGCCGGCGACGTGTTCGACTCGGCGCCGTACGGGTGGCCGGTGGCCAAGGGGTCGGGGTTGGTCGAGTCGCTGACGCGAGCGCTGGAGCACCTGATCGACACCGGCGAATACCGGGCCATCGCGACGATGTGGGGCGTCGAGCGCGGCATGGTCGATGCTCCAGCCGTCAACGGCGCCACCCGCTGATCCGTCACACTGCCGTGTAAACGGCTCCCTGGGCGGGTACGTCGGCAGTTCACGACGATCCCGAGGAGACGCCGATGAGCGACGACAAGGCAGCCCAGACCCGCGAGAGCTTTGCGGATTCTGTGAAGGGCAAGGCCAAAGAGGTGGCCGGGGCGGTCACCGGAAACGATTCATTGACTGCCGAAGGCCAGCTGCAGCAGGCCGAGGCCAAGGAACGGCGCGCGGCCAGCCGAAACGAGGCCGAGGCAGACGCCGAGGCCGCGCAGGCGCACGAACGCGCCAGGGAGGCCGAACTCGAGGGTGCCCAGCAGCGTGCCGCGGCGGAAGTGCAGGCCGCGGCCGCCGAAAGCCAGGTCCGCAGCGAGCAGGCCGCACAACGGCAACGCGCCGAGGAGGCCGGCCGCCAAGACGTCGCCCGGGCCCAGAACGCGTTCGACGCGCAGGCCGAACAGCAGGCGCGGCAGGCCGCGGCGGAGCGGCGCGCTGAGGTCGCCGAAGCCGCCGAGGAGTACCAGGAGGCGGCCGCCGACTACCAGCAGGAGACGGCAGAGGCCGCCACCGCCGAGGCCCAGGCGGAGCGGCTCCGTGCCCGCGCCGAGGGCAACGACTGACACGCAGACGACATCAAGGAGATGACGATGAGGATCACGGACATTCCGTTCGCCGTACTGCGGTTTCAGTACCGGCTGGCGCGCACGCCGCTGCGGGTGCTGGAGAGCACGGTCATGACGAGGGTGGACGACGAGGCCCCGGCGAAGCTGTTCTACGAACGCGCGATCGGCGCGGTGGACGCCGGCGCCGGAAGCTTCCTGCGCGACAGCGAGTTGGAGCAGGAGGGCATCGTGCGGATCGAGAAGGCCGCGGCGCTCGGTGAGGCCGCCCGCCTGGAGGAAGTCGCCGCGCAGAAGAAGCAGCAGGCCGCCGAGGACCTGAAAGACAAGCAGGAGAAGGTCGTCACCGCGCCGCAACGGGCGGGTCAGGAGGCGCGCCGTAAGGCGCAGGAGGCCCAGGACAAGGCCGACCAGCGGACCCAGGATGTGGCCGAGAGCGTCGCGTCGCGCACCGCGCAGGCCAAGCAGAACGTCGACCAGGCGGCCGCCCAGCGAGTCGAGGCTGCCGAGAAGGCCAAGCGCAGCGCACAGAACCGGAGCCGGGCCGCCGAGAAGGTGGTCACTTCGGCGGCGGACAAGGACCTCGACGACGCCGCGGCCAAGCGCGGTGAGGCTGCGGAGGCGTTGGCCCACGCAGAGCGTCTCGACGATTTCGCGGACACCGAGAAAGAGAAGCGGCAGGCGGCCCGGAAGAGCCAGCTGTGACCGCGCTGCCACCGGATCCAGATCCGAAGGACACCCCCGGCGTGGAGACCGCCGGGGGTGTCCGCCCGGGTGACACCCCGCCGGACTCCGCGCAGACCCGCGCGACCGCCAATCCCGATCCGACGGCCGGGCGCAACCTGAATCCGCGCGCGGTGATCACGTTCGTGGTGATCGGGCTGTTCGTGCTGCTGTTCGTGGCGACCGCGGTGTACCTGCTGGTCGACGCACTCGGCTGAGACGGGCCGGCTTACGGCCTTTTACCTTTTACGGCTTTTCACGGGCCGCAGCGGTAGTCGAGGCACACAATGGTGCCGTCCTCGCGTCCGCTGATGGTGCAGTGGTCGGCCAGGGCGTGCATCAGCGCGACCCCGCGACCGCGACGGTTCAGCAGGCGCTGAGGTGCGTGCGGCGGGGGTCGCCAGCATCCGTGGTCGGTGATGCACACGCTCAGGCAGTGGTTGCTGGGTTCGTAGTCCGCCCGCACGGTCATCGGGCCTGCCACGGCTTGATCGGCGTAGGCGTGGTCAACGCAATTCGCCAGAGCTTCGTTGACGGCCATCAGGATGTCGTTGCGCAGCAGATCGGAGATCCCGCGGTCGCGCAGCCACTCGCTGAACTGCCTGCGCAGCTGTGCGGCCTCCGTGGCTGTCGCAGCGCGGCTGACCGTCAGCTGTTCGGAGGTCTGTGCCGTCAGCGGCGCTGTAGCAGTCATGAGTTCGGGCTACCCGACTTGCCGCGTCTCTAGTCGCTCGCCGCGGGAATTCCCGCAGCCGTCACCGGACTGCGATGTTTGGCCTCCAGCGCGGTGCCCTCGATGTCGAGATCGGGCACGTATTTGTCGAACCACTTCGACCGAACCCACATCTTGTCGCCGAGCATCGCCATCACCGCCGGGATCAGCGTCAACCGCACCACGAACGCGTCCAGGAACACGCCCACCGCCAGCGTCAGGCCGATGGACTTGATGATCGGATCGCTGCCGGCCAGGAACGCGATGAACACGCCGAACATGATCAGTGCCGCGGCCGTCACCACCCGGGCCGACAGGCCCACGCCGTTGCGGACCGCGGCCAGCGCGGCCTCCGGTCCCGAGCCGCTGCCCAACTCCTCCTTGATCCGCGACACCACGAACACCTCGTAGTCGCTGGAGAGGCCGAAGATGATCGCCAGCACGATGATCGGCAGGAAGCTGATGGTCTCGCCCGGGGTGATCCCGAGAAGGTCAGCGCCCCAGCCCCATTGGAACACCGCGACCTGTACCCCGAGCGCGGCGAACACCGACAGCAGGAAGCCCACGATCGAGGTCAGCGGCACCATCGCGGTCCGGAACGCGATCGCCAGCAGCAGGAACGCCAGCCCGACGACCACGACGACGAACACCGGCAGCGCGGCGGCCAGTTTGTCGGAGGTGTCGATGTTGGAGGCGGTGTTGCCGCCGACGAGGATGGTGGCGCCGGTCTCGGCCTGGATCGCATCGCGGTCGGCGCGGATCTGATTGACCAGGTCGGCGGTCTCGGTGTCGTTGGGTCCGGTCTCAGGGATCACCTGGATGACCGCGGTGCGTGCGTCACCGCCGGCCGGTGCGGCGGCGACGACGCCGGGTTCGCGGCTCAGGTTCGCGGCGATCGTCTGGGCCGCGGCGGGGTCGGTCGCCTCGGACAGGTCGGCGACCACCACCAGTGGTCCGTTGAACCCGGCGCCGAGGTGCTCGGCGGTCAGGTCGTAGGCCTGCCGCGAGGTGTTGGTCTCGGGTTGCGAGGACCCGCTGGGCAGACCCAGCTGCATCGACAGGGCGGGCAAGCCGATCACGAGCAGCGCGACGGCTCCGCCGAGCAACAGCGGCTTGCGGAATCGCACCACGAACCGGGCCCACGCCGCGCCCAGCGTGCGTTGCGGGGTGTAGGCCGCCACCTGGGCGACCTCCCGGGGACGGTTGGGCTGCAGCGGTGGTTCGATGAACTTGGCGACCTTGCCGCCGGCGAACCCGAACATCGCGGGCAGCAGCGTCAGCGCGATCAGCATCGCGATCAGCACGGACGCCGCCGCGGCGACACCCATGTAGGTCAGGAACGGGATGCCGACCACGGACAGCCCGCACAGCGCGATCACGACGGTCAGCGCGGCGAACACCACCGAACCGCCCGCCGTGCCCACCGCCAGTCCGGCGGCCTCTTCGCGGGGCATCAGCAGTAGCAGGTTGTTGCGGTACCGGTTCAGGATGAACAGCGCGTAGTCGATGCCGCAGGACAGGCCGAGCATCAGGGCCAGCGACAGCGATGCGGTGGGCATCTCGACGAACGCCGCGACCACGAAGATGCCGAGCGCGCCGACGCCGACACCGATGGCGGCGGTCAGGATCGGCAGTCCGGCGGCGACGACCGCGCCGAAGGTGATCACCAGGATCAGGAACGCCACGCCGAGGCCGATGATCTCCGGCAGGTGCGGGACGGCGATCTTGTAGCCGGGGAACACGGCGCCGGAGTACTCGACCTGCACACCGGCGTCCTGCACCGGCTGCATCGCCTCCTCCAGCGCGGTGAGCGCGGGATCGCTGACCTCGCCGATCGGGGCCTTCCACTGCACGGTGCCCAGCGCGACCCGGCCGTCGGGGGAGACCTGCCGGGTCTGGGCGGGGCCGGCGGCGCCGGCGACGTCGGGGATCTCCGACAGGCCGGCGACCGCCTGCTCGATGGCCGGCGCGAACGCCGGGTCGGTCACAGAGCGTCCCTCCGGAGCGGCGAACGTGATCTGTGTCTGCGCCCCGGCGAACGCGGGCAGGTTCTGCTGCAGCTGCTCGACGGCGCGCTGCGATTCGGTGCCCGGGATGGTGAAGTTGTCGCTGGGTTCACCGCGGAACCCGACGAAGGCCACCGCGACCGCGGCGAGCACCGCCAGCCAGGCGCCGAGGACGACCCAGCGGCGGCGGAAACTGAACGCTCCGAGCGCATAGAGGTAGCGCGACATCGTGTTCCTCACGTCTGTTCACAACGGATGAAGATGCCTGTAGGTGCCCACTGTGCTGGGTGTTCATGCGCACATGTCCTGTGATTTCTGCGACCGCGTTCGTCCGCCGCGCCCTTGTTCGCTGGTTTTCCCCCCGTCCACCCAGTTGCCGAAGGGCGGGATGGACGCGCAGTTCGCGTGCGGGGCGCATTGTGCGCCCGGTCGAGGGGCATCGCACCGCCGCGGGACGCATTAACCCGGGTCAGGGGCCGGATGCCGACTCCCTGGACGGTGGACACGATCGCCCCGACTTGTCCGGTCGGCCCTCGCGAATGAGGGAGGGCGTGTACTCTCGAGAGCAGGCCGAGTTCGCGGACAATGTGTCCGCCCTCACGATGTGACAGAAAAGCACTCGACCCGCGACGCGATTTTCTTCGCGCGGACAATGTGCGGGCACGCCCCGCACCACCCAAGGATTTTCATATGGATACGTCTGACTTGTTCTCGCATCGGCAGACTCCGCAGGCCCAACCGCAGGGCAACACCTCCGATGAGCGGGTGCAGAACCCCGTCTTTTCCGACCTTCAGCAGAACGGGCGTCCCACTGAATCGCGTTCGCAGTGAACGGGATTCCGCTCGCGCGGCGGGCGGCGAAGCCGATCCGGGTCACGCTGGCCAAGGAACTCGGCGCCGGTATCGACGGCGCCTGGTGGCCGCATTCGGCCGCGATGGCAAGGGAACTGCCTGACCTCATCGGTGCACTGCACCCGCAGTTGGGCGAGGTCGTGGCCATTCGGGTGAACTGGTCGGCAACCGAGGGGCAACTCGACCTCGAGACCATCGCCAGCGCGGCGCACCAGAAACTCGCCGGTGAGCATCACCGCCGACCGCGCCTGATGAACATCGACGGCCGCACGGCGTGTGTGCAGTTGCTGGTGATACCGAGTATGACCTCTCAGGCATTGGGCGCCATGATGTTACGCACTGCCGCGGGGTTGCCCACCGGCAGTGGGGTGAGCGACGGCCGGCTGTTCGACACCGCGTGTGTCGTGATGCGGCTCGCCGAAGCCGAAAGTAAGAAGTGGAGCGAGGCCGTCGGTGCATGACGTGCTTGATCCCGTTGCCGCACAAGCGTTTACGTGGCAATAAATAGGAAAACTAGGCGTAGCGCACCTTTTCGTGCTAGCCTGATCATGGGTGTCTGTCTGACATTCGTACAAAGTGAGAGAAGAAATGTATGGCACAGGGAACTGTGAAATGGTTCAACGGCGATAAGGGCTTCGGCTTCATCGCTCCCGATGGCGGCGCACCGGATGTGTTCGTTCACTACTCGGAAATCGGCGGCAGCGGATACCGCTCACTCGACGAGAATCAGCGCGTCGAGTTCGAGGTTGAGCAAGGGAACAAGGGGCCGCAGGCCGTCCGAGTGACCGCGATCTAACAGACTTCAATACCGCAGTGTGGGCTGGCAGGATTTCCTGCCAGCCCACACTCGTTTGTGGGGGCCTGATTCTGGGCGCACGCCAGAACTGACTCGCCGGTAGTAAAAATTTCGGCGAAGGGCTCCGCGTGGCCGCCGTCCGGGGTAGACACGTACGACATGGGGGCCGGATCGTACGTAGGGCGAGTGGGCGGGTTGGCGGTCGCGCTGGGGATCGGAGCGGCGGTCCTCCTGGGCGCGGGGGCCGCGCACGCCGAGGACGACACCGGCGGTGCGGAATCCCGGACGTCGCAGACCGCCGCGACCGAGGCGTCGTCGACAGCAGCGAAGGCTGACGAAAAGGACTCGGCCACATCCGATTCTGAGAATTCGCCGACATCGGAGAACGACGACGATGCCGCCGAGGACACCGACGATGAGGCCACTGACGATGAGGCCACCGACGAAGCTCTTGATGAGGCCGTAGACGAGTCTGAGGCCGACGAAGCCCAGCCCGTCGAGACCGAGCCTGTCGAGACCGAGGTCGTCGAGACCGAACCCGTCGAGACCGAGACCGTCGAAGCCGAGCCCGCACAGACCGAGACCAGGGAACTGTCCGACGCGACCGTCCCCGAACTGCCGGCCACCGAGCCCGACGCGCCCACCGCGCCGGCGCAAGCGTCACTGGTCATGTCGGTCGTGGGCGCCGGCCGGGAGGCAACCGACGAGGCGCCGCAACCGGTCGCGGGCCGGCCCACCACCAGCCTGGCCGCCGACAAGTACCCCATCCCGACCGACGTCGTCGTCGAGGACTTCCGGCCGCCGTTCGAGTGGCTGCAGCACATCCCGCTGCTGGGCCGGTTCGTGGTCACCCCTCTGGTGTACCTGGCGCACGCGCTGCCGTTCGTCGGAGAGTTCCTGCACCCGCTGATCGGCTGGCCGGTCGACCATGACGCGGCGCCGGGCGACCCGAAGCCGCGCACCGTGCGGGTCACGTCGTTCGACGGCGCGAAGATCTACGTGCACTTCATGCCCGCCACCGGCCTGAAGGCCGAGCAGAGTGCACCGACGGTGCTGTCCGGTCCGGGGCTGGGCCTGCCGGGGGCCACCACGCTGGGCATCGACATCGACGGGTTCCTGCCCAACGACGTCGTCGGGGTCGGCATGCTGCGCAAGGCCGGCTACAACGTCGTGACCTGGGACCCGCGCGGCGAATGGCATTCCGAGGGCACCATGTTCCTCGACTCGCCCGACTACGAGGGCCGCGACATCTCCCACATCATCAGCTGGCTCTCCACGGTGGACGCAGTCGAGAAGGTCGACGGCGACCCGAAGATCGGCATGGTCGGCGCGTCCTACGGTGGCGGCATCCAATTGGCCGCTGCGGCAATCGATCGACGTATCGATGCGATCGTGCCGACCATCGCGTGGAACAACCTGGTGGACGTGCTGTTCCCGCGCCAGGCCGTCAACAGTGGCTGGGGCACGCTGCTGCCGACCGTGCTGGCGTTGACGCTGGCCCGCGAGCATCCGCGGATCTTCCCGGTGGCGATCGCCGGTGTGCTGTTCGGCTACGCCGACCCCGCCGACATCGCGCTGGTGGAGAGCTTCGGCTATCAGGATCAGTTGGCGGACATCAAGATTCCGGCACTGTTGATCCAGGGCACCGTGGACACCTTGTTCACACTGGATCAGGCGCACCGGAACGCGATGGAGCTGATCGCCAACGGCACCACGACGAAGGTGCTGTGGTACTGCGGCGGTCACGGTGCCTGTCTGAGCAGCTTCAACGACGGCCGCAAGGTGTGGGGCGAGACCCTTCAGTGGCTGGACCGCTACGTCAAGGGCAACGAATCCGTCGATCCCGGACCGCAATTCGAGTGGGTGGACCAGCGCGGCCAGTGGTACTCGTCACCGACGTACCCGGTGGGATCCGCCGGTGCGCCGGTCGAGGCGACCACCACGGACCCCAAGACCCTGCCGTTCGTGCCGTTCATCGGCGGTTCGGGCCCGAACCCGGCGATCCTGTTGCGCGGGTTGGTGCGCACCCTGGTCGGATTGCCCTCGGCGGCCCCGGCGTTGAACGCGGCGAACCTGCACGTGCCCGACGTCACCGAGGACACCCACATCGTGGGCGCACCGGAGCTGACGCTGACCTACTCCGGGACCGGCACGGCCAGGCACGTCTACGCCCAGATCGTCGACGACGAAACCGGGTTGGTGCTCGGCAATCTGGCCACCCCGATCCCGGTCGAGCTGGACGGGCAGTCGCGCACAATCACGGTATCCCTGGAGCAGGTGGCCCATACGCTGAAGCCCGGCCAGTCGGTGACCGTGCAGGTGGTCACCTCGACGTTCTCGTTCCTGAACTTCTACTCCTGGGGCAGGGTGACCGTGGAGGGCATGTCCGTCAGGTTGCCCACGGTGGTGGCCGCCGCGGCTCAGGACGCCGTGGCCGCGGCGTAGCTCGACGCCGTTTGCCGATTGGTATTTCCGGGGTGGTGGCCCGGGTACAGTAGGGCCATCGGCGGAATGTCGTACGCGGCTCTTTTCAGATCGCGTCGTCGCCGGATCAAATCGGGTCAGCACGCCGGCCCAGTCGGGATGCCACATGGCGCAACATGACAGGGGCGCCGGCTTCGGCCAGCCCCACAACGGACCCCAGAACACCCCGCGGCTACGACTCAAGCGGAAGTCCCCCATCACCGGATTCGTCGACGGAGCCTGGTGGCCGCACAGTGACGATCTCGCCGCGGAGCTGCCGGATCTGCTCGCGGTGCTGTCGGTCCGGCTCGGCGCCGTCTCCCGGGTGACCTACAAGCGCTCCGAGTGGGCGACCGCCCCGCGGAAGCTGGTCGTGGACGATCAGTTGATCAGGCTCGACGGCTACGACCGCCAGCCGGCCAGCACCGTCGGCGTCGTCGACTCGCGGGGAGCATCGATCGTGCTGCTCGTCGTTCCCGCGCACACCGACAGCGACCACGCGCATGCGGTGCTGATGGCCGCGGCCGCCCCCGACGACGCCACCACGGTGGACATGCTGCTCACGCCGGCAGCTCACTGAGTGCGCGTCGAAACATCGTGATGCTCAACGGGTTTACGGCCGGCCGGAGGCAACGTTTCACGGCCCGGTGCAGAACGTCACCCGCCGCGCCCACCCCGAAACCGGTTACCGCATCGGCGATCTCGATATCCGATACACGCAGGCCCGAGGGCTGGGCGCTGAGCCGCACGCCCACCTCCAGAACTGACGTCATGGAAGTGAGCGCGACGGTACCTCAGGTCAGCGCTTCTTGGCGTCCTGGATCGAATCGGCGGCCGAGGTTTTGGCTGCCGACTTCGCGTGCTTGTCGGCGCGCTTCTCTTTGAGAGACTTGCCGGACTTTTTCGTCATCCCCTGACGGGGAGATTTATCGGACATTGTTGGCCCTTCATCAGAGGCCCTGAGTGGTCCCGATAGCCCGACCCTACTCCAGCCGGAGGGCTCCGTCGGGTGTAACCTGGGAGCATTGGGAACCCAGCCGGTCTGGGAGGTCCAGCCGACCGCTGCTGATCTCGACGAGCAACCGCTCACTCCGCCGCGCCGGAACCACCGTACGTCTGGATTGTCTTGAACGCTCTGTCCGCCTTTGATTCTCTTTACCCGCCATCGGGGCGAACGCCGTCCGGCAAGGCCAAGTTCGGTCTCCTCGGCGCCTACCCTCCCACGCAGGGAGGGCTCGCGAACTACAGTGCGTCGCTGTCCGACGCGTTGCGCGCCCGCGGGTCCGAGGTCGACGTCATCCGGGTCGCCGACAGCGCGCCGTCGACCGGCGCCGGGGTGGTCGGTGAGCTGGTCAACGGCTCTGCCGGCTCGGCTGCCGACTGTGTGGAAATGCTCAACCAGAACGACGTCGTCGTGGTCCAGCACGAGCACGGACTCTATGGGGGCGCGCACGGCGACGACGTGCTCGAGATCGTCGAGGGGCTCCGCGTTCCTACGGTGACCATCGCCCACTCCGTTCTGAAAAACCCGGCACCACACCAGCGTTGGGTCATCGAGCGGCTGGCTGCCACCACCGGGCAGATGGTGGTGATGTCCGAGGTGGCACGCGAACGGCTGTGCAGTGAGTACGGCGTGGACCGCCACAAGGTCGTCAAGATCCCGCACGGCGCTGTTCTTCCCAAGGGGCCGAGGGCCAAGCGCGGCAGCAGGCCGATCATCCTGACGTTCGGCATGATGGGACCCGGGAAAGGCGTCGAGCGCGTCATCGATGCGATGGCCTCGCTGCAGAGCGTGGCCGGTCGCCCCCGGTATCTCGTGGTGGGCCGGACGCGTCCGGAGGTGCTGGCGCGCGACGGCGAGGCCTACCGCGAGGCGCTGATCGAGCAGGCCCGCCGCAACGGCGTCGCCGACTCGGTGTCCTTCGACGACCGCTACCACGACCGGGCATCGCTGGCAGCGCTGCTGCAATCCGCTGCGGTGATCGTGCTGCCCTACGACTCCACCGACCAGGTCACCTCCGCGGCCCTGGTCGATGCGGTCGCCAGTGGGCGACCGGTGGTCGCCACCGCGTTCCCGCACGCGGTGGAGATGCTGCGCGACGGTGCGGGCATCCTCGTTCCCCACGACGATCCCGACGCGATGGCATCCGCGCTGCGGACGGTGCTGACCCAGCCGCGACTGGCGGGGACGATGGCCGCGGAGGCGCGGCAACTGGCTCCGGCGATGGCATGGCCGGTGGTGGCCGACAGCTACCTGCAGTTGGCCGGCCGTCTGCTGGCGGCGCGCCGGGCCAGGGTCTGAGCCCAGGCCGGAGGCCGCCGCGAAAGTTGTTCTTCCGGGCGACTTCTGATATTGCAGCCGGGGCGTCCGCGAGAGGCGTTGACGCATCCGCCCGTCCTTATTAGGCTGAGGGACGCCGACGCGCTGCGGTCACCCGTCGGGGTGCCGTATGTGGTCCGCAATAACGGGTTCATCGCACAGCCCAGCCGCTTCACCCACCACCAAGGATCGGCAGGACACCTAAATTGGCAATCGCCGATCTCGCTGCGTACGCACATCTCAGTGGAGACGACATCGAAGCCCTCGGGCAGGAGCTCGATGAGATCCGCCGCGATGTCGAGGCGTCGCTGGGGGAACGCGATGCGGCCTACATCCGGAACACGATCCGGTTCCAGCGTGCGCTCGAGATAATCGCGCGGGTGACGGTGGCCTGCAGTCGTTCCCGGACCGGCTGGCTGGCCGGCACCGCCGCGCTGGCCGTCGCCAAGAGCGTGGAGAACATGGAGATCGGGCACAACGTGTGCCACGGTCAGTGGGACTGGATGAACGATCCGGAGATCCACTCCACCACGTGGGAGTGGGACATGGTCGCGGTCTCCTCGCAGTGGAGGTACTCCCACAACTACCGCCACCATGTGATGACCAACATCGTGGGCGTCGACGACGATCTCGGGTTCGGCATCATGCGCGTCTCCCGGGACGAGCCGTGGCAGCCCGTCCACCTGATGCAGCCGCTGCGGAACGTGCTGCTGGCCGTGATCTTCGAGTGGGGTATCGCGCTGCACGGCGTGCACTCCGAGCGTGATCGCGTGCTGCCGGACACTGTTCGGCTGGCGGAGGTCAGAGCGTCGCTGGGGCGCAAGATCGCCCGGCAGGTGGTCAAAGACTATGTGGTCTTCCCGGCGATGAGCGTCACCCAGTGGCGCAGGACGCTACTGGCCAACGTGGTGGCCAACCTCGCGCGCAACCTGTGGGCCTACGTGGTGATCTTCTGCGGCCATTTCCCCGATGGAGCCGAGAAATTCGCACCGAGTGTCATCGAGCAGGAGTCCAAGGGCGAGTGGTATCTCCGGCAGATCCTCGGTGCCGCGAACTTCAAGGCGGGCCGCGTGCTGGCCTTCGCGAGCGGCAATCTCTGCTATCAGATCGAGCATCACCTGTTCCCTGATCTGCCGAGCAACCATTACGCCGAGATCGCGGTCCGGGTGCGGGCGATCTGCGACAAGTACGGCCTGCCGTACACCACCGGTTCACTTGTGCGCCAGTACTTTCTGACGCTGCGCACCATTCACAAGTTGGCGTTGCCCGACTGGCTCCTCACCGCCACGAGCGACGATGCACCAGAGACCGCGTCGGAGAAGAAATTCGCCGGTGTGCCCGGCTCAGGGAGCGGATTGCGCGCCGCGCTGCGCAGGAACGCCCGCCGGCGGCGGCAAGCCGCCTGACCTGGCCGGCGCGACGGCAGGATTGTCATAGCCGCTCGACCGGAGCGAGAGCAGCGTAGGGTTGGCAGGTATCGGGCAGCTCGATTGCGAGTGAATTCGCCTGACTTCAAAAGGAAATCACATTGGCTTCGCCACAATCATTCCGGACTCCCTACGACAGGCGTGTCGAGCTGGTCTCGCACGCCATCAAGGACAACTCCAAACTCAGCGGCAACGCGGCAGACGAACTGGCTGTGCATGTCCTGCGCGCGCTGAATTCGATACCGGAACAGATGCGTTGACCGGCGGGGCCCGCCACTGACCTGACGTCGCGCCCGCCGCCCCGGTGGGACTTTCGCTCAGGAAAGGCGCCAGGCATGTACGAGGTTCGGCGACGACGAATGGCTTCGGGCTCGGCCCGGGTGCGTTTGCGTTGAACGCGTCGATCGCCGAGCAGTTACTCGAAGCCGTCAGCGGCTGCCGTGGAGTCGATGCGGCCGACCGGCTGTGTGAGGCGTGCGTGACGCTCCTCGACGTCGACGCGGCGGCCATCTCATTGGTGTTCGACGGCACCAACACCGGGACTCTCGGATCGAGCGGCACACGGGCCAGGGAGTACGACGAGTTGCAGTTCACCGTCGGGGAGGGGCCGTGCCTGGACTCGGTGACCAACCGGTCCCCGGTGCTGGTGGAGGATCTCGGTGACACCGCAGGCAGGCGCTGGCCGATCTACGGACCCGCGATGCTCGATATGCAGATCCGCGGCATCAGCGCCATGCCCGTCGTGGTGGCCGGCGAGTACGTCGGCGCGCTGGATCTGTTCCGGGCAGAACCCGGGCCCCTGACCTCGGCTCAACTGGGCGGCGCGGCCGCCGCCGCCGAGTTGGCCGGTGTTCCGCTACTGGATCTGCTCGACGTCGACATGCAGGCCGCGGCCAGCGACCCCGGTAGTAGCGCCTGGGCAGAGCTCAACGCGCTCTCCCGCGCCGACGTCAGCCAGGCCACCGGCATGCTCGTCGCCCAGCTGGAAGTGGAGCCGGCGGAGGCGCTGGTTCGGTTACGCGCCTACGCCTACTCGAGCGGCCGGGCGGCCACCGACGTCGCCCGCGACATTCTCGAGCGCACACTGAAGTTGGAGGCCGGCTGATGTACATCCGCGAACCCCAGCGAGGAGGGCGTCGTGACTGAGAACGTGCGAGAGACGCAGGTGCTGGACGCGGTGGTGTCCTTCGTGGATCGCCTGCTCCTCGACTTCGACGTGGTGGACCTGCTCACCGAGCTGACTGAACGCTGCGCCGAACTGCTCGATGTGGCGGCGGCGGGGTTTCTGTTCGCCGATTCGTTCGGCAAGCTCAACCTGATGGCGGCGACGTCCGAGCAGGCCCGGGAGCTGGAGTTGTTCCAGCTGCAGGCTCACGAGGGCCCGTGTCTGGATTCCTATGCCTCGGGTGAACCGGTTTCAGTGGCCGACCTGCAGGTTGCTTCCGGCCGGTGGCCGAAGTTCGTTCCCGCCGCGCTCAACGGTGGGTTCGCCTCGGTGCATGCGGTGCCGATGCGGGCGGCCGGCGAAACCCTGGGCGCCCTGGGCCTGTTCGGCGCGACTGCCGGCGAGCTCACCGACGGTGACCGGCTGATCGCCCAGACACTGGCTCACATCGCATGTGTCACGATCCTGCAGGAGCGGGCGCCGACACCGACGACGATAATTCCGCAGCTGCGCAACGCCTTCGCCAGCCGCATCGTGGTGGAGCAGGCGAAGGGCTTCCTGCGGGAACTCCTCGACATCTCCGTCGAGGATGCATTCAAAGTTCTGCGGGGTTACTCGCGGGCCAACGGCGAACACCTGACCGAGGTCGCGCGCCGGTTGATGACCGACCGCCATTCCCGCCCCGTGCTGGTCGCGGCAATCCTCGCCTTCGCCGGCGAGGCCGACGGTTAACGGCCGTTCCTGGCCCGGGCGCGGCGCACGGCCTCGTTCACCAGCTGCTCGGCCACGACGACGAGTTTGACGTTGTCGGCCTGGCTCAGCCGCTTGAGCCGGTCGAACGCCTCCTCCGCGGTCGCCCCCGAGCGGCTGCGGAGAATCCCGATAGCCTGGTCGATCACCGCACGGCTACCCAACGCCCGTTGCAGCCGTTCGGTCCGCTCCCGCGCACCTGCGAGCAGTTGCGCGTTGTACACCGACACCGAGGCCGACGCGGCGAAGCGCGAACCCAACTCCACGGCGTGGTCACCGAACGCGTCCCGGGCACGGGCATAGGAGTTGACCGCGCCCACCACCGTCTCGCCGACGACCAAGGGCAGCGACAGCGCCGAGTGCACCCCCATGCGCGCCACCCTGCCGCCGAAGTGCAGCCAGCGGTCGTCACTACCGAGCGAGCCGCTGACGGCGGCCCGGCCGGTCCGCATCGCGGTGATGCAGGGCCCCTCGTGCAGGATTTCGTACTGGACACCGTCGATCTCGGCGACGAAGTCCGCCGTGGCCGAGAACATCTGGATCTGTGGTCCATCGAGTTCCGGCTGCAGCAACGCGATGCTCACGCCGTCGACGCCGGGAATGGCGTGCGCGGCGAACTCCGCGACGTCGCCCAGCAGTTGCCCGACGGGGCGGGCGTCGGCGACGAGTCCCGCGACGCCGGTCAGTCCCGCGCGCAGGTCCATCTCGTCGGCTTCGCGCTGCGTAGCCGACAGATCTGACGGGGTGGCCCGGCCGGGCTGTGCGTCGAAATCAGCCATCTATGTTCGTGGAGGGTACTCGCTTCAGCTCACCAGCGAGAGCGCATGCGCGCGCCGCAGCTTTCCCGACGGTGTCTTCGGGATCGTTCCGGGCGCCAGCACCACCACGTTGCGCGGCCGCACGTCGACCTCGGCGAACACCTCGTGGGCGACCTGCCGTTCGACACGCCGCAGCTGTGTTTCGTCGGCATAGTCCTTGCATTCGACAGCAACTGCGAACGTCTCGCGTGAGCGGCCCGCGTCCAGTCGCACCGCGACGGCGCACCCGGGACGTACGCCGTCGACGCGGCCGGCGGCCCGTTCGATGTCGGTGGGGTAGATGTTGCGGCCGGCCATGATGATGACGTCCTTGAGGCGACCGCACACCACGACGTTGCCGTCCTCGGTGAGGTAGCCGATGTCGCCGGTGTCGTACCAGCCACGCTCGTCCTGGGCGGCGATGAACCCGGCGACCGTGGTGTACCCCCTGGTGACCGGTTCCCCCCGTACCTCGATGACGCCCACACCGCGGGCGGGCAGCTCGGCGCCGTCCTCGTCGACGACACGAAGCTCCAGCCCGTGCAGGGGCCAGGCCCAGGCTCACCAGGCGGCGGGTGTGGCCCTTGGTCGTCGGTACCGCCCGGTGCAGGACGGCGAGCAGGTCGGCGTCCACCTCGTCGACGACCATGCCGCCCCCGCATGCGGAGAACGACACCGCGACCGTGGTCTCGGCCATGCCGTAGGCGGGGATGACCGCTCCCGGGTCGAGGCCGAAGGGGGCGCCGGCGGCGCAGAGATCCTCCACATCGTCAGGGTCGACCTGCTCGGCGCCCGACAGCGCCCACCGTAGCGACGACAGGTCGAATTCCCCGGGGGTGGCCTGTCGGCGCAGCCGCCGCGCCAGCAGGTTGTACGCGAAGTTCGGCGCAGCGGTCATCGTGCCGCGGTACTTGTGAATCAGCCTGGGCCACAACAAGATATCGTTGAGAAAATCCATGGGTGTGGCCTTGACCAGTTCGGCGCCGAAGTACATCGGCACCGTCAGGTAGCCGGTCATGCCCATGTCGTGGAAGCAGGGCAGCCAGCTGACGATCACGTCGGTGTCGATGTCGAAGTCGCAGCCGGCGGTCATCGCGTCGGCGTTGGCGACGATGTTGGCGTGGCTGATCTGGACGGCCTTGGGGGAGCCGGTGGAGCCGCTGGTCAACTGCATCAGGGCGATGTCGTCGTCGTCGGTGTCGACGGGGTCGATCGGATCTTCGGCGAGCAGGTCGGCGATGGTCAGCACGGTCATGCCCGAGCCCGACAGCACGGGGGCGGCGGCCATGAACGGATCAGAGACGACGACGGCCTTCGCGGCGATCATGGTGATGACGGCGGTGGTCTCCTCGGCCCAGCGCACCAGGTCGGTGCGAGGGGTGGGTTGATGCAGCATGGTCACGCTGGCGCCCCGCATCCAGACGCCCTGGGCCGCCGGGGCGATCTCCACGGGAGCACCGGCCAGCATCGCCACCGCGTCCCCGGGGCCAACGCCGGCGGCAGCCAGACCGCCGGCGATTCTGCGGGCACGCTGGTGGACCTCCTCCCAGGAATGCCGCACCGGCGAGTGCGGCTCGCCGGTGTTGAAGCCCTTGGTGCTGCGGTGGGCGTTGGCGTACATGGTTTCGGTGAATCGGCTCATAGGCAGCCCTTTATCGCAGTAGCGCGCACGCGCTGGTGAGGTGAATGCACGGCCCTCCTCAAAAGGGCTGTGCTGTCGGGTGATGCGAGGGAGACGCGATGTCGGACGTACCGACTGTACGAGCAGTGCAGTCGGTGACGGCGTAAGCGCGCCGGGTTCGGGACATAACTGTGAGCGTCTCGATACCGGACTCCCGCGTGTCTAGCACACCGTGACATGCCGGCTGACGTCGAATTAGGTTCGACGGGGATGTGATCGCCGTCGTGACGTGACCGGGAGGCTGGAGGATCAACCTGGCTAGACCGTAGCGTGACCGAGTCCGGTGTAGTGCATTAAACCCTTAACCCGGTCCTTATGGGCCTCGAGGCGTAGACTCGAATCAGCTGGTGATCCCAGCAGTCCGGTTGAGATCAGTTTCTGCGCTTGTGCGCTGATCCCCCGAGTCTTCACCTACGCCGGTCACGCCGGTGGCAATAGCCCTAAGTCGGGATAATCTTGAATGCTCCAACGTTAGTCAACCATTTGTCCGCGCCGTTCGGGATGCAAAGTTTTTCCTACGTACCGAGATTCGGCATCCTGAGTACCTACGCGCCGACAGTCTGTGGGCTGGCAACCTTCAGCGCCGCGCTCGGCGCCGGTCTGTCCGCGCGCGGTGTCGACGTCGAGGTCGTGCGCATCGCGGACGGGCCCTCCTCAACAGCGAATGCCGTCGTGGCAGAGCTCGTCAACGGTTCGGCGGCCTCCGTCGCGGCCGCGGCACAGGCGCTCAACAGGAGCGATGTCGCCGTCGTCCAGCACGAGTACGGCATCTACGGCGGACCCGACGGTGACGAGATTGTCGAGGTCATGAAGAAGCTCACCGTCCCGTCGATCGTGGTCGCGCACACCGTCCTCAAAGATCCGACGCCGCACCAGCTCTCGGTGCTCAACGCGGTCCTCGAACTCGCCGATCAAGTGGTCGTGATGACCGAGGCGGCCCGCTCACGCCTGCGCGCCGGCTTCACCGTCGACGGCCGCAAGGTGAGCATCATCCCGCACGGCGCGGCGTTGCCCACGGCTGTCGCGGCGAAGCGGGGCGGCCGGCCGGTGATCCTGACCTGGGGTTTACTCGGCCCGGGCAAGGGCATCGAGCGCGTCATCGACGCCATGCCGTTGCTGAAGGATCTGCCGCAGCGGCCGCGGTATCTGGTCGCGGGCCGCACCCATCCGAAGGTGCTCGCCGCCCAGGGTGAGGAGTACCGCGAGGGCCTCATCGCCCGCGCGCAGCGTCTCGGGGTCGGCGACGCCGTGTCCTTCGACTCCGCGTATCGCACTCCGGCGCAGCTGACCGAACTCATGCAGTCCGCGTCGGTGGTGGTCCTGCCCTACGACTCCAAAGACCAGGTCACGTCCGGTGTGCTGGTGGACTCCGTCGCCAGCGGGCGACCCATCGTCGCCACCGCGTTCCCGCACGCCGTCGAACTGCTCTGCAGCGGCGCGGGCACTGTGGTGGCGCACGACGATCCCGACGCACTGGCGACAGCCCTGCGACGGACACTGACCGACCCGCGCGCCGCAGGCACCATGGCCTCCGAGGCGCGCGGACTGGCGCCGGCGATGGCCTGGCCCGTCGTGGCCAAGGCGTATGTCGGCCTGGCGCAACGCCTGGTCGCGGCACGGCTGGCCGCTGCATGACCGACGTTGTGGCACAGCCCGTTTTCACCCATCTGCTGCGAATGACCGATCATCGCGCCACTTTCGAGCATGCCGACCTGGCCGAGCCGCGGCGCGAGCACGGCTACTGCACCGACGACATGGCCAGGGTGCTCATCGTCGCCACTCGGGAGCCCCACTCGACGGGTGAGCTGAACGGCCTGGCAGGCAAAGCCCTGATGTTCCTCAACGACGCCCAGTCCCACGACGGCACCTGCCGCAACCGGTTGAACGTCGGGGGTCACTGGACAGACACCCCGAACACCGACGACCACTGGGGTCGCATGGTCTGGGGTCTCGGCACCGCCGCCGCCCACAGCGACGTCAGCATGGTGCGCCGGCTGGCGACGATCCAGTTCGAACGAGCTGCCCAGACCAGGTCACCGCACCCGCGGGCGATGGCCTTCGCTGCGATCGGCGCCGCAGAGCTCCTCGCCGTCACCCCGGGGAATGCCCAGGCACACAGACTCCTGACCGACTACGCCGGTTCTCTCGGTGAGCCGACCGGCAATCCCGAATGGCCCTGGCCTGAACCGCGTCTCACCTATGCGAACGCTGTGCTGGCCGAGGCGATGATCGCCGCCGGGGTGGCTCTGGACGACGCGGCGTTGCGTCAACGCGGGCTCGACCTGGTGGAGTGGCTGCTGACCGTCGAGACGATCGACGGGCACCTCTCGCCCACCCCCGTCAGCGGGCGTGGACCGGGCGACGCACAGCCCGCGTTCGACCAGCAACCGATTGAGGTGGCCAGCCTCGCCGATGCGTGCGCGCGCGCCGCCGTCATCGATCCGCGCGCACTGTGGCCCGAGGCCATCGCCTCGGCTGCGGCGTGGTTTGCGGGTGACAACGACCTGGGCCTGCCGATGTGGGATCCCGACACCGGTGGTGGTTACGACGGATTGCACGTTGACCGGGTGAATCTGAACCAGGGCGCGGAATCGACCTTGGCCGCTTTGTCGGTGATGCAGCAGGCGCGGAGATTCTCGCCTGTCCCACAATGACGTCGACGCGCGCGGAACTGGTGACCCGTAGCCCGCAGCGGGTTGCGGCGGACCCCCGCCGAGTGGTCACGCATCTGTTCGTGCCCGGCCAGGAAGGCTTCGAGCACCAGGAGTCACGAGCCGGCCTGGTGCTGTCCAGGATCCTCGCGTTGAGCGACGAGGACGTCCAGGCGACGCTGCACGATGTGCTGACCCGGTTTGCGGACCGTCATCGCGACCTGGAGGGAACGTGGCGCAGCCATGCCGACGAGCTCGCCGACCGCCTGGATCCGCACCGTGAGCTCAGCGATTCGCGAATGTTATTGCTGGGCGCGACATTCACCAACGAATATGCGATCGAGGGCGCGGCGCTGTGCAATCCGAGCATCGTCGCTCACCCCGACCAG
This sequence comes from Mycobacterium sp. ITM-2016-00317, assembly GCF_002968295.1. Lineage (NCBI taxonomy): Bacteria > Bacillati > Actinomycetota > Actinomycetes > Mycobacteriales > Mycobacteriaceae > Mycobacterium > Mycobacterium sp. ITM-2016-00317. The sequence continues at coordinate 886,132 of NZ_CP134399.1, forward strand.
TCCGGCATCGCCGAGGGAAACCTGAAGTTCGTGATGAGCGTGCGCGGGATCGGGGAGGGCCACCGTTCCACCATCGGCTTCCGAACCGGTGTCGTCGACGCGGCGGGTCGCGCCACCGTCGACGAACCCGCTCCGTTCGCCTCCACCGGACGCATCGAGTCCACCCTGCTGGACGCGGCGTTCTTCCGGGCCGAGCTCGACCGCCACGACCAGGCAGGCGAGGTGGCAGATTACGTGTTCGACGCTCTCGGTGCACTGTTCACCAGATCCGATCTGGACGAGCGCCTCGACAGGCTGGGTGCCCACCTGAGCACCCGCGGACACGCCGAAGACACGATCGCGACGATCCGCGGTATCGCGTCCCGCTGCTACGCTGTCGAATTCGACAGTGCGGGCGCGCTTTCCGAACGGGTGCTGTGGCCGGCCATGGAAGCCGAGCAGGCCGGCATGGAGGACGCGCGCTTCGTCCGCTTCGTCGATGACGACGGCTCGTTCACCTACTACGCCACCTACACCGCCTACAGCGGATCGCACATCAGTCAGCAGCTGCTCGAGACCACGGATTTTCAGACGTTCACCTCCACGCCGCTGGTCGGGCCCGCCGCCGCCAACAAGGGCCTGGCGCTGTTCCCGCGAAGGATCAACGGGCGGTACGCCGCCATGTCACGGTCGGACCGCGAGACCAACACCGTCGCGTTCGCCGACCATCTGTCGGTCTGGCCTACGGCGTCGCCGTGTCAGCAGCCGATCGAGGCCTGGGAGACGTTGCAACTCGGAAACTGCGGGCCGCCCATCGAAACCGACGAGGGCTGGCTGGTACTGACCCATGGAGTCGGGCCGATGCGCACCTACAGCATCGGTGCCATCCTGCTCGACCTCGACGATCCGACGCGGATGATCGGTCGTCTGCGCCGGCCCTTGCTGACGCCTTCCAGTGACGAGCAGGACGGGTATGTGCCCAATGTCGTCTACTCGTGCGGTGCACTCGTCCACGCGGGGACTTTGGTGATCCCGTTCGGCATCTGTGACAGCGCCATCGGCGTCGCCACGGTACCGCTTGCCGACCTGTTGGCCGAGCTCGCCGAGGAGCCCGTGTCCCCGCAGTGGTAGGTCCGGCGTTCTTTCGGGGTAGGCTGGGACAAACCCGCCGATGTGATGCATTGTCTCGCTCGACCGGTTGTCGCACATTTTCGGTTTCAGGGTCTGTCGCCACGCCCTTCGGCTGGACCGACTTCTTAGGACCGCATGGCCATCACTGATATCGCCCGTTACACCCATCTGAGCCCCGAAGACATCGACGGTCTCGGGCGCGAACTCGATCTGATCCGCAGCGACATCGAGGAGTCGCTCGGAACCCGGGACGCCAACTACATCCGGCGCACCATCCTGTTCCAGCGCTCACTCGACGTCGCAGCCCGCGTGCTCATCGCTGCCACCCGGTCGAAGGCCGCCTGGGCCGTGGGCACCGCGGCGCTGGGCTTCGCGAAGAGTGTGGAGAACATGGAGATCGGCCACAACGTCAGCCACGGCCAGTGGGATTGGATGAACGACCCGGAGATCCACTCCAGCACCTGGGAGTGGGACATGGTTGCGGTCTCGTCCCAGTGGAGGTCGTCGCACAACTACCGCCACCATGTGTTCACCAATGTGCTGGGCGAAGACGACGACCTCGGCTTCGGCGTGATGCGGGTGACGTCTGACCAACCGTGGACCAAGGGGCACCTGCTGCAGCCGCTGCAGAACCTGATCCTGGCGCTGGGGTTCGAATGGGGCATCGCGCTGCACGGTATCGAGGGCCGCACCCGGCCCGAGAAGATCGCGCAGATGAAGACGGTGGTGCGTAAGGTCGCCCGCCAGGGCGTCAAAGATTATGTCCTGTGGCCGGGGCTGAGCCTCAAGCGCTGGCGCCGGACCCTGCGAGCGAACGCGGTCGCCAACCTGCTGCGCAACCTGTGGGCGTATGTGGTGATCTTCTGTGGGCACTTCCCCGATGGCACACAGAAGTTCCTGCCGGAGGTGCTGGAGACCGAGACCAGGGCCCAGTGGTATCTGCGGCAGATGCTGGGCACGGCCAACTTCAGGGCCGGTCGGCTGCTCGGGTTCGCCAGCGGCAACCTCTGCTACCAGATCGAACACCATCTGTTTCCGGACCTGCCGAGCAACCGCCTCGCCGAGATCGCCGCACGGGTGCGGCCGTTGTGCGAGAAGTACGACCTGCCCTACCTCACGGGTTCGCTGGCCCACCAGTACGCTTCGACGTTGCGGACCATCCACCGACTGGCACTGCCGGACCGGACCGCGGCCACGGCTTAGCCACGGTCCGGTGCCACCGGGTCACCTCAGGCCGTCGCCTCCTCGGTGACCGGCTCGACCCGCGGCCACGGCTTCGGCTTCGGGCGGGGACGGACATGGGTCGGCCACCAGAACCACTTGCCCATCAGGGCGGCGATCGACGGTGTCATCAGCGAACGTACGACCAGGGTGTCGAACAGCAGGCCCAGACCGATGGTGGTGCCCACCTGCCCGATCGTGATCATGTCGCTGACGACCATGCCGATCATCGTGAAGGCGAACACGAATCCCGCTGCGGTGACGACGGATCCGGTGCCGGCCATGGACCGGATGATCCCGGTGTTCAGCCCGGCATGGATCTCCTCCTTCATGCGCGACACCAGCAGCAGGTTGTAGTCGGCGCCGACGGCGAGCAGCACGATCACCGACATCGGCAGGACCATCCAGCTGAGCGGGATGCCGATGATGTGCTGCCAGATCAGCACTGACAGACCGAAGGACGTGCCCAGGCTGAGGACCACGGTGCCGACGATGACGGCCGCTGCCGCAACGGCTCTGGTGAGGATCACCATGATCAGGAAGATCAGGATCAGCGACGCGACGGCGGCGATCAGCAGGTCGTAGTCGGCGCCCTGTTGCATGTCCTTGTACATCGCCGCGCTGCCGCCGACGTAGACGGTGGACCCCTCCAGCGGGGTGCCCTTGATGGCGTCCGCCGCGGCGATGCGCAGCGGTTCGATGTGGGCGGTGCCGTCCTCGGTCAGCGGGTCACCTTGGTGGAACACGGTGAAGCGCACCGCTTTTCCGTCCGGTGACATGAACAGCTTGATGCCGCGCTGGAAGTCGGCGGTCTGGAAGGCCTCCGGCGGCAGGTAGAAGGTGTCGTCGTTGCGGGCGGTGTCGAACGCCTCGCCCATCGCCGTGCTGTCCTCCTGCATGGCGATGTTCTGATCCTGCTGCATCTTCTGAGCCTGGTACTGGTTCAGCATGATCTGCTTCTGGTTCTTCATCGTCTGGATCATCGCGGGCATGAGCGCCGCCATCTGCGGGGTCAGCTGCGCCATGCGCTCGATGTCGGGAACGAGTTCGGTGAAGTCGTCGGCCATCGTGCCGATGCCGTCGAGGCTGTCGAAGATCGAGCGCAGCGCCCAGCACATCGGGATGTTGTAGCAGTGCGGTTCCCAGTAGAAGTAGTTGCGCAGCGGGCGGAACTGATCGTCGAAATCGGCCAGGTGGTCCCGTACTTCGGTCAGGTTCACCGACGTGTCGTTCATCTTGTCGGCCATCCGGCGGCTGACGTCGGCCAGTTCCAGGGTGATGCGCTGCATCTGCTCCATTGAGTCGATGGTCACCTGCATCTCGTTGGCCTGCTGCAGCGTGTTCTCCAGCACGGTCTGCTGGAAGTCGTTGTTCAACAGCTGGCCGGTGCCGCTTTGGCCGAGGGTGTAGGCCAGCGATGCGTGCTTGATCGGTTTGCCGTCCGGGCGGGTGATCGTGGTGACCGACGCGATGCCGTGCACCCGGACCAGTGCCTTGGCGATCTTGTCGATCACCAGGAAGTCCGCCGGGTTGCGCATGTCGTGATCGGATTCGACCATCACCAGGTCGGGGTTCATCTTGGCGTCGGAGAAATGCCGGTCGGCCGCCGCGTATCCGACGTTGGCGGGCACGTCGTCGGGCAGGTAGATCCGGTCGTTGTAGGTGGTGTGATAGCCGGGCAGGGCCAGCAGGCCCACCAGGCACAGCACCATCCCCATCACCAGGATGGCGCCCGGCCAGCGGACCGTCGCCGCGCCGAGCCGGCGCCAGCCGCGGGCGCGGCCGTTGCCCTTGGGCTCCAGTACTTTTCCGAATCGGGTGACGATCGAGATCAGCGCCGGACCGAGGGTCAGTGCGGCGGCCACCACGATCGTCATGCCGATCGCCAGCGGGAATCCCATGCTCTGGAAATACGGCAGGCGGGTGAAGTGCAGGCAGGCGGTCGCGCCGGCGATCGTCATTCCCGAGGCGAGGACCACGTGGGCGGTGCCGTGGAACATGTCGTAGTAGGCCGATTCGCGGTCCATCCCCGACCGCCGGGCTTCCTGATAGCGGCCGATCAGGAAGATCGCGTAATCGGTGGCGGCGGCGATCGCCAGCGTCACCACCATGCTGGTCGCGAAGGTGGTGAGCCCGAAAACCTCGTGGTAGCCGAGGAAGGAGACGATGCCCCGGGCGGAGAAGAGCCCGATGAACACCATCGTCATGGTGACGAGCATCGTGACGAACGACCGGTAGATGATCAGCAGCATCACGATGATGATCGCGATCGTCACGCCCTCAATGGTTTTCATGCTGGCGTCGCCGACGATGTTCTGGTCGGTGGTCAGTGCCGCGGGCCCGGTGACGTACGCCTTGACCCCCGGCGGAGCCTGGTTGGCCTCGACGATGTCGCGGACAGCCTGCACGGATTCGTTGGCCAGCGCCTCGCCCTGGTCACCGGCGATGTAGACCTGCACGTAGGCGGCCTCGCCGTCGGTGCTCTGGGCGCCGGCCGCGGTGAGGGTGTCACCCCAGAAGTCCTGGACGTGCTGCACGTGGGTGGTGTCGGCGTTGAGTTCGCGGACCACCTCGTCGTAGAACGTGTGCGCGTCCGGCCCGAGCGGTTCCTCGCCTTCTACGACGATCATCACCGAGCTGGAGGTGTCGTATTCGTCGAACTTGTCGCCGACGTGCTTGGTCGCGATCAGCGCCGGGGCATCGTTGGGGCTCATCGACACCGCGCGGAGCTTGCCGACCTCTTCGAGCTGCGGCACAGCGGTGTTGAGGAACGCGACGATGCCGATCCAGACCAGGACGATCGGGATGGCGAACGTTCGGATGAAGCGCGGGAGCTTCGGGCGCGAGGGGGCCGCGTGCCGCGCCGGCGGTATGGCGTCGGTGGGCGCGTCGTCGGTGACTGTCATGCGGCCTTCACCAGGCAGTAGGTCGCGGCGTTCAGACCCTCAGCCGTCCTTTCGTCCTTGACCTCGTCGTCGACGGTGACGCGGCAGCCGATGGAATGACCGTCGCCCTGGGCCATGATGTTCGGCATCACGGACGGCAGCGTCGTCTCCAGCGTCAGCGACCAGGGCAGACTCACCTGACCGGTGCGCTGCGGCTTACCGTCGAGGTCGACGTAGTTGATGGTGGCCGACGAGCCGGAACCGAAGATCTCGTAGGTGACGACCTTGGGGTTGAACGACTCTGCGGTGTCCGCGTCGACCGGGGTGACGATCGCGCCCTCGGATCCGAACACCGAGCGAAGGTGCGAGACGCTCAACGCACCGATCGCGACCGCGGCCACCACCAGGACGGGCAGCCAGACCCGCTTGACCGCGGTGATCACCGCACGCTCCGCGCGCGATCGGCATGGCCGATCGACGACTTCCCGGGAGTTTTTGCGCGCATGACAGCTGCAGGCAAGGTCGTGCCTTTCGATGAGAGAGAGACGCCGCGGGCCGCCAGATGGCATGCGATCGCGTAGGGAATCTAAGCCGGTAAGTGGATAGCGTCAATCCGGTTATCGCGGTTTGGTAAGGCACATCACTAAATTGGGCTTTGTGATTGACAAGCACTGCCGTGGTCTGCGCAAGGAGGCCGAACTGTGGCAGCGATACGTCCGGGCGGCGACGCGGCCGTCCGTACACTCGGCGCCATGAGTGCAGCGCCCGGGGCGTCGAGCCTGCGCAAGGACGCCGAGCGTAACCGGCGGCGGATCATCGAGGCCGCCCGCGAGCTGTGTGCGACGCGCGGGTTGGAGGCCACGCTCAACGAGGTCGCCCACCACGCCGGTCTCGGCGTCGGCACGGTGTACCGGCGCTTTCCGACCCGGGAGGCGTTGTTCGCAGCGATCTTCGAGGACGGGATCGACCAGCTCGTCGTGTTGGCCGAGTCCGCACTGCAGGCCGAGGATTCCTGGGACGGCTTGTCCTGGTTCGTCTGGCAGATGTGCGAGATGACGGCCACCGACCGCGGTCTGCGCGAGGTCGCGTTTAGCAGGGCGTACTGCGGTGGGCGGGTGGACGCCGGGCGTACCCGGCTCGAACCGTTGGTGTCGAAACTGATGACGCGGGCCGCGCGTGACGGCTATCTGCGGCCTGAGGTGTCGTCGACGGACATGCCGCTGCTCGGGTTGATGGCGGGCGCGGTGAGCGAGTACTCGGGCGACGTGTCGGCCGATCTCTGGCGACGCTATGTGGCGGTGCTGCTGCAGGGCATGCGCTGTCACCCTGGTCAGGAGCGCTTGCCGGTCAGCGCACTCACCCAGACCGAAATGGAATCCGCGATGAACCGGTGGCCGCCGACCGGCGCCGGCGAGTAGGCGGGTCGACGGGTTCGAGTTTCCTCCTACGCACGAGATTGCGCTGACGGTCGTGGCCCGGGCCTTAGGCACAGATCGCACTTGTTCGCGGCGGCAAGAACGCGCCGGTTTGATCCAGATCACACCGGGGGTATCTCGGGGGGATGGAACGGCTGAGTGGGCTTGATGCGGGATTGTTGTACAGCGAATCGTCCACCGTGCCGCTGCATGTGTGTTCGATCGTCGAGCTGGACACCTCGACGGTCCCGGGCGGCTACAGCTTTCAGCGATTCCGCGACGAGCTGGCCAAGCGCATCCCCGCGGTGCCCGAGTTCCGGGCGAAGCTGGCCGACAGCGATCTGAATCTCGATCACCCGGTCTGGGTGGAGGACAAGGACTTCGACCTGTCCCGCCACCTCCACCGGGTCGCGCTGCCCGCTCCCGGTGGACGGGAGGAACTCGCTGAGGTGTGCGGCCACATCGCGTCCGTCCAGCTGGACCGCACCAAACCGCTGTGGGAGATGTGGGTGATCGAGGGCGGCGCGAGGAAGAACAGCCTCGCGCTGATGATCAAGGTGCACCACGCCGCCGTCGACGGTGTCTCTGCGGCCAACCTGCTCAACCAGTTGCTCGACGCCGAGCCTGACGCGGCGCCGCCGGACCCGGTCGAGGGCCCCGGTGACGCGTCGTCGCTGGGCATCACCGTCGACGGGCTGGTGCGGTTCGTGACCCGGCCGCTGCAGCTGACCCGGGCGATACCGGTGACCGCGGCAATGCTGGCCAAGACGGTGAACCGGGCTCTCACCGGCACCGCGATGGCGGCGCCGTTCTCCGCGCCGACCACGCCTTTCAACGACCGGCTCACCTCCGAGCGCAACATCGCGCTGATCCAGCTGGACCTCAACGACGTCAAGGAGGTGAAGGAGCGGTTCGACATCAAGGTCAACGACGTCGTGATGGCATTGTGCGCGGGGGCGCTGCGCGGGTTCCTGGCCGAACGGGACGAACTGCCGGACAAGGCGCTGGTCGCGGTGGTCCCGGCGTCGGTACACGGCCAGTCTGGCCGGCCCGGCCGCAACCAGCTCTCCGGCATGTTCTGCAATCTGCACACCGACATCGCCGACCCGCTGGACCGGCTGCTGGCGATCGCCGAATCGGACCAGAACGCCAAGGAGCACAGCGGGTCGCTGGGGCCGACCCTGCTGATCGACCTGGCCCAGAGCATCTCTCGCACCGGGTACGCCTGGCTGCTGGGCCTGCTGTCGCGTACCCCGCTGAGCCGCACCCCGATCCTCAACGCCGTCATCTCCAACGTCGCCGGGCCGACGAACACGCTGTACAGCTGCGGCGCCGAGGTCACCGCGCTGTATCCGCTGGGCCCGATCTTCCACGGGGCCGGCCTGAACATCACCGTGATGTCGCTCGCCGACAAGCTCAACGTCGGCATCATCTCGTGCCCGAACCTGGTCAGGGATCTGTGGGACCTGGCCGATCGCTTCGAGTTCGAGCTGAAGGAGCTGGTCAGCCGCTGTTGACCCCCGCCCGGTTAGGCGGCGCCGCGATCGGGAAGCCTAATCGGCGGCCGGTCGACGAAAGGATTGCATGTTGAGCACCCCGAAGGGCGGCTCTCGCTTGGGCACCCGGTTCGGGCCCTACGAGCTGCAGTCGGTGATCGGGGTCGGGGGAATGGGCGAGGTGTACCGCGCCTACGACACCGCACGCGAACGCATGGTTGCCATCAAGTTGCTGCGCCCCGAGATGGCCGCCGACCGCAGTTTCCAGGACCGGTTCCGCCGCGAGTCCCGGGTCGCGGCCCGGCTACAGGAACCCCACGTCATCCCGGTGCACGACTTCGGGGAGATCGACGGCGTCCTCTACATCGACATGCGGCTGGTCGACGGCGCCAGCCTCAAGGAGGTGCTGCGCGCCGAAGGGGCGCTGCAGCCCGCCCGGGCGGTCGCGATCATCCGGCAGGTCGCCGCGGCGCTGGACGCCGCCCACGCCAACGGCCTGGTCCACAGGGACATCAAGCCCGAGAACGTGTTGCTGACCCCGGACGACTTCGCGTACCTGGTCGACTTCGGTATCGCGCACGGCGGCGGCGAGGCGTCGGTGACGTCGACGGGCCTGGTGGTCGGGTCGAGCGCCTACATGGCGCCGGAGCGGTTCAGCGGGGACCGCGGCGGCCCCGCCTCTGACGTGTACTCACTGGCGTGCCTGCTGTACGAGTCGCTGACCGGCAGGGCGCCGTTCGAGGCAGCCGACGTGCGGCAGGTGTGGAGCGCGCACATGTTCGCGCCGCCGCCGCGGCCGAGCATCATGCGCCGCGGTGTCAGCCGGGCCTTCGACGACGTCGTCGCCCGCGGCATGGCCAAGCAGCCTCACGAGCGCTACCCCACGGCCGGCGAGCTGGCCCGCGCGGCCGAGGCGGCCGTCGGCGCAGCTGGTGACGGGGCGCCGGGCGCGGCACCGGTCGCCCCGGCCACCCCGCCGCCGACGCGGCAGTACTCCGCGGTGCACCCGGCCCCCGCGCCGCCGATGCCGACGCCTCCTGTTCCGCCGCCCGCCCGGCGGTTCAGCCGCGGCCAGGTCGGCTTGGTGGTCGCCACGATCGTGCTGTTCACCGCCGCGCTCGTGTTGGCCGCGGTGCTGGTGTTCACCGGCGGCGGGTCGGGGACGTCGGCGCCGAGGATCGCCGCCCCGCCGTCGTCGTCGCCGTCGTCGTCGCCGGCCACCCCGACGACCACGACAAGGTCAGCCGTGGAAGGGGTGTCGGGCACGGATTCGCAAGGCTTCGTAGGGCATACGGCACGGTGTGACTCGCAGAGCACGCCGGCCGCGCTGATCCGCACCTCGCTGTCGCTGGCGGTCATCTGCGAGACGGCCGACGGCGACTTCTACTACCGCGGCGAGCGGCTGCGCGACGGCGCCAACCGCGAGATCCGCGGCGCCACGCGCTCCGGTGACGGCTTCGTCGTCACCGGTTCGGATGGTGCGCGCTACGACGTGCAGCCCGATCAGCTGACCATCTCCAGTGGTGGCAGCGTGGATTCGGCCGAGCCGGCGCTGGAGTACGGCGCATCGCGCTGACTTCGTCCCGAGCCCTCAGTCGCCTCACCACCCTCACGGCGGTGGCGGTGGCGGCGGCGGTGGTGGCGGGGGTGGAGGCGGCGGCGGAGGCGGCGCAAAAAACGGTGGTGGCGGTGGGGGTGGCGCTCCGAACGGCAACCCGATCGGTGGCAGCCCCGGGATCTGGATGACGTTGGGCGGCGGGGGCGGCGGCGCCCCGGGCGGTGGCGGCACGATCTGGGGTGGCGGCGGCCGGTAGACCACCGGCGGGATGCCGTTGCTGGTGATGATCGTGACGATGGAACCCGGGATCGTCTTGCCGCGCGGCGACGTCCCCACCACCGCGCCCTTCGAGGAGTTGCTGTTCACCGACGTCGGCTGCGCGGCGACCTGAAAACCGATCTCCTCCAATTTCTTCCGCGCCTCGTCGAGCTTGAGCCCGGAGACGTCGGGCACCTGGCTGTTCGGTCCGCCGTCGACGTAGCGGGGCTCGGTGGGGGGCATCGCGATCGGCCCGAAGTCGTCGGCGATCGGTTTCATCGCCCGGTACCAGGTCAGCGCCGGTTCCGTGCCGCCGTAGAGATCTCCCTCGCCGCACTGGCGCAGCGGATAGGAGCACAGGCCCGACGGCGACGGGGAGTCGTCGAAGATGTAGTTCACAGCGGCGTAGCGGTTGGTGAAGCCGAGGAACCCCGACGAACGGTGGGACTCGGTGGTGCCGGTCTTGCCGGACATGGGCAGGTCCCATCCCACCGAACTCGCTGCGCCGGTGGCGGTTCCGCCGGTGTGGTCCTGGCCGAGCGCGTTGGCCAAGGTGTTGGCGAGCCCTTCGGGGACCACCTGCTCGCAGCGCGGCGCCTGCAGCTGGACCTCGTTGCCGTCGCGGTCGAAGACCTTGTCGATCGGGCTGGGCGGACACCACATGCCGCCCGAGGCCAGCGTGGCCGCGACGTTGGTCAGCTCGAGGGCGTTGACCTGGAACGGGCCCAGCGTGAACGAGCCGATGTTCTGCCGTTTGATGAAATCGGCGAGGCTCTCGTTGCTTTCCGGGTCGTAGACGCGGGCGGTGCCGGGTTCGGCGTAGGACCGCAACCCGAGCCGGACGGCCATGTCGACCGCGCGGGGCACCCCGATCTGCGAGATCAGTTTCGCGAACGCGGTATTCGGCGATTTCGCCAGCGCATCGGTGACGCTCAGCCGGCCCGCGTATCCGGAGACGTTGCGCACGCACCAGGTCTTGCGGGGACATCCGCGTTCGGTGGTGTCGCCCAGGCCGGTGGCCTGGAACGACCCGGGCACGTCGAGCTGCGCGCTGATGCCCAGGCCCATCTCCAGCGCAGCGGCGGTGGTGAACACCTTGAAGATCGAGCCGGCGCCGTCGCCGACGAGCGAGAAGGGCTGTGGCTGCACGGTTTGCCCGGCATTGAGGTCCAGTCCGTAGCTGCGGTTGTCGGCCATCGCGACCACGCGGTGGTCGTTCTTGCCCGGCAGGATCACGCTCATCACGCTGGCCACGCCGGGGGTGGTGGGTTTGGCGGCGTCGCTGATGGCGTTCTTGACGCTGGCCTGGATCTCGGGGTCGAGCGTGGTGCGGATCAGGTAGCCGTTGCGGGCCACGTCCTCCATGCTCAGGCCGGTTTGGGCCAGGTAGCGCATCGCGTACTCGCAGAAGAACCCGCGGTCGCCGGCGGCGATGCAGCCCTGGGGCAGCGGGTCGGGCTGCGGCAGCACCCCGAGCGGCCGGGTCTTGGCGGCGCGCAGCTCGTCGGCGCGGTCGGGCAGGTTCTGGATCATCGTGTCGAGCACGACGTTGCGCCGCGCCAGGGCGGCGTCGGGGTAGGTGTACGGGTCGAGAAGGCTGGTGGACTGCACCATCCCGGCCAGCAGGGCCGACTGCGACCAGGTCAGGTCGGCGGCGTTGGTACCGAAGTAGGTGCGCGCGGCCTCCTCCACGCCGAAGGCGCCGTTGCCGAAGGACACCAGGTTCAGGTAGCGGGCCAGGAGTTCGGCTTTCGGCAGCAGCTTGTCCAGGGCCAGGGCGGCCCGGATCTCGCGCAGCTTGCGTGCCGGGGTGACCGCGATCGCAGCCCGCCGCTCGGCGTCGGTCTTGGCTCTGACCAGCAGGTTGAAGTTCTTGACGTACTGCTGCTCCAGCGTCGAGCCGCCCCTGGTGGTTTTGTCGCCGCGCACGTAGCCGGCCAGTCCGGTCAGCGTGCCCTGCCAGTCGACGCCGTTGTGCTCGGCGAAGCGCTTGTCCTCGATCGAGATGATGGCCAGCTTCATCGTGTCGGCGATCTGATCGCTGGGCACCGGCCAGCGCCGCTGCTCGTAGATCCACGCGATGGGGTTTCCCGCGGCGTCCACCATGGTGGACACGATGGGCGCGTGGCCCCTGACCAGGTCGGCGGACTCGTCGGTCGCCGACTCGGAGACGCGCATCACGGCGGTGCCGGCACCGCCTACGAACGGGAACATCATTGCGGCGATGAGCAGGCCCATGATCAGGCAGCAGCCGGCCAGTTTGGCGGCGGCGCTTGCCTGTGCCCGACGTCGGTCGTGCATGGCGCCAGCCTAAGACGGACCGATGTCCGTGGTGACCGGTTCGGTGGCCTCCGTCATAGATCTCCACCACGCAGGCGCCGGTCACTACACGGCCCGTGCCTGCCCAGGACGACTGACCTGCGACCGGGTAGCGTGCTCACACGTCGCGAGCCCGGGAGCGGCGAATTCGTTGAGTGTGCAAAGACTTCGGCGTCGGGCGTGTCGCGCCGATCGGAAAGGACGAGGATGACCACGAGCACCGATGCGTCGCCGCCGCGGTCCAGTGCCGCTGAGACCCGGCGGGCCATCTGGAACACGCTGCGCGGGTCCTCGGGCAACCTCGTCGAGTGGTACGACGTCTACGTCTACACGGTGTTCGCGTCCTACTTCGAGGGCCAGTTCTTCGACGAGACTGAGAAGAACTCGACCGTCTACGTGTATGCGATCTTCGCCATCACGTTCGTGATGAGACCGGTCGGGTCGTGGTTCTTCGGCCGGTTCGCCGACCGCCGGGGACGACGCGCGGCGCTGACGGTCAGCGTGTCGCTGATGGCGTTGTGTTCGGCGGTGATCGCGCTGGTGCCGTCGCAGGCCAGCATCGGTCTCGCGGCGCCGGCCATCCTGATCCTGGCGCGCTTGGTACAGGGCTTCGCGACCGGCGGGGAGTACGGCACCTCGGCGACCTACATGTCGGAGGCGGCGACGCGGGAGCGGCGCGGGTTCTTCTCGTCGTTCCAGTACGTGACCCTGGTCGGCGGGCACGTGCTGGCGCAGTTCACGCTGCTGATCCTGCAGACGTTCCTGTCCGACGACCAGATGCGCTCGTTCGGGTGGCGTATCGCCTTTGCCATCGGCGGCGTGGCCGCGGTGGTGGTGTTCTGGCTGCGGCGCAGCATGGACGAGTCGTTGCCGCAGGACGTGATCGACGCGGCCCGCTCCGGCAAGAATCAGGGCGCCGGGTCGATGCGCGAACTGCTGACCGCCTACTGGCGGCCGCTGCTGCTGTGCTTCCTGATCACCATGGGCGGCACCGTCGCGTTCTACACCTACAGCGTGAACGCGCCGGCGATCGTGAAGTCCACCTACGACGGTGCGATGACCGCGACCTGGATCAACCTGGTCGGCCTGATCTTCCTGATGCTGCTGCAGCCCGTCGGCGGGATCATCAGCGACAAGGTCGGGCGCAAGCCGATGCTGGTGTTCTTCGGGGTCGGCGGACTGTTCTACACCTACGTGCTGATCAACTTCCTACCCGAAACCCATTCGCCGCTGGCCTCTTTCGCTCTGGTCGCCGGCGGCTACATCATCTTGACCGGCTATACGTCGATCAACGCGCTGGTGAAGTCGGAGCTGTTCCCGGCGCACGTGCGCGCCCTCGGGGTGGGCCTCGGGTATGCGCTGGCGAACTCGATCTTCGGCGGCACTGCGCCGCTGATCTACCAGGCGGCCAAGGAGCAGGGCCAGGTCCCGCTGTTCATCGGATACGTGACGGTGTGCATCGCGGTGTCACTGGTGGTGTACCTCTTCTTCCTGAAGAACAAGAGCGAGACGTATCTGGACCGGGAGCGGGGCTCGGCGTTCCTGAAGTAGTCAGGGGTCCAGCACGGTCGCGCCGCCGCGCCACGCGTCGAGGATGTTGTCGACGCGTCCCTGCACCCGCTGCCGGGACTCGTCGTGGTCCGACCCGGACAGGTAGAGGTCGTCGTAGTCGGTGTCGACGCGGCGCACGGAGTTCGTGACGGCCAGCGCGACGGAATCGGGTTGGGCGGCGCTGCTGCGGCCGCGCCGGCGGCCACCGCCACGCACCGCGGCGTAGTAGCCGACCGCTTCGGCGCGACTCGGCGGGCAGCCGGGGAACTGGTCCCGGATCCCGTCGGTGATCTCCCGCCGCAGCTGCTCGTTCACGCTCGCTTTGCGTCGGGGCCGGTCGGGGTCGGCCAGACAATGGCCGGCCGCGAGCTCGACGGCGCGCTGCTCGGTCAGGATGCCCAGGCGCTCGCGGCGCATCCGTTGGGTGTTCATGCGCACCACCGTCGCCGACACCCGGGCGGCTTTCTTCGCGTGGCGGGTGAGCGCGGCGTCGCCGGCGGGAAGGAACACCAGGTGGCCGAGCCCAGCGCAGGCCGGGCAGATGCCGCCCCTGGTATCCCGCAACATCAGGTCGCCGGGCTCCCCGCAGGTGCCGCATTCCCAGGAGTGCTCCGCGGCGAGCACCGTCGGCTCACCGGACCGCGGCGCGGGTGCTTTCGGCGCGGGGTCCTGCGCGGGCGCCCACCGGGTCCGGAAACCGTGCTCGATGCGGGGGTCGCCGTCTGCGGTGAACGCGAAGCCGGGATAGGGGGTGTCCCAGGGCTTCATGTCGTGCTGTTGCGCCCAGCTTCGCAGGGCGTCCAGTGCGTCGGCGGTCTCGGCCTCGGTGGCGCGGATGCACCGGTCGAGGGAGCTCACCACACCCAGCAGCCACAGGTCGGCTTTGGCCGGCAGGAGCCAGCCCACGCCGATCATCACGTCGATCGGCGTGACGAAGCCCTGATCGGCGAGCGTGGCTTCGGCGATCTGCGCGACGCGGGCGGGCAGGCGTGTCATGGTGAGCCCGACAGTAGATCCGTGCTCCGACAGGTCACCGTTTCGGTCGTCGGTGCGCTGGGTAGCCGGTGCCGGTGTTTGGGCAGGACCTGGTGACCAGGGCATGAGTTTCAAGGGCGCGGTCAACAGGGCCACCGGCAGCCGCACCGTGGAGTGGATCGCGCGGGCGGGTTATCCCGTCAGCGGGCTGCTGCATCTGCTGATCGCCTACATCATCGTGCGGATGGCGTTCGGGTTCAGCGGTGACGCCGACCAGACGGGGGCGCTGGCGACGCTGGCCGAGCAGCGGGGTGGGGCGCTGTCGCTGTGGGTGGTTGTCGTGGGGCTCGTCGCGTTGGCGATGTGGCGGTTGGCGGAGACGGTGGTGGGCCTGCATCCCGGCGAGCACAGCCACGCCCATCTGCGGGAGTCGCCGCTGATCAACCGGCTCAAGGCTTTTGGGCTGGCGGTGGTGTACCTGGCGCTGGCGTTCGCGGCGGCGCAGTTCGCGCTCGGGGTAGGCAGGCAGGGTAGTGAGCGGGCCGAAGGCCTGAGCGCACGGTTGATGCAGTCCGACGGCGGAAAGGCTGTGCTGGTGGCGGTCGGGTTGGCGATCGCCGCGTTCGGCGGCTACTTCGTCTACAAGGGCGCGGCGCGGAAGTTCCTCGGCGATCTCACGGTGCCCGGCGGCCGGCTGATCACGGTGCTCGGGGTGTGCGGCCACGTCGCCGAGGGCGTGGTGCTGTTCGCCGCGGGGATGTCGGTGATCGGGGCGTCGTTCCTGCAGGATCCGACGCGCGCCACCGGTTTGGACGCGGCGGTCGAGGCGCTCGGTCAGGCGCAGCACGGGCATGCGATTCTGCTGGTCGCGGCAACGGGTTTCGCGGCATACGGGTTGTACAGCTTCGCGTTGACGCGGTATTCACGGATGTGAGGCTGTTGTGCTCGCTCTGCTTGAGGTGCTGGCCGCGAGATTGCGGTGAGGGCTGTGCTCTGGTTCGTGCGCACGACCGTAGGCGCAATCTCGTGGTGTCAGCGCTTCGTCGACCAAATTGCCGAACCTGCACCGGGGACAGGTCGAGAACGGTAAGCAAGAAGCCGTGACTGCGGGGACATATGTGGGTCGAGTCGGCGGATTGGCGGTAGCTCTCGGTATCGGAGCTGCGGTGCTGGCAGGTGCGGGCGTGGCGCTGGCGGATGACGGCGCCGCATCGGGAGCCTCGCCGGCTGCGTCCAGCACATCCGAGACGACGGACACCGGGCCGGCCAACCCCGCCGCTGACGGCACGGACGACTCCGCGGACGACGCCGACGATGCGGACGAAGATCCTGCCGAGGACACCACTGAGGCCGACGAGACTGCCGAGGTCGAGGACGACGACGCCGAGGACAGCCTCGACGAGGACGACATCGAGGACGAGGTGTCCGACGATCCGGTGCCCGCCGACGAAGCGGTGCGCGACGAGCCCCCGGTCGACAAGGACGAGGCGGTCGACGACGAGCCCGAGGTCGTGTCGCGGGACATCTCCAACGTCGTCCACACGGACTTCAAGACCGACACGGACGACGAACCCGCCGCGCCGGCGGAGTCCGCGCTGGCGTTGACGGTGATGGCCACGGCGCGGGACAAGGCCGACGAGGACCCCACCTCGGCGGCTCCGCAGGCGACGACCAGCCTGGCCGAGGATTCCTACCCGATTCCGACCGACGTCGAGGTCACCGAGATCAAGCCGCCCCTGGAGTGGTTGCAGAAGATCCCGGTGCTCGGCCAGTTCGTGGTGACCCCGATCGTGCACCTGATCCACGCGATCCCGTTCGTCAGCGAGATCCTGCATCCGTTGATCGGCTTCCCGATCGACCACAATGCGCCGCCGGGGACGCCGAGGGCCCGCACGGTGCGGGTGAAGTCGTTCGACGGCACCGAGATCTACGTGAACTTCATGCCGGCCAAGGGATTGCAGGCCGGGCAGTCGGCGCCGACGGTGCTGTCCGGTCCGGGTGTCGGCCTGCCGGGGTCGACGACGCTGGGTCTGGACATTGACAGCTTCCTGCCGCACGACGTGGTCGGGATCGGGATGCTGCGCAAGGCGGGCTACAACGTGGTCACCTGGGATCCGCGTGGGGAGTGGCATTCCGGCGGCCGGATGCAGTTGCAGTCACCGGATTTCGAGGGCCGCGACATCTCGCACATCATCAGCTGGCTGGCCACGCTGGACTCGGTGGAGAAGGTCGACGGCGACCCGAAGATCGGGATGGTCGGCGTTTCCTACGGCGGTGGCATCCAATTGTCCGCAGCCTCAGTCGATCGACGGATCGATGCCATTGTGCCGACCATCGCGTGGAACAGCCTGGTGGATGCGATCTTCCCGCAGCAGGCGGTCAGCAGCGTGTGGGGGACGTTCCTGAGCGCGCTGTTGGTGGGGGTGGGGGCACGGCCCAACGAGCGGGTGCTGCCCGCGGTGATCGGGGCGGTGCTCACCGGCAAGGCGAAGCAATCCGACATCGACGAGTTCAACAGGCTTAACTTCGCCGATCGGCTCGCCAACATCAAGGCCCCGACGTTGCTGATCCAGGGCACGGTGGACACACTCACCACGCTGGCCCAGGCCGACCTGAATGCTCGGGCGTTGATCGACGCGGGCACCACGACGAAGGTGGTGTGGTTCTGCGGGGGCCACGGCGCGTGCCTGGGCAGTTTCAACGACGGCCGCAAGGTGTGGGGCGAGACGATGGAGTGGCTGGACCGCTACGTCAAGGGCGACGAAACCATCGATCCCGGACCGCAATTCGAGTGGGTGGATCAGCGCGGGGACTGGTACTCCTCGGAGGTCTATCCGGTCGCGGCAGGTGAGTCGGTCACCGCGACGCTGGCCAACGGAGGCAAGACAATCCCGTTCGTCCCGTTCGTCGGTGGGTCCGGGCCGAACCCGCTGATCGTGACGCGGGGTGTGATCCGCGCGGTGATGGGGCTGGGGGCGGGAGCACCGGCGCTCAGCGCGGTGAACCTGCGCGTGCCGGACGCGGCGCAGTTCACGCATCTGCTGGGCGCTCCGGAGGTGACGTTGACGTACTCGGGCACCGGTAACGCCACGCACGTGTACGCGCAGCTGGTCGACGACGAGACCGGCTTGGTGCTGGGCAATCAGGTGACACCGATTCCCGTTGTGCTGGACGGGACCTCGCGCACAGTGACGTTGTCGATGGAGCAGATCGCGCACACGCTGCGGCCGGGGGAGTCGGTGACCCTGCAGGTGGTCACCTCGGCGTTCGGGTTCCTGAACTTCTACTCGTGGGGGCGCATCACGGTTGAGGGGATGTCGGTGAGGCTGCCGACGATGGCGGCGGCGCAGGTGGTTGCGGTCGCTGCGTAAGGGCTTCCAGAACACCGCCTACGAGTCGCTGTCCTGGAGGCGTTGTTCGAGGTAAAAGGTGGCATGGGGTACGTACGCTTGCTGCCGTCTGTGCCGTGCAGCGCGCTTTCGAGTTCGAGTGCTCGACGACCACCGTGTGCAGCGGGTCCACGCCGATGAGCGTTCCGTAGTGTGGCAATGCGGAGGAAGGGCGCCTTGCGCCAGCGCCGACTTCTGCTACGTAGAACTGGTCGTATCCGAACGGTCGAGAGCTGAACCAATTGCTTCGAGGATCGACCCGGTATCCTCGTGTTCCCAGAATCGAAGCACAGTCCAGCCATTTGCCTCGAGCGCTTGGGTTTGCTGTGTATCGCGGCGCGAGTTGCTCTTGAGTTTGGGTGCCCAATAGCTCTGGTTAACCCCCGGCTTTCTTCCATGCTCAGGACAACTGTGCCAGAAGCACCCATCGATGAAGATGGCTACGCGGCGTCTTGTGAATGCGATGTCCGGTCGAATCAATCTTCCGTCTAAACGGATCGGATAGTCCTTTCTGAAACGAAAGCCACGGCGGTGTAATTCAGAACGTAGGCGGATTTCAGGCTTTGTGTCTCGGCGCCGGATAGCGGACATATTCCGGGACCGGCCTACGGAGGTCACGTATGGATCTGCGGCGGTTTCTAGCGGAGCGCGGAAGTCGTGGGCATGCCCCATGCCGCAACAATACTTGTCGGATCGCAAACTTAGCCTGCCCAAGGCAACGCTGTGTCCGGCAGTTGTCCCGCGAGGGGTGACGAGTTCGGCGTGCATCAGCTGACCCGTGCACGAAGCCGATCTTCGGCGAAAACTACGTGCCGTTCGTGGTTGTCTTGCCCGCGGAAGGCTCGCCACGGGCCCAGCCGATAGGTTGGGGCGCCTGCGTGAGTCCGCTCCTCAACTTCGAAGTCACGTTTGATGAATTCGACGCGGCGTGCAATCTCTTCTCGCGGTATCGATTTGCCCAAGGCGCGGTCTATTCCGGCGATGGATATGAAGGATCCCTTTTCCTTTAGGACGCGGTACACCTCGTCATGAAATGTTGCAGCGGTGCCGTGCGTACCGATGGGTTCTCCCTCTTCCCGCAGCGCAGCCGCGATGGCAGTAGCGATAGCACGAGCCATTGGCGGGGGGAACGCGTTGCCGATCTGCCGGTAGGTTGCAGTCTTCTTGCCTTTGCGGTCTCCAAAATTCCAATTAAAGCTGGGCCCTGACCATCCCTGTAGACGGGCGACCATGGCGTTTGTTAGCCGCGGTATGTGATTGATAGGCGTCTCTGGGCCTGGGGCCGCGTCTGCGATACCGAGACCGTCGACGCTCAGCTGGCGCCATTCACGCTTCGCACGAGTGGGGCCCAGATCTGGGCCTCCATGTTTCTTTGAGCCACCAACTATGGTGGGCGCAACGCGGTTCGCCCGCTCTGACCAAGCCTCAGCTCCCGGCCAGCCATTGGCGGCCATCAGGTCGTAGAGCGCCGTTCCCACCGTCTGCACAGTCGGTGTCGGTTCAGGCCAGGCGAAGTAAGGAGCGAACTCCTCCCGCAGGGCGACGAGGATAAAACGGGGCCGCAATTGCGGCACTCCGTAATCCTTCGCCTCGAGCAGGCGCCAGTCTGCGCGATACCCGAGTTCGCTGAACCGGTCTAGGACCGCCTGCCGGTATCCGGCGAATCGGGGCATCGACAGCCCTCTCACATTTTCCAAGAGGACGGCGTCTGGCATCATTCGGCCAGCGGCCTCAACGGACCACGCAAACAGGTCCCGTTCGTCGGTGGCGCCCTTTTGCTGGCCGGCGATGGAGAACGGTGGGCAAGGAACGCCACCGGCGAGTAGCGATACGCCCCGGTAGTCCTCCGGCCGCCACACGTTTTCGTCCGCAACATCTCCTACCGCGATTTTGGGCACCGGTTCGCCGGCCTTCTTCGCCAGCCTCGTGAGGTTGCGGCGCAGCGTGTCCGCGGCGTCAGTGTCGAGCTCTACTGCTAGCTGGTGCCGGAATCCCGCCAAATGCAGGCCGAGGGATTGTCCACCGGCACCCGCGCAAATCTCGACGACGCTCAGGTCGGTCATCTATTGCTCCCCTTTTACAAAGCTCTGGGTCATTTTGCCAGTTACCGACGTGGCTGCTTGGTGCCACGCCCAGGCATTGGCAACATCGTGACTTAAAGCTCTGACAAGTGGGTGGACCGTCCGGCTCTGTACATCGACAACGGGATGAAAGATGCCGTGTCCTTATCTGCGAGAGTCCAGCGAGTCCCCTGAATCTGAGGTCCGGTGCCCGATGGTCTCAGATAGGCGCTGACGAACTGGCCGTCGGATGGCACCGGCAGCCCGAGCGCCTCGGCAGCTTCGCGCTGCCAGGTGAAGTCGCCGCCGAAGATGGCGATACCTTCGGGTGCGAGAAGTTGTCGGGCGCCTCCATTGGTTCGGACTCGCTTCATCGGGTCCAGCTGCTGGGCGACTGTTTCGACCGCGGCTCTGCTCACAAGACGCCCGGCTGCTCTGCGGAATAGTTCATTGACTCGCTGCTGGCCTGACCGCAGAGCGAAGATGCCCGCCACCTCGGCCTCGGGCAGCTGGAGCAGGATATTCGGCGGCATCGGGTGGTTTCGGTGCAGCCAGACGACGCAACCTCGGCCGACTGCCGACAGGGTCTTCTTGGAATCCCGGTTGTTCCCTATATTGAGGAGATCGGGTAGAGCCCGAACGAGACCCATCGAGAAGCAGCTGTTTTCGTCGCTCGCTGACAGGAGCAGGCACAATTCGCCCACCGCTTCGGGCGGCAGCATCCATGCCCACATAGTTTGGCTATATTTCGCATCTACTTCGTGTCCATTGATGCAGTAGTCAAGCTTGGCGCCGTCGTGGAACTTGAATTCACGTTGGAGATTAATTTCGATCAGTGTTCCAAAATGGGTCTTTTCCGTTTTGTATAGCTGACTCAACTTGAAGCGGCCAGTGCGTCCGCCGTCATACAGCTGATCGAACGTTCGGCGCAGAGCAGAACCGGTTCGTTCACCGTCGGGATCTAGTTGGAGGAGATCCGCAGCGACTTCGTCGCGGGCTACGTCCGGTTGGCTGCTTTTCACCGCCTGGACTTTAGGCCTAGTGCATTCGAGGCGATCGCGGGGTGTGCTCATCGTGATTTGTGGGCTATGTGCTGATATGCATCCACGTTGTCGGACGGGTCAATTATTCTCTGGCAAAGTTCACTCGCTTAGCGGTGACGGAGTTAGGGGTGGGAAGTCATGTCGACAGAGCAAGGAATCGCAGGCGTCACGGGGCGCGGCGGGAGCGCGGCGCAGGCCTGGTCGAAGTACCTCGAATGGAACCAGGCCATAGCCGACGTGATTTACCCAGGTACCGAGGATCCGGGGCCTGCCTATATGGACCTGGAGGAGGAAGAACTCCAGAAGATCGCCGCGGCCGCCGGTTACTTTGGTCTAAACGCTGCTGCTGAGCTGGCTTCTGTCGTGCGGGCGGTAACGGTGGGGTCCGACGGCAAGTTCTCGCTGCTTAGCGTCAACGCCAACACCCGGCGGTGGGCCTTGCGTAACGTGAAGCAGCGAAGCTTAAAGCCCCCGCCTTGTTTGGCGTTCCTGGCTGTCACTGTGCTGGCGGCAGAAGAGATGGGCCGCGATGAGGATCTTGCGGCCCACGCTTACTACGCGCGGCTGGCCCGGCTGTTGCAGCTGTCGGATAACGATAGTTCGCTCCGCAATCAGTACTCGCGGCACGCCGAGTACTTGTGGCGCTGCCTGAATCGGTGGCTGGAGGACCTCGATGGCGTCCGAGGGCTGCCGACGGCCTATGCCCTGACGTACCGATTCGTTGGTCTGCCGATGTCGCAGGCACTTGTCCGGCATCACGACCGGCGCAAATTTCCGTCGATGTTCGCCGAGTACGGACTGAGCGCAGGCATGCGATTGGCGCCCGAGGATCTCGTTCAGTATTTGGACGCCTGGCTGGCGGCCGAGGGGACGTCGGCGACAGCTAACCTGCGCAGGCTCTGGGCCCGGCAGGACTCCCACGAGCGGGTCGCATCCATCACCGCTGTCGAGCTGGCGAACTGGGACGGTACGGTCGCGTCCGAAATTGCGGCGACTGTGACTTCGATGGGCGCTCGTGCGGCGGTGGTGGCGAACCTACGAAGTGGGTTCCTGGGAGAATCCCTGGATCTCTTTCTGGGGATACGCCCGATTAAGAGCGACATGGATGGCTCCATGGAGGTCCGCGCAGTCGATGGAACATGGCTTTCGCTGGGATTCGCGCCGGGCTCGGCCGGACTCTGGCGAACTGCTTATACCGCGGTAATCGACTTCCGCTCGATGCTGGACGGTGTCGTTCAGGTCCGCCACGCGGGCGACGATCATGGCCAAATTTACCGACATACTCCCCGGATGGTGGTGCCCCTCATCTACGACGAGCTGCAGTCCGCGTTCGTCGAAGCAGAACGGCTCCAGCTTGGTGTCGACGCGCTGTTGCTTGTGCGGAGTGCTGGCACGACCAAGCTGGCCGCTGGCGCCGTAGAAGAGGTTGACGCCATCCTTCGGCGGTATGCGCGTCCCGGGTTCAGGAAGGTGGAATCGATCTCGGGGCTGCCCGAGGGATGGGTGCTCTTTGCTGACGTGCAGATGTTCGGGGCACCGTCCGCATCGACCAGATTCAACGAACTTCTCCCAATGGCCCGTAATCAGCTCACTATTGCGGGCGGATTGCGAATCCCGTCACGAATCCGGAAGTGGTCCAGCCTGAGCCCTCCGGAAATTCGTGCGACGACACAGAGCGACACGCGCCTCAAAGTCACCCTGAGTGGGGCTTTGGGCGAAGACAAGATTGCCGAATGGTCCTCGGAAACCGGTGCTTTGGTGATTTCGCTGGACGAACTTGCACTAGCAGAAGATGACTACCAGGTCGCCCTCTACTGCGGCACCAGGACGACAGCGGTTCAGCAGGCAACGATACGACTGCGGTCAAGTAACAACGTCGATACCCAGTGGAGCGAGGTGCCGAGGTTGACTTACTCCCTCTCCGGCCCCCTTGGCATCCTGACGGCGACTGAGGATGGCCCCGGAGATCGATTCGTCGATGGTCTTGTTGCAGAGGGCACTTCAAATGTGCCTCTCACAAAGAGTGCCACCGCGAAGATCTCCTGGAGTGAGCCCAAGATCGCTGTCTCAACCGAAAAGGTCGAGATCGGCAGTCCAGATCCAAAGTCGTGTGTCGTCACCGGAGCTCACCGTATTCAACTTCCCCCGGCCCTTGGAGGGTGGGCGCCGAAGTTCATCCACGGCGAATGCACCTCGTGCGGATTGGTGAAAAGATACCCGGGCTGGCTGCCGAGTACTGGAAGCCGCCGACGAGCTGACGGAACGCAGGCCGTGGACGACGCGCCCGCAGTGCGCGTCGAGGATCTGCGGGAGGTTCATGACCACGAGGTGAACTGGGACGCTGCTCTGGACGCCCTGATGCATCTCGGCGGAGGATCCATTAGCTCTCTGCAGTCAATTGCGATGCAACTCGAAGGTTCCGCCTTGTTTGTCGATAACTTCATTCGCGCAATGGAACTCCTAGGGCACGTGTCGATCGAGCGCGACGAACGTTGGCGCCCCATTCGATGGGAGATCGCGCCGTCCTGTCTCGGACAACAGTCAGACAGTGCATTCCGTCTGGCTGGTTTCTGGCCGTCGTCCTTGCGTATCGAGGTCGAGAAGTTCGCCGCTGCGAGCGGCGGAGAACTGCTCCGTAAGCGATCGGCGGGAAACCCGGAGTCGACAGTTCTGAAGGGATTTACCGACGACGCCGTCGCGGATTTCGCGCTTGACTCCGTGGTCGCTGTCGTCACGCAGGCCGGCTGGTCGATGCTGCAGGCGTTGCCCAGGATGTCAGAGGTGGGTGCCGCGATACCCAGGACAACCATGCCCGGATTCAAAACCGCAGCTCAGTTCGATCTGGCGTCAGCCTGCTGGGCGCCCACGAGCGACGTCCACAGGAGCGGCGCATACCGAATTCGTCGTGGCTTTGAGACAACCTATGTCTACCGCTCGGACTCAGACGTTGAAGCCGGGACGGCCGCAATCGCGCCCGTGCACCTGGCCAAGCATCTCGCCGCGAATGATCGCGGAAAATCACTGGTCGGCTACCAAGAGAAGCCGGAGTTGGTCATCGTGCCGCAAGGGTGTGACCTACCCGGCCTGTTCGGGCGTGCGGCTGTCGCGACGGCGGGCCAACTTCCAGGTCTCAAAGATGTGTCGGTAAAAGGTCGTCGTCGAAAGTGTCTCGTATACAAGGGTATCGACCGAACCTCTGCTGATCTGCTTGTCACTCTCCTTTCGACGTAATGAGGTATGAACACATATGAGCACGACACCGATCGCACTTGCCAGAGAGCTTCGGGACGCATATCTCCGGTACTTCGACACCGCGTTCTGGCTCAACGACGAGTCAGTGATGGAGGAGCGGCGCCGCCTGCTAGAGCAGCCAGGTGCTCTGCTGGGCCGCTTGATGATTGAGCCAATTGTTCCCTACGCAAGCTCTGCGAAGTTGATAGATATTGGCCAGAAGGCCGGGTTGCCCGCCGAGGTCACGTCGGCGGTCGGCGCCGCATTGTTCCCCGCTGTCCCTCCTGAGGAGCTGGTGCTGCGTGAGCATCAAGCCCAGTCCGTCTTGCATCACTTCCGGGACGGCAGATCTGAAGGACGCAATGTCGTCGTCACATCTGGCACAGGTTCGGGCAAGACGGAGTCTTTCTTGCTTCCGCTGCTGCTAAGGATTGCGGCTGAAGCGCGGGCTTGGGATCCGCAGCCTGAGGCCGATTGGTGGTGGGAGAGGCAAGACGATTGGACACCTTTGAGGGGCGGAGAAACGCGGCCATCGGGCATGCGGGGATTGATTCTCTACCCGACCAACGCGCTGGTAGAGGACCAGATGACTCGACTTCGCCGCGCTGTTCGCGCAATGAGAGACAAAGATCCGCGCCGCCCGATCTGGTTTGGGCGATACACCGGCAACACGATGGGAACAGCGGCCCGTTCTCGAACGGCGGTGGCTGAAGCCGCCGCCGACCTGCGCGGGTATCGCCGACAGTACGACGAGCTCATCGTGGCCCGTGACCGCGGCCAGAATGTCGATCTCAGTCAGTTCCCCGATCCTCGGTCGGGGGAGATGCTCACCCGGTGGGACATGGTCAGCCATGCGCCCGACGTGCTGGTCACGAACTACTCGATGCTGAACACGATGATGATGCGCCACATCGAGACTCCGATGTTCGAACAGACCGCCAGCTGGCTCCGTTGTGATGACCGACGTGTCTTCACGCTCGTGGTGGACGAGCTCCACTTGTACCGCGGTACGCAAGGCAGCGAAGTTGCGATGATTCTAAGAGCGCTACTGCGACGGCTGGGACTGACACCGGACAATCCCCAATTGCGGGTCATCGCGACATCAGCGTCGCTCACGGATTCTGCAGGCGGGCGGAAGTACTTGGAAGAGTTCTTCGGACTTGCTGGGGACAGTTTCACGATCCAGCCCGGCAAGCAGATAGCGCTCGATCCGCCAAAGCGCATCGACCCGGATGAACTTCGCTCCGGAACGATCTCGGCGGCCCATCTGTCCCACGCTGTGGCGCAATCTTGTCACGATCCGGAGGAGGATCGTCTCCGAGCCACCGCGGCCGACGTCGTCGCGCGTCGCTTGTTCCCCGAAAATCCTGAGGCAGACGCCCTCGTCGAGACTTTGCTTGAGCAGCTAGCTACCGCCGACACTTCGGCATCTACAGAATCGGTGATCGCGCTGAGGGCGCACGCGTTCGTCCGCGTCCCTCGCGGAGTTTGGGCGTGCAGCAATCCCCAGTGCAAAGGTGTCGCGCAGCGCGGACCACATCGTGGAGTGGGCCGTATCTACAGCACCCCCCTCACCTCCTGCACGGACTGCGGCTCACGCGTTTTGGAGCTCCTCTACTGCTACGAATGCGGCGACGTGAGCCTCGGCGGCTTCGTGGTGGCTCGTATGGGAAGCGAGGTGTTACTGTCACCGACCGCCGTCAATGAATCGCAGGGCGGTAAGCCTGTCTTTCTCCGACCCGCAGCAGACTTTGTCTGGTATCGGCCCGGGATCCCCACCGAACTCGCCACGTGGACCAAGGACAAGATCGAGCTAGCGTTCGCCCCCACGAACTGGAACCCCGCGCTGGGAATGGCAACGGTTAACGGGCCAAACCCATCTGGGGTGACTCTGGTTTTCAAGGGCGCGAATGCCGAGGACCAGATCCCGGGTCTGCCTGATCGCTGCCCCGCCTGTGGCTACGCGCCCAGAAACCCAATGCGTAGGGGTGCGTTCCGCGCCGGCCAGGTGTCCTCGACGATCCGCGCACATACCTCGGGTGCCGCGGCCGCCACTCAGTTGTATCTGTCGCAACTGATCCGATCCCTGGCCGAGGGAAGGTCCGGATCCGGGCGAGTTGCCGATGCGAAGACCATTGTCTTCACCGACAGCCGCGATGACGCGGCACGGACAGCTGCAGGAGTAGCAAGGAATCATCACCGTGACCTGGTAAGACAGGTACTTCGCCGCGAGATCGCCGCTGGCCCAGATGTTTACGACAAACTTGACGCGCTTGTTTTCGATGCGTCGGGTGGCGCTGCCGAGAAGGGGTTTGGGCAGGCGGCCATGGCGCGGTTCAAACAGAAGAACGGCATGCCCCTCGATGATGCCGACAATGCCGCGCTGGAGGAGGCTTTGGCGAAGCTCGGCAGCGTCAGATCGGTCGGTTTTGTCGATATGTGCCAGAAAATCTCCGACGTCCTCATTTCGCTTGGTGCGAATCCTGGCGGCCCCGATCCTGACAACCAGTGGCTGGAGGACTCCCCGAATGCGCAAACGCCGTGGTACCGGGCATTCGAGCCGCCGCGGCCGGGGCTATGGGCGTCACCGCCGCTTGTTCAAGGGCAGGCCAAACTGAAGTCCGCTCTCCGCGACTCCGTTATCGATGCCACGTTCGACAGAGCGCGCCGTGACTTGGAGTCTGTAGGTATCGCGCTGTTGCATGTCGACGGATGGGAACCGGTCGACGGCCCCTTGAATGAAGACGCCCAGTATCAACTCGTGGGCAGCATTCTGCGAATCCTTGGATTGATGGGCAGGACGGAAGGCAGCAGCCGTCCAGGCGTGCAGGAGACGGCGGTGACGCCGTCGGCGATTCGCCGATTCGTCGAAACAGTCGCCGCCCGAAATGGAATCGACTTAGGTGATTTGCAGCAACAGGTGAATGCGATGATGAACGGTGAGGCGTTGCGGCGCGCGGTCGCCGGCTGGCTGTTGCGCACCACTGCGGTGGACACATCTTTAGTGTTTCAGCCAGCTGAAGGCCGAGTCTGGCGATGTAACCGGTGCAACTTCGCTCACCTCCACGAGAGTCTGGGGGTGTGCGCGAATCGGCAGTGTCATGCGACGGACTTGACCGTCATGCCGGCGACAGATGAGGCCGATTACTACGCCTGGCTGGCAAACCAAGAGCCGCGCCGACTGACAATTGCCGAGCTCACAGGGCAGACCAAACCGCTTGGTGTGCAACGTGACCGCCAGCGATGGTTCAAGGGCGCCTTTACGCCGGCTGAGAACGAGTTGACGCACGAGCTCGATGTTCTGTCCGTCACGACCACGATGGAGGTGGGCGTCGACATTGGGTCGCTGCGATCCACACTGATGGCCAACATGCCGCCCCAGCGGTTCAACTATCAACAACGTGTCGGCCGCGCGGGACGTGCAGGCCAGGCCCTAAGTTACGCGGTGACGATCTGCCGCGACCGAACTCACGACGAGTACTACTTCAATCGCCCGGAGCGGATTACAGGAGATATTCCTCCTCAACCGTTTCTGGACCTGGGCCGCAGGCGCATCGTTGAACGTGTTGTTGCGAGCGAATGTCTCTACGAAGCCTTCGCATCGTTGAGGCCTGGACCCAAGTGGACGCCAAACAGCAATCATGGGACGTTCGGGCAGACCAACGAGTGGGCTGACTACCGTGCTGAAATTGCGGGATGGCTTCTGGCTGCCGGTCAGGTCGATGCCATCGCGGATCGGCTCACCGCACACACTCCATTGCCCCGGGAGGAAGTTGTGGCTCTCAAAGAAGGTGTTCGACAGCAGCTGGTGGCTCAGGTCGATTTGGTTGTCGAGAAAGAGAAGGACTCGACGGACACAGAGCTGAGCGCGGCGCTGGCCAGATACGGTGTTGTACCGATGTTCGGATTCCCGACACGCGTGAGAACCCTCTGGGGACGTTCGATCACGAGCAGATCGGGCATGCAGGACTATGCAATTAGCGATCGGTCACTCGAACTGGCTGTTCGAAGTTTTGCGCCGACAGCTGAGGTGGTGAAGGACGGACTGGTCCACACGGTGGCGGGCTTCGCGGCTTACAAGCCGATGGGCAATACCGTCCGCGCCATGGACCCCCTGGGCGTTCCTAAGACAGTTGGCCGCTGCGAGAACTGCGAGAGGATGGAACTCACTTCGGACTTGATCTGCTCGGTCTGCGGCAGTCCCGAACATCGCATCGAATTGTATGAGCCACGGGGTTTCCGTACGAACTATCAACCGCGAGCTTTCGATGACGACCAAGAGGTGCTGAGCAGCGTGTCGCCGCCAAGCCTGGTCCCCGCCGGAATACCGACAAGTACAGGCGATGCGATGAACCTCAGGCTGGAGCTCTACTCCCAGAGCCAGCTCATCTCAATCAATGACAACTTTGGCCGCGGCTATGTGTTCCGGCCACAAGTAGACAACACCGTCCTGGCCGACACAGCGCCGCCCGGCGCCATCCCTATGAAGACAATCGGTGAGGTGCGCGTGACAGACGCACTCCTCATCACCCCCACGCGGCTGGAGATCGGGACCGGCTCCGTCGCGCTGTATGACGTCCCGTCAGGTCGCGCCGCCTACGCCTCCTTTTCAGAGGTGCTAAAGCGGGCCGCACAGGCGTGCCTAGACCTCGACCCCCTCGAGATCACTGCTGGTGTCCTCCCGTTGCGTCTGCCGATTTACCTTGAGGACGGCACTCAGCAGGATACGCAGGTGGGAGGAGCGGTATTCCTGGCAGACACCGCCGAGAACGGAGCGGGGTACGCCGTCGAGCTTGGTCGCCCGGAGCTGTTCACCACCATGCTGAAGAGCGCTTTGAATGAGCTGCGGTCGGCGTGGGAGCAGAAGGAGCATGGGGAGAACTGCGACACGTCCTGCCCAGACTGTCTGCGTTCGTACAACAACGCGCAGCGGCATGCGCTTCTTGACTGGCGTCTTGCGCTCGACATACTCGAGCTGGTGGTTGGGGATCCACTCACCGTATTTCGGTCTCTCCCGGCGAGTGGCGAATGGATGGACGCTGCAGCGGCAGCTCTCAATGGTTCTTCGCGGATTGAGTTCGATGGTGTTCCCGCGATCGTTCGCCAGGACAAGTGTGTCGTCCTCCGCCATCCCCTCTGGAGGTCCGAAGAGCACTTCTTCAGCAAGTTGCAGAGCTCCGCGGTGGAAGCAGCACGACAGCGGTACGCACAGGTTTTTACTCACGATCTGCGGGAGTTTCGCCGCAATCCCATCGCGATTCTGAAATATCTTCAGTGAAGATGGAGACGGTTAATCGGCGCGATAGCGACCGTGCTCTTGCGCTAATTGTACGAAATGCATACTAGATATGGTCTTTCAGGTAGTCATAATATGATCTTGAAGATTGACGCGTCGGGATATATGAAGGGCGGTCGAAGCGACCCATGACCGCGCCGACGCTGCACTGGTCGACACCATCGCTGCGATCCACGTCGGCTCGTGCCAAACCTACAGCGTGCGCTGGGAAGCGGAGTTGCATCACGGCTGCGGCATAGCGGTTAGTCGCAAGCGGGTCTGACAGTGTATGAGATCCTGGGCGCGCAGGGCGTGCACCGACGTTGCTGCTGCCGGCCCCGACCGGCTGCGGCCCGCTAGCTGAGGTAACGGCCCACCCAACGACAGACAGTGGTTACCGACGCCAGGAACCGTTCGGCCGCGCGCCGACGCGGAGGCGTTCCTGGTCTGTGCTACGGCGATCGGCAACACCCGGCTCGGGTCGGAGTTGGTGATCCTGCTCGCCCTGGGCGCGGCCCACGGCGAGGCGGCGTTGGTCGCCGCCGTGCACCCGGCGGTGGCGTTCCGGAGGTTCCGCGCCGCCGATGTGCGCTCCATCCTGGCCGCCGACACCGGAGCGCCGCAGCCCCGCCCCGTCGGCGATGCGCTGATCCTGGATCTACCGGTGGCACCAACCCGATCTCTGGCCGCCTACAAGATCACACCAGCCGACGCCGACGGCGAGGTGATCCCATCGCCAAGGCCCAACCCATCATGGGCTCTGAACCCGTTGCACCACCGTCAGATTCACCACTTGCCACCGATCTCGATGCGGTTTGCGGCGGTTGAAACTCGCTGCCGTGCGGCGCACCGCACCCGAAGTACTCGTTACCGCCAAGACCCAACGCTGGACGCCCGAAGAGGTCCTGCGGACCCTCCTCGAAACCGAGTTGGCAGCACGAGATGTCTCCAGCATCGTCAACCGCGCTCAGAGCCGCGGCGTTTCCCGTCCCCAAAACGTTCGACAGCTTCGACGTGGCCGCCTCCTCGATCCCACCGAAGACCTTTGGCTACCTCTCGAGTCTGGAATGGACTCGGGCTCAACAGAACCTGGCCAGCATCGGACGCGCCGGCACCGGCAAGTCCCACACCCTTCGGGTTCGGGACCGCAGCGATCCACGCCGGACACAAGGTCCGCTACGTCACCGCCGGGTTGGTTGCATAAGAAGTGCGTGGGGAACAATCCAGCAGGGTTAGGGTTGAACAACCGCTCAACTTCACAGTTCCGACTCATGGCGTACAGGCCGAGGATTCGTACCGAATAGCCTCGCCGCCGGATGGCCTATTCCGTTCGGACGATGCGAAATCTCGCCTCTTTGAACCCCGGGAAGGCGACGTCCATAGCGATTCGGGCGAGCCCTACGTCGGTGTACTGGGAGGGCTCGCCGTCGATGCTTGGCGGCGGGTCGTTGGCTTCAGCCTGCTCCGCGACACGCTTCCCTCGTGACAGCAGCCGTCTAAGGTCGTTGATGCCGCTGACATCTGATTTTGTCAACTCTTCGACGAAGTCCGAATAGGTTGCATCGTCACTGGGCCTGCGGTCTGGGAATGTCTGGCGCAGAAACGCTTTAAGCGTGCTCCTATTGATCGCGACGTCGGAGACATTGCCGACCGATCCCTCCTGCGACCCATGTTCGGCTACCTCCTTCACCGCGACTTCAGCATCTCTGTCAAGTTGAGCCGATGCGTGCTTAATCTGCTGGAACGTCTTGTCGGCCAGGTGGAAGAGTCCGACTAGGGCACCGAAGTCGCGCTTGGATTCGATGGGAACGCTGTTACTACCCTTGTATCCGAGATAGTGCTCGACGCTCGCCCACGCGTCCTGCAGAATCGTGCGCACCTGAATCTCGAAGGTGATCGCCTTGATTGGCTCGTAGATTCTGCCGCGCTGATTGGGTAAAATTTGGCAGTCGTAGTGCACAGCACGATAGCCAAATACTTCGGTCGATGAGCTGTTGGTCTTGTCCTCGTGGCTAACGACTAAAAAAGTCTTGCGGATGAGTCCGTCCACGATTGCCAAGTCGTCCAGGAACAAGCACACCACCCGAGCCGCCACGAAATCGTGCATGTCGCGAAATGGGTCGGCGTATCCCTTTCGGGTCACCTTCTCCAGGAAGCTGCGCCGTTCCTTAAGTCGGCTCGTGTAGTAGTGGATCTTGAGTCCTTGTCCGTCAAGAGCCTCCTGCATGGCGCTGTCGACCTCGCTGCGGAGCCTCGCGTAGACCGGCTGGCGATCGTCGAACGTGGCGGCCCAGGTGTCCAAATCGCCGTCTGGCAGCTGTGCGCTCATTACCCCATCATGCAGGGTGGCTGGTTGCGGCGCTGAACATCCGCCGACCGATCCACGTTCGATAAGTTCCGCCTGTTCGCGCTTCGGAGACGGAACAACGATCAGCTAGCCGCGTCGGCTTCTTGCCCGCAGCGGTGCGTTATCAATCGACTGGCTGACATGTGTTCCTGGCCGGCCGCTAGTTTCGGTCCGGCGCCCGGTGTCGCCACATACCCCGGACATCGTGACAAACCCCAGACATTAGGGTAGCCAAGCAAATTTAGGTGATGCGCTGTCCTCAGACAGCAAGTCGTCGACGGCGGTGTCCAGTGCAAGACCTCGGATGAGATCACTCGGGCCCAGATCGATCGCCGCAGAATCCCAGCGACCGCGCGGACTATTGTCCCGTGGCACCCTCTCGCTTAGGGCGTCCGCACGAAGGGTGGCTAGCGCGGCCAGATTGTCGGCGTGATCGAGTCCGACGAGAATTAGGGCCCAGCTGTTGTCAGTTTGACTCACGCGATACTCGTTGCGGGTCAGATGGATCGTCAGGCGCCCGCGTCGGACCGTCGTCTTGACTTCGAGGTTCCACCGCCGGGCCGTCGAGGTGAACTGCACGTCGTACCCGGCACTGTCGTCGTACTGCGAAACGTGGATCGTCGATCCGGGCCACCGAGCCTCGAGTTTTTGGATCAACGCCAACTCTCCGGCCAGCCCAATACGGTTGCGCGCCTCTAGGTCGACTTTGCGCTGAACGGTCAAGATCGCTGCCAAGGCGGTATCGGCGTCCAGGCCGAAGGTCTGGGCAAGCACGTCGGCGTCGAACGGTAGGTCATCGGCGCTGCCGACGAGGATGTCCGCGTCGGCTAACCACGGTGGGGCCAGCGAGTCGATCATGTGAGCGAATAGCGTCGACGGTGGCACCGTACGTCCGTCGGCGGATCGTATGAGGTGGTTATCTTCCACGAGCCCGTGTTCGGTAAGCCAGTCGAGCGCGGACGCGTACTGGGTAACCGAGATGTCGCCGAGGCGGGGACTGCTGCGGACCACGGCCCAGGCATGCCTTACCGAATCGCCGCTGGACAGTAGGCTGAGCCAGCGCTTTGCGGCGCGCAACACGCCATCAGCTGGGACCATGCGGATTCATCACGTATTCGGCAACCGCTTGGGCGTCCGCGGCACTCATGCCTCCGGCTACGGCTGGTTCTTCATCAAGGTCCGTGAGCGCCAGCACCGCTGGGTCATCCAGTATCCCGCCCATGAAGGCGAGCTTCGCGGCAAGTCTCTGCTCGATGACTTCGTCAATCGTCGCGTCTGCGACCAGCACGGTGATGCGCGTCTCGACATCGGGGGCGAGGCCGAGCCGGTGGATTCTGTCGAGGCTTTGCATGAATCTGCCGGCCGCGAAGTCGCGGTCCACGTAGACGGCGTCATGACAGTCGTGGTGCAGGCTGACGCCCTCACCCAGGGTCGCCGGATTGGAGAGTAAGACGAAGCATCCTTCGTCCTTTCGGAACTTCCGCAGCTCGGCTTCACGGTCCTCGGTGCCGCCGTGTATTAATGCCGGGTTGAAATCACCGAGGACGACGCCGAGCGAAGTGAGGTTGCGGACGAAAGTGGACCAGACGAGCGTCTTGCGACCCTTATTTGCATTGTCACGGACAATTTGCGCGACCTCCGCGTACTTCGGCGAAAGCTCGTGATGAGGCAGGTCGCGCATCAGCGCTTCCATGGTTGATCCGATCGCGGGCTGTAATGGGGGTACTCGGTAGGGCAGTGGCTCGTACCTCGATGCGCCCACCGATAACAGAGCAGGACTCGTCGCTGCCATGAGGAGGTACATCAGCACACGCCCAAGCGTTTCCATCCGGGTGGTCTCTCCAGAGAGGCGTCCCGACGCCTGACCGAGCAGCGCGTCGTAGAGCTCTCGGTGGTAGAAGGGCAGAGTCACCCGGCGCACAACTCTAGTCACAGGTGGCAAGTCGAGCTCGTGCTTGGTTGTCCGAACGAACAACGGGCTAAGCAATTTGCTGGCCGTGCGCAGGTCGTTCCCCTCGACCGCGTTTAGCACTGCCCGGCGACCCTGACCGGGCCAAACGAACGATAGGAGGTTCGCGAGGTCGGTGACGCCGTTGGGCGCCGGGGTGCCGGTGAGGATGAGTCGGCTCGCGGCGTATGGACCCAGCGCCAGACATGCCGAGCCCCAAGCTCCTAGGCCACCGAGTTTCATACGATGAGCCTCGTCGAGCACCATTAGCGTGGGTTCCGCCTGAACCCACCGCTGCAGGGCGGAGACGGCATCGGGAAGGCGCTCGTAGTTGACGAGCAGGATTGCGCCTGGCGGCGGGACGGGTCCCGACATGATCGCGATGTCAAAACCGTCGGCGAGGCATTCTTCCACCTCAAATTGCCAGCTCTCGAATGCAGACTTTGGGGACACGACGAGCATGCGCCGCACCTGTCCGGCTTTTCGGCGGGCTTGAAACACAGCTAACGCCGCGCGCGTCTTTCCCGCGCCGGGCACACTGAAATTTGCGCCATGCGCCAATCCCAGAAGCTTCCCGACATCGCGCTGCTGGAACCCGGTCAGGGGTGCATCCCAGTCCGTTCCGAGTGCTGCGGTCTCCAGCGGCGGTGAGATGCTGGACGGGTTGGCCAGGTGGCCCTCGGCGACGGTGCTGTCGCCTGCGTTGGTCTCGACGATCGCCAAGAGCTCCGGTTGCCAGCGAATGTCCTCGTCCCAAACCGGCCACGTCGCCAGTTCGACGATGTTGCTTAGGAAGTCGTCAAGATTAACCTCGAAGCTCAGGTTCGAGGTACTGCTGCTATTCGGGAAGCGAGTTCGTAGTGCAGCCAACACCGAAGCTAGGTCGGCGTTCGCGGAGACCTCGACCATGCTGGAACGCACGGCGAGCCGAAGTTCCAGCATTGGCTACGAGCCTGCATGCGGCAGGCGAGCAACTTGAACGAGCCAGTTCACGCCGTCGGTATCTGAATCGGCTCCCCTGGAGACCAACTGCGAGAGCTTGAGCAGGTTGGTTCTAAGGGCGGCGAGCTCGTCGTCCAGGTCTTCCGCGCGGAAGTTCGCGGTCGCGCGCGCTCCTGCGACGGCCTCGATACACAGCTGCAGGTTATCGTTGGCATCGGACAATCGTTCGCCGGGACCGAAACGTTTCTTGACGACGCGGCCGGTCTTCCCCGCCTTGTCCAAGGCTTCATTGACTGCCGCACGGGTCGAGGCTAGTGATTCGCCTGCCTCGGCGAGTTCGTTGGGCGTGACGGTAGCGCCGGCCTTCTCTATTGCCTTAGCTCGCAGCACCTTGGTCGTAAACTCGCGCAGAACCTGGACCTTCGCGCTCGGCGCCGGTGCCGGAATGCTGGTGCCCGGGATCGTCCGCTTAGGTTCGGAACTCGGCGGATCTTGCGGCACGATGTTCTTCAGGTAAAGGTCGGCGAAGTCATGATCGATCAATCGCAAATCAGTCTTGGACTTGTCCAATATCAGTGCCAACAGCCGCTGCTCGCGCAGCGCCTCGGCTTCATCAGCGGCTTTGATCTTCCGGGATTTATAGGTCCGGTACAGCTCTTCGAGCTTGCCCTGGTCGCCTTCGAAGTCGATCAGGTGCAACGAAGCTTCCTCCCCTCCAGCGGTTTTGACCCTGCTCCGTTCGATGACGTCTTCGATGAAATTCAGAATCCAAACCGACCGCTCGAACGTGGTGGCCTTGATTCGGAAGTCCTTCTGAATCTCCGCAGCTGGGCGACCGGCGGCCCTGCGCTCGTCAATTGCCAGCAGAAAGTTCATGAACGAGTAATCGCGCTTGAGGTCTTTTCGAAGCTGCAGTGATAGTTCGATCGACTGCAGGTCGTCGAGCCCCGCGTCCGGCGGGAGCACTCCTACGCGAATGTGCTCCTCGTTGAGATCCCGCAGCGCGGCGCAACGGGTATTTCCGTTGATCAGCACCCCGTCTTCGGTGATGATGCCAGGATCGGTCTGCCCGTGGTCTTTCAGGTCTTGCTTGAGCGCCGCAAACGTCGGGTCTTCCTTTGACGGGTCCATGGGGTCGCCAGCTAGCAGTGCGTGTAAATAGCGTTGTGCGCTGTCGCCGTAGGGGTCACGTTCTAGTTCAGAATTTCGCGCAGGGTCCAACGTGCGCTGCGCCCGAATTCGGTGAGTCAGGGGGTTGTAGCTGAGCAAACTTGTCGGCATCGTGATGACCGGGATGGCCTTCTGCTGATTGCGCCACTCAACGTTGACCGTCTCGAGGATGCCGTCCCCGTTCTTGGCAGACTTGAGCCGCGAGTCCACCACCTCACGCACGTGACGGTAATTGGCCGGTCGTTTAACGTCTGCCTCTGGCACTTTCACCCCTCGTACAGCACAATTCGTCAGTGGCCTGAGTAAAGCACAACACACTGAGTTTGTTCGCCACAAAGACTCTGAAGCCCGGTTGCCGTGGGCGCGGGGCAGCATCTAATACCCGAGAGGGGGTACGTCCGGGGTGAATGTTCCCGATTGGCGTCACGTAAATGCCGGTTCACGAACACGGGTTGCCCTCTGGCTCCACTCGGAGGTGGGCGAAGGTGGGGTCTTCACTAAGTCCGACCTGCGGGCGGCGTTTCCTTCAGTCGAACAGATCGACCGGCGTATGCGCGACCTCCGCGCGGAAGGTTGGATCATTGCGACCTATCGTGAGGACCGCTCCTTAGATCCCGATGAACTGCGGCTACGCACAATTGGCGGGCATGTCTGGGAACGCGGCTACCGGTCCCGGCAGGAGGGAGCGATCTCCGACATCGAACGCCGCAAAGTCTTCGCCGTCGACGGCTATGCCTGCCGAATATGTGGTGTTGCCGCCGGGGAGACCTACCCGGACGACCTGACGAAGGTTGCGCGACTCGCGGTGCAGCGCATCGCGACGCCGGGCAGTCCTGACGTGCGACTCCGGACGCTATGCGATCGATGCCGGGCAGGGGAGCGGCCTTCGGCCGGGTCGGGCGACGAGCAGACGGTGCTCGCCGAAATATCCGAGCTCGACGCTGATGGACTGGCGCAGCTGCGGAGCTGGATCGCCGCCGGGAACCGGACGGTGCCACCAGAGCAACGGATTTGGGCCCGCTACCTAACACTGCCCGCCGCGTCGAGAAGCGAGATCGCGCAAGAGCTTGGGCTTGATTGAACCCTCCGGCGGATGGCGATACTGTAAACACAACTATGATCGCGCAAATCGAATTGTCGAAGTTCCGGGGTTACTCGCGTTTTCACGCGACCTTAACGCCGCATGCGTTTCTGGTCGGCCCCAATAGCGCTGGCAAGTCCACGATTATCGAGGCTCTGGCGCTGGCCGAGAAGTGTCTGCGGTTGGCGCGGCGGCGGTCCCCGTCGATTCGGGTGCAAAGCGGCCAAGGTTCCCGCCGTGCGTATCCCATTCCCTCGCCCCCAGCCGATGAACTCGAAGACCCCGTGCGATACGAGTTCGGGGCGTCCGAGGCAAGCGTAGTCGTCACGTGGACTTCGGGTGCATCGCTGCACATGCTGTGGCCCGAAGAGGATGAGTACGGGCGCACGGAAGGAGTTTTTTGGCTCGAATCGGTTCCCGGTACACAAGCGGAATTCAAGTCGATCGCTGACAGATTTACGCCCATCTTCGTCGTACCCGTAGTCACGCCGCTCGATCAAATCGAAGAACTGAAGAGCATCGGCTACGTCAAGGACAAGGTCGGTAGCAGGCTTTCGAGCAAGCACTTCCGGAACAATCTCCGAATCATGAAGGCGGATGGCAATTTCGATGACTTCAAGGATTTCATCGGCCCCTGGTTACCCGAAATCGACCTTCAGGACATCGAATTCGTCGCCGCTGCGAACAGGTTAGCGCTGTTCTATACCGAGCGGCAGAGTCGCGTCCCGAAGGAAATTGCGTGGGCCGGTGATGGCATGCAGATATGGCTCCAACTGCTCTGGCACCTGCACCGTGCACGTGGCTCGTCGACCATCGTGCTCGACGAGCCCGAGGTGTACTTGCACCCAGATCTTCAACGGCGCCTAGTGCGGCTACTCGAGGATTTGGACTCACAGGTCATCATGGCCAGTCACTCCTCCGAGGTGATTACCGAGGCGCTGCCCGAATCGATTGCGTGGATCGATCGCAGGACCACTGCGGCTCGCCGGACCGGAGCGGCCAAGATGGTCGCAGCGATGTCGGACTCGCTCGGAAGCAACTACAACCTCTCGCTAGTGAGGACACTGCGCAGTCGGACGGTGCTGGCCGTCGAAGGCGCGACTGCCCGCACTCTCCGTGCAGTTGCTCGAACCGTGAGCGCGAGGTCGGTTGCAACCGAGACCGACATCTCGATCGTTCCCATTCGCTCATTTTCAAGCTGGGCTAGCGCGGAACCTTTGAAATGGATTGCTAAGGACATGCTGACCGGTGCCACCAAGCTGGCGGTGCTGCTAAACATGGATCTGCGGCCGGAATCCTTCAATAGGCAGATCATCGACGAGCTGCGCGGCGACGGCATATACGTACACATCTGGTCAGCCCGCGAAATGCTGAACTTCCTGCTGACTCCGCAAGTGCTCGCCCGGTCGTCCGGAACCGATGAGTACGCCATGGCCGACCACCTGCTCGGAGCATTCGAGCAAGCCAGGACTGAGGCGAGCGCGTGGTGGTCAAGACAGGACCGGCGATTCGGCGACGTGCGGCCTGAAGTGGATGTTATCGCAGAGTTCGACGACCGGTGGGGGCAAAGAGACGGACCGCTGAATCTCGTTTCTCCTGAGCGGGTAATCTCCGAGTTGAACCGATGGCTGGATGCAGAGGGGTACCGCACACTATCGAGTGAAAGCATCGCTCGCAGTGCAAAGTTGGACGATCTCCCGCTCGAATTGGTATCGACTCTGCTAGACGTGGAGGAGCTCTAGCACCTCCTCGCCGCGTCAGGCTTCGAGCATTGGAAGAGTCTGCTGCAGGATTAGGTGGCAGATTGACCTGCCCTACGTTTAAGTTCCAGGTTCGGTTACTAACTGACGGCCTGATACGAAAGGCTGACAGCCATGCCCCGCCCCTATCCGGCTGAGTTCCGGGCCCGTGCGATCGCGCTCGTGCCCGCCGATAAGCCCCAGAACAGCTGATGGTCTCGGCATTCATCCCGTCATGTTGTCCAAGTGGATCAAGCAGGACGACAATCGACCGCGGCTCACGACCCGGGGTTCAATCGAGTGAATCGACTGAGCTGCGCGCGGCCCGCCGTCGGATCCGAGAATTAGGATCCGAACTCGCGATCGTGCGCCAGGCCGCGAGTTTTCTCGGCGAGGACAAGCCTCACCCAAAAGGGTGTATCCGGTGATCGACCGAGTCGTCGACACCGGGCGCCCGTGCATCGCTGCTGTGTCATTCTCGGCTTGACGCGGCAGAATTACTACAAACACAAGCGGGCCGACCTGCTGCTCGATGACGCCTACGCCATCGCGATCGACGCCGCGGTCCCGGGGGACGTCGAGAAGAAGGCGGTCCCCATGCTGTGCCGCGAGGCGCTGGAAGTCGTTGCCTGGGACGTCTTCTCGGCGCGTCATGTCGCAGCCGGGCATTCCCGAGTGGACGCCGAGGAGGCGTGGGTCGCGACCACGACGCGTCTGCGCGTCGGCTTGGTGGTGGATCCGTCCAGCGACGCGGCGATCGACAGGCGGCTGTCCGGCGGCTCGGCGCGACGCGCAACGATGACGGTGGCGACCAAAGGAGTGCACGCCGGCGTGGACGACTATGTCGACGCCGTCAGGTATGCCCGCCTGGCCACCGCGGACCTGGCGAAGCTGACGTGATGACCGGCCGCGCTTGCTCGCTCGACCACGCCGACCGACTGCTCGACGGAGCGTCCGGGCTGGGAACGCGGAGGACCACGGATAGCGGCCTTGCTGGCGCGATCTGCGCTCGAAGACTGGCTGGACGAACAGAACGCGTCGTGGGTGCAACAGGCATCCGGTTTCCGACGACTCGGTCCAAACGCGTGGCGCTTAAGCCAATTCGGGGCCCACAGCTGGTGGAATGCGCCAAACGTGTCTGGTAGGGACTGAG
This sequence comes from Mycobacterium sp. ITM-2016-00317, assembly GCF_002968295.1. Classification (NCBI taxonomy): domain Bacteria; kingdom Bacillati; phylum Actinomycetota; class Actinomycetes; order Mycobacteriales; family Mycobacteriaceae; genus Mycobacterium; species Mycobacterium sp. ITM-2016-00317. The sequence continues at coordinate 926,298 of NZ_CP134399.1, forward strand.
CCGCGCCGTGCACCGGCATCCCTACGAACTGCAACCCTCCGTCACCCAGGTCAGGCACCTGGTCGAAGCCGTCCGCGATCTCGGTTGACAGGCCTCAAACTGGAAGTGTTTGTCCATAGTTGTTCGCGGCCGACTGTTGCAACCCTTTCGACGCGCGACCTGGGACGATGGCTGTTGAAGGCTCGGACGTGCGTTGCACAACTGCGCCAAACGGGTCGCCGAACTTGCAGCGGCGGTTCAGGTTCAAGCAGTGCATCGATCCCTGCGTCTGGGGCGCGCGGCGGCGCCGCCACGCAGGTGTCCGACTGCCTGCCTCCACGCAGTGCGGGAGCGGTAACTTCTCCTCGCCGGTGCGGGGCGACCTCGCCCAGTCGACACAAGGCGGTTTCAGGTTGGTCTGGTCGCTCCCAGACTTTCAAGGAAACGCCTTACCAGGAAGCCGACGCTGCCGGGAACTGACTCTTCGGTGGACGCCGTTAGGCGAATGAGCGCGTCTCGTAGGTCCTTCTCGTCCTCCGACAAGCTCGCATAGCTGGCCGTCTTGAGCGCCAACTGCACGGCGACCATCTGCAGCGACATCATGCGCGTCGGGTTCAGGTTCGCCTGCTTCCATTGAAGCTGGCTGACGAACTTCTTGTCGGCACCCCGGGTCATCATCCGGTAGAAGCCGTCGGTACCCGGGATGAGCTGACCCCTCTGTATCGCCTTGACGCTGTCAGGGTGCAGCTGGACGAACTTCGCGGACTGGCCGAGGAATGCTCCGGCACCGGCGGCCAAACCGACCGCCTTGCCGACCGACGCCTTGTCGGCGTCGATCACGTCGACCGCGTTGCCGGCCAGACCGCGAATGCGTGCGACATACGTGTCGACCTCGGTGGGGTCGCCGGCAACCAAGAGCCCTTCAGATTGCACGCACACCGCCATCTCGCCGTCCTGAAGGATCGACGGAGAGTCGTCCGAAGTATTTGCCAGTTCGTGCGTCGACGACCTGTCGATTTCGTCGGTCATTGTCATCCCCCTGTGCTCCCGTTGGGCATTCTAGAGGCGCATACCCCCTGATGAGCGACTGCTACCGTCCCTGCCTGCTCGTGAAAGCGGTTCGCGGCTTGCGCCGCCCATCGAAGAGTCGTCCCGAGAGCCGCTCCGACCTCCGGTAATCGTCACTTCCGTCAGTACTGCCGAGAGAGATCGCGGAAGCCGTGCTTTGATGGCCTAGCAATATGTCGGACGGTCCGGCTAGCCTTCGCCAGGATTACGTCAGGGGTGCGGGCAGTATGCGCAGCCGGGTGGGGACGAAGGGTTGGGTCATGGAGCAGGTTGACTATCGAACGCATGTCGAGGACATGCTCGACATCCTGATCGACGGGTTAGGGCCCTTCGTTGCCAGGGTGCTGGCAATGCACGTGCCGGACGGCTCGCAGTGGCCGGAAGTCGTGCGTCGCGCCGACGTCGCAGCCGGGCGGCGCGGCGGTGAGTACCGCACCGGCGATCTCTCGCTGATTCTGCGGGCGATGACGGAGCGACTCGGCACCGTCGGCTACCCGTTCGCCCGGCAGATGCCTCGTCAGGCGGAGATCTATGCGAACGAGCTGCGGGAGGTTCGCGACCAGTGGGCTCGCAAGGAGCCTTTCGCTTCCGCGCAGGCGCTGCGCGCGATGGACTCGGCCGAGTTGTTGCTTCGGGCGGTGGGCGCCGACGCGCAAGCGGATTCTGTGGCGGCGATGAAATCCGGCGCAGACGTGCAGCTAGCTCGAACCCAGACACAAACCGTGGTCGACCACAGCAAGTCGGGGTCAGCCGTGCGGCAGACGAGCGCAACTGGCTCGTCCCCCTCGATCGAGGTCTCGGCCGTCAGCGATCTGAGTTACGCGATGGCGCACTGCCGAATCCCGGTCATCGAGCACATCACTGTCACCAATCCTGGCAGCGACATCCACGGCGCGACCGTCGAGGTCGACGTCGTCAGCGCCGACGGTTCTCATGGGGGACCCCGTGAGTTCCACCTCGACCTCGCCGCCGACAAGCCGACTGTGCTCCGCGACGTCGACCTGCAACTCGATCCTGCGTCGATGCTGGCCGTCGATGAACAGCGCCCGGGTAGCATCCGCGTCGTCCTGCGCTCGGCCGAGGGCCAGGTCCTTTCCGAGTGCCGGCAGGACGTCAACATCCTTGCCGCCAAGCAGTGGAAGGCCACACCGCCGCAGCTCGCCCTGGAGATGTTGGCCGCCTACGTGCAGCCCAACTCGCTGGCGGTCGCGGCGGTGCTCCCGCAGGTATCCGACCGGCTCCAGTCATTGACTGGCAATTCGGCCATCGACGGTTACCAGAGCGACAACCCTGACCGGGTGGACGCGATCGCTCGCGCGGTCTTCGACACGATGCGGGCCCGCGACATTCGATACGCGGAGCCGCCGGCAAGCTGGGGCGACCAGGGGCAGAAGGTGCGCACACCGGCCGAGGTCCTCGACAGCCGCCTCGGCACCTGCCTCGATACCACCCTGGCCATGGCCGCGATTCTGGAGCAGGCTGGCATCAACTCCACAGTGTGGGTCCTCAAAGGACACGCTTTCCTGGGATATTGGCGCAATGACTCTGCGCTGACCACAGTGTCGACCACCGAGGTCATCGATGTCGTCAACCAGGTCGACCTGAGAAACATCGGATTGATCGAGACGACGCTCGTCACGCAGAGCGCCACAGACACGACCTTCGACGATGCGTTGCGCGCGCCGCGGATCAAACACCTCGGCGACGATCTCACCGATCTCATCGGTATTACCGATATACGGCAAGCGCGCGAGGCGCGGATCTTCCCCCTCCCCAGCCGCGACGTCGACAAGGACGGCAACGTCGTCGTCACGACATATGAGCCCGGCAGTCGGGTGATCGAGCCCTACGTCGTCCGGACAGGACAACAGCGCACCACTGATGGCGAGATCGTGCCAGCGCGGGTGGCGCAGTGGAAGAACGCGCTGCTGGACCTCAGCCTACGTAACAAACTGATCAACTACACCGATCGGGCAGGCTACCGAATCGACGTGCCGGCAATGGGTCTCGGGCGCCTTGAAGATGCGATCAACGCCGGTGCACCGATTGCACTCACGCCGTCTGACGAGGTCAAAAGCGTCGACCAGGCTCGCGGAATCCGCTTCGGACGCGACCTTCCCGAGCAGGAGCGGATGCTGCTGCTCGCCGACAAGAACGCCGCCTATATCGACATCACCGAGGCCGCCTACCAGAGCAAGCTCCGCTACCTGGCGAACAAGGCCAAGACCATTGTGGAGGAGACTGGCGCCAACAACCTCTACCTTGCGTTCGGGATGCTGCACTGGCGGTTCAACGACCGCGATCTCCGCTCCCCGCTGGTCCTGGTGCCAGTCAGGATGACGACCAAGAATCGCGGTGAACGCTACGTGCTCAGTCTCGATGAGGCCGGCACGTCCACGCCGAACTTCTGTCTTCTGGAGAAACTCCGCGTCGCGTTGAATCTGCAGATCCCCGGTCTGGCCAACCCCGTCGAAGATGCCTCCGGCATCGACCTCGGAGCGGCTTTCACGGCGGTGCGGCAAGCTGTGGCGGATGCCGGGCTGCACTTCCGGGTCGAAGACAGCGTCCACCTGTCGATTCTTCAGTTCGCCAAGTTCCCGCTCTGGAAGGATCTCGACGAATCCTGGAAAGAGCTGTCCCACAACAGCTTGGTAACGCATCTGATCGATTCGCCACAGCAGCCGTTTGTCGATCCCGCGGCGGCCACGACGGATGTCACCCTCGACGACTTGGGTGCCTCGGTTCCGGTGCCGGCCGACTCGTCGCAGCTCCGCGCCGTCGCGGATGCGGTCGCGGGCAAGACCTTTGTTCTCGAGGGACCGCCGGGAACCGGCAAATCCCAGACCATCACAAACCTCCTGGCCCACGCGATGGCCTCCGGACGACGCGTCCTGTTCGTCGCGGAGAAGCGCGCCGCCCTCGACGTCGTGAAGAAGCGTTTGGAGGCAGTGGGTCTCGGCGAGCTGTCGCTGGATCTGCACGACAAGTCGGCCCGCCCCTCAGCGGTCCGTACCCAGATCAAGGAGGCGCTGGAACTCCGTATCAGCCACGACGAGGACCTGCTGCGAACCCAACTCCAAGTTGCGGAATCGAGCCGACGCAGCCTGGCGCGGTACGCCGGCCGCCTCCACGAGAGGAACGCGGTTCAGCAGTCGCTGTACAGCGCCCGCTCGCGAGAACTGGCGATGGACAGGCAGATCGAGCCGTTCGAGGTCCCCAAGGAACTGGTGGCAGGAATTACTCCCGACGCCTTTGACGGACTCCGGGCGAGCCTGCGGTCGCTGCCGGAGTATGCGGACCCGGCCCGACCGCGGCCGGGTCACCCCTGGGGGTTCATCGACGTGCCGCCCGCCAGCGGCCTGAACGCTGCTGAGATCTACGCCGTAGCCATACAGTTCGACACTGCCCTCAACGCGATCCACAAGGGCGGCGTGGACATTGCCGCGATCGCTCGGGCGGGGAACCCGTCGCGGCTTGCGGCGTGGGTCCAGCTCGCGGCGCAGACACGATTCCCACTGCCTGCTGTCGACGCGCTGCACGCCCCTGCGGGTCAGGCGGAACTCTCGGCCATCGAGGGGTTGCTTGCGGCCATCGCCGCCTCGTCGGGGGACTGGTTGTCGACCGTGACGCCCGCCGCGATGGATGTCGACATGCCGGCGATACACGAAGCGGCAATCGAAGCCGACGAATCAGGCTTCTTCGGCCGCAAGAAGCGCCGCCGTGCCGTCTTGTCCCAGATGACCGACGTGCTGGCAGTCGACGGCTCAACCGTGCACCTGAAGACGTTGTCCGAGCTGACGGCGAAGGTCGCGGCCACCCACTCCCTTGTTGCCGATGTGCGGTCCCGGGTTTCGGGACTGCCGGTGGCGGTGTTCGACCGGCCGTGGAGTCCGCTGGTTCCCCAGGACCTCGCTCATCTTGAACAGACGATCGCCGCGCTGCGACGCGTCGGCTCGACGCTGTCTGCCGCGACGGCCGAGGCCCATGTTCAAGACCTGCGTGCGTTCTACGCCGGCACCGCGCAGGGGCACCTTGCCGAACCGCTGCAGACGGTCGCGACGTCGTGGCCGCGATTGGTCGAGCTTACCGGCGCGACCGCAGCCCAGCAGAGTGCGTGGGTTGGCGACGGCACGTTCATCGACAAGTGGTGGGCGACACGAATCGAACGCCGCCTGGAAAGCTCTGCCTCGATCGAGTGCTGGGTCGCGCTGATCAACCACCTCGAGCCACTACGGCGCATGGGTATGGCGGCTGCGCGGATAGGAATACTGCAGGGGCGCAGTGATGCCAACGACGCGGCCATGGCGTTCGACCGCGGTGTGGCGCAAGCGTCGATCTCGGAACGACTCCTCGCCAGCGACCTGGTCGATTTCGACGTGCCAGCACACACCAAGGCGATCGAACGGTTCACCTCGAGCGCCGCGGTGATTCGCTCGGAGCTTCGTCGATCGATTCCGGCAAAGCTGTTGAGCAAGCGCAGCTTCAACGTCGACTCGATGAACGGTCAGGTCGGCGGATTGCGTCGGCAGCTGGACAAGAAGCGTGGCGGCATGAGTGTTCGTGCGTTGATGGAAAACTACGGAGAACTGATCACCCAGATTCTCCCGTGCACGTTGATGAGTCCCGACTCCGTCGCGCGGTTCTTCCCCGCCCGACGCGAGCTCTTCGACGTCGTCGTCTTCGACGAAGCGTCCCAGATCCGCGTGGCCGATGCCGTCGGAGCGATGGGTCGGGCGAAATCGGTTGTGGTGGTTGGTGACAGCAAGCAGATGCCGCCCACCAGCTTCGCCGAGACCAGCGCTGCCCTGGATGACGAGGAAGAATATGACCCCGACGTGGTCGTGGACGAAGAGTCGATCCTCACCGAGTGCGTCCACGGATTGGTACCTCAGCAGTGGCTGTCCTGGCACTACCGCAGCCAGGACGAAGCGCTCATCGCCTTCAGCAATCTCCACTACTACGGCGGTGCCCTGGCGTCATTTCCCGCACCGCTGCCCGCCCACGGTGACCACGGCATCTCCTTCGTCCGGGTCAACGGCCACTTCGAGCGCACCGGCCGCGGAAAGACACTGCGGACCAACCGTGTCGAAGCGGAAGCAATCGTCGCCGACGTCCGCCGCCGGTTCGACGAATCCGGCGACGGCGCACCGTCACTGGGCGTGATCACGTTCAACGCCCCCCAGCGTGACCTGATCGAGAACCTGCTCCGCGATGCCGGCGACGACAGGTTGCTGCAAGCGCTCGACGCACCCGATGGGTTGTTCGTGAAGAACCTGGAGAACGTCCAGGGTGACGAGCGCGACACGATCCTGTTCTCGGTGGCGTTCAGCAAGAACGACAAGGGTGTCTTGCCGCTGAACTTCGGCCCGCTGTCTCGTCCAGGTGGCGAGCGGCGGCTGAACGTCGCGGTCACCCGTGCCCGGCGGGAAGTGGTGTTGTACGCCAGTTTCGATCCGTCGGAACTGCGCGCCGAAGAGACCTTCCAGATCGGCACCAAACACCTGAAGGCCTACCTGGAGATGGCTGCTCGAGGGGTCGAAGTGATCACGGAAGGCGGCAGACGCCAACCGGTGATCGACCGGCACCGCGACGACGTCGCGGACGCGTTGCGTGACGCCGGCTTCACCGTATCCACCGACGTGGGCCTGTCCGAGTTTCGCGTCGACATCGTCATCGCTGATCCTGACGACCCCGACCAGCCACTGGTCGCGGTGCTCCTCGACGGTGAGGAATGGTTCGGCCGCGAGACCGTCGCCGACCGCGACGGCTTGCCGGTGGACGTGTTGTCCAACCTGATGAACTGGCCCGCGGTGGAGCGTGTCTGGCTTCCTGAGTGGTTGCACAGCCGTGAGGAGACGGTCGCGCGCCTGGCCGCGGCGGTACAGCGTGCGAAGGAGCTACCCAGCGAAGCAGCCCTCACGTTGCCGGTACAGCCCACGGAACTCCGTGTCGAGAAGGCGGTCCGGCCCTTTCGGTGATGAGGTCAGCGCCATCGGCCCCGCCGGTGCCCGCGGCGCGCGCCCAACATCTGGACATCGCGCCGTACCGCGAGTGGACCGTCCGTGTGTCCGGTGACATCAGCGTCTTGGACCGCTTGCCGGCGCCGTCGGCAAGATCCCAGGTGGCGATGATCGCCAAAGATGTGATCGAGGCGGAGGCGCCGATCCAGCCGGAGCGTCTCGCGAAGCTCATTGCGGCAGCGTTTGGGCTGAATCGCGTGAACGATGATCGGCGACAGGCGATCCTCCGTGCCGTACCGCTCGAGTATCGGCGCGAAGGAGATGACTTCTTCTGGCCGGCAGACGTCAACCCGATTTCGTGGCGCGCGGTGCGCAGCCCTGATGCTGGTGCCAGCAGGCCGATCGAGGAGATCGGCCTCATCGAGATCGGCAACGCCATGCGCGTGGTCGCAGAAGACTCGGGTGGCGCGGACAGGACGGAACTGAAGCGCGAGGCGCTGGCGCTGTTCGGCGGCAAGCGAATGACCGCGGCGGTGACCGCAAGGCTCGACGCCGCGCTGGAGCGTGCGTTTGCCAGGGGAGTGTTGCGCGAGTCGCCGTCTGGGCTCGTAGTGGCTGACTAAAGCTGCGTGACAGCAGGTCGATGAAGGTCGGACGTCTGTCGTCGCAATTTCACCGAAGTGACCTAGACCTGTGACACCCCGTCCGGGCTGAACTCTTCACCCAAGTGCCTTCGTCATCCCGATCCGACTCTGGTTGGCCGGCCGGTCACGTCGAAGTCCCACTCGTTCGCGGCGCGGGGCCTCACGGTTGGGCCCGGCTCATGCACCAATTTCTTTGGACGCAACCCTATTCGGCAGCCCGCGTTGACCAGGAATTGCCGCACCGCCCAAGTGTGGAGTGCAGATAGAATTTGAAGGACTCGCAATAATTTCTTTGGGGGGAGACATGCGCCAACCGTTATCTGTCTGCGGGGACGGGCTGTCCGCCGCATCGGCAAGTCTCGGCGAATATGCTGGTGAGGTCGAAATGGTTGGCAGGGTTGTGCCGACTGATGACAAGGCTTCTACTGCAGGAGTCGCAGAAGTCGGGGCAGCCATCGAGTCTTTCAGCGCCGCGTACGCGGGGCGTCTTCGCAGTCACGCGCAATCATTAGAACAGGCTGGCGCCAACTACACAGCTGTTGATGAGTTCGCGGCAACCAACATCGACTCTGTGGTGCCGTGAGCGCCTGAGCGCCACGTTCGCCCTTAGGTTGCTAATGCCATCCGTCGGCGCGACTGCCGCCCGCCCCGCTATGCCCAGCCGATCGGAAATAGACGGCTGGGTTCTTGCGATTGATGGCCTGTCGGCATCGGCTGAAGATTTCCGAGCGGCGGCCAACAGGCTCGAGTCGAGCGCGGACTCTCATGTCCAGCAGATGTTGGTTCCCGGCGGTACTGCCTGGGAAGGTGATGCGGCCGACGCCGCACACGAATCCGCCTATGCCGACCGCGGCGTGATCTATCGAGCAGCGGGTCACTTACGGGAGATGGCTCGTGTGGCCAACTCTGGTGCGCAGGACCTCAATCTCCTTCGAGATCGCGCGCTCGATGCGATCTCCGAAGCCGAAATGGATAGCTTCAAGGTCACCGATCAATTGGCAGTCATCGATACCGGCGATACATGCCCGGCGAGGCCGCGCTCTTGGCGGCACGCACTGTTAGGGCGGGGGAACATCAGGAATACATCGCAACGCGCGCTATTGCACTTGCTTCCGAAGACGCGAAGGTCGGAGCCGGTCTCCGTGCCGGTGCAGCTGCGCTAGTGGGCATGACCCCTCTGGAGGAACGCTCAGCCGCGACTGTCCTATGAATTGAAGACGGCGATCGCCGAGTACGGCTACTTCATGTACCGGTTGGGCAAGCACACCGTCGAGGACATCGACAAGGTGAAGTACGACGGTCGTCTGGTCATTCTCGACGACGGGAGGCAGTGGGAAGTGGATATCCCTTGACACCAGCACGGTGGATTTGTGGTCGCCCGGCACCAAGGTCGCCGTCATCGACTACGTGATGTACAACTGGACGACGCGGAGCACGCGGAGGTTTCTGAGGAGAGTTGATATGCCCGGCTCTGCGTCGAAGTCATCGACCAGGGTAAGGGGCCAAGCCTGCGCCGCGGTCCCGCAGACGCTTACAGGGGGATGCTGTGCCGACCAGGAGCGGACTCACGGTCGCGACGTGGAATACCAACTGGGCCACGCTGAGGGCCGATCGTGGGCGGCGGGTCGCCGCGCGGCTCAGCGGTCTCGACGCGGACATCATTGTCGTCACAGAGGGGACGCATGAGGTGCTACCTGCCGGCGGCTACTCGGTGGATGCCGGCACGGACTGGGGCTATGCCAACCAGCCAACCGACCGTCGCAAGGTCATTGTGTGGTCTCGATTTCCGGTTTCCCTGCAGTCGGTGGGGAACCGGGGAGGGAGCCTGGGGCGGCTTGTGGTGACGAATGTCGCGACCCCGGCGGGAGTTTGGCGTGTCATCGGAGTCTGCATTCCCTGGAGCGCTGCGCACGTGAGTACAGGCCGCTGTGACGCGCGGCCGTGGTCAGAACACCTGGATCATCTCGACCATCTTGAACTGTTGCTCACGGGCCTCGACGATGGTGTGCCCACGGTCGTCGCGGGTGATTTCAATCAGCGGACTCCGCGGGTCCAGCAGCCGATGATTGTCGCAGACAGAATTGGCGCAGTGTTCAGGAACTGGTCGGTGCATACCGCAGGAAAGCTCGAGCATGGGCCGCTGATCGATCACATCGTCACCAACTCTCAATTGCGGTGCACCTCGATCAAGACGTGGCCAGGCCAAGATGCCAGCGGCAGTCTCAGCGACCACTCCGCTGTCCGGTGCGAATTTACGCTCAGCACGGAGCGGACGCGCGACTCTGTTACGGGTGAGTTCACCGACGATGACGCACTGAGTCTCGTCCAAGACCCAGTGGGCGGCGACATCGACGGGGTAGCGAAGTCAAGCCCCGACGGCCATCACGAGGACATTCCGCCCGCGGCCGGTGGCGATGCCGACCTGGTTCGGTCTCGCGTGATTGGTAGTAGCGCCGGCGCCGTCAAGCCACCAACTCGCCCCACGAAGATTCGGACCGATTTTCGGCAGAAGCCCTCGGATTGGACTCGTGACGAGTTCGTCGGTTCTGTCGGAGCATCCGAAGACCGTGGGTTTCTCTCGCGGCTTCTGGAGTTGGTGGATGCAGACGCCCTACTACCGGCGCTTGGGCCCGCTCCACGGCTGTACTTCGGTACGCGTGGCGGCGGGGCGATGTTTGTCTACCCGCGTGGCCGAAGATTCCCGCCGTATAAGTTCCTTTCCAGAAACGGCCGGCTCATGATCGCCGGTTGCTGGAGAGGCGGTTTCGGAACCGCGGGTGATCCGGGATATGCCGCGATTGCATCGCTCCTGGGGCAACAACACACTGGTCCGGCGCGGTCGATCGCCGTTGCAGAGTTCGATCCGGCCGAGGTTTGGCGAATTGGGGAGGACGTCTCCCGTGCGGTCAACGACTCAATCGGCAGTTGACTGCTTTAAGGGACAAGTCATTCGCTTGCTTGTTCGCCCTGGCGGCCACTCGGCATCCGGCTCGATGTGCTGAGCCAGGAGGCTGCTATCAGTCGCGCTGGTGGCGGGAGGCTGCCGAGCGCGTTGTGACGGCGGATAGTTCTAGTAGTTGAGCCAAGGAAGCTGCTGCGCGGTGGCGTTGGAAGCGAAGGCGATTGCGGACAGACACTACGCCCCGAGAGTTTTCAGAAACTTCTCCACCAGGTGACTCACCGTGTCCAGATCACTTCCAGCGGTATCCTTCGCCAAAGCGCGCAGCGCTTCCCGCAGCCCCTTCTCATCATCGGACAGGTCGTCATAGGCTTCGTCGAGGAAGAAGTCGGCAGATGTGGTGGATAGATAGCCGACCAGATCTAAGAACAGTTCCAGTTCACGGGCTGCAGTAGGTATGTCGGTCTCGCCCCCGGTGATCATGGGGATGATGTCGAGGTCGTTCTCCCAGAGCTGCTCCTCCAACTGATCGCGTTGCAGCGTGAGTACGACGCCTCGCCCCACACCGCTGGCACCGTCGCCGCGCGCGGCGCGGACCTCGTCGATGAGTTCGTGAAAGTCTTCGTCTGTCAATGAATAACCCACAAACACCATGCGGCGCATCAGTAAGAGTCCCTGAACCAACCCCATAAGTGCGCCATAGTCGCGGGGCATCTTCAGGTAGTCGGCGCGCGTGAGGACCATTCGATCAGGGTGTGAAACGCTGCCATGCAATTTCAGTAGTAAACGACCGCCGGTAGTGCGTGGATCCTCTGGCAGGACGGCAACATCCCTTCCGCGGACCTTGGAAGCCAGCTCGAACAGCGTGTCAAAATTGGTGGTCACGGCTTCGGTGCTGGGCAATGAAGCCAGGAGACCGTGTGCCAGTGCGTACCGCGTCGAAACCTTCAGTGCCGCAGCTACTCGTGACTTCAGTGCTTCGCCGGTTCTTTCTAAGCGACGCTCGATCAGCGTTGCCTGGTCCCGTAGATCCTTGTTCTCCAGTCGCGCCCTCTCGGATTCTTCGAAACCGGCTTGCTTCGCGACGTCATTCATCAGCGAACGCCATGTAGGCAAACCCGCGCCTGCGCTCACGCCGGCACCGATGAACAACACCAAGTGGCGGTCAATCGCATCTTCGGCGAGCTTGCGTGCCTTCTCGATGAGTTTCGGATTCGCGTCCTTGGTGAAGCGCCATGTGCCGGAGAGCTCATTCGATCCGATGCATTTGCGGCGTGCCCGTTGCGCAGCGGCGTACGGTTTGTCGCCGTAGGTGACCAAGACGATGTCCACGTCGTTCTCGCTGGCAAGCGTCGTAAGGGCTTGGACGAGACCTTGGACCAGGTCCCCCTTCTTCGCCGCGCCGCCACCGAGTCCTGAGCCGACCAAGTTGACAGCTAACCGCGGCTTCGGCCACGCACATATTCGCTTGCGGTCCTGGAAGGCCTCAGAATTGAGCTCTTTGAGCGCACGGAGGACAAAGTCTCGTACCACGGGCTCGAATGCATCGAATCCCGATCGGTCTCCGTGTTGCCCTACATTCCCGAGGATCACTAAAGGCTCACCGGGCCTGTAAGTCAGTGTGGCCACCCGATCGACACCCCAAGGCCGGGGAATCTTTGTATCTCGGCTGTCGACCACGTCATGCCAGTGCGCTTCCACCTTGGAGGCACCGTCAGTCGGAATGAGCACCGCATCGCACGCAATCTTGGTGAGGTCGCCGTTGATGATGAAAAGGTGCCCGCCCATACTCAGCACCATAGATCACAGGAGTTGCCCTAGCGCGCTTCCTCTGATGTATGTGGCAAATTGAGTGATGGATTCGCGACCCACCCGAGCACGCTTCATGCGTGCTCCGCTGCGAGGCTCGCCTCACCGCGGCCGCTGGGACTGGGCGCTGGGTAGTGATAGCTGAGGCTACGCAACACTCACTCCTCTGTCGGCGGTATCCACCGGATGATCTTCTCTGGGAACCCGCATACCGCGGACCACGGCGTCCGAAGTAGTCCTCCACCGATTCCGTTCCAGTGCTGCCCAGCGTTGAAGAAAGAAGCGCTGCGGTGGAACTCGGTTACCCGAGTGTCTCCGTCATATCGTTCGGCTTCAATCCGCCATCCGGTCATGTCGAAGTCGCGCTCATCGACGAGGACGAAGTTCGTGCCGTCCCAGTCGGCGCAGAAGTAGAACGGGATGTCCGTGCCGGGAATCTTGTGTGAAGCTGCCATCAGTCACCTCGTGTCCGTCAGTTCGAAAGTGCTCCGCTACCTCGGTTTCGACCGCGAGCGAGTGCGTCACCTCACCGCTGCCTGCACAGAATCAAACCGCGCCAACGTCTCTCGGAATGCCGAATTAGGGGAGGCGTCCGGCAGCGCGCCGCAGACCGCGTGCAGCGCCTCACCGGTACCTACGCCACGCAGCCGTGCCCCATACAGCGCCGCGACGCTGGGGGTGCGGCTGTGTGCTTCCACGCAGTGCAGCAACACCGTCTTTCCTTCGCTGCGGAACCGCTCGACTGCCCGCACCGCCTCCAGCATCACGAAGTCCAGGTGCGGGTTGTCGTCGGCACCCGGCCGGTCGATCAGCCGCACCTCGACATGCGGGATGTCGTGGCGGACAGCGTCGTCGCCGACGCGACACAGCGACACCACAGCGCCGACATCGGCGGGCAGATTATGCAGCGCGCCGATCCCCGCCAGCAGCACCCCGTCGTCATAGGGATGCGGAACCAGCGCGCCGACCCGGTATCCCGGATACCTCGGGTCGAAGCGATCGGCCACGCCGCGCCGCGCGCTACGTCCGCTGAGTTCCACCAATCCGCGTGCCCGCAGCCCCGGCCACCCGTGCAGCAGCATTCGCCATTCCAGCGGAACCGCCGACGCCCCGTACGCCGCGCCCAGCAGCCCGCCGGCAATGGCGGCGACGGTGTCGGTGTCGAACCCGCCCCGCACCGCCGCATCGAGCCCGTGGCGCAGATGATCGGCGCGGAACGTCCCGGCCACCGGATCGTCTGCCGGAACCGCCGTCGTCGCGATCGCCGACCACGCCGCCTGCAGCGCCTGCACCACCCAGCCGTTCTTCGGAAAGTCCGACGGCCGCGACGCCTCGGCGGTATCTAGCCGCGTCGCCCATACATCGCGGCGCTCGACAGCGATATGGCCCAACCCGGTCCGAATGTCGATCTCGCCGGTGACCACCGCGTGCCGGATCGCGCTGCACCACAACACGCACGCGTCGCCGGCCTCGGGATCGAAGTGCGTCAGTTCACTGAGCGCCCGCGCGGCCTGCACCATCGCGTCCTCGTCGTCGAGATACGCCAGCGCGACCGGGGCAGTGCGCATCAACGACCCGTTGCCCCCACTGCGGCCCGTGGACTCGTGATGCAGCTGCGCCTCCTGGCGTGCGCGCTGCGCGGTGATGTCTCCACCTCGCGCAGCGGCACTCAAGACCGCGCGGGTCTGAATGCCGACATCCTTGGCGCTGCGCGACCACTCGTGCCAGCGCGCCACGATCGCATCCTGGGGCGCGTCGTCGCGCAGGTCCGCTCCCGTCGCTGCGACCTCGGCGATCGCCACCGCCATCGCGGTGTCGTCAGTCCACTCACCCGGCGCCCACGGTCCACCCCCGGCCATCACGACCTCGAGCTCCGGGCCGCGCGGCGGCTGGAACTCATACGGTGCGCCCAGCGCGTCGCCGGCGGCGGTGCCCAGCAGCACCCCTTCGATGCGATCATCCCGTGCGGTCATCGGTACCCCCTCGATTCCGAATTAGCGCATATATGCGCTAATGGCTAAAACTGTAGCATCGACGCCTGACATGAGCGAGCGGCGCTACCGAGACAGCAGCGACAAGACATTGGCGGACTACCCCCGTCCGTCGGTGGCGGTCGACACTGCGGTGCTGACCCTCGACGAGCAACACGGTCTGGTCGTGCTGCAGGTACGCCGGCCCAATGCCGACGGCTGGGCGTTGCCGGGCACCTTCCTGCACGAGGGGGAGACCCTCGCAATGGCGGTCGCGCGGTCGCTGCAGGTCAAGGCCAACGTCGAAGGGCTGCTGCCGCACCAATTGCACGTGTTCGACGCACTCGACCGGGACCCGCGCGGCTGGGTGCTGTCGGTCGCGCATGTCGACGTCGTGCAGCCTGCTCGACTGGAAGCACGGTTCGCGACCTCGACGCGGTTGATGCCGGTGGGTGCGCCGGGTCGGCTGCCGTTCGACCATCCGGAAATCGTCAAGCGGGCGGTCAACTACCTGCAGTCGCGGTATTCCGACCGGCCCGACCCCGATGCGCTGCTCGGCGAGGAGTTCACCATCCTCCAATTGCGTCGTGCCCATGAGCAGATCGCCGGCCGGCCGCTGCAGCGCGATTGGTTCCGCCGCACCATGGAACCGCAACTGGAACCCACGGGGCAGTTCGCCGGCGGGGTCCGGGGCCGCCCCGCTGAACTGTTCCGGCGGCGCGACGTAGACTGAAGCGGCTTCACGAGACACCGTCGCTAAGCTCCGACTGGGCGGTGCGCCAACCCCACGCTCGTGGGTGGCTCGGATGACGAAGCGACCCGCACCGACCGGTGCAGGGTAAGAGCGCCCATCGTGGGCCCGGAATATCCGGGAGTGCACATGACCGACGCCATCGCGGGACTGGACCACGTTCAGCGTGACCGTGCTGCGGGTGCCCTCGTCGGTGCCGCAGCCGGCGACGCATTCGGTACGGAATCGAGGCCGTCGCAGCCCTGGCAGTGGACTGGGGACACCGCAACGGCCATCGCGATCGCCGAAATCGCGGGCACCGCAGCTGATCTGCGTGCCGGCGAATCACTCGATTACCTTCGCGAACGTTGGCGCTGGTGGGCGCGAACTGCCAAGGACCTCGGGCGCCAACCCTTGCCCGCGACCACTGCCACCGCGAGTGCACGCCTTATCGCCGCCGCACCCGTCGCGCTGGCCTACTTGAATGATGAGGCCGCGCTGGTGCAGGCCGTCCGCACGGTCAGCGAGCTGATAGATGCCGACGTCAACGCCGGCGACGCATGCGTGCTGTGGTCACTCGCGATCAGGCACGCCGTGCTCACCGGCGAGCTCGACGTGCGAGTCGGACTGCGGCATATCGACATTGCGCGGCAAAGTGTGTGGTTGTCGGTAATCCGGCAGGCCGAACGGTCGCAGGCCTCGGTGATCACCCCTGACAACGGTTCGGCGGCCGCGACTTTGCAGGCCGCCTGGTCGGCCATCGTCAACACACCGGTTCCGGTCGAGAATCCCGCAGCGGGAGTGTTCCGCGTCGACCACCTGCGAGTGGCTCTCGAGGCATCAACGCGCGCGGGCGGGGCAACCGTCTCCACCGCCGGCGCCGCGGGTGCGTTGCTCGGGGCCGCCTATGGTGTTTCGGCGGTGCCGTACCGCTGGCGGCGGGCACTCAAGGGCCCGCCCGGGCTGAGCACGCGAGGCCTGGTGCGGCTGGCTGACAAGATCATCGACCGCGGCGAACCCGGCGGCGTCGACTACACCTACCAGGCGTGGCGCGGGTTCCCGAAACCGAGGCGCCACCCCCGCGATGACGAGATCTGGATCGGCGCGGCGCCGTCCCTGCACAGGCTGCCGGCCGGCGTCGACGCGGTGGTGTCGTTGCGCCCGGTCGCCGAAGCGGACATCCCCCATGGCGCTGAGCATCTGGAGGCGCGGCTCATCGACGAGGTCGGTGCCAACGCCAACGTCGACTTCGTCCTGCTCGACACCGTGCGCGCGATCGAAGCGTTCCGCGCAGAGGGTCGCACGGTTTTCGTGCACTGCGCCGACGGCACGAGCGTCACCCCTAGTGTCGCGGCCCTCTACAGCGCCCGCCGACGCGATCAAGATGTGTTCCAAGCGCTGTTCGAACTTTGTGACGTCGGCCCCGGCACCGGACCTCACCGCGAACTGCGCGCGGCGTTACGGCGTTTGCGGCCGGCTGACCCGGCTCAGACGGCACAGCCGACGGCGGGTACCGAAGCGGACGGTTGGTCGGCGTATTGGACCACATTGTTCCCGCCCCGTCCCACAACCCCGTTCCTGCAATGGAAGCGCAGTACCTCGGGGGCCGACATTGCGCGTCGGCTGTGGCAGCAACGGGAATACCTGCGTCGTACTTATGAATCCGTGTATGGCGAGGATGGCGTGGACTGGCCGGTCCGGCACCCCGGCGTCGTACTCGATGCCGTTCCGAGGGCCCGATACGCCGCGTGCCTGGGCTGTGCGTGGATAGAAGCCCTCAGTCGGGACCCGCTTCGAAGCGCGCAGCGGCACGAGATGTCCGGCGAGACGGTTTAGATCGCGTGGCGGCGTTGGCGCCATTCGGGGCAGCACCGCTCTTGGGCGTCCATCGCCTACACGCCTACGGTCCGGCTCTTCCATGACCATCGTGCGATTGCTGGGATGCAGTGTCAGGGCGGTTGAACAGCCGTCGGTTCGTGAGCTATGTCGGCATTCCGCAGCGGCAGCAAAGACTTGTCAGTGCGGTTTGCTACGGTGCAGTTGTCGGACCGGTGCGAACGTGGGAGGCGCTTCCGCCCCACAGATCGAGGTCGGGCATGTTCGCCCCGCACAGCGAATGCCCCACGCGAGAATGCCACGCCTCCACACGTGAGGCCGATGAAATGGGGGACACATGTCCACACAACTCGAGTCCGCGGGTTATGACGTGATCGGTGACATCCACGGTTGCGCGGATGAGCTCCATGAGCTGCTCGACGCCATGGGTTACCGGTCCGCCGGGCTGGGCGGTGCGTATGCGCATCCGACCCGTACTGCGGTGTTCGTGGGCGATCTGATCGACCGCGGAGGGCAGCAGCTGCGGGTCCTGGAGACCATTAAGGCGATGGTCAACGCCGGCAGTGCGCGAATGGTGTTGGGAAATCACGAGTTCAACGCCATGGCGTATGCCACCGAATGGCCGGGCAAGCCGGGCAAGTTCCTGCGCCCGCACGACGACCCGACCGACAAACGGTCGGAGAAGAACGCGCGTCAGCACGCAGCGTTCCTTGAGCAGCTGAGCCGGGACGAGCGCGACTTCTACCTGGGGTGGTTCTGGACGCAGCCGCTGTGGCTCGACCTGGGGGACATCCGCGTGGTGCACGCCTGCTGGCACGAGCCCTCGATCGCGGTGCTCCAGCGGGAGTTGGGCGGCAACCGCTTCACGTCGATTGAGCAGTTGGCGCGGGCGTCCACCAAGGGCGATCCGCTCTACGTCGCGGTCGAGACGTTGCTGAAGGGGCCCGAGATCAGCCTGGCCGATCACGGTCAACAGTCCTACCTCGACAAGGACGGACACCTGCGCGATCGGGCCCGGCTGAGTTGGTGGAAATCCGATGCGACCACCCTGCGGGGCCTGGCCGAGATCGGTCACAACTTCACCGCCCACGACGGCGCCCCGTATCCGGATCTCCCGGATCTCGAAGTGTCCGAGGAGCACCGGTCATACGTCTACGCCGATCAGGTTCCGGTGTTCTACGGCCACTACTGGCGATCCGGCGACCCGCGCCGGTTACTCGACTGGACCGACCACACGGCGTGCGTGGACTTCAGCGCGGTCAAAGGTGGCACGCTGACGGCCTACCGTTGGTCTGGCGAAAGTCAGATTCAGCCGGACCATTACTTCGTCGCCGTTTCGTAGCTGCCCGTTGACCGGGTTCGGGCCCGCATGTCGGCGGGCCCGTTTACCATCGAGCTCGACTGACGGGGGATGTCGACGTGATCATGCTGTTGCCGACCGGCGGCGACTGTATCTGGTCGGCGAGACGGGCTGCTGTTGGCAGTCGGGCAGCTGGCAAGCGGGTGTCGTCGTGATGGTTGACGCACCCGCGAAGACATCACCAGGGGAGTGGAGTTTCTGGTCTCCCGCGACCGGCTTAACGTCGCCGTCAGCCGGGCCTGGTGCCTGGCCTACCTCGCCTGCACCGACGCCTTGCTTGATACTCGTGCCCGCACGGTCCGAGGACATGCGGCTGATCCCCGCGCTTAATGCGTTCGTGAACACGGCAGCGCTACAGGAAAGACGGGCCGGCTACACATGAGCACCGACCACAGTGCGATTTCAGTCGAATGGGACTTCGACACAATGGCTTTCGTGTGGGATCCCAGGACCAACGCCATCAGTGCCGGTGCCGATCGTCTGGCTAACCTATCTGAGCCCGAGCGGTCGCAATCGCTGGCAAATCTGCGGAAACGGGTCACGGCGCTGGCAGAAGCTCTTGACGACGGATGGCTCGTGACGACTGCACTTTTCATGGTTGACGACCTGTACAAATCCTCCTTCTGCGATGCCGGATGGTCTTCTGCGGTCGGACAGTACATCGAGGCCAGCGCGGGCGCTGTCCTGCAGGAACTGACCCGCCGCGGATACGCACTCCACGACGTCATCGACAACACGCAACCCGCAGATCGCCAGCTCAACACGCTTGCCGGGGCGGACGCGTTCCTTCGGGCAGCGGGCCTGCTGGTGACCGGACCGCAATTGATGACGCTGCAACTGATGCAGCGCGACGGTGTACCAATCCGTGACGCCGCCACCGTGGCGCGATACCGCGACGAAGGACACTTCCTGGCCGACAGGATGATTGAGCGTTGTCACGTCGAGCGCCTCCACTCGGCGTATGTGAACATCGACCTCGACGACGACACCCCGGGCCTGGCCCTCGATGTGGCCCTGTCGCAAGCCTCCAACCCCGGAACCATCGTCGTCTTCCGAAGCCAGCCGCCGCGAGTAGGTTCCGTCGCTCAGATCGCTGTGCCGCCAGGGGTGACGCTGCCGAATCTCGATCGCTCGGAGTAGCTAGGCGGTGTCTCGCGTTCAGCCCTTACCGAGCGTTCGGCGAGTCCGTGAGCATGATGCTGAGCTCGCTTGAGTTGGTGACGGCTGATCATTCAAATCCAGGCTATTGAAGACGTCGGTGAAGTCGACGATGGCCACGCGGTTACTCAGGGAGGACTGTCAGGTCAAACTGTCACCTGATCGTGCACCAGACCGTCTCGCCATGCGGCGGTATCAGAATGTGTTCGACCTGTCCGAGGGGCCAGACTCGCGGCAAGCCAACCACTTTCTCGGCGATTCTAGTGTCAGTTTGGTCCGCGAGGCGTCTTCGAATCATCCCAGTCGGGATTCGCTGAGTGACATCCTCAAGCATGCTCGACTGCGTCGAACAGAGCTAAAGAACGGCAAAAGGGTCTTCGCGTGGTTCGTATAGCTGGTAGTCCGGGTCTCCCCGGTAGTACCGCTTTGCATGTTCCACGGTGAGCGGTCCAGGATTGATGAGTTGCCAGTCGCTGTAGGAGTCGTCGTAATGGAGCGCTCTGGAAAATAGTTTGCCGTCTTCTCGAAGAAGAATTTGACCCCAGCTGGTGAAGCTGGGCCAAGTGTCAGATTCATCGGTTTCCAGCTTGTAGCCCGACAGCCAAAGAACAGATTGCCCTTCGCGGGGATCTGCGAAGGTATCGCCGACGTTGTAGTCCGTTGGTTCTTGCCGCCGCCTCTGCGACTCGTAGTATTTCGACCACTTCTCACTGAACTGCTCAGACCATTCTTGGAGTGCGTCACGTTGAGCGATGCCTGCGGGGGAGGATGGATCTCGAGCAGCGGTCACTATGTCACGGATCCGCGGACCGCGATTAGCGAGCACGTCGAGTACCGCGTCGATCACCTCAGGCGGTAAATCGAGTTCTAGCGTCCACTCCGAACTATCGGAGTCGAGGAGGCCAAGCGCCGTGCCGGCGCCTGCGGCAAGCTGACTACCAGGCACGCCAAACCCGTTGGAGTTGCCCGTGCTGGCCTGGACGAACAACTGGGCGAGCATGGCTTTCAGATCGTCGTCTGCCGAGTAATGCGGGACAAGTCCACCGTCGAGCAACCATCGCACAAACATCTGGGCGTCATCCATGGGGGTGGTGCCGCGTCGCCGTAAGACAACATCGTCCACACCTCCTCCGTTATGTGGATCCATGAGCGTGGCACACGCGACCGCCACGGGGCTGACCTCCCCGATCGCGGTCTCATCCACGCCGGACGTCATGCTGTCGTTCTCGCAGAAACTAAGGCTTGCCCATCGCGGCTTCAGCCGCACCAGCGGCCAATCCTCAGGAAGCATTCGGTCGCCCTGGGTCGTGGGCCACGCGCTCCAACGTTCCCCGTTCGCGTACAGCACTCGGAACAAACCTGGCTGGACTTCCCATTCTTTTGTGACGTGTTCGTCGAACATCGACTCGGACCACAGCTCATCGTCAAACTCGTCCCGATCGCCCACCACCCGGAGCAGGAATGGCAACTCCTGCAGAACAGCTGGTTTGGCGGTGATACGAGTAACTTGATTCGCGCGGATCTCGCTGAGTGCAGCATTCGACCCAATCACCACGCCGGTATCGGAAACCGAGCAGTCGATTGCCGGACCATTGCCCAACGAATACCGCAGACGCCCGTCCGCCCTGAACAATTGGGCGCGCTCGATCAACACCTCTTCGTCGGTACTGACGCTGAAGCGGGCGATCTCGTATTCCGAATCAGGCGTCATTCCCGCCCCTTCTGAGTTATCGGTGTCTATGCCGGACCGGTCGTGATTTGGTATCCGACATCGACCAGTGACCTATCGAGCGCAACGGCGCAGCCGAGTACGTGGCCGATGATGGCGTAACCTTTCACGCCATCGTTGCACGTAGCTCCGATATTTTTGCCGCCTTGCGCTTAACTGTCCGCTGGCGGGGAGGTGCACATCAGCCCAGGCCATGCAGGTCCGCAGCAAACGCCACGAGCGGAGGGTGATAGTCCATCACGCAGTGCGCGACGTGCGTGACGGCCTCTGCGTCGCCGGTCAGCTCACGTCGCTCTGCGCCTTACGTACGAGTGCCCGGCGGACGAAGAACAGCGCGCCGAGATTGCTCACACGGTCGTGTCGATCGACGAATCACAGCCGCTCGCGCAGTCTCGGCGAGTCCACGACTGACTGGACTCATCCGCGATCACAACCTCAAGAAGGCTGACCAAGCAGCGATGGCCGAAGCCGGCCGTGCGCTGGAGTCGGCCGCGGCTCAGCCCGGCCTGTCCTCGCTCGCCACCGAGGATCCCTACGCCGGAGTCGATGACACCCGCCTGCGCGCCGCCGACCACGCTGGTGCCCGCACCGAGGTGCTCGAAGGCCTGGTCCATTGGTCGATGATCGACGCTCCGGACCGCGGCGCCCCTGTGCTCACCGCATCTTGGGAACCGCTCGCGTAGTTGCGGCTCATCCCATTTCCTGGCAGTAGTTTCGACGCCTGAGCATGGCGCTCCATGATGCTGTCAGTGCTCCCCGCTAGCTTGCCCGCATGTCAACTGAGATCACGGTCCGAGGTTCGTACTCTGCGTTCCGGCCGCCCGAGCGGGCCACGGTGCACGCCTCCATCAGCTACCACGGCCCCGAGATGGACTGGGTCTACGACCAGGTGGCGCGTGACGTCGACGTCGTGAAGGAATCAGTCCTCCGGCTCAAAGACGGCGACAGCGGCGCCGTCACGTGGTGGTCAGCGGCACAGTTGCGTACCTGGACGCGTCGACCCATTAACGACGACGGTGAGGAGCTCCCGCTGGTCCATGTCGCGAGCATCGGTGTCGAAGTCAAGTTCCGGGACTTCACCACGCTGTCGCAGTGGGTGGGAGGGCACGTCACCGGAACCGAAGGATTCGAACTCTCGTACGTCAAGTGGGCGCTCACAACGACAAGCCGGGACGAACTGGTCACGCAAGTCCGCACCGGCGCCGTTCGGGATGCGGCAGCCCGTGCGCAGCTCTACGCCGACGCCCTCGATCTCGGAACGGTCCGTCCCGTTGCGATCGCCGATGCCGGGATGCTCGGTGCCCAATCGCATTCTCAGGGCGATGGCGGGATCGGACCGCTGCACGCGGCACCGGAGTCGTCTGGCGGCGGCCCCGCCGTAGCACTCGTGCCCGAAGACATCAGAGTGTCGGCGACAGTCGACGCCCGATTCGTGACTGCCTCCTAGGTACTCCAGCACGCAGGGGGGCGGCCGGATACTTCGGACCCTGTGGGTGGTGTCGTGGTTCAACCGCTGGTCGCGCGGCCATTTCGGCCACCCCGTCGAACCTGGATGCCTGCTGTGAAGTCCGAGGCCTTAGGGTGCTTTGTTGATACCGACGGTGGCTGGACTGCCGATCTACGCAACCCACCCGAGGACACCCCCTGATGGCGATCGCCGATGTCTCCACCTACACCCATCTCAGCAGGCACGACATCGAAGCGATCGCGGACGAACTCGATGCGATTCGCCGTGACGTCGAGGAGTCCCTCGGGGAAGCGGATGCGAACTACATCCGCCGGACGATCGCGTTCCAGCGGGCACTTGAGGTCGGTGCGCGTCTGGTGATCGCCGGCAGCCGGTCGAAGGCCGGGTGGGTACTGGGCACCGCGTCGTTGGCGTTCGCGAAATCCATCGAGAATATGGAGCTCGGCCACAACATCTCCCACGGACAATGGGATTGGATGAACGACCCCGAGATCCACTCCAGTAACTGGGAGTGGGACATGGTGGGGCCCTCAGCACAGTGGCGGTACTCCCACAACTATCGGCATCACATCTTCAGCAATGTGCTCGGAATGGACGAGGACATCGGCTATCGCTGGCTGCGGGTGACGACGGAACAGCCGTGGCGCCGGGTCTACCTGTCGACTCCTGTGCGAAACCTGGTGCTGGCAGCGATGTTCGAGTGGGGTATCGCCCTGCACGGGCTGCGCTCGGAGCGGGATCGGGGGAGACGCCCGCTGCTGTGGCAGCGGAGAAGCGGAAGTTCCTCGGCAAGGTCGCCCGGCAGTTGAGCAAGGACTATGTGGTGCTGCCGGCCCTGAGTCTGCGACGGTGGCGTCGAACGCTCGCGGCCAACCTCAGCGCGAATCTTCTCCGGAACGTGTGGGTGTACGTGAACATCATCTGCGGCCACATCCCCGACGGCGCCGAGACGTTCGACCCGGCAGTGCTCGAGGGCGAGACCAAAGGCGAGTGGTATCTGCGGCAGATGCTCGGGGCGGCGAACTTCAAAGCCGGCCCGCTGCTGGCATTCTCGGGTGGGCACCTGTGCTATCAGATCGAACACCACCTGTTTCCCGACCTGCCGAGCAACCGCCTCGCGCAGGTTAGTGTCCGCGTACGGGAACTGTGCGAGAAGTACGACCTGCCGTACAACACCGGGTCGTTCCCGAGCCAGTACTTCCGGACCCAGCGGACCATCCACAAACTGGCAGTCCCGGACGGCTTCCTGCGCGCCGCCGACACCGCGTAGCGCTCAACGTTCTCGTCTGTCGCCGGTGGCGTCAGGGCTGTTCACGGGCTAGTGCCAGGCTGGGTTTGCCATTCGGAACGCCGTGGCCGCTGCGCGGTTTGTGGCAGCCGCGGCGTCAGACCGCTGGAGGGCGCAAGTCCGCCCGCTGCGAGAAGCCTGCCGAATCGTCTCACCCGCTCGACGCCATCTGCTCGAAAGGGACATGCCGCAAACGTTCTCACTGGGCATCAGATCATCCTCGACGCCGTTCGGCTGTTGAACCGCGGGGAGATCAGGTGTGGCGGGGGAAGAGGCAAGACATTTTCGCCATGGAGCCCGCCGGCTTGCCCGCGCCAACGCGTCACCTTGGTCTGCCGCGCGACCTGGCGTCCTAGGCGCCGCAACCGCTCTCGCCTTACTCCAATCCCAACGCCGCCCGCAGCCGGTCCGCATTCATCCCATGGCGACCCGCGTCGGTGGGGAAGGAGTCGAGAAGCCGGATCAGATCTGGCCGGCGGGTTGGGTCATCGGCTGCCTGGCGCGGAGTGTGCCCGTCGAGCGCCGGAATCGCTTCATCGAGCCACTTCGCCTCGTAGTCCAGGATCATCGCGTCCAGTAGCGCGGCCACCTGCGGGTCATCCGGGTCCACCCCACCCTGAGCAGTTGCCGGCATCTTCGCCGCCATCTCGCGCAGGTCGTCCATCGGTTCGCGGGTCTCGTCGACAACGCGCATCGCTGGGTCCAGCCGCTGCACAGTGGCCAACACCCGGTCCATCCGCTCCTCGCTGTTGGCCTCCACCCGCAACGTGTCACCGTCGAGCACCATCGTCGCGCGGATGCGGTCCATGCCCTGGGTGGTGACATGCTCGAACCACTGCGGCGGTTCCACGCCCTCGACCCTGTCGTACGTGTCATCGAGCGCCGATTCGATGCGCGCCGAATCGCTCACGCGGACAACCGCTTCGCAGATCATCAGCGGGTCACCCTCTGTGTTGGTCAGTGTCGGCGGAGCGAACCGACGACTCAGGAACGCGACGATCTCGACGGGGTCAGGTCCCTCGTCGAGCAGCGCGATCAGCGTGCTGCGGTCATGCAGCGCAACGGGTTCCACCCCGCCGAAGAACTGCGTGGTGCCATCGCCGGTGGGCAGCGCCCGGGTGCAGATCAGCTGTCCGGCCTTGAGCTGTCGGCTGGCGGTGCGCTCCTGCACCTCGAGGACGTCACCGGTGCGCACGTCGCGCACCGTGAGACCGCGGCCGGGCCGCACCTGCTCGACTTCGAACAGCGATCGGTCGATCAGCAGCCACTGCTCGGCCAACGACCGCTCGTCGTCAGGCAACAGCGGTCCGCGAATGGCCAGGAAGTCCGCGAACGCCTCGCCCTCGAACAGTGCCGCGTCGATCACCAGCGGGTCGATCATGTCGTCGGGCGCATCCTGATGCCGGGTGCGTTCATAGTTCAGCTCGGCGACCACGCCGCGCCACCCGCTGGCCAGCGCGTGCTGCGCGGCCTTGGCGTAGAGCCACCCCACCCGCTCCGGCAGCGACAACTGCTCCTTTCCGAGATGGCACTTCTTGTACTTGCGACCCGAACCGCACCAGCACGGCTCGTTGCGGCCCACATCGGGGCGCGCCTCGGCCCGATGGCTACGTAGCAACGTGAGCAGCGGATCGTCGGGTGCGGCACCCGCGCGATGGAGCAAGGCCAACCCGCGCTCGACGTCACCGCGGTCGGACGCAATCCGGGCAAGGTCATACAGCGGCAACGGCCAGTCGGTATCCATCGTCTCGGCGGCCAGCAGCTCCCGTTCGGCCGCCTCGATGTCGCCGATGCGCTCCAGTGCCACCGCCCGCAGCCAGCGAAACGCGACCCGCGCGCGGTGCGGCACCTGGGGCTCCAGCGTCTCGGCGAACAACCCCAGCGCCGCGGCGCCGTCGGGATTGCGGCCCAGGGTTTCGGCTACCAGCACCTCCGCCAGATGCGGATCGGCGAGCTCGGCTCCGAACTCGGCGACCAGCTCGCGGTAGCCCTCGGTGGTCGGCGCCGGCGCATCGTCGTCGGGCGCCTCTTCGTCATCAGGAAGAGGCATCGTGATCAGCTGCGACATCTGCTCGTAGATCGACACCAGCGTGCGCAGGGCGAGCGCCGCGTCCTCGTCGATGTCATACCGCTTGCTCATCACCTCGCAATCCAGGTCGAAGCGCCATCGGTCGTAGTCGAAATCTGCGGGTGCGAGCAGGTCGAGGCGGCGCACCAGGTTGTGGTCGTCGGCGATCTCGGACAGTGGTGGCACGGGCTCGGTGAACAGAGTCGAATCGGCCACACATGCGGCCCACACCGCGGAATCGAAAGGCGTCGGCTCGTCAGGGTCCAGGGCGGCCGCCAGCGCGGCCCCCACCGGCGGCGACGGGGCCGCAGTGACTTTTGACAGGGTGAGCCCCTCGGGCGTCAACCGCAGACCGACCAGATCGCCGGCGGCAACGTCCAGGTCGCGCAGTGTGCCCGGCGGCAGGACCAACGCGCCGCCGTCGTCGACCATGTCCAGCGGGACGCCCCGCTGGTCGAGCACATCCTCGTCGAAACCCGGTACCGCGACGTTGATCGGGGTGCCGTCGGACAGCTGCGTGTACTCCTCGAACTCGCACAGGTGGGTGATCGCATCGAGATCCGGAGTCACGATCAGGACGTCATGAGCTATCTCCTCGGCGCCGACCCGGTGGGTGAACACCCTTCCTGCGATCACCGAGGGTAGCCAGACCCAGCTCTCATCCACCAACGGCACAGCTGCACAGTCGATCTCGTTCAACAAGCGCGGGAGGAGATCCTCCGGGTCCACGAAACCCATTTCGCCCAGGCGGTGGGCGATGTCGTCCTCACCCAGGGGACCGTGCTCGATGAGGATCCGCGCGAGGGCCTCGGTCGGGTCAAACTGTGCTGCCACGCAACCACGGTATGCGATCACGCCTGCTCGCCACGAGGTGAGCCTGCGGGCAACGCTCTGCGCACGGGGTACATCCCTGACCGACCCCGGTGCAGATTCAATCCGCCGGTGTGTGCGCGGGTGAAGCTGACTTTCGTCGTCGAGGGACGCGACTGCGACGTGCTGAATGCCACGTCGGGGTCGACTTCCAGGTTGTCCATAGCTTCCCCCGGGTCCTGTCGCCAATTTTCGAGGGAGTCGCGAAGACCGCCGCTTAAGCCGTCGTGATCGCGTCCAGCCGCTTGAGGATTCGCGAGTGTCGCTTGTCGTCGATCTTCAAATACAGTCCGAGCGAGCCCATGTCGACGGGGCCCGCGGCGTGCTTGAGTACCTTCGGCAGTGCCTCGATGATGTCGACGAAGTCGGCGATGAACTCGCGGTAGCTCGCCAACGGATCGTCGAGCATGCGCGCGCAGTCGGCGACGATGTCGACGCACCCGGAGCGCACCGGCAGCGTCCTGCAGCGTTCCGAGAGCTCTAGGAACCGCTCCAGGTAGTCCATCGTGCGATGCGCGATGTGTTTGATCGCCTCCGGATCCGCCCCCGTATCGTCCTTACCGGTGAACGCCGCCATGAACGCGGGTGCCGCCATGAATCCCTGCAATTGCTCTGCGGTAGTGATCATTTCGTCGATCAGTGTCACGACCGTGGAGGCCAGATGCGCCGGCGACAGCGCGCCGGTCGACGTCGGCGCGGTGAAGCCGAGCTCGCTGTCACGCAACCGTGACTGCAGGGGAGCAACCCGCTGCACCAGGACCGAGACGTACAGCGCCTGCTCCCACGCCTTCGGTTTGTCCCGCACCAGAGCGTCCAACTCCTGCGGCGTGGTCGCCACCCGCGCGACCGCAGACGCATCCGGTCCCGGTTCAGCGTCCATCTCCGGACCGTCGGTGATCTTGCGCATCGCTGCGGCGCCGTCCTGCCCGTAGATGGCCCGCTGGTCTCCGATCAGCGTCCACCGCTTCTGCCGCTCGGCTCGCCGGATCCCCTCGAACTCCCTGTCGGCCGCCTCGTCCGCCTCCAGCCGGCGCTGCTCTTCCCTCTTCTGCGCGAGCCGGTAGGCGGCGACGGACACCCCCACCAGCACCGCGCCGCCGACGAACCACCAGATGTACTTGATGACGAAGCCGACTGCGAGGAGCAGCAGCAGGATGGCGCAGAACACCGAGCCGTCACTCGGCTGTGAATACCGCCGCGCCGCCATCTCCGTCTCCTCCCCAGGCCGGAGCCGTCACTGTAGAAGCGAGGTCCGACATGTCCGAGGCCGCGCCATCAGCAAAGGCCGCAGGGGCGGCGTGGTCACGCCCGTCGCCAGGTTGCGGCACGGCACCTCCGCTTTCCAATCGCTAGGCTGGCTGCAGTGCGCTGCGGGCCGACGTGTGCCCATGCAGCGCGAGCGACTGTTTAAGGAACGAACGCCATGCGCGCCGACAGAGCGCAACCGCAGGTCATCGCCGGGACCGCCCCTGCGCTGCCCCCGAAACCCCGCCGCCGACTGCTGCTGCTCCTCCTTGCCGCACCCTTTGCCTTGCTGGTGGCCGCCTACCTCGGTGACCTGCTGTACAGCAAAGACAGAGTGGTCCGGGGGACCACCGCCGCGGGCGTGCACATCGGCGGCCTGACGTTGACCGACGCCGAGGCTCGCCTGCGCGCCGAGGTCACCCCGCGCGCAACGCGGCCGGTCCCCGTCACCGCCGGCCCCGAGCGAAGCGAGATCGATCCGACGTCGGCCGGTCTGGCCGTCGATTGGCGCGCCACCGTCGACCAGGCCGGTGCCCAGCCGCTGAACCCGATCACCCGCCTGTCGTCGCTGTTCACCACCCGCGAGATCGGCGTCGTCTCCACCGTCGACGATGCGGCGCTGGCCGCCGCCCTCGATGAACTGGGCACCACAGTCGCCCAGGACCCGGTCGAGGGCACCGTGCGATTCAACGGAAGCCAACCCGTAGCGGTCAACCCCGAGAACGGTCGCCGGCTCGACGTCGACGCGTCCGCTGAACTACTCAAGCGCGACTGGGCAACCGGCACCGTCGTCGACCTTCCCGTCATCGAGTTACAGACCAGCACAACCTCTTCCGATGTCCAGGCTGCCATCGACGACGTCGCCGCGCCGGCAGTCTCCGCGCCCCTGGCCATCGTCGGTGACGACGACTCCCGCGCGCGCATCACGCCGAGCGTCATCGCCTCGGCACTGACTTTCGACATCGAGGACGGCGACATCGTGGCCGCCATCGACGAGACCGTCATCGCCGACGCGGCCCGGCCCCAGCTCGCCGCCTCCGAGACGCCGCTGCGCGAAGCCACCATCGACTTCACGGCGTCACCGCCGGCGAAGGTGCCGTCGCAGGACGGCCGCCGCATCGACTACGACGAGACCCTCGCCGATCTGCTCGACGTGCTGACCGACACCGGCGACCGTGAGATCGCGGCCGTCTACGTCGACGAGCCGGCGACGTTCACCACCGAAGACCTCAACGCGCTCGGTCGCGTCCAGGTCATCGGCGAGTTCCAGACGTCGGGCTTTGCCGGTGACTCCGGCGTGAACATCAAACGCGCTGCGGGCGCCATCGACGGCATCGTCGTCGCCCCCGGGGAGACGTTCAGCCTCAACGGCGCCACCAACCCGCGCAGCAAGGCCAACGGCTACGTCGAGGCCGGCATCATCATGCACGGCAGACCGGACCGCGGGGTCGGGGGCGGGGTGTCCCAGGTGGCCACCACGCTGTTCAACGCGGCGTACTTCGCGGGCATGGAGCTCGTCGAGCATCAGGAGCACAGCTACTACATCAGCCGCTATCCGGCGGGCCGGGAGGCCACCGTGTCCGGCAACGACATCGACGTCAAGTTCCGCAACGACGGACCCACCCCGGTGCAGATCCAGACCACCTGGACGTCGTCGTCCATCACTGTCCAGATCGTCGGGATCAAACGATACGAGGTGACGTCGGCGCAGAGCCCGCGGTCGAAGCCGACCCAGCCCCAGACCATCACCATCCCCGACGGTGAATCATGCAGCGCCAGTAGCGGCGCACCAGGATTCACCATCACCGACACCCGCACGCTGCGCGACCTTGACACCGGGGAGACACGGAGGGAGTCGCACACTGTGCGCTACGACCCGATCCCGAAAGTGGTGTGCGGAGGCTGACCTCCGATGGGGGAGTACCCCATTGCCTGCTGGCGGCGGAACTCCCGTGAGAACGATGCGGCCAACTCCTCAGCACGGCGACGGTATTCGGCATTATCGAGGGTGCTGCGGTTGAGCTTGTAGCGCGAAGCCAGTCGGGCCAGGGCATGGGCGCCCTCGTTGAGCGGCTCGCCCTGGTGGCCCTTCGCCCATACTGGCGTGATCGTCTCGCGGTGGTCGTAGATCATCTGCCGCGCACGAACCAGCCCAGGCATGTTCCCGCTCGCGCGGTACGTCGAGTACCCCTTGGGTAGCACGTCCTCGCCGTCCATCCAGCGCTTCACGATCGACACCGCGCCCATATTGTCGCTGAACACCGTGATCTCCCGACCACGGAACTCACGCACGGCGGCATCGATAGCGCGCAACTCGGTAACCAGTACCACGTCGGACCCGCTGGCTCTCCTCGAATGTCGAGAGCCGTGCAAGCCGAACTCGCCCGATGACGCCAGCCACGCGAAGCCGGTGGTCCGTCCCCGTACCGAGCCGTCCGTTGCCACCCACAGAGCGCCCGACGTCGTCAATGTCTGCCGCCCCGGACACGCTCGGTCACAAGTATCTCCTCCCCAGACACTGGAATGTGACGATAGAGCGCGGGCCCGACATGTCACTGCTCCTGAGTAGCGTCCGCGCCATGACCGACGGACGAATGCGACGCAAGGCCAAGCAAATGCGACGTGACCGACGGCGGGCGCGGAAGCGCAGCGTCGACACTGTCGCAGAATTACCTCCCGAGGATCCGCCACCGGAACCACCGAACATATTGGACCCGTGGACATTTTTGCTGTTCGCCAGCAAGCAGGTCGAGGCGGCCAAACCCGACCCGTTGGCGAAGTTCCGTTCCCGCCAGGAAGATCCAATCGACGTCGACTACCTCATCAAGAGTCTTGTCGATGACCCCAATCCCGGATCCGCGTCCGCCGTTGCGTTGTTCGCCGAACTGGTGGACGGCGAATTGCAGCTGCGCTGCCGGGAGGCGCTGAACACCTACAACGGGCCGTTGGTGCCGTGGGTCACCGCACTGCGGGAGGTCGACGTGTACCGCGCCGTGCGCCTTTCGTACGTGCTCGGAGACTTCGACCAGATCTTGCTCGGCGCCCGGCTGGCCGACGGGCAGGAAGCGACGTGCGCGGTATGGGTCGATCACCTCGACGATTCCGAGATCGCCGATGCTGCCCTGTTTGTCGTCACGATCGACGATGTCGTGGACGAGTTGTCCGGTCCTGACCTCACGGCCACCGGCATGAGTCTCGCCGATGCGCGGGCCTGGATTGACTATGGGTTACGGCGAACCTCCGTCTTCCGGGAGACCGCCACGTGGCCTGATTGCCGACCGCTCGTGCGGTGGCTGGTCGGTCGCTTGCCAGACGGCGGCGACTTCTATCAGCTGCCCATGTGGGGACGTGACGGGAGCAAGGCGCTGCTCGATGAGTTCTTTGCGTCCGAGGCAGGCGCGGTTTTCGACGGTCGCGACCATCGATACCTGTTGCAGGAAATCGTGG
Organism: Mycobacterium sp. ITM-2016-00317; assembly: GCF_002968295.1. Taxonomy (NCBI): domain Bacteria; kingdom Bacillati; phylum Actinomycetota; class Actinomycetes; order Mycobacteriales; family Mycobacteriaceae; genus Mycobacterium; species Mycobacterium sp. ITM-2016-00317. Next base: position 957,826 of record NZ_CP134399.1, read on the forward strand.
AATCGGGGACGGGCGACCCACTGCGGTGGAGTGCGGCGCGGGTCGAGCAGGTGCTGGAGTCGTCGCTATTGGAAGGCGGTCACCCGCTGAAGGTCCTGCTGGATGTGCCCGATCTGCTGCGGGCGTTCATCCCGTTCGCGCATGAGCGAAGCGGAATCCGCGAGGGATTGACCGCACGTGCCCTCAACGCCCTCGACTGGGCAGGTCCGGAGCGTCGATCGGCCTAAACCGCCCGATGCCGAGCGTGGTCTATGGCTGAGATGTGGTGGCGTAAGGTTCCCGCCATGTCTTCTGCGGGACCGTTGTCCGGTGTCAAAGTCGTCGACCTGACCGCTGTGGTCGCGGGGCCGTACTGCACCCAGATGATGGCCGACATGGGTGCCGATGTCGTCAAAGTCGAGCCACCGCAGGGGGATAACGCCCGATATAACTCCGTCGGGCCCGAGCCTGGGCTGAGCGGGGTATTCACGAATGTCAACCGGGGCAAGCGCAGCGCCGTCCTCGACCTCCAGACTGCCGAGGGCAAGAGGGCCCTGCGCGCGCTCGTCGGTCAGGCCGACGTGTTCATCCACTCGATGCGCGCCGCCGCGATCGCCAAACTCGGCTTCGACTATCAGGCAGTGGCCTCGCTCAACCCGTCGATCGTCTATACGAACTGCTACGGCTACGGCCGGACCGGGCCTTACGCGCCCCGGCCGGCCTACGACGACATCATCCAGGCCGAGTGTGGACTGGCCGCTGTGCAGGAAGAGCTCACGGGCACAGCCGGTTACGTCGGTTCCATCATTGCCGACAAGGTGTGCGGACTCACCGCGCTGAACGCGACGATGATGGCCCTTTTCCACCGGTCCCGCACCGGCGAGGGCCAGGAAGTCGAAGTGCCTATGTTCGAGACGATGGCGGCGTTCATGTTGGTCGAGCATGCCAACGGCGCGATGTTCGAGCCACCGCTGGGACCCGCGCTGTATCCGCGCACGGTGGCCCGCAACCGTCGCCCGTACCAGACGCTCGACGGGCACATCGCGGTGCTGATCTACAACGACAAGCAGTGGCAGGCCTTCATCGACGCCGTCAAGCCGGCCTGGGCCAGCGACCGGTATGCGACGATGGCCGACCGCGCCGCCGACATCGACACGGTCTACGGCCTGGTGGGTGACACGCTGCGCGAGCAGACCACCGCGGACTGGCTGGCGCTGTTCGACAAGCTCGGTATCCCGGCCTCCCCGCTGCGCACCACCGACGAGCTGTTCACCGACGCTCATCTAGAAGCGGTCGGCTTCTTCCAGCCGGTGCAGACCGTACACGGACCGGTGCGTTATCCCGGGGTGCCGACAGGCTTTTCGCGCACACCCGGGCGGGTGCGCGGTGGTGCGCCACGATTGGGCGAGCACACGGCCGAGGTACTCGCGGAGGTCGGCATCGCGCCGCCGGATTAGGTTGCGCGCTTTCGAGTCGCGGTGTACGCAGGAGGGCAGTGGTCCTGGGATGAGAGGACTTGCCGCGACGGGCGGTAGCGTCTACGCCCACCACGGCGGAAAGCTGACCTCCAAACGCTGCCGCCGCTTGTACCCCGACCACGTCGGCACGCCGGGAGGCTGGCCGCGATAGATGCCTCGGGCGGCGGCAACAACGCGCTGGTGCTGTGTCGGCCACTGCAACGCCGTAGCGATGTCCTCCAGAACTTCTTGGTCCCGCCGCAAAACGCGGTCTACCACGGGGACCGCGGGGAGAGCCCCGCCCTTGTCGCCATTGCATCGCGCGCACGCCAGCACCAGGTTCGACAGTCCGTCGATGCCGACGAGCGACCAGGGCAGGACGTGGTCGATGGGGTTGTTCGCCGGTAGATGGGTGCGGCAGTAGAAGCAGTGTGGTCCGAAAGCTTCCTTGAACGGTTCGCGCACCGCCGACAGGGTCGTCCGCTCGCGGCCGAAAAGGTGACCGGCGACGTCGGGTATCTCCGCGTCGAGGAACTTGTTCATCCGGCGCACGTCCTCGACCCACATGATCTCCAGGGCCGGTTTCAACAGGCCGGCCAGCCGTGCCAGTCCGGCCGCGACCCCGGGCCGCAGTTCGATCGCATCCCCGTGCGCGCGCAGCGTGGAGCGCGACACCTGGTCGTGCAGAAACCCGTCGTCGTAGAGGAACGGGTCGCTGCCCGTCGCGCCGGGCAGTCTCTGCAATCGGTGTAACGGCTGCTGCGCCAGGCACAGCACGATCGTGTCGATCGCCTGTTGGTAGGCGACCGGTGCCCGCACCCGCGCGATCTCGACCGAGCCGGCCCGGTGGCAGCGGTGCGGAACTCGTTGGTGGCGATCAGTATCCGGGCGCGTGGTTGCGTCGACTGCCGCAGCTCGTGCCCGTCGAACGGTCGCACCTGCCGCCAATAGGTCTCCAGCACCCGGTGCGCCAGCTCGGGCAACGGCACACGAAGAGTGTGGTCAGGGTTGTCGGGCAGGTTCTCGATGCAGTGCTCGATGAGGGCCATCAGCGTCGCCAGCTTGTACGTCGCCGTCCGCAGGCCGGTCTCGAGGATCGCGACCACCCGCTGGCCGAGCATCAGCGGGTCCATTGTCTCAGAGGTCACCGACCAACCCCCGTTACAACCTGCATCAACGCATTATGACGAGCACGGGACACAAAGACAGACAAACTCATAGCCGCAGGCCCAATGTCAGTCGACGCCGGCCATTTCAGCCTGGAGCTTATGACCTCAGCGATACTCGCCGTGAGTGCGTTCAGCCTCGAATGGTCGCCTCAGGTACTCCGGCCGCGACAGCCCATGTGTCGCGGCAGCGGCATCGATATGTGCCGCAGGACTACGGTCGCCGGCCGTCACTGATGAAGGCGCTCAAGGCCAAAGGCCTGTGATGAACATTCACTCGGTCTCCGCGAATGAAGCTGATGTGGTGACCCAGACAGCACGTGCGCCGTCTACGGCCGAATCCTCCCTCACCCGCCAGGCTAACGGTTGGCGAGCGAGGTCGGTGTCCAAGCCGGCCACCTGGGGGAACCCAGGACGATTCCGCCGGCAAGTTGAGCCACGATGAGTGGACCCCGGATCGCGCTGTTGTCGTAGAACGTCGCCTCGTCCGCACGTCCGGCCGCGGTGGCGACCAGATCCCATAGCCGTTGATAGCGCTGCCGGATCTTGGATTCGGGGACGTCATGGCCTCCGGCTCGCACGCGGTATCGGACACGTTGCACGGCGAGCTCTTCCGGGATCAACACCGCGTGCAGGATCACCGTGAAGTCCGCTGCGTGAGCGGCATCGAGGAGCTCAAGTTTCGAGGGATGTGAGAAGACAGTCTCGGCGATGAAGGACTCGCCGAGTTCGATGAGCTTTGCGCGAGTGTCCGCGGCCATCCGCGCCGCCTCGTAGCTGTGTCCGGCTGGATCGTTGGGCCAGCGCCGCTTGGCGATCTCGTCGGCGTTCACGTAGACGCTGCGCGGCAACAGCGGCGCGAGGGTCAGCTCGATGAAGGTCGACTTGCCGGCGCCGTTGGAACCGACGACGAGATCGAGACGCTTCACCGAACCGAAGTGTTCAGCATTTCAGCGAGAAGCTGCCTCACGCGCCGCGGCCCAGCCGTACCGAACTGCCGTCTGGTGCGTACTGAACGATCTCGCCATCCTCGTCGAGCGCCACCGTGGTGACTCCTCGCGCGCCCAGTACCGCCCCGTAGTCGGCGCTCGCGAGGCGTTCCTGGATCGCCGCGGAGATCTCGGCGTTGAATACGACACCTTCCTCGTCGGTCAGATCCCGTAGAGGAACATCACCGGCGAGGGCAGCTTCCACCCTGCGGCGCGCCACGCTGTGCTGATTGGACACTGCCCGCCCGACCCGCGCCCAGTGGTCCAACTGCTGTTTCGCCGACCGGCTCTGACGTGCGCCTTCGGCGGCAGCGCTGTCCATCAGATCCGCGGCGATCCTGGTCACCCGGTCGGCTGTGTCCGACATGGAGCCCTCCGCTGTAGCAATGTGATACGGCCGTAGCAGAATGCTACACCTCTGTGCCGATGGGCGGGCTGGTGCGAGTCTTCAAGCGGTCTGCTTGGTGAACTCCCGCGAGAACGTCTCGGCCAGGTCCTGGGCCCGGTGGTGATACTCGGCGCCGTCAAGAGCGCTGTCGCCCAACGCGTATCGCGACGCCAGCCGGGCGAGCGCATCCGCACCTTCGTTGAGCGGCTCGCCGCGGTGGCCCTTCACCCACACCGGGGTGATCCGGTCACGCTCCTCGTAGATCATCTGCCGGGCGCGCACCAGCCCCGGCGTCTTACCGCTCTCCCGGTAGACGGCATAGCCCTCGGGCAGCACGTCGTCACCGGCCAACCACCGCTGCACCATCGCGATCGCGCCCCTACTGTCGCTGAGCACGGTGATGTCACGGCCACGGAGCTTCTGCACCGCCGCGCCGATCGCCCGCAGTTCGGCGACCAACACCACCTCCGGGCCGATCAGCTTGGTCGAATGCCGGAAGCCCTGCAGCCCGTACTCGCCCGAGGACGCGAGCCAGCCGTAGCCGGTGAACCGACCCCGCACCGAGCCGTCGGTGGCCACGTACACCGGATCGGCCGGCGCCACCTCCCGCAGCCCCGCGCACGCCTGCCGCACCAGCGTCTCGTCGGAGAGTCTCGGCCGTTCGATCCACACCCCCGGCATCAGCAGGGCGATCTCGTCGCGCAGCGCCCACAGCGTGCTGCGCGCCGGCACCTGAACCAGGAACCGGATGCGCTCCGCGTCGGAGGCCTCGCGAACAAGCCGGATGACATCGAGCGCTGCGGTATCGGCCGACTCGGCCTCCACGGTTCCGGCCCAGCGGCGCTCGTTCGCGCGCGCCGAATACCGGTACAGCGACTCACCGCGCCGGGCCAGCGCGATCGCGACCGAGGTCATCGGGCGCGGCCGTGCCGGCACGATGTTGACCGGTCGTGCAGTGGCTACGGGCTTCGGTGCCATCTCCGTCTCCTCCCCAGGTGGATAGCGGTGACCGGACTGTATTGGGCACCTCCGACAAGTCCGGCCCAAAAAGGCCTCCACCAGCGGATAATCACCTGGTAGTCGCCGCGAGACGGGGGGCTCGGCGGGGAGGGGGTGCCGGCCAGGTGAGTGATCAGATCTCGATCGTCATCGCCGAAGATAGCCTGCTGGTGCGCGACAGCGTCGCCCGTGCGCTGTCGACGAGCCCCGACACCACCGTCGTCGGGGTCGCCGAGGACTACGACTCCGCCGCCGAGCTCGTCGCGACGCATCGACCCACCGTGCTGGTCACCGACGTGCGCATGCCGCCGACGTCCACCGACGAGGGCATCCGGCTGGCCACCTGGCTGCGCACCGCACACCCTGACATCGGCGTGATCGTGTTGTCCCAGTACGTCGACCACACCTACGCATCGGCGTTGCTGGACGGCGGATCGGCCGGCCGTGGGTACTTGCTCAAGGAACGGGTCGCGCACTTCGACGAACTCGGCGAGGCCGTCCGCCAGGTCGCCGCCGGCGGCACCGTGCTCGACCCGCTGGTCGTCGAGGCCCTGCTCGCCCAGCCCCGCCAGGCCGCCGCGCTGAGCCGCCTGACCGCCCGCGAGCGCGAGGTGCTCGGTGAGCTGGCGACCGGCTTCAGCAACCGCACCGTCGCACGGCGGCTCGTACTCTCCCAACGCGCCGTCGAAAAGCACATCAACTCGATCTTCGCGAAGCTGGAACTCACGGTCGACGACTCGGTGGACCGGCGCGTCAAAGCTGTGCTGATGTTCCTCGACGGCGGACCGCCATGACCGCCGAGAGTGGTGTGTACACCCTGGTGCGGCCACTCCGCGGCGACCACGCTGGGACAGTGGTGAACCAGCAGGTCCGAGTCTGGGTGGTTGACGACCAAGCCAGCTTCCGGCTGGCCAGCACGGCGACGCTGGCGGCCACCGACGGCTTCGTACTGGCCGGCCAGAGCGCCACCGGGGAGTCCGCGCTGGAACGGCTGGGCGGTGCCGATGCCGACGCCGACCTCGTCCTGATGGACATCCACATGCCCGGCATCGGCGGCATCGAAGCCGCGCGGCAGCTCCGCGCCCGGCGCCCGGACCTCGTCGTCGTCCTCATGTCCACCTACGACGCCGACGAGCTTCCCGCCGAGGCGACCGAAAACGGTGCCACCTATCTGCAGAAGCAACGCCTGAGTCCCGAAGTGCTGAGCGACATATGGCGAACGGCAAGCTGACCCTACCGCCCGCGGCGGGATCCGTCCCAGACTGGCGGGTCCCCAAACTCCTTCTCACTGCGGCCTTTCACTCGTCGTCGTGGTTCGGCCACGATCTGATCCACCGTTTCCGCTCGGAACGCTTCGAGGTGTTCCTGTCCGGCCACTTCGGCCTGTGGCTCGGGGCCGGCATCGTGCTGCCGCTGTGGGAGTACTTCTGGATCTTCCGCTCGCCCTGGATGCTCGGCTTCGTCGCCGTGGCCTGCTTCCAGTGCGTCGTACTGGCGATAGCCTTCAATCTGGCCCGCCGCAACATGTTCGAGCAGTCCATCAGCCTCGTCTGCATCGGGAACTGGCTGGCCGTGCTCGGCGTGACGTTCGTGTCGCCGCCGTTGCTGCCCGCGATGGCGCTGCTCGCTCTGGTCCCCGTTGTCTTCGCCGAGCCCTACATCAGCCTGCGGCGCGGGCTGGCGTTCACGGTCGTCACCGCCGGCTGTGTCCTCGCCGCGGCCGCCATCGCGCTGTTCACGCCGTTCACCGACCATGTCGAACAGGCGCCGCAGTGGATGGCGACTGCGTTCGTCCTCATCGCGGTTCCGGTGAACGCGCTGCATCTGATGATCATCGTGTGGAACAACGCTGCGGCGCTACGCACCTCGGAAGCCCAACTCGCCGAGCGCGCCACCGAACTGGCCGCGTCTCGCACCCGCCTGATCACCGCGGCTGACGAAGAACGGCGCCGGCTCGAACGCGACCTGCACGACGGTGCACAGCAACACCTCGTGGCGCTGTCGGTGCTGATCGGCCTGGCGCGCAACAGTAATGGTGACACACGCGCAGAACTGCTCGCCGAAGCGTCCGAGCTGGTGGACAGCGCCATCGACGAGATCCGGCGCCTGGCCCACGGCATCTATCCGCCGCTGCTCGTCAGCGGAGGGCTGAGCCAGGCGCTGCCCGCACTGACCGCGCGGGCGGTGACACCGGTGCACCTCGACGTGCAGGACCTCGGGCGCTACCCGCCGACAACCGAAGCGGCCCTGTACTACTGCTGCAGCGAGGCGCTGCAGAACGCCGCCAAGCACGGCGGCCCCGGCACCACGGTCCGCCTCACCGGCCGCGTCGACGCAGGACTGCTGACCCTGCAAATCAGTGACACCGGCCGCGGCTTCCGGCCGGGAACCGTCGGCGCCGGACTGACCAACATGACCGACCGCCTGTCCGCCATCGGCGGAAACCTGACCATCGACACCGCGCCCGGGCGCGGCACCCGCGTCACCGCGACCGTCGACGCCGCACCGTCCTGACGGTCGGTGGTGTGTACACCACCGCGGATTGTGTTGCATGCACCGTCGAACACCGGAGGCGCCGCCACCAGGATGGAAGCATCTGAACGACTTCTCAATCCGGTGGAGATCGCATGTCAGCCGTCAAGCCCGCAGGACAGTTCGGACCGACGCGTCCCGACCTGTCGTGGACGGGCGAGCAGAACCGTTGCCTTCCTACGGGAACCGTCACGCTGCTGCTGGCCGACATCGAAGGTTCCACCCGGCTGTGGGACACCCAGCCCGCGCAGATGGCCGCCGCACTGGCGACCATGGACCGCGTCGTCGACGAGTTGGCCTACCTCAACAACGGGGTGTGCCCGGTCCAGCAGGGGGAGGGCGACAGCTTCGTCATTGCGTTCACCCGTGTCGGCGACGCAGTGGCATGCGCATTGGATCTGCAGCTCGCCGCACTGTCGCCGATCCGGCTACGCATCGGCATCCACACCGGCGCCGCCGATCTGCGCGACGAAGGCAACTACATGGGACCGCTGATGAACCGCGCGGCCCGGCTGCGCGACCTCGGCCACGGCGGACAGATCCTGTTGTCCGCAGCGACAACGCATCTCGCCTATGACGTGCTGCCGCCGCAGGCGTGGCTCGAAGACCAGGGTAGCTATCGGCTTCGCGGCCTGACCCGTCCCGAACGTGTCACGCAGCTGTGCCATCCGGATGCCGGCAACGAGTTCCCGCCCCTACGCTCCGGGCAGATCGGCACGTTTCACCACCGACCAGTGTGCCTGACCGAATTCGTCGGGCGCACTGGCGAACTGGAGCAACTCGGCACGCTCCTCGACCGGCGCCGGATGATCACTGTGTGCGGACCCGGAGGCGCAGGCAAGACCCGGCTGGCGGTGGAATGCGCCGACCGTGCGCGCGACCAGTTCGACGACGGCGTGTGGTACGTCGACCTGGCCGGCGTCACGGCCCCGGCCGAGGTGCCGCACGCGGCAGCGCAGGCACTGGGGTTGGCGGGACCGGTCGACGCGACCGGGGTGGCCCGGCACATCGGGGACCGCAACCTGCTGGTGGTCGTGGACAACTGCGAGCACCTGCTCGACGCCGGCGCAGCGCTGATCGGTGCGGTGCTGGGTGCCTGCCCCGCGGCGACCGTGCTGGCCACCAGCCGGGAACCGTTGGCGATCAGCGGGGAGCAGCTCTACCGGGTGCCCCCGATGACGCCGGACGACGCGACCGCTCTGTTCGTCGAGTGCGCACGTCGAGCCGACGCGGCGTTCGCTCTCCGGTCTGACGACCGCGCGACGGTCGCGCAGATCTGCCGTCGGCTCGATGGGCTGCCGCTGGCGATCGAGATCGCGGCATCACGCAGCCGCACGCTGTCCCTCTGCGAGATCCGCGACGGCCTTCGTGCCCGGCTCGATGTGCTGCACCCGGGGTGCCGGACGGTGGCGCCCCGGCACCGGACACTGCGGGCCTGCCTCGACTGGTCGTACCGGCTGCTCGGCGATGCCGAGAAAGCAGTGCTGAGCGACCTCGCCGGTACCGACGGATTCGATGCCGACGGGGCGTCCGGCGTGGTCACTGCGCTGGTCGACAAGTCGCTGGTGATCTCGGGCAGCCACGACGGCCGCACGCCGTACCGGCTCAGCGAGGCCGTGCGGCAGTACGCCCTGGAGTGCCCGGGACGCTGAGCAACTCGCTGGGCTTGCGCTCTTGTCGCCGGTTCAGGTACCGGCCGGTGACCAGCACCACTACGAAGGGTCCGACCAGGATGGCCAGGGCCAGGAGATCGCTCATCGAAGACTCTCGGCTGCAGGTTCTTTCATGGCTTCGAGTCTCGGCGCCGCGATCGAGACCGCGCCACTGTCTTGACGGCGTCCTTACGGCTTTGCCGGGGATCTTTTGCGTCTCTTAACGCCTTGAGGCACGGACTCAGAGGCCGCTGGACTATCGGGCGCAGTCCGATCTGCCATCCCGCTGCGCCGACGTTCTGACCCCCGCTGTCGGTGTTGCTGGCTAACATCAGCGGCGACGAAGGGGGACGTCGCGTGACCATCACTGTCACCGAGACACCGAGGCTGGCCAACGGCGCCGAGCGCAAGGTCTGGCAGGCTCTGCTCGACCAGCTCGAACCCGAGGACCTGGTGATCCCGGGCAAGCGCGTCACCGACCATCTCAAAGACCACGAGATCGACTTCTTCGTCGCCATCGAGGGCGCAGGCATCGTGTGCCTGGAGGTCAAGGGCGGCGAGGTCTGGCACGACGGCGACACGTGGCGACAGAAACGCCGCGGCCGCGAAGTCGAGATCGATCCTGTGCGCCAGGCCCGCGAAGCCTGCTACGCGCTGCGCAGCTTCGTCGAAAACGATCCTCGCTGGAGCCATGGCCGGCTGCGCTGGGACCATGTCGTCGTCCTCCCCAACACCGATCTGCCCGACGACTTCGCGCTGCCGGAGTGCCCGCGCTGGAAGGTCGTCGACCGCACCGGCCTGTCCGACATCGGCGCTCAGCTGCGTCACGTCCTGCACGCCCAGGAACTCGACCGGCCGCTGCTGACCCGCGACGGCATCGCCCAGCTCGGCGAATCGCTCAGCGGCCGCGGGCTGCCGCAACGCAGCGTCGTGGCCCGTGCGCTCGAAAACGAGGACGCCGCCGACATTCTCACCGAGCACCAGTCGGTCATCCTCGACGCCATCCGGCTGCTCAACCGGGTCGAGATCCGCGGCGGGGCGGGCAGCGGCAAGACGTTCCTCGCGATGGAACAGGCCCGCCGGCTCGCCCGCGACGGGCAGCGCGTCGCGCTGGTCTGCTACTCGCACGGCCTCGCCTCCTACCTGGAACGCATCACCGCCACCTGGAACCGCCGCCACCAACCCGCCTACGTCGGCGAATTCCACGACCTCGGCAAGCGCTGGGGCGCCCCGGAAGGGCCCGACGAATCGCTGCGCACCGACGAGACTGTCCAGTTCTGGGAACACGACCTGCCCGCGCAGATGACCGACCTGGCAAGCGGATTGGAGGCGGGACACCGTTTCGACGCGATCGTCGTCGACGAGGCGCAGGACTTCGCCGACGCGTGGTGGGATCCGCTGCTGGCCGCGCTGAAAGACGACGAGACGGGCGGCCTGTACGTGTTCACCGACGAAGGCCAGCGCGTGTTCAGCCGGCACGGCTCACCACCCGTGCCGCTGGTTCCGCTGGTGCTCGACCACAATCTGCGCAACACCCGCCAGATCGCCAACGCGTTCCAGCCGCTCGTGGATCACCCGATGCGGTTCCTCGGCGGCGAGGGCCCGGCGGTCAAGTACGTGCCGTGCACGCGCGCGGACGCCATGGGCGCCGGGGACGACGAGATCGAGCTACTTCTCGAACAGGGCTGGCGCCCTGAGGACGTCGCGCTGCTGACCACAGGAACCCGGCATCCCGAACAGCGGGAACGCCAGGCCGCGGGCAGCGCCGCCTACTGGGACAGCTTCTGGGATGCCGATCAGGTGTTCTACGGCCACGTGCTCGGATTCAAGGGCCTGGAACGCCGCGCGGTCGTGCTCGTCGTCAACGAGGAGCACGCGTTCGAACGCTCCCGGGAACGACTGTATGTCGGATTGTCCAGGGCACGAGACCAACTCGTCGTCTGCGGCGATCCGGACTTCCTGCGCGAGGTCGGCGGACCGGACCTCGCCCGGCGACTGAACATCCCTGGCTAGGCTCTCGGCGAATCACTGATCCGCCGATTGTGGCTCCTCCGGGTCTTTGTCCGCCCAGTCGCCCAGGCGGAGTTCCTTCTCCTTACGTTCGATGTAGTCGAAGTCGATGAGGTGGAGGGCGTAGCTGACGCCTTGCACACACAGCGTCAGTGTTTCCAGATCACACCAATAGGTGTGCATATCGGCCGCACTGATCGCGGGCGTCGCCGAACCGGCCATGTGGGTGAATTCCCGGATGGTTCCGTCCGCATAGCGCGCGAGTTCGACGGCGGTTTCCCAGAAGCCGGCCCGACAGTCAATCGGAGTGGTGGTGATCCGTATGACGCCCACTCCCTCGATAGGCACCTTGGTGCGAAGTTCATTCGGTAGCTGCCGGATCTGGAGAGACTGTGGCCCGAAGTAGTCGCCGCAGCCGTGTTCGCAGACTTGTCCTGGCAGTTCGGCATGCATATGGCAATTCTATTGGGCCACAACGACAATTCAGCGAAGTCCAGCCCCCGCGAACATCAACACCACAAAGAGGATCTCGAACGCGATCACGCCCAGCATCGCGATGAGCGCGCCCTTCGCGAACTCGAAGTGCCCCTTCACCGGCGCCAGTGCGGCGACGCCGGCCACGAACAACGGAAACAGGGGTGCGAACGGCCAGAAGACCCCCATCGTCAGGCACACCGACGCGAACCCCACGAAGAACCCCGTCAGCAGGACGGCCGGCCGCTGGGCACGAACGACTTCCGGATTCGTCATACCGATGCTCCCAGATCCACCAGCAACCCGGCCGCGCTGAACACCCCCACCGGCACGATCCCGGTGAGCGGGGCCAAGATCAATCCAGCGCCACGACAACGCTTTTCAGCGGAACCGCCGCGCCGGTAGAGAAGCACCCCGATCGTCAGCAGCGTGGCGCCCACAACCGCGACCGCCACCCACGCGGCGACCGCCCCGTCGGACGCGATCAGCGTGTAGACGGTCACCGCCCAGAACGCCGCCCCCGCCAGCGCCCCGATCACTGCCGCACGCGTCCAGTCGATCACCGCATCAGCCTTCCCATCCGTGGATTGTAGGTACTTCACGCGTCAGCGACCCGGGAGAAACTCGGTGCCCTGCAGCGGTGTGTACACCCGCACCGCCGGTGCCTCACCGGCCGGGCCGAACGGGGTGAAGTTCCCCGGCGGCACGACCGACATCGGCGGCGTCACCGGCACCGGAGCAGGCTCAGCCACGCCCGGTATCGAAGGCGGAACGATCTGCGGAACAACGCTGTTGAAGCTCGGCACCACGGTCGGATCGCCGACGTCCTTGTCGAACGGCAGACCGGCCAGCGGTCCGGCGGCGTTGTCGAAGAACGTCGGCCACTCCTGCAGCAGCGTGGTCGTCGTCCCGGCGCGGTCGCTGTAGGCCTCCAGCGCGGGGAACGTCGTCACGTCATCGCCGCCCATCCGGGGGCCGGTGTCCGACGGGACGATGCCCAGCGCGCCGTTCACGCTGATACCCGATCCCTTGGCCAGACCCTCACCGCCCGGCGAGAACGGATCCGCAGCGTTGTACCGGATCAACACCCCGCCGTCGGAGGTCTGCACCGCACCGATCGACGGCGTGCCCGTGCGCACCTGCCCGGTGTCCACGTTGATCGACGGGTTCTGCCGCGCCACCACGATGCCGTTGTCGAAGTCGGTGTAGATCGCGACCCGCGACGCCTCCGGCCCCGCAGTGGGGGAGAAGCCCCGGTTGTCCCCGAGGTTGTTGTCGTAGGGCGGTAATCCCGCCGTCGGTGCCCACACGTCCTCGCTCGGGATGAACAGATTGGTGCGCACCACCCCCTGTCCGGGCACCGGTTCGATCCGGCCGACCACGACGTTGGCCTCCACGCCCCGGTATTTGGGGTCGTAGCTGTGCGGGTCGAGGGCCGAGGCCGTCAGCCAATCGCTGTCGCTGACCGGGTTGCGCCCGAACACCTCCCGGAACGCGGCGACCTGGTTCTCGGTGCGTTCGGACTCGTCGAGTGCGTCACTGCCGGGTGCCGGGGTCTCCGGCGGGCCGCCGAACTTCTGGCCCGCCCCCAGCGCCTGGAACTCGCCGCCGATGGTGGCGATGGAGCCGCCGACGGTGTTCAGCTCGGCGTTGGCTCGGGTGAGGACCTCGGCGACCTCCGTGAGCCCCCTCTGCACGATCGGCGCCATCATCAGCTCTCCGGCCCGGTTGCGCGGCAGGCTCGCCGCGGCCGCCATCACCCACTCGCGGATCGCGTCCAGGTTCTGCCGCCCGGCTGTCACGATGTGCGCTGACCGGTCGACCTGTTCAGCCAGCCGTTGGTCGAGCGCGCCCAGTTCACGGACGACGCACTGGTGGTCGGTATTCGTCCTGCCGTACGCCGTGGCCGCCCCACCGGACCAGTGCCCGGCGGGCGAGGCCCGGTCGAGCTCGTCGGTCAACCGCTGCAGAGCAAAGCTGTGGTCGTAGGACGCACCCGGCTGCGGGGTGCCGGATCCGAAGGTCGCCCGCGCCTTGGCCCACGTCGACAGGAACGCCCCGAGTGCGCTCACCCCTGCCATGATTCTCATTATCGGCCCGCTCCGGCACCGGCGGCCGCACCAATCTGGAACTGTTCTGAAGCTTGCTGGATCTCCCTCGCGGGGCCGTGAAGTGACGCAACGTTCGACCGATAGCCGGGGTCAACCGTTACGTCGATCAAGGATTTGACCAGCTCATCCAACATCACGTCATGGTTACGTCATTGAAACGGGAACGGTCGTTAGGCGGCAGTGGGTTATTAACACATCTATTATTTTTTGAAATGTGGGTCGAACAGGTGCCGGGGCACCTCTCCGGGGACGAACCGGAGATCCCCGTCGATCTCGTTCGAACACTGCTGGGCGTGCTGCGGCAACGCCTCGGACTGGACGCCGCGTGGCTCTCCGTCTTCGAGGACGGCATGCAGGTGATCGAGGTACTCGACGGCAACGCCACTGATCTCGGCGTTTCCCCAGGTCAGCGCTACCAGTTGTCCGAGTCCTACTGTGTGCGCGTCATCAACGGCCGGCTCCCGGCGGTCATCCCCGACACCTCGGCCGACCAGATCACCGCCGCGTTGCCGATCACCCGCGACTCGGGTCTGGGCGCCTATGTCGGTGTGCCGGTGCTCGGTGAGGCCGGCGCGACGGTCGGCATGGTCTGCGTGGTGAGCCGCGAGGCGAAGCCCGACCTCGCCGAGGAAGACCTGCGCATCGTCAAACAGGTCGCCGATCTGATCGGCACCCTGATCGACTCGCCGCCCGGCAGCGCCGACCCCACCGTCGAGCAGCGCAAGGCGATCCGGCGGGTGGTGTCGGAACGGGACTTCGAGGTCGTCTTCCAGTCCATCCATGACGCCTCCTCCGGCAAGGTGGTCGGCGTCGAGGCGCTCGCCCGCTTCCCGTGCGAACCGTTCCGGCCCGACAAGTTCTTCGAGCAGGCCGCCCTGCAAGGGCTCGGCATCGAGCTGGAGACGGCGATCGTCAGCCGGGTGCTGACGTTGATCCCGCAGCTTCCCGAGGACGCGTTCGTGGCGATGAACATCTCCCCGGCCGCGGCGCTGGCCGTGCCCTGGCATGAGCTGCTCGCCGATGTGGACCCGTCGCGCATCGTCCTGGAGATCACCGAGCACGATGCCGTCCCGAATTACGGGGCGCTCGACGACGCGCTCGACGAGTGCCGGGCGCGCGGTATGCGGGTGGCCATCGACGACGTCGGCGCGGGTTTCGCCTCGTTCTCCCATGTCCTGGAATTGGCCCCCGAGTTCGTCAAGATCGACCAGTCGATCACCCGGCATATCGACGTCGACGACGCCCGCCGCAGACTGGCGCAGGCCATCGCGCAGTTCGCCGGTCAGATCGGGGCGACGGTGATCGCCGAGGGTGTGGAAACCCAGGGGGAACTCGACGCCGTCGTCGCCTCCGGTATCAGTTGGGCGCAGGGTTACTGCCTCAGTCGGCCCAAGCCGCACACTCACGGCTTTCGCGTCGCGCAGGCGACCGCCGCGCCAGTGGAATCCGCGCCCACCGCGGTAGATCTGTTGGGGGAGCGGCCCTTCGAACTGGCGCTGGCGCATTCACCGATCGGGATGGCCGTCGTCGGCCTGGACGGCAAGTTCCTGCGCACCAACCGGGCGCTGCGCACGATGCTGGGATACAGCCGACGGGCGTTGGCGGAGCTCACTTTTCAGGAGATCACCCACCCCGACGATCTGGACTCCGATCTGACCCTGGTCGCCGAGTGTCTGGCCCGTCGCCGCCGCTCGTACCGCATCGACAAGCGGTACATCGCCGCCGACGGGCACGTCGTGTGGTGCGCGCTGACCGCCGTGCTGGTGCACGCCCCGCGGGACCGCCCGCTGTGCTTCGTCTCCCAGATCGTCGACGTCACCGCCGAGCGTGTCCGCGCCGCCGACCTGGCCCGGCAGGCGGCCACCGACCCGCTGACCGCGATCGCCAACCGGTCCGCCGGCTGGAGCAGGCTCGAAGAGCTCGACGCCAACGACGACGGCTACGGCGTGTTGTTCTGCGACATCGAACGATTCAAGTCGATCAACGACAGTCGCGGCCACCACGCCGGCGATCAACTCCTCATCGAAGTCGCCACCCGACTGCTCGCCGCCGTCGGGGACGAGCACCTCGTGGTCCGGTGGGGTGGTGACGAATTCCTGGTCATCACCGACATCGTCGACGACCACGAGCTGGGCCTGCTGGCCGCGCAGATCGCCGGGCAGCTCGGCGCCGAACCCATCGCGCTGACTGGTGGCACGACGGTGCCGGTGACCCTGACCATCGGCGTCGCCGCCCACCGCCCGGGTGACGGCCGAAGCGTCGACGCCGTCCTCGACCGGGCCGACCATGCCATGTACGAACAGCGGCGCCGGCACCGGAACACCCACTGGTACGCGCGCGCCGACGCGATCGGGATGGCGGAGTAGCGGGTCGGCTTCAGGACGCCGACGTGCTCTGGCGCACCACGAGCTCCGGTGCGAACACCGGGTGTTCCGGGTCGCGTTCGGCCGAGCCGGCGGCTGCCACCAGCAGGTCGACCGCGGTGGCCCCGATCAGCGCGGTGGGCTGGCGGATCGACGACAGCGGCACCACCGACGCCCGGGCGAAGTCGATGTCGTCGTAGCCGATCAACGCGATGTCGTCGGGCACCCGCAGCGCGCCGAGCATGGTGAGCGCCTGCAGCACACCGATGGCCACCAGGTCATTGGCGCAGAACACCCCGTCGGGGCGGTCGGCGGGCGCGCGCTGGTGTAGCTGTTCGCCGACGCTGCGTCCATCCAGCACGCCCAGCGCGGGGGTCTCGATCACCTCCAGCCGCGCATCGGACACCTCGTCGACCGCCTGCCGGGCGCCGCGCAGCCGGTCGGCGACCTGCCGCAATCCCAGCGGGCCGCCGACGAACGCGATGCGCCGCCGGCCGGTGTCGAGCAGGTGGCGCGTCGCGAGCCGGCCCCGGCCACGTCGTCGACCGCGACGGAGTCGAAGTCCGTGCCGGTGCCGTCGCGGTCGACCAGCACCACCGGGGTGCCCCGCCGGCGCAGCGCGACCAGCCGGTCCAGATCCTCGCCGAGCGGCGACACCATCAGACCGAAGACCCGCTGCTCGGTGAAGACGTCGACGTAGGCATGTTCCCGGGACTCGTCGCCGTCGGAGGTGCCCAGCAGCACGGTGAGCTGCTGCTGCGCGGCTTGGCGCTCGGCCGCCCGGGCGATGTCGGTGAAGAACGGGTTGCCGATGTCGAGCACCACCAGCCCCACACAGCGCGACCTGCCCGCACGCAGCTGCCGCGCCGCGTCGTTGCGCACGAAGCCGAGTTTGTCGATCGCGGCGTGCACCCGCGCGACCGTGGCGGGTGACACCTTCTCCGGCGAGTTCAGCACGTTGGAAACGGTGCCCAGCGATACCGACGCCGCGGTGGCGACGTCCCGCATGCTCACGGCCATGCGCCCATCACACCAGACCGGGCTCGGGGGTCAGGGCCGGGGACGCGGGATCAGTCGTTCGAACTGCGTGACGTGGCCGGGTTCCAGTTGGTCCAGCGAGTTGACCCCGAGGAGCCGCATCGTGCGGCTGATCTGCTCGGCCAGGATCGTGATGGCCCGGTCCACACCGGCCTCACCGCCGGCCATCAGGCCGTACAGGTAGGCCCGCCCGACCATGGTGAAGCGCGCCCCCAGCGCGATCGAGGCCACGATGTCGGCCCCGGACATGATGCCGGTGTCGAGGATGATCTCGGTGCGCTCACCCACCGCCGCAGCGACATCCGGCAGCAGGTGGAACGGGATCGGTGCCCGATCCAATTGGCGGCCACCGTGATTGGACAACACCAGACCGTCCACGCCGAGGTCGGTGACCGCGATCGCGTCCTCCACCGTCTGGATGCCCTTGACCACGAGCTTGCCCGGCCACTGGGACTTGATCCAGGCCAGGTCCTCGAACGTGACGGTCGGGTCGAACATCGTGTCCAGCAGCTCGGCGACGGTGCCCGACCAGCGGTCCAGCGACGCGAACGCCAGCGGTTCGGTGGTCAGGAAGTCGATCCACCACTGCGGGCGGGGGATCGCGTTGAGCACGGTCTTCGCGGTCAGCGCAGGCGGGATCGACATGCCGTTGCGCTTGTCGCGCAGCCGCGCACCGGCGACCGGCACGTCGACGGTGACCAGCATCGTGTCGAAGCCCGCCGCCGCGGCGCGCTCGACGAGCGCCATCGAGCGGTCCCGGTCCTTCCACATGTAGAGCTGAAACCAGTTGCGGCCGTGCGGGTTCGCAGCCTGCACATCCTCGATGGAGGCTGTGCCCATGGTGGACAGTGAGAACGGGATGCCCGCGCGGGCGGCGGCGTGGGCGCCTGCGTACTCGCCCTCGGTCTGCATCATCCGGGTGAAGCCGGTGGGCGCGATGGCGAACGGCAGCTCCGACCGGCCGCCCAGGATGGTGCAGCTGGTGTCGACCTTGGACACGTCGCGCAGGATCGACGGGTGGAACTCGATGTCCTGGAATGCCTGCCGGGCCCGCGCGATGGACAGTTCGGCCTCGGCGGAACCGTCGGTGTAGTCGAACGCGGCCCTGGGGGTGCGGCGCTTGGCGATGGCGCGCAGGTCCTCGATGGTCAGCGCCCTGTCCAGGCGGCGTTTCCTCGCATCGAACTCGGGCTTCTTGAACTGCATCAGCGGGGCGAGGTCCCTGACGCTGGGTACACGACGTTTCATCGGACTACCTTTCGCGCCCCCACCGGTTCGATGCCGGCCCGGATCCGGGACGTGCGGGGGACGTAGCGTTGTGCCGGGAAGCTGGTGGCCACCTTGCGCCGCAATTCTTCCAGATCCCCGCGGACCGCACCGTGCGCACGGGCGGTGACCAGCACGTTTCCGATCGCGGTGGCCTCCACCGGGCCCGCCAGCACCGGCAGCCCGAGCTGGTCGGCGGTCAGCTGGCACAGCAGCCGGTTCTGCGAGCCGCCGCCGACGAGGTGCACCGTGCGCACAGCGACCCCGGACAGCTCGGCGGCCTGCCGGACCCCGTCGGCGAACGCGACGGCCAGACTCTCCACGATCACCCGGACCAGCTCGGCCCTGGTCACCGGCACCCGCAACCCGCGCTCGTCGTACCACTGGCGGATCCGGGCCGGCATGTCACCGGGCGCGGCGAACCGCGCGTCGGCGGTGTCGAAGACGTCGAAGCGCGACGGCACCTCGGCGGCCTGGGCCAACAGCTCGGACAGGCCGGCCCGGTAGCCGTCGCGCTCGAACTGGCGGACGGTCTCGCTGAGCAGCCACAGACCCATCACGTTGCGCAGGTAACGGATGCGGTCGTCCGCCCCCACCTCGTTGGTGAAGTTCGCGGCCCGGCCGGCTTCGCCGAGCACCGGCCGCGGCAGTTCGACACCGACCAGAGCCCATGTCCCGCAGGAGATGTAGGCCGCCGAGCTCGGGTCCATCGGCACTGCCGCGACCGCCGAGGCGGTGTCGTGCGAGGCGGTGGTGGTCACCGAGGTCCCCAAGGTGAGGCCGAGGGAGTCGGCCAGGTCGGGCAGCACCGGACCCAGCGGGGTGCCGGGGTCGACGAGCGCGGGGAACAGGCCGGGCGGCAGGCCCAGCGCCTCGCACAGATCGTCGTCCCAGAATCCGTCGCTGTGCAGCAGACCGGTGGTCGAGGCGTTGGTCCGTTCGGTCACCTCGCGGCCGGTCAGCCAGTACCCGATCAGGTCGGGGATCAGGAGCGCGCGCTCGGCCAGTGTCAAGAGGTCGCCGTGCCGCTCCGCGGCGAGCTGATAGAGCGTGGTGAACGGCAGGAACTGTAAGCCGTTGCGTTGATACAGGTCATGAGGATCGATCCGGGCGTGGACGTCGTCGACGCCCGTCTGGCAGCGGGCGTCGCGGTAGTGGTACGGCAACCCGAGCAGGGTCCCGTCCCGCAGCAGCGCGTAGTCGACGGCCCACGAGTCCACCGCGACGGCAACCAGGTTCTCCGAGAAGCGGGCGGCCTCGCGCAACCCGGCGCAGGCCTGCTGGAACAGGGCAGGGACGTCCCAGTGCATCGCGGTGCGGCGGCCGTTCCACAGGTGCACCGGGTCGTTCGGGAAGCGGCTCACCTGCGCCAGCTCGATGTGGTGCCGGCTGATGTCGGCAAGCATCACCCGGCCGCTGGTGGCACCGAGGTCGACGGCGGCGAACTGCGCCGAACTCATCGCCGCTGCCTTCTCTTCGCGCGAGCGCTCATCGCAAGAAGGCCGCGGCGACCCCGGCGTCGACCGGCACATGCAGCCCGGTGGTGTGCGAGAAGTCCGACGTGCACAGCGCGAACGCGGCGTTGGCGATGTGTTCGGGCAGCACCTCCCGTTTGAGCAGCGTGCGCTGGGCGTAGAACGCGCCGAGGTCCTCCTCGGCCACGCCGTACACCGCGGCCCGCTGCGCTCCCCAGCCGCCGGCGAAGATGCCGGAGCCGCGGACCACGCCGTCGGGATTGATCCCGTTGACCTTCACCCCGTGTGCGCCCAGTTCGGCGGCCAGCAGCCGGACCTGGTGCGCCTGATCGGCTTTCGTGGCCGCATAGGCGATGTTGTTGGGTCCGGCGAACACCGAGTTCTTCGACGAGATGTAGATGATGTCCCCGCCGAGCTTTTGGTCGATGAGCGCGCGGGCCGCCGCCTTGGACACCAGGAACGAGCCTCGGGCCATCACGTTGTGCTGCAGGTCCCAGTCCTCGACCGTGGTGTCCAGCAACGACTTCGACAATGACAGCCCGGCGTTGTTGACCACGATGTCGATGCCGCCGAACTCGAGCACCGTGGCGTCGACGGCAGCCTGGACCGCGGCCTCGTCGGTCACGTCGGCGGCGACGCCGATCGCCACGTCGCTGGAGCCGATCTCGGACGCAGCCTCCTCGGCCTTCCCGGCGTCGAGATCGGCGATCACCACGCAGGCGCCTTCTGCGGCCAATCGGGTGGCGATGGCCTTGCCGATCCCCGACGCGGCACCGGTGACCAGTGCGATCCGGGTGGCCAGCGGCTTGGGCTTGGGCATTCGCGCGAGCTTGGCCTCTTCCAGGGCCCAGTACTCGATGCGGAACTTCTCGGCCTCGTCGATCGGCGTGTAGGTGGAGACCGCCTCGGCGCCGCGCATGACGTTGATCGCGTTGAGGTAGAACTCGCCGGCCACCCGCGCGGTCTGCTTGTCCTTGCCGTAGCTGAACATGCCGACCCCGGGGATCAGCACGATCGCTGGATCGGCACCGCGCATCGCCGGGCTGTCGGCGGTCGCGTGGCGTTCGTAGTAGGCGCGGTAGTCCTCGCGGTACTGCGTGTGCAGCTCGGCGAGGCTTCTCTTGCACTCCTCGACGGTGGCGTCGGCCGGCAGGTCCAGCACCAGCGGCTTGACCTTGGTGCGCAGGAAGTGATCGGGGCAGCTGGTGCCGAGTGCGGCCAGCCGTGGGTGCTCGGCGCCTTCGAGGAACTCCAATACCGCTGCGGTGTCGGTGAAGTGGCCGACCTGCGGATGGTCGGTGCTGGCCAGACCGCGCAGGAACGGGGCCAGCGCGGCGGCCTTCGCGCGCCGCTCGTCGTCGGGCAGGGCGGCATAGCCGGGCAGCGGCGGCCCGAACGGCTCGTCCTTGCCGGTGGTCGCAATGAACTCGGCGGCGCTCTTGATGATCTCCAGGGAGTGCGCCTCGGCCTGCTCGGAGGTCTCGCCCCAGGCGGTGATGCCGTGGCCGCCCAGGATGCAGCCGATGGCCCGCGGATTGCGTCGCTTGATCTCGGCGATGTCCAGCCCCAGCTGGAAGCCGGGGCGCCGCCATGGCACCCACACCACCCGGTCTCCGAAGATCTTCTGCGTCAGGGACTCTCCGTCGGCGGCCGTCGCGATCGCGATGCCGAAGTCGGGGTGCAGGTGGTCGACGTGTGCGGCGTCGACCAGGCCGTGCATCGCGGTGTCGATCGACGGCGCCGCACCGCCCTTGCCGTGCAGGCAGTAGTCGAACGCCGCGACCATCTCGTCCTCACGGTCGACTCCGGGGTAGACGCCGACCAGCGCACGCAACCGGTCCAGCCGCAGCACGGCCAGTCCCTGCTCGGTCAACGTCCCCAGATCGCCGCCGGAGCCCTTGACCCACAGCAGGTCGACGTCCTGGCCGGTGACCGGGTCGATCCCGGTGCCCTTGGCTGAGGTGTTACCGCCGGCGTAGTTGGTGTTCTTCGGATCCCTGCCGAGCCGGTTGGACCGGGAAATGAGTTCGGCGACAGTGTCGTTGCTCATGTGTCATGCTCCCCAGGAGGATTGAGTACCGCCGACGCGCTCGGCGTTGACGCGTTGCTGGTAGCCGCTGTCTCGGAACGCCGTCATCGGGTTTTCCGGCAGCCCCCGTTCCGCGCGCCACTCGGCCAGCGCCGGGCGGACGTCGGTGTAGAACGCGTCCATCAGGATCGCGTTGGCGGCCAGCACATCTCCGTCATCCTGCGCGCGGCGCAGCGCGTCGGTGTCGACGAGCAGTGCTCTGGCCGTCATCTCCTGGACGTTGAGCACCGAGCGGATCTGGCCGGGAATCTTGTCCTCGACGTTGTGGCACTGGTCGAGCATCAGTGCGACCGGCGAGTTCCGGTCGAGGGCGCCGCCGCGGATCACCTCGAACATGATGCGGAACAACTGGAACGGGTCGGCGGCTCCGACGATCAGGTCGTCGTCGGCGTAGAATCGCGAGTTGAAGTCGAACGAGCCGAGCTTGTTCAGACGCAGCAGCTGCGCGACGATGAACTCGATGTTGGTGCCCGGCGCGTGGTGGCCGGTGTCCAGGCAGACCATCGCGCGTTCGCCCAGTGCGGACACGTGCGCGTACGAGGTGCCCCAGTCCGGCACGTCGGTCATGTACATCGCGGGTTCGAAGAACTTGTACTCCAACACGAGTCGCTGGTTCGCACCGATGTGCTGGTAGATCGCGGCCAGCGATTCGGCCAGCCGGTCCTGGCGGGAGCGGATGTCACCCTGGCCGGGATAGTTGGTGCCGTCGGCGAGCCAGATCTTCAGATCGCGGGAACCGGTCTGGTTCATCACCTCGATGCAGTCGAGGTGGTGGTCGATGGCCTTCTGCCGCACGGTCTTGTCGGTGTGGGTGAGGCTGCCGAACTTGTAGGCGTCGTCCTGGAAGGTGTTGGAGTTGACGGTGCCCAGTCGCAGGCCGAGGTCCTGCGCGTAGCGGGCCAGGGCGGGGTAGTCCTCGACCTGATCCCACGGAATGTGCAGGGCCACCGTCGGGGCCAGTCCGGTGAGTCGGTGCACCTGTGCCGCGTCGGCGATCTTCTCCCGGATGTCGCGCGGGGTGCCGGGTGTGCCGAAGACCTTGAACCGGGTGCCGGAGTTGCCGAAAGCCCAAGAGGGGAGCTCGATGTCGAGATTGTCCAGAACGGTGTCGGTGAAGTTCATGATCCTCAGACGGTCGAGGTGGACGGTGTGGCCGCGGACGGACTCACCGGTGCGCCGTAGCGTTCGTTCTCGATCTGCTGCAACGTCTTGCCCTGGGTCTGCGGAGCCCAGACCGCGCCGATGATCAGCGCGACGGTGAGCAGCCCGACGAGCAGGACGCCGACCCAGGTCAGGCCGATCACCGCGAGCATGGTGGGGAAGAAGTAGCTGAGTAGTCCGGTGGCGGTGCGCACGACGAAGAACATCGTGCCCTGGGCGCTGGCGCGGTACGGCGTGGCGAACAGTTCGCTGGCCCACAGGCTGTAGAAGGCCTGGCAGCCGATGCCCGCCGACACACCCCACAGGATCGCGAAGATCAGCATCGTGCTGATGCCGTTGTCGGTGAAGGCCACCAGCACGATCCAGCCGGCGATGCCCAGCGCGGCGCCGAACACGTAGAGCAGCCGCTGGGACACCCGGTCGGCGTACCGCATGAAACCGAAATACGTTGCGGCGACGGTGCATCCCCACACCAGCACCTGCAACAGGTTCTGTTGCACCGGGCTGTGCAGGCCGGCGGTGTCGTACACGCGGGGCATGAAGATGCCTGCCTGGCCGGCGACGGTGTTCCAGAACAGGTAGATGCCGCCGAGGAACAGCAGCGAGGTGATGTTGACCTTCTTGGAGAACAGGCCGCGCAGGCCCCGCTCGCCCACCCGGTTGGAGAGCTCCCGGCTCTCGTTGACCGCTTCGTCCTTCCATATCTGCGATTCCTGCAGGCCCTGCCGAACCCACCACACGATGCCGGCGACGACGAACAGGTGCAGGAAGATCAGTCGCGAGCCGAGCAGTTCCAGCGGCGCCAGCGCGGCGGCCAGCGCGAAGCCGATGAACGGGCCGACCGACCAGGCCAGCTGGGCGGTGCCGACGTGCTTGGCGCGCTCGACGGAGGGCGCCTGCTCGGCGATGTAGGTCCAGGAGGCGGGCACGCCCGCGCCGACGGCGATGCCGGTGATGATGAAGGCCGCGAGCAGCATCGTGTAGTTGGCCGCGCAGGCGGCCAGCAGCACGCCGGCCATGTAGACCAGCAGGTCGTAGGTGTAGATGGCCTTGCGGCCGAACCGGTCACAGAGCGGGCCGCCGAGGATGGCGCCGATCGCGGCGCCGAACGCGTTGGCGCTCAGCGCGGCGAGCAGTCCGACGGCGAAGTTGCTGATGCCGAACTCGTGCTGCCAGAACCCGAGGCTGGTGGCGATCGCGATGATCGAGCCGGCCTCGATGTAGTTGGACATGGCGACCGCGATGGTGGCGCGCCAGCCGGTGGTGGAGCGTGCTCCGATCTTCATGGGCTTCCTCGGGTTCAGGGGAGGTGGAAGTACTGGGTGAGCTGGTGTCGGACGGTGTCGGGGTTGGCGCCGCCGGCGTCTGTGGGGCCGGATGCCGCGGGCTGGAAGTACTCCGACATCTGCGCCTGCCAACGTTCGTTGACCGCGGTTTCTGCCATCTGCGCGGAGGCGCGCGTGAAGTCGTCGGTCTCCAGGTAGCCGACCACCATGCCGTCCTCAGGCCGGAGGAACAACGAGTAGTTCCGCCATCCGGTGGTCCGCAGGGCGTCGAGCATCTCCGGCCACACGTCGTCGTGAACGGCCAGGTAGTCCTCGACGCGGTCGGGCTTGAGGTACATCACGAAGCACACGCGTTCCACGGTGTCCGGCACTGCCCCTCCTCGCCGTTTGTGTTCTGAAACGTTTCAAAATGTGATGGCGGCTACGTTACGACGGTGGATGTGGTGCGTCAATAGGCACATCGACGGAGCCGCGGCAGACACGCGGCCGGCGACGCGGCGCCAGCCCCAGAACCAGTCGCCGCGCCGGCCGTCGTCGTTCCCCGAACGCCTAACCTGGCTGGGTGCTTACTGAACTGGTCGAGTTGCCCGGTGGCTGGTTCCGCATGGGATCGGTCGACTTCTACCCCGAAGAGGCCCCGGTGCATTCGGTGTCGGTGGCGCCGTTCGCCATCGAGCGGCATCCGGTGACCAACGCACAGTTCGCCGAATTCGTCTCGGAGACGGGCTATCTCACCGTCGCCGAGCGTGAGCTCGACCCGGCCGACTTTCCCGGTGTACCACCGGCCGAGCTGATGCCCGGCGCGTTGGTGTTCCGGCCCACACCGGGTGCGGTGGACCTGCGCGATTGGCGCCAGTGGTGGACCTGGGAGCCCGGTGCGTGCTGGCGGCGCCCGTTCGGGCCGGGCTCATCGTCGGAGGACCGGCCCGACCATCCCGTGGTGCAGGTCGCCTACCCGGACGCGGCGGCGTATGCGCGCTGGGCGGGACGCCGGCTGCCCAGCGAGGCCCAGTGGGAGTACGCCGCGCGCGCCGGTGCGACGACGGTCTACGCGTGGGGCGACGACGTGCGCCCCGACGGGCAGCTGATGGCCAACACCTGGCAGGGCCGCTTCCCGTACCTCAACGAGGGCGCGCTCGGCTGGAGCGGCACCTCCCCGGTCGGCACCTTCCCGCCCAACGGGTTTGGGCTGCTCGACATGATCGGCAACGTGTGGGAGTGGACCACCACCCCGTACAGCCGCCACCACCGACTCGATCAACCCGCCGCGGGGTGCTGTCCGACACCACTGCCGGCAGGCGACCCGACGCTGCACCAGGCGCTCAAAGGCGGGTCACACCTGTGTGCGCCGGAGTACTGCCACCGCTACCGGCCCGCTGCACGCTCGTCCCAGTCTCAGGACAGCGCCACCACGCACATCGGGTTCCGCTGCATCGCCTGACCATCGGGGCACGGTGTCCACGGGCAATCCGACCACTGTCGAGCGGGGGTGGTGCCTGCCCCGAGTAGCGTCCCCACCATGAACGACGGACGCAGGCGCCGCAAAGCCAAGCAGATGCGCCGCGACGCCCAGCGGTCGACCGGGAAGGAACCCGGATCCCCTGCGGAGACACTGCTCGTCGACGAAGTGCACCGGGCGTTGGCCGGTCATCCGCTGGATCTTCTGGGGGTGGTGAGCATGCTCATCGAGGCGACCAAGCCCGCCCCGGCGGGCTGGCTGCCGCCGGACGAACAGCGGGAGTCCGTCGATCTGGCCCGGCTGCTCGACGGCTTCCTCCACACGCCGGCCCACGAGACGACCGCACTGCTGGCGGTGCTGGCCGAGGTTCTCGACGATCCGGAGCTGCGGACGCAGTGTCGCCGGGAGGTCGACGCACGCCGTGACACCGTGCCCCGGTGGCTGGCCGATCTGTCCGCCGTCGAGGTGTACCGGGCGGTCCGGGTGACCCACGCGCCGGGTGCCGATGAGGACGTGCTGATCGGGGCCAGGCTGGCAGACGGCGACGAACTGACGTGCGCCGTGTCGATCGACCGCGACGCCTCGGGAATGGTCAAAGACGCTTTCCTGGTACCTGATTCGATCGGCTCCGTGCTCCGTACCGCCGAGGAACGCAACACCGACCCGGACACCCGTTTCGCCGACATGGCCCTCGTCGATGCGCGGACGTGGCTCGAGCGCGGTCTGGCGCGGACACCGGTCGTCCTGGAGGTGTCAGACACGTGGCCGGCCTGCAGGCCGATCGTGCAGTGGTTGACCCGGCGGATCAGCTGACGTCGGACCGCTGAAACTCGCCGTCTTGATACATCTGGGCGCTGGTCACGCGGCGCACCTTGCCGCTGGTCGTCAACGGCAGCGCGCCGCGCGCGACCAGGACCGCGTCGGCCAGATGGACGTTGTGCTTTTGCGAAAGCACGGCACGCAGTTGCTGTTTGAGCGCGCCCAGTTGACTCGGGTCCATCTGGCTGCGCAGCTCGGCGATCACCACCAGCTTCTCGCCGACGCCGTCGGGGACCGACACCGCCGCGACCCGACCCCCGGTCAGCTCCTGCACGGTCGCCTCGATGTCGTCGGGATAGTGGTTGCGCCCGTCGATGATCAACAGATCCTTGGTGCGGCCGACGAGGAACAGCTCGTCGTCGAACATCACCCCGAGGTCACCGGTGCGCAGCCACGGTCCCTTCGGCGTGCCCGCCGACGGGTGGGCGAGGTGCCCGGCGAAATGCTGGGCGGTCAACTGCGGGTTGTGCCAGTAGCCGCCCGCCACCTGCGGCCCGTGCAGCCACACCTCGCCGATGGTCGCGGCCGGGTTCTCCGTGTACGTCTGGGGATCGACGATCCGCACCGTCGTCGACCGCGGCACGCCGAGGCCGATGTGCTCGGACCCCGACCCGTCCGCGCAGCGCTCGGCGTGTCCGATCGCCAGCTTCTCGTAGTCGAACCACACCGACGTCGGCGCCTGCCCGCCCGCCGACGAGGTGATGTACACCGTGGCCTCGGCCAGCCCGTACGAGGGCCGCATCGCCGACTCGGGCAGGCCGAGCGGGCCGAAACGCTCGTTGAAGCGGCGCACCGTGGCGCCGTGTACGCGCTCGGCGCCGTTGATCATCACTACCACCCCGCTCAGGTCAAGGACGGTGAGCTCGTCGTCCGTGGTCCGCTTCACCGCCAGGTCGTAGGCGAAGTTCGGCGCGGCAGTGAACGTGTGCGGGTACGCGGCCAGATGCCGGATCCAGCGCGCCGGCTTCTGCATGAACGCCACCGGGCTCATCAGCACCGTGGTGCGGCCCAGTCGCATGCCCAGGAACACCCCGGTCAGCAGACCCATGTCGTGGTAGAGCGGCAGCCACGTCACGATCGTCAGATCCGGCGGCGGCGCGTCGTACGCCTCGAAGTAGTCGGGGACGATCTGCTCCATGTTCTCGAAGATGTTCCGGTGGGTCACCACCACACCCGCGGGCCGACGGGTGGAACCGGACGTGTACTGGATGTAACCGGCCTTGGGCAGCGCGACGGGCGTCGGTCCGGCCGGGATGTCGAAGTCCAGAGCGTCGACCTCGACGAACTTCGGGGCCTGTCGGTTGGTCGCGGTCCCGTACCTGCGGATGTCCTCGATGACGTCGGACGTCGTCAGCACCGCGACCGGGGTGGCGTCCTCCATCACGCCCGCGATGCGCTCGTCGTGCCGGCGAAACATCGGCATCGACAGCGGGACCGCGATGAGGCCTGCCTGGATGGCGCCCAGAAACGCGACGATGTAGTCGAGGCTCTGCGGCGCCAGAATCACCGCCCGGTCCCCGGGGCGGCCGATGTTCGCCAGCTTGTCGGCCACGACGCCGACCCGCTCGTGCAGTTCGGACCAGGTTAGGTGTTCGGTGACTCCTGCGGGGTCGAAGTCGTAGTCGACGAACGTGTACGCGAGGTCGTCGGGCTGCTGCCGCGCGCGATCGGCTAATGCATCGGGAATCGAGACTGCAGTCGCTGACATCCGATAAACCCTCCATCGGAACGGTTGGCGGGATTGCCGGCATCGGTGCCCACCGTTTCGAAGCAGGGGCACAGGCGCCGAGTGTCGTCGCGCCTCGGGCTGGACGTGACCGCCCCCGAGTATGCGGACAAGTGCGCCACAGATCAGCGTTTTCACCGTTTTCGCAGTGCAACTACTTTTGTTGCTGCACAACGACTTATCTGTATCTGCACGTAAGCGCGCATAACCTCGCTGATTGACGTAGCTGTAAAAAATGGGGCGGGGGGCGACGGTCACGTCAACTTAATATCGACGAAATTGCGGTGCCACACTCGTGGCCTTCACTGAACGCGTCCGCAGCCCCCCGTCACGAGGACACCACCATGACGCTGGACGCCGTACCGACCTCCGCCAAGCCGCTGACGATCGTGCGCGGCGCCTGCCCCCACGACTGCCCCGACACCTGCGCGATGCTCTACCACGTCGAGGACGGCAAACTCGTTGACGTCAAAGGTGATCCGGACCATCCGATGACCCGCGGCGGGTTATGCGTCAAAGTCAAGAACTTCCACGAACACCACTACCAGTCTGACCGGCTCCTCTACCCGATGCGCCGGGTCGGCGCCAAGGGCGCCGGCGAGTTCGAGCGCATCAGCTGGGACGCGGCGCTCGCCGAGATCAAATCCCGTTGGACGTCGATCATCGACGAGTACGGCAGCCAGGCGATCATGCCGCACGCCTACCTCGGACACCAGGGCGTGCTCAACGGGCTGACCTCGGGGGACGCGTTCTTCAACCGGCTGGGCTCGACGGTCGCGGAGAAGACCTACTGCGAGTCCGGTTCGTCCACCGCCTGGCACATGACCGTCGGCGGCAGCGGCGGGCTGGACGTCGAATCGATGGCGTACTCGAAGTACATCATCGTCTGGGGCATGAACATGACCAGCACCAATCTGCACGGCTGGCCGTTCCTGTTGGAAGCCCGCAGGAACAACGGCGCCAAGATCGTCGTGATCGATCCGGTACTCAACCGCACTGCACGGCAGGCGGATTGGCACATCCCGATCCGGCCCGGCACCGACGGTGCGTTGGCGATGGGGATGATCCACGAGATCATCGCCCAGGGCCTCGCCGATACCGACTACATCGAGCGCTACACCGTCGGCTACGACGAACTCGCCGCTCGCGCCGCGAACTACCCGCCCGAACGCGTCGAGGAGATCACCGGCATCCCCGCCGGCGACGTCCGCAAGCTCGCCTACGAATACGCCACCAGCCAGCCGGCGGCCATCCGGCAGGGTGTCGCGCTGGAACGCAGCCGCGGTGGCGGACAGGCGATCCGGGCCATCACCTGTCTGCCCGCACTCGTCGGGGCGTGGCGGCATGTCGGCGGCGGCACGATGGAGATGCCGATCTGGGAGTTCCCCACCAAGTTCGACGCGATCTGCAAACCGGAGTGGATCCCCGAAGGCACCCGCGTCGTCAACGAACTCGACCTCGGCATGGCGCTCACCGGTGAGATGGAATTGGACCCACCGATCAAGTCGCTGTTCGTGTACAACTCCAATCCGGTCTCCCAAGGGCCCGCGCAGCAGAAGACCATGCGGGGGCTGATGCGCGATGACCTCTTCACCGTCGTCAGTGAGCATTTCATCACCGACACAGCCAAGTTCGCCGATCTGCTGCTCCCGGCCACCATGCAGGCCGAGCAACTCGACATCATGGTGACCTGGGGCCACCTGTACCTCTCGCTGAACCAGCCCGCGATCGAGCCACCCGGGGAGTGCGTGCCCAACGTGGAGCTGTTCCGGCGGCTGGCCAAGACGATGGGGTTCCAGGACGACTACTGGGACCGCACCGACCGGGAGATGCTGATCGACTTCCACGACTGGGATGCCCCGGCGCTGAACGGCATCACCTACGAGAAGCTCGAAGAGGTCGGCTGGATGCGGTTGAACGTCGGCACCCCCGACACCCGCGCCCCGCACGCCGAAGGGAACTTCCCGACGCCGTCGGGCAAGTGCGAGTTCAAATCCAGCCTCGCCGAAGGCGGAAACTTCGTCGTCCCCGTGTGGCGGTCGATGTACGAGGGGATGCAGCCCGGCGGCTATGTGGACCCGGTGCCGGACTACGTCCCGCCGTTCGAGTCTCCGCAGTCCAACCCCGAACTGGCGCAACGGTACCCGCTGTCGATCATCTCACCGAAACCGCACGCGTTCCTCAACAGCCAGTACGGCAACGCCGCGGACAAGCAGCAGATCCAAGGCGGTCAGCGGGTCTTCATCCACCCCGCCGACGCGGCCGAGCGCGGCATCGCCGAGGGCGAGGTGGTGCGCGTCTTCAACGACCGCGGCTCCTTCCAGGGGCCGGCGGCCTACGAGCCGGGACTGATGCCCGGCCTGGTGATGGCCAACGTCGGACACTGGCAGGGCAAGACGTCGGGCACCACGGTCAACGCG
Source organism: Mycobacterium sp. ITM-2016-00317 (assembly GCF_002968295.1). Classification (NCBI taxonomy): domain Bacteria; kingdom Bacillati; phylum Actinomycetota; class Actinomycetes; order Mycobacteriales; family Mycobacteriaceae; genus Mycobacterium; species Mycobacterium sp. ITM-2016-00317. Next base: position 988,685 of record NZ_CP134399.1, read on the forward strand.
ATCACCGCGGACCGGCACTGCGGCCTGGGCAACGCCGGCGTTTACGGCGACAACCTCGTCGAGGTCGAGAAGCTCGAGGAGCAGTCCGTCGCCGGCTGAGCGCTACGCCCGCGACACCACAGCCAGAACCTCGGCCAGCTCACGGTCGAAGTAGTACACCTGCTGCAGCGCGGTGAGCCGGGACAGCAGTTCATCCGGTAGGGCCGCGTGCGCGCGGGCAGCCGACTTCAGCGCGATGACCATCGCGTCGTTGTAGTCGCCGACCCCCAACCGCACGAACGCGGTGTTCCGTTCCTCCGGGGTCAGCCACGGCCGGCAGTGGTCCACCAGATCCCAAGCTGCGATGCCCAACTCGGAACTGTCCATACCGCCATCTTCGGTCACCGGGAGTCGCCGCGCTCGGCGAGGTGTCCGGACGTCGGGAAGCTTTTGTTACAGTGCCGGGCGAGATGTCGGGAATCCGGTGCGAATCCGGGACTGACGCGCAACGGTATGGGCCATTCGGGCTCGAGTCCGACCGCCGGCATTTCGGACCATGTCGGCTGGCTCCGCGAACGAGCCTGGCACCGAAGGAAATGCACCGTGCGCTCTGTTGCCGCGTTATTGATCCTGTTCTTCTCGTGCGTGGCATGCGCCCGCGACGACGGCCCGGCCCCCGCCCCCGCCACCGCCGGTACGGAACCGGGCCGCACGGTCTACCCGCTGACCCTGGACAACTGCGGGGTACAGGTCACCTTCGACGGGCCTCCGCAGCGCGCGGTGTCGCTCTACCAGGCCTCCACCGAGATCCTGCTGTCGCTGGGGCTGGCCGAGCGCATGGTCGGCACGTCGACCTGGTTCGATCCGGTCCTGCCGCAGCTGGCCGCAGGGAACGCGAAGGTCCCGAGGCTGGCCGACAACGACCCGTCGCTGGAGACCGTCCTCGACGCCGATCCCGACCTGGTGACCTCGGCCAGCGCGCACACCTTCACACCCGCCGTCGTCGCCGAGCGCAGCCGCTTCGCCGAGCTCGGCATCCCCACCTACCAGTCACCGTCGGTGTGCGTGGGCGCGGAGGTCAACGGCGAGCAGGTCACTCGCACCGAACCGCTGCGCATCGACACGCTGTTTCAGGAGATCACCGAGCTGGCGCAGATCTTCGACGTCCAGCAGCGCGGCGCGGACCTGGTCGCCGAGTTGCAGCAGCGGCTGGACACGGTGCTCCAGGAGGACAGCGACGGGCCACAGCCGACCGTGGCGTTCTGGTTCTCCGGTGTGAAGACGCCCTACATGGCCGGATGCTGTTCGGCGCCGGGCATGTACGCCGAGATCGTGGACGCCGCCAACGTGTTCGCCGACGCCCGCGAGGACTGGCCCGAGGTGAGCTGGGAGGCGGTCGCCGACCGCGACCCCGACGTGTTGGTGCTGGCCGATCTGAGCCGCCAACGCATCGAAGGCGACTCGTTGGCCACCAAGAAGGAGTTCCTGCAGAGCAACCCCGTGACCCGCAGCATGACCGCGGTGCGGGAGCAGCGCTACGTGGTGCTCACCGGATCCGAGCTGGATCCGGGGATCCGGGAGGTCGACGCCGTCGAGAAGCTGGCCGCCGGACTGGACCAGCGCCGATGAAGCGCGCACTCGTGGCGGTGGCGGCGATGCTGGTCGCCGCGGGCTGCAGCACAGCGGACACTCCGGCTGCCGGCACCGCCGAGGCCGCCGACTACCCCCGCACCGTGCACAACTGCGGTCGCGATGTCGTCGTCGACGCGCCGCCGCAGCGCGCGGTGTCACTCAACCAGAGCTCCACCGAGATCCTGCTGTCACTGGGGTTGGCCGACCGCCTGGCCGGCACCGCCACCTGGACGGACCCGGTACGGGAGAACCTGGCCGCCGACAACGCGACGGTGCCGCGCCTCGCCGACAACAAGCCGTCGCTGGAGACGGTGCTCGACGTCGACCCCGACCTGGTCACCGCGTCGTTCGTCGGCACGCTGGGCGCGGGCGGGGTGGCCGAACGCGACGAGCTGGAGAACCTCGGAGTGCCCACCTACATGTCGCCGAGCGACTGTGAGGGCAAGGTCGTCACCGGCGAGGACGGAGAGCGGTCCACCCCGCTGACCATGGACCTGATCTACCGCGAAATCACGGACCTGGCCGAGATTTTCGATGTCCGCGAGCGCGGCGACCAGCTGGTCGACGAGCTGCGGCAACGTCTCGACGCTGTCACCCCGGTCGCGTCCGGCGTCGACGCCGCGTTCTGGTTCTCCGACACCCGCACGCCGTACATGGCCGGCTGCTGCGGCTCGCCGGGGGTGATCGCCGCCCACACCGGGCTGCGCAACGTGTTCGACGACACCCGGCAAGAGTGGCCACAGGTCAGCTGGGAGACCGTCGCCGACCGCGACCCCGACGTGCTGGTGCTCGCCGACCTGAGCCGGCGCACCATCGACGGCGACGCGCTGGACTCGAAAATCGCTTTCCTGGAATCCAACCCGGTGACCAGCCAGCTCAGCGCGGTACGCGGACGGCGGTACCTGGTGGTCAACGGCGCCGACCTGAACCCGTCGATCCGCACCGTCGACGGTGTGGAGAAGGTCGCCGCGGGCTTGAACCGGTTCGGTTTCCCGGCCGCGAGGTGAGGACCCGGCCGTGGCTGTTGCCGGCGCTGTGGGTGTCCGCCGGGGTGCTGCTGGTCCTGTCGGGCGCGGTCGCGATCACCATCGGGCCGGCGGCGATCTCGGTCTCCGATGTCTACGCGGTCGTCGTCCATCATCTGGGCGGCCTCGCCTCCGGGGTGTCGCGGCTGCAGGACGGCATCGTCTGGCAGCTGCGGCTGCCGCGTGCCGTGCTGGCCGCGCTCTGCGGGGCCGGGCTGGCACTGTGCGGGGCGATTCTGCAGTCGCTGCTGCGTAACCCGCTGGCCGACCCGTTCGTGCTGGGCGTGTCGTCCGGAGCGTCCACCGGGGCGGTGCTGGTCGCCGTGCTCGGGGTCGGCGGCGGCGCGCTGACCCTGTCCGGCGGCGCCTTCATCGGCGCGGTGGTGTCGTTCGGGTTGGTGCTGTCGCTGGCCCATTTCGCCGGCGGCGGCACCGACCGGGTGGTGCTCGCCGGGGTGGCAGGCACCCAATTATTCTCAGCCCTGACCTCTTTCGTGGTGTTGTCCTCGGCGAACGCCGAACAGACCCGCGGGGTGCTGTTCTGGCTACTGGGCTCGCTGTCCGGGGCGACCTGGACGGATGTGCGGCTCTGTGCGGTGGTGATCGGATTCGGTCTGGTGTGCTGCCTGCTGCTGGCGCCGACGATGGACGCGTTCGCGTTCGGCCAGGACGCCGCGGCCACGCTCGGAGTGTCGGTGCAGCGCACCCGCGCGGTGCTGCTGGTGCTCACCGCGCTGATGACCGCAACGGTCGTCGCCGCCGCGGGAGCGATCGGCTTCGTCGGACTGGTCCTGCCGCACGCGGCCAGGTTCCTGGTCGGGCCGGGGCACGCCCGCCTGCTGCCGACCGTCGCGCTGCTGGGCGCGATCTTCATGGTGTGGGTGGATGCGGTGGCCCGCACCGTGTTCGCGCCGCAGGAGCTGCCCACCGGTGTCGTCACCGCGCTGGTGGGGGTGCCGGCGTTCGCGTTGATCCTGTTCCGCCGGCGACGTGTCCCGTCATGACACTGCGCGCAGTCGAGGTGACCTGGACACGGTCGGGCAAGGTGGTGCTCGACGCCGTCACCGTCGACCCCCGGCCGGGATCGGTGGTCGGTCTGCTGGGTCCCAACGGATCCGGGAAGTCCTCCCTGCTGCGGATCATGGCCGGGCTCGACACCCCGGATTCCGGCCGGGTCGAGCTGCACGGCCGACCGATCACCGGTGTGCGGCGCAGGGAGGTGGCCCGCAGCGTCGCGATGGTCGGACAGCACGCCGACACCGAACTCGACATCTGTGTCGAAGACGTGGTGCGGCTGGGCCGGTTGCCGCACCGGTCGCTGTTCGGCGCGGACCCCGACGCGGACCTCGCAGTAGGTGACGCGCTGGCCGCGACAGGGCTGTCAGATATGCGGGAGCGCTTCTGGCACAGCCTTTCCGGTGGGGAACGGCAACGCGCGCAGATCGCCCGCGCGCTGGCCCAACGGCCGACCGAGCTGCTGCTCGACGAACCGACCAATCACCTCGACATCGCCCACCAGCTGGAAATCCTGTCTCTGGTAGGGCGATTGGACGTCACCGCGGTGATCGCGCTGCACGACCTGAACCTGGCCGCGATGTTCTGCGACGAGCTCGTGGTGCTCACCGGTGGCCGGGTCGTCGCATCGGGCACCCCCGGCGACGTGCTGACCGAGGAACTGATCGCGACGGTGTACGGGGTCGGCTGCCGGATCGGGACAGACCGCGGGCGGCCGTTCATCCGGTTCGAACGCCCGCATTCCGCGGCGGCCACCGACCGGTCACCCGGCGTTCCTCCAGCGACCTCCCTGCCCGATCAGGCAGGCCATGGCCGCTAGCGGCAGGCGGTGTTGCCGGCGCCGGCAATGGCCAGGAATGTGATGGTGGCCGGTTCCAGGCGGACCTCACCGGCCTCGATCGGGGCACCGGCCGGCTGCGGCAGTGAATCGTCGGGGCCGAGCTCGAGCACCGTGCCGTTGAGCGCGACAGTCATGGAGTCGAGCGGATCGGCGGACAAGGTGTAGCGCTGGGCAACCTGCGGCAGGGTCAGCTGGTGCGACGTGTCGCGGTCGGTGTTGATCGCCAGCACTGTCACGCCGCCGGGGGTGTCACGTTGGCAGTGGGCGTAGACCCGCAGGCCACTATCGGCAGGCACCCCGGAATCGAGCACGGTGACGCCCATCAGTCTGCGCCACAGCAACGCCGCCCAATAGGTGGGTTTCGGGGTGAAATCGTTTTCGTCGACTAGTGCGTAGTCGCTGGATTCCAGCGTGTTGTGCATGACCACCTGAACCCCTTCGCGGGCCAGCAGACCCAACTGGTCCACATACCGGAAGCTGTCTAAAAACGTTCCCGCCCAGGGATTGCCGCCGCAGGCGGCGTCGGCCACCTCGGTCAGCCACATCGGCTTCCCGGGCTCGAAGAGGTCCCGCAGGCCGGCATAGAAGGCCCGGGTTTCGTTGGTCCGGTTCAGGAACTCCGCCGAGAGTGCTTCGTCGCGCGTGGTCTGCGGCAGACCCGCCGACGCACAGCGCTGCGATCCGGCGTTGTAGTGGTGGTAGGAGAATCCGTCGACACCCGGGCCCGCGGCCGCCAGCATGTCCTCGCTGGTGATCATCCCGGCAGCGGCGAAAAGGTCACCGAGATTCGCGCCGGCCGCGCCCCACGACGCGGGTGCTTCACCGACGGAACCTGGGCCCAGGATGGTCGTACCCGGGCTCGCTTGTTCGACGAAGGCCTTGAACAGCTTGAAATCTCGGCCGTAGGCGGCCGCGTCATAATTCCTGGGCGCCCCACCCATCGCAGCCGCGTTCGGCTCGTTCATGAACTCCGCAGCGGCGATCTCACCACCGACCGAGCGGGTGTAATCCAACCAGCGTCGCGCCAGCTCGGGTGTCCACGTTCCGGAGGCATCGCGCGCGCCGGGGCTGATCGCGAACGACGAGACGACCTTGGCGTCGACGCCGTCGGCGAACTCGATTACCCCGCGCCACTGGTCACGGGTCAGCACGCCGTTGAAGCCTTCGGGCGGTGCGACCGGCGGGTTGTCGGTGTCGGCGAAATAGGTGGAGTTGGCCCACGTTCCGCTGACCCGGACATACGCGGGCCCCAACGCTTCGGCCAGTACCCGTAACCGGGGGTTGCTCAGGTCTCGCGGCGGGCGGTACTCGAACAGGTCGGGATTCATGCCCGCAGGTGCATCCGCCGCGGCGGAGGAGGCGTTGGCTGCGGCGCCATAGGGTTTCCAGAACTCCGCACCGGTCACCGCGGCCATTTCGATGTTGTACGACTGAAAACGCTCGTCCACGGTGCCGATCCGCGGCATGCTCGATACGTCCATGCCATCCCCTGTCTGGGCTGTCCGGCGCCTGCCGTGCCGCCCACTTATCGCCAACGTAATCGCGCGGACCGGCGGGGGAGGCGATCGGTGGCTAGTGCAACCGTCTGTCGAGAATCTCCAGGTAGGCGGCCAGTGTGTCGTCAGGCAGCGGGGTGTTGTGCGCGGCGGCGATCAGCACGCCGACGATCGCCCCGGCGATCACCCGGCGCTCCATCTCGCCAGACGGTGTGTCGGGACGCTTGGTCAGACCCTCGGCGATGAGGTCGATCAGCCGGACGTACTCGGTGTAGATCAGCCCCCTGGCCTCCGGGACCGCGTACATCATCCGCTCGCCGGCGACCACGTCGTCGCGCTCCTCCTGTGACAGGCCCGAGTACACCGTGACGACGGCATGTCGGTAGGCCGCCACCACCGACAGTTCGGGCGGCGCGTCGACGAAGGCGCGGACGATCGGGGAGATCTTGTCGTCGGAGAGGAGCAACTTCTCCTTCACCCCGAAGTAGCGGTAGAAGGTGCGCGGCGAAATGTCGGCGGCCTCGGCGATCTGCTCGACCGTGGTGTTGGCATAGCCCTGCGCTTCGAACAGGCGGAAAGCCTCCCGGCGGATGGTCAGCCGGGTGCGGACCTTCTTGCGCGCTCGCAAACTCTGGGTGGGGTCCTGCGCTGACACCGGGTCGCCCTCCTCCCATCGATTGCATCCTCGCCGAGATGGGTCGAGATCAGATCTTCCCACCGTGTCCTGGGCTGCTGCCGCGAAATGCGACCGGCGTCATCCGACTAGTTCCCTCAGTCACGATGTGCGGCTCTGAGCGGGAGCTCAGGCCATTCGGGCGTCGAGAATGGCCAGCGCTTTCGACAACGCCTCATGGGGTAGCGGGGTGTTGTGCGACACCGCGATCAGCACACCGACGATCGCGCCGGCCAGCACACGTCGCTCGACGTCGTCGGCTTCGCCGCCGAGCCGGTCCCGCAGCACCTCGACGAGCGAGTCGATCAGCGCGATGTACTCGGCGTAGATGAGCCCACGCGCTTCGGGGACCTGATAGAGCAGCTGCTGTCCGGTCAGTGCGGCGTCACGCTGGTCAGCGGAGAGATTCCCGAACACCTCGTCGACGGCGTGCCGGTAGGCGGCGACGACGGTGAGCTCACGGGGCGCGTCGGCAAACGCCGCCACGATCGGCGCACTGTGGTCGTCGTTGACCAGCAGTGCCTCTTTGACACCGAAGTACCGGTAGAAGGTCCGCGGGGAAACGTCGGCCGCCGCGGCGATCTGCTCGATTGTCGTGTTCGCATAACCCTGTGCCTCGAACAATCGGAACGCCTGTTGGCGAATCGCCAGACGTGTCAGTGCCTTCTTGCGTTCTCGAAGGCTGCTGGCACGATCAGGTGCTGACACCTGACAAGTTTCCCTTATCAAACACCATTCGCAAAAAGCGGCAGTAATCCAATCGAGTGCATCGCGCAATTCGAAGACCCTGGAAAGTGCGACGAGCCAATACAACTGACTTGCCGCGCAACTGACGGTTCGACGGCTTCAGTGCACGATCTGCCGGCGTGCGCGGGCCAGAAACCTTCTCAGGCTTGTCGGCGGTCGCCCGGTGAGGTCGGCCACCGCGGTGGTGACGAAGTCCTGCTCGCCGGCGCGGATGCGTCCGTCCAGCGCGGCCAGCGCCGCGGCGTACTCGGCGGGATAGCCGGCCCCGGTGAGACGGGCCCCGAGTTCGACGGTGCTCAGATCGACGTGGCGCACCGGCTCCCCGATCGCCTCGGCCGCCAGCTCGGCGGCCTCCGGATAGGACAGTGCCTCCGGCCCCGTCAGCAACAGTTCCCCGCCCGCGTGCTGGGGACGGATCAGCGCCTGCACCGCGACGGCGGCGATGTCGGCCGCGTCGATGAACCCCAGCCGGCCGTCTCCGGTCGCGGTGAGCACCTCCCGGGACCGGCGGATTCCGTCGGCCAGCGGATGGTCGCCGACGAAAATCTGCATGAACCACGACGGCCGCAGCGCGGTGTACTCGGGGAGGAGCCGGGCGCCGAGGTCGTGGATCTCACCGAGCACCGGGTCGCCCCGCTCGACCGCCGACGAGCTCAACTGCACGACGCGGCGCACCCCCGCGGCCGCGGCCGACTCCAGCAACGGCCGCACCATGGGCAGTGGATCCGCCACGCCTACCGGCGCGACCAGGTAGATCGCGCCGACACCGGCCAGCTCGACCGCGTCGTCGACAGCGTGCTGCACGCCCTGGCTCAGCCCTGACGGTCTGACAGGTCTGACCGCGGGACAGCAAGTGTTCTGCGCCACAGGGTTTTCCGGATGTCGCGGGGATGCGAGTAGGGTGCCCATCGCGGGGGACGCCCGGCATCGTCCGGTGGTGTGACCCGATCGCGCTTCGAGTGCGCGCCCCGCACCCCACTTTTCGCGCAACGGTGCGCGGCTGATCGTGCCCGCGTCACGCGAAGGGACCTACCGATGGAGACGGCGGCGAAACCGACACCGCAACAGGAGCAGTCTGTGCTGGCCGCGCTGCGTTCCCCGCGCAGGCTGCGCACCGAGGTGCTCGCCGGCCTGGTCGTCGCGCTCGCGCTGATCCCCGAGGCGATCTCGTTCTCCATCATCGCCGGCGTCGATCCCCGCGTCGGCCTGTTCGCGTCGTTCACGATGGCGGTCACCATCGCGATCGTCGGCGGCCGACCGGCGATGATCTCGGCGGCCACCGGAGCTGTCGCGCTGGTGGTGGCCCCGCTGGTGAGCAGCCACGGCCTGGATTACCTGATCGCCGCGGTGATCCTCGGCGGCGTGCTGCAGGTGGTCCTCGGCGGTCTCGGGGTGGCGAGGCTGATGCGGTTCGTGCCCCGCAGTGTCATGGTCGGCTTCGTCAACGCGCTGGCCATCTTGATCTTCATGTCCCAGGTGCCGCATCTCGTCGGTGTGCCGTGGCTGGTCTATCCGATGGTCGCGGTCGGCGTCCTGCTCATCGCCGTGCTGCCGAAACTGACCACCGCGGTGCCTGCCCCGCTGGTGGCGATCCTGCTGCTGACCGTGGCCGCCGTCGGGTTCGGCTGGTCGGTGCCCGACGTCGGCGACGAAGGCCAACTCCCGTCCAGCCTGCCGTCGCTGCTTATCCCCGATGTGCCGCTGACCGTGGACACGTTGCGGGTGATCGCGCCCTACGCGTTGGCGGTTGCCCTGGTCGGGCTGCTGGAATCGTTGATGACGGCCAAGCTGGTCGACGACATCACCGACACCCACTCGGACAAGTCACGCGAGGCGGCCGGGCAGGGCGTGGCCAATATCGTCACCGGATTCTTCGGCGGCATGGGTGGGTGCGCGATGATCGGGCAGACGATGATCAACGTCAAGGTCAGCGGCGCCCGCACCCGGATCTCCACTTTCCTGGCAGGGGTTTTCCTGCTCGGCCTGGTCGTCGGATTGGGCGATCTGGTCGCGCAGATCCCGATGGCGGCGCTCGTCGCCGTGATGATCATGGTGTCGGTGGCCACCCTGGACTGGCACAGCATCCACCCGAAAACGTTGCGCCGCATGCCCAAGAGCGAGACCTTCGTGATGATCTCGACGGTCGCCGTCACCGTGGCGACCCACAATCTGGCCTACGGCGTGGCCGTCGGGACACTGGCGGCGATGGTGCTGTTCGCTCGCCGCGTCGCGCATTTCACCGAAGTCGTCCCCGTCGACAGCGCTGACGAGGACACCCGCGTCTATGTCGTGACCGGCGAGCTGTTCTTCGCCTCCAGCAACGACATGGTCTACCAGTTCGACTATGCGGGCGACCCCGACAACATCGTCATCGACATGAGCAACGCCCACATCTGGGATGCGTCCACCGTCGCCACCCTCGACGCGATCACCACGAAATACGCCGCGAAGGGCAAGTCGGTCACCATCATCGGGATGAACGACCCCAGCGCCGAGCGGCACGCACGGCTCAGCGGCCGGCTCACCGGTGAGTGAGCATCCGCAGGGTTGGACTACGCGGCGCTACACCGCGTCGACGTCGCGCACCGCGCCCTTGTCCGCCGACAGCGCCAGCGCGGCGTAGGCGCGCAGCGCCGCCGACACCACGCGCTGCCGGTCACGCGGCTTGTAGCCGCCCGCGACCTCCAGTGCGGCCCGGCGGCGGTCCAGTTCGGCGTCGGGCACGTCGACCTGGATCGTCCGGTGCGGGATGTCGATCGTGATCAGGTCGCCGTCCTCGACCAGCGCGATGATCCCGCCGGCCGCCGCCTCGGGGGAGACGTGGCCGATCGACAGCCCCGAGGATCCGCCGGAGAATCGGCCGTCGGTCACCAGCGCGCACACTTTGCCCAGCCCGCGGGCCTTCAGATACGAGGTCGGGTAGAGCATCTCCTGCATCCCCGGGCCGCCCTTGGGTCCCTCATAACGCACCACCACGACGTCGCCGGGCTGCACCCGTCCGGACAGGATCGCGTCGACCGCGTCCTCCTGGGACTCCACCACCAGCGCCGGGCCGGAGAACTTCAGGATCGACTCGTCCACACCGGCGGTCTTGACGATGCAGCCGTCGACCGACAGGTTGCCGCGCAGCACCGCCAGCCCGCCGTCCTCCGAATACGCGTGCCGCACATCGCGGATGCAGCCCTGCGCGGCGTCGGTGTCGAGTGAGTCCCACCGCTCCGACTGCGAGAACGCCGACGCCGACCGCACGCAGCCCGGCGCGGCGTGAAACATCTCGACAGCTTCCGGACTGGCCTGACCGCCGCGGATGTCCCAGCGGCGCAACCACTCCGCCAGCGACTGCGAGTGCACCGAGTGCACGGTCTCGTGCAGGTGCCCGCCCCGCCACAGTTCGCCGAGAATCGCCGGGATGCCTCCGGCGCGGTGCACGTCCTCCATCAGGTAGTGCCCGTTGGGCGCCACCTTGCACAGGCACGGCACCGCCCGACTGCGCTTCTCGATGTCTTCGAGCGTGTAGTCCAGTTCGGCCTCGCGCGCGGCGGCCAGCAGGTGGAGGATCGTGTTCGTCGACCCGCCCATCGCGATGTCCATCGCCATCGCGTTGTCGAACGCCTCACGGGTGGCGATCGCCCGCGGCAACACGCTGGTGTCGTCCTCGTCGTAGTAGCGCCGGCACAGGTCCATCACGGTGGCACCGGCGTTCTCGTACAGCGCGCGCCGTGCGGTGTGGGTGGCCAGCACCGACCCGTTGCCCGGCAGCGCCAGCCCGAGCGCCTCGGTCAGGCAGTTCATCGAGTTCGCGGTGAACATGCCCGAGCAGGAGCCGCAGGTCGGGCATGCCGACTCCTCGATGCGCGCCAGATCCGGGTCGGACACCTCGGTGCTGACCGCGTCGGCGATTGCGGAGACCAGGTTCAGCCGGGTGCGCACGGTGCCGTCCACCAGCACTGCGGTGCCGCCCTCCATCGGGCCGCCGGACACGAACACCGTCGGGATGTTCAGCCGCAGCGCAGCCATCAACATCCCGGGAGTGATCTTGTCGCAGTTGGAGATACACACCAGCGCGTCGGCGCAGTGCGCGTTGACCATGTACTCGACCGAGTCGGCGATCAGCTCACGCGAGGGCAGCGAGTACAGCATGCCGCCGTGGCCCATCGCGATGCCGTCGTCGACGGCGATGGTGTTGAACTCGCGCGGCACCCCGCCCGCGGCCTTGATCGCGTCGGAGACGATGCGGCCCACCGGCTGCAGATGGGTGTGGCCGGGCACGAACTCGGTGAAGCTGTTGGCGACCGCGACGATCGGCTTGCCGATGTCGGCGCCGTCCACTCCCGCGGCGCGCAGCAGCGCGCGCGCCCCCGCCATGTTGCGTCCGTGGGTGACCGTGCGGGACCTCAGCTCCATGGCCTCCACGCTGGGCCGTCGGCGGGTACCGGGGAAGACGGCGCTGATACTGGTATCGCCACCACCACCCTCGCCTACCCTCGGAAGTTGTGGACAGACGCGCGCAGCAACGGCTCGCCCTCGGCGAGTTCCTGCGCGCGCGGCGCCGCGCCGTCGTGAGGGCCGACGTCGGCCTGCCGGAGCTGCCACGGTCGCGCACCAGCGGACTGCGCCGCGAAGAGGTCGCGGTCCGGGCCGGGGTCAGTGTCACCTGGTACACCTGGCTGGAGCAGGGCCGCGACATCAACCCGTCCAAGCAGGTGCTCGACGCGGTCGCGCGTGCGCTGGGGCTCTCGGCCGCCGAGTACGAGTACGTGCTGGCGCTCGGCGGATACACCGTGGACCCCGCGATCTCCGAGGGCCCGCTGCCACCCCAGATCCAACGGTTCCTCGACGCGCTGGACGGCTATCCGGCGTTCGCGATCACCCCGGACTGGGGCATCGCCGCGTGGAACACGGCCTACGCGGCGCTGTACCCGAACATCGAGAAGGTACCGGCGGCCGACCGCAACCTGTTGTGGCTGGTGTTCATGGACCCGTACATCCGAGAACTGCTGCCCGACTGGGACTCCGACAGCCGGCGCTTTCTCGCCGAGTTCCGCGCCGACGCCGGACCGAGGGTGGGGGAGCCGTCCTACACCGCGCTGGTCGCCCGACTGTCCGAGAGCAGTGCGCATTTCGCCGCAGCCTGGCAGGCGGCCAACATCGAACGCTTCACCTCGCGCGAGCGGCTGTTCCACCACCCGGTGGCCGGGGAACTGCGCCTCGAACACCACCAGGTCGCACCCGTCGACGTGCCCGACATCCAGATCGTCGCCTACCTTCCGGTGCCGGGAACGGATGCGGCGCAACGACTTCGCGCGATGAAGGGTTAGCGCACCACGATCGTGTGCTCGCCTCGCGCGACCAGCTCGCCGATCACCGGCGCTCCCGGGATCTCGCCGGCGATCAGCAGCCCACCCGAGGTCTGGGCGTCAGCCAGCAGCAGCGCCTCGTCCTCGCCGACGGCGGACAGGTCGACGTGCGGGGACACCCAGTCCAGGTTGCGGCGGGTGCCGCCGCTGACGTACCCGTCGCGCAACGCTTCCCGGGCGCCGTCGAGGTAGGGGACCGCCGCCGCGTCGAGCACCGCCGTCACGCCGCTGGCGCGGGCCAGCTTGTGCAGATGCCCGAGCAGCCCGAAACCGGTGACGTCCGTGGCGCATTCGACGCCGGCCAGCAGCGCGGCCTCGGACGCTTCGGCGTTGAGGGTGGTCATCGCCTCGATCGCGTGGGCGAACCGCTCACCGGTGTTCTTGTGCCTGCTGTTGAGGACCCCGATGCCCAGCGGCTTGGTCAGCGACAGCGGGATGCCCGGCTTGCCTGCGTCGTTGCGCAGCAGCCGGTTCGGGTCGGCGATGCCCGTGACGGCCAGCCCGTACTTCGGTTCGGGGTCGTCGACGCTGTGCCCGCCCGCGAGGTGACAACCCGCCGCGGCGCAGACGTCCATGCCGCCGCGCAGCGTCTCGGCGGCCAACTCGAACGGCAGCACGTCGCGCGGCCAGCCGAGCAGGTTCACCGCGACCACCGGCCGTCCGCCCATCGCATACACGTCCGACAGCGCATTGGCGGCCGCGATACGGCCCCAGTCGTAGGCGTCGTCGACGACCGGGGTGAAGAAGTCCGTCGTCGCGATCAGCGCGGTGCCGTCTGAGATCCGCACCGCCGCCGCGTCGTCGCCGTCGTCGAGTCCGACCAACAGTTCGCCCAGCGGGTTCTGCGGTGTCGCGGCGGTCAGCCCCCGCACCACGTCTTCGAGTTCGCCGGGCGGGATCTTGCAGGCACATCCGCCGCCGTGGGCGAACTGGGTGAGGCGGAAATTCGCTGCGGAAGTCATGGCAACCATGCTGCCCTGTCATGATGGACGGATGGGTCAGGGAGGCGTTTTCGGTCTGGTGACCGGCACGATCTTCAAAATCGCTGAGCGGCAGATGCTGTCGCTGGCGGGTTCGATTCCCGTCCGCCTCCGCCATATCTCCCGTGAATCGGGCGCGCAATGCGACACGCAGGGTGCACCAACGCGCCGAAATCGCTATGGGCGGTGACCCACGGCGGCGGGTGCCGCGGACCGACGCGCTGCTGGCCGACCCGCGCCTGGCCGACGCCGAACACCGACTGGGCCGCACGCTGGTCAAGCGCGTGATCGCCGCCGCGCAGCAGCGGGCCAGGGACGGCGACATCGCCCCCGAGGATGTCGCCGACCACGCCGTGGCCGCACTGCCCGCCGGTGCCACCACCCTGAAAGCCGTCATCAACGCCACCGGCGTGGTGGTGCACACCAACCTCGGGCGGGCGCCGCTGTCGCAGGCCGCCATCGACGCGATCGTCACCGCCGCCGGCGCCACCGACGTCGAGTTCGACCTCGAGACGGGCCGGCGCGCCCGCCGGGGCCGCGGCGCGCTCACGGCGCTGGCCGCCGCCGTGCCGACCGCCCAAGGCGTGCACGTGGTGAACAACAACGCCGCCGCGCTGCTGCTGGCCGCGATGACGCTGGCACCCGGCAAGGAGATGATCGTCAGCCGCGGCGAGCTGATCGAGATCGGCGACGGCTTCCGGCTGCCCGCGCTGATGGAGTCCGCAGGCGCCCGCATCCGCGAGGTCGGCACCACCAACCGCACCCACCTGCGCGACTACGTCGACGCGATCGGCCCCGACACCGGGTTCGTGCTCAAGGTCCACCCGTCGAACTACCTGGTCAGCGGGTTCACCTCGGGAGTCTCGGTGCGCGAGCTGGGAGAGCTGGACACAAGGCTGGTCGTCGACATCGGCTCCGGGCTGCTCGCCCCGCACCCGCTGTTGCCCGACGAGCCCGACGCCACCACGGTGCTCGCCGACGGCGCCGACGTGGTCACCGCCAGCGGCGACAAGCTGCTCGGCGGCCCGCAGGCCGGTCTGCTGTTCGGCTCCGCCGAGGTGATCGAGCGGTTGCGCCGCCATCCCGCGGCGCGGGCGCTGCGGGTGGACAAGCTGACGCTGGCCGCACTGGAAGCCACGCTGGTAGGGCCACCGACCCCGGTCGCGCAGGCCCTCGACGCCGACGTCGGCGCGCTGCGGGCTCGCGCCGAGACGCTGGCCGCCGCGCTGCCCGACGCCGAGGCCGTCGCCTGTGTCGCCGCGGTCGGCGGTGGTGGCGCGCCCGGTGTCGAGTTGCCGAGCTTCGCGGTGAGCCTGCCCGAGCGGTACGCCGTGGCGTTGCGCGTCGGGGATCCCGCGGTGGTGGGCCGGCTGGAGAACGGCCGCTGCCTGCTCGACCTGCGCACGGTCGCGCCGGCGGACGACCAGCGGCTGCTGGAGGCCGTGCGGGCGTGTTCGTAGTCGCGACTGCCGGACACGTCGATCACGGCAAATCCACACTGGTGCAACGGCTTACCGGGAGGTGGCCGGACCGGCTGGCCGAGGAGCAGCGCCGCGGACTGACCATCGACCTGGGTTTCGCGTGGACGACGATCGGGGGACGGGAGATCGCGTTCGTGGACGTGCCGGGCCACGAGCGGTTCGTCGCGAACATGCTGGCCGGTGTCGGCCCGGTGCCCGCGGTGCTGATCGTGGTGGCCGCGACCGAGGGCTGGATGCCGCAGACCGACGAGCACATCGCCGCGCTGCGGGCCCTCGGTGTCGAGCATGTGCTGGTCGTCATCAGCAAGGCCGACCTCGCCGACCCGGCCCCGGCTGTCGCCGAGGTGCGGCAGCGGCTGCCCGAGGCGCCGGTGGTGCTCGGCACCGACCTGGACGCCGTCCGCACGCACCTCGCCGCGCTGGTCGATGCACTGCCGCCACCAGATCGCGACGCCGACGTCCGGCTGTGGGTGGACCGCGCGTTCACCGTGCGCGGCGCGGGCACCGTCGTCACCGGAACGCTGGCCGCGGGCACCCTGCGCGTCGGTGACGAGCTCGAGCACGCCGCCGGCGCGTCACCGTGCGGGGACTGCAGTCGTTGGAGCGGGACCGCACCGAGGTGGGCGCGGTGGCTCGGGTCGCGGTGAATCTGCGCGGGATGGACCGCCGCGACATCACCCGCGGCGACGCCCTGCGCACACCGGGGGCTTTCCTGGACACCGCCGAGATCGACGTCGCGTTGCGGGCGGCCGGGAAACTGCACGAGCAGTTGGTGCTGCACGTCGGGTCGGCGGCCGTGCCGGTGCGGGTCCGCCCGCTCGGCGACACCGTGGCGCGGCTACGCCTGACCCGTCCCCTGCCGCTGCGCATCGGGGACGTCGGGCTGTTGCGCGACCCCGGCGAACACCGCATCGCCGCCGGTGTGGACGTGCTCGACGTGCGGCCACCGGCGCTGCGTCGCCGCGGCGCGGCCCGTGCGCGGGCCGCCGAGCTCGCCACCGGACGGGTGGCCGCGCCGGTGTGCGCCCGGGCAGAAGAGTTGCGGGCCATGGGTTTCGACGCGTCCGGCCGCCGGGTCGGCGAATGGGTGGTCGACGAACAGTGGTGGGCGCAGCGGCGTCAACAAATGGTGACGGCCGTGGCACGGTGGTCGGCTGCCCACGACATCGCGGCCGGCGTCCCGATGGAAGAGCTGCGCCGCGAGATCGGCCTGCCCGCTGTCGAATTGCTGGCGCCGCTGGTGGCAGGCACCGGGCTGGAGCTGGCCGACGGACGGGTGCGTCGACCCGGCGGGCAGCTGCCCGACCGAGTCGACGAGGCGGTCCGGGCGATCGAGGAGCGGCTGGCGGTCGAACCGTTCCGCGCGCCGGACGCCGACGAACTCGCCGAACTGAAGCTGGGCACCAAAGAACTCGGTGCCGCGATCCGGGCCGGCCGGCTGACCAGGATCACCGACGGCGTGGTGCTGGGCCCCGAGGTCTACCGACGTGCCGCCGACGTGCTGAGGACGCTGCCGCAGCCCTTCACCGCCGCCGAGGCCAAGCGCGCGCTGAACACCACCCGCCGGGTCGCGATACCGCTGCTGGAAGGCCTTGACGCGCAACGGATCACCCGGCGCGAGGAAGACGGCACCCGGGTGCTCGTCGACGACACTCACTGAGCGGTGTCGGGCCGCTCCCGGTCCTTGCGGGAGGCGCGCAGCGAACCGGGGTGGGCCTTGGCCGTCGGATCCTTTCGCGTCTTGATCAGGCTGGCGACGGTGACGATCGCGAGGATTCCGATGATGACGACCAGGCTCAGATAGGTGTTGATCTCGGGGATGCTGGGGTTGATGTCGACATGCGCCCAGTGCAGGATCAGCTTCACACCGATGAACGCCAGGATGATCGACAAGCCCGTCGACAGGTACACCAGACGGTCCAACAGGCCCTTGACCAGGAAGAACAGCGCGCGGAGCCCGAGCAGCGCGAACGCGTTCGCGGTGAACACGATGTACGGCTCGCTGGTGACGCCGAACACTGCCGGGATCGAGTCGAGTGCGAACAGCAGGTCGACGCTGCCGATCGCGATCAGTACCGCCAGCAGCGGGGTGGCCATGCGCCGGCCTTCGCGGCGGGTCAGCAGCTTGCCGCCGTCGTACTCGTCGCTGATCGGCAGGATCCTGCGGGTCGCCCGGATCATGATGTTGTTCTCGACGTCGGGATCCTCGTCGCGGTGGCGGAACAACTGGATCGCGGTGTAGATCAGCAGCACGCCGAACAACAGGAACATGAACGAGAACATCGACAGCAGTGTCGCGCCGACCGCGATGAAGATCGCGCGCATGATCAGCGCCAGGATGATGCCGAACGTCAGCACCTTGTGCTGGTGCTCCTCGGGCACCGCGAAGGTCGCCATGATGATCACGAACACGAACAGGTTGTCGACCGACAGGCTCTTCTCCACGATGTAGCCGGCGAAGTACTGCGTGCCGAAGTCCCCGCCGTAGGCCATCGCGAACCACACGCCGAAGCAGACGGCCACCAGGATGTAGAACACCGACCAGGCGGTGGCCTCCTTGAAGCCGACCCGGTGCGGTCGCAGCGCGGCCAGAATCAGATCCGCCGCGAGCAGTGCGACGATCAACGCGATGGTCAGACCCCACGTCACCGCGCTGATGTCGAGCATGTCCGTGTGACTCCCTATCTGTCGGCCGGTTCGGCATCGTTCCGATGGCGGGTCAGGCGCACGCGGCCCTCGGTCCTTTGTACCTGCGGCTCTCAGGTGCTCGTGTCCGTCGCGCGGTAGATAGTCCGCTGAGCGGGTATGCCCAGCGAAACCCGAGGAGGATTCCCGTGACCCAGCCCGACCATGCGGAGAACACCGGCGACAATCTGCGCCGTGCAGCCGAAGTCCAGCAGCAGGCCCGCGACGGGAGCGCCGACGCCGACGCGATGAACGAACAGAGCGCACCGGTGGAGGGCCTGCCGGATTTCAACACCTAGGCCAGGTTGGATGTGTCCTTGCCGGGTATTCCGCGCCGACACGTCGTAACGTCGAACTGGCGGAAGGGGTGATCGGTGGACATCAGGAAGCTTCTCGAGTCGTGGCCGGTGTACCGGCAACTCACCGGCGGGGACAAACTCGGCCGCGGCAAGGCGGCACAGTCCCCGCGCAGCCTGACGCTGGCTCCGCGCACCGCGGAGGCCGACCATGTCACGCATTCGGTGTGCCCGTTCTGCGCGGTGGGCTGCGCGCAGAAGGTGTATGTCAAGGACGACAAGGTCATCCAGATCGAGGGCAATCCCGACAGCCCGATCTCCCGCGGCCGGCTGTGCCCCAAGGGGTCGGCGAGCACCCAACTTGTCACGGGCCCACAGCGGCTGACCAAGGTGCGCTACCGGCCGCCATATGCCCGCGAGTGGCAGGACCTGGATCTCGACACCGCGATGGACATGGTCGCCGACCGGGTGCTCGACGCCCGCGCCAAGAATTGGCAGGACTTCGACAAGGACCGGCACACGCTGCGCCGCACCATGGGCATCGCCGGCCTCGGCGGCGCCACGCTGGACAACGAAGAGAACTACCTGATCAAGAAGCTCTTCACCGCGCTGGGCGCCCTACAGATCGAGAACCAGGCGCGTATTTGACACAGCGCCACGGTTCCCGGTCTGGGGGCCTCCTTCGGTCGCGGCGGGGCGACGGATTACCAGCAGGACCTCGTCAACTCCGACTTCATCGTCATCATGGGCTCCAATATGGCCGAAGCCCATCCGGTCGGGTTCCAGTGGGTGATGGAGGCCAAGTCGCGGGGCACCGCCGTGGTGCACATCGACCCACGGTTCACCCGCACCAGCGCGCTGGCCGACCGGCACGTGCCGCTGCGCGCCGGCAGTGACATCGCGTTCCTCGGTGGGGTCATCAACTACATCCTGAGCAACGAGCTCGATTTCCGGGAGTACGTGACCGCCTACACCAACGCGTCCTTCCTCGTCGACGAACGCTTCGCCGACGCAGAGGATCTCGACGGCCTGTTCTCCGGCTACGACGACGCCACGGCGTCCTATGACCCGTCGACGTGGCAGTACCAGAGCACGGGTTCCGAGGAGGGCGGCGCCGAGGCCAAGGAGGAGAGCACCGCCTACGAATCGGGCTCCGGCGGACCGCCGATCGAAGGCGCCGCGGGTGACATCCCCAGCGACCCGACGCTGCAGGATCCGCGCTGCGTGTACCAGATCCTGAAACGGCATTACGCCCGCTACACCCCCGAGATGGTGGAGCGGGTGTGCGGCATCCCCGCCGACGTGTTCCTTGAGGTGGCCCGCAAGTGGACCCAGAACTCGGGGCGCGAAAAGACTGCCGCTCTGGTGTATTCGGTTGGCTGGACCCAGCATTCGATGGGCTCGCAGTTCATCCGCGCCGGCGCCATCATCCAGCTGCTGTTGGGCAACATCGGCCGGCCGGGAGGGGGCGTGTTCGCGCTGCGCGGCCACGCCAGCATCCAGGGCTCGACCGACATACCGACGCTGTTCAACCTGCTGCCCGGCTACCTCGCGATGCCCAAGGCCGGGCAGGAGACGCTGGCCGACTACCTCGACGACATCAAGGGCCGTAACCAGAAAGGCTTCTGGCACAACGCCGACACGTACATGGTGTCGCTGCTCAAGGAGTACTGGGGCGACGCGGCGACCCCGGACAACGACTACTGCTTCGACTACCTGCCGCGCATCAGTGGCGACCACGGCACCTACCGCACGGTGATGGACATGGTGGACGGCAAGGTGTTCGGCTACTTCCTGCTCGGCCAGAACCCCGCCGTCGGCTCGGCGCACGGCAGGCTCCAGCGACTCGGGATGGCCAACCTGGACTGGCTGGTGGTGCGCGACCTCGTCGAGATCGAGAGCGCGACGTTCTGGAAGAACGGGCCCGAGGTGGAGACCGGTGAGATCAACCCGGAAACCTGCCGCACCGAGGTGTTCCTCTTTCCGGCCGCCTCGCACGTCGAGAAGTCCGGCACGTTCACCCAGACCCAGCGCATGCTGCAATGGCGTGACCAGGCGGTCGAACCGACCGGTGACGCGCGCAGCGAGCTGTGGTTCTTCTACCACCTGGGCCGCATCCTGCGCGAAAAGCTCTCCGGCTCAACAGATGAGCGCGACCGGCCGCTGCTGGACCTGTGGTGGGACTACGAACTGCACGGCGACGAGCCCTCCGGGGAGGACGTGCTGCGCCGCATCAACGGCGTCGACCTGACCACCGGCCGGGCCGTCAACAGCTACCTGGAGCTGAAGGCCGACGGCTCCACCGCCTGCGGGTGCTGGATCTACAGCGGTGTGTACGCCGACGAGGTGAACCAGGCCGCGCGGCGCACACCGCACACCGAGCAGGGCCCCTACGACAACGAGTGGGGCTGGACCTGGCCGCTGAACCGGCGCGTGCTGTACAACCGGGCGTCGGCCGATCCGCAGGGCCGCCCGTGGAGTGAGCGCAAGAAGCTCGTGTGGTGGGATCCGGACAAGGGGGAGTGGACCGGTCACGACATTCCCGATTTCGAGAAGACCAAGCCGCCGGACTACCGGCCCGCCCCGGACGCGGTCGGGGTGGAGGCACTGCACGGTGACGATCCGTTCATCATGCAGGCCGATGGGAAGGGATGGCTGTTCGCGCCCAACGGCGTGGTCGACGGTCCGCTGCCGACCCACTACGAGCCGCACGAATCGCCGGTGCGCAACCCGCTCTACCGGCAGCAGGGCAATCCGGCGCGCAAGGTCTACGGACGGGCGGACAACCCGTCGAATCCCTCGTGGCCGGACGCACACGGCGACGTGTTCCCGTTCGTGTTCACCGCCGCCCGGCTGACCGAGCACCACACCGCCGGTGGAATGAGCAGGCAGCTGCCCTATCTGGCTGAACTGCAACCGGCGTTGTTCGTCGAGGTGTCACCGGAACTCGCGCGCGAACGCGGGCTCGAACACATGGACTGGGCACACGTGGTGACCAGCCGCGCGGCTGTCGACGCCAGGGTGTTCGTCACCAGCAGGATGAGGCCGCTGCGCGTCGAAGACCATGTGGTGCACCAGATCTGGATGCCCTATCACTTTGGTCACGCGGGCCTGGTCGACGGCGACGTCGTCAACGACCTGCTCGGTGTGGTCGCCGACCCGAACGTGTTCATCCAGGAGAGCAAGGTCGCGACCTGTGACATCCAGCCCGGCCGCCGGCCGCGAGGTCCGCTGCTTCTGGAGTATCTGCGGAGCTACCGGGAGCGCGCCCAGATCACCCCGCACACGGGCACTCATCTCGACACCACCGGGCCTTCGAGTGACCACACCGAGGAGAAGTCATGAGTCACAGCGAGAAGCGCAGCGGATCACGCATCGGGGAAGCCAGTTTCTACGGCCCGCTCGACGACGTCGCCGGCGAGGCCGGATACGACGACCACCCTCCACGGGTCGGCTTCTTCACCGACACGTCGGTGTGCATCGGCTGCAAAGCCTGTGAGGTGGCCTGCAAGGAATGGAACCAGGTGCCCGTCTCGGGAGATGGGGACGGCTTCAATCTGCTCGGCATGTCGTTCGACAACACCGGTGAGCTGGGCGCGAACTCGTGGCGGCACGTGGCGTTCATCGAGCAGCCGGTGGACGAGCGGACCGGGTCGGGACAAGCGGCAGCGCCCGAGGATCTGGGCATGCCCGGCTTCGAGCGCCCGGGTGACGGCAGCGGCGCCGAGACCCGGCAGGACTTCCGCTGGCTGATGTCGTCGGATGTGTGCAAGCACTGCACCCACGCCGGCTGCCTGGACGTGTGCCCGACGGGTGCGCTGTTCCGCACCGAGTTCTCCACTGTCGTGGTGCAGCAGGACATCTGCAACGGCTGCGGCTACTGCGTGTCCGGGTGCCCGTACGGGGTGATCGAGCGTCGCGAGGGCGACGGCCGGGCGTGGAAGTGCACGCTGTGCTACGACCGCCTGCACGACGGTCTGGAGCCGGCATGCGCGAAGGCGTGCCCGACGGACTCCATCCAGTTCGGCGTGCTCGACGAACTGCGCGAGCGTGCCGCGCTGCGAGTCGAGGAACTCCATGAACACGGCGTGACCGAGGCCAGGCTCTACGGGCACGACCCCAACGACGGTGTCGGCGGGGACGGCGCGTTCTTCCTGCTGCTCGACGAGCCCGAAGTGTACGGCCTGCCGCCGGACCCGGTGGTGCCCACGCGCGACATCGGCGCGATGTGGCGCTACGCCGGCATCGCGGCCTCCGCGTTGGTCGGGGTCACGGTGTCGGCCTTTCTCGGAAGGCGCCTGTGATGCGTGAAAAGCTCAGCGACACAGGTGCTTCCGACACACACGCGCAGGTTCGGCATCATCGCCGGGGCAAGGACGACATGGCCGTCCCGCCGGCCGAGTTCCGGTCGTACTACGGTCGGCAGATCCTCAAGACACCGGTGTGGAACTGGATGATCGCGGCGTACCTGTTCAGCGGCGGACTGTCGGCGGGCTCGGCACTGCTGGCAGCGGGAGCGGATCTGACAGGGCGCCCCCAGTTGCGGAAGGTGTCGCGGCTGGGGGCGCTGGCCAGTCTGTTGGCGAGCATGTACTTCCTGATCGCCGATCTGGGCCGGCCGGAGCGCTTCCACCACATGCTGCGGGTCGTCAAGCCCAGTTCGCCGATGAGCATGGGTACCTGGCTCCTGGGCGGGTTCGGGCCGGGCGTCGGCGTCGCGGCCGTCGCAGAGTTGATGCCGGCCCGGATCCGTCGAACTGCGCTGGGCCGCTTGGTGTCGCGGTTGGCTCGCCCCGCGGGACTGGAGGCGGCGGCGGTGGCCCCCGGGGTGGCGTCCTACACCGCGGTGCTGTTGTCGCAGACCGCGGTGCCGGCCTGGCACGAGGCGCACCCGTATCTGCCGTTCGTCTTCACCGGGTCGGCAGCGGCCAGTGGTGGGGGGTTGGGCATGCTGTTGGCTCCGGTGTCGGAGAGCGGACCGGCACGGCGGATGGCGGTGACCGGTGCGGTGCTCGAAGTGGCGGCGTCGCGCACCATGGAACGGCGGCTCGGGCTGGTCGGCGAGGCGTACACGACGGGCCGGCCGCACACGCTGCGGCAGTGCGCGGAGATCCTGAACGTCGCGGGCGCGGTCGGTGCGGTGGTGTCCGGTCGGCGCCGCTGGGCGGTCGCCCTGTCCGGCGCCGCGCTGCTGGCCGGCAGCGCGCTGCAGCGGTTCGGCACGTTCGAGGCCGGTGTCGCGTCGACCAGGGACCCGAAGTACGTGGTGGTGCCGCAGCGGGAAAGACTCCAGGCGCGCGAGGCCTAACCCCGCGATTTCGGGGAACAGAGCGCGTGTGGAATTCGAATGTGCAGTGGTCGGCGCCGGTGCGGCCGGCCTGAGTGCCGCGCTGGTGCTGGGGCGGGCCCGCCGCAAGACCATCGTGATCGACGCCGACGACCCGAGTAACCGGGCCGCGCCGGTGATCGGCGGACTGCTCGGCTACGACCGGCGGCGACCTGATGAGCTCTACGCGGCCGGGCGCGCGGAACTCCGCGAGTACCCGACGGTGGAGTTTCGCCGCGGCGAGGTCCGCAGCGGGCGGGCCGTCGACCGCGGCTTCGTGCTCGAGATCGACGACGGCACCGAGGTGCGCGCCCGGCGGGTGCTGCTGGCGACCGGGATGTCGTACTGTCCGCCGCAGCTCCCAGGCCTGGCCGAGCTGTGGGGCACCACGGTGTTCCACTGTCCCTTCTGTCACGGGTGGGAGGTGCGCGACACCCGGCTCGCGGCGCTGGCCGCCGGGGAGCAGGGGCTGCACACCGCGTTGATGCTGCGCGGCTGGAGCGTCGACGTCGTGCTGCTGACCGACGGCCGCTCGGAGTTGACCTCCGACGACCGGCGGCTGCTGCACCGGGCAGGCGTGAGCGTCGACGAGCGGCGCGTGGTCGAGCTGATCGCGGCGGACGGCCGGCTGCAGAGCATCGCGTTCGCCGACGGTGACCGGCTGGAGCGGGACGCGTTGCTGGTGGAGGCGCCGGTGCGCCAGCGGTCGACGCTGGCCGCGCAGCTCGGTGCGACGTGCACGCCCGGCCCGCTGGGTACCGAGCCGTTGACCGTCGACGAGATCGCCCGCACCAGCGCGGGAGGGGTGTTCGCCGCCGGCGACACCTGCACCGAGCAGCCGCACATCGCCGGGGCGGTGGCGTCGGGGTCCGAGGCGGCGATGATCATCGTCCAGAGCCTGCTCGCCGACGAGGTCGGACTGCCGTATCCGCCGGGGTAGATTCGCCCGGTGGCCGGAGCGGTGTGGGAACTCGATTCGACCGACGGCCAGTTGACGGTGACCACCGCCGTCGCCGGGGCCGCTTCCAGGGTCGGCCACCGGCTGACGATCGCGATGAGCTGGCGCGGCACGGTGGAGTGGGCCGACGAGCCGGTGGCGGTGGAGCTCACGGCTGACGTCGACAGCTTCAAGGTGCTGCGCGGCGAAGGTGGTGCGACACCGCTTACGGGGCCGGAGAAGGCGCTGGTCCGGCTGAACGCGCTGAAAAGCCTGGACGCCGTTCGGTTTCCGCGCATCCGGTTCCGGTCCGACGAGGTGGAGCCGACCGCCGACGGGTACCGGCTGGTGGGCACGCTGCAGATCCACGGCGTGACCCGCGACCACACGGTGGACCTGACGGTGGAACAGCTCGGCGAGCGCGTGCGGGTGTCGGCGCAGGACTCGCTGCGGCAGTCGGACTTCGGGATCAAGCCGTTCTCGATGATGATGGGCGCGCTGAAGGTCGCCGACGAGGTGCGGGTGTCGTTCGCCGCGGAGCTCGAGCCCCGCGACTGAGAGGCGGACTCGCGCGCGAGCGTGCGCATAGTCGGCTGTTTCTGCGGCGTGGCGCCCGCAGACACGCACACTCGCGCTGGAGGTCGCGCCGGGGGTCACTCGGGGTCGCGCACCGCGAGGTAGTGCTGAGATATCGGGATCCCGTCGGTGTAGCTTTCCACCCGCTGCTCGATCAGCTGATCCTGCCCCGTCAGCCGCATGTGGTGCTGGTGCATGTGCTCGCCCCAGGAACGCACCACGAACGTCTCCACGAACGTGCACTCCTCCTCGACACTGCGGAACAGCCGCCACGACGACGCTCCGGTGCGCTGACGGGAGCGGCCCAGCGCCGCCATCACCGACAGGAACCCCGCCTCGTTCTCCGGCGGGACGCGATAGGAGGTGAGCACCAGCACCGGACCGTCCAGCGGCTCGGGTTCGAAGACCAGCGTCGGCTCGGGCCAGTGCGCCGACGGCGTCAGGTCGAGGTTGCCGGTGCCCGCGTGCAGCGGCATCCAGATCGAGGTCAGGGCGCAGGCCGCCAGCAGGCCCACGCTCACCAGCAGGCTGGTGACGCTGGTGGTGGCGCCGGCGAGCAGACCCCACAGCAGCGACCCGACGGCCTGCCCACCCATGAAGATCAGCTGGTACACCGACAGGCCGCGGGCCCGCACCCACGCCGGGAGGCTCAATTGCATGGCGGCGTTGAGCGTCGACAGCGTCAGTAGCCACGCCGCGCCCCCGACCACCAGGGCCGCCAACACGGCGCCGAAGTGGTGCACCAGCGCCAGCACCGCGGTGGCCGCCGCGAAACCGGCCGCACCCGCGGTCAGCAGCGCGTTCTGACCGAACCGGGCGCGCAGCCGCGACAACACGAACGCGCCGAGTACCGCACCCACGCCGAGCGCGCCGAGCAGCACACCGTAGCCGGTGGAGCCTAGGCCGAGCTGGTTGGCCGCGATCACCGGCAGCAGCCCCCACAGCGCGCTGGCCGGCGCGATGAACAACAGTGTCCGCAGCAGGATCCGCCGCACGATCGGCGAACTGCGGATGAACCTGCCGCCGGCGCTGAGCGCCGCCAGGGCCCGCTCGGGCGGGTAGTCACGCTTCTCGGCGGGACGGTGCCAGGCGATCAGCACGAACACGATCCCGACGAAGGACACCGCGTTGAGCGCGAACACCGGCGCCGGGCCGGCCAGCGACACCAGCGCGCCCGCGATGGCGGGCCCGACCGCCCGCGCGCCGTTCATGCTCATGCTGCCCAGCGCGGCGGCGGCCGGAATCTGTTCGGGCGGAACGAGGTCGGGCTGGATCGCCTGCCAGGCCGGCGCGGTGAGCGCCTGTCCGCACCCGATGACGAACAACATCAGCAGCAGCAAGGTCGGCGTGGTCAGGCCGACCCCCGTCAACACCGCGAGCAGACCGACCCCGGCGGCCATCGCACCCTGGGTGGCGATCAGCAGCCTGCGTCGGTCGACGAGATCGGCCAGCACCCCGGACGGCAGCGCCAGCAACATCACCGGCAACGTGGTGGCCGTTTGCACCAGTGGGACCAGGACCGCAGCGTCGGGACTCTCGACCAGCATCCACTGGGCGCCGACGGTCTGCATCCAGGTGCCCAGGTTGGAGACGAACTGCGCGATCCACAGCGCGCGGTAGGTCGGGGATCGCAGCGGTGCCCACGTCGAGATCGACACTGCAGATGTCATCCGCCGCTTCCCGTCTGTGGCTGTCAGGGCCACTGTAGGTCCGAATCAGGGGCCCCACTGTCGGTACCCACTGAGGGGCGCCGCGCCAACAATTCACGGCGCGCGTCCGCAGAACACCGCAGTCAGGTAGTGCTCTACGTGCGCCGTTGCCGCCGGACCGGACGACTATCGACCTTGAGGCGTCCCAATGTCCCCCAATACCCCGGTAGTGCTGAAACGGGAGGCCGGTATGAGAGAGCATGAGGTTGCCCTTTCGCTTGTGCCGGCGAAGTGGGCACGGGATCGGTGATCGTGATGAGCTCTGCCGTCACAGTGGACGCCCGCGCCTCTGGCGCGTGGGTGCGACGATATGCCCGCACCACGCCCGGCGTGGTGGTGCTGATCGCCGTGGCGGTGGCTGCTCTCGGTCTCGCCGCCGGGCTGGTGTGTGCCGCGGCGCTCAACGACCGGATCAACCAGCAGAAGGCGGTTCTCGTCGAGCTGGAGCCGGTGGCCTACGCGGCGCAGAACCTCTATGCCGCCTCGTCGGCGGCCGATGCCGCCGCCGCGACCATCTTCCTGTCCGGTGGCACCCAGACTCCGCTGATGCGGGCGCGCTATCAGCAGGCTCTCGCCGCGGCGGCCGGGGCGCTGGCCGACGCGACCGCAGGCGCACCCGATGTCGCCACCCGCACGACGCTGGCCGGGGTGTCTGCACACTTGACCACCTACACGGGTCTGGTGGAAGCCGCCCGCGCCAACAATATTCAGGGATTCCCGGTCGGATCGGCGTACCTGCGCGAGGCGTCGTCATTGATGCAGACCCGACTCCTGCCCGCTGCGGAATCGGTCTACGCCGCCGACCTGGCCCGGGTCGACGAGGGTCAGCGCCGTGTCGCGGACCTTCCGGCGATCGGGCTGTTGTTGTGGGCGGCGACTCTGGTGGTGATCGGGGCCGGCTCGGCGGTGCTGTCCCGCCGCACCCATCGCGTGTTCAACGTCGGGCTCGTGGTCGCGGCGGCGATCGTGCTGGTGGTGATGGGCGGTGTCGTCGGCGCCGTTCGCCTGGCCGGCGACGACATCGCACGCGCGCGCAGCGAGGGGACGGCCAGGTTCGGCGCGCTCTCCGAGGCCCGCATCCTGGCCCAGCAGGCGCGTACCGAGGAGACTCTGCAACTGATCACCCGCGGCGACATCACCGCCGGCGAGACAGCGTTCTACGGCCGCATCGACGAACTGCTCGCTCTGGCCGGCGGGGAGGTCCCGGCGGTCACCGAAGCCGTCGACAGCTGGGTGGACAGCCATCGCCGTCAGGTCGAGGCCTACCGCGCCGGCGACTATCCCGCGGCGGTCGACCAGGCGCTCGGCATCGACCGGCGTGCCTCGGGCGCACAGTTCGCGCTGGTGGAATCGGCGCTGCGCGACGCGATCGAACAGGCCCGCGGCACCATGCGCGGATACGTCGCCGGCGCAGCCCGGTATCTCGGCTGGACGCCCACGGCCGTGCTGGGGTCGACCATCGCCGTGATCGCGGTCGCGGTGGCGGGGCTGTGGCCGCGGCTCAAGGAGTTCCTGTGAGCGCCCGGACCGCCGCGGCGGCGGTCGCGGTGGCTGTCACCGTCGCGGCGTGCGGTGCGTCGGCCACCCCGCCGCCATCGGTGTCGGTCGCACCGGTGCCGGTGCGCCCCGCCGGGGCGCAGGAGATCACGGCTCCGCCGGTCACCGCGGTGGCCGATTGCGGCGATCCCGAGGCCAGCCTGCGTCCCGGACCGCTGGCCGGAGCCGGCGCGATGCCCGCCGGGTCCAGCATGGCCCGGATCCAGGCCCGGGGGCGGCTGATCGCGGGGGTGGACCAGAACACGTTCATGTTCGGGTTCCGCGACCCGCGGTCGGGCCAGCTCGTGGGATTCGACATCGACCTCGCGCGCGAGATCGCCCGCGCGGTCTTCGGCGAACCCGGGCGGATCGAACTGCAGGTGGTCGACGCCGGTCAGCGTGAGCTGGCGTTGCAGTCCGGTCAGGTCGATGTGGTGGTGCGGACCTTCTC
Source organism: Mycobacterium sp. ITM-2016-00317 (assembly GCF_002968295.1). Taxonomy (NCBI): domain Bacteria; kingdom Bacillati; phylum Actinomycetota; class Actinomycetes; order Mycobacteriales; family Mycobacteriaceae; genus Mycobacterium; species Mycobacterium sp. ITM-2016-00317. Next base: position 1,017,426 of record NZ_CP134399.1, read on the forward strand.
GATCACCTGCGAGCGCAAGCGCAACGTCGGGTTCTCGGCCGTCTACTTCTACGCCAACCAGCGCATCCTGGCCCGTAAGGGATCGGGGATCGACGGTACCGCAGACCTTTCCGGAAAACGGGTGTGTGCCGTCGCGGGGACGACGTCACTGGGGCGGATCTTCGCACTGCGGCCGCGGCCCACGTTGATCGGGGTGACCAGCTGGACGGATTGCCTGCTGATGCAGCAGCAGGGTCAGATCGACGCCATCAGCACCGACGACGTCGTCCTGGCCGGGCTGGCCGCCCAGGATCCCGCCGTCGACGTGGTCGGTGCCAGCCTCGGCGTGGAGCCGTACGGCGTCGGGGTGCGGCGGGGCGACGACGACGTGATCCGCTTCGTCAACGGGGTGCTGGAACGGATCCGGGCCGACGGCACCTGGGAACGGCTCTACGCGTCATGGCTGCGCAGTCTCGGACCCTCACCCGGTCCGCCGCAGGCACGGTATCAGGACTGACCATGGACCGAACCGTCGGCGCGGCACGCGAAACAGATTCCGGGGCAACCGAAGTCGGGGCACCGACGTCGACGTTCGCGTCGGTGTCGGCACCGCGGTCGCGTCCCGATCCGGGGCGGCGTCCGCAGTCCGGTGGCGGCCGAGGCCGGCTGGGCGCCGGCGTGGTGACCGTCCCCTCCGTGCCCCGCGGCGACCCCGCCGACGCGGTCCTGGCCGATCCCCGGGTGCCCGAACATCAGCGCTCCTGCGGCAACGTCGACTGCAACCGGCCCGTCGGCCGGTCACGCGACGGCATCCCGGGCGTCACCGAGGGTTTCTGTGGCGCCTGCGGCACGCCGTTCTCCTTCGTTCCCCGGCTGTCCCGCGGCGAGGTGGTCGGCGGCCAGTACGAGGTGCGCGGCTGTATCGCCCACGGTGGGCTCGGCTGGATCTATCTGGCCACCGACCGCAACGTGCACAACCGGTGGGTGGTGCTCAAGGGCCTCGTCCATTCCAGCGACCCGGCCGCGATGGCCGCGGCGGAAGCCGAGGCACTCGCGCTGGCCGAAGTGGAGCACCCGAACATCGTGCGGATCCACAACTTCGTCAACCACGCCGATGCGAACGGCACGGCCGTCGGCTACATCGTGATGGAGTACGTCGGCGGCATCTCGCTCAAACAAATCCGCAACGCGCGCAACGGTCCACTGCCGCCTGCCCATGCCGTCGCCTACATCGTCGAGATCGCGCCCGCGCTGGGGTACCTGCACGATCAGGGGCTGGCGTACTGCGATTTCAAACCCGACAACGTGATGCAGGCCGACGAGCAACTCAAGCTGATCGACCTGGGCGCCACCGTGGCCATGGACGACGTCGACTGCGTCATCTACGGCACCCGCGGCTTCCAGGCGCCCGAGGTCGCGCACACCGGGCCGACGGTCGCCAGCGACATCTACACGGTCGGGCGCACACTGGCCACGCTGGTGGCCGACCTCCCGCGCAGTACCGTGCTGCTGCCGGGCCGTGCCGAGGTACCGGCTTTCGCCGAGCACGAGTCGCTGTACCGCGCCGTCGCGCGGGCCACCGAGGCCGACCCTGCGCGGCGGTTCCCGTCGATCACCGAACTGGTGGACCAACTGACCGGGGTGCTGCACGAGATCGCCGCCGCCGACAGCGAGAGCCCGCGACCCCGGATCTCCCGTCATTTCAGTCCCCAGCGGGCGATCTACGCCGCCGGCGCGGACGCCCCGCCGGCACCGGCCTCGGTGATCGCCGCCCTCGCGGTGCCGCGGGTCGACCCAGCCGATCCCGGCGCCGCCCTGCTCGCCACGACCAGTGGGACCCCGCCGACACAGTTGGAACAAACCCTGCAGTACGCGATGGGCGGTTCGACGCCGTTGCGCGCCTCCGTGGAGATCCCGCTTCGGCTGGTGCGCGCCGCGTTGGAGATCGGGGCCGCCGCCGACGCGCGTCGGCGGATCGGCGAACTGGCCTCGGTGATCCCGGATGACTGGCGGTTGCTGTGGTACCGCGGCCAGTGCAGCCTGTTGGACGGCGACTTCGACGCGGCCGCAGCCGATTTCGACCGGGTGCTGGACCAGCTGCCCGGCGAGCTCGATCCGAAGCTGGCGCTGGCGGCGGCCGCGGAGCTGCGCGGCGACCACGACGTCGCCGCCCGCCACTACACGACGGTGTGGCGCACCAGCCACACGTTCTACAGCGCCGCGTTCGGTCTGGCCCGGTACCGGGCCCGGTCGGGCGACCGCGCCGGCGCGGTGCAGGTACTCGACCAGATCACGCCTGCCTCGGCGCATTTCACGTCAGCCGGGACAGCGGCGATCGACGTGCTGCTGGCCGCACCTCCCGCCGAGGCATTGGGCGAGGACACGCTGCGCGACGTCGACCGGCGCACCTGTGCGTTGGCGCTCGAATCGACGGCCAGACGTGCACGCGTACGGCTGAAAGTGTTCGAGGCCGCGCTGGACTGGCTCGCCGCCGGGCACACACCGGATGCCACCCATCTGCTCGGCGCCGAGTTCGACGAGGCAGGGATCCGCACCGGCATGGAACAGTGCTACCGCGCGCTGGCCCGCGAGACCACCGACCTGTGGGAACGCGTGGCGCTGGTCGAACGGGCCAACACCGTCCGCCCGAGGACCCGGCTGTGACCGCCACGGAGCACCCCGAGGACGCGATGACCACGCCGGTCAACCGCGAGTTGGCCTATGCGCGACAGCAATTGGCCGCCACCCGGGAGATCCTGGCTGCTCTCGGCCGCGACGCCTCCGACCCCGGGGCCGTTCTCGACACCGTGCTGCAGTACGCCACCCGGCTGTGCGGTGCGACCGCGGCGCAGTTGTTCATCCGCGACGGCGACGTGTACCGCCTGTCCCGGGTCTCCGGCAAGACACCCCAGGACTACCGCACCCACCTGACCGAACATCCGATCACCGCCAACCGGAGATCCACGGTCGGCCGCGCCGCCGAGGACCGGCGCACCGTCCAGATCGCCGACGTGCTGGACGACGCGGGCTACGGACGCCTGGACCTTCAGCGCCTGACCGGCTTCCGCACACTGATGTCCACACCGATGATGGTGCAGGACAGGGTGATCGGGGTGCTGTCGCTGTGGCGTACCGACGTGGCGCCGTTCAACGCCAGGGAACGCCGGGTGCTCGAAGAGTTCGCCGTCCAGGCCGCGATCGCACTCCATCAGGTGGACCTGCTGCGCACACTCGAGATCCGCGGTCACGAGCTCGCCGACAAAGTGACCCAACTGGAGGCGCTGCGGGAGGTCGACAACGCGATCGGTTCCACCCTCGACCTCGACGAGGTGCTCGAGCAGACCGTCACCAACGCGGTGCGACTGGCCAACCTCGGGGTGGGAGACCTCACGCCGACCACCGACGGCGGGTCGATCCTGGAGTACCACGAGGCGACCGACTCGTACGATCTGCGAGGAACATCCGGCCTGGGTCCCGCGCTGCTGGAGCGCCTGCACGCCGTCGCCGTCGACGCCGATTCGGCCCTGGTCCACCATCCCGTCACCACCCGGCGGCCGTTCGAGGTCCCCGATCTCGAGCAAGCCGACCGCGACGACGTTCTCGACATCCTGTTCGACGACGGGTGGCGTTCGGTGCTCGCGATACCGCTGACGCACGGCGACAGCACGATCGGCGTGCTGGTGATCCACCGCAGGGACGCCGGCGGGTTCCCGCCCGACATCGTCGACCTGCTGGAAACCTTCGCAGGCCAGTCCGCGCTGGCCGTCGTCAACGCCCGCCTGTACCGGGAGCTGCAGACCAAGTCTCGCGAGCTGGAGATCGCCAGCAACCACAAGTCGGAGTTCCTGGCCAGCATGTCGCATGAACTGAGGACACCGCTGAATGCGGTGATCGGCTTCTCGGAAGTGTTGCTGGACCGCATGTTCGGCGAGATCAACGAGCGGCAGGAGGAGTACCTGCGCGATATCTGGAAGTCCGGTCGCCATCTTCTTGAGCTGCTCAACGAGATCCTGGACCTGTCGAAGGTGGAGGCCGGCCACATGACGCTCGACCCGGTGGTGTTCGACGTCGGCGCGGCGATCGACTACGCCTCGGCGATGGTCCGCGAACGCGCCGCGGCACACGCCATCGCACTGTCCGTCGAGGTCGCCGACGACGTCGGCGCCGTCGACGCCGACGAGCTGCGCTTCAAACAGGTCGTGCTGAACCTTCTGTCCAACGCGGTCAAGTTCACCCCCGACGGCGGCCGGGTGTCGGTGCGTGCCTACCGGCTCGACGCCGACCTCGTGGTCACGGTGACCGACAACGGGATCGGCGTCTCGCCGGAGGACCGGGACCGGATCTTCGACTCCTTCCAGCAGGGGCACCGCGGACCCGCCAAGGAGGAGGGCACCGGTCTGGGGTTGACGCTGTCGAAGCGGATCGTCGACCTGTTCGGCGGCCGGATGTGGCTGCACAGCGTGGTGGGGCAGGGAAGTACGTTCGGGTTCTCCATCCCCGCGCCCCGGCCGTACTCGCCGACGGCCGTCGCGCCGGCCCGGGGCGAGTTCCCGGTGCTCCTTCTGGTCGACGACGACCGGGCGTCGCTGGAGCTGATGAGCGCCTATCTCGACGACGCACCCGTGCAGGTGCTCCGGGCATCCGACGGGGTCGAAGCCCTCGCGATGCTGCGCGCGGTGGCACCCAGCGCGGTGGTGCTCGACATCCTGCTGCCCCGGCTGGACGGATGGGAGGTCCTGCGTGAGCTCAGAGCCGACCCGGCCACCGCGGACGTCCCTGTGGTGATCGCCTCCGTCGTCGACGACCGGGCCCGCAGCGGCGCGGCCGGCGCGGACGCCCACCTGCTCAAGCCGGTGAGCCGGGACGACCTGCTGGGCGCGCTGCACGCCGTCGGCGTTCGGGTGGAACCCGTTCGGGGCGAGGGGAAACCGTGATGGACGAGCCGGTGACGGTGCTGGCGGTCGACGACCAGCCGGTCAACCTCCGCCTGCTGGACGCGGTGCTGACGCCACGGGGGCATCGCGTGGTGCGGGCGGCATCGGGAGCCGAGGCGCTGGACGCCTTGAGAAGCGGCGACATCGACATCGTGCTGCTCGACGTCGTGATGCCCGAGATGGACGGCTACCAGGTGTGCCGCCAGATCCGGTCGGACCCGGCCACCGGGTTCCTGCCGGTCGTGATGATCACCGCCAGTGGCAGCGAGCAGCGGCTGAACGCCCTGCTCGCCGGCGCAGACGATTTCGTCACCAAACCGTTCGACCAGGCCGAACTGCTGGCCCGGGTGGCGTCGCTGGCCCGGATCAAGCGTTACCACGACACCGTGCGCCGTCAGGCCGACGAACTCGCCGCGTGGAACGCCGAACTGGAGAGCCGGGTCGCCGCGCAGGTGGCCGAACTGGAGCGGACGAACAGGTTGCGCCGTTTCCTGTCACCGCAACTGGCCGACCTCGTGGTCTCCGACGAGCACCTGTTGGAGAGCCACCGGCGCGAGATCGTGGTGCTGTTCGGGGATCTGCGCAACTTCACCCCGTTCGCCGAGACCAGCGAGCCCGAGGAAGTGATGGGCGTGCTGGCCGAGTACCACCATGCGATGGGTGCACTGATCCACCGGTACGAGGGCACGCTGGAGCGTTTCACCGGCGACGGCGTGATGGTGTTCTTCAACGACCCGGTCCCGTGCGCGGACGCTGCCGAGCGTGCCGTGCGCATGGCACTGCAGATCCGCGATGCGGTGACCGAACTGGCCCGCGGATGGCGTAGGCGGGGACACGATCTGGCGCTGGGCATCGGTATCGCGCAGGGATTCGCGACCCTGGGCCGGATCGGCTTCGAGGGCCGCTTCGACTACGCGGCGATCGGCAGCGTCACCAACCTCGCTGCCCGGCTCTGCTCGGACGCCGGACCGTGGCAGGTGCTGGTGACCGACCGCGTGCTGGCCGCGGTGGAGGACAGCGCCGTCGCCGAACCGGTCGGCGACGTGCAGCCCAAGGGTTTCAGCAAGACGGTATGCGTCCACAACATCCGTGCCATGAACTGAGGTGACCACATGACCGATCTCCAAACCGCCCGCCGCACATTAGGTCAGCTGGACGACGAGCAGCGTTACCGGGCGTTCGACGACCTTCAGCTGGCGATGCGTCCGGCGTGGGATTCCATCCAGAAGAACCTGGCCGACGAATCGGTGGTGGTGGTGCCCTCGATCAGCGTCGAGCGCACCACCGCGGGCAGCGTCACGGTCACGCAGGCGCTGGAGGAGCGGGCACTGTTCCTGCTCCTGCTGCTTCGGCAGCCGCGGTTACGCATGATCTATGTGACCTCGCAGCCGATCCCGGAACTCGTCATCGAGTACTACCTCGGCCTGTTGCCCGGGGTGATCCCCAGCCATGCCCGCGCGCGGCTGACAGTGGTGGCGGTCGGCGATGCGTCGCCGATGTCGTTGAGCGAGAAGCTCCTGGCGCGCCCGCGACTGCTGCACGAGATCCGCGAGCTGATCCCCAACCCGGCGCGATCCCATTTGATCCCGTACAACACCACCGCGCTGGAACGTGATGTCGCGCTTTCGCTGGGGATCCCGATGTACGGAGCGGATCCGCGGCTGATCGAGTTGGGCAGCAAGACGGGATGCCGACGGATGTTCGAGGAGTGCGGCGTGCGGTGCCCGGTCGGTGCGGAAGACCTGCACACCGTCGACGACATCGTCACCGGGGTGCAGCACATGCGCCGGCGCCGCCCGTCGCTCACGCTGGCGATCGTGAAACTGAACGAAGGAGTGTCGGGCGCGGGTAACGCGTCGCTGGATCTGGTCGCGTTGCCGGAACCTGGTGCGCCCGACGAGGCGCGCGCGATCGCCGACCGGGTGCGCGCCCTGGTGCCGGAGAGCGTGGCGCTGTCGGTCGACGCCTACCTCGCGGCCTTCGAGAAGAACGGCGGGATCGTCGAGGAACGGATCTGCGGCGCGGCGCTGGAAAGCCCGAGCGTGCAGATGCGGGCGCTGCCCGACGGCACCGTCGAGCTGTTGTCCACCCACGACCAGGTGCTGGGCGGCGCCACCGGCCAGCAGTACCTCGGCTGTGTGTTCCCGGCGAACCCGGCCTATGCGGCGAGGATCGCCGAGCCGGCGATGGTGATCGGGCACCACCTCGCGCAGCGCGGTGTGCTGGGCCGGTTCGCCGTGGATTTTGTGGTGGTGCAGGATGATTCGGGAGAGTGGACCCCGTATGCGATCGAGCTGAACCTGCGCAAGGGCGGCACCACCCATCCGTTCCTGACCCTGCAGTTCCTGACCGGCGGCCGCTACGACGGTGCGCGCGGGGTGTACCTCACGCCGGACGGGACGGCCAAGCATCTCGTCGCGACCGACCACCTCGAAGACGACCGGCTCAAGAGCCTCACCGTGGCCGACCTGTTCGACGTGGTGGCCCAGCACGGGCTGCACTTCGACCAGTCCCGTGGCACCGGTGTGGTGTTCCACATGATCAGCTGCCTGACCGAGTGCGGTCGGGTCGGGATGACCGCGGTCGGCGACAGCGCCGACGGGGCTTGGCAGATCTATCAGCACGCCGAGGCGGTACTGCTGCGTGAGGCGGAGCTGGCGCTGCGCGAAGAGGCCGTGATCGGGGTTCCGGGTTGACCGGAACCGGTGGAGACCGCGATGTCCTGCGGGGTCAGCGGCGATGCCGCAACACCTCGGTGGGGGCGGCCGGGTCCACCGCGCCGCCGGGCTGGTTGCGCACCGGACGGCCGGGACCCGCCGGTCTGCGGGTCAGCCGCGGAGCCCGCATCGGTGCCGTCGGCGCATGAGCGGTGACACCGGGCACGACGGCACCGCTGGGGCCGGTGGCGTCGCGCCGCCGGCGGAGCTCCTCGTCGATCCCGTCGGACAACCGCCCGAGATAGCCGATCAACGCGGCGACGTCGCCGTCGTCCCAGCGTGACAGCACCGACTCGAGGCCGCTGATGTTGGCCGAGCGCTGGCTCTCGAACATCGCCCGCCCCCGGGAGGTGAGCGAGAAGCGCGGCGGCGCAGCCTGATCCGCGGCCGGTGCCCGCCCGGCCAGACCGTCGCGGATCAGCGCCGAGATGCGTTCCTCGACCGGTCGTTCGTCGCTGGTCAGCGCGGCGGCCAGGTCCGGCACCGACATCGCGCCGGCACCGCCCAGATAGGCGGCGATGACGTAGTCGCCGCGATCCAGTCGATGGGACGCCGACGGCACACCCAGAGCCACTGCGGACTGGCGCCCGACCGCGGTCATCACGTTCTCCAACCGCTGTGCCCGCCGGCGGATCGCCGATGGGGACAGCACCGGTTCGACGGCGTCCGGAGCGGGCGCGGGAGTGGGCGTCGCCGCCGGGATGGCGATCGCGATCATCGCGGCGACCGCGGCCGCCACCCCGGCGATGACCAGCGCGATCCGGAACCCGTTCAGGGACGGGATCATATGACCGCCGACCACCATGCCGGTCTGCACCAGAACCGCGGCCATCGCCGCGCTCGACACCGAGGTGCCCAGCGCGCGCGCCAGCGAGTTGATGCCGTTCGCCGCGGCGGTCTCGGACACCGGCACCGCGGCGTTGATCAGCGTCGGCAGCGAGGCGAACGCGAAACCGACACCGATGCTGACCAGGATGCTGAACGTCAGCACGCCCGCCGGACTACCGAGAAGCTGTGTGCCACCCAGGTATCCGACGGCGATGACGATGCAGCCGGCGACCAGGGTGAAGCGCGGCCCGCGCGAGGCGATGATCTTCGCCGCGATCGGCGCCGCCGCCATCATCGCCAGACCGCCCGGCGCCATCCACAGCCCGGCCGCCACCATGCTCTGGCCCAGCCCGTACCCGGTCGCGTCGGGCAACTGCAGGATCTGGGGGCCGATCAACGACATCGCGAACATCGCGAAGCCGACCGCGATCGAGGCCAGGTTGGTCAGCAGCACAGGGGTTTTGATCGTCGTCCGGATGTCCACCAGCGGTGCCGGGGTCCGGAACTGCCACCACCCGAACACCACGAAGACCGCCAGGGAGCCGAGCAGCAGGCCGATCGTCGTCGGGTTGCCCCAGCCCCAGCTCGCGCCCTTCGAGATGGGCAGCAGCAGCATGATCAGGCCCGCGGCCAGGCCGACGGCACCGAGGAAGTCGAAGCGGCCCATGGTCTTCGACGGGACGATGTCGGGAACGAACAGGCTGAACAGCACCCCCGACGCCAGCCCGAGGAGCGCTGCGCACCAGAACAACGCGTGCCAGCTCAGGTGCTCGGCGATCACGGCCGACAGCGGCAGTCCCAGCGCGCCGCCCACTCCGAGCGAGGCGCTCACCATGCCCATCGCCGCGCCCACTCGCTCCGGCGGCAGGGACGCGCGCAGCACGCTGATGCCCAGCGGGATCACCGGGGCGCCGAACCCCTGCAGCGCCCTGCCGATCACCAGCGGGATCAACGAGCTCGTCAGCGCGGCGACGACGGAGCCGACGGTGAGCAGCACCGCACAGGCCACCAGTACCCGTTTGGCGCCGAACATGTCGCCCAGCCGGCCGAACATCGGGGTGGCGACCGCACCGGTCAGCAATGTCGCGGTCACCGCCCACGAGGCGTTGGCCGACGAGGTGCCCAGGATTTCGGGCAGCTGCGGCACGAGCGGGATCACCAACGTCTGCATCAGCGAGACGCTGATGCCGCCGGCGGCGAGCACGGCGATGAGCGCTGCACCGCCTCGGGGCGCCGACGGGCGCTCGACCATCTGTTCAGGCACGGAGAACTGTCCTCGGGGGTTTCGGGGTCCGGGAAGGCGACGGCGGGGCCCGACTCGTCGTTGAATCGCAGAAAGGCACCTCAGCCGTTTCAATACTTGCGAAAGAATAGCACCGCCTGCGTTTCATTAGTCATACTGGCGGGGTGACTCACTCCGCCCCGGCCGCGTCGCCGCGCCGCGCCGCCGGCCGACCCACGCGCGCGCAGGCGCTGCTGCGTGCCGAGGAACTGCTGGACTGCGCGCTGGAGGTGTTCCTGGACCGGGGATTCGACCACGCCACGATCGACGGGATCGCCGCGACGGCCGGGATGGCCAAGCGGACCATCTATGCCCGCTATTCCGACAAAGAGACCCTGTTCCGTGCGGCGGTGCAGCGCGCGATCGACCGGTGGGCGGTCCCGGCAGAGGAGCTTCGCAAGCTGGACACCGGCGACCTGGAGGAGACGCTGATCGCGGTGGCCGGGGCGCGCTTGCGCACCGCGGTGAGTCCCGACGGGGTCCGCCTGCAACGCATCCTCAACGCCGAGGCCTACCGGTTCCCCGAGCTTCCCCGCATCGCCTACGAGCAGGGCAGTCGGCCCGCGGTGCGCTTCATCGCCGAGGTGCTGGCGCGGCACGCGGCCACCGGCAGCATCGCGATCGACGATCCCGAACTTCTCGGGACATCGTTCCTGAGCCTGGTCATCGGCGGTCCCGCGCACGGTGTGCTGTGGGGAGCGGTGCTGGACGACGACGCCGTCGCCGACCGGATCCGGGTCTGTGTTCGGCTGTTCCTCGACGGCGCCCGGCCGCGCTGAAATCGCGTCCCGCGCTAGGTCGTGCGGCCCGGCATCGACTCGGGGACCGCCATGACCCGTTCGGTGTAGCCCAGGATCGGCTTCTTCAGCGCGGTGACCGCCTCGGCGTCCTGGTCGGCCAGCGCGTTGGTCACCAGTGCCGAGATCGCCGCGACCAGCATCTGGCACGCGAACCGGTCGGCGGTGCTGCGGGCGTTGAACACTCTCGCCACTCCCGCCACGAAATCCTGCTGCAGATCGACGCGCCTGCGCATGGCCTCCGGTCCGGCGGCGTACACCTCGACCAGGAACAGCCGCGCCGTGGCCGGGTCCGCGGCGAGGAAGCTCAAATACCGGTCGAGCATGACGTCGAAGCGCTGCATCGGTGTGCCGGTCGACGGCAGTGCCTCGACGCCGTCGATCACGTGCTGCTGCATCCGCGCGTACGCCGACATGAAGCAGTCCTGCTTTGACGTGAAGTGCTGGTAGAAGGTGGCCTTGGAGACCCCGGCCTCTCTGATCAGATCCTCGACCGTGGTCTTGCTGTACCCGTTCTCGGCCATGACGGTGGCGAGTGCCTTGAACAGCCGCTGTCTCTGATGGGCGGCGACCTGTTCCCTGGACAGCCGGTGCCGTCCGGAGGCGAGCCGCTCGGCCATGCGGCCTCCTCTGCCCGGTGTGCGTTGCGCCGAGAATTATAGGGGCGCCGAACCACGGGTCCGGCGAGGTCTCGACATGATCGTCCCACGCCTTCAGGTACGTGCCGGTTTTTGGGAAACGCTATCGTTTATGTACCATCCCTGTGGCCCGTCTCACAGGCGGCCTGCTTTGCGCAACGAGGGGTGTGCGGAGCGGTCATCAGGGGCGCAACGGTGTCTGGTGGCGCCGCACAGGGGGAGTGGAGTCACCAGAGCCGGCGCACCGGAACGTAGCCCGCGGAGACATCCGCCCGTTCTAGCAGACGATCACAAAGGCATTTCGGCCTTTCACCCATGGAATCGTCTGGCGGTGTCGCGTTCCATGGAGCCATGACTGATTCGACCAACCCTTTCCTGGTCCTCGGGGCCACCGGCAAGACCGGACGGCGAGTGGCCGCCCGACTGCGCATGCTCGGGCTGCCCGTGCGAGCCGCTTCACGGACCAGCCCAGCGCCGTTCGACTGGGCAGACCCCGGCGGCTGGGATGCGGTGCTGCAGGGCGTGACGGCTGCGTATGTGGTGCCGCCACCGGTCCAGGGACCCGCACCCGAGTTCGTCGCGAAGGCCGAAGCCGCCGGGGTGCGGCAGCTGGTGCTGCTGTCCGGGCGCGGTGCCGACGACTGGGGCGACTCGCCGTTCGGGCGCGAGATGAGAGAAGCCGAGGACGCCGTCCGCGGATCCTCCATTCCGTGGACCGTCCTGCGCCCGAACAACTTCGCCCAGAACTTCGACGAGGAGCTGTGGCACGCGCCGCTGCTGCACGGCGAGCTGGCGCTGCCTGCCGGTGACGTGCCCGAACCGTTCGTCGACCTCGAGGACGTCGCCGAGGTCGCGGTGCGGGTGCTCACCGACCCCGACCGGCACGCAGGTCTCACTCACGACTTGACCGGGCCCCGGTCGATCGCTTTCGGTGAAGCCGTCGAGTTGATCTCCCGCGCGACGGGGCGGCCGATTTCCTACCGCCAGATCTCCACGGCGGAGTACGTCGACGCGCTGGTCGAGCAGGGCGTCGACCGACACGTCGCCCACGATGTGGCAGAGATGTTCACGCTGATGGACAGTGGGCTGATCGCCAAGACCGCCGAGGGGGTCGCCGACGTGCTGGGCCGTCCGCCCCGGCCCTTCGAGGACTACGTGGCGCGCGTCGCCGCGGCGGGAGTGTGGAATCGGTGAGCACGGAAACGCTGACAGCCGAGGACATCTCGTTCCTGGCTCGCCCTCTGTACGGCTTGTTCACCGCCGCGGGCGGACCGCAACCGCCGCAGCCGCGGCCGGTGTGGTTCGAAGTGACCGCCGACGGGGCGGTGCAGCTGTTCACCGGCCCGGACACCGTGAAGGTTCGGCGCCTTCGCCGCGATCCCCGCGCGTCGCTGGTGGTGACCGCACCGGTCGGTGAGCGGGAACGTTGGGTGTCGGTGGCCGGGCCCGTCACGATCGTCCCCGACGGTGCCGACGCTCTCGTCGAACGCCTCGCCGCCCGGTATTGGGACCCCACCGATCCCGTCCGCGCCGACGACCTCACCGCCATGCGCGCCGAGCAGTGGGTACGTGTGGTCATCCGTCCCGACGCCGTGATGCGTTACAAGGCTTAGGTTCCCGTCGGCGGTACCTACACGCCGGCGGGAACCTTGGCGGTGGCCCGCATCTCCCGGCGCAACTGCCCGAACTCGGAGATGGTGCGCGTGGACACCGTCGCCACCGGACGGGCATTGCGGCCCGTCGCCTCGGTCTTGGACACCATCACCACGCTGTCGATGTAGGGCTGGATCGTCGTCGCGTTCTGCACCGTCGCGACGATCACCAGCTGGAACCCGAACTTGCGGAACGCCTGCAACGCCTGCTGGGCGAACTGTGGATCCGACTTGCTGAACGCCTCGTCGAGCATCAGCTGCGCGAAAACCGGTCTGTTGTCCGTGCTTTCGGGGCTCGCAAGGTTGAAGCTCAGTGCACCCGCCAGGCAGAACGCCATCAGCTTCTCCTGCTCGCCGCCGGAGTTGTCACCGGCGTTGGAATGCGTCCGGATCAGCTCCTCGGTGCTGACATCCCATTCCGCGCAGTCGAACGTGAACCGGTTGCGCACGTCGAGGGCGTCGCGCGTCCACGCCTTGTCCTCCGGCGCCGTCGACGCCAACCGGTTGCGCAGCCGCAGGATGTCGGCGTACTGATCCAGGATCGCCTGCTTGTCGCCCAGGCCCACCTCGGCGATGCGCCGTGAGATGGCCCGCACGATCTCGGTCAGCTCCGACACCGCCGTCAGGCTGCGCGGTGTGGCACGCAGGGTCAGGCGGGTGCCTCGGTTGAACTCCACCGCCCCCAAACCCGTGTTCACGCGGGCGATCTGGTCGCTGATCCGGCGGGCCTCCTGCTCGGCCACCCGGTGCAACGTCAGGATCGCATCCGGCGCCTGCTCGGTCACCAGGCGCATCATCCGCTCGTAGGCTTCCGGCAGCTCACGCTCGTCGATGTGCCGGCACAGCGCGACGTAGTCGTGCACCCGCTCGTCGAAATCGTCCGAGTTGTTCGGCACGGCGTCCGGGAAGGACGTGTCGAAGGTGTTCAGGATGCGCGCCAGCTCGTCATAGGAACGACGGCGGCTCTCCCGCAGCTGTTCGCGTTCCTTCTTGATGGCGCCGAACAGCGCGTCGCGGTGCGGCTCGGGATCGAGCAGCTCCAACGACACCGGAACCTGACCGGCGTACCGGTTCAGAAGCTCGGTCAGCGGCTCCGACACGAATGCCGGCCGGAGCCGTTCGGACAGCTCGAGCAGCCTGGTCCGCCGCCCGTCCAGATCGTCGCGGCGGGTCTGGATCGCGCCGCGGCGCGTCATCAACTTCTGGATCTGCGACCAGCACTCGTCGGCGCGCGCGTTGAGCGCCTCGATGTCGGGGTGGTCGGCCAGCAGCAGCTCGTACTGCTCCCGCAACCGGTCGGCGTGCCCGTCGGCGGTTTCGGTGTCGATCTGGCTCCACTGCGGGAACTGCTCGCAGATCGCCTTGCACGCCGCGGCCCGGTCGCGCCACTGCTGACGCTGGGCGGCGATGTCGTCGGCGACGCGGCGGGCCTTCTGGTACGCCTCCTCGGCCGCGGCCAGGTCGACGGTCAGCGCGTTGATCTTCGCCGACACATCGCCCTGGTACAGGTACTCGGACTGCTTGAGCGGACGCCGGTCGTCCTTGATCGCGAGCCGGTCGGAGTCCTTGTACAGCCCGGTGTCGGTGACCGCGCGGCGGAACCGCGCGAACACCTCCGGGGTGTCGACGCAGACGTGGTCCCCGGCGGCGGTCACCACGTCGACCGCCTCGGCCGCGCACGGATGCGTCGGATCGACCGGGAAGAGCTTGCCCGCCAACGTGTTCGGCTCCGGATCGACCGGTTCGGCGCCGAGGAACTTCGCCCGGACGTGGTGCAGCTGCAGCCGTCCCCGCATGTTGGTCTCGTTGACGAACGCCAGCACCTTGGTCCAGTGCTGATCGGGCACCATCAGCCGCAGCCCGACACCGCGCAGCACCTTCTCCACCGCGGTGCGCCACCGCGTCTGGTCCGGTCGCAGATCCATCAGCTCGGCGATGTAGGGCAGGTCGGCCGAGTCGAGACCGACCGCGGCGCAGATCTGCTCCCGCATCGTCAGCGCGAACTCGGGCAGCGCCGACCCCACATGCTCGACCCGCTTGAGTTCCTTGGCGGCCTCGTCGCGGACCAGCCGGGCCGACTTCTGCGCGTACTCGGCGTCGGTTGAGGCCTCGCGGTTGCGCTCGACCTTGGCCAGCAACTCGGTAGCCTGGGCGAGCAGTTCCTCGCGCTGGTTCCAGAAGTCGTCCGCGGTCTCCGGAATGTCGAGGCCCTGCGCAGCCAGCATGTCCTCGTACGCGCCGCGCCTGCGGGAGATCTGCTCGGCCTCGGTCTCGGCGGCGGTGACCTGAGACTGCAGCGGGCCGATGCTCGCGCTGGATCCGCTGATCTGCGCGTTGAGCGAATCCGCCTCGGCCTTGGCCAGATTCAGGCTTCGGGTGACGTCCTCGTACTCGTTGTCGAGCTGCTCGATCGTGGTGTCGAGCTGCTCGACCTGAGCCGGGCACTGCGCGACCCGGACGTGGTCGGTGTAGGCCCGCACCATCGGCAGATCCACCAGGTCGATGATGCCCAGATCGGTGGACTCCGAGGCGTAGCGCTGCTGGATCTTCTCGATGTCGCCGAGGATCTTGCGCTTCTTCTGCGCGACCGCCAGCAGCTCACGCGCCTCCACCAGCGGGTCGATCTGCTTGAGCGCCTCCGGCAGCCGGGTCACGCTCTCGGGTTCGTCGAGCATGAACTCGCGGACGAACTGCTCCAGCCCGCCGACGCTCTTCAGCGACTTCGCCTTGCCGAGCAGCTGCTGGGCGGCATCGGAGGCACGGATGCCGATGGTCGCGTACAGCTGGGCCAGATACTGCGACTCCACCTTGGTGGTGAACCGCCAGCCGTTCTCCTTGAACACCCCGGTGTCGAAACGTCCTGCCGCCCAGCGGTTGCAGATGTCCTCGATGTCGAAGTCGCCGTCGCCGAGCACGAACCGGCTCGACGAGTCGTTGCGGGACTCGCCCGTGAGCCATTTGAGCACCAGGCCGGTCACGGTGCGCCCGGAGTCGCTGGAGTAGGTGACCGCCACCGCCGACCACGCGGTGCCGTCGCCGCGCAGGTACATCACTCGGCTGGTGCCGCCGTCGCTGCGCTGGCCCCACGCGCCGCGCACGTACTTGTCGACGGTGCGCCTGCCCGCGCTCGAACCCGCGGCGGTGTTGTCGCCGGAGGCGTTGAAGTTGCGCCGGTTGAACGGCAGGAAACCCAGCGAGATCGCATCCAGCAGAGAGGATTTACCGCTGCCCGAGGCACCGGCGATCAGCGCGCCGCCCTCGCTGAACGGAATGTCGTGGTAGCCGTCGAAGACTCCCCAGTTGATCACCTGGAGCCGGGACAGGTGGAACTGCTCAGTCAACGGCGTCTTCCTCCTGGTCCACTGCCGCGGTCCCGCCGCGCAGCAGCAGCTCGAACTGTTGCTGCAACTCGGTGATCACGCCGGCCGTCATCACCGCGGTGATCACCGGGGAGATGGTGTAGCTGTGCTCGTCGTCGCGGCTGCGGCGCAGGATCTCCAGGCCGGTCAGCCGGGCGATGGCGGCGTCGATGCGTCCGGTGAACGTGACCGCGTCGCGGTCGGTGTCGTTGAGCACCCCGGAGAACAGGTTGTGCATCTCCTCGCGGGAAATCAGCACGCTCTGCCCGCCCGCGGCGCGCATCATCTGTGCCAGGTGCAGAGCCAGGATGGAGTCGTAGGTGCCAAGCGGCTCGCGACGGAGAAGCTTCATGCCCCTGGCGGATTCGTAGCGGGCCTGCTCGACGTAGGCGACGTCGGTCCCGTCCACGATGCGCAGCATCAGGTCGAGCTCGGACAGCCGCACCGACAGCTGGCCGCGGTACTCGAGCACCCACGCGTAGATGTCGCTGTCGGTCTCGGCGCTGATGTAGCGGCGGGTCAGCAGATGCTGCAGCGCCCAGCAGGCGCGGTCGGGCAGCTCGGAGACGTCGCCGTCGAACCGCGGCCGGCGCTGGTGCGGCGGCCGGGCGTTCTGGTCGACCTCGGGCAGCGCGGAGAACGCCGCGAAGTCAGCCTCGTGTTCGGTGGTCACGCGGATGCTCCAACAGTGATCGGTTCGGTGAATTTCAGTGCGGGGACGGCAATTTCGCGGTCCTTGCCGTCCAGCGAACGGAACCGGACGGTCACTGAATCGTACCGAGAATCGTTGGGCTGCTTGAGAGCCCAGGACCACAGCACGATGACATGGCCGAGGTAGGCGCCCTGCCCTGAACGGTCGAGCATCGCCACGGCCTCCGGCAACGACACCGGGCCCTCGGCGACCGCGGCGTTGAGCATGTCCGACATCGCCGGCGCGTCGACCTGGGTGGTCAGCGCGGCGAAGCTGGCCAGGTCGACCTCGCCCTCGGCGGCCTTGGCCGGCTTTGGGCTGGACAGCTCGCCGATCTTGAAGCTCAGTGCGCCGACCGAACTGATCGCGTGCCGGGCCAGCGGCAGCTCGATGTCCAGCCGCGAGTCGATCAGGCTCGACCTGAGGAGATTGCGGGCCGCGCCGATGGCCTCGTTGAGCTGGCGGGCCACCCCGCGGCTCTGCTCCAGCGTGCCGAACGCGGTGAACCGCTTGACCCGCTGCGCGCAGCGCTGCTGGATCCGTTCGACCTCGTCGATCTGATGTCCGACAAGCTCGAAGAAGCCGGCCATCACCTTGCGTAGCGCCGGGTCCAGCGCGGGCAGCGCGTCGGCGACCGCGGCCACGTCGGCCTCGAACTCCGCCCGCTGATCCGGGTCGTTGATCATCCGCAGGAACGCGCGGTGGCTGTCGCGTCCCTGGGAGTCCCAGGCGGCCTGGTAGTCGGCGTACATCTGGCGCTGACGGTCGCGGTACTCGACGTTGGAGTCGATCGGCTCGTCGAGGGCGGCGGTGGCCTTCTCGATCATCGAGCCGTACTGGCCGATGTCGGTGATCAGCCGCTCCATCTGCAGCGCGATCGCGCGGGCCTCGTCGTAGGCGTCGGTGACATCGGGCGCGGGCCGCTCGCCGGCATCGAGCTCGTCGAGCTCGCGGTGCAGTGCCTCGATCTCGGCTTCGATGCTCTTGCGGATCCTGGCGGGGTCGTTGCCGACCTTGAGGGCCACGTGCTTGAGCCGGGACGCGATGCCGTTGATGGAACCGCCGGTGGCGATGGTGTCCTGCCGGCGCATGCCGCGCAGGAAGTCCAGCGCGCGGCGGGCGTCCTGGGTCAGGTAGCAGACGTTCTGGTCACTGCGGGGATCGACGATGCGGTGCAGCCAGCCCTGGCTGGCCCACGACTTGATCAGCGCCAGGCCGGACTGCGGATCCCCGAGGTCGTCGAGGTCGCGTTCCAGGCGCACGACCAGCTCGGTCTCCGGAGTCACACCGTCGGCGAGGTGCCGCTCCATCAGCGTCGCGTACAGGCTCAGATTCGTGGTGGCCAGCAGCCGGATCGCCTGGGAGGACTGCAGGTCGCGGTTGAGTTCGAGCAGGTCGACGGCGGACAGGGTCGAGTTGTCGTCCACCAGCCCCCTCGCTCTGTGCGCGTCGTGTTCGTCATGACCTCGGACGCCCCAACATAGGGCACGCCGGCGACAACGACGGGCCCGGGGAGGGGAGTGTCGCGGCCTTTTCCCCTCGGCTTGTGACGTATGTGACCAGCGGGATTGCAGTGCGTTCTGGGGTTTCGCGAGGGTGCTCTCCGGGTCGTGCTGCGGCGGAAATCACGACCGTGGTGGCACGTTCGCGAGGATCCGGCGGGCGTCCCCGACGAGCCGGCCGACGACCACCGCGGCGGGTTCGCTGACGGTCACCTCGCCGACGCCCTGCCCGGCGTTGACCGGGGCCCACCGGTAGTCGTCGGCGGCGATGGCGCTGCCGAGCAGCGCGCGCGCATCCGCGTCGAGGTCGTCGACCCGGCCGTCCCAGGCGTCGGTGAACGCGTTGCGCAACACCCGCTCGGGCAGCTCGGCCGGCCACGGGTAGCCCAGCGCGACGTCGAAGGCCCGGGTCGTGACGGTGTCGGTGGCGCCCGCGTCGAGCATCCGCTGCCGGGCTGGCGCGGGCAGCGTCGACTCGGGGCACACCGCGAACGCGGTGCCGATCCACGCACCGGCGGCCCCGGCGGCCAGCACCGCCGCCAGCGCCCGCCCCGAGGCGATGCCGCCGGCGGCCAGCACCGGCACCGGCAACGCGTCGAGCAGCTCGGCCAGCAGCGGCAGGGTCGCGACGGCGGGCCGCCCGTGTCCGCCCCCTTCGGCCCCGCGGGCGACGAGCACCTCGACTCCGGCGTCCACCGCACGCCGCGCGGCGGCCAGATCGGCGACCTGTACCGCCGTCACACACCCGGCGTCCTGGGCGCGCCGCACCCAGGACCAGTCCTGCCCGAAGCTGACCGACATCAGTGCCGGGCCGGCGGCCAGCGCGGTGTCCAGCAGCGCGGGATCCTTCTCGACCACCCAGCTGATCAGGCCGATACCGAAGGGCCGCTGCAGGTTTGCAGTATGCCCGAGGTGCTCCCGGAGTCTTGCCGCCGAACCGGAACTGCCGATCCCGATCATCCCCAGCGCACCGGCGCGGCTGACCGCGGCCGCCAGCTCGCCGCCGGCCACCCCGCCCATCGGCGCGTTGATGATCGGCGCGTCCAGGTTCATCGCCGCCGACCACTGCGTGTTCACCGTCCCATTATCGGCGGCGTGCCAGGATGAACCCCATGACAGCGGTGTTCGTCCACGGCAATCCCGAGACCGACGCGATCTGGGGGCCGCTCACCGCCGTGCTGGGCCGCGACGACGTGGTGCTGCTCTCGCCACCTGGATTCGGCGCACCGCTGCCGGACGGGTTCGGCGCGACGATGACGGAGTACCGCGACTGGCTGGAATCCGCACTGGAGAAGATCGACGGACCGATCGATCTGGTCGGCCACGACTGGGGCGGCGGCCACGTGGTCAACGTCGCGATGCACCGGCCGGAACTGGTGCGCAGCTGGGCCAGCGACTCGGTCGGGTTGTTCGACGCCGACTACGTCTGGCACGACATGGCCCAGGTCTGGCAGACACCTGGGGCCGGGGAGGAATCCCTGGCCGCGATGATGGATGGCGGGGTGCCCGCACGGACGGAAGTGATGGTGTCCTTCGGCATTCCGGCCGACATCGGCGCCGCGCTGGCCGAACAACAGAACGACGAGATGCGCACCGCGATCCTGGCGCTGTACCGCTCGGCCGCTCAACCGGCGATGGCCGAGGCCGGCCGCGCGCTGGAGTCCGCGGCGGCACGGCCCGGTCTGGCCCTGCTGCCGACGGCGGATCCGTTCATCGGCCCCAACGAGAACCGCCGCCGCGCCGCCGAACGTCCGGCGCGCGCGTCGAGCTGCTCGAGGGGCTCGGGCACTGGTGGATGGTCGAGGACCCCAAGCGCGGTGCGGCGGCGCTGACGGAGTTCTGGGCGACGCTCGGATAACGTCCGTGAGACCGTCGCTGCCGCACCGCCCTACCACGCGGGTGCTCGGTGCGGTCGTCGTCGGCTGTGTGGCGGCAGGCGTCGCGGCGCTGCTGGAATTCCGCTGGTATGCGGCGCTGGTCGGCTGGGATGCCCTCGCGCTGACCTACCTGGTGTGGACGTGGGTGGTGATCGCGCCCTGCGACGCGGAGCGGACCGCTGCGCACGCCGCCTACGAGGAGCCGGGCCGCCGGACCGTGGTCGCCCTGATCCTCGGCGGCGCGCTGGCCAGCCTCGCCGGTGTCGGCATGCTGTTGGCCGAAACCTGGCCCGACCGTTTCGGTTTGGTGGTTCCGGCGATCGGCATCGTCACCGTGGTGCTCTCCTGGTTCGTCGTGCACACGCTGTACACGGTGGCGTATGCACGGGTCTACTTCCAGGAAGAGCCATGCGGGGGAATCAACTTCAACACCGATACACCGCCCCGCTACAGTGATTTCGCCTATGTCGCGTTCACCGTCGGGGTGAGCTTCGCGATCGGCGACACCAACCTGACGTCGTCGAGGATGCGGGCCACCGCCCTCGGCCACGGCCTGCTGTCGTTTCTGTTCGGCTCGGTGATCGTGGCCTCGGTGGTGAACCTGATCGCCGTCGTGCTGTGACGGGCTAGATGGCGTAACGGCGCGGCTGGTGCTGCACCGAAACCCAGTGGTCGGTGGTGAATTCGTCGACAGCCCACTGACCTCCGAACCGGCCGACACCCGAATCCTTCACCCCGCCGAAGGCGGTGTTGGCGTCGTCGTTGACCGGTGAGTCGTTCACGTGCGTCATGCCGGCCCGGATCCGGCGGCCGAACCGCACCGCACGGTCGACGTCGCGGCTGAACACCGCCGACGACAGCCCGTACTCGGTGTCGTTGGCCAGCCGCAGCGCATCCTGCTCTCCGTCGGCGCGCAGCACGGTGATCACCGGTCCGAACACCTCCTCGCGCGCAGTGGCGACGTCATTGCCGCCGGCAAGCACATGCGGCGGCAGGCACAACCCGGTCGGCCCGAACGGATCCCCACCCAGCAGCACCTGCGCGCCGTCGTCGCGGGCACGCTTGAGCTTGTCCTGAATGCTCTCCAGCTGAGACGAATTGATGATCGGCCCGAGCTGCACGTCCGGGTCGCTGGGATCACCGACGGTCAACGCGCCGACCTTCGCCAGGAACCGGTCGAGGAACTCGTCGTGCACGGCGGCGTCGACGATGACCCGGTTCGCGATCATGCACACCTGGCCCTGGTGGAAGAACGACCCGAACACCGCCGCGCGCACCGCCAGATCCAGGTCGGCGTCGTCGAGGACCACCAACGGCCCGTTGCCGCCGAGTTCCAGCGCCAGCTTCTTCACGCCGGCCTTCTCCGCGATGCCCTTGCCCACCGGCGTCGACCCGGTGAACGACACCACCCGCGCCGCCGGGTGGGCCACCAGCGCGTCCCCGATATCGGAACCGGCGCCGACGACCACCGACAGCAGCCCGGGTGGAAGACCGGCCTCCTCGAAGATCCGGGCCAGCAGCAGGCCGCCGGTCACCGGGGTGTCACCGGCGGGCTTGAGCACCACCGCATTCCCCACCGCCAGCGCCGGTGCGACCGAGCGGTTCGACAACTGCATCGGGAAGTTCCACGGCGAGATCACCGCCACTACGCCGACCGGTTCGCGGTAGACCCGGTTCTCCTTGCCCGGGATGTCCGACGGCATGATCCGACCCTCGACATGGTGCGGCATCGAGGCCGCCTCCCACATCACCGAGCGCACCAGCCCCCACTCCAGCTCGGCCTTGGCCAGCGTGCCGCCGGTCTCCCGCACCAGCCAGCCGACGATCTCGTCCTTGCGGTCGGTCATCACGTCCGCGGCCGCGCGCATCACCCTGGCGCGCTCGGACGGCGGCTCATCAGCCCAGTCTTCTTGGGCGGCAACCGCACTGTCGTACGCCTCGGTCAGGTCGCGTTGGTCGGCCTGGGCGATCTCGGCCAGCGTGGCACCGGTGTACGGGTCGGTGCTGGCGCGCGTCTTGCCGGACTGGCCGGCACGCCAGCGCGCACCGATCGGCATCGCGTCGAAAGCGGGGTACGCGCTCACGGAATCGCCACTCCGATCTTGACATGCGGTCCGTCAGCCTGTGCCTGCCAAGCCTTTTCGGCGTCGTCCAGGCGGTAGCGGGTGGTCTCGACGTGGATGCGCCCGTCGGCGGCCAGCATCAGCAGTTCCACGTACGCCGCGTGCAGCACGTCGGCGGACATGAAGTCGTTCATGTGCCCGATGTGCGTGCGGCCCATCAGTGTCATGAACGGCACCGCGGGTGCGGCGCCGGCACCCTGTCCGACGGTGATCAGCGTGGCCCCGGGATCGGTGGCGTCCAGCGCGGCGAGGAACGGGTCGCCGTAGACCATGTCGAGGACCACGTCGAAGCCGCGGTCCTGACCCGCGGCGGATCTCAGCGCGCCGGCGTCGTCGTCGCCGCCGAGCTGGACGGTCGCGTCGGCGCCCAGTTCGCGGGTCTTGGCCAGCGCGTCCTCGTCGCGCCCGGCCGCGACGACGCGTCCCGCGTCGAGGATTCTGGCCGCCTGCACCGCGATGGCGCCGACGGTCCCGGTCGCGCCGAGGATCAGCACCGAATGGTCGGGGGATAGCTGGGCGTGCCTGGTCAGCGGCAGCCAGGCGGCCAATCCCGCGATGCCGAGCGCGACGGCGAGGTCGTCGTCGACACCGTCGGGCACCACGTAGGCCTTGTCCGGGTTGATCCGGGTGCGTTCGGCCCATGACCCGAACGGGGCCGGCGGGGAGTCGAAGTAGACCCGTGCGCCGTCCGCGGTGATGCCGATGCCCTCTTTGCCGACGACCCGGGGGACCACGGGATCGCCCATCTCACCGGAGGCCAGCGCGAGGTCCACCGGGTTGCAACCGGCCAGGGTCACGGTGACGACGTCCTCGCCGCGGGGCTCTTCGAAGTCCCTGACCACCGGCGGCCGTCCGGACGCCTCCAGTACCGCTGCCCGCATTGCGTTCTCCGTTTCCTTGCTGCTCAGGTGCGGCTACCCACACGTACGGCGGCGAAACAGCGGCTACAGCCGGGCGACTTCGCGGCGGCACTGGTCGGCGAGCTGTTCCTCGCGGGCGTAGAGCAGGCCGAAGGTGAACCCGTTCTCCTTGGCCCGGCTGCCTGCGCCGGCACCCATCTGCCGCAGTATCGATCGGGCCACCACGGTGTCCTGCAGATCACCCAGGACACTCTGAATCTTCTTGTAATGCTTCTGCTTTCGCGCCGCCTTGGTCGATGGCGCACCGGTCTGGATCAGTTCGGCGGCGTATCGGGCCCGTTTGGCGGCTTTGCGGGCACGGTGGAGCAGCGCGTCGTCGACGCTGTCCAGGGCTTTGGCCAGCCTGCGGTCAGCCTTCGCTGCGGCCCGGTGCGCCTTCTTCTGCAGCTGCTTGGCGGCGGCCTTCGCGCGCACCGGCGGGGTATCGCTCCAGCGTTGCAGTTCGGCGACCAGGTCCTGGTAACGCGGGGTCGTCATCGCCTCGGCGACCCGGTCCCGGGCCGGCGCCTCCATCCGGCGCAGGTCGCGTTTGATCCGGTCTGCCACCCGTCCCAGCACCAGTTCGTCGGGAAGTTCGCCGAGCGCGTCGCTCAACCGGCCCCGTTGCACCTGCACGTCGCGCACGTCACCCAGCACCCCGGCGAACCACTTCAGTTCCTGCTCCACCGCGTGCGCCCGGTCGTCGAGCAGCGTGCCGAAAACCCGCACGGTGCTGCGCACCCGGCGGATGGCGACCCTGGTGTCGTGGATGGGATCAGTGCCGTCCCGCAACCCGTCAAGCCCCTCGAGCACGAGTCCGGTCTGCTCGGTCAGATAAGCGTGCAGCGGTGTCGGCGGGGCCATCCAGGGCGCATACCCACGCCCATCGGGGGTACACCTGACCAGGTGAAAGCCCGAAACGGCAACTGGTTGCGCGACCACGGCCTCCTGCTGGCGTGCCTGGGTCTGTTCGTGGTGTTCTTCGCCGGGATGGTCGTCTCCGGCGCCGCGACCTACAACCAGGAACAGCGCGAACACGGGTCACAGGAGACGGTCTCGGTCCTCGGGTACCTGGCCAGCGGTGACTTCGTGGAGGCGACGTTCGAGAACTGGGAGTCGGAGTTCCTGCAGATGGGCATGTACGTCGTGTTGACGGCTCTGCTGTATCAGCGGGGTTCGGCCGAGTCCAAGCAGATCGACGAGCGCGCCCCGCAGGAGGAGGATCCGCGGCTGGCCCGACTCGACCCCACCGCCCCGTGGCCGGTGCGACGAGGTGGCGTGGTGCTGCGGATCTACGAGAATTCCTTGGCTATCGCGTTCTTCGTGCTGTTCTTCGCCTCGTGGGTGCTGCATGCGGTGGGCGGGGTCGCCGCCTACAACGACGAACAGGTGCAGCACGGGCAGCGCGCGATATCGCTGCCCGAATACATGGCGTCGTCGCAGTTCTGGTTCGAGTCGATGCAGAACTGGCAGAGCGAGTTCGTCGCGGTGGCCGCGATCGTGGGGCTGTCCGTGTTCCTGCGTCAGCGAGGCTCGGCGGAGTCCAAGCCGGTGGCCGCACCCGACCGCGAGACCAGCGCCTAAGCCCGGTGCGCGGGCCCAGGATCCGGGGTCGTGGACGGGCCCGGTGGGGTCTCGGGGACGTCGTCGGGGACCAGGCGTTCGGGCACCTCGGTCGGGGTGAGGCGTTCGGGGGGGTCGGACGGCGCGCTGCCGCGCGCCAGGGTGCTGTTCATCACCAGGGCGTACCCCGGGCGGGCATCCGGTAACCCGGCTCAGCGGTGCCGGCGCAGCGCCGCGAGCGCGTCGTCGGCCTCGGCTTCGGTGGTCGACCACGAGCAGACGAACCGCACCACCGGTTCGGCCGGGTCGGGCTGGTGCACGGCGTAGGAATCGGATAGCCCACGGCAGGCGTCGGGGTGGAGCCGGACGAACACCTCGTTGGCTTCGGCCGGGCACGCCAGCTCGAGCCCCAGCTCGGTCATGCCTGTGCTGAGCCGGTGGGCCATCGCATTGGCGTGCGCGGCGTTGCGCAACCACAGCCCGTCACCCAGCAGCGCGGTGAACTGCGCCGCGACGAACCGGTGCTTGCTCGCCAGATGGCCGATCTGCTTCTGCACGTAGTGGATCCCGTCGAAGTGCTCCGGGCGGCGGACCAGGATCGCGTCACCGAACATCATGCCGTTCTTGGTGCCGCCCACGCTGACGACGTCGGCGTCGCCGATCGCCTCCGACGGTGAAAAACCCTCTGCTGCAATGGCGTTGGCGACCCGTGCGCCGTCGACGTGCACCAGCAGCCCGAGTGCGTGGGCGCGGTCGACGAACTCCTTGATGGCCGGTCCCGTCCACACGCGGCCGTTCTCGGTGGACTGGGTGACCGAGACGATCAGGGGCTGCGAGTGGTGTACCGCGCCGCGGCCGAACACCCGGCGCTCCAACTCCTCCGGTGCGATCAGCCCGTCCGCGCTGGGCAGCCTGGTCAGCTGTGCGCCGGACAGTCGGACGGGACCGCCTGCCTCGTCGACGAGGACGTGCGCGATGTCGCTGCAGAGGATCTCCTGCCACGGCCGCACCGCCGCCGCGAGCGCGATGATGTTGGCCGCGGTGCCGGTGAACGCGAACAGCACGTCGGCGCCGGGCGAGTCGAACGCGGTCCTGATCGCCTCGGCGGCTTCGGCGGTCACCGGGTCGGCGCCGTAGGAGGGGGCGGGCCCCCGGTTGACCCGGGCGAGCGCGTCGAGAACCGTCGGGTGTGCGGGAGCGGCGTTGTCGGAGGCGAAGGCGGCAGAAGGCACGCGCTCCATTGTGCGCCGAGTGAGAAACCAGGGCTGTGCTCGCGGCGTCGAGCGCAGCCAGGAATGCTATTCCGCGGGGGCGTGGGTGAGCCAGCCGAAGAACTCCTCGGCGGTGAACACCGGCTTGCCGTACTCCTGGGCCTTGCGGGCCTTGCCCGACTGCGTGCCCGCCTCGGCCGAGACCAGCACGTCGCACCGGGTCTTGGTCACCGTCTTCACCGGCGTCAGGCCCGCCGCGGCGGCGCGGCGCTCCATCTCGTCGCGTTCGACGATGCGGCCAGACGGATCCGACGCGGTGCCGGTGAAGCACACGCGCATCCCCGGCGTCAGCGTGGCCCGGATGTCGTGGCGGGCCAGAAGCTCTGCACCGGTGAGGATCTCGACACCGAGCAGCTCCTCGGCGCTGCCCAGCCGGGCCACCACCTCGTCGGTGAGCTGCACCCGGGCCGCCGCTGCGCGCAGCTGGTCGGCCACCGACTGCCGCGCCGCGGGTTCCCAGTCGGTGTCGTCCCGGCGGGCCGGCGCCGGGCCGCCCAGCAACACCGCGGCCACGTCGCGGCTGATCCGCAGCAACGCCGACAACCCGGGCAGGTGCTCGGCCACCGGCGTCACGATCGACGCGTCGCGACCGACCAGAAGCCCTGACACCTCGACGGATTCAGGCTCGTCGAACGCCGACGAGCCGTCCTCGGCGTCGGCCGCGCGGTGGGCCTGCAACGCCGAACGGGCCTGCTCCAGCGCGGTGCGGCCGGTCACCCGCGTCCCGCGCAACTCCACCCCCAGCGGCATCGCGGACACATGGCCGAGCCGTTTGAGCTCGAAGTCCAGCAGACCCAGCTGCTCGTCCACGCCGACCCCCACCGGGGTGCACCCGGCCAGCATCGGCGCGATCACCGCCCACGCTTCCCGCAGCGTGGGCGCCAGCAGCACGTCCGACACCGTGATGCCGAATCGCGTTCGTGCGTCGGCGAGATCGCGCTGCGGGTTGACCAGCGTGCTGACCGCAGTGCCGTCGTCGAACGCCACCGCCAGCTCCACCGGCCGCGGACGCGACATCCGGCCCTCGTCGCCGACGGTCAGCATCCCGATCGCGCAGTACCGCCGCGCCTGCGCCCCGCCCGTGGAGGTGCGCAGGAACCGGGCGACCCGCCGGTCGGTCTTCAGATCCTTGGGCAGCACAGGCCTTCTCAGCACGAGGCCCGCCAGCGACGTGCACCGGCTCAGCGCGACGTAGAGCTGGCCCGTCGAGAACATGCCGCCGGTCAGGTCGACGACCACCCGCTCCAGCGTCTGCCCCTGGCTCTTGTGGATCGTGATGGCCCACGCCAGCTTGAACGGCAGCTGGGTGTACGCGCCGACCACCTCGCGGCTCAACGACGACCCCGACATCACCGGCCGGGTCACCTCCCAGGTGAACGGGGTGACCTCCGCGGCGGTGCCGTCGGGGAACTCCACCTCGACCACCGCGCCGTAGCGGTCGTAGCCGACGCCGACCACCCGGCCCACCGTGCCGTTGACCCAACGGCCGCCCTGGTCGTTGTTGAGCATCATCACCTGCGCGCCGACCTTGAAGCGCAGCGTCTCCTCGACCGGCGGGTCGAACAGCGCCAGATCACCGGAAGCCTTGGCGTGGTGGGTCATCTCGTCGCCGGGCAGCCGCTCCAGCTGCTGCCGGTTGCGCGCGGTGACCAGGCGGTTCGTCGGGGCCAGCGTCAGCCAGAACTCGTCGTCGGGCGGCACGAAGTCCTTGTCGGCGCGGGCGTTGAGCTGCTCCTGGGCATGCCCCAGCAGCACGCCTTCGCGAATCTCGTTCAGGATGGCCGTCATCCGGTCGTCGCCGAGCTGACGGAACACCGTCGTCAACGTCACCGTCGGGAAGTCGGCGCGGTCGAACGACCGGGCGGAGAAGAAATACGGTGTTTCGTAGGTTGTCGAAAAATAGGCGACCTCGTCCTCACGGACCACCGGCGGCAACTGGTAGAGGTCTCCGACGAGCACGATCTGCACCCCGCCGAACGGCGTGCCCGGCGCCGGCCCGAACCGCTCGAGCGACGCGGCCACCATGTCGAACACATCGGCGCGCACCATGGACGCCTCATCGACGATCAGCGTCTGCAGCGAGGCCAGGGTCCTGGTGAACGGGCCCGGCCGGTAGCTCCCGGTGCGGATGTCCTCCAGCGTCGTCGTGGACCGGAAGCCGAACAGCCGGTGGATGGTGTAGCCGTCGACGTTGAGCGCCGCGATGCCCGTCGGTGCGACGACCACCACGTTGCGGTCGGTCTCGGCCAGGAAACGGCGGATCAGCGTCGACTTGCCGGTGCCGGCCTTACCGGTCAGGAACAGATGCCCGCCGCCGGCCAGCCGCGCCAGCGCGTCGCGGAACTCCTCGGTGAGGACGAAGCCCGTCATTCCCGGGAGCGCCATTTCCGCCAGCCGCGGTGGGCCGCGAACGCCCCCACCACTGCGGTCACGCACCACACGGCGATCGCGGTGAACGCCAGCGGCGCCGAGAACTCGCCGATCGAGGACCCCAGCGCGGTGTACACGAAGGCCCGCGGCATCGACCCGATGAACGCGCCGGCCGCCATCTGCCACAGCGGCACGCCGAACGCCCCGAACGCATACGACGCCAGTGCGTCCGAGACACCGGGGACGAACCGCTGCCCGACGACCGCCCACAGCCCGCCGCGCTCGATGAGCCGGTCGATCCGGTCCGAGCGCTCGGCGCCGAGCAGGGCGCGCGCGCTCTCCCGTCCGGCCCGGCGACCCGCATAGCTGGAGATCAACGCGTTGCCGACGGTGGCGCCCAGAGTCACGAACGTGCCCACCAGCGGACCGAACAGGAACCCGCTGCCCGCGGCCAGCAGCGGCCCCGGGACCAGCAGCGCGCCGAGGACCGCCGAGACCGCGACGTAGGTCACCGGCGCCAGCGGCCCCGTCGACTCGATCAGCCCGCGGACGTAGGCGACGTCGACGACACGCGCGATCGCGGTCAGATAGAACAACACCGCCAGCACCGCCACGAACAGCGCAAGCCGCGCGATGTGTCTGCGCCGGGACGGCCCCGGGGTCTCTTCGGTCTCATCCATGCCGGACCAATCCTGCCGTACCCCGTTAAGTTGGCACCGTGAGTGTGACCGCGACCGACCTGACCGGAACCGAACGGGCGGTGCTGCTGGTGCTGATGGCCGAATCGCGGCCGGTGCCCAACCCGGAGCTGGCCGTACTGGGCCCCGCGCTGGACAAAGCCGGCCGCGACAAACTCAACCGGCTCGGGCTGATCGAATCCGAGCGCGTCGCCAACCGGTTCGTCCACGAACTCACCGACCGCGGCTGGCGGTTGTGTCGCGACATCATCGCCGCGGGCGCCCCACCCCGCTCGACGGGTCCGGCGAAGACGCTGTACACCGTGCTCGGCGCGCTGGGCCGCCACCTGGACCGGGCGGACCTGAGCCTGGCCGAGGTGTTCGCCCCGGCGGGGCCCGTCGAGTCCGTTGAGTCCCGGGTGCGCGCCGCGTACCGCAGGCTGGCGGAGCGGCCCGGCGGCTGGGTGTCGCTGACCGAACTGCGCGCCGAACTCGACCTGCCCCGCGCCGAGGTGGACGCCGCGCTGGCCACACTGCACCGCAGCCCGGGCGTCGCGGTGATCCCGCAGGAGGATCAGAAGGTGCTGACCGAAGCGGACCGCGCGGCGGCGGTGCTGATCGGGGACCGGCCCAAGCATCTGATCGCGATCGAGGCGTGATGGACACACTGCAGCGCGACGCGCTGGCCTCGCTGCGCCTGACCTGGGCGCCTACCTCCGACGACCTGTGGCGCCCGCAGACCGCGACCCACGTCGACGGTCTCAACGACCACGCCGTCGACGACGTGATGGACGCCTTCGGCGACGCGGCGCGCGACCAGGCGTCCAGCCCCCTCGGGGTGGTCATCCGCGGGCCCGCCGGGTCGGGCAAGACGCACCTGCTCGGCCAGATCCGCGAACGCGTGCAGGACGGCGGCGGTTACTTCTTCGTCGTCGAACTCCTCGACGCGGCCAGCTTCTGGCAGTCGGTGCGCACCGGCATGCTGGAAAGCCTGGGCCGTCCCGGGGCTCGACGTGAGACGCAGCTGAAGGACCTGCTGTGGGAGCTGGCATCGCTTGCGCACGTGTCGCGCGCGGACCGGCGTGCGGTCATCGGCGACGACGACCTGGAGCCCGAGACCCTGGACCGGTTCATCACAGCGCTCGCGCCGGTGGCGAAAGAGACTGTCCGGCAATGCCATCAGACGCTGCGTGCGCTGGTTCTGCTGGGCGCCAACGACTTCACCGCACACGACATCGGTGAGGCGTTCCTGCAGGGCGGCGACGAGTTCGGCGCCGACGAGCGGGCACCGTGGGGCCTGCGCGCGGTGCCGGCGTCGGCGCAGGCGTGTGTCCGCGACATCTCCCGGCTGGCCGCGCTGGCCGGGCCCGCGGTGCTCGCGGTGGACCAGATCGACACGCTGCTGGCGCAATCGCTGGCCGGCGCCGGTGACGGCGGCGTGCTCGAACAGGTCGCGCACGGGTTGATGGCACTGCGCCAGACCGTGCGGCGCACGGTGCCGGTGATCGCGTGCCTGCCCGCGGTGTGGGAGCACATCCGGGACCGGGCGGCCGCCAGCGTCGCCGACCGGTTCCGGACCACGGGCATGCTGAACCCGCTGCCCAGCGCCGACGTCGGCCGCGCGATCCTGGAACGCCGCTTCGGCGCGGCCTACGCCTCGGTGGGTTTCCCGCCGCCGTACCCGAGCTGGCCCATCGCGGCGGCTGCCTTCCAGGACGCGCCGTCCTATACGCCGCGGCAACTGCTGATCCGCGCCGACACCCACGTCCGGGAGTGCCTCAAACACGGTGAGGTGGTCGAGCTGCGGCGCCTCAGCGCCGACGCGCAACCGACGTGGGAGGTCAAGCGCCACAACGAGAGCGACGCGGTGTCCGCGGCACTGGACCAGCGGTTCGCGCAGTACCGGCGCCGCGCGGTGGTCGAGGCCGCACTGGCCCCCGACGGCGAGGACATCACGATGCCCGAGCTGCTGTCGGCCGCGCTGACCGCCTGGATCGCCGAACGTGACGGCGACCAGACCTTCGTGTGCGATCCGCCACCCGGCGCGCACGTGGTGCTGCACGCCCGGCTGCGCGAGACCTTGGACCGCGCGACCGACGACGAACGGCACTGGGCCTTCCGGGCCATCTCGGCCACCAAGGCGCTGTCGGTGCAGAGCAGGATCCGCAAGGCCTGCACCGCAACAGGAATCGGCTCGGACCGACGGACACTGTTCCTGTTGCGCAACACCGCGTGGCCGACCGGACCCAAGACCGTCGCGCTGATCGAGGAGTTCCTGGCCGCGGGCGGGCGCGTGCTGCCGCTGACCGACGACGACGTCCGCACGATGACCGCGCTGCGCGACCTCATCCACGACGACGACCCGGGCCTGCCCGCCTGGCTGCGCGCGCGCCCGCCCACCGAATGGCCCTGCTCGCCGAGGCGCTGGGGGACGGGCCCGCCGCACCGGACGAGGCGGGCGCCGAATCCGCCCCCGAGGTCGAACCCGAACCCGCGCCCGAACCCGCGCCCGAGCCCGTCGGCGAGGTGCCCGACGGTGAGATCCCGCTCGGGACCGACCTGCGCACCGAAAAGCCGGTCACCGTGGCGCTTTCCGCGCTGCGCAAGCATGTCGCGATCTTCGCCGGCTCCGGCTCGGGCAAGACGGTGCTGATCCGCAGGCTCGTCGAGGAGTGCGCGCTGCGCGGGGTGTCGTCGATCGTGCTCGATCCCAACAACGACCTGTCCCGGCTGGGCACCGCCTGGCCCCAGCAGCCGCCGGGGTGGCGACGCTCCGACGACACGCGCGCCGACGACTACCTGCGCAACACCGAGGTGACGATCTGGACCCCACGACGCAGCACCGGCCGCCCGCTGGCGTTCCAGCCGCTGCCCGACTTCGCCGGCGTCGTCGACGACTACGACGAGTTCACCGACGCCGTCGAATCGGCCTGTGAGGCACTGGAGCCACGGGCGCTGATCTCCGGCAAGACGCAGAAGGCCAACCGGGCCCGCGCGGTGCTGCGCGAAGCGTTGCGCCACCACGGCCGGACACCGGCGCCGACCCTGTCCGGGTTCATCGACCTGCTCGCCGACCTGCCCGACGACATCAGCGACATCGCCGGCGCGCGTCACATCGCCGGCGAACTGGCCCAGGATCTGCGCGCCGCGATGGTTAACGACCCGCTGTTCGGCGGTGCCGGCGCACCCGTCGACCCGGGCGTGCTGCTGACCCCGTCCGAGGGTTACCGGGCCCGGGTGTCGGTGATCAGCATGATCGGCCTGTCCTCCGACGAGCAGCGGCAGGGCTTCGTCAACCAGCTGCAGATGGCGTTGTTCGCCTGGATCAAGCGCAACCCGGCCGGAGAGCGGCCCCTGGGCGGACTGCTGGTCATGGACGAAGCCCAGAACTTCGCTCCGGCACGAGGTTTCACGTCCTGCACCCGCAGCACGCTGGCGTTGTCGTCGCAGGCGCGCAAGTACGGGCTGGGACTGGTCTTCGCCACGCAGGCGCCGAAGTCACTGCACAACGGCATTCCGGGCAACGCGGCCACGCAGTTCTACGGGCTGCTCAACGCGCCGGCCCAGATCGAGGCCGCGCGTGAGATGGCCCGCGCCAAGGGCGGTCTCGTCGACGACATCAGCCGGCTGCGGGCCGGCAACTTCTACGTCGCGACCGAAGGGGAGGCGTTCCACCGGATCGTCGCGCCGTGGTGCCTGTCGTATCACCCGTCGAGCCCGCCGTCGGCCGAAGACGTCCTGGAGTTGGCGATTTCAGGGAGGAATCATGAGTACCCGTCATGACGTGCTGATCACCGCCGCCGAGCTGGCCCGGCTGTTGGCCGCCGGGGAGCCGGTGACGCTGCTGGATGTCCGGTGGACGCTGACCGAACCCGACGGCACGGCCGCCTATCAGGCCGGCCATCTTCCGGGCGCGGTGTATGTGTCCCTCGACGACGAGCTGTCCGACCACAGCGTGCCCGGCCGCGGACGACATCCGCTGCCGTCCGGGGCGGCACTGCAGCAGGCCGCCCGCCGCTGGGGGGTGCGCCGCGGCGTGCCCGTGGTGGTCTACGACGACTGGAACCGCGCCGGCTCGGCGCGCGCCTGGTGGGTGCTGACCGCCGCGGGCATCCCGGACGTACGCATCCTCGACGGCGGCCTGGCCGCATGGACAGGCGAACTTCACACCGGCACAGTCGTTCCCGAGCCCGGCGACATCGCCGTCGAGCACGACGACCTGTACCACGGCGCGCGCAAGACGATCACCGCCGACAACGCACTCGGCGCGCCCACGCTGCTGGATGCGCGGCCACCGGAGCGCTACCGCGGTGACAGCGAGACCGTCGACCCCGTCGCCGGCCACATCCCCGGCGCGATCAACCTGCCCAGCACCGGCCTGCTCGGCGGCGACGGCACGCTGCTGCCCGACGCCGACCTGACAGCCCTGTTCGACGCGCGCGGAGTGGGTTCCTCGGACGTCGCGGTCTACTGCGGGTCGGGGGTGACCGCGTCGCTGGTCGTCGCGGCGCTGGCCACCGCCGGCGTCGACGCGGCACTGTTCCCGGGGTCGTGGTCGCAGTGGAGTTCGGAGCCGACCCGACCGGTGGCCCTCGGCAACGAGTGACCGCGCGTCAGAGTTGGACGCCGCGGGTGAGCGCGCCGTCGACCAGCAGGTTGGTGCCGGTGATGAAGCCGGCCGCCGGACTGGACAAGAACACCACCGCGTTGGCCACCTCCTGTGGGGTGGCCATCCGGCCGGTCGGGTTCAGCGCCAGCGCCGCGGCGAACAGGTCCGGGTCGTTCTGCTCGATCGACGGCCAGACCCCACCGGGAAAGTAGGTGTTACCGGGGCTGACGGTGTTGGCGCGCACGCCTCTTCCGGCCAGCTGGAAAGCCAGGCCCTGGGTGTAGTGGATGATCGCGGCCTTCATCGTGCCGTAAGGGCCTGCGGCGAAGTCGATCTCGCGGCCCGACACGCTGGAGATCGTCACGATCGACGCGGAGTCGGACTCCAGCAGATACGGAAGCGCAGCGTCGACCAGGCCCACCGTGCCCATCAGGTCCACCTCGAACGAGGCGCGCCAGTTCTGCGGCGTCTCCGGGATCGCGAGCGCGCTGACGTTGGCCACCACGCCGTCGAGCCCGGAGAACCTGTCCGCGGACGCGTTCACCCATGCCTCCACCGCGGCGCCGTCGCCGACGTCGATCGCGGCACCCACCGCGGTGGCGCCTCCTGCGGTCAGCTCGGCCTGCGCGTCGGCCACCGCGTCGACGGTGCGCGCACAGAAGGCGACCGACGCGCCCTCGGCGAGCAGACCCTCCACCACCGCGCGGCCGATGCCGCGGGTACCGCCCGTGACGACGAAGCGCTTACCTGAGAGTCCGAGATCCATGGCAGTCCTCCTAGTAGTTGACGGTGCCCAATGACCGTGCTGCCGAACGCAGTGCGGCGTGGATACCGTCGTATGCGGACGCTGCAGGCAGCAGCCGCTTGTCGATCTTGGTGACCGCGCTGTAGTTGGTGTCGACGACGTTGGCGATCGGCGCGAGCGAGATCTGGGTGAGCAACTGATAGGCGTCCAGGCGGTCCAGGCCGTAGAGCTCGCCCAGCCAGGTGATCATCTCCACCTGCCCCGCCCGCCACGCCTCCTCCAGCGGCGGCCCGACCCCACACACATCAGATGGGTGTCGTTCTCCAGCCGCGGCCACGCCGGCCCGCCGCCCTTGACCAGGTCGACGATCGCGGTGACGTGCATCGCGCCCTCCACCGCGGTCCCGCACGACTCGCCCTCACCCTGGCGGTAGTGCCCGTCGCCGAGCGAGAACAACGCGCCGGGCACGTTCACCCGCAGAAAGCACGTCGCACCCGCCGTCATCTCCGGGGTGTCCATGTTGCCTCCGAACACGTCGGGCACCAGCGACGTGCGCACCTCGCGACGCGCCGGCGCCACCCCGACGGTGCCCAGCATCGGGTTCGACGGCAGCGCCACACTGAAGTCGCTGCCCCGGGCGTTGAACGCCAACGTCTTTGCCGCCGAGTCATATTCATAGATCCACGTGCGCTCGGGCAGCGGATCCTGCAGCGTGGGGCTGACAGGGACGCTGGTCAGTCCACCGAAGAACGGGATCAGCGTGGACGCGCCCCATGTGCGCGCCGGGGTCAGGTCGACCAGGTGCACCGCCAGCGTGTCGCCGGGTTCGGCGCCCTCGATCCAGAACGGGCCGGTCTGCGGGTTGAGGTCCTCGGTGTCCAGAGCTGTCGACGCGACGTCATCTGCGCTGGTGATGCGGCCGCCGTAGGCGTCCTCGGTCCACAGCGTCAGCACCGTGCCCGGCCGGATCCGTCGCACCGGCTCCGCGCCGCCGAAGGTGAAGCTGAACTGATCGGCCGTCGGGACGAAGGTGAGGTGGTCCATGCCGACCATCCTGGCCCGGCAACGCCGCCGCCGCCATACGATCGACGACATGGGCGACCAGAGGGCCCGAACGAGTTCGGGCCAGACATGGCGAAGATGACCAAGGACGAGCGTGAGCAGTACCTCGCTGGTGTACACGTCGGGGTGATCGCGGTGGAGCGGCCGGGCCGTGCCCCGCTGGCGGTGCCCCTCTGGCACGACTACCGGCCCGGCGGCGAAGTGCTGCTGTGGACCGACACGGACTCGGTGAAGCACAAGCTGATTCGCGATGCGGGCCGGTTCGCGATCACCGTCCAGGACGAACAGCCGCCCTACAAGTACGTCAGCGCCGAGGGCGACGTCACCGATATCGGGCCCGCTCAGGACGCGGAGGTGCGCGCGCTCGCGGTGCGCTACCTCGGGGAGCAGGCCGGCGGACAGTTCGCCGGCGAGAACCTGACGTCGACCTCGATCGTCATCCGGATGCGCCCGCAACATTGGCTGAGCACGGATTACTCGAAGTAGGCCCCGCACGGCCGTCGATCTGAGAACGTCTAACCGTGCATCCGCAAATAGCTCCCGTGCTGATCGCCGCGCTGCTCGTGGCAGGGTGCGGCGGCGCCCAGCAGGCGGCCCCCTCCGACCAACCGTCGGCGAAGGTGTCCGCCGACTCCGGGGAAAGCCCCGCAGCAGACGGCAACGGGCGAATGACGGTCACCTACGAAGACGCGCACACCCCCGAGGCCGAGAACGGTCGCGCGCTGCTGCAGGACAACACGGTGCTCGAAGACCTCGCCGACGACATCAACCAGTCGCTGGCGCTTCCCCACGACGTGGCGCTGATCGGCGCCCAGTGCGACGAGGCCAACGCGTACTGGGATCGCGCCGCCTCCAGCGTCACGATCTGCTACGAGGACGCCGACCTCGCCGAGTACATCTTCGCTGAGGCAGGTGACCCGGATCCGATTGCGTCAGCGGTCAACTCGGAGTACGCGACGTTCTACCACGAGGTCGGTCACATGGTGATCAGCCTGTACAACCTGCCGGTCACCGGCCGCGAAGAGGACGTCGCCGACCAGCTCGCCGCCTACGTGCTGCTCGCCGAGGGGGAGGACGGCACCATCGATCCCGTGTCGGTGCAGGCCGTCAAGGACTACGCCCGCACATTCGGCGCGGCCGGCGCCGAGCGCACCGAGCTCGACAACGACGACTTCGCCGACGTCCACTCGCTGGACGAGACCCGCAATATCAACCTGCAGTGCTGGATCTACGGCGCCGACCCGGAGGGCAATGCCGACCTGGTGGGCGGCGAACTACCCGAGCGGCGGGCCGACGGCTGCTCCGAGGAATGGGCGCAGCTGCAGAACGCCTGGGCGACGCTGCTCGACCCGCACTTCAAGTAGCCGCGGTCAGCCCGCCGGTGCCGCCGGTGCCGCCGGTGGTGGTGGCGCGGGCGCCGGAGGCGGCGGGGGTGGAGGCGGCGGCACGAGCAGCCGGACCAGGTCGGCTTTCATCGCCTGCAGCTGGGCGCCCCAGTACCCCCAGCTGTGGGTGCCGTTCGGCGGGAAGTTGAACACCGCGTTGCGCCCGCCCGCCGCGAGGTACTTGTCGCGGAACTCCTTGTTGGTGCTCAGCGTGATCGTCTCGAGAGAGCCGGCGCTGACGCTGCGGCCGAAGTCGCCGCCGGTGTCCAGGTCCGAGGTCACCCCGTTGCCGCAGTAGATCCACAGCGCGGTGCGGTTGGCGACCAGCCGATTGATGTTCAGCATCGGGTCCGCACGCAGCCAGGCCGGCGAACCCGGCTTGCCCCACATGTCGAACGAGTCGAAGCCGCCTGCATCCTGCATCGCGATGTCGATCAGCGGCGGCCACAGCTTCTGCGACGGCGCCAGATACCCCGACAGCGATGCGGCGAACTTGTACTGGCGCGGATGCCAGGCCGCCATCGTCAACGCCGCGCTGCCCGACATCGACAGCCCGACAACGGCATTGCCGAAGGGATCCTGAACCCGGTTGGCGGCCAGCCACGTCGGCATCTCGTTGGTCAGGAACGTCTCCCACTTGTACGTCAGCGTCCCGGCGTTGTTCTTGGCGGGTCGGTACCAGTCGGCGTAGAAACTGGACTGTCCGCCGACCGGCATGATCACCGACACCCCGGACTCGTGGAACCACTCGAACGCCGCGGTGTTGATGTCCCAGCCGTTGAAGTCGTCCTGGGCGCGCAGCCCGTCGAGCAGCAGCACCGAATGGGGGCCGCCGCCCTGAAATTCGACGCGGATGGTGCGGCCCATCGACGGCGACGGGATGTCGAGCTGTTCGATCGGCAGTCCGGGCCGGGAGAACGCCTGGGCCGCCGGCGGGGCGCTCACCGTCACTCCGGCGGCAAGCAGCAGCGCGACGGCGAGGCGCGCGAAGAACATCACGCGCGCGAAGTTAACAGCGCCGAGGGGACGGGACGTTCGGGCGCGCAGAGGCGGTGACCGCCTTGTTATCGACTCATGACCCGGCCGAGATTGCGTTCAGCGCGCGATCTTCCCGACTTGACGCGCGTGGAATGCAATTTCGGCGGGGTCAGTCCAGGTCGACCGACATCGGGCCGACGCCCCAGATCTCGTCGCAGTACTGCCGGATCGCGCGGTCGGAGGAGAACTTGCCGCTGCGCGCGGTGTTGCGGATCGACATCCGCGACCACGCGTCCCGGTCCAGCCACACCCGGCTGACGTCGTCCTGGCAGTCCACGTACGCGCGGTAGTCGGCCAGCACCAGGAACGGGTCGTGGTGCAGCAGGTTGTCCACGATCGGGCGCAGCACCTCGGTGTCGCCCTGGGTGAACTCACCGCTGGCGATCAGCTCCAGCACCGCCGCGAGCTCCGGATCGGACTCCACATGGGCCATCGGGCGGTAGCCGTCGGCCTTGACCCGCTCGACCTGGCTCTCGGTCAGCCCGAACAGGAAGAAGTTCTCCGAGCCGGCCTCCTGCCGGATCTCGACGTTGGCGCCGTCGAGGGTCCCGATCGTCAGCGCGCCGTTGATCATGAACTTCATGTTCCCGGTGCCCGAGGCCTCCTTGCCGGCCGTCGAGATCTGCTCGCTCAGGTTGGCCGCCGGATACACCAGATGCGCGGTCTTGACGTTGAAGTTGGGCAGGAACACCACCTTCAGGAACCGGTTG
Source organism: Mycobacterium sp. ITM-2016-00317 (assembly GCF_002968295.1). Lineage (NCBI taxonomy): Bacteria > Bacillati > Actinomycetota > Actinomycetes > Mycobacteriales > Mycobacteriaceae > Mycobacterium > Mycobacterium sp. ITM-2016-00317. Next base: position 1,056,134 of record NZ_CP134399.1, read on the forward strand.
ACCCGCGGGTCGGCGTTGACCGTGTCGCCGACGGCGGTGATCAGCTTGATGATCCGCTTGGCCATGAAATAGCCGGGCGCGGCCTTGCCGCCGAAGATGAACACCCGCGGCGGGATCGACAGACCGGGGTTGGCCTTGAGCCGGTGGTACAGCGCGATGATGTGCAACACCATCAGGTGCTGGCGCTTGTACTCGTGGATGCGCTTGACCTGGACGTCGAACATCCAGGACGGATCGAGCTCGATGCCGGTGATCGAGTGCACATGCTCGGCCAGCCGGGCCTTGTTGGCGCGCTTGACCTCCCGCCAGCGGGCTCGGAAAGCCGGGTCGTCGACGAACGACTCGAGGCCGTGCAGCCGGCCCAGGTCGGTCAGCCAGCCGGGCCCGATGGTGTCGTCGAGCAGCGCGCGCAGCCCCGGGTTGGACAGCGCCAGGAACCGTCGCGGCGTCACCCCGTTGGTGACGTTGCCGAAGCGCTCCGGCCACATCTCGTAGAAGTCCTTGAGCACGCTGGCCTTGAGCAGTTCCGAATGCAGCGCCGCGACCCCGTTGACGGCGTGGCTGCCGACGGTGGCCAGGTGCGCCATCCGCACGCTTTTTCCGCCGTCCTCGCCGATCAACGACATCCGGCGCACCCGCTCCTCGTCGCCGGGGAAGCGGGCCCGCACCTCGTCGAGGAACCGTTCGTTGATCTGGTAGATCAGCTCCAGATGGCGGGGCAGTGCCTCGCCGAAGATGTGCAGCGGCCAGGTCTCCAGCGCCTCGGGCAACAGCGTGTGGTTGGTGTAGCCGAACGTGCGCACCGTCAGGTCCCAGGCTTCGTCCCAGCCGAGCTGATGCTCGTCGATGAGCAGCCGCATCAGCTCGGCCACCGCGATCGACGGGTGGGTGTCGTTGAGCTGGATGGCCCACTTGTCGGGCAGCGTGTGCAGCGGCAGGTGCGCCCGCTGCAGATGGATGTTCAGGATGTCCTGCAGCGAGCACGTGACGAAGAAGTACTGCTGCAGCAACCGCAGCCGCTTGCCGGCCTCCGGTTCGTCGTTGGGGTAGAGCACCTTGGACACGGTCTCGGAGATGACCTCCTCGTCGACCGCCTTGTAGAAGTCGCCGGTGTTGAACGCCTCCAGCGCGAAAGACTCGACCGCCCGCGCGCTCCACAGCGTCAGCGTGTTGCAGGTGGTGACGCCGTAGCCCTGCACCGGGGTGTCGTGGGAGACGCCTTTGAGCACCCGCTGGGGCACCCAGCGCACCCGCAGCCGGCCCGTGACGTCCTCATAGGTCTCGGTGTGCCCGCCCCAGTTGACGATGTAGCTGGCGTCCGGCTTGTCGATCTCCCACGGATTGCCGTGCACCAGCCAGTTGTCGGTCTTCTCGACCTGCCAGCCGTCGACGATCTCCTGGGTGAAGATGCCGAACTCGTAGCGGATGCCGTAGCCGATCGACGGGCGCTCGAGGGTGGCCAGCGAGTCCAGGTAGCACGCGGCCAGCCGGCCCAGGCCGCCGTTGCCCAGCCCCGGCTCGCCCTCGCAGGCCAGGATCACGTCGAGGTCCTGGCCGAGGTCGGCCAGCGCTTCGCGGGCCGCGTCCTCGATGCCGAGGTTGAGCAGGTTGTTGCCCAGCTGCGGGCCCATCAGGAACTCCGCCGACAGATAGCAGGTGACCTTCGCCGACAGGTCCAGCCAGTTCTGTGTGGTGCTCATCCAGCGCTTCTGCATCCGGTCCCGCACGGCCAGCGACAGCGCCTGGTAGTAGTGCTCGGGGGTCAGCACGGCGGCGGGCCGGGCGATCGAGTACATCAGGTGGTCCTTGACCGCGGCGCGCAGCGCGTCGGCGGTCAGCCCGGAGCGGGTCTGCCCGGTCGGCCCCATCGGGGCGCCGTTGATCTCCGCGGACGTGTCCGGGACGGGATTCACGACATCAGTCACTAGCTCTCCTGCGGTCGCAGACTCGGGGGTGCGGACCCGTCATTGTGTCGCGTGCGCGTTTCCGATCCGGGTCCGGGATGTGAACGACACGTTCGCCCCCGTTTTCGGCAAAGGATTGCCGAGACATTATTAACGGGGTTGACTGTTTGAATGTCGAAGGGCCTGCAGTGCCGCTGACGGGCGGGTTGACCCGCCCGCAGCAGTGGGCTGCGCGCCTGCGCGCGGCCGACCTGTTGCCCCCGTTGTGGGGGCTGGTGGGCTGGACCGCCGCCGTGGTGCTGGCGTCCTCCCTGGTCCGCTGGCTGGCTTCGGTGGACGGCCGGACCTTCACGGTGGTGTGGCTGGCTGCCGCCCCACAGCTGGTCGCGCTGCTGCTGGCGCGCCGCAGGCACTGGCCTGTCTACCTGGTGACGTTCGCCTTCTTCCAGTACGTGCCGGCCTGGCTACTGCTGAACCGGCCGCCGGAGCTCGCCGCGCTGTCCACGCTGAGCACCGTGGTGTTCGCCGCGGCGATGCTGCACTCCGACCAGGACTGGATCCACGGCCGCACCGACTCGCTGCACAGCTGGCGCCGGTTCGTGCTGTACGCGGTGATCGTCGCGCCGGCGTTCGCCGGCACCATCGGGGCGTTCAGCGTGCTGGTGCACCAGCAGGGCCGCACCGACCCGAAGTCACTGTGCATCGTGGCGCTGATCTGGTATCTCGCCGAGGCGGTCGGCATCGCGTTCCTCGCGCCGGTGCTGTTGCGCTGGCGGCGGTACTGGCGCAGGCACACCGCCCGCCAGGTGGTCATGACGGGCGGTTTCACGGTTCTGATGGTCGTGCTGGGCACCATCGCGGCCTACGAGTCGAACTTCGTGCTGATGTTCCTGACCGCGGTGCCCGCGCTGCTGGTGCTCATCGAGTTCGGAATCGCGGCGGCGTTCTGGCAGATGGCCGTCGGCGCGGTGATCCTGCTGAGCGCCACGTTCGCCGGGATGGGGCCGTTCGCGGCGACGGCGTCCGATTCGACCGAGGCGATGATCCACACCCAGGTGTTCCTGCTGACCGGCTACGCGATGGTGGTGCTGGTGGCCGCGGCGCTGGAGGAACGCAACCGGCTGACCGCGCTGGACCGCGCCAGCCACGAGGTCTACGACCTGGTCGCCGACCTCACCGGAGACCTGGTGATCGTCGTCGACGCGCGCGGGGATGTGCTGCACCACGCGTTCACCGGGCACAGCAACCTGAACCTGCCGCCCGGCCGTATCAGCCGGCGTCAGTGGCAGGCCGAGGTACACCCCGACGATCTGCATCTGCTCGCCGACCACTGGCTGGCCCCGGGCACCGGGGCGTCGCAGCCGTTCCGGATCAAGGCCCGCGACGGCTCGTGGTGCTGGTTCGTGATGCACACCCGGCGCGCCGCCAAAGGCCTGTCGGCGGCCGTGCTGCGCGACGTCACGCTGGAGCGCGAGGCGCAGGAGTCGCTGACCGACATGGCGAACTCCGACCCGCTCACCGGGTTGGCCAACCGGCGCGGCATGGCCCGGCGGGCCCGCGAGATCTGGCTGCACGCACTGGAATCCGACGAACCACTGACCGCGCTGTTCATCGACGTCGACCACTTCAAGGCCTACAACGACCAGTTCGGCCACCAGGCCGGCGACGTCTGCCTGCGCGAGGTCGGCGAGGTCCTGGCCCACCTCGCCGATCCCAGGACCTGTGTGGCGACCCGCTACGGCGGCGAGGAGTTCGCGGTGGTGCTGGCCGGGTGCGACGACCCGTACACGTTCGCGACCGGACTGGCCTCGGCGATCCGCGCGCTGTCCATCACCCACCCCGCCTCACCGTCGGGCGTGGTCACCGTCAGCATCGGCGTCGCGACGGTGGCGCCGCGCGACGAGGTCCGGTTCGGCGGCGCAGACCCCGACGCCGCGGTCAGCGAGCTGCTCGACCGTGCCGACAAGGCGCTCTACGCGGCGAAATCCCAGGGACGCAACAGGATCTCGGTGGCCCACGACGACGCTCTGCTAGTCGGCGAGCATGTTCACCACGCCGGTGAACACCCGCGGGAGTCCGCCGGCGGCGGGCACGATGAGTGAGCGCAGCGGTGACGTACCGGCCCGCAGCACCGCGGCGGTCAACAGCCGGTAGCGGCGGGTGGCGTGGCGCCACTGGTGCTCGTAGCCGTCGGGCCGGTCGGCCAGCACGCTGTCCACCAGCAGCCGGGCCGCGGCGAACGCCAAGCCCAGGCCTTCGCCGGTGAGCGCGTCGACGTAGCCGGCCGCGTCGCCGACCAGCAGCACCCGGCCCGCGACCCGGCTGCGCACCCGCTGACGCAGCGGTCCGGCGGCCCGGTCGGGCTCGTGCGGCAGACCCGCGAGGCGTTGCCGCAGCGCGGGAAACGCGTCCAGGTGGTTCTCGAAACGGCCCTGCCGGGAGGTCAGGATCGCGATCCCGACACAGTCGTCGGCCACCGGGGTCACATACGCTTCCCCGGCGCCGGGATCACGTGACCAGTACACCTCGACGCAGTCGCTCCACGGCGCGATGGCGACGTGACGCTTGAGGCCCCAGCGCCGGTCCCCGGCCGCGGGCCGCTCGAGGCCGAGCCCGGCACGGATCGGGGAGTGCAACCCGTCGGCGGCCGCCAGGTAGCGAGCCCGGATCCCGTTCACCGTGACCGAATCCGCGTCCTGGCGCAGCGCGCCGACCTTGTCGTGCACCAGGGTCACCCCGGCGTCGGCGGCGGCCTCCAGCAGCGCGGCGTGCAGCGCGGTGCGGCGCACCCCGAGCCCGGCGCTGGACCCGAAACTCGCGGTGACACACCGCCGGTGGTCGAAGTAGGTGACCCCGTGGAAGGGTTTGCCGGCGGGCTGCGCGCCGAGCCGCCCCAGGTGGCGCACGGCGTGCGGCATCAGGCCCTCGCCGCACGCCTTGTCGATCGGACCTGTGCGCTTCTCGACCACGACGGTGTCCAGGCCCGCCCGCGCGGCGTGGATCGCGGTGGCCAGGCCCGCGGGCCCGCCGCCGGCGACCAGCAGGTCGATCATGCCGGCTGTGACGGTGTCAGGGACTGCAAGGCCTTGTCCTCCAGCGTGATCCGGGTGCGCAGCAGGGCGGCGTTGAGCGTGGTGAACACCAGCGCCGTGATCCAGGCGCTGTGCACCAGTGGCAGCGCGATGCCCTCGACGACCACCGCGACGTAGTTGGGGTGGGACAGGAACCGGTACGGCCCGCCGGTGACGCGCCCGGCGCCCGGCACCACCACGACGCGGGTGTTCCACTGGTGGCCGAGGGTGGTGATGCACCACCAGCGCAGACCCTGCGCGGCCACCACGAGCGCGAACATCGACCAGCCCAGGACCGGGACGAACTCCCGGTGCGCGGCCTCGAACAGGCAGGCCACCAACAGCCCGGTGTGCAGCACCACCATCACCGGATAGTGGCCTGCGCCGAACTCGACCCCGCCGCGTTCCCGGCTCCATCTGAGGTTCCGTTGTGAGACAACCAGTTCTGCGACGCGTTCGAGCGCGACCGCGGCGATCAGCAGGGTGTAGGCGAACATGTCGTCAGTTCCACCGCAGCAGCACGAGCTCGGCGCAGAAGCCAGGCCCCATCGCCATCAGCAGCCCGGCGCTGCCCGCCGGCGGCTCCTTGGCCCTGGTGTCGCGCAGGATGTGCAGCACCGACGACGAGGACAGGTTCCCGACCTCGGCCAGCGACCGCCAGGACAGCTCCAGTGCGTCGACGGACAGGTGCAGCGTGTCGGTCACGGCCTCCATGACCTTCGGACCGCCGGGGTGTGACACCCACGCGGCGATGTCGTCGACGGTGAGGTCGTGATCGCCGAGGAAGCCGGCGACGTCGCCCTCGAGGTGGGTCTCGATCAGCGCGGGCAGGTCCGGAGACAGGATCAGTTCGAAGCCCGAACTGCCGACCCGCCACCCCATGGTGTCCAGTGAGTCGGGGTACATGCGGCTGCGTGAGTCGAGCACCGCGGGTCCGGTCGCGCCGATCCGTGCGGCCCGGCCAGCGCCGGCGGCGATGACCGCAGCGGCGCCGTCACCGAACAGCGCGCTGCCGACCAGGCCTGCCATCGTCGGCCCGACCGCCGGGTAGGTCAACGAGCACAGCTCCACCGAGACCAGCGCGGCGATGTGGCAGGGTGCGCCGCGCAGATAGTCGTGCATGCGCGCGATGCCCGCCGCCCCGGCCACACAACCCAGTCCGAACAGCGGCATCCGCCGCACGTCGGCGCGCAGACCGAGCCGCCCGGCGATGCGGGCGTCCAGCGACGGCACGGCCACCCCGGTGACCGTGGTCGTCATGATCATGTCGAGATCGGCCGGTTGCAGCCCGGCCTCGTCCAGCGCGGCGGTCAGCGCCGCGCATCCCAGCTCGAGGGCGTGCTCCAGGTACAGGTCGTTGGCCTCGCCGAAGTCGGCCAGCTCCGGGTAGCGCTCCAGCGGGAGCACGAAGTGGCGGGTGTCCACTTTGGCGTGCTCGTGCAGGGCGCGCACCACCTCCTCCGACCCGGCGAACGCGGGCAGCCCGACGAACTGGTCGGTGATCTCGGCCTGGGAGTAGTGGTGGGGCGGCAGTGCGCCCTGCACCCCGGCGATGACGCTGGCCTGGTTGTTCATGAGGTGATCCGTTCGGGGTGGGGGACTTCGGGGGCGGGAAGGGGCGCCTCGGCGAAGCCGAGGCGTGCGTGCACGCGGGTGAGCCACCGTGGCGCCCACCAGTTGCGTCCGCCCATCAGGCGCATGAACGCCGGGACGAGCACCATCCGCACCAGGGTGGCGTCGACCAGCACGGCCAGGGTGAGGCCGAGGCCGAACATCCGCATGAACGACACGCTGGCGGCGATCAGCGCGGCGAACGAGATGGACATGATCAGTGCGGCCGCGGTGATGATGCGGCCGGTATGGGCGATGCCCAGTGCCACCGCCTCGTCGGAATCACCTGTCTTGAGCCAGAACTCGCGAATGCGTGCGACGAGGAAGACCTCGTAGTCCATCGACAGCCCGAATGCGATGCAGAACAGCAGCACCGGCATGTTCGCCACCAGCGTGCCCGTCGGGGTGGTGCCCAGGCCCGACAGGTGCCCTTCCTGGAAGATCCACACCAGCGCGCCGAACGCAGCTGAGAGCGAGAGCGTGTTCAGCACAAGGGCTTTCAGCGGCACCACGACACTGCCGGTGAGCAGGAACAGCAGGACGAACATGATGACCGCGATCAGCCCGAGGACCGTCGGCAGCGTGGAGGTGATCGCGTCCACGCTGTCGCGGTTGACCTGGGCGGTGCCGGTCATCTGCACCTCGCGCCCGTCCGGGCCGGCCACGGCGTGCAGCCGGTCGAGCTGGGCCTCGGAGGCGTCGGAGAACAGCGGCGCGTCGCTGGCCACGGTCAGGAACACGCTGCCGTCGCGTTCGCCGGCGCCGACGGCGGCCCCGCCCTGACGCCGTCGACGAACGTGCCGGTCGGCGCGGAGACGGCGGGCACGTCGGGCACCCGCGACAGTTCGGCGGCGTAGGCCGACAGCTCGGTCGTGCTCACGTTCGTGCTGTCGGGCAGCACGACGGTCACCGCGGTGTCCACGTTGCCCGCGGTCCGGCGAACTCGCTCCGCAACTGGTCGCCGACCTGGTGGGCGGAGGCGGACGGCGGCAGCACCCGCTCGTCGGGGAACCCCCATCTGACCCCGAGGAACGGTGTGCCCAGTAGTAGCAGCAGCGTGACCACGGCGAGTCCCAGCGGCAGCGCGCGGCGCATCACCGCCTTCGCGCAGCGGTACCAGAAGCGCTGCTCGACGGGCACCGGCGGCGGGTCGGGCCGGTGCAGCAGCCGCCGCGCCAGCTTACGGACGTCCAGCGCGTCGACCCGGTCTCCGAGCAGCGCCAGCGCCGCCGGCGTCACCACCACGGCGGCCACGGCGGCGAAGGCGACGGTCGCCACCCCGGCGTAGGCGAACGACTTCAGGAAGTGCATCGGGAACAGCACCATCACCGCCATCGACAGCGCGACCGTGGTCGCCGAGAACAGCACGGTGCGCCCGGCGGCGGTGACGGTACGCCGGATCGCCTCCGGGCGCTCGGCGCCGGTGGCGAGCTCGTCGCGGTAGCGCGACAGGATCAGCAGGGTGTAGTCGATCGCCAGCGCCAGGCCCAGCGCGGTGGCCAGGTTCAGCGCGAAGATCGACACGTCGGTGGCGAACGTGACCAGGCGCAGCACGGCCAGCGCGCCGACGATCGCCATGCCGCCGATGGCCACCGGCAACGCGGCGGCCGGCAACCCGCCGAACACCCAGACCAACACCAGGAAGCTCAGCGGGATCGCCAGCGACTCCATCACCAGCAGGTCGCGCTGGGAGTGCTCGGTGATCTGCACGTTGACCATCGCGGGGCCGCCGGTGGTGACGGTGATGTCGTCGGGGCCGTCCCGGTCGCGGGTGAGGTCCTTCGACAGCTGCGCGGCGTAGGTCTGCTGTTGGGCCTCGTCGCCGTTGATGCCCGCGACCACCAGGCCGGCGGTGCGGTCCCGGCTGACCAGGTCGGCGGCCGCAGCCGGCGGCGAGGTCCACGGCGACGACACGTCGGTCACGTGCGGATCGGTGTCCAGCCGCCGCACGACGTCCAGGCCGGCGTCGCGCACCCGCGGGCTGTCCACCCCGGCCGGGGAGGACACCACGATCAGCATCTGGACGTCGCCCTGGCCGAACTTCTCGGTGAGAAGCGCCGACGCCTGGGCGGATTGGGAGCCGGGATCGGAGAAACCGCTCGGCGACAGGCTTTTGGCGACCGGCACCCCGAACACCGCCAGCACGGCGGTCAGCAACGCCGCGGCGAGCAGTACGCGTCGCGGAGCGGCGAGCGCGAGAGAGGCGATTCTGGGAAGCAGCGGAGTCTCCAACCACGAGGGCATCTAGACCTACGACACGTAATACGCCCGGCGAGGGTTCACGTATTGCACAGGCCGGTCCGCCCGGCCCGGTGGGTCAGCCGATCTCGAAGTGCTGGTAATCGAACGGGGTGCGCCAGTGCCCGCCCCAGCGCCACCCGCGGTCGGTGAACGCGCGCACCGCCGGGTCGCCGTCGTGCAGCATCCCGGCATCGGTGCGGGTGCGGTCCACCCACGGTCCGGCGTTGGCGGGCTGGAAGTCGCCGCGCCGGTCGATGTACGGGTTGAGTCGCGGGTTCACGTCGACCGCGCGGCCGTAGGCGTGCAGCGACCAGTTGCCGGTGCCCGGGATGTCGCGGCAGTTGAACGCCGAGGTGTTGTTGTCGCGCATCGACAGCTCGTCGTCGGCGCCGGGGTAGCGGTCGGCGGTGTCCATCTTCTCGATCGGGTAACGCAGCCGGTGCAGTTCGGCGAAGACCTCGATCACCTCGTCGGTCAGCTCGCGGTGCACCATGAGCCGCCCGCGGTGGGTCTGGCCGTCGAAACCCCAGTGGTCCAACTCGATTCGGCGCAACTCCTTGGGCTCCAGTGGGCAGCCCGGCCGCCACGTCGTCCCGAGGTCGGCGGCGGTCACCGTGTGCACCTCGGCCGGGCGCGGCCGGGGCGCGGCCGGCGTGACGGTGCGGACGGTCTCCGCGGGCAGCGGCGCGGCGGCCGGGGAAGGCGTGCTGGACGCCTGTACCGACGGGGTGGGGGCGTCGTCCGCGGGCGCGCACTGCACCAGTACCGCTGTCGCGACCGCCAGTGCGGCCAGCCCTGCACACCTCACCGCGGACCAACCTACCGCAGCCGGATGTGCCGTTAGTGGCGCTAATCAGTTCTGTTAGTGGGGCTTTGGAATTTGACGGTCAGGTCACAAGATCGGTGCCATTGCTGTGACATGCGTCATCGGTGAGCTATATTGTGTGCGTCATCACAGAAGGGGTGGACATGGTCGGTATCGGCGAGGGCGCAATGGTCCCGCAGGCTGTCGAGTCGCACCGCGTTGCGCATGCGTCCGGCTCGGTCAACTGGGCGGTCGCGCTGTTGATGGTGTTGCTCCTGATCGCGGCGACCGCGGGCGTGGTGGTCGCGCTGTTCAGCGGCATGCCGACGATCGCGTTGGTGATCGCGCTGGTCACCGGCGCGGTGTTCGCCGGCGTCGCCTGCTGACGAACGCCTCAGAGCTGCCCGTGTCGGGGTGGCCTGATCCCTGACACGGTGTACCTGCCGATGTGCTGCAGCTTCCACCGCGTCGGATCGTGCAGCGTGTGCGTCCGCGCGTCCCGCCAGTGCCGCGACAGGTTCGCCGACGCCGACGCGCTCCTGGTACCACCAGCTCGAACAACACGTCGGCCGCCGCCAGCGCCGCCCGCGCCGCGGCCACCTTCGCCACCGCCACCGCAATCGACGCCGCCGCGGCCGTCTCTTCGGTGAGGTCGGCGCTCGCCGCGTCCACCTGCCGGGCCGCGTCGGCCAGCAACGCCTGCGCGCCGCGCACCGTGACCGTCAGCTCACCGGCGACGGTGAGCAGCGTCGGATCCTCGGCCGCCGTGGCGACCGCCGCCTCGAAATGGGGACGGGCCCGCGCGATCTGACGCACCCCGGCCGCCAGCGCCCCGGTGGCGATGCCGACGTCGATCGCGGCGTGCCACAACTGGGCGCGCGCCCCGTAGGTCGTCGGCACCGAGAAGATCGGCGAGAACGGGACCACGTGCTCGGCGGGCACCGCGACGTCGGTGAGGGTCACGGTGCCCGACGCGGTGGTGCGCTGCCCCATGCCGTCCCAGTCGTCGACGACCTCGACCCCGTCGGCGTCGCGCCGCACGAACGCCAGCGCCTTGGGCGTCGAGGCTGTCGGGGCGGCGCCGGATCCGTCGGACAGCGAGGCGCGCACGACCACCCAGTCGGCGAACAACGCCCCGGTGGAGTAGAACTTGCGGCCCGACAGCGTGTAGTCGCCGCCGGCCCGCCGGCTCAGCGTGGTGGTGTCCACGTCGACGGTGTGCGGTCCGCGTTCGGACTGCGCGTTGGCCAGCAGCGCCCCGGCCCGCACCTGCTCGTAGAAGTACGCCTGCTGGTCCGCGGTGCCCTGCAGGCGTAGCGCCTCCAGGAACACGAAGTGCGAGTGCGGGATCTGAGCCAGCGACGGGTCGGCGTGGGCCAGCGACCGGAAAACCTCGGCCAGCACCTCCGCGGGTGCGTCGACCCCGCCCAGATGCCGCGGCACCGACAGCGCCAGCAGGCCGGATTCCTTGAGCGCTTTGACCTGGTCGTGGGGCAGCAGTCGTTCGGCGTCCCGGACATCGGCCTCGGCCGCGAAATCCTCGGCCAGCCGTGCCGCGTCGGCCAGCACGCCGTCGAAAGTTGCGGCGTCCAATGTCACCGGGCCGCGCCGATGAACGGAATCGACGCCGCGGCAGTGCTTTTCACATCCCGGGTGAACAGGCCACGCTCGCGCAAGATCGGCACCACGCCCTCGCCGAACCAGAACAGCTCCTCCAGGTGCGGGTAGCCCGAGAAGATGAACTCGTCGATCCCCGCCTCGGCGTACTCGGCGATGCGGTCGGCGACCTCGGTGTGGCTGCCCACCAGCGCGGTGCCCGCGCCGCCGCGGACGAGGCCGACGCCGGCCCACAGGTTCGGCGCGATCTCCAGCGAGCGTGCGTCGTGCCAGCTGCCCTCGGCGCGGTGCGCCTCGTGCAGGGCCAGCATGCGCTTCTGTCCCTCGGACTCGCTGCGGCCCAGACCCGCCTGCGCGTTGCGCACGGTCTCCTCGTCCAGTGCGCCGATCAGCTTGTCGGCCTGCGTCCAGGCTTCGCCTGCGGTGTCGCGGGTGATCACGTGCAACCTGATGCCGAACCTGATCTGCCTGCCCTGCTTGGCCGCGAGCCGCCGGATCCACTCGATCTTCTCGGCCACCGCAGCAGGCGGCTCACCCCAGGTCAGATATACGTCGGCATGCCGCGCTGCCACCGGGCCGGCCGCGGCCGAGCTGCCGCCGAAGTACAACGGCGGCACCGGATCCGGCAGCGTCGGAATCGCGGCCTCCTCGATCTGGATGTGCTCGCCCGCGTGCGTCACCGTCTGCCCGTCCCACAGCCGGCGGACCACGTCGAGGAACTCGTCGGCGCGCGCGTAGCGGCCGTCCTTGTCGAGGTGGTCCCCGAACGCGCGCTGTTCGTGCGCCTCGCCGCCGACCACCACGTTGAGCAGCAGGCGCCCGGGTGCGTGCCGGGCGAACGTGGCCGCCATCTGCGCGGACAGCGTCGGGCTGACCAATCCCGGCCGGAACGCCACCAGGAACGCCAGCGACGTCGTCTCCCTGGCCAGCAGCGCGGCGGTGATGAACGCGTCCTCGCACCACGCGCCGGTCGGGATGAGCGCCCCGGTGAAACCGAACGTCTCGGCAGCGCGCACGATCGAGCCGAGGTAGTCGATGGACGCATCCCGGTCACCGCTGGCCGATCCGGCCGGCGTGCCGTGCCCGCCCCCGACGATCAGCCGGCTGTCTCCGTAGGTCGGGAGAAACCAGTGCAGTTGCAGGCTCATTCGTGCTCCTAAGACGTGTTGCGGGTAATGCATCCCGTGTCGCAGCGCGCGCAGCGCCGGGCACAGGTCACCGCGGGATCCTGCCCGCTGCCACGGCGACGTTCACGGGTTTGCGTCACGGTGAACCGAAGGACGGCCGCGCCGGTCAGTAGCCGAGGCGGCGCCCGACGGCCTTGGCGACCTCCACGACCAGGAAGATCAGCACCGAGAAGCCCAGCGCCACCGCCCAGCTCTCCCAGCCGATCGGCGCGGAATGGAACCACGAGTTCAGTAGCGGCGTGTAGATGAACAGCAGCTGCAGCACCAGCAGCGCCGCGCCCGTCCGCCACACCCACGGGTTGCCCCGCAACGCGGACCTGCGCAGGCTCGACCCGGTCAGGAACCGGCAGTTGAACAGATACGCGAACTGGCCCATGGCCAGCATGTTCACCGCGGCGGTCTGGGCCACCGCCTGCGGATAGCCCCCGGTACGGCCGAGGAAGAACAGCGCCAGCGCGGCGCCGGCCACCAGCACCGACACCAGAGCGATCATCGACACGTCGGCCAGTCGCACCACCGGCTGCTCGGCCGGCCGCGGGGGCCGGTTCATCAACCCCTCCTCGGCGTCCTCGAACACCAGCGCCAGCGCCAGCGTCACCCCGGTCACCAGGTTGACCCACAGGATCTGCACCGGCTGCAGCGGCAGCGCGAAGCCGAACAGGACCGCGACGAGAATGACCAACGACTGGGAACCGTTGGCGGGCAACAGGAAAAGCACCGACTTGCGGATGTTGTCGTAGATCCGCCTGCCCTCTTCCACCGCCTTCTCGATCGTGGCGAAGTTGTCGTCGGCCAGCACGATCCCGGCGGCCTCCTTGGTCGCCTCGGTGCCCTTGATGCCCATCGCCACCCCGATGTCGGCCCGGGTCAGCGCCGGAGCGTCGTTGACACCGTCGCCGGTCATCGCGACGACGTTGCCTTCGGCCTGCAGCGCGCTGACGATGCGCAGCTTGTGCTCCGGGCTGGTGCGGGCATAGATGTCGACCTCGCCGACCACCTCGCGCAGCCGCGGCTGACTCATCGCCTGCAGGTCGGACCCGGTCAGCGCGGGCGGGTCCGGCCGGTCGACGATGCCCATCTCCCGGGCGATCGCCCGCGCGGTGCCGACGTGGTCGCCGGTGATCATCTTCACCCGGATGCCGGCGCTGTGGCAGTTGGCGATCGCGTCGACCGCCTCGGGGCGGGGCGGATCGACGATCCCGGCCAGGCCGAGGAACTCCAGGCCGGAATCGACGTCGTCGAACGCGATCTCGTCCCCGGTGCCCGCCGGGCGCCGGGCCGCGGCGAGGACGCGGAGCCCCTGACCGCTGAGCGTGTCCACCCAGCCGTCCCAGAAGTCGCGGTCCAGCGGTTCGGCCACCCCGGCGCGCAGCTGGGTGGCCGAGCGGTCCAGCAGACGGTCCGGGGCGCCCTTGACGTGCAGCCACCGCGCGCCGTCGGGCGCCTCGTCGAGGGTGACCATGAACTTGTGCGCCGACTCGAACGGGATCTCGGCGATCCGGTTCATCGGCGCGTCCACCCCCGCTTTGCGGGCCAGCGCGCGCAGCGCGCCCTCGGTGGGTTCGCCGACCAGCTGCCAGCGGCCGTCGGTCTCGGTGAGCCGGGCGTCGTTGCACAGCGCCATCGTGACGACCACCTCGGTCAGGTCCGGGTGGTCGGCCAGCCTCGCGGCGACGCCGTCGAGTTCGAGGTTGCCGTCGGGGGCGTAGCCGGCGCCGGTGACGGCGTAGCGGTGCCGGGCGGTGACCACGCTGCGCACCGTCATCTCGTTCTGGGTCAGGGTGCCGGTCTTGTCCGAGCAGATCACGGTGACCGATCCGAGTGCCTCGACCGCGGGCAGCTTGCGGGTGATCGCGCGGCGGCGCGCCATCTGCTGCACGCCCAGCGCCAGCGTCACCGTGACCACCGCGGGCAGGCCCTCCGGGATGGCCGCCACCGCGAACCCGATGGCCGCGGAGATCAGCTCCTCGATGGAGAACTGGTAGCGCAGCCGGCCCACCACCAACATCACCGCTGCCATCACCAGGATCAGCACCGACAGCTGCCTGCCGAACTGCGCCAGTTTGCGGGTCAGCGGGGTGTCGATGGTCTCGACCTCGGTGATCAGCGTCTGGATGCGCCCGATCTCGGTGGCCGTGCCGGTCGCGGTGACCACCCCGACGCCGGTGCCTGCCGCCACGATGGTCCCGGAATACACCATCGACGTGCGGTCGCCGATTCCGGCGTCGAAGTCGACGCGGGTGACGTTCTTGGCCGCCGGCACCGACTCACCGGTCAACGCCGATTCCTCCACCTGCAGGTTGTTCACCTCGAGCAGGCGCAGATCAGCCGGGATGCGGTCTCCGGACCCGATGCGCACCACGTCGCCGGGCACCAGCGTCTCGGCGTCCACGTCGACCCAACGCCCGTCGCGGCGCACCCGGGCCGACACCGACAGCATCGCGCGGATGCTGTCGAGCGCCTGCTCCGCCTTGCCCTCCTGCAGATAGCCGACGACGCTGTTGATCACCGCGACCGCGCCGATCACCGCGGCGTCGATCCAGTCGCCCAGGATGGCCTTCAGGACGGCGGCCGCGATCAGCACGTAGATCAGCACGTTGTTGAACTGCGCCAGGAAGCGTTTCAGCGGCGAGCGCCGCGGCGGCTCGGGGAGCCGATTGGGACCGGTGGCGGCGAGCCGGGCCGCCGCGTCGGCGGAATCCAGACCCTCCGGTGTGGTGTGCAGGGCGGCCAGGATGTCGGCGCGGCCGTGGGCGTGGGCCAGTCCGGCGAACTCGGAATCCTCGACGGCCCGCTGGGTCTGTGCTGCCTCTGATCCCCGCGCCATCCCACGATGCTGTCTGCTCGGAGGTGGCCGTGCAACCGTCGTCTAGATCATGTCCCTGCGGGTGAGCCAGCGCATGATCGGCCAGCCGATGAACACCGGTAGCCAGCACGTCAGAATCCGGTAGAGCAGCACCGCGGGCACCGCGACGCCGGCAGGCACCCCGAAGGCGGCCAGCCCGCCGATCAGTGCGGCCTCGACCGCGCCGACGCCGCCGGGGGTGGGGGCCGCCGACGCCAGCGTCCCGCCGATCATCGTGACGATCGTGACGGTGACGAAGCTGGCGTCACCGCCGAACGCCTCGATGCTCGCCCACAGCGCCAGCGCGCCGCCGAGTGTGGTTGCCGCGCAACCGATCACGATCAGCGCCAGCCGGCGGGTTCGCGGGCCAGCGCCACCAGGTCGTTGACCACCTCCTGCAGCCGCGGCCGCACCGCGGTGGCGAGCCAGTGCCGCAGCTTGGGCACGAACAGGAAGATCCCGACCGCGCCGAGCGCGGCACCGGCGATCAGATACAGCACCGTCGCGCCCGGCACGAACCGCGACAGGTCCGCCGAGACGCCCACCAGTGTGCTGAAGAAGATCAGCAGCGTGATGTGGGTGATCACCTGGACCGACTGCTGCAGCGCCACCGCCGTGGTGGCCCGCAGCGCGCCCAGTCCGCCCTTCTGCAGGAACCGGGTGCTCAGCGCGAGCCCGCCCACCCCGGCGGGCGTCGTCGTCGCGGCGAACGTGTTGGCCACCTGCATGATGGTCAGGTTGCGGAAACTGACCAGCCGGTCGGCGCACGCCCACAGCGCTGCCGCCGCACCCAGGTACTT
This sequence comes from Mycobacterium sp. ITM-2016-00317, assembly GCF_002968295.1. NCBI lineage: Bacteria > Bacillati > Actinomycetota > Actinomycetes > Mycobacteriales > Mycobacteriaceae > Mycobacterium > Mycobacterium sp. ITM-2016-00317. Next base: position 1,072,215 of record NZ_CP134399.1, read on the forward strand.
CAGCGCCGAGACCCCCAACCCGGCCAGCGCCCACCACCAGTTGGCCGACCGCAGCTCGGCGAAGAACACCGGCACCGAGCTGATGAACGGGTACGCGACGTAGACCAGCGCGACCAGCAGCACCATCTGGATCAGCTGGTTGCGGGTGAACCGGGTGATCGTCGCGGTCTTGATCTGCTCGGCGCCGGTCTGGTTCTTCACCTCGTCGCGGACCGCCGACATCACCGTGCCCGCTTCGGGCACCGACTGCCGCACGCGTTTGGGCAGCGCGGTCTTGGTCAGCCGCCGCGACGCCGCGAGCACCTGCTCGAAGCCGAACACGGTGATCGCCGCGGCGACGGCCTTGTCGACGCCGTACAGATGCGAGGTGGTCAGCAGCAGCTGCGCGATGTCGGTGTGCAGGTGCGCGTCCGACGCGCCGTACTCGGCGTGGGTGAAGCCGCCGAACTGTGGGGTGCCGTCGACCACCGTGATCGACTTGCAGCGCAGGTCTCCGTGCGAGATCTGCTGGCTGTGCAGCACGCCCAGCGAGTCCCACACGCGGGCGACCGGGGTGGCGCCGGCGCAGTCCTCGAGCGGGGTGCCCCGGGCCGGCTTGTGCGCGTACACCGTCCAGCCGCGTTCCAGTGTCGCCACCGCGATCGGGGAGGTGTTGGCCATCCCGAGGTTGCCGATGGCCAGCGCCATCAGCGCACGGTGTTCGACCGCGCGGCGCATCGAGGTCTGCAGCGGCGCGGTCTCGCTGTCGCGCAGCCGCAGCTTGCCCCAGAACTGGCGCAGGAAGCCGCCGCCGCGTTGGTGCGGGCCGTACAGCTCGACGATCGCGGTCCCCGGTTCGGCGTCGGCGCCGGTCGCCGCCTCGGTCGCGTCGAGCACCAGCGGACCCTGCCCGGCCGGGCGCACCACCTTCAGCGTCGTGGCCGGGAAACCGCGGCGGGCCATCGCGCGGACCGCCCCGTCCAGCGGCACCTCGAGCGCGGGTGTCCCGACCACCAGCACCACCAGCGCGCCGACGAACCACCCGACCGCCAGGCCGAGCAGCGAGCGGGCCGGGACGACGGCGCTGACCACCAGATGGATCGGGACGAACGCCAGCAGCAGTGCCCACCACCAGCGCCGCCACCGGCCGGGCAGCCACGGCCCCGAGACCGTCAGCACCGCGGCCAGCATCGCGATCCAGCGCGGGTCGTCGAGGAACTGCGACAGCACGGTGTCGAGGCGTTCGCTGAGGTCCAGATGCCACCGCGGGGCCGCGATGCCGTTGCCGGTGATCGACAGCGCCAGGATCGCGATGAGCCCCGCCGCGGCATACGCGCCGAGCAGCTTCCACTGCCTCGACACGATCAGCCCGATCAGGATGATGAACGGCAACGCCAGGATCGTGACGCCGTAGATCAGATAGACGGTGTTGGACTGTGCGGGGCTGAGCACGCCGACGATCTCGGAGATCGACCGCTCCAGCGCCTCCCACTCATATCGGGTGATCAGCGAGCTGGTGACCACCACGACGAGGAACACCCCCGACACCGCCAACCGCACGATGTCGTTGGTCCGGCGGGTCAACGGTTGCAGAAGGCTGCCCGAGACAGCGACGTCCCGCCCGTCAACTCGCATATGTCAACGATCTCTTCCGGTTGGCTCCGAGCCCTGATCGGCTCACCGACAAAATAGCGACTCTTCGGTGACGATCGGTACCTGCGCGGCGGCGGGTTCAGCACACCGTCACCTGCCGAGATTGCATCTGCGTCGCGAAAAGTCGAGAACAGGCCGCGTGGAATGCGATTTCGGCGGGGGTCTGGTCGGCGGTCAGGGGCGGGTGCGCAGGCGCTGGGCCAGGCCCGAGGCGCGGGTGGCGCGCCGGCCGATCGCCGCGCGCACGGCGTCCTCGGTCCCGACCACCTGCACGCGCTTCTTGGCGCGGGTGACCGCGGTGTAGAACAGCTCGCGGGTCAGCAGCCGCGAATCCGGCGGCGGCAACAGCACGGTGACCTCGTCGGCCTGGCTGCCCTGGCTCTTGTGGATGGTCATCGCGAACATCGTGTCGACCTCGCCGAGCCGGCCGGGCGCGAACCGCTGCGCGCCGACGTGGGCGCGCAGCCCGTCCGGGGAGGCCACCACCACGCCCGTGTCGCCGTTGTACACGCCCAGCCCGTAGTCGTTGGCGGTCACCAGCAGCGGCCGCCCCGGATACCACTGCGCCCACACCGGCTGGCCCGTCGCCTCGGCCAGCCAGCGCTCGACCTGACGGTTCCAGTGCGCCACCCCGAACGGCCCGCGCCGGTGCGCGCACAGCAGCCGGTGACCGTCCAGCACGTCCAGTGCGGCGGGCCCGTCGCCCAGCAGCGCGGCCCGGCGCAGCGCCTCGGCCCGCGCGGTCAGCGGCGCGCGCAGCACGGCGGACGGATCGCCGGTGTCCAGCCACCCGACCGCGTCCCCGCCGGCCCCGAGCAACTGCACCGCGGCGTCGGCGTCCCCGGCGCGGATCGCCTGGGCCAGCGCGCCGATCGCCGCGCCGTAGCGGTGCGGGGTGGTGAGCTCGACGACCCCCGCGTCGCCCAGGCCCTCCACCAGGTCGGCCAGCACGGCGCCGGCGTCGACCGAGGCCAGCTGGTCGGGATCACCGACGAACAGCAGCCGCGCATCGGGGCGCACCGCCTCCAGCAGCCGGGCCATCATCGTCAGCGACACCATCGAGGTCTCGTCGACGACGATCACGTCGTGCGGCAGACGGTTGTCGCGGTGATGACGGAACCGCGACGACGTCCCCGGCCTGCTGCCCAGCAGCCGGTGCAGCGTGGTGGCCCGCAGCCCCGCCAGCCGGGTCCGGTCGACCGGGTCGAGTCGGCCCACCTCGTCGGCGACCGCGTCCTGCAACCGGGCGGCCGCCTTGCCGGTGGGTGCGGCCAGCGCCATCCGCGGCGGCGCGCCGCCCGCGATCTCGGCCTGCTCGGCGATCGCGGCCAGCAGCCGCGCCACGGTCGTGGTCTTGCCGGTGCCGGGCCCGCCGGTGAGCACCGTCAGTGACTGCCGCAGAGCGACTTCCGCCGCGTCGCGCTGCTCCTCCCAGCCGTCGGGGAACAGCCGCCCGACCCCCGGGACCGGATGGCGCGGCGGCGCGGCCAGCAGGGCCAGCACGTCGTCGCACACCTGCTGTTCCTCCCGCCAGTAGCGGTCGAGATAGAGCAGGTCACCGTGCAGGCGCAGCACCTGCTCCTCGGCCAGCGGGCTGGCCCGCACCGCCGCCGACCACTGCTCCGGCGACGGCCATGGCAGCTCCGGCATGCCGGCCGTGGCGGCGACGGTGGAGAGGTCGACGCACACCGACCCGCCGCGCAGCGCGCGCACCGCGAACGCGACGGCCAGCGCCACCCGGTGGTCGTCGTCTTTCCCCAGTGCGGTCAACCGTTGTGCCACATGCAGATCCGCGGGCTCGAACAGCTCGGCGAACGCGTCGATGCTCATGCCGCCGCACCCGCGTCCAGCAGGTCCGACAGCGCCTCGATCAGCGCGGCCGGGGGCTGCCAGCTGAAGACGCCCGCGGGATGGCCGTCGATCACCGGGGTGTCCGGGCCGCACATGCCGCGCACGAACAGGTACAGCACGCCGCCCAGATGCTCGCCGGGCTGGTAGCCGGGTTGCCGCCAGCGCAGAAACCTGTGCAGCACAACGCAATACAGCAGCGCCTGGAGCGGATAGTCCGAATGCAGCATCGCCTCGGTCAGCCGGGCCGGGGTGTAGTCGGCGGCCGTCAGCGGGCGGGCCGGATCGCCGAGCCAGTTGGTCTTGTAGTCGACGACCAGGTACCGGCCGCCGACCCGCAGCACCGCGTCCAGCGAGCCGTTGAGGTAGCCCTTCAGCGACTGCCCGGCCAGCGCGCTGCCGGTCAGCCGTTCGGCGTAGCGGGCCAGCGGGTCGTGTGCGGGCAGATGCCGGGCCAGCAGCCGGCCGACATCGGCCAGCGAGATCGGCGGCGCGTCGGCCCGCCGGTCGCCGCCGGCCAGCGGAAACTCGAACTCCATCTCCCGCAACCGGTCCCGCAGCCCGATGTCGCGCAGCGTCACGCCGGGGGCCAGCGGTCCCAGCGGAGTGTCGTGCATCGGCACCAGCGCGGCCGCCAACTCGGCCGGCGGCACGTCGACCGGCCACCACACCGAATGCTCGGCGATCGCCGTCTCCAGTTCGGCGGCCAGGTCGGCGGCGAACGGGTCGGCGGTCTCCAGCACCGCGTGCACCAGCGTGCCGAACTTGGCGCCCATCGGCAGGTCGGCCATCGGGGACGGCACCTGCTCGCCGGCCGCGGGGGACTCGTGGACCGGGACCTCGCCGGCCTCGTCGTCCAGCTCGACGACCTCCGGTTCGCTGCTCACCCCGCCGCTCTCGTCGGATTCGGCGGCGCGGATGAGGCCCGAGTACGACGTCCGCCGCCACGACGTGTCGATGCGCCGGTGGAAGTGCCGGACGTCCAGATCCTCGGGCGGAGCGGGCAGTTCGACCGCACGTGGCGGGGCGATGACCGACTCCTCGAGGGCGGGGCCGCCCGCGTCGGACCACGCGCGCAGCAGCGCCATCGCGTCGGCGTCGTCGATCCGGGGCGGGTCACAGCGATCCGGCACCACGTCCTGGCCGGGGCGGCGCCCGCGCAGCAGCCGGGACAGTCCGCCGTTGGGTTCGTCGTTGGACGGCGCCCACCACGCGACCACCTGGGACTGTGCGCGCGTCAACGCGACATAGGTGAGCCGGACGTCGTCGCCGGCGGCCTCGCGCCGGCCCTGCGCCTGGGCGGCGGCGTGATCGGGGCTGAGCTCGCCGCCGATGTGCAGGCAGCGGACGTCCCCGTCGTGGAACGTCACCACGTCGCGGGTCTGGATGTTGCGGTTGAACGCGAACGGCAGGTACACCACCGGGAACTGCAGTCCCTTGCTCACCCACACCGTCATGATCTGCACCGCCGCCGCGTCGCTGTCGAGCCGGCGGTTGCGTTCGACCGCACCGTTGCGTTCCTCGCGCTGGGTGCGCAGCCAGTCCCGCAGCGCGGGCAGGCCGAAGTGCTCGCGGTGGGCGGTGGCGTGCAGGATCTGGGTCAGGTGCGCCAGGTCGGTCATGTGCCGCTCGCCGTCCACCCAGGACAGCACCCGCTCACCCATACCGCCCAGCTGCGCGGCCTCGAACACCGCCGCCACGCCGCGGTCCCGTGCGAAATCGGCCCACTGACGCAGAGTCTCGGCGATCCGGTCGGTCAGCGTGTCGTCGTGCGCGGCCAGCGTCTCGGCGGTCTCGCCGAAGAACATCGTGGTGGCCGCGGCGCGCACCAGGCCGGACCGGTGCGGCTGGTCGAACGCCTCCAGCAGGCACAGCCAGTCGTCGGCGGCGGGGGAGGAGAACACATCGGAGTCCCCGGTGTAGACCGCCGGGATACCTGCGGTGGTGAGTGCGTCGAAACAGGCGTGGCCGTCGCGGTGGCTCTCCACGATCACCGCGACGTCGCCGGGCTGCAGCGGCCGGTCGCAGAACGTCGCCCCGCCGGCGAGCAGCGACGAGACGTCGGCGGCGAGGTCCGTCGGGATGTGCCTGCGCAGCCTGTCGATCGGGATGGGCTTGTCGGGGCGGGTGCCGAACTGGTCCCGGCGGACCACCCGGAGCCGGAACGGCGCGTTGTGCGGCGCGCCCTGCAACCGGTGCGTGCGGTGGTGGGCCTCGACCGGGTGCACCACGATGCGCGGGTCGCCGAGCCGGGCACCGCGCATCACCGCCTGCAGGCTGTCGACCAGCGGACCGTCGCTGCGGTAGTTGGTGGCCAGCGTCTTCTGCTCACCGGCGGTCGACGCGGCGTGCAGGTAGGTGACGATGTCGCCGCCGCGGAACGCATAGATCGCCTGCTTCGGGTCGCCGATCAGGATCACCGTGCAGTGCCCGCTGAACGCGCGGTCGATCACCTGCCACTGCACCGGGTCGGTGTCCTGGAACTCGTCGACCATCACGATCGACCAGCGCTGCCGCATCCGCGCCCTGGCCGCCGAGTCCGGCGACTCCAGCGCGTCGGCCAACCGGGACAGCAGGTCGTCGTAGTGCAGGATGCCGAGCCGGCGCTTGCGGGTCTCCAGCTCGGCGCACACCGCCTGGGCGAACTGCACCCGCACATGCGGGTCGAAGCCGGGAGCGGGGTCGGCGGGCCGTAACTCGGTGTGCGCGTTGCGCACCACCTCGCGGGCCAGGTTCAGCGCGGCGTCGTAGGTCAGCAGCGGCTCGTCGCGCTGCTGGCCGAAATGGGCGAGGTACAGGTCGTCGACGATCTCGGTCACCAGGTCGTCGAGGCTGTCGACCAGCTCGACCCCGGAGTCGGTGTCCCCGGCCACGCCGAGCGAGCGCAACACCAGCTGACAGAACTGGTGGGTGGTCGCGATGGTCGCGGCGTCGAAACCGGCCAGCGCGTCACGCAGCCGCTGTCTGCGCTCGACCAGTTCCTCGGCGGTGCCGTCGAGCAGATGCGCGATGATCTCGTTGCCCGTCGCGCCGTCCGGATCGTCGAAAGCCCTTACCGCATCCACGATCTGTGCGCGCACCCGTTCGCGAAGCTCCTGGCTGGCGGCGCGGCCGAACGTGATGAGCAGCATCTGGTCCAGGGTGGCCACACCCTCGGCGACATACCGGGTGACCAGACCGGCGAGCGCGAACGTCTTGCCGGTGCCCGCGCTGGCCTCCAGCACGGTGGTGGTCTTCGCCGCCGGAAGCGGGCCGAGCAGGTCGAACGGCTCCGTCACTCGGGGTTCCTCTCGGCGCGCAGCATCGGCGACCACAACCGCGCGGCGTAGTCGGGCAGGCCTGCCTCGACCAGACCGGACAGCGGGAAGTGCGGGCCCCACACCCTGACGTGGGCGCGATCCTGATCCTCGCCCGGGTAGCGGCCCGACTTCCACTTCCAGCCTGCCTCGCGGCTGGGCGCACCCCGGCGGTGCTCCGTCTCGGCCCAGGCATAGGACGTCTTGGGCGGCAACGGGATCGGCGCGCGGCGGCCCGCGTCGTACATCGCGACCAGGTCGGCCAGCACCTCGGCGGCCGAGTCCGGCGGGCCCAGCAGCCGTTGCCGGACGTCGCCGTCTCGGGCGCCCCGGCCGATGCACACCGCGGTCCACTCCGTCCCGGGATGGTGAGCGGTCAACGCCACCAGACGAATCCACGACTCCAGCAGGTGCCTGCCGTCGAGCTTCGAGTACGTCACGGCCACCAGCCGGTCGCCGTACAACCTCGGTACCGTGCCGGCGACCCGCCGCGCCGGTGCGATCGGGACGTCGACGTCGACGGCCCGCGGGTCGGGGCCGCGGTGCCGCTGCGCCACCGCCGCCAGCGCACCCGACCGGGCCGCGATCTGCTGCGCCTTGCGCCAGCCGAGCCGCCCCGGCGGCAACGAGCCGCGGCGCCATTCGGCCTGCTGCGCTTGGGCCGCGGTCATCCCGCGCAGCATGTCCTCGAGCATGCGGTCGCCGATCTTCCACTCCGCCAGCGCGTCGATCTCCACCGGCATCGCGTCGTCGATCGCGTCGACGTCCCACGGCAGCGTGTAGTCCAGCGCCCGGAAGAAACCCTTCACCGGATCCTTGAAGAAGCCGATCAGCTCGTCGAGCGCGACGTCGGCAGGCGCCGGGGCGGGCAGCGGCGCGCCGAGCAGGCCGGGCCGCGGGTCGCGGTGCCCGGCCGCCACCCGCGCGGCGGTCAGCGTGGTCGGGTCGAACGTGAACGGCTGCCCCGCAGGCATGCCGAGCTTCCCGGGCGTGACGTTGTCGATGTCGAACGGCTGCAACGGATGCTCGACGAGCACCCGGTCGCGGACCGGGACCGCGGTGGTGACGTCGAGGGTGTCGAGCAGTTCGACGACCGGCACCGCGGGCGGCATCCGCTGACCGCTGACCTCGTTGGCGCCGGTATAGGTGATCACCAGCTTCTCGGTGGCCGAGCCGATCGCATCGAGCAGCAGTTGCCGGTCCTCGGAACGGATGTCGCGCTCACCGGTCCTCGGGTCGCGCGCCAGCGCGTCGTCGCCGTCGACCACGCCGATCCGAGGGAACACGCCGTCGTCGAGGCCGACCAGGCAGACCACCCGGTGCGGGACCGAACGCATCGGCACCATGGTGCAGACGGTCAGCGTGCCGGTGCGGAAGTTGGCCCGGGTCGGCCAGGCCCGCGAGATGGCGGTCGAGCAGCGCCTTGACGTCGGACAGCCGCAACTCGGTGCCTGCATGCGTGCCCGCGGCGGCCAGGATGTCGTTGAGCTCACGCTGCACCTGGCTGACCTGCCACAGGTCGGCATCCGACACCGCGGTCAGCGCGTCCAGGCCGTCGAAGAGCCGCTGCACCCAGGTGCTCACCGGCGCTGCGCCCGAGAGTGATTCGACCGTGCGGTGCAAGCGGTCGACGTATTCGGCCAGCCAGGCGAGCTCGACCCGATTGCTGCCCACGTCGTCCAGCGGCAGCGTGGTGTCCAGCCAGGCTCGGGAATCCTCGGACATCGCCACCCCGGCCAGCACCCGGTCGATACCGAACCGCCAGGTGTTTTGCAGGAAGTCGACGCCGTAGGGGTGGCGGTGGTCCCGGTCGAAGCCCCAGCGGATGTTCGACTCGCGCACCCAGTCGCCCATCGTGTCGAGGTCGTCGTCGGAGAACCCGAACCGGGACCGGACCGGCGCGGCCTCGGCGAGGTTGAGCACCTCACCGGCGGTGGCCCGCCCCCCGGCCAATCCGAGCAGTTGCCGGGCCACCCCCAGCAGCGGGTTGGTCTGGGTCAGGGCCCGGTCGGCGAGCTTGACGCGCAACCGGTGCGCGGGATGGGCGCCGGTGACGACGTCGCCGAGGCCGAATCCGGCGACGATCAACGGCGCGTAGGTCTCGATGTCGGGACACATCACCAGGATGTCGCGCGGTTCCAGCGTGGGATCGTCGGCGAGCAGACCCAGCAGCACCTCACGCAGCACGTCCACCTGCCGGGCCGCGCCGTGGCAGCTGTGGACCTGCACCGACCGGTCCCCGGGGTCGGGGGTACGGCCTTGTGGGCGAACCGAATCGGCGCCGATGTCGGACTGCAGCCAGCCCAGCAGGCTGTCGGGGCGCTCGACCGGGCCGAGGCTCTCGTCGGTCTGCGCCCCGGTCGGCAGCGCGCGCTGCAACTCGCGCAGGTCGCGGCCCAGCGTGGCCAGCAGCGGATGGCCGACCTCCCGGTGGGAGGTGTCCGCGCGGCGGCGCACCACGCCGCGGACGTCGCCGAGGGCGTTCCACAGCCGGGCGCTGGGGTGCGGCAGCCACAGGTGCAGCTCGTGATGGGTGCTCAGCGCGTCGAGCAGTTCGATCTCGGTGACCGGCAGCCGGGTGTGGCCGAACAGAGACAGCCGCTCCGGCAACGCGCACGGCCCCTCCCGGAGCCGGGCCACGGCGGCCGCGTGGCGGTGGTGCGGCGGGTCGGCGTCAACGGCGGCCAGCAGTGCGCGGTAGAGCTTCGGCTGCCACAGCAGGTCGTCGTCGAGGTCGCCGTCGCGGCCGTCGATCCAGTCGATCAGCAGGTGCGGACGCTGCCTGGCATAGGAGTCGAACAGCCCGGCGAGGCGGCGCGCCACGGCATAGCGCCTGCCCTGCCGCAGCGACCTCTCCTCGCCGTCGGCGAAGTGGCCGAGGTGGCCGGCCAGCGTGGCGCACCACGGTTCGCCGACACAGTTGTCGATGACGGTCAGCAGCGGCCACACCATCGCCTCGGGTGACCACGGGTCGTCCTTGTCGGTGCCGGTCAGCTCCGCGATCAGCGAGCGTGGGTGCCGGAACGTGACGCCCGCGCAGATCCCGTCCTGGCCGGTGCCGCGGCCGAGGACGTGGGAGAGCCGCTGGCTGAGCCAGCGTTCGGTGCCCCGTGCGGACACCAGCACGAGATCCTCGGCGAACGGATCGGCCGGTGGATCGGCCAGCATCGCACCCAGGCCGTCGGCCAACAGGTCGGTGCGCTCGGCCCGGTGCAGGTGCAACCCCATCGTGCGGTCAGACTACGACAGCTCCCCGACACCCACGACGACCCCGCACGCGCGCAGGCCCGGATTGGACCGCAGGCCTGCGGGTATCCGCTGCCCATGGTGGCACCCGGATTCCTGGCCATCGGAAGTGGACCCGCGGGCGTCAGCGCGGCCGAGACCTTCCGCCGCAGGCATCCCCGTATTCCCGTGCGCATCCTGTCGGCGGACCCGGCGCTGCCGTACGCGAAGCCGCCGCTGAGCAAGGAGTTCCTCGGCGGCGGCCACCCCGACCTGGACCTGCACAGCGCCGGCTGGTTCCGCCGCCACGACATCGACCTGGTGCTGGGCATCACCGCCGAGCACATCGACGTCGACGCCCAGGAGGTGGTCACCGCCGGGGGTGCGCGCTACCCGTACTGGCATCTGGTGCTGGCGCCCGGCTCGACCGCGGTGCCGTTGACCGTGCCCGGTGGGCACTGCGCGCAGCGGTTGCGTTCCCTCGCCGACGCCGTCGCGCTGAAGATGGCGGCCCGGTACGCCGAGAGCGCGGTGGTGATCGGCGGCGGGCTAGTGGGGTGCGAGGCCGCGTCCCAGCTGGCCGCGCTGGGGGCGGCCACCACCCTGGTGGTGCCCGAATCGGCGCCGCTGCAACGCCGGTTCGGGGTCGAGGTTGGCAAGCGGGTCGCCGAGATGCTCTCCGACGCCGGGGTGCGGGTGCTGCTGTCGACGACGGTGGCCGCGGTCGACGACACCGGCGTGACGCTGACGCCGGGGAACAGGGTCGACGGCGACGTCGTCGTCGCCGCCACCGGTGTCCGCCCCGACATCCGGCTGGCCACCGGTGCGGGGCTGGCCACTCGGCAGGGCCGGGTGGTCGCCGACGAACACATGCGCACCTCGGCCCACAACGTCTATGCCGCAGGCGATGTCACGATCGCCTACAACGTGGCGGCCGCCCGCCCGGTGGTCTCCGAGCACTGGCGCGACGCCGCCCAGCAGGGCCTGGTCGCCGGCCTCACCGCGGCCGGCCAGCCCGCCGCCTGGCACAAGGTGCCCCGATTCAGTTGCCGGATAGGCGATTTCACGCTGTCCTACCGGGGCTGGGGCGGCGACTTCGACACGTCGACGCTGACCGATGCCGAGGGCGGCTTCTCCGTGGTGTACCGGTCGGGACGCTCGGTGGTCGGGACGCTGGCCGCTAGATCCAGTCCCGCTTCCTGAACAGCCAGTACAGGAGCACGACGAACACCACGATCACCGCGCTGCTGGTGATGAAGCCGCCGAACGTGTCGATGCCCGGGTAGTCGACGTTCTGGCCGTAGAAACCGGTGATCGCGGTCGGCACGGCGACGATCGCCGCCCATCCGGTGAGCTTCTTCATCACGGTGTTCAGTCGGGCGTCCTGCAGCGAGAGGCTCGTCTCGAACACCGCGGTGACCATGTCGCGCAGCGACTCGGTCCACTCCGAGGCGCGCTGCACGTGGTCGTAGAGGTCGGCGTAGAGCGGATCGAGTTCGCCGGTGGCGTTGGAGTCCCATCGGCGATGCTGGATCGCCAACACCACCTCCCGCATCGGCAGGACCACCCGGCGCAATGCGACCAGATCCTTGCGCAGCTGAAAAGTCCTGTGCTGAAAGTCTTTTCCGGGTGCAACACCGTCGAACAGGACGTCCTCCAGAGCCTCGATCCCGTCGTCGAGCACCTGCACCGCGTTGAAGTGCCCGTCGACGATCACGTCGAGCAGGCCGTGCACCAGCGACCCGACGCCGTACTCCTGGCCGCCGAGTTCGTCGAACCGCCGGGACACCTCATCGATGTCGAACCGGTCCGACAGTCGCACCGTGATCAGGCCGCGCGGCAGCACGAAGGCCGAGACCCGGTGCTTCTCCAGTGCCGAGTCGGAGTAGGACTGCGGCGGGGGATCTTTCACGGTCACGCCGTAGGCCGTGAAGAACGTGTGGGTTCGGTAGGTGACGGCCTTGGTGCGCTCCACGTCGGCGAGTGCGTCCTCGACCGCCCAGGTGTTCAGGTTCAGTTCCCGGGCCAGCTCCGACAGGATCTCGTGGTCGGGGTCGTAGATGTCGCACCACACCAGGGTGTTGTCCGAGCACAGGCACTCCGAGATCGCCGAGAACCGGAAGTCGTCGGTGGGTTGACCATCGCGCCAGATCCGGCCCCGGACTCGTGTCACCCGACCATCATGGCACCGCTGCCCTCGGGGCCGGGTGTGCGGCGTAGAAGGCCAGATGGGCCCGCGCCGCGGCCTCCCAGGTCATGGATTCGGCCAGTGCCCGACCCGCCTCGGCCCGCGTCGTCCCGCCGAGCGCGGCGGCGAGCTCCGCCGCGAAGCCCTCGACGTCGGCGGCGTAACGCACGGTGTCGCCGAAAACCTCACGCAGAACCGGGAGTTCGCGTGCCACCACCGGGCGGCCGGCTGCCAGGGCCTCCATCGCGGCCAGCCCGAAGCCCTCCTTGACCGACGGGAACGCGAAGACCTCCGAGGCGGCCACCAGGCTCGGCAGGTCCGCGTCGGGAACGGCGCCGAGGACGACCGGTTGCACCCCCAGCTCGGCGCAGCGCCGGTCGAACCGGGCGCGGTAGTCGCGGTAGTCGAACAGCGTCTCGCCGCCGGCGATCACCAGCGTGAGGTCGGCGTGCCGCCGTCGGAGCAGATGGTAGGCCTCCAGCAGGTCGAGGGTGCCTTTGCGGGGTTCGATCCCGCCGACGGCCAGCACGTAGCGGCCCAGTTGGTCGCGCCATCTGCGCTGGTCCTGCACGGCCGCGGCGGCGGCGACGAAGCGGTCGGCGCGCACCCCGTTGGGGATCACGGTGGGGTGCAATCCCCAGCCTGCGGCCACCTCGGCCGCGACGGCGGCCGACACGCAGATCCGGGCGTACGGCTCCACGACGGCTCGCTCGTGGCAGCGGGCCAGGATCGGGGTGGTGAACTCGTCGAGATGGTGGATGGTGCGGATGCAGGGGCCGACGGCGTTGGCGCTGATGCAGTCCTGCGCGTGCACGATGTCGTACGCCGCCGGGGTGAAGTGACTGTGCAGGGTGTCGATCGAGCGCACGATGCGGTCGGTGACCGTCTCGCCGGGGCGGTCCGGGAATCCGAGCAGGCGCAGTTCCACCGCGGGGTCCACGTCGCGGAAGAACCCGGTGTCGCCCTGCCTGGCCAGTGACCAGACGGTGACGGCGACGCCCAGACCGGCCAGCGCTTCGGCGAGGTTCAGGGTGTGCACCACCCCGCCACGGGGTTTGGTCGAGTACGTGATCAGTGCGACGCGCATGGCCGATCCCGTCCCGCGGCCGAATACGCGTCCACCCGCCGTTCCGCGAGGTGGTCCAAAACCCTCCGGGCGCGCGCTATCTCGGTCTCCACATCGATCTCGACACAGGCCATGCCGCCCTTGGACCGGGTGGTGGCCAGCACGTCGCCGCCCGGACCGACGACCTTGGCCTGACCGAGGAACCGAAGGGACCCCATCACGCCGGTCTGGTTCGCCGACACCACGACGACCTGGTTCTCGGCGGCGCGGGCGCAGTCGTAGAGGTCGAACAACCGCGACTGGCGGTCGGCGGGCAGCCGCGACGCCCGGTCGGTGACACTGGCCGGCCACGCCGACAGTGCGGCGACGATCTGGGCCCCGTCCAGCGCGAGCGCCCGCGCGGATTCGGGGAACGTCTTGTCGTAGTCGATCAGCATGCCCAGTCGGCCGACGGCGGTGTCGAATGCGGCGAACGTGTCACCGGCCAGATAGGCCAGCGACTCCCCGGCCGGCTGGTGCACCTTGCGGTGGGCGCCCAGCACCCCGTCGCCGGACACGCAGATCGCCGAGTTGTAGCGCCCCCCGCCGGGGGCCGCTTCGGCGTAGCCGACGCACACGGTCATCGGGCCCGCCGCGGCGATCACCGCGCCGATCTCGGGCCCGTCGGGGTCGAGAGCCGGGGGAGGATCGGCCGGGTCGGGCCTGCGCAGGTCGCCGAGGTAGCCGCCGAGACAGGCGTCCGGGAACACCAGCAGCTGAACGCCGTCGCGCGCGGCCGCCTCGATGATGCCGACCACCTTGGCCACCCCGCGGTCGACGTCGCGGCCGAAGTGCGCCGCGACCGCCGCGAGCTTCATGCCGTACCCAGACCGGTCACCGCGCCGGGCAGCACCGCGGTCACCGCCCCGTCGGGCCAGCGCAGACGGACCCCGGGCTGCCGCGTGAGCCGGCCGCACACCGCGGTGGCGACCGACTGGGGCAGCGGGGCCGTGCCCGCCTCGCCCGCAGTCAGCATCCCGAAACCGGGGAAACACGTCAGCCAGGAACCGAGGTCCGCGCCGTCCGGCCGGGGAACCGTCGCGACGTCGATCTCGGCCCCGACCCCACCGGCCTCGGCCAGCATCCCCGCGGTGCCTGCGATACCGGCCATGCTGACGTCCTTGGCGGCCCGCGGCCGCACGGTGGCCACATACTCCGCCATCCGGGCGAGGTCGTCGGCGGTGCGGCCGCTGGTCGAATCCCACTGCCGGCCGTGGTAGCCGGGACGCCAACGGCCGGCCAGGTCGACCGTCAGGCGCAGTGGGTCGCCGGCTGCTCCGCCGCCTGCAGGCACCGGGTCGGCCGTGCGCCCCAGCGCGGTGATCGCCAGCGACGCCGGCACCCCGAGCTGGGTGTGCCCGCCGAGCACCGGGACCCGCCACGCCTGCGAGGCGTTGGCCACGCCGCGCACGATGCGGGTCAGCAGCGACCGGGTCGGCGCCCCGACCGCGTCGAGCAGCCCCGTGGGCGTGGCGCCCATCGCCGACAGGTCGTTGACGTTGACCAGCACGGCGCACCAGCCCGCCCACTCCGGATCCCGCTCGACCATCGACGGGATGATCGCGTCGCACGCCGCGACCGCGTCGGTACCGGGCACCGGAACACCGTCGTCGCCGACGAAACCGTTCGGCCCCAGCCCGCCTGCCACCGCGCGCAGCGGAGCGAGCACGTCGCCGAGGAAGGACTTGGTGGCTGCCGCGACGCGCGCTATCGGATCCAGCGGCCAGCTCATCCGCCGGTGGGGGCGGCCCGCGACCGTGGCCTCTCCGTCGTCGGTCCAGCCCAGCCCGGTGAACATCGTCGCGTACCGGCTCTGCACGGTGGCCTCGAAGCGCAGCGCGCCGACGGATTCGACGTAGGCGCAGGCGGCACCGATCAACGCGGGGCCCAGTCCCGCCGCGCGCGCCGCCGGGTCGGCGACCAGCCTGCTGCCGGTCCACCAGCCGATGTCCGGCGTGCAGGCCGGGGCCAGCCGCACGCCGCCGAGCACCGCACCGTCTCCGGTCACCGCCACCAGCACCACGGTGCGGGGATCGTCGTCGACGTCGTCGCGGTCGGTGCCGGCGAACATGCCTTGCTCCACGACGAACGACGCGCGGCGCAGGCGCCGGTAGTCCTGCAGCTCGCGTGCGTCGGCCTGCCGCACGAGGAACGGCGTGCTGCGCTGCGGCCGCGCTCCGGCCAGGATGGACAGATCGGGACTGTGTGACGGATCAGCATGGAAGAGCACGTCTTTCACCCGCCCATGTGCTGCAGCACACCGCACGCGCCGCACGCGGCGCAGCCGGCCTTCTGTGCGGCGCCGGTCATCCCGGCCATCCGCAGCCGGTGTGCGACCTCATGCGAGACCTTCTCCACCACCGCGGCCGCGGGCGCGGACGCGCCGTCCTGCTCCACCGCCAACGTGCCGGGGTGCGGGCGGAACGGCACCACGAACGGGTACACGCCCATCTCGATCAGCTCTTCCGCCCCGGCGATGAGCTCCTCGGGATCCTCGCCGAGGCCGACCAGCAGATAGGTGGACACCTGGTTGCGGCCGAACACCGCGACCGCCTCCCGCCACGCAGCCCGGTACTGGGAAAGCGGGACCGTCGCCTTGCCGGGCATCCAGCGGCGGCGCACCGTGTCGTCCAGCGACTCCACGTGGATGCCGATCGCGTCGGCGCCGGCCTCGCGCAACTCGGCGAGCACGCCCAGATCGGCCGGCGGCTCACACTGCACCTGGATCGGCAGCCCGGGCACCGCCTCCTTGACCGCCCGCACGCACCGCGCCAGGTGGCGGGCCCCGCGGTCGGCCCCCGCCGAGGTGCCCGTGGTCATCACCATCTGCGTGACCCCGTCGAGGGTGACCGCCGCGCGTGCCACCTCGGCCAGCTCCGCGGGCCGTTTGACCGCGGTGGTAGCCCCGGCCCGCAGCGACTCCTCGATGGAACAGAACCGGCACCGCTGATCCGGGTCGTAACGGATGCACGTCTGAACCACGGTGGTGGCCAGCACGTTCCGGCCGTGCAGCCGGGCCAGCTTCTCGAAGGGGACACCGTCGACGGTGACCAGGTCGTAGAACTTCGGGCGTTCGATCACCTCGATCTCCAGCCCGGTGTCGTGCCCGTCGTAGAGCACCTTGTCGCCGTCGAAGGCGAACGGGCTCAGCGGGTTCCGCGGGATGGCGGCGTCGAGCCCGTCGACGACCAGGTGGCCGTCGTGGCTGGGGCCCGCGCCGGCGCCGCGGCTGAGCGGCGGGGTGCCGCGGATACCGAGCAGGGCGAGGTCGACGCGGGTGGAATGCGCGTGGGAAGGAGTCATCGGCTCAGCCGCCTACCGCCAGGCGCAGCGCCGCAGGCTCGCGGTATGCGGTGACGATGCTCGCGGCGAGGTGTGCGGCGTCGCGGTCGACACCGAGGAAGCGGCCCGACCCCCAGGTGTGCATCCAGGGCAGCCCGACGAAGCTGAGCCCGGGCACCGCGGTCACGCCGCGGTTCTGCATCGGGCGGCCGGCGCCGTCGAAGGCGCTCGCCTCGATCCACCGGTAGTCCGGCCGGTAGCCGATCGCCCAGACGATGCTGGTGACCCCCGCGGCGGTCAGATCCAGTGCGGTGGCCTCGGTGTCGGGTTCCCACACCGGGACGTACCGGCTCGGCGGGCCGGCCGGGGCGCCGGTCCGCGCGATGTGTGCGTCGATGTCGGCGCAGATCGAGTTGTACACCGCGTCGGCGTGATCGAGTGCCCCGCGCAGAGTCGGAGCGAACCGCAGACCGGTGCCGTGACCGTCGACCAGCGTGCCGTAGAGGCGCATGCCTTCGACGGCGAAGCGGCGCAGGTCGATGTCCCGACCGCCGTCACGGCCGGTGACGTAGTGGTTGGTCTTCTCGATCGCGGCCCGGCCGCCGGGGTACTCGCCGGCGGGCCGGTCGTAGAGACCCATCTCGGCCAGCCACGTCATGCAGTCGCGGCCGCGGTAGGTGCGGGCCACCCGCGGGGCGCTGCCGACCGCCAGGTGCACCTGCCGTCCGGCCAGGTGCAGGTCCTCGGCGATCTGCGCGCCGGACTGCCCGGTGCCCACCACCAGCACCGCGCCGTCGGGGAGTTGACCGGCATTGCGGTACTGCTCGGAGTGCAGCTGGGTGACCGAAGGGTCCAGTGCGCCGGCGAAGCTCGGCAGCACCGGCACCGGGTAGCCGCCGGTGGCGATCACGGCGTGCTCGCAGGTCAGCGTCTGCTCGCCGGCGGGCGCGGCCAGGGTGAGCTCGAAACCGCCGGTGGCGGCGTTGCGCAGCCGGGTCACCCGGGTGTGGGTGCGCACCGGCGCGTCGAAGGTGTCCAGCCAGCCGGCCAGCCACGCGACCACCTCGTCGCGGGTCATGAAGCCGTCCGGATCAGGTCCGGTGTAGCTGTACCCGGGCAGCCGGCAGTGCCAGTTCGGGGTGACGAGAGTGAAGTTGTCCCAACGGCTGTCGGCCCACGCGTGCACGGGGGTCTGGGCTTCCAGCACCACGTGCTCGATGCCGGCGCGGGACAGATACCAGCTCACCGACAGCCCGGCCTGTCCGCCGCCGATGACCGCGACCGGCAGGTGCGTGCTCATGACGCCTCCAGAGGCGGGTGCATCTCCACCACGCGGACAGCGGCGTCGCCGGGGTAGCGGGCCGCGGCCCGGCTGACCGCCTCGGCGGTGGCCGCCGCGGCGGTGCACGCGAAGCCGAACTTGGCCCGCACCCGGTCGCCGGCCTCGGCCATCGCCCGGTCGGTGCGCTCGACGAACTCCGCCACGGTGTAGCAGCCGTCGGTGCTGAAGTGGTCGTGGACGACCAGACTCGGTGAGTAGCAGCGCTGTTCGACGCCGTCGGGCCACCGCACCCGGAAGGTCATCTCAGGCATGGCTGAGCTCCCGCCACGGCGCCCCGGCCGCCGGATCCACATCGGTCACCGCGCCGTAGACGTCCGGGCGGCGGTCACGCAGATGGAACATGCCGGCCCGCATGGTGCGGAACGTCTCGTCGATGTCGACCTCGGCCACCGCCATACCGCTGTCGAGATGCGTTGTCGCCAGGATGTTCCCGCCCGGATCGACGACCTTGGCGTTGCCGACGTAACGGAGCGACCCGAACGTGCCGCTCTGGTTGGAGGCCACCCAGAAGACCTGGTTGTCCAGCGCCCGCGCGGTGTCGAACAGATTGAACCGGTAGGTCCACCGGTCGTCCTGCAGATTCGCGGCGGTCGCGGTGCGGGCCGCCGGCGAAGCCGACAGGCTTGCGATCACCTGCGCTCCCTGCAGGGCCATCACCCGGGCCGCCTCGGGAAACGCCTTGTCGTAACAGATCTGGAGCCCCACCCGGCCGATCGGGGTGGCGAAGACCTGGTAGCCCGAACCGGGGGAGTAGGACATGCCTTCGCCCAGCGGCTGATGGACCTTGCGGTATGAGCCGTAGACCGTCCCGCCGTCGAGCACCGCCGCGGCGTTGTAGCGGGTGCGGCCGTCGTCGGCGAGTTCGCAGAACCCGATCGCCACCACCAGATCGCCGACGATCCGCTGCACCTCGGCGATCTCGGGTCCGTCCAGCCGGATGGCCGGTGGCAGCGAGTGCGCCGTCGTCGGCGCGGTGTCACCGTGATTGCCCAACGACGACAGGTAACCCCCGATGGCGGCCTCGGGCAGGGCGAGGAAGTCCACGCCCCGGGCCCTGGCCTGCTCCGCCAGCTCGGCGATCAGCGCGTAGTTCTGGTCGAGATCGCGGGTGAAGTTGGCGGCCGCGGCGGCGAGCGTCGTCATCGCACTCACACCATGTATGTCGAGTTGATGATGGCGCCTTTGCGAGCGTAGTGGATGAGCGCGTCCTGCACGTCGAGCGGGTGGGCCGGGATGACACCCTCGATCAGGTCCTCCTCGCGGCCGCCGTGCAGCGCGAGGCCGAACCGGCAGCAGAACACCGTCCCGCCCTCGCCGATGAAGGTGCCCAGCGCGTCGTTGATGTTCTGCTCGCCGGGGAAGCCGGAGTCACCGGTGGTCGGAAAGCCGCGGGTGGCTAGGCAGTTGATGGAGCCGGGCCCGTAGAAGTAGAGCGCGGACTCGAAGCCCTTGCGCAGTGCGCGGGTGGCCTGCAGCACCGCGACGAAGCTGACCGACGACTCGTGGGCGATACCGTGGACCAAGGTGAAGTAGCTCTCGCCGTTCTCCGCCTTGTAGTCCGGGAAGAGCTTCGTGCCGCCGTAGATGCTGGTGCCCTTGGGTAGGGACGGGTGCGGGATCTCGGCGAGCGAGGCCTCGATGTTGGCGGTGATCGAATCGTCAAACGTCATGCGGGCTCCCAGTGAGTCGGTGGCTTTCGGCTCACTCGATTACAGGCCCGCGGCGTTGCGCGATGGTTAGGGACGGAATACGAACTCGTTAGGTGGAGCTCACCGCCGAAATGTGCCGGAAACGCGGTACCGGCCCCGCCGGACTACCCGAGGGCGAATTCCGTTGCCAGGCCGTCGATCCCGGCCTGGATGGCGTCGAGCGCGGTCTGGCGGGCCTTGAGCTTGGTGGCCAGGTGTGCGCCGGTGTGCAGCGTGGCGGCCGCCTCCACGGCGACCTGGCGGGCGCGGGGGAGAACCTGGTCGGCCTCGACGATCTCGTCGAGCCAGCCCGTCGCGACCGCCTCGTCGCCGGCGAACGTCGCCGCCAGCGCGGCACCGCGCTGGAACGCCGCCGGGGTCAACCGCATGCGCATGATCTCCAGCGCCGAGATCGGGATGGTCATCCCGATCGCGACCTCGATGGCCTGGCAGCGTGACTTCGGCTGGCCGACACGGTGATCGGCCGACAGCAGCAGGAACGAACCCATCGCGATCGCGGGGCCGGTGGCGGCGATGATCACCGGCACCGGGAAGGTGAGGGTGCGCAGCGACAGTTCGAAACCGCCGGACAGCATGCCCAGCGCCGCGGCGGCGTCGCCGGACTGGAAGACCGACAGGTCGAAGCCTCCGCTGAACACCCGCGAATTCCCGGCCAGCACCACGGCCTTGGCCTGGTCGGCCTCGGCCCGGTCGAACGCCTCGTTGATCGCGGCCTGCATCGCGGGCCCGAGCACGTTCACCTTGCCGTCGTCGAGGGTGATGGTGGCGACGGAATCGGCGAGCTCGTAGGACACGGTGCTGGTCATGGTGTCGAACCTAACAGCGGCGCAGCCGGCACTACCTAGCCGGGATCGCGTGCCGCGGCGCCGAAAAGAGGTAGTCGGCTACGCATGCCCGGGCATCGGCGCGTTCGTAACGTGCAATGCAGGCGCGGTGCACGAGGGGGGCACCGCGCCCCGACCTTCAGGGGGAGCCATGCGTGCGAAGCGGCAACGACCGGCCGAACAGTTGGAGTCCGAGCGGTGTGCGCGGCGGCGGCGGGCACGCCCGTCCGGCGGTGTCCCGAAGCTGGGGCTGTGGGAGTGCGGGATCGGCTCGATCTTCAGGTAGGCGAGCGCTCAGCCGCCCATCAGCACGCGCCACTGATCGAGATCGCTCGCCCGGTACACGTAGTTGGTGTCACGCACCTCCGACAGCGACGCGCTCGGCTCGGCCGAGTACCAGTGCCCCGGGAACACGGTGGGGTCACCGGACAGCCGCGCCAGCGCCTGGAGGCTGCGGAACATGTCGTCGACGTTGCCGCCGGGGAAGTCGGTGCGGCCGCAGCCCTCCAGGAACAGCGTGTCTCCGGCGACCAGGCGCCCGTCCACCAGGAAGCACTGGCTGCCCGGGGTGTGCCCCGGCGTGTGCAGCAGCTCGATCTCGATGTCGCCGACGGCGACCTTGTCGCCGTGCTGATGCGTGGTCAGCTCGCTGCCGGCGATGCCGGTGATCCGCGACACCCAGTCGGCCTCGTGGGCGTTGACGTGCACGGGCACGCTGACCCGCTCCAGCAACTCGGCCAGGCCCTTGAGCTCGAACCCCATCATCGAGCCCCCGACGTGATCGGGGTGGTGGTGGGTGACCAGGACACCGGACAGCCGCATGCCGTCGGCCTCCAGCGCGTCCACCAGATCCTGCGCGGCGTAGGCGGGGTCGACGACCACGGTGTCTCCGGTCTCCCGGTCGCCGATCAGGTACGCGAAGTTGCGCATCTGCTGGGCGATCATGTCGCCGGCCGCGTAGTCGCGGCCCGAGAGCAGTTGGCGGAAGTAGAGACGGTCGTTTTCGTCGGCGGCGGCCATGCGTTTCAGCGTAGGCACCGGGGGCCCCCGAAACCGCGCGCAGGGTCTTTTTGCCGGTCCAGCGCCTGCAATGACCAGCGGTTTGGCGTGGCTATCGCCGAGAATGTACCCTCTTTAAGGCTCGTCGCAGTTCGGCGAGCGCAGGCCCCCTTAGCTCAGTCGGTAGAGCGTTTCCATGGTAAGGAAAAGGTCAACGGTTCGATTCCGTTAGGGGGCTCGGTGGTGAAGGGCGGAGCGACCGTGTGCGCCCAGCCTGGATCCGTCCGGGGCGGTGTAGCTCAGCTGGTTAGAGCGCACGACTCATAATCGTGAGGTCGGGGGATCGAGCCCCCCCACCGCTACACAAGACGAGTACGAACGTTTAACGAAGGACGACAGACGTGGCCTCCAGTACTGACGTACGGCCCAAGATCACCTTGGCCTGCGAGGTGTGCAAGCACCGCAACTACATCACGAAGAAGAACCGCCGCAACGATCCCGATCGGTTGGAGATCAAGAAGTTCTGCCCGAACTGCGGCAAGCATCAGGCCCACAAAGAGTCGCGCTAGGCGCCCCGACGGGCCCGGCGTCGATTCACGGTCGGTGAGGGTCGACTAGGTAGGTTCATCACTCGTGTCTTTCTTGGACGGATACGTCGGGACGCATTTCCGCTTTCCCGACCACTACGTCGTGGGACGCGAGAAGATCCGCGAGTACGCGACCGCGGTCAAGAACGACGACCCCGCTTTCTTCGACGAGAAAGCCGCGGCCGAGCTCGGCCATGACGCGCTGCTGGCTCCGCTGACCTTCATCTCGGTGTTCGGATACCAGGCCCAGTCGGCGATGTTCGCCGCGGCCGGTATCGGCATCAGCGACGCACAGATCGTCCAGGTCGACCAGGCGATCAAGTTCGTTCGACCCATCCACGCCGGCGACGAGCTCTTCTGCGACGTGTGGATCGAGTCGGTGCGCAAGGCCCACGGCACCGACATCATCGTCACCAAGAATGTCGTCAGCAACCGCAACGGCGACGTCGTGCAGGAGTCCTACACCACCTTGGCGGGGCGTAGCGAAGAAGACGGAGAGAGTGGCTTTACAGATGGCACTTCGTGAGTTCAGTTCGGTAAGCGTCGGCGATCAACTGCCCGAGAGGGTCATCCCGCTCACCCGGGCCGACCTGGTCAACTACGCGGGCGTGTCCGGTGACCTGAACCCGATCCACTGGGACGACGAGATCGCCAAGCAGGTGGGCCTGGACACCGCGATCGCCCACGGCATGCTCACGATGGGCCTCGGCGGCGGTTACGTGACCTCCTGGGTGGGCGATCCCGCCGCGGTCACCGAGTACAACGTGCGCTTCACCGCCGTGGTGCCGGTCCCCAACGACGGCAAGGGCGCCGAGATCGTGTTCAACGGCCGGGTGAAATCGGTCGATCCGGAAACGAAAGCGGTGACCATCGCGCTCACCGCAACCGCGGGTGGGAAGAAGATCTTCGGCCGCGCCGTCGCGGTCGCGAAGCTGGCGTAGGTAGGTATTCGATGGCACTCAAGACGGACATCCGAGGGATGGTCTGGGAATACCCAGACACCTTCGTCGTCGGCCGCGAACAGATCCGCCAGTATGCGAAGGCCGTCAAGGCCCAGGACCCGGCGACCCACGATGAAGCCGCCGCCGCCGAGCTCGGCCACGGTGAACTGGTGGCGCCGCCGACCTTCATGGCGATCTTCGCGGTGATGATTCAGAACCACTTCTTCCAGCACGTCGACATCGGCCTGGAAACCCTGCAGATCGTGCAGGTGGATCAGAAATTCCTGTTCCACCGCCCCATCACGGCAGGCGACGAGCTGACCGGAACCATGCACATCCTGACAGTGGACGAACGCTTCGGCGCCGACATCGTGACCACCCGCAACGTGCTGGCCGACCCCTCGGGTGCCGTGGTGATGGAGTCCTACACCACGCTGATGGGCCACGAGGGCGACAATTCGATCTCGGCCGGCTGGGATCCGGAGTCCGGTCAGGTCGTGCGCAAGCCGGTAACACACGAGGTGGACGAGGATTAGTAACTGTGGACCCCGGCGCGCTACACTCGGGCTTCGGGGTTTTCCCAGTTAAGCGCGCTGTCCGTCGGCTCAGATCGACCGAACGGGGAGCGCGCGAATTGTGTGGGCCCGGTAGGGACCCGTGAAGGGGCGTAGCTCAACTGGCAGAGCAGCGGTCTCCAAAACCGCAGGTTGCAGGTTCAAGTCCTGTCGCCCCTGCTCAACTGAATACTCGACAAGTGTGGACCACTCGCCGGATTTGCATACTGGAGAGTGAGCCACACAGAAGACGATCAGACGACGATCAGATGGGATACATGCGGTGAGCGACGAGCGCGACGGCGTCAGCTCCGCTGACACCGACAGCGGCGCACAGACCGACGACGGTGACACGCGCGGTCAGACCGCGGTCGTCACCCGCCCGCTGCGTCCCACGGGTAAACGGACGCGACGCGCCGCGGAGGACTCGGGCAAGACCTCCGACAAGGATGAGGACAAGGTGCCCGACACCGACGCGTCCGGTTCCAACGACGACGACGGCAAGGGACCCAAGGCCAAGAAGAAGACGGCCAGGCAGCCCAAGGACGGCCCGTCCCGCAATCCGATCGCGTTCGTCATCAACTACCTGAAGGAAGTTGTCGGCGAGCTGCGGAAGGTCATCTGGCCGAACCGCAAGCAGATGGTCACCTACACGACGGTCGTGCTGATTTTCCTCGTGTTCATGGTGGCGCTGATCGGCGGCGTTGATCTGGGCCTGACCAAGCTTGTGACCTGGGTCTTCGGTTGACGTAGCCCGATTGACCGGGCACGACGCCGCTACGGACGAACATTGAGAGAGGACTGACACGTGACTAGCTTCGACGGGGAAACGCCTTCGGGCGACACCGTCGACACCATCGACGTCGACGAGACCAACGCCGAGGTTCGCGCTGGTGCCGACGCCGAGGCCGTGGGCAGCGACGAGGACGCCGCGCCCGCCGCTGAAGGTGCCGATGACGATGTCGCCGAGGCGGCCCCGGAAGAACCCGAGGACGAGGATCCGGCGGTCGCGCTCAAGAAGGAGCTGCGGCTCCAGCCGGGCGAGTGGTACGTGATCCATTCGTACGCAGGTTACGAGAACAAGGTGAAGGCCAACCTCGAGACCCGCGTGCAGAACCTCGACGTCGGCGACTACATCTTCCAGGTCGAGGTGCCGACCGAAGAGGTCACCGAGATCAAGAACGGCCAGCGTAAGCAGGTGAACCGCAAGGTGCTGCCCGGGTACATCCTGGTCCGCATGGAGCTCAACGACGAGTCGTGGGGCGCGGTCCGCAACACTCCCGGCGTCACCGGCTTCGTCGGGGCGACCTCGCGTCCCTCGCCGCTGTCGCTCGACGACGTGGTGAAGTTCCTGCTGCCGCCGGCCGCAGCCAAGAAGCCCGGCAAGGCGAGCGCCGCAGCCTCCACTTCGGCTGCCGAGAGCGGCGGTATCGAGCGTCCGGTCATCGAGGTGGACTTCGAGGTCGGCGAGTCGGTCACCGTCATGGACGGTCCGTTCGCCACGCTGCCCGCGTCGATCAGCGAGGTCAACGCCGAGCAGCAGAAGCTCAAGGTGCTGGTGTCGATCTTCGGACGTGAGACACCGGTCGAACTGACCTTCAACCAGGTCGCCAAGATTTAACGCGGGCCGCAAGCCCACCAGGAAAAGAAGGAAAGCACAGCCATGCCCCCGAAGAAGAAGGTCGCCGGGCTGATCAAGCTGCAGATCCAGGCCGGGCAGGCCAACCCCGCCCCTCCGGTCGGACCCGCGCTCGGCCAGCACGGCGTCAACATCATGGAGTTCTGCAAGGCGTACAACGCCGCGACCGAGTCGCAGCGCGGGAACGTCATCCCCGTGGAGATCACCGTCTACGAGGACCGCAGCTTCACGTTCGCGCTGAAGACCCCGCCCGCCGCCAAGCTGCTGCTCAAGGCCGCCGGTGTGCCCAAGGGTTCGGGCGAGCCGCACAAGACCAAGGTCGCCAAGGTGACCTGGGATCAGGTGCGCGAGATCGCCGAGACCAAGAAGGAAGACCTGAACGCCAACGACATCGATCAGGCCGCCAAGATCATCGCCGGCACCGCCCGGTCGATGGGGATCACGGTCGAATAAGACCGCATCCCGTGGAAGGGCTGGCATCGGCCCGCACCACAACCTCTGAACCAGGGAGATAGCAATGAGCAAGAACAGCAAGGCATACAAGGAAGCCGCCGAGAAGGTGGACCGCACCCGGCTCTACTCGCCGCTCGAGGCCGCGAAGCTGGCCAAGGAGACGTCGTCGAAGAAGCAGGACGCCACCGTCGAGGTCGCGATCCGGCTGGGCGTGGACCCCCGCAAGGCCGACCAGATGGTCCGCGGCACCGTGAACCTGCCGCACGGCACCGGTAAGACCGCTCGCGTGGCGGTGTTCGCCGTTGGCGACAAGGCCGAGCAGGCGCAGGCCGCAGGCGCCGACATCGTCGGCAGCGACGACCTGATCGAGCAGATCCAGGGCGGCATGCTGGACTTCGACGCCGCGATCGCGACGCCGGACCAGATGGCCAAGGTCGGGCGTATCGCCCGCATCCTCGGCCCCCGTGGTCTGATGCCCAACCCGAAGACGGGCACCGTGACCCCGGACGTGGCCAAGGCCGTCGCCGACATCAAGGGCGGCAAGATCAACTTCCGCGTCGACAAGCAGGCCAACCTGCACTTCGTGATCGGCAAGGCGTCCTTCGACGAGAACAAGCTCGCCGAGAACTACGGCGCCGCGCTCGACGAGGTGCTGCGCGCCAAGCCGTCCTCGTCGAAGGGCCGTTACCTGAAGAAGGTCGTCGTCTCCACCACCACGGGCCCGGGCATCCCGGTGGACCCGTCGGTGACCCGTAATTTCACGGAGGAGTAGGCGGAGCCGGATCCGACCATCGGGCCGGAGGAGTAGGCGGAGCCGGATCCGACCAGCTTGAACAACGAGAAACCCCGCACCGTGAGGTGCGGGGTTTTCTCGTGGGGCGGAGTTTCGGAGGGTGCTCCTCAGTCGCCGGCTTCGGGCCCGCCCGAGCGCCGCCCCCCACGAACGGAAACTCGGGCTGACGGCCACAGGTCGTCGGCATCCCCCCAGACCACCGACCGCGTCACGGCGACCGAAGAGCACCCTCCCCAGCAACATATCATCGACGGCGTAGATTTGCGCAGCGACCATGCGGAATCGGAAAATAGCCAGTAAACGCAACGATTTCAGCTGATTTCGCAAGACGGATAGTTGTGCCGGCTTGATCGGCGTCTCTGAGGCAAAGAGTTGGCGCTCGGTGCCGTTATGCCACGCCGCTGACGATGCGGGCGACGACGCGCGGTGACAGCCGCTGATGCGGGATACCGGCGCGAGCGCACGCCGCGTCGACGGCGCCGGGGGAGTCGGCATCGAACACCCCGTAGAGGACCTCGTCGGTGGGCACCGAGAGTGTCACCACCAGTCGGACGTGGCTGCCCTCGCCGGAGACCGCTGCCGTGGCGGCGTCGAGACGGGACACGATGTCGTCGACCGTGGTCTCCGCCAGGTCGGGCAGGTACCACTCCGCGAGGAAATTCGTCGCATTGCGCGTGTCGCCCATGTCCTGACGGTAGCCATCGTGGCGGCCGGACGAATCGGGTGTTTCCCTATGCTTGAACCCCGTCGCCGGGTTCCCGGATCGGCTCCGATGCTACGGGCTGGTATGTGATCGTTGTCACATGCACTCACGGTTCCGGGCGCCGATGCTCGCCGTCCTCGTGTTCGCCACCACGGTGATCCTGGCTGTCGCCACGGCATTGGGGGCGGCACTGGCCTACGGCGCGACCGCGCTGATCGTCCCGGGCACCGGAACGTCCGACTCCGACGCGATCGCGGGCTACCGGGAGAATGCCTGGAGCAGGTTCATCAGCCCCGAATGCGTGGGCGACTGCGCTGATCCGGCGCTGATCGGCATCCCCTATCCCGCATCGTTCTGGCCGTTCTCCTTCCTGCCGAGGTGGTGCGTGCCCGGACGCTGCGAGAAGTGGGACGTGTCCGTCGACGAGGGCATCGAGAACCTGGTGGCCGCGCTGGATCCGTTCCTGGATCCGGCGTCGCAGGAGGACGTGTTCATCTTCGGGTACTCGCAGGGCGGAGCGGTGGTCGCCACCGTGCTCGCCGACCTCGGCGAGCGCGGACTGTCCGATGCCGTGAAGAACCGGCTGAAGGTGGTGACGATCGGCAACATCGAGAATCCCGACGGCGGCCTGTGGCAGCGCCTGGCCTGGTTGCGCTACCTGCTCGGCGAGCCCGTCCCGATCCTGGATGTGTCCTTCGAGCCGGCCATGCCGATCGACACCGGAATCGGTTCCACCACAATCGGTTTCGAGTACGACCCGGTGGTCTACGCCCCTCTCTACTGGGGCAACCCGTTCGCGATCGCCAACTTGCTCGCCGCGTTCGACACGGTGCACGGGTACTACCTGGCGCCCAACGAGGAGGATCCGGGCCTCCCGATGCCGTACGGCTACACCGACGAGACCTTGGCGCCGCAGCTCAACTGCGATCTCAATCCCGGCAATTGCCGCACCGACAGCTACGGCAACACCTACATCATGATCCCGGCGACGAGCCTGCCGCTGACCAATGTCGTGCGCAACTTGGCGGATTCGTTGGGAGTCGGTTGGCTGGCGAAGCCGTTCATCGACCTGACCGAGCCGGTGTTGCGCGAGCTGGTGGACCTCGGATTCGACTGGAGCGGCAATCCGGGGGTGTCCCGCGGATTGAGCATCCTCCCGTTCAATCTGTTCCAGAACTGGTTCCAGGTCGGCATCGACCTCGCCAAGGCGGCCGTCGAGGGCATCGAGGCATTCATTGCGAACTTCGTTCCGCCGAGGGCGCCGGAAGCCCCAGAGGGGTCGACAGTACCGACGGAACGGTCAGCGCAGAACCGGCTGACGTCCACCGAGCTCGCGGACGAGACGGCGACGGAGGCCGAGACCGAGACCGAGACCGAGACCGTCACCGAGCCCGAGACCGTCACCGACGAGACCACGGTCGAGGACGAGACAGTAGAAGACGAGACCGTGACCGACGAGACCACGACCGACGAGACGGCGACCGACGAGACCGATACGGTCACCGGGGACGACACCGTCACCGACGAGGACGCCGAGGAGACGGACCCCGACGCCGAGAGCACGGACAGCATCGAGAGCACCGAGAGCACTGCCGGCGAGACACCAGCTGCGGCCTAGTGCCGATATGAGGAATCCCCCGCATTCAGGCGTGCGGGGGATTCTTCGTTCACAGCGGGTTGGTCCGGCTAGGCGGCCGACGGCTTCAGGTAGGTCACCAGGCTCACGTCGATCGTCTCGTCGATGAAGTAGTACTGGCAGCCCCGCAGATAACGCATGTACCGCTCGTAGTTCTCCTCGTCGGTCGCAGCGATTGCCGCGTCCTTGTTGGCCTCCAAGCGGTCGGCCCAGATCCCGAGGGTCTTGATGTAGTGGTTGCGCAGCGACATCGTCTCCGGCACCTGGAACCCGGCCTTCTGACCGTGCTCGACCATCATCTGCGTCGTCGGGATACGCCCACCGGGGAAGATCTCGGTGATCATGAACTTGATGAAGCGGGCCAGCTCGAACGTCAGTTTCTTGCCGCGTTGCGCCAGGTCATAGGGGTGATAGCCGACGCTGCTCTGGATCGTCATCCGGCCGTCCTCGGGCAGGATGTCGAAGCAGGTCTTGAAGAAGTCGTCGTAACGCTCGAAGCCGAAGTGCTCGAACGCCTCGATCGACACGATGCGGTCGACGGGGGCGTGGAACTGCTCCCACCCCTCCAGTCGGACGTCGAAGGTGCGCTCGGTGTCGATCCTGCTCAGGAGCTGGTCGCAGTAGGTCTTCTGGTTCTTCGACAGTGTCAGGCCGATGACGTTGACGTCGTACTTCTCCATCGCGCGCTGCAGCGTCAGGCCCCATCCGCAGCCGACCTCGAGCAGGGTCATCCCGGGCTTGAGGTCGAGCTTGTCGAGATGCTGGTCGACGTTGGCGACCTGCGCCTCCGATAGCGTCGCGGCGGGCCCGGTGAAGTACGCACAGCTGTACTTACGGGTCGGATCCTGGAACACGCCGAAAAAGTCGTCCGACAAATCGTAGTGAGCCTGGATGTCCTCGAAATGAGGAGTCAGATCCTTCGTGCTGGTGGACTGGTCAGACATGTTTCCCCTGCTTCACGCTTCCGGCGAATGAACTGTGGAAGACGGTACCGAAGACGCGGCTCGTCCCTTCTGCAAACACGCGTCCTGAAGGCATCAGACTAGCCTCGGACGGCTTCGACGGGCCAACCCGTCGGCTGAGTTGCTATTTCGCGAGGGTGAACTGGTTGACGTCGATGTAGCCGACCCGGAAGCCCTTCGCGCAGCCCGTGAGATAGCGCATGTAGCGGTCGTAGACTTCCTCGGACTGCACGGCGATCGCCTCATCCCGGCGCGACTCCAGGGCCTCGGCCCAACAGTCCAGCGTGCGGGCGTAATGGGGTTGCAGTGACTGCCTGCGGGTCAGCGTGAATCCCGCCCGGCCGGCGTGTTCCTCGACCTTCTCGATCGACGGCAACCGCCCGCCCGGGAAGATCTCGGTCAGGATGAACTTCACGAACCTCGCCACCTCGAACGTCAGCGGCATCCCGCGCTCGGCCATCTGCGGCATCGTCAACGCGGTGATGGTGTGCAGCAGCATCACGCCGTCGTCGGGCAGAGCGCGGCCGGCCATCGCGAAGAAGTCGTCATAGCGGTCGAAGCCGAAGTGCTCGAACGCGCCGATGGACACGATGCGGTCGACGGGTTCGTCGAACTGCTCCCAGCCGGTCAGCAGCACCCGCTTCTGCCTCTTGTCGTCGGATTCCTCGAAGAGCCGTTCGACGTGGGCTTTCTGGTTCGCGCTGAGCGTCAGACCGACGACGTCGACGTCGTACTTCTCCACGGCGCGCATCATCACCGAGCCCCAGCCGCAGCCGATGTCGAGCAGCGTCATCCCGGGTTGCAGATCCAGCTTCCCCAGAGCCAGGTCGACCTTCGCCAGCTGCGCCTCCTCCAGCGTCATGTCTTCGCGCTCGAAGTATGCGCAGCTGTAGGTCTGGGACGGATCCAGGAACAGCTGGAAGAACTCGTCTGAAAGGTCGTAATGCGCCTGCACGTCGTCGAAGTGCGGCGTCAGATTTCGTTTTGCGGCCACGTTGGACCTTCCTGCGGACACAGCCCGAAGAGGATCTCCTGTAACGGCGATCATGCCCCCATCGCGGATGTTACGCGCAGATCGCTAACTGTGTATTGACTGAAAAGTCAAGCAGCCTCGCCGAAGGTGGTTTTCAGCTCGCCGACGATGTCGTCCCACAGCGGTTCGGGGAGTTCATGGCCCATGCCGTCGAACAGCACCAGGCGGGCATTCGGGATCGCCTGCGCGATGGCGCGGCCGCCGGACGGTCGCATCAACTTGTCGGCCTTGCCGTGGATCACGACGGTCGGCGCGGTGATCTGCCGGTCGTAGTGCCGCAGGCTCCCGCTGCCCAGGATTGCGGCGAAGTGCCGGGCCACCCCGGCCGGGTAGTAGCTGCGGTCGTACCCCTCGATCGCGTCGGCGCGCAGCCGTTCGCCGTCGACGGGGTATCCCGGGCTGCCGATGATCCGCGCCACCCGGACCGCGTTCTCGATCACCGCGTCGCGGTCGGATCCCTTGGGGCGCTGCAGAATTGCGGCCAGCTGACGCGGTCCCGGCGGCGGCAGTGCGGCCTGGTTGTTGCTGGAGAAGATCACGCCGAGCGACTTGGTTCGGGCGCGGTGGCGGGCAGCGAAGATCTGGGCGATCATCCCGCCCATCGAGCCGCCGACCACATGGGCGCTGTCGATGGCCAGGTGGTCGAGCAGCGCGGCCGCGTCGTCGGCCATGTCCTCCAGCGTGTACGCGGCCGGGCTGCGCAGCCCGACCAGCGACCGCGCCATTCGCGGGACCAGCGGGGCGCCGGCGTGGTGGTGGGGCAGCTTGCTGGACAACCCGACGTCGCGGTTGTCGAACCGGATCACCCGCAGGCCCTGGTCGACGAGCTTTTCGCAGAACCCGGTGCGCCACAAGATCAACTGCGCGCCCAGGCCCATGATCAGCAACACGGCCGGATCGTTGCGGTCCCCCAGGTCCTCGTAATGGATGTCCAGATCGCCGGACTTCGCGGTCCCGGTACGGATGTCCATCTAGGCGTCGAGGTCGTCGGAGTGCTCACGCGACACCTCGACCATGAAGTTCGCGAAGTACCCGGTCAACGACGGGTCGCTCATCATCTGCCAGTTCGGCGCGAGCAGCTTCATATAGCGCTCCACGTAGAGGAACTGCTTACCGATGAGCACCAGCTCGCGGGGCAACTTGACGTCGTAGGCGTCCGCCAGCGTCGAGAGCTGCTTGCCGATCTCGGCATAACTGAGATCGCCCAGCGACTTCAGCGTCAGCGGGGTAGCGAACTTCTCCAGATCCTGGGCCGCCTGCGCTTCGGGCTTGACCGTGCCGACGGCGCCCATCAGCACGACGATCTTGCCGGCCGCCGCGTGGTCCTTCTTGACCAGCAGGGCGTACACCAGCTCGCGCAGCAGCCATCGGGTGCGCGGATCGATGCGGCCCATGATGCCGAAGTCGAAGAACACGATCTTGCCGTCGTCGTCGACGTACAGATTGCCTGCGTGCAGGTCGCCGTGGAACAGGCCGTGCCGCAGGCCGCCCTCGAACAAGCTGAACAGCAGCGCCTTGACCAACTCGGTGCCGTCGAAGCCCTTCTTGCGGATCGCGGCGACGTCGTCGATACGCACGCCGGTCACCCGCTCCATTGTCAGCACCCGTTCGCTGGTCAGGTCCCAGTAGACCTGCGGTACCCGGATGTTGCGGCCCAGTGGTGACGCGTGCATGTGGGCGACCCACGCGTCCATCGACTGCGCCTCCAGCCGGAAATCGAGTTCCTCGGCCAGGTTGTCGGCGAAGTCGGCCACCACGTCCTGCGCGGAGAGCCGCTGCCCGAGCTTGGCGAACTCGACCACCCGGGCGCCGCGCTTGAGGATCTGCAGGTCGGCGGCCACCCGGCGGCGGATACCGGGGCGCTGGATCTTGACCACGACCTCCTCGCCGGTGTGCAGCGTGGCGTAGTGCACCTGCGCGATCGAGGCCGACGCAAACGGCCGCTCGTCGAACGACTTGAACAGGTTCTGCGGCTCGTCGCCGAGTTCCTCGCGCAACAACTGGTGCACGGCCTCGTTGTCGGCGGGCGGCACCCGGTCCAGCAGGCTGCGGAACTCACGGCTCAGCGGTTCGCCGAACGCGCCCGGGCTGGAGGCGATGATCTGGCCGAACTTGACGTAGGTGGGTCCGAGGTCGGCGAACGCCTGCGGGACCTCTTTGACGATCTTCTGCTGAAGGGAGCCGCGTCTGGTCAGTTTGGACAGGACACGTGCGCCGGTGCGGGTGATCTGCCAACCGGTCGCTCCGATGCGGGCCGCTTCGGCCGGAAGCGATATCCGGTCCAGCCTGGCGACCTCGCGGTGAGATGGTTTCCGCGGTGCAGTCATCTCTGCAGTGTCTCAAAAGCCACGGTCGCGTGAAAAAGCTGTGAACGGGCTCACAGTCACGATGCCCCGGCTCAGGCGGTGCACATTCCCGGCGGGGCGACCGCGACGGCGGCCGAGGTCTGCGGGGTGAGCTTGGCGCCCGGTGACGGTTTCTGTCCGCACACCTCCCAGGTCGCCGGGTTCATCGGGGTGTGTGCGGTCGTGTTGATGATCCTGGTGCCGAGCTCACGTCCGGTCATCCCGGCGAACGTGTCCTTGGCGCTCTGCAGCGTCATGCCGTCGAACGACGGCATCTCCATGAGCTCGGGCTGGGCCGCCGCGGTGGCGGTACCGAAGGTCGCGGCCAGCGTGGCCGCGGCGAAACCCGCGGCGAGGAACTTTCTCATCGATCTCCCCCTCAGAGAATGGCGTCTCAACGCGTTCGCCCCCCGGCGCCTTTCACGCTAACTCATTTGCCGGGCTCAGGCGAAGGCGTCTTCGAGTTCGGTGCGGCTGCGCACCGGATCGTCGCCCAGCTTGTAGGTCGGCACCGTGTGCGGCGCGAGCTCGGGGTCGACGCCGTCGGCGACGCGGGCCTTGGCCTGTTCGAACTCGGGCACCGGACCCGACGCGGCGTGCAGACCGTTGATGACCGACCACACCATCGCGCGGCGCGCGGTGCGCTCGATGATGTTGGGATCGCGGTGCTGGATGAGGCCCTTGGCCCAGCCCGGCATCGCATCGCGCATCGCCCAGTTCACCGCGGCCTGCGGCAACGGCAGATGCGGGCCGGTGGCCACCGCGGTGCCGTAGGTGACCGCCAGCTTGGGCAGATAGGACTTCAGGCAGTCCAGCGTCTCCTGCTTGGTGGTGGGCAGGTCGGTGCCGCCGAGGGCGTGCCCGACGCGAACGAACTCGCCGTAGTAGCGGTCGAGCTTCTTCCCGCGCAACGGCTGCGGATGGTAGAGCTCGTGCGCGGTGGCGATGCCCCACACCACCGTCGCGTAGTTCCACCGGAGCCATTCGGGGTCGTCGGCGTCGTAGCGCGCCCCGTCCGGGCGGGTGCCCTTGACGGTGTGGTGCATCGAGCGCACCGCCAGCGCGAGACGCTCGGCCGTCTCGGTGGACCCGTAGGCGGTGCCGATGAAGAACGCGACCGAGTGCCCGAGCCGGATCAGTGCGCCCTTCGGATCGATGACGGGCATCGGATCGTTCTTGGTCTCCGGCTTGACCAGCCGGGAGTGGTGGATGCCCATCCAGTAGATCGACGGGTCGAGACGCTCGATGAACGCCGCGCACTGCAGGCCGAACACCAGGGTCTCCATGTGCGAGTGCACGTGCCACACCGCGCTGCCGGGGCCGAACCAGCCGGGGTCGCCGATCGGGCCTGCGAAGTTCATGCCCTTGAAGAAGTTCCGGCGGATGCCCTCGTCGAACCGCTTGTCCACCTCGTTCTGCACGAGTTGCTGTGCGATCTGGTGCGGCAGGAACATTCGGCGCCTCCAAGCATTGGTCACGGGTGTGGCCAGAATACTGCTTGGTCACGCTTGTGGCCAGAACCACTACGCTGTAGCGGTGTCCGCTGCCGCGTCCCCATCGCCGGCCAACGCGACGCGTTGGGCCGGTGTGTCGTTGGCCGACCGCCGCGCCGAGCGCCGCGCGCTGCTGGTCGACGCTGCGTTCCGGCTGTTCGGCGACGGCGGCGAGGCCGCGCTGTCGGTGCGTTCGGTGTCGCGCGAAGCCGGGCTGAACACCCGGTACTTCTACGAGAGCTTCGGCGGCACCGACGACCTGCTCGGCGCGGTGTACGACCGGGTGAGCGCCGAGCTGGCCGCGGTGGTCGGGGACGCCATGTCGCGCGCCGGCGAATCGCTGCCGGAGCGCACCCGCGCCGGTATGGCCGCGGTCCTGCATTTCAGCTCCGCCGATCCGCGCCGGGGCCGGGTGTTGTTCACCGACGCCCGGACCCACCCGGTGCTGACCGCCCGCCGGGCCGCGACCCAGGACCTGCTCCGCGAAGCCGTGCTGACCGAGGGCTGGCGCCTGCACCCCGGCTCCGATCCGACCGCCGCGATGGTCGGTGCCGCGATGTACACCGGCGCGATGGCCGAGCTGGCCCAGGAGTGGCTGGCCGGACGCCTCGGCGACGACCTCGACGCCGTCGTCGGCTACGCGCTGCGACTCGTGCTGCGCTGAACCGGGACGAACGGCTTGAGCCATTCGGTCTCGGGCCAGCCCTCCAACCCGGCCAGTAACTCGTAGAGCGTGGCACCGTCGATGCTCTCCCGGATGATGTCGCCGTGACCTGCGTGCCGGGCCAGTTCCTCGATCATGTGGAAGACCACCCAGCGCACCGACCACGCGTCGACATCCTTGGGAAACCACGGCACGTGCTGCGGAACCGGCACCGGCGCACCGAGATCGGCGGTCTCGACCAGGCGGATCGTCTCGGCGTTCTGCCGGTCGAGCGCGGCGAGCAGATCGGCGAGGGTCTCGTCGTCGCGCATCACGAAGTCGTCCCCGTACGAGGCGGCCTGGTCGGCCATCGGACGGGTGTCGCTCTCGCACATCTGCGGCGCGGCGGCCACCCGCTCCATCCACCCGCGCTGGCAGTTCGTCACGTGCTTGATCAGACCGCCGATGGACAGAGCGCTGACCGACGGCGTCGACCGCGCCTGCTCGTCGGTGAGTCCGTACGCGATCGCGTGGAACGCGTACTGCTGGGCGTACAGGTACTCCTTGAGTCCGGCGCGTTCGTCGGCGATAGGCGGGGGCATGGCGGCCATCTCAGTTCTCCTTGGTGGTGTGGGTGAAAAGGTCACGGAGCAAGGCGATCTCGGCTCCGTGGTGGATCACTTCGCGGTTGATGTGCAGGATCAGCGTCGACATCGGCGCGGCTGCCCACGGTCCCTCGGCGGGGCCGCACGGCGTGGCCAGTCCGGCGTCGGTCAGCTCGCGCACGCCCGTCATCCAGCCCCGGTAGGCCTCGTCGAGCTGACCGAGCGCGGTCTCGGCGTCGGTCGCGAACGGCCAGGTCTGGTAATCCGCCGGCGGTCCGCCGAAATGGGAGTGGGTGCGGGCGGCCAGGACGCCGACGATCACGTGAGCCAGCCGCCACGAGATCGTGGTCAGCGGCGCAGGCTCGGGCGGCGGAAATTCGTAGTCGATGCCGCCGTCGCGGTGCACCGTCCAGCAGCCGGGCACGGGTTCGAAGAAATACTCGTCGTCGGTGAGGCCGTCGAGTCGCGGCCGCAACTGCTGTGTCCAGTGCCAGTCGAGCTGATCTGCCAGCTGCGTGGCCATGTCGTTGCCCATGAGCCCACTCTGGCAGTCGTTTAGGACAGTTTCTGTCCTCAGAGTGGGGCAGACTCGCGGTATGGCGGAGACGACCGGTCGGGTGCTGCAACTGCTGGGGTTGTTGCAGTCGCGCCGCGTCTGGAGCGGCGAGGCGCTGGCCGAACGACTCGGGGTGACCACGCGCAGCGTCCGGCGCGACGTGGAACGCCTGCGGGACCTGGGTTATCCGGTGCACGCCAGTACCGGGCACGGGGGCGGCTACCAGCTGGGCGCCGGCGCGGCGCTGCCACCGCTGCTGCTCGACCCCGACGAGGCCGTCGCCATGGCGGTGTGCCTGCGGGTCGCGGCGGGCGGCAGTGTGGCCGGGGTGGGGGAGTCGGCGCTGCGGGCGTTGACCAAGCTGGACCAGGTCATGCCTGCGCGGTTGCGGTCGCAGGTGGCGGCCGTGCACCAGGCGACGGTGACGCTGGGCGCCGCGACCGACACGCCCGTCGAACCGGAGGTGTTGATGACGCTGGCCCGGGCCAGCAGGGACCGCGAGCACGTCGAGGGCGGCTATGTGGACATGCACGGCCGGCCCAGCCGGCGGCGGTTGGAGCCCTACCAGCTGGTGACCACCGGGCGGCGCTGGTACCTGTTGTGCTTCGACCGCGACCGCGACGACTGGCGCAGCCTGCGGCTGGACCGGATGTCGGAGGTGCGCGCGGTCGGCACCACCTTCCGGCCGCGGGAGGCGCCGGACGCGGCGGCCTACGTGCGCAGGGCCATCTCGTCCTCGCCCTACCGGTACGTGGCACGGGTGCGGTACAGCGCACCGCACGACGTGGTGGAGCGGGCATTTCCCGCGGCGTCGGTGGACGTGGAACCGGACGGTCCCGACGCGTGCGTTGTGACCGTGGGCGCCGATGATCCCGAGGGCATGATCCCGTGGCTGGCGATGCCGGGGTGTGACTTCGAGGTGCTGGAACCGCTCGAGGTCATCGAGGCGGTGCGGGTGGTCGCCGACCGGATAGCCGGCGCCGCCCGTCGTTGACGGTCAGACCGTCAGATCACCAGTCGCCGATGGCCGGACCCGCGGGGAAACCACCGCGGAACGGACGGGACTTGGAGCCGACGATCGCCATGGTGCCGTCGCGGACCTCGCCCTGGGCGCTGACCACACCGGCGTCGCCGACGCGCGCCTCGGAGATACCGCGTGCGACGCCGAAGTCGTTGATCC
The DNA here is from genome assembly GCF_002968295.1 of Mycobacterium sp. ITM-2016-00317. Classification (NCBI taxonomy): domain Bacteria; kingdom Bacillati; phylum Actinomycetota; class Actinomycetes; order Mycobacteriales; family Mycobacteriaceae; genus Mycobacterium; species Mycobacterium sp. ITM-2016-00317. The sequence goes on from NZ_CP134399.1 coordinate 1,109,788, forward strand.
GGATCACCGAGTTCTCGGAGGCCTGCCGGCTCTTGACGGTGGGGCCGGGACCGACCTTGCGGACGTCGGCCTCGGCCGAACCGGTGCCCAGACCGAGGAACGCAGCCGCACCGAACGCGCCGAGACCGACGATTCCGAGCGCTTTCGCGCTGTTGACGAGGACTCGGGTGGATACGGGCATCGGCGTCTCCTTCAGTTACGAGCTCACGAACGTTTCGTGCGGGGAATCGCTCGACTATGTCACATTCGTTACACCGGCAACGAGTTCCCTGTGAATTTCCTGGACGTCGCTACATCGTCCCCTACATCTCGGCTCCGTGAAGTCTTAGGGTGCTGAGGTGGACGTCATCTCCGCCGAATCGACGGAGCTGTTCACCGGACCTTCGGACGCCCCGTTCCAGGTGGTACGGGTCGACTACCGCGACGCGGTGGGGCCGACGCCGGTACACGTGGCGGGTCCGGGGCTGCAGACCGTCGGCGAAGCGGTGGCCCGCCCGGATGCGACGACGGTCGAGGTGTCCGTCCGGGTCAGCGGTGCGGTACCGGGCAGGCGGCGCGCGGCGCGGGCGGTGGCCGGCTCTGTGTCGGCCGACTTCGACTTCGTGGATGCCGAACCCGGTTGGACGATGTTCATGGTCAGCCACTTCCACTACGACCCGGTGTGGTGGAACACCCAGGCCGCCTACACCAGCACATGGACCGAGGACCCGCCGGGACAGTGCCGGCAGACCAACGGCTTCGAACTGGTCGGCGCTCACCTGGAGACGGCCAGGCGCGAACCGGAGTACAAGTTCGTGCTCGCCGAGGTCGACTACCTCAAGCCGTACTGGGACACCCACCCCGAGGACCGGGCCGACCTGCGCAGGCTCCTGGCCGAGGGGCGGGTGGAGATCATGGGCGGCACCTACAACGAGCCGAACACCAACCTCACGGGGCCGGAGACCGCGATCCGCAATTTCGTGCACGGCATCGGCTTCCAGCGCGACGTGCTGGGCGCCGACCCGGCCACCGCCTGGCAGCTCGACGTGTTCGGCCACGACCCGCAGTTCCCCGCGATGGCTGCCGACGCCGGGCTGACGTCCAGTTCGTGGGCGCGCGGGCCCTTTCACCAGTGGGGCCCGATGGCCTCGACGAACGGGCAGGCCGGCGACGCCGCACGCATGCAGTTCGCCAGCGAATTCGACTGGCTCGCCCCGTCCGGACGCGGGGTGCTCACCCACTACATGCCCGCGCATTACGCAGCGGGCTGGTGGATGGATTCGTCCCCGTCGCTGGCGCAGGCCGAGGACGCCACCTACGACCTCTTCGCCCGGATGAAGAAGGTCGCGCTGACCCGCAACGTGTTGCTGCCCGTCGGCACCGACTACACCCCACCGAACAAGTGGGTGACCGACATCCACCGCGACTGGAACGCCCGCTACACGTGGCCGAGGTTCGTCTGCGCGCTGCCCCGCGAGTTCTTCGCCGCGGTGCGGGCCGAACTCGACGCCACCGGCCGGACGCCGTCGGCGCAGACCCGGGACATGAACCCGATCTACACCGGCAAGGACGTGTCCTACATCGACACCAAACAGGCCAACCGCGCCGCCGAACTCGCGGTGCTGGAGGGTGAGCAGTTCGCGGTGTTCGCCGGCCTGTTGACCGGGGCGACCTATCCCGAGGCTGCGCTGGCCAAGGCCTGGGTGCAGCTGGCCTACGGCGCCCACCACGACGGCATCACCGGCTCGGAGTCCGACCAGGTGTACCTCGACCTGCTCACCGGCTGGCGGGACGCCTGGCAGCTGGGCGTCACCACGCGCGACCGCTCCCTGGAACTGCTCTCCGATGCCGTCGATGCCGCCGACGCGTCCGTGGTGGTGTGGAACACGTTGTCACACAATCGTTCCGACATCGTCACTGTGCGGCTGGCCGAGCCGTTCGCGGGCCGGGTCGTCGACATCGACGGGCGGCCGGTGCCGGCGCTGAGCGAGCACGACGGGCACTCGCTGACCTGGCTGGCCCGCGACGTGCCGTCGCTGGGCTGGCGGTCCTACCGGCTGGTGCCCGACGGGACGGCGGTGTCATGGGAGCCTGCGGACGGCGCCGCGATCGGCAACGAGTACGTCCGGCTTGTCGTCGACGGCACCCGTGGCGGCGGGGTCAGCTCGCTGGTCGCCGGCGGCCGCGAACTGATCGCGGACGGCCGCGTCGGCAACGAACTGGCGGTCTACGACGAGTATCCGGCGCATCCGGTGGCCGGGGAGGGTCCCTGGCACCTGCTGCCCAGCGGGCCGGTCGTCACCTCCGCGCAGCAGCCGGCGACGTCGGTGCGCGCCTGGCGCAGTGACCTCGTCGAGCGGATCGTGGTTACCGGGAAGATCCCCGGAATTCTGCGCTACACACAGACTTTGACGTTGTGGCGGGGCGTCGACCGGGTGGACTGCCGCACCACCATCGACGACTTCGCCGGACAGGACCGGTTGCTGCGGGTGCGCTGGCCGTGCCCGGTGCCCGGCGCGATGCCGGTCAGCGAGGTCGGCAGCGCGGTGATCGGCCGCGGCTTCGGCCTGCTCCACCCGCCGGGTTCGGCGGCATCGGTCGACACCGCGGAGTTCCCGTACACGCTGGACAACCCGGCCTACGGCTGGTTCGGGCTGTCCTCGACGCTGCGGGTGCGCTTCCGCGGCGAATCGGTGCGCGCGGTCGCGGTCGCCGAGGTGATCTGTCCGGCGGTCGACGACGCGGTCCGCGAGCTGATCGCCGCGCTCGGGCGGGTGGGGGTGACCGCGACGTGCAGTGAGGCCGGTGCGCCGCGGTACGGCGATCTGTCCGTCGACTCCAACCTGCCAGACGTGCGGATCAGCATCGGCGGACCGGACGAGAATACTTTCACCGCAAAGGTTCTCGATGACCGGCGGGACGCGCGCGTGTGGGTGCCTGCGAGTCGCCCGCTGCGCGCGGTGTGGGTGCCCGGCGCCGACCTGCGCGACCCGGCCGCGCTGCCGGTGCTGGTCCTGGGCGCCGACGGCGACACCGCGGCCGCGGTGGCCGCGCTCGTGGACGACCTGGCCGATGCCGAGATCGTCGTCGACCAGGACGTGGTGGAACCGTTCGAGTCCCGCACCGTGGCGGTGATCAACCGCGGCATGCCCGGGTTCGCTGTCGAAACCGACGGCACCCTGCACTCCTCGCTGATGCGCAGCTGCAGTGGGTGGCCGTCGGGAACCTGGATCGACCCCCCGCGGCGCACCGCCCCGGACGGATCGAACTTTGCGCTCCAGCACTGGACCCACACCTTCGACCATGCCCTCGTCACCGGTGTGGGCGACTGGCGGGATTGTGACATGCCTTCTCGCAGTGCGGAGTTCAACCAGCCGCTGATCGCTGTGCGGGCACGGCGCGACGCCGGGGGCGGAGGCCTGCCGCCGTCGGGTTCGCTGTTGGAGGTGCAGCCCGAACGTGCGGTACGCGTCGGCGCCGTCAAGGCAGCGGGGAACCCGACTGCGCATGGCAGTGGCACGCCCGCCGATCCCGGAGCCGGGGTGGTGGTCCGGGTCGTCGAGACGCTGGGCCGCGCCGCCGAAATCTCGGTGCAGTCCGGGTTGCGTCACCTCGACGACCCGCAGCGGCTGAACCTGATCGAGGAGCCGGTCGCCGCCGCCGACGGGCCGCTGCACGGTTACGAAACAGCCACTCTCAGAACCCAACTGAACTTGTCCCGGGTCGCCGACGCCGACCAGGTGTCGTTGTGCGCCGATGCCGAACCGGTGCAGCCGCTCTATGCGAGGTACTGGCTGCACAACCGCGGGCCCGCGCCGCTGGGTGGACTGCCCGCGGTGGCGCACCTGCATCCGCACCGGGTGGACGCCGAGGCCGGTGACGTCGTCGCGCTGCGGCTCACCGCGGCCAGTGACGCCACCGACACCCCGTTGCACGGCGTGGTGCGGGTGCTCGCGCCGCCGGGCTGGGACGTCGGCGTCGCGGAGCTGCCGTTCGTGCTGCCGCCCGGGGGGTACCTGGAATCGGCGGTCGAGGTCGCCGTGCCCGACGGGGCCGCCGGCCTCTACCCGGTGCGTGCGGAGCTCGCCGTCACGGGCCCCGCGGTACCGGCCTCGTGGCAGCAGACCGTCGAGGACGTGGCCGTGCTGTCGGTGGGCCGCCACGACGACAGGCTGCTGCGGCTGGTCTCCGGTCCACGCGACGTCGAGGTCTCCGCAGGCTCGGTGGCGCAGTTGAGCGTCACCGTCGGCACCGACGCGTACACCGACCTCACTGTCGAAGGCCACCTGATCTCCCCGTGGGGCACCTGGGAGTGGTTGACGCCCAACATCACCGGTGGTTCCGTCCAGCCGCGGGGCACGCTGGAGCTCGTGTTCGACGTCGCGCCGCCGGCGTGGACCGAACCCGGCCGGTGGTGGGCGCTTGTTCGGATCGCCGCCGCGGGGGAACTGGTGTACTCGCCTGCGGTCCGGGTGACGGTGCGGTGAACGCCGTCGCGGCGACCGTCGGGTCGCAGGTTCTCACCGTCGCCGACGTCGACGCCCGCGAACGCGCCGTGCGGGCGGGACCGTTGCGGCATGCGCTGCCGGCGCCGGGCACCGGCGAGTCCCGCCAACTGCGTCGCTGGCTCACCCAGGTACTGGTCGCCGAGACCGTGGTCGTCGCGTCGTCGGCCGGTCTCGATCCGGCGGCGGCGCCCGCCGAGGGCGAACTGCTGCCCGATATGGTCGCGCGTATGGAGATCGGCAGCGTCGCGGCGGCCACGCTGGCCGACCCGGTCGGCCGGGCGGTGTTCGTCGCCGTCACCGCAGGCGTCCAGGTCACCGACGAGGCTGTCGCCGCCTATCATGCGCGAAATCCGGTGCGCTTCAGCGCATCCGGTGGGGAAGTCGGCGGTTGGCGGCGCACCCCGGCCGTCGCGGCACTCGCGGACGTGCGCGCCGAGATCGCCGGGCATCTGCTGGCCGCCGGCCGGCGACGGGCATACCGCAGGTGGCTCGACGCCCGGACCGCCGAACTCGCCACGCTGGCCGAGGGATTCGAGCATCCCGGAGACCCCCGGCAGCCCGACAACACCCACAGGCACTGATGAACGACCTCGTCCTGGCTCTCGACATCGGCGGCACCAAGATCGCCGCCGGACTCGTCGACCCCGACGGCGCTGTGGTGCACCATGTCCAGCGGCCCACCCCCGATCGCGATGCCGAGACGGTGTGGGAGGCGGTCGCATCGCTGCTGGCGGACGTGCGGGAGGCCGCACCGGGTCCGGTGTCGGCGGTCGGGGTCGGATCGGCGGGCCCGATCGATGTGCCCGCGGGCACGGTCAGCCCGATCAACATCGCTGCGTGGGTGGGATTTCCGATCGTGCGGCGGGTCGCGGACCTGACCGGGTTGCCGGTCACGCTCGGTGGCGACGGACTGTGCATGGCGATGGGGGAGTGGTGGTGCGGCGCCGGCCGCGGCGCCGACTTCCTGTTGGGGATGGTGGTCTCCACCGGGATCGGCGGTGGGCTCGTGCTGACCGGAGCCCCGTACCACGGGCGCAGCGGGAACGCGGGCCACGTCGGGCACGTCGTCGTCGAACCCGGCGGGGCGCCGTGCACCTGCGGCGGCCGCGGCTGCGTCGAGACCGTCTCCGCGGGTCCGCACCTGGTGCGGTGGGCCCGCGAACAGGGCTGGACCGCCGGCACCGACGCGAGAGAACTCGCGGCCGCGGCCGGCCGCGGCGACCCGGTGGCACTGCGCGCGTTCGACCGGGGCGCGGACGCACTCGCGCGCGCAATCGCGTCGGTGGCGGCGGTGTGCGACCTCGACCTCGTCGTCGTCGGCGGGGGCGTCGCCAAAGCCGGCGGGTTACTGTTCGATCCGCTGCGCGAGGCCCTGACCTCGTACGCGGGGCTGGACTTCCTGCGCGGGCTGCAGGTGGTGCCCGCCGAACTCGCCGGGGACGCGGGCCTGGTCGGGGCGGCCGCGCTGGCCCGGTCCCCGCGTTTTGCCTGATCGCGGCACGGCACGCTATCCTGATCCGGTTCCACCGAAGACCGTCGGTCACCGAGCAATCGGTTGAAGGTCCGGATGCATCTGTTGTTCTCGCGCAAGCGGCTCACCAGACACCCGGCGGCCCACGCAGGAGGACGAGGCTGGTACGTCTGATACGTACTCTTGTGCGCCCCGACCTGTCTGCGTCGGGGCGCTTGTGTTTTCCGGACTTTCAGTCGCCTCTCGGGCTTGCGGTTGGTGGACATCCCAACCATCACGAGGAGGCAAGCATGGCCAAGGCTGACAAGGCCACCGCGGTCGCCGACATCGCCGAGAGGTTCAAGGAGTCGACGGCCACCGTCGTCACCGAGTACCGCGGCCTGACGGTGTCCAATCTTGCCGAGCTGCGTAGGTCCCTGGGTTCGTCGACGACCTACACCGTCGCCAAAAACACCCTGGTGAAGCGTGCCGCGGCAGAGGCGGGTATCGAGGGGCTCGACGAGCTCTTCACCGGCCCGACCGCCATCGCGTTCATCGAGGGTGAGCCGGTCGACGCTGCCAAGGCGCTCAAGAAGTTCGCCAAGGACAACAAGGCGCTGGTCGTCAAGGGCGGCTACATGGACGGTCGCGCGCTGACCGTCTCCGAGGTCGAGCGGATCGCCGATCTCGAGTCGCGTGAGGTGTTGCTGTCCAAGATGGCCGGCGCACTCAAGGCGAAGCAGTCCCAGGCCGCGGCGCTGTTCGCAGCCCCCGCGTCCCAGGTCGCTCGCCTGGCCGCAGCTCTGCAGGAAAAGAAGGCCGGTTCGGAAAACTCCGAATCCGCCGCGTAACAAACCCCCCAACCGAAGTAATCAGGAAGGACCATCACCATGGCCAAGCTCTCCACCGACGAACTGCTCGACGCCTTCAAGGAAATGACCCTGCTCGAGCTCTCTGAGTTCGTGAAGCAGTTCGAGGAGACCTTCGACGTCACCGCCGCGGCCCCGGTCGCCGTTGCCGCTGCCGGCCCCGCCGCCGGTGCCCCCGCCGAGGCCGCCGAGGAGCAGTCGGAGTTCGACGTCATCCTCGAGTCCGCCGGCGAGAAGAAGATCGGCGTCATCAAGGTCGTCCGCGAGATCGTCTCCGGCCTAGGCCTCAAGGAAGCCAAGGACCTGGTCGACAGCGCCCCCAAGCCGCTGCTGGAGAAGGTCAACAAGGACGCCGCCGAGGACGCCAAGGGCAAGCTCGAGGCTGCCGGCGCGACGGTCACCGTCAAGTAATTCGCCTTATCTGGAAGCTGTGGGGTCGGCCTGGCAAACAGGCCGGCCCCACAGTTGTCCGGGGCCCGGAGTCGCGGACGATGTCGGCCGACCGAGTGTTGCCGCGAACGGGCGTAGGTTACAGTGACTCAAGCCACAGGTGGGAATCTGTGGCTTGTCGTTTAGTTTTGGGCGGAAGGAATTCGCGTGGGCATTGGCATTCAGGTTGAGGGACTGACGAAGTCCTTCGGAGCCCAGCGAATTTGGGAGGACGTGACCTTCGACCTGCCCGCCGGAGAGGTCAGCGTTCTGCTCGGGCCGTCCGGTACCGGTAAGTCCGTGTTCCTGAAGTCGCTGATCGGTCTGCTGCGCCCGGAGCGCGGCAAGATCATCGTCGACGGCACCAACATCATCGAGTGCTCGGCCAAGGAGCTCTACGAGATCCGCACGCTGTTCGGCGTCATGTTCCAGGACGGCGCGCTGTTCGGTTCGATGAGCCTGTACGACAACACCGCGTTCCCGCTTCGTGAGCACACGAAGAAGAAGGAAAGCGAGATCCGCAAGGTCGTCATGGAGAAGCTGGACCTCGTCGGTCTGGCCGGTGACGAGGACAAGTTCCCCGGTGAGATCTCCGGCGGAATGCGCAAGCGCGCCGGCCTGGCCCGTTCGCTGGTGCTGGACCCGCAGATCATCCTCTGCGACGAGCCGGACTCCGGTCTGGACCCCGTGCGTACCGCGTACCTGTCGCAGCTGCTGATCGACATCAACGCGCAGATCGACTGCACGATCCTGATCGTGACGCACAACATCAACATCGCCCGCACGGTGCCCGACAACATGGGCATGCTGTTCCGCAAGCACCTGGTCATGTTCGGCCCCCGCGAGGTGCTGCTGACCTCCGACGAGCCGGTGGTCAAGCAGTTCCTCAACGGCCGCCGGATCGGCCCGATCGGTATGTCCGAAGAGAAGGACGAGTCGACGATGGCCGAAGAGCAGGCCATGGTCGACGCCGGTCACCACGACGGCGGCACCGAGGAGATCGAGGGCGTGCCGCCGCAGGTGATGGCGACCCCGGGTATGCCGGAGCGCAAGGCCGTGGGCCAGGCGCCAGGCGCGTGTGCGCGAGATCATGCACACCCTGCCGCCCGCCGCCCAGTCCGCGATCCGCGAGGATCTCGACCGCCAGAGCAACTACTCGTCGCAGGATTACCCCGACGACACGCAGCAGCGGACCGAGGACGACGCCCCGACCGGGCGCATCCCGGTTGCCGGCGAGCGCTGATTCGCCGACTCTGAGCTACTGACACCACCCGGCCTGCGCCGGGTGGTGTCTTAGCATTCGCTGCCAACGCGATACTGCACCTTCCCGTGCGCGCGCACGTGCCGTTGTCGTGCGGTTTTGCGCCGCGATCGCCGTTGCGAAGCACAGATACGCGTCGACGTTAATTTCCTCTTGAAAATGTTAGCTCTCGCGCTATAAAGTTTGCCAGAATCGCATGTTCGCGTCGGAAAACCCTCTTGGAGATCCAGGCGCGGCGTCGCTGCGTGATATCTGACAACGGGAGAGTGATGGTCGACCGCTATCGAGTCTGGCTGGGGGCAGGCGTTTTGGCGGGGGGATTCTCGGCGGCGATGCTCGCCGGTGCCGGGGTGGCTTCGGCCGACGACGGAACGTCGGCCAACTCGGGAAATGCGGACAAGCCGGCCTCTGCCAGCTCGGACACCGACCGGGACGCCGAGGACGACCGGGACGCCGAGGACGAGCAGGACGCCGAGGACGACCGGGACACGGAAGCACCCGAGGCCGACGACGAACCCGAAGCCCATGAACCCGAAGTCGACGAACCCGAAGCCGATGACGAGGCATTCGACGAGGCTGATGACGAGCCCGACGTTGCCGACGACGAGATCGGCGGGGACGGCGGCGAGATCGGCGGGGACAGCCCGCCGGTTCCGCCTGGCGCCGCCGCGCCCACGCCGGGCAGGCACGCGCTGCCGGACCCTGAGCCGATCAGCGAGCCGATCAGCGAGCCGGTCGAGCCCGTCGGGCCCACCGAGCCGGCCGGACCTGAGGCCGCCGCCGGGGCCGATGCGGAGCCGCCGTCACCGCTGGTCGAGTCCGTCGAGACCGATCTGTCGGCTCGCGACGGCGCCGCCGTCATCCAGCTCGCGGCCGCGAGCTCACCCTGGATTGGCGCGTCGACGTTCAACCTCTTCGACGTCGTCGAGGACATCAGCACGATGTTCTACAACTGGTACACCGGCACGATGCAGTTCCTGGCCGGACCGGCCCGGGCGCCGTTCGGCAGCCGAGTCCGGGTAGAGAGGTCGTCGCTGGATCTGGGCCACGGTGTCGTCGTCTCGGCCGACTGGTACTTCCCGCCCGGCAAGACGGCTCCGAAGGGCCTGATCTATCTGCAGCACGGCATGCTCGCGAGCGCGTCGTTCTACACCGCGACCGCCGCCTACCTCGCCGAGAAGACGCACAGCATCGTGGTGGCGCCGACGCTCACCTGGAACGTCTTCGACACCGACAACCTCCCGCTGACGCTGCCCGCCACGCACCGCGCGATCGCCGAACTGTTCTCCGGCGACCGAGAGGCGCTCACCGCCAGCGCCCAGCAGGCGGGTTGGCGCACCGCGCTGCCTACCCGCGTGGTGCTGGTCGGACACTCCGCAGGCGGAGGTCTGGCCGTGGGCACCGCGAGGTACATGACCGAGCAGGGGCTCGCCGGCGACCTCGCGGGCGTGGTCATGCTCGACGGCGCCGGCCAGTACGGGGTGCTGCGAGCTGATCTGGCGAAGATCCCGCGCTCGATCCCGGTGTACAACCTCGCCGCAACCCCCGACTCGTGGAACAACAGGGGGCACGCCAGCCAACGCCTCAAGCAGGTCAGGCCGGACATGTTCACCGGCGCTCTGGTCCGCGGGGGACACCATTCCGACTCCATGCAGAGCACCAGTGGGATGGTGCAGTTCGTGGCCTATCTGGCCACCGGCTTCTCGTCGCCGTGGAACGTGGAGGCCAACGAGATCCTGTCCGCGGGCTGGATCAACGACATGCTCGACGGCACCTACACCGAACGGTTCTACCGGCCCGCGGTGTCACCGGTCGGCCTGGTCACCGGTTTGTGGCTGGATCCGCCCTCGACCGTCGACGCGCCGGGGCTGACGGCGTACGCCACCGCGCGCGACGTGTGCCCGGTGGCCCCGACCGTGGTCGCGTGCACAGACCCGCTGCCGCGCCGGGGCGTCGGACGGACACCGGGTTCGACCGCAGTGGCCTGATTCGGGCAAACCACTTCGGCGCCCGGGCTGCCGGGATAGGTTTTGCCCGGCTCGGACGGAGGGTCAGCGATGGACGACCGGTTGTCGAAGTTGGTGGGCGCGGGCGTGATCACCGCCGGTGTGACGGCCGCATTGCTGTCCGGCGCCGGTGTGGCGGCCGCAACGACCGAATCCGAGACGGGCAGCGCGACGACGAGTTCGGAATCGTCACCGCCGGACTCGGGTGAACCCGCCGACAGCGACGACACCGCCGAGTCCCCGGCCGCCGACGACGCGGAGCCGGACGACGACGCGGAGCCGGACGACGACGCGGAGCCGGACGACGACGCGGAGCCGGACGAAGGCGCCACGGACGAAGACGCGGCCGAAGAAGAACAGGGCGCCGAAGACGAGGGCGCCCAAGACCCGGGCGCCGAAGAAGCGCAAGGCCTCGAAGAAGAAGCGGTCGTCGAGGAAGACCCCGACGAGGACGTGGCGTTCGTCGTCGAGGAAACGCCCGAAGCGGACGTCGACACGGCCACCGAAACCCCGGCCGAGATGGACGAGGCCGGGTCCGAGACCACCGTGCGGACACCGCTGAACACCCAGCAGGCCGTGGTGAGCGCGCAGGCCGACCGGGATCTGGCCACCGCGCCCCGACAACAGACGCTGCTCAGCGCCATCGGCACGATCATCTTCAACATCTACTCCGTCGCGGTCCGGGTGCTCGGCGGACCGCCGCTGCTGCCGTGGGGCAGCAGCGTCACCGTGCGCAGCTCCTCGTTGAGGATCGACTGCGGCGACGGCTACGACGTGCCGGCGGACTGGTACGTCCCGGCCGGCGACGTCCCGACCCGGCTGATCTACCTGCAACACGGCTTCCTGGCCTCGGGAGCGTTCTACAGCTACACCGCCGCCCGGCTGGCCGAGGCGACACACAGCATCGTCGTCGCCACGTCGGTGACCTCGAACTTCCTGGCCTGCGACGGTTGCTGGGTGGGCGGCTCACCGCTGCACAAAGCGGTGGCCGGCCTGTTCGTCGACGGCAATGCCGCACTGGCGCAGAGCGCGCTGGCCGCCGGCTATACCGGCACGCTGCTCGACGGCGTGCAGAAGGTCGCGTTGGTCGGGCACTCCGCCGGTGGCGGGCTGGCCGCCGGCGCGGCGGGGTACATGACACAGAACGGCGCCTTCGACCGGTTGGCCGGCGTGGTGCTGCTCGACGGGGTGGGCTTCGGCGACGTGACCCCGGCGGCGCTGCGCAAGCTGCCGCAGGACTTCCCGATCTACAACCTGGCCGGCCGGTCCTATTACTGGAACCTGTCCGGCACCTCGAACACGTCGCTGGAACAGTGGCGTCCGGGGAAGTTCAACGGTGTCCAGCTCGTCGGCGGATCCCACTCGGACACCATGCTCGGCGGCAATCCGTTGATCCAGGCCGCGCTGAACATCGTCACCGGGTGGTCGAAGGTGGCCAATGTCAAGGCCGCCGAAAAGATCAGCGCCGGCTGGCTCAACGACATGTTCGCCGGCACACCGCCGTCGGAATCGGGCTTCTACGGGGCCCCGGGGGACACCCTCACCGTCGCGACCAGCCGCGGAGCGGCAACGGCCGTCGTGCTGCCGGGCACGGCCGAGCGCCCGACGTTCCTCGACTGGCTGTTCACCTTCGGCGCGCGCGTGCTGTTCGGGATCAACTTCGCCACCTGCGCGGTCGACCCGGACGAAGTGTTCACAGAAAAGTCCACAAACACCGCGTCATCTCTTGACGCAACGGCGAAACCGGGCCAATCTATTGCCCAGCAATGTATGCACGGATGACAGCAGGTGGGCCGCAGCCAGCGACCGGAAGTTCCGTAGCACACAGTGCTGCCTCGAGGGTTGAGGAATGGGCTGTCCTGCGCTATCGTTAGACGTTGCGCTGGCTGCGCCCTGCCCACCTCGCTTTTCCGACCCGCACTAGTCATGTGGTTCTAGCCTGAGCCCCCCGGCTCAGCGATCTAGACGCGTGCCGTGCGTCCGGTGGTTGGTGTAGCCAGCCGAACCGACGCAGAAACGCGGCATAAAACGGACCGGCTTCTCCGGTTTCGAAAGAGCCGCATTAGGTGCTGGAAGGATGCATCTTGGCAGGGTCCCGCCAGATCGAGTCAACCACTAACCACTCCGTTCCCGGAGCACCAAACAGAATTTCCTTTGCCAAGCTCCGCGAACCGCTCGAGGTTCCGGGGCTTCTCGACGTTCAGACCGAGTCCTTCGAATGGCTCATCGGCGCCGAGGACTGGTTCCGCCGCGCCGCCGAGCGCGGGGACGTGGACCCCAAGGGCGGTCTGCAGGAGGTCCTCGAGGAGCTCTCGCCGATCGAGGATTTCTCGGGCTCGATGTCGCTGTCGTTCTCCGACCCGCGCTTCGACGAGGTCAAGGCGCCGGTTGACGAGTGCAAAGACAAGGACATGACGTACGCGGCTCCGCTGTTCGTCACGGCCGAGTTCATCAACAACAACACCGGCGAGATCAAGAGCCAGACGGTCTTCATGGGCGACTTCCCGATGATGACCGAGAAGGGCACCTTCATCATCAACGGCACCGAGCGTGTCGTGGTGAGCCAGCTGGTCCGTTCGCCCGGTGTGTACTTCGACGAGTCGATCGACAAGTCGACGGAGAAGACGCTGCACAGCGTCAAGGTGATCCCCGGCCGCGGCGCGTGGCTGGAGTTCGACGTCGACAAGCGCGACACCGTCGGTGTCCGCATCGACCGCAAGCGCCGTCAGCCCGTCACCGTGCTGCTGAAGGCACTCGGCTGGACCAACGAGCAGATCGTGGAGCGCTTCGGCTTCTCCGAGATCATGATGAGCACGCTGGAGAAGGACAACACCGCAGGCACCGACGAGGCGCTGCTGGACATCTACCGGAAGCTGCGACCGGGCGAGCCCCCCACCAAGGAGTCGGCGCAGACCCTGCTGGAGAACCTGTTCTTCAAGGAGAAGCGCTACGACCTCGCCCGGGTGGGCCGCTACAAGGTCAACAAGAAGCTGGGTCTGAACCTCGGCCAGCCGATCACCAGCTCGACGCTGACCGAAGAGGACGTCGTCGCGACCATCGAGTACCTGGTGCGTCTGCACCAGGGCGACCAGACGATGACCGCCCCCGGCGGCAGCGAGGTCCCCGTCGAGGTCGACGACATCGACCACTTCGGCAACCGTCGTCTGCGCACCGTGGGTGAGCTGATCCAGAACCAGATCCGGGTCGGCCTGTCGCGTATGGAGCGCGTCGTCCGCGAGCGGATGACCACCCAGGACGTCGAGGCGATCACGCCGCAGACCCTGATCAACATCCGTCCCGTCGTGGCGGCGATCAAGGAGTTCTTCGGCACCAGCCAGCTGTCGCAGTTCATGGATCAGAACAACCCGCTGTCGGGCCTGACCCATAAGCGCCGTCTGTCGGCGCTGGGCCCCGGTGGTCTGTCCCGTGAGCGTGCCGGCCTCGAGGTCCGCGACGTGCACTCCAGCCACTACGGCCGCATGTGCCCGATCGAGACCCCTGAGGGTCCGAACATCGGTCTGATCGGCTCGCTGTCGGTGTACGCCCGGGTCAACCCGTTCGGCTTCATCGAGACGCCGTACCGCAAGGTCGTTGATGGTGTCGTCACCGACGAGATCAACTACCTGACCGCCGACGAGGAGGATCGCCACGTCGTGGCGCAGGCCAACTCGCCGCTGGACGCGGACGGCCGGTTCACCGAGGACCGCGTGATGGTCCGCCGTAAGGGTGGCGAGGTCGAGAACGTCGCCCCCACCGACGTGGACTACATGGACGTCTCGCCGCGCCAGATGGTGTCGGTCGCGACGGCGATGATCCCGTTCCTCGAGCACGACGACGCCAACCGTGCCCTGATGGGTGCCAACATGCAGCGCCAGGCGGTTCCGCTGGTCCGCAGCGAGGCCCCACTGGTCGGCACCGGTATGGAACTGCGCGCCGCGATCGACGCCGGCGACGTGGTCGTGACCGAGAAGGCCGGTGTGGTCGAGGAGGTCTCCGCCGACTACATCACCGTGATGGCCGACGACGGCACCCGGCACACCTACCGGATGCGTAAGTTCGCCCGGTCCAACCACGGCACGTGCGCCAACCAGCGTCCGATCGTGGACGCCGGGCAGCGGGTCGAGTCGGGCCAGGTGCTCGCCGACGGTCCGTGCACCGAGAACGGTGAGATGGCGCTGGGCAAGAACCTGCTCGTCGCGATCATGCCGTGGGAGGGCCACAACTACGAGGACGCGATCATCCTCTCCAACCGTCTGGTGGAGGAGGACGTGCTCACCTCGATTCACATCGAAGAGCACGAGATCGATGCCCGCGACACCAAGTTGGGCGCCGAGGAGATCACCCGGGACATCCCGAACGTCTCCGATGAGGTGCTGGCCGATCTCGACGAGCGCGGCATCATCCGCATCGGCGCCGAGGTCCGCGACGGCGACATCCTGGTCGGCAAGGTCACCCCGAAGGGCGAGACCGAGCTGACTCCGGAGGAGCGCCTGCTGCGCGCCATCTTCGGTGAGAAGGCCCGCGAGGTCCGCGACACGTCGCTGAAGGTGCCGCACGGCGAGTCCGGCAAGGTCATCGGCATCCGCGTGTTCTCGCGTGAGGATGACGACGAGCTGCCCGCCGGCGTCAACGAGCTGGTCCGCGTCTACGTGGCCCAGAAGCGCAAGATCTCCGACGGCGACAAGCTCGCCGGACGCCACGGCAACAAGGGCGTCATCGGCAAGATCCTGCCGGTCGAGGACATGCCGTTCATGCCCGACGGCACCCCGGTGGACATCATCCTGAACACCCACGGTGTGCCGCGTCGTATGAACATCGGCCAGATCCTGGAAACCCACCTCGGGTGGGTTGCCAAGGCGGGCTGGAACATTCAGGTGGCGGACGGGACCAACGAGGTTCCGGCGTGGGCGGCCAAGCTGCCCGAGCACATGCTGTCGGCCCCGCCGGACAGCATCGTGGCCACCCCGGTGTTCGACGGTGCGCAGGAAGGCGAGTTGTCCGGCCTGCTCGGTGCGACGCTGCCCAACCGTGACGGCGAGACCATGGTCAACGCCGACGGCAAGGCGGTGCTGTTCGACGGCCGCAGTGGCGAACCGTTCCCGTACCCGGTCACGGTCGGCTACATGTACATCCTGAAGCTGCACCACCTGGTGGACGACAAGATCCACGCCCGCTCCACCGGTCCGTACTCGATGATCACCCAGCAGCCGCTGGGCGGTAAGGCGCAGTTCGGTGGTCAGCGGTTCGGTGAGATGGAGTGCTGGGCCATGCAGGCCTACGGCGCGGCGTACACGCTGCAGGAGCTCCTGACGATCAAGTCCGACGACACCGTCGGCCGCGTCAAGGTCTACGAGGCGATCGTCAAGGGCGAGAACATCCCCGAGCCGGGCATCCCGGAGTCGTTCAAGGTGCTTCTCAAAGAGCTGCAGTCGCTGTGCCTCAACGTCGAGGTGTTGTCTTCTGACGGCGCGGCGATCGAGATGCGTGACGGTGACGACGAGGACCTGGAGCGTGCTGCTGCCAACCTCGGAATCAACCTGTCCCGCAACGAATCCGCCTCTGTCGAAGATCTCGCCTAAGTGTTATTGGCTACAAATCCCGCAAGGGGAAAGGGAGTTACGTGCTAGACGTCAACTTCTTCGATGAACTCCGCATCGGTCTCGCGACCGCGGACGACATCCGCAACTGGTCCTTCGGCGAGGTCAAAAAGCCGGAGACCATCAACTACCGCACGCTCAAGCCAGAGAAGGACGGCCTGTTCTGCGAGAAGATCTTCGGACCTACTCGCGACTGGGAGTGCTACTGCGGCAAGTACAAGCGCGTCCGGTTCAAGGGCATCATCTGTGAGCGCTGCGGCGTCGAGGTGACCCGTGCCAAGGTGCGTCGTGAGCGGATGGGCCACATCGAGCTGGCCGCTCCCGTCACGCACATCTGGTACTTCAAGGGTGTGCCGTCGCGGTTGGGCTACCTGCTCGACCTGGCCCCGAAGGATCTCGAGAAGATCATCTACTTCGCGGCCTACGTGATCACCGCGGTCGACGACGAGATGCGCCACAACGAGCTGTCGACGCTCGAAGCCGAGATGGTCGTCGAGAAGAAGGCCATCGAGGACCAGCGCGATGCCGACCTGGAGGCGCGGGCCCAGAAGCTCGAAGCCGACATGAAGGAGCTCGAGGAAGAGGGCGCGAAGTCCGACGTGCGCCGCAAGGTGCGCGACGGCGGCGAGCGCGAGATGCGCCAGCTGCGCGACCGGGCCCAGCGTGAGCTGGACCGGCTCGACGAGATCTGGACGACGTTCACCAAGCTGGCTCCCAAGCAGCTGATCGTCGACGAGCTGCTCTACCGCGAGCTGCAGGACCGCTACGGCGAGTACTTCGAGGGCGCCATGGGCGCGGAGTCGATCAAGAAGCTCATCGAGACCTTCGACATCGACGCCGAGGCCGAGTCGCTGCGCGACACCATCCGCAACGGCAAGGGGCAGAAGAAGCTTCGCGCGCTGAAGCGGCTCAAGGTGGTCGCGGCGTTCCAGACCAACGCCAATTCGCCGATGGGCATGGTCCTCGACGCCGTTCCGGTGATCCCGCCGGAGCTGCGCCCGATGGTCCAGCTCGACGGTGGCCGTTTCGCGACGTCGGACCTCAACGATCTGTACCGCCGCGTGATCAACCGCAACAACCGGCTCAAGCGACTGATCGACCTCGGCGCTCCCGAGATCATCGTCAACAACGAGAAGCGCATGCTTCAGGAGTCGGTGGACGCGCTGTTCGACAACGGCCGTCGTGGACGTCCGGTCACCGGACCGGGCAACCGTCCGCTCAAGTCGCTGTCCGATCTGCTCAAGGGCAAGCAGGGCCGGTTCCGCCAGAACCTGCTCGGCAAGCGCGTCGACTACTCGGGCCGTTCGGTCATCGTGGTCGGCCCGCAGCTCAAGCTGCACCAGTGCGGTCTGCCGAAGCTGATGGCACTCGAGCTGTTCAAGCCGTTCGTGATGAAGCGTCTGGTCGACCTGAACCATGCGCAGAACATCAAGAGCGCCAAGCGGATGGTGGAACGTCAGCGTCCCCAGGTGTGGGATGTCCTCGAAGAGGTCATCTCCGAGCACCCGGTGCTGCTGAACCGTGCACCCACGCTGCACCGCCTCGGTATCCAGGCCTTCGAGCCACAGCTGGTGGAGGGTAAGGCCATCCAGCTGCACCCGCTGGTCTGTGAGGCGTTCAACGCCGACTTCGACGGTGACCAGATGGCCGTGCACCTTCCGCTGAGTGCGGAGGCGCAGGCCGAGGCCCGCATCCTGATGCTGTCCTCGAACAACATCCTGTCGCCGGCGTCGGGCCGCCCGCTGGCCATGCCCCGTCTGGACATGGTGACCGGTCTGTTCTTCCTGACCACCGAGATCGAGGGTGACACGGGCGAGTACACCCCGGCCGCCAAGGACACCCCGGAGACCGGCGTGTACAGCAGCCCGGCCGAGGCGATCATGGCCATGGACCGCGGTGCGCTGAGCGTGCGCGCCAAGATCCGGGTGCGGCTGACCCAGCTGCGTCCGCCGGCCGACATCGAGGCCGAGCGGTTCCCCGACGGCTGGAAGATGGGCGACGCCTGGACGGCGGAGACCACCCTGGGTCGTGTGCTGTTCAACGAGCTGCTGCCGCGGGGCTACCCGTTCGTCAACAAGCAGATGCACAAGAAGGTCCAGGCGGCGATCATCAACGATCTCGCCGAGCGCTACCCGATGATCGTGGTCGCGCAGACCGTGGACAAGCTCAAGGACGCCGGGTTCCACTGGGCCACCCGTTCGGGTGTCACCGTGTCGATGGCCGACGTGCTGGTCCCGCCGGAGAAGACCGAGATCCTCGAGCGCTACGAGGCGGAAGCCGACAGCATCGAGAAGCAGTACCAGCGCGGCAAGCTCAACAAGGGTGAGCGCAACGAAGCGTTGGTGAAGATCTGGCAGGACGCGACCGAAGAGGTCGGTCAGGCGCTGCGGTCGCACTACCCGAAGGACAACCCGATCATCACGATCGTGGATTCGGGCGCCACGGGTAACTTCACCCAGACGCGGACACTGGCCGGCATGAAGGGTCTGGTGACCAACCCCAAGGGTGAGTTCATCCCGCGTCCGATCAAGTCCTCGTTCCGCGAGGGCCTGACGGTGCTGGAGTACTTCATCAACACCCACGGCGCCCGTAAGGGCCTGGCGGACACCGCACTTCGTACCGCCGACTCGGGTTACCTGACCCGTCGTCTGGTCGACGTGTCGCAGGACGTCATCGTGCGTGAGACCGACTGTGAGACCGAGCGTGGCATCACCGTCACGCTGGCCGAGCTGCAGGGCGACGCCTTGGTGCGCGATCAGCACATCGAGACGTCGGCCTACGCACGGACGCTGGCCACCGACGCGGTCGACGCCAACGGCAACGTCGTCGTCGAGCGTGGACACGATCTCGGCGATCCGGCGATCGATGCGCTGCTGGCCGCCGGCATCACCGAGGTGAAGGTCCGCTCCGTGCTGACCTGCGCCACCGGCACCGGCGTGTGCGCGATGTGCTACGGCCGTTCGATGGCGACCGGCAAGCTGGTCGACATCGGCGAGGCCGTCGGCATCGTGGCCGCGCAGTCCATCGGTGAGCCCGGCACGCAGCTGACCATGCGTACCTTCCACCAGGGTGGTGTCACCGGCGGTGCCGACATCGTCGGTGGTCTGCCCCGCGTGCAGGAGCTGTTCGAGGCGCGTATCCCGCGCAACCGGGCTCCGATCGCCGACGTCTCCGGCCGGGTCCGGCTGGAGGAGAGCGACAAGTTCTACAAGATCACCATCGTTCCCGACGACGGGGGCGAGGAGGTCGTGTACGACAAGCTCTCGCGTCGTCAGCGTCTGAAGGTGTTCAAGCACGACGACGGTTCCGAGCGTCTGCTGACCGACGGCGACCACGTCGAGGTCGGCCAGCAGCTGCTGGAAGGTTCGGCCGACCCGCACGAGGTGCTGCGCGTCCAGGGTCCCCGCGAGGTGCAGATCCACCTCGTCAAGGAGGTCCAGGAGGTCTACCGCGCCCAGGGTGTGTCGATCCACGACAAGCACATCGAGGTCATCGTCCGGCAGATGCTGCGTCGCGTCACGATCATCGATTCGGGTGCGACGGAGTTCCTGCCCGGCTCGCTGACCGAGCGTGGCGAGTTCGAGACCGAGAACCGTCGCGTCGTGGCCGAGGGCGGCGAGCCCGCGGCCGGACGTCCGGTGCTGATGGGTATCACGAAGGCATCGCTGGCCACGGATTCGTGGCTGTCGGCGGCGTCGTTCCAGGAGACCACTCGCGTGCTGACCGATGCGGCGATCAACTGCCGCAGCGACAAGCTGCAGGGTCTGAAGGAGAACGTGATCATCGGCAAGCTGATCCCGGCAGGCACCGGGATCAACCGGTACCGCAACATCCAGGTGCAGCCGACCGAGGAAGCCCGCGCTGCGGCGTACACGATCCCGTCCTACGAGGATCAGTACTACAGCCCGGACTTCGGCCAGGCCACCGGTGCCGCGGTGCCGCTGGACGACTACGGCTACTCGGACTACCGGTAAGTCGACGGGAAGCCCCCGCCCCGATGGGGCGGGGGCTTTTCCGTGTGTGGTTCTTCTGTATCTGATCTGAAACCGATGATGACGACGAACATTCTCTGGTTCCTCGCGGGATTGGCCGCACTGGTCGTGGGCGCCGAGGTGATGGTGCGTGGCGGGGTGGGGCTGGCCGGGCGGTTGGGCATCAGCCCGATCGTCATCGGTCTGACCGTGGTCTCGATCGGCACGAGCCTGCCCGAGCTGGCCGTCGGGGTGGTCTCGGCGGGGGAGGGCAGCGGCGCGCTGGCGGTCGGCAACATCGCCGGCACCAACATCGTGAACCTGCTGCTCATCCTCGGGTTGAGCGCACTGCTGGTCCCGCTGGCGCTGCAGATGCGCACGATCCGGTTCGAGCTGCCGTTCATGGCGGTGGCCGCGGGGCTGCTGTGGCTGCTGGCCGCCGACGGGGTGCTGACGCGTCTGGACGGGCTGATCCTGGTGGTCTGCGCGATCGCCTATACCGCGGGGGTCATCTGGTCGTCGCGGCGGGAGTCATGGCAGGTCAACGAGGAGTTCGCGGGGGAGTATCCCGCCGACGAGGTCGACGGTGACGCCGCGACCATCCTGGTCCGGCGGCGCACCTCGGCCTACCTGACGATGACGCTGGTCGGCATCGGGATCGTGGTGATCGGCGCCGAATGGCTGGTCGACGGCGCGGTGGGGCTGGCCCGCGGGTTCGGCGTCAGCGACGCGCTGATCGGACTGACCGTGGTGGCGATCGGTACCTCGGCGCCCGAGCTGGTGACGACCGTGGTGTCGACCATCCGCGGCGACCGCGACATCGCGATCGGCAATCTGATCGGCAGCAGCATCTACAACATCCTGCTCATCCTCGGCATCACCTGCCTGGTGCGGCCGGCGGCCTGTTGCTGCCCGACAGCCTGGTCCGCATCGACATCCCGATCATGGTCGCCGTCGCAGTGGTGTGCATCCCGATCTTCCTGTCGGGCCGGCGGGTCAGCCGCCTCGAAGGCGGCTTCATGGTCGCCGCGTACCTGGTTTACCTGGCGTTCGCGATCAGCACGCAGTCGTAGTGGGGTGAACCGCGCGAGGTTCGCTGCGAGGAATTCGCGCACGGTGACCGGTTCCCGGCCGATCAGGCTGCGCTGCGCTACTGCACGCCAGGACCGCGGCGGCCCGGCTGATCGATGACGCGACTGTCGCGGCGCGGGCCTAGACTCGGCGGCGTGCTCATAGGTTCGCACGTCCACGGAGACGACCCCCTGGCAGCGGCGCAGGCCGACGGCGCCGATGTGGTGCAGTTCTTTCTCGGCAATCCGCAGAGTTGGAAGAAGCCGCCGCCGCGCGAGGACGCCGAGGCGCTCAAGGCCGCCCCGATCCCGATCTACGTGCACGCGCCGTACCTGATCAACGTCGCGTCGGCGAACAACCGGGTGCGGATCCCGTCGCGCAAGATCCTGCAGGACACCTGCGACGCGGCTTCGGCGGTCGGCGCCACCGCGGTGATCGTGCACGGCGGCCACGCCGACGACAACGACATGGAGGCCGGCTTCGAGCGCTGGGTCAAGGCGCTGGCGAGCCTGAAGACCGACGTGCCGGTCTATCTGGAGAACACCGCGGGCGGTGACCACGCGATGGCCCGGCACTTCGACACCATCGCCAGGCTGTGGGACCGGATCGGCGACACCGGTATCGGCTTCTGCCTGGACACCTGCCACGCGTGGGCGGCCGGCGAGGCGCTCGTCGGCGCGGTGGAACGCATCAAGGGCATCACCGGGCGCATCGACCTGGTGCACTGCAACGACTCCCGCGATGCGGCGGGCTCGGGCGCCGACCGGCACGCCAACTTCGGCTCCGGCCAGATCGATCCGCAGCTGCTCGTCGCGGTGGTCAAGGCCGCGGGCGCGCCGGTGATCTGCGAGACGTCCGACGAGGGCCGCAAGGACGACATCGCGTTCCTGCGCGAGCACCTCTGAGCCCTCGACGATCGCATTTGTCGCTGAAGAGTTACCGAACTGCGGGTGGCGAAGCGGTTAAATAGGCTGGCACCGGAATTCCGGTGCTTCCTCGTCGAAAGGCCTCCGTGTCCGCGATTGACGACCCACCGTCGATTGCGGGCCCTGCGGGCTACGCGGCGCCGAGCGGTCGGCGCATCCGCAGACTGACCGTGCTGCGCTGGGCGGCCGTGGCCACCTGGGCCGTCGTCGTGGGGTGGCGCACCGTCGACGACGGGTTCGCGTTCAACCGCGAGTTGCTGCTGCTCTACATCTCCACCGGACTGCTCGCCGCCAGCATCGGGCAGGGCCGCCGGATGTTCTATGTGATCCGCGACTGGCTCCCGTTCGCGCTGGTACTGCTGGCCTACGACCTGAGCCGCGGCGCGGCCACGATGGTCGGCCTGCCTACGCTGTGGCACTGGCAGGCCGACGCCGACCGCTGGTTGTTCGCCGGAACAATGCCGACGGTGTGGCTGCAGGAACGGTTGAAGCTGCCGACGCCGCCGTGGTGGGAGATCGGCATCAGCACCGTCTACATGTCGTTCTTCATCCTCCCGTATGTGATCGCCGGGGTGCTGTGGCTGCGTAACCGCGCGGAGTGGAAGGCGTTCGTGCGGTTGTTCGTCGGGCTGAACTTCGCGGCGCTGATCGTCTACGTGCTGCTGCCCGCCGCGCCGCCGTGGGCGGCGGCGCGCTGCACACCGGCCGACGTGGCCGGCGGCCCGTCCGGCCCGCGGTGCATGTTCAGCTCCGCACGCGGAGTGCCCGACGGCGGTGTGCTGGGCGCGATGCAGTTCAGCCAGGACGGAGCGAACCAGTGGGTGGAGCGGATCGTCGGCCGTGGCTGGGGCAAGTTGAACCTGCACTCCGCGAGCGCGCTGATCGACCAGGGACAAGCCAGCGTGAACCTGGTGGCCGCCATCCCGTCGCTGCACGCCGGGATGACCGCGGCGATCGCGGCGTTCCTGTGGGTGCGCCTGAGCCGGCGCTGGCGTCCGGTCCTGGTCGCCTACGTGCTGGTGATGGCGTTCACGCTGGTCTACACCGCCGAGCATTACGTGGTGGACATCCTGCTCGGGTGGGCGCTGGCGGCGGCCGCGGTGTACGTGCTGCACCGCTACGACAGCCGGCGACGTTCGCGGGTCTCAGCCCGCGGTGAGGTAGACCTTGCGCAGCGGCTCGGTGACGGTCCAGACCGTGCGGGTGCCCGCACCGAGCCGGACGACGTCCCCGCTGCCGAGGTCCAGTCCTGGGCTCCCATCCGCGAACTCGACCCGCGCTGAACCACTGAGCACCACGAAGACCTCGTCAACCTCGACATCACGCATGCCGCCGACGCTCATCTCCCATACGCCCACCTCCACACCGGCGAACTCGGTGAGTGTCTGCACCCCGGTGGTCGGGGCGCCGGCGACGAGCTGATCGGCGGGCACCGGTTCGTGGGTGAGGGCAAGGGTGGCCGCGTGCGTGACGGAGTTCGGGCGCATGGGAAGAATTATGCGGTGCCACGAGGCATTACAAGTCTTGTGCGATTGTCGAGCCAGGTGTAACACTTCGGGTATGTCGGACACTCACGTCGTCACCAACCAGGTCCCGCCGCTGGAGGACTTCAACCCCGCCGCCGCGCCGGTCCTGACCGAGGCGCTGATCCGCGAGGGCGGCGAGTGGGGCCTCGACGAGGTCGCCGAACTCGGCGCGCTGGCCGGCGGCCGCACCGCGCAGCGCTGGGGCGAACTCGCCGACCGCCACCGGCCGGTGCTGCACACCCACGACCGCACCGGCCACCGCATCGACGAGGTGGAGTACGACCCCGCCTACCACGAGCTGATGAACGTCGCCGTCGGCCACGGCCTGCACGCCGCGCCGTGGGCCGACGACCGCCCCGGAGCGCACGTGGTGCGCGCGGCGAAGAACTCGGTGTGGACGCCCGAGCCCGGCCACCTCTGCCCGATCTCGATGACCTACGCCGTGGTGCCCGCACTGCGGCACAACCCCGAGCTGGCGGCGATCTACGAGCCGCTGCTGACCAGCAGCGTCTACGACCCGGAACTGGCGGTGCCGGCCGGCAAGCCCGGTATCACCGCCGGGATGTCGATGACCGAGAAGCAGGGCGGCTCCGATGTCCGGGCCGGCACCACCGAGGCGGTGCGCAACGCCGACGGCAGCTACACGCTGACCGGCCACAAATGGTTCACGTCCGCGCCGATGTGCGATGTCTTCCTGGTGCTGGCCCAAGCCCCCGGCGGCCTGTCCTGCTTCTTCCTGCCGCGGATCCTGCCCGACGGCACCCGCAACCGGATGTTCCTGCAGCGACTCAAGGACAAGCTCGGCAACCACGCCAACGCCTCCAGCGAGGTCGAATACGACGGGGCCACGGCATGGCTGGTCGGCGAGGAGGGCCGCGGGGTCAAGACCATCATCGAGATGGTCAACCTGACCCGGCTGGACTGCACCCTGGGCAGCGCCACCAGCATGCGCAGCGGGCTGACCCGCGCCATCCACCATGCCCAGCACCGAAAGGCCTTCGGCGCCTACCTGATCGACCAGCCGCTGATGCGTAACGTGCTCGCCGACCTCGCGGTCGAAGCTGAAGCGGCGACCATGCTCGCCATGCGGATGGCCGGCGCCACCGACCACGCGGTACGCGGCGACGAACGTGAATCGCTGCTGCGCAGAATCGGTCTGGCCGCCGCCAAGTACTGGGTGTGCAAGCGCGCCACCCCGCACGCCGCCGAGGCGATGGAGTGCCTGGGCGGCAACGGCTACGTCGAGGACTCGGGAATGCCCCGGCTGTACCGGGAGGCTCCGCTGATGGGCATCTGGGAGGGTTCGGGCAACGTCAGCGCGCTGGACACCCTGCGCGCCATGGCGACCCGGCCCGAGTGCGTCGACGTGCTGTTCGACGAACTGGCCGCGACCGACGGCCACGACGCCCGACTCGACGCGCACGTGCGGGGTCTGCGGCCGCAGCTGGAAGACCTTGCCACGATCCAGTACCGGGCCCGCCAGGTCGCCGAGGACATCGCGCTGGCGTTGCAGGGCTCGCTGCTGGTGCGCCACGGTCACCCCGCCGTCGCCGAGGCGTTCCTGGCAAGCAGGCTCGGGGGGCAGTGGGGTGGCGCGTTCGGCACCCTGCCCACCGGCCTGGACCTCGCGCCGATCATCGAGCGCGCCCTGCTCAAGGCGTAGCGGACATGCGCATGACGGCGCGCTCGGTGGTGCTCAGCGTGCTGCTGGGCGCGCATCCGGCGTCGGCCACGGCAGCCGAGTTGGTCCGGCTCACCGGCGATTTCGGCATCAGGGAGCCGACGGTCCGGGTGGCGCTGACCCGGATGGTGGGTGCGGGCGACCTGGTGCGCTCGGAGGACGGCTACCGGCTCTCGGACCGGCTGCTCGCGCGGCAGCGCCGGCAGGACGACGCGATCACCCCGCGGTGGACGGACTGGGACGGCACCTGGACCACGCTGGTGATCACCAGTGTCGGAACCGAGGCCAGGGCCCGCGCGCAGTTACGAAACACACTGCAGGACAAACGCTTCGCCGAGCTCCGCGAAGGTGTCTGGATGCGCCCGGCGAACCTGGACGTCGCCCTGCAGGACGAGATCGCGAACAGGGTGCGGGTCCTGTCGGCCCGTGACGACGACCCCACAGAACTGGCCGCCCGCCTGTGGGACCTGTCGGGCTGGTCCGCGACCGGGCACCGACTGCTGGCGCAGATGGCCGACGCCGACGACGTGCCGGGCCGGTTCGTGGTCGCGGCGGCGATGGTGCGCCACCTGCTGACCGATCCGGTGCTGCCCGACGAACTGCTGCCCGCCGGCTGGCCCGGTGCCGCGCTGCGGCGTGCCTACGAAGACTTCGCCGCCGAACTGGTCGCGCGGCGTGACGGTGTGGAACTCATGGAGGCGACGTGACGGTCAGGGTGGAGAAGAACGACGCGGTGACCACGGTCATCCTGGACCGGCCGCACGCGCGCAACGCCGTCGACGGACCCACGGCGATGGACCTCCATGCCGCCTTCGACGAATTCGACAAGGACGACTCGGCATCGGTGGCGGTGCTCTGGGGAGACAACGGGACGTTCTGTGCCGGAGCCGATCTCAAGGCGATGGGGACGCCGCAGTCGAATCCCGTGCACCGCTCGGGGCCCGCCCCGATGGGGCCCAGTCGGATGGTGCTGTCCAAGCCGGTGATCGCGGCGGTCAGCGGGTACGCCGTCGCCGGTGGCCTGGAGTTGGCGCTGTGGTGCGATCTGCGCATCCTCGAGGAGGACGCCGTGATGGGTGTCTTCTGCCGCCGCTGGGGCGTGCCGCTGATCGACGGCGGTACCGTGCGGCTGCCTCGGCTGATCGGCCACAGCCGGGCCATGGACCTGATCCTGACGGGCCGCGCCGTCGCCGCCGACGAGGCCCACGCGATCGGGCTGGCCAACCGCGTGGTGCCGAAAGGCCAAGCGCGCCAACACGCCGAAGCGCTGGCGGCCGAACTCGCCCAGTGGCCGCAGCAGTGCATGCGGTCGGACCGGATGTCGATGCTGAATCAGTGGGGGATGTCGGAGGCCGACGCGATGGACGTCGAGTTCGGCAGTCTGTCGCGGGTTGCGGCCGAATCCCTGGACGGCGCCGCGCGTTTCAGCGCGGGGGCGGGCCGCCACGGACAGAAGGCCTAGTTCCGGGCGGGCTTGCCCGCGTGAGACCGGTCAGCCCTTGCTGATGTCGTTGTTCCTGCCGGTGTCGTTGACCTTCGGCTCGCCGTCGCGGTAGGTCACGGTGTTGTTCAAGCCGACCACCGACAGTTCGGCGTCCACCCGGTCGAACGAGATCTTGTTGTCCGCGCCGCCGATGTTGGCCTTGGCGCACGTGCCCTTGACCGTGAGGGTGTTGTTGGAGCCGCCGACGTTGAGCGACTTGCCGTCGGCGCAGTCGATCTCGGCGGTCGTGCCGAACGACCCGTAGTTGATGGTGTTGCCGATTTCCACCTGCGCCCCGGATGAGCCCGCCGTTGCCGTCGGTGTGCCGGTGTCCTGACTGGTCGAACCGCACGCGGTCAGCGAGACCGCCAGTGCGGTGGCACCGAGACAGCTGATCAGGCGGAGGCGGTGAGGCGTCATGCCTAGGCGGATACCCGATCGATCCGGTTTGTCATCCCCAGCTCGCGGCCGCGGTCCCACACGATCGGTGCGCCGTCCTTGTAGTACACCGTCTGGTCCCAGCCGTACACGGTGATGTCGTTGATGACGTTGTCGGCGATCACGACGTTCGACGAACCCTGGACGGTCACCGCCCAGCAGGTGCCCAGCGCGTTGATCTGGTTGTTGTTGCCCAGGACGATCAGCGTGGCGTTGTTGCAGTCGATGGTCTGGACGACGCCGATCCCCGTGATGTGGGTGTCGCCGTTCTTCGCCTGCGCGACCGGGTGTACCGAGGCCAGCGAGGCCCCGACCGCCAGCGCGCCCACCGCGAACACACGTCCCACCACCGATGCAGTCACACGGGCAGCCTACGACGTCGTTCGCTCGCACTGTCGGGGATCGCCGACACGAGTACCGTGAGCAGCGATGCTCCGGGTCGGACGTGTTCTCGCCGTCGCGGTCACTGCGACGGCGACGGTTGCAGGCTGCGCGCAGACCGTCAGCGGCACCGCGCAGCGCGCCGACGGCGCCGCCGCGGGCCAGGACCGCAGCTACGGCTACGTCGACGACCGCTGCGGACTGCTCGACGACAGCACGGTGCAGGCCATGCTCGGCGCCGACGAGGTGACCCGCCCCTACAGCGGCGCGGTCTGCCAGTACATCCTGACCCGTCGCGCAGGCGGCGCGGCGACCGTCGACGTCACGTTCTCCTGGTTCGACACCGGAACCCTGCAGAGGGAACGGCAGCTGGCCACCGCGCGCGGCGCCACCGTCACCGACGAGGTGGTGGAACGCCACAAGGCGTTCTCCGCGCGCCGGGACACCACCGGCGCCGCCTGTTCGGCCACCGCCGCGGCCGGCTCGGGCGTATTGAGCTGGTGGGTGCAGTACCGCGGGCAGTCCACCGGGGATCCCTGCATCGACGCCGCGAAGCTGCTCTCGGCGACGTTGCGCTCGGATATGTGACGTGAACACCCGCATCACCGCCCGCCTCTGCGTGGGGCTGGCTCTCGGCGCGCTGCTGACCGGCTGCGGGGCCGACGACGACCGCGACGGTCCGGCCGCCGGCCCCGGCGGCTCGACGTCGGGGGAGGGGTTCGAGAGCGTGGACTGCAACGGCATCACCGACGCCGACATCGCCAAGGTGGCGGGGCCGGACATGTACACCCCCGCGGCGGTCAGCGATGCCGGCTGTTTCTGGCAGGAAGACAATCTGGCCGACGGCATCGGGGCGGGCATGGGCATCTCGACCTGGTGGTACCGCGGCTCCGACATGGACACCGAGCGGGGGCTTGAGGAGCGCGCCGGCCGCACGCTGACCGAGATGACCGTGGACGGGAACAAGGGCTTCATGGCCTATGACGACGCCGCGTGCAGCATCTACGTGGCCAAGGGCACCGACGTGATCACCTGGTCGATCCAGACGATGAACGCCACCGGCATGCCCGATCTGTGCGGCGTGATCGAAGAACTGGCGCAGCTGAGCCAACAGCGGGTGAACTAGAGTTGCCTGCTGGCCCGGATGTTTCCGGGCCGGGACGATGCGAGGGGGATGGCATGGCAGCGCGTCCGCCGCGCTCGACAAAGCTCAGCCGCGACGCCATCGTCAACGCCGCGCTGACGTTCCTCGACCGGGAGGGCTGGGACGCGCTGACCATCAACGCGCTGGCCAATCAGCTCGGTACCAAGGGCCCGTCGCTCTACAACCACGTGCACTCGCTCGATGACCTGCGCCGCACAGTCCGCATGCGGGTGGTGGGGGACATCATCGAGATGCTCAACACCGTCGGGCAGGGCCGCAGCCCGGACGACGCGGTGATGGTGATGGCCAGTGCCTACCGCAGTTACGCCCACCACCACCCGGGCCGGTACTCGGCGTTCACCCGGATGCCGCTCGGCGGTGACGACCCGGAGTTCACCGAGGCCACCAGGGCCGCTGCGACGCCGGTCATCGAGGTGCTGGGCACGTTCGGCCTGGAGAGCGAGGCCGCGTTCAACGCGGCGCTGGAGTTCTGGTCGGCGATGCACGGCTTCGTTCTGCTGGAGATGACGGGTGTGATGGCCGGCGTCGACACCGACGCGGTGTTCAACGACATGGTGGCCCGATTGGCCGCCGGTATGCGGCTCCGTTGAGGGGCCGCTGTCGGAGATTCGCAGGTCAGCGGGTTTTGTTGAGGTATGCGGCCCTGGTATTGTGGACGTTCGTGCCTGGCAGATAAGGCGCTGGTGGTTCTCGCGCGATCTTTTGGGCACCGCCAGCATGCCTGCACGCCGGGCAAATTCGCATGACTCGCTCTCCGCGGGGTGCCGTGAAACTGTCCCGCAGTTCACGGCGACCGCATGCGACACGCCCGGACGCGGGGTAACCGCCGGGGGCATAACAGCAGTACAGAGAACTTAAGAAGAACCAAGCACGCACGTCAGAACGACGAGGAACACAGAAAGCCGGTACATGCCAACCATCAACCAGCTGGTCCGTAAGGGTCGCCGCGACAAGATCGCCAAGGTCAAGACCGCGGCACTCAAAGGCAGCCCGCAGCGTCGCGGCGTGTGCACTCGCGTGTACACCACGACCCCGAAGAAGCCGAACTCGGCGCTTCGCAAGGTCGCGCGCGTGCGCCTGACCAGCGCGGTCGAGGTCACCGCTTACATCCCCGGCGAAGGCCACAACCTGCAGGAGCACTCGATGGTGCTGGTGCGCGGCGGTCGTGTGAAGGACCTCCCCGGCGTGCGCTACAAGATCATCCGCGGCTCGCTGGACACCCAGGGCGTCAAGAACCGCAAGCAAGCCCGCAGCCGTTACGGCGCGAAGAAGGAGAAGAGCTGATGCCGCGCAAGGGACCCGCGCCCAAGCGTCCGTTGGTCAACGATCCGGTTTACGGGTCGCAGCTGGTCACCCAGCTGGTGAACAAAGTTCTGCTGGATGGGAAGAAATCGCTGGCTGAGCGCATTGTTTATGGTGCGCTCGAACAGGCCCGTGACAAGACCGGCACCGACCCCGTGGTGACGCTGAAGCGCGCCATGGACAACGTGAAGCCGTCGCTCGAGGTTCGCAGCCGTCGCGTCGGTGGCGCCACCTACCAGGTTCCCGTCGAGGTCCGCCCGGACCGCTCGGTCACCCTGGCACTGCGTTGGCTGGTCAGCTTCTCCAAGCAGCGTCGCGAGAAGACCATGGTCGAGCGCCTGGCCAACGAGATCCTCGATGCCAGTAACGGCCTGGGTGCCGCCGTCAAGCGACGCGAAGACACCCACAAGATGGCTGAGGCCAACCGCGCCTTCGCGCACTACCGCTGGTGATCGCTCGCCCGCGGGCACTGCTCCGGGCGTGAGAAGCCAAGGCTGACAACAGCAACGATCAAGCGAGAGAGAAGACTTCCGTGGCACAGGACGTGCTGACCGACCTGAGCAAGGTCCGCAACATCGGCATCATGGCCCACATCGATGCCGGTAAGACGACGACGACCGAGCGCATCCTCTACTACACCGGTGTGAACTACAAGATCGGTGAGACTCACGACGGCGCCTCCACCACCGACTGGATGGAGCAGGAGCAGGAGCGTGGGATCACCATCACCTCCGCGGCGGTGACGTGTTTCTGGAACAACAACCAGATCAACATCATCGACACCCCCGGCCACGTCGACTTCACCGTCGAGGTGGAGCGTTCGCTGCGTGTGCTCGATGGCGCCGTGGCCGTCTTCGACGGCAAGGAAGGCGTCGAGCCGCAGTCCGAGCAGGTGTGGCGCCAGGCCGACAAGTACGACGTGCCGCGTATCTGCTTCGTCAACAAGATGGACAAGCTGGGCGCTGACTTCTACTTCACCGTCCGCACCATCGAGGAGCGCCTCGGCGCGAAGCCGCTGGTCATCCAGCTGCCGATCGGCGCTGAGAACGAATTCGAAGGCATCATCGACCTCGTCGAGATGAAGGCCAAGGTGTGGCGCGGCGAAACGGCGCTCGGCGAGAAGTACGAGGTCGCCGACATCCCCGCCGACCTGGCTGACAAGGCTGCGGAGTACCGCACCAAGCTGCTCGAGACGGTCGCCGAGACCGACGAGGCACTGCTGGAGAAGTACTTCGGCGGCGAAGAGCTCACGATCGAGGAGATCAAGGGCGCGATCCGCAAGCTCACCATCGGCAGCGAGCTGTACCCGGTGCTGTGCGGCAGCGCGTTCAAGAACAAGGGCGTGCAGCCCATGCTGGACGCGGTGATCGACTACCTGCCGTCGCCGCTGGACGTCGAGTCCGTGCAGGGCCACGCGCCCGGCAAAGAGGACGAGCTGATCACCCGCAAGCCCTCCGTCGACGAGCCGTTCTCGGCCCTGGCATTCAAGGTCGCGACGCACCCGTTCTTCGGCAAGCTGACCTACGTCCGCGTGTACTCCGGCAAGGTCGACTCCGGTTCGGCGGTCGTCAACGCGACCAAGGGCAAGAAGGAGCGGCTCGGCAAGCTGTTCCAGATGCATGCCAACAAGGAGAACCCGGTCGAGCGCGCGTCTGCCGGCCACATCTACGCGGTGATCGGCCTGAAGGACACCACGACCGGTGACACCCTGTCGGACCCGAACCAGCAGGTTGTTCTGGAGTCGATGACGTTCCCCGATCCGGTGATCGAGGTGGCCATCGAGCCCAAGACCAAGAGCGACCAGGAGAAGCTGGGAACGGCGATCCAGAAGCTCGCCGAAGAGGACCCGACCTTCAAGGTGCACCTGGACCAGGAGACCGGCCAGACCGTCATCGGCGGCATGGGCGAGCTGCACCTGGACATCCTGGTGGACCGCATGCGCCGCGAGTTCAAGGTCGAGGCGAACGTCGGCAAGCCGCAGGTGGCCTACAAGGAGACCATCAAGCGCGCGGTCGAGAAGGTCGAGTTCACCCACAAAAAGCAGACGGGTGGCTCCGGCCAGTTCGCAAAGGTACTCGTCAGCATCGAGCCCTTCACGGGCGAGGACGGCGCGACGTACGAGTTCGAGAACAAGGTCACCGGTGGCCGCATCCCGCGCGAGTACATTCCGTCGGTGGATGCCGGCGCCCAGGACGCCATGCAGTACGGCGTGCTGGCCGGCTACCCGTTGGTGAACGTCAAGCTGACGTTGCTCGACGGTGCCTACCACGAAGTCGACTCCTCGGAGATGGCGTTCAAGGTGGCCGGTTCCCAGGTGATGAAAAAGGCTGCGGCACAGGCTCAGCCGGTCATCCTGGAGCCAGTGATGGCCGTCGAGGTCACGACGCCCGAGGACTACATGGGCGAAGTGATCGGCGACCTGAACTCCCGCCGTGGTCAGATCCAGGCCATGGAGGAGCGGAGCGGTGCTCGTGTCGTGAAGGCGCAGGTTCCGCTCTCGGAGATGTTCGGCTACGTCGGCGACCTTCGGTCGAAGACCCAGGGCCGGGCGAACTACTCCATGGTGTTCGACTCGTACGCCGAAGTTCCGGCGAACGTGTCGAAGGAGATCATCGCGAAGGCGACGGGCCAGTAATCTGACCCGCTGGTTTCGCGGAACCACACAACTGCAACGATCAACACTGCTTTAGAAGAAGCACCAACACAGTCCAGGAGGACACAGAAGTGGCGAAGGCGAAGTTCGAGCGGACGAAGCCGCACGTCAACATCGGGACCATCGGTCACGTTGACCACGGCAAGACCACACTGACGGCAGCAATCACCAAGGTTCTGCACGACAAGTACCCCGATTTGAACGAGTCGCGCGCATTCGACCAGATCGACAATGCGCCCGAGGAGCGTCAGCGCGGTATCACGATCAACATCTCCCACGTGGAGTACCAGACCGACAAGCGTCACTACGCACACGTCGACGCCCCCGGTCACGCTGACTACATCAAGAACATGATCACCGGTGCCGCCCAGATGGACGGCGCAATCCTGGTGGTCGCCGCCACTGACGGCCCGATGCCGCAGACCCGCGAGCACGTGCTGCTGGCCCGCCAGGTCGGTGTGCCCTACATCCTGGTGGCCCTGAACAAGGCCGACATGGTGGACGACGAGGAGCTCATCGAGCTCGTCGAGATGGAGGTCCGCGAACTGCTGGCCGCCCAGGACTTCGACGAGGAAGCCCCGGTCATCAAGGTCTCGGCGCTGAAGGCCCTCGAGGGCGACCCGCAGTGGGTCAAGTCCGTCGAGGAGCTCATGGAGGCCGTGGACGCGTCGATCCCGGATCCGGTCCGCGAGACCGACAAGCCGTTCCTGATGCCCGTCGAGGACGTCTTCACGATCACCGGCCGCGGCACCGTGGTCACCGGTCGTGTCGAGCGTGGCGTGATCAACGTGAACGAGGAAGTCGAGATCGTCGGCATCCGCCCGACCGTCACCAAGACGACCGTCACCGGTGTCGAGATGTTCCGCAAGCTGCTCGATCAGGGCATGGCGGGCGACAACGTCGGTCTGCTGGTGCGTGGCATCAAGCGTGAGGACGTCGAGCGTGGCCAGGTTGTGGTCAAGCCCGGCACCACCACGCCGCACACCGAGTTCGAGGGCAGCGTCTACATCCTGTCCAAGGACGAGGGTGGCCGCCACACGCCGTTCTTCAACAACTACCGCCCGCAGTTCTACTTCCGTACCACGGACGTGACCGGCGTGGTGACCCTCCCCGAGGGCACCGAGATGGTGATGCCCGGTGACAACACCGACATCTCCGTCAAGCTGATCCAGCCCGTGGCCATGGACGAGGGCCTGCGCTTCGCGATCCGCGAGGGTGGCCGTACCGTCGGCGCCGGCCGCGTCACCAAGATCATCAAGTGATCTAGGTACTCAGCCAACGAGAGTGGCGCTCACCCGGAAGGGTGGGCGCCACTTTTGTGTTGCCGACTGGTGTAACGCGTCGACAGACAAGTCCGATGTATTGGGCGTCGGCTGTCGAGGGGTCAGTCGGGGTGTGAAGTGAGGTTCGGCGTTTTGAGGTTCATGGTGAAGAGCAAGACCGGCATGACGGCACTCGTGGCCGCGGTGGGGGCCGCTGCCGCGACCGTGCTGACGGCGGGGGCTGCGTCCGCGCAGCCCGCCTGTCCGGACGTGCACTGGATCGGGGCCGCCGGATCCGGGGAACGCGCCGGGGACATGAGTGCCGACGCCGGCATGGGCCGCGTGGTGTACAAGTCCTATCGCGACTTCGCGTCGCTGGTTCAGCAGAGCGGCCGCACGATCACCGCCGAAGCGGTCAACTATCCCGCCACCGAAGTGCCCGAGGACGGCGGCGTCCTGGCCTGGGCGGGATTCATGAGCAGTGTCGACACCGGCGCAGAGGCGCTGGGCGTCCAGTACCAGCAGTTCGTCGCGCAGTGCCCGACCACCCAGGTGGTGCTCGCCGGCTACTCGCAGGGCGCCATGGTGGTCCACCGCAATCTGCACGCACTCGACGCGAGCCCGAACCTGGCCGCGGCGCTGCTCGTCGCCGACGGCGACCGTCTTCCGCAGGACCCGACCATCAACCTCGGCTCGGCGACCTCGGTGCCGGGTGCAGGCAAGGGCGTCGCGCAGGACTGGCCGATCCTGGCGGGGGCTCCCGGGCCGCTGCCGGTGACGGTCGGTGTCAAGACCGTCAGCGTCTGTGACCTCGGGGACGCGGTGTGCGACTACGACCCCGACGCCGAGGACGAGATGAACCCGGCTGCCGTCGCGGTGCACACGAGCTATGCCCGCCGGACAGCCGCGATGGACCCGTGGACGATGCCGCTGTACCAGCTCGTCGCCCGGACGCCTGCGCCCGCGCCGGCTCCGCTTCCCGTGCAGGTGGCGGCGGGCTCCTGAGCCGTTGGGCGCCGCCGGACGCCACTGAACGCAAAGACTAGAACGCGTTCTAATTCGGCTGTTAGCCTGATCCCCATGGCATCAGGTGCACCCTTGGAAGGTCGCGTCGCGCTGGTCACCGGCGCAGCGCGCGGTCAGGGCCGCGCGCACGCGGTCCGGTTGGCCGAAGACGGCGCCGACATCGTCGCGATCGACGTCTGCAAGCCCGTCTCGGCGTCGATCACCTACCCGATGCCCACCTCCGAGGACCTGACCGAGACGGTGCGCCTGGTGGAGGCCACCGGCCGCAAAGTGCTGGCCCGCGAGGTCGACATCCGTGACCTGGCCGCCCAGCAGCAGCTCGTCGCCGACGCGGTCGAGCAGTTCGGCCGCCTCGACATCGTGGTGGCCAACGCCGGCGTGCTGAGCTGGGGCCGCATCTGGGAGATGTCGGAGGAGCAGTGGGACACCGTCGTCGACGTCAACCTCAACGGCACCTGGCGCACGATCCGGGCGGCGGTGCCGGCGATGATCGAGGCCGGCAACGGCGGTTCGATTGTCGTCGTCAGCTCGTCGGCCGGGCTGAAGGCCACGCCGGGCAACGCGCACTACGCGGCGTCCAAGCACGGGCTGGTGGCGCTGACCAATGCGCTGGCCCTGGAGGCGGGGGAGTACGGCATCCGGGTGAACTCGATCCATCCGTACTCGATCGACACGCCGATGATCGAGAAGGACGCGATGATGGAGATCTTCTCGAAGTACCCGACGTTCCTGCACAGCTTCGCGCCGATGCCGTACAAACCTGTTGCGCGCGACGGCAAACCGGGTCTGCAGGAGTTCATGACGGTCGAGGAGGTCGCCGACGTGGTGGCGTGGCTGGCCAGTGACGCGTCGGCGACGATCTCCGGGTCGCAGATCGCCGTCGACCGCGGCACCATGAAGTACTAGCCGGTCAGCACTCCGGCGAACTGCTCCACCGCCCAGTCGATCTCGTCGGCGGTGACCACCAGCGGCGGCGCGAAGCGCAGCGTCGAACCGTGCGTGTCCTTGACGAGCACGCCGCGTTCGGCCAGTCGCAGGCTGACCTGCTTGCCGGTGCCCAGCGCCGGGTCGAGGTCGACCCCGGCCCACAGCCCCTTCCCGCGCACCGCCAGCACTCCGCGGCCGTTGAGCTCGGCGAGGCGCGCGTGTAGGTGGGCGCCGAGTTCGGCTGAGCGACACTGGAATTCGCCCCGGCGCAGGATGTCGACGACGGTGCTGCCGATCGCGGTGGCCAGCGGGTTCCCGCCGAACGTCGAACCGTGTTCGCCTGGGTGCAGGACGCCGAGGATGTCGCTGTCGGCGACCACCGCCGACAGCGGGACCACGCCGCCGCCGAGCGCCTTGCCCAGCAGGTAGACATCGGGCACCACGCGCCAGTGGTCGCACGCGAACGTGCGCCCGGTGCGGGCGAGCCCGGACTGGATCTCGTCGGCGATCATCAGCACGCGGCGTTCGGTGCACAGCGCACGCACCCGCGGCAGGTAGTCGTCGGGAGGCACGACGACGCCGGCCTCGCCCTGGATCGGTTCCAGCAGCACGGCGACGGTGTCGCCGTCGATCGCGTCGGCCAGCGCTTCGGCGTCACCGAAGGGCACCGCCCGGAAACCCGGCGTGTACGGACCGAACCCGCGGCGTGCGGTCTCGTCGTCGGAGAAGCTGACGATCGTCGTGGTGCGCCCGTGGAAGTTGTTGTGCGCCACAATGATGGTAGGGGTGTTCGGGTGATTGACACCCTTGACGTCGGCGCCCCACTTGCGTGCCACCTTGATGCCGCTCTCGACCGCCTCGGCGCCGCTGTTCATCGGCAGCACCATGTCCTTGCCGCACAGTTCGGCCAGCGACGCGCAGAACGGGGCCAGCCGGTCGGAATGGAACGCGCGGCTCACCAGCGTCACCGCATCGAGCTGCGCGTGGGCCGTGGCGATGATCTCCGGGTTGCGGTGCCCGAAGTTCACGGCGGAGTACGCGGCCAGGCAATCGAGATAGCGCCGCCCGTCCACGTCGGTGATCCACGCGCCGTCGGCGCTCGCGGCGACGACCGGCAGCGGGGAGTAGTTGTGTGCGACGTGGCGTCGGTCGAGGTCGATGACCGCATCGGCGGTGGACGTCACGGCCGTCATCGGTGGATCTCCAGCGTGCAGCATTTCACCGACCCGCCTCCCTTCAGCAGTTCGGACAGGTCCACGGGCACCGGGTGGAAGCCTGCGCGACGCAGCTGCTCGGCGAAACCGGTTGCCGCCGAGGGCAGCACCACGTTGAGTCCGTCGGACACGACGTTGAGGCCGAGCACGTAGGCGTCCGCGCTGGCGACTTCGACGGCGTTGGGGAACAGGCGTTCCAGAGTCGCGCGGGAGGCGGGCGCGAACGCCGGCGGGTAGTACGCGACGGTCGCGTCGTCGAGCACGGCCAGCGCGGTGTCGAGGTGGTAGAAGCGCGGATCCACCAGCTCCAGGCTGACGACCGGCATCCCGACGTGGGCGGCGACCTCGTCGTGGGCGCGGCGGTCGGTGCGGAAACCGTGCCCGGCGAGGATCGTCGAACCGACCGCGAGGAAGTCACCCTGGCCCTCGTTGACGTGTCGGGTCTCGTTGGGGCGGTAGCCGTTACGCGACATCCACTCGGCATACGCGACCGCTTCCCCGGCGCGCTCGGCGTAGGCGAAGCGGGCTACCACGGCCCGGCCGTCGATGACCGTGCCTCCGTTGGCCGCGTAGACCATGTCCGGAAGGCCCGGCAGCGGTTCGACGAGTTCGACGGTGTGGCCGAGGTCGAGGTAGGTGCGGCGCAGGGTCTCCCACTGGGTGAGCGCGCGGCCGGTGTCGACCGGCGTCGTGGTGTCCATCCACGGGTTGATGGCGTATTCGACGGCGAAGTGCGTCGGGGCGGTCATCAGATAGTGGCGGCGGCCGGCGGTGCGTTCGGTGGTGCTCTCGACGTTCTGGGTGCCGGCGAGCTCGGTCGTCATGAAACAAACGATATGGGCGGCGTTTCGCGCAATCAATCGACGAATCTTGCGTGTCTTGCGTTGATCTGTTGTTGTAGTCGCGGCTATCCGAAGAATTATTGTGCGGGGGAGAAGATGGACCGACTCGATGAGACCGACGAGCGCATCCTGGCCGAGTTGGCCGACAACGCGCGCGCCACGTTCGCCGAGATCGGCCAGCAGGTGAACCTGTCCGCCCCGGCGGTGAAGCGTCGGGTGGACCGGATGGTGGACGCGGGCGTCATCAAGGGATTCACCACGGTGATCGACCGCAGCGCGCTGGGGTGGACGACCGAGGCCTACGTCCAGGTGTTCTGTCACGGCACCATCGCGCCCACCGCGCTGCGGGCGGCCTGGCGGGACATCCCGGAGGTGGTCAGCGCCGCGACGGTGACGGGCACGGCCGACGCGATGCTGCACGTGCTGGCACGCGACATGCGGCACCTGGAGGAGGCGCTGGAACGCATCCGGGCCAGCGCGGACGTGGAACGCAGCGAAAGCATCGTCGTGCTGTCCAACCTCATCGAACGCGCACCGCGCTGAGCGGTCACCTGTGGGGTGGCGCACAACAGCAGCTCGGCATCGTGTAAAAAGCCCACGTGAGCACATCTGAGGTGTCCGGCGGCGTTGTCATCGTCGGCGGCGGGCTGGCCGCTGCCCGCACGGCCGAGCAGTTGCGTCGTTCCGAGTATCCGGGACCGGTCACGATCGTCAGCGACGAGGACCACCTGCCCTATGACCGGCCGCCGCTGTCCAAAGAGGTGCTGCGCGCCGAGACCGACGACGTCACGCTGAAGCCGGCCGAGTTCTACGCCGACAACAACATCACCGTGCTGCTCGGCAACGGCGCGAAATCGGTGGACACCGAGGCCCGGACCCTGACCCTGGCCGACGGCACCCAGCTGCGTTACGACGAGCTGGTGATCGCCACGGGCCTGGTGCCCAAGCGCATTCCGTCGTTCCCGGACCTTGCCGGTATCCACGTGCTGCGTAACTTCGACGAGAGCCTCGCCCTGCGGAAGGAAGCGGGCACGGCCCGCCACGCGGTCGTGGTGGGCGCAGGCTTCATCGGCTGCGAGGTCGCGGCCAGCCTGCGCAAGCTCGGTGTCGACGTGGTGCTGGTGGAGCCGCAGCCCACGCCGCTGGCGTCGGTGCTGGGGCGGCAGATCGGTGATCTGGTCACGCGACTGCACCGTGCCGAGGGGGTCGACGTCCGCTGCGGCGTGGGCGTCTCCGCCGTCAGCGGCGACGACCGGGTCCGCAAGGTCATCCTCAGCGACGGCACGGAGCTCGACGCCGACATCGTCATCGTGGGGATCGGTTCACATCCCGCGACGGACTGGCTTGCCGGCAGCGGCATCGCGGTCGACAACGGCGTGGTGTGCGACGAGGCGGGCCGCTCGAGCGCACCCCACGTGTGGGCGATCGGAGATGTCGCGTCGTGGCGCGACACCATCGGCGGCCAGGTGCGCGTCGAGCATTGGAGCAACGTCGCCGACCAGGCACGGGTGCTGGTGCCGACCATGCTGGGTCAGGAGCCGCCGACCGCTGTTTCGGTGCCGTACTTCTGGAGCGACCAGTACGACGTCAAGATCCAGGCCCTCGGTGAGCCGGAGGCCACCGACACGGTGCACATCGTGGAAGACGACGGGCGCAAGTTCCTCGCCTACTACGAGCGCGACGGTGTGGTGGTCGGCGTGGTCGGCGGCGGCTTCCCGGGCAAGGTCATGAAGGTCCGGTCCAAGATCGCCGCGGGCGCGCCGATCTCCGACCTCCTCGGGTAGCCCATTCCGTCGAGATTGCATGTAGCGCGGGATAATCCGCGTGATTCGAGCAGAGGATGCAATCTCGGCGAAGGGGTGTAGATAAGGGTGGGAGGGGTCAGACTCAGCCTGTCTTGAGTCAAGAATTTGGCAGGTTTTGTGGGTTTGGTGGGGTGAGGTAGGCCTGTTTCGGGGTGTGGTCTGCCAGGGCTTGGTGGGGTCGGATGGTGTTTGTAGATGATGCGGAAGCGGTGGACTTCCATGTCGAGGGTGTCGCCGTCGCCGATGTATCCGCGGAACAGGTGCTCGTATTTGAGGGTGCCGAAGAACCGCTCGATCACGCCGTTGGTTTGCGGTGGTTGGACGCGATTCCTGACGTGTCGCAGCAGGGGTCCTCGCCGGTGAATGCGGTTTGGAAGGTTTTGCGGCGAAAGCAGGGGCCGTTATCGGAGACCACGGCAACCGGGGCCGGGGCCTGGCCGATGACGGTGTCGTCGGCGTCGAGGATGTCCATCAGTCCGCGATCGGCGCGTAGGTCGTCGAGGTTGAGCAGGCGTTGGGCTTCGCTGACAGCCAGGTGCAGGCAGTTCCATCTGTAGCCGCCGCTGTTCGGGAGTGCCTCTGGCCCCGGCTGGACCGCGGGGCACCTCCTGGAGCCGCTCAGCGCCAGCGGCGAGGAACTGGTGCTTCCACTTCGTCATCGTCACTGTCGTAACCCCGCAACGCCGGGCAGCTTCTGCGCCGTGATCGAGCCATATCCACAACCTTCCAGCCATGGCCGCGGTTATCCACAAGTCGCGACCCTGCCGAAAAGTTTGAGTCAGTGGAGGCAGGTAATATCGAACGTATGTTCGATCGAATGCATGCGGGGAGGGATGAGCCGGCCCTGATCGCTGCGATCGAACAGGCTGCGCGCGAGGAAGCCCAGGCCGGTGCGCGCAAGTTGGCCGCGATCGCCGAATTGGTCGATCTGACGGTCGACGAGGATGACGAACGCGGCAGGTGGGCTTTCGATCCATGGAAGAACGCCGCGTGCCACGTCGGCGCCGCACTGTCGATCAGCCAGCAGCGCGCCTCCGCTCAGATGTGCATTGCGACGGCGCTGCGTTACCGACTACCCAAGGTTGCGGCCTTGTACTTGCGGGGCCGACTGAGCGCCCGGTTGATCTCGGAGATCACTTGGCGCACGCAGCTGGTCGCCGACGAAGTCATCGCCGTCGTCGATGCGACGCTGGCCGATAAGGCCGAGAAGTGGGGTCCGCTGTCCGACGAGAAACTGATCAACGGAATCAACGCCGAGATCGAGCGTCACGACCCCGATGCAGTACGCCGCACGAAGGAAGTGCTCAAGAAGCGGGATGTGCACATCGGGGCGCATGACGATCCCAACGAGGCCATTTCGCTCTGGGGATTGTTGTTGCCTCCTGACGCCGCGGCATACAGAGCTCGGATTGCCAGGCTCGTCAAGGGGCTGTGTGACGCGGATCCGCGGCCGATAGGCGAGCGGCGATCGGATGCAATGGGTGCGATCGGTCGGGGCGATGACCACCTGCCGTGCCGGTGCGGATCTTCGGCATGCGCCGCGGGCGGTCCCGGGAAATCGAACATCGTGATTCACGTGATCGCCGACGAGGCTGCGGTCGATGCCGCGGAGCAGCTGATCGCCGCCGAGGACCGCGAACAGCAGAATGTCAGGGTCGACCCTGAGGCCGAAAACGAGACCGATTCCCGCGCAAAGGAATCCGGGGTGGCACTGCTTCCGGCGGCTCAGGTCCTGCCGATCGCGGCGTTGGCAGAGGCCATCCGCTCGGGAGCGTCGATCAAGCCGTTGTGGCTGCCGGGCCCAGATCCCGAACCGCGCTACCAGCCCTCGGCGAAGCTGGCCGCATTCATTCGCGCCCGTGACCTGTTCTGCCGCTTCCCGGGATGCGATGTTCCCGCCGAACGCTGCGACATCGACCACGTCGTTCCTTATCCGCACGGGCCGACCCACGCGTCGAACATGCACTGCAAGTGCCGAACTCACCACTTGATGAAGACCTTCTGGGGCGGCCCCGACGGCTGGCGCGATAGACAACTACCCGATGGCACCGTCATCTGGACCACGCCGGCCGGGCAGACCTACACCACGACGCCCGGGAGTCGGCTGTTCTTCCCGACGTGGAACACGACGACCGCGGAACTGCCGCCGATGACCCAACCCCCGCCCGGGACGGGCCGCGATGTCCAGATGCCGAAACGGCAACGCACTCGAGCCGCGGACAGGGCGGCACGCATCAAAGCCGAGCGCGAATACAACGCTGTCCAACGCGTCGTCGACCAGCCACCCCAAGAGCCGCAGCCGCCACCCGATTACGCCGACGACCCACCACCTTTCTAGAGCTCGCCGAGGTAGAAGCGGGTGCCCTGATCGTCGGCGCACAGCGCGGACTTCCCGTAGGACTGCTGCGACGGCTCGTCGATCACGGTGCCGCCCGCCTCGCGCACCCGGGCCACCGCGGCGTCGATGTCGTCGACCGTCCACATCGGCACGGTGACCGCGCTCGTACTGCCGCCCGCGGCGCCCGACATCGGACGGGTCCCTTCGATCTCCCAGCCGTCGGCAACCCGACCAGGGGAGAACGTCCAGAACAACACCCTGCTGTAGAAAGCCTTGAACTCTTGCGAATCCGGCACCTGGTAGGTGAGGTAGGACAGCTCGCCGTGCCCGCCGCCGTTCAGCAGCGGCCTCGGTTCCGCCTGATTGGGCACGTACACGCCGAACTCGGTGCCCTGAGAGTCGGTGGCGCGCAGCACGTCACCGAAGCCCAGCCGCTCGACCGCGCCGACGGATCCGCCGCCGGACACGATGCTCTCCCGCGCGCCGTCGAGGTCGGTCACCGCGTAGCAGCAGAACAGCGTCTGTCGGTCTGCCGACGCCAGGCCGATGCGCTGACCGACGTTGGTCACCGTCTGGGTCGCGGCGTCGACCTGCCAGCCGAGCACGCGGCCGTAGAACGCCGCCGCGAGCTGCGCGTCCGGCGTCCACACCGAAACGAACCCGACGTCACCGTGCTGGATCGGCACGACGGCGCCGGTCACCGGGCCGGTGAGCATCCACCGGTGCCCGAACGGGTCGACCAGTGCGGCGTTTCGGGCGCCGTAATTCTCGTACGGCTCGCGCTGGATGTGCGCACCCCCGTCGCGGGCGCGCTGCAACGCGGCATCGGTGTCTGCCACCGTGACCATCAGGCTCACCGAGACCGCCTGCGGCGCCGGTGCTTTCAGCCCGATTTCGGGATACTCGTCGGCCAGGTACAGCACGCCGCCGGCCAGCGTGAGTTCGGCGTGGCCGATCCGGCCGTCGTCCATCTCGATCGGGTCACCGGCCAGCGCGGCGCCGAATACGTCGATGTACCAGTCGATGGCGGCGCGGGCGTCGGCGACGGTGAGATAGGGCACGGCCGCGCCGTGCACCACCGGCGCCGGCCGGGCGAGTTCGGCGATGGCAGTATCGGTTCCGCTCATGGTCACTCCTTGGGTTCGATCAGGTTGCTGTTCGAAGAGGTCGGCCGCCGCCTCGAGGCGGGCCCGCAGGCGCTGCGCGAACGCGCGGTCCGGTGCGACGGGGAGGTCGCCGCCGCGCAGCACGTCGAGCGGATCGTGTCCGTTCACAGCAGTCCTCCTTCCGGTTGCGGGTACGCGGCCCGGAACGCCCGTCGGGCCCGCACCAGAAGCGCCTCCGTCGCGTGGACGGTGCGCCCGATCATCTCCGCGCACTCCGGCACGGAGCAGTCGTCCATGTAGCGCAACGCCAGCACGCTGCGGTGATGCTCGGGCAACCGGGCCAGCACCTGCTCGGCAACGATGCGGTTCAGATGCGCGTCCCAGGTGTCCTCGGGCTCGACCGGTTCGGGCGGCTCGGCGACCGGCACCGAGTGCCGGTCGTGCCGTCGCCGGTAGTGGTCGGCGAGCTTGTGCCGGGCCACCCCGATCAGCCACGGCACGGTCAGC
Organism: Mycobacterium sp. ITM-2016-00317; assembly: GCF_002968295.1. Lineage (NCBI taxonomy): Bacteria > Bacillati > Actinomycetota > Actinomycetes > Mycobacteriales > Mycobacteriaceae > Mycobacterium > Mycobacterium sp. ITM-2016-00317. The sequence continues at coordinate 1,153,511 of NZ_CP134399.1, forward strand.
TCCGGCGGTGACGGCTTGCGCGCAGCATCCATCGCCGCCAGAAAGGTCTCCGACGTCAGGTCCTCGGCCGTCCCGCGGTCACCGCAGCGCCTGACGAAGTAGCCGAAGACCGCCGGCAGAGCCTCGTCGTACAGCGCGAGCAGTGCCCGCGGAGCGTGCTCGCCGTCCGGTTGGGCACTCACATCTCTATCGTCGCCCTCAGGCGCCGAACTCCGACACCCCAGTTTCCAGACCGGCGAGACCGGACGACAGCATGTCGAACGACTCGCCCAGCGCAACCGGCAGCGCCACCGACTCGTCGGCCAGCCAGTGCTCATAAGCCGACAGGGACACCGCGAGCATCGTCCACGCCACCGTCTGCGGCATCAGGTGCGCCGGCTCGACTCCCAGCCTGCGGGCGACGAAGGCCGCGATCACCGCCCGCCATCCTTCGTACATCGTCATCGAATAGGCTTGCAGTGCCTCGGTTTCCAGGATCAGGCGCATCCGCTGCCGGTGCCGTTCGGGGTCGTCGAAGTCGTTGAACGCCAGCAGTGCGGTGCGCAGCGCGTCGCGGATCGGTACGCCGGGACCGAACTCGTCGAGCAGTTCGCGCATGTGCTCGAGGTGGGCGTCGAAGTCGCCCCAGGGCAGCGCACTCTTGGACGGGTAGTAGCGGAACAGGGTCCGGCGAGCGATACCGGCCGCGGCTGCGACGTCGTCGACGCTGACCTCGTCGAACCCGCGTGCCATGAACAGGTCCAGCGCGACATCGCTGAGGTGCTCGAAGCTCGTCGACCGACGGCGGCCCACCCGCGCTTTTGCGGCGCCCATCTGCCCCCTCTTCCGTTCCTGCACTCGATGCCATATTGTGAGCGACCTACGTCACAAGTGTCGAGACCCTACCCGGGTCCGGTGAGCAGAAAGGTCAGATCCATGGATCAGAATCAGCATGCCCAGACCGAGGAACTGGTAACCGAGAGCCTGGTCGAAGAGGTCTCCATCGACGGGATGTGCGGGGTCTACTGAGCATGACCGCGCCGAACTTCGATGCCGACCGGCACTGGCGGTTGCACCCGCAGGTGGCGGTGCGGCCCGAACCGTTCGGCGCCCTGCTCTACCACTTCGGGACTCGCAAGCTGTCATTCCTGAAGAACCGGACGATCGTCGAGGTGATCAACTCGCTTCCTGATCACCCCGACGCTCGTTCCGCTTGCCGCGCCGCCGGGATCGACGATGCCGCGCAGGCGCCCTACTTCCACGCGCTGGGTGTACTGGTCCAGTCGCAGATGCTCGTCGCCGACTCAGGAGAGAAGTCATGACGCTCGCCGCACCCGTGCCCCGGCTGGTCGACCAGTTCGAGCGCGGCCTGGACGCCCCGATCTGCCTGACGTGGGAGCTCACCTACGCATGCAACCTGTCCTGCGTGCACTGCCTGTCCTCGTCGGGCAAGCGCGACCCGCGTGAGCTGTCCACGCAGCAGTGCAAGGACATCATCGACGAGCTCGAACGCATGCAGGTGTTCTACGTCAACATCGGTGGCGGCGAACCCACTGTGCGCAGCGACTTCTGGGAGCTCGTCGACTACGCGACCGAGCACCACGTCGGGGTGAAGTTCTCCACCAACGGCGTACGGATCGACAAGGAGGTGGCCGCGAAGCTGGCCGCCAGCGACTACGTCGACGTGCAGATCTCGCTCGACGGCGCCACCGCCGAGGTCAACGACGCGGTCCGCGGCCCGGGTTCGTTCGCGATGGCGGTGCGCGCGCTGGAGAACCTCAAAGAGGCCGGCTTCAAGGACGCCAAGATCTCGGTGGTGGTCACCCGCCACAACATCGACCAGCTCGACGACTTCAAGGCGCTGGCCGACAACTACGGCGCCACGCTGCGCATCACCCGGCTGCGCCCGTCGGGCCGCGGCGCCGACGTCTGGGACGAACTGCACCCGACGCCGGCCCAGCAGGTTCAGCTCTACGACTGGCTGGTCGCCCGCGGCGAGCGGGTGCTCACCGGTGACTCGTTCTTCCACCTGTCCGGGCTCGGCGAGCCCGGCGCACTGGCCGGGCTGAACCTGTGCGGTGCGGGGCGCGTGGTCTGCCTGATCGACCCGGTGGGCGACGTCTACGCCTGCCCGTTCGCCATCCACGACAAGTTCCTGGCCGGGAACATCCTGACCAGCAACGGATTTCAGGACGTTTGGCAGAACTCGGAGTTGTTCCGGGAGCTGCGCGAGCCGCAGTCGGCCGGCGCCTGCAGCGGTTGCGGACACTACGACGCGTGCCGCGGCGGCTGCATGGCCGCCAAGTTCTTCACCGGCCTGCCGATGGACGGTCCCGACCCCGAGTGCGTGCAGGGCTACGGCGAGCCCGCCCTGGCCCTCGAGCGCGACAAGCCCAAGTCCAGCGTGGACCACTCCCGCTCCGGCAGCCGTAAGCCGAAGGGCCCCATCCCGCTCACGCTGCTGAGCGCTCCTCCCAAGAAGTTCTGTAACGAAAGTCCGGTGTAGACCCCCATGGCACGTGATACCTGGTTCGAAACCGTCGCGATCGCCCAGCAGCGGGCGAAGAAGCGGCTGCCGAAATCGGCCTACTCCTCGCTGATCTCGGCCAGCGAGAAGGGCGTGACGGTCTCCGACAACGTCGAGTCTTTCTCTCAGCTCGGCTTCGCGCCCCACGTGATCGGCGCGACTGAGAAGCGTGAGATGTCGACAACGGTGATGGGGCAAGACATTTCGTTGCCGGTCATCATCTCGCCGACCGGTGTGCAGGCGATCGACCCGGACGGCGAAGTGGCGGTGGCGCGGGCGGCCGCGGCGCGTGGCACCGCGATGGGCCTGTCGTCGTTCGCGAGCAAGCCCATGGAAGAGGTCACCGCGGTCAACGACAAGATCTTCTTCCAGATCTACTGGCTGGGCAGCCGCGACGAGATCCTCGCGCGCATGGAGCGCGCCAGGGCGGCCGGCGCCAAGGGCCTGATCCTGACCACCGACTGGAGCTTCTCGCACGGCCGGGACTGGGGCAGCCCGAAGATCCCGGAGCAGATGGACCTCAAGACCATGCTGCGGATGTCGCCGGAGGTCATCACCAAGCCGCGCTGGTTCTTCAGTTTCGCCAAGCACCTGCGCCCGCCGGACCTGCGGGTGCCCAACCAGGGCCGCATCGGCGAGGCCGGTCCGCCGTTCTTCGAGGCCTACGGGCAGTGGATGGGAACTCCGCCTCCGACCTGGGAAGACGTCGCCTGGCTGCGCGAACAGTGGGGCGGCCCGTTCCTGCTCAAGGGCACGGTGCGTGTCGACGACGCCAAACGTGCTGTGGATGCCGGTGTTTCGGCGATCACGGTGTCCAACCACGGCGGCAACAACCTGGACGGCACGCCGGCCGCGATCCGCTGCCTGCCCGCCATCGCCGATGCCGTCGGCGACCAGATCGAGGTTTTGCTGGACGGCGGGATCCGGCGGGGCAGCGACGTGGTCAAAGCGGTTGCTCTGGGCGCCAGGGCCGTGATGATCGGCCGCGCGTATCTGTGGGGTCTGGCCGCCAACGGGCAGGCCGGCGTGGAGAACGTGCTCGACATCCTGCGCGGCGGTATCGACTCCGCGATGATGGGTTTGGGCAAATCCTCGATCCATGAACTGACCCGGGAGGACATCCTGATTCCGGAAGGATTCACCAGGACTCTCGGGGTCTGATACGGGCGGGGCACAGGGGGCTGGTGTGTTTGCGCGACCGGCCCCCGGCCCAGTTCGGGAAATCAGTTGCTTCGCATGACCCAACATTCGGCGCACGGCAGGTGAATTCGGCCTACCATCGTCGCGTGGTCTTCCCCCGTGTGCTCGGGAACTCAACGTCGAGGCAGCTGCACGACTCTTTGACCCAGCAGATGCCCGCCTTGGTCGTTCCGGTCGGCTCCCTCGAGCAACACGGACCCCATCTTCCGTTGGACACCGACACCCGGATCGCGTCCGCCGTCGCGGAGGCGCTCATCACCCGGCTGCGGGCCGGGGACACGCCGGACTGGGTGATCGCGCCTGCGGTCGGCTACGGCGCCAGCGGGGAGCACGAGGGCTTCGCAGGCACCGTCTCGATCGGCACCATCGCGCTGGCCGAACTGCTGACCGAATTCGCCCGATCCGCGTGCCGCTGGGCCTCGCGGATCGTCTTCGTCAACGGCCACGGCGGCAATGTCGAGGCACTGCGCCGCGCGGTGGGCCTACTGCGCGACGAGGCACGGGATGTGGGATGGTCGTCCTGTATGTCCAGCAATGCCGATGCGCATGCCGGCCATACCGAAACATCCGTATTGCTACATATTTCGCCGGACGCGGTGAGGCAGGATGAGCTGGTCCCGGGCAACCGGGCACCGCTGTCTGAGCTGATGCCGCAGATGCGGCGAGGGGGAGTGGCGGCGGTGAGTTCGCTGGGGATTCTGGGGGATCCCACCACGGCGACGGCGGAGGAGGGGGAGAGGATCTTTGCCGAGATGGTGGACGCGTGTGCGGTGCGGGTTCGCCGCTGGGCACCGGACCGACAGGGGATGCTGACGTGACCGGCCCACGGCTCCCGGATGGGTTTGCCATCCAGGTGGACCGAAGGGTGCGGGTGCTCGGGGAAGGCGCCGCCCTGCTCGGTGGCTCGCCGACGCGTCTGCTCCGGCTCGCGCCCGCTGCGCAGACCATGCTTAACGGCGGCAGGCTCGAAGTGCACGACGCGGTCAGCGCGCAACTGGCGCGCACCCTGCTCGACGCCACCGTCGCCCATCCGCGGCCGCTCAGCGGGCCGTCGCACCGTGACGTCACCGTAGTGATCCCGGTGCGCGACAACGCTTCCGGGCTGGGTCGGCTGGTCGCCGCGCTGCGCGGGCTGAGGGTCGTGATCGTCGACGACGGTTCGACCGTGCCGGTATCCGAATCGGACTTCGCGTCGACGCGCTGCGACGTCTGCGTGCTGCGCCACGACACGAGCAGGGGCCCCGCGGCGGCCCGCAACACCGGGCTGGCGGCCTGCACCACCGACCTCGTCGCGTTCCTGGACTCCGACGTCGTCCCCCGCAAGGGCTGGCTCGAAGCATTGCTGGGTCACTTCTGCGACCCGGCGGTGGCCCTGGTGGCGCCGCGGATCGTCGCGCTGAATCCGTCCGACAGCGTGGTGGCCCGCTACGAGGCGGTGCGCTCGTCGCTGGACCTCGGCATCCGGGAGGCGCCGGTGATCCCATACGGGACCGTGGCCTACGTGCCCAGTGCCGCCATCATCTGCCGGCGTACCGCGCTGCTGGAGATCGGCGGCTTCGACGAGTCGCTGGTGTCCGGCGAGGACGTCGACCTGTGTTGGCGGCTCAACGAGGCCGGCGCCCGCCTGCGTTACGAGCCGATCGCCACGGTGGCCCACGACCACCGCACCGAGTTGCGAAAGTGGTTCACCCGCAAGTCCTTCTACGGGAGTTCGGCGGCCCCGCTGACGATGCGCCACCCGGGAAAGACCGCGCCGCTGGTGATCTCGGGCTGGACGCTGGTGGTGTGGATGCTGGTCGCGCTGGGCTCCGGGATCGGCTACGCGGCCTCGATTGCGGTCGCGGCGCTGACGGGCCGGCGGATCGCGAAGTCACTGTCGAGTGTGCAGACCGAGCCCATGGAAGTCGCGGTGGTGGCTGCGCAGGGGCTGGGGTCGGCGGCGCTTCAGCTGGCCTCGGCGATCTGCCGGCATTACTGGCCGGTGGCGCTGGTCGCCGCGGTGGTGTCGCGCCGCTGCCGCCGGGTGGTGGTGGTGGCCGCGGTGCTCGACGGCGTGTTCGACTGGGTGAGCCGCCACGGCCACGCCGATGACGACACCAAACGGGTCGGGCTGCTCACCCACCTCGCGCTCAAGCGACTCGACGACATCGCCTACGGGCTCGGTCTGTGGACCGGGGTGATCCGCGAGCGCAACGCCGGCGCCCTCAAGCCGCAGATCCGAGCCTAGGTGCGCGTTCTCGTCGTCGGCGCCGGTAGTGCGGGATCGGTTCTGGCGGAACGGCTTTCCGCTGAAACAGGCTTCCAGGTCACGGTCGTCGAGGCGGGACCGGGGCCGTTCGATCCCCGGGTGGGCAGCCAGATCACCGATGGATTGCGGCTACCGATCGGGGTGGCCAGCTCGGTGGTGCGCCGCTACCGGACCACGCTGACCGAGGCCCCAGAGCGGCACGCCGAGATCATGCGCGGGGCCGTGGTCGGCGGGTCGGGAGCTGTCAACGGCGGGTACTTCTGCCGTGCGCTGCCGTCGGACGTGGACGGCTGGGGGTTGCCGGGGTGGAGCTGGACCGACGTACTCCCGCATTTCGTCGCGATCGAGAACGACCTGGACTTCCCGGGCCTGCCGCACGGCACGGCGGGGCCGATCACCGTGCGCCGCGTCGCTGAATTCGACGGGTGCACAGCATCTTTCGTGCAGGCATGCCGCGCGGCCGGGTTCGACTGGATCGCGGACCTGAACGGATCGACCCCCGAGCACCCGCTGCCGGCTGGGGTCGGCGCCGTGCCGCTGAACATCTACGGCGGCACCCGGGTCGGCCCTGGCGGTGCGTTCCTGCAGCCGGCGCTGCAGCGGTCCAACCTCACGCTGCTGACCGACACCAGGGTGCACCGACTGCGGTTCTCGGCCGGACGGGTGGTGGGTGTGGACTGCGTCGGCCCGGACGGGCCGGCGACGCTGACCGCGGACCGAGTGGTGCTCTGTGCGGGCGCCATCGCATCGGCTCACCTACTGATGGTGTCCGGGGTCGGACCGCAGCGGATGCTCGCGGCGGCCGGGGTCGACGTCGAGATCGACCTACCGGTCGGTGTCGACACCGTCGACCATCCGGAGTGGGTGCTGCCGGTGAGTTGGTCTCCCACCCACGGGGTCCCGCCGCTGGAGGCGGTGCTGACCACCGGCGACGGGCTGGAGATCCGGCCCTACACCGCGGGATTCGGCGCGATGACGACCGGCGGGCGCCCGGACCCGGCCGACCAGCCGCATCTCGGGGTGACCCTGATGCGCCCGCGCTCGCGCGGCCGGGTCACGATCGTCTCCGCCGATCCGGACGTCGCCCCGGTGATCGAGCACCGCTACGACAGCGCGCCGGCCGACGTGGAACTGCTCCGGTCGGGAAGTCGACTGGCCGCCGAACTATCCTGTGCCACTGTGCAATCCGAGCCGTCGTGGGCGACATCGCAACACCTGTGCGGCACCGCGAGGATGGGCACCGTGGTGGACGAACGGTGCCGCGTGTACGGGGTGGACAACCTGTGGGTGGTGGACGGGTCGGTGCTGCCCGACATCCCCAGCCGCGGCCCGCACGCGACGATCGTGATGGCCGGCCATCGCGCGGCCGAGTTTGTCAGCGCGGCTCACGTATCCGCCTGATGAGTGCCCACTGCCGTCCGTCGCGCCCGGGTGACCAGATCGCGGTGAACACCGATCCGACGAGCAGCAGGATCGCCAGCACGAGCAGCGCCTGGCTGGTGGCGTGCATGAACGCGTCCTGGGCTAGTCGCGACAGCGCAGCGCCCTGCGGGCCCATCTGCTCGGCGACCGACAACGCGTGCGCCAGCGAATCGGTGGCGGTGGCGCGGACCGGCTCGGGGAACGTGTCGAGCTTCGGGGTCAGCGCATTGTGGTAGACGGCGGCCAGGATGGACCCGGCGACCGCGATCCCGACTGCGGCGCCGACTTCGCGGGTGGCGTCGTTGACCGCCGAGGCCACCCCCTGCTTCTCGTCGGGCACCGCGTTCATGATCGCCGAAGTCGTTGGCGCCGTGCATAGCCCGATACCCGAGGCGGTGATGATCAGCGGCCACATCAGATCGAGGTATGTCGAGTCGGCGTCCAGGAAGCGCATGCAGAACAAACCGACCGCCACCAGCAGCAGGCCCACGCTGACCGCGAACCGCAGCCCCACCTTGGGCAGATACAGGTGCAGGGTGGCGCCGAGTACGAGGACCGGAAGGGCCAACGGGGACAACGCGAACGCCGTCTCGAGTGCGCTGTAGCCCATCACCAGCTGCATGAACTGCATCTCGATGAAGAAGAACCCGAAGTTCGCGATAAACAGGAACGTGATGCCGGCCGCGCCGGTCGCGAAATCGGGCCGCCGGAACAGCCGCACGTCCAGTAGCGGGTGCGCCCGGCGCAACTGCACCAACGCGAACAGTCCGGCCAGCACCACCCCGGCCACCAGGCAGCCCACCACGATCGGGTCGGTCCACCCGCGGACGGGTGCCTCAACCAGTCCGAGGACGAACACCGCGATCGCGGTGCCGATCAGCGTGGCGCCGAACCAGTCGATGGGCGTGGCGGTCTCGTCACGCGAGGATCCGATGGTGCAGGTCGCCGCGAACATCAGCAGCGCGCCGCCGGCGAACATGTAGAAGATCGACTGCCACGAGAAGTACTGCAGCAGAATGCCGGTGCCGAGGAACCCGAACACCGCGCCCGAGCCCGCGACGCCGGCCCAGATGCCCACGGCCTTGTTGCGCTCCGACTTCGGGAACGCGGCGGTCAGCAACGACAGCGTGGCGGGCATGATGAACGCCGCGCCGACGCCGGCGACCGCTCGCGCGACGATGATGTGGGTCGGGCTGTCGAACATCACCGGTGCCAGGGACGCCAGGCAGAAGATCGCAAGCCCGGTCAGCAGTGCGCCGCGTCGGCCGTACCGGTCCCCGAGGGCACCGGCCGGCAGCAGCAGGCACGCCAGGGCGAGGGTGTAGCCGTCCACCACCCAGGTGAGCTGAGCCTGCGTCGCGGACGTCTGTACCGCGATGTCGGGCAGAGCCGCGTTGAGCGCCACCATCGACGCGATGACCATCAGCACGTCGACGCTGGCCACGGTGAGCAACCAGACGCGCCGGCGCCGGGACAGGGTGGGCGCCTCGCCGCCGATATCCTGGTCGGTACGCGGGACAGTGTCGACCATGTCGGCTCTCTTCGTCAGGTACAAACGAGACTAACAGTCTCGTAGCAAGACCGAGAGTCTTGTTCCCGTTCGGGAGGTGAGGGAAACACATGAGCGCCGCAGGGGGCGATCCCCGTCCCGCCCAATCCCGGGCGCGGCTGCTCGATGCCGCGACGGAGCTGCTGCGCGCGGGTGGTCCGAGCGCGGTCACCGTGGACGCGGTCACCCGCCAGGCCAACGTGGCCCGGGCGACCCTCTACCGGCACTTTCCCAGCGCCAACGACCTGGTGGCGGCCGCGTTCATGCGGCTGATCCCGCCACCGCCGATGCCGCCGGAGCAGGGCAGCCTGCGCGAGCGGCTGCTGGCGATCGTGGTGGAGTGGGCCGAGTCGATCGCCGAGGCGCCGACGACGCTGACCGCGATGGCGTGGCTGTCGCTGGGGCCCGACATCAACGAGGTGCCCAGTGCGGGGGCGCACACTCTGCGCGAATACATCGCCGAGCAATACGCCGCGCCGTTCGAAGCGGTGTTCGGCAGCCCGGCGGCCGCGGAACGACTCGGCGCCGTCGACCGCGCGAAGGCGCTGGCGCTGCTCATCGGTCCGCTGGCGTTCGGGCGGATCAGCACACTCACCGACTTCGACTACCGGGAGGTCGCCGTCGCGGCCGTGGACGGCTTCCTGGCGACGACCGCGCTCAGCGCACCGAGTACCGAATCGGCAGGTGCTTGAGCCCGCCGACGAACGTCGTCGCCGACAGCTCGGGCTCGCCCGCCAGTTCGATGGACTCCAGCCGCGGGATCAGTTCGGAGAACAGGCTGGTCATCTCCATCCGCGCCAGCGCGGCGCCGAGGCAGAAGTGCACGCCGTAGCCGAAGGCGACGTGCTTGTTCGGGTCGCGGCCCACGTCGAAACGGAACGGCTCGTCGAACACCTCCTCGTCGCGGTTGCCTGACACGTAGGCCAGATACACCGACTCGCCCTTGGCGATCGGCACCCCGCGCACCACGGTGTCCTCGGCCGCGGTGCGCATGAACTCCTTGACAGGGGTGGTCCAGCGGATCATCTCCTCGACCGCGGTGCCCATCAGCCCGGGATCGGCCTTCAGGCGGGCCATTTCGCCGGGGTTCTCGATCAGCGCGTGCAGACCGCCCGAGATCGCGTCCTTGGTGGTGTCGTGGCCGGCGCTGGCGACGATGACGTAGTAGGACAGCGTGTCCATGTCCGACATCGGCTCGCCGTCGACGAGGCCGTTGGCGATCGCCGAGGCCAGATCCTCGGTCGGGTTCTCGCGCCGCGACGCCGTCAGCGCCGAGAAGTAGTTGAAGAAATCGGTCAGCACGGCCATCTGTTCCTCGACCGTGGTGCCGCGCTTGTACTCGTCGTCGTCGCCGCCGAACATCTCCTGGGTCAGCATGTGCATCCGGCCGAAGTCCTCTTCGGGCAGGCCGAGCAGCGACAGGATCACGTAGAGCGGGAAGTTGACTGCGATGTCGGTGACGAAGTCGCACTCGGGGCCGATGTCGCGCATCGCGTCGACGTACCGCTTGGCCAGCTCGTCGACGCGAATCTTCAAGTCCCGCATCGCCTTCGGGCGGAACCAGTCGGCGCCGATCGTGCGCACCTTGCGGTGGTGCGGGTCGTCCATGTGGATCAGGGTGCGCAACCCGATCCCCATCTCCTGCTGGCTCTTGCCGATGTCGTCGGCCTCGGCGGTGGCCAGCAGTGGGCGGGGAGCCGACAGGAACAGGTCGTTGGCCCGTTCGATCGCCATGATGTCGGCGTGCTTGGTGATCGCCCAGAACGGCCGGTACGGGCCGTGTTCGACGTAGGCGACGGGATTGTGCGCCCGCAGGTGGGCCAGCGCGGCGTGCAGTCGGGCGTCGTCGGCGTAGGCCTTGGGATCGGCCAGTGCCTTCGCCGCCTCCAGCGAATCCCGGTCCATCGTCGGTGTGCTCACGGGGCTCCTCACAGGCTGTGCTTGACGGGTGTCAAGCACAGCCTATGTGATCGGCGCCACTGCGGCGCGGAATCAGCGTAGCGAGTACCGGATCGGCAGGTGCTTGAGCCCGCCGACGAAGATCGTCGAGACGAACTCCGGGTCGCCGGCCATTTCGATGGACTCCAGTCTCGGGAGCAGCTCGGTGAAGAAGCTGTTGATCTCCATCCGGGCCAGCGCCGCGCCCAGGCAGAAGTGCACGCCGTAGCCGAAGGACAGGTGCTTGTTCGGATCGCGGCCGACGTCGAACGTCTGCGGGTTCGCGAAGATGTCCTCGTCCCGGTTGGCCGACACGTAGGACAGCAGCACCGACTCGCCCTTGGCGATCGGCACGCCGCGCACCTCGGTGTCGGAGGTGGCCGTGCGCATGAACTCCTTGACCGGTGCGGTCCAGCGGATGATCTCCTCGACCGCGGTGCCCATCAGCGACGGATCGGCCTTGAGGCGGGCCAGCTGGTCCTGGTTCTCGATCAGCGCGAGCAGGCCACCCGAGATCGCTGCGCTGGTGGTGTCGTGTCCGGCACTGGCGACGATGACGTAGTAGGACAGGCAGTCGATGTCGTTGAGGTACTCGCCGTCGAGCTTCGCGTTCGCGATGGCCGAGGCGAGGTCCTCGGTGGGATTGGCGCGCCGGTCGGCGGTCAGCTTGGTGAAGTACCGGAAAAAGTCGGTGATGACCTCGTGCAGTTCCTGGGGGCTCTTGCCGCGGGTGAACTCGTCGTCGTCACCGCCGAACATCTCCTGCGTCAGCTTGAGCATCCGGCCGAAGTCCGATTCGGGCAGGCCGAGCAGCGACAGGATCACGTACAGCGGGAAGTTGACCGCGACCTCTTGCACGAAGTCGCACTCCGGGCCCTTCTCCACCATCTTGTCGACGTAGATCTTGGCCAACTCGTCGACGCGCGTCTTCAGCGCGCGCATCGCCTTGGGGCGGAACCAATCGGCGCCCACCTTGCGGATGTCGCGGTGCAGCGGGTCGTCCATGTGGATCAGCGTGCGGATACCGCCACCGGCGGCGAGGTTGGCCTGCGACAGGTCGTCGGTGGCCGCGGTGACGAGCATCGGCCGGGGGGCGTTGATCCAGAGCTCGTTGTCACGCTCGATCGCCATGATGTCGGAGTGCTTGGTGACTGCCCAGAACGGCCGGTAGTCGGGCACGTCCACATAGGAGACCGGGGCGTGCGCGCGCAGATGTGCGAGCGCTGCGTGCAACCGTGCCTCGTCGGCATAGGCCTTGGGTTCGGCCAGCACCTTGGCTGCGTCGTCGATAATCGGCGTACTCATGTGCCCTCACTCGCATTGACTTGACGGGTGTCAAGTAAAGCACATGTGACCGGCGCTACTCTCGATGATCATGCCGATCCGACGGTTCGCCGCGCTGGCCGCGCTGTTGCTGCTGGTCGCGTGCGGCGGGGCCGAATCGGTGACGCCGCAGCGCGCCGATCCGGCGGTCGTGCAGACCACGTCAGGGGCGGTGCGCGGCACCGTCGCCGAGGATCATCGACTGTTCGCCGGAATACCTTATGCCGCAGCGCCTGTCGGGCATCTGCGGTGGCGGGAGCCGCAACCGGCGTCCGCCTGGCAGGGGGTCAGGGAGGCCACCGCGTTCGGCCCGCGATGCATGCAGGACCTCGCAGGCGATCTGGAGCTCGGCAGGCAGACCGACGAGGACTGCCTGAACCTGAACGTGTGGACGCCGCCGGCCGATTCGGCCGGCGAGCCGACCGCGCCCAAGCCGGTGATGGTGTGGATCCACGGCGGGTCGTTCGTCGCGGGCAGCGGCGGCATCTACGACAGCCGCCGCCTGGTCTCGCGCGGCGACATCGTGGTGGTCACGCTGAACTACCGGCTCGGCGCGCTCGGCTTCCTGGCCCACCCCGCGCTCGCGGACGCCGGGCACACCGGTGACTACGGCCTGGCCGACCAGCAGGCCGCACTGCGCTGGGTGCGCGACAACATCGCGAACTTCGGCGGTGACCCGGACCGGGTCACGGTCGCGGGGGAGTCCGCGGGCGCGATGTCGGTGTGCGACCACCTGGTCGCGCCGGACTCGCAGGGCCTGTTCGGCGCCGCGATCATCATGAGCGGGCCGTGTCAGGCGCAGGTCGCGCTGCCGGTCGCCGAGCAGCGCAGCATCGACTACGCCGCCGAGGTGGGCTGCCCGGATCCGGCCACCGCCGCCGACTGCCTGCGCGCGCTGCCGGCCAACACGCTGCGCACGCCCGTCTGGTACTACGACATCGGCGAAGACCGGCTCAGCGGTCCGGTCACCGGCACGCCGACGCTGCCGGTCGACCCGGTGGCCGCGTTCGGCGAGGGCCGGGCGGCGCGGGTCCCGGTGCTGATGGGCACCACCCGCGACGAGTGGACGCTGTTCGTGGCACTGCAGCATCTGCGGGGCACGAATTACCTCGCCGAGCAGTATCCGCAACTGCTGGCCGACACCTTCGGGGCCGATGCCCCGGCGGTGGCCGCCCGGTATCCGCTGACCGACTATCCCCACGTCGCGCTCGCCTACGCCGCAACCGTCACCGACGGAGTGCTCGCGTGCCCCAACGCACGTTGGGCCCGGGAGTTGAGCCGGGACGCAGACGTCTACTTCTACGAGTTCGACGATCCGGACGCGCCGGCACCCGAGCCGCTGCGCACGCTGCCGTTCCCCGTCGGGGCCAGCCACTCACTGGAACTGCGCTACCTGTTCGACGTCGGCGGCGCGTCGCCGCCGAACGCCGCGCAGGTCAGACTGGGTGAGCTGATGGTCGACCAGTGGTCGGCGTTCGTGACGTCCGGCGACCCAGACGTCGACGGCGGACCGGCCTGGCCCGAATTCGGCGCGGCGGGGGAGGTGCTGTCACTGCGGCCCGACGGCAGTCGAACGGCAGACGACTACGCTCGGGTGCATCAGTGCAGCTTCTGGGACGGTCTGCGGTAGGGCCTCCCGAGTGTGGGGGCTGTGCACGGCGGCGAGCCGTTTTGCGTGCATAAGGCCCACAGTCGGGCGCTCCACCAGGGATTTGGAGCACGCTCAGATCTGAGGCATACTGTTCGGGTTGCCTTGAGCCGGGGCGGTGTGCTTTCACACCGGGTCGGCGCAGGCATGCGACCAGTGCCCCTAGCGGGGCATATCCGGTCCTCAACCTCGATCGCGACGAATTCTGCCGCGTAAGAGTGTGCGAACGGGCGACACACCCGACCGCGTGGACCGGTGAACCAGAGACAGGTAAACAGCGGCGGCACAGCCAGGCCCATGGTCTTTCCATGGACACCGTGGGCCCGTTAGTAGTGAGGTAGGAGAAGCGTGGCGGGACAAAAGATCCGCATCAGGCTCAAGGCCTACGACCATGAGGCCATTGATGCCTCTGCGCGCAAGATCGTCGAGACGGTCACCCGGACGGGAGCCAGTGTGGTCGGCCCGGTGCCGCTGCCGACCGAGAAGAACGTGTACTGCGTCATTCGGTCCCCGCACAAGTACAAAGACTCGCGGGAGCACTTCGAGATGCGTACGCACAAGCGGCTGATCGACATCCTCGACCCCACGCCGAAGACGGTCGACGCGCTGATGCGCATCGACCTGCCGGCCAGCGTCGACGTCAACATCCAGTAGGAGAACCAGAACCATGGCAAGAAAAGGCATTCTGGGTACCAAGCTGGGCATGACGCAGGTGTTCGATGAGAACAACAAGGTCGTGCCGGTGACGGTCGTCAAGGCCGGACCCAATGTCGTGACGCGCATCCGCACCCCGGAGCGCGACGGCTACAGCGCCGTTCAGCTCGCCTATGGCGAGATCAGCCCGCGCAAGGTGAACAAGCCGGTCACCGGTCAGTTCGCCGCCGCGGGTGTCAATCCGCGCCGCCACCTCGCCGAGCTGCGGCTCGACAGCGAGGAAGCAGCGGCCGCCTATGAGGTCGGCCAGGAGCTGACGGCGGAGATCTTCGCCGACGGCGCCTACGTCGACGTGACGGGCACCAGCAAGGGCAAGGGCTTCGCGGGCACCATGAAGCGGCACGGCTTCGCCGGTCAGGGCGCCAGCCACGGCGCTCAGGCCGTGCACCGCCGGCCGGGCTCGATCGGTGGCTGCGCCACCCCGGGCCGCGTGTTCAAGGGCACGCGCATGTCGGGCCGGATGGGCCACGACCGCGTGACGACCCAGAACCTGAAGGTGCACAAGGTCGACGCCGAGAACGGCGTGCTGCTGATCAAGGGCGCCGTCCCCGGACGCAACGGTGGACTGGTGGTTGTCCGCAGCGCAATCAAGCGAGGCGAGAAGGCATGACTCTGAATATTGAGGTGAGGACCCCCGCCGGCACGACGGACGGCAGCATCGAGCTGCCCGCCGCGCTGTTCGACGTGGAACCCAACATCGCGCTGATGCACCAGGTCGTCAACGCACAGCTGGCCGCCAAGCGCCAGGGCACCCACTCCACCAAGACCCGCGGTGAGGTCTCCGGCGGCGGCAAGAAGCCGTACCGGCAGAAGGGCACCGGCCGCGCCCGTCAGGGCTCGACCCGCGCACCGCAGTTCACCGGCGGTGGCGTCGTGCACGGCCCCAAGCCGCGCGACTACAGCGAGCGGACCCCCAAGAAGATGATCCGCGCGGCTTTGCGCTCCGCTCTCTCTGATCGGGCCCGCAACGACCGCATCCACGCTGTCACCGAGCTGATCGAGGGTCAGACCCCGTCGACCAAGAACGCGAAGTCGTTCCTGTCGACACTGACCGATCGCAGGCAGGTGCTCGTGGTGATCGGCCGGACCGACGAGGCCAGTGCGCTGAGCGTGCGCAATCTGCCTGGCGTGCACGTGATCTCGCCGGATCAGCTGAACACCTACGACGTGCTGAAGGCCGACGACGTGGTGTTCAGCGTCGAGGCACTCAACGCGTACATCGCAGCGAACACCAAGCAGGACCAGGAGGTGTCGGCCTGATGGCTAACGTGACCGATCCCCGCGACATCATCTTGGCGCCGGTGATCTCGGAGAAGTCCTACGGGCTCATCGAGGACAACGTCTACACGTTCATCGTGCACCCGGACTCGAACAAGACCCAGATCAAGATCGCTATCGAGAAGATCTTCAAGGTCAAGGTCGACTCGGTGAACACGGCCAACCGGCAGGGTAAGCGCAAGCGCACCCGCACCGGTTACGGCCAGCGCAAGGCCACCAAGCGCGCGATCGTGACGCTGGCTGCCGGAAGCAAGCCCATCGACCTGTTCGGAGCGCCGGCCTCAGCCGGCAGGGAGACCCACAGAATCATGGCAATTCGCAAATACAAGCCGACGACCCCGGGTCGCCGCGGCTCGAGCGTCTCCGACTTCGCCGAGATCACTCGCGATCACCCGGAGAAGTCGCTGGTCCGTCCGCTGCACGGCCGCGGTGGCCGCAACGCGCACGGCCGGATCACCACCCGTCACAAGGGTGGTGGCCACAAGCGCGCCTACCGCGTGATCGACTTCCGTCGCCACGACAAGGACGGCGTCAACGCCAAGGTCGCACACATCGAGTACGACCCCAACCGCACCGCGAACATCGCGCTGCTGCACTACCTGGACGGCGAGAAGCGCTACATCATCGCGCCGCAGGGACTCAAGCAGGGGATGATCGTCGAGTCCGGCGCCAACGCCGACATCAAGCCCGGCAACAACCTGCCGCTGCGCAACATCCCCGCGGGCACGCTGATCCACGCAGTGGAGCTGCGTCCCGGCGGCGGCGCGAAGATGGCCCGCTCGGCCGGCGCCTCGATCCAGCTGCTGGGCAAGGAAGGCACCTACGCCTCCCTGCGTATGCCCAGCGGTGAAATCCGCCGCGTCGACGTGCGCTGCCGCGCCACCGTCGGCGAGGTCGGCAACGCCGAGCAGGCCAACATCAACTGGGGCAAGGCCTGCCGTATGCGCTGGAAGGGCAAGCGCCCCACCGTCCGTGGTGTCGTGATGAACCCGGTCGACCACCCGCACGGCGGTGGTGAGGGTAAGACCTCCGGTGGCCGCCACCCGGTGAGCCCGTGGGGTAAGCCCGAGGGCCGCACCCGCAAGCCGAAGAAGGCGAGCGACAAACTCATCGTCCGTCGCCGGCGCACCGGCAAGAAGCGCTAGGGAGTAAAGCGATGCCACGCAGCCTGAAGAAGGGCCCGTTCGTCGACGACCATCTGCTCAAGAAGGTCGACGTCCAGAACGAGAAGAACACCAAGCAGGTCATCAAGACCTGGTCCCGTCGGTCCACCATCATCCCCGACTTCATCGGGCACACCTTCGCCGTCCACGACGGTCGCAAGCATGTCCCGGTGTTCGTCACCGAGGCGATGGTCGGGCACAAGCTGGGCGAGTTCGCCCCCACCCGGACCTTCAAGGGTCACATCAAGGACGACCGGAAGTCCAAGAGGCGCTAGAAATGACCACTGCACTAAAAGGCGTTGAATATCCGTCCGCGACGGCCAGGGCGCGCTTCGTGCGCGTCTCGGCCACGAAGGCGCGCCGAGTCATCGATCTGGTCCGCGGCAAGACCGTCGAGGAAGCCCTCGACATCCTGCGCTGGGCCCCGCAGTCGGCCAGCGAGCCGGTCGCCAAGGTGATCGCCAGCGCTGCCGCCAACGCGCAGAACAACGAAGGCCTGGACCCGACCACGCTCGTGGTCGCGACCATCCAGGCGGACGAGGGTCCCACCGCCAAGCGCATCCGGCCCCGCGCCCAGGGACGGGCGTTCCGGATCCGCAAGCGCACCAGCCACATCACGGTGATCGTTGAAAGTAGGCCGAGCCGCTCCAACAAGGGTGCTTCGGCTTCGGCGGCGCGCGCGCGTCGTGCGCAGGCCAGCAAGGCTGCGTCTTCCAAGACCGCAGCAGCCGATAACTCGAAGGAGGGCTCGGAGTAGTGGGCCAGAAGATCAACCCGCACGGCTTCCGACTCGGCATCACCACCGGCTGGAAGTCCCGCTGGTACGCCGACAAGCAGTACGCGGACTACATCAAGGAAGATGTCGCGATCCGCAAGCTCCTGGCCACCGGCCTTGAGCGCGCCGGCATCGCCGACGTGGAGATCGAGCGCACCCGTGACCGCGTTCGCGTGGACATCCACACCGCGCGTCCGGGCATCGTGATCGGTCGCCGCGGCACCGAGGCCGACCGCATCCGCGGCGACCTGGAGAAGCTCACCGGCAAGCAGGTCCAGCTGAACATCCTCGAGGTGAAGAACCCCGAGTCGGTGGCACAGCTGGTCGCCCAGGGTGTCGCCGAGCAGCTGAGCAACCGTGTGGCGTTCCGCCGCGCGATGCGCAAGGCGATCCAGTCGGCGATGCGCCAGCCCAACGTCAAGGGCATCCGGGTGCAGTGCTCAGGCCGTCTCGGCGGCGCCGAGATGAGCCGGTCGGAGTTCTACCGCGAGGGCCGCGTGCCGCTGCACACCCTGCGGGCCGACATCGACTACGGCCTCTACGAGGCCAAGACCACCTTCGGCCGCATCGGCGTGAAGGTCTGGATCTACAAGGGCGACATCGTCGGTGGCAAGCGCGAGCTGACCGCCGCCGCACCCGCCGCGGACCGTCCGCGCCGTGAGCGTCCGTCGGGCACCCGTCCGCGCCGCAGTGGCGCGTCGGGCACCACCGCGACGAGCACCGACGCCGGTCGTGCCGCCGAGGCTCCTGCCGTCGCGGAAGCGACCCAGGGCACCGAGGCCGCTGCGGGAGCAGCAGCCGAGACAACAGAGAATTCTGGGAGCTAGTCATGCTGATTCCCCGCAAGGTCAAGCACCGCAAGCAGCACCACCCGAGGCAGCGTGGTATCGCCAGCGGCGGCACCGAGGTCAGCTTCGGTGACTACGGCATCCAGGCCCTCGGCCATGCCTACATCACCAACCGGCAGATCGAGTCGGCCCGTATCGCCATCAACCGGCACATCAAGCGTGGCGGCAAGGTGTGGATCAACATCTTCCCGGACCGCCCGCTGACCAAGAAGCCCGCCGAGACCCGCATGGGTTCCGGTAAGGGTTCGCCTGAGTGGTGGGTCGCCAACGTCAAGCCCGGCCGCGTGCTGTTCGAGCTGAGCTACCCCGACGAGAAGGTCGCCCGGGAAGCGCTGACCCGCGCGATCCACAAGTTGCCGATCAAGGCACGCATCGTCACGAGAGAGGAGCAGTTCTGATGGCTGTCGGAACAACGACCGGCGAACTGCGCGAGCTCACCGACGACGAACTGACCGACAAGCTGCGCGAGTCCAAGGAAGAGCTGTTCAACCTGCGCTTCCAGATGGCGACCGGCCAGCTTGCCAACAACCGCCGGCTGCGCGTGGTCCGGCAGGAGATCGCACGCCTGTACACGGTGCTGCGTGAACGTGAGTTGGGTCTGGCCGCCGGACCCGGAGGTGAGGATTCGTAATGGCAGATACCAAGGGTGCCGAGAAAGGCGCCAAGTACACCCCGCCCACTGAGAAGCCGCGCGGTCGCCGCAAGACCGCCATCGGCTACGTGGTGTCGGACAAGATGCAGAAGACCATCGTGGTCGAGCTGGAGTCGCGTAAGAGCCACCCGCTCTACGGCAAGATCATCCGGACCACCACCAAGGTCAAGGCCCACGACGAGAACGAGGACGCCGGTGTCGGCGACCGCGTGTCGCTGATGGAGACCCGCCCGACGTCGGCCACCAAGCGCTGGCGCCTGGTCGAGGTGCTCGAGAAGGCCAAGTAGCCTCACAACGTCTGACAACATCGACTGCCCACCGCATCGCGCGGTGGGCAGCGGTGTTTGTGCCCCCGCTAACCAGGCGTTGTGGCACAGATATGTGATCCAGATGGCATATCTGTGCATGGCGAGGGTGGGGGTGCCTCGGCGCGCTGCTGGGCGTGCTGGCGGTGTTGACCGCTGCGCCGCCCCTGGCGCTCAACGGGCAGACCGGCACGGTGACGCTGACGGTTCCCGTGCCACCCGGGCTGCGGCCGGCCGCGCTCAACGTCGTCGTCGAGCAGCCTGTCTTTGGGGGCACCGCGGTACTCACCGTGGTACAGAACCGGCGAACCGTCGCCGAGGTCACGCTGCCACCGGATCCCCGCGCCCCGGTGGCGATTCGCTTGACGGCGCCGTCGTCGAGGACAACGCGCTGTTCCTGACGGTTCACTCCTATCTGCTTCCGGACGAGGGCTACTGCCTGGATCCGACCAACCCGCTGCGACTGGTCGACGGCTCCGTCGAGTTCACCGGCACCGAGGTCGCGCCGACCGCCGATTTCCTGCCGCCGGTGCTGCGCAGACTGACCATCGGGATCCCTGACGAGCCCTCCCTGTCCGAATTCGACGCCGCGTTACGGTTGGGGACCGCTGTGGCGGCTCAGTACCGTCGGCAGAACGTCGGCATCGACGTGGTGGCGCTGGCCGACGGGCAGAGTCTGCCCGAGGTGGCGTCGGCGCCGCTGGAGCGGCAGGCCGTGATCCGCGAGGGCCCCGACACCGGACTGTCGCTGCAGGGCGGCCCGGGCGTGCCGGTCCTGACGGTCTCCGCTCCGGCAGGCGAGCTGACGAGCAGACGAGACTGCTGGCGAGCGACCAGCGCACGCTGGCGGTCAGCAGCGGTGCGCTGGTGGGCCCGCTGCGGGACAGTCCGCAGCTGCCCGGAGATTCCGTCACCCTGCGGGACCTCGGCCAACCCGGTGTCAGTGCGGAGTCGTTGGCGCCGCAGGTGACTTGGGCATCGACCATCCCCGGATGGGCAGGTCGGCCCGTGACGTGCGGATCCATCTCCGCGGTTCGTACACACCGGCGCCGGAGAACATCGGGGCGCAGCTGATCGTGCGGGTCGGTGAGGAGACGATCGACCGGTGGCCCGCGCAGGCCGACGGGTTCATCGACCGGTGGGTCGACATCCCCGACCGACTGCTGCAACGCTTCACCGACGTCACGGTCGCGATCGACATCGCAGGCAACACCGGCCGCCCTGCCCGTCCCCGCCCGGACTGCAGTCGCTACCGCAGGCGATGATGCCCCGGATCGAGATCGGCTTGGGCGCAACGCGATTCGCCGACACCGCGCGCGATGTCGAACGCGCCGCAGGAATTCGCGCTTGGCGCGGTACTCGCACCGGACCCCGACAGCGTCAGTCCGACCAAGGCCGAGCAGCACCGCGTCGCGGCAACCTTCTCCACCGAGCGCGAACTTGCGCAGTATCTGGACAGTCTGCGATTACCGCAGAGCTCGGTCATCACCGACACCGTCTACGGGTTCGCCGTCGTCGTTGCCTCGCTGCGGCCGAAAAACTTTGTGGTGCCGTCCGACCGGGACTTCGTACGACTGCCCAACGACCCGGAGCGCAACGACATCCGCTATCTGCTCGCGGTGCCCAACACCGGCCGCGGCACCACGCGCTGAACCTGCGGTATCCCGCCCTCTACGAGACCGATTCGGACGTCGCCACACTCGAACTCGAGATCCACAACGAGGGCGCCAATCAGCCGAATTACCGGCTCTACCGCGTCGCCATTCCCCCTTCCGGGTGACCGCCCGGTGTAGTCTCCGGACGTGGCAACGGACTTCAACGGCAAGATCGAGGTGGACATCCGGGACTCCGAGCCGGACTGGGGGCCGTTCGCGGCGCCGACCGCGCAACCGGATGCGCCCAACGTGCTGTACCTGGTCTGGGACGACATCGGCATCGCCACCTGGGACTGCTTCGGCGGGCTGGTCGACATGCCCGCGATGCGGCGCATTGCCGAACGCGGAGTGCGCCTTTCGCAGTTCCACACCACCGCGCTGTGTTCGCCGACCCGGGCCTCGCTGCTCACCGGCCGCAACCCCACCACCGTGGGGATGGCGACCATCGAGGAGTTCACCGACGGTTTCCCGAACTGTAACGGCCGCATTCCATTCGACACCGCGCTGCTGTCGGAGGTGCTCGTAGAGAACGGCTACAACACCTACTGCGTCGGCAAATGGCATCTGACCCCGCTGGAGGAGTCCAATCTCGCCGCGACCAAACGGCACTGGCCACTGGCGCGCGGCTTCGAGAGGTTCTACGGCTTCATGGGCGGGGAGACCGACCAGTGGTATCCCGACCTCGTCTACGACAACCACCCGGTGTCGCCGCCGGCGACCCCCGAGCAGGGCTACCACCTGTCCCGGGACCTCGCGGACAAGACCATAGAGTTCATCCGCGACTCGAAAGTCATTGCACCGGAGAAGCCGTGGTTCTCCTACGTGTGCCCCGGCGCCGGGCACGCCCCCCACCACGTCCCCAAGGAGTGGGCCGACCGGTATGCCGGTGTCTTCGACATGGGCTACGAGCGGTACCGCGAGATCGTGCTGGAGAACCAGAAGCGGCTCGGTCTCGTCCCGCCGGACACCGAGCTGTCGCCGATGAATCCGTACTCAGATGTCAAGGGGCCCAACGGCGAAGACTGGCCGGCCCAGGACACGGTGCGTCCGTGGGAGTCGCTCAGCGACGACGAGAAGCGGCTGTTCGCCCGGATGGCCGAGGTCTTCGCCGGGTTCCTTTCCTACACCGACGCCCAGATCGGGCGCGTGCTGGACTATCTGGAGGAGTCGGGGCAACTCGACAACACCGTGATCGTGGTGATCTCCGACAACGGCGCCAGCGGTGAGGGCGGGCCGAACGGGTCGGTCAACGAGGTTAAGTTCTTCAACGGCTACCTCGACTCGGTCGAGGAGGCGCTGAAGGCCTACGACGACCTCGGCGGCACCGAGACCTACAACCATTACCCGATCGGCTGGGCGATGGCGTTCAACACCCCCTACAAGCTGTACAAGCGGTATGCCTCGCACGAGGGCGGTATCGCCGACCCGGCGATCATCTCGTGGCCCGCGGGCATCGCCTCCCACGGGGAGATCCGGGACAACTACGTCAACGTCTGCGACATCACCCCGACGGTGTACGACCTGCTCGACATCACGGTGCCCGCGACCGTGCGCGGTGTCGCGCAGAAGCCGCTTGACGGGGTCAGTTTTAAAGTGGCGCTGGATAATCCGACCGCACCCACCGGCAAGGAGACCCAGTTCTACGCGATGCTCGGCACGCGCGGGGTCTGGCACAGGGGCTGGTTCGCCGGCGCCGTGCACGCCGCGTCGCCGGCCGGCTGGTCGCATTTCGACCGGGATCGCTGGGAGCTGTTCCACATCGAGGCCGACCGGAGCCAGTGCCGCGATCTGGCGGCCGAACACCCGGACAAGCTCGAAGAGCTGAAGTCGTTGTGGTTCCGGGAGGCCGAGAAGTACAACGGTCTGCCGCTGGGCGACCTGAACCTGCTGGAGACGATGTCGCGCTGGCGGCCGTACCTGGCCGGCGAACGCAGCGCCTACGTGTACTACCCGGGCACCGCCGACGTCGGGATGGGCGCGGTGGTCGAACTGCGTGGCCGGTCGTTCGCAGTGCTCGCCGAGGTCACGGTGGGGCAGCGCGGCGCGGACGGTGTGGTGGTGAAACACGGTGCGGCGCACGGTGGCTACGTGATGTACCTGCAGGGCGGCCGGCTGCACTTCTGTTACAACTTCCTGGGCGAGTACGAACAGACGCTGGTCTCCGCCGAGGTCGTGGCCCCCGGTCCGCACACACTCGGGTTCACGTTCACCCGCACCGGCACCGCCGAGGGCAGCCACACCCCGATCGGGGACGCCGAGCTGTTCGTCGACACGGCCCGGGTGGCCGCACTGGCAGAGATGCGGGTCCATCCCGGAACCTTCGGTCTCGCCGGGGCCGGCCTGAGCGTCGGGCGGAACAGCGGATCGCCGGTCTCGCGGGCGTACCGCGCGCCGTACCCGTTCACCGGCGGCGCGATCGCGCGGGTGAACGTGGACGTCTCCGGTGCGCCGTACGTGGACCTGGAAAGGGACTTCGCGCGCGCGTTCGCCAGGGACTGACTCCCGTGAGAGCGCAAGGAAAATTGGACGGCATGCAATATATCGCGGGTGGCGACCGTTTACCACTGTATGAACGTCATCGAAGCGAAGTCGACGGCCCTGGGCAGCTTTCTGCGCTGGCACCGCCATCGACTCACCCCGCGTGACGTCGGGCTTCCCGAGTACGGGCGCCGCCGGGTCCCTGGTCTGCGGCGCGAGGAGGTCGCCAATCTGGCCGGCATCAGCACGGAGTACTACATCCGGCTGGAGCAGGGCAGGGAGCGCACGCCGTCGCCGAACGTCGTCGATGCGCTCGCCGACGCATTGCGCCTGGACGCCGACCAGACGGCGCACCTGCGCAACATCGCCCGGCCGGGATCACGGCGCAACGCAGGCGGGCGGCGCACCGACGTCCCCGAGGGCGCGACCCGGCTGCTCGACCACTTGAACGTGCCCGCGGTGATCCTGAATCGGTACATGGACGTCGTGACGTCGAATCATTCTGCGCAGGCGTTGTTTCCGAATATGACGCCCGGAACGAACCGGCTCCGGGCGGTGTTCCTGGATCCGCGCGAGCGGGAGTTCTGGCGCGACTGGGAGTCGGCCGTGGCCGACGCCGTCGCCCAGTTGCGCGCGGACATCGGCAACGAGTTGGAGTCGTCGTCGGCACACGCACTGATCGGCGACCTGCGGAACCGGTGCAGGCACTTCGACCGGTTGTGGTCCTGCCAGCACGTTCAGCAGCGCGCGTGCAGCCCGGTCCGGGTGCGCCACCACCTACTCGGCGAACTCGAATTGCACCGCGAGAAACTTCTCGTCACGGGCGCCGAAGGGCTGTTCCTGTTCATCTATTTCACCGAACCCGGGTCGGCGTCGGCCGAGAAGCTCGACCGGCTGAGGCACCTGCAGGCTGGTAGTGGCAGTACCAGGATGAACATGGCCTGGCTAGCACCTCACCGGTGACCGCACGCTGACCGGCGTGCACGACTACGACCCACGCCTCCAAGGCATTCAACGCGTTCAGAACTTCCAGGACTCTGCTCGAGAATGGCAGAAGCTCCAACTCGGCGTAATCGGTTTCGTCGGATTGTGCGGTGTGTTCAGCGACGGCGGCTCCAGCCGGACCCGTCCGCTCTGGCTGCAGCAGGTCGGCGCCATCTCCGCGCTCGCCGGTTTCCTGCTGGCGGTGCTCGGGGTGCTGCTCGTCGCCACCGTCGCTCATCCGCTGACCGGCCGGCCCAACGCGACAACGATCGCCGGGCGCCGGCTCCTCGTCGGCATCGTGATCACGTTCGTCGCCGCCGCGCTGACCGCCCTTGCCGCGCTGACGTGGTGGTGGCCTCAGGCCGGTGCACAGTGATGGCCCCGGTGCACGCGTTCGGGGACTTCGTCCTCGATCCCAAACGCTACGAGTTGCGCCGCAACGCGGAGGTCATCCCGGTCGAACCGCAGGTCTTCGACGTGCTCGCGGTCCTGGTCGCCAACCACCACCGCTGTGTCACCAAGCAGGAGCTGTTCGACACGGTGTGGGGCGGGCGGTTCGTCGGTGAGGCGGCGCTGTCCAGCCGCATCATGGCGGCCCGGCGCGCACTGGGCGACAACGGCGAGTCCCAGCACTTCATCCGGACGGTGCGCGGCCGGGGCTACCGGTTCGTCGGGACGCTCGCCGAGAACGATCAGCCCGCGGAGGACAGCGGCGCGGGGGAGCCCGCGGTGGAACAGCACGTCGCGTTCTGCCGCGCGGCCGACGGCCTGCGTCTGGCCTACGCGGTGGCGGGGACGGGGCCACCGCTGGTGCGCGCGGCGAACTGGATGACCCATCTCAGCTACGACATCGAGTCCCCAGTGTGGCGGCACTGGGTGTCGGAGCTGTCCCAGCGTTACCGCTTCATCCGTTATGACGAACGCGGGTCAGGTCTTTCCGACTGGGATGCACCCGATTTCACGTTCGACGACTGGGTCAGTGATCTGGCCGCGGTGGTCGACGCGCTGGGGCTGACGCGCTTCCCGCTGCTCGGGGTGTCCCAGGGCGGGGCGGTGGCGGTGGCCTACGCCGCCCGGTATCCCGAGCGGGTCTCCAAACTGGTGCTCTGCGGCGCGTATGCGCGGGGGCGTGCCGTCCGTGCGGTCGGTGAAGGTGAACGACGGGCCGCCACGCTGGACCTCGATCTGGCCCGGGTGGGCTGGGGGCACGACGATCCGGCGTTCCGCCAGGTGTTCGCCGCGCAGTTCCTGCCCGACGGGTCGAGGCGGGACTGGCAGGCATTCGACGACCTGCAGCGCCGGACCACGTCGGCGGAGAACGCGGTGCGCTTCCTGGAGCAGTTCGCGCACATCGACGTCTGCGAGCTGGCCGGGCAGGTCAGATGCCCGACGCTGGTCATGCATTCCCGAAACGACCGGCGGGTGCCGCTTCGCTTCGGCGAGGAACTCGCGGCGCTGATCCCGCAGGGACGCCTGGTCCTGCTGGAAAGCAACAACCACCTGCTCACCGCGACCGAGCCGGCCTGGCGGGCGTTCGGTGCGGAGATGGACGCGTTCCTGGCTGCGTGAGGCTGCGACGGAGCCGATCCCGGCCGCGGTGCAGTCGGGACATCACGGTGCCCACGGGCACGGACATGATCTCTGCGACTTCACGGCAGGACATCCCCTCGACCGCCGTGTAGTACATGGCCAGCCGCATCGGCTCCGGTAGCTCGGCCAGTGCGGCGACCAGGCGGGAGTCCGAAATCCCCTGAAGGACCACGTGTTCGGCGGATTCGGTAACGGCGTCGCTGTCGCCGAAGTCGTCGACCAGATGCTCGCCCACCCGGCACCGGGTCGCCCGGTGCCGGGCGATCCAGGTGTTGCGCATGATGCACAGCAGCCATGCGTTGACGTGCGGGTCCGGGCCGAGCGTGTGAAATCCCCGGTAGGCCTTGAGCAGTGTCTCCTGGACCAGGTCCTCGGCGTCGGCGGCGTTGCGCGTCAACGAGTGCGCCCGGCGGTACAGGCCTGGTGCAAGCGGTAGTACCTGACGATCGAAGTCGTTGTCCGAGTGGGTGTCCAGTGCGATTGTCACACCGACCATGTTCGACGGGATCGGGCGCCGTTGCTTGGAGACTGTATGGAGATCGCGTGCAGAGATATGGGCTAGACCGGGGCCGCAGCCACCTCGTCCTGTCGTCGGGGAGACAGTCGCAGGTGTCCGACGAGGGCCACGACCGCGGTCATCGCGGCGGCCAGGCCGAAGGGCACCGCGAGGTGGATCCGCAGCAGCGCGGCGCCCACGACCGCGCCGGCGAAGATCACCGCGATCGCGGCAAGGCGCCGGTTGAACAACGCTCCCCGGCCGCCGCGGGTCCAGGTCTCCCCGGCCAGCGACGCCAGCGTCGAGGTGCCCACGCCCGGCTGGATGGCTGACCGCCGAGGCGGTGGACCGGTTGGCCCGGGCCGCCCGGCTGGCCTTCACCGACCGATTCGCGTTGTGCGCCAGCGACAATGACGGCGCCTGTGAGGTGCTGGCGGTGGACCGGATCGAGGCCCAGCGGCGCGATCTGGACCTCGGCGTCGAACGGCGCGGCCGCGCCGAGGTGCACGCCGGCGACACCACGTCCACCGTGGCCGTCGACGCGGACGGCCGCGCGGTGAGCTTCATCCACTCGCTGGCCTTCACCTTCGGCGCCAAGTTCAGCGTCCCCGGCACCGGCGTGGTGCTCAACAACCGGCTCGGCCGCGGCGCGTACCTGATCCCCGGCCATCCCAACGAGGTGGCGCCGCGCCGCAAGCCCCTGCACACCCTCAACGCGTGGGTCGTCACCGACGACGCAGGCGCGCTGCGGCACGCGGGAAACACCCCGGGCGGCGACGGTCAGGTGCAGTGGAACATGCAGCTGCTCTACCCACCTGCTCGACCACGGGCTCGATCCGGCCGAGGCGGTCTCGGCGCCCCGGTTCACCGTGTTCCCGGGATCCGACGCCGACGTCCTCGGCGCGCCGGACGAACTGCGCGTGGAGGAGACGCTGCCTGCCGAGACGCGGCGGCGGCTCGAGGCCGCCGGGCACCAGGTCGTGGTCCAGCCCGAGTTCGGCGGCGGTGGCAGCGCCCAGGTCGTCTCC
The DNA here is from genome assembly GCF_002968295.1 of Mycobacterium sp. ITM-2016-00317. Classification (NCBI taxonomy): domain Bacteria; kingdom Bacillati; phylum Actinomycetota; class Actinomycetes; order Mycobacteriales; family Mycobacteriaceae; genus Mycobacterium; species Mycobacterium sp. ITM-2016-00317. Next base: position 1,181,311 of record NZ_CP134399.1, read on the forward strand.
GTCGACGACCGCTGCGTGCTGGCCGGGGCCGCCGACCCGCGTCAGGAAGGTGTCGCGCTCGGTGTCGACTGAGCAGGCCGTGCCGTCCCCGCAGGGCGACTACGTGCCCGCGGTGCGCCACGGCGACGTGGCCTACTCGGCCGGGATGACCCGCGGCGCGACGGGAAACTGGTGGTCACCGGCGTGGTGGGGGACACGCTGTCGGTCGAGCAGGCGCACGCGCCGCCGCGCTGGCGGTGGGCAACGCGCTGGCCGCGGTACGGTCGGTGCTACCCGAAAGCGCAGGTCTGCGGTGTCTCCGGATGACTGTTCTACATCGCGTGCCTACCGGGGTTCGCCGAGTTGAGCGCGGTCGCCGACGGGGCGTCGGCGGTGCTGGCCGCCGAACTCGGCGTGGCTGCGCTGCCCGCCCGGTCCGCGATCGGGGTTGCGGCGCTGCCGTCCGGCGCACCCGTCGATTTGGAGCATTCGGCGAGCTCACCTAGTATATGGGGGTTGCCTAGGGCAGACCTCGGTTGTCTCCATGCGGAGATGGCCCCGCGTGCTCTTAGGGAACAAAGACCGCGCACGTCAGGGTCGGTAATCCTGCGTGCACACAGTAACCAGGTCGAGGAGATCTAGTGATTCAGCAAGAATCGCGGCTCAAGGTCGCCGACAACACGGGCGCCAAGGAGATCTTGTGCATCCGCGTGCTCGGCGGCTCGTCGCGGCGCTATGCCGGCATCGGCGACATCATCGTGGCGACCGTCAAGGACGCCATCCCGGGCGGCAACGTCAAGCGCGGCGATGTCGTCAAGGCCGTCATCGTCCGCACCGCCAAGGAGCGCCGCCGCGCCGACGGCAGCTACATCAAGTTCGACGAGAACGCCGCCGTCATCATCAAGAACGACAACGACCCCCGTGGCACCCGCATCTTCGGGCCCGTCGGTCGCGAACTGCGCGAGAAGCGCTTCATGAAGATCGTCTCGCTCGCCCCGGAGGTGTTGTAGATGAAGGTCCGTAAGGGCGACACCGTGCTCGTCATCTCGGGCAAGGACAAGGGCGCCAAGGGCAAGGTCCTGGTGGCCTACCCCGAGCGCAACAAGGTCCTCGTCGAGGGCGTGAACCGGATCAAGAAGCACACCCCCGAGTCGCGTACCGAGCGCGGCGCGGCCTCGGGCGGCATCGTCACGCAGGAGGCGCCGATCTCGGTGTCCAACGTGATGCTGCTCGATTCCGACGGCAAGCCGACCCGCGTCGGTTTCCGCACCGACGACGAGACCGGCAAGAAGGTCCGCATCGCCAAGTCCAACGGCAAGGACATCGTGTAATGACCACCACTGAGAAGACCCTCCCCCGCTTGAAGCAGCGCTACCGCGAAGAGATCCGCGAGGCGCTGCAGCAGGAATTCGGCTACGCCAACGTGATGCAGATCCCGGGCGTCACCAAGGTCGTCGTCAACATGGGTGTCGGCGACGCCGCCCGTGACGCCAAGCTGATCAACGGCGCGGTCAACGACCTCACCCTGATCACCGGCCAGAAGCCCGAGATCCGCCGGGCCCGGAAGTCCATCGCGCAGTTCAAGCTTCGCGAGGGCATGCCCATCGGTGCGCGCGTCACGCTCCGTGGCGACCGCATGTGGGAGTTCCTCGACCGGCTGATCTCGATCTCGCTGCCCCGTATCCGCGACTTCCGCGGACTTTCGCCGAAGCAGTTCGACGGCACGGGCAACTACACCTTCGGGCTCAACGAGCAGTCGGTGTTCCACGAGATCGACGTGGACAGCATCGATCGCCCGCGTGGCATGGACATCACCGTCGTCACCTCGGCGACGAACGACGACGAGGGACGTGCGCTGCTGCGGGCGCTCGGCTTCCCGTTCAAGGAGAACTGAGCAGATGGCAAAGAAGGCTCTGGTCAACAAGGCCAACAAGAAGCCCAAGTTCAAGGTGCGGGGTTACACCCGTTGCAACCGCTGCGGCCGTCCGCACTCGGTGTTCCGCAAGTTCGGCCTGTGCCGGATCTGCCTGCGCGAAATGGCACATGCCGGCGAACTGCCGGGTGTGCAGAAGTCCAGCTGGTAAGCCGGCTCCAGACCGTAACTACGAAACAGGTTGCGGCAGGCCCAATCCGAGCACCGGGGATGGGAACCGCCGCGAGAAAGGTGAACCGGCTGTCATGACCATGACGGATCCGATCGCAGACTTCTTGACACGTCTGCGCAACGCCAACTCGGCGTATCACGACGAAGTGACCCTGCCGCACAGCAAGATCAAGGCGAACATCGCCGAGATCCTGAAGTCCGAGGGCTACATCAACGACTACCGCACCGAGGACGCCCGCGTGGGCAAGTCCCTTGTGGTGCAACTCAAGTACGGCCCGAGCCGTGAACGCAGCATCGCGGGCCTGCGCCGGGTGTCCAAGCCCGGTCTGCGGGTGTACGCGAAGTCCACCAACCTGCCGCGTGTGCTCGGTGGGCTCGGTGTGGCGATCATTTCCACGTCGTCCGGTCTGAGGACCGACCGCCAGGCGGCCCGTGAGGGCGTCGGCGGCGAGGTCCTCGCCTACGTGTGGTGAGGGAGGGCTAGATACATGTCTCGCATTGGAAAACAGCCGGTCCCGGTCCCCAACGGGGTCGACGTGACGATCGACGGACAGAACGTGTCCGTCAAGGGCCCCAAGGGCACGCTGACCCTCGACGTCGCCGAGCCGATCGCGGTCACCCGCGACGACGACGGTGCGCTGGTGGTCACCCGCCCCGACGACGAGCGGCGTAACCGTTCGTTGCACGGCCTGTCCCGCACGTTGATCGCCAACCTGGTGACCGGCGTGACCGAGGGCTACACCACCAAGATGGAGATCTTCGGCGTCGGTTACCGCGTGGTGGCCAAGGGCAGCGACCTCGAGTTCGCCCTGGGCTACAGCCACCCGGTGCTGATCACCGCCCCGGAAGGCGTGACCTTCACGGTCGAAACGCCGACGAAGTTCTCGATCTCCGGTATCGACAAGCAGAAGGTCGGCCAGATCGCGGCGAACATCCGCCGCCTCCGTAAGAGCGATCCCTATAAGGGCAAGGGAATCCGCTACGAGGGCGAGCAGATCCGTCGCAAGGTCGGAAAGACGGGTAAGTAGTAGATGGCTACCAACACCAAATCCAAAGAGGCCGCGGGTCACACCCCGGTCGGCAAGAACATCTCCGAGACGCGGCGTACGTCGCGGCTGCGCCGGCACGCGCGTCTGCGCAAGAAGGTGTCCGGCACCGCCCAGCGTCCGCGCCTGGTGGTCAACCGGTCCGCCCGGCACATCCACGTGCAGCTGGTCGACGACCTCGACGGCGTCACGCTGGCTGCGGCCTCGTCGATCGAGGCCGATGTGCGGGCACTCGAGGGCGACAAGAAGGCCGCCAGCGCCCGTGTGGGTCAGCTGATCGCCGAGCGCGCCAAGGCCGCGGGTATCGACGAGGTCGTCTTCGACCGCGGTGGGTACACGTACGGTGGACGGATCGCGGCGCTGGCCGATGCCGCCCGCGAAGGCGGGTTGAAGTTCTGATGTCCTACCTGACCAGTAACGGAAGGAATGCATGATGGCCGAGCAGGCTGTAGGAGCCGGCGGGCCGTCGAGCGACGGCCGCGACGGTGGCAGGGGCGACCGCGGTGGCCGTGGGCGCCGTGACGATCGTGGCGGCCGCGGCCGCGACGACCGCGAGAAGAGCAACTACATCGAGCGCGTCGTCACGATCAACCGCGTGTCGAAGGTGGTCAAGGGCGGTCGCCGGTTCAGCTTCACCGCGCTGGTGATCGTCGGCGACGGCAAGGGCATGGTCGGCGTCGGCTACGGCAAGGCCAAAGAGGTCCCCGCCGCGATCGCCAAGGGTGTCGAAGAGGCGCGCAAGAACTTCTTCCGGGTTCCGCTGATCGGCGGCACCGTGACCCACCCCGTCCAGGGTGAGGCCGCGGCCGGTGTGGTCATGCTGCGTCCGGCCAGCCCGGGTACCGGTGTCATCGCCGGCGGCGCCTGCCGCGCCGTGCTGGAGTGCGCCGGAGTGCACGACGTCCTGGCCAAGTCGTTGGGCAGCGACAACGCGATCAACGTGGTGCACGCCACGGTCGCCGCGCTGAAGCTGCTCCAGCGTCCCGAAGAGGTCGCGGCCCGCCGCGGCCTGTCCATCGAGGATGTAGCGCCCGCAGGCATGCTCCGGGCCCGCCGCGAGGCGGAGGCTCTGGCTGCCACGGCCGCGCGTGAGGGAACGGCGTAATCATGGCAGAGCTCAAGATCACCCAGGTGCGCAGCACCATCGGTGCGCGCTGGAAGCAGCGGGAGTCCCTGCGGACGCTCGGGCTGCGCAAGATCCGCCAGTCCGTGGTCCGTGAGGACAACGCCCAGACGCGTGGACTCATCAAGACCGTGCACCACCTCGTCACGGTCGAGGAGGTTTAACCATGGCTCCGATCAAGCTTCACGATCTGCGTCCGGCACCCGGCGAGAAGAAGGCCAAGACCCGCGTGGGTCGCGGCGAGGGCTCCAAGGGTAAGACCGCCGGTCGTGGTACCAAGGGCACCAAGGCCCGCAAGAACGTCCCGGTGACGTTCGAGGGCGGCCAGATGCCGATCCACATGCGGCTGCCGAAGCTCAAGGGCTTCCGCAACCGCTTCCGTACCGAGTACGCCCCGGTCAACGTCGGCGACATCGCCAGGGCGTTCCCCGAGGGCGGCACGGTCGGTGTCGACCAGCTGGTGGCCAAGGGCCTCGTTCGCAAGAACGTCCTGGTCAAGGTGCTCGGCGACGGCAAGCTGACCGCCAAGGTCGACGTGACCGCGCACAAGTTCAGCGGCAGTGCCCGAGAGGCGATCACCGCCGCCGGTGGCACCGTCACCGAACTGTAGAGACATCGCACGAACAGAAACCCCCGCCCCGGCGGGGGTTTCTGCGTTGGCGCTCGTAACGACAGGCGTCGATAACCCGAATTACACTGCGTCGGGGAACCCAGCTGAGGAGCACGTCATGAATCGCCACCGTCGAACCGTCGTCGCGGCACTGGCCGCCACCGGTCTCGTCATGTTCGGCGGCGCGACCGCGCACGCCCAGCCGCAGGACCAGAAGTTCACCGACGCGATCACCACGATGGGGATCCCGCTCGGCGCCAGTGACGACGCACCCACCGTGGGCAAGCGCATCTGCGAGATGCTCACCACGGGGCTCACCGGTAGCCCCAACCCGGTCCCGGTGGTGCGCGGCGTGGTCAACACGCTGGCAGGCAACGGACTGAGCAAGGACCAGGCCGTCGGGCTGACCCGGGCCGCCGTGGCCGTGTACTGCCCGCAGTACACCCGGTACTTCGGGCGCTGACCGCCCGGTTCGGCGTCGGTACGCTCGAACCATGTTCTCTCTGCTGTCCGGATTGCCCGGGTTCGACGATGTCCGTGACCTCGCCCGCAAGGTCGACACCGCCCGTCACCAGGGCGTGCCCGACGGGTGCATCCTCGAGCTGGATCTGCAGGCCGCGCCGCCGGAGTCGGCCGGCTTCGACCCGATGGCATTGATAAACGGCGCCGGGAAGCCGCTGCTGCTGCGCGAGGCGGTCGCCGCGATCCACCGCGCCGCCGACGATCCGCGGGTTGCCGGGCTCATCGCACGCGTCCAGATCGACGCCGCGCCACCGGGACCCGTACAGGAGCTGCGCGACGCCATCGTCGCGTTCACCGCGAAGAAGCCGTCGCTGGCCTGGGCCGAGACCTACCCGGGCACGCTGTCCTACTACCTGGCCTCCGCGTTCGGCGAGGTGTGGATGCAACCGTCGGGCACGGTCGGGCTGGTCGGTTTCGCGACCAGCGCCCTGTTCCTGCGGGACGCCCTCGACAAGCTGGGCGTGGAGGCGCAGTTCATCGCACGCGGTGAATACAAGTCGGCGGCAAACCTTTTCACCCAGGACCGCTACACCGAGGCGCACCGAGAAGCCGACACCGCACTGGTCGACGGGCTGCGCGCGCAGGTGTGGGACGCGGTGAGCACCTCGCGCGGGGTGGACCGGGCCGCACTGGACGAACTGGCCGACCGGGCGCCGCTGCTGCGCGACGACGCCGTCGCAGCGGGCCTGGTGGACCGCATCGGTTTCCGGGACGAGGTCTACGGGCGCATCGCGGAAATGTCCGGGGCAGAGGGCATTTCCCCGGAAACCGGTGACGCCGACGGTGAGGACGCTCCGCCGCGGCTCTACCTGTCCCGCTACGCACGCGCGAAGAAGCCGGCCGTGCCGGGACTCAAGAGCCATCCGAAGGTCGCGGTCGTGACCGTCGCAGGCCCGATCGTCAGCGGCCGCGGTGGGCGGCAGATGTCACCGATGGGCAGCTCGAGCTCCGGTGGGGACACCATCGCCGCCGCGCTGCGCCAGGCCGCCGCCGACGACGACGTCGCCGCGATCGTGCTGCGCGTCGACAGCCCGGGAGGTTCGGTCACCGGTTCGGAGACCATCTGGCGCGAGGTCGTGCGGACCCGCGAGCGCGGTAAGCCGGTCGTCGCGTCGATGGGTGCGGTCGCCGCGTCCGGCGGCTACTACGTGTCGATGGCCGCCGACGCCATCGTCGCCAACCCGGGCACCATCACCGGTTCGATCGGGGTGGTCACGGGCAAGTTCGTCGCCCGGGAGCTCAAGGACCGTCTCGGGGTCGGGTCGGACACGGTGCGCACCAACGCCAACGCCGACGCCTGGTCGATCAACGCTCCGTTCACCGACGAGCAGCAGGCGCACGTCGAGGCCGAGGCCGACCTGTTCTACACCGACTTCGTCCGGCGGGTCGCCGACGGCCGCTCCATGAGCATCGAGGACGTCGAGAGTGTGGCGCGCGGCCGGGTGTGGACCGGCGCCGACGCACTGGAACGGGGCCTGGTCGACGAACTCGGCGGGTTGCGCACCGCGATCCGGCGGGCCAAGAAGCTCGCAGGCATCGACGAGGACACCAAGGTGCGGGTCGAGAACCTGCCGGGCTCGTCGCTGCGGGACGTGCTGCGGCCCAAGCCGTCCTCGCAGCCCGCGGCGGCCTCCCTGGAGGACGCCTTCGGCGCCCTGGCCTTCCGGTCGGTCCGCGGTCTGGTCGACCAGACGCAGCGGTCGCTGTCCGGCGTGAACGTGCTGTGGATGGGGGAGACGCGCTACTGAGGCAGGCGCGCCGTCAGGTAGCCGGAGTCGCCGATCATCGACACCAGGTGCTCGGGCAGCGGCCCGAAGCCCTGTAGCCGGTAGGCGTCGTTGCTGGACAGCACCGTGGTCTGCCAGCCCTGCGCGGCCAGGTGGTCGGCAGCCGAGGTGCGGGGGCCGTTGTAGAACAGCTCGCTGACGTCGACGTCGCTGCCGTGCCTGCGCGCCCGCGCCGACATCTGCTTGGCCCAGTCCCCGGTGAGCGCCTTGGCGTCCATGTGCTCGGTGGCCAGCCGGCTGCCCGGCACGCTGAGCTCGGTGATGTGGTCCAGCAGCCGGTCCTGGGCGTCCGGGGGCAGATAGATCAGCAGGCCCTCGGCGATCCACGCCGTCGGCTGGGCCGGGTCGAACCCGGCGGCGCGCAGCGCGGCGGGCCAGTCGTCGCGCAGGTCCACCGCGACGGTACTGCGCTCGGCGGCCGGGGCGACCCCGGCCTCGGCCAGCACCGTGGTCTTGAACTCGATGACCGCAGGCTGATCGATCTCGTAGACCACCGTGCCAGCGGGCCAGTCCAGCCGGTAGGCACGGGTGTCGAGGCCGGAGGCCAGGATCACCACCTGCCGGATCCCGTCGGCGGCGGCCTCGGTGAAGAAGTCGTCGAAGAAGCGGGTGCGGACCGTGATCTGCTCCAGCATCTGGCGGGCGCCGAACAGCGGGTCGTCGTCGAAGTCGATCTCGCCGCGGGCCACCCGGATGAAGTGCGGCAACCCGACCGCCTCGACCAGCAGGTCGGCATACGGGTCCTGCAGCAGCGGGTCGGGTCCGCGGCTGGCGAACGCGCGGTTGGCCGCCACCGACGTCGCGGTGGCCCCGACGCTGGAGGCCAGGTCCCAGGTGTCGCCCTCGGTACGCGCCACGTCCGGCCCTCCTATCGGGTCGCGCTGACGTAGCGCACGTCGCCGAAGCGCTCGTCAGGGTTCAGCGGGGCCATCCCGTAGCGGACCAGCAGGTCGTTGGTCGGGGCCGCGTCCACGGTCCAGCCCCGGCTGCGCAGGTACTCGTCGACCTCCGCCCGCTCCCCGGTGAACACCAGCTCGCTGAAATCGAGGTCGAAGCCGTGTTCGCGCCAGCGGTCGGTCGACGCCGACATCCGCTCGCGCAACTCCTCGTCGTCGAGGTCCTGAACGGCCGGGACGGCCTCGGCGGCCAGCCGGCTGCCCGCCGGGCTGAGCTCGGTGATGGTGTCCAGCAGCCGGTCCTGTGCGTCCGGCGGCAGATAGCCGAGCAGGCCCTCGGCGATCCACGCCGTCGGCGCGGCCGGGTCGAACCCCGCGGCGGTCAGCGCCGCGGGCCAGTCGTCGCGCAGGTCGACGGCCACCGGGGTCAGCGAGACCGCCGGTCGCACTCCGAGGTCGGCCAGCGTCCTGGTCTTGAACTCGAGCACCTCGGGCTGGTCGATCTCGAACAGCGTCATGTCCTCGGGCCAGCTCAGCCGGTAGGCGCGGGCGTCCAGGCCGGAGGCCAGAATGACCCCCTGCCGGACGCCGGCCGCGACGGCGGAGGTGAAGAAGTCGTCGAAGAACCGGGTGCGTGCGGCCATCCCGTCGGCGAACCGGCTCATCCCGACCGGCGACTCGCCCCCGTCGTGGGTGTCCAGGTCGGCGGGCGTCAACTCGCCGGAGGCCAGCTTGGTGAAGAAGTCGACGCCGACCGCGCGGACCAGCGGCTCGGCGTACGGATCGTTGATCACGGGCTGCTCGGCGCGGGTCGCCACCGCGCGTGCGGCGGCCACCATGGTGGCGGTGGCGCCCACGCTCGAGGCGAGGTCCCAGCTGTCGTTTTCGCTACGTGGCATCGAGTCCCCAAAGATGATTAGGCAGGTTAATTACTGTTTTCGACTGTACGCTGCATCGGAGTGACGGATGCGGGTCAAGCAACCGGCAACTGTTAGTCTCGTAGACTGTTTGAACGCGTGACTTGCGCAGGCTGTTCTGCCTGCTCATGCCGTCGCGCACACGCCTTAACCACGACGCTGGTGACGCCAGCCACATGAGCACGCCGCGATCGACCGGCCGTGCAGGAGGAAAGAGTGCTCTCGGCTTTCATCTCATCACTGCGGACAGTCGATCTAAGGCGAAAGATCCTGTTCACGCTCGGCATCGTGATCCTCTACCGGGTCGGTGCCCAGATTCCGTCGCCAGGCGTCGACTACCCGAACGTGCAGCAGTGCATCGCGCAGGTCAGCGGCGGCGAGTCCGGGCAGATCTACTCCCTGATCAACCTGTTCTCCGGCGGCGCGCTGTTGCAACTGTCGGTGTTCGCGGTCGGCATCATGCCCTACATCACCGCGAGCATCATCGTGCAGCTGCTCGGCGTGGTCATCCCGCGCTTCGAGCAGCTCCGCAAGGAGGGCCAGGCGGGCCAGACCAAGCTCACCCAGTACACCCGCTACCTGGCCATCGCACTGGCGATCCTGCAGGCCACCAGCATCGTGGCCCTCGCCGCCAACGGCGGCCTGCTGCAGGGCTGCTCGCTGGACATCATCCAGGGCCAGAGCGACGGCCTGAACATCGGCACCCTGGCCGTCATCGTGATCGTGATGACCGCCGGCGCGGCGCTGGTCATGTGGATGGGCGAGCTGGTCACCGAGCGCGGCGTCGGCAACGGCATGTCGCTGATCATCTTCGCCAGCATCGCGGCGTCGATCCCCGGCGAGGGCAAGAACATCCTGGACAGCCGCGGCGGCATGGTGTTCACGCTGGTGTGTGTCGCGGCCGTGGCCATCGTGGTCGGCGTGGTCTTCGTGGAGCAGGGTCAGCGCCGCATCCCGGTGCAGTACGCCAAGCGCATGGTCGGCCGCAAGATGTACGGCGGCACGTCGACCTACCTGCCGCTGAAGGTCAACCAGGCCGGCGTCATCCCGGTGATCTTCGCGTCGTCGCTGATCTACATCCCGCACCTGATCACCCAGCTGATCACCAGCGCCAGCGACGCACCGAGCACCGGGTGGTGGCAGACCTTCGTCGCCGAGTACCTGACCGACCCGAGTAGCCCGGTCTACATCGCGATCTACTTCGGCCTGATCGTGTTCTTCACGTACTTCTACGTCTCGATCACGTTCAACCCCGAGGAACGCGCCGACGAGATGAAGAAGTACGGCGGCTTCATCCCGGGCATCCGCCCCGGTAAGCCCACCGCCGACTATCTGCGGTTCGTGCTGTCGCGCATCACGCTGCCGGGTTCGGTCTACCTCGGCATCATCGCCGTGCTGCCGAACCTGTTCCTGGAGATCGGCAACACCGGCTCGGTGCAGAACCTGCCGTTCGGCGGTACCGCGGTGCTGATCGCCGTGGGCGTCGCGTTGGACACCGTCAAGCAAATCGAAAGCCAGCTCATGCAGCGCAACTACGAAGGCTTTTTGAAGTGAGAAAGGGTTCTTCCGTGAGAATCGTGTTGTTGGGACCGCCGGGAGCGGGCAAGGGAACCCAGGCCGTGAAGCTCGCCGAGAAGCTCGGCATCCCGCACATCTCCACCGGGGACCTGTTCCGCTACAACATCAGCAACGGCACCGAGCTCGGCCTGGAGGCCAAGAAGTACCTCGACGCCGGTGACCTGGTGCCCGCCACCCTCACCAACGCCCTGGTCGACGACCGGCTCGACGACGAGGACGCCAAGCAGGGATTCATCCTCGACGGGTTCCCGCGCTCGGTGGAACAGGCCAAGGCCCTCGACGAGATGCTCAAGAAGCGCGACCTGTCGCTGGACGCCGTGATCGAGTTCCGGGTCCCGGAAGAGGAGCTGGTGTCCCGGCTCAAGGGCCGTGGCCGCGCCGACGACACCGAGGACGTCATCCGCAACCGCTTCAAGGTGTACCGCGACGAGACCGCCCCGCTGCTGGACTACTACGCCTCGAACCTCAAGACCGTCGAAGCGGTCGGTGAGCTCGACGAGGTGTTCGAGCGGGCGCTCACCGCGCTCGGTCGCTGACCTCGGCCATGGTCTCGATTCCCGGCCTCCGCAGCCGCAAGGTGGTTCCGCAGCGCACCGCCGGTGAACTCGACGCGATGGCGGCCGCGGGCGCCCTGGTGGCCGCCGCGCTGCGCGCGGTACGTGCCGCTGCCGCACCCGGGGTGTCCACCCTGGAACTCGACGCCGTCGCCGAATCGGTGATCCGCGACGGCGGCGGTGTGCCGTCCTTCCTCGGGTACCACGGCTTCCCGGCGTCCATCTGCGCGTCGGTGAACGACCGCGTCGTGCACGGCATCCCGACCGACGCCGAGAAACTGGCCGCCGGCGACCTCGTGTCGATCGACTGCGGGGCCATCCTGGAGGGCTGGCACGGCGACTCGGCGTTCACGTTCGGCGTCGGCCAGGTCATCCCCGCCGACGAGGCGCTGTCGGACGCGACGCGGGAATCGATGGAGGCCGGCATCGCGGCGATGGTGCCGGGCAACCGGCTGACCGACGTCTCGCACGCCATCGAGCAGGGCACCAAGGCCGCCGAGCAGCGCCACGGCCGCAAGTTCGGCATCGTCGCCGGTTACGGCGGGCACGGCATCGGCCGGGAGATGCACATGGACCCGTTCCTGCCGAACGAGGGCGCCCCCGGCCGCGGGCCGCACCTCGCACCGGGTTCGGTGCTGGCCATCGAACCGATGCTCACCCTCGGGACACGTAAGACAGTCGTCCTCGACGACGGCTGGACCGTGGTCACCGCCGACGGCTCCCGCGCGGCACACTGGGAGCACACGGTCGCGGTCACGGACGACGGACCGAGAATCCTGACCGCCTGACCGGTCCGGGCTGAACCGATCGTCCGCCGCCGTCGTGTCCTGGACGGAGGGCGGGATGGACGATCCGGACGCGGCGATGATGCGGGCGCTCTACGACGAGCATGCCGCGGCGCTGTGGCGGTACGCGCTCCGTCTCACCGGTGACCGGTCCAGGGCCGAAGACGTCGTCCAGGAGACCCTGCTGCGCGCCTGGCGGCACCCCGAGGTCACCGCCGACGCGGACAGGTCCGCGCGGGCCTGGCTGTTCACCGTCGCGCGCAACATGATCATCGACGAACATCGCAGCGCCCGGTCCCGGCACGAGACCGGCGTCCCCGACACCGAGGACGTCGCCGACCGGGCCTCGCCCGACGAGACGGACTCCACGGTGAACCGGATGCTGCTGAGCGCCGCGCTGAGCCGGCTGTCCGACGAGCATCGGGCCGTCGTGCGGCGGGCCTACTACCAGGGCTGGACCACTGGACAGATCGCCGCCGACCTGCACATCCCGGAAGGGACCGTGAAGTCCCGGCTGCACTACGCAGTCCGTGCGCTGCGCCTCGGACTGCAGGAGATGGGGGTGACGCGATGATCCGGGACCATTACCTGACCTGGGATGCCGCGTATGTGCTCGGCGCGCTGGCCGACGACGAGCGCGTCGAGTACGAGCACCACCTGGTCGACTGTGAGCGATGCCGGTCGGCCGTGGCCGAACTGAGCGACATGCCCGCACTGCTGGGGATGCTCGACGCCGACGATGTCGACGCGCTGTACCGGGCCCGCGCCCGGCGGCGCCGCACCCGGTGGCTGGCGACCGTCGCGGTCGGGGTGGCCGCCGCGGTGCTGGCCGCGACGTTGGTGTTGGTGCTGGTGATCCGGCCCGAGCCGGGCCAGTCCGTCGCGCAGATGCAGGAGATGACCAAGGTCGCCGACACCCCGATCAACGCGAGCATCGCGGTGTCCGGGTACGGATGGGGCACCCGCATCGACATGGCCTGCTCGTACGGCGAATGGGGCAGTCAGGACGCGCCGCCGCAGAACCTCGGCATGGTGGTGATCGGCCACGACGGCAGCCGCAACGAGATCGCCACCTGGCTGGGGGTGTCCGGGGCCACCGCACTGCCCAGCGCCACCACGCCGATGGAGCCGGCTGAAATAGCTGCCGTCCAACTTGTTTCGTCGCCCGACGGGAAGGTGCTGCTGGAACGGCGGCTGTGAGCCCGGCCGGGCCATACGGTATGAAGAGTCGTGGCATCCGAACGGCGCGACCCGATCGCCACCGCACGCGCGAACTGGGAACGCTCCGGGTGGGGTGACGTCGCCGACGGCATGGTCGCGGTGACCTCGGTGATGCGGGCCCACCAGATCCTGCTGGCCCGGGTGGAGACCGCGTTGCGGCCCTACGACCTGAGCTTCTCGCGGTACGAACTGTTGCGCCTGCTGGCCTTCAGCCGCACCGGCGCGCTGCCGATCACGAAGGCCTCCGACCGGTTGCAGGTGCACGTCACCAGCGTCACGCACGCGATCCGCCGGCTGGAGGCCGACGGGCTCGTCGAACGGCTGCCGCACCCCACGGACGGCCGCACCACGCTGGTGCGGATCACCGACCTGGGCCGCTCCACGGTCGAGGACGCGACGGTCACGCTGAACAAGGACGTGTTCGGCGACATCGGGATCTCGCCCGAACAGTCACGTGCGCTGGCGGATTCGATTCAGACGCTGCGCCGCAGCGCGGGCGACTTCTGAGCCCGGTGGTTCCGCTCAGGCGTCGCCGGTGTCCTCGGAGCGGTGCCGGACCGGGTTCAGCGGGATCGTCGCGGTCACCGTGGTGCCGGATCCGGGCCGGGAGCGGATGTTGAGCCGGCCGCCGACGATCTCGGCGCGTTCGGCCATCGACAACAGCCCGTAGCCGCCCATCTCGTCGCTGCCCAACGGATGCTCGAAGGTGTCGAAACCGACTCCGTCGTCGGCGATTTCGAGCCGGGCCTGGTTGTCGTCGACGCGGAAGGCCAGTCGCGCCGAGGATGCGCCCGCGTGCTTGACGACGTTCTGCAGGCATTCTTGGGCGATGCGGTAGAGCGCCAGCTCGATGTGGTCGGGAAGCCGGGAGCCGGCGAGTTCGCGGCCGATCTCCAGGTCGATCGGGATCTGCGGGATCGACCTGGCCAGGCTGGCCAGCCCGCCGGGCAGCCCCAGGTCGTCCAGCACCGGGGGCCGCAGCCCGCTGATCGCGGCGCGGGCCTCCTCCAGCGTCAGCCCCGCCAGTTCCCGCGCCCGGTCCAGTTGCTCGAGGAGGGCGTCGTGGTCGTCCGGAGACTTCGCGGCCTGGGCCGCCGCGTCCAGCCGGAACGACAGCGTGACCAGCCGCTGGGAGATTCCGTCGTGGATGTCGCCGGCCAGCCGGCGGCGCTCCAGCTCCTGCGCTTCGATCACCTGCTCGACGAAGTTCTCGTGCGCGCGTTCGCGAGCGACCAGCTGTCGGTGCAGGCGCGCCTGGTGCATCGCGCCCGCGATCAGGCGGCCGATGACCAGCAGGAGTTCCACGTCGCGGTCACCGAAGTCGCGCTCGGCCACCGTGTGTACGTTGAGCACCCCGACCAGCCCGCCGGGGTCGGTCTCCATCGGCACCGACACCATCGAGGTGAAATCGCGGCCGCGGAGCGAGCGGAACGGCAGGTAGCGCGGGTCGGACTCCTTGTCCCTCCTGATCACCACCGGTTCCCGGTGACCGGCCACCCAGCCCGAGATGCCCTGTCCCAGCGGCAGTCTGATCTTGCCGACCTCCGAGTCGAACGGCGGGGTGGCGCCGGTCAGCGTCAGCGAACGGTCGGTGTCGTCGAGCACGTGCACGAAGCACACGTCCGAATCAGTGGCCGCGGTGATCATCCGGGCCGCCGCGGCGGCCAACGGTTCGACACCGGGACCGCTGGAGGCGGCCTGGATCAGCTCACGCAGCAGTGCCAATTCGCGGTCGGCGGTCAGCACCGGGCGGGTCACTGGTAGATGCCTTCCCGCAGCGCAGTGGCGACCGCGCCCGTCCGGTCGCCGACATTGAGCTTGCGGTAGATCGAGCTCAGATGGGTCTTGACGGTCTCGTCGCCGATGATCAGCTTGGTGGCGATGGCGCGGTTGGACAGGCCGTTGACCACCAGCGCCAGAATCTCGCTCTCCCGCTGGGTCAGCCCGCGGCGCGCCCCGGGCCAGAACTCGTCGCGCTGCATGCGGGCCGCGGTGTCGGCGGCCCTGGCCGCCATGCTCGGGTCGATCGCGGTCTGGCCGCCGTGCACGAACTCCAGCTGGCGGACCAGTTCCTCGCTGCTGATGCTCTTGAGCAGGTAACCCGACGCGCCCACTCGCAACGCCTGGAACAGGTACTGCTCGTCGTCGTAGACCGACAGCATCACCACCCGCCGGTCGGGGTCGCGTTCGCGCAGCTGCTGGCATACGTCCAGCCCGCTGGAGCCCTGCATGCGCACGTCGCACAGCACGATGTCGGGGTCGAGGTCCGCCACGACCTGCAGCACGTGGTCCGCGCCGACCGCCTGACCGACCACCACCACCCGGCTGGTGAACGCGGCGAGCATCGCCTTGAGGCCCTCGATGACCATTTCGTGGTCGTCGACCAGCACGATTCGCACCGGATCGGCACCCATACGCCTCACCTTAGAGCCGAGGCGCCCGCTCTCCCCCCAACTTGGCCCGGCGAATCCCCCGCACGGGGGAGGTGGCCGTGGTGTGACGTAGGACACTATTCGTTCGTGCAAGCGACAGAGCAGAAGGCATGGCGGGCCGGCCGATTCTGGTGGGACTGGCCTACCCCGACGTCGATCAGGAAACTGCGCGCGGTGATCTTCGATCTGGACGCGCTCGCCGACCTGGAGGTCGCCGGTCACCGGCCGGCGTTCAACGCGGCGTTCGCCGAGCTCGGGTTGGACATCGAGTGGTCGCCGGCGCGTTACCGGCAACTGCTGGTGCTGCCCGACGAACGCCGGCGCGTCTCGGCCGAACTGCGCAAGCGGGGGATCAGCAGCGAGTGCGACGTGCTCGCCGAGCTTCTGGTCGACGAGATCTGTGCGGCCAAGGCCATGATCCTCGACGAGACGGTGCTCGACGCCGACCTCACCGCGCGGCCCGGGATGGCCGAGCTCATCGCCGAGGCGTACGGCGCGGGCATCGGGGTCGGGCTGATCAGCACCGCCGGCCACACCTGGGTGGAACCGCTGGTGCGCCAGCTCGTCGGGGACGGGGTCGTCACCACGGTCGTGACCGCGGGCGACGCGCCGCGGGGCACGCTCTACGCCGCCGCGCTGGGCGATCTCGGCGTGCCGGCACCGGACTCACTTGCGTTCGCGGGGTCGCGAGAGAGTCAGCGCGCCGCGGTCGCCACCGGGCTCGCGACGGTGCTGGTCGACGACGACGCCCCGGCGGGGGTTCCGCTGTGTGTGGCCGACTGTCAGCGCGTCCACGACGCGTGGCACGAGTCCCACCTGAAGCCGACCGCCGCCTGACCCGCTGCGCTCGACTCTGCGCTCGACTCTGAACTTGTTGTCGAAATCCTGGCCGCGTGGCAGCAACTACTTCAAAGTCGGCGGGCAGAGTCGCTAGCCGCGCAGCATCTCGATGATCGCGCTGAAGTCCTTGTCGGCGTGGTCCTTGTTGAACTCGGCGTAGATCTCGGCCGCGTGGGTGCCCAGCGGTGCGTTGGAGCCGGCCGACTCGACTGCGGCCATCGCCAAGCCGAGGTCCTTGTTCATCAGCGCGGTCGCGAAGCCCGGCTTGAAATCGTTGTTCGCCGGGGAGGTGGGGACCGGGCCGGGCACCGGGCAGTTGGTGTGCACCGACCAGCAGTTCCCGGTGGCTCCGGTGATGACGTCGAACAGCGACTGCGCCGGCAGGCCGAGCTTCTCGGCCAGCACGAACGCCTCGCCGATCGCGATCTGCTGCACGGCCAGCACCATGTTGTTGCACAGCTTGGCGGCCTGACCCGCTCCCGAGGCGCCGCAATGGATGACCTTGCCCGCCATGGGTTCGAGCACTGGGCGGGCCGCCTCGACTGCTTCATCGGTGCCGCCGACCATGAACGCCAGAGTGCCCGCCGTCGCGCCCTTGATGCCCCCGGAGACCGGGGCGTCGATCTGGGCCAGACCCTTCTCGGCGGCCTGCGCGTGGATGGCGCGGGCGTCGTCGACCGAGATCGTGGAGGTGTCGATCAGCAATGCCCCGGCCTTGGCCGCGGGCACCACCTCGTCGTAGACGGACTTGACGATGTTGCCGTTCGGCAGCGAGGTGATCACCACGTCGGCATCGGCGACCGCGGCGGCAGCGCTGTCGAACACGTTCGCGCCCTTGGCCTTCGCCGCTTCCTTCAGTTCGTCGACCAGGTCGAAGGCGTGCACGGTGTACCCGGCTCCCACCAGGTTCGCCGCCATCGGTCCGCCCATGTTGCCCAGGCCCAGAAACGCGATCGTCGTCATCGACACAACCTTTCTTAGACGGCGGCTCGGGCCCGGGCCGCTTCGGCCCGGCCGATCACCACGCGCATGATTTCATTGGTGCCTTCGAGGATCCGGTGAACGCGAAGATCCCGCAGGATCTTCTCCAGGCCGTACTCCTTGAGATACCCGTAGCCGCCGTGTAGCTGCAGCGCGGAATCGGCCACGTCGTAACACGCGTCGGTCACGTACAGCTTGGCCATCGCGCACAGCTCGACCTTGTCGGGGTCGCCGGCGTCGAGCGCGGATGCCGCCCGCCACAACATCATCCGGGACGTCTGCAGCGAGGTGGCCATATCGGCCAGCGTGAAGCGGATGGTCGGCTCGTCGAGCAGCGACCCGCCGAACGCCTCCCGGTCCCGCACATAGCCGGCGGCCTTCTCGTGCGCCGAGCGGGCACCGCCCAGCGAGCAGGCCGCGATGTTGATCCGCCCGCCGTTGAGACCGTTCATCGCGATGCCGAACCCAGTGCCCTCCCCGTCGGCGCCGCCGAGCATCGCGTCGGCGGGCACGCGGGCCTTCTCGAAGATCACCTGTGCGGTCGGCTGGGCGTTCCAGCCCATCTTGGCCTCGTTGGGGCCGAAACTCAGCCCGGGCGTGTCCTTTTCGACGACGAACGTGGAGATCCCGCGCGGGCCGTCGACCCCGGTGCGCGCCATCACCACATAGACGTCGGAGGTTCCGGCGCCGGAGATGAACTGTTTGACGCCGTCGAGCACGTAGGAGTCACCGTCGCGGACCGCCCGGGTGCGCAGCGCCGAAGCATCGGAGCCGGCACCCGGTTCGGTCAGGCAGTAGCTGGCGATGCTGTCCATCGACGCCAGCCGTGGCACCCACTTCTTGCGTTGCTCGGGCGTGCCGTAGGTGTCGATCATCCACGCGCACATGTTGTGGATCGAGATGAACGACGCGATCGCCGGATCGGCGGCGGCCAGCTCCTCGAAGATGCGGACCGCGTCGATGCGCCGCAGGCCGCTGCCGCCGACCTCTTCGGAACAGTAGATCGCGCCCATGCCGAGCTCGGCGGCCTCCCGCAGCGCATCGACGGGAAAGTGCTTGTCGGCATCCCAGTCGAGGGCATGCGGGGCAAGGCGTTTGGCTGCGAACGCGGCAGCCGTCTCGGTGATAACGCGTTCGTCGCTGTTCAATCCGAACATGTCCAACTCGAACACTGAACCGTCCTACTTCATGGTGGGGATGACGAACTCCGCGCCATCCTTGATGCCCGAGGGCCAGCGCTCGGTGACGGTCTTGACCTTGGTGTAGAACTGGATCAACGCCGGCCCGTGCTGGTTCAGGTCGCCGAAACCGGAGCGCTTCCAACCGCCGAAGGTGTGGTAGGCCACGGGAACCGGGATCGGGACGTTGACCCCGACCATGCCGACCTGCACCTTGGACACGAAGTCGCGGGCGGCGTCGCCGTCCCGGGTGAAGATCGCCACGCCGTTGCCGTACTCGTGCTCCGACGGGAGCTTCAACGCCTCGTCGTAGTCCTTGGCGCGCACGATGCACAGCACCGGGCCGAAGATCTCGTCGGTGTAGATCGACATGTCGGTGGTGACGTGATCGAACAGGGTGGGGCCGATGAAGTAGCCCTTCGACAGATCCTGATCGTCGAAACTCAGTTCGTCGGTGGTGCGTTCGCGGCCGTCGACCACCAGCTCGGCGCCGGCTTCCACGCCCTGGCCGATGTAGTCGCGCACCCGCTCCAGCGCCGCGCCCGTGACCAGCGGCCCGTAATCGGCCTTCGGGTCGAGGCTGTGGCCGACCCGGAGCTGGTTGACGCGCTCGACGAGCCTGTTGCGCAACCGATTCGCAGTCTCCTCGCCAACCGGCACAGCGACGCTGATCGCCATGCAGCGCTCGCCTGCGCTGCCGTAGCCGGCGCCGATCAGCGCATCGACGGCCTGGTCGAGGTCGGCGTCGGGCATGATGATCATGTGGTTCTTCGCGCCGCCGAAGCACTGCGAACGCTTGCCGTGTGCCGCGGCGGTCGAGTAGATGTACTGCGCGATGTCCGAGCTGCCCACGAAGCCGACGGCCTGGATGTCGGGATGGGTCAGGATCGCGTCGACGGCCTCCTTGTCGCCCTGCACGACCTGGAACACGCCTGCGGGCAGGCCGGCCTCCAGGAACAGTTCGGCCAGTCGCAGCGGCACCGACGGGTCCCGCTCAGAAGGCTTGAGAATGAATGCGTTCCCGCACGCGAGCGCCGGGCCGGCCTTCCACAGCGGGATCATCGCGGGGAAGTTGAACGGCGTGATGCCGGCAACGACGCCCAGCGGCTGACGGATCGAGTAGACGTCGATACCGCCGCCCGCGCCTTCGGTGAACTCACCCTTGAGCAGGTGCGGGATGCCGATCGCGAACTCGATGACCTCGACGCCGCGCTGGATGTCGCCCTTGGAGTCGGCGACGGTCTTGCCGTGCTCGATGGACAGCAGCTCGGCCAGCTCGTCGACGTTGTCGTTGACCAGCTGGACGAACTTCATCATCACCCGTGCGCGCCGCTGCGGGTTCCATGCCGCCCATTCCTTCTGGGCCTCGACGGCCGAGGCCACGGCGGTGTCGACGTCGGCCGCCGACGCAAGCAGCACCTGCGCCTGGACCTCGCCGGTGCTCGGGTTCAGCACGTCAGCCGTGCGGGTGGACGAGAGCTCGCTGCGCTTCCCGTCGATGAAATGGGGGATCCGGGTGGTCGCCGTGGTTGAGCTTGGCGCCGTAGTTGAGGTCATGGGAATCGAACCTTCCGTGTAGATACTTGGATATCCTAGTAATGCGGTTCGGCCTTGGCAAGAGTGTTGGCAGCGGTACCGCCGCAATTTCGTGGGCCCTTGTCGCACTCCGGTGGGTGTCGGCCACAGCGGCGGTCCCACTCGCGCGATATCGCGGTTTGCGGGAATGGTTGCTGGCTAAACCCGGCGACATGGGCGCGCGTCTTGCGTCAGGCCGGTCGTCGGTACCGTCGCAGGTCCTGACCCGTTCAGTCGCTGCGGAGTTCCTCGACGAACGTCTGCGCCTGCTCCCACGTCGGTAGCAGGCCGGCGGCGCGGGCCTGCTCCAGCGTCGGGGCGGCGCGGTCGCGGTCCGACAGGATCAACTCGTCGGCGGGCGACTCCGAAAGCCAGGAGCGCCAATCGATTCCGAGGGCCGGGTCGAGCGGGTCGACGGTGTGTTCGCGGATGGGGGCGTAGCCCGCCGAGCACAGATACGTCACCGCGGAGTCGTCCTGCAGGGCCAGGAACGCGTGCCCGAGACCCTCGGACAGATACACCGACCGGTGCGCCCGGTCGTCGAGGACGACCGCGTCCCAGCGCCCGAACGTCGGCGAGCCGACGCGGATGTCCACCACGACGTCGACGACGGCGCCGCGCATGCATGTCACGTATTTGGCCTGGCTCGGCGGCAGTTGGGCGAAGTGCACGCCGCGCAGCACCCCGGCCCGCGACACCGAGCAGTTGGCCTGCCGCAGGTCGAGCCGGTGGCCGGTGATCGCGGTGAAGCCGGGATCGGTGAACCACTCGAAGAACGCGCCGCGCTCGTCGGTGTGCACCACCGGCGTGATCTCCCACGCCCCGGGGACCGTCAGCTCGCGTGCGTTCACTGCCGTCGTCCTTCGTACGCCGATTCCACCGCGTCTTTCAAGGGCCGCCACCATGATTCGTTGTCGCGGTACCACGCGATGGTGTCACGCAGCCCGCTCTCGAAGTCCGTGTGCTCGGGCACCCAACCCAGCTCGGTGCGCAACGGGGTGGGATCGATCGCGTACCGCAGGTCGTGTCCGGCCCGGTCGGTCACGTGGTCGAAGTCGTCGGGGGAGCGGCCCATCAGGCGCAGGATCGTGCGCATCACCGACAGGTTGTCGCGTTCGCCGTCGGCGCCGATCAGATAGGTGCGCCCGACCGCTCCGTCGGTGAGGATCCGCCACACCGCGCGGTTGTGGTCGTCGACGTGGATCCAGTCGCGCACGTTGGCCCCGGTGCCGTAGAGCTTGGGCCGCCGGCCGGTGAGCACGTTGGTGATCTGGCGCGGGATGAACTTCTCGACGTGCTGGTAGGGCCCGTAGTTGTTGGAGCAGTTGGACAGCGTCGCGGCCAGCTTGTAGGAACGGACCCACGCGCGCACCAGCATGTCGGCCGCGGCCTTGGTCGACGAGTACGGGCTCGACGGGTTGTACGGCGTCGACTCGGTGAACCGGGCCGGGTCGTCGAGTTCCAGGTCGCCGTACACCTCGTCGGTCGACACGTGGTGCAACCGGATCCCGGCGTGCCGGACTGCCTCCAGGATCGTGAACGTGCCGACCACGTTGGTGTGGACGAAGGGCTCGGGGTCGGCCAGCGCGTTGTCGACGTGCGTCTCGGCGGCGAAGTGCACGACGGCATCGGATTCGCCGATCAACGTGCCGACGAGGCCGGCGTCGGTGATGTCGCCCTCGACCAGCCGGATCTCGGAGTCGACGTCGCGCAACGACTCCCTACTGCCGGCATAGGTCAGCGAATCCAGCACCGTCACGCGCACCTCGGGGCGTTCACGCACGGCGTTGCGCACGAAGTTGGCACCGATGAACCCCGCGCCGCCGGTCACCAGCAACCGCATGGCCACCGAGCCTAACCAGGGCGAGAGATGCAACCGGCCGCCGCCCTGTGTTCTGCTGGGATCGAACCGTCGACAGGGGGAGAACAGATGCGGTCCACGACGACCATCAGCGTGCTGGCGGCAGTGGCCGTGGTGCTCGGCACGACCGTGTCCGGCTGCGCTTCCGGACGTGACGACAGCGCCGAGACCGGCAGCGGAGCCGCCACCAGCGAGACCAGCGCCGCGCCGGCGACCGACGACCGGGACGTCGACGACTATCTGTTGGCCAACGGCGTCACCCAGACCGTCGTCAAGGCCGGCGAGCCGGGGGTGCCGAACGTCGAGTTGCCGATGCCCGACGGCTGGGAACCCGTCACCGACGCCGCCGCAGTGCCCCCGGACGCCTACGGCGCCATCTTCCTGTCCGCGGGCGAGGGCACCCCGAACCCGCCGGCGATCCTGGTCCGGATGGTGCGGCTGGACGGCGGCACCTTCGACGCCGCGAAGATCCTGGAACTGTCCCCGAACGCGGTGAGGGCGCTACCGGCGTGGACCGGCCCGGAAATCGGCACGCCCGGTGAGGTCGGCGGCTTCCGGTCGAGCGAGATTGCCGGCCGGGCCGACATCGACGGCGTACCGAACTTCGTGTCCCGCGAGACCATCGTGATCCCGGGCCCGGAGCACACCTACCTGCTCTTGCTGGACGCGCAGGGCCCGCTGGACCAGCAGCAGGCGATCATCGCCGCGACGAAAATCATCGACGAGCGCACCATCATCACGCCCTGAGCGTCAGCCTTTCAGCTCCAGCGGGCCGGCCAGCTCCTCCAGCGTCGACAACAGTTCGTCGGGGCCGCCCAGGACCTGGATCGCGACGTGGTCGGCGCCCGCGGCCAGATGTTCGGTCAGCCGCGCCGCGATCGCGTCCGGTGATCCGTGCGCGACGACCGCGTCGATGAACCGGTCGCTGCCGGGCCGCACCAGGTCCTCGTCGGTGAACCCGAGCCGCTTCCAGTTGTTCACGTAGTTCGACAACCCGAGGTAGAAGTCGACGGTCTCGCGGCCGATCTCGCGGGCCTTCTCGGCGTCGTCGGTGAGCACCACCTTGTGCTCGGGAGCGATCAGCACTGTCGGACCGAGCAATTCGCGCGCCTGGCCGGTGTGCACCGGGGTGGTCAGGTACGGGTGTGCGCCGGCACTGCGTTGCGCGGCCAGCTTGAGCACCTTCGGGCCGAGCGCGGCCACCACCCGCCTGCTGGTCGGCACCTTCGACACGTCCAGCTTGTCCAGGTAGTCGACCAGCGCCTGATACGGCTTGGTGTACTCCTGGGTGTGCTCAGGGTGACCGACACCGACGCCGAGCAGGAACCGCCCCGGGAACGCCTTCTCGATGCGGTGATAGGACTTCGACACCTCGTCGGCGTCCGCCGTCCAGATGTTCACGATGCCGGTGGCCACCTGCAGCGACTCGGTCTTCTCCAGGATCGGCTCGACGAACGCCAGATCGGCGGCGGGTGACGCGCCGACCCACACCGTGCCGTAGCCGAGCTTCTCGATCTCGACGGCCTGGTCGGGTGACACCGGCGCACCGGTCCACACTCCGAAGCGGCCCAGAGCGGGCTTCAGCGACGGGCCTTCAGTGTCGGTCATGCTCTATCCCTTTCCTCGCAGTCCGAGCGGCCCGGCGAGCTCGGCCAGTGCGGGCACCAGCTGGTCGGGGCCGGTCAGTACCTGCACCGGCACATGGTCGGCACCTGCGTCGAGGTGCTCGGTGAGCCGGGCCGCGATGGCGTCGACGGTGCCGTAGGCGACGACGGCGTCCACCAGACGGTCACTACCCGGTTTCGCCACGTCTTCATCACTGAATCCGAGGCGTTTCCAGTTGTTGAGGTAGTTGGCCAGGTTCAGGTAGATCGCCAGGGCCTCGCGACCGACCGCGCGGGCCTGCTCCGCATCGGTGGTCAGGACCGCCTTGTGCTCCGGCGCCAGGAACGCCTCGGGGCCGATCAGCTCCCGCGCGCGGGCGGTGTGCTCCGGCGTCGTCAGATAGGGATGGGCGCCCGCCGAGCGGGCGGCGGCCAGCTGCAGCACCTTCGGACCCAGCGCCGCCACCACGCGCCGTTCGCGCGGCACGCCGTACTCGTCGAGCTTGTCCAGGTACTCGTTGAGCGCTTCCAGCGGCTTGCGGTACTGCTGCTGCGCCTCGGGGTGGCCGACGCCGATCCCGAGCAGGAACCGGCCGGGATGGGCGGCCTCGATGCGGTGGAACGACTCGGCGACCGGCCCCGCCGCGGCGGTCCAGATGTTCACGATTCCGGTGGCCACCTTCAGCGTGGTGGTGGCGTCCAGGATGGGCTCGACCCAGTCCAGTTCGGCGGGCGGGGAACCGCCCACCCACACGGCGCCGTAGCCGAGGGCCTCGATGTCTGCCGCCTGCTGTGGGGTCACCAGGCGGCCGAACGCCCCGAACCTGCCCAGGTCGGGCTTCACGGCGGTCATGCCGGGCTCGCCGGTGCCGGGGCCTGCCACGGCAGCGAGACGATGAACCGGGTGTTGCCGGGTTCGGATTCCACCGCCAGGTGGCCGTGGTGCTTCTCGACGACGATGCGCCAGGCCAGGTCCAAGCCCAGGCCGGTGCCCTCCCCGAACGGCTTGGTGGTGAAGAACGGGGTGAAGATCCGGTCGACGATGTCCTCGGGAATTCCGGGGCCGTCATCGCAGACCTCGACGACGACCCCGGCATCGCTGCTCTGGCGGTAGGTGCGGATGGTCAGCGTGCCGTGGCCGTCCATCGCCTGGATCGCATTGTCGATCAGGTTGGTCCAGACCTGGTTGAGATCGCCTGGGTAGCACTGCAATTCGGGTAGCGACTTGTCCTTGTCCCAGACCAGCTTGACCGGGTTGTCCTTGCCGACCTTGTCTCCGAAGATCGTCTTGATGGTGCTGTAGATCAACTCGTGCACGTTCGCGCTCTGGTATTCGGCGCGATCCATCTGGGAGTACTGCTTGGCGCCGGCCAGCAGCGCCGAGATCCGCTTGCTGGCCTCGCCGATCTGGTTCATCAGCAGCTCGGTGTCGATCGTGTACTTCAGCCAGCCGATCGCGCCCGGCAGCGTCGCCGAGCAGTCGACGTCGTCGATGGAGGCCTCGACCCGTTCCAGCCAGTCGACGTCCAAGCCCGCCTCCACGAACGTCGGCGCGTAATCCCAGGCGCCCGAGATGCCGTGCTCTTCCAGCCAGTCGCCGATCTGGTCCTCGCGGTCGGAGGTCTCCAGTGCCGTCAGCTCCTGGGATTTCGACTTGGCGACCTGCTCGGCGACCTCGTCCTGAATGCTGACCAGCACCTTCAGCGCGGCCGGGGTGAACTTTCCGTCAGCGAGCATCGCGAGCTTGTGGCGCATCTTGCCCACGCCCTCGCGCAGGTCGGCCACTGCGCGGGCGGTGGCGCCGGCGGGGTTGTTGAGCTGGTGGGTCAACCCGGCCGAGAGCTGCCCGAGCGCCAGCAGCTTCTCGCGCTGGCCGAGGATCTGGCGCTGCCGCAGCCCGCCGACCATGTGGCCCTCCAGCAGGTGCACCGCCATCGGGAATTCCTTCTGCATGAACTCGGCGAACGCGTCGGCGTCGAGTACGAAGAACTGCGACGGCCGCGTCACCCGTACCGACGCCTGGTAGACGTGTTCCTCGCCGGGGATGTACGCCGACCATGCGCCGCAGTACACGCCGCGCTGCGAGGTCCGGTTGGTCTCGATGTCCACGCCGCCCGACCGCTTGGACATCACCAGCTCACCGTCGATCAGTACGTAGAAGCACGTCGCCGGATCGCCCTCGGTGTGGATCGGGCCGGGCTCGAATGTCGCGATGTGACCGTTGGCGCACAAGGTGTCCAGTTGCGCGTCGGTCAGGGCCTCGAACAGGAACAGGGAACGCAGTTGATCGGGCAGACATTTCTCACCCATGACGGGTCCTTCCTAAAGAGGCAGTGAAGTAATGAAACGCGTATCGCCGGGCGTTGATTCCGCCCAGAGGGTGCCGAGGTGCCGGTCGGCGATGCGGGCGGCGATGTCCAGACCGAGTCCGGTGCCCTCACCGAACGGTTTGGTGGTGAAGAACGGGTCGAATACCCTGGTCAGGACGTCGGCGGGGATGCCGGGCCCGTTGTCGCACACCTCGACGCGCACAGTGTCCTGGACGCGGCGGGTGCGGAGGGTCAGCACGCCGGACGGCTGATCGGCGAGCGCGTCGAG
Source organism: Mycobacterium sp. ITM-2016-00317 (assembly GCF_002968295.1). Classification (NCBI taxonomy): domain Bacteria; kingdom Bacillati; phylum Actinomycetota; class Actinomycetes; order Mycobacteriales; family Mycobacteriaceae; genus Mycobacterium; species Mycobacterium sp. ITM-2016-00317. The sequence goes on from NZ_CP134399.1 coordinate 1,207,502, forward strand.
CGCGTTGTCGATCAGGTTCGTCCACACCTGGTTGAGCTCTGCCGGGTTGCACGGCAGTTCCGGCAGGCCGAGGTCGTAGTCGCGCACCACGGTCACCGCGTCGCCGAGCCGGTGGGAGAACATCGTCAGGGTCGAGTCCAGAAGTTCGTGGACATCGGCGACGTCGAACGGCGCCCGGTCGAGCTGGGTGTACTGCTTGACCTTGTTCACCAGTGACGAGATGCGCGCGGTCGCGTCGGAGATCTCGCTCAGCAGCAGTTCGGTCTCGGCGGTTCCGGCCAGCCGGCGGATGACCGTGTCGAGCTGTCCCGTCCCGCTGCACGGTGCGGTGGCGATGCGCTCCAGCGAGTCGATGTCCAGTCCGGCCTCGACGAACGTCGCGGCGTGCGCCCACGCGTCGGTGACGCCGCGGTCCGTCAGCCACTGGCCCAGCGCGTCCTCCAGATCTGATTTCTGCACCGAGGTCAGGTCTTTCGGTTTGCCGGCCAGCTCGGCCACCCTGTCCTCCAGTTCGGCCAGCGCCTCGTCGGGCCGGTCGGCCCGGCGGCGCGCGGCGAGCTGGGAGCGCAGGCTGTTGGCCGCGCGCACCGCCGCGGCCGCCGGATTGTTCAGCTCGTGCGTCAGTCCCGCGGTGAGCTGGCCCAGCTGGACGAGCCGGTCGTGGGGATCGACGATGCGGTGGGCGTGGAACCGGCCGTGCGAGTGCCCGATCAGGAGGTGCGTCGCCATCGAGAACTCGGACACCAGGAAATTGCCCAACGTGGCGGCATCGAGCACGAGCAGGCGCGACGGGCGGGTCAGCGTCGCGTTGTTCTCGTAGGTCAGGTCGGGGTCGAGCAGGAACGCCGACCACGCGCCGCAGTACACGCCGGGATCCGCTGCCCGCCAGATCTCGATCTCGCGATCGCCGGACCGTTTCGACAGGGCGATCTCGCCGTCGAGGAGCACGTAGAAGTACTCGGCGAGGTCCCCCTCCCGGCACAGCGGTCCCGCGGGGAACGTCTGCACCGTGGCGTCGGCACACAGCCTGCTCAGCTGCGCGTCGGTGAGTTTCTCGAACAGGAACAACCCGCGCAGCTCCGCGATGTCACAGGTCGACAAGGGCGCGCCTACGTCTCGGCCAGGTAGCGGTGCACGAGCATGACGGCCATGGACCCCTCGCCGACCGCCGCGGCCACCCGCTTGGCGGACTCGGCACGGACGTCGCCGGCGACGAACACCCCGGGCACGCTGGACTCCAGGTGGTGCGGCGGACGGTCCAGCGTCCATCCGCTGATTTCACGCAGGTCCGGGCCGGCCAGGATGAAGCCGTGGTCGTCGCGCACCACGACGCCGTCGAGCCAGTCGGTGCGCGGTTCGGCGCCGATGAAGATGAACATCCGCCCGCACGGGAACGTCTCGCGCTCACGGGTCCGGGTGTTCTCCAGACAGATGCCTTCGAGGTGGCCGTTGCCGTTGACCGCGTGCACCACGGTGTGGGGCAGTTCCTTGATGTTGTCCTGCGCCCTGATCTGCTGGATCAGGTAGTGCGACATCGAGTCCTCCAGCGTGCGCCTGCTGACGATCGTCACCGACTTCGCGGTGCGCGCCAGGTACATCGCGGCCTGCCCGGCCGAGTTCGCACCGCCGATCACGTACACCTCGTCGTCGTCACAGTCGGCGGCCACCGACGCCGTCGCGCCGTAGTACACCCCGGCGCCGGTGAGGTCCGCGCAGCCCTCGGCGGACAGCTGCCGGTACTCGACGCCCATCGCGAGGATCACCGCGCGGGCGCCGATGGTGCGGCCGTCGGACAGGTGCACGGTGCGCGCGCTGCCGTCCACCTCCAGCCGGACCACCTCAGCGGCGGTGATCAGCTCGGCCTCGAACTTCTCGGCCTGCCTGCGCGCCCGTTCGGCCAGCTGCGCGCCGGACAGGCCGTCAGGGAAGCCGAGGTAGTTCTCGATGCGGGAACTCTGGCCGGCCTGCCCGCCGGTCGCGGTGCGCTCGATGAGCACCGTCTTGAGGCCCTCCGACGCGCCGTAGACCGCGGCGGCCAGACCGGCGGGACCGCCGCCGATCACGACCAGGTCGTAGAAGTCCCCGGACGGGGTGGTGGTCAGCCCGAGGGTGGCGGCCAGTTCGGCGTCGGTGGGATCGACGAGCGTCTCGCCCTGCTCGGTGATCACCACCGGCAGCGTCAGCCCGTCCTGGCCCGCGGCCTCCAGCAGCTGGGCGCCTCTGCTCTCGTCTGACCGGAACCAGGTGTAGTACAGGCGATTGCGGGCCAGGAACTCGCGCACCTCCGACGACCGCGCGTTCCACGGGTGCCCGATGATCTTGGTGTGCGGGATCGCCCGGTCCCCGGTGGAGCGCCAGGCGTCTATCAGCGCGTCGATCACCGGGTAGAGCTTCTCCTCCGGCGGGTCCCACGGCTTGAGCAGGTAGTGGTCCAGGTCCACGACGTTGATCGCGTCGATCGCCGCGTGGGTGTCGGCGTAGGCGGTCAGCAGCACGCGGCGCGCCATCGGGAAGATGTCCATCGCCGCTTCGAGGAACTCGATGCCGCTCATCTGCGGCATCCGGTAGTCGGCGACGAACACCGCCACCGTCTCGCCCCGCAATTTGAGCTCGTTGAGGGTCTCCAGCGCGTCCGGGCCCGACTCGGCGCGCACGATGCGGAACTTCTCGCCGTAGTGGCGGCGGAGATCCCGCGCGACCGCGCGGGACACCGCGGGGTCGTCGTCGACGGTCAAGATCACAGGCTTGCGGGGCTGGTGCTCAGGTCCAGTCATCGCAACAAGTATGCGCCGTCTGTCCAGCGGAAATCGGGGGTGCGGCGGACGGGGGCATTTAGTCCCTAGTGGCGCGGGCCGCGGCTGCCTACGCTCGCATCCAACGGTGTGGGCGGCCGCGGGTTCGGCCGGCGGGGGAGGTGCGGATGGCGGCGAGTGTGATGGTCGGATACGACGGGTCGCCGGCGGCGAATGCGGCGATCAACGCCGGCGCGGTGCTGTTTCCCGACGCGCACGCGTGGATCGCGCACATCTGGACTCCTCCGTTCGCCAGCACGAAACTCCGGCGCCGGCTGCGCGCCGCCGCGGCCAGCACCGACGAGCTGGTTGAGCTCATCGAACGGGAGGGCTCCCGCGAGGCAGACGCCATCGCCGCGACCGGGGTCGCGCTGGCCAAGGCTGCCGAATGGGATGCCGAGCCGATCGTCAAGCGCACGATCGGTTCCGACGGGCTGCGGCTGGCTCAGCTGGCCGAAAAGCTGGACAACGACGTGATCGTGGTCGGCGACCGCGGGCTGGGCCGCAGCGAGGCGCTCCTCGGGGCGGTCAGCGACATGGTCGTGCACTACGCCACCGTTCCGGTGCTGGTGGTGCCGAACCCGCTGCTGGCCGACGAGGCCGCCGCGCTGACCGGCGGGCCGGTGGTGGTGGGCTACGACGGATCGGCCGGTGCCGATGTGGCCGTCGACAGGGTGCGCCGGCTGTTCCCCGGCCGCGAGGTGATCCTGGCGGCCGCCCGCGACGAGGGCGTCGATGTCACGGTGGGTCCCGCTGCCTCGGGACTGGAGCTGGTGCGGTTGAGAGAGCCCGCCGGAGTCGGCAGGTGGCGCGAGCGCGCCGTCGCCGACGAACTGATCGGCTGCGCCGAGAGCCGCGGTGCTGCCGTGCTGGCGGTCGGCTCCCGCGGGCGGTCGGCCACCCGTGAGGTGCTGCTGGGCAGTGTCGCGCTCGCGGCGGTTCACCGCTCGCGACGACCGGTACTGGTGGTCCACGGGTGAACCGCCCCCCGGGCGTCGACGTCGACGTCACGACCCACGGCGAGTTCCCGGGCGCCGACGAGTATGTGCAGGCCAAGATCGGCGGCCTGGCCCGGCTGGCGCGGCGCCCGATCATACGGGCGCGGGTCCGGTTGACCCGCCACCAGGACCCGGCCGTCGCGCAACCGGTGATCGCGCAGGCCAACCTCGACGTGGGCGGCCGGCAGGTGCGCGCCCAGGTGACCGCGGACTCCGCACGCGAGGCCGTTGACGCGCTGGAATCGCGGCTGCGCCGCCGGCTGGAACATCTCACCGAGCACTGGGACGCGCGGAAGGGTCACGGTGCGGCGCCTCCGTGGCGACACGACGACAAGCCCGGCCGCGGCCCGCAGGTCGCCACCGGCGCGGGGCCCGAACCCAGGATCGTCCGCCGCAAGTCCTACGCGATGGCGCCGTGCACGCTCGACGAAGCGGTCACCGAGATGGAACTGCTCGATTACGACTTCCACTTGTTCACTGAAAGCGGTTCGGGCACAGCGGCTGTCGTGTACAGAGACGGCCCGGCCGGATACCGGGCCGCGCTGGTGGCGCCCTCGGTCGCCGACGCGCTCGCCCCGCATCAGGGCCGGGTCACGGTCAGCACGCAGCCGCTGCCCTGCCTGCGCGAGCAGGACGCGCTCGAACGGCTCGCCCTGCTCGACCGCCCGTTCCTGTTCTTCGTCGATGCCGCGCAGGGCCGGGTCGGTGTCCTGTACCGGCGCTACGACGGCGACTACGGGTTGATCACCCCGGCCGGGCCGTCCTGAGAGGGGCACGACATGCACGCGATGGTGTACGAGGGGCCCGGACGGCGCTCCTGGCAGACGGTCCCCGATCCGGAGATCCGGCACGCCGGTGATGCGATCGTCCGCGTCGACGCGGTGACGATCTGCGGCACCGATCTGCACATCCTCAAAGGCGATGTGCCGGAGGTGGAAACGGGCCGGATCCTGGGCCACGAGGCGGTCGGCACCGTGACCGCGACCGGGTCCGCCGTGCAGACGCTGTCACCCGGTGACCGGGTGCTGGTGTCCTGCGTCAGTGCCTGCGGCGCATGCCGGTACTGCAGGCAGGGGCACTACGGCCAGTGTCTGGGCGGAGGGGGATGGATCCTGGGACGCTACATCGACGGCACCCAGGCCGAGTACGTCCGGGTGCCGTTCGCCGACAACTCCACCCACAAGGTGCCCGCCGGGGTCAGCGACGAGCAGATGATCGTGCTGGCCGACATCCTTCCCACCTCCTACGAGGTCGGTGTGCTCGCCGGCACCGTCACCCCCGGGGACGTGGTCGCGATCGTCGGCGCCGGCCCGATCGGTCTGGCGGCCATTCTCACCGCGAAGCTGTACAGCCCCAGCCACATCGTGGCGATCGACCTCGCCGACGCCCGGTTGGATGCGGCGCGCGCGCTGGGGGCCGATCTCACCGTGAACTCCCGAATCCAGTCGGCCCGCGAGATCATCGACGACGTGACCGCAGGGCTCGGCGCCGACGTCGTGATGGAGGCCGTCGGCGTGCCCGACACCTTCGAGGAGGCGGTCCGCCTGGTGCGCCCCGGCGGGCACGTCGCCAACATCGGGGTGCACGGCGCCCCGGCCACACTGCATCTCGAGCAGATCTGGAGCAAGAACCTGACCATCACCACCGGCCTGGTCGACACCTTCTCCACACCCACGTTGATCGGGCTGGTCGCCTCCGGCCGCCTCGACACCACACCGATGGTCACCCACCGATTCACCATGGACGAATTCGACACGGCCTACCAGGTTTTCAGCGACGCTGCGCACTCCGGTGCGTTGAAGGTCCTGCTGACGGCGACCACGTGAGCCTGGACCGGGGCGATCTCGGCGCCGAGGTGTACGAGACACACACCGGTCTCGTGGCACTCGTCGGCGACCGCGCATACAAGGTGAAGAAGCCGGTGCGCACCGACTTCCTCGACTTCAGCACCCGCGACAAGCGCGAATCCGCGTGCCGCCGCGAGCTCAAGCTGAACCGCAGGCTGGCGCCCGCGGCTTATCTGGGTTTGGGGTCCTTCCAGCCGCCGACCGGCGACCCGGAGCCGGTGATCGTGATGCGCAGGTATCCCGACGCCGAGCGGCTCGCCGCGCTGGTGCGCGCCGGCGACGACGTCCAGGGATGGCTGGTGACGATCGCCGGGATCCTGGCCGGGTTCCACCGAACCGCGGACCGCGGACCGATGATCGACCGGGAGGCCACCGCCGAGGTCCTGGCCGCGCGGTGGCGGCAGAACCTGACCGAGCTACGGCGGCACACCGGCACCGTCCTCGACGAGCCGTCCCTGGCCGAGATCGAGCGGCTGGCCGAGCGGTACCTCGCCGGGCGCGGGCCGCTCTACGCAGACCGGATCGCGGCCGGCCGCGTCGTCGACGGGCACGGTGATCTGCTCACCCAGGACATCTTCTGCACCGCCGACGGCCCGGTGATGCTGGACTGCCTGGAGTTCGATGATCAGCTCCGGTACGTCGACGGGGTCGACGACGCGTCTTTCCTGGCAATGGATCTGGAGTTCCTGGGCCGTCCCGACCTCGGTGCGCTCTTCCTCGACGAGTACTGCCGCCGAGCCGACGACACTGCGCCGGTCTCGTTGCGGCACTTCTGCATCGCCTACCGCGCGACGGTGCGTGCCAAGACCGACTGTGTGCGCGCCGGCCAGGGCCGCACCGATTCGGCTCCCGAGGCGCAGCACCACCTCTCGATCGCGTTGGCGCACCTGAGGATGGGAAGTGTGCGGCTTGTCATGGTCGGCGGCGGCCCGGGCACCGGCAAGACCACGGTCGCCCGCGGGTTGGCGGAAAGGCTTGACGCAGAGGTGATCTCGACGGACGACGTGCGGCGCGAGCTGATCCGCGCCGGCGAGGTGCAGGGCCGTGCCGGGGAGCTCGGCGCCGGTCTTTACGCCCCGGAGAACGTGTCAGCGGTCTACGGCGAAGTGCTCAACCGGGCCCGTGCGTGGCTCGGCGCCGGGCATTCGGTGGTGCTCGACGGCACCTGGCGCGACGCCGGGCACCGTCGGCACGCGCACGCCGTGGCCGCCGAGACACACTCCTCGATCGTCGAATTGCGGTGCGCGTTGCCGGTTTCCGAGGCGCAACGACGGATAGCGACCCGGGGCGCGACGACATCCGATGCCACCCCGGAACTCGCCGCCGAGCTGGCGCGCTGGGAGGCGGACTGGCCGGGCGCGCATCCGGTCGACACCGCCGCGCCGCTGCCCGACACGGTCGCCGCGGCCCACCGGGTGTGCCTCGACGCCCTGTGACCGGTCAGCTGTCGGTCTCGTCCTGCGCCAGCGCGAAGTAGTCAGGCGCGCAGCACAGCCACCGGAGCCAGAGCCGACTCGGCGACGGCGGTACTGACCGAGCCCAGCAGCATGCTGGAGATGCCTCCGCGCCCGCGGCTGCCGAGGACCACCAGCTGGGCGTTCTTGGATTCGTCGATGAGCCAGCGCGCGGGCTTGTCGCTGACCACGCGGCGCTGCACGTTGACGTCGGGATAGCGCTCCTGCCAGCCGGCGAGGCGCTCGGCGAGGATCTCGTGGCCCTGCTGTTCGTACTGGTGCCAGTCCGTTCCGAGGCCCGGGAACACCGCGACGTCGCTCCATGCGTGCAGCGCGACCAGTTCGACGCCACGGAACGATGCTTCGGAGAAGGCGAACGCCGTCGCGTTCTCCGACGCGGGGGAGCCGTCGATGCCCAGCAGCACCGGCAGTGTGTCGTGCGACTTCCCGACCGCCCCCTCCTTGGTGACCACTACGGGGCAGCGCGCATGGTGGAGCAGCGTGCGGCTCACCGAGCCCAGCACGGCACCGCCGACGGGACCCAGCCCACGGCTGCCGATCACCAGCAGATCGGCGTGCTCGGACGCACCGGTCAGCTCGGGAACGATGCCGTCGTGGCGGATCTCGGCGTTGACCGCCGGCAGCGCGGCGCCCTGCACCGCGGCGTCGAGCGTCTCCTGGGCTTCTTTCACGACGGTCTGCGCGTTCTCTTCCTGCCATTCGTAGAAGCTCGTCACCACCGCGTCGATGGGCCAGGTCACCACGATCGGCGCCACGACGTGCATCAGGGTCACCGGCAGATTGCGCAGCACCGCCTCCTGCGCTGCCCACCGCACCGCGGAATGTGACTCCGGTGAGCCGTCGATGCCGACGAGAATCCCGACATCTGTTGATGTTCCGGACATGTACTGCCTCCTCGGGATGGTCGGACTAGGGCCGGACCACGAGCGCCGAGGCGGCGCCGTGCCGGAACCGGGAATGGCCGTGTCCCACGATCTGCGCCACGTCGCCGGCCTCGTCGGCGCCGATCACGGCCAGCACCACCGGCTCGTCGTGTCTCTTGAGGAAATGCGCGACGTCCGCGTCCCCGGCGACCGGATAGATGTGGACGTCGGGGTGGCTTGCCCGCCAGGGGCGGATCTTCTCTTCGAGAGTTTCGGTCGGGCTGGCGCCCCGATCGTCGCCGAGGGCCAGCACCGGAACCTGCCGCAGCTCCGCCTCCCGCAACGCGTGCTCGACAACTGCTTCGTTACCGGGCCGGTCGTCGACCGCGACGAGGATCCAGCGCTGCGGGGCGGCCGGGTGCAGCTCGGTGCGGATCACCGCGACCGGGCAGTGCGCCTTCTCGGCCAGGTCACCCGCGGTGGAACCGACGATGGATCTGGCGTACCCGTCGATACCGGTCGAGCCGACGCACACCATCTGGGCCTCGGCCGACTGGGCGATCAGCGCCTCGGTGGCCGGCCCGTCGAGGATCGCGGTCTGCACCGTCACCGGCATGCCCATGGCCTCGATCGCGGTGCGCGCCTCGTGCAGGCTTTCGTGACCACGGCGCACGTCCTCGGCGTACTCGGGGGCGCTGCGGTCGTCCGGCTTGGTGACGTAGACCAGGCGCAGCACCGTACCGCGCAAGACGGCTTCGTCGATTGCCCACAACGCTGCGTGCAGTGCGGTCGCCGAACCGTCGATACCGGCGACCACGGGCCCAGAGGTGTTCGCGGCTGTCATCGCGTGCTCCGATCGAGGGTGCGGTTTCTGACGTTATTGCGTGGCGGTGCGCCGGCCTAGGGCCATAGGTCACCCAGGCAGGCTGAACCGCGCGGCGCGCCGGTGCACCCGGTGGGCGTGGCCCCGGGTCCGGTGCGGTTGGCCGGCGGAGCGCATCGGCTCGGCGTAGAACACGGTCTTGGTGACGTCGACGAGCACCAGGTAGCCGACGGTCAGCGCGACCAGTGCAGCGAAGAACTCCCAGGGCAGCGGCGTGAAGCCCAGGTGCGCGGCGGCGGGGGAGACGGTCACCCCGATCCCGACGGCGATCACCAGGCCGGTGGAGAGCATCAGCGCGCCCGCGGGCCGGCTGCGCAGGAACGGCACCTTCCTGGTGCGGATGGCGAAGATGATCAGCGTCTGGGTCGCCAGCGACTCGACGAACCAGCCGGTGCGGAACTCGACCGGGCCCGCGTGCAGTACGCCCAGCATCAACCCGAAGGTGAGGAAGTCGAACAGCGAACTCACCGGGCCGAACGTCAACATGAACCGGCGAATGAACGCGATGTCCCAGTGCGCGGGTGCGTGCAGCTGCTCGTCGTCGACCCGGTCGGCCGGGATCGCGAGCTGGGAGGTGTCGTAGAGCAGGTTGTTGAGCAGGATCTGGCTCGGCAGCATCGGCAGGAACGGCAGCACCGCCGAGGCGGCCGCGGCGCTGAACATGTTGCCGAAGTTGCTCGAGGTCCCCATCAGGACGTATTTGACGGTGTTGGCGAAGATCCGCCGGCCCTCGGCGACGCCGGTGGCCAGGACCCCGAGGTCCTTCTCCAGCAGCACCACGTCCGCGGCGTCCTTCGCGACATCGGTTGCGGTGTCCACCGATATCCCGACGTCGGCGGCGTGCAGGGCCAGCGCGTCGTTGACGCCGTCGCCGAGGAACCCGACCGACCGGCCGGTGCGCCGCAGCGACGACACGATCCGGGCTTTCTGGCTGGGGGAGATGCGGGCGAAGATCGTGTGGTCGCGGGCCGCGGCGTCGATCTCGCTGTCGTCGAGCTGTTCCAGCTCGGTGCCCGTCAGGGTGCCCCGGGACGCCAAGCCCAGTTCCTCACAGACCTTCCCGGCGACCCGAGGGTTGTCCCCGGTGGCGATCTTGACCTCGATGCCGAGGCCCGCCAGCCGGGCCAGCGATTCCCTGGCCGCGGGTTTGGGGTTGTCGGCGAAGACCAGGAACCCGTCGAGGGTCAGTCCCTTCTCGTCGTCGGCGGTCAGCGCCGTCAGCTCGGTGGCGGATCTGGAGGCCACTGCGACCACCCGCCTGCCGTCGGCGAACAGGTCCGAGAGCGTCCGCTGAGCGTCCGGGGGGACCGCGACGCAGCGCGCCAGCACCTGCTCGGGGGCACCCTTGACCACCAGCACGCGCGCGGAGTCGTCGTCGACCAGCGCGGAGCTGGCGCGCCGGTCGTGGTCGAACGGCAGGAAGACGACCCGCGTGACCCTGGACAGCGGACGCCGGCCCACCCACAGCGCGGCATCGAGATCGTTGGCGCTGGCGCCCCCGGCTGCAGGGTCCACGTCGGTGGCCAGCATTCCCTTGCGCACCAACGGCTCCGAGTGCTGACCGGCCGGGGTGACGGCGTCGACGAACGCGACCTGCCCGTCGGTCAGTGTCCCGGTCTTGTCGGTGATCAGGATGTCGATGTCGCCGAGGTCCTCGATGCAGACCAGCCGCTTGACCAGAACCTTGTCCTTGGCCAGCCTGCGCGAGCCGGTCGCCAGGCTGGTGCTGACGATCGCGGGCAGCAGTTGGGGGGTGATGCCGACGGCGATCGCCAACCCGAACAGCGCCGCATCGATCAGCGGCCTGCCGAGCAGCATGTTGGTCACGAAGATCACCGCGGTGAGTGTCAGGGCCACCCGCAGCAGCAGGTAGGAGAACCGGCGCAGCCCGGCCTGGAACGCGGTCTCGGGTGCGCTCTGCGACAGTCCCACGGCGATGCGCCCGAATTCGGCGTTCGGCCCGGTCGCGAACACCACCGCGACGGCCTCGCCGGCGCTGACCACCGTGCCCATGTAGGCCAGGTCGACGCAGTCCGCGGGCCCGGCCCCCGCGGGGGCCGGGGCGGTGGTCTTCTCGACCACCGCGGATTCCCCGGTGAGAATGCCCTCGTTGCACGCCAATCCGTTGACGTCGATGAGGCGGACGTCGGCGGGCACCAGCTCGCCGATGGTCAGCCGGATCACGTCGCCGGGCACCAGTTCGCTGACGTCGACGCGGCGAAACGTCCCGTCCCGGCGCACCACCGCGCTGTGCCGGATCGCTGAATGCATTGCCGCAGAGGCCTTCTCGGCGCGATACTCGTTGGCGAAGCCGAGCCCGACGCTGATCAGCAGGATGATGCCGATGATCACCGCCTGCCCGGAGTCGCCGAGGAAGTAGGACAGCGCGGCGGTCACCGCGAGCAGGCCGAGCAGGGCGTTGGCGAGCTGACGGCGCAACACGGCCAGCGCGCTGACCGTGTGGGTGTGCACCACGTTGGCGCCCAGGCTGTGCAGGCGCGCCTGCGCCTCGGCGCTCGACAGACCCTGGGCGGAGGTGCCGAGCAACTCGAACGCGTCACCGACCGGTACACACGCGATGCGATCGCGGCTGGGCAGCGGGCCGGTGAGCGTCGCGGTCATCGCGCGGCGGCGAGCAGGATCCGGCGTTCGGCGGCGGCGATGACCCGCCGGGTGGCGTCGACGGCGTCCGGGTTGACCGACACGGACGTGATGCCCAGACGCACCAGGTGTTCGGCGAACGCCGGGTTGGTCGACGGGGCCTGCCCGCACAGCGAGGAGGTGATTCCGTACTTGTTGGCGGTCTCGATGATGCGGCGAATGGCATGCAGCACAGCCGGATCCGATTCGTCGAACAGCTCGGCGCACACGTCGGAGTCGCGGTCGACGCCCAGCACCAGCTGGGTCAGGTCGTTGCTGCCGATGGACACCCCGTCGATGCCCATGCCGATGTACTCGGGCAGCCAGTGCACGACCGACGGCACCTCCGCCATCACCCACCGGTGCAGTCCCCGCTGACGGCCCAGCGCACTCGCATCGACGAGGGCCAGGCATTCTTCGAGTTCCCACCGGGTGCGCACGAACGGGATCATCAGCCCGACGCCGGGGTACTGTTCGCGCACCCGGGCCAGCGCCTCCAGCTCGAGCGCGAACAATTCGGGCTGCTTGATGTACCGGTAGCAGCCGCGGAAGCCGATCATCGGATTGTGTTCGACCGGTTCGTATTCCGCCCCGCCGGTGAGGCCACGGAACTCGTTGCTGCGGAAGTCGGTGGCCCGGTACACCACCGGTCGCGGAGCGAACGCCGCGGCGATCCTGCCGACCGAGGCCACCATCTTCTCGACGAGCGCAGGCTGTTCGCCCCGCGCGATCAGGTCGCGGGGATGGCGGCCGCCCAGCGCCTCGGTCAGCATGAACTCCGCGCGCAGCAGCCCGACCCCGTCGACCGGTTGCGCGGCAACGGTTTCCGCGCTGTCCGGCATTGCGAGGTTCACATACACCCGGGTTCCTGTGGCTTCGGCGGCTGGTGCAGCGGCCGGGGCTTCGCGGACCCGGCCGGTCACCGCCTGTGCCGGCGTGGCACGCCCCGACACCACCTCACCGCGCGCTCCGTCGACGGTGACGGTGGTGCCGTCGTGCAGGTCCCGGGTCCCGCTTCGGGTGCCGACGATGCACGGAACGCCCAGCTCACGCGCCACGATCGCGGCGTGGCAGGTCATCCCGCCGCTGTCGGTGACCAGCGCGGCCGCGCGCCGGATCGTCGGAAGCCAGTCCGGGTTGGTCATCTGGGCGACCAGGATCTCGCCCTCCTGTAACCGGTGGCCCTCGTCCGGGCTCTGCAGCACCCGGACCTTTCCCGACGCGATGCCCGGCGCCGCGGCCAGCCCGCGGGCCAGCACCACGTGTTCGGCCTTGTCCGGTGGCGTGGTGTGCCCGAGCGTGGTGATGGGCCGGGCCTGCACCAGGTAGGTCGCGCCGTCGCTGATCGCCCACTCGGTGTCCTGCGGGCATCCGTTGTGGCGTTCGGTGGCGATCGCCAGTTCGGCGATCGAACGCAGTTCGTCGTCGTCGAGCACCCGCGCGGACGCCTGCTCCTCGTCGAGCTGCACCGTGGTGTCGCGGCCGTCCGGACCGCGCACGATCTTGAAATCCTGATGCCCGACGCGGATGTCGATCGGCTGCAGGGTCTCCTTGGACACCATGTAGGTGTCGGGTTCCACCTCGCCGGAGACCACGACCTCGCCCAGACCGAACGCGGCCTCGATCACCACGCGGTCCCGCGCCCCGGTGCTCGGATCGGCGGTGAACGCGACGCCGGACTTGTCCGACTCGATCATCTGCTGCACCACGACGGCCATCGCGGGCGCGCCGAGGAACCCCCGGCTGGCGCGGTAGGTGATCACCCGCGGGCTGAACAACGACATCCAGCACCGCGTCACCGCGGCAAGCAGGCCGTCGTCCCCGGTGACGTTGGTCAGGGTGGCGTTCATCCCGGCGAAGGACGCGTCGGCACCGTCCTCGCCGGTGGCCGAGGAGCGCACCGCGACCACCGCGCCGGGACCCAGTGCGTGGTAGGCGTCCAGCGTCAGCGACTTCGTGGTGTCGTCGACACCCGCCGTCCGCACCAGGCCCTGCATGCGGTCGCACAGCTCGCCGAGCCGCGCGGTGTCGGCGACCTGGGAGAGCGCCTCCCGGTGCAGTGCCGCCAGTTCGGTGTCCACGGCACCGGCCCGCATGGAGTCCAGGTAGCAGTCGCGCAGTAGCACGAAGCCCGGTGGTACCGGCAGTCCGGCAGCGACGAGCTCGCCCATGTTGGCGCCCTTGCCGCCGGCTTCCTCGGCGTCCTGAATCGTCACGGCCGAGATGTCGCGGACGGGGCTGCGACGACTTCCTGGGTCCATCAGCCAATCGTGCGCCTCCGCTGGAGCGCCCGCGTAGCGTTTGAGCTGTCTCGATTTCGCTTCCCGAACGAGAGGGGGCGTGAGGCCGGTGACCGGGTACTGGACCGACCTGGCGCTGGTCGCGGTCCTCGTGCTGGTCAATGGTGTGCTCTCGGGCAGCGAGGCCGCGTTCATCGCGCTGGGCGAGGGACAACTACGCGAGATGGAACGCCGCGGCGGCCGCGTCGACCGGATCGTGGCCCATCTGGCCCGGGAGCCGAACCGCTTCCTGGCCACCATCCAACTCGGCATCACCCTCGCCGGGTTCCTCGCCTCGGCCACCGCGGCGGTGTCGCTGGCCGAGCCGCTGCGGATGCGGCTGCAATTCCTCGGTGCCGCAGCGGGTCCGGTCAGCATCGCGGTGGTGACGGTGCTGGTCACCGCGTCCACGCTGGTGGTCGGCGAGCTTGTGCCCAAGCGGCTGGGCATGCAGTACGCCCGCCGCTGGGCCCGGCTGGTGGCCCGGCCACTGAAGGCGATGGCGGTGCTGGCCACCCCCGTCGTGTGGTTCCTCGGCAAGACGACCGACGTCGTGGTGGCGGCGCTGGGTGGCGACCCGGACATCGGGAAGGAGGAACCGACGTTCGGCGAACTGCGGGAGTTGATCGTCAGCCACAGCGGGCTGAGCGACGAACAGCGCAGGATCATCTCCGGGGCGCTGGAGATCCACGAACGTTCCCTGCGGGAGGTCGCGGTGCCGCGGATGTCGGTGTTCCGGCTGCGCGCCGATCTCCCTGTGCCACAGGCTCGTTCGGTGCTGGGGGCGTCAGGGTACGTGCGGGCGCCCGTAGTGCCCGCCGACGAGTTGGACGACGCGACCGGGGTGGTGCACCTGCGCGATCTCCTCGGTTCCGACGGGACGGTCGCCGACGTGGCGCGCCCGGCGATGCTGTTGCCCGACAGTCTGCGGGTCACCGGCGCGATGTCGCGGTTGATGTCGGAACGCGAGCAGTTCGCTCTGGTGATCGGCGAACGCGGCGGGGTCACCGGGATCGTGACGCTGGAGGATCTGCTCGAAGAGGTCGTCGGCGAGATCTACGACGAGCAGGACGAGGACGTCAAAGCGGTCCGGGTGTTGCCCGACGGCAGCCGAGTCCTGCCGGGTTCGTTCCCGATTCACGATCTGCTCGACATCGGCATCGACGCCCCGGAACTGGCCGGGGACGACTACACGACGGTGGCCGGGCTGATCCTGAGCCGCCTGGGACGGGTACCGGAGGAGCCCGGCGACCACGTCGAGGCGGCCGGCTACCGGTTCGACGTGCTGGCGGTGGACCGGCACGCCATCGCCGAGGTGCGCCTGCGGCCGCTGGGAGTGACCGGGTCGGTCAGCGCGGGCGGACCACCATCACCGGGACCTTCGCCGCCTGCACCACCGCGCCGCTGACCGAGCCGAGCAGCGTGCCTGCGACCGCGCCGTAGCCGTGACTGCCCACCACGACGAGCTGTGCCGTCTCTGCGCGCTCCACGAGCCGGCGGGCCGGTTCGTCGGGCACCACCACGAGTTCGACCGCGACGTCGCGGTAGCGCTGCTGCCGCTCGGCGAGCTGGCGAGCCGCCTCGCGCTCGACCTCGGGGCGGGTCTGCTCCCAGTCGAAGCCCGGCATTTCGAACGCGCCCGGCGACCACCACGCGTGCAGCACGACCAGCCCCACCTTCCGGCGGGAGGCCTCGTCGAAGGCGATCTCGACGGCGTCCTCGGACGCCGCCGAGCCGTCGAACCCGAGCAGCACCGGCGCGCCCGCGTCCGGCGCGGACTCCTCGTCGTGCACCACCACGACCGGGCAGTGCGCACGGTGCACCAGGCCCATGCTGGTGCTGCCGAGCATCCGGCGGGCGAGCCCGCCACGTCCCCGCGAGCCGACGACGACCATGTCGGCAGTGTGGGACTGCTCCACCAGCGCCGCGGTTGGGGTCGCGACGGCGAACTCCATGCTCACCGGTACGGCGCCGCCGGTCAGCTGCTCGGCGATCCGGCGCGCGTCGGTGAGGATGTCCTGGCCGATCTCGCGCTGCCAGTCCAGGAACCCCGTCGGCACCGGCACCACCGGCCACGCCCCGATCGGCAGCGTGGTCGCGTACAGGATGACCAGCGGAACACCGCGCAGCGCGGCCTCCGCGGCGGCCCACTCCAGGGCCGGCTGCGACGACGGCGAATCGTCGACGCCGACGACCACCTTCGAGTTCTCCGCGTCAGCGGCCATGGTGTCTCCTGTCCTCGTGTGGGCAGCGAGGCGATGTCCGCGCCCTGCCACTACGTTATGGGCAGGTGGGTGGCGCGCCTAGGGACTTCGGCGCGGATTTTGGGGTATCGCAGTGTGCGAGTAACATGGATCAACGGTGCGGCTTCCGCGCCGACTTTTCGCGTGCCCCATCGGGAGCCCCGCCGTCAGCGGGGGGAATTCCCGACATCCGGCCCACGTTCTCAAGTCGGATCGAACGCTGTGCCGACCAGGCCAGCAAGCCGATACGAAACGAAAGCAAGGATCGTCACAGAGTATGGCCAAAAAAGACGGTGCCATAGAGGTCGAGGGGCGTGTCGTCGAACCCCTGCCCAATGCGATGTTCCGCATTGAGCTGGAGAACGGACACAAGGTCCTCGCCCACATCAGCGGAAAGATGCGGCAGCACTACATCCGCATCCTCCCCGAGGATCGCGTCGTGGTGGAGCTCTCGCCCTACGACCTGTCCCGCGGTCGCATCGTGTACCGCTACAAGTAAGTCCCGAAGACCCCCGAAGAACTACCGAGAAGAAGGATCGACGACAGCCGTGAAGGTGAACCCGAGCGTCAAGCCGATCTGCGACAAGTGCAGGGTGATCCGCCGGCACGGGCGGGTCATGGTGATCTGCTCCGATCCGCGGCACAAGCAGCGGCAGGGCTAGCAGCTAGGCCGGCGATGAGCGCTCGCGCGAAGAGCAGATCGCCGGAGCAGTACCCACAACTGAATGATGAACTCCCAGCACCACTGAGTGGATAGGCCACTTGCTTCCGATGAACGCTTGCGCGAAGAGCATCGGAGAACGTCCGGAACGGAGGCCGGACCCCGGGCAGACCCGGGAACGGGCTGGGACCAGACCTCCGCAGAACACGAGGGAATGGCACACATGGCCCGACTTATGGGCGTAGACCTCCCGCGCGATAAGCGCATGGAGATCGCATTGACGTACATCTACGGCATCGGCCGTACCCGCTCCCAGGAGATCTTGGAAGCGACCGGCATCAGCCGGGACATGCGCACCAAGGATCTGACCGACGATCAGGTCACGCAGCTGCGCGACTACATCGAGGGCAACCTCAAGGTGGAGGGTGATCTGCGCCGCGAGGTGCAGGCGGACATCCGCCGCAAGATCGAGATCGGCTGCTACCAGGGTCTGCGGCACCGCCGTGGCCTGCCTGTGCGCGGCCAGCGGACCAAGACCAATGCGCGCACCCGCAAGGGCCCCAAGCGCACCATCGCCGGCAAGAAGAAGGCCAGGTAACCCCGGATGGCACAGGCAAAGAAGGGCGCCCCGAAGAAGGGGCAGAAGACCCGTCGCAAGGAAAAGAAGAACGTCCCGCACGGCGCCGCCCATATCAAGAGCACGTTCAACAACACGATCGTGTCGATCACCGATCCCCAGGGCAACGTCATCGCGTGGGCGTCGTCGGGACACGTTGGCTTCAAGGGGTCGCGTAAGTCCACCCCGTTCGCCGCACAGCTGGCCGCCGAGAACGCGGCCCGCAAGGCGCAGGAGCACGGCGTCAAGAAGGTCGACGTCTTCGTGAAGGGCCCCGGCTCGGGTCGTGAGACCGCCATCCGCTCGCTGCAGGCCGCCGGCCTCGAGGTGGGCGCGATCGCCGATGTCACCCCCCAGCCGCACAACGGCTGCCGTCCGCCCAAGCGGCGCCGGGTCTAGGAAAAAGGAGTTTAGAGACTTATGGCTCGTTATACCGGACCCGTCACTCGCAAGTCGCGCCGTCTGGGCGTCGACCTTGTCGGTGGAGATCAGTCCTTCGAGAGGCGCCCCTACCCGCCCGGCCAGCACGGCCGTGCGCGGATCAAGGAGAGCGAATACCGCACCCAGCTGCAGGAGAAGCAGAAGGCCCGCTTCACCTACGGCGTCATGGAGAAGCAGTTCCGCCGCTACTACGAGGAGGCCAACCGCCTCCCCGGCAAGACCGGTGACAACCTGCTCCGCATCCTGGAAAGCCGCCTGGACAACGTCGTGTACCGCGCCGGTCTGGCCCGTACCCGTCGCATGGCGCGCCAGCTGGTCAGCCACGGCCACTTCACCGTCAACGGTGTGAAGGTCGACGTCCCCAGCTACCGGGTGTCGCAGTACGACATCATCGACATCAAGGACAAGTCGATCAACACGTTGCCGTTCGAGCTCGCTCGGGCCAACGCTGGTGATCGGCCGATCCCGGGCTGGCTGCAGGTCGTCGGCGAGCGTCAGCGCATCCTCGTGCACCAGCTGCCCGAGCGCGCCCAGATCGACGTGCCGCTCACCGAGCAGCTCATCGTCGAGCTCTACTCGAAGTAGTAATCCTGGCCCCGGAATCCACCGGGGAACAGGCCACTTAACGGCATCAAATAGCGGTTGCCGAGAAGGAGAACAGAAACACCATGCTGATTTCTCAGCGCCCCACCCTGAGCGAAGAGGTCGTCGCCGAGAACCGCTCCCAGTTCGTCATCGAACCGCTGGAGCCCGGTTTCGGTTACACCCTCGGAAACTCGCTGCGTCGCACGCTGCTGTCGTCCATCCCGGGCGCGGCCGTCACCAGCATCCGCATCGACGGTGTGCTGCACGAGTTCACCACCGTCCCCGGGGTCAAGGAAGACGTCACCGACATCATCCTGAACCTCAAGGGCCTCGTGGTGTCCTCCGAGGAGGACGAGCCGGTCACCATGTACCTGCGCAAGCAGGGACCCGGTGAGGTCACCGCGGGCGACATCGTGCCGCCTGCGGGTGTCACGGTGCACAACCCCGAGATGCACATCGCCACCCTCAACGACAAGGGCAAGCTCGAGGTCGAGCTCGTCGTCGAGCGCGGTCGCGGCTACGTGCCTGCCGTGCAGAACAAGGCCTCCGGCGCCGAGATCGGCCGTATCCCGGTCGATTCCATCTACTCGCCGGTGCTCAAGGTCACCTACAAGGTGGAGGCGACCCGTGTCGAGCAGCGCACCGACTTCGACAAGCTGATCCTCGACGTCGAGACCAAGAACTCGATCACCCCGCGTGACGCGCTGGCCTCGGCCGGCAAGACGCTGGTCGAGTTGTTCGGTCTGGCACGGGAACTCAACGTCGAGGCCGAGGGCATCGAGATCGGGCCGTCGCCGGCCGAGGCCGATCAGGCTGCGCACTTCGCGCTGCCGATCGACGACCTGGACCTGACGGTGCGCTCGTACAACTGCCTCAAGCGCGAGGGTGTGCACACCGTCGGCGAGCTGGTGGCCCGCACGGAGTCCGATCTGCTGGACATCCGCAACTTCGGCCAGAAGTCCATCGACGAGGTGAAGATCAAGCTGCACCAGCTCGGTCTCTCGCTGAAGGACAGCCCGGCCACGTTCGATCCGTCCGAGGTTGCCGGCTACGACGTCGCCACGGGCACCTGGAACAGCGACGCCGGCTACGACCTGGACGACAACCAGGACTACGCCGAAACCGAACAGCTCTGAGCGGAACCCCGAACAGGCTCTAAGAAGTCCGTCCCGGTCCTACCTGATACGGGGACCGGCCCCATTTAGGAGATAGCGCAATGCCCAAGCCCACCAAGGGTCCTCGCCTCGGCGGGTCGTCCTCGCACCAGAAGGCCCTGCTGGCCAACCTGGCCACGTCGCTTTTCGAGCACGGCCGTATCAAGACGACCGAGCCGAAGGCGCGTGCGTTGCGCCCGTACGCGGAGAAGCTCATCACCCATGCCAAGAAGGGCACGCTGCACAACCGGCGTGAGGTGATGAAGAAGATCCGCGACAAGGACATCGTCCACGTCCTGTTCGCCGAGATCGGCCCGTTCTTCGCCGATCGCAGCGGCGGCTACACCCGCATCATCAAGGTCGAGAACCGCAAGGGCGACAACGCCCCCATGGCGGTCATCGAACTGGTGCGGGAGAAGACCGTCACCTCCGAGGCCAACCGCGCACGTCGCGCGGACGCGGCTCAGAAGGTGGCGAGCGCGGGCGCTCAGAAGGTCACCGCCGCCGCGGCGCCGCAGGCCGCCGTCGAGCCCGAGGCAGCCGAAGGCCCGGCCGCCGAGGAGGAGACCGTCGAAGAGGTCAAGGCAGAAGATGCCGCGATCGAGCAGGCACAGGAAGCTGTGGCCACCGACGAGGCCGAAGCCGAGGATGACAAGAAGTCCTGACGACGACGTCGTGAGCATGCCCGCCACCGATTCCGGTGGCGGGCATGTTCATATCTCGTCCCCCTCCGCACACACCCGTCTGCGGCTCGACATCGCCTACGACGGCACTGAATTCGCCGGCTGGGCGACACAGGCCGGGCAGCGCACCGTCGCGGGCGCCATCGACGACGCGCTGTCGACGGTGTTCCGCACCCCGGTGCTGACCCGCGCCGCCGGCCGCACCGACTCCGGCGTGCACGCGAGCGGCCAGGTGGCCCACGTCGACGTGCCCACCGACGCGCTGCCGCACGCCTACCCGCGCACCACGCGACCCGGGGAGCCGGAGTTCGGGCCGCTGGTCCGCCGGCTCGCCAAGATGCTGCCCGAGGACGTCCGGGTCCGCGAGATCACCCGGGCTGCACCCGGATTCGACGCCCGGTTCTCGGCTCTGCGCCGGCACTACGTGTACCGGCTCACCACCGCCCCGTACGGCGCCGAGCCCGCGCAGGCCCGGTTCGTCACCGCGTGGCCGCGTCCGCTCGACGTGGCGGCGATGGCGGGTGCCGCACAGGAGTTGTTGGGACTGCACGACTTCGCGGCGTTCTGCCGCCACCGCGACGGCGCCACGACGATCCGCGAGCTGCAGCGGCTGGACTGCGAGCGTGCGGGCGACGACATCTCCGTGCACGTCAGCGCAGACGCGTTCTGCTGGAACATGGTGCGCTCGCTGGTCGGTGCTCTGCTCGCGGTGGGGGAACACCGGCGGGACAGCGCCTGGCTCGCGGGGCTGCTGGACTCGTCGCGACGCTCCAGCGACTTCGCCGCCGCCCCGGCGCGCGGCCTGACCCTGGTCGGAGTGGACTACCCGCCGGACGCCGAGTTGGCGGCCCGCAACCTGGTGACGCGCGACGTGCGCACCGCCGACGAGATCTAGAGCCCGGTGTCTAGAGCCGGGGTGCCACGAAGTCGGCCGCCTGGTTGACCATGCCTGCGCTGATGTAGGCGGGTGCCAGATGGTCGGGCCAGTAGTCCTGCCAGTTCTCCGGATCCGTCGGGTTGCAGATCGGATCGTCACCGTGGCACAGCTCGATG
The DNA here is from genome assembly GCF_002968295.1 of Mycobacterium sp. ITM-2016-00317. Lineage (NCBI taxonomy): Bacteria > Bacillati > Actinomycetota > Actinomycetes > Mycobacteriales > Mycobacteriaceae > Mycobacterium > Mycobacterium sp. ITM-2016-00317. The sequence goes on from NZ_CP134399.1 coordinate 1,228,715, forward strand.
GTGCGCTCGGCGTAGAGCGGGCTGAAGTTCGAGATCGGGCCGACCCACGCGATGCCGTTGCCGAACAGCGTCACCGCGGCGATATGGCGGTCGGCGCCGGCCGGGAGCGGGGCCTTGAAGCCGAACGCGGCGATCGGCACGGCCAGTACGACGTCGGTGACGGCCGCGCCGAGCGAGTACCCGCCGAGCACCAGCCGGGTGTCCGGGCAGTTGTTCATCATGTACTGGATGCGGTTGCTCATGTCGTTCGCGCCGATGTCGATCTCGGTGTCGGCGGGATACTTCACCGCGTACAGGTTGATGTTCCTGTCGGTCTTGTTGCGCAGCGCGCTGACCAACGCGTTGCCGATCTGCCCGGCGCCGGGAGACTCGATGCGGCCGCGGGCGAAGATCAGCTCGACCTCGGGGCAGGACTGTGCCGACGCGAGGGGCGGCGCGGCCAATGTGGCTGCGGTGAGCAGCAGTGCAGCCGTGGCCGACAGAACTCGGAATTTTCGCAGCTGACGAATCACCGTGCCGATCCTAACTGCCCGCATCCGTTCAGACCCGTCCTGCGGCAAAGCCGGCTGCCTGCCCGATGAAAGGGGAACGTTCGTAGCTGGTGTGGGCAAACGGGTTGCGGCCCGGCGAGCAGATCGGATCACCGTCGGCACACAGGTCCAGCGCCTTGCCCGCGAACGCGCCGCGCGCCGAGACCGGACTACCGAACTTGGCCGACGGGTTGCCGAACACCGCGACTGCGGCGACGTTGCCGTTGAGTCCGGCGGGCAGCGGCGGCGCCGAGCCGATGGTGCCGATCCGGTCGCCGAGCGGGGGCACACCGGCGAGCATCGCGACCACGGCGGCGCCCTGCGAATAGCCGCCCAGCACGACGCGGGTGTTCGGGCACTCGGCCGCCAGGTAGGCGATCCGACCGGTCGCGTCCGTGGCGCCGCTGGCGGTGTTGAGGAAGTCGTAGGTGGCGGGATAGTTCACCCCGTAGGTGGCCACGCTGCGACCGCCGAGCTGGTTGCGGAGGGTGTCCGCGAGGGCCAGTCCGACGCGCCCGACGCCGGGCGGCTCACTGGTGCCGCGAGCGAAGATCACCTCGACGTCGGCGCACGGCTGTGCGGAGGCCGGGGCTGCGGGCAGGAGGAAGGCGGCGGTCGCGGACGCCATCACGGCAGCTGCGGTGGCGACAATCCGGCGGCTCAGTCTTTCGGCGGGCACAAGACACGGTAACGCATAGCTGTGTTAAACAAGTCGGGCGACGAACGCCGCTGCCTGCTCGGTGAACCCCGCGGTGTCGTTGCGGTGGGCGGCGATGTTGACGGCGTACGCGCCTACCGAGCGGCCGCCCACCGTCGCCACGCGGCGAGCGTCAGAGTCGATGGGCGCCCGGCGATGCCAGCTGCTCGGCGGCGTGGTCGCCTGGGCATCCGGCCAGGTCACCCGCGCGGGCCAGGGCCAGGCCGGCCAGCACGACGGCACCGCCGACCGCCTGGGTGGCGGTCATCGCCTCGCCGAGCAGCACCCAGGCCGCCAGCACCGCGAACATCACCTCGGACAGCCCGACCAGCGAGGCGAACCGGGGCCGAAGTCGCGCGATCCCGACGATGCCGAGGGTGTAGGCGATCGCGGTCGGGAGCAGCCCGAGCGCGATCACCGGGACGATCCAGGAGGTGTGCCAGCCCGCGATCACCGCGTCGTTCGCGGTGAACCGCATCGGCATCACGCCCGCGACGCCCAGGGCGGTCACCGTGGCGGCGCCGACGACCAGGCCGCCGGCGGCCAGCGTGATCGGATGCAGCGGCGTCTTTCCGTCGGGTACGGCGGCGCCGGCTTTGTCCGACATCAGGAAGTAGCAGGCCGCGCACACCGCCGCGGCCAGGCCCCAGCCGACGCCGACGGGGTTGATCTGGGCGCCGGTCAGCCCGCCGGGCCCGACCAGCCCGAGTACCAGCATGATCCCGGCGACCGCGAGCGCGACCCCGACCAGCGTCATGCCGGTGGGCCGTTTCCTGGTGCTCGCCCACAGCCAGCCGACCACCAGGATCGGGGCGGTGTATTCGAGCAGCAGTGCCACGCCGACCGACAGGTGCGAGACGGCGTTGTAGTAGAAGAGCTGGGCGCCGGCGATCGGGACCAGGCCGTACAGCGCCACCGTGGTGGCATGTTCGCGCGCCTCACGCAGCCAGCCCGGACGCACGACGGAGGCGAAGATCGCCATCGCCAACGCTCCGCCTGCCAGGCGCGCGGTGACCGCCGCGGTCGGGGTCCAGCCGGCCTCCATCAGCGCTTTGGCGAAGGGCCCGCTGCAGCCGAACGCGAACGCCGAGCCGATGGCGAAAAGCAGACCGGTACGAAAATGATCGGTGCGAACGCCGGGGTCGATATCGAGTGCCGCCATGAGCAAACCGCTTCCATGCATGTGACAAGGGGTGACATGAGTAAAATGAACTTTGGTCATGACGCTACAACCGGAGGGAGTCATGGGTCAAATGCTTTTTACTTATGACACGGAGCTCACATTGCGGGCGGTCAGCGTCCTGATCAACAGCGACCGCGTCGACGGCGAGCAACTCGCCGACCTCGCCGCGCTCGACGAATATCTCGACACGTTCGGGTGGACCGGACGCCGGGACCGCGACGCCGCCGAACTCGACGCGGTGCGCGCACTGCGCACCCGACTGGGACGGATCTGGGAAACCGCGGACGACGAGACCCGCGCCGTCGAGCAGGTCAACGCACTGCTGTCGGACACCAAGGCGTCGCCCTGGCTGACCCGCCACCCCGAGATGCCCGAGTGGCACCTGCATCTGGCATCGATCCACGACCCGCTGTGGCAGCGGATGGGCGCCGAGATGGCAATGGCGCTGGCCGACCTGATCCGCGGCGGCGAACTGCGCCGACTCAAGCTGTGCGCCGCCCCGGACTGCCATGCCGTGCTGGTCGACCTGTCGCGCAACCGGTCGGGGAAATTCTGCGACACCGGCAACTGCGGCAACCGCCAGCACGTCGCCGCCTACCGGGAACGCCGCTCCAACAAGTGATCTGACCCAGTCGCAGCCCCCGCTACGCTGGCCCGGGGGGAGTGATGGCGCAACCGACGACACGCCTGCAGGTCAGCGGGCACCGCTTTCTGGCCCGCCGGATGGAGCACGCGCTCGTCCGCGGTGATCCGCGGCTGCTCGACGATCCGCTTCGCGCGCAATCAGTTTCGCTCGTCTCCGGTGCGGTACTGGCGGTGCTGGCCGTCGCGGTGAGCGCGATCCTGGCGGTCGTCCGCCCCGGCGGAGCGCTGGGTGACGCGCCGCTGGTCGTGGTCCGCGAGTCCGGCGCGATGTACGTCCGGATCGACGACGTCCTGCATCCGGTGTTCAACCTGGCCTCGGCACGCCTGATCCTCGGCGCCGCCGCCGAGCCGCGCCTCGTCTCGCAGCGCGCCGTCGACGCGGCGACGCTGGGGCCGCAGGTCGGGATTCCCGGGGCGCCGTACCGGATCTCACCGCCGCTCGAAGCCGGGGACGCCGGGTGGACGGTCTGCGACGACGCGCAGTCCGGCACTTCGGTGGCCGTCGGCCCGTCCGCCGTGGCGCTGGAGCCCGGCGCCAGTGTGCTGGTGACGCCCCGCGGGGAGAGCGCCGCGTTGACCTACCTGCTGCACGGCGGATGGCGATCGCGGGTGGATCTGCGTCACCCCGCAGTGGTCCGTGCGCTGAGGCTGGACCGAATTGTGCCACAACAGGTTTCCGCTGCACTGTTGGCTGCCGTGCCCGAGGCGCCGGCAATCGAGCCGCCTCGCATCCCCGCACTCGGCACGGCCGGGCCCCCGCCGCTGCGCGATCACCCGGTCGGCACCGTGGTGCGCGTCCGCGGGACAGGCGGCGCGACCGACCATTACGTGGTGCTGCCCGACGGACTGCAGCGCATCGGCGAGGTCGCCGCGGATCTGATCCGCTACACCGACCGCCGAGTCGGCGAGGACCTGCCGACCGTGCCGGCCGATGTGGTGGGAACGCTGCCGGTGGTCGACACACTGCCGGTGGCGACGTTCCCGCTCACCGGCGGCGTCACCGACGCCGCCGTGGTCTGCGCACATTGGGACGGCACCGCCCGGGCGGGTTCGCACACCACGGTGCTCACCGCGGAGGTGGCCGCGCCGCTGCCGCACCCCGTCGCGCTGGCGCAGGCCGACGCCGACGGCCCGGCCGTGGACACGGTCTCGGTGCCCGCGGGACGCACCGCGTTCGTACGCTCGGTATCGCTGACCGGCTCCGGGCACAGCACGGGTTCCCTGTTCCTGGTCACCGACGCCGGGGTGCTGTTCGGTATCCGCGACCAGGAAACCGCGCGGGCCCTGGGTATTTCGGCGCCCGCGGCGCCCGCACCGTGGCCGGTGCTCGCGACCCTGCCCCGCGGGCCGGAACTCAGCGGGCAGGCCGCGTCAGTCGTCAGGGACGGCACGCCGTGACCGGTGCGCCGCGGACATCACTGCCGTGCAACCGGCCAGCCCGACGCAGACCAGAGCGGCGCGCACCGCGGTCCCGCGGTCGGCAGGTCCGGTCTCCGGTGGCGAGGCGGCGGCCAGCGGCGCCACGGTGGGGGTGATGGTCCGGTCCGGTCCGGTCGCCGAGACCGCGGCGAGCGCGTCGACCACGCCGTGCCCGACCACCGGATTCCAGCCGCCGGGTGGGTCGTGCGCGGTGTCCTCGATGATCCGCATGACCTGACGCGCAGTCAGTTCCGGCGCCCGGGCCCGGACAAGCGCCGCGATCGCGGCAACCACGGGAACGGCATAGCTGGTACCGGAGATCGGCGAGCCCGACGGCGCGACGTCGACGAGGCCGTCGCCGGTCGGGGCCAGCGACACCACCGCCTCGGCCGGGGCCGCCACGTCCACCCACGGCCCGGCCAGGCTGAACTCCGACGCGATCCCGTCCGGCCCGACCGAGCCGACGGTCAGCACGTAATCGTCGTACCAGGCCGGGCTGGCCACCATGGTCACCGCGTCGGCGTGCGCGGGATCCCGCGGGTTGTGCCCGGGGCACTGCCCGCCACCACCGACGTTGCCGGCGGCGGTGACCACGACGGCGTTCTTCACGTCGACGGCATAGGACAGCGCGGCGCCCAGCGCCCGGTCGTCGAGTGCCGAGTCGGCCTGCACACACGCCACCGTCGAGATGTTCAGGACCGTCGCGCCCAGATCAGCGGCGGTGCGTACCGCGGCGGCCAGAGTGTCGACGTCGCCGACACCTGTCCCTCCCGGCTCGTCGGCGGCGCGGAACTTGGTGCTGGACTGCCTGATCGCGAGCAGGGACACCTCCGGCGCGATGCCGGTGAACCCGTCGGGGTCGGCGGTGTCCGGGGTGGCGGCGATGATCCCCGCGACCAGGGTGCCGTGTCCGTCGCAATCGGCGGTGCCGTCCTGGCGGGACACGTAGTCACCGCCGGGAACCAGATGGGGCAGCCGGTGGTGGCGCGCCACCCCGGTGTCGATCACCGCGACGGTCTGCCCCGCACCGCGGGTCAGCGCCCACACCGCGCTGAGGTCCATGCCCTGCAACTGCCCCGGCCGCTTCGGCGGATCGGGTGCCGAGCGGGCAGCAGTGACGCACTCGTTGTGTTGGGTGGTGGGATGGCGCGGTGCGGCGGGGCGCGGCTGCGGCAGGCGCAACTCGTCCACCGCCGGCGGCCCCGCCGCCGCTGCACACGGCGCGGTGGGCAGCAGCGCCAGTGCCATGACCGCCGGCGCCCGCCACCATCGGGTCCACCTCGTCATGCCAGGCTCAGCTGTCCGACCATGCCGTAGACCCCGGCAAGCCAGCACGCCAGCGGCACCACGGCCACCAGTGCGGCATACTCGGCGTACTGGATCAGCCGTGACAACAACGGGTTCGACGGCCACGGCCGTGCCGCAGCGGATACCGCCAAAGCGCCGAACGCCGTCGCGCCCGCCCCGAGCCAGCCCGCGTGGTCCGGTGCGGCAGCCACCGTGACCAGCAGCGCGGCCAACAAGGACGTCACCCCGGCGACGCCGAGTACGAGGCGCCGCCGGGTGTCGGCGTGCACCCGCCCGCGCAGCACGAGCAGCACACCGAGATCGGCGGCGAACACCGCGGCAGGCACCGTTTGCGCACCGGTGCCGATCGCCGCGACCGAGACCACGACACCGCCGGCGGCCGCGCTCGCCGACCAGCCGGCCACCAGTTCCGTCAGCGCGCGATGCGCTGCCGCGGAACGGGATCCGTCGTCCGCTGTGCAGAGTGCTGCGAGCTTGCCGGCCACCGACAGCCCGGCCAGCGATACCGCGGCCAGCGCTGCGCCGAATGTCGGTACTCCGGGCGCCAGGTTGCCGACCCCGGCCGCCGCGGTGACCGCCGCCGATGCGGCCGCGAGCGTGGTCAGCGGCGGCAGATCGGGAAGCCACCGCAACAGCAGCACCGTCACCGCGAACCCCGCCGACGCGGCCAGCAGCAGCATCGCCGCCCACGGCGCCGCGGGGGTCGCGAGAAGTCCTGCGGTGACGGCGAACTGCGTGGCCGCGGTGCTCAACAGCGCCGCCAGGGTCCGATCGCCGCGCGCCGCGGCGACCGCGCCCGCCCCGGCAACCAGCGACAGTGCCGCCGCCGTCCAGAGGTGCCACGGCGTCGGTGCCGTGACGCCCGCCCAGGCCAGCGCCGCCGCGCCCGTCGAAGCGGCGGCCACCGCGGCTGCCGGACCCAGAACGTCCGAGCCCGGCGCGGTGATCCCGTCCGCGACGACGGCGCACGGGTCGGCGGGGCGTCGCCGCGGCGGCGGAATCCGGACATCGGCCAGCACGAGCATCGCGCCGTCGTCGACATCGTTGTCGCGCAACGACAGTGATGTGTCCACCGGCTCGCCGGCCACCCGGGTCAGCAGCCAGCGCCGCGGTCCGTCCGCGGCACTCGCGGCAGCCTCGACGATCGACGGCATCAGCTCACCGAGCGGCCGGTCCGCGGGCACGACGAGATCCACGGTGCCCGGAGCGCCGGAATCCGGCACGGTGACGGCGATCCTGCGCAACGTATCCGGCACCGGTTCAACGTAACTCGGCACGGCCTGGCAGTGACGCAGCACTTTGCGTGGGTTGTGGAGGGAACCGGCCGGGCCGCTCGTGCGTCTACTCACACATGGACCCGGGCCGGATCGTAGTCGACAACCCGCCGGAACCACCGGCCCGGACGCCGGTCAATCCGCTGGCCCGGCTCATGCCGGTGGCGATGATCGTCGCGATGGCGGGCATGACCGTGCTGTATCTGACGTCGTCGGGATCGTCGCGCAATCCGATGTTCCTGTTCTTCCCGGTCATGATGATGGTGTCGCTGGTCGGCACCCTGGCCGCCACCGGCCGGGATCGGGGCGGCGACCTCGACGGCGGCCGGGCCGCCTACCTGCGCCACCTGGACACCGTCGACGCCGCGCTCCTGACGGCCGCCGACGAGCAGTGCCTGACCCAGCTCGAGCTGCACCCGGACCCGGCCGCGCTGTGGACGCTGGCGGGCAGCGCCCGGATGTGGGCCCGCACGGAGGACGATCCGCAGTTCGGGGTGGCCCGGATCGGCATGGGGGAGCAACCGGCGGCCGTCACGGTGGTGGCGCCTGCGCTGGGCTCCGACGAGGACGCCGATCCCGTCACCACCGGGGCGGTGCGCAGGCTGCTGCGCCACCACGCGGTCGTCGGCGGCCTGCCCGTCACGGTGCGACTGCCCGGCACCCGCCTGGTCACCATCACCGGTGATCCGGCGCAGATCCGCGATGTCGCGCGGGCGCTGGTGTGCCAACTCGCCACTCACCACCACCCGCGCCTGGTGACCATCGGGGCGGCCCGCCCGGACCCGCACTGGGAGTGGCTGAAATGGCTTCCGCACCAGACTGATCGGCGACCGGGCCGATGTCACCTGCTCCTCGTCGAGGGCGGCGGGCTCCCTGAGCCCGCCGACGGTGTGACCGTGGTGGAGATGCGTGCCGCGCCCGGGACCGAGGTCGAGGTGCACGCGGACGGCCGGCGGCTCACGGCCGAGTACGACAAGCTCGCGTACGCCGACGCGGTGGCGTGCGCGCGGCGGCTGGCCCGCCACCGCAAGGACGCTGCCGCGCGCCGCGCGCCCGGTACGCCGGACTGGCCGGCGCTGATGGGCATCGACGACCCGGAGGCGATCGATCCGGCGCAGCTGTGGTCCGGACGGACAGCGGCGGCCTGCTGCGGGTGCCGATCGGGGTGGCCGAGGACGGGAGCGTCGTCGAACTCGACATCAAGGAAGCGGCCGCCGGCGGTCTCGGACCGCACGGCCTGTGCGTCGGCGCAACAGGTTCGGGCAAGTCGGAGTTCCTGCGCACGCTGGCGCTGGGGATGGTCGCCGCCCATCCGCCCGAGGCGCTCAACCTCGTGCTCGTTGACTTCAAGGGCGGTGCGACGTTCCTCGGACTGGACGGGGTCGAGCACGTGTCGGCGGTGATCACCAACCTCGCCGACGAGGCGCCACTGGTGTCGCGGATGCGGGAGGCGCTGACGGGGGAGATCAACCGCAGGCAACAGATCCTGCGCGCGGCGGGCAACCTGGCCAACCTCGCCGAGTACCGGCGGGCCCGCGACCGGGACCCGGCGCTCGCCCCGCTGCCGGCACTGCTGATCATCGTCGACGAGTTCTCCGAACTGCTGACCCGCCATCCCGACTTCGCCGAGCTGTTCGTCGCGATCGGCCGCCTCGGCCGCTCGCTGGGCATGCATCTCCTGCTGGCCAGCCAGCGTCTCGACGAGGGGCGGCTGCGCGGCCTGGAGACCCATCTGTCCTACCGGATCTGCCTGAAGACGTTCTCGGCCGCCGAGTCCCGCGCCGTGCTCGGCGTCCCCGACGCCCACCACCTCCCCGCGCAACCGGGCGCGGCCTACCTGAGCACCGCATCCGGCACCCTGACCCGGTTCCAGACCGCGTTCGTCTCCGGCCGCTTCCCGGTGCGCGCACCGCACCGGCACGACGTCCCGGCGGTGCGCCCGTTCATGCTCACCGGCGGGGACGGGGGCCCGCCGCCGCAGACGTCGCGGCGCCCGCTGCTGGACGCCGTGCTGGACCGGCTGCGCGGTTCCGGCACTGCGGCGCACCGGGTTTGGCTGCCGCCGCTGGATCGGTCGCCGCGGCTGGCCGAGGTGCTGGCGGGAACGCAGGCAGGCCGGCTGCGGGTGCCGATCGGTGTGGTGGACCGCCCGTTCGAGCAGAGGCGCGATCCGCTGATCGTGGACGTGTCGGGTGCGGCGGGCAATGTCGCGGTGGTGGGCGCCCCCCGGTCGGGCAAGTCGACGACGTTGCGGACACTCATCGGCGCGCTGGCCGCCACCCACAGTTCGTCGGCGGTGCAGTTCTACTGTGTGGACCTCGGTGGCGGTGACCTCGCCGCGCTGCGCGACCTGCCGCACGTCGGGGCGGTGGCCGGGCGGGGCGACGCAGACCTGTGCCGGCGCATCGTCGCGCAGGTGGAATCGGTGCTGCGGTCCCGCGAGAAGTCCGGCGGCGCCGGCGACGACCCGTACGGTGAGGTGGTCCTGGTGATCGACGGTTGGGCCGCTCTGCGCCAGGACTTCGACGGACTGGAGAACACGGTCACCATGCTGGCCGCACAGGGACTGGCCTACGGCGTGCACGTGATGATCGCCGCGGCGCGATGGGCGGATCTGCGGCCAGCGCTGAAGGATCAGATCGGCACCCGAATCGAATTGCGGCTCGGCGACCCGACGGACTCCGAGATGGACCGCGGGCGCGCCAAGGAGCTCACCGATCGACCGCCAGGCCGCGGTATCACCGCGGACGGCCGTGAGATGGTCGTCGCGACACCGGATTCCGTCGCGGTGCAGCGGGACGGCCCCCCTGCCCCGCCGGTCGAATTGCTGCCGATGCGGGTGGACCGGGCCGCCATCGGTGTGGCCGGGCGGCGCCGCGGCGAGGTACTGCTGGGCCTCGGCGAACGTGACCTGGCCCCGGTGACCCTGGATTTCGCCGAGCACCCGCACCTGCTGGTGCTCGGCGACGGCGAATGCGGCAAGACCGCGATGCTGCGACTGCTGTGCACCGAGCTCGTCGCGGCCGCCGACGAACCGCATCTGGAGATCGTCGACTTCCGGCGCACGCTGCTCGGCGTCGTGGACAGCGGCCCCAGCACCGGGTACGCGGTGTCCGGGGTGGCGGTCGCGTCGCGGATGGCCGCGCTGACCGAGCGGCTCAACGCCAGGATGCCCGACGAGTTCGTCACCCAGCAGCAACTCCGGGACCGGTCCTGGTGGAGCGGGCCCGACATCTACGTCGTGGTGGACGACTACGACCTGGTGGCGGGTGCCACCGGGAACCCGCTCACCCCGCTGGCCGATTTCCTGCCGCACGCCAAGGATCTCGGGCTGCGGGTGATCCTGGCCCGGCGCTCGGGCGGCGCCGCGCGGGCGCTGTTCGATCCCGTGCCGGCGCGGATGCGCGACATGGGGTGCGTCGGCCTGATGATGAGCGCGGCACCCGACGAGGGCGTACTGCTGGGCACCGTGCGGCCAACCCCGCTGCCCCCGGGACGGGCCACGCTGATCATGCGGGGACGACCCGACGAGCTGGTGCAGACCGCGTGGGTGCAGCCGCCGTGACCCCGGTGCTGGTCGAGGTCGGACCGGCCACCGTGTCCGGTCCCGGAAATCCTGTCCTCGAACAGGTTTCGGCCGCGCTGGCCAGCATCGACGACCCGCTGGCACTGGTGGACGACCGACCGGTCGAGGTGTGCGCCCTCTGGCGCGACGTGCTGGCCGCCGCGGCCGGCGGGCACGCCGACATCCTGGTGCTCGTGGTGCCGACCTGGTGGCCGGCCTGGCCGGCTCGAAGTGGTCCGCGCCGCGGCCGAGGCCACGGCCACGGAAGTCGTCGTGCGGCAACGTGGTGACGTGCTGGCATCGATAAGCGCCGGCGTGGTGGTGGAGCTGTCGGCCGACTACGCGGTGGTGCTGGGCCCGGGCGACGCCTATGCCGTGGCGGCACGCGAAGACCGGGCGTTGGCGACGCATCTGCAGTCGGCGACGTCGGTGCTGATCGACACCCCGGCCGGCGTCGCACCGCTGTCGCCCGCGCTCACCTCCGAGCTCAGGAAGCTCACGATCCCCATCGCGTACAGCGATCGAGACCGCCTGCACGATGTTGCGCTGGGCGGCCTTCCCCGTCCCGCCCGCCGGTCACCGATGAGCCGGCGGGCCGGTGCGGTGCTGGCCGGAGTCGCGCTGACGCTCGCCGCGGCAGGCGGCGGGTGGGCGGCCCAGGCCGTTTCGGACCGGCCGCCGGTGGACGCGTCGAGGCTGCTGGTGGAAGGGAGGGTCGCCGTCTCGGTGCCGGCGTCTTGGACGGTCGAACGGGTCACCACCGGCCCGGGATCGGCGCGGGTGCGCGTCTCGGCGGTCGGCGGTCTGCCCGCCCTGCACATCACCCAGGCCGACGGGGGACCGGCCACCCTCGCAGATGTCACCGAATCGCTCTCGCGGGCAATCGGTTCCGAGGAGCCCGAGGTGTTCACCGATTTCGATCCCACGGGTGAGCGCGCCGGCCGGGCCGCCGCGACCTACGTGGAGCGGCGGACCGACAGCCAGACGCGGTGGAGCGTGCTGATCGACGGCACGCTGCGGATCGCGATCGGATGCCAGAGCGCGCCGGATCGTGCATCCACGGTCGGCGCCGTCTGCGACGAGGCGGTGCGATCGGCCCGCGCGGTGCGCTGAAACCCAAAACGGTGGAACCGAACTCGGGGCCGGCGCGTCCAATCTGTATATCGCTGTTCCAGGCTACGAGAGGACTGCACATGCCGACACCGTCAGGGGCCGCCGGGCCCGCGCTGACCACCGACTTCGACCTCATGCTGTCGGTGGCCGGCAAGACCGACGCGCGCAACGACGAGATCCGCGCGATGCTGCGCTCGTTCATCGGCGCGATGGGCAATGTCCCGCCGTCGGTGTGGGGCGGCATCGCCGCGACGCGGTTCCGCGACGTGGTCGAGCGGTGGAACGCCGAGTCGGTCAAGTTGAACGACGCACTCCAGCGCATCGCCGAGACGATCCGGGACAACGAGCGCATTCTCCGCGAAGTGGGCGACGGCCACTCACAGCGGATCGCCTCCGTCGCGGCGCAGCTGTAGGGGCCCGGCGATGACCAACACGCTGTCCTACAACTTCGGCGAGATCGAATACACCGTGCGCCAGGAGATCCACCGCACGTCGGCTCGGCTCAACAGCGCACTCGATGATCTGCGCGCCCAGATCGCCCCGCTGCAGGCGACCTGGACCCGGGAGTCCGCCGAGGCGTACCGCGTCGAGCAGTCCCGGTGGGAACAGTCGGCGGCAGCACTCAACGAGATCCTGATCAGCCTGGGCAATGCAGTGCGGGACGGGGCCGACGAAGTCGCCGACACCGACCGCAGGGCCGCCCACGCCTGGGGCGTCTGAGCGCCCCACGATGAGACTGTGCGGCCCCCGAGAGGAGGGGAGCCGATCGGGGGCCGCACTGTATTCCCGCCGCCGCAGCTGCTGAGTTAGGGTGGCAGTACGTGTGATGGCGAACACAAAGGAAGCGCCGGGTGGCAGCAGCTGAGACATCGGTCGGACGGGCATCGGTCGGACGGGCGCCGAAGCTACGTACTGTGCACGAGCTTTTCGTCGCGGGTGAGGTCGACGCGAACTATCTGAAATCCCATGCGGTGCGCCCGCTCGTCGCGCAGAGCTGGCAGCGCAGCCTGGCCGGCGGTGTCGATCCGTACCTCGACGGCGCGCGGGATGCCGTCACCACCATCGACAGACTGCGCGAAACCCATCCGCTGGCGCCGGCACTGCCGGTGATCCGGCGCCTGCTCGTCGACGACGCCGCCGACTCCGGGGTGGTCGTGGCGGTCAGCGCCGCCGACGGCACGCTGCTCTGGGTCGAGGGCGACCCGACCGCGCGCCGAAAGGCCGAGGCGATGAACTTCGTCCCCGGCGCCGACTGGAGCGAGCGCAGCGCAGGCACCAACGCGCCCGGCACCGCGCTGGCGCTGGATCGCGAGTTGCAGATCCACGGGTCCGAACACTTCTCCCGCATCGTGCAACCGTGGAGCTGCACCGCCGTGCCGGTGCACGACCCGGCCACCGGCGTATTGCTCGGCGCGATCGACCTGACCGGCGGCGACCAGGTCGCGACGGCACAGACGCTGGCTCTTGTGCGCGCCACCGCGGTGGCCGTCGAGAACCACCTGGCCCTGCTGCGGATCGCGGGCGTCGCCGCCGAACCGGCCGCGCGACGGCCACACCTGGTCGTGCTCGGCGGTGACCGGCCGCGCTGGGTCACCACCGACCGCAACGGCCACCTCCAGGCCACCTACCTGACTGGCCGGCACGCCGACATCCTGGTGCTGCTCAGCCGCCGGCCGGAGGGGCTGTCGGCCGACCACCTGGCGGTGCTGCTCGACGACAAGGACCTCGACGTTGTCACCGTCCGCGCCGAGATGTCGCGGCTGCGCAAGGTCATCGGCGCCGAGCACCTCGGGTCCCGGCCTTACCGGTTGTCGACGCCGGTCACCAGTGACATCGACGAGGTGTTCGACGCCCTCGACGCCGGCGACGTCGAATCCGCGCTCGCCCGCTACGCCGGCCCGCTGCTGATCCAGTCGGTGTCGCCGGCGATCGCGCGCCTGCGCACCCAGCTGTCGACCACGCTGCGCGACGCGGTGCTCGCCGAGGGCAGACAGGGCGGCACGGATCTGTTGCGGCGCTGGCTGGAGTTGCCCGATGGACGCGACGACCGCGAAGGCTGGCAGGCACTGCGGGACAGCGCAGGGCTGACGCCGGTGGCCCGGGCCCGGGCGCGTGGGCATCTCGCCGGGTTGGATTACGAGCTCGGCTGAGAACCCGAGCAAGGCCGGGAACCCGCAGGTCATCAACCCTGCAAAAGCGAGTTGTCCGACTCCGCAACGGGACTCGATGATGGGGACATGGACTTTCAGAGCTACGCCGCGTTCGTGCCCGGCGCCTACGCCTCGGTGCTGACCCCGCCGGCCAGCACCTGGTGGCAGTGGCGGGGCCGCACCGTGCACATCGCGCGGGCCCGAGCGGCGTCGGCGGACGTCCGCGGCATGGTCGTTCACGGCGGCGGCGGTTACAGCGGAGCGCTGTGGCCCGCCGCCGCGGTCGCGGCCGGGGACGGAATCGAGATGTTCGCCCCGGATCTGCCTCTCTACGGCGACACCGTCGAACCCGATCCGGCCGGCGTGCGCTACGGCGACTGGGTCGACCTGCTGTGTGACCTCGTCACCGCCGAACGTGCCGCCGATCCCCGCCCGTTGATCCTGTTCGGCGCCAGCATGGGCGGCATGCTGGCCTACGAGGTGGCCGCCCGCACCGGACAGGTCGCCGCGGTGGTGGCGACGTGTCTTCTCGATCTGGCCGACCCTGCCGCCCGATCCGCGGCCACCCGGTTCGCGTGGCTGGGCCGTCCCGCACCCGCTCTGCTGCGTGCCGCCGAACCTGTCCTCGGCCGAGTCCGGCTGCCGATCCGCTGGCTGGCCGACATGGCGGCGATGAGCACCGACCCGCAGCTGTCGCGCCTGTGCGCGTCCGACCCCCGCGGCGGCGGAGCCCGCGTCCCGCTCGGATTCCTCTCGAGCTGGATGAACTATCACCACACCGCGCCGGAGTCTTTCGGTGCCGCGCCCGTCACGCTGGTGGCTCCCGCAGCCGACACCTGGACCCCACCGGTGCTGAGTATCCGTTTCCTGCAACGTATTTCAGGACCCATAGAACTGGTCACGTTGGAGAACTGCGGTCACTTCCCGATCGAGGAGCCGGGACTTACCCAGCTGCGCGACGCGTTCACCCGGGTGGTGGAGCGAGCCGCCCGACCGTGAGCATCGCTGCGGCGCCCTCACGCGAGAACACCTGGGCACCCGCCTCCACCAGCGTGTTCACCGTCTCGCAGCTGCGCTGCTCGCGGGGTGTGCGGGCGGTTCTCGTCGATGACGGCAGGCTGCCGAACGATGCAACCGTGGTGCAACGGTGACGCGCGTAGCGTGAGTGACGCACACCACACGAGCAGGAGGCTCCCCATGACTGTGTACGCCCGCCCCGGGGCTGACGGCTCCCTCATGTCGTTCAAGTCCCGCTACGACAACTTCATCGGTGGCCAATGGGTGCCGCCGACCGCCGGCCGCTACTTCGAGAACCGGACACCGGTCACCGGGCAGACGTTCTGCGAGGTCGCCCGGTCTGATGAGAGCGATATCGAGAAGGCCCTCGACGCCGCGCACGCCGCCGCCCCGGCCTGGGGTAAGACCTCGGCCGCCGAGCGTGCCGTGGTCCTGAACAAGATCGCCGACCGTATCGAGGAGAACCTCGAGTCGCTCGCGCTGGCCGAGTCCTGGGACAACGGCAAGCCGATCCGCGAGACGCTCAACGCGGACCTCCCGTTGGCCGTGGACCACTTCCGCTACTTCGCGGGATGCATCCGCGCGCAGGAGGGCTCGCTGTCGGAGGTGGACGACGACACCGTCGCCTACCACTTCCACGAGCCGCTCGGCGTGGTGGGCCAGATCATCCCGTGGAACTTCCCGATCCTGATGGCGGTCTGGAAGCTGGCGCCGGCGCTGGCCGCGGGGAACGCGATCGTGCTCAAGCCGGCAGAGCAGACCCCGGCCTCGATCCTGTACCTGTTCGAGATCATCGGTGATCTGCTGCCTGCCGGCGTGGTCAACGTCGTCAACGGCTTCGGTGTCGAGGCGGGCAAGCCGCTGGCCTCGAGCAACCGGATCGCCAAGATCGCGTTCACCGGTGAGACCACCACGGGACGGCTGATCATGCAGTACGCGTCGCAGAACCTGATTCCGGTGACACTGGAGCTCGGCGGCAAGAGCCCGAACATCTTCTTCAACGATGTGCTCGCCGCCAACGACAGCTACCAGGACAAGGCGCTGGAGGGCTTCACGATGTTCGCCCTCAACCAGGGCGAGGTGTGTACCTGCCCGTCCCGGTCGCTGATCCAGGCCGACATCTACGACGACTTCCTTGCACTCGCGGCGATCCGCACCAAGGCCGTGCGCCAAGGTGATCCGCTGGACACTGAGACGATGATCGGCGCCCAAGCCTCCAACGACCAGCTGGAGAAGGTCCTGTCCTACATCGAGATCGGCAAGAGCGAGGGCGCCCAGGTGCTCACCGGCGGCGAGCGCGCCGAGCTCGGCGGCGATCTCAGCGGCGGGTACTACGTCGCGCCGACGATCTTCACCGGCAGCAACAAGATGCGGGTGTTCCAGGAGGAGATCTTCGGTCCGGTGGTGACCGTGACGTCGTTCGCCGACTACGACGAGGCCATCTCGATCGCCAACGACACGCTCTACGGCCTGGGTGCTGGAGTGTGGAGCCGCGACGGCAACACTGCCTACCGCGCCGGCCGGGACATCAAGGCGGGCCGGGTATGGACGAACTGCTATCACCAGTACCCGGCGCACGCGGCGTTCGGTGGTTACAAGCAGTCCGGTATCGGCCGGGAGAACCACAAGATGATGCTCGACCACTACCAGCAGACCAAGAACCTGCTGGTGAGCTACAGCAACAACGCCCAAGGCTTCTTCTGATCGAGTTCGTGGTGGCCCGGGTGTCGATCACCCGGGCCGCTGCGGCTTGGTTCCCTACGGGTACAGTCCTTTTGGACGCTAGGAGCGATGTTGCCCGAGTTCGTCGCCGCCGTTGACCAGGGCACCACAAGCACCCGTGCCATGATCTTCGATCATGCCGGGGCCGAGGTGGGCCGCTCCCAGCTGGAGCATGAGCAGATCATGCCCCGGACCGGGTGGGTGGAGCACAACCCGGTGGAGATCTGGGAACGCACCGGTTCGGTGCTGGCCACCGCGCTGAACCGGACGAACCTGACGACCACCGACCTCGTGGGGTTGGGCATCACCAATCAGCGCGAGACGACGCTGGTGTGGAACCGGCGCACCGGGCGGCCCTACTACAACGCGATCGTCTGGCAGGACACTCGTACCGACCGGATCGCGAGTGCACTGGACCGCGACGGTCGAGGGGATGTCATCCGGGAGAAGGCGGGACTGCCGCCGGCCACCTACTTCTCGGGCGGCAAGATCCAATGGATTCTGGAGAACGTCGACGGTGTCCGAGAAGCCGCGGAGAACGGCGATGCGCTCTTCGGGACCACCGACAGTTGGGTGGTCTGGAACCTGACCGGCGGGCACCGCGGCGGGGTGCACGTCACCGACGTGACCAACGCCAGCCGCACCATGCTGATGAATCTGGAGACCCTGGACTGGGACGACGAACTGTTGTCCTTCTTCGGGATTCCTCGGCAGATGCTGCCACAGATCCGGCCCTCCTCGTCCCCGGAACCCTATGGGGTGACCGTGCCCACCGGACCCATGGACGGCGAGGTCTCGGTGACCGGCATCCTCGGTGACCAGCAGGCGGCGATGGTCGGGCAGGTGTGCCTGAACGCCGGCGAAGCCAAGAACACCTACGGCACAGGCAATTTCCTGCTGCTCAATACCGGTGAGAAGATCGTGCGGTCGCAGAACGGCCTACTGACCACGGTCTGCTACCAGTTCGGGGATGCCAAACCCGTGTACGCGCTGGAGGGTTCGATCGCGGTGACCGGGTCGGCGGTGCAGTGGCTGCGCGACCAGCTCGGCATCATCAGTGGCGCGGCCCAGAGTGAGTCATTGGCCCGGCAGGTGGACGACAACGGCGGGGTGTACTTCGTGCCGGCATTCTCGGGGCTGTTCGCGCCGTACTGGCGGTCGGATGCCCGGGGCGCGATCGTCGGGTTGTCCCGGTTCAACACCAACGCGCACGTGGCGCGCGCGACGTTGGAGGCGATCTGCTACCAGAGCCGTGATGTCGTCGACGCGATGGAAGCCGATTCCGGTGTGCACCTTGAGGTCCTGAAAGTCGACGGTGGCATCACGGCCAACGATCTGTGCATGCAGATCCAGGCCGACGTGCTGGGCGTCGACGTGGTCAAACCGGTCGTCGCCGAGACCACCGCGCTGGGCGCGGCCTACGCCGCCGGGCTCGCGGTGAATTTCTGGGACGGACCCGATGACCTGCGGGCCAACTGGCAGGAGGGCAGTCGCTGGAACCCGGCGTGGTCTGAGCAGCAACGCAACGACGGGTACGCAGGCTGGCAGAAGGCGGTATCCCGCACGCTGGACTGGGTCGACGTCTCTTGACATGACGGTTGGACTCATTTGCGCGATTGCGCAGGAACTGGCCTACCTGCGTGGGTGTTTGGACGATGTGCGCAGCACCGACGTCGCCCACGTGAGTTTCCATGAGGGCACGCTCGACGGACACCGAGTGGTGCTGGTCGGCACCGGCATGGGCAAGGTCAACGCGGCGCTGGTGACCACCTTGCTCCTGGACCGTTTCGGATGCCGGGTCGCGGTGTTCTCCGGGGTCGCAGGCGGCCTGGATCCGGCATTGGCGATCGGTGACGTCGTGATCGCTCACCAAGTGGTGCAGTGGGATGCCGGGGTGATCGAGAACGAGCGCCTGACGGTGTACCAACCGGGGTTCGTCCCGAACATCAATCCGACCGACCGACTGGGCTATCCGGCCGATGGGCCACTTCTTGCCCGCGTCGCACGACGACTCGACGGCGTGCGGTTACCTGTGCTGTCCCGTGCAGAGGGCGGGCAGGACCGGCCGCCGACGATCAACTACGCCACCGTGTTGACCGGTGACTCGTATCTGCACTGCGAGGTCACCCGCGACCGGTTGCACCGTGAGCTGGGTGGCGCCGCGATCGAGATGGAAGGCGGCGCCGTGGCTCAGACCTGCGAAGCATTCGGGGTGCCGTGGCTGGTGATTCGGGCGCTGTCCGACCTTGCGGGCCGCGATGCACAACTTGACTTCGCAGCGTTCGTCGACGGGGTCGCCGTGATCTCCGCGAGAATCGTACGGTCGATTCTCGATGTCGTCTGACGTACGTCAGAACGCGGCTCTGCCCGCCTCGGCTACCGACACATCCTGCTCCACGCTGCCGGCGCTGACACCGATGGCGCCGACGACCACGTCGTCAACCGTGAGCAGCACCCCGCCGCCGAACACCACCAAGCCGCCGGAGGTCTGCTCCAATCCGAAGAGTTCGGCGCCGGGCTGAACCAGGTCCATCAGCGCACTGGTGGGGAGATTCATCAGAATCGAGGTGCGGGCCTTGCGAATCGAGATGTCGATGCTGGCCTTGATCGCGCCGTCCATGCGGGCAAATGCCACCAGATGACCGCCGTCGTCGACGACCGCGATGTTCATCGGCTGGCCGATGTCCTCGGCCTTGGCGATAGCGGCGTCGATCACCGGCTGTGCCTTGGACAGGGGCATGGATGTCATCGACAAACCTTTCGAGAATTTTCGTCACGCACACGTTGTCGCTACGAGACTAGCCCGGGCAGCGTTGGGACGCCGACGTTTTGGCTGACCTGTGATCGTATCGCGGGAAACCCTATCCAAAAGCTCAGTCATTTGTTCAGTAAGTGGTTGGTACATCGAGAAAGGTCCGTTGAACCGACACGGCGAGGCGCAGAATTCCGCACAGAACGATGCCGCCACGGCCGGGGAATCCTGGGGCACCTCGCGTCGAGCGGTCTTTCGAAAGGACCTGGCTTGTCGAATATCGACATCTTCATGTGGGAGTTCATCGGTACGGCAATCCTCTGCCTGATCGGTAACGGTGCGGTCGCTGCCGTAACGCTGAAGAACTCGTACTCCCATGGTGGAGGTGGGGATTGGGTGATCATCGTGCTCGGCTGGGGCTTCGCGGTCTTCACCGGTGCCAGCATCGCCAACCCTTCGGGTGGCCACATCAATCCCGCGGTGACGTTGGCGGTGGCCATCGACGGGGGCGTCCCGTGGTCGAGCGTGCCGATCTACTTCGCCGGACAGTTGGTCGGCGGCATCGTCGGGGCGACTCTGTGCTGGGCGGCGTTCAAACTGCAGTTCGACAAGATGGAGGACAACAGCGGCACCCGCGGGATCTTCTGCACCGCACCCGCGATTCGGAACATTCCGTGGAACATGGCCACCGAGGTGATCGGCACTTTCGTCTTGATTCTCGCGATCCTGTTGGCCCCGGACCTCAACGGCACGCTGGGATACGCGGCCGTGAGCTTCGTCGTCATCGCCATCGGCTTCGGCCTCGGTGGGCCCACCGGCTACGCCATCAACCCGGCGCGCGATCTCGGCCCCCGGATCGCATACGCGCTGCTGCCCATTCGGGGCAAGGCCCACGCAGACTGGTCGTACTCCTGGGTGCCGGTGCTGGCTCCGCTGATCGGTGCCGCGCTCGCGGCTGGACTGGCGGTGACGCTGGTATGAAACTGTTTGCGAGATACTGGAATAGGAACTCATGGCTGTTCATCTGACACGGATCTATACCCGTACCGGCGATGCGGGTACCACCGCATTGGGGGACATGTCGCGGGTCGCCAAGTCCGATGTGCGAGTCGGGGCCTACGCCGATTGCGACGAGACCAACGCGCTACTCGGAGTTGCGCTGGCTTGCGGTGGGCTCAGTCAACAGGTCGCCTCGGTGATCGGGGTGATTCAGAACGATCTGTTCGATGTGGGGGCCGACCTGTGCACCCCGATCGTGGCCGAGCCCGAGTACGAGCCGTTGCGGGTCACTGAAGAGCAAGTGACGCAGCTGGAATCGTGGTGCGATGAGTTCAACGCCGATCTGCCGAAGCTGTCGAGTTTCATCCTGCCGGGCGGCACGGCGGCTGCTGCCTCTCTGCATCACGCCCGCACCGTGGCGCGACGCGCAGAGCGCAGTGCGTGGTTCCTGGCCGAGCAGGCGACGGTGAACGACCGTGCGTTGCGCTATCTCAACAGGCTTTCGGATCTGCTGTTCATCCTGGCGCGATACGAGAACCCCGACGGGGACGTGCTGTGGCGGCCGGGCGGCGATCGGACGGCCGGATCCTGAACCCTATTGTCCGGTCGTCATCCCGGCGGCGACGGGTAGCGCGGTGCAGCCGGGAAGGAAACCGGCCACCGCACCGATCACCGTGGTGGCCGGCGGGCCGATGCCGGCGCTGCGGGCCACGGTCGCGATCGAACTCAGCGGAGCCCGCAGCACCCGTTGACTGGACAGGGTGCCGTCGGCAATGACCGCCGCCGGGGTGTCGCCGGACATTCCCGCATCCAGCAGCGACGCGGCGATGGCTTCGAGGTTGGCGACCGCCATCATCAGGATGATCGTCGTATTGGCTCGGGCCAGGGCCCGGTAGTTCACGGAGGACTCAGGGTGTCCCGGGGGGACATGGCCGGAGACGACCGTGAATCCCTGCGTCAGACCTCGATGGGTGACGGGGATGAGCGCTGTGGCCGGCGCGGCGATCGATGAACTCACTCCCGGGATCACGTTCACACTGACACCCGCACTGAGGCAGTGGTCGACCTCTTCGCCGCCGCGACCGAACACGAATCCGTCGCCGCCCTTGAGTCGGACCACCGTTCTGCCCGCCAGTGCGTGCGCGACCATGAGGTCGTTGATCGTCGACTGCTCGGTGCGGCGGCCGCCCGGAATCTTGGACACGTCGATGATGTCCGCGTGTGGTGCCAGTTCGGCCAGTGCCGACACCGGCGCCAACCGGTCGGTGATCACCACGTCCGCCCGGGTTATCGCGTCGCGACCCGCCAGCGTGAGTAGACCGGGGTCGCCGGGGCCACCTCCCACCAGAATGACCCGCCCGGTCTCACCATCGCGGGTCGGCAGCGGATGCACCGACCGGTCCCGCAGGTCGTTGCGGACACAGAACACTCCGCGCGCGGTGGCCTCGTCGGCGATTGCGGAGTCTTGGTCTGGATCGCCCGTGCAAGCGAAAACCAACGCTGCAGAGCCGATGTCGGCAGAGGTGAACGTTCTGCGGCGCAATGTCAACAAGCCGCGCGCGGCCAGGTCCGCTACGTACGGGGACGGATCGAGTGATACTGCGGTGACGACCGCGCCGGAGCGGATCAGGTCGGCAATGGTCGTCATCGCGCGCGTGGACGAGCCCACTACGGTCACCGGCCTGCCCTGTACAGGTAGGTCGACAGCCATGGTGGGCATCAACGCTCGCCGCTGACGTGACCGCGCAGCACTGCCGAGACCAATGCCGAACGCTTGCGCACCCCGAACTTGTCCATGATGTTGTGCAGGTGGAACTTCACCGTCGCTTCGGAGACGAAGAGGTCCCGAGCGATGGTGCGGTTGTCCAGTCCGTCGGTGAGCAGCGTGAGAACTTCACGCTCCCGACGGGTGAGACCGGCAAGGCAGGCAGAATCGCGCTCGCGTCGCTGCGCGCGGAGTTCGGTGATGAGCGCGTTGGCGCTGTGCGGGTCCAGCGCGGACTGACCGGAGGCCACCCGCGCAATGGTGGTCTGTAAGTCGGAGGACGACGAGCGACGGTCGACCAGGGCGTCGGCGCCGGCGCGGATGAATCGCAACGCCTTGGCCCCGTCGGCGGCGCTGTCGGCGACGATCACCACCTTGGGGCGCGGTGTGAGTTGGTCCAGCAACTCGGCCAGCGGAGGTGCGTCGTCGGCACAGATCAGCAGCAGCTCCGGCCGGAGCGCCCGAAGGCCGTCGACCAGTGAACTGTCGTGCCGGACATCCCCGACGAAGTCGCACTGGTCGATACCCGACAGCAGGTGCAGCAGTCCGTGCCGGAGCAGGTCGTCGCTCATCACGGTGACGGTACGAAGTCGTCGTCCTGCGCCGGGATGGGTTGGGCCGGAGGCGATGTGATGTGAGGGGGCGAACTCCGGCCTACGCCGTCCGGGGAGGCTCGTGGCGTACTCGGCTCGTGAACGATTCATCATCGACTCCGTCCTGCCAGTTGGCGGGCCGAACGTTAGTGCGCGGCGCGTTGCAGCAGGGTTGCATCGTGACGAGATCAGCGCGCAGGCGCCCGTTGGGAGGTGTCCGGTTGCGGCAGCACGCAATCACCGCAGAAGCCCGATCGAGGTGCCTGATAGAACAGGCAGCAGCTGCGGCGGATGAACGTGCCGGTGTCGAACGTCCCGGTGTCGTGTAGCGGTGCGGTTTCCAGCAGTGCCCGCACCAGGGCCCGTCCTGCGCGCTCGCGGTCGGGTCGAGCCGACGACAGGACCGTGACCGCTCCGTTGGCGGCGGAGGAGACGTTGCCCCAACTGATTTTCGGCGACAGGGAAACCGCCGTGGAGAGAATCTCGTTGAGCGGGTCGAAGAGTTCGTACAGTGCTGAATCCGCTATGGCGCAGGCCGCGTCAGCTGGGCCCGCCACGGTGACGAATTCGATCTCGTCGGCGGCGAACAGCACTGAATGACCGACGGGGCGCCAACGAATCGATGTCCTGTTCACTACCGGTAGGGCCGAATGGCAGATCGCGGCGCCGATCAGCGGGGAAAGTATGCGTGCCGCGATACCGAGTTGAAATGACGAGGCTGCCAGCCGGACAGAAACCTCGTCCCGGTCGCATGTCATCGCCGTGGCGATCGCCTGCCTGCTGCGGTCCACCAGATCCCGGACCGTCGTCTGCTCGAGCAGCGACGACAGCGGGTGCCAGACCGGACCACCGGGCGCGGATACGTCCGGCAGCGCGAAGTACTCGCCGAGTCGGGCGGTCTGCGCAAGAAGCGCGGCGGCGTCCGGGGGCGGGTCCGGCGGCGAGCTGAAAGACGTGCACATGGTCATGCCACGGTAGCCACCACGGAGCCCCTCCAAGGAAAGCCCAGTACTTTCCTGGCCGAACGGTCAGGTCCCGAGCGTCCGCCCTCCGCGACGCCTCGGTGCAACCCCGCTGCAACGTGACGCCAGCCACAATCGAAGGCACGCGATCCTCCGGGTCACGTAATCATCACTCACCACTGGGAGCTGTGCATGACGCGACCGAACCTCGATCCCGCGGTGGACTATCCGCTCAGCGTTCACCGCAGGGATCTGCTGTTCACACCGACCGGAAAGTCCATCGACGATCTCACCATGGAAGCAGTGGTCGCCGGTGACGTCGAGGCCGCCGATCTCCGCATCTCTCCGGACACGCTGCGGTTGCAGGCCGAGGTTTCGGAAAAGGTCGGCAGAAAGCAATTGGGTGCCAATCTGCGCCGGGCCGCCGAAATGACCGCCATCTCTGACGAGCGGGTTCTGGCGATCTACAACGCACTTCGGCCGAACGCGTCGAGCAAAGCCGAACTCGAGTCGATCGCCGATGAATTGGAGTCCCAGTACAACGCGACTCTGCTCGCGGAACTGGTTCGTGAGGCGGCTGACGTGTACCAGCGCCGCGACATTCTGGCGTCGAGCGAATAGGAGACGATGATGACAGCAACAGCAATCCCACAGAGCGAAGGCGCACACGGCGACGGGGTGCGGCATTCCCTGCGGACGCTGGTCCTGGAAGGCCGCCCGGTCAATCTCGACGGCTTCGTCGAGGAGTGGCCCGAGGTGGGCATGGTCGCCATGGACAGCCCGTTCGATCCCGAACCGAGTGTCCGGGTGGAGAACGGCGTGATCGTGGAGATGGACGGCACCGAACGGGCCGACTTCGACTTCATCGACCAGTTCATCGCCGACAAGGCCATCGACGTAGAGACCTCCGAGGCTTCGATGGCGTTGCCGGCAGCCGAAATCGCCCGCATGCTGGTCGATCCGAGGGTGACCCGTAAGGAGGTCATCGCCGTCACGAGTGGCCTTACCCCCGCCAAGCTGCTCGCGGTCGCCAAGACGCTGAACATCGTCGAGATCATGATGGGCATGCAGAAGATGCGGGCCCGTCGCACGCCCGCCAATCAGGGGCACTGCACCAGTGCTCGGGACAATCCGGTGCAGGTGGTGTGCGATGCCGCGGAAGCATCGCTGCGCGGATTCTCGGAGGTCGAGACGACCCTGGGTGTCGTGCGGTACGCGCCGCTGGTCGCGATGGCCCAGCAGATCGGTAGTCAGGTGGGTACGGGTGGCCCGCTCACCCAGTGCGCACTCGAAGAGGCGACCGAACTCGATCTCGGCATGCGGGGGATCACCGGGTACGCGGAGACCATTTCGGTCTACGGCACCGAGCCGGTCTTCGTGGACGGCGACGACACCCCATGGTCGAAGGCGTTCCTCGCTGCGGCCTACGCATCGCGGGGCATCAAGATGAGGTTCACCTCGGGAACCGGATCCGAAGTGCAGATGGGCAACGCCCAGGGTAAATCCATGCTGTATCTGGAGATTCGGTGCATCCTGATCGCCAAGGGGGCCGGGGTGCAGGGCCTGCAGAACGGCTCGATCTCATGTATCGGCGTGCCGGGCGCGGTTCCCGCCGGGATCCGGGCGGTGGCCGCCGAGAACCTCATCGCCTCGGCGGTGGACCTGGAGTGCGCGTCGGGCAATGACCAGTCGTTCTCGCACTCACCCATGCGCAGGACGGCGCGGCTGATGCCCCAGATGATGCCGGGCACAGACCTGGTGTGCTCGGGTTACTCCACGATGCCCAACTACGACGACATGTTCGCGGGCTCGAATCTGGACAGCGACGACTACGACGACTTCAACACCATTCAGCGTGACCTGCAGATCGACGGCGGATTGCGTCATGTGAAGGAGTCCGAGATCCTCGCGGTGCGCACCCGCGCAGCCAAGGCGTTGCAGGCGGTGTTCGCGTACCTGGACCTGCCACCGATCACCGATGCGGAAGTCGATACCGCGGTGTACGCCGACGGCAGCCGTGACCTGCTTCCGCGGGATGTGCTGGAAGATCTCAAGGGTGCCCAGCAGATGATGGACCGCAATATCACGGGTCTGGATCTCGTGAAAGCGCTTGATGCCACCGGATTCTCCGATGTCGCCGAGAATCTGCTGGCCGTGCTGCGGCAACGCGTGTCCGGAGATCTGCTGCAGACATCGGCGATCCTGACCCGGGACCTGGAGGTGTTGTCGGCCGTCAACGACGCCAACGACTACCAGGGTCCGGACACCGGGTATCGCCCGTCGGGCGCACGTTGGGAAGAAATGAAGCGACTGCGCCATGTGACGAGCGCGTCGAATCCCGAGGCGGAGGTGGAATGACCGTGTCAACCGAACCCGCTGATGGGAAGCGGACGATCACGTTCACCGAGATCGGTCCCGCCGGTCGCGGCACGCGATCCGATGAGGTGGTGATCGCGATATCGCCGACGTTCGCGGCCCTGTTCAGCCAGACGATCGTCGGGCTGCCGCATGCGGAGGTGATGCGCCAGATCCTCGCCGGCATCGAAGAGCAAGAAATCAGCGCCCGAATCATCCGGCTTCAGCACAGCGCCGATCTCGCGCTGATGGCGCACACGGCGGCGAAGCTGTCGGGCTCAGGGATCGGGATCGGGATTCTGGCCCGCGGCACGTCGATGATCCACCAGCGTGACCTTCCTCGGCTCTCGAGTCTGGAGTTGTTCCCGCAGAGTCCGCTCTTGACGTTGGAGACGTACCGCAATATCGGCTCGAACGCGGCGCAGTACGCCAAAGGGGAATCCCCTGAACCGGTTCCGACCCTCAACGACCAGATGGCCCGCCCTCGTTGGCAGGCGAAGGCGGCGTTGCTGCACCTCAAGGAGACCGAGATGATCCGAAAGGGCGCACCGACTGTCGAGGTGAGACCGGACTTCTCCACGGCAGCGGTCTGAGACAGGTGTTTCGGACGATCGTCGGGGTCGATATCGGCAACTCGACCACGGAGGCCAGTCTCGCGACAATCGGCGGGACCGGTTCGGTGGAGTACATCGGGGCGGCTTTGACACGCACGACGGGTGTCAAAGGCACGGTCAAGAACGTCGACGGCGTGGCAAAGGCCGTGACACGCGCGCTGCACAGTGCAGGAATCCCGTTGGCCGAGCTGGACCTGATACTGCTCAACGAGGCGACCCCGGTAATCAGTGGACTGGCGATGGAGACCATCACCGAAACCATCATCACCGAGTCCACGATGATCGGTCACGATCCACGGACCCCCGGCGGTCGGGGACTCGGAGTCGGCACCATTGTCGGCTTCGAGTCGCTGGCCGAGACGGCGCCGGGGGAGCCTGTGATCGTCCTGGTGCCCCAAGGCGTCGACTTCGATGTCACTGCGCAGCAGATCAACGCCGCTGTCGGCCGCGGCGTCGAGATCACGGGTGCCATCTTGGGCAATGACGACGCCGTGCTGGTGGCCAACCGGCTCGATGCCAGAATCCCGATCATCGACGAGGTCTCGCGGATCGACCTGGTGCCGGTCGGGATGACGGCCGCCGTCGAGGTGGCAGGTCCAGGGCAATCCATCCGTACCTTGTCGAACGCCTACGGCCTCGCGACCATCTTCGATCTCGATTCCGACCAGACCAAGGTGGTCTCACCGGTTGCGCGGGCGCTGACCGGTAACCGGTCGGCCGTCGTCGTGCGGACCCCGTCCGGTGATGTCGAGGACCGCACCATTCCGGCCGGTTCACTGGATCTGATAGGGGAGAAGAAGAAGGCGACGGTGGACGTGTCCCGTGGCGCCGCCGAGATCATGGCCGAGGTGCAGCGGGTCAGCCCGCTCGTCGACGTCATGGGCGAGGCGGGCACCAACACCGGCGGCATGATCGCCAACGTCCGTCAGAGCATGGCCGACCTGTCCGGGCATGCGCTTGCCGATGTTCGCATTCAGGATCTCTTGGCCATCGACACCCTTGTGCCGCAAGAGGTTCGAGGCGGTATGGCCGGTGAGGTCGCGTTGGAGAACGCAGTCGCGCTGGCGGCGATGGTCCGTACCAAGGAGAGCGGGATGCAGTCCGTCGCGGACGCGGTGGCGGCACACCTGCGCGCCTCCGGCGCCGAGCGCGTCGAGGTGATCGTCGGCGGTGTCGAGGCGGAGATGGCGGTCTTGGGAGCGCTCACCACCCCAGGGACCGACAAGCCGCTGGTGGTGCTCGACCTCGGTGGCGGCTCAACCGATGCCGCGGTGATAGCGGCCGACGAACGCATCGATGCCACTCACCTGGCAGGCGCCGGCGACCTCGTCACCAAACTGATCGATGCCGAGCTGGGACTGGACAACCTGGAGCTTGCCGAGGAGATCAAGCGAAACCCGCTGGCCAGGGCCGAGAGCTTCTTTCACGTCCGGCTGGAGAACGGCACCGTGCAGTTCTTCGAGACGCCGCTTCCGTCAACTGCTTTCGCACGTGTGGTGACGCTGGGCGAGACCGGAATCAATCCGATACCCACCCGGCATTCCCTCGATCGGATCCGGGCCGTCCGTCGTACGGCCAAGGAACGGGTGTTCGTGGTGAACGCGCTACGTGCCCTGCGCGCCGTCGCGCCGGCCGGAGATCTCCGGCAAGTCGGATTCGTCGTGCTGCTTGGCGGCTGCGCGCTCGATTTCGAGATCCCGGAACTGATCGCTGACGCGGTGGCTCAATACGGAATCGTCTGCGGCACCGGCAATGTTCGCGGGACCGAGGGGCCACGTAATGCGGTGGCATCCGGCCTGGTCGCCTCGTATGCCGCCAAGTCTCGCACCGGGGACCCAGCCATCCATGCATGAGGGAGGACAACCGGACAAACCGGCAATCCTGGTGTTCAGCGCGCATGCCTCCGCCATCGAGACCGAGGTCCTTGCCGGGATCGAGGAGGAGGGCGTGCCGTTCGTGGTGGAGCGTCCGGATGCCGCTGACGGAGCCGTCGTTCTCGCCGGCCTGGCTGCTGCCCGCTCGTCGCTGAGTGTCGGCGTCGGAATCG
Source organism: Mycobacterium sp. ITM-2016-00317 (assembly GCF_002968295.1). NCBI lineage: Bacteria > Bacillati > Actinomycetota > Actinomycetes > Mycobacteriales > Mycobacteriaceae > Mycobacterium > Mycobacterium sp. ITM-2016-00317. The sequence goes on from NZ_CP134399.1 coordinate 1,257,425, forward strand.
ACGACAGTGGCCGGGTGTGCGTCCAGCACCAGAAGCTGGCGGACCCGCAGGCCGGACTTCACACGCCATCTACGGCAAGCCCCGTTGCGGCGCGGTCGCTCGGTCACAACGCCGCGCGCATGGTGGTCGGGATACCGCTGCGGATGCGCGGCTTGGGGTATGAGTGAGGACCAAAGGCTCTTCGGTGAACGTCTCAACCGGCGTCTGATGAAGGCATGACCCAAAACAGGATGCGAGCGGCAGTCGTCACCGAATTCGGCACGCCGCTGTCGATCGAAGAGCGTGATGTCCCTGAGCCCGGCTTCGGCGAGGCTCTGGTGAAGTTGGTGACCTCAGGGGTCTGCCACACCGATTTGCATGCCGCACACGGGGATTGGCCGGTCAAGCCGACTCCACCGTTCATTCCCGGCCATGAGGGGTTCGGCACCGTGGTGGCCGTCGGTGCGGGAGTCGAGGATCTCCAGGTCGGGGACATGGTGGGTAACGCGTGGCTGTGGTCGGCGTGCGGGCGCTGCGAGTACTGCCGCACCGGCTGGGAGACGCTGTGCCAGAGCCAACGCAACGGCGGCTACAGCGTCGACGGCAGCTTCGGCAGCTACATGCTCGTCGACGCCGACTACGCCGCACGCATCCCCGACGGCGTGGACCCGGTCGAGGTCGCGCCGATCCTGTGCGCCGGAGTCACCGTCTACAAGGGTCTGAAGGTCACCGAGGCCCGGCCCGGTCAGTGGGTGGCGATCTCGGGGATCGGCGGACTCGGCCACGTCGCCGTCCAATACGCCAGCGCGATGGGCCTGCGCGTCGTCGCGGTCGACGTCGACGACGCGAAACTCGATCTGGCCACCAGGCTGGGCGCCGAGGTCACGGTCAACGCACGGACCGCCGATGTGGTGGCCGAGGTGCAGCAGGCGACGGGCGGGGTGCACGGCGTGCTGGTGACCGCGGTCCATCCGACCGCCTTCGGGCAGGCGATCGGCCTGGCCAGGCGCGGAGGCACCATCGTATTCGTGGGTCTGCCGCCGGGCGACTTTCCGGCGTCCATCTTCGACATCGTGCTCAAGGGCCTGACGATCCGCGGCTCCATCGTGGGCACCCGGCAGGACATGGTCGAGGCGCTCGACTTCTTCGCGCGCGGGCTGATCCACCCCACGGTCCACACCGCCGGGCTCCAGGACATCAACGACGTGTTCGACCGGATGGAGCGCGGCCAGATTGACGGCCGGGTGGTCATCGATTACCGCTGACACACCGATTGTTGGCTTCCGCCATCGTTAAAATTTGCCCACTGCATGGCGCGATCTGCCATAGTCCGTAGTTAATTGCTTACGCAAGTAACTACGTCGAAGGGTGCCCGCTCCGTGTCCAGCTGCCGGAAAACCTCCTTGTCCGAGCCGTATTCGTCGAGCTCGACGGTCCGTGCTGCGTTACTGGCCGGCGTCGGCGGGGCGGCGCTCGTCAGTCTGGGATTGGCGCTTGCCGGTCCCGCGTCTGCGGACGAGAAAAGTTTGCTAGAGGTCTCGCTCGTTTCGGTTGATGCACCATTGGCGCCGGTCGGCGAACAACCGTGGTGGTGGCTGGAAAACGCCGAACGCGACTCGAACACCAGCGCGCTGAGCGCCGCGACCGCCCCGGTCCGGCCGATGATCGGGACCGGTGGGTGGCTGATCGGCCACGGCCTGGACGCCGCCGCGGACTGCACCGGCGCGGACTGCAACGGCGGCAACGGCGGACTGCTGTTCGGCAACGGCGGCAGCGGCGCCAACGGCGGGGCCGGCGGCCGTGCGTTCCTGATCGGTGACGGCGGTCGCGGCGGCGACGCAGGCGCGGTCGGAGTGGCCGGCGGCCACGGAGGGCGCGGCGGACTCCTGGGCGGCAACGGCGGTGACGGCGGTGACGGTGGCCTCGGCGCCCGCGGCGGAAACGGTGGCGACGCAGGACTGCTGGCGCTGTTCGGGCAGGGCGGAAACGGCGGCAACGGCGGCGACGGCTACACCGGAGCCACCGGGGCAGACGGTACTGACGGCGCCCGAGGGGACAACGGTGCCGACGGCGAGCATGGTGCCGATGGCACGCACGGTGTCGACGGCGCGCGCGGCGCCGATGGAACTGCCGGGGTGAACGAGACCGAAGGCGTGCCGGGTGCCGACGGTGCGTCCGGAGTGGCGACCGGTGAGGCCGGCGGCGCGGGTGGCGACGGCAATCCCGGTGGTAACGGCGGCAACGGAGGGCCCGGATACGGCGGATCACTCGCGGGGATAGATATTCCGCCGCCCGGTGACGGCGGCCGCGGCGGTGACGGTGTCGGCTATGGCGCGTCCGGCGGCAACGGCGGCAACGGCGGGGACTCGCTGGGGATCGCGTTCGGTCTCATCGGGGGAATCGGCGGCTCCGGCGGCAACGGCGGCAACGGGGCCGCCGGCGCCCCGGGTGGCAACGGCGGTGACGGCGAAAATGGTACGAACGGCGCGGACGGCGGCAACGGCGGCAACGGCCAGGCCGGCGGCAACGGCGTGGACGGCGGCAAGGGGGCGACCGGGGGCACCGGGATCGCCGGTGGCAACGGCGGCAGCGGCGGCTCCGGCGGGCTGTTCGGGAAGGGCGGCAAGGCCGGCAACGGCGGGACCGGCGGGACCGGCGGAACGGGTGGAACCGGCGGCGCGGGCGGGGCAGGCGGCAACGGCGGCAATGCCGGCGACGGTGGGAATGGCGGTAACGGGGGCCGCGGCGGCGACGCCGGCAACGGTGGCGACGGCGCAGCCGGTGGTGACGGTGGCGCCGGGGGCAACGGCGGCAGAGGCGGCACCCAGAACACCGGCCTGCCGGGCCAGCCCGGTCCCGGCGGTGCCGGCGGCATCGGGGGCGAGGGCGGCTCCGGTGGCGACGCGGGCACAGCCGGCGAGGGCGGTCTCGGCGGTGAGGGTGGCCAGGGCGGTTTCGGCGGTGAGGCCGGCCTCGGCGGGCGCGGTGGCGAGGGTGGCGACGGCGGTGCCGGCGGTCAGGGCGGTCAGGCCGGCCGAGCAGGCTCGGGCGGACTGTTCGGATCGCGAGGCGGCAGCGGAACCGACGGCGCGGCCGGTGCGAGCGGACAATCGGGTGCCAGGGGAGCGGACGGCCAGGACGGACAACGGGGTTCCGACGGCGTGTCGGGTGCCAACGGCTCCGACGGGGCGTCCGGCAGCGCGGGCACCGGCGGCAACCAGGGCGCCCGGGGCAACGACGGCGCCGCGGGTAACGGCGGGACGTCGGGCAGCGGCGGCTGAGCGCGTTTTGACCTGCGCCGATAGCGGCAGGTAAGCTGCGTCGTTGGCGTGCGCCGGCCCTCGGGTCGTCGGTCGCCTCGGGTCCCCGCCGGTCGCCGAGGTTATGTCGATGCGCACGCCTGACCGGCACCCCGGGTCGATCCCGGGATCCACCCGAGAAAGAGAAGGTAAGCGCTGTGCCTACATACACGCCGAAGGCGGGTGACACCACGCGTTCGTGGTACGTCATCGACGCCACCGACGTGGTGCTCGGCCGGCTCGCCGTCGAAGCAGCCAAGCTGCTCCGCGGCAAGCACAAGCCGACATTCACGCCCAATGTCGACGGCGGTGACTTCGTCATCGTCATCAACGCCGACAAGATCGCCGTCAGCGGCGACAAGCTCACCAAGAAGTTCGCTTACCGCCACTCGGGTTATCCGGGCGGTCTGCGTAAGCGCTCCATCGGTGAGCTGCTGCAGAAGCACCCGACCCGTGTCGTCGAGAACGCCATCACCGGGATGCTGCCGCACAACAAGCTCGGCCGTCAGATCCAGAAGAAGCTGAAGGTCTACGCCGGACCGGACCATCCGCACGCCGCCCAGCAGCCGGCCGTGTTCGAGATCAAGCAGGTGGCTCAGTGACATCCGAATTCGAGACCGAGACCGAATACACCGAGACCGCCGAGGTCGTCGAGACCGGTGAGGGCGACTACAGCGTCGAGGTCGACGCCGACGCGGTGTACCGCGAGCCCGTGCTGATCGACCGCCCGATCCAGACCGTCGGCCGCCGCAAGGAGGCCGTGGTCCGCGTTCGCCTGGTCCCCGGCACCGGACAGTTCAACCTCGACGGCCGCACCCTGGAGAACTACTTCCCCAACAAGGTGCACCAGCAGCTCATCAAGGCGCCGCTGGTGACCGTCGACCGCGTGGAGCAGTTCGACATCTACGCCCACCTCGACGGCGGTGGCCCGTCCGGACAGGCCGGTGCGCTGCGTCTGGCGATCGCCCGTGCACTGATCCTGGTGCAGCCCGAGGACCGTCCGGCGCTGAAGAAGGCCGGCTTCCTCACGCGTGACCCGCGTGCCATCGAGCGCAAGAAGTACGGACTCAAGAAGGCCCGCAAGGCGCCTCAGTACAGCAAGCGCTGATCGATCCACGTCCTGGCGCCCGGTCTGCTCGCATCGCGAGCGGCCGGGCGTCAGTCGTTTCCGGAGATTCTCGGCCCTCGCCCGGAATTGTGGCGTGACACACAGTGGAGTTTCAGGAAATGGTTACGCCCCCGCTGCGGTGGGGCGAAGGCGAAATAGTTAATTAGGCACAAAGGGGTATCTCCTTTCGCTCAGCGGCGAGGTTTGAATTCGGCCGACGGGGTACGTAAGCCTCGGAACTTGGACCCAGGGCGCCTGAGGGCGTCGGTGAGAATCTCTTGCCCATGGTTCCGCGAATGCAAAGGAGTGATTGATGAACTTCGTCAAGAACGCCGCAGCGGGTGCTTTCCTCGGTGGATCGCTGCTCTTTTCTGCCGGCCTCGGAATGGCACACGCGCAGCCCGCCGACGGTGCGGACGGCCTGGTGAACCTGGCCATCGGTGATGTCACGCTGCTGGACGGCGCATCCCCGGACACGGTGGCCTCCGCGGCCGCCGCCATCTGCGGGGCGGTCCCCGCTGACGTGACCGTCGTAGCGACCGAGGTCGACGGCAACAGTGTCGACCAGACGGTGTGCGAGGGTCTGCCCGGTGGCGACCTGGTCATCGCGCAGAACGTCGCGAGCGGTCCGGCCGAATCCCCGGCCGCACCCAGCTCGCCGACGGAGGCCCCGGCCCCGACTCCGGCCGCGGAGCCTGCGCCTGCGCCTGAGGGGGGTGCCGAAGGCACCTCCGGTTCGGGCGAGGGTCTCGGCGCTCCGGCAGGCACCGGTGCGGCTGACGGCGGCTCTGTGCCGCTGCCCAGCGACAGCGGCGAGTAACAGCTCCTCCCTCACCGCCCGCATCCTGAACAGGGTGCGGGCGGTGAGCCGTTTCTGCGCCGCCGGCACACCTGTGACGTGGATAATCACCCGGAGGCGCAATTGGCTCGGGAGCCCGGACCTGTGAGAGGTTGGCACGATGGCTCGACTGTTCGGCACCGATGGAGTGCGCGGCGTCGCCAACCTTGAGCTGACCGCCGAGCTGGCGATGGCACTCGGTTCGGCGGCCGCGCGACGGCTCGCAACGACCGGCGAGACCCGCCGACAGGTCGCCGTCGTCGGGCGTGACCCGCGGGCCAGCGGCGAGATGCTGGAAGCGGCCGTCATCGCAGGTATCGCCAGTGAGGGCGTCGACGTTCTCCGCGTCGGTGTGCTGCCGACGCCGGCGGTCGCCTATCTGACCAACGCCTACGACGCGGACTTCGGCGTGATGATCTCGGCGTCGCACAACCCGATGCCCGACAACGGCATCAAGATCTTCGGACCCGGCGGGCACAAGCTGGACGACGCCACCGAGGACCGGATCGAAGACCTCGTGCAGCAGGGGCCCGGCGCGCGGCCGACCGGCGCGGGCATCGGACGGGTGGTCGACGCCGAGGACGCGCTGGAGCGCTATCTGCGCCACGTCGGCAAGGCCGCGACCACCCGGCTGGACGCGCTGACCGTCGTCGTCGACTGCGCGCACGGCGCGGCCTCGGGCGCGGCGCCGCAGGCCTACCGCGCCGCGGGCGCCAACGTCATCCCGATCAACGCCGAGCCCGACGGCCTGAACATCAACGACGGATGCGGCTCGACCCATATGCAGACGCTGCGCCAGGCGGTGGTCGCCTACGGGGCCGACCTCGGTCTGGCCCACGACGGCGACGCCGACCGCTGCCTGGCCGTCGACGCACACGGACGCGTCATCGACGGTGACGCGATCATGGTGGTGCTCGCCTTGGCGATGCAGGAAGCCGGCGAACTCACCGCCGACACCCTGGTCGCCACGGTGATGAGCAACATGGGCCTGCACCTGGCGATGCGGTCGGCAGGCATCGACGTGCGCACCACCGGCGTCGGCGACCGCTACGTCCTGGAGGAACTGCGCGCCGGCCGTTTCGCGCTGGGCGGCGAGCAGTCCGGGCACATCGTGCTGCCGAGCTTCGGCACCACCGGTGACGGCATCGTCACGGGCCTTCGGTTGATGGCGCGGATGGCCCAGACCGGTCTGAGCCTGGCTGAACTGGCCGAACCGATGCGCACCCTTCCGCAGGTGCTCATCAACGTCGCGGTCACCGACAAGGCGACCGTGGCCGACGCCCCCTCGGTGCGTGACGCGGTCGCGCGGGTCGAGGCGGAACTCGGTGACACCGGACGAATCCTGTTGCGTCCCTCGGGAACCGAGCAGGTGGTCCGGGTCATGGTAGAGGCCGCCGACGAAGACACCGCCCGGCAGATGGCAGCGCGGGTCGCGGAGTCGGTCAGCGCGCAACGCTGAAATCCGCGGGAACCGGCAGGCCCTCGCCGGCGTCCAATCTCATATGGGTACTGCAGGCGCGGCCCGCGTCGACACGGCGGCGGTGCGCGCGATCGCGCGCGAATACGAGACGGTGGCGGCGATCCTCGACGCTGCGGTCCGCACACATCTGAGCGGTCTGGGATTCGGCGGCGCAACCGCGGGACGCGCCCACGCCGCACACGGGGATGCATTGCGCGGCAGGCTGTTCGAAGTCATCACCGCGCTGCGACAGTGGTCGCGCGCGGCCGAGGAGATCGCGGCGGCGCTGCGGACATCCGCGGAGCGCTACCAGGCCGGTGACGCGGCCGCCGCGGATCGGGTCGGGTGGCGGTGATGACCGACAGTTCCGATGCCGCAACGTATCTGGCCAAAGGGCGGCCCGCGGTGGAGAACCTGCAGACCTATGTGTGGGCGTGCCGCCAGCTCGGCTACCACCACCCCGACCTGACGGTGCACGCCGGTCAGCTGCGGGACTGGTACGGCACCGAGGACGGGCTGGACCTCAGTGTGCTGGCGCGGGACTGCGTGGCGCTGGAGGATGCGCTGCGCGCCGCGCAGGACGCGCTGGCCGGCCAGGACCGGCAGCTGGCCCAGTTGGCCGCGGCCTGGCAGGGCGCGGGAGCCGATGCCGCCTGCGGATTCCTGAGCAGGCACGCCGAGGCGTCCACTGCCGTCACCGGGATGCTGCGGGCGGCCACGCACACGCTGGCCACCCTCGGCGACGAGCTGCGGCAGGCCGTCGGGGCCAAGGCGGACGCCGCGACGGGCATCGAGGAACGCACCGCCGCCGCGCGCACCGAGTGGCTGGCCGCCGCGGCGACGGTCACCACCGGAGCCGGCGATCGCGCCGCCGCCAGTGAACTGGTCGACCAGGCGGTGAAGCCGTTCGTCGTCGGCACGGTGGCCACCGAATGGCTGACGGCGATGCAACAGTCCGTGGCGTCGGTCTCGGCGGCCTACGAACGCTCGCTGACCGACATCGGCGGCGACGCGGCACCGGTGTTCGATGTCCCCGGCGACCTCGGTCCGGTGTGGACCGCCGCGCGAGAGTCCGGCTGCGACGACGACGTGCAGTGTCCCCAGCCCCAGCCCCAGTCCCAGCCCCAGCCCCAGCCCCAGCCGGCAGCGGCGCAGGTCGGCGCGCCCGCTCCTGGCCCGGTCGCGGCTGCGCCCGCGCCGTGGAGCGAGTCCACCGCACCGGGCATACCCACCGCGCCCGCGGCGTGGAGCGCGCCCCCCGAACCGCCGGCACCGGCACCCGTGCCGGGCATGGGAGCTGGCCTGCCCGACCTCGGCAGTGGACTCTCAGGACTGGGCTCGCCGTTCGCCGACATGCTCGGTGGTCTGCTCGGCGGCGCCGGCGGCGGTCTGCCCGACCTGCCTGAGCCCGACCTGCCGGACCTGGACGAGGTCGAGCCCGACCTGGAGGAACCCGACCTGGACGAGGCCGAGCCCTCCGACGACGACGAGCCCTCCGGCGACGACGAAGACGAGGACGAGGACGGCGAACCCGTCGACGAGACCGCAGCGGTCGCCGAACCCGCGCCCACGGACGAACAACCCTGCGAATCCTCGGCTGGGCCCGCCGAAGAGGTCGCTGCGCCGACGCCGGTGCCCGCGCCGCCACCGGCCGAACCGCTGCCGCCGGCCGAACCCGTGGCCGAAGAACAGACCCCCTGTGAGATCGCCGCCGACGAGGTGCCGCAGGTCGGAGAACCCGCCGGGTAGCGTCAGCCGACGTGAAGCTGCGAATCCCGGAAGCGGTGTCCCTGTTTCTGCTCGGCGCGGTCGCGGCGCTGATCGGCGACCACAGCCACGTGGCCACCGGAACCACGGTCTACTTCACCGACGCGGTGCCGTTCCTGTGGAGCAGTCCGCTGTGGTTCCCGATCCTGGTCGGCTCGGCGACGGTGTCGCTGGCCGAATTGCGGCTGCATCTGCCCGCACTCCGGGCGGACGTGACGGCCCGGCAGGCACTGGGCGGTGTCGCCGCGGTCGTCGGCACCTATGTCATCACCTCGTTGGTGCATGAGGCGGCGGTGGTCCCGGTCACCGCGCTGGTCTGTGCGGCGGCGGTGATCGTCTGGTGCGTGCTCGGTGACGCGCCCGGTGCGGCCTGCGGGGTGGTGATCGCGGTGGTCGGGCCCGGCGTCGAGATCGCGCTGGCGCACCTGGACGTGTTCGCCTACCACCCGGCCGCCGACGGGCTGTTCGGCGTCGCACCGTTCCTGGTGCCGCTGTACTTCGCGTTCGGCGTGGTCGGCGCGCTGCTCGGAGAGCTCGCGGTGGCGCGCCGGCCGCAGACCGGCACGCCGGTGTGCGACACCGTCAGCCGCGCGCCAGGTGCCGGCTGATCACGAGCCGCTGAATCTGGTTGGTGCCCTCGAAGATCTGCATGATCTTGGCTTCGCGCATGTAGCGCTCCACCCGGTAGTCGCGGGTGTAGCCGGCGCCGCCGAGCACCTGGACGGCGTCGGTGGTGACCTTCATCGCCGCGTCCGTGGCCACCAGCTTGGCCACGGAGGCCTGCCGGGAGTACGGCAGCCCCGCGTCGCGACGGCGGGCCGCGTCGATATAGGTCGCGCGGGCGGAGTCGACGGCGGCGGCCATGTCGGCGAGCAGGAACGCCAGCCCCTGGTGGTCGATGATCTTGCGGCCGAAGGTCGTTCGCTGCTGGCTGTAGTCAACTGCCTGGTCGAGGGCGGCCTGGGCCAGCCCGACCGCGACCGCCGCGATACCGAGCCGTCCGGAATCCAGTGCGCTGAAAGCGATCTGCAGACCCTGACCTTCGGCACCGATCCGCCGGTCGGCATCGACGAATGCGTTGTCGTAGTGCGCGGCGGTGGTCGGGACCGCGTGCAGGCCCATCTTCTCCTCGGGCTTGCCGAAGCTCAGTCCCTCGGTGTCCTTGGGTACGAGGAAGCACGAGATACCTTGTGAGCCTTCACCGGTACGGGCGAACAGGTTGTAGAAGTCGGCGATGCCGCCGTGGGTGATCCACGCCTTCGCGCCGGTGATGCGGTAGCCACCGTCGGCGGTGACGGCTTTGCAGGCCAGCGCCGCGGCATCGGAGCCGGCCTGGGGTTCGGACAAGCTGTAGGCGCCGATGGTGGAGCCGCCCAGCATCTCGGGCAGCCAGCGCTGCCGTTGCTCGTCGGTGCCGAAGCTCATCAGGGGGTGGCAGGACAGGCTGTGCACGCTGACGGCGACGGCGACGGCGGCCCAGCGGGCGGCGAGCTCTTCGAGCACCTGCAGGTACACCTCGTAGGGCTGGCCGCCCCCGCCCCACTCCTCGGGGTAGGGCAGGCTCAGCAGCCCTGCCTCGCCGAGGGTCGCGAAGACACCGTCGGGGTAGGTCTCGTTCTTCTCGTGCCGATCGACGATCGGGTCGAGGACCTTGTCGCCGATCTGGCGAGCGAGGTCGACGAGATCGCGGGCGTCGTCGGTCGGGAGGAGACGGTCAACTGCCATACGCTGGACAGTACTACAGGACTATATCCAGTACTGTCTGGTGGTGTGACCAGGCCTGCCTTCGCCACCCGGCGCCGCACCGAGTTGTTCGACGCGCTGACCGCGCTGTTCCTGGCCGAGGGCTTCGCGCACCTGACCCTCGACGAGATCGCCGCGCGCCTGCGCTGCTCGAAGTCCACGCTGTACACGCTGGCGGGCAGCAAGGAACAACTGGTCCGCGCCGCCACCGTGCACTTCTTCCGCACCGCGACCGAGTCGGTCGAGTCCCGGGTCGCCGCGACCACCGGGGCCCGGGACCGGATCGCGGCGTACCTGAGCGCCGTCGGCGCCGCGCTGGATCCCGCCTCCGACCGGTTCATGGCCGATCTCGACGCGTTCGCCCCGGCCCGCGACATCTACGAGAAGAACACCAGGATCGCCGCCCGCCGGGTGCAGGAGCTGATCGCCGAGGGCGTCGAGGCGGGGGAGTTCCGCGACGTGCACGCCGCGTTTGCGGCCGACCTGGTCACCACGGTGATGGTGCGCATCCAGCAGCGGGTGGTGCGGGACAACACCGGGCTCGACGACGCCCGCGCCTATCGCGAGCTCGCCGCGATCCTGACGGGCGGCATCCAGGCCTGACGGGCGTCAGTCCGCGCCGTCAGTCAGCGAGGTCGAACGCGGCGATCACCTTGGTCGGGGCCAGCCGCACGATCAGCTCGCCGGGCACCCCGTTGCGGCGGCCGAACTCCTCGGCGCGGTGCTGGCCCATGTAGCGCCCGCCGATCCGGGTCGCGGTCGACAGCAGCTCGGCGGGATCCTCCCCGAGGACCGCCGTGCCCTGGATTTGTACGAATGAGAACGGCGGCCGCTCGTCGTCGACGCAGACCACGATCCGCGGATCGCGCGCCAGCGCGCGACCCTTCGCGGTGTCCCGGCCGGTGTTGAAGACGATCTGGCCGCCGTCGACGATGAACCACACGGGCGCGACGAGCGGTCTGCCGTCCGCGGCGAGGTAACCCACCTTGGCGGTGCGGGTGCCCTCGCTGAGGAAGGCGATGACGTCGTCGGACAGCTCCGTCATAGGAGCGACTGTAACTCCTCGACGAACTTCACGCGCTCGGCGGCGTCGACTCCCATCGGGTGGACGAGCAGCGTCGTCACGCCGGCCTCGGCGAATGCGGCCAGCCGCTCCTTGACGTATCCGGCGGGCCCGACCAGCGACACCTTGCGGACCAGCTCGTCGGGTACCGCGTCGATGGCCTCGGCCTTCTTGCCCGCCAGGTACAGGTCCTGGATGTGGTCGGCCACCTCGCCGAAGCCGTACCGGGTGGCGAGGTTGTGGTAGAAGTTCTTCCCGCGTGCGCCCATGCCGCCGATGTAGAGCGCCAATTGTGGTTTGCCCCAGGACAACCGGTCGTCCACGTCCTCGCCGATGGCCAGTGTCGCGCTGACCATCACATCGAGGGGACCCAACGCGGGGTCGCGCCGGGACGCACCCGCGCGCAGCGCGTCGCCCCACGCCTCATCGGCCTTCTCCGGAAGGAAGAACACCGGCTGCCAGCCCTCGGCGATCTCGGCGGTCAGCTCGACGTTCTTGGGTCCGAGGGCGGCGATGGTGATCGGGATCCGCTCCCGGACAGGATGATTGATGAGCTTCAGCGGCTTGCCGAGCCCGGTGCCCTTTTCGCTGGGCAGCGGAAGTTGGTAGTGCTTGCCCTCGTAGGCGAGCCGTTCGCGGCGCCAGACCTGCCTGCAGATCTCGACGACCTCGCGGGTCCGGCCGAGCGGGGCGTCGAACGGGATGCCGTGGAAGCCCTCGACCACCTGCGGACCCGAGGTGCCCAGGCCGAGCCGGAAGCGCCCGTCGGAGATGTAGTCCAGGCCCGCCGCGGTCATCGCCATCAGCGCCGGGGTGCGGGTGTAGATCGGCACCACGCCGGTGCCCAGCTCGATCCGCGACGTTCTGGCGGCCAGGAAGCCGAGCTGGCTGATCGCGTCGAACGAGTACGCCTCGGCCACCAGCGCGATGTCGACGCCGAGCTTCTCGCACTCGACGACCTCGTCGACCGCTTCCAGAAACCCACCGGCGTAGCTGAGGAAAATCCCGGTCCGCATGCGTCAGGTATAACAGCCAACCGGTTGGTTGGGAAGTCCGGGCTACGGTTTGAGCAGCGCGACGACCTTGTTCTCCAGGTCCGCCGGGTCCGAGGAGAAGGGGTCCATCACGGGCGCCTTGGGCAGATCGGCCTCCGGGTCGGCGAAGACGCGGTAGGTCTTGTCGCCGGTCAGGGTGTGCAGGAGGAAGCCCGTCATCAGCGCGCGCACGATCCGCTGGGTGCCCTTGTCGGCGCCCGGCAGTCCGACCACCGTGGCCAGCCGCCGGCCTTCGACGAGTCCGCCCGACTTGGTTTTGGAGGTGGCCCGCAACGTCGCGGACTTCCAGGCCCGCGCCATTTCCACCGCGTTGGAGCGCAGCGTCATCGGGTCGCCGGGATCGGTCAGGATCAGCCCCGGAACCGTCAGGCCCGCCGCGGGGGCCTCGGCGGGCGGACTGGAGACCGTCGGGTACGCCGCGACGACCCCTTTCGGCTTGACCGGGAGCCCGGCCGCGGCGAACACCACCGCCGACGCCCCGAACCCGTGGCCGGCCAGGCCCAGCTTGTTCGGGTGCACGCTGATGTCACCCTGACCGAGGCGCACCCCGGAGATGATGTCCAGCGTCGTGCCCAGGTCGAAGGCCAAATTGAGCGCCGACGGCGCCAGGCCGGTCTCGGTGTCGGGTGCCGCGGCGACGATGCCCCACGAGGCCAGGTGTTCCAGCGTCCCGTGGTACCGGCCTGCGGATGTGATCCAGTCGTGGGCGAACGCCACAGCAGGCAGATTCTTGCCCTCCGCCGGGGTGTACACAATGCCCGGTTGACCGGCGAAGGCCAGGTCACCGCGCAGAACCTTGTGGGGTCCACGGCGAGTCAACGCGGCAAAGAGCTTCTTCGGGCTGGCCACCCGATGACCGTATCCCAACCCGGTCAGGGGCGTCTTCTGCCGTACCCTGGATCCCTATGTGCGGAATCGTCGGCTATGTGGGGCAGCGTTCTGCCTGCGGCATCGTCGTCGACGCGCTACGCCGCATGGAGTACCGAGGGTACGACTCCGCCGGTGTCGCGCTGGTCGACGGCCAGGGCGGGCTGACCGTGCGCCGCAAGGCGGGGCGGCTGGCGAACCTGGAGGCCGCGCTGGCCGACAGCGGACCGGACCACCTCATTGGGTCGACCGGCCTCGGACACACCCGGTGGGCCACCCACGGCAGGCCCACCGACCGCAACGCGCACCCGCACCGGGATGCGTCCGGACGGGTCGCCGTCGTGCACAACGGCATCATCGAGAACTTCGCGCCGCTGCGCGGTGAGCTGGAGGCCGCCGGGGTCGAGTTCGCCAGCGACACCGACAGCGAGGTCGCCGTGCACCTGGTCGCCCGCGAATACGTCGAGGGTGAGAACGCCGGCGACTTCCCGGCCTCGGTGCTGGCGGTGCTGCGGCGCCTGGAGGGGCACTTCACCCTGGTCTTCGCGCACGCCGACGACCCGGGCACCATCGTCGCCGCCCGCCGGTCCACGCCGCTGGTGCTCGGCGTCGGGGACGGGGAGATGTTCGTCGGCTCCGACGTCGCGGCGTTCATCGAGCACACCCGCGAGGCCGTCGAGCTCGGGCAGGACCAGGCCGTCGTCGTCACCGCTGACGGTTACCGCATCACGGACTTCCACGGCGTCGACACCCAGGACTACCGCGAGTTCCACATCGACTGGGACACCTCGGCCGCTGAGAAGGGCGGCTACGAGTACTTCATGCTCAAGGAGATCGCCGAGCAGCCCGCCGCGGTGTCCGACACGCTGCTGGGGCACTTCGCCGACAACCGCATCGTGCTCGACGAGCAGCGCCTCTCCGACCAGGAGCTGCGCGACATCGACAAGGTCTTCGTGGTGGCCTGCGGCACGGCCTACCACTCCGGGCTGCTGGCCAAGTACGCGATCGAGCACTGGACCCGGCTCCCCGTCGAGGTCGAGCTCGCCAGTGAATTCCGTTATCGGGACCCGGTTCTGGACAGCCACACCCTGGTGGTGGCGATCTCCCAGTCCGGCGAGACCGCCGACACGCTGGAAGCGGTCCGGCACGCCAAGGAGCAGAAGGCCAAGGTGCTGGCGATCTGCAACACCAACGGCAGCCAGATCCCCCGCGAGTGTGACGCGGTGCTCTACACCCGTGCCGGACCGGAGATCGGCGTCGCGTCGACCAAGACGTTCCTGGCCCAGATCACCGCGAATTACCTTGTCGGACTGGCGCTCGCGCAGGCGCGCGGCACCAAGTACCCCGACGAGGTGGCCCGCGAGTACCACGCCCTGGAAGCGATGCCTGACCTGATCTCGCGGGTGCTCGACACCTCGGAGCCGGTCGTGCAACTGGCCAAGAAGTTCGCGGCGTCGCAGACGGTGCTGTTCCTGGGCCGCCACGTCGGCTATCCGGTGGCGCTCGAAGGCGCGTTGAAGCTCAAGGAACTGGCGTACATGCACGCCGAGGGCTTCGCCGCCGGCGAACTCAAGCACGGCCCGATCGCGCTGATCGAGGACGGCCTGCCGGTGTTCGTCGTGATGCCGTCACCGAAGAACGCGGCGATGCTGCACTCCAAGCTGATGTCGAACATCCGGGAGATCCAGGCCCGCGGCGCCGTCACCATCGTGATCGCCGAGGAGGGTGACGACGCGGTGCGGCCCTACGCGGATCACCTGATCGAGATCCCGGCGGTGTCAACGCTTTTCCAGCCGTTGCTGTCGACGATCCCGATGCAGCTGTTCTCGGCGGGGGTGGCCCAGGCCCGCGGTTACGACGTGGACAAGCCGCGCAACCTCGCGAAGTCGGTCACCGTCGAATAGTCGCCGGACACCGGTCAGCTCTTCGCCGACTGCTGGTACAGCGCGAGCTTCCAGTCGCCACCGTCGCGGTGGTACACCGACGACATCGCACCGACGAACGGTTCGCTGTCGCCGGCGCGCCAGCCCGTGCCCGTGTAGACCAGTGCCGCGGTGTCGGGGCTGATCGGGATCAACTGGACGTCGGTGATCTCGTACCGCGCCCACGGCGGGGACTGGCCCAGCGCCGCGGCGACCGACTCGCGGTCCATCACCATCCCGTTGGCCAACACCATCACCGCGTCGTCGGTCATCAGGGTGCCGTAGAACGTGTCGCCGGTGCCCTCGCACAGCGACTTCCAGCCCGCATGCTCCAGTTCGAGGAGTTCGTCCGTCGTGCTCATGGCGTGCGGTTACCCACGTACCGTGGGCCTCATGCGGTACCTCTACAGCGACGAGGCCATCCGGCAGGCCGAAGCGCCGCTGCTGGCCTCGCTGCCCGACGGCGCCCTGATGCGCCGGGCGGCGTTCGGGTTGGCGACCGCGATCGCCCGCGAGTTGGGCACGGTCGCAGGCAGGTCGGTGTGCGCGGTCGTGGGTTCGGGCGACAACGGCGGGGACGCGCTGTGGGCGGCGACGTTCCTGCGCCGCCGCGGCGCCCACGCGTCGGCGGTGCTGCTCAACCCCGAGCGTGCCCACAAGAAGGCGCTCGCGGCGTTCCTGCGTGCGGGTGGGCGCGTGGTCGCAACCGTGTCGACCACAACGGATCTGGTGATCGACGGGGTCGTCGGCATCTCGGGCTCGGGGCCGCTGCGCCCAGGCGCGGCGGAGGTGTTCGACGCCGTCGCCGACGCCGGGATCCCGGTGGTCGCGGTCGACCTGCCCAGCGGCGTCGACGTGCAGACCGGTGCGGCCGAGGGCCCGCACGTCCGGCCGGCCCTGACGGTCACCTTCGGAGGTCTCAAACCCGTGCACGTGCTGGGGGACTGCGGGCGGGTCGAACTCGTCGACATCGGGCTCGACCTCGCCCCCACCGCGCTGCGGGCGTTCGACGCCGAGGACGTCGCGGCCCGCTGGCCGGTCCCGGGACCCGACGACGACAAGTACAGCCAGGGCGTCACCGGAGTGATGGCCGGCTCGGCGACCTACCCGGGTGCGGGGATCCTGTGCACCGGCGCCGCGGTGGCCGCGACCTCCGGGATGGTCCGCTACGCCGGAACCGCCGCCGCGGAGGTCGTCTCGCACTGGCCAGAGGTGATCGCCACCGCCGACCACACGACCGCGGGCCGGGTGCAGGCCTGGGTGGTCGGCCCGGGTTTCGGCACCGACGAGCGCGCCGCGGCGGCCCTGGTCTTCGCGCTGGAGAGCGATCTGCCGGTGATCGTCGACGCGGACGGCCTGACGATTCTGGCGGCGCACCCCGAGCTCGTCGCCGACCGCGCCGCGCCCACCGTGCTGACCCCGCACGCCGGGGAGTTCGCCCGCCTGGCCGGCGGACCCCCGGGCGCCGACCGGGTCGGCGCCACGTGCAGGCTGGCCGACCGGCTCGGCGTCACCGTGCTGCTGAAGGGCAACGTCACCGTCGTCGCGGCACCTGGGGGTCCGGTGCACCTCAACGCCGCGGGGAATTCGTGGGCCGCCACGGCCGGCTCGGGTGACGTGCTCTCCGGTGTCATCGGCGCGCTGCTGGCCGCGGGCCTACCCGCCGACGAGGCCGCCGCGGCCGCGGCATTCGTGCACGCCCGCGCCGCCAACCTGTCCGCCCGCGACCCCGGACCCGCCGCCGCGCCCACGTCGTCGTCGCGCATCCTGGCCCATCTGCGAACAGCGCTGGGCTCCATCCTCTAGAAAGAAGCCATGCCCAACGTCTCCCGCCATTCGTCGCTGATGCCCGCCTACACCGGCCGGATGTCCACCACCCCGGTGCCCGCCCTGCGGCTGCCCGACGACTCGATGGACTCCGAACAGACCTACCGGTTCATCCACGACGAGCTGATGCTCGACGGGAGTTCACGGCTGAACCTCGCCACCTTCGTCACCACCTGGATGGACCCCGAGGCCGACCAGCTGATGTCGGAGACGTTCGACAAGAACATGATCGACAAGGACGAATACCCGGTCACCGCGGCGATCGAGCAGCGCTGCGTGTGCATGGTCGCCGACCTGTTCCACGCTGAGGACCTGCGCGACGACGACCCGTCCACCGCGATCGGGGTGTCCACCGTCGGCTCCAGCGAGGCGGTCATGCTCGCCGGGCTGGCGATGAAGTGGCGCTGGCGGGCCAAGCAGGAGAAGGCGGGTGCGGACTGGAAGTCCCGCACGCCGAACCTGGTGATGGGCTCCAACGTGCAGGTGGTCTGGGAGAAGTTCTGCCGGTACTTCGACGTCGAGGCGCGCTATCTGCCGATGGAGAAGGGGCGCTACGTCATCACCCCCGAGCAGGTGGTCGACGCCGTCGACGAGAACACCATCGGGGTGGTCGGGATCCTGGGCACCACCTACACCGGTGAGTTCGAACCCGTCCGGGAGATCTGCGCCGCACTCGACACCGTGGCCGCCGAGCGGGGTCTGGACGTTCCGGTGCACGTCGACGCGGCCAGCGGCGGCTTCGTGGCGCCGTTCCTGCACCCGGACGTGGTGTGGGATTTCCGGCTGCCGCGGGTGGCGTCGATCAACGTCAGCGGCCACAAGTACGGGCTGACCTACCCCGGCATCGGCTTCGTGGTGTGGCGCAACGCCGAGCATCTCCCCGAGGAACTGGTGTTCCGGGTCAACTACCTGGGCGGCGACATGCCCACGTTCACGCTGAACTTCTCCCGGCCCGGCAACCAGGTGGTCGGCCAGTACTACAACTTCCTGCGGCTGGGCCGCGAGGGGTACACGCAGGTGATGCGCAGCCTGTCAGACACCGCGCAGTGGCTGGCCCGCGAACTGGAGGGGATGCCGGGCCCGGACGGCCAGCCGGTCTTCGAGGTGATCTCCGACGGCTCGGCGATCCCGGTGGTGGCCTTCAAGCTGGTCGAGGGCACCAAATTCACCGTGTTCGACATCTCGGCGCTGCTGCGCGGCTTCGGCTGGCAGGTGCCCGCCTACACGATGCCCGACAACGCCAGCGACGTCGCGGTGCTGCGGGTGGTGGTCCGTGAGGGCTTCTCGGCGAACCTGGCCCGCGCGCTGCGCGACGACCTGCGGAAGGTGCTCGGCAAGCTGGACGAGGTGGGCATCGGCGACTTCTCCGATGAGCAGCATTTCGCCCACTGACCGCCCGCCTGGGACAATCGCGTGCAGTGACCACCACGCCGACTATGACTCAGAAAATGCCCCAGGCTCTGCCGACCGCGACCGTCGACCTGGACGCGATCGCCAACAACGTCGCTGTGCTGCGCGAACATGCCGGTTCAGCGGCGGTGATGGCTGTCGTCAAGGCCGACGGGTACGGCCACGGCGCCACTGCGGTGGCCCGGGCCGCGCTCGCCGCGGGGGCGGCCGAACTGGGTGTCGCCACCCTCCAGGAGGCGCTGGCGCTGCGCGGTGACGGGATCACCGCCCGGGTGCTGGCCTGGCTGCATCCGCCGGGCACCGATTTCGCGCCCGCGCTGCTGGCCGACGTCGACGTGGCGGTGTCCTCGGGACGCCAACTCGACGACGTCCTGGACGCGGTCGCGCGCACCGGACGCACCGCGAACGTGACGGTCAAGGTCGACACCGGGCTGAGCCGCAACGGGGTCGGGGAAGCCGAGTACCCGGCCGTGGTGGACGCGTTGCACCGCGCGCAGAGCGACGGCGCGGTGCGGGTGCGCGGGCTGATGTCACATCTGGCCCACGGCGACACCCCCGATCACCCGTTCAACGACGTGCAGGCGCGTCGGCTGACCGAGATGGCAGCCTCGGCGCGGTCCCGCGGCGTCGCGTACGAGGTCGTGCACCTGAGCAATTCGCCTGCCACGATGACCCGCCCGGACCTGGCGTTCGACCTGGTGCGCCCGGGCATCGCGGTGTACGGGCAGACACCGATCCCCGAGCGCGGGGACATGGGGCTGCGCCCGGCGATGACGGTGCGCTGCCCGGTGGTGAAGGTGCGGCCGGTGCGCGCCGGTGACGCCGTGTCCTACGGGCACACCTGGACCGCGCTGGCGGACACCACGCTGGCGCTGATCCCGGCCGGGTATGCCGACGGGGTGTTCCGCGCGCTGAGTAACCGCTTCGAGGTCTCGATCAACGGCCGCCGGTACCCGAATGTGGGACGGGTCTGCATGGACCAGTTCGTGGTGGATCTCGGTCCCGGCCGGGTGGATGTGGCGGAGGGTGACGACGCGATCCTGTTCGGGCCGGGCACCGACGGTGAGCCGACCGCGCAGGACTGGGCGGAACTGCTGGACACCATCAACTACGAGGTGGTGACCAGCCCGCGGGGCCGGATCGGCCGCACGTATGTGGGCGGTCCGCGATGAGCCGGGGCCGGGGTTGGCTCGCCGGCGCAGCAGGCGTGGCCGCCGTGGGGTCCGCGGCCGGGGTGTCGGTGGCGCGATCGCTCCGACGCCGGGTGACACCCGAGGACCCGCACCGGGACGAGGACTTCGAACTCCTCGACGCCGACCGGGGCTGCGTGGTGACCACCCCGGACGGGGTTCCGCTGACGGTGCGTGAGGTGGGGCCCACCGACGCCCCGCTGACCGTGGTGTTCTCGCACGGGTTCTCGCTGCGGATGGGGTCGTTCCACTTCCAGCGTGACCGCCTGACCGAGCAGTGGGGCGATCAGGTTCGGATGGTGTTCTACGACCAGCGTGGGCACGGCCTGTCCGGCGAGGCCCCGCCGCGGACCTACACCGTCGAACAGCTCGGCCAGGATCTGGAGAGCGTGCTGGCGGTGATGGCGCCGAAGGGGCCCGTGGTGCTGGTCGGACATTCCATGGGCGGGATGACCGTGCTCTCGCACGCCCGCCAGTACCCGCAGCGTTATCCGACGCGCGTGGTCGGCGTCGCATTGATCGCGTCTGCGGCCGAAGGGGTTTCACGCTCGCCGGTGGGCGAGATCCTGCGCAACCCGGCGCTGGAGGCGGTGCGCTTCGCGGCGAGGTACGCACCGAAGGTGGTGCACCGCAGCCGAGGCGCCGCGCGGAAGGTGATCGCGCCGATCCTGCGCGCGGCGTCCTACGGCGACGAGAAGATCAGCCCCAGCGTGGTGGCGTTCTCCGAGCGGATGATGCACGACACCCCGGTCACCACGCTGGTGGAGTTCCTGCACGCGCTCGAGGTGCACGACGAGACCGCCGCGCTGGAGACGCTGGGCAAGGTGCCGACGCTGATCGCGTGCGGTGATCGCGATCTGCTGACGCCGGTGGAGTACTCCAGGGAGATGGCGTCGGCGCTGAGCAAGTCCGAGCTCGTGATCGTCGGCGGCGCCGGGCATCTGGTCCAGTTGGAGCGGCCGGAGGTCATCAACGACGCGCTGGTGCGTCTGGTGGAGCGGGCCACGCCGTCGAAGCTGGTGGCACTGACTCGTCGGGTGAAGGAGCGGATCCGGTCCCATGGATGATCGCGCGGGCAACATCGAACTGCTCGGCGTCGACGACACGATTGCGCTGGGCGCCAGGCTGGGCCGACAGCTGCGCGCCGGCGACGTCGTCGTGCTGTCGGGGCCGTTGGGTGCGGGAAAGACAGTGCTGGCCAAGGGGATAGCGCAGGCCCTGGATGTGGAGGGCCCGGTGGTGTCGCCGACGTTCGTGCTGGCCCGGGTGCACCCGGCGCGGCGCGACGGCGCACCGGCGATGGTGCACGTCGACCTGTACCGGCTGCTCGACCAGGAGTCGGTCGACCTGCTCGCCGAACTGGATTCGCTGGACCTCGACACCGATCTCGACGACGCCGTGGTGGTCGTCGAGTGGGGCGAGGGCCTGGCCGAAAGGCTGTCGGACAGCCACCTCGACATCCGGCTGGAGCGGACGGCCGACACCGATGCGCGGACCGCGATCTGGCAGTGGAGCAGGCCATGAGCAGACTCGTGTTGGCGATCGACACGGCCACCCCCGCGGTGACGGCCGGGGTCGTGCGGGTGGACGGTGACGAGGTCGAGGTGCTGGCCGAGCAGGTCACCGTGGACGCCAGGGCGCACGCCGAGCGGTTGACACCGAACGTCGTTGACGCGCTGCGTATCGCGGGCGTGACGGTCGATCAGCTCGACGCCGTGGTGGTGGGTTGTGGCCCCGGTCCGTTCACCGGTCTGCGGGTCGGGATGGCGACGGCGGCGGCCTTCGGGCATGCGCTCGGTGTCCCCGTGCGCGGGGTGTGCACCCTGGATGCGATCGCGGTCGGTACGTCCGGCGATGTCCTGGTCGTCACCGATGCCCGCCGCCGCGAGGTGTACTGGGCGCGTTACCGCGATGGGCGACGGTTCGACGGGCCTGCGGTCAACGCTGCCGCCGATGTGCCTCCGGGGGCCGACTCGGTGGCAGGGTCACCGGAGCACGCCGCGATGTTCGCGCTGCCCCGGCTGGCTCCGGTGTATCCGACGGCGGCGGGTCTGGTTGCCGCAGTGGATGATTGGGTCGCGGATCCCGCTCCGTTGGTGCCGCTGTACCTGCGCAGGCCGGACGCCAAACCGTCGCAGGCGGTGTCGCGGTGACTGTCGAGTACGGGCTGCTGACGCCGGCGGACGCCGCGCGGTGTGCGGAGCTGGAAGCCCAGTTGTTCGACGGCGACGACCCGTGGCCGGAGCGCGCTTTCGTTGCCGAACTGGCCGCCAACCACAACCACTACGTCGCGGCGCGGGTGGAGGACAAGCTGGTCGGGTATGCGGGCATCGCGCGCCTGGGCCGGTTCACGCCCTATGAGTACGAGATCCACACCGTGGGGGTGGATCCGGCCTATCAGGGCAAGGGCATCGGGCGGGGCATGCTCGCCCGGCTGATCGACTATGCCGGCGACGGGGCGATCTACCTGGAGGTGCGCACCGACAACGCCGCGGCGATCGCGCTCTACGAGAGCGAAGGCTTCGTGAGAGTCGGTGTGCGCAAACGGTACTACCGGGTCAGCGGCGCGGATGCGTACACCATGAAACGGGAGAAGCCATGATCATCCTGGCCATCGAGAGTTCGTGCGACGAGACCGGCGTCGGCATTGCCGAACTCGGCGACGACGGGACGGTGACGCTGCTGGCCGACGAGGTGGCCTCCAGCGTCGACGAGCACGCCCGGTTCGGCGGTGTGGTGCCCGAGATCGCCTCACGTGCGCACCTGGAGGCGTTGGGGCCGACGATGCGGCGTGCGTTGGAGACGGCCGGGGTGACCAAGCCCGACGTGGTCGCCGCAACGATTGGGCCGGGGTTGGCCGGTGCGCTGCTGGTGGGGGTGGCCGCGGCCAAGGCGTACGCGGCGGCGTGGCAGGTGCCGTTCTATGCGGTCAACCACCTCGGCGGGCATCTGGCCGCAGACGTGTACGACCACGGTCCGCTGCCGGAGAGCATCGGGCTGCTGGTGTCGGGTGGGCACACGAATCTGCTGCATGTGCGGTCGCTAGGGGAACCGATCGTCGAGTTGGGCGCCACGGTCGACGACGCGGCGGGTGAGGCGTACGACAAGATCGCCCGGCTGCTGGGGCTGGGGTATCCGGGCGGCCGGGTGCTTGATGAGCTTGCGCGCGAGGGCG
Organism: Mycobacterium sp. ITM-2016-00317; assembly: GCF_002968295.1. Taxonomy (NCBI): domain Bacteria; kingdom Bacillati; phylum Actinomycetota; class Actinomycetes; order Mycobacteriales; family Mycobacteriaceae; genus Mycobacterium; species Mycobacterium sp. ITM-2016-00317. Next base: position 1,280,127 of record NZ_CP134399.1, read on the forward strand.
ATCCGGCTGCGATCACCTTTCCGCGGGGGATGACGGGTCCGCGCGACGACCCGTACGCGTTCAGCTTCTCTGGGCTCAAGACGGCGGTGGCGCGATATGTCGAGCGGCATCCGGAGGCGTCCCAGGCCGATGTGGCGGCGGGGTTCCAGGAGGCGGTCGCTGACGTGCTGACCGCGAAGGCGGTGCGGGCGGCCAAGGAACTCGGGGTGTCGACGCTGCTGATCGCCGGGGGAGTGGCGGCGAACTCGCGGCTGCGCGAACTGGCGCTGCAGCGGTGTGAGGAGGCCGGGATGACTCTGCGGATCCCGCGGCCGCGGCTGTGCACCGACAACGGCGCGATGATCGCGTCGTTCGCGGCGCACCTGATCGCCGCGGGGGCGGAGCCGTCGCCGTTGGACGCGGCCAGTGATCCGGGACTGCCGGTGGTGCAGGGGCAGGTGGCGTGAGTCTGTCAGACAAGCTGGCGATCACCGAACTGTTGTACCGCTACGCCGAGTTGATCGACGCAGGCGACTTCGACGGAGTCGGTGAGCTTCTCGGACGGGGCCACTTCATGGGTGTCGCGGGCGCCGACGCTGTCGCGGGCTTGTTCGCCGCCACCACACGCCGGTTTCCCGAACACGGGAACACCCCGCGCACAAGGCATCTGGTGTTGAATCCGATCGTGGACATCGATGGCGACACCGCCGTCGCGCGCTCGACGTTCTGTGTAGTGCAGTGCACCGACGTGGTCGCGCTCGCGCCGATCGTGGTGGGGCGGTACGCCGACACGTTCGCCCGCGACGCGGAAGGCTGGTGCTTCACTTCGCGCACAGTCGATGTGGAGATGGTCGGGGACGTTTCCGACCACTTGATGATGGACCTCGGCCGCCTCGGTCAGAACGGCGGAGGGTCGTCTCCGTAGTCGGGTTCACGCCATCCGGTGGCTGATTCCCACGGGGTATGACTGCGTGGTTCAGGGTGTGCTCGCGTGCTCTCGCTGTCTGGTGCGCGTTGCTTGCGATTGCGCCGACGCTCGGCCTCGATCGATCGGGCCCGGTTGTGGGCGCGGGTGTTTCGACGTCGGGGCATCATGGCACCGCGGTGGTCGCTGATCACCTGTTCGGGTGGGTCGCCGGTCCACAACGTGCCGGTGGGTGTGCAGAGGGCGGGGAACAGCAGGCGGCTGCCGGGGTGGGTGGTGTAGGTGTGGCCGGTGGGTGCGGTCCAGACGACGGTGCCGTCGGGGTATTGGCGGTCGCGCCATCCGGTGGCGCCGGTCCAGAACGTTTTCAGTAAGTGGTGAAAACGGCACAGGGCTTTGAGGTTTGAGGCGTGGGTGGGTCCGAGCGGGTAGGGCACGGTGTGGTCGATGTCGGCCAGGGTGGCCGGGGCGTCGCAGCCGGGGAAGCGGCAGGTGAGGTCTCGGCAGCGGATGAACTCGGCCAGCGCCCGCGACGGGGTGTAGCGCGGTTCGGGTCCGGACATTCCGGGGTGGATGAGCGGGCGGATCCGGGCGCCTTCGCACATCTGGGCCAGCAGCCGGGTCGGGGTGAGCCCGGCCCCGAAGATATAGGCCGGCCTGGTCCGCGGCGCGGGGGCCGCCTCCTGGGTAGCAGGCTCTTCGCCGCCGGCCGCTTCGATGTCAGGCTCTTCGGCGCCATCCTCGTCGACGCCGCCGCTCTCGCGGTTGTCGGTGTCCGAACCGGCGTCGTTCTTGCTTTCCTTGTTGGCGCCGGGGGCCTCGGCGCCGCGGGTCTCCTCGGCGCCAGCGGTGTTCTCGGGGGTGTCGGGGGTGGGGTCGGTGAGGATGTAGAGGGTGGTGTCGCGGACCGGTCGGGGGTGGTCGGTGCCGGGGCAGGTGGTGTTGTCGCAGCCGCAGGCCAGGGTGGTGGGCGTGGTGTTGCCGGTCAGGCGGGCGGTGATGGCCGCGGCGCGGCGGTGGTCGAGGCTGCGGGGGTCGTCTTCGCACACGCTGAACGCCATCTGGTCCATCAGTTGTTCGGCGATGGCGGCGTCCCCGGCGAACAGTCGCGCCCACAGGGTGGTGAACCCGGGCGGATCGGTGGGGCTGCCGAACTGGACTGCGGGTTCGATGACGGATTCTTTTTTGGTGCGCACCGCGTCGCGGTCGTGGCGGGCCACCAGCGCGTCGATCTCGATCTCGGTCTTGGTCACCGACTTCGCTCCCCAGCCGCTGATCTCGGCGGCCAGCTCCGCATCGACGGCAGCCATCACCGTCGGGTCGGTGATCAGGTAGGTGCGCCAGACGATGGCCCGGACCAGCATCTCGCTGATCTGGCCGGCCAGAAACAGCGCGAACACCTTCGGCAGCCGGTCCCGTAATGCCACACCGCGGTGGGCTTGAGCCGAAGCCAGGCCGGCGGTGATGTGCTGGGCGGAGCCCAGTTCGGCGGTGACCGCGGCGTCGGGGTCGATCCACCACAGCTCGCGGTCTCCGGCGGGCAGGTCGGTGCGGCGGATGAACAGTTCGGCCATCACCGCCAACTTCCGGGCGCATGCGGCGTTCTCGGCGCGGGCACTGGCCCGGGCGGCATCGACCAACTCCGCCGCCGACAACCCGGCCAGCTGCTCGGGCTCCGGGACCCCCGAATTGTCGAACATGTGTTCGAGTATATCGGGGTGTACTGACAGCAGTGACGGGTTTCTGCCACCGGTGCGGCCAATTTCTGCCAGCTGAAATTATTGCGCTGACCTGCCGGTTCTAGCCATCAGAAGCACAGAGCAATACACCGCCAGGGAAGAAGTTGAGATCAATGAAGAACCTCACCATCGCCACCGCGTTCGCCGCCGGCCTGGGTGCGGCAGTCCTCGGACTGGCTGCCCCGGCTGCTGCCGCACCGTCGGGCTCCAACGCCGATGCCACCATCAGCCAGCTCGAAGCCCAGGGCCACCGCGTGGTCGTCAACCGGCTCTCGGACGCTCCGCTGAGCGAAGCCAGTGTCGTCGGGATCAACAAGGGTGGCGACATCCGCTCGACCACCCGCGACTACTTCAACGACCGCACCTACCAGAACACCAAGACCGGCAACAGCATCTACTACGTCGACGTCAAGTAACCCGACAGAGCTTCCCGGGTGACAGGGCCACCTCCTTAGAAGGGGGTGGCCCTGTCACATACCGAGCACCGAAATTGCATCCCCGGAGGCGTTTCCGGGCATTCGGGCGACGTAGTGGCAATCTCGGCGGCTGCGGTTCTGCTGTCCGCGCAGCCGATGTCGAGCGCCGAAACCCCGTTCCCAGAGGTGATTTCACGCACTATCGCGACCCGGGTGCGGTCTGCGGTGGTGGGTTTCTGCCAGCCGACCATTCAATTCCTGCCAATTGAGATCATTGCGCTGACCGGACGGGTTGAACGCAGCAGAGCAGCACGAAGTCATCACCGCCAGGGAAGAAGTTGAGACCAATGAAGAACCTCACCATCGCCACCGCTTTCGCCGCCGGCCTGGGCGCGGCAGTCCTCGGACTGGCCGCACCGGCTGCCGCCGCACCGAACGGCTCGAATGTCGATGCCACCATCAGCCAGCTCGAAGCCCAGGGGCACCGCGTGGTGGTCAACCGGCTCTCGGACACCCCGCTGAGCCAGGCCAGCATCGTCGGCATCAACAAGGGCGGTGACATCCGCTCCACCGTGCGCGACGACTTCAACAACCGCACCTACCAGAACACCACCACCGGCAGCGTCTACTACCTCGACGTCAAGTAACCCACCGATCCACGGCGAGAGGCACCCCTATCCCCCGGGGGTGCCTCTCGTCGTCTGTGTGCGAGTTTCGCCCCTGGCAGAAGAAACAGGCCCCGACCTTGAGTGCTAGCACTCTCCTGTATAGAGTGCTAGGCGGCAGTCGCTTCAGCCTTGTGTCGACACCCGCGACGACGGCGCGAGGCAGGGGAACGACCGCTGAGTACATACACCTACATCAGTGAAGGGGCTCCATCGTGGCGAGCGTGAACATCAAGCCACTCGAGGACAAGATCCTCGTTCAGGCCAACGAGGCCGAGACCACGACCGCTTCCGGTCTGGTCATCCCCGACACCGCCAAGGAGAAGCCGCAGGAAGGCACCGTCGTCGCAGTTGGCCCCGGCCGCTGGGATGAGGACGGCGAGAAGCGGATTCCCCTGGACGTGTCGGAGGGCGACGTCGTCATCTACAGCAAGTACGGCGGCACCGAGATCAAGTACAACGGCGAGGAGTACCTGATCCTCTCGGCCCGCGACGTGCTGGCTGTCGTCTCCAAGTAAACGAATCGTGTTCCGCCCCGGACGTCCCGCATCTACCGGTGATGTCCGGGGCGGTGCGCGTTTCACCCGTTCCTAGGAAAGACATACATGAGTAAGCAGATTGAGTTCAACGAAACCGCGCGTCGCGCTATGGAGATCGGCGTCGACAAGCTCGCCGACGCGGTCAAGGTGACGCTCGGCCCGCGCGGCCGCCATGTGGTGCTCGCCAAGTCCTGGGGCGGGCCGACCGTCACCAACGACGGCGTGACGATCGCGCGCGACATCGACCTCGAGGATCCCTTCGAGAACCTCGGTGCACAGCTGGTCAAGTCGGTGGCCACCAAGACCAACGACGTCGCCGGCGACGGCACCACCACCGCCACCGTGCTGGCTCAGGCCATGGTCAAGGCAGGTTTGCGCAACGTCGCTGCCGGCGCCAACCCCATCTCGCTCGGCCTCGGCATCTCCAAGGCCGCCGATGCCGTGTCCGAGGCGCTGCTGGCCGCCGCGACGCCGGTCAAGGACGCCAAGTCCATCGCGCAGGTCGCGACGGTGTCCTCGCGTGACGAGCTGGTCGGCGAACTCGTCGGCGAGGCCATGACCAAGGTCGGCACCGACGGCGTCGTCACCGTCGAAGAGTCCTCGACGATGGACACCGAGCTGGAGATCACCGAGGGCGTCGGCTTCGACAAGGGCTTCCTGTCGGCCTACTTCGTCACCGATTTCGACCTGCAGGAAGCGGTGCTCGAAGACGCACTGATCCTGCTGCACCGCGAGAAGATCAGCTCGCTGCCCGACCTGCTGCCGCTGCTGGAGAAGGTCGCCGAGGCAGGTAAGCCGCTGTTGATCGTCGCTGAAGACGTTGAGGGTGAGGCGCTTTCGACGCTTGTCGTCAACGCGATCCGCAAGACGCTGAAGGCTGTCGCGGTCAAGGCGCCGTTCTTCGGCGACCGCCGTAAGGCATTCCTGGACGACCTCGCGGTCGTCACCGGCGGCCAGGTCGTCAACCCCGACGTCGGCCTGCTGCTGCGCGAGGCGGGTCTGGACGTGCTCGGCACGGCCCGCCGTGTCGTGGTCGACAAGGACAGCACGGTCATCGTCGACGGCGGTGGCACTCAGGAGGCCATCGAGGGACGCAAGTCTCAGCTGCGCGCCGAGATTGAGGCTTCCGACTCCGACTGGGATCGCGAGAAGCTCGAAGAGCGACTGGCCAAGCTCGCCGGTGGCGTTGCGGTGATCAAGGTCGGCGCGGCCACCGAGACCGACCTGAAGAAGCGCAAGGAAGCCGTCGAGGACGCCGTCGCAGCCGCGAAAGCCGCTGTGGAGGAAGGCATCGTCGTCGGCGGCGGCGCCGCGCTGGTGCAGGCCCGCAAGTCGCTGGAGAAGCTCCGCTCGGAGCTGTCCGGTGACGAGGCCCTCGGCGTCGACGTGTTCTCTGCCGCACTGTCCTCGCCGCTGTACTGGATCGCCACCAACGCCGGACTCGACGGAGCGGTCGTGGTGAACAAGGTCGGCGAACAGCCTGCCGGACACGGCTTCAACGCCGCGACGCTGGAGTACGGCGACCTGATCGCCGACGGCGTCATCGACCCGGTGAAGGTGACGCGCTCGGCAGTGGTCAACGCGGCGTCGGTGGCCCGCATGATCCTGACCACCGAGACCGCGATCGTCGAAAAGCCGGTCGAGGCCGAGGACGACGGCCACGGCCATGGCCACGGCCACGGGCACGCCCACTAGTTCGTAGCTCTGCAAAACACCCCCGGTCGCTGCGACCGGGGGTGTTTTGTCTCGGTTGGCCACTGCGGGCCGGGCATGGCTCCGCCGTCAGCACCTTCGATCGTTGAGTTACGCGAGACCCCGGTCCTGTTGGGACCAGAGTGTTTTCGTTGTCGTGGCAACAAGTGACAACCCGCGACGGGTGGTCGATACTTTTCAATCATCTGATTGCGCAGTCAGCGGGGCGGGCATGGCACGTGTGGGCGAGACGATCGAGCATCCGCTCAGTGGAGAGCGGCTCACCTTCCTCGAAACCGCTGCGACAACGGCGGTGCGTTCCTGAAGGTGAGAATCGAGATGGCACCCGGCGGGTCGGACTCGCCAGAGACGGAAAGGTCGATCCGAGGACGCAGATGCCCAGCTTCCTCCAGTTGGTGTCGTTAGCACACGCATATCGAGACGGCATCGGGACTCGGTCCGGTGCTGGCCCCGCTGGCGCGTGCGCGCGGATGCCTGCCGAGCTATCCCGAGTACAGCGACCACCCGATCGGGGGGTAGCAATGGCCATCGTCGCCATTTTCGGGGCAGTCAATTATGGCCTGGTTCTTGGGGTTTCGAAACGGCGATCGTGGCTATCAATGTACCGGCTGAGCAGGGGTTCTTTACGGCGCGGCCATACTTGGGTCGGGTCTCTCGTCGAGGGTGTCGGGCCGGTGAGTGGCCCCGGCGAGTTTGTTAGGTAGGCTCGAAATCTCACTAGAGAGGAATTCATGAAACTGAATCACCTTGTTGCAGGAGCGGTTCTGGCCGCCGGACTGGGCGCTGCGGGCCTTGTCGGAGCAGGCGCGGCAGGTGCCGCACCGGTCGGTCTGGGGGGCGGGTTCGCCGAGAAGCCGCACCACGACTGGAAGCATCCCGGCAAGGGCCCGCGTCACGCCAAGTGGGCCGGTAACGACGTGCGGGGAGTCGACGCGTGCATCACCGCGACCAGCCCGTACGGGAACGTCAGCGGATTCGTCTGCATCTAGTTCCACGGCGCCGGTGTCGCTGACACCGGACACGAAAACGCCCCCGGTTCCGGCCGGGGGCGTTTTCGTGTCCGCCCCGAGGTGAGCGACGGAGAAACCCCTCCGATTCGTCGTCACGGGTGTTTCGTTGATCCATGGATCGCATCTGGCAGTGGGCTTGGGAGCGGTACGGACCCCGGTACGCGTGGGCGTGCTGGGCGATCACGCTGCCTCTGGCACTGCCCGTCTATCTCGCCTGGTCGGTCGGGATCATCGCGTTCGAGAGGTCCGGCCGCTACCTCGAGGCGGCCGCCGTCACCGTCGCCGCCGTACTCGTCTACCTGTATGTGGTGATCTTCCCGCACGGCAAGGAGGTCCGTCTCATCCAACGCTGGGCCGCAGGCGATGACGTCGACCGCGCTGACGCACTGCGTGCCACCTACACCTACGGCCGCAAGCTGACCGTGCGCGGGATGGTCGTCACCGGTGTGTGCATCGGCTCGCTGTTCGTGGTGCTGGGGATGATCGCCGGAGCGCGCGGGTCGAGGCTGCTCGAGTACGCCCTTCTCGGCGCCATCGCCGGGACTGCCGGTCAACTGATCACGCTGCACAGTTTCGTCGAGGCGACGTTGCGGCCCGCGCGAGCGGCGATCGCCGCAGACACCGACATCGGTGACGGCCTGCCGCAATCCCGGCCCGCGTTCGCCACGTGGACGAACACCGCCATGCTCGCCGTGGGGTTCGCGTTCGCCGTCGCCGGCGCGATCATGGGCGCGGTGTTCGAGATGGGCCGGCACGGCCCCATCCTTGCCCTGGTGATCGGCGGAGTCCTGGTGCTCGTCGTCGGGCCCTCCATGTGGGCCGCGTATTCCCCTCTGCTGCAGCCACTTCGAGATCTCGCCGCGGGAACCCGCCGCGTCGCCGTTGGTGACATCAGCCGACGACTGCCGGTGGTGCAGGACGACGACCTCGGTGCCCTGGCGGCGTCGTTCAACCGAATGCAGGCGGGCCTGGCCGAGCGGCGGCGTCTTCACGCCGCCTTCGGTACCTACGTCGATCCCGATCTCGCGGCCCGACTGCTGGAGCAGGGCGACGACGTGTTCAGCGGCGAGCGCCGGGAAGTGACGGTGATGTTCGTCGACATCCGGGATTTCACCCCGTTCGCCGAGGTGAACTCCGCCGAGGACACCGTCGCACGGCTCAACGACCTGTTCGGGATCGTGGTCCCGGCGGTCGTGGACGCCGGTGGCCACGTCAACAAGTTCCTCGGCGACGGTGCGTTGGCCATCTTCGGCGCCCCCAACGACCTGGCCAACCACGCCGACAAAGCGCTGAGCGCCGCCGTCTTGATCCATCGCCAGGTGGGCGAGCGGTTCGACGACGAGTTGCGCATCGGTGTCGGGATCAACACCGGGCTGGTCATCGCCGGCACGATCGGCGGCGGCGGAAAACTCGAGTTCACGTTGATCGGCGACACGGTCAACGTCGCAGCCCGCGTCGAGCAGCTGACCAAGACGACCGGTGACACGATCCTTCTCACCGGCACCAGCGTCGGCGCCCTGGCCGGCCGGCCGGCCGGACTCACCGAGCGCGGGTTCTTCGCCCTGAAGGGGAAGTCGGCACCGGTGCAGGTCTTCGGTCTCGATCCGGTGGGGTGAACCGTCGTGGCAGCGCGTAAGGACTCAGGCCGGCTTGCCCGCCGGATCGATCGGCGTGTAGGACAACTCCCCGTCGAGTTCGTTGCGCCAGGCCAGTCCCATCTGGACCAGCTCCTCGGCTGCAGAGATGTGCTCCCGGGGCACGCACGGTTGGTGAGCGATCACCTCGGCCGCGGCGTGATGTTGCGTCCCGGTGCGGGGGTCTTCGGTGACCGCCGACAGCCAGCGCTGACGCTCAGTGGCCTCGTTGTCGGGGTCCTCGGCGGGATCATGGGACGGTGCGCTCATGCCGTGCCGGTTTGCCGCTGAACCCGGCCGCCAAACCGGACGTCAGGACGGCAGGGGCACCCGCTCGATCAGTTCGTCGAGCACGACCAAGTCGAGATAGGCGACGACGTCGGTGACCTGGCCGCCCTCCAGAGTCATCACCCAGTTGTACTCGTTGACGTAGGGGTGACCGTCCCGCGCGGTCGCGGTGCCCCGCCACCGCGCCATGACGCGGTCGTCGTCGGCGAGGATCTCGTGCACCTCGGCCTGGATGGGTCCGGTCAGCCGGTCCACGATCGGCGCGGCGGCAACGTCGAGGAACTCCTGGCGTGAGGTGTAGGTCCGAGGCGTCGCCCTGGCCACCGTCCACCGCACGTCCTCGGCGAGCAACGCGTAGAACGTGTCGGCTCCGCCGACACCGCGGGCGAGGCCGTCGCGCACGATGTCGGCGTTGCCGGGTGCGTCGGGCGGCGCGGCGTGACTGGCTGCGCACCCCGCAGAGACGACGGCGGCGCCCAGTAGGAGGGTGAAATTCCTGGTCATCGAATGTGTGGAGGTCATATCTCCGCAACGTAATCCGGCCGCCGCCGCGCTGGCAGGGTGCGGTTCTCCCAGGGGCGGTGGCCGACGGCACAGCGGCCGGTGTATGGTCGTCGACGTGAACATCCGTATGCGCGCCGGCTACTGGCGCTTTATCGAGGCTCCGGGCGGAGCCGATAAAGCGCGGCACTAAGCACGCATCCTCCCGGAGCCCAGGCAGTGACCACTCGGTCGCTGCCTTTCGTCATTAAAGGGCGCCGGACATTTTCACCCTCGGTGCCCGAACCAAGAAAGGCACCAACACAATGGCTTCCGCCCAGACCGTGACCGCACCCGCGACGTCGGACCGGCGCATCCGCAGGTTCAGCGAGATCCCCAGCCCGCACGACGTGCTCGCCGAGTTCCCGCTCGGTGCCCGCCGCGCCGAACGGGTGGCCCGGGACCGCGAGGAGATCGCCGACATCCTGGCCGGACGCGACGACCGGCTGCTGGTCGTGGTGGGCCCGTGCTCGGTGCACGACCCCGCCGCTGCGCTGGACTACGCGGCCCGGCTCGCCGAGGTCGCCGGTGAGCTCGACGGTCGGCTCAAGATCGTGATGCGGGTCTACTTCGAGAAGCCACGCACCACCACCGGGTGGAAGGGGCTCATCAACGACCCCGGGATGGACGGCACCTTCGACGTCGCGCGGGGTCTCCGGACCGCCCGGCAACTGCTGCTCGACATCATCGACATCGGCCTGCCGGTCGGTTGCGAGTTCCTGGAGCCGACCAGCCCGCAGTACATCGCCGACGCCGTGGCGTGGGGCGCGATCGGTGCCCGCACCACCGAGTCGCAGGTGCACCGCCAGCTGGCGTCCGGGCTGTCGATGCCGGTCGGGTTCAAGAACGGCACCGACGGCAACATCCAGGTCGCCGTGGACGGCGTGAAAGCCGCTGCCGCCCAGCATGTCTTCTTCGGCATGGACGACCTCGGCCGCGGTGCGCTGGTGAGCACCGAGGGCAACGACGACTGCCACGTGATCCTGCGCGGCGGCACCGGGGGACCGAACTCCGATGCGGAGTCGGTGCGCGCGACGGTCGCCAAGCTGACCGCCGCCGGACTGCCCGGCCGCGTGGTGATCGACTGCAGCCACGCGAACTCCGGGAAGGACCACGTGCGTCAGGCCGGGGTGGCCGCCGAGGTGGCACAGCTGGTCCGCGACGGCCTGCCGGTCAGCGGCGTGATGTTGGAGAGCTTTCTCGTCGCCGGTGCGCAAGCGCCCGAGGCGCGTCCGCTGACCTACGGGCAGTCGGTCACCGACAAGTGCATGGACTGGACGGCCACCAGCGCGGTGCTGCGCGAGCTGGCCCGGCGCGACTGACGGCGTGCGCCGGAAGGTCAGGCCTCCAGCCGGGTTCTGATGCCGGACATCCGCCGGCGCAGGTCCTCGTCGTCGATGACGCCCCGTGCGAGCAGCGAGTGGGCCAGCGCGACGAGTTGGCTCTCCGGGTACGGCAGGTCGGCGTAGCGCGTCGCAGTCAGGAGGTCCTCCTCGTCCCGGCGTTCCTTGAAGTCCGGCACGTCGGCGTCGCACGCGGCGTGGTCGAGGGCCTCGCACAGCCCGTCGAGGCTGGTCTTCCACGGGGGGACCGGATTCTCGACGTTGTACTTGGCGGCCATCACCGGCCACACCTGGTTGCGCTCCACGATCTGGCTCAGCGTCGGGCTCTCGACACGCTCGACCGGATGGGAGAGTTCCTCGGAGGTCATGTGCTGTCCTAGGGATGCAGGGCGGGCCGGGTGTCGACGATGACGTTGGACGTGACACCGGGTTTCGGCAGCGCCACACCGATCAGGCAGTCGCGCGTGATGATCTCCGTCAGCTGGTCCTCGGTCCAGCCGTCGGTGCCCTCCGGCCGCATCGGCATCACCATGAATCGGTGCTTCTGGTTGGAGTCCTCGACACGCACGGCGACGTCGTCGGACAGGTAGAGGCCGAACTCCGCGAGCACCTCGCGGGGCCAGCGGATGAGCCTGCGGCGGTAGTTGGGTGTGCGATACCACTCGGGCGAGTTGCCCAGGATGGGCCGCGGGTAGCACGAGCAGAGCCCGCACACGATGACGTTGTGCAGGGTGGGGGTGTCTTCGAGCACCTGGAATGCCACGAAGTCACTCGGTGTGCCGAACCCGGTGGGCTGCAGCCAATCGACGCCGACCTCTTTGCTGGCGGTCAGCGCATCGGTCAGGGCCAGATTCTTGAAGTCCGGATCAAGCCACGATTTCGCGACCAGACGTGCGGCCGGGGTGGGACCGATCTGTTCGGAGAACTCGGTGAAGCGCCGGTGGTCCTCGGCGGTGAAGATGCCCTTCTCGATGCACAGTTCGCGCAACGCGATCTCCAGCACCTCGAAGTCGGTGATTTCGTCCACCATCGGCTTGACGGTGCGGGCGTGGTCGTGGCCGTGATCGTGGTTGTGGTCGTCGCTCATCGTTGAAACCCTCTCGACAGCAGTCTGATTCAGTTCGCCGGCGCCAGCCAGCGCTGCGGTATTTCGGTGCGCAACTTGTCGTGCGCCGCTCCGGCGTAGCCGTAGAAAAGGTCCGGCATGTCGAACTCGACGATGTAGAACCATTCCGCGGGGGCGTCGGTGCGGCCCCAGGTCTCGTCTTCGGCGGCCGGGCTCTCATAGGAGACCTTCGCGATCCGTCCGGTGGCGCCGCGCACGTACTCGGGGGTCCGGGTGTAGAAGATGACCGGAGTGTCGCGCACCACGACACTGTCGCCGACGGCGAATCCCGGCTCGCCCGCCGTACCGGCGTAGATCTGCGGATCGCCGATGCCGACCGCCTTGATGTGGTGCTCGTTGCGCTTCACATCGGCGCCGTCTCCCTCGGACTTCGGCTGCGCCTCGATCTTCTTGCCGTCGAGCCCGCCCGCGTAGCGCTCCTGGACCTCGGCCATGCGATCGCCGAGTTCGCCGAGGGTGATGAGGTGTTTCTCCACCAGCACCCGGGCCACCGACACCAACCACCGTGCGTAGTAGGGGAGCCCGAGATACTGTGCGCGGCCGACGTCCACGTTGCCGATCCTGCGGCGTTCCTCGGACATCCAGATGCCGCGCCAGCCGAGGACCTCGCACATGATGTACGTCAGCTCTTCCCACTGCTCGTACTGCTTGTTCTCGAACTTGATCGGGGCGTCGGGTTCCCCGCCCACGTCGTGCACCGGTTTGAGGTACGCCTTGATCCGGGGGTGGTCGAGCATGTCCGCGGTGGGGGCGTCCGGCAGTTCGGGGAACGCCGACCGCAGCCGCGACACCAGGGTCAGCTGGTCGGCCCGGTCGTGGGAATCGCTGGTGGCGTGGTTTTGTGTGCTGACGGCCATTCCGGAGGCCCTTCCCTGCTTCGGGACATGCGGCAAACTAGTGGGATGGCTGCCGTTCCGCTGCCGGCCGCCTACTCACGCTGCAGCTGAAATTCCTGTGCAGCAACACTTTTCATCGAACTTCGGTGACCCAGGCGCGGCGCGGCGGCGGCAAGTCGTCGGTCGCGGAGAAGGCTCCTGACGAATCGAGGCTAGCACCGGGAAATGACCTGCGGCAATAGCCCGGCCGACATCGTCACGAAGCGCTCACCGATGTTGCCCAGTATCGCGAAAGATGCTCCGCGACAGTCGAAATGGCTCCGACCGCCATGGCATTTCCGTTCGCTGAGAGGATAGACATCGCGAGCGCAGCTGCGTCACACGTTTACGAGCACTTTCAGGCTGCGCCGCTCGTCCATATCCCGGTATCCGTCGGGTACGCCGTCCAGATCGGTGGCCGTGTCGAACACCCGACCGGGTTCGAGCGTGCCGTCGAGGATGTCGGGCATCAGCTCTTCGATGTAGGCGCGCACCGGGGCGGGCCCGCCGGCGAGGCGGATGTTGTGGCGGAACAGGCTGCCGAATCCGATGGGCGCCTCCTCGTACTGGGGCACCCCGACCCGGCTGATCACCCCGCCACGCCGGACGACGCCCAGGGCCTGCTGATACGCAGGCATGTACCCGACTGCTTCGAGCACAGCGTGGGTGCCCTCGCCGCCGGTGAGGTCACGGACTCTGGCGATCCCTTCCTCGCCGCGCTCGGCCACGACGTCGGTGGCGCCGAATTCGCGGCCCAGGTCGGTGCGGTCGCGGTGATGTCCCATGAGGATGATCTGCTCGGCGCCGAGTCGTTTGGCGGACAGCACCGCCAGCAGTCCCACCGCGCCGTCCCCGATCACGGTCACCCGCTTGCCGGGGCCCACCCCGCCCATTCTGGCGGCGTGGAACCCGGTGCCGTAGACGTCGGCCAGGGTGAGCAGCGAGGGCATGAGTGCCGAGTCCGGCGCGACGGGCAGTTTCACCAGGGTGCCGTCGGCGAGCGGCACGCGGATGCCTTCGGCCTGTGCACCCTCGTCGGGGATGCCGTCCCAGAAGTTCGCGTCCGGATGCGAGCAGGAGGTGTGCAGGTTGTCGTGGCAGTACTCGCACACGTTGTCGGAGACGGCGAACGGCGAGACCACCAGGTCCCCGGGCTTGACGGTGCCGACGTCCGACCCGACATCCTCGACGACTCCGATGAACTCGTGCCCCATGCGCGCCGGTGGGTCGGTGGCGGGCATGTGGTGATACGGGTGCAGATCGCTGCCGCAGATGCACGACGCGGTGATGCGTACCAGTGCGTCGGTCGGGTGTTTGATGACGGAGTCTGGGACCGTCTCGACGCGGACATCGCCGGCTTCGTACATCAGTGTGGCGCGCATGGCGATTCCTCGGGGGAGTGGGTGCCAGACGGCGACCGCGGTGCCTGGTGACGATGGGCTACCCCGAATCCTGGCGGCATACTCCCCGCGAAGCGGCATGGCCCGGCCTCACAGGAACCTCGCAGCACTCACACATATTGTGCCGCAAGGGCGAAGAGCCCACCCCGGTGGCGACAAGCCGGGGTGGGCCCTCCGTTCAGGTCTGGCTCTAGGCGCTGCGGCGAATCCCGCGCTTGAGCAGCAGCTCACGCTCGGATTCGCTCAGGCCGCCCCAGATGCCGTACGGCTCTCCGACGGCGAGTGCGTGTGAACGGCATTGTGCGATCACAGGACAACGCCGGCACATCTCCTTGGCCCGCATCTCACGCTGAGCGCGGGCCCGGCCGCGCTCACCGTCGGGGTGGAAGAACATCGACGAATCGACGCCCCGGCAAACCCCCTTCATCTGCCAATCCCAGATGTCAGCATTCGGACCGGGAAGCTCCTGCGGCTGTGGCAATGGAATTCCTCTCCCTACAGACTCTTTCGCCGAACACGTCCGGTCGAGTCGTTGGAACAATCCGAGCACAGTCGCCGATGACCACTCGTGCACACAACGTAGAAGGGCTTCGGAATTGCCGTCAATAGCCTTGTGGTGTGCCGAACCACATATCCGCAGGCCGAAAATTTACATCACGTTCATTCCCGAGACGACCAGCCAACGCGAGCAGTGGTATAGAGGTCGCCCGGCCGGTCCCGGTGACCGGTCATTTCGCCAGAAAGCGCGGCGCGGCAGCCGATATCCGGCAACCCCGGCCGCCGGGCCCGGTGACATTGCTGTAACACGGGATGCACGAATTGTTAACCGGGCCGAATCTTCGCGCCCCTGCACCTTGGTAGCGTCGCGGTCCGATGAGCACAGGTGCCGCGATTTCCGCAAACACCCTCGAAGTCGCCGCGTTCGGCGACCGGCCGGACACCTGGCCGCTTCCCCCCGCCACCGCGCAACGCGACGTGTGGTTGCGCGCCGTCGCCGCGGGCGGCCAGGGACGGTACGCCTGCGCGCTGACCGACCTCGATCGGCTAACGCGCCGTCCTGTCCCCGACGCGCAGGCGTCGCTCGCCGCGAGCACCCACGCGTCGTTCCTCCGCCAGCTGGGCTGGCACGACCGCGCCCGTGTCTGGGATGGCAGGGCGGCGGCACTGGCCACGACCGCCGAGGCCGAGGCCGACGCTCTGCTCGGGCTGGCGGCCGACGCGCTCGGGGTCGGCCGCTTCGCCGCGTCGGCGCGGGCGCTGGAGCTCGCCGCCGGCGCCGTCGCAGCCACCGACACGCCACGCTCGGCCGTCCGACTGGCCTGGGTGTCGGCCGAGCTGGCGATGTTCCGCGGTGACGGCGGCGAGGCCGTCGGTCACGCAGAGCGTGGCGTGCAGCTCGCCTCGGCCCTGCCGTCGGTACGCCACGCGGTCAAATCCCAGGTGGTCCTCGCCGCGGCGCTGTGCAGCCGGGGTGACCTGAGCCGGCCCGGCGGGAAGGCGCGGCCGCATTGGGCCGCGCCAGCCGACACGGCCTGATGCCGCTGCAGTGGGCGGTGGCGTCCCTGCTGGCCGACATCGGCGCCGATGACCACTCACCGGCGCAGATCAGAGATCTCCGGGACACCGCCGCCCAAACCGTAACCAGATGGGGCGGCGTGTGGCGTCCCAGGTAACGGGGTTGCGCCTGCCTTGATCGTTATTGTTTAGCTGAGCCGGCACACGACCGGTACCTACTGATACCGCGCCTCCCCTCCGGGATGTGCCCCGACGTAACGCTGGAGATCCTGCTCACGATGACAATCTCGGGAGAACGTCTCGACAGTGTCGTTGCTGAGGCAGTGGCAGGTGATCGGGACGCGCTCCGGGAGGTGCTGGAGACCATCCGCCCCCTCGTCGTCCGGTACTGCCGGGCGAGGGTGGGGACCGCGGAACGCAGCGGTCTTTCAGCTGATGACGTAGCTCAGGAGGTGTGCTTGGCCGCCATCACGGCGCTGCCGCGTTACCGGGATCAGGGACGACCGTTCCTGGCCTTCGTGTACGGGATCGCAGCGCACAAGGTTGCCGACGCGCACCGCGCCGCCGGGCGGAACAAATCGGATCCGATGGAGATCGTGCCCGAGCGGTTTGCCGGCGAGGCCGGTCCGGAACAGTTGGCCATCGACTCCGAAGCCTCGGCGCGGATGGCCAAGCTGCTGCAGGTGCTCCCGGAGAAGCAGCGGGAGATCCTCATCCTGCGCGTCGTCGTCGGGATGAGCGCGGAGGAGACCGCGGACGCCGTCGGCAGCACCGCCGGAGCCGTGCGGGTCGCTCAGCACCGCGCGCTGGCGCGGCTGAAATCGGAGCTCACGTCGAACGGGCGGGACCATGCCTGACTTCGGACGCTGGAACTCCGCAGGCGGAGACCCGTCGCTCAACGAGATCAATCGCACCGACCAGTTCCTGGACGCGCTGGCCGCACAGCAGCCGCCGTACTCGACCGACCGGGACGAGGCGGAGCTGGCGAGCCTGCTCGCGGGCTGGCGCGACGATGTGCGCGAGACCCCGATGGGTCATGTGCTGACGCCGCAGGACGCGGCCGCCGCATTGGACCGGGCCACCCGCCCGGCTCCGCGCCGGCGACTCTCGCTGGCGGTGGTCGGCTCGGCGGCCGCCGCGGTGCTGGCCATCGGCGGTGTCGGTGCGGTGGTGGCCGGGTCGGGCCCGGGCGACGCGCTCTACGGACTGCGCTCCATGTTGTTCGGTGAGCAGATCCAGACCCGCGACGACGCGGTGATCCTGGCTGCCCAGACCGAGATGCAGCAGGTTCAGCAGCTCATCGAACAGGGTGACTGGCAGGGTGCGCAGGCCAAACTCGAGGCCGTCACCACCACGGTCGCCACGGTCGACGACATGGATCGCAAGCAGGAACTGGTCGCCCAGTGGCAGGAGCTGACCGTCAAGGTCGAGGCCCAAGATCCCGCCGCAACCGTCGCCCCCGACGCGGTGCTGCCGACGTTCCCGGACGTGCCGGTCGTCATCCTCGAGCCCGACGCGCCGGTGACCGGGCCGACCAGCGAGACCACCGCGACGCCGTCTCCGTCGGAGACGACCTCGCCGTCGAGTGCGGCCGAGACCACCTCACCGTCGAACTCACCGTCGAGCGAGACGGAGACGACTCCGCCGTCGAGCACCGCTGCGCCGACGTCGACCTCGGTGCGGGCCACCCCGTCACCGTCGAGTGCGACGGCGACACCGTCGGTGACTCCCTCGGCGACCCCGTCAGTGACGCCGTCGACGACGGTCGGCCAGGCGCCTGCGCCGACGACACCGACGACGCCCCTTCAGGCGACGACGACTCTCCAGTCGACGACCACGCTTCAGACCACGACGACGCTTCAGACCACGACGACGCTTCAGACCACGACGACGCGGGCCGCGACGCCGACGCCGACCTCGGTGGCGCCACCGGTGGAAGAGGAGACGGTCGCGCCGGAGACGCCGACGGTGACTCTGCCGACGGTGACTCTGCCAACGACGACCACGCCGATCATCCCGCTGCCCGTGCCGGGCGAGGCGGGCTGATCACCGGGGGCCGAGCCGCCGAATCAGGAAACGCCGGGGAATTGCGCTCTCAGCGATAGCCGTCGGAATCCGAGGTCGCCTCGTTGAGCGACGCGTCGGCGTAACCGCGGCAGTAGTCCCACGTGACATACGAGTCGGGCTCGGGGTCGTAGGCCGGCTCGTGCGGACGGACGGTGCCGTCGACAAGGAGCTGCAGCAGGTTGGCGCGCAGCATGTCCCAGTCGTGGTAGTGATCCTGCTGGCATTCGTCACAGCAGACGACGAGTCCGCGAATTCCCTTGTGTGCCAACAATGCTTCGTAGACAGCCAGGTCGGCCAGATCGGCCTCCACGGCGGTGCGTTCCTGCGGATCCAGCGGCTGACCCGGTTCCAGGGCGTCGAGCGCCGCCGACGGATCGCTCGGATCGTCGGCGAACGGGTCTGGCGGCAATCCTGGTGGCAGGTGGTCTCGCACGTTCCCAGACTACGCAGCACCCGAGGTATCGCGCCAGCGCACACCCGGTAGGTCGCGGGGAATCAAAACTGCAGGCTCGGAGCCGATAAGATGTTGCTTTCAGGTGGTTCCGTCACCTGGCTGCAATTGTTACCGGAGGCCCCACCCATGTCGATCGCCGAAAGCAGCATCTCGCTCGCCGTTCCTGTGCCCACAGGCGGTGACGACCCCACCAAGGTCGCGATGCTCGGGCTCACCTTCGACGACGTCCTGCTGCTGCCCGCAGCCTCGGACGTGATCCCGGCCACAGCGGACACCGCGAGTCAGCTGACCCGCAAGATCCGGTTGAAGGTGCCGCTGGTGAGTTCGGCCATGGACACCGTGACCGAGTCCCGCATGGCGATCGCGATGGCGCGCGCCGGCGGCATGGGCGTGCTGCACCGCAACCTCCCGGCAGCCGAGCAGGCTGCGCAGGTCGAGACGGTCAAGCGCTCCGAGGCGGGCATGGTCACCGACCCGGTGACGTGCAAGCCGGACAACACGCTGGCCGAGGTCGACGCGATGTGCGCGCGGTTCCGGATCTCGGGCCTGCCCGTCGTCGACAAGGACGGGCAGCTGGTCGGGATCATCACCAACCGCGACATGCGGTTCGAGGTCGACCTGTCCAAGCCGGTCTCCGAGGTGATGACCAAGGCCCCGCTGATCACCGCGCAGGAAGGCGTCTCGGCTGAGGCCGCGCTGGGACTGCTGCGCCGCCACAAGATCGAGAAGCTGCCGATCGTCGACGGCAACGGCAAGCTCACCGGCCTGATCACGGTCAAGGACTTCGTCAAGACCGAGCAGTTCCCGCTGGCCACCAAGGACAGCGACGGCCGGCTGCTGGTCGGCGCTGCTGTCGGTGTCGGTGAGGACGCGTGGACACGCGCGATGTTGCTCGCCGACGCCGGCGTCGACGTGCTGGTGGTCGACACCGCCCACGCCCACAACCGCGGCGTGCTCGACATGGTGCACCGGCTCAAAGTGGCGGTCGGGGACCGCGTCGAGGTCGTCGGCGGCAATGTCGCCACCCGGGCCGCGGCAGCGGCGTTGGTGGCGGCCGGTGCCGACGCGGTCAAGGTCGGCGTCGGACCCGGCTCGATCTGCACCACGCGGGTGGTCGCCGGTGTCGGCGCCCCGCAGATCACCGCGATCCTGGAAGCCGTCGCGGCCTGCGCCCCGCACGGCGTCCCGGTCATCGCCGACGGCGGCCTGCAGTACTCCGGTGACATCGCCAAGGCGTTGGCCGCGGGCGCGTCGACCGCGATGCTGGGTTCGCTGCTGGCCGGCACCGCCGAATCTCCCGGCGACCTGATCCTGGTGAACGGCAAGCAGTTCAAGAGCTACCGGGGCATGGGCTCGCTCGGCGCGATGCAGGGCCGGTCCAACGCGGCCGCCGGCGGCGCCCGGGTGTCCTACTCCAAGGACCGCTACTTCCAGGACGACGTCCTCTCGGAGGACAAGCTGGTGCCCGAGGGCATCGAGGGCCGGGTGCCGTTCCGCGGCCCGCTGTCCACCGTGATCCACCAGCTCGTCGGCGGACTGCGCGCGGCGATGGGCTACACCGGCTCGGCGACCATCGAACAACTGCAGCAGGCGCAGTTCGTCCAGATCACCGCCGCAGGGCTCAAGGAAAGCCACCCCCACGACATCACCATGACTGCGGAAGCCCCGAACTACACCACCCGCTAGGGTTGCACGGGCCTACACAGGGGAGCTGAACATGCGTGAG
Organism: Mycobacterium sp. ITM-2016-00317; assembly: GCF_002968295.1. Lineage (NCBI taxonomy): Bacteria > Bacillati > Actinomycetota > Actinomycetes > Mycobacteriales > Mycobacteriaceae > Mycobacterium > Mycobacterium sp. ITM-2016-00317. The sequence goes on from NZ_CP134399.1 coordinate 1,300,081, forward strand.
ATGGTGGAAATCGGCATGGGCCGGACCGCCCGCCGCACCTACGAACTCGACGACATCAACATCGTGCCGTCTCGGCGCACCCGCTCGTCGAAGGATGTCTCGACGGCGTGGCAGCTCGACGCGTACCGGTTCGAGATCCCGGTGGTGGCTCACCCCACCGATGCGCTGGTGTCGGTCGAGTTCGCGATCGAGATGGGCCGCACCGGCGGCCTCGGTGTGCTCAACGGCGAGGGTCTGATCGGCAGGCACGCCGATGTCGCCGACAAGATCGCCCAGGTGATCGAGGTCGCCGAGAAGGATCCGGATCCGGCGGCGGCGACCCGACTGCTGCAGCAATTGCATTCCGCACCAATCGATCTCGATCTGCTCGGTGCCGCAGTGGCACGCATTCGGGAGGCCGGTGTCACCACCGCGGTGCGGGTCAGCCCGCAGAACGCGCAGGCGCTGACCCCCACGCTGGTGGCCGCGGGCATCGACCTGCTCGTCATCCAGGGCACCATCATCTCCGCCGAGCGGGTCGCCAAGGGCAGCGACGAGACCGGCGAGCCGCTGAACCTGAAGACCTTCATCTCCGAACTCGACGTGCCGGTGGTGGCCGGCGGCGTGCTCGACCACCGCACCGCGCTGCACCTGATGCGCACCGGCGCCGCCGGGGTCATCGTCGGATACGGCTCCACCGCCGGGGTCACCACGTCCGACGAGGTGCTGGGCATCAGCGTCCCGATGGCCACCGCGATCGCCGACGCCGCCGCCGCGCGCCGCGAGTACCTCGACGAGACCGGCGGGCGGTACGTGCACGTGCTCGCCGACGGCGACATCCACACCTCCGGCGACCTGGCCAAGGCGATCGCGTGCGGCGCCGACGCGGTCGTGCTCGGCACCCCGCTGGCCGTCTCGGCCGAGGCGCTCGGCGGGGGCTGGTTCTGGCCGTCCGCCGCCGCGCACCCGTCGCTGCCGCGCGGTGCGCTGCTTCAGGTGGCCGGCGAGGACCGGCCGTCGCTGGAGCAGGTGCTCAACGGCCCGTCCGACGACCCGTTCGGCTCGCTGAACCTCGTCGGCGGCCTGGCCCGCTCGATGGCCAAGGCCGGCTACTGCGATCTCAAGGAGTTCCAGAAGGTCGGGCTCACCGTCGGGAGCTAGGCCGACCTCTACTGCATGCTGCGCAGCGTCCGGACCAAATAGTCGTCGAGCAACACCGTCCGGCCGGTGGATTCGTCGGTGGTGATCAGCAGCGCGTACAGGCCCAGCAGGAAGTAGATCGCGCTGTTCATCGGCGTGATGTCGGCGGCGGTCTCGCCGCGTTGCCTGGCGTTCTCGATCTGGTCAGCCACCAGCACCACCAGCGGGTGGTCGTCGCCGTGTTCGGCGGGCGGGCGGGTCGGCGAGAAGTGCAACGCCAGGAAGTCCTTGAACAGCAGCACGCCCAGCCTGCGCTCCAGCGCCGCCACCAGGTCGGCCGCCTCGCGCAGCATCGCGGCCAGATCGTCGTGGGTCTTGGTGAACGTGGCGAACCGCTTGGCCATGCGGTCCTCCTCGCGGCGCTCGAGCTCGAGCAGCACGTGTTCCTTGGTGGGGAAGTGGAAGAAGAAGGTGCCGTGGGCGACCCCGGCCGCGGCGACGATCGCGCCGACGTCGGCCTCGTCCTTACCCGCGCGCTTGAACTCGGCGATGGCCGCGCCCAGGAGCCGTTCCCTGGTCTGCAGGCGCTTGGCCTGGCGCGCGGTGATGCCCGAACCGGCCCGAGTGCTCACAGCCACCGACCCTATCGCCTGGCGAAGTTAGGGTGGCCTCTCTAGCTGGTTACCGGCGGGTAAGTTCATAATGTGCCGATGAAGCCTGACTACGACGTGCTGATCATCGGCTCGGGGTTCGGCGGCAGCGTCAGCGCGCTGCGCCTGACCGAGAAGGGCTACCGGGTCGGGGTGCTGGAGGCGGGCCGCCGCTTCGCCGACGAGGAGTTCGCCGAGACCTCGTGGAACCTGCGTAAGTTCCTGTGGGCCCCGCAGTTCGGCATGTACGGCATCCAGCGGATCCATCTGCTGCGCAACGTGATGATCCTGGCAGGCGCCGGGGTGGGCGGTGGATCGCTGAACTATGCGAACACGCTGTACGTGCCGCCGGAGCCGTTCTTCAACGACGCGCAGTGGAAGGACATCACCGACTGGCGGGCCGAACTGATGCCCCACTACGACCAGGCCCAGCGCATGCTCGGCGTGGTCACCAACCCGACCTTCACCGACGCCGACCGGGTGATGAAAGAGGTCGCCGATGACATGGGCGTCGGGGACACCTTCGTGCCGACGCCGGTCGGGGTGTTCTTCGGTCCCGGCAACGACAAGACCCCGGGCAAGACCGTGCCCGACCCGTACTTCGGCGGGGTCGGACCGGCGCGGACCGGCTGCATCGAGTGCGGCTCGTGCATGACCGGCTGCCGGTACGGCGCCAAGAACACGCTGCTGAAGAACTACCTGGGTCTGGCGGAGAAGGCCGGCGCGTACGTGCACCCGATGACCACGGTCACCGGGTTCGAGCAGCGCCCGGACGGGCTGTGGGAGGTGCGCACCGCGCGCACCGGCGGCAAGCTGCGCAAGCGGCCCAGGACGTTCACCGCCGAGCACGTGATCCTGGCCGCAGGCACCTACGGCACGCAGAAGCTGCTGTTCAAGATGCGCGACCAGGGCAAGCTGCCGAAGCTGTCCGACAAGCTGGGCGTGCTCACCCGCACCAACTCCGAGTCGATCGTCGGCGCCGGGCGGCTCAAGGTCGGCGACGACCTCGACCTCACCCACGGTGTCGCGATCACGTCGTCGATCCACCCCACCGCAGACACCCACGTCGAACCGGTGCGCTACGGCAAGGGCTCCAACGCGATGGGGCTGCTGCAGACGCTGATGACCGACGGCACCGGACCGGAGGGCACCGACGTGCCGCGGTGGCGGCAGCTGGTCGAGACGGCGCGTCAGGATCCGCGGGGCACGCTGCGGCTGCTCAATGCGCGCCGGTGGAGCGAACGCACGATGATCGCGCTGGTCATGCAGCACCTGGATAACTCGATCACCACGTTCACCCGCAAGACCAGGTTCGGCTTCCGCATCCTCGACAGCAAGCAGGGCCACGGCGAACCCAATCCCAGCTGGATCCCGGCGGGCAACGAGGTGACCCGGCGCATCGCCGAGAAGATCGACGGAGTGGCCGGCGGCACGTGGGGCGAGTTGTTCAACATCCCGCTGACCGCCCACTTCCTCGGCGGAGCGGCGATCGGCGACAGCCCGGAGCACGGCGTCATCGATCCTTATCACCGGGTCTACGGCTACCCGACGCTGTCGGTGGCCGACGGCGCGGCGATTTCGGCGAACCTCGGTGTGAACCCGTCCTTGTCGATCACCGCCCAGGCCGAGCGGGCCGCGTCGCTGTGGCCGAACAAGGGCGAGCAGGATCTGCGCCCGGCGCAGGGGGAGCCGTACCGCCGGCTGTCGGCGATCGCGCCGAAGAACCCCGTGGTGCCCGCCGACGCGCCGGCGGCGCTGCGCCGGATCCCGATCGAACCGGTCAGCTCCACGGGCTAGATCTGTTAGCTTCCGGGGATGGCGCTGCACCTCAGAAGCACACTGGCAGTTGCGGTTGCAGCGGGAGTGACCCTGGCGGCCGGGGTTGCCTGCGGCGCCACCGGACAGGCTGCAGGAGAGCCGAACTTCACCTGCCGCGGCCACGACGGGACGCGCACCGCCCGGCAGCTCGACGCCTCGCGGGAGAAGGCCGAGGGTCTGCCGCAGGACGATGTCGTCGAGATCGTCGGTGGCGTCTACGGGGATCCGGACGCGGCCACCCGTTACTGGGAACAGCAGAGCGAAGGTGACTGCGGGCTGATGGCCACCAGGATGGTGGTCGGCGAGGTCACCGGGGCGCCGCCCACCGAACGGGAGATCATCGATCTGGCCGCCGGCACCCCCAGCCAGTGCACACCGGGTGAACCCGTCTACGACGAGAGCGTCGACCCGGAAGACGGTGGTGTCGGTCACGGCACCTGTTCGCGCGATCTGCCGTTACTGCTCAAGCACTTCGGGATCGACGCCGACTACACCAACGACGACGAGGCCGCCGACGGCGGCCTCGACACCGGTCTCGACGCGCTGGCCGACTACCTCGGCAACGGGCAGCAGGCCATGGTGTGCGTGAACTCGCGGATCATCTGGGACACCGAGGGCGACCGGACCAACTGCGGCCACATGATCACAGTCGCCGCCATCGACTTCGACGAGGACATCGTCTACCTCGGCGACAGCGGCGGCGACGACACCCGCGACGAGCAGGTCAGCATCGACACCTTCGAATCGGCCTGGGCCACGGGTGATCACGAGCTCGTCGTGACCCGCTGAGCATCCGCGCGCAGCAGGCGACAGCAGGCACGTGCCAGCCGGCGAGCCGGGGGTGTCGGCGAGCGATCGAGGACGGCATCCTCAGCCTCAACGATCTCTACTAGCGAGGTCGCCCGTTTGGCCGACAGACACCCGTGACAGGCGCCGCTACCGTGGCGAGTGCTCGGGGGAGTCAGCGTGATCGCCGGCGCCGACGCTCCGGCGATCACGTTGACCGGGCAACTCACTAGACTGTCCCGGTGGAATCTGCAGCCCCCCGCCCGGTCCTGGTCGTCGACTTCGGCGCGCAGTACGCGCAGCTGATCGCCCGGCGCGTCCGTGAGGCGCGGGTGTTCTCCGAGGTCGTCCCGCACACCACCTCCGTCGAGGAGATCAAGGCGCGCAATCCCCGCGCGGTCGTGCTGTCGGGCGGGCCGGCCAGCGTGTACGCCGAGGGTGCGCCCCAGTTGGATCCCGCGCTGTTCGACCTCGACGTGCCGGTGTTCGGGATCTGCTACGGATTCCAGGCGATGGCGCAGGCCCTCGGCGGCACCGTGGCGCACACCGGAACCAGCGAGTACGGCCGCACCGAGCTGAAAGTGGCAGGCGGACACCTGCATACCGATCTGCCCGAGACGCAGCCGGTGTGGATGAGCCACGGCGACGCGGTGACGGCCGCGCCGGACGGCTTCGAGGTGGTCGCCACGAGCGCGGGAGCGCCGGTGGCGGCGTTCGAGAACCGGGACCGGCGGCTGGCCGGCGTGCAGTACCACCCCGAGGTGATGCACAGCCCGCACGGCCAGCAGGTGCTCAGCCGCTTCCTGCACGAGTTCGCCGGCATCGACGCGGCCTGGACACCGGCCAACATCGCCGAGGCGCTCATCGCTCAGGTGCGCGCCCAGATCGGTGACGGGCGGGCGATCTGCGGGCTGTCCGGCGGGGTCGACTCCGCGGTGGCCGCCGCGCTGGTGCAGCGGGCCATCGGGGACCGGCTCACGTGTGTGTTCGTCGACCACGGGTTGCTGCGCTCGGGTGAACGGGCCCAGGTGCAGCGTGATTTCGTCGCCGCGACGGGCGCCAACCTGGTCACCGTCGACGTGGCTGACCGCTTCCTGGAGGCGCTGGCCGGGGTGACCAACCCCGAGGGCAAGCGCAAGATCATCGGCCGTGAGTTCATCCGCGCGTTCGAGGGCGCCGTCCGCGACGCCGTCGACGTGTCCGGCGGCGAGGTCGACTTCCTGGTGCAGGGCACGCTCTACCCCGATGTGGTCGAGTCGGGCGGCGGATCCGGCACCGCGAACATCAAGAGTCACCACAACGTCGGCGGCCTGCCGGACGACCTGAAGTTCAAGCTCGTCGAACCGTTGCGGCTGCTGTTCAAGGACGAGGTGCGTGCGGTCGGTCGCGAACTCGGTCTGCCCGAGGAAATCGTTGCCCGCCAACCGTTCCCCGGCCCGGGGTTGGGGATCCGCATCGTCGGTGAGGTCACCGCCGAGCGGCTGGACACGTTGCGGCGCGCGGACGCCATCGCCCGCGAGGAGTTGACCTCGGCCGGGCTGGACCACCAGATCTGGCAGTGCCCGGTGGTGCTGCTGGCCGACGTCCGCTCGGTGGGTGTGCAGGGCGACGGCCGCACCTACGGCCATCCCATCGTGCTGCGCCCGGTGTCCAGCGAGGACGCGATGACGGCGGACTGGACGCGGGTGCCTTACGAAGTGCTGGAACGGATTTCGACGCGGATCACCAACGAGGTGCGTGAGGTCAACCGGGTGGTGCTGGACGTGACCAGCAAGCCGCCGGGCACCATCGAATGGGAGTGAGGCTACTCGCCGAGTAGCTGTGCGATCACTGACTCCACCGCGACGGGGTGCGGAACCGGATCAGTGTGGTGATCAGCTTGTCAAAAGTCGCGCCGTGGTCGGCGTCCTCGACCCGGCGTCCATGGCGATGGCCCTCGCCGATTTGCAGCACCCAAGGGTGACATTCGTCAATGTCGTCGTTGTCGGATGGCGGCGTCGGTCTTGTTGACGCTTGTCGGTGGGTGGGTGTTTACTGACGGTATCGAACAAAGTTTCGAACAACAGATGATTCGGATGAGGTGAAAGGTGCTGCTGTGACGACGCCGAAGAGCAGAACAAGGTGTGCCGTCACACGCGCTGAGCAGGTAGAACAGCTGCGCAAGCAGATCGCGTCGGTGTCCGGCAAGGTGGGTGGGACGCGGCGGGCAGCGGCGCCTGTCCCGGAGCTTTCGTCCACTCCGGATTCTTTGCTACCGAGGCCGGATTCGCTGGCTGAACTGCTTCCCGATTCGTTGCCGCGCGGCACCGTCGCGGTGCTTTCAGGGGCTCGGTCGCTGCAGCTGCGGATGGTCGCGGCGGTGACGGCCGCAGGCGGTCATGTCGCGATCATCGGCCAACCTGACGTCGGACTGCTGGCGGCGGTGGAGATGGGGGCCGACCTGAGCAGGATCGCGGTCATCCCGGAGGCCGGGGCCGACCCGGTCGAAGTGGCCGCGGTGCTGATGGACGGGATGGATTTGGTGGTGCTCGGGCTGGGTGGCCGACGGGTGCCGGCCACCCGGGCCAGGGCGGTGGTGGCCCGGGCCCGCCAGCGGGGGTGCACCCTGCTCGTCACCGACGGTGACTGGCAGGGGGCCTCCGCGCGACTGGAGGCCCACGTCAGCGGTTACGAGATCGCCGGCGGGCGGGACGGGCGGCCCACCCCCGGGTGCGGACGGATCAGCCGGGTGCGTCTGTCGATGCGGGCCCGGGGCCGGTCCGTCGGCCATCAGGCCCGCGCCGTGGGTGGGTGACGGGTGGCTGCCTCCAGGGTTCTGGCGCTGTGGTGCATGGACTGGCCCGCCGTGGCCGCCGCCGCGGCAGCGGGGTTGCCGCCGACCCTGCCGATCGCGGTCACACTGGCCAACCGGGTGATCGCCTGCTCGGCGGCGGCCCGCGCGGTCGGCGTGCGCCGGGGTCTGCGGCGCCGGGAGTCGCAGGCCCGGTGTCCGGGGTTGCACGTGGTCACCGCCGACCCGGCCCGCGACGCCCGGCACTTCGAGAACATCACCACCGCCGTGGACGACCTCGTCCCCCGGGCGGAGGTGCTCCGGCCCGGGCTGCTGGCCTTGTCGGTGCGCGGAGCGGCCCGGTACTTCGGCTCCGAGCAGACCGCCGCCGAGCGACTGGTCGACGCGGTGGCCGCCGCGGGCGCCGAATGTCAGGTCGGGGTCGCCGACCAGCTGCCCACCGCGGTCTTCGCCGCCCGGGCCGGTCGGCTCGTGGACGCGGGGGAGGACGCGGCATTCCTGTCGGGGCTGTCGGTGCGGCAGCTGGCCGCCGAACCCAGCCTGTCGTCCACCCGTCGGGAGGACTTGGCAGATCTGTTGTGGCGCCTGGGAATCCGGACCATCGGACAGTTCGCCGAGCTGTCGCGCAGCGACGTGGCCTCCCGGTTCGGCGCCGACGCGGTGGTGGCGCACCGGATCGCGCGCGGCGAGCCCGCGCGGGGCCCCTCGGGACGCGAGCCCGAGGCGGAACTGGACGCGGTGATGGACTGCGACCCGCCCATCGACCGGGTCGACGCGGCTGCTTTCGCCGGACGGTCGCTGGCCGGCGAACTGCACCGCCATCTGGAAGGCGCGGGTGTGGGTTGCACCCGGCTGGCCATCCATGCGGTGACCACCACCGGCCAGGAGCTGGAACGGGTCTGGCGGTGTGCGGAGCCGCTGACGGAGGACGCCACCGCAGACCGGGTGCGCTGGCAGCTGGACGGTTGGCTGAATCGCCGCAACTCGCAGGACCGGCCCGCCGCACCGATCGCGGTGCTGCGGCTGCGGCCGGTGGAGGTGGTGTCGGCCGAGGCCCTGCAACTGCCGCTGTGGGGTGGAGTGGGCGAGGAGGACAGGCTGCGGGCCCGCCGGGCGCTGGTCCGGGTTCAGGGCCTGCTGGGTCCTGAGGCGGTCAAGGTGCCGGTGCTCAGCGGTGGGCGGGGCCGGCCGAGCGCATCACCTTCACTCCGCTCGGGGATGAGCTTGTGCCGCAGTCGAACCCGGATCAGCCGTGGCCAGGCCGGTTGCCCGAGCCCTCGCCGACGGTGCTGCTCGACGACCCCGTGGAGTTGTTCGACGCCGAGGGCGATCCGGTGCGGGTCACCGGCCGCGGGCTGTTCTCCACCGATCCGGTCCGACTGCACGCGCCGGGCCGGTCCGCCCGGCTGTCGTGGTGGACGGGGCCCTGGCCGGTCGACGAACGGTGGTGGGATCCCCGGCGGCGGCCAAGGCCGGGCGGACTGCCCGGGCGCAGGTGCTGCTCGACACCGATCCGGCGCAGGCCCTGTTGCTGTGTTACCGGCAGCGGCAGTGGTATCTCGAAGGAGTCTACGAGTAAGGCGCAATTTGATTGTGCTCAATTGAATTGTGCGCTACCGTCGTGGACATGGCACCGCTGAGTCTGGACGAACACCTGTGTTTCGCTCTGTACTCGGCATCGCGTGCCATGACCGCGGCCTACCGTCCGCTGCTGGCCGAGTTGGGCATCACCTATCCGCAGTATTTGGTGCTGCTCGTTCTCGGCGAGGAGGGCAGCATCACGGTCGGCCGCCTCGGCGAGCGGCTGCAACTCGACTCCGGGACGCTCTCGCCATTGCTCAAACGCATGGAGGCCGGCGGGATCGTCCGACGCCGGCGAAGTGACACCGACGAGCGTCAGGTCGAGGTGGCGCTGACCACCGAAGGGAAACGGTTGCGGCGCAAGGCGCTATGCATTCCCGAGCAGCTCTTCCCGCTCACCGGACTGACGCCCGAGCAGGCGATGGACCTGCGCGCAGGCGTGGCCCGCCTCACCGAAGCTCTCATCCACGCCCAGAAAGGCACCACTGATGGATAAAGTCCTCTACACCGCAGAAGCCCTCGCCACCGGAGAGGGACGCGACGGCCACGGCCGCACCTCCGACGGCAAGCTCGACCTCGACCTGGCCATCCCCACCGAGATGGGCGGCACCGGCAACGGCACCAACCCCGAGCAGCTCTTCGCCGTCGGCTACGCCGCATGCTTCCACTCCGCGCTGCGCCTGGTGGGGCGCCAGGAGAAGGTCGACGTCTCCGATTCCGCTGTGGGAGCGCGGGTTCAGATCGGTCCCACCGACAGCGGCGGTTTCGGGCTGGCTGTCGAGCTGGAGATCACCCTGCCCAACGTCGACCACGACACCGCCGTGCAGGTTGCCGAAAAGGCGCACCAGGTCTGCCCGTACTCGAATGCCACTCGCGGCAACATCGACGTCAAGCTGGTGGTCACCGACGACTGACGTCGCCCAGCTGTGCGGCGAACGCGCCGACCCGCGCGATGAACCGGTCGAAGAACACGGCAGGTTCGACCTCAACTCCGATGAGCGCGTTGGGTTCTCGTCCCCAGCGGTGACTCCAGTCGGCGATCGTCATGCCGCGGGTCAGCGTGCCCGTCAGCTCCACGTCCACCGGCGCGCGGCGGCACCGCACCAGCGCGGTGTCCAGCGCGACCGCGGCGGCCAGCGGGTCGTGCAGGTGGGCCAGGTAGCCCTCGCCCTGGTCGTGATGGAACTCGAAGTAGAAGCGCATCGCGTCTTCGAGGGTCCGGATCAGCGGATTGGCCGCCGTCGACGCGGTGCCGCGCACGTCGTGCACCGACATCGGCGTGGACGGCGAGCCGGCGGCCTCGGCCAGTCGGCTGAGCAGCTGCGGCGTCAGCACGGCGTGCTCGGTCAGGTTGAGTCCCAACACGATCGGAAGATGCTCGGCGCCCGAGTCGCTCCACGCGGCGAACACCTCGGCCGCGGATTCCGGGTCGACGCTGACGTTCCACTCGGCCACCGGCGTGGTGTTGCCCCGGTAGTCGAAGGCGCCGCCCATGATCACCAGGCGTCCCAGTAGCCGCGGCAGCGCGGGTTCGGCGCGCAACGCCAGCGCCAGGTTGGTCAGCGGTCCGGTCGCGATGCCGATCAGCTCGCCCGGGTGCTCGCGGGCCGCGCGCACCCACGCCTGCGCGGCGTCATGGTCGGTGAGTTCTGTTGTCGGATCGGGCAAGCGTGCGTACCCGAGGCCCTGGGGCCCGTGGGTGTCCTCGGCGGTGCGCAGCGGTGCCACCAACGGCACCTCGGACCCGCGCGACACCGGAACGCCGGAGATCCCGCACAACTCCAGCAGCGCCAGGTTGTTCCGGCAGACGTCGTCCACCCCGACGTTGCCCGCGGTGGACGCGATCCCGACCAGCTCGGCCTCCGGGCTGGCGAACAGGTACACCAGTGCCATCGCGTCGTCGACGCCGGTGTCCACGTCGATGAAGACCGGCTGACGCAGCTGCACCCCGACATGCTCACCCGCCCACTGGCGCAACGTCAACACGACTAGTCTCTGGCCATGCCGCTCGATCCCGGCGCCATCGGCGCGACCACCCCACCGCAACTGTTCACCTGGACCGACCGGGACACCCTGCTCTACGCGCTCGGCGTCGGAGCGGGCACCGCCGATCTGGCGTTCACCACCGAGAACAGTCACGACGTCGACCAGCAGGTGCTGCCGACGTATGCGGTGATCGCGTGCTCGCCGTTCGCGGCCGCCGCCAAGATCGGGTCGTTCGACTTCAGCAGGCTGCTGCACGGATCGCAGAGCATCCGGGTGTTCAGCCCGCTCCCGCCGGCCGGCCGCCTCAGCGTGGTCAGCGAGGTCGCCGACATCCAGGACAAGGGGGAGGGCAAGAACGCGGTGGTGATGCTGAAGGCGACCGGCAGCGACCCGGACACCGGTCGGGCCGTCGCCGAATCGCTTTCCACCCTCGTCATCCGCGGCGAGGGCGGGTTCGGGGGCAGCCCGGGACAGCGCCCGCAGGCGCCGGCGATCCCGGAGCGCGCGCCCGACGCCCAAGTGTCTTTGCCCACCCGGGAGGACCAGGCGCTGATCTACCGGCTCTCCGGGGACCGTAACCCGCTGCACAGCGATCCGTGGTTCGCCCAGCTCGCCGGGTTCCCGAAACCGATCCTGCACGGGCTGTGCACCTATGGCGTGGCCGGGCGCGCGCTGGTCGCCGAACTCGGCGGCGGGGACGCCGCCAAGGTCACCGCGGTCGGGGCGCGGTTCACCTCGCCGGTCTTTCCCGGCGAGACGCTGACGACCTCGATCTGGCGCACCGGTGAGGGCCGTGCGGTGTTCCGCACCGAGGCCGCCGGACCGGACGGAGCCGTCCCGATTGGTGCTTGAGGACGGCGAGGCCGAGTTCGTCGGCTGATCGTGTCTCAGCCGGGAAGTACAAACGCTGGGAAATACTTTGCTGGGCTGGTAGCCTTCGCGCAGGGGAGGGGCTATTGATCTGGCACGGGGACGCTTGCGACGGGGGTGAGCGGATGTTTGGTGGTTTGCGGAATTCATCCGCGTCCAAGATCGGCGCTGGGCGGTGGCGCTCCGATCAGTACTACTGGTTTACTGCGATCCTCGCTGCGCGCGGGCTGCAGGCCGCGTCCTGCCGGCTGGTGGCGCTGTGCATCGTGGCGTTGGGCCTACTGCCGGTCAGCCTGACCCTCGGCAGGCCGGGGTCCCAGGGTCTGCAGCTGCGGATCATCGCCATCACCATCGCGGTCGGTGCGCTGGCGATGGCCGTGCTGTGGCTGCGCGACCGGTGGCCCACCAGGGCGCAGTCGCTGATGTGCGTGGCGCTGGGCTCGATCGCCACCGGCACGGCCGCGCTGATCGCGCCCAGTCCGCTGATCGGGTTCCTGGGCACCGCCACCTATGTGGTGCTCACCGTGTTCGTGGTGTGCTTCCACGCCGCCCGGCTGCTGGTGTTGCCGTGGACGATCGGTGCGGCGGTGCTGGCGGTGCTGTTCGTACGGCAGGCCTCGGTCGACCTGACGGTCGCCATCTGCTCGCTGGTGGTGGTGGTGCTGCTCAACATCTTCGTCGCGTTCTCCTGCCGCGCGGTGATCAAGCTGCTGCAGCCCGACGCCCACCACGGTGACATCGAGCAGCTGACCGGTCTGCTGCACCGGGACGCGTTCTACAACTCCGTCGCGACCCTGCTGGCCTCGCGCAGCCGCAGCGACGACAAGTACCTGGTCGTGGTCGCGGTGAACATCGACAGCTTCTCGCTGCTGCTCGGACTGACGGGCTCGGGTGGTGGAAACCGGGCGCGGGTGACCGTCGGGCAGGCGCTGCGCGAGACGGTGCGGCACAACGCGATCGTCGCCCACGTCTCTGACGACGACTTCCTGATCGCCGACACCTTCACCACCGCCGACGCGTCGCCTCTGGTGGAACGGATCCGCGGGGCGATCGCAGCGACCCCGCAGCGGCTCACGGCCAGCATCGGCGTGGTCTGCACACCGCTGCCGCCGCTGGCCGCCGAACCGCCCGAAGAAGTCCTCGACAAGCTGATCGGGATCGCCACCCAGGCGATCGAGCAGGCCCGGATGGCCGGGGGCAACCAGGTCCGCTACGTCCTGCGCCCCAACCTCGAAGGCGGCGACGAGGACGGCAACGGGATGAGCGCCTGACGGTCGAACGCCTGTTCGATACACTGGCTGGGTGGGTTGGCACACCGGGCCGCCGAGTTGGGGCGAGATGCAGCGCGTGCTGGACGGCAAGCCGCGCCGGGCCGGCTGGCCGTCCCCCGCAAGCGGGCGGTACCCCCACGACCAGCAGGTCGGCGACGGCGGCGACAGCCCGGCCTGGTCGCGCAAGCGGGGCCGGTACGAGGCGCCCGACCTGTCCCGGCCGGGGGCCTCGGTGCCCTATGCCGAACTGCACACCCACTCGGCCTACAGCTTCCTCGATGGCGCCAGCACGCCGGAGGAACTCGTGGAGGAGGCGGCCCGGCTCGATCTGCGTGCCATCGCGCTGACCGACCACGACGGGCTCTACGGGGTGGTGCGGTTCGCTGAGGCGGCCAGAGAGCTCGACATGGCCACAGTGTTCGGCGCCGAGCTGTCCCTGGGCGGGGGTTCCCGCACCGATGTCCCCGACCCGCCCGGACCGCACCTACTGGTGCTGGCCCGCGGGCCGGAGGGATATCGGCGGCTGTCGCGGCAGCTGGCCGCGGCGCATCTGGCCGGCGGGGAGAAAGGGGTGCTGCGCTACGACTTCGACGCGCTGACCGAGGCCGCGGGCGGGCACTGGCAGATTCTCACCGGCTGCCGTAAAGGACATGTCCGGCAGGCGCTTTCCACCGGGGGGCCGGATGCGGCCGAGGCGGCCCTGGCCGATCTGGTGGACCGGTTTGGCCCCGACCGGGTCACCGTGGAACTCACCCACCACGGCCATCCGCTCGACGACGAACGCAACGCCGCGCTGGCCGCGCTGGCGCCCCGGTTCGGCGTCGGCGTCGTCGCCACCACCGCCGCACACTTCGCCGAACCGTCGCGGGGCAGGCTCGCGATGGCGATGGCCGCGATCCGGGCCCGCAACTCCGTCGACGACGCCGCGGGTCACCTGGCGCCCCTGGGCGGTTCGCATCTGCGCTCCGGGCTGGAGATGGCGCGGTTGTTCGCCCGCTTTCCCGAGGCGGTGACGGCCGCCGCCGAGCTCGGCGAACAGTGCGCGTTCGGGCTGGCGCTGATCGCTCCGCAGCTGCCGCCGTTCGACGTGCCCGACGGGCACACCGAGCACAGCTGGCTGCGGCACCTGGTGATGCAGGGCGCGCGTGAGCGTTACGGCCCTCCGGAGCGGGCGGCCCGCGCGTACGCCCAGATCGAACGCGAGCTGGCGGTCATCGAACAGCTGAACTTTCCCGGCTACTTCCTGGTGGTGCACGACATCACCCGGTTCTGCCGGGAGAACAACATCCTGTGCCAGGGCAGGGGATCGGCGGCCAACTCCGCGGTCTGCTACGCGCTCAAGGTCACCAACGTCGATCCGGTCGCCAACGGTCTGCTGTTCGAACGGTTCCTGTCGCCGGCCCGCGATGGGCCGCCCGACATCGACATCGACATCGAATCCGACCTGCGCGAGGAGGCGATCCAGTACGTCTACCGCCGCTACGGGCGCGAGTATGCCGCCCAGGTCGCCAACGTGATCACCTACCGGGGGCGCAGTGCGGTCCGTGACATGGCCCGGGCGCTGGGGTTCTCGCAAGGCCAGCAGGATGCCTGGAGCAAGCAGTTCAGCCAGTGGGGCAACCTGTCCGACGCCACGCACATCGAGGACATCCCCGAGCCGGTGATCGACCTGGCCAAGCAGATCTCCAACCTGCCCCGCCACATGGGCATCCACTCCGGCGGCATGGTGATCTGCGACCGCCCGATCGCCGACGTGTGCCCGGTCGAATGGGCGCGGATGGCCGATCGCAGTGTGCTGCAGTGGGACAAAGATGACTGCGCGGCAATCGGTCTGGTGAAGTTCGACCTGCTGGGTCTCGGTATGCTGTCGGCGCTGCATTACGCCATCGACCTGGTCGCCGAGCACAAGGGCATCGAGGTCGATCTGGCCAAACTGGACCTGTCCGAACCGGCGGTCTACGAGATGTTGCAGCGTGCCGACTCGGTCGGGGTGTTCCAGGTGGAGTCGCGTGCCCAGATGGCCACACTGCCCAGGCTCAAGCCGCGGATGTTCTACGACCTGGTCGTCGAGGTGGCGCTGATCCGGCCGGGGCCGATCCAGGGCGGATCGGTGCACCCGTACATCAAGCGGCGCAACGGGCAGGAGGCGGTCACCTATGATCACCCGTCGATGGCCCCCGCGCTGCGAAAGACGTTGGGTGTGCCGCTGTTCCAGGAGCAGTTGATGCAGCTGGCCGTCGACTGCGCCGGGTTCTCGCCGGCCGAGGCCGACCAGTTGCGGCGCGCGATGGGTTCGAAACGTTCGACGGAGAAGATGCGCCGGCTGCGTAGCCGCTTCTTCGCCGGCATGGCCGACAAGCACGGCATCACCGGCGAGGTGGCCCAGCGGATCTACGAGAAGCTGGAGGCGTTCGCCAACTTCGGCTTCCCGGAAAGCCATTCGCTGAGCTTCGCGTCGCTGGTGTTCTACTCGTCGTGGTTCAAGCTGCATCATCCCGCGGCGTTCTGCGCAGCGCTGCTGCGGGCCCAGCCGATGGGCTTCTACTCGCCGCAGACGCTGGTCGCCGACGCGCGCAGGCACGGCGTCGCCGTGCACGGCCCGGACGTCAACGCCAGCCTGGCGCACGCCACGCTGGAGAACCACGGGCTGGACGTGCGGCTGGGCCTGGGCAGCGTCCGTCACATCGGGACAGAGTTGGCCGAGCAGCTCGTCGCGGAACGGAAAGCGCACGGCGCCTTCGCTTCTCTGAACGATCTGACCAGGCGGGTGCAGCTTTCGGTGCCGCAGACCGAGGCGCTGGCCACCGCGGGTGCACTGGGTTGTTTCGGGATCACCCGGCGCGAGGGCCTGTGGGCCGCGGGTGCGGCGGCCACCGAACGGCCCGACCGCTTGCCCGGGATCGGGTCGGCCTCGCACGTGCCGTCGCTGCCAGGCATGTCCGAACTGGAGTTGACCGTCGCGGACGTGTGGGCCACCGGGGTGTCGCCGGACCGGTACCCCACGAAGTTCCTCCGCGCGGACCTGGCGGCGATGGGGGTGGTGCCGGCCGATCAGCTGCTGTCGGTGCCGGACGGCACCCGGGTGCTGGTGGCCGGGGCGGTGACCCACCGGCAGCGGCCGGCCACCGCGCAGGGGGTCACGTTCATGAACCTCGAAGACGAGTCGGGGATGGTCAATGTGATGTGCTCCCAAGGGGTCTGGGCCCGGCACCGCAAACTGGCCCTGACCGCGTCGGCACTGGTGGTGCGCGGCATCGTGCAGAACGCCACCGGAGCGGTCACCGTGGTGGCCGACCGGATGGGTCCGATCAACATGAGGGTGGCCTCGAAGTCCCGCGACTTCCGCTGACCCTCGCCGAAATTGCATTCCACGCGCGAAATTTCGCCTCACGGCCGCATGGAATGCAATTTCGGCGGAAACGGAAATGTAGGCTCGGAGCAATGACACTCAATCTCTCCGCGGACGAAGTTCTGACGACCACCCGTTCGGTGCGCAAGCGGCTGGATTTCGACAAGCCGGTGCCCCGCGAGGTGCTGATGGAATGTCTGGACATCGCGCTGCAGGCCCCGACTGGGTCGAACAACCAGGGCTGGCAATGGGTGTTCGTCGAGGATCCGGCCAAGAAGAAGGCGATCGCCGACATCTACCGGGCCAACGCGACGCCCTACCTGAACGCGCCGAAGCCGACGACGGGCGACATGCGGGACGAGCAGCGGCCCCGGGTCGAGGACTCCGCGAGGTACCTCAACGACCACCTCGACGAGGTGCCGGTGATGTTGATCCCGTGTCTGGAGGGCAAGCCGCAGGAGGCGGTCTCGGGGGCCAGCGCCGGCTACTGGGGCTCACTGCTTCCCGCCGTGTGGAGCTTCATGCTGGCGCTGCGTTCGCGGGGGCTGGGGTCGGCGTGGACCACGCTGCATCTGCTCGGCGACGGCGAGCGGCAGGCCGCCGAAATCCTCGGCATCCCGTTCGAGGACTACAGCCAGGCCGGCCTGTTCCCGATCGCGTACACCAAGGGCACCGACTTCCGGCGCGCCAAGCGGCTGCCCGCCGAGCAGCTGACCCACTGGGACACCTGGTAGACCCCGATCAGATCGCGCCGCTGAACCCCTGCTGGCGCCACGCCTCGTAGACGGCGACGGCGGCGGCGTTGGACAGGTTCAGCGAGCGCCGCCCGGCCAGCATCGGAATGCGCACCTGAGACGTGATGTGCGGGTCGCCCAGCGTCGCCTCGTTCAGTCCGGTCGGTTCCGGGCCGAACATCAGCACATCGCCGGGCAGGTAGGCGATGTCGGCGAACGACGTGGTGGCGTGGGCGGTGAACGCGAACACCCGCGCCGGCGCCACCGCGGCCCACGCGGCGTCGAGGTCGGCGTGCACGAACACCGACGCGAGATCGTGGTAGTCCAGCCCGGCCCGGCGCAGCTTGGGTTCGGACAGGTCGAAACCGAGTGGCTCGACCAGGTGCAGTTCGCACCCGGTCCCTGCCACCATCCGGATCGCGTTGCCCGTATTGGGTGCGATCCGTGGCGAGTAGAACATCACCTTGAACACACCGGGATAATGCCAGCATGGTCGAAACGAGTCTGTGGATGCGCAAGGTTGCCGACGATCCCGGGCATTCGCGTTGGTACATCGAGCGTTTCCGTGCGATGGCGCGCGCCGGCGATGATCTGGACGGCGAGGCCCGGATGGTGGACGCGATGGTGCCGCGCGGTGCCCGGATCCTCGACGCCGGGTGCGGCCCGGGCCGGGTGGGCGGGTATCTCGCCGCGGCCGGTCACCAGGTGGTCGGCGTCGACGTCGACCCGGCGCTCATCGAGGCCGCCGAGCAGGACCATCCCGGACCGCGGTGGCTCGTCGGGGACCTCGCCGAGCTCGACCTGCCCGCGCGGGGCATCACCGAACCGTTCGACCTGATCGTGTCGGCCGGCAATGTGATGACGTTTCTCGCACCTAGCACCCGAGGGCAGGTGCTGCAGCGGCTCCGGGCCCACCTGGCCGACGACGGGCGCGCGGTCATCGGGTTCGGCGCAGGGCGTGACTATGCGTACTCAGAGTTCCTCGCCGACGCGACCGGCGCCGGCTTCGCGCCGGACCTTCTGCTGTCGAGCTGGGACCTGCGCCCGTTCGACGACGCATCCGACTTCCTCGTCGCCGTTCTGCGGCCCGGGTAGTCCTTCGCCCAGGCGGCTCTTCAGTCCAAGCAGGTTTCGTAGCTGGCGATGGAGATCAGGCCGGCGAGTGTGTCGACGTCGACCACCTCGCTGCACATCGCTCGCATCAGGGGAGAGTCACCGATTTCGGAGGCATCGGCCAGAGTGGCCACCTCCACGCCGTTGCGGACCATTTCGCACCTCCGGGTACAAGTGCCAGGTTACCTAATGTGACGCGATTCTCACTTGACTTGACGCGTCAATTGTCCTCGTGTCGCCACTGGACGGCGGCATCGAATGCGTAACGATCGCCTACCGTTTCGGCGCACGGGCGTCTGAGGCCGCGGAAACTAGTTTGCTGACATGACGTTTGGCTAACCCTCTTGGAGTTTGCGAGAGCGCGTATCCAGTGCCAACGGTGGAAACGGCCGGAAGTCGGTGTCATAACCTGTCAATTGCCGCCAGCGGGAACCCCGCTCAGTGAACAACTGCGTGGCCAGCCCGAACCAGAGTCAAATCGCAGAGATGTATGGTGGCGGCTTCAGGTACGTCCCCCGCAAGCATTCGGACGAAGACCTCCTGATCCGAGTGAACGAATACACCGATCTCACCGACGACGGCGAAGTGACCTGGTGCTGGCCACCAGACATCGACACCGTGATCTAGCCGAGAGAGCCGCTGATGCCTTTGCCTGAGTTGGGAACGCTCTTCCCTGACCGCTTGAACCCCATCCCTGAGCGGGCGCGACTGGCGGCGGCCGACTGAATGGACGCCCGAGAGTGCGACCGGGAGTTCGAGCAGCAGGGCTTCCGCGACGAGGATCTCAGCCGACTGCGCACCGAGCGGGTGGTGTTCACCGAATGCGACTTCACCGGTGCGGACCTGTCCGACTCCGAGCACGTCGGGTCAGCTTTCCGTAACTGCACATTTCGCCGGACATCGCTGTGGCACAGCACTTTCCGAAACTGCAGCTTCCTCGGATCGACGTTCACCGAATGCCGGCTGCGGCCGCTGACGCTCGTCGAGGTGGACTTCACGCTCGCGGTGCTGGCCGGGGTCGATCTCCGCAAGACCGACCTGTCGGGTTGCCGACTCCGGGAGACCAGCCTGGTGGGCACTGATCTGCGCGAGGCGGTGCTGGCGGGAGCGGATCTGAGCGGGGCGCGGGTGCAGAATGCGCGCTTTGACGACGCGGACCTGCGGGGCGCCCGGGTCGACCCCACGTTCTGGACCACCGCCAAGTTGCGCGGCGCCAAGGTCGACATCGAGCAGGCGATCGCGTTCGCGGCGGCGCACGGGCTCGACATCTCGGGCTGACACCGCGTCGCCGTCTCCCTGCCGAAATCGCATTCCGTGAGGGCTTTTCCGCGGTGTTCGCGCCGTGGTCGCAGTCTCGGCGGCGGGTTTCTGCCACCGGTGCGGCTAATTTCTGCCAGCTGAAATTATTGCGCTGACCTGCCGGTTCTAGCCATCAGAAGCACAGAGCAATACACCGCCAGGGAAGAAGTTGAGATCAATGAAGAACCTCACCATCGCCACCGCGTTCGCCGCCGGCCTGGGTGCGGCAGTCCTCGGACTGGCCGCCCCGGCTGCTGCCGCACCGTCGGGCTCCAACGCCGATGCCACCATCAGCCAGCTCGAAGCCCAGGGCCACCGCGTGGTCGTCAACCGGCTCTCGGACGCCCCGCTGAGCGAAGCCAGTGTCGTCGGGATCAACAAGGGCGGCGATATCCGCTCCACCACCCGCGACTATTTCAACGACCGCACCTACCAGAACACCAAGACCGGCAACAGCATCTACTACGTCGACGTCAAGTAACCCGACAGAGCTTCCCGGGTGACAGGGCCACCTCCTTAGAAGGGGGTGGCCCTGTCACATACCGAGCGCCGAAATCCCGTTGCCGTAGGTGATTTCACGCACTATCGCGGCCCGGGTGCGGTCTGCGGTGGTGGGTTTCTGCCAGCCGACCATTCAATTCCTGCCAGTTGAGATCATTGCCCTGACCGGACGGGTTGAACGCAGCAGAGCAGCACGAAATCATCACCGCCAGGGAAGAAGTTGAGACCAATGAAGAACCTCACCATCGCCACCGCTTTCGCCGCCGGCTTGGGCGCGGCGGTCCTCGGACTAGCTGCACCGGCTGCTGCCGCACCGAACGGCTCGAATGTCGATGCCACCATCAGCCAGCTCGAAGCCCAGGGGCACCGCGTGGTGGTCAACCGGCTCTCGGACACCCCGCTGAGCCAGTCCAGCATCGTCGGCATCAACAAGGGCGGTGACATCCGCTCCACCGTGCGCGACGACTTCAACAACCGCACCTACCAGAACACCACCACCGGCAGCGTCTACTACCTCGACGTCAAGTAACCCGTCAGAGCTTCCCGGGTGACAGGGCCACCTCCGACAGGAGGTGGCCCTGTCGCATGCCGGGCACCGACATTGCACTCGCGCAGGCGGGTTCTCGCAGTTTCCCGACCGGAATGCAATCTCGGCGGCCGCAGGGGATCAACGCTGGATGGCGCGGGTGACCAGGTCGGCGATCTCGCGGCAGTACCGGGAATTGACCGGCCGGTCGCTGTAGAGCGCGAACGTGTGCAGCGGCGACGTCAGCAATTGGAGGACGATCATCGGCCTGATGTCGTCTCGCAGTTCGCCGCGCTCGGCGGCACGACGGAAGATGACTTCGATCGTCGAGGTGCGCATGGTCCAGAACCGTGCCCTGGTGCCATAGTCGGCGGCCTGGCTCTTGGTGTCTACGACCATCATGCGCGCGATACGCCGGCCGACCGGCTCGTTGACGTACGCGGCGATGGACAGCGCCAACTCGGTCAGGTCACCGTGTAGGGAGCCCGTGTCGGGGACGGTGATGATCGTCTGGCTGTAGTCGAGAAGCGCGTCGAGCACCAGCTGCTGCTCGTTGTGCCAGAGGGTGTGCAGGTAGTCGGTGCTCAGGCGGGACCGGTCGGCCACGCCCTCCATGCTGAAGCGATCTACTCCCCATTGCTGGAGTTCAGCTAACGCAGCGCGAATAGCCGCGGCCCGCTGCGACGCGTCGGCGTCAGACACCTGGTTCCCCCTGTTTGACCTGCTTGTCCAGGTTACGAAAACTGTGGGGAATTACGGGTGTTTCCGTAAATATTATTGCGCAGGAACGCATGGGCGCGCCCTGTGGGAAACATGTGCGGGTCTATGCCACTTTTATGCGGACTTCAATCGGATCCGCCAGCGGACGAAGCCCAGGTAGGCCACGCTGATCACCACGAGCATGCCCATGTCGAACAGCCACGCTCCCGAGGTGTGCTCCCAGTGCCGGTCCTGCGGGGTCAGCGGTCCGGGAACCAGGCGTATCAGGTCGACGGTCGACGCCGACGCGGCGAAACCCCACCGGGCCGGGGTGAACCACGACATCTGGTCGAGCACGAGCCGGTCGGTCACCGGGATCATCCCGCCGGAGAACACCAGCTGCGACATGATCGCGACCACCAGCAGCGGCATGATCTGTTCGGCGGACTTGGCCAGCGCCGACAGGGCCAGCCCGACCATCGCAGCGGCCACACAGGTGACCGCGATGTCGGTGAACAGCTCCAGGCTCGGGTTGCCGAGCACCGAGCCGCTCTCCACCGCGCCGGGGCCCCAGCCCTTGCCGGCAATCGCGATCGACGTGACGATCGCGGCCTGCACGATCGCGAACGCGGTGAACACCACCACCTTGGCGAGCAGGTAGGCCGTCGTCGACAGGCCGACGGCTTGTTCGCGCCGGAAGATCGCGCGCTCGCTGATCAGCGCGCGGATGGTCAGCGCGGTGCCCATGAAGATCGCGCCGACGTTCAGCATGACCAGGATCTGGCCGGGTTCGTTGGGGGCCTCACCGCCCTCGAGTGCGGTTTTCGGCATGCCGAACCCGACGTCTCCCGGTACGGACAGAGACAGCACGCCCATGATGAACGGCAACATCATCAGGAACGCGAAGTAACCGCGGTCGGAGACCACCAGCCGGATCTGTCGCCGCGCGATCGTCGACAACTGTCTGCGCAGACTCGTGCGGGTCGGGTTGCCCAGGTCCGACGGTGTCAGTGCGGCGGGCTGCGGTGGCGGTGGCCCGTGCTGGACCAGGTAGCGCTGCGCGGCTGCGTCGGGATCGCCGGCGACGGTGCTGAAGATGTCGGCCCAGTTGGTGGTGCCCATCGACGGGCCGATCTGGCTCGGCGGGCCGTAGAACGCGGTCTTGCCGCCGGGCGCCAGCAGCAGCACCTGGTCGCACACGTCGAGGTAGGTGAGCGAGTGGGTGACGACCAGGACCACGCGGCCGGCGTCGGCCAGTTGGCGCAGCATCGTCATGACCTGGCGGTCCAGCGCGGGGTCCAGGCCCGAGGTCGGCTCGTCGAGGATCAGCAGCGACGGACCGGTCAGCAGTTCCAGCGCCACCGATGCGCGTTTGCGCTGCCCGCCGGAGAGCTTGTCGACACGGGTGTCGAGGTGTTTGGTCATCTCGAGCTCTTCGAGCACCTCGTTGACGACCTGCTCGCGGTCGGCCTTGGTGGTGTCCGGCGGCAGCCGCAGCTCGGCGGCGTACATCAGCGCCTGCCGCACCGTCAGCTGGCCGTGGACGACGTCGTCCTGCGGCACCATCCCGATTCGGGAGCGCAGCGAGGCGTACTCGGCGTGCACGTCGTGCCCCTCGAACGACACCTGGCCCGTGGTCGGGTGCGTGTAGCCGGCGACCAGCCGCGCGAACGTCGACTTACCGGCGCCGGACGGACCGATCACCGCGGTCAGCGTGCCCGGGCGCGCCGACATCGAGATGTTGTCGAGCAGCGTCTTGTTGCCCTCGATCGTCCACGTGACGCCGTGGACCTCGAGGCCGCCGGTTGCGGTCGCCGCGGCGGTCTCGGTGCGACGGACCAGGGTGCCGTCGCGGAACACCAGGTCGACGTTGCCGATGGTCACGGTGTCGCCGTCGGTGAGCACGGCGCTCTCGACCCGCGAGCCGTTGACGAACGTGCCGTTGATGCTGCGGTTGTCGCGGATCTCGGCGGTCCCACCCGGGCGCGGCGCCCGGGATCAGCGTGGCGTGGTGACGCGAGGCCAGCACGTCGGGGATGACGATGTCGTTGTCGCTGGCCCGGCCGATCTTGATGGATCCCGCAGGAGCCTCCGCGGGCCTACCCGGCCGCAGAATCTTCAGCATGCTGGTGGCGATGTTGCCGTCGCCGCCGGAACGGGGCGCTGCGGCGGGCCCCATCACGGTCACCGATTCCATCGCCGGCGCCGAGATGGGCTGTTGCTGCCGCGGTGGTGGCGGTGGTGGCGGAGTCGGCGTGCGGTAGGGCTGCTGGCCGGTGGGCCGGGGTGCGCCGAGCGGCTGGGTGCCGGGGGCGGTCGGGTAGGGGCGCTGCACCGGCGGGCGCCCGGTCGGCGGCGGGGGTTGCGACGGCCAGGTGGCGCTGGGCCTGCCGGTGACCGGGACGGCGACCGTCGGGGGCGGGGAACCTGCCGATCCCTGGTGGCGGCCCACCTCGAAGACCAGCAGCGGGCCGTCGGGATTGCCGACGTGGATCTGGGTGCCGTCGGTGATCTCGGCGGCGGGTACCCGCCTGCCGTTGACGTACATGCCGTTGAGGCTGCCGTTGTCGATCGCCACCCACCGGCCCTGGTCGAATCGGAGCACCAGGTGGGCGCGTGAGATCAGGGGGTGGGCGATCCGGATGTCGGCCCGCAGATCCCGTCCGACGACGACGTCGTTGCCGGCCGAGAAGGAGCGGGTGGATCCGTCGTACCGCACGGTCAGCGCAGGGCTTACAGGTCGGCTCATCGCGGGCAACTCTATCGGTTGGCGGTCGGGGCGGTAGGTGCGACCTGGCGCTGTCGGTGATCTGTTGCAGCGCTGTTATCTGCTCGTTCTCCACCGTGATCACCCCGCGCGCCGCCCGAGGGTGATCATCGCGACACGCCCGTGGCGTTCGCCAACTGCTGCGTGCCGCCTGCCTGCGTTCGCGGCATCGGCGAAATCGGCTGTGGGCGAGGCGAACAACGCCTCGGCCTGGACCGGCAACAGCGTCCCGCTGCGAACGACGGGCAACGCTTTCCGGACCCGCAACGGGTTCGACCGGTATTTCAGAGATGGATCGCTATTTTAGGGTGGAGCAATGCCGCGGCCCGCCAGATACACCGTCGATATCCTGCTCGACGCCGCCGCTGAGCTGCTGAGCGCGCAGGGCCCTGCGGCGGTGACGATGTCGGCGGTCGCGCGTACCACGGGAGCGCCGAGCGGGTCGGTGTACCACCGATTCCCGACGCGCGCGGCGCTGTGCGGCGAGCTGTGGGTGCGCACCGAGGAGCGCTTCCAGGAGCAGCTGATCGAGGCGCTGACGGTCGACGGGGACGCCCAGCACCGCTGTGTGACCGGCGCACTGCAGATCCTGCAGTGGTGCCGCGACAATCCGGTCGAGGCGCAGGTCATGCTGGCCGGGCCCGCCGCCCTCGACATGGCCGAGTGGCCGGAGCCGGTCATGGGCCGACGGAAACGCTTGCAGCGCAAGCTGCGTAAGGCACTGGCCGACGTGCCCGACGACGCGGCACGGGTCAACGCCGCGATCATGGATGTGCCCGCCGCGATCGTGCGGCGTCATCTGCGGGCGCGTCAGGGCATCCCGGCGATCGCCGACGCGATCGTCGAGGACTGCGCCCGGGCGCTCATCGCCCCGAGCTGACCGGCTTCTGCGTTCCCGGGGAGCCGGTGCGCACGCAGTAGGTGTGGCTGTAGATCGTCGGCATGCACAGATTGCAGTGGTCGCAGATCGACTGCACGCTGCTGTCGGCCTGGATCCGGTTGAGCAGATCCGGTTCGGCCAGCAGTGCCCGCCCCATCGCCACGAAGTCGAAGCCCTCGGCCATCGCGCGGTCCATGGTCTCGCGGTTGGTGATCCCGCCGAGCAGGATCAGCGGCAGCGTCAACTCGTCACGGAACTTCTTGGCGTCCCGCATCAGGTACGCCTCGTGGTACGGGTACTCGCGCATGAACTTCTTGCCGGTCATCCGCATGCCCCACGACAGCGGAGGTTTGAAGTTCCGGGCGAATTCCTTGATCGGGGCGCCGCCGCGGAACAGGTACATCGGGTTCAGCAGTGAACTCCCGGCGGTCAGTTCCAGTGCGTCGAGGCCGCCGTCCTCTTCGAGCCACTTGGCGGTCTGCAGCGATTCCTCGAGCGGGATGCCGCCGCGCACCCCGTCGGACATGTTCAGCTTCGCGGTCACCGCGATCTGGTCACCGACGGCACGCTTGACGGCCAGCACCACGCCGCGGGCGACCTTGGCGCGGTTCTCCAGCGAGCCGCCGAACTCGTCGGTGCGCCGGTTGATCAGCGGCGACAGGAACGAACTGGCGAGGTAGTTGTGGCCGAGGTGGATCTCGACCGCGTCGAAGCCGGAGTCGATGGCCAGCCGGGCGGCGTTGGCGTGCGCCTCGGTCACCTCGAGGATGTCCTCGCGGGTGGCCTTCTTGGCGAACCGCATCGACAGCGGATTGAAGAACCGCACCGGCGCCAACGCCGGCGCCTTGTTGGTGCGCGCGTTGGCCACCGGTCCGGCGTGGCCGATCTGCGCGCTGATCATGGCGCCCTCGGCGTGCACCGCGTCGGTGAGCCGGCGCAGCCCGGGAACTGCTTCGGGCCGCATCCACAGCTGCCAGCCGTCGGTCCGCCCGCCGGGCGCGACGGCGCAATAGGCGACGGTGGTCATGCCGACCCCGCCGGCGGCGGGCAGCCGGTGGTAGGTGATCAGGTCCTCGGTGACCAGCGCGTCCGGGGTCGCGGCCTCGAACGTCGCAGCCTTGATGATGCGGTTGCGCAGCGTGAGCGGTCCGAGTTTGGCCGGACTGAACACATCGTGGGCGACTGTCATGTCTGGAGCATGCCACGCCCTCGGTGGGTCGCAACACTGCCTGTCAGAATGAACCCGTGGGTGCAATCACTTTGGACGGCAAGGCCACGCGCGACGAGATCTTCGTCGACCTCAAGGAGCGCGTCGCGGCGCTGACCGCGGCCGGCCGGACACCCGGCCTCGGCACCGTGCTGGTCGGCGACGATCCCGGCTCCCAGGCCTACGTGCGCGGCAAGCATGCGGACTGCGCCAAGGTGGGCATCAACTCGATCCGGCGCGACCTGCCCGCCGACATCAGTCAGCAGACGCTGCTCGACACCCTCGACGAACTCAACGCCAACCCCGAGTGCACCGGCTACATCGTGCAGTTGCCGCTGCCCAAGCATCTCAACGAGAACGCCGCACTGGAACGTGTCGACCCGGCCAAGGACGCCGACGGCCTGCACCCGATGAACCTGGGCCGGTTGGTGCTCAACGAGCCTGCGGCGCTGCCGTGCACCCCGCGCGGCATCGTGCATCTGCTGCGGCGCTACCAGGTCGAGATCGCGGGCGCGCATGTCGTGGTGATCGGCCGCGGCGTCACGGTCGGCCGTCCGTTGGGGCTGCTGCTCACCCGCCGCTCGGAGAACGCGACGGTCACGCTGTGTCACACCGCAACCCGCCACCTGCCCCAGATCACCCGCGAGGCTGACATCATCGTCGCCGCGGCCGGGGTGCCGCACATGGTGACGGCCGAGATGGTGCGGCCCGGCGCGGCGGTCGTCGACGTCGGGGTCAGCCGAGACGACGCGGGCAAGTTGGTCGGCGACGTGCACCCGGACGTGTGGGAGGTGGCCGGGCACGTGTCGCCCAATCCCGGCGGGGTGGGCCCGTTGACCCGGGCGTTCCTGCTGACCAACGTCGTCGAACGGGCCGAAGCCGCCACGTGACCGTCAAGGAACTCGCGCGCAAGGTGTTCGCCGGGCAGTGGCCCATCCTGGTGGTGGGGCTGCTGCTGGCCGCGGCGTTCGTGTTGGTGGCAGCGGGTTTCTGGCGGCGCGGCGCGTTGGTGATGGCGGTCGGCGTCGCTGCCGCGGCGGGCCTGCGGCTCGGGTTGCCCGACGATCGCTGTGGGCTGCTCGCGGTGCGCAGCCGCACCGTCGACGTGCTGACCACCGCGTCGGTCAGCGCCGCGATGTTCTACATCGCGTGGACGATCGACCCGCTGGGCACCAGCTGAGCGGTCAGCTCGGACGGCGCAGGATGAACTGCCAGGACCACGGCAGGCGGCGCATCGGCCGCTCCAGAGCCCGGGCGACCCATCGCACCTTCTGCGGGATCACCTCGGGCGGATAGTTGAAGTTCTGCACGTGGGTGACGTCGAATCCCGCGCGGGCGGCGGACAGCCGGATGTGCTTCATGGTGACGACGTAGAAGTCGTGTTCCCAGTGCACGGGTGACAGTTTCCAGTAGCGGTGCTGCAGCGAGGTCGGCAGATATCCCATCAGCGGCAGCCGGCTGTGCGATTCGATGAGGAAGTAGGGATTGGGGATCTGGCCGACGACCACGCCGCCGGGCTTGAGGACCCGGAAGATCTCGCGCAGGCTCGGATCGCGGTCGTCGGGCGGGATGTGTTCGAAGACGTTGGCGAACAGCGCGACGTCGAACCGCTCGCCGGGGAAGTCCAGTCGGCTGGCCCGCGCCGGGTACAGGACGCAGCCGTGGGAGGTGGTGAGCTCCCCGGGCAGGGTCGGGTCGATGCCCGTCCACTTCGGCACGCGGGTGAGCTGGCCCATCTGATCGGTCAATGCGCCTCGCTGGCAGCCGATTTCGATGCCCTCGGTGGCGCCGATGGGGCTGAACTCGTCGACCAGGCCGGCGAGGCTCTGGCTGAGCACCGCGCCGCGGGTGACCCACTCCTCCTCGGTCTGCAGCACCTGGGACCTGACGTAGCGGCGCAGACGTCCCAGGTTGTGCGGTACCCGGGATTCGTCCTCGCCGGCCATCAGTTCTACGGGGCGTTCGGCCCGGTCCCTGCTCTTCAACATCTGTGCTCCCGCCCTGAGTGCGACAATCTTTGACAGTCTTGGTGTTTCATGCCGGCAGGCTGCTCCGCAGGACCGGCGCCGAGTGCCCCCAGTCGGCGTGCACCCGGTTCAGCAGGGCTTCGTACCGCTCGGCGGTGCGCCGCCACGAGTGCGGGTCGGCATGGGCCCTGCCCACCAGCGGCAACGCGATGCGGATGCCGTCGGCGAGTGCGTCGGGGTCGCCGGGTGGCACCAGCACGGCGCCGGAGTATCCCTCGGTGGCCTCGACCAGTCCGCCGACCGATGTGGTCACCACGGGCAGGCCGCAGCTCATCGCGATGTGCAACGGCCCCGACGCCGAGGACCGGCGATAGGGGAGCACGACAAGGTCTGCCGTGGCGAAGAATCCGGGGACTTCGTGGTCGGCGACGTAGCGGTCCACGACGGTGAGCCGGTCGGCGGGCAGGAGCGACCTGAGTTCGTCCAGCGGCTGCCGGTAGCCCTGCCACACCTCACCGACCACGCTGAGGTGGATGTCCACTCCGGACTCGACGAGCAGCCGGACCGCGTCGGCCAGGTCGGCGTGGCCCTTGTACGGGCGCACCACGCCGAAGATGAGCACGCGGACAGGTTGCGGTGCAACGGATTCGGCGCGAGAGTCGATCTCCCGCTGCTCGGCGTGCTGCGGATAGGGGCCGTGCAGGATGACCTCGACCGGCAGCTGGGCCAGCCGCGGGTAGGCCGCGGTGAGTTCACGGCGGTCGAAGTCCGAGTGGACGACGATCGCGTCGGCGCGCTCCAGCAGCAGGTTCATCCCGGCGCGGGTGTACCGGCCGACCAGCGGCAGTCCGGCTTCGCCGATGTCCTGCGTCTCGTGGAACTCGATCACCAGGCGTGCCCCGGCGCGTTTGGCCAGCCATGCGATGACCAGGTAGCTGTGCAGCACGGTGGCGGTCCACCACTGCAGGATCACCACGGTGGGTTGGGTCCGGCGCCAGAACCGCCAGGCGCCGACGGCCGACGGTCCCCAGAACCAGTCCAGGCCGTTGAACACCGAAACCTTTGGCAGCGGCAGCATCCCGTCGGTGCTGCCGACCCGGGCGCGGCCGGGGTAGAGCACGCGGGGGCACAATCTGCGCAGCAGCAGCGCGGCCACGGGCCCACGTTCGGCCAGTGCGTCGGTCAGCAGCGCCGTGTAATAGCTGACACCGGACAGGAATCGGTCCCCCGGACCGACGATCAGAGCTACGGGCCTGCGCCCCCCGGCGCGCCCGTGGCTCACGCAGTTGTCCCGATGCGATCGCCGGCGTGCACCCGCCTGCGGACCGATTGGACGACGTGGCCGCTGAGGCCCGCGTGGTGCCCGCGCAGCACGGTCCGCAGCACCCGGATGCCGTCGCTCACCGAGTGCAGGTTGGACTTGCCCGCCCGTCGCGGCAGTTCGAGGCTCGGTACCTCGGCGACCCGCAGACCCGCGCGCATGGCGTGCACGACCATCTCGGCCTCGATCTCGAAACCGGTCGCGGACAGGGCCAGCACGTCCAGGTAACGGCGGTGGAAGGCGCAGAATCCGTAGCAGAGGTCGGTGAGGTCGGCGCGGTACAGCGCGTTGAACACCCCCAGCAGGAACCGGTTGCCCAGCCGGCGGAACCGGGTGATGTCCAGCGAGCCGCCGCCCGGGATGAAGCGGGAGCCCTTGACGAAGTCGTAGCCGTTGGCCAGGAAGTGGACGTAGTGGGTGATCTCGTCCGGGGTCATGCTGCCGTCCGCGTCCATCATCACGATGATGTCGCCGGAGGCGGCCAGGAATCCCGTCCTCAGGGCGCTGCCCTTGCCGACCCCCTCTTGGGCCACGACCTTGACGTCCGGCCTGCAGCGCTGGGCGGTGATCAGAGTGGCGTCGGTCGATTTCCCGTCGACGAGGATCACCTCGTCGACGTCGTCGGCGATGCGCTCGAGCACCCAACCGATGTTGCGGGCCTCGTTCTTGACCGGGATCACCAGGCTGACCGACGGCGCCGTGTCGGCACCGAACGCGGCTTTGCTGCGCGGGTTGCTTCGGTGGCCGGCGTGCTCGGTGGCAACAGCGCGAACCCCCAGCGATGGGGATGCATTTCCCTGCTGGAAACCGTTCGCAATATGTTGCTCAGTCATTCGGACCCCCCGTAGACCTGACTGTGATTCAGTGAATGTCAGTTGATTAGCTGGTATCGCACCGAGCTGTGCGCGGCAGCATGATGAACCTCACGCTAGCACCGGCTCTGGGGGCGTGCAATACAGTTCAGGGCCTGTTCACGGAGCATCGCGGATTGGCTTCGGGATCCGGCTAGCGAGTTCGTAAATATTCGCTGTGTGCCTGACAGCGATGATGTTTGACTCGTCAAACAATTTCACCGAAATGTATGTCCGTGATCTTGTCGTGACCTGCGATTGCGCGAATTCGAAAACAAATGACGCCGTCGAAATTCGATACGAGAACAACACCGCAAAACGGCGGGGCGGCGGCCGCCGAGCGATCTGACGGCTGCCGAGTGTGCCGGGCTCAGCCCAGCGTCGCGCGGACGCAGACCGTGACGTAGGGCAGAGCCAGTCCGGAACTGTTGGCCAGCGCCGGGTGGGTGGCCAACAGCTCGCGGACCCGGTCCAGCGTGCGGGCCCGCACCTTCTCCGGCGAGGTGATGCAGTAGCTGCGCGAGGCCACCAGGTCGATCAGCGCCTGCGGCGTCAGATAGCTCGTCCACTCGACCTGGTGCCGCGCCACATCGGTGAACGGGGCAGGAAGGTCGACGCTCTGGGTGAACGGGTCGACCTCGTGGCCGATGATCGCCCCGAGGTCCTTGACCCAGCCCAGTCGTTCGTCACGGTTGTTCCAGACCAGGCCGAGACGGCCGCCGGGCCGCAGCACCCGGGCCACCTCTTTGACCGCGCGTTCGGGGTCGAACCAGTGCCAGGCCTGCGCGACCAGCACCGCGTCGACGCTGTCGTCGGGCAGCGGGATGTCCTCGGCGGTGCCGAGCAGGGCGGGGGTGTCGGGCAGCGACGAGCTGAGCAGCTCCAGCATCTCCGGCAGGGGGTCGACGGCGACCACGTCGAGATCCCGCTCGACCAGTCGGGTGGTCAGCTTGCCGGTGCCGGCCCCGAGGTCCAGCACATCGCGTGCGCCATCGGGCAGCAGCCAATCGATCGCCTCCGGCGGGTACGACGGACGTCCCCGCTCGTAGGCGGCCGCCTCCGCCCCGAACGACAGGGAACGGTGATCCGCGGACCCACTCACCGTGACGCCAGCTCCAGCGTGCGCCGGATCAGCTCGCCCACCGCGTCGGTCTCGACCAGGAAGCCGTCGTGACCGTACTGGGACTCCACCACGTCGAGCCCGTCACAGCCGGGCAGCAGCTCGGCCAGCTCGGCCTGCAGCCGCAGCGGATAGAGCCGGTCGGTGGTGATCCCGCCGACGACGGCGGGCACCGGGCAACTCTGCAGTGCGGCCGCCACCCCGCCGCGGCCGCGGCCGACGTCATGGCTGGACAGCGCATCGGTGAGCGCGACGTAGGTGCCGGCATCAAAGCGCGCCAACAACTTTCGGCCCTGGTATTCCAGGTAGCTCTGCACCGCGTAACGGCCGCCGGTGGCCGGGTCCTCTTCGAGCTGCGCGTCGTTTCCGAAGCGCTCGTCTAGTTCGGTCTCGCCGCGGTACGTCAGATGAGCGAAGCGCCGGGCGATCTCCAGGCGGCGGCGGGGAAGCGCCCGGTGTCGTGGTAGTCGCCGCCGCACCAGTTGGGATCGGCCTTGATTGCGGCGACCTGGGTGCTCTGCGTGCCGATCTGGTCGGCGGTCGCGCGCGCGCCGACCGCCAGCACCAGTGCGGCGCGGACGCTGTGCGGATAGGTCACCATCCACTCCAGAGCCCTTGCGCCGCCCATGGATCCGCCGATCACCGCAGCGGCCTCGGTGATCCCGAACCGTTCCAGGGCCGCCACGTCGGCGGCCACCTGGTCGCGCACCGAGATCGTCGGAAACCTTGAGCCCCAGGGCTTTCCGTCGGGGCCGGGCGAGCTGGGGCCGGTCGATCCGCGGCAGCCGCCCAACACGTTCGTCGAGATCGCGCACCAGCGGTCGGTGTCGATCGGGGCGCCGGGGCCTGCCACGCCGTCCCACCAGCCCGGCGTCGGATGATCAGGGCCCGCGGGCCCGGTGATGTGCGAATCGCCGGTCAGCGCGTGCAGCACGACCACGGCGTTGTCGCGGTTGGGCGAGAGCTCACCCCAGCGCTGCACCGCGATCGACACGTCGTCGATGACCTCGCCGTTCTCCAGGGTCAGCGGACCGATGTCGACGATGCCGATCTGGCCTTCGGGGGGCAGCGCCACGCGATCGGTCAGGATGTCCACAATCGTCATCAGAACGACGCCAAGGTGTTCGGGTCGGCGTCGGCGGCGACGCTGAACGGCTTGGCAGCCGCGAATCCCTGCTCCAGGTCGGCGATGATGTCGTCGATGCCCTCGATACCGACGGCCAGCCGCACCAGCCCCGGCGTCACTCCGCTGGCGAGTTGTTCGTCGGCGGACAGCTGCTGATGCGTCGTCGACGCCGGATGGATCACCAGCGAGCGCACATCACCGATGTTGGCGACGTGGCTGTGCAGGGTCAGCGCGTTGACGAACGCCTTGCCCGCCTCGACCCCGCCGGCCAGCTCGAATGCGAGCACCGCGCCGGTTCCCTTGGGCGCCAGCTTCTTTCCGAGGTCGTGCCACGGGGACGACGCAAGGCCGGCGTAGTTCACCGACACCACGTCCGGGTGGGCCTCGAGGAATTCGGCCACCCGCTGGGCGTTCGCGACGTGGCGCTCCATGCGCAGGCTCAGCGTCTCGAGACCCTGGGCGACCAGGAACGCGTTGAACGGCGCCGCGGCGGGACCGAGGTCACGCAACAGCTGTACGCGCGCCTTGAGGGCGTACGCGGGCGGGCCGAGTTCGGCGAACACCACACCGTGGTAGGAGGGGTCCGGGCTGGTGAAGCCCGGGAACCGGCCGTTTGTCCAGTCGAAGGTGCCGCCGTCGACGATCACACCGGCGATCGCCGTGCCGTGCCCGCCGAGGTACTTGGTCGCCGAATGGACCACGATGTCGGCGCCGTGGCTCAGCGGCTGGATCAGGTACGGCGTGGCGATGGTGTTGTCGACGATCAGCGGCACACCGACCTCGTGCGCGACGCCGGCCACGCCCGGGATGTCGAGGACGTCTATTTTCGGGTTGGAGATCGTCTCGCCGAAGAACGCCTTGGTGTTCGGCCGGGCGGCGGCCCGCCAGGACTCCAGGTCGTCGGGGTTCTCCACGAACGACACCTCGATGCCGAGCTTGGGCAGCGTGTAGTGGAACAGGTTGTAGGTGCCGCCGTACAGCCGCGGGCTGGAGACGATGTGGTCACCGCTGTTGGCGATGTTGAGGATCGCGAGCGTCTCGGCTGCCTGCCCGGAGGACAGGAACAGTGCCGCCACACCACCTTCCAGCGCCGCGATGCGCTGCTCGACCACGTCCTGGGTCGGGTTCATGATGCGGGTGTAGATGTTGCCGGGTTCGGCCAGGCCGAACAGCGCGGCCGCGTGGTCGGTGCTGTCGAAGGTGTAACTGGTGGTCTGGTAGATCGGCAGGGCCCTGGCATGGGTGGCGGTGTCGGGCGTCTGGCCCGCGTGCACCTGCTTGGTCTCGAACGACCAATGGGCGCTGTTGTCGGACACCGGACTGTTATCGGACATCGTCGTGCTCCTCTGTGGAACAGGGGCCCGATTGACAGCGGACCCGCGCTTGCCTTATAGCCGTGTTCGGCTACTCAACCTGGTCGTCTCCCGGGGCACCCCACCGCGGTTGGAGGGTTGCCGGCCAGCGAGCCGGGGCTTGACGCTGGCACTCATGACCGAGACGAACTGTATCTCAAGCGGGACAGACGGTGCCACCGGACCCGCTGACCAGGGCGTTAGCCGAGGGCGGTGCGCGGTGTGCGGTGTTCGTCGACGAACGTCGCGATCAGCTCGGTGATCACGTCGGGGGTCTCGAGCATCGGGATGTGGCCGACGCCGTCGAGACGCACCACTTTGGCGTCGTCGGGCAGGTGGGTCAGGAAGTACCGGTTGCCGCGCGGCGTCGGGAACACGCGGTCCTTCTCGCACAGCACCAGCTGGGTCGGGGCGCCCAGCGAGGCGAGTTCCAGCAGCCCGGGCAGGCGCAGAGTCTTGACCAGTAACTGGAGGTAGGCGCTGCAGTGGGTGGCGTCCTGCACCAGTAGTCGCAGGTCCTCCTCGGACGGGCCGTCGGCGGGTCCGCTGACCGGCAGCGTGGCCAGCCGGCGGACGCCGGGCAGTTTCAGGATCCGCGGCCCGAGCAGTCGGGCGGCGATCAGCGCCGGCCCGCCGAGGATGAACTTCAACACCGTCTCGTACTTCGACACCGAGTGGTGCGGCCAGCCGCCTGCGGGGGCGATCGCGGTGAGCGTGCGGGCGCGACCCCGTCGTTCCAGCTCGAAGGCGACCCACCCGCCCAGCGAGTTGCCGACGATGTGCGCGGTCTCCCAGCCGAGCTCGTCCATCCGGCGTTCCACGTCCTCGACCAGGGCATGGGTGTCGAGCAGCCAGGACGGGGACGGGTTGCCGCCGTGATGGCCGACCATCGTGGGCGCGTACACCTCGAACCGGCCGGTGTCGGCGAGTTGGCCGGCCACCGTGCGCCACACGTTCTGCGAGCACAGGAACGGGTGCAGCAGCAGGACGGGTTCTCCTGATCCGGCGTGGATCGGCTCTCGCGGTGCCATGTGCCCGACGATAAAGGTGGGACCGGCGGTACCGCAAGGATGCGGGCGGGGCGCTCGGCTAGGGTCTGCCGTCGTGACGCGTCCCATCACGGTGAGCACCATCAACGTCAACGGCATCCGCGCGGCGGTCAAACAGCGCTCCCTGGAGAACCTCGGCCTGCTCGTGTGGTTCAAGGAGACGACGGCGGACGTGGTGTGCTTGCAGGAGACCCGCGCCGACGACGATCAGCTCGCCGACGCGCTGGCCCCGGCGCTGGCCGACGGGTGGCACCTGGCGTCGGCGGCCCCGCATGTGAAGGGCCGCAACGGGGTGGCCGTGCTGTCCCGTTCGCCTCTGAATGCTGTTCGGATCGGTTGTGGGGCAGAGGAGTTCGCTGCGCACGGCCGCTACATCGAGGTCGACACCGCCGGGATCACGGTGGGCAGTGTGTACGTCCCGACCGGCGAGGCCGAAACGGATCGTCAGCTGGAGAAGGAACGGTTCATGGCCGCGGTGGGCGAGCGGATGGCGGTGTTGCTGGCCGGCGGCCGGGACGCCGTGCTGTGCGGGGACTGGAACATCGCCCACACCGAGAACGACATCAAGAACTGGAAGGGCAATCTGAAGAAGTCCGGGTTCCTGCCGCAGGAACGCCAGTGGCTCACCGGGCTACTCGAGTCCGGCTGGGTGGACGTGGTGCGGCAGGCGCACCCCGAGACCGCAGGCCCGTACGCGTGGTGGTCGTGGCGCGGCAAGGCGTTCGACAACGACGCGGGCTGGCGCATCGACTACCACCTGGCTACGCCGGGGCTGGCCGCGCGCGTCGCGTCGGTCACCACCGAACGGCCCGCCGCCTATGCGCTGCGGTGGTCCGATCACTGCCCGGTGACGGTCGCCTACGCGTGAATCCGGCGCGCCCAGGCACCCTGATGGCGCCGTAGCGCGCCCGATTCGCTCAGTGCGAAGATGGTGTCATCATGAGTACCGCCAGCAACCCAGCCAGGCCCGTCGTCTTCTCGGGCGCGCAACCCACGTCTGACTCCCTGCATCTGGGCAACGCGCTGGGCGCGGTCAGTCAGTGGGTGGCCCTGCAGGACGGCAACGACGCGTACTTCTGCGTGGTGGACCTGCATGCGATCACCGTCACGCAGGATCCGGAGACGTTGCGTCGGCGCACCCTGGCCACCGCGGCCCAGTACCTCGCACTCGGTGTCGATCCCGCCCGGGCAACGGTGTTCGTGCAGAGCCACGTCCCCACCCACTCCGAATTGGCCTGGGTGCTCGGATGTTTCACCGGCTTCGGGCAGGCGTCGCGGATGACGCAGTTCAAGGACAAGTCGCAGAAGCAGGGCGCCGATTCCACCACGGTCGGGCTGTTCACCTACCCGGTGCTGATGGCCGCCGACGTGCTGCTCTACGACACCCAGCTGGTGCCCGTCGGCGAGGATCAGCGCCAGCATCTGGAGCTGGCGCGCGATCTGGCCCAGCGGATCAACGCCCGGTTCCCCGACACCTTCGTGGTGCCCGAGGCGATGATCCCGAAGGCCACCGCAAAGATCTACGACCTGCAGGACCCGACGGCGAAGATGAGCAAGTCGGCCGACAGCGACGCCGGCCTGATCAGCCTGCTCGACGATCCGGCCAAGACCGCTAAGAAGATCCGCTCGGCCGTCACCGACAGCGAACGGGAGATCCGGTTCGACCGGGAGGCCAAGCCGGGGGTGTCCAATCTGCTGACCATCCAGTCGGCGGTGACCGGCGCCGACATCGACAAGCTCGTCGACGGCTACGCCGGCCGCGGCTACGGAGACCTGAAGAAGGAGACCGCCGAGGCGGTCGTGGAGTTCGTCACCCCGATCAAGAACCGGGTCGACGAGTTGCTCGCCGACCCGGCCGAGCTGGAGAGCATCCTGGCCAGCGGCGCCGCCCGCGCCCGCGAGGTGTCTGGACACACGCTGCGGCGGGTATATGACCGGTTAGGGTTCTTGGCGGCTCGATAATCTCGATCACTCGGAGGGGGTCGGATCGCATGACATCTCCGCCCGCACCGGCTGACACCGAGGACAAACCCGGCCTGCTGGACCGGTGGCGGGCCCGGATGCCGTGGTTCGACCACGTGATGCGTGCCCAAGGCCGATACAAAGACTCCAAGGGCGACTTCTACGCCGCCGGTATCACCTACTTCACGATCTTCGCGCTGTTCCCGCTTCTGATGTTGGGCTTCTCCATCGCCGGTTTCGTGCTGGCCAATCAACCCGAACTGTTCGCGACGGTCGAGCAACGGATCCGCAGTTCGGTCAGCGGCGA
Organism: Mycobacterium sp. ITM-2016-00317; assembly: GCF_002968295.1. NCBI lineage: Bacteria > Bacillati > Actinomycetota > Actinomycetes > Mycobacteriales > Mycobacteriaceae > Mycobacterium > Mycobacterium sp. ITM-2016-00317. The sequence continues at coordinate 1,337,083 of NZ_CP134399.1, forward strand.
CCTCGGCACGCAGTTGATCGATTTGATGGACTCGGCGATCAAGTCGCGCGGAACGGTCGGCATCATCGGGTTGGCGACCGCGGCGTGGGCCGGGCTCGGCTGGATGGCCAATCTACGTGAGGCGCTCAGCCAGATGTGGGGCCTCTACCGCGACGAGCTGCCGGGGTTTCTCAAGACCAAGCTGTCGGACCTGCTGGCGCTGCTGACGACGTTCGCCGCGATCCTCGTCACGCTCGCGCTGACCGCGCTGGGCAACACGTCGGTGATGGTCGGCGTGTTGGACCGACTCGGCATCCAGGACGCGCCGGGCCTGAGCCTGGTGCTGCGGGTCGCCTCGATCGCGGTGGCGGTGCTGGTGTCGTGGATGCTGTTCACCTACATGATCTTTCGGCTACCGCGGGAATCCGTCAGCTTCCGCAGCAGCGTGCGCGCCGGGTTGATCGCGGCGGTGGCGTTCGAGGTCTTCAAGTTTTTCGCCGCGGTGTACCTGAAGTCGGTGGTCACCGGCCCCGCGGGCGCGACGTTCGGGCCGGTGCTGGGTTTGATGGTGTTCGCCTACATCGTGTCCCGGCTGATCCTGTTCGCCACCGCGTGGGCGGCGACGATGCCCGAGAACATGGCCGAGGAGCCCGTCCCGGCGCCGGGGCCCGCGGTGATCAACAACCGGATCATCGACCGGCCGGGCTTGCCGCTGTGGCAGGCAGGCGCCGCCGCGGCGGCGGGTGCGCTCGGCGCGTTGAGCCTCACGCGCAGGCGCAAGCCTTAGCGGACAGGCCTGCGGTTGAGGGCCCGCGCACCCATGATCAGCATGAACACGATCACCGCGCCGATCACCCCGACCCCGATCCGCACCGGCATCGCGTCGACGTCGGGCAGCGCGGCGTTGGCGGTGGTCGTGGTGCCTGCGGCGGCCGCGTCGGGGAGCGTCACCCCGAGTGACGGGTCGGGTTCGATGAGCGTGCCGACCTTCGTGCCGGGCGCGGACGCGAAGCCGTAGTCGAGCAGCCGGGCCGCCTGTTCCCAGGGCGCGATCGGCTGCCGGGTGCCGCGCAGCAGTACCGCCACCAGACGGCGGCCGTCGCGGGCGGCGGCGCCGACGAACGTCTGTCCGGCGTCGTCGGTGAAACCGGTCTTGCCGCCGAGGGCGCCGGGGTAGTTGGCGAGCAGCTTGTTGTCGTTCTCGATCGGGTAGCCCGCACCGTCGCGGCCGGGGAAGTTCGACGACCGGGTGGCGACGATGTCGGTGAACACCGGGTTGTTCCAGGCGTACCGGTAGAACAGGCCGATGTCGTAGGCCGAGGTGCTCATGCCGGGGCCGTCCAGCCCGGACGGCGTTGCGACCCTGGTGTCCCTGGCGCCGAGCTTGTCGGCCAGCGCGTTGAGTTTGGTCAGCGTGGCGTCCATGCCGCCCATCTGCATGGCCAGTGCGTGCGCGGCGTCGTTGCCGGAGTACATGAGCAGGCCGTGCAGCAGGTCGTTGACGGAGTAGAAGCCGCCCGGCCCGACGCCGACCTTGGTGCCTTCCTGCGCGGCGTCCTCCTCGGTGCCGGGGACGACCTTGTGCAGCGGCAGGTCGTTGATCGCCTGCATCGCGGTCAGCACCTTGATCACGCTGGCGGGCCGGTGCCGGCCGTGCGGGTCGCGGGCGGCGATGACGTCGCCGGTGTCGAGGTCGGCGACCAGCCACGCCTCGGCGGACACGTCGCCGGGGACCGGGAGGCTGCCGGGCGCGGCGATGACACCGCAGCCGGACAGTGCGTCCCCGCCCATCGGTTTGGCCGGCACCGGGATCGGTCCTGGCGTCGGATCGCCGGGTGCGGGCACCTCGGACGCATCCACCGCGGGCGGCGTCGTCTCGCGGTACGGACACACGTTGGCCTCGGGTGGCGGCTGGGCCGCCGCGATCGGGGCCAGCGTCAGCATCGCAACGCTGACCAGCGCCGATGCGCGCGTCAGGACTGTCCGTATGGTCGCCATCGTCTGCGCAGATTAGGCGATTCCGGGGGAGGGATCGGGGAGCCACGCGGTGACAGGTGAGGTTGTTGTTTCAGGAGTGACTCGGGCGGGTAGCGCCGGGGGCTGCCGAAACTAGGCTGTGGGAACCTCCGAGCCCCGCAAAGGTGTGCATGTTCATTCTCGTTCTCGGTTCGATTCTGGCGCTGATGCACCTTTACGTGTGGAAACGGATGGTCAAGGACACCACCGGGCCGGGCCGGCTCCGGTGGCTCCTCTCGGGACTGGTGGTGGCGTTGTTGCTGCTGCTGATCGTCGCGCTGGTCGTGCCGCGGGTGTTCGGTGTCGCGGAGTCCGGCTGGCTGGCCTGGCCCGGCTATCTCTGGTTCGGCCTGCTGTTCTACCTGTTCCTGGCCCTGCTGGTGCTGGAGCCGGTGCGATGGATCCTGCGCCGCAGGCAGACCCGCGCCCGGTCCCGGCCGGAGACCCAGCCTGCGCATGCGTCTGAGCCGCTCCCGGAGGAGGCCCCGGCGGTGGACCGGCGGATGTTCCTGGCGCGGGCGTCGGCGGTGGCCGCAGGCGCGGCGGCCGTCGGCCTGGTCGGCACCGGCGCCGCGACCGCGCTGGGCCCCCCACAGCTGCTGCGGGTTCCGGTGCGGCTGCCGCGGCTGGACCGGGCGTTCGACGGCTATCGCATCGCGGTGGTCTCCGACATCCATCTCGGCCCGCTGCTGGGCCGCGCGCACACCGAACGGATCGTGCGGATCATCAACGAGGCCGAACCCGATCTGGTCGCCGTGGTCGGTGACGTCATCGACGGCACGGTCGCCGAGTTGGGCGCCGCCGCGGCGCCGTTGCAGGACCTGCAGGCCCGCGATGGCGCTTTCTTCGTCACCGGCAACCACGAGTACTTCGTCGACGACACCGCCGAGTGGATCCGCGAGCTGGAACGGCTCGGGCTGCAGCCGCTGCGCAACGAGAACACCCGGATCCGGCGCGGGGCGGCCGGGTTCGATCTGGCGGGGGTCAACGATCTCGCCGGCGCGCAGCAGTCCGACCCGCCGGATTTCGACCTCGCGCTCACCGGGGTCAACCGGAAGGACCCGACCATCCTGTTGGCCCACCAGCCGGTCGAGGTCGGCCGCGCATCCGAGCGCGGGGTCGATCTGCAGCTGTCGGGGCACACCCACGGCGGTCAGATGTGGCCGTTCCACTACGCCGTCGCACTGGCGCAGCCGGCCCTGGCCGGGTTGTCCCGGGTCGGCGACACCCAGCTCTACGTCACCCGCGGGGCCGGATTCTGGGGGCCACCTGTACGGATCGGCGCGCCGCCGGACATCAGCCTGCTGAACCTGCGTGCCGACGAGGTTTAGCGGGGCCGCGCGCCGGTAATTCTCAGCCAGTTCACGGTCAACTCCGACGGTAACGCTCAGCTGGGGTCCGCACGCTGTGGTGACCAGGAACTTCGCGGGGAGGACGTGGACGAATGCTGAGGACGACGAAGACGCCGTCGGTGGTGCGGCTGAGAGCCACCCGTCTTTTCGTGCGGCGCAACGTCGCTGGCGCGAACGTGAGGAAGCGATGCGCAGGCATCCCGCTTTCCAGTCCCGAATACCGACGCCTGCACCGCCTTTCCGGCGGGTGTAGTTGCGCGGGGAGGGGGCGTCCCTGGTGGTGGGGGCGCCCCTTTTCCCTGTCTAAGGGGTCTGCGTGGGCGCAGCCGCGAACATGCGGGAGCTGGCCTCGCGCATCTCGACCTTGCGGACCTTGCCCGTCACCGTCATCGGGAACTCGTCGACCACGTGGACATACCGCGGGATCTTGTAGTGGGCCATCTTGCCCGCGGCGAACTCCCGCACCGCGTCCGCGTCGAGTGCGGGCCGGCCCGGGCGCATCCGGATCCAGGCGCACACCTCTTCGCCATAGCGAGCGTCAGGCACCCCGATCACCTGGGCGTCCTCGATGTCGGGATGGGTGTAGAGGAACTCCTCGATCTCCCGGGGGTAGATGTTCTCCCCGCCACGGATCACCACATCCTTGATGCGCCCGACGATGTTGCAGTAGCCGTCAGGCCGCATGACCGCGAGGTCGCCGGTGTGCATCCAGCCGTCGGCGTCGACGGCCTGGGCGGTCTTCTCGTCGTCGCGCCAGTAGCCGATCATCACCGAGTAGCCGCGCGTGCAGAACTCCCCGGGGGCGCCACGCTCGACGACCTCGCCGGTCTCCGGATCGACGATCTTGACCTCGACGTGAGGGTGCGCCCGCCCGATCGAGGACGTCCGGCGTTCCAGGTCGTCGTCGATCAGCGTCTGACATGACACCGGCGACGTCTCGGTCATGCCGTAGGCGATCGAGATCTCCGACATGTGCATGTCCTCGACGCAGTGCTTCATCACCTCGACCGGGCACACCGCCCCGGCCATGATGCCGGTCCGCAGCGACGACAGATCCCGTCCCGCGAAGTCGGCGTGGTTCTGCATCGCGATGAACATCGTCGGCACCCCGTATACCGCGGTGCAGCTCTCGGATTCGATCGCCTGCAGCGTCTGCGCCGGGTCGAACGACGGGCCCGGGATCACCATGGTCGCGCCGTGGGTGGTGCAGCCGAGGTTGCCCATCACCATCCCGAAGCAGTGGTAGAACGGCACCGGGATGCACAGCCGGTCCCCGGGTCGCAGCCGGATCTGTTCGGTGACGAAGAAGCCGTTGTTGAGGATGTTGCGGTGCGACAGCGTCGCGCCCTTCGGGAAACCGGTTGTCCCCGAGGTGTATTGGATGTTGACGGGATCGCGGTGGGACAGGCCGGCCGACCGGTCGCGCAACTCGGCGTCCCCGACCGACTCGGCGCCGGCGCGCAGGTCGTCCCAGTCCTGGCCGCCGATGTACAGAACACGCTGCAGCGCAGTGATGTCCGGGCGCACCTCGTCGACCATCGCGACGTAGTCCGAGGACTTGAACGCGGTCGCCGAGACCAGCGTGGAGACCCCGGACTGGTCCAGGACGTAACGCAGCTCGTGGGTCCGGTAGGCGGGGTTGATGTTGACCAGGATCGCGCCGATCTTGGCCGTCGCGTACTGCACGATCGTCCATTCGGGACAGTTCGGCGCCCAGATGCCGACCCGGTCGCCGACGACGATCCCCAGCGACATCAGACCCTTTGCCACCGTGTCGATCTCACGATCGAGCTCGGCGTAGGTCCAGCGCGGCCACCGGCGACGTCGACGAGCGCGTCCACATCGGGATGCGTCGCGGCGATCCGTTCGAAATTGGCGCCGATCGTCTCCTCGAGGATCGGGAGGTCGGTCGGCCCGGCGTCGTAGGACTCGTTCATCACTGCACCAGGTCCTCGTAGCGGTACTCGGTGTCGATCCTGCGTCCGGCCCGGTGTGCGTCGTCCTCGCGGCGGCGCAGCTCCACCCGGCGGATCTTGCCCGAGATCGTCTTGGGCAGCTCGAAGAACTCCACCCGGCGCACCTTCAGGTACGGCGCGAGGTGGTCGCGGGAGTACTCCAGGATCGCTCTTGCGGTGTCGGAGTCGGGATTCCACCCCTCGGCCAGACTGACGTAGGCCTTCGGCACCGCCAACCTGGTGTCGTCGGGCTGCGGCACCACGGCGGCCTCGACGACCGCCGGGTGCTCGATGAGCACGCTCTCCAGCTCGAACGGCGACACCTTGTAGTCGGAGGACTTGAACACGTCGTCGGTGCGTCCGATGTAGGTGATGTAACCGTCGGCGTCGCGGCTCGCGACGTCGCCGGTGTGGTAGTAGCCGTCGCGCATGACCAGCGTGTTGCGGTCGTCGTCACCGAGGTAACCGGTCATCAGGTTCAGCGGTGCCCGGCTCAGGTCCAGGCAGATCTCTCCCTCGTCGGCGAGCTCACCGGTCAGCGGATCCACCAGCACCACGGGCACACCGGGCATCGGCCGGCCCATCGAGCCGGCCTTGACCGGCTGGCCGGGGGTGTTGCCGATCTGCAGCGTGGTCTCGGTCTGGCCGAACCCGTCGCGGATGGTCAGCCCCCATGCCCGTTCCACGGCGGCGATCACCTCGGGGTTGAGCGGTTCGCCGGCCCGAGCACTTCGCGCAGCCCATCGGGCCGCTCGCCCAGGTCGGCCTGGATGAGCATGCGCCATACGGTCGGCGGCGCGCAGAACGTGTTGACCCCGGCCCGGCGCATCTGGTGCAGCAGCGCCGGGGCCTCGAAGCGGCGGTAGTTGAAGACGAAGATCGTGGCTTCGGCGATCCACGGGGCGAAGAAGCAGCTCCACGCGTGCTTGGCCCAGCCCGGCGAGCTGATGGCCAGGTGGACGTCGCCCGGGCGTACCCCGATCCACGTCATCGTCGTCAGGTGCCCGACGGGGTAGCTGATCTGGGAGTGCTCGACGAGCTTGGGCTTACTGGTGGTGCCGGAGGTGAAATAGACCAGCAGCGGGTCGTCGGTGGTGGTCTGCGGGTTGTGCGGGCGCGCCGGCGCGGTGTCGGCGTCGGCGTAGGACTGCCAGCCGGGGACCCGTTCACCGACGGCGATGCGCGCGTACTCGCCGGGCACGTCGGCGAACTTGGCGGCGTCGGCGGCATTGGCGATCACGAAGCGCGCGCCGCCGCGGCCGATCCGGTCGGCCAGGTCCTCGGGGCCCAGGGCCCCGGTCGTGGGCATGATCACCGCGCCCAGCTTGGCGACCGCGAGCATCGACTCCCAGAGTTCGACCTGGTTGCCCAGCATCAGGATGACCCGGTCGCCTGCGCCCACGCCGAGCCCGTGCAACCAGGCGGCGACCTGGTCGGAGCGGCGGGCCATCTCGTCGAACGTCACCTTCTGCTCGCTGCCGTCCTCCTCGACGATCCACAGCGCGAGCGTGTCGTTGCCGCGGGCGATCGTGTCGAACCAGTCGGTGGCCCAGTTGAACGATCCGCTGATCGGCGGCCACTCGAAGGTGTCCACGGCTTTGCGGTAGTCGGCCATGACGTCGACCAGGTGGTCGCGGGCGCTGCGGAAGAGATCGGTGTTGGTCGCCATGCCTAATAGGATCTAGGTCACAGTTGTCCGCCCACCACCCCCGAAAGAGGGTAGAGGCCCCATGTCCGTCTCGCCGCGGTCCGTCTCGTCGCCGCTGCTGCGCCCGCGCGACTCTGACGCGCTGCGCGCCGAGTTGCGGCGGGTCGCGCTGCTCGGCGAGGTCCCGGTGATGTTCGGCGGCGAGGTGCACGGCGACACCCTGGTGATCACCGAGTACCTCGGCGTGCGGACCGCCGGGCTGCGCGGACTGGCGGTGCGGTCCAACTCGGGGCTGGGCGGGGCCAGCATGGTTGCCGCCCGGCCGCTGTCGGTGGCCGACTACCGCAACGCCGCGGGCATCACCCACGACTACGACGGCCCGGTGCTGTCGGAGGGTATCCAGTCGGTGCTGGCGGTGCCGGTCCTGGTGGACGGCCGGGCGCGGGCGATGCTCTACGGCGCCTACCGCAGCGGCGCCCCGTTCGGCGGGCGGGTCACCGATCTCGTCATGGAGTCGGCGCGCAACCTCGGCGAGGAGTTCCGCATCCGCGACGAGGTGGACCGGCGGTTGCGGCTGCGCGACAGCCAGGCCGCCGGCCTTGGTGACGGCGGCGTCGACCCCGAACAGGTGCGTGCCGTGCACGCCGAACTGCGCAGCCTGGCCGGTGAGGCGCGGCCGAACTGCAGGAGCGGTTGCGGATTCTGGCCGACAAGCTGTCCGGTACCGCCGACGAGCCCACCGCGGCGGCGCCGCTGACCCGCCGCGAGCTCGACGTGCTGGCACAGGTCGCCCTCGGTTGCACCAACGCCGAGGCAGCGCAACGTCTTTCGCTCAAGACCGAGACGGTCAAGAGCTATCTGCGCAGCGCGGCCACCAAGCTCGGGACCCGCACCCGCTACGAAGCGGTCTCCAAGGCCAGGCGGCTGCATCTGATCCCGTGAACGTCAGGACGACTTCGATTCGATCTCGATCTTTTTGGCCCGGGGCTCTTCCTTGGCCACGGGTACGGTCACGGTAAGGATTCCCTTGTCGTAGTTGGCCTTCACAGCGTCCTCATCCGCGCCCTTGGGAAGTGTGATGGTTCGGGTGAACGATCCGTAGCTGAACTCCGAACGTCCGGTCTGCTCGCTCTTCTCGGTGCGTTCGGCTTTGATGGTCAGCCGCCCGTCGTTGACCGAGATGTCGATGTCCTTGGCAGGATCCACGCCGGGAATCTCGGCGCGCACCTGGTATTTTCCGTCGCCCACCTCTTCTTCCAGGCGCATCAAGTTGGTGTCCAACAGCGGTCGCACACCGCTCCACGCAGGCAAGCCGGAGAAGAACTCGGCGAGGTCGGGAAACAGCGAGCGGGTGCGCTGAGCGGGAACATTGCTCATTGGGTCCTCCATTGTCGAGGCGACGTTCACCGCCTCGGAGTCGGTTATTCAAGGCCGGCGCAGCGGGGTGGCGTGCTCCGGTCCGCGGCCCTTCGGCCCATTACGGCGACGGCCGACATACTCAGTGTGACCCACCTCATAGTTCTCAAACCCCCGGTGGCGGTCGGGCCCGCCGAAATTGCATTCCACGCGCGTCAAGTCGCCTTTCGGGCGCATGGAATGCAATTTCGGCAGTATCGGTGGCCTGGGGGCTAGCTGGAAGACGCCATGGTGGCCAGTGGCGAGGCCGGAAGCGGCTTGAGCTGGCATATTGGGCCGGTGACCATCCACACCACCGCCGACGGCACCGACATCTTCTACAAGGACTGGGGATCCGGACAGCCCATCGTGTTCAGTCACGGCTGGCCGCTGTCCTCCGACGACTGGGACAACCAGATGCTGTTCTTCCTGCAGCAGGGCTACCGCGTGATCGCCCACGACCGCAGGGGCCACGGCCGGTCCACCCAGACGCCCGACGGGCACGACCTCGACCACTACGCCGACGATCTGGCCGACCTCACCGCTCATCTGGACCTGCACGACGCGATCCACGTCGGTCATTCCACCGGCGGCGGCGAGGTGGTGCGCTACCTCGCCCGGCACGGCGAGAGCCGGGTCGCCAAGGCGGCACTGATCAGCGCGGTTCCGCCGCTGATGGTGCGTACCGAGGCCAACCCTGAGGGCACGCCCAAGGAGGCCTTCGACGACCTGCAGGCGCAGTTGGCCGCCAACCGGTCGGTGTTCTACCGCACCCTGGCCGCGGGCCCCTTCTACGGGTTCAACCGTCCCGGGGTCGAGCCTCAGGAGGCGGTGATCGCGAACTGGTGGCGTCAGGGGATGATGGGCGACGCGTACTCCCACTACGACGGCATCGTCGCGTTCTCCCAGACCGACTTCACCGAAGACCTCAAGAAGATCACCGTGCCGGTGCTGGTGATGCACAGCGAGGACGACCAGATCGTGCCGTATGCGGCGTCGGGCCCGAAGTCGGCGCAGCTGCTCCAGAACGGAACATTGAAGACCTACAAGGACTTTCCGCACGGCATGCCGACCACGCAGGCCGACGTCATCAACGCCGACCTCCTGGAGTTCCTCAGGAGCTGACCGTGGGCCTCAGCGCGGCAGGGTGATCCAGCCGAGATGGGCAGAGCCGATGCTGCCCATCCAGAGCCGTCCGCCGGACTCGACCAGGCCGGTCACCATGCTGAACCGGGGATGGGTGGTGCGCATGCCCGCGACCGCGGCGCCGCTGTCCGGGTCGAATGCCACCACCCACACCACCGCCTTCGGCTTCGGCTGGAGCCGGGAAGGCAGCCGCCACAGGGCTTCCGCACTCCTGGCGGACCTGCGGCGAGCCTGTCGGCGAGCGGATTGGCCGGGGTGACCATCGCACACCAGATCCGGCCGTCCGCGCCGGTGGACAGATTGTCCGGCATCGCAGGCAGATTCACCGCCAGCGGGGTCACGGTGCCTGCCTGCGGGCCGGTCAGCCAGTACTTCGACAGCCGGCGGCCCTGCGTCTCGGCGAACACCAGCGCCGAACCGTCGGCCGTCGGCGTCACCCCGTTCGCGAAGTACAGGCCGTCGACGACCGTCGTCACCGTCCCGTCGGGATCCAGGCGGTGCAGCGCGCCCCGGCCCCGCGCCTCCAGGATCGCGCCGAGATAGTCACCCACTGTGAACGCCGTCGTCGACTCCGTGAAATACACGGCGCCGTCGGCGGTTTCGGTGACGTTGGAGCAGAAGATCAACGGGCGTCCGGCGATCGACTCGACGAGCGTCTCGATCCGCCCGGTCGTGGTGTCGAGCGCCAGCAGTCCGCGCGGGCTGTCGCACACCAGCAGGCGGCCGTCGCGCGCGAACGTCAACCCGAGCGGGCGCCCGCCGGTGTTGGCGATCACCTTCGGCGCGCTGCCGTCGGGCCGCAGCCGCACGATGCCGCCGTCCAGAGCCCCGGCCCACAGGTTGCCGTCCCCGTCGACGACGACGTCCTCGGGCTCCCCGCCGGGAACCGGGACCAGTGTCAGCGTCGCGGCGCCGAACTCCGGTAGCGCCTGCACCGGCGGTGGACGCCACCGCACGGGGTCGATCGTCGGCTTCGCCGTCTGCATCGTGCCGACGTTAGCGCCCGAACCCGCCGAAATCGCATTCCACGCGCGATCGACCGGCTACATCCGAGCTACATCCGCGCTGAGGCCTCGGTGAGCACGGTGCGCAGGATGTCGTAGATCGCGTCGAATTCGGCCTGCCCGCTGATCAGCGGCGGGGCCAGCTGCACGACCGGGTCGCCACGGTCGTCGGCGCGGCAGTACAGGCCGGCCTCCCACAGCGCCGGGGTCAGGAAGCCGCGCAGCAGCCGTTCGGACTCCTCGTCGTTGAACGTCTCCTTGGTGGTCTTGTCTTTGACGAGTTCGATGCCGTAGAAGTAGCCCTCGCCGCGGACGTCGCCGACGATCGGCAGGTCCAGCAGCTGCTCCAGCGTGGCGCGGAACGCCGGGGCGTTCTGCTTGACGCGGTCGTTGAGACCTTCACGCTCGAAGATGTCGAGGTTGGCCAGCGCGACCGCGGACGACACTGGGTGACCGCCGAAGGTGTAGCCGTGCCCGAACACGGTCTGTCCGTCGTTGAAGGGCTCGAAGAGCCGGTCGCTGGCGATCATCGCGCCGATCGGCGAGTAGCCCGACGTCAGCCCCTTGGCGCAGGTGATGATGTCCGGCACGTAGCCGAAGTCGTCACACGCGAACATCGAACCGATGCGGCCGTAGGCGCAGATCACCTCGTCGGAGACCAGCAGCACGTCGTACTCGTCGCAGATTTCGCGGACCCGCTCGAAGTATCCGGGCGGGGGAGGGAAGCAGCCGCCTGCGTTCTGCACCGGCTCCAGGAACACCGCGGCGACGGTCTCGGGACCCTCGAACTCGATGGCCTCGGCGATCCGGTCGGCGCAGTAGCGGCCGAAAACCTTTTCGTCGTGGGCGTATTCGGCCGGTGCGCGGTAGAAGTTGGTGTTCGGCGCGCGGAAACCACCGGGCACCAACGGCTCGAACGGGGCCTTGAACGCGGGGATGCCGGTGATGGACAGGGCGCCCTGGGGTGTGCCGTGATAGGCGATCGCCCGCGACACCACCTTGTGCTTGCCCGGCTTGCCGGTCAGCTTGAAGTACTGCTTGGCCAGCTTCCAGGCGCTCTCGACGGCCTCGCCGCCGCCGGTGGTGAAGAACACCCGGTTCAGGTCGCCTGGCGCATAACCTGCGATGCGCGCGGCCAGCTCGACCGCGGTCGGGGTGGCGTAGGACCACAGCGGGAAGAACGCCAGCTTCTCGGCCTGCTTGGCGGCGGCCTCGGCGAGTTCCTTGCGGCCGTGGCCGGCCTGGACCACGAACAGGCCGGAGAGCCCGTCGATGTACTTGCGGCCCTGGTCATCCCAGATGTGCACCCCCTCGCCGCGGGTGATGATCGGCGGTGTGATGCCCGCGCCGTGGCGGGCGAAGTGACCCCAGAGGTGGCGGTTGGCCTTGGCGGCCAGATCGGTGGTGGCCGCCTGTTCGGTTTCGGAGATAATCGTCATCGTGTACCCCAATTGTATTGCTGTTTAACAAGTCTCAAGTAAACAAGGGTTTCGGTTGATATCACTCCCGGCAAGGCGCGGATCTGGGTGTTCAGAAGTTCCAGCAGGTGGTCGTCGTCCTCGCAGACAACCTCGGCGATGGCGTCGAACGAGCCCGCGGTGAGCACCACGTAGTCGACGGCTTCCATCGTGGCGAGCTTCTCGGCGATCTTGGTGGTGTCGCCGGTGCATTTGATGCCGATCATCGCCTGGCGCGCGAAGCCGAGTTGCATCGGATCGGTGACGGCCACGATCTGCATCACGCCGGCGTCGACCATGCGCTGGACCCGCTGCCGCACCGCCGCCTCCGACAGGCCGACGGCCTTTCCGATGCCTGCGTACGAGCGGCGGCCGTCCTGCTGCAGCTTCTCGATGATGGCCTTCGACAGCTCGTCGAGCTGGAACGCGGCGCCCGGGCGGGATTCACTGACGCGGAACGAGACGGGACCGACGGCGTGCGGCATCCCGGGGTTGGCCATGCCAGTGATTGTGCACGGAATCCGTCGTCACAGGCAACCATCACCATGAAATCACGCGTCCAGAGCGGTTGACGCTGCCGTAATGCGTAGCCCGGCTGATGGGGGCGCGATACCGTAGGACGCATGACCGCAGTTTCGTCCCCACCCGTATTGGCAGGCAGTTGGATCGATGGTGCCCCGGTGTCCACCGGCGGCCCCACGCACGTCGTGGTGAGTCCCGCGACCGGCAGGCCGGTGGCCGAGTACCAGCTGGCGCAGCCGGCCGACGTCGACGCCGCGGTGAGTTCGGCGCGGTCGGCGCTGCGTGGTTGGTCCACCGCGACCCCGGCCGAGCGTTCGGCGGTGCTGGCCAAGCTCGCCAAACTGGCCGACGAGGCGTCGGCGGACCTGGTTGCCGAGGAGGTCAGCCAGACCGGCAAGCCGGTGCGGCTGGCCACCGAGTTCGACGTCCCCGGCAGCGTCGACAACATCGACTTCTTCGCCGGCGCAGCTCGCCACCTCGAAGGCAAGGCCTCCGGCGAGTACTCCGCGGACCACACCTCGTCGATCCGGCGCGAGGCCGTCGGCGTGGTCGCCACCATCACCCCGTGGAACTATCCGCTGCAGATGGCGGTGTGGAAAGTGCTTCCCGCACTGGCCGCCGGATGTTCGGTGGTGATCAAGCCCGCCGAGATCACCCCGCTGACGACGCTGACGCTGGCCCGGCTGGCCGGTGAGGCGGGCCTGCCGCCCGGAGTGTTCAACGTGGTGACCGGGGGCGGCGCCGACGTCGGCACCGCGCTGGCCGGGCACGCCGGCGTCGACATGGTCACGTTCACCGGGTCCACGCCCGTGGGGCGCCGGGTGATGGCCGCGGCCGCCGTGCACGGGCACCGCACCCAGCTGGAGCTCGGCGGCAAGGCGCCGTTCGTGGTGTTCGATGACGCCGATCTGGACGCCGCGATCCAGGGGGCCGTCGCCGGATCGCTGATCAACACCGGGCAGGACTGCACCGCCGCGACCCGCGCCATCGTCGCGCGCCCGCTGTACGACGACTTCGTGGCCGGGGTGGCCGAGCTGATGGGCAAGGTCGTGATCGGTGATCCGCACGACCCCGACACCGACCTGGGGCCGCTGATCACGCTCGCGCACCGGGCCAAGGTCGCCGGCATGGTCGAGCGGGCGCCGGGGGAGGGCGGCCGTGTGGTGACCGGTGGGGTGGCGCCGGAGGGCCCCGGGTCGTTCTACCGGCCGACGTTGATCGCCGACGTGGCGGAGTCCTCCGAGGTCTGGCGCGACGAGATCTTCGGGCCGGTGCTGGCGGTGCGCTCGTTCACCGACGACGACGACGCGATCCGGCAGGCGAACGACACCGCCTACGGGCTGGCGGCGTCGGCATGGACGCGGGATGTGTACCGCGCGCAGCGGGCCTCGCGGGAGATCCACGCGGGCTGTGTGTGGATCAACGACCACATCCCGATCATCTCGGAGATGCCGCACGGCGGGTTCGGCGCGTCGGGCTTCGGCAAGGACATGAGCCAGTACTCGCTCGAGGAGTACCTGTCGATCAAACACGTGATGAGCGACATCACCGGTGTGGCCGACAAGGCTTGGCACCGCACGATTTTCACCAAGCGCTGAGCCGCGCGGAATAGCGTTCCTGGCCGCTCTCCCGGCGGCGGATTCATACGGTCATTGCAACATCGGGCGGTTTGAGGAGTTGCTGAGTGACCAGTGGTCGGCGGTTCGGGTGTGAGGTTCGGCGCGAGTTTTACGACCGGGTGTGTGCTGGTGCGCCGGTCAAGCACGCGGCTGTGGAGTTGGGCGTGTCTTTCCAGGCCGGCTACCTGTGGTGGCGCAAGGCTGGCGCGATGCGACTGCTCAATGGCAACGGTGGATCAGGTTTGGCTGAACCGGGTGATCTGACCCGGGTCGGTGGACCGGGGCGGCGGCTCAGTTTCGACGAACGTGTGGTGATCATGCGGGGTCTCGACGCGGGGTTGGGCTACGCCGCGATCGGGGCGAAGCTGGGCCGAGATCGCTCGGTCATCTGGCGCGAAGTGTCTCGCAACCGCACCGACGACGGGGACTACCACGCCCACGTGGCCCACGCCCGGGCCGCGCGGGCTGCGCGCCGGCCCAAGTCGTTCAAGCTGTCTGACCCGAACCTGTGCGCGGCGGTCGAAGCGTGGATGGACGACGGGTGGAGCCCCAAGCTGATCGCTGAGGTGTTGGCCCGTGATCACCCTGGTGACAAGCTGGCACGGGTGAGCCACGAGACGATTTACCGCAGCCTGTATGTACAAGCTCGTGGCCAGTTGCGCGCTGATCTGCATCGATGCTTGTCCACTCGACGAGCGGCGCGTAAGCCGCGCGGGCATGCCCAACGGCGCGGCACCTTCGATGACGTGCTGCGTATCAGTCAACGGCCCGCTGAAGCCGCTGATCGTGCGGTGCCCGGGCATTGGGAAGGCGATCTGATCGTCGGCGCCCGCGGCGCCAGCGCGATCGGCACCCTGGTCGAACGCAGCACCCGGTTCACCATCTTGTTGCATCTGCCCGTCGACCACACCTCCGAAGCGGTCGCCACGGCGATGCTTGAGGCAATGGCCAAGCTGCCCGATCACCTGCGCCGTTCGATCGCCTGGGACCGCGGCAGCGAGATGGCCCGCTGGCAGGACATCTCGCTGCAGCTTCAAGCGCCGGTGTACTTCTGCGACCCGCACGCGCCCTGGCAGCGTGGCAGCAACGAGAACACCAACCGGCTGCTGCGCCACTGGTTTGAGAAGGGCACTGATCTGAGCGTCTACACCAAAGCCGACCTGCAAGCCGTCGCCGACAAACTCAACACCCGACCACGCCCCACCCTTGACCTCGACACCCCCGCCCAGCGCATGGCCGCTCTGATTAGCCAAGCAGCCTAAGCGTTGTCATAACCACTTGACTTTGAGGGCGTAAAACGCGGCCAGGAATGCTATTCCGCGGTGGTTTAGAGGGCGGTTGGTGTCGTCGGCAGGATCGGTCCGGTCTCGCTGTAGGTGTCGACGGGGGTCACGGTGACCAGGCCCGTGTCGGAGATCGTGAGGGTGAACACCGACCAGAAGCGACCGGTCGCCTCGTCGGAAATCGTGAAGACAGTGTCGATCCCGCTGACCGAGTCGCGCACCGTGACGCTGGCTTCGGAGACATCCCACCCGGCTTCGGTGCTGAGCCGGTGAACGTAGAAGAGGTACTCGCCGGGCGTGCGGGTGAAGATCGTCGTCAGTTCGGGCCCGAAGCCGTTGATGTCGTCGGCGGCGAGGTTGGCGGCCAATGCACCGTCGGATTGGGCAAGGTTCTTGTTGCCGTAATAGAGGTGGAACTGCCCGTTGCCTCCGATACCGGGCCCCAGAAGGTGTGAGTCCAGATCTCTCGGCGCTGCGCCCCAAAGCAGTTCGATGGTGATGTTGTCGATGTTCGGGGTGACGGCGACGGTGAAGGTCTGGCTCACGGCGCCGCCGTTACCGTCGGACACCGTCACGGTGAAGGTGTCGGTGGCAGGTCCGCCCTGCCCGGCCGCGGCGCGGGCCTCGGCGGTGGGGGTGTAGACGAACGCCCCGTCGACGATGGTCACGGTGCCCCGCGACGGCGTGGTGACCTCATAGGTCAGCGCGTCGCCGTCGACGTCTGCTGCGTTCAGGTCCGCGGTGACCACACCGGTGGTCGAATCGGTCGCCGGTCTGTCCGGATTGATCGTGGGTGCGTCGTTGACGGCGCCGACGGCGATGGCGACGGTGGCCGTGGACGCGTGCCCGCCGCGGAAGAGCAGGCTGATCAGGCCGTGGACATGCCAGGGGCTGGCTTCGTCGGAGATGGTGTAGGTGAACGTGTCGGTGCCGTGGAAGTCGGCGTTCGGTGTGTAGGTGAAGGTGCCGTCGGGGTTGAGGACGACGGTGCCGTTGGCGGGTTGGGTGTACTTGGTGATCGTCAGCGGGTCGTCGTTGGGGTCGGTGTCGTTGGCCAGCACCGGGATCGTGGCTGGCACGTCCTCGCTGGTGGTCGCTGTGTCCGCGACCGCATAGGGCGCGCTGTTGAAGAAGGTGCGGTGGATCTCGCGGTGCACGAAAGCCAGTACGCCCCAGAGAATCGGCGGATCGGTCGGCGTGCCGGGCGCCGGTGAGAACAGCATGTTGAGGGCTTCGACGGCGATGTTGATCAGGGCGAACGGTGCGCCGAGAAGCGCGCCGATCGGGGTGACCGGCTGACGGACCAGCGGCGCCGGTGCCGGCGCGCCCGGGGACTCGACCGCCGATGTGGACTCTGGTGAGCTGTCCTCTGGGACAGCGGGATTGGCGACCGCGACGACGTCCGCGGCCGGGCTTTCGTGCCCTGTCGGTTCGGAATCATCAACCGGGTCCGCGATCTGCGACGCGTCGTCCACGGTGTCTTCCGCACCTGCCGGTTCTTCTCCGACCGGTGGTGCGGCGCTGGAATCCCGGACCTCTGGGGCCGGATCGGGGAGCTCGTCCTCGACGGGTTCGTCCTCGACGGGTTCCGGGTCGACGGGTTCCGGGTCGACGGGCTCGGAGTCGACGGGCTCGGGGTCGGCGGGGTCGGCGATGTCGTCGTCTACATCGATGTCCTCGTCGGTCTCCTCGACATCCTCGGTGGATTCGTCGGTGCCGTCCGAGTCGTCGGTGTCGTCCGAGTGGGCTCCGGTGGCGGGTGTGTGGGTCGGCGATTCGGTGGCCGCAGAGTCCGCAGAGTCCGCAGAGTCCGAAGGGGACGCCGAGGAGCTTGTGGCCTCGCTCGTGGAAGTCTCTGCCCCGGCGGGACTGGCGATGGCCGTGCCGATCCCGAGCACCACCGCCAGCGCGCCGACGCGACCGATGTATTTCGCATAACCCATGACACTCTCCCCGCGTAGATGTCCGTGGCACTACTGGCGGAGCAGATGGTACGGGATGGCATTCGGATTTGCTATATCAAGATCAACCGCAGGTGGGCTGAGCTTCACGGCGCTGCAGCAGAGAACGTACCAGTGGACATAATTTACCCGTTGTACTGGTATTTCGCTGACACACGGCAAACTCGCTAATCAAGATCACATACGAGTTTGCTGGATTGTTGCGCGAGGGTGTGCGATGTCGGGGAACCCGCGTTGCGGACGGCAGCGGGCGCACGCAACCGGAAGGCGGCGTGTCGCCGGCGTGTCGCGTCCCGGTGGCGCGAGCGTGCACCTCCAGTAGTCACCGAGCGGCGCGCACTACCGGGAACGCACGTTCGCGGCGAAGTCGACTATCGCGGCTCGTGCGGCACCACGACCACCGGCACGTCGACGCCGGCGAGAATCCGGGCGGCCGTCGACCCCAGGAAGACCCGTCGCGGCGCGGCGAATCGGCTCGACCCGACGATCAACAGATCGCCGTCCTCCCACCGGAGTTTCTTCAGCGCCGACTCCAGCGTCATCCCGTCAGCCACCATCGACGCGATCTCCGGCGAATCGGGCAGGGCACGCGCGGCGACCTCCAGGTTCTTCTCGGCGGCCGTCCGCTGCAGCGCCCGCACCTCGAGCGCGCTGCCGGCCTCGGCGAGGTTCTCCGCCGACACCAGCGAGAGCATCCGGATCCGCAGACCGGCCTCACCGGCCAACCCGATCGCGAACGGCAGCGGGTTGTCGTCGCCGGGCTTGGTGGGCACCGCCGCCGTGACCTCTAGAAACTTCTCGTCGGGATCTTCGGCGTACCCGCGCGGCGCGAGCGCCACCGGGATCGGCGACGAGTGCAGCAGCGACCCGGTGACCGGCCCGATGGTGTGCCCGCCGAAGAATCCGTCCCGCGCACCGCCGACGACGATCATCTCCGACGACTTCTGCTCCGCGACCTCGATCAGGGTCTGCGCGAACGATTCTCCGACGAGCACCGACGACCCCGCGGTGATCCCGTCGGCGGCCAGCGCGGCCACCGCCCTGCCGATCCACTGTTCTCCGCGGTGGATCAGCATCTCCTGGTACTCCAGCCGACCAGGATGGCCGTCGGGCAGTTCTTCCCGGACGACGAGCACCACGTCGACGGACGCGTCGAAGGTCCGGGCCATCGCACTGGCCAATGCGATTCCGTCGTCACCGGTGGGTGTCGCGAGGTATCCGACTGTCAGATGCATTGCAGGACCTGTCTTTCAGTGCTTTCAGTAGGTGTCTATTACCTTCACCTCGGTGGTCGCGTTGAGCGTCTCGCCGCGGAAGAACCGCTTGGTGCCGAAGGCGAAGCACGCCAGCATCAGTGGGATGCCGAGCACCAGCATCCCCACGCCGAGCACGAACACCCCGCCCAGCGGTCCGAACGCGGTGTAGCCGTAGTCGGGCTGGACCATGTCGTAGGCGCTCTGGAAGAACGCCCACGTCATGGCCAGCGCGCCCAGGAGCGGAAAGATGCCGCGGAAGAACAGGTTTCGCGCGGAGGTGAACAGCGTCCGGCGGAAATACCACACGCATGCGTAGGCGGTGATGCCGTAGTAGAAGGCGACCGCCAACCCCAGCGAGGCCACCGAGTCGGCCAGCGCGTTCTCCGACAGGAACGTCAGCAGCATGTAGAAGAAGAGCGCCGAGGCGCCCATCACGAGGGTGCCGAACGCCGGTGTCATGTAGCGCGGGTGCACCGAGGAGAACCTCTTCGGAATCGCCTCGTAGACGGCCATCGACAGCGTCCCGCGGGCGGTCGGCAGGATCGTGGTCTGGGTCGAGGACAGCGCCGACAGCGACACTGTCAGTAGCAGCGCCGACGCCGCGACGGCGCCCGCGACCGGTTCGCCGAGGACGGTCAGCACGTCGTCGGTGTTGTTCGGGTTGTTCAGCCCGATGCCGACCTCGCTGAACCCGGCGAACGACTGGATGGCATAGGCCACCAGCACGTAGGTGCACACCAGGATCACGGTGGTGATCAGCGCCGCGATCCCGGGGGTGCGGCCGGGGTCCTTGGTCTCCTCGCCGACGGCGAGGCAGGCGTCCCAGCCCCAGTAGATGAAGATGCACAGGATCACCGCCGCGGCGATCGACGACGCGTCCAGTCCGCTCGGCCACAGCCACGACCACTGCGGGGAGATGGCCTGTGCTCCGGCGGTGCCGGTGAACACCCGGACCAGCGCGATGACGCTGACGACGATCAGCACCCCGAACTGGATCGTGATCAACACGTTCTGCACCCGCTCGCTGACCACGATGCCGCGCGCGGACAACAGCGTCATCGCGATGATGAAGAACGACCCGAGCAGCACCTTCGCCGGCACGTTCTCGGCGAGGTCGTCCAGACCGAGGAAGTTGAACAGGTAGATGGCGGCGATCTCGGCGACGTTGGCCAGCACGATGATCGCCGACACCGCCAGGCCCCATCCGCCCATCCAGCCGATCCATGGCCCGAATGCCTTGGTGCCCCAGGTGAACGTGGTGCCGCAGTCCGGGGTGTCCTGGGACAGTTCCTTATAGGCGAATGCGACGAGCAGCATCGGGATGAAGGCGAGCACGAACATCGACGGCGCCTTTTCCCCGACTGCGAGCACGACGTAGCCGAGGGTGGCCGCCAGGCTGTAGGCCGGGGCCACGGCGGCAAGGCCGATCACCACGTTGCCCACCAGGCCGAGCGCGCCGGCCTGCAGACCCTTACCGCCGACCATGGGGGTCGGCGGCTGCTCCCTGACAGCCATCTGCGCAATATACGGTTCGCAGGGTCGGCCCACCCCTGGTACGGAGAATCCTTGCCGCGGCAGATCTTTGCCGTCACAACGGTATCCGGGTCCGGTGCGTTCTAGACTCGTGCCATGACCGCGAGCGCGCGCGTCGGCGAGTTCGAGCAGCTGCGGCCACACCTGATGTCGGTGGCCTACCGGCTCACCGGCACGGTGGCCGACGCCGAGGACATCGTGCAGGATGCCTGGCTGCGCTGGGAAACACATCGCGCCACGGCGATCGACGACCTCAAAGCGTGGCTGACCACGGTGGTGAGCCGGCTGGCGCTGGACCGGTTGCGCTCGGCGGCGCACCGCCGCGAGACCTACGTCGGCGAGTGGCTGCCCGAGCCGGTGGTCACGGGATTCGACGGCGCCGACCCGCTGGCGTCGGTGGTGGCCGGCGAGGACGCGCGGTTCGCCGCGATGGTGGTGCTGGAGAACCTGACCCCCGATCAGCGGGTCGCGTTCGTGCTGCACGACGGTTTCGCGGTGCCGTTCCCCGAGATCGCGCAGGTGCTCGGCTCGTCGGCCGACTCCGCCCGCCAGCTCGCGTCCCGCGCGCGCCGCGCAGTCGCGGCCGCTCCGCCGCCCGCCGCCGACCACGCCGAGGTGGTCGGAAAGCTGTTGGCAGCCATGGCTTCCGGCGATCTCGACCAGGTGGTCGGGCTGCTGCACCCGGACGTCACGTTCACCGGCGACTCGAACCGCAGGGCGCCCACCGCCGCGCGTGTGGTCCACGGCAGCGACAAGGTGGCCCGCCTGCTGCTCGGGCTGCGGCGGCGCTACGGGGCGCAGCGGCTGCTCGGCAGCGGGCTGCTCGGGCTGGTCAACGGTGAGCTCGGGCTGTACTCGCCCGGCGCGGAGGCCACCGACGACGCGCCGGCGATCACCCCGCGCATCCAGGCGATGACGGTGCGCGACGGGCGGGTGGTGGCGATCTACGACATCGCCAACCCCGACAAGTTCACCGGTTCGCCGCTGAATCCTGCTGATCGGCGTTCGCCCACGGCACCCGGCAGGAATCCCCAGAGCTGAACCCCTGCTCGGTGATCCCGAGCGCGGCGTTCATCCGGGCCCGCATGTTCTCCACGGCGATCTGATAGGTCAGCTCGATGACACCGTCGGCGCCGAAGCGGCGGCGCAGGTCGGCCACCTGCTCGTCGGTGACGGTGTGCGGGTCGGTGGTCATCGCGCCCGCGTAGGCGATCGCGGCGCGTTCGTCGCCGGTGAAGCGCGGCGAGCTGGCGTAGTCGTCGATCTCGGTCAGCCGCGCCATGTCCAGGCCGTCCAGGCGCATCAGCATCGCGCCGAAGTCGACGCACCACGAGCACCCGATCTGCCGGGCGGTCCAGTAGACGGCCAGTTCGCGCACGCCGGCGGGCAACGTGGTCGAGGCCCGGTCCAGCATCGCCTCGTGCACCGCGCCGGCCAGCATCAGCCGCGGATGATGCGCGTAGATCGCGAACGGTTCGGGCACCTCGCCGAAGCGGCGCTTGGCGAAGCGCCACAACAGCCGGGTTCGCAGCGAGGCGCGGGCGGGGGACAGGGGTTCGATGCGTGTCGTCGTCATACAGGTCAGACGAACCAGGCCTCCCAGGTGTGACAGAAATCCGACGGTCGATCCGGCCAGGTTTCCGCGCGGTGCCCGCAGGGAAGAGCTGTGGTCGAACCCCGGCGCCGGGTGATCCGGCGGTATCGAGAAGAGGCGCCGTCTGCTGCACCGAATCGCGTTGTGGGCCATCGCGGCACCGCGCCGCATCGTGGCCGTGGCAGTCATGCTCATGGTCGGGGCGGCGATTTTCGGCGTACCGGTGGCGGGCAGTCTGGCCGCCGGCGGCTTCCAGGATCCGACGTCGGAGTCGACGCGCGCCACCCGCATCCTGATCGACACGTTCGGCCGCGGCGACATGCAGCTCGTCCTCGCCGTCACCGATCCGCAGGGCGCCGACGCCCCGGCCGCCCGGGACACCGGACAGGACATCGCCGCACGGGTTGCGGCGGACCCGGCCGTCGTCAGCGTGACCTCCACCTGGACCGCACCGCCCGGCCAGGCCGCCGCGCTGACCTCTGAGGACGGTCGCACCGGCCTGGTCATCGCCGAACTGCGCGGCGACGAGAATATCGCCCCCCGCCGGGCCCAGGCGCTGGTCGACGACATCACCGCCACCGTGCTGCCGCGGCATCCGGGCGTCACGGTGCTGGCAGGCGGGTCGACGATCGTCTACGAGCAGATCAACGACCAGACGCAGCGCGACGTGCTGCTGATGGAGGCGATCGCGATCCCGCTCAGTTTTCTGGTGCTGGTCTGGGTGTTCAAGGGACTGCTCGCCGCGGCGCTGCCGGTGGCGGTCGGCGGCCTGGCGATCGTGTCGACGATGTCGGTGCTGCGCGTCGTCGCCACGGGCACCGACGTGTCGATCTTCGCGCTGAATCTGGCCACCGCGCTGGGTCTGGCGCTGGCCATCGACTACACACTGCTGATCGTCAGCCGGTTCCGCGACGAGATCGCCGCAGGCGCGGACCGCGACCGCGCGCTGATCACCACGATGACGACCGCGGGCCGCACCGTGCTGTTCTCCGCGCTGACCGTCGCGCTGTCGATGGCGACGCTGGTGCTGTTCCCGATGTACTTCCTGAAGTCGTTCGCCTACGCCGGCGTCGCCACCGTCGTGTTGTGCGCCGTGGCCGCGATCGTGGTCACCCCGGCGGCGATCGTGCTGGCCGGTCCACGCCTCGATGCGTTCGACGTCCGCCGCCTGGTCCGGCGCACCGCGCCGGCGGACCGGCCTATGGAACAGAACTTCTGGTACCGCTCGACCAAGTTCGTGATGGGCCGGGCGGTGCCGGTGGGGCTGGCCGGGGTGGTGCTGCTGGTCGCTCTCGGCCTGCCGTTTTTGGGGGTGACGTGGGGGGTGGCCGACGACCGGGCGCTGCCCGCGTCGGCGTCCGCGCATCAGGTCGGCGACATTCTGCGCGCCGACTTCGCCGACAACTCCGAGACCGCGCTGACGGTTGTGGTGCCCGACGCCGCCGGTCTGACACCGCAGGACTTCGACCGGTTCGCCGCCGAGGCGTCGGTGATCGAGGACGTGTCGATGGTCAGCGCGCCGACGGGCACGTTCGCCGACGGCCGCCGGGTGGGACCGGTGACCGGTGCGGCCGGTCAGCGTGGCGGCGCGGCGTTCCTGACCGTCGGCAGCAACGCGCCGCCGTTCTCGGTGGAGTCCGAACGCCAGCTCGACCGGCTGCGCGCGCTCGGCGGCCCCGGCGGTCGCGCCGTCGAGGTCACCGGGATCGCGCAGATCAACAGGGACAGCGTCGATTCGATCACCGCGCGGCTGCCGATGGTGCTCGGCATCATCGCGGCGATCACCTTCGTGCTGTTGTTCCTGCTCACCGGCAGTGTGGTGCTGCCGCTCAAGGCGCTGGTGCTCAACGCGCTGTCGTTGTCGGCGGCGTTCGGCGCGCTGGTCTGGATCTTCCAGGACGGCCATCTCGGCGCCCTCGGCACCACACCGACCGGGACGCTGGTGGTCAACATGCCGGTGCTGCTGTTCTGCGTGGCGTTCGGGCTGTCCATGGACTACGAGGTCTTCCTGATCGCCCGCATCCGCGAGTTCTGGCTCGCCGCTGGGTGTCGGGACAACGACGAGAGCGTCGCGCTGGGCCTGGCGCACACCGGCAGGGTGGTGACCGCGGCGGCGTTGATCATGTCGGTCTCGTTCGGCGCGCTCATCGCCGCACAGGTGTCGTTCATGCGGATGTTCGGGCTCGGCCTGATGCTGGCCGTGCTGATCGATGCCACGCTGGTGCGGATGGTGCTGCTGCCTGCGCTGATGCATCTGATGGGGCGGTGGAACTGGTGGGCACCGGCCCCGCTGGCCCGCTGGCATGACCGTCTGGGCAGCGGCTCGCGGCGCTCGGCGCGGCATCCGGTACGGCGGAGCGCGTACGGCGGCGGTGACGAAATAAATGACACATCCGACCAATCCGGGGTGACCGCGGTTCCGAATGGAAGCCATAGCACTCAGCCGAGATGAAGAGGGGACACGGTTGAACAGGGGTGAACTCGCCGGCCTGCAGTTGGCGGAGCCGGGTCTGAGGAGTTGGCGGCAGAACGTCCGGGCGGCGGTCCGGGACAATCTTGAAGACTTCGTACATGGCGAGTGCGTGCGCCGGCTGGACAGAGCCGGGGTCGGCGTCGCCGGGGATCTGCTGGCCGGGTTCCTCGACGGCGGCAAGTACGTGCGCTCGACGTTCATGTACCTGGGCTGGCTGTGCGGCGCAGACGAGGACGACGCCGCGCTGAGGGCGTCGGCGAGCCTGGAGTTGTTGCACACTTTCGCGCTGATCCAGGACGACGTGATGGACAACTCGCCGCTGCGGCGGGCCCGCCCCACCGCGCACGTGGTGTTCGGGCGCTGGCACCGCGACAACGGTCTGGCCGGCTCGGCGAGCCGGTTCGGCGAGTCCGCGGCGATCCTGCTCGGCGATCTGTGCCTGGTGTGGGCCGAGGAGATGTTGCGCCGCAGCGGAATTGGCGCCGACGCGCTAGCCCGGGTGCTGCCGCGCTATGACGACATGCGCACCGAGCTGGCGGTCGGTCAGTTGTCGGACCTGCTCAACAGCTGCCAGACGTTCCCGACCCTGCCGGAGGTGCTCGACGTGCTGCGCCGCAAATCCGGCAACTACACGGTGCGCCGGCCGCTGGAGCTCGGCGCCGCGATGGCCGGCTGCGGCAACGACGTCTCGGATGCGCTGTCCGGGTACGGCGCCGCGATCGGCGAGGCGTTCCAGTTGCGCGACGACATCCTCGGGGTGTTCGGATCCCCTTCTCTGACCGGTAAATCCGTGCGCAGCGACATGGAAGAGGGCAAGGCCACCAGCGTCATCGTCGCGGCATACGAACTGGCCGGGGCGGGGCTGCGGCGCCAGCTCGCCGAGCTGATGCGCAGCCCGGAGGTGGACGCCGACGCGGTGGAGCGCTGGCGCACGCTGATCATGGCCAGCGGCGCCGTGCAGTGGATCGAGGAGCAGATCGCCCGGCGGCACGACGCGGCGCTGCGCTTCCTCGACGGAGCCCGCCTCCCCGAGGTGCCCCGCGCCGCGCTGGCCGAGATGGCCGTCGCCTGCACGCAGCGGGCCGCCTGATGCGCGCGCTGAGCGGTCGAACCGACCGCGTCGTCGTGGTCGGCGCCGGGCTGTCCGGACTGTCGGCGGCGATGCAGTTGGCCGGACGCGGGCGCGCGGTCACCGTCGTCGAACGCGGTCTGCACCCCGGCGGCCGCGTCGGCCGCGCCGACGTCCTCGGCTACCGGCTGGACACCGGGCCGACGGTGCTGACCATGCCCGACATCATCGACCAGGCCTTCGCCGCCGTCGGGGAGTCGCTGGCCGACTGCCTGCCGATGGACCCCGTACACCCGGCCTATCACGCGAAATTCGCCGACGGCAGCGCCCTGCAGGTGCACACCGAGGCGGCGGCGATGGCGACGGAGATCGAACGCTTCGCCGGCCGCGCGGAGGCCGACGGCTATCTGCGGCTGCGGGACTGGCTGACCAAGCTGTACCGCACCGAGTTCGACGGGTTCATCGCGGACAACTTCGACTCGCCGCTGTCGCTGCTGACGCCGTCGCTGGCACGGCTCGTCGCGCTCGGCGGGTTCCGCCGGTGGGAGCCGATGGTGCGCCGCTTCCTCAGCGACGAACGGCTGCTGCGGGTGTTCACCTTCCAAGCGCTCTACGCCGGGGTGCCGCCGCAGAGCGCGCTGGCGGTGTACGCGGTGATCGCCTACATGGACACCGTGGCCGGGGTGTACTTCCCGCGCGGCGGGATGCGCGCGCTGCCCGACGCCATGGCCGCGGCCGCCACCCGGGCCGGTGTCGAATTTATCTACGAAGCACCGGTTTCCGAGCTGGAGTTCAACGGGTCCCGGGTGGCCGCGGTGCGCACCTCCGGCGGCCTGCGGGTGCCGGCCGACGCGGTGGTGCTGACCACCGAGTTACCCGACACCTACCGGCTGCTCGGCCGTACGCCGCGCCGGCCGCTGCGGCTGCGGCCCGCACCGTCGGCGGTGGTCGCCCACGTCGGCTGCAAGTCCCTCGGCGACGGTGCCGGTCAGGAAGTCGGCCACCACACCATCCTGTTCGGCGACGCATGGAAGCAGACCTTCCGCGACATCATCGACGACGGCCGGGTGATGGGTGATCCGTCGCTGCTGGTGACCCGCCCGACCGCCGGCGACCCGTCGCTGGCCCCGCCCGGACGTGACCTGCTCTACGTGCTGGCCCCGGCGCCCAACACCGAAATCGGCGCGCTGGACTGGGACAGCGCCGGATCGGGGTATGTCCAACAGATGCTGTCCACGGTGCGCGACCGGATGCCCGGTGTCGGCGACGACGCCGAGCTGCTGCACGTGGTCACCCCGGCCGACTGGCGCCGCCAGGGAATGGCGGCAGGCACCCCGTTCGCGCTCGCGCACACCTTCGCCCAGACCGGGCCGTTCCGCCCGGCCAACACCGTGCGCGGCATCGACAACGTCGTGCTCGCCGGCTCGTCCACCGTCCCCGGGGTCGGTGTTCCGACCGCGATCCTGTCCGGCCGCCTCGCCGCCGACCGGATCACCGGCGTTCCTGTTCGTCTCACCTCGGAGGTCAACCACTCATGATCAAGATGGAGCTCGACGCCGCAGGGGTGCGCGACCCGGAACTGCGCGAGGCCTACCGGCAGTGCCGGACGATCAACGCCCAGCACGGCAAGACGTTCTACCTGGCCACCCGGCTGCTCGCGCCCAAACAGCGCCCGGCGGTGCACGCGCTGTACGGGTTCGCCCGGGTCGCCGACGACATCCTCGACGATCTGGCCGGGACGGCGACGATCGAGCAGCGCGCCGAGCGGCTGCAGGAGTTGTCGACGCGGCTGTTCAGCAGTCTCGTCGACCGGCAGTCCTGTGACGGGGACCCGGTCCTGACCGCGGTGGTGCACACCGCGCGCACCTACGACATCGGCTGGGACCTGTTCGACGATTTCCTGGCGTCGATGCGGATGGACCTGACGGTCACCGACTATCCCGACCGGCAGTCCCTGGACCGCTACATGCACGGCTCGGCCGAGGTGATCGGCCTGCAGATGCTGCCGGTGCTGGGCACCGTGGTTCCCCGCGAGGAGTCGGCGCCCTATGCCGCCGCGCTCGGCAAGGCGTTCCAGCTGACGAACTTCCTGCGCGACGTCGACGAGGATCTGACCAGGGGACGGGTCTACCTGCCCGCCGACGAGCTCGCCGCCCACGGCGTGGACCGCGAGCTGCTGGCGTGGTGTCAGGCCAACCGGCGCACCGACGGCCGGGTGCGCGCGGCCCTGGCCGAGCAGCATGCGGTCGCGCGTCAGGTCTACGACCAGGCCCGGCCCGGGATCGCCACCCTGGCCCCGCCGTCGCGGCCCTGCGTGGCGGCCGCGCTGACGCTGTACTCCGACATCCTGGCCCGGATCGAGGCGATCGACTTCGAGATCTTCGGCCGGCGTGCGACGGTGGGCAAGCCACGACGATTGGCCGTCGCCGTAGCGGGCATCGGCAAGGCATGGGTCAACCGAGTGCGACTCAGGAGAGTGTGAGGGTGGACCAGGGGCACCTCAAGGGGCATCGCAACGGATCCGATCGTCGGCGCAAGACCTGGCCCGCTCTCCCGGGCCGTGCCTCGGCGGGTGACGGCCGACCGCGCGTTGTCGTCATCGGCGGCGGCATCGCGGGTCTGGCCGCGGCCACCGGGCTGGCCGAACGCGGCGTCGCGGTCGACGTCGTGGAGAAGCAGGACTACCTCGGCGGGCGGGTCGGCGGCTGGCCGGACGCGCTGGAGGACGGCACACCGGCGGCGATGAACCGGGGCTTCCACGCGTTCTTCCGGCAGTACTACAACCTGCGGGCGATGTTGCAGCGCAGCGATCCCGGACTGACGGCGCTGACGCCGGTGGAGGACTACCCGCTGATCGACGGCGCCGGCAGGCAGGACACGTTCCGCGGGCTGCCGCAGACCCCGCCGTTGAACGCGCTGGCCTTCGCGTTGCGCAGCCCCACCTTCCGGCTGCGGGACCTGGTCCGGCTGGACGCCAAGGCCGCCGCGCCGCTGGCCGCGGTGTCGGTTCCCGAGACCTACGACCTGCTCGACGGCCGCGACGCGGCAACCTTCCTGCGCGACATCAACTTTCCCGAGGCAGCCCGGCACCTGGCCTTCGAGGTGTTCGCCCGCAGCTTCTTCGCGAGGCCGGAGACACTGTCGGCGGGCGAACTGGTCACCATGTTCCACATCTACTTCCTGGGCTCCAGCGAGGGCCTGATCTTCGATGTCGCCAACGCGAATTTCGATGTGGCACTGTGGAACCCGCTGCGCCGATATCTGGAGGGCCGGGGTGTGGTGTTCCACACCGGAGCCGAGGTCGACACCGTCACCGCCGGCGACGAGGTGACCGTGACCAGTGCCGGGGGCCGGACGTGGACGGCCGACGCCGCGGTGCTGGCCACCGACGTCGGCGCACTGCAGCGGTTGGTGACGGACTCGCCCACCCTCGGGGACCCGGGGTGGCGCGCACAGGTCGCCGCGATGGGCACCGCGCCGCCGTTCGTGGTGCTGCGGCTGTGGCTGGACCGTCCCGTGCGCCGCGACCGTGCGGCGTTCGTCGCCACCGGTGGACGTGAACCGCTCGACAACATCAGCGTGCTGGAGCGCTACGAGCGCGAGGCTGTCGAATGGTGCTCCCGCACAGGGGGTTCGGTGGTGGAGCTGCACGCCTACTCGATCACCGAGGGCGACGCAGACGTGCGCAGCGGGCTGATCGCCCGGATGCACGAGCTCTATCCCGAGACGGTGGGCGCGACGATCGTGGCCGAACGACTGCTCCGCCGCGCCGACTGCCCGCGGTTCGCGCCGGGCGATTTCGCCGACCGGCCCACCGTCGCGACGCCCGATCCGCGGCTGGTGCTGGCCGGCGACGGGATCCGCATCGATCTGCCGGTGGCGTTGATGGAACGCGCGGCGACGACCGGCTGGACGGCGGCCAACGAACTGCTCGCCGGTTTCGGTCTGGCTGGGCACGCGTTGCACACCGTCCCGAACCAGGGTCGATCGGCGGTGCTGCGCCGGCTCGCCACCTCGGCCGGGGGTGTGCGGTGAACACGTTGACGGGACTGCGGGCCAGGCTGGCCAAGGCGTGGCCGTTCGAGGTGGTGCGGGCCCCGTCGTGGTCGGCGCAGACGCCGACCTATCAGGACGCCAACCCGGCGGTGATCGACGCGGCGCTGCGGCGCACACTGCGCCGCCCCGGCGGCAACTGGTTCGTGCTCGCGGCGAGTTCGCAGATCACCACGAAGGCGTACGGGGCCACGGTGGCCGGCAGGCAACTGGTGGCCTGGCGAGGCGCCGACGGCGGCCTGCTGGTGGCCCCGCGCGCCTGCCCGCATCTGGGCGCCGACCTGTCGACCGCGCCGGTGGACTGCGGCACGCTGGTCTGCCCGTGGCACGGGCTGCGGCTGGGCGACCGCAGGCACGGCACGTGGAAGCCGTACCCCGCCCACGACGACGGCGTGCTGTGCTGGGTCCGGCTCGACACCCGATCCGGCGCCGAATTCGGTGGCGGCGTGGACATTTCGTCCCCGACCGAGGCGCCCGTCGTCCCGTTGCGGCCCGGAGAGCCGTCGCTGGCCGCGGTCACCCGGCTGGAGGGGGTCTGCGAGCCGCGCGACATCGTCGCCAACCGTCTCGATCCGTGGCACGGCGCGTGGTTCCACCCCTACTCGTTCACCCAGCTGCGGGTGATCAGCGCGCCGCCGGCCGACGACAACCTGGCCGAGGATCTGGACCGGTTCCTGGTCGAGGTCACGTTCCACATCGGCAAGCTGGGCGTTCCGGTGATCGCCGAGTTCACCACCCCCGGACCGCGCACGGTGGTCATGCGGATCATCGAGGGGGAGGGCCGCGGAAGCGTCGTCGAGACCCACGCCACCCCGCTGGGACCGGGCCCGGACGGACGGCCCCGCACCGCGGTGATCGAAGCGACGATCGCGCACTCGGACCGGCCGCGGTTCGGGACGGGACTGGTCGCGGCGCCGCTGATCCGGCCGCTGATGCGACACGCCGCGAACCGGCTGTGGCGCGACGACCTGGCCTACGCCGAGCGGCTTTTCGAGCTGAGGTCCTAGCTCTGATGCCCGATCCCGGCCTCGTCCAGCAGCGGGACCTGTTCGACAGCCCACGGGCTGATCGCCCAGCTCAATTGCGCTGCCGCCCGCAGCTGCGACCACGGCACCCACGCGTAGTCGGCGACCTCGTCGGGAGCGGGGCGCACCGGACCGACGGCCCGCCCGCAGAACACCGGGCACACCTCGTTCTCCACGACGCCGTCGGCGGCCACCGCGTAGTAGCGGAAATCGGGCAGCACGCAACGCAGCCCGGCGATCTGCAGCCCGAGCTCCTCGTACACCCGGCGGGTCACGGCCTCGTCCGGCGCCTCGCCGGGGGCGGGATGCCCGCAGCAGGTGTTGGTCCAGATGCCGGGGAACGTGCGCTTGTGCAGGGCGCGGCGGGTCAGCAGGACGCGGCCCGTGCCGTCGAAGAGGTAGCAGGAGAACGCCAGATGAAGCGGGGTGGATGCGTGGTGGACCTGCGATTTGGGCGCCGACCCGATGTTCTGGCCGGCGTCGTCGAGAAGGACCACCATCTCGGCGGTGTCGATTGGGTGCATGTTCGTGATTCGTCGCCGCTGCCGACGCGGATCGGTGCCACCTCGGGAGGCGTGCGATGGCGGTAGTGCTGGCCTACACCGCACCGGCGATCGGTCACCTGTTCCCGTTCTCGGCGCTGCTGCAGGAGCTGTCCTCGCGCGGCGACGAGATCCACGTGCGCACCATGGCCTCGGGCGTCGACCTGTGCCTGGGCATGGGATTCAAGGCCGCGCCGGTGGATCCGCGCATCGAGGCCCTGCAGAGCGCGCACACCACCAGCGGGGTGCTCAGGTCGGCGCAGGAGACGGTCCGAGTGCTCACCGAACGGGCCGGGTACGAGGTCGACGACTTCGCCGACGCGGTGCGCGCGGTGGATCCCGACGTGATCCTGGTGGACGCGAACTGCTGGGGCGCGATGTCGGCCGCGGAGGCGCAATCGCGGCCGTGGTTGGTGTTCTCGCCATTCATCCCGTACCTGCGCTCGCCGGGCTCGCCGCCGTTCGGTGCGGGTGCGCGGCCGTGGCCCGGTCCGCTCGGCGCGGTGCGCGACCTGGGCGTCGGTACGGTCACCCGCTTCGTGTTCGACCGGCCGTTCCGTGCCGGGATCCGTTCGGTACGAGCGTCGTTGGATCTTCCCGCGGTCGGCTCGGCCGATGAGCTACTGCGCCGCGCACCCCGCATCCTGGTGCCCACCGGCAAACCGTTCGAGTACCGGCACACGGACTGGGGCCCGACCGTCGACCTGATCGGTCCGGCGATCTTCGACCCGCCGGCCCCGCGCCGGACTGGCTCGACGACATCGCCGAGCCGATCGTGCTGGTGACCACGTCGTCGGTCGGTCAGGCCGACCGGGCGTTGGTCGCCGCGGCGATGCGCGCGTTCGAGGACGACCCGGTGCACGTGGTGGCGAGTCTGCCCGCCGACGGCAGCGGGCTGCTGCACCGCGGCCGCCGCGTCACGCTCACCCGATTCGTCCCGCATTCGCCGGTACTCGACCGCGCGGTCTGTGTGGTCACCCACGGCGGCATGGGGGTCACGCAGAAGGCTCTCGATCGCGGGATACCGGTCTGCGCAGTGCCTTTCGGCCGGGACCAGTTCGAGGTCGCACGCCGCATCGAGGTGGCGCGCTGCGGCGTCCGGCTGCCTGCGCGCGAGCTCAGCGGTCCGCGGTTGCGGGCCGCGGTGCGCTCGGCGATGACGATGAAGGCCGGCGCGGCCGAGGTGGCTGCGGGCTTCGCCGCGACCGGCGGGATGCGCCGCGGCGCCGACATCGTGGAGGCGCACGCGGTTTCGGTGTGACAGCTCAGTCGCCGCGGGTGCGCTGATAGTGCCTGCGGGCCTTCATCCGGTTGCCGCAGATCGCCATCGAGCACCAGCGGGCGGTGTTGGGCTTGCTGCGGTCGATCAGGAACAGTTGGCACTCGGTGTTCGCGCACGGGCGCAGCCGTCCCGGGCTGGTGAGCCGCAACCCGTCCCACGCCAGGACCGCGCGCACCGCACCCGAGGCGTCGCCGCTGTCGAGCCGCCAGTGCACGCCGGACCGGTCCGCCGACGGGACCAGGCGGGCGTCGGTCAGGAACCGCTGCAGCACGGCCGGGGTCCGCTCGCCGCGGATCACCGCCTGCAGGCAGGCGCGGGCGTCGGTCAGGCGGGTCCACTCCGCGTCGGTGGCGGGGACGCCGTGGGCGCGCATCCACGGCGACGCGGTGGCGAGGTCGGGCAGCTCGTCGGTCGGCACGCCGTCGACGACCGGGGTGGTGTTGAGCAACGCCAGCAGGAACGCCTCGTCCTCCGGGGTGGTCGCGTACACATCCATCACTAACCTCCAAACTCTTGTTGACAG
This sequence comes from Mycobacterium sp. ITM-2016-00317, assembly GCF_002968295.1. Taxonomy (NCBI): domain Bacteria; kingdom Bacillati; phylum Actinomycetota; class Actinomycetes; order Mycobacteriales; family Mycobacteriaceae; genus Mycobacterium; species Mycobacterium sp. ITM-2016-00317. Next base: position 1,369,770 of record NZ_CP134399.1, read on the forward strand.
GTTACAGGCTCCGGCGTTGAATGCACCTAACCGGTAAAACAATTTAAGGAGTTAGTCATGATCGACGTGCATCACCGCTACGCCACCGTGGACGGCCGCCGGCTGTTCTACCGCGAGGCCGGAACGCCCGGAAATCCGGTGATCGTGCTCCTGCACGGCTTCCCGACGAGCTCGTTCATGTTCCGCAACCTGATCCCCGAGCTCGCCGACCGCTACCACGTGATCGCGCCCGACTACCTCGGCTTCGGTTACTCCGACGCACCGCCGGTCGAGGAGTTCGACTACACCTTCGACGCGCTGGCCGACTCGGTGGCCGGCCTTCTGAGTCAACTGGGCGTCGACCGGTACGCGATCTACGTCCAGGACTACGGCGCACCGGTCGGCTGGCGGCTGGCCCTGCGCGACCCCGAGGCCCTCACCGCGATCGTCACGCAGAACGGCAACGGCTACGACGCCGGCTTCGTGGTCGACGGCTGGGTGCCCGTATGGGATTACCAGCGCGAACAGACCCCCGAGACCGCGGCGGCGCTGCGCGGGATGCTCACCTTCGAGGCGACCAGGATGCAGTACCTGGCCGGCGTGCCCGACCAGTCGGTGGTCAGCCCGGACGCCTGGCACCACGACTACGCGTTGCTGTCGCGCCCCGGTAACGACGCGATCCAGCTCAAGCTGTTCCTCGACTACGCGACGAACCCGAAGATCTATCCGGCGCTGCACGACTACCTGCGCACCAGCGCGGTGCCGCTGCTCGCGGTGTGGGGCGACAAGGATCCGTTCTTCGGGCCGGACGGCGCCCGCGCGTTCGCCGACGACGCCGTCGACCCCGAGATCCACCTGCTCGACGGCGGGCACTTCCTGCTGGAGAGCGCTCCGACCCAGGCGATCGCGCTGATCCGCGACTTCCTGTCCCGTCGGCTGCGGTGATCCCGGCGGGCCCGTCGGCGCCGGGCGATGATTCTCACCACGCAAACACCAGTTGAAGCGGGCCGGGGTGGGGTAGAAGAGGCGGGTGAACGCTACGACGCCGGCAAACCCCACCCGCGGATCGATCTACCGAAGCCATCTCCGGGCGAGTGCGACCGTCGCGCTGTGGTTCCTCGCGGTGTCCGCGGCGCTGTGGGTGCTGTCCTGGGTGGTCGGCAAGACCTGGGTGGTCTTGCTGCCGGTGCTGCTGGCCCTGATCGTGTGCACGGTGCTCTGGCCTCCGGTGCGCTGGCTTCGCAGCCGGCGGGTGCCCCCGGCGGCCGCGGTGCTGCTGGTCCTGGTGCTCGCCCTCGGTGTGGTGGCCGGGGTGATCGCCGCAGTGGCGCCGGCGGTCGTCGACCAGGCCACCGAGCTGGCCGAGCAGGCCACCGCCGGCGTGGTCAAGGTGCGGGACTGGCTGGACGGGCCGCCGCTGAACATCAGTGAGGCCCAGCTGAATTCGGCGGTCGAGGCGATCAACGACACGCTGAACTCCAGCAGCGCGCAGATCGCGTCGGGCCTGTTCACCGGCGTGGGTGCGGCGACGTCGGCGCTGGTCACGCTGTTCACCACGATCGTGGTGGCGTTCTTCCTGCTCAAGGACGGTCCGGCGTTCACCCCGTGGCTGCGGCGCACCGTGGGCATGCCGGCCGCGCCGCACCTGGCCACGGTGCTGGAGCGGGTGTGGTCGACGCTGGGCGGGTTCATCCGGACGCAGGCGCTGGTCAGCCTGGTCGACGCCGTGCTCATCGGGATCGGGCTGGTCATCCTCGGTGTGCCGCTGGCGTATGCACTGGCGATCATCACGTTCATCGGCGGTTTCGTGCCGATCGTCGGTGCGTTCGTGGCGGGCGGTCTGGCGGTGCTGATCGCGCTGGTCGCCAACGGTCCGGTGAACGCGCTGATCGTGCTGGGCATCATCCTGGCGGTGCAGCAGCTCGAAGGCAACGTGCTGCAGCCGTGGTTGCAGTCGAGGTCGATGAAGCTGCACGCGGTGATCGTGCTGCTGGCGGTGACTCTGGGCGCCTCGACGTTCGGGGTGATCGGCGCGTTCCTGGCGGTACCGGTGGCCGCGGCGATCGCGGTGGTGCTGCGCTACTACGACGAACAGGTCGCCGCAGCCACGGGGGAGGACCTCGCCGAACCCGACCAGAACGAGGCCGAGGACGACGCCGACGCCGAAGATGCCGAGGAGGCGGTCGAGGCCTAGCGCGCCGAATTCACGAGTGGGCGATCGAGGTGCGCACCTCGGCGACGATGAGGTCGTACATGCGGCGGGTCACGTCGGTGTTGTCGCTCATGATGTTGTAGCCGTGGTCGACGCCGGCGACGTCGTCATGGCGGACCAGCGCTCCGGCCGCGTCCAGCTTCGCGGCGTACCGCGCGCCCTCGTCGCGCAACCGGTCGTACTCGGCGGTGATGACCAGTGCGGGCGCGATTCCGGCGATGTCGTCGGCGTTGGTTCCCCACGCCGGCGAGGCGAGCCGGTGTTTCCGGTGCGCGGGATCGGGGATGTAGGCGGTGTCGAACACCTCGCCCATCCACGGCTTGAGAATCGCCCGGTTGCCCAGCGGCGAGAACTTCGCCGCGGTCGGGGTCACCAGGTCCAGCGGTGCATAGTGCAGCACCTGCAGGGCGATGGCCGGGCCGCCCTCCTCGAGCGCGACCCGGCTGACGGCAGCAGACAGATTGCCACCTGCGCTCTGGCCGCCCACGCACAGCCGTGCGCCGTCCCAGTCCCGGTCCGGCGAGGCCGCCCAGCGCACCACGTCCACGAGTTGTTCGACCGCAGTGGGGAATCGGGCCGCCGGTGCCACCGCGTAGTCGACGTTGACGACGACCACGCCTGCGCGCGCGGCCAGGTAGCGGCACCACGGGTCGTCCTGCTCCGGGTGGCCGACGACGAACCCGCCGCCGTGCACGTTGACGTAGACGCCGGGGCGGTCGGTGGTGTCGGCACGCGGGCGGTAGATCGTCACCGGCGTGGGTCCGTGGCGGGTGACGACGACGTCGTCGCTGCGGTCGCCTTCGATGTCGGGGAAGCGCACACCGGGTTTCGGCGCGGGCCTGACCACCCGGGCGAAGACGCGGGCCAGCGCGTCGGCGACGGGCGGTCGGGACAGTATCGACATGTCATCCCCCTTGCGAATTCGGCGCGCTATGCGACACAGGGTGTCGCATAGCGCGCCGAATTCACCGGTCAGCGGGCGAACATCAACGCGCGCTTGACCTCTTGGATCGCCTTGGTCACCTGGATGCCACGCGGGCAGGCCTCGGTGCAGTTGAACGTCGTGCGGCAGCGCCACACACCGTCGACGTCGTTGAGGATGTCCAGCCGCTCGGCGGCACCCTCGTCACGCGAATCGAAGATGAACCGGTGGGCGTTGACGATTGCGGCCGGGCCGAAGTAGGAGCCCTCGCTCCAGTACACCGGGCAGCTCGTGGTGCAGCACGCGCACAGGATGCACTTGGTGGTGTCGTCGTAGCGGGCGCGGTCGGTCTGGCTCTGAATCCGTTCGCGCGTAGGCTGATTCCCCGAGGTGATCAGGTAGGGCTTGATCGCGCGGAACGCGTCGAAGAACGGCTCCATGTCGACGACGAGATCCTTCTCCACGGGCAGGCCGCGGATCGGCTCGATCGTGATGGTGAGCTGCTTCTTCGGGTTCTTCGGCAGCATGTCGCGCATCAGCACCTTGCACGCCAACCGGTTGACGCCGTTGATGCGCATCGCATCCGAGCCGCACACGCCGTGCGCGCAGGACCGGCGGAACGTCAAAGTCCCGTCCAGGTACCACTTCACGTAGTGCAGCAGGTTCAGCAGCCGGTCGCTCGGCAGGCACGGCACCCGGAAGCTCTGCCAACCGGCGTCGTCGGGCGCCTCCGGGTTGAACCGGGCGATCTTCAGGGTGACCATCACCGCGCCCTCGGGCACGGGGGGAGTCTCTTGCTTGTCCAGAACAGGCGCGCTCATGTCAGTACTTCCGTTCCATCGGCTCATACCGCGTCATGACGACGGGCTTGTAGTCCAATCGGATGTCGGAGAGCAGATCGGTGCCCTCCTTGTACGCCATGGTGTGGCGCATGTAGTTGGTGTCGTCGCGGTTGGGGTAGTCCTCGCGGGCGTGTCCGCCGCGAGATTCCTTGCGGTTCAACGCTCCCACCACGGTGACCTCGGCCAGCTCCAGCAGGAAGCCCAGCTCGATGGCTTCCAGGAGATCGCTGTTGTAGCGCTTGCCCTTGTCCTGCACGGTGATTCGCGAGTACCGCTCCTTCAGCGCGTGGATGTCGGTCAGCGCCTGCTTGAGGGTCTCCTCGGTGCGGAACACCGCGGCGTTGTTGTCCATCGACTGCTGCAGCGCACCGCGGATGTCGGCGACGCGCTCGTTGCCGTGCTCGCTCAAGATGTCGCCGACCCAGCCGACGACCATGTCCGCGGGCTTCTCCGGCAGGTCGACGAAGTCGTGGCCCAGCGCGTAGTTCGCCGCGGCGATGCCGGCGCGGCGGCCGAACACGTTGATGTCCAGCAGCGAGTTGGTGCCCAGCCGGTTGGCGCCGTGCACCGACACGCACGCGCACTCGCCGGCGGCGTACAGGCCGGGGATGACTGTGGTGTTGTCCGAGAGCACCTGGCCGTTGACCGTGGTCGGGATGCCACCCATGACGTAGTGGCAGGTCGGGTAGACGGGCACGAGCTCCTTGACGGGGTCCACGCCGAGGTAGGTGCGGGCGAACTCGGTGATGTCGGGCAGCTTGGCTTCCAGCACGTCCTCGCCGAGGTGGCGCACGTCGATGTAGACGTAGTCCTTGTTGGGGCCGGCGCCGCGGCCCTCCAGCACCTCCAGCACCATCGAGCGGGCCACGATGTCGCGGGGGGCCAGGTCGACGATCGTCGGCGCGTAACGCTCCATGAAGCGTTCGCCCTCGCCGTTGAGCAACCGGCCGCCCTCGCCGCGCACGGCTTCGGAGATCAGGATGCCCAGGCCGGCCAGACCTGTCGGGTGGAACTGGTGGAACTCCATGTCCTCCAGCGGAAGTCCCTTACGGAAGATGATGCCGAGGCCGTCGCCGGTCAGCGTGTGCGCGTTCGACGTGGTCTTGTACATCCGTCCCGAGCCGCCGGTCGCGAACACGATCGCCTTGGCATGGAACACGTGGATGTCGCCGGTGGCCAGCTCGTAGGCGATGACGCCGGTGGCCACCGGGCCCGACGGGGTGTCGGTCAGCGAGATGTCGAGGGCGTAGAACTCGTTGAAGAACTCGACGTCGTGCTTGACGCAGTTTTGGTACAGCGTCTGCAGGATCATGTGGCCGGTGCGGTCGGCGGCGTAGCAGGCGCGGCGCACGGGCGCCTTGCCGTGGTCGCGGGTGTGGCCGCCGAAGCGGCGCTGGTCGATGCGGCCCTCGGGGGTGCGGTTGAACGGCATCCCCATCTTCTCCAGGTCGAGCACCGCGTCGATGGCCTCCTTGGCCATGATCTCGACGGCGTCCTGGTCGGCCAGGTAGTCACCGCCCTTGACGGTGTCGAACGTGTGCCACTCCCAGTTGTCTTCCTCGACGTTGGCCAGCGCGGCGCACATGCCGCCCTGGGCCGCGCCGGTGTGGGAGCGGGTGGGGTAGAGCTTGGTCAGCACGGCGGTCCGGACCCGGGGCCGGCTTCGACGGCCGCCCGCATGCCTGCTCCACCGGCGCCGACGATCACGACGTCGTAGCGGTGTTCAATGATCATTTCTGGATCACTCGGCCCTTCTGGTCAGGAGATCGTCGCGTCGAACGTCAGCAGCACGTAGGTCCCCAGGACCAGGGTGAACACGATCGACAGCGCCAGCAAGGAGTTGAGCCAGAACTTGGTGGAGTCCTTGCGGGTGTAGTCGGCGATGATCGTGCGCATCCCGTTGCCGCCGTGCAGCTGGGCCAGCCACAGCAGCAGCAGGTCCCAGGTCTGCCAGAACGGCGACGACCAGCGCTCGGCGACGTAGTTGAAGTCGATGCGGTACACACCGTCTTGCCACATCAACATGATGAACAGGTGGCCCAGCGCCAGGAAGATCAGCACGATCCCCGAGAAGCGCATGAACAGCCAGGTGTACTTCTCGAAGTTCGGCATCCCGCCCGAGCGGCGCGGCGCCCGTGGATTGTCCAGGCCGGCGGGCCGGTCGAAGCTGCGCTGCATGACGGGTGCGGGCCCGCCGCGCTCAGAGACGTGGTCGTACGGGTTCTCGGCCCGTCCGGCGGCGGTCACAGGAACCGCTCCGCCATGTGCATGCCGATCACGCCGAGCGAGGCGATCATGACGGCCAGCCAGATGCCGGCGATCACCCACAGCATCAGCCGCTGGTACTTCGGCCCGTCTTTCCAGAAGTCGATCAGGATCACTCGAACTCCGTTGAGTGCGTGGTAGAGCACGGCGGCGACGAGGCCGATCTCCATGAGCCCGACGATCGGGCTCTTGTAGGTCTCGATGACCTGGTTGTAGGCCTCCGGGCTGACCCGAACCAGGGCGGTGTCGAGCACGTGCACGAACAGGAAGAAGAAGATGGTCGCACCAGAGATGCGATGCAGCACCCAGGACCACATGCCCGGGTCACCGCGGTAGAACGTCCGGCGGCGCTGCGGGTGCGATCGCGGTGCCGGTATGTCGGTATCAGCGGATGTCGCCGTACTCATGTGACCCTCCAACGCCATCGGTGGACGTCTGAAGCTCGCTCCTGCTTTCGGAGCCCCAAACCTCGGGGCGACTCTAATCCCCTACGTGCTGTGGAACGAACTAGCGTGAGGCCGTATGCCCTGGTTCCAGGGTAGAAGTTAGGGTCGCCTATCTGGGATTTCGGGTCACGGGACGGGGTGTTCGGAATGGATTCAGAATCAACTCGGGTGGCATGACGCGATGACGCATGTTGACTGGAACATGTTGCGCCGCAAGGCAATCGACGCATCTGTGCACGCCTACGCGCCGTATTCGCGGTTTCGGGTGGGCGCGGCCGCGCTGGTCGACGATGGGCGGATGATCGCCGGCTGCAATGTGGAAAATGTCTCATATGGCCTGGGTCTCTGTGCCGAGTGCGCAGTGGTCTGCGCCCTACATTCCGGCGGCGGCGGACAACTGGTCGCGCTGTCCTGCGTGGGCCCCGACGGGGAGTTGCTGATGCCCTGTGGGCGGTGCCGGCAGCTACTCCTCGAACACGGCGGGCCGGACATGCTGATCGACCATCCGCTCGGCCCGCGACCGCTGCGCGCGCTGCTTCCCGACGCGTTCGGACCGGACGATCTGGCCCGAAATCGGCTGCCTGCCGAGGAAACACCGTGACCGGCCTCACATCGCAGACGTCACCTCTCGACGCGCCGACGGTGATCCGGACCAAGCGCGACGGCGGTGTGCTCTCCGACGCCGCGATCGACTGGGTGATCGACGGCTACACCCACGGCCGCGTTGCCGACGCGCAGATGTCGGCGCTGCTGATGGCGATCTTCCTGCGCGGCATGACCAACGGCGAGATCGCCCGCTGGACCGCGGCGATGATCGACTCAGGGGAGCGGCTGGATTTCGGCGACCTGCGCCGGGACGGCAAACCACTGAGGCTGGTGGACAAACACTCCACCGGCGGTGTGGGAGACAAGATCACGATCCCGCTGGTGCCCGTGGTGATGGCCTGCGGTGGTGCGGTGCCGCAGGCGGCCGGGCGGGGCCTCGGCCACACCGGCGGCACCCTGGACAAATTGGAGTCGATCCCCGGATTCACCGCCGAGATCTCCAAAGATCAGATCCGCCAACAACTTCGTGAGCTCGGCGCGGCGATCTTCGCCGCCGGGGAGCTGGCTCCGGCCGACCGGAAGATCTACGCGCTGCGCGACGTCACGGCCACCACCGAGTCGCTGCCGCTGATCGCGAGCTCGGTGATGAGCAAGAAGATCGCCGAGGGCGCCCGTGCGCTGGTGCTCGACACGAAGGTCGGTTCCGGGGCGTTTCTGGCCACCGAGGACGAATCCCGGCAACTCGCGCGCACCATGGTCGAGCTCGGCGCCGAGCACGGTGTGCCGACCCGGGCGCTGCTGACCGACATGAACACTCCGCTCGGGCGCACCGTCGGCAACGCCGTCGAGGTCGTCGAATCGCTGGAGGTGCTCGAGGGCGGCGGTCCCGACGACGTGGTCGAGCTGACGCTGGCCCTGGCCCGGGAGATGTGCGACGCCGCGGGCCTGGACGGCGTCGATCCGGCGCAGACGCTGCGCGACGGCACCGCGATGGACTGCTTCCGCCGGCTGGTGGCCGCGCAGGGCGGAGACGTCACCAAACTTTCCGCTGACGTTCTGCCTCTGGGTGCGCATTCCGACACCGTGCGCGCCCCACGCGGTGGCACCATGGGAGACATCGACGCGATGGCGGTGGGACTGGCGGTGTGGCGGCTGGGAGCAGGTCGCTCGGCCCCCGGTGAACAGGTGCAGTTCGGCGCCGGAATGCGCATCCACCGCAGGCCCGGGGAGCCCGTCGCCGCTGGTGAGCCGCTGTTCACCCTCTACACCGACACCCCGGAACGCCTCGCAGGGGCCACCGCCGAACTCGACGGCGCGTGGAGCGTCGGCGATCAGTCCCCGGCCGCGCGTCCGCTCATCATCGATCGGATCAGCATGTAGAAAGGCTCCGTCGTGAGAAAGGTTTCGTCGTGACGACACCGTTGACGTTCGACAACATCCGGCGCGCACCCAAGGCGCTGCTGCACGACCATCTCGACGGCGGCCTGCGGCCGGCGACGGTGCTGGACCTGGCCGAGCAGTACGGCTACGAGGACCTGCCGGCCACCGACGCCGACGGCCTGGCCACGTTCTTCCGCACCGCCGCGCACAGCGGATCCCTGGAGCGATACCTGGAGCCGTTCGCGCACACGGTCGGCGTCATGCAGACCCCGGACGCGTTGCACCGCGTCGCCCGCGAATGCGTCGAGGACCTGGCCGAGGACAACGTCGTCTACGCCGAGATCCGGTTCGCCCCCGAACTGCACATCGACGGCGGGCTGAGCCTGGACTCCGTCGTCGACGCGGTACTGGCGGGGTTCGCCGACGGCGAGAAGTCCGCCGCCGCCGACGGCCGCATCATCACCGTGCGCTGCCTGGTCACCGCGATGCGGCACGCCGCGCGCTCGCGCGAGATCGCCGAGCTCGCGATCCGGTTCCGCGACAAAGGCGTGGTCGGGTTCGACATCGCAGGCGCCGAGGCCGGTTACCCGCCCACCCGCCACCTCGACGCGTTCGAGTACATGCGAGGCAACAACGCGCGCTTCACCATTCACGCCGGCGAGGCGTTCGGGCTGCCGTCGATCCACGAGGCGATCGCGTTCTGCGGTGCCGACCGGCTCGGCCACGGGGTGCGCATCGTCGACGACATCGAACTCGACGCCGACGGCAACGCCAAGCTGGGCCGGCTGGCGTCGCTGCTCCGGGACAAACGGATTCCATTCGAGATGTGCCCGAGCTCCAACGTGCAGACCGGCGCGGTCGCCAGCATCGCCGAGCACCCGTTCGACCAGCTGGCCCGGCTGCGGTTCCGGGTCACGGTCAACACCGACAACCGGCTGATGAGCGACACCACGATGAGCATGGAGATGCTGCGCCTGGCCGAGACTTTCGGCTACGGGTGGAGCGATCTGGAGCGTTTCACGATCAACGCGATGAAGTCGGCGTTCATCGCGTTCGACCAGCGGCTGGCCATCATCGACGAGGTGATCAAACCGCGCTACGCCGTGCTCGTCGGTTAGGCGAATCGGGCGCGCCCAGGCACCTCGAGGGTGCTCAGGCGCGCCGGATTCACTCCTCGCGCAGGCGGGATTCGGCGAACGACTCCAGCGACTCCCACTGCGCGACCGCATCGGCGTAGGGCCCGCTCGGCCGCGGCTTCGCCGGGTCCAGCACGTGGGCGATGACCTTGCCGAGCGCGGTCCCCGGGGCGAGCTTGGCCTCCACGCTGGTGTCCTCGGAGTAGTCGCCGATGTCGCGTAGCAACTCGACGGCCAGCTCGAGCTGGTCGTGGTCGAGCGCGTCGGGGCCCTCGGCGAGGTCGTCGACGATGCCGGTCAGCACATAGATGTTGTCGTCAGTGACCTCGACACGCAGCGAGCCGTCGGTGGCCGCAGTGCGGATGTCGTCGTAGGTGGCCAGGTCGGACAGGTCGTGATCGTGCTCGTCGGCCAGGTAGCGGGCCAGCGCGCGCTCGGACGGGAACACACTGATCCGGCCGTTGCGGCCGAGGAAGATCGGATGGTCGTCGAGGTAGCAGCGCAGCGTGAAGAACGTCCCGCGGCTGGTCATGATCCGGACCGGGTCGATGCCGACGCGGACCCAGAAGTCCTTGTCGCTGCCCAGCACCTTGGTCGCGGCCTCGGCGGCCAGGGAGTCGGACTCCTCCTCGGTGTCCACCACGTCGTCGATGATCAGGTCGTCCTCGTCGGGCTCCGGGGCCGGCTCGTCGAGCTCGGCCTGGGCCTTCTGCACCGCGGCGCTGTCCACCTCCGGGATGACGATGATCTCGTCGAGCGCCTCGATCACCTTGTCCCAGCCGCGGGCGATGATCTTCTCGATCTCGGCCCAGCGCTTGCGTCCGGCGCGACCGGCAAACGCCTCCACGCCGCCGCCGACGGTGCCCAGCATCGGGTTGCCGTTGAAGAACTTGGTGACCGCGGGCAGCTCGCACACCGATCCCAGCGACGACACCACCGCAAGCGCGCCGTGCAGCGCCCGCACGCTGTCCTCGGTCGGCTTCTGCGCGAGCAGTTCCTCGATCACGACCAGGTCGTGGGTGTGGTCCTCAGTCGGAACGAGCCGGTGGGCGTTGGCCTCGGTGAGCTTCTGCCACGCCGGGTGGTCGACCAGGTCGTTGTCGGTGCTGGTGCGGACGAAGGCCGTCAGGTCGGCCACCGATTCGAGGACGTAGAGGTCCTCGTCCTTGCCGAGGAAGGCCTCCCACTCGTCGCCGTCGGCACGCCACCGCGGCGCCCACAGTGTGTACACGTCGCCCTTGGTCAGCGTCAGCCCGATCGGCACGATGTCAGCAGCCATGCGGCACAGCCTAACGACCTGGCCTGCGGGCATCGGGGGCATGGCTGTGCTTTGGCCCGGGCGCGTCGCACCGTTGCCGTACCGCAACCCGTTCGACGCTCGGGATGTTCGTCACGCCTGCCATGATCGCCGGGTGACCAGACTCGGCCTGCACGGCCTCGGTATCGGTGCGGGCGCGCAGCGCACCGTCATCGATGCGGTGGCAGCGGCGGCCGAGCGGTCGGGCTTCGCGACGCTGTGGGTGGGCGAGCACGTGGTGATGGTCGACGAACCCGGGTCGACCTACCCCTACAGCGACGACGGCCAGCTGGGAATCTCCTCGCAGACCGACTGGCTGGACCCGATGGTCACGCTGAGCTTCGCCGCGGCGGCGACCAACCGCATCGAGTTGGCCACCGGGGTGCTGCCGCTGCCCGAACGCAACCCGGTCGCCACCGCCAAGCAGGCCGCGTCGCTGGACCGGATGACCGGCGGCCGGCTGTCGCTGGGCGTCGGCATCGGATGGTCTAAGGAGGAGTACGACGCGCTCGGGGTGCCGTTCGACGAGCGCGGACGCCGGCTGGCCGAGTACGTCGAGGCGATGCGCACCCTGTGGCGCGACGACGTCGCATCGTTCTCCGGCGAGTTCGTGTCCTTCGACGCCGTGCGCGTGAACCCCAAGCCCCACGGCCGGTCGATCCCGATCGTCCTCGGCGGCAACTCCGATGCGGCGTTGCGGCGCGTCGCCGAGTGGGGCGACGGCTGGTACGGCTTCCACCTCGCCGATGTCGAGGAGGCGGCCTCGCGGGCGTCGAAGCTGCGGGCGCTGTGCCGGGAGGTGGGCCGCGACCCGGCCGATCTGAGGTTGGCGGTCTCGTTGCAGGACCCGGTGCCCGCCGACTCGGGCCGGCTGGCCGACGCGGGCATCGACGAGTTGGTCCTCGTCGCCTCCCCACCCGCCGACCCGATCGCCGCCGAGGCGTGGATCGCCGAGCTGGCCGGCAAGTGGATGCGCGTCCGCACCTGAGCTCACCCCTCCCGCCGAAATTGCATTCCATGCGCGAACGAGCGGGTGCTGACCGCATGGAATGCGGTTTCGGCGAAGGCCGGGTCAGGCGGTGGGCCGCCAGAAGCCCTGGAACCCCTGACCGGCGTTGGCGGTGCGCACAGGCGACAGCTGCACGGGATCGCCCGCCTCGACCATGATGCCGTTGCCGACGATCATCGCGACGTGGCCGTCCCACACCGCGAGGTCGCCGGGCAGCAGCGCGCCCGCGGCGACCGCGCGGCCGATGTCCTGCTCCTGGGCCAGTCGCGGGAGGTCGAGTCCCGCCTCGCGGTACGCCCACTGCGTCAGCCCGCTGCAGTCCAGCCCGACCCCGGGCGTGGTGCCGCCCCACTGATAGGGCACGCCGAGCTGGGTCAGCGCGTGCCGGACCGCGCCGGCCGCGATCGCGTTGGGCGCCATCACGACCGTCCCGTCGGGCAGGCGTACGGCCACACCTTCACCGAACGACGCCGCGTCCGGCGTCTCCGCGCCGTCGGGACGGGTGAATGCGGCCGGCTCCGCGAACCCGCCGCCACCCAGGCCGCCCGCACCCAGAGCGCCCGGTCCCGCGCCGAAGCCCGGCGAGCCGACCGCCGGAGCGCCGGCCGCCGGCGCACTCACCCCCGGTGCGGCTCCGCCGGAGCTGAACCCGGCCGGAGCCGTCGCCGCCGACGCCTCCACCGCGGCCGCCTGACCGTCCAGTTCGGCCGACAGCTCCTCGACCACCGCGATCGCCCGGGCCAGCGCGTCACGGGCCTCGGTCAGCAGTTCCCGGGCCACCCCCGGCGAATCCAGATGCGGTTCCAGCGCGGTTGCCCGAGCCTCGAAGTCCTCGACGATGTGCTGGAGTCGGCGGTGGGCGCGGGCCACCGCGGCGGCGGCATCGGCGGCCACCACGCCGAGCCCGCCTGCCCGCTCGGCGGCGGCGTCGATCGCCGAAGCCGTCGACGTCGCGAACGCCGCGGCCGCGTCCGCCCCGTCTCCCGACCAACTGTCGCCGGTGCGCCGCCACGCCTGGCTCGCCGATCCGGCCACCTCGGCGAGCATCGCGCGCACCCCGTCGAGCTCGGCCGCCGGATCGGATGCCGGCACGCCCGACCAGCCGGGGCCGACCAGCTGTTGGACCCGCCGGATCGGCGCAGCCAGCGCGGCGACCGTCGGGCCAGGCATCACCACGGCCCGATGACCCGCGCGGCCGCGGCGTCCTCGGAGACGTCGTAGGCGCGTGCCGAGCCCGACGCGGCGGTGCCCCCTTCCGTGAGACGGCCGCCGACCGCGCCGAGGAAACCGGCCTGCTGTTGGACCGTCCGGGAAAGCGACGCCAGGAACCGGGCCCCGACGGGTCCGAACATGGGCGCTGCCGCGGCGGCCGCGCCGGCCAGCCGTGCCGCGGCGGTATCGAGGTCGGCGGCGTGCGCGGTGCAGGCGGCTCCGTAAGCGCGGAGGGACGCGGTGTCCACGGACAGTGGGGCGGGCATATGGATAGGACGCCGGGAACGGCTGCCCGGTTCCCGTTAAGGTCTGGTCCCATGGATGTGCGCGTGGTGGATCACCCGCTGGCCGCGGCGCGGCTCACGACCCTGCGCGACGAGCGCACCGACAACGCAGGCTTCCGCGCCGCGCTGCGCGACCTCACGCTGATGCTGGTCTACGAGGCCACCCGGGACCTCGAGGTCGACGTCGTGCCGGTGCGCACCCCGGTGTGTGAGACCGCGGGGACGCGGTTGGCCTCTCCGCCGCTGCTGGTCCCGGTGCTGCGCGCCGGTCTCGGCATGGTCGATCAGGCGCATGCGCTGATCCCGGAGGCGCGGGTCGGCTTCGTCGGGGTCGCCCGCAACGAGGAGACCCACCAGCCCACGCCCTACCTGGAGTCGCTGCCCGAGGACCTCAGTCACCAACCGGTGATCGTGCTGGACCCGATGCTGGCCACCGGCGGTTCGATGGCGCACACGCTGGAGCTGCTGTACGCCCGCGATGCCGTGGACGTCACCGCGATCTGTGTCGTCGTGGCCCCGGAGGGCCTCAAGGCACTCGAAAAGGTCGCCCCGCGCCTGAAACTGTTCACCGCCACGATCGACTCCGGCCTCAACGACATCGCCTACATCGTTCCCGGTCTGGGCGACGCGGGGGACCGCCAGTTCGGGCCGCGCTGACCGACCCGGGTCACAGGGCGCACAGCGCCGCGCGCAGCCGGCCGTCGAGGTCGCCGTCGCCGAACTGGTAGAGCGGGCCGCCCCCGTCGGACAGCACCCGCCGGATCCGTGCCATCCCTTTGGCCTGCACCGGCCGTGGTGAACGCAGTCGGTCGACGATCAGCTCGACGGCGTCGCCGGCCAGGCGAATATTGCTACGGTGCAGAGGGATTCGTCCGGTCCGCCACGCGCTTGCGTCATGGGCGTCGGCGGCCACCCGCTGGAGTGAGCCCGCGATGCGCTGCCGCTCCCGCCGGGATTCCAGGCGCCGGGCATGGGCTGCCAGAGGCGTGCCGGGTTTGCCGGTGAAGCCCAGAGCCAGCTGCTCATCCAATCGGCCGGCGAATGTCCATGCGGTGAGGCGTGCGGTCAACGAGCGGGAATCGGGGTCTCGGAGGGTGAAGGGGGCGTCGAGCATGATTCTTCCTTTCCTGAAAGGCTCTGGGGGGTGGTGCACGTCGCATTCCCGACAGCGAACGCCAGCACCTGGGTGACCTGGTCGGCGGCGAAGTCGTCGTCGCTGACGGCCACGACGGTCGGGCGGCCGTCGGGTAGTGCGGGCCCGAGGGTCATCCCCTCGAGGTTGGCCACCGGCCCGAGGTGGGGGGTGGCGGCGAGATCGGCGAGCAGGGTCTTGCTCATCGACGACACCGGACGGCCGTCGAGGGCGGGCACATCCATGATGTCCTGCGCGTCGCCGATCTCCGCGTGGTAGATCCGTGCCGAGGTACGGGAGCCACGTCCCCGTTCGAGGATCAGGAAGTTGGAGTCGTCCAGCGCCAGGAGATCGGACAGCCCGTTGTCGCCGCCACTTCCCGAGGTGACCGGGTCCAGTGCGTAGGCGTACTGCGCAGTGG
This sequence comes from Mycobacterium sp. ITM-2016-00317, assembly GCF_002968295.1. Classification (NCBI taxonomy): domain Bacteria; kingdom Bacillati; phylum Actinomycetota; class Actinomycetes; order Mycobacteriales; family Mycobacteriaceae; genus Mycobacterium; species Mycobacterium sp. ITM-2016-00317. Next base: position 1,384,853 of record NZ_CP134399.1, read on the forward strand.
GTTCGAGAGTGTCGGGATCGAACCGGGTGATCCGGGTCAGCGCACCACGCACCGGCGTCGGGCGCGGCCCGTCCTCGAACAGCGGACCCTCCATAGCCGCGAACAAGGAGTCTCCGCTGGGCGTCAGGGACAGGCCCTCCAGCGCGAGATTCTGGCGTGGGCCGTGGTCATCGGCCGACATGAGCAGGTTGGTCGGCATCGTGAACTCGCCGAGTCCGCTCCCGTCGAAGTCGACGATCCGCACCGACGGGTCCTGTAGGACACTCGAATTCGGTTCATCGACGAGTCTCTGCCCCTCGCCGGCCCAGTAGATCCGTTGACGGCGGCTGTCGACGGCGATCCCCTCGGGGTCCGGCGGCACGAACGAGGCGCGGGTATCGGTGCTCGCCGCGTGGAACTCGGTCCGCCGGGCAGGGGACAGCGGGCGGGAATCGAGGAACTCCACGGATTGAATACCGTTGGCCTGCAGTTCGATTCGGGATACATAAAACCGGGTCGGCCCGTTTCCCAGCTGGTCGTCGGTGACGAGGTAGTACACGTCGCCGACCGGGTCGTAACTGATGCCGGACAACCCGCCGATCACCGAGGTGCCGACGGTCGACAGATGCGGAACCTGTGACTGTCCCAGATACGTCAGGGCGGCGGGGGTGGTGTGGGTCGACGTGCAGCCGGCGGCCGCGACGGACGCGGCCAGCAGCGTGACGCAGAGGTGACGCTTCATGCCGTCACCGTTGACGGCAGATAGTTGTGGCGCATTGTCTGTCCTTTGATCTGGAATGCTCCGGAGGGGTGAATGGGTCGGGCCGGGAACCGAGTGACGGTGTGACCCGGCGGCCTGTCCGGAGCGGGCCGCGTTAACACAGTGAATCGCACCGTGCATTGCGGAGAGAAGGCAGGACTTTTCCTAGGAGGATGACAACCACCCTGAGAGGGTTGGATTCTCGCCACGGAGCACGGTACAGCGGCCCTCGGAACTCGGCTCGGGTTCGCCGAATTTGGTTGTAGCCAAAGGATACCGCCGGGCATACACTCAGGGGGTGTCCAAGAAGAACCATCCGCTCGCGGAGTTCTTGCGCACCCACCGGAACAAGCTCCAGCCCGCCGATGTCGGGATACCAGCCGGTGGTCGTCGCCGCGTCGCCGGCCTTCGACGCGAAGAGGTGGCCGGGCTGGCGGGGATCAGCACCGACTACTACCACCGGATCGAACAAGGCAGGGAGCGGCCGTCGGATCAGGTGCTCGACGCGATCGCGCGGACTCTGCGGCTGAGCCCGGACGCGGCCGAGTACCTGAGAAATCTGGTGACGAACCATATTCCGCGCCAGAACCTCGCGAGGCCGCAGCGGCTGTTGAACCCGGCGCTGCAGGTCCTGATCGACGGCTGGCCCGTCTCGCCCGCACACGTTCACGACGTCAGCGTCAGCGTGGTGATGGCCAATCCGACCGCGGCGGCGTTGTCTCCGAGTTTTGCGACCGGTGGTAATCCGTTGCGCAGCCTCTTTCTCGACGAGCAGATGCGCGAGTTCTACCGCAACTGGGACGGGTTGACCGCGTGGGCGGTCCGCTGGCTGCGCGACTTCGTCGGGCGCCACCCGGATCCGAAGCTGCACGCGCTGATCGACGAATTGCACAGCCGAAGTGCACGGTTCGGCTCACTGTGGGGCACCTACGACGTCCGCGGACACAGCCGCGGTCTGCTGTTGATCGATCACCCGGTAGTGGGACCGCTCGACCTGCATTTCCAGCATCTGAACCTGCGCGGAAGCGAGTACACCATGGTCACCTACTGGGCGGAACCGCAGTCCCCGTCCGACCGCGCACTGCGCCGGCTGGCGGAGATCCAGGGTTTCTGATCGGTGGCCTGTCGCATACTAGGAGAATTCCGGACTGGGTAAGGTCCTGCGACGCCGTCACGATGAAGCATGCACTCGACCGATGACGGGACCGCGGGACAATGCTGAGGCTGGGACCCTCGTTCATCCAAAACCCCCATCCGGCTTACGATCTGCTGCGTCGGCAGGGCGCCGCGCACCAGATCGAGATGGCGGGAGGTGTGCCGGTATGGCTGATCACCCGTTATGCGGAGGCCAGGAGTCTGCTCGCCGATCCACGACTGTGCAAGGACGGCGCCACCGCAAGCGCCCTCTACCCGGCCGGCACCGACGTATCGGTCGCGGTGTGGGGCGACAACATGCTCTTCCGGGATCCACCCGACCACACGAGGCTGAGGCGGTTCGTCACCGCGGCGTTCACCGCGCACTCCGTCGAGAAGCTACGGTCCACGGTCGCGGCGATCGTAGATGAATTGCTCGCTGCGGTGGCCGCGTCGGCGCCTGGGCCCGTGGATCTGATGCAGGCGCTGGCCCGGCCGCTACCGATCAGGGTGCTCGATGAGCTGCTCGGGGTTCCGCCGGACCATCGGGACCGGTTCTACTTCCTCGCAGCGCTCATGTTCACCAGTGCTGACGCTGCTGAGTTGACCTGTGCACAGGGACAACTGACGCAACTGCTGAGGATGATGATGGCAGTCAAGCGTGACCAACCGGCCGATGACCTGCTGAGTGGGCTGATCCACCTCCGGGAGAACGGCGATCGGCTCAGCGAAGAAGAGCTGCTGGGGACCGCGTGCCTGTTGATCGTCGCCGGTTACGAGACGACTGCGAACCTGATCGGCAACGGTGTGTTGGCGCTGCTGACCCACGAGGCGCAATTGCACGCGCTCCGCGCCGACCGGTCACTGCTGCCCGCTACGGTCGAGGAGGCTCTGCGTTACGACAGTCCCGTGAACGCCGCGAGTGTCCGTTTCACCAATGCCCCGATCCAGCTGGGCGAGGTGACGATTCCTGCCGGGCATCTGGTCTTGATCGCGCTGCAGTCGGCCAATCGTGACGTCGCACAGTTCGCCGGCCCGCACCGGTTCGACCTGTCCCGCACCGGCAATCGTCACCTCGCCTTCGGTCATGGTGCGCACTACTGCCTCGGAGCGCCGCTGGCCCGAATGCAAGCCGAGATCGCCTTCGACGGGCTGCTGTCACGATTCGACCGCATCGAACTGGCCCGGTCCGAACCCCTGCGGTACCGGCCGAGCACCCTGCTGCGGGGTCTGCACACACTGCCTGTTCTGCTCGGACGCTCCGACTGAGTGCCGTGGTGTCAGAGCAGTTCCATCACGACGACGAGCAGTGCGGCCGTGAGAATGACCGTACGCACCACGGAAACGACTGTACCTCTGTAGAACTCGGAAGTCCGGTCATGTTCCGGATGCATGAACACATCGTCACCGGCGCGGGGGAGTCCATCCAGGCAGCGTCGTCACCACCGTCGTGCGACTGCGGGAAGCGTTCATGCTGGGCCTCACTGCAGGGGTTCGGTTTCGTCGCGGGCCCGGCGCAGTAGCGCGACGACGCCGTCGACGATCGCGTCGAAGAGCAGTGCGCCCGAATCCGCGCTGGCCGAGGTGGGGGAGCCCACCACTCCGCTGCGCGTCACGTCGGGCATCGCGTAGGTCAGCACGCGGGTGGAGGTGCGGTCCTCCTCGTCGACTGCACGGTCGAGGGAGACCAGCCCGGCGTCGAGGTGAAGCAGCATCGACGTCTCGGCGGCGTTGGCGTGCGGGTCGTCCGCGTCGCCGAAGTATCCTGCGCGGGCCTGCGGCGTGATGTCGTACAGCGACGCAAAACGCGTGTGCAAAGAAGGGATCTCGTGTCGGAGGGTGAGAAGCGCACTCTTCGTGGGTGGGCCGTTGGTGGCGTGGGCGTTGATCACCACCATCTTGCGGAAACCGGAGCTGAACACCCACCGCCCGATGTCGGTGACGAGCGCGGTCAGCGTCGAGACCGACAGTGACAGCGTCCCCGGCCAACGGGCCGTATGCCCGAGGGAACACCCGTATGCCAACGCGGGCAGCCCGACGTTACCGGTCCGGGCGACCGCGGCCTCGACCGCAGCGGTGGCGAGAAGGGTGTCCGTGCCAGTGGGCAGATGGGACCCGTGCTGTTCGACCGCGCCCATCGGCAGCACCGCCACGGCGCCCGAACGTGCGGCGTCGGCCACCTCATCTCGACTCAAATCGCTCCAGTTGGGCATGGCCGCGGATTGTCCCTCCTACGACCGGTCATCGTCGGTCGCGACCTAGAAGTTATGTCCCCGAAGGGGATCGAACCAGGCCTGCCATCAAACTATGGTCACGTTGCACGGGACTCCGCCGTGAAGAAGACTCCGCCGTGAAGAAGTGGCCGACTTGGCGGGGATGAGCGCCGACTACTACCACCGCATCGAGCAGGGCCGGGAACGGCCGTCCGACCAGGTCCTCGATGACCAGATGCGTGAGTTCTACCGCGACTGGGAGAGTATGACGGCGTGGGCGGGTCCGGTGGCTGCGCGATTTCGCCGGAGAACAGCAGAACCCGGAGCTCGACGCGGTGATCGACGAATTACGCACCTGCAGTGTTCTTTTCGATCAGCTGTGGGTCCACCACGACGTCGTGAAGCACGGCGGCGGTCTGCTTCTGGTCAGCGACCACATCATGTCCACCTACTGGGCCGACCCGGGCTCGCCGTCGGAGCGCGCATTGCGCAGGTTGACGGTCTGCGAGGTGTCTTGAACCGATCCTGGGTGTCCGTCTACTAGGTGAAGTTCAGCCTGGGTATCCCCGCGGCGTGTCGGCACGCTGGAGCGCAACAGCCATCGGCACAGCCGCTTCACCGACGACGGGACCGAGAAACGATGTTGAAGCTGGGAGCTTCGTTCATCCAGAATCCGCACCCCACCTATGACATGTTGCGCAGGCAGGGCCCTGCCCACCAGGTCGAGGTGTGGGGCGGGGTGCGGGTGTGGCTGGTCACCCGGTACGCGGAAGCTCGGCTTCTGCTGGCGGATTCGCGGCTTCGTAAGGACGGCGGCATCGCGAGCGGGCTGTTCCCCGCAGGCACCGACGGTTCCATCGGTTCGGTGCTGGGCGACAACATGCTGTTCCGCGACCCACCCGATCACACCCGGCTGCGCCGGTTCGTCACCTCGGCGTTCACCGCGCATTCCGTTCGGCGCCTGCGGCCCGCGATCGTCGGGATCGCCGACGAGCTGCTCGACGTGATGGCCGAGAAGGCGCCCGGGCAGCTGGATCTGATGCAGTCGCTGGCGCAGCCGCTGCCGATCCGGGTGATCGGCGAACTGCTCGGCGTGCCGCCCGGCGAGCACGACCGGTTCTCCTCGCTGGCCATGCCGATCTTCACCAGCACCGACCCCGACGAGTTGGCGTTCGTCCAGCGGGAATTGACACATCTGCTCCGTGGGATGTTGGCGGCCAAGCGCGAACAGCCGGCTGACGACGTGCTCGGACATCTGGTCCACCTGCGTGACGACGGGGATCAGCTGACTGAAAAGGAATTGCTGGGCACCGCGTTCCTGTTGATCGTCGCCGGTTACGAGACCACTGTGAACCTGATCGGCAACGGAATGCTGGCGCTGCTGCGCAACCCGATGCAGATGCGTGCACTGCGCCGCGACCGGTCGCTGCTGCCCGCGGCGGTGGACGAGGCGCTGCGGTTCGAAAGTCCGCTGAACACCGCGACGGTCCGGTTCACCTGCGCACCGGTCACCGTGGGTGAGGTCGAGATACCCGCCGGTCAGCTGGTGCTGATCGGGTTGCAGTCGGCCAACCGCGACATGATCCAGTTTCCCGGAGCCAACCGCTTCGACATCTTCCGCCCCGTGAACCGGCACCTCGCGTTCGGCCACGGGGTACACCACTGCATCGGGGCTCCGCTGGCCCGGATGGAAGGCGAGATCGCCGTCGACCGGTTGTTGTCCCGGTTCGAGGCCATCGAACTGGTCGATACCGAGCCGCTGCGGTACCGGCCGAGCACGTTGATGCGGGGCCTGGAACGGCTCCCGGTCCGGGTGGGGTCACCGAGCACGGTCGCGCACTCCGACGAGCGTGTCGTCTCGGTCGTCGCATCCGATCAGAGTTGACCGGATTCCTTGGCGGCGCGGTCGATCACGTCGGCGACGGCGCGCGGGTGAGTGAGGAACAGCACGTGGCTGCCCTCGACCTCGGTGATCTCGGCGCCGATGCGCTGGGCGGTCTGGCGCAGCATCCTCGGATCGATCGCCTCGTCCTGAGTGGCCACCACCGCCCAGCTCGGCTTGGTCCGCCACGCGGCCTGCGTGAGCTTCTCCTCGAACGCCGCCATCCGTACGGGCACCTGCGCATCGCGCAGGAACGCCGCTTCCTGGTCGCTGGTGTCGGCGGCGAAACCGGCCTTGAACTTCTCGTCGTTCAGGAACCCGAAGCCGTCCGGGCCGGTGTCGATGACGAAGTCGGGCGGGGCCGGGTAGTCGGCGTACTGCTGGCCGGTGGTCTCCCCGGCGTCAGGCGCCAGGCCCGATACATACACCAGGCCGGTCACCTTCGGGTCCACCCCGGCCTCGGTGATGACGCTGCCGCCCCAGGAGTGGCCGACGAGCACGGTCGGGCCGTCCTGGCGGTCCAGGACGCGTTTGGTCGCGGCGACGTCGTCGGCCAGTGAGGTGAGGGGGTTCTGGACGATGGTCACCCGGTAGCCGCGGGCGGTCAGTTCGTCGTGGACCCCGCGCCAGCCGGATCCGTCGGCGAAGGCGCCGTGCACCAGCACGACGTTGCGCACCTCGGCGGGTTGGGCGTGTGCCGCGCCGCCGGGGGCGAGGACGGCCACCGCCACGGCGGCGGTGACGACGAGGCTGCGGAGTTGGCTGCTCATGATTGTCCTTCCGGCGGGCTGGGGGATCGGCCTGGGCGGGGCCGTTGGGCAGAAGCTATGTCGCTGAAGGGGGCCGAACCAGTCCTGCCATGAAACTATGGTCAAGCTGCACGCAGACCGGCTCGTCGTGGACGAGCTAGTTTTGCCGGATAGCGACGCGATGCCGACGGAGGGAGCTCGGCGATGACCGATACGTGGATCGAGGGCGGGGTCACGAACGGCGAAGCCGACGCCGGGGTGGCGGCGGCGCGCGCCCTGTTCGAGCGTCACCGGATCACCACCGTGCAGTTCGGGATGACCGACATCGACGGTCAGCTGCGCGGCAAGTTCGTCGCGGCCGAGGTGTTCCTCGAGTCCATCGCGCGGCGGGGATCGACGATTCCCAACATCGTGTTCGGCTGGGACATCGAGGACACGTTGATGGACTGCTTCACCGTATCGGGTTGGCAGACAGGCTACTCCGACGTCGTCCTGGTGCCGGACCTGGCGACGCTGCGGCCGGTTCCGTGGGAACCGGGTCACGCCTTCGTGCTCTGCGACGTGGTGAACACCGACGGGTCCGCGGTGGAGGTCTCACCGCGGACGGTGCTCGCCGAGCAGGCCGCGCGCGCCGAAGCTCTCGGCTACCGGGTCACTGCCGGCTACGAGCTCGAGTTCTATCTGTTCCGGGAGACCCCGGAGACGGCTTCGGCGAAGGGTTACCGGAACCTGACCCCCGCCGCGCCCGGCATCGCGACGTTCAGCCTGAATCGGCACAGCGCTCTCGAAGAGGTCATCGGTGCGATCCGAGAAGGCATGCGCGCCTGCGATATTCCGATCCTGGCCTCCAACACCGAGTACGGCGCGGGTCAGATCGAGATCAACATCGAACACGCCGATGTGCTCACCACCGCCGATCGGGTGGCGATCTACAAGAACGGTGTCCGCCGCATCGCCGAGCAGCACGGTTACCTGGCCTCGTTCATGGCCAAGGTCGACACGGAGTCTGCGGGTTCGAGCGCGCACATCCATCAGAGCATGCAGCGGATCGACACCCCGGCGCGCAACGCGATGTGGGACGGCGACGGGCCCTCGGCACTGTTGCGTCACGCGGTGGCCGGGCAATTGGCGTCGATGCGTGACTTCACCGCGCTGTACTGCCCGACGGTCAACTCGTACAAGCGGCGGGTGCCGGGGTCCTGGTCGCCGGTGTCGGCGGCGTGGGGCACCGACAACCGCACGGCCGCGCTGCGTGTCATCGCCGACGACGAGTCGGCGTGCCGGATGGAGAACCGGCTACCCGGCGCCGACGCGAACCCCTATCTCGCGTTGTCGGCGTGCGTGGCAGGGATTCTGCACGGCATCGACAATCACCTCGAGCCGCCCGCCCCGGTCGTCGGCAACGCCTACGAGGGAGCCGAAGCTGCGCTTCCCCGTTCGCTGGCCGAAGCCGTCGACGCGTTCGGGCACAGCGGTCTGGCCCGCTCCGCATTCGGCGACACCTTCGTCGAGCACTATCTCGCGTCGCGGTTGTGGGAGCGTGATCGGCACCGCGAAGCCGTCAGCGACTGGGAGACCGGGCGCTACTTCAGCCGTGTCTAGGAACTGGGCGATGTCTCCCGGCGACGCTGCCGGCGACCTACGATGGGCCATGCCCGATGAACCGCTGGCCCAGGTGGAGTTGCGGGGCGTGCAACACCTGGCCCGGGTGCTCGGGTCGACGACCGACGTCACGGTCGTCGCGCAGGGCGTGGCGGACGCGATCCAGGCGGGCCGCGGGAACCGGGACGTGTACTCCTACGTCTACGACACCGCGGCCAAGGAACTGGTGTTGACCGGCGCCACCGAGAGCCCGGCCGCCGAGCATGTCGGTGTCCTGCGAGTCGCCTACGGGGACGGCGTCACCGGGTGGGTGGCCGCGACCAAGCAGAGTTATCTCGTGGCCGGCGAGCCCGCCGGAGATCCCCGGTTCCTGCCCTACCCCGGTATCGGGGAGGAGCGTTGGGGCGCGATCTTCTCGGTGCCGATCGTGTCCCCGCAGGAGGAGCCGCTCGGCTGTATCACGGTGTGGGCCACCACCGGTCACCAATTCGATCCGGGTGAGGTGGCCTTCGTCGAGCGGATGGCGGCGCTGGTCGCGCCGGTGTTCGGCACGGCCAGGGAGCGGCAGACCGGCAGCCGGTTGGTCGTGGTGGCCGACGGCTGACCGAGCTGGCCTCGATGGTCGCGTCGGGCACCCCGACGGGTCCCACGCTGGACCACGCGGTCGCGTTCCTCACCGCGGCGGCCGACGTCGACGTCGCGGTCATGGTCGGGACGGACCCGTCGGGTGCGGACCGGATGCACATGAAGGTCGGTGCCGCGGCCGGGTCCGGCCGGTCAGAGCTTGAGGTGCTGCGGCACGAACTGCTGACCATCGACAAGGACGTCCGGCACGGGGTCACCGACTGGCGGGTCGCTTCGCAACTGGTCAACCGTGCGCTCGACGGCGTCGCCGGTGCGGTGACGAGTGCGGCGGTCCGGGTCGGCGCGGAGGAATTCGGTGTGCTGACCTGCGCGCGCCTGCGCCCGCAGCGGTTCACCGCCGGGGAGACCGCGCTGGTTGCGGCGGTGGCGCATCAGGGCGCGGTTGCGATCAGGCTGGCGGTGCTGACCGACGAACTGGCCTCGCGCAACCGGCTGAACTGGTTCCTGCGCGATCTTTCCGCGGGACGGCTGGGGCCCGAAGAGTTGCGGCGCCGCGCAGCGGCGGTCGGGATCGACACCGCCGAACGCCACGTGTTCGTGGTCGGCAGCGTGTCGGCGCTGTCGATGCCGCGCGGTGAGACCGGCGCGGTCAGCGTCGCGCTCGGGGATCTGCTGGCCAAGGGGTCGGTGCTGCCCGCAGGCACGCTGTACGCGTCGACACCGCATCAGACCGTGGCGGTGGTGCCGTGGCAGGGCGACGACCAGTCGATCGACGCGCTACGGATGCCGCTGCTGGAAGTGTGTTCCCGGCTCCGGTCTGCCGGACGTGCGGTCACTTTCGGTGTGTCGGCGCCTGTCTCGGCGACCGCCGAGCTCAGCGGCGCCCTCGCCGAGGCGCGTGAGGCGATGGCGATCGGCAGCGGCCTGGACAATCCGAACGGGGTCTTCACCCTCGACGACGTCGGGCACCATCTGCTGCTGATGCGGGTGTCGGGGGCGGACTCGATCCGCGACCGCTACGCCACCGCGATCACCCGCATCGCCGAGTACGACAGGGTCAAGGGCACCGAGCTGTTGGAGACGCTGTCGGTGTTCCTGCACTATCGCAGTCAGAGCGCCGCCAGCCGGGAACTCTACGTGCACCGCAACACCCTCAACCAGCGCCTGACGCGGGCGGCCAATCTCAGCGGCGTCGACGTGCTGGAACCCTCGGAATGGTTCCCGTTGCAGCTGGCGCTGAAGGTGCACCAGTCCCGGGCTGGGGAGCCGCGGCGTACGCACCCGGGCAACGAACCCGACGAGGCCGGCTAAGCCCAGTCCCGCACCGCGACGGCCACGGCGTTCTGCACCCGCGCCGCCCGTGCCCGGGCGGCGTCCAACTCTCCGGAACACCGGATCTCGATGTAGCACTTGACTTTCGGTTCGGTGCCGGACGGGCGGATCACCACCCGCACCGATGTCATGTCGTCGCCGCCGGTGAACACCAGCGCGTCGGTGCGCGGCGCGAGATCGGCTGCAGTGACCGCGAACCCGGCCACCGCCTCCGGTGGGGCGGCGCGCAGCCGCGCCATCAGCGCCGCGGCCTGCTGCGCCGAGTCGACCCGGCGGGTCACCGCGACGGTACTGTGCACGCCGTGCCGGCGGGCCAGTTCGTCGAGCGCGTCGAGCACGCTCAGGCCGCGATCCCGCAGTGCCACCACCAGATCGGCCGCAAGCACCGCGGCGCTGATCCCGTCCTTGTCCCGCACCGCGTCAGGGTCCACGCAGTGCCCGATGGCCTCCTCGTAGGCGTACACCAGCGTCGCGTCCAGGCCTTCGTCGGCGCGCGCCAGCCACTTGAACCCGGTCAGCGTCTCCACATGGCGCGCCCCGTGCTCGGCGGCGATGGCGGCCAGCATCCGCGACGACACCACGGTGCTGGCCACCACGGTGGCGGAGTTGTCACGGCCGGTGAGCAGGTATTCGCCGAACAGCCAACCGGTCTCGTCGCCGGAGAGCATCCGCCAGCCGTCCGGGGTGGGCACGCCGATTGCGCACCGGTCGGCGTCGGGATCGAGTGCGATCGCGAGGTCGGCGCCGACCTCGTCGGCCAGTGCGGTCAACAGCGCTGCGGCGCCCGGTTCCTCGGGATTCGGGAACGCCACCGTCGGGAAGTCGGGGTCCGGCGCGAACTGGGATTCGACGACGTGCACGTCGTCGAATCCGGCCAGTGCCAGTGCGTCGAGGGCGAATTCGCCGCCCACGCCGTGCATCGGGGTCAGTGCGATCCGGGCGGTGCCGGCGGTGTGCCGCACGGTGGCGGTGCGTTCGACGTACGCCCGCAACAGCTCGGTGCCCGACGCGTCGACGGCGCGGCGGGGGATCTCGTCGGCCGGCGGAGCGGAGGAGATGGCGTGCTCGATGTCGCGGTCGGTGGGGGAGACGATCTGCAGGCCGCCGGCGAAGTACACCTTGTAGCCGTTGTCGCTCGGCGGGTTGTGGGACGCGGTGATCTGCACCCCGGCTGCGGCGCCGGTGTCGCGCACCGCGAATGCCACCGCGGGCGTGGGCACCGGGAACGGCATCAGCGTCACGGAAAATCCCTGTGCGGAAAACACTTCGGCGGCGGCCCGGCCGAACTCGGACGAGCGGTGGCGGGCGTCGTAGCCGACCACCACCGGCGCGCCGCCCAGTCCGCGGTCGGCCAGCACCCGGGCCACCGCCCATGTCGCGCGCAGCACCACGGCCAGATTCATGCCGTTGGGGCCGGCGCGCAGCGGCCCGCGCAGGCCCGCGGTGCCGAACGTCAGGGACCCGTCGAAGCGCGCGGCGAGTTCGTCGGGACCGCATGCGGCCAGCTCCTCGGCCGCACCGGGATCGGGGTCGTGGGAGAGCCATTCCTGCACGGCGGTGCGCAAGGACGGGGTCACCCCATCACCCCACCAGAGGCGGATCGGGCGCGCAAACGTGCCACAGGTGTCGCCTAACGCGCCGGATTCACCTCTCCGCGAGCTTGCGCAGGACCGGCGCCACCAGCATCAGCAGGTCGAACTCCAGCTCGGACAGGCTGTCGCGCATCGTCTGGTGCAGCCAGGCGTCGCGCTCGGCGCGGTCGGCCTCCAGCAGCGTGACGCCGTCGGCGGTGATCTCGACCAGCTGGCGGCGGCGGTCGTTCTCGTCGGGCCGGCGCGCGACCAGCCCCCGCGACTCCAACTCGTTGAGCGAGTCGGTCAGCGATTGCACGCGGACGTGCATCCGGATGCCGAGCTCGGCAGGGGTGGTCACGCCGGCGCGGCTGATCTCGCCGAGCAGCTGCATCTGGCTCAGGGTCAGGCCGTTGTCCGGGCGATGCCGGCGCAGCTGCCGTGCCACCGCCATCAGCGATTCCCGCAGTTCGGTCGCGGCCGAGAACGCCCGCTCTGACTCCCGATTCATCGCCAAGCTAAACCTTGGTAATTGCTGTGTGTCACAGGTCATCACCCCTAGTTGAGATCGTGTTATGGCAAGAGGATACTTGGCATCAATGACGACGTGGGCATTCTGGCGACAAATCCCGGGCTGGGCGCTGCTTCTTGCGCTCACCGTCGCGGTGACCGTTCCGCTGACCCTGGTGGGGGTGCCGTCGGCGGCGCTGTTCGCGGCACTGGTGGTCGGGATCGCGGTGGCGTTGTGGTCCCGAGGTCCCACAGCGGTCCCGCGCAGACTCGGCGTCGCGGCCCAGGGCGTGCTCGGTGTCTACATCGGCACGATGGTCCAGCAGGACGCGCTGCCCGCGCTGAAGGACGACTGGGCGATCGTGCTCGCCGTCGTGCTCGGCACGCTGGTGCTCAGTGTGATCGCCGGTGCGCTGCTCGGACTGCGCCGCGACGTGACGCCACTGACCGGCTCACTGGCGCTGGTCGCCGGCGGCGCGTCCGGTCTGGTCGCGATCGCGCGCGAGCTCGGCGGCGACGACCGCGTGGTGGCGGTCGTGCAGTACCTGCGGGTCGCGCTGGTCACCGCGTCGATGCCGGTCGTGGTCACCCTTATCTATCACGCCGACCGCTCCCACAGTGTGGTCGAAGCCGCCCGCACCGACTCGGCGCCCTGGTATCTGAGCGTCGCGATGATGACGGCATTGGTGCTGGTCGGGGCCACCGGGGGCCGGTTGATCCGGTTGCCGGGCGCGGGCCTGCTGGGTCCGCTGGCGTTGACGGTCGCGCTCGAGGTCAGCGGGCTGTCGTTCGGGCTGACGGTGCCGGTGCTGCTGGTGCAGGCCGGCTACATGCTGATCGGCTGGCAGGCAGGGCTGGCGTTCACCCGGGAGTCGCTGCGCGAGATCGGTCGGCTGCTGCCCGCCGCGGTGGCGCTGATCGTGTTCCTCGGGGTCGCGACCGCCGGGCTGGGGGTGCTGCTGGCCCGCGTCGCCGGGCTGACCCCGCTGGAGGGATATCTGGCGACCAGTCCCGGCGGGGTGTACGCGGTGCTGGCCACGGCGGTGGAGACCGGCTCCAACGTCACGTTCGTCGTCGCCGCGCAGGTGTTGCGCATCCTGCTGATGCTTTTCGCGGCGCCGTTGCTGGCGCACGGGGTGTTGTGGGCGACCCGCCGGTTCGGCCGCAACCGCGATCAGAGCCGGGAGATCACCGACGAGAGCAGGGATCCCATCCGGGTGGCCGACTGACGGCCCGCCTCCAGCACCTCGTCGTGGCTCAGCGGCTGACCCGTCATGCCCGCCGCCAGGTTCGTCACCAGCGAGATGCCCAGCACGTCCGCACCGGCGGCCCGCGCCGCGATGGTCTCGTGCACCGTCGACATGCCGACCAGGTCCGCGCCCAATGTGCGCAGCATCCGGATCTCGGCCGGCGTCTCGTAGTGCGGGCCGGGCAGCCCGGCGTACACGCCGTCGGCCAGGTCCGGCTCGATCTCGCGGGCCAGCGCGCGCAGCCGCGGCGAGTACGCGTCGACCAGGTCCACGAACTGCGCGCCCACCAGTGGGGAGCGCGCGGTCAGGTTCAGGTGGTCGCTGATCAGCACGGGCTGGCCGACGGAGAAGTCGTTGCGCAGCCCGCCCGCGGCGTTGGTCAGCACCACGGTGTGCACGCCGGCCGCGCACGCGGTGCGCACCGGATGCACCACATGGCGCAGGTCGTGCCCTTCGTAGGCGTGGATGCGGCCGAGCAGCACCAGCACGCGGTGCGCGCCGACCCGCAGCGACAGCACCTGGCCGCCGTGGCCCTGCGCGCTGGGCGGGGTGAACCCGGGCAGCTCGGCCATCGGCACCGCGGCGGTCGGATCCCCGAGCTGCGCCGCGGCCGGCGCCCACCCGGAACCGAGCACCACGGCGACGTCGTGGACGCCGCTACCGGTGCGTGTGCGCAGCGCGTCGGCCGCACGTTCGGCCGATGCCGCAGGGTCTTCCACAGACCGCAGCTTAGTTGGGGTGTTTGTGCAGTGAGATACTTGCCAGCATGCCCACCGCTCCCGCGTCGACCTGCGTCGAAGACGTGGTCCGGCGTCGCCGCGGTGACCTGGTCGAGCTGTCCCACGCGATCCACGCCGAACCCGAACTGGCGTTCGCCGAGCACCGCAGCTGCGCCAAGACCCAGGCGCTGGTGGCCGAGCGCGGCTTCGAGATCACCGCGGGCGTCGCAGGCCTGGAGACCGCGTTCCGCGCCGTGTACGGCAGCGGGCCGCTGGTCATCGGCGTCTGCGCCGAGTACGACGCGCTGCCCGAACTCGGGCACGCCTGCGGGCACAACATCATCGCGGCCTCGGCCGTCGGCACCGCGCTGGCGCTGGCCGAGGTCGCCGACCTGCTCGGCCTGACGGTCGTGCTGCTGGGCACCCCGGCCGAGGAGCTCGGCGGCGGCAAGGCGCTGATGCTGCGGGCGGGGGTGTTCGACGACATCGCCGCGGCGGTGATGCTGCACCCCGGCCCCGTCGACATCGCCGCGGCACGGTCGCTGGCGCTCTCGGAGATGACGATCGGGTACACCGGTCGCGAGGCGCACGCCGCAGTCGCCCCGTACCTGGGCGTCAACGCCGCCGACGCCGTCACCGTGGCCCAGGTGGCTATCGGGTTGCTGCGCCAGCAGCTCGCGCCCGGCCAGATGGTGCACGGCATCGTCACCGACGGCGGCCAGGCCTCCAACGTCATCCCCGGGCACGCCGAGATGCGCTACACGATGCGCGCGACCGACTCGGAGTCGTTGCGCGCGTTGGAAGTCCGGATGGCCGGCTGCTTCGCCGCGGGCGCGCTGGCCACCGGTTGCGAGCATCTGGTCGCCGAGACCGCGCGGCCTACGCCGAGCTGACCCCCGACCCCTGGATGGCCGAGACGTTCCGCGGCGAGATGACGCGCGTGGGCCGCACCCCGGTGCCCGCGGAGCTGGAGGCGTCGGTGCCGCTGGGCAGCACGGACATGGGCAACGTGACCCAGGTGATGCCCGGCATCCATCCCGTCGTCGGTGTCGACGCCGGCGGCGCGTCGATCCACCAGCCCGAGTTCGCCGCCGCGGCGGTGAACGCCAGTGCCGACACCGCGGTGATCGAGGGCGCGATCATGCTGGCGCGCACCGTGGTCGCGCTGGCCGAATCCGACACCGAACGGGACCGGGTGCTGGAGCACCGGCGGAGGCGCGCGGCATGAGTGTGTTGAAGCATGCGGCTGCGCGTTGGCTCAGCGAGCACCACGACGACCTGATCGGGTGGCGACGGCACCTGCACCGCCACCCGGAGCTCGGGCGCCAGGAATTCAAGACGACGCAGTTCGTGGCCTCGCTGCTGGCCGACGCCGGCCTCAACCCGAAGGTGCTGCCCGGCGGGACGGGGCTGACGTGCGACTTCGGTCCCGACGACGCACCGCGGGTGGCGCTGCGCGCGGACATGGACGCGTTGCCGATGGCCGAGCGCACCGGTCTGCCGTTCGCGTCGGAGGTGCCGAACGTCGCGCACGCCTGCGGGCACGACGGGCACACCGCGGTGCTGCTCGGCGCGGCGATGGCGATGGCCTCGGAGACCGAGCTTTCGGTGGGGGTGCGGCTGATCTTCCAGGCCGCCGAGGAGTTGATGCCCGGCGGTGCGCTCGACGCCATCGCCGCGGGCGCGCTGACCGGGGTGTCGCGGATCTTCGCGTTGCACTGCGATCCGCACCTGCCGGTGGGCCGGGTCGCGGTGAAGCCGGGGCCGATCACCTCGGCGGCCGACCACATCGAGGTGACGCTGCACTCGCCGGGCGGGCACACCTCGCGCCCGCATCTGACCGGCGATCTGGTCTATGCGCTGGGCACGCTGATCACCGGGGTGCCGGGGGTGCTGTCGCGGCGCATCGATCCGCGCAACAGCACGGTGATGGTGTGGGGCGCGGTGCACGCCGGGATGGCCGCGAACGCGATCCCGCAGACCGGCACGCTGACCGGAACCATCCGCACGGCCAGCCGCGAGACCTGGTTGACGCTCGAAGGCATCGTGCAGGAGACGATCTCGTCGCTGCTGGCGCCGCTGGGCGTCGAGCACGTGCTGCAGTACCGCCGGGGTGTGCCCCCGGTGGTCAACGAGGAGATCTCCACCCGGATCATGACCCACGCGATCGAGGAGATCGGGCCCGGCGTGCTGGCCGACACCAAGCAGTCCGGCGGCGGCGAGGACTTCTCCTGGTATCTGGAGGAGGTGCCCGGCGCGATGGCGCGGCTGGGGGTGTGGAGTGGGCGCGGCCCGCAGCTGGATCTGCACCAGCCCACGTTCGACCTCGACGAGCGCGCGCTCGGTGTCGGTGTGCGACTGATGGTCAACCTCGTCGAGCAGAGCGCGGCCGCGCTGTAGCCGTAAGCCCCATTCCGCCGAGCGTGCATTGCTCCTATGTCAAGCGGCGGCTGGTGTGTCGCGTTTGGGGTGGCTTTCTCGGGGGTGCTCGTCAGCGTGTAGGCGGCGGTAGACGGTGCGGGCGAGGTGGCGTTTGAGGCAGCGCAGGGCTTCCTTGGTGGCTTTGCCGTCGGCGAGACGGTTGCGGTAGTAACGCTGTCCGGCACTGTCGGTCAGTCGGATCTGTGTGATGGCGATGCGATGCAGCGCGGCGTTGAGTTGACGATTGCCTGAGCGGTTGAGCCGGACCCGGCCCGCGGTGTTTCCGGACCAGACCGGGATCGGGGCGGTCCCGGTGTGGCGGGCGTACGCGGCCTCGCTGCGGAACCGGCTGATGGTCGCGGTCTCGCCGACGATTTTGGCCGCGGTGAGCTCACCGCAGCCAGGCAGTGCCAGCAGGGATGGGGCTACCTCGCGGACGCGCTCACCGATACGGGCAGCCAACGCGTCGATGGCCTCGGTCAGGCGCATCACGTCGGCGAGCTCATCGCGGGCCAGCTCGGCCAGCACTCCCGATTGAGTGTCCAGCCACGCGCTCAACACGGCGCAGGGATTGGCGCGGTGCAGCGATGCAGGCTTGGGTTCGGCAGCGGGATCGAGCTCATGAACCCGCTGCCGAAGGCGGTTGATCGTCGAAGTGCGCTGGCAGACAAGGTCTTCACGGCGATCAGTCAACAACTTCAGTTCACGCGAGATCGCGTCATGGGCGGCGATCGGCAGATCGGGCCGCAGCACCGCCTGCGCGACCGCCAACGCATCGATCGGATCGGACTTGCCGCGGGTTCGTGCCGAGGCGCGGCTTTGCGACATGAGTTTGGGGGCGACCCGTACCACCGACTGACCGGCGGTAAGCAGATCACGTTCCAAACGCGCCGACAGATTGCGGCAGTCCTCGATACCCCACAGCAGGTCGTTGCCGAACTCTTGGCGCGCCCACGCCAACGCCTTGAGGTGCCCGCCCGTCGTGGCAGGTACGACCTTTTCAGCGAGTTTGCGCCCGACCGCATCAACGGCGACGAAGGTGTGAGTGCGCTTGTGTACATCGGTTCCAACGACCACCATGGACGGTGCCTTCTTTCATCAGAGGGATGAGGGTGAAGGTCGGGCTGCCGGCAGGACATATCTCAGTGGGGGCGGTGCCACGCTCCTATCAGGTCATTTGCCGGTCGGTCCTTCCCACCTAATGTCGGCACAACGCACGAACGCCACGAAGGCAGTGTCTGCAGGAGCCAGACACCAGGTGAGAAGACCCAACCACCGCACAGCGGCACCGTCCACCCTCACACTGAGTGTCTGCGGGCGCCACGCCGAGCAATTCGGGAAGTTTGCGCACGCTCGCGCCGTGCGATGCGCACGCTCAGTCAGGCGATCGGCACGCACACGTCGAGGAACGTTTTGGTCAGCGCCAACAGCACCTGCTGGAGTTCGGCGTCGTCGAGGTCGGCGATCGTCGGGTCGGTGACACAGCCGTGGACGCCGGCGATGAGCATCGAGATCGCCACCCGGGTGGCGGTGTCCGGGTCAGGGCCGAGCAGCGCTACGGCGAGCCGGTCGCCGATCCGGCGGAACTCGTCGTTGTCTTCGAGCAGCCGGTGCACGGTCGGGTCGCCGTAGAACACGCTGGAGATGCGGCGGTGCCGGATGATCAGTTCGACCATGCCGGCGGCTGCGACGTTGCGCCGGGTCGCGGCGGTCGGCAGCGTCTCGGCGATCCGCAGCAGATGCTCGATGTCGTCGAAGACCGGTCGGACCACGGCCAGCGTGATGTCGTCTTTGGAGTGGAACTGGTAGTAGACGGCGGCCTTGGTCACCCCGAGCCGGTCGGCGATCATCTGTAGCGAGGTGCCGCTGACGCCGTAGTCGGCGAACAGTTCCAGGGCGGCCTCGAGCACCCGCTCGCGGGCGAAACCCCGGGTCGCAACCGGCTTGGCCATCGTTCCCCCTCGTGCACCCGCGAATCTGGGCGACTGTATCCCAGATCACTTTGCCGCTCGATCCCGCCTCAGACCACTGGTTAGCCTATCGGCTTGTCTGAAGTTAGCCAGTTGGTTAGTGTAACTTGTTAGTTTGCACACTCCCTGTCGAAGGCGGCTGCGCCGTAACGACTTTCGATTAACTCTTCTGGAGGAGTCGCGCGTGGACGGGTACCGATGAGCCGCTTGCGCGAAGAGAATCAGGCCCGATGAGCCGCTTGCGCGAAGAGAATCAGGCCCGATGAGCCGCTTGCGCGAAGAGAATCAGGCCCGTCCCCACTTCTACGGCATCGCCCGGTTCATCCGTGCCTCCTCGATCCCGATCATCCTCATCTGGGTCGCGCTCGCCGCGTTCCTGAACATCTCGGTGCCGCAGCTCGAAGAGGTCGGCAAGCAGCGGTCGGTGTCGATGAGCCCCGACGACGCGCCCGCGGTCATCTCGATGGAACACATCGGCAAGGTGTTCCAGGAGTACGAGTCCAACAGCTCGGTGATGATCGTGCTGGAGGGGCAGGAGACTCTCGGCGACGACACCCGCAGCTACTACGCGGACCTGATCAGCGCGCTGGAAGCCGATACCAAACACGTCGAGCACGTCCAGGACCTCTGGAGCGACCCGCTGACCGCGGCAGGCGCCCAGAGCGCGGACGGCAAATCCACCTATTTCCAGGTCTATCTCGCGGGCAACCAGGGCGAGGCGCTGGCCAACGAGTCGGTGCGCGCAGTGCAGGAGCTGGTGGCCGAGAGCCAGCCGCCGGCAGGGGTGCAGGCCTACGTCACCGGCGCGTCGGCGCTGGCCTCCGAACAGGAGGAGGCCGGCCACAGCAGCATGCGGATGGTCGAGGCGCTGACCTTCCTGGTCATCACGATCATGCTGGTGCTGTTCTTCCGCTCGATCGTCACCACGCTGCTGATCCTGGTGATGGTCGGGCTGAGCCTGATGACCGTGCGTGGCGCGGTGGCGTTCCTCGGCTTCCACGACATCATCGGGCTGTCGACGTTCGCGACCAGCCTGCTGGTGACGCTGGCCATCGCGATCGCGGTGGACTACGCGATCTTCCTGATCGGCCGCTATCAGGAGGCGAGGTCGGCCGGGGAGAGCACGGAGTCGGCGTACTACACGATGTTCGGCGGCACCGCGCACGTGATCGTCGGCTCCGGCCTGACGATCGCCGGGGCCACGTTCTGCCTGAGCTTCACCCGGTTGCCGTACTTCCAGAGCCTCGGCGTGCCGCTGGCCCTGGGCATGCTGGTGCTGATCGCGGTGGCGATGACGTTCGGGCCCGCGGTGGTGACGATCGCGAGCAAGTTCGGGCTGCTGGAACCCAAGCGCGCCATGAAGGTGCGCACCTGGCGCAAGATCGGCGCGATGACCGTGCGCTGGCCTGCCGCGATCCTGGTGGCCAGCGTCGCGGTCTCCCTGATCGGCCTGCTGGCCCTGCCCGGCTATCAGACCAGCTACAACGACCGCAATTACCTGCCCGATGACATCCAGTCCAACATCGGTTACGCCGCGGCCGAGCGGCACTTCTCCCCGGCGCGCCTCAATCCCGAGGTGCTGATGATCGAGACCGACCACGACCTGCGCAACCCGGCCGACTTCATCGTCATCGAGAAGATCGCCAAGGCGCTGTTCGCCGTCGAGGGCATCGGCCGGGTGCAGACCATCACCCGTCCCGACGGCAAACCGATCAAGAGCACCACGATCCCGTACGCCATGAGCCGCCAGAGCACCACCCAGCAGCTCAACGAGAAGTACATGCTGGACCGGATGGACGACATGCTCGTCCAGGCGGAGTCGCTGCAAACCACCATCAACACGATGGAGAAGATGCAGAGCCTCATGACGCAGATGTCGGAGATCACCAACAGCATGGTGACCAAGACGAAGACCATGGCGGTCGACATCACCGAGCTGCGGGACCACATCGCCGACCTGGACGACTTCATCCGGCCGATCCGTAACTACTTCTACTGGGAACCGCACTGCTACAACATCCCGGTCTGTCACTCGATGCGGTCGCTGTTCGACCTGATCGACGGCACCAACCTGCTGACCGACAACGTCCAGGACCTGGTCCCGGACCTTGAGCGGATGGCCGCGATCATGCCCGAACTGATCGCGCTGCTGCCGTCGCAGATCGAGTCGATGAAGTCGCAGCGCATCAACATGCTCACGCAGTATCAGACGCAGAACTCGCAGCTGGAGGCCGGCGCCGAGATGCAGGTCGATGCCGGCGCGATGGGCGACGCGTTCAACGACGCCTGGAACGCCGACTCGTTCTACCTGCCCCCTGAGGCCTTCGACAACGCCGACTTCCAGAGCGGCATCGAGCAGTTCATCTCACCCGACGGCAAGGCGGTGCGCTTCATCATCGCCCACGAGGGTGACCCGCTGTCGCCCGACGGCATCGAGAAGATCGACGGGTTGAAGGTCGCGGCCAAGGAGGCCGTCAAGGGCACCCCGCTGGAGGGGTCGAAGATCTACCTCGGCGGTACCGCGGCGACGTTCAAAGACATGGCCGACGGCACCAAGTACGACCTGCTGATCGCCGGGATCGCCGCCATCTGCCTGATCTTCATCATCATGCTGATCCTGACCAGGGCGGTCATCGCCGCGGCGGTGATCGTCGGCACGGTGGTGCTGTCCCTGGGGGCGTCGTTCGGCTTGTCGGTGCTGGTCTGGCAGCACATCATCGGCATCGAACTGCACTGGATGGTGCTGCCGATGGCGGTGATCATCCTGCTGGCCGTGGGTGCGGACTACAACCTGCTGGTGGTGGCCCGACTCAAGGAAGAGGTCCACGCGGGTCTGCAGACCGGCCTGATCCGGACGATGGGCGGCAGCGGGTCGGTGGTCACCGCGGCGGGCATGGTCTTCGCGCTGACCATGATGACCATGGCGGTCAGCGACCTGACGATCATCGGCCAGGTCGGCACGACGATCGGCATGGGCCTGATCTTCGACACGCTGGTGATCCGGTCGTTCATGACGCCGTCGATCGCGGCGCTGCTGGGCCGGTGGTTCTGGTGGCCGCAGAAGATCCGGTACCGGCCGGTGCCCTCGCCGTGGCCCGCCGCGGCGGCACGGCCCGCCCAGACCGAAAGCTAGCCGGCGCTGCCCACGTAGACGATGCCGGACGGCTGCGCGGTGGTCGCGGCGGCGGCGACGGCGGGCACCATCACGGTGTCGTCGGTCATCTCCGCGGAGACCACGGTGAAGCCGATGCCGGCGTGCGCGAACTCCGACCGCATGCCGTAGAGCGCGGTCTCGCCGGCCCGCTGGCTCGCCGCGATCCCGGCGTAGCCCTTCGGCACTGCCTTGTGCGGGTAGAAGTGGGCCTGGTGGCTGGTGACGAACACGATCCGGGCGCTGGCCGGCATCAGCGGCATCGCCGTTCTCGCGAGCCGCCGTGCCGCGCCGCCGTCGACCAGGCCGCCGGACCCGGCGAGGATCAGCACGTCCAGTCGGCCGAAGCGGGCCCGGACGGTGTCGATCATCGCCGCGACGGCGAACTCGTCGTGGACGTCGGCGGCGATCGTCGACGCGTGTCCGCCTGCGGCCCGGATCGCCCGGGCGACGTCCTCGGCGCGCCCGGACTTTCCGCCGTGGTGGACGACGACGTGGGTGTCGGGCCCGGCGACGCGCCGGGCCACGTCGGCGCCGACGCCGTTCGATGCGCCGGTGACCAGGATGATCCGCTCAGGGGACTGCAGCATGAGGGTTCCTTCCGTAGCGACGGCCGCTTTCGAGTCACCCTACACGCAATCTAAGAAAGTTAAGGGAACAATAAGGTCACCGTAAGGCGATTGGTGGACCGCCGCCGATCACGCGGTGGTCAGAACTGGTGCTCACCGCCGTCGATGTCGATGTTCGCGCCGTAGATGAAGCTGCTGTCGGCCGACGCCAGGAACGCCACGGCGCCTGCCACTTCCTGGGGACGTCCCAGCCGTCCGATCGGCACGCCCTTGGCCATCTCCGCCTTGAACCCCGCCGCGTCTTCCGGCCCGACGGCCTTGTCGGGCGCCGGGGTGTCGATCGAGCCCGGCGAGACCGCGTTCACCCGAATGCCCCGGTCCTTGAGTTCGTTGGCCCAGCTGCGCACGAGCGAGCGCACGGCGGCCTTGGACGCCGAGTAGAGGCCGAAGTTCGGCCAACCGTCGTCGGCGCGGATGGACGAGTTCACGATCACGGCCGCGCCGTCGTTGAGCAGCGGCACCGCCTTCTGCACCGTGAGCCATGTTCCGCGCACATTGATGTCGAAATTCTGCTCGTAGTCCTGCTCGGTGGCGTGGGTCAGCGGCCCGATGACCGCCAGGCCGGCGTTGGCGAACAGCACGTCGAGGCCCTGGCCGCGCTCCCGGACAGCGTCGTAGAGCCGATCGAGATCGGCGGCACTCGCGATGTCGCCCACCACCGGGGTGGCCGCGGAGCCGATCTGCGCGGCGGCCGCATCCAGTGCCGCCTGTTGCCGGCCGGTGATGAAGACGTGGGCGCCTTCGTCGGCGAGTCGTTGTGCCGCAGCCAGTCCGATGCCGCTGCTGCCGCCGGTGACGACCGCGGTCTTGCCCTCGAGTGTTCCCATGCGATGACTCCATTCTTTTGTACCGATCGGTGCACAATTAACGTAGCACTTCTGGACCGATCGGTACTTAATTGCTGAGGGGGTGCGATCCGGTTCCCTACCGATCGGTGCAGAAGGGGTAGGATCGCCGCCAAATGGGATCGCCGAGAACGTCTTCGATCGGCCGACCCAGAAGCTTCGACACCGACGAGGCTCTGGACCGGGCCATGCTGGTGTTCTGGGAACGTGGCTTCGAAGGTGCCTCGCTGACCGATCTGACCGAAGCCATGGGCATCACCCGCACCAGCATGTACGCGGCGTTCGGCAACAAAGAGGAGCTGTTCCAGGCGGCCGTGCGCCGATACCTCGCCGGGCCGGGCGGCTATCTCACCGCCGCGCTGGCGGAGCCGACCGCGCGTGGGGTGGCCGAGGCGTTCCTGCGAGGTGCGGTGCGCACCACCACACGTCCCGACGGTCCCGCAGGATGTCTGGTCGTACAGGGCTCACTGGCGGCGGGGACGGCCGGGCAACCGGCGCGCGACGCGCTGATCGAGTGCCGCGAAGAGACGGTGTCACACCTGCGCGAGCGGTTCCGCCGGGCGGTCAAGGACGGTGACCTACCCCCGGAGGCCGATGCGGGGCTGCTGGCCCGCTATGTGATGACCGTGGCGAACGGGATCGCGGTCCAGGCCACCAACGGCGTCGGGCGCCGAGAACTACAGCGGCTGGCCGACATGGCGCTGCGGCACTGGCCGCTGCTCTGACGCTAGGCCCCGGGGCCCACGTTGCCGGCCGGGTCCGCAAGTCGTGCACGTACTCCGGTGGCGCACCGGCGATTTCGGCTGCATCGGCCATCACGCCGAGATAGCGAGCCGACGGGATGCCGCCCTCCCACGCGTCGAGCACATACAGCCACGCCAGCACCGGTTCCAGTGCGGTGTCCGAGGAGAACCCGGAAGTGCGGTCCACCCGGCACCGGATCTTCTTGTGGAAGCCGAGTTCGGAACCCTCCCAGCGGTCGAGGTTCTCCTCGTCCTCCTTGGTCACGTCGTAGAGCACGACGAACACCTTCGACGTCGGATCCTCGACGATGGTGGCCAGCGCGCCCTCCCACGTAATGTCCGCGCCGCCGAACGTCAGCCGCCACCCGTGCAACCAGCCCGTCCCGGCCATCGGGGAGTGCGGCGCCCGCTGCAGCATCTGGTCCGGATGCATATTCGATCCGTAGGCGGCGTAGATCGGCACGCGAGAAGCTTAGACGTACCGACGGCTTCCGGCGGGACCTGGACGGCCGAGCTGTCCACGCCACGGCTACCTCCGTGGCCTAGGTTTGAACCGTGGTAACGCGCATCGTGATCATCGGCGGAGGGCCAGCGGGATACGAGGCGGCTCTGGTGGCGGCCGCCCGGGGCCGCGACGTCACCCAGGTGACGGTGATCGACCAGGACGGCCTCGGCGGGGCGTGCGTGCTCTATGACTGCGTGCCGTCCAAGACGCTGATCGCCGCGACCGGCGTGCGCACCGAGCTGCGCCGCGCCGAGGGGCTGGGCTATGACATCGGCATCGAGGACGCGAAGATCTCGCTGCCGCTGATCAACAACCGCGTCAAGACACTGGCCGCGTCGCAGTCGGCCGACATCGGCAGTCAACTCCTCAACCAGGGCGTCACCATCATCGGCGGCCGCGGCGAGCTCGTCGACGACATCGCCGGCATGGCCCACCACCGGGTGAAGGTCACCACCAACGACGGCAAGGTCGGCGTGCTCAAGGCCGACGTCGTGCTGATCGCCACCGGCGCCAGCCCGCGGGTGCTGCCCAACGCGGTGCCCGACGGCGAGCGGATCCTGACCTGGCGCCAGGTCTACGACCTGACCGAACTGCCCAGCCACCTGATCATCGTCGGCTCCGGGGTCACGGGCGCGGAGTTCTGCAACGCCTACACCGAACTCGGCGTGCGGGTGACCGTGGTGGCCAGCCGCGACCAGATCCTGCCGCACGAGGACTCCGACGCGGCGGCCGTGCTGGAAGAGGTGTTCAACGAGCGCGGTGTGACGCTGGTCAAGAACGCCCGCGCCGACTCGGTCACCCGCACCGACACCGGTGTCCGGGTCGCGATCGCCGACGGCCGCGTCGTCGAGGGCAGCCACGCGCTGATGACGGTCGGCTCCGTGCCGAACACCGAGCACCTGGGTCTGGAGCGCGTCGGCATCGAACTCAAACCCGGCGGCTACATCCCCGTCGACCGGGTGTCGCGCACCCCGGCCACCGGGGTCTACGCCGCGGGGGACTGCACCGGTCTGCTGCCGCTGGCCTCGGTGGCCGCCATGCAGGGCCGCATCGCGATGTACCACGCGCTGGGGGAGGGCGTCTCACCGATCCGGCTGCGTACGGTCGCGTCGGCGACGTTCACCCGGCCCGAGATCGCTGCGGTCGGCATCCCGCAGTCGGCGATCGACGACGGCAGCGTGCCGGCCCGCACGCTGGTGCTGCCGCTGAGCACCAACGCCCGCGCGAAGATGTCGCTGCTGCGACACGGCTTCGTGAAGATCTTCTGCCAGGCCACCGGTGTGGTGATCGGCGGGGTCGTGGTGGCCCCGATCGCCTCGGAGCTGATCCTGCCGATCGCGCTGGCCGTGCAGAACCGCATCTCGGTGACCGACCTGGCGCAGACGCTGTCGGTGTATCCGTCGCTGTCGGGATCGATCGTGGAGGCCGCCCGTCGGCTGATGGCGCACGACGATCTGGACTGATGCGGCTGAACCCGATTGCCGACTCCTTAACGCGGCTCGTTCCTCGCCGCTTGATCGTCGTCCGGCTCAATTTGATGACCGAACTCTCCCCCGCAAGCGGGAGGTACCCCCACAACGCGGCTCGTTCCTCGCCGCTTGATCGTCGTCCGGCTAGCCTGGGAGTCGACCATCCGTACTGACGAGTAACGAGGAGCCGGTCGACGTGACTGACCCGATCCCCGCTCCAGGCAACGGCCAGACGTTTCTGAGCCCGCGGCAGCGGGAGGGCGCCTGGGACCGGCTCGGCAGCGAACAGTTCGATGTGATCGTCATCGGCGGCGGCATCGTCGGCGCCGGCGCCGCGCTGGATGCGGCCACCCGAGGCCTGAAGGTCGCGCTGGTCGAGGCCCGCGACTTCGCCTCGGGCACGTCCAGCCGCAGCAGCAAGATGTTCCACGGCGGCCTGCGGTATTTGGAGCAGCTGGAGTTCGGGCTGGTGCGCGAGGCACTGCACGAACGCGAGCTGTCGCTGACGACGCTGGCCCCGCATCTGGTCAAACCGCTGCCGTTCCTGTTCCCGCTGACCAACCGGGGGTGGGAGCGGCCCTACATCGCGGCCGGGATCTTCCTCTACGACCAGCTCGGCGGCGCGAAATCGGTTCCGCCGCAGAAACATCTGACCCGGGCGGGGGCGCTGCGGCTGTGTCCCGGGCTCAAGCGCAGCTCGCTGATCGGCGGAATCCGGTACTACGACACCGTCGTCGACGACGCCAGGCACACGATGACGGTCGCGCGCACTGCGGCGCACTACGGCGCGGTGGTGCGCACCTCGACGCAGGTGGTGGCGATGCTGCGGGAAGGCGATCGGGTCACCGGTGTGCGGGTGCGCGACTCCGAAGACGGTTCGGTCACCGAGGTGCGCGGCCATGTGGTCGTCAACGCGACCGGGGTGTGGACCGACGAGATCCAGGCTCTGTCCAAGCAGCGAGGCCGGTTTCGGGTGCGGGCGTCCAAGGGCGTGCACATCGTGGTGCCGCGCGACCGGATCGTCAGCGAGGTCGCGATCATCCTGCGCACCGAGAAGTCGGTGCTGTTCGTGATCCCGTGGGGCACGCACTGGATCATCGGCACCACCGACACCGACTGGAACCTCGACCTCGCGCACCCCGCCGCGACGAAGGCCGACATCGACTACATCCTGGGCCACGTCAACAAGGTGCTCGCCACCCCGCTGAGCCACGACGACATCGACGGCGTGTATGCCGGGTTGCGCCCACTGCTGGCCGGGGAGAGCGAGGAGACCTCGAAGCTGTCCCGCGAGCACGCGGTCGCGGTGCCGGCTCCCGGCCTGGTGGCCATCGCCGGCGGCAAGTACACCACCTACCGGGTGATGGGTCAGGACGCGATCGACGCGGCCGCGGAGTTCGTCCCGACCCGGGTGGCGACGTCGATCACCGAGAAGGTGCCGCTGCTGGGGGCCGACGGTTACTTCGCGATGGTCAACCAAACCCAAAGTGTCGGTGCGTATTACGGCCTGCATCCGTACCGGGTGCGGCATCTGTTGGACCGGTACGGCTCGCTGATCGGAGAGGTGCTCTCGCTGGCAGACAGCAGGCCGGAACTGCTCGAGCCGATCACCGAGGCGCCGGTGTACCTGAAGGTGGAGGCCGCGTACGCCGCGGTCGCGGAGGGCGCGCTGCACCTGGAGGACATTCTCGCGCGGCGGATGCGGATCTCCATCGAGTACCCGCACCGGGGTGTGGACTGTGCCCGTGAGGTCGCCGAAGTGGTTGCGCCCGTGCTGGGTTGGAGTGCCGAGGACGTCGACCGCGAAGTCGGGACCTACCTGGCCCGCGTCGAGGCCGAGGTGCTGTCGCAGACCCAGCCCGACGACGAGTCCGCCGACGCGTTGCGCGTGGCCGCCCCGGAGGCGCGTGCGGAGATCCTCGAGCCGGTGCCGCTCAATTGAGGCGGCCCGCACCGCTTCCGGTGCGCGACGGGCTCGGCCCTGCGCGGGTGCGGTTGCGTGGCGGTGCGGTGCTGGTGGAGTTCGCCGACCGGTTCGGTGAGGCCGCCGCGCAGAAGGTGCTCGACGGCGAGGTGTTCACCGCCGACGGTGAGGTCGTGGGCGCGGGCACTGTGCTGCAACCCAATTCGGTGGTCTACCTGTACCGCGACCTCCCCGACGAGGTGCCGGTGCCGTTCGACATGCCGATCGTGTACCGGGACGAGAACGTCGTCGTCGTCGACAAGCCGCACTTCCTGTCCACGATGCCGCGCGGCAGCCACGTCGCCGAGACCGCGCTGGTGCGGCTGCGCCGCGAGCTCGACGTGCCCGAACTCAGCCCCGCGCACCGGCTGGACCGGTTGACCGCCGGGGTGCTGGTGTTCACCACCCGGCGCACGGTCCGTGGGGCGTACCAGACGATGTTCGCGCGCGGGGAGGTGACCAAGACCTATCTCGCGCGATCGTCGGCGCCGACCACCGGGCGCGAGTTCCCGGTGACGGCACGCAGCCGGATCGTCAAGCGCCGGGGTCTGCTGCAGGCCGTGGAGGAGCCGGGGGAGCCGAACGCCGAGACGGTGGTGGAGTTTCTCGGCGACGGTCGTTATCGGCTCACGCCCAGGACCGGACGCACCCACCAGCTGCGGGTGCACATGAACTCGCTCGGGCTGCCGATCGACGGGGATCCGCTCTACCCCGACGTCCTGGAGGTGGCGGTTGGCGACTTCTCGACGCCGCTGAAACTGCTCGCGCAGACGTTGGAGTTCACGGATCCGATCACGGGCTTGCGGCGGCGGTTCACCAGCGAGCGGAGCCTGTGAGCGTGCGCTCAGATCGCGACTCCCCTCGAAGATCGCTCCATCGCGATCTGAGCGCACACAGACGCCGGCGGAGCGGCCTGCGCTCCCGTGTCTCGTGCGTCGCCCGGCGCCCCGGCGTCGCACACTTCTGAAATGTACTTGATCTGTCAATAATTCGCTGCCCGGATTGTGCGTCATCGTCAACAGGGGTCTGACTAGGCATTGTTTCCGCGAAGGTGGATGTTCGGCACTTTGCGCGCCGACAGGTGCCTCCCGGCAATCCCGGCACCGGAAGCGTGCCGGACGGCGGACCCGCGGCGTCCTGTGTAGATGGATTCAAATCGTCCGGAGGCGGTCGGTGAGGGCAAATCGGGCGGGCTGTCCGGTCGCGCCGGGCACCCCGCGCCGGAGCCGGGCTCGTTCCGGGTGGCTGGGACGGGGCTGTCACAATCGCGTGATGTGGATTACACCGGCGCACAACATTGACGGGGGCATCGGCGAGGGTGGGTGGAGCTGATGGACCGGACCTCTTTCGACCGGCTGTTCGACATGACGGATCGGACCGTCGTCGTCACCGGCGGTACCCGCGGGATCGGGCTGGCGCTGGCCGAGGGCTACGTGCTGGCCGGTGCCCGCGTCGTGGTGGCCAGTCGCAAGGCTGAGGCCTGCGAGAAGGCCGCGCAGCATCTGCGCGAGCTGGGCGGCTCGGCGATCGGGGTGCCCACCCACCTCGGCGAGGTTGAGGACCTCGGCGCGCTCGTCGAACGCACGGTCGCCGAGTTCGGCGGGCTGGACGTGGTGGTCAACAATGCCGCGAACCCGCTGGCGCAGCCCTTCGGGCAGATGACCGGCGACGCGCTGACGAAGTCGTTCGAGGTCAACCTGCGCGGCCCGGTGCTGCTGGTGCAGGAAGCGCTGCCGCATCTGAAGGCCAGCGAGCACGCCGCCGTGCTGAACATGGTGTCGGTCGGCGCGTTCATCTTCGCCCCGATGCTGTCGATCTATGCGTCGATGAAGGCCGCGATGATGTCGTTCACCCGGTCGATGGCCGCGGAGTTCGTGCAGCACGGCATCCGGGTCAACGCGCTGGCGCCCGGACCGGTGGACACCGACATGATGCGCAAGAACCCGCAGGCGGCCATCGACGGGATGGTCGGCGGCACGCTGCTGGGCCGTCTGGCCAGCGCCGACGAAATGGTCGGTCCCGCTTTGCTTCTCACCTCGGATGCGGGAAGTTACATCACCGGACAGGTGATCATCGCCGACGGCGGCGGCACCCCGCGCTGACCCGCCTCGTTCCTCCGCCGAAATTGCATTCCACGCGGTCTTTTTCGCGTTTCGGCCGCGTGGAATGCAATTTCGGCGCAGGTCAGGACTTGCGCAGGATCTTGGCGGCCATCTCGCGCATCTCACCGCTGGTCGACGCGACGATCTGGCTGCGGTTCTCCAGGTGCAGCGCGGCCTCCAGGCTGGCGGCCCCCAGGTTGGCCCACAGCACCTGCTTGGTCGACTCCAGGCCGAATTTGCCGTAGCCGCAGAGGGTCTCGGCGATGGTTAACGCCTCGTCGAGGGCCGGGTCGGCCACCCGTGACACCAGCCCGAGCCGCAACGCCTCGTCGGCGTCGACCGCGCGGGCGGTCAGGATCATGTCGAAGGCCGGTCCGGCGCCGATGACGCGCGGCAGCGTGTAGCTCACCCCGATGTCGCACCCGCCGAGCCCGAGCTTGATGAACTGCGTGCAGAACCGCGCCGTCGGTGCCGCGACCCGGATGTCACATGCGGCGGCGATGCCGAGCCCGCCGCCGTAGGCCACGCCGTTGACCGCCGCGATCACCGGCTGCCGTAACCGGTGGATCTTGGCGGTGAGGTCGGCGATGCGTTCCTGCCAGCGCATGCCCGAGCGGGGGAACTCGGTGCCGCCGCCGGTCTGCTCCGGGTTGGGCGCGCTCAGGTCGAGGCCGGCGCAGAAGCCGCGCCCCGCGCCCGTCAGCACCACGACGCGGCAGGTGTTGTCGTCGGCCAGAGTGTCGAGGGCCCGGTGCAGTTCCTCGACCAGTTCGTAGGACAGCGCGTTGAGCTTGTCGGGCCGGTTGAGGGTCACAACAGTGATCTCCGGCCGGGGGTGGGCGATCTCGACGACGGGCGACATGCCCGTCACGTTAACTGCTTCGCCAGCCCGCCACGCCGACAGTGATCATCCTCAGTTGCTTGATCGCGATCCGGCGGATCTCGGCGACGCCGGCGGGGTCGGTGGTGTCCTCGAGCGACTCGGCGATCACGATCATCGAGTTGACGAACACGCTGGCCAGGATGTTGAGGTCCTCGCTGCTCCACGTGTTGAGGTTCGGGAAGCGGGCCAGGTCGATCGCCAATTCCGAAGTGATCAACCGGATTTCGGTGCGGATCGCGTACCGCAGCACGGTGACGCCGGTGGAGCGTTCGCGACCGATGAAGCGCCAGTGCTCTCGGCGCTGCTGAACCCCGTCGATCAGGATGTCCACCGAGGACTCGATCACCCGGTTCGGGTCGAGCTTGCCTGCGCGCGCGCCGCGCAGCATCTCGCGCAGCGCGCGGAACGACTCGTCGATCAGCACGAGGCCGAGGGCTTCCATGGACTCGAAATGCCGGTAGAACGCCGCGGGCACGATGCCGGCCTCGCGGGTGACCTCGCGCAGGCTCAGTCCGCTGAAGCTGCGTTCGGCGAGCAGATGCAGTGCCGCGGCGACGATCGCGCGGCGGGTGGCTTCCTTGCGTGCCTCGCGCGACAGGGTCTCCCCGCTCTTCTCCCGGGATCTGGAACGTCCCGTTCGCGAGCTGGGCGTACGACTGTTCACTGTGTGAAAACTACCACAAGCTGCATGAACCCCTTGACGTACTCGCAGCAATGCGCGCACGGTGTACATATGTTCACTGAAACGATGACCCGGGTGCGGCGGTCGTCCCTATTGGACCTGCTCACCGGTCCGCACGGGGTGGACCGCTACACCGAGCTGGTCGATCCGACCTGGACCCGCGGCGACGCCCGGGCCCGGGTGGTGGCGGTGCGACGCAGCACGCCGCGCAGTGTGACGCTGACGCTTGCGCCGAACCGGGCCTTCACCGGTTTCCGGGCGGGTCAGCACATCAATTTGTCAATCGAGATCGACGGCCGCCGGCGCACCCGGCCGTATTCGCCGGCCAATGCCGAGGGCGACTCGCTCATCGAGCTGACCGTCGGACGTCACGACGGCGGCCTGGTCTCCACATACCTGTGCGACAAGGCCCGCCCGGGCATGGTCGTCGGGTTGGATTCCGTCGGCGGCGACTTCACGCTGCCGCGCGACGCGGGCCGCCTGCTGTTCGTCTCCGGCGGCAGCGGCATCACCCCGGTGATGTCGATGCTGCGCACACTGCGAGACCGGCGGCACGGCGGGGAAATCACGTTCGTCCACTATGCACGCTCGATGCAGGAGGCCGGCTATCACGCAGAGCTCGCCGACATCGCCCGGGCGATGCCGAATGTAACGGTGCGGCACGGCTTTACCCGTGACCGCAGCGGATCCGACCTGCCGCCGCGCTTCGAGGACCACGCATTCGAGGCCGACGCCGTCTTCGTGTGCGGGCCGCCGGCGCTCGTCGACGCGGTGCGGGCCGTCCATCCGGACGCGCGCTCGGAGAGTTTCGTCCCGCCGGTGTTCACCGGCGAAGCCAGCGGTGGCCGGGTCACTTTCGCCGACAGCGCCGTCGAGCTCACCGACGACGGCCGACCACTGCTCGATCAGGCCGAGTCGGCCTGCAGCCCGAGAGCGGTTGCCGAATGGGCATCTGCTTCTCCTGTACACGCCGCAAGACCAGCGGCGTGGTGCGCAACGTGATCACCGGGGCGGTCTCGACCGCCGAAGAAGAAGACGTGCAGCTCTGCGTCACCGCACCCGTCGGTGACGTCGACATCAACCTGTAACCGCCGAAATTGCATTCCACGCGCTGCTTTTCGCTGAAAGGCCGCCGCGGATGCAATCTCGGCGACACCGAGAGGGAGCACCATGACTGACCTTCTGGACACCACGACCACCCCGCCGCAGCAGACCATCACCAAGACGGTCTCAGGCACGCCCATCACCCTGACCCCGGAGCAGGCCGAGGCGTTCGGCCGCGAGCTCGACGCGCTCAAGGAGGCCGTCGTCGCTGACCTCGGTGAGCGCGACGCCACCTACATCCGGCGGATGATCAAGGCGCAACGCGGCCTCGAAGTGGGCGGGCGGACGCTGCTGTTCGGTGGGATCTTCCCGCCGTTCTGGCTGGCCGGCACCGCGATGCTGGGGCTGAGCAAGATCATCGACAACATGGAGATCGGCCACAACGTCATGCACGGCCAGTACGACTGGATGGGCGACCCGGCGATCTCCAGCCGCAACTTCGAATGGGACACCGCGTGCCCGGCCGACCAGTGGCGGCACTCGCACAACTACATGCACCACACGTACACCAACATCGTCGGCCTGGACCGTGACATCGGCTACGGCATCCTGCGGATGAGCTCCGATCAGCGGTGGCGGCCGTACTACCTGGGCAACCCGGTGTATGCGTTCCTGCTGATGGTGCTGTTCCAGTACGGCGTGGCGCTGCACGAGCTGGAGAGCGAGAAGATCGCCGCCGGCGAGATCACGCTGACCGACAAGCGGGAGATCCTGGACGGCATCTGGGCCAAGACCAAGCAGCAGACGCTCAAGGATTACGTGGCGTTCCCGCTGCTGGCCGGGCCGTTCGCGCCGTGGGTGTTCGCCGGGAACATGACCGCGAACCTGATGCGCAACGTGTGGTCGTACATGATCATCTTCTGCGGGCACTTCCCCGAGGACGTGCAGGAGTTCTCCATCGAGGAGACCAAGGCCGAGACCCGCGGGCAGTGGTACTTCCGTCAGGTGCTCGGCTCGGCGAACCTGACGGGGGGCAAGCTGTTCCACATCCTCTCCGGCAACCTGTCCTTCCAGATCGAGCACCACCTGTTCCCCGACATCCCGGCGTTCCGGCATGCGGAGATCGCACCCAAGGTGCAGGAGATCTGTGAGCGCTTCGGCGTGCCCTACAACACCGGCCCGCTGCCGCGGCAGTTCGCGACGGTGGTGCGCAAGATCGTGAAGTTCGCGCTGCCCTTCTAGACCTTCGCGCCGAAATTGCATTCCACGCGGTCCTCACCCGGGATTTGGCGCGTGGAATGCAATTTCGTCGTGGGGAGCTCGGGGACGTAGGTCTTGTGGCGGGGGCCGCCGCATGGTGGGGTGTGCGAGGTCGGACCCTCTGTGCGGAAGGAAGCTCTTTATGCGTGCTGCGTTGGCGGCGATGTCGGTGGTGGCTGCAGGTGCCGTGGGCGGCATGGGGGTGGCGTGGGCCCAACCGGTGCCTGACGCCGGCCAGCTGACCGCCGAACTGCGGCAGGTGCTCAACACCGGCGCCCCGGCGAGTGAGCGCGCGGCGAAGCTGGCCGGTGGCGACGCGGCGGTGCCGACCGCCGACAACATCGCCAATCGCCTGAACACCTACGGCGGCATGGTCAACTGGCAGGTGCAGAACCCGGTGCTCAACGGCGACCGGCTCGACGCGCAGATCGCGGTGACGATCCCGATCTTCGGCACCAAGACCCACGACATCTACTGGGTCGACCAGGACGGCGCATGGAAGCTGTCCAACCCGTCGGCGTGCGTGATCGCGCGCGACGTCGCCGGCGTCGACTGCACGGTGTAAACCTTCGCCGAAATTGCATTCCACGCGGCCGCTACGCCGAATGCGCCGCGCTGAGAGCAGTTTCGGCGAAGCGGTACGCATAGGCGTATGACGGGATCTGCACGGCTCCGCGCCAGCCGCGGGCCCGCATCGCCCCGTTCAACCGGTTGAGCACGACGACGGGGTCGTCCTCCTTGACGACCGTGGTGACATGCCAGCCCAGGCGGAGAAGTTCCGGCATGACGCGCCGGTCCTTGAGGTACTGCGCGCGGTCCGATTGGTGCTGCTCGCCGTCATACTCGAAAGCAACCCCGTAGTCCTCCCAGCCGAAATCGAGGACACGGACATGTCGGTCGTATTCGTCGACGACGCGGATCTGGGTTGCCGGCACCGGGAACCGCGCGTCGATCACCAGCTTGCGCCACCACGACTCGCGTGGTGACTCCGCACCGCCGTCGACGAACGGCAGCAGCGCTTTCACGCGGGCGACCCCGCGAGCGCCTTTGTACCGCTGAGTCAGCATCATTACGTCGTCGAGCGAGAAGGGCTCGGCCCGCATCAGCGCGTCGAGGCGTGCCAGGGCCTCGTAGTCGGGGCGGAAGCGGCCGAGGTCGAATGCGGTACGTGCGGGCGTGGCGGTGGGTATGCCGTCCAATAGCTGCCACTCGTCGGGGGCCAGGCGGTCAGCGCGGGCAACGATGCCCGCCGGGGGCCGTGGCCACTTGTAGATCAGCTCCACATCGACGGCGGTGTCGATCCAGCCCGACCCGTGCAGTGCCGAAGCCGCGAGTCCTGTCACGACGCCCTGGCGCCGGGACCACAGCCAGGCGCCCAGAGTGCGATCGCGCAGCGTGACCTCCCTGTCGATCGGTGCGTGCACGTTCGGATAGATCGGGCGGTACCAGCGTCGGAGCCGATGACTGGTCAGGGTGCCGTTGGCGACGGACTCTGTTCCGATGATCACGTTTCCCATGTTTCCCATGGCCGAATGATCGACGGCGACGCCGACAGCTTTCGTCGAGATTGCTTGCAACGCTGGAGTTATCCACAGAACGGCGCGTGGAATGCAATTTCGGCGGGGAGCTAGCGTTGGCAGGTGGGGCACCAGTAGGTGACGCGATCGCCGCCCTTGTCCGTCTCGATCCGTGTACCGCAGCGGCGACACGGCAGACCGGCCCGGCCGTACACCCACACGTCCTGGCCGGGCCGGGTGTTGCCGGTCGTGGTGCGGTTGAGCCGAGTCCGGTTGAGCCACAACATCTGCTGTGCACGGCTGACCAGGCGCAGCGGGTCGGACACCTCGCCGACGGCGGTGCCGGGCCGCAGCCCGAACACGAAGCACAGCTCGTTGGCGTAGACGTTGCCCACGCCGGCCATCACGCGTTGATCCAGCAGCGCCTCGGCCAGCGGGCGGGATGGGTCGGTCATCAGGTTCTCTGCCGCCACAGACGCCGACCAGTCGGCGCCGAGGAGGTCCGGACCGAGGTGGGCGACGGCGTCCATGTCGGTGGCGCGGTCCAGGATCTCCAGTATCCCGAGGTCGACGCCGAAGGCCCGCGACTGCGCGGTCTCCAGCACGATGCGGATCTTGTACGCGGGCACCCGGACCCGGCCGATCACCCAGGCGCCGTCCATCTTCAGGTGCGAGTGGATGCTGGCCTGCCCGACGCGGATGAACAGATGCTTGCCCCGGCTGAGCACTTCGTCGACGACCTGACCGCTGAGGTCGACCGCTGCGTACCGGGGCACCCGGACGTCGCAGCGGGTCAACTCCCGGCCCTCGAGTGCCTCGCGGAGTTTCAGGGCCGTGCGAAAGACGGTGTCTCCCTCTGGCATCAGCGCAACCGCAGGCCTCGGGGGGTGCGCGAAAAGCCCGCGGTCGCCAGTGCCTCGACCACCACCGACTCTCGGCTCTCCAGCACCGGCACCCCGTCCACGCGTTCCACCAGCAGACCCGGAACCCGTTGCCGCGACACCAGTTCGGCCAGAGTCGCAGCGGCGGCGTTGGCGATCTCGGCATCGGCGGTGAAGCTCAGCAGCGAACGGCCGCCCCGCTCGACGAACCACGCCAGCTCCCCGTCGACGAGCACCACCAGCGCGCCGGCCTTACGCCCGGGACGATGCGCGGTCTCGCCGTCACCGCCGCGAGCCGGCCAGGGCAGCGCGGCGCCGTACGGATTGGCCGGATCGGTCGCGGCCAACGCGATCGCGCGCAGCGTGTGCTGTTTGTCGTCGATGCTGTCGGCATAGCTGCGCAGCCGGTCGACGGTGCTGGCCGTCGCGAACTGTGCGCCGCCCAGCGACTCGACGAAGTAACCACGCTGGCACCGGCCCGCCTCCTCCATCGTGGTCAGCACCTTGTACATCGACGCGAACCCGCCGGGCACGTTCTCGGCCGCCACCGCGCCC
The DNA here is from genome assembly GCF_002968295.1 of Mycobacterium sp. ITM-2016-00317. NCBI lineage: Bacteria > Bacillati > Actinomycetota > Actinomycetes > Mycobacteriales > Mycobacteriaceae > Mycobacterium > Mycobacterium sp. ITM-2016-00317. The sequence continues at coordinate 1,421,759 of NZ_CP134399.1, forward strand.
CTGGTCAGCACCCCGTGCCGGGTCAGCAGCTGCTCGGCCTGATAGTGCGCCCGCATCGTGGTGTCGACCTCGGCGATCGGCAGCGCTGACCAGCGTCCGGCCACTGTGGGATCGGTGTCGCGGTGCGCGCTCAGGCTCGACGTGCTCAGGCTGTACCGGCTCAGCCGCGGCGCGCGCCGGTGCCGATGCGACGGCGTGGCCGACCGGCGCTGCCCCGACCCACGGGTGCCCGCCAGCAGCGCACGCACCGGCGCGAAAGTGTCACCACCCACGTAACCAGCCCAGATCAACTGCCACAACGCCTCTTTCAGCGACTCCGTGGTCGTCCCGTCGACCGAGAGCTGCCGGAAGAAGTAGGCCCCGCCACCGGACAGCGCGCCCAGGATCGTGTGGTGGACGTCGGTCAGGTCGAGCTCACCCGGCGGCGCCAGCGACAGTGGCGCGGTCTCGGCGAGGTGGAACGCCACCCACCCGTCGGCCGCCGACAGTGACCCGGCGCCCGACCACAGCACCTCCCCGGAGGCCAACAGCTCGTCGAGCATGCCGGGTTGGTAGTCGCGCACCCGCTGCCCGAAGATCAGCGGCTCGACCGCTGAGGCCGGCATCGGCACGCCGGCGAGCTGGTCGATCACCGCGGCCAGCCCGTCGACGCCCGAGACCGTGTCGCTGCCGAGCATCTGCCAGGACGGCAGGAAGCGGCCGAACGCGGCGGTGCTGACCGGCTCGATCTGGGCGCGCAGCGCCGCCAGTGAGCGGCGGCGCAGGATCCGCAGCACTTCCGCATCACACCACTGGTCACCGGAATCGATTGGCACATCGGTGAACTCGCCGCGCACCAGTTTGCCGTCGGCGGCCAGCCGGCCCAGCACGTCGGCGGCCACCCGCAGGCCCAGTCCGAACCGCGTCGCCGCGTCCGCGGTGGTGAACGGTCCGCGGGTGCGGGCATAGCGCGACAGCAGCTCGCCCAGCGGGTCGACGACCGGTTCCAGGAACGCCATCGGGACGCCGACCGGTACCGCCACGCCGACGCCGTCGCGCAGCCGGCCGATGTCCTCCACGGCGGCCCACCACGTCTGCCCGGCGAACGACACCTGCAGCACCCGTTTGGTGCTCAGTAGCCCGTCCAGCCAGCCGCCGATGTCGTCGGTGGTGCACCGGGCGGCGATCTCCTCGGTGGTCAGCGGTCCGAGCAGGCGCAGCAGGTCGGCCACGCCCTCGGCGTCGCGGGCCTGCCGGTCCGGCGCCAGGTGCTGGAGCTGGCGCGCGGTGTTGGTCACGACGTCGGCGTCGAGGAGTTCGCGCAGTTCCACCCGGCCGAGCAGTTCGGCCAGCAGCGTGGGATCCAACGACAGTGCGGCGGCGCGTCGTTCGGCCAGCGGGCTGTCGCCTTCGTACATGAACGCGCCGACGTAGCCGAACAGCAGGGACGCCGCGAACGGCGACGGGGTCGACGTCTCGACCTCCAGCAGGCGCACCCGGCGCTGCGCGATGCGCGACATCAGCTGGGTCAGCATCGGCACGTCGTAGACGTCCTGCAGGCATTCGCGGACGGCTTCGAGCACGATCGGGAAATCTGGGTAGCCGCGGGCCACGTCGAGCAACTGGGCGGCGCGCTGGCGCTGGTGCCACAGCGGGGATCGCTTGCCCGGATGGCGGCGCGGCAGCAGCAGCGCCCGTGCCGCGCACTCCCGGAACCGGGACGCGAACAGCGCCGACGAACTGACCTCCGTGGTCACCAGCGGTTCGATCTCGTCGGCGTCGAACACGAAGATGTCCGCGCCCGGGGCGGTGTCGTCGGTGTCGGGCAGCCGCACGATGATGCCGTCGTCGGAGGCGGTCGGTTTCTCGTCGATGCCGTAGCGCTCGTAGAGCCGCTTGCCCACCGCCAGCGCGAGCGGGCCGTGCACCCGCAGCCCGTAGGGGGAATGCAGGATGACGCGCCAGTCGCCCAGTTCGTCGCGGAACCGTTCCACCACCAGCGTGGTGTCCGACGGCACGGTGGAGGTCGCCTCCCGCTGTTCGGAGATCAGCTGCCACAGGTTGTCGGTTGCGAAGGCGTCGAATCCCACGGTGTGGCAACGCTGCTCGAACTTCTCGCGCTCCAGCCGGGCCAGTTCGCCGGTGAACGCGCCGATCGCCGCGCCGAGCTCGGCGGGCCGCCCGACCCCGTCACCTCGCCAGAACGGCAGCCGGGCCGGCTCACCCGGGGCAGGGACGACGAGCACCCGGTCGTGGGTGATCTCGGTGATCCGCCAGCTCGTCGCGCCCAGTGAGATCACGTCGCCGGGGCGGGACTCGTAGACCATCTCCTCGTCGAGTTCACCGACGCGCGAGGGTTTGTCGGAGTCGGCGTTGGCGGCCAGATACACGGTGAACAGGCCGCGGTCGGGGATCGCCCCGCCCGAGGTGACGGCCAGCCGCTGCGCGCCGGGCCGCGAGGTCAGGGTGCCGGCGTCGCGGTCGTAGACGATGCGTGGCCGCAGCTCGGCGAACTGCGTCGACGGGTATTTGCCCGACAGCAGGTCCAGCGTCGCCTCGAACGCGCTGCGCGGCAGCGTGGCGAACGGCGCGCTGCGCCGCACGGTGTCGAACCAGGCCTCGGCGTTGATCGGCTCCAGCGCGCAGGCCGCCACGGTGTGCTGGGCCAGCACATCCAGTGGGTTGGCGGGCACCCGCATGGTCTCGATCTGGCCGGCCAGCATCCGTTGCACGCTGACCGCGCAGCCGATCAGGTCGGTGCGGTGCTTGGGCAACAGCACGCCCTGGCTGATCTCGCCGACCTGGTGGCCGGCCCGGCCGATGCGCTGCAGCCCGCTGGCCACCGACGGCGGTGTCTCCACCTGGATCACCAGATCCACGGCGCCCATGTCGATGCCGAGTTCCAGGCTGGAGGTCGCGACCACGGCCTTGAGCCGTCCGCTCTTGAGCGCGTCCTCGACGTCGGCGCGGGCCTCCTTGCTGACCGAGCCGTGGTGGGCGCGGGCGAGCACCGGTTCCGCGCCGAAGGTCTGTCCGCTGCCCATCAGGTGTGCCGGTGCACCGCCGGCCACCCCGGGGTTGTGCGCGCCGAGTTCGATCCCGGCGCGTTCGGCGTGGATCTCGTTGATCCGGGCGGTCAGCCGCTCGGCCAACCGCCGCGAGTTGGCGAACACGATCGAGGAGTTGTGCGCCTCGATCAGGTCGACGATGCGCTCCTCCACCGCGGGCCAGATGGACTGGGTGTCGGGGGAGGCCATGTCGGGGACCGGCACCTGCACGGTCAGGTCGAACGTCTTGGCCGCCGGCGGCGCGACGATCGTCGTCAGCGCGGTGCCGGACAGGAACCGCGCCACCTCTTCGGGTGGGCGCACGGTCGCCGAGAGTCCGATCCGCTGGGCGGGCTTCGGCAACATCGCGTCCAGCCGTTCCAGGGACACCGCCAGGTGCGCGCCGCGCTTGGTGGCCGCGACGGCGTGCACCTCGTCGACGATGACCGTCTGTACCTGGCTCAGGGTCTCCCGGGCGGCCGAGGTCAGCATCAGGAACAGGGACTCGGGCGTGGTGATCAGGATGTCGGGCGGGCTGGCGATCAGCTCGCGGCGCTTGCTCGGTGTGGTGTCGCCGGAGCGCACGCCGACGCTGATGGCCGGGGGTGGCTGCCCGGCGCGCTCGGCGATACGCGAGATGCCGGTCAGCGGGGTGCGCAGATTGCGTTCGACGTCGACGGCCAGCGCCTTGAGCGGTGAGACGTACAGCACCCGCGTTGCGCGTTCGGTCTGCGGTTCGCGGACCAACCCGTCGATCGCCCACAGGAATGCGGCCAGCGTCTTGCCGGAGCCGGTGGGCGCGATCACCAGGGTGTTGTCGCCGTCGGCGATCGCCTTCCAGGCTTGGGCCTGCGCGGGAGTCGGCTCGACGAAGGTGCCGGCGAACCACTCGCGCGTCAGCGCGGAGAAGCGCCCCAGCGGATCGGTCGGCACGGACATGGGTCCATGGTGCCTCCAGCCACCGACATTTCCTCGGCCGATCGTCCGAAATGCGAAAACGGGCACGTCACGCGGCTTCGGGATTAGGCTCGAGTGGTGGTTGCGGGGGACTGGCGTCCCAGGGTCCCGGCCGCGACGATCGGTCGGCCGAGGATCGCCGATCGCGTCGTCCAACGTCCGGAGGTGCTCAGCCGGCTGCGAACGTCAGCTGGCGGTGACGTCGTGGTCCTGTCCGCGCCGGCCGGTTACGGCAAGACCACTGCGGCAGCGCTGTGGGACGCGGACGACGACCGGCCGTTCGCCTGGGCGCGCATCGACCACCTGGACGACGACCCCGCGCATCTGCTGCTGCACATCGCGACGGCCGTGGTCCGTCTCACCGAGGACGACAGCGATCTGCTGCGCTACCTGCGCGGTCCGGGCCGGTGTCCGCTGACCCACCTGGTGCCCGCCGTGGTGCAGGCGCTGGAGGCGCACGGGCCGATCGTGATCCTGCTCGACGACGCGCACAAGCTCACGGCTCCCGCGGCCGTCGCGGCGTTGCAGACGCTGCTCGCCGAGGCCCCCGCGACGGTCGTCACCGCGTTGCTGGGCCGTCAGGTGCTGCCGCTGGGGCTGGCGAGGCGCCGGCTCCAGCACACCGTCGTGGCGATCGACCAGGAGGTGCTGCGGTTCTCGGCGACCGAAACCGCCGAGGCGCTCACTGCGATCCGCGGCCCGTGCGACGACGCGACCGTCGCCGCGGTCGCCGACCTCTGTGAAGGCTGGCCCGCCGGGGTGGTGCTGACGGCGATGGCGCTGCGCGACGGCACCGCGCTGGAAGCGCTGGCCGAGCACGGCAATCTGGTGGTCGACTACGTGGTCGAGGAGGTCATCAACCGACTCGACGCCGAGACCGCGACGTTCCAGGTCGAGTCGGCGGTGCTGGGGCGGTTCACCGCCGAGCAGCTCGACACGGTGCTCGGGCGCGACGACGCCGGACACATGCTGGCGGTGCTGGCGGACTCGGGCAATCCGTTCCTGGTCGCCCTCGACCACCCTCGGGTGTGGTACCGCTATCACCATCTGTTCGGCGACGTGCTGCGCGGTCGGCTGCGTGACACCGCTCCGGCCCGCTTCCGTGAATTGGCCACGCGCGCAGCGGATCTGTTGGAGCGTGACGGTGACATCGACGGCGCGCTGATGCAGGCGCTCGACGCCGGGGACCGCGGGCGCGCGGCCGCGCTGGTGGGCCGCGAAGCGGTGCGGCTGGGCTTCGACGGCCGCGCCGGGGTGTTGGCGCGCCGGCTCGCGACGCTGGACGCGCGCACGTTCGCCGAGTACCCCGACGCGGCGGTGGCGCGCGCGTGGCTGGGCGTCACGACCGCCGACGCCGAACTGATCCAGCGGTCGCTGATGCTCGCCGTGGCCGCCGATCGCGGGCAGAGACTGTCGGACGGCACACCGTCGGTGAAAGTCGCGGTAGCACTGATCAGTTCACTGCTCGGCGCAGGCGGGGTCGGCGATGTGGTGGAGCAGGCCGATGTGGTCCGCGCGGCCGGGGACCACCTGGTGAACCCATGGTGGGGGGCGGCCACGGTGATGAAGGGCTCCGCCGAGGCCATGCGCGGGCACCCGACACAGGCCCGCGCGCTGCTCGACGCCGCGCTGCCGGTGATCGACGACCTGCCGGGTTTCCACGCCGCAGCACTCGCGCACCTGGCGCTTCTCGATCTGGCCGGCGGCGACGACGACGCGGCCATGGAACGCAGTGAGGCGGCGCGGACGCTGGTGGACAAGTACGACCTGTGCGACGTCGTGCCGATGATCGTCGTGTATGCGACGAGCGCGGTGATGGCCGCCCGCACGGCGGATCTGACCGGCGTCCGGCAGGCGGTGACGGTGACCGAGACGTTGCTGGCGCAGCTGGGTCATTTGTCCGCGCGCACAGCGCTTCTGGGGCATGGGCTGCTTGCCTGGACCGCCGCGGTGATCCAGGATCCGACGTTGCTGGGCCGGCATCTGGCGGCTGCAGAACGGGCCTGTCACCGCGAGCCCGGCGCGGTCGCGCTGGTGCAACGGGTGGACCGCGTCAAGGCCATGGCGGTCGGTGGCGCCCGGCCGCTGACCGCCGCCGAACTGCGCCTGCTACCGCATCTGGCCAGCCACCTCTCGCTGCAGCGGATCGCCGAGGAGTTGGTGATCGGCCGGGAGACGGCCAAGAGCCAGGCCACCGCGATCTACCGCAAGCTCGGCGTGTCCTCGCGCGGCGAGGCGGTGGCCGAGGCGAAAAGGGTTGGCCTGATACCGGAGTGAGGTCAGCCCAGGGGGCAGGCCGCCAGGTTCCGCCACAGGTTCTGCAGGCTCTGGGTGCCGCCGAACAGTGTGGTGAAGTGCGTCGAGTCGACCAGCACGATGTCGCCGGCGCGGTCTCCGTCGGGCGGCATCCAGACCACCGCGTTGAACGCGGAGCCGCCCGCGTCGGTGAACGGGTGGGGGCGGCCGGGGTCGATCGGCTGACGCGCCAGCACCCGGAGATTCGCGCCCTCCGGCGCGGTCAGCTCGTAGTGGGGCAGATGCTGGTGAAAGCTCAGGGTGGGGACGTCGGCCAGCAGCCCTAGTTCGTCGAACTCCCGGAACGTGTTCAGCGCGACCGGGTCTCGTGTTCCGTCGACGACGGCGGGACGTAGCCCCCAGATGTTGTGCACCGGCACGCCCAGCGCGCGCATCAGCGATCGGGTGTATCTGCTGAACCGCTGCTGTCGCGGCACCAGTCGGTCCCCGTGGTGCAGGTACTCGACCTGCCGCTGAGCGAGGTCGTCGGTGAACCCGACGTCGTGGTGCGGTGCCAGCAGCAGGCAGGTGCCCTCCCGGTGCAGCCACGCGCGCAGCGCGTCGACTTCGTCACGGCCGGCTTCCAGTTCGGAGTTCAGATGGTCCAGGCCGAACACCATGAGCGTGTCGGTGTCGTCCAGGATCCGTTCGTCGATCGGCTGGGGGTAGCCGGCCTGGTCCACCCGCTGGAACACCGCCACCGGATGTCCGGTCACCTCGCCGACGAGGTCCTGGAACGACAGCGTCGACCGGTGGAACAACTCGAGTGTGCCGGCGATGCCCTGCAGGAAGTTCGCCGCGCCGAACCCGGGCGTCTCGTAGGCCGGGTACCCGACGTTGCGGACCTCGGTCAACGTCGAGAACCGGTTGCTCATCGCGGCCGGGTCGCGTTGGGCCTCCCAGGGGTAGCTCCACGTCCAGTAGATGCTCAGCCGCCGCCTGCCGTCACGGGGTCGACGACGGTGGTCCTGGTTGTACGTGCGGGCGGGCCGGGCTGTCATCAGCGCTCCCGGCCGCCGAGCTCGGTGAGGTAGCGCAACGCGCCCAGGCCGGGCAGGAAGAAGTAGCCGCCACCGCGAATCGTGGTGAAGGCGGGAATGCCTTTGTGTACCTTGCGGATAGGTCGCTTCGGCACGGTGAAATCCAGTGTGCCGTCCTGGGCGCCGCCGATCGGGTCGTGCTCGTTGCCCAGCTCGTGGAAGGTCTTGTCGTTGATCCACACGTTCTGGGCGAACTCGAACTGACGGACCAGGCTGGCGCAGATGATGAACGCGGCGATGCCCCGGTCGACACCGTCCTCGGGTGCCCCGTCCGGCAGAGCAGGGCCGTAGGTCGCGCCCCGGCGGATCATCCGGCGCCGGTTCATGTAGTGCGCGGTGTCGCGCGGATTGAGGCGGCGCGCGTGTGAACCCAGCGGACAGGCATACCCGAACGGGTCCATCTCCTTGTAGTTGAAATCGTTGTTGCGCATCGGGTCTGCGCCCAGTTCCGGATCGTCGACGGTGGGGGCGAGTACCAGCGGAGCGCCGCTGCGCCAGCGGCCCATGAACTTCGCCGCCAGCAGCTCCTGCTCCTGGGGCGTCTCGGCGTGGTCGGACAGGTAGGCGCGGAACGTTCCGACATGCTCCTGAAGCCTGCGGTAGGCCAGGTAACTCCCGTTGCGTGACAACGCCGCAGGCTCGGGGAGCCCCACGACGGGGCCGTCCTCGTCGGGATAGCCGAGGATGAACTCGCCCGGCTCCAGTGCCGCACCCGAACCCGGGGTCGGGTCTTCGCCCGAGCCCTTGATCACCGGTTGGGACAGCCGGTCCCGGAACCCGAAGTGGTCGTGTGCGTAGTTGAACGGCGGATGGGCGTTCAGGTCCAGGAACGACAGCGTGCGGACGCCGTCGCAGCGCGCCACAAGCCTGTCGTGTTCGCCGACACAGCGCGCATGTTCGGCGTCGTCGCGGGCGAAGAGGATCGCGATCGCGTGCAGGTCGTCCCCGGCGAGGCCGCCGACCCAGTGCCGCGGTGCGTTGGCGCCGGTGTCGCCGAGGATGTCGGCGCGCGCCGCCATGCCCTCCCGGAACTCGCCGGGAAACGTGGCCAGCGCCGCGTCCGGAACCCCGAGCGCGCGAAGGCCGTTCCAGGTGAACGCCACCGTGACCCAGCGCTTTGTCGCGTCCATGGTGGCGTCGGCCTCGGCCGCCGAGGCGACCACGTCGAGAAGCTCGGCCAGCCAGGCCCGCCCACCCTCGGGGCGCTCGAACGTCAGGAACTCGTACCGTCCCGTCATCGCCGGTGTCCGGGTGAGCAGGATGTGCTGGATGTCGTCGAGTTCGAGGGGCATCGCAAGCGCTCATCACTGCATCTGGTCGAGCATGTCGGAGAACGCCGCCTTCAGGCGCAGCGCCTTCTTGATCTCGTCGGCGGTGACGTACGGATATTCGCCGTACTCCAGGAAGCTCGGATAGTGGTGGTCGCGAACGAATTTGATGAAGGCCTCCGGATTGGTCTGCCAATCCTCGGGGAAGCCTTCGAGATTCGTGAACACCGTGGTGATTCCGGTCGCGCCGAACAAGCGCACCGCGTCCTCGGTGTACTTGTCGAAGTCGGTGTCGAAGATGCCCTGATACTGGAAATGCAGCCCTGAGCCGACGTCGAACAGCACCCAGCGCAGGTAGTGCAACCGCAACGGCGCCAGCACGTCGGGCGTGCCGGCGACCGCTTCCTCGATCTGTTTGGCGTAGGCACGCACGGCGTCTTCGCGGCCCTCCTTGACCTTGGCGATGATCGAGAAGCCGTAGCAGGCCGGGGTGCGGGGGAAGACCGGCCCGTAGCGGCCCCGCTCGAGTTCCAGGTAGCCCTCGGGTGGGATCGCCATCGCCGCCGGACGCGGCCAATCGCTATCGCCTGCAGCCACTGTCAGCCTTCCGGATCGTCGTCGGTCGGAGCGTATGGCGGCCGCCGAGACGTGTCGTCCCCCTTTCTGGGGGAACCGCCGGCAGTGCGCGACACGTCGTTCCGCGGTGCGGTTTCACCCGTTGTGGGGGATGGCGGGACCACAGACCGATGCTTACGCTGACGCGGCCACGAGCCACGAGAGGCTGTGCGCGAACCCGATACCGGAGGGTGCAAGATGCGGTTGGTTTACCTGCTGGTCGCCCCTGCGGTGTGGTCGACCGGGATCGCGGTCGCGCCGCCGGTGGTCGCCGACTGCACCAGCGCCGGCGGCACGACCATCTGTTCGCAGGGCGACGTCCGAGGGGCCAGCGGCGGGGAGGGGCCGAGCGGCGCAGGCCCCTACGTGCCGTATCCGTGCGACGTGAACGACTATGCCTGCAGTCAGTGGTGGAGCAACGATTTCGACGCCGACATCGATATCAACCCCGGTCCGCGTCCGCCTGGCGGGCCCGACATCGGACGGCCGGGCCAGCCTGGCGGTGGCGGCGGCGGCATTGGCGGCGGCGGTCGCGGCGGACGATGAGAACAAAGGAGACACAGATGTCGGCAACCTCCCGCGTGGCCTGGGTGGCTGGGCTCGCCTGCGCCGCGGTGTTCGGCGCGGCCCCGGCCATCGCGCAGCCGCCGGCACCCGCGCAGCCGCCGGCACCCGCGCCGTCGCCGGTCGTGCAACCGCCGGCACCGCCGCCACCGAACTGCACCGCGGCGGACCTGACCGGTGTGCTGACCGGGGTAATGGCGTCCACGACGGCCTACCTGTACACCCATCCGCTGGTCAACGACTTCTTCACTGCGATGGCGGACCTGCCGCCCGAGGAGCGGGCCGTGGCGTTGGCGGCCTTCATGGACGAAAACCCTCAGACGCGCGCGGAGCTGCAGGGAATTCGTCAGCCGATGGTGGATTTCCGCAACCGCTGCGGGGGGTGACGGGCCTACGATCGTTGAATGCGAAACAACTCGGCGTGGCGGGTGGCCGCCGCGGTGCTCGGCGCGACCGGCGTCGTCCTGTCCTCAGCGACCGCGCTTGCCCAGCCGGCGCCGAACTGTACGGCCGCCGACCTGGCCCTCGCGATGACCGGGGTCAGCGCGGGCACGTCGGCCTACCTGTTCACCCATCCGGTCGCGAACGAGTTCTACACGTCGATCAAGGACATGGCGCCCGAGCAGAAGCAGGCGGCCGTGACCGCATTCGCCGACCAGAACCCGCAGATCGCTGCGGAGATGCGCGGGATCCGACAGCCGTTGATGGACTTCCGCAACCGCTGCGGGCACCACTGAGGTCAGCGCTGACCCGGCGCGACGGCCTCGGCCAACTCCGGCGGGATTCCAGGGACTCGTAGCACCGCGTCCAGCAGAGCGTGGGCGCACAGGTCGGCGATGAAGTCGGCGTCCAGCGACGAGTCCAGCAGCCTTTGACGGCACATCTCGAACGTGAACGCCAGCCACCCGTAGACGGTGGCGCGCAGGTCCCGTTCCACCTTGGCCTCGACCGCGCCGACGGCATCGGTGATGCGGTCGATGATCCGGCCGGCCTGGCGGTCGTTGTCGATGTCCTCGATGCCGCGCAGCACCGGATCCGACTTGCCCATCCCGAGGTAGGTCGTCCACGCCCGCTGCGGGTGCAGTTCGTCGTAGCGCAGATACGCCAGCACGCCGCTGCGAACCTGCGCGAACAATGTCTGGCCCGGCAGCGGAGGGGTGTTGGTGGCGTGGAACATTCGCTCGCCCTCGGCGCGCACGACCGCGGCGAAGAACGCCCGCTTGTCGGGGAAGTAGTGGTACATCAGCGCGCGGGAAACCCCGGCGCGTTCGGCGATCTCGTCGATGCGGACCTCGTCGTAGGGCCGCTGTCCGAACACCTCGGCGCCGAGGGCCAGTAGTTCGTTGCGACGTTCCTCAGGTGACAGTCGCCGGCGTCCTCCAGCCATGGGCCGATACTACTTGACACATGTGTAATAGCGGCGGAGGCTGGGGCGCATGGCCATCGTCGGCGACCGACGGTCGTTTCCGAAGCTGCCCCACCCGCCGCGGCGCGTTCCGGTCCTCGGCGACGTGTTCGGCTTCAGTGCAGACATTCTCACCCAACCGCCTGCGACGATGGTAGGCCCGGTCTTCGAGTTCCGTTTTCTGGGAGCACGGTACGTGGTAGCAGCGGGCCCGGAAGCGGTGGTCGAGCTCAGCGACGAGAGCCGGTTCTGCAAGCACATCGGTCCCGACATCGAGGCATTGCGGATCATGGGCGGCGACGGGCTGTTCACCGCCTACAACGACGAACCGAACTGGCAGATCGCGCACGACGTGCTGTTGCCGGCGTTCAGCCGGCAGGCGATGCGCGACTATCACGCGGTCATGTTCGATGTCGCCGACGAGTTGGTGGCGCGCTGGGACGCCCGCGCGGACACCGGCGAGGTCATTGACGTCCCCGCCGACACCACCCGGGCGACGCTGGAGACCATCGGCCGGTGCGCGGCCGGTCACCCGTTCGGGTGCTTCGACTCCGAAGACCCGCACCCGTTCGTCGAGCACATGGTCGCCGGGCTGCAGGGTTCGGATCGGCTCGGGGTGTTGCGGGCGACGTTCCTGCCCGGTGCCGTCGCCCGGCGCGCCGAACGGGCGGTGCGCTACCACGCCAGGCAGCTGCACGCGATCGCCGACGAGATCATCGCCGAGCGCGTGCGGGAAGGGCTGGGGCGCCACGACGATCTGCTCGAGCTGATGCTGATGTCGGACCTGGAGCGGCCAACATCCGCTACCAGTTGATCAACTTCCTGGTGGCCGGGCATGAAACCACCTCCGGCGCGCTGTCTTTCGCACTGTACTTTCTGTCCGTGCATCCGGAGGCCGCTGACCGGGCGCGTGCCGAGATCGCCGAGGTGTGGGGTGACGACGACCGGCCCGACTTCGAGCTGATCGCCAAGTTACGTTATGTCCGAAGGATCTTCGACGAAGCACTGCGGTTGCAGCCGACGGTGCCGGGATATTACCGGGCCGCCCGCGAGGACACCGTGCTGGCCGGGGTGCACCCGATGCGCAAGGGGGACTGGGTCCTTGCGCTGACGATGGGTCTGCACCGCGACCGGCGGTGGGGCGGCGACCCCGACGCCTTCGATCCGGACCGCTTCTCTCCCGAGCGGGTCAAGGCGCGCCCGGCGGGGCTGTACAAACCGTTCGGCACGGGGCCGAGATCGTGCATCGGCAGGCAGTTCGCGCTGCATGAGGCGGTGCTGTTGCTGGCTGTGCTGCTGCGCCGGTACGACCTGATCCCCGACCCCGACTACCGCCTCGAGGTCGCCCAGCGACTGACGCTGATGCCCAAGGACTTCTACCTCACGCTCACCCGCAGAACCTGAAGCGCCGTCAGAGCTCGCGCAGAGTGCGCTGATAGCGGCGCATGCCCTTGATCCAGCGGTCGTAGTCGCCGCCCTTGTGCCGGTACATCTCCAGCAACTCGGCGTGCGGCAACACCAGGAACCGGTCGGCGCGGATCGCCTCGACCGTCACCGCCGCGACGTCGGCCGCGCCGATGACGCCCGCCGACTGCTCGATCGACGCCGCGCCGAGCCGCCCGTCGGGATCGTCGGCGCCCCGGACCGCTTGCAGTAGTGGGGTTTCCACGCCGAGCGGGCACACGCAGCTGACGCCGACGCCGTCGTCGCCGTAGGTGATCGCGAGCCACTCGGCGAACCCGACCGCGGCGTGCTTGGTCACCGCGTAGCCTGCCGCGCCGAGTTGGGTCAGCAGTCCGGCCGCCGAGGCCAGCGACACGAAGTATCCCGACCCGCGCGACTGCCAGTGCGGCACCAGCAGCCGGGCCGCGCGGACGTGGGCGCGCAGGTTCACGTCGAGGATCGTGTCCCAGTCGGATTCTGTTCCGAGCCCGGGCTTTCCGATGATGCCGGCGTTGGCGACATAGATGTCGACCGGGGTGAACTCGCGCGCCGCCAGCGTGATCAGCGCTTCGATGTCGGCGATCTCGGCCGCGTCGGCCCGCAGCGCGATCGCCGCGCCGCCGTCCGCGCCGATCGCTGCCGCCGTGGCGTGCGCGCCGGCCTCGTCGAGGTCACCGAGGACGACGCTGACGCCGTGCGCAGCCAACTCGGTCGCGATCGCCGCCCCGATCCCGGAGGCGGCTCCCGTGACGATCGCGGTCTTGCCGTGGAGTTCCATGCCCTGAGTCTGCCGCGAGCGTGCGGAAAGTAGCCCGAAAAGACGGCGTGTCGGCCGCAGACTCGCACGCTCGCGCGACAGAGGGTGGGGGTCAGCCGAAGTGCACGCCCTGGGCCAGCGGCAGCTCGGTGGAGTAGTTGACGGTGTTGGTCGCGCGGCGCATGTAGGCCTTCCACGCGTCAGAGCCGGACTCGCGGCCGCCGCCGGTCTCTTTCTCGCCGCCGAACGCGCCGCCGATCTCCGCGCCCGAGGTGCCGATGTTGACGTTGGCGATGCCGCAGTCCGACCCGTCGGCGGCCAGGAAGCGCTCTGCCTCCCGCATGTCGAGCGTGAAGATCGACGACGAAAGACCCTGGGGCACCGCATTGTTGAGCGCGATCGCCTCGTCGAGAGTGTCGTAGGTCAGCACGTAGAGGATCGGCGCGAACGTCTCCTGGTGCACCACCGCGCTCTGCGCGGGCATCCGGACCACCGCGGGCGTCACATAGAACGCGCCCTCGTCCCCGACGTCGACCCGCTCGCCGCCGGTCACCGAGCCGCCCTCGGCGACGGCCTGCTGCAGCGCGCCGACCATGTCGCGGTAGGACGCCGTGTGGATCAGCGGCCCCACCAGCGTCCCGTCGGCGAACGGATCACTGACCGGCAGCTGTCGGTAGGCCGCCACGATGCGGTCCACCAGCTCGTCGGCGATCGACGAGTGCACGATCAGCCGCCGCAGCGTGGTGCACCGCTGCCCGGCCGTGCCCGCCGCCGAGAACACGATGCCGCGCACCGCCAGGTCCAGGTCGGCGGCCGGGGTCACGATCGCGGCGTTGTTGCCGCCCAGTTCCAGCAGCGCGCGACCGAAACGGGCGGCCACCCGCGGGCCCACCTCCCGGCCCATCCGCACGGATCCGGTGGCCGACAGCAGCGCCACGCGCGGATCGTCGACCAGCTGCTCACCGACCGCACGCTCACCGAGCAGCAGCCGACCCACCGACGACGGCGCGCCGACGTCCGCGCACGCGCGCTCCAGCAGCGCCTGACAGGCCACCGCGGTCAACGGCGTCAGCTCCGAGGGCTTCCACACCACGGTGTCGCCGCACACCAGCGCGACGGCGGTGTTCCACGCCCACACCGCGACCGGGAAGTTGAACGCGGTGATCACACCGACCACGCCGAGCGGATGCCAGTTCTCCATCAGCCGGTGCCCGGGGCGCTCGGAGGCGATCGTGCGGCCGTACAGCTGCCGCGACAGCCCGACCGCGAACTCGCAGATGTCGATCATCTCCTGCACTTCGCCGAGCGCCTCGGAGGTGATCTTGCCGGCCTCGATGGTCACCAGCGAGGCCAGCGCCTCCTTGTGCTCGACGAGCAGCTGTCCCAGCCGGGCCACCAGCGCCCCGCGCACCGGCGCCGGGGTGGTCCGCCATGTCGAGAACGCCTCGGCTGCTGCGGAAATCGCGGCCTCGGCGTCGGCCGTCGAGGACGCGGGCACGGTGAACAGCACGTCGCCGGTGATCGGGGTGCTCGCAGGCAGGCCTTCGGATCCGGGGTCGCCGAGCGGGACGTCGGCGCCGACGGCGGCCAGCGCGTCCCTGACGCGCGTGCGTAACGCATCGGCGGTCGGCAGCGGGGAAGTCAGGACTGTGGTCATGGGCAGGCGACTTTCTGGTCGGGTTCGTGGTTGTGGTGGGGGTCGTGACTCAGAGGTGACGGGCGGGCGCTCCGATACAGTGCGGCCATGACCGAGCCCGCTGACGCGCAGCCGCTGGACGAGATCGATCGCGTGCTGGCCCGTGAGCTGGTCGCCGACGGCCGGGCCACGCTCGCGCATCTGGCGGCGACGGCGGGGCTGTCGGTGTCGGCGGTGCAGTCCAGGGTGCGGCGGCTGGAGGCGCGCGGGGTGGTCAGCGGGTACGCCGCGCGCATCGACCCGGAGGCCGTCGGCAGCAAGCTGTCGGCGTTCGTGGCCATCACTCCTCTCGATCCCTCTCAACCCGATGATGCCCCCGCGCGGCTGGAACACATCCCCGAGATCGAGGCGTGCTATTCGGTGGCCGGTGAGGACAACTACCTGCTGCTGGTCCACGTCGAGTCGGCGCGGGCCCTGGAGGGGCTGCTGCAGAAGATCCGCACCGCTGCCGACGTGAAGACGCGGAGCACGATCATCTTACAGAAATTTTATAGCGACAGGCGCTACATACCGTAGGAACTACGGTCACAGCACGCACAGCCGTAAAAATTCCGATAGGATCTGCGGTCATGACTGCTGTTCTTCCGGAAAACCGCCGGGGAGTCGACCGGGTTCCGGCCGGTCTTGTCCCGGCCGACGTGCACGAGGTGCTCGCGCGCAGCATCCTCGCCGACGGTCTCGATCTGGTGCTCGACCTCGACCGGTCGCACGGCTCGTACCTGGTCGACGCCCGCACCGGCCGCGGCTACCTGGACATGTTCACGTTCTTCGCGTCCTCGGCGCTGGGGATGAACCATCCCGGCCTCGCGGGGGATCCCGACTTTCGCGCCGAACTGGCGGCCGCGGCGCTCAACAAGCCGAGCAACTCCGATGTCTACAGCGTGCCGATGGCCCGCTTCGTCGACACGTTCGCCCGCGTGCTGGGTGATCCGCAGCTGCCGCACCTGTTCTTCGTCGATGGCGGCGCCCTCGCGGTGGAGAACGCGCTGAAGGTCGCGTTCGACTGGAAGAGCCGCCTCAACCAGGCCCGCGGCCTCAGCCCGGAGCTCGGCACCAAGGTGCTGCATCTCGAGGGCGCGTTCCACGGGCGCAGCGGTTACACGATGTCGCTGACCAACACCGACCCCAACAAGGTGGCGCGTTTCCCGAAGTTCGACTGGCCCCGCATCGACGCGCCAGTGGCCAGCCCCGACTTGGACGATGAAGCCATCGACGCCCTGGAGGCCGAGTCGCTGCGGCAGGCCCGTGCGGCGTTCGAGGCCGACCCGCACGACATCGCTTGCTTCATCGCCGAACCGATCCAGGGGGAGGGCGGCGACCGCCACTTCCGCCCGGAGTTCTTCGCCGCGATGCGCCGGCTGTGCGACGAGTTCGACGCGCTGCTGATCTTCGACGAGGTGCAGACCGGCTGCGGTATCACCGGAACCCCTTGGGCCTACCAGCAATTGGGTGTGACGCCCGACGTCGTCGCGTTCGGCAAGAAGACCCAGGTGTGCGGCGTGATGGCCGGCGGGCACGTCGACGAGGTCGCCGACAACGTGTTCGCGGTCGGGTCGCGGATCAACTCGACGTGGGGCGGCAACCTGGTCGACATGGTTCGCGCGCGCCGGATCCTGGAGGTGATCGAGGTCGACGACCTGTTCACCCGCGCCGCCGAGAGCGGCCGCCATCTGCGTGACCGGCTCGACGAGCTGGCCGACGAGTTCCCCGCCCTGGTGCACGACGTGCGGGGCCGCGGGCTGATGTGCGCGTTCAGCATGCCCGACGCAGCACGCCGCGACGAGTTGATCGCGCGGCTGTGGGACCGCGAGGTGATCATGCTGGGCTGCGGGCCCGACAGTGTCCGGTTCCGGCCGGCGTTGACGGTCGCGACCTCGGAGATCGACGCCGCGGTCGACGCGGTGCGCGCGGTGCTCAGCTCGATGTGAGCCTGCGGATCGTCGACCGCAGCCGGGGCAGATCCGCCCCGCCGACCAGTTCGCAGCCGTGCAGTTCGGCGAGTTTGCGCGCCGCGGGCGTGAACTCGTGGTTGGTGACGACCATCGTCTGGGTGCAGTCCTGCATCGGCGCCCCGGCGACCACCTCCTGCACGGCCCCGGCGCCGACGGGCCGCGACTGCCGCTTGCACTGCACCGCGAGCCGGTTGGGCCGGTTGCCGACGATCAGGTCGACGCCCCAGTCGCCGGTCAGCGGAGTCATGATCACCGGCACGCCGCAGGTTCGGGCGATCCGCGCGATGTAGTCCTCGAACTCGGTGCCCGACATGTCGGTGTGGACGGGTCCCTCGTTGGTGCCCGGGGTGGCTGCACCGACCACCACGGCGCGTACAAAGCGGGGGGCCGCTACCGCGCCGGCCGGAATCAGCAACCCGGCCATCGCAGTCCAGCCGAGGTCGGCGCCGGCCAGGTAGGCCGTCGTACCTGCGGCGATTCCCAGCGCCGCGTACAGCTTCCACCTCAGCCTCGTCACGGCAGCATCGTAGGCAACGCCGCCGACATCACTGACAGGTCGGGTTTATCGCCGCGGGCGTTCGGGAACCCCGCGCACACCAACCGGCCTGCTCGAACTGGAGAACGACACGATGGCGGACCTGTCCCACCAGACCCGGGAGCTGCGGCGCGCCGCCGACTACAGCGCGCCGGGCGTCTGGGATGCGGTGCGTACGGGTTTCGCGTTCGCGGCGGCCGGGGCGGCGTTCCTGTTCGTGGCGCTGGTGTGGATCGGGACGTGCACCGGGTCGCTCGCCGACGCGGCCGGTTGCGGAGTCCCTCAGCGTGCGATGCTCGCGCTCGGCGCGCCGGCGATCCTGCTGGTCGGGGCTCTGTGGTCGCTGGCCCGCAGCTTCCGGGTGCCGCACGGGATCAGCCGCTGGGCCTGGCAGGGCGCCGGCTGGACGCTTCTGGCTCTCACGGTGCTCAGCGCCGTGCTGAGTCTTCCCTCGCTGCCCTGGCGGTAGCAGACTGGAGGGGTAGTTCTAAGGAGTTACCCATGAAGGGTCCCAGAGATCCAGTCGACCATTCCCGTACCACCCGGCCGCACGCCGGCGAGTCGATGACGGACAACAAGATCATGCCGGGGCTCGTGGTGATCGGTCTCGCAATCGTCAGCTTCGTCGCCACGCTGGCGGCGTTCGCCACCTCCCACGAGGGGGTGGGGTTGCTGCTCGCCGCGATCGCCGGGCTCTGCTTTGTGATCGGCGGCTCCTGGCTGCTGATCGAGCATCGCCGCGTCCGGCGTCTCGAAGAGCTTTGGTACGCAGAGCATCCGGGCACAGTCCGGCAGCGGCCCAACAGCTGAACGGTCTGTGTCGATGTCGAGATTGCCCTCAGGGTCGTGGTTGGTCGTTCTTCCGCAGCCCTGGCGGCAATGTCGGCTTGAGTCGCCGGATCTGTCAGCGCCGAGGTTCAGCATCGCTGCATGCAACGGGTGTTCATCGGTAGCGACGCGTTGGCTTCCGGGGCGCTGACGAGATCGGCGCTGCGCTGGAATTACCGCCGGATCCTGCCCGACGTCTATGCGCCCGCGTCCTCGGTGTTGACCCTGCGCGACCGCACGGTCGCGGCGTGGCTGTGGTCTCGCCGCGGCGGGATCATCGCCGGCGCCGCGGCCGCAGCGCTGCACGGCGCCCGGTGGGTCGAGCAGGATGTGCCGGTCGACCTGATCTGGCGGTGTGGCCGTCCGCCACCTGGGATCGTCGTGCGGAACCAACGGATCGACGGGGACGAGGTCACCGAGATCTCAGGCATGCTGGTGACGACGCCGCAGCGCACCGCGCTGGACCTGGCCCGGCATCTGCCCCGGGACCTGGCGGTGGCGCGACTGGATGCGTTGGCCAATGCGACGGAGGTCAAGGCAGTCGACGTGCTGACACTCGCGCAGCGTTATCCCGCGTCGCGCGGATCGCTCCGGGCAGTGCGCGCGCTGAGTCTGATGGACGGGGGAGCCCAGTCGCCGCGTGAGACCTGGTTGCGGCTGGTCCTTGTCGACAACTGGGAAGACCGGGTATGCACCCAGATCCGGGTGGGCGAAGGTCGGGAGGTGGCCTACCTCGACATGGGGTACGACGAGCCGAGGATCGGCCTCGACTACGAGGGAGCCCATCATTACGCGGACCGTGGCACGTACGTCCGCGATATCGGGCGGGCCGAACTGGTCGAGCGTGATGGATGGATCGACATCAAGGTCGTCAAAGAGCATTCGCCGCAGTTTGTCGTCTGGCGTGTCAACGAAGCGTTCACGCGCCGGGGCTACACGCCGAGATTGCGCCTAGGGCCGCGGAACCGCCGACGACCACGACCGTGACCGCAATCTCGGCCGCCAGGGGAGCCGTCGAACACCGAACGGGCCCAACCGGTTGCCCGGTCAGACCCGTCCCTGCGGTCTTACTGCGTCTTACTGGTTGGCTTCCTGGCGCTTCTCGGCGGCCTTGGCGCCGGCGCGGGCCGACTCGGCCTCGGCTTCCTTCTCGGCCACGTCGCGCTGTGCATCGGCCTTGTCCTGCTGGGCCTTGCCCTCGCGGATCATGTCGTCGCGACCGGTGACGGTGCCGACAGTTTCCTTGGCCTTGCCCTTCACGTCCTCGACGACGCCCTTGATGCCTTCTTCGGGACCACTGTTCTTCTCGGTCATGCTTGCCTTCCGCTCGCTGGGTGGATGGGGCCTCAGCGCCCCGTCGTTTGAGCCACACCCTGGCTTCCCGAAGCGCTCGATGGCTAAACAGATGACCGCGGTCACACCCGACATCTCTCAGCGGCAATGGGTTTGCGGGCCGATGCCGGCAAACGCTGCGCGGGAGAACGAGCAGTGAAAGAACACGCGAAGAGGGGTTTGGTCTGCACGGAGCGTGGGGTACTGAGTCCGCACCATGATGACCACCCCACCGTGCGCGTCACTGCATCATCGGCGCCAGTATCAGGAAAGCGCCCGCGTATGTCGCGACGACCGTCAATATCAGGACCGCCAACGTGATACCGGCGACTGCCAGAATCCGGCGCAGCGGGTTGGTGTGCTGAGTCATAAACCCCGGTTACCCGGGGTCGCGATGCCGTTAACCGGCGCTCGGTGCGCCCATGAATAACGGCGATACAGCCTGGGGTAATGTCGCTGGGAAGTTTCCGGGAGGTCAGATGGCCGATGTGGCGAGCCACAGCAATGGACTGCGTCGCGGCGCGCAGTCGGTAGAACTGCGCGTGGCAGCCGCGCTGGAGAACCTGGCCGTGCTGCGCACGCTGGTGGCGGCGATCGGCACGTTCGAGGATCTCGATTTCGACGCGGTGGCAGACCTGCGCCTGGCCGTCGACGAGGCGTGCACGCGACTGATCCGGTCCGCGGTGCCCGACTCGACCCTGCTGGTCGTGGTCGATCCGCAGCCCGATGCGCTGGTTGTGCACGCGTCGACCACCTGCGACAGCACCGACATCCTCGCGCCGGGCAGCTTCAGCTGGCACGTGCTGAGTTCGCTGACCGACGAGGTCACCACGTTCTCCGACGGGCAGTCGGCTGCGGACGGCGAGGTCTTCGGTATCTCCATGACGACGAGGCGAGCGAGTTCGTTGCAGTGACCCGGTCGTCGTCCCAGGGTTCGTCGTCTCGATCGAGCTCTGAATACGCGGACGTCGCTGCGATGTTCCGCGCGCTGGCCGAGCTCGAGGAGGGCTCGGCGGCTTTCCAGCGTCAGCGTGACCGCATCGTCGAGCGTTGCCTTCCGTTGGCCGATCACATCGCGCGTCGCTTCGACGGTCGCGGTGAGCCGCGCGACGATCTGGTTCAGGTCGCCCGCGTCGGCCTGGTCAACGCCGTGATCCGGTTCGACGTGAACGCCGGTTCGGACTTCGTGTCCTTTGCGGTGCCGACCATCATGGGCGAGGTCCGCAGGCATTTCCGCGACAACAGCTGGTCGGTGAAGGTGCCGCGCCGGCTCAAGGAACTGCACCTGCGGCTGGGTGCGGCCACGGCCGAGCTGTCGCAGCGCCTGGGTCGGGCTCCGACGGCCACCGAGCTGGCCGCCGAACTGGAGATGGACCGCGACGAGGTGATCGAGGGCCTGGTCGCGGGCAGTTCCTACAACACGTTGTCGATCGACTCCGGCGGCAGCGGCAATGAGGACGCTCCGGCTATCGCCGACACCCTCGGCGACGTGGACTTGACGCTGGACCAGATCGAGAACCGTGAGGCGCTGCGGCCGCTGCTGGCGCAGCTGCCCGAGCGGGAACGTACGGTGCTGGTGCTGCGGTTCTTCGAGTCGATGACGCAGACGCAGATCGCCGAGCGGGTCGGCATCTCGCAGATGCACGTCTCCCGGCTGCTCGCGAAGTCGCTAGCGCGGCTCCGTGACCAGTTGGAGTGAGCACGGGGGATCGGCCTGCACCGCGGTCAGCGCCTCGGCGACGTCGGGGCAGATCGGCAGCGCCGAGTCCGGGTCGCAGATTCGCAGGAGCCGTTTGACGGCGTTGCTGGGGACCAGCGCCCACCGGATGTCGCCGCTGACGCACTGCACGTTGAGCGTGTGCAGCGCGGAGAACCCGGCGGTGGAGAAGAAGGTCAGTCCGGACAGATCCGCGACGAGGTACTGCGTCTTGTCGGAGTTGCGCAGCGCGTAGTTGACGAACTCGATGCCGTTGGCGGCGTCGAGCTCGCCGTGGCCGGCGACGATGGCAGTGGTGGGTTCCGGCCAACTCGTTTCGAAGCGTGCCGTGTGGCAGACGACGCTGTCCTGGTCGGGAACCGGATGTTGTTCTGGGACGTGTTGCACGATGGAATCCATTCACTAGCGCGAATGCTGTTTTCACGCCAAGGCGGGGCCCTAGATTCTCAAAGCCTCCACGGGAACGAAGCCCCGTGTGGTGACGATGACGCTTCCCAGGCTGTGAATTCAACCCTGTGTGAAACCATACGCCCATACCGTGATCTTGGACACCGATAAAGCAGGTTATTACCAAATCCTCAGCAGGGGGCGCCGCCGTCGCCCCCGCCGGACGAGAGTGGGATGTTCCGCTGTGACACAAGATGATTCGGCGACCGGGGTGGTGCTCGCCGCGGGCGCGGGTACCCGGTTCGGGATGCCGAAGGTGCTTGCCGCCGACGGCGCCTGGTTGCGCGCGAGCGTGGCCGCGCTGCACGGCGGCGGCTGCGGTGACGTGGTGGTGGTGCTGGGGGCCGCGCTCGTCGACGTTCCCGCGCCCGCACGGGCGGTGGTGGCCGAGGACTGGGCCGACGGGTTGAGCGCATCGGTGCGCGCCGGGGTGCGGGCCGCGCGTGAGGCTGCGGATTTCGTCGTGCTGACGACTGTGGACACCCCCGACGTGGGGGCCGCGGCGGTGCGGCGGGTGCTGGCGGCTGCGCGGGCGTCGGAGGCAGGGCTGGCCCGCGCGCGCTACGGCGCGCGGCCGGGGCACCCGGTGGTCATCGCCCGTAGGCACTGGCCCGCGCTGCTGGACACGTTGTCCGGTGACGTCGGCGCCGGGCCTTTCCTGGCCGCCCGCGACGACGTCGTCGACGTCGACTGTGCGGACCTGGGCACCGGACTCGACGTCGACGCACGGTAATTCCGGGAATCCGGCGCGTTCAGGCACCCCAAGGGTGCTCTGGCGCGCCGGATTCGCTGGGAATGCGGTCAGCCCAACACCGCGGCAGCGAAGCGGGACACCGCCTCGGAGCCGGTACGGGCGGCGTCGTCATGGCTTGGCCGGGCGCGGGTGGCGACGAGGCCGGTCGCCGGGTCCAGCGTCACCTCGGCCAGCAGCTCGCCGGTGGTCGGCTCGCAGACCGCCCACGAGTACAGGGTCTCCGACAACCATTGCGCAGCAAGGGAATCGACGTAGCCGGGGCGGTGCTCACCGAGTTCGGCGAGCGCGGGCCGGTCGTCGACGCGGTCATCGGCGCGCAGCGCACGCAGATACCACGCCCCGGCGTTGATCTCGACGGGCTCCACCCGGACAGCTTGCCATGTGCGGGTCCGGACATGGGACGGCCCCGCTGCCGTGGCAACGGGGCCGTTTTCCACCCCTCGGTTCCTTGGACCGCCTGGTCATCCAGCAACCCGCGGGCCGAACTGGGGCAAACGATAGCCCTCTCGGGTGTCCGTAGGGATTCTTTGACCAAATACAACGAAAACGGGGCGTCATCCTCTGATGACGCCCCGTTTTCGGTAAGACCTACTCGGCGGCGGACTTGAGCTCCGCGATCACGGTGCCCTGGGTGACCGCCGCACCGGCCTCGACGGACAGCCCGGTCACGACGCCGTCCTTGTGCGCGGTGACGGGGTTCTCCATCTTCATGGCCTCCAGCACCACCACCAGGTCGCCGGCCGCGACGGTCTGGCCTTCCTCGACGGCGACCTTGACCACGGTGCCCTGCATCGGGGCGGTCACGGCATCGCCGGACGCCGCGGCGGCGCCGCCGCCACCACGCTTGCGCGGCTTGGGCTTCTTGCGGATCGCGCCGTGGGCGGGTGCGCCGCCGTTGCCGATCGCCAGGTCACCGGGCAGCGAGACCTCCAGGCGCCGCCCGCCGACCTCGACCACGACGGTCTGGCGGGGGACGGTGTCCTCCTCGTCGATGGGGTCGCCGCCGGTGAAGGGCTCGACGGTGTTGTTCCACTCGGTCTCGATCCAGCGGGTGTGCACGTCGAACTTCTCGCCGTCGCCGATGAACGCGGGGTCGGCCGTCACGGCGCGGTGGAACGGGATGACGGTTGCGAGGCCTTCGACGTTGAACTCGGCCAGCGCACGCCGGGAACGGGCCAGCGCCTCGTCGCGGGTGGCGCCGGTGACGATCAGCTTGGCCAGCATCGAGTCGAACTGTCCGCCGATGACCGAGCCGGACTCGACGCCGGAGTCCATGCGCACGCCGGGGCCGGTGGGCGGCTCGAACTTGGTGACCGGGCCGGGGGCGGGCAGGAAGCCACGGCCGGCGTCCTCGCCGTTGATGCGGAACTCGAAGGAGTGGCCGCGCGGGGTCGGGTCCTCGGTGATGTCAAGGGCTTCGCCGTTGGCGATCTTGAACTGCTGCAGCACCAGGTCGATGCCGGAGGTCTCCTCGGTGACCGGGTGCTCGACCTGCAGGCGGGTGTTGACCTCGAGGAACGAGATGAGGCCGTCCTGGCCGACCAGGTACTCGACGGTGCCCGCGCCGTAGTAGCCGGCTTCCTTGCAGATGCGCTTGGCCGACTCGTGGATCTCTTTGCGCTGGGCTTCGGTCAGGAACGGCGCCGGAGCCTCCTCGACGAGCTTCTGGAAGCGGCGCTGCAGCGAGCAGTCGCGGGTGCCTGCGACGACGACGTTGCCGTGGGTGTCGGCGATGACCTGGGCCTCGACGTGGCGGGGCTTGTCGAGGTAGCGCTCGACGAAGCACTCGCCGCGGCCGAACGCGGCGACAGCCTCGCGGGTGGCCGAGTCGAACAGCTCGGGGATCTCTTCGAGGGTGCGGGCGACCTTCATGCCGCGGCCGCCGCCGCCGAACGCGGCCTTGATCGCGATGGGGAGGCCGTGTTCCTTGGCGAAGGCCAGGATCTCGTCGGCGTCCTTGACCGGATCCGGGGTGCCGGGCACCAGCGGTGCGTTGGCCCGGGCCGCGATGTGGCGAGCGGTGACCTTGTCGCCGAGGTCGCGGATGGACTGCGGGCTGGGGCCGATCCAGATCAGGCCGGCGTCGAGGACGGCCTGGGCGAAGTCGGCGTTCTCGGAGAGAAAGCCGTAGCCGGGGTGGATGGCGTTGGCGCCGGACTTGGCGGCGGCGTCGAGGAGCTTCTCGAACACGAGGTAGGACTCGGCGGAAGTCTGGCCGCCGAGGGCGAACGCTTCGTCGGCCAGCCGCACGTGGGGTGCGTCGGCGTCAGGCTCGGCGTAGACCGCCACGCTCTGCAGACCGGCGTCTTTTGCTGCACGGATGACCCGGACGGCGATCTCCCCGCGGTTGGCGACTAGCACCTTGGAGATCTTTGAGCTGGCGTGACTGGCCACTGCGCCTCCTGATGGCATGAATCTTTAAGAGCTTTTTAAAGAAGATAACTCGCGAAGTTTATGCAGCCCAATTCGAGTGTCGGCGAGCCGGTCCCTTACCCGCCGGTAACCCCGGGGGCCTGCCTACGGTCGTTGGGGCGCGTCCTCGCGGGGGCTGACCTGCTCGGCCCGCCGCGCGAGAGTGTGGTGGCGCACCCGGTCACCGCCGGCGCGCTTGGCGCTGTACATCGCGACGTCCGCCTGGGCGGTGAGCCAGTGCAGCGCGTCGACGATGTTGCCGGCGTTCAGGGAGGCCACCGCCACGCTGGCGGTGCCGACGCTGCCGGTCAGCTCGTAGCGCGTCGCGCTGACCGCCGTGCGGGCCTGCTCACCGAGGGATTCCGCGATGGGGGTGGAGGTGACGTCGGCGACCAGGAACTCCTCGCCGCCGACGCGGCCGACGATCGCCGAGCCGGGCAGGTGTGTGCACAGCTGACGGCCCACCGATACCAGTGCGTCGTCGCCGGTGCTGTGTCCGAGGGTGTCGTTGAGCTGTTTGAAGCGGTCGAGGTCGATCATGGCGAAGGCCAGGAAGCTGCCGTTGCGCTGGCCGTCGAGCACCGCGGCGACGACGGCCCGTTCGAAGGAGCGGCGGTTGAGCAGCCCGGTCAGTGGGTCCCGGTCGGACTGGATCAGGTCGATGCCCAGCGCGTGCACCATGATCTGGATGGCCAGCGGGACGCCGGCGTTGAGCTCGAGAACGAGGAACAACATCGTCAGCCCGAGCACCGCCTGGCCGTCGGCGGCCATGTGCAGGACGTGGAACGCGGCGACGCCGACCGCCACCGCGAGGTTGGCGGTGACCAGCCGGGCGGAGTGGAAGAAGGCCAGATAGCCGCCGGTCACGGCCAGCGCGGCGCACGCCATCAGCCCGATCTCCGGGTCGGCGGCGGTCAGGCTGCCCAGCGCGATGCACACGCAGATGCACAGTGCGAAGCCGATGGACTGGTTGCGGGTGGGCCAGCGGGTCACCCACAGCACTGCATACCCGAGGCCGACTGCGCCGGCGACCGCGCCGAGGGCGACGTGGGCGGTGTGGTTGGTCGGTGTCGGACCCCACAGTGCGTTGGCCGGGACCAGCGCTCCGGATGCGGCGATGATCGCCATCAGGGTCTGGGCGGGGCGGGCGAAGCTGCGGGCGTGCATGTAGCTGGAAAGCCAGTCGTATTGATCCGGCTGTTGCCACCAACGCCTGATCGCCCCCACGAATCCCCCGCTCAGATTCCAGAATTCCCTGCCACTCGAAGCCCCCGACACGGGCGGTGGAGTGTTAGCTAGAGACTAGCGGTCAGCGCGCCTGTCGATGAACAGAACATTAAATCTGTTTGCGTGTCGAGCGAGCCGCCTCGGCGGTCCTCATCCGGCGCCGGCGGTGCTGTACTGAGACGTCGCGGAGGGCAGCCGGTCCAGCAGGCTGCGCGCGGTGTCGGCCACGCGTCGGCGGTCGAACGTGACGACCAGTTCGAAGATCCGATCGCGGCTGTCCCCGGTGGCCGGTAGTTCGCGGGCGATCAGGGCGGCGGCATTGTCCGTTCCGATCGTGACCACGATCCATTCCTGCGTCACGGGGTCGTCCGGATCGAGGCGCACGCCCCGGATCCCGGGGCCCGGATCGTCGGGGAGGTCGCGGCCGAAGACCGCGACGAGCGGCGATCGGCGGGCGATCCCGGTGTACACGGCGCGGGTCGCGGAGTCGAAGTTGACCCGCTTCTGGACCGTCGCCAGCACGATCGGCGGGCTGTCGGCGCTCAGAGCGAGCCGCTCGATGTGCCGGGACAGTTCGAGCAGTATTCGTTTGCGCACGACGCGGGACGTGATGCCGCGTGTCGAGGTCTCGAACACCGATTGTCCGGATGATTGTGGGGACCAGGCCTGTGAGGTCGGCCGTGGGTACTTCAGCGCCGGTTCGGTCAGCGCGGCGGGCTGGCCGAACCGATACCCCTGGCCCAGCGTCGCGCCGTAGGCCAGAGCCTGCTCGAGGTGGGCGTCGGTCTCTATCCCCTCGGCGAGAATCGTCGCGCCCGTGCGTTCGTGGTGGGCGAGGACAGCGGCCACGCAACGTGCCTGATGCCGGTCGGCCTGCTGCTGGATCAGGCCGAGGTCGAGTTTGAGGATGTCCGGCGCCACGATGTCGAGCAGTGCCAGCGAGTCCCGGTGCGCTCCGATGTCGTCGAGGGCGATCGCGAAGCCGAGTTCGCGCAGCGCCGCCACCTTGCGCAGCAGAGCCCGGGGGTCGGTCAGCAGTCCGCGTTCGGTGAGCTCGAAGACGAGGTGGAACTTCTCCGCGGCCGCGGCCAGCGCTGCATCGGAGCGGGAGTCGACGTGGGCGGTCGCGGGCTCGCAGTTGAGCAGCAGCAGCATCCCGTCTGTGGACGGGCCGTGCAGCGCGCGGCGCGCTGCGGCGCTGATGCATTCGCGGTCGAGCAGGTCGAGCCGGCCGGTCCGGCCGGCGTGCGAGAAGACGTCCTGGGGTGTCACGCCGGTCATCGACGGCCAGCGGGCGAGCGCCTCGTAGCCCACTGGCATCTCGCCGGGCAGGGAGACGACACGTTGGAAGGCAGGGACCAGCCCGGCGCCGGCAACCGCGGCATCGAGTGTGTCCGTCATCGAGTGCCCAACTACGAGTGGATCGTCATCGTCGGCGGGAGTGCCCCGTGGGGACGATGTTAATCGGGGTTCGGGACGGGTCGGGCTACTTGAGCCGGTTCTTGATCCGGGCGAGCATCGCCGACATGCCGCGCAGCCGCAGTGGGCTGATCAGCTTGGCCAGGCCGAGGTCGGTGTAGAAGTCGTCGGGCACGGCCAGAATGTCGTCGGCGGACTGCCCGTCCAGGCCGGTGGCCAGGATCGCGGCGAACCCGCGGGTGGTGGGCGCTTCGGCCGGTGCGCTGAAGTACAGCCGCACGTGTGCGCGGTCGTCGGCGTCGACGTGCAGGAACAGCGGCGACTGGCACTCGGGCACCGGTTCCATCGCGGCCTCTTCGAGCTCGGCGGGCAGCGGTGGCAGCTCCCCGGCGAACTCCAGCAGCAGGGCCAGCTTGTCTTGCCCCTCAACTTCTTTGAAGTCCGAGACCACCTCGGCCAGCGGAGCCGGCATGTCGCTCACACTCATGCGTTGCCGGGGGCCTCGCCGGGCTCCTCGCCGACCGCGACGGGCACACGCACGGCGTTGCCCCACTCGGTCCAGGAGCCGTCGTAGTTCCGCACGCCGGGCAGACCGAGCAGGTGGGTCAGCACGAACCAGGTGTGGCTGGAGCGTTCGCCGATGCGGCAGTACACGACGGTGTGCTCCTCGGGGGAGAGGAAACCGTAGAGGTCGTCGAGTTCGGCACGGCTGCGGAACTTGCCGTTGTCCAGCGCGGCCTTGGCCCACGGGATCGACACCGCGGTCGGGATGTGGCCGCCGCGCAGCGCGCCCTCTTCGGGGTAGTCGGGCATGTGGGTGCGTTCGCCGGTGTACTCCTGCGGCGAGCGCACGTCGATCAGCGGTTGCTTGCCGAGGATCTCGAGCACGTCCTCTTTGAACGCCCGGATGGGGGCGTCGTTGCGTTCCACGACGGGGTAGCCGGTGGTCTGCTTGTCCGGCACATCCAGGGTGGTGTCGCGGCCGTCGGAGATCCACAGGTTGCGCCCACCGTCGAGCAGTCGCACGTCGGGGTGGCCGAACAGGGTGAACACCCACAGCGCGTAGGCGGCCCACCAGTTGCTCTTGTCGCCGTAGATCACCACGGTGTCGTCGCGGGAGATGCCCTTGCGGTTCATCAGCTCGGCGAACTGCTCGCCGGTGATGTAGTCGCGCACGTGCGGGTCGTTGAGGTCGGTGTGCCAGTCGATCTTCACCGCGCCGGGGATGTGGCCGGTGTCGTAGAGCAGCACGTCCTCGTCGGACTCCACGATGGCCAGCCCGGGCCGGCCGAGATTGCCCGACAGCCAGTCGGCGGTGACGAGCCGTTCCGGGTGGGCATAGGACTGCAGGGCGGGGCTGGGATCAGCGGGTAGTGGCACGTCCCCGAGCCTACCGGGGAGGTGGGGCACGGTTTTGGGTGATGGCGCGACGAGGTGGCGCCGGGCTCAGGCGGGGCTGGTGCTCCAGGCCTGCAGACGTGCCGCAATCTCGCCCAGATCGGTGATCGTCCCGGCCGCGACAGCGATGACGAACGCGAACCGGTCGTCCTCAGGCGCGCGAACGGAATGGCCGTTGATGCCCAGGAACGTCAAGCACGCGGTCCACGCGAGTCGCTTGTTCCCGTCAACGAGAGGGTGGTTGCGCGCCAACGACTGAAACAGAGCCGCAGCCTTGAGATGAAGGTCCGGATACGCGTCTTCGCCGAGCACTGTCGCCCGCGGCCGTGCCTGTGCCGACTCCAGAAGGCCGTAGTCCCTCACAGCCACATCGGGGCCGACGGCGGCGCGCGCGATGTCCAGCAGGTCCTCGAGGTCGAGGTAGTGGATCACGCGTCCTTCAGTCGTTCCAGGAGCCTGGCTTCTTCACGGACGACACGCTGCAATTCGGTCGCGACCCGCGTCTTATGCGCGCGCCGGTCGATGTACTCGTCGATCGCCGAAAGTGCGACGGCCTGCATCGACCGGCCCTCGGCGGCGGCTTGTCGCCGCAACGCCTCTGCCTGTTCGTCGTTCGGGCGCAGGGTCATTCCCATGACCGCGATGATACCTGTCTGATACCGCCCGGCTCATGGGCTGAGGCTGCCTACATCGGCGGGCGGCGGTGCGGGCGGGCTCTCCAGCGCATCGGGGCGCATCGCGTAGCTGATAACGCTGAGCGTGATCAGGACCAGCGCCGCGACCGCGGCGATCTTGGTCCGCAGTTCGGCGTGGTAGAGGCCGTGCCGCATGTCTTCGCGGGCCTGGCGCCACGCGTCGACGCTCGCATAGCGCAGCGGGTTCTCGACGAGATGGTGCACCGCGACGGCCAGCCCGAAGGTCAGCGTCAGCACGCTGGCGTAGTAATAGACGCCGGGCTCCATCATCGCGGCCAGCAGCACGATCACCGGCCAGTGCGCCAGGTACAGCGCGTACGACAGGTCGCCGACGTAGGTGATGGCCCGGTTGCGCAGGAACCCCTGTAGCGCGGGTTCACTTCCGACACCGGCGGCGATGACGAGCACGGTGCCGGTCACCGGGAGCAGGGCCCATGGGGCCGGGAAACCGGCCGACCCGTTGAGGGCGATCATGCTCACGCCGATCAGCCCGACCCCGGCCCAGGACAGCAGCGGGCGCACCCATTCCGGTAGGCGGGTCAGCGCTCCGGTCGCAGTCGCCAGCAGCGCGCCGACGCCGAGTTCCCAGGCGCGCGCGGCGGTGTCGACGACGGCCCAGGTCGGGAACGCCGACGTGGCGTAGAGAGCCCAGGCGAACGAGGCGACGACGAGAAGGCCGGTGGCCGCGGCGATCCGGGCCAGCCAACGCTCGTGACTCCAGGCGCTACGCACCGCGGCCGCGGTGATGCCCACAAGCACCAGCGGCCAGAGAACCAGGAACTGCTCCTCGATCGACAGCGGCCAGTAGTGCAGCAGCGGAGACGCGGTGTCGGCGGCGGTGAGGACGTCGGTGCCGGTGACCGCGGAATGCCAGTTGGCGACGAAGAAGAACGCGTACAGCGCGTCGGTACCGATGTCGCGGGCAGCCGGCGGCGGCAGAACGTACACAGCGGCGACGACGGTCGCGACCAGCACGAGCGTTGCGCTGGGTGCGATGCGGCGTATCCGGTCCCAGTAATAGCTGCGCAGCGACGGCGCGCCGTCGTCGGCCGCGGCCCGCAACAGGCTCTCGGTGACGAAGAACCCGGTGATCACGAAGAACACGTCGATTCCGACGAAGCCGCCGACAGGCACACCCCACAGGTGGTGGGCGAACACGGCCAGCACCGCGACCGCACGCAACCCCTGGATGTCCAGCCGCAAATTTGCTCGTTGTGCGCGTCGGCGTCGACGACTTTCGGATTCGCGCCATTGATCGAGCTTTGTAACCACGAATTTGCCCCCCCGGCATCGCGTCATGCGGTTCGTGTCAGTTCTTCGCTATCTTCCCCGCCTCACGACTTTTGGCAACCTGACGTGTGCGATGTCACCTCTGTGGCTGCGCGGTAGTGACGCGGTGGGCGCAGGCTTCACCTGCGGGATAGCTGGGTGAGTCCTGCCGGTGTGCTTGAGATTCCGGCCACCGAGCGCCGGCGGACTTACTCTGAGCAGGCCATACCGACAGCAAGGGGCCCCAATGAACAGAGCATTCGTGGCGGCGGCGATGAGCGTCTGCGCGGCCGGGGCCGGGGCGGTCGTGACCGCGGGACCGGCGGCAGCGCACGCCGATGACGCGCTGATCCAGTACAAGGAACCCAACGCGGCGTGGGTGATGCCCGACGTGAAGGACGAAATGTTGTTCAGGGCCGAGCAGGACGTCGAGGGTGTCGTCGAGAACAAGGCACTGACGTTCAAGACGGTGGCGCCCAACCACGAGGCGGTCTACAACCTCGAGGACTGGGTGGTCTGCGGTGAGTCACCGGCGGCGGGCACCCCGCTGTCGAAGGACAAGACGACGTCGGTGACGCTGTTGGTCGAGCGACCCGGCGGGGAGGCTTGCGGGGCCTAGGGCAGGACGTGGCGATTCGCCCGGGCGGATTGCCATGGAAGCCATTGGCGGGATACCGCGCTGCCTCTAAGCTTTTCCCATGGAACTCAAGGGGAATTGGCGAAGCATCGCGGTCGCGGCGGCGACCGTAGGGGTGTTCGTCGCAGGCGGGGTAGTCGTCGCACCGGTCGCGGCAGCGCAGGACGCGGAAACCTGGACGATGCCGGCGGTGCGCGAGGAGGTCCTGCAGAACGCGGTCGACAGCGTGGTCGCGGCTGCGGGGGAGAAGAACGTCCGGTTCAACGTCTACGACCGGCAGTTCAACCAGGTCGTCTACAACTACACGAACTGGGTCGTGTGCGGGCAGTCGCCATCGGCCGACAGCAGCGTGCCGGTCGGGGAGAAGCCGCGGACGGTCACGTTCGCGTTGGCGCGACCGGCGATCGGCTGCTGACCCAAGCTTCGTAAGTAAATCGTGACCTTGGGCTGTGAGTTGCCTGTGTGCCGTTGATTAAGGTGACAGGGACTCGAAACCAAGGGATCTGATGTTGCTGAAGAAGATTTTCGTGCCCGTCATCGCCGCGGGTTTGACGCTCGGTGCCACCCTGGGTGTCTCGGCGCCGGCCGGGGCGGCCAACGAGGCGGTCGCACAGGCGCCGGCGCCCACCGCGAGTGCGCCGCTGATCATGCCGGAGGTGCGCACCATGGTGCTGCAGCGCGCGGTACGCACCCTGCACGCCGCCACCAGTAACGCCGAGCTGGATCTGCGGTTCGTCAACCGCAAGGACGTCCGCGAGGTCATCAATCAGCAGAACTGGGAAGTATGCGCCCAGAGTCCTAGTGCGGGACGGGCGATCTCGCAGAAGACGATGCGCGTCATCCTCTACGTGAAGCGGCCGGGAAGTCGCGGCTGCTCCTAGCCGGACGCGGATTCTCACTTCGCTACGCACGGCGCGGCGAAGCGGGCTGGCCGCTGATTATGGCTCCACCTGTGTCGACCGAACGCGAGTAGCCACTCAGCAAACTTGCCGCGTGCCCCCAGGGGCCTGTCGGCGGGTCCGGCGACGGATCGGCGGAGTACCGCAGACGGCCCCCGATCTGCAATAAACAAACTGGTCAGCCGATATTTCCCCATGCACAGAACGCATGCGCAGATCCCCATTTGAGATTGACATCGCACCTGCGCGGCAGCACGCTGGTAGCTAATCCAATGGGGAGGGTGTGGGGGATATGTCTACTTTTGCCGAAAGAATGTCGGGCGCCGGAACGAAGATGCAGGTGGGGGCTGCCGCCTGCGGGATTGCCGCTGCTGCGATCCTGACGCCGGCGGTGGCCGCGCAGGCGGACATCAGCCTCCCGGTGCCCGCCGCACCTGCGCTCACCGATATCGCGGCGGCGCCGTTGATCAACTCGGTGTCGTTCGCCGAGCAGGGGTCCTGGATCTGGTTCGGCCAGACCAGGGACGACGGCCCGACCTACACCCCAGTGGTGACGTTCTCGCCGCTCGCGCTGGTGCCGGGGTTCCTGCGGCCGCTGTTCGGGTGGTTCGAGCGGATCAACTTCACCGCGTGCTTCCTGGGGTTGAACGCCCGGATCGGGCCCTACGGCACGCTGTCGATCGGCTTCAGCCGCGGCTGCTGACGCCGGGAGCTACGCGCGCCACAGGTCCGAGATGGCCAGGCCCGCCCGGCGCACCAAGCGGTGCACCAACGGAAGGCTGATGCCGATCACGTTCGACGGGTCGCCCTCGATGCGGTCGACGAACCATCCGCCGAGCCCGTCGAGCGTGAAAGCGCCTGCCACGTAAAGGGGTTCACCGCTGTCGACGTAGCGGGCGATCTCGACCTCGGTGGGCTGGCCGAAATGCACCTTGGTGCTGCCGGTGTCGACCTCGGTGTGGGTGATGACGCCGTCGGATATCCGCAGCAGTGCATGCCCGGTGAGCAGGTGGCCCGCCGCGCCTGCCATCGACATCCATTGCGCGCGAGCCGCTTCCGCGGAGCCGGGCTTGCCGCGCAGGGTGCCGTCGAGGAACAGCATCGAATCACAGCCGATGACCACGCAGTCGGCCATCAGCTCCTCGGGCAGCTCGGCCGCGACACTGAGAGCCTTGGCGTTCGCCAGCTTGGCCACCACCGCCTCCGGCGGCAGATCAGGGTCTAGTGACGCGAGAAGGGCGTCCTCGTCGACGTCGGAGACGATCACGTCCGGGTCGATGCCGGCCTGGCGCAGCACGCCGAGCCGGCCCTGGGACGCCGACGCGAGCACGACGCGCGTCATCGAGCTTGTCTGCTCTTCGCGCGAGCGCTCATCGCCTCATGTGCATGCGTTCCAGCAGGGTCACCCGCTGCCAGCTGGTGACGTCGTAGCGCAGCTTGTCGACGGGATGGCCCCACGGGTTGAGTTCCTGCGGGCCCGGGTCGGCTGCTGCGCCGCCGCCGGCGCCGGCCAGCACGGCGACCAGCGCGGCGAGTTCCTCGACGGTGGGCTCGCCGTTGACGACCTGGAAGTGCGGGTCCGGTTGGCGCGGATCGTCGATCGTCAGGTCGCGCGGATCGGAGACCTCGACGATGTCGGCGTCATGGTTCATGGGTGGTGAATCCTTGTCTGAGGCAGCGGATCAGAGCGGGATGTTGCCGTGCTTCTTCGGCGGGGTCTGAACGACCTTGCGCTCCAACAGCTTCAGTGCGGTGGCGACGTAGCCGCGGGTGTGCGACGGTGGGATCACCGCGTCGACGTAGCCGCGCTCGGCGGCGATGTACGGGTTCACCAGGGTGTCCTCGTACTCCTGCTGCAACTTCAGGCGCAGCGCGTCGACGTCCTCGCCGTTGGCCGCGGCTTCCTTGAGTTGCTGGCGGTAGACGAAGCCCACCGCGCCGGAGGCGCCCATCACGGCGATCTGGGCGGTCGGCCAGGCCACCACGACGTCGGCGCCCATGTCCTTGGAGCCCATCACGCAGTACGCGCCGCCGTAGGACTTGCGGGTGATGACGGTGACCTTGGCGACGGTGGCCTCACCGTAGGCGTAGAGCAGCTTGGCGCCGCGGCGGATGATGCCGTTGAACTCCTGGTCGGTGCCGGGCAGGAAGCCGGGAACGTCGACCAGCAGCACGATCGGGATGTTGAAGCAGTCGCACGTGCGGATGAACCGCGCGGCCTTCTCCGAGGCGTTGATGTCCAGGCAGCCGGCGAACTGGGTGGGCTGGTTGGCCACGATGCCCACCGGGCGGCCGTCGACGCGGCCGAAGCCGATCAGGATGTTGCCCGCGTAGCCGGCCTGGACTTCGAGGAACTCGTCGTCATCGAGGATGCGGGTGATGACCTCGTGCATGTCGTAGGGCTGGTTCGGCGAGTCCGGGATCAGCGTGTCGAGCTCGAGGTCCTCGTCGGTGAGGCTCTCCTCGATCGGGGCGTCGGCCAGCGGGGCCGGGTAGCGCGGCGGCTCGGCGTAGTTGTTGGGCGGCAGGTAGGACAGCAGGTCGCGGACGTAGTCCAGCGCGTCCTGCTCGCCGGAGGCCACGTAGTGCACGGTGCCCGACTTGGACATGTGGGTGTGGGCGCCGCCGAGCTCTTCCATGGTGACGTCCTCGCCGGTGACGGTCTTGATGACGTCGGGGCCGGTGATGAACATCTGGCTGGTCTGGTCGACCATGATGACGAAGTCGGTCAGCGCGGGGGAGTAGACGTGCCCGCCGGCCGCGGCGCCCATGATCAGCGAGATCTGCGGGATGACGCCGGAGGCCTTGATGTTGTTGTGGAAGATGCGGCTGTAGAGGCCGAGGGAGACCACGCCTTCCTGGATGCGGGCGCCGGCGCCGTCGTTGATGCCGATCAGGGGGCGGCCGGTCTTGATGGCCAGCTCCTGGACCTTGACGATCTTCTCGCCGTACACCTCGCCGAGGCTGCCGCCGAACACGGTGGCGTCCTGGCTGAACACGCAGACGTCACGGCCGTCGATGGTGCCGTAGCCGGTGACCACGCCGTCGCCGGTTGGGCGGTTCTTCTCCAGCCCGAAGTTCTTGCTGCGGTGCTTCGCCAGCGCGTCCAGCTCCACGAACGAGCCCTCGTCCAGCAGCGCGAGGATGCGCTCGCGCGCCGTCAGCTTGCCCTTGGCGTGCACCTTCTCCACGGCGGCCTCGCCGACCGGGTGCTTGGCCTCCGCTGCGCGCTTGCGCAGGTCGGCCAGCTTTCCGGCGGTGGTGTGGATGTCGATCTCGTGCTCGGCAGACGGCTCAGTCACGCTGGTCATAGCTCCTGATGCTAACGGCGTGCTGCCGGGGTGTCGCGGGTGGCCCTTACTAGTCCCTTAGAAATACTGGCGAGGCGGGGAGGGGCATCGGCCCTCTCGTTCCCGGCGGCGGTGCGGCGTGCTTGATAGCGTGCCGTCATCCGCGGGGGCGGCACAGGGGGAGGACTCGACTTATTTTTTCCGGAAGGCCCCGGGCGTGCTCATGGAAGGCGCGACTGCTCCTCGTCATAACCGTTGCGGTGCTGACGTTTTCGGCGATCACGCTGGTGATCCGCGCACTGCCGCTGACCAACGTTGTTGCGCTGGTAATTGCGGTGGGCGCCCCGTACACGGTGTTCGTCGCCACGCTCGGACTTGCCCTGGCGGTGCTGCAGCGCCGGGCGGTCTTGTCGATCGTGGCGGTGGTCGTCGTGGTGGTGTCACTGGGGATCCAAGTGCGCTGGTACTACGGCGGCGACGCCCAGGACGTCGGCGAGCACGTCGAGGTGCGGGTGTTGTCGTCGAACCTGCGGTACGGGCGCGCCGAGCCTGCCGAGTTCGTTCGCCTGGCTGTTGACAACGCCGACGTCGTCACGGTGACGGAGTTGACGGCCGAATCAGTGCGCCGTTTCCACGTCGCCGGCATCCACGAGGCGTTTCCGTATTCGATCCTGTTCCCCGCCGCGAAGGCAGGCGGCAACGGGATATGGAGCCGCCATCCGCTGACCCCGGTATCGCCGACGCGCTTCTGGAATTCGAGCATGGTCGCGGCGCGCGTGAAGGTGCCAGGCGCATCCGCCGAGGTCGCGGTGGCCAGCGTGCATGTCACCTCCCCGATGGCGTCGTTCGACAGCTGGCGAAATGCGATGGTGGCGACCAAATCGAGGCTCGAGGGTCTGGCGCACGCCGTGGACTCGGGAACGGTCATTGCGGCTGGGGACTTCAACAGCACACCGGATATGCGCCAGTTCCGCGACCTGCTGACAAACAGCTACCGCGACGCGGTTGCCTCCACCGGGACGGGTCTCGCGCCGACGTTCCCGTCGAACGCCGCGGTGCCCCCGGTCATCACCATCGATCACGTGTTGACGCGGCAGGCTGCGGTGGCCTCTGTCACGGCTGTTTCGGTGAGTGGCACCGACCACCGTGCACTTCTAGCCACGGTCAAGATTCCGTCCACAAACCTGTGAACCTGAGTAAATGCCAAGAGAATGGCTCGCCAGCAAACATGCTAGGGGTCGCACCTACGACGGTGGATTGGGGCCGAAAATGGCTTACTCGGGGGTTGCTGTGAAACACGCCTGAAACGAAGAAACGCTGGTGATTGGCGGTTTTACCGGTCGGAAGAGAACATCTCGTAACTTTGCGCGTTCCAGTTGACAGGCCCCCGGGAGTCTGACATATTTTCAGCTAACTCAACCGGAGTGAAACGAGGGGGATATGGCTACAGTGGCCGCAAAAATGTCGAAGGTAAGCACCAAGTTCCAGGTGGCCACTGCGGCCACGGCGGTGGCTGCTGCGGCGGCCTTGACGCCTGCCGTCGCTGCCAACGCCGACATCGCACTGCCCGCGCCCACGGCGCCGGCGATGTCCGAACTGGCCAACATCGCCGCTGCTCCGGTTCTCGGCGCGGCTTCCATTGCGCAGCAAGGTGGTTGGGTCTGGTTCGGTCCGGCGCGGCCGGACGCCCCGCCGAAAACCACCATCCTTGACTTCAACACCGCGGCGCTGATCCCGGGCTTCGTCAAGCGCTGGTTCGGCTGGCTCGGTCAGCTCAACTTTGACGCCTGCATCTTCGGTGTCACGGTTTCGCTCGGGCCCTACTTCTCGGTTAAGGCCTCGATCAGCCGGGGCTGCTGATCCTCGTACATGCGGTTAGTCAGATGGGACTGCCATTGATGGCAGTCCCATCTGCGTGTTCTGCCCAGGTAACGAGAATCCACCGACCACGGGAATCCTTCTAAGTGAATAAGTTCTCCCGCCGTCCGTTCGGCGATCGGCCGGACGATGGCGATGATCTGTCAACAAACGACGACGAGCGCCGGTTTCACTGGCTGCACGACCGGCACGGAGCGGTGTGGACCGCTCTGGCGCTGATTGTCGTTGTCATAGCTTTCGGTGTCTGGCTAGGTGTGCGCGCGTTTGACGCGAAAGACAGTTTGGAGCAGGCGCGCACCAGCGCCCAACAGGCCAAAGACGCGCTGCTGCAGGGTGACACCGAAGACGCATCCCGATTCGCCGACGAAGCGACGGTACATGCGCGGAGCGCACGCGACGCCACGCATTCGGTGCCGTGGAACATCGCGTCGGTCATCCCGTGGCTGGGCAGCCCGTTCAAGACCGGGCAGCAGGTATCCGATGTAGTGCTCGGTCTCGCCGCCGATGTGCTGAAGCCCTCCACCGACGTCGGCGTCTCGATCTCACCCGACCGGTTGTATGTGGACGGTCGCGTCGACGTCCAGGCGCTGCGCGACGAAGAGCCGCAGTTGGCCAAGTTGTCGGAGGACGCTGCGCGGCTCGATGCCGAAGCAGCCGGGATCTCAGATCCCGGGTACCTCTCGCTGCTACGCGATGCGCGTTCACAATTGCAGGACCAGACAACGGAACTAGCCGGCCTCCTCGAGAACACCGCGTTGGCGGCACGTCTCGTACCGTCGATGATGGGCGCCGACGGGCCGCGCACCTATTTCATGGGCTTCCAGACCAACGCCGAAGCGCGCGGCACGGGTGGGCTGCTCGGTGGTTTCGGAGTGCTTAGGTTCGAGGACGGGAAACCTGTCGTCGAAGATCTCGGGAAGAACACCGAACTGACGGATGCCGTGGCGACGGTCGACTTGGGCCCGGAATTCAACCAGCAGTACGGGTTCACCAATCCAAAGACGGACTACCGCAACAGCAACCAGAGTCCGCACTTTCCCAATGCTGCACAGATCTGGAAGTCGATGTGGGCGCAGAAGACCGGCATGAATGTCGACGGCGTCATCGCGATCGATCCCATCGCGCTCAGCTATGTGCTTGGCGCGGTTGGGTCCGTGACCATGCCGGACGGGGAGGTCGTCACACGAGACAATGTTGTCGAACTGACCGAGTCGACCGCGTACGTTCGTTTCCCCACCGACCAGGTGGCGCGAAAGAACTACCTGCAAGACATCGCCAACCTCGTAGTTCAGAAGGTGACAGCGCCCGTCGAGTCACCACGGGCCCTACTGGACGCGTTAGGCAAGGCGGTCAGTGAACGCCGGATCGCCGTCTGGAGCGCGGTGCCCGAAGAGCAGGCACTTCTGGAGGAGACACCCCTCGCGCACGTGGTACCTGACGATCCCGCGCCGTATGCCAACGTTGTGATCAATAACCTCGGCGGCAATAAGATGGATTACTACCTTCAGCGGAGCATTGAGTACGTGGCAGATGGCTGTGATGGCCAGACCAGAATGTCGACTGTCACGGTGCGGATGAACAACACCGCGCCGGCGAATGCCCCACTGCCTGATTATGTGGCCGGTACCGAAGGGCTTGTCGCCAACGTCCCGTTCGAGGTGCCACACGGCACCATGGTTTCGTCGGTGCGTCTGCTGGCCACCACGAACGCATCCGTGGTGAGCGTGCTCGCCAACGGTGAACGTGTGCCGTTCACTCGAAGCAATGAGCTCGGACATCCGTCGTTCGAAGTGCAGGTCCTGATCCCCCCGGGGCAGTCAGGGGAACTTGTCTTCCGCCTGTCGGAACCGACAGCCCCGGGTGCCGCACGCGTCCCCGTGCAGCCATTGGTGGACGACGTCATCCCTGTGGTCACGGTGCCAGAGTGCTCGGGTTAGCCAAAAGGGGTCTACTCGTGGTCGGAGGCGGCATTTTGGGACAGGCAAAGCCGGCTATTCGTAGCGTGTGGAGTGCGGGGCTCTCAACATCGGAAGGGCAACGTTGAATCTGCAGGACTATCTAAAACTATTTAAGGTCAGGTGGGTAACCGTCTGCGTGACGGTAGCCGCAGCTGTTCTGGTTGCGGTGGTGATGAGTCTGGTCACCACACCGCTGTACCAAGCCTCAACAAGACTATTTGTGTCAACGACGGCAGGTTCTTCGTTAGCGGAGGCTTACCAGGGAAACCGCTTTTCGCAAGAACGAGTGATTTCTTATACGGAATTGCTGATGGGGCAGACCCTGGCGCAACGCACTATCGACAAGCTTCAGCTCGACATGACCGCAGATCAATTGCGACACAATGTAAAGGCCAGTGCGAAACCCGACACGGTGTTGATCAATGTTGACGTGTTGGATGCATCGCCTGTTCGCGCGCGGGACATTGCTAATACCCTTTCGGACGAGTTTGTCGCCATGATCCGTGAACTCGAGACGCCGGAGGACGGTGCAACACCGGACGCACGGGTGGTTGTCGAGCAACGCGCGTCGATTCCGCAAGAACCGGTCGTGCCCCAAACAGCACGGAATATCGCTCTAGGTCTCGGAGTGGGCCTGGTCCTAGGAATTGCGCTCGCGCTCGTAAGAGACATGCTGGACAACACAGTGAAAACGCGAGAGAACCTCGAAGAGATAACAGGTGTCGGCGTAGTCGGGGCAATACCCCTCGACAAGGAAAGGCGCAAGCAGCCGGCGATTTCGTTCGAGACAGACAACGCTGCGACTGCTGAGGCATTCCGCAAGTTAAGGACGAATCTTCAATTTTTGGCGATCGACAGCCCACCTCGTGTCTTGGTGGTGACCAGCTCGGTGCCAAGCGAAGGAAAATCCACCACGGCAATTAACCTTGCCCTTGCACTGGCCGAAGCGGATCACAAGGTACTGCTAGTGGACGGGGACATGCGTCGCCCTTCGCTGCATCAGTATCTGGATCTCTTGCAACCGGTTGGGTTCAGCACAGTGCTCAGCGGCCGCGCCCTTCTGGGCGAGGCCCTGCAAAAGACCAGGTTCCCGGGCCTGACAGTACTGACGTCAGGGTCGATTCCTCCGAACCCAAGCGAGTTGTTGGGTTCGCAATCGGCCAGGCGCTTACTTAGCGAATTGCGTTCACAGTACGACTATGTCGTAGTCGACTCGACGCCGTTGCTGGCAGTGACGGATGCGGCCATCATGGCGGCCGGCGCCGACGGTGTTCTCGTGATAGCAAGACACGGCAGTACGAAAAAGGATCAGCTTACTCACGCTGTTAGCAGCCTCCACAGCGTCGGTGCGCCTGTGTTGGGAGCTGTTTTCACGATGATGCCGACGCGCGGGAGCTCATCATACGGATACAGCTATTCCTATTATGGAACAGAAACGCCGCGGCATGCTCCGCCCTCCGCAGAGGACAAATCAAAGTCGCTGGACGGCTGAAGTTTTGCGATAATCACCCGACAGCCGCGGGAGGCGTGAGTGCGGTGATTGCGGCGGCTTTGAGAAGAATTGCCTATTAGCGCATCCAGAATGAGTATGCGCATAAAGGGTGAATTATGGGGGTGCCCAGTTGGAGTTACTGGCCAGCTTCGAGGCGGAAGAGATTAGGTAGATTATGCCAGCTTTAGCGTTAACATACCCCATGCA
Organism: Mycobacterium sp. ITM-2016-00317; assembly: GCF_002968295.1. Taxonomy (NCBI): domain Bacteria; kingdom Bacillati; phylum Actinomycetota; class Actinomycetes; order Mycobacteriales; family Mycobacteriaceae; genus Mycobacterium; species Mycobacterium sp. ITM-2016-00317. The sequence goes on from NZ_CP134399.1 coordinate 1,463,171, forward strand.
TGGGCAGCATAAGCTGTCAAACGAGGGGTACCGAACCCGCGACGGCCACATCATTGAATGGTTGGGGAAATTTGCCGTCGAACTGGGGTCCACGGTCGACGTTGTGTCGCGCCCTGAGCCTTGGGTCCTCGCGACTCGTCGTCGGGTACGGGGTTCAATAGCCCCGGGAACGCGTCCAGTCAGCACGATGAGCTGGAAGATCCCAAAACTCGACCCGCGGCACTGGTGGGTTCGATCCGCGAATTCTTACCCGCCGGTCAGCCGACTCGCCGACGTGCCGGCAGTGGTATGGAACCCTTTCACGGCGATTGCGCCTGAGGATCGTAATCCATTTAGCAGGAGGTGTGCAGTAGCGTTTGATCTCCTGGATGATTGGACGATTCACTATCAATTCGGATCAGTGCGCGACCAAGTCAACGAGGCTTATAAGGCGGCGTTTGATCGTAGCAGTCACGTATTCGCAAATTCTGAGGCGACTTTAGATCTGGCGTATCGCTTTGGTCGCTCAGACGCAGTCCTGTTAACCAACGGGGTCGATCCTGAGCGGTTCTCAACCGAGTCACAGGCCAGCGGGCCGTTTACGGTTGGATACGTAGGTAAGATCGGACAGCGCCTGAACGCAGAATTGATTAGTACAGTGTGTGAGAGCTTCCCGGATATTCGTTTCGTATTCGCGGGCTACTTCGTAGACGTCAACGATACTTACCGCGGCTTGCTTTCTCGGTTTCCCAACGTGGAGCTTCTCGGAGATGTCCACTATGAGGATGTTCCCAGCCTCATGGCCACCTTCGACCTTGGGTGGGTCCCGCACGCGGTGGGGGACGGTGAGGTGGGCGGCGATGTCATCAAGACCTATGAGTACCGGGCTACGGGGCTACAGGTCTTGACCACGCCTATCCTTGGCGCGGGCCGGAGGTTGACCGAAGGTGTCCACGTCGTACCGGCCGACGAGCAAGTTGAGTGGTTGCGCCAAGCGGCCAACGGCCGCGAAAGGCTCGACCGGATACCTGCTGAAATTCCTCCAGAACTCACGTGGCGAGTAAAGACTCAGACCATCGCGGACGCCATCGGGCTTAGGTTGGTGTTGTGACTGCCATTTCGATGCGCGAGGCGCCTTGGCGACTCGGCGCGGTCGCTGTGGCGTTGCTGTTTGTTGTCGATCCGTTGGGTAACGCGCCGAACGTAATTGCACTATTTGCAGTATTCGTGGCTGCATTCGTAGTCTTCACTTCGAAGCCCGTAGACGATACGACGAACATAGGGCTGCTCGTGCTCGTAGGCCTGATGCTTGTCATTGCCGCTCTGGAACTACTCCATCCGAATGTGCCTTCACTGACGGTAGGGTTTCTCGGCTTCCGCAAATCGGCGACCATGTTATTGGGTCTCGCGATCGGGCTGGGGTGGCGCGGATCTCGGCTGTCCGGTCTGCGGTTGGTGTGGTGGTGTGTGTTCGTTTCCGCATCGGCGTCGCTGTTCGTACACCTTTTCCTGCCGTCGGTTGAGCGATCTGTTGCGCGCGGAGCAGACCGGTACACGTCACTTCTAAGCGGTGTCGAACGAATGCAAGGGCTCTTTGCCGGGCCGTTTCACGTATCCATGGCAGGGGTCTTCTTGTTCCTGACAGCGTTGGCACCGCGTGTGGTCATAACCCAGAGATGGGTGCGTATTGCTGCTGCGGTTGTGGGACTATCCTGCATATACCTTTCGCAGGTGCGGACGGGTCTTGTCGCGCTCGCAATCGGAACTTTGGTCATGATGTTTGTTACCGGGTCCGCCCAACGATGGGCAAAGCGTCTATTGATACTCGCTGCACTGTGCGTGCTTGGAATTCTCTATTTGAATCCGCTTCGGGAGTATGCCTACCGTTTCACGGCACTTCGCCTTATGTTGGAGGGCGGGTTGTCCGATAGCAGGTTCACCGAGCGATTTGTGACGTGGTCCGATAGCCTCGATATGATCAGTCGTTCGCCTCTTATGGGGAATGGTTCCGGTTCTTCGGGAGACACCTTGAAGCCATTATTCGCGAGTGGCGACCACGTAACTAGTCACAACACGTTTCTGAAGTATGCTGTGGAAGGCGGAATCGTACAGGGCCTTTTGTTCGCAGCTTTGTGTTTGTGCTTGCTATTCGCCGTGCGACCAAAGAACGATCCTACTCGATTCGGGGTTGCGGCAGGAGTCACCTTCCTTGTGTTCGCTTTTGTTGTCGCGGCTCCCGAGTCGATCCCGGTGTCATTCGGATTGGCAGTCATTGTCGGACTGTGTACCCAGCGTCAACCCGGTACGGCCAACCCGCCCACGGACGCGTTCGGAATGCGATTGCAATTTAATCGTACGAACAGTTGGAATGCTGGAGTCGTTGCCGATAAGGCGTGAACTCACCCCGAGCGTTTGAGCGTAGATCGGAGAAATGTGCCCTCAGTTGCGATTATTGGGACCCGCGGCTATCCAAGTTATTACGGAGGTTTCGAAACCGCCGTGCGGAAACTAGCGCCAGCATTATGCGACATGGGGTGGGACGTCACAGTTTATGGCAGGTCGGCGAGTCGTCCGACGGTGGACACGGGGGACACGCGCGTCGCGCGTCCCACAACTCGGGGTCTCGAGACAAAGAGCCTGAGTACACTCTCGTACGGCCTGACAGCGTCCCTAGACGCAGCACGGAAGCGTCCCGACGTCGCACTTGTGATGAATGTGGCTAATGGATTTTTCTTACCCTTATTGGAGGCCCGGGGAATCCCCACTTTGGTCAATGTGGACGGTATTGAGTGGGAAAGAGCGAAATGGAATGGCGCTGCCAAGAGGGTGTTCAAAGCGGGCGCTAAGTGCACCGCACGCTTTGCGTCTTCGTTAGTCTTCGATGCACGCGCAATCGAGGATTACTGGCGGATCCACTTCCGTGCTCATGGGCACTTCATTCCGTACGGCGGTGATGTGCCGCCACCGTCCGAGGTCCCCGATGGGTTGAATCATCGAGGGTATGTACTGATGGTGGCCCGGTTCGTTCCAGAAAACACAGTGCCGGAGTTTTTTGAAGCCGTCCCACGGGTGGCGGAGCAATACCCTGTCGTCATTGTTGGCAGTTCGGGTTACGGCGGCGAATTTGATAGAGCTGCGCAGGCCCTGGCCGACCGGTGTTCGGCTGTGAAGTGGCTCGGCCACGTCAGCGACGATTCGTTGCTCCTAGCTCTCTGGCAGCACGCTGGCGCTTACTTCCACGGCCACAGTGTCGGTGGGACAAATCCTGCGTTGGTCCAGGCCATGGCCGCAGGAGCGCCGGTAGTTGCGCGAGACACGGTCTACAACCGCGAGGTACTCGGAGAAGCGGGTCTGTTCGTCGAGCCAAACGCCGTCTCTATACGTGACGGGTTGCTCAAGTTGATGAGCCACGAGGAGGAGAAAGAGCGGGCCTCGCTGGCGAACGCGCAACGGGCGGAGGCACTTTACTCATGGGACACCATCTGCCGGGATTACGAGCGTGCACTCCGTCAACTGATTTAGCTGTACTGATTACGTTCTCGGGCTCGGTGTCCCTGGTCCGTTCGGCCTCGTTGGCTTACATACCGTCGTACTGCGTCAGCGCTAGCGATGCGCGTCGATTCCGCCGGCTCCAAGTGCTGGCAAACTTCGGCTAATTTCTGCCCGGCTCCAAGGAGTGTGTTGCCCTCGGCGCGCTTGCGGATGATCTGCCCCGCGCATGCCGGCAGCGTTAGTCCGATGCCAAGCCGGTTGTCGATTCTTCTGCCCGAACACTCGGGCGACAGAGTCCCGTAACGATTGGAGCACCACAGGGGCTCACCCGACGGGCCCGAGACGGACAGTCCCCAAGGATCTGTAATACGCTCGGCTGGGCACTATGCGTCGACAGATAGAAGAGAGGTCTGTGGGCGAGATGGCCGGTGCCGACGTAGTGATTCGGGTCGGCTCGAATGATGCGGCGGCCACGCTAATAGGGCTGAAGGGGGCAAGTCCGATTGTCGAGCTGCTACGGGGGGTGTGCTTGACGATTCATTGTCGACACGGACGACCACTAGCGCCGCGCGGGGAGCAAGCTAAGTGCAGGGGTGATCGAATATCAACGACGGTGCTGAGACCGGTGGCGCACGCATGAGGCTCTCGACCACCGCGCGATTGGCCATGCTATGGACGAGCATGAGCCGGGTCGGCATCCAAGGCCTGCAACTCATTACATTTGTCATTGCGGCGCGGTGGCTTTCGCCAGCCGATTACGGTACTTACGCGATTGTAGCGATCGTGGTGACGCTGTCGACACTCGTCAACGATTTCGGCCTCCAATCGGCTCTAGTTCACGATGCGAACCCGTCGGCTTCGCGTTTTGCGAGCGCATTCTGGCTTAATGCGGCTGTCGGCGTCACGTCCGCGGGAATGATCGCGGCCGTCGCCTACCCTGCCCAGTTGATACTTGAATATAAGGACCTAGCGGTTGCGTTGGCCGTGGCTGGCAGCTCGTTTGCGCTATCCATCACTGTTGTCCCAGTTGCATTGCTGCAGAGACGCCTTCAGCTAGGTCGCCTCGCTGCCATCGAATTCACTGCCAATCTAGCCGGTGCGATGGCCTCAATCTACCTCGCTTGGCTAGGTCTCGGGGTAATCAGCCTGTCCATAGGTCCGGTTGTGACTGCATTACTGATGTCGTTTGCGCTAGCTGTTGCGACGCGGTATGTCCCTACGGCGAGACCGACCATTGGAGACGTTCGCGCACTGTGGGGATTTAGCGGTTCGATACTAGCGTTCAATGTGACGAATTATCTAACGAAGAACTTTGACATTCTTGTCCTGACCGTGGTCAGCACTCCCCAACAGGTGGGTATCTACTCACGCGCTTATTCCATATTCTCAGCACCGTTGACTCAGGTCGGCGCAGTCGTCGGGAGAGTCCTATTCCCGATGCTCGCTCAAGTACGGGATGATACTGCCGCACTGAGGGATCGATGGCTGAGGACCACATTTGCGAGCACGGCAATATTTTTGCCGGTCTCGATTGCGTTCGCGGTTACGTCGCCGTACGTCATCGGCATTTTGTTCGAACCTCGGTGGCAGCCAATGGCGCTGATCGTCTCAATTCTCTGTATCGGCGGGCCTGTTCGGCTGGTTACTAGTGCATTGGGATACTTATACCAAGCGACGGGACACACCAAAGAGCTGTTTCGCGTCACTTTAGCTGCCACGGCGGCTCTCACGGTCGGGGTTCTCGCGGGAGCAGCGTGGGGTCCGATTGGCATCGCCTGGGGTGTGGCTATTGCTACCAATGTCCAAGCCTATGTCCCGTTGTCGGTGGGACTTCGATTCATCAATATGACTGTGCGGAATCTTCTCTTCGAGTTTAGGTGGCTTGTCGTTGCTGGTGTAGTGCAGCTGCTAGTGATGGGTGGGATCCGGCTGGGCGGCGGTTTTGGGTCTGATTGGGCTTCGCTGCTAGGTTCGCTGGCACTAGGCTTGGCGAGCTACGGGGTAACCGCCTGGATACTTGATCGCCGCTTTTTTGGCAGGCTTGTTGGCAGGGCTGTATGACCTTTTGCTCTGCCAACGTGTGGGATAAATACCGCGATCGCAGTGATATTTGCAGTGGAACCCACGTGAATTGGCTCGATGCAGCCGGGCGGAACCGTGGAGTTGAAAGTTCTTGGTTCAGCCAATGATCTCTTCTCGAAACCATGCAGCGAAAGTGTATTTAAATTCAGGGTCTGGTCGATTGGGGAGCTGGATAGGCTGTTTGGGCATTGTGCAGGGTCGTTCAAATTAGCCGCCTAAGAATAGGCCAATCGGGCATGTGGAAGACTTCTCCGATGGCGATGAAGTCAACTCGCACGGCAAGGTCGCTATCCAGGATCTAGCACTCCGGTATCCTGAAGGCGGCGACTGATATCGAAGAATAGCGGTGTCGTTATTCTGATTGGTCAGGTCGCAATCGCCTGTACGATGCGTTGGCGGGAGACGGTGTCGTACGTTGAGGCAATCTGGTCATCATTTCTGGATTGATGGATGTTTGCAATATAGAGCCCCTCGCTCTGACTGTTCGGTATTAAAGGAAACTCGAGTGGGCAGCGAAATACTTGTTGTGTAGGGATGCCCGCCTTGACGCTGATGTGGTGGAGCCAGATGTCATCGGCGCTCGGCGCTCGCTCCAAGAATTGAGTCCCAGCGCTTCGCAGGGCTGCTTGCATCTCAAGTGGATAGGCCAGCCCCGACACTCCGGTAGGAAAGTGGGCAAAACTAGCCCTAGAAGTCCAGCACTCCTTCCAATCTTTGTACGGCGCAAACGACCCGTCCATTTTCAGTCCGACAGTGTGGGCCCGATAGGCAGTCAAAGTCGCTGGCTGCGCGCGGCCCAAGAGACGTTTGAGCCAATATCGTGGCACGATCACATCGTCGTCCGCTGTCACGAGGGTGGGCGCTGACGCCGGACCACATCCGCCAGAACTGACGTAGGGCCAGTATTTGGTATGGGGACCGAAGTTACTGGTCAGTCGAACTTCCAATCCCCTTGCCTGCAGCCGAGACAGGGTCGATGGCAAATGAGCGAATGCGTCTGGGTCATCGAGCCACAGGATCATCCGTCGCGGTAGCACGTCGCCGCGACCGATCGACTCGAGTGCCAGGTGCACCGACTTGATCCGATTGCCGTGTGTAGTCATGGAAACGTCAGCGGGCGCACTTCCGAGGAGGGGCGCCTCGGGTGAGGCATTTGCCCGTTCCAGAAGCGCGATGTCCTCGTATAGGTGTCGACCCGCGTGCAGATGGTATGCCTTCCGAACCGTTCTCGGAATGACTGGACGCGCGATGCCGGCCATAGGTCGGCTACTTCCGAGTTCTATTGCGGTTGGCAAGGTGCGGGGAGGTCCACTGAGTATCGACGGCTAGCTGATGGGATCTAAGCGGCAATAGGACGAGCGTCGAAACGAAGTAGGTGAGAAGCGGAACCACGTTGGCGGCAGGAATGATCCGTCGCGCGCGAACCCAGTAGAAATGCCTGAATGACAGGTTGCCTGCTAGTTCCGATCGGACCAGGTTTCCGGTGATCAGGATCCCTGAAATCGCGAAGAACACGTCGAGGCCAATGAGGCCCCCACCTGGCCAGCCCCGTAGCTGATTTGCGAAGACCGTGAGAAGAGCGACCATCCTTCGACCCTGAATGTCGAGTCGCTGATTGGGACGTGCCGGATGGCGCCTTGGACGGCGTGAGTGCCGCAAAAACCAGCCCAACGCTGAAGTCATAGATTAGCTCCCCCCGTAGCTGAAACAGATACTAGCGGGAGAACTGGCAAACCGCGAGTAGGGCGCCGATTGGCGCTCTTTTCAGCGCTTTAGGGGCGTGCGCTCCTGCAGAGCTAACGTCGCTGACGGTCCCGACCCGGGCGCAGGCCACTGTTAAGCGACGTCCGTCGGGGAGGTGGTCTCGGTGGTTCTTTCTCGTGGTGAACGGCGATTGAAAGTTCAGCGCGCATTACACAGCTGAGTGGAGTGTCGTAACGAAGCACCCTGCTGGTGGTCCCTCGTCCGAGCTCGGCGAGGCGGGCGGATGAATCTGCGGTCGATCAGTCCCGTCTTGTGGAGGCGACGCTGGCTGGATCCATGAAAAGTATCTCGTGGCGGTACTGTCGCAAGAGGTTGCGGCTCGCGAAGCCTCTGGCGCGGCGACCCGCATCCGCTCGGCCGGGTTGCCGACCCGAAAGTCGTTAGAAGACTTCAACTTCGATCATCAACCGGCGGTCAGCGAGGACTGATCGCCCACCTGGGCACTGGGCCGCGTTCCTAGCTAAGGCATCCAACGTCGTGCAGCTCGGGCCGCCCGAACCGGCAAGACCCACCTCGCGATCGGACTGGCGGGTCAAGGCGCCCAGACCGGTCATCGCATCGCGTTCGCCACCGCGGTGGATTGGGTCGCCCGCCTCAGAGCCGCCCACAACGCCGGCAGAGTCCCCCCGAACTGGTCAAGCTGCGGCGCACCAGTCTGCTTGTCGTGGACGAGGTCGGCTACATCCCGTACGAGCAGGATGCCGCGAACCTCTTCTATTGGTATCCAACCGCTACTAACACGCCTCGCTGATCCTGAACTCGAACCTGACGTCTGCCTGCTAGGGCGACGTGCTCGGAGATCATGTGTTCGCCGCTGCGATGATCGACCGCATCGTTCACCACCCGAAGGCCTGACTCTGAAAGGCCCAGCTATGTGCTCAAATACTCCGGAATTAACGCACTGCCCTCCGCCAGAGCCGACAACACGGCACAGTAGGCCACGACCACGTGGCCTACTTTCACCGTCGGTTCTGGCCTACTTTTCAACCGTCGTCACCACTCGCGTTTACTTTCGTCCCTGGCCCGATCGTCTGCCGACCGGGCCAGGGACCCATCCTGCTCCTCTGGCTCGACTCGAACCAGCAACCTTTCGATTGGATGTGACACGGTCTTCGACATCAATGGGCACGGCCTTTCCCACCGCCGGCGGACTCCAGGACTAACAAAGATGACTGCACGATCGAACGCCATCCACTTTGCTCAGCCACGCGCAGAAACCGTCACAAGTCTTGCAAAAACCATCCATCCTCGTCCATTGCCATCACACTTGCCCAAACGTAGAGGTTCGCGCGGAACAGGCATGATCGGACGATCACCGGCAAGACTGGGTTGATCGCTGATCAGTCTTCGACTGGTGCAGGTATAACGGCGCGTCAGCCAAACCTACACACGACGGCGGTAGCGGCGCGCGCAATCTGGCCAGCGCCTCGACATTCAGGGCTTGCGGATGGTCGCGGTACTCACCGTTTTCGCGAACCACCTGTGGGGCTCGCCGCACGGAGGGGCGCTAGCGGAGCGCCTCACCGAGCAAGTTCCGGTCACCGAGGGGCACTGAGCGCCTGTCGAATACCTTCCACGATGGCCGGCGCCAGCGTTCTGATGTAGGTGGCCGTCAGGTGGCCTCCGACATCGGAGTAGACGATCACATCGCCAATCACAGAGGGGCAGCGGTCTTCCGTGCAGTAGTAAGCGGTGAGGTCGATCAGTGTGGCGGCGGGAGTCCGTTCAGCGGCGAATTCGAGCGGGTCGCGTCTCTCCAAAGCTTCGCTTCGCGGTGTCGCGCATTCGCCGGTCGTGTCGGCCCCGAAACTGACTCGCGTGAGACAGTTGATGGACTCCTCGCTGACGGCCGGGTTGTCGGCCAGGACGGCTATGCGCGCACCGCCCGCCGCGACAGGCCGCCACGCCCGAACGTAGTGGGCGGGGTCTCCACCGTTGCGTGACGCCGTGGTCACAACGAGGTCGTATCTCTGCTCCAGCAGGGCGCGGTTGATGTCGTCCATTGCTGTCGCGCACGGGGCCTGGGCTGGCTCCTGCCAGGCGCATCCCCACCCGAGGTAGGTGGTGAGCTGCCACTTGTACGGCTCCAGATACGGCGCGATGGCGACCAGAACCCTCGCCCCGTGGGAATCGCCTACAAGGGCGATTCGAGTGGCGTCAGGCCCGTCGTAGCCGTAGGTGCATGAGTTGAGTGGCTGATCCTTCGGAGTCCAGCAGGTCGGCGACCCCCCGTCGGTGGCGAATTTGTCAACGCTCGGGGTCAACTCCACGTCGGGGTTTCGCAGCGCGCACTCAGCATTCGTCATGGCCGGCGCGCCGAAACACGGGTCTTTACCGGGGAGAGAAGCAACGGGCGGGGTGACAACCCGGGACGCGTTCACCGGCGCCGGCGCCAACGGTGGCGGTACTTCGATCACGAATTCTTCGTCGGCCTGCTCGGCGACCGCCCGCATGTCGCTGAAGCGGATACCAACAATTGAGACGATCACGATGGCGCACAACGCGAACCCTATGAAGCTCCACGCCGTGAGGCTGAGTCTGGGTCTCTGCCACCGCTGAGTCTTCATCGGCGGGTCCAGCAGCCAGTCAGATCTGCGGATGGGGTTCTCGTAGAAGTGGTAGGTGATCGCGGTCAGTCCAAGCGCCAGGATGATCGCCAGCGCGTAGAACAGGGGGCCTTCTGGGATGACGGCGACAAGCAAGACGATCACCGGCCAATGCCACAGGTACAGGGTGTAGCTGGTGTCGCCGAACCATTCCGCGACGCGGTTAGTGAGCATCGGCACGTGACGCACCTGACCACCGTGGAACGCGGCGATCACCAACGCTGTGGACAGGACGGGCAGCGCAGCCCACGGTGCCGGGAACTGAACCGTTGAGTCGATGAGAAACAACGACGCCGCCACACCCGCCAAACCCGCGTAGGCCAGGACGGGGCGGGCCTGATCGGGGATGCGGGTCAGCCACGGGCCCGCGATGGCCATGAGCGCGCCCACACCCAACTCCCAGATGCGGGTGAATGTGGAGAAGTAGGCCGCGTTCGGGTCCGTACTTGAGAGCAGCATCGCCCACGTGAACGAGGCGGCGACGATGAGGAACATACTGCCGAACAGCGCCCAGTGCCGCGTCCAACCGTGGCCGCGGCGGCTCGCCTTCCGTGTGATGGCGAACAGCGCAAGCAGCACCCACGGCCACACGAAGTAGAACTGCTCCTCGATGGACAGCGACCAGTAATGCTGAATCGGAGAGGGTGGCTGGTCTTGTTGGAAGTAGTCCGTGCCCTGCATCTCGAAATTGATGTTCGCCCCAAACACTGCGGCCCAGAGGGCGTCGAGCAGCGTCGACTTGGCGCGGGTGGCTGTCAGCAGTAGGTGCGCGCCGATCACGGTGACCACGAGCACGAGCAGGGCTGACGGCAGGATGCGTTTCACGCGCCGCACGTAGAAGTTCTTGAACGACAACTCCCCGGTTCGACTGCGCTCCTTCAAGAGCAGTCCGGTGATGAAGAAACCGGACAGTACGAAGAACACGTCGACGCCAACGAACCCGCCCGACGGCCAGCCGAACAAATGGTCGGCAAACACGACGAGCACCGCCACGGCGCGCATCCCCTGTAGATCAGGACGCTTAGCCATCTCGAACACAAGACGGTTGGAAACCCGCGTTCCAGCGTGTGTAGTCATGACCCCCCCGAAGACACAACAGGGCCTAACTGTAAATCACAATGCGTGGGGCTGCTGCCTTGCCGGTCTGGTCAGCGCATGCATGGAGAGCCCGCGGTGGCCACCGTCCTCACCCTAGGCGGCATGAACTTCGGCCGGGCCGAGACCTGGGCCAACTTCGCCGCCGCCTCATCGGCAGACGATTCAGAACGAGACAAAGCGATTCACTCCTGTCCGGTGGCAAGCATTCCTGACCACCGTTCAGGCCCAACCACTTACATGTCAATGAGACACGCCCCTCTGCGGCGGCACGGCGTTTCACCGCCACCGCGGCACGGCGGGCCACGAAGACCACCATCGGCGAGCCCGGCGCCCCGCGCCAAACTCATTAGCGACAACGGCGCTCAGTTCAGTCTCCCGCGACGGCCATCAACCCGTGCACTTCCAGCAACGCTTGGCCGCCACGGGCATCCGCCAACTCGGCTCCCGACCTGCTCACGCCCAGAGACACGGCAAGCTGAAAGCTCTAACATCGCACCTTCGAGTGCTTCTACGGCGACCATGGACCGGCCGCGACGGTCGTCAAACTCCAAGCGCCGTGCGATCATTCCGTTGGTACTACGAACCACAAGCGGCCCCACCAAGGGATCAGACGGCAATTGCCGGTCGAGGCCCGCCAAGCGCTTCCCGAGGTCGGCCGCGACGATCCGCGTCCTCCACCTAAGACCGGACCACGGGTGCTCATGGTTGGCCCGACGCGCAGCGTCATCTGTCGCAGGCGCAAGGTCGGCGTCGGGCAGCACTGGAAGGCCAACGCGTGACCGTCCTTGAGGCCGCACCCGTCCACGTCGTGGTACTCAACCGCGCCACCGCAGTCGTCGTGCACGAAATGGTCCTCGGGCCGGTGGGTGCCTATGGCGGCAAGGGAAGAAGCGCGGCAGGCAGCGCAAGAACCCCTAAACCGCAGCACCGAAAGAAGTTTCAGCAATGTGCTGACAACAACGTGTCAGGGATGTACCCGTCCGTATAAAGATAACCATTGACCACGTGGCGTGGCCTACTTTTCGCCGTCGCTCCTCTGGCCTAGATTTCGACCGGGTGGTTTCTAGGGGTTGTCGCAACACTTCTCTAGGTTCTGGAGGTTGTGTTGACATCAATTCGTCGTGTGAAGAAGGGGCCGGGGCGTCGTCCGCAGTCGGCCAAGCGTCAACGGTTCATGGAGTTGCGGGCGCGGGGGTGGAGCGTGCGCGCCGCGGCCCGCGAGGTCGGCGTGTCCCGGTCCGCGGCGACAAACTGGACCAAGGGCTACAAGACCTACCGCAACGGCGTGGAGGTCGGGTTCATCCCGCCGCTGGATCCATTGGAAGTCCGCGAGATCAACACGCGATACCTGTCGCAGGATGAGCGCATCGAGATCGCTGATCTGCGTCGCTCCGGGCTGAGTCTGCGGGCGGTTGCCGGCCGGCTCGGTCGTGCGCCGTCGACGATTTCGAGGGAGCTGCGGCGCAACGCACCAGCAGGCCGCGGATATCAACCCTTCGATGCCCATCGACGAGCCACCGCGCGACGAGCACGTCACCATCGACGCCGGGTCGACACCAATGAGCAGCTCAGCAGCGCGGCCACCGAGTTGCTGCTCCAGCGGTGGAGCCCGCAACAGATCAGCCGTCACCTTCGATTGCGCTTCGCAGACGACCCGTCAATGCGGTTGTCCCACGAGAGCATCTATCAAGCTGTCTACCAAACGAATTCGCGGTTCCTGCGACACCCACGCGACTGGCACCGCACCGTCGTTCACCGCTACGTACCGGTCGCGATCATCGCCGAGGACACCAGCATCAGCAGCGCCGGCGACCGCGGTTCCAACAGCCAATGCTCACCATTCACGACCGTCCGTTTCCGGTGGACGACCGATCCGAGGCTGGGCACTGGGAGGGAGACTTGATCGTCGGAAACAACCACAGCTCGGCGATCGACACCTTGGTCGAGCGCCAGACCAGGATGGTGCGGTTGGTGCACCTTCCGCGCAGTGACTCCGACTCCCTGGACGCCGCCCTGGTAGCCCGTATGCAGGATCTGCCACCGGCGCTGCTGCTGCGGTCTATCACCTGGGACCAGGGCACCGAGATGGCCCGCCACCTCACTACCGCCGCCAAGCTGGGCACACCCATCTACTTCTGCGACTCCCATTCGCCCTGGCAACGCGGCACCAATGAGAACACCAACGGACTGTTGCCCGACTACTTCCCCAAGGGCGTCAGCCTCATCGGTCATTCGCCAGCGCACCTCATGGCCGTCGAAGGAGAACTCAACAACCGTCCCTGCATGGTCCTCCAAGACCGTTGCCCGGCCGATCTATTCGAAGCCCTGCTAACGTCCAAGAGCCCATCGATGTTGCGACGTTGACTAGAACTCACCCCGTCGGCAAGCGCTCAATCAGATTCGGGTATCGCCGCGGCGCGGACGGCAGCGATGGTGCGCGTCCGCTTGCACTACGCATCCCGTTCCTGGTGCGATCGCGGGCTGCGCTATACCGGGGACGGTTAAACCTGAAGAAGGTCGCGATCTGGTCAATCGCCACTCCGTTGACGCGGTTGCGAGCGATGCGCACGACATCGCTTCAGCCCGCGCACACAGGCTAGGTCAACTCCGACCACCTATTCGGCCAACAGACCCGAAGTGAGTGTTGCAATTTGCAATATCGCGCAGTAGGCCATGACCCCTCACTGATGGGGGCCACCGCTACGAACGCGACAAAAGCATCTTAGGGATTAAAGCAAAGTCATCTCGGCGCAGCACCAGCGCGGCGCCCGGTACCTTAAGGGCGAAGAGGGACAATATGGCCGTCACCCAATATCCGAGGGCCGAAGCGCAGGCCGCAGAGGAAGCGCCCCCGCCCAACGCGCTGGCTATCGCTAAGCCCGCGATCCCCACTCCGGAGCCGACCACCTGGCACAAAGTCATAGCGCCACCTCGGCCCTGACCCGCTAGGCACATACACGCTACATAACCGAAAACGAGTCCCACAGAACCAATTAACCCGATCAAAACAGAAGGTATGGACGCGGCAAAGGCCTCGCCGAACACGAGGGGCACGGCGAATGGGACGAGTGATGCTAACGCACCGGACAGTAGGAACCCGAGAATGCCTGAGGCGCGGATCAAAGGAACGATGTCGGCGTTGCCGGATCCCGCAACACGAAATGCATACGCACCGAGACCCTGGGCAAATGCGACAGGTATGAGGCTGATCGTAACTGAGATCGAATAGAGCCCCGCAGTCTGGGCTCCCATAAGGGCCACGATCAAGGCCTGGTCAAGGCGGAACGCAGCAGCCTGGGCAAGTTGTGCACCGTAATACGGCATGCTCGACTTAGCTAACGTGACGGCGGGGTATCGGGGCGGCTTTACTCTCGGACGCACAAAGAACCCAACGATCACGGCATTGAGAACATTGGCCGCAGCGAATGCGCCAATCGCGCTCGATACCGTCAGCATGCCGCTCAGTCCGAACCCCACGACGCATATGGCGAACGAAACACTCGGGGCGAGGTTGAGAGCCCCGTAAGCCAAGTAATCCCCCCGGCCGAGGAGGATGTGGACGTCGCAGATCCAGACGATGCTTGCCGGCGTCGTCACAAGCGCGGCCGCGAACACAATCTGCACAGTGTGACTGGAGTCAGGTAGGAGCAGGTCTGGCAGGAATACGGCAAGCAGACATGCTGGCAACAGTGCGATGCCGGCAATCTTCCTGACCGCCCACGCCACACCACGGAGATCGCCATCTTCGACTACCAGTCTTCTCACGCGCGTAGGTAGTCCCAATGACAACAGCAGTGGGCTAAGGAGGAGCACTGCTGTCGCGGTCGCAACGAGACCTCTGCCGTCGGGACCCAACACCCTAGCCAGTACCGGAGCGGTAAGGAGCGACATGGCACCAGCCGAGATACGGCAGAACGTTACGCAGAACGGCCGATTCAACTTCTTGTAGGCCGACGAGAACGACACCTAAGTCCCGTCCTCTGCCATAACCGGACGTTCAAGTATCGACGCGACCAACGTAATTCGCACTAGGTTACGAAAACTCAAACCCCTAGGAGCCGATGTCGCAGACCTCGGTGCGGCGCACAGGGATTTGACACCGACGCGTGTCAGGAGGACACCGCCTGCTCAATCTGATTCCACATATTCACCGATCCACTGCGGTAAGAGTCAACGCAGCGTTTAAGATCGTCGACTTCAGCGCCGGCAAAGCCCTCCAGCTCCTCGATGTGGGCGGCAACCTCGTCCCTAGACAAACGAAGGAATGGATCGAGCAACCGCTTCTCATGGTGGAAATCTTCCATCAAATGCTGGTACTTGTGGCTCCACCCGTGCGCGATCAATGGTGTCGCCTGAGTGAGGCAACTGACTGCGGCGTGGAACCTGCCGACTACGGCATAGGGGGAACTCCCTAGAAGGGATTTAAGCTGCACACCGTTATAGCCGTCAACGACCTGGAAATTGCCGACTTGTTGAGCAACTTCCTTCAGAATTCGGGTATCCTTCCTGCCCTCGTGCGACAGACCATATACCTGCCGCCCGGCAGCTCGTGCAGCTAAGGCAAATTCGACGAGGTTCCGGATGTAATTTTTCGCATCTTCGGCTGTCCGCGCGCGCGCCACTATGTTGTAGTTCGGGATTACGGGTACCGCCCCTGAAAGCTGATGCCAATCACTGTCGTGACCCTTGACAAGACATGTGAAGTCGGGTGCGGACTCCACGGAAGCGGAGATATCGAACCTCTCAACCAGAGCGTTAACATGGGTAAGCGAGGTGGGGTCACGTGCAAAGACAATCTTGCCAGTCGAAAGGGCGGCTGCGGATGTCTCAGCTGTAGATTCGAACGGTCCGAAGGCTTGGGGTAGGAAAAAGATTGGAGTACCGAGTTCGCCAAATGTTTGAAGTATTTTGGATCTGCCGTCGACGAACTGCTTCCACGAATCTGAGTAAAAGAAACCAGAGGCGTCTAAGACGATATCGATGTCGCGGTAGTCGACTATATCGCCTTTCGCCCATAGACCTTTTGAGAATTCGGTGTGTGGGACACGCGCCGACATGGGCAGCATTGTGAGCGCACCAACGCGCCGCCGTTGGAGCATATTTCCGACTTTTGCGCTCAATACCGGCGTGCCCCGGAATCGCCGCGTAATTTCCTGGATGGCGGCGATCATCATCAGATATGCGCCCTGATTGCGAAAATCAGTGCCGATTATGAGAATCTTGCGGCTATCTTCGGTTATTTTCAACTGTTATGCCTGTTCTATACTTCGCTGAACGACCTGATGGCGTCAATGTTACCTTTGGCTGACAATGCAACCAATCTCTCCGGATCTGCGTACCCGAAGGCGATCAACATAATGACTCGTTCGGTATTGGCTAGATTAAGATGTTTACGGATGCGGGCGTCGCGCTCGGGAATGTCGGGCCAATTGATCATGCACGATGCGACACCTTGGACCTCCAGGCCGTAGACGAATGCCATCGCGGCCAGGGATGAGTCGATGTATATGAGGTGCCGGTCTCGTTCATGAAAGAACGCCGATAGATCCCCGATAACCACGGCTATGCCGGGGATTTGGTGAGCGTAGCCACCGGTGCCCATTGCGCACTCGGCGATTCGTTGGACGCCCGGGTGCGTGTCGATGAACTCGAACCTGTAGGGAGCGCGGTTGCAGGCGGTGGGGGATTCTGAAGCGATTTCAACTGCGCGATCGATGACCGCACGATCGACTTGGCGGTCTTCGAACCACCGCACGGACCGTCTGCCGACCGCAAGCCGACGTAAGGCTTCGATGTCAATACCGGATTTCTCAACGTCAATGGAGTGGTGATGCGGGCCTGAGTCAGATAGGTCTTGTCGGCTGACCTCTGGACCGAAGGTCTTCAAGAAGTCGGATTCTGCTGAACGGATCGCGGGGGACTCTGCCTCGCGGGTTGCCTCAAAGTAGGACGCCAAAACCGCGAGGACCCATTGGGCCTCGGCATCGCGGTGAGCGTCGCCTTCGGCGCCGTAAACACGAACCGCCGCGGCCACCGTGACTCCGATGTAGTCGGAAGCAAACTCGGAACGCCGAGGCCACGAGATCAAGCCCTTCTCGAGTCGGTGGACGTTGCGGCGTAACAGAAATCGATGATAGCCCTTCGTTTGATCTGCCTGGTATTGCTTTATTCCACTCCTGACTGCTTTCTGCTCCCTGTGTATGCCACTGCTGGCGAGCACCAGTCTCGGCCTGCGCAACATGATCTTGCGATAGGTGGCCGGGAAATCAGTTGCCAACGAACGCAGCACCCGGAACGTCCTGACCTTGCCAGACGACTCGTATGCGCCCGCGCTAAAGGTCTTTCGAACGTCGGCGGGTGGGATGTTCTCAGTCGCACTCGAAGGTCGCGGGTCCAAGCCGCTGTCCGAGCACTCCCCAATCTGTGGCTGTAAAGCCATGAAACCCCCTCCGCATGTTGTAAAGCCGTCTCGCCCCCTCGACATTCAATGCAGCGACACCGTTTCCGAGTGGGACCCGTTTCGTGCAGTGGACGTACAACGTGAGTGGCTCGTATACCGCCGCAATAGTAGCCGCAACAGGTTTGCCAGGTGCGATGGGCGGCTGCGGCCTTAGTCTGCGTATAGCAACGTTGATTAACACGGCAACCGAGGCACTTTCGCTGATTGCGCACCCCGGATACTCCAGCACAGGCTACGCGTGCTTAGTCGATCTACGGGGCGTTGCTGTGCATGCCTAATCACGTCGTATGCCCTGGGCTAGCCATTACGCGCGCACCCCGCACCGAGCCGGATGTCGGGCGTCTAGGAGCAGTAGTTGCCCGCAGTTGTAGGAGACGGCCGACCGCTGCGAACAGCGATGCCGCCCTATTGTCAATCCGCCAGTCGCTCGCAGGAATCTACGGATCAAGGGTTGGCTGTATCTGGGCATCAGGCTGGTAGCAGTCGGCTGACTAGCGGTAGTCCTTCGAGTGCGCTGTGGCGGCGTTGAGTGTTGTAGAACTCGGCCTAGGGTGCGGGCTGCGTTGGATGCGAACACCCGCCGGTGGGTAGGTTCGCTTTGCAAGCTGCGGTTATAGCGCTCGACCTTGCTGTTTTGCCATGGGCGGTGCGGTTTGATGACAGGCGCTTGGCACCCAGACGGTCGATGGCTGTCGCGACGGCCGCTGAGCGCCGTCAGCGCAGTTGGTTGTCGTGGTCTACCTTCGATGCGCGAAATGCCATGCTATTTAAGGTATGCGTGGCCTGGGCGATGAACTGGGCACGGGCGATCCCTTCTCATCAGCGTGGAATTCTGAGTGCGCCAGCCGGCTGTGGTCATAGACCATCGAGTGCACGTCGTCATACCCGATAGCGCGACCACAGACCTGTTCGCCGCACCCATGAGCACCCCACCCACCCCGTCGGCGTTACGACCGAGCTCCACCATCGACGTGAACCAGTTCGCCAGCACGATCCCGCTCGTAGCGCCGTGCGTGGCTTTGAGGCCTTGATCGCCCTCCGGTCAGCGGATCGCAGTCATGCCGGTAGGGCTCCCCGCGGTGACCCAGGATCCGACCGACGGTCCGCGCGCAATGGCGGGCTCAGGCGCCTAGCCAAACCTAGCCCTCGTCGATGCATGCGACGAGCCGCGATCCCTGGCTCTGGGCCCGCTTCCAGCCTGCTCATGGCGTTGCATAATCGGCAAACGACCATGCACATTGGAACGGGCATTGCGGTGAGATCGAGAACCTCCGGTTTGGTGATGGCTTCGACAAGCCACACGTCACTGGGAGGTTCTTCCTACATCAAGCCTAAATGCCCGCTAGCAATGTCATGTCTCAGTACACCTAGCGCCTACCCATTCCCCGATACAGCCAGCCCGCGCCTCGCCAGGAATCGGCGTCAAGACAGTTTCGGCCGTCGATAATGCGTTTGTGGCGCACTATCCCGTTTAGGTCGTGAGGGGTCAACTTTCTGAATTCCTCCCACTCCGTCAGCACCAGAGTGACGTCAGCGCCATGGCACGCTTCACGGACGTCGTTCGCATAGTCGAGGGTGGGGAACATCCGCCGAGAATTCTCGATAGCTTTAGGATCGTACACAGTCACGGCTGCGCCCTGTAACTGTATTTGACCCGCAATATTTAGCGCCGGTGAATCACGTATGTCGTCGGAGTCCGGTTTGAATGCGGCACCAAGCACAGCCACGGTCGTCCCAATGAGTGAGCCGCCTACGACCTCACGAGTAAGCTCCATCATTCTGGTGCGGCGCCTCATATTGATGCTGTCGACCTCTCGGAGGAAGGTCAGCGCTTGATTTGCTCCAAGTTCGCCCGACCGGGCCATGAACGCGCGGATGTCTTTCGGTAGACATCCTCCGCCGAATCCGATACCTGCATTGAGGAACCGACGCCCTATTCGGGCGTCGTGACCGATCGCGTCGGCCAGCATGGATACGTCGGCTCCGGCGGCTTCGCATACCTCGGCCATGGCATTGATGAACGATATTTTCGTCGCCAGAAATGCGTTCGCAGCGGTCTTGACGAGTTCGGCAGTTTCCCGATCGGTAACAAGAAAAGGGATACCTTCGTCGACTATCGCGGAGTAGACTTCTCGGGCGACTGCTTCGGCTCTCCCCGGATTGTTCACATCAATGCCCAGTACGATCCGGTCCGGATGTAATGTATCCTGAACCGCAAAACCTTCTCGCAAGAACTCTGGGTTCCATGCTAATTCGACGAGTCCCTTCGGCGCGATTTCGCTGATCAACGCGCTAAGTCGAGCGGCGGTGCCCACGGGGACGGTCGACTTCCCGAAGATTGTTGATGGCTTTGCGATCAGAGGGGCAAGGGATCGAATTACCGACTCCACGAATGACACGTCAGCAGCGAATTCGCCGCGCTTCTGCGGCGTCGCGACTCCAATAAAGTGGACGTCTGCGAAGTCGGCGGCTTCTTTGTATGACGAGGTAAAGCGCAGGCGACCAGCTTTGATGTTGGACTGGATTATCTCGTCCAAGCCGGGTTCATAAAAGGGTGCATGTCCGCTGGATAGCATTTCGAGCTTCGCGGTATCAATGTCCACGCCCACCACTTCGTGGCCTAATTCCGCCATACACGCGGCATGCGTGGCGCCCAGGTACCCGGTGCCGAACACGGCTATGCGGCAAGTCATTTCGTATCCCCCCCCGGCGCCGCAGTTCATTAGCGGTAGCCTTAGTTGTCATTGGATCGCAGTCGCCGGCCGAGGATCGGTATGATCGTCACGGCACCCAGCACGCAGCATAGGCATGCGCACGTCGTTACGACGTATCAGGGAGCCTAGCGCACAAGCGTTTTGGCGTTCGGTTTAACGCCCGTCGGGTGGCGACATAGGGCCGCCGGGTTGCCGCGCAGCTGGTTTGACACAGTTGGCGCTCCTGCTACCGACGCGCGTAGGCCACGAATGATCTAGAGTGACCGTATTGATACCGTTCCAGAGCAATCGATTCGGCGAGAAACGCAAGGGGAAGCGGTACGTGGCAGCTGTCAGCCGCCGGCTACTCCTCAGTTCAGCAGCAGTAACTGCAGCTAGTGCTGCGTGTGCGGCACCTGAACGTGAGACGTCGGGAAATCGCCAAGCATTGGGAAGTCCGATCAGAGAATCTCAGAACCCACGCGATTTTGGAGCGCTTGGTGATGGCAGGCACGACGACACAGCAGCTTTCCAGCGAGCATACGATGCGCTTGTTGCCGAAGGCGGCGGCGTCCTTGAGTTGTCGCAGGGAAATTTTTATATTCCGGGCGGTCTTGAGATTGCTGAGCCCGGCACCAGCGTCGTGGGACTCCAAGGTGCTCGTGTCGGTGGCGGCGAACTGACTATCGGCCCACGGGAATACGAAAAGGACACTGGCGGTGTCGATTTCACCGGCACCCAGATCAGCGGCATAGTTTTCGATGGTGGCAAGGAATTTGGCGCCCAGCGCTGCTTGGTATTGCGGAACGTCCGGGGTTTGGATATCCAGGGGAATGTCTTCACATCGGCGGAGAAGGGTATCGCGGTTGAAGGCAAAGATGGCAATGAGAAGTTCCATACCTCGGCAATGCTGAGAATCTCGGGTAACCGATTTGCGAAACTTGTCTTCGGTGTCTACGCGGACACCAAGGACTGGGATGTCCTATCCGACTGGTCCATCTCCGACAACTACTTCAATTACTGCTCCGACACCTCCGTGTGGATAGCTTCGTCGTCGGATGCTGGGCCAGGGGGGGTGGATGGCCTCAACTTTTCTGGCAACACCATATTCTCTTTGAGTCACAATGCGCGGCAGGCTGACTTATTTCAGCAAAAGCGATACAACTTGCGGCTGGGTCAGACTAACTGGCTTCGAATTATAAATAACAATTTCTTCGAGGCGGGCTTAGCGGCCGTGCTTCTTGATAGCCCGATCAATTTCTCGTTCGTTGGTAATCACGTCGCGTGGCCTGGCCAGAGAACACTGTCTGATGCATTGGAGATTCGCAATGGAAGACCTGTTGGAGTCATAGAGGGGAATACTTTTGCTGACTGGACTCACTCCGCGGTCGGCCTTTACGACCTAGACAGATTCGACGGAATTGAGATCGGCCAGAACTCATGGACGTGGCGAGAGTCGCCGAACTCTTGGACGGGAGACGAGGCCCTTCCCGGGTACCGTGTCTTTGCATCCGAAGGCGGCGGTACCGGCCGCCCTGTCGTTCGCGATTTCCACCCGTCAGGCTCTTACGACAGCATTCGGGGTGGGGTAGGCAGCCAATCTCGGGACATCAAAACTCCCTCTGGCGGTGTGTCCGGGGTGCTCCGGCGTGGTCTTGAAGTGAGCGACCCAGCAACAGTCTTCGTCCTCGGAGATATAGTTGATTCGCCCAATTTCGGGGGGGTTGTCTGCATAACGGCCACTGATGCTCAAGAGTCCGGCAGTATTGCGACATATCTACTGTTCCTCTCGGCCAAAGGTGAGTTCTGCAAGGTGATCGAATCTGCCGGCGATATCCAAGGGGAACAGGCTAACCATCCGAGCTTTTCTTGGGACTTGGCCGGCCCTGAGCTTCGGGCGACGCCAATAGGGTCGACCGGCGGTTCATTTAACTTCGATGCCGTGGCATTCGGCGCGGTATCCCCGAAATGAGAAATCAACATTACAGGTCTCGCTTCCAACCGGGCCGAGGCGCTTACCTCGCTCGATGCGTTTGCGCCTCGCCGACATATATGTGTTCTCGGGCGAGCATTGGGAGCTAGCCGGGGGAGGTCTTGATGCTGCTAACAGCTGGCAAGCCCTATCGAAATGAAGTTAGCAGCAACAATTAGTTGGGGACGTGGATTCGCAGTCGTAGTTACGTTACTGTGGTCTTGGCTGCAGGGGTCGATGTGGCGAGTTATGCGATGCAATATTTGGGCGGTACGGGATGTGAATGCCGCGTTCGTAGCATGCTCCAATGTCCAGAACCTTTAGCCGCGATCGTCGGTTCATTCGGTCATAAGTTAATGTGAGGGGTGCGGATACAATTGTCATCGTTGAAAGCGCGCGTGCGGAAGCAGCTGCCAACACCTATTAAGAATCGCTGGTTTATTGTTAGCGGCGTACGCAAGCTGGTTCGCAAAGAGCGGCGGGAATGCAATCTTTGCGGGTACACTGGGCGGTTCTGGCCATATGGGGATCCGCCTCGGCCGTCGGCTGTCTGCGGAAACTGTGGGTCGGTTGAACGTCACCGATTGATGCGTTTGTGGGTCGAACGGAATCCAAGTGCAATCGATAACGCGGCAGTTTTGCACTTCGCGCCCGAACCTGCTTTGACCCAGTTGTTCAGGGGGCGGTCAAGTCGATATCAATCGGCGGACCTAAATCCCGAAGTCGCCGACACGGTGCTCAATATCGAAGAGATCGCGCTTCCTGATGAGTCGGTCGACGTGATTGTTTGCTCTCACGTTCTCGAGCATGTTAATGATGCAAAGGCGCTGAGGGAGTTTCATCGTATTCTAAAGCCAGGCGGTCGCGCACTATTGATGTTTCCGATCGTCGAGGGTTGGGATACGACCTACGAAAACGAAGCCCATACGTCGAAGGCAGACCGCTTCCGGTATTTCGGGCAGGACGACCATGTGCGGTACTTCGGCAAGGACGTTCGAGATCGGATTCTGAGCGCCGGACTCAAGCTGACTGAGTTCACCGCGACTGAACCAGATGTTTCTCGCTACGGGTTGGTGCGAGGCGAGAAGGTCTTCGTCGCCCTGAAACCCGAACAGGATTCGTGACGATCTCGGTGGCCATGCGAGCGCTGTACCAATCGGGCATCAGTCCCGTACCCAACCCCTTTGACGATTGAAGTGCGCGCTGGCCCGCTGGTCCCGAGGACTCTCATGCCGATAACGAGCGGCATATCAGGCGGTGCTGTTCGTTATGGGGATGCAGCAGCGGTGACTTGTCGGATAGTGCCACTTGGGGTGGTGGACTTAGGATCGGCGTAGGTTCACGCGCAGTGATCAACGAGTCGTGGCGAATGCTAGGCGGTTTGACGGCGCTCCGCGAGGGGTTCGGCTGCTTGCTGTTTGGCGGTGATCACTTTGTGTAGTTCGGCCATGGAGATATCGGATAGGTAGCGGCGGGTGACCTGCCATTCGTCGTGGGCTTCGATGACCAGCGCGGTGGCCAGTCGTAGAACGCGGCGCGGTTGGGGAAGATCTCCACGACATCGGCGCGACGTTTGATCTCCTTATGAGCCGCACGATCGGGTTGTTCGACCAGATCTTCTGCCAGTGCGCCTGCGGGAACGCGGAGAAGGCCAGGACGTCGGTTTTGGGCTTGTCCATCATCGCGGCCACTTTTGGAGAACTTGATGAGAGCGTGGCAGCGACCTGATCCCATTGCGTGGCGACCTCATGAGGGTCGGTGTGGGCGAATCGTGCTGACCGCCGCGGTCACCGCGGGCGCGTGTTTGGCGGCCATGACTCTGTGCAGGTTGCGCATGAAATGGACTCTGCAACGCTGCCAGGATGTTTCGGCGCACTTGAGGGGGATCCATTCGGTGGTCCAGTCGCTATGAGGCTTGGGGTTGGTGGGTCGTGGTCCACTGTCGGGCGAACTCCGCTGGGTGAGTTCACCGTGGGCGGAGTGGGGCCGGTTGGCGTTGTTATCGCCGCGCCCGTGGGCTTGTCAAGATAACTGTGTAAGTAGTTGTGGCCGTTTTGGTTTGGTGGGTGCTCTTTAGAGTGGAAGTCGGTCGGGGAATTGGATGGCGAAGGCGTTGAGCGCTTCAGTCCAGCGGTAGGTTCCTGATCCTGGGTTTGATCCTCGTTTCTGGTTGATGTTGCGGATGGCTAGATACAGCAGCTTGAGCGCGGCAGCGTCGGAGGGGAACGAGCCGCGGGCTTTGGTCACTTTGCGCAGCTGGTAGTTCAGCGACTCGATGGCGTTGGTGGTGTAGATGATCTTGCGGATCTCGACCGGGAACGCCAGGAAGGGCACGAACTCGGCCCAGGCCCGGTCCCAGACCGCGACCGCTCCCGGCGATTTGGTCTTCCACTCGGCGCGGAAGTCCTCCAGGGCCAGTTTGGCGGCCTCTTCGGTGGCCGCGGTGTAGATCGGGCGCAGCGACTTAGCCATTTTTTTGCGGTCGGTGTAGGAGGCGTAGCGCATGCTGGCCCGCAGCAGATGCACCACGCAGGTCTGGATGATGGCCGCCGGCCAGACTGCGGTGATCGACTCCGGCAGCCCTGTCAGCCCGTCACAGCAGACGAACAACGCATCCCGGCAGCCCCGGTTGCGCAGCTCGGTGAGCACTCCGTGCCAGAACTTGGCGCCCTCGGTCTGCTGGATCCAGACTCCCAGGACCTGCTTGATCCCGTCGATATCGACCCCGATCACCACGTGAGCGGCCTTATTGGCCACCACGCCGCCGTCGCGGATTTTCAGGCGAATCGCGTCGATGTAGAGGATCGGATACACCGGATCGACCGGGCGCGACTGCCACGCGGCGATCTCGTCGGCCACCACGTCGGTGACCCGCGAAATCGTCGCCGGCGACACGCTCGCGCCGTAGACCTCGGCCAGGTGCTCGGTGATATCGCGGGTGCTCATGCCGCGGGCATACAGCGACAAGATCATGTCCTCGACCTGCCCCAAGCGGCGTTTGCGTTTGGGCACGATCTGCGGGTCGAAGGTGCCGTTGCGGTCGCGCGGGACCTCCAGATCGACCGGGCCGGCGGTGGTCAGCACGGTCTTGCGGCCGTGGCCGTTACGGGAGTTGCCCGAGCCGTTACCGGCCGGATCCCCGTGCTCGTAGCCGAGGTGATCAGCGATCTCGACATCAAGGGCACGTTCGAGGACGGACTTGGTGATCTGGGCCAACAGCCCATCAGGACCGTC
Organism: Mycobacterium sp. ITM-2016-00317; assembly: GCF_002968295.1. Classification (NCBI taxonomy): domain Bacteria; kingdom Bacillati; phylum Actinomycetota; class Actinomycetes; order Mycobacteriales; family Mycobacteriaceae; genus Mycobacterium; species Mycobacterium sp. ITM-2016-00317. Next base: position 1,488,551 of record NZ_CP134399.1, read on the forward strand.
GATGGGGGTGCCCGAGGCCTCGGCATCAGCCAACAGCGCATCCACAGCAGCCGCCGGCAGGACCTGGGCCAACTTCGCCGCCGCCTCATCGGCAGAGGATTCAGAACGAGACAAAGCGATTCACTCCTGTCCGGTGGCCAGCATGCCTGACCACCATTCAGGCCCAACCACTTACACAGTCAATGAGACACGCCCGCGCCCGTCTTCGATGATCACCCAGCTTCCAACAGTGAGCCGAAGCGCCACGAGCTGAGCAGTTCAGCACGCAGGCGGCCGTTGAACGGCGCGACCCATGCGTTCTGACACGGTGACCCAGCATCAATGAAAAGTCAACCGGCACTATTGAATCAGCACCAATCGCTCACCGCGTGCGCGACGAACTCAGGCCGGTTGTCGAAGCGCACATAATGCGGCGCCCCGTGCGCAAGGGCCAGCAGATCCAAGACATCGACGACGCCATCGGCGTCGATAGAACGATCAACCTCGATCACATGTGCTTCGCGGATGAAGTCATCGATCACGGTGAGCATCTTGAGGGTGCGACCGTTAGCGGTCGTGTCGAACTGAGAGGCCATCGCCCAGATCACGTTCGGACGAATCGGTGACATCGCCCCCACGGCCCCCCTGATACCGGTCAGCCGCTTCTTCCTGCGCCGCTGTGGTACGCGCAGCCCCTCCTCACGCCACAACCGGCGAATGCGCTTGTTGTTGGCCTTCCACCCAGCCCGACGGCCATCTTGGCCGCCCGCCGCCGGCCCCAGCGAGGACGATCGACCTAGAACCGGAAGATCAGGCCCCGCAACTCGACCTCCTCGGCGGTCACCGCCGCCCGTGTCAGGCGCATCGTCGAGCGGTGCAGACCGATGACCGCACACGCGCGGCGCTCAAACACCCCTAACCGCTCACGCAGCACCGCAACGGCACTGCGCCTACGGTTCGGGGTGAGAAGTTTCGAGCCGAAATCTCCTTTTTGAGCATGTCGATGTCGAGGGCCTGGTTGGCGACCAGCTTCTTGAGTCGCGCGTTCTCACCCTCAAGCTCCTTGAGCAATTTGGCCTCGTTGGCCTTCATGCCGACATACTGCGCCACCCAGCGGTGCCACGTCGACTCGGCGATCTCCAGATGTCGGCAGACCTCGGCCAGTTGCTGTCCGGTCCCGAGCAGCTTGTTGCCCCAATCAGCTTGCGGATGATCTGGTCCGGGGGCATGCCGCCGGTGCTTATTCGATGCCATGTCGTCGTCGGTCCTTCCTTGCCCGCAGACCGAGGCAACGAGTCGCACAACAACTGGACCACCACAACGGCCTCACCTCAAACTGTTGGGCGACAGCCGATTTCAAGCCCGCGGGCTTCGGAGGTGACCAGGTGCACTCCGGTCAGGCGGCGGGCTCTGAGTGAGGCCAAAACTCCCGCCAAAACAAGAAGGATTCGTTGTTACCGACGGCGGTGCCCAACACTTCGCGGGTGCCCTCGATGGACACCCCGGTGGCCACCACCAGCGCTCGGGAGACGACGTGAGCGTCGATGCGGACCTTGCAGAAAGTGGCATCGCAGAACACGTACGGAAACTGCGTGTGGATCTGGCTGCGGGTGCGAAACGCCTCGATCTCCTTGTCGAGGCCCGCGCATTTACGCGAGATCTCTGATTTGGAGGCTCCTCACACCCAGAGCCCCGGCGAGGTCCCGACGCTGCGGGTCGACACGCCGTCCACGTCGGCCCCATGATCACCGCACGCAACGCTTTATCGACGCGGCGGCGCCGCTCCAGCAGCCAGGGGAAGAACGGCTCGGCCCGCAGCTTGGGGGTCTGGACCTCGATATCGCCGGCAGTGGTGACACCGTTTTCGGTCGATGGCCGTTGCGGTGGGTGGCTCGCTCAACCGGCGCCGATCGCCTTGTTAGCTTCGCCTCGATCAACGCCCGCAGCCCGGCGCGGATCAATTCGGCGAACACCGCCCCGGCATCGTCAGTGAGCGGCGGCTACGGGACCCGCTGGTAAGCGACGTACACCGTTACTGCTGAGGTCCTAGGCAGTACACTCTGCCAATCACAAGGGGTGGGAGATAGTGTGTCACGGCGGAGTTCACTGGTCCGACGCGCGATTAGGCGTGCCAAGTTCGCGCTGAAGCCGTCGGCTAAGTTCGAGAATTCGGCCGACTATTGGGAGCAGCGTTACCGCAGGGGTGGCAATTCGGGCGCTGGCTCGTACAAGCGCCTAGCGCGTTTCAAAGCGGAAGTCATCAACGAGTTTGTTGGTGCACACGACATCGAGTCAGTCATCGAGTTTGGCTCTGGGGATGGCGCACAATTGGAACTCGCGCAATACCCCAAATACATCGGGGTCGATGTCTCGCTCACAGCGCTCGAGTCGACGCGCCGCAAGTTCGCCGGCGACGCGAGTAAGATCTTCCTGCACACCAGCGAGGTCAACGGCCACCGAGCCGACATCGCATTGTCTCTCGATGTGATCTATCACCTCGTCGAAGACGATGTGTTCGACAGCTACATGCGACAGCTATTCGATGCGGCCACGAAGTACGTAATTGTATACTCCAGCAACGAGGACCGGTCTGCGCCGAGCCCGCACGTTCGGCACCGCATGTTCACTCGGTGGATCCAAGAAAACGCGCCGGAATTTTGCCTAATCGATACGATCCCGAATAGGTACCCCCATTCGGACGAGAATCCCAATGGCACTAGTTTCTGTGACTTCTTTGTATTTGCTCGCAGCGACGGGTAATCCTGAGACCTACTTGGGCAAGACCGTCCCAGCAGTTACCGACACAGGTCACTCCACCGCCAGTCCGGCCATGTCCTCTTTACCCCCGAAATCCCGCCTGCCCGGGGGGCTTATCCACTTGTCGTTGGACATAGGTTGCCAGCGCTTCATTCATTGATACCGGAATAAACCCTGTGGCTCGGATCTTCCCAAGTGCTAGGGCGCCGTTCAGCGGCCTCGGCGCAACAGGTCCCCGATTTGCAGAGTAATACTGTTCAGTGGTCACGGCCGTTACGCGCGCTGGGTCATGGCCGGCGAGTAAAAAGACTTGCCGGGCAATCTCGGCCCACGTGGTTACGTCCCCACAACTCGTGACGTTATAGATCCCGTACGGAGCACGTACTTCGATAAGGTGTTGAATCGCACGGGCCAAGTCGTCGGCGAAGGTGAGCCTTCCGCGTTGATCATCGACGACCTTGGGGTTGATACCGCGTTTTGCGAGTGACAGCATTGTGCGGACGAAGTTGTTGCCCTCGCCGATGACCCATGAAGTGCGGATGACATAGCAGCGCGGTACGGCTTCCACGAGTTTCTCGCCGGCTGCCTTTGTTTGGCCGTAGACCCCTAGTGGCGATACGGGATCGTCCTCGCTGTAGTTATCCGTGCGGCGCCCGTCGAACACATAATCGCTGGATATATGTACCAAAGTGATGCCGTAGCTGGCTGCGATGCGCGCGAGACCAGCGGTGGCCGTGACGTTTGTCGACCAAGCTATACCTCGTCCTTCTGGGGTTTCAGCTTCATCGACCGCGGTATACGCCGCCGCATTGATAATTAGCCCGTAGTCCCTCCAGCTTCGTGAGGCAGTGAAGTCGGACGACGTGAGGTCGAGCTCCGCCCGGCTTACGAATTCGATATGCGGTGTGCCCGCATATCTTTGACGAAGGGCAGTTCCCAGTTGGCCGCTACCTCCAAGAACCAGTGTCTTGAGTGGAGGGATCGGGTGAACGTCCGCAAGCGGAGGATGGGCCCTGTCCTTACTTGATAACTCAGCCTCGGCGAGAGGAACTGGCCAATCTATGCCGAGGTTTTCATCGCCGAGGTTCACCGACGTATACGACGCCTCAGCTGAGTAATGGTCGTTGACAAGGTATGTGTAGGACGTATTCGGCTCCAAAGTCTGGAACGCGTTACCGACGCCTCGCGGTATGAACACGGCGCGCGACGGGTCCAGCTCGGCGGCAAATGACGCTCCAAAGGTTGGGCCCTCGCGTAAATCCACCCACGCTCCAAAGATGCGTCCGGAGCCAACCGAGACGTACTTATCCCATGGCTCGGCGTGGATACCCCGCGTGGTTCCGATGGCGTGATTGAACGATACGTTGTTTTGCACCGGTCCAAAATCGGGCAGCCCCGCCGCGATCATCTTTTCGCGCTGCCAGTTCTCCTTGAACCAGCCGCGGTTGTCGCCGTGGACCGGCAAGTCCCAGAGGGTCAGGCCAGGTATCGGGGTTGCCTCAAGGCGTAACGCTTTGCCGTAGTCAATCACAAGAGCTCGTCCTACCGCCTATTGGCCAGTTCGCGCATACAGGGCCTCGGTTGCGTCCTTTGTGGAACACCACCAAGCCTCATTCTCGCGATACCACTGGATTGTCGCTGCCAGTCCTCGTTCGAAGTCGCTGTATCTCGGCTCCCATCCGAGCTCAGTCCGTATCTTGCTGAAGTCGATGGCATATCGGAGATCATGGCCGGGGCGGTCGACGACATGGTCGTAGGCATCCGTCTGCTTCCCCATAAGTTGGAGGATGAGTTCGACTACGGATTTGTTGTCTTTTTCGCCATCTGCACCGATCAGATATGTCTCACCGATGCGTCCATCCTCCAGGATTCTGAGGACTGCGGACGAATGGTCGTCAGCATGGATCCAGTCGCGAACGTTGCGTCCCTCGCCGTACAACCTGGGACGAGTTCCGCGCAATACATTGGTTATTTGGCGAGGGATGAACTTTTCAACATGCTGGAAGGGTCCATAGTTATTCGAGCAGTTCGATATGGTGGCGAATACTCCGAAGGATCGGACCCAGGCACGCACTAGGAGGTCGCTTCCAGCCTTCGTGGCGGAGTAGGGGGACGAGGGGTTGTATGGGGTTGTCTCCGTGAACTTGTGCGGGTCGTCGAGATCCAAGTCCCCGTAAACCTCGTCCGTCGAGATGTGGTGGAACCTGACACCGTGCTTGCGCACAGCCTCTAACAGCGTGTAGGTGCCGACCACATTGGTATAGACGAATGGGTTCGGATCCTCTATCGAATTATCGTTGTGCGACTCTGCGGCGAAGTGCACTACGGCGTCGGCTGACCCGACGAGGCTGTCAACGAGCGCAACGTCTCTGATGTCGCCGCGGACGACCTTGACCCTGTCGCTCGGCAGGTCGGATATCGATGAAAGGTTGCCTGCGTAAGTGAGCTTGTCCAGGACTATCGAGTGATGGTCAGTGTTGCGGACGATGTGGTGGACGAAGTTTGACCCGATGAAACCAGCCCCACCGGTGATGAGTAGGCGCACCGTCAGAACCCTCTGTCGATGAGATCCAACAGGTACTGCCCATATCCAGATTTGACCAGTGATTCCCCCCTGGTCCGAAGTTCATCATCGGTGAGATAACCCTGGCGCCAGGCGATTTCCTCCGGGACCCCTATCTTTAGCCCGGTGCGCCGTTCCATTGTCCGCACATACTCGGCGGCGTCTGTCATCTGATCGAACGTGCCTGTATCTAGCCACGCCGTTCCCCTTGGCAGCACACGCACTTGGAGGCGTCCTTGCTCCAGGTATGCACGGTTTACGTCCGTGATCTCATACTCGCCCCGATCGCTGGGGCGAAGCCCGCGTGCGATGTCGACGACCTCGTTGTCGTAGAAGTAAAGGCCAGGGACCGCATAGTTGCTCTTAGGTACCTTGGGCTTTTCCTCTAGCGAGACGGCCAATCCGTCGGCGTCGAACTCAATGACCCCATAGGCCGATGGCTCAGCGACCCAGTAGGCGAAGATCGCCCCGCCTTCGACGCGGGCGAATGATCCCAGCTGAGTTCCGAGGCCTGGGCCGTAAAGGAGGTTATCGCCTAGTACGAGCGCAACTTTCTCATTCCCGATGAACCGTTCGCCGATTGTAAAGGCTTGTGCGAGTCCGTCCGGCGACGGCTGCTGCGCGTAGGTGATCGCTACTCCGAACTGAGAGCCGTCGCCGAGAAGGCGGTGGAAATGCGCCGCATCATGTGGGGTAGTGATGACGAGAATATCGCGTATGCCAGCCAACATCAGAGTTGACAACGGGTAGTACACCATCGGTTTGTCATAGACCGGGATCAACTGCTTCGAGACGCCAAGCGTGATCGGATGCAAACGAGTGCCGGAACCGCCGGCAAGGATTATCCCCCTCACGAGGCCATCGTTGCACACGGTCGGCAATGCGGCCTTGTCTACAACTGCCCGAGCGGTGTTTCACCCCATGGCAATTGGCCGAATATCGGCGTGTTGCTGCACTGACCGCTCAACCGTCAAGTGTCAACGGAGTAGCGTCGTAGACGTTTTCCCCTTGCGATCACCGTTGTGCGCCACTCGTATCTCGGGGATCAATCCGTCTGAAAGGCGTCAGTTGCACGTTCTGTTCGTATGCACCGGCAACATCTGCCGATCCCCTACCGCCGAACGCTTAGCGCGTGCAGGTGCAGTGCAAATGCAGATTCCAGATTTCACCGCAAGCAGCGCGGGGACGCGGGCGGTTATTGGGCATCCAATCCATCAAGAGGCCGCATCTGTCGTCGAACAGTTGGGCGGTGTGGCGGTCGACTTCGCTGCGCGACAGCTGTCGGGACGCCTTGCGTCAAGCGCTGATCTGATCCTGACCATGACAAGGGCGCACCGCGACAGCGTGCTCGAACTAGCTCCTCAGAAGCTGAACAGAACCTTCACTCTGCCCGAGGTCGCGGCGCTTTCGAGTGGTTCCGGCGCGACCTCGATCGCCGATCTCGCTGCACTCCGGTCCGGCCTGGAAATCGACGCGGACCTCGATATCGAGGATCCGATAGGCCAGAGCGCAGAGGTATTTGCGGCAGTGGGTGCCAGGATTGCAAGGCTGCTGCCGCCTGTGCTGGAGCTTTGCCGACGGTCTATCGATCCGGACGCGATGTGATGTGAATCACTACAACGTGAGGCTCCGAGTTCGGGCCCCACGGTCCGCCTCGCCGCAAAGTCCGAGCGTAGCCGCGGGCGCCTTCTAGCAGCGGTAGTCAGTCAAACCGCACGCACTATCAAACTGCGCGCGCAAACATATGGCTACGCCACCCTCGTGTGAACGAGACGCCCACTTTGTGACCTCCCTGTAAATTGCGTAGCGAACACGTTGTTCGCTTGAGATGTTCACGGGGCGTGGGATAAAGTGCCAGCACAAGGGGGACAAAGTGCGGGGGGATGCATGACGGCGGTTAATGATCGGCTGGTAACTCCAGCAAACATCGTTCCGATACCGGGCAAGATTCCGACCTGGCAACAGGGCTATGCATTGCGGCTCGTGGCGATAGATCTGGTCGGCGTCGTTCTCGCCGTCGGACTTGCGCAGTGGCTTCGTTTCGGTGGGCTGAGCGGGGAGGTGTCGGCTTACCGGTACATCGACTATCCGGCGGTGTCGGTCGCGATCGCTCTTCTTTGGATGGCCGCACTCTCCATCAACCGTTCCCGTTCACCGCGGGTGATCGGATCCGGCGCAGAAGAATACCGCCGCGTCTGGCTGGCCACGTTGTCCGTGTTCGGCGGGGTCGCGATCGTCTCGATGCTGTTCAAGCTGGAGATCGCCCGCGGCTACCTGATCATCGCCCTGCCCGCAGGCCTTCTATTCCTGGCCTTCGGCAGATGGATCGCCCGCCAGTTCGTCATCCGTGCTCGCAAGAAGAACGGCGCCTGCATCACGCGCGTTCTGGTGGTCGGCAGTCCGTCGGCCGTCCGTGACCTCACCAAATCCCTTGCCCGGGAGCCCGGTTCCGAGTACCAGGTTGTCGGGGCTTGCATTCCCGGGCCCATGCACCGCACCAAGGTGGACGTGCCCGGTGTCGGGGCAGTGCCCTCGTACGGCGACGAATCCGATGTCGTCGACGCGGTACGCATCACCGGCAGCCATGCTGTCGCGGTCACCGCGACCGAGCGCCTCGACGGCCGCGGCATCCGCGACCTGTCCTGGGAACTGGAGAAGCTCGACATCGACCTTCTTGTCTCACCCGGCGTCGTCGACATCGCCGGCCCGCGACTGCAGATGCGCCCGGTCGCCGGCCTGCCTCTGATCCACGTCGAGAAGCCGCAGTACAACGGCGCCAAGCGCTTTCAGAAGCGCCTCTTCGACCTCGTGTTCTCCAGCACCGTCCTGCTCATGGGCCTGCCGATCCTGCTGGCCGTCGCGGTCGCAGTGAAGCTGACCAGCCGCGGACCGGTGTTCTACCGCCAGGAGCGCATCGGCCTCGACGGCAAGCCCTTCGAGATGATCAAGTTCCGCACCATGGTCGAGGGCGCGGACAAGATGGTCGACAAACTTGCCGCGCTCAACGAGAGCGAAGGCGGGGTGCTGTTCAAGATTCGCGAGGACCCGCGCATCACCCGGGTCGGGCGCATCTTGCGCAAGTACAGCATCGACGAGCTGCCGCAGTTCATCAACGTGTTGAAGCGCGACATGAGCGTGGTGGGCCCGCGTCCGCCGCTGGCCCGTGAGGTTCAGGCCTACGACGAGCACGCGATGAAGCGCCTCCTCGTTCGTCCGGGCATCACCGGTCTGTGGCAGGTCAGCGGACGCTCCGACCTGTCCTGGGAGGACTCGGTCCGGCTCGACCTCTTCTATGTGGAGAACTGGTCGATGGTCTCCGACCTGCTGATCGCAATCAAGACGGTGAAAGCGATGCTCAGCCCGTCCGGCGCGTACTGACCGCTCCAGGGCAACCGGCGGCACATGCGTAAACCCCACCCGCAGTGCGGATTACCTGGCATTTACGTAGGCCACGTGTAGATCGAGCGAAATGCGGTTACCGCTAAAGAATGACCGCTCCGCTCTCACGCTTCGACGACTGGCTCAACCGCCGGCTCGATGAATGCGCGCGCGAGGCGGGCCAGGACGTCGACGCGTACGTCGCCCGTGCGGTCGCCGCCCAGATGGTCCGCGATCTCACCCGTCGGGAGAACCCTGTCGCCACTGAGATCGCAGCCCACCTACCCGGCACCGTCACCGCGGTAGATAGGGCCGCCGCGGTGCTCACCGATCCGCGCCGGCTGCGCGCCGTACACGCCACCGGCCTGCTCGATTCGCGGCCCGAACCTGCCTACGACCGGATCACCTCCTCCGCCGCCCACGCCCTCGGCGCACCGTTCGCCGCGCTCACCGTGATCGACGCCGACCGGCAGTTCTTCAAGAGCTTCACCGGCCCACCCAGTGACCTCTCTGAGAGAAGGCAGACGGCGCTGGAGTGGTCGTTGTCCAAGTGCGTAGTGGCCACCGGCGCACCGCTGGCCGTCGAAGACGCGCACAACCATCCGGTGTTCCGCGGCCACCCAGCCGTCCGCGACGGTTCCGTCGGCGCCTACCTTGGTTACCCGCTCATCGATCCCGACGGCACTGCCGTTGGCGCACTGTGTGTTTTCGACACCCAGCGCCGTAGCTGGGGCGCCGGGCACCGGCAGGTCCTCGGCGACCTCACCTCGGTGGCTATCGAACTCATCTTCGCCGCTGACACCCACTGAGCCAGACCCCGCCGCCACCCGTCCGTCCAGTGGCCCGATATTGCAGAGCAAACTTGGACGCCACGTTCTGATTCCCCTGCGTAAGCGCCCCAGCACACCTACAGTGGGGTGGAGACCGTTGGGGGAGCTCAGGGATGCAGGCCAACTTCCACGCGACGACTCATGCACCGAGTCGCCGCCCGACGATGCCGCGCATGACCGCGGCGGCGGTGCCGACCTTCGTCGACGTCCCGGCCGCGCCGCGGATCCTCGACAGCCTGCGCAACGAATCCGGCTACCGCACGCTCACCGTCGTGCTGGACATCTGGGCGGCGATCTGGGCCGTCGCATTGGCGCTGTGGTGGACCAACGGCCCGGTCGCCGAACGCGGAGTCGCGCTCTGGACCTGGGTTTTCGTCCCGATCCTGATCATCGTGCTGACCACCCGGTCGATGTACAAACGTAAACTCAGCCACCGCTTCATCGACGATTTCGAACCCGTCGAGACCTCGGTCGCGGTCTCGGCACTGGCCACTTTGGCGGTGCTGATCGCGGTGGTGCCCAAGCTCGCCGAGGATGTCGCGCCCGGTCAGTACGTGCGGCCGAGCGAGGTCGGCGTGAAGCTCTGGATCTGCGCCGCGGTGCTGGTGCCCGGGGTCCGGCTGCTGCGCTCACTGGCGCAGCGCTACCTGCGCCGCAAATTCAGGTTCGGCTCCACTGCCATCGTCGTCGGCAACGGCCCCGTCGCCCAGCAGCTGATCACCCGCATGCGGGAAACACCCGACTACGGCCTGCGGCCCGTCGGCGTCATCGACGACACTCGCCCTTCCGACACCGACCTGCTCGACGTGCCCTACCTGGGCACCACCGACAACCTGGAAACCGCCGTCCGCGCAACCAAATCGGAAGACCTGATCATCGCCCCGTCGGCGCTGCCCGACGAACAACTGGCCGTGCTGGCCCAGCGCGCCCAGAACCTCGGCATGCGGGTGCGGGTGGTCCCCCGCCTGATGGACGCGGTCGGAGTGAACGCGCGCGTCGAACACCTGGGCGGCGTCCCGCTGATGGTGCTCTACCGGGTGGACCCCAAGGGCTGGCAGTTCACCGTCAAGCACGCCTTCGACCGCAGCGTCGCCGCGCTGGGACTGCTGCTGATCTCGCCACTGTTCCTCGCGCTCACCCTCGCCGTGCGGCTGAGCTCACCGGGACCGGTGTTCTTCGGGCAAGAACGCATCGGCCGCGACGGCAATGTATTCAGCTGCTTGAAGTTCCGCAGCATGCGCCTCGCCGACCCCACCGACACCGGCTTCGCACCCCAGCACGGTGCGGCGCCCGGCGGTGTCGAGGGCGACGATCGGCGCACCCGCATCGGAAAGTTCATGCGTAAGACCTCTCTCGACGAACTGCCGCAGCTGATCAACGTGCTGCGTGGCGACATGAGCCTGGTCGGGCCCCGACCCGAGCGCCCCGAGTTCGTCGACCTGTTCGCGATGCAGATCCGGCGCTACGGGCAACGCCACCGCGTCAAGGCCGGCATGACCGGCTGGTCGCAGGTGCACGGCCTGCGCGGCCAAACCTCCATCGCCGACCGCGCCGAGTTCGACAACTACTACATTGAGAACTGGTCGCTGATCCTCGACTTCAAGATCCTGATCCTGACCGTGCTGGCCGTGCTCCGCACGAGCGAGGACTGAAGCCCTGCCACTGGCAGCATTGGTATCCGGCGTAGCCGTACGACTGCATATGGCTGACCTTCTGGCGGTCGAACTGAACGGCAGCACGGGTTTCCGCGTTTATCGCGCTCGTATTCCTAAGTTGGGTTACCTTTGCTGAGGGGATGGTCGGCAGTTGGGGGTTCAGACGCGATGAAGCCGGCTCACGTGGGCCTGATACCCGACGGCCTGCGCCGCTGGGCGCACGCCAACGGCACCTCGCTGACCGACGCCTACCGGCGCGGCGCGGACAAGGTCGTCGAGATCCTGCTCGCGCTGCAACGCAACGACGTGCAGACCGTCACGGTGTACAACCTCAGTCGCGCCAACCTGGCCCGACCCGGCCACGAACTCGACGCCGTCTACGCCGCGTCCGCACACTTCCTCTCCACGCTGATCCCCGAGCACTTCGACCCCGCCGACTGCGGCCTGCGCATCCACGGCGACCTGAGCCTGCTGCCCGACGAGATCGCCGCGACCGCCCGCGCGGCCCAGACCGCGATGGCGGGCGACGGCTTCCGGATCAACGTCCTACTGGCCTACGACGCCGCCGACGAACTGCGCGCGGCCCATCAACGGGCCCTGCGCGAGGGCTGCGACATCACCGCGGCATTCGAGATCAGCGACATCGACCTGGTCCTGCGCACCACCGCCGAACCGCTGCTGAGCGGATTCCCGCCGCTGCAGAGCCAGTACGCCCAGCTGATGTTCCTCGACACCCCGCTCAACGAGCTCACCGCCGCGCACATCGACGACCTCGTCGAGCAGTACCGGGCTTTCCCGCAGCGGCGGGGCAAGTAGCCCGCTGTGACGACACGCAAACCATTGATCATCGGCGCCGGCCCCGCCGGACTCACCGCCGCGCTGGAACTCGTGAGCAGGGGAGTGACCCCCCGACTCTACGAAGCATCGGCCCACGTCGGCGGTCTGGCCCGCACTCCCACCGACGGCGACTGGCGCATCGACCCCGGCGGGCACCGGTTCTTCACCAGAAGCGAAGAAGTTCTCGACATCTGGAAATCGCTGCTGGCCCACGACGAGTGGCACGCGGTCAGCCGCCGCTCGGCGATGCTGGTCGGCGGACACTACGTGCGATACCCGCTACTGGGCAGAGACCTGTTGAGCCAGATGGGGGTTCGGCGCGGGATGCGCGGTCTGGGCAGCCTGATGTGGGCGCGCGCCCGCCGCGGCGTGCGGCTCGTCGAGCCGGTGTCGGAGAACTTCCGGCAGTGGGGCGTGGGGGAGTTCGGGCGGCACTGGTACGAGACGTTCTTCGACGGCTACGTCCGCAAGACCTGGCTGACCGAACCCGAAGAGCTGACCAGCGACTGGGCCAACCAGCGCATCAAGCCGATCGGCTGGCGCCGCCAGCACGACTCGGATACGGCCGCGCAGGACGTGTTTCGCTACCCGCGCCGCGGTCCCGGCCAGCTCTGGGAAGCCGCCGCGACCGCGCTGACCGACCACGGCGTCGTCGCCGCGCTGAACACCCCGGTGACCGCGCTGCGCCGCATCGGCGACACCTGGGCCGTCGAGTTGGCCGGCGGCGGCACCGTCACCGGCGACGCCGTGTTCTCCAGCATGCCGCTGCGTCAGCTGGTCGACGCGCTGGAACCCGCACCGCCCAAGCACATCCGCGCTTTCGCCGATGCGCTGCGGCACCGCTCGCTGATCACCGTCGCCGTCGCGCTGGGCCGGCCCCATGACATCCCGTTCAACTGGGTTTACACGCCGGGCAAGCACTTTCACGCCGGCCGCATCCAGAACTACCGCCGATGGTCAGAGGACCTCGCCCCGGCCGACTTCGACGGCACCTTCCTGGGCTTCGAGTACTTCATCGCGCCCGACGGCGAACTGTGGCACGCCACCGACGAACACCTCACCGACCTGGTCACCCAGGATCTGCGCGCGCTCGGACTCGGCGACACCGCGATCGAGCGGGTGATGATTGTGCGCTCCCAGTACGCCTACCCGATCTACGACCCGGCCCGGGACCGCAGCGTCATCCGGATCCGGGACTACCTACGGCAGCAGCACCCGTCGCTGTATCCCATGGGCCGCAACGGGATGCACCACTACGACAACCAGGACCACGCCATGCTCAGCGCGCTGCGCAGCGTCGGCAGGTACTTCGGGGAGAACGTCGACCCCTGGCTGGTCAACACCGACCTCGGCTACCACGAGCGAGGGTTGCTGCAGAAGTAGCGCCTCAGCGCCGGAACAGTGCCGCCAGCCAGCGGCCGATCGCAGGCCGGAAACGCGGGCAGTCACACATTCCGCAGTCCGATCCGGCCCGGAAGTGCTCGTGAGCGGCACGCTCATGACCGCACCTGCAATCCACGAAGAAGAATTTACGCTGCGGTCGGCCGAACGTGGCGACGCCTCGCGAACGTGCAGCCGACTTTGCCGAACCCCAGTACAGTGCTGCCGTGGGTTACCCCGAGAACGTGCTGGCCAGAGACGAACACGTCGTGCTGCACCGCCACCCGCACTGGGGGCGGCTGATCCTCCCGGCCCTGGTCCTGATCCTCGCGTCGGCCGCCGCGGCGTTCCTGGCCGGCTACGTCAACACACTGAACTGGGAACAGACCGCCAAGAACATCGTGTTCGGCGTCATCGCCGCGATCTGGCTGATCCTGGTCGGCTGGCTGACCATCTGGCCGTTCCTGAACTGGTGGACCACCCACTTCGTCATCACCGACCGCCGCGTGATGTACCGCCACGGCCTGATCACCCGCTCGGGCATCGACATCCCGCTGGCGCGGATCAACAGCGTCGAGTTCCGGCACGGACTCGTCGACCGCATCCTGCGCACCGGCACGCTGATCATCGAATCCGCCGCGCAGGACCCGCTGGAATTCCAGGACATCCCGCGCGTCGAGCGCGTCCACTCGCTGCTCTACCACGAGGTGTTCGACACCCTCGGCACCGAAGAGGCGCCCAGCTGAATCTGCGCCCGTCCGCGGGCTCACCTAGCCTGGACGAGGTGTTCTCGGGTCGGGGGAGTGGATGATCCGGCGCCGCCACCTCCTGATTCCGGTGTGGGTGGCAGCGCTGGTGGGGGTGCTGGCCTTCAACGGCGCCAGCGGCACGTTCCTGTTCGCCCACTCCAAGGTCGACCCGCTGGACCGCGCCGACGCGATCGTCGTGCTCGGCGGCGAGCACGACGGCCGGGAGAACTACGGCCTGGAACTCGCCGAGCAGGGCTACGCCCCGACGGTGCTGCTGTCCAACCCGTACCGCTCCACCGACAAGGTGATGAAGAAGGCCTGCCGGCCACGCACCGACATCGAGGTGATGTGCCGGGCGCCGCTGCCGTCGACCACCCGCGGGGAGGCGATGATGACCCGCGAACTGGCCGAGCTGCACGGCTGGCAGAAGATCATCGTGATCAGCTGGCGCTACCACCTGCCGCGCGCCCGCCGCATCTTCGACCAGTGTCTCGCGGCGTCGCCGCGCGAGGTGATCATGCGCGACGTGCCGCGCGACTACCCGTTCTCGGTGGCGCAGTGGCAGTACACCTACCTCTACCAGTACGGGGGATGGGTGAAAGCCGAGCTGATCAGCTGCTAGCGCAGTTTCAGGTACAGCGTGGTGCCCGCCCGCAGCGCCAGATAGCCGGCCAGCGCGAACGTCGCCCCGACCGCGCAGTGCACCGCCAACCGGCGGGTGACCCGCCACACCGAGGGCAGCACCGCATCCCCGCCCAGCCACATCGGCCGGGCCATGCTCACCGCGATCATGCTCGCCGCCGTGCCGAGCACCCCGAACCCGACCAGCGCGGTCAGCGTCTCGGGGCGCGGCTGTGCGCCGAACGCCCCCAGCAACGCACACACCACCGCGGTCCCGGCCAGCGGCTTACGCGCGAACAGCAGACCCAGCGCGGTACCCGCGGCGCCGCCCAGCGTCACCAGAACCCACGTCACCGCGTCACCGCCCGGGCGGTCAGCAGACCCAGCGCGAGGCCGCCGATCGCCGCGGCCGGCGTCAGCGTCAGGAACGCGATCGACAACACCGGCGGCTGACTGACCGTCAGCACCGCCCAGGCGCTCAGACTGGCCGCGCCGGCGCACACCCCCAGCACGAAACCCGGAAGCGCCGACGTCGCGGCCCTGGTCATCAGAAAGCCGGCGATGGCGAACGCCAGCGCGACCGTCACCGTCGTCGAGATCAGCATCTGCGGAGGCTCGGGCCACGCCTGGGCAGCGGCGTACCTGATCAGCGCGCCCACCGCACCGCCGGCGACAACGGCCCACAGGTGCGGTTGCGAGCTACGGTGTCGACCCGGCACGCGTCAACGCTATGTCTGGACCGTCGCCACAGCTCGGCTACGAGGTCCGCGACACCTTCGAGTCGTCGGAATCGTCCTCACGCTGCATCCAGCGCCGGCGGCTGGGCCGCATCGGCGTGACATTGCCCGAGCTGTCGGAGTCGGTGCCGTCGGGATGGCGCAGCTCGTACTCGTCCTCCAGCGCCTCGGCGATACCGCCGCCGGTGAGCGTGGATTCCAGCGCCTTCTCCGGGTTGCGCGCGAACTCGTCGGGAAACACGAAGCGGCGGAACGCCCAGAACCGGAACGCCATCTGCAACAGGTTGCCGATGATGTAGGCCGAGACGAAGTCGGCGATGTTCTCGGTCATCAGCGACACCATCGGCGCACGCAGCATGAACACGTAACTGGACACCCACAGCGGCGCCATGCTCAACAGCACGCCCACCCCGCTGACCCCGAAGAACAACAGCGCCTCGTGATGGCGCTCACGTCCGCCCCGGTCGCGGAAGCTCCATTCGCGGTTGAGGATGTAGGACGCGATCACCGCGACGATGCCGGCGATGATCTTCGCCGTGACCGGCTTCGGCTCCAGAATCGTCAGCTTGAGCGTGAAGAAAATCGCGGAGTCGATCACGAAGGTGGTCGCACCGACGATGGCAAATTTGATCAGCTCGTGGTGCCGTTCGGCGTAAGGACGGATCGGCCGCGGCAGGCGGCGGATTGTCGCATCGGCAAAGGACACAAAGAGTCAGTTTACGTAAGCCGCTGCCGAGATGCCGCATCGCCACGTAACCGCAGGTCAATCCTGTGGCGTCGGCCATGACAACATATAGGCCGTGTCACGAACTCATGCTTCACCGCCCGTCGTAGCAATGATCGGAGGCGGTCAGCTCGCCCGGATGACCGCTCAGGCCGCAATCGCCCTCGGTCAGACTCTGCGCGTGCTGGCCGTTCGCAGCGACGAATCCGCAGCCCAGGTCACCCCCGACGTCGTTCTCGGGTCCCACACCGACCTGGCTGCGCTGCAGCGCGTGGCCGCCGGCGCGACGGCGTTCACCTTCGATCATGAGCACGTGCCGACCGAGTTGCTGGATCAGCTGGTGGCCGAAGGCGTCAACGTCCTGCCGCCGCCGTCGGCACTGGTGCACGCACAGGACAAGCTGCTGATGCGGCATCGGCTGTCGGAGCTCGGGGCCCCGGTGCCCCGCTTCTCCGCGGTGTCCACCGTTGATGACGCCGTGGCGTTCTGCGCCGAGATCGGCGGGCCCGTCGTCATCAAGACCGTGCGCGGCGGCTACGACGGCCGCGGCGTGGTGATGGCCTCCTCGGTGGACGAGGTCCGCGCGGTCGTCTCGCGGTATCTGGACGACGGGGTGCCGGTGATGATCGAGGAACGGGTGAACATGCGCCGCGAGCTCGCCGCGCTGGTCGCCCGCTCACCGTTCGGGCAGGGCGCGGCCTGGCCGGTGGTCGAGACCGTGCAGCGCGACGGCATCTGCGTCACCGTGCTGGCCCCGGCGCCCGGCCTGTCCGAGGAGCTGGGCACCGCCGCTTCGGAAATGGCGCTGTCGATCGCCTCGTCGCTGGGCGTGGTCGGGGTGCTGGCCGTCGAACTGTTCGAGACCGCCGACGGCGGCCTGATGGTCAACGAACTCGCGATGCGCCCGCACAACTCCGGGCACTGGACCATGGACGGCGCGCGCACCTCGCAGTTCGAACAGCATCTGCGTGCGGTGCTCGACTATCCGCTCGGCGACACCGCCGCGCTGGCCCCGACCGTGATGGGCAACGTGCTCGGAGCGCCCGAGACGCCGGCGATGTCGATGGACGAGCGGGTGCATCACCTGTTTGCCCGGATGCCCGACGCCAAAGTGCACCTGTACGGCAAGGAGGAGCGGCCCGGCCGCAAGATCGGGCACGTCAACATCGTCGGCGGGACCGAGCCGGTGGAGTCCCTGCGGGAGCGCGCCGAGCGGGCGGCACACTGGTTGTCGCACGCAGTCTGGACCGACGGATGGGATCCGCACGCATGAGTTCTCCACGGGTGGGCCTGATCATGGGTAGCGACAGCGACTGGCCGGTGATGTCGGAGGCCGCCACCGCGCTGGCCGAGTTCGAGGTCCCGTTCGAGGTCGGGGTGATCTCGGCGCACCGGACGCCGGCCCGCATGCTGTCGTATGCCGCTGACGCCGCGGGCCGGGGGCTCCAGGTGATCATCGCCGGGGCCGGCGGCGCGGCACACCTGCCGGGGATGGTCGCGTCGGCGACCCCGCTGCCGGTGATCGGGGTGCCGGTGCCGTTGGCGCGGCTGGACGGGATGGACTCGCTGCTGTCGATCGTGCAGATGCCGGCCGGGGTGCCGGTGGCGACCGTGTCGATCGGCGGTGCGCGCAATGCCGGGCTGCTGGCAGTGCGGATCCTCGGGGCGTCCGATGTTGCTCTGCGGGAACGGATGTCGGCGTTCCAGGCCTCGTTGGAGGAGATGGTGTTGCAGAAGGATGCTGCGCTGCGGGAGAAGCTGCTGGGTTCGGACTAGCGTTTACGCGCTGGCGGCGAGATTGCGCTGAGGGTCGTGGCTTTTCGCGCCTGGTGTTGAATGCCGGTCCCTCGGGGTGCCTGCTCTGTTACGTTGCGCTGGAGCGCTCAGCTCGCAACGGGTGGGGGCACCATGTTGAAGCATCATCTGGCACTGCTGGCAGGCGGCGCGGCCGTCCTCGGCGGAGCTGCTCTGTTGCCGTCGATGACACCGGCGCCGGACGTGCGCCTGGTCTCCACCGAGTCGTCGTTCGACGCACCCGCCGGTGAGGTGTGGTGGTGGCTCAACGGTATTGCCCCACAAGGTAAATCGGCTTACCAACGCGCCGGTGAGGTCGTCGCGGCGGCGGCCCGGCCGTCGTACTGCGGGCTGATCTGCAACGGCGTCGACGGCAGCGTGCAGAACCCGGACGGCCAACACGGCGGCCTGCTGTTCGGCAACGGCGGCAACGGCTATTTCGGCGGATCCGGCGGCAACGGCGGCTGGATCAGCGGAAACGGCGGCAATGCCGGCGAGGGTCTGCCCGGCCAGGCCGCCGGTGCCGGCGGCAACGCCGGGCTGTTCGGCAACGGTGGCGCCGGAGGCAACGGGATCTACGGCGGCGCCGGCGGAAAGGGCGGCGACGGCGGCCTGCTGACGGGCAACGGCGGGCGAGGCGGCAACGGCGGAACCGGAATCGAGGGCAACCCCGGCCTGAATCCCGCCCCGACGGGCCCTGCGCGCCGGCGGCGCTGCGGGAGTCGACGGCGGTAACGGCGGCACCGGAGGTAACGGCGGGCCCGGTCACAGCGGCGGCACCGGCGGTCGCGGTGGTGACGCGGCCGGCGACGGAACCGTCACGGCCGGATCGGGCGGCAGCGGCGGAACCGGTGGCACCGGCGCCTCAGGAGGGCAGGGCGGAGCGGGAGGCAACGCGACGTCCACCGACGGCGACGCGTACGGCGGCAATGGCGGTAACGGAGGAGATGGCGGAGCCGGGGAAGGCGGCGGCGACGGCACGAACGGTGGAGCCGGCGGCGACGGCGGTCGCGGTGGACTCCTGTACGGCACTGGCGGATCCGGCGGCCGTGGAGGTGACGGCGGTGTCGGTGGACCCGGCGCCGGCGGCGGCAACGGTGGCGCCGGCGGCACCCCGGGTGACGGAATCCCGGGGTCCGAGGGAAGCGGATCCAGCGGCGAATACGGCGCCGGCGGCAGCGGCGGCGCCGGTGGTGCGGGCGGAGACGGTGGACTCGGCGGCGCCGGTGGAACCGGCGGCAGTGGCGGCCTTCTCGGTGGCGGCAGCGGTCAGAGCGGCGACCCCGGCAATGACGGCGAATCCGGCCAGGACGGTTCGCCCGGCGCCGACGGGTGACACCGTCACGCGTAGCCGAGCGCGCGGTTCTCCGAGGTGATCCTGATACGCAGGATCGCGGCGTTGGCGAGGCTGAACACCACGGCCGTCCACCATGCCGAATGCACCAGCGGTAACGCCGCCACCTCCACGGCGACCGCCGTGTAGTTCGGATGGTGCAGAAGCCGGTACGGGCCTTTCTGCACCAGCTCGGCGTTCGGGATCACGATGAGCCGCGGATTCCAGTGCTTGCCCAGGGTCGCGACACACCACCAGCGCATGGCCGTGCTCGCCGCGACCAGCGCCACCATCGGCCAGCCCAGCCAGGGCAGGAGCGGACGATGCTGGGTGGCTACCTCGACGACGCACGAAACCAGAAGCAGCGCATGCATACTCACCATCGCCGGATAGTGACTGCGACCGAATTCCTTGCCGCCGTGGGCAAACGACCACCGGGCGTTGCGCCGGGACACCACGAGCTCGACGAGCCGTTCGACGGCGATCAGCAGGATGAACAAGTTGTAGGCCATCGTCGGTCCTACCAGCTCAGCAGCAGCAGTTCGAAGCTGAAACCCGGGCCCATGGCCACCATCACGCCGAACGAGCCGGGCGGCGGCGGTGCCTGCGTGGTCCGGTCGAGCACGTCGAGCACCGACGCCGACGAGATGTTTCCGTGCTCGCGCATCGACTCCCAGCTGTGGCGCAGCGCACCTGGCGGCAGGTCGACGACGGACTGGACCGCGTCGAGTACCTTCGGACCACCGGGATGGCACACCCACGTCGCGATGTCGTCGGTGGTCAGGCCGTGATCGTCGAGGAACCGGTGCACCTCGTCGCCGAGATAGTCCCTTGCGATTTCCGGAACCTCGCGGCCCAGCACCAGCTGGAAGCCACTCGAGCCGACGTTCCAGCCCATCACCTCGACGGTGTCGGGGAACAGCCGGCTGCGGGTGGCGACGATCCGCGGTCCCGGTTGCGGAGTCGCCGGACTGCGTTGCGCACCGACCGAAACGACCGCGGCGGCGCCGTCGCCGAACAGACACAGTCCGATCAGTGCGGGGATCGAGGTGTCGTCGGGCTGCAGTGTGAGCGAACACAGCTCGACCGACAGCAGCACCGCGACATGGTCGGGGAAGCCGCGAAGGTAGTCGTGCACCCGGGCCAGGCCGGCCGCACCGGCGACGCAGCCCAGACCGAAGATCGGGATCCGCTTGACGTCGGGCCGCAGGCCCAGCCGGGAGGCCATGCGCGCGTCGAGGGTGGGCACGGCGACCCCGGTGCTCGACACGGTGACGATCACGTCGACCTCGGCGGGGTCGAGGTGAGCCTCGACGAGGGCCGCTCGCACGGCCCGTTCGCCCAGTTCGGTCGCCACCTCCAGGTAGGCGGTGTTGGCCTCGGTGAATCCGTGCAGCGGGTAGCGGGTCAGCGGCAGCGCCAGGTTGCGGTACTCGACACCGCTGGTGCGGGCGAACCGGGTGAATGCGGGGTCGGTGAACTCAGTGAGCTCGCGGGCCACCTCGTCCTGGTCGTATCGATGCTCGGTGAAGGCCAGCGCGGTACCCGCGATGTGCGGGGCGCCGCGGAAGCGGGACGGGATCGGTTGGGTGGGGGCGAGATATGAGGTATCAGTCATGCGGGCCTCAACGGCGCGGAATCCCCGTACTAGTTCACGAAATGCGCCGTCGTGAATTTGTAGACAGAAGGTCGTAATCCGACTTTCCTGGTGGTATAAACGCAGATCAGAGCCACTTTCCTGGGAGCCCATGCAGCAATTTGCCGGCCATTTCCCAGAAACGCCGAAATTGCATTCCACGCGGGATTTCACGCGAAAAAACCCGCCGAGAGGCAATCTCGGCGGGTTTCGTTAGCTCAGCGAATATTGACGCGGTGTACCGATGGGTTGAGCGAACACGGTCCAGTGACATCGCTCACATTGCGATGTCGCGGGGTCGGTTTACGACGCCCGCAGCACCACGACGGGCTCGACGGCCTGAACCGCGGAGCCGGCTTGGACATGGCCCGTCTGTGCCGCGTGCATTCCCGCGTCGACGACCGCGGAGGCGCGCAGCCAGTGCGGAGTAGCGTGCCACCCACACTCACAATGCGCGGTACGGCGGAAGGCGGGGCCCTCGATGTACACCTGCATGTCTTGGAAAGTACCCACCGACACTGAGAGAGAACCAACCCGCGGGCTGAGCTTTGCCTGAGAGGTGGGTTCGCCATCCGGCGTGAGCGCGGTAAAGTTACTGGCGAGTAGCAAGGAGATGATGATGGCTAGTTGGGCCGGAAATCCGTCGTTCGATCTGTTCCAGTTGCCCGAGGAACACCAGGAGCTGCGGTCGGCGATCCGGGCGTTGGCGGAGAAGGAGATCGCTCCGCACGCCGCTGACGTGGACGAGAACTCCCGCTTCCCGCAAGAGGCCCTCGATGCGCTGGTCGCGTCGGGCTTCAACGCGGTGCACGTACCCGAGGAGTTCGGCGGGCAGGGCGCCGACTCGGTGGCGGCGTGCATTGTGATCGAGGAAGTGGCGCGGGTGGACGCGTCGGCGTCGCTGATCCCGGCGGTGAACAAGCTCGGCACCATGGGGCTGATCCTGCGCGGTTCGGACGAACTCAAGAAACAGGTGCTGCCCTCGATCGCCTCGGGTGAGGCGATGGCGTCGTACGCGCTGTCCGAGCGCGAAGCCGGCTCCGATGCGGCCGCCATGCGTACCCGCGCCAAGGCCGACGGCGACGGCTGGGTGCTCAACGGCACCAAGTGCTGGATCACCAACGGGGGCAAGTCGTCCTGGTACACCGTGATGGCGGTGACCGACCCGGACAAGGGCGCCAACGGCATCTCGGCATTCATGGTCCACATCGACGACGAGGGCTTCACGATCGGGCCCAAGGAGCGCAAGCTCGGCATCAAGGGTTCGCCGACCACCGAGCTGTACTTCGAGAACTGCCGCATCCCCGGCGACCGGATCATCGGCGAGCCGGGCACCGGGTTCAAGACCGCGTTGGCCACGCTGGATCACACCCGGCCGACCATCGGCGCGCAGGCCGTCGGCATCGCGCAGGGCGCGTTGGACGCCGCACTCGAATACACCAAGGACCGCAAGCAGTTCGGCAAGTCGATCAGCGATTTCCAGTCGGTGCAGTTCATGCTCGCCGACATGGCGATGAAGGTCGAAGCGGCCCGCCTCATGGTGTACTCCGCGGCGGCCCGCGCCGAGCGCGGTGAGGGAAATCTCGGGTTCATCTCGGCGGCGTCGAAGTGCCTCGCCTCCGATGTGGCCATGGAGGTGACCACCGATGCCGTGCAGCTGTTCGGCGGCGCCGGCTACACCGTCGACTTCCCGGTCGAGCGGATGATGCGCGACGCCAAGATCACCCAGATCTACGAAGGCACCAACCAGATTCAGCGCGTGGTGATGAGCCGCGCCCTGCTGAAGTGACCTGACCGCGGAATAGCGTTCCTGGCTGTGATCGCGGGCCGATCCACAGCCGGGAATGCTATCCCGCAGGCCCCTCCGCGAGGCGCAGGTGGGTGATGTCGCCTGCCGACACCGTCACCGTCGTGCCGTCGGCGTCGATCAGCAGCGGCCGGCGTCGTCGATTCCCGTTGCCACCCCGATGATTTCGGAGTCGCCGGGCAGGATCGCCCGTACCCGGGAGCCGATCGTGGTGCTGACGCCGCGGTAGTCCGCGGCCAGCGCCTCGTCGCCTGCACGCCACCGGCGTAGCTGCGTGCTCATCTCGCGCAGCACGGCGGCCGCCAGCGCGGTGCGGTCGACGGTGTGGCCGAGCATCGACAGCGACACCGCATTCGTGTCGGGCAACTCGTCGGGGGCCAGGCTGACGTTCAGCCCCAGCCCGACGACGATCACCGGCGCGGACACCTCCGCGAGGATCCCGGCCAACTTCCCGGTGTCGACCAGAATGTCGTTGGGCCACTTCACACCTGCGTTCACGCCGTAGGCCTCCCGCAGCACGCGCGCGACCGCCAACCCCGTCAGCAGTGGCAGCCAGCCCCACCGGTCCGGCGCGACGCCGGTGGCGTCCACCCCGACCGACATGGAGATCTGCGAGCGTGGCGGCGCCGACCAGGTGCGGCCGTGCCGGCCCCGTCCCGCGGCCTGGTAGTCGGCCAGCAGCACCGCGCCCGCGATGTCCTCGCCGGCCGCCGCGCGCGCGATCAGATCGGCGTTCGTCGACCCGGTCTCCTCGACCACGTCCACCCGCTGCCACTCGGTGCCCGACAGGGCGGCGCGGAGGTCGTCGACGACTACTGCTGAACGGTGAGGTGCGGACACGGCGTCAGGTTATCGCCGTGCCCGCACCGCGTGGTCACCGGTAGTTGAAGCTCGTTGTGCCGTTTCCGAGGAACGTGACGTAGATGGCGTCCTGCGAGAACGGAACGAAGCCCGTATTGAACAGCGAATCCTCGCTGATGTCAGGCCGATTGGCCCTCGTTGTCCGGTAGGAGTAGATCAAGGTTTCGCCGTCGACGGTGTAGACCTCGATGAGCGTGCCCGGTGGAATCGTCTCATCCGGCCACAGGAAGTCGGGCACTTCGCCGCGAATGCCGCCTGAGTCGAAGGATCCGTCCACGCGTTGCGCCGCCCGGCCGCCGATCTTCACCACCAACGGCATATCAGGTGAGGCATCGAGCGTCAGTCGCGCGGGATACGGGTTCGGCCCCAGGATGACCCGGCGGCGGCGCTCGTCGATCATGATGCCCTCGTTGAGCCGGCCCGGGAGATCGAGCAGCGGGTTGGTGTCCCACCAGTCGGTGGAGGTATTCGCGCCGACGCCGAGGACGCCGACGTAGCCGCCGGCCTTGTTGTACTCGGCGAAGGCGGCCGCGGAGTACAACGCCACGACCTTGACGTCGGTCTCGTCGATGACAAGCCCGTCACCGAAGTCGATGGATGTGCGGTACACGTTGAAGTCGTACTTGAACGACTCGCCGTAGCCGCCCTCGTGAGTTTCCCCGGGCGTGCCGAGGTCCTCCAGCCCGATGTACCGGGGATCGATGACCAGACCGACAGATCCCGTGTCGAGAAGGATCGGAACCCGAGGCCCGCCGTTGACAGACAGATAGATGACGGGTTCTGTCTTGACACTGTTGCCGTGGTACCACATCTGGAGCGGAAGGATGCTGTATACCGCGCCGTTGTCACCGGCCGATTTCACGAGGGCGGCGATATCGCGGGTCGCCGTCCGCGGACCGAACCACCCGACGACAGCGATCAATTTCTCCGCGGAATCCATTGCGTCGCCTGCCCGGATGGGCAGGCGAATGCTGTTCTCCAGCCGAATCCGGGCAATGGCATGGGCGAACGGCCGATCGACGGTCGCTGCGAACTCGTCCTGCAGGCGGGCGTGGTTGGCCATCCAGCGCTCGAGGTTGGTCTGGGCTCCGCCAAGCATCATCTGCGGGACAATTGCTGCCAGACCGGCCAGGATGTTGCCGTCACCCCACGTGGCGTTGTAGAGGTCCCGGCGGGCTTCGGCCAGCTGGTCGAGCGCCAACTGGACGGTGTCGGTATTGGTGTCGTCCCCGTCTTCGTCGGAGTCCTCGTCCTCGTTGGCGTCCTCGTCGTCCTCGTCGACGGTGTCGTCCTCGTTGTCGTCCCCGTCTTCGTCGGAGTCCTCGTCCTCGTTGGCGTCCTCGTCTTCGTCGGAGTCCTCGTCGCTTTCGTCGACGGTGTCGTCCTCGTCGTCCTCGTCGACGGCGACCGAAACCAACGCCCCGGCGTCGAACTCCCGGACGCTGGACGGCACGTGGTGCGGGCCGGACACCGACGTGTCGTCGACGTCCGTGTCGTCGTCCTCCGGCTCGTCGACGGCTTCTTCGGTATCCCCGTCGTCGGCACTGTCGTCGCTGTCGCTGTCGCTGTCGTTGGGACCGTCGTCGTCGCGCTCGGCGCCGTCGTCGTCGGCCTGCGGCTCAGAACGTGATGACGCAACGTCGGTCGACGTGTCGGCGGTGGAGCTCTCGGTGCTGCTCGATCCGGCGTCGTCGGGTGCCGCTTGCGCGACGGCCGGTGCGACGAGCAGGATTCCGGCAGCGATTGCGGGGGAGGCGACGACGGTAGCGGCCCAGCTACTGAAATTCACTGGGGAAGTAGAACATGCGCGGTTTTCCCAGTGTTGACGTCCGCGCAATTTTCGGCGATATCAACCGACAAATCGCGCTAGTGGGAGAGATCGTCCTGCCTGTCAGAGCCATAGTAGGAAAATATCTGCATATGTACCGACATTTGTCCTATCGGCAAACCAACTCAACCGCGGTCGACGTGCGGCAGGGCGTAAACCGGCAAATCGGGACCGGCGGTGTCGCGGTTGGCTTCTCGGTTTGCCACCAGGCGCCGCGCCGTGCGGTTTGGGCCGCTACGGCCGCGGAAGCGTCGCCGTCGTCGGATCGACGGTCTCCAGCGCTTGCGACCGCGCGGCGTGGCCGACCGTCGCCGCGTTGAGCGCATCGAAGCCCCTCACGAACGCGACCATCGCGGCCAGCGCCCACAGGTTGCCGACCGCCCATTCCCACGTTGTCGCTGCCGGCGCCGTAACCAGCCAGTATGCGGCGATGGTGACCAACAGATAGCCGCTGACAATCGCGCACCTGCCCGCAGCGCTGGCCAGCCACCCGGGGTGCCGACGATTGCGCACGTGCCACACCGACAGCACGACGACGATAGCCAGTGCAGTGATGGTCGACCCCACGGGCTGCTCCTTGCCGACGGTGCCCGCGTGGTTCTACACGAGCAGCGATACAAATTTGCCAGATCTGGGGCGGCCGACGCATAGCGAGGGGGCGTGCGAAAGTCGAGAACAGCCTGGTGACCACAAACCCTATGGTCAGCGTTTCCTGCTCGTCAAGAAGGCGTAATAATTGCGACCTTGATACGGGTCGCTCGAGTGCTTCGCTGGATCGTCAACTCTGGGTCGTTATTAGGCTACTGAGGCAGATGTTGCCTTAAGGGACTATCGGGGTCAGTGGCGAATGCGGTTGGTGGCCGGGTCGATGGTCTCGATCCGCGCCGCGGCCCGAGCGTGCTCGGCAGTGACCGCGTTCAGCGCGTTGAAGCCGACGACAAACGACATCACGGCGGCCAGGGCCCACGCATTACCCACGACCCACTCCCAGGTGGTGGCCGCCGGCGCGGTGGTCAGCCAGTATGTGGCCACGGCGACAAGCGGATATCCACAGCAGATGAAGAACCGGCCGTCCGCACTGGCCTGCCAGCCGGCGTGGCGCCGGTTGTACAGATGCCAGACGCTCAACACCACGACGACCGCGACAGCGGCGATGATCGACAACATCGGCAGCCCTCCTAGCGCGAGGCTCCTCTGCTGGCTGAAAGGGCCCGAATTCGCCAAAACCGTCCGGTCCGGTAAGTGAAATTATCCGTGCGGAATCTGTGAACGGGGTGAGGCTACGGAAACAAAATGGTCACAGACTGCTGCGCGTCAGCTTCTCGCTTTGGCGCCGACGCTCGACCTGCGTGGCATCCGGGTTTGCTACTAACACCAGTGACGCGCCCACCGCATACAACGCGAGCAGTTGTTCGATCACGTCGTCGGCCGTTTCCCACCGGGCCGCCGACAACACCCGGTCGGATCCGGTCACGCCCGCAGCGGTAGCCGACGCCCGCGCGGCGGCCAACACGTCGTCCGCCGACCGGCCGTTCAGCGCCGCACCGGGCTGCCGTTCCGGCACGATCTGATCTCCGTGCACGCGCACCGCGGTCGCGTAGTCGGTCAGCCCGACCGGCAGATCGGGCACCGGCTTGCCGAACGGGTCCAGCGACAACACCGCGATCTCACCGGTGCCGACCGCCGCGTCCGCGTCGTCGATCCGGTCCGCCGTGCACAACGCGATGTCCGCCGGCTCGTCGGGCGCCCCGCCGAACACCGCCTCGGCGCCGATCCACCAGATCCCGAACAACACCGCCACGGTCTGCCAGTGCGCCGGCAGCAGCACCGCCACCCGGGTGCCCGGCGTCGCCCCGAGCTCGTCACGCAGCAAATTGCCGGTCTTGGCCGCCCAGTTGGCCAGCGTCGCCGTCGACAGCTCGATGCGCTCGCCGGTGGCGTCGTCGTAGTACGTGATGCGCGGACCGGCCGGGTTCGCAGCCATCAACGGGTCCAGGATCGCCGAACTCAGATTCGGCATATCAGTTGACGCACGCCGGGTCGCTTGAACCCGCGGTCAGGATCGGTGGCGGGGCCGGCACCGCCTCGCCCGCGCCGGTCAGCAATCCCGTGCTCGGGTCGCCGCTCAGCAGCGTCACGTCGCTGCCGTCCAGACCCGCCCCGGGACCGGTGTAATCGGCCGACAGCACCACCCGCACCGTGCCCTGCGGCACGTCCGGGGTCTCGACCACCCGCAACCCGCCCAGCTCCTTGGCCACCGTCTGCGCGCCCAGATCGTCGGTCTGGGCGACCTGCACCTGACTGTCGGTGACCTTGGCGCCGTCGTTGTTGCCGACGCGTCCCTCCTGGAACCCCTTGCCGGACAACACATGTGCGACCGCAGCGGCCAGACCGTTGATGTCGGAGTCGTTGAACACCTCGACCGTGGTCTTGTCGTTGCTGTAGCTCAGCTCCTCGGTCTTGCCCTGCTCCTGCTCGTGCAGCAGGCTCGTCACGAAATCCTTGACCGCCGACGGATCGACGCGCACCACGCTCTGCATGCCGTCGTCGCTCCAGCCCGCCTCTTCGATGATCGGGATGGTGGCGAACGCGACGTTGCCGGCGGCCAGCTTCTGCAGCTGCTCGACGAAATCCATGATGTCCCAACCGTCGGACAGCACCACCGAGCGCTGCACCGCGCTCTGCAGATCGTTCAGCGTGGTCGGGCTCGACAGCGTCTTGCTGGAGATCACCTCGTGCGCCATCGACGCCATCACCGCCTGCTGACGCGCCACCCGGTCCAGGTCGCCGCGCGGCAGGTCGTGGCGCTGACGCACGAAGCTCAGCGCCTGCGTCCCGTTCAGCTTCTGCCAGCCAGCCGGGAAGTCTGCACCCGAAAGCGGTTCGTAGACAGGGTTGTTCAGGCAGACATTGACGCCGCCCAGCGCATCGGTGATCAGCGCGAAGCCGAGCAGGCCGATCTCGGCGTAGTGGTCGACGGTGACGCCGGTCAGATTCGCCACCGTCTTGATCAGCTCCTCGCGGCCGGCCGCGGTGGCCTCGGGCTCGGCCACGGCCGGGTCCTCGCCCTGCTGCTCGACGAGCTGCTTCATCTTCTCCAGATGCACCGAGCCGTAGACACCGTTGATCTTCATCTTCCCGATGCCCGGCGCCTCGACGTAGGAGTCGCGGGGGATCGAGATCGCCGTCGCGGACTCCCCGTTGTTCGGGATGCGGATCAGGATGATCGTGTCGGTGTTGGTCGACACCTCGTTGCCGGCGCGCAGCATCGCGCGCTCCTCGTCGCTCAGCGGGTTGCCGTGCGCGTCGGTGCGGCTGTCGGAGCCGACCAGCAGGATGTCGATCGCGCCGTCGTCGCCGCCCTCACCGAGCGCGATCGGATTGATGTGGTTGATGCCGGCCTCGAACGAGCGGATCTTGCCCCACGCGACACCGGTGCCGAGGACGACAATGACTGCCACGGCCACGGAAATGGCACGGACCAGGTGAGCAGCAGGCATTTGTCCAGGCTACTGGCGAGCAGGCCGCATTCCTTGCAGCCGGAACCGGCGTGCCAAACTCGTGACGTGAGCGGCCGAATCGTCATTTCCGGAGCAGGTGGCCTGGTGGGGCGCGTGTTGGCAGGTCAAGCGCGTGAGTCCGGCCGCGACGTGGTGACCCTCACATCCGCGCAGTGGGACATCACCGACCCCGAACGCACCGGCCAGATCGCCGAGACCGTCCTGCGCGCCGGTGACGTCGTCGTCAACTGCGCCGCATTCACCCAGGTCGACGCCGCCGAAGCCGAACCCGAGCGGGCGCACGCGGTCAACGCCACCGGCGCCGGGAACGTCGCCCGGGCCTGCGCGCGGGCCTGCGCGTCGCTGATCCACCTGTCCACCGACTACGTGTTCAGCGGCACCTTCGACGGCGATCCGCGCCCCTACGACGTCGACGACCCGACCGGCCCGCTGTCGGTCTACGGGCGCACCAAACTCGCCGGTGAGCAGGCGGTTCTCGCCGCGCTGCCCGACGCCCACGTCGTGCGCACCGCGTGGATCTACGAAGGCCGCGACGGCTCCGACTTCGCCGCGGTGATGCGCCGGGCCGCCCTCGGTGACGGAACCGTCGATGTGGTCGCCGACCAGATCGGGTCACCCACCTACGTCGGTGACCTGTGCCAGGCGCTGCTGCAGCTCGCCGCCGGCGGGATCCACGCACCGGTGCTGCACGCCGCCAACGCCGGCGCGGCCAGCCGCTTCGACCAGGCCCAGGCCGTCTTCGCCCTGCTCGGCCAGGACCCGGCCCGGGTGCGGCCGGTCGGCAGTGACCAACATCCCCGCCCGGCTCCGCGACCGGCATATTCGGCGCTGGCCTCGGCGAAGTCGACCGCTGCAGGGCTGACGCCACTGCGCCCGTGGCGTGACGCGTTGGCCGAGGCGCTGGCCCGGTAGTTACTCTCTACGCCGTGGAACCGGTGGTGCATGCGTGAGCGACGAACTGTTTGTCGTGACGGTGACGTACTCGCCCGGTCCGCACCTGGACCGGTTCCTGGCCACCCTGACGCACGCGACCGAGCGTCCGGTGACCGTGATCATCTCGGACAACGGGTCCACCGACGGCGCGCCTGAGGACGCCGTCGAGCGCTACCCGAACGTCAAGCTGTACCGGACCGGCGCCAACGTCGGCTACGGCACCGCGGTCAACCGCGCCGTCGCCGAGTACGGACTGACCTCCGGCTCGGATTTCTTCATCGTCGCCAACCCCGACGTCCAGTGGGGCCCGAACAGCATCGACCTGATGCTCGAGGCGGCGACGCGCTGGCCGCAGGCCGGGTCGCTGGGCCCGCTGATCCGCGACCCCGACGGCACGGTGTACCCGTCGGCGCGGCACCTGCCGTCGGTGATCCGGGGCGGCATGCACGCCGTCGTCGGACCGGTGTGGAAGTCGAACCCGTGGACCGCGGCCTACCGTCAGGACCGCGCCGAACCCAGTGAACGCCCGGTGGGCTGGCTGTCGGGCTCGTGCCTGCTGATGCGCAGCGCGGCCTACGCCGAGATCGCCGGATTCGACGAGCGCTACTTCATGTATATGGAAGACGTCGACCTCGGTGACCGGCTCGGCCGGGCCGGCTGGCAGAACGTGTACGTGCCCTCGGCGGAGGTGCTGCACGCCAAGGGTCACGCCACCGGCCGGGACCCGGCGCGAAATCTCGCCGCCCACCACGTCAGCACCTACACTTTTCTCGCAGATAGGTATCCGAAGTGGTGGCAGGCGCCGCTACGCTGGGCCTTTCGGGGGGCTCTTGGGGCGCGGGCACGTCTGGTCGTGCGCAATTCTCGTCGGAAGACTCGTGGCACGTAGTGGGACACACGGTGGGGAACACGCGAAAGGGCGGCGCTGATGGTCAATCCAGCTGAGGTCGATGCGGTTGTGTTGGTCGGCGGGATGGGCACCCGCCTGCGTCCGCTGACCCTGTCGGCGCCCAAGCCGATGCTGCCGACAGCGGGCCTGCCGTTCCTGACTCATCTCCTGTCGCGGATCGCCGACGCCGGCATCGAACACGTCGTGATGGGCACCTCGTACAAGGCGGGGGTGTTCGAGTCCGAGTTCGGTGACGGCTCCAAGTTCGGGCTGCAGATCGACTACGTCGTCGAGGACGAACCACTGGGCACCGGCGGCGGCATCGCCAACGTCGCCTCCAAGCTGCGCCACGACACCGCCGTGGTGTTCAACGGCGATGTGCTGTCGGGCTGTGACCTCGGCGCGCTGCTGGATTCGCACGCCGCCCGCGACGCCGATGTCACGCTGCATCTGGTGCGTGTCGGCGACCCCCGCGCATTCGGTTGTGTGCCAACCGATCCCGACGGTGTGGTGACCGCGTTCCTGGAGAAGACCCAGGATCCGCCGACCGATCAGATCAACGCCGGCTGCTATGTGTTCAAGCGTTCGGTGATCGACGCGATCCCGAAAGGCCGTCCGCTGTCGGTGGAACGGGAGGTCTTCCCGGGACTGCTGGCCGACGGACTGCGGGTGTGCGGCTACGTCGACGCCACCT
Source organism: Mycobacterium sp. ITM-2016-00317 (assembly GCF_002968295.1). Classification (NCBI taxonomy): domain Bacteria; kingdom Bacillati; phylum Actinomycetota; class Actinomycetes; order Mycobacteriales; family Mycobacteriaceae; genus Mycobacterium; species Mycobacterium sp. ITM-2016-00317. The sequence continues at coordinate 1,520,057 of NZ_CP134399.1, forward strand.
ACTGGCGTGACATGGGCACGCCGGAGGATTTCGTGCGCGGCTCGGCGGACCTGGTGCGCGGCATCGCGCCGTCGCCCGCGCTGAAGGGCCATCGCGGGGAAAGCCTTGTGCACGACGGGGCTTCGGTCGCGCCGGGCGCACTGCTGATCGGCGGCACGGTCGTCGGGCGGGGCGCCGAGGTCGCAGGCGGAGCCCGGCTCGACGGTGCGGTGATCTTCGACGGGGTGAAAGTCGGTGCCGGAGCGGTGATCGAGCGCTCGATCATCGGGTTCGGCGCGCACGTCGGGCCCAGGGCGCTGATCCGTGACGGCGTGATCGGCGACGGCGCCGACATCGGTGCCCGCTGCGAGCTGTTGCGTGGCGCACGCGTGTGGCCGGGCATCTCGATTCCCGACGGCGGCATCCGCTTCTCGACCGACATCTAGGCGTGCCCGCGGAATAGTTGCCGGCCGCGAACGTGCATTCCCGGTAGTGATTCGAACTTTCGGACTACCGTGAGTGCACGCTCGCGGATCCGGAGCTGTGGATAACTGTGCCGAGGGGCCTTCGTGTTGTCGGAGGGCCGTCACAAGCTTCGCGCATGGGCACAGTGATCCTGGGCAGGGAAGCGATCGCAGACGGTCTCGTCACGCCGGGCCGACTCCGATACGCATACCGCCGGCTGTACCCCAACGTGTATGTGCCACGCGAGCAACCACTGTCGCTGCGGGACAACGCCTACGGCGCGTGGCTGTGGTCGGGGCGGCGGGCGGTGATCACCGGCCGGGCCGCCGCATCGCTGCACGGGGCGCGATGGGTCAGCGACAAGGCTCCGGTCGAGCTGAACCACGACTGCAGGCGCCCGCCGAAGGGGATCGTCTGCCGCAACGAGCGCATTGGGGGAGACGAAACGACCCGGAGGGGTGAGCTCCCGATCGCCACAGTGCCGCGCACCGCGTTCGACCTGGGCAGGTATCTTCCGCTGAACAGTGCGGTCATGCATCTGGATGCTCTCGCCAATGCCACGGGACTCACACGTGAGCAGGTGTGGCCCCTCATAGGGGAGTACCGGGGAGCGCGCGGGATGAAGACCCTGCGTACCGCCCTCGATCTGATGGACGGCGGCGCGCAGTCGCCCCAGGAGACCTGGCTTCGGCTTCACCTGATGAAGTCCTTTCCCCGCCCTGCGACGCAGATCCCGCTGTTCAACAGCCGCGGCGTGGCGTTCGCCCATCTCGACCTCGGATGGGAAGACATGAAGATCGCGGTCGAGTACGACGGCGAACACCATCAGAGGAACAGGGAGCAGTATGTCTGGGACGAGCAGCGGCTGCGCCTAATCCGGGCACGGGGTTGGCTGCACATCAAGGTCATCAAGGAAGACGACCCGGCTGAAGTCACCGCACGGGTCAAACGGGCATGGTTACTCCGCGAGAGTGCACTGCGCGTCGCTGAACGTGCCTCGTGACTACCGTGGGCGCACGTTCGCGGCAGCGTTCGCGGCAGACGCGGCAGACGCGGCGGCGGCGGCGGCCAGCTGGGTGAGGCCGAAATCGCAGTCCTGCGGAAGCTCGTCGAGCGGCCACCAGCGTAGGTCCAGCGACTCGTCGCTGCGCACCGGCTGCGCACCCTCGGGCGCCCGGACCACGAACTGCACGTCCAGATGACGGGTCGGCACCCCCAGCGAGCAGGTCACCGGATGCACATGCAGCGCAGCGGGTTCCGGCGCGATCGTCAACCCGTCGATGCCCGACTCCTCGGTTGCCTCGCGCAGCGCCGCCGCGACGATGGTCTCGTCCTCGGGCTCACAGTGACCGCCGAGCTGCAACCAGCGCCCGATCCGCGGGTGCAGGGTCAGCAATGCGTGACGCCCACTGTGGTCGAGCACCAGCGCCGACGCGGTGAGATGGCCGGGCACGCACTCGCGCAGACACGCATCCGGGCGGGCGGCCAGGAACGCCAACAGCGCATGCCGCAGCGAATCCTGCGCGGGATCGGGCGGGTTCCACGCGGTGAGCACCTCGACCGCCGACTCGTGCAGACTCACCGGCGCACCAGCAGCGAGTCGGTGGGCACCGGTGGGCGTGGCGTCAGCGGTTCGACGGGGTGCCCGATCGCGATGGCTCCCAACGGCTGCCAGTCCTCGGGCACGTCCAACTCGGCGCGCACCAGATCCGGCGCGAAGATCGTCGAGCCGATCCAGCAACTGCCCACCGACCGCACGGCCAGCGCGACCAGCAAACCCTGAACCGCGGCACCGGCCGCGACCGTGAACATTGTGTGCTCGGCCGCGGTCCGCTGCGCATCCGGATACGAGTGTGCGCCGTCGGGAACCATGAACGGGATCACCAACTCCGGCGCGTCGTACAGAATCTGGCCGCGGCTGACCCGGCGCTCCACGGACTCGGGGTCGCGGCCGTCGCCGCTGAGGTCGGCCCGCCAACGGTCTTTCATCGCGTCCAGCAGCCGGATCCGCACCGTGTGGTCGCGCACCCACACGAAGCGCACCGGCCGCGTGTGATGCGGCGCCGGGGCGGTCAGCGCCTCACCGACGGCCGCCTCGATCAGTTCCTCGGCCACCGGTTCGGCGCTGAACGCGCGTACCGAGCGGCGCAGCAGTTGCGCCTGGGAACGCCCCAACGCCAGCGCCTCTTCGGTGCCCAGCCAGAACAGGTCCTCCTCACCGGCCCGTACCAGATTGCGTGCCGAGGAGCCGTCGTCGCGCAGTGTCAGCCCCCGCACGACGGCCACCGGTACCGCGGTCAGCTTGCCCTTGACCAGATCGGCGGCCGCGGCGATCTCGTCGGCGACGGCGATCTCGGTGACGATGAGCTCGTTGCCGTGCTGGTCGTGTTCGCCGGCGTAGGCGTGCAGCACCGTCAGCCCCGCCGCGCCGATCGCGACGTCGGTCTGGCCCGTGCGCCACGCCCGGCCCATGGTGTCGGTGACGACGACACCGACGCGCACCCCGAGCCGCTCCCGCAGCGCCGCGACCAACGCGGCCGCGCTGCCGTCGGGATCCACGGGCAGCAGCGCCAATTCGTTGGAGTCGACGTTCGAGCCGTCCACGCCGGCCGCGGCCTGCACCAGCCCGAGCGCGTTCTCGGTGATCAAGGTGCGGCCCTTGCGCGCCAGCACCCGCACCGCCTCGGCGTCGATCAGCTTGCGGCGCAGCGCATCCCGCTCGTCGGGGTCTGCCGGGGCGGGCACCATGCGGCCCTCGGTCTTGGACAGCACCTTGCTGGTGACCACGAGGACGTCGTCGTCACGCAGCCACGGCGCGGCGTCGGCGATGGCCGCGGCCAGATCGTCGCCCGGCCGGAACTCGGGGAGCCCGGCCACCGGCAGCAGTTCGACCCGCGCCGACGTGCCGTGGTCGTTCACGGGCTCACCCCGGCCAGTTCCATTCCGGCGCGGACCATCTCGGCTGTCGCTGCCGGATCGGTCATCAGCAGCGGCACCGAGCGCACCTGCACGCCGTCGATCGAGGCGTGGTCCCCGGAGTCCACCAGCCAGCCGTCGAGAATCCCCGTCGCCGACCGCGCCCCGAAGTGATTGCCTACGGCCTCGGAGGTGCTCGGTACCCCGATCACGCTGAGGCAGGTGTCGGCCATGCCGCGCAACGGCTTCCCCGCGACGATGGGGGAGTAGCCGATCACCGGCGCGCTGGTCGAGCGCAGCGCGCCGCGGATACCGCCGACGGCGAGGATGGCGCCGATGCTGACCACCGGGTTGGACGGCGCGATCAACACGATGTCGGCGTTCTCGATCGCGTCGGTGACACCGGGTGCCGCAGTGGCCTTGTCGGCGCCGACGAATGCGAAGCTCTCCGTGGGTATTTGAGCGCGGTAACGCACCCACCATTCCTGGAAATGGATCGCGCGCTTTTCGCCTGCCGATTCGCCGGGGCCGGGATCGGTGACCACAACATGGGTTTCGCAACGGTCATCGCTGGCGGGCAACAGTAGCGCACCGGGTGACCACCGCCGGCACAGGGCCCGGGTGACGTCGGAGAGCGGATAGCCCGCGCGCAGCATCTGACTGCGCACCAGATGGGTGGCCAGGTCGCGGTCGCCGAGGCCGAACCAGTCCGGCTGCACCCCGTAGGCGGCGAGTTCCTCCTTGGCGTTCCAGGTTTCGTTCTTGTGACCCCAACCACGGTCAGGGTCGATGCCGCCGCCCAGGGTGTACATGCATGTGTCCAGGTCAGGGCAGATTCGGACGCCGAACATCCAGGCGTCATCACCCACATTCACCACGGCTGTCACTTCGTGCTCATTGGTATCGTCTGTACCGAACTGCCCCAAGCCCAAAAGATGTTGGACACCGAGCAAGAACCGCGCACCACCTACACCACCGACCAGAACCGTGACCTTCACAGGAATCGAGACTAGGCCGTCAGAGTCGCCCAGGGCGCCTCGGGCGGGAAGTGACAGACACGCCACAACGCGACGCGCCGTAATCAAGTCACGGAATGGTATGAATTCCTGTTCTAGCGCTTGACCAGGACAGCTAACGCGTGTGTAATCACACCAGTGTCATTTCGCGGTTCTCCGGCCGGTTCCGGTGTCGCAGACCGAGATTCGATCACTTGTTCGAATTGGGTGGCCGCACGTTGGATTGTGGGGCTGGCATATACGGATCTACGAGACCTGGAGGAGGGGAACATGACATTTGAACAGGCCGATTTCGGCGACTCGATTCGGTTCGACAACAGGCTCCTCGGCTCGGTGGGAAGTGCGCCGCACATCCAGACCGGACCGACACCAAGCGGAGTCAACGGGCGTCCCCAGCTGAGTCTGGTGCCCGACCACGCCGACTACTTCAGCGAAGGCGCCGAGCTCGACGAGGATCAGTGGCAGGAGCGCGCGCTGTGCGCCCAGACCGATCCCGAGGCCTTCTTCCCGGAGAAGGGCGGCTCCACCCGCGAAGCCAAGCGCATCTGCCAGGGCTGTGAGGTCAAGGACGCGTGCCTGGAGTACGCACTGGCCAACGACGAGCGCTTCGGCATCTGGGGCGGACTGTCCGAGCGGGAGCGTCGGCGCCTCAAGCGCGGCATCATCTGAGCCGCGCCGGCGCGGCTCAGATGCCGGCTAGTCCTCGTCCAGGGTCGGGTCGATGACAGACGGTTCCACACCCAGATAGGTGGCGACCTGCGCCACCAGCAATTCATGCAGCAGCTCGGTCAGCTCGTCGGTGTCTTTAGCCCGACGCTCGATCGGCTTGCGGAACAACACAATTCGAGCGCGAGTGGAGTTACCTCGCACGTCCACCCCCGCGGGGATCAGCCGGGCCAGCGCGATCGGGCCGTCGGCCACCACCTCCGGGGGCCACTGCACACTTTCGGGATCCTTCGGCGCGATGCGCGGAATCTCGTCGACCGCCACATCGAGCGTCGACACCCGGTCATGCCAGCGCCGCTCGATCGGCTCATAGGCTTCCAGCACCGCCATGTCGAAACGTTCGGCGCGGGTGCGCCACCCCGGAACCGTCGGTGGCAACAGCGTCCCGCGCATCTCCCGCCGCGGACCGCGAACGTGGCGCCTCGTCACGGACAGATCGTAACGGTTGGGCTTCGGGCCGGTCCCGGCTGCGCGTGTCCGGCGCAACCGCAACGATCCCGCACGATAGCCTTCGGCTGTGAATGTTCCCCGTCGCTGCTGCCGGCCAGGGTGCCCGCACTATGCGGTCGCGACGCTCACCTTCGTCTACTCGGACTCGACCGCTGTCGTCGGCCCGCTGGCCACCGTGTCCGAGCCGCACTCGTGGGACCTGTGCGTCCTGCACGCCGGCCGGATCACCGCGCCCCGCGGCTGGGAGCTGGTCCGGCACGCCGGCCCGCTGCCCTCGCACCCCGACGACGACGATCTGGTGGCGTTGGCTGACGCGGTCCGAGAAGGCCGGGAGGCGGCCGCGCCCGCCGCCGGTTTCACCCCCGGCTTCAGCGACCCGGTCACCGGTGCGCACGGCGGCGCGTTGATGGCCCCGCCGGCCCGCCGCCCCGAGACCAACGGACGCCGCCGCGGACACCTGCGCGTGCTGCCCGACCCGACGGACTGACCGGCCCGCGCTCTTCCAGCTCCGACACCCGGTGGACGACCCGACCGGCAGATGAGTCGCCATGCGCACAGCCGGTGACGGCTAGGCTGACCATCACACAGTCTCTTCGTCCCAAGGAGCTTCATGTCTCGTCCCGCCGAGGCGGTACAACGCGTCATCAAGGCCTATGACGTGCGTGGACTCGTCGGCGAGGAGATCGACGAGAGTTTCGTGCGCGACGTCGGCGCCGCGTTCGCCCGCCTGGTCCGCGACGCGGCCGCGCCCGCCAGCCAGATCGTCGTCGGGTACGACATGCGGGCCAGTTCGCCGGGACTGGCCGACGCCTTCGCCGACGGCGTCACCGCCCAGGGCCTCGACGTCGTCCGCATCGGGCTGGCCTCCACCGACCAGCTCTACTTCGCCTCCGGCCTGCTGGACTGCCCCGGCGCGATGTTCACCGCCAGCCACAACCCGGCCGCCTACAACGGCATCAAACTGTGCCGGGCCGGGGCCAAGCCCGTCGGCAAGGACACCGGGCTGACCACCATCAGCGACGAGGTCATCGCCGGGGTGCCGGAGTTCGACGGCCCCCGCGGCACCGTCACCGACCGCGACGTGCTCGACGAGTACGGCGAGTTCCTGCGCTCGCTGGTCGACATCGCGGCGGCCCGGCCGCTGCACGTCGCCGTCGACGCCGGCAACGGGATGGCCGGCCACACCGCTCCCGCGGTGCTCGGCCCGATCGCGTCGATCAAACTCTCGCCGCTGTACTTCGAACTCGACGGCAACTTCCCCAACCACGAGGCCAACCCGCTCGACCCGGCCAACCTCGTCGACCTGCAGAACTTCGTGCGCGAGACCGGTGCCGACATCGGGCTGGCCTTCGACGGCGACGCCGACCGCTGCTTCGTCGTCGACGAGACCGGCCACGCCGTGTCGCCGTCGGCGGTGACCGCGCTGGTCGCCGCACGCGAACTGAAGCGCGAAATCGGCGCGACGATCATCCACAACCTGATCACCTCCCGTGCAGTGCCCGAGCTGGTGGCCGAACGCGGCGGCACGCCGGTGCGCTCGCGCGTCGGCCACTCCTACATCAAGGGTTTGATGGCCGAGACCGGCGCGATCTTCGGTGGCGAACACTCCGCGCACTACTACTTCCGGGACTTCTGGGGCGCCGACTCCGGCATGCTGGCCGCGCTGCACGTGCTCGCCGCGCTCGGCGAACAGGACCGCCCGCTGTCGGAGATGATGGCCGACTACCAGCGCTACGAAGCCTCCGGCGAGATCAACTACACCGTCACCGACGCGCCCGCGGTCGTCGACGCCGTGCTGCAGACCTTCGGCAATCGCGTCCACGCCCTCGACCACCTCGACGGGGTCACCGTCGACCTCGGCGACGGCCGCTGGTTCAACCTGCGGATGTCCAACACCGAGCCGCTGCTGCGACTCAACGTCGAGGCCCGTAGCGCCGAAGAGGTCGAAGAGTTGGTCGACGAGATCGCGGGCGTCGTGTCCGGCGCCGAGGATTCGACATGAGCCCGCTCTCGGCCGCCGGTGCCGACCTCGACGACACCGAAGCGCTGCTCGACGCGGACCGGATGGGTCTGCTGCGGGCGGCGTCGATGGCCGGCGCGCAGGTGCGGGCCACCGCCGCAGCGCTCGACGAAGGCGACCTCGACGCGGTCCGCTCGGACTCGCCGCCCCGCACACTCGTGTGGGTGGCCAATGCCGGCAACGCCGAGACCGCGGGAGCCATGCTCGCCGCGCAGCTCGGCGGCTCGATCGGCGCGCCACTGGTCCTGGCCTCCGAGGCACCGCCGTGGATCGGCGCCCTCGACGTGGTGGTCATTGCCGGGGACGACCCCGGCGACCCGGCCCTGACGTCGGCGGCCGCGACCGCCGTGCGCCGCGGCAGCCGGGTGATCGTCGCAGCGCCCTACGAGGGGCCGCTGCGCGACGCGACCGCTGGACGCGCGGTCACGCTGCCGCCCCGGCTTCCGATACCTGACGAGGTCAACTTCGCCCGGTACCTGGCCGCGGGGCTCGCTGCGGTGCAGGCGGTCATCCCCGGCTACTCGCTCGACCTCGGCGCGATGGCCGACGCGCTGGACGCCGAGGCATTCCGAAACAGCGCCTCGCGTGAGGTTTTCACCAATCCGGCCAAGGGCCTCACCCAGCGCATGCGCGACCGCGAAGTCGTGCTCGCCGGCGACTCCGCCGCCACGCTCGCGCTGGCCCGCCACGCCGTCGCGGTGATGCTGCGCGTCGGACATCAGAGCGTGGCCGCGGTGGAGTTGAACGATGCGCTGGGCGCCATCGGATCCGGCTGGGGCCGGACCGCCGGCAGGGCGGCGTCGATCTTCCACGACGAGGAGATCGACGGGCCGCTGCCCAACCGCACATGTACTCTCGTGCTGACCACAGACGCCGAGCGGCCAGCCATGTCCGCCCGGCTGAGGGGGTTCGACGACGTCCACGTCGTCAACGCCGACGACGTCCCCGACGTCGCGGCGACCGGGGGGATAGTGAGTCGGGCTCAGCAACGATGCCCGGATCCACACGTCCCGAACAACAATTGGCGCTGTTGGCGGTCCGTCTCGAGATGGCGGCGGTCTACCAGCGGCTGGTTCGAGGTTGAGACGAGTGCACCTGCTGAAAGGCGCGGTCCGGACCTACGCATGGGGTTCGCGAACCGCGATCGCCGAATTCGTCGGCGCTCCGAGTCCCACCCCGCACCCCGAGGCCGAACTCTGGTTCGGGGCGCACCCGGGGGACCCGGCGTATCTCCTGACCGACGACGGAGAACGGTCCCTGCTCGACGCGCTGCGCACCGACCCGGAAGGTGAGCTCGGCGCCGCGGTCCGCGCGCGCTTCGGCGACACCCTGCCGTTTCTGGTCAAGGTGCTCGCCGCCGACGAGCCGTTGTCGCTGCAGGCGCACCCCAGCATGGAGCAGGCCGTCGAGGGATTCAGCCGCGAGGACCGGATGGGCATCCCGGTCTCGGCGCCCAACCGCAACTACCGCGACCGCAGCCACAAACCCGAGATCATCGTCGCGCTGAGCCAGTTCGAGGCGCTGGCCGGATTCCGCAGTGCCGCCCGGTCGGTCGAGTTGATGCAGGCGCTCGGCGTGCCCGAGTTGGACCCGTTCATCAACCTGCTGCACGGGCAGCGCGACGAGGACGGTCTGCGCGCGCTGTTCACCACCTGGATCACCTTCCCCCAGCCCGACCTCGACGCGCTGGTACCCGCGGTGATCGACGGCGCCATCAACTACGTCCGGTCTGGGGAAAAGGAATTCGCCCGCGAAGCCAAGACGGTGCTGGAACTCGGCGAGCGTTATCCCGGTGATGCGGGCGTGCTGGCCTCCATGCTGCTGAACCGGCTGTCGCTGGCGCCGGGGGAGGCCCTGTACCTGCCGGCCGGCAACCTGCACGCCTACCTGCACGGCATCGGGGTAGAGGTGATGGCCAACTCCGACAACGTCCTTCGCGGCGGGCTGACCCCCAAGCACGTCGACGTGCCCGAGCTGCTGCGGGTGCTGGACTTCACCCCGGCCGAGGACATCCTGGTCACCCCCGAAAGTCACCGCGACGGGGCGGAGATCATCTACCCGACGCCCGCGCCGGAGTTCTCGGTGTCGGTGCTCGGTATCGACAGCGACCAGGTGGGCCACGAGATCGACACCCCTGCCCGCCGCGAAGGCCCGCAGATCCTGCTGTGCACCGAGGGGGCGGCGACGGTGCACGCCAAGGCGAACACGGTGGTGCTGGAAAAAGGTGCCGCAGCGTGGGTTTCGGCAGACGACGACCCGATCAGGCTGGTCGCGCACGAGCCGTTCCGGATGTTCCGGGTGACCGTAGGGATCTAGTCCACAACGTCAAGTTGTGCCGGACCGCGCGGCCGACCAACCGTGGTGACGGCACCATGTAGAGGCTGTCGAGCAGACTGAACCGGCGCAGGAACCACTCCGCCAGAACGGGATCGGTCTCCGCCGCGCCGAGGAACTGGTCGAACAACCCGCCGACGGGCCGGTACCACCACGGCATCTCGCCGTGCGCGCCGTGCAACGTCAGATCGCCGATCGCGTTCATCGTCCACACCGGATAGGTGGTCTTGGCGGTGGCCCGGAAGAACTCCGTCCGTGGGTCGGGCGATTGCAGCGCCCGGCGCAGATGGCCGGCCTGCAGCGACGTCATCGTCATCCCCTGACCGAACGTCGGGTTGAAGCTGGCCACCGCGTCGCCGAACGGCAGAATGCCCTCCGGGAACCGCTCCAGTTTGTCGTAACGCCGCCACCGGCTCGTCGGATACTTGTGCAGCGCAACCTCACCCAGCGGCATGCCACAGCGCACCGCGGCGCTGAGATGGCCGGGCAGCACCTCGTCGGCCAGCGCGCACATGCCGTCGAAATCCGCCGGCGGGGCGACCTTGCCGACCCCGAACGTCGTCAGCCCCCAGGTGCCGTCCTCGTAATACAGCATGCCCAGCCCGCGTGGCTGGGCGCGGGACGCCCCCGCCACCACCACCTTCTCGGCGATCAGCCCGTCGGGAATGCGCAGCTGATGTGTGGCGTAACCGATCCCTACCTCGACGGTCTGCTCGTCGGGGCGCTGAAAACCCCACTGCGCCAACCACGCCGGCAGTCGGGTGCCGCGACCGGTGGCATCGATCACCAGATCGGCGGGCACCGTCGCGCCGTCGGAGGTCCGCACCCCGGTGACCCGACCGTCCTGCAGCACCGGCTCGTCGACCCCGACGTCGAACAGCGTCACGTTGGGCAACTGCGCAGTGCGGCGCCGGATCTGCCACTCCAGATGCGTGCGGCTCGGCACGTAGGCGGTGAACTCGTCCTGCAGCCGGTGATGCGTGCCCAGCACATGGCCGGCCGCGCCGAAATGAATGCAATCAGGCCGGTTCTCCAGAATCGGCACACCCGCGGCCACCATGTCGGCGAGCAGCCCGGGGTACAGCGATTCGAACTCCTGCGCGCCGCGCGCCATCAACAGATGCACATGCTTGCTCTGCGGCACCGCGGGCCGGTGCGCCGGAACATCGGGCAGCTGATCGCGGTCGAACACCGTGACACGGTCACAGACCTCGGAGAGCACCCGCGCCGCACACAGCCCGCCGAGGCTCGCCCCGATGACGATCGCGTGTTTGGCGGTCCGAGTCATTGGAGTCAACGGTAATGGGTAGATTCCGCTGAGGCGATGACGAAAAGAGGACGGTCGATGGCGCAGGAGCCGGGTTCGCAGACGGTCAACCGACGGCGGACCAAGTCGGTGGAGCAGTCGATCGCCGACACCGACGATCCCGACACCCGGCTCCGCAAAGATCTGAACTGGTGGGACCTGACCGTCTTCGGGGTCTCGGTGGTGATCGGCGCCGGCATCTTCACCATCACCGCGTCCACCGCCGCCAACCTCACCGGCCCGGCGATCTCGGTGTCCTTCATCTTCGCCGCGATCGCCTGCGCGCTGGCCGCGCTGTGCTACGCGGAGTTCGCCTCCACCGTGCCGGTTGCGGGTAGCGCGTACACGTTCGCGTACGCGACGTTCGGGGAGTTCGTCGCCTGGATCATCGGCTGGGACCTGATTCTCGAGTTCGCGGTCGCGGCGGCCGTCGTGGCCAAAGGCTGGTCCAGCTACCTCGGCACCGTCTTCAACTTCGCCGGCGGCACCACGGAAGTGGCGGGCTTCGAACTGGATTGGGGCGCGCTGGTGATCATCGCGCTGGTCACCGTGATCCTGGCGCTGGGCACCAAGTTGTCGGCCGGCATCAGCCTGGCCATCACCGCGGTGAAGGTGTCGGTGGTGCTGCTGGTGGTCATCGTCGGCGCGTTCTACATCAAGACGGAGAACTTCACGCCGTTCGTGCCGTCACCGGAAACCGGCCGGGGCGGGACGGGCACCGAGCAATCGCTGTTCTCGCTGCTGACCGGCGCCGAGGGCAGCCACTACGGCTGGTACGGCGTGCTGGCCGGCGCGTCGATCGTGTTCTTCGCGTTCATCGGGTTCGACATCGTCGCGACCACCGCCGAAGAGACCAAGAACCCGCAGCGCGACGTCCCCCGCGGCATCCTCACCTCGCTCGGCATCGTCACCGTGCTCTACGTCGCCGTCGCGGTCGTGCTCACCGGCATGGTCAGCTACACCGAACTGCGCGAAGCCGAAACCCAGAACCTGGCCACCGCGTTCTCGCTGAACGGCGTGGACTGGGCCGCCAAGGTGATCTCGATCGGCGCGCTCGCCGGCTTGACCACCGTGGTGATCGTGCTGGTGCTCGGGCAGACGCGGGTGCTGTTCGCGATGTCGCGCGACGGGCTGCTGCCGCGGCAACTGGCCAAGACCGGTCAGCGCGGCACGCCGGTGCGGATCACGCTGATCGTCGGCTTCGTCGTCGCCGTGACCGCGACGGTCTTCCCGATCGGCAAGCTCGAAGAGATGGTGAACATCGGCACGCTGTTCGCGTTCGTGCTGGTGTCGGCCGGGGTGATCGTGCTGCGGCGGTCGCGGCCGGACCTCAAGCGCGGCTTCCGCACGCCGCTGGTGCCGCTGCTGCCGATCGTGTCGATCATCGCGTGCGTGTGGCTGATGCTGAACCTGACCGGGCTCACCTGGATCCGCTTCCTGGTCTGGATGGGCATCGGCGTGATCGTGTACTTCGCCTACGGCCGCCGCCACTCGATGGTGGCGAATCGGGCGCGCTGAAGCACCCTCGCTGTCGCATAGCGCGCCGGATTCACCGGTGAGGGAACCGGATCGTCGGCTGTCGCGTCCGAATGGACATGCTCAGCGATTACCTGCGGCGCCACGACGGCGTGATCACCTACGGCCAGGCGCGTGCGGCCGGGCTCAGTAGACGAACAGTCCAACGACGCGTGCAGTCCGGCCTGTGGCGGCGGTGCGGCCGCGGGGTGTACTTCGTCGACGACCGGCCCTTCTCCGACGCGGCCCGCATCCGCGCCGCGGTCTGGAGCCACGGGGAGCGTGCCGCCGCGAGTGGATTGACCGCGGCCTGGTGGCACGGCCTGAGCCATTTCGCCCCGGCCGTCGCCGAAGTCACGGTGCCGCGGGACAGTCACGGGCGCCGCCATGACGGCACGCGGGTCCGGCGACGAGACCTGGATCCGGCCGATGTCGTCGAACTCAACGGCCTGCAGGTGACGTCGCTGCCCCTGACCGTGGTGGAGGCGTCGGCGCAACGCGGTGGCGGCGCCAAGCTGATGGACAACGCGCTGCAACGGCACGTCGACCTCACGAGCCTGTGGCGAACCCACCTGCGCAACAAGGGACGCACCGGCGCCCCACGGTCACGGCTGCTGCTGCAGGCGGCCGAGGGCGGGGCCCGCTCGCCGGCGGAGAGACTGCTGCACTCGTTGCTACGCGGCGCGGGCCTCGAGGGGTGGATCCCGAATTACCGGGTCGGCGGCTACCGCGTCGACGTCGGCGTCCCCGTGCACAAGGTCGCCATCGAGGTGGACGGGTTCGCCTTCCACAGCGGGGCCGACGAGTTCCAGATCGACCGTGAGCGCCAGAACGACCTCGTGCTGGCCAGGTGGCAGGTGCTGCGATTCACCTGGCTGGACCTCACCGAATACCCGGAGCGCGTCGTCGCGTCGATCCGCCGGGCGATTTCGGCGCGCTGAAGCACCCTCAGGGTCGTGTGGTGTCTCGGGACATCGTTGACACTTATGTCGCGGGACATCGCTGACAGTTATGGTGCCGGTCGGGGTTCACGGGTGCGATAGGTACGGGTGGATTTGTCGCCGCGCTGGTAGCTGCGCGTGGGGTCGGCGGTGAAGGATCGGACCAGCTTCGTGCCGCTGAGGATGGTGATGTGTGTGCCGTCGCGGATGACGTCGCAATCATGGCCGGCCCAGCGCACACCGACGTTGACCTTGTAGGGCGCAACGAACACGTATCCCGATGTCTGGCCGACGGTGTGGCGGCTGACCACCACCGGTGCCGGCACCGGGCGCTCGGCGGGGCGGGCCTTGGCGGTGGCGCCGAACACCTCGGCCGGAGTGGCCCCGCGCAATGCGCGGTGGGGCCGCTGGTGGTTGTAGAAGCTGCGGAACCGCTCGAGTTGGGCGTTGAGTTCATTGGCGGTGGCGGCAGGGTCGCGGGCGGCCAGCCAGTTCTTCAGCGTCTGCCAGAACCGCTCGATCTTGCCGCAGGTCTGCGGATGAAACGGTGCCGAATTGATGGTCCGCACGCCCAGGGCGCGCAGGTTGATCTCGAACGCCGATTCATGCGCGTGGAATCTCCCGGTGTAAACGATCCCGTTGTCCGACAATGACATCGACGGGATCCCGCATTCGTCGATACCCGCCAGGATCACCTCCCAGACGAGCGCGGCGTCGGCGTCACCTGCACACGCACGTAACCCCACCACGTAGCGGGAGTGGTCATCAATGCTGCCCGCGATGCCCGCCAGGGTGCCGTCGGCCAGCGCCCACCCGGTCCAGTCGGATTGCCAACACTCGTTGGGCCGATCGAAGACAAACCGCCTGGTGGCCGACTTCGGACGTTTCCGCGGCTGCGCGATGATCGCCCCGCGCCGGGTCAGGATCTGCCACACCGTCGACACCGACGGCACCACGACACCCTCGCGCTGCAATGACCACACGATCGACTGTGCGCCGTGATCAAGACCGTCCTCGATCAACTGCTTGCGCCGCGACACGATCAGGTCTTCTACCTCGACCGGAGTCTGCCCCGGACAACTCAGCGGACGCCGTGACAGCTCCTGCAGCCCCTCGATACCGCCCTCACGGAACCGCCGACGATACTTGTAGAACGTCTCCCGACTGATCTGGTTGTCGCGGCAGAACTGGGCCACGTTCTCGATCTGCCCGGCCAACGCCGCAGCCATGCGAATGTCCATCGCCGTCACCTTCTGGGCCATGAACCATCCTGGTCGTGGCCCCTAATCAGGTGTCAGCGATGTCCCGCGACATACACGTGTCAGCGATGTCCCCGAACAGAACAGCACCCTCAGGGTCGCATTGCGCGCCCGATTCGCAATGACTGGTTTACAAAGAGCGGGGTTGTGTCTAGACAACGGACAAATTGCCTTCTATAGTCAACCGCAGTTAGGTGACCGCACTCACAGCAAGGAGGCATCGGGTGACCGCACCAGAGATTTCCGGGGTATTCGAAGCAGACGCCGACCAGTGGCGCGACAAGAAGCGCTACCTGTGGCTGATGGGCTTGATCGCCCCGACAGCGTTGTTCGTGATGCTGCCGCTGATCTGGGCCCTGAACCAGGCGGGCTGGCACGCCGCGGCGCAGGTGCCGCTGTGGATCGGCCCGATCCTGCTCTACATCGTGCTGCCCACGCTGGACCGGCTGTTCGGCCCCGACGGCCAGAACCCGCCCGACGAGGTGATGGAGCGCCTGGAGAACGACAAGTACTACCGCTACTGCACCTACGTCTACATCCCGTTCCAATACGCCAGCGTGATCCTGGGCGCCTACCTGTTCACCGCGTCGGACCTGGGTTGGCTGGGCTTCGACGGCGGGCTGAGCTGGGCGGCCAAGATCGGCCTGGCGCTGTCGGTCGGCATGCTCGGCGGGGTCGGCATCAACACCGCCCACGAGATGGGACACAAGAAGGACTCGCTGGAGCGGTGGCTGGCCAAGATCACCCTGGCCCAGACGTGCTACGGCCACTTCTACATCGAGCACAACCGCGGCCACCACGTCCGCGTCGCCACCCCGGAAGACCCGGCATCGGCCCGGTTCGGTGAGACGTTCTGGGAGTTCTTGCCGCGCAGCGTGTTCGGCAGCCTGAAGTCGGCCTGGGAGTTGGAGGCCAAGCGTCTGGAGCGGGCCGGCAAGAGCAAGTGGCACTGGTCCAACGACGTGCTCAACGCGTGGGCGATGTCGGCGGTGTTCTACGGCGTGCTGATCGCGGTGTTCGGCTGGGCGCTGCTCCCGTACATCGTCATCTCGGCGGTGTTCGGCTTCACCCTGCTGGAGACCGTGAACTACCTGGAGCACTACGGCCTGCTGCGGCAGAAGACCGCGAGCGGCCGCTACGAGCGCTGCGCGCCCGCCCACAGCTGGAACTCCGACCACATCGTCACCAACCTGTTCCTGTACCACCTGCAGCGCCACAGCGACCATCACGCCAACCCGACCCGGCGCTACCAGACGCTGCGCAGCATGGCTGACGCCCCGAACCTGCCCAGCGGTTACGCGTCGATGATCGGGCTGACCTACTTCCCGCCGTTGTGGCGCAAGGTGATGGACCACCGCGTGCTCGCGCACTACGACGGCGACCTCAGCCGGGTGAACATCCACCCGCGGATGCGCGACAAGGTGCTGGCCCGCTACGGCGCGGGCGAGGAGCAGGCGTGAGCACCTACCGTTGCCCCGGCTGCGACTACGTCTACGACGAAGCCAAAGGTGAACCCCGCGAAGGGTTTCCGGCAGGCACCCGCTGGGCTGACGTGCCCGACGACTGGTGCTGCCCGGACTGCGCGGTCCGGGAGAAGGTCGACTTCGAACCGGTGTGAACGACAGCGAGAGTGCACTCAGAGCGTGGAAAAGCGCGAGCGGGCGCTCTGAGTGCACTCTCGGGTAACAGAGCGATAAAAGGAAGGCAGAGCGATGGACTACAAGCTGTTCGTGTGCGTGCAGTGCGGATTCGAGTACGACGAGGCCAAAGGCTGGCCCGAGGACGGCATCGCGCCCGGCACCCGCTGGGACGACATCCCCGACGACTGGAGCTGCCCGGACTGCGGCGCGGCCAAGTCGGACTTCGACATGGTCGAGGTCGCCCGGCCGTGAACGCACGCGGCGGCGGGTCGTGACCGCGGCGGCGGGCCTCGCCGCCGCGGGAAGCGTTATTGTCGCGCGTGTGAGCAGCCCCAGCGACAAGCGCATCTCCTATGCCGAGGCGTCGCGGGTGCTGTTGCGCGACTCGATCCTCGACGGCATGCGCGAGATGCTGTTCGACCGCGACTGGTCCAACATCACGCTCTCCGACGTCGCCAAGGCCGCGGGCATCAGCCGCCAGACCATCTACAACGAGTTCGGCTCGCGGCAGGGACTGGCCCAGGCCTACGCGATGCGACTGGCCGACCGGCTCGTCGACCAGATCCACACCGCCATCGACGACAACGTCGGCGACGTGTACGCGGCGTTCCTGCAAGGATTCCGCGATTTCTTCGCCGAGTCGGCCGCCGACCCGCTGGTGGTCTCGCTGCTTACCGGAACCTCCAAGCCCGATCTGCTGCAGCTGATCACCACCGACAGCGCGCCGATCATCAACCACTGCTCCGCCCGGCTCGCCGAGACGTTCATGACCGGCTGGGTGCACAGCAGCGCCGAGGACGCCGGCGTGCTGGCCCGGGCCATCGTCCGGCTCGCGATGAGCTACATCTCGATGCCGCCCGAGGCGGACCACGACGTGGCCCGCGACCTGGCCCGCCTGATGACGCCGTTCGCCGAGCGGTACGGCGTCATCGACCCAGGTGACGGACGGCCGTGACCTGGTCTGCGGCCCGAGGCGCTACGGTGTCATAGACGCCCCTGGCCGGCAGAGCGCTGAAGCGCCTGTCCCGCGAGCCCGCAGGCCGGGGTTGTTCGCATGGGTTCCGCCACAGCGCGCGCACCCGTGCGCTCACAGGCAATTGACGAAACACAAAAGGGGCTCTACATGACTGCTCTGACCGCCGACGTCCGCAACGGGATCGACTTCAAGGTCGCCGACCTGTCGCTGGCCGAATTCGGGCGCAAAGAGATCCGCCTCGCCGAGCACGAGATGCCCGGCCTGATGGCGCTGCGCCAGGAATACGCCGAAGTCCAACCGCTCAAGGGCGCGCGGATCTCCGGCTCGCTGCACATGACCGTGCAGACCGCGGTGCTGATCGAAACGCTGACCGCCCTCGGTGCCGAGGTGCGCTGGGCCAGCTGCAACATCTTCTCCACCCAGGACCACGCCGCCGCGGCCATCGTCGTCGGCCCGCACGGCACCCCCGAGGAGCCCAAGGGCATCCCGGTCTTCGCGTGGAAGGGCGAGTCGCTTGAGGAGTACTGGTGGGCCGCCGAGCAGATGCTCACCTGGGAGGGCGAGCCGGCGAACATGATCCTCGACGACGGCGGCGACGCCACCATGCTGGTGCTGCGCGGCGCACAGTTCGAGAAGGCCGGCGTGGTTCCGCCCGCCGACGAGAACGACTCGGCCGAGTACAAGGTCTTCCTGAACCTGCTGCGCGAACGGTTCGAGACCGACAAGTCCAAGTGGACCAAGATCGCCGAGTCGGTCAAGGGCGTCACCGAGGAGACCACCACCGGCGTGCTGCGCCTGTACCAGTTCGCCGCCGCCGGTGAGCTGGCGTTCCCGGCGATCAACGTCAACGACTCGGTCACCAAGAGCAAGTTCGACAACAAGTACGGCACCCGCCACTCGCTGATCGACGGCATCAACCGCGGCACCGACGCCCTCATCGGTGGCAAGAAGGTGCTGATCTGCGGCTACGGCGACGTCGGCAAGGGCTGCGCGGAGTCGCTGGTCGGCCAGGGCGCGCGTGTGCAGGTCACCGAGATCGACCCGATCAACGCGCTGCAGGCGCTGATGGACGGCTACGACGTCGTCACCGTCGAGGAGGCGATCGGTAACGCCGACATCGTCATCACCTCGACCGGCAACAAGGACATCATCACCCTCGAGCACATGAAGGCGATGAAGGATCACGCCATCCTGGGCAACATCGGCCACTTCGACAACGAGATCGACATCGCCGCTCTGGAGCGCTCCGGTGCCACCCGGATCAACATCAAGCCGCAGGTCGACGAGTGGACCTTCGGGGACACCGGCAAGTCGATCATCTTGCTGTCCGAGGGCCGTCTGCTCAACCTCGGCAACGCGACCGGACACCCGTCCTTCGTGATGAGCAACAGCTTCTCCAACCAGGTGATCGCGCAGATCGAACTGTGGACCAAGAACGACGAGTACGACAACGAGGTCTACCGGCTGGCCAAGCAGCTCGACGAGAAGGTCGCGCGCATCCACGTCGAGGCGCTCGGCGGCACGCTGACCAAGCTCACCAAGGAGCAGGCGGAGTACATCGGCGTCGACGTCGAGGGCCCGTACAAGCCGGAGCACTACCGCTACTGACGTGCAGAAGTTGTTGCGAGCGGCAACGCTCGGCTTAGCGCTGGCCCTGACTGCATGTCAGGGCCAGCCTGCCGAGCAGGCCGAGGACGTCGAGACCGCCACCACCCGCCCCGGGCCGGAGGTGCGCCACGACACCGCCGAGCTGGCCGAGACGTTCCCGGCCCTCGGCACGCCGGTCTCGGCGTCGTGGATCCGGTGGGACAACACCGGTACGGCCGAGAAGCCCAGGACGAAGGTGGTCTGGATCGACGCCGTCGTCGAGGTGACTCCGGAGACGATGAATGCCCTTGTCACCGAACATGAGTCAGAGGACCGCGGGCAGGTGCCCGCGGTGCAGAAGGTGCTGGAGCCCGAACTGCCGCCGGGCCCGTACCGCACCGGCATCGAGCTGAACATGGCGTTCGCCGCGGACCGAACCAGCACCCGGGTGTTCCTCGACCCGCCGCACGACACCGTCGTGCTGCAGTCCTACCGCATCGGGGCCTGACGGACTAGGCGACCTGCAGCGTGACGTAGCGCGCCGCGTCGGTGGGCAACAGCCCCAACTGCCGGTACACATTCGACCGCCACACCGGGGCCTGCGAGTTCACCACGATGCCGCCCAACGCCCAGCTGTGCATCTGCCCGTCGCCGATGATCACCGTCAGATCGGCCTGCGGGTCCTGCGCGAGCACCGCGTCGCGGAACGCGAGCACGCCGGGATAGAGCTTTTCGATCGTCCCGATGTACACCGTGGTCGGGGGCAGGCCGCTCAGGTCGCCGTTGATCGGGTTCACCCGCGGATCGTCCATGTCCCAGTCGCCGTTCCAGCGTGGGCCTTCGCCGGGCGCGCGCCGCGGCAGGATCGGATCGTCGATCGCGTCGACCTCCGGTCCGCGCAGCGTCAGGTGCAGCGCCGGTGACACCAGCACCATCCGCGACGGCTGGGACTGCGACACCACGCAGGCCACCTGGATCTTGCAGCGGCGCGCCAACTCCTGCGCCACCAACACCGCGTACGAGCCGCCCGAGGAATCCCCGTACAGGCTGACGTTGTCCACGCCGTGCGCGTCGATCAGCGACTTCAGGTAGTCGGCCATCGGCGGCACCAGCGTGGCCGCGGTCCCGGTGCCCTTCGGCGGCGCCATCGGATAGATCGGCACCAGCACCGTGGCTCCGGTCTCGCGGGCCATCTGCGCGTAGTCCGACCAGTGCAGCACCGTCGCCGAGGCCTCGAAGCCGCCGCCGTGCAGCGCCACCACGTACTCACCGGATGGCTTGGCGGAGGCCAACTCCCACACCGTCCACCCGTCGTGCAACCGTTCGGTGACGGTCAGCCCGAGCATCAACAGCCACGGGGGAGTGCTGCTGGTGGAGCCGCGGCGATCCCGCTGAGGATCTTGATGCCGGTCTCGTCGTTGATCCAACGCAGCGTGCGCAGCAGCCCGACGACGAACCTGTCGCCGAACGACGGCGGCGCGGTGACGATCGTCTTCGGGCCTGCTGCAACGTTATTGAGCCCGAGTTGGCGGTAGATGTCGGGGCGCACCCGCATGGCCTGCGAGTTGATCGGCACGCCCAGCGCCCAGTCGTGGATCTGGCCCTGCCCGATCACCGTCGAGATCACCGCGCCTGCGGCCGACCACTTCTCGTGCAGCAACAAAGTTTCGGGGAGGGAGAACTCCAGTGCGCCTTGATAGATCGTCGTCGGTGGTAGCCCGGCGATCACCTCGTCCTCGAAGAACAGCGGGCTGAGCATCGGGTCCCGGCGGTCGAGGCCGTGGCTCCAGTGGTTCGCGGCGTCGTAGAAGTCGAGGTTGTCGAAGTCGAAGACCGGGTCGTCGATGGTGCGGATGTCCGGGTTGGACAGCGAGGCGTCCGGGGTGATCGACACCAGCACCATGCTTGCCGGGACAGGCTTGCCGGCCAGGATCAACTCGCGCACCGCCACCGGGGCCAGGATCGCGCCGGCCGAATCCCCGTACAGACTGACGTTGTCGGCGCCGTACCGGTCGATCTGCGCGGAGATGTACTGCGCCATGGCGGGCACGACTTGCGTGGCGGTGCCCCGGGGCGTCGTCGCCAGCGGGTACATCGGTACCAGGACCGTCGCGCCGGTCTCCCGGGCCATGTTCGAGTAGTCGATCCAGTGCAGCAGGATCGGCTCCAGGATGAAACCACCGCCGTGCAGGGCGACCACGGTCTTGCCGGTGGGGTTGGGCGGGTGGAACTCCCAGACCTTCCAGACGTTGTCCTCGGACACCGCGAACTCGGTGCGGTGGACGTCGAGCCCGAACTTCACGAACCACGGCGGCCGGTCGCTGGACAGCAGCTTGCCGATCTGACCGTAGATATCGATGCCGATGAACTGCGAGATGCCGCGCAGGATCCGCAGCGCGACGAGGGTGACCTTGTCGAAGAACGAGGGCTCCGGGGTGTAGACGATCAAGTTCGCGGCGGCCGCGACGACCGCACCGCTGGTTGTCGCATCGGCGTCGCGGCGGGCCGCTCCGAGCATCGACCACAGCGCCGGCGCGGCCGCCGGCGGCGAGGGCGGGGCGGCCGGGACCGCGGGGGACTCCGGGACGTCGAGGTCGCGCTGCGTGGTGGCGGGGCCGGCGCAGGCGGGACGTCCGTCTCGTCACGCGGCGCGGGGTCGCTCGCCGACGGCTCCGCCACAGGGAGTTCGTCGGCCGGGAGTTCGGCGCCGACGTCGTCGGAGGTCTGCGCGTCGTCGCTCACCACGTCGTCGGGAAGTTCACCGCCGGGGAGGTCCTCGTCCTCGGCGGGTACGCCGGGGCGGCCACGGGCGTCGTTGACGTCGTCCTCTGCGACGTCGTCTTCTGCGAGGTCTTCGTCGCCGTCGTCGGAGCCGTCGGAGTCGTCGGCGTCCGATCCGTCGGTCACCGCGCCGCCGACGGTGGGGGTGTCGTCGTCGCGAGGGGGCCCGGTCTCGGTCTGGGACGCGTCACCGCCGCCCGTCCCGACCGACTCGTCGGCCGCGGCAACCCCGCAACCGAACCCGAGGAACACCGCCGCGCCGACCCCCGCCGCGGCAGCAACACCGACACCTTTGCCCAACGCCTGCCCACCCCGCATTTGCAGAACTATGAAGGTCGATCCGGCCCAGGTCAATGTTTGCCCGCGTGACGCCCGGGGTTCCTCGATTAGGCTCGCCGGGTGCTCATCGTGATCGAGGGAGTCGACGGCGCCGGCAAACGGACGCTGACCAACGGGCTGCGCGCCGCGTTCGAATCCGGCGGCCGCTCCGTGGCCACTCTGGCGTTCCCGCGGTACGGCGTCTCGGTGCCCGCCGACGTCGCCGCCGAAGCTCTGCACGGCAGCCACGGTGACCTCGCCGACTCGGTGTACGGAATGGCGCTGCTGTTCGCGATGGACCGGGCAGGGGCGCGCGCCGAGATCGACGACCTCACGTCGGCCTACGACGTGGTCCTGCTGGACCGCTACGTCGCGTCCAACGCCGCCTACAGCGCGGCGCGGCTGCATCAGGGCGTCGACGGCGACGTCGTGACCTGGGTCGGCGACCTCGAATACCGGCGGTTGGGCCTGTCTGCCCCGGACTGGCAGGTGCTGCTCGATGTGCCGACCGAACTCGCGGCGCAGCGCGCGGTCAACCGGGCGGCCGAGGAAGCCGACCGGGCCCGCGACGCCTACGAACGCGACGACGGGTTACAGCGCCGCACCGGCGCCGTGTACGCCGAACTGGCCGCAGCGAACTGGGGCGGACCCTGGCTGGTGGTGCCCCCGGAGATCGATGCCACCGAGCTCGCCGGCCGTCTCACCTCGGACTGAAAGTCGGTAACTGCGCGAACTGTCGCCCGAGCAGATAAGCTCCGTCCCGGGGAAGTCGCAACCGCGACAGTGAATTTCAGGGGGACCATTGCCTCTTCAGAGCAGTGTTCGCGAAAACTCCGCGGTGGCGGTGGAATCGACCGTCGATCAGCTGATGGCCTGCATCAAAGCGGCCAACCAGCGATTCGACCAGGGACGGCACACCGAGGTGAAGCCGTTGGCCGGATACCTCCGCGCGCTGCTCTACCGCAGCAACGGATCGGACGCCCTGCACGGGCTGCGCGACACCCTCACCTGGGTCGACACCGCCGGTGTGCCCAACCCCAAGACCGCATGCTCGATCGCCGGCCTGACCCTGATGCGCATCCGCAGCCGCCACCACGGCGCCGAGGAGTACGTCCCCAAGTTGGCGATGTACCCGCCGGCGCCGATCCGCACCAGAGACGGTGAGCAGATCTTCAGCGGCTCGCGCATCCCGTTCGAGCACTGGTGGACCAACCCCGTGCTGATGGACTCCGTCGGCGCGCAGTACTCACGCAAGGAACTCGTGCTCGCGCTCGCCGCTCTCGACGACAGGGAAGCCAGGTCGGCCCGCCGTGCCCTCGCCCGGAGCGCTTCGCTGGGCTGGGTGATGCGCGACGCGCCCGCGACGCGACTGTGCAGCAGCCCGGTCGTCGCCAGCGTCCGCCAGATCGGCTACGAGGTGATGCAGTCCATCAACGAGCAGCGCGAGGTCCTCGACGCCGTTCGTTGACGCTCCCGCCGCGGTAGGACACGCGAAACACCCCGCGTGGTAGCAGCGGTTTATCGCCATCTGGTGACACCATGGACACCATGAGGCAAAGGATCCTGGTAGTCGACGACGACCCTTCGCTCGCCGAGATGCTCACCATCGTGCTGCGAGGCGAAGGTTTCGACACCGCCGTCATCGGTGACGGCACCCAGGCGCTGACCGCCGTGCGCGAACTGCGGCCCGATCTGGTGCTGCTGGACCTGATGCTGCCCGGCATGAACGGCATCGACGTGTGCCGCGTGCTGCGCGCGGACTCCGGCGTGCCGATTGTGATGCTCACCGCAAAGACCGACACCGTCGACGTGGTGCTCGGCCTGGAATCCGGCGCCGACGACTACGTGATGAAGCCGTTCAAGCCCAAGGAGCTGGTGGCCCGGGTGCGCGCCCGGCTGCGCCGCAACGAGGACGAACCCGCCGAAATGCTCTCGATCGCCGACGTCGACATCGACGTCCCGGCCCACAAGGTGACCCGGCAGGGCGAGCAGATCTCGCTGACGCCGCTGGAGTTCGACCTGTTGGTGGCGTTGGCGCGCAAACCGCGCCAGGTGTTTACTCGTGATGTGCTGCTCGAACAGGTGTGGGGTTACCGTCACCCCGCCGACACCCGTTTGGTGAACGTGCATGTCCAGCGACTGCGGGCCAAGGTCGAGAAAGACCCGGAGAACCCGCAGGTGGTGCTGACCGTTCGAGGAGTGGGATACAAGGCCGGACCTCCGTGATCTCACCCCGGCGGCCGTCGTGATCTTCGGCTCACGGCGCCGCATCCACCGGCGATCGGCGCCGCTGGTTCGCGGGCTGGGTGTGCTCGGCCGGGCGCTGAGCATGATGTGGCGCCGGTCCCTGCAACTGCGAGTGGTCACGCTGACCCTCGGGCTGTCGCTGGCCGTCATCCTGGTCCTCGGCTTCGTGCTGACCAGCCAGATCACCGACCGCATCCTCGAGGTGAAGGTCGGCGCTGCCACCGAGGAGATGGAGCGCGCCCGCACCACCGTCAGCGGCATCGTCGGCGGTGAGGAGACGCGCTCCCTGGACAGCAGCCTCCAGCTGGCCCGCAACACGCTGATCGACCGCAAAGCCGACGCCAGCGCCGGCTTGGCCGGGACGTTCGACGCGGTGCTCGTGGTCCCCGGCGACGGCCCCCGCGCAGCGACCTCGGCCGGGCCGGTCGACCAGATCCCCGACACCCTGCGCGACTTCGTCAAGGCCGGTCAGGTCAGCTACCAGTACGCCACGGTGCACACCGACAGCTTCAACGGCCCGGCACTGATCATCGGCAGCCCCACCGCGTCGTCCTCGTCGTCGGTGACCAACCTCGAGTTGTACCTGATCTTCCCGCTCAACAGCGAGGACTCCACCATCGCGCTGGTCCGCGGCACCATGGCCACCGCGGGCATCGTGTTGCTCGGCCTGCTCGCCGCGATCGCGTTGCTGGTCGCCCGCCAGATCGTGCTGCCGGTGCGGTCGGCGTCGCGCATCGCCGAACGCTTCGCCGAAGGCCACCTCACCGAACGGATGCCGGTGCGCGGCGAGGACGACATGGCCCGGCTCGGGGTGTCGTTCAACGACATGGCCGAAAGCCTGCACCGCCAGATCACCCAGCTCGAAGAGTTCGGCAACCTCCAGCGGCGGTTCACCTCCGACGTCAGCCACGAACTGCGCACCCCGCTGACGACCGTGCGGATGGCCGCCGACCTGATCCACGACCACGCCGAGGACCTCGACCCCGCCCTGCGCCGCTCCACCGAGCTGATGGTCAACGAACTCGACCGGTTCGAGTCACTGCTCAACGACCTGCTGGAGATCTCGCGTCACGACGCCGGCGTCGCCGAGTTGGCCGTCGAGGCCGTCGACCTGCGCTCCATCGTGCAGAAGGCGCTGGACAACGTCGGACACCTCGCCGAACAGGCCGGTGTCGAGATGCGCGTCGACCTGCCCACCGACGAGGTGATCGCCGAAGTCGACCCGCGCCGCGTCGAGCGGATCCTTCGCAACCTGATCGCCAACGCGATCGACCACGCCGAGCGCAAGCCGGTGCACATCCAGATGGCCGCCGACGTCGACACCGTCGCCGTCACCGTCCGGGACTACGGCGTGGGCCTGCGCCCCGGTGAGGAGAAGCTGGTGTTCAGCCGGTTCTGGCGGGCCGACCCGTCACGGGTGCGCCGCTCCGGCGGCACCGGCCTGGGCCTGGCGATCAGCATCGAGGACGCCCGCCTGCACCAGGGCCGGCTCGAAGCCTGGGGCGAACCCGGCAAGGGCGCCTGCTTCCGCCTCACCCTGCCGCTGGTGCGCGGCCACAAGGTCACCAGCAGCCCGCTGCCGGTCAAGCCGACGGACATGTCGGCAGCCCCCGGCCGCCGGGTGCGCGAACCGGACAGGGAAAGCGTGTGAGGCGCCTGGCCGCACTGTGGCTCAGCGTGCTGATGGTTCTTCTCGTCGGATGTGCCGGGGTGCCCAGTTCCTCGTCGCCGCAGGCCATCGGCACCGTGGACCGGCCCGCACCGCCGAGCCTGCCCAAACCCACTCCCGGCATGGACCCGGACGTGCTGCTGCGCGAGTTCCTCAAGGCCACCGCCGATCCGGCGAACCGACACCTGGCGGCGCGTCAGTTCCTCACCGAATCCGCATCCAGCACCTGGGACGACGCCGGCAGCGCGCTGCTGATCGACAACGTCGTCTTCGTCGAAACCCGCTCACCCGAACGGGTCGAGGTCACCATGCGGGCCGACATCCTCGGGTCGCTGTCGGACATGGGCGTCTTCGAGACCGGTGCGGGCGCACTGCCCGACCCCGGACCGATCGAACTGGTCAAGACCCCAGGCGGGTGGCGCATCGACCGCCTGCCCAACGGGGTGTTCCTGGACTGGCAGCAGTTCCAGTCCACCTACAAACGGCACACGCTGTACTTCGCCGACCCCACCGGCAAGACCGTCGTCCCCGACCCGCGGTACCTCGTGGTGTCCGAACCCGACCAGCTGGCCACGGAATTGGTGAGCAAGCTGATCGCCGGCCCGCGACCGGAGATGGACCGGACGGTGCGCAACCTGCTCGGTCCGCCGATGCGGCTGCGCGGACCGGTGACCCGCGCCGACGGCGGCAAAACCGGCATCGGCCGCGGCTACGGCGGTGCCCGCATCGACCTGGAGAACCTGTCGACGACCGATCCGCACAGCAGGCAACTGCTTGCCGCACAGCTGATCTGGACGCTGTCCCGCTCCGGCATCAACGGCCCGTACGTGATCAACGCCGACGGTGCCGCACTCGACGACCGGTTCGCCGACGGCTGGGACACCGCCGACGTCGCCGCGACCGATCCCGGTGCGGCCGACGGCGCGGCCGCCGGACTGCACGCACTGGTCGGGGGATCGCTGGTGCGCCTCGACGGTGAGCGCGCGCCCCGCGTCGCCGGACCGTTCGGGCAGATGCCCGGGCAGACCGCCGCGGCGCTGTCGCGGACCGGTCAGGAGGTCTCCTCGATCGTCACGCTGCGCCCCGGCGCCCCCGACATGGCGTCCTCGCTGTGGGTGGGACCGCTCGGCGGCAACGCCAGCCAAGCCCTGGACGCCCGCAGCCTGAGCCGGCCCAGCTGGTCGCTCGACGACGCGATCTGGGTGGTCGTCGACGGCAACAACGTCGTGCGCGTCATCCAGGACGCGTCCGGCCAGCCCGCCCGCATCCCCGTCGACGCCACCGCCGTGCTGACCCGCTTCCCCGGC
Source organism: Mycobacterium sp. ITM-2016-00317 (assembly GCF_002968295.1). NCBI lineage: Bacteria > Bacillati > Actinomycetota > Actinomycetes > Mycobacteriales > Mycobacteriaceae > Mycobacterium > Mycobacterium sp. ITM-2016-00317. The sequence continues at coordinate 1,547,509 of NZ_CP134399.1, forward strand.
GGCATCGCCGAACTGCAGTTGTCGCGCGACGGTACCCGCGCGGCGATGGTGATCGAGGGCCGTGTCGTGCTGGCCGGTGTCGAGCAGACCCCGGGCGGCGGCTACGCGCTGACCTACCCGCGACGGCTGGGATACGGGCTGGGGGACACCGCGCTGTCGCTGTCCTGGCGCACCGGCGACGACATCGTCGTCACCCGCACCGACCCGCAGCATCCGGTGTCCTACGTCAACCTCGACGGCGTGAACTCCGACGGGCCCAGCCGCAACCTGCTGATGCCCGTCACCACCGTGGCCGCCAGCCCGTCGGCGGTCTATGTCGCCGACGGACGCGGGGTGTTGCTGCTGTCCGGCTCGGTCGCCGAAGACCCCAGCTGGAGTGAAGTGCGGCCGCTGATGACGGCCGGCGCGGTGCCGGTGCTGCCCGGCTGACCCCACACGTGTCGCCGGCGCAGCCCGCCGGCGATCGGCTCGACGGAGAGGTTCGGTATGTCGGTGGAGATTCCGCGCAAAGCAGTGCTCGCCGGGGCGGGGATCGGCCTCGTTGCCGCAGTGGTGGCCGCGTGTTCGAAATCAGGGTCCGGTTCCGAAGGTTCGTCTGCGCAGGGAGACACGCTCACCTCGACCGCCGACGTGCCCGTCGGATCGGGCGTCATCGTCGGCGACGTGGTGGTGACCCAGCCGGTGGCGGGGGAGTACAAGGGCTTCTCGGCGGTGTGCACCCACACCGGATGCCTGATCGACAAGATCGCCGACGGGACGATCAACTGCCCCTGCCACGGCAGCCGCTTCAACCTGGACGGCGCGGTGGTGAACGGCCCGGCCGAGAGGCCGCTGCCGTCGGTGCCCGTTCGGGTGCAAGGGGATTCGATCGTCAAGGGCTGACCGGGCCGCCGGCACCGCGAGCGTGAAACCACGGTCGCGATCGCCGGCGTTTCACGACCGTGGCTGCACGCTCGCAGAGCATGTCAGATGCCGGAGCGACACTGACCGCGTGCTCGATCTGGTGCTTCCGCTGCAGTGCGGCGGGTGCGACGCCGTCGCGACCGCGTGGTGTGAGGGCTGCGCGCGCGACCTGACCGTCAAGCCCGACGAACCGCACCTGGTGACCCCGCGCGTCGATCCCGGCGTGCCGGTGCTGTCGCTGGGGCGCTACGCCGGAGCGCGCCGCAAAGCCATCGTCGCGCTCAAGGAGCGGGGCCGCGCCGATCTGCGGCAGCCCCTGGCGGCGGCCCTGCGCGACGCGACCGAGCACCTGCTGACCTGGGGCGTGCTCGAGGTTCCGCTGACCCTGGTGCCGGCGCCGACCCGGCGCTCGTCGGCCCGGCGCCGCGGCGGGGACCCGGTCACCCGGATCGCCCGCACCGCGGCGGCCGATCTGCCAGGCGTCGGCGTGGCGCCCGTGCTGCGCTTCGCGGCGTTCACCCGCGACTCCGTCGGGCTCTCGCAGGCAGACAGCGCAACGTGGCCGGCCGGGTGCGTCTGACCGGAGCCGTCCACGGACCCGTCATGGTGGTCGACGACGTCGTCACCACCGGCGCCACCGCAGCGGAATCGGTCCGGGTCCTGCAAACCACTGGGGCCGACGTTGTTGCTGTGCTCGCAGTGGCGAACGCGTGACCCGCGCAGCCTGTTACCCCCGGGTCAATCGGGCATGAAGAACTGACAACACAAAGAACGAATTAGTGGCACGTCCGGTGAACAGCGACTACCGTCGGCACCAACCATCCGTGAACATTTCACGGCGGCGCTCAGCAGTGAGACGCCGGTATCGCGTCAGCGGTAGGAGGTGAGTAGTCGACACCTGGCACCGGCGAGTGGCGCGTCCGAACAAGCCCTACCGGTGCGATATCTGTTCAGTAGGGCACGCAGGGGGCGTGCGAATCGCGAGAGAATCGAGTTGCCAAGTATGTCAAGTCATTCCGTGGATGCCGACAGCACGATTTTGATCGACCCCGACCATGCGGTCGGGGCGTCCGACGCGACTCCAGACGCTGAGGTGGTGGTGACCGGGCGCAACGTCGAGGTGCCAGATCACTTCCGTGCCTATGTCGCCGAGAAGTTGTCTCGATTGGAGAGATTCGACCGCACCATCTACCTGTTCGACGTCGAACTCGATCACGAGAAGAACCGCCGCCAGCGCAAGAACTGCCAGCACGTCGAGATCACCGCCAAGGGCCGCGGGCCCGTGGTGCGCGGCGAGGCCTGCGCCGACAGTTTCTACGCCGCGCTGGAAGCCGCCGTGAGCAAACTCGAGGCCCGGCTGCGTAAGGGCAAGGACCGGCGCAAGGTCCACTACGGCGACAAGACCCCCCGGTCGTTGCGAGAGGCCTGCTCGCTCGATCACCTGGAAGGTGCGTTCGCCCCGCCCGCCCAAGACGCCGCGGAACCCGAGACAGGGCTCGCCGGGAACGTCGACGAACACGAACCGGGCCGCATCGTGCGCGTCAAGGAGCACCCGGGCACCCCGATGACCGTCGACGACGCCCTCTACGAGATGGAACTGGTGGGTCACGACTTCTTCCTGTTCCACGACAAGGAAAGCGACCGGCCCTGTGTGGTCTACCGGCGCCACGCCTTCGACTACGGCTTGATCAAGCTCGCTCAACCCTCCTGACCAAGCGAATCCCCCGGGACTCCGGTCCCGGGGGATTTCGTGTTCAAAGGTCACGGCACGGGCACGCCCGACCAGCATTTTCGCTGCGTCACCTACGATGGTGTCCGTCTATTTGCGAAACGCATCCGGCGAGGAAAAAGGGTATTCAGCGTGCTGTCGAAGTTGCTCCGTATCGGCGAGGGCCGCATGGTCAAGCGCCTCAAGGGGGTGGCTGACTATGTCAACACCCTGTCCGACGACATGGAGAAGCTCTCCGACGCCGAACTGCGGGCAAAGACCGACGAGTTCCGTGCCCGGCTGGCCGCCGGCAACGAGGACCTCGACGACCTGCTGCCCGAGGCGTTCGCCGTCGCCCGCGAGGCGGCCTGGCGGGTGCTCAACCAGCGCCACTTCGACGTCCAGGTGATGGGCGGCGCCGCGCTGCACTTCGGCAACGTCGCGGAGATGAAGACCGGTGAGGGCAAGACCCTGACCGCCGTGCTGCCCGCCTACCTCAACGCGCTGTCCGGCAAGGGCATGCACATCGTCACGGTCAACGACTACCTGGCCAAACGCGACGCCGAGCAGATGGGCCGCGTGCACCGCTTCCTGGGCCTGGACGTCGGCGTGATCCTGTCGCAGATGACCCCGGACCAGCGCCGCACCGCCTACAACGCCGACATCACCTACGGCACCAACAACGAGTTCGGCTTCGACTACCTGCGCGACAACATGGCGCTGCGTCTCGAGGACTGCGTCCAGCGCGGCCACAACTTCGCGATCGTCGACGAGGTCGACTCCATCCTGATCGACGAGGCCCGCACCCCGCTGATCATCTCCGGGCAGGCCGACGGCGGATCGAACTGGTACACCGAGTTCGCCCGGCTGGCGCCGCTGATGGAGAAAGACCTCCACTACGAAGTGGACATCAAGAAGCGGGTCGTCGGCATCAACGAGATCGGCGTCGAGTTCGTCGAGGACCAGCTGGGCATCGAGAATCTCTACGAGGCCGCCAACTCGCCGCTGATCAGCTACCTGAACAACGCCATCAAGGCCAAGGAGCTGTTCGAGCGCGACAAGCACTACATCGTCCGCAACGGCGAAGTGCTGATCGTCGACGACTTCACCGGCCGCGTGCTGATCGGCCGCCGCTACAACGAGGGTCTGCACCAGGCGATCGAGGCCAAGGAACACGTCGAGATCAAGGCCGAGAACCAGACCGTCGCCACGATCACGCTGCAGAACTACTTCCGCCTCTACGACAAGCTGGCCGGCATGACCGGCACCGCCGAGACCGAGGCCGCCGAGCTGCACGAGATCTACAAGCTCGGGGTGGTGCCGATCCCGACCAACCGCCCGATGGTCCGCACCGATCAGTCCGACCTCATCTACAAGACCGAGGAAGCCAAGTTCATCGCCGTCGTCGACGACGTGGCCGAGCGCTACGAAAAGGGCCAGCCGGTCCTGATCGGCACCACCAGCGTGGAGCGCTCGGAGTTCCTGTCCCGGCAGTTCGAGAAGCGCCGCATCCCGCACAACGTGCTGAACGCGAAGTTCCACGAGCAGGAGGCCGGCATCATCGCCGAGGCCGGCCTGCGCGGCGCGATCACCGTGGCCACCAACATGGCCGGCCGTGGCACCGACATCGTGCTCGGCGGCAACGTCGACTACCTGCTGGACCGGCGCCTGCGCCAGCGTGGCCTCGACCCTGTCGAGACCCCCGACGAGTACGAGAAGGCCTGGCACGAAGAGCTGCCGAGCATCAAGGAGCAGGTGGCCGCCGAAGCCGAGGAAGTGATCGCCGCCGGCGGCCTGTACGTGCTCGGCACCGAGCGTCACGAGTCGCGCCGCATCGACAACCAGCTGCGCGGCCGCTCCGGCCGCCAGGGCGACCCGGGCGAGTCCCGCTTCTACCTGTCGCTGGCCGACGAGCTGATGCGCCGCTTCAACGGCGCCACGCTGGAGACGCTGCTGACCCGGCTCAACCTGCCCGACGACGTGCCGATCGAGGCCAAGATGGTCTCGCGGGCCATCAAGAGCGCCCAGACCCAGGTCGAGCAGCAGAACTTCGACATCCGCAAGGAAGTTCTGAAGTACGACGAGGTGATGAACCAGCAGCGCAAGGTGATCTACGCCGAGCGCCGCCGCATCCTGGAGGGTGAGAACCTCGCCGAGCAGGCCCACAAGATCCTGGTCGACGTGATCACCGCCTACGTCGACGGCGCCACCTCCGAGGGCTACTCCGAGGACTGGGACCTGGAGAAGCTGTGGGAAGGGCTCAAGCAGCTCTACCCGGTGAGCATCGACCACCACGACCTGATCGACTCCGACGCCGTCGGCGAGCCCGGCGAGCTGACCCGCGAAGAGCTGCTCCAGGCGTTGATCGGCGATGCCGAGCGGGCCTACGCCGAACGCGAACGCGAGATCGAGGAGATCGCCGGCGAGGGCGCCATGCGGCAGCTGGAACGCAACGTGCTGCTCAACGTGCTCGACCGCAAGTGGCGCGAGCACCTCTACGAGATGGACTACCTGCGTGAGGGCATCGGCCTGCGCGGCCTGGCCCAGCAGCGGCCCGAGGTCGAGTACGCGCGCGAGGGCTACGACATGTTCGTCGCGATGCTCGAGGGCATGAAGGAGGAGTCGGTCGGCTTCCTGTTCAACGTCCAGGTCGAACGGGCCCCGGCCCCGGCCACGGTCGCCGCGCAACCCACACCCAGCGGGCTGGCCGAGTTCGCCGCCGCCGCCGCGCAGCAGGGCGGGGTGGCCACCAAGGAGCGTCCCGTCCCGCCGGCAGCAGGCGTACGGGCCAAGGGACTCGACGAGAAGGCCCAGCCGCTGACCTACTCCGGTCCGTCCGAGGACGGCGGCGTCGAGGTCAAGCGCTCCGGTGGCGCGCCGTCGAACGGCGGCAGCCGCAAGGAGCGCCGCGAAGCCGCCCGCCAGCAGAAGACCGGTAAGCACGCCAAGCGCCGCTGATCAGCCGATCTGCAGCGCCACCAGCCGCCAGCCGTCGCGGTGCCGCTCGATGCGTCCCGCGACGGCGTGCACCCGGCCGCTGCGGGTGAACGACGCGAACACCTCCGCGGCCGTCACCTCGGCGTCGGTGCCTGCCGACCGGACCCGCACCCGCCGCAGCGTGGCACTACCGGTGCGCGGCGCCGCGGCCCGGGCGATCACGCAGTCGATCAGCAGCGGAGTCATCAGCGGACGCAGCTGGGCCACCGGTCTGCGCCGGTCGATCACCTCGATGACCTGACGCAGCGCGGTCTCGGCGAACGTCACCGCCGACCGCGGTGGCGGCTGCTCCTGCGGCAGCGCCGGTGGCCGGTGCGCCCGCAGCGGCCGTAACCCGGTGCGGTGCAACGCCTCTCCGGACGGGACGGGACACGGCTTCGGCGGCCCGGCCGTCAGCGGCTGGGGGTGAGGTTCGTAGTCGACGACCGGCGAGGTCTTCCACCCCGGGGCTGACGGCGCGAGATCGGGTGCGGTGCGGGATGCGGGCATGCGGACTCTCCAGGGATCGAGGTGGATCTGCCGGAGAGTTGCAGACCGCTCAATGCTCGCACGGCTGACCGGCACCTCAGAGCAGCTGTTGTGCGCGACCCCGGACTATGCCGATACCGTGGCAGAGACCGACCGATGACGAGGTGAGCAGAGGGGGCGACGCCGCACATGGTGACGAGGTTGTCGGCGGCGGATGCGTCGTTCTACCGACTGGAGAACACGTCCACACCCATGTATGTCGGCACGCTGCAGATCCTGCGCAAGCCCCGTAACGGGCTGAGTTACGAGACGCTGCTGGCCACGGTGGAGCAGCGGCTGCCGCAGATCCCGCGGTACCGGCAGAAGGTGCGGGAGGTCGCTTTCGAGCTGGCCAGGCCGGTGTGGATCGACGACCGCGACTTCGACATCACCTATCACATCCGACGTTCGGCGCTGCCGTCCCCGGGCAGCGACGCCCAGCTGCACGAACTGGTGGCCCGGCTCGGTTCGCGGCCGCTGGACAAGTCCCGGCCGCTGTGGGAGATGTACCTCGTCGAGGGGCTGGCCAAGAACCGCCTCGCGATCTACACGAAATCCCATCAGGCGCTCGTCAACGGCATGACCGCGCTGGAGATCGGGCACGTGATCGCCGACCGGACCCAGAAACCGCCCGAATTCGGCGAGGACATCTGGATTCCCGCGCGCGAGCCCAGCGATCGGCAACTGCTGCTCGGCGCGCTCGGCGAATGGGTCATGCGGCCCACCGCCCAGGCCGCCGCGGTGCGTTCGACGGTGGTCGAGGCGGTCACCAACACCAGCCGGCTGGTCGAGCTCGGACGCCGCGGCGCCGAGATCGTCCGCACCGTCGCCCGCGGCGCCGCCCCGAGCAGCCCGCTGAACACCACGGTGTCCCGGAACCGGCGCTTCGCGGTGGCCTCGGCCAGCCTCGACGAGTTCCGCGTCGTGCGTGCCCGCTACGACTGCGACGTCAACGACGTGGTGCTCGCGGTGGTGGCCGGGGCGCTGCGCAACTGGCTGCTCTCGCGCGGGGAACCGGTGCGCGCGACGACGACCGTGCGCGCGATGGCGCCGATGCCGGTGTACCCGGACGCTGACATCGACTCCACCAGTCCCGGCCAGGCGATCGGTGAAGTGGCTCCGTTCCTGGTGGATCTCCCTGTGGGAGAAGCGAATCCGGTGGTCCGGCTGTCCCAGATCGCGCATGCCACCGAAACGCATCCGACCGCGCCGAGCCTCGTCGACGCCCGCACCATCATCACGCTGTCGGGTTTCGCGCCGCCCACGTTGCACGCCATGGCCATCCGGGTCGCGACGAGCTTCTCGGCGCGGCTGTTCAACCTGCTGATCACCAACGCCCCCGGCGCCCAGAATCAGATGTACATCGCCGGCACCAAACTGCTGGAGACCTACGCGGTGCCGCCGCTGCTGCACAACCAGACGCTGGCCATCGGCGTCACCTCCTACAACGGGATGCTGTACTTCGGCATCAACGCCGACCGGGACGCGATGAGCGACGTCGACGTGCTGCAAGGCCTGCTCCGCGACAGCCTCGATGAACTGGTAGAAGCCGCACGGTGACCCGATCGTGGCGCCGTTGGAATTGACGGAACCACTCCGCCGGGGTCGAATGGGCTGCAATGGCTGACTTCTCCGAGCACCAGGCGACCGTCATTCCGTCCGTCGACAGCGACACCGGGCCCATCACGCACCCGGTGCTGGAGGTGCCTGTCCCGGAAGAGCGGATCACCCGGCGGCGCAGCATCGACTGGGTGGTCTTCGGCGTCACCGCCGTCATCGCGATCAGCTTCCTGATGTGGGGCTTCCTGAGCACCGAGACACTGGCCAGTGCGTCGAGCGCGGCGCTGACCTGGGTGATGGACAACACCGGATGGCTGTTCGTGCTCACCAGCACCGGCTTCGTCGTCTTCGTGCTCTACCTGGCGCTGGGCCGCTACGGCACCATCCCGCTGGGCCGTGACGACGAACCGCCCGAGTTCAACGGGATCTCATGGGTGGCGATGATGTTCAGCGCCGGCATGGGCATCGGGCTGATGTTCTTCGGCGTCGCCGAGCCGTTGGCGCACTTCACAACTCCGCCTCCCGGCACCGGGCCCGAGGGCAACCCCGACGCCGTGCAGACCGCGATGGCCACCACGCTGTTCCACTGGAGCCTGCACCCGTGGGCCATCTACGCCGTGGTCGGGCTGGCCATCGCCTACGGCGTGTACCGCAAGGGACGTCTGCAGTTGATCAGCGCGGCGTTCGAGCCGCTGTTGGGCCCCCGCGTCAACGGCCCGTGGGGCAAGGTCATCGACATGCTGGCGATCTTCGCCACGCTGTTCGGGTCGGCGGCCTCGCTGGGCCTGGGCGCGTTGCAGATTCGCAGCGGGTTGCAGATCGTCGGCGGCATCGGGGAGACGGGTAACACGATCCTCGTCGTCATCATCACCGTGCTGACACTGTGTTTCGTGCTGTCGGCGGTGTCCGGGGTGGCTCGGGGCATCCAGTGGCTGTCCAACATCAACATGGTCCTGGCCCTCGCGCTGGCGTTGTTCGTGTTCGTGGTCGGCCCGACGGTGTTCATCCTGAACCTGCTGCCCACCACGCTGGGCAGTTACTTCGCCGACCTGAACATGATGTCGGCGCGCACCGGCGCCGAGGGCCCCGACGTGAACGCGTGGCTGCAGTCCTGGACCATCTTCTACTGGGCCTGGTGGGTGTCGTGGACGCCGTTCGTCGGGATGTTCATCGCGCGGATCTCGCGCGGCCGGACCATCCGCCAGTTCGTCGCCGGGGTGCTGTTGGTGCCGAGCGTGGTGTCGCTGGTCTGGTTCGCGGTGTTCGGCGGCGCGGCGATCAACGTGCAGCAGAGCGGTACCGACCTGGCCGGCGAGGGCGGGGTGGAGGCGCAGCTGTTCACGCTGCTGGAGCAGTTTCCGATCGCGACGATCGCCAGCGTGGTGGTGATGATCCTGGTCGCGATCTTCTTCGTCTCCGGCGCGGACGCGGCATCGATCGTGATGGGCTCGCTGTCGCAGCGCGGCACGATCAGACCCAGCCGCGCCACCGTCGTGTTCTGGGGCTTGGCCACCGGCGCCGTCGCCGCGGTGATGTTGCTCGTCGGCGGCGAGGACGCGCTGACCGGACTACAGACGATCACGATCATCGCGGCGCTGCCGTTCGTGCTCGTGATGGTCGGCCTGGCGGTGGCACTGGTCAGGGATCTGCGCCACGACCCGAAGATCGTCCGGCGCGAATACGCCGCCGAGGCCGTCAACAGCGCGGTGATCGCCGGGGTGACCCAGCACGGCGACGACTTCGTGATCTCGGTGGAGAAGGACCCGAACGCCGACGACGACGAGCCGAGCGCCTCGCGCTGACGGGGGAGCCCGGCCGGGGCGGCTACCCTCAGTCCGTGCGTGTCTATGTCCCTGCAACGTTGGCCATGCTCCAGCGTCTGGTCGCCGACGAGGCCCTGCGCCCGGTCAACGGGACCGCGTTCGCGGTGACCCCTGCGCTTCGGGAGGCCTACGCAGAAGGCGACGAGGACGAACTCGCCGACGTCGCGCTGCGGGAGGCCGCGCTGGCGTCGCTGCGCATTCTCGACGACGAGGGCGGCGAAGGGCTGCCGACGCGGCGGGTGGTCGTGGAGGCCGATCTCGACGACGACGCCGTCACCGTGCGGCCCGATCTGGACGACGCCGTGGTGCGCATCTCGGGCACCGTCGCGCTGGGCCGGGTGATCGCCGCCTACGTCGACACGTCCGCGGCGGAGCCCGCCGTACAGGCCGCGATGGCGGTGATCGACGATGCCGACCTGGGGGACGAGGACGCCGAGTTGACCGTCGGCGATGCGCAGGACCACGACTTGGCGTGGTACGCGCCGCAGGAGTTCCCGTTCCTGCTCGAACTGCTCTGACCTGGATACGGTGGCGTAAGTTACGGTACCGTAGGTTCACGCGTCGCGTTGCCGGGTAAGTCACCCGCAGCCACCGCAAGCCAAGTGGGAGTCATGGCCAAGAACACGATCAAGAACACCGCCCGAGTCGCCGACACCATCCGGCCCACCATCGCCGGAGCCAAAGAAAAGCCGGGCTGGCACCTGCTGCGCACCATCGCCGGACGCATCACCACGCCGCTGCTGCCCGACGACTACCTTCAGCTGGCCAATCCGCTGTGGTCGGCGCGCGAGCTGCGCGGCCGCGTGCTTGAGGTGCACCGCGAGACCGTCGACTCAGCCACGCTGGTCATCAAGCCGGGGTGGGGATTCTCCTTCGACTACGAGGCCGGCCAGTACATCGGGATCGGACTTCTGGTCGACGGGCGGTGGCGCTGGCGCTCGTACTCGCTGACCAGCAGCCCGATCACCAGCAAGGGCTCACGCACGATCACCATCACGGTCAAGGCGATGCCCGAAGGTTTCCTGTCGACGCACCTCGTCGGCGGCGTCGCACCCGGCACGATCGTGCGGCTGGCCGCCCCGCAGGGCAACTTCGTGATGCCCGACCCGGCGCCGCCCGCGGTGCTGTTCCTGACCGCAGGGTCGGGGATCACCCCGGTGATGTCGATGTTGCGCACGCTGGCGCGCCGCGGCCAGATCACCGACGTGGAGCACGTGCACTCGTCGCCGACCGCGGACGACGTGATGTTCGGCGCCGAACTGGCCGAGCTGGCGGACCGCCACGAGGGTTACCGGCTGCGCGTGCGGGCTACCCGCACCGAAGGCCGGCTCGACATGGACCGTCTCGACGAGGTCGTCCCGGACTGGCGGGAACGCCAGACCTGGGCCTGCGGGCCGGAGGCCATGCTGGAATCCGCGCAGCGGACATGGACGTCGGCCGGGATCGCCGATCACCTGCATCAGGAGCGGTTCGCGGTCACCCGTGCCGCGCACGCCAGCGGCGGAACCGTCGCGTTCTCCCGGTCGGGCAAGAGCGCCACGATCGACGGTGCGACGTCGTTGATGGACGCCGGCGAGGCCGCCGGAATCCAGATGCCGTTCGGCTGCCGGATGGGGATCTGCCAGTCGTGCGTGGTCGGCCTGCTAGACGGGCACGTCCGCGACCTGCGCACCGGCGTCGAACACGAGCCGGGCACCCGGGTGCAGACCTGCGTGTCGGCGGCATCCGGCGACTGCGTGCTCGACGTCTAAGGTTTACTGACCGGTAACCTACGGGTACGTAGGTTACGATAGCGTAGGTAGCCGAGAGGAGGCGGAGTATGGCAATCACCGACGTACCTGAATTCACGCATTTGACCGAGAAAGACATCGAGAATCTCGGACGCGAACTGGATGCGATCCGTCAGGAAATCGAAGACTCCCGCGGCGAGCGCGATGCGCGCTACATCCGCCGCACCATCGCCACCCAGCGTGCGCTGGAGGTGGCCTGGCTGATGCTGGCGGGCAGCGCGAAGCGCAAGTTCTGGTGGGCGGGAACCGCGACGCTGGGCGTGGCCAAGATCATCGAGAACATGGAGATCGGCCACAACGTCATGCACGGTCAGTGGGATTGGATGAACGATCCCGAGATCCACTCCTCATCGTGGGAGTGGGACATGAGCGGGGCGTCCAAGCACTGGCGGTTCACCCACAACTTCATGCACCACAAGTACACGAACATCCTCGGGATGGACGACGACGTGGGCTACGGCGTCATCCGCGTCACGCGTGATCAGCGCTGGACCCCGATGAACCTGGCCAACCTGTTCTTCAACACCTTGCTGGCCGTCGGCTTCGAGTGGGGCGTCGGGTTGCAGCATCTGGAGCTCGGCAAGATCTTCAAGAACCGCGATGACCGCAAGGAAACACTGGGCCGCGTCAAGGAATTCGGCGTCAAGGCCGGCCAGCAGGTGGTCAAGGACTACGTCGCGTACCCCGCGATCACGTCCCTGTCGCCCGGTGCGACGTTCAAGTCGACGCTGACGGCCAACGCGGTCGCCAACGTCATCCGCAACGTCTGGGCCAACGCGGTGATCTTCTGCGGCCACTTCCCGGACGGTGCAGAGAAGTTCACCAAAACCGACATGGTGGGGGAGTCGCGGGGCCAGTGGTACCTGCGTCAGATGCTGGGCAGTGCGAACTTCGAGGGCGGCCCGCTGCTGCGCTTCATGAGTGGCAATCTGAGCCAGCAGATCGAGCATCACCTGTACCCGGATCTGCCGAGCAACCGTCTCTACGAGATCTCGTTGCGGGTCCGCGAGATCTGCGATCGGTACGACCTGCCCTACACCACCGGGTCCTTCCTGGCGCAGTACGGCAAGTCGTGGCGCACGATCGCGAAACTGTCGCTGCCGGACAAGTTCCTGCGCGACACGGCCGACGACGCTCCGGAGACCCGCAGCGAGCGGATGTTCGCCGAGCTGGATCCGTCGGAGCGGCGCGGGCTGAAGTCGGCCATCGCCGCGGTGCGGTCTCGCCGGCGCGCCAAGGTCGCTGCGAAGGCCGCGATCGCCCAGCAGGATCTGGCCGCCTGATCTGACGAACGAACGGAATCGCCCGCTATCGGTTGATAGCGGGCGATTCTGTGTCTGTGACCAGCTCGGGACGGCTAGCTCGGGATGTAGTCGAAGGTGTCGGGGTTCGGTCCGATACGGCCGGCCTCGCCCTTGTCCAGGCCCGAGATCGCCGCGAAATCCTCGTCGCCGAGGCCGAAGTCGAACAGCGCGAAGTTGTCCTTGATGCGTTGCAGCGTCACCGATTTCGGGAACACGATGTCACCGCGCTGGATGTGCCAGCGCAGCACCACCTGGGCGGGTGTCTTGCCGAGGGTCTCGGCGATGCGGGTGACGACCGGGTCGCTGAGCACCTGGCCCTGCGCGATCGGGGACCACGCTTCGGTGGCGATGCCGTGCTCGCGGCCGTAGGCGCGCACCTCGTCGTTGGCGAAGTACGGGTGCACCTCGATCTGGTTGACCGCGGGCACGGTGCCGGTCTCGTCGGCGAGCCGCTGCAGGTGTGCCACCTGGAAGTTGGACACGCCGATACTGCGGGCGCGGCCGTCCTTCTTGAACTCCTCCAACGTCTTCCACGTCGACACGTAGTCGCCGTCGTACAACGTGGGCAGCGGCCAGTGGATCAGGAACAGGTCGACGTAGTCGAACTCCAGCGCCTTCAGCGTGGCGTCGAACGCGCGCCGGGCGTCGTCGGGCTCGTGGAATCCGTTGTTGAGCTTGCTGGTGACGAACACCTCGGAGCGGTCGATGCCGGAGTCGCGGATGCCCTGACCGACGCCCTTCTCGTTCTGGTACATCTCGGCGGTGTCGATGTGGCGGTAGCCGATCTCCAGTGCCGACTTGACCGCCTCGGCCGTGTCGTCCGGCGGGATCTGGTACACGCCGAAGCCCAGCTGCGGGATGCGGGCACCGTCGTTCAATTCAATCGTGGGTGTGTTGCTCAAGATATTTCCTCCTCTTCCGCCGGACAGCGTGCCCGGCCGACGTGCGCTACAAACACCATTCCCCACCCGCGGCGGGGACGTCAGCCTTCCCTCAGCGCGGCCAGCAACCTGCGGGCGGCATGCACCCGACCCTCCGCCGCGCCGGCCAGCGTGTCCAGAGCGCACTCGGGATCGGCGGGCGGCCCCATGTGTCCGCAGCCGCGCGGGCATTCCTCGATCGCGTCGGCCAGGTCGGAGAACGCCATCACGACGTCGTCGGGTGCGATGTGGGCCAGGCCGAACGACCGGATGCCGGGGGTGTCGATGACCCAGCCGCCCTGCCGCAGGGGCAGTGCGATCGACTGGGTGGAGGTGTGCCGCCCCCGGCCCACATCGGTGACCGCGCCGGTGGGCCGGAACGCCTCCGGCACAAGGCGATTCACCAGCGTGGACTTGCCGACCCCGGAGTGGCCCAGCAGTGCGGTGACCTTGCCGGTCAGCAGCGAACCGACCGACTCGAGCGGATCGTCGCGACCCGCGGTGGTGATGATCAGGTCCAGGTCGCGGAACTGCTCGGCGAACGGCTCGGCCGGCGCGAGATCGGTCTTGGTCAGGCACAGGATCGGCACCAGCCCGCCGGCGTAGGCCGCGATCAGCGTGCGCTCGACCAGGCCGGTGCGCGGCGGCGGATCGGCCAGCGCGACCACGATCAGCAGCTGATCGGCGTTGGCGACGAACACCCGCTCGGTCGGATCGGTGTCATCGGCGGTGCGGCGCAACACCGTTCGGCGTTCACCGCGACGCACGATGCGGGCCAGCGTGTCGGTGCGGCCCGACAGGTCGCCGACGACGTCGACCTCGTCGCCGACCACGATCGGGGTGCGACCCAGTTCGCGGGCGCGCATCGCGGTCACCCGGCGGGCGGGATCACCGCCGAGCACGCACCCCCAGCGGCCCCGGTCGACGGTGACGACCATGGCCTGCTCGGCGTCGGCGTGCTCGGGCCTGGTCTTGGTGCGCGGCCGCGAGCCGCGTCCGGGGCGGATCCGGACGTCAGACTCGTCGTATTCGCGCTTGCTCAACGCCGCTATGTCCTCCCCGCCTGCGGAGCGCCGTCCTGCAGGTCGGTCTGGCCGGCCAGCATCTCGGCCCACATCTGCGGGAAGTCCGGCAGCGTCTTGGCAGTGGTGCCGATGTCCTCGACCTCGACGCCGGGCACCCGCAGGCCGATGATGGCGCCCGCGGTGGCCATCCGGTGGTCGGCGTAGGACTGCCACACACCGCCGTGCATCTGCGTCGCGGTGATCTCCAGACCGTCCTCGGTCTCCTCGCACCGGCCGCCGATGCGGTTGAGCTCGGCGCTCAGCGCCGCCAGCCGGTCGGTCTCGTGGCCGCGCAGATGCGCGATGCCGCGCAACCGCGACACCGAGCCCGGAGTGGCCAGCGCGGCCATCGCGGCGACCGACGGGGCAAGTTCGCCGACCTCGCGCAGGTCGATGTCGATGCCGCCGTAGTTCGTCGCGCCCTGCAGTTCGAGGTAGGAATCCCCTTGCCGCACTTCGGCGCCGAAGCCGGCCAGGATGGTCCGGATGGTGTCGGCGGGCTGGATGCTGACGGCCGGCCAGCCCATCATGCGCACCGTGCCGCCGCTGATCACCGCGGCAGCCAGGAACGGCACCGCGTTGGACAGGTCGGGTTCGATGACCCAGCGCCTGGCCTCGACCCGGCCCGGGGCCACCCGCCACCGGCCTGCGGTGGAGTCGTCGACCTCGACACCGGCGTCGCGCAGCATCGACACCGTCATCGCGATGTGCGGCGCCGACGGCACCGCGCCGCCGGTGTGCACCACGGTCAGACCCTCGGTGAACGCCGCGCCGGACAGCAGCAGACCCGACACGAACTGCGACGACCCGGACGCGTCGATCTCGACCGTGCCCCCGCGCACCGAACCGGACCCGCGCACCGCGAACGGCAGACCGTCGCCGTCGACCTGCACCCCCAGCCCGCGCAGCGCGTCCAGCAGTGGCGCGATCGGCCGCGAGCGGGCCTGCTCGTCGCCGTCGAACGTGACGGTCTCGGTGGTCAGCGCCGCCACCGGCGGCAGGAAGCGCAGGACCGTGCCTGCCAGGCCGCAGTCGATGCGGGCACCGTCCTGCGGGGCGAGCGCGCCGCTGACCGTCAACTTGCAGCGGTCGCTGTCGTCGGATTCCACCGACACCCCGAGGTCCCGCAGCGCCGCGATCATCAGGTCGGTGTCGCGGCTGCGCAGCGCTCCGCCGATCGTCGAGGCGCCCTGCGGCACCGCGAGCGCGGCCAGGACGAGAGCCCTGTTGGTCTGCGATTTCGAGCCGGGCACGGTGACCGTCGCATGGATGGGTGTCGCCGTCGACGGTGCATGCCAGGTACTCATCAGGTTCATTGTTCCCTGTCGCGGATCCGGCGCGCCCAAGCACCCTGAACGTCGCATCTCGCGCCGGATTCACGGGGTCTGGAACCATGGAGGGCATGTGCGGACGTTTCGCGGTGACCACCGATCCGGCGCTGCTGGCCGAGAAGATCAAAGCCATCGACGAGGCCACGGCCCAGCTCAAGGACGCGCCCGCGCCGAACTACAACGTCGCGCCGACGACCAGCGTCGCGACCGTCGTCAAACGGCACAGCGAGCCCGACGACGAGTCGACGCGCCGGGTCCGGCTGATGCGCTGGGGCCTGGTGCCGCCGTGGGTCAAGGCCACCGACGACGGCGGCCCCGTCACCAGCGGACCGCTGCTGATCAACGCCCGCTCGGACAAGGTCACGTCCTCGCCGGCGTTCCGCAGCTCGGCCAAGGCTAAACGCTGCCTGGTGCCGATGGACGGCTGGTACGAGTGGCGCGGCACCAAGGGCGACAAGACACCGTTCTTCATGTACGCCGGCGACGGCGAGCCGCTGTTCATGGCCGGACTGTGGTCGACGTGGCGGCCCAAGGGCGCGGCCGAGGACAGCAAGCCTCTGCTGAGCTGCACGATCATCACCACCGACGCGGCAGGCCCACTCGCCGACATCCACGACCGGATGCCGCTGACCATCAGCAAGCGCGACTGGGACCACTGGCTCGACCCGGACGCCCCGATCGACGAAGGGCTGCTGCGCGGCCACGGCGACCTCGACCGCATCGAGATTCGCGAGGTGTCGCGGCTGGTCAACAGCGTGCGCAACAACGGCCCGGAGCTCATCGAGCCCGCCGAGCCGCAAGCCGAGCAGGGCACGCTGCTGTGAACCACCCCCTGCACGCGACCGGCGTCGTCGACGCGCTGGCCGCCGACCTCCGGTCGGCCGGATACACCACCGACGGGGTCACCGAACTGCTCGGCGCGGACGCGGGCGCCGCGTTCAGCCGCGGCCTGTGGTGGTCGGCGCTGCGCGCCACCGACCGTGCCCCCGCGGACCGGCAGCGGCTGGCCACGTTGATCCGGCTGTTCCTGCTCGGCACCGAGGAGTCGCGGGACGCGCTCGGGCGGGCGCTGCCGAGTGCGGGTGTCGACGCGCTGATCGACAACGGCGTCGTCGAACCCGCCGAGGCCGACACGGTGCGCGCCGCGCTGGACATCAGGCCGCACAGCGACGGCGCGACGGACCTGCTGGTGGTCTCCGACCAGGACTCCGCGCTGCGCTCCGGCCCGGTGCATCACGACCACGTGCTCGGCATCGGCGGCGCGTCGGTGTCGCTGGCGCACGCGGTGGTGCGGGCGCCGGTGGGCCGTGCGCTCGATCTCGGCACCGGATGCGGGATCCAGGCGCTGCACCTGAACGCGCACTGCGAGGAGATCGTCGCCACCGACACCAACCCGCGCGCACTGGCGCTGGCCGCGGCCACCGCGCGCCTCAACGGCATGTCGTGGGATCTGCGCTGCGGCAGCATGTTCGAGCCGGTGGCCGGTGAGCGTTTCGACCTCATCGTGTCCAACCCGCCGTTCGTGGTCGGCACCGGCTCGCTGGACTACATCTACCGGGACTCCGGGATGGCCGGGGATGCGTTGTGCCAGAACCTGGTCGAACAGTCCGCCGACCATCTGCTGCCGGGCGGCACCGCGCAGATCATGGCGAACTGGATCGTGCGCCGCGGAGAGGAACAGGGCGGCTGGCGCGACCGCGTGCGCGGTTGGCTCGCCGGGACCGGCCTGCACGCCTGGGTGGTGCAACGCGAGTTCGCCGACCCGATCAGCTACGTGTCGCTGTGGACGTCGGACGCCGGTGAACCGCCCGAGCAGGCCGCGCGCCGCGGCGGCCAGTGGCTGGACTGGTTCGACGCCGAGGGCATCGCCGGGGTCGGCATGGGCCTGATCACGCTGCGGGCGCCGCGGGTGGGGGAGACCCGCGCCCCCGACCAGGTGCTCGAAGAGATCACCGGCGCCGACGAGGCGCTGACCGGTCCCGAAGTCGAGGCGTTCTTCGCCCGCCGCGAGTACCTGCACGACACCGGCGACGAGCAACTGCTCGCCGCCCGGTTGTCGACGGCGCCGGTGTTCCTGGAGGAACAGTCCCTGCCCGGACCCGACGGTTGGCAGGTCGTCGGTGCCGCGGTGCGCCGCCCGGGCGGGCCTGCCGCGGTCATCGGCGTGGACGAGGTCTCCCGGGCATTGTTCGCCGGGTGCCGGGGCGAAGTTCCGCTGGGCACCCTGATCGAGTTGCTCGCCCGCTTCCACGGCGTGGGCGCCGACGCGCTCGCCGAGGCGGCGCTGCCGGTGGTGCGCGAGGCGATCGGCCGCGGCATCCTCTATCAGGCGCGGTGAGAACTCACCCGCACGCCAGTGCGGTGACCACCGCGTAGGGGGCGGTGAAGGCCACGACGCCCGACGGTTCGACGTAGCCGGCCAGTGTCTTCTCGAACTCCGCGGTCAGCCTGTCCTGCTGTGCGGGGTCGGCGCGTCGGAAAGTCGCCACGTGCACCGGGGACTCCGCACGCAGGAACCGCAGTGCCGCGGCCACGGACTCGAACTCCCACCTGTGCCGGCCGAAAGTGATGTCGATTTCGCCGAAATGCGGTGCCAGCCGGGCCGCCAACGTCTCGGTGTCGCCCCACTGTTCCGGGGAGAAGTCGGTCGCCGGCGGCGGTCCGAGCACCGCGACGACAGGATCGAAGAACGGATTGCTGCCATTGCGCACCCATGCCGAAAAGACAAGCACTCCAGTCGGTTTGAGTAGCCTGGCAATCTCGTCGACCTGGCGGGCGGGGTCGACGAAGATGATCCCCATGTTCGAGACCACGGCATCGAACGTCCGCATGGGCAAGCCGGTGTCGGCCGCGTCGGCGGTGCGCCAGGTGACCGCGTCGGCCCCGCGGCGCTGCTCGGCGATGGCGATGAGCTCCGGGGTGTAGTCGACGCCGGTGACCTGCGCGCCGCGGGCGGCGGCGGCGAGCGCGGCGCTGCCGGTGCCGCAGGCCAGGTCGACCACCGCGGCGCCGCGCAGCGGCCGGCGCCGCTCGAGCGCGTCGACCACCTGCCCGGCAATCGGGGCGATGCGGTCCCCGACGGCGTCGTAGCGTCCGGATGACCAGATTGTCGACGAGGACATCGCTCGAGCGTGCCACGATGACACTGTGGGCGTCCTGCCAATGCCACCACCGCCTCCGGTGCGGAGGCCGGTGCTGCTCGCCCAGGCGTGGGCCGACGTCACGTTTGTGCACTGGCCGGTCGACCCCTCCGCCGTTGCGCCTTTGTTCCCGCCCGGCACCCGCCCGGACGTCATCGACGGGCGAACCTACGTGGGCCTGCTCCCGTTCGCGGTGCGGCACACCGAGCTCGCTGCAGCGCTGCGCCTTCCGTACGTCGGGTCGTTCGCCGAGACCAATGTGCGGCTGTATTCGGTGGACGACGCCGGTCGCCACGGAGTGCTGTTCCTGGCGCTGGAGACGCAGCGGATCGCTGTGGTGCCGGTGACGCGCGTCGGGCTCGGGGTGCCCTACAACTGGGCGAAGATGAGCGTGACCCGCTCCGGCCCCGAGATCTGCTACCGCAGTGTCCGCCGGTGGCCAGGGCCCGCGCTGCGCAACGAGATGACCGTCGAGGCCGGGACGGCCGTCGAGCCCACGCCGCTGGAGGTCTGGCTCACCGCGCGGTGGGGCGCGCACACCCGCAAGGCCGGCCGCACCTGGTGGGTGCCGATCTCCCACCCCGCGTGGCCGCTGCGCACCGCCGAGATCGCCGATCTGCGCGACGAACTCGTCGCCGGGGCGGGCGTCGAGTGCGCGGGCCCGCGGCTGCGTGCGCTGTTCTCGCCCGGGGTGCCCGTCCGGTTCGGCAGGCCCAGCCCGCTCCGCTGACCGCCCTGGTTTGCGCGGAATAGCGTTCCCGGCTGCGAAATCGAGCCTCAAAGTCAAGTGGTTATGGCAACGCTTAGGCTGCTTGGCTAATCAGGGCGGCCATGCGCCGTGCTGGTGTGTCGAGGTTGAGTGTGGGTCGTGGTCGGGTGTTGAGTTTGTCGGCGACGGCTCGCAGGTCGGCTTTGGTGTAGGCGCTCAGATTGCTGCCCTTTTCAAACCAGTGGCGTAGCAGCCGGTTGGTGTTCTCGTTGCTGCCGCGCTGCCAGGGCGAGTGAGGATCGCAGAAGTACACCGGGGCTTGGAGCTGCAGCGAGATGTCCTGCCAGCGGGCCATTTCGCTGCCGCGGTCCCAGGTGATCGAGCGGCGCAGGTGATCGGGGAGTTCGGCCATCGCCTCAAGCATCGCCGTGGCGACCGCTTCGGAGGTGTGGTCCACGGGCAGGTGCAACAAGATGGTGAATCGAGTGCTGCGTTCGACCAGGGTGCCGATCGCGCTGGTGCCGCGGGCGCCGACGATCAGGTCGCCCTCCCAGTGCCCGGGTACGGCGCGATCGGCGGCTTCGGCGGGTCGCTGACTGATACGCAGCACGTCGTTGAACGTGCCGCGCCGTTCGCCATGACCATGAGCCTTTCGCGCCGCTCGTCGAGTGGACAGGCATTTATGCAGATCAGCGCGCAGTTGGCCACGAGTCTGCACATAGAGGCTTTGGTAGATGGTTTCGTGGCTCACCCGTGCCAGCTTGTCATCGGGGTGATCTCGGGCCAACACCTCAGCGATGAGTTTGGGGCTCCACCCGTCGTCCATCCACGCTTCCACCGCCGCGCACAGGTTCGGATCAGCGAGCTTGAACGTTTTAGGCCGCTTGGCATTGCGCGCCGCGCGGGCATGAGCCAATCGAGCGTGATAATCCCCATTAGCGGTGCTGTTGCGCTGAACCTCTCGCCAAATGACCGAGCGACTCCTCCCCAGCTGGGCGCCGATCGCTGCGTAACTCAAAGAGGCGTCGAGGCCGCGCATGATCACGATGCGTTCATCGAAACTGAGCCGGCGTCCTGGGCCCCCACAGCGCGTAAGGTCGCCCGGCTCAGCCAGGCCGGACCCGCCGTTTCCGTTGAGTAGTCTCATCGACCCAGCGTTGCGCCACCACATATAGCCGGCCTGATACGACACGCCGACCATCCAGGCGGCATGTTTCACCGGCTCTCCGATGCACACCAGCTCGTAGAACTCACGCCGAACCGCCAACCCAAACCGCCGCCCACTAGTCACCGCAAACCCTCACTCCGCCGGATGTTGCAGTGACCGTATGAATCCGCCAGCTCGCCCACGACCAGGAATGCTGTTCCGCGGGAGGTTATGGCCCGGTGTAGCCCGGGGGATTGGCCGACTCCACCCAGAAGTCCACACCGAGGTCGGAGCCCGGCACGCAGTCGTACGCCGACAGGTCGGTGACGCCGGATTCCAGCAGGACGTCCTCGCACAGCAGCGTGTTGCCGGTGTAGCTGGACGGTTTGGTTAGGACCGCGTACGCCGCGTCGGAGTAGATCTCCGGCTTGCGGGAACGCGCCATCGACTCGTCGCCGCCCAGCAGGTTCTGCACGGCGGCGGTGGCGATCATGGTGCGCGGCCACAGCGTATTGGAGGCGATCCCCGCATCGCGCATCTCTTCGGCAATGCCCAACGCGCACAACGTCATCCCGAACTTCGCCATCATGTACGGGGTCGGCCGCAGCCACTTGGACTCCAGCAGGATCGGCGGCGACAGCGTCAGGATGTGCGGGTTGTCGCGGCCCTTCATGTGCGGGATGCAGGCCTGCGACACCGCGTACGTGCCGCGCACCTGGATGCCGTTCATCAAATCGAAGCGCTTGAGCGGAACCTCTTCGATGGAGCCGAGATTGATCGCCGAGGCGTTGTTCACGCAGATGTCGATGCCGCCGAACCGCTCGACCGCCGCGGCCACCGCGGCGGCCACCGAATCACCGTCGCGCACGTCGCCGACGATCGGCAGGGCCTGCCCGCCGGCCTCCTCGATCTCCTGGGCCGCGGTGTACACGGTGCCCGGCAGCTTGGGATGCGGTTCGGCGGTCTTGGCCACCAGCGCGATGTTGGCGCCGTCGGCCGCGGCGCGCTTGGCGATCGCGAGCCCGATACCGCGGCTGGCCCCGGAGATGAACATGGTCTTTCCCGCAAGCGACATGAGCCCACCCTAGGGGGCGCAGATATCGGCGGTCACCGCATCGGTCAACCGCACCAGGTCCTGCGGTGCGAGCGCGATGTCCCAGCCGCGCTTACCCGCGCTGCACAGCACCCGGTCCCACTGCAGGGCCGAGGAGTCCACCACGGTGGGCAGCGCCCGGCGCTGGCCCAATGGGGAGATGCCGCCCACCACATAGCCCGACGACCGCTGGGCGTCGGCCGGATCGGCCATCGTCGCCTTCGTCGCGCCGAGCGCCGCGGCGGCGGCTTTCAGTGACAGTTTGGCCGGCACCGGCAGCACCGCGACGCCCAGGCCGGTGGGCAGCGCCACTACGAGCGTCTTGAGGATCTGGGCGGGTTCGAGGCCGCCGGCGTGCGCCAGTTCGTGGACGGCTTCCTCGCCGTAGGACCCGCCGCGGGGGTCGTGCCGGTACTGGAGCACCTCGTGCGGGACGCCGGCAGCCACCAGGGCCGCGATCGCCGGTGTCGCTGCACGTGCCACCGGCACAGCCTAGGACGGACGGGGAACAACCACCCCGGTGGCCGCTGTTGTATGCGACAGCTTCGATCGGCCCCGGTGGGCTGGTCGCCGCGGGTGGTCGGTGTTTGCCTTTAGGATCTGCAGAAGGGGATTGATGGTGCCAGTGTTGGCCATGGAGGCCCCTTCCGGCCCAGTGAACGTACTGGACGTGATCAGTGGCACCGCTACAGAAGGGACGGTGTTCCCCAGGATGACAGACATAGGCGGGTCGGCTGTGAAGGCGACCCTGGAAGCAGACACCCCGGCGCGGGAGGAGTCCGACGCCGAGCTGACTGCCCGGTTCGAGCGGGACGCCATCCCACTGCTCGACCAGCTCTACGGCGGCGCGTTGCGGATGACGCGCAATCCCGCCGACGCCGAGGACCTGTTGCAGGAGACGATGGTCAAGGCCTACTCCGGATTCCGCTCGTTCCGTGAGGGCACCAACCTCAAGGCGTGGCTGTACCGGATCCTGACCAACACCTACATCAACAGCTACCGCAAGAAACAGCGCCAGCCTTCGGAGTACCCGACCGAGGAGATCACCGACTGGCAGCTGGCGGCCAACGCCGAGCACTCGTCGACCGGGCTGCGGTCGGCGGAGGTGGAGGCGCTGGAGGCACTTCCCGACAACGAGATCAAAGAAGCGCTGCAAGCGCTGCCGGAAGACTTCCGGATGGCGGTGTACTACGCCGACGTCGAAGGCTTCCCGTACAAGGAGATCGCCGAAATCATGGACACGCCGATCGGAACGGTGATGTCGCGGCTGCACCGCGGCAGACGCCAACTGCGCGAACTGCTGGCCGATGTGGCCCGCGACCGCGGCTTCCTCCGGGGTGAGAAGCTCGATGCGCCGGAGGAGGTGACGTCATGAGTGACACCGAGAAGTCGGCGGGGGTATCCGCGGGGTCGGGCGGTCCTGGGCACGACGAGCGCTGGACACCGCCGGTCGGTCCGGTCGACCCGGAGCATCCCGAGTGCGCGGCGGTGATCGCCGAGGTGTGGACCCTGCTGGACGGGGAGTGCACGGTGGAGACCCGGGACAAGCTCCGCCAGCACCTCGAAGAATGCCCCGCGTGCCTGCGGCATTACGGCATGGAGGAGCGGGTCAAGCGCCTGATCGCGGCCAAGTGCAGCGGTGAGCGCGCCCCCGAGGGGCTGCGGGAACGGCTGCGCATCCAGATCAGCCAGACCACCATCGTTCGCCGGAGCTAGCCGCTCCGACAGCAGACACGTTCCGACAGCAGACACAAAGCCGCCCGGCCTCCCACAGGAGTGCCGGGCGGTGTGCTCTTCCGAGCGAGGGTCAGCGGCCGACTGACTTCGAACCCGCGTTGGGACGCTTGCCGTGGTTGGCCTTCGAGTGCTTGCGGTCGCGCTTCTTACGGCCACGCTTGGCCATGGTGTACCTCCAGGTCGTTGAATGGAACCGACCCGCTCGGCGGGTCACGGTGGTCCCATTGTCGCATGCGCCGGCGACACCGCCGTCCCGGCGGGGCGCTGACCGGCGACATCCCCAAGGCGGTGTGGTTCGATAGACCGGTCCGGCACCAGTGGAAGTGAGTGGGGTGAAGATGGCCGAGGACGTTCGCGCGGAAATCGTGGCCAGTGTGCTCGAGGTCGTGGTTCACGAAGGCGATCAGATCGGCGAAGGCGACACCCTGGTGCTGCTGGAGTCGATGAAGATGGAGATCCCGGTGCTCGCCGAGGTCGCCGGCACGATCAGCAAGGTCAGCGTGTCCGTCGGCGACGTCATTCAGGCCGGCGACCTGATCGCGGTCATCAGCTGACCCGCCGACCCGAACGAGTTCCCGCCGATCCGCTGCCGGGCGTAGGCCATGTCGACCCTCGGTGACCTGCTCGCCGAGCACACGGTGCTGCCCGGCACCGCCGTCGACCATCTGCACGCCGTGGTGGGCGAGTGGCAGCTGCTGGCCGACCTGTCGTTCGCCGACTACCTGATGTGGGTGCAGCGCGACGACGACATGCTGGTGTGCGTCGCCCAGGTCCGGCCGAACACCGCGCCCACGGTGCTGCTCGCCGACGCGGTCGGCACCCTCGCCGAACCCGAGGACATCCCGATCGTCGCCGCCGCGTTCCGCTCCGGCGACATCGGACGCGTCACCATCGACGGCCAGTACGGCGCGCCGGGGCTGAACGTCGAGGCCGTGCCCGTGCGGCACGGCAGCGACGTGGTGGCCGTGCTGACCCACCAGACGTCACTGGCGCCACGTCAGGTCAGCCCGCTGGAAGCGGCGTACGTCGACTGCGCGGGTGATCTGCTGCAGATGCTGTCGGAGGGCACCTTCCCCAACGTCGGGGACCTGGCGATGTCCCGCTCCAGCCCGCGTGCCGGGGACGGGTTCATCCGCCTCGACGAGGCGGGGGTGGTCACCTTCGCCAGCCCGAACGCAATCTCGGCCTATCACCGGATGGGGTTGAACGCGGAGTTGGAGGGCCACGATCTCGTCGGGGTGACCCGGCCGCTGATCTCCGATCCGTTCGAGGCTCAGGAACTGGCCAACCACGTCCGTGATTCGCTCGCTGGCGGCTCGAGCATGCGGATGGAGGTGGATGCCGGGGGCGCCACCGTTCTGCTGCGTACGTTGCCGCTGGGGGCTCATGGAGTGGCGATGGGCGCTGCGGTGCTGATCCGTGACGTCACCGAGGTCAAGCGCCGGGACCGGGCGCTGCTGTCGAAGGACGCGACGATCCGCGAGATCCACCACCGGGTGAAGAACAACCTGCAGACCGTCGCGGCGCTGCTGCGGCTGCAGGCGCGGCGGACCAACAACCCCGAGGGGCGCGAGGCGCTGATGGAATCGGTCCGCCGGGTCTCGTCGATCGCGCTGGTACACGACGCGCTGTCGATGTCGGTCGACGAAGAGGTCAACCTCGACGAGGTGATCGACCGCATCCTGCCGATCATGAACGACGTCGCTGCGGTGGACTCGCCGATCCGGATCAACCGCCTCGGTGACCTCGGCGTCCTCGACGCCGATCGCGCCACCGCGATGATCATGGTCATCACGGAACTGGTGCAGAACGCGATCGAGCACGCATTCGACACCACCGCGCCGCAGGGGTGCGTGACGATTCGGGCGCAGCGTTCCGCCCGCTGGCTCGACGTAGTGGTCCACGACGACGGGCGCGGGCTACCCGAGGGATTCAGCCTGGAGAAGTCCGACCGGCTCGGTCTGCAGATCGTGCGGACGCTGGTGTCGGCCGAGTTGGACGGTTCGCTCGGTATGCACAACGCGACGGACGGCGGCACCGATGTCATTCTGCGAGTGCCGATCGGCAGGCGCGTGCGAGTCAGTCAATACTGACGCTCCGTGCCATTTTCTCGGAATGACCCAATTCAAATGAATTGTTCGCACATAGTTACGGCCCCGACATTCGTCGGGGCCGTCGCTTTGTTCGCCGGGAAAGGATCAGACTCCGGTGCGGGCCTTGGTCCTGGCGTTGCGACGCTTGAGCGCGCGGCGCTCGTCCTCGCTCATGCCGCCCCACACGCCGGCGTCCTGTCCGGACTCCAAAGCCCAGCTCAGGCACTCAGCGGTGACCGGGCAGCGGTTGCAGACGAGCTTCGCATCAGCGATTTGGGCAAGCGCCGGGCCGCTGTTTCCCACGGGGAAGAACAGCTCCGGATCCTCGTCCCGACAGACCGCCTTGTGGCGCCAATCCATAAGATCAAACTCCTCGTCAATGTGTAACTGTGCGCAGCACGGCGCACTAGCTTTTTTACTTCGGCTGTTAACGCAAGCGCACAAATGTTTCCGCGCTGTTGCATCCGATGCTTTCACAGGCTGAACAGATGTCAATAGAACTCGGTTAACTCGTGGGCTATCTCACTACAAAGGTCCGTTTACGACTAGCTAACTCCGTTGTACTACGATCTATCCATCTGCGCTCTAAACCGTCGGCGTGAGCTTCCCCGACGGGCGCATCTCCCCAGTTCAGAGCGGTTATCGGCCCATTTTCGGTGACGGCGCGACCACCCGCAGAGCATTGGGTACGGCGGTGAACCGCATCGTTTTCCGCTCCCCGACGTAATCTCCGTCGATCTGGCACGCGACCGGGGTGTCCGAGGTCACCTGCAGCCATGCGAGGTCGTCGTCGCGGACCAGATGCCGGGCCGCCAGCGTCGGTTTACGGGACAGCATCTGCCGCACCAGGCCCAGATTCGCCCAGATGTTCATGCTGGTGGTGGCGAACACACCCAGCCCCGTCTCGAAGGTGGTGTCCGGGTTGGTCCACACGGGGCGGGCGTTGGCATACGTCCAGGGGCTGGAGTTGGACACGAACGCGAAATGGACGTCGGGGACGGGCTCCCGGTCGGGCAGATGCAGCGTCAGCGTCGGCTCACGGCGGGCGCTGGCCAGCATCTCCCGGATCGCGACCCGGATGTAGCGCGACGCGGTGACCTTGCGGCCCTTGGCCCGCTGGGCCTCGACCGCGGCGACGACGTCCCCGTCGACGCCCATGCCCGCGGTGAACACCGCCCAACGCTCCTGGCAGTCCATCAGGCCGATGCGCCGACAGGACCCGCTGCGCCGGTAATCGCCGAGCAGGTCGACGAGCTGGTTGGTCGCCTCGGTCGGGTCGGGGCTGATGCCCAGCGCGCGGGCGAACACGTTGGCCGACCCGCCGGGCACCACCCCGACCGCCGGTCCGTCCGCACCTGGTCCGCACTGCGCGAGAATGCCGTTGACCACCTCGTTCACCGTGCCGTCGCCGCCGTGCACGATCAGCACGTCGACCCCGTCATGCGCGGCCTGCTGCGCGATCTCTATGGCGTGGCCGCGGTGATCGGTGTGGGCGACGGTCAACCGGACCCGGCTTTCCAGCGCGTGGGCCAACAGGTCACGGCCGGCCGGTGTCGTCGACGTCGCATTGGGGTTCACGATCAGCACGGCACGCACGGAGGGTCAGCCTAACGGGGCCAGGCGTCTGCGATGAGCGTTACTCGTCGGCGAGCACACCGGCCGCGATCCGGAAGGCCGTGTTGGCGTCCGGAACGCCGCAGTAGACCGCGGTCTGCAGCAGCACTTCCTTGATCTCGTCGACGGTCAGGCCGTTGCGGCGGGCGGCGCGCACATGCATCGCGAGTTCGTCGTGGTGGCCCCGGGCCACCAGCGCGGTGAGCGTGACCATCGAACGCGACCTGCGGTCCAGGCCCGGGCGGGTCCAGATCTCGCCCCATGCGTAGCGCGTGATGAAGTCCTGGAACTCGGCGGTGAAGTCGGTGGTGGCCGCGATCGCGCGGTCGACGTGGGCGTCGCCGAGAACCGCTCTGCGCACGGCCATTCCGTCGTCGTGGGTGCTCATGAGTTCTCCTCGAGGTAGGTCGCGGCGCGGTACAGGGCCGCCTCGACCAGCGGGTAGGTGGCGCCGAGGTACGCGCCGCCGGGCGCGTGCCCCGCCGTCTCGGCCATGGTCTGCTGTTCGGCCGTGACACCTTGGGCGGCAGCCAGATTGGCCGACGCGCGGGCGGGGTCGAAGCGAAGGCCGGTGAGAAGGTCGGTGGCGTGATGCGCCGCGACGACCGCGTGACGGACCAGGGTGCGCAGTGGCGCCCACTCGGCATGCCAGCCGCCGTCGGCGCGTTCGTCGACAGAGGCTGCCGAAGCCGCGTGCAGTGCGGCGGCCAGCGGGGGAGCGGCGAGCGCGGTGCGCCGCAGCAGCACCGCCAGCACCGGATTGTTCTTGTGCGGCATCGTCGACGAGCCGCCGCCGGAGCCCTCGGCGAACTCGCCGATCTCGCTGCGGCCGCCGAGGGCGATGTCGTTGGCGAGGTGACCCCAGCAATCGCACGCCGTCACCAGCGCGTCGCCGGCGCGGGTCAGCCGTGAGCGGGACGTGTGCCACGGAAGTGCCGGGGCCAGAGCCAGTTTCGCGGCCAGCGCGTCGGACAGTGTCAGCGCCTTGTCGACGGACCCGGTGAGCTCGGCGGCCGCCGCCATGGTGCCCGCCGCGCCACCGGCCTGGACCGCGGGCGCGGGGACGCAGGCGAGCGTGTCGGTGGCGTCGAGGACCGCGCCGAGCCATCCGGCGAACTTCATCCCCGCCGTGCCCGGCAGCGCGGGCTGGGTGAGCGTGCGGGTGAGCATCGGCGCGCTCCGGTGCGTGCGCACCGTCGCGGCCAGGATGCGCACCTGCGCGGTGAGCTGCCCCCGCACCTCTTTCAGCGCATCGCGCAGGCACAGCATCAGCGCGGTGTCCACCACGTCCTGACTCGTCAGGCCGCGGTGCAACCAGTGCGCGGTGTCGTCTCCGGTGCGTGAGCGCAGCATCGCGACAAGACCGGTGACCGGGTTCCCGTCCTTGTCTGCGCCTGCCGCCACGGTCTCTCTGTCCCCGTCCCGCACGAGTGGGCCCAGCTCGGCGGCGGCCGAGGCGGGCGCGACGTGGTGCTCGACAAGCACTGTCAGCCAGGCATTCTCGACGGCGACCAGCGCATCGAAGAACGCGCCGTCGCTCATCAGCGAACCGGCGCGATGGTCTCCCGGCCAGAACAGGTCGGTCACGGTCGGTGCCCCGGGTACCGCAGGAACACCGTCTCGTCGGGGCCCTGCAGCGACACATCGAAGCGCAGCCCGGTGCCGTCGCGGCCGGCGATCAGGGTGCGGCGGCGGTCATCGGGCAGCGAGCACAGGAAAGGGTCCGCCGCCAGCGCCGGGCCGGGCACATAGGCGCGGGTGAACAGGCGGTTGAGCAGCCCGCGGCCGAACACCGTGACGAGGATGAACGCGGCCCTGCCGGGCTCGGCGGGCCCGGGTTCGACCGTCGAGAAGCTGTAGTGCCCCGCGTCGTCGGTGGCGGCGCGCCCCCAGCCGGTGAACGTCCAGCCGTCGCGGTGCAGGGATCCTGCCGAGCGCGGCACACGGCCTTCGTCGTCGGCCTGCCAGATCTCCAGCAGCGCGTCGCGCACCGGTTCGCCTGCCCCGTCGGTGACGGTGCCGTGGAAGCGGATCGCGCCGGGAGCCTGTGGCGGAATCAGTTCGGCGCCAAGGCTGTACGGCAGTGCATAGCCGTAGAACGGGCCGATGGTCTGGCCCGGCGTCGGGGCGAGAAGCGTACTCACTGGTCGTCCTCCTCGGGGTCGTCGCGCGGGGTGCGTGCCGGGCCGGTCAGCACGATGTCCCAGCGGTATCCGGTGCACCATTCGTGGGTGCTGACGTCGTGGTCGTAGGTGGCGACCAGTCGTTCGCGCGCCTTCTGGTCGGTGATGGACTGGTAGATCGGGTCGAACCTGAACAGGGGGTCTCCCGGAAAGTACATCTGGGTGATCATCCGCTGGGTGAAATCGGTTCCGAACAACGAGAAGTGGATGTGGGCGGGACGCCAGGCGTTGCGGTGGTTCTTCCACGGATACGGGCCGGGCTTGATGGTGGTGAACGCATAGGTGCCGTCGTCGCCGGTCAGGCAGCGACCCACGCCGGTGAAATTGGGATCCAGCGGCGCGCGGTGCTGATCGCGTTGGTGCACATAGCGTCCCGCGGCGTTGGCCTGCCAGATCTCGACCAGCTGTCGGCGTACCGGCCGTCCCTCGCCGTCGACGATGCGTCCCGTGACGACCATCCGTTCGCCGAGCGGGTCACCGTGGTGCTGGATGGTCAGATCGGACTCGAGCGCGTGCACGTCGGAATGACCGAAGGCCGGCGTCCACAACTCGATGCCCTCCGGGTCGGCCTGCTGCAGGTTCTTCGTCGGGTGCCGCAGCAGGCTGCTGCGGTAGGGCGGGTAATCCAGTCGGGGTTGGGTCTCCTCGGCGCCGGACCGCAGATAGGCGGACTCGATCGCCGCGATCTCGGTGTTGATCTCCGTCTGGGACGCCGCCGCGCTGTCGGGGTTGCTGTCGACGATCGCTGTCATGTCCTGACACTAGGTCGACCCGACGGCCCGGCAGAAGACTACGCTTTCGCTCAGCGGAAGGATTCTGCGATGGCGGGAAACAGTTCGGCACCCGGCGTCACGGTCAGTCAACGGTTGCTGGCGGTGATCGGTGCCTTCGACGAGCGGCACCGCGCGCTGACCCTGACCGACCTTGCCCGCCGTGCCGGGCTCGCCGTTCCCACGGCGCACCGGCTGGTCGGGGACCTGGTGTCCGGCGGTGCGCTGGAACGGCGTGACGACGGCCGGTATGTCGTCGGCCGGATGCTGTGGGAAGCCGGTCTGCTGGCCCCGGTGCAGGGACGCTTAACGCAGGTCGCGGAGCCTTTTCTCAGTGACGTGTATGCGGCAACACTGGCGACGGTGCACCTCGCGGTCCGGGATGGTGACCAGGTGCTCTACCTGCAGCGGCTGGCCGGCCGGGCGTCGGTACCGATCGTCTCCACCGTCGGCAGCCGGTTGCCGCTGCACTGCACCGGAGTCGGCAAGATCCTGCTGGCGCACTCGCCGGCGGATGTCCACGACCGGGTGATGAGGAATTTGCCGAAGGTCACTCCCAAGACGATCACCTCCCCACAGCTGCTCGAAGCACAGCTGCAGCGCATCAGGAGGGAGGGGATCGCGGTGACCGCCGAGGAGATGTCGCTCGGCGCGTATTCGTTGGCCGTGCCGATCGTGCAGTCCTCGGACCAGGCCGTGGCGGCTGCGATCGGGGTGGTGGTGCCCACCCTGAAACGCGACCGCCAACGGTTGATCGGTGCGCTGCAGGTCGCCGCCCGCGGCATCGGCCGGCTCCTGTGAACGCCGGTCAGTGATCGATGAGGGCGCGCGATGACCGGGTGCCCGGGTGGCCGAGCATCGGGGTCGGGACCGCCTTGGTCTCGCGGGCCGTCAGTGCGGCGCCGGCGGAGATCAGGCAGACGACCGCGGTGAAGACGCTGATGACCACCCAGCCGCCTTCACGGACACCGCCGAGTGCGGTGACGATCGACGGTGCGAAGCCCGCCATCAGGAACCCGAGTTGGGTGCCGATCGCCATGCCGGAGAAGCGGACCTGGGTGGAGAACATCTCGCCGTAGAACGACGGCCAGACGGCGTTGGCCGCGGCGTAGCCGAGCGAGAACGTGGCGACGGCCAGCGCGAAGGTCAGCAGGTGGTTGCCCTGGCTCATCGACAGCATGTAGAAGGGCATCAGCACCGCAGACGACACTGCGCCGTAGACGAATACCGGCTTGCGCCCGATCCGGTCGGCCAGTGCTCCGAACAGCGGCTGGGTGAACAGGGCGCCGATGTTGGCGACGACGACGAGCCACAGCGTGAGATCGGCTTCCAGCCCGACCTCCTTGCCGTAGGCCAGCGCCAGGTTCGCGAAAACTGTTGACACAGCGGCGATGAACGCACAGAGGACGACGCGCAACACGTCGCGCCAGTGGTCCCGCAGCAGCGGCACGAGCGGCATCCGGGCCAGAGTGCCCGCGTTCTTGGCCTCGGTGAACTGCGGGGTCTCGTGCAGCTGGCGGCGGATGAAGTAGGCGACGATGACCACCACGGCCGACAGCCAGAACGGCACCCGCCAGCCCCAGCTGTACTTGGCCTCGTCGGGCAGGGCCATGAACGGAATCATCACCAGCGACGCGAGGATCAGGCCGCCCTGCGTCCCCGTCAGCGTCCACGACGTGAAGAACGCGCGTCGGTCGTCGGGGGAGTGCTCCAAGGTCAGCGAGCTGGCTCCGGCCTGCTCACCGGCAGCCGAAAGCCCTTGCAGCAGGCGGCAGAACACCAGCAGCGCGGGTGCGGCCCAACCGATGGTCTCGAAGCCCGGAAGGCAGCCGATCATGAATGTCGACACGCCCATCAGGACGAGCGTGAACATCAGCACCCGCTGACGTCCGATCCGGTCGCCGAAGTGGCCGAGGATGACCGCGCCGACCGGGCGGGCGATGTAGGCGACGCCGAAGGTGGCGAACGACATCACCAGTGATGCCTCGTCGTCGGACGGGAAGAACACGTGCGGGAAGATCAACGCCGCCGCCGACCCGAACAGGAAGAAGTCGTAGTACTCGACGGCGCTGCCCATGAAGCTGGCCAGCGCCGCCTGCTTCGGTGTCTTCTCCGGGAGGACGCCCGGATCGTGCGTGGTGGTCATCGGAGACTCCTTAGCCGAATTGTGGCGGATGGACGGATGTTTCAGGGCTGTTCGGGCTGATCTGAGACAAGGGAGCGAAAGTGCCTGGACATGCGTTCGGCATCCGGGGTGATCCCGGTGATCAGCGCGAACGCGTCGGTGGCCTGGTACACCGCCATGTGGCCGCCGTCGAGCGTGCGGCAGCCGAGCGCGCGGGCGGCCCGCAACAGCGCGGTGTCCAGCGGGCGGTAGACGATGTCGGCCACCCACATCCGCGGGCGCAGCAGGTCGGCGGAGAACGCCATCCCGGGGTGGGCGGCCATGCCGGTGGGCGTGGCGTGCACGACGCCGTCGCTGTCGGGAAGCAGCACCGCGAGCTTGTCGAACGCGGCGGCTTGGACGCGGCTCAGCGGGTGTCGGGCGGCCAGTTCGTGGGCCAGGTGATCGGCGCGCTCGACGTCGAGGTCGACGACCGTCAGATGTCCGCAGCCCATACGCAACAGCGCGTCGGCGACCGCGACGCCCGCGCCGCCGGCGCCGACGAGCACCACACTGTCCGTCCGCGCGTCGGGCAGTCCCTCGGCGAAGCCGTGGGCGAACCCGGTGGTGTCGGTGTTGTAGCCCTGAGCCCGGCCTGCTTCGTCGAAGACCACGGTGTTGACGGCCCCGAGCTGGGCCGCCGTCGGGTCGATCCCGTCGAGATGCTCGAGCACCAGCTGCTTGCAGGGGTGGGTGATGTTGAGCGCGTCGTAGCCCAGCGCACGGGCCCAGGAGAGGACCTCGCCGATCCGGGAGGGGGCGATGTGCAGCTCGTCGAGGTCGACGGTGCGGTAGACGTAATCGAGGCCGTGGGCGCGCGCCTCGGCCATGTGCAGCGCCGGGGTCAGGGACGGGCCGACGCCGGTGCCGACGAGGCCGACGAGATAGGGACGCTGGGGCATACGGGCTTCTCCGTAATGTACTAACTGGTTCGTTCGTTGCTGAAAGTACAGCACTGTGGCGGGGGTCGCGTCAACAGGAAATAGTGATCGGGCACACATCCCAAGCCCGGTGAGGCGCGGCGGCGCTGGTCAGGGGGTGCGTTACCTCATCGGCGAGGTGAGCCACCCGACGACGACGTCGCCGATCATCCGGCGCAGATGGGCGCGCTGGGAGATGTCGGTGAAGTCGACACCGAACAGGAAGCCGAACGTGTAGCGGTTGGCGACCTGGAAGACGCAGTAGGAACTGATCACCACGTGCACGTCCAGGGCATCGACGTCGGTGCGGAACACCCCGGCCGCGCGCCCGTCGCGCAGGATGTCGTCGAGGAGCGAGGTCGCGGGGGTCGAGAGTTCGCGCAGCGAGGTGAGCCGGCTGATGAACTCGCCGCGGTGGATGTTCTCGATCGACACCAGTCGGATGAACGCGTCATGGGCGATGTGGTGGTCGAACGTCACCTCGGCCAGCCGCCGGATGGCCTCCACGGGGTTGGCGTGGTCGACTTTCAGTTTCTGTTCGGCTTCGCGGATACCGCGGTAGGCGCTCTCCAGAACGGCCAGGTAGAGCTGCTCCTTGCCGCCGAAGTAGTAGTAGATCATCCGTTTGGTGGTGCGGGTGCGCTCGGCGATCTCGTCGACGCGGGCGCCGGAATAGCCCGATTCCGCGAACACCTCGGTGGCCACGGCGAGTAACTCTGCCCGGGTGCGTTCAGCGTCCCGCAGGAGTTCGGCTTTCGGCTTGGCGGCCACGACCGCTCAGCTTACTGTTCGCCGGCCGATGCCGATCGGACCCTTCCCGATTAACTAACCAATTGGTACATTGCTGTGATGAAGACCTCGATCGCGACGGTGTCCCTGGCCGGATCACTGGTGGACAAACTGCACGCGTGCGCGGCCGCCGGCTTCGACGGCGTGGAGATCTTCGAACCCGATCTCATCGCCAGCGACCACTCCCCGGAGGAGATCCGCGCCCTGGCCCGCCGTCTCGGCCTGACCCTCGGCCTGTACCAGCCCCTGCGCGACCTGGAGGGCGTCGACGAGCTCACCTTCGCCGACAATCTCCGGCGCGCCGCGGCCACCTTCGCCACCGCACAGCGGCTCGGCATCGACACCGTCCTGGTCTGCAGCAACGTCGCCACCGCGACCGTCGACTCCGATGAGGTGTCGGCCGACCAGCTGCGCCGCATCGGCGACGTCGCGCAGACCTTCGGCGTCCGCATCGCGTTCGAGGCGCTGGCGTGGGGCCGCTTCGTCGATGGCTACCGGCGCGCCTGGCGGATTGTCGAGATCGCCGACCACCCGGCCGTCGGGGTCTGCCTGGACAGCTTCCACGTGTTGTCCCGCGGACACGACCCGGCGGCGATCGCCGACATCCCGGCCGAGAAGATCTTCTACCTACAGCTCGCCGACGCCCCGGCGCTCTCGATGGACGTGCTGTCCTGGAGCCGCCACCATCGGCTGTTTCCCGGCGAGGGCGCGTTCGACCTCACCCGCTTCGTCACCTGCGTGCTCGCCGCCGGCTACGACGGCCCGCTGTCGCTCGAGGTTTTCAACGACACGTTCCGGCAGACGGATCCGGGCCACACCGCGGTGCACGCGCTGCGCTCGCTGCTGTGGCTGCAGGACAAGGTCGCCGCGGCCAACCCCGAAGGCTGGCGACCGGCGCTGACGACGCTGGTGGCCGCCAAACCGCCCACGGCCTTCGACTTCGTCGAGCTCAAGGCGGAGGACACCACCGAGGTCGAGGTGTTGCTCGGTCAGCTTGGGTTCGCGATGCGCGGCAGGCACCGCACCAAGCCGGTGTCGCTGTGGTCGGCCGGCGAGGCCCGCGTCGTGCTCAACGAACAGCAGGCCCGCGACCGGGTCCCGCACGTCGCGGCGATCGGCCTGCAGGTTCCCGACGCGGGCGCCACCTCCAGCCGCGCCGCCGAGCTGATGGCCCCGCTGGCCTACCGCCGCACCTATGCCGCCGAGCAGCCGTTCGGAGCGGCCGTGGCGCCCGACGGCACCCAGTTCTTCTGGATCAACGAGGTGCGCGGCGTCCCCGACTGGGTGATCGAGTTCGAGGCCGGGATGCCCGACACCACCACACCGGTGCGTGCGGTCGACCACGTGAACCTCACGCAACCGTGGCAGACCGCCGAGGACGCGGTGCTGTTCCTCAGCAGTGTGTTCGGGCTGACCGCAGACGCGCCGGTCGAGGTGCCGGGGCCGACCGGGCTGGTGCGCAGCCAGGTGATGCGCACCGCAGACGGCGCGATCCGGTTGCCGCTCAACGTCGCTCCGCACGTCATGGATTCGGCGAGCCTGGCCCAGCATGTGGCGTTCGCCTGCACCGACGTCGTCGCGCTGGCGCGCAGCGCGACCGCCCGCGGGCTGCAGTTCCTGCCCGTCCCCGACAACTACTACGACTATCTGCACGGCCGGTTCGGCCTCGACGGCGACGAGCTCGCCGAGCTGCGGGAGCTCAACCTGCTCTACGACCGCGGTCCCCGCGGGCACTTCGTGCACTTCTACACCAGGACCGTCGGGTCGGTGTTCTTCGAGTTCGTACAGCGCTTCGGCGACTACGACGGGTACGGCGTGGACAACGCCCCGGTCCGGTTGGCCGCGCAGCATTGAGTTTTCCTCACGCGGGCGCTCGTCGGCGGGCGCGCGTCGGTACCGTACAACGGTGACCGAACGCCGACTGCTTCTCGTCAACGGGCCCAACCTGAACCTCCTGGGCACCCGGCAGCCCGAGGTGTACGGGTCGACGACGCTGGCCGAAATCGAGGCGAGGACGGCCGAGGTCGCCGCGGAGGTCGGGTTGCAGCTGCGCGCGGTGCAGAGCAATCACGAGGGCGTGCTCGTCGACGAGATCCACAGCGCCCGCACCGACTGCGCCGGCATCGTGATCAATCCGGCGGCCTACAGCCACACCTCGGTGGCCATCGCCGATGCGCTGCGCTCGGTGGAGCTGCCCGTGGCCGAGGTGCATCTGAGCAACATCCATGCCCGCGAACCGTTCCGGCACCACTCGTACGTGTCGGCCGTCGCGGACATCGTGATCGCCAGCGCCGGCCCGCTGGGCTACGAGATGGCGGTCCGCTACCTGGCCGACAGGCTCGACCGGTGACCCCGCGTACGGTGCGCGCCGCGGCCGTGATCGCCGCCCTGGAGGGCGTTCTCGGCATCGTGATGGCCGTCGTGCTCGTGGTCCGGGAAGCCTCCGGACACCACGAGGTCGCGATAAGCGGATACGGCACCGCCGTCTGGTTCACGATCATGGGCTCGGCGGTCACGGCGGCGGGGTGGGCGCTGTGGACCGGACGACGCTGGGGCCGGGGGATCGCGGTGTTCGCCAACCTGATCCTGCTCGGCGTCGCGTGGTATGTCTTCAGCTCGGGCCAACTGCGCTACGCGGTGTTGGTGGCCGTCGCGGCGGTCGCGGTGCTCGGCCTGCTGTTCAGTCCGACCAGCCTGCACTGGCTGACTCAGTCCGACTCCGGGCCCAATTCGGAGGCCAACTCCGACAGGCGGGGACCTGAGACCCGGTAGGTGATCCAGTCGCTCTGCGGCTCACCACCGACGCCGTCGTACAGCGCGATGGCGTTGACGTTCCAGTCCAGTACCGCCCAGCTCAGCCGCGAGTAGCCGTGCGCGACGCATTCGCGGGCCAGCGTGGAGAGCATCTTGCGCGCCAGCCCGCGCCTGCGGAACTCCGGGCGCACGAACAGATCCTCCAGGTAGATGCCCGCCACGCCGTCCCACGTCGAGAAGTTGCGGAACCACAGCGCCGCCGCGGCGGCCTTTCCGTCGACCTCCGCAATGTGCCCGTAGAGCACGGGATTCGGTCCGAAAAGGGCGTCCCGCAACCGGTTCTCGGTGACGGTGCACTCCTCGGCGGCATGCTCGAACTCGGCGAGTTCGTGGACCATCGCGGTCAGTTCGGTTTCGTCGCCGGGGCGGACGACCCGGATGGTCTCGCTCATTGCGTTGCTCCCAGTGCAGCCAAGATGGTGCGGAATTTCGTTGTGGTCTCGTCGACTTCGTCGTCGGGATCGGATTCGGCGACGATACCGCCCCCGGAATGGGCGACGGCGGTGCGCCGGTCGGCGGACAGATGCGCGCATCTGATCGAGACCACCCAGCGTCCGTCACCGCGCTGGTCGCACCAACCGACCGCCCCGGCATAGAACCCGCGGTCGCCTTCGACGTCGTTGATGAATGCCATCGCCAGGTCGGTCGGCGAGCCGCCGACAGCCGGTGTGGGATGCAGGGCGACGGCGAGATCCAATGCTGTCGTTGACTTTTCGCGCAGCCGCCCGGACATCGGGGTGAACAGGTGCCAGACCGCGGCGGTCTTGCTCAGCTGCGGCCGGTCCGCGATCTGCAGATCGGTGCACAGCGGCTGCAGCGCGGCCGCCAGCGCGTCGACCACCAGCTGGTGCTCGTGACGGTTCTTCGCAGAGTCGGCCAGCGCGGCGCCGTTGGCGGCGTCGGCGTCCGGATCGGCCAGCCGGGGGGCCGACCCCGCGAAGGGGCGGCAGAGCACCTGGTCGCCGTGCCGGGCCACCAGCAGTTCGGGGCTGGCCCCGACCAGTGCGGTGCCCGAGTAGCCCTCGCCGGCCGCCGACAGGTCGATCAGATACTTGGTGGCCTGTGCGTCGTTGGCGGCCAGCCGGTTGAGCACGGTTCGCGCGTCCAGCCGGCCGTCGGCCGTCAGGCGCAACGCGCGGGCCAGCACCACTTTCTGCAGCGGATCGGCGGGGTCGCGCAGCCGCGCCAGCGCCAGCCCGATCCTGCGGCGGTGCTCGTCGGCGTCCGGCGTGGTGGCGGTGACCTGCGCAGAGACCAGGTCGCGGGACGGCCAATTCGGCAGCGCGTCGGTGAAGCGCACCGACTGCGGGCGGATCAGCGCCGCGGGCTGGGTGAGATCGAAAGGCAAGGCGCCCACGACGATCGGTGTGCTGTGCGAGGCCAGCGCGGCCCGGGCGTCGGCGATGCGCGGAAACGCGGCCTGCACGCCGTCACCGATCACGGTGCCTTCGGGGCCGGCGAGGACGAACGCGGGTTCGCGGGTCACGTCGACACGGCCGGGTTGGGGTGGCCGGTCTGGGCCAGCGCGCCGAGCTGGCGCACGCCGTGCTCGAATCCGCACACCGCGATGGAGGCGGCGGGCATCGCGAACCGGATGCCCTCGTAGACCGGCTGTTCGACCCAGCGGGTGATCACCGCGCGGGAGAAGTGGCCGTGACCGACGAACACCACGTCGCGCGATTCCATATGCCGCAGCGCCATGTCGATCGCGTTGTCGGCGCGCGCACAGACCTCCGCCGAGGTCTCGCCGCCGGGGCAGCCGTGCGTCCACACCAGCCAGTTCGGCACCGCTTTGCGGATCTCCGCGGTCGTGGTGCCCTCGTAGTCGCCGTAATCCCATTCGGCGATCAGCGGGTCGACCTCGTCGACGTCGAGGCCGGCGATCTCCGCGGTGGCCCGGGCCCGCAGCCGGGGGCTGGTCACCACGAACGGGTCATCCAGTTGCAGCTGCTTGAGCGTGTCTGCGGCCGCCAGCGCCTGAGCCCGGCCATGCTCGGTGAGCTCGAGTTCGGTCCGGCTCGTATGCTTGCCGGATTTCGACCATTCGGTTTCGCCGTGGCGAAGCAGGATCAGCCGGTGCTGCAGGAGGCCCACAGCGTCCGATTCTGCCGTACGACGCCGGTACGCCGGTACGTGCGGGTTGAAGATGAGCGGGGGAGGATCAACGATGTCAGGATGGGCTCTGTGACGCGGGTACTTGCGGTCGCCAATCAAAAGGGTGGGGTCGCCAAGACGACGACGGTCGCATCAGTCGGCGCGGCGATGGTGGAGATGGGCAAGAAGGTGTTGCTCGTCGACCTCGACCCGCAGGGGTCGCTGACCTTCTCGCTCGGCCATGATCCGGACAAACTACCGGTCTCGGTGCACGAAGTGCTGCTCGGCGACGTCGAACCGGATGCCGCGCTGGTGCAGACCCCAGAAGGCATGACGTTGCTGCCCGCCAACATCGACCTCGCAGGCGCGGAAGCCATGCTGCTGATGCGGGCGGGCCGGGAACACGCGCTCAAGCGCGCGCTGGACAAGATCATCGGCGAGTTCGACGTCGTGCTCATCGACTGCCCGCCGTCGCTGGGCGTGCTGACCCTCAACGGGCTGACCGCGGCGAACGAGGTCGTGGTGCCGCTGCAGTGCGAGACGCTGGCGCACCGCGGCGTGGGTCAGTTCCTCCGCACCGTCGCCGACGTGCAGGCGATCACCAACCCCGGCCTGACGATGCTCGGGGCGCTGCCCACCCTCTACGACGCGCGCACCACCCACAGCCGCGACGTGCTGTTCGACGTCGTCGACCGGTACAACCTGCCGGTGCTGGCCCCGCCGATCCCGCGCACCGTGCGCTTCGCCGAAGCCAGCGCGTCGGGGTCCTCGGTGCTCAGCGGCCGCAAGAACAAGGGCTCCACGGCCTACCGCGAGTTCGCGGCGGCGCTGCTCAAGCACTGGAAGACGGGCAAGGAACTGTCCACCTTCACGCCGGAGGTCTGACCGGGCCCTCAGCCCAGCGCGACCAGTTGGTCGCCGCGCTGCTCCAGCAGCGTCGACCCGGCCACCGCGGGCACCACCGGTCCGGCGACATCAGGCCGCTGCAGCGGGACGTGTCGGTCGCCGGTGCCCGTCATCGGATCGAACACGTCGTAGCCGGAGCTGACCGGCACGAGCAACTGCCCGGCCATCACCGTCGCGGGCCCGACCGGCGCGTCCGGGCCGGACGCGGCGATCGTGTACTTGTACCGAAGATCGTTGGCGGAGAACACCATCAGTGCGTCCCCGGTCCACCAGGTGATCACGTCGCCGGCCCGCGACGACGTCGCGCCCGGGACCGGCTCACCGTCGACCACGGTGCTGTCGATCACCACGCCGGTGTCGTCGATGATGTCCACCCGGGGCTTCGGGGTCGGCACGTACAGCGCGGTGGCCGTGTCCGTCACCGCCACCACGCGGGCGCCGGTGCCGTCGGCCACACCCTTCTGCTGGACGTACTTGAGCTCCGGGGCGGCTTCGTCGTCGGACGGCCGCAGCATCGTCAGCCGCAGATCATCCTGGCCTTCGCAGGACTCCAGCACCGACACCGAACTGGAACTGGCCGCCGCGTCGACGAACCGGCACACCGGGGCGGCAGGCACGCCGGGATTGATCGGGGCATCCAGAGCGCCGTAGCTCAGCATCCGCACCATGTCCGAGCGCCACATCTCCAACCGGGTCTCCCCGGCGGACAGCACCGTGGTGCCGTCACCGGACAGCGTCACGTGCCGGTCGGCGTAGCTGGTGCGGGCCGGACCCCGCCTGCCGGTCTTGGCGTCGACGGTGCTGACCTGTCCGCACCCGCGGACGTCGGGGTAGACCGCGACCGCGTAGTTGTAGACCCAGGTGACGCCGCACAGCTCGCGATCGCGGGCATAGCTCCACAGCGAGGCCCCGGTGATCGGGTCGCGGCCCTCCATCGCACGGCCGTCGCCGGTGACGACAGTGCCGCCGACGACCACCGGTGCGGAGGTCTTCGCGCTGGGCGCTGCCCACTGCTCTTCGAGCGAATCAGGTACGGCCGCAGCCGGTTTCAGGCTGGGAACGGGTTCCGCGGCGGGACGGCTGACGGTGGCCCTGGCGTCGCTGGTCCACCACACGACGACGGCAACCAGGACGACGACCGCAGCGATGGCCGCGGCCGCCACCAGGTCCGCCCGAGTACGGCGTTCGGGTCTGACCAACGGAGTCGGGTCAGTTGGTGCCGGTGCCCGCGGCGGCAGCCTTGCCGGGCCTGCGGCGCCGACGACGACGGCCGGACCGCGCACCGGCCTCACCTGACTCGGTGCTCGCGTTCTCGGTCTCCGGCGCTGCCTGCTCGGTCGTGCCCTCGGGGTGGCCGCTGACCGCCTTGCCCCCGCGCGTCCGGCGCCGGGTGCGGTTGCGCGCCGGCCGCTCGCCCGTCTCACGGGGCTCGCGGGATTCACGGGATTCACGGGATTCACGCTTGGGCTTGTCCGACGAGCGTGCCTTGCCGACCGTGCCGCCCGCATCTGCCGGGATGTTGAGTTCCTCGTAGAGGTGCGGCGAGTTCGAATACGTCTCGGCGGGGTCAGGGGTGTCGAGGCCCAGCGCCTTGTCGATCATCGTCCAGCGCGGCAGCTCGTCCCAGTCGACCAGGGTGACCGCGATGCCGGTCTTGCCCGCGCGGCCGGTGCGGCCGATGCGGTGCACGTAGGCCTGCTCGTCCTCGGGGATCTGGAAGTTGATGACGTGCGTGATGTCGTCGATGTCGATACCCCGAGCGGCCACGTCGGTGGCGACCAGCACGTCGACCTCACCGGTGCGGAACGACTTCAGCGCCTTCTCCCGCGCGCCCTGTCCCAGGTCGCCGTGCACGGCGCCGACCTTGAAGCCGCGCTCGGCCAGCTCGTCGGCGACCTTCTGCGCGGTGCGCTTGGTGCGGGTGAAG
The DNA here is from genome assembly GCF_002968295.1 of Mycobacterium sp. ITM-2016-00317. Lineage (NCBI taxonomy): Bacteria > Bacillati > Actinomycetota > Actinomycetes > Mycobacteriales > Mycobacteriaceae > Mycobacterium > Mycobacterium sp. ITM-2016-00317. The sequence goes on from NZ_CP134399.1 coordinate 1,589,516, forward strand.
ATCATCGTCGCGCCGCGGCCCTCGGCCTGCAGGATACGGGCGACCATCTCGACCTTGTCGAGCGCGTGCGCACGGTAGGCGAACTGCTCGGTGCTGTCGTGCGTGGCCGACGAATGCGGCGCCTCGGCGCGGATGTGCGTCGGCTGGGTCATGAACGTGCGGGCCAGCGTGATGATCGGATCCGGCATGGTGGCCGAGAACAGCATGGCCTGGCGCTTGGCCGGGATCTGCTTGAGGATCCGCTCGATGTCGGGCAGGAAGCCCAGGTCGAGCATCTCGTCGGCCTCGTCGAGGACGAGCACGCTGAGTCCGCCGAGCTGCAGGTGGCCCTGCTGGGCCAGGTCGAGCAGCCGGCCCGGGGTGCCGACGACGACGTCGACGCCCTTCTGCAGCGCCTCGATCTGCGGCTCGTAGGGGCGTCCGCCGTAGATTGCGGTCACCGTCAGCTTGCGGGTGTCGTCGGCCATCAGGTGCTTCGACGCGCCGACGAGGTCCTCGTAGACCTGGATGCAGAGCTCACGGGTCGGGACGACGATCAGGGCGCGCGGGATGCCGGTCAGTGGCCGTTCGGTGTCGGTGGTGATCCGATGCAGCAACGGCACGCCGAAGGCGAAGGTCTTGCCCATGCCGGTGCGGGCCTGGCCGATCAGATCGTCGCCGGCCAGTGCCAGCGGCAGGGTCAGCTCCTGGATCGCGAAGGCGTGTTCGATACCTTGCTCAGCGAGTGCGCGGACGATCTCGTCACGTACTCCGAGCTGGGCGAATGTGGGGTTTGGATGTGTAGTTACGGGTGTCATGCTCGGGAAACGAAGCCTTTCACTTATTCCTCATGCGTTCCACGCGCGCACGAGTTGTGAAGAGAACTTCGCCGGGCCCTGCGCTGAGGAGGCGGGCCGCCGCGTGCACGCACATTTCTTAGGTGTCTGCGGCCAGAGCGGTCGGCGAATGGTTCGATCCGTCGGCACCTGCGCCGACACCGGGTCCCATGGTAGCCGGTCGAGCCCGCTGGAGCCGCATCGCCGGGCCCGGAGTCTAGAGTTGGTCCATGTCTTCGACGTCCTCAGCGGCCGCTGAATCCGCCCGCGCGAGCGAGCCGGAGGAACCGGCGGGGTCGCGCGTCTCGTCCGGGCATCCCGGCATCAACGAGCTGTTCGCGCTGCTCGCCTACGGTGAGGTCGCGGCGTTCTACCGCCTCACCGAGGAGGCGCGGATGGCGCCGAACCTCAACGGCCGGATCAACATGGCCAGCATGGCGGCCGCCGAGATGAACCACTACGAGGTGCTGCGCGACGCGCTGGCGCGCCGCGGCGTGGACATCGTCCCCGCGATGACGAAGTACGCGTCCGCGCTGGAGAACTACCACCGCCTGACCACGCCGAGCACGTGGCTGGAGGCGCTGGTCAAGACCTATATCGGTGATGCGCTGGCCGCCGACTTCTACCTGGAGATCGCCGACGTGATGCCCGCCGACGTGGCCCACGTCGTGCGTTCGGTGCTGTCGGAGACCGCGCACTCGCAGTTCGTGGTGGCCGAGGTGCGGGCCGCGGTGACGGCCAGCGACCGGCAGCGGCACCGGTTGGCGCTGTGGTCGCGGCGGCTGCTGGGCGAAGCGATCACCCAGGCCCAGTACGTGCTGGCCGAACACGACGAGCTGGTTGAGCTGGTGATGTCGGGCGGCGGACTGTCGCACATGACCGACTTCTTCGACCGGCTGCAGCAGACCCACGCCAACCGCATGCAGGAGCTCGGCCTCGCCTGACCGAGCGTGTCTTCGCGCCGAAATCGCATTCCGTGCGGTCCTGAGTCGAAGAACGCCGCGCGGAATGCGATTTCGGCGGTGAGGGTCAGCGGGTGCAGTTCGTGATGATCGAGTTGTTGTTCTGCGCCGCGATCAGCGAGCCGTTGGCGTCCAGGATCGCGCAGTTGAGCTGACCGGACACGCTGGTCGCGGTCACCGAGCTCAGCGCCACCCCCGGATTGAGCACCAGCGTCTTCGACCACGGCAGCGCAACGTTCACGTCGGTCTTCAGCGCGCCCTGCTCGTCGGTGTAGATCACGGTCACCAGGTCGAGCAGCTGGCGGTTGCCCGTGATGCGGTAGGTGACCGTCCCGGCGGCGGCCGCGGGCGGCGGCGGCGCGGCCTGCGGTGCGGGCAGCACCGGAGCGGGCACGGTCGGGGCCGGTGTGGGGATCTCGGCGGTCGGGGTCACGGTGGTGACGGTCTCGGCCGGCAGCGAAGGCGCCGCCGCGGCGGGCGCGCGGGGCACCGGTGCGGCGGACGGTTCCGGGGCCGAACTCGACGGCACCGGGGCGGCCACGGTCGCCGACACCGATCCGCTGTCGCCGCCGCCCAGGATCATGCTCACGCCGATCACCGCGACGAACAGAACGGCGCCGGCCACGCCCGCGATCCACATCCAGCGGCGGTCCAGCTTCTCCTCGTCGAGGTAGTCGTCGTAGTCCTCGACGCCGTCGTCGGCGCCGCGGTAGTCCCCGGGGAACGGGGGTAGCGCGTCGGTGTCCAGATCGCCGTAGTGATCCGGGTCGTCATCTCGGTAGCTCCCGTAGGAGCCGTATCCACGGTCGCCCCGAGGGCTTCGGATCCGCTCGGTCGGCGTCAGGGAATACGGTGAATTCGCGGTGTATGGCCTGTTCATGCAGCTGTCCCAGTCGTCTTTTCCGATTTCCCGGCCGATGCTACTGAGGCAGAAGTGACGGATGGGACGGACGCGCCTGCCCCGCGGTCACGGTCGGGACTCGGTTCGGTCGCTGCGGCGTTATTGCCCCCGCGCGGCCTGCGCGCGATTTCGCCCATCGCGTACGCGGGTCCCGACACCGCCTCAGCGGGCCGACGTCCACTAGCCTCCTTGGAGTACGAGCACACGAACAGAAGGGTTCCCACCGTGGAGGTCAAGATCGGTGTCACCGACAGCCCGCGCGAGTTGATTCTGGCCAGCGCGCAGACGCCGGCCGAGGTGGAGAAGTTGGTCACCGACGCGCTGAGCGGAGATCCCAGCGTGCTGGCTCTCACCGACGAGAAGGGTCGCCGGTTCCTGGTGCAGTCCACCCGGATCGCTTACGTCGAGATCGGCGCCGCCGACTCGCGTCGGGTCGGATTCGGCGTCGTCGGCGCAGAGGTCGCCAAGGGCTAGCTGGGCGTCACAGACGACGTGGCGCCGAAACTGCATTCCAGTAGCGAACGTTCGCGAGAACGCCTACGCAGGTGCAGTTTCGGCGCGCGCTCGGTTCAGGACCGCGTCAGCGGAACATGCGAGAGGCCGCCCCAGATGAACTGGACGGTGCCCTCGACGGCGTCGTCCTTGTCGATGGGGCGCTCGTTGTTGAGCCAGTAGCGCGCCGAGTCCACGCTGATGCTGACCAGGCCGACCGCGATCATCCGCGCACGGTGCGGCTCCAGCCCGGAGTCATGGCTGATCAGATCGAACACCGCATCGGTGCACGACTCGGTGGCGACCTTGACCTGCGCGGCGACCTGAGGCTCGGTCACGTAGTCGTTCTCGAAGATCAGGCGGTAGCCCTGACCGTCGTGCTCGATGAAGTCGAAGAACGCCTGCACGGCCGCGCGGACCCGCTGCCGGTTGTCGGTGGTGGTGCGTAACGCCTGGCGCACGCCCGAGACCAGGTTGTCCACGTGACGCTGCAGCACCGCCAGGTAGAGCTCCACCTTCGACGCGAAGTGTTGATAGAGCACAGGTTTGCTGACGCCGGCGCGGTCGGCGATCTCGTCCATGCCGGCGGCGTGATAGCCGCGGTCGACGAACACCTCGCTGGCTGCGATCAAGAGCTGGCCGCGCCGCTCGTCGCGAGGCAGCCGGTTGCCCCGCCGGGCTGCGCCGGAGGGGGCTGCGCCGTTCGCCGGCTTACCCCCTCGTCGCTGCGCCGTCCTGGCCAGTTCGCTCATCAGAACCTCGAGATCTACGGCCGGCCCGACCGGCGTCTGGAATTCGCTCGCACTGACATTACTACCGTTGGCCGACCCTACGCGTACGGACAGGTGTCACATCGCTGCACACGCGGGACCCCGGTGTTTGCGGACCTCAGGTGGCGCGCCAGAGCGGCTTGTCCTTCGCGCTGTGACATCCTGTTCCGGTGGCCTACGACTCCCGCACGCGAGGAGGACCAATGGGTCCTGAGCGGCGCGGAGACGGCCGCGTCCCGGTGCTACGCGACGATCGGCGCGAGCCGCTGCGCGCCCAGCGGGACCCGCTGGCCGAGCAGCCGGGCCGGATCCGGTCGAACCGCGACGAGCACAAGCGCTGGCGCAAGCAGACCTGGATCGGCCGGTTCGTCTCGACATACGGGTGGCGGGCCTACGCCCTACCGCTGCTCGTCGTGCTGACCGGCGTCGTCCTCTACCAGACGATCGCCGGCACGAGCGCCCCCCAGGCGGTCGAGGACGAGGGGCCCGTGCAGGGACCCCCGACGATCGGCGTCCCGAGCACATCCATCGTCGGCGCCCCGCCCAAGGGTCTGACCCAGTTCGACGCCAACCTGCCGACCGGGATCCTGCCCGACGGCGGTCCGTTCACCGAGGCCGGCGCGCGCACCTGGCACGTCGTGCCCGGTGCCACCCCGCAGGTCGGGCAGGGCACCACCAAGGTGTTCACCTACACCGTCGAGGTCGAGGACGGCCTCGACACCACCACGTTCGGCGGCGACGACGGGTTCGCCCGGATGGTCAGCGAGACCCTGGCCAACCCGAAGAGTTGGACCCACAACCCTCAGTTCGCGTTCACCCGGGTCGACGCGGCCTCCGGCATCGTCCCCGACTTCCGGGTGTCGCTGACCTCCCCGATGACGATCCGTGACGGCTGCGGCTACGACATCCAGCTCGAGGCCTCCTGCTACAACCCGGCGTTCGACGGCCAGCCGCGGGTGTTCATCAACGAGGCCAGGTGGGTGCGCGGCGCGGTGCCGTTCCAGGGCGACATCGGTTCCTACCGGCAGTACGTGATCAACCACGAGGTCGGCCACGCCATCGGCTACCAGCGTCACGAGCAGTGCCCCGCCAACGGCGAGCTGGCGCCGATCATGATGCAGCAGACGTTCTCGACCAACAACACCGACGCAGCCAAGTTCGACCCCGGGACCGTCACCCCGGACGGGCACACGTGCCGCTTCAACCCGTGGCCGTACCCGATCGCCTAGCAGCCCCACGACCGGCCGGGAAGCGACGGGCCCTCGTTGCTGTTGGAAGCCGTACCTGCTGAGATGGTCTGACAGCCAAACCAAGGAGAATTTCGGTGTCGACACCGTTGCCGCCGCTGGTCGAGCCAGCGGCTGAACTCACCCGCGAAGAGGTGGCGCGCTACAGCCGCCACCTGATCATTCCCGACCTCGGCCTGGACGGGCAGAAGCGGCTGAAGAACGCCCGCGTGCTGGTCATCGGCGCCGGCGGGCTGGGTTCACCCACCCTGCTCTACCTGGCCGCGGCCGGTGTCGGCACCATCGGCATCGTCGAGTTCGACGTCGTCGACGAGTCCAACCTGCAGCGTCAGATCATCCACGGCGTGTCCGACATCGGCCGGTCCAAGGCGCAGAGCGCCAAGGACTCGATCGCCGAGATCAACCCGCTCGTCGACGTGGTGCTGCACGAGTTCCGGCTGGAACCCGACAACGCGGTGCAGCTGTTCGAGCAGTACGACCTGATCCTGGACGGCACCGACAACTTCGCCACCCGGTACCTGGTCAACGACGCCGCCGTGCTGGCAGGCAAGCCCTACGTATGGGGGTCGATCTACCGGTTCGAGGGCCAGGTGTCGATCTTCTGGGAGGACGCCCCGGACGGTCTGGGCCTGAACTACCGCGACCTGTACCCCGAGCCGCCGCCGCCGGGGATGGTGCCGTCGTGCGCCGAGGGTGGCGTGCTGGGCATCCTGTGCTCGTCGATCGCGTCGGTGATGGGCACCGAGGCGATCAAGCTGATCACCGGTATCGGCGAGCCGCTGCTGGGCCGGCTGATGGTCTACGACGCGCTGGACATGACCTATCGCACGATCAAGATCCGCAAGGATCCGTCGACGCCCAAGATCACCGAGCTCATCGACTACGAGGCGTTCTGCGGGGTGGTCTCCGACGAGGCCGCCGAGGCCGCCGCCGAGTCGACGATCACCCCGCGCGAGCTTCGGGAGCTGCTGGACTCGGGCAAGCCGCTGTCGCTGATCGACGTCCGGGAACCCGTCGAATGGGATATCAATCACATCGAGGGCGCGGAGCTGATTCCCAAGGGCGCGTTCGAATCCGGTGAAGCGCTGGCCAAGCTGAAGGTCGACCGGACGCCGGTGTTCTACTGCAAGACCGGGATCCGCTCGGCCGAGGTGCTCGCCATCGTCAAGAAGGCCGGGTTCTCCGACGCGCTGCACGTGCAGGGCGGGATCGTGGCCTGGGGCAAGCAACTCGAACCCGACATGGTGATGTACTAACGCCGGGTTTGCCGTCGCGGCAATTAGGCTGTGCCGGTGACCGCCGAGCGACCGCCAGAGCACGTCCTCACAGCCTTCGGGCTGTCCGGAGTGCAGCCTGCGCCGCTGGGATCCAGCTGGGAAGGCGGATGGCGCTGCGGCGAAGTGGTGCTGTCGATGGTCGCCGACCACGCGCGCGCCGCGTGGTCGGCAAAGGTGCGCGAGACGCTGTTCGTCGACGGGGTGCGGCTGGCCCGGCCGGTGCGCTCGACCGACGGCCGGTACGTGGTCGCGGGCTGGCGCGCCGACACCTATGTGGCGGGGACGCCTGAACCGCGCCACGACGAGGTCGTCTCCGCCGCGGTGCGGCTGCACGAGGCCACCGCGAAACTGGAACGGCCCCGGTTCCTGACCCAGCCGCCGGTCGCTCCGTGGGGCGACGTCGACGTGTTCATCGCCGCCGACCGGGCGGCGTGGGAGGAACGGCCGCTGCACTCGCTGCCACCGGGAGCGCGGGTGGGGCCGGGCACGTCCGACGGGCAGAAGTCCATCGAGCTGATCAACCAGCTCGCGACGCTGCGCCGCCCGACCAAGAGCGCCAGTCAGCTCGTGCACGGCGACCTCTACGGCACAGTCCTTTTCGCGGGCACCGCAGCTCCCGGTATCACCGACATCACGCCGTACTGGCGACCGCCGGCCTGGGCCGCCGGGGTGGTCGTGGTGGACGCCCTGGCGTGGGGCGAAGCCGACGACGCGCTGATCGAGAGGTGGTCGGCGCTGCCTGAGTGGTCGCAGATGCTGTTGCGCGCGTTGATGTTCCGGCTGGCGGTACATGCGCTGCACCCGCGGTCGACGGCCGCGGCGTTCCCCGGTCTGGCCCGCACCGCGGCACTGGTGCGGCTGGCGGTCTAGGCTCCGCCGCCGCGGAATAGCATTCCCGGCTGCGATCCGGCTCCGGTCACGACCCTGGTTTCACGCTCGCGACTCAGAACGCGTGCCGGTACTCCCGCAACGGCACCCGGCCGTCGACGGCCAGCACACCTTCGGCGCGCAGCCGCTCCAGCTGGCGGGTGGCCAGGTGCGCGGCCGGTCGGCCCGACGCCGAGATCACCCGGTGCCACGGCAGATCCGAGGAATCGGTACGCATGATCCACCCGACGATGCGCGCGCTGGAAAGACCCGCGGCCTCGGCGATGTCACCGTAGGTCGCCACCGAGCCCGACGGAATGCCCGCGACGAGCCCGCGCACCGCCTCGACCTGTTCGTCGGTGATCGCGGCCATGCTCAGCTCAGGTGGTCGCGAATCACCGCAGCGGTCTCGGCCGGCATTGCCAGCGGCACCATGTGGTCGCAGTCCCATTTCAGCAGAGTGAAATTCGGTCCGAGCCCGGCGTCGAGCGCGGCGATCAGCCCGTCGCCGGCGTACGGCGGGTCGGTGCGCTGTGCGCGCACCAGCGTCGTCGGGGTGCCGTCGCGCGGCACCGGGGCCGCGCGCGTCAGCTCGCTCCAATAGCACAGCATCGCCGGGATGCTGATGCGCCAGCCGACCCGGCCGTCGGCCTGATCGACGAGGTGCTCGTCGAGTTCCCGGTCCAGCTCGTCCTCGGCGACCTCGCCCCAGGAGCCGCCGACCTTCTCCGCACGCGCCTCGGCCCGGTCGGTGTAGTCGGGGGAGCGGTACATGTCCTCGGCGACCTCCCGCATCCACCGGCCGTCCAGGCCCACCGCGGGATCCAACAGCACGAGGCCGGTGATCAGGTCGGGCCGCAGCGCGGCGAGATTCAGCGCGATCGCGCCGCCGAAGGAGTGGCCGACCACCACCACCGGGTCCCCGCCCTCGGCGTCCAGCAGGGCGGCCAGCGCCGCCACATTGGCGTCGATCGTCCACGGCGCGTCCCACGACGAGCGGCCGTGCCCCAGCAGATCCGGGGCGATCGCCGGCACGTCGGCCAGGTGCCGGGTGAACAGGCTCTCCCAGCGCTTGCCGTGTCCGGTCAACCCGTGGATGGCCAGCACCCGGGCAGGTCCGGGCGGTCCGAAACGGTAGGTGCACAACACATCGGTCACAGGTGCAGATGCTGCCAGGTGGACGGGGCCGGGGTCCATCGAAGCGGGGTTGTCGGACCCCCGTGATCTGATTCGTGCATGTCCGCGCCGCACACCGAACTGACGCCCGAGGCCCTGACCCGACGCGACGTGCGGGGCACGGTCCGGGTGCTGGGCGGGCCGGGCACCGGCAAGAGTGCGCTGCTGGTGGGCACCGCCGCGGCCCATATCGAAGCCGGCCGCGACCCGGAATCGGTTCTGCTGCTCACGGGTTCGGCGCGGTTGAGCGCCAGGGCCCGGGCCGCGGTCACCACGGCGCTGCTGGGCGCCGGAGGTCGCAGTGCCGTGCGCGAGCCGCTGGTGCGCACCATCCACTCCTATGCGTTCGCGGTGTTGCGGCTGGCCGCGCAGCGCAACGGCAGCCCGCCGCCGCGGCTGATCACCAGCGCCGAGCAGGACGGCATCATCCGCGAGCTGCTGGCCGGAGACCTCGAGGACGGCGACGCGTCACCGGTGCGCTGGCCGGTCCGTCTGCGGCCCTCGGCACCGTCGGGTTCGCCACCGAACTGCGCGACCTGATGGCCCGCTGCAGCGAGCGCGGCGTCGATCCGCTTGCGCTGCAACGCCTCGGCCGCGCCGCAGGCCGGAATGGCAGGCCGCGGGCCGGTTCGCCCAGGCCTACGAGCAGGTCATGCTGCTGCGCGCGGCGGTCGGCATGGCCGCCCCGCAGGCCACGGTGCCCGCGTTGGGGGCCGCCGAACTCGTCGGCGCGGCGTTGGAGGCCTTCGCCACCGACGCCGACCTGCTGGCCGCCGAACGCGCGCGGGTGCAACTGCTGCTCGTCGACGACGCCCAGCACCTCGACCCGCAGGCCGCACGCCTGGTCCAGGTGCTGGCCGCCGGCGCCGAGACGACGGTGATCGCCGGTGATCCCCATCAGACCGTGTTCGGCTACCGCGGCGCCGACCCCGCACTGCTGCGCGGCGACGGGCCGGCGCTGACGTTGACGGCGTCGCGCCGGTGCGCGGCCCCGATCGCGGACGTGATCGAGGCGGTGGCGCGGCGGCTGCCCGGCGCGGGAACCGGGCGGGAGTTCGTCGGCACCGATTCGCCGGGCTCGGTCGCGGTCCGCATCGCGGCCTCGCAGCACGCCGAGTCCGCGTTGATCGCCGATGCGCTGCGGCGGGCGCACCTGGTCGACGGCGTGCCGTGGTCACAGATGGCGGTGATCGTGCGCTCGGTGCCGAGGACCGGCGCCGCGCTGGGCCGCGCGCTGACGGCGGCCGGCGTGCCGGTGGACCTGCCGCACAACGATTCCGCGCTGGCCGACCAGCCGGCGGTGCGGGCGCTGCTGACGGTGCTGGAGGCGACGGCCGACGGGCTCGACGGTGACCGCGCGCTGGCACTGGTCACCGGACCGATCGGACGCGTCGACCCGGTGTCGCTGCGCCAGCTGCGGCGGGCGCTGCGGCGCGCGGCACCGGAGAACGCCGGCGGTTTCGGCGAGCTGCTGGTCGACGCGCTGCGGCGCGACCGCCACACTCTCGCCGACGAGCAGGCCCGTGCGCTGCGCCGGGTGTCCGCTGTGCTGACCGCTGCCCGGCGCAGCGCCGAACAGGGCAGCGACCCGCGGCACACGCTCTGGCAGGCCTGGCACCGGTCCGGTCTGCAGAAGCGCTGGCTGGCCGCGGTCGAGCGCGGCGGACCCGCAGGCGCGCAGGCCGACCGCGACCTCGACGCCGTCACCGCGATGTTCGACGTCGCCGAGCAATACGTGACCCGCACCGCCGGGGCGTCGCTGCGTGGCCTGATCGACCACATCGGCGCGTTGTCGCTGCCGCCGGCCCGCTCCGCCGAGCATGCGCCGGAGGCGGTCGCGCTGCTCAGCGCGCACTCCGCGCTGGACCGGGAGTGGGAGTTCGTGGTGCTGGCCGGGCTGCAGGAAGGGTTGTGGCCCAACGTCGCCCCGCGCGGCGGGGTGCTGGGCACTCAGCAACTGGTGGATGTGCTCGACGGGGTCGTCGACATCGGCCAACGCGCGCTGTCGAGCAGGGCGCCGCTGCTGGCCGAGGAGCGCAGGCTGCTCATCGCCGCCATCGGCCGGGCCCGCAGCAGGCTGCTGGTGACGGCGGTCGACAGCGATTGCGGCGACGACGCGATGCTGCCGTCGTCGTTCTGCCAGGAGATCGCCGCGCTGGCCACCGAGTCGGATCCGCCGCCCGCGGCGCCGATCCGCGCTCCGCGGGTGCTGGCGCCGTCGGCTGTCGTCGGGCGGCTGCGCGCGGTCGTGTGTGCGCCGCCGGACACCGCCGATGACACCGAACGGGCCTGCGCGGCAGCGCAGTTGGCGCGGATGGCCGAGGCCGGAGTGCACGGCGCGGACCCGGCGTCCTGGTACGGCGCGCGGGGACTGTCCAGCGACGAACCGCTGTGGCAGGACGGCGACCACGTGGTGACGCTGTCGCCGTCGACGCTGCAGATGCTCTCGGACTGCCCGCTGCGCTGGCTGCTGGAGCGCCACGGAGGGTCCCGCGGCCGTGATGTGCGTTCCAGCCTGGGCTCGCTGGTGCACGCGCTGATCTCCGAGTCCGGGCGCACCGAGTCACAGTTGCTCACCGGGCTGGAGAAGGTCTGGGAGGAACTGCCTTTCGACGCGCAGTGGCACGCCGACAACGAACGGGCCCGGCACCTGGAGATGCTGAGCACCTTCCTGCGGTGGCGGGAGGACACCCGCGGCGAACTCACCGAGGTGGGCACCGAGGTGGAGGTCGACGGTGAGGTCGGTGCCGCCGATGGTGAGCTGCCGGCCGTGCGGGTTCGCGGGCGGTTGGACCGGCTCGAACGCGACAGCGAGGGCCGACTGGTCGTGATCGACGTCAAGACCGGAAAGAGCCCGGTGAGCAAGGACGACGCCCAGAGCCACGCACAGTTGGCGCTCTACCAGCTGGCGGTCGCGGCGGGCCTGCTCACCGAAGGTGACCAGCCCGGGGGCGGGCGGCTGGTCTACCTCGGCAAGACCACCGGTGGGGGCGCCACCGAACGGCATCAGGATCCGATGACCCCCGACGGTCGCGCCGAGTGGGAACAGCAGGTCCACCGCGCCGCCGCGGCGACGCAGGGTCCGCAGTTCGTGGCCAGGGTCAACGACGGCTGCGCGCACTGCCCGGTCCGTACCATGTGCCCGACCCAGAACACCAGGAGCGACGCATGACCGGTCCCCGCTACAGCCCTGCCGAACTCTCCAGGGCCTTGGGTCTTTTCGAGCCCACCGACGAGCAGGCGGCGGTGATCTCGGCCGAACCGGGGCCGCTGGTGGTGATCGCTGGTGCCGGCGCGGGCAAGACCGAGACGATGGCGGCGCGGGTGGTGTGGCTGGTCGCGAACGGCTACGCACGTCCGGGCGAGGTGCTCGGGCTGACGTTCACCCGAAAGGCGGCGGGACAGCTGCTGCGCCGGGTGCGCGCCCGGCTCGCGCGGCTGGCCGGGGCGGGGCTGATGCTTCCCCCGGGCAGCGGCGACCTCGCCGACGATCCCGTCACCATCAGCACCTACCACGCGTTCGCGGGAAACCTGTTGCGCGAGTTCGGGCTGCTGCTGCCGGTGGAGCCCGACACCAGGCTGCTCGGGGCAACCGAGTTGTGGCAGTTGGCTTTCCGCGTGGTGTGCGAGCATCCCACGGCGCTGGACACCGAGAAGTCGCCGGCCTCGATCACCGACATGGTGCTGCGGCTGGCCGGGCAGCTCTCCGAGCATCTGGTCGACACGGCGCAGCTGCGCGACACCCACCTCGAACTGGAGCGGCTGGTGCTCACGCTGCCTGCCGGCCGGTATCAGCGCGACCGCGGCCCCAGCCAGTGGCTGCTGCGGATGCTGGCGACCCAGACCGAGCGCACCATGCTGGTTCCGCTGATCGACGCGCTGCACCACCGGATGCGTGACGAGCGGGTGATGGATTTCGGCATGCAGATGGCCTCGGCGGCGCGACTGGCCGAGCAGTGCCCGCAGGTCGGTCAACAGCTGCGGCAGCGGTACCGGGTGGTGCTGCTCGACGAGTACCAGGACACCGGGCATGCGCAGCGGGTCGCGTTGTCCTCGTTGTTCGGCGGCGGCGCCGACGACGGGCTGGCGTTGACCGCCGTCGGGGATCCGATCCAGTCGATCTACGGCTGGCGCGGAGCCTCGGCGACCAACCTGCCGCGCTTCACCACCGATTTCCCGTTCTCCGACGGCACCCCGGCGCCGACCCTGGAACTGCGCACCAGCTGGCGCAACCCGCCGGAGGTGCTGCACCTGGCCAACGAGGTGTCGGGCGAGGCCAGGCACCGCTCGGTGGCGGTGCGCGCACTGCAGCCACGTCCCGGCGCCGAACCCGGCAGTGTGCGGTGTGCGCTGCTGGGTGACGTCGAGACCGAACGGGAATGGGTCGCCGACCAGATCGCGTCCCGTTGGCACGGCGGGATCGAGGCCGACGGGGCCGCGCCGACAGCCGCGGTTCTGGTGCGCCGCAACGCCGATGCCGGACCGATGGCCGAGGCGCTGGGCCGGCGCGGGGTCCCGGTCGAGGTGGTGGGCCTGGCCGGGCTGTTGGCCGTGCCGGAGGTCGCCGACGTGGTCGCGATGCTGCGGCTGGCCGCCGATCCGACCGCGGGCGCGGCAGCGGTGCGGGTGCTGACCGGGCCGCGGTGGCGGCTGGGTGCGCGCGACGTGGCGGCGCTGTGGCGGCGTGCGGTCAGCCTGGTCGACGGCGGAGGCTCCGCACCGGATACGGACGCGGCGACCGCGCAGATCATCGCCGCGCTCGGGCCCGACGCGGACGCGGCCTGCCTGGCCGACGCCATCTGCGATCCCGGCCCGGCCACGGCCTACTCGGAGGCGGGGCACGCCAGGATCGTCGCGCTGGGCCGTGAGTTGACCGCGCTGCGGGCGCACCTGGACAGCCCGCTGCCGGAGCTGCTGGCGGAGGTGCGGCGGCTGCTGGGCATCGACGCCGAAGTGCGGGCCGCCCAGCCCGTCTCGGCGGGATGGTCGGGCACCGAACACCTCGACGCCTTCGCCGACGTCGTGGCCGACTTCGCGTCGCGGGGCGCGACCACGGTGTCGGCACTGCTGGCCTACCTCGACATCGCCGAGCAGGTGGAGAACGGGCTGGCGCCGGCCGAGGTCACCGTGTCCGCCGAGCGCGTGCAGATCCTGACGGTGCACGCGGCCAAGGGGCTGGAATGGCAGATCGTGGCCGTACCGCACCTGTCCGGGCGGATCTTCCCGTCCACCGCGTCGCCGCGCACCTGGCTCACCGATGCCGCCGATCTGCCGCCGCTGCTGCGCGGTGACTGCGCGGCGGTGTCCGAGCACGGCGTGCCGGTGCTCGACACCTCCGATGTCAGCGATCGGAAAGGGTTGTCGGACAAGATCTACGACCACAAGCGCAGCCTGGATCAGCGGCGCACCGACGAGGAACGCCGCCTACTGTACGTGGCGATCACCCGCGCCGAGGACACGCTGCTGGTGTCCGGCCACCACTGGGGCGCCACCGAGTCCAAGCCGCGCGGCCCGTCGCAGTTCCTGGTCGAACTCAAGGACGTCATCGACACGTCCGACGCGGCGGGCACGCCGTGCGGCATCGTCGACGTGTGGGCCGAGGCCCCCGCCGAAGGGGAGTCCAACCCGATCCGGGACCGGGTCGTGGAGGCCGTGTGGCCGGCCGATCCGCTGGCCGGCGCCCGCACACCGACCGTGGGGCCGAGCTGGTCGCCACGGCCATGGCCGCAGCGCCGCAACCCGACCAGATTCCCGACGTCCACGGCTGGGCCGCCGACGTCGACGCGCTGCTGGCGGAGCGGGAGCTGGCCGCCCGCCGGCCGCTGCCGCGTCTACCGCAGCAGCTGTCGGTCAGCGCGATGGTCGAACTCGGGCGTGACCCCGAAGCGGTCGCCGCGCGGTTGCAGCGTCGGCTGCCTCGCCGGCCCGATTCGCAGGCGTTGCTGGGCACCGCGTTCCACGAATGGGTGCAACGCTACTTCCAGGCCGAGAAGCTGTTCGACCTCGACGACCTGCCCGGGGCGGCGGACGCCGACCGGGACGACCGCGGCGAGCTCGAGGAGCTACAGAACGCGTTCGCGGTGTCGCCGTGGGCGGCCCGCACGCCGGTCGACGTCGAGGTGCCCTTCGACATGATGCTTGCCGGGCGGGTGGTGCGGGGCCGCATCGACGCGGTCTTCGCCGACGACGACGGCGGGGTCACGGTGCTGGACTGGAAGACCGGCGAGCCGCCGGCGACCGACGAAGAACTGCGGCACAACGCCATTCAGCTCGCCGTGTACCGGCTCGCATGGGCCCGACTGCACGGGTGCCCGGTGGGTTCGGTGCGCGCGGCGTTCCACTACGTGCGGTCCGGGCGCACGGTCATGCCGGCCGACCTGCCCGACGAGGACGCGCTGACCGCGCTGCTGACCGAGGCGGCCGACGAGCAGGAGGTCGCTCAGCTGTCGCGGTAGACCTTCCACGCCTGCCTGATCATCGGGACCTGCAGCGGCAGGCGGGCAATCGCACCGACCCGCATCGGGAGCGTCTTGGCCGGGTCGTTGAACCAGAGCCGGACCATGTTCACGTTGCCGGGGAACACCCCGACGAACAGCGCGATCGCCGACAGCGCGCCGGCCCTGCGGGTCTTGGGGGCCAGCAGCAGAGCGCCGACACCGATCTCGGCGACGCCGGAGGCGTAGGTGTAGAAGCGCTGGGTGCCCGGAAGTTCCTCGGGCACGATCGAGTCGAACGGTTTCGGAGCGGCGAAGTGCAGGATGCCCATACCTATCAGCCAGGCACCCATCCGGGCGCCGCGTGATGACTTGGTGATCTGCTGCAGTGCCGTGGAGGGCGTGGCCATGATTACATTGTGCTGGTGCGGCTGCCTCACCCCCTGACCGGCCCTCGTGGCTGAAGGACGTTTGCGCCGGCGGGTGCGCCGGTTTGATCAGTCGCTGGCCGACATGCCGGTCCATGCGCTCACCGATCGCGTCCAGATCCCGACCGAGACGGTCAGCCCGGCGCGCCGGATCACCGTCCGCGTCATCTACGCGACGGCGGCGTTGTTCGCCGCGGTGTTGATCGTCTACATCGACCGCGACGGATACCGCGACGTCCAGGACGACCAGCTGTCGTTCCTGGACTGCTTCTATTACGCGACGGTGTCACTGTCGACGACGGGCTACGGCGACATCACGCCGGTCACCCCGGGGGCGCGCCTGGTCAACGTCTTGATCATCACGCCGCTTCGGGTGGCGTTCCTGATCGTGCTGATCGGCACCACCGTCGAGACCCTCACCACGCAATCGCGTCAGGTCTACCAAATCCAGCGTTGGAGGAGCAGATTGCGTAACCACATCATCATCGTCGGCTACGGCACCAAGGGCCGCACCGCTGCCGCGGCGATGGTCGGCGACGAGATCGCTCCCGGCGACATCGTGGTCGTCGACGAGGACGCCGCGGCACTGGAGCGCGCCAAGAGTGCGGGGCTGGTCACGATCCGCGGCAGCGCGACCGACTCCGAGGTGCTGCGCCTGGCCGGCGCCCAGCACGCCAAGACCATCATCGTCGCCGCCAATCGCGACGACACCGCGGTGCTGGTCACGCTCACCGCCCGCGAGCTCGCCCCGAAGGCCAAGATCATCGCTGCGGTCCGCGAGACCGACAACGAACATCTGCTCAAGCAGTCCGGCGCGGACTCGACCGTGGTGACCTCGGAGACCGCGGGCCGTCTGCTCGGCATCGCCGTGCAGACCCCCAGCGTGGTCGAGATGATGGAGGACCTGCTGACCCCGGACCGTGGGTTCGCCATCGCCGAACGCGAGGTGAGCCCGAAGGAGGCCGGCGGCTCACCGCGCCACGGCACGGACATCGTGCTCGGCGTGGTCCGCGGCAACAAGCTGATCCGCGTCGACGATCCGAAGGTCGACGCACTGGAGTTGGGGGACCGGTTGTTGTATATCCGCCCAGCAGACGAGGACCGATGAGCGCTTGCGCGAAGAGCAGAAGGAACCGATGAGCGCTTGCGCCGCGACGAGCCCTTGGGCGAGGAGCCGTGGATGAAGAGCAGAAGGAACCGATGAGTCCCGGCTTCCGGCTGCGTCAGGTGCCGCTGCTGTCCAGGGTGGGCGCCGACCGT
Organism: Mycobacterium sp. ITM-2016-00317; assembly: GCF_002968295.1. Classification (NCBI taxonomy): domain Bacteria; kingdom Bacillati; phylum Actinomycetota; class Actinomycetes; order Mycobacteriales; family Mycobacteriaceae; genus Mycobacterium; species Mycobacterium sp. ITM-2016-00317. The sequence goes on from NZ_CP134399.1 coordinate 1,606,145, forward strand.
GCCGACACGTTGCGCACCGACATCGACGCCGCGGTCGCCGGCTGGGCCGATGCGCTACTGCTGCGCGTCGACCGCCGCAACCAGGTGCTGATCTCCGGCGGCCGGGCGGTGCTGAACCCGGCCGTGTCCGCCGGTGCCCACCCGCCCGAGAACGCCGTGTTCCTCGGCAAGCTCGCCGACGGCAGGCACGTGTGGGCGTTGCGCTCCGAGCTTGAGCCGCCGGAGGACTCCGACGCGCCGCTGGAGGTGCTCGACCTGCGCCGGACCGGCGACGTGTTCGACGACGTCAGCGCCCAGCTGGTGGCCACCGCGACCGCGCTGCTGAACTGGCACGACAACGCCGGCTTCAGCCCGGTCGACGGCGCACCGACCACGCCGATCAAGAGCGGCTGGGCGCGCGTCAACCCGGTGACCGGGCACGAGGAGTTCCCGCGCATCGACCCGGCGGTGATCTGCCTGGTGCACGACGGTCACGACCGTGCGGTGCTGGCACGCCAGGCGGTGTGGCCGCCGCGGCTGTTCTCGATCCTGGCCGGGTTCGTCGAGGCGGGGGAGTCCTTCGAATCGTGTGTCGTCCGCGAGATCGCCGAGGAGATCGGGCTGGCCGTCACCGACGTCGAATACCTCGGCTCTCAGCCGTGGCCGTTCCCGCGGTCACTGATGGTCGGTTTCCACGCGGTCGGCGACCCCGAGCAACCGTTCTCGTTCAACGACGGTGAGATCGCCGAGGCCGGATGGTTCACCCGCGCCGAGATCCGCGAAGCGCTGGCACAGGGCGACTGGGGTTCCGGCGGTGCGTCACGGCTGCTGCTGCCCGGGTCGATCTCGATCGCCAGGGAGATCATCGAGTCCTGGGCAGCGCTGGATTGACCTAACCGGCCAGCTTGGCCTTAACCTGCTTGATGCTCGGATTGGTCAGCGTGGAGCCGTCGGGGAACTTCACGGTGGGCACGACGTGGTTGCCACCGTTGACCGACCCGACGAACTCTGCGGCGGCCGGATCCGTCTCGATGTCGACCTCGGTCCACCGGATGCCTTCGGACTTCAGCGCGGTCTTCAGGCGCGAGCAGTAGCCGCACCACGTGGTCGTGTACATGGTCAAAGTGGCATCGTCGGAGCTCATAAGCCATTCAACGTAGCCGACGCGCCAGACATGCCCGTCCCGAGGTCCGCGGTTGTCGGGGCACGCTGACATGATGGTCGCCATGTCCCTGACGGCCTCCCGCGACCGGCTGCTGGGCGACCTCGACGAGGAACAGCGCGAAGCGGTCCTCGCGCCCCGAGGTCCGGTCTGCGTACTCGCAGGCGCCGGCACCGGCAAGACCCGCACCATCACCAGGCGCATCGCCCATCTGGTGACCGCCGGACATGTGGCGCCCGGCCAGGTTCTGGCGGTCACGTTCACCCAGCGCGCGGCGGGGGAGATGCGGGGACGGCTGCGCGCGCTCGCCAGCGACGAAGGGGGCCCCTCCACCGAGTCGGTGCAGGCGCAGACCTTCCACGCCGCCGCGCGGCGCCAGCTGGCCTACTTCTGGCCGCGCGTGGTCGGCAGCACCGACTGGCAACTGATGGACAGCAAGTTTGCTGTCGTCGCGCAGGCCGCCAACCGCGCCGGTCTGCCGACCGGGACCGACAACGTGCGCGACCTCGCCGGTGAGATCGAGTGGGCCAAGGCGTCGCTGATCACGCCGGAGGTCTACCCGCAGACCGTCGCCGAGGTCAGCCGCGACATCCCGTTCGACGCCGAGAAGATCGCCGCGGTCTACGCCCACTACGAGAGCCTCAAGGCCCGCCGCGACGATCTGGTGCTGCTCGACTTCGACGACCTGCTGCTGCACACCGCGGCCGCCATCGAGAACGACGTCGCGGTGGCCCAGGAGTTCCGCGACCGGTACCGCTGCTTCGTCGTCGACGAGTACCAGGACGTCACCCCGCTGCAGCAGCGCGTCCTCGACGCCTGGCTGGGCGGTCGCGACGACCTGACCGTGGTGGGTGACGCCAACCAAACCATCTACTCGTTCACCGGCGCGTCGCCGCGCTACCTGCTCGACTTCTCGCGGCGGTTCCCCGACGCCGCGGTGGTGCGGCTGGAACGCGACTATCGATCCACCCCGCAGGTGGTGTCGCTGGCCAACCGCGTCATCTCCGCGGCGCGCGGCCGGATGGCGGGCAGCAGGCTGCACCTGATCGGGCAGCGTCCCCCCGGACCGGAACCGATGTTCCAGGAGTATCCCGACGAGGTCGCCGAGGCCACCGCCGTCGCGCGCAGTATCGGCAAGCTCATCGAATCCGGCACTCCCGCAGCCGAGATCGCGGTGCTCTACCGCATCAACGCGCAATCGGAGGTCTACGAGGAGGCGCTGACGGAGGCCGGCATCGCCTTTCAGGTGCGTGGCGGTGAAGGTTTCTTCAGCCGCCAGGAGATCCGGCAGGCACTGCTGGCGCTGCAGCGCGTCGCCGAGCGCGGCCAGGGCGAGGCCGCGCTGCCCGAGCTGGTGCGGGCCGCGCTGGAGCCGCTCGGCCTGACGGCGGAGCCCCCGGCCGGCGTCAAGGCCCGGGACCGTTGGGACGCGCTGACGGCGCTGGCCGAACTCGTCGACGACGAGGTCGCCCAGCGTCCGCACCTGGACCTGCGGGGGCTGTTGGCCGAGCTGCGGCAGCGCGCCGACTCCCGCCACCCACCCGTCGTGCAGGGTGTCACGCTGGCCTCGCTGCACGCCGCGAAGGGCCTGGAGTGGGACGCGGTGTTCCTGGTCGGGCTGGCCGACGGCACCCTGCCGATCAGCCATGCGCTCTCGCACGGTCCCGACAGCGAGCCCGTCGAAGAGGAGCGACGGCTGCTCTACGTCGGAATCACCAGGGCGCGAGCGCATCTGACGCTGAGCTGGGCGCTGGCCCGCAACCCCGGCGGCAGGCAGGGGCGCCGCCCGTCACGGTTCCTCAACGGCATCGCGCCGCAGTCCCAGCGCGACGACGGTCCGAGCAAGCCGCGCAGGCAGCGCGGGCCCGCTCCGCGGTGCCGGGTCTGCAACGCGGCGCTGTCCTCGCCGCCGGCGATCATGTTGCGCCGCTGCGAGACCTGCCCGTCCGACATCGACGAGGAACTGCTCTCCGCGCTCAAGGACTGGCGGCTGCGGATCTCCAAGGAGATGAGCGTGCCCGCCTATGTGGTGTTCACCGACAACACGCTGATCGCGATCGCCGAGACCCTGCCCACCGACGACGCCGCGCTGGTCGCCATCCCGGGGATCGGCGCACGCAAGCTGGAGCAGTTCGGCCCCGACGTCCTGAGTCTGGTCAAAGGCCGCCAAAAATCGTAAAGATCGCGCCAAAAGCGCTGGTCAAAATTCCGTTGCACGATTTGGCTGCTAGCCTTTAGCCTCAGAACACGCAGACCACGGCTTGTGCGAGAGGGGGGTGTCCAACATGATCAGCAACGGTTTCTCTGTCTCCGACGTAGTTGCAGCCGGCATGTCGCGGACCCTTCCCGCCCAGTTCTGGGCTCGTCCCGCTCATCCCATTGCCGCCAAGGCCGTCGCCGCGCCGCGTAAGCGCCGCGCCGCCGCCCACGCGGTTGCGTCCGTGAGGGGCCACCTCTAGGTAGAGCCCCGAATCGCCCTCCAGGCCACGGACCCGCAACACGGATCCGTGGCCTTTGTCATTCCTGGTCACCGATCCCGCAACAACTCCACATTCGAGCATCAACGACCAGGAAGCAGAGGACCGACATGTCTTCGCCGACATGTGAGAAGACGACGACCGCGGTGCCGTGTCACGTCGAGGACCCGGATCTGTGGTTCGCCGAGGATCCGCGGGATCTGGAGCGCGCCAAGGCATTGTGCGCCGATTGCCCGCTCCGGCGGGAATGCCTCAACGCCGCGCTGCAGCGTCAGGAGCCGTGGGGCGTCTGGGGCGGCGAGATCCTCGACCGGGGTACGGTCGTGGCCCGTAAACGCCCCAGGGGCAGGCCCCGTAAGGACACGAAAGAGACTGTGGCCGCGTGAGATTCAGCCGGCCTCGACGCTCACACAGCGTCGGGGTCGGCGAATCCGGGCACCTTCTCCATCGCGATGCGCCGCGTGTCGACGTGCGCGTCGAGCTGGCAGGAGATCGCCACGATCGATGCGATCACCCGCATCGGGATCGCCAGCTTCGGCGGGATGTCCATCTGGCGGGCCGTCTTGATCTGCCCGGCGGCCTTGTCCAGTTCCACCGTGGTCATCCGCTGCAGCCACCGACGGGAGTAGTGGAACATCGGCACTTCCAGCGGTTCGACGTACTGCTTGAGCATGTCGTCGATCTCGCGGGTGGAGACCTGCCGGCCTTTCTGGATGAAGCCGACCTTCTCCATGGTGGGCAGCAGCTTCTCGTAGTTCTTGTCCACCGCGTAGCGCAGGATCTGGCCGAGCTCGATGGGCCAGCCGCCCGGCATCGGGGCGACGGCGCCGAAGTCGATGACGCCCATCTTGTCTCCGGGCATCAGCATGAAGTTGCCGGGGTGGGCGTCGCCGTGCACCATTTCCAGCCGGGTCGGCGCGTCGTCACAGAACTCGAACAGCCGGGTGGCCATCAGGTCGCGCTGTTCCTGGGTGCCCTCGCGGATGATCTGCGACAGCGGGATGCCCTCGATCCATTCCTGGATGACGACCTTCGGTGCGCTGGCCACCACGCGCGGCACCACGAAGTGGGGATCGCCGTCGTAGGCCTTGGCGAACGCGCGCTGGTTGTCGGCCTCCAGGCGGTAGTCCAGTTCCATCTCGGTGCGCTGGATCAACTCGTCGACCACGCCCTGCACATCGGCGCCGGGGGAGAGCTGCTTGAGCACGCCGACCATGCGCTGCATGGTTTTCAGATCGGCGCGCAGCGCCTCGTCGGCGCCGGGGTACTGGATCTTGACCGCGACCTCGCGGCCGTCGGACCAGACCGCCTTGTGCACCTGGCCGATGCTGGCCGAGGCCACCGACTTGTCGTCGAAGGACTGGAACCGGTCCCGCCATTTGGTGCCCAGCTGCTGGTCCAGTACGCGGTGCACCTTGGCGGCGGGCAACGGCGGGGCTTCGCGCTGCAGCTTGGTCAGCGCCTCGCGGTAGGGCTTGCCGTACTGCTCGGGAATGGCGGCTTCCATCACCGACAGGGCCTGGCCGACCTTCATCGCCCCGCCCTTGAGCTCGCCGAGCACGGTGAACAGCTGCTGGGCAGCCTTGTCCATCAGCTCCGCGTTGACCTCGTCTTTCGACCTGCCGGTCAGCCGCTTTCCGAAGCCCAGCGCCGCGCGTCCCGCCATCCCCACGGGCAACGACGCGAGCTTGGCATTGCGCGAGACGCTTCCCCGCTTGATCTCACTCACCAGTCCATCATCCACGAACCGGCGAGACTTCGACCAACTAGTTGGCAACGTCTCGTGTCAGCAACGGCACTCCGGGTGCCTGGACCACCGGCGTGCGGTGACCTCACCCCGGGTAACCTCGAATTCCAGTGTGGTGTCCAGCGTCGCGGGGCTGTCGCTGCGGTCGCCGCGAACTGCGCGCACCACGTGGTCGATCTCGTGCAAGGCCAGCGCGGCGGTGGCGAGCAGCGTGGCCCGGTCCGCGCTGCCCACGGTGCGGCACAGCTGCGCGGCGACGGCCGGCCAGGCGGCGTCGCGGTCGCTGCGGTGCAGGTCGGCGCAACGCAGGCAGCTCGTCGCGCCCGGGATCACCAGCGGGCCGATCAGTCCGGTGCCGTCGCGCACGCGCACGGGTAGGTGCGCGACGTCGGCCTCGTGCAGCAAACGCACTACTCGCGGGTCGGCGACCAGGTAGTCGGCCAGCACGACGAGGTCGACGCGTCCGGTCGACGCGTGGGTTCGGCTGCTCTGGCTGACCCGCACGTTCGAGCACCGCAGCGATGCGGTGAGAAGATCGGTCAGCGGTCCGTCCCCGTGCACCCGCACCGACACCGCACGGGCGCCGGACGGGGTGCTGGTGACGACGCCTGCGTCGACGAGGTGAGCGAGCAGACCTGCGACGACGGGCTCGGGGACGCCCTTGCCGGCGGCGAGCCGCTGCAGTTGGCGGGCGGTCACCGCGCCCTGCAGTGCACGCAGCAGGTCAGCCAGGACCGCGGCGGACAAGCCGGCGGGCGGGTGCACGACGACTGCGCGGCGCGGATCCCACCCGACCTGCACGGTGCCGTCGGGCCGGGACAGTACCGGGGTGGCGGTGCTCAGCGCGTAGCGCGTCATGGATCGACGGTGCCATGCCGCGGCGGCGCCGAGCCGAGTTATCCACAGGCATGGGCCGACGGCCTGTCACGCCTGCCTCACGTGCCTCAGGTATCCGCGGTTTGCAGCGGTTTACTCGCACGTTGTCTGCAGAACGCCGATCACTGTGACCCCCGTGGCCCCTGAACACGACGCCCGACCGGACGTCAGGCCTTGGGCTCGTCGCCCCCGTCGTCGGGACGATCCTCACCCTCTTGGCTGCCTTCGTGACCCAGCGCTTCACCGAACGCCCGCTCTATCGCGCTGTCGATGTCGCTGGTCTCGCCGCCGATCATCCGGTCGATGAATGCGGCGGGCTCGTCGAGGTCCGCAGCGCTGGGCAACAGGTCGGGGTGCTGCCACACGCTGTCGCGGGTGTCGGCGCCGACGGCCTGGGTGAGCTTCTGCCAGAGGTCGGCGGCCTCGCGCATCTTGCGGGGCCGCAGTTCGAGGCCCACCAGGGTCGCGAACGTCTGCTCGGCCGGGCCGCCGGTCGCCCGCCTGCGGCGCAGCATCTCCGACAGCGCGGACGTGCCGGGGATCCGGTCGCCGAGCGCGTCGGACACCACGGTCTGCACCCAGCCCTCGATCAACGCCAGCGTCGTCTCCAACCGCTCCAGCGCGGCGGTCTGCTCCGGGGTGGCCTTCGGCTCGAAGATCCCCTGATTGAGCAGTTGCTCCATCTCCGCCGGGTCGGTCAGCGATGCAGGGTTGAAGCCGCGGGCGAACTCCTCGATGCCGGTCATGTCGATCTTGGTGCCCCGCGCGAACGCCTCGACCGCGTTGAGCAACTGGCCCGACAGCCACGGCACGTGGCTGAACAGCCGGTGGTGGGCGGCCTCGCGGGCGGCCAGGAACGTGACGATCTCGCTGCGCGGCTGCTCCAGCCCCTCGGCCAGCGCCTCCACCGCCTCGGGCATCAGCGCGGCGACTCCCTTGGGGCCCAACGGGAGTCCGATGTCGGTGGAGGTCAGCACCTCTTTGGACAGGGTGCCCAGGGCCTGGCCCAGCTGCGACCCGAACGCCATCCCGCCCATCTGCGACATCATCGCCAGCAGCGGCCCGGCCATCGCCTTGGCCTCCTCGGGCAGCGCCTGCGCCCACACGGTCGAGATCTGCTCGGCCACCGGATCGCACAGCCGCTTCCAGGTGTCCATGGTGTTGTCGAGCCAGTCCGTCGGCGTCCACGCCGCGGACCTGGTGGTGCCCGCGGGCAGCGGGGTGACACCGTCGAGCCAGGTCTCGGCCAGCCGCACCGCGTCGGCGATCGCGGTAGCCGTCTGTTCGGGCACCGGAGCGACGAAACCGATCGAGCTGGACGCAAGTTGACGCGCCAGGTCGTAGTTCACCGGACCGGCGGACTTCCCGCCGGCCATCGACGTGCCTGCGCCGCTGAACATCTCGCCGAGCTTGGAGAAGATCTGGCCAAGCTGCGACATGTCGAACTCACCGCCGGGAAGCGCGCCCCCGAACGGGTCGTCGGGGTTGTTCTTACGTTTGTCGCGGTCGGGGTCGTCTCCGCCGGAGAAGCCGAAAGGCAGGTCAGCCATGCCCCCAACGGTACTCACCCCTGCCGCAGCGTGCGGGTGCCCGGGTCACGCTGAGAGTGAACCGCGGGTGGTCATCGCGGCTCGCCCCCCCCGTGGTCTTCGCGGCTCGCCCCCGGTGGTCTTCGCGGCTCGCCCCCGGTGGTCTTCGCGGCTCGCCGCGGTAGCCGACCTCTACTGTGGGCGGCGTGAACAGGCGGATTTCCACACTCGTCGTCGCGCTGGCCCCCATCCTGATCTTCGGGATGCTGCTGACCGTGGTGACGGTGCCCTACGTCGCGCTCGGTCCGGGACCGACCTTCGACACCCTGGGCGAGGTCGACGGCAAGGACGTCGTGGCCATCGAGGGCGCCGACGTTCACAAGACCTCGGGGCACCTCAACATGACAACGGTGTCCCAGCGCGACGGCCTGACGCTGGGGCAGGCACTGATCTTCTGGGCGTCGGGCCGCGACCAGCTCGTCCCGCGTGAGCTGGTCTATCCGCCGGACAAGACCAGGGAAGAGATCAACGAGGCCAACACCAAGGACTTCCGCCAGTCCGAGGACAGCGCCGAGTACGCCGCGCTGCAGTACCTGAAGTACCCGATGGCCGTCACGGTGGAAAGCGTGGACGACAAGGGCCCGTCGAAGGACAAACTGCAGGCCGGCGATGCGATCGACGCGGTCAACAACACGCCTGTCGCGTCGCTGGAGCAGTTCCAGGAGTTCCTCAAGGGCACGAAGCCGGGGGAGGTGATCACGGTCGACTACCGCCGCAAGAACGCGCCGATGGGCACCGCCGAGATCACGCTGGCCTCGCACCCGGACCGGGAGCAGGGCCTGCTCGGGGTGAACGTGCTCGACGCGCCGTGGGCGCCGTTCATCATCGACTTCAACCTGGCCAACATCGGCGGGCCGTCGGCCGGGTTGATGTTCAGCCTGGCGGTGGTGGACAAGCTGACCACCGGTGACATCAACGGCGGGAAGTTTGTCGCGGGCACCGGCACGATCAGCGGGGACGGCAAGGTCGGTTCGATCGGCGGCATCACGCACAAGATCGTGGCCGCCGAGGATGCGGGGGCCACGGTGTTCCTGGTGCCCGCCGACAACTGTGCGGAGGCCACCACCGTCGACCGCGACGGCATCGAGCTGCTCAAAGTGGACACGCTGGAGACCGCGATCGACGGGTTGCGCACGCTTTCCGCTGGTGGCGAACCTCCACGCTGCTGAAACCGCAGCCTGCGGCCGGTGCGTACAGTAATGGCTGAGTCATCACACCTGACGATCTGCTGAGAATTGCCGAGAGTGGAGTAACGAGTGGGTATGCGGCCGACGGCGAGAATGCCGAAGCTGACGAGACGAAGCAGAGGTCTGATCGCCCTCGCCATTGTGGCCGTGGTGTTGTTGCTGTTGGGCCCCCGGCTCATCGACACCTATGTCGACTGGCTGTGGTTCGGCGAACTCGGCTACCGGTCGGTGTTCACCACCCAGATCGTCACCCGGTTGGTCATCTTCCTCGCGGTGGCGTTGCTCATCGGCGGCGTCGTGTTCGCCGCGATGGCCCTGGCCTACCGCACCCGCCCGGTGTTCGTGCCGACGGCGGGCCCGAACGATCCGATCGCGCGCTACCGCACCGCGGTGATGGCGCGGCTGCGTCTGGTCGGCGTCGGGGTCCCGGTCGCGATCGGTCTGCTGGCCGGCCTGATCGCCCAGAACTACTGGCAGCAGGTGCAGCTGTTCCTGCACGGCGGCAGCTTCGGCGTCGCCGACCCGCAGTTCGGCATCGACCTCGGCTTCTACGCGTTCGACCTGCCGTTCTACCGGCTGGTGCTGACCTACCTGTTCGCCGCGACGTTCCTGGCGTTCCTGGCCAACCTCCTGGGCCATTACCTGTTCGGCGGCATCCGGCTGGCCAGCCGCAACGGCGCGCTGAGCCGGGCCGCCCGCATCCAGCTGATCACGCTGGTCGGCGTCCTGATGCTGCTCAAGGCGGTCGCGTACTGGTTCGACCGCTATGAACTGCTCAGCCACACCCGCGGCGGCAAGCCGTTCACCGGCGCCGGGTACACCGACATCAACGCGGTGCTGCCGGCCAAGCTGATCCTGCTGGCGATCGCCGTCATCTGCGCCGCGGCGGTGTTCTCCGCGATCGTGCTGCGCGACCTGCGGATCCCGGCGATCGGCGTGGTGCTGCTGCTGCTGTCGTCGCTGATCGTCGGTGCGGGCTGGCCGCTGGTGGTCGAACAGATCAGCGTGCGCCCGAACGCCGCCCAGAAGGAGAGCGAGTACATCAGCCGCAGTATCGCCGCCACCCGGCAGGCGTACGGCCTGACCGACGAAGCGGTGGAGTACCGCGACTATCCAGGCAACACCGCCGCGACGGCCCAGCAGGTGGCCGCCGACCGCGCGACCACGTCCAACATCCGGGTGCTGGACCCGAACATCGTCAGCCCGGCGTTCACCCAGTTCCAGCAGGGCAAGAACTTCTACTTCTTCCAAGACCAGCTGAACATGGACCGCTACCGCGACGACGACGGCAACCTGCGTGACTACGTGGTGGCCGCCCGGGAGCTCAATCCGGACCGGCTGATCGACAACCAGCGCGACTGGATCAACCGGCACACGGTCTACACCCACGGCAACGGCTTCATCGCCTCGCCGGCCAACACCGTGCGCGGAATCGCCAACGACCCCAACCAGAACGGCGGCTACCCCGAGTTCCTGGCCAGCGTGGTGGGGCCCAACGGCGAGGTGGTCTCACCCGGCCCGGCGCCGCTGGCCCAGCCGCGCATCTACTTCGGCCCGGTGATCGCCAACACCGCCGCCGACTACGCGATCGTCGGCGAGAACGGCGCGCCGCGCGAGTACGACTACGAGACCAACACCGCCACGCGGAACTACACCTACACCGGAAGCGGTGGCGTGCCGATCGGCAACTGGCTCACCCGCAGCGTGTTCGCCGCGAAGTACGCCGAGCGCAACTTCCTGTTCTCCAACGTGATCGGCGAGGACAGCAAGATCCTGTTCAACCGTGATCCGGCCGACCGCGTGGAGGCCGTCGCGCCGTGGCTGACCACCGACACCGCGGTGTACCCAGCGATCGTCAACGAGCGCATCGTGTGGATCGTCGACGGCTACACCACGCTGGACAACTATCCGTACTCGGAGCTGATGTCGCTGTCGTCGGCCACCACCGACTCGAACGAGGTGGCGCTGAACCGGCTGCAGCCCGACAAGCAGGTGTCCTACATCCGCAACTCGGTCAAGGCCACCGTCGACGCCTACGACGGCACGGTGACCCTGTACGCCCAGGACGAGCAGGACCCGGTGTTGCAGGCGTGGATGAAGGTGTTCCCGGAGACGGTGAAACCCAAGGCGGACATCACCCCCGAGTTGCAGGAGCACCTGCGCTACCCGGAGGACCTGTTCAAGGTGCAGCGCGCGCTGTTGGCCAAGTACCACGTCGACGACCCGGTGACGTTCTTCTCCACCTCGGACTTCTGGGACGTCCCGCTGGATCCGAACCCGACAGCCAGCAGCTACCAGCCGCCGTATTACATCGTCGCCAAAGACCTTGCCGAGAACAACAATTCGGCATCGTTCCAGCTGACCAGCGCGATGAACCGGTTCCGTCGCGACTTCCTGGCGGCCTACATCAGTGCCAGCTCGGATCCCGAGACGTACGGCAAGCTCACGGTGCTGACCATTCCGGGTCAGGTCAACGGTCCCAAGCTGGCGTTCAACGCGATCAGCACCGATACCGCGGTCAGCCAGGACCTCGGTGTGATCGGCCGCGACAACCAGAACCGCATCCGCTGGGGCAACCTGTTGACCCTTCCGATCGGTCAGGGCGGATTGCTCTACGTCGCACCGGTTTACGCTTCACCGGGCGCCAGTGACGCCGCGTCCTCGTACCCGCGTCTGATCCGCGTCGCGATGATGTACAACGACCAGATCGGCTACGGCCCGACGGTGCGTGACGCGTTGACCGACCTGTTCGGCCCCGGCGCGGACGCCACTGCGACAGGGCCTGCGGGGACCGAACCCCCGGCCTCCGGCCAGGCCGCGCAGCAGCGTCCGGATGGCAACAACCCGCCGCCTGCGGCCGCGCCGAACCGGCCCGGTCAGGCACCGGCTCAGCAACAACCGGAGGTGCCGGCCGCGGTGCCGCCGACCGGACCGACGCAACTGTCCGCGGCGAAATCCGCTGCGCTGCAGAATGTGAACTCGGCGCTGGACGCGCTGAGGCAGGCCCAGCAGAGTGGTGACTTCGCCGAGTTCGGCGAGGCGCTGCAACGCCTGGACACCGCGGTGAGCGAATACCAGTCGGCGAACTAGCCGCTCACACCGGTGCGCTATCGGTTGCTCGGGCCACTTCAGGTGGTCCACGGGGGGAGCTCGATCGATGTCGGACCGCGTAAGCAGCGGTCGGTGCTGGCCGCGCTGCTGCTGGCCCAGGGGCGGGTGGTGTCGACCGATCGACTGGCGGCCGCGGCGTGGGGCGACGACGTCCCCGCCAGCGGCATAGCCAGCCTGCAGGTCTACATCTCCAACCTGCGTCGCGCGTTGCGCGGCGGCGGGGACACGCAGATGGCCTCACCGATCGTGCGCCGGCCGCCGGGCTACTACCTCGACGTCGGGCCCGACGACGTGGACCTCGCGGTGTTCACCGCGGGCTACGCGCGAGCCGGCGCGGCGATCGAGGGCGAGCGCTGGGATGAGGCGCTCGCCGAGGCCGACGCCGCGCTGAGCCTGGTCCGCGGCGAGCTGCTCGAAGACCTCGGCGATGCGGACTGGCTGCGCGAGGATTCGGCGCGGGTGGCCGAGATGGCCACGGAATGCCTGTCGAACAAGGTGATCGCGCTGTTGGCGCTCGGTAAGGTGGCGGCCGCGCTGATCGAGGTGGTGCGGCTGCGTGAGCGGGAACCGTTCGCCGACCGCGGCTGCCGACTGCACATGCTGGCCCTCTACCGGGCCGGGCGGACCCCCGAGGCGCTGGAGGTCTACGGCAGGCACGCGCGGATGCTCGACGAGGAGCTGGGCCTGGACCCGGGTCCCGAGCTGCGCGACCTGCACACCGCCGTGCTGCGGCAGGCTCCCGAGCTTGCCGGATGGCCGCGCTCGCCGGAGTGGACCGGCGCGACGGCACTTGCGCAACCGGAGGTGGCGACGGCCGCGCCGGTCTCGATGGAGGTCGGTCCGGACCGCGCGCCGCTGGTCGGCCGGGAGCGCGAGATCGCAAGGGCGGCTGAGGTGTTGAAGCGGGTCGCGGCCGGCGCGACGCGGTGGCTGGTGTTGTCGGGTCCGCCGGGGATCGGCAAGACCAGGCTGGCCGAGGAGATCGCGGGCCTGGTGCACGCCCGGGCCGGCGACACCGCCTGGGTCAGCTGTCCCGACGAACGTGCGACACCGCCGTGGTGGCCGATGCGCCAACTGGTCCGCGCACTGGGCGCCGACGCCGACGAGGTGCTCGAGGTCCGGCGCACACCGATCCCGATACCGCGAGATTCTTTGTCTACGAGCGTGTTCAGTCTCTGCTGGAGTCTGCTCCCCGCCTGCTTGCGGTGGTCGTCGACGACGTCCAGTGGGCCGACACCGCCTCGGCCGCCTGCCTGGCCTACCTTGCCGGCGCGCTGCGGGATCGGCCGATACTGGTCATCGTCACCGTGCGCGACGGCGAGCACACCCCTGAGGTGGCGCGGCTGCTCAGCACCGTGGCCCGCGGCGAGGACAACCGGCACATCGAGGTACCCGCGCTGTCGTCGGCCGATGTCGCGGTGCTCGCCAACGAGGTCGCCGAGGAGACGGTCACCGACGCCGAGGCCGCCGAGCTCGCCGACCGCACCGGCGGAAACCCGTTTTTCGTCTCGGAGTACGCGCGGCTGCCCCGAGCGGAGCGGGCAGGCAACGAGATTCCGCGTGCGGTGCGCTCGGTGCTGGACCGGCGGCTGGCCGCGCTGGATCCGGCGGTGGTGCAGATGCTGCGGGCTGCAGCGGTGATCGGTGACGTGATCGACGCGTCCGCGGTGCCGGTGCTGGCGCAGGCCACCGGTCTGGACCTCGACACCCTGGCCGACCATCTCGACGAGGCCGCCGACGAGCGGATCGTGGTCACCGCTCACGACGGTGCCGGATACGCGTTCGCGCACGGGCTGCTGCGCGACCAACTGCTCGCCGGTATGCCCGCGCTGCGACGACAACGCATGCACGCCAAGGTCGCCGAGGTGCTCGTCGACAGCACCGCGCCGGATGCGCCGACGCGCCGGGCGCAGCACCTCATCGCCGCACAACCGCTCGTCGAGCCGGCCGCCGTCGTTCAGGCATGCCGGCTGGCGGCCGAACAGGCCACCGCGCAATGGAGTTCGGACATCGCAGCGGGGTGGTGGCAGGCCGCGCTGGACGCCTACGACCGGCTGCCTGCGGCCGAACGCAACGACGCCGAGCGGGACGCGCTGACCGTGGAACTGCTGGAGGCGCACTCGCGGGCCGGCCGCGGGCAGTTGGTGCTCGACAGCGTGCAGCGTTATCTCGGTGAGGCGTTACGCACCGGGCGGGCCGCCAGCGCGGGCCGGGTGGCGAGCGCACTGTTGCGCGCCAGCGGCGGATGGCCTTGGCTCGCACCGGGAAACGACGCAAGCGAGCTGCTGGCCCTACTGGGGCGCGCGGCGGCACTGTCGGAGATCGAACCGGCCTCGGCGGCCAGGGTGCTGCCCGCACTGGCGGTCGGGCACTGCTACCACCCGGAGAGCGCGGTCGCCGGGGAGTTGCTGGACCGGGCCGAACGGGTCGCCGAGGAGACCGGGGACATCGACGTGCTGGCCGACGTTCTGGTGGGGCGACTGATCACGTTCTCCGGGGTCGCCACGCTCAGCCATCAGACGCTGCAATGGGTGGAGCGGTTGAACAGCCTGGGCCACAGCAGGTCTCGGGAGGATGCCGTGATCGCCCATTCTGTGGCGTCGATGGCGGCGATGAACCTCGGCGACGTGGCCGGTGCCCGCAACCATGTGGGGGCCGGGATCGCGGGCAGCGAGGAGTTGCAGCTGCCGGTGATGCGCGCCCAGTTGCGGTGGATGGAGGCGGTGCTGGCGATGTGGGTGGGTGACTTCGCCGAGGCGCAGCGCCACCACGCCGTGGCCACCCAGGTGCACGAGCGGACCGAGCTCTACGAGGCCGGCAGCGGGCTGCTGGCCACCGCATCGCTGCTGCGGGACCGGGGCGGACCGGTGGGGGAGGACTGGGCCGGGGTGCACGCTCAGAAGGACTCCGGCGGGCAGGGCATGGTCGGCCTGGTGCGCACCGCGCTGCTGACACTGGAGTCCGGGCCGGAGGCACGGGCCGAGGCGGTCAGGACGCTGCAGAGATCGGCAGGCGGCGAGGGCCGCGCCCACATCTGGACGACCCTGGGCCACCAGGCGCTGCTGGCCCACTTGGCCGCCGACCACGGTCTGCCGGAGTTCACCGAACCGCTGCTGGGGGCTCTGGACCCGTTCCGTGACCGCATCGCGGTGATCGGGCAGGTCGGCATGGCGGGACCGGTGGCGCTGGCCACCGCGCGGCTGCACGCGCTGCGTGGTGATTCTGTGCGGGCACTTGCCGACGTGGCGCTCGCCCGCGACATCGCCGAGCGCACCGGCGGGGTGCCCGCCCTGCTGCGATGTCGCCTGCTGACATGTGAACTCGCCGAACCGTCCCCGGAGCGGGCCGGCGCCGCAGCCGCACTGGCCACCGAGGCGGAGCGGATAGGCATGGCCACGGTGGTGGCCGCAGCACGGCGGCTCGCGAGCGAAGCAGCGCGGTAGCGGCACTGCGCTGCCGTCGCGGGTAGTACTTTCGGGGCCTGTCTCACCTCTGGGCCCTGCACTTGGATCTTTCTTAAATCGCCGGGCAAGCCGTCGCCAAGCCGCCGCGGTGATGCTTGCCGCAGAGTTTCCGAGAAAGGACCCGATGATGCTTCCCGTCGATCTGACGCGCGCCGAGACGCTGCGCGCGCTGGGTGACCAGATCAGCAGCCCGGTGGCACTGCCCGGCGAACCCGGATACGACCGCTGCAGGCCGTGGAACGGGGCGCCGGTGACTCCGGCCGCGGTGGTGCTGGCGAGGTCCGCACACGACGTGGCACGCACCGTAAAGTTCGCTGCGGCGCACGGGATCACGGTCGCGGTGCAGGCCACGGGTCACGGCGCGATCGGGGTGGGTGCGGACACGCTGCTGGTGCTCACCGCCGAATTGGACAGTCTCAGCATCGACACCGCCAACCGCATCGCGCGCCTCGGGGCGGGACTGCGCTGGCAACAGGTGCTCGACGCGGTCACGCCCTTCGGTCTGGCTCCGCCGTGCGGTTCGGCGCCGGGGGTCGGTGTGGTCGGACTGCTCACCGGTGGGGGCGTCGGGCCGCTGGTCCGCAGCATCGGGCTGTGCTCCGACCACGTCCGCAGCTTCGAACTGGTTACTGGAACCGGTGAAATCCTGCACGTGACACCGGAGAAGCACGCCGATCTGTTCTGGGGTCTGCGCGGTGGCAAGTCCACCCTCGGCATCGTCACGGCCGTGGAGATCGACCTGTTGCCGATCACCGAGTTCTACGGCGGCGCAATCTATTTCGATGGCGCCGACGCGGCGGCGGTGTTGCACGCCTGGCGCATCTGGTGCGCCGACCTACCGGAGAGCGTGACGACCTCGGTTGCGTTGCAGCAACTTCCGCCGTTACCGGAGGTGCCGGAACCGCTGGCCGGCCGGTTCAGCGTGTCCGTGCGCTATGCCGCCCTCGGTGACCACGCCGAGGCCGAGCGGCTGCTGGCGCCGATGCGTCAAGTCGCCGACCCGGTCATCGATGCGGTGTCGGTACTGCCGTACGCCGCGATCGGGGCGGTGCACGCCGATCCGGTCGACGCGATGCCCGTGCACGAGGACCACGCGGTGCTGCGCGAGGTGACCGCCGAGACCATTGATGCGCTACTGGAGGTCGCGGGCCCGGACTCCGGCTCGCTGCAGGCCATCGTGGAGTTGCGCCAGCTGGGTGGGGCCATGGCGCGCCCGGCCGCGCACCGCAGCGCGTTCTGCCACCGCGACGCACCGTTCACCCTCGTCACCGTCGGCGTGCTGGCCCCTGAGATCGCTGCTGCGGTGCCCGGGAACGCCGCACAGGTGGTGGCCGCGCTGGAGCCGTGGTCGAGCAGTACGGCGTTCCCCAACTTCGCGCCTGCAGCCGATCAGGCGCGGCTGGCGCGCTGCTACGACGAGGACACCCTGTTCTGGTTGGCCGCGATCGCCGATCGCTACGACCCCGCCGGGGTGTTGATCGCGGGCCAGGTCGCGCGCATCCCCGCCTAGCCCTGCCGCCACCCCTGCCCAACCTCTGTCGCGAGCGTGCGGGTCTGCGGGCGACACGCCGCTGCGGCTCCCGCGAAGGCGCACGCTCGTGGGGCGGGTGCGGGGCCTGAGCAGGCGATTTGGAGCATGTGCAGCCTCCCGGTAACCTTTGTTTTACCCGTCGCGGGGTGGAGCAGCTCGGTAGCTCGCTGGGCTCATAACCCAGAGGTCGCAGGTTCGAATCCTGTCCCCGCTACTAGTTGGAAAGGCCCTCGGAGGTAACTCCGGGGGCCTTTCTCATGGGTTTGTGAACGACCGTGTTCGTGACCGAAACCCTGCCTGATAGGCCACGGCAGCCACGGTCATTTCCACCTGCACAACGGCCTCTCGGTCGCCGTTCTTTGGGGCGTGGGCGGGGATCTGTGCAAGAAGCACGATTGATACCTCTGAGTGCGCCTCAGCGCCGTGCACGCAAGGTGGACGGGTGACACGTCCCAGGGGCGACGTGGGTCCCCGTGTCCGAAGCGCTGCTCGGCGCGAGGGGGTTACCCAGGTTTCAAGGACGGTGCTTTGCAACGGGTGAGCTGCGATGGCGATCGTGTTCAGCGCTGCCAAGAGTTCGTTTCAAGGTTGAGTGCAATAGTTGCGTATTTCGCCGGTCCCGGCAACGATCTCGGCATGACCGACAACACCCCGCCGCGCACTGATACCACTCCGGGACTGGCCGGCCTGTCCGCCGATCTTGACGCCATGGTCGAGAAGCTGGGGGTCAAGTCCGTCCTGGTGATGCGCTCCGAGCCGGACTCGATGGTGGTGGCGGCGACCGCGGGTGAGGCCTCGAAGAGTTACACGGTCGGCGCGGCCGGTAAGAAGGCCGGCGACGACGACAACCGGGTTCCGCTGTACTGCGAGCGGGTGGTCGATACCGACGCCACGCTCTTCGTGCGGGATTCCCGCCAGGATGCGACCTTCGCCGGCAATGAGGATGAGGTCGAGTTCGGGTTGCACAACTACCTCGGACTGGCCGTGCACGGGCCTGACGGCGCGGTGGTGGGAACCGTGTGTGTGCTCGACGACCGAGCCCGCGATTACGCCGACGAGGACCTGGAGGCTCTGCAGGCGTTGCGCGACAACGTCGAACGTGCCGTACGGGAGGATGACTCGGCGTTGGGCGGATAAACGCCCGCCATCTCTACCGGCCGCTCGAGCCTCCTCAGAATCGCGTGCGGTAGCGCAGGCGCGGGAGCTTGTCGACGGTGACGATGCCCGGCGGTGCCGCGATCACATCGGGAATCCGGTTCACGAGCTGGGTGCACGTGGTCGTCTGTGTGGGCACGGTTCCGTTGGACAGGAACAGGTTCGGCTCACCTTCGATGGTCCACTCGTTGATGTCACCTTCGCCGGTCCCGTATACCCGGCCCGACATCTCGAAGACGAAGGCGGGCCCCTCCGCGGTCTCGATCCGGTCGATATCGGTGAATCCAACGACGTCCCCAGGTGCGAGGTCGATGCCGAGCGCATCTGAACGCATTGGCGCGAAGGCGATGTCGGGTCGAGTGGTGGTGCTGATCGAGCTGACGGTCAGGCCGGTGTCGGAGACCAGCGCGTCGAGCACGTTCCGACCGAAGGTCGGAGGGCGCTGCGCACCCCGGACCCACTCCTCGAATTCTGCAACCGTGCGCCCCACCTGCTGAGCCGTCGCCAGCTCGGGACCGAAGTCGTCGACGTTCCAACTCGCCTTGCCGCAGACGGTGTCGATCCGGTGTGCGGTACCCATCAGCAGTGCGACCATGTTCACCCAGAACGTGTCCTGAAATCCCGTTCCGGTCAGCGTCGCCCCCGTGGACTTGGCCAGCGCGTCCAACTCGGCGGCCAGTTCGGGCGAGGTGTCCCACGGGTAGAGCATCTCTTCGGACAAAGTGACGGCGTTGACTCCGTGCTCGGCGCAGATGCGCAGCTGCTCAACGGCATCGGTGAGGTAGCTGTTCACCGCGATCACTGCCACATCCGGTCGGGTCTGCGCGAAAACTGCAGCGGCGTCGCCGCTGACCGTGACGCCGAGCGGACGGCCGAGTCCGATCACGTCGCCGAGGTCCTGTCCGACCTTCTGCGGGCTGCGGGCGATCGCACCGACGATCTCCACCCCCTTGTCGATCAGCATGCCTGCGACGATCGAATTCATCGCGCCGACTCCATACACCACAGCCCGGACACCGGACATCTGCATCGGCCTCGCTCTCGTCAGGAGTTCGGTCGCCGTCGATTCGACCTTGCGGAGATGGTATCGGCGGATGTGCGATGGTGTGCGGTGAAACCGAATGTCCGTGCTGCGAGCGATATTCACGTTCGCTCGGATGACCACAGGCGTTGGTGAGTCTTACCCGCCGGCGACGGCACCGCCCCGGCGCGCACATACGCGGAGAAGAGAAACGCGACAGTAATCTCCTCGAAACCCGCTCATGGTTTCCTCTCATCAGACTCGGTTTCATCCAAAGAGATCAGCTTGGAGGCTCCATGACGAGCATTTCTGCCCCGCCGTTTCTGGTGACATCCGGCTTCTGGGAGAAGCTTCCGCGGATGCCCCTCGAGCAGTATCCGGGCACCGAGGGGTTCATCGACGACGTCTACGCCAACCCCAACGGCGTGCCGATGTCCTCGGGCTACTTCGAACTGCGCAACACCGATGCACCGCTGGACTATTACTACGACTACGACGAGATGAAGGTCGTCCTCGAAGGCGAGTTCCGGCTGGAGAACGTCGACACCGGTCAGGTCGAGATCGCCAGGGCAAAGGACGCGATCTTCTTCCCGAAGGGGTCGCGCATCCTGTTCTCCACGCCGACTCGCGCGCTCGCGTTCTACGTCGGCTACCGGTCGTTCGCGCCCTGAAGCCGCCTGTGCTGGAACGCTTCCGTGTGGCGCCCGGCTCGGTCACCGCGGTCAGGGTGTTCGGCGGCGACCGCCTCGACATCGTCGACCAGTACGGTCGCCAGCCTGCCGAGTTGACGGTGCTCGCCGCCGACCCCGCAGCGATCGCCGATGCCGTGCCCGACACGGCGGCGACCGTGCTGCGCCGTCTCACCCCGGGACCCGACGAGAACGGTTATGCCGCAGCGCGGATCCTGTCGCTGCTCAGCCGGCATCACATCGACCAGCACGCGTCGGTGGCGACCGGATTGTTCGGCGAGCACTCCCGCGCCGGCTCGCGCGCCGGCTTCACCGTCGACGCCGACGCCGTGGTCCTCGTCGCGGCTCCGGCCTCTCCGATGAGCCTCGCCGGTGACGATCCGAACCCGCCGTCGGAGGTGCGCGTCGAGGTGCATCGGGCGGATCCGCACCGGCCCGAACTCCGTGAGCTGCCCGCACCGCTGGCCGAGCCGCTGTTCGACATGCGCATCGACGCCGCGACCGCGTCGTCCTACGAAGTCCAGGCCGGGCAGTTCATCCAGGTCATCGACGTCGCCGGACGCCAGTGCTCGGACTTCCTCGCCTTCGATGCCCGCGAACTCGCCGACGGGAGAGAATTCGGGCTCGACGCCACCACCACCCGCACGATCGGCGGCGGCGCCTACCCGCAGCCCGGGCTGCACGGGAAATTCTTCGACGGCCGCGCCCGGCCCCTCGTCGAGGTGGTCCGCGACACCGTCGGCCGCCACGACACGTTCGCGCTGGCATGCACCGCGAAGTACTACGCCGATCTCGGATACCCGGGCCACGTCAACTGCACCGACAACTTCAATGCCACGCTGTCCCGGTTCGGCGTCACGGCGCGGCAGGGCTGGTCGGCGTTGAACCTGTTCTACAACACCGCATTCGATGCCGACCACCAGCTCATCTCCGACGAGCCGTGGTCGCGCGCGGGTGATTATGTGCTGTTCCGCGCCTGCGCCGACCTGGTGTGCGCGTCGTCGGCCTGCCCCGACGACATCGACGCCGCCAACGGCTGGGAGCCCACCGACATCCACATCCGGGTCTACGACTCCACCAGGAGGTTCTCTGTGGCGGTGGGACACCGGCTGACGCCGGACTCCGAACCCGTGCTGACCAAGGTCACCGCATTCGGTGGGCGCACCTCGGCGTTGACGTCCAATGTCACCGAGTACAAGGGCTATTGGCTGCCCAACAGCTTCGACAACCACGGTCCACACCAGGAGTACTGGGCGTGCCGGGAGCGGGTCGCGGTGATGGACCTGTCCGCACTGCGCAAGTTCGAGGTGCTCGGCCCCGACGCCGAGGCGCTGCTACAAGCCACTCTGACCCGAGATATCCGCAGGCTGGCCCGCGGCCAGGTCGTCTACTCGGCCATGTGCACCGAAGCCGGCGGGGTGGTCGACGACTGCACGGTGCTGCGGCTGGGCGACAACAACTTCCGGTTCATCGGCGGCGATCCGTACGACGGGATCTGGCTGCGCACCCAGGCCGAACGCCTCGGGCTGGACCAGGTGTGGATCAAGGAGTCCACCGACCACATGCACAACATCGCGGTGCAGGGGCCGTCCAGCCGGGATCTGCTGGGCGGGCTCATCTGGACGCCACCTGGGCAGCCGGCGCTGCGCGACCTCGGCTGGTTCCGCTTCCTGATCGGACGTCTCGACGGACCCGATGGTGCGGCCCTTCTGGTGTCCAGGACGGGCTACACCGGAGAACTGGGTTATGAACTGTGGGTGCATCCCGGCGACGCCGAGTCGGTGTGGGACCGGGTCTGGGACGCGGGACTGCCCTACGGGCTCGCCCCGCTGGGTCTGGAAGCCCTGGAGATGCTGCGTATCGAGTCGGGGCTGGTGGCCGCCGACCACGAATTCGACGACCAAATCGACCCGTTCGAGGCCGGCATCGGATTCACCGTGCCGCTGAAGAGTAAGACCGACGACTTCGTCGGCCGCGCCGCCCTGATCGAACGCAAGGCACACCCGCAGCGGATGCTCGTCGGGCTGCGGTTGGACGGCAACGACACCGCCGCACACGGGGACTGCGTACACCTCGGCCGCACCCAGGTCGGGGTGGTCACCAGCGCCACCCGCTCTCCGCTACTGGGTGCCAGCATCGCGTTGTGCCGTCTCGCGGTTCAGCACAGCTCACCCGGCACCCGGGTGGAGATCGGCAAGCTCGACGGCCACCGCAAGCGCATCCCCGCCACGGTCACCACGATCCCGTTCTACGACCCCGACAAGACCCGCCCGCGCTCATGACGTCACCCCGGTCTTGTTCACAGCAAAGGAGAAAACCATGTCCCGAACCGCAGTGATCGGCGCGGGGCCGTGCGGCCTGGCTGCGCTGCACGCCTTCGAGCAGGCCCGCCTCGACGGCGTCGACGTCGGCGAGGTGGTGTGTTTCGAGAAGCAGAGCGACTGGGGCGGTCTGTGGAACTACACCTGGCGCACCGGCCTGGACAGCCACGGAGATCCGGTGCACGGCAGCATGTACCGCTACCTGTGGTCCAACGGACCCAAAGAGTGCCTGGAGTTCTCCGACTACACATTCGACGAACACTTCGGGGGCCCGATCCCGTCGTTCCCGCCGCGCGAGGTGCTCTACGACTACATCACCGGGCGGGCCAAGAAGAGCAATGTCCGCCAGTACATCGCGTTCGACACCGCCGTGCGGCAGGTGAGCTTCGACGACGAGGACCAGACGTTCACCCTCGGACTGGAGTCCTGGGAAACCGGGGAAAGCAGCATGCGCACCGAGACCTTCGACTACGTCATCATCGCCACCGGGCACTTCTCCACCCCGAACGTGCCGGAGTACCCCGGCTTCATGTCATTCCCGGGCCGCATCCTGCACTCCCACGACTTCCGCGACGCCGTCGAGTTCGCCGGAAAAGACCTGCTCATCCTCGGCAGCAGCTATTCGGCCGAAGACATCGCGCTGCAGTCACGCAAATACGGCGCGACGTCGGTCACCATTTCCTACCGCAATTCCCCGATGGGGTTCGGCTGGCCGGACGGCATCGCCGAAGTGCCCGCGCTGCAGCACGTGGACGGTCGCACCGCCCATTTCGTCGACGGCACCACCCGCGACGTCGACGCGATCATCTTGTGCACGGGCTACCAGCATCACTTCCCGTTCCTCGACGCCGAGCTGCGGCTGACCACCACCAACAACCTCTACCCGGGCGGGCTGTACAAGGGCGTGGTGTGGACGGCGAACCCGAAGCTCATCTACCTCGGCATGCAGGACCAGTACTACACCTTCAACATGTTCGACGCGCAGGCGTTCGTCGCGCGCGACGTGGTGCTCGGCCGGCTGCCGTTGCCCGACCCCGACGCGATGGCCGCGGACATCGACGCGTGGCTGGCCAAGTATGCGGAGGTGTCGGGAGTCATGGAGCACATCGACTTTCAGACCGACTACGTGCGGGACCTGATGTCGCTGACCGACTACTCGGCGTTCGACCTGGACCTTGTGCGGGAGCACTTCGTGACCTGGGAACACGACAAGGACGCCAGCATCACCGGCTACCGCGACAAGTCGTTCGCTTCGCCGTGTACCGGGACCGTCGGCCCCCGGCCCCACACCACGTGGTGGGACGAGCTCGACGACAGCCTGGCCCGCTTCCTCAAGCGCTGACATCGCGCAGGTGCGTGGAGATCAGTGGCCTGCGACCACATCGGCTTCGTCGACCTCCACCGGGTCCTTGGCCCCAGGCAGGAACGAGAAAGCGACGCAGACGATTCCGAAGAACAGGTATCCGAGTGCGACTTGCGGGTTCGCCGCCCAGGCGACTTCGGGTGCGTGGATCAGTCCGATGAAGGACAGCACCGCGCCCACCGCGGAGGCCAGCGCGGCGTAGAGGAACTTCTTCTCCAGGATGAAGGTCACCATCGTGCCCAGGATCAGGCCGACGAGAACCGCGCCTTCACCGAGCGTCTTCAGGCCTTCGTACACGACGCCTGCACCGTTGAGCGCTTCCATCGTGACTTCGGACGCTGAGGTCCCTGCCGCGTTGAGTGCGTTGTCGACCAGACCGTGGGCCCATTGGGCCAGGTTGGGCAGGATGGCCGCGACCACGGCGACCGCATGCAGCCGCGGAACCGCCTGGAACGCCTGCGCACCGATCAGCAGGCCGATGTAAAGCAGGATCGGCACGATCGCCGGGACGGGCAACAGCGCGGCCAGTACGCCGAAAAGTCCGACGAAGCAGAAGATCCCGATCACCACGCCGCTGGCCAACGAGTAACCGGCACGGCCGCCCGCGTCCTTCCAGCCGGGGTGCCCGATGTAGACCGCGGGCGGGAAAGGCGATCCGAACGCCGAACCGATCACCGCGCCCGCGCCGTCGGCGAGCAGCACGCTGCGCAGGTTGTAGTTGTCGCCGGCGGCCGCGGCACTCTCGACGTTGCTCATCGCCTCGGTGAAGTTGTACACACCGAGCGGGATGGCGGTCCCGAGCAGCGGCGCGAGATCGGAGAGGCCGCGCAACAGCATGTCGAGACGCAGATCCGGGATACCGATGGCGATGTCGCTGACGGCCTGGCCGACGTCGGGTGCGGACATGTAGCCGCCCGCCCAGCCGATCGCGGTGCCGACCAGCAGCGCCACCAGGCCGATCGGAATGCCGCCGGGGAGCCTGACATTGGTGAAGAACCCGATCAGGATGATGGCCAGCACCGGGAGGCCGATCCAGGCGACCTCCCACATCTGGGCGGCCGGCCGCATGGAGATGAAGGTGATCGATATTCCGGCCAACGTGCCCAGCATCGCAGCACGGGGGGTGAGCTTGCGGATGTAGGGACCGACGAACGCCCCGATCATCACGATGATGCCGATCAGGAACGCCCATGCCAGCCCCGCTTGCCACGCCTGCAGCGGATCGTCGGTGGCGAGGTACACGGGCAGCATGACAACGAACACCACGATGAACATGTGCGGCACGCTGGGGCCGTAGGGCAGCGCGGTGACGTCGGACCTGTTCTCCCGTCGGGCGAGTCGTCGGGCCAGGAACGTGTAGTACAGGTTGCCGGCGACCAGTGCGACCCCGAGTGCCGGCAGGACGGTGCCGAGAACGTCGTCGGCAGGTACGGCGATCACGCCGATCATCAACCCTGTCAGCGTGAGGACGTTGACCAGGATGTTGAATCCGAGGCCGAAGAACGCGTTGGTGTCGCCGCGGGTCCACCACGGTAGGCCCGGTCCCGTGGCGGTCCGTGGTTCGACCGGATCCGCGGTCGGGTTCGTCACATCAGTGCTCATGGTGCCCCTTCAGGCTGCTGTGGTGGTGAGTTCGGTCATCGCCGGGATCACCGCGGCGCTGTCGGCCACCCATCCGAAGATGCCGCCCTGCGCCTTGATCATCTCCAGGCCGACACGTTGGAATTCGGGGAAATAGGATCCGACACAGTCGGATACGACGAGGCACTCGTAGCCGCGGTCGTTGGCCTCGCGAGTCGTCGTGTGAACGCACACCTCGGTGGTGACGCCGGTGATCAGCAACTGGGTGATGCCGGCCTCGGTGAGCACGTCCGACAGCGGGGTGGCGTAGAACGCGCCCTTGCCGGGCTTGTCGATGACGACCTCACCGTCGACCGGGGCGAGTTCGTCGACGATGTCGTGGCCGTACTCCCCGCGGATCAGGATGCGCCCGTACTTACCCGCATCGCCGATCCGCTTCGACGGCGCACCGCGAGTGAGTTTGGCAGGCGGGCAGTCGGACAGATCCGGTTGGTGTCCTTCCCTGGTGTGGATGACCGCGATACCCGCCGCCCTGGCCGCCGCGATCAAAGCCGCGAGGGGCGGAACGACTTTGAGTAGTTGGTGCACGTCGTTGCCCAGGCTCTCGCCGAACCCGCCGGGGAGGAGGAAGTCGCGTTGCATGTCGATGACGATCAACGCCGTCTTGCCCGCGACGAGCGCAAAGGGCGACGGTTCGGCCGGACCTCGACGGTGGTGTTCACAGGCGCTCCTCGGCGGTGATCGAGTGGACGGTTGAGGTCGGGCCCGGGTGCGGGGAACGGGGCTCGTCCATGATCTGCGCGGCGAGCTGCAGCACGAGGTCGTCGCTGAGGGAGCTGCCGAGCAGCATTGCGCTGCAGGGCTTTCCGCCTGCGGTGACGCCGACGGGGATGGCGGCCCCCAGCAGGTCGAGCAGGTTGCCGAAGTGCGTGTAGTGACCGAGCATGGTGTTGCAGTCGATGGGCGCGGCCAGGACCTCGTCGACGGTGAACGTGGTGCCGATGGTGGGCACCACGAGGACGTCCATGTGCTTCCACAGCCTGCCGACGACGGCCTTGAGCTCTTGAAGCCTCTGCAACGCGGCGAAAGCATCGACGGCGCTGTACCGGTGGCCGCCCTCGAAGATCTCGCGCACCACGGGGTGGATCGAATCCGGTTGGGCCGCCAGGAAATCACCGAACTCGACCAGCCGCTCGGCGACCCAGGGGCCCTGGTACAGCAGCGATCCGGCAGCCAGGAACGGCTCGAGCGAGACATCGACGATGGTGTGGGTTCTGCCGAGTTGCTCGCGGAACGCCAGATGTGCCGACCGCATGTCCTCGTCGCCGAAGAACTCCAGCTCCGATTCGGGTGGCAGGCCGACGCGGATCGGTCCGCCGGAGAAGCGGGGTCCACGGTCGCGGGACCACGGATCGGCGTCGTCCCGACCCACCATGACGTCGAGCACGCGGGCGACGTCGTCGATGGATCCTGCCATCACGCTGAGGCAGTCCAGTGACTTGCACGCGGGTACCAGGCCGACGGTGCTGATCAAACCGCGAGATGGCTTGAATCCCACGACCCCGTTGAGCGCGGCCGGACCCGGCCCGATCCGGCGGTGTCGGTGGCGACGGCGAAGGGCACTTGGCCGAGCGCGACGGCGAGTGCCGAGCCGGAGCTGGAACCACCGGAGATCGTGTCGCCGCCGTACACGCTGCGCGGGATGGTGTGCGGTGTGCGGGTGCCGTTCAGGCCGGTGGCGAACTGGTCGAGGTTCGTTTTGCCGACGTACAGCGCCCCGGCGTCCAGTAACCGCTGCACGGCGGGGGCGGTCGCGGAGGCGAGGTACGCGTAGTCGGGGCAGCTCAGCGTCGTCTGGTGGCCTGCGACGTCGATGCTGTCCTTGACGCCGAACGGCACACCGTACAACGGCAGCGTGCGGGCGCCGGGCCGCCGTTCGATCGCCTCGGCGGCGGCGATCAGCTCAGCGCGGGGGACCGTCGACAGCCAGGTGCCGTCATCACCCCGGGCCGTGATCGCGTCGGCGACGCGGGCCGCGGTCTTGGCCGGTGAACCCGTGCCCGCGGCATGCGACGCGAGGATCTCGGCCACGGAGGGCCCGAGGGAGGGTCCGTGGAGTTGGTCACCCATATCTGTCGAGTGTCGGCAGATTAGTGGCGGATGCGGGTCATTCGTGTGTCGATCGTGTTATTGCTCGCTGTGGGGCCTGATCAGGACTCAGGCAGTTCTGGTGACCGTCGTTGCGAATGAACACGACGACCGTCACCAGCGGCATAGAGGACGGTGCAGTCCGCGGCCGGAATCACGAGATGCCGAAGTCCTTGATCTTTCGATAGATCGTGGCACGGGACATCCCCAACGCCTCAGCGGCCATGGCCTTGTCGCCGTCGTTCTCCGAGAGGCTGCGGACGATGGCGTCGCGTTCCATCGCCTCGAGGCGGCTGAGTTTGCGGCGGGTTATCGATCGGCACTCGTCGGGCAGTTTGTCGATGCCGATCACGCCCGATCGTTGGCGGGTAATGGTTTCGGCCAGCACGCTACGCAACTGTGCGACGTTGCCGGGCCAGGGCAGCTTGCTCAGCTGGCGCATGGCTTCGCCGCTCATCCGAGCCCCACCGCGGGTCAACTCCTGCAGCAACATCGGCACGAGTTCCTCCAAGTCGTCGATCCTGTGGCGCAGGGCCGGAACCGTGACGGTGTGGGTGAAGAAGGGGAGGATGAGCGTGTCGACGAGCGGTGAGTTTCGTTCGGTACTGGTCGTAGCGGCAACCCAGCCCCGCCCTGCGCAGCTCTGCATTGCGGCGGCGAGCGGCTCGAGAGCGGCTTCGTCGATCTCATCGACGTTGGCGACGACGACCGCGAAGTCTGCCACGTCAGTCTCCGCCTCGAAGGCGGATACGAACGCGTCTGCAGTGTCGAAGGACTCGGCACGCAGGACGGTCGCGCGCCGCCCGGGGGTGACGAATCGTACGACGGCTTGACCGATGCGCGTGCGACCCGAGCCGCGTTCGCCTTCGATGACCACCCATTCCCGGTCGCAGTAGCAGCGTTCCACCTGCTGGCAACTGCGCCGGAACGAACTACTGCGCCCGGCCACGCCGGGTATCGCGCGGACTCCGCGGGCCGGGACGCTCTCGGCGACGTGCAGTGACACGTGAAATACCACGCCGCCGCAGTGGACGCCGACCGAGACTCGTTCTGCTACCGATACTTTGATTGATGTCCCACTGGGCAAGGTGGTCACCGCGGTCGACGTGATCGATGTCTGTGTCAGCTCGGCGGCATGGTCGAGTAGTACCGTCTGGTCGGCGGCGTCCAGTGCCTGCCGCAGGTACGGGTTCATCAGAACGACTTCGCCGCCGATCGCCAGCACCCCGGCAGGGTAGCGGCGACTCTGCTTGAGGTAGGCGTCGAGGATCGCCGTTTCGGTCTCGTTGGTCATCGCGCGAATTCGGTCCTCGATCTGACTGCCTGCGCTCTTCGCGAGGACGAACAGCAGCGGATCGGCTTGCTGAACCCAGCACGTCAGATCGATGACCCCCACTACTCGTCGGGTGATCGGGTCGCGGATGGGCGACCCAGCGCAGGCGAGCTGCCCCAAGGTGCCCACGTAGTGCTCGCTGCCCCGGATGAAGGCCGGCTGCCCGGTTTCGAGAGCAGTGCCGATGCCATTGGTGCCGGCGAACTCCTCGGCGTAGCTGTACCCCCGGGCAAGGCGGACGTCGTCGAGCGTTCGTTCCATTTCGCGATTCGCGGCGATCCGATCCAGCACCAGACCGTCGGCTGACGTCAGCACGACACTCACCGCTTGTTCGGAGAGGTCGTCGGCGATCCGGCGAAGCACCGGCGCAGCCGCATGCGCCAGAGGAGTGTCGGTGTCGGGGTCTCGCAGGTAGGGGAGCTCAACACGGTCGGGATGGACGTGCAGCTCGCGGGACCGGCGCCACGAATTGAGGACGTGAGGGTTGACGGCGTCGGCACTCAACGCGCCGGCGAGGAACTGCTCCCGCGCGCGACGGGCGCCAATGGATACGTCTTCATCTTTGACCACGGCGGCTGTACCTCGGTCCGACGGTTCTCTACCGGCAGCTTAGGCACTTCTGGGCATCGGGATGTCTCAATTTGAGAATGGCGGCGTCCGCGCGCCCCACGGGTACCGAAAGACATCGCGTGCTTGTGCCCTCATCTCAAATTGAGACCCATGTGTCCTCCGTCACAGGGTTGCATCAGGGGCGCATCGTCTCCAGCTCCGGTGGCGAATGGCCCGTCTAACAGGAGGCTCGTGTTGAGCAGACAAAGCCTGACCAAGGCACACGCGAAGATCAGCGAACTTACGTGGGAACCGACGTTTGCAACTCCGGCCACGCGGTTCGGCACCGACTACACGTTCGAGAAGGCGCCCAAGAAGGACCCGCTGAAGCAGATCATGCGGTCCTACTTCTCGATGGAGGAGGAGAAGGACAACCGCGTTTACGGCGCCATGGACGGCGCGATCCGCGGCAACATGTTCCGCCAGGTGCAGCAGCGCTGGCTGGAATGGCAGAAGCTGTTCTTGTCGATCATCCCGTTCCCGGAGATCTCGGCTGCCCGGGCGATGCCGATGGCCATCGACGCAGTGCCCAACCCGGAGATTCACAACGGACTCGCGGTCCAGATGATCGACGAGGTCCGGCACTCGACGATTCAGATGAACCTCAAAAAGCTGTACATGAACAACTACATCGATCCCGCCGGTTTCGACATGACCGAGAAGGCCTTCGCGAACAACTACGCGGGAACCATCGGCAGGCAGTTCGGTGAGGGGTTCATCACCGGCGACGCCATCACCGCCGCCAACATCTACCTGACCGTGGTCGCCGAAACCGCATTCACGAACACCCTTTTCGTCGCCATGCCCGATGAGGCGGCCGCCAACGGCGACTACCTGCTGCCGACGGTGTTCCACTCGGTGCAGTCCGACGAGTCCCGGCACATCTCCAACGGCTACTCGATCCTGTTGATGGCATTGGCCGACGAGCGGAACCGCCCGCTGCTGGAACGCGATCTTCGCTACGCCTGGTGGAACAACCACTGCGTGGTCGACGCCGCGATCGGCACCTTCATCGAGTACGGCACCAAGGACCGTCGCAAGGATCGCGAGAGCTACGCCGAGATGTGGCGGCGCTGGATCTACGACGACTACTACCGCAGTTACCTGCTGCCCCTGGAGAAGTACGGCCTGACGATCCCGCACGACCTCGTCGAGGAGGCGTGGAAGCGCATCACCGAGAAGGGCTATGTGCACGAGGTGGCACGTTTCTTCGCCACCGGTTGGCCGGTGAACTACTGGCGCATCGACACCATGACCGACACGGACTTCGAGTGGTTCGAGCACAAGTACCCGGGCTGGTACTCCAAGTACGGGAAGTGGTGGGAGGCATACAACCGGCTCGCTTACCCGGGTCGCAACAAGCCGATCGCGTTCGAAGAGGTCGGGTACCAGTACCCGCACCGTTGCTGGACCTGCATGGTGCCTGCCCTCATTCGTGAGGACACGGTCGTCGAGAAGGTGGACGGGCAGTGGCGGACGTACTGCTCGGAGACCTGCTATTGGACCGACGCGGTGGCCTTCCGCAGCGAGTACGAGGGCAGGGAGACCCCGAACATGGGTCGGCTCACCGGCTTCCGTGAGTGGGAGACGCTGCACCACGGCAAGGATCTGGCTGACATCGTCACCCATCTCGGCTATGTCCGCGACGACGGCAAGACGCTGGTCGGCCAGCCGCACCTGAACCTGGATCCCTCGAAGATGTGGACGCTCGACGACGTGCGCGGCAACACGTTCAACAGCCCGAACGTGTTGCTGAATCAGATGTCCGACGCCGAGCGGGAGGCGCACGTCGCGGCGTACCGCGCCGGCGGCGTCAACGCCTGATCCACCGCTGTCGGTGGATGGCGCCTGCCTGTTGGGCGGCGTCATCCATCGACACCATCACACCTAGGAGTAATCGTGGCCGACTGCCACCGCATCAACTTCGAGCCCGTCAACCTCGAGATGGACGTCAACGAGGACGAGAGCATCCTCGATGCGGCATTCCGCCAGGGCATCCACTTGATGCACGGCTGCCGCGAGGGCCGCTGCTCGGCGTGCAAGTCCTATGTCCTCGACGGCGAGATCCAGATGGAGAACTACTCCACCTTCGCTTGCAACGACGCTGAGGTCGACGAGGGCTTTGTCCTGCTCTGCAGGGCGCATGCGTTCAGCGACTGCACCATCGAGCTGTTGAACTTCGACGAGGACGAACTGCTCGGCGGCGTCCCCATCCAGGAAGTGCAGACGAAAGTCGTTGCAGTGGAGCCGATGACGCACGACATAGTGTCGCTGCGATTGGCCCCGGTCGGCCCCGCGGGCTACGAGTTCAAGCCGGGGCAGTATGCGGACCTGCACATCCCTGGAACCGATCAGCATCGGTCCTTCTCGATGGCCAGTACCTCCACCAACACTGCCGAGGTGGAGTTCCTCATCAAGAAGTACCCGGGCGGCAAGTTCTCGGCTCTTCTCGACGGCCGGATAGCGGTCGGTGACACGCTGGCGCTCACGGGTCCGTATGGTTCGTTCACGCTGAAGGAGGGCCACGTACTGCCCGTCGTCTGCATCGGCGGCGGAGCGGGGATGGCGCCGATCCTGTCGCTGCTTCGACACATGAACGAGTCGCAAGGCACCCGGCCCGTTCGGTTCTACTACGGCGCACGCACGGCGGCTGACCTCTTCTACCTCGACGAGATCCGGCGACTCGGAGAGGGTTTGACGGACTTCCAGTTCATCGCCTGCTTGTCCGAATCGGCAGACGGACCGATGCCCTCCTCGATCATCGTCGAGGAGGGGATGGTCACCGACGTGGTGGCACGCAACGAAGCCGCCATCGGCAAGACCGAGGTCTACCTCTGCGGCCCACCGCCCATGGTCGACGCCGCGCTGAGCTTCCTGGAGGACAGCTCCGTGCCCAAGGACCAGATCTTCTACGACAGCTTCACCAGCCCGCTCTTCGACTGACCCAGCCCAACCGAGAGGAACCCATTCATGTCTGCCCCTGAACGATCGAAGGAACGTAGCTTCCCGAAGATCGAGTTCACCGACTCCGAAGCCGGCGCAAAGGTCTTCCCGGGCTCGAAGAGCCGCAGCTACTCCTACTTCAAGCCGGCCAAACTGCGCGCCACGATGTACGAGGACGTGACAGTCGACGTCCAGCCCGACCCCGATCGGCACCTCACCCAGGGCTGGATCTACGGGTTCGGCGACGGACCCGGCGGATACCCCAAGGAGTGGACCGCGGCCAAGTCCTCCAACTGGCACGCGTTCCTCGACCCGAACGAGGAGTGGAACCAAACGATCTTCCGGAACAACGCCGCCGTCGTCCGGCAGGTCGAACTGTGCCTCAAGAACGCCAAACGGGCCCGGGTCTACGACGGATGGAACTCATCCTGGTTGACGTTCATCGAGCGCCACGTCGGGGCCTGGATGCACGCCGAGAATGGTCTGGCGCTGCATGTCTTCACCTCCATCCAGCGCTCCGGCCCGACCAACATGATCAACACCGCGGTGGCCGTCAATGCCGCGCACAAGATGCGCTTCGCCCAGGATCTCGCGCTGTTCAACCTCGACCTGGCCGACGCCACCCACGGGTCGGGAACCTTCGATGGCAGCGCGCACCGCGCGGTATGGCAGGAAGCCCCAGAATGGCAGCCTGCGCGCGAAGTCGTCGAACAACTGACCGCGGTGGGGGATTGGTGTCAGCTGTTGTTCGCTACCAACATCGTCTTCGAGCAACTCGTCGGCTCGTTGTTCCGCAGCGAGTTGGTCATGCAGATCGCCGCGCGCAACGGTGACTACATCACACCGACCATCGTCGGCACGGGTGAGCACGACTACGACCGCGACCTGAACTACACGCGAAACCTGTTCCGCATTCTTGTCCGCGACCCCGAGTTCGGGGACGCGAACAAGGCGCTCTTCGCCGAGTGGCTGGACATCTGGGTGCCGCGATGCCTGGGCGCTGCTCGCGCACTGCAACCCATCTGGTCCACACCGGCCGACAAGGCCGTCACGTTCGCATCCAGCCTGGATGCCGCGAAGAACAAGTTTTCGGCCCTGCTCGAAGAAATCGAACTCGCGATCCCCGAGGAGCTCATTAAATGACCATGCAATTCGGCGCAGCGACCGAGTTCTCCAACATGTGCGGCGTCACCCTGATGAACACCCCGACCGGCCGCGTCGTCGCCGAGGTGATGGGCGCCAAGGAAGGCGTCGAGCTCACCGAGTACCCGTCGATGATCCGCGTGGACGGCGTGAAGTCGCTGAGCTTCGACTACGACGAGCTCACCGAGGCCCTCGGCCAGGATTTCGACGGCTCCATCTTCGAGGAGATCAGCTCCACGCATTACGGCCGCATGGTCCACCTGGACGACAAGACGATGCTGTTCGCCAGCCCCGAGGACGCTGCCGAGTACATCGGCTTCGACCTCACCGAGCACTAGTCGACCAATTCTCCGAACAGCGAAAACAGCGGAGAGGCAACGCATGTACCAGAAGGATGGGCAGAAGTGCTTCATCGTCGACGGCCATGTCGCTCTGTGCGGCGCCCGCCCTGAGAATCAGCGCAATGTCCACGGCAAGCAGTTCATCGACTGCCAACGCGGCGAAATGTATGAGATCGCCCTTGCCCACCGAGCTGCAGCTCGCGGATGCCGACACGCCAGCCGTCGGACCGCGCGGCGCGGAGGACCTGGTCGAAACCAAGGAGGCCGTGTCGATATGAGCGTTACCACGCGCGAGGCCGCGATCCTCGTTCGTCGAATTTCATCAATCAGCTGGCCCGAAAGGAACACACGAACATGGCCAAGGAACTGCGGTTCAACTCGGACGCCCGCACTCGACTGGAACAGGGCGTCAACGCGCTTGCGGACGCGGTCAAGGTAACCCTCGGTCCGAAGGGCCGCAACGCCATCTTGGAGAAGTTGACGGGGCCCCCGACGATCACCAACGACGGTGTGACGATTGCCAGGGAGATACAGCTTCGTGACCCCTTCGCCAACATGGGGGCCCAGTTGGTCAAGGAGGTGGCGATGAAGACCAACGGGGTCGTCGGTGACGGCACCACCACGGCGACGGTCCTGGCCCAGGCGATGGTTCGGGAGGGGCTGCGGTCCGTCGACGCCGGCGCCAATCCGATGCGGGTACGCCGAGGCATCGAACGGGCGGTACCCGTCGTTGTAGAAGCGCTGGCCGACAACAGTATTGAGGTTACCGCGAACGGTCTTCTTCGCATCGCGACCTTAGCGGCCAGTGACGACGAAGTGATCGGGGATGCCATTTCCCGCGCCGTCGAATACGTCGGCCTCAATGGTGTAGTCACGACCGACGAAAGCGACGCTCCGGGAATGGCTGTCGCCGTCGTCGACGGCATCGGATTCGACCACGGATACATTTCGGGCTACATGGTGACCGACCATGAACGCATGGAGGCTGTGCTCGACAACCCGCTTATCCTGCTGACGAACAAGAAGATCAGCCAGGTGCAGGAGATCATGCCGGCGATCGAGGTGGCCAAGCGTGCGGATCGCCCGCTGGTGGTCATCGCCGAGGACGTGGACGGGCCGGCGCTGCAGTTGCTCGTCGGTGGCAACATGCACAAGACCATGCAGTCGGTTGTCGTGCGCGCGCCCGGCTTCGGGCATCGCCGGGTCGCGGAACTCGAGGACCTTGCGGTCGCGCTCGGTGGCCATGTCATCGCCAAGGACACCGGCATCGAACTCTCCGAGATCACGCGGGAGCACCTCGGTTCGTGTGACCGGTTCACGGCCACTGAGAATGACACCACACTCGTCGGCCCGCACGGTGCGCAGAACCTCGTGAACGCTCGGGTCAGTCAGCTCGAGGCGCAGCGTGAACGGGCCAAGCTGGACGCCGACCGAGACATACTCGACACCCGCATCGCTCGTCTGACAGGCCGAGTCGCGGTCATCCGGGTTGGCGGCGCGACCAGCGTCGAGCTCAAGGAGCGGATGCTGCGGGTCGAGGACGCACTCGCTGCGACGCGTGCCGCGCTCGAAGCCGGAATCGTCGCCGGTGGCGGCAGTGCACTCGCACAAGCCCACCGCGCGCTGAGCATGCTGGAACTCATCGGCGACGAGGCGATCGGTCGCGACGTCGTGCGTCGTGCCTTGGCCGAACCGCTGCGGTGGATCGCCATCAACGCCGGATTCGAAGGCGACGATGTCGTGGACGTAGTGGTGGACCTGCCCCTCGGGCACGGCTTCAACGCCTTGACCGGACAGTACGGCGACATGTTCGACGAAGGGATCATCGATCCGTTCAAGGTCACCCGAGCTGCGTTGGAAAGCGCGGCATCTATTGCCGCCCTGCTGATCACGACGGAGACCGCCATCGTGGAAGAGATTGTCGGACAGCCTGGCGCCATCATGGCCCCAGGCTTCGGCGACCTCGCCGAGGGCATGGTCCGCCCATCCAACATCTACTGACCCATTTCAGCGGGAAGTTCAGGTCGACAACGCACGACAGAGCTGAGGCCTACGGTCAGCGTCGACCTTCTCCCCATACGGCGAGTGCGACGAGCCCGTAGGCGACCGCGGGAG
The DNA here is from genome assembly GCF_002968295.1 of Mycobacterium sp. ITM-2016-00317. Lineage (NCBI taxonomy): Bacteria > Bacillati > Actinomycetota > Actinomycetes > Mycobacteriales > Mycobacteriaceae > Mycobacterium > Mycobacterium sp. ITM-2016-00317. The sequence goes on from NZ_CP134399.1 coordinate 1,642,030, forward strand.
ACACCCCGGCCGGTCCGATGTCTCCATCAGCACCGTGTTGGCGTGGCGCTGCGGGTGGGTCGGAATCGCAGTTTGCCACGGGAGTCGGTCAGCACGCCCTAAAGTCGGAACACCGCCCGCGACCGAACGGGCGAATCGATCGACACCCGGGGGCGACCTTGAGTCAGTGGCTGGTCTCTCATGTGCCGTCGTGGCTGCTCCTGCTCTTGATCGTCACTTGCACGGCGGGCACGGCCGTCCTCATTCAGACCGTGGTGCGGCGCCGCTTCCCAAACCTCCGAGGCGATGAACACAACGACGTCACCAAGTTCGCCTTCGGCGTCGTGGGTTTCGTGTTCGCCTTCTTCATCGGCTTCGTCGTCTCCGCCATGTGGGGCCAGATAAGCCACGCAGATACCCTCGTGCGAACCGAAGGCACGGCCGGGGCGCAACTCGCCCGAGACTCCCACATCTTCGACCGGCCCGACCGAGACCGGATCCGTCAAAGCCTGCTCGAGTACGAGCAGGCGGCCATCACCGAATGGGACGACATCAACGAAGGCCGGTCGTACCCGCGGGCGGATCAGGCGTTGAACCGGCTCTACGCGGCCTACGAAGCCGTGCAGCCACGTACCGATGTGCAGAAAACCTTGCTTTCAACGTCATTCAGCAACCTCAACGACGTCAGTAAAGCGCGGGCCGAACGCGTCCTACAAGCCCGCACAGACACCGGACCACCCTGGTCGCTGTGGGCGGTCATCTTCGTCACCAGCGGATTGCTGCTCGGCTGCGCCATCATCTACGGCGTCGAAAAGCCCGCCAACCACTACGCCATGGTCGCCATCATCGGCACGCTCGTGGGGGCGCAGTTGTTCCTCGTCGTCGAACTCTCCCACCCCTACGTCGGCGCGGTATCGACTGTCTCAGAACCACTCCACCAGGTCATCCGAACGGTGCAGGACATCCCCGACAATCCCGACGATTGAGTATCGATACCTCGCTCAGAGCGTGAGCCCGGGCCTGACCGTCAGCGCGTCAACCCCAGCAGTGGGGGAACGAGGTACCGGCGCGCGAAGGACCGGGCCGCGTCATCGTCGCCGAGCGCGACGTTCTGCGCCGGCGTCAGCAAGAACGACACGATGATGCGGACGGTGACTTCGGCGACCTCGAGCAGCTCCAGCTGGGTGCGGCTGTCGTCGGGCAGGGCGACGGCCAGCTGATGGGCCAGGAACGCCGACGCCGTGCGGACCACGCTGTCGCCCTCGACGGTCAGGAACGGCAAGACCGTTTCGGGTTCGGTGGCGAGCAACCGCTGCAACAGGGCGTGGCTACGCAACGTGGTCAGCGTGAACACGAACCCCTCGGCCAGCTTGTCCTCTGCTTCGGCGTAGCCGCCTGCCTCGGCGGCGAGGTCGGACAGAAACCGCTCGAGTTCCCGTAGCAGCACCGCCTCGACGATGGCGTCCTTGTTCGCGAACGTCCGGTACAGCGTGACGCGCGCCAGCCCGGAGCGGCGGGTGATGTCCTCGACCGTCGAGCGGCGGATCCCCAGCAATTCGAACTGGCGCAACGCCGCGTCGAGGATCCGTTCGGCGTTGCCTTCTGCCGTCGGCGACCCGAACCGCTGCACCGCCTTGGCCAGCAGGCCGCTGTACTTCATGGGCCGCTGTACTTCACAGGCCGCTGTACTTCATCGGTGTCTCCTTGATCGGGCAACTCGGCACAACTCCGGGCGCGGCAGTGCTACGTCGGCAGTCTAGAGCCTGATCACAGCCTATTGATACAAACGAACGCAGAATGTATCTTCGTATTCACGACGCGCGGTGGACCGGACGCCGGTGTGCCCGACACCGAGAAGGCAGGAGGCCCTCATGGCCGGCACCATCGATCGGGCTTCGACCGGGACATCGCCCAGTCGGGACGAATTCTCCGAGCGGCTGCTGCGGGGGTCGGCCAAGAAGTCCTACGCGCCCGTCGTCGACATCGACTGGGAAACGCCGGTCGACGCCGACAAGTTCTTCCTGCCGCCGCGTGTGGTGACGCTGTACGGCACCCCGATGTGGGCGCGGCTGACCCGCGAGCAGCAGATCGAGCTGTCCCGCCAGGAATTCATCAACCTGTTGTCGGCCGGCGTGTGGTTCGAGAACATCCTCAACCAGGCGCTGCTGCGCGGCCTCATGCACGCCGACTGTACGTCTGCCTCGACCCATTACTCGCTGACCGAACTGGGTGACGAAACCCGCCACATGGTGATGTTCGGGCGCACTATCGAAGCCATCGGCGGTAAGCCGTTCCAGCCGAAGCGGTTTCAACGCATGATCATCAACACGTTGCCGTTGGGGTTTCAGAAGTCGGTGCTGTGGATCGCCGCGCTCGTCGGTGAGGAGATCTTCGACGCGCTGCAGCGCCAGATCCTCGACGACCCCGACGTGCAGCCGATCGTGCGCCGTGTCATGCGGATTCACGTCACCGAGGAGGCGCGCCACATTCAGTTCGCCCGCGACGGCGCCCGCCGCGACGTGCCCACGATGAAGCCGCTCAACCGGTATCTGCTGGCCACCATCCACGGTGCCGGCGGTCCGTTCTACCGCTACCTGTTCACCAACCCCGCCGTGTATCGACGTGCCGGACTCGACGCGCGCGAGGCCCGCCGGCAGGCGCGCAGCAACCCGCACTTCCACGAGACGATGCGCACCGGATTCGCGCCGCTGGCGGCGTTCCTCGACGAGGTCGGCCTGATGAGCCGGATCGGCAGGCGGATGTGGAAGCGAACCGGCTTCCTGTGACCGTCGACGACAACGGCGTGTTCGACGGCGATGCCGAACTCGAGGTCGCCGGGGTGCGCTGCCCGGTCCGGGTCCGCCTGGCCGGTCACCTGAACCCGATTGACGGGCGGTTCCACTGGCAGGGCCTCGCCTACGGGGTGCCCGACGAAATCCAGGCCGGCAAGTCGGCGCAGCTGTTCATCGGGAACCGCAGTGCGGCAATACGGCTCGTGGAGAAGATCCCGTCCGGCCAGCTGATGCTCAGCGGTGTGGGGGAGCCGCCGTACGAGCTGTCGGCACCCTGAAGGTCATCCGGTCACGGCCAGCGTGACCAGCCCGTACGCCACGGCGAAGCGATGGCCGAGCTGCCCGCGCACGTTGCCCCGTCCGACGGTGACCTGTCGGCCGAGTTGTTCGCTGACCGCTCGGACGAGTTCGTCGTCACCTGCTCCGCCGCCGACGAGCAGCACCTCGGTCGCGTCGGCGGCCACCTGCTCGATGCCCCTCATCACGTTGCCGCCGATGACCTGTCGCTTGGCGGCCAGTCGCCAACTGCGCCACTCCGATCCGGACAGCTGCGAGGTGAACGGCAGCAGCCCGCTGGGGGCGGAGGTCAGCAGCCACCCCGTGCAACGGCCCGGGATCGCCTTGTCGAGGAACCGCCGCCGGCCGTGTTCGTCCTCGACGAGCTGCACGGTCACGGCCGTGAGCGCTTCGGCGCGTTTCGCGTACTCGGCGGCGCTTCTGGAGATGCCCAGCGCGGCGGCGGTCGCGGTGGTGAGGAGCTGGCCTGCGCCCGGCAGGACGAGGCGCGACCCGTCGGCGACCACGTCGACGGTTCCTCCGCCGACATCGACCACCACCACGTCGGCGGTGACCCCGGGCGTGGTCAGCGCGCCGGCACGGGCAGCTGCTGCCTCTGAGTCGAGCCTCGTCACCGGAACGCCCAGCGCGCGGGACAGCACGTCGGCGTCGGCCGCGGGTTCCTCGGTTCCCCCCATCGTCGCCATCACCAGACTGTCCACCGAAACCGAGCCGCGTCTGGAATTCGCCTGCGCCGCAATGTCAGCCAGGTGTACGACACACGCCTGTCCGTCCGACAGTGCGGTGGGTGGCGATTCCGCCGGGACGTCGCGCACCGGCAGGGGACTGTCGAGGTAGATGACCGCGCATGCGCTGTCGAAGAGCTGGTCGGCGACGACGCGGGCATCGACGCGTTCGTCGGGGTCGAGACCGAACACGTCGGTGAGGAAGAAGGGGTCGGTGAGCCGTTGCAGCGGCGCCGACGCCTGGCGCACCTCGACGGCGACCAGCGGCGCCGACAGCAGCGGGGCCACGTCGATGTCGTCGACCACCGGCAGCGGAGCGGTCAACCGGTTGGACACGAGCACCGCCTCGTCGTTGGCGGTCAGCACCGCGACGACGTTGCGACCCTGCGCCAGTGCGGCATTCACCAGATGCGCGACCTCGCCGTAGCCCCACTGCCGGGTCGCGCATGCCACGACGGGGCGGTCGGCGGGAGCCGCGTCGAGACCGTCGACCGACACCGGGACGCCCACCCCGGCGCCGTCGCCCGCGGTAGTCGCCGCCGACCGGGTCGCGACGACGAGCCGCCCGGTGCGCGGGGTCTCCAGTTGGACGCGTTCGACCGCGGAGTGCACCGGCGGGGTCGGCGCGAACGCGGCCCGGTCGATCGTCAGACCGTGGCCGTCGGCCAACCGTCGTGCGAGCTGCGCGGCACCCTCGACGGCCCGCAGCGAGCCCTTGCCGCCGCGGGTCGGGGTGCGGGCGCTGGCCAGCACGTCGAGTCCGGTGTCCCCGCCGCAGAGGACGATCTCCGTGGTCGCGTTGCCGATGTCGACGCCGGCCCAGACCGTCACCTCAGCAGGCCGCGCCGCTGATAGGCCGTCGCGGCCTCCCGGACGAGTTCGGCGCAGGTGTGTGCGTCCTGGGCGGCGAGCCGCTGCGCCAGTTCCTCCAGTTCGGCGAAGGTGGAACGTCCCGGACGGAGTGCCTCGTACGCAGCCAGCATGTCGTCGGCGCTCAGGGCCGTCATTTCGGCGGCTCTGCGGAGATTCATCGCCAACTGGGCCGAGCCGGTGCGCTCGGCGGTGTCGGCCTGCGCGAGCAGGGTCTCCCGGCTGATCCGGATGTCGTCGAGCGCGAGCTCGCCGCGACGGGCGGCCTCGACGGTCACCTCGGTGAGGTTGCGGCCCGAGTGTGAAGCGACGGTCATCTCGTGAACTCCAATTCGGTGGGCGCGGCGGCCTTGCCGCGCTGTGATTCGGCACGTTCGACCGCGACCATCGACACGACCTTGGTGTGGTAACGGGCGGTGATGGCCTCGTCGCTGTAGGCGTTGCGCATCGGCGCGGGCGTCGCGCCCTTGGCGTGCCGCCCGGCGTTGATACCGATCAGCCGGTACATCTCCGGGGTGATCAGCGGTGCCACACTGAGCAGTTCGAGGTTGGCCAGCGGCGGCAGATCGCGGCGGTGGATGAGCGTGGTCCCCTTGGCCTGCAGCCCGACCCCGATCCCGGACCCCGACAGCTGGCCCGCGGACTTGCCGATGACCCCGAGGTCGATACTGTCGCCCATCCGCACCAGGCGTGCGATGCACTGTTCCTCTTCCAGCCCGGCCAGGATCTGCTCCAGCACGTCGTAGATGGTCATGCCCGACAGAGTGCGGAACAGCTTGGTGCCGAACGCCGGCGAGACACCGATGACCACCTCCCGCGGATCCTCCCCGACACTGGCCGGGCCGACGGCGGCCAGGCGCTCGGGCTGGGCGAAGGTGGCCTGCTCCTTCACCAGGTCGGTGACCGACCGCGCCTGCCGCACCGCGTCGATCTGGGCCTGGCGTTCGACCGACGGGCGGTAGCCCGTGCCGGGGCCCTGGTAGTCGTTCGGATCCTGCAGCGCCGACAGCACATTCATGTTCTCGTCGAAGATCGCGGCGGTCTGCAGGTAGTCGCCGGTCACCCGGGCTCTGGCCATGCCGAGCACCCGGTCGGCGATGTCGGTGAAGCCGGTTTCGGCGAGCGCGGCCACGACGTCGACCACGGTGAGCCCCGACTGATCGATCATCCGGGCGGCGCTGAGCACCTTGACGCCGTCGGTCTGCGGGAGATCCTTGGAACCCTCCGCCCCGACGACGGCCTCGATGTGCTCGTCGTCGAAATCGGCGAGCCCGAGGTATTCGAACACCGCGCGGGTGGCTTCGGCGGCCTGCCTGCGCATGGACTCCAGCGTGGTCGGGTCGACCGGCCGCAGGCCGCCGTCCACCCCCCAGTCGCGCTGGAGCACCAGGTAGTCGTCGAGGTCGGCGGCGTTGAAGTTGGACGGCCCGAACATGTTGTCGTAGGCCACGACCGAACCGAAACCGGAGAAGATGAAATCCGAGCCGGACAGCAACGTCGGCAGCGTTCGGCTGGTCCGCCGCATCGTGGACTCCGACATCAGCGAATCGTTGCCGCTGCAGGATTCCAGCCCGCGCAGCATCACCATGAGGTTCTCCGCGATCAGTTCCCGGACCCCGCCGGGCACCGACGCGGTGATGGCCGCACCGTCGACGCCGCCGTTCTGGACCCCCTGGGCGCCAATGCCTTTGGCCAGGGAGACACAGCGGGACTCGAGGTAGTTCATCGACTTGCGTTCGGCCTGGCCCATGAGCACCTCGGATCCGGCGCCGCTGGACAGCCGCATCTTGATGCCACGCGAGGCGTAGGCCGAGGTCAGAAACGCCTTGGACCACGGGGTGTCGTCACCGTCGGTGAAGACCTGTTCGGTGCCGTACACCGAGACCGTCTCGGCGTAGGAGACCAACCCCCGCACACCGAGCTCCAGTTCGCGGGCCTCCTCGACCGAGCACTGCGTCAGCGCGCCGGGGGCCGGCACCTGGGAACCGATCAGCAGACCGATGGCGACGGCCGGTGCGTCGTCGAGCACCGGGACGGTGGCCTCCAGTTCCCGGAAGCCGTAGGCGACCGCGGTGGCCGCGTCCGCGGCGATCAGCAGCGGGTCGTCGAGGCGGTTGGTGACGTGCGCCTGGTTGGCGGGAGTGCGGCGGGCGCGCATCTTCATCATCGCCATCTGGATCTCGACCGGCTGGAGCCCTGCGACGACCCGGGCCATCTTGGCCAGCGTCAGGCCGGCGCAGACCCGGAGCACCTCGGCGCGGGGCACCGACGGGTCGACGATCATCCGGGCCAGTTCGACCTCGTCCATCGCCATCGACCGGGGCGCCTCGGTGTGGTCGACGGCGTACCGCACGATGAACTCGTCGATCGTGTCGAAATCCCCGACGGGGGTCGAGTCCATCTCCAGGACGGTGCCGTCCTCGGCCACCACCCACGACGGCTCCGGATCGTAGGGGGAGAGGTGCGAGATCATCCCCAGCTCGGGGTCCGCCTCGGCGAACCCGTCGAGGTTGACCCGCTGCCGGTCGAGCAGACGGATTCGTCCGAGCCGGTAGTCCTGCTCGCCGTCGGTGCTGTTCAGATGCATGGCTCTCGCCGTACCTCCCTGTTGCGTGACTGTCACAGCATCGACGCAACGCCACCGCCGGACAACGCTGCCCGCGCAGCTTCCAACAACCTGTGTGACGAGCCGCCGCTGCGACGGCCCCGCCTCCCACAACGTGTTGGAAGAAGCCCGGCCCGCGCTGACAGGGCGCGGGGTCGTCTCGCACAATTCAGCCCGCAACTCGACGGAGCCGGCGATCTTCGGCTCCGCAGGCGAAGGAGGATGAGCCCATGTCCGACGTGGTCAACGCGGACGACACTCGCGACCGCGAGTCGTCACCGGATGGCCGTCGTGGCCACCTGCGCGGAAATCTCGGCGTCCCTGCCATCGTCCTGATGGTGGTGGCTGCGGCGGCGCCGTTGTCGACCATCGGCGGCAACGTGCCGATCGCGATGGTGCTCGGTGACACCACCGGCATCCCGGTCGCGTTCCTGGTCGCGGGTGCGATCTTCCTGCTGTTCGCGGCGAGCTTCGTCGCGATGTCGAAGTACGTCAAAGATGCCGGCGCGTTCTACGCCTACATCCGCACGTCGCTCGGTAAGGCGGCCGGAACCGGCGCGGCCGTGCTCGCCCTACCGGCGTACATGGCGACGCTGCTGGGGGTCTCGGCCTACGACGGTGTGATCCTCGCCGGGCTCATCGAGCGCTTCAACGGCCCGGCCATCCCGTGGTGGCTGCTGACCGCCGGAGTGCTCGCGGTGGTCGCCTGGCTGGGGTATCGCGACATCGACCTCAGCGCCAAGGTGCTGGGCATCTTCCTGGTGTCCGAGGTCGCGATCCTGTTGGTGCTCGACCTGGTCATCGTGCTCCGGGGCGGCGAGCAGGGCATCACGGGCGATTCGTTCACCCCGCAGGGCCTCGCAGGCGGTGTGGGGATCGCGCTGCTGTACGCGCTGTGGGGCTTCGTCGGCGTCGAGGCGACCGCGGTGTTCCGCGACGAGGCCAGGGACCCCGACCGCACGGTGCCCCGGGCCACCTACTGGGCGGTGGGCATCGTCGCGGTGTTCTACGCGTTCTCCAGCTGGGCCCTGATCGAGGGCAACGGCGGCTCCGGCGCAATCCAGGCCGCCGTCGACGACCCCGACAACTTCATGGTCAACACCGCCCAGAAGTACCTCGGGATGGTCGGGCGCGACCTGACCACCATCCTGTGGTTCGTCAGCGTGTTCGCGTGCGCACTGGCCTTCCACAACATCAGCTCGCGCTACGCGTTCGTGCTCGGTCAGAGTGGCGTCTTCTCGCGCAAGATCGGCGAGGTGCACCCCAAGCACGGCTCGCCGGCCAACGCCTCGCTCGTCATCACCGTGGCATCGTTCGTGGTCATGGGCATCCTGGCGGCGCTCCAACTCGACCCGGTGCTGCAGATCTTCGGGCCTCTGGGCGGCCTCGGCATCCTGGCGCTGGCCATTCTGTGGCTGCTGACGACGATCTCGGTGGTCATCTTCTTCGTGCGGCGCGGCAACTCCACGGGCAAGGTGGTGTTGGGCTCGTTCGCGACGCTCGCGCTCGCGGGTGCGCTGGTTCTGGTCGTGTCGAACCTCACCCTCGTGGTCGGGGGCTCGCCCACCCTCGCGGTGGTGTTCGGTGCGATGCCGCTCGTGTTCTTCGGGGTCGGCATGCTGCTGAGCCGCCGGTCAGACGACCTGGGGTCGATCTCGGCGAAGTGATCCCGGGACGGCCGGTGACCACCTGCGGCTCGGGGCAACGCCCCAGCCGGTGGTCACCGGCCGCACCGGTGCCCCGGGTGCGCTGATACCGTCTGCCCCGCCGACGGGTCCGCCGGGGCAAGTCGATCAGGAGAAGGGACGTCATGTCGCGGGTGTCGCCGCTGAGCGTGGCGGCGGCGTTGACCGTTCCGCCACTGGATCAGGGTTCGGTCGTCGCCGGTCACCGGGGCCTGACCCGCGAGGTCCGGTGGGTGGACATCATGCACGCGCCGGCCGAGTCCTTCGTGCGGGCCGGCGACCTGGTGCTGACGACCGGCGCGGACGTCCGACAGAGCGGTGTGCTCGAATTCCTCACCTTCCTGGTCTCCTCGCCGGCGGCCGGGGTGGTGGTGAGCCCGCCGCCCCAGGTGGCCGTCGACGAACTATTCAGCGCACTCGTCCCGCTCGCCGATCGCCACGACTTCCCGCTGGTCCATCTGCCGTGGGAGGTCGCCTTCTCCGAGGTCCAGCGCACGCTGCTGCCGCTGCTCACCTCGTCACGGCACGATGCTCACGTCCAGATGGTCATCGGACGCCGCGAACGGGCAAGCGCCGATTGGAACGACGTCGCCGACGCGTTCGCGAACGCGCTTCAGGAACTCGCCCGCTCGGCGGGTATGACCGTGCGGTCATCAGTCACCGACGACCTCGTGATGAGCCACTTCACGTCGGCCCCGCCGGCGACGACGGTGTCCGAACTACTCGACGCCGCACGCAGATCCAGTGCCTTCCCGGACGGGCTCGCCAGTTGGGTGCTGCTCCCGCCGGAGCAGGGGAGCGCGTTCACGCTCCCGTCGTCGGTGCCGGCGGCGGTGCCCGACGGTCCCGGACATTTCGCCGAGGTGCTCCGTCGCCACCCGCGCAGCATGGCGACCGTCCTGCAGACCTTGCAGCCGCTGATCGACTACGACAAAACCCGTCGTGGCCAGCTTGTCCGCACGCTGGAGGTCCTGCTCGACGAGGCCACGAACACCAGTGCGGCAGCCAGAACGCTCTTCCTCAACCGCCACAGCCTGCTGTACCGGATAAAGCTCATCGAGGAGCTCACCGGCCTGTCGCTCAAGAACCCCGCGGACCGATTCCATCTGGAGGTCAGCGTTCGCGTGCTCCAGCTCAATGAGGTCGGCACCGACAGCCTTCAGGGGAGCTCCCGACCCGGCGCTTCCGTGGATCACGGGGCTGTCGGCTGAAGGGGGGCGCCCCGGTAGCCGTGTGCTGAACTCGCGTCCACTCAGAACGCCATCGCCGCCGATTCCATGCGATGGTCGGCTCCGCCATGCAGGAGCCCGGACGGCGCGCGGGTGACGCCCTGCCCGCTGCCGAAGAAAGTGTCAGAGACCACGGTGTGGTGTCCTCGTGCGGCCAGGTGCTGGGCCAGCTCGGGTGCCTGCCTCGCCAGGGCGGGTTCCAGTAGTGCGGTCCGGCCGTCCGGGTCGCTGAGGAAGCGTGGGCTGTCCACCGCCTGCTGGATGTTCATTCCGAAATCCAGTACGTTGACCAGCATTTGGCGCACCGTCTCTACCCTCGTCTTGCCGCCCGGTGATCCCACGATGACCCTGATGGCGCCGTCGGGATCGAACACCATTGCCACACAGGGATTCTGCTCGAGTCTGCGACCCCCGCACACCGAATTGGGCAGTGTCGGGTCGACGTGGGCGAAGTACAGCGAGCTGTTGGTGACGATTCCGGTTCCGTCGACGACCGCACCGCTGCCGAATGGTGCGCCGATCGTCTGCATCAGGTGCACAGCGTCGCCGTTGCCGTCGACGACCACCAACGTGATGGTGTGCGAGGGACCGGCAGTGTCCACGAGGGTCGTGGCGGCCTGCGGCCCGATATGTGCGAGTAGTTCTCCGATGCGTCCGCTACCGGTGAGCCAGTCGAAAGACTCTGGCGGCAGCGGTGATTCACCGAGGTGCCGCGTGCGGTCCCGGCGCACGAGTTTCGCCGATTCCAGACTGAAGTGCACATAGTCAGGGTCGGTCGGACCGGCGAAGGGCGGCAGGCGGTCCATTAGGTGTAGGCCCTGGATGAAGGCGACGTCGCCCAGCGGCGCCGGCGCGCACACCACCCGGTGCCCCCGGAAGTGGCCGATCAGCGGTGCTGCCCAGCGGGGCCGATAGTCGGCGAGATCCGCCATGGTCAGGGTGCCGCCGTGCTCCTGATAGAACGACGTCATCGTCCGTGCGAGTTCACCTGTGTAAGCCGCGTCCGGTCCTGCGGTCGCCAGCGTGCGCAGGGTCGCGGCCAGGTCGGGTTGGCGCAGGATCGCGCCGACAGGAAACGCGTATCCGTCCCGCAGGTAGGTCTGGGCACTGGCCGGCCACAACCGCATCTTGTCTGCGGCCTCGTTCATGTTGTCGTGCAGGACTGCTGACACCGCAAAACCCGCTTCGGCATAGGCGATCGCGGGCTGGAGCGCCTCCGCGAAAGACCACGTGCCGCGACTGGCCAGCAGTTCCGCCCATCCTGCGGGTGCACCCGGCACCAGGCTGCCCAACAGGCCGGCGCTGGCGGCTTCCAGCGCCGGCCCGTCGACCAAACCTTCGGTGTCAGGTGTGAAGAGTTCTGCCCGGGTGGCATACGGCACCCGGCCGTGAAACTCCAGGACCTCGGTCACGCCACTGCTCGCGTGGTGCACGGTGGCCCAGCCACCACCGCCCACGCCGCTGGAGAACGGCTGGACCACAGCGGCCACCATCGCGGCGACCACGGCGGCATCCACCGCGTTACCGCCGTGTGCCAGCACGTCGAGCGCCGCCTCGCTGGAGAGCTGATGCGGGGTGGACACACATCCGCGCGTCCCCCGCGTGTTCACTGCAGCGGCGTTCACCGGGTGAGCAGGTAGTCGCGCCAGCCGCTGCCCGCCTCGATCTCGGTGATCCCTGGGTCGGAGGTGGCGATCCCCCGCCGTAGCACCATACTCAGGGCGCCTGCGCCATCATCGAGTTCGATGATCGACAGCTCCAACTCCGGAGGCTCGTAGGGCAACACCTCCTCGCGCAGCACCGCATAGCTGACGCTGTACAGTTCGCCGGGCACGGACCATCCTCCTTCGGTCGGGACCAGCGCTGGAAATTCGTTGTGGCAGGCGAAGAATCGATACCGCGCTGCGGTACGCGCGGCACCCAGCGGGGTACCGCTGCGCTGTAGCGGGCCGTTGAGCGAGCCACCCGCCATCGCCTGTCCATTGACGAAGAACTGCACCTGGGCGGTCACTTCCGTTCCCCCCGCGTCCCTGTGAGATGGTCGTTCATCACATGTTCCCGGTGTCCGCGGCGGGCGTGGGCTCGCATTTCCGCGACGGCGATCTCCTCGTCACCGCTGGAGAGCGCATCAAGCAGCTCCCGATGCTGGATGACCGGTTCGTACCCTTCCTGTTGGACGTAATCGTCGCTGGGATACATGTAGGTCCCGACCGCGAGGCCGCGGGCTGCACCGGTGAAGGCCGCCTTGTTGATCGCCGAATGCAGATCCAGGTGCGCCATCGCATAGGCAGGGGAGTGAATACCGTGCTTACGATACGCATCCTCCAGCGGCTGCAGATGGGCGTACAACTCCTGCCATTCCACGTCAGCGACCTTCTCTGTGAGCAGGGTGGCCACCAACTGGTCAACCGCCAGCCGTAGCAGGTGCAGCTCCTCGCGTTCACGTGCGCTGATGCTGACCACCTCGAGGTGCCCGCGACGGAGCCGGACGATCAGCCCTTCGCTGGCAAGGCGCTGCAGCGCTTCCCGCACCGGGGTCCGGCTGACTCCCAGGTCACTGGCGATCTGCTCCTCGACCACGCGGCGCCCGCTGGACATCTCACCGGAGACGATGGCCTGGCGCAGGTAGGTGTAGGTGCGCTCCCGGGCCGACGGTGCGGCGGCGCCGGCAGTGCCGGGATCCTCGGGTGGGTTCATCGTGCGTCCATCCAGCGCCGCATGCCGGCGGCCCGGCAGTGATGGGTGATGCGCTGCATGTAGGTCCCGGACATCACGACGCAGCCTGCGTCGAGAGCCTGTTCGACCAGTGAAGACCGGCGATTGTTCAGATCGAAGTACGCTGCGCCCGGTCGCAGCGCTGCCGGGAGGTCGAACGCGAACGGGGTGTCCTCCGAGGCGGCGGTTTCGCCCCAGGTGGTGGTGTTGATGATGACGTCGGCGGCGAGCTCGGCGATACCGGCGGCCTCGGCGACCCGGGCGCCGAACATCTGCCCGATGGGTTCGGCCTTGGCCAAGTCGCGAGCGCTGATCACAGCGTCGACGCCCGGCCATTCCCGTTGCACCGCCAGCAGCGCCGATCGGGTGGATCCGCCCGATCCCAGGACCAGCACCTGATTCGGCGGTGTGCCGCCGATCAGGCGTCGCAGCACGGCTCGGACCGCCCAGACATTCGAGTTTGCCCCGAATGCTCTCCCAGCCCTGGCGAACACGGTGTCGACCACGCCGGTGGCCTGCGCCGACGGGGACAGGTCCCCGACTAGGGATGCCGTCTCGATCTTGAAGGGGCTCAGCACGATTCCGATATCCCAGTTCGTGTCGGCGATCAGGGACCCGGCATCGGGAAACGGCTCGGCGGTGCTGACCTCGAGACCGACGTCCGCCAGGGCGCGGCGCAGCAACGGTGAGGAGAGCGGCTTGGCGGCGGTGGTGCCGATGGCCGCCAGCCGCACCGTCCCCTGACCAGACGGGGAAAGTGCTGGAACGGACCTCATCTCCTGGGCGCAGAATTCGTCGACGATCGACGTGGTGGCAGCAGGTGTCTCGGTAATGCTCACAGCGGTCCCCCCAGGGTTGTCGGTTTTCTGTCGCGTGGTGCCAGGTGTCTACCCCGGGGCGGGCCCACGATCTCGCCGTGTTCAGCGATCAACTCGCCGCGCAGGTACGTCGCCTCCACCGAGCCGGTCGTCTCCCAGCCTTCGTACGGGGTGACGGGATGTTTCGAGTGCAGGTGAGCACCGGTGACCACACCCGGCGCGGCGGGGTCGACGATGACGAAGTCGGCGTCGGCCCCCACATCGAGATGCCCCTTTCGGTCATCGATTCCCCAGATTCTGGCCGGGTTCGCCGCGCACAGTCGAACGACGTCGTTGATGGTCAACCGTCCCTGCGCGACCTGCGTCAGCATGAGCGGCAGGCTGGTCTCCACGCCTATCCAACCTCCGTGCGCGCACCACACGTTGGGCTCGGCCTGCTCCTCGCCCGAGTGTGGCGCGTGGTCGGTGGCGACGATGTCGACGTCCCCGCTACTGATGCCGGCCCACAGCGCGGCGCAGTGCTCGGCGGGACGCACCGGGGGATTGAGCTTGACCAGATTGGCGAATTCGTCGTACGCCGAGTCGTCGAGCAGCAGATGCCCGACAAGGGCTTCGACGGTCAGTCGATGCCCCAGTGCGCGCAACATCTTCACTCGTTCCAGCCCGTCCCGGGTAGACAGGTGATGGATGTGCAGTGTGGTCCCGACCGCGCCTGCCAAGGTCGCGATCCGCGTGACGGCTTCCACCTCCACCAGTGGCGGTCGACTTTCCAGATGCGCCCGCACATCGGTACGGCCTTGAGCGCGTAGCTCTTTGGCGAGTTGTTGGAGCAGTGGGTTGTTCTCCGCGTGGACGCCCACCACCAGTCCGGATTCCTCGGCCGCGCGCAAACCGCGGTAGATGGCGCCGTCGTCGGGGCAAGGGTTGTCGCCGGTGGTTTGGCCCATGAACAGCTTGAGTCCGATCGCACCTGCCCCGGCGAGTTTCGGGATCTCGTCGGCGTTGTCGTGACCGAGCATGCCGTACAGGCCGAAATCGACGTGAGACTTGCCGGCGACCGTGTCCAGCTTGTGCTCGAAGATGTCCAGGGTCGCCACTGGCGGCACGGTGTTCGGCATGTCGAAGACCGTGGTCACCCCACCGACGGCGGCTGCCCGACTCCCGGTGCCGAAGTCCTCCTTGTACGCCATGCCCGGCTCGCGGAAGTGCACGTGGGCGTCAACGACGCCGGGCAGGATGTACCGGCCGGTGGCATCGATCTCCTTGTCCGCGTGCGCAAGTGAAGTACCGATCGCGCACACTGTTCCGTCGGCGACGGCAAGGTCCGCGCGGATCAGGCGTTCGGGGGTGACGATGGTGCCACCACGGACGACGAGTTCGTAGTTGACGGTGGGGGCGGTGCCCATTCCTAAACCTCCTGTGTGCCGACGGCGACGGTGTACCCGCGGCGTTCGGCGATATGGGTGATCACATCGGGAGCGGCGTACGCCAGCAACCCGAGAGTGGCGGCCACAACGGTCGCCGCCCACAGCATCGGGGTGTCGCGGTTGGCCTGTGACAGTGCCATCAGGCTGCCGAGACCAGGCCTGCCGGACAGCCACTCCGACAGGATTACGGCCATCACCGACAGCGGCACCGTGATCCGGAGGCCGACGACGAGCCCGGCCCAGGCTGACGGCAGGTAGATGGTGCGACAGCGGCGCGCGAAGCCCGCCTGATACAGCCGTGCCAGGTCGTCCAGCGCGGACGGCGCCGATCGCACGCTGGTCACTGCCGAGACGAAAAGGGTGAAGGTGGCGACGATGACCACACACAGCACCGATGTCCAGAGTCCGCGGCCCACGACCAGGGTGATCAGCGGGGCCACCCCGACGATCGGGATCGTCCGCAGCACCAACGCGTATCCGGTGACGGGGCGTTGCAACACCGGCCACCGCACCACAGCGACTGCCAGCGCCAGGGCCAACACTGCGGCCACCACGATTCCTGCCGCCGCAGCAGAGGCCGTTGCTCCTGCCCGTGCCGCCAAGAGCCCGGAGTGCTCGAGGATGTGGCCGAGGGTGGCCACCGGCCCAGGCAGGCTGTAGGCGGGGATATCGTGGGTCAGGATCGCCAGTTGCCAGGTCGACAGGAGCAACACCAGCGAGAGCACCACGCCGGCGACCACACGCACGTTGGTAGTGGTCATTGCAGCGCCTTCCGGATCGGCGCCATGATCAGCGCCACCGCGCCGAGCAGGCTCACCGCCACCGCGCAGGCAAGGATGATCGCGGCCCACAGCAGCGGCGCCTGATAGCTGTACAGTGCGTTGGCCATCAGGCCGCCCAACCCGCGTTCGCCTGCGGCACCGGACCATTCCGCGACGATGGCGCCCACGAAACAGGCCGGCAGCATCGCGCGAAGGCCGATGTCGACGATCGGTACGGTGCGTCCGAGTCCGACGAACCGCCACCAGCGCAGTGCGCTCGCCGAATACAGCGCGCCGAGTTCACCGCGACCCACCTGGGTGGCGTGTGCCGCCGACCCGAGCATCGCCGCCACCGGTACCAGCCCGCTGAGCACCGTGACGACGATGATCAGTGAGGTGCCTCGAGGAATGAATATCGACAGCACCGGCGTCAGGCTGATCAGCGGCAGGCTCCCGACGACCACGCTGACGCTCACCAACCAGGGTGACAGCCAGGGCGCCATCCCTACCAACACCAGGCCGACGGCGGTGACTACAAGCAGCAAACCGGCACCGGTGACCGCGGCCACGAGCGTAGGCTCGGCGTTGTACCAGATGATTTCCCACTGTCCCACGAGTGCGCCGAGCGCACTGTGCGGCGCGATGAAGCTGGGGCCGAGGACTCCGCTGGTAGCAGTGCCCCACCACAGCATCATTAGAGCGGCGATCCCCCCTGCGATCCAGAGGAGTTCACGTAGCACGACGGGAATCTGCTGCCGTTCGCCACGTCTGGGGATTCCCACGCTGTCGATGGCGGGCGCCAGTGCGGCGGTCATGACAACTCCAAGCTGGCGCGGATATCGGCACAGATTTTGGCGAACTCAGCGGAATCCCGGAAACTCCGACGATCGCTGCGGGCGATGTCAACGTGGTGCAGTGCGCGCGGCGTGCACGGTCGTGGCGAAAGCACCATGATGCGGTCCCCGAGCAGTACCGCCTCCTCCACCGAATGCGTCACCATCAAGCAGGTGGTGCCGGTGTGGTCCAGGATGTCGAGCAGTTCGAAGTTCAGCTGCGCTCGGGTGAGTTCATCGAGGGCGCCGAACGGTTCGTCGAGCAGCAACGCCCAGGGCTTGGTAGCCAGCGCTCGAGCAACCGAGACGCGCTGTCGCATACCTCCGGAAAGCTGGCGCGGACGGTGCCCAGCCCAGTCAGTCAGGGAAGTGATCGCCAGCAGATGGTCCACCCAGGCGGCATCTTTGGGCAGCCCTGCCAGATCGAACGGCAACTCGAGGTTCTTGCGCACCGAACGCCACGCCAACAGGGACGGATCCTGGAACGCGAAGCCGATCCTCCGCTGGTCGCGCAAGTCGTGTGGTGACGCCCCGGAGTAGCTCAGGGAGCCGTGGGTGGGATTGATCAAGCCGGCCGCAAGTCGGAGCAGCGTCGACTTCCCACATCCGGACGGACCCAGCAGCACGCCGACATGCCCGGGTTCCAACGTCAGTGACACCTGGTGGACTGCAGGTACCGAGGTTCGCCCGTTCCGGTACTCATAGGAGACGTCCGTAATGTCCAGTCCCAGCGAATTGCCCTGGGCAAGAGTGGCGTTGGTGTACATGCTCAGATTGCTCATGCCATGCCTCCGATGCTGAGAACAGGTCGACCCGTATCGTGACCACGATCGGCGCCGACGGCGACTCCACTCACCCACAGTGCGTGTACGGCCACCCGCGCGGCCAGCACGATCTCGGGCAAGTACCAGTCGTCTCGGTCGAGCAGCTGTGCCCACTCGCCGATATCGACCACTAGGAGATCGGCCCGGCTACCGTCGGCCATCGGCTCAGGGCGTTGCGCACCCATTGCGCCGGCGTGGAAGCCCAGCGCCAGAATGTCGGCAGCGCTGACGGTTTCGTTCGACTGGGCCTGGGCGATGCCCCGGAGCAGCCGCAGTTCGGTCCATGGATCGCTGTCTTCATTGAGTGACAGTCCATCGAGTCCCATCGCGGTCGGCAGACGGGCGGCCCGCGCCGCGGCAACGGGTGCAAAGCCGGAGCACAGGCGCAGGTTTGAGCTGGCGTTGACGGCCAGCCCGCAGCCGCGCTCGGCAAGCAGTTCCAGTTCGTCGGAGCGAAGCTGGGTGCCATGGGCGAAGGTGACGTGCGGCCCCAGAATTCCACGGCGGTCCAACCAGGCCACCAGCCCTTCGGGATACACCTCGTCGGCCCAGGCCCGCTGCGACGGAGACTCCAACAGGTGGGTGTGCAGACGCACACCGTGATCGAGCGCGAAGTCGTTGAGCTCCAAGAGGGTGTGTTCACTGACCCACTGTGGGCCCACCGGGCCGAGCTGCAACTCGAGGTCGGGCGCGCGCTGTGCCAGCCGCTGGAACATCTGCAGGCGCGCAGACAACTCCGTGGCGGTATACCCCGTCTCGTCGCGACCCCGCATCCGCCCTGCCGCGTCGGCGAACGGCACAACGACTGCGGTGCGAATCCCGGCGGAACGCGCTGCGGCACAGGCCGTGTCGATCTCATATTCGAGATCTGGCGTTCCGGGGTTGACACACAGGACCGTGGCGCCGATCCCTTGGCAGAGCATCTGCTCCGCCGCTCGCCCCACCAGGTCGGTCTGGTCCCGGCGATCGGCGGACAGTCGGTCGATCCACACTTCCAACGGCCCATCTGCGATACCGGCAGCGGTCAGTCCGCGGCCCCGGCCGTGGTCGTGGCTGTTGACCAGCGGGGGCATGGCCACCAGCGTCGATCCGTGCGCCGACGCCTGCGTCTGCACCGAGAGGATCCCGGAGTCGACGGTCAGCTTGGCGGGTCCGGTGGCACGGTGCCCGTCGGGTCCGAGGATTCCGGCCACCACATAGGTGGACATCAGGTGTCCTTGGCGACCGCAGACAGAATCGACTGAGTCATCACGGTGTTCACGTCCACCGGCGCGTCGATCGCTCCGGCATCGGCGTAAAGGACGGCCACGGTGGCGAATGTCGCGGGCTCGATCCACATCAGGCCGTTCTGCTGGGCCGCACCCGAGGTGATGAGCGGGACCGCAGCCGCAGCAGAGACTTTCTCGTCGGCCAGTACGGCCCCGGTCTCCTGGTGGTATTGGTCCCAGGTGTACTGGGCGATCTCTTCAGGGTGGGCGACGAAGTACTCCCATCCCCGCATGTCGGCGCGCAGCCACCTGGTCAGCGCCTCGGCTTTACCTGACACCGTCTCCTCCGTCGCGAACAGGGCATTGCCGTAGTCGGGATTGCCCAACTCGGCGAAGTACACAATGTCGACACCCACACCTTGCTGCTGCAGCGAAAGCCCCTGCTGCGTGCCGTAGCCGATGTACCCGTCGACCTGGCCGGAACTCAGGATGGACGGGTCCGTGCCCACCGGCACCATCGTGACGGTCGCGGGGTCGACGCCTGCCTTCGTCAACATGGCCTTGAGCAGAGCATGCTCACCGGCCAGGCAAGCCCACCGTTTTTCCGCTCATCTGGTCCAAGGTGGTCACCGGATTGGACTTCAGCGACATCAGCGCGTTCGGTGTTTCCTGATAGATGGTGGCGAACGCCTGGATCGGAATGCCCTGGCTGCTGGCCTTGATGATGTCGGATCCGTTCGCGTCACCGATGTCAGCCTGGCCGGTCACGACCACGTTCACCGGGTCGATGTTGGGACCTCCGGAAAGGAATTGGGCGTTGATACCCTCTTCCTCGAAGTAGCCGTTCTTCAGCGCGGCGAAGTGGCCGCCGAACTGTGCCAGCTTCTTCCATCCGAGTTGGGTGGTAACTGTGGTCAGGCCCGGCACATCAGTCTGCGACGCTCCGCCGGCGCAGGCCGCCAGCGCGGGGCCTGCTACCGCGAGTGCACTTACGCCGAACAGGCCGCGGATCAACGTGCGACGGTCAACGGGTCGCGTCAGTGGTTCGTACATGGATCTCCTGTCCGAGAAAGGTTTCAGCGCACTGCAGAGGTGCGCCGGTTATGCAGCCATTCGCTCATGAGCACGGTGCCGGTCGGCTGAACGGCGGTGTTAAACGGTGTCAGCGCGCGACTGTCGTTGGGGCGGTAGAAGAATGGAATCGACACCCGGGGCGTCTGGGTGGAGGAATCCTCGACACGTGCCGCGGTGACCTCGTGTGGCACCGCCCACCACCGGTTTGCGGTGAGATATGTCAGCAATGCGCCGATGTTGACCAGGTAAGTCTCGGCGACGGGGGGCACATCCACCCACCGGCCGTCCCGGCGTTGCATCCGCAGGCCACCGCCACCGCCGTCATCCTGGTAGAGGATGGTGAACAGCGTGTCGTCGGTGTGCACTGCGTTGCGCGACCCCGTGTCGTCTGGGCGTGCCGCTGGATAATAGTTGGCGGCGAGGTCGGCCCAGTTCGTGGCGACCAACTCCTGCCAGACGGCGAGCTCAACACCCAAGGTTGCGGCCATCACCTCACCCAGCACCATCGCGGATTCCTGCATCTGCCGGTAATAGGCGTGCCAGGCCTCGGTGAACGCGGGCAGGGTCCGGGGCCACAGGCTGCCTCCGATCGCGCCGGGAGGTGCATCGAAGTGACCCCCGGGATCGGGGGTGGCGAGGGTCGGCGAGATCCGTGGTCCGATATGGAACATCTCTTTGCGCTTGCCCGAATCCCGTTCGCTGCCTTCGGTTGGCCCGTGCCAGCCGATATAAGGATTGCCGCCGGGATCACGCAGCGCCTCTTTGCTGCCCTGAGGCAATCGGAAGAACTCGAGGGTCTGTTCGTACACAGCGGCCAGGACGGGCTCGGAGATCGGAAGCCCTGTCAGGGCAAAGGCTCCAGACTCGGTGCACACCGCATCGAACTGGGCGAGGGTGTCGGTGTCGCCGGTGCGGGCGGCGATCACGAGGTCAGGTAAAGCGAACTGCCGAATCATGGAGGTCTCCGGTCTTCGTCCCGAAAGGGACCCTGGCTGCTTTGGATCCAAGAATGGATCCAAACTATTGCCGTGGTGTTTCGGCCGTATCCAGAGCAGGTAAACGCTGTGACGACCGTTCGCAAAATTTCAGCTCTACGGCAAACCTTCAGGCGCGGGCAGTCGGGCTGGCCCTTCTGCGCGAAGCAGGCCCAAAAGCGCTGAAGTAACCCGGCCGCGGATTGGATTGCGGTCAGCCCACATTCACCAGCGACGACGGTGTGACCGGGAAGTCGAAGTAGGTGTCGGGGAACGGCTCGGGCTTATACGTGAAGTGCCACCACTCGTTCTCATAGTTCTGCAGGCCCTGTTTCTCCAGCCCGTCCTTGAGCAGCAGCCTGTTCTTGAGCTGCTCGCCCTGGATGCGGGGGTCGAGCGTGTGCGACAGCGTGTCGAAGCAGTCGTACCCGGTGCCCATGTCAAGGGAGTTGTCGGGGAAGCGTTCCGGGGCCGGCGCCGCGCAGTCGACCAACGGCTGCCCCGGCACGTACGCGGGCTGCGGGGGCGCGGGCAGCGGCACCAGCGTCAGATCGACGGTGCTTCCCCGGCTGTGGCCCGACTGTTCGGCGATGTAACCGTCGGCGAAGAGTTGTGTCTTGTCCACGCGCGGATAGAACTCCGTTTCCATCTGCCGATCGGACAGGTCGCCGGCCCAGGCGACGAAGGAGTCGACAGCGCGTTGGGGTCGGTAACAGTCATAGATCTTCAGCGAGTAGCCCTGCGCGACGAACTCTTGTTGGGCGCGCTGCAACGCCTCTGCCGCCGGGCGGGTCAGGATGCACATCGGCGCCTCGTAACCGTCCACGGGTGCGCCTGTGAAGTTGTGCGGCGTGATGTAGCGGATGTCCAGCAGAATGGAGGGATCCACGCTGGTGACCGACACGAAATCCGGCGGAGCATCCGCGACGGGCTCGGCTGCTGCGGCCGGTGCCGACGCAAGCGCGACCAGGAACGTGGCGGCGAGGACCGCTGACTTCGACTTGTTGGGCATGCCCCATTCCAACACTCAAACGCGATCGTCGCAGCGGCACCGAAAACTCGGAGGCGACGAGCCACGGCCCGTTACAGGCGGTGCGGGACAGGTGGGCCCGCGCTCGAGGCACTCAGCGACTGGTGGAACAACACGGCGAAATCCCGCCCGGCTCCGACGACCGGCTGCAGAAACACGACGACCGCACCTCGGGATCGGCCCGACCCAGCGCGACGTCGAGCAGCGGTTTGATCACCCGGCCCTGAGCGCCGCGGCCGAGGAGTTCGTAGCAGCGGTGTAGCCCGATCAGCGCCCAGACGTTGTTCGGGTGCCGGTTGGACCGCGGTACATCGTCATTGAGGCCGAGGTCGGCTTCGTAAACGCGTGCCGCATCGTCGACGTGGCCCTGCTCGAGCAGCAGCGCGCCGAGGGCGTGCCTGCTGGGCATCATCCATCCCCACGGTTCGTCGTAGGGCAGGGTGTCTTCGTTGCGCACCGCCTGACGCAGATGCCGGAACGCGGAATCGTAGGCGCCGCTGTGGTAGTCGATCTCGCCGGCCAGGACTTCTCTAGCGACGCCCAGGATGTCGACGCACATCACCACGTGCAGGTGCCGAGATTCGGCGACCGTGGCCGCGGTCTGCTCGAAGAGCCGTTGAGCCGCGCGGGCCTGATCGTGTTGCTTCAGCGCGGCGTGGGCCACTCCCTTGCCGTAGTAGTTCATCGCGGCGGTCATGCAGAACAGCGACGGATCCTTCGGCAGCGGGGTGTCGATGAGTTCCTGCCAGCGGCCGAACCGCACCAGCGCGTGCGTCCCGATCGACATGTAGCCCTCCAGCCAGTCGGCCATCGGCGGGCTCTCGATGTGCACGAGCTCAACGGGGATGGTTTCGCGCATCCCACGCACCGCCTCGATCGCCGGTCGGTACTGGCCCAGCAGCATCGCGCCGTAGAGCTTGAAGTGATAGTTGTGCACGCGGTAGTTCGAGTAGAAGTTGTGTGCTCCGGCGTAGCGCCAGTACTTGACGTCCTTGTCGATGCCGACGCTGTTCCAGTCCACGACGTCCTGGTAGTTGCCGCACAGCACGTCGATGTGGGTGGGCATGTGCGCGAGATGCCCGGAGTCCGGTACCAGCCGCCGCAGTTCGTCGCCGACGCGCAACGCGGCCTCCGGGGTCGGTGACATCTCCATCAGGTGGATGTACAGATGCCACAGGCCCGGATGCGGCGCAAGGCCGCGGTCGCGTCGATGCTGGATCGCGTTCTCCAGCAACGCTCGGCATTCCAGCGTGGCTGCTCCGCCGACCGGTTCGCCGGTGCGGGGATCCCACATGTTCCACGGCGTCAGATTCATCAGCGCTTCGGCGAGCAGTGCCGCGACGTCGGGATCGTCGCCGAACGTCGCGTAGACGCAGCGCATCGCCTCGGCGTACTGCTCGTTCCAGCCGTCCAGATCGCCCGGTGTCTCGGCTTGATATCGCGCTTGCAGTGCCGCGATCAACGCCCGCTCCACCGGCGATGCGTCGACCGACCGCGCCAGTGCCGCCGCGCACGCGTGCCGGGTGCGGGTCAACGTCTCCTGAATCTCGTTGTCGTCAAATAATTCCCACGGCTTGTTGTAGTTCGGGCCCGCGACATAGGCCAGCCCCCACCACGCCATCGCACATCCCGGATCGTGGGCCAGCGCCTGCTCGAAGCAGTGCGCCGCCTCCTCGTGGTTGTAGCCGAACGTCCAGTTCAAGCCACGGTCGAACCATCGCTGAGCCTCGGCCGAGGAGGTCGTCACTGGGCGCGAGTACCCACCCAGGTCGAAGTCGTAGTAGTCGTGGTCGACCAAGAGAGCCCCTGTCAGCCGGCGAGCGCCGGTTGGAGGCTACCGTGCAGTTCGCGCCAGGCTTCGAGCACTGCTTCGAGCTGTTCGGCGGAGTCCGGCCCAGCCCGCACTCGGTGGACAGGCCGAAGGAGGGCAGGAATTCGGCGGCGATCGCCGCGCGGCGCCGTGCGCCGGCCGCCCCGTCCTCGGCGTGGACGAGACCGAGGTAGAACTCGGTGTGCGGTTCCACGGCGAGGTCCGCCAGTGGCTGCCAATGCGCCCGCCGTGTCCACGCCGCCACGGTCGCGGCCTGAATCGCGTTGATCGGGCGGGTGATATGCCGGGACAATCCGTTGGCCAGCGCGACGATCGCCGACGCGTCCCGGGGCAGGATGTGCCGTCCGCCGCGCGCGGCGGCCTCGTCGCTCGGCGGCTCACCCATGAACGGGGACGCCCCGAACTTGGAGTCCCCATAGCAGAGGTGGAACGTCAGATCGACGTCGTCAGCCACCCACTGCGCGAGCCGAGCGGTGGCCGCGAAGATCGGCTCGGTGTCACCGTAGGGGTTCGGGAACCAGCCCTCGATCGTGGCGAGCTCGGTGGGTAGGTCCCACTGGACGGCGAGGTCGGTGTGCGGGACAGCGTCCTGGATCGCATCGACGCTGCGGCGCAGCGCATGTTCGTAGGCCAGCGCCACCTCGACCCGAGAGTCGAACTCCACGAACGAGTTCACCGCGTTGAGTGGCGTGGCGATCGATACCAGGAACCGGGAATCATCGGCGAGCACGCCGGCATCCCGCGCGGCCCGGAACTCGTGATAGGACGCGATGGCCGAGGTGTGGTAGTCGATGTCGCCGAAGACCACCGCCGTTCCCGGCCGAACCCGGGCGCGTACCCCGTCGGAATCGAGAGTGGGGTTGGACAGGAACTGCGACGAGTGCACCAACACCCAGTTGGCGCGGTCGCCGGGCTCCCCGTCGGGTACCCGCGTCACCCCTGGCTGGAGCCGCTCGCCGACCAGCCGGAAGGCGGCCTCGGTGGTGGGGACGTTGATGCTGCCGGTGAGGTAGAAACTGGTCATCGACTTTTCCTTAGGTTTCAGAGAAGCAGGCCGAGGCGTGGGGGAACGGTGCCGTCGAGGGTGTGCCGGCCGAGGTGGACGTATTTCCAGCGGGCCGGGTCGTGCAGGGTGTGCACGCGGACGTTCCGCCAGTGGCGGTCGAGCGCGAACTCGGCGTCGGTGGCCGAGGTGCCGGCGAGTTCCAGTACCCCGCCGGCGATCTCGACGGCGAACTCCTGGGCGAGCGCTTTGGCGGCGGCGACCTGAAGGGAGGCCTGCGCGGCGGCGACGCGGGTCACCTCCGGCAGGCTCAAAGCCTCGTCGACCAACGCGGACCCGCGGGCCAGCAGCGCTTCCAGCGCATAAAGCCTGGCGGTCAGTTCGCCGATGCGGCGGATGACGTGCGGTTCGTCGGCGGCCCGGTCGACGCCCGCCTCGAACCACGGCCGGCTGCGGGTGGCGATGAAATGGGCGCCGTCCTCCAGTGCCGCCCTGGCGATCCCGACGTCGATCGCGGTGTGCAGCGCCTGATCGAAGGCGCCCAGCACCGACGGCGGGGCGGTGACCGGATCGGGATCGGGGCCTTCGTCGATGATGTACTGCTCGGCCACCGGGACGTTGTCGAGGACGACCTCGCCGCTGGCCGTGCCGCGCTGGCCGAACGACGACCACCGATCCAGGTTCAGCGCCACCCCGGGATCGGTGGGCCGCACGAAGACCGTGGCGCCGTGGTCGGTGCCGTCGATGCGCGCCGCCACCGCGATCCACGTCGCACCGAGTGACCCTGTCGCGTAATACTTGACGCCGTTGAGCACCCAGGCGTCGTCGGAGCCTCTGCGCAGCACAGTGTTTCGGTCGACGCTCAGGCGCGTCCCGCGCTCCACCGAGGCGTTGCCCAGCTGTGCGCCCGCCAGCACGTCGGCATAGATCGTCGGTGCGGGTTCGGTGTCGCCGAGGCCGCGGATCGCTGCGTTGATGACGAAGTGGGCCAACAGCAACTGGCCGACCGCTGAGTCGGCGCGCGAGAGGATGCGCAGCACCTCGACCGCTGTCGAGCGGGGCAGGTCCGGTCCGCCGAACGTGGCCGGGACCAGGATGCCCAACAACCCCGACTCGCCGATGCGGGCCAGCGCCTCGGTCGGCAGCGCACCGTCCAGTTCGCGCTGCGCCGCTCCCGCGGCGATCTCGGCGGCGACGGCGGACGCCGTGGCCAGTGCCTGCTCGCCGGTCCGAAGAACGGGAACGGTGGTCTCGACGGTGGTCATCGGTGAGCTCCTCACGTTGTGGTGCGCCACGGAAACTACGGAGCCGGGGTGTCTGGGTCGAGATGGTTCAAGCGACGCTGGAAACGTGTGCAGGAACGCTGTACACACCGTCGTCGGAGAGCCGGGAGCCGGCGGCGGTGATCAAGCCGACCACTGCGGCGAGCATGCTGCCCGGAGTCGGGGCGGACACCGTGGCCACGGAGACCCGGCGCAGTGGCCGATGGCCGGTGACTCTGCGCACGGCCACGTCGCGTCGCGCCTGCGCGGCGGCGAGCGACGGCACCAGCGATACGCCGAGACCTGCTGCCACGAAACCCTGAACCGTCGAGTAATCCTCGGCGCGGAAGGTCACCGACGGTTCGAAACCTGCGCGCTTGCAGGCATTTCGAAAGACACGCGTGTCGGGGCAGGCTCCTGTCTGGGAGCTGACCACCCAGTTCTCCCGGGCCAGCGCGGCCAGCGGGACCTCGGCGCGCTCGGCGAGGCGGTGGGAGAGCGGGAGCACGGCGAAGAACTCGTCGTCGTAGACACCGACAGTGGCGATCCCCGGATACTCGGGGCGGTCGCCGGGCACCTCGGTGACCATCGCGGCGTCCGCGTCCCCCGCCCGCAGCAGGTCGACGCCATCGTCTGGATCGGCAGCGACCAGCTCAACCTCGACGCCGGGCAACGCGGCCCGGACCCGCGCGATCGCCGGGGGCAGGATGGCGGCGGCGGCGCTGGCGAACGACGCGATCCGCAGGACGCCGCGCCGCGAGGTGCTCAACTCGGTGAGGTCTTGCTCCGCGGCGGCGATCGCGCCGAGGATCACCGGCACGTGCTCAAGAAGACGCGCGCCGGCCTCGGTCAGGCGCGTCCCCGACGGTCCACGCTGCAGCAACGTGCAGCCGAGATCGCGCTCCAGCGCGGCGACCTGTTGCGACACCGCCGAAGTGGTGTAGCTCAGCGCCGCCGCAGCCGCGCTCAGCGACCCGGCGCGGGCGATCTCCTGCAGGACCACAAGACGGCGCACATCGAACACGTCGCGAACGCTAGAACCGCGGACGGCCCCCGGACAGGGTTGAAATCAGCGGGACGGCAACCCTCAAATGACCGGCAGCGGCCTGGCAGGAACGATGCCGTGATGCAGCTCGGCGACGTCGGGATGGGCGCGGGTACGCGACTTCCACGCGTTCTCGCCGTAGGTGTGGAAGATCGGATTGTCGGGATCGGCCTCCACCCCGCGGGACAGCGCCGCCAACTCCGGCGGCAACGTGATGATCGGGACGAGGGCGTCGAGTGCCGGATTGAGGAAGTAGGGGATGGAGACGCGATCGGTGCCCGGTTCCGGGGCGAGCACCCGATGCTGGGTGGCGCGCAGATAACCGCCGGTGGCCACCTCGAGCAGTTCGCCGATGTTCACGATGAACGCCCCAGGCAGCGGCGGCACGTCGACCCACTCCCCGGAATCGAGCTCCACCTGAAGGCCCACCGATCCGGGCTCGACGAGTAGGAGGGTCAGCACCCCGGAATCCTTGTGGCCGCCGACGCCCTGCGCGGTGTCGGCGGTGCCCGGGTAGCGGACCACTTTGATCAGCGTGGCGGGCCGATCGGCGAATGCCGCGTCGAACAGGTCCTCGGCGGCGCCCAGCGAGACGGCCCAGTGCCGCAGCAGTCGCAGCCCCACGGCCGACAACGCGGCGTCCCACCGTTCGAACGCCGACCGGAAACCCGTCGGCCGTGCCGGCCACAGGTTGGGGCCCTGTACCGCCAATAACCCTCGGCGGCCGGGATCGTGTCCCGCTCAGGCCCGATGTCGATCTGCTCGCGCCAGTCGACCAGGCCGTTCGTCAACTCGCCGCCCAGTCGTGAGTAGCCGCGGAACTGCGGACTTTTCAGCTGGCTGATCTCATTCTTCTCGTCGCGCGGCAGATCGAAGAACTGCCGCGCCAGCGAAAGGATCTCGGCGATCTGCGCGTCGGGGACGCCGTGCCCGGTCAGATAGAAGAATCCTGACGTGTGGGCCGCCTCCCGAAGCGCGACACGAAACGTGTCGGGGTCGGACTCGGCGGTGGCCAGATCGAGCACGGGAAGCATGAGACGACTCTGCGCCATTTCGCCGCCGCGGCCAACCCGTGTGAACGGATCCTTCAGGTGTGTGAAGGATCGCTTCGGTGGGTCGGTGACGTCCACCGCCGACGCCGCCGTCCGACTCACTTGATGGTGTAGCCGCCGTCGATGAGCAGGTCGGCGCCGGTGATCATGCCCGCCGCGTCGGAGGAGAGATACACCGCAGCCGCGGCGATCTCGTCGGGATACGCGAAGCGGCCCATCGGGATGAGCTTCTTCAGTTCATCGCCGCGCGGCCCTTCCCAGGCCTTGCGGCCGAGGTCGGTGAGCACCACTGTCGGCGAGATCGTGTTGACCCGGACACCGCGGGGACCCCATTCGGCGGCGAGCACCTTCGAGACCCCGACCACACCGAATTTCGACGCGCAGTAGGCGACGTGCTGATCGAGGGCGACCGTTGCCGCCTGAGACGCCATGTTCACGATTGCGCCGCGGCCCGCCTCGAGCATGTGCCTGCCCACGGCCTGACACATCAGGAAGGTGCCCTTGAGATTGATGTCGATGGTCTTGTCCCAGGCGTCGATCGGCAGATCCTCGGCGGGAGCCAGCATGACGACCCCGGCACTGTTGACCAGGATGTCGATGCGCCCGAACGCGTCGACCACGGAATCCACGGTCGTGGTGATGGCCGCGGGATCGGCGACGTCGCAGGCGAATCCGCGGCTGTCCGGTCCGGCTTCGGCGGCCCGCGCCGCAGCGGCGTCCCCGTCGAGGTCGACGACGGCCACGCGGGCGCCCTTGGCCGCGAACGCCGCGACGATCGCGGCCCCGATGCCGGAGCCGCCGCCGGTCACCAGCGCAACCTTGTCGCTGAGCGGAAAGCTCAGGTCCACAACGGGTTCGGTGTTCGATGTCATGTCCGTCCTTGTCCTCGTCGTTGATCGTCGGTGATGTCAGGGTATTCAGGTGAGCATCGCGGTCGCGATCTCGGTGTCGGTGACGAGTGCCGATATCAGGCCGGATCTCAGTACAGCCCTGGTCGCCTCGATTTTCGCCGAACCGGTGCTGAGTGCGATGACCGTCGGGATCGCGCGCAGCGTCTGCTCGCTGATACCCATCCGGCGTTCGTCCAGGTCGCCGATCCTGTTCCCGTCGGCATCGAGCAGCAGAGCGCACGTCTCGGCGCAGACGCCGGCGGCCTGCAAAGCGGTGGCCTCCGCGACGGGAAGCGAGGGATACACCTGGGAGGTGTCCGGCCCCCACGCGCCGACGGAGACCAGCGCGCAGGTGACGTTCGCGTGCTGGGCGCAGGTGTCCTGGATCTGCTGGCTGCTCGCGAGGCTCTTGGCCGTTCGGGCGTCGGACACCACCAGTGGTGCATAGAGCGGCCACGACGTGCCGCCGGTGATCTCGCTGATGCGCCGGGTCAGGTCCGCGCCGTTATAGGAGATGGCGCCGGCCAACCCGGTCAGTTGCACCACGTCGCACTTCGGCAGTGACCCGAGGTAGGGCGCGATGTGGGTCATGGTCCTGCCGCAGTCGACGCCGACGACGTCGTCGTCGCGCAGGATCGACTGCAACAGGTCGGCCATCGCCTTGGCGACGGCCTCGATTTTGTCGGCGGCATTCTTGGACTCCGCGGCGACCGCATACACGTGCTGCAGGGAGTACTTGCGTTGCAGTGCAGTCGACAATTCGACGTCGAGAGCTCCCGGATCGTGGACCGTGATTTCCACCATCCCGGTTTCGAGGGCCTCCTCGAGCATCCGGGCCACCTTGAACCGGGACAGGCCGAACTCCTCGGCGATCTCGACACGGGTGCGACCCTCGAGGTAGTAGCGGCGTGCGATCACTGCGCGCTGGAACAACTCGTCGGGTCCCATGACGCCCTCCTAGGCGACTGGCGGGGGTGCGCTCATATGAGCGGGGTCGCTTGACACATGAGCATAGCGGAGACAATGATCCTGGTCACAAGCATTCAGAGGCCAACAAGTGCGACAAATGAGCGCGGCGGTCGGACGAGCATCGGCAGGCCGTCGGCATCGACGAAGGGGATCGAAATGACCGCTGCGGTCGAACCCGTGCCGGCCACCATGCGGGCCAGCGTCATGACGGGTGTACGAAGCCTACAGATCGTGGACCGCCCGGTACCGACGCCCGGCGAACGTCAGGTCCTCGTCGAGGTCGCCGCCGTCGGCGTGTGCGGCTCCGACGTGCACTACTACCTGCACGGCCGCATCGGCGATTTCGTCGTCGACGAGCCCATGGTCCTCGGGCACGAATTGTCCGGCCGCATCGCCGCTGTCGGGGCGGGGGTCGACCCGGGCCGGATCGGCCAGCGTGTCGCGGTCGAGCCGCAGCACCCGTGCCGCCGCTGCACGCAGTGCAAGGCCGGGCGTTACAACCTGTGCCCGCACATGGAGTTCTACGCCACCCCGCCCGTCGACGGAGCCTTCTGCCGGTACGTGCTCATCGACGACGACATGGCTCATCCGGTACCCGATACGATCTCCGACGAGGCGGCGGCGCTGCTCGAACCGCTGTCGGTCGCG
Organism: Mycobacterium sp. ITM-2016-00317; assembly: GCF_002968295.1. Taxonomy (NCBI): domain Bacteria; kingdom Bacillati; phylum Actinomycetota; class Actinomycetes; order Mycobacteriales; family Mycobacteriaceae; genus Mycobacterium; species Mycobacterium sp. ITM-2016-00317. The sequence continues at coordinate 1,672,576 of NZ_CP134399.1, forward strand.
ATCGCCACGATGCGCAAGGCGCAGGTCGCCCCGGGAACGTCGATCCTGATCGCGGGTGCGGGACCCATCGGCGTGATCTGCGCGCAGACCGCCCGGGCCTTCGGCGCATCGCGCATCGTCGTCACCGATCTCGTCGCGGAGCGCCGGGAGAAAGCGCTGCAGTTCGGCGCGACCGAGGCGCTCGACCCCACCGTCGTGGACGTCGCGGCGATCGACCCGGTCGATGCCTTCGTCGACGCCACCGGTGTACCGGCCGCCGTCGTCAGCGGGATCAAAGCCGTCGGGCCGGCCGGACATGTGGTGCTGGTCGGAATGGGCGCCGACGAATACGCACTGCCGGTCAGCCACATCGCCAACCGCGAGATCACCGTGACCGGGGTATTCCGCTACACCGACACCTGGCCCGCCGCAATCCATCTCGTCGCCAGCGGTGCCGTCGACCTGGACGGCATGGTGACAGGGCGCTACGACCTGGAGCATGTCGGTGAGGCCCTCGACAGCGACTCCGATCCCGCCAGCCTCAAATCGATCGTGGCGCCCAGGTGAACGCGGCACAGGCACCGGGCACCGCCACGCAGTCGCAGCTGCGCTGCACCGACATCCACAAGAGCTTCGGCGGAGTGCCGGTGCTCAAAGGTGTCGCGCTGGAACTGCAGCCCGGCACCGTCACCGCGTTGGCCGGAGAGAACGGGGCGGGTAAGTCGACGCTGATGAAGATCATCAGCGGGCAGTACACCGCCGATCGCGGCGTGGTGGAGGTCGGAGACACCACCCTGACCCCGGGCAACCCCAAAGACGCCGTGCGTCACGGAGTGGCGATCGTGCCGCAGGAACTGGCCTCGATCGAGGACATGACGGTCTACGAGAACCTCTTCGTCGGAAGGGAACTCAAGATCGGCCCGTTCCTGAACCGGCGAGCGATGATCGACGAGGCGCGCGACGCGCTCGGGGTGTTCGGCATCGAGATCAACCCCTCCGCGCGGATGGGCAGCCTGCCCGTCGGCTTGCGTCAGATCGTCGAGATCGTCAAGGCCGCCCGTGCCGGCGCCCGGGTGGTCATGCTCGACGAACCCACGTCGGCGATCTCCGAACGAGAGGTGGAAGGCCTCTACAAAGTGGTCCGCACCCTGCGCGAGCACGGAGTCGCGATGGTCTACACGACCCACAAGATGGCCGAGATCCGCGCCATCGCCGACCGGGTCGTGGTGCTGCGCGACGGCGGGCTGATCCTCGACAAGGGCATCGACGACGTCACCGACGACGAGATCGTCACCGCGATGATCGGCCGCGAACTCGACGCGCTGTTCCCCGAGCGGCCGACGCCGGGCTCCGAGACGGTGCTCGAAGTGCGCGACCTGCAGGTCGAGGGCGCGACCGGGCCCGTGTCGTTCACCGTGAAGGCAGGCGAGATCGTCGGGCTGGCAGGTCTTGTCGGCGCCGGGCGAACCGAACTGCTGGAAGCGATCTTCGGTGCCCGCACCAGCACCGGCGGCGTCATCACCGTGCGGGGCAAGGCCGTCAAGCGCAATCATCCCGCCGCGGCGATCACCGCCGGTATGGCGATCGTGCCCGAGGACCGCAAACTGTCCGGTGCCGTGCTGTCGATGAGCGTGCTGGACAACGGGACCCTGCCGCGGTTGTCGTCGTTCTCAGTGGCCGGCTGGTTGCGCGGCAAAGCCCGTACCAAGGCGGTGTCGGAGGTGATGTCCTCGGTGCGACTGCGCAGCCGCGGGCTCAGCCAGGAGGTCGGCACACTGTCCGGCGGCAACCAGCAGAAGGTGGTGCTCGCGCGCTGGCTCACCGGCGACGTCAACGTGCTGCTGCTCGACGAGCCGACCCGAGGGGTCGACGTCGGTGCGCGCAGTGAGATCTACCGCATCGTGACCGAATTCGCGGCCCAGGGAATGGCGGTGCTGATGGCGTCGTCGGATATGCCCGAGGTCGTCGGCCTTTCACACCGGGCCTTCGTCATGCGGGGCGGCACCCTGGTCGGCGAGCTCGACCGCGATGCACTCGATCATCCCGAAGTACAGGAATCCGTGTTCCGCCTGGCGACCGCGCTGGACGGCGGACCCAAGACCACGACGCAGCAGGAGGCACCATGACGACCGACGTCGACGCAGACCAGCAGCCACCCGGGCCCGCCAAGGCTCCGACCGTGGCGTCGCCGGTCACCGGGGAACCGGTGAAACTGTTCTCCCGGCAATGGATCTCGGATACTCTGCTGCGCTACTCGATGGTGATCGTCGTGCTGTTGGTGATCGCCTACTTCAGCTACCGCAGCGCGCGTTTCGCGACACCCGAGAATCTCGTCACCATCCTGGTCGCGGCCGCCCCCTTCGCGTTGATCGCCCTGGGCCAGACGCTGGTGATCCTCACCGGCGGCATCGACCTGTCGGTGGGCAGCGTGATCGCGGTGTCGGCGATGGCCGGGGCGGCGACGGCCAAGGCCAACCCCGGGCAGGTCTGGATGACGGTCACCGTGGCGATGGCCGTCGGGCTCGCATTCGGCTGCATCAACGGAGTCCTGGTGTCGCGCATCAACGTGCCGCCGTTCATCGCGACGCTGGGCACGTTGACCGCCGGCTCCGGCGTCGCCTACGTCATCGGCGGTGGCGCACCGATCAACGGCCTCCCCGCCGAATTCGGCTCGATCGCGAACACCAAGATCCTCGGCCTGCAGATCCCGGTGCTGCTGATGATCATCGGCATCGTCGCGCTCGCCATCATCATGAAGCGCACCTCCTACGGGATGCGCGTGTACGCCGTCGGCGGCAACCGTAACGCCGCCGAACTCGCCGGCATCAATGCCAAGAACGTGCTGTTCAGCGTGTATGCGTTCTCGGGTCTGCTCGCCGGCCTCTCCGGCGTGATGCTGGCCTCGCGTGTCATCTCCGGTCCGCCGAACCTCGGACAGGGTTACGAACTCGACGCCATCGCCGCCGTGGTGATCGGTGGCGCCAGCTTGATGGGTGGACGCGGCAGCATCTGGGGTACGACGTTGGGCCTGTTCATGATCATGACGCTGAACAACGGTCTCGACATCCTCGTGGTTCCTGCGTACTGGCAGGACGTCATCAAGGGCGTGTTGATCGTCGCCGCGGTCGCGGTCGACGTGTGGTCATCCAGGAGGCGAACCTGACTTCACTCGAACGCTGACCCGCGCACAGTCTTTCACCGTCGAAACACTGCAATCGAAAAGAGAGAATGACATGAGACTCACCACCAGAATCGCGGCGATCGCCTCGGTGGGCGCCCTCGGCCTCGGGCTGACCGCCTGCGGCGCGGGTGACACGACGGCCAACAACGACACCACCCGCATCGGTGTCTCGGTGTACGACATGAGTTCGTTCATCACCGCGGGCAAGGAAGGCATGGAGGCCTACGCCAAGGACAACAACATCGAACTGATCTGGAACTCGGCCAATCTGGACGTCTCCACCCAGGCCAACCAGGTCGACTCGATGATCAACCAGGGTGTCGACGCGATCATCGTCGTTCCGGTGCAGGCGGATTCGTTGGGCCCGCAGGTGGCCACCGCCAAGGAGAAGGGCATTCCGTTGGTGCCGGTGAACGCGGCGCTGAACAGCCCGGACGTCGCCGGTAGCGTGCAGCCCGACGATGTGGCCGCCGGTGAGCAGGAAATGCAGATGATGGCCGATGCGCTCGGTGGTCGCGGCAACATCGTGATCCTGCAGGGCCCGCTGGGGCAGTCCGGTGAGATCGACCGCACCAAGGGCATCAACAACGTGCTGGCCAACTACCCGGATATCAAGGTGCTGGCCATGGACACCGCGAACTGGAAGCGCGACGAGGCCGTCAACAAGATGAAGAACTGGATCTCCGGTTTCGGCAACCAGATCAACGGTGTGGTCGCCGAGAACGACGACATGGGTCTCGGGGCCTTGCAGGCCCTCAAGGAGTCCGGCCGCACCGACGTGCCGATCGTGGGTATCGACGGCATCGAGGACGGTCTCAACGCCGTCAAGAGCGGTGAGTTCATCGGCACGTCGCTGCAGAACGGCACCGTCGAGCTGGCGGCGGGCCTTGCCGTGGCCAACGCGTTGGCCAAGGGCGAGGAAGTCAACACCGAGCCGGTGTACATCATGCCCGCCATCACCAAGGAGAACGTCGACGTCGCGATCGAGCACGTGGTGACCGAGCGGCAGCAGTTCCTCGACGGCTTGTCCGAGCTGATCAAGAAGAACCTGGAGACCGGCGATATCGCCTACGAGGGGATCCCGGGGCAGACGCAGCCCTGATCGCAGTCATACGCGACGAGGACCGGCCCGCCATCGGCGGCCGGTCCTCGTTGTCGTTGGGGGGTGCTCACCGGATCGGGTGTCGCCCGAGCGGGTTTCGCTCACCCGCAAGGTTGGGCGAGTGTGCGCCTCGCGTTCTTCTACGGCGCGTTCTTTTTGGACGGGGAAACAGCACAGCGCCTATGCGGATCGCGGAGCCGCGATCTGCATAGGCGCTGGAGCAGGAGAAGCGAGCGGACCTCGGTCAGACGGTGTACTCGTCGGCCACGCTCAGCGCGGCGTCGAGGATCCGAAGTCCTTCGGCGACTTCGTCATCGGTGACGTTGCACGGCGGCACCGCGTGGATCCGGTTGAAGTTCGCGAAGGGCAGCATGCCGCCGGACTTGCACGCCGCCAGCACCGCGGCCATCGCGGGGCTGGATCCGCCGTAGGGCGCGAGCGGCTCGCGGGTCGCCTGGTTGGCGACCAGTTCGATCGCCCAGAACACCCCGAGGCCGCGGACCTCGCCGACGGAACGGTGGCGGGCGGCGAGATCCCGCAGGCCCGGGCCGAGGATCTGCTCGCCGATGCGGGCCGCGTTGGCGACCATGCCCTCGTCCTCCATGGCGTTGATCGTCGCGACCGCACAGGCGGCGGCCAGCGGATGCCCGGAGTAGGTGAGACCGCCCGGGTAGGCGCGGTCGGCGAAGGTCGAGTAGATCGCGTCGTTGATCGCGACGCCGCCGAGCGGGACGTAGCCGGAGGTGACGCCCTTGGCGAAGGTGATCAGATCCGGCACCACGTCGAAGTTCTCGATCGCGAACCACTTACCGGTACGGCCGAATCCGGCCATCACCTCGTCGGCGATGAACACGATGCCGTGGCGATCGCAGATCTCTCGGACACCGGCCATGTATCCGGGCGGGGGCACCATGATGCCGGCCGTTCCGGGAACCGATTCGAGGATGATCGCCGCGATCGTCGACGGGCCTTCCATCTGGATCAGACGATCGAGATGTTCCAGCGCCCGCTGGGTTTCCTGCTCCTCGGTGTCGGCGTGGAACGTGGAGCGATAGAGGAACGGGCCGTTGAAGTGCACGATGCCGGCGTTGCCGTGGTCGTTGGGCCAGCGGCGGGGGTCACCGGTGAGGTTGATCGCGGTCTCGGTGCCGCCGTGGTAGGAGCGGTAGCGCGACAGCACCTTGTAGCGGCCGGTGTGCAGCCGGGCCATCCGCACCGCGTGCTCGACGGCGTCGGCGCCGCCGTTGGTGAAGAACACCCGATTCAGGTCGCCCGGCGTGCGCTCGGCAACCAGCCGGGCCGCCTCCGAGCGCGCGTCGTTGACGTGCTGAGGCGCGATCGTGCACAGAGTCGCGGCCTGCTCTGCGATGGCGGCCACGACCTTCGGGTGCTGATGGCCGATGTTGGTGTTCACCAACTGCGACGAGAAGTCGAGCAGCTTGTTGCCGTCACCGTCCCACACGTAGGACCCCTGCGCGGCCAGCACCGTCATCGGCTTGATCTGCGCCTGCGCCGACCACGAGTGGAACACGTGCTTGCGATCGAGCTCGTAGGCGCGTTGCCCGCGGGCGATCGCGGCGTCGAGGTCTTCGCCGGTGGGCAGCGCGGCGCTCGAGGTGGGCTGTTCGGTGATGGTCACTGGCGATCCTTCGACGAGAAAGTGAGTGCGGGGCGGGATATGGGACCCGCGTGGCAGGGGATGGGGCTCACCACCGCGAGCGTGCGTGTTCTGCGGGCGACACACCGGGTGTCGGCTGCAGACACGCACGCTCGCGCAGTGGTGTTGGGGGTCAGGCGTTTTCGGGGAAGCCGAGGTTGATGCCGCCGTGGCTGGGGTCGAGCCAGCGGGTGGTGATGGCTTTCTGGCGGGTGAAGAACTGCACGCCGTCCATGCCGTGGGCGTGGCTGTCGCCGAATAGGGAGGCTTTCCAGCCGCCGAAGCTGTAGTAGGCCATCGGGACGGGGATGGGGACGTTGATGCCGACCATGCCGACCTCGACCTCGTTCTGGAACTTGCGGGCTGCGCCGCCGTCGTTGGTGAAGATCGCGGTGCCGTTGCCGTAGGGGTTGGTGTTGATCAGTTCCAGGGCCTGCTCGTAGGTCTCGACACGGACCACTGACAGGACGGGGCCGAAGATTTCGTCGGTGTAGACGCTCATGTCGGGGGTGACGTTGTCGAGCAGGGTGGGGCCCAGCCAGAACCCGTCAGCGCCGCCGTCGGCGGATACGGTGCGGCCGTCGACGACGACTTTGGCGCCGGCGGCTTCGCCGGCGTCGATGTAGGAGGCGACTTTGTCGCGGTGGGCCTTGGTGACCAGGGGGCCCATGTCGGAGTCCTTGGTGCCGTCACCGATCTTGAGGCCGGTGGTGCGTTCGGTGATCTTGGCGACCAGGTCGTCGGCGATCGGTCCGACGGCCACACACGCCGAGATCGCCATGCAGCGTTCCCCGGCCGAGCCGAACCCGGCGTTGACCATGGCGTCGGCGGCCAGGTCCAGGTCGGCGTCGGGCAGGATCACGGCGTGGTTCTTGGCCCCGCCCAGAGCCTGGACGCGCTTGCCGGCGGCGGTGCCGGTGGCGTAGACGTACTGGGCGATCGGGGTGGACCCGACGAAGGACACGGACTTGATCTTGGGGTTGGTGAGCAGTTCGTCGACGGCGGTCTTGTCGCCGTGCAGCACGTTGAACACCCCGGCGGGCAGGCCGGCTTCTTTCCACAGGTTGGCCAGCCACAGCGAGGCCGACGGGTCCTTCTCGCTGGGCTTGAGCACGACGGTGTTGCCGGTGGCGATGGCGATGGGGAAGAACCACATCGGGACCATGGCGGGGAAGTTGAACGGGGAGATGATCGCGACCGGGCCCAGGGCCTGGCGGATGGAGTGCACGTCGACGTTGGTCGAGGCGTTCTCGGTGAACCCGCCCTTGAGCAGGTGGGGGATGCCGCAGGCGAACTCCACGACTTCCTGGCCGCGCGACACTTCGCCCAGGGCGTCGGAGACGACCTTGCCGTGTTCGGCGGTGATGATCTCGGCCAGCTCACCCTTGCGCTCATTCAACAGCTCGCGGAAGGCGAACAGGATCTGGGTGCGCTTGGCCAGGGAGGTGTCGCGCCAGGCCGGGAACGCCGCAGCAGCGGCATCGATCACCTTCTGAGCGTCGGCGACCGAGGCCAACGCGACCTGACCGGTCACCGCCCCGGTGGCCGGATTCGTCACCGGCGCCGAAGCGCCACCGTTGCCCGCGAACAGGGCGTTGTCGACCCAATGGGAGATGGTCGTCGTCATGAAATGGCTCCTCGTCGCCTCGTCATCTGCCGGCGTCGTGCACCGGGGGTGCATCCAGTGTGGAGCCGCGCGGGCGCGCTGCGCCCTTGCACTCCGTATCGATCTCGCGCGCGCTGCTTACACTATGTAAATGGCGATCACTGTGGGAGAGGTCATCGATCTCCCCGTCGTGCAGCGTGGGTCACCGGAGGTCCTGAGCGCGTGTCGCTGGTCGGAGCCGGTGCGTTGGCTCCATGTCGGCGGGGTGGCCGATCTGTCGTCCCTGCTGCAGGGCGGTGAGCTGGTGCTGACCACCGGTTCAGGGCTCGGAGGCAAGCCGAAACGCTATCTGCAGGGTCTCGCCGACGCCGGCGCCCTCGGAGTCGTCGTCGAGCTCGGATCGACGACGACGGCGCCGCCACAATCCCTGACAGCACTGGCCAACGAACTCGATCTCGCGTTCGTCGTGCTCCATCGACAGATCCGGTTCGTCGACGTGACCGAGGTCGTGCACCGCCGCATCGTCGCCGAGCAATACGAGGAGGTCGCGTTCGACCGGCGCGTCCACGAGGCGTTCACCGAACTCAGCATGAAGCGTGCCTCGGTGGCCGGGATCGTCGACGCCGCCGCACGCATCCTCGATCTCCCCGTCGTGCTGGAGGACCTCGCGCACCAGGCCATCGCGGTGTCGGCCAGCGGTGCCAAGACAGCTGCGCTACTCGATGACTGGGAGAACAGATCGCGTCGCACCCGAACAACCGGCGGCGGACCCGAACAGTGGGCGCTCACCGCGGTCGGGCCGCGGGGCGAGGAGTGGGGCCGGCTGATCGTGCCGCTGCCCGCCACCGACCGGCCGCGGGTGACGATGGTGCTCGAGCGTGCGTCGGCGGCGTTGGCGCTCAACCGCATGGTCGAACGGAACAACACCGGACTCCATCAGCAGGCGCAGAGCGGACTGATCGACGACGTTCTGCAGGGTCGTGTCGCCGACGAACGGGAAGCCGCAGCGCGCGCCCACGCCCTGGGGCTGTGCAAGGCGACACGCTACTTCCCGCTCGTGGTGAGCGTCGAGCGCACCGGTGTGGCAGCCGATCCACTCGTCGCGCAACGGCGCAACGTCACACTGCTCGACGCCGTCGCGCACACCGTGAACGCCGCCGGCCACACCGGGGTGTTCTCCAGCCGCCGCGACGGAGAGATCGGGGCGTTGCTGGCGCTGAACGCCACCCGCGGGGGGGTGGACAAGGCGCTCGCCGATCTCGGTGCACGCCTGCGCACCGACCTCCGCCGGGTCGACGGGGTGACCCGTTCGGTGTGCGCGGTGGGCGCCGCCGAGGCCGAGATCACCGACGCGATCCGCGGGCTCGGAGAGGCCGGTCACGTCGCGGAGGTCGCGCTCGCGATGCGGGACAGTTCACGGCCGTACTTCCGGGCCTCCGACGTGCGGCTGCGCGGGTTGATGACATTGCTGCGTGACGATCCGCGGGTGCAGCGGTTCGCCGAGACAGAACTCAAGCCACTGCTCGATGTCGGTGCCGCCGCGGACCTCGACGTGCTCCGTGAATACCTGAGCATGGCGGGCAACAAAGCCGCCCTGGCACAACGGCTGCACATCAGCCGGCCTGCCCTCTACAAACGGCTGGCCGCCATCGGACAGACCCTGGGCGTCGACCTCGACGACGCCGAATCGATGACGTCGCTGACGGTGGCGCTGATGGTGCTCGATGCGCGGCAGCGCATCGAGCCCGCCAGCCTGGCCGACGGCAACTGATCAGTTCGTCGACGACAACGACCGCGACGGCCGCCAGGCCACGAAACCGAGCACGAGCCCCACGAACGGGATCGCGGCCAGGATGGTGCTCAATGTCGCGCTGCCGCCGGTGACCAGCGTGAAGTTCGACAGCACCAGCCAGAGGCTGGCCAGCAGGCCGGCGACCGCCACGGCCGGGGCGATCCGCGTCGTCCAGAGCCGTCCGGACACGCGGTCCCGCGCCCGCAGGAAGAACACCAGCACGGCGATCGAGGTGGTGAGCATCAGCGTCACCATGCCGACGGTCGCGACACCGGCCATCGAACCGAACACCCCGACCAGTGGATCGATGCCGAGGAGTGCCAACACCGCGATGATGACCGCGGCGGTCAGGGTCTGCACCACCGACGAGAACGACGGCGACTCGTGCAGGTCATGCACCTTCGCCAGCCGTGCCGGCAGCAGTCCCTTGCCTGCCAGTACGAACTGATAGCGGGCGATCACGTTGTGGAACGACAGCACGCAGGCGAACAGGCTGGTCAACAGCAGGACGTTGACGATGTCGCGACCGACGGTGCCCAACATGTCACCGGTGGTGTCGAGCAGCATGTTGCCCTCGCCGTCGAGGGTCCGCTGCGCCACCGCGCCCACCTGGTCCGGCCCGATGGCAACCACGAAGGCCCACACCGTGATCGCGTAGAAGGCGCCGATGAGGATCACTGCGGCATAGGTGGCGCGGGGGATCGTGCGTGCCGGCTCGCGCGCCTCGTCGCGGAACACCGCGGTGGACTCGAACCCGATGAACCCGGTCAGCGCGAACAGGATCGCGATGCCGATGGTGCCGCTGGTGAACACGGCCGGATCGAAGGAGGCGAACGTGATCCCAGCCGGACCGGGGTTGGCGACCATCACGACGTCGAGCACCACGACGATGCCGATCTCCAGCGCCAGCGCCACCCCCAGCACTTTCGCGCTGAGCTCGATGTGCCGGTAACCCAGCACGGCGACGACCGCGAGAACGGCGAAAGAGTAGACGGGCCACGGGATCACAGGCCCGCCGTAGTGGATCACGGTGTCGTTGATGGCCCAGCCGATGTAGCCGTAGATCCCGATCTGGATGGCGGTGTAGGCGATCAGCGCGACCACCGCGACGCCCTTGCCCATCCGCTCGCCCAGACCCACCGTCACGTAGGAGAAGAACGCGCCCGCTTCAGGCACGTGCGGCGTCATCGTCACGAATCCGACGCTGAACACCAGCAGGACGAGTGCGGCGATGACGAAGCCCATCGGCGCGCCGGCGCCGTTGCCCAGTCCCATGGCCAACGGCATGTTGCCGCCGATCACGGTCAGCGGGGCGGCCGCCGCGACGACCATGAACACGATGCCGACGGGGCCGAGGTGCCCGGTGAGGCGCCGCCCCTCGGTGCGGGTGGGTGCAGTGGTCACGAGATCTCCTGAGACGAAGGGGGGTTGATATCCAGCGCCTGCCGCAGCAGGCCGTGATCGAGAGCGTGGGCGGTGAAGCCGTTGTGGCCGGTCATCGTGGTCGCGGCCACCATCGCGTTGACGATGGCCTCCTCGGTGGCCTCGATCGTCAGATCGAACAGCCGGGTCATCAGCTGGGGCGCGACCATCCGCACCGCCACTTCGGGCCGGGAAACGTTGACGTCCTCGTCCCACGCGTACGGCGGGATTCCGCGATTGCCTGTGGAGAACGCCAGCATGAGGTCGCCGCTGTACTGCTCGCCGGTGCCGCCCAGGCGACCCACCGCCAGCGCCGCGCGCTGTGCCAGCCGGGTGCACTGATGGGGGAGAAGGGGCGCATCGGTGGCGACGATGACGATGATCGACCCCGACCCGGGCTCGTAGCGGGGCGGCAGGTCCGGCAGTGGAACCTCCGAGGGGCCGATGAGTTCGCCGACGGGGACGCCGTTGATCCGGAGTCGTTCGCGCCGGCCGTGATTGGCCTGGACCAGCACGCCCACCGTGTACCTGCCGGTGGCGGTATCGGTGACCCGCGACGAGGTGCCGATGCCGCCCTTGAAACCGTGGCAGATCATGCCGGTGCCGCCCCCGACATTGCCCTCGGCGGGCGGCGCGGCCGAGGCGCTGTCGAGCGCGGAGCGCACGTGCTCCGGCCGGACATGGAAGCCGTTGATGTCGTTGAGCAGGCCGTCGTAGGTCTCACCCACCACCGGCAGCGACCAGTAGAGCCCCTCGCCGCGGGCGCGCACCTGGGCCGCCACCAGCTCGTCGCGCACCACGCCGACGCTGTGGGTGTTGGTCAGTCCGATGGCGGTGGTCAGCTCGCCGGACTCGCGGATCCACTCCAGGCCGGTCAGTTCGCCGCTGCCGTTGAGCCGGTGGGAGCCGGCGAACACCGGCTCGGTCCAGATGTCGTCGTGTGGGACGACCACGGTCACGCCCGTGTGGACGGCCGGGGGACCGTCGGCATCGAGGGTCGTGTGCCCGACCCGCACGCCTGCGACGTCGGTGATGGCGTTGGCAGGTCCGGTGGGGTGTTCCCCGATCACCAGGCCCAGGTCTCTGGCACGCACTCGGTGGGCTCGTTTCTTCCGATTCTTTTCCTAAGTGGAAAAGAACTATGCGCCCGTGTGGTGCGCCGCGCAAGCGGAACGGCAGAATATCTTCGACGAGGAGCCGACAGCGGAGGAGGTGACCACGTCGTGGGGCGGCCGAATCGGCAGGAAGAACGGCGCGGCGACATCATGGATGCCGCGATCGCGCTGATCGAACACCACGACGTGGCCACCCTCAAGCTGGCCGACGTCGCCGCCGAACTCGGTCTGACGACCAACGCGGTGCGCTACTACTTCAAGGACATGTCGCAACTGTTGTCGGAGTTGGCGCTGCGCTCCGACGTCCGGTTCTACGACGACCGGCAGCGACTGGCCGCCGAGGCCGCGGACCCCCCGGCGCAGCTGGCGGTGACCATCGCCGCGGGTCTGCCCAGCGGACCTGAGGACGCCGAGTGGCGTGCCATCTGGCGCGCCGTCCTGGCCGCCGGTTTCGAACTCGACCGGCGCGCCGATGTGCAAGGCATCTACCACCGTCAGGTCGGCCTCTACGCCGATCTGCTGGCCGCCGGCGCGGAATCCGGGGCGTTCACGCTGACGCATCCGGCCGACGACATCGCGATGACGCTGATGGGGATGGAGGACTACTTCGGATACCGCATCGTGGCGCGGGACCCGCAGATCCACCGGCCGACCGCGCTGCGACTCATGCGCCAGTACGCCGAATTGGCCACCGGCGCAACGCTTCCCGAGACGGTCTGACGTCCCCTCTTGGCCCACCTGAGATCGCCGGCCCCGGTTCCGTGCAACCCCGACCCGGGGATGTTCCCCGCACACGGCTATAACTACAGTGATGCTGATCGGACTGTCGACGCCCGTCGTGGTGCAAACCCCGGCGGCGGCAAGTTCCTGGGAGGCCGGCGCCGGTATCGAAGACGTCGCCCGCATCGCCGAAACCGCGGACCGACTCGGCTTCGATTTCCTGACGTGTTCGGAGCATGTGGCGGTTCCTGTCGAGGACGCCGCTGTCCGCGGTTCGGTGTACTGGGATCCGCTGGCCACCCTCGGATTTCTGGCGGCCCGGACCAGCCGCATCCGGCTGGCCACCTCGGTGCTGGTCCTTGGTTATCACCATCCGCTGGAGATCGCGAAGCGCTACGGCACCCTGGACCGGGTCAGCGGCGGGCGGCTGGTCCTCGGCGTCGGCGTCGGCTCGTTGCGTGCGGAATTCGATCTGCTCGGCGCGGCGTGGGAGGACCGCGGTGCCAGGGCCGACGACGCGATCCGCGCGCTGCGTGCTTCGCTGTCTACGCCCGAGCCCTCCTACCAGGGCGAGTTCCACCGCTACCGGGGAATGACGGTCGAACCTCACGCCGTGCAGCCGCGGGTACCGATCTGGGTGGGCGGACGCAGCAGGCGTTCGCTGCGTCGCGCGGTCGGACTTGCCGACGGCTGGATGCCCTTCGGCTTACGACCCGCCGAGATCGCCGAGATGCTGGCCGGTGTCCATATTCCGGACGGTTTCGACGTCGTGCTGCCGGTCGGTCCGCTCGATCCACGCGCCGGCGACGAATGCCTGCGCCGGTTGCGGACGTTACGCTCGGCCGGGGCCACGGGCGTCACCTGTTCGGTGGCCGCGTCCTCGGTCGAGGATTACTGCGACCAACTCGCCGGCCTGCGTGCTCTCGTGGACGAGTTGTGACGCCGTGCGCCCAGCCACCCCGGGAAGGAAGCATCGATGACAAGTGAGCCGGAGGCCCTCGAAACCCGTTTGCGGCGAATGGAACAGCGCCTGCAGGCCCTCGAGGACGAGCGGGAGATCGCGCGTCTGATCGCGAGTTACGGTCCGAGCGTGGACGCCGCGGATGCGGTTGCGGCAGCGGCACTGTGGAGCGCCGACGGCACTTACGACGTCGAGGGCTGGCACATGTCAGGCCGCGACGACGTTGCGGCGATGGTGGATTCGGATCACCACCGTCATCTGGTTGCCAACGGGTGCGCCCACTTCCTCGGCCCGGCAGTGGTCACCGTCCGCGGAGACGACGCCGTCGCGGTGTGCGAGTCCCTGGTGGTGCTGCGGGCAGACGACGGTTATCCGCAACGGGAGCCCCGGGCGACCCGAGACGGGGTGCCCGGGCCGGAGTACGTGGTCTGGCGCGCGGCCGCCAATCATTTCCGGTTGTGTCGCGTCGACGGACGCTGGAAGGTGGCGGCACGCACAAGTCGCCTGCTCGACGGGAGACCCGCGGCCCACGAGCTGCTCACCGCGGGGGTCGCCGGCCGGACCGTGTGACGGCGTGCGGGGAGCTGAACCGCGGTATCCGTCGCCGGGCCCTGCGAGTCCGTACGGTGGAGGCAACCCGTAGCAGCTCCACGAAGAAGGCAGCGATGGCCGACTCGCAGATCAGCCGCAGAGCACTGCTGGCGGGTCTGGGGTGCGCGGTCGGAACCCTGGCGTCGGCCTCGTGCTCGGGCCCGGTCCCCGATGCACCCACCGTCGCGGCGCCGCCGGGCCTCACGTTCGACCCAGCCGCATTCTCCGAGAAGACCACCACCGTCGCGACCGCCGCAGGCGACAAGCAGGTCACCTATCGGTTCTTCGGCCCGATCACCTACGTCGCGAATCCGGTCGACGCGGACTACCAGAGCCTGGTGGTCAGCGTGCCGACGGCCATCGACGGGCGAGCCGTCGACGCCACCGGCGCACCGATTGTCTTCGCCAACTCGGTGGGCGGCTATCTGCCGGCCTCGGTCAAGGACGTCACCGGCGTCGGCGAGGCGGGCAGGAGGGGGCCCCCACCCCCGGGCTGCCCGGCGGCGAGGTGACACCCGGCGGCAACGCCATGGTCGACGCCCGCGGCGACTTGGTGAGCCTCGCTGCGCTGGCGGTGGCGGCCGGCTACGTCGCAGTCGAACCAGGCTGTCGCGGAAGGACTCTGGTCACCCCCGACGGCGTCTGCTACGGCACCGCCCCGGCTGCGGTCGTCGACCTCAAAGCCGCCGTCCGGTACCTCCGGTCGAACGCGGCCACGATGCCGGGTGACACCGACCGCATCGTGTCCACCGGCACCAGCGCCGGCGGTGCGCTCTCGGCGCTGCTCGGCGCGTCCGGCGACAGTCCGCTCTACGCCGGTTACCTCGACGACCTGGGTGCAGCCGATGCCGGCGACGCGATCTACGCCAGCGGTGCGTGGTGTCCCATCACCGACCTCGAACACGCCGACGGCGCCTACGAGTGGAACTGGGGTGCCAATCCGCTGTCCACCGGCGGACAGGTCGACAGGGAGGTGTCCGCAGCGCTCGGCGCGCAGTTCGCGGAGTACCTGAAGGCCGCGGAGATCCACGGCCTCAACGACTTCGGCGTCTTGAATGCCGCCAACTACCCGCACTACCTACTCGAGCACTCACTGCAGCCCGCCGCCACCACCTATCTGACGAACCTCACCGAGCACGACCGCGCCGGGTACCTCGCGCAGAACCCGTTCATCACCTGGACGGCCGGTGAAGCGACGTTCGACTGGACCGGCTTCGTCGGACACGTCGGCACCCGACGCAAGACCGCGCCCGCCTTCGACGCCTTCGACCTGTCCACCGCAGAGAACAACCTGTTCGGCGCGGGCACCGTCGCCGCGCGCCACTTCACCGCCTACAGCGCGGCCCGAAACACCGACGGCGCGGTGCCGCTGGCGGCAGGCATCCCCGAACTGTGCGATCTGATGAACCCGATGTACCACCTGTCCCGAGCTGAAACCGAGGTGGCGCCGCACTGGTGGATCCGCGTCGGCACCAGCGACACCGACACCGCGCTGAGCGTGTCGGCCAACCTGGCCGCCGCAGCGGCCGCCGCCGGCGCCTCGGTCAGCCACCGCATGTACTGGGATGAAGGGCACGGCGCGAACCCCGACGCCGCGGAGTTCATCACGTGGATCGACCGGATCTCCCGGTGATCAGAGTCGCACCAGCGCGAACGGATAGGTGAACGTGCCGCCCGGTGCGCCGTCGCAGCCTGCGCCGAACGACGAGGTCAACGTCCCCTGCAACGTCGCGGCATCCCAGTCGTACACGTCGCGGGTCGGGATCACCGGACCGTAATAGACGTTTCCGCACCGCAATCCGTCGGGGACGTCGACGGTGAGGGTGTACCTGCCGTCGGCGAGGCGGGCGTCGCCGCTGTACTCGAACGCCCTCGCGGTCGGCATCGGTATCGCCTTGATGTGGGCGCAGTCCTCGGCAGCGGGGATGCAGTAGGTCACCGCCCACGTCCAGGTGTGGAAGTCGTACCGTCCCTGGATGTTCAGCGAATAGTTCGCGAAGAACGGCGCCGCCTGCGCCGCCGGCGCGGCCCAGGCCAGCGTGAGCACCGCCACCGCCGCCCAGCCGACTCTGTGCATATTCATGGTGTGTCCTTTGGATATTCGGGCGCGGCGCCGATCACATGTGCGAGCCGCCGTCGATGCGGACCTCGGTGCCGGTGATGAAGTACGCGTCGTGACTGCCGAGCATCGCCACCACGCCGGCGACGGCGTCCGGGGCGGCGAAGATCGCGCCGCCGTCCAGTGGCAGCATCGGCGCGACCTTACCGAACAGCGTGTAGTCGGCGTCCTCGGGCAGACCGGGCCCGATGCTCTGCCGGGATGCGCCGGTGCCGTCGGTCATACCGGACGAAATAGAGCCGGGCTGAACGCAATTGAACCGGATGCCCGCCTTGGCGAACTCCAGGGCCCATGAGTGGGTCATCGCCAGCACCCCGCCCTTGGACGCGGCGTAGGCGGCCATGTAGGGGTGGGCGAACTGCGCCGAGGTCGAGCTGAAGTTGACCACGGCAGGGCCGCTGCCCTTGTGCAGCGCCGCGATCGCCTCGCGGGTGACCAGGAACGTCCCGATCAGGTTGATGCGCAGCACCTGCTCGAAGTCGGCCAGCGTGGTGTCCGTCAGGTGCGCCGACCGCAGGATCCCTGCGGCGTTGACCAGTGTGTCCAATCCGCCCAGCGCCGTGATCGCCTCGGCCACCCCGGCCGACACAGAGGCTTCGTCGCCGACATCCATCACGACCGTGGTCAGGCCGGTGCCGAGAGCGCCGGCCTTCTCCACGGTGTCGGCGAGACCGTCGGCGCTGATGTCGGCGGCCGCCACCCGGCCGCCCTCGCCGAGAATGCGCAGCACGCACGCCTGCCCGATGCCCGAACCGCCGCCGGTGACGAGCACCCGTCGATCGGCGTAACGCACCAGGGAGGACGACCCTGCCGAGGTAGAGGACACAGCGCAACTCCTGTCGGTTCGAGGCGGTCGCTGTCGAGTGTGACACCGGCCGTCCACGTTCACGTGCGATCGGAGCGCAGTGCCGGGTGCTTCCCGGTGGATGGGACGGGGTGTGTCCCACGCCACGGCCAGCTGTCAACGTGTGTCTCGCCGCGCAGTCGGCAGGGTTTCAGTCGGTATCGAAGAAGGGTTCGGCGGCACATGGTGAACAAGGCCGCGGACCGCTGGTCCATCGGACTGCCGGCGCTGAGCGCCGGGATGTCCGGGCCCATGCAGGGCGTCGGGGGACTGCTGTCGATGTCCGCCGACGCCGTGAAGTTCTTGTTCCGGCGCCCGTTTCAGGGCAGCGAATTCCTGCTGCAGTCCTGGTTCGTGGCACGGGTGTCCCTGGCGCCCACCCTGCTCGTCGCCATCCCGTTCACCGTCCTGGTCAGCTTCACGCTGAACATCCTGCTCAGTGAACTCGGTGCCGCCGACCTGTCCGGTGCCGGGGCCGCGTTCGGCGCGGTCACCCAGGTGGGTCCCATGGTCACGGTGCTCATCGTGGCCAGCGCGGGGGCGACCGCGATGTGCGCCGACCTCGGGTCGCGCACGATCCGCGAGGAGATCGACGCGATGGAGGTGCTGGGCATCAACCCGGTGCAGCGCTTGGTCACCCCGCGCATGCTGGCCTCCGGCCTGGTGGCGCTGCTGCTCAACAGCCTGGTGGTGATCATCGGGATCGTCGGCGGCTACGTCTTCTCGATCTTCGTGCAGGGGGTCAACCCGGGTGCGTTCGCTGCGGGCATCACGCTGCTCACCGGGGTGCCCGAGGTGATCATCTCCTGCGTCAAGGCCGCGCTGTTCGGCCTGATCGCCGGTCTGGTGGCGTGCTACCGCGGGCTGAGCATCACCAGCGGCGGCGCCAAGGCAGTCGGCAACGCGGTCAACGAGACCGTCGTGTACGCCTTCATGGCGCTGTTCGTCGTCAACGTCGTCGTGACGGCGATCGGCATCCAGATGACGTCGGGTTAGGGGGCGGCGATGGCGGCGATACGCGCACTGCACCCGCGGCTGGCCCAGCAGGCAGGCCGGCCGGTCGACACCCTGGGCCGGATCGGGGACCACACGGCGTTCTACGGCCGTGCACTCGCCGGTGTCCCGCATGCAGCGGTGCACTACCGGCGTGAGATCGTCCGGCTGATCGCCGAGATCAGCATGGGGGCAGGCACTCTGGCGATGATCGGCGGTACGGTCGTCATTGTCGGGTTCCTGACGCTGGCAGCCGGCGGCACCCTGGCCGTGCAGGGCTACAGCTCGCTCGGCGACATCGGCATCGAAGCGCTGACCGGCTTCTTGGCCGCGTTCATCAACGTGCGGATCTCCGCACCGGTGGTGGCAGGAATCGGATTGGCCGCGACGTTCGGCGCGGGCGTCACCGCACAACTGGGCGCGATGCGCATCAACGAGGAGATCGACGCGCTGGAGACGATGGGGATCCGCCCGGTCGAATACCTGGTCAGCACCCGCATCGTCGCAGGCATGATCGCGATCGCGCCGCTGTACTCGATCGCGGTGATCCTGTCGTTCGCCGCGAGCAAGGTGACCACCGTATTGCTGTTCGGGCAGTCGGCCGGCCTGTACAACCACTACTTCACCACCTTCCTCAACCCCCGGGACCTGCTGTGGTCCTTCCTCCAGGCGATCCTGATGGCGATCGCGGTCCTGTTGGTGCACACCTATTTCGGCTACTTCGCCAGGGGCGGACCTTCAGGGGTCGGCGTGGCGGTCGGTAACGCCGTCCGGACCTCGCTGATCGTCGTGATCTCGGTGACGCTGCTGGTGTCCCTGTCGATCTACGGCGCCAACGGCAACTTCAACCTGTCGGGTTAGCGGGGGGAGCAACTGATGGCAGCGAATCGACGTTCCGGACGTCCACTGATCGGTCTGGCCACGGTGCTCGCAGTGGTCGCGGTGATCGCGGTCGCGGTGGGCCTGTTCCGCGGCAGCTTCACCAGCACAGTCCCCGTCACCGTCCTGACCCACCGCGCCGGCCTGGTGATGAACGCCGATGCGAAGGTGAAATGGCATGGTGCGCAGGTTGGTTCGGTGCAATCCATCGCGGCACTGCCGGACGGCAGGGCCGCGATCGAGTTGGCGATGGACCCGTCCTACCTCGACATCATCCCGTCGGACGTCCGGGTGGACATCGCCTCGTCGACGGTGTTCGGATCGAAGTACGTGGACCTGGTGCCCCCGGCCGTGTCCTCACCGCAGCCGCTGCAGGCGGGCCAGATCCTGAACGCCGAGCACGTCACCGTCGAGATCAACACGGTGTTCGAGCAACTGTCCTCGGTGCTGGCGAAGATCGAGCCCGCCAAGCTGAACCAGACCCTCGGTGCGCTGGCCACCGCGCTGGACGGCCGCGGTGACCAGATAGGGCAGACCATGTCGGACTTCGACGCCTTCCTCGCCAAGATCGAACCGAGCCTGCCGGCCATGGAGCACGAACTCACGGTGGCCCCCGTGGTCATCGGCACCTACGCCGACGTCGCGCAGGATCTCGTCGACACCGTCGAGGCCGCCACCACGGTCGGTGAGACCCTCGTGGCAGAACAGGAACACCTGGACAGGCTGCTGGTCAGCGTGATCGGGCTGTCCGACATCGGCAACGAGGTGGTGGGCGGCAACCGCCAGGCCATCAGCAACGTGATGGAACTGCTGGTGCCCACCACCGACCTGCTGAACCAGTACCACGAGGCGCTCAACTGCGGCCTCGGTGGCGCCGTCCAGTTGGCCAAGGCGCCCGGTACCCCGGTGCCGGGCGGCCTGCTGCTGCAGACGATCGTGCTCGGCCAGGAACGCTACCGCTACCCGCAGAACCTGCCGAAGGTCGCGGCCAAGGGCGGTCCCCAGTGCACGGATCTGCCGAAAGTCGGCTTCCAGAAGCATCCGCCGTTCGTCATCACCGACGTCAACGCCAACCCCGCGCAATACGGAAACCAGGGCATCGTGCTGAACTCCGACGGCCTCAAACAGCTTCTGTTCGGCCCGATCGACGGGCCGCCGCGCAACGGCGGACAGATCGGGCATCCGGGATGACGGACGTGGGCAAGGCCGCGACCAAGTTCGCGGCGTTCGGGCTCACGATGGTGCTGCTGACCGTCGGACTCTTCATGATCTTCGGCGAGTACCGGTCGGGATCGGCCAACCGGTACTCGGCCGTCCTCGCCGACTCCTCCAGCCTGGAGAGCGGAGACTCGGTGCGGGCCGCCGGGATTCGGGTCGGAACCGTCAGGGCCGTCGCGCTGCAGGACGACGGCACCGTGGTGGTCGACTTCGACGCCGACGACAACGTCCGGCTCACCGAGAGCACCAAGATCGCGGTGCGGTATCTGAACCTCGTCGGGGACCGATACCTGGAGCTTCTCGACGAACCCGGCACGGCGAAGATCCAGCCCCCCGGCTCCCGGATCGGTGTGGAACGCACCGAGCCCGCACTGAGCCTCGATCTGCTGCTGGGCGGCCTCAAACCCGTCATCCAGGGACTGAACCCCGCCGATGTCAACGCGCTGACGGGCTCACTGATCCAGATTCTGCAAGGGCAGGGCGGAAACCTGGAGTCGTTGTTCAGCAGAACGTCCTCGTTCACCAACGCGCTGGCCGACAACGGACAGACCGTCGAACGGCTCATCGACACCCTCAACGACACCATCACCACGGTCGCCGCGGACGGGGAGAACTTCTCCACCGCCATCGACCGGCTCGAACAGCTGGCCACCGGGCTCGCCCAGGACCGCGACCCGATCGGTGCAGCCATCACCGCGCTGGACGACGGCACCGCGTCACTGGCCGGTCTGCTGACCGAGGCCCGGCCGCCACTGGCGGGCACGGTCGACGAGTTGAACCGGCTGGCGCCACTGCTGTCGAACGAAACCGATTTGGCCCGGCTGGATCTGACGTTGCAGAAAACCCCACAGAACTATCGCAAGCTGGTCCGGCTGGGCTCCTACGGAAGCTGGCTGAACCTGTACATCTGCGGAGTCTCGATCCGGGTCAGCGACCTGCAGGGAAGGACCGCGCACTTCCCGTGGGTCATCCAAAACACCGGAAGGTGCGGTGAGCCCTGATGCAGAAGTACCGCGGATCTTCGCTCATCCGAGCCGGTTTCCTCGGCGTGGTCCTCATCGCGCTCGTGATCACCGTGGGCCTGCAGCCCCAGCAGCTGTGGGCGATGGCGACCTCGGTGCGGTACCAGGCGGTGTTCGCCGAAGCCGGCGGACTGACGTCGGGCAACGACGTGAAGGTGTCGGGGGTGACGGTGGGCTCCGTCTCCGACGTCGAACTCGCGCGCGGCACAGCGCTCGTCACGTTTGCGGTGAACAGCGCGGTGCGCGTCGGCAGCGACACCACCGCCACCGTGGGCATCTCGACCGTGCTGGGGGAGCGGGTGCTGGTGCTCAAACCGGCGGGCAGCGAGGGCCTCGGCACGATGGGTGTCATCCCGCTGAACCGCACCGGTTCGCCCTACTCGCTGACCGATGCGGTGGGGGAATTCACCTCCAACACCGAAGCCACCGACACGGCCGCGATCAACCAGTCCCTGGACACGTTGTCCGACACCATCGAACGGATCGCGCCGCAGCTGGCGCCGACGTTCGACGGGGTGTCGCGGCTGTCGAAATCGCTGAACAGCCGCAACGAGTCGCTCGGCGCTCTGCTGGACGCCGCCTCCGACGTCACCGGCGTGCTGTCCGAGCGCAGCGCCCAGGTCAACACATTGCTGCTCAACGCCAACGACCTGCTGGCGATGCTGCAGGAACGCCGGTACGCGATCGTCAACCTGCTCGCGAGCACCACCGCGGTGGCGCAACAACTGTCGGGGATGGTGGCCGACAACGAGCAGGAACTCGCGCCGACCCTGGAGAAGCTGAACACGGTCTCGGAGATGCTCGAACGCAACCGGGACAACATCACGGCCTCCCTCAAAGGCCTCGCCAAATACCAGGTCACTCAAGGTGAGGCCGTGAACAACGGGTTCTACTACAACGGGTTCGCGTCGAATCTGCTGCCCGGCCCGGCGATCCAGCCGTTCCTGGACTACGCGCTCGGTTTCCGCCGGGGCGTGGACGCCGGGCAACCCCCGGACAATGCCGGGCCGCGCGCCGAGTTCCCCTGGCCCTACAACGGTATTCCCGGAGGGTCGCGATGACCGGACGACTGAAGCGGGCGCCGCGCGTGCGGGCGCTGCTGCTGGCCGCACTGGCCGTGATCGCCGTGGCGGGCGCCGGAGTGATCGTGTACCGGCACTTCTTCAGCCCGTACACCGTGACTGCGTACTTCCGCTCGGCCACGGCGATCTACGCCGGAGACGACGTGCGGGTCGCCGGGGTGCGGGTGGGCACGATCGAGTCCATCGAACCGCAGGGCACCAGCGCGAAGCTGACGCTGGCCATCGACCACGATGTGCCGATTCCCGTGGACGCCGAGGCGATCATCGTGGCGCCCAACCTGGTGTCGGCCCGGTACGTCCAGTTGACGCCGGCGTGGGGCGCGACACCGGAGACCAGCGGGCCGACGATGGCCCACGGCGCCGAGATCGGTCAGGACCGCACGGCGGTGCCGGTGGAGTGGGACGAGATCAAAGAGCAGCTGACCCGCTTGGCCACCGAACTGGGTCCGCGCGGCGGGGTCTCGGAGACCTCGCTCGGACGGTTCATCGACACCACCGCCGACGCGATGGCCGGCAACGGGGACAGGTTGCGCGACACCATCACCCAGCTGTCCGGCGTCGGGCGCATCCTGGGCGAGGGCAGCGGCGACATCGTCGAGATCATCACGCATCTGCAGACGTTCGTCACCGCGTTGCGCGACAGCAACGTTCAGATCGTGCAGTTCCAGGACCGGTTGGCCGATGTCACCGGCGTCGTGAACGGCAGCCGCTCCGAACTCGATTCAGCGATCACCAAGTTGTCCGAAGCCGTCGGCGAGGTCCGGCGGTTCGTCGAGGGCTCGAGGAGCCAGACCGCCGAACAGGTGCAACGCCTCGCCAACGTGACGCAGGTGCTGGCCGACGACAGCACGGTGCTCAAGAACATCCTGCACGCCGCGCCGAATGCGCTCGTCAACGGCTACAACATCTACAACCCCGACAGCGGGGGACCGCGCGGCTCCTTCGCGATGAACAACTTCGCCAACCCCGTGTCCCTGATCTGCTCGTCGATCGCCGCGGTCGAGAACGTCACCGCCGAAGAGTCCGGCAAGGCGTGCGCGCAGTACCTCGGACCCGCGCTGCGGTTGATGAACTTCAACTACCTGCCGATGCCGTTCAACGCCTACCTGGGGCCTGCGCCGCAGAACGTGATCTACTCCGAGCCCGGGCTCGCCCCGGGCGGAGGGGGGACCCCGCCTGCGCCGGCCGAGATACCCCCTGCGGTGTCCGCCTACACCGGCGCCGGAGACGTTCCGCCGCCGCCGGGATGGACGGATCCACCGCGCCAGCCCGGCGCCTTCGCACCCGGCGGACTGCCCGCCAACCCGTCGCCTGCGCTGTATCCCGGCGCGCCGATCCCACCCGGGGTGCCCGGCCTGCCACCCGCGCAGCCGAAGCCGACCTCCATCGCCGAGATGATGCTGCCCGCCGAGGCCGCGGCGACGCCGTCAGAAGGGAACCCGTGATGGCACGTCCCGTCAGCCGGCAGACGCGCCGATGGGCGGCGCTGGCCTGCGCTGTGGCGCTGACCGCCACGGGATGCTCCTTTGACGGGCTGAACTCCCTTCCGCTGCCGGGCACCGTCGGCACCGGACCGGACGCCGTCGTCTATCGCCTGAAACTCGCCAATGTGGGCTCGCTGGAATCCAATTCGCCGGTGATGCTGAACGACGTCGTGGTCGGCGCGGTGCGCGACATGACCTTCGACGACTGGCACGCCGAGGTCGACGTCTCGGTGAAGCCCGACGTGGTGGTGCCGGCCAACGCGGTCGCCACCGTCGGGCAGACCAGCCTGCTCGGCTCGATGCACGTGGCCCTCGACCCGCCCGTCGGGGAGGAGCCCACGGGTCGGCTGCAGCCAGGCGCGTCGGTCCCGCTGAACAGGTCCTCCACGTATCCGTCGACCGAGCAGACGTTGTCCTCGTTGTCGGTGGTCGTCAACGGTGGCGGGCTCACCCAGATCGGTGACATCATCAGCAACTTCAGCGCCGCACTCGACGGGCGCCAGGACCAGATCCGCAGCCTGCTCACCCGGATGAACGACGTCGTCGGCATCCTCGACGGCCAGCGCGACAACATCAACGCCACGATCGACGCGCTGCACCGGCTGACCACGACGTTCGCCGGCCAGCGGGAAGTGCTCACCGCGGCACTGAAGCGCATCCCCGAAGCCCTGGAGGTGCTCAACCGGCAACGGCCGCGCATCGTGACCGCGATGCAGAAGCTCGGCGAGTTCAGCGACACTGCAACGCATCTGATCGACGAGTCGCAGGACGACATCGTGCGCAATCTGCGCAACCTCGACCCGGCGGTGCGTGCCCTCGCCGACGTCGGGCCCGATCTGGCGACGGCGCTGTCGTTCCTGCCGACCTATCCCTATACGCAGGAGTTCATCGACCGGGGCATCCGGGGCGATTACATGAACCAGTTCATCGTCTTCGATTTCACGATCCCGCGCCTCAAGAGCGGCATGTTGCTGGGCACCCGGTGGGGCGAGCCGGGCGCCTCGCTGGTACCGGCCCCCGGGGATCCGTGGTACTCGTCGTACACGCTCGACCCGCTCCAGGCTCCGGTGACACCGGTCCCGACGGAGGTCGCGACCCTGCCCCCGCTCATCGATCCGCCGGCCACGGGCGGGCAACCTGCCGAAGGCGGCAACTGATGCTGACACGTTTCGTCCGGATCCAGTTGATCGTGTTCTCGATCGTCTCCGTGGTGGGGCTGTCGACGATGGTGTTCGGCTACCTGCAAGCCCCGATGCTGCTCGGCATCGGCCGCATCGCGGTGACCCTGCACCTGCCGAACACCGGCGGCCTGTACGAATTCTCGAACGTCACCTACCGCGGAGTCGAGGTCGGCAAGGTCACCGGAATCCGGCCGACGAACGAAGGTGTCACGGTCACCATGTCGCTGAAGACCTCACCCCGGATCCCGGCCGACCTGAAAGCCAACGTGCGCAGCGTCTCCGCGGTCGGCGAGCAGTACGTCGACCTCGAGCCGCGCTCGGACGACGGTCCCTTCCTGGAGGACGGTTCGGTGGTCACCGGTGACCAGACCTCGATCCCGCAGGCCGTCGGCCCGATGCTGGACCAGATGAGCGCCCTCGTCGACAGCATCCCCACCGGCACGCTGAGTGGTCTGCTCGACGAATCGTTCAAGGCACTCAACGGAACCGGCTACGACCTCGGCTCGCTGCTCGACTCGTCGGCACGACTGGCCGCCGACGCCAACGCCACCGGTGACCAGGTCCGCACCCTGATCGACGACAGCCGGCCGCTGCTCGACGGTCAGGCCGACAAGGCCGACGCGATAACCACGTGGGCGCGCAGCCTGGCCGGGATCACCAGGCAGGTCGCCGATAACGACCAGGCCGTCCGCACCATCCTGCAGACGGGTCCGGATGCCGCCGACGAAGCGAGCCGGTTGCTCGACGAGGTCAAGCCGACGCTGCCGGTGCTGCTGGCCAACCTGACCGCCGTCGGCCAGGTCGGTGTCGCCTACCATCCGTCGCTGGAACAACTGCTGGTGCTGCTGCCTCCGTATCTGGCCGCAACCCAGTCCTACGGCTCCTCGCTGAACAACCCGACCGGCATGGCGCTGTCGGAATTCACGCTCACCCTGGGAGATCCGCCCGCCTGCACGGTCGGCTTCCTGCCACCGTCGTCGTGGCGCTCGCCGGCCGATCTGACCGACGTGGACACCCCCGACGGCCTGTACTGCAAGCTGCCGCAGGATTCGCCGATCGGTGTGCGCGGGACCAGGAACTTCCCGTGCATGGAGCAGCCCGGCAAGCGCGCGCCCACGGTCGAGATCTGCGAGAGCGACAAGCCGTTCGAACCGCTGGCGATGCGCCAGCATGTGACCGGGCCGTACCCGATCGATCCCGCGCTGATCGCGCAGGGCGTCCCGCTCGACGACCGGGTCACCTTGGACGAGGGGATCTTCGGGCCGCCCGCGGGCACACCGGTGCCCGAACCCGCTGCCGGTGGTGCGCTTCCCGTCGCGCCGAGCGCTATCGACACCGCGGACGGCGGACCGTCCGTCGCGGTCGCCACCTACAACCCGGAGACCGGACAGGTCGCGGCCCCGGACGGGACGGTGTTCACGCAGTCGAATCTTGCGGCGTCGAACCCCGCGCCCACAGCACCCGCCGGCTGGCAGGACCTGTTCCCCAGGTGAGCAGGCTCAGCCGATCTTGACCAGTTTGAACGGCATGTTGATGTACACCGGCCTGCTCACCCCGCAGGCGCCGCTGACTCCGGTGGTGATGTCCTCGCCGACAAGGGTGTCCGACGTCGGGTCGGCCACTGCGCCCTCGGCGTTCATCGCCTTGAACCGGAAAACCTGAAGGCCGGGCGCCGAACTCCCGTCGGGGCACGGGATCCAGTTCTCGACGGTGTGCTTGACGTACCAGACGCCGCTCTTCTGGTAGATCGGGGCGCTCCAGCCCCATTCGCTGTCGACTGTGCCCGTGCACTCGCCGGGATAGCTGCACTGCGTGCGGATCGTCCAGGTGCTCCGCAGGCTGGCCTGGGCGTAGAACACCTCGTTCTTGCGCGCCCGCTCGCCGTTGGACGTGGCGACGTAGGTGCCGTTGAGGCCCCAGTCCGTGGTGTCCGCGACCGCTGTCGGCAGACCCGCGGTGACACCGCAGATCGCCATCGCCGCGACGGTGGTCGCCAGCGCAGGTACCCGGATCATGGCTGCTCCTCACCCCGTCGACGGCAGACGCCGGCGGCGCACGAAGCTAACACCGGGACGTGCGCGGCGACGGACCGGTTTCCGCTGAGCGGACTTCCGCAACCGCTTCCGGCGATACCGCTGCCATGCTGTCCGTCGTGCACAGGGAGATCGTCGCCGCGGCATCGCTGACCGCCGGACTGCTAGTGTCGGCGCCGGCCGCCCAGGCCGACCCGCCTGCGCTGCGACAGGTCACCTACACCGTGACCTCGATGCAGCCGGTCACCGCCGAGATCTACTACCGCGACAGCGATCCGCCGACCTGGGCCGAGTACAGCCACAACCCGTACCGCTTCAGCCCGAAGGCGCGGGTCGACATCGGACCTGACCAACCATGGGTGCTCCATGTGGTGTTGGCAGATCCGGACCGCTGGGCGATGGTGTCGGCGACCGCTGGACCACATGTGGGGGATCCCCAGATCAGGTGTGAGCTGGCCGTCGACGGGGTGGTGGTCGCCACCGGGGAAGGGCCGCGGGGCGCACTGTGCTCACTGCGGCACTGGTGACGCCGCCCGCTGGGTGGGAAGGCGCCGCCGGTGCTGCGGCGGCGGGTCTTACCGTGCCGTCGAAGGGTCGCCGCACCAGCCGGGGGGACGGAGGAAATGCGCAGATGTCGAAGGTCGAGGCCCCGCAGGCAGAAGCTGAGCAGGTGGAAGCCGTGGGCTCGGTTGACTCCGGCGGTCGCCGCCGGCCGCGGTGGCCGGTCGTGGCCGGTGTCGCGGCGGTGCTGTGCTCGGTCGTCATGGCGGCAGCCAGCGGCCACATCCTGTGGGAGCACCGCAACCAGGCGCGGGATCAGCAGAACCGGGCCGAGTTCGTCGCCGCCGCGAAACAGATCGTCGTCACCCTGATGTCGATCGACTTCCGCGACCCGCAGGCCGGTGTGCAGCGCATCCTCGACAACTCTGCCGATCCGTTCCGTACCGAATTTCAGAGCGGGGCCGACGACTTCGTCAAGTTGTCGACCGATGCCGGGGTCACCACCAAGGCCACCGCGAACGCCGCAGCCGTGCGAGCGACCACCACGGAATCGGCGGTGGTCCTGGTCGCGGCCACATCCACGGTGACCAACGCCAACGGTGTCGCCGAAGCCCCGCGCAGTTGGCGGCTCGCCGTGGACCTGCAGCGCGACGGAGACCGGATCAAGATGTCGAAAGTCGAGTTCCTCCAGTGACCGTCGATACTGCGCCCCGGCGCACCGCTCGGCCAACGGTGTCCCGCCGGTGTCTGCTCGTCGTGTCGGCTCTGTTGATCGCCTCGGCCACGGTGCTGACGACGCTCTACGTCACGCAGTACCGCGTCGACCGCCAGACAACTCCCGCCGCGGAAGAAGCGGTGGTGGAGGCGGTCTCCGAGGCGACCGAGGCCCTGCTGTCGTACGGCCCCGACACCATCGACACCGACCTCAGCGCCACCGGATCGTTGACGACCGGCGAGTTCGCGACGTACTACGGAAAATTCACCGAGAACGTCGTCGCACCCGCGGCGCGCGAGCGCGGCGTGAAAGCCCAGGCCCGCGTCATCGATTCAGCCCTGATGGAACTCCACCCCGAGCAGGCCAAGGTGCTCGTGTTCCTGAATCAGGCGACAACCAGCCGTGAGCGACCGGAGCCCGCGGTGACCGCCAGCAGCGTGATCGTGAGCGCGACCAAGGTCGACGGCGACTGGCGCATCTCCGCACTGGATCCCGTGTAGGCGCCGCCCCTGGGACCAGTGGTGTCCGTCACGCGGGTGTCGCGTCGGTGGTCACCGTCTTCGTGGCGGCGTCGGCGCCGGAGCGGCGGCCGCTGAAAATGCAGTCGGCGATGGACAATCCGCTCACATAACTGTTGGAGCAGATACCCACTGCGTTACGGCCGGCGGCATACAGGCCGGGCACGGTGCCACCGTCGCGGTGCACGACCTCGCCGGTGGCCTCGTCGACCACGAGCCCACCGAGGGTGAGGCCGGGGATGGGGAAGAACATCGAGGAGTCCGCCGAGATGTTGATCGCATAGTAGGGCCCGCTGCTCATGCTCGCGCACAGATCGCGCTCCTTGTGCGCGGGATCACCTGCGCCGCTGAGCAGACCCTTCCGGTAGGCGTCGACCGTCCGGCGCAGTCCGGCGGGATCGATGCCGCTCTTCGCCGCGATGCCCTCGATCGACCTGGCCTTCTTGTGGCCGGTGGTCAGCAGATAGATCAGCTGTAGACGTTGAAACAGCTGGGTCTGCTCACGGATCTGGGAGCGCACCTTGCGCCACGTCGCAGCGTCGTAGACCGCCCAGCCGGAGCCGCCGAACTCCCGCATCATCACATCGCCGTGAGTCGCCCCGTAGAGGTCCTCGTTCGCGATGCGCCGCCCGTCCTCGCCGACGGTGAGCCCCTCCAGAAAGGCACTCGGAGGTGCGAGGAATCGCCAGGCCGTGACGTTGCCCATCTTGTCGGCGATACCGCCGGCCTTCAATCCCAGCGCGATGCCTGTTCCGTCGTCCCCGGCGGTGCCGAGCGGCGAGACCTTCATGAACTTCGGTGCGAACGTCTGCATCCATTCCCGGTTGTAGACGAATCCTCCGGCGGCCAGGATCACGGCCTCGGCATGGGCTTCGCCGTCGACTGCCGCGGCGTCCCAGAGCTTTTCGGTGTGCGCCACCACGCCCCTGACGACGCCGGGCAGCCAGTTGCCGACCTTGCCCGTCACCTTCGTCAGCGCGGCGTGCCTGCGGACGTGCTTGTGGTTCGGGTCCATCGCGCGGTAGCGCACCCCGGTGATCCGGCCGTCGTCGGCCGTGATCAGGGCATGCACCCGGGCCAGCGGCAGGACAGTGACCCCCTTGGCCTCGGCTGAGCGCCGGAGGTGCTCGAAAAGCGCGCGGCCGGAACTCATTCCGGGTGAGACGACGCGATGGCCCCGTGGTGCGGGACGCGCCGTCGTCACGTACGGGTGAGCCTTCTCGTTACCGGAGTAATACAGGTAGTGGTCGTCGGTGGGATACGAGGTCTTGTACGACGAGACCGGGCCGCCCCGGAACGGAACGCCCTGGGCTTTGAGCCATTCGATCAGGGCGGGGCTCTGATCGCAGAACCTTGTCAGGGTTTCCGGGGTGACGGCGTCGCCGACCTCCTGCCGAAGGTAGGCCAGCATGTCCTCGGTGCTGTCGGAGTGTCCACCGGCGCGTTGCTCGGCAGTTCCACCGCCGGCATAGACGATTCCTCCGGACAACGCCGTCGCGCCGCCGCCGTATCCGCGGTCGACCACGAGCACGCGTGCACCGCGGTCGGCTGCCTCGATCGCCGCCGCGGCTCCTGCGGCGCCGAAGCCGACCACGATGACGTCGAAATCACATCCTGTAGTCATGGAAACTCCTGTCGGAGAGGTCTGTCGCGTTGTGAGCGTGCGTGGTCTCGGGGATTTTCGCGGCGTGTCGCCTGCAGACCCGCACGCTCGCGGTATGGGGGGCCGGCGTCATGGCTTTGCTCTCGGGCGGATGAACACACCCTCGGCCTCCACGCTCACCGCGCCGTGCTCATCGCTGATCTGGCCTCGGGCAATGGTCTTCGATCCTGCATCGTGATCGACCCACGCCTCCACGTGCAGCGGGCCCAGGCGCGTGGGCGCCACATATCGGATGGTCAGGGTGCCGGTGACCGCGGGCTTTCCCGGCCGGTGCGCGGTGGCGCCCAGGATGTGGTCGAGTAGCAGCGCGCAGATCCCGCCGTGGACGTGGCCGGCCGGGCCCTCGTAGGCCGGCCCCAGCGTCACATTCGTTGTCACCCTTCCGGTCTCGTCACGGTGGACGTCCAGCGGGGGAGCGATCGCGTTGCGCGTCCCGATCGCCACGTTGCCCCAGGTGAGAAACCTGCCCTCGGTGGTGGTCCGCACCGGGTGCGGCTCAGGATGCAGACGACTGCCCAGCAACTCGGCGGCCTCGTCGATCAGCCGGTGAGCCCGCCGCACGTCGGCATCGCCGACCTCGCTGCGGATCGTCACGTCGACGAGCCGGCGCAGCGACCGGGTCAACGGTCCGTACAGTTCCTCGGTGCGGCGGGCCTCATCGGGGTCGAGGGGTGTGTTCACCCTTGGCCGCCCCCGCCGGCCATGTCCAGCGCGGCGAGATGGCTGAACAGCAGCGACGCGCCGATCGGATTGCCCCCGCCCGGGTACGTGGTGCCCGACACCGCAGCCATCGTGTTGCCCGCTGCATACAGCCCCGGGATAGGGACGCCCCCGGTGGTCAGGACCCGCGCCCGCGCGTCGGTGCGCAGTCCGCCCTTGGTGCCCAGGTCGGACAACCCGAAGGTGGCCGCGTGATACGGCGGGGTGTCGATCGCGACCAGCGGCGATTCACCGTTGGTGAACACCCGGTCGTACGGTTCGGCGCCACGACCGAAGTCCTCGTCGACTCCGGCCGCGGCGAGCTTGTTGAAGCGCTCGACGGTGGCCTCCAGTTCGCCGGCCGGCACCCCGATGGCGTCGGCGAGTCCGGCGAGGGTGTCGGCGGTGTGCCACAGCCCGGCAGCGCGGTACTGCTCCGGATCCACCATCGACACGTTGGTCGCGCCGACCGGCGGCACCGCCCCGGCACGGTTGTCGTAGACCATCCAGAACGGCAAACGTGTTGTGCCTTCGCCCATCTGGCGGATGACCTCGCGTCCGAGCCGGTCGTAGGGTGCGGACTCGTTGACGAAGCGGCGGCCGTCCTGGTTGACGAAGATGCCGCCGGTGAACCACAACGCGAACGCCGAGCGTCCGTCGGGATGCGTCATCCCGGGCGACCACCACGCCTGGTCCATCAGGTCGAGGTCCGCGCCGATCGCGATCGCGGCCCGGTGTGCCCGGCCTGTGCTTCCCGGCCCTCCCATCGTGTCGTCGGCACTGCCGGGCACACCGTACTCGGAGCGCATCGCGGCGTTCTGCTCGAAGCCACCGCTGGCCAGCAGAACCCCACGCCGGGCCCGGACGCGGATTCTGTTGCCGCCGTGCTCGATCACCGCGCCGACGACGCGTTCACCATCGGTGAGCAGTTCGACGAGCGCGGCGTTGCGCCGGCAGGTGACGTCAGGCAACTGCGCCATCGCGGCGAGGAATCTGCCGACCAGCGCCCGTCCGCCGACGAGCAGGTCAGGTGCAGCGGCGCCGAGGCGTTCGGTGTCCAACGGCCCGCGTACCAGACCGGCGTACTCGCCGAGCGCGTCGTCGGGCAGGGGCACCGGGACGGTATGCCGGTAGCCGTCCCCGCGCGCTCCCGGCGCTGAACCGAAGTAATCCGGCCACGGCAGAGCGGCGAACTCGAAAGCCGGATCCTGCTCCAGGTACTCGATCAATCCGGCGCCGCCGCGGACGTAGGCGTCCTGCAGGGCGCGTGGGGTCCGGTCGCCGACCACGGCGTGGAAGTAGGTCAGCGCGTCGTCGACGGTGTCGTCGGTCCCGGCGCGCAGCAGCACCGGGTTGCACGGGAACCACATGCCACCGCCGCCCGAGTAGGCCGTGGTGCCGCCGAACTTGTCGGTGGCCTCCACCAACAGCACCGACAGTCCCTCCCGCGCGGCGGTGTAGGCGCCCGCGACACCGCCCCCGGATCCGGCCACGACGACGTCGAACTCGGCATCGAACGCAGTGGCGGGATCAGTCACGGGCACCGCCGTGTCCGCCGTGACAAGCGGTCATGCCCCTCCTCGGTGTTAGGTCGACCCGGTGTCGGATCACTGTGGCCCGGTCCCATCGGTGGCGCAACGGCCCCTCCCGGTCAGCGGTAGTGACGAGACGCCGCGATCCGCGCGTTGCTAGCCTTGGCCGGTGACGGAAGAGGCCGACGACGCGCCTGGTGGGCTGAATGTGTCGCCCACAGGGTGGGCCTTGCTCGGGATGCTCTCCGGCGGTGCGGAACTGTCGGGTTACGACATCAAGAAGTGGATCAATTGGGCCATCCAATTCTTCTACTCCAGCCCGGCGTACAGCCAGATCTACTCGGAGCTCAAGCGACTGGAACGGCTCGGACTGGTCACCTCGCGCGTCGACGCCGGCATTCGCAGCCGGCGGATGTACAAGATCACCGACAAGGGTCTGGTCGCGGTCACCCGTTGGGCCAACGAGGAATCAGTGGAACCGCCGACCCTGAAACACAATCCGCTGCTGCGGGTGATGCTGGGCCACCTGCTCAACCCCGGGCGGCTCCGGGAGATCCTCACCGAGCACGCCGCGTACGCCGAGCAGATGCACCAGGCCGCAGCCACCGAGGTGCGGTGGACCGGTGAGCAGCCCGCCTGGTCGTACGCGCGGCTGGCCCTGCGGTGGTCGGAACAGTATTACGCCGCCGAGCGTGATCTGGCCTTGCAGATGATCAAGGAGCTCGACGCCGTCGACGAGACCTTCGGTGAGTCCGGCCCGGCGGGTGTGGAGTTCCCGGTGCGCGAGTACTGGTACGAGGTGGAGCGGCGGATCGCCGCCGAACGCGAGCCCGACGCCGAAGCACCCGGGAACTGACTCAGGCGAGGCGGCCCGCGGCGTGCCGGGCGGCGATGTAGCCGAACACGACACCCTGCCCGATCGTCGCGCCCGCGCCCGGATAGGTCTTACCGAACGTGTTCGCGGCGGTGTTGCCGATCGCGTACAGCCCGTCGATCGTCGAACCGTCCTCACGAAGCACCCGGCCGCGGGCGTCGGCGCGCAAGCCGCCACAGGTGCCCAGGTCGCTGAGCACCACCTGCACCGCGTAGTACGGTCCCGAATCCAGCGGGCGCAGATTGGGATTGGGGTCGACCGTGGGATCGCCGTAGTAGCGGTCGTAGGCGCTGGCACCCCGGCCGAAGTCGTCGTCGACGCCCGCCGCGGCCAGTGCGTTGAACCGGTTGACGGTCGCGGCGAACGTCTCCGGTGCCACACCGATGCGCCGAGCCAGCTCCGGAAGACCGTCGCTGCGGTGGGCGATCCCGGCGTCGTACCACGTCCGGGGAATCGGCATGCGCGGGAACAACTCCGCCGCCATCAGGTAACTGTTGCGGTAGCGCTGGTCGAAGACCATCCACATCGTCTCGACCGGGTCGCCGGCCTGTTCGCGTCTGAGCATCTCCTGCCCGAAGGTCATGTAATCGGTGGCCTCGTTGATGAATCGCCGGCCGTTCTGGTCGACCAGAAGGCATCCCGGCAGGGACCGCTCGGCGAGCATGACGGTCGGGGCGCCGCCGGGGAGGGGGGCGAATGCGGGGAACCACCACGCCTGATCCATCAGTGCGGTGTCGGCGCCGAGATCCTGGGCAAGCCGGATGGCGTCGCCGGTGTTGCCTTCCGCACCCAGGCTGAGGTGCTCACCGAGCTGATCGGACTGGAACTTGTGCCGCCAGCTCATCAGATGGTCGAAGCCGCCGGCGGCCAGGACGACACCGCGACGGGCCGTGACCTGCACCTCGGTGCCTGCGCGGTCCACCACCGCACCGGTCACCCGGTCGCCGTCGACCAGCAGCGTCGAGACCGGCGAGTCGGTCCACACCGGAATTCGTGCGTTGAGCACACCGGCGAACAGGCCGGCGGCCAGCCCCTGGCCTCCGGCGGCGTAGCGGCGACGCAGCGCCAGCCCCCCGATGCCCTGCACCGCCCGCAGCAGGATGCGCGGCCAGGACTTGCGCGGCGTCCGGGCCATCAGGTTCAACCACCGGTAGTCCGCGCCGGTCACCGGCATCGGGAAGTCGGATTCCATGACCCCCGGGCGTAGCCGGGCCAGTTCGGTCCCGAGCACCGCGGTGTCGAACGGACGGCACTCGCAGGTGCGCCCGACGGCGCTGCCGCCGGGCTTCTCCGGGTGATAGTCCGAGTAGCCCTTGGCCCAGAGGAACTTCATCGTCGTGGTGCGGCGCAACATCTCGATGGTCGCGGGACCGTACTGCACGAACGCGTGCGCCCTGTCGACGGGGGCGTCGCCGTCGACCAGGGCGTCTAGGTATTCGCGACCGAACTCCAGGGTGTCCCCGGAACCGGCCTCGGCGAGGATCGGGTTGCCCGGCATCCAGAACGCGCCCCCGGAACGGGCCAGCGAGCCACCCACGTACCGCGTCTTCTCCACGATCAACGCCGAAAGGCCCGCCTCGTGCGCCGCCAGGGCGGCGGCCATGCCGGTGCCGGATCCGACGACGAGCAGATCGACGGTGAAGTTCTCCCGAGATGTCACCGGGCGATTCTCGGGGCGGTCGGCCACGGTGTCCCCGGTGATGCCCGGTCAGTGGAACATCACCCGGCTCACCCGGGAACACCGGTGCTACAACGGAATTTCGCTAGCAGCACGCAACAACAGTGAGGATGACCGGCGATGACTTCGGTGCAGCCCGACAATGCCACAGAGGTCCGGCAGATCGAGGCGCAGGCCGCGCCGACCAGGTATGCCCGGGGCTGGCACTGCCTCGGGTTGACCCGCGACCTCGGCGACGGAAATCCCCATCCGGTCGATGCTTTCGGCACCAAGCTGGTGGTGTTCCGCGGCGAGGACGGCAAGATCAACGTCCTCGACGCGTACTGCCGGCACATGGGCGGAGACCTGTCCGACGGTGAGGTCAAGGGCAACGAGATCGCGTGCCCGTTCCACGACTGGCGGTGGGGCGGTGACGGTCGGTGTAAGCAGATCCCGTACAGCCGTCGCGTGCCCAAACTGGCGCGGACCGCGACGTGGCCGACCCTGGAGCAGGACGGCATGCTGTTCGTCTGGAACGACCCGGAGAAGAAGGCCCCGCCGGCCGACGTGACAATCCCGCACATCGAGGGGGTCGGCACCGACACCTGGACCGAGTGGCATTGGTACAGCACGGTGGTGCACACCAACTGCCGCGAGATCATCGACAACGTCGTCGACATGGCGCACTTCTTCTACATCCACGGCGGGCTTCCCACGGGCTTCAAGAACATCTTCGAAGGCCATGTCGCCACGCAGTACTACCGCAGCGACGCCCGCCCCGACCTCGGCAGCGGGGAGGGCGCCAAGATTCTCGGCACCACCTCCGTGGCGTCCTACTACGGGCCGTCTTTCATGATCGACGACCTGACCTACCACTACGAGCACGGGGACCAGCGCACCGTGCTGCTCAACTGCCACTACCCGATCGACGCCGATTCCTTTGTGCTGCAGTACGGCATCACGGTGGAGAAGTCCGACGCGCTGCCCGAGGACGCGGCGGTGCAGATGGCCGTCGCCCTGGGCGATTTCGTGAAGATGGGGTTCGAGCAGGACGTCGCGATCTGGCGGCGCAAGGCCCGTATCGACAACCCGCTGCTGTGCGAGGAGGACGGCCCCGTCTACCAGTTGCGCCGGTGGTACGAGCAGTTCTACGTCGACGCCGCCGACGTCACCCCGGACATGGTGGACCGCTTCGAGTTCGAGATCGACACCACCCGTCCGCGCGAAGCGTGGATGAAAGAGGTCGAGGCGAACCTGGCGGCGGGCCGGTTGCCGAAGCTGGTGGGCCTGACCAAATGAGCGTGCGCCCCGACAACCGGCTCGCCGATGCACCGATGCAGCCGGTGGACTGCGGGGCGTGCGGGGCACGTGTGCTGGTCCGCAAGAGCAGCTGGGAGCAGACCAGCGTGCAGTGGGATGCTGCGTCACTGGCGTTGTGTGAAAAGCGTCGAGGTGCGATGCGGACCGCGGGGAGCTTCCTGTCAGGATGCATCGACCTGCGCGAATCCATCGAATCCGCGGTGCTGCGGGGGGCTCTGCGAGTCCTGTCGGACACTTAGGTGTTGCGGAGCAGGACTGTCACCGATGTCCTGATTTCTGTCGGTGGTCGAATGTATGTTCGAGTTATGGCGGGCGGGGACCTACAGGACGCGATGACCGCGTTGCGGGCCGCCTTCGACGAGGTCGCCGGCTGTGAGGTCGACCTGCTGACCCGGCCCGATCTTGTTGCCGCCCTTGACGAGCTGGAAACCCTGTCGTGTCGGCTGCCCGCTGTGGGTTACCGGTTGTTGGCGCGGTTGCAGGTCGAGGCGACTCCGCAGCAGATGGGTGCGAAATCGTGGAAAGAGGTGTTGACCGTCCGGTGGCGGATCTCCACCGGTGAGGCCCACCGCCGGCTGGCCGAAGCCGCGGTGTTGGCGCCGCGGCCGTCGGTGACCGGGCCGACCCTGCCGCCGGTGTTGCCCGCAACCGCGGTCGCCCAGGAACACGGGCTGATCAACGCCGAACACGTCGATGTGATTCGCCGATCGCTGACCAAGGTGCCGGGCTGGGTGGACACCGCCACCCGCGAGCAGTTCGAGCTCGACCTGGTCCGTACTGCAGTGGGCAATGGGCCCAAGGAGCTGAAGGACTCGGCCGATCGCGCCCTGTTCCTGCTCGATCAGGACGGGCCCGAACCCGATGACACCGAACGCGCCCGCAAGCGCGCGGTGACCAGGAGCAAGCAACGCCCCGACGGGATGACCGACCTGTCTGTGACGTTGACCCCGGAGGCGTGGGCGGTGTGGGAGGCGATCTTCGCGAAATTCGCCGCGCCGGGCATGTGTAATCCCGACGATCCCGAACCGTGCACGTCGGGCACACCGTCACAGGCGCAGATCGACAACGATCAGCGCAGCCTGGCCCAGCGTCAGCACGACGCGATGGTCGCGGCCGGGCGCATCGCGTTGATGAGCGGCGACCTCGGCCAACTCAACGGATTACCGGTGTCGGTCATCATCCGGACCACCCTGCAGGACCTGGAATCGCGCGCCGGGGTCGGCACCACCGGCGGCGGCACCGTCATGCCGATCGCCGAGGTGATCCGGATGGCCGGGCACGCCAATCACTATCTGGCGGTGTTCGACCGCGCGACCGGCTCAGCGCTGGACCTGTTCCGGGCCAGGCGGACCGCCACGGCGGCGCAGCGGATCATGCTGATCGCCCGCGACGGGGGCTGCACCAAACCGTGCTGCACCGTCGGGGCGTACGGTTCCCAAGTCCATCACGTGGTCGCTGATTGGGCCAAGGGCGGCAACACCAACGTCGACGAACTCGGGCTGGCCTGCGGACCCGACAACCGCAGCGTCGACGACAACGGCGGCTGGACCACGCGGATGAACGACCGCTGCGAGGTCGAATGGATCCCACCACCGCACCTGGACACCGGCCAGACCCGCACCAACAACTACCACCGACCGGAACGGCTACTACGGCCACCGGACGACCCGGAACCTGAGATTTCCGTGTCGGCCGAGCCCACCGCGGGCGGTAACGTCGGCGACGCGGAATCCGACGTCGTACGGCCCGCCGACGATCCCGGTGAACCCGGCGGACCCGCACCACCGGAAGGCCGGGCGGCCTGACGGCCGTGGCCCTCACTCACCATCACCCGGGTGGGCGGGATAACGGTCCTCCAGAAGGCAAGTCGCGGTGGTGAACGGTGCGCTGCCCTTATGAGGTACCGGCGCTCAGGACATGACGAACGCGCTCAGCGGCGCTTCCTCCGGGTAGATGGCCGGGCCGCCGAGGTCGTAGGCGGCGTTCAGCGCGCCGATGAACGCCGGATCATGCAGCGGTGCGCTCGGGATGTCGATCGTGATGCCTTTGCCGGCGAGATCGTCGACCATCATGTCGATGGCCTTGTCGATCGTCAGGTCATCGGAGTGGTCCATGTTCTTCTTCAACTCGTCGTAGTCGGAGTACACCTCCGCCGACCAGTGCACCAGGAACCGGAGCTCGTCGGTGTGGTGACGGGCGATGACGTCGTCGCCGTTGCGCAGCACCCAATGGTCGCGCGATTCCGGGTCGCCGGCGAACACCGTGTCGAACGACAGGCCGGGCGGAACCTGTTGATCCAGTGGGCCGTTGGCCTCGCCGCGGTGCACCAGCATCTCGTTCTGTACCACCACTCCACGGTTGTAGACAGGGGGCAGAACCCGCCTGGGGGC
The DNA here is from genome assembly GCF_002968295.1 of Mycobacterium sp. ITM-2016-00317. NCBI lineage: Bacteria > Bacillati > Actinomycetota > Actinomycetes > Mycobacteriales > Mycobacteriaceae > Mycobacterium > Mycobacterium sp. ITM-2016-00317. The sequence goes on from NZ_CP134399.1 coordinate 1,711,426, forward strand.
CTTCAGCGGGCCGTCGGGCCAGTAGGTGAATCCGCTGCCCTCGTCGAGGGAGAACCAGGTGATCACCTGTGCCATCTTGATCAGATAGTCGGTGAACAGCCCCGACTTGCCCATCACGCTGACCAGCCAGGTCGGGGCGTTCTCGTACCGCACACCGCGGAAGCTCGGCGAATCCAGATGGCCGGGATCGCGGTTGCAGCACGGGCCGTTGATGTTGAACAACATCATCTGCGGCTTGGCGTACTCCGCTCCCCAATACGATTTCGCTTCGTCCAGGAACTGCGCGTTGTAGAAGCAGTCGTGCAGCTCGGGGTAGAGCAGAGTGCCGTAGTTGGCGAGATGCCCCCGAAATGTGGGTGTCAGGAACAGATCGAGGGTGGGGGTGAAGCCCTCGGGGAACTGCCCGCTCATCGTCGCCATCAGTTCTTCGGGCGACGAGAAGTGCTGGGCGATGATCAAGCTCCAGGGCGCGTCTTTGCGCACCACATCCAGCAGGCGCTGTCGCTGATCGTCGGTGTAGACGTTGTCGACCTCGCGCGGGGGAGCCACAGGGCGCAGGATGTCAGACAGCTCCATGCGCCGTTCGTCGGTGAGCATCACGGGCACTCCTTTTCTCGGGATCCGGCGTGGATGCGCCGTTGCTGCGGTCAATTGTGGGTTCCGCCAACGCCGTCGGGACCGGAGATGTCCGGCCATCGGGAGGTTGGTCGTCCCGGCAAATGGCGCAACGCGTCAGACGTCGAAAAGCTCAGGTGTCGAAAAGAACAGGGTGGTCGAACTTGGCGCGCAGCAACGCGCCGATCTCGGCCATCGCCAACCGTCCCCGGGCGGTGGCCTCCGGGCGCATCAGGAATCCGTGGTAGATACCGGGATAGCGGGTGACGGTGGTCTGCACCCCGGCGTCCCGCAACCGTCCGGCATAGCGTTCGCCCCAGTCGGTGATCGGATCGAGCTCGGCGGTGACCACGATCGCCTGTGGCAGCCCGGCGAGGTCGGTGGCGTAGGCCGGTACCCGCCGGGCGTCGTGCGGAGAGCCTGCGCCGATGTCGGCGAGCTCGTGCAGATAGACGATGTCGTCGTGAACCAGCATGGGCGCGTCCATATTCGACAAGATCGACGGCGCGGCCATATCGCGGTCCAGCCCGGGATACATCAGCACCTGGGCGAACAACCGGAAACCGCCGTCCTCACGGGCGGCCAGCGCGACCGCCGCGGCCAGGCCGCCGCCCGCGCTGTCTCCCGAGACCACGATCCGGTTGCCGTCGAAGCCGAGCCGTTCCGCGCCGTCGGCGACCCAGCGGGTCACCGCCCACGCGTCCTCGAACTGTCCGGCGGTGGATTCTCCGGCGCCAACCGGTAGTCCACGGCCACCACGGCGGCACCGCTGGCCGTGGCGAGCGCCCTGGCCATCGGCTCGAAGGAGCGGTTGGAACCCATCACCAGCCCACCGCCGTGCAGGTGGACGAGTACCGGTGCGGGGCTGTCGGTGTCGCAGGGCCGGTAGATCCGCACCGGGATGGGTCCGCCGGGACCCACGACCTCGGCGTCGTCGACAGCGGCCATCGCCGGCATGTCGGCGGGCAGCGGCGCTGATTCGAGTGCATCGCGTACCGACTGCAGCCCCCGTTCCCGGATCGGGACCGGCGGGCCGAAGGCGGCGACCCGGGCTGCCGCGTCGGGGTCGAGTGCGGGCCGGTGAGGCATCGTGGCCCGCCTCAGTGCCTGGCCGGGTCGAAGCGACGTTTCGTGCGCAGCTGCGGCGGTGTCTGCGTGCTCAGCACGTCGGCCCGTTCGGCCATCGCCGATGACACGTATTCCGGCTGCGTCAGCAGATAGAACGCACCCCGGGCGGACTGTTCGAACACCACCTCGGCGGCTTCGACGGGATCCATTGCGGCGGCTTTGATCTCGAGCATGGCTTCACGCTGCGACTCGGCCGCCGCCACGTCGGCGCCTGCGGCAGCGGGATCGACGCCGCCGGCGGTCTCGAAGATGTTCGACTTCACGGCTCCGGGCAGCACGGCCTGCACCTGGATCACGTCGTCGTGGCCGGCCAGTTCGACGTCCAGGCGCAGGCATTCGGTGAGGGCGAGCACCGCGTGCTTGCTGACGATGTACGGCGTCTGCAGCGGGACGGCAGCCACCCCACCGATCGAGGAGAGATTCCACACCCAGGCGGGAAGGCCGGTTGCGATCATCCGGGGCAGGAACGCGCGGACGCCGTGGAAGACACCGCTGACGTTGACGTCCATCACCCGGTGCCAGTTGTCCACCGGGGTGTCCCACAGGTAGCCGAACTGTTCGACGCCGGCGTTGTTGACCAGCAACCGCACTGGGCCGATCTCCCGGTAGACGTACTCGGCGAGCGCGGCCATCGCGTCCGCGTCCCGGACGTCGCAGGTCCGGGCGTACGCGGTGCCGCCGTCGCCGGTCAGTTCGTCGCGCATTGCGGCGATCGCGGGCCCGTCGACGTCGGTCAGCACGACCGTCATGCCGAGCCGGTGGGCCTGCCGGGCCAGGCCGGCGCCGATACCGGCACCGGCTCCGGTGATGACGGCGATGCCGCCGCCGAAAGTGTCCCGCGCACTACGCATGCGTCGACTTCGCCCGGTGCTCGGCGAACGGAATCGAGTCCTCGGCGTCGAGGATCACGGTCATCGAGGTCAGCTCCAGGCCGGCACCGGCGCGCCGGATACCGACGTCGACCACCCCGGAGGACACGTCGAAGGGCACGTTGTTGGTGACCTGGTTGACGTACAGGTAGAAGCGGGCCTTGGTGACCTCGCCGTCGGTGCCGGTGCGGAAGAGGTTGGTGGCGTGATGCCGTAGCGGGTAGGGGTTCTCGTCGCGGTGCTGGCTCAGCCAGGCCAGCGTTTCCGGGCCGCCGCTCACCTCGGCGGCGAGCAGCTCCTCGAACGGGCAGTTGCCGGAGTCGGAGCGGCTCAGGTACTGCATGTCGTCGGCCACCCAGGCGCTCAGCACGTCGAACTCGCCCTGGTCGTAGTGGTACCAGAAACCGGCGATGAACTCCTGGATCTCGGGCAGGGTGATCTCGTTGGTCATGCTGACGAGTGAACCGCCACCGGGTGCGTGGCGACACACCGTCGCCCGGTCAGCGGGAACACCTCAGCCCCCGACTAGCTGAAGCGTTCCCGCAGAACACGCTTGAGCAGTTTGCCGCTCGGGTTCTTGGGCAGCGCGTCGACGAAGAACACCTGCTTCGGCGTCTTGAAGCCCGCCAGGTGGGCGCGGCAGTGCGCGACCACGTCGTCCTCGGTGACCTCGACACCGTCGCGGGCCACGACCGCGGCGACGACCGCTTCCACCCACACCGGGTGCGCGATGCCGAACACTGCGACCTCCTCGACCGCCGGGTGGCGGTAGATCGCCTCCTCGACCTCCCGGCTGGCCACGTTCTCGCCGCCGGTCTTGATCATGTCCTTCTTGCGGTCGACCACGTGGAGCAGGCCGTGCTGGTCGTAGTAGCCGAGATCACCGGAGTGGAACCAACCACCGCGGAAGGCCTCGGCGGTCCTTCTGTCGTCGTCGAGGTAGCCGAGCATCAGATGCGGACTGCGGTGCGCGATCTCGCCCACCACGCCGGCGTCGACCGCCGTGTTGTCGTCGTCGAGGATCGCGGTCTGGACGTTGACCACCGGGCGGCCCGCCGAACCGGCGTGGGCGTCCTGTTCGTCGGGGCCGAGCGCGGAGGCCAGCGGCCCCATCTCCGTCTGGCCGTAGAAGTTCCACAACCGCAGATTGGGTAGGCGCTCGCGCATCTCGGCCAGGATCTCGACGGGCATCGCCGACGCGCCGTAATAGCCCTTGCGCAGACTCGACAAGTCGACTTGATCGAACACAGGGGAGCGCAACAGCGAGATCCACACCGTCGGAGGCGCGAAATAGTTCGTCACCCCGTGCTTTTCGATGCCTCGCAAAACTGCCTCGGGGTCGGGGCGGGGCAGGATGATGCTGGTGGCGCCGAGATAGACGTCGGTGATGAGGAAGTTGTCCAACTGCGCGCAGTGGTAGAGCGGCAGCGAGTGGATCTCGACGTCGGAGCCTTCCATCGACCCGGCGATGATCGAGCTGACGTAGTTGCCCATCAGGCTGCGGCTGGAGTGCATGGCGCCCTTGGGATGCGACTCGGTCCCGCTGGTGTACATCAGACGGACGAGCTGATCGTCGTCGATGTGGGGTTTCGGTGCGTTCGACGTCGTCTGTGTCCACTGCGCGAAGTCGGTCCAGCCCGCAGGCAGGGACTGGCCCGGCAACACGAGCGCCGCCGTGGTCCGGACCGTGCCGCCGAGCCGCATGGCCTCCTGTGCGGTTGGCGCCAGGTCCGCTTCGACGATGAAGCCCGTCACCCTGCTGTGGCCCAGGATGAACGCGATCTCTTCGGCGGTGAGCATGAAGTTGACCGGGACGAGGACCACCCCGGCCCGCGCGGTGGCGAACGCCAGCACCGCGTACTGCCAGCAGTTGTGCGCCAGCAGCGCCAACCGGTCACCGGGGCCGAAACCGTTGTCGGACAACGCGGCAGCAGCGCGGTCGACATGATGCTCGAACTCGGCGAACGTCAACTCCACGTCACCGTCGACGACCGCGAGCTTGTCCGGATGCTTGCGTGCCGGCCGACGCGGGATGTCGCCGAGGGCGTGGCTGCGCGCCGAGGCGAGTACGGCCTGCAGGTCGTCCATACCCGGACAGTACGTGCCGCGCCGTGACGAGCGGCCGATCACGTCCCGCTCGGTGGACAGGGGCCGTGCCAGGCCCGGCGTCGCGGTCACATACTCGACCGCGGACCCGAGGAGGATCATGACGACCGGTGTGACCGTGGCAGCTGCGGACGGGGCGCTCGACCCGGACGAGATGCGCGCCAACCTGCGCCGCGCCGATGCGGGAATCCTCGTCGCGGTGCTGGCCCAGCTGCGGGGCGACCCCGGCGTCGTCGAGCGGTACGCGGCACGGATCTCGTTCGTACCGGATCCGCCCGAGATCATCGGAGCCACCGACCCGGCCACCCTCGACGCGCTCGTCGACGAGGTGGCCGCAGCAGTGGCCGCGCCCCGGCGCGACGACGGACTGCGCTTCGACGACCCCGCACTGTTCAGCCGCATCGCGCCACTGGCGCTCGGCGCCGAGGTGGGGGAGGACTACCTCGGTCTGCTGCTCGAGCAGGGCGGATTCCACCCCTCGCAGCCGGTGCTGCCCCGAACCGCGACGTTGCCCGACGGTTTCAAGGTGGTGATCGTCGGCGCCGGCATGGCCGGCATGGCGGCGGCGCTGGAATGCGCTGCGGCGGGCATCGACTTCGAGATCATCGACCGCAACGGCGAGGTCGGCGGTACCTGGTACACGACTGTGTATCCCGGCATCGGAGTGGACACCCCGTCGGCGTACTACTCGCTGTCGCGCGACATCAACGGGGACTGGACAAGCTACTACCCGCAGGGCGCGGAGTACCAGCGGTACCTGCAGTCGGTGGCCGACAAGAACGCGCTGCGCGACCACATCCGGTTCGGCACCGAGGTCGAGGCGTTGACGTGGGACGACCAGCGCGCCATGTGGGAGATCCGCACCAGGGCGGCAGACGGCGCCCGCGCGGTGAGCCATGCCAATGTGGTGATCCCGGCCGCCGGATACCTCAACCGCCCCCGGTGGCCCGACCTCGTCGGCCGGGAGTCCTTCGGCGGTGTCAGCGTCCATTCGGCCCAGTGGGATCCCGACCTCTCCCTGGCCGGCAAGAAGGTGGCGATCATCGGCGCGGGATGCACCGCCGTACAGATCGTCGACGCGTGCGTCGACGAGGTCGAGCACCTCACGGTCTTCCAGCGCCAGCCCCACTGGGTGGCGCCGCGCAAACGTCTGACCGACGACGTCCCCGAACACCGGCGCTGGCTCAACGCCCACGTCCCGTTCTACGCCAACTGGGTGCGCCTGAAATCGTTCTGGGGCACGGCGGACAACAACTATCCGGTGATCGTCCGTGATCCGGAATGGGCGGCCGATCACCTGTCGATCTCACCGGCCAACGACGTCCTGCTCCGGCTGTGCCTGGACTACATCGAGCGCACGTTCGGGAAGGACTCCGAACTGGCGAAGAAGGTGACCCCCGACTTCGCGCCGTACGGCAAGCGCATCATCCGCGACCCCGGCGGCTACTACGCGGCCCTGACCCGTGCCCACGTCGACGTCGAAGCCGCCGAACCGGCCCGCGTCAACGAACGCGGCATCGTCACCGCGGACGGCCGACAGATCGACCTCGACGTGATCATCTACGCCACCGGCTATCACCTCGACTTCCTGTCCACCGTGGACATCCGCGGCCGCGACGGGCTGCAGCTGAAGGAGGTGTGGGGGGACAGCCCGGCCGCCTACCGCGGCGGACTGGTGCCGGGCTTTCCCAACATGTTCATCTCCTCGGCGCCGAACTACAGCCCGGGGCACGGCGCCGGTCACAACTTCGGCGTCGAGGTGATGGTGCACTACGTGATGGAGTGCCTGCAGCTGATGGCGCAGCGCAACGCCGCCACCCTCGAGGTCACCCCGCGGGCGTTCACCGACTACGTCCGTCACATCGACGACACGATGGCGCAGACCGTGTGGTGCCACACCCCGACCGCACACACCTACTACCGCTCCGGCGGCGGGCGCATCGTGACGGCGTTCCCGTTCCGGCTGATCGACGTGTGGCAGAGCCATCGCACCCCGAACGAAGAGGATCTCGAACTCCGGTGAGTGAATTGTTGACCGGCAGAACGGCTCTGGTCACCGGCAGCAGCCGGGGGATCGGCCGGGCCATCGCGCAGCGGCTCGCCGCCGAAGGCGCCACCGTGGCTGTCACCGCGAGGTCCTACCGGCCGTCGCCGTCCACCAGGGCGGGGGAACAGGTGGAGCTTCCCGGCACCATCGGCGAGACGATCGCCCTGATCGAGGCCGCCGGCGGTCAGGCGTTCGGGATCGCCTGCGATCTGGAGGACGCCGACGCCCGCGCCGGCCTGGTCGAGCAGGTCGTGGCACAGACCGGCCGGATCGACATCCTGGTCAACAACGCCGGCTACGCCGACTACTCCGTCGTCGCGGACATGCCGATGGACACCTTCGAACGCACCGTCGAACACTATGTGCGCACGCCTTTCGTGTTGACCCAGAGCGCCGTTCCGCACATGCGGCGCCAGGGTGCCGGCTGGATCGTCAACATCGGATCGGTGACCGGGCTGGCCCCCGCACGGCCCTACCGGGAATACAACAAGTCCTCCGGCGACGTCATCTACGCATCGATGAAGGCCGCCTTGCACCGGTTCACCCAGGGGGTGGCGGCCGAACTGCTGGACTCGAACATCGCGGTCAACGTGGTCGGTCCGTCCAGTGCGGTCCGCACCCCGGGCGCCGCGAGCCTGATCCCGGACACCTTTCCCACCGAGCCCGTGGAGTATCTGGCCGAGACGGTGCTCGCGATGTGTCACCTGCCGGCGTCCGTGCGCACCGGTCTGGTCGCATTCAGCCTGCACTACCCGTGGTCGCAGCGGTTGCCGGTGCACACTCTGGACGGCGCCACGGAGCTGCCGCCGCTGGAGCCGCCGGCCACCGCGAACCCGAACATTCTGCCGGCCTGTAGCGGATCGCCTCAGCGCAGCACCCGCGTGCTGTCGAGGCAGAAGCTGTGGCACACCCGTTCGCGGACAATCGCGTTCGGGCACTCGGGGTCGAACCACTGGTCGACGACCGCCCAGTGGATCGGATGCATCAGGTAGGCGCCCATGATGCCGTCGGCGTCGGTGAACTCCTGCTCGAACACGTGCGTCCACTGCGTGTCACCCACGGTGTGGTCGGGCCTGCTCAGTTGCCACGCGCTGATCGTCGAGACGAACCCGGGCAACAACGTCAGATCCGCCTCGAAACGTGACAGTGTGTCCGCGGCGGCGTCGGGTGCGACACGCAGCAACAGTGTCCGATAGACGGTCCCTGGAGCACGGTCGGAGATGGTCTGAGCCAGACCGTGGTAGCCCGCCCCGTTGACCCGGGTGACGGCCGGATCGCGGAGGATCTCGTCGAACTGATCGGCCACCGCGGACCAGTCCCCGGCGCTGTCGAAACGCAGGTGCAGCAGCAGGTCGCCGCCGTTGCGGCTGCCGGGCAGGGTCGGTGCGACCAGATGCGTTGGTGCGCAGCACTGTTCGGCCAGCCGCTGCAGTTCCCCCTGTACGCGGTGCCGTTCGTCCTCGGCCACGTCGACGAGGCGGGTGACGCTATACATCGCAGAGCCGCTCGACGTCGGCGTATCCCGCGGCGGCGCTGCGCTCCCGCTCGACGATCAGGTGGGCCACCGCGTCCCACCACGCGCCAAGGGACGGGTCCGGCCTGCCCTGCCAGGTCATCTCCCACCACGCCTGCGCACTCGGCAGCGTCCAGGTGATGGTGACGGTGTTGGGCTCGTCGTCGAACCAGATCGGCGGTGAGACCAACACGTCGCGCAGCGACATGCCTCGCTGCCGCGCGCCGGGGGCGTAGCCTTCCAGGTAGGTGTCGACGAACTCGCGGGCGCATCCGGGGCGGGTGACCACCCGGTCGATGACGAAGACCTCGGCCATGGGAGCGAGACTAGGGATCACGCTGCGGGCCTGCGGGTTCGATCCCGGCCATCGGGATACCGCCGTTGACGGCCCCGCTCATGTGCCCGACGGTAGCGTGATGAGCGACCTCATTCCGGACGCGTTCGCGCCTGCCGGCCTCGGACCGGTGCGGTTACGCAACAGGATCGTCAAAGCCGCGACCTCGGAGGGGCGTTCACCCGACGGCATGGTGACCGACGACCTGATCGCGTTCCACCGCCGGTTCGCCGAGGGCGGTGTCGGGATGACGACCGTCGCGTACTGCTGCGTCTCCGAACACGGCGCCAGCGCCCCGGGGCAGATCGTGATGAACCAGGCCGCGCTGCCCGGCCTGCGCAGGCTCACCGACGCCGTGCACGACGCGGGTGCGGCGATCTCGGCGCAGCTCGGCCATGCCGGCGTGGTGGCGCCCAAGAAGCTGACCGGGGTCACCGCGGTGGCGCCGAGCCGGTTCGTGAACCCGACGTCGTTCGCGTACTGCCGCGAGATCCGCCGCGACGAGATCGCCTCGGTGATCGACCAGTTCGGGCAGGCGGCGCAGATCGCCGTCGATGCCGGGTTCGACGCCGTCGAACTGCATTTCGGGCACCTCTACCTGCCCAGCTCGTTCCTCAGCCCGCTGATCAACCGCCGTAAGGACGAGTACGGCGGCGACATCGACAACCGCTCGCGGCTGGTGCGCGAGATCGCGCGCCGGGTCCGCGACGTCGTCGGTGACCGCATCGCGGTGATCGCCAAACTCGACATGGACGACGGCCTGCCCGGCAGCATCTGGATCGACGAGGCCCTGCGCACCGCGCAGCTGCTCGACGCCGACGGCGCGCTCGACGCGCTGGAGCTGACCCAGGGATCGTCGGTGTACCGGCCCATGTACCTGTTCCGCGGTGACGTGCCGGTCCGGGAGTTCGCCGCGGTGATGCCCCCGCTGCTGCGCCCCGGAGTGCGGCTGATGGGCAAGTCCGTGATGGGCAGCTATCCGTACGAGGATCTCTACATGCTGTCGGCGGCAAGGCAATTCGTACCCGTCATGAAGAACACCGAGCTGATACTCCTCGGCGGCATCACCAACCGCGAACACGTCGAGACCGGCATGCGCGAAGGGTTCGGATTCGTCGCCATGGGCCGGGCGCTGCTGCGCGAACCGCATCTGGTGAACAGCATGATCGCCGACCCCGGGGTGCGCAGTCGGTGCAATCACAACAACAGGTGCATGGTCACCGTGTTCGGCCGCACGCACTGCGTGCTGGATCCGGAGCAGCGCTACGGCGAGGTGGCGCCGATGCCGGCCACCAGATCGGCGACGTCCGCGCAGACCTGAGTGCGGGCGCGCCGGCAGATGTCGAAAGACGGCATCGTCATGAATCCGTGGACGCCGCCTTCGAAATACCGGCACACGGTCCGGACGCCCGCCGCCTCCAGCGCTTCGACATAGGCCAGGCCTTCGTCGCGCAGCGGGTCGTGTCCGGCGACCACCGCGACAGCAGGCGGCAGGCCGGACAAATCCGCGGCGCTCAGCGGTGAGGCGTACGGATCGCGCCGGTCCTCGGCAGACGGCACGTACTGGTCCCAGTACCACTGCAGGGCAGGCCGGGGATTGTAGAACCCCGCACCGAACTGCCGGTAGGACGCGGTGTCGAAATCGGCGGCGATGACAGGGTAGAGCAGCACCTGACCCGCCAGCGCGGGCCCGCCGCGGTCCCTGGCCATCAGCGCGGTGACGGCGGCCAGATTGCCCCCTGCGCTGTCGCCGCCGACCAGCACCGCCGACGCGTCGCCGCCGAACTCGTCGATGTGTGCGGCGACCCAGGCGGTGACGGCGTAGACGTCCTCGGCGGCCGCCGGCCACCGGCCCTCTTCCGAGGCGCGACGGTAGTGCACCGACACCACCACTGCCGACATCCCGTTGGCGAAGGCCCGGCACAACCCGTCATGGCTGTCCAGATCGCAGAACACCCACCCGCCACCGTGTGCGAAAACCATTGTGGGAAGGGGTCCGTCGGCTCCGGCGTGCGGTCGGTAGACGCGCACGGGCACCGGCCCGGCCGGGCCCGGTATCGTGCGGTCCTCGACGGAGGCCACGGGCTCGGGCTCGGCGGGCGCGACGAAACGGGAGCGGATGACGGCGCGAGCCTGCTCGCCGGTCATCGTGTGGACGGGGGGAAACCCGGAGTCCAGGGCCTCGATGATCGCGGCGATCTGCGGGTCGAGGCTCATGCGTGGTGCTGCATGGTGGGCTGGCCGGGACGCGCGACGGGGCCGCCGCGCAGCGGGCGCGCCTGTTGCAGGGTCGGAGCCACTCGGGTGGGGCCGCCTTCGACCGCCCGCCAGATGCGCATCGCCGCCATCCGGACGGGAGCCACCAGGCGCTGGTCGAACTTCATGTGGCTCATCGGGCCGCACACCGACACCGCCGCGGCCGCCTGGCCTGGATCGCCGATCGGTGCGGCCACGCAGCCGAAGCCGGGTACGGACTCCTCGCGGTCGAACGCGATGCCGTGCGAGCGCACCTTCGCCAGTTCGGTGCGTAACTGGGCGTGCGTGGAGATGGAGTACTTGGTCAGTCGCGGGAGAAGGTCCGCTTCGTGCACCTCGAAGTCCTCCTCGGCGGTGTAGGCGAGTATCGCCTTGCCGACCGCGGCGCAGTGGGCGGGCCGGCGGCCACCCACGCGGGTGGGAAGGGCCGCGGTCATCCGGTTGCCGACCTTCTCCATGTACACGACGTCGGCTCCGTCGAGCACCGCAAGGTGCACGACCAGTCCGGTCGCGGCGTGGAGTTCGTGCAGCATCGGGATCGCGGCCTTGTGCAGGCGGTCCTGGTGGACAGCGAGCGAACCTAGCTCGACCAGCCGCATGCCCAGCTCGTAGTCGCGGCCGTTGCGCCGCAGCCAGCGCAGCTGGACCAGACGTTCCAGCATGCGGTGCGCCGAGGACCTGGGCAGACCGGTCCGTCGCACGATCTGCGCGAGCGTGAGCCGGCCGGGTCCGTCGAACGCGTCGAGCACCAGCGACACCCTGTCGATCACGGCGCTGGGGGTTTCGGGGGCGGCCTTGACGGCGGCGGACACGGGGTGGTCGACGGTCACGGTCATCGGGAACCTCCGAGGTCATATTTCTAATAGGCATATGCCTATTGGTCATATAGAGGTACCACATCGTTGTGCCCGCTGTCACATGAATCAGGCAAACGTTGCGGGCACCACAAGCGGCCCGCGCGGTCGCCGTTGCGGCTGCCGCGCGGGCGGTTTCGGGGCACGGGCCGCTCGCTGCGGTACCACGCAGCGACCACGGGCGTCAGCTCCGTGGTGTGTCCGCTGGTAGCGCTATGGGGCGGGGAGGGGTGGAACGTCGGCGGTCACGGGCGCATCGCGGCGGGCAGGTCGTCGACCCACTGATGGCCCCAATAGCTGTCGGCGGTGATCTCTTCCGCCGTGTACCAGGTTTCGTCGACCAGCATCCCGTCGGTCCCGAACTCGATGTCCCAGTCGCCCGGGGCTCGCACGTAGAACGACACCATCTTGTCGTTGGTGTGCCGGCCCAAGGTCGACGACAGCTGGAAGCCGTCCTCGGCGACCCGGTCGAGTGCCTGCCCGACGGCGTCGAGCGTGTCGACCTCCACCATGAGGTGGATCAGCCCGGGATCGCGCAGCGTGGCGGACGGGCACAACGCCAGGCTGTGATGGCGTTGGTTGACGCCGAGGAACCGCACACGAATCGGACCGAACTCGGGTGGCGCCGGAACCCGGAACGCGCCCCGCGACTTGAATCCCAGTACGTCGGTGTAGAACTCGAAGACCCCGTGGACGTCCATCGCGGGCAGCACGACGTGGCCGAGGCCCTGCTCGCCGGTGACGAACTTCGCCCCGAACGGCGTGACGACGGGGCTGTGGTCGAGCACGGCCCCGTGGAAGACCTCCAGTGAAGTGCCGGCCGGGTCCCGGAACGCGATGACCTCTTCGGCCCTGCGGAGGTCGGCCTCGGCCGGCGACAGCTCCTCGAACGGGGTGCCGGCACCTGCGAGAGCACGCTTGACCTCCTGGAGAGCGGTGTGGTCTCGCACCTCCCATCCGACGGTCACGATCTTGTCCGTGTCGCCGGGGGTCACGATGACGCGGGCGGCCCGTTCATCCATCCGCAGGTACAGCGCGTCGGGATCGGGTCCGCTGCCCTGGGCGAAACCCAGTACGTCGAACGCGAACTGGCGCCACCGTGCCATATCGTTGGCCTGCACGGTGACATAGCCGAGACTCTTGATCGCACTCATCGTCTGACCGTCCTCAGATCATCGCCCGCAGCGGACCCTGCGGGTCCACCCCGAGTGAGCTCAGCGCCGAGGCGTGGTAGACGGTCCCCGGCACATGGATGGCGTGTGCCTGAGCGACATGGACGTCACGCCAATAGCGTTGCAGTGGTTTGTCCATGCGGGCGGCGTTGCCACCGCAGCGGGCGAAGATCTCGTCCACGGCGGACACCGCGCGCCACACCGCACGCACCTGGGTGCGCCGACCGGCCGCCCGGTCCTCGAACGACACCTCAGTGCCGGCGGCCACCATGTCGTAGATGCGGCAGGCGTTGGCCAGCAGCTCCTGGCGGGCGGCGTTGATGTCCGCGGCCGCCTCGCCGATCGCGTACATGACGTACGGGTCGTCCTTGATCGCCACCCCACTGGAGTTCACGCGCTGGCGCTGATAGTCCAGAGCGGCCGCCAGCGCCCCCTCGGCGATGCCGATGGTGGCCGAGGAGATGCCCAGCGGGAACATCGTCGACCACGGCATCAGGTACAGCGGCTCGGTCATCCCGGCTTCCCGCTGGGCGGTGCCGTCCATCACCTTCATGCCGTCCATCGTGCGGTAGGAGGGCACGAAGGCGCCGTCGACGATGACATCCTTGGACCCGGTTCCGCGCAGGCCGACCACATCCCAGGAGTCCTCGACGATCTGGTAGTCCGTGCGCGGCAGGATCATGTGCAGCATCTGCGGCGGCATCAGTGGCCTGCCGTCGCTATCGCCGACCATGGCGCCCAGGATGATCCAGTCGCAGTGGTCGGTTCCGGAGCTGAACTGCCAACGGCCGGTGAAGATGTAGCCACCGTCGGTGGGGACGGCGACACCTTGAGGAGCGTAGGGGGAGGCCACCCAGGTGTCGACTCCGCCTTCTGAGTCGCACCAGATTTCCTGTCCGACATGGGGATCGGCGTAGGCCAGCTGATACGGGTGGACGCCGACCACGCCGTTGATCCAACCGGCGGACGGGTCCAGCGCCGCAGTGGCCATCACCGTCTCGGCGAATTCGCGCGGGTGGACTTCCAGACCGCCGTGCTGCGTGGGCTGCAGCAGCCGGATCGACCCGGCCTGCTTCATCGTCTTCACCGTGGCGTCGGTGAGCTTGCCGATCTTCTCGGCCTCCACGGCCTGCTCGCGGAGCTGGTCGGCCAGATCCGCGATGCGGTCGATCACCCGTTGCGTCATGGTTTCGATGGTGCCGCGTCAGGCCCCCGCCCGGGGGCGGTTTCCCGGTCAGCGGACGTGATTCGCCGGGTCAGAACTCGACCTGCACCGTGTCCGACAGCGGGCGGGCCTGGCATGCCAGGAACAGACCGTCGGCGATGTCGTCGGCTTCCAGGATCGAGGCTTCGCCGAGGTCCACCTCGCCGTCGACGAGGGTGGCCGCGCACGATCCGCAGTTGCCCTCGCGACACGAGTACGGCACCTCGATGCCCGCTGACAGCATCGTGTCCACCAGGTTGCTTCCCGTCGGCCAGCGCAGTCGGTGGACCTGCCCGTCGATGGAGACCTCGGCATCGGCCGCGCGGCCGTCGTCTGCGACGGTGGCGACCGGAACGTCGGTGAACGGATCGCCTTCCAGGGACTGGAAGACCTCCAGATGGATGTGGTCGCGGGGGACGCCGGCTTCGGTGAGCGTGTCCTTGACCACCGCCATGAACGGCGCCGGTCCGCAGATGAAGGACCGGTAGCCGGCGAAAAGGCTGGCGAAGCTGCTCAGCTGCGTGCGAGTCGGTAACCCCTGCACGGATTCCAGCCAGTGCAGCACCGTGAGACGTGGTGCGTACCGCGCTGCGAGGTCACGCAGCTCTGCGGCGAAGATCACCGAGTTCTCCTCCCGGTTGGCGTAGCACAGCACCACCCGGCCGGTGCCTACCGTGAGGACCGACTTCAGGATCGACATGACCGGCGTGATGCCGCTGCCTGCGGCCCACAGCAGGAAGTCACCGTCGAGCTCCTTCGGGGTGAAAGTCCCGGCCGGGGGCAGGGATTCGATGACATCGCCGACGGAGACGTTGTCGCACAACCAGTTCGATCCGTAACCGCCGTCGGTGCGTTTGACGGTCACCTTCGGGGCATCGTCGGTGTGCGGCGAACTGGCGAGCGAGTAGCAGCGCGCCACCGAACCGGTCCGCTCACTCGGGATCCGCAGCGTCAGGAACTGGCCGGGGCGGTAGCCGAACCGCGGCCTGTGCTCGTCGGGCACCGAGAGCACCAGTGACCTGGCGTCGGGGCATTCCTCGATGACGGCGGTGACGGTCAGCGGGACGGCACGGGACGCGGAGCTCATGAGCGGCCATCCTGGCTCAGACCTGTCGGCGGGGTGGCGGCGTTACCGGTGGACGGGACGAAATCCCGGTGACCGTTGACCGGGAGACGTGCGCGGCGGGGCGGTACCGCGGTCCTAGCGTTCAACACGTGAGTAGCGCGGCTGAGAGTTCTGTCGATGTCGTCGTGGTCGGCGCGGGCTTCGCCGGCCTGTACGCCCTGCACAAGTTCCGGGCGCAGGGATGGTCGGTGCGGGTGTTCGAGTCGGCGCCCGAGGTCGGCGGCACGTGGTACTTCAACCGGTACCCGGGAGCGCGGTGCGACGTCGAGAGCCTCGACTACAGCTACTCCTTCTCCGACGAACTCCAGCAGGAGTGGACCTGGACGGAGAAATACGCCACCCAGGGCGAGATCCTGAGGTACATCAACTGGGTCGCCGACCGGCTCGACCTGCGCTCCGGCATCACCTTCGAGACCAGGGTGATCTCCGCGGTGCTGGACGAGAGGACGCTGCGGTGGACGGTGCGCACCGACGGCGGCGAAAGCGTCAGCGCGCGGTTCGTGGTGATGGCCACCGGCCCCCTGTCGTCGCCGTTGACGCCCGACATCCCCGGGCTCGACACCTTCGGCGGCGAGATCTATCACACCGCCGACTGGCCGCACGACGACGTCGACTTCACCGGTAGACGAGTCGGTGTCATCGGCACCGGCTCGTCGGGAATCCAGTCCATCCCGATCATCGCCGAACAGGCCGACAGCCTCGTGGTGTTCCAGCGGACACCGAATTACAGTGTGCCCGCGGGTAATCGGGATCTGTCGGCCGACGACGTCGCCCAGGCGAAGGCCACCTATGCCGAGCGGCGGAGGATGTCCTGGCGCAGCGGGGGCGGCTCGCCGCATGTGGCGCACCCGAAGCTGACGATGGAAGCCACCCCGGAAGAGCGCCGTGAGGCGTTCGAGAAGCGTTGGCAGCTGGGCGGTGTGCTGTTCTCGAAGACCTTCTCCGACCAGATGATCAACCCCGAGGCCAACGAGGAGGCCCGGAAATTCTACGAGGAGAAGGTCAGAGCGGTCATCGACGACCCGGCGGTGGCGGACCTGCTGATCCCCACGGATCATCCGATCGGCACCAAGCGGATCTGCACCGACACCAACTACTTCCAGACGTTCAACCGGCCCGACGTGAGGCTGGTCAGCGTCCGGGACACCCCGATCACCTCGATCGACGCCACCGGTGTCAACACCACCGGGGAGCATTTCGCGCTGGACGCGATCGTGCTGGCCACCGGGTTCGACGCGCTCACCGGAACGCTTGCGAAGATCGACATCGTCGGGCGTGACGGACAGAAACTGGTCGACGACTGGTCGGGGGGTCCGCGCACCTACCTCGGTCTCGGCGTCGACGGCTTCCCGAACCTGTTCCTGGTGTCGGGTCCCGGCGCACCGGCGGTACTGGCGAACATGGTGCTGCACGCCGAGGCGCACATCAACTGGATCGCCGACGCGATCGCCTACCTGAACGAGCGCGACCTCGCCGCGATCGAGGCAGGCACCGAGGCGGTGGACAACTGGATCGCCGAATGCAACCGCCGGGCCGAGGGCACCCTCTTCCCGCGGGCCAATTCCTGGTACATGGGGGCCAACGTGCCGGGTAAGCCGCGAGTGTTCATGCTCTTCATCGGTGGCTTCGGCGTCTATCTCGACATCTGCGCCGAGGTTGCCGCCGCCGGGTACAAGGGCTTCCACCTGATCGACGCGCCGTAGCGCGACCGCGCCGGCCCGCGGTCTCCGCTCGGGTGAACCCGGGGCGCGCAGGCCTAAGCGCCGCCCCCGGCGAGGAACGCCAGGACCGTCCGCTCGAACGCGTCCTTCGCCTCGATCATCACCCAGTGCCCACAGTTCGGGAACACGTGAAACTCCGCGTTCGGGATCGTGCGCATCGGCACCAGAGCCATGTCGAGCGGACTGACCCGATCGTCACGGCCCCAGGTGAGCAGCGTGGGGGCCGACACTTTGTGCATCGTCGCCCACGGCATCGGCACGTCGGCCTTGCGCATCATCGCCATCATCGCCGCGAACGCGGCCTTGCCGTACATCCGCCGGGCGGCCGCGAGGGTCTCCGGGTCAGTGGCCAGCGCCCAGCGTTCCTCGATCAGCTCGTCGGTGACCAGAGCGGGGTCGTAGACCATCGAGCGCAGCCAGTCGATCAGGCGTTGGCGGGTGGGCTCCTCGGTGAACTCCTGCAGCAGTCGGATGCCCTCGCTCGGGCCGGGGCTGAAGATGTTGGTCCCGATGCCGCCGATGGTCACCAGCTTGCCGATCCGGTCGGGGTGGTTGATCGCGAAGTTGATGCCGACCCCGCCCCCCATGGAGTTGCCGATGACGTCGACCCGGTCCAACCCCAGCGCGTCGGCGAACGTGATGACCGCGCCCTGGGCGTCCAGCAACGGGTGTCCGCCGAAATCGTCACTGACGCCGAAGCCCGGGAACTCCAGAACCAGGCACCGGAAGTGCCGCGCGAACACCTCCAGGTTGCCGCGGTAGTTCCGCCAACCTGTCACCCCCGGCCCGGAGCCGTGCAAGAGCAGGAGTGCCGGACCGTCGCCGGCCTCGTGATAGCGCAGCACGCCGGACGGAGTGCTGATCTCCCGCAAGGTCTCGTGGTAGTCGACTGTCATCCTGTGATTCCACCTCATCGCCCGCGGGGCGACGACCAGGGTTCCGGTGAGTGGCCGTCGGCTTCGGCCGCGTGCGCGGGCCCGCGGGCGGGATGTGACGAGGGTCGCATTTCTTAATGACCGGCCGAAACTGCCAGGCGACGGTCCGTAGCGGCCCAGCGAATCGCATACCGGGCCGTCACCAGCGGAATTGGGAAGAAGAGGCAAACTCGGCATCACGCGGGGGCAACAAAAGTCTGTGAGAAGTCTGCAAATGAATTCAACATGGCTGAAAACCCATTTTTATTGAATGCGCAAACAACTGACCGTGGTTGTCTCTCGCGTCAATTATTTTCCGGGATCTGTTTCTGTGAAATGTGCGGTGCTTCCCATCGTGATGATCGAGATGAATGCGCTGGTCACAGCCATATCGGCGAGGTGTGGGCCCCGCCTCTATTGTTGCTTCTGCAAATAGACTGGAGGTTGGCTGTGAAAATCGGCTCCGAGATGTTGCACGGCGGGCGCATCCGTTCGATATGAATTACATTAGGTCCGGCTTAAGGCCACGTGAGAAAGCGGAAATTCAGGAGGTCCTGATCTCCCGCCCATCCGGGTCCGGAAGGTCGCCAGTATTCAGCCAGGTACGACGATCGACGGCTACGCCGTCGAATTCCAAGGGAGATCCATGAAGACAATCAGTCGGATGTTGATCGCGATGGTCGCGGCCATCGCTGCGCTGTTCGCCAGCACTGGCACCTCTCATGCGGGGCTGGACAATGAGCTGAGCGTGGTCGACGGCCAGGGCCGGACGCTGACGGTTCAGCAGTGGGACACGTTCCTCAACGGCGTGTTCCCGTTGGACCGCAACCGGCTGACCCGTGAGTGGTTCCACTCGGGTAAGGCCAGCTACATCGTGGCCGGCGAGGGTGCCGACGAGTTCGAGGGCACGCTGGAGCTGGGCTACCAGGTCGGCTTCCCGTGGTCGCTGGGTGTGGGCATCAACTTCAGCTACACCACTCCGAACATCGCGTTCGACGGTTACGGGCTGGACTTCGCCGACCCGCTGCTGGGCTTCGGCGACAGCATCGTGACCCCGCCGCTGTTCCCGGGTGTGTCGATCTCCGCGGACCTGGGCAACGGCCCCGGCATCCAGGAGGTCGCGACCTTCTCGGTGGACGTGGCCGGCCCCGGCGGCTCGGTCGTGGTGTCCAACGCCCACGGCACGGTGACCGGTGCTGCCGGTGGCGTGCTGCTGCGTCCGTTCGCCCGCCTGATCTCGTCGACCGGTGACAGCGTCACCACCTACGGCGAGCCCTGGAACATGAACTGACCCATCTCGACGGTGGCCCCCCGGCGCGAGCCGGGGGGCCACTTTCGTCCCGGCACCCGCACCCGGCAGGACCGTCCGGGCCGATCGGGGCCCCGTCGCCCGACCGGCTGGTTTGATGGCTGCCAGGTGTCGGCCCGAAAGCCGGGCCACTGACTGAGCCGAAGCGGAGGGCACACCATCGGTCATCGAACGCTAGGGGCTTCACACGGACGGGAATCCGGTCCGTGCCGGGGGTTCGCGTGACCGGCGCCGATGGCCTGGTCCCGGTGGGCACACCGATCGACCTCGACAACTGCGCCCGCGAACCGATCCACATCCCCGGCAGTGTCCAGCCCCGCGGGGTACTGGTGGTGGTGGATGAGCCCGACTTCCGGATCCGGCAAGTCAGCGCCAACGTCGCCGACGTGCTCGGCCACGCGGTGGAGGACGTGCTCGGCCGCCATCTCTCGGCTCTGATGGGCGCCGACCAGTCGGCGAAAGTGGCCACAGCGGCATCGATCGTCGGCGACCTGCACCGACGCAACCCGGTCGAATGTGTGCTCGACGTCGCCGGCACCGCGCGTGCGTTCGACGCGATCCTGCATCGCGAACCTGGGGGAGTCCTGCTCGTCGAGCTCGAGATCGCCTACGGTGAGCGGCCCTACGCGTTCCCCAACACCTATGCGGCGGTGCGTAGTTCCGTCGAGGAGCTCAACCGTGCGGTGGGGCTGACCGAGCTGTACGGGGTGGCCGCCCGTGCCGTGCGCGAACTCACCGGCTTCGACCGGGTGATGATCTACCGCTACGACGCGGAATACAACGGTGAGGTGGTCGCGGAATGCAAACGCGAAGACCTGAACTCCTTCCTCGGTCTGCACTACCCGGCCACCGACATCCCCGCCCAGGCGCGGGCGCTGTACGAGAAGAGTTGGCTGCGGCTGATCTCGGACGTCGACTACGTTCCCGTGCCGCTGGTGCCCGCCGTCGACCCGGCCGGCGAGCCGCTGGATCTCACCCATGCCACCTTGCGCAGCGTGTCGCCCATCCATCTGGAGTATCTGCGGAACATGGGTGTGCACGCCTCGATGTCGATCTCGCTGCTGCGGCATGGGCGGTTGTGGGGTCTGATCGCGTGCCATCACTACGCCGGACCGCACCTGCCGCCGTACGGGGTACGGGCAGCCGCGGAGTTCCTCGGATCCACGCTGTCGCTGCGGCTCGTCGACCAGTTCGACGACGACCGGTTGCACCGACGACTGGCCGCCCAGGCGGTACTGGCCAAACTCACCACAGCCACGCTGGACGCCGCCAAGCCGCTGGCGACGGCTCTGCTGAGCGGACCGGACCTGCTCGACCTGGTACCCGGCGACGGCGTCGTCGTCGACATCGGGGGCCGGCGACGGGAGACAGGCTCGGTGCTGGCGCCCGAGGTGGTGGCCGCGGTCGTGGCATGGGCTCGAGAACTCGAGGACGACATCGCACACACCGAGAGCCTGCAGGCGGCGATACCCGGACTCGAGCCCGGGCCGGTACCCGCGGCCGGTGCACTGGTGCTCAAACTGCCTGAAGGCCAGTACGTTGCGTGGTTCCGGCGCGAGGCATTGCGTTCGGTGGACTGGGGCGGCGACCCGCACAACAAGGCGATCGCCGTCAGCGAGGGCGACGGCGTCAGGCTCAGTCCCCGTAAGTCATTCGACCGGTGGCGTGAGGTCGTCCGCGACCGGAGTGAGCCGTGGACCGAGACCGAGATCGACTCCGCCGACGCGATGCGCCGCCACCTGGTGGAGGTGCTGTACCACCGCACGCGAGGAGCGCTGGTCGTCGCGGAGCTGGTGCAGCGCAGCTTGATGCCCGAATCCGTTCCGGTACTGCAGGACTGGCAACTTTCTGCGCACTATGAACCGGCCGAGGGCGACCGTGTCGGCGGTGACTGGTACGACGCGTTCGAGCTGCGCGACGGCAGGCTGGTCGTGGTGGTCGGGGATGTCGCCGGACACGGAGTCACCGTCGCCGGCACGATGGCGCAGTTGCGCAACGCTCTTCGCGCGCACCTGTTCGCCGGGGCGGCGCCGGACGAGGCCGTCCGGCTACTCAACGAGTTTGCGCTGCACATGCTGCCGGGGGCGTTCGCCACGGCGCTCGTCGTGCGGATCGACCTCGACTCCGGCCGGGTCGAGGCCACCGCGGCCGGGCATCTGATGCCGTTCCTGACGAACGAGGTCTCGCCCGCGCCGGCGGCGCCGATTCGGCTTTCCCCGCCGATCGGTGTCAACGGCGGGGTCTACACGCTCAGCGAATTCACCCTCGAACCGGGGCACGGCATGGTGATGTTCTCCGATGGACTGGTCGAGCGCCGCGGCGGGGTGATCGACGACGGCCTCGACCTGGTGGCCGCGACGCTGGGCCGCGAGTCGGTGCCCGACGCGTCGTCGATCTGGTCGGCGATGGCGGCCGGGCACACCGACGACGACGTCACCGTCGTCGCGCTGCGCCGGCTCTGAATGCCCCCGCCCGGGCTCCGCGCGTCACCATTGTGTGGCCACGAGCCGATCCGCACCGCATGACGGGTCGAAGGTCACGTGCGGCCTCCCTGTCTGCGGGTGCGGGCCGACGGCGGCGGTCACGCCCCAGACCTCGGCGATCAGCTCGGCGGTGAGCACGCCTTCGGGCGGGCCGGCGCACACCTGGATCCCGTCGCGCAGCACCACCACCTCGTCGCAGTAGTGGGCGGCCAGGTTCAGGTCGTGCAGCGCGATCACCGCCGTCACGCCGAGCCGGGCGGGCAGCGCGAGCACGTCGAACTGGTGCCGCACGTCGAGGTGATTGGTCGGCTCGTCCATCACCAGCAGCCGCGGTTGCTGTGCCAGCGCCCGCGCCACCAGAACCCGTTGCCGCTCCCCGCCCGACAGCAGCGCGAAAGCCCGATCGGTCAGATCGACGGCGCCGACCAGAGCCAGCGACTCGGCGATGACCGCGTCGTCGGCGGCACTGTCGCCCTGGAACCTCCGCTTGTGGGGCGCCCGGCCCATCGCGACGACGTCGCGCACCTGCAGGTCGAAATCGCCGGTAGCGTCCTGTAATACGGCCGCAGCCGTCCGTGCCAGCTGCCGTGGCCGCATCGAGGTGACGGAGACGCCGTCGATCGTGATCGAACCCGACGCCGGCGACAGGATCCGGAGCACCGCTTGCAGCAGTGTCGACTTTCCGCAGCCGTTGGGGCCGACGACGCCGATCACGGCGCCCGGGTGCGCGGTCAGGCACACGCGGTCCAGCACGCGCCGCGCGCCGCGGATCACGCAGAGGTCGGTGATCTCCAGCCGTGCCGCGTTCACTGCTGCGCTCCGGTGGCGGCACGGCGCGCATCCCGGCGCAAAAGCCACAGGAAGAACGGACCGCCGCACAGTGCGGTGAGGACGCCGACCGGAATCTCCTGAGGCGAGGCCAGAGTCCGCGCCGCGATGTCGGCAAGAACCAGGAAGCTGGCGCCCGCCAGTGCCGCAGCGGGTAGAGCGTGCCGATGATCGCTCCCGACGATCAACCGCACGGCATGCGGCAGGATCAGACCCACGAACCCGATAGGGCCGCTCGCGGCGACCAGCACACCGGTCAGCAGAGAGGTCAGGACGAACATCTGGGCACGGAAGCGGGCGGTGTCGACGCCCATCGTGGTCGCCGCGGCATCGCCGGCGAGTAACACGTTCAGGGTGCGGGCCTGAGCCAGCAGCAGGATCAGTCCGGTGACCACGACGGCCAGCGGCAGCCACAGGGTGTCCCAGCGCGCGCTGCCCAGTCCGCCGAGCAACCAGGTCAGCACCTGGCGGGCGCGGTCTCCACTGTCTGCGGTGAGCAACATCAGACTGGTGAGCGCCGAGAGCACGTAGGACACCGCGACACCGGCCAGGACCAGCCGAGTGGTGGTGATCTGGCCTGCGGCGCTGGACAATCCGTAGACCAGGGTCAACGCAGCCAACGATCCGGCGAACGCGGCCACGGAGGGGGAGAGCCAGCCGGCGAAACCGATCCCGGACACGATCACCGCCACAGCCCCCACCGAGGCGCCCGAGGACACCCCGAGAAGGAACGGCTCGGCCAGCGGATTGCGCACGAGCGCCTGAAGGGTCATGCCGATCACCGCGAGGCCCGCGCCGACCACCGCGCCGAGCAGCACGCGGGGGGCGCGCACCTGGGTGACGACCGTATGGACATGCGGAGCGACGTCGGCGTCGACGACCGACGGGAACAGCGCGGCCCCGACACTGCGCACGACGTCCGCAGGCGCTATGGCGATGGAGCCGATGGCCAGGCCGGCGACCATCGAGCCGACGAGCAGGACCGAGAGCCCGACGAGCACGAGCGGGTAGGGCGGACGGCGGCTTCCGCCGCGGCCGGGCTCGGTCCGGTCGACTGCGACCACCGGAGCGCTCATCAGAACCGGTCGGGATGGAGTTGCCGCGCCAGGGCTTCGACCGCGAACGGGGCACGGATGCCGAGCACCGCGTCCTGCAGGGTCAGCACCGCGAAGCGGTCGTCCCGGATCGCGGTGACGGTCGCCAGTTCCGGTCTGCTCTTGAGGAACTGCTTCTTCTGCTCCACCGACGGGGTGCCGAAATAGTCGTAGATGACGATCACGTCGGGGTTGCGCTCGATCACCTGCTCCCAGGACACGTCGGCGAACGTGTCGTCGAGGTCGGCGAAGATGTTCGTCGCGCCCGCCAGGTCGATGATCTGGTTACCGATGCCCTGCCGGCCCGCGGTGAAGGCGGAGTCCTCGCCGCTGTCGTACACGAACGCCTTGAGCGGTTCGACACCGGCGACGCGCTCCCGGGCGCTGTCGACGCTGGACTGCATGGTCTCGACCAGGGCGTCGGCCCGCTCTCCGACGCCGAAGATCTCAGCGATGGTGCGGACTTCGCCGTACACGTCGTCCATCGTGATGGGTTCGGTAGCACAGTATTCCGGGTTGAGATACGTGGTCACCCCCGCGTCGGTGAGTGCCTGCCTGGACCGCCCGGCCGACTCGTCGAACGCGCTGGCGTAACCGCCGTAGACGAAATCAGGTGCGACCGAAAGCAGTTGCTCCAGCGACGCATCCTTGTTCGACAGCTCGGGGATGGCGCGGTAGGCCTCGTCGTGGCGGGGCAGGGGAGGGTTGTCCGGATAGACGGTCGCCGCGACGGAGTCCCGCAGGCCCAGTTCGAGCATCAACTCGACCGGGTGCTGGAAATATCCGATCGCGCTCCGCGGCGGTGTCTCGACGACGATCTGTTGGCCGCAGTTGTCGATCGTCACCGGGAAACCGTTGCGGTCCACCGCTTCCGGCGACTCCGATGCTTCGGGTGCGCAGCCCGACACTGCGACTGCGAGGGCGGACAGCACGAGTGCGCCGCGTCGGCGCGACTGCGTCATGAATGGTGTCGTGAAAGGCATTGCATCGGCTCCATCCGGGATCTCCACGTCCCAGCGAGAGGGGCCGACGAGAGCAGTATCCTGACTCCCGGATCGACGCTCGCCCCGACCTTCCAGCCTGGCGGCCGTGGTCGACGAGGGGTTCGCTCCCCGGTCACAGTGGCGGGACCATGCCGGATTCACACCGGCTTCCTGCCTGCTCGTCGGAGCCGGTCAGGCCGACCGGCCACGCTGACAATAGCTGACAAGCACTCGGTCCGGTCTGCGGGTGTGGTCCCTGTGCCTTTTCGGCCGTGGACGCTCGCGCGATCGCCGTCGTGCTTTCCCTAGAAAATACTTCGGCATTGTTTTCTCGGCAGGCGTACCGCCACCACACGATTGGGGCGAAAAGTGCACGCAATTGATTCCGAGGGAAAGTAATTGCAAACGTCGCATAAACTATGGATTTCCGATCTTGTCCGCAGACTTTATAATCGTTTACTGAGCCTTATTCAGCAACGTCGGACATGCACGCAGCTCCGTGCGCCCGGGCATCTCCGATATCCGAAGGGGTAGTAAAGCGGCCGCCGCGCAGGACCAGTAAGGAAACGGTATACGCGGTGATTGCGGACATTGCGAAAGATGGTCGCCCGGCCGCTGGGGCGATGGCGAAATGCTTTGCCAGAACAATGGCTATTAGAACGCCTGACAAATAGCTGGCAGGTGCCGAATTTCTCCAATTATTCTCCTGGGGTGGCCGGATCCCGGCCGAGAAGCTTCTGCGTTGGACGGAGAACCGATGAAAAATGGTGCACGCAAGGCGGGTGTCTTTTGCGGAGCGGCGGTCGCCGCCACAATGCTCGCTACCACTACGGCGACCCAGGCGGCGGAGGCTCAGTCCTCGGCGCTGATCATCGGCGGCATCTATACGCCGTCGCTGTCGAACCTTGTTATGCGGAATATCCTCGGCGGAAGGTTCCGCAACCAGGAACTCGTCAGTGTGGAGTGGCCCGCCGAGGCACGGCCGTTTACCGGCCTGTTCAGCGACAGTCTGACCGAATCGGTCAATGTCGGCATCGAGAGCCTCACCAATCAAATCCAGCTCGCCCTCGACCGGATCAAGGACGAGGACGGCAATTACGTGGAGGGCGAGCGGGTCACGGTGGTCGGCCTGTCCGCAGGCAACCTGGTCGTCGATGATGTGCTGCGTAACCTGCAAGCTCAAACCAACGCTCCCCCTAAGGAAGTCTTCGACTTCTACACCGTCGAGGACACCACCCGCCAGAACGACAAGGTGGTGTACAACCCGATACTCAATTACACGTTCAGGCCGCCACCGGTGACCCAATACGATCTTGTGACTGTCACAGGGGAGTACGACGGGTTCGCGGACTTCCCGCAGCGCTGGTGGAACCTTCTGGCTGTCGCCAACGCGGTGCTGGGTGAGATCTTCGTCCATGTGCCGGTCATGTTCGACAACCTGGACAGGGTGCCGGAGGACAACATCACCGTCACCACGAACGTGCTGGGCGGAGTGACGACGAACTACTTTGTGCGGCAGCCATTGCCGCTCGTGATTGTGTTCCCATTCCTGCTGCCGATTGAGCCGTTACTGCGGACGATCGTCGACGCCGGGTATACCCGCGACGCTCCCGACCCCAACACCGCTGGTTCGCCCGCCGCGACCCCGTCCACCCCGACGGTCGAGGAGGACGTCGCCGGTGACGTGGAGCAGCCGGCCGACGCTCAGACGGCACCTACCGCCCGTACCGCGGCCGGCGACACGGCGACCGCGCCGGCCGCCGAGGAGGACACCTCGAGCGATGCCGAGGTGGCCGACGATGTTTCGGGTGATGCCGAGGTGGTCGAGGATGTTTCGGGTGATGCCGAGGTGGTCGAGGATGTTTCGGGTGATGCCGAGGTGGTCGAGGAACTCGATGCCGAGGTGGCCGAGGATGTTTCGGGCGATGTTGAGGTGGCCGCGGAACTCGATGCCGAGGCTGAGGTCGATGCGGCGGTAGAGCAGAGCGACAACGCTACGGCGCCGTCGATGGACGCGGGCCAGGGATCTGAGACGACGTCCGGCACCGACGGAGTGGATTCGGACTCCGTCGAAGCGGAGTCGACATCCGCAGCGTGACCTAGCCGTACAGTCCGCCGACCGAGGTCTTCGTCACGTCAAGTCGCGTCCCGCTGTCGGCGGCATCTGGGTTGGCGAAACTGTAGGTCGCCGAGACGAGTTGGTGCACGCCCTTGGCGCGGTCCCGCTGTAGTGCGGTCCAGTGGGCGCGGGTCAGTCCGCGACGATGAACACCTGCTTGTTGACGAACTCGTCGATGCCGAGGGCGCCCAGCTCGCGTCCGAACCCTGAACGCTTCACCCCACCGAACGGGATGTCGGGCCCTTCCCCGGCAGGGGTGTTGACGTTGACCATCCCGGCGTCGAGTCGTCGCGCCACATTCTCCGCGCGCGTGACGTCGCTGCTGAACACCGACCCGCCCAGCCCGAACACCGAGGAGTTGGCCAGCGCGACGGCTTCGTCCTCGTCACGTACGCGGTAGACGACCGCAACGGGTCCGAACAGTTCCTCGGTGTAGGCCCGCATGTCCGGGGTGACGCCGCTCAGCACGGCCGGGGTGTAGAACGCCGCCGGCGCTTCAGCGAGCACTCCACCGGCGTGCAGGATGGCGCCCTTGTCGACTGCGTCGGCGACCTGCGTGGCGACCGTCTCAGCGGCTGCGCGCGAGGACAGCGGGGCGATGTCCGTGGCGGGGGGACTGGCTGCCAGCGCGGTCAATTCGCTGACGAAATCGTCGTAGAGATCCTCGACGACGATCATTCGCTTGTTCGAGTTGCACGCCTGTCCCATGTTGTAGGTGCGGAACTCCCAAGCGGTGCGGGCGAGTTCGGCGGCATCACCGTCGAGGACGATGAACGGGTCGGAACCGCCGAGCTCGAGTAGACACTTCTTCAGTGCCCGGCCGGCGGTCGCTGCGACCGCAGCGCCGGCGCGTTCGGACCCGGTCACCGAGACACCCTGCACCCGAGGATCTCCGATGATCGTCTCCACCTGGCCGAACGTCGCGAACACATTCGTGTACACCCCGTCGGGCACACCGGCGTCCCGCAACAGCTCCTCGATGGCCAGCGCGCACTGCGGCACCGATTCGGCGTGCTTGAGCAGGACCGCGTTGCCGAGCACGAGGTTCGGCGCAGCGAATCGCGCGACCTGATACACCGGGAAGTTCCATGGCATCACGCCGAGCAGCACACCGACCGGACGGCGGCGGACCATCGCGGTGCCCCCGGAGAACGACGGGATGCGTTGATCGGCCAGCAACTCCGCGGCGTGGTCGGCGTAGAACTGGAAGATCGACGCGGAGAACTCGGCTTCGCCGGTACCCTCGTCGAGCTTCTTGCCCATCTCCGTGCGGGCCAGCTCACCCAGATCCGGTGCGCGCTTGCGCAGCAGCTCTGCGACATTGCGTACCACGTCGACCCGCGCTGCCAGCGGCTGCTCCCGCCACGCCCGGTACGCGTCGTCGGCCGCGGAGATCGCCGCGGCGATCTCCGCATCGGTGGTGGTGTCGAAACTTGCCAGTACCTCGCCGGTCGCCGGGTTGACTGTCCGGTAGGGCGGTTGCGTGGCGGTCACAGTGTGTCCTTCTACTTCTCGGCAGGGATGGCGTCGGCGTAAGGCGCGGTGCTCTTGTCGTGCAGGGGGTGGATCATCATGTACACCAGCCCGATTCCGATGACCACGGCCGCAGACAGTGCGACGATCCAGTTGTCGTACCACGGTGCGTCCGGCGTGCGCGGCCAGGCCATGTTGATCATCGCGATCACGCCGTACACCAGCGCGGCGATGTTGACCGGCACGCCCCACTTGCCCAACGAGTACTTGCCGCTCGGCACCCAGCCCTTCAGCCGTGCCCGCAACGCGGCCAGGACCACCATCTGGAAGCCGATGTAGATGCCCAGCGCGGCGAAGCTGATGATCTTGGTGATGGCGTCGGTGGAGAACTTGGAACCGAGGATGATCACTGCGGGCACGGCGGCGGCCAGCAGCAGCGCGTACGGGGGCACGTGGCGCGTCGGCGAGAACTTCTTCAGAAGCGCACTGCCCATGATCATCTCGTCGCGTCCGTACGAGTACGCGAGCCGGCTCGCGGCAGCCTGCAGGCTCATCGCGCAGGACAGGAACGAGATCAGCACGATCACCAGGATGATCTTCGAGCCCACCGGTCCGAAGGCCTCGCCGAGCACCGTGCTGACTGGGTCGGTGTCCTCACCGGCGATGACGGCGGGGATGTCGGCGACCGCGAGGACCAGTGCCAGGCACACGAAAGTCGCTGCGGCGCCGCCGATGTAGATGGTGCGTCGCATGGCTTTCGGGATCAGCCGGCCGGGATCGCGAACCTCCTCGGCGACGTCACCGCACGCCTCGAAGCCGTAGTACTGGTACAGGCCGATCAACGCCGCGGCGGCGAACGCCCACATGTAGTCGCCGTCGCCGCCTGCACCGAAGCTGTCGAAGATGATGCCGATGTTGTGCTCGCGGTGCGCGATCAGCAGCCAGCCACCGACCACGAGCGCGCCGATGATCTCCGCGCTGAACCCGATGATCGCCGCTTTGGCAAGGACTTTCGTGCCCATGAAGTTGATCACGGTCGCCAGTGCGAGCAGCAGCAGGGAGAACGCGATGACGTTGTTCACCGTGGCGTCGATGCCGAAGGTGGCGGCGATGAACGGTCCGGAGCCGTAACTGACCGAGGCGATGGTGACCAGCAGGGCCACCAGATACACCCAACCGGTCATCCATGCGTACCGGCGTCCCCACAGTCGGCGGGCCCACGGGTAGACGCCGCCGGCGACCGGGTACTGGGCCACGACCTCGGAGAACACCAACGCGACGAGCAGTTGCCCGACGCCGACAATGAGGAGGCTCCAGATCATCGGCGGACCGCCTGTCGCCAGGGCGAAGGCGAACAGCGTGTAGATGCCGACCACGGGCGACAGGTAGGTGAAGCCCAACGAGAAGTTGGCCCACGGGCTCATGTCCCGCTTGAACTCCGATGTGTAACCGAGGGCCCGCAGATGGGAGGCGTCGGTGTGGTCGTGGAAGTCGTGGAAGCTCTTGCCGGATTCGTCGCCGCGCGCGTCGGAGGTGGGTTGCGTCGTGGACATGAGCCTGCTTTCTGCCGGTGGGTACATGCAGGAACCCGAGTGATCCGAAAAACTACAGTCCTATTGTTTAACCGGCAACAGAAACGACGGAATTGCTTCGAGATCGGGTAGATTGCGACGTCGGGCCTGCTGGACGCGGAGGAGGTGGCCGTGTCGTCGTTGTCGCCGCTGGTCGCCACCGAGGCACCGGTCGGTCGTGCCGACGAGATCGTCCAGCGCATCACCGAGGCCATCCATCTCGGGCTGCTCGACGACGGCGAACGTCTCCCGGTGGAGGTCGATCTGGCGGCGCAGTTCGGGGTGGCGCCGATGACCGTGCGTGAGGCGCTCGCGACATTGCGCGAACAGAAGCTGGTGGAGACGCGCAGGGGCCGCAGCGGTGGGTCGTTCGTCCGACGCCCGCCGGGGCCGCCGGTAGACCAGTTGACCGCGCGGCTGGCCGCGATGAGTGCCTCTGACCTGCGTGACCTCTTCGACGAGCACACCGCGGTGTCCGGTCAGGCGGCGCGGCTGGCTGCCGAGCGTGCGGCCCCGTACGCGGTCCGCAGACTGTTCGCGCTGACCGACCAGCTCGGTGCCGCGGCCACCCTGGGCGATCGCATCCGCGCCGACAGCCGCTTCCACATCCAGGTGGCGATCGCGTCGCAGTCGGCCAGGCTGGCCCGGCGAGAGGCCAACCTGCAGGCCGAGGCCGCCGGGCTGGTGTGGCTGCCGATCGGCCCCGAGATGGATGTCGCCGCGCACGTCCAGGAGCAGCACGCGATCGCCGCGGCCGTGGCGTCCGAGAACGCCTCTGAGGCGCGCAGGCTCGCCGAAGCCCATGTCATGGGCCAGCTCGCCAGATTGACCAAGATCAACCTTGACCTCACCAGCACCGGGTCCTCCTCATGACGACGTCGCAGGCGGCTCGCCAACTCGCCGAGGCCGCGTCGTCGTCCCTGGAGCCGTACTACGAGTTGCTCGGCGAGATCGCCGAGGACGTGCTGCGGTGCCGGCCCCCACGGGCGGCGCTGAGCGAGGCGCATTTCAGCGGACTGCACCGCCGGCTCGCCGAGAGACTCCATCGGGAACGCGCGGTATGGGGCATGGGCTTCATCGCCGCGCCGTTCGTGGTGGACGGGATGGAGCGCTACCTGGCCTGGTGGCAGCGCACCAACGACCGGGTGACCCGCCTACGGCTGAATTTCGACCTGACCAGCATCGACGTCTACGACTACCTGCAGATGGACTGGTACCAGCTGGCCAAACGCGGTCAGCAGCGCGTCGCCTACGGGCCCTACGTCGACTACAGCGGCTCCGACATGTACACGATCACCGCCACCGTGCCGGTGGTGGCCGGCGGGACATTCCTCGGTGTCGCGGGAGCCGACCTGGTGGTCGGTGACGTCGAGCGCCGACTGCTGGACGTGCTGCGCCAGGTCGAGGACGACGCCGTCGTGGTCAACGCCGAGCGTCGGGTCGTCGCGGCCAACACTCCGCGCTGGTTCGTCGGCTCCCGGCTGTCCGCGATGCCCACGGCGGGTCCGGAGCCCGACCCCGCGGCGTTCCGGGACGTGGCGGAGATGCCGATCGGGACGGGCTGGGTGCTGGCCATCGCGTGGCCGGAGGCCGACGCGGATGCGCGTGGCCCGGGTCCTGACGGCGCGTAACCGACTCTTAACGACGAATCTCGTTCCAGCTGTTGACTGCAAGGATCTACTTCTAGAGTATTTAGTGACCACTCGGTCGCACTCTCGGAGGTAGCACTGATGTCGTCGGCCCTCTCCGGCTCTGTCCCCGTGTTCGAGGTCGCCGACCCGGCCTTCTCGATCACCTCGGCCGAGGTGCACGCGGCCCGCGAGCGCAGCTGGTACGCGACCACCGAGTACGGCCTCGCCGTCCTGCGCTACGAGCAGGTGAACCGGCTGCTCAAACACCCCAAGCTCAGGCAGGGCAGCGCGGCATGGCCGGCCCACAACGGCGTCACCGAAGGGCCGTTCGCCGACTGGTTCGCCAGCTGGATCCTGAACAAGGAGGGCGAAGAGCACCATCGGCTGCGCCGGCTGATGAACCCGGCTTTCTCCAGCAAGCTCATCGGCGGGCTTGTCCCGAGGTTTCAGGCGCTGGCCGAAGAACTCATCGACGGCTTCGCCGAACCCGGCCGCTGCGAGTTCGTCAGCGAGTTCGCCGAACCCTACGCCGCCCGCGTCATCGCGATCATGCTCGGCATCCCCGAGAGCGAGTGGAAGGTCATCGCCGCCGAGTCCGCCACGATCGGGTTGGCACTCGGCGTCACGATCCGGCAGGACCTGCCGAAGATCGAGGCCGCACTCAAGACGCTCTACGAGTACTGCGACGCGCTGATCGCCGACCGGCAGGCGAACCCGCGGGACGACTTCGTCACCACACTGGTGAACGCGTCCCGCCCCGAGGACGGCCGACTCAGCGACACCGAGCTACGAGATGCCATGGTGCTGCTGATCTTCGGTGGATTCGACACCACCCGAAACCAACTCGGCCTGGCGATGCAGACGTTCATGGCCCACCCCGATCAGTGGCGGCTGCTGGCCGAACAACCGGAGCTCGGCGGCAAGGCCGTGGAGGAGGTCATGCGGGTCAACCCGACCGTGCGCTGGGTGACCCGTGAGGTGCTGGAGGACTTCGAGTACGAGGGCGTCATGCTCACCGCGGGCACCACGGTGCACCTGTACAGCGAGTCGGCCGGGACCGACCCACTGGTCTTCGATCCGGGATTCGACATCACCACAGAGCGCAAGCCGCACTTCGGATTCGGGGGCGGCGCCCACCACTGCCTCGGTCACTTCGTGGCGCGCTCGGACATGAGTGAGGCGCTGCCGCTGCTGGCTCGCCGGATGCGCGATCCGCACGAACTGCCCGGCGCCACCTGGTTGCCCGACTCGGGCAACACCGGTCCGATCACGCTGCCCATCGGCTTCACGCCCGCCCCCTGAAAGGACGACCGCATGCACGTCACCGTAGATCTCGCCAAGTGTCAGGACCACGGCCAGTGCGCCATCGCCGCACCCGCCGTGTTCACCCTCAATGACGACGGAAACCTGGAATACGACGGTAATCCCGACGATTCCGAACGCGCCTACGTCGAAGACGCGGTCGATGTCTGCCCCGTCCAGGCCATCGTGGTAAAGGACTGATCCCGATGACCGCCACCCCTCTGGACACGCACCGCGAGGCCAACGCAGGCAGCCCCGAGTTGGCCGCCGTGCTGTCCACCATCGCTGATCGCGGCGTCGAATTCGTGTACTTCCAGGCGGTCACCATCACGGGCCGGGTCGTCGGGAAAGTGGCCCCGGCACGCCATTTCGAGCGGCTCGCGATCCGCGGCGTGCAGCAACACCAGACAGCGGTCGCCAACCTCCAGGGCACCCGGGAGGGAGTGCTGCTCGCCGGTGGGGTGCACGCGCCGGAATACACGGCGATCCCGGATCTGGAGACCTTCGCGGTGCTGCCGTGGGACACCAGCTTCGCGCGCGTGTTCTGCCGCCTCTACGAACCCGACCATCTGCCGGACCGGGCCGGTGCCGAATTTTCCTGTGACAGCAGGGGTCTGCTGCGACGGATGCTGGCCGGTTTCACCGACCGGACCGGGCTGGAGCTGCGCACCGGCTGTGAACCCGAGATGACCTGGCAGGGCGAGGGTCTGCAGGCCCAGTTCCGTCCCGGATCGAGCCCGGCGTACCACATCGAACACCTCGAGCGGAACCGGCCGATCGTCAAGAAGGTCGTCGAGTACGCCCAGGCACTGGGCCTGGACATGATCGAGGGCGACTACGAAGACGAGTTCCAGGTCGAACTGAACTTCATGTACGACCGTGCCGACCTCACCGCCGACCGGTTGACCACCTACCGCCAGATCTGCAAGCAGGTGGCCCGCGAGCTCGGCATCCACGCCAGCTTCATGCCCAAGCCCGCGACCGGCATGATGGGCAACGGGTGCCACCACAACTTCAGCTTCTGGCGCGAGGACGTCAACGTGCTCGCCGAACCCGGCGTCACCGAACTGCATCTGAGCGAGGTCGGGCGACACGCACTGGGCGGGCTGCTGGCCCACTCCGCGGGCGCCATGCTGATCAACGGATCGACCGTGAACTCGTACAAACGCTACTGGGACGCAGGACAGTTCGCGCCGTCCCGGATCAACTGGGGCCTGGACAACAAGACCTGCACCGTCCGGTTGTCCGCGGTCGGGCGCCTGGAGTACAAGCTGCCCGACGCCGCGGTGAACCCGTACCTGTCGCACGCGGCGATCCTGGCCGCGTGCGAGGACGGCATGAAGAACGCCATCGACCCGGGCGAACCCACCCAGGGTTCGTCCTACGACGCACCGGTCGACGACCGCTTCCCGGCGCTGCCGCTGACTCTCGGCGAAGCCATCGGCGCCTTCCGCGCCGACCAGGTGCTCAACCAGGCGTTCGGCCCGGAACTGTCGGCGTTGCTCGTCGACTACCACGCCGACGAATGGGCCAGGTACTGCGGACACGTCACCGAATGGGAGCGCGAGATGTATTGGAACGACACGCCATGACCGACACCTTGAAACTCGCCTGCCTGGACGCCGAGGCGCCGCCACTGTTCTCGCTGTGGACGCCGGAGAACGGTCGGCAGGGTTATGAACCCGGCGTCGCCGAGGCCCTGGGCGCCGAACTCGGCAGGCCGATCGAATGGGTCCGGGTGCCGTGGGTGGACATGATCCCGTCGGTGCAGCGCGGTGAGGCCGACGCGGTGCTGTGCGGGCAGGGCATCACCGCAGAGCGGCAGGCTCGGGTGGATTTCACCCGTCCGTACGCGATCTTCCACGAGGGCGTGCTGGTCCGGCGCGGGTCCGGTATCCGGTCGGCACAGGATCTGTTGGGCCGCAAGGTCGCCGCCATTGAGAACAGCACCAACATGTCGCTGGCACAGACGTTCACCGGTGCCGAACCGGTCGCGTTCGGCGCAGGCTCGGACGACGTCTACGCCGACATGCTGGCCGCGCTGCGGACCGGGGAGGTGGACGCGGTGGTCGACGACGACGTCGTGTTCGTCCCGCTGGGCGCCACGCACCCGGACTACGAGCTCGCTTTCACGGTGCAGACCGGTAACCGGTGGGGAATAGCGGTGGCCAAGGACCGTCCGGACACGCTCGCCGAGATCGATGCGGGCCTGGCCAGGCTCATCGACTCGGGTCGCCTGCGCAAGGTCTGGGAGCAGTGGCTGCCGACCCTCGACTATCCGTTCGCGGGAGACTGAGTGATCCGACCGCTGATCGCGGTGGTCGGTCGCCGGGCGCCGCAGGTGCCGATCCTGCGGTTCTCGGCGACCTTGGCCGCCGAGGCGATCTGCGAGGCGGTCTGGGCCGCAGGAGGAGAGCCGGTTGTCCTGCACGGTCCCGCAGCTGACCCGCTGACCGAACTGGCGCGCAGGCTGTCTCGTTTCGACGGGGTGCTGTTGCCGGGGGGCGCCGACGTCGAACCGTGCCGCTACAGCGCGGAGGCGGCGCCGGAAACCACCGGCACCGTGGCCTTCCAGGACGACTTCGACCTCGGTGTGGCACAGGCGGTGAGCACGCTGGATATGCCGACGCTGGCGATCTGCCGCGGCATGCAGGTGCTCAATGTCGCACTCGGCGGCACCTTGATCCAACACATCGTCGAGACGGAAGCACCGCATCACAACGCAATCCACCATGTTCGCGTCAAACGTGGATCACGACTGCATGCCATCGTCGGGGAGCAGACCATCGACGTGTCCTCCTACCATCATCAGGCCGTCGACCGGCTGGCGCCCGATCTGGTCGTGTCCGCACTCGCCGCAGACGGCGTCGTCGAGGCCGTCGAGCACCGCCGCGCCGACGTCGTCGCCGTGCAGTGGCACCCCGAGGACCGCCACCGCGTCTCGGCCACCGACGCTGCGCTGTTCACCGACCTGGTGGACCGCGCGAGGAAACGAAAGGACTCCAGCACATGACCGCCGCCGATCGGGTGAGCCTGCGCGACGTCACCCCGGAGCAGCCCGCCCCGGAGACCCCGTGCGCCCGCTTGTGCGTGCTGGCCTCGCTGAACTTCCCCGACATCAGCGCCGAGGACGCCGCGCTGATCCGGCGGTTCACCAAGGTCGCACTGACCACTCTCGTCGAGCTCGGCGCCGCCTACGAGCTCTGGGACACCACCACGGCGTTGGAGAACCCCTCCGCGGCAGGGCAGTTCGACGGGCTGCTGCTGCTCGGCGGCGGTGACATCGACGCGTCGTGTTACGGCGGGGCGGCGCAGCACCCGAAGTCCTACGGGGTCGATGCGCGCGCCGACCGCGACGCGTTCGCGGCCATCGCCGCCGCCGAGGCCGCCGGCCGCCCGATCCTCGGCATCTGCCGCGGCAATCAACTGCTCAACGTCGCCCGAGGCGGCACCGTCCTCGGCGACATCGTCGACTACGCGCTGCACCACGGCGCGCCGGGGGAACCGGAGTTCGTCGACGAGCCGGTCGACATCATGCCGGGTACCCGACTGTCGGCGATCCTCGGCGTAGACCGGGTGACGGGACGCTCCGGACACCACCAGGCCGTCGACACCCTCGGACAGGGTCTGGTGGTCGCCGCCCGCGCGCTCGACGGGATCACCGAGGGCGTGGAGGATCCCGACAAGTTCTATCTCGGGGTGCAGTGGCACCCCGAGGACGAGGACGGCCCCGAGGACGACAGGATGCGGCTCTTCGGGGCATTCGTGGCCGCGGCGGCCGCTGAGCGGTCCAGGGAAACCACGGCTGCGGACCGGGTGAGCCAACAGGGCTACGGGGTAGCGTCGCAGGTGTGATCACCGCGCGCAGTCTGTGCCGGTACCAGAGCCTCGGCCTGGCCCTGGTTGCCGGCGAGCGGGCGGCCGACCGCCCCATCGCATGGGCGCACGCCATCGAACTAGCCGATCCCACACCGTATCTGGCCGGCGGCGAGCTGGTGATGACGACGGGCATCAACATCGGAGCCGACGCAGCCGCGCAGCGTGACTACGTCGCGCGACTGGCCACGGCCGGGACGGCGGCGCTGGCGGTCGACACCGGCACCACGCTCGCGGAGGTCCCCGCCGGGGTGCTCACCGCGGGTGACGAGCACGGTGTTCCCGTCCTGCGGGTGCCGGCGTCGACGCCGTTCATCGCCATCGCCCGGGTGGTGATCGACGCCGTGAAGGCCGACCAGCTGCGCTCGGTGCAACGAGTGGTCGACCAACAGGAGGTGCTGGCCCGGGCAACGCTGAGGGCAGGCATCCCCGGCGTGGTCGGTGCACTCGCAGACTGTCTGTCAGCGGTCGCCGTCGCCGTCGCCGCCGACGGCAGGGAGCTCGCGGCGGGCGGGAGCACCGATACCGAGCTGATCGCGTCGTTGTCCGGGGCCGCGCGGCGGGCGCGGGATCGCGGCGGTTCTGTCAGCCCGCACGGGGACGGCTGGTTGACGATCCAACGGCTGCGGGCGGCGCAGGCCGTTCGCGGGCACCTGGTGGTACGGACCGACGGACCGCTGTCCGATGCCGACAGGGTGCTTGTCGCACATGCGGTTTCGCTGATCTCCCTCGCCCTGGAGAAGCCGGCGAGAGTGCAGGACGCCGAGCAGAGGCTGCGCTCGGCGCTGACTCGGCAGCTGCTCGGGAACCCCGAGGCCGTGGACGAAGGTCTGCTGCGTTACTTCGGGTTCGTCCCGGACGGTGACGTTGTCGTGGTCGTGTTGCAGCACCTCGGTCCGGTGTTGACCGCCGAGGAAGCCGTGGGCCAGGCCCCTGGCCGACGCGGGGCCCTACCTGCTGACGACAGCGGAGCGAGAGATCGTGATCGTGCTCCCCGCGGAAGGCAGCGCAGGACGGATCCGCACCCTGATCGGCACTCAACGCGCACCGAGCGGGGGAGTGAGCCGGGCCGTGCCGATAGCCGAGGTCGCCACGGGTGTGGAGCAGGCGCGTATCGCCGCGCGGTCCACCGCGGGCCAGTTCGCCGCGTACGCCGATCTCGGGCCGCTCGCGGCGTTGCTGGACAGCTGCACCCCCGGCGAATTGCGGCTGCTGGCATCGGTATTGGACCCGCTGAGCGACACCGACGAGGATCTCGTCGCTACCCTGGCAGCTTTCCTGCGGCACAACGGCCAGGCGGAGGCCGCCGCCGCCGAGTTGCAGGTGCACCGCCACACGCTGCGGAACCGGATGCGGCGCATCGGTCATCTGCTCGGTGACGACCTGAACTCCGCCGACTCGCGGACGCAGCTGTGGTTGGCGATCAGGGCTTCTCAGCTCCTGCGGAGTCACCGAGGGCCGGGGGGCCACAGCGGTAGGTGACCGGCGTCGCCGACATCGTGATCGGGTTGGCGACCTGCGGGGCCCGGCTGCCTGGCACCTGCACCGTCGCGCCGATGCCCAGCCGCTCGGCAAACGCGAACGCCTCGGAGAGGTCGTTGATCGGGCCCGCGGGCACCCCGGCCGAGGTCAGCGTGGTGTACCAGTGTTCGGCGCCGTGCCGCTTCAACGCCGGTTCCAGCGCCGCGCACAACGCATCCCGGTTGGCGACCCGGAGCGGGTTGGTGGTGAAGCGCGGGTCGCGGGCGAGTTCGGGCAGGCCGATCGCCGTGCTGAACGCGGCGAACTGTCTGTCGTTGCCGACCGCCACCGCGATCGGTCGGTCGGCGGTGTCGAACGTCTGGTACGGGGCGATGCTCGGGTGCCTGTTGCCCATCATCGCCGGCACCACGCCTGCGCCCAGGAAGCCGGACGCCTGATTGACCATCGACGACAGCAGCACCGAGAACAGGTCGGTGTCCACGCGTTGCCCCTCACCGGTGCGGTCGCGGTGGGCCAACGCGGCCAGGATCCCGCTCAGCGCGTGCAGGCCGGCGAGCACGTCGACCAGGGCCACGCCGGCCTTGGTGGGGTGGCCCTCGGTGCCGGTGACGCTCATCAGCCCGCCGACGGCCTGCACCAACAGGTCGTAGCCCGGCAGTGCCGCCCCGCCGCCGCGGCCGAAACCGGTGATGGCGCAGTAGATGACGTCGGGCCGGACGCGGCACAGCTCCTCATAGCCCAGCCCGAGTCGCTCCATCGTGCCGGGCCGGAAGTTCTCGACGACGATGTCCGCGCCGGCGACCAGGTCGCGTGCTGCCTGCTGCCCGCCGGGATCGGACAGGTCGAGGGTCACCGAGCGCTTGTTGCGGTTGACGGCATTGAAATACGTTGCCACGCCCGAGGAATCGTAGGGCGGCCCCCAGTGCCGCGTGTCGTCACCGGTGCCCGGCCGTTCCACCTTGACGACCTCGGCGCCGAAGTCGCCCAGCATCATCGTCGCGTACGGCCCGGCCAGCACCCGGCTGAAGTCCACGACCACGATGCCGTCGAGCGCACCGGTCATGAGCGTGCCGCCCCGCCCCGCAGGTACACGGTGGTGGAGTGGGTGAAGAACTCGCGGGCGGCGGTGCCCTGTTCCTTGGGGCCGAGCCCACTCCTCTTGGCCCCGCCGAACGGCACGTGCGGGTCGGCTCCGGCGGACTCGGAGTTGACGTGCAGCACCCCGACGTCGATGTGGTCGACGGCCTGCAGGGCGCGGGTCAGGTCCTGGGTGAACACCGCTGCGGAGAGCCCGAATTCGCTGTCGTTGGCCAGGGTGAACGCCTCGTCGGCGTCGGCGGCCCGCCGCACGGCCAGTACGGGTCCGAACAGTTCGTCGGTCCAGACGTCGGCGGGTGCGCCGTCGAGCTGCAGGATGGTGGGGGCGACGAAGTAGCCGTCGGCCAGAGGTCCCTCCAGATAGGGCCGTCCGCCGGCCAGCACCGTGGCGCCCTGGGCGACGGCGGCGTCGACCCCGCCGGTCACGGACTGACGCGCCGCGGCGGTGATCACCGGACCCATCTGCGTCGTGTCGTCGACGGGGTCACCGACCTGCAGCGCCCGGGCGCGCGTGAGCAGTGCGTCCAGGAACGCGTCGGCGATGCCCGGGGTGACGATCAGACGCGAAGTGGCGGTGCACTTCTGGCCGGTGGACCGGAACGCGCCCAGCATCACCTGCTCCACCGCGAGGTCGAGGTCGGCGTCGTCGAGCACCACCGCGGCGTTCTTGCCTCCCATCTCGGCCTGCGCGGGCACGCCGCGCGCCGCGGCCGAGGCCGCGATGCGCCTGCCCACCGCGGTGGAACCGGTGAACGAGATCCCGGCGATCCCGTCATGGCCGACGATCGCCTCGCCGACGTCGGAGTCGCCGATCAGCAGGTTGAGCACACCCGGCGGCAGACCGACCTCGGTGAACGCCTCCGCGAGCCGGATCGCCAGCAGTGGCACGGTGCTGGCCGGCTTCCACACCACGGTGTTGCCGTAGACCAGCGCGGGTGCGATCTTCCAGGCCGGGATCGCGATCGGGAAGTTGAACGGGGTGATCACCGCGACGACGCCGAGCGGTCTGCGGGTGACCAGGATCTGTTCCCCGGCGCGCGGGGATGCGTAGAGCTCGCCCGAACTCCGGTCGCCCTCGCTGGCGTAGTAGCGCAGGATCTGCGCCGCGCGTCGCACCTCGCCGACGCCTTCGGCGCGCGTCTTGCCCTCCTCGGTGGCCAGTTCGAGCCCCCACTGCTCGGCGTTGCGCTCGACGACGCCCGCGGCGGCCGACAGCAGCGCGCCCCGCTGGTGGATCGGCGTGGCCGCCCACGACGGTGCGGCGCCGGCGGCCGCCGCCACGGCCGCGTCGACGTCGGCCGGCAGCGCGGCACCGCCCTCGGCGACCACGTCGCGCGGCCGGGTCGGGTTGACACTGTGCAGCGGTGCACCGTCGCCGGCGATCCACCGGCCGTCGACCAGGTGCCGGACCGCGGTCGTCATGAGCGGAACGCCGCGTGGCCGGTCAGCGCCTTGCCGATGGACAGCATGTGCATCTCCGAGGTGCCCTCGTAGGTCAGCACGGACTCCAGGTTGTTGGCGTGGCGCAGCGGCGAATACTCCAGGGTG
The DNA here is from genome assembly GCF_002968295.1 of Mycobacterium sp. ITM-2016-00317. Taxonomy (NCBI): domain Bacteria; kingdom Bacillati; phylum Actinomycetota; class Actinomycetes; order Mycobacteriales; family Mycobacteriaceae; genus Mycobacterium; species Mycobacterium sp. ITM-2016-00317. The sequence goes on from NZ_CP134399.1 coordinate 1,752,082, forward strand.
ATGCCGCTGCCGCCCAGCAGGGTGCGGCATTCGCGGGCGATCGCGAGTGCCTCGCGGACGTTGTTGAGCTTGCCGAGACTGATCTGCTCCGGGAGCACACCGCCGGCGTCCTTCATCCGGCCCAGGTGGATCGCCAGCAGCATGGCCTTGCCGAGTTCGAGGGTCATGTTGGCCAGTTTCTCCTGTGTCAGCTGATAGCCGGCCAGCGGCTTGTCGAACACGTCGCGGGTCCGGGTGTAGGCGATGGTGGTCTCCAGGCTGTCACGGGCCGCACCGAGCGCGCCGAACACGATGCCGAAACGGGCCTCGTTGAGGCACGAGAGCGGGGCACTCAGCCCGACGGCATGGGGCAGTAGTGCCGACTCGGGCAGCCGGACGTTGTCGAGCACCAGCTCCGAGGTCACCGACGCCCGCAGCGAGAGCTTGCGGTGTATTGCGTTAGCGGTGAACCCCGGTGTGTCGGTGGGCACCAGGAAACCCCGGATCCCGTCGTCGGTCTGCGCCCACACTGTGGCCACATCGGCCAGGTTGCCGTTGGTGATCCACATCTTGGTGCCGTTGAGCACCCAGTCGCGGCCGTCGCGGCGCGCCCGGGTGCGCATGCCGGCCGGGTTGGACCCGAAGTCGGGTTCGGTCAGGCCGAAGCAGCCGATCGCCTCGCCCGAGGCCAGCCGCGGCAGCCACTCGTTCTTCTGGTCCTCGGAGCCGTAGCGGTGGATCGAGAACATCGACAGGGAGCCCTGCACGGAGACGAAGCTGCGGAACCCGCTGTCACCGGCCTCCAGTTCCAGGCACGCCAGCCCGTAGCCGACGGCGTTGGTGCCAGCGCAGCCGTAGCCCTGCAGGTGCATACCCAGCACCCCGAGCTCGCCGAAGCGCCGGCCCAGTTCCCGGGGCAGCGTGGCCGACTCGAACCAGCCCTCGATGTTCGGCCGTAGTTCGATGTCAACGAATTTCCGTACCGTGGAGGCGATCTCGCGTTCGTCGTGATCGAGCAGCCGGGCGGTGTCGAACAGTTCCAGCGGGGCGTAGACGGACTTGCGGCGCGGTGCTGTCGTGGTGGTCATCGGGTCAACTCCTGATCGGGACTACAGGGCGGCGAAACCGTCGCCGACGACGTCGAAGGCCTCGGCGAGCAGTTCGTCGGAGATCGAGAGCGGGGGGAGGAACCGCAACACGTTGCCGAAAGTGCCTGCGCTCAGCGGCAACACGCCGTTGCGCTGGCAGTGCCGGGTGACGGCGGCCACTGCGGCGGGATCGGGCTCGCGGGTGCCGGGCACCACGAGTTCGGCGGCGATCATCGCCCCGCGTCCCCGGATCTCGCCGATCACGCCGGTGGTGGCCGCGATCCTGCGCAACGCCGCGGTCATCAGGTCCCCGAGGGCGCGGGCCCGCTCGACCAGTCCGCGGGTCTCGATCTCCTCGAACACCCCGAGTGCGGCTGCGCACGCGACCGGGTTGCCGCTGTAGGTGCCGCCGATACCGCCCGGGTGCGCGGCGTCCATCACGTCGGCACGTCCGGTGACCGCGGCCAGCGGCAGCCCACCGGCCAGCCCCTTGGCGGTGGTGATCAGGTCGGGCACCAGCCCGTCGTGCTCGCTGGCGAACCAGGCGCCGGTGCGCGCGATGCCGGTCTGCACCTCGTCGGCAACCAGCAGGATGCCGCGCTCGCGGCAGAAGCGGGCGACCGACTGCAGGAAGCCCTCGGCCGGGACGATGAAGCCGCCCTCACCCTGGATCGGCTCGATCACCACGCAGGACACCGCGTCGGCACCGATCTGGGCGTCGACGAGCTGGGCGAAGTGGGCGAACGCCTCTGCGGCGCAGTGCTGCGGACCCGAGGGCCACCGGAACGGGTAGGCCATCGGCGCCCGGTACACCTCGGGGGCGAACGGACCGAAACCGTGCTTGTACGGCGCGTTCTTGGCGGTCATCGACATGGTGAGCAGCGAGCGGCCGTGGAACGCGTGGTCGAACACCACCACCGCCGGCCGCCCGGTTGCCGCGCGGGCGTATTTCACCGCGTTCTCCACCGCCTCGCTGCCGGTGTTGAACAACGCGGTCCGCTTCTGGTGGGCGCCGGGGGTCAGTGCGTTCAGCTTCTCGGCGACCTCGATGTAGGGCTCGTACGGGGTGGCCAGGAAGCAGGTGTGGGTGTACTCGGCGAGCTGCGCCGTTGCACGGGCCACCACGGCAGGGGCCGCGTTGCCCACGGTGGTGACCGCGATCCCGCTGCCGAGGTCGATGAACGAGTTGCCGTCCACGTCGACGATCACCCCGCCGCCGGCCGCGGCGACGTAGACACCGGCGGCGCTGGTCAGGCCGGCCGGGAGCGCGGCACTGCGGCGGTGCGCGAGCTCGACGGACCGGGGACCGGGGATCTCGGTGTGCACCCGGCGGGCCTGGGGGAGGGTGGGGCCGCCGATCACGGACGCAGTCATGGCGCAAGCGTAGGAACACCGGCACGCCCCGCCCATGTCCGTGACGGACAATCGCCCGGCCGCCGATGTACACACCGGCGCTGCGTGCGCGGAATACTTTCGTGCTGCGCGGTTATCAATACCTCCATGAGTGATACCGCGCTTCTGGTGATCGACATGTTCAACACCTACGATCACCCCGACGCCGAGAAACTGGCCGAGAGTGCCGCCGAGGTCGTCGCACCGATCGCGGAGCTGGTCGAGCGGGCCGGCCTGCGCGACGACGTCGACGTGATCTATGTCAACGACAACTACGGCGACTTCGCCGCCAACCATTCCGACATCATCCAGGGCGCACTGGAGGGCTCCCGCCCGGATCTGGTCCGGCCGCTGGTGCCCAGCCCGGACACCCGCTTCCTGACCAAGGTGCGACACAGCGCGTTCTACGCTACCCCACTGGACTACCTGCTCAGCCGACTCGGTGTGCAGCGCATCGTGCTCACCGGGCAGGTCACCGAACAGTGCGTCCTGTACACCGCGCTCGACGGTTACGTCCGGCACTACGACGTGGTCGTCCCGCCGGATGCCGTGGCGCACATCGACGCCAAGCTCGGCGAGGCCGCGCTGGAGATGATGAGCCGCAACATGAAGGCGGACCTGTCGAAGTCCACCGACTGTCTGCCCTGACCACGCGAAACGCTGCGCAGGCCCGGGCTGCGGCAGGGCTGATCAGGAAGCTGTTGGTTTCGGCCGGAGTCGCAGTGGCACTGTCGATCTCCGGTCTCGTCGCGTCGACACCGGCGGCGGCCCAGCCCTGTGTGGGACCCAAGGCCGTCGTCGCCGGGCACGGCACGCCGTGAGCCCCGGTGCCTGCCGGGTGTCCGGGCCCGGCTGGGGTAGCCTCACCGCATGGAAGTACTACGTTCTGTAGTTGTATTGCTGCACATCGTCGGCTTCGCGATCACCTTCGGCGCCTGGGTGACCGAAGCGGTCGCCGGGCGGTTCCGGACCACCCGGGTGATGGACTACGGCCTGCTGGTCTCACTGCTGACCGGCCTCGCGCTGGCCGCGCCGTGGCCCGCGGGCATCGAACTGAACTACCCCAAGATCGGGATCAAGCTGGTGATCCTGGTGATCCTGGGAGGATTGCTGGGCATGGGCAGTGCCCGGCAGAAGCGCACCGGTGAAGCGGTGCCGCGTGGCCTGTTCTACGGAGTCGGGGTGCTGTCGTTCGCCGCGGCGGCACTGGCTGTCATCTGGTAGGGCCCACCGCTCGCCCGGTGCGGTGCCCGACTTCCCGGCGCGCGCGGAAGTCGCCAAACACTGACCATCCACTGAAGGCCGAGCGTATGGTCGGTCCGTGCCCCATCTCACCGGCGCGGAGGTGCGCAGTCCCGAGCTGACCCGGTTGACCGGACTGCCGTTCGACGACGACGACGAGGTGCTGCGAGCGGCCATCGACGACGCCAGTGTGCCCGCGCTGTTGATGTCGATGGTCCACATGACCGGCGACCTGAACATCCTCGACGAACTGCCGCGCCCGTTCATGCTCATCGCGATGGATCTGCAGGGCGGCATGAGCGAGCCGGACAAACAGGCGGTGCGGGACAAGGCTTATCAGGTCGCCCGCGAGTACCGCGACAGGGGCTGCCCGCCACCGTTCGTGCCCGACGAGCACCAGCTACGGGTGATGCTCGACGTGGTCTCGGCCGGTCAGGTCACCGACGAGTTCGTCGACTACATCGCCGCCGATCTGAGGGTCACCGACGACGACCAGTGCGGTCCGGTGTGGGCATCGGTGCCCGAGCAGCGTGCCGGCTTCCCCGTCGTGGTCATCGGCTGCGGCGAGGCCGGGCTGCTGGCCGGTATCAAGCTCAAGGCGGCCGGTGTGCCGTTCACCATCGTCGAGCGTCAGTCCGGCGTCGGCGGAACCTGGCTGGCCAACCGCTACCCCGGCTGCCGAGTCGACATCGCCAGCCAGTACTACACGTATTCGTTCGAGCCGACCGACCATTGGCGGCACCACTACGCCACCCAACCCGAGATACTGCAGTATCTGCGCGATGTCACCGACCGCTACGGACTCGCCGAGCACATCCGGTTCGACACCGAGGTGACCGGCGCGGTGTGGGACGCGGCGGCCGCGCGGTGGCGGGTGCGGGTGCGTCGCACCGGCACCGGCGAAGGCGCTGACGAGGAGCTGACCGCCCGCGCCGTGATCTGCGCCGTCGGCCAGTTCAGCACCCCGGTCATCCCGGACATCAACGGAGCAAACACGTTTCGCGGGCCGTCCCGCCACACCGCAGACTGGGACAACTCCGTGGAGCTGACCGGCAAGCGGGTCGCGGTGATCGGCGCCGGGGCCAGCGGCTTCCAGCTGGTGCCCGCGATCGCCGGCACCGCCGCGCATGTCGACGTCTACCAGCGCACCCCACAGTGGATGGCGCCCAACGTGCACTACCACGAAGCGGTCAGCGCCGGGGCCCGTTGGGCCACCCGGCATCTGCCCTACTACGGGCGATGGTTGCGCTTCGTGTCGTGGTGGCCGATCGCCGACGCCCTCGACGAACAGATCACCATCGACCCCGGCTGGGACACCGGTGGATTGTCGGTCAGCGCAGGCAATCAGGCGATCCGGGACATGTTCATCGCGTGGATGCGCGCGTTCACCGACGACGAGGAACTGCTCGACAAGGTCACCCCGAAGTACCCGCCGATGGGCAAGCGCACCCTGCAGGACGACGGCACCTGGCTGACCACCCTGCAGCGCGACGACGTCGAACTGGTCACCGACGGGATCGCCGAGATCACCGCCGACGGTGTCACCGACGTGCGTGGCGTGCACCGCAAGGCCGATGTGCTGGTGTGGGCCACCGGTTTCGACGTCAACCACCAGCTCGGCCCGATCGACATCCGCGGTACCGGTGGCGTCGGGCTCAACGAGGCGTGGGGCGACGCCGGCTACGCATACCTCGGGATCACCGTGGCCGGGTTCCCGAACTTCTACTGCATGTTCGGCCCCGGCACCAACGCCGTGAACGGCGCCAGCATCATCTACAACTCCGAATGCCAGATGCGCTACATCCTGGGCTGCATCGACATGACACTGGCCGCCGGTGCGGCCGCCGCCGCGCCCAGGGCCGAGGTGTGTGCCGACTACGACCGCCGCAGCCAACACCGGCTGACGTCGATGGTCTACGCCCACCCTTCGGTCAGCAGCTACTACAAGAACAGTGCAGGCGAGTTGCCCACCCTGTTCGCGTGGCGCATCGCCGAGTACTGGAAGTGGACGTCTCGGCCGTTCCCGGCGGACTACGAATTCACGGTCACGGAATTCACGGACACGACGGGGCAGGGGAACTCATGACAGGACGGCTGGCAGGCAAGGTCGCGCTCATCAGCGGCGGGGCCAGGGGCATGGGCGCGTCCCACGCGCGGGTGATGGCCGCCCACGGCGCCAAGGTGGTGTGCGGCGACATCCTCGACATCGAGGGCCAACACGTGGCCGGCGAACTCGGGGACGCCGCGCGCTACGTCCATCTCGACGTCACCAGCCCCGGCGACTGGGACGCGGCCGTGGCCACCGCCGTCGCCGAGTTCGGCGGGCTCGATGTCCTGGTCAACAACGCGGGCATCCTCAACATCGGTACCGTCGAGGACTATCCGCTGTCGGAGTGGCAGCGCATCCTCGACGTCAACCTCACCGGGGTCTTCCTGGGTATTCGCGCGGTCACCCCGACGATGAAGGCCGCGGGCGGAGGATCGATCGTCAACATCTCCTCGATCGAGGGGATGGCGGGCACCGTCGGGTGTCACGGCTACACCGCGACGAAGTTCGCGGTGCGCGGCCTCACCAAGTCCACGGCACTGGAGTTGGGGCCATTCGGGATTCGCGTCAACTCGGTGCATCCGGGCCTGGTGAAGACGCCGATGGCCGACTGGGTGCCCGAGGACATCTTCCAGTCCGCGCTCGGCCGGATCGCCCAGCCGCACGAGGTCAGCAACCTGGTCGTGTATCTGGCCGGCGACGAGTCCAGCTACTCGACCGGGGCGGAATTCGTCGTCGACGGCGGAACCATCGCCGGTCTGGCACACAAGGATTTCTCCGCCGTCGACGTCGCCCGACAGCCGGACTGGGTGACCTAGGACCGGCCGGTCCGATCCATCCGCCTGCCCAACTCGGCGCGCGAGCTGATGCCCAGCTTGCGGTAGATCTTGGTGAGGTTGTGCTCGACGGTCTTGGCACTGATGAACATCGCCGCGGCGATGTCCTTGTTGGTCGCCCCGGCGGCCGCCATCTCGGCGACCCGCTGCTCCGACGGCGTCAACTGGGTCAGATCCTCGGCTGGGGCGACCACTGCGCGCGCCAGTTCGGACTGCGCCCGCTGCGCCCACAGCGGGGTGCCCAACGTCTGGAAGGTCCCCAGCGCCTCGTTCAGATTCGCTGCCGCGGACTGCTTCTGGCGTAACCGGCGTTGCAGCTGGCCGAGCAGGAGCTGAGTTCTGGCCGTCTCGAACGGCATCGGCAGACCTTCATGCTCGACCATCGCGCGGTGCGCGGCCTGCTCGGCGGCCGCCACTTCGCCGCGGGCGGCCAGCAGCATCGCGCGACACCGCGCGCCCACCGCGCGCATCCAGTGCCTGCCGTGCTCGAGGCCGTTCTGTTCCAGTGCGCTGGTGAGGAATTCGGCCTCGTCGAGCCGTCCCGCGCCCACCATCGCCTCGATCACGTCGGGCAGATGCCACGCGTACATCAATTCGGTGGCAGGCATCTGCGCGGTGTCGAGGAACTTCACGTCGAGTGCCTGCAACGCCTCCCGGTGATTCCCGAGCGATTCCTCAAGGAAGCACAACGTCATTCCCGGCCAGTCGGCGATGTGGGAGGCCTGCCGGTTGGCGATGGCACCGAGCACCCAGCGGGCGTCGGAGCGGGCGTCGTCGACGCGACCGGCGTAGGCGGCCAGCGCGCCACGCACGGTCATCGGGATGATCAGCACGTCGTCGCCACCGAGCTGTTCCGCGCGTTCCACGGCTTCGGCCGCCTCGGCCTCGGCGGCGGCGAGCTGACCGCGCCACAGGTGGTTGATCGCGAGAAACCCGGCGATGGCCATCATGTCGCTCTCAGCGCCGCGATCGACACACATCGCGCGCACCTCGGTCAGCTCGCGGTGCGCCTGCTCGAGCCGACCGGTCCACGACATCGCCAACGCGTGCACGAACGGCGCCCGGAAGATGATCGGCACGTCGAGAGCCGGGTCGTAGAGCTCCATCGCGCGCCGCAGGGACTGCTCGTCGAGCCCGTGCCCGCATTGGAATTCCACGTGCACCGACCACGCCAGCGCGGCGCTGATGATGCCCGGAATTCCGAGCTCCTCGGCCAGCTTGACGGCGTCGCGGACGTACCGGCGCGCGTCGTCGAGCTCGCCGATGCTGTTGAGCGCGAACGACAACCGCAGCAGCACCTGCACCAGCACCGGGACGTTGCCCGCGCCGTCGTCGAGTGCGCTGCGCAGCAGTGCGACCGCCTCGGTGTGTTCGTTCTCGTACATCCGGACCGTGGCGAGCAGGCTCGACGCCAGCGCCCGCAGGATCGCGGGCTCCATCGAGTCGACCTGGCCCAGCACGGCGGCGGCTTTGGCGGTGTCGCCGGCCAGGAAGTGGTTCTCCGCGGACCTCATGCGGCGCACCGGGTTGTCTCCGCCCAGCCCGATGGCCAGGTCGACGAGCTCCGCGGCCGCCGCCGGGGCGCCCCGGGCACGGGCGGAGTCGGCGGCCTGATCCAGCGCGGTGAAGATCTCGTCGTCGCCGCTGGCCGACGCCAGGGCCAGGTGCCGCGCTTTGAGCTCCGGCTGGGTCTCGAGTGCGCCCATCGTGCGGTGCATCGCGCGGCGCGCTGTCGGTCCGGCGTCGGTGTAGACGCCGCTGGCCAGCAGCGGGTGGGTGAACCTCACCCGGTTCCCGTCCAGAGTGACGATGCCGGTGGACTCCACCTTCTCCAGGCGGGCGGTCACCTCCGTGGTCGTCGAGGCATGGGCGCGCGCCAGCAGGTCCACTGTGGGGGCGGCCACGCACGCGACGCTGAGCAGCAGCGAGCGGGTCGATTCGTCCAGCTGCCCGATCCGGCGCCGCACCACCTCGGTCAGCGTGGCCGGCAGCGGCGGCTCAGCCGCGGTCGGGCCGTCGCCGATGGAGTGCGCCAGCTCGAGAGCGAAAAACGGGTTGCCGCCCGAGATCTCGGCGATGCGGAGCACCGACGGCCGGGCCAGGGTACGGCCCAGGCGCTCGGAGATCAGCGAGTGCAGTTGACCCGTGGTCATCGGCCGCACCGACACGCGCTGGAGCCCGTCGGGCCGCTCCAGCCTCAGCCAGCCCGCGGTGGTGCCCTCGCCCGGGGCGCACCGCTCGGTCACCAGCACGCCGAACGGTCCGCGCAGCCGGCGTACCGCGAACTCGACGGCCGCCCGGCTCGACCGGTCCAGCCACTGGGCGTCGTCGATCGCGATCAGCACCGGGGAACGCTCGGCCAGAGTGTGCAGCACCGACACGAAACCCGCGGCCACGGTGCGCTGATCGGTGGACGGACCGTCGTTGCCTGCGCGCAGCAGCACCCGGTCCAGCGCCAGCTTCTGCAACGCGGGCAACGAGGCGTAGCAGTCGTCCTCGACATCCGCGAGCAGGTCGGCCAGCGCGGCGAACGCCATCACCGATTCGGCCTGGCCCACCCGGGCCGTGAGCACCCGGAAACCCCGTTCGCCGGCCAGCTCGAGCTGACGCAGCCACAGCGTGGTCTTGCCGATCCCCGCTTCGCCCTCGACGACCAGCGCAGTGGGCGCCGACGCCGCGGCGGCCAGGAAACCAGCAACGCGCCGATCGTCGACTGGTTGCTCTCCAGCGTGGGACACGGCCTCCATCATCGCAGCGGGCAAAGACCGGCGCACCACTTCGGCGCATTCGGTTACCGGCGGGTCACTTTCCGAACGGCGACATCATCGACCGGTGGCATCATCGAACCTTGACGTCATCGAACAACTACGTCATCGAACAAGTACGACGACCTTGCCCCTGGCCGAGCGATCCTCCAGCGACGCGATCGCCTCGGCGGCCCGCTCCAGCGGATAGACCACCGGGGTGGGCGCAGGCACCGCACCCGACGCTAGCAACGGCTCCAGCTCGGCCCACTGCTCCTGCAGATAGCCGGGGTGGGTCATCGTCCATGCTCCCCACCCCACGCCGACGGCGTCGACGTTGTTGAGCAGCAGCCGGTTCACCTTCACCGTCGGGATCTCCCCGCCGGTGAAACCGACCACCAGCAGCCGGCCGCCGGGCGCCAGCGAGCGCAGTGAATCGGTGAACCGGTCACCGCCCACCGGATCGACCACGATGTCCACCCCGCGCCCGCCGGTGAGGTCCTTGACCGCGTCCTTGAACCCGTCGGCCAGCACCACGTCGGACGCGCCTGCGGCGCGGGCCACCTCGGCCTTGTCCTCGGTGCTGACCACCGCGATGGTGCGGGAGGCGCCGAACGCAGGCGCGAGCCGCAGCGTCGAGGTGCCGATGCCGCCGGCCGCCCCGTGCACCAGCACCGTGTCGCCGGGTTGCAGACGGCCGCGGGTGCGCAATGCGAAATGCACGGTCAGATCGTTGAACAGAATGCCTGCGCCGGCCTCGAAGGACAGCGAATCCGGCAACTTGAACACCCGCTCCGCTTGCAGCGCAACGACTTCGGCCATCGCTCCGCACAGCATCGTCAGGCCGGCCACCCGGTCGCCGGGCCGTACGTGCGCGCCGGCGGGTGCGCTGCGCACCACCCCGGCCACCTCCGCGCCCGGGGTGTAGGGCATCTGCGGCTTGTACTGATAGAGCCCGCGGGACTGCAGCGCATCGGGGAACGCCACCCCCGCGGCGTGCACGTCGACCAGCACCTCGCCGTCCGCGGCGGTGGGATCGTCGATCTCCACGAGGCGGGCCGCCTGCGGGCCCGTCAGTTCGGCAATCTGTATCGCACGCATTCCCGGCCTTCCTGATTGTCGTCGCAGACCATTTAACTCACCCGCGATTCGGCGGCTCACCGCCGGTCTCCACCGGGTACAGTCCCGTACCGGGCAAAGTCGCCGGAACACAGGAGCTGCGCATGGCACGAGGAACCAGCACGCAGGCGCGGCGCCGGGGGTTCGCCCCCGCGCAGGCACTGCCGCCTGGACGCATCGTCGACGTCCGCTCCCGCGACGGCGTCCGGCTGCACGCAGAGGTCTTCGGGCCGGAGGACGGCTACCCGATCGTGCTCGCGCACGGCATCACCTGCGCGCTGCGGGTGTGGGCCTGCCAGATCGCCGACCTCGCCCGCGACCACCGGGTGATCGCCTTCGATCACCGCGGCCACGGCCGCAGCTCGATCCCGCCGCTGCGCGGTGGCTACAGCCTGGACTATCTCGCCGCCGACCTCGACGCGGTGCTGGAGGCCACGCTGGCTCCCGGCGAACGCGCCGTGATCGCGGGCCACTCGATGGGCGGCATCGCGATCTCGTCGTGGTCGGAACGGCTGCCGCACCGCGTCGAGCAACGTGCCGACGCGGTTGCGCTGATCAACACCACCACCGGCGACCTGCTGCGCAACGTCAACCTGTTGCCGGTCCCGCCGGCGCTGGCCGAAGCCCGGGTGCGGGCGGCCGGATCGATGCTGCGCCGGTTCGGCGGGGTGCCGCTGAGTCGGGCCGTGCACCGGCCCAACCGCCGCTTCGTCGCGTCACTGGCCGTGGGCCGCGACGCCGACCCGGCGGTCGCCGACTTCGTCTACGAGCTGTTCAACTCCACGTCGCCGGCGGGGCGCGGCGGGTGGGCACGGGTGCTCGTCGATCACCTCGGCCCGCGGCACATCGCGCTGTCGAACCTGACGGTGCCGACACTGGTGATCGGCAGCACCAAGGACCGGCTGCTGCCGATGGCGTCGGCCCGCCGGATCGCGGCCACCGCGCCGAACCTGGCGCGATTCGTCGAGCTGCCCGGCGGGCACTGCGCGATCCTGGAACGGCCCGACGAGGTCAACGAGCATCTGCGCTGGCTGATCGGGTCGGTCAGGGAGAGTTCCCGGGCAAGCGGGGCGGCGGGGAATGCGGCGTCCGACGATCAGGGCCGGCGCGCCAGCTCCTGATGCGCGTCGGCGGCTGCGCGCAGCCCCGACCGCACCGCGCCGTCGAGGAACCCGGTCCAGCGGTCGGCGGTCTCCGTGCCCGCCCAGAAGATGCCGTCGACCGGGGCGCGCAGCCATCGGCCGTGCGCGGTCCACGCCCCCGGCGGCACCGCCGCCGTCGGCCCGCCCGGGGCGAAAGCCTCGACGCCCCAACGATGGTCGAGGTAGTCGAGCGGGCGTGCCGCGGCTTGCCCGAACAGCGCGGTGAACCCGGCCAGTGCGACCTCGCGACGCTGCTCGTCGGGGAGCGGGTCGAACGTGCGCGCGTCGGTGAACCCCAGCAGGATGCCGGGCCCGTCGTCGCCCGGGCTGCAGTCGAACGTGATGAACACAGGACCCTCGTCGGACAGCGCCTCCCCGGAGTAGCCGGCCTTGCGCCAGAACGGGGTCTCATAGGCCGCGTAGGCCTTGCTCAGATGACCCTGCGGCCAGTGCCTGCTGAGCTCGCCGTAGTCCGCGGGCAGCGGCGGATCGAACTCGATGCCGGTGCGGTGCTCGGGCGGGACCGCGACGATGACCGCCGCGCCCCGGTATTCGGCGCGGTCGGTGGTGACGGTCAGCATGTGGTCGGCGCCCCGTGCGATCCGGCGCACCGGCGCACCGAGCACCACGCGTTCGCCGAGCTGTTCGGCCATCCGTTCGGCGATCTGCTGCGTGCCCGCCGGGAACCGCTCCTGCTGGGCGCCTCCTTCGACATCCAGCATCCGGCTCAGCCCGCCCGCCGCCTTGACGTAGCGCACCGCGTGCAGCATCGACACCGCGTCGGGCTCTGCGCCCCAGGTCACCCGGGACATGATCGTCATCAGGTCGCGGGTGGAGGCACCGGCGTGCAACGAGCGCAGCCAGCCGTCCAGCGAGACGCCGTCGAGGTTGCGCGCGATCGGTGAGGTCCACGGCTGTTCGACAGGTACCCGCCGGCAGACCCGCTCGAAGCGCCACTGGATCCGCGACACGTCCACCAACTCGATGATCGACAGACGTGGGATCGTGCTGCGGTAGGAGCGCACCGAACCCCGCCAGCGGATCAGGTTCTTGCCCTTGCCGTAGGTCGGGGTCCGTTCGCAGCCCAGCTGGTCGGCCAGCGCCAGCACGGCGTCCTGGGTCGGGCCCACGAACGTCGCGCCGAGGTCCACCGGGACGCCCGCGACGGTGCCGGTGTGCGAGCGGCCGCCCACCCGGTCGCGGCCCTCGACGACCACCACGTCGTGCCCGAAGCGGGTCAGTTCCCGCGCCGCGGTCAGCCCCGCGAAGCCCGCTCCCACCACGACGACGTCGACCATGCCCCCATCCTCGCGATTCCGGCGCGCAACCGCACCGATAGTGGCGAGATACGCGCCGGATTCGCATTAGGCTCGGCCGTTGTGCAGGTGATGACCGCGTTGTTCGGGCCGATGGACGCCATGGATCGGACACGCGCGCTGCGCGAGGCCGGCGCCAGCGGGGTGTTCACCTTCGAGGGGCCGCACGACGTGTTCACGCCGCTGACCCTGGCGGCCACCGTCGGCGGGCTGGACGTGATGACCAACGTCGCGATCTCCTTTCCCCGCAACCCGATTCACCTGGCCCATCAGGCCGTCGACCACCAGCTGCTGTCGGGTGGGCGGTTCACCCTAGGCCTGGGCACCCAGATCCGCACCCAGATCGAGAAGCGGTTCGGCGCCGAGTTCGACCGCCCGGTGGCCCGGATGGCCGAACTCGTCGGCGCGCTGCGGGCGATCTTCGAGGCGTGGAGCACGGGGGAGCGGCTGAACTTCCAGGGCGAGTTCTACCGGCACACACTGATGACGCCCACGTTCAGCCCGCGGTCGAGCTTCGCTCCGGTGCCGATCTTCGTCGGCGCGCTGGGCCCGAAGATGACCCGGATGACCGCCGAGGTGGCCGACGGGCTGCTGGTGATGCCGTTCGGGTCGAAACGTTTCCTGCACGAGGTGACGATGCCGAACGTCGATGCCGGGCTGGCCGCGGCGGGCCGCGACCGCGCCGACCTCGCCGTCGTCCCCGAGATCATCGTCTCGGTCGCCGACGAGGACCCCGACCACACCGCGACCCGCCGGCTGCTGGCCTTCTACGGGTCGACTCCGGCCTATCGTCCGGTGCTCGACGCGCACGGCTGGGGCGATCTGCAGCCCGAACTCCGCGCGCTGTCCAAGCAGGGCCGCTGGGAGGACATGGGGCGGCTCATCGACGACGACGTGCTGCACACCATCGCCGCGTGCGGCACCCCGACCGAGATCGCCAAGCACATCGAAGACCGGGTGGCCGGCGTGTCGGACCGCATCTGCCTCTACCAGCCCGGACCCATCTCGGTGGATTCGTTGGCCCGGATCGTCGACGCGCTGGCCGACTGAGTCCTAGGGTGGTACGCGAGCGGACCAATGGAGGTTACGAGTGGACCAGCGCTATCCGGAGACGGAGTTCTCCGACGTTCTGATCATCGGCGCGGGCATTTCGGGTATCGGTGCCGCATACCGGATCCAGGAGCGGAATCCCCAGCTCACGTACACGATCCTGGAGCGCCGTTCGCGCATCGGCGGCACCTGGGACCTGCACCGCTACCCGGGCATCCGCTCCGACAGCGACATCTTCACGCTGTCGTTCCCGTGGGAGCCGTGGGCCAGGCCGGAGAACGTCGCCGACGGTGAGGACATCCGCACCTACCTCACCGAGACCGCGCACCGGCACGGGATCGACCGGCACATCCGGTTCGACACCCGGGTGAACTCGGCGGACTGGGATTCGGAGACCGACACCTGGCAGGTGCAGACCGAGCAGGACGGGACGCCCCGCACCTACCGGGCCCGGTTCCTGTTCTTCGCCACCGGCTACTACGACTACGACCACCCGTACCGCCCGGACATCCCCGGGTTGGAGAACTTCTCCGGCACGGTGGTTCATCCCCAGCAGTGGCCCGAGGACCTGGACTACAGCGGGCGCAAGGTGGTGGTGATCGGCAGCGGCGCGACCGCGATCAGCCTGATCCCGTCGCTGACGAAGAAGGCCGGCCACGTGACGATGCTGCAGCGCTCGCCGACCTATCTGCTGTCCGGGCAGCGGATCAACCCGGTGGTGAACCTGCTGCGGAAGGTGCCGCCCCGCCGGCTGGGGTACCGGCTGGCATGGCTGTACAACGTGCTGTTCATCGTGGCCGTGTACGCGATCTCGCGCAAAGCGCCCCGGTTCGTCCGTCGGGCGGTCCGCGCGGTCGCCAAACATTATCTGCCCGAGGGCTATCCGGTGGACACCCACTTCAATCCCACCTACGACCCGTGGGATCAGCGGCTGTGCCTGATCCTGTCCGGGGACTTCTACGACGCCATCGCCACCGGCCGCGCCGAGGTGGTCACCGACCGGATCGACCACGTCGACGCGTCGGGCATCGTGCTGCAGTCAGGTGACCGCATCGACGCGGACGTGATCGTCACCGCCACCGGAATCCAGCTGCAGGCGCTGGGCGGCATCACGATCAGCGTCGACGGCGAAGAGGTCCGGCCTGCCGACCGGTTCGTCTACAAGGAACACCTGCTCGAAGACGTGCCGAACATGGCGTGGTGCGTGGGATACATCAACGCGTCCTGGACGCTGCGCGCCGACCTGACCGCACGCGCGGTGGCGAAGCTGTTGGCCTACATGGACTCTCACGGATACACCCACGCCTATCCGCATCTGGGCACGACGCCGATGACCGAGAAGCCTGCGTGGAACATCAATGCCGGCTACGTGCACCGGTCCGCGCACGTGCTACCGAAGTCGGGGACCCGGCGGCCGTGGAACGTGCGGCACAACTATGTGCTCGACGCCATCGACCACCGGCTCGACCGCATCGAGGAGTCGATGGTCTTCGGCCGCGCCCCCGCACCCGATGCCGCCCCCGCGCCGACATTGCATTCCAGTAGCGAGATACCGAGTGAGGACCTACTGGAACACAATCTCGGCGGGTGACGGTCGGGGAGCTGGGCGTCAGGGAGCGACGGTGAGCCAGTCGGCGAAGCCCGACGGGTCGTGACGGCCCAGCGCGCCGTGTTCGAACAGCCCCCAGCCCTCGCACTCGGTGCCGTCGGCGTCGCGGCACACCGCGCGGCCGACGTGGTCGATCACGCCGAACGCGGCGCGGCCGATGATCGCGGGGTCGGTCATGTCGTAGGTCAGGCGTTCGGTGAAGTTCTCGCCCTTCCACACCCCGTGTAGCCAGTCCGAGTCGCCGCCGTAGCCGCCGCCGACGTGGATCGGTACCGGGAGCCTGGACTCCACGTCGAAACGCAGCGGGCTGCCGTCGAACGCCGTCGCCTCGATGGTGGCGCCGGTCGGTATCCGGGTGCCGGAGCGGTAGTGCACCGTGACCCGGGGCCAGCCCAGCTGCTCGATCCGGCCGTCCTTCCAGATCCGGGTGCAGTCGTTGAGCGAGCGGAAGCCGTGCGGGTCCTCCTGCATGATGATCACGAGCGCGAAGTCGTCGAACGCCATCGGCACGTACAGCCACCACATGCCCTCGAACGGCGGATCATCGGGCCGCCCCGGGGGTTCGGCCTCGCCGACCGGCCGGATGCCCCAGGACCGGTCGCGGGTGCCGATCCAGTTGGCGGGATCGACCGCGATGTCCTGCCCGTCGATCGCCAGCTGCCCGCTCCACGAACCGACCTGGGCGAAGCGTTGCGCGTCGAGGGTCACCCGGGTACCGCGGCGCATGATGTGCGGCTGCTCCTGCACGACGTCGAACAGCCCCTCCCAGGTGAGATCGGCTGCGATGCCTTCGGTTTCGTCGAGAATGATCCGCAGTTTGCGCAGGGGTTCGACGACCTCGACACGGTAGTTGCCGACGTGCTGGTTGAGCCTGTCCTGGTCGATGGCATCCGACAGGTGCACCGCGGTCTGGGTGTGACCGCTGCCGCCGAATCGGCCGCCGCCGCGGCGTGACACCAGCATGAACGCGTCTTTGACGCCCAGGTTCGGGTAGTAGCCGATGCCGGTGACGACGAAGATGTCGCCGGTGCGGTCGTGGGCGTTGAAGTAGGACCGGTCGTAGAAGTTGCGGTCCGAGGACCCCGGCCACGCGATCGGCTGGGGCACCTGGTGCACCGGATATTCGTCCATCGGTCCGAGCATCAGGGGGCCTCTCCGATCAGTCGTTTCAGCAGCGATCCGTGGTAGAACAGCGTCTCGACGTCACCGGGTTTCTCGATCTCCCCGAAGTGCACGCGACGGGCCCCGGTGCGCATGAACACACAGCACCACACCACCGCCGAGTACACGTGGAACCAGCGCAGGTCGCCGACCTCGACGCCGGTGAGGTCCCGATAGGTGGCGCGCACGTCGTCCTCCCGCAGGAAGTCCGGCATCCCCGGCAGCCCGGCCAGCTTGGTCAGTTCCTGGAAGACCATGTGCGCGAAGCTGATCCATGCCAGGTCGAGTTCGCGCGGGCCGACGGTGGCCATCTCCCAGTCGAGCACGGCGACGGGGGAGAAGTCGCGGTACATCACGTTGCCGATGCGGGAATCACCCCAGCACAGCACCGGTTCGGTGGCCGCGACGTCGTCCGGGAAGTGGTCGTCCAGCCAGGTCAGTGCCCGGTCGACCAGCGGCGAGCGGCCGATGTCGGGCACGCTGAACTCGTACCAGCTCTTGAGCCAGCCGAAGTGGCGGTGCAGCGCGGTCTCCCCGGGCGGGTCGACATCCTGGAGGAAGCCGAACACCTGCTGCGCGTCGGGAATCGAGTGCAGGGTGGCCAGCACGCCGACGGTGTGGTCCTGGAGCTGACGCTGTTGTTCCGGGTCGGCGTCGAAGAGCCAGTTGTCGCCGAAGGTGTAGGGCATCACGTCGGGAGGCACGATGCCGTCCACGCGGTCCATCAGGAAGAAGGGCCAGGCCCAGCACCTCGCCGGTGGGTTCGAGCCAGCGCACCGGCGGCACCGCGACGTCGGTGAGTTCGGCGACGCGTCTCATCACCTCGTGCTGGTGGTCGAGCCTATAGTGTTCGAACACGGGGATGTCGGCGTCGGTGGGCGCCACCCGGGCGACCCAGTGCTGCTCGACGGGCTCGCCTGCCTGCAGCCATCGCCCACGCAACAGGATCGTTTCGGAGGACATGCCATTGGCGTCGATGCCGCTTTCCACGGTGATCTCGGGCGTCGTGTCCGGCAGCAGCGTCGAGAGCCACTGGGACAGTGCCGCAGGCACATTCGACATGTCACGGCTGGAGCGCTGGAGGCGGTCCACATTGTCGACGGCTGGTTCGGTGGTCACAGACAGGATCCTTCCCGCCCCGGCACAGGCGTGGCACTAATACGATACCGTGGGTAGCGATATGAAAACAGACCCGAGGCCGGGTGACAAGACCCCGGGTGCCGGTCGCCCGCGGGATCCGCGCATTGACGCTGCCATATTGCGCGCGACCGCGGATCTTCTTGTCGAAATCGGCTATTCGAACGTCACGATGGCAGCCGTCGCCGAGCGGGCCGGCACCACCAAGACGGCGCTGTACCGGCGGTGGTCGAGCAAGGCCGAACTCGTGCACGAGGCCGCGTTCCCGGCGACGCCGTCAGCGATGGACACCCCGCCCGGTGACATCGGCGCCGACCTGCGCGCGATGATCGAGGCGGCCCGCGACGTGTTCACCAGCCCCGTGGTCCGGTCCGCGCTGCCCGGGCTGATCGCCGACATGTCCGCCGACCCCGACCTCACCGGACGGGTCGGGGCGCGCTTCACCGATCTGTTCGGGGCCGTGCGCACCCGGCTGCACGGCGCGGTCGAGCGCGGCGAGGTCCGCGCCGACGTCGACCCGGACCGGCTGGTGCACCTGATCGGCGGAGCGACGCTGT
The DNA here is from genome assembly GCF_002968295.1 of Mycobacterium sp. ITM-2016-00317. Taxonomy (NCBI): domain Bacteria; kingdom Bacillati; phylum Actinomycetota; class Actinomycetes; order Mycobacteriales; family Mycobacteriaceae; genus Mycobacterium; species Mycobacterium sp. ITM-2016-00317. The sequence goes on from NZ_CP134399.1 coordinate 1,770,501, forward strand.
TGGCGCTGTTGCAGACGCCCGAAGACCTGGAGGACCGGGCATGGGTGGACCGGACGACCGACATCCTGCTGCACGGAGTGCTGGCCTGACCCGCACGCCCGCGCGGTCAGGTGGGCCGGATCTGCTCCTTGTTGCGCCGGGTCACCGCACCGAACCGGTTGCCCAGCCCGTCGAGATCGCGGTGCTGGGCGAACGCGATCTTCTCCTCGGCCGCCAGCGCCGGATCGGTCACCGCCGCGGCGCCGGTCGTATAGATCTCCTTGAGGCCGCGCATCGTCGGACCCGGCACCTCGGCGATCTGGGCGGCCAACTGCACCGCCCGCTCCAGCAGCCGGTCGTGCGGCACCACCTCGGTGACCAGCCCGATCCGCTCGGCGCGTGCGGCGTCGACGACCTCACCGGTCATCGACAGCCGTCGGGCCATCGCGGCCCCGACCAGCTGAGGCAGCCGCGCCGTCATCCCGCCGCCGGGCAGAATCCCCACCCGCGCATGGGTGTCGGCGAACACCGCGCGCTCGGAGGCGATCAGGAAATCGCAGCCGAGCGCCATCTCCAGCCCACCCGTGAACGTGGCCCCGTTGATCGCACCGACCACCGGGGTGCGCATCTGCGCCACCGCGGCGATGCAACTGTGCGACCGGAACTCCTCGAAGTACGAAAGCCCGTCGCGTGAAGCCTCTTTCAGGTCCACACCGGCACAGAACGCCGGATCGGCGCCGGTGAGCACCACGGCGCGCACCGCCTGATCGGCGTCGGCGGACGTCAGCGCCGCGTAGGAGGCCCGGATCAGGTCGCGGCTCAACGCGTTCCTGGCGGCGGGGCGGTTCAGCGTGATCACCCGCACGCCGCCGTGGTCGGCGGTCAACACCAGTTCAGAGGTCATGTGCACGTTGCTATCAGAAGAAGCGGTCGGCAGAGTCGGCGAGGTCCAGAAGCGGTTGCGGCAACGCGCCGAGGACGAACGTGACGGCTGCGGTGACGGTGACCACCGCGGTCGTCAGCGCACTGGGCACCACCACCTCCGGCGCATCGGCGGGGCGTTCGGTGAAGAACATCAGCACGATCACCCGCACATAGAAGTACGCGGCGATGGCACTGGCGACCACGCCGACGACCACCAGGGGCAGCGCGCCGCCTTCACCCGCGGCCTTGAACACCGCGAACTTGCTGACGAAACCGCTCGTCAACGGAATCCCCGCGAACGCAAGCAGAAACAGCGCGAACACGGTGCCCACCACCGGGTAGCGCCTGCCCAGACCGGCCCAGCGCGCCAGCGCACTGTCCTCCTCGCCGTCGGCGTCGCGGACCAGGCCGACGACCGCGAACGCGCCGACGGTGGAGAACCCGTACGCGAACAGATAGAACAGCGTCGACGAGACCCCGGCGGCGTTCCCGGCGATCACGCCGGTCAGGATGAAGCCGGTGTGCGCGACCGCCGAGTAGCCCAGCATCCGCTTGACGTCGTTCTGGGTGACGGCGGTGACGGTGCCGACGACCATGGTCACGATCGCGATCGCCCACAGCACCGGGCGCCAGTCGTCGCGCAGCTCGGGCAGCGCGACGTAGAACAGGCGCAGCATCGCGCCGAACGCGGCGATCTTGGTGGCGGCCGCCATGAACGCCGTGATCGGGGTCGGCGCCCCCTGGTAGACGTCCGGGATCCAGGAATGGAACGGCACCGCACCGACTTTGAACAGCACACCCACCAGCACCAGCCCGGTACCGATCAACGCCAGTGAGGTTTTTCCGGTACCGGAGGACACCGCCTCGGCGATCCCCTGGAACCGCAGGGTGCCCGCATACCCGTACAGCATCGCCGCGCCGTACAGGAAGAACGCCGACGCGAACGCGCCCAGCAGAAAGTACTTCAGCGACGACTCCTGCGACAGCAGTCGTCGCCGCCGCGCCAGTCCACACAGCAGGTACAGCGGAAGGGACAGCACCTCCAGCGCGATGAACATCGTCAACAGATCGTTGGCGGCCGGGAACAGCAGCATCCCGGCCACGGCGAACATCGTCAGCGGGAAAACCTCGGTCTGAACGACGCCCGCGCGGGTGGCCAGCTTCTCGGCCACGCTGCCCGCGACCGCCGACGCCTGCGGTGTGAACGCGTCCAGCCCCCGGGACTCGATGTCCGGCGACGCGGGCTGCCGCTCGCCGATCAGCAGGATTCCGAGCACGCCGACCAACAGGATCGTGCCCTGCAGGAACAGCGCGGGCATGTCGACCGCGATCGCGCCCATCACCGCTTCGACACCGTTGCCGCCGTGCAGATCACGTGCGATCAGCACCACCGCGCCCAATGCCGCCAGCAGGCCGGCGACGCTCACCGTCACCTGCGCGGGGTAACGCTGCCTGCGGGGCAGCAGCGCCTCGACGAGCACGCCGAGCACCGCCGCCGCCAGCACGATCAGCATCGGAGAGACGAGTCCGTACTCGACGGACGGGGTAGGCAGGTTCATCGCAGCGGGCCTTCCGCCATCCGGGGCGCCGGGTCGGGTTGGTCGATGGTGGTCAGGGTGTGGGTGACCGCCGGGTTGATGACGTCGAGCGCGACCTTCGGATACACCCCGAGCACCAGCAGCAGCGCGATCAGCGGCGCCACCACCGCGATCTCGCGCGGCACCAGGTCGCCGATCCTGTGCTCACCCTCGGCCAGTGCCGCCGGGACCGGGCCGGTCATCATCCGCTGGTACATCCACAGGATGTAGATCGCCGAGAGCACCAGCGCGCCCGCGGCCAGCACCGCGAACACCGGGTAGCGGGTGAACGTCCCGATCAGCACCAGGAATTCACTGATGAACGGCGCCAGCCCGGGCAGCGACAGCGTCGCCAGCCCGGCCACCAGGAAGGTGCCGGCCAGCACCGGGGCCAGCTTCTGCACCCCGCCGTAGGCGGCGATGAGCCGGGATCCGCGCCGCGACACCAGGAATCCGGCGATCAGAAACAGCGCCGCCGTCGAGATGCCGTGGTTGACCATGTAGAGCGTCGACCCGGACTGGCCCTGGGTGGTCATCACGAAGATGCCCAGGATGATGAAACCGAAATGGGAGATCGACGTGTAGGCGATGAGCCGCATCACGTCGGTCTGGCCAATGGCCAGCACCGCCCCGTAGAGGATGCCGATCACCGCCAGTGTGATGATCAGACCGCTGAAATACGTTGCCGATTCCGGGAACAGCGGCAGACAGTAGCGGATCATGCCGAAGGTGCCGACCTTGTCCATGATCGCCATCATCAGCACGGCGCTGGCCGGGGTGGCCTCGACCGCGGCGTCGGGCAGCCAGCGGTGGAACGGCCACAACGGCGCCTTCACCGCGAACGCGAACATGAATCCGCCGAACAGCAGGTGCATCACCACCGGGTTGACCACGAACTCGCCGCTGGCTACGGCGGCGACGATCGCACGGAAGTCGAAGGTGCCCGCCTCGAACGCGTCGCTTCCGGCCGTCGCCACATACAGGCCGACCACCGCGGCGAGCATGATCAGCCCGCCGAACAGGTTGTACAGCAGGAACTTCACCGCGGCCCTGCTGCGCTGCCCACCGCCGAACCCGCCGATCAGAAAGTACATCGGGATCAGCATCGCCTCGAAGAACACGTAGAACAGCAGGATGTCCAACGCGACCAGCGAGATCAGCACCATCCCCTCGACGGCCAACGTCAGCGCGAAGTAGATGTGCACCGACCGCCCGCCCCAACTGTCCTCGTCGCGGGCGTCGTTCCAGCCTGCGACGATCAGCAGCGGCAGCAGTACCGCGGTCAGCACCACCAGGGCCAGCGCGATGCCGTCCACACCGAGGATGTAGCCGGTGCCGAAAGACGGTATCCAGCGGTAGTTCTCGACGAACTGGAACTGCTCTCCGCCGGGGTCGAAGCCGACCGCGACCACCCCGGCGACGGCCAACACCACCAGCGACACCGCCAGCGCAACCCATTTCGCCAGCGTGCGCGCCGCCGCGGGCAACACCATCACCACCAGCGCACCGACCATCGGGACGACCCACAGCACGGTCAGCAACGGGAACGAGGTCACCACAGATTCACCGCCAGGATCATCGCGAGGACGAGGGCCGCACCCGCCAGCATCGACAGCGCGTAGGAGCGTGCGAACCCGGTCTGCAGACGGCCCAGCCCGTGGGAGACACGGGACACCCCGGCCGCCAGGCCGGTCGCCGCGCCGTCGACCGCCTCGTCGTCCAGTTCGACCAGTTCCCGGGTCAGCGTCAGGCCGGGGCGCATCAGCACCGCCTCGTTGAACGCGTCGCCGTACAGGTCGCGACGCGCGGCCATGGTCAGCGCCGAACCGGCGGGAACCTGTTCGGGCACCGGCCGCGTCCCGTACATCCGGTACGCGATCGCGATACCGACCGCCACCACCGACAGCACGATCACCGTCACCACCCACACGGGGAGCACGTGGTGGATCTCGCCGCTCCCGACCACCGGCTCCAGCCAGTGCTCCAGGGTGCCGCCGACGGCCAGCGCCGCGCCCGCGGTCACCGAGCCGATTGCCAGCACGATCATCGGCCACGTCATCACCGCGGGCGCCTCGTGCGGGTGCGCGTGTTCTCCCGTCGCTTCGCTCGCCCCGTGGCCCGCCCAGCGCTTCTGCCCGAAGAACGTCATCAGCATCACCCGCGTCATGTAGAACGCGGTGATCCCGGCCCCGAGAATCGTTGCACCGCCGAGGATCACGCCCTTGAGTCCGCCTGCGCCGAGGGCGACCTCGATGATGCCGTCCTTGGAGAAGAACCCGGCCAGCGGCGGGATGCCGATGATCGCCAGATAGCCGAGGCCGAACGTGACGAAGGTGACCGGCAACGCCTTGCGCAGCCCGCCGTAGCGGCGCATGTCGACCTCGTCGTCCATCGCGTGCATCACCGAGCCGGCCCCGAGGAACAGCCCGGCCTTGAAGAACCCGTGGGTCAACAGGTGCATGATCGCGAACGCGTACCCGACCGGGCCCAGACCGGCGGCCAGCACCATGTAGCCGATCTGGCTCATCGTCGACGCGGCCAGCGCCTTCTTGATGTCATCCTTGGCGCAGCCGACCACCGCGCCGAACAGCAGCGTGACCGCACCGACGACCACCACCGCGGTCTGCGCGTGCGGGGCCAGGTTGAACACCGGGCCCGAACGCACGATCAGGTACACGCCGGCGGTGACCATCGTGGCGGCGTGGATGAGCGCCGACACCGGCGTCGGGCCCTCCATCGCGTCTCCCAGCCACGACTGCAGCGGCACCTGCGCGGACTTGCCGCACGCCGCCAGCAGCAGCATCAGCCCCATCGCCGTCAGCGTGCCCTCGCCCAGCCGCGGTGCGGCGTCGAACACCGCGGTGAACGACACCGCCCCGACCGCACTGAACATCACCATCAGGGCGATCGCCAGCCCGACGTCGCCGACCCGGTTGACGACGAACGCCTTCTTGGCCGCCGTGGCCGCCGACGGTTTGTGCGACCAGAACCCGATCAGCAGGTACGACGCGAGACCGACGCCCTCCCAACCCATGTACAGGCCCAGGTAGTTGTCGGCGAGCACCAGCAGCAGCATCGCGGCGACGAACAGATTGAGGTAGGCGAAAAACCTGCGCCGGTCCGGATCGTCGGCCATGTAGCCGATCGAGTAGATGTGGATCAACGAGCCGACACCGGTGATCAGCAGCGCGAAGCACATCGACAGCTGGTCGAGCTGCAGCCCGAAGTCGACGCGCAGCTCACCGACCGGCACCCAGCTGAACAGCGTCTCGTGGGTGGCGCGGTGTTCGGCGTCGCGGCCCAGCATGCCGGCGAACAACACTGCGGCACACACGAACGACGCTACCGCGGCCGCGGTGCCGAGCAGGTGCCCCCAGCGGTCCGAGCGCCTGCCTCCCAGGAGCAGGACGACGGCACCGGCCAGCGGGAGCGCGATCAGAAGCCACACGGGTGCAGTCATCCGGTCCTGTCCTCAGTTCCTTCTCTTCTTCGCGCAAGCGCTCATCAGTTCTTCAGCAGGCTGGCCGCGTCGACGTTCGCCGAGCGCCGGGTCCGGAAGATCGTCATGATGATGGCCAGCCCGATCACGACCTCGCACGCCGCAACCACCATGGTGAAGAACGCCACCACCTGTCCGTCGAGATGCCCGTGCATGCGCGAGAACGCCACGAACGCCAGATTGGCGGCGTTGAGCATCAGCTCCACGCACATGAACATGACGATGGCGTTGCGGCGCAACAACACTCCCGCCGCGCCGATGGTGAACAGCAGTGCCGACAGGTACAGATAGTTATCGGGGCTCATGCCCACCCCCGTGGGTCCGCTCGTCATGCTCCTGGGCGGGCACCGTGCGCACCTGCAGGATCGCGCTCACCGACAGCTCCGCGGCGGTCCCGTCGGGAAGCCGGCCGGGCACGTCGACGGCGTTGTGGCGGGCGTACACGCCGGGGTTGGGCAGCGTCGTCGGATGCGCACCGGGAGCGAAACGTTCGATGGCCAGCTCGCGTTGGGTCTTGCGGCGCTGGAACCGTTCCCGGTGGGTCAGCACCATCGCGCCGAGGGCCGCGGTGATCAGCAGGGCGCCCGTCAGCTCGAACGCCCACAGGTACCGGGTGAAGATCAGTGCCGCCAGCCCCTCGACGTTGCCGTCCCGGTTCGCCTGCTCCAGACCGACGAAGCCGTCTCTGGTGACGTTGCCGATACCTGCCACCAGCAGCACGCCGAAGCCGAGGCCGGCAGCGATGGCCGCCACCCGCTGCCCGCGCAGGGTCTCCACCAGTGATTCCGAGGAATCCACGCCGATGAGCATCAGCACGAACAGGAAGAGCATCATGACCGCACCCGTGTAGACCACGATCTGGACGACCCCGAGGAACGGCGCACCCTGCGCGATGTAGAGCACCGCGAGCGCAATCATGGTGGTGGCCAGTGAGATCGCCGAGTAGACCGCCTTCCGGGCGGACACCACACCGAGCGCGCCTGCCACCGACACCACCGCGAGCACCCAGAACAGCACCGCCTCACCCATGTGCGCCCCTCATTTCGCGTCCCCGGCGGCGGGACCGATGTTGCCCAGGTAGTAGTCGTCGTCGGTGGTTCCCGGGGCCATCGCGTGCGGAGGGTCCTGCATGCCCGGCTGCAGCGGGGCCAGCAGTTTGTCCTTGCCGTAGATCAGGTCGGCGCGGTTGTCGTCGGCCATCTCGTAGTCGTTGGTCATCGTCAGCGCGCGGGTGGGGCACGCCTCGATGCACAGCCCGCACCCGATGCACCGCAGATAGTTGATCTGGTACACCCGGCCGTACCGCTCGCCCGGCGAATACCGTTCGGACTCGGTGTTGTCGGCGCCCTCGACGAAGATCGCGTCGGCCGGACAGGCCCACGCGCACAACTCGCAGCCGATGCACTTCTCCAGGCCGTCGGGGTACCGGTTGAGTTGATGGCGGCCGTGGTAGCGCTTGGCCACCGGTCCGGGCTTCTCCGGGTACTGCTCGGTCACCGGCTTCTTGAACATCGACCCGAAGGTGACGCCGAAACCGGCGACGGCGTCGAGGAACCTAGGCATCTGCACTCTCCTTCGGACGGTCCCGGGCGGGCAGCGGGGGTACCGGGTACGCGGCGACGGCGGCCGGCACGGGTTCAGGCCGGATCCGGCCGGCCCGCAGCCGTTTCCACCCGAGCAGCGCCAGCAGCAGCACTGCGACCACGGCAAGCCCGATCAGCGCGGAAGCCCACGGCTGCAGACCCCGGTCGCGCAGCGAGTCGGTGGTGGCCACGATCGCGATCCAGACCAGCGACACCGGGATCAGGATCTTCCAGCCCAGTGCCATGAACTGGTCGTAACGCATGCGCGGGAGGGTGGCACGCAGCCACATGAACACGAACAGGAACACCCACACCTTGGCGGTGAACCACAACAGCGGCCACCATCCGCTGTTGGCGCCCTCCCACAGGCTGATCGGAAAGGGCGCGCGCCAGCCACCCAGGAACAGGGTGGTGGCCAGCGCGGACACCGTGGTCATGTTGACGTACTCGGCGAGCATGAACATCGCGAACTTCAGCGACGAGTACTCGGTGTGGAATCCACCGACGAGCTCACCCTCGGCCTCCGGCAGATCGAAAGGCGCGCGGTTGGTCTCACCGACCATCGACGTCAGGTACACCAGGAAGGACGGCAGCAGCAGGAAGATGTACCAGGTGTCGGCCTGGGCGGCGACGATGCCCGACGTGGACATCGTGCCCGCGTAGATGAACACCGCGACGAACGACAGCGCCATCGCGATCTCGTAGGAGATCACCTGCGCCGTCGAGCGCAATCCGCCCAGCAGCGGGTAGACCGACCCCGACGCCCAGCCGGCCAGCACGATGCCGTACACCCCGATCGAGGTCACCGCCAGGATGTAGAGCACCGCGACCGGCAGGTCGGTCAGCTGCAGCGCGGTGCGATGGCCGAACACCGAGACCTCGCCGCCGAGGGGGATCACGGCGAACGCCATGAACGCCGGGATGACCGCGATCACCGGTGCGGCCAGGTAGATCCCCTTGTCCACACCGGCCGGGACGAGGCCTTCCTTGAGCGCGAGCTTCACCCCGTCGGCCAGCGACTGCAGCAGCCCGCCGGGGCCGACCCGGTTGGGGCCGAGCCGCAACTGCATGCGGCCCAGGATCTTTCGCTCGATGAGGATCGCCGAGAGCACGGTCAGCAGCAGGAACACGAAGATGCCGAGGGACTTGGCCAGGATCAGCCACCACGGGTCGTGGCCGAACAGCGTCGGATCCGGGTAGGTCATGACCGGCTCCGGCCGTTGCCGATCGACACCACGGCGCCAGTGGTCACACCGAGGGTCCGGTGCACATGACTGCCGGGGGAGTTCAGGGGCAGCCAGACCACCCTGTCGTCCATGGCGGTCACTTCCAGCGGCAGCGAGATCTCACCGCGATCGGTGCCCACCGTCAGCAATTCACCGTCGGCGACGCCGATCTCCGAGGCCGTCGCCTGCGACAGCCGGGCCACGGGCAGGCGCGCGGTGCCCGCGAGATGGGGCTCGCCGTCCTGCAACCGGCCGTCGTCGAGCAGCATCCGCCAGCCGGCCAGCACCGCCTGACCGGCCTGCGGCTGCGGCGGCGACGGGTCGACCGGGGCCGGGACGGGCCGATCGCCGGCCCACAGCCCGAGCCGGGCGCGCTCGTCGGCCGCCGACGCCAGACCGAGATCGACCCCGGCCTCGTCGGCCAGGAAGCTCAGCACCCGCAGATCCGAGACCGCGTTGGTGTGCAGGGCCTGCCGAAGGAGCGGATCCGGCCCTCCCAGTTGACGAACGAGCCCGCCTTCTCGGCGACCGGCGCGACCGGGAACACCACGTCGGCATGTTCGGTGACCGCGCTGTGGCGCAACTCCAGGCTGACGACGAACGGTGCGGATTGCACCGCGGCCAGCGCGGCGTACGGGTCGGGGAGATCGGCCAACTCCACGCCGCCGATCAGCAGCGCGCCCAGCGCGCCGTCAGCGGCGGCGGACAGGATGGCCGCGGTGTCCCGGCCCGGGACGGTGGGCAGCCCGTCGACATGCCACGCGTCGGCGACCTGGCTGCGGGCCGACGCATCGTGGACCGGCCGGCCACCCGGCAGCAGGTTGGGCAGCGCGCCGGCTTCCACCGCACCCCGGTCGCCGGCCCGCCGCGGGATCCACGCCACGCGGGCGCCGGTGGACTCGGCGAGCCGGCCCACGGCGGACAACGCGCCGGGCGACGCGGCGAGACGTTCGCCGACGAGCAGCAGCGCCCCGCGCATCGAGAGCAGTGCGTCCTCGGCCAGGCCGTCCAGCGCGTTCGCCTCCGAGCCCGGGGCGCAACGGATCAACCGGCCCGACAGCTTGTCCAGGCTGCGGGTGGCCAGCGGCGCCACCGCCAGCACCTGCAGCCCGCGCTTGCGCACCGCCTTGCGCAGCCGCAGGTACACGATCGGCGACTCCTCTTCCGGTTCCAGGCCGGCCAGCAGCACCGCGGGCGCGTTCTCCAGGTCGGCGTAGGTCACCGTCATCGGCAGTCCCGCGACGTGGGCGGCCAGGAAATCGGCCTCCTCGGCGCTGTGCGGCCTGCTCCGGAAGTCGACGTCGTTGGTGCCCAGCACGATTCGGGCGAACTTCGCGTACGCGTAGGATTCCTCGGCGGTGACCCGGCCGCCGACCAACACGCCGGCGTTGCCCACGGCCGCGGTCAGCCCCGCCGCGGCGACGCCGAGCGCCTCCGACCACGACGCCGGTCGCAGGACGCCCTCGTCGCGTACCAGCGGTGTGGTGAGGCGGTCGCCGACCGTCGCGTAGGTGAACGCCCAGCGCCCCTTGTCGCAGTTCCATTCCTCGTTGACCTCGGGATCGTCGCCGGCCAGTCGGCGCAGCACCTTGCCGCGACGGTGGTCGGTGCGCTGTGCGCATCCCGACGCGCAGTGCTCGCACGCGCTGGGACTGGACACCAGGTCGAACGGGCGCGCCCGGAAGCGGTACGCGGCGCCGGTGAGCGCGCCGACGGGGCAGATCTGGACGGTGTTGCCCGAGAAGTAGGACTGGAACGGTTCGCCGGGTGCGATGCCGACCTGCTGCAGCGCGCCGCGTTCCATCAGATCGATGAAGCGGTCCCCGGCGATCTGATCCGAGAAGCGGGTGCAGCGGGCGCACAGCACGCAGCGTTCCCGGTCCAGCAGCACCTGGGAGGAGATGTTGATCGGCTTCGGGAACGTGCGTTTGACGTCGTCGAAGCGGGTCTCGGTGCGCCCGTTGGACATCGCCTGGTTCTGCAGTGGGCATTCGCCGCCCTTGTCGCAGACCGGGCAGTCCAGCGGGTGGTTGATCAGCAGGAGCTCCATCACGCCGTGCTGCGCCTTGTCCGCCGCCTCGGAGGTGTGCTGGGTGCGCACCACCATGTCGGGTGTCACCGTCGTGGTGCACGAGGCCAGCGGTTTGCGCTGACCCTCGACCTCGACGAGGCACTGCCGGCACGCGCCGACCGGGTCGAGCAGCGGGTGGTCGCAGAAACGCGGGATCTGCACGCCGATCAGCTCCGCCGCGCGGATCACCAACGTGCCCTTGGGCACCGAGATCTCGGTGCCGTCGATGGTCAGCGACACCATCTCCACCGGTGGCGCGTCGTGACTGTGCTCGGCGAGCGTCATGCGCCGACCCCTTCCGGTGCGGCCAGCATCGAGGCGAACGGATCGAACGGGCACCCCGCGCGGTCCAGGTGCGCCTCGTACTCGGCGCGGAAATGCTTGAGCGACGACAGGATCGGGCTCGCAGCGCCGTCGCCGAGTGCGCAGAACGACTTTCCGAAGATGTTGTCGGAGATGTCGAGCAGCTTGTCCAGATCCGCTTCCGTGCCGGTGCCGGTCTCCAGTCGCTGGTAGATCTGCGCCAGCCAGTATGTGCCCTCCCGGCACGGCGTGCACTTGCCGCACGACTCGTGGGCGTAGAACTGCGTCCAGCGCCGTACCGCCCGCACCACACAAGTGGTTTCGTCGAAGATCTGCAGAGCTTTGGTGCCGAGCATGGACCCGACCCCGGCCATGCCCTCGTAATCCAGTGGCACGTCCAGGTGTTCGGCCGTCAGCAGCGGTGTCGACGAGCCACCCGGGGTCCAGAACTTCAACTCGTGGCCGGCGCGCACCCCGCCCGCGTATTCGAGCAACTGCCGCAGCGTGATTCCCAGTGGCGCCTCGTACTGGCCGGGAGTGGTGACATGACCGGACAGCGAGTACAGCGTGAACCCGGGCGACTTCTCGGTGCCCATGGACCGGAACCAGTCGACACCGTTGCTCAGGATCGGCGGCACGCTGGCGATCGACTCGACGTTGTTGACCACCGTCGGGCACGCGTACAGGCCGGCGACGGCGGGGAACGGGGGACGCAGCCGGGGCTGGCCCCGCCTGCCCTCCAGCGAGTCCAGCAGCGCGGTCTCCTCACCGCAGATGTAGGCGCCGGCCCCGGCATGCACGATCAGCTCGAGGTCGAAACCGGATCCGTGGATGTCGCTGCCCAGATGCCCTGCGGCATAGGCCTCGGCGACCGCGGCCTGCAGCCGCCGCAGCACCGGCACCACCTCGCCGCGCAGGTAGATGAACGCGTGGTGTGCCCGGATCGCGTACGCGGCGATGATCGCACCCTCGACCAGGAAGTGCGGGGTGGTCATCATCAGCGGAATGTCCTTGCACGTCCCGGGTTCGGACTCGTCGGCGTTGACCACCAGGTAGTGCGGCTTGGCCGCCGCGCTCGGGTCACCCTGGACGGTCTGGTCGTTGCGCTCCTGCGGGATGAACGACCACTTCGTTCCCGTCGGGAACCCGGCCCCGCCCCGACCGCGCAGGCCGGAATCCTTGACGATGCCGATCACGTCGTCCGGGCTCATCGCCAGCGCCCGCTCCAGCGCCCGATAGCCGCCGTGGCGGACGTAGGTGTCCAGCGACCAGGGCTCCGGTTCGTCCCAGAAGCTGCTCAGCACCGGAGTCAACGCCGTCATCACGAATCCGTCGCTCGGGGATCGGTTTCCGGCGTCCCGCCCTGTGCCGGCACGTCGGCCGACGGCGCAGGCGCCGGTTCGTCCTTCACCGTTTCGGCGGCCTCGGCCTGATCCCGGCCGGACGGACCGGCCGGCTCGTGCCCGGTGCTGTCCGTCGGGGTGCCGGCCTCGGGCGCCGTCATGTCGTGGTCCCGGGCGAACCGCAGCCCCGCCAGCGTGGCCGGGCCCACGACACCCGGGGTGCCGGTGTCGCACGGACCGTCCAGTCCGGCAAGAATTCTCGAGGTGTCCCGGAACGTGCACAGTGATCCGCCGCGCGACGGCGCCGGCGACTCACCCGCACGCAGAGCGTCCACCAGCGCCCGCGCCGACGACGGGGTCTGGTTGTCGAAGAAGTCCCAGTTCACCATCACGACGGGCGCGTAGTCGCACGCGGCGTTGCATTCGAGATGCTCCAGCGTGACCCGGCCGTCGTCGGTGGTCTGACCGGGCGTGATGTCCAGATGACTCTGCAGGCTTTCCAGGATCGCGTCACCGCCCATCACCGCGCACAGCGTGTTGGTGCAGACCCCGACCAGATACTCGCCGGTGGGTTGCCGCCGGTACATCGAGTAGAAGGTCGCGACCGCGGTGACCTCGGCGTCGGTGAGCCCCAATTGCCCTGCGCAGAAGCGGATTCCTGCCGGCGTCAGGCAGCTGTCTTCGGCCTGCACCAGGTGCAGCAGCGGCAACAGCGCCGACCTGGCCTGCGGATAGCGGGCGATGATCGTCGCCGCGTCGGTCGCCAACCTGGCCGTGACCTCGGCCGGGTACGCCGCGGCACCGTGGATCGGCGGGCCGGGCTCGTCGGGCCGCTGGCCCAGCTCCAGAAAGACACTCATCACCTGTCCACCCCGCCCATCACCGGGTCGATCGACGCCACCGCGGTGATCGCGTCGGCGACCATGCCGCCCTCGCACATCGCCGCCACCGCTTGAAGATTGGTGAACGACGGATCCCGGTAGTGCACCCGGTAGGGACGTGTCCCGCCGTCGGACACCATGTGCACGCCGAGCTCACCCCGCGGTGACTCCACCGCGACGTAGACCTGACCGGCCGGCACCCGGATACCCTCGGTCACCAGCTTGAAATGGTGGATCAGGCCCTCCATCGAATGACCCATTATCTTGGCGATGTGCTCGGGGGAGTTGCCCAGCCCGTCGGGCCCGACCTGTAGGTCGGCAGGCCACGCCAGCTTCTTGTCGGTGATCATCACCGGTGCGCCAGTCAGCCTTTCGAGCCGCTCGACGCACTGCTCGACGATCCTGATCGATTGGTGCATCTCCTTCACACGGATCAGGTACCGGCCGTAGGAGTCGCACTGGTCGTCGGTGACGACGTCGAAGTCGTAGGTCTCGTACCCGCAATAGGGTTGGGTCTTGCGCAGGTCGTGCGGCAGCCCGGTGGACCGCAGGATCGGACCCGTGATGCCGAGCGCCATGCACCCGGTGAGATCGAGATACCCGACACCCTGGGTGCGGGCCTTCCAGATGTAGTTCTCGTTGAGCAGATTCTCCATGTCGCGCAGGCGTTCGGGCAGCAGTGTGAGCAGGTCGCGGATCTGGGGGAGTCCTTCGGCGGGCAGGTCGGCGGCCACGCCGCCCGGCCGGATGTAGGCGTTGTTCATCCGCAGTCCGGTGATCGTCTCGAACACCGACAGGATGAGCTCGCGTTCCCGGAAGCCGAGGAACATCGCCGTCATTGCGCCGAGTTCCATGCCGCCGGTGGCCAGCGCGACGAGATGGCTGGAGATCCGGTTGAGTTCCATCATCATGACCCGGATCACCGAGGCCCGTTCGGGTATCGCGTCGGTGACCCCGAGCAGCTTCTCCACGGCGAGGCAGTAGACGGTCTCGTTGAAGAACGGTGACAGATAGTCCATCCGGGTCACGAACGTGACGCCCTGCGTCCAGTTGCGGAACTCCAGGTTCTTCTCGATCCCGGTGTGCAGATAGCCGATCCCGCACCGGGCTTCGACGATCGTCTCACCCTCGATCTCGAGAATGAGGCGCAGCACGCCGTGCGTCGACGGATGTTGCGGGCCCATGTTGACGACGATGCGCTCACCGGCGTGTTCGGCCGCGTTCTGCCTTGCCGCAGAGACGACCTGGTCCCAGTCCTGGCCGCCGACGACGACCACCCGCTCGGGCGGTGGGGGTGAGGTGGCCATCAGTTGTATGCCCTCCGCTGGTCCGGCGGGGGGATCTCGGCACCGTGGTACTCCACCGGAATCCCGCCCAGCGGATAGTCTTTGCGCTGCGGATGGCCCACCCAGTCGTCGGGCATCTCGATCCGGGTCAGCGCCGGATGGCCGTCGAAGATCAGGCCGAAGAAGTCGTAGGTCTCGCGCTCGTGCCAGTCCGTGGTGGGGTAGATCCGGAACAGCGACGGAATGTGCGGATCGCCGTCGGGTGCGGCCACTTCGACACGGATGCGGCGGTTGTGCGTGATGGACATCAGCGGGTAGACCGCGTGCAGCTCACGGCCGATCTCGTCGGGATAGTGCACGCCGCTGACGCCGAGGCACAGTTCGAAGCGCAGCGCCGGATCGTCGCGCAGGGTCTGCGCCACCGGCACCAGCCGGTCGCGGTGCACCTCGATGCTGAGCTCGTCGCGGTAGACCACCACCCGTTCGATCGACTCGGCGTAAACGTCTTCGCCGAGGGCGGCTTCCAGCGCGTCGACGACGTCGTCGAAGTAGCCGCCGTAGGGACGCGGCGAGCTGCCGGGCAGGGCGACCGGACGGACCAGCCGCCCGTACCCGGAGGTGTCGCCGGTGTCCCTGGCACCGAACATGCCGCGCCGCATGCCGATCACCTCGGGGCGCGGGTCGCCGTCGGAATCGGCCGTCACCGCAGCAGCCCCTTCAACTCGATCGTCGGCGTCACTGCCAGCGCGGCCTGCTCGGCCTCGCGGATCGCCTCCTCGCGGTTCACGCCGAGCGGCATCTGCTGAATCTTGTCGTGCAATTTGAGGATCGCGTGCAGCAACATCTCCGGCCGGGGCGGACAGCCGGGCAGGTAGATGTCCACCGGCACCACATGATCGACGCCCTGCACCACCGCGTAGTTGTTGAACATGCCGCCGGAAGACGCGCACACCCCCATGGCCAGCACCCATTTCGGTTCGGCCATCTGGTCGTAGATCTGGCGCAGCACCGGCGCCATCTTCTGGCTGACCCGCCCGGCCACGATCATCAGATCGGCCTGCCGCGGCGTGGCTGAGAACCGTTCCATGCCGAACCTGGAGATGTCGAAACGTGGCCCCGCGGTGGCCATCATCTCGATCGCGCAGCACGCGAGGCCGAAGGTCGCCGGCCACAGCGACCCCTTGCGCACGTACCCGGCGACCTTCTCCACGGTCGACAGCAGGATGCCACCGGGCAGTTTCTCCTCTAGTCCCATTGCAGGCCTCCTCGTCGCCAGACATAGGCGTAGGCAACGAACACCACGACCATGAACAACAGCATCTCCACCAGCGCGAACACGCCGAGGCTGTCGAACGCGACGGCCCACGGGTAGAGAAAAACGATCTCGATGTCGAAGACGATGAACAGCATCGCCGTCAGGTAGTAGCGGATCGGGAACCGATGTCCGGTGGCTGCCGCGCCCGGGTCGGACGGGTTCATCGGCTCGATACCGCACTCGTAGGCTTCGAGCTTGGCCCGGTTGTAGCGCCTCGGGCCGATCAGCAGCGCGATCCCGACGGACCCGACGGCGAACACAGCGGCGATCGCACCAAGCACCAGAATCGGCGTGTACAAATCCATACTGCGTTGCAGCTCCTCGGGGCAGTCGATGTGAGCTACCACACAGCCTAGCCGTGTTTGCGATCCGCGCCACATATTTTGGCTAGTATCGCCAGTGGCGTCGTCCGGCGATCCCGCCTGCCCCGAATATGCAACTGCGGCAGGGGTTTTCCCTGATCAGGGTCAGGACGAGGGGCGCAGGAGCGACACGACCGCGTCGCCCAGCCGGATCGGGTCGATCGGATGCGGGACGGCAGCCTCCGCGCGCGACCACCTGGCCAGCCACGCGTCGTCGGGGCGTCCGGTCAGCACCAGCACCGGCGGGCAGTGCTCGATCTCGTCCTTGAGCTGCTTGGCGATCCCCATCCCACCGACGGGCGCGGCCTCCCCGTCGAGGATGACCAGGTCGAATCCGCCCTCGTCCAGACGCCTGATCACCATCGGCCCGGTGGCGACGTCGAGGTAGGTCAGTTCCGGCAGTTCCGGGTGGATGCGTTTGCCCAGCGCGAGCCGGACCTGGTCCCTGGTCCCGGGGTTGTCGCTGTAGACGAGGATCCGCAGCGGGTCCTGCGCCGGCGACGGCTCCGGAGATGGCACAGCCATGGGCGCGATGTTAACCCGCGACCGTCACGTCGAGGTTCGAACACCGAAAAGGGCTGCTGCGTGGCTGTTTTCCGAAGGTCACGACGATGTCTGCGACAGCAGCGGGGCGATCTCGGCGGGGTCGAAGTACTCGTCGATGCGGGTGATCAGGCCGTCGGGGCCGACCTTGATCACGATGCACACGCGCATCGCGATCGTCGCTCCGGTGCGGCCACGCGCATGCAGGACGTGCTGTTGCACGAATCCTCCGTCGAACATCTGCCGGTCCAGAACCTCGTACCGGCGATCGAGGGTGGCATCGACGAACCACGTGATGATCTTGACCGATCGGGCATGGTCGTTGTCCCGCGTGTCGCCGCTCTTCCACACCGCCACGACCGGGCTGAACAGCTGCGCCACCGTCGCGATGTCGCTGCGCTCGATCGCCGTGAACAACCGGTCGGCCACATCGGTGGCCACTGCGTCGGGCATAGGGTTGACCTCAACTTCGGTTCAGGTTGAACACTCGCGAGTATGGATCTGACTCCCACCCTCTCCGGTTTCAACGACTTCTACAAGCACACGACCCCGCCGTGGGTCATCGGCGAGCCGCAACCGGCCGTCCTCGGGCTCGAACGCGCCGGCCTGATCACCGGCCGGGTGCTCGACGTCGGATGCGGCACCGGGGAGCACACCATCCTGCTGGCCGCGGCGGGCTACGACGTGCTCGGCGTGGACGGCGCACCGACCGCTGTCGAGCAGGCCCGGCGCAACGCCGAGGCCCGCGGTGTGGCCGCGCGCTTCGAGATCGCCGACGCGCTGCACCTGCCTGAGCAGCCGAAATACGACACGATCGTCGACAGTGCGCTGTTCCACATCTTCGACGACGGCGACCGCGTGTCCTACGTGCAGAGCCTGCGCGGCGCGACCCGGCCGGGCTCGCGGGTGCATGTGCTCGCGCTGTCGGACGCGGGCCGCGGATTCGGCCCCGAGGTCAGCGAGCCCGTCCTGCGCGGCGCGTTCGCGACGGGCTGGGAGGTCGAGGCGCTCACCGAGACCACCTACCGGGGGACCGTCGGTGAGGCGCACGCCGACGCGCTGGGCCTGGCGGTCGGCACCGTTGTCGACGAACCCGCGTGGCTGGCACGATTCCGCAGGTTGTGAGCGCGACTCAGCGCAGCTGAACCACCGAGCCGCTCTCCGCGGCGACCCACACCGCCCCGTCCGGGGTGACGGTGATTCCGTGCGGTTCGGAGACCGTCGGCGGCAGGCCGTACTCCTCGACGGTGCCGTCGCGGCAGATGTGCCCGACGCGGTCGACGGCCCACTCGGTGAACCAGCAGCCGTGCGCGCCGGCGACGATCGCGTGCGGACGACATGCCGGGTCGGGCAACGGGAACTCGGTGACCTCGCCATCGGCGATCCGCCCGATGCGACCTGCGCCGATCTCGGCGAACCACACCGCGTCGTCGGCCCAGGTGATGCCGACCGGGGCGGCTCCGGGAGCGGGGAGGGCGAACTGTTCGAGAGCACCGTCCGGCGCCACGCGCACCACCGCGTCGGCCTGGTTGGCGGTGGCCCACACCGCCCCGTCGGGACTGCCGGTCAGGAATGCGGGGAACGCGCCGGCAGCGCGACGTGCGTAACGGATCCGTCCCGGTCGAGGCGCCCGATCCGGTCGGCCGTGGACTCGGTGAACCACACCGCGCCGTCGTCGGCGGCCCAGATGCCGTACGGGCCGCTGCCGGGCGCGAGGTGCACGGCCCGGAGCGCGCCGTGGGCGTCCAGCGCGCCGATGCGGTCGTCACCGTTGCAGGTGAACCACACCGTGCCGTCGCGCGCCACCGTCACCACCGACGGCCGCGAGGTCGGGGACCCGACCGGGAAGCGCTGTTGCCCGCCGTCGGCGCTGAGCCGGGCCACCGCGCCGCTGTGCACGAGCGTGACCCACAGCGTGCCGTCGGGCGCGGCCGCGATGCCGTACGGGTCGATGCGGTCGGTCAGGTCGATCTGCGTGACGGAGGTGACGCGGGCACTCATCGCCCGTCGGCATACCCCGGATGGTCGATCGACAACCGGTGACGCACCATCTCGCGCAGGCACGCCATCACGTCGTCCGGTCGGCCGTCGAGCTCGCCGCCCCGGATCGCCTGCGCCAACGACTGCTCGTCGGGGTGACCGAGATCGGCCAGCGCCGCGCGCACCCGCACCTCGTCCGCGTCGAGCAGTTCTCGCTCCACGATCCGCAGCACATTGGCCGCGACGCGGGAATGGAAGCCGACCTGACCGCCGACCGCGCGGACGTCCTCGTCGAGGAAGTCGGCGACGGCGGCGACGAGTTCCGCTGCGGTGGGCCGGCGAGTCATCGGGGACCCCCTCCGGACAGCAGATCCAGGACATCCCATTCGGTTTCGCTCACCCGCCGGCCGATCGCCGCGAGCTCGACCGACGGAGAGTCGCCGGACAGGTGACGCTCGGCCTGGTGCCGGCAGATGACCCCCCACCGCAGCGTCGCCACCGTCAACCACCAGCGAAAAGCGTTGCGGTCCAGCGCGCTGTCGGCGGCGGTCTCGTAGGCCTGCAGGAATGTCTCCACGCTGCCGAGCCCGCCTGCCCCGAGCGATTCGGGGGCGCCGAACCGCCATGCCCGGATGCAGAACCACGCGAGATCCTCGTAGATCTCGCCGATGTGGGTCAGCTCCCAGTCCAGCACGGCGGCCAACCCCGAACCGTCGACGATCAGGTTGCCCATCCGGAAATCGCCGTGCACCAGCCGCATCGGCGACGGGTCGGGACGCGCGTCTGCCAACCGACGGAAGGCCCACTCGAAAGTGGCTGTGGTATCGCCTATCTCGTCCAGACGGGTGCGCCAGCCCGCGAGCTCGTCCGGGGCCGTCAGCCCGATCCCCGCCGTGTCGGCGCGGTGGATCGCTGCCAGCGCCGTCGCGCACTGCTCGAGCAGGCGTGCCCGACCGGCGTCGTCGAGGCCGCGGAAGATGCGGCGCACGATGGTTTCGCCATCGATCGCGTCGCAGATCAGGTACGGATTTCCGACGGCCTCAGGCGAATTGTCAGCGGCCAGGATGTGGGGGACCGGCGCACCCGCGGCGGCGGCGCGCTGCTGCACCTGCGCCTCCAGCTCCATGCTGGCGTGGATGTCGTCGCGGGCGCCGGTGCGCAGGATCAGCGGGCGGGTCTGCGTGCCGCTCTGCGCGGTGAAGGCCCAGGTGGTCCGGCTGGCGCCGCCGGTGAGCGGCTGCAGGTCCGCCACCGTGGTGTCGCCGAGCACCGGCCGCAGCACCCCTTCGAGCGCCTGGGCGAGCTCGCTCACTTGCGGCCGAACCCGAACAGTCGCTGTGCCACCCTCCTGATCTGAATCTCCTCGGCGCCCTCGGTGATCCGGTACCGGCGGTGGTGCCGGTAGATGTGTTCGAACGGCTCGTGCCTGCTGTAACCGACACCGCCGAGCACCTGCATCGCCCGGTCGGCGGCCTCGCACACCAGGCGGTTGGCCCGGTAGTTGGCCATCGACACCTTGTCCGACACCTCCATGTGGTGGTTGCGGTCCAGCTCGGACGCGGCGTAGCGCACCAGCAGACGCACCATCTGCGCCTCGGTCTGCAACTCCACCAGCGGCCACTGCACGGCCTGATGGGTGGCCAGCGGTTTGCCGAACACCTTGCGGTCGTTGGCGTAGGCCACAGCGCGGTCGATGCAGTACTGCGCGGCGCCCAGGCTGCTGGCGGCCTGTCTGATCCTGTTCTCGTGCAGGAACGTCTGCCCGACGTCCAAGCCGTGATCCACCTCGCCGAGCACCGCGTCCGACGGCACCCGCACGTTCTCCAGCAGCACCTCGCCGTGGTCGGTGGGCATGTTGAACGTCCACCAGTAGTAGGGCACCGAGAAGCCCGGGGCCTCGGTGGGCACCAGGAATGCGGTGATCCCGCGTGCCTGGCCCGCCTCACCGGAGGTGCGGGCGAACACCAGGTCGTGCGTCGCGCGATGCACTCCGGTGTTGAAGCGCTTGGCGCCGTTGATGATCCAGTCATCACCGTCGGGCACGGCGGTGGTCTCCAGCCAGGTCGCGTCCGACCCGTGATTGGGTTCGGTCAGCCCGAACGCCATCGACCGCTCACCGGTGATCAGCGCATCGGTCCACTCCCGCTTCTGTTCCTCGGTGCCGAAGCGGTCCATCATGATCACCTGCGGGAAGTTGCCGACGATCGACGATTCGTCCTGCAGGTCGTTGTGCAGTCCCAGCCCCTTGTGGGCCAGGTGCTCCCGGATCACCGCCATGTCGAGGTTGCTGCCGTCCCGGCCGCCGAACTGTGACGGCAGTCCGTACCGCAGCCAGCCCGCCGCATCTGCGCGCCTGCGCATCTCGTCGAGCAGATCCTCCCACTCCCGGCGCGGGACGCCGCCGTTGTCCCAATCGGTGCGGGCATGCTCGCGGCGCTGGTCGAAATACTGGATGTGCTCGCGCTCCAGCGGTTTGATCTCGGCTTCGATGAACGCATCCATCTCGGCGAGCAGTCCGGGCAGATGATCGGGCAACGTGAAGTCCACCGGTTCTCCTTTGAACGTCGTCGTGGTCAATCTGGGTCGTGATCAATGTCCGTACAGGGTCTTCTTCCAGATGCGCGACAGCGTGGCGATCGCGGCCTCGTCGTCGATGTCCACGCCGAGGCCGGAGCCGCCGACGAACACGGTGGTGAAGTTCTCGAACAGCAGCGCGATCGCGGCTGCGGTGTGCTCGGGCTGCAGTTCCCCACCGTAACCCTGTTCCTGGGCGCGGCGGACCGAAGCGGCGACGATGTCCATGCCGAAACGCCGGAATTCGTTCTGCACCGCCGCGAATCGCGGCTGGGTGGCGGCGAGTTGCGCCACGGCGATCATGATGCCGATGTTCTGTTTGAACATCGTCCAATAACCGGTCACCACCGTGCTGAAGAACGCGTCGTCGTCCGGCGATTCGGGGAGCGGGACGGTCAGCCCCGACGGGGCGACGACATCGTGCAGGAACGACTGCGCCAGCGCGGCGAGCAGGTCCTCCTTGTCCGTGAAATACCGGTAGAACACCGCGGGTGACTTGCCCGCTGCCGACGTGATGTCGGTGAGCGTGGTGCCGTGGAAGCCACGCTCGGCGAACAGCTTCCGGGCGGCCTGCTCGATCGCGCCGCGGGTCTGACGGCCCTTGGCGCTCAGCGCGGCGGCTCCCGGCGGCACGGTCGCTAGCCCAGAATCCGGTCGCCGGCGCGCAGCAGCGAACTCGGCAGCTCGTGACCCACCGCGCTCTGCGCCACCCGCGCGGCGGCGATGGCCGCCGCCAGATCCACGTCGACGCCGACGCCACTGTCGCGCAGCAGATAGACCAGATCCTCGGTGGCGATGTTGCCGCTGGCGCCGGGGGCGAACGGGCATCCGCCGAGTCCGCCCACCGATGCGTCCAGCCGGGTGACCCCGGCGCTCACCGCGGCGTAGGCGCTCGCCAGCCCGGCGCCCCGCGTGTTGTGGAAATGTGCGCCCAGCGGCAATCCGCCGGTCGCGGGCCGGATCAGCGTGACCAGCTCGGTGACCCGGCGCGGTGTCGTGGTCCCGATCGTGTCGGCGATCGCCAGCCGGTCGACACCGGCGTCGACGCCCGCGCGGACGATGTCGAGCACCCGCTGCGGCGCTGTGGGGCCGTCGAACGGGCAGTCCCAGGCGGTCGCGACGATGACCTCGACGGACACCCCGCTGTCGTGGGCGATCGTCACGATCTCGGGAATCTGCGCGGTGGCCTCGGCCGACGACCGTCCGACGTTGGCGCGGCTGTGCCCGTCCGCGGCCGAGACCACGTACTCGATCGAGCGCAGGCCCGCGGCGATCGCGCGCTTGGCACCGTTCGGACTGGCCACCAGCGCGGAGAACTCGATGCCGGGGAAGTTGTGCAATTCGGCGGCCAGCTCGGCCGCATCGGCCAGCGCGGGCACCTTCGACGGCGACACGAACGCCGTCGCCTCCATCTCCCGCACCCCGGTGGCGGCGATGGCGGCGAGAAGCTCGAGCTTGGCGGACAACGGGATCGGATCCTCGATCTGCAGTCCGTCACGCATCGACACGTCACGGATGTCGACGTGTGCGGGCAACCCGGTCACAGCACCCCCTCCTCTCTGAGCGCAGCCAGTTCGGCTTCGGTCCTGCCGAGCAACCCACGGTAGACGTCGTCGTTGTGCTGGCCGGGCCGGGCAGAACCGGCGTACCGGATGGTGCCCGGTGTCTCCGAGAGCACGGGCACGACGCCGGGTCCCTTGACGTTCCGTTCGATCCGCTCGTCCCAGTGGTCGGCGATCATGCCGCGCGCCTGCAGCTGCGGATCGCGGACGACCTCGGCGACGGTGTTGATGGGACCGCTGATCACCCCGGCCTCCGACAACGTGGAGATGACGTCGGCCGGCTGGCGCTGCGCCGCCCACGCGCCGATGATCTCGTCGAGTTCATCCTGATTGCGCCCGCGCGCAACGTGGTTGGCGAACCTCTCGTCGGTCGCGAGTTCCGGTTGGCCCATCGCGGCGCACAACCGGCGGAACACGGTGTCCTGGTTGGCGGCGATCACCACCCAGCTGCCGTCCGCGGTCGGATAGATGTTCGACGGTGCGATGCCTTCCAGCCGGGTCCCGGACGGCCCGCGCACCACGCCGCCGATGTCGTAGTCAGGGATGGTGGATTCCTGTACCGCCAGGCAGGATTCGGTCAGCGCGGCATCGACGATCTGGCCTTCACCGGTGACCGACCGGCGATACAGGGCCGCGAGCGCGCCCTGTGCGGCGAACATCCCGGCCAGGCTGTCGCCCAGCGACAGCGCCAGGCGCGGGGAGGGCCACCGGGGAAACCGTTCATGTGCCGCAGCCCGCTGGCCGCCTCGGCCACCGACGCGTAGCCGGCCTTGTGCGCGTCCGGGCCCGTCTGGCCGTAGCCCGAGACCCGCACCAGAATGATGCCGCGATTGCGTTCGCGCAGCGCATCGTAGCCCAGTCCCCACTTCTCCAGGGTGCCCGGCCGGAAGTTCTCGACGATCACGTCGCACCGCTCGACCAGGTCGAGGAACAGGTCACGCCCCTGCGGGACACGCAGATTCAGCGTGACGGCTTTCTTGTTGCGGGCGTGGACGGTCCAGAAGAAGTGGTGTCCGTCGAGCTCAGCCTGCCCCCAGGTGCGCAGCGGGTCCGGCGCTCCGGGCGGTTCGATCTTGATGACCTCGGCGCCCATGTCACCGAGAAGTCGACCCGCGAACGGGCCCGAGATCAGCGTGCCGACCTCGATCACCCGGATGCCGTCGAGCGGACCTGTCGTCATCGAGCGCCCACGAAGTCGTGACGCTCCAGCCAGTCGGTGACGATGCCGACCGCTGCGCGCAGCTTGTCGCGCTGATCGGCTCCCGCGTAATAGTGGTTGGCTCCGGGGATCTCGTGCATCTCCTTGTCGGGATGCCCGATCGCGTCGAACAACCGGCGGGTGTGGCTGGGCGTGCAGGCGTCGTCGGCGAGGTTGCCGATCACCAGCGCCGGCACGGCGATGTCCGGGCCTGCCTTCAGCGCATCGCCGTTGGCGTCGTCATAGCTCCACTGCGACAGCCAGCTGCGCAACGTGCAGAACCGGGCCAGCCCGACCGGGCTCATGTTCACCACCTGGGGGTCGCCCAGATAGCAGGTGCCGGGGGTGCGCTCGTTCGGATCGACCGTCGGATCCAGCCACCGCGGATCGGCCATGGTGCCGTGCACCACGAACGCGTACTCGTCATCGGGACGTCCGGCGGCCCTGAGCTCGGCCAGTTTTTCCTTGACCCACTTGGTGATTCGCCGGTTGCGGGCGATCTGCGCCTGATGGTAGCGCTCCAGGAACTCGGGTGTGTAGGGCGGCTGGTGGGGGTTGTCCGGGTTGTACAGGTCCAGTTCGGGGTCTCGCTGGGACGGGTCGTTCTCGTCGAGGATCGAGGCGTCCATCCACTCGGTCATCGTGCCGTGCCTGCTGATGTGCGCGGCGAGCAGCATGATTCCGTCGGCGGGGATCAGGCCGAGCTTCGTCAGATCGGGCCCGTCGCCGGACGGGCTGGCCGTCACCGTGGGGTTCTGGGCCTGCTGCTGATAGAAGGCCGACAGGGAGCCGCCACCGCTCCACCCGGCGAGGACCACCTTCGAGTAGCCGAGCCGGTTCTTGGCGTCCTTGATGCACTCGCCGAGGTCCTCGACGACCTTCTCCATCAACAGCGCGGAGTCGGTGCCCCGGAACCGGCTGTTGCAGTAGATGACGTGATGTCCGGCGCGGGCCAGCGCGTTGATCATCGGCAGGTAGGCGCCGCCGCCGATGGGGTGCATGAACACCAGCACGGTATCGGACTGCACGGTCTTCGGTTTGAGCAGGTAGCTCTCCAGCACCACCAGCTCGGCGACACCGCCGTAGACGTCCCGCACACCCGAATTGTTCTGATAGGCAACCAGATAGGGGATACGGTCGTATTCGTACCTGGTCGTCGTGGTGGTGTCTGCTGTGGTCGTCATACTCAGTGCTGCCCCAGGTCGTTGGCGAGAATCTCGGCGGACGGCACCAGTCGGCGCCGGGTGTCGACGGCGATGACCGACCAGTCCACCCGGTCGTAGTCGTCGAACTTGCGGCGCGCGCGCTCACGGGCCTTCTCCGGCGCCCCGTGGTGCACCCCCTGCGGAGCGTGCGACACCAGCCCGGGTGGCATCGGGATGCCGTACAGGGACCCGTCGTGGAAGAACGCGATCTCGTCGTAGTCGACGTTGCGGTGATACCACGGTGTGCGTTCGGTGCCCGGGACCATCTCGGCCGGCTTCGGCAGGAAGTTCATCACGTAGACCCCGGTGGCCTCCATGAACAGGTGCACCGTGGGTGGCAGATGGACGCTCTCGGACGTGATGACCGTGTAGTCGTCGATGTTGAACGTGAACGGGAAATTGTCGCCCCGCCATCCTTCGACGTCGAGCGGATGATGTTGGTAGAACAGCGAGGTCGTCCCGGCGCCGCCTATCTCGGAATGGACCAGTCGCACCTCGTACTCGCCGTCTTGCTGCGGGCCGTCGCCGGTGTCGAGGGGCAGGGGTTCGGGGATCACCGCCTGGGCGGGGTCGAACGGGAAGTGCCTGCCCAGGGTTCCCGCGGGTGGGACGCGGAACTCGTCGGTGGCCTGGATCATCAGCAGCGTGGTCTCGGTCGCCGGGATCTGCCGCCAGGTGCACGCCTTGGGGAGGTAGATCCAGTCGCCCTGGCGGTAGTCGAGCGGTCCGAACTCGGTTTCCAATGTCCGGCGCCGCGATGGACGAACGACAGCAGGTCGCCGTCGACGTGGCGGACGAAGAACGGCATCTCCTGGGCGCGCCGGGACAGCAGTACCTGGCAGTCGGCGTTGGAGAACATCAGCAACGGGCTTCCGTGTGCATCGGTGGCGTCGCTGGGCTTGAGTTCGCTGCTCAGGACGTCGGTGGGGCGGAGCGGGCCGACGGTCCGGTACGCGGTGGGGTCGTTGCGCCGGTACATGTTCGCCGTGCGCCCGACGAACCCGCCGCGGCCGAGCTCGTCATCCTTGAGGCCATCCAAATCGGCGTGAATCCGCTTGGGAGTTCTGCCTTTTCGAAGGTGCACGAACGATTCCACCGCGATCTCCTCGACTAGAAGTAAAAGTGACTTTAGTTTTATGTCACATTCGGGTCAATAGGTTAGGGAGAGCACTTTTTTGTCGGACCGTCGAACTAGTGTTCGAGGTATGGAGTTGGTGGCCGAGGCGGTGGGGACGATCACCGAGCAGGTCGCCGTGCTGTCGAAGGCCGCCGAGGAGTTGTCCCACCGCGAGCTGATCGGCATGTTGGCCGAGCTGACCACGGTGTTGCGGTCGGTGCCTGCGGTGGAGCACAAAGTGCTGAGCCGATTGACGGAGGAGACCGAACCCTGCCGACTCGGCGAATCCTCATGGAAGAAAGTCCTGACCACCGCGCTGCGGGTCAGCGGCGCCGACGCTGCGCGCAGGCTCAAGCGAGCAAAAACGCTGGGGCCGCGCCGGGCGATTACCGGTGAACCGCTACCGCCGCTGTGGGAGGCCACCGCGGCGGCGCAGGCCCAGGGCCTGCTCGACGCCGAGCATGTCGAGGTGATCGCGGATTTCCACCGTGCGCTGCCCGCCTGGGTGGACGTGGGTACACGCGCCGCCGCCGACGCCCAACTGGCCACGCTGGCGTGCGGGGTCGACCCGCGCGCGGTAGCGCGTGCGGCGCGCCGCCTCCTTGGTCATGTCGACGCTGACGGGCCGACACCCGAGGACGCCGAACGCGAGCGGGCCCGTAAGCGCGGCATCACCGTCGGGGAGCAGCAGCCCGACGGGATGAGCCGGATCAGCGGCTATCTGACTCCGCAAGCCCGCGCGGTATGGGATGCCGTGTTCGCCGCGCTGGCCGCCCCCGGCGCCAACACCGACGAAGACGGGCCCGACACCCGCACTCCGGCCCAGCGCCGCCACGACGCATTCCTGACCGTCGGTAGTAATGCGCTGAGTTCGGGCGAACTGGGCACCCACAACGGACTACCGACCACGGTGATCGTGTCCACCACCCTGCAGGAACTGCAGAAAGGCGCCGGGGTCGCGGTCACCGGCGGTGGATCACTGTTGCCCATGCGGGATCTGATCCGGATGGCCGCGCGCGCCCACCACTACCTCTACGTCTACGACCAACACAGCGGCCAATCCCTGTATCTGGGCCGATCGAAGCGGTTGGCCACCGCAGCGCAGCGGATCGTGTTGCACGCGCGCGACCGCGGCTGTACGCGGCCCGGGTGCAGCGCTCCCGGGTATTGGTGTCAGGTCCACCACGCCACCGCCGACTGGAAAGACGGCGGCCACACCGACATCGACGACCTGACCTTCGCCTGCCCGTCAGATCACCGGATGCTCGACAAGACGGGCTGGAGCACCACCCGCAACACCAAGAACCAGACCGAGTGGATTCCGCCGCCGGAGCTGGATACCGGCCAACACCGCATCAACGGCTACCACCACCCCGACCGCTACCTCCTCCCCGAAGACGACCAAGGCCCATGAGAGACGACAAGGCCCATGAGAAGCGCTGCCGCTCAATCGATCAGGTCGACCCGCACGGTGAGCAGATTCGTCCCGAATGTGCGCACGCCGACGTTGTTGTACTGCGGCAGGGTGCGCATCCGTGCCCGGGCGTCGTCCTCGGGGAGCAGGTGCGCCGTCCCGCGGTGCCAGCGTCCGTTCAGTCGCACGCGGACGTCAGGGTCGGCTTTGATGTTGCGGATGTAATCCGACTTCTCGCCGAATTCGGAGACGAACCAGAAGCTGTCGCCGATGCGGCGTCCGCCCAGCGGGGTGGTCCGGGGTTCGCCGGATCTGCGCCCGGTGGTCTCCAGCAGCGTCTGAAACGGTAGGCGCCGCATCACCCGGTTGGCGACGTTCTTCTGGAAGAACTTGGTGACGCGGTCACGCAGCGTGTCCGTCATCGAACCTCCCCGGTCTCACACCATCGCGGTGCGCGGAATCTTCCTCCCCATTGTGAGGGCGCCGGCCAGTTCACGGCTGGTGTCGTAGTCGAAAATGACATGGCCGATGATCACGTCGACGTCGCGTTTGATGCGTTGCAGCGGGTTGTCCAGAAAGTGGGCGCTCGCGCCGGACGCGGCCAGCAGGTCGGCGACGATCGCCCGCGACTCGTGCACGATGTGCGCCGCCGCGAGCCTGGCCTGCCCGCGCACCGACCGTTCCACCGGTTCCCCCGCGGCCACGATCGCCTCGATCTCTGCGACGGTGTCGGCCAACAGGCTGCGCAACGCGCGCAACCGCACGTTCGCCTCGCCCAGATGCATCGCCGCGACCGGCTTGTCCTTCTGCATGACGCCCTCGTAGGCCAGGAATCTCTGCGAGAGCCGTTCGCCGTAGATCTCGGCGGCGCGCTCCGCACTGCCCAGCGCCGGCATCGCGGCCAGCAGCGCCAGCGCCGGCACCATCGGCCATCGGTAGGTGTCGGCGTCGTGCAACGCCGCGCCGGGCGCCGTCCCGGTGTAGATGTCGGACACTTCGACGACCCGGTGCGACGGCACGAAGGCATCGTCGATCACCACGTCGTTGGATCCGGTGGCGCGCATGCCGTCGGTGTGCCACACGTCCTCGATGCGGGCGTCCTGGATCGGCAGCAGTGCCAGCACCGGGTAGATCGTGCTCGGATCCCCGGCCGTGCGCTCGCACAGCGCGCCGACCATGATCCAGTTGCCGTCCATCACCCCGGTCGCCCACGACCACCGGCCGGTCAACCTCAGGCCGCCGTCGCAACTCACCCCGTGCCCTGTCGGGGCCAGCGGCGCCGGCGCCAGGAACGGACGCGTCGCGAACGCCTCCTGCTGAGCCTGCTCGCTGAACAGCGCGAGCATCCAGTTGTGCAGTGCGTAGAAACCGAGCGTCCACGCGCTCGACGCGCACCCGTGGGCCATCCGGCGGACCGGGTCCAGGATCGCCGGGAAACGCGCCTGCATCCCGCCGTAGCGCGCGGGGACCAGCAGGTCGAAGAAACCGGACGCCGTCGCGTCGGCGACGGTGTCGGCGGGCAACCGGCGCAGCCGCTCCGCCTCGGTCGCGCGGGCGGCGAGCCGGTCGACGAATTCGGGGGTGACAGGCGGGGCGGTGGACATGGCCGGAAATTACCATACCTTTAGGTATGGAAGGTCAGCGCGAGAGCATCAGTTCCAGGAAGCGCTCACGTTGCGCGTCCACGGCCGGCCCCGGCGGAATGTCGGAGAGATGAAGGAAGCCGATTCCCGCGGCGAACGTGGCCCGTGCCCGCATCTCGGCTTCTGCGGTATCGAACCCCGCGTCGACGAACGCCTGCCGGACCGCGGCGAGCACCAGGTGATCGGCATGCCGCACGCCGGCGGCGACGACGGGGTCGGTGCGAGCCCATTCCCGCATCGCGCGCTCCAGCGTCCACTGCCGGTCGCCGAGCAGTGAGGCCATCATCCGGCTCAGCCGCTCACGAGGGCCCAGGTGCTCCAATTGCCCGAAATGCCGGCGATCGCGGTCCTGCAGCTGCGCCCAGGACTGCACCAGTGCGGCGCGGTAGGTGGTCATGTCCGTGAAGTGCCAGTAGAAGCTGCCCTTGGTGACGCCGAGGCGCGTGCACAGGCGGTCGAGTTTGAGCGCCTCGCGTCCTTCGTCGGCCAGGATTTCGTAACCGGCCTGAATCCAGTCGTCGGACGACAATCTGCCTGAACGCGCCTGGGCTTTCGCCATTCGCGGAGCTTACTGAACGAGGGGGCGTGCGACGGCGTCGCCGCAACCGCCGAGAGCTTCGCTGTAGCCGGGTCACCTGCGACGATGGCCGTCCCGGGATCGGTTGGTCCACCCACCTCGCACCCCTGATTGTCGCCGTCGTAAGATTCGCCTTTCCGCAAATAGATGCGGCATTCCGCGTGGCCGGGCTTTCTCCCGTCGTGGTCCCATGCTTTACTGCAACCGCTACAACTGAAGTTTTCTCGGCCCACTCCGCCGCCCATCGGCAGGTTCGGAGAGGTGAGACAGCGCGGTGGAGACATCGCTGTGGTGTCTGTGGCGTCGACGTCAGACCCGGGGGAACGCAGACAGGCCGCGCAACGCGGTACCGGAAGATGGATGGATTGACGGTATGAGACTTCTTGACAGGATTCGTGGGCCCTGGGCGCGCCGTTTCGGCGTCGTGGCTGTCGCGACAGCGATGCTGCCCGCTCTGGTGGGCCTGGCTGGAGGGACGGGGACTGCCGGAGCATTCTCCCGACCAGGTCTACCGGTGGAGTACCTGATGGTGCCTTCACCATCGATGGGGCGCGACATCAAGATCCAGTTCCAGAGCGGTGGCGAGAACTCGCCGGCCCTCTACCTGCTCGACGGTCTGCGCGCGCAGGAGGACTTCAACGGCTGGGACATCAACACGCAGGCTTTCGAGTGGTTCCTCGACAGCGGCATCTCCGTGGTGATGCCGGTCGGTGGACAGTCCAGCTTCTACACCGACTGGTACGCCCCCGCCCGTAACAAGGGGCCGACCGTCACCTACAAGTGGGAGACCTTCCTGACCTCGGAGCTCCCGGGCTGGCTGCAGGCCAACCGTGCGGTCAAGCCCACCGGCAGCGCCGCCGTCGGTCTGTCGATGGCCGGTTCGGCCGCGCTGAACCTGGCGACCTGGCACCCCGAGCAGTTCATCTACGCGGGCTCGATGTCCGGCTTCCTGAACCCCTCCGAGGGCTGGTGGCCGTTCCTGATCAACATCTCGATGGGTGACGCCGGCGGCTTCAAGGCCGACGACATGTGGGGCAAGACCGAGGATCCGAACAGCGGTTGGAAGCGCAACGACCCGATGCTGAACATCCCGACCCTGGTCGCCAACAACACCCGGATCTGGGTCTACTGCGGTAACGGCCAGCCCAATGAGCTCGGTGGCGGCGACCTGCCCGCGACCTTCCTCGAAGGTCTGACCATCCGCACCAACGAGACCTTCCGCGACAACTACATCGCCGCGGGCGGCCACAACGGTGTGTTCAACTTCCCGACCAACGGCACGCACAACTGGGCGTACTGGGGTCGCGAGCTGCAGGCGATGAAGCCTGACCTGCAGGCGCACCTGCTCTGACAGACGTACGAGAACGAAGCCCCCGGCCGATGCGGCCGGGGGCTTCGTTTATCCGCGGCCGTCCTGGGCTTACTGTGGCCAACATGACCGAAATCAACGCGATGGTGGCCCACCAGGACGCCGAGGGTGTCATCGCACTGCGCCACGAGGTGGTCGACGAGTCGTTCCTGCCCGACGGCGAGGTCGACATCCACGTCGAGTACTCCAGCGTGAACTACAAGGACGCGCTGGCCGTCTCCCCGAAGGGCGGCGTCGCCCAGACCTATCCGTTGATTCCCGGCATCGATGTCGCGGGCACGGTCACCGCGAGCACGTCCCCGGACTTCGCCGTCGGCGACCGCGTGATCGCCCACGGCCAGGACATCGGGACGGGCCGGCACGGTGGCTACGCACAGGTCGCCCGCTATCCCGCCGATTATCTCGTCAAGCTGTCCTCGCTGAGCACCGCCGACGCCGCGGCGGTCGGCACCGCAGGCTTCACCGCGGCGATGAGCGTCAACGCCGTCCGCGCGCACGGCATCAACCCCGGCGACGGACCGGTCCTGGTGACCGGAGCCACCGGCGGCGTCGGCAGCATCAGCGTGGACCTGTTGTCCGGCCTGGGCTACGAGGTGGTGGCGTCCACCGGAAAGGCCGAAGCCCACGACCTGCTGCGCGACCTCGGGGCCGCCGAGGTGATCGACCGGGTCCCCGGCCCGGACGACAAGGTGCGGCCGCTGGGCAAGGCGCACTGGGCCGCCGTCGTCGACTGCGTCGGCGGCAAGACACTGGCCTATGCGCTGAGCACGCTGAGATACGGCGGCATCGCCGCGATCTCCGGGCTGGCAGGATCGCCGGATCTGCCCGCCACCGTGCTGCCGTTCATCCTGCGGGGCGTCACCCTGGCCGGCATCGACTCCGTACTGCTTCCGATCGGGAAACGACGCGAGGTCTGGGCGCAGATCGAATCAGAGCTGATGCCAACCCATCTCGCGCGGGTCACCCGCGAGGTGTCTGTCCTCGAGGTCGAGGACGTGCTGAAGACCATCATCGGGGGCGGCGTCACCGGCCGCACCCTGGTGGCGGTGCACGACGGGTTCTGACCCGGCACGGCACCCCGTTGACCACCTGGGTGTTGCTCGGGACATCCACGAGCGCACCCGGATTGAGCAGGTTGACGTTGACGCCCGGGTGGGCGTTGGCCACATCCATGCGGGTTCCGTCGACGCCGTGCCCCCAGCCGTGCGGTAACGACACCACGCCCGGCATCATCTCGTCGCTCACCTCGGCGACCACCACGACAGATCCCTCGCTCGTCGACACCTCCACCAGCTGCCCGTCGGATACCCCGTTGCCGGCCGCGTCGTCGGGGTGGATCAGCAGCGTGCACCGCTCCCGGCCGCGCATCAGACCCGAAACATTGTGCAGCCACGAGTTGTTCGACCGCAGATGGCGCCGGCTGGTCAACACCAGGTCGGGCGCTGCACGCTCCGAGCGATCCGCCAGCCGCGCGACATCGGCAGTCAGGACGGGATGGACGAGTTCGATCCGGCCCGACGGGGTGGTCAGCACCTCGGCCAGCCGACCGCCGTCGAGTTCGCCGAGCCGCAACCCGCCGGGGTGGCGGCGGACCTCGGCGAGTGTCAACCCTCCGGGGCGGCGGCCGATGTCGTCACCCCATGGGCCGACGCGGATGCCGAGATCGAGCATCCGTTCCGGGCCAACACCTTCCAGCGCCGCGAACACCTCGGCAGGGTCACGTCCGAACAGGGGAGTGTCGGAGGCCTGGCAGGCGGTGTGGATGATGCCCTGGGTGTAGAGGTCGTCCATGGCCGGCACGTCGACCTCGGGCAGCGGAGTGCCCAGCAGTGCGCCCGCCAGCCGCAGCATGATCTCCCATTCCTGCGGCCGGTCCGGCGGCGGTGCCAGCGCCGGCTCGGACCACTTCACGCACGACGCAATGGAGTACATCCAGTACAGGTCGTCGCAGTGCGGCCGTTCCAAGGGAGACAGCCCAGGCAGGACCACGTGTGCGTGCCGACTGGTCTCGTTGAGCCAGTTGTCCACGGAGATCATCGCGTCCAGGCCTGCGAGTGCGGCGTCGAGGCGGCCGGCGCCCGGCGCGGAGAGCACCGGATTGCCGGCGACGGTGATCAGCCCGCGGATGCGGCCATCGCCGGGGGTGTCGATCTCCTCGGCCAGGCAACTGACCGGAAACTGGCCGAGCACTTCCGGGGTCCCGCGCACCCGGCTGCGGAACCGGCCGAACCGCCACCCCGGCCCGGGCTGATCGGGTGGCTTCATGAACATCGGCGACCACACGGCGGCCTTGGGGAACAGCGCCCCGCCGGGACGGTCGATGCTGCCGAGCGCGACGTTGAGCACGAACACCAGCCAGGTGGCCAGTGTGCCGAATTCCTGTGTGCACGCACCGATCCGGCTGTACAGGACCGGACGCTGCGCCGCGGCGAGATCCGCGGCCAGGCGTCGGATCGTCGCCGCGGGAACTCCGGTGGCCGGCTCGACACCCTCCGGGGCGAACGGTTCGGCCAATGCGACGACGTCGTCGAGGCCGTCGACCAGGCCGTCCAGGTGCGCGGGGCGACGGATGGCGCCCTCTTCGGCCAGCGTGCGCAACACGGCGAACAAGAGCAGCGCGTCGGTGCCCGGGCGCACCGGGACCCACTCGGAGGCGCGGCGCGCGGTCGCGGTGCGGCGGGGGTCGACGACCACCACCCGGCCGCCGCGGGCCCGGATCGCGGCCAGGCGTCCCATGACGTCGGGCGCCGAGAGCATCGATCCCTGCGACGCCGCGGGGTTGGCCCCCACCATCACCAGGTGGTCGGTGCGGTCGAGGTCGGGGATCGGCGCATTCCACATCCCGCCGAACAGCAACGCGCTCACCACGTTCAGCGGCCACTGGTCGACGGTGCCTGGCGTGTAGTACGCAGGCATGCCCGCCGCGCCGGCCATTCCGACCAGCGCTCCGACGTAGGTTTCCAGTCCCAGGTTGTGCGCCACCGGATTACCGAGGTAGACGGTGACCGCGGCGGTTCCGAACCTGTCGACGACCGGCCGCAGCACCTTCTCGGCCTCGGCGAACGCATCATCCCACGTGACCGGCACGTGGTCACCGGTCCGGGCGCGCACCAGCGGCGTGCGCAACCGATCCGGGTCGTGGTGGATGTGGTGCAGCGAGGCACCTTTGGGGCACAGATGGCCCCGCGACCACACGTCGTCGGGGTCACCGCGCACCGAGGTGGCGGTGCCGCGGTCGACGGCGACGCGCAGACCGCACATCGCCTCACACAGCGGGCAGGTGATGCGATGTTCCACGAGCGCACCGTAGCAACCGGTGCGCAGTCGCTACTTCAATTCGGCCGAGGAGAGTCCGAGCAACCTGCGGGCGACCACCAGCTGCTGGATCTGCTGGGTGCCCTCGAAGATGTCCAGGATCTTGGAGTCGCGTGCCCACTTCTCCAGCAGGGTCTGCTCCGAATAGCCGGTGGTCCCGGCCATTTCGACCGCCTTGAGGGTGATGTCGCTGGCCACCCGGGCGGCCTTGGCCTTGCCCATCGAGGCTTCCTTGGAGTTCGGGATCCGGTTGTCTGCCTGCCAGGCCGAGCGCACCGTCAGCAGGTAGCCGGACTCCCATTCGGCCTCCATCCGGAGGAACTCCGCGGCCGCGGCGCTCTGCGCGTGGGCGGGCTTGTCGTAGGAGATCTCGATACCGGCGTCGGTGAGGATCTTGCGCAGGTCCTCGAGCGCGGCCCGGGCCACCCCGACGGCCATCGCCGCGACGATCGGGCGGGTGTTGTCGAAGGTCTCCATGACCCCGGCAAAACCCTTCTCCACGTGGATCTCCGGATCGCCGAGCAGGTTGTCCTTCGGGATCCGGGCGTTGTCGAACCGGATCACCGCGGTGTCGGAGGCTTTGATGCCGAGCTTGTGCTCCAGCCGTTCGACCGTCACGCCCGGGTGCTCGCGAGGCACGATGAACGACTTGATCGCCGCTCGGCCCTTCGACTTGTCCAGCGTCGCCCACACCACGATGTGGCTGGCCCGGGATCCGGCGGTGACGAAGATCTTCTCGCCGTTGATCACGTACTCGTCACCGTCGAGCACCGCGGTGGTGGACACCGCGGCCGAGTCGGAACCGAAGCTCGGCTCGGTGATGGCCATCGCGGCCCACACGCCCTTGCCCAGTCGCTCCAGTTGCTCCGGGGTGGCCACCGACGAGATCGCCGCGTTGCCGAGGCCCTGGCGTGGCACCGACAGCAGCAGCGCCACGTCACCCCAGGAGATCTCCAGCGCGTTGAGCAACGCGGACATGTTGGCGCCGTTGATATTCGACTTCTTGCCGTCGTCGGCGGCTCCCACGAACGCGTCCGTGCCGGCGAACGAGATGGTCTTGGCCTCCGAGATGCCGTCGAACAGGTCGGCCAGGGTGTCGAGTTCGACGGGGTAGGCGTGCTCCATGAGGTCGTATTTGCGCGAGATGGGACGGATCATCTCGGCGGCACCGTCGTGGCCCTTCTCGATGACCGCCTGGAGCTTCTTCGGCATTTCCAGATTGATCGCCATGATGTTCAAGCCTTCCTAGAGGGCGCTATCGGTTGAAGGACGCTGTCGGTTGAAGGACGTATCGGTCAGAGAACGACGACGCCTTCGGCGACGCCGATGGCCCGCAGGTCGCGGTACCAGCGTTCGACCGGGTGTTCCTTGGTGTAGCCGTGGCCGCCGAGCAGTTGGACGCCGTCGAGGCCGATCTGCATCGCCTTGTCACTGCCCAGCTTCTTGGCCAGCGCCGCCTCGCGGGCGAACGGCAGCCCCTGCTCGGCCCGCGCGGCACCGCGCCAGGTGATGAGCCGCAGGCCGTCCAGTTCGATCGCGATGTTGGCGCACATGAACGCCACCGACTGCCGGTGGGCGATCGGCTCACCGAATGCGGTGCGCTCCTTGACATACGGGATCACGTAGTCGAGGACCGCGTGCGAGGTGCCGACCGCCAGTGCGGCCCAGCCGAGGCGCGACAGCGCGATCGCCTCGGAATAGTTCTGCGCGTGCTCGGCCTCGGTGGCCTCTTCGCCCAGTCGCGCGCTGAGCGGGACGGTGACCTTGTCGAGTTCGACGCGGCCCAGCGCGGCGGCCCGGATGCCCATGCTCGGGTCCGGGGAGACCGTCAGCCCCGCGGTGTCCGCCTCGACGACGAACAGTGCGGGCCTGCCGTTGAGTTGCGCTGCGATGATGAAGATCTCGGCGTCGGCGGCTGCGGGGACCAAGCTCTTGACCCCATCGAGGCGATACCCGCTCGGGGTGCGGACCGCGGTGGTCTTCAGCGCGGTCGGGTCGAACAGCGGGTGGGGTTCGGCGATGGCGACACAGCCCTGCGGCACATTGTCTCCGGCGAACTCCTTCAGGTAGGTGGCCTGCTGGTCGGCGCTGCCCCAGTAGGTCAGCGCGGACGCGACGCCGCCGGGCGCCAGGATCGGCAGCGCCAGCCCCATGTCGCCGTAGGCGAGCGCCTCGGCGACGAGTGCGTTGGTCACGGTGGTCCGGTGCTCGGCGATGCCGTCGAAATCCTCCGGCACGTTGATGGCGGTGATGCCCAGTTCGGCGGCCCTGGCGATCAGGTCCGGGGGATAGGCGGCGGCGTCGTCGGCGTCATGGGCCGCGGGCCGCAGGATCTCCTCGGCGAACTCCTCGACGGTCGCAACGATCATCTTCTGGTCGTCGTCCGGGGTGAGGTCGAAGTAGTCCGAACCCTTGGGCCGGTGACCTTCCAGCCGGGTGGCCGGCTTGCCGAGGCCCTGCACGCGCTGCCACTGCCGGGTGGAGGCTCCGACGGCCGAGAACGCCTGCTGGACCCCGTAGCGCAGGCTCCGGTTCAGCGGGTCGCGCAGGTTGTACTTGTCCAGGAACTCCTGCCCCATGATCGGCGTGATCAGCGCCAGGCCGATGGCGGTGACCGACCGCTTGTGCTTCTGCAGGCCCACGGCGCTCTCGTGGCCGTGGCGCTTGGACGGCAGGGTGTTCGTCATGGGCTGCTGCCTCGTCTCATCGTCGGCGATACGCGAATGCGCAACTGACTCCAGAGTAAGGTATCGGAACTGACTGCCCGGTAAGGTGGTGCCGTTCTGTAGCGCACTTCACAGCGCCACCAGCGGCGTCAGTCGGACAGCGCCGCCAGCACCGCGTCGTGCAGCCGGCCGTTGGTCGCCACCGCGCTGCCGCCGTGCGGGCCGGGCCGGCCGGACAGATCGGTGAAACGCCCGCCCGCCTCCCGCACCAGGATGTCCAGCGGCGCCAGATCCCACAGCTTGACCTCCGGCTCCACCGCCACGTCCACCGCTCCTTCGGCCACCAGGCAGTAGGACCAGAAATCGCCGTAGCCGCGCACCCGCCACACCGAGTCGAGGAACTCCAGGAACCGTGGTCGGGCGTCGTCCCAGCCGGTCGTCAGGTCCGAGTACGACACGCTGGCCGCGTCCAGGTCGCCGACACCGGACACCGAGATCTTGCGGGTCTGGCCGCCGAACGACGTGTGCGCGCCGTGACCGTCGGCGGCCCACCACCGCCGGCCCAGCGCGGGCGCGCTGACCACCCCCACGGCGGGGACGCCGTCGACGAGCAACGCGATCAACGTCGACCACACCGGAACGCCGCGGACGAAGTTCTTCGTGCCGTCGATCGGGTCGACCACCCACTGCCTGCCGCTGAATTCCTTGGTCCCGCCGAACTCTTCGCCGAACACGGAGTCCTGCGGGCGGGCCTCGGCCAGCCGGGCGCGCAGCAGGCGCTCGGCGTCGAGGTCCGCGTCGGTGGCCGGCGTCAGGTCCGGTTTCGTCTCGACCTTCAGGTCGACCGCGCCGAACCGCTGCATCGTCAAGACGTCAGTTTCGTCGGCCAGTCGCAGGGCCAGAGTCATGTCGTCGGCGAGGGTGCTCATAGGTGCCGTCCTACCATGGCCGTGTGTTCGAATTCGCGATGATCCTGTTGCTCGTGGGTGCGCTGGTGCTCCTGGCCCGCCCGTTGCTCGCACGACGGCGGGGCGTCGGCAACGACTGGGTGCCCGGCATGCTGCTGGTCACCGGGGTCAGCCCGCGGCCCGACGGGGTCACCGGCGAGCAGTTCGTCACGATCACCGGGGTCATCAACGGCCCAACCGTGAACGAGTACACGGTGTACACCCGGATGACGGCCGACGTCGACAACTGGCCGACGATGGGCCAACTCATGGACGTGATGTACTCGCCGGGCAATCCGGAGAAGTGGGCGTTCGGTACCCGTCCGGAGCCGATGCCCCCGGTGGGTCCGATGGATCCGACAGATCCGGCGGATCCCGCGGGCCCGCCGCCGCGCCCCTGAAGCTCCTGGCGTCAGCCGTGCCCGATCCGGAGCAGGTCCTCGAGGCTGGTCAGCTTCACCCGCGGGCGTCCTGAGCCTTCGCCGGCGGTCCGTTCGTGGGCGTCGATCAGCTGCCAGTGCTCGGTGGTGACCAGCTTCGGCTGACGCTCCAGCAGCCACTGCCGGATCTGGTCGAGGTGGTCGGCGCCGAACTCGGCGAGCTCCGCGCCCGCCAGGTCCGCCAGCAACGTCTCGACGGTGTCGGCGGAATCCTTCTTGTTGCTGCCGATCACGCCGGTCGGACCACGCTTGATCCAGCCCACGACGTACTCGTTGCGCCTGCCGTCGATCCGGCCGTCGGTGTGCGGAATGGTGCCCGCCCGCTCGTCGAAGGGCAGCCCCGGCGTCGGCAGGCCGCGATATCCGACGGCGCGCACCACCAGCTGCGCGGGCACCTCCTCGCGCTCACCGGTGTCCTTGGCCGTCACCCGGCCGTCGGCACCGCTGATCAGCTCGTTGCGGCCCAGCACGATCGCCTCGACCTTTCCGTCGCCCTTGATCTCGATCGGCGAGGTTCGGAACCGGAACACGATCCGGCGCTTGGCTCCCTTCGGCTCGGCGTCGGCATATCCACGAAGCACCTTGATGTTGTTGCGCACGGTCTTGCCCGCGGCCTCGAGATCCTCGTCGGTGATGTCGGCGAAGTCGTCGGGATCGATCACCACGTCGACGTCGCCGAGGGCTTCGAGGGCGCCGAGCTCACGCAGCTCCAGCGTGGTGAACGGCGCCTGCAGCGGGCCGCGCCTGCCGATGATCAGCACCTCTTCCACGCCGCGGGCGTGCAGCGACGCCAGCGCATGGTCGGCGATGTCGGTCTCGGCCAGCAGATCGGGGTCGCTGACCAGGATGCGGGCCACGTCGATGGCGACGTTGCCGTTGCCCACCACCACGGCACGGCCGCCCGACACGTCGGGTGCGATCTCGCCGAAGTGGGGGTGGGCGTTGTACCAGCCGACGAAGTCGACCGCCGCGACGCTGCCGGGCAGGTCCTCGCCCGGAATGCCCAGCGCCCGGTCGGCCTGTGCGCCGACCGCGTACACCACCGCGTCGTAGCGCTCGGCCAGCTCGGCCGGTTGCACGTGCTCACCGATCGCGACGTTGCCGAAGAAGCGGAAGCGGGGGTCCGCGGAGATCTTGTCGAACTGGGCGCTGATCGACTTGATCTTCGGGTGGTCGGGGGCTACGCCGGAGCGCACCAGACCCCACGGGGTCGGCAGCATCTCCAGCATGTCGACGCGGACGTCGCGGTTGTCGCCGTCCCCGCCGAACTTCAGCAGGGACGCGGCGGCAAAGTACCCGGAGGGTCCAGAGCCGACGATGGCCACGTAGTAGGGCCGCAAAGGGGGCATGTGGGCTGCCTTCTGTCGCTACCCGGGCACGCGCAGGGGGCTGTCGCGACGTGTCCGGACGGAGGTTCCGCCCCGATGCTAGATCGCCGACGAGGCCGCGGACGGCATTCTGGAATGGTCGCGGCAAAATCCGTCCCGATCGCCGGTCGGGCTGCGACGCCGGACCCCGCGCGCGGAGTGAGTAACCTCTAGTCCCGTGGATCCTGACCGCCAAGCCGACATCGCCGCCCTCGACACCACGCTGACCACCGTGGAGCGTGTCGTCGACGTCGACGGGCTGCGCGGACGCATCGATCAGCTGGAGAAGGACGCCTCCGACCCCCAGCTGTGGGACGACCAGACCCGCGCGCAGAAGGTGACCAGCGACCTGTCCCACGCGCAGAACGAACTCCGCCGGCTCGAGGAGCTGCGCGGCCGGCTGGAGGATCTGCCGGTCCTCTACGAACTCGCCTCCGAGGAAGACGGCGCGGGTGGCGCCGAAGCACTGGAGGAGGCCGACGCCGAGCTGGCCAAACTGCGCGAGGACATCGCCGCGATGGAGGTGCGCACGCTGCTGTCGGGGGAGTACGACGAGCGCGAGGCAGTCGTCACCATCCGGTCCGGCGCGGGCGGGGTGGACGCCGCCGACTGGGCCGAGATGCTGATGCGCATGTACATCCGCTGGGCGGAGCAGCACGACTACCCGGTCGAGGTGTTCGACACCTCCTACGCCGAAGAGGCCGGCATCAAGAGCGCCACCTTCGCGGTGCACGCCCCGTACGCCTACGGCACCCTGTCGGTGGAGCAGGGCACCCACCGCCTGGTGCGCATCAGCCCGTTCGACAACCAGAGCCGACGTCAGACGTCGTTCGCCGACGTCGAGGTGCTCCCGGTGGTCGAGACCACCGACCACATCGACGTCCCCGAGACCGACCTGCGCGTCGACGTGTACCGCTCCAGCGGGCCCGGCGGGCAGTCGGTGAACACCACCGACTCGGCCGTGCGGCTGACCCACATCCCGACCGGGATCGT
The DNA here is from genome assembly GCF_002968295.1 of Mycobacterium sp. ITM-2016-00317. Taxonomy (NCBI): domain Bacteria; kingdom Bacillati; phylum Actinomycetota; class Actinomycetes; order Mycobacteriales; family Mycobacteriaceae; genus Mycobacterium; species Mycobacterium sp. ITM-2016-00317. Next base: position 1,811,760 of record NZ_CP134399.1, read on the forward strand.
GGTCACCTGCCAGAACGAGAAGTCCCAGCTGCAGAACAAGGTCGCGGCGATGCGGGTGCTGCAGGCGAAATTGCTGGCGCGTAAGAAGCAAGAGGAACGTGCCGAGCTCGACGCGCTCAAGGGCGACGGCGGCAGTTCGTGGGGCAACCAGATGCGGTCCTACGTGCTGCACCCGTATCAGATGGTCAAGGACCTGCGCACCGAGTACGAGGTCGGAAACCCGGCCGCCGTGCTGGACGGAGACATCGACGGCTTCCTGGAGGCCGGGATCCGGTGGCGCAACCGGAAAGACGACGACTGATCCAGCTGATGGACATCCAGCCGACGGACGTAGTTCTGGCATTCGACATGGCCTCGCGGTGGCACGGCTTCTGGCGGGGCGATATCGGGGTGTGGATTCTCGACCGCGGGGTGCGCATCGCGCTGCTCCTGATCGGTGGGCTGCTCGCCGCGCGGTTCATCAACTGGGCCGCCCAGCGCATCACCCGCCGGATCGACGCCGAGTACCAGGAGAGCGATCAGCTGGTGCGCACGGAGAGCGCCAAGCACCGTCAGGCCGTCGCGTCGGTGATCTCGTGGGTGTCGGTCGCGCTGCTGTTCGTGATGGTGGCGGTGCAGATCACCGACATCCTGGCGATACCGATCGGTTCGCTGGTGGCGCCCGCGGCGGTGATCGGCGCCGCGCTGGGTTTCGGCGCGCAGCGCCTGGTGCAGGATCTGCTGTCCGGTTTCTTCATCATCACCGAGAAGCAGTACGGGTTCGGTGACCTGGTGGCACTGACCGTCTCGGGCATCGCCGCACCCGCCGAGGGCACCGTCGAGGACGTGACGCTGCGGGTGACGAAACTGCGCTCGGCCGAAGGCGAGATGTACACCATCCCCAACGGGCAGATCGTCAAGACGGTGAACCTGTCCAAGGACTGGGCCCGCGCCGTCATCGACATCCCGGTGCCCACGTCGGCGGACCTGAACCTCGTCAACGAAGTGCTGCACGACGTCGCGCAGAACGCGATCGACCAACCCGAGTTGCACGATCTCCTGCTGGACGCGCCCCAGCTGATGGGCGTGGAGAGCATCGAACTCGACACCGTGAACCTGCGGATGGTGGCCCGCACGTTGCCCGGCAAGCAGTTCGAGGTGGGCCGAGCGCTGCGGGTGCTGGTCGTGCGGGCACTGCGACGCTCCGGGATCGCCGCCCAGGGTGAGGCGGCGCCGACCGTCGGCGCGATTGTGCACCCGGCCACCGCGGGCGGGGCCGAGAAGGAGACCCAGGGACCGGAGTCGAACCGATGAGGATCTTCTCGCCGCGCGAGGGCGACACCCGCTCCTGGCCCACCTATCTGTTCCACGGGCGCATGCGGGTGTCCACGGCCGCACTGATCCTGGCCTTCTGCGCCCTGTTCTGGGTCAACCAGAACTACCGGCCGGAGCCGCCCGCGCCTGTCCCGAACCCCGCCCAACAGGTGGTGCCGCCCGGGTTTGTGCCCGATCCGAACTACACGTGGGTGCCGCGGACCAACGTGGCGCCGCGGGAGCCCGAGTACACGACGCGGACGCCGACGACGACCACCACCACGACCACCACGACCCCGCCGTCACCGACCCCGACCACCTCGGAGCCGGCGACCACGACGTCGCCCGGACCGGTGGTGCCGTTCGGCCCGACGACGACCGTGATCGACCCTGACGGACCCGGCCCGCTGGGCCCGCAGACGTTCACCCAGGAGTCGCCGACGGAGACCACCGGCACCCCCACCCCGTCCGAGCAGACACCGCCGACGGTGCCGCCACTGCCGTAGTGACGGGGCGGACCCTGCGGGCCCCGCTACACTGGCGTGCCGTGATGATCACCCTCGACCGCGTCTCCAAGCAGTACAAGTCGTCAGCGCGCCCAGCGCTCGACAACGTATCGGTCAAGATCGAGAAGGGTGAGTTCGTCTTCCTCATCGGCCCGTCGGGCTCGGGCAAATCCACGTTCATGCGACTGCTGCTCGCGGAGGACACTCCGACGAGCGGTGACATCCGCGTTTCCAAGTTCCACGTGAACAAGCTCTCCGGCCGCCATATCCCAGGTCTGCGGCAGGTGATGGGGTGCGTGTTCCAGGATTTCCGGCTGCTGCAGCAGAAGACGGTGTTCGAGAACGTCGCCTTCGCGCTCGAGGTGATCGGCAAGCGCGGCGACACCATCAACCGGGTGGTTCCCGAGGTGCTCGAGATGGTCGGCCTGTCCGGCAAGGCCAACCGGTTGCCCGCCGAACTGTCCGGCGGCGAGCAGCAGCGGGTCGCGATCGCGCGCGCGTTCGTGAACCGGCCGCTGGTGCTGCTGGCCGACGAGCCCACCGGCAACCTGGACCCGGAGACCAGCAAGGACATCATGGACCTGCTCGAGCGCATCAACCGCACGGGCACGACGGTGGTGATGGCCACCCACGACCACCACATCGTCGACTCGATGCGTCAGCGGGTCGTCGAACTCGAACTCGGCCGGCTGATTCGTGACGAACAGCGCGGCGTCTACGGAATGGATCGCTAAGTGCGCTTCGGCTTTCTCGTCAACGAGGTCCTGACCGGGCTTCGCCGCAACGTGACCATGACGGTCGCGATGATCCTCACCACCGCGATCTCGATCGGTCTGTTCGGCGGCGGCATGCTCGTGGTGCGGCTGGCCGACCAGTCCCGCGCGATCTATCTGGACCGGGTGGAAAGCCAGGTCTTCCTCACCGACGACGTCGCGGCCGACGACCCGACCTGCGATGCCGACCCGTGTAAGGCGTTGCGGTCGCAGATCGAGGCGCGCGACGACGTGCGGTCGGTGCGCTTCCTCAACCGCGACGATGCGTACGCCGACGCGATCCGGAAGTTCCCGCAGTACAAGGATGTCGCCAGCGCGAACGCGTTCCCGGCGTCGTTCGTGGTCAAGCTGGAGGATCCCGAGCAGCACCAGAGTTTCGACGAGGCGATGGTCGGCCAGCCCGGCGTGCGCAGCGTGCTCAACCAGAAGGATCTGATCGACCGGCTGTTCGCGGTGCTGGACGGGCTTTCGAATGTGGCGTTCGCGGTGGCGCTGGTGCAGGCGATCGGCGCGGTCCTGCTGATTGCGAACATGGTCCAGGTCGCGGCCTACACCCGACGCACCGAGATCGGCATCATGCGGCTGGTCGGCGCGACCCGGTGGTACACCCAGCTGCCGTTCCTGGTGGAGGCGATGCTCGCCGCGTTCATCGGCGTCGTCATCGCGATCGTGGGGCTGATCCTGGTGCGCGCACTGTTCCTGGAGAAGGCGCTCGACCAGTTCTACCAAGCCAACCTGATTGCGCAGGTGGACTACGCCGACATCCTGTACTACAGCGCGCCGTGGATGCTGTTCCTCGGCCTGGCGATGTCGGGGGTCACGGCGTACGTCACGTTGCGGCTGTACGTGCGGCGGTAGCTGTGGCCAAGAAAGCGAAGTCTCCCAAGGACAGCAACAACCAGGTCGTCGCGAGCAACCGCAAGGCCCGGCACAACTACGCGATCCTGGAGACCTTCGAGGCGGGCATCGCGTTGATGGGCACCGAGGTCAAGAGCCTGCGCGACGGGCAGGCCTCGCTGGCCGACGCGTTCGCCACCGTCGACGACGGGGAGATCTGGCTCCGCAACCTGCACATCCCCGAATATCACCACGGTTCCTGGACCAACCACGCCCCGCGGCGCAACCGCAAACTGCTGTTGCACCGCAAGCAGATCGACAATCTGATCGGCAAGATTCGCGACGGTAATCTCACCCTGGTCCCGCTTTCGCTGTACTTCACCGGAGGCAAGGTGAAGGTCGAGTTGGCGCTGGCCCGCGGTAAGCAGGCCCACGACAAGCGCCAGGACATGGCGCGCCGGGATGCGCAGCGCGAGGTGACCCGCGAACTGGGGCGTCGCGTCAAGGGCATGACCTCCTGACCGCGATCTTCACCGCGCTGCTCGCCGCGTTCGGCTACGGCGTCAGCGACTTCGTCGGGGGCATCGCGTCGCGGCGGGTGGCCGCGCTGCGGGTCGTCCTGGTGTCCTACCCGGTGGCGCTGGTGCTGCTGACGTTCCTCGCACTGCCGATGGGCGGCGAACTGAGCGGTCCTGCTGTCGGGTGGGGCCTGCTGGCCGGGCTGGTGCAGGCGTTCGGGGTGTGGTGGTTCTACGCGGCGCTGGGATCGGGTCCGATCTCCGTCGTGTCACCGCTGACCGCGCTTCTGGTCGCGGGCATCCCGGTCCTGGTGGGGATGGTGCTCGGCGAGAGACCCAGTGCGCTCGCCGGGGTCGGCATCGCGCTCGCGCTGGTCGCGGTGGTGCTGGTCAGCCGCGGCACCGACGACGGGGACGCCACCCCGCACCGCTTCACCCCGAAGGTCGCCTGGTTGACGGTCGGGTCCGGCACGGCGTTCGGGATGAACTTCGTCGTCCTTCACCAGGTCCCGCCCGAGGCCGAACTCTGGCCGCTGGTGTTCGGCCGGTTGGCCGCGACCGCGGTGGTGCTCACCGCCGCTGCGATAACGGCAAACCTGGTGCTCGAACGGGGCGTACCGCTGCGGCTGGCGTTTCTGGCCGGGGGACTGGACACGGTCGCGAACGTCGCGACATTGCTGGCGCTGCAATCCTCGATGTTGTCCCTGGCAGGTGTGCTGATCGCGCTCTACCCGGCGTCCACGGTGGCGTTGGCGATTGTGGTGCTGCGCGAACGGGTAACTCGCTGGCAGGCGATCGGCATGCTGTTGGCGCTGGGTTCCGTCGCATTGATTGCGGCGAACTAGCGAGGTCATGCGAGCGCACACCGCCCGGGGGGCCTGGGGAAGGAGGCGGGTGGCAGCCACATCATCATCACTGCTCCGACTCCTGGTCATTGTCGGCGTCCCGGCGTTGGCGGTGGTCAACGCATTCTCGTTCTGGGGCGCCGAGACGGCCCGGCGCGGCGAGTTCGTGCTGCAACTGGCCACCGCGCTGGGCGCGGTCGTCTGCGGGATCGTCGTCGCGCGCCGGCTGACCGGCATGAGGCGATGGTGGCGCCTGCTCTATGTGGCGGCCCTGGCGGCCTGGGTGGTGGGCCAGGTCCTGTGGTGGACCGGCGGTGCCCACACCGCGCCGCTGGCCGCTCGCATCGCCTACCTGTCGCTGCCGGTGCTCGCGCTGGCTGCGGTCTTCCTGCTGGTGCGCTCCAGCGGGGGCGTGACGGCCACCCCCGACCGCCCGCTACGGCACCCCTTCGTCACCCACGCCTTCGACGGTGTGATCGCCGGGATCTCGTTTCTGATCCTGGCCGCGATGGGCGACTTCGGCACGCGCTCGACCGAGTCGCTGCCGCGGTCCGGGATACCCGCCCTCGACATCGTCTTCGCGATCGCGGAGTTGCTGTTGGTGGCGTGGGCCGTGGTGACCGCGATGATCTACGAGCCCGGCAGGCCATACCGCAAGAACTACCTGCTGCTGGCCGGGGGGCTGGTGATGATGGCCGCGTCGGACCGGCTCGTCGCCTACTTCCGCTCGATCGGTGTCGAGGGCGGCGACCTGTGGGGCGGCATCGGGATCATCGTCGGGCCGGTCGTGATCGCGTTCGCGATGCTGGAGACCTCCAACGGCGAGGGCAGCGAGGACGCCGAGGACGGCGAGGACGGCGAGGGTTACGACTGGGCCCGCCTCGTCCTGCCCTACCTGGGATTCCTCGGTATCTCGATCCTGGTCGGGTTCCACGTGCTGATCGGCAGGCAACTGCATCCGCTCGTGGTGTGCCTGATGCTGGCCATGGTCATTCTGGTGACCGTGCGTCAGATCGTGGTGATGCGGGCGCAGGACATGCTGAACCAGCATCTGTACTGGGCCCAGCGCGGACTGGCGTACCAGGTGCACCACGACGCACTGACCGGACTGCCGAACCGGCTGCTGTTCGCGCAGCGCCTCGATGACGCCCTGACCCACGGCCGGTTCGTGCTGATCTTCGTCGACCTCGACGATTTCAAGGAGGTCAACGACCGCTTCGGACACGCTGCGGGCGACAACCTGTTGTGCGCAGTGGGGGAACGCCTCAAGCGGTGCGTGACCCACGGGGACACGCTGGCCCGCATCGGCGGCGACGAGTTCGCGATCCTGATCATCGCCGAGGTCGAACAGCTGGAGATGGTGGCCGAGCGGCTGCGGGTCGCGTTGCGCGACCCGTTCCCGCTGCACGGCTCGTCGGTGCGGGTCAAGGCCAGCATGGGGCTGGTACGGCCACGCTCCGACGGGGTGCCACAGACGTCCGACGACCTGCTTCGGCAGGCGGACATCTCGATGTACGCCGGCAAGCGGATGGGCAAGGACACGGCGGTCGTCTACCAGCCGGCATCCGGGGTCACGGTCGACTTCCCCACAATGTTGCGCGAAGCCGGGGGAGCGCGCCCGGCGGGTTTCCGGCTGGTCTATCAGCCGGTGGTGGAGTTGCCGCAGCGCACCGTGGTGGCTGTGGAGGCACTGGCGAGGTGGACGGCGCCGAACGGCATCGACATTCCGCCGGAGACGTTCGTGGCAGTGGCCGAGTCTGCCGGACTCGGCGCCGACCTGGACGCACTGGTGCTCGATATGGCGTGCCGTCAGGTCCAGGCGACGGGGCTCACCGTCGACATCCATGTGAACATCGGGGCCGCCCGGCTCGGGAACCCCGGGTTCGAGGAGCAGGTACGCACAGTGCTGAGGCGCCACGCCATCCCGCGCAGGAGACTGGTCCTGGAGATCACCGAGACGGAGCCGATCGTCGACCTCGACCGGGCGGCCGCGCAGATCCGCCGGCTCAGCGAACTCGGCGTCAAGGTCGCGCTGGACGACTTCGGTGCGGGCTACAACTCGCTGACGTATCTGCACTGCCTGCCTGTCCACATCGTGAAGCTGGACCGCAGCCTGGCCTCCGGCGGCGAGCCCGCGCGCGACCTGAGGTTGTACCGCTCAGTGATCGGGCTGTGCGACGACCTGGGGCTGGACGTGATCGCCGAAGGCATCGAGTCGCACGGTCAGTGCGAGATGGTGCATCGGGCCGGCGGCAGGTTCGCACAGGGTCATCTGTTCAGCCGCCCGCTGCCGATGCCGGAGCTGGTCGAGCTCTTCGCCCGGGGTGGGCGTCGCGAGCTCTCGCCGGCGGCCCCGTACAAGCCGGAGTGACCTGGAATGGATATTCGGTGGCCGATGTTGCAGAGCCCGGTAGTATGGGGAGTCCGTCGAAGGTCGGCGGGTTGTGCGAGGGGCTGAACGGTTTCGACTTCGCGCATCGAATCAAGGGAAGCGTGCCGGTGCAGGCAATTGACCACCGTAAGCGTCGTTGCAACCAATTAAGCGCCGATTCCAATCAGCGCGATTACGCTCTCGCTGCCTAAGCGAAGCTAATCCGTCAGACCGGGAACGCCCTCGACCCGGACCCTGGCGTCATCTAGAGGGAACCACCCACGGATCCGGTCGCGGGGACCGTGGGGACATCAAACAGCGACTGGGATCGTCATCCTGACTTGTTCGCGTGATCAGGAGATCCGAGTAGAGACATAGCGGACTGCGCACGGAGAAGCCTCGAGGGAATGCCGTAGGACCCGGGTTCGATTCCCGGCAGCTCCACTGGATAGACCGGCACAGGCCCCCCAAAATAATGGGGGGCCTGTGCTTGTGTCAGGAGTCCAAGCTGACTGGGCGGTATGTTCCCCTGATCGGAATCGCCCCCTTGTAGACGCATACGCACACCTATGTAGTGCTGGTTGGCTTCGTGGGGATCGAGCGCAGGCTGACGCGGTTCTCGTTGCTCGCGTCATCCGAGGTCGGCGTTATCGGTCGGCCACCCTGCGGTTGAGCGCGCTAAAGCGCCAGCGGTTACCCGGATATACGCCAGGCTCGCTATGGGCGTGGTGCAGGTTGTTCATTTCAGCTGCCACAGCCGTGGGGGTGCGGCCGAGCCGACGAGCGAGGTTCTGGATCTCGGCGTGCTCGGCGCGTAGCTTGCCGTGCTCGCGATAGAGGTCATCGACTGCGATCACGTCGGTCTCGGTCCAGGTATTACGGGCCTCGGTCTCGCTCTCAAAGCTCCAGCGCAGCGCTTGCGCCAGGCTGGCCACGTATCCGCGTTCGTAAGGCTCGCGCTCCTCCCTGGGTAGCTTGTTTCGCCGCCGAAGAGCCGCGGACGGATGCAGGGCGTACAACAGGGCAGGGTCCTTGGTGATCGGTGTGGGAGGCGCTGTGAACGGCCACGGCAGTTCGGGTGCTTCGGGGTACAGCGGCCTTACCGTAGTCGCCGCGACTTGCCCTAGACAGATGACTAGCCTGGGACGGATGGCATCCAGTTCGGCCGTCAGGCGGGGCAACTCTTCATCAATATCCTGACGCGTGAGCCGATAATCGTTCGTTGGGTGCCAATCGACGACGTTGGTAGTAAAGACTTCGTCCTTTGTTCTGTTCGCTTCCTTCAGTGCCTGGTCGAGCAACCGCCCGCTACCGCCGTCAAACGGGATCCGTGACTTCTGAGAGCCGAGACTCTCTCCGACGATGACTACGGGTGATGCTGGCGAACCCTTCATGGCCACAAGACTTTGTCTAGTCATCGGTCTGCCTCCTTACAACGTCACTCTGCTGACGCCCCGCGTCCGGCGATCAGTGAGACCGGCACGCCGGCGGCGCGCATTCGCCGGGTCGGCGCGACCTGCTTGGCACTCGGTGGCCCCGTCGCGCGCTGTCGTGCCACCTGGACTTGTCCGTGGCGACCTAGGGCCACACTTCACCCAGAACGGTCGTCTCAGCAGCAGCGAGATCGAAGAGCGTTCGGGATCAGCTGTACCTGGTTCGACGCATCCACGTTTGGATAGTACGGCTTTGCCCGGGAGATGCTGGGACAACTTTTCACCGGATCGCGACCTCGCACACCTTCGTGCCCAGACGGTATGAGGCAACCCACAGATTTTCCTCAGTTTCCATCATCGGTGCGGGATTACCGTCTCAGTCGGGGAGAAGAAGTCAGTCGGGGGGAGAAGACAGTGCCATATCAGCTCAAAGTGGTGTTCTTCGTTTCAGCGCTCTTGGTCGTCGTCTCCGGCGGCATCCTCGGCTTCTGGGCCTACATGGAGCTTGCGCACAGAGACGACCAGCAGCGCCTTGTGGACTGCATCCGCGCCGAGACGGTCGGCGACGGCCAGCAACCCGCGATGCAGGTGGTCGAGGCCAGCATCATGCAGTGCCAGGACTGAACGCTCGCGGCTATTTCGCCGCCGGTTCGGCCAACCGCACCAACCGCGTCGTCGAGCTCTCGTCCAGTTCCACCACGCCCGAGCGCGAGCGCAGGAAATCGCTGAACGAGCGGTAGCCCAGGGATTTCTCGTTGAACGACGGGTCCATCCGCTTCATCTGCGCCTTCACCGCCGAGTTGTGCAGCCACTCGGCGTCGTCCTTCTCCAGCCCGATCTGGAGCGCGCGCGTCAGCAGCCCGGTGGCGGTAGCCTGCGGGTCCGGTGTCTCCTCCGGCTCCTCGGAGGGTTTGGCCCTGCCCGACCGTCGCCTCGGCGCCGGTTTCTCGTCCACCGCGGCCGGCTCGGGTGCGGGGATGCCGGGCAGCGCGTCGTACGTGACGAACTCGTCGCACGCCGCGGCCAGCATGCGGCTCGACGAGCCGGGCCACGCCGATGCCGACGACGTAGCGGCCCAGGCGTTTACATCGCTGGGCCAGCGCGATGTAGTCGGAGTCGCCGCCGACGATCACCACATGGGTGAGGTCGGGCAGCCGGAACATGTCCTCGACCGCGTCGACGGCCAGCCGGATGTCGGCGCCGTTCTTGCCGTAGGCCGCGGCCGGGAACAGCTGCACCAGGTCGACCGCGCGCCCCACCAGCTGCCCGCGGTAGCGCGCGTTGATCTCGGCCGACCAGTCGGCGTAGGCGCGGGTCAGCACCAACGTGCCGAAGGACGACGCGAAGTCGATGATGGCGCCGACGTCGACGGTGGCGCGGTCCAGCTTGTCCGCGCCGTCCTCGGGCGGCTTGGCCTTGTCCTTCTGGAAGGAGTTGCGGCCGTTCACCTGGTCGTACCGCGAGATCACGATGTTGTCGAAGTCGAGATACACCGCGACGCGGGCGGCACCGGAATCGGTCATGAACCTCAGTGTTACCGACGGACCGGCCGCGGTGGAACTCAGCTCTCGGCTGTCGGCGTGTCCGTCGGGGCAGCGACGATCTTGCTCGCGGCGAAATCGGCGGCCTGCACCACCAGGCCGTCAGGGACGTAGCGCGCGTGCGCGCCGATGTCGTTGCCCTCCGAGCACACGAAGTCATTGGGCACGCACAGCTCGAGGGTCTTGGGCTGGTACAGCGCCCCGATCGCCACCGGCGGCTGCTGGATCATGTCCATGAACCGCTCCGACGGGACACCCAGCAGCGCGACCGCAGCGACGTGGTCGGCGATGTCCGGCGGCATCGGCTCCGGAACCTCGGAGGCCGAAACCCCGTCGGGGACCAATTCCGTTGTCACAAAACCCATCACGGCCGCGCCCTGCGAATAGCCGCCGAGCACCAGCTTGGTGTCGGGGCAGTTCATGGCCATTTCCTGCACGTGCGTGCTGGCGTCCTTGATGCCCAGAACCGCGGTAGGGAAATCCGGGCTTGCCGGGTAGTCCACCGCGTAGACGCCCACCGACTTGTCACCGAGCCTGGCCTGCAGGTCATCGACGAACGCCTGTCCGATGTAGCCCAGTCCCGGCGCCTCCGTGGTGCCGCGCGCGAAGACCACCTGGACGTCCGGACATGCGGGCGCGGCGACTGGCGGGGCCGGTAGCGGAGGGGGCGGCGCGGGCTGCGCCAAAGCTGGGGGAGCGACGAGAAGCGCACCCACCACGCCTGTCGCAGCCACCATCGCGGATCGTCGGACACTGGTTAGACGCACTGACCATCCCACGGATCGATGGTGACACAGTTGCCGCATCGAGGCACGCTCTGACGCCGGCCCCGCCGCCCGCGAAACCGGATGTCACGGCTGACCTGGGATATCGCTACCCGCCGTCGGCGAGTCGCAGCGACTCGAGGTCGGCCCGCACCTCGTCCGGGATCGGGCTCGGGCCGTCGTCACCGAGGAGCACCAGCACCGTGTCGCACAGGCTGACACACGCGCCGTCGAGGAACAGCGCACTCGACGCGACGAACGAGGTGCGGCCGAGGTGGCCGACACCGACCGCGGTCTGCAGCACCGCCGGCCACGGCGCTTCGCGCAGGTAGTGCACGACGATCGTTGACGTGACGAGGCGCTGCGTTCTGGTGGCGAGGTCGTAGGCGGCGGGAAACACCCGCCGGTTGAAGGTCGCCCTGGTGTTCTCGTGCAGCGACTCGATGGCGACGTTGTTGAGATGGCCGTTGGCGTCCATGTCGCCGAACCGGGCTGCGACGGAGTCGTGCACGGGATAGGTCGCGGCGTCCAGACGCGCCGGATGCGGTCGCGGTGCGGAACTTATCAACGAGGGCGGACCGGATTCCATGGGGTCAAACTAGCCGCGTGCGGCAGAATGGCGGCGATGACGAATCCGCCGCGGCCACCCGGGCAACCCGGCCGGCGTGGACGCGGGCAGCCGGACGGCGATCCGGCTACCCGGCGGTTGCCCCGTCCCGGCGGGCCCGACGCTCGTACCGAACGGCTCCATGCTCGGCCGCCGGACGCCGTGCCCACCGAAAAGCTGCGCCGCCCACCGCCTCCGCCACCGCCGCGGGCACGGCCCGCACCGCCGCCACCGCCTGCTCCGCCGCCACCGCCTGCTCCGCCGCGGGCACGGCCCGCACCGCCGCCACCGCCTGCTCCGCCGCGGGCTCCGGTGGCGCCACCGGCGCGGGACGCTGCGCGCCGCGGCACCGGCCTCAACCGGCAGACCGGGATCCTGCTCGCGGTCATCGTGGTGGCGGCGCTGGTGGGCGGCCTGGCCGGCGCCGAACTGTATGCGCGGCACCGCGCCGACGACGTGCTGGTCGGCATCGCCGAATGTGTTGTGGAGGATGGGGCGAGCATCTCCTACGGGGTGAACCCGCCGTTTCTGTGGCAGCACATGACGGGTCACTACACGAACATCTCGGTGCACACCGCCGGCGACCGGGTGCAGGCCGCCGACGGGATGACCGCCGACGTCACCCTCGAGGACATCCGGCTGCACGAGACCGCGGACTCCAAGGGCACGATCGGGTCGCTGAACGCCACGCTGACGTGGCGTTCGGACGGCATCAGGGACACCGTCGCGGAGAATCTGCCCGGCGTGGGCGCCCTGGTCACCGGCGTCCGCACGGACCCGGCGGCGGGCACCATCGTGCTCGACGCCGGCGCTGCCAGCGTGACCGCCAAACCTGTTGTGGCAGATGGTGATCTGAACCTAGAGGTGCTCGACGTACAGGGGCCGTTCCCGAAGGAGGTCGTGCAGGGGGCGTTGAACGACCTGACGAAGAACCTGAACGACAACTACCCGTTGGGTATCCGCGCCGACAGTGTCGAGGTGACGGACGCCGGCGTCGTGGGGACCTTCTCCAGCCGGGACGCGTCGATTCCGCGCGACGACGACGATCCGTGCTTCGCCCCGCTCTGAGTCAGACCTGTTGGCGCACATGCTTGGTGACCCACTGGGCCGCCAGTTTGACCAGCCCCGACTGCGGATAGCGCACGTGGGCGGAGAAATCCTCGCCGCGTGAGCACACCGGATCGTTGGTGTTGCACAGATCGGCGGTGCGGGCACCGAAGTCCGGGCTCAGCAGGGTCAGGGGCCTGCCGAGGCGTGCCGACGGGTTGCCGAACACCGCGATCGCCGCGACATGCGGGACCACGGCGGCGGGCAGTGGGGCGGTGTAGCCGAGCCCGGCGATCGGGGCGGTGGCCACGACGTCGATGACGGCGGCGCCCTGCGAGTAACCGCCCAGCACGATCCTGCTGTCGGGACAGTTCGCGGCGATGGTCTGCACACGCCTGCTGGCGTCGTTGGCGCCGGTGGCCACCTGGAGGAAGTCCCAGGACGCGGGGTAGCGGACGGCGTAGGTGCCGATCGTCTGGTCTTTGATCATCGGTCGCAGCGTGTCGACGAGTGACTTGCCGACGACCCCGAGGCCGGGGGGTTCGTCGGTGCCCCGGGCGAACACGACCTCCACGTCGTGGCATTGCGGGGCCGCGGCCGCGGTCGGCGCACCGAGCAGCGCTCCGGCCGTCATCAGCGCCGTCGCCGCGGTGGCTGTGATCGTGGACAGGGTGGTGCTTCGGACGCTCACGGACCTCTCCTCGACCGGGCGTGGTTGGACGATGACCCTCGGTCAGTACCCGTTAGTCACAGCTTTCACTCCTTTAACAGCGTGAAGAAGCTGTGCGAGGGATCCTCCGGGCCGGGGCTGCCCTCGGCGGTGTCCCTGGTGATCGGATGGCCGAGGTTCCTCGGCGACGGGGCATCGCGCGCAGGTAGGGCCGTGCCGCCGCGATCTGGTCGACGAACGCGCTCGCCGATCCCGACGAGAATCCGCCGTGGGCGTCCTGTGCGCCGGTGTCGTACAGGCTCCTCAGTGTGTCGACGTCACCGCGGTCGACGGCGCGGCAGTAGCGATGCACCAGCTTGAGAAGCTGATGCTCGTCGAGCATCTCCTGCAGTGCCGCGTCGGTCGAGCCCATCCGCCCAGCCACCTTCCGGTTCGTCGTGGTTCAGTCCTGCACGGCCTTGGCGACCGCCACGTATCTGGTCAGCGCGTCTGCGCCGGCGTGGGTGTCGGACACCGGTTCCCGGGTGGCGGTCCACACCACGCGGATCAGCGTCCAGGCCCTGGCGCGGTCCTCGTCGAGACCCGCCGTGTCGACGAGAGTGTAGAAGCGGCGGCGCACACCGTCGCGGACATCGTGGGTGAGTTCGTCCCAGCGGTGCCACAGCATCGGAGCCAACTCGTAGTGCGGGTCCCCGTTCATCGGCTCGGGCGAGATGGCCAGCCATGGCAGGCGGTCCGCGGCAAACACGTTGCCGGAGTGCAGATCGCCGTGCAGCACGACCGAATCGACTGAGTCCGAGGTCAATTCGCGAGCCAGGGCCGCCGCCTGCTCGACCAGCCGGTGCGGAAGCGGAGAACGGCGGGGTAAGCGGTCGGCGGAGTCGATCCATTGGGCAATCTGCTCGTGCAGCGAAGGCAGTTGCGGCATCGGCGGCACGTGCAGCCGGCGGTAGAGGCCGGCGACGATCTCGCACGCCTCGGAGTCCGGCCTTTCCGTCAGCGACTGCGGGTGCAGCCTCTCCAGCAGGACCGCGTGCTGCGGCGGGTCGGCGCGCAGCAGCCGTACCGCTCCGTCGCCACCCCAGCGCCGCAGCACGAGATGCTCGTGACCGGCGGGGCTGTCACGCGCACCGACCTTGAGGACGGCGGGGACGTCGTCCGCGGTGACGACCGGTGCCACCAGCGACGCCGGACCCTCGCGGATCGGGCCGTCGGTCCGCAGCTTCCACCGGTCGAGTTGGTCACGCAGCGCAGCACTGAGATCGCGGTGTCGATCGGTCATCGATTCCGTTCCGGGAGTGCTTAATTCGCCGCCGGGTGAGGGGCGCGCTGTTCGGCCGCGTGATCCTCGATCGCCTTGCCGATCGCGTGCGCCGCCTGGTCGACGAACGTGCGGCCGCTTTCGGTGACCCAGTCGCGGGAGGCCGTCGGCGCGGTGAGCTGCCCGGTGAAGTGCGGAATCACATACTGCGCGAACAGCTCATAGCTGTGTAGTTTGGCCGCGGGCGGCGCCCAGTCGTGGTCGAACAACAGGAACGCGCCGAACCCGCCGTTGCTCGCCTCGACCAGTTCCTCGATCTTGGCGATCGCGTCGTCCGGGGTGCCGATCACCGCGAAACCGGTCGCGTGATTGTTCGCGATGATCTCGGCGGGTGTGTCGCCCTGCACCGGCCCGGCGGGCAGGATGTGCGAAAAGTACTGCGAGAACTGCGCGATCCCGTATTCCACGTCGCGCTCGGCCTGCTCGCGGGTCTCCGCCAGATGCATCGGGCCCACCAGCCGCCACTTCGACCGGTCGGCGACATGGCCGTTCTCGCGGGCCACCTCCTGCCAGGTATCCCAGTGCTGGGCAAGCAGGTCCATGCCCTGCCGGGCCGTGGCCGCGATCGAGAGCATGCCGATGCCGTGGCGGCCCGCGCCGCGCGGGCCGGTGGGAGAGAACGACGCGGCAACGGCCACGTCGAAGCACGGTTCGCTGTAGGGCAGCATCTGCAGCCGGGCGTCCCGCAGCGTGAACCCATCGGTGTGCATCGTGACGGTCTCCCCGCGCAGCAGCCGCATGATCGCGTCCAGGCACTGTTCCATGCGCGGTCGCTGCTCGTCGGCGGGGATGCCCATCATGTGCGCATCCGAGGTGAGTTGGCCGGGCCCGCAACCCAGCATCACCCGCCCCCGGGTCAAATGATCCAGCAGCACCATGCGATCGGCGAGCAGCAGCGGGTGGTGGTAGGGCAGCGAGCTGACCCCGGTGCCCAGCCTGATGTGCTTCGTGCGTTCGGCGGCCGTCGCGATGAACACCTCGGGGGAGGCGATGATCTCGAATCCCGCCGAGTGGTGCTCACCGACCCACGCTTCGTGGAATCCGAGGCGGTCCATCGCGACGATCAGGTCGAGGTCCCGTTCGAGGGCGAGGGTGGGGTTCTGCCCGACCGGATGGAACGGGGCCATGAAGCTACCGAAGCGCATCCGGCCATTCTGTCTGCGGAACCGGTCGCGCACGGGCTTTCGGGCAGACCCCGCGCCGAGACGCCGACGTCGCTGTGAACTTCAGCCGGTCAGTGGGTATGGACGCCGGTGTGGATGTCTCCTCGCTCGTGACACGCACAGGCCGCCAGATGGTGTCGCTCTACCGTCGCAGCGGTGCCGACGTGCCCTTCGGCGACCCGCTGCCGACGCACGGCACCGAGATGGAGGGCTGGTTCTGGCGACTGTCCGACCCGACGTCGAGGCGCGTCGTGGTCGCGCTGTGCAGCGTGAACCGCCATCCCGACGGCGACTGGTCGACCGCCGCGATCGCTGCGCACCCGGGTGCGGTGGTGCGCTCGGCCGAGATCGGCGGGACCACTGCGGCCTCCGAGCGGTTCGAGGTCGCCGCCCAGTCGGACGGGAACCGGCTGCACGCCGATCGTGATCGTCTGCGGCTGGCCATCGACGACGTCGAGGTGGACCTGAGGTTCCACGACGAGTCGGCCTGGCCGCTGGCCTTCGGCGGCGGCGGCGTGTTCTCGTCGGTGCCGTTTCTCAACCAGTACTGGCATCCCTACCGGCTGGGCGGCAAGGCCACCGGCACCGTCTCGTGCGGGGATCAGCGCTGGGACCTCACCGACGCGACGCTGTACTGCGAACGCAACTGGGGTGCGGGGTTCCCGCGCCGCTGGTGGTGGGGCCAGGCGCACGACTTCGGTGACGCCGACGTGTCGGTGGCGTTCTCGGGCGGCCTGCTGGAGTTCGGCCCCCTGCGCCGCGACGTCACCGGGGTCGTCGTCCGGATCGGCGAGCGGGTGCTGAGGATCACCCCGCCGGCGCTGGTCACCAACGAGTGTGACGGCGAGCGCTGGCACGTCGACGCGAGGACCCCGCGGTTGCGCGTGGAGCTGGACGGCTACGGAATCCCGGAAGGTCCGCACGTGCTGCCGGTCCCGTTGCCCGCCGAGCGGCGCAACATCGACTCGGACTACGAGTACCTCGCCGGGCGCCTGCACTGCCGGGTGCGCGAGTGGGGCCGGACGATCTTCGAGGGCACCTCGGAACTGGCTGGGCTGGAGGTCGGCAGCCGGCCCGGCTGAGCCCGGGGTGTCGATTTCGCGCTTCGGGGTATCTGCCTCTACGGCTCAGCGCGGAGTCCGGGTGAGCACATCGCGACAAGGAGGCGACGCATGTCTTCCGACACCACGGAGGTGAGCGCGGGTTCGACCAAACTGGCGCGCAAGATCACCGGTCCGCTGCTGTTCCTGTTCATCCTCGGCGACGTGCTCGGCGCCGGCGTGTACGCGCTGATGGGGAAGCTGTCGGCGGAGGTCGGCGGGGTGCTGTGGGCACCGCTGGTGGTCGCGATGCTGCTGGCGTTGCTGACCGCCGGCTCCTACGCCGAGCTGGTGACGAAGTATCCGCGTGCGGGAGGCGCGGCGGTGTTCGCCGAGCGTGCGTTCGGAAAACCGCTGATCGCGTTCCTGGTCGGATTCAGCATGCTCGCCGCGGGCGTGACCAGCGCCGCGGGTCTGGCTCTGGCGTTCTCCGGTGACTACCTCGCGACGTTCGTCGACGTCCCGGTCGTCGTCGCGGCGCTGGTGTTCCTGGCCCTTGTCGCCTGCCTGAACGCCCGCGGCATCAGCGAATCGCTCAAGACCAACGTCGTCATGACCGCGATCGAGCTGACCGGCCTGGTGATCGTGATCGCCGTGGTCGCGATGATGCTGGGGCGCGGGGACGGCGACATCGGCCGCGCCGTCACGCTGCCGGACGGCGCCTCGCCGGGCCTGGCGATCCTCGGCGGCGCGATTCTGGCGTACTACTCGTTCGTCGGTTTCGAGACCTCGGCCAACGTCGTCGAGGAGATCAGGAACCCGCGACGGGTGTACCCGGCGGCGTTGTTCGGGGCACTGCTCACCGCCGGCGTGGTGTACGCGCTGGTCGGTCTGGCCAGTGCGGTCGCGCTGCCCTCTGACGAACTCTCGCAGTCCTCCGGGCCGCTGCTCGAGGTGGTGTCGGCCTCCGGCGTCGGGGTGCCGGACTGGCTCTTCAGCCTGATCGCGCTGATCGCGGTCGCCAACGGCGCGCTGCTGACGATGATCATGTCGAGCCGGTTGGGCTTCGGGATGGCCGAGCAGGGCCTGCTGCCCGACGTGCTGTCCCGGGTACTGCCCAACAGGCGCACCCCATGGGTCGCCATCCTCGCGACGACGGCGGTGTCGATGCTGCTCACACTGGTCGGTGACCTGTCCATGCTCGCCGAGACCGTGGTGTTGCTACTGCTGTTCGTGTTCCTGGCCGCGAACGTCTCGGTGCTGATGTTGCGGCGCGACCACGTCGAGCACGACCACTACCGGGTGTGGACGTTCGTTCCGGCCCTCGGCGTGGGTTCGTGCGTGCTGTTGATGACGCAGCAGAGCGGCAAGGTCTGGTTGCTGGCGGCGCTGCTGCTCGGGGTCGGTGTGCTGCTGTACTTCGTCACCCGGCGGTTCTCCGGCACCGCCCCGGCGAACGCGTGAGGGCTCAGCGCTTGGTGGCCGTCACCAACAGATACTCAGCCTCGTAGGCGGTCCGGTCCGGCTGCCCCGAGGTGTTCCACTGCTCCAGGAATGCCAGGAAATCGCGGTCCAGCGCCGACAATCGATCGGGATCCTCGGCGTTGAAGCCGTACACCGCGATCGTGGGTCCGTAGTGGGACTTCCAGTATTCGCGGAACTCCGCAGGTGTCGCGCAGCGGTCCATCAGGATCGACCGGCGGTGCATCGTCAGATCGCCGACCTTGTCGCCGAACAACTTCCGTACGTGGTCCTCGCTGCCCCACAACGGCGCGGGACTCGCACCCGGCGGTGGCGGGGCGGCGTAGGGCTTCATCGTGGCGAACAGGTTGCCGATGAAGCCCTCCGGCGTCCAGTTGATCAGGCCGATGGTCGCGCCGGGACGGGCGACCCGGACCAGTTCGTCTGCGGTGGCCTGGTGATGGGGCGCGAACATCGCGCCCACACAGGACATCACGACGTCGAACTCGTTGTCGGGGAACGGCATCGCTTCCGCATCGGCTTCCACCCAGTCGAGTTCCACGCCGCGCTGCGCGGCGGTGGCACGCCCGGCGTCGAACAGCTCCGGGGTCAGGTCACTGGCCACGACGCGCGCGCCGGTCGCAGCGGCCGGGATCGCGGCGTTTCCCGAGCCCGCGGCGACGTCCAGCACCCGCTGGCCGGGGCCGATGCCGCAGGCTTCGACGAGCTGTGCCCCGAGCGCGGGGATCAGTTCCGCAGCGACGGCCGGGTAGTCGCCCGAGGCCCACAGCGCGCGGTGGCGGGCCTTGAGCTGACGGTCGGCGTCGGGTTCGCCCGTCACATCGGTATCGGCGGTGGTCATCTGTGTCCTCGAATCTGTCGACGGGTGCCGCGGACTGGCCGACGGCTGCAAACACGGTCGCCCGCCGACGGCTCGCCCACATCGGGGAGCGACTACCTCTTTCTGTGCCCATCACCCCCTCAGGTGAGGATCCCGGCCTCTCGCCGGGCTGCGTACCGCGGGGCGGCCTCCGTTGCCAGGCGTGTGTCCTGGCTGCGCGTCATCGCTTCCGGGTGCCGGACGGCAGGTCCGTGGCGGACGCCGGACGACGGCATCGCACCGTCCCCGGGTTTCGCGCGCGCCGCAGCCGCGCTCCGCGGTGATGCTATCCGCATTCGACCGGTTCCCTCAGGGAAAACGGCAGGTTCGGCGGTGGTTGGTGATGCGATCGGTCTGCCGAGCCGCACGACGGGATGTTCCCCGGCGACCTGCCGGCCTCCTCGTCGACGACGTCGTTCCGGTGGCCGGGTGCCGTGGAGCCACAGCCGCGCCGACCGCGGTCGGCCTGTCCGGCGCACCGTGTTTGCCAAATGCGCTGAAGTGGAATAATGCGGCAATGCCGCGTGCCGATCAGTCGTGTGAGTGGGGGTCTTCTGCCCACGAGTCGCCTCGGGCGGGCGGCGATCTTCACATCGGCGGCTTCCGGTTCTGGTTCGTCGGCCAACGGTGGGAGTGGTCTGACGAGGTGGCCCGGATGCACGGCTATGAGCCCGGCACGGTCACCCCGACCACCGAACTGCTGCTCTCGCACAAGCATCCCGACGACCGCAGGCATGTGCAGGAGTTGCTCGACCGCGCGCTGCACTCCGGCGGGGCGTTCTCCAGCCGGCACCGCCTCCTCGACACGTACCACCGCGAACACAGCGTTCTCGTGCTGGGCGACAGGATGTTCGACGACAGTGGCGCGGTCGTCGGCACCGAGGGTTATTACGTCGACCTGACCGACGCGCTCGACCAGACCCGCCGCGACGTCCTGAACACCTCGCTGCCCGACCTGTTCGCCGCTCGCGCGGCCATCGAACAATCCAAGGGCGCGCTGATGCTGGTGTACCGCATCGACGAGGGCCAGGCGTTCGAGCTGTTGCAGTGGCGGTCTCAGCAGACGAACACCAAACTTCGCGCGCTCGCCGGTCAGATCGTCGCCGAGTTCCACCGGGTGGAGCTGCGCGGCGACGATCTGCGCAGGCAGTTCGACCATCTGCTCCTGACCGCGCACCAGCGCGTCGAGTAAGTGTCGCCGAACCCGTGAAATCGCTGAACATCATGCAGGAAGAGCGCGACGGCGCCGTGATCGTCCACGTCGGAGGCGAGATCGACACCGGCACCGTGCAGCGGCTCACCGCGGCGCTGCAGGCCGCGACCGCCGACGCGCTCGCCCGGCCGTCGCGGGTACTGGTCGTCGAGCTCAACGACGTCACCTATTTCGGCAGTGCCGGATTGAACGCGCTGCTCGACAGCGTCGAGGCCGGTGACGGCCGCGGCGTCGCGGTCCGGGTGGTCGCCGCGAACGCGGAGGTGATCCGGCCCATCGAGGTCACCAAGCTCGACGAGGTGCTGCGGCCCTATCCCACGGTGACGGATGCCCTGACATCGAGCGAAGGTCTGTGATGAGCAGCGCGGATATCGGGAAGCCCTCGCCGGCAGGTCTTTTCGCCGACGTTGGCCAGATCGGCCGCGACCACGCCGAGGTCGACTGGACGGCGACGCCACTCGGCCCGCCGGCCCGGTGGCCGCAGAGCCTCCGGACGGCGGTGAGCATTCTGCTGTCCTCCCGGTTCCCGATGTGGATGGCGTGGGGACCGGAGCTGACGTTCTTCTGCAACGACGCGTACCGGCGCGACACCCTGGGCCGTAAGTACCCGTGGGCGCTGGGGCGGCCGGCCCGCGAGGTGTGGGCGGAGATCTGGGACGACATCGGCCCGCGGATCGAGCGGGTGTTCTCCACCGGCGAGGCGACGTGGGACACCGCACTGCTGTTGTTCCTGCAGCGGTCGGGCTACGTCGAGGAGACCTACCACACGTTCTCCTACAGCCCGTTGCGCGACGACGACGGCCGCGTGGTCGGGATGCTGTGCGTGGTCAGCGAGGACACCACCCAGGTGATCGGCGAGCGACGCATGGCGACACTGCGCGACCTCGGTTCGGATCCCAGCCTGGTGCGCGCCGAGGAGGACATCCTCAGCTTCGTCGACGAGCAGCTGGCCCAGAACCTGCGGGACCTGCCCTTCACGCTGACCTATCTGTTCGACGACGACGGGTCGGCTCGATTGGCGGGCACGAGCGGCATCGCGGCGGGACATCCCGCGGTGCCGGCGCGGCTGCGCGCCGGCGGCTCGACTCCCGACGACGGGCGGTGGCCACTGGCCGAATCGGCGCGCGGCGAATCGGTTCTGGTCGATCTCGGCACGGACGAGTATCCCGCGCTGCCGACCGGGGACTGGCGCGAGCCACCGGTGCAGGCACTGGTCGTGCCGCTGCTGCACCAGGGCGGTTCGCCCAGCGGCTTCCTGGTCGCCGCGCTGAACCGCTACCGGCTGTTGGACGAGTCCTATCGCGGCTTCGTCACCCTGGTGGCCGCCCACATCGCCGCGGGCATCGGCCTGGCCCGCAGCTACCGGGCCCAGCAGCGCCGGGCCGAGGAACTCGCCGAAGTCGACCGGGCCAAGACCACGTTCTTCTCCAACATCAGCCACGAGTTCCGCACCCCGCTGACGCTGATCCTGGACCCGGTCTCCGAGCTGCGCCGCGCCGACGGAGTCGACGACAGTGCCCGCCGGGAGCTGGACGTGGTGTGGCGCAACGGGTTACGACTGGCCAAGCTGGTCAACACGCTGCTGGACTTCTCCCGGATCGAGGCCGGCCGCGCCCAGGCTCTCTACCGGCCGGTGGACCTCGGCACGCTGACCGGCGAACTCGCCAGCGTGTTCCGCTCGGCGATGGAGCGTGCCGGGCTGGTGTTCGACGTCGACTGCGAACCGTTGCGCGAACCGGTGTTCGTCGATCGCGACATGTGGGAGAAGGTGATCTTCAACCTGTTGTCGAATGCGCTGAAGTTCACCTTCGACGGCACGGTGTCGGTCCGGGTGCGCAAGGACGGGCCCGACGCCGTCGTCACCGTCGCCGACACCGGTTCCGGGGTGCCCGCCGCGGAGATGCCGCGGCTGTTCGAGCGCTTTCACCGCATCGAGAACGCGAGGGCCCGCTCCCACGAGGGCAGCGGCATCGGGCTGGCGCTGGTCAAGGAATTGATCGGGCTGCACGGCGGCACGATCGGTGCGGACAGCGTCGAAGGCCGCGGAACCACGTTCACCGTCCGGCTGCCGCTCGGCGCCGCGCACCTGCCCGACGCCGCGCTCGCCCCGGCCGGGGAGGACCGGGCCACCGCGAGCGCTGCGGACGCCTACGTCGAGGAGGCGCTGCGCTGGATCCCCGGCGAACACGATCAGGCGATCTCCGAGTCTTTCGGTGCCCCAACAGGAGTCGCTACCACCGCGACGGGATCGGCGAACCCGGCGCGGGTGCTGGTCGCCGACGACAACGCCGACATGCGCGAGTATCTGAGCCGGCTGCTGAGCGCCGACGGCTACCGGGTGGAGGCCGCCGTCGACGGCGTCGAGGCGTTGGAGAAGATCCGGGCCAGCCCGCCCGACATCGTGATCAGCGATGTGATGATGCCGCGCCTCGACGGGTTGGGGCTGGTGGCCGAACTGCGCACCGACGGGCGCACCGCGGCCCTGCCGGTGCTGCTGCTCTCGGCGCGCGCCGGCCAGGAGGCGTCGATCAGCGGCCTGCGCGCCGGTGCCGACGACTACCTTGTCAAACCCTTCGCCGCCGCGGAGTTGCTGGCACGGGTGCGCACCAGCGTCGAACTGGCCCGGCTGCGCGCGCACCACGCCCGCTGGCGCTCGGCACTGGTCGACTCGCTGCAGGAGGCCTTCTTCGTCTGTGACGATCAGGGTGCCGTCGTGGAGATCAACTCCGCTTTCGCCGACATGCTCGGGTTCGACGCCGCCGGGCTGCCGTACCGGCCGGTACACCCGTGGTGGCCGTCGGCAGAGCACGATCCCGAGGCGCACCGGCGGACCAGGGATGCGTTGAACACCGTGCTGTCGGAACCGCACGGCAGCATCAGCGCGGTGCCGGTGACCCACCGCGACGGGCACCGGCTGTGGATGGCGGTGACCTTCGCCCACGCCGAGGATCCCGAGACCGGCCGGGAGGTCGTCGTCGGAACCCTGCGCGACGTCAGTGCCGAGCACTACATCGTGCAGCGCGAAACCGCGCTGGCCTCACTGACTCAGCAGCTCTCGCAATCGGACACGCTCGACGACGCGGTGCTGGCGGCCACCGAGGAATTCGCCGCCGTGTGGGGTGCGCGGCGCGTCCTGGCCGCCACCTGGCCCGACGACGAGGACCGCGACGACGACGCCGGGGAGCCGCATCTGGGGTGCGTCGGGGAACCGGCAACCTGGGGTGACCTGTCACCGCAGACCCGCGCGGCGATCACCGCGCTGCGCGATGGCCAGTTGCTCGACCCGGACACCTCGACCACCGGCGCGGCCGGGGTGGCGCTGCGGCATCCGCGGGGCGTGCTCGTGATGTACATCGAGCTGTTCGAGCACCGGCGGTTCACCTCGGACGACCACACGCTGCTCACGGTGCTCGCCGCCGGCTCGGCCAGGGGCTGCAACGCGTGCACCAGATCGATCAGCAGCGCGAGACGGCACTGGCCCTTCAGCACGCGATCCTCGGCCCGGCGCTGTCCAGCGGGTTCGCCGTGCGGTACCAGCCGGCGACCAGTCCGCTGCAGGTCGGCGGCGACTGGTACGACGTCGTCGACCTCGACGACGGCAAGATCGGGCTGATCGTCGGTGACTGCGTCGGCCACGGCCTCACCGCCGCCACCATCATGGGTCAGCTGCGCAGCGCCTGCCGCGCGCTGCTGCTGGAACACCCCAGCCCGGCCGCGGCGCTGTCGGCGCTGGACCGATTCGCGGCGCGGCTGCCGGGAGCACGGTGCACGACGGCCTTCTGTGCGGTGCTGGACCCGCAGAACGGCGAGTTGGTGTACTCGTGCGCGGGTCACCCGCCCCCGATCCTGGTGACCGCGGACCGTTCCACCCGACTGCTGGAGGGGGCGCGCGCGACACCGCTGGGGCTGACGAAACCGCCGCACCGCACCGAGGCCCGGGAGACGATGCCGCCGCGGGCCACCCTGCTGCTGTACACCGACGGTCTGGTCGAACGCAGACGGGAGTCGATCGACGACGGGATCGCCCGCGCGACCGACGTCGTGCAGGACAACCGCACCACCGCGCTGGACGAGCTGGCGAATGTGATCATGTCGCGGCTCGCACCGGCCGACGGCTACCACGACGACGTGGCACTGCTTCTCTACCGCCAGCCCGCCCCGCTCGATCTCGAGTTTCCCGCGGACGTGGCGGAGTTGGCCGGCAGCCGGGCCGTGCTGCGGGATTGGCTGACCGCCGTGGGGGTTTCGCAGGAGCAGGCGCTGGATGTGCTGATCGCAGTCGGGGAGGCACTGGCCAATTCCATCGAGCACGGGCATCGCGAGAGTCCCGACGGGACGGTGCGGCTGTGTGCCACGGCGCTGCCCGACACGGTGTTCGTGACCATCGCCGACTCCGGCACCTGGAAGGCGCCCGCAGAGGTGCCGGCGCTGCATCGGGGGAGGGGCATCGCGCTGATGCAGGCCTTGATGCAGGATGTCACCATCGACACCCAGTCCACCGGCACCACGGTGCGCATGAACACCAGGATTCACTGATGCCCACCCCGCTGAGCCTGCACACCGACCGTCAGGGCGACGGCTCGATGATGCTGACGGTTGTCGGCGAGCTGGACATGAGCAACATCGCCGGATTCGCCGAGGCCGTCGACGCCGCGGTCGGGCCCGACGGACAGACACTGCTCGTCGACCTGAGCGCGGTGGGCTACCTCGACAGCGGCGCCATCAACGTGCTCTTCGAGTACGCGGAATCGATTGAGCTGCTGGTGAACCCGATCCTGCTACCGGTGCTCACCATCAGCGGGCTGACCAGGGTGACGGTGGTCAAGCCGACCGGCGGGTAGGGCGTCCTAGGGATCCTCGCCCGAGCGTCGCGCCCTGGCGCGCCGTTTCCCCTCGTGCATCGCCGCGACGCGTGCGACCGGGATGGTCCGCCCGTGTTCGATCAGCTCGGCCGGCAGCCGTTGCGGCGCCGGCATCGCGTCGGCCCAGGGGTCGCGCCCGGCGAGCGCTTCCGGGGCGGTGTGCACTGTGAAATCGGACGGGTGCACCCGGTCCAGATCCGACCAGGACACCGGGAAGGACACCGGCGTGCCCGGCCGCAACCGCGGGCTGTAGGCCGCGGCGACGGTGGCCCCGCCCGCGCGGGTGGCGTCGACGAACACCTTGTCCTCGCGGTCGGAGACGATGAACGCGGTCGTGGCGATCGACGGATCGAGCGCCTCGGCGCGCGCGGCCACCGCCCGCGTGGCCGCGGCGACGTCGTCGACCGGTGCGGTGTCGTCGATCGGGACGAAGATGTGCAGCCCGCGCGAACCGCTGGTCTTCACCGCGCCCGACAGCCCGCTGTCGGACAGCGCCTGGCGAACCAGGTGGGCGACCGCCACCACCGCGGCGAAATCGGCGCCGTCGGGCGGGTCGAGGTCGAGGATCAGATGGGTCGGGCGGTAGATGTCGCCGGCCGGCCCGAGCGCCGGGTGGTACTCGACGGCACGCTGATTGGCCAGCCACATCAAGGTGCGGAGGTCGTCGCAGACGGGGTAGCGGATCTCCCGCTTGGACGCCTCCGCCCAGATCGGCACCGTGCGCACCCAGTCCGGGGTGTACTTGGGCACGTTCTTCTGCATGAACGGGGCCCGCCCCGGCAGCGCCCGCAGCACGGTCAGCGGCCTGCCGGCGAGCACCGGCAGGATGCGGTCGGCGACGGCGTCCAGGTAGTCGACGAGATCGCGTTTGGTCGCCCCGGCCGCGTCGGTCAGCGGCTGATCGAGATTGGTCAGCTCGACCCCCGCGCGCTCCCCGTCGCTCGTCATCGGACCAGCCTAGCGGCGCGGCGCCGAAACGCCGGTCGAACGCACTGCCGCGGCACGCTCTTCCGAAGAGGTTCCCCGCCAGCGATTCTCGTCAGCCACATTGGTCAGTCGTAGGGCAGGAACGAGAATCGGTCCCGCAATTGCGCGGGATCGAGGCCGAAGTCGTGCGGGGTGTAGCGGTGGCCGGCCTGCCCATCCCGGGGGTGGGCGCGATGGTAGTCGGCGACGAAGCCCTTCAGGTCCGCCGGGGGCGGCATGTCTGCCGCGGCGTAGATCCTCTCCAGCACGGATTCTGGGCGGTCGACGAGATCTCGGTAGGCGACGTCGATGAGGGTGACCTGCTCGCGGTGGGCCGAGGACCGGAACGCGACGGCGCGCCGGAACCAGCGTTCGCTCTGTTCGACCTGCCTGCGGCCGACGTCGACAGGGTCCACGGCGTCGCTGTAGGTCGACTGGTACACGGCGAACAGGCTGGCCCCGGATGCGATCGTGGTGACGATGTCGCGGTGGAGCTGGATCACCACGGCGCCGGGAAACGTCGATGCGACATGGTCGAGTTCGGCCATGTGGGCCGGCGCCTTGAGCACGAATCGCCGGTCGTCGCCGAGTTCGAGCAGTTGGAGGATCTCCCGGTACCGCGCATAGGGTTCGGCGAAGTCCTGGCCGCCGAGCCAGTCCGCGTACTTCGGCACCCGGAACATCGACGTGAACCCCCAGTTGCGCATGTCGGTGCCCATCGCCAGGACGCATTCCTCCGGGAGGTCGGGTCCCGACGGATGGACGACCGCCATCGCGGGGTTGAGGGTGTGCAACATCGAGGTCCGCGCCGCGGCCGCCTTCGCGGGTTTCCGGGCCGACGGCGTCGTGAACGCCCACGGCGCAACGAGTTCCGCGGGCAGCGGGGCGTGCAATCGCGGATCGCGGCCGAGCAGCCGGAACAGGAACGTGGTGCCGGTCCGCCAGCCGCCGGTGATGACGATCGGGGAGCGGACCGCGTTGTCGCCCGCGGCGGGGTTGTGCTGATGGCACCGGCGGATCGTCGCGCCTGCGCTGAGCCGGCCCAGCGCGGCCGTCACCGCCGTGCGGACTCCGACGGCGTTGAGCCGGCCCTCCTCCTGCGCCGAGGCGAGAAACATTTCCAGGCCATCTCGCCAGCCGGGCGCGAACTCCTCGGGTGTCACCTCGCCGCGTGCGGCCATGCGGTCGAGCACGGTCTCGGGATCGAGGGTGTAGCGCTGCGGCCGGTCCAGGCGGTCCTGCTCTGCGGCGCAGTACATCTCGCGCGCCGCTGCCGAGCGAGGGGACGGTTGCCAGCTCATGCCGGCCTCAGGTCGGCCATCGGTACGCACTGCACGGAGGGGAGTTCGGGGGTATCCGAGGGCTGCAGGAAGCGCATGACGAACACCCCGAACGTCCGGCCCTCGGTGTCGAGCCAGTCGTATCCGGCGATGCCGGGATCCCGGGCGGCCAGGACGAAACGATACGCGCCGCCGGCGGTGTGGGCGTGGGCCCCGGTCAGGGACACCGGACGGTGCCGGTAGTCCAGTGAATTCAGGAATCTGCTGTAGAGCACGATGTTCCAGTGCCGGCAGTCCACCGGCGGGCCCTCCACGACCAGTGCCTCACCGGGGCTCAGCGCCCATGCGCCCCGCAGATAGTGGATGCCCGGCTCGGTGAAGGCCGCGCCACCGGTCATCGCCGACCAGTGCCTGACGGCGTTGGGCGACTTGATGTCCCGTGCCGTGGACATCTCGAACACCGTCGGCACCTGCGCGAGCACCGTTCCCAGCTTCGCCAGGTCGCGGGCGAACTCAGCTGCGTCGGGGACCGGCACACGGTCGAGTTCGTCGCAGCGGGTGATCCGGCAGTCACCTTCGTGGACCGGGTCGTGCCGGTCGTGGACGAAGCGGACCCACACCGAGGTCGTCTCGGCGGGCAGATGCAGGTGCGACGGCGAGGAGCGCCGGTCGGGGGACAGCGTCAGGGTGAATCCGCCACGGTCGTCGACCACGAGTCCGTCGGAGTCGATGCGCGCCACCGCCGACGCATCGGCCACCCCGCGTCCGGTGTAGGCGGTGATCGACTGGTAGACGGAGTCTCCGATGTTGCCGGTGAGCCGGTACTCGTGCCGGCCGGAGATGCCGGCGATCCAGTACCGGTAATCGGGGTTGTCCATGAAGAACTTCTGCCGCCAACCGTTGAACGGCACCAGCTCCGGCGCCTCCGGGTCGGTCTCGAAGCGGCCGAGCAGATTGTTCGTCGCGCGCAGCAGCGCACGGTAGCCGTCGGCGCGTTCCTGCGGGTCCAGTGTCGCGCCGGCTTCCTCGAGCTGCCGCCCCGCGCTCGCCAGCCCGTCCACCAGGCGCGCCCACGCCTCGGCGCTCACGTCCCGGCGGCTTCCGGCATGGGAAACGAGTGTTCTCGATGACGGCACAGGTGTCAACGACGTCGCGATGGCGCCGGTCCCGCCCGGTGATTGCGAGATTCTGGTCCGGACACCGTGTTCGGGGCATAGCGTCTGCATGCAATGGACCGGAGCTCAGCAACAGAGCCGGGCAACCCGCCGACGGTGGTTGCCACGCCGCCTGCGGCGCTCCAGGTCGACGATCAGGAGAAGCCGGCCCGCGAGTTGTCCGGCTGGACCGGGCGGCTGGTCGCCGGGGTGGCGTTCGCTGTCGCGCTGCTGACCATCGGGCAGGTCTTCCGGCCGCTGTCGCAGGGCAGCCAGTACTACCTGATCGTGTTCCTGGCCGGCTCGCTGCCGTTGGTGTACCTGGTCTACCGGTCGGGCTGGCGCGAGCGCCTCGACCCGCGGGACCGGCCGGGGCCGCTCGACTGGGTGCTGGCCGTGATCACGTTGCTGGTCTGCCTGTATCCGATCCTGCCGATCCGGATCGGCGCCGGCGGCGGCGGATACAACGCGTTCCTCGACCGTCAGGGCATGCTCGTACCGACCGACATCGTGATGGGCACGCTGCTGCTGATCCTCATCCTCGAGGCCTGCCGCCGGACCACCGGCTGGGCGTTGCCGGTGGTATGCGGCGCCTTCCTGGCCTACGGCTATTACGGCGGGCTGATGCCCCAGGGGTGGGCGATCGGTCACGCGGGCCTGGATTTCGACCAGATCGTCGACGCGCTGTACAACTCCGGCAGCGGGTTCTTCGGCACGCCACTCGATGTGGCCGCCACCTACATCGTGTTGTTCACCATCTACGGTGCCGTGCTCGAGCTGTCCGGCGGCGCCCGGTTCTTCGTCGACCTGTCGGTCGCGGCCTTCCGGCGCTCGCGCAGCGCCGCGGGCCGCACCACGGTCGCCTCGGGGCTTCTGCTCGGCACCGTCTCCGGCTCAGGCACCGCGACCGCAGTCACCGTCGGTGCGATCACCTGGCCGATCATGAGGAGTGCCGGCTACACCCCCGAACGTGCCGGCGGGGTGCTCGCCGCGGCGGGGGTCGGTGCGCTGCTGTCTCCGCCCACGCTGGGCGCGGCGGCGTTCATCGTCGCCGAATACCTCGAGGTCTCCTACCTCACGGTGCTCGGCTGGGCGATGATCCCCACCGTCCTGTACTACCTGGGCATCCTGCTGGCCGTCGAGATCGACGCCCGACGCTTCGGCATGAAACCGGCCCACCTCGGCACCGAGTCGGCGTGGAAGCTGTTGGGCCGGTTCGGCTACCACTTCGCCTCGATGATCGCGATCGTGGTGTTCCTGGCGCTGGGGATGTCGGCCACCAGGGCGGTGGTCTACGCGACGGCGCTGGCGTTCGTGCTGAGCTTCCTGGACCGGCGGGGCCGGTTGACCCCGCGCCGGCTCTTCGAGGCGTTGAGCGTGGGCGTCCGTGGGGTCCTTCCGGTGGTCGCGGTCTGTGCCGCGGCCGGCGTCATCACCGCGATGACGACCAAAACCGGTCTGGGATCGCAATTCTCGTCCGTTCTGGTGGGCGGGGTGGACTCGCTCACCGACAACCGAACCGTGGTCCTGGCGCTGACCGCTGTGTTCGCCGCGGTGGCGCTGGCCCTTCTCGGGTTGGCGATACCGGTGACGGCGTCGTTCGTGATCGGTTGGGTCATCATCGGGCAGGCCCTGCTCGCCCTCGACGTGCCCGCGCCGGCCGCCGCGATGTTCGTCTTCTACTACTCGGTGCTGTCCGAGGTCACCCCGCCGACCGCGCTCGCAGCGGTCGGCGCGTCGGCGGTCACCGGGGGTCGTGCGATCCCCACGATGTGGCAGGCGCTGCGGTACGCCGCGCCTGCGTTCCTGGTGCCGATCGCGTTCGTGTTGACCACGCCCGGCGAGTATCTGCTGGGCCGCGGTCCGGTGCTCGGTGTGCTGTGGGCTTCCGCCGCGGCGTGCGCCGGCATCGTCGCGCTGTCGTTCGCGGCCGGCGGCTGGGCCCTCGGGGTCGGTGCGCTCGGTCCGATCGCGCGCTCGCTCAGCGCACTCGGCGCACTGCTGCTGCTGTTCCTGCACCCCGTCACGATCGCGGCGGGACTGGTGTGTCTGCTCGGGGCAGTCGCGCCGACCTTCATCACCGACAAGAGGAGACGGACATGAGACGTGCGACGAGAACCTTGGCCGGCCTCGCGGCGGTGGTGTGCGCCGCGGCCGCGACGGCCGGTTGCGGTGGCAGGCAGGACGCCCCCACCGCCGATTCCGGCGGCGAGATCACCTGCGAGGTCGGGCCGGACACCCGGGTCAGCATCGCGACGGGCAACTCGACGGGGGTGTACTTCTCGCTCGGCAACGCGTACGCCGAGCAGATCTCGGTGGCCACCGACGGCACGGTCAAGGCCACGGCCGCCGAGACCGGCGCCTCGGTGCAGAACATCCAGCAGCTCGTCGGCGGCAGCTATCAGGTGGCGTTCTCGCTGGCCGACACCGCCGCCGACGCGGTCGAGGGCACGGGCAGTTTCGATGGGGAAAAGCAGCCGGTGCAAGCGATCTCGCGCATCTACCCGAACTACACCCAGGTGATCGCGCGCACCGACAGCGGCATCACCTCGATCGCGGACATGCGCGGCAAACGGGTCTCGACGGGCTCGCCGGGATCGGGCACCGAGGTCATCGCCAACCGGCTGCTGGAGTCGGCCGGACTCGACCCGGCTGCCGATGTCGCCGCCCAGCGCCTCGATCTCACCAAGACCGTGGACGGCATGAAGGACGGCTCCATCGACGCGCTGTTCTGGTCCGGCGGGCTGCCCACGCCGGGGATCACCGACCTGCTCACCACGTCGCGCAACGAGGTGGTCTTCCTCGACATCACCCCGCAGCTGTCCCGGATGGCCGAGATCAGCCCCGCCTACGAGGAGGGCGTCATCCCCGCCGCGACCTACCAGTTGCCCGGCGACGTCAAGACCATCGTGGTGGCGAACATGCTGCTGGTGCGCGACGACCTGGACGCGAACCTGGCCTGTGTGCTGACCAGGACGCTGTTCGACCGGAAGCCGCAACTGGAGCAGGTGGTCGGCGCCGCGAAGGGCATCAACCTGGAGACCGCCCGCGACACCGATCCGGTGCCGCTGAACCGCGGGGCCGCGCACGCCCTGGACGAACTGGGCGCGGCCGGCTGAATCCGGTTACGCCTGCGCCGATTCCAGTAGGTGGCAGAGCCGTTCACGGTGGAAGCGGGTGTCGCCCGACAGCAGCGCGTCCGTGCGTGCCCGCCGCAGGAAGAGATGCAGGTCGTGCTCCCAGGTGAAACCGATCCCGCCGTGCAGTTGCAGCGCCTCGCCGGCGATGCGGCCGGCCGCGTCGGAGACATAGGCCTTGGCGACGCTGACCGCACGGTCGGCGTCCTGCGGGTCACCGTCGAGCGCCATCGCGGCGTGGTAGGTCGCGGCGGTACTGGCCTGTACCCAGATCCGCATGTCGGCGCACTTGTGTTTGACGGCCTGGAAGCTGCCGACCGGGCGGCCGAATTGGACCCGTTCCTTGACGTAGTCGACGGTCATCGCGAGGAGCCGCTGCCCGATGCCGACGAGCTCGGCGCACAGCAGCACGGTGTGCAGACGCATCGATTCGGCGAGTGACTGTGCGGCCGGTCCGCCGGCCGCGCACAGTGCCGTGGAGTCGACCGCCACGTCGTCGAAGGTGACATCGCAGTAACTGCGGGTGACGTCGAGGGTGCGTTGCCGGTCGATGCGCACCCCGACGCTGTCGGCGGGCACGAGGAATCGGGCGGCGAACCGTCGAGGACGGCGTCGACGAGCAGCAGGTGGGCCGCGTCGGCGTCCTGAACCGACACCTTCGAGCCGCGGAGCAGGTAGCCGCCGTCGTGGCGGTGCGCGACGGTGCCCATGCTCGCCGCGCCCCAGGACCGGCCGAACTCCGCGTACGCCCAGGCGGCGATCAGCGACCCTTCGGAGATCGCTTGCAGCAGCTTGTCTTTGTCGCCGACGTCGGATCGGCTCACCGCGTCCGCGGTCACGACGACGGGGATGAACGGAGTCGCGGCCAGGCCGTAACCCAGTTCGACCGCCACCAGCGCCAGGTCGACGGGGCGCTGTCCGAGGCCGCCGTCGTTCTCGGCGATCCCCAGCGCAGGCCAGCCGAGATCGGCGCCGCGGTCCCAGAGTTGGGCGTCGAAGCCTTCGGTGCCGTCGAGCAGCCCGCGGGCCCTGTCCACCGAGTGGAGTTTGGCCAGCAGCGCGCGGGTGGAATCGACCAGCCCTCGTTGTTCGTCGGTGAGCTCGAAGTTCACAGGCGCTCCTTAACTGGGAGGAGGTGATCGGGGTCGGGGCCGCGAAACCCTTCACAAAGATACAGGATACTGATTAAGCTCAATCAGGCTTGCGGGATCGGACAGCGGAGGACGCTTTGCAACTCACTCAGGACGCGGGACTGGGCGCACTGCGAGGGCGTGTCCGCGATCTGGCCGCCCGGCACGCCCCGCCGAGGCAGGCGCGCACCGGGGTCCGCGCACCCGAGCCGGACCAGGTGCCCGCGCTGCGTGAGTGGACCGGGCTGTTGTTCGCCGAGCAATTGCTGGGAGTGAACTGGCCCGTCGAGTACGGCGGCCTGGCCGATTCGCATCCGCTCCATGAGTCGGTGGTCGCCGACGAGCTGGTCCGGGCGGGTGCGGCGGGACCGGTGGGCGGCGGATTGCTTGCGGCAGGGGCGATCATCGCGTCGGGCAGCACCGAGCAGAAGGATTACTTCCTGCCGCGGATCCGGTCGGGGGAGCACATCTGGTGTCAGCTCTTCAGCGAGCCCGACGCGGGCAGCGACCTCGCCGGCCTGCGCACGAGGGCCCGCCTGGACGGCGACGAGTACGTGGTGGACGGGCAGAAGGTCTGGACCACCAACGGTCAGCACGCCGACTGGGGTTACCTGTTGGCCCGCACCGACGCCGACGCCCCCAAACACGCGGGCATCACCGCGTTCGCACTCGACATGACGACACCCGGCGTCACCGTGCGGCCGCTGCGGGAGATCACCGGCACGTCGGACTTCAACGAGGTCTTCCTCGACGGCGTGCGCATCCCCGCAGACCGGGTCATCGGCGAGGTCAACCGGGGCTGGGCGGTGACCACCGCGAGCCTGGCGCACGAGCGTTCCAGCGCGGGAGGCGGCGCGTCGCTGTTCGGCGCGCTGGACAGGCTCGTCCGCCTGGCCACCGAGATCAGCTGCGACGGCGGCTCGGCGATCGACCGCGACGACATCCGCCAGGAGATCGGCAAACTGGCCGCCGACGTCCACGTCAACGCGCTGGTCTCGGCGTTCGGGGACAGCAGGTCGCTGCACGGCACCGGCGACTTCGGCGACGCACCCGTGTCGAAGATCCTGTTCAGCGAAATCAACCTGGCGCTCCACGAATTCGGGTTCGAGCTGCAGGGCCATGACGGCATCCGGGTCGAGGGGGACCCCGAGGTGTGGGACGACGGATGGTGGCAGGACGGCTTCCTCTACGCGCGTGCGTTCACCATCGCCGGCGGCACCAACGAGGTGTTGCGCAACGTGATCGCCGAGCGGGCACTGGGGCTGCCACGCGGATGACGGGGGCGGCCGGGCCACCGGCTGCGGACAGAGTGTTGGACTCGGAGGACAGGCAATGCCGCTACAGGACTGGATGAAGATCATCTCGGTGGACGACCACGTCATCGAGCATCCCCGGGTATGGCAGGACCGGTTGCCCGAGAAGCATTGCCAGGCCGGACCTCAGATCATCGAAACCGCTGAGGGCCACCATGTGTGGCGGTTCGAAGAGCAGCTCTATCCGCAGATCGGCCTCAACGCGGTCGCCGGCAAGCCACCTGCGGAGTACGGGATGGAACCGGTCCGCTACGACCAGATGATCCCCGGCTGCTACGACCCCGTCGAGCGGGTCAAGGACATGGACATCGACGGCGTGCACGCCGCACTGGCCTTCCCGTCCTTTCCCGGATTCGGTGGCGGGGTCTTCCAGCGCGCCCGGGACAAGGACCTCGCGCTGAACTGCGTGCGCGCCTGGAACGACTTCCAGATCGACGAATGGTGCGCGACGGCGCCGGACCGATTGATTCCGTTGGGGATTCTGCCCACCTGGGATCCCGGGCTGGCCGCCGATGAGGTGGAACGGCTGGCGCGCATCGGCACCAAGGCGGTGTCCTTCCCCGACAGCCCCGTGCCGCTGGGCCTGCCGTCGTTCCACGATCCCTCCCACTGGGAGGTGCTCTGGGATGCGCTCGAGGCCGCGGACATGCCGGTGTGCCTGCATTTCGGCTCCGGGGGATACGTCCCCGGCTTTTCGTTCGCGGCCGGCTCCTACGACCCCAACGCGCCGTTCGCCGTGGCCATCGCAACGTTCTCGACCAACTTGATGTGGAGCACCGCCGACCTGGTGTTCTCCGGTGTGCTGCAACGTCACCCGAAGCTGAAGTTCATGCTGTCCGAAGGCGGCATCGGCTGGATTCCGTATCTGCTGGAGCGGCTGGACTACACCTGGGAGCGGCACCGGTGGTACCAGAAGATCAGCCGCACCGACCGGCCGTCGGACCTGTTCCGCAGGCACTTCTGGGGATGCTTCATCGACGACGTGCACGGGGTCGAGGCGCGGGACGCGATCGGCGTGGAGAACATCCTCGTCGAGGTCGACTACCCGCACTCCGACTCGAACTGGCCCAACAGCCGCAAGCGGATCGCCGAGAACCTTCTCTCGGTCGACGACGCCGACGTCCACCGCATCGTCGAACTCAACGCGCGTGCCCTCCTGCGCTTCGGGGAGGCCTGATGACCGAGCCGCGGCCGGACACCGACGATTACGACCTGTTGACCTTCGGTGAGGTGGCGGCCCGGCTGGCCGAGGAACTGACTGAGGCCACCGAACAGCTGGAACGGGTCCGCGCCCGGACACCGTCGGACACCGATGAGATCGCTCGCATCGAGAGCCGTATCGCGCTGCTGCGTGAGAGCGGAGACCGCTACCGGCGCGAGCAACAGACGAACGAGTCGTTCACCAGGCGGTTCGGCTCCGTGGCGAGCCCACCGTCCGGTCAACGCCCCGAGTGGCGCTGAGAAGCCAGGACGGGGGAACCGGGAGTCAATGGTGACGACACGGGACATGCCCTCACCGCTCGGTGAGGTCGGCGAATGGACGAAGGGCTATGCCAGGCGGCATCCCGTCGCATCGCTGGAAACCGTGGGCAGCCAGTTCATCCTGGGATTGCGCTCGCTGCAGTACCTGATCCTAGACATCGTCAGGTGGCGCTTCCCGTTCGCGGAGTTCGTCCAGCAGGCGTCCTTCATGGCGTCGACCGCCATGCTGCCGACGATGTGTGTCGCCATCCCGATCGGCGTGACCCTGCAGATCCAGTTCGCGCTGCTGGCCGGCCAGGTCGGGGCCACGTCGCTGGCCGGCGCAGCCAGTGGACTCGCGGTCATCCGTCAGGGCGCACCGCTGGTGGCCGCGCTGCTGATGGCCTCGGCGGTGGGCTCGGCCATCTGCGCCGATCTCGGCTCCCGGACGATCCGTGACGAGGTGGACGCCCTTGAGGTGATGGGTATCTCGGCGGTCCGCAGGCTGGTGGTGCCGCGCCTGGCGGCCGCGATCGTCGTGGGTGTCGCGCTGACGGGGTTGGTGTGCTTCATCGGTTTCCTGGCGGGCTATCTGTTCAACACCTTCGCCCAGGACGGCGCCCCGGGAAGCTTCGTGACCACGTTCGCGTCCTTCGCGACGGTCGGTGACCTGGTGCTGACCCTGATCAAGGCGGTGGTGTTCGGCGCGATCGTCGCCGTGGTCGCGTGCGACAAGGGGTTGACCACCAAGGGCGGGCCTGCGGGAGTGGCGAACTCGGTCAACGCCACGGTGGTCGCCTCGATCCTGCTGCTGATGATCACCAACGTGGTGTTCACGCAGATGTACGTGTTGCTGTTCCCGAAGGTGGCTCTCTGATGGCGGCGCCGTACTACCCGCGTGGGATCCGGCCCCTCGTGGTCGCGTCGACGGCGGTGGCCGGCGGCGGTGTCCGCCTGGGTCACATGCTGACGTTCTTCGTCCGCGCGGTGGCCGGGATCCCGGTGACGCTCACGCGCTACCGCAAGGCCTTCCTGACCATCCTGTCCGATGTCACCTGGGGCAACGGCTCCATCGTGGTCGGCGGCGGCACGGCGTGGGTGATCATCCTGCTCGGCGCGTCCGCCGGGGCGATCGTCGGCATCGAGGGACTGCAGGCACTGCACCTGCTCGGCATGGAACCCGCCGCGGGCCTGCTGTCCTCGACGGTGTCCACGCGTGAGCTGGCGCCCGTCATGGCGGCGCTGGCCTTCGCCGCGCAGGCAGGCTGCCGGTTCACCGCGCAGCTGGGTTCGATGCGCATCTCCGAGGAGATCGACGCGATGGAATCGCTGGCGATCCGGCCGATCCCGTACCTGATCACCACCCGGCTGCTCGCGTCGGTGGTGGCGATCATCCCGCTGTACATCCTGTGTCTGCTGATCAACTACGCGGCCGTGCAGACCGTGGTGAGCTTCGCGGGCGGGCTGTCGGCGGGTTCCTACGATCACTACTTCCGGTTGGTGCTGACAGGCTCCGACATCCTGTACTCGGTCTGCAAGGCCGTCGTGTTCGTCACCATCACCTCGACGATTCAGTGCTACTACGGCTATTTCGCCAGCGGCGGCCCGCAGGGCGTCGGTGTGGCGGCGGGCCGCGCGATGCGCGCCAGCATCTCGGTGATGATCATCGTCAACCTGCTTCTGACCGTCGGGCTCTGGGGCATCGGGTCCGGCGCGAGGCTCGGTGGCTGAGATGGTGCAGAGGTTCGAGTCGGCGGCCAAGGACGTCTCCCCACGGCGGCTGCTGCTGCGCGGAGTGGCCCTGCTGATCGGCACCGCACTGCTGGCCGCCGCCGCCGTCGCGAAATCAGAGGGGATGTTCTCCGGCCACGTGCAGGTGCTCGCGCTGCTCGCCGACGTCGGCGACGGCCTGCCGCAGGGTTCCGACGTCAAGTTCCGCGGTGCGCTCGTCGGCAGGGTCGACGGTGTGGAACCGGCGCTCGACGGCGGCGCGAACACCGTCGCGCTGACCCTCGATCCCCGTTTCGCGCAGGCCATCCCGGCGACGGTGACCGCCCGCGTGGTGCCCGGCAACGTGTTCGCGGTGTCGTCGATCCAGCTCGTCGACAACGGGCCCGCGCCCGCGCTGCGCACCGGCTCGGAGATCGTCCAGGACCAGAGTCTGGCCACCGTCCAGTTCCAGACCGCGCTGACCAAACTGCGCAACGTGCTCGGAGCGGCCGGGCGGCCCGGGTCCGGCGACTCCGTCGGGGTGCTCGCCGCGGTCGCCGAGGCCACCAGCGGGCGGGGCGACGAGCTGACCCACGCGGGCGGCGGAGCCAAACGCATCGTCGACCAGCTCAACGCGCTGATGGTGGACGACGGTACGACGCCGACGCTGGAGGTGCTCTCGGATGCGTTGCAGGGCCTGCAGTCCTCGTCGCCGGAGCTGCTCGACGCCGTCCATCAGGCCGTGGTGCCGATGCGCACCGTCGCCGAGAAGCGCCGAGAGCTGGCCGATTTCCTGTCCGCCGGGAACACCACGTTCGGCTCGATGGGCACGGCGTTCGAGAACCACACCGACCGGCTGATCGCGATCACCACCCAACTGTCGCCGGTACTCGGCGTGCTCGCCGACGGAGGAGCGGAGTTCCCGGCCATCGTCACCCGGATCAACAATCTGTCCACCCGGTTCTTCGACGAGGTGTGGAACCCCGACAGGAACCACGGCACCGGAAAGTTCATGCTGGTGTTCACCCCGAACCGGATGTACACCCGGCAGGACTGCCCGCGCTACGGCGCACTCGAAGGACCCAGCTGCGCGACCGCGCCCGTCACCCAGGACGTCCCCGCGCTGGCGCCGATGACCGATCCGCGCAGCTACCCACTGCCCAGGACGATGCCGGGCGGCAACGTCGGCCCGGTGGGCAGCGCCGAGGAGCGGGCGGCGATCGCCGAACTCCTCGGCCCCGACACCAATGTCGCGTCCGAGATCCTCCTCGGGCCGGTGGCCCGGGGCAACACCGTGCACGTCGTGCCGGAGCCAGTACCGAATTCCGACGCGGCCACGCCGCCGCTGCCGCTGCTGCCCGCCGAGGCGCAGCCCGTCGCACCGGGAGGTGAGAACCCGTGAGTTACCGGCGCCCACTGATCTGGGTATGCGTGTTCCTGTCGGTCTGCCTGGCCCTGATCTGGACGGTCTTCGTCACGCTGCAGCGCAACGTCGGTGGTGACACCGAGTCCTACGGCGCGATGTTCACCGACGTGTCCGGCCTGAAGGTCGGCGACGAAGTCCGGATGGCAGGGGTGAAGGTCGGCCGCGTCGACGAGGTGGCACTCGACGGCGACATGGCCAGGGTCGGGTTCCGCGTGCAGACCGAGCAGGTGCTCTACGGAAACACCAAGGCGTCCATCGTCTACCAGAACATCATCGGCCAGCGCTACCTCGGCCTGTCACTCGGCGACCGCTCCACCAACCCGAGCGAACCGGTCGTACTTCCCGCCGGCGCGGTGATCCCCGTCGAACGCACCGAGCCGTCGTTCGACATCTCCAACCTGCTCAACGGTTTCGAGCCGCTGTTCGCGTTGCTCAACCCCGACCAGGTCGACAACCTCACCACCGCGATCGTGCGCTCCACCCAGGGCGACACGGGCGCGCTGACCATGCTGATCTCCGAAACCACCCGGCTGGCCCAGTCGTACTCCGGCACCGACCAGATCCTGGAGAGCGTGCTGGCCAATCTCAACTCCGTGGTGGGTTCGCTGGCCGAACGCGACGGCGACCTGAAGTCCACCCTCGACTCCGCCGAGGAGGTGTTCGACGGGTTCGCCGTGCGCCGAGAGGAATTCGTCACGTCGATGGATCAGGTGGGCATCGTCGGTGAGCGGCTCGCGCAGGTCATCACCGACGTGCAACCCGATCTGCGCGAGTGGCTGGCCCGCGAACCCGGATTCGCCAAGCACTTCATGGAGAACAAACAGGGCTTCGCCTACATGGGGTTCAACACCCCCCTGATGCTCAAGGGGCTCGCCCGGATCAGCCAGGGCGGAACGTATCTGGACATCTACGCATGCCATCTGACGGTCAGTCAGTTCCCGCGCATCGACAGTCTGATCGACGCGATCATCCGGAACGCCACTCCAGGCGGCAGGATCCAGCAGAGCGCGAAATGCCAATGAACACCGGGGGGAGACTCACAGCGGTGTTCCGCAAGCCGATCGAACACCACAGCACCCTGCGGTTGGGGATCATCGCGGTACTGGTCATCGTGCTGACCCTGGGCGGGCTGCTCGGCGTACAGCGCCTCGGCCTCGGCAAGACCACCTACGACGCGGATTTCGCGCAGGCGGCTGGACTGAGCGCCGGCGATCAGGTGACCGTGGCCGGCGTCTATGTCGGGTCGGTGAAAGGGCTCCGGCTCGACGGCGACAAGGTGGTGGTCACGCTGGAAGTCGACAGGAACGTCCACCTCGGTGCGGCGACCCGCGCAGGGATCAAGCTCACCACGCTGCTCGGCGCCCGGTACGTCGACCTCAAGCCCGCCGGGTCCGGCGAGCTGACCGACAACCGCATCCCGCTGGCCAACACCGAGGTGCCGTACACCCTGCAGGACTCGCTGCAGGATGCCACGACGACGTTCGAAGCGGTGGACGCCCAGAAGATCGCCCAGTCGATGACCGCGCTGTCCCAGCAATTGCAGGGCTCTCCCGAGATCCTGCCGCAGGCACTGGACAACGTCGCGCATCTGTCCGCGGTCCTCGCCGGTCGCCGCGACGAGATCGGGGATCTGCTGCGCAGTACGCAGCAGATCGCCGAGTTGCTCGGCGGTCAGCAGCGCAGCCTCGCGACACTGATGACGCAGGGTCGGGACGTGCTCAGCGATCTGGCGGCCCGCAGGGAGATGATCATCCGGCTCATCGACGCCACCACCGAACTGGTGAACCAGTTGAAGCCGGTGCTGGTCGAAGACCGTGCCCCGATGGACGAGCTGTTGACCAACCTCGACGGCATCTTGACCTCGGTCGGCAAGAACGACGCGCTGTTCCGCAACACGCTGCAGATGATGCCCGTGCCGCTGCGCAACTTCACCAACGCGACCGGCAACGGCAACGAGTTCGACTTCTCCTCCTCGGGCGGCACGCTGATCGACTCGGTCATGTGCGCGTTGAGCGGTCGCGCCGAACAGTTCAACCTGCCGAACTACTTCGAGGACTGCCGGTGACGCGGCGCACGCTCGGCAAGGGGGCGGCCATCGTGGCGATGGCCCTGGCGGCGGGCGGATGCTCGGGCGGGCCGATGGCATCGAGCGAACGCGGAATGGTCATCACGGCCCAATTCGACAGCGCCAGTGGACTGTACGAGGGCAACGCGGTGTCGATCCTCGGGATGCGAGTGGGTGAGGTGACCGAGATCGTCCCCACCGGGCAGTACGTCGATGTCACGATGCACATCGATGCCGGGGTCAAGATTCCGGCCGACGCGCAGGCGGTGACGGTCTCGACGTCGATCCTGACCGACCGGCACGTCGAGTTCACCCCGCCCTACCGCGGTGGCCCGACGCTCGCCCACCGCGACACTCTCAGCCTGGCCCGGACCCGCACCCCCGTCGAGTTCGACCGGGTGCTGGCGATGATCGACGAACTGGCCGTGCAACTGCAGGGCAACGGCCGCGGCGGCGGCCCGGTCGCCGACCTGCTGAGCGTCAGTGCCGCGATGACCAGTGGCAACGGCCCCCGGATCCGGGAGTCGCTCGGGGAGCTGTCGACGGCGTTGAAGCTGAGCAGGGACCGCGGCGCACCGACGGGGGACGCGATCACCACCATCGTCACCAACCTCGACAGCCTGACCAAGGCCGCCGCGGAGAACGACGAGACGATCAGGGAATTCGGTTCTGCGTTACGGCAACTCAGTGCCGTGCTGGCCGCCGAACGGCTGGGCAGCGGGTCCGCCGGCGCCCAGGTCAACCAGATCCTCTCCGGGACAGCCGATCTGCTGGAGGCCAACAGGGAGTCGTTGAAGTCCACAGCGGCCAACACCGAGCTCGTCACCCGGGCGCTGGCGGACTACCGGCGGGAACTGGGGGAGGCGTTCGACCTGGTGCCGACCCTGACCAACAACGTCTACAACATGATCGATCCCGAGAAGCAGGCCATCAGAGCGCATCCCGTGCTGGACAAGATCGAACTGAACACCCAGGCCACCAAGGAGATGTGCAACCTGCTGGGAATGAAGCAGCTCGGCTGCTCCACCGGAACCATCCAGGACTTTGGTCCCGACTTCGGGATCACCAGCATGCTCGAGGGATTGGCGGGGTTGGGACCGTGAACGTGATGCGAGGGGTACGGCGGGCACTGGCGGTCGCCGCTGTGCTGGGGGCGACGGGCGCGCTGACGTCGTGCGCGGTGGGCCTGGACCGGCTTCCACTGCCCGCACCGTCGGCGGGAGCCCGCACATACCCCCTCAGCGCGACGTTCACGAACGCGCAGAACCTGCCGTTCAAGGCCAAGGTACGGCTGTCCGGCGCCGACGTGGGTGAGGTGGAATCCATGGTGGCCGAGAACTACACGGCCGTGGTGCACATGCGGATCGCCTCCGACGTCCAGATCCCGGTCGGCACCAGGGCCGAACTGCGCTCCGCCACCCCCCTCGGCGACATCTTCGTGTCCCTGACCCCGCCGGCCGTCATCGACGAATGGTCGGCGCTGAACCCCGGTGACAAGATCCCGCTGGACGCCACCGCGTCCGCGGCGTCGGTCGAAGAGGTGCTGAGCACCGCGGCGCTGCTCGTCAACGGCGGCGCCATCCGCAATCTGACGAAGGTGCTCAACGGCATGGGCCGGGCCGTCGGCGGCAAGGGGGAGGACCTGGGCGAGTTCCTCGACGAGTCCACCAGATTGATCCAGAGCCTGTCCGAGCGCTCGGCGGTGGTCAAACGCGCGCTGACCCGGACCGGCGACCTGGCCGCCACCATGTCGGCGCGCCAGCAGTCGATCGACGCGGCGATCGCCGCGGCCGGCCCCGCACTGGGCACCGTCGCCGACAACACCGGCCGCATCGTCGATCTCGTCGCGCAGGTGAACCGGATCACGCTGCAGCTGGCCAAGCTCCCGTCGGTGCGGGGTGAGCCGTCGCGCAGCATGATCGCCGACCTGAACCGGCTGTCGGCCGAACTCAACGCCGCGTCGCTGGAACCCAACGCCTCACTGGACCAGTTCAACTCGATGTTCGGCTCGGTGCTGAAGGTCACCAACGGGACGGCCGCCCACGTCGACATCGACCTGGCCGATTTGGCGATCGGCGGGTTCGCCGATCCCTACCATCCCGCCGACGCAGGCAGCCATGCGCCGACCAGAGAGGACTTCCGGAACATGGTCGGCAGCATCAGCTACGAGCTGATGATGCTGCGCAACAAGTTCTGGGGTGCCCCCACCGCGCCACCCGGTACGGTGCCCCCGCCCGACCTCGTCGGGCCTGCCCCGGGTTCGCTCACCCCCGCGCCGCCACCGCCGCCACTGCTGCCGCCCACCACGAATCCGCCTGCCCCCGGGGGTGCCCCGTGAACGTCCTCCGTAGCGCGGTCGGGTTCGCGCGCACCAGACGACTGGGCCTCTCAGCCTGCGCTTTGGCGATGATGTTCGTGGTCGGCGTCGCCTACGTGCTGTTCGGGACGCTGAAACTCGACCCGACCCGGTCCGACACCCTGGTGCGGGTCCACCTCCCGGTGACGGGAGGGCTGCTGCCGGGCCAGGACGTGACGCTGCGCGGCGTACCGGTCGGCCGCGTCCGCTCGGTCGACATGACCTCCGACGGCGTGGTGGCCGTCGCGGCCATCCACCCCGACGTACGGGTCCCCGCCGACACCCACGCGCGGGTCTCGGCACTGTCGCCGGCCGGCGAGCAGTATCTCGACTTCCGCGCCGACCGCAACGACGGCCCCTACCTCGCCGACGGCGACGAGATCGCCAGTGACAGAACGCAGACCCCGGTCACGCTGCCGACGCTGCTGGCCGACCTGGACGGCACCCTCCAGCAGGTCGACACCGAGCAGCTCGCGGCCGTGCTCGACGAGCTGCGGGTGGGACCGCAGGGCGGGCAGAAGCTGGCGGCCATCCTGGACGGCGGCGCGTTCCTGGTGTCCACACTGGACTCCGTGCTGCCGCAGACGGTGCGCCTGATCCGCAGCAGCAAGGTGGTGCTCTCGACGGTGCACGACGTCAGCCCCGGGCTCGAGGCGACGTCGACGAACCTGGACTCGATCCTCGGCGGGGTGGAGCGGATGGACGGCGGCTACCGGACGCTGGTGGATTCCGCGCCGACCACGTTCGCCGGCATCGACGATCTGATCGCCGACAACT
Organism: Mycobacterium sp. ITM-2016-00317; assembly: GCF_002968295.1. Classification (NCBI taxonomy): domain Bacteria; kingdom Bacillati; phylum Actinomycetota; class Actinomycetes; order Mycobacteriales; family Mycobacteriaceae; genus Mycobacterium; species Mycobacterium sp. ITM-2016-00317. The sequence goes on from NZ_CP134399.1 coordinate 1,855,680, forward strand.
CACCCACGATGGTCCAGCTGCTCGGCAACCTCACCACGGTGGCCCAGCAGTCCTACATCCGGGTGCCCGCACTGCAGGAGCTCTTTTTCCCCCAGTACCGCGCGGGGTCGGCGTTGGAGGCGGTGGCCAGCACGTTCCGCGACGGGGGAGTGTGGGGCGCGGTGAATCTGTACCCGCGGCATTCGTGCGACTTCAACCTGCCGAAGTCACCGCCGACGGTGGGCGACTTCCCCGAGCCGTACCTGTACACCTATTGCCTCAACCCGGATCCCAAGTACCTGGTACGGGGTGCGCGCAGTGTGCCGGTGCCCCCGGGCGCCGACACCGCCGGCCCGCCGCCTGGCGCGAACCCGCTGCAGCGGGCCGACCCCACCCCGACCGGGCCGCTCACGATCCCGACACCCTATGCGGGCCCGAATCTTCCGTTGCCGCCGACACCGCGCGGACCCTGACCCGATCATCTTGGAGAGGCCACACCGATGACGAACGACCAGGTTCTGACGCCGGACACCGAGAGTGACACGGCCGATGCGGCCGCCGGTGAGCCCGGCGCGCGCAGGGGCGTGCGGCGCCCGTCGCGGCGCACCGTCGCCGTCGGCGCGGGCGCGGTGCTGTTGGCGGGGGCGCTGGCCGTCGCGGGGATGCTGGGCTGGGAGCTGCGCACCCAGCGCATGCTCGCCGACGCTGAGGCGCAGGCGTCGGCGGCCGCGCAGCAGTACGCCGTCATCCTGACCGGTGTCGACGCCGCGAAACTCGACTCGAACTTCGCGGCCGTACTCGACGGTGCCACAGGCGAGTTCAAGGACATGTACAGCCAGTCCAGCGCGGGGCTGAAACAGGTGCTGATCGACAATGAGGCGAAGGCCACCGGAACGGTGATCGCGGCAGGCATCAAGTCGGCGACGCCGACCAGGGTCGAGGTCATGCTGTTCGTGGACCAGGCCGTCACCAACGCGCTGAATCCCGAACCCCGACTGGACCGTAACCGGATCATCATGACGATGGACAAGGTCGACGGCCGGTGGCTGGCCGGCGACGTCGAGTTGGCCTGAGGGGTCAGCGGATGACGAGCATGCGACACATCGGACGGTGGGTCGGCGTGGTGGTCGTCGCGACGGCCGCGGTGTTCGCCACGGCGCACCCGGCGAGTGCCGACACCACGTCCAACGGCGTGGTCTACACCGTGGTGCCCGACGTGCGCGCCGGCGTCAGTCCCCAGGGCCCCGGGGACTGGACGGTCAACTACGAGAAGGCCGCAGGCGGCGACCCCGCGGTGACCGACGCGATCAACCGCATCCTCGACGACGAGGCCGACGGCCAGGTGTGGCTCTACGCCGCGAGCGCCAGCAAGAGCTCGCCGTGGACGTTCCGCTCCCAGGGCCGGTTGCTGTTCCGGCCGATGACCATCTCTGCGCTGTTCACCGGCCGGTACCACGCCACCGAGCTGCCGAACATGCCGGTAGATGCGGTGGCCACGCGAGTGTTCGACTCTCGCAGCGGAATCCAGATCGTCTGGGACAACCTGTTCGTCGACCGGCAGGCAGGCCTGGTGCGGCTGTCGGAGCTGACGAAGAAGATCCTGCCCGCGGCCTACCCGACGCCGCCTCTGGGCGGATGGGCCGAATACGGGGCCGCGCTGGCTCCGCTGAAACGCAACTTCAAGTTCTGGCTGCCGACCGCGGACGGTATCGAGTTGCACTTCCCGGACGGTCAGATCGGGCGCGGGGTTCGCACCGTCACGGTGCCGTGGCCCGCGGTCACCGACCTCATCGCGCCGGTGTTCCTGCCCATCACCAGTTGAGCACGTCGTCCGGGCCACCCGGATTGCATCCGGCGTTGAACAGCATCGTGTTCGAGACCACCGGCCGCCACGGTTCCAGGTTCCACGTGCCCACCTTGCCCGGATTGGTGAACGCGTTCTGCTGCCAGTGGCAGAAGAACTGGTGCTGCATGGTCAGGGTGTTGGCGTCGGGGGCGTGCTGCAGCAGTTCCGCCCAGGCGTCGTAGAGCTGTGCGCCGTTGCTGAACATGCCGACCGAGCCCCAGCCCCACGAGGTCGGGAGAATCCGCAGGGTGGCACGGTCGCCGCCCGGTGCGGGGTGGTACTCCCAGACGGTGTGGTCGATGTACTGAGGGCTTCCCGGCGGCCTGGGCGGTGGCGGATCGGAGTGCGCGGGTGCGACGCCGAGTGTGGCGGCCACGGCCAGTGCCGCCAGTCCCGGCAGCCGGTGTCTTGTCGACGGCATCGTCGACCCTAACCGGTCGGCCACTGAAGGGCCTTGTGCTGCAGGTACTCCGACAGCCCGTACTCGCCGAACTCGCGGCCGATCCCGCTCTGTTTGTACCCGCCGAACGGGGCCCCCGGATTCAGCCCGCCCCCGCCACCGTTGATGACGACCATCCCGGTGCGCAACCGGCGCGCGACCGCCACGGCGCGCAGCGGGTCGGCCGACCACACGCCGCCGGACAGGCCGTACCGGCTGTCGTTGGCGATCCGCACCGCCTCGTCGTCGTCACCGAACGGAATCACCACGGCCACCGGACCGAAGAACTCCTCCTGGGCGATGCGCATCCCGTTGTCGACGCCGGTGAACAGCGTCGGCTCCAGGAAGTACCCACGGTCCAGATGGGCGGGGCGGCCGCCGCCGAACTCGATCTGCGCGCCTTCGTCGACGCCGGCGGCGATCATCGACTCCACCCGGGTGCGCTGCACGTCGCGGATCAGCGGGCCCACCATTGTGGCCGGGTCGGCCGGGTCGCCGACCGAGAGGAACCCGAGCACGCCGACGATCCGGGCCACCAGGTCGTCGTGCAGCGACCGGTGCACCAGGATCCTGGTCTGCAGGGCGCAGCCCTGCCCGGCGTGGGTGATGAACCCGGCCAGCACGCTCTCCAGAACCTTGTCCAGATCGGCGTCCTCGAGGATGATGTTCGCCGACTTGCCGCCCAGCTCGAGGACCACCTTCTTGATGGTCTCCGCGCCCTGGCCGTACACCTTGCGCCCGACGGCGTCGCTTCCGGTGAAGCTGACGATGTCCACACCGGGATGGCGGGTCAGCGTCTCACCCGCGGCGACGTCGCCGGTGACGATGTTCAGCGTGCCCGGCGGCAGCCCGGCGGCCTCGGCGATCTCACCGAGCACCAGCGCCTCCAGCGGCGTGTACGGCGACGCTTTGAGTACGGCGGTGCAGCCGGCGGCCAGGGCCGGTCCCAGTTTGGCGAGGTTGAGCAGGAACGGGAAGTTGAACGCGGTGATCAGCGCGGCGACGCCGTAGGGTTCGCGGACCACGACGCCCTGGCCGATACCGTTGCCGTAGACCGGCGGTGCCGGCTGCTCGAACGCGAACCGGGGCAGCACCCGATCGGCCATGTCGCGGAAATGATCGATGGGCGTGCCGACTTGCAGGATCTCGGCGAGCATCCGGGTGGACCCGGCCTCGGTGATGTTCAGCTCGACCAGTTCGGCCCGTCTGCGGTCCAGTTCGTCGGCCATCGCGGCGAGGATGCGGGCGCGCTCGGCGGGCCGCATCGCCGGCCACGGGCCCTCGTCGAACGCGCGGCGGGCCGCGGCCACGGCGGCGTCGACGTCGGCCGGGGTGGCCTGGGGCACCTCGGCGATGGTCTCCTCGGTCGCCGGATTGAGGACGAGCAGGGATTCGTCGCCGACGCCGTCGGTCCATGCGCCGTCGATGAAGAGTCCGCGGGTGGCCAGTGGTGTCGACGTCATCGAATACTCCTGAGGTTTCGGCAATGAGTAAGATCAGTTAGGTAATTGGGCGGTGACGCCCGTCGCACTTGCAGTGGTATGGACGGATGGCCTGATGGATGCGGTGAGCCGGCCGAAGAACGTGACCAAACTGGTCCGTGCGCCGAAGACGGCCGAACTCATCGCCGATCAGTTGCGGAGCCAGATCGTGCGCGGTGTGCTCAAGCCCGGCGACGCGCTGCCCACCGAGGTGGAACTGGTCAAGCAGTTCGGGGTCTCCCGTCCCACGTTGCGTGAGGCCTTCCGCATCCTGGAGAGCGAGTCGCTGATCGTGGTCCGGCGCGGATCTCGCGGTGGGGTGCTGGTCTGTTCTCCCGAAACCTCGGTCGCCGCACGCCATTTCGGTCAGCTTCTGCAGATGTCGGGGACCACGCTGACCGACGTCTACGAGGCCAGGAAAGTGTTCGAGCCGGCGGCGGCGGAGATGCTCGCGCGGCGCGCGACGCCTGAGGACATCGCCGACCTGAAGGCCGCGGCCGGCGCGTTGGCGGTCCTGGTCAACGACGGCACCGAGGGCGCGGACTTCGCCGAGTGGTCGGCGGCGACGTTCCGGTTCCACGATCTGATCATGGAGCGGGCCGGTAACAACACGCTGATGCTGGTCGGCACGGTGTTGCGCGAGGTGATCACCAGACACATGACGCGGGTGATGAGGTCGGTGACCGACCACACGGAGATCGAGAAGCAGTTCAAGCGGACCATCCGTAGCTTCACGAAGTTCACCGCGCTGGTGGAGGACGGTGCCGCCGCCGAGGCCAGGGACTTCTGGGCCGCACACATGGACCGGGCAGGCCGCAGCATGCTGTGGGGCGGCCTCGCAAAGGAAACGGTGATCGATCTCTATGTGTGACACGGTAATCAGCCCAGCGCCCCGCCATCGCGTAACTCGCTGATCCGGTCCCAGTCCCAACCGGATTCCAGCAATACCTCCTCGGTGTGCTGCCCGAGTTCGGGTGCCGGCCCGGCGGGAACCGACGGTGTCCCGTCGAACTGGTACGGCGGAGCCACCAGCCGGAAGTCGCGGCCGTCGGCGCCGGTGACGGTAGGCAGGTATCCGTTCGCGGCGACCTGGGGGTTGCCGCACACTTCGTCGAATGTCGCTGCGGCCGACCACACTCCGGAGAAGCCGGCCAACGCCGTCTTCCATTCGGCCATGGTGCGGGCGCCGAACGCCTTGTCCAGTTCGGCGATGCAGGCCACCCGGTTGACGTAACGGGACATCCCGTCGCCGAACCGCTCGTCGTCGGCGAGGTCCGGCCGGTCGATCAGCTTGCACAGCTCGACCCAGTACCGATCGGCCTGCAGGCACACCAGATTCAGCCAGCGGTCGTCGGACGTGCGGTACAGGTTGACGATCGGGTTGGGGGCATCGTGGCGGCCCATCCGCGGTAGTTCGCCGCTGCCCGCCGCGGTGGCGGCCAGGTCCGGGCCCATCGTCCACATGCCGGTGTTCAGCAGCGACACGTCGACCACCGCGCCCTCGCCGGTGCGTTCGCGCCGGTACAGCGCCATCGCCACCGCCCCCGCGATCGCGCTCGAGCCCTGCAGATCGAAGAATGCGGCAGGCTGCGCCGCGGGCGCGTCCGCGCCGGGTGCGGTGAGTTTGTGCTGGATGCCCGCGGCCGACCAGGCCGCGGCGGAATCGAAACCACCGGCGTCGGCCATCGGACCTGCTGTGCCCCAACCAGAGCCACGCACATAGATCAGCCGGGGATGGTCGGCGCGCAGGTCGTCGACGTCGATGCCGAGTTTGGCCCGGACCTTGGGCAGATAACTGGTGAGGAAGACGTCGGCACCCTTGGTGAGTTGCACCAGAGTGGCCACCCCGGCCGGGGAGGTCAGATCGAGCGTGATGCTGCGCTTGCCGCGGTTGGGCACGTGCAGAAAGGGATTGGGCGACGAGTCGTCTGAGTTGAGGGCGTTGCGCAGAGCGCGTTGTGGGTCACCGGTGGGGGGCTCCACCTTGATGACGTCGGCCCCGAGGTCGGCCATGATGGCGCCGGCACCCGGAACGAACGTCCAGGCGGCGACCTCCACCACCCGGACACCGTGGAACGGATCGGTCACCTGCTGCTCCTCATCGGTTGCGTCACCGCACTGCCTGCAGCGCTTCGAGCATGCGCGCGAAGTGTTTCGGGTGCCAGATGTCCTGGTCCTCCCCCCAGCCGATCCGGCCGTCGAACTCCCAGCGCATCAACGCGGTGCTGCCGCCGCCGCGTTCGCAGATGTGGCTGACAGTGAAACCCTCGGCCTCCATCGAGCGGCCGGTGAGGTCGGCGAGCCGGACCTCCATGTGGGCGCTCCACCCGGTCACGGGGTCCCGGAAGTTGCGCATCCTGCTGGCGGACTTGTCCAGCCGCTCGAAGCGGCCGTCGCGCAACAGCCATCCGTGGTTGAGCGGCGACCACCCCGCGGCGTCGCCGTCGGCGACGCGGGCGAACGCCAGAAACCCGACGTCGGCACCGGCATGGCCGAAGATGTACTGGATGCGGCCGCGTCCCCGTTCCCGCTCGATCTCCCGCCACCGCGGACCCCCGGGGTGGCGCACCCGGGACTGTTCGTCGACTCCGCCGCCCGACACGCTGCCCGCGGGGGTGGTCCTGGCCGGGGACGGGCCGCCGCGCGGCGCCCAGGACCGGTCCCGGATGGAGTAGCAGTCGACGGGGATGCACTCGCCGGACAGCGTGAGCTCGCCGGTGACATGACCCAGTTGGTCGAGGTGGGTGTGCTCCATGAACGGAGGTTCGCCGGGGGTGTAGCGACGCGGGTCGTGCACGCCGTCGAACATCAGCCGCACGGCGAATTGTGCTTCCGGGTCGTCGAATTCGATACGGTAGGCGCGCAGCGGACGCAGCATCCGGACGCTGAAACCACCACCGGGAATGAGGATGTCGCGCAGATCCGGGGCCGGATCCTGCATCGGGACATCGGTTTCCATCCGGAAGTACCGCACCTCGTCGGCCGGTGCGGCGCTGTCGTCCCAGACGTACACCCGCCAGGTGACGGTGCCGCGGTTGGTGTTGAACTGTGCGTGCAGCCAGCCGCCGAGCTTGCGTTCGGGCACATTGAACGACCACCACGTGGTCTCGGCCCAGTACGGGTTGTCGTCGGGCGATTTGTGGAAGTCGTCGTCCACCGGGCGAAAGGGGGTGTCGGCGGTGACGGGCACCGGGTTCTCGCCCCTCGCCTCCGGCGTGACCGCGCTCACCATGATGCGATCCTAACGTAAAGGATACTTATTTAGGTATTGGTTTGGGAATGCGTACACGCCCCGGCCGCCGCAGACGCTCAGCGGTTGCAGGTCGACGAGTAGCCGGTCGTTGGGAGTTCGGCTGTGGTGCAGCCAGACTGCGCAACACCTCCGCGACCGTCGTGGGCGGTGGACCGGGGCAGGAGAGCGGCATCAGACCTGCCGACCCGCCCCGGCCCAGTAGGGGTCCCTGATCTCGCGTTTGACGAGCTTGCCGCTCTCGGTGCGCGGAAGTCTCGTCGTGAAGTCCACCGACCGTGGGCATTTGAATGCCGCGAGCCGGGCCCGGCAGTACGCGATCAGCTCATCGGCCAGCGCGGGCGGGGGGTCGGTGTCGTCGACGGGTTCGACCACGGCCTTGACCTGTTCGCCCCATTCGGGATCCGGGATGCCGATGACCGCGACGTCGGCGACGCCCGGATGGCCGGCCAGCACGCCTTCGATCTCGGCGGGATAGATGTTGACCCCGCCGCTGATGATCATGTCCTTGGCGCGGTCGCAGATGAACAGGTAACCGTCCTCGTCGAGGTATCCCACGTCGCCGATGGTGAATGCCGAGCCGCGGTGCACCGATGCGGTGAGCTCTACGTCGTTGCGGTACTCGAATGACTGTCCGTCCAGGCGCTCGATGTAGACGTTGCCGACGGCGCCTGCAGGCAGCGGGTTTCCGGCGTCGTCGAGGATGTTGACCCGGACGCCGCGGATCGGGCGACCGACGGTGCCGGGCTTCTCCAGCCATCGGTGCGGTTTGGCGATGGTGGCGGGGCCTTCGGTGCCGCCGTAGGTCTCCCAGATCACCGGACCCCACCACGCCATCATGTCCGTCTTGACCTGCAGCGGGCACGGAGCTGCGGAATGGATCACCGAACGCAGGCTGGACAGGTCGTACTTGTCCCGGACGTGCGGCGGCAGCTTGAGCATCCGGACGAACTGGGTGGGGACCATGTAGGCGGTGGTGACCGAATGCCGGTCGATCGCGGCGAGGGTCTGCTCGGCCTCGAAGCGGCCCAGGATCGCCAGGGACTGCCCGACGTTCAGCGCGCCCAGATAGAAGCTCTGGCAGCCGGCGTGGTGCATGCCGGTCGAGACCAGGTGGACCCCTTCCTTGGGGCGGAAGTCGAAGGCGCGCCCGAATATCGCGTGCGCGTTGGCGGCCTCGGACGGGTCCTGCCCGTCGAGCGGGCGGACGATGCCTTTGGGCGTACCGGTGGTCCCCGACGAATACCGGATCGCGTCACCCTGGGTGCGGTCGGCGGGTGGGGTCGACGGGTGGCCGGCGAGGAAGTCCGCTTCGGTGTCGAATCCGGCGGGGACCGCGGAATGCGCACCCACGACGATCCGCAACCGCGCACCGGCAGGCACCGTGGGGAAGCGGTCGAGGTGGTCGACGTGGGTGACCAGCGCGGCGGCCCCGGAATGGTCCAGGATCGAGGCGAACTCGTCGGCGGACAGTGCGGTGTTCAACGTCAGGTAGCGCAGCCCGATCTCGGTGGTGGCCAGCTGCCAGATCACGGCGTCGACGTCGTTGGGCAGCGCGTAGGCGACCACGTCGCCGGGGTCGAGCCCGTGTTCCCGCAGCGCGTTCGCCACCCGGTGGGCCGCCGCGGTCAGCTCGGCGAAGGTCAGGGTCCGGCCGCTGGGCGATTCCACGATCGCTGGTGCGTCGGGGTGATCCTCTGCAATCCACCACACGCCGAGACGCTGATCCCATGGATGCTGCATCGACCCTCCCGCTCCGAATTAGACAGAACAGTATCCTTAACTCGCGGAGGTGGGAAGACCTGGCGCCGCGCGGATCCCGTCAGCCGGAGCGGGTGACGGTATCGGCCATGTGCGCGCGCATCCGCATGACGGCCAGCTCGGTGTCGCCGGCGGCCAGCGCCTCGGCGATGCCCCGGTGCGCGGGTCCGACCGTGGTGGGCAGCGACTTCGACAGCGCGGCCACGCCGGGATCGTCGGCGGCCAGCTGGGAGAAGAACTGCCAGCCCAGGCGCATCGTCACGCTGTGCACGAGTTGCATCGCCCGGTTGCCGGTGAGGCGGCCCAGGGCGGAGTGGAAGTCCTCCCCGTGACCGAAGGCGGGCGCCAGGCCCTGCGCGGTCTCGGCGCTCAACGCCTGCTCCAGGATGGCTGCGTCGCTGCTGCCGGTACGCAACCTGTCGGCGACCTGCTCGACGACCGCGAGTTCCAGCCCCGTCCGCAGCTGCGTGATGTGGCGGACCGTCACGCCGCGTCGGCGCAGGTAGATGGAGATGATGTCGGTCAGCGCGGAGATGTCGGGCTCGTCGACGAACAGCCCGCCACCCGGGCCGCGCCGGGTGCCCGCGATCTGGTGGTACTCCAGGATGCGGATGGCTTCCCGGACGACGGCGCGGCTGGCGTGGTGTTTCTCCATCAGCGTGGCTTCGGACCCGACGAAAGCGCCCGGTGCCGCACCCGAGTTCACGATCCCGGCGAAGATCTCGCGCGCCAGCGCCTCGCCCCGTTTGTCGCCGAGGGTGCCCGCGAGCGCCACCGCCGGGTCGAGACGCTGCACGGTGGTGGGCCGCCTGCTGATGAAGGCGGCCTCCGCACTGAGGTGGCGCCGCATCCGGTCCCGGGCCAGGCCGGGATTGTTGCCCAGTATCGCGCGCGCGATCGCGTCGTGGGCGCGGCACACCTCGTCGGCGAATTTGCCGGGGACGGAAGCGCGTTCGTCGAAGAAGAAGTTGCTGACCCGGGTCAGGACCTCGACGAACAACTCGAGAACGGGGTTGGCGGTCAGCGCGGCGAGCCGGCTGTGCAGCAACCGGAAGTGGGAGATGCCGCCCGCGGACTCGCGTTCCAGGGTCTCGCGGACCGCGACGATGTCGGCCTCGTCGGCGCGTTGCGAGGCGATCTCGGCGACGAGCTCCTCGAGCGCGATCCGGGTGTCGAAGATCTCGTCGAGGGTGGCCCCGACCCGGAGCAGATAGATCACCGCGGGCCCGATCACGCCCTCGACGTCGGGCTCGACGATCACCAGCCCGCCATTGGTGCCGCGGCGCATCCGCGCGACGTGCTGGTGCTCGACCAGTCTGATCGCCTCCCTCAGCACCGCGCGGCTGACCCCGTAGCGGTCGAGCAGTTCGGTCTCCGACCCGAGCACCTGGCCGACCGGCCATCCCAGCTCGATGACGTCGGCGACGATCTGTTCGGCGGCCCGGCCGGCCAGTTTGGCGCGACGGGAGTCGACGCGAGGCGCGATCAGCTCGGAGGTCACGGCATCACCGGTAGACGGGTGGGCCGTTGCGCCGCGGCGCGGCCCGGCGCTCGTGCAGCGGAGGGTTGCCGATATGGGTGTAGGCCATGCCGTTCTGCAGCGCCGTCGACCTGGTCATGTCTAAAGACTCCCATATCGCGCGAACACTGCCCTGGATCGCGGTGGGGCTGCGCATCGCGATGGAGGCCGCGATGGCGTGGGCCCGGTCCCACAGCTGTGCCCGGTCGACGATCTCGGACACCAGTCCGATCCGCAGCGCGGTCTCCGCCGAGATGCGCTCCTCGGTGCCCATCAGCGCCCACCGCAGCACCTCGCCCAGTGGCACCCCCCGGTGCAGCATGCCGATGGGTTCGAGCGCGGAGACGATCGAGGCGTTGGCGTGGGGGTCGAAGAACGCGGCGTCGTCGGAGCAGATGATGATGTCGGACTCGTTGAGCAGGTACTGGGCGCCACCTGCGGCGAACCCGTGCACCGCGGTGACGACCGGTTTCCAGCACCGGTGGTGCAGCTTCGGGGAGATGACGGTGCCGGGGTCGAAGGTGTTCCACACGTTGGTGCGGAAGAACCAGCCGGCCTCGCCCTTGACGTCCACTCCGGTGCAGAACGCCTTGTCGCCTGCGGCGCGCAGCACCACGGCGTGGATGTCGTCGGTGTCGCGGATCGTCTGCCACGCCCAGGCCAGCTCGGCTGCCATCCCGCCCGAGATCGCGTTGAGGGCATCGGGCCGGTTCAGGGTGATCGTCGCGACGTGGTCCTCATCGACCCCGAACGTGATGTCCTGCAGTCGGACTGCGCCGTTGCCGTCGGCTTCGGGGTCGACGTCGAGATTTCCTGAGGTGTTTCCGGAAGGGCTAGCCAGAATCATAGAAATCAGTGTACTAATAAAGCGGATGCCGCACGGAGTTAAAAAGAACTCGACATGGGCTGTGTGCTCGACGCCCGCGGTGTGGCGCCGGACGTGAGGAGCTGGAGGAGCGGCCATGTCCAAAGTGATTGAGACGCTGGACAGAACAGATCTCGACACGCGGGAGATGCTCGACGATCCCCACGCCCGATTCGCCGCCCTGCGGGCCGACCGGCCCGTGTCCTGGGCGACGGCCACCGGGCTGCTGCAGGGCAAGGGTGGGTACCTGCTGACCCGCTACGACGACGTGATGACGGTGCACAGTGACGAGCGGTTCTCGACCGACGTCCTCAAGAACTCGGCGGCGGGCAAGTTCATCTGGTTGCTGCCGCCGAGCCTGCGGATGCTTGCCCAGACCATGGTCTTCAAGGACGACCCGGACCACAAGCGGCTCCGCACGCTCGTGCACAAGGCGTTCACCCCGAAGCTGGTGACCACGATGGCGCCGGACATCGCCAAGATCGCCGACCAGGTCGCCGATCAGGTCGCCGCAAAGCAGGACGTGGATCTCGTGCATGAGTTCGCGGTGAAGCTGCCGTTGGCGGTGATCGCCACCATGCTCGGCGTCGCCGACGAGGACCGCGACATGTTCCACACACTGGTCGAGAAGATGGGAAACCAGCAGGGCAGCCCGCTGCGTCAGTACCCGACGGCGCGCAGGCTGGCGAAACTGTTCGAGGCCCTCATCGAGGACCGCCGGCTGAAGCCCGACGAGGGTCTGATCTCCGAGCTAGTCCGTGCCAACGAGGGCGGCGACCGGTTGAGCCACCGGGAGCTGGTCTCCATGGTGTTCCTGCTGCTGCTGGCAGGCCACGACACCACCGCGAACCTGATCGGCAGCAGTGTGCTGGCGCTCATCGAGCACCCCGATCAGCTCGAGCTGGTGCGCTCCCACCCCGAGCTGCTGGAGACCACCGCGGTCGAGGAGCTGCTCCGGTTCACCTCGCCGGTCGCCGATGGGGCAGCCCGATTCGCCCTGGTGGACATGGAGATCCGCGGCGTCCCCATCCCGCGTGGGTCGCAGGTGCTCGGATCGATCACCTCGGCCAACCGTGACGAAACCGTGTTCGACCATCCCGACCAGCTGGATCTGACACGGAAACCTAACCGCCACTTGGCGTTCGCGTTCGGTATCCATTACTGCCTGGGACACCAGCTGGCGCGCCTGGAGGGCCGCATCGCGTTGGCGGCACTGCTCGAGCGGTTCCCGAAATGGGAACTGACCGTTCCCCGGGAGTCCCTGCGCTACAAGCCCACGGTGTCCCTGCGGGGGCTGACGAAACTACCGACACGGATGCACTGACCGGAAGAGCCGACCATGACACAGACCGAACAGGCCCAGGACTTCGACCACGCGATCAAGGACGAGGACATCGAGCGGGCCCAACTCCTGCTCGGGATCGATGCCCCGATCAGCATCGACGAACACCACCGCTGCCTGAGTGTGGACGGGATCCGCCAGTTCGCGATCGGCTACGGCGACGACAACCCGCTCTACGTCGATCCGGAGTATGCGGCGGGCACGCGGTGGGGCGGTCCGATCGCGCCGCCGATGATCCACAGCGCGCTGTCCCGAAAGATGCTGGGGGATCCCATTCCTGACGACATCCGTAAGGCGACCAAGGGCCTGTTCTCCGGCGTGCACCTGTTCGTGTCCGGACAGGACACCGAGTGGTTCCAGCCGGTGCGGCCCGGCGACGAGTTGTACGGCTTCGGCGGCATGGAGTCCACCGAGGTCAAGAACAGCGAGTACGCCGGCCGCTCGGTCATCAGGATCCGGCGTGCGGTGCGGATCAACCAGCGTGCGGAGGTCGTGGCGATCGAGCGGACCATCCTGATCGCCACCGAGCGCAAGAAGTCGCGCGAACGCGGCAAGTACATGGATCTCAAGCCCGCGAGCTACACCGACGAGCAGATCGCCGAGATCGACGAGATCTACGCCGCGGAGGGCCCGCGTGGGGCCGAGCCCCGGTGGTGGGAGGACGTCGCGGTCGGCGACGCGCTGCCGAAGATGGTCAAGGGTCCGCTGACGCTGACCGACATGATCAGCTTCCACTCGGGGGGCTACGGTTTCGGCCCGTACGGAATCGGCGGCGCCCGTGTCGGTTACCGGAACCGGCAGCGGGTGCCGAAGTTCTACATCAAGAACGCCGCGGGCATCCCGGACGTCGCGCAGCGCCTGCACTGGGAGAACGAGTGGTCCCAGTCGATCGGCAACCCGATGGCCTACGACTACGGCGTGATGCGGGAATGCTGGCTGACGCACTACGTCACCGACTGGATGGGTGACGACGGGTGGCTGGTGCGCCAGCACGACGAGATGCGCAAGTTCAACTACATCGGCGACACCCAGTTCATCACCGGTGAGGTGACCGGCAAGCGCGTCGAGAACGGCAACGCGGTCGTCGACCTCGAGTTCCGGGCCACCAGCCAGCGCGGCGAGGTGACCGCACCGGCCACCGCGACTGTCGCGCTGCCGAGCCGCGAGTTCGGCGCGGTCGTGCTGCCGCAACCCGACGAGGAGTTGCGCCGCAAGGCCGGGGCGATGATGGCCCGGCACAACGAACTGTCGCGCGGCAGGTGACGGTGCCGGGGGACCGGGCGCAATCGGTCGACACCGGCACGGACACCGTACGGGCCGAGATCGTCGACCGGGTCGCCGTGCTGACGTTCCACCGGCCGCAGCGCCGCAACGCGCTGCATCCCGAGATGTACGAAGCCGTGCCGCGGCTGCTGGAACGGTTCGCCGACTCGGTCGACGTCGGGTGCGTGCTCGTCACCGGCGCCGGGACCGCGTTCTGCGCGGGCGGTGATGTGCGCGACGGCGGTTCGGCCAACGATGTCCCCGCCGGCGACCCGGAGGAGCAGATCCGCGCCCGCAGCGCCCTGCTCGCCGACAACGCCCGGATGGTGACGCTGCTGCACTCGATGCCGAAGGTGACGATCGCGGCGCTGCCGGGCGCGGCGGTCGGAGCCGGAATGAGCATCGCGCTGGCCACGGATCTGCGCATCGCCGCGCGGTCGGCGCGGCTCATCCCCGGATGGGCGAAGCTGGCGTTCTCGGGCGACTTCGGCGGTGCCTGGCTGCTGACCCACCTGGTCGGGCCGTCGCGGGCACTGGAGCTGCTGGTCTCCGGTGCGCCGATCGACGCCGCGGCGGGGGAGCGCCTCGGTCTGTTCAACCGGGTGGTCGACGATGCCGACCTGCCCGCCGCGGCACTGCGCTGGGCCGCCGAGATCGCCGCCGGACCCACCGCCGCGTTCGCCGGCACCAAAGCCAACATCTTTGACGCGCAGCGGTTGTCGCTCGCCGAGGCGCTGTTGCCGGAAAGCGAGCGGATGGTACGCAGCGCGCTCACCCAGGAACACCGCGACGCGGTCCGGGCGTGGCTGGCGAGCGCGTCGAACAAAGTGGGTGCGCACTCATGAGCACGCGGCGTCCCGAGATCCCGGCCGACCTGCGGCAGTGGATCGCGGAGGTGACCGGGGCGGACGAGGTCGAGGTCAGGCAGGTCCCCGGTGGCGCGAGCAGGCAGGCGTGGTTCGTCGACGCCGGTACCGGCGCACAGTCGCGTGCCCTGTTCCTGCGCTACGACCCGCGGGAAGCCGATCCGGGCAGTGCCTTTCACCCGCTGCAGATCGAGGCCGAGATCATGGCCGAGCTGCACCGGCACGGCGTGACCGTGCCCCGGGTGATCGCGGCACACCCCACCCTGCAGGCCGTGCTGTTGGAACGGATTGGGGGTGACACCTGGTTCCGGCTGATCGAGGATCCCGACGAACAGGTGCGGACCGCCCGGGACTTCATCGACAAACTGGCTGCCCTGCACCGGATCGACGCGCGGGACCTGACGATCCCCAGCCTCGGCCCGGCCGGCCCGGTCGCCGGGCACGTCCGCGCGGAGATCGCCGCGATGCGGGCGCGACTCAGCAGGTACGGCAAACCCGCACCGCTGCTGGCGTTCTGCATCGACTGGCTGGACCGGCACGTACCCGACTACGACGGGCCGACCGTGATGGTGCAGGGAGACACCGGACCCGGCAACTTCATGTACTCCGGCGGTGTGGTCACCGCAGTCGTCGACTGGGAGCTCGCCCATTTCGGCGATCCGATGGACGACATCGCGTGGCTGTCACTGCGCACGGTGCAGGACACCTTCACCGATTTCCCGGCGCGGCTGGCCGAGTACGAGCAGCTGTCCGGCCACCGGATCGACGAGGGCCGGATCTGGTACTACCGGCTGTTCGCGGAGACCCGGCTGGCCTCGATCAGCCCGGGCAGCATCGACACCCGTGCCTCCGCACCGCCCGCGTCACCCGATGCGGGCAACAGCCTGATCTACGGCATGCTGCACCGGCGCCTGCTGGTGGAGGCGCTCGCGCATGTCGTCGGCATACCCGAGGTCGACGTCGAACTCCCCCCTGACACGGATGCCGACACCCGCTCGGAGCACTCGCCGGTGTACGAGGCCGCCGCTGCGGCCATGTCCGGCGCCGCGGCCCGCTCGACCGATGCATTGGCGTTGCGGTACGTCAAAGGTGCTGCGCGACTGATGAAGTACCTCGCCGAAATCGATCGCATCGGTGCGGTGGTCGATGCCCAGGAGACCGCCGAGCTGGCCGCGGTGCTGGGCTGGGCGCCGCGCTCGGTGCCCCAGGGGCGCGCGGCACTCGCGGAACTGGCCGGCCGCGGAGAGATCACCGACCGCGACTACGTCACCCAGCTGTGGCGCGGGATCAAACGCGACGACTACCTGACCCGCACCGCCTCCGGGGCACTGGGCCGGCGGACCTGGCCGCCGCTGCGGCATCCCGACCAACCCCCCACCCTCGAGCGAGGAGAACGAGACCGATGGGTATCGCCATCACCGAAGACCACCGTGAGCTAGCCGGCGTCGTCCGTTCCTTCCTGCAGGCCCGTGGTGCCCGCACCGCGGCCCGTGAGCTCCTGGATGCCGAAACCGAGGCGAGACCGGCCTTCTGGGCCGAGCTGGCCGGCCTGGGCTGGCTGGGGCTGCACATTCCCGAGGAGTACGGCGGCGCGGACGCCGGCCTGCCCGAGCTGGTGGTGGTGGCCGAGGAGTTCGGCCGGGCCGTCGCCCCGGGACCGTTCGTCCCGACGGTGATCGGCTCGGCCGTGATCTCGGCGGCGGGTAACGACGAGCAGCGCACGCGCTGGCTGCCGTCGCTGGTCGACGGCACCCTTACCGCCGGGTTCGGGGCCGCGCCCGGTGTCACGGTCGAGGGCGACCGGTTCTGCGGTGACGCAGGGGTGGTGTTCGGCGCCGGGCTGGCCGATCTACTGATCCTGGTCGTCGGCGAGGACGTCGTCGTCGTCGACGCGACCGCCGACGGCGTCACCGTCGACGTGCCCGCCAACCTCGACCCCGCCCGGCGCTCGGGCCGGGTCACGCTGACCGATGTCGTGCTGACCGCCGACTCCGTGCTGCCGGGCGCCGCCGCGGCCGCACTTGCGCTGGCGCGCACCATCGCCGCCGCCGAAGCCGTCGGCGGCGCGCACGACTGCGTCGACGCCGCGGTCGAATACGCGAAGGTCCGTGAGCAGTTCGGCCGCACCATCGGCACCTTCCAGGCGGTCAAGCACCACCTGGCGAACATGCTGGTCGCCGCGGAACAGGGCACCGCCACCGTCTGGGATGCGGCCAGGGCGGCCGAATCCGGCGAGCAGGCCTTCACGCTGATGGCGGCCGCCGCCGCGACGCTGGCGTTCCCGGCATACGTGCACAACGCGGAGCTCAACATCCAGGTGCACGGCGGCATCGGGTTCACCTGGGAGCACGACGCGCACCTGCACCTCCGGCGGGCGGTGACGATGCGCGGGCTGCTCGGGGGCCGGGATGCCCCGGCCGACGTGTACACCCTGACAGCCAAAGGGGTGGTCCGGGAGAACTCGATCGACCTGCCGCCCGAGGCCGAGCAACTGCGCGCCGAGCTGCGCGCCGAACTCGCGTCCTGGTCGGAACTCGACGACAAGCAGTTGCGGCGGCGGATGATCGAGACGGGCTACGTGATGCCGCACTGGCCGAAGCCGTGGGGCCGCGCCGCCGACGCGGTGGAGCAGTTGGTCATCGAGCAGGAACTCGCGCAAAGCGGTTTCAAACGACCGGAATACGGCATCACCGGCTGGGTGATCCTGACGCTCGTCCAGCACGGCACGCAGGACCAGATCGAGCGGTTCGTCAACCCGGCGCTGCGTCACGACCAGGTGTGGTGCCAGTTGTTCTCCGAACCCGGCGCCGGATCGGACGCCGCCGCAGTGAGCACCAAGGCGGTCCGCGCCGACGGCGGCTGGCTCGTCACCGGACAGAAGGTGTGGACCAGCAACGCCCAGCACTGCCAGCTGGGCCTGGCGACCGTGCGCACCGATCCGTCCGCGTCCAAGCACGGCGGTATCAGCACCGTGATCATCGACATGTCCGCCCCGGGGGTGGAGGTGCGCCCGCTGCGGCAGATCACCGGCGGCTCGGAGTTCAACGAGGTGTTCTTCACCGACGTGTTCGTCCCCGACCGGGACGTCGTCGGGCGACCGAACGACGGCTGGACGGTGGCGCGGGCGACGCTCGGGAACGAACGGGTCAGCATCGGCGGGGGAGCGGCCGGTGCGCAGGGTGCCGCGAGCACGATCGTCGACCTGACCCAGCGCTTCGGTGACCGGGTTGCCGGTGCCGCCGAGCGGGCGGGGCGCTTCCTCGCCGAGGATCATGCGCTGCGGTTGCTCAATCTGCGCCGGGCCGCCCGCAGCGTCGCCGGCGCCGAACCCGGACCGGAAGGCAACGTGACCAAGCTGCTGATCGCCGAGCACGTGGTCGCACGCGCAGGACTGTCCGCCGAGCTCTTCGGCGCCGACGTCGCGCTGTTGTCCCGCCCGGCGAAGGTGACCGGGCTGCTGGTGCTGGGGTCGCGCGGTATGACGATCGCCGGGGGCACCTCGGAGGTCACCCGCAACCAGATCGCCGAACGGATCCTCGGGCTACCGCGGGACCCGCTGATCAGGTGACGCCGGTGCGAACACCGGGACGAACACGGCCCCGGCCTCCAGCTCGTGCCGCTCGAAGCGGACCCGCAGCGGCATGCCCGAAACCAGTGCCGCCGGGTCGCATTCGACGATGTTGGTGACCATCCGCAGGCCGGGCTGTTCGGCGAGTTCGACCACGGCGATCACGAAAGGTGTTGGGACGTCGGGATGGAACTGCTGGTGCGCGACGGTGTAAGTGAACAGCGTCGCGTCACCGGAGACCGCGACGAACTCCAGTTCGCCCGCGCAGTCCGGGCACCCCTGCCGGGGCGGATGCACGTACTGCCCGCAGTCGCGGCAGAAAGCGATGCGCAGTCGCCCGTCGGCGCCGCCGGTCCAGTAGGGCCGGGACCAGTCGTCGACCGCGGGCAGAATCCGCGGCGGCTTCGCGGAAACGGGTGAGGTAGACACCCCGAGAAGAGTACACTGATTAAACTCAATGAGGCCGGAAAGGGACGGATGGTCACAGCAGGCGGGGCCGCCCCGGTGATCTCGGGCGTCGGGATCTCCCGAATCGGTCGACGCACCGGCATCCCCGGCGCGGACCTGACGGTGCAGGCCGCGGCGGCCGCCATCGCCGACGCCGGGCTGACCGCGGCCGACATCGACGGCATCGTGACCCTCGGTGACACACCGGCCGCCGAAGCCGCTGCGCTGCTCGGTGTTTCAGATCCGGGTCGATTCGGTGAACCGTTCGGGCCGAGCGGCCTGCTGGAACCACTGGTGCAGGCCTGCGCGGCCGTCGCGGCCGGGCGTGCCCGCCACGTGCTCGTCTACCGCACCGTGCAGATGATGGGCGGCACTGTGGAGTCAGGCCAGAAGCAGAGCGCCCGCCCGCCCACGGATAAACCCGCGAAGGGCCCCGGCCCGTTCGACCATCTGCTTGCCGCCCATGCCTATTCGGCAGCCAACTGGCTGGCCATGCACTGCCGCCGACACATGGACGTGTACGGCACCACCAAGGAACAGCTGGGCTGGGTGGCGATCAACGCCCGGCGCAACGCCGGCCGGAACCCGCTGGCGGTCTACCGCGATCCGATCACGATGGACGATTACCTGAACTCGCGGCCCATCTCGTCGCCGCTCGGGCTGCTGGACTGCGATGTGCCGGTGGACGGGTCGATCGCGTTCGTGGTGTCCACCCCGCAACACCGGGCGGACAGCCCTTCCGGTGCGGTCACCGTCGAGGCCACCGGCGGAGCGTCCGGCGCGGGTGGATGGTACGAACGCCCGGACTACCCGAACATGGCGGCCACCGACGCCGCCGCCGATATGTGGTCGAAGACCGCGCTGTCACCCGGGGACGTCGACCTGGCCGAACTCTACGACGGATTCAGCTATCTGACGCTGGCCTGGCTCGAGGCCCTCGGTTTCTGCGCCGAAGGCGAGGCAGGCTCCTTCGTCGACGGCGGGACGCGGATCGCGGCGGACGGCGAACTGCCGCTGAACACCTACGGCGGGCAGTTGTCGGCCGGCCGGATGCACGGGTACTGGGTGCTGTACGAGGCCGTGCAACAACTGCGCGGCCGCGCGGCCCGACCGCGCTGCCGAAGCGGCCGGAGGTCGCCGTGGTGTCCGCCGGTGGCGGTCCGATCGCGGGATGTGTGCTGCTGACATGCTGACCGACGAGATCGTGGCTGCGGCCCGCCGGAATCCGGGCGCCGTGCTGGAAGTGCACAGCGACGTCAACCCCACGCAGACCACACTGGGTGAACTGTTCGCCGAAAGCTGCCGGCTGGCAGCCGGACTCACCGCGCTGGGTATCGGGCCCGGCGACGTCGTCGCGGTGCAGCTGCCGAACTGGCGCGAGTGCTTCGCCGCGCACGCCGCGGTCTGGCTGACCGGGGCGGTGGTCCTGCCGATCGTGCCGATCTACGGACCCGCCGAACTCCGGTCCATCGCACGCCGGTCCGGGGCGTGTGCGGTGATCCTGGCCCGCACCACACGCGGGCGGGACGCCGCGGGCACGCTGGCGGCGCTGGCCGACCTGCCCGGCCTGGACCACCGCGTCGTGGTCGGAGAGCGGTTGCCGGGCACCATCTCCTATGCAGACCTGGCCGACTGTGCTGCCACCGGCTTCGCGCCGGTATCCGGGGTGCACCCGGAGGACCGTTGCCTGCTGGTGTACACCTCGGGCACCACCGCAGAGCCCAAGGGCGTGCAGCACACCCATGCGAGCCTGCTGGGCGAGCTCGCCGCGACCGACGAAATGCGCTCCACCACAGACGATCGCATCACCCTGTCGGTGTTCCCGCCGGGACACATCGCCGGCACGCTCGGCATCCTGCGGATGCTGTGCCGGGCCGACACCACCGTCGCGATGGACACCTGGCACCCCGAGGCGGCGGCCCGGCTGATCCAGCGGCACTCGGTGAACAGCTCCGGTGGCGCGCCGATCCATCTGGCCGGCATCCTGGACGTCGCCGAGCGCGACGGCTTCGACCTGTCCAGTGTGCGGGAGTACACCACCGGCGCAGCCGGGGTCGCCGGAATGCTGATCCGCCGCGCCGCCGAATTCGGTGTCGGTGCCTACCGCTGCTACGGGTCGAGTGAACACCCGACCGTCAGTCTGGGGCGGCCGGAGGATCCGCTGGACAAGCGCGCGGACACCGACGGGCGGATCTGCCCGGGGACCGAGGTCAGGATCGTCGACGACGCGGGCCGGGACGTCTCGCCGGGTAACGCGGGTGAGATCCTCACTCGCGGACCCGAACTGTTCCGCGGATACACCGACGCCGAGCACAACAGCGCCGGGATGGCGGACGGGTGGTTCCACACCGGCGACGTCGGACGTCTCGACGCGGACGGCTACCTCATCATCACCGACCGGAAGAAGGACATCATCGTCCGCGGCGGCGAGAACATCTCGTCGAAGGAAGTCGAGGACGTCCTGGCCGGGCACCCGGCGGTCGCCGAGGCGGCCGCGGTCGGCGCGGCGGACGACGTCTACGGCGAACGGGTGTGCGCGTTCGTGGTGGTCAACTCGGGGCACCGGTTCGGAGTCGGCGACGCCGCAGCGCATTTCGCCGCGTGCGGTCTGGCGCGCCAGAAGACGCCCGAGCGGGTCGTCGTCGTCCCGGAACTCCCACGAACGGCCAGCGGCAAGGTGCAGAAGCATCTGCTCAGGGCGCAACTGTCATCGATCAACGACTGAAGGGCACGGACATGGGCACGGTCAACGGCAGGGTAGAAGGCAAGGTGGTACTGGTCACCGGCGGCGCCCGCGGACAGGGCCGCCGGCACGCGGTGCGCCTGGCCGAGGAAGGCGCCGACATCATCCTGTTCGACATCTGTCAGGACATCGAGCACAACGTGTACCCGCTGTCCACGGAGCAGGACCTCGAGGAGGCCTGCCGGGAGGTCGAGAAGTCCGGGCACCGGGTGGTTTCCGCGGCCGTCGACGTCCGCGACCGGTTCGCGCTGGAGACTGCGCTGGCCTCCGCGGTCGCCGAACTCGGCAAGCTCGACGTCGTCGTCGCCAACGCCGGAATCTGCCCGCTGGGCGATCAACCGATCGGGGCGTTCGCCGACGCGTTCGACGTCGACTTCGTCGGCGTGGTCAACACCGTGCACAGCGCGCTGCGGTATCTCTCGGCCGGAGCGTCCATCGTGACGGTCGGGTCGGTGGCGGGCCTGCTCGCCGAGAAGGCCGGTCCCGGTTCGGCGATGGGGCCCCAGGGGGCCGGCGGCGCCGGATACAACCTCGCCAAACAGTTCATCGACCGCTACACCATGGCGCTGGCGGCGCAGCTGGCCCCGCTGTCGATCCGCGCCAACGTGGTGCACCCGACCAACGTCAACACCCCGATGCTGCACCACGAGGCGATGTACAAGATGTTCCGGCCCGATCTCGAGCACCCCGCACTCGACGACGCGCTGCTGACGTTCCCGATGATGCAGGGCATGCCGATCCCGTACGTCGAACCGGAGGACATCTCGCACGCCGTCACCTACCTGGCCTCCGACGAATCGCGCTACGTCACCGGCGTGCAGCTCAAGGTCGATGCCGGCGCCAGCCTGAAGTTCTGAACATCGATGAGATGGGGAATGCCCTGGCCGGGAACGCAACTCGCACAGCGGTGTGAGGAGGCCGGCGCGGCGGCGTTCTGCGCCGGGGAGTTCGCCGACGCCAACGCCTACGTCAGCGCCGCGGAGATGGCGCACGGCACGGCGCGGGCCAGGATCGGCCCCGGGATCGCCTATGCGTTCGCCAGGTCCCCGTTCGTGCACGCCGCGGCGGCGCGCCACCTCGACAAGATCGCGCCGGGCCGCGTCTTCCTCGGTCTGGGGGCCGGCACCGCGCGGATGAACCGCGACTGGTTCGGGGTCGACTCGACCCACCCGGCGCGGCGCATGACGGAACTCGTCACATGCGTCCGGGCCTTCCTCGCCGCCGAGAACGACGAGAAGGTCCGCTTCGACGGCGACTTCTACTCGATCGACGCGTATGTCAGGGCACCGGTGCTGGGGCCCATCGACGTCCCGATCCTGCTGGGAGCGTTCAACATCCACATGATCCGCGCTGCGGGCAGCGTCGCCGACGGGATCCTCGGCCACGGCCTGTTCACCGACCGCTGGTGGGACGAGGTGGTGGACCCGCAGCTGAACCTCGGGGCGCAGCGGGCGGGGCGTGACCCCGCCGGGCTTCTTCGCTGGGGCTGGGTCATCACCGCCGTCGACGACGAGAACCCCGCCCGGGCGATCCAGGACGCCAAACGCCAGATCGCGTTCTACCTGACCGTCCGGACCTACGACGCGCTGGTCGAACTGCACGGCTGGCAGGACGAGGTCGCCGCGATCCGCGCGGACTTCGGCGCAGGCAACGTGCGTGACCTCGGTGCCCACGTCAGCGATGAGATGCTGCACGCGATGGCCGTCTGCGGGGACACCGCGCAGGCCCGCGCCATGCTGTCGGCCCGCAGGTGCCTGCCCGATCTCGGATTCGCGTCCCCGCCAGGGTTTCTGGTGAGCCCCCGACGCCGCAGCTTCTACGGCGGGCAGATCGCCGGACTGTTCGCAGAGATTGGAGCTGTGCTGTGACCGCAGAGCAGACCACCAGGCCGGAATCGGAGAACTTCGACCGGCTCTGGACCGGCGCCAAGGACTCGCCGCCGATCGTCTGGCTGGCCCGCCTCGGCGCGGTGTTCGTGGTCTTCCAGGCCTACGTGTACCTGCGCTGGATCTTCTCCGACGCGTTCACGCCGTCGCCGAACGGACCCGACGCGATCCCCGGCGCCACGATTGCCTGGATCCGGTTCTGGGAGATCGGCTGCCTGGTGCTGGGGGTCGGCCTGTTCTGGTTCATCATCGCCAAGATGCGCCGCGAGCGGCAGTTCCCCACGCTGGGCGTGTTCGTCTTCGCCTGGCTGCTGGCCGCCTGGCAGGACGTCGGCGTCAACGCCGTGCGTCCGGTGTTCGGGTACAGCGGCGGCTTCTTCAACATGGGCACCTGGGGGGAGTTCATCCCCGGCTGGGTGGAGAAGGGGCCCGAGAACCCGCAGCCGATCATCTACTTCCTGGCCAGCTACATCGTGCTGACCCCGCTGGCGATCATGGGCATCGACAAGCTCATCGAGACGGTCCGCAAGAGGTTCCCGCGGATCAACAAGGCCGGCGTGATCGCGTTCATGATCGCGTTGTTCTCCGTGCTGTGCATCGTGGCCGAACAGTTCTTCCACCGGATCGGCGCGTGGCACTACCTGCGGGTCAACGAGGACTGGGCGATCTTCCCCGGGACCATGCACCAGTTCCCCCTCTACGAGGGGATCTTCTTCGGCGGCGTGGTCACCGTGCTGTCCATCGGCATCTACTGCTTCCGGGACGACAACGCAATGATGCTCACCGACAGGGGAATCGAGCAGATCCGCCACACCCGGTGGCTGCCGGTCGTGCGCATCCTGGCGCTGACGGCGGTGTTCAACCTGATCATGATGGTGTTCATGCTGGGCTTCAACTTCGTCAACCAGCACGCCGACGTCCAGCCGGCCGAGGACGTGCCCAGCTACGTGCACCACGGCATGTGCGGTATCGACCCCAATCCGCCCTGCCCGCCCCCGGCCTGACCGTGCAGATCCGCCGATGGGCCGACACGGGACGCCCCGCGCTCGTCATGTACCCGGCCGGCACGCGAATCAGCTTCGGCGAGCTGGAATCCCGGGCGAACCGCGTCGCCCGGCACTTCCGCGCCGCGGGTCTGCGCGAGGGCGACGTGGTGGCCGTGCTGATGGAGAACAACGAGCATCTGCTCGCGATCCTGTGGGGCGCCCGGCGGGCTGGGCTCTACTACGCGACGATCAACACCCACCTGACGCCGGAGGAGACCGCCTACATCATCGACGACTGCGGCGCCGAGGCCGTCGTCGGTTCGGCCGCGCTGCAGACGCTGTGCGCCGCGGTGGAGCCGCACCTGCCGCGCGGGTTGCCCGGGCTACGGCTGATCGCCGACGCCGACCTCGACGGGTGGCAGCGCTACCCGGAATGCGTGGCCGGGTGCCCCGACAGCCCGCTGCCCGATGAGCGGGAGGGCGACCTGCTGCAGTACTCGTCGGGAACCACGGGCAAGCCCAAGGGAATTCGCCGCCCGCTGCCGCATCGCTCGCCGGACGAGGCCGGGGTGATGCTCGCGCCGCTGCTCGGTGCCGTCGGCATCGACGAGCAGGCCGTGTATCTGACCCCGGCGCCGCTGTACCACACGGCTCCGTCGTTCTGGTCGATGTCGGCGCAGGCACTCGGCGCCACGGTGGTGCTCATGGACAGGTTCACCCCCGAGGGTGCGCTGGAGGCCATCCAGATCCACGGTGTCACCCACGGGCAGTTCGTCCCGACCATGTTCGTGCGGATGCTGAAGCTGCCCACCGCCACCCGCACGGCCTACGACGTCTCCACGCTGCGCCGGGTGGTGCACGCCGCGGCACCGTGTCCGCGCGACATCAAGCGCCAGATGATCGAGTGGTGGGGCCCGATCGTCGACGAGTTCTACGGCGCCTCCGAAGGCGTCGGGGTGTCGTTCATCAGCGCCGAGGAATGGCTCACTCACCCCGGCTCGGTGGGACGCCCGCTGGTCGGAGCCGCGCACATCGTCGATGAGGACGGCCGGGAACTGCCGCCGGGAACAGCCGGTGACATCTACTTCGAAGGTGCGGGCACGTTCTCGTACCTCAACGACGAAGCCAAGACCGCCGCGGCGCACAACGACCGCGGCTGGGTCAGCGTCGGGGACATCGGCTACCTCGACGCCGACGGCTACCTGTACCTGACCGACCGCAGGCACCACATCATCATCTCCGGCGGCGTCAACATCTACCCGCAGGAGGCCGAGGATCTGTTGATCAGCCATCCGCGCGTGCTGGACGCGGCGGTGTTCGGAATTCCCGACGAGGCCATGGGGCAGTCGGTGACGGCCGTGGTGCAGACGGTCGATCCGGCGGACGCGACCGACGCGCTCGCCGGCGAACTTCTCGATTGGCTGCGCGCACGCCTGGCCCACTACAAATGCCCGCGATCGCTGTCGTTCACCGCCGAACTGCCGCGCACCGCGGTCGGCAAGTTGGACAAGCGGGATCTCGCCGCGCGCCACGCCGCCGACCGGCGCTGAAGCCGCAGGTCAACCTGTGAATTGCCTGTCAAGCACCGATTGACAGCCGATGGTTTGACGGACTAGATGTATGACACGCGGCACGCGATGTGTCACGCGCACGGCATCGGGGCGGGCGCCCGGGCGGCCTGATCGGGGGCGAGGGAATGGCAGCTGCCGGGCGGTCCCGGATCGCCAGGATCATCCGTCTGCTCGCGGTGCCGGTCGTGCTCGGTTGGGTGCTACTGACGGTCTTCAGCAATGTGGCGGTGCCGTCGCTGGAAGAGGTCGGGGAAGCCCACACCGTGGGGCTGAGCGCCCACGACGCGCCGTCGATGGTGTCGATGAAGCGGATCGGCGCCGATTTCGAGGAGTTCGACTCCGATAGCAGCGCGATGGTCGTGCTGGAAGGTGAGCAGCCGCTCGGCGGCGCGGCCCACCGCTACTACGACGAGCTGATCCGTGCGCTGGAAGCCGACACGGAACACGTCCAGCACGTCGCCGACTTCTGGGGCGATCCGCTCACCGCCTCCGGCGCGCAGAGCACCGACGGCAAGGCCGCCTATGTGCAGGTCTACCTGCAGGGCAATCAGGGTGAGCCGCGCGCCAACGAATCCGTTGCGGCGGTGCGGGACATCGTCGATTCGACGCCCGCGCCGCAGGGACTCAAGGCGTTCGTGACCGGCGGGGCGCCGCTGGTCGCCGATCAGCACAGCGCCGGGGACAAGAGCATCCTCCGCGTCACGCTGATCACGATCGGCGTGATCGCCGCGATGCTGCTGCTGGTCTACCGCTCGATCGCCACCATGGTGCTGATCCTGCTGATGGTGTTCGTCGAACTCGGAGCTGCCCGCGGCGTGGTGGCCGCGCTGGCGCACTACGAGTTCATCGGGCTGTCGACGTTCGCGGTCAACCTACTGACCCTGATGGTGATCGCCGCGGGCACCGACTACGCGATCTTCACCGTCGGCCGCTACCAGGAGGCCCGCGGCGCCGGTGACGACCCGGAGGCGGCGTACTACACGATGTTCGGCGGCACGGCGCATGTCGTGCTGGGCTCGGGACTGACGATCGCCGGTGCGATGCTGTGCCTGAGCTTCACCCGGCTCCCGTACTTCCAGACGATGGGTGTGCCGTGCGCGGTGGGCACGCTGGTCGCGGTGTTCGCGGCACTGACCCTCGGCCCGGCGGTCATCGCGATCGGCACCCGCTTCGGACTGTTCGAACCCAAGCGGGCCATCAGTTCCCGCGGGTGGCGTCGCATCGGCACCTCGGTGGTGCGCTGGCCCGGGCCGGTGCTGGCCGCGACGCTGGCCCTGGCGCTCATCGGCCTGGTCGCCCTGCCGGGCTACAAGACGAACTACGACGCCCGGGACTACCTTCCCGAGGACGTCCCGGCCAACGTCGGATACGCCGTCGCCGACCGGCATTTCGGCTCGGCGCGGATGAACCCGGAACTGCTGATGGTCGAAAGCGACCACGATCTGCGCAACCCGGCGGACTTCCTCGTCATCGACAAGATCGCCAAGGCGATCTTCCGGGTGCCCGGCGTGTCCCGGGTGCAGACGATGACCCGCCCCGACGGCAAGCCGATCAAACACACCACCATCCCGTTCCAGATGAGCATGCAGGGCACCACGCAACGGCTCAACGAGAAGTACATGCAGGACCGGATGGCCGACATGCTGGTGCAGGCCGACGAGCTGCAGACCACCATCGACACGATGACCCGGATGTCGGCGCTGATGCAGCAGATGTCGGAGACCACCCATCAGTTGGTGCAGAAGACGAAGGCGACCGCGGTCGACATCGCCGAGATCCGGGACAGGCTCGCCGATTTCGACGACTTCTTCCGGCCGGTCCGCAACTACTTCTACTGGGAGCCGCACTGCTACGACATCCCGGTGTGCTGGGCGCTGCGTTCGGTGTTCGACACCCTCGACGGCATCAACCCGCTGACCGACGACATCCAGGAGCTGGTACCCGAGCTCGAGCGGCTCGATTCGCTGTTGCCGCAACTGGTCGCGTTGCTGCCGAGTCAGATCGAGACGATGAAGAACATGCAGGCGATGATGCTGACGATGCGTCAGAGCCAGAAGGGCATGCAGGACCAGACGGCCGCGCAGCAGGACGACGCGAACGCGATGGGCGACGCGTTCGACGATTCGATGAACGACGACACGTTCTATCTGCCGCCGGAGGCGTTCGACAACGCCGACTTCAAACGCGGCATGGAGAACTTCCTGTCCCCGGACGGCAAGTCGGTGCGCTTCATCATCGGTCACGAGGGTGACCCGGCCACGATCGAGGGCATCTCGCGCGTGGTGCCGATCAAGACCGCGGCCAAGGAAGCGATCAAGGGCACCCCGCTGGAAGGGTCGACGGTGTACCTGGCCGGCACCGCCGCCACCTACAAGGACATGCGCGACGGTGCCTTCTACGACCTGTTGATCGCCGGGATCGCCGCTGTCACTTTGATTTTCGCCATCATGCTGATCATCACCCGCAGCATCGTCGCGGCGGCGACGATCGTCGGCACCGTCCTGGTGTCACTGGGGGCGTCGTTCGGGCTGTCGGTGCTCGTGTGGCAGCACATCCTGGGCCTCGAACTGCACTGGATGGTGTTGCCGATGTCGGTGATCCTGTTGTTGGCGGTCGGGTCGGACTACAACCTGCTGCTCGTGTCGCGGTTCAAGGAGGAACTGCCCGGCGGGTTGAAGACCGGGATCATCCGCGCCATGGCTGGAACCGGGTCGGTGGTGACGTCGGCCGGTCTGGTGTTCGCGTTCACGATGGCGTCGTTCGCGTTCAGCGACCTGCTCGTGATGGCGCAGGTGGGCACCACCATCGCCCTCGGGCTGCTGTTCGACACGCTGATCGTGCGGTCGTTCATGACGCCGGCGGTGGCGGCCCTGCTGGGGCGGTGGTTCTGGTGGCCGCAGCGGGTGCGCAGCCAGGCCTCGCAGCGCCGGTTGGCCCGGATCAGGAGCTGATCCGGCGCGCCAGCTCGCCGATCACGGTCGACTCGATCTTGGCCAGCAACTCTTCGGGGTTCTCGAAGACGTCCTTCGCGCCGGCCTCGCGCAGTTCACCGCGGGACACCCCGCCGCTCAGCACCGCGATGGACGGTACCCCGGCGCGTCCGGCGGCTTCGCAGTCCCACACCGCGTCGCCGAGGAACACCGCGTCGTCGGCGGTGACACCGGCCCGGTCCAGCGCGACGTGCACGATGTCGGGCTTCGGTTTGGCGGTGTCGACGTCTTCGGACGACGTCACCGCCGCCACCACGTCATCACTGTCCAGAACCTCACGCAGCAAGCGCAATTCGTCCTCGGGCGCCGAGGTCGCGAACACGACCTGCAGTCCCAGCTCGGCCACCCGGCGCAGGAGGTCGCGCGCGCCGGGCAGGGGAGTGAGCAGGCCGGAGGTCTCCCGGTAGAAGTCGCTGTGGCGAGCTTTGAGCCTGTCCAGCACGTCCTCGTCAACGTCGCCGGCCAGGGTCCGCATCAGCGTGGTGCCGTCCATGCCGATACACCGATGGATGCGCCAGCCCTCGACTGGGATGTCCTCGGTGTCGAACGCACGCAACCAGGCGCTCACGTGCAGATAGACCGAATCCACCAGCGTTCCGTCGATGTCGAAAAGGACGGCAGGCGCGGCTGTTTCGTTACTGGTCTGAGCACGGTCGTTCATGGGTCGTGGCATTACCCCGAGCGTCCCGGCTCAAACTCGGGGCACGGCTACCCGGCGCTGCTGTCGTTCGGCTGTCGGGAGCCGACTCTTCGGCCGCGGCACCGCGCTCGGCGGTGTCGCCTCCGGACGGGGCCTCGGATTCCCCGGTCTCCCCGTCGTCGGCGGCCGAGGCCGGCGCCACCGGATCGGCGGGGTCATCGGCGTCCTCGGGGTCTCCCGAGTCGTCCGGGTCCCCGGAGTCCGACGGAGGGTCTCGAGGTTCCCGGTCGGGGGCGTTCCCGTCGGCGGGGGCCCGGCCGTCGTCCGGTGGGGACCCGGACGGAGACGGTGCGGTGGTCGGCTTCTCGGCGCCTCCCGGGACTTCGGGCAGCCGCACGGGCGCCGCACCCATGTTCGGGATGTCGGTTGCTCCCGCGCCGGAGTCGGCCGGTGCGGAGATGGTGTCGCCGATCCGCTGCAGCGAGTCGACCAGATGCGCGACCGGGCCGGTGAGCTCACCGGCGACCGGAGTGGTGGCCTGCGGGCTCAGCAGGCCGGCGGGTGTCGCCGACGCCGTCGACGCGCCCGTTGAGGAAACCGTCGACGATCCGCGCCGGGATGTTGGTCAGGGCGCCGAACGCACCGACGGCGTCGAGTCGGAGCAGCGCTTTGACGACGTCGAGCACCGCGGAACCGGTGGCGAGTGCGCCGCCGGCGACCGGCAGGGCGAGCCGGACGATCAGACCGGCGGCGGTACGGAACGGCTCGCCGGAGCCGGCGACCCTGACCAGGTTGACCACGGGGACGGTGACGGAACGGGCCACCGCCTCGGCGATCGCCAGCGGGTCACCACTGCGCACCGCGGCGACGACGTCGGCGAACGCGGCCCTCTGGTTGTCCGCGACCGCCGTGACGATCGGCAAAGGTGCGGCCAGGTATTCGCCGAAGCGGTCGCCGGCGTTGTCCAGCGAGCGCATCAGCATCTGCGGGTAGTAGTCCAGCGGGTTGGGAGCGGCGGCGACGTCGACGGCCGAGTTGGTTATCGGGACGTCGGCGAAGGCCGGACCCGGATCGACGGGGGCGAATGCGATCACGCCCACGCCGACGAGAGCAACCCCGGTCGTCACCCACGGGCGAATCGAACTCGCCATCGCGCACCCCCAGCTGTCGATCGCCGGGAGCCGCGGCCGGGCAGCTGCCACTGGCGATCGGTCCCTAAAACTAACTCAACCGCAGGTCACTGCGTAAGTGTTGACGGCATGTCGTCACAGTGGCCCGGCGTGTCGGCGCGACATCGGATGCGGCGGGCTAGGTCAGCTCCGGTTGGGTAACCTTCGCCAATGACTGTCGCATCGATCAGGGGGATCCGGTGAGCGGGGGGTTGTTCGCACTGCTCGACGACGTGGCCGCGTTGGCGCGGCTGGCCGCGGCCTCCGTCGACGACATCGGCGCCGCCGCAGGCCGGGCGACGGCCAAGGCAGCGGGCGTCGTCATCGACGACACCGCGGTGACCCCGCAGTACGTGCACGGGATCGCCGCCGAGCGGGAACTGCCGATCATCAAGCGCATCGCGCTGGGATCGCTGCGCAACAAGATCGTGTTCATCCTGCCCGCCGCGCTGCTGCTCAGCCAGTTCGTGCCGTGGCTGTTGACACCGATCCTGATGCTCGGCGCGACCTATCTGTGCTTCGAGGGCGCGGAGAAGGTCTGGGGCAGGATCCGCGGCCACGACACGCACGGTGCGCCCGTCGCCGCGTCCGGCGCGGACGCCGAGAAGTTCATGGTCACCGGCGCGATCCGCACCGACTTCATCTTGTCGGCGGAGATCATGGTCATCGCGCTCAACGAGGTGGCCGATCAGGCGTTCGTGCCGCGCCTGCTCATCCTGCTGGTGGTGGCCGTGGTGATCACCGTCGCGGTGTACGGGGTGGTCGCCGGGATCGTGAAGATGGACGACGTGGGCCTGAGCCTGACCGGGCGTTCGTCGGCGATCGCCCAGAAGGTCGGCCGCGGTCTGGTGGCCGGCATGCCGAAGCTGCTGTCGGCGCTGTCGGTGATCGGCACGGTGGCGATGCTGTGGGTGGGCGGGCACATCCTGCTGGTGGGCACCGACGAACTCGGCTGGCACGCGCCCTACGGCGTGGTCCACCACGCCGAGGAGTACGTCCACCACGTCGGCGGGGTCGGCGGGGTGCTGGCCTGGCTGGTCAACACCGGCGCGTCGGCAGTGATCGGCCTGGTCGTCGGTGCGCTGGTGGTGGCCGTCGTGCACGTGCTGCCGTTCGGGCGCAAAGCCAAGCACTGACCGGATCAGTCGCCGGCGGCGAACCGGCTGTCGAAAGCGGCCCGCCGGAGCGCGAGCATGGTCTGACGCTGCGCGGCGGTGACGTAGGTCGTGGTGGGTGGCAGCACCGCCGCGAGGTCCGGGAGGCGCACCAGGCGGGCGGTCACCGTCGGAGTCGGTGAGGACGCCAGGTCGAGGTCCTGGAATCGCAACGACAGCGTGCCCTTGTTCAGGCCGCCGGTGGACACCCAGTTGTACACACCGGGGTCGGTCGGCGCGATCACGAACGTGTAGGAGCCGTCCGGGTTCTGGTGCGCCTGGGCGTTGTTCAGACTCGTCTGGTCGGCACGATAGTCGCCGGTGATCGTCCACAGGTTGGTGACGGGGACGGTGAAGTAGCGGGCGTTGCCCGGGGTGACCGTGACGACGAGTGCCTCGTCGTCGCCGAGATGGAAGTAGCCGGCGCTCTGCAACTGGGTGGCCAGGAACTCGGCGTTGCGTGACGGGTCCTTGAGCACGTTCGCCCCCAGCCGCCCGCCGGTTTCCGGGTCGGTGGTGGCGACCTTGATGTACTTCGATTCCATGCCCAGCCCGAGCGCCATGATCACGGCGGTGAACGCCCCACGCAGGATCCGCGGCGGCTCCTTCATCGGCGGGATCAACGACACCAGCGCCGTGAGCAGTGGGCTCCTGGTCACCATCGGCCCGAGTCCGGGGATCGCGAAACCGCCGAGCTGACTGAACAAGCTGTCGCGCGGACCTGACAGACGTTCGATGGACAGGCTCATCGGCGGTTGGGTGGTCCAGTCCGACAACGTGTTCCGCACCGCGATCAGCGTGGTGTCCGCGGTCAGCCGCAGGTGGTTGCGCTGCCCGGGCGCCGCGGGGGAGCCACTGACGGTGATGGTGAACGAACCGTCCGGTGCGACTTCGAGTTGGCGGCCGCTGAGGTTGTCCGCGGTGATGCCCGACAGGCCGGTCAGCACGCTGAAGTTGGTGTCCGCCGGAGTTTCGCCGGTGAACCGGCCCCGGATCACGTAGGTGGAGGTCATGTTCACCCCGGTGAAGCGGTACACCGTGTCGGGGTTGTCGTAGAGGATGCGCGAGCCCTGCACGTCCTGGCCGAACCAGCTGTGCGGCGGCGCGACCTGGGTGACCACGGTCGGCCTCATCGGGTTGAGCAGCTGCTGCTGGAACGCCGCGCCCATCGCGTACTCGTCGACCGCGCGGCCCAGCTGGGCGAGGTTCTCCCGGTCGGGCCCGCCGATGTCGCCGTACTCGCGGTGCGCGGTGGCCAGCCACCCGGCCCCCAGCACGAACTTCATCAGCCGCACCGGCCAGGTCTGCACGGTCTCGGCGGCGATCCGCTCCGCTTCGAGCTGCTGCGCGGTGGCCAGCGGACTCGTCGCAGAGACCTGCGGCGACGCCGCGGGCTCGGGGGCGGCCTCCCGGCGCGCGGATCCGGCCACCATCCACGCCGCAGCGGGTGCGGGGCTGCCGGGTTCGTCGGTGACCTCCACCTCGCCCGTGTCGGGTTCGGCGTCCGCGTCGGGTTCGGCGTCCGCGTCGGGTTCGGGGGAGGCGACGGTGACGGTGGTGCGGTCGCCGCGACGTTCGGGTGCGTCGCTGTCGTCTTCGGCGGCGTCGTTTTCGGTGTCGTTTTCGTCGGCGGGTGGCTCCTCGGCCGCGTCGTCCTGCGCGTCGGCGTCGGTGTCGGTCTTGTCGGCGTCGTCGCGGTCGGCCGGCCCCGGATCGCTCTCGGACGCGGCACTGGACGGTGATTCCGCGCTTGCGGTGCCGTCATCCGCCGCTGCGACAGCGGAGGCGTTGGCGATCGCCAGCCCGATGCCCAGCGCGACCGCGAGTGAACCGACCCGGCCGATGACCGGCCCGTGGCGCACGAACGCAGTGGACACCGCTTCTGCCGAACGCCCCGTTGCTGCCACGAGCGCCGTCCTTTCCTGCGACCGTGCCCGTACGGTAGCGCCACGCCCCTTGTCTTCCCGCCGAAATCGCATTCCGTGAGGGCTTTTCCGGGGTGTTCACGCCGTGGTCGCAGTCTCGGCGACGGGTTTCTGCCACCGGTGCGGCCAATTTCTGCCAGCCGAAATTATTGCTCTGACCTGCCGGTTCTAGCCATCAGAAGCAGAAAAGAAACACACCGCCAGGGAAGAAGTTGAGACCAATGAAGAACCTCACCATTGCCACCGCGTTCGCCGCCGGCCTGGGTGCTGCAGTCCTCGGACTGGCTGCCCCGGCTGCTGCCGCACCGTCGGGCTCCAACGCCGATGCCACCATCAGCCAGCTCGAAGCCCAGGGCCACCGCGTGGTCGTCAATCGCCTCTCGGACGCTCCGCTGAGCGAAGCCAGTGTCGTGGGCATCAACAAGGGTGGCGACATCCGCTCCACCACCCGCGACTACTTCAACGACCGCACCTACCAGAACACCAAGACCGGCAACAGCATCTACTACGTCGACGTCAAGTAACCCGACAGAGCTTCCCGGGTGACAGGGCCACCTCCGTAAAAAGGGGTGGCCCTGTTGCGTGCGTTCAGTCCTCGCTGCTGACCCGGTCCCCGAGGAACGCCAGCAGCCGAGGATCGGCACTGCTGAACCGGGCGGCCTCCTCGCCGCCGTCGCAGCGCAGCAACGCGACCGTCGCCCCGGACGAGCCGCGGTCGATCACCCGCCACACCGCGCCCGCGTCCTCCCACCGTTGCAACTCGGCGACGCGGTCTTCGGTCATCAGCTCACCCTCTCACCTAAGCTCCGCCTCATGCACGGTGCTCTGGGTGTCGCCATCGCCGCGACGTTCATCTGGCTGGGCATGGTGGTCGCGATCTCCTTCGTGGAGGCGCCGCTGAAGTTCCGGGCGCCCGGCGTGACGCTCCAGATCGGGCTCGGGATCGGGCGTCTGGTGTTCCGTGCGCTCAACGGCTGCGAGGCGGTGCTGGCGGCGACGGCGGTGACGGTCACGCTGCTCAGCGGTGGCTCGACGGCGGCGCTGGCGGCGCTGCTCACCGCCACCGGGATGCTCGCCGGTCAGATCGTGTTCGTCCGGCCGGCATTGACCCGGCGCTCCGACCGGGTGTTGGCCGGCGCCGAGGGGCCGCGTTCGCGGGCGCACTTCGTCTACGTCGCCCTGGAGCTGGTCAAGGTCGTCGCGCTGATCATCGGCGGCGTGCTACTCCTGACGTAGCGAATGTAGGTAAACCTTGCCTCACCTGCTCGGGTAGGCTCTGCGGTCACGATGACTGACGTTCTGCCGATCCTTCCGCGGGAGCTCACCGAGATCAGTGACGAGGTGCGCGCCGTGCCGCCGCCGCCGATCCCCATCCTCGCTGAGCCGTACCAGATCCGGCTCGTCGACCCGGACGCCGATGCGGCGATGATCTCGGAGTGGATGAACCGTCCGCACCTGGCCGAGGCCTGGGAGTACGACCGGCCGGTGCAGTGGTGGCACGGCTACCTGCGCGCGCAGCTGGCCGGCCGGTACTCGCGCCCGTTGATCGGCATGTTCAAGGGTGAGCCGCACGGGTACATCGAGGTGTACCGCGCGGCAAAGGATTCCATCGCCCCGAGGTATGACGCCCATCCCTACGATCTGGGTCTGCACGCCGCGATAGCCGACCTCGACATCGTCAACCGCGGCTTCGGGCCGATCCTGTTGCCCCGCCTGGCGGCCAGCCTGTTCGCGATCGAATCACAGTGCCGTCGCATCATGTTCGACCCCGACCACCGCAACGTCGGCGCCCGCCGGCTGTGCGAGTACGCCCGATGTGACTTCCTCGGCGAACACCAGATGTCGAACCGGCGGATGGCGCTGTACGCGCTGAACCGGCCCGTCTAGTCGGATGCTGCTGCGCCGCCGATCATCTCGGCGTAGCTGTCGAAATCCGGTTTCATCGCCGCGGCCACCAGTTCCCAGAGCACCTCGTCGGTGCCGCCACCCACCCGGGCGAGTTTCATGTCACGCCACCACCGGCCCAGCGGTGTCTCGTCGACGAGGTAACCCGAACCGCCGAAGATGTGCATGCACTCGGAGAGC
Organism: Mycobacterium sp. ITM-2016-00317; assembly: GCF_002968295.1. NCBI lineage: Bacteria > Bacillati > Actinomycetota > Actinomycetes > Mycobacteriales > Mycobacteriaceae > Mycobacterium > Mycobacterium sp. ITM-2016-00317. Next base: position 1,891,455 of record NZ_CP134399.1, read on the forward strand.
ACCTCTTCACCGAGCCTGGCCGCGGTGACCTTCACCGCGGCGGCAGCGCGCAGATCGAGCTTGCCCTGCGCGGCGATGCCGTTGAGGCCGTGGCGGAGCAGGTCGACGCGGGCCTGCAGATCGGCCATCCGCAATCGCAGCGCCTGATGCTCGAAAAGTGTTGCGCCGAACTGTCGACGCTGCACCATGCGCGCGTGGGTGACACCCAGTACGCGCTGACAGGAGGACGCCACCTGGCCGGCGATGGACATGCGTTCGTGCGCGAGTCCCCATGAGATCGCCGCCAGCCCGGTCCCGGGGCGCGCCACCAGATGGTCGGCCGGAACCCAGGTGTCGATGTGCACGGCCGCGGTGTCCAACGGGCCGGCGCCGACCTTGCGGTACGGCTCCTGGACCTGCACCTGGGTGGTGGGCACGGCGATCACCAGCACGTTGCCGTGCCTGCTGGTGGGGTCGTTGTCCATACCGCGGGCCACGACGAGGATGTGATCGGCGATGGGGGACAGCGACACGAACTTCTTGACCCCGCGGACGTGGAAGCCGTCACCGACCGAGTGGACCTCGGTCTCGACGATCTGCAGGTCCGAACCGCCGGACTCCTCCGAGGCGCCGATGCACAGCACCGCCTCGCCGTCCACGGCCTGCTCGCACAACGCCTTCAGGTGGTCGGACCTGGCGAACCGGCGCAGCACCGCGATCGCCGAATCATGCAGGCTGACACCGACGCCGATGCCCGCCGAACCCAGCCGGCCGAGATGGAACGCCAGCTCGTTGAGCTTGGCCACATCGGGGTGCTGGCCACCCGCAGGGCCCCACTTGCTTCGGAAAACCCCTGCGGCGCCGAGGTGTTCGATGAGCTTGCGGGGGAACCGTTCGGAGGCTTCTGCTTCGGCGGTCCATTCGGTCACCGTGTCGCCGAACACCTCCGCGAGCAGGTCGCGGTAGCTGTCGACGTCGGTGGACGGCGAGGTCATACCCGTGCAGCCTCCAGATCTCGTTTGACTTGCAGACGCCGCAGCTTGCCCGAGGACGTCCGGGGCAGTGACCCGGGGGCCAGGAACACGACGTCGGCGGGGACGACGCCGCAGTGCGACGCGACCCGCTGCACCACTTCGCTTCTCGCGCCCGCTTCGTCGGGACCGCGGAACTCGGCGGCGATGATCAGGCCCTGCCGGGCCGAGTCGCCGTCGGTGCCGACCGCGACGACGGCGCCGTCACGGACACCGCGGACCTGCGCCGCGATCCGTTCCACCTCGCTGGGGAAGATGTTGCGTCCGGCCACGGTGATGAGTTCCTTGACCCGGCCGCAGACCACCAGCCCGTCGTCGGTGAGGTATCCGAGATCACCGGTGCGGAACCACTGACCGGCAGGCGGCGGTTCCTCGCCCAGGTAACCCGTCATCATCGACGTCCCGCGAATCTCGATCTCGCCGATGACATGATCACCGGCGAGGCCGGAGTGCTCGGATTCCGAGATCCGCAGTTCCATCCCGGGAATCGGGCGGCCGAGCACCGCGTGGCGACGTACCGCGTCGGTGTCGGGGTCGGTGACCTCCTCCACCAGCAGGCCCGTCCCCGGCGCGGGGGAGGTCACCGCACAGGTCGACTCGGCCAGCCCGTAGGACGGGGCCGCGGCGCGCGGGTCGAGCCCGAACCGGGCCAGCTCGTCGAGGAACAGCCGGAAGCCCTCGCAGTCGATGGGCTCGCCGCCGTTGATGGCGAACCGCAGGCGGCCCAGGTCGACGTCGGGGACCCGCCGCGCGTACTTGCCGATCACCGAGTACGCGAAATTCGGTGCGGCGGTGAGGCTCGCGCGGCTCTCCGACAGCCAGCTCAGCCACCGGAACGGCGACGCGGCGAATGCGGCGGTCGGTGCGACCCACATGTCGGCACCGGACAGGAACCCGGTGAGCAGGAACGTCAGCCCCATGTCGTGGTAGAGCGGGAGCCATGTCAGCCCGATGTCCTCGGCCGGGTCGGCTCCGGTGTGCTGCAGCAGCGCGGCGACGTTGTTCAGCACCGCCTCGGGCGAGAGCATCGCGGTGCGTGGGGTTCCGGTGAAGCCGGCCGTGCCCTGCAGCACCGCGGCGGAGCCGTCGGGGGCGGCCTGCGGCGCCAGGGTGCTCGACCGCTGCGCGTGACCGACTTCGCGCACGTCGTGCAGCGTCAGCGGTGATCCGTTGGTGCGCAACAACTCCAGCTGTGAGCCGTGACTGAAGACCTGCGCGACGCCGATGCCTGCGAAGCGTTCGGCGGTGGCGTGCGCCCACTGCTGGTCGTCGGCACCGCGCACGGGCCCGGGCAGGATCGACAGCGGGCGGCCGGCCAGCCAGGCGCCCTGGATCCCGGCGACGAATTCCACCGTGGGTTCGCCGACGAGGCCGACGGCGCCGTCGGGTCCGTCCAGTACCCGGGCGGCGATGTTCTCCGCGCGCGCATGCACTTCCGGCCACGGGTGCCGGTTCCACCGGCCGGTGTCGCGGTCGAGCAGCACCAGGTCCCGCGGCGAGGACGTCATCGCCCGCGACAGTGCCGAGGCCAGAGCGCTCACTGAGCCGCGGGCGTCTTCGCCAGGATGGCCTGCTCGAGATCGCCGACGGTGTTGCAGGTCAGCAGGTCTTCCTCCGACAGCGCGACGCCGAGCTTGTCCTCGATCGCGACCATGCCGACCGCGAACGCCACCGAGTCCAGGCCGACGTCGTCGATCAGGCGCGAATCCCGCGTGATGCGGGTGACGTCGACGTTCAGGTCGTCGCGCAGGATCTCCTCAAGGGCGGCGCTGAGGCCATGCGGGGGTGACGTGCTCATGGCGGCAGAGGTTACCTCGTCGGATAAAGATAGGCTACCCTCACTTCTGCTACGGGGGTGCGGAGCCCAGATCGCCGAACCGGCGTCCCGCGTGCACCTCCAGCATCCCGGCCAACGACTCGACGGTCACCAGCCCCGCCTGTGCGGTGACCTCGTCGATGATCGGGTAGCACGAGGCGATGTCGGCCGCGGTGCCGACGATGACCGTGCACACCGGGACGTGCCGGGTGATCTGCAGGAAGCGGTCCCCGTGCGGCTCCTCGTCGCCGCGAAAACCCCAGAGCGCCCGCAGCACCGTGGCGCCACCGGCGTGTCCGGACTCCCTCAGCCGGCGGATCAGCGCGCGGTGGACGGGGCCGCCACGGGCCGGGGCCTCCTCGGTGTGCACGGTGACGCGCTGGAAGCGTCCGTGCTTCGGTAACGCGGCCGGCGTCCACCCACCGGATCTGCAGACCTCGGTGGGCGCCACGCTGAGCACCGCGTCGGGCAGTGCGGCGCGGAGCTCGTCGACGGCAGCCGCGGCCTGGGCCGCGGTGCCGACCCCCGTGACGGACAGCGGCACGTCGGAGTTCCCGCCGAAGAACCGCGCCCGGCGGCGGTGCCCGGCGACCGCGCCGTCGACGCCGAGAAAGACGTCGGCGGCGGCGAAGCCGTGGCGGCGCAACATCTCGCAGACCGCGACGTAGCCCGACGTGCCGGCCACGCGGTGGTGGCGCCCCAGATGAAGCGACAGACGCACCGTGGCGACGTCGTCGGGGACCCGCTGCCTGCCGTGCTCGATCGTCAGCATTCCGCTGGTGACCAGAGGAGCCGCGGCGTCGGCGAGTTCACGCACCCGTGCCGGGCTGTCGGTCGCCCAGACGGTCACCGGCGGGTCCTCCGACAGGCTCAGCGTGAGATCGCTGCGGATGAGGTGGGCCGGACCGAATCCGGCGATGCCGCGCAGCACCACACTGGCCGCGATGCCCCGCTGCGCGCACAGGTCCGTCAGCGCGTCGGCGACGAACCGGTCCGCGCTGCGCTGCCGTTCGGCGAAGTACACGCGCAGCGTCGAGCGCTGCTCGCTCACAGCAGTGCCCCCAGCCACTGGCCCAGCGCCGCGGCCGCCAGCCCCAGCACCACGCTGACCACGAGATTGGCCACGGCAGAGGCGATCTGGCGTTCCTCGGCGAGGCGCTGGGTCTCCAGCATCCAGGTCGAGAACGTGGTGTAGGAGCCGACGAACGCAGTGCCGGCCAGCAGCGCCAGCTCGGCGGGCAGCATCAGCCCGGCCAGGAAGCCGAGCAGCAGCGCCCCGCTGATGTTGACGACCAGCGTGCCGACCGGGAACGGCCGGGCCGCCCGCCGCGACACCGCACGGTCGACGGTCAGCCGCGCCACCGCGCCCAACCCGCCCAGCAGTACGACGCCGAGCCAGAGCAGAACCGTCATCGGCGCCATCCGCCGCGACGCACCAGCGCGGTGCCGACGAACACGGCCGACAGCCCGGCGGCGATGCTGGCCGTGGTGTATCCGGCGGCCAGCGCGTAATGGCCGTGTTCGACCATCGACAACGTCTCGACCTGCATGGTGGAGAACGTCGTCAGCCCGCCGCACAGGCCGGTGCCCAGGAACGGTCGCCGGTAGCTGGAGACCGGCAGCCGTTCCAGCAGGCGGGTGACCAGCACGCCGAGCAGGAACGCGCCGACGACGTTGACGGTGAACGTGGGCCACGGCCACCGGCCGGGGTCGGCAGCGGCCAGTTCCCCGAAGCCGGCGCGCGCCAGCGTGCCCAGCGCGCCACCGGCGAACACGGCAGCCAGTTCACGCCGGTCGTGGGCCATGTGCGAAGTATGCCGCCCCGGAGGCGGTCCGGAGCGTCACCAAGGAGCAGAATCGACACCATGGCGGCCAACCCCCGCGCCGGGCAGCCGGCGCAAGCAGAGGACCTCATCGACATCGCGGCGGTGGTGACGGCGTACTACACGCTCGCCCCCGACCCCGACAACGTGGACCAGCAGGTGGCGTTCGGCACGTCGGGCCATCGAGGCTCGAGCCTGGACGCGGCGTTCAACGAGGCGCACATCCTGGCCACCACGCAGGCGATCGTGGAGTACCGCGCGGCCCAGGGGACCACGGGCCCGCTGTTCATCGGCCGCGACACCCACGCGCTGTCCGAGCCGGCCTGGGCCTCCGCGCTGGAGGTCCTCGCCGCCAATGACGTTGTCGCGATGATCGATTCGGCGGACCGGTACACCCCGACGCCTGCGGTCAGCCATGCCATCCTGTCGTTCAACCGAGGCCGGGAGGGTGACCTCGCCGACGGGATCGTCGTGACGCCGTCGCACAACCCGCCGCGCGACGGCGGCTTCAAGTACAACCCGCCCAACGGTGGGCCAGGCCGACACCGACGCCACCAGCGTGATCGCCAAACGGGCCAACGAGATCCTGCGCGGCGGGCTCGCCGACGTGAAGCGCATCCCGTTGACGCGGGCGCTGGGCACCGCGCAGCGGCACGACTACCTCGACGCCTACGTCGCCGACCTGTCCAACGTCGTCGACCTGCACGCGATCAGCGCCGAGGGCATCCGCATCGGCGCCGACCCGCTCGGCGGGGCCAGCGTCGACTACTGGGGTGCGATCGCCGAGCGGTACAACCTCGACCTGACCGTGGTGAACCCGTTGGTCGACGCGACGTGGCGGTTCATGACACTGGACACCGACGGCAAGATCCGGATGGACTGCAGCTCGCCGAACGCGATGGCCTCGCTCATCGCCAACCGGGACCGGTATCAGATCGCCACCGGCAACGACGCGGACTCCGACCGGCACGGGATCGTCACCCCCGACGGCGGGTTGCTCAACCCGAACCACTATCTGGCCGTGGCGATCGACTACCTGTTCGCGCACCGCCGGGAGTGGGCGGCCGGGACGGCGGTCGGCAAGACCGCGGTCAGTTCGTCGATCATCGACCGCGTGGTGGCCGGTCTGGACCGCAGGCTGGTCGAGGTGCCCGTCGGTTTCAAGTGGTTCGTCAACGGGCTCATCGACGGGTCGATCGGGTTCGGCGGCGAGGAGAGTGCGGGGGCGTCGTTCCTGCGCCGCGACGGCTCGGTGTGGACGACCGACAAGGACGGCATCATCCTGGCGCTGCTGGCGTCGGAGATCCTCGCCGTGACCGGTACGTCGCCGTCGCAGAGGTACGCCGAGCTGACCGAGCGCTACGGCGCGCCGGCGTACGCCCGCATCGACGCCCCGGCGAATCGGGAGCAGAAGGCGCGGCTGGCCAAGCTGTCGCCCGAGCAGGTCACCGCGACCGAGCTGGCGGGCGAGCCGATCACCGCGAAACTGACCTCGGCGCCCGGCAACGGCGCACCGCTGGGCGGGCTGAAGGTGACGACCGAGAACGCCTGGTTCGCCGCGCGGCCGTCGGGCACCGAGGACGTCTACAAGATCTACGCCGAATCATTCCGCGGCCCTGACCATCTCGTGGAGGTCCAGGACGCCGCCCGAGATGTGGTGGCGGCGGTCATTTCGTGATGTGGGTCATTTCGTGAGTTCGCGCACGGAGGACGACTGTCCGGGCACAACCAGGCAGAAGCTGCCCCGCGAGGTGTGGGTACTGGTCGTCGCCAACTTCGTGGTGGCGCTGGGCTACGGCGTGGTGGCTCCGGTGCTGCCGCAGTACGCACGCCATTTCGGGGTCAGCATCGCCGCCGCGACGTTCGTCATCACCGCGTTCGCGGTGATGCGGCTGGTGGGCGCGCCGTCGGCGGGGATGCTCGTGCAGCGGCTGGGGGAGCGGCGGATCTACCTCAGCGGCCTGATCATCGTCGCGCTGTCCACGGCTGCCTGCGCGTTCGCCGAAACCTATTGGCAGCTGCTGCTTTTCCGCTCGCTGGGCGGCATCGGTTCGGCGATGTTCACGGTGTCCTCGCTGGGGCTGATGATCCGGATATCACCGCCGGATGCGCGCGGCCGGGTCGCCGGCCTGTTCTCGTCCGGTTTCATGGTCGGCTCGGTGGGCGGCCCCGTGCTGGGCAGCCTGACGGCCGGGTTCGGTCTGTCGGCGCCCTTCCTGATCTACGGCGCCGCGCTGCTGGTGGCCGCGACGGTGGTGTTCGTCAGCCTGCGCAACTCGACGGTGGTCGGTGGTGAGGACGAGGACGTGGAGCCGCCGGTGCCGTTCCGGGCCGTGTTCGGCCATCGCGCCTACCGGGCGGCGTTGTTCTCCAACTTCGCGACGGGGTGGGCGTCGTTCGGGTTGCGCATCGCACTGGTACCGCTGTTCGTGGTGGAGGTGCTGGGCCGCAGCCCGGGCGCGCGGCCTGGCGCTGACGGCGTTCGCGGTGGGCAACATCTCCGTCGTCATCCCGAGCGGGCACCTGTCGGACCGGCTCGGACGGCGCAAGCTGATGATCTTCGGGCTGGCGCTGGCAGCGGTCTCGACCGCGCTGGTGGGGTTCACCAGCTCGTTCCCGGTGTTCCTGGCGGCGGCCTACGTGGCCGGTGCGGCCACTGGGATCTTCGTCTCACCGCAGCAGGCCGCGGTCGCCGACGTGGTGGGCAACAAGTCGCGCGGGGGCACGGCGATCGCGACGTTCCAGATGATGGCCGACCTGGGCTCGATCGGCGGCTCGCTGCTGGTGGGACTGATCGCGCAGTACACGTCGTTCGGGTGGGCGTTCCTGGTCAGCGGCATCATCCTCGCCATCGCCGCGGTCGGCTGGATCTTCGCCCCCGAGACGCGGCCCCGGGCGTCGACCGAGCACACGAAGGCCCGCCCGCTCGGTCCGGAGGCTGGTGGCGAAGTCCCGTGACCAGCGATTTTGAACCGCAACGGGTCGTGGTGTAACTTCGGTGAGCACGACAAGGGGCTATGGCGCAGTTGGTAGCGCACCACACTGGCAGTGTGGGGGTCAGGGGTTCGAATCCCCTTAGCTCCACTCACGGAACGAGCAGTCCAGGGACTCGGTCGCGACGGTCAGCATCGGGTAGGTTCACTGCGATTCAACCCGAGACCGACGCAGCATCTACCGAAAGCCATCATGTCCGAGGACCAGAGCATCGACGTTCCACCGAACCACCTCTCCATTGATCCGAACAGCCCTTTCTTCAGCGAAGAGGCGCTCAGCCGCGATGTCGGCATTCGCTTCAACGGCGCCGAGAAGACCAATGTCGTCGAATACGACGTGGCCGAGGGTTGGGTGCGTGTTGCGGTGCCCACCGCCAAGGATCGCCGCGGGAATCCCATGGTGGTGAAGCTCAGCGGCACGGTTGAGCCGTATTTTCGCCAGGAGAACTAACTCCGGTCGGCGCTGATCCCCGACGTGCAGCGCTGTGCGGCCGTGGAACTCGCCTCTTGCGGTAGGGCATCGACTTGGCCCGATTGATCCGAATGCGGCAGCCCATGATCTTTCCCCGTGGTATCAACGACGAGTCTGTCTACCTGACACGACGTCGAGACGGGGGTTTGCTGTGAACGATCGTGTTGGCCTGTCCGCGCGCGGCACCGCTGTCGCCCGGCCGCGACGGTCGGTCCGTCGTCTTCCGGTGCTCGCGGCGACAGTCGCGATCGTCGCACTGACCGCGGGTTGCAGCGACGGTAGCGGTCCGACCGAGGCAACGGGCACGTCAACCGCGCCGGCGACCACCACCGCGCCGGCGGCCACATCGCCGGCCCCAACGTCCCCCGCGACGCCGCCGAAATCCAAGAAGGACAGTCTTCCGAAGTAGCAGTGCTGAGCGAATGCTCAGCAATCTGCGGACGCGGCACTCGTCCTCGGTGTAGCTTCCGCTGCATGCCCTTGGAGCTGGCCTCGTTCTTCCGGACGACCCTGCCGCTCGACCTCACCGGGCTCGACGCTCTCGATGATGGCCGCTACCACTCCCTTTGGCTGCCCGATCACCTCGTCAGCTTCTGGCCGGACTCGATCTGGACGACCGAGTTCACCGACCTCGCCGAAGTCTCGCCGTCGCCGCACCGCTACCTGGACGCCCTCACCGTCGCCGGTGCCGTCGCAACCCGCACCACCCGCACGCGGGTCGCCACGAGCGTCCTCGACACCGTCCGCCGCCACCCGGTGATGCTGGCCCAGTCGGCACTGACCCTGAGCCATCTCTCGGAAGGCCGATTCATCCTGGGGCTCGGTGCCGGCGAGCGCGAGAACCTGGCTCCCTACGGCTTCGACCACCGCGGCACGGTGAGCCGGTTCGCCGAGGCGCTCCGGTTGATCCGGCTGCTCTGGGACACCGACGGGCCCGTCGACTTCGCCGGCCGGTACTTCACGCTGGAGCACGCCCGGCTCGACGCCGAGCTGCACCCCACCGGACCGCCACCGATCTGGATCGGCGCCAACGGTCCCCGCATGCTGCAGCTGGTCGGTGAGTTTGGCGACGGCTGGTGGCCGACGGGCAGCGCCGGGCCCGAGACGTACGCGAACCAACTGGCATGCATCCGGCACGCAGCCGACCAGGCCGGGCGCGACCCGGACGCGATCACGCCCGCGAAAATGGTGGTCTGCCTCATCGGCGAACCCGACGAGCTCGGCGAGATTCTGCAACGCCCGCTGGTGAAGTCGCTGGTGCTGCAGCTGACGGCCGAGGCGCTGGCCGCCGCCGGTCACCGGCATCCGATGGGGGAGCACTGGCGCGGCATCCAGGACATCGACCCGCGCGTGCTGACCCGCGACCGACTGCTCCGGCTCTTCGAGCAGGTGGACCCGGCGGCGATCCTGTCCGTCGTTCCGCACGGTACCCCGAAGCAGGTGGCTGGGCAGATCGCCGGCTTCGGCGAGGCCGGTGCCCGGGTCGTCTCGGTGCTCGACTACAGCGGAATGGCTGGGCAGGCCTACGCCGCCGCATCGACACGCAAGGTCCGCGAGGTCGAGGACACACTGCTGCAGCTCACAGGAAGCACGCCATGACACTCTTGGACGCCGACGTCCTCATCGCCGACGCGCAGAAATCGACAGGGCACACCGACTTCGGCGACGACACCCTGCCCGCGCGCGTGGCGCTGGTCGTCGACCGGCTCAACAGCGCTGACCTCGCGGACAGCGGGTCGCGGGCAGCCGCCCACACGATCAAGGGACTGCTGACCCGCCGTCTGCGCTTCATGGCCGACCGCGCACGCCTACCGCTTGCGGCCGTACAGATATCGGCCCCGCTCTTCGCCACGGGCGAGCCGCGGTCGGGCACGACGCTGCTGCACGCGCTGCTCGCCGAGGACGAGGATTCGCGGGCCCTGCGGTTCTGGGAGGTCATGTATCCCTCGCCGCCACCGGGTCCGGCCGTCGACGACGATCCGCGCCGGGCTCAGGCCGATGCCGACTGGCGGGAGATTCTGGACCGCATCCCGCCGTGGATCGTCAGCCACCCCTACAACGATCTGCTCGGCGACGGGCTGCCCGAATGCGAACGCACGTGGGCCTTCGACTTCCGTGCGACGAACCCGAGCGCGTGGTGGCGAGTTCCGTTGGCAATTCAGAACTTTGCACAGGATTATCACGCGCAGTACGCGCTGCACCGGATGGTGCTGCAGCACATCCAATACACCCGGCCGCCGAAGCGATGGGTGCTCAAGGGCTTCCACGGCCGACGCCTGCGAGCACTCTTCGACACCTACCCCGATGCCCGCATCGTCTGGGTGCACCGCGACCCCGTGCAGGTGCTCGCCTCGCAGATCGTGGCCTTCGGGCAGATCAACGAAAGCCTCGCCGGGACACTGGACTGGGATCAGTACGCCAACGCCACGATCGAGGGGTCGCGGGCCAACTTCCACGCCTACCTCACCGACCCGCTCGTGGCCGACCCACGCATTCATCACGTCCGCTACCGCGACTTCGTCGCCGACCCGGTCGCCACGATCGGCGGCTTCTACGACTTCGCCGGAGTGCCGTTCACGGCCAACGCCGAGAAGGCGATGCGCGACTACCTCGTCACCAATCGCAGCGACCGGTACGGCAAGTTCACCTACTCCACTGACGTCCTGCCGGTTCCCGTGCAGCGACTACACGACGAATTCGCCGCCTATCGCGAACGTTTCGGCATCGACATCGAGACGAGGCGCTGATGGCCTTCGGTGACAGCGACGACGACGTGGCGCTGCGTGCGGCATGGCACGAATTCTGCGACCGGCTCAAGGCGGCAGGGGATCTCGCGTTCAAGGACACTTCGCCGGCCAATGCCCTGCAGCGCGCCGACGCCTTCCGCTACCTGACGCAGAACCTCGGTCAGGCCTACGATCTCGCGTTGGAGACCAAGAACACCCGCTATCCGATGATCCATCCGTTCTGCGGGCCTGCCCGCAAGCTCGGCGGCGACAACGCCGACTTCGTCTATCTACAGGCGTGGATCGACGGCGCCTCGACGTACCGGATCGCGGGCGACCGCGGCACGGCGCGATTCATCAACTTCACCGTCCAGGGCCCGCGGCCCGAGAAGGACGTCTACTACGGCGCCGATCACCCGAACCTGCACGAGCCCTTCGGCGACACCCCCGAGGCGAACATCACCGGCGACGACCTGGTGACCGAGCCCGACGGCAGCTTCGTCCTCTACATCGGTGGGCAGCGGCGCGAGCCGAACTGGCTGCCGACCACGCCCGGTTCGCGAAAGCTGTTCATGCGGCAGGGGTTCGACTCCTGGACCGAGCGCTCGGCACAGTTCAGCATCGAGCGCATCGACATGGACGAGGCACGCCCCGTGCCGACACCGCAGGAGCTGATCGCGTCGATGCAGTGGGCCGGCGACTTCCTCACCGGGGTGATGGCGGACTGGCCGGACCGCGAACTGCAGATCGGCTCGCTCTTCGGCGAACCCGAGCCGAACGTGTTCCCCGGTGCGCGTTTCGCCGGCACGGCGGAGCAACGCGATACGCGCCGCGGCCGGCTGATCGTCACGATGCCGTGGCGTCTCGGCCCGGACGACGCGTTGATCTTCGAGTTCGCCGACGACGGCGAGTTCTGGATGCTCACCAACATGGGCGCGTTCTGGAACAGCATGGACTACCTGTACCGGTCGGTCAGCCACACCCCGAGCAGATCGGCGATCGACGCCGACGGCCGGGTGCGAATGGTGATGGCGCACAACGACCCCGGCGTGCACAACTGGATCGACACCCAGCGCTTCAGCGAGGGCTACCTGACCATGCGCGTCATCGGAAGCCGGCAGCTGCCCGAGGTCAGCACCACCGTCGTGGCCGCCTCCGAGCTGGACACCGTCCTGCCGGCCGACACCCGGCGCGTCACCCCCGAGGAGCGGGCCGGGCAACTCCACGCACGCTTCGACGCCATCCGCGACAGGTACAGGATCTGACATGGACCCGACATTGGAGACCCTTGCCGCGTCGGCGTTCGACAACGTCTACCACGTGGGCCATGTCGTCCCCGATCTGCTCTCGGCCATGGACTCGCTCGCCGGCGCCATGCAGATCACGTGGGCACCGCCCTTCGAGATGCGCAGCGGCTTCACCCGCCCGGACGGATCCGCCGACGACCAGCCCGTGCGCCTGGCGTTCTCCACGTCCGGCCCGCCGTACCTGGAGCTGATCGAGGTCGTCGCTGCCCCCGATTCGATTTTCGCCGAACCGAGGCTCGGCGGCATGCACCACATGGGCTACTACGCACAGAGCTGGCGCGACGACACCGCACGGTTGCAGGACGACGGGTGGGAGCTGGAACGCACCGGTTCCGGCGTGGCGTTCCTGCGCGACCCACGCAGCGGGCTGCGCGTGGAGGTGGTGAGCGCCAAGGGCCGCGACTTCCTGAGCCGGGTGCTCAGCGGTGAGATGGCCGAGGCTTACCCGCTGACCGTGCGCCCGTGACCGCGGTCGCCCACACCTCGTACGGAGCGCTGCGTGGCGACTCGACCGGATCCGGCGCATGTGGAGACCCCGTCGCCTTTCGCGGGGTGCCGTACGCGGCACCGCCGACGGGCGAACGGCGTTGGCGTCCACCGCAACCCGTGCCGAGGTGGGCCGGCGTACGCGAGGCGGTCGCGTTCGGGCCGATCGCCCCGCAGGACATCTCGCCGCAGCGGCTGGCCAAACGCGGCCTCACGATGAGCGAGGACTGCCTCACGCTCAACATCTGGACACCCGCGGTCGACGACAACCGCCGACCCGTGCTGGTCTTCCTGCACGGCGGCGGGCAGGCGCAGGGGCACGGATCGGCTCCGCTGCTCGACGGTGCGCGGCTCGCCCGGCGGGGCGACATCGTGGTGGTGACGCTGAACTTCCGGCTCGGTGTGCTGGGGTCGCTCTACGCGCCGGACTGGCACGGCGCCGGCTCGAGCAACCTGGCACTGCGCGACCAGAGGCACGCGCTGCAGTGGGTGCGCGAGGAGATCGGCGCTTTCGGCGGCAACCCCTGCGCTGTCACGGTGGCGGGGCAGTCGTCTGGCGCGATCGCGATATCGGCTCTGCTCGCCGGAGGGTGCGACCTGTTCGACCGGGTGATCCTGCAGAGCGGCGGCCTGGAGCGCGTGCGCTCGACGGCCGCCGCTGCGGCCGTGGCCGCGCAGCTCGGTGCCCTGAGATGCGGCGAGGAACCGACCGTCGAGGAGATCCTTGCCGCGCAACGCGGCATCGACAGCGGATTCGTGCCGCCGCAGGGACCGTTCCATCCCTGCATCGACGGCGACGTGATCGTCGAGCATCCGTTGGTGACCGCACAGACGCGTGACCTGCCGGCAATCCCGATCCTGGCCGGGACGACACGCGACGAATGGCGGATCTTCGACGCGATGCTCGACGAGGGCGTCTTCACGGAGAAGTACGTGCGGAACAGGGCGCGTGAGCTCGCCGGGGTTGGTCACGAGGTCGACGCGGTGGTTGCGGCCTACGGTGCCGACCAGCGCACGCCACGCAATGTCGCCAGCGCGATGGTCACCGACTACCACTTCACCGCACCGACCGAGCAGTTCGCCCGCGCACACGCCGACCGCGGCAACCCGGTGTTTCGCTACGAACTGCAATGGCCCTCTCCGCGTGTGGAATTGGGGGCATGTCACGATTCGTGCCTGCCTCTTACTTTTGGCAACCTGGACGCCGCGCCCGCGCTGGTCGGCAACGACGCGGCGGCGCGCCACATGTCGGATGCCGTTCAGGAGCTGTGGCTGCAATTCATCCGCGGGGGAGAGCCGTGGGAACGCTACGACGGCGCCGGCGGTTCCACGCTGCTGCTCGGCCCCGAGCCCGGAATCGCCCGCGGCCACCGCGCAGAGCAACTCGCCCTCTGGGAGAATCGCTATCCCGCCTACGGGTGATGGTGCGTGAGGTCGGCAGGTCGGCCCGAGTTCGTCGGCTGGCAACCGATACCTCCGGCGAGATCGGCATAGTGCTGTACGCATCCATACCTAGAGCTTTAGGCCCGGTCGCCTTGTCGCAGCCGCGGCGGCGACCTCATCCCTGGGTAGCCGGGAAAACGCGTCGGCCTCAGCGCCGTTGCTCGAAGCGCTGAGTTTCTACGCGCCCGGCCGACATGACGCCCGCGTTCGCCGCACTCGACCGCGTCCTTGAGCGGGTCTGCACCACACACCGGAGGCCGCCCGGCACGGGTAGCCGGTAGGTGCCGCCGGGGCAGCGCTCCGGCCGTTCTACGATCTGAGTCCGAAAGGATGATGCCGTGACTACCGACCCCACAGGCCAGCTGTCGCCCGACGACGCCGCGACGACCGGAGTCCAATTCGTCCTGACCTTGTCGTGCCCGGATCGCGCCGGAATTGTGCAAGCCGTCGCCAACGCGCTGGTCGAGGCCGACTGCTCGATCACCGACAGCCAGCAGTTCAGCGACGCGCCGTCGCGACGGTTCTTCATGCGGGTGGCCTTCGTGCGCGAGAGCGGCCCGATCGCCCGGGACTCGCTGGGATCCGTCATCTCCAGGCACGTCGACGGTTTCGGCATGTCGTGGCAGCTCTACGACGCCGCGGACCGGCACCGCATCGTGGTGATGGTCTCAAAGCAGGGACATTGCTTGTCGGACTTGCTGTTCCGGGTGCATTCCGGGTTGTTGCCGGTCGACATCGTGGCCGTGGTCTCCAACCACCCCGACTTCGAGGAGCTGACCCGCTGGTACGGCATCCCGTTCCACCACGTTCCGGTCACCAAGGAGTCCAAGCCTCACGCGGAGGACGCGCTGCGGGAGATCATCGCCCGGTACTCCGCGGACACCGTCGTGTTGGCCCGGTACATGCAGGTGCTGTCGAACGAGCTGTGCCGCGAGCTCGAGGGCCGGGCCATCAACATCCACCACAGCCTGCTGCCGAGTTTCAAGGGTGCCCGGCCCTACTACCAGGCCTACGATCGCGGCGTGAAGGTCATCGGAGCCACAGCCCACTATGTGACCGCCGATCTCGACGAGGGTCCCATCATCGAGCAGGACTTCGTCCGGGTGGACCACACCCGTGACCCGGGGGAACTCGCCGCGATGGGCCGCGACAACGAGGCGCTGGCGCTGGCGCGCGCGGTGAAGTGGCATGCGGAGCGGCGGGTGCTGCTGTTCGGTAACCGGACCATCGTCTTCACCTAGCCAGGGGTGACCGCGACGCAGCGCGCAGACCTGCAGCGCCGCCGCGCATACGGATCGCGGTGTGCGACTCCGAGACGGTCAGGCCGCGCGGTTGTCGGGTGGTGCGGGTCCGCCGGGTTCGCCGGGATGGTCGGCAGTTCGTGGGGTGTCCGGTTCGGTGTCGCGGATTTCATCGCCAGCCGTAGGTGCGGGGTTGTCGGGTTCGGGGTCCTCGGGTCGTCGGAGGAGTCGTTCGGGTTGGTGGTAGTTGTTGAGCCGGGCCTGCCCTCGGTCCAGGTGTGGTGGTGGGTCCCATTCGACCTCGCAGCGCTGGTTCATCCTTGTGGTCCAGCCGCCGTTCTGGTCGACGCTGCGGTTGTGTGGTCCGCAGGCCAGGCCGAGTTCGTCGACATTGGTGTTGCCGCCGTTGGCCCAATCAGCGACCACGTGATGGACCTGGGAACCGTACGCGCCGACAGTGCAGCACGGCTTCGTGCAGCCCCCGTCACGCGCGATCAGCATGATCCGCTGCGCCGGGGACGCGACCCGCCTGGTGCGGAACAGGTCCAGCGCCGACCCGGTGGCTCGGTCGAACACCGCCAGATAGTGGTTGGCGTGCCCGGCCATCCGGATCACCTCGGCGATCGGTAGCACGGTGCCGCCGCCGGTGGTGCCGACCCCGGCCCGCGATTCCAGATCCTGAAGCGTGGTCCGGATGATCACCGACACCGGTAACCCGTCCAAGTTCCCGAGTTCCCCACTCATCAACGCAATACGGCCAGCCGCAACCAGCGCGTCGTGCTGACGCTGGGCCAGGCTGCGATGGTCGTTGTCGATCTGGGCCTGCGACGGGGTCCCCGAGATGCACGGTTCCGGATCGTCGGGATTACACATCCCGGGCGCGGCGAACTTCGCGAAAATCGCCTCCCACACCGCACGCGCTTCCGGGGTCAACGTCGCCGACAAATCAGTCATCGCGTCGGGGCGCTGCTTACCCAGTGTGACGCCGCGTTTGCGGGCGCGCTCGGTGTCATCGGGTTCGGGCCCGTCCTGATCGAGCAGGAACAACGTCCGATCCGCAGAGTCCTTCAGCTCCTTGGGTCCGTTGCCGACCGCGGTATGGACGAGGTCGAGTTCGATCAACTCGCGGGTGGCGGTGTCGACCCAGCCCGGCACTTTGTTCAGCGATCGGCGAATCACGTCGACGTGTTCGGCGTTGATCAGCCCGTAGGCTTGGGCGGCCGCGGTCGCGGGCAGCACCGGTGGCAGGGTCGGTCCGGTCACCGATGGCCGCGGCGCCAACACCGCGGCCTCGGTCAACCGCCGGTGGGCCTCATCAGACGAGATTCGCCACCGGACGGTCAACACCTCTTTCCACGATTTCGCACCCATCTGCTGCGGAGTCGCCTCGACCTGCAACCGCGCCAACAACCGATGCCCCACCGCCGGCAATTGGCACGACAAGGTTTCCAGCTCATCCAGGGCCGCAACAAGATCGGGGCGGGTCAGCAGATCCACCTCACTGCCGGCCACCTCATCGAAGGCATCCCGCAACGCGGTCATCGCGTGCTGTAGGTCCCCACCCGACATACTTCGAACATACATTCGACCACCGACAAATCCGCGTCGCGGCCGAGCGGCGACGCCTAGCCGGTGGCCGGATACGTCTTGACGATCGCGCCGTCCTCACCGCTGTGCCGCAGTTGCACATAGCGGTGCTGCGTGGGCACCAGCCTGGCGTGCTCCTCGAAGTCCGCTTCGGCCTCCGCGAGCGTGGTGTCGCGTGAGATCGTCTGCGCATCGCGGTCGCGAACGTCGCCGACCACGACGTCGAAGGTGCCTTCGTCGGGCTCGGTCATCGCCGTCCTCCCTCGGCGGACTGGGCTTCCAGTACCCGAGCGCCCCGCTTGTACAGAGCCCAGCCGCCGGCGATCAGCAGCGCGCCGAAGATCAGGAACCCGATGTCCCACGACAGTGGGGCGCCGAGGTCGTCTCGCACGTGGTGGATGCCGAGAATCTGATGGTTGATCAGCCCCTCCACCACGTTGAAGATGCCCCAGCCGGCGAGCAGCAGCCCGAAGTGGAACGACCACGTCGGTGCCAGCCGGCCTTTCCGCCAGGCCACCACGGTCAGCAACGTGCCCGCCCACACCAGCAGCCAGGTTCCGACGTGAAAGAAGCCGTCGGCGAGGACGTTGACCTCCAGGCCGGCCACCGTGTCCGTCGGGTACTCGTCGACGTGGCTGACCATGTGATGCCACTGGAGTATCTCGTGCAGGACGATGCCGTCGATGAAGCCGCCGAGGCCGAGGCCGAGCAACAGGGCCGGCGCGATGCTGGGCTTCTGCGGGAGGACCGATGGCTCGCGGGTCAGGGATCTCGACATGGCGGGGGCTTACCCATCGACCGGCGCCGGAAACGCCCGTTTGGGGCGCCGCCTCCCACGGAGACGGCGACCCGCCGTCCGCTCAGGCGGCCGCGTCGGTCTTCGCCGTGGTGCCGTCGCCCTTCGTCGACGTGGAGTCCGCCGCGCCCGAATCCGCCGGGGAACTCGTGTGCGACTCGGCGCTCGACTCCGGGGCGGTATGCGGGCGTTGACCGAAGCGGCGGAGATCTATCGACGCGTCGGTGCGGTGTCGGGAAGCCGTTCTGTGGCAGGGCTTCTGCGCAGGCACGGCGTCAACGACGTCCGCATCGGAACTGGGTGTCTCACCGAACACCGTGAACACACATCTGCGGTCGGTCTTCCGCAAGCTCGACGTCCGGTCGCGTGTCCCGCTGACCATCGCATTGCGAGAGCAGCCCGGTCTGGCCGAGCAACTCGGCTGACGGAGAACGGCCCCCTCGTGCCGAGGGGGCCGTTCCGTGGCGGGGACCTTGTTACTCGCCGCTGTCCGACTTGCCGCTGTCGGACTTGCTGTCGGACTTGCCGCTGTCGCCGGCATCCGAGGAATCGCCGGCCGAGCCGCTGCCGGTATCCGGCGACTCGCCGCCGGCGTCCGTATCGGATGCCGCGTCGTCGGACTCGTCCGCCGAGTCGTCCGCCGAGTCGGTCGTGTCCTCGTCGGTCACGTCGTCTTCGGTCACGTCGTCTTCGGTGACGTCATCGGACTCCTCCTCGGTGGCGTCCTCCGCCGGATCGGCGACGGTCTCGTCCTCGGCTGCGTCCTCGTCGTCGACCGGTGTGGTCGTGTCGGTGGGCGTCGGCTCGGCCGGGGCGGTGGTGCCGGCGTCCTCGTCGGGCACCGCGGTGGCGGCGTCCTCCTCGGTGCCGGTGCTGACGGGCAGCGTCACCAGGCTGTCGCCGCCGGCCAGCGCGGGCGACGACACCAGGCTCAATTCGTCTGCCGCCGTGCCGGTCTCGGTGTCCTCGTCACCCGCCGCCACCCCGGCCAGCGCCGCGGCGATCGCCTTGGGCAGCTGCACGAAGAACGCATCGATGGGGCCGTCCTTGCTGAACACGCCCGGGAAGAACTCCCATTCGGCCGCCACGCTCGGCTGGTATCCGTTCAGGAAGGCGTTCAGCACCTTGGCGGGGGCGTTGATCACCTCGCTGATCGCCGTGACCCAGTCGCCGTCGTAGATCGAGGCGGAGACGACGTTCAGGATGTCGGTCAGCTGGTAGACCGCGGTGATCGGGGGGCTCAGCAGCGAGTACGCGTAGCCGGTGGTCGCGTTGTCGGCGACCAGCAGCACGTCGAGCACCGCGGCCACCGACTTCAGGCCGAAGTCCCGGGCGATCTCGCCCGGGATCTTGAAGATCGGCTCCAGCGGCCAGCCCAGTTCACCGAGGCCGAAGATGTTCCAGCTGGTGATCGTCGCGAACGCCTTGGTGAACTGTCCCTGCAGGACGAAGTCCCAGGCAGTCTGCAGTGCCTCCGGCAGCTTGCCGTAGTGCTCGGCGGAGCCGGCGGCCGACTCCTTCAGGCCGGTGCCGATCGTGGTGGCGTACGTGGAGAGGTTGCCGAAGAACTGCTCGAATCCCGGGAACGGATTGAACACCGCGGTGGCGATCTCGCTGTACAGCGACGAGGCGGTGATGATCTCCCACGCCGCGGGCAGACCCTCGGTGAGGATGCCTGCGCCCTGGGTGCCCAGGTTGCGCACGGTGGTGGTGATGGTGTCACCGACCACGCCGATCGGATCGATCCAGCCGGAGAGCTCGACGGCGCGCTCCTGCACGACCGGGAGGGTGGGCGCCACCGGATTGATGGCGATCACCGACGCCCCGGCGATTGCCACAGCTGCACCCAGCAACTTGGTCGGGCGGGGCGAGGACGCGGAAAGCTCAGGCCAGTAGCGGTGAGCCGGTTCGGCACGGCGGGCCAGTTGCACAGTGACTCCTGAAAATGTGAGAGAGGGATCAGCCGGGGAGGCTTCCTGAAGATTAGCTGTGCCTAACCTAAGTAACAAGCCCTACCGCAGCGATCAGCTACGCACGAATAGTTAACTGAAATGCCGCTATCCGCCCGCACGCAAAGAACGTTGAGGCGTGGGCGGACGGAGCGGGCCGCGGGCAACCCGGGGCTGCCTGACCGACGCGAACGTTATCCAACCGGCCGCCGGCTGTGGGCGCCACGTCCCGCCGACGTGGCTCAAATCACGTCGGCGCGTCAGTGCTGAGCGCGGCGGGCCAGCCGGGCCGGATCGCGGATGATGGTCGTCTTGCCCCGCTGCTCGATCCACCCGCGCTGGGCGAAATCCGACAGGGCCTTGTTGATCGTCTCCCGCGAGGATCCGGCCAATTGGGCGATCTCCTCCTGGGTGAGGCCGTGCTCGACCCGCAGCGCGCCGTCCTGCTGGGTGCCGAAACGGCGGGCGAGGTCGAGAAGCTGCTTGGCGACGCGGCCGGGGACGTCGGTGAAGATCAGGTCGCACAACGCATCGTTGGTGCGGCGCAGCGGCGGGCGAGTACACGCAGCAGCTGGTCGGCGATCTCCGGGCGCTCGGCGATCCAGACCCGCAACGCATCCCGGTCCATGGTGACCGCCTGCACCGCGGTCAGGGTGGTCACCGAGGACGTCCTCGGGCCCGGGTCGAAAATGGCGAGCTCGCCGAACATGTCGGCAGGCCCCATCAGCGTCAGCAGGCTCTCGCGGCCGTCGGGGGTGGCGCAGCCGACCTTCACCGTTCCCGCCGTGATGATGTAGAGCCGGTCGCCGAGTTCACCTTCGTTGAAGACCCGGTGACCCCGCGGAAAAGAAACCTCCTGGAGTTGGCTGCACAATGCCGCCACCGCGCTCGGGTCCACACCCTGGAAGATGGCGGCCCGGGCCAGAACTTCGTCCACGCTGTCCTTTCTCGCTCTCACGACCCCCGCTCCGGGCGTAGCCGGCGGAGGTGTTACATGACTGAGAGCACGGGTAACCTACCAGGTGAAGTGCGATTTCCGCGACCTCGCCTGTCCGGCTGCCGGTCACCGAACTACCGAAAACGCCACGAGCGCAATGACTTCAGTGTGGCTTCAGTCAGTCGACGGCGATTCCCAGAGGTTCGCACAGGGACAGGAAGGCGACGGCGAACGGGTTCTCCGCGGTGTCCCGGCGCAGCTGGGGCCAGTCGAGTTGCTCGCGGACCGCGCGCACCGGCGGGATCAGGCGAGAGAAGTCGCAGTGGTGCTCGTGCAGGGCCCGCAGCTTCTGGGTCACCACTTCGGTGGGGGACAGGACGGGCACCGTGAGCGCGAGCACTTCGCGCATCTGGGCCCGGTCGATCATCTCCCGGTCCACCGGCACCTGATTGATCCGGTGCAGCACGTCGATCAGTGGAGGCTCGTCCACCCCTAGGGCGGCCTTGAACAGCCAGTCCTCGGGCGGCCTGCGGATGTCGAAGCCGGCCTTGGACAGCGTTGCGGCCGCCGCCTCGGCGTCGCCCTCGGCGACCACGAAATCGACGTCGTGGGTCGGTTCGGGGCCGCCGTGCACCCACAGCGCGTAGCTGCCCGCCAGTGCGAACGGCGGGCCCTCGGCCTTCAGCGCGGACGCAGCCCGGCGCAGCGACTCACGCAGCTCGTGGTGGGACATCAGACCCCGTCCGTTGGTTTCCGTTGCAAGGTGGGTAGTGGGGTACCCATGAAGTTGGTGACGTTCAACATCCTGCACGGCCGTACCCTCGGTCACGGTGTGGATCTGGACCGCTTCACCGAATGTGTGGCCGGACTCGACGCCGACATCCTGGCGCTGCAGGAGGTGGACTCGATCCAGGCGCGGTCGGGGCTCGCCGATCTGACCGCACTGGCCGCCGAGGCCATGGGGGCGCGGAGTCACCGCTTCGTGGCGGCCATCGCGGGCACCCCGGGGGCCACCTGGATGGCGGCCACAGGCGAGGAGCAGCCCGGCACCGCGGCGTACGGGGTCGCGCTGTTGTCGCGGTATCCGGCGCTGAACTGGCAGGTCCTCCGGCTGCCGCGGATTCCGTTCCGATTCCCGATGTACCTCAACGCGCCACGCCAGGTGCAGATCATCCACGAGGAGCCCCGGGCGGCGGTGATCGGCCAGTTCGACACCCCGCTGGGCAACCTGACCGTGGTCAACACCCATCTGTCGTTCGTGCCCGGATGGAACCGCGTCCAACTGCGCCGGCTGATCCGCGACGTGCGCGGCCTGCCCTGGCCGCGGATCGTCACCGGCGACCTCAACATGTCCGAGCACGCGGCCCGCCGCTGGACGGGTCTGCGGCAGCTGGCGTCGGCGCCGACGTTTCCGGCCGACCAGCCCACCCGCCAGCTCGATCACGTCCTGACCGACGACCCTGGGCTGGCAGCCGTGGCATGCGAGACCCCGCAGGTGCCGATCTCCGACCACCGGCCACTGGTGGTGCGACTGCAGCGGCGGTGACCGGAAGAGGCTCGCCGCCGGCGACTTCCGGTCTCAGTCCAGGAATCTCGCCCGGTAGGCGGCGAACCGGTCGCTGAGCTCGTCGGGATCCAGGCCGAACATCTCCGGCGAGGTGTGCACCCGGCCGTGCCTGCCGCGGCGGTGCGCCGCCAGATAACGGCCGATCGACCCGCGGGCGTCTTCGGTGAACTGTTCTGCCGCGACGTCGTACACCCTTGCCGCGGTTGCCATCTCGTCGGCCATGAAGTCGTCGAAGCCGATGTCGACCGACCTGGTGGCCGGAATGACGCCACGGTCGCGTATGCAGGTGGTCAGCAGCCGGTCTAGCCGGTCCACCCATGCGCGCGCCACCGTTTCCACGTCGACGCTGTCGCGGTGCATCCGCTCGGAATAGGTCACCATCGCGATCATCGACAGCGCGACCGGCACCGGGTCCCGATGTGTGAACACCACGACGACTCCGGGCATCACCGCGTCGAGCGCGCGTAGCTGACCCAGGTGCTGCGGGGATTTGAGCACCCATCGGCGCCCGCCGCGCAGGAACTGCAGGGCCTTGAGTTGGGTGACCAGATACTGGTACGACGACGTCTGGTCGCTGCTCCAGAAGTACTCCGTCCAGCGCGGCACGTGGGCGAGGGTGTCCATCAGCATCGTCGAGAAGTCGTTGGCCAGCAGCTGGATCTCCTCGTGCGCATGATCCGGGGTCATCTCGTGCATCAGGGCGAAGTGCGGCATCAGCAGGTCCATGGTCTGCACCGCCACCTCCATCCGGGCGATCCGCGGGTCTGGCTCGACCCCCGCCTCGGCGGGCAACGGGAACGGTTCGACGCTCTCCCAGTAGGGCAGGCTGCGGAAGGTCGGCGCCGAGGCCAGCATGTTGTGCAGATGGGTGGTGCCCGATCGGGGCAGCCCGGCGATGACCACCGGCGGGACCAGTTCGATGTCGGCGATCTGCGGATGCCGGGCGACAAGATCGGTCAGCAGCAACCGGTTCTTGAGCCACTGCACGAGCTGGGCGTGGAAGTTCACGACACCCGCCCCGTGCATGTCGATCTCGCGCAGTTCCGCGACATAGCGATCCAGACGTTCGCGGTAGTCGTCCGGGCCGAAGTCGGTCAGTCCGGTGGCCTCGCGGGCCCGGGCGTGCAGAACATCCGGATCCAGCGGGCAGTCCGCCGCCAGTGTCGCCATCATGTCGCGAAGCTGTTGTGCCGCAGGGGAATAGCGCGGCTCGGCGAGGTCGTCGAGATGGACGAGATCCTCTGTGGTATCGGTCACAGCCGATATGTTACTGTGAGTATCGTAATGATGACAGAGGTGGGACGACCCAGGGACCGCGGCATCGACGAAGCGGTACTGCGCGCGACGGTCGAATTGATCAGCGAATCGTCCTACGCAGAACTGTCTCTCGACGCGATCGCCGCTCGGGCGGGCACCAGCAAGCCGGCCATCTACCGACGCTGGCGGGGCAAGGCCCACCTCGTGCACGAGGCGGTCTTCCCGCTCGATGCGTCCACCGGGATTCCCGCGACCGGGTCCCTGCACGGCGACGTGCGCGAGATGCTGGCCACGACGCTGGCGATGTTCAGCGCACCGGCGGCGCGGGCGGCGCTGCCGGGGTTGGTGGGGGAGATGGCCTCGGACCCGACGTTGCACGCGGCCCTGCTGGAGCGGTTCGCCGACGTGCTGGTCGGCGACCTCAGCGCGTTCCTGCAGTCCGCGGCGGACCGCGGCGAGGTGCGCACGGACGTCACCGCGACCCAGCTCGCCGAAGCCGTGGCCGGAATGACGTTGTTGGCGTTGCTCACCCGGGGCACCGACATCGACGCCGACTGGACCGAGCAGACCGCGACCCTGATCACGAAAGGAATCGGTGCATGACCCCGGACGCGCACGAGGCCACCACGGCGTGGCGCGAGCTGCTCGACACCCTGCGCGGCCTCGACGACTCGTTCATGACCGGCCCGAAGGCCGTCACCGACGATCGCCACGTCGCCGACGGCTACCGGATGCTGGCCACCACCCTCGGGGTCGCCTTCGACACCTACCTGTTCGCCGACCCCAGCCGCCCGCGGTGGATCGAGCTGAACTCGCCGTGGCGGCCCGACCGGCGCTGGGGCGGGGACAACACAGACGCCATCTACTACATGTGCCCGGTCGATCCGGCCCGCAGATACCGGATCAGCGGGAATCGCGGTGACAGCGTCTACTTCTCGGTCACCGCGTACAACGAACCGGCGCCGGGGGCGTGGTCGGACCGCATCGTGGCGCTGGTGCGCGACGACGATCTCGACATCGACGACGCGGGCAACTTCAGTTTCGAATTCGGCCCCGAGCCCGACGCCGCGGTGCTGATGACGCGCGACTACCAGGCCGATCCTCTGGTGGGCCGACCGGCAACGTGGCAGATCGAGGCTCTCGAGCCGCCCGCCCCGTTCCGCCACGGCGAGGTCGAGACGGCCGCGGCGCTGCGGGCCGGCGCGGCCTGGCTTCGCACGATGTTCGCGATCCTGCCGCTGACGGTGGGTGTCAGGAACGCCGACGAGCACCGGCTGGGGCATCAGACCGCAATGGCGGCAAATGATTTCGCCGATCCGTACCAGGTGCCCGATGCGAACTTCGGCTGGTCGGCACGCGACGCCTGCTATTCCTACGGCAGTTTCGACCTCGCCGAGAACGAGGCGCTGGTGATCACCCATCTGCCCCCGGACTGCAGGTTCTGGAACCTGGTGGTCTGGAATCAGTTCATGGCGGTGCCGGGCGTGGCCGACGCGCGCAGTTCCGTCAACGGCGCCACTGCCGTGCCCAACAGCGACGGTACGGTGACGGTGGTGGTGTCCCGCGGGATGACCGGTCACCCCAACGCGCTGACCACTCTCGACTATCCGCGCGGGAATCTCGCCTTCCGCTGGTTCATGGCCGACCGGGTGCCGGAGCGGCCGCGGGTCGAGCTGGTCGACATCGCCGACGTGCCGACGGCGGTGAGCTGAGCGCCGACGCGAGGGACTTTGGTCCCACCGGGTGGTGACGGCTTGCCACTTACGCCGAACGCCGCCGTGGCGATACCGTCGTGGTGTCCGAGGGCACCGGTGCCGTCGGCCACAGGTGAGGAGCACATATGTCCACCAGCGCAGCACCCAACGGCATCGTGGTCGCGGTCGACGGTTCGGCGGAGTCCAGGGTCGCGGTCGACTGGGCCGCCCGCGACGCGGCCATGCGCCGGGTTCCGCTGACGCTCGCGCACGTCCTGCCCGGTGCGGCGATGCAGTCGTGGATCCAGGCCCCCCTGCCGATGTCGTACCTGGAGGACGAGCGGGAGGAGGCGCGGAGAATTTTGGCCGACGCCCGTGCGGTCGCCGAGGCGGCCACCACCGCCGACCCCGTCGAGGTCGACGAGGTGGTGCTGTCCGGACAACCGGTGGCCACGCTCGTCGACCTGGCCAGGGGCGCCGACATGCTGGTGGTGGGCAGTCGCGGCAAGGGCAAGTGGGAACGCAGGCTCCTCGGCTCGGTCAGTACCGGGCTCGTGCAGCACGCCCGTTGTCCCGTTGCGGTGATCCACGACACGGATCCGCTGATTCCGCATCCGGCGCAGGCCCCCGTGGTCGTCGGCGTGGACGGTTCGCCGGCCTCCGAGCGTGCCACCGCGATCGCGTTCGACGAGGCATCGCGCCGCGGGGTCGAGCTGGTCGCCGTGCACACCTGGAGTGACGCGGGGTACGAGCTGCCCGGTTCCGACTGGACGGAGGTGCAACCGGAGGAGGACATGCTGCTGGCCGAGCGGTTGGCCGGATGGCGGGAGCGCTATCCCGACGTCGTCGTGCGTCGGGTGGTGTGCCGGGACCAGCCGGCCCGCCGGCTTCTGGAGGAGGCGGCCAACGCCCAGCTGCTGGTGGTGGGAAGCCACGGCCGCGGCGGCTTCGCCGGCATGCTGCTCGGCTCGGTGGCCTCCCAGGTCGCGCAGTCGGCCCGCGGTCCGGTGATCGTCGCCCGCACCTCGTGAGCGTGCGGCGGTCCCGGTGGTGGCCGGCAGCCGCCGCGCTGTCGGCGGCACTGGTGGTCGGTTTCCGGAGCCGGATACGTCCGTGGATGTACTCCTGGGGTGCGACACCCGAGGAGTCGGTGGCCGGGCTACCGGGCGACGACCTGGTCGCCGGCGGGCCACGCACCACCCGCGCAGTCAGCATCGCGGCGCCACCGGAGGCAGTGTGGCCCTGGCTCGCCCAGATCGGTGAGGACCGCGGTGGCTTCTACAGCTACAGCGCGCTCGAACGGGCTGTCGGCGCCGACATCCACAACGCGTCCGTCATCCACCCGGAATGGCAGTCCCTGCGGGTCGGGGACACGGTCTGGCTGGCCCGCCGCGGCGGTGACCGCGGCAGGCAGGTCGTCGCCGCGCTCGACCCGGGGTCGTCTTTGGTGCTGATGTCGCCCGACGATTACCGGCGCGTCCAACTCGGCGAAAAGGCCTTCGGCAGTTGGTCTTTCCACGTCCTTCCGGAGGGTGCCGGCACCCGGCTGCTGGCGCGCGGCAACGGCGGCTACGCGGGCAACGCACTCTACGACGTCGTGCACTTCGTGATGGAACGCAGGATGCTGCTCGGCATCCTGCGCCGCGCTGAAAGCGCGGCGCGTCCTACCGCGTCAGCTCGGCGTAGCGCGTGACGTGGTGGTCGGTGGACCCGAACTCGTACTGCAGCGCGGTCAGCCGCTTGAAGTAGTGGCCGATCGCCAACTCCTCGGTCATGCCCATGCCGCCGTGCAGCTGCACCGCCTGCTGCCCGACGAACCGGGCCGCCCGGCCGACCGTGGCCTTGGCGGCGGACACCGCGCGGGCGCGGTCGGCCGCGTCGGCGTCGAGCTTGAGGGTCGCCAACAACGCCGCGGCGGCGGCCTGCTCGACCTCCATGTACATGTCCACCATGCGGTGCTGCAGCACCTGGAAGCTACCGATGGGCTGACCGAACTGCTGGCGTTGCTTGCAGTATTCGACGGTGTCGGCCAGCACCTTGCGCATGCATCCCACCGCCTCCGCGCAGATCGCGGCGGCGCCTTCGTCGCGGGCATGGGCGATCGAGGCCCACGCGCGGCCCTCTTCGCCGAGCAGTGCCGCCGAAGGTAGCCGCAGATCGTCGAAGACGATGTCGGCCGCACGCCGGTCGTCGACCGTCCGGTAGCTGTGCATCTCCATACCCGTTGCCGCCGAACCGATGTCGACCAGGAACAGCGAGATGCCGTCAGCATCGGCGCGCTCGCCCGCGGTTCTCGCGGTCACCAGCACGTGGCCGGCCAGCGGGGTGGCGGCCGAGACGATCTTGGCTCCGGACAGCAGCCAGTCGTCACCGTCGCGCCGGGCCGTCGTGCTGACGTCCTGCCAGTGCTCACCGGAGGTCGGTTCGGTGGCCGCGAGCGAGACGACGGCGTCGCCGGCGACGATCTTTTCCACCAGCGCCGTCGCGGTGTCGCCACCGGCGCGGTGCAGCAGGCCGGCCGCCACGACCGCGGTGTCCACGTAGGGCTCGATGACCAGCGCATGCCCGAGGGCCTCGGCGATGAGCATCATCTCCACCGGGCCGCCACCGATTCCGCCGGCCTCCTCCGGTAGCGCCGCGCCCAGGATCCCGAGCTCCTCGGCGAAGGCGCGCCAGATCTCGGGCTGCCAGCCCGAACCGGTCTTGGCCGCGGTGCGGCTCTTCTCGAGGTCGTAGCGGGTGGCCAGGAAGCGGGTGAGGCCGCCGCGCAGCAGTTCTTGTTCGTCGGTCAATGTGAAGTCCATTTACAGCCCCAATGCAGCCTTGGCGAGGATGTTGCGCTGAATTTCGTTGCTGCCGGCATAGATCGAGCCGGCCCGGTCGTTGAAGTACCGCAGCGGTGCCACGGCCTGCCATGGTTCGCCGCTGACGTAATCGCCTGCCGGCGGCTCGAATTCGGCGATCGGTCCGCCGGGGCAGGTGGCGTGCGGTTGATAGGCCCGGCCGCGCGGGCCTGCGGCCTCCATCGCGAGCTCGGTGATCGCCTGGCTCAGCTCGGTGCTGAGCACCTTGAGCATCGAGGACTTCGCGCCCGGGTTGCCGCCTGCGGCGACCACGGCGAGCACCTGGTACTCCAGGATCTCCAGCACCTCGGTGCGGATGCCGACCTCGGCGAGCTTGCGCGCGAAGGCCGGGTCGTCGATCAGCCGGCCACCGGATGGACCGGGTTGTTCGACCGCAGCGGTGCTGATCTCCTCGACCATCACCTGCAGCGCCGGCGCGGTGGCGCCGCCGCCGCGCTCGAACTCCAGCAGGTACTTGGCCACCGTCCAGCCGTCGTCGATCTCACCGATGACGTTGCCCTTGGGCACGCGTACCTCGTCGAAGAACACCTGATTCTGCACCTCTTCGCCGGAGGTCATCACCAGCGGTCTGATCTCGACGCCGGGCGTGGACATGTCGATCAGCACGAAGGTGATCCCGCGCTGTTTCTTGTCCGAGCGGGTGGTGCGCACCAGCGCGAACATCCAGTTGGCTTCCCGGGCATGCGTGGTCCAGATCTTGCTGCCTGTGCAGACCAGATCGTCGCCGTCGTCGCGTGCGGCCATCGACAACGCGGCCAGGTCCGAACCTGCCTCCGGCTCCGAATAGCCCTGGCAGAAGAAGACCTCGCCGGTGAGGATGCGCGGCAAGAAGTAGTTCTTTTGCTCGTCGGTACCGAACTTGATGATCGCGTGGGCGACCATCCGAATACCCATCGGTGACAGCGACGGGGCGCCGGCGAGCGTCGATTCGCGGCTGAAGATGTAGTGCTGGATCAGGCTCCAGTCGCATCCGCCGTGCGCGACGGGCCATGCCGGTGCGGCCCAACCGCGCTCGTGCAGGATCTGCTGCCACTGCATGCTCGCGTCGTGATCGGCATACACGCTGGTCATCAGGCGTCCAGCCCGGCGTAACTCGGGGGTGAGCTTCTCGTCGAGGAAGGCCCGCACCTCGTCACGGAATGCCAGGTCGGCTGCCGACCATTGGAGGTCCATCGCTGTCTCCTTTCCGCTGAGCGCTAGAGACACAGTAAACCTAGTTAGTTAAGTGGGGGGCACGTGGGGTGTCCTGGCGTGTTCTCGCCGCCTTTTGTGCCCCAGCTCACCTGCGGCGCCGGGCCGCAGGAGGTCGAACCCGCCGACCTCCGAACCCCGCAATGTGGGCTTTTGTTCGTTGCCACTGTTCATGATGGCAAATCCCCTCCAAGCCCATCACGGCCGTGGCGACCCCGGCCAACGGATCGGTTTGGCGTCCATATTGTCGATGCCATAGCCTTTCAGCGGGTCGACCTTCTCTCGGCCACGGCAAATAAGAGGCGAATAACCTTGTTCTGTGAGCCCGAATGGGACGACGAAGTCGACGTGGTGGTCACCGGCACCGGTTCGGCCGGCTTGGCGACGGCCATTTCGGCGGTGGAACACGACGGTGAGGTCTTTCTCGCCGAGGTCGCCGGAGCGGACCGGTCCGACGGACTTTCCGGGCTCCGCCGGTATTTCGCCGTCGACGCCGAGGACGACAGCGGCGACGGCGAGGACGAGGACGACCGCGACGAGGCGACCAGTAAGTACTTCTGGGCGCTGACCGAGGACCTCGACCTCACCACGCTGGCCCAGCGTGATCCCGACCTGCCGGTACGTCTGATGCCCGAGACCGCACCGGTCCGCGGACGCAGGGTGCCGCCGTTCGAGGGATGGCGCTTGCGGGAGTGGGCGGCGGTCTGCATCCCATCACCGACGGGTTACCTCTACACGCAGGTCACCGACTGGACCTCGACCTCGACGTGTACCGAGAACGGGGAACAGTTCGAGATCACCGAACTCGGCGTGATGTCGCCGGACCCCGCCGATCCCGCCGGTTCGGTGCACCGGTGGCTGGCCGAGGAAGCCGACGACCGGGGCCTGTCGCCGAGCCCGGTCCAGCGGCTGGAGAGACTGGAGTTCGACGAGGGACGGGTGATCGGAGCGGTCTTCGCTACCGACGACGGTCCGCTGGCCGTCCGGGCCCGCCACGGCGTGCTCATCTGCGGTGACGACGTCACCGGGCGGGGTGCACCCTGGCCCGCACTGGCAAACGGCACGCGGTTGCGGGTCGCCCTGGTGGGCAAGGATGCGAGCCGATTCGGGCGGTTGGAGCTGCTGACGTCGGATCCCGCGGTGGTGGCCGCGATCCCGCCCTATTCGGCGACGACGGTCACGACTTCGCGAAGCTGACCGGAATCCGTCCCTTGGCCAGCAACTCCTCCATCGCGGCGCCGGGGATGGGGCGGGACAGCAGGAATCCCTGCGCCCGGTGACAGCCGTGCCGGAGCAGCGTCAACGCCGCCGCCTCGGTCTCGACGCCCTCGGCCACCAGCTCCAGACCGAACGCCTCGGCCAGCGCGATGATCGCCCGGACGATCGCCAGATCGCCCGGGTCGGAACCGAGTTCGCGGACGAAGCTCTTGTCGATCTTGAGGGTGTCCACGGGCAGTGACTTCAGATGGGACAGCGCGCTGTACCCGGTGCCGAAGTCGTCGATGGCGATGCGCACGCCGGCCTCCTGGAGGCCGTGGAGGGTGACGCGGGTGGTCTCGATGTCCTGCACGACGACGCTCTCGGTGATCTCCAGGCAGATCGAGCCCTTCTCGAGTCCGAACTCCTCGACGATCACCGCGACCGCGTCGACGAAGCCGTCGGTGACCAGCTGCACCGGGGAGACGTTGATGCGCATCACCGCGTCGGTGCCGATGCCCCGTGAGCGCCAGGCGGCGAAATCTGCGCATGCCGCACGCATCACCCAGCGGCCCAATTCGCCTGCCAGGTTGATGGATTCGGCGACACCGATGAACGACTCGGGAGACAGCAGTCCACGCGTCGGGTGCTGCCAGCGGACCAGGGCTTCGCATGCCAGGATCTCGCCCGTTCGCATGTCGACTTCGGGGAGGTAGTGCAGTAGCAGGGCGCCGTTCTCGATGACACTCTGCAGATGCAGCTCGATGTCGTTGTCGAACTCGTTCTGCAACGACATGTCGTCGGTGAAGGTGACGATCTTGTTGCCGCCGGAACTCTTCGCGCTCAGCACGGCCTGGTCGGCGCGGCGGAGCAGATCCGAGGTGGTGTCGCGACCCGGAATGCCTTGGGCCACACCGATGCTGACCGTGCGGGTGAGCAACTCTCCGTCGATGGAGACGCGTTCGCACAGCGTCGCCCGCAGGCGGTGCGCGAGCGCTTCGGCCTCCTCGACGGCCATCGGTTCGGCGGGGACCAGGACGAACTCGTCACCGCCGAGACGTGCGATCAGATTGGGGCAGTCCGCACCCCGGCGCAGCCTCTCGGCCAGCACCCGGATGAACCAGTCGCCCGCGGTGTGCCCGAGGTAGTCGTTGATCGCCTTGAGGCGGTCGAGGTCGAAGAACAGCGCCGACACCGGCCCGGGTTCCCCGGCCGCCAGCCGCTCGTCGAGATGGGCCAACAGGGCCCGGCGGTTGCACAGCCCGGTCAGGTCGTCGTGCTCGGCCAGATAGCGCAGTTGTTCCTCGGCCTGCACCCGGGCCTGTACCTGGGCGAACAACGACGCGATCGCTTCGAGGCCGTTGAGTTCCTCGGCGGTCCACTCCCGGTCGCCGAACTTGATGAACCCGAGCACACCGGTGGTGAGTTCCCCGGAGACCAGGGGAGCGGCCGCCATCGAGGTGGCCGGCACGGCCCGGGTCTCCTCGATGCGCTTCTGGTAGTCGTCGGTGGCTCGGGGCGGAACACCATCGGCTTCTTGCCGTGCTCGGAGTGCGCGAAGACAGGATCGGCGTCGGCGAAGTACACCAGCGCGAGCGGGTCCGGGTCGGGCACACCCGGTCGCACGGGCCATTCGGTGACCAGTCGGGACGCGCGGATCTTGTGGTCGTTGTAGCGCAGGAAGCTGACGTCGACGCCCAGATAGGCGACGAGTTCGGCCAGTACCCGCTGGCTCACCTCGACCGAGGTCGCGGCGTTGGCCGCCATCAACTTGGTGGCCACCGAGGTGACCACCAGGTCGAGACTGCGGAGCGTGTCGCTTTCAGGCATCGTGAAGTCAGAATACGGGGGCGTCAGCAAAAGTGACGGGACGCCGTCTACTGCGCACCGAGGCCGGTGGTGCGACGGTGAGTCGCAGGATCAGCGCGATCACCTCGCCCGGTTCCTCGGCCGTCAGGTCCCGGAACCGTGATTGCAGATCGCCGAGCTGCGGCGCGAAACGCGGTGAGAGCTCTTCGAGTTCGTCGCGGCCATGGGCGTAGAGGAAGACGGGGGAGATCGGCTGCACCGCCAGCCCGTGCTGCTGCGCGGCGATCCACACGGCCTCGGTTGCCGAACCGCCCCTTGCGTAACCGGTCAGCGAAGGATCGTCGGTCATCACCATCGCAAGCGCGGAACAGCCGGCGATGCGGGCACGGGTGTCGGCGCCCAGCACCGCCCCAGCGTCCCAGGCGTTGAGCAGCGCCATGACATCGGGCCAGGCGCAGGATGTCGAGCGTGCCGAGTTCGGCGGCGCCCAGCTCCAGGCTGCGCACGTCGATGCCGAAATCGGGCAAATCGTCTCCCGCCCAGCGCAGCTCCGAGGCCATGTCCGCGTGCAGACGCGGCGTCAGATAGCGAATGCGGTCGGTCTCGGCCAACAGCGCGGAGATCCCGGTCAGCACGTCCCGGTCACCGACCAGTTTGAGCCGGGCACCCTCCCGTTGCGCCGCCGCCCGCAGTGCGTCCGCCACCGGCGCGTCCACCGCCGAGGGCGTGCCGTGTCGGCGGTTGGTCTCCCGGGTGGACAGCGCCGGATACAGCGCGGCCAGTTCGTCGTCGGCGCCCTCGGTGAGTTCGATCACAGTGGTCAGCGGTGCGTGCCCGTCGCCCTCCCGGAAGGTCACCGCACCGAGCATCTGGTGGGCGGCCGCGGCGACCCGGGCGTTGAACGCCGCGGCCCCGACGGCCACCGCGCTGCCGCGCAGCCCGACGTCGATCGTGGACTGGTAGTGCGGGTCCAGTCGGATCGTGACGGCATTGCGGGCCGTCTCGATGCGCCAGGGCTGCACATTGCCGCCCGACGGCGCCTGGTTGGCGGCCAGGGCCACCGCGTGCACCGCGTCCCGGACATCGGAGCCGTCCCCCGGCGAAGCCGGTTCCCACTGCGGCGGAGCCGGTTCCCACCGGGGCGGCGACGGCAGGTGCAACGGGTCGGTGAGCCCGTCCAGCGCCGCCGCCGTGTCGATCCGCACCCGCCCCGACGAAAGTGGTTCGCCGAGGCCGATTCTGCGAATCGCCTCGGCGACCGCCGCGGCGCCGACGAGCACGTCGCCGACCAGTTGCGGCCACGTCGACAGGCTCTGTCCCACCTCGACGAGGGACGCGGCACCGCGCGCGGACAGGTTCGCCCCGTCGACCAGGCGCAACACGTACGGGATCTTCTCCCGGCTGTCCAGACCGGCGAGCATCGCGGCGTCGACGTCGCCGAGCAGTCCGTGGAAGATCGGCCTGTCCGGTTGGAGGTCGAATCTCTCGATGTCGATCAGGCCGCGGTCACTGGTGGCCATCAGCACCGGCTGCCGGCGTCGCCGCGCCTCTTCGCGGACGAGCGCTTTGACGTCGAGCGAGTCACATTCCTCGACCACCACGTCGAGACCGTCGAGGAACCCGGCGATCGTGTCCGGGGTCAGGCCTGAATCCACCACGTGCACAGTGATGTACGGGTCGACCTCGGCGATCCTGCGGGCGGCGATGTGCGCCTTGTTCTCGCCGATGTCGAACACCGATGCCGGAACACGGTTGAGATTCGACAATTCCAGTTCGTCGAAGTCGGCGAGGCGCAGCTCGCCGCACATCCCCTGCATCGCCAACGTGTGGGCCACCGCGTGCCCGACGCTGAGGCCGACCACCCCGATGCGCAACGTGCCGAGTCTCTCCTGTTCCTGCGCGGTGATCAGGTTGCGGTTGCGGTCCGAGCGCACCCGCGCGTAGCCGCGTGGACCGAGGATGCCGACGACGGTGCGCCGCCACGGGTAGTACGCCCAGCGCCGCGGCTCGTCGGTCAACTCGGGTGGCGGTGCCGGCAGTAGCCCGGCCAGCGTCTTGGCCTGTTCGGCGCTGTGGTCGACGAAGGTGACGGCCGGGTCCTCGCGCAGGGAGCGCAGGGTTTCCCGGTAGGCCGGATCGGCGGGATCGAGGACGGTAGCGCCGGCGGCGTCATCTGGATAGGCACGAGAGTGCTCGAAGCTCACAGGGCATTATCGCGCAGCTCGTCAATTTGCCCGGCAACGACTCGCGAGCGTTCCATCGCCATGATCTCGCTGAAGATCTTCGACACCTGGGCGGGCTCGGCGTGCTGGATGAACGCCCGGCGGTCCCACCACATCATCTTGGTGCGGTAGCGCGGGTCCGGGTACGGGGTGGCCGGAATGGCCGCGACCACGCCGCCGGAGGACCGCCACTTGTCGAGCACGTGCGGCGCCGAGGTGGCCATGCAGAACTGCACGTCCATCGCCGCCATCGCATGGAAACCGCTACGCGCCAGCGCGCGGGTCACCCCCTTGGTGCGGCTCGGATCGTCGGTCACGAATGCCGACTTCATCTCGAGGATGCCGAACGGCGCGCGGTCGTCGATCATCTTGCGCACCGCGGCCAGCCCCGGCTGGCCGTCCCACTCGACGACCGCGTGCGAGTCGTCGGCACCGGTGAGCGGGCCCTTGGCGCGGACGCCGCCGATCACCTGTCCTGCCGCGTCGAGTGCCGCCCAGAACAGCGCGGTGTCGTGGCCGTCGCTGATCTCGTCGACGTCGAGAGCCATCTCGACCCCGTGCTTGCGGTAACTGCGTTCGGCGCCTCTGAGATACTGCATCCACAGGTCGGGATCGAGATCCGGCTGCGACATCACCAATGTGCATTCCGCATCGGCGTCCCACCAGCTGTGGTTACTCGCGAGTTCGAAATCGTGGGCACGCAGGGATTCGATCGAAGCAATTGACACAGTCATTCCTTTCGAGGGTGTTGGCAACTCAGAAAAGCGATGACACCGGCTGCCAACTATCTGATCCGGTGCCACTCGTTATATGGCGACACTAAGTATGTCGCTGCCGGTCACTCCATTTCTAGCTAGGCGGCAAATATTTTCTCCTTTTCGATTTATGGACATCAAAACCCGTGATTACGGATAGCCGTGACGGTCGGTTGGCAACAGAAATTCGGGCGCTCTCGACTGCCGTCACCGTGACAATTCCAAGCTGCTGAACACCTGGCGACGTGCAAACTGTTCAATCTGCGTGGCAGTCAGTTTCCGGTGGCGCTGCAGCTAACTGTCGAACGCGGGCCGCCGCGGGCGGTGGTGCGCAATCCCGGTAAGTTACCGGCCGATGACACCGGGTTGGCGAGAATATGACATTGCAAACGCAAATTATTTGCTGACGGAACAATGTGCAATGGGTCGCGCCACCTCGTGGGGGGCCCGGACTCGGTCGTGGGTATCGGTCGGTCCGAGATGTGCCGGTGCCGTTGTGGCACTGTGAATGCTGCAAACTCGCATGCGGCGCAACCGCTTGTCGTTGCCGCCGGCGCCCGGGTCAAAGGAGACAACGTTGAAGAAGTTCAAGGATCTCGCCGAGTTCGTCGCTGCCGAGGGCACCCAGCTCGGCCCAACCGAATGGCTGGAGATCACCCAGGACCGGGTCAACTTGTTCGCTGACGCCACCGACGACCACCAGTGGATCCACGTCGATCCCGAGCGGGCCGCCACCGGCCCCTTCGGCGGCACGATCGCCCACGGGCTGCTGACGCTCTCGCTACTGCCGCACTTCACCCATCAGCTCTACTCGGTCGACAACGTCGCGATGGCCATCAACTACGGCTACAACAAGGTCCGTTTCATCACGCCGGTCCGGGTCGGGGCGAAGCTGCGCGCCCGTGCGGAGATCACCGCGGTCAACCAGCTCGACAACGCGGTGCAGGCCACTGTCAGCACGACGGTGGAGATCGAGGGTGCGGACAAGCCCGCCGCGGTCGCCGAGTCGATCGTGCGATTCATCGGCTGACAGCCGGGGGTCCACGTCGCCGACGGGTGTCAGGAACCATTGACGTTCGTCAAAAACGTTCCTAGATTGCCAGGTGGCGTGAGGAGCGACGTGGACCAGACACACCCCAGGGTTGCGGTGATCGGTGCCGGGATCAGCGGATTGACCGCAGGCAAGATGCTCAAGGACTACGGGGTCGACTACACGACGTTCGAGGCCAGTGACCGCATCGGCGGCAATTGGGCGTTCGGAAATCCGAACGGCCGCAGCAGCGCCTACCGGTCACTGCACATCGACACCTCCAAGGACCGGTTGTCCTTCAAGGACTTCCCGATGCCCGGGCACTATCCGTCGTTCCCGCACCACACCCAGGTGAAGGCGTATCTGGATGCCTACGCGGAGGCGTTCGGGCTGCTCGAGAACATCGAGTTCGGCAACGGGGTGGTGCACGCAGCGCCGGACGGGGACGGTGGCTGGCGGATTCGGGACCAGGCCGGGGCCGAGCGCAGTTTCGACCTGCTGGTGGTCGCCAACGGCCATCACTGGGATCCGCGCCTGGCCGAGTTTCCCGGCTCGTTCGCCGGCGAGACGATCCACTCGCACTCCTACATCGACCCCGGTACGCCGCTGGAGCTCACCGGCAAGCGGATCCTGGTGGTCGGCATCGGCAACAGTGCCGCCGACATCACCGTCGAGTTGTCGTCGAGAGCGCTGCGCAACGAGGTGACGCTGTCCACCCGGTCCTCGGCGTGGATCGTGCCCAAGTACATCGCCGGACGCCCGGGGGACACGTTCTGGCGCACCTCGCCCCATCTGCCGTTGTCGTGGCAGCGCAAGGCCGTCCAGTTGGTGGCCCCGATGCTGGGCACCGACCCGACGATGTACGGGTTGCCCCCAGCCGACCACAAGTTGTTCGAGGCCCATCCGACGCAGTCGGTGGAACTGCCGTTGCGGCTCGGCTCGGGCGACGTGACCCCGAAGCCCAACGTCGCCCGCCTCGACGGCCACACGGTCCATTTCGTCGACGGCACGTGTGCCGACTTCGACGTCATCATCTACGCGACCGGCTACAACATCACGTTTCCGTTCTTCGATCCCGAGTTCGTCAGTGCGCCCGACAACGCCATCCGGCTCTACAAGCGGATGTTCAAGCCGGGCATCGACAACCTCGTGTTCATGGGGTTCGCCCAGGCGGTGCCCACACTTTTCCCGTTCGTCGAGTGTCAGGCCCGGCTGCTGGCGGCCTACGCGGTCGGGCGCTATGCGCTGCCGCCCGTGCACGAGATGGAGCAGACCATCGACGCCGATCAACAGTTGCACGCGGGCCACTGCACCGACCGGCCGCGGCACACCCAGCAGGTCGACTACTTCGTCTACGAACACGATCTGCTCAAGCGGGAGATCCCGGCGGGCATGAAACGCGCGCAGCGCGGTGCGGCGGTGGCCCGGTGACGCGATCCGAGATCAGCTTCCGCAGCGGGGCCGACGCGTGCAGTGCATGGCACTTCCCGGCCGGTGGCGACCTGCGACCGGTGATCGTGATGGCGCACGGGTTCGGCGGCACGAAGGACTCCGGGCTCGAACCGTTCGCCCGGCACTTCGCCGCGGCGGGCATCGACGTGCTCGCGTTCGACTACCGCGGCTTCGGTGCATCGGGAGGCTTTCCCCGCCAATCTCTTTCGATCGCGAGGCAGATCGACGACTACCACGCGGCCGTCGAGGCGGCCAAGACCCTCGACGGGGTGGACCCCGCCCGCATCGCGCTGTGGGGGGCGTCGTTCTCCGGCGGACACGTGATCCGGGTGGCCGCCGAACGCGACGACATCGGCGCGGTCATCGCGTTGACGCCGCTGACGAGCGGCCTGGCGGTCAGCCGCGCCGCCGCGTCGTCCCGGGATCTCGTGACATCGCTGCGCTGGACCCTCACCGGGGTCAAGAGCCGACTGGCCGTGCGACGGGGCGGTGCGCCCACCCTGATGCCGCTGGTGTCCCCGGTCGGCGAGCCCGGCGCGCTGGCCCTCGACGGCGCGTACGACAGTTACACCGCAATGGCCGGCCCGACATGGCGCAACGAGATCGACTGTGCCGTCGGCCTCGAGGTGGTCGGGGTGCGCACCACGGCGGCGGCCAAGAAGCTGCGCACTCCGCTGCTGGTGCAGATCGCCCACTTCGACCGGTACGTCCCGGCATCGGCGGTCGCCGCGACGGCCGAAGCCGGCCGGGCGCAGGTGCACCACTACCCGTGCGACCACTTCGACGTCTGGCCCGGCAGCGACTGGTTCGACAAGACCGTCAGCGACCAGGCCGCATTCCTGGCCAGGACGTTCTCAGTAGTGCGTGGAGCCCTGGTCGACTGAGATCGCGCTCGCGGTGACGAATTTCGACTCGTCGCCGGCCAGCCAGCACACCGCGTCGGCGATGTCCTCCGGCTCGACCGCCCAGGTCGGCAGGAACGGCGTCATCATGTTCGACAGCTGGGGATTGGTCTCCATCGCCTTGCCGAGTGCGGAGACCATGTCCCCGGTGCCCATGTCGGTGAGCACCGGGCCCGGGTGCACGCTGTTGACCCGGATCGAGTGCTTGCCCAGTTCGGCGGCGAACGCGCGGGCCATCCCGGTCACCGCGTGCTTGCTGGCGGTGTAGTGGATCATGAACGGCTGCAACTTGATCCCGGCCGCCGAGCTGATAAGGATGATCGATCCGCCCCGGCCGCCGTCGATGATCTTCTGCGCGCCGGCCATCACGGTGTTCCAGGTGCCGGTCACGTTGACGTCCATCACGTCGCGGAAGTCGTCGGCACTGATCTGGTCCCACGCCTGCGGTGCGGTCACGCCCGCGTTGGCCACGATCACGTCCAGCCGGCCCAGTTCGGCGACGCCCTTGTCGACGGCGGCCCGCAGGGCTTCGCCGTCGCGGGTGTCGACCGCGGTCGCCAGGATGCGCCGCCCGGTGGCCTCGACGAGGTCGACGGTCTCGGCCAGATCCTCGGGGGTCGCGTGATCGTAAGGGACGCAGGGCGGTAACGGTCCGGCGATGTCGACGGCGATGATGTCGGCGCCCTCTCGGGCCATCCGCACGGCATGCGCGCGGCCCTGCCCGCGGGCCGCGCCGGTGATGAACGCGACGCGTCCCTCCAGTCTGCCGCTCATCGGGTGGTCGCCTTCTGTGCCGCTTTCACGAGTCCGCCGCCGAGGATCAGCCGCTGGATCTCGCTGGTGCCCTCGTAGAGCCGCAGCAGCCGCACGTCGCGGTAGATCCGCTCGACGGGCACGTCGCGCATGTAGCCGCTGCCGCCGTGGATCTGCACCGCGAGATCGGCGACCTTGCCTGCCATCTCGGTGCAGAACAGCTTGGCAGCCGACGGTGCGAGCCTGCGGTCCTGGCCGGTGACCCACAGCCGTGCCGTGTCGCGCACCAGCGCGCGGCCGGCCATCACGCCGGTCTGCTGGTCGGCGAGCATCGCCTGCACCAGCTGGAATTCGCCGATCGCGGTGCCGCCCTGGGTCGCGGTCGCGGCGTAGGCCACGGACTCGTCGAGCGCCCGCTGCGCCGTGCCCACCGCCAGTGCGGCGATGTGCACCCGACCGCGTGCCAGCGACGTCATCGCCGCGCGGTAGCCGATGTCCTCACTGCCGCCGACCAGCGCGGTGTTCGGCACCCGCACGTCGGTGAAGCTGACGTCGGCGGTCCAGGCGCCTTCCTGGCCCATCTTCTTGTCCTTGGCGCCGACCGTCACGCCCGGCGTGTCGGCGGGCACCAGGAAGACCGCGATCCCGGCGCCCTTGTCGTCGGCCTGCTCCTGGCGAACGTGACGAACAGGTCGGCATTCGGGGCGTTGGTGATGAATCGCTTCTCGCCGTTGATGATCCAGTCATCGCCGGAGCGCGCGGCCTTGGTGCGCAGGCCCGACGGGTTGGAGCCGGCGCCCGGCTCGGTGAGCGCGAACGACGCGACGACCTCACCTGAGGCGATCCGTTCCAGCCACGTCGCCTTCTGCTCATCGGTGCCGTACCCCACCAGGACCTGGCCTGCGATGCCGTTGTTGGTCCCGAACATCGACCGCAGGGCCAGCGAGGTGTAGCCGAGTTCCATGGCGAGCTCGACGTCCTGGCTCAGGTCCAGCCCCAGACCGCCCCACTCCTGGGGAATCGCATAGCCGAACAGTCCCATGGATTTCGCGGTGTCGCGCAGGTCGTCGGGCACCCGGTCCTCGGTGAGGATCTCCTGCTCGCGCGGTACCACCGCGGTGCGGACGAACTGGCGCGTCTGCGCCAGGATCTGCTGGAAGTCCTCGTCGCCGACTTCGGATGTGGTCATCGTCAGATGCTCCTGGAAGGGGTTCGCGGCGGGGCCGCACGAAGCGTGGGGGCCCGATCGGCCAATATCGTATATGAAATATGATGCGCTGAATGATCCGGTCGGATCTCCCTACGTGCATGAGGACGGGTGAACAGGTGTCGTTGCTGACAGGTCAAATCGCGGTGATCACCGGCGGGGCGCAGGGGCTGGGTTTCGCCATCGCGCAACGGTTCGTCGACCAGGGCGCGCGAGTCGTGCTCGGCGACGTGAACATCGACGCCACCCGGGCCGCCGCCGACAAACTCGGCGGCCAGGACGTGGCCCGCGCCGTCCGTTGTGACGTCACCGATTCGGCCGAGGTGGACGCGCTGGTCGCGGCCGCGGTCGACGGCTTCGGCGCGCTCGACATCATGGTCAACAACGCGGGCATCACGCGCGACGCGACGATGCGCAAGATGACCGAGGATCAGTTCGACCAGGTGATCGCCGTTCACCTGAAGGGCACCTGGAACGGCCTGCGGGCCGCCGCCGCGGTGATGCGGGAGCAGAAGAGCGGCGCGATCGTGAACATGTCGTCGATCTCGGGCAAGGTCGGCATGGTCGGCCAGACCAACTACTCGGCGGCCAAGGCCGGCATCGTCGGCATGACCAAGGCCGCGTCCAAGGAGCTCGCCTACCTCGGGGTGCGGGTCAACGCGATCCAGCCGGGGCTCATCCGCTCGGCAATGACCGAGGCCATGCCGCAACGCATCTGGGACTCGAAGGTGGCCGAGGTGCCGCTGGGCCGCGCGGGCGAGCCGGAAGAGGTCGCCGACGTGGCGCTGTTCCTGGCCTCGAAGCTGTCGTCGTACATGACCGGCACCGTCCTGGAGGTCACGGGCGGACGGCATCTGTGATGCGTGAGGTCGTCATCTGTGAACCCGTGCGCACCCCGATCGGGCGCTACAACGGGATGTTCAAGTCACTGACCGCCGTCGAGCTCGGGGCGGCGGCGCTGCAGGGCCTGCTCGCACGCACCGAGGTGGCGCCCGAGGCCGTCGAGGACGTGATCGTCGGGCACTGCTACCCGAGCATGGAGGCACCGGCGATCGGGCGGGTCATCGCGCTGGACGCGGGCCTGCCGGTCACGGTGCCCGGCATGCAGATCGACCGCCGCTGCGGCTCCGGGCTGCAGGCCGTGATCCAGGCGGTGATGCAGGTGGCAAGCGGCAACAACGATCTCGTGGTGGCCGGCGGTGCCGAGTCGATGAGCAACGTGGTGTTCCACTCGACCGATATGCGGTGGGGCGGCGCCAGGGGCGGCGTCACGGTGCACGATGCGCTGGCGCGCGGGCGCACCACCGCAGGCGGTAAGAACTACCCGGTGCCGGGAGGCATGCTGGAGACCGCCGAAAACCTGCGTCGCGAGTACGGGATTCCCCGCGAAGAGCAGGACGAACTCGCCGTGCAGTCGCACCGGCGGGCCGTCACCGCGCAGAAGGACGGACTGCTGGCCGAGACGATCATCCCGGTGACGGTCACCAGCCGGTCCGGTGACGAGGTGATCGACACCGACGAGCATCCGCGCGCCGACACCTCGGTGGAGTCGCTGGCCAAGCTCAAACCCGTTCTCGCCAAGTCGGATCCGGAAGCCACGGTGACGGCCGGGAACTCCAGCGGCCAGAACGACGCCGCGTCGATGTGCCTGGTCACCACGCGCGAGAAGGCCGCCGCGCTCGGACTGCGGCCGCTGGTGCGGATGGTGTCGTGGGGCGTCGCAGGCGTCGCCCCCCAGGTGATGGGCATCGGGCCCGTGCCTGCCACCGAGGCCGCGCTGGCGAAGGCCGGCCTCACCCTGGCCGAGATGGACCTGATCGAGCTCAACGAGGCGTTCGCCGCCCAGGCGCTGGCCTGCATGCGGGAATGGAAGTTCACCGCGGCCGACCTGGAGCGGACGAACGTGCACGGATCGGGAATCTCACTGGGACACCCGGTGGGCGCCACCGGCGGCCGGATGCTGGCGACGCTGGCACGGGAGCTGGACCGCCGGGACGGCCGCTACGGCCTGGAGACGATGTGCATCGGTGGCGGCCAGGGACTGGCCGCCGTCTTCGAAAGGGTGGCGCAATGACCAAACTCGCCCAGACACTCGGGCTGACCGAGTTCCAGACCGAGATCGTCTCGACGGTGCGGCAATTCGTCGACAAGGAAGTCATCCCCACCGCACAGGAACTCGAGCACTCCGACACCTACCCGCAGGCGATCGTCGACGCCATGCGCGACATGGGCCTGTTCGGCCTGATGATCCCCGAGGAGTACGGCGGGCTGGGGGAGTCGCTGCTGACCTACGCGCTGTGCGTGGAGGAACTGGCGCGCGGCTGGATGAGCGTGTCGGGGGTGATCAACACCCACTTCATCGTCGCGTACATGATCCGCCAGCACGGCACGGACGCGCAGAAGAGTTACCACCTGCCGAAGATGGCCACCGGCGAGACCCGCGGCGCGTTCTCGATGTCCGAGCCCGAACTCGGCAGTGACGTCGCGGCGATCCGCACCAGGGCCAAGGACAACGGCGACGGCACCTACACCATCGACGGACAGAAGATGTGGCTGACCAACGGCGGCAGTTCCACCCTGGTCGCCACGCTGGTGCGCACCGACGAGGGCGCCGACAAGCCGCACCGCAACCTGACCGCGTTCCTGATCGAGAAGCCAACGGGCTTCGGTGAAGTCGTGCCCGGGCTGACCATCCCCGGCAAGCTCGACAAGCTGGGCTACAAGGGCATCGACACCACCGAGCTG
Organism: Mycobacterium sp. ITM-2016-00317; assembly: GCF_002968295.1. Lineage (NCBI taxonomy): Bacteria > Bacillati > Actinomycetota > Actinomycetes > Mycobacteriales > Mycobacteriaceae > Mycobacterium > Mycobacterium sp. ITM-2016-00317. The sequence goes on from NZ_CP134399.1 coordinate 1,934,686, forward strand.
ATCTTCGACGGGTACCGCGCCCAGGCGACCGACATTCTCGGTGAGGCGCCCGGTCAGGGGTTCTTCCAGATGATGGACGGCGTCGAGGTCGGCCGGGTCAACGTCTCTGCGCGTGCCTGCGGCGTCGGCATCCGGGCGTTCGAGTTGGCGGTGCGCTACGCCCAGCAGCGCAGCACGTTCGGCAAGCCCATCGCCGAGCACCAGGCCATCGCGTTTCAGCTGGCCGAGATGGCGACCAAAGTCGAGGCCGCCCACCTGATGATGGTCAACGCCGCACGCCTCAAGGACTCCGGCGAGCGCAACGACGTGGCCGCGGGCATGGCGAAGTACTTCGCCAGCGAGGTGTGTGCCGAGGTGACCCAGCAGAGCTTCCGCATCCACGGCGGCTACGGCTATTCCAAGGAGTACGAGATCGAGCGCCTGATGCGCGATGCGCCGTTCCTGCTGATCGGCGAGGGCACCAGCGAGATCCAGAAGAACATCATCAGTAAGCGGCTGCTGGCCGACTACCGGGTCTGACCAGTGAGCATCCCCGAGTTCGCGGCCCGGCCACAGCTGGCCGAGGATGTGGCGCGGTTCGTGCGGCGGCGCATCTTCGAAGGCACCTATCCGGCGGGCAGCTACATCCGGCTCGAACAGCTGGCCGCCGAACTGGGTATCAGCGTCACCCCGGTGCGGGAGGCGCTGTTCGGGTTGCGTGCCGAGGGTCTGCTGGCCCAGCAGCCGCGCCGGGGATTCGTCGTGCTGCCGATCACCAAGCGTGACATCGCCGACGTCGCCGATGTGCAGGCGCACATCGGCGGCGTCTTGGCCAGCCGCGCCGCCGAACTCATCACCGACGAACAGCTCGCGGAGCTCGAGCGGGTGCAGGGCCAGCTCGAAGCGGCGTACCACGCCGACGACCACGAAGCCGCGGTACGCCTCAACCACGCCTTCCACCGCGGGGTGAACGTCGCGGCCGGCTCACCGAAGCTCGCACAGCTGATGGGCCAGATCACCCGGTTCGCCCTGGAATCGGTCTATCCCACCGTGGAAGGCTGGCCCGAGCATTCGATGCGCGACCACCGGGTGCTTCTCGACGCGTTGCGCAAGCGCGACGGTGACGCCGCCCGCGATGCGATGTCGGAGCACCTGTGCGCCGCTGCCGGACCCCTGATCGACCATCTTGCCGGTCGGGGCGTGATCGGATGATCCGCGAGCAGACACAAATTCGCACGCTTTTGCGCTGAACCGTGCGAGTTTGTGTCTGCTCGCGACAGAGGGAGGTACGGCATGGGGGTCCTCGACGGGGTGCGCGTGCTCGACTACGGCCGGTTCATCGCCGCGCCGTGGTGCTCGGCGCTGCTGGCCGACATGGGCGCCGATGTCGTGCGCGTCGAGAAGCGCGAGGGCGGTGAGGACCGCTGGGTCCAGTCGGTGACCGACAGCGGCGAGGGCGGGACCTTCCTGCAGTGCAACCGCAACAAACGGTCGCTGACGCTGGACACCTCGACCGCCGAAGGCAGAGACGTCAGCCGCAGGCTCGTCGAGCGCGCCGACATCGTGGTCGCGAACATGCCCGCAGCGGGCATGCGGGCCAACGGTCTGGACTACGAGACGCTGCGGGCGATCAAACCGGACATCATCCTGGCCAGCGCGACGGCTTTCGGCGAGGGCGGCCCGTACAGCGACCGGATCGGTTTCGACGGCGCGGGGCAGGTGATGTCGGGTGCGGTGTCCCGCCAGGGTCTGCCCGAGCAGCCGATCCGAACCATGGTGCCGTACGCGGATTTCGGCACTGCGCTGACGCTGACCATCGGGGTGATGATGGCGCTGTATCACCGCGAGCGGACCGGTCAGGGTCAGCACGTCGAAGGCGCGTTGTTGCCGACGGCGATGATGCTGTCCAATGCGTTCCTGATCGAGCGTGACCTGCTGGGCGTCGACAAACCGCGCATGGGTAACCAGGGCGCGTCGGTGGCGCCGTGCGATCTGTACCGCACCAGCGACGACGACTGGGTGCTGTTGCAGGTCGCCGGACAGCCGATGTTCAAACGGTGGTGCCGCCTGGTCGGGCGCCCGGACCTGTTCGACGATCCGCGCTTCGCCGACGACGATTCGCGCTGGAAACACGGCGACGAACTCAACGGCATCATGGCCGCCTGGTGTGCCGAGCGGACCAAGGCGGATGCGCTCGTTGAACTGGAGGCCGCGAAACTTCCTGCGGCGCCGATGCTTTCCACGCAGGAGGTGCTCGACGATCCGCACGTTCAGGCCATGGGTTACCTCCAGCGGGTGCCGTTTCCCGGCGCGGCCAAGGACGTCCCGATCATCGAGACGCCGTTCCGCATGTCCGCCACGCCCGGGGAGATCCGGCGCCGGGCACCGCTGCTCGGAGAGCACACCGACGCCGTGCTGGCCGAGGCGGGCTACGGCGAAGCCGATGTCGCCGGGCTACGGGACCGCGGGATCGTCTGACCCTGCCGCATCGGTGAGTCGGGCCCGCAGTGCGGCGACGTCCACCTTTCCGGTCGCGCCGCGGGGGATCTCCGCGGCGTCGCCGACGACCAGCCAGACCGTGGGAATCTTGAAGCTGCTCAACAGCGTCCGCACCGTCGACCGCAGCTCTGCGGTCCCGACGGCACCGGCGATCATCGCACCCACCTGCGGTCCCCGGCGGCCGTGGACGTCGGTGACGGCGACAGCCTGCACGCCGCTGATGGTGCGGAGGGCGTCCTCGACCTCGCCGGGATAGACCGTGGCGCCGCTGACCTTGAACATGTCGTCGGATCTGCCGTGGTAGAACAGGAACCCGTCGTCGTCGAGGTGTCCCAGATCGCCGGTGGGGTAGAACTGGTCGGCGGTGAACACCTCGTGGCGCGTCCGGCCCAGGATGCCGCGCAGCACGTGCGGTCCGCGAATCTGGATCTCCCCGACCTCGCCGGACGTCACCGGTGCGCCCGTGTCCGGGTCGGTGATGCGCACCTCCATGCCCGGGAACGGTTTTCCGCAGCTGCCCCACGCCGAGCGCGGCATGTCGGTGTCCGCGGCGAACCCGCAGTACGGCCCGAACGACTCGGTCATACCGAACAGGTTGGCGCGGGCGCCTTTCGGGCTGCGCAGGTGTTCGGGCAGCAGCGCCTCCAGGCTTCCGGGCCGCAGCGCCGACAAGTCGGCGCCCACCGAGTCCAGCCGGGCGGCCAGTGCCTCGGCCTGACTGGGCCATCCGCGGAACAACGTGACCCGCTCGCGCTCCACCAGCCGCAGCGTCGACTCGGGCGTCGGGATCGGTTCGGTCACCAGCGTGGCGCCGCTGACCAGCGCCGTCAGTGCACCGGCGCCGAACCCGCCGACCCAGAACAGCGGCATGGGCAGATAGAGCCGGGACTCGGCGGTGACGCACCGCGCGGCCAGCCCGGAGCGAACGGCGCCCAGCGCGCTGCCGTGGCTGTGCAGCACGCCTTTCGGTGCGCCGCGGCTGCCGGAGGTGAACATGATCACCAGGTCCGCACCGGGCCGCACATCGGCGGTCACCGCGTCCACGACGGCGTCGCCGACCGCGGCGCCGGGCAGAGACAGCGCCTGTTCGGCCGTCCACACGCTGCGCAGCGCGGGGAGCTCGGCCCGGAGCGCATCCACGGTCTGCCGGTAGCGGTGACCGCGGAACTCGTCGACGGCGATCAGGTGCTGCACGGACGCGGTACGCAGCTGTGCCAGCAGCTCGCGCGGCGCCAGGAGTGTGCTCAGTGGCACCAGCACGGCGCCGATACGGGTGGCTGCGAACGCGAGCCGGATCCAGTCGACCCCGTTGGGCATCAGCAACCCGACCCGGGCGCCCCGGTGCACCCCGGCCTGCAGCAGGCCCGCCGCGACAGCGCGGGTGGACAGCTCGAGGTCGCCGAACGTCACGCGGCTGCCGGGGTCGACGACCGCGAGGGCGTGCCGGCGGAGCAGTGCCTGCCGGCGCAGCGCGGCATCGACCGTGTCAGTCATCGAAGAACGCCTTCAACGCAGGCAGGTCGGGCTTCCCGCTGGACATCAGCGGGACTTGCTCCCGGCGGCAGACCTTGAACCGGCGCGGGATCTTGTAGGCCGAGAGTTCCTGACGCAGCGCCGAGCGCACCGCGTCGAGGTCCAGGTCCGGGATTGTGGCGAAAGCCATCAGCGCGGCGACGATTTCGCCGCGGCGCGGATCGGGCAACCCGACGACGTGCACGGCGCCAGGGCAGCCCGCCGCGGCCAGGACACGGGTGAGCGCGGCTTCGACCTCACCGGGGGTGACGTTGGCGCCTGCGGTCTTGATCATCGCGCCCGCCCTGGCGACGAAGTACACGAACCCGTCGTCGTCGGTGCGGACCAGATCACCGGTGCGGAACCAGCCGTCGGCGTCGAAACAGTCCTCGCGGCTGCGCCCGTGGCAGTGCGTCATCAGATGCGCGCCGCGCAACCACAGTTCGCCGAGCCGGCCGACCTCGACCGCGGTGGCGGTGTCGGAGTCGACGACGCGGGTCTCGAAGCCCTGTGCGGGTCGGCCGAAGGAACCGCGGCGATGCTCGGGCTGATCGGTTTCGTCGCCGCTGAGCAGGACCACGCTGCCGGCCTCGGTCATGCCGAGCATGCCATGGCGCAACGCCGGATCGGCCGGTCGGGTGTGGGCGGCCATGATCGGGTAGAGGTTGCCCCGTGTCGCGGTGAACATGCGTCGCGGGTAGCTCGGATGCTCGGCGAGACGCGCCACCGCCGCGGTGAAACCATTGGTGACTGTCGGCTTCTCGGCGTCGATCAGGTCGAGGGTGGCCCCGGCGTCCTCGGCGTTCGAGCAGACCAGCGTGGCCCCGGCGACCAGCGTCGCCAGCAGTCCGAATGCGAAGCCGCCGATCCAGAAGAACGGCGAGTTGCAGAACAGCACGTCGCCCGCGTGCAGTCCCCGGACGGCGTTGAGGTTGCGCTGGTGCGCCACCAACCCGCCGTGGGTGTGGACTGCGCCCTTGGGTGGGCCGGTGGATCCGGAGGTGTAGACGATCGCCAGCCGGTCGTCGGCGTGGACGTCGTCCTCGAGCTGGCGGAGCCGGCGCTGATCGGTGCCCGGCGCCGGATGGTTCGTGCCGATGATCACGTGCCGGAGGACGGGTGCGGTGGTGACGAACAACGGCGCGGTGTGGGCGAGGTCCGGCCCGGTGACCTCCAGTGCGGCGGCGATCCGTGCGCCATAGTCATGGTCGCGGAAGCACCTGGCGGTCAACAGGATCGACACCTCGGCGGCGCGGAGTTGGGCGCGCAGTTCGGCCGTGCTGACGAACGTCGAGAACGGGACGACCACCGCCCCGATCCGGGCTGCGGCCAGCATGGCCACCACGAACTCGCTGCCGTTGGGGTACAGCACGCCGACGTGGGTGCCCTTGCCCGCGCCGAGGTCGACCAGGCGGCGAGCCAGATGCGCCGAACGGATATCGGCCCCGGCATAGGTGATTCGGTCTTCGTCGCAGACCAGGAGCGGCTTGTCGCCGCGGTGGCGCTGCGCGCGCAGCACGTCGACGACGGTGGGCGCGGTCATACCCGCGCGAAGAGTGACCGGACCGCGGGCAGGTCGGGCTTTCCGGAGGGTGTGCGCGGGAGCTCGGCGACGATCACGATCTCGGTGGGGATCTCGTAGCGCGCCAGCCGGGAACCGAGGAACTCGGTGAGCCCGGCGGGATCGCCGCCGGCGCCTTCGCGTAGTTCCACCACCGCGACCGGTGTCTCCCCGAGGCGCGGATCCGGCGTGCCGATCACGGCGGCACCGGCCACCGCCGGGTGGCTCTCCAGCGCGGCCCGCACGTCGTCGGGCAGCACCTTGAACCCCCCTCGGATGATCGCCTGATCCGCGCGGCCCAGGATCCACAGGAATCCGTCGGCGTCGATGCGGGCCAGGTCGGTGGTGCGGATCCACTCTGCGTCGGGACCGAGCTGGGACGGCTTGACCTCCAGCAGACCGGGCTGGTCGGGCCGCAACGGCTGCCCCGCGTCGTCGACCACCCGCAGTTGCGCGCCGGGGTTGGCGCGGCCCACGCTGCCCCGCTTCGCATGCCAGTGCTCACGGTGGTCGGCCAGCGTCCAGCCGGCCACCCCGCCGCCGAATTCCGTCGCGGCGTAGGAGGTCAGCACCGGGACGCCGAACTTCTCGGTGAACGCGTCGGCGTCATCGGCCGACAGCGGCGCCGTCCCCGACGTCACCGCCAGGACACCTGCGAGGTCGTCGCGGGTCAGGTCGGAGTGCAGCACCGTGCGCAGCGCGGCGGGCACCAGCGACACCGCGCGCGGCCGGTGCTCGCGCACCGCGCGGGCCCACTTGTCGAGATCGAAACGGCGCAGCAGCACGAACCGTCGTGCCTCGGCGACGCACAACAGGATGCGGTACACACCGCCCACGTGCACCAGCGGCGAGTTGACGATCGCCACCCCGCGGCGCAACTCCGTCGGGGGAGCGGACTTCTCCGGGTCGTCGCCGATCACGCTGCGCGCGAGCATGTCGTAGGTCAGGTCGACCCGTTTGGGTGGTCCGGTGGTGCCGCTGGTCAGCATCCACACCGCCACACCCGGCCGACCGGCATCGGCGCCGGCCGGGCCGGGGGTGATCACCGGCGCCGTGTCCAGATCGCCGATTGCCACCGTGGTCGCGGTGGTCTGCCCGGCCAGCGTGTCGAGGTCCTCGGGCAGCCCTACGAGCACCGGCAACCGCAGCGCGGCGAGGTCCGCGCGGGTGCGGTCGTCGCCGCGAGCCGGGTTGATGACCACGACGGTGCCGCCGGCGGCCAGCACGCCGAGCAGCGCGGCGACATGGGCGGGCTCATTGCGCAGCATGATGCCGACCCGGCCGGTGCCTCCGGCCGCGCCGACCCGCCGCGCGAGCGTCGCCAGCTGTGCCCAGGTGAACCACTCACCTTCGAACTGCAGTGCGGGCGCGGCGGGGTCGAGGTCGAAGACGTCCGAGATGCGTTGTGAGAGTGCGCCCGCCATCACCGGATCCGGGGCGGGGTCTTCGGGATGGGGCGCTGGGCCAGTTCGTCCTTGGCTATCGGGTTGCCGAGCCGGGTGTAGATCAGGCCCTGGTCCATGGCGGCCCGGTAGGGCTTGTCGAGCGATTCCCAGATGGCTTTGACCGTGCCCTGGGTGGCCGTGGGGGGTTTGTCGGCGATGGTCGCGGCGATCTCGCGGGCCCGGTCCCACAGCTCGGCCTCGGCGACCACTTCGGTGACCAGGCCGATCCGCAGCGCGGTCTGGGCGCTTACCCGTTCGTCGTTACCCATCAACGCCATTCGCAGGGTGTCACCCAGACCGACACGGCGCATCAACCCGACCGGCTCGAGGGCCGACACCAGTCCCGCGCTGACATGGGAGTCGAAGAACGTCGCGCCCTGCGCGCAGATCACGATGTCGGCCTCGTTGACGAAGTACAGCGCCCCGGCGGTGCACATCCCCTGAACGGCGCACACCACGGGCTTCCACATCTTCTGCCACTTCGGGCTGAGCAGTTCGCCGGGATCTTCGTGGTTCCACACGATGTCAGGTTGGCCGTAGCGCGATTTCACGTCCAGGCCCGCGCTGAAGGCCCGTTCACCGGCGGCGCGCAGCACGACGGCGTTGATATCCTCGTCGGCTTTGATGATCTGCCAGACCGTGCGCATCTCCTCGCACATGGTGCGGTTGAAGGAGTTCAGCGCCTCGGGCCGGTTCAGGGTGACCGTGGCGACGCGGCTGTCGTGGTCCAGGTCGAGCAGGACGGTGTCGAACATCATCGGCATTGCCAGTCCGGGGTGCGCTTCTCGACGAACGCGCGCGGGCCTTCCTGGGCGTCCTCGGTGCGCACCACCCGCTCGCGGAACGTCTCGGCGAGGATCTCGCCCTCCAGCAGGGGCAGATCCAGGGTCTTGTGAATGGCCAGTCGGGTGCCGCGCACCGCCAGCGGGGCGTTGGAGTTCACGATGTCGGCGATCTCGTGCGCGCGTGCGAGCAGGTTGTCGTGCGGAACCACCTCGGTGATCATGCCGAGTTCGTAGGCGCGTTCGGCGCTCATCCGTTCGTGCTTGCCGGTCAAGGCCATCCGCAGCGCCACCGACCGGGGCAGCACCCGCGCCAGCCGCACCATCTCGCGGGCGGCGACCAGACCGATGCTGACGTGCGGGTCGAAGAAGGTGGCCTTGTCGGAGGCGATCACGATGTCGCCGGTGGTCACCCAGTCCAGCCCGGCGCCGCAACAGATTCCGTTGATCGCGGCGAGCACGGGCTTGGCCATCCTGCGGAATGGCGGGGTGCCTTCCTGGGGCGCCTCCCACTGGTCGTAGGTGGACAGGTAGGGCCGTTCGTAGAGGACCCTGCCGTCGTCGGGAATCTCCTTGACGTCGGCGCCGGTGCAGAATGCCCGCCCGGTGCCGGTGACGATCATCAGCCAGATGTCGTCGTCGCTCTCGGCTTCGTCGTAGGCGGCGCGCAGCTCGGTGATCATGTGCGGCGACAGCGCGTTCAGCGCCTCGGGCCGGTTCAGGGTGATGGTGGCCTTGTGGCCGTCGACCTCGTAGCCGATCGTGTCGTAGCTGGAAGAGCTCACGTGCCTACTTTCCTCATCTACCTTCGAAGCCGGGGGCGCGACGGTCCCGGAAGGCCGCCAGACCCTCCCTGAAATCAGCGGTCCTGCAAGACAATTCCAATCCGGACAGTTCGTGGGCCATCGCCTGGGGCAGGGTCGCGTGCAGGCCGTAGTGGATCGCCTGCTTGGCCAGTCCGATCGCGACCGTGGGTCCCGAGGCCAGTCGGGCCACCAGATCGTCGGCCGCCGAATCGATCTCGGCGTCGGGCACGCTCTGGTGGATCAGCCCCCAGTCGGCCGCGTCGGCACCGGTCACCTTCTCGCCGAGGAGCAGCATGCGTTTGGCGCGTGCCACCCCGGCGAGGCGGGGGAGCAGCCAGGTCGAGCCGGAGTCCGGACTGAACCCGCGGTCGACGAACGGCTCCCACAGGGTCGCGTCGGGCGTGGCGAGGGCGAAGTCCGCGGCCAGCACCAGGTTGGCGCCGAGGCCGACGGCCCAGCCGCGCACGGTGCAGACCACCGGCAGTTGAACGGTGGCGAGAAGTTCCACAACGCGGTTCGCCGCATGGGGGATGCGCCGGACCAGGTTGCCGGGCCGGGGCTTGCGGTCGCTGTCGTTGGTGGTCACCCAGTCCGCGCCGGCGCAGAAGTCCCCGCCGCTGCCGGTCAGGTGGATCGCGCGCAACCCGTCGTCGGAGGCGGCAGTGGTCAGCACGCCGACGAGTTCGTCGATCATCCTGTGGCTCAACGAGTTCCGGCGCTCCGGACGGTCCAGGGTGATCCGCAGGACGGAATCGTTGCGGGCCAGTCGCACCGCGCCTTCCTCCGGCACCGTCCCACCTTTCGATCGGCTATACAGATAGCCATACAGTTAGTGCCTCGATTACTATCCTGTACAACTTAGCAAGGAAAGGCTGTCCGCGGAACAGTGTCGTCTCAGCTGCCAGCACCACGCATTCGTCAGCCGCGGGTCGCCGAACTCGTGGCCTCCCGGCTGCGCGACGACATCCTGACCGGCCGCCTCGCCGAAGGTGACGTGCTGCCGTCGCAGGAGTCCTTGTTCGCTCAATTCGGGGTGAGTCCGCCGGTGGTACGGGAGGCGATGCACATCCTGGAGTCCGACGGGCTGATCTCGGTGCGCCGGGGCAACGTCGGGGGAGCGGTCGTGCATCTGCCGTCCGCCGAACGCACCGCGCAGATGATCGGCATGGTGCTGCAGACCCGCGCGGCCACCCCGGCCGACGTCAGCGAGGCGCTGCTGCATCTCGAGCCGATCTGCGCAGGGCTGTGTGCCGCCCGCGAGGACCGGATGACCGAGGTGGTGCCGCATCTGCAGGCCGCGATCGATCTTCAGGTCGAGCAGTTCGACACGTCGTCGCGTTATGTGCCGAACGCCCGCAGGTTCCACGAGGCCATCGTGCGCCGGTGTGGCAACGAGCCGATGATCCTGGTGATCGGCGCGCTTGAGGTGATCTGGTCGGCGCACGAGTCCTCGGTGTGGAGTGACGAGTGCCGTCCCGCGGACCCGATGCGACCGCCCACCATGCGGGCCGCGCTGCGCGACCACCACCGGTTGCTCGCGGCCATCGCCGAGGGCGACCCGGCGCGTGCGGTGCGCCTGGCCCAGCAGCACCTGGCGGCGGCTCGCCGCGACACGCTGGCCGCAGCATCCAGCGAAACCATTGAGGCAAGACTGATTTCGAACGGACAGGACTGGACATGACCACCGCCGCCGATGACCGCGTGCTCTTCGACGTCGACCGCGACAAGCGGATCGCGACCATCACTCTGAACAACCCGGCCCGGCGCAACTCCTACGACGCCGCCATGCGGGAGCAGCTGGCCCGCTATCTCGATCAGGTGGCCGAGGACGACGACCTGACCGTGGTGCTGCTGCGCGGCGCCGAAGGCGTGTTCAGCACGGGGGCGGATATGAACAACGCGTACGGCTGGTATGGCGGCGGCGGCGGCGATGAGCGCTCGCGCGAAGAGCAATCAAGTGAAGAGGGGTCAGGTGGTGCGCGCTCGCGCCGGCCCAGCCAGCGCAGGCGCCTCACGGTGGACCGCAAGTCTTTCGGCTTCTACCACAATCTGATGGGCTTCCCGAAGGTCACCGTCGGCGAGATCAGCGGGTATGCGCTCGGCGGCGGCTTCGAGATGGCGCTGATGACCGACATCTCGGTGGTCGCCCGCGACACCAGGATCGGGATGCCGGCCACCCGGTTCCTGGGCCCGGCGCTGGGCAGCCTGCACATGTTCTTCCACCGCCTGGGTCCGGTGCTGGCCAGGCGGCTGCTGTTGACCGGGGACGTGATCACGGCCGCTGAGGTCGAGCACCTGGGTGTCTTCACCGACACCTGCGACGCCGCAGCGGTGCCGGTGCGGGCGCGGTACTGGGCCGAGAAGGCCGCGAAGATGCCCGCCGACGGTGTCGTCATCGCCAAGGAGGCGTTCCGTCTGGTCGAGCAGAGCCAGGCCTACCAGGGAGAAGAGGTCGCCAGTTACCTGTTCCACGCCTACGGCACGAACCTGCAGTTCGCCGACGGCGAGTTCAACTTCGTCAAGACCCGCGCCGAGCACGGCACCAGGGAGGCGTTCCGGCTGCGTGACGAGCATTTCTTCGTCCCTGAGCCGGAGTGACCCGCCTCACCCGTGATCAGGGCTACAGTATCTGTTAGTTTTGTAACGTATTTCTGTAACGAAACCGAGGTCAGAGCATGCCAACACCCGTCATCGTCGGTGCTGCCAGGACGGCCATCGGCCGCTCGTTCAAGGGCACACTCGTCAACACCCCGCCCGAGACGCTGATCACCACGGTGCTGCCCGAGGTCGTCCGCCGCTCGGGCGTCGACCCGGCCGATATCGACGACATCATCTTCGCCGAATCCCATTACGGCGGCGGCGATCTCGCGCGGTACGCGGCAGACGCCACCGGGCTGCAGCATGTTCCGGGCCAGTCGGTGAACCGGCACTGCGCCGGCAGCCTGACCGCGATCGGCAACGCCGCTGCGCAGATCGGCTCCGGCATGGAGCGGGTGCTGATCGCCGGCGGCGTGCAGTCGCTGTCGATGACCCCGCTGACCAACTGGCGCATCCCGGGACCCGAGCTGAAGTTCGAGGAGCGGTGGATGCCGCCCACCCACGTCGAGACCCCCGACGCCCCGACCAAGGACATGTCGATCACGGTCGGCTGGAACACCGCGCAGGCCGCCGGCATCACCCGTGAGGACATGGACGCGTGGGCGGCGCGGTCGCATCAGCGCGCGGTGGCGGCTCAGGATGCCGGCAAGTTCCTCGACGAGATCGTGCCGTTGAAGGTCGAGCAGTTCGACGGTTCGGTGATCGACTTCAGCGTCGACGAGCACCCGCGCCGTGACACCACGGTCGAGAAGCTGGCCGGCTTGAAGGTGCTGCATCCCGAGATCGAGGGCTTCTCGATCACCGCGGGCAACAGCAGCGGGACCAACGACGCGGCGGCCGGCGTCGCTGTCGTCGAGGCCGACTACGCGGCCGCCAACAACCTCACGGTGATGGCCAAGGTCCGGGCGTGGGGTGCGGTCGGCGTCGCCCCGCGCGACACCGGTCTGGGCGGCGTCCGGGTCATCGGCCGGGTGCTGGACAAGGCTGGTCTGAAGCCGTCCGATGTGACGCTGTGGGAGATTAACGAGGCGTTCGCGTCCGTGCCGATCGCCGCGGTGCGCGAGTACGGCATCGACGAGGAACTGGTCAACTTCTCCGGCAGCGGGTGCAGCCTCGGTCATCCGATCGCCGCCTCCGGCGCGCGGATGATCACCACGCTGATCTACGAGCTGCAGCGCCGCGGCGGCGGTATCGGTGTCGCCGCGATGTGCGCGGGCGGTGGCCAGGGCGGCGGCGTGGTCATCGAGGTCTGACCCTTGCGCCGAACGCGCTTTCCGCGCGCGAATTCATGCGGAAAGCGCGTTCGGCGGGGGCTCAGCGCTTGCGGGCGGTGGCGGCCTTCGTGGCTTTCGTCGCCTTGCGGGCCGGCTTGGCGTTCTGCGCGATGAGCCGCTCGGCGTGGTCGAGGATGCACGTCAGCCCGAACTCGAAGTTGCGGTCGTCGGACCCGCTCAGGTGGTGGCCCTGCTGGGTCACCGCGGCCAGCAGTGGGGCGGTGACCGGATCGATCGTCATCGTGTCGTCGATGTCCCCATGGCTGTCCTCGCCCGCGAGGTTCTTCTCGCGGAGACGCTGCAGCACCACCGAGCCGCGCACGTGCACGGACATCGCCGAGTAGGTGTCGAAGGCGTCCTCGGGGGACAGGCCGGCCTCGACCAGGCTGCTGATCGCCTTCTCGACCTCTTGCGCACCGAGCTTCGCCGCCCGCGGGCTCAGCGCGGAGCGGATCAGGATCAGATCGCACAGGATGGGGTTGCCGTTGAACGTCTGCCGCATCGACCGGGCATGGTTGGCCAGGGTCTCGCGCCAGTCCTTGGCCTCCACGTACGGCGTCGCGAACGCGTACTGCCGCAGCGCGCGGTCGGTCATCGCGTTGAGCAGATCGTCCTTCTTGCGGAAGTACCAGTAGATGCTCGTGACGCCGACGCCGAGATGCTTGCCCAGCAGCGGCATGCTCAGGTTGTCGATGCCGACCTGTTCGGCGAGTTCGAAGGCGCCGTTGATGATGTCGTCGGGGTTGATGGATCCGCGCTCGCGTCGTTGACGCTTCTCGGCGGTCGCCTGCTTCGCCACTGTCGGGCACCTCCATCGCTTCGATGCTGCACGGAGCAGCTCCCCGGGCCGGGGTGGTGGTCGTACCAGACGGCGCTGGATAGGCTGGCCTGCGCCTTTGCCGCCAGAGGACCGCACCGCCGTGTGCAGCGACCTTACCGCCTGCCTCGGGACCGGAACCTCGCGCGCCCGTTCCGGCCTTTTACTGTAAGTCCTATAGTAAGGTTTTCCAGCGATATGCGGGGACAACTCCGCGCGAAAGGCGAAGGGCGACAAGTGGCTGACGAGGTTCTTCTGGAACGCCGGGACCGGGTGCTGATCATCACCATCAACCGTCCGGAGGCGCGCAACGCCTTCAACCTGGCGGTGGCGCAGGGGCTGGCCGATGCGATGGACGAACTCGACGCCACCCCGGAACTGTCGGTGGCGATCATCACCGGCGCAGGCGGAAACTTCTGTGCCGGCATGGACCTGAAGGCGTTCATGGCCGGCGAGGTGCCCGCCATCGAGGGCCGCGGGATCGGCTTCACCGAGCGTCCGCCGCGCAAGCCGGTGATCGCCGCGGTCGAGGGCTACGCGCTGGCCGGTGGCACCGAGATCGTGCTGGCGACCGATCTGATCGTGGCCGCCAAGAACGCGAAGTTCGGCATCCCCGAGGTCAAGCGCGGGCTGGTGGCGGCCGGCGGCGGCCTGCTGCGGCTGCAGAAACGGATCCCGTACCAGAAGGCGCTCGAGCTCGCGCTGACCGGTGACAGCTTCACCGCCGAGGAAGCGTCGCAGTGGGGCTTCGTCAACGTGCTCACCGAACCCGGCGAGGCGCTCGACGGCGCGCTGGCGCTGGCCGAGCGGATCACCGCCAACGGTCCGCTCGCGGTCGCGGTGACCAAGGAGGTCATCGTGAAGTCGGCGGACTGGACCGAGGCCGAGATGTGGAAGAAGCAGGGCGAGATCGTCTTCCCGGTCTTCTCGTCCAAGGACGCGATGGAAGGCGCGACGGCGTTCGCCGAGAAGCGCAAGCCGAACTGGACGGGGACCTGAGCGGGCCGGTCCGGTTGGACGGGCACGTCTGAATGGACCTGGGTCTGCGTGACGCCACCGCGGTCGTCGTCGGCGGCGGCCGCGGCATGGGGCTGGCCGCGGCGCACTGCTTCGCCGACGACGGGGCGCGGGTCGCGCTGATCGGCCGTACCGGGGAGGTGCTCGAGGCCGCTGCCGCCCGACTGCGTGACCGCGGCAGCCCCGACGCCGTCGCGGTGGTGGCCGACATCGGCGACGACGCCGCGGTCCGAAGCGCTTTCGCCGAGTTGGGCCGGCGCTGGGACGGCGAGCTCAACATCCTGGTCAACGCCGTCGGGCCGTCGGTGCGTGGCACGTTCGACGAGCTGACCGACGCCGACTGGCGTCAGGCCGTCGACGAGGGCGCGATGGGCATGGTGCACTGCGTCCGCGCGGCGCTGCCGCTGCTGCGCGCGGCCGAGTGGGGGCGCATCGTGAACTTCTCCGCCCACTCGACACAGCGCCAGAGCGTGATCCTGCCGGCCTACACCGCGGCCAAGGCGATGGTCACCAGCATCTCGAAGAACCTGTCGCTGCTGCTGGCGCGCGACGAGATCCTGGTCAACGTGGTCTCACCCGGCAGCATCGCGTCCGAGGCGTTGGTCGGCTGGGCCGACTCGGTCGGCGTGGACGGCACCGACCCGTATGCGTTGATGGCCGCCATCGACGAGCACTTCGGCCATCCGGCGCACCTGCCACGAGCCGGCCTGCCGACCGAGATCGGGCCTGTGGTCGCGTTTCTGGCGTCCCGCCGCAACTCGTACATGACCGGTGCCGACATCAACGTCGACGGCGGTAGCGACTTCACCTGAACAGGCGCGTGTCGACGGCCGCCCGCTACCGGCATCAAGCGCTGGTACGCAACGGTTTTCGGCAATCGCGCGACACCCCGGTGGCAGGTGGTTCCGGCCTCGCGGAAGTCGCTACCGATAGGTGTACAGTATGAGCATCCGTCGAGCTGGGGAGGTATGTCGGTGAGCACCGCCGAGAGTGCCGATCCGGTCCTGTTCGAGCGTCGCGACAGTGGCGTCGCGGTCCTGACCCTCAACCGGCCCGAGCGCATGAACGCCTGGGGCGGTGGGCTCGCCGGCGCGTTCTACCGGTGCATCGACCGCGCCGAGGCCGACCCCGACGTCCGCGTCATCGTGCTCACCGGAAACGGCCGGGCGTTCTGCGCCGGCGCCGACATGGGTGATCTCGACTCGATCAGCGGAGCCTCCGAGTCGTCCTCCGACACGGACGTGTCCCAACTGGTCGGCGAACGTCATCCCCACTTCGTCACCCAGGTGCGCAAGCCGTTGATCGCGGCGATCAACGGCGCGTGCGCGGGTATCGGACTGACGCAGGCGCTGATGTGCGACATCCGGTTCGCCGCCGCGGGCGCGAAGTTCACCACCGCGTTCAGTCGCCGCGGCCTGATCGCCGAGTACGGCATCTCCTGGATCCTGCCGCGGCTGGTCGGGTGGGGCGCCGCGACGGATCTGCTGCTGTCCGGTCGCACGTTCTACGCCGAGGAGGCCAGGGAGCTCGGTCTTGTCAAGGACGTCGTCGCGCCCGAGGAGCTGATGACGCACACGCTCGCCTACGCCGAGGACATCGCGCGCAACTGTGCTCCGAGCTCGCTGGCGGTGATGAAAAGCCAGCTCTACCGCGATGCTTCGCGAAACCTGCACGACGCGAGCGCCGAAGCGGAGAAACTGATGCACGAGTCGATGCTTCGCCCCGATTTCATCGAAGGCATCACCGCCTTCTTCGAGAAGAGACCGCCCCGCTTCCCGCCGCTCAAGGAGGAGACGCCATGACAGCCCCGCAGCAGGAAGCGCAGCGGACTGCGCCTGCACCCAAGCCCCTTGACTACCAGGCGATCGACGTCGACAACCACTACTACGAGCCGATCGACTCGTTCACCCGGCACCTGCCCAAGGAATTCAAGCGCCGGGGCGTGCAGATGCTGACCGAGGGCAAGCGGACGTTCGCGGTCATGGGCGGCGTCGTCAACCACTTCATCCCGAACCCGACGTTCGACCCGATCATCGAGCCGGGGTGCCTGGATCTGCTGTTCCGCGGGGAGATCCCCGAGGGTGTCGACCCGGCGTCGCTGATGAAGGTCGACCGGCTCGCCGACCATCCCGAGTACCAGAATCGTGATGCGCGGGTGAAGATCCTCGACAAGCAGAACCTCGAGACCGTGTTCATGTTGCCGACGTTCGCCTGCGGGGTCGAGGAGGCGCTCAAGCACGACATCGACGCCACCATGGCCTCGGTGCACGCGTTCAACCTGTGGCTCGACGAGGACTGGGGTTTCGACCGCCCCGACCACCGTTTCCTGTCGGCGCCGATCATCTCACTGGCCGACCCGGAGAAGGCCGTCGACGAGGTCGAGTTCGTGTTGAGCCGCGGCGCCAGGATCGTCTGTGTCCGGCCGGCGCCGGTGCCGGGTGTGGTCAAGCCCCGCTCGCTGGGCGACCCCGCTCATGACCCGGTGTGGGCCCGGCTGGCCGAGGCCGGTGTGCCGGTGGTGTTCCATCTGTCCGACAGCGGCTATCTCGCGATCGCGGCACTGTGGGGCGGCCAAGCGACGTTCGAGGGGTTCGGGAAGAAGGATCCGCTCGACCAGGTGCTGCTCGACGACCGCGCCATCCACGACGCGATGGCCTCGATGATCGTGCACCAGGTGTTCACCCGGCACCCGAAGCTGAAGGTGGCCAGCATCGAGAACGGCTCCTACTTCGTCTACCGCTTGATCAAACGGCTGAAGAAGTCCGCGAACACCGCGCCGTACCACTACAAGGAAGACCCGGTCGAGCAGCTCAGGAACAACGTCTGGATCGCCCCGTACTACGAGGACGACGTGAAGCTGCTCGCCGAGACCATCGGGGTGGACAAGATCCTGTTCGGCTCGGACTGGCCACACGGTGAAGGGCTGGCCGATCCGATGGCGTTCACCGCCGACATTCCGCAGTTCCCGGAGTTCAGCGCTGAGGACACCCGAAAAGTCATGCGCGACAACGCACTCACCCTCCTCGGCGCCCACGTCGCCACGGCCTGACCGTGGGGGAGTGGACCATCGGCGGGGTCGTCGACGCCATCGCCGACGCGGTACCGGACCGGTTGATGACGGTGTGCGGACGCCGCAGAAGCACCTATGCCCAGACCGCCGAGCGCACCCGCCGGCTGGCGAACTTCCTGACCGCCAATGGAATCGGTGCACACCGGGAACGGGACGCGCTGCAGGGCTGGGAGTGCGGACAGGACCGGGTGGCGCTGATCATGCACAACGACCTGTACCCGGACATGGTCATCGGCGCGCTGAAGGCACGTGCCGTGCCCGTCAACGTGAACTTCAACTACACGCCGCGCGAGGTCGACGAGCTGCTGGATTACCTGCGGCCGCGGGCGGTGATCTTCCACCGGTCGCTCGGCGCGAAGTTCGCCGACGTGCTGCCGCGCGACGGCGTGGACCTGATGATCTCGATCGACGACGGAAGCGGTGCACCGGAACCGACCGGAGCGGTCGGCCTCGAGGACGCCCTGGCCCAGGGGGAGTCCGACCGTGCGGTGACGCCGTCGCCGGACGACGTGATGATGATCTGCACCGGCGGCACGACGGGGCCCAAAGGCGTGATGTGGCGCCAGTCCGACACCTACGTGATCTCGATGAACGGCGCCGACCACGACTCGGTCACCGAGATCCACGACAAGGTGCGGCATGCCGGGCCGCCGTGGTTCGCGGTGTCCCCGCTGATGCACGCCGCGGGCATGTGGACCGCGTTCGCCGCGCTGCTCAACGGCCAGACCGTGATCCTCTACGACAAACCGACGCTCGACCCGGCGGCCGTGCTGGCCACCGCGGAGCGGGAGAAGGTGGGTCTGATGACCATGGTCGGCGACGCGTACGCCGGACCACTGATCGACGAATTACACAAGCGCCCCTACGATCTGTCGTCGCTGTTCGCGATCGGCACCGGAGGCGCGGCGACCAACCAGCGCCACCAGGATGCGCTGCTCGCACTGCTACCGCAGATCACGCTGATCAACGGCTACGGCTCCTCGGAGACCGGGAACATGGCGTTCGGGCGCAGCCGGCACGACGACCGCAAGGACACCTTCGAGCGACGCGACGGGGTGGTGCTGCTCTCCGAGGACCGCACCAGGTACCTCGAACCGGGTGAGGACGAGGTCGGCTGGGTGGCCCGGAGCGGACGAATACCGTTGGGCTACTTCGACGACGCCGAAGGAACCCGCCGCACCTTCCCCGTGGTCGACGGGCGGCGCGTGGTGATCTCCGGGGACCGCGCGTCGCTGGAGGCCGACGGCACCCTGCGCCTGTACGGGCGCGACTCGCTGGTCGTCAACACCGGCGGCGAGAAGGTCTTCGTCGAGGAGGTCGAGGAGGTGCTGCGCGCACAACCCGGCGTGGCCGACGCGCTGGTGGTGGGCCGCGACAGTGAGCGCTGGGGCCAGGAGGTCGTCGCGCTGGTGGAGACGCAGCCCGGCGCCGACGTCGCACCCGATGCGCTGGTGCGGGCGTGTACAGCCGAACTCGCCCGCTTCAAGGCGCCGAAGGAGATCCTCTTCGTCGACCGGGTGCGTCGGCTGGGGAACGGAAAGGCCGACTACCGATGGGCGAAGAGCCAAGTGACACCACGCGACCAACCGGTGGCTCAGCCGTGACCCCGCGAGTGCTGGACTGCCTGGTCAACGTGCACTTCGGCGAGACGGCCCGACAGCCCGAGTTCATGCTGAAGGTCCGCGACGACTACTTCAAGGGTCCGCGGTCGCTCTACGACCAGGTCGAGTTGCCGGCCCTGCTCGACGAGATGGCCGAGCACGGGGTTGAGAAGGCCATCCTGATGGACAACCTGGTCAAGCCGTCGCTCACCGCACGCAAGTTCGTCGAGGAGCGGCCGGACAAGTTCGCGCTGGCGATCGGCGGGGTCGACCTGCTGCGCCCGATGCCGTCGCTGCGTGAACTCGCCGCGGTGGTGGCCGATCTGCCCGTCGCGTACACCGCTGTGGGGCCGAGCTTCTGGGGTGACGGCGTGTACCCGCCCAGTGACGCGGTGTACTACCCCCTCTACACCAAGTGCGCGGAACTCGGGCTCCCGCTGTGCGTCAACACCGGACTGCCCGGCCCGCCGATACCGGGTGAGGTGCAGAACCCGATCCACCTGGACCGGGTCTGCGTGCGGTTCCCCGAACTGAAGCTGTGCATGATCCACGGGGCCGACCCGTGGTGGGACGTCGCGATCCGGATGCTGATCAAGTACCAGAACCTGCGGATCATGACGTCGGCGTGGTCGCCGAAGCGCCTGCCCGAGTCCCTGCTGCACTTCATGCGCACCCGCGGCAAGAACAAGGTGATCTTCGCCTCGGACTGGCCCGTGCTGCGGCAGAGCCGCGTCGTGCCCGAGGCGCTGGCGCTCGATCTGCCGGCCGACGTGCTCGACAACTACCTGTACAACAACGCCGCCGAATTCTTCTTCGGCACCCCAGAACAGGAGACCTGACCGTGGACCGGTACGAACTGCGCAGGCTGGACTACAGCCTGTCCGAGGACCATCAGGCCCTGCAGGCCGCCTACAAGGATTTCTTCGGCACCCGCTGCACCATCGAGACGGTGCGGTCGGCCGAGGAGTCCGGGTTCGACAAGAACCTCTGGGAACGGTTGTGCGCGATGGGTGCGACGACGATGGCGCTGCCCGAATCCGTCGGTGGGGACGGCGCCACGCTCGTGGATCTCACGCTGGTCGCCGAGGAGATCGGCCGTTCCCTGGCGCCCGTGCCGTGGATCGACCACGTCTGCGCGGCCCGGTTGCTGGCGCGTCTGGGCGGGGTGGACGCCGACATCGTCGGCGGCAGGCAGATCGTTGCGCTGGATCCTCAGCAGGACAACGGGTCCGGCGTCAGGCTGATCCCGGCGGGGTCCATCGCCGACCATGTCGTGGTCCGCGACGGTGACGACGTGGTGCGCCTGAGCTTCTCGACGCGGCCCGCGCGGGTCGACAACATCGGGAAGCTGCCGATGGCATGGGTGGATCCCGCGGCTGCGGACAGTCGCACCGTGCTGGGCAGTGGGGCCGGGGCATTGGCCGAATACCAACGCGCGCTCGACGAATGGCGCCTGCTGACCGGCGCCGCCCTGGTCGGGCTGGTCGAGGAGGCCATGACGATCGCCGCCGAGTTCTCCAAGACCCGCTACACGCTCGGCGTGCCGATCTCGACACTGCAGGCCATCTCGCACCCGCTGGCCAACATCGCTATCACGGTGCAAGGCGGCCGCAACCTCGCGCGGCGGGCCGCCTGGTTCCTCGACAACGAACCCGGGGAGCGCAGGGAACTGGCGCCGTCGGTGTTCGTGTTCATGGCCGAGGAGGCCGCCAAGGCCGCCACCATGGCCGTGCACGTGCAGGGCGGGCTCGGCGTGTCCGCGGAGGCCGCCGCCACGGCGTACCTGGTGCGGGCCCGGGGCTGGGCGGTCGCAGGCGGCGATCCCGGCGCCACCGCGAAGCACATCGCCGCGATCGTGGCCGAGCGTGAAGGACGGAGCTGAGCAATGGATTTCTCCCGCGTGGTACTGAGTGACGAGGACCGGCAGTTCCAGGACGAGCTCCGCTCCTTCCTGCGCGAGATCGTCACCGACGAGGTGATCCGGCGCGACCGCGAGACCGGTGACAACTTCGACGAGGGAGTGCATCTGGCGCTCGGGGCGGCCGGCTATCTGGAACGGGACTGGAACCCCGACTCCGCGCAGGCGTTCACCCGCGTGCAGCGGCGGATCTGGGAGTTGGAGAAGCGGCGGGCCCACGTGCCGTGGGTGACCTCGGGCACGACCGCGATGATCACCAAGTCGGTCGCGAAGTTCGGTTCCGCGGAACTCAAGGACGAGGTGATTCCCCGGGTGTACAGCGGACACGTCCGGCTGTGCCTGGGCTACACCGAACCGGAGGGCGGCTCCGACGTCGCGACGTGCAAGACGCGGGCGGTCCGCGACGGCGACCAGTGGGTGATAAACGGCTCCAAGATGTTCACCACCGGCGCCCACAACTGCCAGTACGTCTTCCTGATCACCAACACCGACCCGTCCGCACCGAAACACAAGAGCCTCACCATGTTCCTGGTGCCGCTCGACTCGCCGGGCGTGGAGATCCAGGGCATCCGGACCGTCGACGGCGACCGCACGAACATCGTCTACTACAGCGATGTCCGCGTCGACGACCGCTACCGCCTGGGCGAGGTCAACGGCGGCTGGACGGTGGTCCGCGAACCCCTCAACGCCGAGCACGGTGACGTCGAGGCCGCCGACGACGGACTGGCAGACGTGTCCATCATGATGCACCAGGCCATGTTCATGGCCGCGGCCGCCGACAAGGCCGCACAGCGGTCGACCGTCGCAGACCCCAATGGCCGCAGGCTGATCGACGACGGTGCCGTCGCCTACCGGCTGGGTCGCAGTGTGGCCCGGCTGGAGGCATCACTGTCGGCGCCGAGCATCTTCGGCCGGGTCGCGCTGGCGCAGACCATGCGTGACATCTCACCCGACCTGATGGACATCCTGGGCGCGGCGTCCGCGCTGCCGGTCGGCACCGACGGCGCCGCCGACGACGGGGCCGCCGAGTACGTGTACCGCTTCGCCCCACTCGTCGGCATCTACGGCGGCACGCTGGAGGTGTTCCGCAACATGATCGCCCAGTACGTGCTGGGCCTGGGCAAGCCGAACTACTCGTCGCCGGCCCGGAAAGCGTCCTGACCGGCCGTCGCCCACGCGTACGCCCCCGCAGCACCGAACGCTGCCGCACCGGCCACCGAGCCCACGCGCTGCGACGTGTTCAGCGCGGCCGCGGTTCCGTTGACGACGCATTCGGCCGCTGCCAGTCCGGTCAGCGCCAGAAGTACCGGCCTGCGGCCCGGGGTAGCGCTGGTGGCCAGCAGGATCGCCCCCAGTGCGACCTCACGAAGCGCCCACATCCGCGTCAGGTTCTCGCTCTGCGCGGTGACCGGACCCTGGGTGAAGCGCTCGGGGGCGACGGTGGCCAGCGCACCGAACAGGGCCATGGTGGCGCCGATCCCGCGCTGAATCGTCGTAGAACGTGACATCGTGTCTCCTTCGCTACTGCTGCCCCGCCAGCACCGCGTCGATGCCGAGCTCGGTCAGCCCGACGCCGGTGAGCAGGGCGGTGCCGTATGCGGCCAGTACCAGCTTCTGGTCGTCACTGTGACCGCCGGTGAGGGTGTCGGCGTGACAGTCCGAATTATGAATGTCACGTTCCGATTCGGTGTGTGGATCGGACATTTCGTTATAAACGTCCGATTACCGGGCCGGGTCGAGCCCGCGCAGTGCTGCGGGTGCGATCGGGGTCAGGGCGCGTCGACACGAGCGCGCTTCCCCGACCGCGGCCGGTGCCGCCGCGTGGGGCCGGCCGTCGGCTATCCGCTGCGTGAACAGCGGACCGAGCCGATCGTGCCGCGGGCTAGGTGGTGAGGATGGTCGCGCCCGCGGTGCCGGGGGCGCCGTAGAGCTGGGCGAAACCGACCTTCGGCTCGCCGGGGATCTGCCGGTCGCCGGCCTGCCCGCGCAGCTGGCGGACGATCTCGTGGACCTGCCGCAGACCGGACGCGCCGATGGGTTCCCCGTTGGCCAGCAGGCCGCCGTCGGTGTTGACCGGCATCGATCCGCCGATCTCGGTGGCGCCGTCGGCGATCAGCTTCTCCTGCTCGCCGTCGGCGCAGAAGCCGGCTTCGGCCATGTGGATGATCTCGGCGCCGGCGTCGGTGTCCTGCAACTGGATCACGTCGACGTCGGACGGTGCGATGCCGGCTTTCTCGAACGCGGCACGCGACGCGTACACGGTGGGCGCCACGTCCTCGTCGACCGGCGCGAAGGTGGTGTTGACCTCGTAGGCGCCGTACTTGCGGGTACGCACCTCCACCGCGCGGACGAAGACCGGCTTGTCGGTGTAGCGGTGCGCGAGGTCGGCCCGGCACATCACGACCGCGGCGGCGCCCTCGTCGGGCGAGCAGAACATGTACTGGGTCAGCGGGTAATTCAGCATCGGTGAGTTCAGGATCGCGTCCTCGTCCATCGGCTTGCGGCGGAACGCGTTCGGGTTCAGCGCCCCGTTGCGCAGGTTCTTGTTGACGACCTTGGCCAGGGTGCGGTGGCTGATGCCGTATTGGTGCAGATAGCGGTTGGCCTTCATGCCGAAGAACTGGGTGGTCAGGTACTGGCCGTTCTCCGCATACCAGCTGGGCATGCCGACCAGACCGGGATCCTCGGTGAACGCGCCGCGCGGGTGCTTGTCCAGGCCGACGGCGATGCCGATGTCATAGTCGCCCAACCGGATTCCGTCGGCGCACGCCTTGGTCGCGCTGGCCGCGGTGGCGCAGGCGTTGAACACGTTGGTGAACGGGATGCCGGAGAGCCCCACCATGCCGACGATCGCGTCGGGGTTGGCCACGGTCCAGCTGCCGCCGACGCCGAACTGGATGTCGTTCCAGGACAGGCCCGCATCGCTGACCGCGGCGGTGATCGCGTCCACACCCATCTGCATCGCGGTCTTGCCCTCGAACCTGCCGAACGGGTGCAGTCCGACCCCGATGATCGCGACGTCGTACATCGTGAGGATCCTTTCCCGAAGACCGTTAACGGCGTGGCCGCACCAGCTGGGCCTGTTGGATAGCGGCCACCGGCCCGCTCTCGTCGAACAACATTCCGCGCGACACACCGACTCCGTCGGCGCCGTAGTGGTTTTCGGCCCGGACACCGATCCACGGGCCCACCGGCAGCCGATTGATGTGCACGGCGAGGTCGGTGTTGAGGAACGTGAACTCGGTGGTGTCGAGCCGGCTGCCCATGCCGTTGGCGATGTCGGCGACGGTGAACAGGCGCTGCGCGGGCGTCATCTCCTCGCCGGCGACGAGGTTGACCAGCGGCGTGACCCAGCATTCGGCCAGCTCGCTGTGCAGGATGTCGTTGAGCCAGCGCCAGTCCAGACTCTGGATGTAGGTGCGATCGGTGCCGTCGTCGGGCAGTCTGCGCCGGCCCTCGCCGACCGGCCGCATGGGCTCGGCGGGGGAGTGCGGCAGCGGTGCCGTCTCGGACCGCTGGAACCGCCACGCCGACGCGATCGCGACCGGCCTGGCCGTCCCGTCCGGTCCCGCGGCGAGCATCTCGGCCTCGATCAACTCGATCCGGCGGCCGGGGCGCCGAACGGTGGCGTGCACCCACAGGTCCCCGGCCACCGGCACCGGGCCCAGTAGGTCGACGACGACGCGGCTCAGCCGGGTGTCGTCGCGGGGCGCGCAGCGTTCGGCGGCTCGGACCAGCAGCGCCGACACCGGGGCGGCGTTCTGCATGTCGCTGCCCCATGTGCTCACCACGTGGTCGGAGGCGGTGAACTTCTCGCCGCGGACGTCGTCGGCGTCGACGAGGTCGTAGTAGGCGTCGGTCACGTCCCGTCCTGTCTCGCATGCTGCGGCGGCCACCAGCAGGATAGGGTGCCTTTTACCGAAAGCACAACTGGATGGCTTACAGGAGGCGATGGTGGCCGTGGTCTTCGACCCCTTCAGTGCGGAGTTCTACCGAGACCCGCACGCCGCCTATCCGCAACTGCGCGCCGAGGCGCCCGTGTACTACAACCCCACCCACGAGTTCTACGCGCTGAGCCGACATGCCGACGTCGCTGCCGGGCTGAAGGACTTCGCGACGTATTCGTCGGCGTACGGGGTGGACCTCGGTATGGTCCGGCGCGGGGAGAAGGTGCCGGCCAAGATGCTGATCTCCATCGACCCGCCCGAGCACCGCGCGATGCGCAGCCTGGTCAACAAGGTCTTCACCCCGCGGGCGATGGAGGCGCTGCGCGCGATGGTGACGCAGACCGTCGAACGGTTCCTCGCCGAGGTGCAGGGCGGTGAGTTCGACGTGGTGCAGGACTTCTCCGTCTACTTCCCGGTGGACGTGATCACCCAGATGCTGGGCGTGCCGGAGAAGTACCGCCAGCAGGTCCGGTTGTGGATCGACGAGTCACTGCACCGCGAGCCGGGGCAGATCGACATGTCGGAGTCCGGCACGCAGGCGATGGCCGAAACCTGGCTGATGTACTACGAATTGATCAAGCAGCGGCGCGCGGATCCGTGCGACGACATGATCAGCGCACTGATCGCCGCCGAGGTGACCCGCGAGGACGGAACCGTCGACCGGCTCAAGAACTCCGAGATCGCCGGCTTCGCGACGCTGCTCGGCGGCGCCGGCGCCGAGACGGTGACGAAGCTGGTCGGCAGCGCCGCGGTGGCGTTCGCGCAGCATCCCGGGCAGTGGCGCCGGCTGGGTGAGGACCGCGGCAAGATCGGCGTGGCGATCGAGGAGCTGCTGCGCTACGACTCACCGGTGCAGTACAACGTGCGCCGGTCCACCCGTGATGTCACGCTGCACGGGGTCACGATCCCGGCCGGGGCGCCGGTCTTCCTGCTGGGTGCGTCGGCCAACCGCGACCCGGACGCCTGGACCGCCCCGGACGTGTTCGACATCGACCGCGACCGGACCGAGGCCCAGAACCTGGGCTTCGGCTACGGCATCCACAGCTGCCTGGGCGCGGCGCTGGCCCGGCTGGAGACCTCGATCGCGCTGGACAAGCTGCTGGACTTCATGCCGCGCTACGAAGTGGACTGGGGCGGGTGCCGGCGGGTGAGCATGCAGAACGTGTCCGGGTGGTCACACGTGCCGGTGCGGGTGCTGCGGTAGCTCTCAGCGCGGCTCGATCAGGTCGCGCAGCCGCTCGGCCGGAACGACCGTCGCGCCGAGCGCGCCGACCTGCTCGGCCAGCGCCCGGTCGGATGTCGCGACCCGGATCTGTTCCGGGTGCGCGTCGGCCCCGATCATCCGGACGATCTCGTCGTCCGCGGAATTCGGCGCCGCAGCAGGTGCGTTCGCCACCGTCACCACCGAGGATTCGATCGGCGGCGACGGCGGGCGCTCGAAGACCACCGTCACGTCGGCGTCATCGGCGGCCGCCCACCGCTCAAGGTTCTGCACCAGCGTCACCATCGCCCGGTGCCGGTCGCGCCACCACCCGTCGGGGCGGCAGCCGATCACGTTCATCCCGTCGACGATCCAGCGCATTGTGGGCAGATTAGCGAAGCGCGGCCCTCTCTCCGCCGAAATTGCATTCCACGCGCTGTTTTGCGGACTTGACGCGCGTGGAATGCAATTTCGGCGGGGATGACGTCAGGCGATCGCGCCGCTGTCCTTGAGCGCCTCGATGCGGTCCCAGTCCAGGCCGAGCTCCATCAGCACGATCTCGGTGTGCTCGGAGGCCTGCGGCGCGCGGGTGGTCTGCAGCGGCTCGTGGTTGAACTGCACAGGCCCGCGCACCACCTTGAACGGTTCCCCGCCGTCACCGGCTTCCACCTCGACGACCATGTCGTTGGCCAGCGCCTGCTCGTCGCTGCCGAGATCGACCAGGCTCTGGAACGGCGCCCACTGACCCTTCATCGTCTTCAGATGTTCGCGCCAGTAGTCGAACGGCTTGCTGCGGATCGACTCGGCGATGAGTTGCACTGCGGCCGGGGCGTTCTCGATCAGCGGCATGACCTCGCTGAAACGCGGGTCGTCGGCGAGCTCGGGCAGGCCGAGATGCTCGAACGCGTCGCGGATGTAGCCGGTCGGGCTGACGATGCACAGGTTGATCGTGCCGCCGTCGGAGGTGAGGTAGTTGCCCAGGAACGGGTTGACCGACGGGCTCGCCGAGTCCGGCATCAGCGAGCGCATGGTCTGGCCGGTCTCCATGCCCTGGGTCACGCTCGCGCCGGCCGCCCACCAGGCGGTGCTGAGCAGCGACACGTCCAGCTCGACGGCCTCGCCGGTGCGCTCACGGTGGAACAGCGCCGCCGAGATCCCGCCGGCGATGTTCATCCCGCCGATCGAGTCGCCGAACGCCGGAATGCCCTGCGACAGCGCACCGCCGATCTCCTCCGGCGTCAGCGCGTGCCCGACGCCGCTGCGCGTCCAGAACGCGGTGCCGTCGAAGCCGCCGGTGTCGCGCTCGGGGCCCTTGTCGCCGTAGGCGCTGCCGCGGGCATAGATGATGTCCGGATTCACCGCGCGGATGTGCTCGATGTCGAACTTGTTCTTCTGCCGCTGGGCGGGCATGTAGTTGGTCAGGAACACGTCGGCGGTCTTGGCGATCTCGTAGAGCACCTCCTGGCCTTCGGGGGTGGAGACGTCGATGCCGACGCTGCGCTTGCCACGGTTGGGATGCTCGATCAGCGGGTGGCGGTTGGGGTCCAGCTGGAACCCGCCCATGTTGATGAAGCCGCGTTGGGTGTCACCGCGCACCGGGTGCTCGACCTTGATGACGTCGGCGCCCCAGTCGGCGAGGATCGCGCCTGCCGCGGGTACGAACGTGAACTGCGCAACCTCGAGGACGCGAACGCCCTCCATCACCTTGATCAAGTGCAATCCCTTCTGACGACGATGTCTTTCGCGGAGTCTAGCGGAGCTCCGATACTGTAATGTTTACCGTTGAACATCCCGGAACAACGGCCGCGGAGGTCCCAGGTGAGCGAAGCGCGGGCCGGCACGGTCGACGGCACCGAGACCAGTGTGGAGTGGGGCAGGCGCGCGGCGCAGCACGCCGAACCCCGAATGCTGATCGCGGGCGACCTCGTCGAGGCGGCCGCCGGGGCGCGGTTCGACAATCTCAGCCCCGCCACCGGCGCTGTGCTGGGCAGCGTCGCGGCAGCGGACACACGGGACATGCTGGCGGCCGTCACCGCGGCACGTACCGCGTTCGACGCGACCGACTGGTCGACCAACCGGGAACTGCGCAGACGGTGCCTGGACCAGTTGCAGGCCGCGATCGAATCCGAAAAGAGCGACCTGCGAACCGAACTCGTCGCCGAGGTGGGTTGTCCGGTGATGACGACCGAGACCGCGCAGCTGGACTGGCCGCTGGCCGAAGCGCTGCGCTACCCTGCCCAACTGATCGACACCTTCGAGTGGGAGCGGGTGCTCGAGGGCGGCGGCCTGTTCGGCGAGCGCAACATCCGTACCGTCGTCAAGGAAGCCGTCGGCGTGGTCGCCGCGGTGACCCCGTCGAACTTCCCGATCGAGGTCATCCTCAACAAGCTCGGACCGGCGCTGGCCGCAGGCAACACGGTCGTCCTCAAACCGGATCCGCACACCCCGTGGAACGCCACCCGACTGGGCAGGCTCGTCGCCGAGAAGACCGACATCCCGCCCGGCGTGGTCAACGTGGTGACGACCCCGGCCAACGAGGTCGCCGGCCTGCTCGGCACCGACCCGCGGGTGGACCTGGTGTCGTTCACCGGTTCGACCGCGGTCGGCAAGCTGCTGATGCGCCAAGGCGCGGACACGATGAAACGCATGTTCCTCGAGCTCGGCGGCAAGTCCGCGGCCATCGTGCTCGACGACGCGAACCCCGCGGTCATCGTCCCGACGGCCATGGGCGTCTCCGTGCACGCCGGGCAGGCCTGCGCGGCGACCACCCGGATGCTGATCCACCGGTCGCTCTACGAGCAGGCCGTCATCGACATCACCGCCGCGTATCAGCTGCTGCCCGTCGGGGATCCGGCCGATCCCGGCACCCTCGTCGGGCCGGTGATCAGCGCCGCCCAGAAGGACCGGGTGCTCGCCGCGATCGAGGGTGCCCGGAGCGCGGGGGCGGAGATCACCGTCGGCGGCGGGCCCGTCGAGGAGCTGCCGGAGTATCTGCGCGGCGGCCATTTCGTCGCACCGACCGTGGTGACCGGGGTCGACAACAGCGCCGCGATCGCGCAGCAGGAGGTGTTCGGGCCCGTTCTGGTGCTACTGCCGTTCGACGATGACGACGACGCGGTGCGCATCGCCAACGACAGCATGTTCGGGCTGGCCGGTGCGGTGATGTCGCGCTCGGCCGAGCGGGGGATGAGCATCGCCCGGCGCGTGCGTACCGGCGCCTTCGGGGTCAACGGCGGCATGTTCTACGGCGCCGACGCCCCGTTCGGCGGGTACAAGAGCAGCGGCGTCGGAAGGCAATGCGGCATCGAGGGTTTCCAGCAGTACCTGGAAACCAAGACCATCGCCCGCCGCGAGCGACGGCAGAGCTGATCCTCTGCGCGAGCGTGAAGCCAGGGCTGTGCTTCGAGCCCGTTTCGCGACCCGGAATGCTATTCCGTGGGGGTGGGGGTGAAGGTGACCGGCAGCGCGGTCGGGGAGCGGAACGGCTGACCGAAGATGTGCGGGTCGTCGTCGGTGCGCAACCGGATGTCCGACAGCCTGCCCAGCAGCCTCTCCACGGCCACCCGGGTCTCCATCCGGGCAAGGTGCAGACCCATGCAGGTGTGCTCGCCGGCGGCAAAAGACAGGTGCGGCACCCTCTTCCGGAAGATGTCGAAGTCCTCGGGCCGCTCCCAGCGCGTCTCGTCACGGTTGGCCGACCCGATGCACACGTCGATCACCGCACCGGCTGGGATCTGCACCCCGTCGATCTCGGCGTCCTCGGTGGCGAAGCGCTGCACCGTGGTCAGCGGTGTCTCGTAGCGCAGCGCCTCCTCGATGGCCGGACCGATCAACGCGGGGTCGGCGTTGACGGCGTCGAACTGGTCGCGGTGGGTGAGCAGCAGGTAGAGCAGATTGCCCGAGGACCGGAACGTGGTCTCCAGGCCGGCGGGCAGCAGCAGGCGCAGAAACGAGTAGATGGCCTCGTCGGTGAGGCGTTCACCGTCGATCTCGGCCGACACCAGGTCGCCGATGATGTCCTCGGTGGGCGCTGACCGGCGCCGGTCGATCTGATCGAGAAAATAGTCCTTCAGAGCAGCCGACGCCTCGAACGCCCTCTTGTGCTTGATGGTGTAGCTGATCAGCTCGACCGCGCGCTTGCGGAACCACGGCAGGTCCTCCTCGGGCAGGCCGAGCAACCGGGAGATCACCCGGGTGGGGAACTCCAGGGCGAAGTCGCGGATCAGGTCTGCGCTGCCGTGGTCGACCATCTCGTCGATCAGGCCGTCGACGACGGGGCGCACGATCTCGGGCTCCCACCGTGCCAGCGATCTGGTCTTGAACGCCGCGGAGACGAGGTTGCGGTGCGCCCAGTGCGTCCTGCCCTCCATCGCGAGGATGGTCGGGCCGATGAACAATCCGATCGTGGAGTCGTAGATCTTGGAGTTGAACACCTTGCCGTCGCGGAACACCCGGTTGACCGCATCGAACGACACCGCGGCGTAGAGGTTTTCGGGGCGTAGCGAGTCCGGGGTCTTGGACCAGTCCATCACAGATCCGCGGAACACCCCGCACTCGGCGCGGCGGCGCGCGAACATCGGATACGGATCGCGGAGATCGATGGGCTCGTCCATCGCGAGGTCCTGCGGGGGTGCCTCCATGCAGTTACTGTAATCCTTACGGTAACCTGCTGTACAGTGTCTGCGGTATCGCCATGGCCGATACCGCAGACAGCGTCGGAGGAGGGCTCGCGCATGGCAGTGCTGCTGGGCGGCATGACCGCCAGGCGGGAACCGATGCCGGCGATCCTCGAACGGCAGCGGGCGGCGTTCGTCGCCGACGGCCCGCCCGATGCGGCGCTGCGCCGCAACCGCATCGACCGGATGCTTGCCCTGGTCCTCGACAACGCCGACGACTTCGTCGACGCGATGTCCGCGGACTTCGGCACCCGGCCACGCGCCGGATCGCTGTTCACCGAGATCATGGGCATGATCTCGGTGATCGAACACACCAGATCCCATGTGCGGGAATGGATGAAGCCGGCCGCGCTGATGCGCCCGGCACGTCCGCTCGGCCTGCGGGCCGAGGTGCGGCCGTCACCGCTCGGTGTGGTCGGGATCATCGGCCCGTGGAATTTCCCACTGAACCTGGTGGTGCTGCCCGCCGTGGCGGCCTTCGCCGCGGGCAACCGGGTGATGATCAAGATGTCGGAGGTGACACCCCGGACCGCCGAGCTGATGACGGCCGTGGCGCCCGCCTATTTCGACGCCACCGAACTCGCGGTGATCACCGGGGACGCCGACGTCGCCGCGGCTTTCGCCGCAATGCCGTTCGACCACCTGTTCTTCACCGGGTCTCCGTCGGTGGGCGCGCTGGTGCAACGGGCGGCCGCAGCCAACCTGGTGCCGGTGACCCTGGAGCTCGGTGGCAAGAACCCGGTGGTGGTCGGCCCCGCAGCCGATGTGGAGCGTGCCGCTGCGCGAATCACGCAGGGCCGCATGATCAACGGCGGCCAGGTGTGCGTGTGCCCGGACTACGTGTTCGTGCCGGCCGACCGGATGGAGAAGTTCGTCGCGATCGCCCGGGACACCCTGCGCGGCATGTTCGCCTCGATCGTCGACAACGACGACTACTGCTCGTCGGTCAACGAGGCCAACTTCGACCGCGTCGTCGGCCTGATCGAGGACGCCCGAGCGAAGGGCGCCCGGGTGGAGACGGTGGCGCCGCCACACGAGACCCTTCCCGACCGCCGGACGCGCAAGATCGCGCCGACGCTATTGCTCGGCGTCGACGACGGCATGCGGATCGCCGGCGAGGAGACGTTCGGCCCGGTGCTCACCGTCGCGCCCTACGAACGGCTCACCGACGTCGTCGACCACGTCAACGCGCGCCCCGCGCCGCTGGTGGCCTACTGGTTCGGCCCCGACGACGCCGATTTCCGGTGGTTCGTCGAACACACCCGCAGCGGGGGCGTCGCCCGCAATGACTTTGCCGCACAGATGATCCCGTCGTCGGCGCCGTTCGGCGGCGTCGGGCGCAGCGGCATGGGCGCCTACCACGGCAAGGCGGGGTTCGACGCGTTCAGCCACTACCGCACGGTGGTGGGCAGCGACCTGCCGTTCACCGTCACCGGCCGCGCGGCGCCACCGTTCACCCGGTCGATGACGATGACCACCACGCTGGCGCTGCGGATGGCCCGGCGCCGCACGCGCAGGCGGCTCAGGAAACGCTGACGGCCTGCTCGCGTGCCCACCGGTAATCGGCCTTGCCGGCCGGGCTGCGCTCGATCACCGGCCGGAACACCACCGCCTTGGGCAGCTTGTACCGGGCCACCACCGTCGAGGCGTGCTCGACCAGTTCGTCGGCGGAGACGGTCTTGCCGTCGGCGAGCGCCACCACGGCGACCACTTCCTGGCCCCAGCGTTCGCTCGGCCCGCCACCACGACGTCGGCGACCGCGGGGTGCGACGCGATCGCGGACTCGACCTCCTCGGCGAAGATCTTCTCGCCGCCAGAGTTGATGGTGACCGAATCGCGGCCGAGCAGTTCGATCGCGCCGTCGGCGAGGTGGCGGGCCCGGTCTCCGGGCACCGAGTAGCGCACCCCGCCGATGACGGGGAACGTCGCCGCGGTCTTGGCGGCGTCGCCCTTGTAGCCCAGCGGCACGTAGCCGCGCTGGGCCAGCCAGCCCATGTCGTCATGGCCGGGTTCCAGGATCGAGCCGAGATTCTCGGCGGCGACGAAGGTGTCGGGCCCTGCGGTGAACTTGCCGGTCGACACCGCGCCCGGAGCCGACATGTGGGTCATCTGGGCGCCGGTCTCCGAGGAACCGACCCCGTCGACGACGATCAGATTCTGTTTGGCGTCGATCAGGCGCTGCTTGGCGGTCGGGGTCAGCTGCGCGCCGCCGTTGGCGACCACGGCCAGCGACGACAGGTCCGCACCGGTGCGCTCGAACGCCTCGGCCAGCGGCCGGGCCATCGCGTCACCGACCACGGTGACCGCCAGGATCTTCTCGCGCTCGATCGTGGCGATCACGTCGTCGACGTCGAGGTGGCTGGTGATCGGCGAGAACACCACGGTCTGGCCGGTGTTCATCGCGGTGAAGACCGCCCACTGCGCGGCGCCGTGCATCAGCGGAGGCAGCACCATCAGCGTGCTGCCGGGGGATTCGGCGCACCGCTGCGCGAGATCGTCCAGCGACGAGATCAGCTCGCCGGTGTAGAGGCTGCGTCCGCCGAAGGAGGCCATGAAGATGTCGTGCTGGCGCCACAGCACGCCCTTGGGCATGCCGGTGGTGCCGCCGGTGTAGAGCACGTACAGATCGTCGGGGGAGGGTTCCACCGGCGGCGGATCGGACGGGCCGTCGGCCACGATCGACTCGTAATCGACTGCGCCGGGCAGTAGTTCGTTGCCGGAGTCGTCGGCGATCTGGATCAGCAGCTTGAGGTCGGGCAGCCCGGGCAGCACCTCGGCCAGCCGTGGGGCGAACGCGGCGTGGTAGAGCAGCGCGGTGGCGCCGGAGTCGGCCAGCAGATACTGCAGCTCGCTCTTGACGTAGCGGTAGTTCACGTTGAACGGGGCCACCCGGGCCCGCCACGCGCCCAGCATGGCCTCGACGTACTCGGGGCCGTTGTGGGCGTAGATGCCCAGCAGGTCCTGGCCGACCTCATGGCCGGGCAGCGCGGACCGCTCGGTGCGGCAGCCCAGCCCCCGCGCGTGCAGGAACGCGCCGAGCCGGTTGGACCGCGCGACCACCTGCGCGTAGGTGTAGCGGCGGTCGCCCTGGACGATGAACTCGCGATCGCCGATCACGGCGGCGACGGCGTCGGCGGCGGCCGGGACGGTGAACTGAATCGACTCGGTCATGCGAGGGACTCTAGACGGAAGCGCCGCCTGAGTGGACAGTTGTCCAAAAGTTGTATGCCCGTCGTCGGGTCATGTCCACGCGGCGATCAGGTCGTCGGTGGTGGTCACCGTCGCCAGCCGCTTCAGCGTGTTGTCGATGACCGCGGTCGCATACTCCGCCGGTATCCCCGCGACGGCGTCGCGGGGCAGGACCACCCGGTAGCCGGCGTTGACGGCGTCCATCACCAGGTTGGTGATCGCGACGTTCACCGACACGCCGACGGCCACGATGGTGCGGACGTCGAGGTTGCGCAGGATGGCGTCGAGGTCGGTGCCGCCCATCGGGCCCAGGCCGTGCCAGCGGTGCAGCACGAGATCCGTTGGCTGCAGCCCCAGCTCGGGAACGGGTTCGGTGCCGGGGCTGCCCGGGGTGATGCCCACCCCGGACGCGCCGAGCGCGAAGAGCTTGGCGTTGTGATTGGCTCCGCGCCCGTCGGCGCGTCGCTGCACCAGGCAGTGCACCACCGATGCGCCCGCGGTCCTGGCCACGGGCAGCAGCCGGGCGATATTGGGCAGTGCCTCCCGGCGCGCCTCCTCGGCCAGCACGGCAAGTCCGGCATCGGGTCCGACCACGGCGCGCTGGCACTCCTGCGTCACCACCGCGGTGTGCGCGGGCAAGACGAGTTCGGCGAGTGGAATATTCATCCGGTGGCCGCACCAGCGGGCGGCACCTCGTAGAACCGTTGCGCCCAGTTGCGCAACGCCATGTACGGTTTCGCGTCCACCTTGGCCAGCGGGGGATTCTCCACGTACCTCTGGTAGCGCCAGATGTCGCAGTCCTCCCACACCGTCTTGAGGAACTGCCGCTCCACCTTCTCGATCACCTGCGGCGGCGGCACGTCGGACGTCTCGCCGGGCAGCTTGGGCCACCAGATCGAATAGAACATGTCCGAGACCTCGTCGTCGACCGGGGTGCACGCGAAGATCAGCCGGTGGTTCGACGACCCCTCGAACGCGCTCATCGCGAACCCGAGGCCGGAGAAGTGGCTGTGGATGCGCAGCGCCATGGTGTCCGGGTTGTCGCTGCGGGCGTCTGGCCAGCCGGTCAGGAACCGCCACTCCTCGTCGACGTGCTCCCAGTGCAGGCACACCGGAGTCACGCTGGCGCCGTGCACATACCGGAAATGTGAGCTGTCGGGCCCGTTCTCGGCGACGATCTGCGGATGGACCGGGATGGCGTCGGCGCGGCTGGAGAACTCCGGATACGGCCGGTAGTAGGCGTTCGCGTCGGTCTCGAACTGCGGGAACTTGTGGAAGATGTCGGGCAGTTCCCACTGCGGTTCCTTGCCCTGGGGCTGGTGCCACACGAAGACGCAGCCGTACTGCTCCTGGACCGGGTAGCTGCGCAGTCGCAGGCCGCGGTTGGGCCGGTCCGGCTGGTAGGGAATGTAGGTGTTGGCGCCGTCGGGTCCCCACCGCCAGCCGTGGAACGGGCATTCGACGCAGTCACCGACGACCTTGCCGCCGTGGCCGATGTGGGCGCCGAGGTGTTTGCAGTGCGCCTCCAGGACGTGCAACAGGCCGGACTCGTCCCGGTATACGGCCAGGTCCTCGCCGAAGTACTTGAGCGCCTTGACGTCACCGACCTCGTACTCGGCCGACCAGCCGATCATGAACCAGCCGGTGACCTTCCAGGTGAACGGGACCTTCATGACGACTCCCTCCGGGGCCACGAACGGAGGTCGCGGCAGCGGATCGGCCGGATCCCCCACGTGCTCCTGTAGACGTCGATACTGTAACAGCGACAGTATCCTGAGCCCGGAGGAATCGTGACGATCGACGGTGGCCCTGCCCGATTCGACGTGGTCGTCGTCGGCGCCGGCTTCTCCGGCCTGTATGCGCTGCACCACCTGCGCGAGCGCGGACTGCGGGTGCAGGTCCTGGAACGGGCCCACGACGTCGGCGGCACCTGGCTGTTCAACCGCTATCCGGGGGCGCGCTGCGACATCGAGAGCATCGAGTACTCCTACAGCTTCTCCGACGAGATCCAGCAGGAATGGGTCTGGACGGAGACGATGCCGACCCAGCCGGAGATCGAGGCGTATCTGAACTTCGTGGCCGACCGGCTCGACCTGCGCCGTGACATCGCGTTCGGGAGGGACGTGGTGGCGATGACGTTCGACGAGCACGCCGGTGAGTGGGTGGTGCGGACCGCGAGGGGGGAGTCGTTCGTCGCGCCGTTCCTCGTCGCCGCCACCGGGATCCTGTCGGTGCCGTTGGAACCGGCGATCCCAGGGATGGACAGCTTCGCGGGCAGATCGCTGTTCACCAGCCGCTGGCCTGCGGACGGCGTCGACCTGGCCGGCCTGCGGGTCGGGGTGATCGGCACCGGTTCCACCGGGGTTCAGCTCATCCCGGTGGTGGCCCGGGAAGCCGGTCAGCTCATCGTGTTTCAGCGCTCGCCCGCCTACACGCTGCCGTGGGAGGTGCGCGCGTTCGCACCGGGCGAGCTCGACGCGCTCAAAGCCCGCTATCCGGAGATCCGCGCCGCCCAGCGCGAGCATCCGGTGGGCGCGGCGCGGCTGAGCGCATTCTCGGTGCTGCTGGAGATGCTCGCCAAACCGGCGCTGAAGTCCGCGTCCGAACAGCAGCGGACGCACGCAGTCGAAGAACACGGCATCATGGGTGCGCTGAACTGGGGTGACCTCTTCTTCGACATCGAGGCCAACCAGCTGGCCGCACAGCTCTACGGGCAAGCGGTCGCGCGCATCGTCGAGGACCCCGACACGGCCAGCGCGCTGACGCCGAGCCACCCGTTCGCGTGCAAGCGGCCCATCATCGACCAGGGCTACTACCAGACCTTCAACCGTGACAACGTGTCGCTGGTGGACCTGCGCCAGGATCCGATCGTGGCCGTGCGTCCGGGTGGACTGGAGACCGGGAGCGGGCTGCACGAGGTGGACGTGCTCGTCTACGCGACGGGCTTCGACGCGATGACCGGGGCGCTGAGCCGGATCGACGTCCGGGGCCGGGGCGGGGTGTCGCTCGGGCGGTTCTGGGCCGAGGAGGGGCCGCTGAGCTATCTCGGGCTGGCCGTCGCGGGATTCCCGAACCTGTTCACCGTCCAGGGGCCCGGCAGCCCCGCTGCCGCGTCGAACTTCGTTGCCGCGCTGGAACAGAACGTGGAGTGGATCGGCGCCTGCGTGAGCTACCTGCGCGAGCACGGCTACCGCACCATCGAGGCGCTGCCGGAGGCGCAGCAGGAGTGGATCGACGAGGCCACCGCGCTGGTGGCGTCCACCGTGCTCGTGCACCCGTCGTGCAACTCCTGGTACAACGGCGGCAACGTGCCCGGCAAGAAACGCATGTACATGGGGTACACCGCAGGCATCCCCGAGTACCGCCGCCGATGCGACGAGATCGCGCAGGCCGATTACCGCGGGTTCGCACTGACGTGAGGCTGCCCGAACGGATCGTGCGGATCGGCGGGGACCTGGCCGGCGTGGTGCCCCGGGCCCATTCCGCGGTGGCTTCCGACGCCGGGTGGAACCCGTTGTCGCTCCAGGGTGTCCGTCAGTTCGGCGAGGTGTTCCTCGACGAGCTGGCGCTGACGGGGATGACACTGACCGCGCCGCCGCCCGAGCCGCAACGGTCGCTGGACTCCTGTGCGGCCGCGGCGGCCGAATTGTCGGCGCTCGGGGTCAGCGGTGCGCATGCCGACCCGGCGCCGGTGCGGGTCAACGCGTGTCGCCGGCGCCGGTTCGGCAGGCACACCTACGAGCAGCTGCGTTTCGACCACGATCCCGCGCTGCCGGCATCCCTGTCCGCGTTCGGCGGGCAGGCGCAGGCCGTCGTGCATCTGTGCCGCGCCGGTGAGGCCCGCAGGCCCTGGCTGGTGTGGGTGCACGGCGCCGGACAGGGGCAACCGATCGACCTGCTCGTGTCGCGGGCACGCCGCCTGCACGAGGAACTCGGGTTCAACGTCGCGCTTCCCGTGCA
The DNA here is from genome assembly GCF_002968295.1 of Mycobacterium sp. ITM-2016-00317. Classification (NCBI taxonomy): domain Bacteria; kingdom Bacillati; phylum Actinomycetota; class Actinomycetes; order Mycobacteriales; family Mycobacteriaceae; genus Mycobacterium; species Mycobacterium sp. ITM-2016-00317. Next base: position 1,972,538 of record NZ_CP134399.1, read on the forward strand.
GCCGGGATGCGGGGTCCGGCGCGGCGCGTGGCCGGAGTACCCGAATATGGATCCGCTGGCCAACATCGCGGGGATGATGCGGGCCGTCTCGGAGGTACGTGCCCTCGTGCGGTGGCTGCGACCGCGGGCAGAGGCCGTCGTGGTGGCTGGAGTATCGATGGGAAGCCCGGTGGCAGGCCTGGTTTCGCATCTGGAACGGGTCGACGCCGTCGCGGTCTACACCCCGATCTCCGGGCTGAACGCGATGATCGCCGCCCACCTCGGCCGCTGGGGACCGTCGGTGGCCGACGTCGCGGCGGTGCTGCGGTCGACGGCGGCCGAACAGATGGCCGCGGCGGTCGACTACCAGGCCGTCGCACCCACCGCGGCGCCCGAGCACCGGCTGATCGTCGGCGCCTGGCACGACCAGATGGCGCGCCGGGAGCCCGCGCTCGCGCTGCACGACCGCTGGGGCGGGCAGTTGTACTGGCATCGCGGCAGCCACGTCGGACACCTGTTCGCCGGCGGGGTGCAGCACGCGTCGGAGGAATTCCTGGGGTCCGTCGTCGCGCGGACACGCCGGGGCCCGGGCTAGCCGGCGCCGTAGTCGGCGACCAGACGCGCCCGCGCGCAGGCCAGCTCTTCGGCGATGTCGTAAGGATAGGCCTGCATGACCCACTGATAGGCCGTGCCGAGCACGGCGGAGCCGAAATCGTTGACCGCCCTGGCGATGTCGACGTCGGGTCGCACGGATCCGTCGGTGACGCCGGTGCGCAGACCCGCCTCGACGGTGTGCGCCGCACGTGCCAGCCACATGCGGATGTACGGGTGGGCCTGTGACGTCGCCTTGGCCGCCTCGAAGGTCAGCACGAAGATCGCGCGGCACAGGTCCGGGTCCTCGGCGTGCAACGACGCGATCCGGTCGGCATGCGCCAGCGCCTGTGTCATCCCGTCGGAGCCGGGATCGGCCGCCGGGCTCAACTTCTTCTCGTACTCGACCGCGAACAACGTCTCCAGCAGCGCGTCCTTGCTGCCGTAGCGGGCGTGCACCATCGCCCGGCTGTAGCCGGCGCGCTGGCCGATCTCCGCTGCCGTGGTTGCGTCCCAGCCCTTTTCGCCGATCAACGCGACGGCGGCCCGGAGCAGCCGGCTCGCCGAGAGCTCAAGGCGCTGAGACTGGGTCAACCCTCTGGCGGGAGAAGGCACCCTTGCATGTTAAACGCCCGACCTCTAACTTAGTTGCGCGGCGTCAAATAAATATGGGAGGTCAACGGTGACTTCAGGAACGACCGACGCGGGCAACGCGACCGCAGTGCCGGGCGGCGTCGCGGGCCTGACGCCGCAGTGGCTGACCGACGTGCTGCGCACCGACGCCGGCCTGCCGCGCACAGCAGCCGTCACCGACGTCCGCGCCGAGCGGATCGCCGAGGACTCCGGGTTCTCGTCGCTGCTCTACCGCCTGCACCTCACCGGTGACGACGTGCCTGCCACGCTGATCGCGAAACTGGCCGCCGAATCCGAGGCCCGCGGCGCGATGGAACTGCTGGAAGGCTACCGGCGCGAGCTCAGGTTCTACCGCGACGTGGCCGGGCGCGCGCCGATGGACACGCCGCGGGTCTATGCCGCGCGGATCGCCGAGGACTCGGTGGATTTCGTGCTGCTGCTGGAAGATCTGCGCGACTGGGACAACGCCGACCATCTCGCCGGATTGTCGATGGACCGGGCCCGGCTGGCCATCGCTAACCTGGCGGCCCTGCACGCCTGGTCCACCGATCCCGTCAACTGCTCGGCGCTGCAGAGCTTTCCGAGCCTGTCCACAGCGGTGGTGCGGGAGTTGCTGGTGCCGGCGTTCGGGCCGGGCTGGCAGGTCTACCGCGAGAAGTCCGGTGCCGCCGTGCCTCGCCGGGTGGCGCGGTTCGCCGAGCGGTTCGCCGAGTCGGCGCCTCAGGCGCTGTCGGCGCTGACCGAGCACTCGATGCTGCTGCACGGCGACATCCGGGCCGACAACATGTTCTTCGACGGTGACCGGCTCAAGATCGTCGACTTCCAGTTCGCGTCGGTGGGTTGCGGTGCCGCGGACATCGGCTATCTGGTCAGTCAGGGGCTGCCCACCGCGCTGCGCCGGGGTCACGACCAGTCACTGGTGCGGGAGTACCTCGGGGCGTTGCGGCAACGCGGCCTCACGTCCTACCACTTCGACGACGCCTGGCGGCACTACCGGTTCGCGGTGGCGTACCTGATGATGCTTCCGGTGATCACGCTGATCGGCTGGGACAGCATGCCGGAACGCTCGAGGGCGCTGTGTCTGGAACTGACCGCCCGGTCCGTCGCCGCGATCGACGACATCGACGCGACAGAGGTTTTCGGGTGACCCGGTCCGCACGAGAGGTGGTCGAGCAGTACAACCTCGTGGTGTGGAATCAGCGGGACTTCGCACTCGCCGAGGAACTGATGGGCGACACCGTGATCCGCCACGACGTGGGGGAGTCCTCCACCCTGACCCACGAGCAGGCGGTGGCCCGCATCGTGGACCACTGGGACATGTTCTCGGCCATCCGTTTCGACCTGAACCTGGTGGTCGCCGGTGACGACGGAGAGCACGTCGCGATCGTGTACCAGTCGCCGATGACGCTCAAGGACGGCACCGAGACGACGATCAGCAGTATGGAGATCTTCCGCGTGGTCGATGGCAGGATCACCGAAGTCTGGAATTGCGGCTACAAGCAAGGGATTTGGTCATGAAGCACAGCGGCGTGACGAGCACTTTGGATGAACTGGGCTACTACCTGCTGGCCGGTGCCGGCGGTGAGGGTCCCGCCACGCTGATGGACGAGGCCCGCCGCGGCGAGGAACTGGGCTTCGGGACCGGGTTCATCTCCGAACGGTGGAACGTCAAGGAGGCCTCGTCGTTGACGGGTGCGGCGCTGGCGGTCACCAGCCGCATGCAGATCGCCACCGCGGCCACCAACCACAACACCCGCCATCCGCTGATCACCGGCTCGTGGGCGACGACGATGCACCGGCTCTCCGGCGGCCGGTTCACCCTCGGCATCGGCCGCGGCATCGGCGCGATCTACAGCGCGTTCGGGATACCCGCGGTGACCACCGCGCAGATGGAGGACTTCGCGCAGGTGATGCGCAAGCTCTGGCACGGCGAGCTGATCTTCAACCACGACGGCCCACTGGGCAAGTACCCGGTGCTGTTCCTCGACCCGGACTTCCGTGAGGACATCCGGCTGGCCATCGTCGCGTTCGGCCCGCAGACCCTCGCGCTGGGCGGGCGGGAGTTCGACGACGTCATTCTGCACACCTACTTCACGCCCGAGACGCTGCAGCGTGCGGTCAAGACCGTCAAGGACGCCGCCGAACAGGCCGGCCGGGATCCCGCGTCGGTGCGGGTGTGGTCGTGTTTCGCGACCGTCGGCGACCACCTGCCCGAGGAGCTGCGGCTGAAGAAGACCGTCGCCCGGCTGGCCACCTACCTGCAGGGTTACGGTGATCTTCTGGTCAACACCAATGGGTGGGATTCTGCTGTGCTGCAACGCTTCCGGGATGACGAGGTGGTGCAGTCCATCGGCGGCGGCATCGACCACAAGGCCACCGCCGAACAGATCGAACACATCGCGACGCTGATCCCCGACGAATGGCTCGAACCCGCTGCCACCGGCTCGGCGCAGCAGTGCGCGGCCCGGGTGCGCAAGGAGTTCGACTACGGCGCGGACGCGGTGATCATGCACGGCGCCACACCCGACGAACTGGCCCCGGTCGTCGCCGCCTACCGCGCCACCCGGTGAATCCGGCGCGCAATGCGACAGCGAGGGTGCTCGAGCGCGCCGGATTCGCGGGGCGCTAGGGGGTGATCGCCGTGCGGGTCACCGGTTCGGCCGCGGCCTGGCGGCTGTAGAGGCCACGCTCGAGCGCGTCCAGCAGAGCGTCGCGTGTCTCCTCCGGATGGATCAGGTCGTCGAAGCCAAGATGACCGGCCGACCGGAACGACGCGTCCACCTCGGCCTGACGCAGCTTGGCCTCGATGTCCTCGGTCGCGTGCGAGGCCCGGCTCAGCGCCGCCGCGCTCATCGCGCCCATGGTCGCGCCCGGGTAGGCGAACGTCGCGCTCTGGCTGTCAAAACCCAGCAGGGACATCACCATCGAACCGAACCCGTAGGCCTTGCGCAGTGTCACATGCAGTTTCAGCGTGGTCGCGGTGGTCTGGGCGGCGAACATGCGGGCGCCGCTGCGCAGGACGCCGGCCTTCTCCGAGCGGCTGCCGGGCAGCATCCCCGGGTTGTCGGCCAGGAACACGATCGGCAGATGAAACGCGTCGGCGACCATGATGAAATGCGCTGCCTTGTCGGCGGCATCGGCGTCGATGGAGCCGGCCATCACCTTGGGCTGGTTGGCCACCACCGCGACCGGGTGCCCGCCGAGGTGGGCCAGCGCGGTGATCATCGCGGGCCCGAATTTCGGCTGTACCTCGAACCAGTCGGTGTCGTCGAACACCACGTCGAGCACCGCGCGCATGTCGTACACCTGGCGGTTGCCGCGCGGCACGATGTCCAGCATTTCCGGTGTCGACCGCCGTGCGGTCGCCGGGCCCGCCGGAAGCGACGCCGGGTACGACCACGCGCTGGACGGGAAGTACGACAGGTACCGGCGGATGTCGTCGAGCACCGCGGCGTCGTCTCGCCCGAGGTTGTGGATCACCCCGCTGGCCAGGGCCACCGACGGCCCGCCGAGGTCCTCCTTCGAGATCTCCTCGCCGGTGGACTCTTTCACCACAGGCGGGCCCGCGGTGAAGATCGCGCCCTGAGTGGTCATGATCGTCCAGTCGCAGACCGGCGCGACCAGCGCGCCGTGCCCGGCCGACGGCCCGAACAAGCCGCTGACCGTGGGCACCATGCCCGAGCACCTGGCCTGGGCCAGCAGGTCGGTCGGGGTGCGCCCGTAATGCTCCCCGCTGGGCCGGAATCCCGCGCCCTCCAACAGCATCACCAGCGGCACCCGGTCCCGCAGCGCGAGCTCGGCCAGCCGGTACCGTTTGGCGTTGCCGCCGGGCCCGATGCTGCCGGCCAGCGTGGTGAAGTCCTCGGCGCCGACGAGCACCGGCCTGCCGTCGATCAGACCGGACCCGGTGACGATGCCGTCGGCGGCGATGTCGCCGCCGACCAGCGTGCCGAACTCACGGAACGAGCCCGGGTCCAGCAGGTGCCCGATCCGACCGCGGGCGTCGAGTTTTCCTTTGCCGTGGTGCCTGGTCAGGCGGTCCTCGCCACCCATGGAGGTGGACACCACGCGCCTGCGGGCGAGCTCGTCGAGGGTGTCCTGCCAATCCTCGGCACTGGCCATGCGCAGACTCCTGTCCTCGGGCGGCACGCGGTTCGCAACGTTGACCTTACTGAATTGCTTACTGTAGCTTCGTTCAACATGGGTGCTGAAGGCGGCCTGAAGGTGGACGCTGCCGTCGTCAGTCAACTGTCCCACGTCCCCGTCGCGGCCAGGACGCTGGAACAGCGGGGCTACGACGGTTGCTGGACGGCCGAGATCAACCACGATCCGTTCCTGCCGCTTACCCTGGCGGCCGAGCACACCCACTCCATCGAACTCGGCACCAGCATCGCGGTGGCGTTCGCGCGCAACCCGATGACCGTGGCCCAGATCGGCTGGGATCTGCAGGACTACTCACAGGGCCGGTTCATCCTGGGGCTCGGGTCGCAGATCAAACCGCACATCGAGAAGCGCTTCAGCATGCCGTGGGGCCGACCCGTCGCCCGGATGCGGGAATTCGTGCTGGCGCTGCACGCAATCTGGGCGTGCTGGGGCGACGGCGACCGGCTGGACTTCGACGGTGAGTTCTACACCCACAAGCTCATGACGCCGATGTTCGTCCCACCGCGGCAGCCGCACGGCGATCCCAAGGTGTTCGTCGCCGCCGTCGGCGACCGGATGACCGAGATGTGCGGTGAGGTCGCCGATGGCCTGCTCGCACACGCGTTCACGACGCAGCGTTACGTCCGGGAGGTCACCATCCCGACGTTGACGCGGGGGATCGCGCGGGCCGGGCGCACCCGCGCCGACGTCGAAGTGGCCTGCCCGCTGTTCGTCGTCACCGGTCACGACGAGCAGCAACTGGCCGCCGCGGCGGTGGCCACCCGCAAGCAGATCGCGTTCTACGCCTCCACCCCGGCCTACCGCAACGTGCTGGATCTGCACGGCTGGGGCGACTTACACGACGAGCTGCACCGACTTTCCCGCGCCGGCGAGTGGGACACGATGGGCTCGCTCATCGACGACGCCATCCTCGAAGAGTTCGCGGTCGTCGCGCCGGTCGACGGCCTGGTCGACAAGATCCGCGCTCGCTGCGACGGGTTGATCGACCGTGTGCTGGTGGGATTTCCGCCGTCCATCGACGAGGCGACGGTCGTCGACCTGGTCACCGATCTGCGCAACGGCGCATGACGAAGGAGACATCGATGAGGGTTCGAATCGCCGACGAAGCGGCCGGGGTGTTCGCCGACCCCAGCGCGTATGCCGACGAAACGCGGCTGCACGCGGCGATGACCCATCTGCGGGCCCATACGCCGGTGTCCTGGGTGGAGGCGCCGGGCTACAACCCGTTCTGGGCGATCACCAAGCATGCCGACATCATGGCGATCGAACGCGACAACGCGGTGTTCACGAACTCCCCGCGGCCGGTGCTGTCGACCGCCGAAGGTGACGCCCAGCACGCGTCGATCGGCATCAGCACGCTGATCCACCTCGACGATCCCGAGCACCGCAAGGTCAGGGCGATCGGCGCCGACTGGTTCCGGCCGAAAGCCATGCGCGCGCTGAAGGTTCGGGTCGACGAGCTGGCGAAGACCTTCGTCGACCAGATGTACGAGCGGGGCGGGGAATGCGACTTCGTGCAGGAGGTCGCGGTGGGATTCCCGCTGTACGTGATCATGTCGTTGCTGGGCATTCCGGAGTCGGAATTCCCGCGGATGCTCACCTACACCCAGGAGTTGTTCGGCAACGACGACGCCGAACTGCAGCGCGGCGCGAGCATGGAGGAGCGCGGGCTGGCGCTGTTCGACATGTTCAACTACTTCAACGAGATCACCGCGGCGCGACGGGCCCAGCCCACCGACGATCTGGCCTCGGCGATCGCCAATGCCCGCATCGACGGCGAACCGCTGTCCGACATCGACACCGTGTCCTACTACCTGATCGTGGCCACCGCCGGGCACGACACCACCAGCGCGACGATCTCGGGAGGCCTGCAGGCGCTGATCGAGAACCCCGACCAGCTGCAGCGGCTGCAGCAGAACCCCGACCTGTTGCCGTTGGCGGTCGAGGAGATGATCCGCTGGGTCACCCCGGTCAAGGAGTTCATGCGAACAGCACAGCAGGACACCGTGGTTCGTGGTGTGCCGATCGCGGCGGGGGAGTCGCTGCTGCTGTCCTATCCGTCCGGGAACCGCGACGAGGATGTGTTCACCGATCCGTTCCGCTTCGACGTCGGGCGTGACCCGAACAAGCACGTCGCGTTCGGCTACGGCGTGCACTTCTGCCTGGGGGCGGCGCTGGCCCGCATGGAGATCAGCAGCTTCTTCGCCGAACTGCTGCCGCGGCTGAAGTCCATCGAGTTGGCCGGGCGGCCTGAGCACATCGCGACGATCTTCGTCGGCGGGCTCAAGCACCTGCCGATCCGGTACTCGCTGACCCGCTAGCCCGCACGAGGACCCGCCGAAATTGCATTCCACGCGGCCGCTGGCCGGGATTTCCCGCGTGGAATGCAATTTCGGCGGGGTCGGGCGTCAACAGCAACGGGCCCCCGGATTGGCGTCGGCCGCCGCGTGACGGTGCCGCCAGTACTCGCGTTCGGACATCGCCGGTTCAGCGTGGTGCGTGCGCGCGTGATGGTCCAGGTAACGCTGATAGTGGTTGTCGCCCATCAAGGATTTGCAGTACCAGCCGAGGTGACCGAGGGCCGCCCGTGTACTTGCGGTAATGCGTCCCATTGCTTCTGCACCTCCTTCTCTGCCGGGGTCATGAACATGCCGGACGGGGCGAAGATCCGCGACGGTATCGGGTCGTCCTCGCTCGTCGGGCCTGCGTTGCCGCGAATCGTCTTGAGCGCCACGATCACTCCGGCGGTGACCACGATGATCACCAGCACGGCGAAGACGATCGACAGCGTGCCCTGGATGAACGTGTTGCGGATGACGGCGTCGAGCTGACCGGCATCCTTGGCCGCCCCGAAACTCGTGGCGCCGCCGTCACGGGCGTTGCGGTACTGGAAATGCTGCGTCCAGTAGCCGACCTTGGGATCCCCGGAGAAGATCTTCTGCCAGGAGGCCGTCATGGTCACCACCAGGTCCCACAGCAGCGGAATGCCCGGTATCCACGCCCATTTCAGCATCCCGCGTTTGATCACCACGACCGTCACCACCGTCAGGGCGATGGCCGCCAGCAGCTGGTTGGCGATACCGAACAGCGGGAACAGCGTGTTGATGCCGCCCAACGGGTCGGTGACCCCCATCAGCAGGATGCTGCCCCACGCGGCGACGACGACCACACTGCAGATCCACGCACCGACCCGCCAGCTCGGATTGCGCAGCTTCGTGAACGGACCGCCGAGGTTGCTCAGGCCGTCGGACAGCATGAACCGCGCCACCCGGGTGCCCGCGTCGACGGTGGTGAGGATGAACAGCGCCTCGAACATGATCGCGAAGTGGTACCAGAACGCCTTGAGGCTCTCGCCACCGAAGACCTGGTGCAGCACCTCGGACATGCCGAACGCCAGCGTCGGGGCGCCACCGGTGCGCGACACGATGGATTCCTCGCCGACGCCCGCGGCGGCATCGGTGATCTCCTGGGCGGTGATCGGCGCACCGGACAGGCCCAGCCCGTTGACGTAGTCGGCCGCGCTCTGGGCGGTGGTGCCTGTCGAGGCGGCGGGGGCGTTCATCGCGAAGTACAGGTGCTGGTTGAGGATCGCGGCGGTGATCAGCGCCATGATCGCCACGAACGACTCGGTGAGCATGCCGCCGTAGCCGATGAGCCGCATCTGGCTTTCCTTCTCCAGCAGCTTGGGCGTGGTGCCCGAGGAGATCAGCGCATGGAATCCCGACAGCGCACCGCAGGCGATGGTGATGAACAGGAACGGGAACAGTGAACCGGCGAACACCGGCCCCGTGCCGCTGGCGGCGAACGACGAGATCGCCGGCGCCTCCATCACCGGCCGTGCCAGCAGGATCCCGATCGCCAGCAGCGCGATGGTGCCGACCTTCATGAACGTCGACAGGTAGTCGCGGGGCGCCAACAGCAGCCACACCGGCAGCACCGACGCGGCCAGGCCGTAGAGGATGATGCACCACGACAACGTCACCTTCGACAGCGTGAACCACTCGACGCCCCACGCGGTGTCGGCGACCCAGCCGCCCGCGACCACCGCGAGCAGCAGCAGCGCCACGCCGATCAGTGAGACCTCCGAGACGCGGCCCGGGCGCAGGTATCTCAGGTACAGGCCCATGAAGATCGCGATCGGGATCGTCATCGCGATGGAGAAGACGCCCCACGGGCTTTCGGCGAGCGCGCCGACCACCACCAGCGCCAGCACCGCCAGCAGGATCACCATGATGACCAGCACGCCGACGATCGCGGCAACCCCGCCGACGACACCGAGTTCGTCGCGCGCCATCTGCCCCAGGGACCGGCCGCGCCGCCGCACCGAGATCGACATCACGAGGTAGTCCTGCACGCAGCCGGCGACCACGGCGCCGATGATGATCCAGATCGCCCCCGGCAGATACCCCATCTGGGTGGCCAGCACCGGGCCCACCAGCGGTCCCGCCCCGGCGATCGCGGCGAAGTGGTGACCGAAGAGCACCCGCCGGTCGGTCGGCATGTAGTCGGTGCCGTTCTCGAAAACCTCTGCCGGCGTGGCGTTGTCGTCGCGCGGGCGGACGATCTTCATCTCGATGAGCCGGGCGTAGAACCGGAAACCGATGACGTAGGTGCAGACCGCGGCGACGACGAACCAGACCGCGTTGACCGTCTCTCCGCGGAAGAACGCGATCATCGCCCAGGCGATGGCGCCGAGCACGGCGACGACGGCGAAGATGATCCGGTGCTTGACGGTGATCGGTGATCTGTCGATGATCGCGACAGGCGGCAGATCCTTGTCCGTGCGGATGTAGGTGATGTCCCCGTCGGTCTCTTCGACGCGTTCCGATGGTGCGGCGGTGGGTGTGGCCACGATGTCTCCCGGTTCCTTCGTCGGCTCGACTGCGTTTCTGCCCTGGATCCATGCCTCGTCTCGATACTGGCACCGGACGGAGCGCACATGTGGGGAAACCCCCGTTTGGGACCTCAGCTTCCGCGATCGTAGATTTCGCGCACGGTGTCGATGGTGTCGGCCTCGGCCGCGGTCTTGTCGTCGCGGTATCGGAGCACGCGGGCGAACCGCAGCGCCATGCCGCCCGGATACCGCGACGATGTCTGCAGACCGTCGAACGCGATCTCCACGACCTGCTCCGGCCGGACCGTCACCACGTACTGATCTGTGGGGCCGTCGGCCAGCTCCAGGAACCGGCCCGTCTGCCACGCCAGCATCTCATCGGTCATCCCCTTGAATGTCTTCCCGAGCATCACGAAGCCGCCGGTGGCCGGATCGCGGGCACCGAGATGGATGTTGGAGAGCTTGCCGGTGCGCCGGCCCGAACCCCACTCCACGGCCAGCACCACGAGATCGAGGGTGTGCACGGGCTTGATCTTGAGCCAGCCCGCACCGCGCCTGCCGGCCTCGTACGGGGCCGACGGGGACTTCGCCATCACGCCTTCGTGACCCGCGGTCAGCGTCGCCTCGAGGAAGGCCTGCGCGGCGGCGGGATCGGAGGTCTCCAACCGGTCGACGCGGTGGGCGGCAGGCACGGCCGCGTCGAGCCTGGCGATGCGCTCGCGGGCGGGCAGGTCGAGCAGGTCGACACCGTCGGCGTGCAGCAGATCGAAGAAGAACACCGACAGGCGCTGCTGCATCGGGTCCGGCGTGCCGCCGCGGCGGCCGAAGCGCGACGCGGTGACCTGGAAGCGGTGCGGACGGCCGTCGGGGCGCAGCGCGATGGCCTCGGCGTCGGCGATCAGGTCGGTGACCGGGAGGGCCAGCGTCGCGTCGACGACCTCGGGCAGCCGGGCGGTCACGTCGTCGAGGCTGCGGGTGAAGATCGACACCACGTCGCCGCGGCGGTGGATCTGCACGCGTGCGCCGTCGAGCTTGGCCTCGAACAGTGCGGGCCCGCCGAGGCGGACGAGGGCGTCGGCGACACCGGAGGCCGTCTGGGCCAGCATTGGCCCCACCGGCCTGCCCACCTGCAGAGTGAACTGTTGCAGCGCGGGTTCGCCGCCGGCGACCGCCGCGGCGGCCACCGCGGGCAGGGCACCGCCCAGCATCGCGGCGCGGCGCACCGCGGCGGCGGGCACGCCCGCGGCCCGGCCGACCGCGTCGGCCATCACCCCGACCAGCGCGCCCTGCCGCAGCTCGCCGGTGAGCAACCGGCGCAGGAACGTCTGCTCGACCGCGGTGGCCTCGGCGAAGAGCGCGGCGAGCAGTTCGGCGCGCCGGGCCTGCGATCCGCGGCCCGCGGTCGCACCGATCTCCCCGAACCGGGCGTCGACGTCCTCGACGGTCAGGGTGGGGGTGTCGGCCAGGCCCCGGAACGGAGCGCAGTGACGCCCAGCCGACGCCGATCTGGCGCTGGGTGAGATCCCCGGACAGCCACGACACGACGATGGCGACCAGCCGCGGATCACCCTGCTCGCCTGCCGAACGCAGCAGTTCGGCGATGCGGGCGGTCTTGGCCAGCCGCGACGACGAGGACGCGACATCGGCCGAGGCGGTGGCGACGTCAACCAGCAGCACCACACCACCCTGCCACGGTGCCCGGCCACGCCTGGCGGGCGCCGACGGTCAGCGCACCGCGAACGTGATCGAGTGCCATCCGGTCGCACCGTCGGGGACGGGATCGGCCCGGTCCGGCGTCTGGGCGTAGCCGGAATTGTCGGTGGCCCGCACGGTGACCGTGTGGAAGCCGGGGTCGCGGGCGTCCCAGCCGAAGCTCCACAACCGCCAGGTGTCACCGGAGTAGGCGTCCCCCAAGGTCGCAGGCTGCCACGGACCGTCGTCGATCTGGACCTCGACGGCGCGCACCCCGCGCTTCTGCGCCCACGCGGCGCCGCCGAACGTCACCGGACCGACCGGGACGTCCTGCCCGCTGCGCGGCACGTCGATGCGCGAGGCCGTCTTGATGGGGCCGCGGGCCGACCAGCCCAGCCGGGTCCAGTAGGCCTGCGCGCGGTCGAAGCGCGTCACCTCAAGATCGGTCACCCATTTGGTGGCCGACACGTAGCCGTACAGTCCGGGCACCACCAGACGGGCCGGGTAGCCGTGCTCGAGCGGCAGCGGCTCACCGTTCATCCCGACGGCCAGGAGTGCGTCGTCGCCGGTCAGCGCCTCGACCGGGGTGCCCGCCGTCCAGCCGTCGACCGACATCGACAGCACCATGTCGGCCTCGGACTGCACCCCCGCCTCGGCGAGCAGGTCCTTGACCCGGTAGCCGGTCCAGACGGCATTCGAGATGAGCTCGCCGCCAACCGGATTGGACACGCAGGTGAGTGTGACGACCTCTTCGACCACCTCGAAGCGCGCCAGATCCTGGTAGCGGTAGGTGACTTCGCGGTCCACCAGGCCGTGGATCCGCAGCTGCCAGTCCTCCCGGCTCAGCTGCGGAACCGTCAGCGCGGTGTCGATGCGGTAGAAGTCGGTGTTCGGGGTGACGAACGACGGCAGCGCGACATCTGCGGGCTGCACCGTGGCCGGGATGGGTGGGGCGGCCCGGTCGATCTTGGGCAGCGCGAACGCCTCCCGGTCGCCGGACACCGACGACATCCAGCGGTTCACCACCACCCCGAGGACCCCGGCGGCGACGCCGCCGCCGAGCAGGCCGAGGGTGACCAGCGACAGCCGTCTGCCCTCGTCGGTGCCGTCGCGTTCGTCGGCGTCGGTGAACCGGCCCGACACCAGCAGGCGCAGCACTGCGACCCCGCACCCGACGCCCACCACGGTGGGCACGATGTCGGGTGCGGTGGCGCCGGCGCGGGACAGCACCGCGGCGCATCCCACCCCGCCGGCGGCCACGAACATCGCGCTGCCCAGCGGCCGGCCCCGGGATTCGGCGATCCCCGCGACCGCGGCGATCGCCGCGATGGTCAGCAGCAGGATCACACCGAGCGCCAGCTTGTCGGCGGTGCCGAAGGTGCTGATCGCCCATTCCTTCACCGGGCCCGGCGTCAGATCGATCACCGCGGAGCCGACCGCGGTGCGCACGTCGGCCTCCGGCCCGAACGCGGCGGCCACGAGTTGGGCCACCCCGACGCCGACCGCCGCTGCGGCCACCCCGGCCAGCGCCCTGGCGCCGCGCGTGCTCATCCCGCCAAGGTACCGCCGCGCAGAACCCGTAACCCTTACCGAATGGTGTCATCGGCTAGGTTGCAGGTGGGCTTTACACATCGTCCATGTTCTGGAAAGTGCGAAAGGGAGCAGATGGAGATCGAGGGCAAGAAGGCCGTCGTCGTCGGCGGCGCGTCGGGCTTCGGGCGGGCCACCGCGGAGGCGCTGGCCAAGCGGGGAGCCAGCGTGGCGGTGCTGGACCGGCCGCAGTCCAAGGGCAAAGAGGTGGCCGACCAGATCGGCGGCACCTTCCACGAGGTCGACATCACCGACTTCGACGGCACCGAGGCCGTGCTCAACCAGGCCGTGGAGGCGCTGGGGGGCCTGCACATCGCGGTCACCACCGCCGGTGGCGGCATCGCCGAGCGCACGGTCAAGAAGGACGGTCCGCACAGCCTGGAGTCCTTCCGCAAGAGCATCGACCTGAACCTGATCGGCACGTTCAACATCAGCAGGCTGGCCGGCTGGCACATGTCGAAGAACGACCCGGTCGACGACGAGGCCGAGGAGCGCGGCGTCATCATCAACACCGCCTCGATCGCGGCGTTCGAGGGCCAGATCGGGCAGGTCGCCTACACCGCCTCCAAGGCCGCGATCGCCGGCATGTGCCTGACCATGGCGCGTGACATGGGCAGCCTGGGGATCCGCGCGCTCGCGATCGCGCCCAGCCTGTTCGCCACCGGCCTGACCGAGGGCATCCCCGACGAGTTCGCCAGCGTGCTGACCAAGGACGCGGCTTTCCCGAAGCGGCTCGGCAAGCCCGAGGAGTACGCGAAGCTCGCGCTCGCGATCGTGGAGAACCCGATGCTCAACGGCCAGTGCCTCCGACTGGACGCCGGCCAGCGCTTCGCCCCCAAGTAACCGAGGGAATCGGGCGCGCTGACGACGCTGAGTGTCGCTTGGCGCGCCCGATTCGCCACTAGGGTGGCGGCATGGCCACAGTTGCTGATCACGTCATCGCGACCCTTCGCGCCAGCGGCGTCCAGCGGGTCTACGGCCTGCCCGGGGACAGCCTCAACGGGTTCACCGACGCGCTGCGCCGATCCGGTGAGATCAGCTGGGAACACGTGCGCCACGAGGAGACGGCCGCCTTCGCCGCGGCCGCCGACGCGGGGCTGACCGGACAGCTCGCCGTGTGCGCGGGCAGCTGCGGGCCGGGCAACCTGCACCTGATCAACGGGCTGTTCGACGCCCAGCGCAGCCGGGTCCCGGTGCTGGCGATCGCCGCGCACATCCCGCGGTCCGAGATCGGCTCCGACTACTTCCAGGAGACCCACCCGCAGGAGCTGTTCCGCGAGTGCAGCGTCTACCGGGAGATGGTCAGCACCCCCGAGATGCTGCCGCGGATTCTGCACATGGCGATGCGGGCCGCGGTCGAGGAGCGGGGCGTGGCCGTGGTGGTGATCCCCGGCGAGATCTTCCTGCAGAAGGTCGACGCGACCGCGTGGCAGAGCAGGCCCGTGCTGCCGACGCGATCGGTGGTGCGCCCCGACGACGCCGCGCTGCGCGACGCCGCGGCGATGCTCAACGAGGCGCAGGCGGTGACCATCCTCGGCGGCGCAGGCGTCGAAGGCGCGCACGACGAGCTCGTGCAGCTCGCCGGCACGCTGAACGCCCCGGTGGTACATGCGTTGCGCGGCAAGGACTTCATCGAATACGACAATCCGTACGACGTCGGCATGACCGGCCTGCTGGGCTTCGCGTCCGGCTATAAGGCGATCAAGGAATCCGACCTGCTGCTGATGCTCGGCACCGACTTCCCGTACCAGCAGTTCTATCCCGATCATGCCAAGGTGATCCAGGTGGACATCCGCGGCCGCAACCTCGGCCGGCGCACACCGATCGACCTCGGCCTGGTCGGCTCGGTCGGCGACACGCTGTCGGCACTGCAGCCGCTGCTGAGGCAGAAGACCGACCGCACGCACCTGGACCGCTCGCTGAAGCACTACCGCAGAACCCGCAAGACCCTCGACGACCTCGCCGTCAACGACCGAGACCGCACCCCGATCAGGCCGGAATATGTTGCCGCACTGGTGAACACGCTGGCCTCCGACGATGCGGTGTTCACCGCCGACGTCGGCTCGCCGGTGGTGTGGGCGGCGCGCTACCTGGCCATGAACGGACGCCGAAGGCTCCTCGGATCGTTCAACCACGGCACCATGGCCAACGCTTTGCCGCACGCGATCGGCGCGCAGACCGCGTTCCCGCAGCGGCAGGTGGTGGCGCTGGCCGGCGACGGCGGACTGACGATGCTGTTCGGTGAGCTGATCACGTTGATCCAGAACCGATTACCGGTCAAGGTCGTCGTGTTCAACAACTCCTCGCTGAACTTCGTCGAGCTGGAGATGAAGGCCGCGGGCATCGTGACGTTCGGCACCGATCTGGTCAACCCGGACTTCGCCGCCGTCGCGCAGTCGATGGGGGTCTTCGGGCGGCGCGTCGAGCGTCCCGACGAGCTGGAGTCGGCGCTGGCGGCCGCGTTCGCGGTCAGCGGACCCGCTGTCGTGGACGTCGTCACCGCCCGCCAGGAACTGTCGATCCCGCCGGCCATCACCGCCGAACAGGCCAAGGGTTTCTCGCTGTATGCGATCAGGACCATCCTCGCCGGCCGCGGGGACGAACTGCTGGACCTGGTGACCACCAACGTGGCGCGGCGCATTCTGGACTGATCCCGTCCGCCGACCTGGCACCATGGCGGCATGCCGGTGGACATGACGCTGACCGAGGCCGAGACCGACGCACTGCGGAAGTGGGTGCGGGGGAGCGGGATCGGGTCGACAGTCACCGACGTCGAACCGCTGACCGGGGGCTCTCAGAACATCGTGGTGCGCCTGCGGGTGGACGGTGAGCCGATGGTGCTGCGCGGCCGCCGGAGCACCCGCGGCCCACGAGCGACAACACCATGCGACGAGAGATCGCGGTGCTGCAGACGCTGAAGGGCACCACGGTGCCACACCCGGAATTGATCGCCGGATGCGAGGACCTCGGTGTGCTCGGAGTGGTGTTCTATCTGATGGAGGCCGTCGACGGGTTCAACCCCGGCACGGAGGTCGACGAGGCCTACGTCAGGGACGCCGACATGCGGCGCAGGATCGGGCCGTCCTACGCGGCGAGCCTGGCCGAACTCGGCAAGGTGGGCTGGCAGGGCAGCCCGCTGGCCGCACTGAAACGTCCGGGATCCTTTCTGGCACGGCAGGTTCCGCAGTTCATGCGGCTGCTGGAGAGCTACCGGCACGACAACTACGCGCCCGAGTCGTTCCCGTCGGTGCACGTGCTCGCCGACTGGCTGGACTCGCGCAGGCCCGACGACGCCGAGCCCGGAATCATGCACGGGGACTGCCATCTGAACAACGTGCTGCTGCGCCGCGACGTCCCCGAGCTCGCGGCGTTCATCGACTGGGAGATGTGCACCGTCGGGGACCCGCTGCTCGACCTCGGCTGGATGCTGGTGTGCTGGCCGGACGGACCCAACCCCATCGACGCCGGATCGGCACTGGCCGCCCTCGGCGGGCTGGCCACCAGGGCCGAACTGATCGAGGCCTACCTGGACGCCGGCGGGCGCCGGACGCCGCGGCTGGACTGGTATGTCGCGATGGCGTGCTTCAAACTCGCGATCGTCATCGAGGGAACCTGGTCGCGCCACCTGGCCGGGCAGGCCAGTGCCGAGGCCGGTGAGCGGCTGCACGCGTCCGCGGAGAACCTGATCGCGCTCGGAACGCGAGTGTCGGCGGGCGACAACCCGTTCGGGTGACCGCTCAGCGGTAGGCGTCGACGCCGAGCTTGACCGCCAGCGCGACGCCGGCGAGGCCGATGAGGATGCGCAGGGGCTTGTCCGGGCTGTGCCGCACCACCACCGGGCCGAGCCGGGAGCCGAGCAGACAGCCGATTCCGAGCGCGAGCACCGCCGACCACTGCACGGGCGCCACGACCGCGAAGATCAGCGCGGCCACCCCGTTGGCCAGTCCGAGGACGACGTTCTTGCCCGCGTTGGCATGGGCCAGTGTCTGGCCGCCGAGCCGCAGGAACAGCGCCAGCAGCAGCACGCCCGCCGCGGCGCCGAAATAGCCGCCATAGATGCAGATCGCGAACACCGCGGCACCCTGCAGCGCGAGGGTGAGCCGCTGCCGGCGTCGCGACGCACCCGAGGTGTCCGGGGCGGGCCGCACCGGCAGCAGGATCGCCAGGGAGGCGAACCCGAGCAGCGCAGGCACGATCTTCTCGAAACCCTCGGCCGGCGTCGACAACAGCAGGATGGCGCCGGTGACCCCGCCGACCGCGGCGAAGGGCAGCACCCGCTTCAACATCGCACCCTGGCCGGCCAACTCGGGCCGCGACCCCAGGACCGACCCGACCCCGTTGAACACCAGCGCCACGGTGTTGGTGACGTTGGCGCTGACCGGCGGCAGCCCCGCCAGCAGCAGCGCCGGATAGGTGGCCACCGAGGCCAGGCCCGCGATGCTGCCGGTCAGCCCGCCGGCGATTCCGGCCACGAACAGCAGCACCGCTTGCGACCAGGACACCGGCACATTGTGCCCGTCCCGCCGGATGGGGACCGGCCGAGAGAGGTGTTTGCGCCAAGGGAGCGGGGAGGTCTAGCATCGCTGACGTGCCGAGGCGACTCGTAGTAGAAACCCGCAGCGGGGTCTGATTCTGACCGACCCCCCGCTGTGGGTCGTTCGCTACGTTCGTCGGTCGTGTCCTCTCGGATCGAAAAGGCCGGCACATGAATTCCCTCATCACCCCGTCAGGTGGCCCACTCATGACTTTCTCCGCCGTCGTCGACGGCCGACTGCCGAGCGCACTGCGCGGGCCGGCCGAGAGCAAGACGTTCGATGAGTTCTGCGACGAATACGCGCCCGCGTCCGGACCGGTGCGCCTGGGCCAGTGGTCCTGCGTGGACAACGAGCGGCGGCTGGGCCCGCAGGTCCGGACCTATCAGGCCACGCTGGCGTTGGGGGACCGCATCGGCACGTCGCGAGCGGCGGCGTGCGGCCCCGTCGCCGCGCTGACCGCGATGCTGTACGACCACGGCGTCGCCGTCGAGATGACGGCGTTCCACCAGTTGCCCGCAGGCGCGCACACCGCGACGTTCATCCACGGCAGCGACGGTGGCAGCTCCCGGTGGGCGATGGGGTGGTCCGACGATCCGACCGAGTCGGCGTTGCGCGCGGTCGTGGCGTGCGCCAACCGGTTGATCACCCGCTGACCTGAAACGCCGAAATCGCATTCCGCGCGGGCCTTTTCGCGTGATGGCCGCGTGGAATGCGATTTCGGCGAGGGAAATCAGTGCCGCGGGCGCAGCATGATCGGCATGCCGTCGAGTGGCACCGGCATGCCGCCGTAGTCGTAGCGCGGCTCATAGCCCGGACGCGGCAACTCCAGTCGGTAGTTCTGCAGCAGCCGGTGCATCACCGTCTTGATCTCCAGCTGGCCGAACACCATGCCGATGCACTTGTGGGCGCCGCCGCCGAACGGGGCGAATGCGTACCGGTGCTTCTTGTGCTCGTTGCGCGGCTCGGTGAACCGCTCCGGATCGAACTTGTCCGGGTCGGTCCACAGCTCCGGCAACCGGTGGTTGATCGACGGCCAGGTCACGACGCTGGTGCCGGCCGGGATGTAGTAGCCCAGCAGGTCGGTGTCACGGACGGCCTGGCGGAAGTTGAACGGCAGCGGGGTCATCATCCGCAGCGACTCGTTGATCACCAGGTCGTAGGTCTCGAGCTTGTCCAGCGCCTCGATGTCGAGCGGGCCGTCGCCGATACGCGCCGACTCCTCGCGCAACCGGTCCTGCCACTGCGGGTTGGCGGCCAGGTGGTAGGCCATCGTCGTCATGGTCGACGTCGACGTGTCGTGCGCGGCCATCATCAGGAAGATCATGTGGCTGACGATCTGGTCGTCGGTGAAGGTCTGGCCGTCCTCGTCGGCGGAATGGCACAGCACGCTGAACATGTCAGTGCTCTCCGAGCGCCGCTTCTCGCCGATGCGGCTGGAGAAGTAGTCCTCCAGCGTCTTGCGCGCCTTGATCCCGCGCCACCACGTCAGCGGCGGCACCGGCTTGCGCACGATCGCGTTGCCCGCGCGGGTGGTGGTGGTGAACGCCTGGTTCACCGTCGTGACCAGAGCGCGGTCCGTGCCCGCGGGCACGCCCATGAACACCTCGGAGGCGATGTCGAGCGTGAGCTCCTTGATCGCCGGGTGGAACAGGAAGCGCGGGTCGTTGGCCACCCAGTCGTCGGCGAGCACCGCCGAGGCCACCGAGTCGATATGGGACACATAGCCGGTCAGCCGGCTGCGGGTGAACGCCTCCTGCATGATCCGGCGGTGGAACAGGTGCTCGTCGAAGTCGAGCAGCATCAGGCCGCCCTCGAAGAACGGGCCTATCACCGGGTCCCAGGCACGCTGGGAGAAGTCCTTGTTGCGGTTGGTGAACACCGCCTGGGTCGCGTCGGGACCCAGCGCCATCACCGACGACAGCGCCGGCGACTCGGCGAAGTACACCGGGCCGTGCTTGCGGTAGATCTCCAGGATGAAGTCGGGGCCGCCGCGGAAGATCTCGATCATGTGGCCGAGGATCGGCAGGCCCGCGTCGCCGCGGATCGGCTTCAGGTCGCTGCCGGCGGGCGGATCGGCCAGCACGAACTGGTCCCATTGCTTGTCCTTGAGACGTTTCTCCACCACCCCCATGCCGGGAATCGTGACCGGCGTCGGCTTCAGCCGCCGTTTTGCCTGGTCGAGCAAATAGTCAGTGGTCGAGACTGTCGGCACCTGAACGCTCCTGGAAGTCGAAGGTTGTGGTCGATGTCACTCTGAACGCCATCCTGACCGACCCACTTGACGGCTGTCAAGTTATTGAGGTTTGTGTCAGGGGTGCCGTGGTGCCAAGGTTTACAGGCATGACGGCTGAACCTGCCCCCGACCTTCGCCGCAGCAGAGGCGATCGTCAGCGGGACGCGATCGTGGCCGCCGTCCGCGAACTGCTCCAGGAACGTCCGTTCGCCGACCTGTCGGTCAGCACGATCAGCGAGCGGGCCGGGGTGGCCCGGTCGGGTTTCTACTTCTACTTCGACTCCAAATACGCGGTGCTCGCGGTGATCGTCGCCGACGCGATGGCCGAACTCGACCAGCTCACTCACGATTTCGCGCCGCGTAAGCCGGGGGAGTCGCCGTCGGAGTTCGCCACCCGCATGGTCGGCTACGCCGCCACGGTGTACGCCAGGAACGACCCGATCATGAGTGCCTGCAATCTGGCCCGCAACACCGATGCCCAGATCCGCGAGATCATGGACGATTTCCAGGACACCGTGGTGGACAAGATCGTCGGCCTGGTCGCGCACGACACCGGCGCCCGCCCGATCTCCGATGACCTGACCTCCCTGGTGCGCACGCTGATCGCGGTGACCTCGATGACACTGGCGCACGACAGCGCGTTCGTCGGCCGCGGCGATGATCCGGCCCGGGCCGTCGAGATCGCGCGGCGGCTGTGGCTGAGCGGGCTGTGGGGGGCAGGCAGCCTTCCCGGAGGCCACAGCTAGTCCGCGGCTGCACGGGCCGCCCCGCCCGCGCCGGTAGTGTCGTTTCCCATGGCCAAGGGCAACGGAATCGACGGGTTCGCCGGTAAGCGGTGTCTGATCACCGGCGCCGCCAGCGGGATCGGCCGCGCGACTGCGCTGAAGTTGGCCGCCCAAGGCGCGGAACTGTTTCTCACCGACCGGGATGCGGACAAGCTCGCGCTGACCGTCGCCGACGCCCGGGCCCTCGGAGGTGTGGTCGCCGCCCACCGGGCCCTCGACATCTCCGACCACGACGCGGTCGCCGGCTTCGGCGCCGACATCCACGCCACGCACCCCGCGATGGACGTGGTGATGAACATCGCCGGGATCTCGGCGTGGGGCACCGTCGACAAACTGACCCACCGGGACTGGAAGTCGCTGGTCGACGTGAACCTGATGGGCCCGATCCACGTCATCGAGACGTTCGTGCCGCCGATGGTCAAGGCGCACCGCGGCGGTCATCTGGTCAACGTGTCCTCGGCGGCCGGGATCGTGGCCCTGCCGTGGCACGCGGCCTACAGCGCAAGCAAGTACGGGCTGCGGGGACTGTCCGAGGTGCTGCGGTTCGACCTCGCCCGCCACCGCATCGGGGTGTCGGTGGTGGTGCCCGGCGCGGTGCGCACCCCGCTGGTGAACAGCGTGCACATCGCCGGCGTGGACCGCGACGACCCGAACGTGCAGAAGTGGACGGGGCGGTTCTCGGGACACGCGGTATCCCCGGAGTTCGCGGCGGACAAGATCCTGCAGGGGGTCCTCGCCAACCGCTACCTGGTGTACACGTCCAACGACATCCGGGCGCTGTACCTGTTCAAGCGGACCATGTGGCTGCCCTACAGCATCACGATGAAGCAGGTGAACGTGCTGTTCACCCGTGCACTGAAGCCGAAGGCCAAGCGCCGCTGAGGTTTCAGCGCCCACCCCAGTCCCACGGCGGGGTGGTCGACAGGTCCTGACCGGCGACCTTGGTCTCACCCCAGTCCTTGTACAGCTCGACCTCCCAGGCGTCGCCGTCCGCGCCGATCGGTTGGGCCCCGAGGTGGGTGCGCAACGCCGACGAGTGCGTCACCACCACGACCTGCGTGCGCGCCGCGGCGGCGACGATCAACTCGGCCAGCGGGTGCACCAACTCGGGATGCAGCGAGGTCTCGGGCTCGTTGAGCACCATCAACGACGGCGGCTGCGGACTCAGCAGAGCCGCCGCCCACAGCAGGAAACGCAGTGTGCCGTCGGAGATCTCGGCGCTGCGCAGCGGGCGCAGCATGCCGCGCTGGTGCAGGCGCAGATCGAAGAGGCCGTCGGTGACCGCCACCGACACCGTCGCGCCGTCGAACGCACCGGCCACCGCGCGGGCGAGATCGTCGGTGCCCGTCTCGAGGATGGTCTGTACCGCGGCGGCGAGGTCGGCGCCGTCGTCGGCGAGCACCGGTGTGCGGGTGCCCACCTGGGGGCGCCGGGCCGGCGCGTGGCTGTCGGCGCGGAACCCGTCGTAGAACCGCCAGTCGCGCAGGCGTTCCCGGACCAGCACCAGCTCCGGAGCCGCACCGGCCCAGTCCGCCAGCACGCTGCGGTGGGCGGGAAGGCCGCGCGTCAACTCGTCGAAACCGCGGCCGCTCTCGGCGGCCACCTCGACCATCCCGCGCACGCGCCGTACCAGCGTGGCCGCGGGACGGGCGACCGGCCCGGCGAAGACCAGCTCGCGCTTGACCTCGGGGTCGCGGGCGAATGCCGTGTCGGCGGCCTGAGGCAGGCCGAGGTCGATGAGATATCCGAAATCATCGGCGGCATAGCCCATGTCGATGGACACCGCGCGGGTGCGCGGGCCGCCCCGCGCGGTGCCGGTGCGCCGCGCGCCGCCCAGGTGTTCCGGGCCCGCCCACATCGCCGATTCCACTCCGCCTTCCCGGGCGAACGACCCGATCACCTCACCGCGGCCACAGTCGGCGAGCAGCCGCAACGCCCGGTACAGCGACGACTTGCCGGTGCCGTTGGCGCCGGTGACAACGGTGAGCCGGCGCAGCGGCAGCACGAGTTCGCGCAGTGAGCGGTACCCGCGGACCGCGACGGTGTCGAGCATGTTCCGAGCCTATTGGCCGGCTCCGACGAGTCGCTCAGTCCGGGGCGATGCCGAAGATCCGGGCCCGGATCATCGCCACGAAGTCCTCCAGCACCTGAACCTGCCCCGAGGTCCATCGCCTCGGCTGGGGATCCCAGGCGCTCAAGGTGCCGATGGTGTGGCCCGAGCCGTCTTTGAGCGGGAAGCCCGCGTAGGCGACCACGACGCCGTCGCGGACCGCGTAGTGGTCCCGCAGCAGCGGTTCACCGCGCGCATCGTCGATGATCAGCGGTTCGTTCGACACCACGACCTCCGCGCCGAGTGAGCCCCGGACCGGACCCCTCCGGTTGACCTCCAACTCGCCGGTGAGGCCGACTCCGCTGCAGACGTATTGGGTGTCCCGGTCGACGAGCGTCACCGCGGCGCCCGGCACCGCCACCGCGGCCGCCACCATGTCGACCACCCGGTCCAGGGTGTTGGTGCGTTCGGCGTTGAGCATCCCGCTGTCGTAGAGCGCCTGGAGCCGCTGCGGATCGGCGATGGCCGAGTCGGTTCCGGAGGCCGCCGGAACCGGGGTCTGCAGCCCGGCCGCGTGCATCCGGTCGAGAAGTTCGGGCAGGCCGTGCTCGCCGCGGCGTGCGCGCTCGGCGGCGATCCGGGCGGCGACCGCCCGGCCGACGAACTGGTCGGGGGTCTCTCCCGCCGCGGCGGACTCGGCGACCAGCAGGTCGCTCATCCACGCATCGAACCCGGGCACAGTCGAGGACATGGCCGTCACGCTAACGCGGGCGGAGCCCCTCAGTTGCCCGAATCGGGCATCACGAGTTCCAGCCGCACGCCCAGGAGCCGGACCGGACGGTCCGCGTCGAACTCGTCGAGGAGGTCGAGGGCGGTGCGGACCACCGGATCTCGGTCGGTGGTGGGGACGGCGAGCTTGCGGATCTTGGTGCGGGTGTAGAAGGTGCTCGTGCGTACGGTGACCGCGACGCGGGCGACCACCCGTTGCTGGGCGACGACCTCGGCCAGGGTGCGCTGTGCGAGGTCGACGACCGCCGCGGCCATCTCGCCGCGGTCGGTCAGGTCGTGGGCGAAGGTCACGACGTGGCTGCGGGAACGCGGCACCCACGGTTCGGCGGTGACCGTGGTGTCCCCGCCGCCCTTGGCCAGCAGCAGGATCCACAGTCCGGTCGTCGGACCGAACGCGGCCGTCAGTACCGCCGGGTCGGTGCGCGCCAGCTCCGCGACCGTCGTGATGTCCATGGCGGCAAGCTTTTTGGCGGTCTTGGGGCCCACCCCCCACAACGTGTCGACCGCCCGGTCGCCCATCGTGGACATCCAGTTGTCGTCGGTGAGGGCGTGCACGCCTGCGGGCTTGCCGAAGCCGGTGGCGACCTTGGCCCGCTGCTTGTTGTCGCTGATGCCCACCGAGCAGGACAGCCCCGTCTGTGTGCGGACGTCGTGCTGGATCCGGCGGGCCAGCGCCACCGGGTCGTCCACCTGCGCACCGATGTAGGCCTCGTCCCAGCCCCACACCTCAACGGGGTGTCCGAGGTCGCGCAGCAGCCCCATCACCTGTTCGGAGGCGGCGTCGTAGGCCTCGGGGTCCGACGGAAGGAAGGTGGCCCCGGGACACCGGCGGGCGGCCGCCCGCAACGGCATCCCGGCGTGCACGCCGAACTCGCGGGCTTCGTAGGAGGCGCAGGTGACCACCTTGCGGGGTTCGGTGGGGTCGCCGCTTCCGCCCACGACCACCGGCAATCCCACGAGTTCGGGGCGGCGTCGCAGTTCGACCGATGCCAGGAACTGGTCGAGGTCGACGTGCAGGATCCACTGTTTCCGGGCTGCGGTCCCGGAGCCGGTCATGAGCCGCAGAGCTTGCGCGCCACGGTGTCCCACCCGTCCCCGAGTTCGGCGAGGGTGCGGTGCCGGTCGTAGATCTCGTGATGGACGTAGTCGGCGTCCAGCAGCGCCAGCAGCGCACTGGCCTGAGCGTCGAGGTCGCCGGTGGTCCCGGCGGTTTCGAGAATGATGCGGACGTGGCTGTGATGCAGGGACGCCGGCGCGTTGTAGCGCATCTGCGGATCCCGGCCGATGTCGGTGAGCAGCGCGTAATGCGCGTCGACGAACTTCAGCCGTTCCCTGCCGTAGGCCAGCAGGCGCTGTAGCGGCGGGGCCTCGGGCCCCAGCGGGGCCGGTCCGAACAGGAAGGCCTGTTGCAGGGCTTTCTCGTCCTCGTTGAGCAACTCGAGCATCAGCCCGGCGCGGCTGCCGAACCGGCGGAACAGCGTGCCCTTGCCCACCCCCGCGGCCGAGGCGATGTCGTCGGTGGTGACGGCCTCGGCGCCGCGCTCGTCGATCAGGCGGCGGGCCGCCTCGATCAGCAGGGCCCGGTTGCGTGCGGCGTCGCCACGTTCGGCCGGTCCGGGGCCCCCCACCGGTAGTGCCGGTGAGCCGTTACGGTTCTCCGGCAGGTCCATCTCGCAACTTTAACTCAGCCGGAATAGATCGGACTGCAGTCCGGTTAGTTCGTGCGAGGATTTACCTCCGACGAAGGGAAGGACCGCGATGACGCAGAGCGCGCACAGCACCGTACTTGTTCTGGTCGGCAGCCTCCGGGCTGCCTCGGTGAACCGTCAACTGGCCGAACTGGCGCTGGAGACCGGGCTCGACGGCGTGGTGTTCGACTGGTTCGACCGGCTGGGCGAACTGCCGCATTACAACGAGGACATCGACACCGACGACGTGGCCGAACCCGTCGCGGCCCTGCGCGCCGCCGCCGCGCGTGCCGACGCGGCGCTGGTCATCACCCCGGAGTACAACGGCACCGTCCCGGGGGTGCTGAAGAACGCCATCGACTGGCTCTCGCGCCCCTACGGCGCCGGCGCGCTCAAGGACAAGCCGCTGGCGGTCGTGGGTGCGGCGCTGGGGCGGTACGGCGGCCAGTGGGCTCACGACGACACGCGGAAGTCGTTCGGCATCGCCGGGCCCCGGGTCGTCGAGGGTCTGGACCTGTCGATCCCCAGCGCGTCGCTCGACGGCCGGCATCCGCGGGAGAAGGCCGAGGTCGTGGACCGGCTGCGCGACATCGTCGGCAAGCTGGTCGCCGAGATCGGCTGATCGGTCCCGGGCGCGCTTGCCGAAGGTGCGCCACGGCAGCCGTCGCCGCCCGCGGAAGCGGGCGGCGACGAGCGCGTGAGGACAGTCGAGCAGGGCTTTTCGAACGCCCGGGCGCTGCCCGGGCTCGTTTGCTGTCTGGGGTTTGGCGGCGGTCTGCGGAGCCGGGGGAGTCGGGGGATGTCAGGGGGTTCTGGTAGATCTGGGCGACGTGCCGCACGGGTGGGGCCGCGACACGCCGATGTGACGTGCGACACGCCGGTCCGGTGCTTGTCAGAGACGCTTTTGGGGGCTTACGACCTGGGAATTCCAGAAATGTCATTCAGAACATCTTGTAGTGCTTCTGAATGTCGGACACTAGGTGTAGTGTTTCGAACACCGACGGACCCCCAAGATGTGGAGTCAGCCGGAGCCCCAGAGTTCCGGCGGCGTCGGGTCACCGACACACCGGCGTGTGGCCCGGGACGGCCCGGAATTTCGGGGGCCGCCGGACCGCTGAACGTATAGCAGAAGAACCACCCAAGCAGTTGCCCGCCCGTTTTGCCCCCTTGGCGTAAGGAGCCGTACCGCAGATGACTCAGCCAGCCACCGTCACCGTGTACACCAAGCCGGCCTGTGTTCAGTGCAACGCCACCTACAAGGCGCTCGACAAGCAGGGCATCGCGTACGACATCGTCGACATCAGCGTGGACGCCGAGGCCCGTGACTACGTGATGGCCCTCGGATACCTGCAGGCGCCGGTCGTGGTCGCGGGCAACGACCACTGGTCGGGTTTCCGCCCGGACCGGATCAAGGCGCTGGCGGGCGCGGTCTCGGCATCTGCGTGACGGGTGTGGCCGCGGGCCACGACTGAGTGGTGAGCGGGTAATCGAAGCGGACGGACCGGAGTGGAGGGGATGGGCATGAGCAATCTGGTCTACTTCTCCAGCGTTTCCGAGAACACCCATCGCTTCGTGGAGAAGCTCGAGATCCCGGCCGTCCGGATCCCGATCCACGGGCGCATCGAGGTGACCGAACCCTATGTGCTGGTGCTGCCCACCTATGGTGGCGGGCACGCCAACGAGCCCGATCCCGATCGCGGGGGCTACGTGCCCAAGCAGGTGATCGCCTTCCTGAACAACGAACACAACCGGTCGTTGATCCGCGGCGTCATCGCCGCGGGCAACACCAACTTCGGCGCCGAATTCGGATACGCGGGGGTTGTCGTGTCCCGCAAGTGTGGCGTCCCTTTCCTGTACCGATTCGAACTCATGGGAACCACGGACGACGTGTTCGCCGTCCGTGCGGGCCTGAGCAATTTTTGGGCCGAGGCCCGGAAGGACCAGACGTGTCACCAACCGTCACAGCTGCAGAACCTGTAACCACCGGCGCCCACGCGCTCCCGGGGGAGACGGATTACCACGCGCTCAACGCGATGCTGAATCTGTACGACGCCGACGGCAAGATTCAGTTCGAGAAGGACGTGCAGGCCACGCGGGAGTACTTCCTGCAGCACGTCAACCAGAACACCGTGTTCTTCCACAGTCAGGACGAGAAGCTCGACTACCTGATCGAGAAGGAGTACTACGAGCGCGAGGTGCTCGACCAGTATTCCCGCAACTTCGTCAAGGACCTGCTGGACCGCGCGTACGCGAAGAAGTTCCGGTTCCCGACGTTCGTGGGGGCGTTCAAGTACTACACCTCCTACACGCTCAAGACCTTCGACGGGAAGCGCTATCTCGAGCGCTTCGAGGACCGCGTGGTGATGGTCGCGCTGACCCTGGCCGCCGGCGACACCGTGCTGGCCGAGAAGCTCGTCGACGAGATCATCGACGGCCGGTTCCAGCCGGCCACCCCGACGTTCCTGAACTCGGGCAAGAAGCAGCGCGGCGAGCCGGTGAGCTGCTTCCTGCTGCGCATCGAGGACAACATGGAGTCCATCGGCCGCTCCATCAACTCGGCACTGCAGCTGTCCAAGCGCGGTGGCGGAGTCGCGTTGCTGCTGAGCAACATTCGTGAGCACGGCGCGCCGATCAAGAACATCGAGAACCAGAGCTCCGGGGTCATCCCGATCATGAAGCTGCTGGAGGACTCGTTCTCCTACGCCAACCAGCTCGGTGCCCGGCAGGGTGCAGGCGCGGTGTACCTGCACGCGCACCATCCCGACATCTACCGCTTCCTGGACACCAAGCGGGAGAACGCCGACGAGAAGATCCGGATCAAGACGCTCTCACTGGGTGTGGTGATCCCCGACATCACCTTCGAGCTGGCCAAGAAGAACGAGGACATGTACCTGTTCTCGCCGTACGACGTCGAGCGCGTCTACGGCGTGCCGTTCGCCGACATCTCGGTGACCGAGAAGTACTTCGAGATGGTCGACGACGCGCGGATCCGCAAGACGAAGATCAAGGCGCGCGAGTTCTTCCAGACGCTGGCCGAGCTGCAGTTCGAGTCCGGCTACCCGTACATCATGTACGAGGACACCGTGAACCGGGCGAACCCCATCGCCGGCAAGATCACCCACTCGAACCTGTGCTCGGAGATCCTGCAGGTCTCCACGCCGTCGGAGTTCAACGACGATCTGTCCTACAAGAAGATCGGCAAGGACATCTCCTGCAACCTGGGTTCGCTGAACATCGCCAAGGCGATGGATTCACCGGATTTCGCGCAGACCATCGAGGTCGCGATCCGGGCGCTGACCGCGGTGAGCGATCAGACCCATATCTGGTCGGTGCCGTCGATCGAGCAGGGCAACAACGACTCTCACGCGATCGGCCTCGGGCAGATGAACCTGCACGGCTACCTGGCGCGCGAGCGGATCTTCTACGGCTCCGAAGAAGGTGTGGACTTCACCAACATCTACTTCTACACCGTGCTCTACCACGCCCTGAGCGCGTCGAATCAGATTGCGAAGGAACGGGGCCGGGCGTTCAAGGGCTTCGAGAAGTCGAAGTACGCGTCGGGGGAGTTCTTCGACAAGTACACCGATCAGGTGTGGGAACCCAAGACCGACAAGGTGCGCCAACTCTTCGCCGACGCCGGCATCAGCATCCCCGACCAGCAGGACTGGCAGCGGTTGAAGGAGTCGGTGCGTGAGCACGGCATCTACAACCAGAACCTGCAGGCCGTGCCGCCGACGGGGTCCATCTCCTACATCAACCACTCGACGAGCTCGATCCACCCGATCGCCAGCAAGGTCGAGATCCGCAAGGAAGGCAAGATCGGGCGCGTCTACTACCCGGCGCCCTACATGACCAACGAGAACCTGGAGTACTACCAGGACGCGTACGAGATCGGCTACGAGAAGGTCATCGACACCTACGCCGCAGCCACTCAGCACGTCGACCAGGGGCTGAGCCTGACGTTGTTCTTCAAGGACACCGCCACCACGCGCGATGTGAACAAGGCGCAGATCTACGCGTGGCGCAAGGGCATCAAGACGCTGTACTACATCCGGTTACGCCAGATGGCTCTGGAGGGAACCGAAGTCGAGGGCTGCGTCAGCTGCATGCTGTAGCTCGGGCATCGGTGGTGCCGCGAGCGTGCATCCACGGTAGTTGCGGCGTCGCCCTCGCTACCGTCAGTGCACGCTCGCGGACTGCCGACTAGGGCTCAGCTCTTGCGAGCCTCCTCGGCCCGCACCGCTTTGAGGCGTCGCTGCTCGCGCAGCACCTCCTGGTAGCTCTCGCGTTCGGCGACCAGCCACTCCGGCTTCTCCTCCAGCAGCGCATCGATCTGCTCGGTGGTGAGCGCGTTGTCGACGTCGTGGCGCGCCAGCGCGGCGATCGAGATGCCGAGCTTGGCCGCGACCAGGTTCTTCGGGTGCGGTCCGTTCTTGCGGAGGTCCTTGAGCCACTGCGGAGGGTCCGCCTGCAGCTCGGCCAGCTCGGCGCGGGTGATCGGGTTCTGCTGAAACTCCGCCGGCGTGGCGGGCAGGTACACGTCCAGCTTCTTGGCCGCCGTGGCGGGTTTCATGGACTGGGCGTTCGGCCTGCTCATGGCCTCAGCTTATCGAGGAGCCCAACGATAGCCTGATGCGGTGACCCTCTCCCTGGTCCTCGGCTATGTGCCCGGCGGGACGCCCGCGAAGTGGGCCCGGATCTGGGCACAGCGCCACCCCGACACCCCGCTGCAAATGCGCACCGTCGGCGCGGCCGACGCGGCCACCGCCGTGCGCGCCGGCGACCTCGACGTGGCGGTGCTGCGGCTGCCCACCGACACGTCCGGGCTGGCCGTCATCCCGCTCTACGAGGAGACGACGGTGGCCGTGGTGCCGACCGATCACCTGCTCACCGCCGGGGACGAGATCACCGCCGCCGACCTCGCCGACGAGCCGGTCCTGCTCCCGCTCGACACTGTGGTGTCCTGGCCGGACGCTCCGGGCGTCCCGGTCGAGCACCGGCCCGAGACCACCGGGGACGCAATCGAACTCGTCGCCGCGGGACTCGGCGCGCTCATCGTTCCCCAGTCCCTGGCGCGGCTGTATCACCGCAAAGACCTCACCTACCGCCCGATCGCCGATGCGCCCAGCTGTCCCGTCGCGCTCGCCTTCCCGGAGGGGCCGCAGCCGCCGTTGGTCGAGGAGTTCGTCGGGATCGTGCGGGGCCGCAAGCCCGGCTCGTCGCGCGGCCAGAGCGAGCCGCCGCCCAAGCGGACCGCACGCGAGAAGACGCTGGCCAAGCAGGCCGCCCGTGCCGCGGCGGGGAAGACCGCGCGCAAGCCGGGGCGCCCGCGCGGCCGCCGCTGACACGCACCTCGTGACTCTGCCGACGGCAGGCTTCAGAAGGTACTACAGCGTCGCGGTGACACCGGATCCGCACGCCGGGTCGTGCGAAGTCGGACTGACACTTCGCCTGGCCCAGAACTGACGACAGATCGGGAAGGACGGAACCGGTGAACACCAATCAGGACGTGATCTCGTTGCGAGGGCTCGGCGAGCAACAACTCGACGCGGCGCGCGATGCCCGCGCGGGCCGGGCCGCGCAGTCGGTGTACGGCGGGCAGCAACGCACGCTGCGCCAGACGGTGCTCGCGCTCACCGCGGGCAACCGGCTCGACGACCACGAAAGCCCAGGCGGGGCAACGCTTCTGGTGCTGCGCGGACGCGTCCAGATCGGCTCCCCGACGAGCACGGTCGAAGGCGGGGAAGGCGACTACCTGGTGATCCCCGACGAGCGGCACAACCTGGTGGCGCTGGAGGACTCCGTCGTGCTGCTGACCGTGGTGCCGCGGCGCTGACCACTCAGATCGTCAGCGTGCCGTCGTCGTTGATCGTCCACTCGGGGTTGCGCGCGACCTCCCAGACATGGCCGTCGGGATCGGCGAAGTACCCCGAGTAGCCGCCCCAGAACACCCGCTCGGCCGGCTTCAAGATCGTCGCGCCGGCCGCCTCGGCCTGGGCGAGCACCGCGTCGACGTCGGCTTCGGTGCGCTGGTTGATCGCGATCGTGATGCCGCTGAACCGTCCGTCCACCGGATGGTGGGCGTCCTCGGCGAGGTCTGCGCGGCCGAACAACGCGAACGCGATGCCGGGCAACTGGTAGAACACCACGCCCTCCGGCGCCGCGGCGGGCACCCAGCCCAGGCCCTGCTCGTAGAACCGGCGGGCCCGGTCGAGGTCGTCGACGCCGAGGGTGATCAGGCTGATGCGTTGCTCCATGCGCTCATCCCCTCTGGCCCGGGAGGTAGGTGCCGATCGACCACTGCCGCCCCTCGGGGTCCAGCAGCTCTGTGCGGAAGTTACCCCACTCCGTGGTCTCCGGGGCGACCAGCACCGTCGCCGCCGCATCGACCGCGCGCCGGTGAATGGCGGTCACCTCGGTGTCGTCGACGACGAGGTACAGACCGGCGCCCACGCAGTCGCCCTTGACCACGGGCACGTCGTAGCCGCGGTCGTCACGCTGCACGCACAGCACCGCGTCTCCGCGCTTGAGCTCGGCATGGGCCAGGATGTCGCCGTCGTCGCGGAAATCGCGCACCATGTCGAATCCCAGCACGCCGGTGATCCAGCCGACCATCGCGTCGGGATCGCGGTAACACAGAAACGCGCTCAGCTGCGTCGACGTCATACTTTCCGGTTCTACCGGAGGACACCGACAAGCGGCCCGACCCGTCGGCGCCGGCGCGAATGTGCACGATGTGGATGACGCAGGTCACACTTCTCGTTCTAGTGGGTATGACACCGGCCATGACCGCGCCGTTTTTCAGCCGAGAACGAATCGTCGCTTCGCCCGGATGGAGTCGGTGGCTCGTCCCGCCCGCAGCGCTGTCCATCCACCTGTCGGTCGGCGCGGCGTACTCCTGGAGCGTGTTCAAGCTGCCGCTGCAGGAATCCCTCGGGATCTCCGGCACCCTGAGCGCGCTGCCGTTCACCGTCGGCATCGTCGTCCTCGGGCTGTCGGCGGCGATCTTCGGCACCTGGGTGGACCGCGCCGGGCCCCGCGCGGCGATGTTCGCCGCGACCTGCTGCTTCTGCGGCGGATGGTTCGTCGGATCGGCCTGCTGATCGGCCAGTTCTGGCTGGTGCTGCTCGGCTATGGACTGCTCGGCGGCATCGGCTGGGGGATCGGCTACATCTCGCCGGTCGGGACGCTCATCAAGTGGTTCCCCGACCGGCCCGGCATGGCAACCGGGCTGGCGATCATGGGATTCGGCGGCGGCGCGCTGATCGCCTCGCCGTGGTCGACGGCGATGCTGGACATGTTCGGCACCGACACCGCCGGCATCGCGAAGACCTTCGCGGTGCACGGCGCCGTCTACGCGGTCTTCATGTCGCTGGGCTGGATGCTGATCCGGGTGCCGCGGGCGGACTGGAAGCCGTCGAACTGGACGCCGCCGCCCGTGCAGAGCGATTCGATCATCACCGGCGGGCAGGTGTCGGCCGGCAATGCGATCAAGACCCCGCAGTTCTGGCTGCTGTGGATCGTGTTGTGTTTCAACGTCACCGCCGGCATCGGCATCCTGGAGAAGGCGTCGCCGATCTACCAGGACTACTTCCCGGCCGCAGGGGCGGCCGCCGCCGGTCTGGCCGCCGCGGCCGCCGGATACGTCGCGATGCTCTCGCTGGGCAACATGCTCGGCCGCATCGGCTGGTCCAGCCTGTCGGACAAGATCGGCCGCAAGAACGCCTACCGGCTCTACCTCGGCGCCGGCGCGCTGCTGTACCTGACGATCACCGTGATGGAGAACTCCAACAAGCTCGTGTTCCTGCTCGCGACGATCCTGATCCTGTCCTTCTACGGCGCGGGCTTCGCTACGGTGCCGGCCTACCTGCGCGACCTGTTCGGCACGTTCCAGGTCGGCGCCATCCACGGCCGGCTGCTGACGGCGTGGTCGGCGGCCGGGGTGCTGGGCCCCATCATCGTGAACTTCGTGGCCGACCGGCAGGCCGCCGCGGGCAAGGAGGGACCCGCGCTCTACACCCTGTCGTTCTCCATCATGATCGCGCTGCTGGTCGTCGCGTTCGTCGCGAACGAACTGATCCGCCCCGTCAACGACAGATGGCACGAGCCCGACGCCCAGAGACCTTCCGACAGACAGGATGCCGTCCGATGACCGACCAACCCGCCGACACCGAGCTGCGTGAGTACACCCCGACGGTGCCCAAGGTCTACATCGTGTTGGCCTGGTTGTGGGTGGCTGTCCCGTTCGGCTACGGCCTCTACGAACTGTTGATCAAGGCCGGTCGGCTGTTCGGCGCCTGAAACACGCGTCAGGTCAACAGGTCCGACCAGAATCGCACGGTGGCGGCCGCAGCGGCGCGGTGCCCGCCGGACCCGAACTCTTCGTCGACGTAGTCGGCCAGGTCCGCGCCGCAGGTTTGGACGTCGGTCCGCACCACCGACAACACCGGATGGCCGAACGTGCCCCGACCGGCAGGCAGATATCGGTGCGAGCACACCGGGACCAATTGCGGGACACGGGCAAGCTGGTAGCGCGCGCTGCGCAGTGCGTCGCGCATCCGGGCGGGGCGCCGGCCCCACCCGGATGCCCAGAACTGACTCCATTCCACGGCGAACAGCACACCTTCGACCGGCAACTGCAGCCGCTTGGTCAGGCTTCGGCGGCCCTCGTTGCGCCAGTCCGGCCAGCCGGCACCCAACGGTAGCCCGGCAGCCAGGAACGCCCGGTGGTCGTCGGCGAACTCGAAGCCGAAATCTGCTTCGATGCTTGCCAACTCGTCATCGGACAGGCCGGTGTCGATCGTGACCGCGCCGAGGGCCGCCAGCCGTGCGGCGGCTTCGGTGCCGAGGCGCTCACCGGTGGAGTCCATGTACGCGCGCCGGTATCAGAAGCTGTGCTGCGGACCCTGGGCCTTCTTGTAGAGCGCCTTGAGCATGCGGTCGCGGAACGCGGCGTTGTCGATCAGCTTCACGCCCGCGCCCGCCAGCTTGGGCTGGCCGATCAGCTTGTGCATGATGCGACCGCGCCGGTACTCCCTGCCCCACGCGGCTTCCATCCGCTGCGCGTAGTTGGTGAAGTCGTCGGGGCCACCGTTGGTCAGCGCCGCGATCGCGCATTCGCCTGCGGCCAAACCGGATTCGAGTGCCTTGGAGATACCCGCGCCCGAGGCCGGCTTGCCTGCGCCCAGCGAATCGCCGGTGAACAGCACGCCCGGACGCCACGGCGGCCACGCGGTGAAGCCCATCGGCAAACGCCACGCGCGCACGCTCTTGTTCTTCTTGAGCTCTTCGATCGGCGGCAGATCCCACTCGCGCGGCAGGGTGCGCAGGAAATCGCCGAGGAACTGGGTGGCGTTGATCGACTGCCAGTTCTTGTAGCTGTTCACATAGCCGAGGCCGATGTTGAAGATGCCGTCGCCCATCGGGAACACCCAGCCGTACCCGGGCAGCTGATCGCCCTGGAACAGCAGCTTGAGATAGATGTCGAGCGAATCGGAGTCCGGGCGATTGGCCGGCATCTCCGAGCGGATGGCGATCGCCGAGTAGCCGTTGTACTCGGAGTCGATCTTCAGCGCGCGCTTGATGGGGGAGTAGGCGCCGTCCGCGGCGATCACCGCATCGGCGTACACCTTCTCGCCGCCCTTGAGCACGACGCCGATCACCCGGCCGTTGGCGTCCAGCTCCGGGCCCGACACCTCGGCGCCCTGCCGGATCTCGGCGCCCGCGGACTCGGCGTGCTTGAGCAGCACGGTGTCGAGGTGCTCGCGGCTGACCGTGTGGCCGTGGTCGGGCATGCCGGGACGTTTGGGGAACGACAGCTCCCAGCGGCTCGGGCTGAACACCGTCACCCGGTTGACCCGGTGATAGGTGGCGACCTCGTCGGCCAGGCCCATCTTCTGCAGATAGCTGACCGCGCGCGCGGTCAGCCCGTCGCCGCAGGGCTTGGCCCGGGGGAACTGTGCCTTGTCGCACACCAGCACCTTCGCGCCGGTCTGCGCGGCCTGCCATGCGGCGGCCGAACCCGATGGTCCTCCACCTGCGATGACCAGGTCGTATCGCTGCGTCATTGATCTCTCTCGTCGAGCGGCTGTCGCAGCGATAGTACCGAAAGACCCACCATTCGGCCGACCAGGTCTGAGCAGGTCAGCGGCGTCTGAGCGGGTACAGTGATCGGGTGCGACGAGGGTCGAGGGCGCGTGCTGCCGAGCAGGCGGGTGTCAAGGTGGACGCCCGCAGTGAACGGTGGCGCGAGCACCGCAAGAAGGTGCGCTCCGAGATCGTCGACGCGGCGTTCCGGGCCATCGACCGGCTGGGCCCCGAGGTGTCTCTGCGGGAGATCGCCGAGGAGGCCGGCACTGCCAAACCCAAGATCTACCGCCACTTCACCGACAAGTCCGACCTGTTCCAGGCGATCGGGCAGCGGATGCGGGACATGTTGTGGTCGGCGATCTTCCCGTCGATCAACATCTCGACCGATCCGGCGCGCACGGTGGTCTTCCGGGCCGTCGAGCAGTACGTGCGGCTGGTCGACGAACATCCGAACGTGATCCGGTTCCTGATGCAGGGCCGCTTCGCCGAGCAGACCTCGTCGGCGATGCGGGCGCTCAACGAGGGCCGCGACATCACTCTCGCGATCGCCGACATGTTCAACAACGAGCTCAAAGACATGGAGCTCGACTACGCGGCGTTCGAGCTGGCCGGGTTCGCGACCTTCGGTGCAGCGGCCTCGGCGACCGACTGGTGGCTGGGCGCCGATCAGGACAGCCCCCGCCGGCTGCCGTCGGCGAAGTTCGCCGACTACCTGACCACGATCATGGTCGGGTCCATCAACGGCACCTGCGAGGTGCTGGGTGTCCAGATCGACCCCGACGTGCCGCTGCACAAGGGCGTCAAGCGCCGCCAACAGGTCGCCTGAGTCCTTCCGCCCCGGGCGACGCCGAGATTGCGTCCACGTCGGGAAAAGCCGCCCGATAGCCGCGTGGAATGCGGTTTCGGCGTAATCGGTACCGGCGTTCCCAGGTACTATCGGGGCCATGACGCTGGCTGAACAGGCTGACCAGGCCGACACCACCTCTGCCGCCCAGGCGCCCGTGCACACCCGCGCCCTGATCATCGGCTCGGGCTTCTCCGGGCTGGGCATGGCCATCGCGCTGCAGCAACGCGGCGTCGACTTCCTGATCCTGGAGAAGGCCGACGAGATCGGCGGCACGTGGCGGGACAACACCTACCCCGGCTGCGCGTGCGACATCCCGTCGCACATGTACTCGTTCTCGTTCGAGCCGAAGGCCGACTGGACCCACATGTGGTCGTTCCAGCCCGAGATCCAGGATTACCTGCTCGGGGTGACCGCCAAGTACGGGCTGCGCCGCTACATCGAGTTCGGCGCGCACGTCGACCGCGCGAACTGGGACGACGACGAGATGCGCTGGCACGTGTTCACCAAGGACGGGCGCGAGTTCATCGCGCAGTTCGTCATCTCCGGCGCCGGTGGTCTGCACATCCCGCTGATCCCGGAGTTCGACGGGTACGACGAGTACCTGGCGGCCGGCCGGGCGGCGTTCCACTCCGCGGAGTGGGACCACGACGTCGACATCACCGGCAAGAAGGTCGCGGTGATCGGCACCGGCGCCAGCGCCATCCAGATCGTGCCCGAGATCGTCAAGGACGTCGCCGAGCTGCACCTGTACCAGCGCACCCCGGCCTGGGTGATGCCCCGGCCGAACAACCCGATCCCCGAACGGGTGCAGCGGGTGTTCGCCAACGTGCCCGGCGCCCGGGCGGCGATGCGGGCCGGCATCTACTGGATTCACGAGGCCGTCGGGTTTGCGATGACCCAACAGCCCAGGTTGCTGAAAATCGGTGAGCTGCTGGGGAAATGGAACATCCGCCGCTCGATCAAGGACCGCGAACTGCGCCGTAAGCTCACCCCGGACTACCGGGCCGGCTGCAAGCGAATCCTCAACTCCGACAAGTACTACCGCGGTATCGCCGACCCGAAGGCCGAGGTGATCACCGACCGCATCGCGCGCTTCACCTCGCGCGGCATCGTCACCATCGACGAGCACGGTCGGGAGTCCGAAACCGAGGTCGACGTGGTGGTGTTCGCCACCGGGTTCCACGTCACCGACTCCTACACCTATGTCGACATCAAGGGCCCCAACGGCGAAGACCTCGTCGACCGGTGGAACCGGGAGGGGATCGCCGCGCTGCGCGGCATCACCGTCGCCGACATGCCCAACCTGTTCTTCCTGCTCGGGCCGAACACCGCGCTGGGGCACAACTCGGTGGTGTTCATGATCGAGTCGCAGATCCGCTACGCGGCCAAGGCCATCGCCGCCGTCGACAAGGCGGGCGCGCAGGCGCTGGCGCCCACCCGGGCGGCGCAGGACCGCTACAACGACGAGCTGCAGGACGACCTCGGCGGCACCGTGTGGAGCACCGGTGGGTGCCGCAGCTGGTATCTCGACGAGCACGGCGTCAACCGCACCCTGTGGAGCGGGATGACCTGGCAGTACTGGCTCGCGACCCGGAGGTTCAAGGCCTCCGAGTACACGTTCCGCTGACTGGGCCCGCGACACGCCTGACACAACATCTCGTGCAGCGCTGGGATGTCGCACACCAGTTGTAGTGTTGTGGGCGTCGCGGGCGTTCCCGCGGCGACGTTACTAAAAGCCAGGTGAAATGGGGTCCTCGTGAGCGATGGCATGAAACTGATCGACCGGGTCTCGGCCATCAACTGGAACCGCCTGCAGGACGACAAGGACGCCGAGGTGTGGGATCGCCTCACCGGTAATTTCTGGTTGCCGGAGAAGGTGCCGGTATCCAACGACATCCCGTCCTGGAACACGCTGACCGCTCACGAGAAGCAGCTCACGATGCGGGTGTTCACCGGGCTCACGCTGCTCGACACCATCCAGGGCACCGTCGGCGCGGTCAGCCTGATCCCCGACGCGCTGACCCCGCACGAGGAGGCGGTGTACACCAACATCGCGTTCATGGAGTCGGTGCACGCACGCAGCTACTCCAACATCTTCTCGACGCTGTGCTCGACCAACGAGATCGACGACGCGTTCCGCTGGTCGGAGGAGAACCCGAACCTGCAGCGCAAGGCCGAGATCGTGATGCAGTACTACAAGGGCGACGAGCCGCTCAAGCGCAAGGTGGCTTCGACCCTGCTGGAGAGCTTCCTGTTCTACTCCGGCTTCTACCTGCCGATGTACTGGAGCAGCCGGGCCAAGCTCACCAACACCGCCGACATGATCCGGCTGATCATCCGCGACGAGGCCGTGCACGGCTACTACATCGGCTACAAGTACCAGCGCGGTCTGGCCTTGGCCGACGAGTCCACCCGCCAGGAGCTCAAGGACTACACCTACGAGCTGCTGTTCGAGCTCTACGACAACGAGGTGGAGTACACCCAGGACCTCTACGACGAGGTCGGCCTGACCGAGGACGTCAAGAAGTTCCTGCGCTACAACGCCAACAAGGCGCTGATGAACCTCGGCTACGAGGCGCTGTTCCCGCGCGACGAGACCGACGTGAACCCGGCGATCCTGTCCGCGCTGAGCCCCAACGCCGACGAGAACCACGACTTCTTCTCCGGCTCGGGGTCGTCCTACGTGATCGGCAAGGCCGTCAACACCGAGGACGAGGACTGGGACTTCTAGGCTCAGTCGACCGGGATGGTCGCGCTGATCGTCGTGCCGTCGCCGGGGTGACTGGTCACCGTCAGCCGGCCCGACAGCGCCTCCACCCGGTCGCGTAGGCCGACCAGGCCTGAGCCGCCGCCGTCCGTGGCGCCGCCGGCACCGTCGTCGGTCACCGAAAGGCGCAGCAGCGTGCCGCCGTCCGGGCTCTCGTCGAGCCCGACCGTGACCGTCACCGAACCGGCGTCGGCGTGCTTGGCGACGTTCGTCAGCGCCTCTGCGACAACGTAATACGCGGCCACCTCGACCGGTTCGGGCAGGCGGCGAGCGACGTCGACGGACAGCTCGACCGGAACCGTCGAGCGCCGCGCCAGGTTGCGCATCGCCGGCTTCAGCCCGCCGCGCGACAACACCGCCGGATGCAGACCGCGCGATAACTCCTGCAGATCCGAGTGCAACCCGGCCAGGCCGGTCACCGCGTTGGACAGCAGGGTGCGCAGCGCGTCGTCCTCGGTCGCCGCCTCGGCCTCGCGCAGTTGCAGGCTCAGCGACACGATGCGCTGCTGGGCGCCGTCGTGCAGATCGCGTTCGAACCCCCGGCGGGCCTCGTCGGCGGCCGCCACGATCCTGGCCCGCGACGCGGTGAGCTCGGCGCGGGTCTCGGCGTTGGCGATCGCGGTCGAGATCAGATCGGCGAAGTCGCCGATGTGGGCTGTGGTTCCTTCCGGAATCCCTTGTGGGGCAGAAGAACCCACGA
This sequence comes from Mycobacterium sp. ITM-2016-00317, assembly GCF_002968295.1. Lineage (NCBI taxonomy): Bacteria > Bacillati > Actinomycetota > Actinomycetes > Mycobacteriales > Mycobacteriaceae > Mycobacterium > Mycobacterium sp. ITM-2016-00317. The sequence goes on from NZ_CP134399.1 coordinate 2,012,504, forward strand.
CAAGCGCGCCGCGGGTGCGCCCTTCCACGACCAGTGGTACGCCCGCCCCTGCGCGGACACCGAGCCCGCGCAGCCGGTCCGGGATCTCCCCGGACAGCGCGCCGTAGTCGCCGACATAGGCCGACTGGTCCTGCGCACCCGCTCGCACAGGCTGTCGCCGTCGAGCGAAAGACGCTCTCCCGCAGTGAATCCCGGCTGGCTCTCGGTCTTCAGCGCGGCCTTCACCACGACGTGGTCGTCGGCGTCGAAGGCCAGCAGGGTGACGTGGTCGACCCCGAGGCTGTGCGCGAGCTCGGTGACGGCGACGTCGTAGACGTCGGCCAGCGCGGCGCCGCGCGCGACCAGGGTGGCGACCCGACGCAGCGCCGCCTGCTGGGTCCTGGCCACCCGCAGGCGTTCCTGCTCCTGCTTGCGTTCGGTGGTGTCGCGGGCCCCGCCGACCAGCACCCCGTGGTCGAACACCACGTTCCATTCCAGCCAGCGCACGGTGCCGTCCCGGCGCAGACTGCGGCTCTCGAACTGCGTGGCGCCCGCGGTCTGCGGCACGGCGGCGAGCGCGGCCGCAGTGGCTTCCCAGTCGTCCTGGACGATGAACTCCGACAGCGGCCGCGCGGTCAGTTCCGCGGCCGAATAGCCCAGCGCCCGTTCGAACGCCGGATTGACCCGGGTCAGGCGCGCCTCCCCGTCGTCACACGTGCCGATGAACAGCAGATCCGATGCCACCGCGAAGAAGCGTTCCAGCTCGCGACGGCTGACCTCCAGCTCGGCGGTGATGACCTCGCGGTCGCACGCGGCGGCCAGCAGGGCCTGCAGCGACGGCACCATGCGATGCACCCGCCGCACCGACGCCGCGGGCAGATCCTGCGGGATGAGCAGCGTGCCGGTGCGTTCCGAACCGTCGAGCAGCGCGATGGCCAGCTCGTCCGGGGCGGCGGGGGTGGCCTCGACCGTCAATGTCGCGGAGGGCAGCCCGAGCACGTCGGCGAAACGGCGGCCGGCATCCTGCAGCGCCGGGCCGAGCGCCGGGGCCCGCAGCATCACCCGGGCCAGATCCGCGGCCAGATCGGCCTCGTGGCGGCGCTGCTCGGCCTCGGCGGCACGCAGTCGGGCCTGGCCCACCAGGGCATTGGTGAGAAACGCGAGCGTCAGGAAGATGACCAGCGCCGGAGCCAGGCTGTCGCGGCCCTCCAGATGCAGATAGGCGTAGACGGCGGCGCTGGCCAAAGAGGTGGTGATCGACAACCCGAAGCCCCACCCGGCAGAGACCACCAGCACGCCGAGCAGCAGCAGCGCGCCGAACGCGTTCTCCGGAGCGATCTTCTTGAGCGCGAACACCGCGAGCACCTCGGCGGCCAGGAACCCGGCCGCCACCGCGATTCCGACCCCGAGAGGTCGCGCCGGTGACCGCACGACACGCTCGAAGAAGCTGGTCGGCACCGATTGCCAGGTCACCGGCCGATGGTAATCCCGATTTTTCCCGTTAACAGGAATGCCGACAGCCGAAGATCCTGACAGGCTCGAGTCATGACCGGTCCGCGCTGCTTGATCGTCGACGACAGCGCCGACTTCCGGGACGCAGCCCGCGCCATTCTCGAACGCGGCGGCATCGTGGTCGTCGGCACTGCCCACGACGTGGCCGAGGCGCTGCTGCGGGCCCGCGAACTGCATCCGGACGTGGCGCTGGTCGACGTCGATCTCGGCGCCGAAAGCGGATTCGACGTCGCCGAACAGCTCAGCGGCATCCCCGTCATCCTGACCTCCACCCACGACGAGCTGGACTTCGCCGACCTCATCGCGGCCAGCCCGGCGCTGGGCTTCCTGCCCAAACTGACGTTGTCACCGGGCGCGGTGCGTGAACTGCTCGACCGCGTCAGCGGGTCTCCAAGTACATGATCACCGCGCGGACCCGGCGGTGGTCGTCGCCGGTTTCGGGCAGGTTCAGCTTGGTCAGGATGCTGCGCACGTGCTTTTCCACCGTGCCCTCGGTCACCCACAGCCTGCGCCCGATCCCCGCGTTCGACAGGCCCTCGGCCATCAGGGTGAGCACCTCGCGTTCGCGCGCACTGAGCGCGCCCAGCGGGTCGTCGCGCTTGCGCGCAGACACCAACTCGGCCACCAGCGCGGGGTCCACCACGGACGCGCCGTTGGCGATCCGCTGCAGCGTGTCGATGAAGTCGGTGACGTCGGTGACCCGGGTCTTGAGCAGGTAACCGATGGCATGGCCGCCGGCCAGCAGCTCCATCGCGTGATCGACGTCGACGTGGGCCGAGAGCACCACGATGCCGACCTCGGGGGACTCTTCGCGGATCACCCTGGCCGCGTCCAGACCCTCGCTGGTGTGGGTCGGCGGCATCCGGATGTCGGTCAGCACCAGCGCCGGCCTCTGCGTCCGGACCATGTCCAGCAGCGTGACGCCGTCACCGGCCTGCCCGACGATCTCGAAGCCGGAGCGCTCCAGAAGACTGGCCAGCCCCTCGCGCAACAACACATCGTCGTCGGCGACGACAACCTTCAGCGCGCTCATGTGTCCTCCGGCCCCCGCGTGAACATGGCGCCTCATTGTCGCACCGGCACCGCGATTTGCCAGTGGGACGGCGTGATCGGGTGCCCCGGAACCGATTCAACGTCGCGAGGTAGGCGGGCGTCAGCGCTCGTGGCTGTCCTCCATCACGGTGCGTCCGATCCGCCCCTATCGAGGCGGCGCCCCGCAGCGGATAGACCAGCGTGGTGAACACGTTGCCCCGGTGGGCTTTCCGCACCCAGAAGGACCACACCACGGCCACCGAGCAGATCGCCTGGACGAGGATCATCGCCGCGGTGCCGATCAGCGCGCGCAGACCGTGGATGTTCGTGTAGGGGACCAGCGCCGGCGTGTCCACCGGCACTCCGGCGGCGCCGGGCACCTGCACCGCGACAGCGCACAGAACCCATGGAACATCCACGTCCACAATGCTTTTCGCAGCATCATTGGCGAAGTGGACGCAGCCGCCGATCAGCGACCCCGCGAACACGACGTACGCGAAGGTGGCCGGGAGGTGTCTGGCCATCGCCACGTAGCCGAGTGCGAACGGCGTCAGCGCGCTCCCAGCGACGGCCCCCGGGAGTGGGGGAGGACACTGGAGCGGTGACGACCAAGTCCCTGTTCCACTCCGTTCTGGAATGGCTGCGCGCCGGCTATCCCGGCGGTGTCCCGGGGCCCGATCGCGTTCCGCTGCTGGCACTGTTGCGTGCGACTCCACTGACCGAGGAACAGATCAAGGAGGTCATCGCGCGCCTGACCGAAGAACGGTCACCGGGCGCCGGGGCCGGGGCCGGCCAGATCGAGGCCGACGAGATCGCGGCCTTCATCGAAGACGTCACCCACCACGACGCCGGCCCGGAGAACGTCGCGCGGGTGGCGGCGAAGCTGGCCGCCGCGGGCTGGCCGTCGACCGGCGAGCACCGCGGCGATCCCGGGACGGACGGTTAGCGCAGGCCGGCGGTGTCGATGACGAACCGGTACCGGACATCGCTGGCCACCACGCGCTCGTAGGCCTCGTTGATGTAGTCCGCTTCGATGATCTCGATCTCGGGGGTCACGTCGTGCTCGGCGCAGAAGTCCAGCATCTGCTGGGTCTCGGCGATGCCACCGATCATCGAGCCCGCGATGCTGCGCCGCCCGCCGACCAACGACGTGGCCGGCACCGACATCGGATGCTCGGGCATGCCGAGTTCGACCAGCGTGCCGTCGACCTTGAGCAGCGCGAGGTAGTCCGCGAGATTCAGGTTCGCCGACACGGTGTTGATGATCAGGTCGAACGTGCCGCGCAGCTGCTTGAAGGTGTCGCGGTCGCTGGTGGCGTGGTACGCCGTGGCGCCCAGGCGCAGACCGTCCTCCATCTTCTTCAGCGACTGGCTGAGGACTGTCACCTCGGCGCCCATCGCCGCCGCGATCTTGACCGCGAGGTGACCGAGACCACCGAGGCCGATCACCGCGACCTTCTTGCCGGGACCGGCGTTCCAGTGGCGCAGAGGTGAATAGGTGGTGATCCCCGCACACAGCAGGGGAGCGGCCTTGTCCAGCGCGATGGAGTCGGGGATGCGCAGCACATAGTTCTCGTCGACGACGATCGCACCGCTGTAGCCCCCCTGCGTCGGCTGACCGTCACGGCCGACGGCGTTGTAGGTGCCGACCATCCCACTGCCGGTGCAGTACTGCTCGTCACCGTCGCGACATTGGTCACACTCGCGGCAGGAATCGACGAAACAGCCCACGCCGACCCGGTCGCCGATCTTGAAATTGGTTACCTGCGAACCGATCTCGGTGACGATGCCGGCGATCTCATGACCGGGCACCACCGGGTAATTGGCCCGCCCCCACTCGCCGCGGACGGTGTGGATGTCGGAGTGGCAGATACCGGCGAAGTGGATGTCGAACGCGACGTCATGCGGCCCGACCTCGCGCCGGGTGATGGTGGTCCGGGTCAGCGGGGCGTCGGCGGAGGTCGCGGCATACGCGGTAACGGTGGTCATCAGTGCCTCTTGTCTCATCGATTTTCTGCATAACGGGGTCTCGCACAAGGGTCGGCGGGTTCGGATTCGCCGAGAATCACGGCGCGACGATGCGCCTGATCGGGTTCAACGGCCACTGGCGCCGGGTTAGTTCCGCCGCTGACGTGGTGCGGTCAGTTGATGGGGGCGTTGACCCACCGTAGATCGGCGAGGATCCCGCGTGCGGCGACGACATTACCGCCGGTCTGCCACACCTCGTTGTTCACCGCGAACACCCTGCCGTCGCGGTTGGCCGACAGCCGCCGCCACGCGTCGCTGCCCAGCACTTCGGGGGCGCGTTCACGTGCCTCGGCCGTGGCGAACGACACATAGAGGAGGTCGCCGTCGGCGATCGAGAAGTCCGGTGAATCGCCGAGGTCCTCGTCGGAGATGCCCACCTCGACGAAGGGCTTGTCGGTGAACCGCTGCGCGGCCGGGCGGCCGACCCCGACGTCGGCGAGCACGCTGCCGGGGAAGCTGTCGGGGCCGAACACCCGCATCGTGGTGTCGGTGAACTGCACCACCGATGCCTGGAAGTGGGTCGCGTCGTTGTCCTGCCCGGTCCGGTCGGCGGCGCGGTCGAACTCCTCGATCACCTCGTCGGCCGCGCGTGCGCGGCCGGTGGCGGCCCCGACGGTGCGCAGCGTGTCCTTCCACGCCGCGCCTCCGGGCCCGGTGAACACGGTGGGCGCGATCCCGGCGAGCTCGGGATGGTCCTGCGGGGTCAGCGCCACCGAGCCGAGGATCAGATCCGGTTCGGCCGCCCGGATCGCGTCGAGGTCGGGCTCGCTGCGGCTTCCGGCGCCGGGTAGGTCGTGGACGACGGCGCCGAGGTAGGCCGGCTGGGCGTCGGAGCCGTCGGGCAGCGCCGCGGCCACGATCCGCGATTGCAGGCCCAGCGCGCACAACGCATCGAGCTGGTCGCCGGAGAGCACGACGATGCGCTGGGGATCGGCCCGCACCTGCGTGGTCTCCGGAATCGGGGGAGTGACGCCGTGGCCGGTCGCGTTGCGGACCTCGCGCTCCGGCGGGCCGTCGTCCAGGCGCGCCGGTTCGGGCGCACAGGACTCATCGGGCCTGCGGTCGTTGCCGAGCACGCCGGCACTGGCGATCCGGGTCACGCTGGTGGTGGGCGTCGCCGTGCCGGAGCCGTCGGCGGGTGTGTCGCCGGACGATCCGCAGCCGCCCAGCGCGGACACCACGACCGCGGTGGCGAGGGCGGTCAGTCCCGCCGACCGGGAGACCCAGCGGCCTGCCCGCACTCCCGTGATCAGCACGCGCCGACGTTAACATCCAACGGTTACCGAGCTGGTCAGGGTCTGTGCCCAGATAGGTGCGCCGTCAAATACGACGGTTTGTAGGACCACCCCGACCGCTGTCAGTTCGGGCAGCTAGGATTCATACCGATCGTCGGCCTCGCCGACTGTCCTATCCGGTGTTGTTACCGGTCAGCGATACGGAAGGTTGGAGGACCAGTTGGTTGCGGAAGCGCCCCCAATCGGCGAACTCGAGGCACGGCGGCCGTTCCCGGCCCGGCTGGGACCCAAGGGCAACCTGCTCTACAAACTGATCACGACCACCGATCACAAGCTGATCGGCATGATGTACTGCGTCGCTTGCTTCGCGTTCTTCTTGATCGGCGGCCTGATGGCGCTGTTCATGCGGACCGAGCTCGCCGCCCCCGGGCTGCAGTTCCTCTCCAATGAGCAGTTCAACCAGCTGTTCACCATGCACGGCACGGTGATGCTGCTGTTCTACGCGACGCCGATCGTGTTCGGGTTCGCGAACCTGGTGCTGCCGCTGCAGATCGGCGCCCCCGACGTCGCGTTCCCGCGCCTCAACGCGTTCTCGTTCTGGCTCTTCCTGTTCGGCGCGCTGATCGCCATGGGTGGCTTCATCACCCCCGGCGGCGCCGCCGACTTCGGCTGGACCGCGTACTCGCCGCTGACCGACGCCATCCACTCACCCGGCGCGGGCGGTGACCTGTGGATCATGGGTCTGGCCGTCGGCGGTCTGGGCACGATCCTCGGTGGCGTGAACATGATCACCACCGTGGTCTGCATGCGCGCCCCCGGCATGACCATGTTCCGGATGCCGATCTTCACCTGGAACATCCTGGTGACCTCGATCCTGGTGCTGCTGGCCTTCCCGCTGCTGACCGCGGCGCTGCTCGGCCTGGCCGCCGACCGCCATCTCGGCGCGCACATCTACGACCCGGCCAACGGTGGTGTGCTGCTGTGGCAGCACCTGTTCTGGTTCTTCGGCCACCCCGAGGTGTACATCATCGCGCTGCCGTTCTTCGGCATCGTCAGTGAGATCTTCCCGGTGTTCAGCCGTAAGCCGATCTTCGGCTACACCACGCTGATCTACGCGACGCTGGGCATCGCCGCCCTGTCGGTCGCGGTGTGGGCGCACCACATGTACGCCACCGGCGCGGTGCTGCTCCCGTTCTTCTCCTTCATGACGTTCCTCATCGCGGTGCCGACCGGTATCAAGTTCTTCAACTGGATCGGCACGATGTGGAAGGGCCAGTTGACGTTCGAGACACCGATGCTGTTCTCCATCGGCTTCATCGCGACGTTCCTGCTCGGCGGCCTGTCGGGCGTGCTGCTGGCCAGCCCGCCGCTGGACTTCCACGTCACCGACAGCTACTTCGTCATCGCGCACTTCCACTACGTGCTGTTCGGCACCATCGTGTTCGCCACCTACGCGGGCATCTACTTCTGGTTCCCGAAGATGACCGGCCGGCTGCTCGACGAACGCCTGGGCAAGCTGCACTTCTGGCTGACCTTCATCGGCTTCCACATGACCTTCCTGGTCCAGCACTGGCTGGGCGACGAGGGCATGCCGCGCCGCTACGCCGACTACCTGGCCAGCGACGGCTTCACCACGCTGAACGTCGTGTCGACCATCGGCGCGTTCATCCTGGGCGCCTCGACGCTGCCGTTCCTGTGGAACGTGTTCAAGAGCTGGCGTTACGGCGAGGTGGTGACCGTGGATGACCCGTGGGGTTACGGCAACTCGCTGGAGTGGGCGACCAGCTGCCCGCCGCCGCGGCACAACTTCACCGAGCTGCCCCGGATCCGTTCGGAGCGTCCGGCGTTCGAGCTGCACTACCCGCACATGGTCGAGCGCATGCGGCGTGAGGCCCACGTGGGCCGCGCGCACGGTCCCGAGGACGGCGACGTGACGCGGATCGACAACGAGAACGTCCGTACCTGACCGAGACACTGAGCGGCACCGTGTGAGCGCAATGCAAAGGTGGCCTGACGGGTCCTCCCGCGACCGGTCGTCGCTGCTGATCACCGTCACCGGCAAGGATCAGCCCGGCGTCACATCAGCGCTGTTCGAGGTGCTGTCCCGGCACCGGGTCGACCTGCTCAACGTCGAACAGGTCGTGATCCGCGGCCGGCTGACGCTCGGCGTGCTCGTCGCGGCGCCCCCGGAGGTCGCCGGGGGAGCCCCGCTGCGCGACGAGGTGACCGCGGCGATCCACGGCGTCGGGCTCGACGTCACCATCGAGAGCAGCGACGGGCTGCCGGTGATGCGACAGCCGTCCACCCACACCATCGTGGTGCTGGGCCGGCCCATCACCGCCGAGGCGTTCGGGGTGGTCGCCAGGGAAGCCGCTGGGCTCGGCGTGAACATCGACTTCATCCGCGGGGTGTCGGACTATCCGGTGACCGGCCTGGAGCTACGGGTGTCGGTGCCGTCCGGGGTGTACCGCGAGCTGCAGGCGGTGCTGGCCCGGGTCGCGGTCCAGGAGAAGGTCGACATCGCCGTCGAGGACTACAGCCTGGCGCGGCGGGCCAAGCGGCTCATCGTCTTCGACGTCGACTCCACGCTGATCCAGGGTGAGGTCATCGAGATGCTGGCCGCGCACGCCGGTGCCGAGGCGGCGGTCGCCGAGGTCACCGAAGCGGCGATGCGCGGCGAACTGGACTTCGCCGAATCCCTGCACCGCCGGGTGGCCACGCTCGCCGCCTGCCGGCCTCGGTGCTCGACGACGTCGCCGAACAGATCGAGCTCACCCCGGGTGCGCGCACCACGATCCGCACACTGCGCCGGCTCGGCTACTACTGCGGAGTCGTGTCGGGCGGGTTCCGCCAGGTCATCGAGCCGCTGGCCCACGAGCTGATGATGGACTTCGTCGCCGCCAACGAACTCGAGATCGTCGACGGCAAACTCACGGGACGGGTGGTCGGCAACGTCGTCGACCGGCCCGGGAAAGCCAAGGCGCTGCGCGACTTCGCCCAGCAGGCCGGGGTCCCGATGGAGCAGACGGTGGCGGTCGGTGACGGCGCCAACGACATCGACATGCTCTCGGCCGCCGGGCTCGGGGTGGCGTTCAACGCCAAGCCGGCGCTGCGCGAGGTCGCCGACGCGTCGCTGAGCCACCCCTACCTGGACACTGTGCTCTTCATCCTCGGTATCACCCGCGGTGAGATCGAGGCCGCGGACGCGCTCGACGGCGTCGTCCGTCGCGTCGACATCCCCGACTGACGGTCATACCACCACGACGGCCGGTTCCGATGGCGTCAGCCCGGTGACCGTGCGCCACGCCTGCGCCAGCAGTTCGACCGCCCCGACCAGCTCGGCGTCCGGCAATGCGTAAGGCACCCGGATGAAGCGTTCGAGCGTGCCGTCGACCCCGAAGCGCGGCCCGGGCGGGATCTCCAGTCCCAGCCGGGACGCGGCAGCCGACAGCGCCGAACTCATCGGTGCGGGCAGCCGCACCCACAACGACAGACCGCCGGTGCCCGGCGCCGGCTGCCAGTCCGGAAGGTGTTCGGCGAGCAGGTCCAGCAGCAGCGCCCTGCGTGCGCGCAGCAGCTCCCGGCGTTCGGGCAGGACCTCGTCCTCGGCGGCCAGAAGCCTTGCCGCGGCGAGTTGTTCGAGGATCGGGGTGCCCATGTCGATCGACGGGCGCAGCGCGGCGATGGTGGCCAGGGAACCGCGGTCGCCGCGGATCCAGCCGATCCGCAAGCCGCCCCAGAACGACTTCGACATCGAACCGACCGTGAGCACCAGATCGCGCCGGGTGGTCATCGACGCCGCGAACGGTGCGGGCACCTGCTCGTCGAGCCACATGTCGGTGATGGTCTCGTCGACGATGGTGCGGGTGCGCGTCTCGCGGATGATGTGCGCCAGCCGGGCGCGCCCCGCGGGCGGCAGTGTCATGCCGGTCGGATTGTGGTTGTCGGGGATCAGATAGGCCAGCGCCGGGGCGACCTGCCGGACCGCGGCCTCGACGGCGTCGAGTTCCCAGCCGTCGGGCGCCATCGCGACCGGGACGGGCCGCAGGCCGCGGGTGGCCATCGTCGCCAGAGCGCCGTGGTAGGTCGGTTGTTCGACCAGCACGCGGTCGTCGGGCTGGGTGAAGGTGGCCAGGATCAGGCCGATCGCGTGCAATGCCCCGGTGGTCACCATGATCTCGTCAGGTTCGGTCGGAAGTCCACGCGCGCAATATCTTTCGGCGATCGCCTCCCGCAGGGGAGGCACCCCGGCCAGCTCGATGCCGAACGCGTGCAGGTACGGGGTGAGCTGGCCGGAGGCCTCGGCGAAGGCCCGCGACACGATCGCGGCCGGTGCCGCGAGGGTGGCCGCGGCCAGATTGGCGGTCGGTGCGGCGACCGGCGCCGCCCGGCTCGGGCTCAGCGGAAGTGCGGTGGTGCTGCGGGCGCCGCGCCGCGCGTGGAGGTAGCCGTCATCGCGCAGCTGGGAGTAGGCCGACGTCACCGTGGTGCGGGACACCCGCAGGGTGTCGGCCAGCGCCCGCTCGCTGGGCAGCCGGGCCCCGACCGGGATGCGGCCGTCGACGATGAGTAGCCGGATGGCGTCGGCGAGACCGTGATACGCAGGTCCAGTACGACTGGATGTCCGCCAGTTGCCCAGCTCGCGGGCCAAAAGGTCCACATCGAGCGAGCGGTTCGCCATCGTCGCGGTCATTGCAGGCCAGTATTGCCCTACTGGCTATTGAAGAGCAAGCCAGTTGGCGCCGATCATTGGCCGCATGACGCACTGGTTATCCCGGCTGGGCCAGCGGCTGGCCGACCTGTACTACCTGCCGACGATGGGCGGCGCCCTCGACGAGCGCGACTCCGACGCCCGACGTCTGCGCAGCGATCTCGACGCGATCCGGATGCATTTCCCGGACCACGCGTAGTGCCGGCGCTGGGACGCGCCGCGCTACGCGGTGCGGCGCTACTGGCCGGGCTGTGCGGCTACGGGATCTCGATGGCGATGATGGTCCGCAGCGGCCTCGGTCTGGACCCGTGGGACGTGTTCCACCAGGGTCTGTCCGAACGGACCGGCATGACGATCGGAACGGCCTCGGCGGTGGTCGGGGTGGCGGTGCTGCTGGCCTGGATCCCGCTGCGCAACCGGCCCGGCATCGGCACCGTCGCCAATGTCGTGGTGATCGCGATCAGCGTCGACGTCGCGCTGATGCTGATCCCGACCCCGGCGTCGCTGCCCGTGCGCACCGCGCTGATGGTCGCGGCAGTGGTGCTCAACGCCGTCAGCACCGTGCTCTACATCGGCGCCGGGCTGGGCCCCGGTCCGCGGGACGGGCTGATGACCGGTCTGGTGGTGCGCACCGGCCGGTCGGTACGCACCATCCGCACCTCGATCGAGGTCTCGGTGCTGGCGGTCGGGTGGGTGCTCGGCGGGACCGTCGGGGTCGGCACCGTCGTCTACGCCCTCGGTATCGGACCGTTGGTACAGCTGTTCGTGCGGCTGACACCGCGGCGGATCCTGGCCGTCAGCGGTTGGGCCCCGGTGAGTTCGGCGCGCCGGGGCGCCGACGACGGGGAGCACACGCCGGTCACCGGCGTCGCCTGCGGTTGACGCGGCCGCGCCGACGTCCGCGGCGCACACCGCGGGCAGGGGCGGCCTGACTACGATGGTCGGGTGCCAGTCGACGACAGCCCCGATGCGGTGGCCGCTCCGGCGCCGGAAGCAGATCCCGACCTGCTGATCGACTTCACCGACGTCACGTTGCGTCGCAACGGCCGGCTGCTGGTGGGTCCGGTGACCTGGTCGGTGGAACTCGACGAGCGCTGGGTGGTCATCGGCCCGAACGGTGCGGGCAAGACCTCGCTGCTGCGGATGGCGGCCGCGATGGAGCATCCGTCCTCTGGCACCGCCTACGTGCTGGGGGAGCGGCTGGGCCGGGTCGACATGTCCGAACTGCGCGCCCGCGTCGGGCTCAGCAGCGCGGCGCTGTCGCAACGGGTGCCCGACGACGAGACCGTGCGCGATCTGGTGGTCTCGGCCGGCTACGCCGTACTGGGCCGGTGGCGGGAGAACTACGACGACATCGACTACGTCCAGGCCGTCGACATGCTGGAGAGCGTCGGGGCCGAACACCTCGCCGAGCGGACGTTCGGCACGCTGTCCGAAGGCGAGCGCAAACGGGTGCTGATCGCGCGGGCGTTGATGACGGACCCGGAACTGCTGCTGCTCGACGAGCCTGCGGCCGGGCTCGACCTGGGTGGCCGCGAGGAACTGGTGGCCCGGATGAGCGATCTGGCCGCCGATCCGGACGCCCCGGCACTGGTGCTGGTCACCCATCACGTCGAGGAGATCCCGCCCGGGTTCTCCCACTGCCTGATCCTGTCCGAGGGACACGTGGTCGACGCCGGGCTGCTCACCGACGTGCTGACCGCCGAGAACCTGTCGAAGGCGTTCGGGCAGTCCATCGCGCTGGACTACATCGACGGACGCTACTTCGCGCGCCGCACCCGCAGCCGCGCCGCACACAGGAGGCGTGCATGACCCCTCAGGACCCACTGGTGCCCCGCCCGGCCGCGACGGTGATGCTGGTGCGCGACACCCCTGACGGGATCAAGATCTTCCTGATGCGCAGGCATTCGGCGATGGACTTCGTCGCCGGGGTGATGGTCTTTCCCGGCGGCGGGGTCGACGACCGCGACCGCAATGCCGACATCGCGTGGCACGGTCCCGACCGCAACTGGTGGGCGCAGCGCTTCGGCGTGGACCCCGAACTCGCCGAGGCGCTGGTGTGCGCGGCGGCCCGGGAGACCTTCGAGGAGTCGGGCGTGCTGTTCGCCGGTGCGGCCGACGACCCCGACCTGCTCGTCGACGACGCGTCGGTGTACCGCGAGCAACGGGCCGCGCTGGAGGACAAGTCGCTGTCGTTCGGCGAGTTCCTGCGCTCGGAGAAGCTGATGCTGCGCGCTGACCTGCTGCGGCCGTGGGCGAACTGGGTCACGCCGAAGGAGGAGCGCACCCGCCGCTACGACACCTACTTCTTCGTCGGGGCGCTGCCGCAGGGCCAACGGGCCGACGGCGACAACACCGAGACCGACAAGGCCGGCTGGATCACCCCGCAGGAAGCGCTCGACGACTTCGCCGACGGGCGCAGCTTCCTGCTGCCCCCGACCTGGACCCAACTGGACGCGCTCAACGGTCGCACCGTCGCCGAGGTGCTCGCCGTCGAGCGCAGGATCGTCGCGGTGGAGCCGTCACTGGCCGCCGAGCAGGGCGGCAACTGGGAGATCGAGTTCTTCAACAGCGAGCGCTACAACGCCGCGCGCAACCGGCGGGCCCCGCAGGGATACACCGACGGGGCGCCACTCGCGTGACGGAGTTCGTCAGCACCGTCCTGGCGCCGGGCGACGGGCGCAGGATCGCGACGCTGCTGGTGTCGCGCCCGCCGACGAACGCGCTGACCCGCCAGGTGTACCGCGAGCTGGCCGAGGCCGCGACCGCACTCGGCGCCCGCGACGACGTGTCGGCCGTCGTGGTGTTCGGTGGGCACGAGATCTTCTCCGCAGGCACGGACATGACCGAGCTGAACACGCTGACCGCCGAGGAGGCCGTGGCCGCCGAACGGGTCTCCGGCGACGCGGTGGACGCGCTGGCCCACCTGCCGAAACCGACGGTCGCGGCGATCACCGGCTACGCGCTCGGGGCGGGGCTGACGCTGGCGCTGGCCGCCGACTGGCGGATCAGCGGTGACAACGTGAAGTTCGGCGCCACCGAGATCCTGGCCGGGCGTGCTCCCGCAGGCACCGGTGCGGTGCGTCTGGCCCGCGCGATCGGCCAGAGCAAGGCCAGGGACCTGGTGTTCAGCGGCCGCTTCGTCGACGCGCGCGAGGCGCTGCAGCTGGGGCTGATCGACGAGATGGTGGCGCCGGACACCGTCTACGACGCGGCCCTGGCCTGGGCGGGCCGGTTCGCCGACTACCCGGCCGAGGTGCTGGCAGCAGCCAAGTACTCGTTCACCCGCGATGAGAGCGCGGCCGCCGGCGGACGTTAGGCTGCCCTGCATGACAAGTTCCGATGTCACCGATCCCGCGCCGCAGCCCCGCGCGACCCAGGAGCAGGTCGAAGCTGCGATGCACGACACCAAGCTGGCCCAGGTGCTCTATCACGACTGGGAGGCCGAGACCTATGACGACAAGTGGTCGATCTCCTATGACCAGCGCTGCGTCGACTACGCCCGCGGCCGGTTCGACGCCGCGGTGCCCGACGAGGTGCAGCGGGAACTGCCCTACGACCGGGCCCTGGAACTGGGCTGCGGCACCGGGTTCTTCCTGCTCAACCTGATCCAGGCCGGGGTGGCGCGGCGCGGCTCGGTGACCGACCTGTCGCCCGGGATGGTCAAGGTCGCCACCCGCAACGGTCAGTCGCTGGGACTGGACATCGACGGCCGCGTCGCCGACGCCGAGGGCATCCCGTACGAGGACAACACGTTCGACCTCGTGGTCGGCCATGCGGTGCTGCACCACATCCCCGACGTGGAGCTGTCCCTGCGCGAGGTGGTCCGGGTGCTCAAGCCGGGCGGGCGGTTCGTGTTCGCCGGCGAGCCGACCACCGTCGGCAACCGGTACGCCCGCGAGTTGTCGACGTTGACGTGGCGGGTCGCCACCAACGTGACCAAGCTGCCCGCTCTGGCCGGCTGGCGCAGGCCACAGGCCGAGCTCGACGAGTCGTCGCGGGCGGCGGCGCTGGAGGCCGTCGTCGACCTGCACACCTTCGACCCCGCCGATCTGGAGCGGATGGCCGCCAACGCCGGCGCCGTCGAAGTCCGCACCGGCAGTGAGGAATTCACCGCCGCCATGCTGGGCTGGCCGGTCCGCACCTTCGAAGCGGCGGTGCCCCCGGGCCGGTTGGGCTGGGGCTGGGCGAAATTCGCGTTCGGTAGCTGGACGACGCTGTCGTGGGTCGACGCCCACCTGTGGCGCCACGTGGTACCGAAGGGCTGGTTCTACAACGTCATGGTGACCGGGGTCAAACCGTCGTAGAGTTCGGCCTCGGCGATGTCGCCTACCTGCGCAGCGACGCGGGCGGGGCTGCGTTGGCCGAGGTGTCCCGGTACCCGCTGACCGACACCTCGCTGGTGTCGGACATCGCTTTGGCCCGAACGCTTTTCGGTGACCGCACCGCAGTCCTGGTGGAAACCGTCAGGCTGCGGCGCAAAGCCGTCACGAAGTTCGCCGACGCCGACGGGTGGCTGTTCACCGACGACGCGCTCCAGCAGGCCACGGCCGCGCCGGTGGCCGAGCACCGGGCCCGCCGGCTGGCGGGCGCGGTCGTGCACGACGCGACCTGCTCGATCGGCAGCGAGCTTGTGGCGCTGCGGAACCGGGCGTCCTTCGTCATCGGTAGCGACATCGACCCGGTGCGGCTGGCGATGGCCCGCCACAACCTCGGCCCGACGGTGCCGCTGTGCCGCGCCGACGCGCTCGCGCCGGTCACCACCGGCGCGGTGGTCGTCGTCGACCCGGCGCGCCGCAGCGGGTCCCGACGCCGGTTCGACCCGCGCGCCTACCTGCCACCGCTGGACGAGTTGCTCGACGTGCTGTGCGACCGCGACCACGTCGTGAAGTGCGCTCCCGGAATCGATTTCGCGGTGCTGGCCGAACTCGGCTTCGAGGGCGAGGTCGAGGTGACCTCGCTGGGCGGAAGCGTCCGCGAGGCGTGTCTGTGGTCGCGCGGACTCGCCGATGGGGTGCGCCGCCGCGCGACCGTCCTCGACACCGGTGAGCAGCTCACCGACCGCGACCCCGGCGAGTGCGCGGTCGCTCCCGCGGGCCGGTGGATCGTCGACCCCGACGGTGCGGTGGTGCGTGCCGGTCTGGTGCGCCACTACGCCGCACGGCACGGGCTGTGGCAGCTCGATCCCGACATCGCGTATCTGTCGGGCGAGCGGTTGCCCGACGGCAGACGCGGCTTCGAGGTCCTGGAGCAGGTGGCGTTCAACGAAAAACAGCTTCGGCAGGCGCTTTCGCGCCACGACGCCGGGGCCCTCGAGATCCTGGTCCGCGGTGTCGACGTCGATCCCGATGCGCTGCGCGGCCGGCTGCGGTTGCGCGGGGCCGCGCAGGTGACGGTTGTCATAACCCGACTGGGTTCCGGGGTGGCAAGCCGGGCAACGGCATTCATATGTCGTCCGTCACGCTGATCGCTCACGTACCCTGTCCGTACCTGTTCGACCTGTATCGACCATTGCGCCGTACCCGCGAGGCGCCGACCACGAGGACGTCCCAACGATGCGCATCTTCGCTGCTGCTCTGACGGCTGCCGGTGTCTCGGTGGGCCTGCTGGCCGCACCCGGGGCCGCAGCCCAGTCGGCCTGTGCGGCTCTGGGCGGCACGGTCGATGCCGACCAGATCTGCCACGTCCACGCCGAGAAACCCGCCTACCGGCTGGATTACGCGTTCCCCGCCGACTATCCCGACCAGCAGGCGCTGGCCGACTACCTGACCCAGACCCGTGACGGGTTCGTCAACGTCTCGGAGATGCCGGGCTCCTGGAACCTGCCCTACGTCCTCGACGCCAAGGGCACCGGCTACCGGACCGGGCCCGACGACGGTGGCACCCGCAGCGTGGTGTTCGAGGTCTACGAGAACGTCGGCGGCGCACACCCCCAGACCTGGTTCAAGTCGTTCAACTGGGATGTGGCCGAGAAGGCGCCGCTCACCTTCGAGACGCTGTTCAAGCCGGACACCCAGCCGCTGGACGTCATCTTCCCGATCGTGCAGTCCGAGATCTCCCGGCAGCTCGGTGTCGACGCCCCGATCTCGGCGGCCGACGGGCTCGACCCGGCCAAGTACCAGGAGTTCGCCCTGACCGACGACTCGCTGATCTTCTACTTCGGCCAGGGCGAGATCATGCCCGGCGCCGGCGGGGCGCTGCAGGCCACCGTGCCGATCATGGCGGTCGAGGGCATGCTCGCCGACGGGGTCGTGCTCAGCTAGCGGTCGTCGACTGCTTGTCCTCGTCGCTGGCGCGTTTGTAGGTCTCCCAGAACGTGGCGTTCTTGATGTCGAGAGCCACCGGGTCGAACACCGGGTCCAGTCCCTGCTTCTTCTGCCTCTCGTAATCCCACAGCGCCTTGTAGGCGGGCTGCTGCAGGATCAGGATCCCGATGATGTTCAGCCAGGCCATCAGGCCGACCCCGATGTCGCCGAGCGTCCAGGCCTCCGAGGCGGTCGAGACGGCCCCGATGGTGACCGCCACCAGAATCAAGGCCTGCAGCAGCATCGTGGACGTGAAACCGACCGTACTGCGGATCCCCGGGATCTCGATGGTGGCGGCCCGGCCCAGCAGGAAGCGCAGGTTCGTCTCGGCCATGTAGTAGTAGGCGATGATCGTGGTCAGGCAGAAGAACGCCAGCGAGACCGCGATGAAGCTGGATCCGGCCCCGCTCCACAGCGTGTCGAAACCGACCTGGGCGAATGCCGGACCGACTTCGGCGTCCGCGGGCAGGATGTTGCCGCCCTCGCTGATCACCGCGCCGTCGGCGCTCTCACCCTCGAAGACCCGGTAGGCGCCGGTGGACAGGATAAGGAAGCCGGTCGCCGAACAGACGAACAGGGTGTCGACGTAGACCGCGAATGCCTGCACGAGGCCCTGCTTGGCGGGGTGGGACACCTCGGCCGCCGCCGCGGCGTGCGGGCCGGTGCCCTGACCCGCCTCGTTCGAGTAGATGCCGCGTTTGACGCCCCACATCACCGCCAGGCCGATGATCGCGCCGAACGCCGAGTCGATACCGAAGGCACTGGAGAAGATCAGCGACAGGATCGCCGGGATCTCCGAGGCGTTCACCAACACCACGACCAGCGCCAGCGCGATGTAGACGACGGCCATGAACGGCACCACGATCGAGGCGAAGGTCGCGATCCGCTTCACGCCGCCGATGATCACGAAGGCCAGCACGATCACGATGCCGACGGCCACCCACCACTTCGAGAAGCCCCACGCGGAGTTCATCGCCGACGCCATCGAGTTGGACTGCACACCGGGCAGCAGCAGACCCATCGCCACCAGGGTCACCGCGGCGAAGATGTAGCCGTACACCTTCATCGCGCCGGCCGCCGCGGTGTGGGACAACGCGGTGCTGAAGTAGTAGGCCGGGCCGCCGCGGTACTCGCCGGTGAGCTTGTCGCGGTCCTTGTAGATCTGGCCGAGCGTGCATTCGACGAACGACGTCGAGGCTCCGAGGAACGCGACCATCCACATCCAGAACAGCGCGCCCGGGCCACCGAAGGCGATGGCGGTGGCCACACCGGCGATGTTGCCGGTGCCGACGCGACCGGCCAGCGACATCGTCAGCGCCTGGAAGCTCGACACCCCGGAGGGCGATTTCTCGCCCCGCAGCATCAGCCGCACCATCTCCGGAATCTGCCGCACCTGCACGAAGCGGGACCTGATCGAGAAGTAGACGCCGGCGGCCAGGCAGAGGTAAACCAGGCTCTCGTGCCACACCAGGTCATTGACGGCGGCAAGAAATTCCGACACTCGTTTCCCCTCGTTCGACTTGTCGGTGTCTGCGGATCATCCGACTGTGAATGCTCGCACGGCTTCGTCCGCTCCGCATTTCCGACGGGAACGCCCACGTCAGGGGGATCAGGACGGGACGAACCCGTAGACCTGCCCGGCGCTGGTCGCGGCCACCACCCGCCGGTCGTGGCCGATGGACACCCCGACCGGCCATCCGTCCGCGTTCGGCAACGGGTGGGTGCCCAGGGTGGCCCCGTCGCCGAGGCTGAAGACCTGCAACGCCAGCCCGGACCGGTCCTCACCGTCGCCGTCGCGGACCACCGCGTAGCCGACGCCGGCCAGGCTTGAGGTGGTCAACGGCTCGACCTCGTCATGGGTCCAGAGCACCTCGCCGTCCTCTGCGGTGTCGCGGACCGCTGTCAGCCGGGCTCCCGGTCCGCCCCCGGCCACGATCATCCCGCCGGGCGTCACCGACGGCGGGGTCTGGGCCAGGTAGCCCAGCGGCACCGACCACTTCGGGCTGCCGTCGTCGGCGTTGATCGCCCACAGGCTCTCGTCGCGGCCGTTGACGTAGACCGTCGACCCGTCCGCCGAGATCACCGGGCTGGCCAGCGGGCCGCCGCCGACCGCGTCACTGGTCCATTCGCGGGTGAGCTGCGGGGTCTGCCCGGGGTTGTACCGCAGCCCGACCAGCACCGGCTGCTCCGCGTCGGGCTCCCACAGCGGCACCACCACCATGCCGGTGGCCTCGGAGTACGCGGGCGCGGCGGCCACCGGGCAGCGCGGACCGGCCGCGCGGCAGTCGTCGAGGCCGCGTTCGGAATCGGTCGGGTCCACGCCGGCGACCAGGTCGAGCGTCGTGCCGGTCACGGTGCCGCGATGGGCGTCGAATACCAGCACCTGACCCAGGTGGGTGAGCACCAGCAGCCGCCCGGGATCGAGGATCCGTGCGGTCATCGGCATCCCGATCACCAACTGGCGCCAGCGGATCCACTGGGTGGCCGGGAAGGACATGATCAGCCCGGGCTGACCGATGTAGAGATTGTCGAACCCGTCGAACAACGGGCTGGCCATGGCGCCGCCCTGCACCAGCCGGGTGCACCAGCGCTGCCTGCCCCGGTTGTCGGTCTCCCACACCATCAGCGAACAGCCCGCCTCGGTCTGACCGTTGACCGCCAGATAGTTGCCGGAGCCGAGGGCCACCTGCGCGCCCAGTTCGCCCTTGACCGATCGCGTCCACTCCAGGCGCAACGCGTCGGCCCCTGCGACCGGGGAGGAGCTGCTGTTCGCGGCGTCGGCGTACTGGGCCGCCCAGCCGGTGGCCGCGCGGGCCTCGACCCAGGAATCGGTGTTGCCACAGCCGGTCAGCGCACCTGCGACCAACGCCGTCGAGGCCAATGCGAAGATTCGCCGGAGCACGGGATCCCTTCTGGTCGCGGTGTACGTCGAGCCCAGGTGAGGGTAACCGTTGACCCCTTCGGGGGGCATGAGCGGAGCGACCCGGGAATGTCTCGGGCGGACGCGTAGGCTTTCCGGCCATGACAACGATGTGGGGAGCGCCGCTGCACAAACGCTGGCGAGGATCGCGTCTGCGGGACCCTCGCCAGGCCGACTTCCTCACGCTCGCCTCGCTGAAATGGGTGCTTGCCAACCGCGCCTACACCCCGTGGTACCTGGTGCGGTACTGGCGGTTGCTGAAATTCAAGCTGGCCAACCCGCACGTGATCACCCGGGGCATGGTCTTCCTCGGCAAGAACGTGGAGATCCAAGCCACCCCGGAGCTGGCGCAGATGGAAATCGGCCGCTGGGTGCACATCGGCGACAAGAACACGATCCGCTGCCACGAGGGTTCGCTGCGCATCGGCGACAAGGTGGTGCTGGGCCGGGACAACGTGATCAACACCTACCTCGACATCGAGCTCGGCGACTCCGTGCTGATGGCCGACTGGTGCTACGTCTGCGATTTCGACCACAAGATGGACAGCATCGAACTGCCGATCAAGGATCAGGGCATCGTCAAGAGCCCGGTGCGGATCGGGCCGGACACCTGGGTCGCGGCCAAGGTCACCGTGCTGCGCGGCACCACCATCGGCCGCGGTTGCGTGCTGGGTGCCCACGCGGTGGTCAAGGGGGAGATCCCGGACTACTCGATCGTGGTCGGCGCCCCGGGCAAGGTCGTCAAGAACCGCAAACTGTCGTGGGAGACCTCGGCGGCCGAGCGGGCCCAACTGGCCGCGGCACTGGCCGACATCGAACGCAAGAAAGCCTCCCGCTAGCTCGCCGAAAGCTCAGCGGTCGGGCAGCGGCCGTTCCACGATCGGCCGTCGCGGCTGCGGCCTGCGCTCGGCGCGTTTGGCGGCCAGGTAGACCTGCGCGGTCTCGGCGGCCACCGTGTGCCACGCGAAATCCGATGTCAGGCGCTCGCGCGCGGCGACCGCCCGCCGCTGGGCGCCGGCCGGGTCGTCGAGCAGCGTGCGCACCGCGGCGGCCAGCGCCGGCACGTCGCCGGCCGGATAGGACAGACCCGTCACACCGTTGATGACCGCCTCGCCGAGCCCGCCTGCGGTCGAGGTCACCAGCGGGGTGCCGGTCGCGGCGGCTTCGAGGGCCACGATTCCGAAGGGTTCGTAATGCGACGGCAGGACCGCCGCGTCGGCCCGGTGCAACAGCTGCAGCAGCTCTGCATGATCGACGCGGCCGATGAAATTCGTCGCCTTGAGCACCTTGTGCTTACGCGCCTGCGCGGTCAGGAAGTTCAGCTGGGTGCCGTCGCCCGCGATCGTCAGTGTGGTGCCGGGGTGGCCGCGGCGGATGCGCGGCAGGGCGGCGATGGCGTCGTGCACGCCCTTCTCGTACTCCAGCCGGCCGAAGTACAGCAGCTCGGGCGGCCCGATGCGCGGCCGCCGAGCCGCGAACGGCCAACCGTCGGTGTCGATCCCGTTGGGGATGACCGAGATCTCGGCGATCTCCGGACCGAACAGCGTGGTGATCTCTTCACGCATCGACGCCGAACACGTGATCAGCGAATCCGAATCACGCACCAGCCACGACTCCAGCGCGTGCACCTGGCGGCTGACCGTGCCCGAGACCCAGCCGGAGTCCAGGCCCGCCTCGGTGGCGTGGATCGTGGAAACCAGTGGGACGTCGAAGAACTGGGCAAGTGCGACGGAGGGCTGGGCGACCAGCCAGTCGTGTGCGTGCACGATGTCGGGCCGCCAGTCGGCCAGCACCAGGCCGGCCCGGACCATCGCGTGCCCCATGGCCAGGGTCCAGGCCATCATGTCGGTGCCGAAGGTGAACTCGTGCGGATCCTCGGCGGCCGCGATCACCCGCACGCCTTCGCAGACCTCGTCGGTGGTCGGATGCGTCTGCGGGTCGGTACCGGTGGGGCGACGGCTCAGCACCACGACCTCGTGGCCGGCCAGGGCGAGCTCGGTGGCCAGGTGGTGCACATGCCGGCCCAGCCCGCCGATCACCACCGGCGGGTACTCCCACGACACCAGCAGGATCTTCATCTTCATCCGGCGGGCAACCTCCGTGCGTCCAGTGCCCCGAACAGTCCGTCGGCGCGGTTCCAGCTCTCGGCCAGTTTCTGCGCCTGTTCGCTGCGGCCGGAGGCCACCGCCGCCGACATCTCCCGCGTCGCATGCGCGTGCAGATGGGCCCGGTAGCGCGCGTACTCGGCGGCCGAATCCTTGCTGACCATGAACGGCCAGTCGCTGGATACCGTCAGCAGCGTCTCGCGCAGGATCTGATCGGCGACGAAATCCCTTGGCACGGCGGCATCCACCGAAGCAGGGCGGGCCAGCGCCTTGTCCACGGTGCTCAGCGCGGTCTCGACGACCTCGTTGTTGAGCTGGACCAGGTCGGCCACCTTCTCACCCGACCACACCTGCCAGTCCTTGCCCGAACCCCAGGAGCTGGGCGGCAGTTCCACGGGCGCGCCGACGTAGCCCTGGCTGATCGCGTCCGAGAGGGTGCCGACCTGCACCCCGGCGGCGGGCAGGGCCCGCAGCACCCGCTCCAGCCAGACCGGGCCCTCGTACCACCAGTGGCCGAACAGTTCGGTGTCGAACGCGGCGACGACGTGCGCGGGCCGTCCGATGCGCTCGCTCTCGTCGCGCAGGCGTCGGCGCACCGTCGCGACGAAATCGGCGACGTGCAGGTCCACCGCGGCGTCCGCGCGCGCCGGGTCGTAGGGCGCCTTGTCCTCCGACGGCACGTTGCGGCCGGTGACCCGCGCCGGCTTGAGGCCGGTGGCGTGGTCGTAGGTGTGGAAGTCCCGGTAGGCGGCATGGCCGGGATAGCCCGACTTCGGCGACCAGACGCGGTAGCTGACCTGGAGGTCGCGACCGAAGGCCACGACGTTCGAGTCGCCGACCGGCAGGCCCAGCGCGGTGTCACCGCGCAGCGACGGGCCGTCGACCATGAAATGGCTGACTCCCGCCGCGGCGTAGCCGGCCTCCATGCCGGGTGCGTAGGCGCATTCGGGCGCCCAGATGCCTGTCGGCGCATGGGCGAAGCGGTGCGCGGCGTCGGCCAGGCCCTCGCGCAGCGCGAACTCGCGCAACCGCGGGTTCAGCAGCGGCTGGAACGGGTGGGCCAGCGGCCCGCCGAGCAGTTCGACGATCTCGCCGTCCAGAAGCTCGCGCAGCACCGGGGCGGCGCCGTGGCGCCACAGCGTGTCGAACTCGTCGAGCTCCCGCTGGGCTTCGATGTACTCGCGGGAACCGAAGCGGCGCAACGCCTCCGGTTGGGAGGCGGGGCAGGAGCCGGTCGCCGTGCGGGCCGTCGCGGCCTCCAGCGCGCGCAGCTGCCAGTTGGCCAGCCAGTGCTGCAGCCCCTGCAGGCAATACGGGTCGTCGAGCTGGGCGGCAACCACCGGCGTGACACCGAGGGTGAGCAGGTGGCTGCGGTCCTCGGCGGCCAGCGTGCGCAGCACCCGCACCAGCGGCAGGTAGCACGCAGACCACGACTGGTAGAGCCATTCCTCGCCGACCGGCCAGCGGCCGTGGTGGGCCAGCCACGGCAGGTGGGTGTGCAGCACCAGGGTGAACAGCCCGGGGACGGGCTCCGGTGCTCCGCCGTCCGGCGCTCTGCCCTCCGGTGAGCTCACGGACGCACCGCGATCGCCACCAGATCCAGACTGTCGTCGATGTGCCTGCCGGGCACGTCTGCCGAACCCGGCACCAGGTCGAAGTCGTCGATGGTGACCGACTCGATGTCGGCCAGCAGGTCGGCCGGCCACGGCGCGTCGGCCAGGGCCCGCTCGATCTGCGCGTCGATGACCGATCCGCCGTGCCGGGCGTCGATCTCGGCGAGGCGCGGGCCGTGATAGACCCCCAGCATCGCCTCCATCGCGAACCCGGCCGTCTCCAGCAGTTCGGTCAGCTCGGCGGCGTTGAGCTCGCGGGTGTGGAACGGGTTGACCGGCGTGTCCCGCCCGGGGGAGAAGGTGATGCGGTTGGGCGTCGACATCAGCAGCACCCCGCCGGGGCGGAGCACCCGGGCGCACTCGGCGGCGAACTGGCCCTGATCCCACAGGTGTTCGATCACCTGGAAGTTGACCACCACGTCGACAGCGCCGTCCGGGAGCGGGAGCTGGGCGAGGTTTCCGTGGCGCATGTCGACGCGGGGATAGCGGGCGCGCACGTGCGCCACCGCGGACTCGTCGTAGTCGAGGCCGACCACGGACCGGGCGACGTCGGCGATCAGATCGGCGCCGTAGCCCTCGCCGCTTCCGGCCTCCAGCACGTCGCGGTCGCGGCACCGCTCGACCAGCCTGCGGTAGACCACCTCGTGGCGACGGAACCAGTAGTTCTCCTCGGCCACGCCGGGGACGGTCCGCTCACCGGTCAATGCCATCGGTGCGGGATCGCCGGCGGGACCGTCGGTAACAGATGCGCTCATTGCAAGGCAGGCTAACCCCTAACCGGCCGATGGCGAACTCTTCGTGAGCGCCATCGGATCGCCGTGCCGGTCGATCGCAAACTTCGACCGGCTATGGTGTTCGTGCGACGCACTCCAAGTTACCGGCTGGTAACATCGTGGTGCCTGCGTGAAACGTGGTATGGCGGGTCGACCACCGGCCCCTTTCGAGGAGGACGAACCAGAGTCATGACGAACATCGTGGTCCTGATCAAACAGGTCCCTGACACATGGTCTGAGCGCAAACTGTCCGAGGGCGACTACACCCTGGACCGCGAAGCCGCCGACGCCGTGCTCGACGAGATCAACGAGCGTGCCGTCGAGGAAGCGCTGCTGATCAAGGAGCGTGAGGGCGGGGACAGCACCGTAACCGTGCTGACCGCCGGTCCCGAGCGCGCCACCGAGGCGATCCGCAAGGCGCTGTCGATGGGCGCCGACAAGGCCGTGCACCTGGTGGACGAGGGCCTGCACGGCTCCGACATGGTGCAGACGGGCTGGGCACTGGCCCGCGCGCTGGGCACCATCGAGGGCACCGAGCTGGTCATCGCCGGCAACGAGGCCACCGACGGCACCGGCGGCGCCGTGCCGGCCATCATCGCCGAGTACCTCGGCCTGCCGCAGCTGACCCACGTGCGCAAGCTGAGCGTGGAGAACGGCAAGGTCACCGCAGAGCGTGAGACCGACGACGGCCTCTTCACCCTGGAGGCCTCGCTGCCTGCCGTGGTGAGCGTCAACGAGAAGATCAACGAACCCCGCTTCCCGTCCTTCAAGGGCATCATGGCCGCCAAGAAGAAGGAAGTCACCAAGCTGACCCTCGCCGAGATCGGCGTGGAGAGCGACGAGGTCGGCGTGGCCAACGCGGGTTCGAAGGTGCTGTCCTCGACCCCGAAGCCGCCCAAGACCGCGGGCGAGAAGGTCACCGACGAGGGCGACGGCGGCACGAAGATCGCCGAGTACCTGGTTTCCCAGAAGATCATCTAGAACTTCCCATCGACCGACAGACATAGAGGCAAACAGAACCCATGGCTGAAGTACTTGTGCTCACCGAGCACGCTGAAGGTGCGCTGAAGAAGGTCACCAGCGAACTGATCACCGCCGCCCGCACGCTGGGCGAGCCGGCCGCCGTCGTGGTCGGCAAGCCCGGCACCGCCGAAGGCCTGATCGAGGGCCTGAAGTCGGCCGGCGCGGCGAAGATCTACGTCGCCGAGTCCGATGACGCCGAGAACTACCTGATCACCCCGTACGTGGACGTGCTGGCCTCGCTGGCCGAGACCGCGACGCCTGCCGCGGTGCTGCTCGCGTCGAGTGCGGACGGCAAGGAGATCGCGGGCCGGCTGGCCGCCCGGATCGGCTCGGGCATCCTGAGCGACGTCGTCGAGGTCCGTGAGGGCGGCAAGGGCATCCACTCGATCTTCGGTGGCGCGTTCACCGTCGAGGCCGAGGCCGTCGGCGACACCCCGGTGATCACCGTGCGTCCCGGTGCGATCGAGGCCGAGCCCGCCGCGGGCGCCGGCGAGGTCGTCAACGTCGAGGTGCCCGCCCCGGCCGAGAACGCCACCAAGATCACCTCGCGTGAGCCCGCCGTGGCCGGTGACCGTCCGGAACTGACCGAGGCGACCGTGGTCGTCGCGGGCGGCCGCGGTGTCGGCAGCGCCGAGAACTTCAACATCGTCGAAGAGCTCGCCGACTCGCTGGGCGGCGCCGTGGGCGCTTCCCGTGCCGCGGTCGACTCCGGCTACTACCCGGGCCAGTTCCAGGTGGGCCAGACCGGCAAGACCGTGTCGCCGCAGCTGTACATCGCCCTCGGTATCTCCGGGGCGATCCAGCACCGCGCCGGCATGCAGACGTCGAAGACGATCGTCGCGGTCAACAAGGACGAGGAAGCGCCGATCTTCGAGATCGCCGATCTCGGCATCGTCGGCGACCTGTTCAAGGTGACGCCGCAGCTCACCGACGCGGTCAAGGCTCGCAAGGGCTGATCTCCGCCCACGTTCGTCAGAAAGGCCCCCATCCCGACACGGGATGGGGGCCTTTCGTCTGACCGGACACCCCAACCGTCACCCAGCGCTCACTGACACGTCACGCGGCGCTTGCCGGCCCGCCGGACGGCTCGGCGACCGTGCAGCTATGAGCACTGCCTGTGTACTCATCGCCAGCGAAAGACCGGACCTCAGCGCGGTCCCCGACGATCCGACCGCCCCTCCGCGGTATTCGATGCTGCTGAGCACCGACGCCGACGCCATCGAGGCCGCCCAGCGGCTGCGCCACGACGTCTTCACCACCGAGCCCGGTTTCACCCTCGACGCCGACGCCAACGCCGGCCCCGAAGGCCGCGACGCCGACCGGTTCGACGAATACTGCGACCACCTGCTCGTGCGCGACGACCGCACCGGCGAGCTCGTCGGGTGCTACCGGATGCTGCCGCCACCGGCCGCGATCGCCGCCGGCGGGCTCTACACCGCAACCGAATTCGACATCACCGCGCTGGACCCGCTGCGCCCGTCGCTGGTCGAGATGGGCCGCGCCGTGGTGCGCCGGGACCACCGCAACGGCGCGGTGGTGCTGCTGATGTGGGCAGGCATCCTGGCCTACCTCGACCACAGCGGTTACGACCACGTCACCGGATGCGTGTCGGTGCCGGTGACCGACCCGGCGGGGGTGTCGGCGCCGGGCAGCGCGCTGCGGGGTGCGCGACTTCGTCAACCGGCGGCACGCCGCACCCGCCGAGTACACCGTGCGCCCCTACCGGCCGGTGATCGTCGACGGCCGCAGCCTCGACGACATCGCACCGCCGGCCCGCGTCTCGGTCCCCGCGCTGCTGCGCGGCTACCTGCGGCTCGGCGCCCAGGTGTGCGGCGAACCCGCGCACGACCCGCAGTTCGGCGTCGGCGACTTCCCGGCGCTGTTGGACAAGAGGCGAGCCAACACCCGCTACCTGCGTCGGCTGCGCTCGGTCGGGGCGGCCGCCGCGCTCCCGGATGGGGCGCGGGCGTGACCCCGGCCCGCAACGCATGGTTGCCTGCGGCCACCTGCGGGGTCGACTGCCTCGATGCCGGTGCCCTGTCCCCGGGCAGGCGCGTCGCGGTCGGTGCCCGGGTCGCCCTGCGTGCCACCCTGACCGTGCTGCTGCTGCCGACGCTGCCGCTGCTGGCGGTCCCGCTGCCCGGACGGACCCGCGTGCAGCGCAGCTACTGTCGCCTCGTGCTGCGCTGCCTGGGCATCCGAATCGCCGTGTCCGGCGGTCCGATTCGCAACGTGCCGGGGGTGCTGGTGGTCAGCGGCCACGTGTCCTGGGTCGACATCTTCGCGATCGGGGCCGTGATGCCCGGAGCGTTCGTCGCGAAGGCCGAGATGGTCGGCTGGCGGGGGTGGGGCACCCTGGCACGGATGCTGAAGGTCATCCCCATCGAGCGCGACAACCTGCGCAGACTGCCCGAGGTGGTGGCCGCGGTGGCCGACCGGCTGCGCGCCGGGCGCACCGTGGTCGCGTTCCCGGAGGGCACCACCTGGTGCGGACTCGGCTACGGACCCTTCCGCCCGGCGATGTTCCAGTCCGCGATCGACGCCGGACGTCCGGTGCAGCCGCTGCGGCTGAGCTACCACCACCGCGACGGCAGCCGATCCACCGCGGCGGCCTACATCGGCGACGACTCGCTGCTCACCTCGATCCGCAGGCTGGTCACCGCACGGCGCACCGTCGTGCACGTGTACGTCGATTCCCTGCAGCTGCCGGGCACCGACCGGCGCGAGCTGGCAGCCCGCTGTGAGGCCGCGGTCAGGGGAGTCACCGACGCGGCCGGCGCCGCCCGCGCGCGCCGCGGCGAGGGCCACGCGCTGGCGGCCTGAGCGCGATACGGGGGAGAAGCGCCGCGACGGCTATCCTTGAACGGTTATGTCTTCGTCGGTGTCCCCTCCCCAGCCGGTGTACCTGGACCACGCCGCCACCACCCCGATGCGCCCCGTCGCCGTCGAGGCGATGACCGCTGCGATGGCCACCGTGGGCAACGCCGCTTCGCTGCACGGGTCCGGCCGACTGGCCCGGCGCAGGCTGGAGGAGTCCCGCGAGACCATGGCCCAGCTGCTGGGCGCCCGGCCGTCCGAGGTGATCTTCACCGCCGGCGGCACCGAGAGTGACAACCTGGCCGTCAAGGGCATCTACTGGGCGCGGCGCGGCGCGTCGCCGCAACGCCGCCGCATCATCACCACGCCGATCGAGCACCACGCGGTGCTCGACGCGGTGCAGTGGTTGGTGGACCACGAGGACGCCGAGGTGACCTGGCTGCCCGTCGACCGGTTCGGCGCCGTCGACCCGGCCGACCTGCGCACCGCCGTGGGCGACCCGGCCGACGTCGCGCTGATCTCGGTGATGTGGGCAAACAACGAAGTCGGCACGGTGCTGCCGATCCCCGAACTTGCCGCCGTGGCAAACGAATTCGACGTTCCGATGCACAGCGATGCGGTCCAGGCTGTCGGCCAGCTGCCGGTGGACTTCGCGGCCAGCGGGCTGTCGGCGATGAGCGTCACCGCCCACAAGTTCGGCGGGCCGACCGGCGTCGGCACGCTGCTTCTGCGGCGGGAGACCGCGTGCGTTCCGCTGCTCCACGGCGGCGGACAGGAACGCGACGTGCGTTCCGGCACCCAGGATGTCGCCGGGGCGATGGGGATGGCGGCCGCCGCGCGGGACGCCGTCGAGACCATGGACTCCGCCGCCGAGCGGGTGCGTGCGCTGCGCGACCGGCTGATCGACGGCGTGCTCGAGACCATCGACGACGTGGACGTCAACGGTGCGCCGCGAGCGCGGCGGCTGCCCGGCAACGCACACTTCACGTTCCGCGGCTGCGAAGGCGACTCGCTACTGATGCTGTTGGACGCCAAGGGAATCGAGTGCTCGACCGGTTCGGCGTGCACCGCGGGCGTGGCGCAGCCCTCGCACGTGCTCACCGCGATGGGCGCCGACCCCGCCAGCGCGCGGGGGTCGCTGCGACTGTCGCTGGGCCACACCAGCACCGACGCCGACGTCGACGCCGTGCTGGAGGTGCTGCCCGCCGCGGTGGAACGCGCGCGGCAGGCCGCGCTGGCCAGTGCGGGGCGGCGGTAGCCGTGCGGGTACTGGTCGCGATGAGCGGCGGCGTGGACTCCTCGGTGGCCGCCGCCAGGATGGTCGATGCCGGACACGACGTGGTCGGTGTGCACCTGGCGCTGTCGTCGGCGCCGGGCACCCTGCGCACCGGGTCCCGCGGCTGCTGCTCCAAAGAAGACGCCGGCGACGCGCGCCGGGTAGCCGACATGCTCGAAATCCCGTTCTATGTTTGGGATTTCGCCGACCGATTCAAAGAGGACGTGATCGACGACTTCGTCGAGTCCTATGCGCGCGGCGAGACGCCCAACCCGTGTGTGCGCTGCAACGAGCGGGTGAAGTTCTCCGCGCTGGCCGACCGTGCGCTGGCGCTCGGGTTCGACGCACTGGCGACCGGCCACTACGCCCGGCTGTCCGACGGCCGGTTGCGCCGTGCGGTCGACCACGACAAGGACCAGTCCTACGTGCTCGCGGTGCTCACCGCCGAGCAGTTGCGGCACGCGCTCTTCCCGATCGGCGACACCCCGAAGTCGGAGATCCGGCAGGAGGCGGCCCGGCGGGGTCTCGCGGTCGCCGACAAGGCCGACAGCCACGACATCTGTTTCATCCCGTCCGGCGACACCAAGGCCTTCCTCGGCGCGCGCATCGGTGTGCGCCCCGGCAGCGTCGTCGACGCCGCCGGGACCGTGCTGGCCGAGCACGACGGCGTGCACGGTTTCACCATCGGCCAGCGCAAGGGTCTGGGCATCCCGGGCCCCGGGCCGGACGGCCGGCCGCGCTATGTCACCGCGATCGACGCGGCAACCGGCACCGTCAGCGTCGGTGACGTGGCCGACCTCGAGGTGACCGGGCTGGTCGGTGACGCGCCGGTGTTCACCTCCGGCGTCGCGCCCGCGGGCCCGGTCGAGTGCGAGGTGCAGGTCCGCGCGCACGGCGGGATCGTCGGCGCGGTGGCCGAACTCGGCGACGGCACGCTGACGGTGAGTCTGCGCAGCCCGCTGCGCGGGGTGGCTCCCGGACAGACCCTGGTGCTGTACCGGCCCGACCCGGACGGCGACGAAGTGCTGGGCAGCGCGACCATCCGCGCCGCCCACTGACCCCCGGTCAGCCCGGCACGTTGGCCAGGATGTTGGTCATCACGATGTCAGGCACCGACTCGGGGAAGGCGCAGTAGGTGACCTCGACCAGCACCGCGGACTTCACCCGGTAGTCGCGGCCGCAGTCGCCCGGCCTGGTGTGCACGGAATCGGCGGTCGTGGACACCGTGCCGACCAGTACTCCGCCCGCAGTGGTGCTCGCGCATCCGTCGATCCGCCCGACGACGGACTCGAAGGCCCGCCTGGCCGTCGGGGTGTCGCGGTACCCGGCCGCAGCCTGGGAGATCAGCGCGCCCCGCGCAGGGTTCTGGAAGGTCAGCTTGTGGAACTCCTCGACCTCGGGCCCGAAGACCTGGGTCTCGGCGTAGATCCATTCACATTGCGGCGGAAGGCTTTCGGCCAGGAAATCGATGTCCACCGGAACCTTGCTGTCAGTGCCCGGGATCGCGGTCAGCTGCCGGCCGGAACCGGTCACCGCCTGCATCTGTTCGCGGTCGAGCAGCACGGTGTCCACGTCGACCGGAGACAGGGAGTCCTCGTCCACACCGGGCGCCGCGCGCAGCGGGGCGCCGCCGACCTGCTGGATGCACCCGACCGTCATGAGCACCATCGCGCACCACAGCAGCGCCGATGCGCGGCCCGTCATGCCCTGACTTTAGGCGGTCGAATATCGTCGGGCGAGTGACTGTCTTCGCGACCGCGACCGGAATCGGATCCTGGCCGGGCACCTCGGCCCGGGAAGCCGCCGAGGTGGTCGTCGGTGAGCTGCACCGCCTGCCCCATCTGGTCGAACTTCCCGCCCGCGGCGTCGGCGCCGACCTGATCGGCCGGGCGGCGGCTTTCCTCGTCGACATCGCGCTCGACACGGTGCCGCGCGGCTACCGCATCGCCCAGGGCCGCCGCTCGGCGACCCGGCGGGCGGTCAGCCTGCTCGACGAGGACCTCGATGCGCTGGAGGAGGCCTGGGAGAAGGCCGGTCTGCGCGGCGCGGACCGAGCGGTGAAGATCCAGGCGCCCGGCCCGGTGACCCTGGCCTCGAGTCTGGAACTCGGCGGGGGACACCGGGCGCTCACCGATCAGGGCGCGGTCCGCGACCTGACCGCGTCGCTGGCCGAGGGGGTGGCCACGCACCGCGCCGCTCTGGCCCGTCGACTGGAGAGCCCGGTGGTGGTCCAGTTCGACGAGCCGTTGCTGCCGGCCGCGCTGGCGGGCCGGCTCACCGGGGTGAGCAGCCTGAACCCGGTGCACCCGGTCGACGAATCCGTGGCCACCGCACTGCTCGACGAGTGTGTCGAGGTCGTCGGCGGCGAGGTCGCGGTGCATTGCTGCGCAGCTGATGTTCCGTGGAAACTGTTGCAACGCAGTGCAATCAGCGCGGTTGCGGTGGACATCGCGATGCTCACGCCTGCCGACCTGGACGGCATCGGGGAGTTCGTCGAGTCCGACCGCACAGTGCTGCTCGGCGCGGTCCCCGCCGTCGCCCCTGACGCGCGCCTGTCGGCAGAACAGGTCGCGGCATCGGTGGCCTCGGTGACCGACCGGCTCGGATTCAGCCGGGATGTGTTGCGCCACCGGGTCGGAATCACGCCGGGCTGCGGGCTGGCCGGGGCCACCCAGGCATGGGCGCGTACCGCGATCGAGTTGGCCCAGCGG
Organism: Mycobacterium sp. ITM-2016-00317; assembly: GCF_002968295.1. NCBI lineage: Bacteria > Bacillati > Actinomycetota > Actinomycetes > Mycobacteriales > Mycobacteriaceae > Mycobacterium > Mycobacterium sp. ITM-2016-00317. The sequence goes on from NZ_CP134399.1 coordinate 2,044,544, forward strand.
GCCGCCGACGGACTGGCCGAGGACCCCGAGGCGGTCTGAAAGTCGGGAACACCGGCGCGTACTCGTCTACTCTCGGGTAGGCGCGGCCGGGCTCGGCCATGGGAGGCGCCGAAGACGCAGGGATGGGTGTAGTTGTCGGAGATGCTCTCGAGGATGCTCTCGAGCCCGCGCGGGTCGTCCGGGAGTCATCTTCCCGGCGAGGTTCCGCGTCTTCGGGCACTGGGCTCCTACGAGATCCTCGACACCGCTGCCGAGGAGTCGTTCGACCGGTTGGCCGCGCTCGCGGCATATGTGTGCGAGGCGCCGCTCGCGCTCATCGGCTTCGTCGACGCGACCCGGCTGTGGGTCAAATCCGGCCACGGCCTCGACATCACCGAGATCCCCCGCGAGCGGTCGTTCTGTACCCAGGTCGTCGCCGACACGGCGCTGATGGAAATCCCTGACACACACCTCGACCCGCGCTTCGACGCAGCGCCGGTGACTTTCGGCGGTCTGCGCCCGCGGTTCTACGCCGGGGCCCCGCTGGTCACCGACGACGGGCACGCGCTGGGCACCCTGTCCGTGATGGACCTCGTGCCCCGGGTTCTGACCGCCGCCCAGCGCGCGCACCTGCAGACGCTGGCCGAGCAGGTGGTGGGCCTGCTGCACCTGCGCGGCCTGCCGCGGCACGCCCCCGAGCACGTCCGCACGCCCGCGGCCGGGACGGTGTTGCGCGATCAGCAGCCGATGCTGGCGGCGGTACTGCAGCACACCGACGTGCTGGTGTACGCCAAGGACGTCGACGGCCGGTTCGTGATGGCCAACCGCGCGCTCGAAATCGTCACCCGGGCCCGGGGATCATTGGTCGGCGGGACCGACCACGACTTCTTCGATGCCGACATCGCCGACGACTACCGGCGCAACGACCTGCAGATCATGGCCAGCCGGGAGCGGCGGGTGTTCACCGAGGAGGTCGTGCACCCGGACGGATCCGCGCACATCTACCGCTCGACGAAATTTCCGCTGTTCGACGACGACGGGGAGGTCATCGGCACCGGCGGGGTGTCCACCGACGTGACCGAGCTGGCCACCGCGCGCGCCGCGCACGCGGCGGCCGAACAGCGGTGGCGCACCCTGGTCGAGCAGTCACCCGCTGCGGTCGTCGTCATCGACGACGGCGGCGGACTGGTCTACGTCAACAGCGAAGCCGTCACGCTGCTCGGCGGACAGAGCGCCGAGCAGATCACCGCGACGCCCGGTCTGGCCTTCGTGCCGGAGCGCTTCCGGTCGCTCGCCCAGGCGCTGCTCGACAAGATCGTCTCCGGCGGCATCCTGGCCCGCGCCCAGCGTGGGTCGCTGCTGCGGATGGACGGCAGCGAGATCGTCGTCGAGTTCAACTGCACGGCGATCGAACACGCCGGTGAGCTCAGTGTGCAGCTGGAGGTCCGCGACGTGTCCGCGGTCGCGGCCGCGCACGCGGCGCTGAAACACTCCGCGTCCACCGATCCGCTGACCGGCGCGCTGAACCGGCGCGCCTGGGACGCCCGGGTCGCGGCACGGCTCGCCGGCGCCGACGCCGTCCCGATGACCGTGGCGGTCATCGATCTGGACAACTTCAAGGCGTTCAACGACACCCGCGGCCACACGGTGGGCGACGCGCTGCTGCAGCACTTCGCCGCCGCCGCGGCGGCGGTGATCCGCAGTGACGACATCTTCGCGCGCTGGGGCGGAGAAGAGTTCATCGTGGCGCTGCCGGCCACCGCGCCGGAGCAGGCGGAGACGATCCTGAACCGGTTGCGCCGCTGCGTGCCCTTCGGTCAGACGTGCTCGGTCGGCTACACCGCCCACCTGCCTGCGGACACGTTGGGCGACACCGTCGCCCGTGCGGACCGGGCGCTCTACGACGCCAAGCGCCGGGGCCGCGACCAGCTGTGGCGGCGCTAGCCCCGGCCTAGCTCTGGGTGCGCAGATCCTTGCGGAGGATCTTGCCCGAGGCCGATTTCGGCACGGCGTCGATGAACGTCACCATCCGGACCTTCTTGTACGGCGCAACGTGCCCGGCGACGAACTCGATCACCTCGTCCTCGGTGAGGTCCGCACCGGACTGCTTGACCACGAACGCTTTCGGCACCTCTTCACCGTCGGCGTCGAGTGCACCGACCACCGCCGCGTCGGCGATGTCCGGGTGCGACAGCAGCACCGCCTCCAGTTCGGCCGGCGGCACCTGGTAGCCCTTGTACTTGATCAGCTCCTTGAGCCGGTCGACGATGTACACCAGGCCCCGGGCGTCGACCTGGGCGAGATCGCCGGTGTGCAGCCAGCCGTCGTCGTCGATGGTCGACCTGGTCGCCTCGTCGTTGTTCAGGTAGCCGGCCATCACGTTCGGGCCCTTGAACCAGAGTTCCCCGGTCTTGCTCAAACCCTCTGCCGGAACGGCGATCTCCTCGCCGGTCTCGGGGTCGACGAGCTTGGAGGCGGCGTTGGACACCGTCCACCCGACCGAACTCAATGGCGCTTCCTCGTGCATGTCGGCCAGGCCGCCGTCGAACGGGGTGATGTGGCTGACCGGGCTGAGCTCACTCATGCCGTAGCCCTGAACCACCTTGCAGTGCAACCGGTTCGCGACGGCGTGACCGAGGTCGGCGTCCAGCGGCGCTGCTCCGGACATCACCACGTTCAGCGAGGACAGGTCGTGGTCGTCGACGAGTGGGTGCTTGGCCAGGGCCACCGCCACCGGCGGGGCGATGAACGCGATGGTGCACCGGTGTTCGGCGATGTTGCCCAGGAACTCGCCGAGGTCGAAGCTGGGCATGATGACCAGGGTGGCGCGGGCGTGCAGAGCGGCGTTGAGCAGCACGGTCATCCCGTAAATGTGGAAGAACGGCAGCACGGCCAGCACCACGTCGTGGGGCTGCATGCCGTGCAGCGGCCGGATCTGCGCGACGTTGGCGACGAGGTTGCGGTGGGTCAGCATCACCCCTTTGGGGTTGCCCGTCGTGCCGGAGCTGTACGGCAGCACCGCCAGATGCGACGACGGCGCGAAATTCACCTGGGGCGCAGGGCCTCCCGACTCCAGTATGTCGGCCGCATTCGGATGACCGTCCGCGGCGCGGCCCGGACCGTCGAGCACGATGAGGTTCTCGTCGGCGAGCCCGGCCGCGGCGGCAGCCTCCTTGGCCTGGGCCGCCAGTGGGGTCACCGTGATCAACGTGGTCGCCTTGGAGTCGCCCAGCTGCTTGGCGATGTCCTTGGCGGTGAACAACGCGTTGATCGTCGTCGCCGTCGCGCCGGCGCGCAGGATGCCGTGGAACGCGACGGCGAACGCCGAGCTGTTGGGTGCGAGCAGGCCGACGACGTCGCCGACACCGATGCCGCGCGCGGCCAGCGCGCCTGCGAAGGAGTCGACCCGGTCGAGCATCTCGCGGTAGGTGGTCTTGCGGCCGCTTTTCGCGTCGATCAGCGCGACCCGGTCCAGGTCCGGGTCCTCGGGTCCGGAGAACCCGGAGAACAGGTAGTCATAGACGCTGGCCGTGGGGATGTCGACTTCGGGGAAGGGGCTTGAGAAGGTCATGGTGTCTCCGATCGAATCATGCCGGGGTCAGGCGTCGTCGAGCTGTCGGATCAATTTCTTCGCCGCGGTCATCCGGTAGGACGCGTCGAGCAGTTCGGTGACCTCGGCCCAGTCCACCGGCGCGGCGTCCAGGTCGAGTCCGAGCCAGCCGAAGGGGCCCAGGTAGGCCGGGAAGAAGAACCTGGCGTCCTGTTCGAGCGCGCGCCGGTCGCTCTCGTCGACCTTGACCAGCACCGAGTGCGGGTACTGCAGGTACCGGCCCTTGGTGGAGGTCTTGACGCTTCCGCCGTACATGGCGAACATCTTCGGCACGCAGAACACCGGCCTGCCCCAGGAGATCTTCTCGAAGGCCCCGGGAAAACCGAGGGCGATGTCCCGGAGTTCGGCCAGGCCGGGGTCGTCGTCGCCGAACATCAGCGGGTGCGGCATGGGGAGCAGCCTACGCAGCGGAGCGGTGTCGGCGGTCTTCGATAGCCTGCCAGGGTGAGTCCCGAGGTGGCCCCGGATCCCGAGGCAGTGCTGGCCGAGCAGTCCGACGACGCGCCCGACGCCGCGCTGCGCCGGCAGTGGCAGGAGCTCGCCGACCAGGTCCGCGAGCATCAGTTCCGCTACTACGTCCGGGACGCCCCGATCGTCAGCGACGCCGAGTTCGACGAGATGCTGCGCCGGCTGCAGACGCTGGAGGACGACCACCCGGAGCTGCGCACCCCGGACTCGCCGACCCAGCTCGTCGGCGGCGCCGGGTTCGCCACCGACTTCACCGCCGCCGAGCATCTCGAGCGCATGCTCAGCCTGGACAACGTGTTCACCCCGGACGAGCTGGCCGCGTGGGCCGCCCGGATCAAGAGCGAGATCGGCGCGGACGCGCAGTATCTGTGCGAGTTGAAGATCGACGGGGTCGCGCTGGCGCTGGTCTACCGGGACGGCGGCTGGTCCGGGCGGCCACCCGCGGCGACGGGCGCACCGGCGAGGACGTCACCCTGAACGCCCGCACCATCGATGACATTCCCGAGAAACTCACCGGCACAGACGAATTCCCGGTTCCCAAAGTCCTCGAAGTGCGTGGCGAGGTGTTCTTCCGGGTGGCCGACTTCGAGGACCTCAACGCGGGGCTGGTCGCCGAGGGCAAGCCGCCGTTCGCCAACCCGCGCAACAGCGCGGCCGGTTCGCTGCGGCAGAAGAACCCGGCGGTGACCGCCCGGCGCAGGCTGCGGATGATCTGCCACGGGCTGGGCCACATCGAGAGCGCAGGCGGCTATCCGTTCAAGACCCTGCACGACGCCTACCGCGCGCTGAAGGCGTGGGGCCTGCCGGTGTCCACCCACACCGCCCAGGTCAAGGGCCTCGACGCGGTCACCGAGCGCATCGCCTACTGGGGAGAGCACCGGCACGACGTCGAGCACGAGATCGACGGCCTGGTGGTCAAGGTCGACGACGTGGCACTGCAGCGTCGCCTCGGGGCCACCTCGCGCGCACCGCGGTGGGCGGTGGCCTACAAGTACCCGCCCGAGGAGGCGCAGACCAAGCTGCTCGACATCCGGGTCAACGTCGGCCGCACCGGCCGGGTCACCCCGTTCGCGTACATGGAGCCGGTGAAGATCGCCGGGTCCACCGTCGGGCTGGCGACGCTGCACAACGGGTCGGAGGTCAAACGCAAGGGCGTGCTGATCGGCGACACCGTGGTGATCCGCAAGGCGGGCGACGTGATCCCGGAGGTGCTCGGCCCGGTCGTCGACCTGCGCGACGGCACCGAACGCGAGTTCCACATGCCCACCCACTGCCCGGAGTGCGGCACCGCGCTGGCCCCGGCCAAGGAGGGCGACGCCGACATCCGCTGCCCCAACTCGCGCACCTGCCCGGCGCAGTTGCGGGAGCGCGTGTTTCACGTCGCCGGCCGCGGCGCGTTCGACATCGAGGGCCTCGGCTACGAAGCCGCCACCGCGCTGCTGCAGTCGGGGGCGATCACGGACGAAGGCGACCTGTTCGACCTGACCGCCGAGGACCTGCTGCGCACCGAGCTGTTCACCACCAAAGCGGGGGAGCTCTCGGCCAACGGCAAGCGGCTGCTGGCCAATCTGGGCAAGGCCAAATCCCAACCGCTGTGGCGGGTGCTCGTCGCGCTGTCGATCAGGCACGTCGGGCCCACCGCAGCCCGCGCGCTGGCCACCGAGTTCGGCAGCCTGGACGCGATCGTCGCCGCCTCCGAGGAACAGCTGGCCGCCACCGAGGGGGTCGGGCCGACGATCGCGGCGGCGGTCACCGAATGGTTCACCGTCGACTGGCACCGCGCGATCGTCGACAAATGGCGCGCGGCCGGCGTGCGGATGGCCGACGAGCGCGACGCCAGCATCGAGCGCACGCTGGAGGGACTGTCGATCGTGGTGACCGGCTCGCTGGCGAGCTACAGCCGGGACGAGGCCAAGGAGGCGATCATCGCCCGCGGCGGCAAGGCGGTCGGGTCGGTGTCGAAGAAGACCGCCTACGTCGTCGCCGGTGACGCGCCCGGATCCAAGTACGACAAGGCGATCGAACTGGGCGTGCCGGTGCTCGACGAGGACGGCTTCCGCCGGCTGCTGGAGAGCGGGCCCCCCTCGGAGGACGATCAAGCGGCGGGGGACGAGCCGCGGTGAGGAGTCCGACAGTCGGGACGCGTCAGCTGATGATCGTGGTGACGATGCCGGCCAGGTAGCCGAGGCGGGCGACCTCACTCGGGCGGAACGCCGGCCCACCGGGGCGGCCGAGCAGCATCGCAGTCCGCGGATCGCCCAGCGGCGCGGCCGCCAGCGTGGTGTCCATGTCGCGCCACACCTGGGGCACCCAGTCCGCGGTCGCGTCCAGCGCCGCGGCGCGCTGCAGCGGCAACCAGGGCGTCTCGGCGGCCTGTGTCTCGGGGGCGCCAGCGCTGCCCACCACGCGCTCGGAACCGGTGTCGGTCAGTTGCACGACGGTGCACCAGCCGACCCGCAGCACCCGCGGCGCCTCGTCGACCAGTACCTGCAGCCGCTTGAGCGTGCCGTCGGCCGCGGCCACGTGATCGATCAGCTCCAGCTCGCGGTGCGCCTCCAGCAGCCCGGTGTGCGGGCGGATGCTGTCGACGTAGACGCCCTTGAGCTTCTCGGCGGCGGTGATCAGCATGTCGGGCATCGCGCCCAACGGAAGCTCGACCACCAGATCGTCGACCGCGTAACCGGCGGAGCGTTCCACCACGTCCAGGGACAGAATGTCGGCGCCCACCGAGCCCAGCGCGACGGCCAGGGAACCGAGGCTGCCCGGCCTGTCCTCGAGCTGGACCCGCAGCAGATACGAAGGCACGGCCAACACTGTGTCACGGACCGCCCCGACCGGGCGACTCGGGCGACCGAGCTCTTGTCGGCTCGGCCGACGTCGGGCCGCGAGCGGGTTGAACTAGGGTTGGTGGCCGTGTCACAGATCTCCCGCGACGAGGTAGCGCACTTGGCGCGTCTCGCTCGACTCGCCCTGACCGACAGCGAATTGGACAGCTTTGTCGGTCAGTTGGACGCCATCCTGGGCCATGTCGGCCAGATCCAGGCCGTCGACGTCACCGGCGTCGAAGCCACCGACAACCCGTTGACCGACGTCAACGTGTTCCGGTCCGACGACCCGCAGCCGAGCCTGTCCCAGGACGACGCGCTGGCCGCCGCGCCGAACGCCGCCGACGGGCGCTTCGCGGTGCCGCGAATCCTAGGAGAGCCCGAATGACCGACACCGAGCTGATCAGGCTGGACGCCGCCACCCTCGCGGCGAAGATCGCGGCCAAGGAGGTGTCCTCGACCGAGGTGACCCAGGCCTGCCTGGACCAGATCGCGGCCACCGACGAGCAGTACCACGCGTTCCTGCACGTCGCCGCGGACCGGGCACTGGAAGCCGCCGCGGCGGTGGACAAGGCGGCGGCAGCCGGCGCCGAACCGGCCTCCCCGCTGGCCGGTGTGCCGCTGGCGCTCAAGGACGTCTTCACGACCACCGACATGCCCACCACCTGCGGATCCAAGATCCTGGACGGCTGGACCTCGCCCTACGACGCGACGGTCACCGCGAAGCTGCGCGCCGCGGGCATCCCGATCCTGGGCAAGACCAACATGGACGAGTTCGCGATGGGGTCGTCGACGGAGAACTCGGCGTACGGCCCCACCCGCAACCCGTGGGACACCGACCGGGTGCCCGGCGGGTCGGGCGGCGGCAGTGCCGCGGCGCTCGCGGCGTTCCAGGCCCCGCTGGCCATCGGCACCGACACCGGCGGATCGATCCGCCAGCCCGCCGCGCTGACGGCCACCGTGGGCGTGAAGCCGACCTACGGCACGGTGTCCCGGTACGGGCTGGTGGCATGCGCGTCGTCGCTGGACCAGGGCGGGCCGTGCGCGCGCACCGTGCTCGACACCGCGCTGCTGCACCAGGTCATCGCGGGGCACGACCCGAGGGACTCGACGTCGGTGGACGCTCCGGTGCCCGACATCGTCGGCGCCGCCCGCGCAGGCGCCGAGGGCGACCTCAACGGTGTGCGCATCGGCGTGGTCAAGCAGCTGCGCAGCGGCGAGGGCTACCAGCCCGGCGTGCTCGCGTCGTTCAACGCCGCCGTCGAGCAGCTGACCGCGCTCGGCGCCGAGATCAGCGAGGTCGACTGCCCGCACTTCGACTACTCGCTGCCCGCCTACTACCTGATCCTGCCGTCGGAGGTGTCGTCGAACCTGGCGAAGTTCGACGGCATGCGTTACGGGCTGCGGGCCGGCGACGACGGCACCCACAGTGCCGAGGAGGTCATGGCGATCACCCGGGCGGCCGGCTTCGGCCCCGAGGTCAAGCGCCGCATCATGATCGGCACCTACGCGCTGTCGGCCGGCTACTACGACGCCTATTACAACCAGGCCCAGAAGGTGCGCACGCTGATCGCGCGCGACCTCGAGCAGGCCTACCGCAGCGTCGACGTGCTGGTCTCGCCTGCTACTCCGTCCACGGCGTTCCGCCTCGGGGAGAAGGTCGACGATCCGCTGGCCATGTACCTGTTCGACCTGTGCACGCTGCCGTTGAACCTGGCCGGGCACTGCGGGATGTCGGTGCCGTCGGGGCTGTCGGCCGACGACAATCTGCCCGTAGGCCTGCAGATCATGGCGCCCGCGCTGGCCGACGACCGCCTCTATCGGGTGGGTGCGGCCTACGAAACCGCGCGAGGACCGATGCCGACCGCGCTCTGAGCGGGTTAGATGGTGTCATGCGTATCGGAGTGCTGACCGGCGGAGGTGACTGTCCAGGGCTGAACGCCGTGATCCGCGCGGTGGTCCGCACCTGTGACGCGCGGTACGGATCGTCGGTGGTCGGTTTCCAGGACGGATGGCGTGGGCTGCTGGAGGACCGGCGGGTCCAGCTGCGCAACGACGACCGCAACGACCGGCTGCTCGCCAAGGGCGGCACCATGCTCGGTACCGCACGGGTCAACCCCGACAAACTGCGGGCCGGGCTGGACCAGATCAAGCAGACGCTGGAGGACAACGGCATCGACGTGCTCATCCCGATCGGGGGAGAGGGCACACTGACCGCCGCGCACTGGCTGTCCGAGGAGAACGTCCCCGTCGTCGGGGTGCCCAAGACGATCGACAACGACATCGACTGCACCGACGTGACGTTCGGCCACGACACCGCGCTGACCGTCGCGACCGAGGCCATCGACCGGCTGCACAGCACCGCCGAATCCCATCAGCGGGTGATGCTGGTCGAGGTGATGGGCCGCCACGCCGGCTGGATCGCGCTCAACGCCGGGCTGGCCTCGGGAGCCCACATGACCCTGATCCCCGAGCAGCCGTTCGACGTCGAAGAGGTGTGCCGGCTGGTCAAACAGCGCTTCGTGCGCGGTGATTCGCACTTCATCTGCGTGGTCGCCGAGGGCGCGAAGCCGGCCGAGGGCTCCATGCAGCTGCGCAGCGGCGGCATCGACGAGTTCGGTCACGAGCGGTTCACCGGCGTGGCCCAGCAGCTCGCGGTCGAGGTGGAGAAGCGGATCAACAAGGAGGTCCGCGTCACGGTGCTCGGCCACGTGCAGCGCGGCGGGACGCCCACCGCCTACGACCGCGTGCTGGCCACCCGGTTCGGCGTCAACGCCGCCGACGCCGCACACGCCGGCGAGTACGGGATGATGGTGTCGCTGCGGGGCCAGGAGATCGGCCGGGTGCCGCTGGAGGAGGCGGTCCGCCAGCTCAAGCTGGTGCCGCAGAGCCGCTACGACGACGCCGCCGAGTTCTTCGGCTGATTCGCCCGCGCGTTCGTGTCTGTTCGCGGCGAAAAGGCGACCCATTAGGATCGGTGACATGTCTGTCGCTACCGCTGAGCTGCTCGATTACGACGAGGTCATCGCCAGGTACGAGCCCGTTCTGGGCCTGGAGGTGCACGTCGAGCTGTCGACCGCGACCAAGATGTTCTGCGGATGCGCCAACAGCTTCGGCGCCGAACCCAACACCCAGGTGTGCCCGGTCTGCCTCGGTCTGCCCGGCTCGCTGCCGGTGCTCAACGAGGCCGCAGTGGAGTCCGCGATCCGCATCGGCCTGGCGCTGAACTGCGACATCGCCCCGTGGGGCCGGTTCGCCCGGAAGAACTACTTCTACCCGGACCAGCCGAAGAACTACCAGATCTCCCAGTACGACGAGCCGATCGCGATCAACGGCTACCTCGACGTGCCCCTCGACGACGGCACGACGTGGCGGATCGAGATCGAGCGCGCCCACATGGAGGAGGACACCGGCAAGCTGACCCACCTGGGCAGCGACACCGGCCGCATCTCGGGCGCGACGACCTCGCTGGCCGACTACAACCGCTCCGGTGTCCCGCTGATCGAGATCGTCACCAAGCCCGTCGAAGGGACCGGGGCGCGGGCTCCGGAGATCGCCCGCGCCTACGTCACCGCACTGCGGGACCTGTTGCGCGCGTTGAACGTCTCCGACGTCCGGATGGACCAGGGCTCGATGCGCTGCGACTCCAACGTGTCGCTCAAGCCGATCGGGCAGGCCGAGTTCGGTACCCGCACCGAGACCAAGAACGTGAACTCGCTCAAGAGTGTCGAGGTCGCCGTCCGCTACGAGATGCGCAGGCAGGCAGCGGTTCTGGAGGGCGGCGGCACCGTCGTGCAGGAGACCCGGCACTTCCACGAGGACGGCTACACCTCGCCGGGCCGCAGCAAGGAGACCGCGCAGGACTACCGCTACTTCCCGGAACCGGACCTGGAGCCGGTGGCGCCCAGCGCCGAGCTGGTGGAACGGTTGCGGGGCACCCTGCCCGAGCTTCCGTGGCTGGCGCGCAAGCGGATTCAGCAGGACTGGGGAATCTCCGACGAGGTGATGCGCGACCTGGTCAACATCGGTGCGCTGGATCTGATCGCCGCGACGGTCGAGCACGGCGCGTCCAGCGACGCCGCGCGCGCGTGGTGGGGCAATTTCCTGGTGCAGAAGGCCAACGAGGACGGGGTGGAGGTGTCGGATCTGCCGATCACCCCGGCCCAGGTCGCCGCGGTGGTCAAGCTCGTCGACGAGGGCAAGCTGTCCAACAAGCTGGCCCGCCAGGTCGTCGAGGGGGTGCTGGCCGGTGAGGGCGAGCCCGAGCAGGTGATGACCGATCGCGGGCTGGCCGTGGTGCGCGACGACTCGCTGATCCAGGCCGCGGTGGACGAGGCGCTGGCCGCCAACCCGGACATCGCCGAGAAGATCCGCGGCGGCAAGGTGCAGGCCGCCGGTGCGATCGTCGGCGCGGTGATGAAGGCGACGAAGGGACAGGCCGATGCGGCGCGAGTGCGTGAACTGGTCATGGCCGCCTGTGGCTAGATGAGGCGCGTCCAGGACCTGGTCTTCCGCGTCCTGCAGCATCCGCTGCGGATGCTGTCGCTGCGGTCGATTGTCATTCTCTCCCAGCTCGGGGTCATCATCCTGGTGCTCACACTGGGTGTGTGGGTCTGGGTTGGTGTCACCAACGACCAGTACGACCAGCTCGACCGCAGGCTGGATTCGTTGTCCAGCCTCGGCGACGTCACCACGCTGCTGCGCAGCGCCCAGGACGGTGTCGGTCCCGAACCCGCCGAGGGCGGACTGGTGCGCACCGCGCGCATCGGTGCGATCACCGTGTCGACGCCGCCCGACATCGTGCTGCCCGAACGGCCCAACGGCTACTCCGACGCCACCATCGACGGTGTCGAGTACCGGGTGCGCACCATCACCACCGGCACCGCGTCGATCGCCCTCGGCGCGCCGCTGGCCGACACCCAGGCCCGCATCGACTCCCTGCACTGGCGGGTGTTCTGGATCTGTTTCGGGGTGATCCTGGGCACGTTGCTGATCGGCTGGGTCATCGGCCTGATCATGGTCAACCCGTTCCGGCTGCTCGCTCAGCAGGCGCGGGCCATCAACGCCCAGTCCGCCCCCGACGAGGTGCAGGTACGTGGGGTGTGGGAGGCGGTCGAGATCTCCGAGGCCGTGGAGGGGATGCTGGCCCGGATCGGTGACGAGCAGCAACGCACCCGGGCCGCGCTGGAGACGGCGCGCGACTTCGCGTCGGTGGCATCCCACGAGCTACGCACCCCGCTGACCGCGATGCGCACGAACCTGGAGGTGCTCGCGACGCTGGACCTCGGCGCCGAGCAGCGTGAAGAAGTGATCAGCGACGTGATCCGGACCCAGTCCCGGATCGAGGCGACCCTGACCGCGCTGGAGCGGCTGGCCCAGGGACAGCTGACCACCGTCGAGGACTTCGTCCCGGTCGACGTCGCCGAACTGCTCGACCGCGCCGCCCACGATGCGATGCGCAACTATCCCGGGGTCGAGGTGTCGCTGGCCTCGTCGACGACGGTGCTGATGCTCGGCATGCCGGCCGGGCTGCGACTGGTGATCGACAACGCCATCGCCAACGCCGTCAAACACGGTGGCGCGAGCCAGATCCGGCTCAGCGTGGTCAGCTCGCAGGCGGGGGTGGAGATCGCCGTCGACGACAACGGTTCCGGGGTCCCCGAAGAGGAGCGCACCGAGGTCTTCGAACGTTTCCACCGGGGCACCACCGCGTCCCGGTCGGGATCGGGCCTGGGTTTGGCGCTGGTCGCCCAGCAGGCCGAGATCCACGGCGGCACAGCCTCGTTGGAGGTCAGTCCGCAGGGCGGGACGCGTCTGATGCTCCGGCTGCCGGGTTCGGGCCCGAGCTGAGCGGCGCCGCCACCAGCCCGTCCCAGGCGGATATCGCGGGTCAGGTGTTGTCGGCGTTGGTGCGCGGGAAGCCGCCGCCCTGCGGGAACAGCGGGAACACCACGTCGTCGAGCCGCATCGCGTCGCCGGAGGTCTTGTTCACCGTGGCGCCCCACACGTTGCCGTCCGGTGAGACCTGCAGCGCCCATGCGTGCCCGTGCTGATCCTCGCGGACCACCTCCGGATCCCCGGTCACCGCACCGGTTTCGGGCGCCATGCGCACCGCGACGGTCTGCTTGACGTTGACGAGATTGACCAGCACGGTGCCGTCCAGCGCGGCGCAGCCCGCCACCCCGGGCCGGTCCGGCCACGTCCACACCGTCGAGACCTTGGAGTCCTTGGTGATGCGTTGCAGCCGGTCGGCGGTCGGCGTCCGGTCGGTGACGTAGAGCGACTCGTCGGAAGGATCGATGCACACGCCGCCGCCCGGGCCCAGCCCGGACAGGGCGGTCGTGGTCGGCGCCTGGTCGACCGTCGTCGGCTGCTCGATCCGCAGCAGCTTGCCCGCCAGCGAGCCCGGATCGGCGGCCAGGGCGGGGTTTCCGGCGTCACCGGTCTGCACCAACAACGTGGTCGGGCTGGTGAAGATCAACGAACCGGTGTTACCCGTGGCGCCCTTGGGGATGCCGGTCAGGATCGGCTTGGGCGGATCGCCCTCGACGATGCGCACCACCCGGTTGTCGGTGGGCGTGCTGATGTAGGCGTACATCAGCCGGTCCTGGACGAACGTCGGCGACATCACGATGTCCATCAGGCCGCCGTCGCCGGCCGGGTCGACGGGAATGACGAGTTTGGTGACCGGTTCGGCGCGCACCGACACCTGCTTGACCGCGCCGGTCGTGCGCTCGGCCACCAGCGCGGACTGGCTGTCGGGCAGCATGATCAGGCCGCTGGTGCTCTCCAGGCAGCCCTGCATGACGCCGGGGGCCGGGCATTCCTTCGGGAACGGTTTGGCCGGCAGGGGAGGGGGCGGCGGCGGCGTCGAGGTCGGGCCGGGAGCCAGTTGCGGTTCGGTCGTGAACGGCTGGGACTGCGCGGAGTCGAACCGGGCGCAGCCGGACCGGCAAGCAGCGCCGCGCTCAGCAGCACGACGAAAGGTCCCCACGACCGACGCTCGCTCATGCAGGCCAGGTTACGGATCGCCGAACAGTGCCCGCCACGGGCTCCCCGCCGCGACCTGCGCCGGGTGACAGAAACAGGTGCTCAACGCGCCGCGCCAATTCCCGTCTCCGGGCGGTGTAGCACTTACCCTGGCTGACGTGACGAGCCCCCATGATCCCGGCCCCTGGCAGCGGCCCGACGATTCGGCTGGGCGGCCCTCGTCGGCGAGCCTGGTGGACCCGGAAGACGACCTTCCCTCGGCGAACTACGGCGGTGACTTCGAGACCACCGCGATTCCCCGCTACGACTCGGCCAAGCCCGCCGGTCAGCCGCAGCCGTTCGGCTTGCTCAACGACCCCGACCCGCTGCCGTACGTGCAGCCGGGCGCCGGGCTGGCCCCGGGCGCCTACGGTGCGACCGCGGCGCCCACCGAGGTCGGCGTCGTCGACCCGGACCGCCGCGACGATCGCCGCGGCACCCAGGATCTCGGCCTGCTCCTGCTGCGCGTGGCCGTCGGCGTGCTGCTCATCGGTCACGGACTGCAGAAGGTGTTCGGCTGGTGGGGCGGTCCCGGCCTGGACGGCTTCCGCCAATCGCTGACCGACGTCGGATTCCAGCACGCCGACATCCTGACCTACGTGGCCGCAGGCGGTCAGATCGCCGCAGGCGTGCTCCTGGTGATCGGTCTGTTCACCCCGATCGCCGCAGCCGGGGCGCTGGGCTACCTGATCACCTCGGTGCTGGCCGAAGCCACGATCGCCCACGAAGAGGCCCGGCTGTCCTCGTTCCTGACCGACGGCCACGAATACCAGCTCGTGCTGGTGTGCGCGGTGGCGGCGATCATCCTCGTCGGCCCGGGCCGCTACGGCCTGGACGCCGGCCGTGGCTGGGCGCGCCGCCCGTTCATCGGCTCCTTCGCCGCACTCGTGCTGGGCGTCGGCGCCGGCGTCGCGATCTGGGTGCTGCTCAACGGCGCCAACCCGCTCGCCTGACCCCCGCTACTGATACGGGTTGGGGACCCGCCCGCCGCTGGCGGCGGCCAGGATCGGCAACGTCGAGAACGTCACCGCCGGCAATCCCAGTTCGGTACCGTCGCGCAGCTGAGCGACCGCCCACGCGGTGCGTCCGAACCGCAGGCCGGCGATGTCCTCCCAGCGCACGGTCCGGCTGCCGAGCATCGTGCGTGCGGTCACCGTGTCCCTGCCTGCGATGGTGCGGTTGCGCATCACGAACACCGACAGCAACGCCGGGATCAGAAAGAACAGGATGAACCATCCCGGGCCGGCGAACACCACGGCCAGCATGGCCACCGACAGGAAGCCGATCGCCACATGTGCCATCGGGGAGATCCTGACGACGACGGGGGCCGACTCCGAAGTCGAACGAGTACGCATGCCTCAATCATTGCACCGGACCGCTCCGCTCCCGACGCACGTGCTGGTCGGGGCACCCGGATTTGACCTATCGAGAGTCCGGCGGCTACCGTCGTCTGCTATGCAGACCATGCTCGTAGTAATTGGGTTGCGCGTTGATGCCGCGCTGGCCCTGCTTCGGGCATAGCACAACAGCATCGACGCGCAACCCTCGTACAGCCGCCGGGCTGGCGAGGGTTTTTTGTTGCCTCAGCACCGATTTGAGAAGATAAGCCGACCGAGAAAGACCAGAGGACACCGTGAGCGCACCCACCACGCGACCGCCCGAGCAGTCGGAGACCCCGACGAACGGGACAGCGGCTACCGCGAAGCAAAACTCCGCGACAGCCCCGTCGCAAACCATACGCAAACCGAATACCATTGCCCCGCAACAGATGAGCGGAGCGCAGGCGGTCATCCGATCGCTTGAGGAACTCGGCGTCGAGGTCATCTTCGGTATCCCGGGTGGGGCGGTGCTCCCGGTCTACGACCCGCTGTTCGACTCACAGAAGCTGCGCCACGTGCTGGTGCGGCACGAGCAGGGCGGCGGACACGCGGCCAGCGGTTACGCCCACGCGACCGGCCGGGTCGGTGTGTGCATGGCCACCTCGGGTCCCGGGGCGACCAACCTGGTGACCCCGCTGGCCGACGCCTACATGGACTCGATCCCGATAGTGGCGATCACCGGGCAGGTCGGCCGTGCGCTGATCGGCACCGACGCGTTCCAGGAAGCCGACATCTCGGGCATCACGATGCCGGTCACCAAGCACAACTTCCTGGTGCGTGACGGTGACGACATCGCCCGCGTCATCGCCGAGGCCTTCCACATCGCCGCCAGTGGGCGCCCCGGACCGGTGCTGGTCGACATCCCCAAGGACATCCTGCAGGGGGAGTGCACCTTCGCGTGGCCCCCGCAGTTCGAGCTGCCCGGTTACAAGCCGAACACCAAGCCGCACAACCGGCAGATCCGCGAGGCCGCCAAGCTGATCGCCGAGGCGCGCAAGCCGGTGCTCTACGTCGGCGGCGGCGTGATCCGCGGCGAGGCCAGCGAGCAGCTGGCCGAGCTGGCCGAGCTCACCGGCATCCCGGTGGTCACCACGCTGATGGCCCGCGGCGCGTTCCCGGACAGCCATCCGCAGAACCTGGGCATGCCCGGCATGCACGGCACCGTCTCCGCGGTGGCCGCGCTGCAGCGCAGCGATCTGTTGGTCGCGCTGGGCACCCGGTTCGACGACCGCGTCACCGGCAAGCTGGATTCGTTCGCCCCCGACGCCAAGGTGATCCACGCCGACATCGACCCCGCGGAGATCGGCAAGAACCGGCACGCCGACGTGCCGATCGTGGGCGACGTCAAGGCCGTCATCACCGAGCTGATCGAGGTGCTGCGCCGGGCCGGCGCGCCGGCGAAGAACGCCGGCTCGACAGCTGGTGGGAGTACCTGCGCGGGATCCAGGAGACCTACCCGCTGAGCTACGGCCCGCAGAGCGACGGCAGCCTGTCGCCGGAGTTCGTGATCGAGACGCTGGGCAAGATGGCAGGCCCGGACGCGGTCTACGTGGCCGGGGTGGGCCAGCACCAGATGTGGGCGGCGCAGTTCGTCTCCTACGAGAACCCGAAGACCTGGATCAACTCCGGTGGTCTGGGCACCATGGGCTTCGCGGTGCCCGCGGCGATGGGCGCCAAGATGGGCCGCCCGGAGGCCGAGGTGTGGGCCATCGACGGCGACGGCTGCTTCCAGATGACCAATCAGGAACTCGCCACCTGCGCCATCGAGGGCGTGCCGATCAAGGTCGCGCTGATCAACAACGGCAACCTGGGCATGGTGCGCCAATGGCAGACGCTGTTCTACGAACAGCGGTACAGCCAAACCGATCTGGCCACCCACACCCGCCGCATCCCGGACTTCGTCAAGCTGTCCGAGGCGCTGGGGTGCGTCGGGCTGCGCTGTGAACGCGCCGAGGACGTCGCCGACGTCATCAACCAGGCCCGCGCGATCAACGACCGCCCGGTGGTGGTCGAGTTCGTCGTCGGCGCCGACGCGCAGGTGTGGCCGATGGTGGCCGCAGGCACCAGCAACGACGAGATCCAGGCGGCGCGCGGTATCCGTCCGCTGTTCGACAACGAAGAGGGACATGCGTGATGAGTACCACCCACACCCTGTCGGTCCTCGTCGAGGACAAGCCCGGCGTCCTGGCCCGGGTGGCGTCGCTGTTCTCCCGCCGCGGCTACAACATCCAGTCGCTGGCCGTCGGAGCCACCGAGCACAAGAACCTCTCCCGGATGACCATCGTGGTCGACGTGGAGGAGTCCCCGCTGGAACAGATCACCAAGCAGCTCAACAAGCTGATCAACGTGATCAAGATCGTCGAGCAGGACGAGGAGAACTCGGTCGCGCGCGAGCTCGCGCTGATCAAGGTCCGCACCGACGCCGCCACCCGCGGACAGGTGATCGAGGCGGTCAACCTGTTCCGGGCCAAGGTCGTCGACGTCTCCAACGAGTCGCTGACCGTGGAGGCCACCGGGACACCTGGCAAGATCGAGGCGCTGCTGAGGGTGCTCGAGCCCTACGGGATCCGCGAGATCGTGCAGTCCGGTGTGGTCTCGCTGTCCCGCGGGCCTCGCGGTATCAGCACCAAGTAAGAACCTAAAAGCAAACCGAAGAAAGAAGATTCACGAAAATGGCAGTTGAGATGTTCTATGACGCCGACGCGGACCTGTCGATCATCCAGGGCCGCAAGGTCGCCGTCATCGGCTATGGCAGTCAGGGGCACGCGCACTCGCTGAGCCTGCGCGACTCCGGCGTCGAGGTGAAGGTCGGTCTCAAGGAGGGCTCCAAGTCACGCGAGAAGGTGACCGAGCAGGGCCTGGAGGTGGGCACCCCGGCCGAGGTCGCCAAGTGGGCCGACGTGATCATGCTGCTGGCGCCCGACACCGCGCAGGCCGAGATCTTCAAGAACGACATCGAGCCCAACCTCAACGACGGTGACGCGCTGCTGTTCGGCCATGGTCTGAACATCCACTTCGGGCTGATCAAGCCGCCTGCCAACGTCACCATCGGCATGGTCGCCCCCAAGGGGCCCGGCCACCTGGTGCGCCGCCAGTTCGTCGACGGCAAGGGTGTGCCGTGCCTGATCGCGGTCGACCAGGATCCCAAGGGTGAGGGCCAGGCGCTGTGCCTGTCCTACGCCGCGGCGATCGGCGGTGCCCGCGCCGGCGTCATCAAGACCGACTTCAAGGAAGAGACCGAGACCGACCTGTTCGGCGAGCAGGCCGTGCTGTGCGGTGGCACCGAGGAACTGGTCAAGGCCGGCTTCGAGGTCATGGTCGAGGCGGGTTACGCCCCGGAGATGGCCTACTTCGAGGTGCTGCACGAGCTCAAGCTCATCGTCGACCTGATGTACGAGGGCGGCATCGCGCGGATGAACTACTCGGTGTCCGACACCGCGGAGTTCGGTGGCTACCTGTCGGGCCCGCGGGTCATCGACGCCGACACCAAGGAGCGGATGCGCGCCATCCTCAAGGACATCCAGGACGGCACCTTCGTCAAGCGCCTGGTCGCCAACGTCGAGGGCGGCAACAAGGAGCTCGAGGCGCTGCGCAAGAAGAACGCCGAGCACCCGATCGAGGTCACCGGCAAGAAGCTGCGCGACCTGATGAGCTGGGTCGACCGGCCCATCACCGAGACGGCGTAACACCACATCTGGACGAATCGGGCGCGTTCGGCAACCCCTGGGGTCGCCGAACGCGCCCGATTCGCGTCAATCGGTACGCTCGGTGCTCATGACGGGCACCTCTACGCCGGCCGCCGCGCTGCTGGCCCGTGCCGGGGGCCTGCGAGGACTGGTGTACACGGCGTTGCCGGTGACGATGTTCGCCGCGCTCAACGCCGCGGTCGGGCTGATGCCCGCGCTGGTCGCGGCGGTGGCCGCCGGTGCGGTGATCCTGACCTGGCAGCTGGTGCGTCGCGAGTCGACGCGGCCCGCGCTGTTCGGATTCGCCGGGATCGCGGTGGGGGCGGGCTTCGCGCTCGCCACCGGTCAGGCCAAGGACTTCTACCTGCCCGGCATCTGGATGTATCTGGCGATGGCGGTCCTGTTCACCGGATCGGTGCTGGCCCGCCGGCCGCTGATCGGGGTGGTCTGGGCCTGGATGACCGGCCGCGACGACACCTGGCGGCGTACCCGCCGGGTGCGCACCGCGTTCGACCTCGTCACGCTGATGATGGCGGTGGTGTCCGCGACGCGCTTCGGGGTGCAGTTCCATCTGTACGACACCGACCAGGAGGGCATGCTCGCCGTGGCGCGGATCGCGATGGGCTGGCCGATCTTCCTGGTCACCTCGACACTGATCTACCTGGCCATCCGGACGGCGATGCGGACGCTGCCCAAGGGCGCGTCGTAGCGAGCCGGCATCACCGCGGCGCGAGGGACGGCAGGTCCTTGATGCCGAACTCGCGGCGCAGCACGGTCCGGGCGGCGTAGAGGCCGGCCATCCCGTGCACGCCGCCCCCCGGCGGGGCCGCCGACGAACACAGGTAGGCCTTCGGGATCGGCGTCGACCACGGATTCCACCGCAACGCCGGTCCGGTCAGGGCGCTGACCATGTTGTTGCCGCCCACCCCGATGTCGCCGCCGACCAGGTTCGCGTTGTGCTCGGACAGGCGCGCCGCGGGCACGCTGCGCACGCCGACCACCACGTCGCGGAAGCCCGGCGCGAACCGCTCGAACACCTCGGTGACCGTCTCGGCCATGTCGACCGTCGATCCCGCGGGCACGTGGGCGTAGGCCCACAGCGGCCGACGGCCCTGCGCGTCCACCCGTTTCGGGTCGGCCAGGTGGGGGAGCGAGGCCAGCACCATCGGCCAGCGCGGGTGCCCGGCCCGCGGCGATCTCCTTCTCCGCCAACGCCATCGTGGCGCGGTCGCCGCCCATGTGCAGCGTCGGCGCGTCGGCCAGGCGGGCGTCCCGCCACGGGATGTCGCCGGACAGCACGAAATCGACCTTGGCCACCCCGGGCCCGTAACGGTAGCGCCGCAACGTCTTTGCGTACCGCGACGGTAGCCGGTCGCCGTAGATGTCCAACAGCGCCGTCGGCGCGGTGTCGTAGAGGACCACGCCCGACGGCGGGCTGGTCACCTCCTCCCCGACGACGAGTTCGCCGCCGTGGGCCAACAGGTCGGCGATCAGCGCGTCGGGGATCGCCTGCGAGCCGCCGACCGGGATCGGCCAGCCGACCGCGTGCGCGAGGGTGGCCAGCATCAGGCCGGCGCCGGCCGACACCAGCGACGGCATCCGCGAAATCGTATGTGCGGCAACACCGGTGAACAAGGCACGGGCATCCTCGCCGGCCAGCGTGCCCCACGCCGGGCTGCCCTGGGCGAGCAGCCGGGGAGCGACCCGCAGCGCGGCGGGCAGGCTGGGCGGCACGGACCTCTTGTCGCCCAGCAGCAGGCCGACCACGCCGTCGCAATCGGCGGCCAGCGGCCCTAGCAGCCGTCGCCACGAAGCGCCGTCGTCGAGTTCGTCACAGGTGCGCGAGAGATCGCGGTAGCCGATGGCCGCCGGGCGCCCCGGCAGCGGATTGGCGTAGGACACCTCGGGCACCGCCAGCGTGACGCCGCGGGCGGGCAGATCGAACTCGGCGAAGAACGGCGAAGCCAACGCCAACGGGTGGACCGCCGAACAGATGTCGTGCGTCACACCGCCGAACTCGGGGTCGGCCAGCGTGCGCGCACCGCCGCCGGGTGTGGTCTGCGCCTCGATCACCCGCACCGAAACCCCTGCTCGCGCGCAGATCACGGCCGCGGCCAGTCCGTTGGGCCCACTCCCGACGACGGTCAATTCCACCTGGACATTAGAGCCCATTAGGCTGAGACCTCGTGAGTCTTCCTGTAGTACTGATCGCCGACAAGCTGGCCCAATCGACGGTGGAGGCCCTGGGCGACCAGGTCGAGGTCCGCTGGGTCGACGGCCCGGACCGGGAGAAGCTGCTGGCCGCGGTGCCCGACGCCGATGCGCTGCTGGTGCGTTCGGCGACGACCGTCGACGCCGAGGTTCTCGCCGCGGCCCCCAAACTCAAGATCGTGGCCCGCGCGGGCGTCGGTCTGGACAACGTCGACGTCGACGCCGCGACCGCGCGCGGGGTGCTGGTGGTCAACGCGCCGACGTCCAACATCCACAGCGCCGCCGAACACGCCCTGGCGCTGCTGCTGTCCACCGCCCGCCAGATCCCGGCCGCCGATGCGACGCTGCGCGAGCACACCTGGAAGCGCTCGGCGTTCTCCGGAACCGAGATCTTCGGCAAGACCGTCGGCGTGGTCGGCCTGGGCCGCATCGGCCAGCTGGTGGCCCAGCGGCTGGCGGCGTTCGGCGCCCACATCACCGCCTACGACCCGTATGTGTCCCAGGCGCGGGCCGCGCAGCTGGGCATCGAGCTGCTCACGCTCGACGAGCTGCTGAGCCGCGCCGACTTCATCTCGGTGCACCTGCCCAAGACCAAGGAGACCGCGGGCCTGATCGGCAAGGAGGCGCTGGCCAAGACCAAGCCGGGCGTGATCATCGTCAACGCCGCCCGCGGCGGGCTGATCGACGAGCAGGCGCTGGCCGACGCGATCACCGCGGGCCATGTCCGGGGCGCGGGCCTCGACGTGTTCTCCACCGAGCCGTGCACCGACAGCCCGCTGTTCGAGCTGCCGCAGGTCGTGGTGACCCCGCACCTCGGCGCGTCGACCGCCGAGGCGCAGGACCGGGCAGGCACCGACGTCGCGGCGAGCGTGAAGCTCGCGCTGGCCGGTGAGTTCGTGCCCGACGCGGTCAACGTCGGCGGCGGGACGGTCGGCGAGGAGGTGGCGCCGTGGCTGGACCTGGTGCGCAAGCTCGGTCTGCTCGCCGGCGTGCTGTCCAGCGAGTTGCCGGTGTCGCTGTCGGTGCAGGTGCAGGGTGAGCTCGCCAGCGAAGACGTCGAGGTGCTCAAGCTCTCCGCGTTGCGCGGCCTGTTCTCTGCGGTGATCGAGGATCCCGTCACGTTCGTCAACGCACCCGCCCTGGCCGCCGAGCGCGGCGTGGACGCGTCGATCAGCACCGCGTCGGAGAGCCCGAACCACCGCAGCGTCGTCGACGTGCGTGCGGTCGGCGCCGACGGCTCCAGCGTCAACGTGGCCGGCGCGCTGTCGGGTCCGCAGCTGGTCGAGAAGATCGTCCAGATCAACGGCCGCAACCTGGATCTGCGCGCCGAGGGCGTCAACCTGATCATCAACTACGACGACCAGCCCGGCGCGCTCGGCAAGATCGGCACCCTGCTGGGCGGGGCGGCGGTGAACATCCTGGCCGCACAGCTGAGCCAGGACGCCGAGGGCAGCGGGGCGACGATCATCCTGCGCCTGGACCGTGAAGTGCCCGAGGACGTGCTGGCCGCCATCGGCAAGGACGTGCACGCCGTGACGCTGGAAGTGGTGGACCTGACGTGAGCCCGTCGATGAAGTTGGCAGTGATCGCCGGTGACGGCATCGGACCGGAGGTCGTCGGCGAGGCACTCAAAGTGCTCGACGCCGTGCTGCCCGGCGTCGAGAAGACCGAGTACGACCTCGGCGCGCGGCTGTACCACCGCACCGGCGAGGTCCTGCCGGACTCGGTGCTGGAGGAGCTGAAGGGCCACGACGCGATCCTGCTCGGCGCCATCGGCGACCCGTCGATGCCCAGCGGGGTGCTCGAACGCGGACTGCTGCTGCGCATCCGGTTCGAACTCGACCACCACATCAACCTGCGGCCCGGCCGGCTCTACCCGGGGGTGAAGAGCCCGCTCGCCGGTGACCCGGAGATCGATTTCGTCGTGGTGCGGGAGGGCACCGAGGGGCCCTACACCGGCAACGGCGGCGCGATCCGCGTCGGGACACCGCACGAGATCGCCACCGAGGTCAGCGTGAACACCGCGTTCGGGGTCCGCCGGGTGGTGCAGGACGCGTTCAAGCGGGCGCAGCAGCGCCGCAAGCATCTGACCCTGGTGCACAAGAACAACGTGCTGACCAACGCCGGATCGCTGTGGTGGCGCACGGTTCAGGCGGTGGCCACCGAGTTCCCGGAGGTCGAGGTGGGCTACCAGCACGTCGACGCCGCGACCATCCACATGGTCACCGATCCCGGCCGGTTCGACGTGATCGTCACCGACAACCTGTTCGGCGACATCATCACCGATCTGGCCGCCGCGGTGTGCGGTGGTATCGGACTGGCGGCCAGCGGCAACATCGATGCCACGCTGACCCATCCCTCGATGTTCGAACCGGTACACGGAAGCGCGCCCGACATCGCCGGCCAGGGGATCGCCGATCCGACGGCGGCCATCATGTCGGTGTCGCTGCTGCTGGCGCACATGGCCGAGATCGACGCCGCGGCCAAGGTCGACGCCGCGGTCGCCGAGCACCTGGCCACCCGGGGAGACCGGAAACTGTCGACCGTCGAGGTCGGCGAGCGGATCCTGGCGAAGCTGTAGCCATCGCCGGATTCGCGACGCCGGGCCGTCAGTACCGGTTGTTCGCGATCGGTGCGTCGTTCTTCGCGTCGGCGACCGCGCCCGGATTCGCCGCGTGGGCGGGTGCGGGCCCGGCCAACCTGCTGTGCTTTGCCGGTTCCTGGTTCTTCACGGTCGCCGCGTGGATGCAGTTGGATCTCACCGATCGGGCCAGGCGGGTCGAATGGTCTGCGGCCGCAGTGCAATTCGTCGGCACGGTGTTGTTCAACCTCAGCACCGGCGCCGCGGTGTGGGCGCACGCGGTGCAGACCGAGCGTCGTGACGTCTGGGTTCCCGACGCGACCGGGTCGCTGATGTTCCTGATCAGCGGGGTGCTGGCGATGGCGGCGGTGACCGCCGCCGACGGTGGGCCGGATCTGGGGTCCCGCGAGTGGGTGGCGGATGCGGTCAACCTGATCGGGTGTGTCGCGTTCGCGGTGTCGGCGGTCGGCGCGTTCGTGCGCACGGACGGTGTCACCGCCGACGAGTGGCTGGCCAACCTCGGGACGTTCGTCGGGGCGCTGTGCTTTCTGGGCGCGGCGTTGATGGGACTTCCGCGCCGCCGCTGTCCGGCACGCCCGCCCGGGACGGGGTGAATCCCGAAGCGGCGACCGTTACTTCGGCGCGACGTCGCGCGGCACCGCGGGGATGGCCAGCAACGGGAACAGCGCACACACCGCGAACGCCACCGGATACCCGGCGACCGCGATCAGCGCGCCGAACAGCGGGGGAGCGACACCCTGAGCGAACAGTTGGCTGGTGTTCTGGGTGCCCAGTGCGCGCCCGCTCCAGAACGGTCCGGCGTACTCGGCGATCAGCGTGAACGCCAAACCGTTGTCCGACACCGTGATCACCGACGCGACGATCATCAACGCGATGCTTGCCGGTGAGTCGAGCCAGTCGGTCAGCGCCAGCAGCGCCATCGCCGCCGCCGCGGCCGCGGCGATCGTGCGGATGGGCCGCAGCCGGGAGGCGATCACGTCGCCGGTGCGACGGACGTAGGTATCCGACCACCGGCCGGCGCCGATCCGGCCGGCGGCGCCCAGGATCTGGGCCGCCATCACCAGCAGGCCCGCCGATTCCGGTGACCAGCCGTGCGCGGAGATCAACCACACCAGCGTGAACGTCCACACCACCACCTGCGGGACGACGAGCAGCACGGAGGTGAGATGGACGCGCCACAGCATCGACGACCCCCGGTACGGGTTGGCCAGGTCGGCGTCGGTGGCCTCGGCCCGCGGTGGGCGCGGCGGGTCGATCACCGCGACCGCACACAGCACCGCCGCGGCCGCGCACACCACCGCGGGGAACAGCAGCGCTCCTGCGGCGCCCTCGCTCTGGGCCAGGCGCGGGATCACCAGCGCGCCGAAGCCGACGCCCAGCGGTTGAGCGGTCTGCCGGATGCCCATCACCAGGCCGCGCTGCTCGGCCTCGAACCAGCCGACCACCAGCCGGCCGCTGGCGGTGTTGCTGCTCGCGGCCGCCATCCCGCCGAGGAACAGGAAAATCCCTGTCGCCGGAAGGGAGTCCGCCGTCGCCGCGGCCAGCGCCGCGGCCGCGGTCAGCGCCGACCCCAGGGCCAGCACCACCCGTTCGCCGACGCGGTCGACGACATACCCCCAGGCGATCAGCGTCACCACCATGCCGAGGCTGGGCAGCGAGGACATCAGACCCGCGGCGGCCAGGTCGAGCCCGCGCTCGTCGTGCAACGTCGGGATCAGAAAGGCGACGCCGTTGATGAACACGTTGGCGCACAGCGTGGCCAGCAGTCCGATGGCCAGCATCGACCAGCGTCGCAGCGAGCTGATCGAGCGGGTTCCCATGGCGCCATGCTTGCACAAGCGTCCCAAAATGCTGAACCTATATCTCATGATGTGAGACGGCATCCGGTCGGTGGCGCGCCGACGGGCGGGCCCGGCGCGGGCACTAGGCTGGCGGTATGCGTCTCGGACGAATAGCCAGCCCTGATGGAGTCGCCTTCGTCGCGATCGAAGGCCCCCCCGAGGACCCGGCCGCCGCGGTCGCCCGCGAGATCGCCGAGCACCCGTTCGGCACCCCGACCTTCACCGGCAGGCAGTGGCCGCTGGCCGACGTGCGCCTGCTCGCGCCGATCCTGGCGAGCAAGGTCGTCTGCATGGGCAAGAACTACGCCGCGCACATCGAGGAGATGGGCGGCGGCACGTTCGAGGATCCGATCATCTTCCTCAAGCCGAACACCGCGATCGTCGGGCCCTACACGCCGATCCAGCTTCCCGCCGACGCCGATCCGGTGCATTTCGAGGGTGAGCTCGCGGCGGTGATCGGCCCTGCAAGGACGTTCCGGCGTCCCGCGCGGCCGAGAACATCCTGGGTTACACGATCGCCAACGACGTGTCGGCCCGGGATCAGCAGAAGAAGGACGGCCAGTGGATACGGGCGAAGGGCCATGACACCTTCTGCCCGGTGGGTCCGTGGATCGTCACCGATCTCGACCCGTCGGATCTGGAGATCCGCACCGAGGTCAACGGCGAGGTAAAACAGCGCAGCAGGACCTCGATGATGATCCACGACATCGGCGCGATCATCGAGTGGATCTCGGCGGTGATGACGCTGCTGCCCGGCGACCTCATCCTGACCGGAACGCCGGAGGGAGTGGGTCCGCTCGAGCACGGCGACACCGTGAGCATCACCGTCGAGGGGATCGGAACCCTCACCAATCCCGTTGTGAGAAAAGGAAGATCGTGACCATCTCGGATGCGGCTGTTCGTGTCAGATTCTGTCCGTCGCCGACCGGCACACCCCACGTCGGGCTGATCCGGACCGCGCTGTTCAACTGGGCCTACGCGCGCCACACCGGCGGCGCGTTCGTGTTCCGTATCGAGGACACCGACGCCGCGCGCGACAGCGAGGAGAGCTACCAGGCGCTGCTGGACGCCCTGCGGTGGCTGGGCCTGGACTGGGACGAGGGCCCCGAGGTCGGCGGCCCGTACGGCCCCTACCGCCAGTCCCAGCGCCGCGAGATCTACCTGGACGTGATCGAGCGTCTGCTCGCCGCCGGCGAGGCCTACGAGGCGTTCTCGACGGCCGAGGAGGTCGAGGCGCGTCACCTCGCCGCCGGCCGGAACCCGAAACTCGGGTACGACAACCACGACCGTGACCTGACCGACGAACAGCGCGCGGCGTTCCGCGCCGAGGGCCGGCGGCCCGTCGTGCGGTTGAGGATGCCCGACACCGACATGACGTGGACCGACCTGGTGCGTGGCGAGACGACGTTCCCGGCCGGTTCGGTGCCCGATTTCGCGCTCACCCGCGGCAGCGGAGACCCGTTGTACACCTTGGTCAATCCGGTCGACGACGCGTTGATGAAGATCACCCACGTGCTGCGTGGCGAGGATCTGCTGCCGTCCACGCCGCGCCAGCTCGCGCTCTACGCCGCGCTGACCCGCATCGGTGTGGCGGAGATGACACCGAAGTTCGCCCACCTGCCGCCGGTGCTCGGCGAGGGCAACAAGAAGCTGTCCAAGCGGGATCCGCAGTCGAACCTCTTCCTGCACCGCGACCGGGGATTCATCCCCGAGGGCCTGCTCAATTACCTTGCCCTGCTGGGCTGGTCGATCGCCGACGACCGTGACATCTTCAGCCTCCAGGAGATGGTGGCCGCGTTCGACGTCGCCGACGTCAACTCCAATCCCGCGCGCTTCGACCAGAAGAAGGCCGACGCGCTCAACGCCGAGCACATCCGGATGCTCGACCCGGCCGACTTCACCCGTCGGCTCGCGGACTACTTCGCCGCCCACGGGCACCGCACGGGCCTGGACGACGCGCAGTTCGCCGAGGCGGCCGAGTTGGTGCAGACCCGGATCGTCGTGCTCGGCGACGCCTGGGATCTGCTCAAGTTCCTCGACGACGCGTCGTTCGCGCTCGACGAGCGGTCGGCGGCCAAAGAGCTCAAGGCCGCGGCGGTGCCGGTGCTCGACGCGGCTCTGGAGGCGCTGGACGGCATCGCGATGTGGGATGCGGCCACCATCGAGGAGGCGCTCAAAGCGGCGCTGATCGAGCGTCTGGAGCTCAAACCCCGCAAGGCCTTCGGTCCGGTCCGGGTGGCCGTCACAGGCTCGTCTGTGAGCCCGCCGCTGTACGAGTCGCTGGAGCTTCTGGGCCGCGACCGCAGCCTGGCGCGGCTACGGGCCGGCCGGGAACACGCCGCAGCGGCCGTAACGGAGGAGGCGTGAAAAACCACTCCGAAATCTTTGGTAGTCTGCTCGTCGGCCGGAGTTGAGGCGCCGAGCGGGACAACCGCAACGCGCTAGGTCGAAAAACGGCTTGTGACCAGCGGTGACAAGTTCGCTTTGGGGTATGGTGTAATTGGCAACACAGCGGTTTCTGGTACCGCCATTCTAGGTTCGAGTCCTGGTACCCCAGCCAAAGCCACTGATTAGGTCTGCATTCTCACCTGAGCTATGCTTTCCAACCGGCACCAGTTCTAGCCCCCGTCGTCTAGCGGCCTAGGACGCCGCCCTCTCACGGCGGTAGCGTGGGTTCGAATCCCATCGGGGGTACAACGAGAAAACTCCGGTCCTCACGAGGACCGGAGTTTTTTTGTGCGCGCCCTCGCAGGGTGCCGAGAGATCCTTGTCACAACCTGCGCGTCAACGCATCCGCGGCCGCGACCAGATCGGCGGCCCAGCGGGCCCCGGGCCGCCTGCCCATCCGGTCGATCGGGCCGGACACCGAGACCGCGGCGATCACCGCGCCCCGGCCGTCGCGGACCGGGGCCGAGACGCTGGCCACTCCGGGCTCGCGTTCGGCCACGCTCTGCGCCCAGCCGCGCTTGCGGACCTCGGCCAGGGTGCGGTCGGTGAACGTGGCCGCCGGCAGCACCGCCTGCTGGGTGGTCGGGTCGGCGAACGCGAGCAGCACCTTGGCGCCCGAGCCCGCCGTCATCGGCAGCTGGGTGCCGACGGGCACGGTGTCGCGCAGGCGGGCGGCTCCAGAGCCGCGATGCAGATTCGGGTGGTGCCCTCTCTGCGGTAAAGCTGCACGCTCTCGCTGGTGAGTTCGCGCAGCCGCGGCAGCACCACCGCGCCCGCGGCCAGCAGTGGATCGTTGACGTGGCCGGAGAGTTCGACCAGAGCCGGGCCCAGGCACCACTGTCCGTCGCCGTCGCGGGCGAGCAGGCGGTGCACCTCCAGGCCGACGGCAAGCCGGTGGGCGGTCGCCCGCGGCAGGTCGGTGCGTGCACACAGATCGGCGAGACCGCAGGGGGACTCGGCCACCGCGTGCAACACGGTGACCGCTTTGTCCAACACGCCGATGCCGCTATTCTGTCTCACAAGGAGATACTAGCTTCCCAGATTGTGAGATAGTCAAGATGGCCAACGCGAACCAGCCCCGCACGCTCGCCGAGAAGGTGTGGAGCGACCATGTCGTCGTCACCGGCACCGGCGAAGGTGCCGCACGTGAGCCCGACCTCATCTACATCGACCTGCATCTGGTCCACGAGGTCACCAGTCCGCAGGCGTTCGACGGGCTCCGGCTCGCCGGCCGTCAGGTCCGCAGGCCCGATCTGACGATCGCCACCGAGGACCACAACGTGCCGACGATCGACATCGACAAGCCGATCGCGGATCCGGTGTCGCGCACCCAGGTCGAGACGCTGCGCCGCAACTGTGAGGAATTCGGAATCCGGCTGCACCCCATGGGCGACGTCGAGCAGGGCATCGTGCACATCATCGGTCCGCAGCTGGGCCTGACCCAGCCCGGGATGACGGTCGTCTGTGGCGACAGCCACACCTCGACCCACGGCGCGTTCGGCGCACTCGCGATGGGCATCGGCACCTCCGAGGTCGAGCATGTGCTTGCCACCCAGACACTTCCGCTGCGGCCGTTCAAGACGATGGCGGTCAACGTCGACGGGAAGTTGCCACCAGGGGTCAGCGCAAAGGACCTCATCCTGGCCGTGATCGCCAAGATCGGCACCGGCGGTGGTCAGGGCTACGTGATCGAATACCGGGGCAGTGCCATCGAATCGCTGTCGATGGAAGGCCGGATGACGATCTGCAACATGAGCATCGAGGCCGGCGCCCGGGCCGGCATGGTCGCCCCGGACGAGACGACATTCGAGTTCCTGCGCGGCCGCCCGCATGCGCCGCAGGGCGCCGACTGGGATGCCGCGGTGCAGGCCTGGCGCCGGCTGCGCACCGACGACGGCGCCGAGTTCGACACCGAGATCTATCTCGACGCCTCGACGTTGAGCCCGTTCGTCACCTGGGGGACCAATCCCGGCCAGGGCGTTCCGCTGTCCGCCACGGTGCCGGACCCCGAGATGATCTTCGACGAGGGGGAGCGACAGGCGGCCGAAAAGGCTTTGGCTTACATGGACCTTCGCCCGGGTACCCCGATGCGGGAGATTCCGGTGGACACGGTCTTCGTCGGTTCGTGCACGAACGGCCGGATCGAGGACCTACGGGTGGTCGCCGAGGTGCTGCGCGGCCGCAGGGTCGCCGACAACGTCCGGATGCTGGTGGTGCCGGGCTCCATGCGGGTGCGAGCCCAGGCCGAATCCGAGGGTCTGGGTGAGATCTTCACTGCCGCAGGCGCGGAATGGCGCCAGGCGGGGTGCTCGATGTGCCTCGGCATGAACCCCGATCAGCTCGCGCCCGGGCAACGGTGCGCATCAACGTCCAACCGCAATTTCGAAGGCAGGCAGGGCAAGGGGGGCCGCACACACCTGGTGTCGCCCGCGGTCGCCGCCGCGACAGCGGTGCGCGGCACCCTGTCATCCCCCGCCGACCTCGCCGGCGAATCCGCCCACTGAGACCCAGGAGACCGTCATGGAAGCTTTTCGCACTCACACCGGGATCGGCGTTCCGCTGCGCCGCTCGAACGTCGACACCGACCAGATCATCCCCGCCGTCTACCTGAAGAGGGTGACGCGAACGGGATTCGAGGACGGCCTCTTCGCCGCCTGGCGTAACGACCCGTCCTTCATTCTGAATTCGCCGCCCTTCGACAAGGGCTCGGTTCTGGTCGCCGGCCCCGATTTCGGCACCGGCTCGTCACGCGAGCATGCGGTCTGGGCGCTGATGGACTTCGGATTCCGGGTAGTCATCTCGTCCCGATTCGCCGATATTTTCCGGGGCAACGCCGGAAAGGCCGGCCTGCTGGCCGCCGAAGTGTCCCAAGATGACGTCGAATTGTTGTGGAAGCTCATCGAGCAGCATCCGGGCACGGAAATCACTGTGAATCTTCAAGATCGGACCATCACCGCCGGAACCATGATGGTGCCGTTCAACATTGACGATTACACCGCCTGGCGACTGCTCGAAGGACTCGACGATATAGGCCTTACGCTGCGGAAAGTCGACGAGATCGAGGATTTCGAGCAGCATCGGCCGGAGTGGAAACCGCGTACCTTGCCGGCGTGAGCGGGGGCTGAAAAGACCGAAATCCCGCATCCGAAACCCTCTTTTCGCAACCTCCCGCAGGACGGTAAGGGGGCCAAGCGGATTGAAAAATGTTCGCTGAATGGGCCTGAAATTGCGCGTGGCTCTTGGAAATCAGCACGTGATGGGTTTACCGTGTCCACTAGTCGGTCCAGAGAGGACCACTGGTTTCGGAGGTTTTGCATGAACAAAGCAGAGCTCATCGACGTACTCACGGAGAAATTGGGCTCGGATCGTCGGCAAGCGACTGCGGCGGTGGAGAACGTTGTCGACACCATCGTGCGCGCCGTGCACAAGGGTGAGAGCGTCACCATCACGGGCTTCGGTGTTTTCGAGCAGCGTCGTCGCGCAGCACGCGTGGCGCGCAATCCGCGCACCGGTGAGACCGTGAAGGTCAAGCCCACCTCAGTCCCGGCGTTCCGTCCCGGCGCTCAGTTCAAGGCTGTTGTCTCTGGCGCACAGAAGCTTCCGGCCGAGGGTCCGGCGGTCAAGCGCGGCGTGACCGCGACGACCGCCCGCAAGGCGGCCAAGAAGGCTCCGGCCAAGAAGGCTGCTGCGAAGAAGGCCGCACCGGCCAAGAAGGCTCCGGCGAAGAAGGCTGCGACCAAGGCGGCACCGGCCAAGAAGGCCACCGCCGCCAAGAAGGCGGCACCGGCCAAGAAGGCCACCGCCGCCAAGAAGGCGGCACCGGCCAAGAAGGCCACCGCCGCCAAGAAGGCAGCACCGGCCAAGAAGGCTCCGGCCAAGAAGGCTGCGACCAAGGCTGCACCGGCCAAGAAGCCCACCGCCGCCAAGAAGGCGCCCGCGAAGAAGGCTCCGGCCAAGCGCGGACGCAAGTAAGTCACGTTCCACACGGATACGCCGCGGATCAACTGATCCGCGGCGTGTTTGTGTGTGTCCTGCCGACTAGGTTGAATTCAATTGCGGCGTCACTTCTTCGGGGGCAGCGGGCTGCTGATGTGATCGGCGGCGATCAACCGGCCGTCCGACAGCGACATCACCCAGGTGCTGCCCTTGCGGTTGCGTGACTTGTCCGGCCGCACCCCGTCGCGCTCGCACCACCAGGAGATCAGGTCCGGAATCACCTTGCCCTGAGTGCAGATCACCGGTGTCACCGACTTCTCCGCGATCTCCAGGACGCGGTGGCGGGCGGTCTTGCGGTCCTCGGCATAGGCCTCTTCGGTCAGCGCCGGCTCGTCGTGGATCCCCACCCCGAGCTCCTCGGCCAACGGGTCCAGCGTTTGCCGGCACCGCACCCGGTCGGCGGCGAACAACTCCTCGGCGCCGAACGCCAGCAGTTGTCCCACCAAGGATTCGGCTTGGGCGCGGCCGCGCTTGTCCAGCGGACGTTTTCGGTCGTCACCGCGGTAACGCTTCTTGTCGCCCGCGGTGCCGTGACGCACCACGAGCACCGTCTGGGTGTCGGCCGGCTGCTTGCGGAAGTGCCGCAGAACCTTGCGGTCGTGCGGATAGCTCAGCAGCGGCATCGCGTCCTCGGGGGCGAGCCAACGCAGTTCGTCGACTTCGTCGTTCGGGTGGAACTCACCGCCGAGGCAGCGCGCAGCCCAGTACCGCACGTTCTTGGTGGCGTGGTCGACCGGATAGGTGATGGTCGGCAGCCGGCGCCCGAGCCGCGCGCGGTAACCGGTCTCCTCCTCGATCTCGCGCACCGCGGTGACCGGTTCGGTCTCGCCGGGATCCACCTTCCCCTTGGGAAGCGACCAGTCGTCGTAGCGCGGACGGTGCACGAGTGCGACCTCCGATGCGCCCGTGCACTCCTGAGGCCGCCACAGCACCGCGCCGGCGGCCAGGACGGGCGCCTTCTTCACCACGACTGCATCCCGCTTGTGCTCCTTGGGCACCTCAACTCCTGCGTGTCGTCCAGCCGGTCCCGGAGAGAGGCTACGGGTGCCTGTGGAGTTCCATCATCGACCGCTGATGGTCGCGCACGGTGTGCCCCTCCTGCGGCGAGGCCGTCCAGTGCCCGTCGGGGCCGAGCTCCCAACACCGGGTGCTCGGATCGGTCGCCGATTCGAAGATCTCGTTCAGCTGGGCGGTCAGCCGCGGATCCTTAACCTGCGCCATCACTTCCACGCGCCGGTCGAGATTACGATGCATCATGTCGGCGCTGCCGATCCAGTACTCGTCGATCGCGCGGAAATGAATGATCCGTGAATGTTCCAGGAACCGGCCGAGGATCGACCGCACCGTGATGTTCTCCGAGAAGCCGAGTTCGCCGGGGCGCAGCGCGCAGATGCCCCGGACCACGACCTCGACGCGCACACCGGCCTGCGAGGCACGGTACAGCGCGTCGATGACCTGCTCGTCGACCAAAGCATTGGCCTTCAACCGGATCCGTCCGTCGGCGCCGTCCCGGGTGGCGGCGATCTCGCGCTCGATGCGCTCGATGATGCCCTTGCGCACGCCGAACGGCGCGACCAGCAGGTTGCGGTAGGACTCCTTGCGCGAGTAGCCGGTCAGCGAGTTGAAAAGGTCCGTCAGGTCGGCGCCGATGTCGGGGGCGGCGGTCAGCAGACCGATGTCCTCGTACAGGCGCGCGGTCTTCGGGTTGTAGTTGCCGGTGCCGACGTGGCAGTAGCGCCGGATCGTCGATCCTTCCCGGCGCACCACCAGACATGTCTTGCAGTGTGTCTTCAGGCCGATCAAGCCGTACACCACGTGCACGCCTGCCTGTTCCAGCGCACGCGCCCACTTGATGTTGGCCTGTTCGTCGAACCTGGCCTTGATCTCGACGAGCGCCACCACCTGCTTGCCGGCCTCGGCGGCGTCGATGAGCGCGTTGACGATCGGCGAGTCGCCGGAGGTGCGGTACAGGGTCTGTTTGATCGCGAGCACGTTGGGGTCGGCCGCGGCCTGCTCGATGAACCGTTGCACGGTGGTCGAGAACGAGTCGTACGGGTGGTGCACGAGGACATCGCTGTCGCGCAGCGCGGCGAAAATACTCTTGGGGGTCTCGCGTTCACCGAACGCCGACGGGGTCGCGGGCACGAACGGCGGGTCCTTGAGCGCGGGCCGATCCACGCCGTAGATCTGCCACAGCGATGAGAGATCCAGCAGCCCGGGCACTTCGACCACATCGCCGGGTGCGACGTCGAGCTCGCGAAGCAGCAACTCCAGCATGCCCTCGGTCATGTCGTCGGAGACCTCGAGGCGCACCGGAGATCCGAAGCGGCGACGGGCCAGTTCCCGTTCCAGCGCCTGCAGCAGATCCTCGTCGCGGTCCTCTTCCACCTCGAAGTCGGCGTTACGGGTGATGCGAAACGCGTGGTGTTCGACGATTTCCAGGCCCGGGAACAGCACCGGCAGGAACGCCGCGATCAGTTCCTCCATCGGGAGGAACCGCACCGTGCCCGGCGTGCCCTCCCGGCTGAACAGCTCCACGAAGCGGTCGACGTTGTCCGGCACCTTGATTCGGGCAAAGTGCTGGCCACCGTCGTCGGGCTGTTTGACGGTGATCGCGAGGTTGAGGCTGAGCCCGCTGACGAACGGGAACGGGTGCGCAGGATCGACGGCCAGCGGTGTCAGCACGGGGAACACCTGCTCGTGGAAATAGGTCGAGAGCCGGCCGCGTTCGGCCTCGTCGAGTTCGGACCAGGTGACGATGATGATGCCCTCGTCGGCGAGGGCGGGCCGCACCGCGTCGAGAAACACGTGCGCGTGCCTGCTGGCGATCTGCTGGGTGCGCTCGCTGATCCGGCGCAGCTGTTCCCGCGGTGACAGGCCGTCGGCCGAGCGCACCGACAGCCCCATCTCGTCGCGGCGTTTCAGCCCGGCGACCCGCACCATGTAGAACTCGTCGAGATTGGACGCGAAGATCGCCAGGAACTTCGCGCGCTCCAGCAGCGGCAGCGACGGATCGGCCGCCAGCGCCAGGACCCGGGCGTTGAAATCCAGCCAGCTCAGTTCCCGGTTGAGGTAGCGGTCCTCAGGCAACGGGTTCTCGACCGTCGGAGACGTCGCCGCCGGCGGCGCCACGGGTGCTGAATCCGCCGGCGCTGGGGGCGGGGAGAGCGTCTCCGGTGCCTCGGCTGGCTCCGCCTGATCCTGCCGGGTCTGGGCTTCGGTCATGTGAGTCGATGATTCCCTATATCCGGGTGCTCCTGCCACCGAGTCGGGTTAACGATTCATGATGCGCCCGATAACCTGCGCCGTCACCGCGCCGACGCCGAGGTCGCGTGCGGCGAGCAGGTCGTCGGGGGTGTCGATGTCCGAGCGCAGCCCGGGCCAGGATCCGGTCAGTTCCTGCGCCCCGGAACGGCGGTGCCGTCGCGCGGAGTCTGGCCCGAATCGCGGGTCCAGCGCGACGCCGAACGCGAACAGCGCCGAGGTGCCGGTGCCGTGCCGGTCGGCGACGAAACTGCGCGGGTGTGCGCGCGCCGCGGCGATCGCCCCGGCCAGTTCCTCGGTCTGTAGTGCGGGCAGATCACCTTGCAGCGCAACGATATTGGCGCTCTCCCGGCGGGCATCGGCTTCGGCCGCCGACAGCGCGTTGTTCAGCGGGTCTCGATGGCCCTGCGGTGTCGGGTCGGCGAGTACCCGGGCGCCGAGCCCGCGGGCCGCGTCGGCGGCATCCTGGTCGGGGGTCACGATGAGCACCGAGAGCACCGCAGGCACGGCCATCGCCGCGGTGATGGTGTCGACGAGCATCGCCAGCATGACGTCCTCCCGCGCGGCCGCCGAGTACACGGGCGCCAGGCGTGTCTTGGCAGCGGTGAGCCGCTTGACCGCGATCACCAGGCCGACGTCGGCGTGGTTGGTGTTCATGCCGCTCACGAGCGCCATCCTGCCAGCAGATTATTCCCGGCTACTCTGATGCCGTGGTAGAGGCGGCGGTGATGGGTGCCGGGGCGTGGGGAACAGCCCTCGCGAAAGTGTTGGCCGATGCCGGCAACGAGGTCAGGTTGTGGGCGCGCCGGCCGGAGCTGGCCGAGGAGATCAACCGGACCCATCGCAATCCCGGTTACCTGGACACCGCGCTGCCCGGGTCCATCCGGGCCACCAGCGACGCCGCGGAAGCGCTCGCCGGGGCGTGCACGGTGCTGCTGGCCGTTCCGTCGCAGACCCTGCGGACCAATCTCGGGCAATGGAAGTGCCACCTTGAGCCCGACGCCTCACTGGTCAGTCTGGCCAAGGGCATCGAACTGGACACGCTGCTGCGGATGAGTCAGGTCGTCACGCAGGTGACCGGTGCGGACCCCGCCCGGGTCGCGGTGGTGACCGGGCCGAACCTGGCCAGCGAGATCGCCGCCGAGCAACCCGCCGCCACCGTGGTGGCCTGCACCGACTCCGGCCGCGCGGTGGCACTGCAGCGTGCGCTGGCCACCGGCTACTTCCGCCCGTACACCAACTCCGACGTCATCGGCGCCGAGATCGGCGGCGCATGCAAGAACGTCATCGCGCTGGCCTGCGGGATGGCCGCAGGTGTCGGACTGGGGGAGAACACCGCCGCGGCGATCATCACCCGCGGGCTGGCCGAGATCATGCGGCTCGGAATTGCGTTGGGCGCCAAGCCCACCACGCTGGCGGGCCTGGCCGGGATCGGCGATCTCGTGGCCACCTGCAGCTCCCCGTACTCGCGGAACCGGTCCTTCGGTGAACGGCTCGGCAAAGGCGGGACCATCGAGGCCGCGCGCGAGGCGACCGGCGGCCACGTCGCCGAAGGCGTCACCTCGTGCCGGTCGGTGCTGGCGCTGGCCTCCAGCTACGACGTCGAGATGCCGTTGACCGAGGCCGTCCACCGGGTATGCCACAAGGGCCTGTCGGTCGACGAGGCGGTGGCCCTGCTGCTGGGCCGCACCACCAAACCGGAGTGAGGGCACATGGCGGGCACCTACGGAGATTCCACCAGGAGCATCAAAGCCCTTGGGGCTGAGTCGATTCCAGGAATACCGGTGGCGCCGACGCCGATGCCGGCGGCGGCGTATCACCTCGCCGCCGACGAGGACGAAACCCTGGACACCTACGGGCGTAAGTCCAACCCGAACTGGCGGCAGCTGGAATCCGCGCTGGCTCAGCTCGAAGGCGCCTCCGCGGCGCTGACTTTCGGCTCGGGCATGGCGGCGCTGACCGCGGTGCTGCGGACCGTCGCCGAGCCGGGGCGCACGATCGTGGTGCCCGCCGACGGCTACTACCAGGTGCGCGCGTATGCCCGGGAGTACCTCGCCCCGCGCGGGGTCACCGTCGTGGAGGCGCGGTGCGCACAGATGTGCGACGCCGCCCGCGGAGCGGACGTGGTGCTGGCCGAGACGCCGTCGAACCCCGGCCTGGACGTGGTCGACCTGCATCGGCTGGCGATGACGTGCCGGGCGCAGCAGACCCTGCTCGTGGTGGACAACACCACCGCCACCCCGTTCGGACAGCAGCCGCTGTCGTTCGGCGCCGACCTGGTGGTGGCCAGCGCCACCAAGACGCTGGCCGGTCACCACGACGTCCTGGCCGGTTACGTCGCGGGCAGCCACCCCGAACTGATGGACAAGATCAACCGCGAACGGCTGCTGGCCGGACCCATCCTCGGCGCGTTCGAGGCGTGGCTGGTGCTGCGCAGCCTGGGCAGCGCCGGTCTGCGGTTCGAGCGGCAGTGCCAGAACGCCGCGGCGCTGGCTCTGATGCTGCGCTCGCACCCGGCGGTGCGCTCGGTGCGCTACCCGGGCCTGCCCGAAGATCCGTCCCACGCCGTCGCGGCGGCGCAGATGCGGCGCTTCGGCGGGATCGTCTCCGTCGAACTGGCCGACGCCCGCGCGGTGCACGACCTCGTCGGCAGAAGCGAGTTGCTGGTCGCGTCGACGAGTTTCGGCGGCATCCACACCTCGGTCGACCGACGGGCCCGCTGGGGTGACCCGGTTCCGCACGGGTTCGCCCGGATCTCGCTCGGCATCGAGGACACCGACGACATCGTCGACGACGTCCGGCGGGCACTCGGGACGGCGTGAGCGCGCCGGGCCGGTAGCCTCTCTAGGTTGTGACTGCCCGTATCCGCGTCGCCGTCGTCTACGGCGGACGTAGCTCCGAACACGCGATCTCGTGTGTTTCCGCAGGCAGCATCCTGCGCAACCTCGACCCGCAGCGGTTCGAGGTGGTCGCCGTCGGTATCACTCCCGAGGGTTCCTGGGTGCTCACCGACGGCAGGCCCGAGACCCTGGCGATCACCGACGGCGCGCTGCCCGGTGTCAGCGCCGACTCGGGCGCCGAGCTCGCCCTGGCCGCCGATCCGGGCCGGCGCGGTCAGCTGGTCTCCCTCGGGGAGGGTGCCGGGCAGCTGCTGGCGTCGGTCGACGTGGTGTTCCCGGTGCTGCACGGCCCCTATGGCGAGGACGGCACGATCCAGGGTCTGCTCGAGCTCGCCGGCGTGCCGTATGTGGGTGCGGGGGTGCTCGCCAGCGCGGCGGGCATGGACAAGGAGTTCACCAAGAAGCTGCTCACCGCTGCCGGCCTGCCGGTCGGCGACCACGTGGTGCTGCGTCCGCGGGACGCCACCGTGTCGCTGGAGGACCGGGAGCGGCTGGGTTTGCCGGTGTTCGTCAAACCGGCCCGCGGCGGCTCGTCGATCGGCGTGAGCCGCGTCACGTCGTGGGACGACCTGGACCGTGCGGTCGAACTGGCCCGGCGCCACGACCCGAAGGTCATCGTCGAAGCCGCGGTGGCGGGTCGTGAGCTGGAGTGCGGCGTGCTGGAGTTTCCCGACGGCCGGCTGGCGGCCAGCACCGTCGGGGAGATCAGGGTGGCCGGGGTGCGCGGCAGGGACGACGGCTTCTACGACTTCGAGACGAAGTACCTCGACGACGCCGCCGAGCTCGACGTGCCCGCCAAGGTCGACGACGATGTCGCCGGCGAGATCCAGGCGCTGGCGATCCGGGCGTTCCAGGCGATCGACTGCCAGGGCCTGGCCCGGGTCGACTTCTTCCTGACCGATGACGGCCCGGTCATCAACGAGATCAACACGATGCCGGGATTCACCACGATCTCGATGTATCCGCGGATGTGGGCGACCGGCGGCGTCGACTACCCGACCCTGCTGGCGACCATGGTCGACACGGCCGTGGCCCGCGGCACCGGCCTGCGCTAACGGGGCGGCGGCCCGACCGGGCCCGGCTCCGGCGCGCGTGCAGGCCAGGTGTCGGCGATCGTCTGCGAGAGCATCTGGATCGGCGTCGGACCCGAATCTGCGGGCAGCGTCAGCGCCACGTACACGGGCCGGTCCACCGCGAACCAGGTGCTCCGTGAATCCTGCACCGCCCCGGGTTCCTGGACACGGAACCACTGGACCGCATCCACCACCTGCACCGGCGCGCCGGTGACGAACTCGGCGGGCCGGTCCAGGCCGCACCGCAGGATCAGCGCCTCGCCGGGCTGCTCCCGCTGCCAGGCGGCCGTCCCGGGCGGTGCCGGGTCCACCAGCGGGGCGCGGCGGTAGTCGCCGAGCTCGTCGGGCAGGGCGTCGAGCAGGGCGGCGCACTGTGGGCTCTGGGCCGCGGGGGCGGGCAGCGCCGCGATCGCTACGGGTTGGGCCTGCGGCGTGCGCTGCATGACCGCGATGGTCACGATCACCGCGACGACCCCGCCGACGGCGATGACGAGCGCGGCGATCAGCGCCGCCCGCGGGGGACCGTCGGTGGTCTGGCTGCTCACCCGCTGAACTCTAGGACGGCGCCCCACCGGCGATCGGGCAGGTCAGCGTCCGGGTGATTCCCGCCACCTGCTGCACGCCGGGAACGATCGTCGACTTCAGCTCCTCCAGCGAGGACGCGCCCACCCGCACCACGACGTCGTAGGGGCCGGTCACGTATTCCGACGACAGCACCCCGCGCAGACCGGCCAGTTGGCTGGCGATCACTTCGGCGCGGCCGACCTCGGTCTGGATCAGGACGAAAGCCTCGACCACTGGCGAAATCCCTCTCTCTGGCTGCATAGACTCCACGCCGCAGGGCCCCAACGTACCGCAGGTGCGTCGAGCGTTCACGACGGCGAGAGGATCGGCGATGGCGGACGGAGACGCCGACGACACACTGTCGGGGTTGGGCGAATTCGCCGTGATCGAGCGCCTGGTCGCCGGTCGCCGCCAGCCCGGCTTCGTCACCGTGGGCCCCGGCGACGACGCGGCGGTGGTCGCGGCGCCCGACGGCCGCACCGTGGTGTGCACCGACATGTTGGTCCAGGACCGGCATTTCCGGCTGGACTGGTCCACGCCCCACGACATCGGACGAAAAGCCATCGCGCAGAACGCCGCCGACATCGAGGCGATGGGCGGCCGGTCCACGGCGTTCGTCGTCGGCTTCGGCGCGCCCGGCGGCACCCGCACCGCGAGCGCGGTGGAACTGTCCGACGGGATGTGGCACGAGGCACAGTCGATCGGCGCGGGCATCGTCGGCGGAGACATGGTCGCGGCCCCCCAGTGGGTGATCTCGGTGGCGGCGCTGGGCGACCTCGAGGGCCGGGACCCGGTGCGCCGCGACGGTGCCGGACCCGGCGACACTGTGGCGGTGATCGGCGAGCTCGGCCGTTCGCAGGCCGGATACACGCTGTGGCGCAGCGGAATCGAGAGACATCCGGCGCTGCGCCGGCGCCATCTGGTGCCCGAGCCGCCCTACGGGCAGGGCCGGATCGCGGCCCGGGCCGGGGCGACCGCGATGACCGACGTCTCGGACGGGCTGCTCGCCGACCTCGGGCACATCGCGACCGCGTCGAACGTGCGCATCGACCTGGCCGTCGACGGGCTGCGTGCCGACCTCGCCGCGCTGGCCGAGGCGGCGGCCGACACCGGCGCCGACGCGCTGCAGTGGGTGCTCGGTGGCGGCGAGGATCACGCGCTGGTGGCGACGTTCCCGGCCGGGCCGCCGCCGGGCTGGCGCGTCCTGGGCACGGTCTCGGCGTCGGACGGTGCGCCCGGCGTGACCGTCGACGGGACACCGTGGCGCGGAGAGCGGGGCTGGCAGTCGTTCTGATCCGGCGACCGCTAAGTTGGCCTCTCGTGACTGGACGTCCGCTACGGGAATTGATCGACGACGGCTGGGCCGAGGCACTGGCCCCGGTGGAACCCCAGGTGGCGCAGATGGGGGAGTTCCTGCGCGCGGAACTGGCTGCCGGGCACCGTTATCTGCCCGCCGGGGAGAACGTGCTGCGCGCGTTCACCTTCCCGCTGGACAAGGTCAGGGTGCTGATCGTCGGGCAGGATCCGTACCCGACACCCGGTCACGCCGTCGGGTTGAGCTTCTCGGTCGCGCCCGACGTGCGCCCGCTGCCACGCAGCCTGGACAACATCTTCAAGGAGTACGAGGCCGATCTCGGGCATCCGAAGCCCGGGTGCGGCGACCTGACGCCGTGGTGCGAGCAGGGCGTGATGCTGCTCAACAGGGTGCTGACCGTGCGGCCGGGCACGCCGGCGTCACATCGGGGCAGGGGCTGGGAAGCGGTCACCGAGTGCGCGATCCGCGCGCTGGTGGCCCGCGACCGGCCGCTGGTGGCCGTGTTGTGGGGCCGGGACGCGTCGACGCTGCGGCCGATGCTGGGCGACACCGCGGTCATCGAATCCCCGCATCCGTCGCCGCTGTCGGCGTCGCGCGGGTTCTTCGGGTCGAAGCCGTTCAGCCGCGCCAACGATCTGCTCACGCAGATGGGCGCCGAGCCGATCGACTGGCGCCTGCCCTGAAAAGGGAACTGCTAGCCGCGAGCGACCTTGCCGGCCTTCAGGCACGACGTGCACACGTTGACCCGGTGCTTGTTGCCGC
The DNA here is from genome assembly GCF_002968295.1 of Mycobacterium sp. ITM-2016-00317. Classification (NCBI taxonomy): domain Bacteria; kingdom Bacillati; phylum Actinomycetota; class Actinomycetes; order Mycobacteriales; family Mycobacteriaceae; genus Mycobacterium; species Mycobacterium sp. ITM-2016-00317. The sequence goes on from NZ_CP134399.1 coordinate 2,086,496, forward strand.
CCGGGCCCGACACGGCGCGCACGGACTGGATGTTCGGATTCCAGCGACGGCTGGTCCGGCGATGGGAGTGCGACACCGACTTGCCGAAGCCGGGGCCCTTCCCGCAGATCTCGCACACGGCAGCCATGTTGAAACTCCTCGAATCGGTACTCAGGGTCTTGGGTCGGGGTCCCTCGCGGCCACCTCAGCGGCGGCGCGACCCGACAACCCGATCAGAATACCGGCCGTCGCGAGGATCACCAAAACCCGGGACCCGCGGCGTCCACAGCGCCCGTCCGGCACACTACGGTGCTGTCCCCGGCACTGGTTAGGCTGACGCGGACGTCGGAAGCAGTGTGGAGGTGGGGATGTCGGTTCGGCGCCTCGATGCGTCCGCGCTGCGGCGCTGGGCCCACGCTGCTGTCACGGACCTGATCGCCCACACCGAGGAGATCAACCGGCTCAACGTCTTCCCGGTCGCCGATGCCGACACCGGTACGAACATGCTGTTCACGATGCGCGCCGCCTGGGCGCAGGCCGATGCCTGCGACGCCGCGGCCGACGTCACCGAGGTCGCGGCGGCACTGGCCGCAGGCGCGCTGCGCGGTGCGCGCGGCAACTCCGGGGTCATCCTGTCGCAGATCCTGCGGGCCGTCGCCGAGGTCACCGCGGCCGCCGCCGAGGACCGCGACGGTGTGCTGGCCGACATCAGCGCCCCGCTGCTGAGCACGTCGCTGCGGCACGCCCTGACCCTGGTCGTCACCTCGATGGGCGAAGCGGTGCCGGGCACCATCGTCACGGTGCTGCACGACGCCGCCGAGGCCGCCGAGGAGGCGGTCTCGGCGCACGGCGAGCTCGCCACGGTCGTCGGCGCGTGCGCGCAGGCCGCCGGCGCCGCGCTGGACCGCACCCCCACCCAACTCGACGTGCTGGCCCAGGCCGGAGTGGTCGATGCCGGCGGCCGCGGCCTGGTGGTGCTGCTCGACGCACTGTGCGCCACGCTGACCGGGCAGGCGCCGCCCCGCCCGGTGTACCGACCCTCGCCGAAGGCCGCCCCGGCGGCGCCGGCCGCGCACCCCGGCCCCGGCTTCGAGGTGATGTACCTGCTCGGCGACTGTGCGCCGGAGAACATCGAGCGACTGCGCACCCGGCTCGACGAGCTGGGCGACTCGATCGCGATCGCGGCCTCGGGCTTCGGGGAGGGCCCGGGGCACTACTCGGTGCACGTGCACGCCGACGACGCGGGCGCTGCCGTCGAGGCCGGCCTGGCACTGGGCACCGTGAGCCAGATCCAGATCACCTCGCTGAGCGGGGGTGCCGACCGGCCCGCCGCCGGGAGCTGGAGCAGGCAGCGCGCGGTGCTGGCGGTCGTCGACGGCGACGGCGCCGCGAACCTGTTCACCGGCGAGGGCGCCGAGGTGCTGCGCCCTCAGCCGGGCGTGCCGGTCAGCGCCCAGCAGCTGGTGCACGCGCTGGTGCACAGCGGTGCCGCCCAGGTGATGGTGCTGCCCAACGGCTACGTCGCCGCCGAGGAGATCGTCGCCGGCTGCGCGGCGGCCTCCGACTGGGGGATCGTCATGGTGCCGGTGCCGAGCGGGTCGATGGTGCAGGGCCTGGCCGCGCTGGCCGTCCACGATCCCGACCGCCGGCTGATCGACGACGGTTACACGATGGCCCGGGCGGCCGCGGGCGCCCGGTACGGCTCGGTGCGGCTCGCCACCGAGGAGGCGCTGACCTGGGCCGGCACCTGCAAGCCCGGCGACGGCCTCGGCATCTCCGGCGACGAGGTCGTCCTCGTCGCCGAAGACGTCACCGCGGCCGGGGCCGGACTGATCGACCTGCTGCTGGCCGCCGGCGGTGAGCTGGTGACCGTGCTGACCGGTGACGGGGTGGGCCCTGAGATCGCCGACGCGCTGACCGAGCACGTGCACCGCAGTCACCCGGGCACCGACATGGTCACCTTCCACACCGGCCACCGCGCCGACGCGCTGATCATCGGGGTCGAGTAGATGGCCCGACTCGACGACCGCCTGGACTTCGTGCTCGGCAAGAAGGCCGCCGACCCGCTCGAGGAGCACCTCGGGCTGCGCACCGTCAACGATCTGCTGCGCTACTTCCCCCGCAAATACAGCGACGCGATGACTGTTCGCGGGGAAGGGGAGGAACTCGACCTCGAGGAGGGTGAGCACGTCACGTTCGTCGACGTGATCGAGAAGGTGGAGATCAAGCGTGCCCAGCGGCAGCCGTCGCGGGAGTTCATGGTCATCACGCTGCGCGACCGGCGGCCCAAGGTCACCGCGACCTTCTTCAACCCCAAGTACCTGAAGAAGACGCTCGTCGAAGGCACGAAGGTGATGCTCTCGGGCGAGGTCGGCTATTTCCGCCGGACCATGCAGCTGACGCACCCGGCGTTCATGGTGCTGGACTCGGAATCCGGCAGGACCGTCGGCACCAAGTCACTGACCTCCATCGCGTCCGCCAGCGCCGCCACCGGCGACGACCTGCTGGCCGAGTTCGAGAAGGACTTCTTCCCGATCTACGGCGCCACCGCCAAAGTGCAGACCTGGGACATCTACGCATGTGTGCGCCAGATGCTGGCGGTGCTGGACCCGGTGCCCGAGACGCTGCCGGAATGGTTTGTGCGCGAACACGATCTGATGGGCGAGGACGAGGCGCTGCGCGCGGTGCACCTCAGCGAGAACGCCGAGGAACGCGCGCGGGCGATCGAGCGCCTGACCTTCGACGAGGCGGTCGGGCTGCAGTGGGGGCTGGTGGTGCGCCGTCACGGTGAGCTGAGCGCCTCGGGGCCGCCGGGCCGGCGCCGCGCCGACGGGCTGATGGCCGCCATGACAGGCCGGTTGCCGTTCGAGCTCACCGCCGGGCAGCAGGACGTGTTGGAGGTGATCTCGGCCGAACTGGAGGCGACCCGGCCGATGAACCGGATGCTGCAGGGCGAGGTCGGTTCCGGCAAGACGGTGGTGTCGCTGCTGGCGATGCTGCAGATGATCGACGCCGGCTACCAGTGCGCGCTGCTGGCGCCGACGGAAGTGCTTGCCGCACAGCATGCTTTGTCGATGCGGACGATGCTCGGCCCGCTGGCCGGTGCGGGGGAGCTGGGCGCGGCCGACAACGCGACCCGGGTGGCGCTGCTGACGGGATCGATGAGCGCGGCGCAGAAACGGGACGCCCGCAGGGAGGTCGCGTCGGGCGAGGCGGGCATCGTGATCGGCACGCATGCGCTGCTGCAGGACGCCGTGGAGTTCGACAACCTCGGCATGGTCGTCGTCGACGAGCAGCACCGCTTCGGCGTGGAGCAGCGAGACCGGTTGCGCGCCAAGTCCCGTGCGGGAATCACCCCGCACCTGCTGGTGATGACCGCGACCCCGATTCCGCGGACGGTGGCGCTGACCTACTACGGCGACCTGGAGACCTCCACGCTGCGGGAACTTCCACGCGGCCGCCAGCCGATCACCACCAACACGATCTTCCAGACCGAGAAGCCGGCCTGGCTGGACCGCGCGTGGACCCGGATCACCGAGGAGGTGGCCGCCGGCAGGCAGGCTTACGTGGTCGCGTCGCGCATCGACGAGGACGACAAACCCGCCGACGACGACAAGAAGGGCGCCAAGGCCAAGAAGGCCAAGAAGGACACCGGCGAGACGGGACCGCCGCCGGTCACCGTGGTGGAGATGCTGGAACGGCTGCAGCGCGGACCGCTTGCCGGTCTGCGACTGGGCCTGATGCACGGGCGGCTGTCGGGCGAGGAGAAGGACGCGGTGATGACCGCGTTCCGGCGCGGCGAGATCGACGTGCTGGTGTGCACGACGGTGATCGAGGTCGGCGTCGACGTGCCGAACGCCACGGTGATGGTGGTGATGGACGCCGACCGGTTCGGCATCAGCCAGCTGCACCAGTTGCGCGGCCGGATCGGCCGCGGCGCGCACCCCAGCCTGTGCCTGCTGGTCACCCGGCTGCCCCCGCACTCCAAAGCCGGCCAGCGGCTGACGGCGGTGGCGGGCACCCTCGACGGGTTCGAGCTGGCGGACCTGGATCTGCGGGAGCGCAGCGAGGGCGACGTGCTGGGCTACTACCAGTCCGGCAGGCCCATCACGCTGAAGTTCCTGTCGCTGGCCGAGCACCTCGAGATCATCCTGGCGGCCAGGGAACTGTGCGAGACCGTCTACGGGTCCGATCCGGCCGACCGCGGCATGGCGACGCTGTCGGCGCCGTTCACCGACACCGACCGGGTGCAGTTCCTGGACATGTCGTGAACCGCAGACAGACGCTGTGGCTGACCCTGTCGGTGCTGCTGGCGGTCATCGTCGCCTACCAGGTCACCGCGACCTCGCCGGTCCCGTCGCAGTACATCGCCGACGCCGACATCCCGACCGTGGCGCCCACCGCAGACGTGCTCGCCGGCATTGTCGAGATCCCGGCGCGGGTCCGCGGGAACGACTACCGCCGAGCGGCTTTCGGCGAGTCGTGGACCGACGACACCAGCGCCCCGGGCGGGCGCAACGGCTGCGACACCCGATTCCTTGGGGGGTTTGGTGTGTTGCCCTGGGCGTTGCAAGAAGCTGAGTTCACGTCAGGACCGCTCCGATGACCCGGGCCCGGCTGGCGTGGTCGAGTGCGGCCGCAGCGCTGGCGGTTGTGGTGGCCGTGCAAACGGTGATGTCGTCGACCGGGCCGTCAACGTCGGTGGCCGGGGCGGATCAGCCAACGGTGACTGCTGGGGTTGATGTTCTCGCTGGAGTGCCGGTGGTGCCGATCCGTATGCGTCATGGAGATTATCGCCGTGCGGCGTACGGGGAGGCGTGGACTGACGACACCGATGCACCGGGTGGACGAAACCAATGCGATACCAGGAACGACATCCTTGATCGTGATTTGGTCGATAAGACCTATGTGCATATCAGTCGTTGTCCGCGTGCGGTGGCCACCGGTGTGCTACATGATCCGTATACAAGTACGACGATAGATTTCCAGCGCGGAAACAAGACTGGTGCAGCCGTACAGATCGAGCACATCGTGCCGTTGGCCTATTCGTGGGATCAGGGTGCGTGGGCGTGGCCAGAATCGTTGCGTGTTCGGTTCGCCAATGATCCCGCCAATCTCCTCGCGGTGCAGGGGCAGGCGAACCAGGACAAGGGTGATAAGGAGCCCGCGTTCTGGATGCCGCCGAATGCCGCGTTTCATTGCCAATACGCGATGCAGTTCATCGCGGTGATGCGGGGCTATGGGTTGGCGATAGATGAGCCGTCGGTGCCGGTGTTGCGTGATGCGGCAGCAACATGTCCGAGCGGCGAATAAGGAAGGGTCTATTCGTGCGTGGCAGTTCTTCTCATATTGTGGGTGGTCGGTATAGCGCGTATCGGTCTCGCGGCCAGCGCCGTCATCGCAGGCTGGGCCAAGCAACCGCCGGCCGGGCTCTGACATGGGATCACCTGTTGTGACCGGCGAGAACATCGACGCACGACTGCCGCGCCCGCCCTACATTCGCGAGCACCATTGGACAGCTGTCAGCGCAGAATCTGACCGACTGCAACGTTCGCTGCAATCCAGCGACGGCTCCCAGGCGCTCGCAGACGTCAAGTGTGTGGTGGAGAGCATCGCCCGCATCGTCCTCGACGTCAACGGCACACCCGCGGACCCCAACGCCAACTTCAGTTCTATTGTTGCGCAGGCAAACTCGATCCTTAAAGGGCAGCCAGGCCACGAGTTGGCGAATCAGACGGTGTTCGGCAATATGGCAACGCAGGCGGGCAAGATCGCTCAGAACCTCGGCGACATCCGCAACCAGTTCGGCGGCGGGCACGGCCGTGCCCGTACCCCGGTCCTCACCGACGAGATGGTGAGGCTGGCCCTCGACGGGGGTCTGCTATGGGCACGGTGGGCGCTACGGCGCCTCGGATACTTCACCGAGGGCCGGCCGGACTCCCTGATCGACGACCTGAACGGCAACCCTCGAGCGATCTTCAGGTCCGGCGAGCTTCAGCGCCGACTCGTCTCTGCGAATCTGCTGACGTTGAGCGCCCAACATCAACGCGCGATCGGGGTCGCGGTCGGTCAGCGCGCGGCGAGCGGCACCTTCGTGGTCCACTGGGACGGGGTGGAGCCATGCCTGAACTCCGACGATCTGGCCATCTGGCCCCGCGACTACCGCCTCGGTGTCGCCTACGGACTCTGGTTCGACGCGGAAGGCAACGTCACATTCACTCCCGTCTCCGCCCGAGAGGCGTTGGCCGTCCTCGATCCAGTAGGGGACTGCTCTTCCGACTTGGCGGATTGGGTGCAGAGAATCGCGGCGACTCGGCAGGGCTGGACCCGTCCTGCGTGGGATGCCGAGGCTTTTGAAATCGCCGAGTTTACCCGCGGTAAGAAACCGCAGCGACCTGCGCAGGAAAGCGACGTGCTCGACAAGCTCGCCGACCTGGTAAGCCCGTATCCGTTCTGAAGTAGGGACGTAGCTGCCTGTCGTAGCAGCGGTTCGACTCGGCGCTGTCCTTCATGATTTGCTCACGTTCGCTTTGTTTCTTGCCGAACGGGTTGTTGCTGCGTCGGGCAACACGGTCAGACACAACGTCGGGTCCGCGGGTGCGCTAAGGAGCACTATCGCGTCGAATCGGTCGGATAAACTGCCCCGTTAGAAGCCGTTCCTTAAACTAAAAGAAGAGTTGTGTCTCACGGGGCCGCTCGCAATATAGATTCCCCGTCGTCGATGTGAATCCAACCATCATCGTCGGTGTCGACGGTGGTGAACCGCGCCACGCCAATTCGATAAAGGCCGTCGACGTCCCACACCAGACATCCCCGTCACCAAGATTGCTGGGTCACCTAGCTCATCTCCCTCATAGGTCAGGGTATTCGGCGTCGAAGTCGCCGCGGAACAGCCTTCCGTAGAAGCGTTCATCTTCGAGGCGGCGGGTGCGTGCCGTGTCAAGATCGCGGCGACTGCCGGTGGCGCGTCGTCCGGTACGCGTCCAGCGGCGCACTGGCGGATGTACTCGTTGTGGGCGATTGGGTTGCCTCTGGGCACTGCGGAGACGTCGGTCACCAGCCAGTTGACGAGTCGCCCCGGCAATACTCCGCCGAGCTGTCAACGCTGCTCTACGACTTGAGCTTTGGACTGTTGGCGATGTCAGGGATGCCCACCGTCGTGGCACTCGGTTCGTTCGCGGCCGCGATATACAGCCATCGAGTGCTGCCCCAGTACACCGCACACCTTGCGATCGCCGGCGCCGTAGTACACCCGCTTCTGCTCGCCGCATTCATCGTCGAGGAAGGCCCCCTTTCCCTGCAGGGCCTCTCCATGACGGCGATGCCGGCCTTCTTGTTCGCCTGGATCCTCGGGACAGCGCTGGGAATGCCTCGCCAGCATTGAGGCAAAACACCGACGCAGCGGCACCTCACGGCGAGCCCCCACCAATGACTCCCAATTTCGTGAGCCATCCGGCAGCTCCCGCACCCTCAACGACTCCCGAATTCGTGATCTTGTCGAGCACCCTAGACCACCAGAGGCGGTGAATAGCCTCGCACTGGATACGCTTTGAATCGCAAGCCTCCCGGCGTTCAGCTTGCGCCCCTCGATGGTGCAAACGCTCCCGTTTGGGCGAGTGTTCAGTGGCTTTCATCATGCGAATGCGTCATGTACCGCTGCAGCCACAATCTGCTCGTTCACGCCGTCGTACTCCTGAATCGAGTGTTCAACTTGGATCGAGAAGCCATAAAGCGATCAAGTCGCTGCCGGAGCAGGATCTGATCATCGAGAGTGAGTCGCGACGGAAATGGCATCGACGTTATTGTTCCCTCGAGATCTTCTACATCGTCGGGCGGAGTGAGGTAGAGGTGGACGAACGAGGCGTTGCCCCGTATCTGCTGGTCGACTTGTCAAACATTTGTCGCGACGAGTCTGTTGTCGGCGGGGGCGGTGGGGCGGCGGACTGGAATGCGTATCTTCGGCTGCTACAGGCCATACGGTGCTCGAATATTCAGTTCTCGCGAACGCTCCTGATTGCTGACGCGAGTTTGAGACACCACATGGACGCCGCAGGAAAGGCGGAGCTCCGTCGCCACGAGCAACGCGGTGCCTTAGAAGTCACTTCCTTGGCGGACGAGCGACTGCTGACCTACGCCTTCGAACCGGGGACGAAGTACTTCGGCGCGCTAATCGCGACCTTGGACCGATTTGACGATTTTCGTAGGCGATTTCCTCAGATCCAAGGCAGCAAAGACAGATTTGTAGGGTGGCGGATACGAGATGGAGTGCTGGAAGCCTACTTCCGTGACATGGGCATTTCTGGACACAACACGATGTCGCGCAAGGAGGAGCGAGGCGTACTTAAAGAGCGCAAATTGCGTCGTGACGAGGTCACCTCGCGAGCGGAGTCAACATTTTTTCGATGCGCCAACGATGGCTGTTTAGTCCGAAAGCTCTGGCCCGATCATCTTCGTGAACTGCCGCGGTACGACGACCGCAGAGACGTGTTTCTCTGTCCTGCTTGTCGAACGCAACTGGAGAGCGCCGGGCCCCGTCCGCACTCGGTTCAGTTGATCGTGTTCTGTGCGGGCGCAGAGCGTGCGCGCATCCTGTTGCAACACGGAGAGACCGTCGCGGTCGGTCGATCTGACGCGAACGATTGTATCGGGCTAACTCGACTCCTTGGTGATCACGACTCAAGTGCGGTGAGTCGTCGACATGCTCAGTTTAGGCTTGAGGGTAGTTCGGTCGAGGTCAGAGACATCGGGTCCAAGAACGGAACCACGCTGCAACGCAACCAATCTGATTCACCGAAGAGGCTCGCACCTAACAGGTGGACCCGGTTTGGGCGCGGCCATATTCTTGGGCTAGCTAGTGGACTATCTATCGAGCTTTCAGGTCGTCGAATTGCCTTCGATGGGGAACGGCCCCTGCCGGCGAAGCCATCTGATGGCACTGATAGTCCTACTCGCTTGGGGTGACTTCACGACTGACCATCCGTCGGTAAGCGTCGTACTGCTCCTCGACGTAGTCCGCATCTGTGATCAGGGCGCCGATCTCTTGGCGGTACTGCCGGCTCTGTTCGTCGCGGTACGAGAGCCAATTGAAACTCGTTACTACAAGGTTGCTGTCCCAGAGAAGCACTCGCTCGTCTATAGTTTCTACTGACCCAAGTTGCAGGTAGCGACTTCGGGCAGACAGGTCATCTAAGAGCGTAAATGCCTCGGCGCCAGAACCTTCAGAGTCTGCGGCAGGAGCGCTGTAACCTATAGTCACTGCAACCCGGTTGCGGCATAACCGTTCAAGTCGTTGAACAAAGTTTGCTGTGATGACTGCGGTGCTGAGGATCGGCGTGATGATCAAAACCCGCTCGGCAGCGTTTGCGAGCGCTGCGTTCAAGAGTTCTAGATGCTCGTACGTCTGAATCGCACGAGCTGGGGGCGTCTGTAACTGGGTGTTCAGATTCGCTGCGGTCGCGCGGAGTTCCTCTTCATTCTTTGAGCCAAGCGATGATGCCCGCTCGCCACCGAGAGCCGCTGTCGCTGTGCGGGTGTTCTCCAGATCCTCTTCGGCTCGCGCTTCGCGATTACGCAGCGTCTGTACCTCTATTCGGTCAAGCGCACTATCCGCGAACCGACTCGGCACGCAGCCCCATTCGCCTTCGGCGGGTCGTTCCTGGACGATCAGGCCGCATCGCTCGGGGCCGTTGGCCTCGGCGAATGCTTTCTCATGTTCGTCGGACAGTCGACCGTCGATCACGAGACCTACCTGGGATGTCGTGGCGTCGTCCCCCGCGTATACGAGTGCGAAGGCTGGCAGCACGCATCGAAAGTTCCTAACGTGAGTCAGGGCGAGGAGTTCCGTCCGATTGGCGCCCTTGAACGGAAGTTCGCGTATAGCGCGATCAACGCTATCTTTGTCAAGGTCGGAGACCTTTAGTCGTTGTTTCGACCTTGGCGGGACCTCGACGAGCTGCATTTCGGCGGAGTCTTTGGGAGACACAAGCTGTGAGGTTCGACGACCTGTCGGGGTCCAGAGCAGTCTGTCGAATCCGATGGAGATCTCTCTCCGTTGACGGACCAGCGTGGCTTCCTCGAGCGCGGATTCTCCTAGGGAAGTGATTGCGAGATGCGATTTGCCGCGTTTCGGATCCCACCGGTACTCGAGGTGGTCTTCGTGATGTTGGTTGACGATGGCTTGGTCAACTAAATCCGCTTCCAACCCGAGCAGGCCGGCAACGTCCTCTGGATGGTTAAGACCTGATACGACAGCTCGAAGGACAAACTCCTCGATGGTGGGCAGTGGCGATGGTTCTTGCACTATCACTTCGAGCGTGAGCCGAAAGAACGGCAATCCAACTTCTTCGACGGCGACCAGCTCGAAGCCAGGCCGGGAATTGCCAAACCTATCTGCAACTTCCGCTGAGGTGATCATGGTTCGAGGGTCTCCAAGGCGCATTCTTGGGGGTTGCGACGGATGTAGGACAGAACCCTCTGGAGGGGGCTGTCAGTCTGGTCGAAGAATGCTGCATCTCCGTAGATGGTCAACGAGTACCTTGCGCGGCTCAGGGCGACGTTCGCGCGTGCAATATCGCGAACGAAACCGATTTCCTTGGTTGGATTGCTACGTACGGCCGAGAACAGCAGTATGTCGGCCTCACGTCCTTGGACGGCGTCTACAGTTCCGACCTCGATCTCTAATTGCTTGCAACGCTGACGGAGACCGTCGACCCCCTTCGTGATGTGTGCGACCTGCAGTCGATACGGAGCCAGCACGAGAACCTTGACGGGTTTGCCTTCCTTAACCTTGTTCTGCAGAACAAAATTGAGCCGTTCGAGGTGTTTGAGGATCGCCTTTGCCTCAGCGAGGTTGACGTAGCTCGGGGCGTTCGGGCCAAGTTGTTTCTCATGCCGGTGTTTGATGGACTCGGTGCTGAACCAGGTCACATGAGAAGGCTGCAGAAGACTGAGATCCCAGGGTGGATCGAGGGGGTGGCTGGATAGCGCACCGCCATAAAAACACTCACTTATCAGCTTGCCGATGGCGGGCACCATTCGGTACTGGGTGGTCAAGGCGACAGAGTTCTCGTTTGGCAGCGCTGCGGCTAATCGACTGAAAATCGTGCGGCTTGACTCGGCTAGGTCGAGTTGGAACTCGCTGACCACTTTCTTGTCGCGCAGGGCGTCGTCTAATTGCGGTGGGAGCTGCTTCTCGTCGCCGACAAGTACCCAGCGGCTGGCTCGAACCATCGGAATGAGCGATTCTGTTGCGGTGGCTTTCGAAGCCTCGTCCAGGATGCACAGGTCAAACGGCGTGTCTTGAATACCCCGCGTGCGCGCCATGCCCACACACGTCCCCGCCACGACGTGGCTGGCGGCCAGCAGCGCAGCTTCGAACTCGGGTCTACGGCCGAGGTGCTCAAACCAACGTGATTGGAGTCGAACCAGTTCTGCGAGCCGACTGTCAGTCGTTGCTCCTTGAAGCAAGTCGTCGGCGGCTCTCCTGACTACCGGAACTTCGTGTGACGCGAGCCCTTTGAGCTTTCTTGCGACGGCTTTGGTGTCTCGAAGTCTGCGCGCGTCGCGGTCTAGTTGGCTGCGTCGCTGACGCAAGGAATCGCAGTCCTCCTGTGCTAGTTGCAGTTCCTCTGTCGTCATCCGCCGCCCCGAGCCGACGATTCCCGCCCCCACTGCGATCATTGTTTCGAGGTCGTTAATCTCGGCGCGCACGATCGCCGCCTCCTCGAGTACGCTCGCCAACTCGTTGAGTAGGACGATCGTCTTCAGCGTCGGTAACTCCACGCCGTCCTTTCGGGCTACGGAATCGAGATACTGTTCGCTACGCTGTCTAACGCCGGCGCGCCACAAATCGAGCTGTCTGTCCAGCGTCAAATCAGTGACGGATGCGGAGATCTTTCCCTCTGCTGCGTTGCCCAGTCGCAGGAGACGTAGAGGTTTGCCACGATGCGTCCGTAGCCTCTCTAGTGCGTTGTCGAGAGCCACATTTGTCTGACTTGCCAACAAGATTCGTGCTGCTGGCTTTCGGCGGATCTCTTGAGCCACGAGTTCAGCGATGAACGCGGTCTTGCCGGTCCCAGGCGGGCCTTGGACCACAAAAAAGTCCTTGCTGCCAAGTGCTCCGCGTACGGCACTCTTCTTACTTTCATCGATCTCGTCGTTCGACCAGATGACTGAGTCCACTTTCGACGGCGGTTGGGCGTCGGCCGCTGGATCAGGAGAGCAGGCAGATCCGCTCGCCGGAGCTGGGATCCCGCAAATCTGATTGCGTTCAGCGCCAAACGTTCTCGGCGTATTACTTCCTTCGTGGCCACCGTGTCGAGCGCCAGAATGCCCCTCGGGGGTAATCCGGAGCCAGGCTCATTAACGAGGTAGATGTCCACCTCGTTACCCTCGATCCACTCAACTTCGCCAAAGGCGATGGTGCGGACGTTCTCGTTCAACACGCAACGACGTTGTTCGACCGAGAATCCTTCGATGCCGTCCTGGATAGTGAATTTGGCGCGCTGACCCGAAATTTGGACACTGGTGTACCGGACGCGATCTTCGCGGTTCGCGTCTGCAGCCTCGCGCGCGTCGAGTTGCCGCTTCCACTGATCGAAGAGGCGCTGCTCCTCGCGTTGCTGTTGCGAGATAGCACGATCGCTCTCGAAGACTTCGACTGCGTCGATAAGGTCTGTTGCAGAGTCCGCCGCAACGGAATGATTGGGCGCAGTGCCGCACCGAAAGAGCCAGTTATCGGCCACGAACTGGCTATCTTTCCGCGAATCAGACTCGTTCTCGGAGATCGGTACCGCGCCGAGGACCTCCACCAGGGGCTCGCCGGGTTTAAAGGCCAGTCGAAAGCTCCAGAGATGACCATACGCGAATGCGTGTTTCTCGCCAGGGCGCTGTCGCGAGTTAGCCCTGGTGAGAAGCCTGATCGCGGGTTCCTCTCTCAGCTCAGTCTCGACCAACTGGGGGACATCAGAATCCGGGATCTCAGACTTCTCTGAAATCGCTGCTATAGCAGAACGTTTGAGATGAAGATACACAGTGCGCTTCTTCACCCAGTGTTTTTGGCGATTCTGTTGGTATGAAGACAGAGCCGCCAACAGTTCGACCGCCGAGGCGGGCCGCTCATGTTGATCGAAGCTGATGCATTGCCCTAGGAGGTTCACCAACTCCGGTGTTGCGTTCAAGGAATCCAACGCACTGTCGAAGTCGGAGTAGTCCTTAACATCGATTTCGCCATACGTTAGTGCCCATAGCATGAGCACTCCGAAGCTGAAGACGTCCCGTCGTTCACCAGCTGCGGAGTCGTCCAATGGAGGTGTGAACGGCTTCGAGGAAGCTCCTACGAGCGTGTGGTGGCCGTCAATTTGATACCTGACCTTACTGATTCCAAAGTCGGTCAGCTTGGGCACTCCAACATCACTCATCATCACGTTGCTGGGTTTTACGTCACGATGAGAGATTTGCCGCTCGTGTGCGGCTGACAGGGCTTGCAGAACTGGCAGCCCGATATTCTCCACCAAATCGTCTGCGCCTAAGTCTGTTTGGCGTGCAATCCAGGACTTGAGGTCTTCGGGTAGCCACTCGTAGACGAGGTACCAGCTGCCGTCGCTTTGGGTTCCGTAATCAATAAAGTCGACTATGCTTTCATGCTTCAGGTCCTTCACGTTGAGTTCTCGGTCGCATATGAGCTTTTCCAAGTGATCAACGTCCCGATGAGGGTGGATTGTCTTCACCGCGACCTGCCGCGCTCCGTTTCGCAAGTCTACGCAGTGGTAGACGATCGCCATGCCGCCTTCTCGCGGATCCTCGCCCTGAAGCGGCATGTAGCGACCCCCGAAAAGTTGGGGGTAAATTTGCTCTACTGGTCCTCCCACGAGACCGAGATTACGACCTGAACGGGACAGCGCGATGCAGATCTCCTCTAAGCGGGGTTGGCGCGAAGATCTTTCTGCGGTTTTACATGCCTCAACCCCGTCGGCCGCATGGGTCGGATCGGACCCGCGCGCCTTAGCCGCGAATCCAGGTGGCAGCGATTCGGTTGGCTATCGATGGGGTGCAAGAATCCGCGAACCCATGCTATTAAGGACAAGGGGGACAAGCCGCCGTCGGCCTGGATGCCCGACAACGACGCGTTCCACTGCCAGTACGCGATGCAGTTCATCGCGGTGCTGCGCGGTTACGGCCTGCCGGTGGACGCGCCGTCGGTGCCGGTGCTGCGCGAGGCCTCCGACACCTGCCCGCGTGGCTGAGGCGCGCGCTCACTCCAGCAATCCCTGGCCGAGGTAGCCGCCGGGCGCCGTGCCCGGCAGGATCGCGAACACCGCAGAGCCGATGGTGGTGATCCACGGATTGAGCGCGTCGGCGTCGGCGAGCCTGCGTTGCACGGGCACGAACTGGCATTCCGGGTCGCGTTGGTAGGCCGCGAAGATCAGCCCGGCATCGGTGGTGCCGGTCTGCGGCGGGTCGTCGTAGTTGTAGGCCCGCCGCAGGAACTGTTCGTCGTCGGAGCGGTGCCGGGCCAGCGCGACGTGGGAATTGGGCGGGATCACCGGGATGCCGTTCTCGGTCGCCGCCAGATCGGGTTCGTCGAACTCGTGCTCACCGGTCAGCGGCGCCCCGGTGTCCAGCCGTCGCCCGACGGTCAGTTCCTTGCTGGTGCGGTCGAGTTCGTCCCAGGTGTCCAGTTCGGTGCGGATCCGGCGCAGTACCAGCACCGTCCCACCGGAGAACCACGGCTGATCCGAACCGTCGTCCCACACGTGCCGATCGAACTCGCCGTCCTCGCGCAGATTGACCGTTCCGTCGACCTGCCCCATCAGATTGCGCATCGTGGCGCCGGAGGTGTCGGCGTCGCGCGCCGAGCGGAATCCCGCCTGACGCCAACGCTGCACCGCCAGCGTGCGGACGTTCTTGAGCAGGACCCGTGCCGTGTGCGCGACGACGACCGGATCGTCGGCGCAGATCTGCAGCAGAAGGTCACCGCCGCACCATCGCGGGTCGAGTCGGTCGTTGCCGAATGCCGGCAGCTCGGCGACCGAACGCGGGAGCCGTTGGCTCAGGCCGGTCTTCCCGAAGGCGCTCGGGCCGATGCCGACGGTGACCGTGAGGCGGGCCGGCCGGTGGGCAAGCTCGGGCTCGGTGTCGGCCACCGCGGGGCGGCCCTGGGTCAGCCGCTGCGCGTCGGAGCTCCAGAGTTTCAGGATCGCCGCCAGCGTGTCGCGGGGACCACGCCCGGCGCTCGGTGCCAGATCCAGCGCGACGAACAGCGCATGCGCCTGCGGCGCGGTGCGCACACCGGCCTGGTGCACGCCGTGGAACGGCTCGGTGTCGGTCCCGAAACCGCCGGTGGTGTCGACGGATTCGCTGCGCGCGCACTGGGTGAGCGATGCGCCGGCCGCCAGCGCGGCACCTCCGGTCAGAAGGCGCCGCCTGGTGACCCGCAACCGGTGCGGCCCGTCAGCCATGACCGTGGTGGTCGCCGGAGTATTCCTCGTCGCCGCCGGCGAAGTCGCGGACCTGCGCGGTGACCGGCAACGTCGACCCGTCCTCGAAGGCCAGGGTCAGCTCGACGTCGGCGCCGGGCCGCAGCGGCCCGGTGAGCTCCATCAGCATCAGGTGATCACCGCCGGGAGCCAGTTCGTGACTCTCGCCCGGCGGGATGGTGATGCCCCCGGCCTTGGCCTGCATGGTGTTCATCCCGCCTGCGCCCCGGGCGATCTCGTGGATCTCCACCCGCCCGGCCGCGGGCGAGCTCGCGCCGACGAGGTGGACCTCCCGGTCGCCTGCGGCGGTGAGCGTCCCGAAGACGGCCGTCATCGCCGAGTCCGACGCGCGGGCCCACGGGCTCTCGAGCGTCACGGCCGACGCCATCGGTGTGCCGTTCTCCTGGGCCGGGCTCCCGCATCCCGTCAGTGCCGCAGCGAACAGCAGGATGAGTGCGTAGAACTTCTTGCTAGACATGAGATTCCGCCTTCCGGTGGTTGATCGAACCCACGATGACATCGATGATCAGGAACGCCGCCAGCGTCACGCCGAGCAGCGGGAGGAACCAGCCGACCGCGACCGCCGCCACGGCGATGCCGCCGACCGCGAGCGGCGGCAGCGACCTGAGCGCGCCGCGGATCGGCGCCCGGCCGACCGCCCACCGCGGGCCGCGGGCGGGCCTGCGCTGCCACCACATCCGGTAGCCGCGGGCGATCACCGTGAGCAGCCCCGCCGCGACCCCGAACAGCAGCACCTGGTTGAGCATCCCGAACAGGAAACCCATGTGCGCCCGGATGCCCCAGTCGGCCAGCTTGGCCACCAGCGAGTAGTCGCGCCAGTAGTCCAGCGTCGCGACGACCGTGCCTGCGCCGGGGTCGACCGCGGCGGCGTCGGTGGTCCACCGGTACGGGTGGTCGAGCTCGGTGACCGTGACCGCGTGACCCGCTTCGGCGGGCACGCCGATCTCCACCGGCAGCTGAACTCCGGCGCCCGCGGCGGCGGCGAGCACCGCGTCGTAGTCCACCGGCCCCGGCGCTGCGTGCCCACCGCTGACCGTGCGGTGCCCGGCGTGCGCGTCGGCGTCGGCGAGCGCACTGTCCAGTTGCGGGCGTTGCCAATTCATCGCCGAACGGAGGTCCCCGACGTGTGCCCCGGCGTAGGTGGACCACGTGATGCCGGTGGCGGACAGGAACAGCAGGCCGGCCAGCAGCCACATCCCGGTGGCGCCATGCCCGTTCAGGGTGCGGGCTCTGCCGCCGGCGCTGCGGTCCACCGTCAGGATCCGGAATGCGCGGCCGCGCCTGCGGTCCCCGGCGGCCTTGGCCGCCCACAGGCACAGACCGCCCAGCGCCACCACCCACAGCCAGGACGCGGCGAGTTCGCTGTAGATCCGGCCCGGCTCACCGAGGTTCAGATGCCGGTGCAGTCCGTCCAGCCAGGTGCTGAACGGCAGATAGCCCAGCCACGTCGGTTCGGTACCCAACACGATGCCGGTGTGCGGGTCGACGAACACCGCACGCCGCAACTCCTCGCCCAGCGCGGGATCGGTGAGATAGATCCGGGTGGATTCGCCCGGCGACGCTGCCGGCCGAATCCCAGACAGCGGCAGGCCGGGGAAGGCGGCGCGGGCCGCGGCGGCTTGATCGCCGAGCGGCAGCGCGGGGCCCCGGTCATCGACGAACAGCAGGTCGCGGTAGACGAATCGCTCCACGGTCGGGGCCAGCGCGTACAGACCGCCGGTGACCGAGGCCACGATGAGCAGCGGTGCCACCAGGACGCCGGCGTAGAAGTGCAACCGGACGGCGAATGCGCGCCACGGGTGCCTCGAAACCGACTGGGGCACGGCGAGAGCGGGTGGGTCGAGGGTGTTCTCGGGATGGGTCATGAATGAGGCCTTTGCAGGTCGTCGCAGTAGGGGCGCAACGGCGGCGCGCGGCAGCGCGCGGCCCGGCGCGCGAAAGACCGCAGCGCAGTGCCGCGGCAACAGGAGAATGCGTGAGAAGAGGGAACCGTCAGGCGGTCACAGCGGTGCGCGGGGGAGCCCGCATACCCATCCCGGAAGCCAGAACCGGCCGGGCCACAATCACATTGGTGATTCGGCGGCGGATCCTGGCAGCGGGGCGTGGCGCGCGCCGGGCGAAGAGCCGCAGCCAGCACAGCACCGAAGAACAGACGACGTACAGGTATTCAGCCGCGGTGATGGCCCCGCCGAGCACGACAGCGGCGCCGAGGTGCAGCGCGGTCATCGACGGGTTCGGCACGAGGCCGTCGCCGCCGTGCTGGTGGCCGGTCACCGTCAACGCCAGGTGGCCGAGTCCCTGGGCGGCGCCCAGTGCCGCGGTGGTGGCGAGCCACCGCGCACCGCGGCTCTCGACACGCACCCGGGCAAGCAGGGCCGCGACCGTCGCGCACAGCATCAGGGCCAGCACCAGCGCGGCGCCGTGCGGCAGGCCGCCACCGGCGGCGACGTGGGCACCGACGGTCATCACCGCCGAGGACGCCCCGACGAGGACGCCACGCACCCGTCGGGCACGCGTCTTCGGCGTAGGCATATCGGGACCCTACCGCTGGCCTACTACAAGGCCCGGTCGAGCGACGGCTTCACCGGCATCGGTGTCAGGAGGCCGCGTAGGTCTCGGGGTCCGGACCGAAACGGGTGCCCTCGTCGAGCCCGTTCAGCGTCGCCATCTGCTCGTCGGTGAGTTCGAAGCCGAACACGTCGAGGTTCTCGGCGATCTGCTCCGGGTCCGTCGCATGCGAGATCACCACGTTGCCCAGCTGCAGGCTCCACCGCAGCAGCACCTGCGCCGGGGTCCTGCCGTGCGCGGCGGCGATCTCGGTGACCGCGGCGTTGCTCAGCAGGTGGCCCGCGCCGAAGGGTCCGTACGCCGCGGTGACGATGCCCTGCTCGGCGTCGAAGGCTCGCAGTTCGGCCTGGTTGAGCAGCGGATGCAACTCGATCTGGTTGATCGCGGGGGTGAAGAACGACAGGCTGATGACGTCATCGAGATGGTGGGCGGCGAAGTTGCTCACCCCGATCGAACGGGTGAGGCCAACCTCCTTGGACCTCATCATCCCGCCCCAGCTGTCGATGTACTTGCCCTGCGCACCGGCGGGCCAGTGGATCAGGTACAGGTCCACGTACTCCAGGCCCAGCCGCTCCAGGCTCGCGCGCAGGTTGTCCTGCGAGGACTGGAAACCCAGATCCTCGGCCGCGAGCTTGGTGGTGATGAACAGGTCCTCGCGCGCCACACCGGACCGGGCGACGGCGCGCCCGACGGCCGCCTCGTTGCCGTACGCGGCCGCGGTGTCGATCAGCCGGTAACCGGCCTCCAACGCCGCGAGCGCGGACTGCTCGGCCTCGGCCTCAGACAACTCACCCACACCGAAACCGAGGACCGGCATGGTGTTGTCGTCGTTGAGTGTGACGGTGGGTATAGCTGCCGCCGACGTCATGTCACCTTCTTTTCTGAAGTGGAATGCTGGCGACGACTATATTGCCGCCAACTACACCGGCCTAATCAGCGCCACCCCGAGGAGCAACCGTGACCGAAACCGTGACGGACCGCACGCCCGAACGATCCGCGCAGCAACCGCTACGTCGCGACGTCGGCCTGGCCGACGTGCTGGCGAACAAGACGGCGGGTCTCACGCTGCGCGGCATGCGTCACATCCCTGATCCGGTGAAACGGCTTCTGCTGGGCGGACGGGCCACGACGATCGACGGCAACACGCTGGACACCACCATGCAGTTGATGCTCGCCGGTCAGCGGGTACTCGGCCTGGACGGTCTGGTCGCCGACGACGACTACGTCACGGCGCGCGCCCAGCTGGACCTTCTGTCAGGCAGCTTCAAGGTGGGCATCCCGGTGTCCGGGGTGACCGACCTCACCGTCCCCGGCGGCGCCGGTCCGCGCCGGGCCCGGCACTACCGCGCCGATGCGCCCGCGGCGCCGCTGCTGGTGTTCTTCCACGGCGGCGGACACGTCATCGGCAGTATCGAGAGCCACGACGACCTGTGCCGGGAGATCTGCCGCCGCGGCGAGGTCCACGTGCTGTCCGTGGACTACCGCCTGGCGCCCGAACACCCGGCGCGGCCTGCGCCGAGGACGCCTACGCGGCATACCTGTGGGCGCGCGAGCACGCCGCCGAACTGGGCGCCGACCCGCACCGCGTGGCCGTCGGCGGCGACAGCGCTGGAGGCAACCTCGCCGCGCTGGTCGCGATCCGGGCGCGCGACGAGAAGTCCCCGCCGCCTGCACTGCAACTGCTGCTCTACCCGGTCACCGACTACCAGGGGGAGACCCGGTCCAAGACCCTGTTCAGCCGCGGCTTCTTCCTGACCAGGCACGACATGGACTGGTTCAGTGAGCGGTTCGTCGGGCCCTCCGAGCTCGACGGCACCGACCCGCGGGTGTCGCCGCTGCGCGCCGGGGACCTGTCCGGGCTGCCGCCGGCGCTGCTGGTGACCGCCGGGTTCGACCCGCTGCGCGACGAGGGCAGGCAGTACGCCGAGGCGTTGCGCACCGCCGGCACCGCGGTCGACTACCGCGAGTACGGCTCGCTGATCCACGGCTTCGCGAACTTCTTCCCGCTCGGGGGTGCCAGCGCCACGGCCACCGCCGACGTCATCTCGGCGATGCGCGCGCATCTGACCCGCGCCGGTCAGGACCGGTGAGCGTCGCCGGTACGCTGTGACCCGTGGCCACCAAACCCAAGAAGAACGCGCGCTACGACCTGAAGGCAGCTGACCGTAAGCGCAACCTGTTCATCCAGATCGGTCTGACCGCGGTCGTCGTCGTCTTCGCGGTCACCTTGGTGCTCTACATCGTGCTCTCCGCCGACGACAAGCCCACCGCAGGCGAGTCGCGCGCCATCCGGGTCGAGTCGACCAGCGTGATCAAGAAGGACGGCACCGACGAGCCGAAGGCGGTGCTCAGCGTCTACGAGGACTTCCTGTGCCCGCACTGCGGCGCGTTCGAGGCGCAGTTCGGCCCGACGATCAACAAGCTCGTCGACTCCGGCGCCATCGCGGCCGACTACTACATGGTCGGCATCCTGGACCGGCCCCAGAACAAGAACTACCCTTCCCGCGCGGGCGGCGCGGCCTACTGCGTGGCCGACGAATCCGTCGACGCGTTCCGCCGGTTCCACGGCGCGCTGTACGCCCAGCAGCCGGGTGAGCTCGGCTCGGTGTACCCGGACAACGCGCAGCTCGTGGAGACCGCGCGTCAGTCGGGCGCCGCAGGCGCGGTGGCCGACTGCATCGACAAGGGCACCTACGTCGACATGGTCTCGGGCATGGCCGCGGCGACCGGCATCAAGTCCACCCCGTCGGTCCGGATCAACGGCGAGGACTACCAATACACCACCCCCGACGCGCTGGTCGCCAAGATCAGGGACATCGTCGGCGACGTGCCCGGGCTGGAGCCGGACCGCCCGCACCCCAGCCCGCCCCGGCGTCATGACCGTGACCACAGCCGGCCCCGTCGAAGACCTCGATCCGTCGCCGCACCAGCCGGCGCAGGTCGAGGTTCGGCGGAGCAGCGCGCTGTGGGTGCTCCTCGCCGGTGTCGCCGGGCTCGCGGCGGCCCTGGCGCTCACCATCGAGAAGATCGCGCTTCTCATCGACCCGAACTACATCCCGTCCTGCAGCCTCAACCCGGTGCTGTCGTGCGGTTCGGTGATGATCACCCCGCAGGCCTCGCTGTTCGGCTTCCCGAACCCGCTGCTGGGCATCGTCGGGTTCACCGTCGTGGTCGTCACCGGCGTGCTGGCGCTGGCCAGGGTGAACCTGCCGCGCTGGTACTGGGCCGGACTGGCCATCGGCACGCTGGCGGGCACCGTGCTGGTGCACTGGCTGATCTTCCAGAGTCTGTACCGCATCGGTGCGCTGTGCCCCTACTGCATGGTGGTCTGGGCGGTGACGATCCCGCTGCTGGTGGTCGTGACGTCCATCGCGGTCCAGCCCCAACACAGCGGCAACGCCGTGATCCGGACCCTGCACACCTGGCGCTGGTCGCTGGTGACGTTGTGGTTCACCGCCGTGCTGCTGCTGATCCTCGAGCGGTTCTGGAACTACTGGTCCACGCTGTTCTGATCGGAGTCGGTAACCGGCTGCGGTGAGACCTCGCCGCGAGGTTAAGGTGAACCGTGGCCGGTCAGATCACCAAAGTCCTTGTCGCCAACCGCGGTGAAATCGCGATCCGCGCGTTCCGCGCGGCCTACGAGATGGGCATCGCGACCGTCGCGGTCTATCCGTACGAGGATCGCAATTCCCTGCACCGGCTGAAGGCCGACGAGTCCTACCAGATCGGTGAGGTCGGACACCCCGTCCGGGCCTACCTGTCCGTCGACGAGATCATCCGGGTGGCTGTCGCGGCCGGATGCGACGCGGTGTACCCGGGTTACGGATTCCTTTCGGAGAACCCGGAACTGGCCGCCTCGTGCGCCGCGGCCGGCATCACGTTCGTCGGTCCCAGCGCCGCTGTGCTGGAGCTCACCGGCAACAAGGCGCGCGCCATCCAGGCCGCCCGGGAAGCGGGCCTGCCGGTCCTGGCGTCGTCGGCGCCGTCGGCATCGGTCGAGGAACTCGTCGCGGCCGCCGACGGCATGGAGTTCCCGCTGTTCGTCAAGGCGGTGTCCGGCGGCGGGGGCCGCGGCATGCGTCGGGTCGCCGACCGCGACGCGCTGGCCGAGGCGGTGGAAGCGGCCAGCCGCGAGGCGGAGTCGGCGTTCGGGGACCCCGAGGTCTACCTGGAACAGGCGGTGCTCAACCCCCGCCACATCGAGGTGCAGATCCTCGCCGACCGCACCGGCCAGGTGATGCACCTGTTCGAACGAGACTGCAGCGTGCAGCGCCGCCATCAGAAGGTCATCGAGCTCGCGCCCGCCCCGAACCTGCCCGAGGAGTTGCGGCAGAGGATCTGCGCCGACGCGGTGGCGTTCGCCCGCGAGATCGACTACACGTGCGCAGGCACGGTGGAGTTCCTGCTCGACGAGCGCGGCCACCACGTGTTCATCGAGTGCAATCCGCGAATCCAGGTCGAGCACACCGTCACCGAGGAGATCACCGACGTCGACCTGGTCTCCAGTCAGCTGCGGATCGCGGCGGGGGAGACGCTCGATGATCTCGGGCTCAGCCAGGAGACGCTGACCGCACCAAGGGGATTCGCGCTGCAGTGCCGGATCACCACCGAGGATCCCGCCAACGGCTTCCGGCCCGACACCGGGCGCATCACCGCCTACCGCTCGCCCGGCGGCGCAGGCATCCGGCTGGACGGCGGCGCCGTGCTCGGCGGCGAGATCGGCGCCCACTTCGATTCCATGCTCGTCAAACTGACCTGCCGCGGCAGGGATTTCGACACCGCGGTGGCGCGCGCACATCGCGCGCTGGCGGAGTTCCGGGTGCGTGGGGTCTCCACGAACATCCCGTTCCTGCAGGCGGTCATCGACGATCCGGACTTCCGCAGCGGCAAGATCACCACGTCGTTCATCGACGAGCGGCCCTACCTGCTGACCGCGCGTTCGCCGGCCGACCGCGGCACCAAGATCCTGAACTACCTGGCCGAGGTCACGGTCAACCAGCCGCACGGACCGCGCCCGTCGACGGTGTACCCGCACGACAAGCTGCCCGAGATCGACCTCGACACGATGCCCCCGCGCGGCAGCAAGCACCTGCTGACTGAGGTCGGGCCCGAGGCGTTCGCGCGCTGGATGCGCGAGTCCAAGGCGGTCGGCGTCACCGACACCACGTTCCGTGACGCCCATCAGTCGTTGCTGGCCACCAGGATCCGCACCTCCGGTCTGCTGATGGTCGCGCCCTACATCGCCCGGATGACCCCGCAGTTGCTCTCGATCGAGTGCTGGGGTGGCGCCACCTACGACGTCGCGCTGCGGTTCCTCAAGGAGGATCCGTGGGAGCGACTGGCCGCCCTGCGTGAGGCTGTGCCCAACATCTGCCTGCAGATGCTGCTGCGGGGCCGCAACACGGTGGGCTACACGCCGTACCCGGACTCGGTCACCCACGCGTTCATCCAGGAGGCCACCGCCACCGGCATCGACATCTACCGGATCTTCGACGCGCTCAACAACGTCGAATCGATGCGCCCGGCGATCGACGCGGTCCGCGAGACCGGCACGTCCGTGGCCGAGGTCGCGATGTCCTACACCGGCGACCTGTCCGATCCGGCGGAGAACCTCTACACGCTGGACTACTACCTCAAGCTCGCCGAGCAGATCGTCGACGCGGGAGCACACGTGCTCGCCATCAAGGACATGGCGGGTCTGCTGCGCCCGCAGGCGGCCGCCAAGCTGGTCGGCGCGCTGCGCAGCCGTTTCGACCTGCCCGTGCACGTGCACACCCACGACACGCCGGGCGGCCAGCTCGCCACCTACTTGGCGGCCTGGCAGGCCGGGGCCAGCGCGGTCGACGGCGCGTCGGCGCCGCTGGCCGGGACGACGAGTCAGCCCGCGCTGAGCTCGATCGTGGCGGCCACCGCGCACACCGAGTACGACACCGGCCTGTCGCTGCCTGCGGTGTGCGACCTGGAGCCGTACTGGGAGGCGTTGCGAAAGGTGTACTCGCCGTTCGAGTCTGGGCTGCCGGCCCCGACCGGCCGGGTCTACCACCACGAGATCCCGGGCGGGCAGTTGTCCAACCTGCGCCAGCAGGCGATCGCGCTGGGCCTGGGCGACCGGTTCGAGGAGATCGAGGCCAGTTACGCGGCGGCAGACCGGATCCTGGGCCGGCTGGTCAAGGTCACCCCGTCATCGAAGGTCGTCGGCGACCTGGCCCTGGCGCTGGTCGGCGCCGGGGTGTCGGCCGACGAATTCGCCGAGGACCCGGCACGTTTCGACATCCCGGACTCGGTGATCGGGTTCCTCCGCGGCGAGCTGGGCGATCCGCCCGGCGGCTGGCCCGAGCCGCTGAGGTCCAAGGCGCTGGCGGGCCGCGCTCCGGCCAAGCCGCCTGCCGAGCTGAGCCCCGAAGACACCCGCGCGCTGGCCGTGGCGGGACCGGAACGTCAGGCGACGCTGAACCGGCTGCTGTTTCCCGGTCCGACAAAGGAATTCGAGGCCCACCGGGAGCTCTACGGGGACACCTCGAGTCTGTCGGCCAACCAGTTCTTCTACGGGCTGCGGCACGGCGACGAACACCGCGTCACCCTGGAGCGCGGCGTCCAGCTGCTCATCGGGCTGGAGGCGGTCTCCGACGCCGACGAGCGGGGCATGCGCACCGTGATGTGCATCATCAACGGGCAGCTGCGTCCCGTGGTGGTCCGCGACCGCAGCATCGCCAGCGACGTGCCCGTCGCCGAGAAGGCCGACCGGACCAACTCGGACCACGTGGCCGCGCCGTTCGCCGGGGTGGTCACCGTCAGCGTCGACGAGGGCGACACGGTCGAGGCGGGCGAGACCATCGCGACCATCGAGGCGATGAAGATGGAGGCCGCGATCACCGCGCCGAAGGCGGGCACGGTGCAACGCGTCGCGGTGTCGGCCACCGCGCAGGTCGAGGGCGGGGACCTGCTGGCAGTGATCGGTTCGGCCGGCGGCGGGCACCGCCCGCCCGCAGCGGACAGCGACGCGGCCGGGGGACCGTCCTGACCCGGATCGTCGCCGGAATCTTCGGCGGGCGCCGGATCACGGTGCCGCAGCAGCGTTCCGGACGCGGCACGCGGCCCACCACGGATCGGGTGCGCGAGTCGTTGTTCAACGTGCTGAGCGCGCGCGTCGACTTCGACGGGCTGCGGGTGCTCGATCTGTACGCCGGTTCGGGCGCACTGGGTCTCGAGGCGTTGTCGCGCGGTGCCGCGTCGGCGGTGTTCGTCGAGTCCGACGCGCGGGCCGCGGCGGTGATCGAACGCAACATCGCCACCCTGGGTGCGCGCGACGCGGCCGTGCGCCGCGGCGCGGTCACCGCGGTGCTTGCCGGTGGTGCGTCCAGGCCGGTGGGCCTGGTGCTGGCCGACCCGCCCTACGAACTGGACGCCGCGCAGATCGACGCCGTGGTCGCCGCGCTGACCGAGGGCGGCTGGACCGCACCGGGCACCGTGATGGTGCTGGAACGGCCCGCCTCCGCGCCCGAGACCGACTGGGCTGACGGGTGGTCGGCGTGGCGGTCGCGCCGCTACGGGGACACCCGCGTCGAGTTCGCCGAACGCTGCTAGCGTCGACCGTCATGAGCGGAGCGGTGTGCCCGGGATCCTTCGATCCGGTGACCCTCGGTCACATCGACGTCTTCGAGCGCGCCGCGGCGCAGTTCGACGAGGTCGTCGTCGCGGTGATGGTCAACCCGAACAAGACCGGCCTTTTCACCCACGACGAGCGGATCGCGCTGATCGAGGAGTCGACCGCCCACCTGCCGAATCTGCGGGTGGAGTCCGGCCGGGGCCTGATCGTGGACTTCGTCAGGGAACGCGGGCTGACCGCGATCGTCAAGGGACTGCGCACCGGCACCGACTTCGAGTACGAGCTACAGATGGCGCAGATGAACCGGCACGTCGCCGGCGTTGACACGTTCTTCGTCGCGACCACGCCGCAGTACTCGTTCGTGTCCTCGTCGCTGGCCAAGGAAGTCGCGTTGCTCGGTGGCGACGTCTCCGACCTGTTGCCGGCCCGGTGAACGCGCGGTTGAAGGCCAAGCTCGCCGAACGCGGTTGAGGCGTGCGGGTGGGGGTAAGCACAGGGCACGGCGCGCAGCCCCGCGCCGTATTCCTGCAGCCCGCCCCCGGAGGTGCCGACCGTGCCCGAGACATTCGTTCAATCCACCGATGATGTCGTCGCGTTTCTCAGGGATCAGCACAACCTGATCAAAGACATGTTCGACGATGTGCTGCTGGCGTCCGAGGACAAGGCGCGCGAAAAGGCGTTCACCGATCTGCGCCAGTTGCTTGCGGTGCACGAGACCGCCGAGGAGATGGTGGTCCATCCGAGGGTCCGGCGCGAGGTGGAGTCCGGCGACGAGATCGTCGACGCGCGCCTGCGCGAGGAGCATGCCGCCAAGGAGCAGCTGGTCGCGTTGGAGAACTTGGACATCGGGTCCGAGGAGTTCCTCACCGCGCTGACCGAGTTCCGCGACGCTGTGCTCGAACACGCCGAGCACGAGGAGACCGAGGAGTTCCCCAAGCTCAAGCGCGAACTCGACGCCGACGAGCTCAAGAGCCTCGCCGGAGCGGTGCGGGCGGCCGAGGCCACCGCGCCGACCCGCCCGCACCCCGGAGTCGAGTCCGCCAAGCTCAACTTCGCGGTCGGCCCGTTCGCGTCCATGCTGGACCGCGCGCGGGACGCGATCGGCGCGGCACTGCGCTGAGGTAGCCGCCCGCCGCTGCACTGGCCTGGGCGGCTCGCCGCTGCACTGTCCTGGGGCGGCTCGCCGCCGTGCTGCCTGGGCGGCTCGCCGCCGTGCTGGCCTGGGCGGCTCGCCGCCGTCTTGACATAATCCAACCCACGGATGCCGGTCGAGCCTGGCCGCGACTCGTAACGCGACACACCGCGACGGAAGCCCAGTCACACGCGTAACACCAGGCACACTGGTCACTAACAACTACGCCTGGAGGGTGTCGCCGTGTACCGAGTGTTCGAAGCTCTCGATGAATTGGGTGCGATCGTCGAAGAAGCCCGCGGTGTGCCGATGACGGCAGGCTGCGTGGTGCCGCGCGGCGACGTCCTGGAGTTGATCGACGACATCAAGGACGCCATCCCGGGTGAGCTCGACGATGCGCAGGACGTGCTGGACGCCCGTGACTCCCTGCTGCGGGAGGCCAAGGAGCATGCCGACTCCACCGTGTCCAGCGCCAACGCCGAAGCCGACTCGATGGTCAACCACGCCAGGGCAGAGGCCGACCGGCTGCTGGCCGACGCGAAATCCCAGGCCGACCGCATGGTCGCCGAGGCGCGCCAGCACAGCGAGCGCATGGTCGGCGAGGCGCGGGAGGAGGCCGCCCGCCTCGCCGCCACGGCCAAGCGCGAATACGAGGCCAGCACCGGGCGCGCCAAGTCTGAGGCCGACCGGCTGATCGAGAGCGGCAACCTGGCTTACGAGAAGGCGGTGCAGGAGGGGATCAAGGAGCAGCAGCGCCTGGTCTCGCAGACCGAGGTGGTCGCCACCGCCACCGCCGAGGCGACCCGGATGATCGACTCCGCGCACGCGGAGGCCGACCGGTTGCGTGGCGAATGCGACATCTACGTCGACAGCAAGCTCGCCGAATTCGAGGATTTCCTCAACGGCACGCTGCGCTCGGTGGGCCGTGGCCGTCATCAGCTGCGCACCGCTGCGGGCACTCACGACTACGCGGCCCGGTAGTCCGGCGGCGGGCCACCGTACGATACGGGGATGGCGACGCACGTCAATGCGGCGGCGCACCGAGGTTCACGGTCGCCGCTGGTAATCGATATCTCCCGACTCGGCCGGCGACCGGGCTCGATGATCACCGTCGACGAGACGGTGCCCAGCCCGGCCCGGATGGGCCTGGAGCTCATCGCCGTGCCCGAAGGGGCCCCGCTGCACCTGGACCTCGTCCTGCAATCGGTGTCCGAAGGCGTGCTGGTCACCGGCACCGTGGTGGCGCCGACCTCCGGCGAGTGCGCCCGGTGCCTGACCCCGATCACCGGCGAGGTCGAGATCGAACTGACCGAGCTGTACGCGTACCCCGACAGCACCACCGAGGAGACCACCGAGGCCGACGAGATCCCGCGGGTCGGACGCGACCGGGGGTCCGAGACCATCGACCTGCAGCAGCCGATCACCGACGCCGTCGGTCTGGCGCTGCCGTTCTCCCCGGTCTGCACCCCGGACTGCCAGGGGTTGTGCCTGGAGTGCGGAGTCCGGTTGGCCGACGCCGAACCCGGCCACCACCATGATCAGATCGACCCGCGATGGGCCAAGCTGGCCCAGCTGCGCGACCAGGACGCCGAACCGGACGGGCCGAGCACCGGAGACGACTCGTGACGGCCGACCGCGGGCTTCTGCTCGAGGCCCTCGGCGTCGAACTGCCCGGCGAGCTGCTGACCATGGCCCTCACCCACCGCAGCTACTCCTACGAGAACGGCGGCGTGCCCACCAACGAGCGCCTGGAGTTCCTCGGCGATTCGGTGCTCGGGCTGACCATCACCGAAGAGCTCTACCACCGCCACCCGGACCGCTCCGAAGGAGATCTGGCCAAACTGCGGGCCAGCATCGTCAACACCCAGGCGCTGGCCGACGTCGGGCGCAACCTGACCGAACACGGTCTGGGGGCCTATCTGTTGCTCGGCAAGGGCGAGGAGGCCTCCGGAGGCGCCGACAAGTCCAGCATCCTGGCTGACGGTGTCGAATCCCTTTTGGGCGCAATCTATCTCGAACACGGCGTGAACGAGGCGCGCGAGGTGATCCTGCGGCTGTTCGCCGGGCTGCTCGACACCGCGCCGACCCTCGGCGCGGGGCTGGACTGGAAGAGCTCCCTGCAGGAACTGACCGCGTCGCAGGGACTCGGGGTGCCGGCCTACGTCGTCACCTCCACCGGGCCCGATCATGACAAAGAGTTCACCGCGATCGTCGTGGTCGGGGAGCGCGACTACGGCCGCGGCGTGGGCCGGACCAAGAAGGAAGCCGAGCTCAAGGCCGCCGCGGCCGCCTGGCACGCTCTCACCGGTGACTGACCGCGATGCCTGAACTTCCCGAGGTGGAGGTCGTCCGGCGCGGGCTGGCCCAGCACGTCACGGGCAAGAGGATCGCCGCGGTGCGGGTGCACCACCCGCGCGCCGTGCGCCGGCACGAAGCCGGACCCGCCGACCTGACCGCCCGGCTCCTCGACACCACCATCACCGGGACAGGCCGGCGGGGAAAGTACCTGTGGCTGACCCTGGACGATGGTGCCGATGAGCGGCTTGCGCGAAGAGAATCTGACACGGCGCTGGTCGTGCACCTGGGGATGAGCGGCCAGATGCTGCTGGGTCAGGTGCCCAACGAGAACCACCTGCGCATCGCGGCGCTGCTCGACGACGGCACCACGCTGAGTTTCGTCGACCAGCGCACCTTCGGTGGCTGGATGATCACCGACCTCGTCGATGTCGACGGCAGCGCGGTGCCGGTGCCGGTCGCGCACATCGCCCGGGATCCGCTGGACCCGCTCTTCGACCGCGACGCGGTGGTGAAGGTGTTGCGGGGCAAGCACTCCGAGATCAAGCGCCTGCTCCTCGACCAGACCGTGGTGTCGGGAATCGGCAACATCTACGCCGACGAGTCTCTGTGGCGGGCCAAGATCAACGGTGCCAGGCCGGCCTCGGGGGTGTCGCGGGCCAAGCTCGCCGAACTGCTGGACGCGGCCGCGGCGGTGATGACCGACGCGCTGGCCCAGGGCGGCACGTCGTTCGACTCGCTCTATGTCAACGTCAACGGGGAGTCCGGCTACTTCGACCGGTCGCTGGACGCGTACGGCCGCGAGGGTGAGCCGTGCCGGCGGTGCGGCGCGATCATCCGGCGGGAGAAGTTCATGAACCGCTCGTCGTACTACTGCCCGCGCTGCCAGCCCCGCCCCCGCACCTAGTTCCCCAGCAATGCTATTCCGCGGGACGTTGTAGAAATGACCCGTGACTGAACTGTGGGTGGAGCGCACCGGTGTGCGCCGTTATACGGGCCGAAGCACGCGGGGCGCCGAGGTGCTGGTGGGCTCCGAGGACGTCGAGGGCGTCTTCACGCCGGGCGAGCTGATGAAGATCGCGCTGGCCGCCTGCAGTGGGATGTCCAGCGACCAGCCGCTGCGGCGCCGGCTCGGGGACGACTACGCGGCCACCATCCGGGTGTCGGGGCCGGCCGACCGCGAGCAGGAGCGTTACCCGCTGTTGCAGGAGTCCCTGGAGGTCGACCTGTCGGCGCTGTCGGGCGACGAGCTGACCCGGCTGCTCACCGTGGTGGAGCGTGCGATCGACCAGGTGTGCACGGTGGGGCGGACATTGAAGAGTGGTACTGAAGTGACGTTTGAGGTGAAAGATGTTGGACGAGAATGATGTCCGCCTGACCGCCTGGGTGCACGGGCAGGTCCAGGGGGTGGGTTTCCGCTGGTGGACGCGGTCCCGCGCGCTCGAACTGGGGCTCACCGGGTTCGCCGCGAACAGACCCGACGGCCGGGTGCAGGTGGTCGCCCAGGGTCCGCGGGACGCCTGCGAGCGACTCCTTGCCCTGCTCAGCGGCGGTGACACCCCGGGTCAGGTGGACAAGGTCATCGCGGACTGGGGAGCGCCCGCCGACGCGATCGCGGGCTTCACCGAGCGGTGAGGTCCGCGGCGGTAGGGTAACGCGTCATGCATCTGAAGAGTCTGACGCTGAAGGGCTTCAAGTCCTTCGCCTCGCCGACGACTCTGCGCTTCGAACCCGGCATCACCTGCGTGGTCGGCCCGAACGGTTCGGGCAAATCGAACGTGGTCGACGCGCTCACCTGGGTGATGGGGGAGCAGGGCGCCAAGACGCTGCGCGGCGGCAAGATGGAGGACGTCATCTTCGCCGGCACCTCGTCGCGCGCGCCACTGGGCCGCGCCGAGGTGACGCTGACCATCGACAACTCCGACAACGCGCTGCCGATCGAGTACTCCGAGGTCTCGATCACCCGCCGGATGTTCCGCGACGGCGCCGGCGAGTACGAGATCAACGGCAGCCGTTGCCGTTTGGCCGATGTGCAGGAGCTGCTCAGCGATTCCGGCATCGGACGCGAGATGCACGTCATCGTCGGGCAGGGCAAGCTCGCGGAGATCCTGGAGTCCCGCCCCGAGGACCGCCGCGCGTTCATCGAGGAGGCCGCGGGCGTCCTCAAGCACCGCAAGCGCAAGGAGAAGGCGGTCCGCAAGCTGGACTCGATGTCGGCGAACCTGGCGCGGCTGACCGATCTGACCACCGAACTGCGCCGCCAGCTCAAACCGCTGGGCCGCCAAGCCGAGATGGCCCGCCGCGCGCAGACCATCCAGGCCGACCTGCGTGACGCCCGATTGCGGCTGGCCGCCGACGACCTGGTCACCCGCAAGGCCGAGTTCGACGACACCAACCAGGCCGAGACCGCGCTGCGCCGCGAACACGAGGAGCTCAGCGAGCGACTGCAGGCCAGGTCCCTCGAACTCGACGCCCACGAGAGCGCCGTGGAGGACCTCAGCGAGCGCGCCGACGCGGCCCAGCAGCGCTGGTTCCGGCTCTCGGCGCTGGCCGAGCGGGTGGGCGCGACCGTGCGCATCGCCGCCGAGCGGGCACAGCACCTGGATGCCGAGCCGGACTTCTCGGCCGGTCCCGACCCCGACGAGCTCGAAGCCCGGGCCGACGCCGTCGCCGAGCAGGAGCGGCAGCTCCTCGAGGAGCTGGCGGAATGCCAGGCCCGGCTGGAGGCCGCCCGCGACGAACTCGGCGAGCGCGAACGGACCGCGGCCGAAGCCGAGCGCGCCCACATGGCCGCCGCACGTGCCGAGGCCGACCGTCGCGAGGGGCTCGCACGGTTGTCCGGGCAGGTCGACACGATGCGCTCCCGCGTGGACTCGGCCGACGAGACCGTGGCGCGGCTGACCGCCAACATCGACGAGGCCGCCGCCCGCGCCCAGCAGACCCAGACCGAGTTCGAGATGGTCCAGGGCCGGGTCAGTGAGCTCGACGCCGGCGAGGTCGGTCTCGACGAACACCACGACCGCACGGTCACCGCGCTGCGCCTGGCCGACGAACGCGTCGCCGAGCTGCAGGCCGCCGAGCGGGCCGCCGAACGTCAGGTGGCCTCGCTGCAGGCCCGCATCGACGCGCTGTCGGTCGGCCTGGACCGCAAGGACGGGGCCGCTTGGCTTCGGGAGAACCACGGCGTCCCAGCACTTTTCGACTCTCTGGCCAATCTGGTCAAGGTCCGCCCCGGGCACGAGTCGGCGATCGCGGCCGTCCTCGGCGCCGCGGCGGACGCCCTGGCCGCCGAGAACTCCGCGGCGGCGAAGGACGCGCTGGCCGCGCTCAAAGAGGCCGACGGCGGCCGGGCCGCCATCGTGCTGGGGGACTGGCCGGCGCAGCCGTCGCTGACAGGGCAACTGCCCGCGGGCGCGGTCTGGGCGGTGGACCTCGTCGACCCGGCCCCGCGGATCCAGGGCGCGGTGTCGGCGATGCTGGCCGGTGTGGCGGTCGTCGGCGATCTGGCCGGCGCGCTGGAAATCGTTGCGGCGCAACCGCAGTTGCGTGCGGTGACCGCCGACGGCGACCTGGTGGGCGCCGGCTGGGTCAGCGGTGGTTCCGATCGCAAACCCAGCACCCTGGAGATCACCTCCGAGGTGGAGAAGGCGCGCACGGAGCTGGCCGCCGCCGAGCGGCAGGTCGGGGAGCTCTCGGCGGCGCTGTCGGGGGCGCTGGCCGAGCAGGCGGCCCGCCAGGACGCCGCCGAACAGGCGCTGGCCGCGCTGAACGAGTCCGACGCCGCGATCTCG
This sequence comes from Mycobacterium sp. ITM-2016-00317, assembly GCF_002968295.1. NCBI lineage: Bacteria > Bacillati > Actinomycetota > Actinomycetes > Mycobacteriales > Mycobacteriaceae > Mycobacterium > Mycobacterium sp. ITM-2016-00317. Next base: position 2,119,364 of record NZ_CP134399.1, read on the forward strand.
TCGATCTATGAACAGCTCGGCCGGCTCGGCCAGGACGCTCGCGCCGCCGACGACGAGTGGCAGCGCCTGATCCAGCAGCGCGACGAGCTGGAGGCCGCGCGCAACCGCACGGTCGAGGAACTGACCGAACTGGAACAGCGTCTGCACCTCGCCCAGCAGGAGCCCATGTTCGACGTCGAGGTGGTGGACCGCTCGGAGTCCACTGCTGCGGCCGAGGCGGCGCGCTCGGCGGAGGTGGAAGCCCGGCTGGCCGTGCGCACCGCCGAAGAACGTGCCAATGCCGTTCGTGGACAAGCAGATTCGCTGCGCCGCGCCGCCGTCTCCGAACGGGAGGCGAGGGCGCGGGCGGCACGGGCCCGGGAGGCCCGCGTGCACGCCGCCACGATGGCGGCCGCCGTCGCGGAGTCCGGCCGTCTGGTCGCGCAGCGGCTGAGCCAGGCGGTGGCCGTGGCGTCGCAGGTGCGCGACGAGGTCGCCGCCGAGCGGCAGGTCCGGGCCGGCGCCCTGACCAAGGCACGCGAGGAGGTCAACGAACTGAACTCGCGGATCGCGGCGCTCACCGACGCCCTGCACCGCGACGAAGTCGCCAAGGCCCAGGCCGCGCTGCGCATCGAGCAGCTCGAGCAGCAGGTGCTCGAACAGTTCGGGATCGCGGTGGCCGACCTGGTCGCCGAGTACGGTCCCGACGTCGCGTTGCCGCCCACCGAACTGGAGATGGCCGAGTACGAGCAGGCCCGGGAGCTCGGTGAGCAGGTGGTCGCGCCCGCGCCGATGCCCTACGACCGGTCCACCCAGGAGCGCCGGGCCAAGCGCGCGGAGAAGGAGCTGCGGGAGCTGGGCCGGGTCAATCCGCTTGCGCTGGAGGAGTTCGCGGCGCTGGAGGAGCGCTACAACTTCCTGTCCACCCAGCTCGAGGACGTCAAGGCCGCCCGCAAGGACCTGCTGGACGTGATCGCCGACGTGGACTCGCGGATCCTGCAGGTCTTCACCGAGGCCTACATGGACGTCGAGCGGGAATTCACCCAGGTGTTCGACACGCTGTTCCCCGGCGGCGAGGGCCGCCTGCTGCTGACCGACCCGTCCGACATGCTGACCACGGGCATCGAGGTCGAGGCCCGGCCCCCGGGCAAGAAGATCAAGCGCCTGTCGCTGCTGTCCGGCGGCGAGAAGTCACTGACCGCGGTCGCGATGCTGGTGGCGATCTTCCGGGCCAGGCCGTCGCCGTTCTACGTGATGGACGAAGTCGAGGCCGCGCTCGACGACGTGAACCTGCGGCGGCTGATCAGCCTGTTCGAGCAGTTGCGGGAGCGTTCGCAGCTGATCGTGATCACGCACCAGAAGCCCACGATGGAGGTCGCCGACGCCCTCTACGGCGTGACGATGCGCGGCGACGGCATCACCACGGTGATCTCGCAGCGGATGCGCGGGCAGGAACTGGTCACCAGCCCGACCTGAGCGCGCCTCAGGTGAGGGCGGTGACGCCGAGCCCGCGCAGCGCGGCCAGGTCGGACGCCCCGCTGCCGTGCAGGCAGACCAGCAGCTCGTCGAGGAAACGCTGCAGCCAATCCACCACGGCGTCAACGGATTCCACGGCAGGGGCGAGCAGCGGGCGGGCGATGGCCACCACCTGGGCGCCCATCGCGAGCGCCTTGGCCGCGTCCATCCCGGTGCGGATGCCGCCCGAGGCCACCAGCGGCATGTCGGGCAGGAGTTGCCGCACCTCGGTCAGTGCCTGGGCGGTCGGGATGCCCCACTCGGCGAGCGCGGGGTAGCGCACCTCCCCGTAGCGGACGAACTGCTCGATGCGCGCCCAGGACGTGCCGCCGGCCCCGGCGACGTCGACGGCGGCCACCGGACAGTTCACCAGCTGTGCGGCGGCGGCCGCACCGATGCCGTGCCCGACCTCCTTGAGCATGACGGGATAGCCGATCTCACCGGCCACGTCGCACAGCCTCGCGATCGAGCCGGAGAAATCGGTGTCGCCGTTGTGCTGCATCGCTTCCTGCAGCGGGTTGGTGTGCACGGCCAGCCCGTTGGCGCCCACCCGGTCCAGCGCGGCGGCCAGCCCGGGCGTCATCGACGTCTGCAGCTGCGCGAGTCCGATGTTGCCGATCAGCAGCACGTCGGGCGCCACGCCCCGGACGTCGAAGCTGGCGGTCGCGTCGGCGTCGTCGATCATCACCCGCTGCGAGCCCAGCATCATCCCGATGCCCAGTTGCTGCGCGGCGGCGGCCAGATTGCGGTTGATGATTCCCGACAGCGCCGCGCCACCCGTCATCGCGCCGATCAGCACCGGGGCGCGCAAGTGGCAGCCGAGGAACTCGGTGCTCAGGTCGACACTGTCGAGATCGGTCTGGGTCAGCGCGTTGTAGGGCAGCCGGAACCGCTCCAGACCGGTGGTCACCGTCTGGTAGTCGACGGCTTCGGTCAGGCACACGTCGATGTGCCGGCGCTTGCGGTGCTGCAGGGCGGACCCGGGGTCGGACGTCACCGGTTACGTCCCCTGCCACAATGGGGCGGTGAGTGAAGGTCTCTGGATCGCCATCGCGGTCATCGCCGTCCTGCTGCTGGTCGCACTCGTGGTGGGGCTGGTGCGGTACCGCCGTCGCCGGATCAAGTTGTCGGCTCCAGACACTGCCACTCCCGTCGATCGTTCCGGCGGCTATACCGCCTCGTCAGGCATCACGTTTGCCCAGTCGACGCCGGTGCAGGCCCCGCCGAAGGCGCCCGAACGCATAGACACCAGCGGTCTACCCGCCGTCGGCGATGATGCCACCATTCCCCGCGACGCACCCAAGCGTCCCATCGCCGATGTCAGGCTGCCCGAGCCGCCCGTGCTGCCGCCGGAGCCGGTCGTCGAGGAACCCGTCCGCGAGCAACCGGTCGTCGAGCCGGTCGTCGAGCCCGTCGAGCCGCCGGAACCCGTCCTGGAGCCGGAGCCGGTCGAGGCGCCGACACCCGTCGAGGCGCCGGCCCCGGTGTCCGCCGCACCCGCGGCCCCGCAGATCGAGGACATCGCGCCCGCCGAAGGCCGGCTGGACCGGCTGCGCGGCCGGCTGTCGAAGTCACAGAACGCGCTCGGCCGCAGCATGCTGGGGCTGCTGGGCGGCGGCGATCTCGACGAGGACTCCTGGGAAGAGGTCGAGGACACCCTGCTGATCGCCGACCTCGGCCCGGTGGTCACCGAGTCGGTGGTGGCGTCGCTGCGGGAGAAGATGGCCAGCAGCGGGGTGCGCACCGAAGCCGACGCGCGGGCGGTGCTGCGGGAGGTGCTGATCGCCGAGCTGCGCCCCGACCTGGACCGCTCGATCAAGGCCCTGCCGCACGCCGACAAGCCGTCGGTGTTGCTGGTGGTGGGGGTCAACGGCACCGGCAAGACGACGACCGTCGGCAAGCTGGCGCGGGTGCTGGTGGCCGACGGCCGCCGCGTCGTGCTCGGGGCGGCCGACACCTTCCGTGCCGCCGCGGCCGACCAACTGCAGTCCTGGGCGTCGCGGGTGGGCGCGCAGGTCGTACGCGGCCCCGAGGGCGCCGACCCGGCGTCGGTGGCGTTCGACGCCGTCGACACCGGCATCGCCTCAGGCGCGGACGTCGTGGTGATCGACACCGCGGGCCGGCTGCACACCAAGACCGGCCTGATGGACGAACTGGGCAAGGTCAAACGCGTGGTCGGTAAGCGCGCCTCCGTCGACGAGGTGCTGCTGGTGCTCGACGCGACGATCGGCCAGAACAGCCTGCCGCAGGCCCGGGTGTTCGCCGAAGTGGTCGACATCACCGGGGTGGTGCTGACCAAACTGGACGGGACGGCCAAGGGCGGCATCGTGTTCCGGGTGCAGCAGGAACTCGGGGTGCCGGTGAAGCTGGTGGGGCTCGGCGAGGGACCCGACGATCTGGCCCCGTTCGAGCCCGCCGCGTTCGTCGACGCGTTGCTCGGCTGAGCGCCGACCGGCCAGCGAATTCCTCGGGGCAGTCGCTGATTTTTGCTGTTCCGCCCTGATGAAACACGAGCGTAACGACATCGGCGCGTCCGTTCACGTGTGCGAAACACAACAGAATCACAGGTGAAACGCTTGCCAAAGAGTCTCTTCGGGAGGCCGATCGTGATCGGCCGTCAACCCAAGGAGGTTCACACAAAGTGGCATTCGGCTTACACGACGTGGTCTTGGCCCTGCCAGACGACCAATTCGCGCCATTCGGGGAAGGGGGCCTGAGCGCCGGAGACACCGCGTGGGTGCTCACGGCAGCCGCACTGGTGTTGTTCATGACTCCGGGCCTGGCGTTCTTCTACGGTGGTCTGTCCCGGCAGAAGTCCGTCCTGAACATGATGATGATGTCCTTCGGCTCCATCGGTGTCGTCAGCGTCATCTACGTGCTGTGGGGTTACTCGATGTCGTTCGCGTCGGCGCACACCGGCGACAGCGACTTCTTCGGCGTCTTCGACAACCCGTTCTCGCTGTTCGGGCTCAGCCAGCTCACCGAGGTGCGCGAGGTCGACGGCATCAGCACCTACGTGCTGGGCGGTTTCGGCACCGTGCCCGCCATCGTCTGGGTCGGCTTCCAGCTCACCTTCGCGGTGATCACCGTGGCGCTGATCAGTGGTGCGGTGGCCGAGCGCATGAAGTTCGGCACCTGGCTGGTGTTCGGCGGCATCTGGGTGACGCTCGTGTACTTCCCTCTGGCACACATGGTCTGGGGTGGCGGCCTGCTCTCCGGTTCGGAGGACAGCCTCGCGGCCAAGCTGTTCGGTCTCGATGACGAGGGCGCGGCCAACGTGTCGCCGATCGACTTCGCCGGTGGCACCGTGGTGCACATCAACGCCGGTGTGGCCGCGCTGGTGCTGGCGATCCTGCTCGGTAAGCGGACCGGCTTCGGCCGCACGCCCTACCGTCCGCACAACATCCCGTTCGTCATGCTGGGCGCGGCGATCCTGTGGTTCGGCTGGTTCGGCTTCAACGTGGGCTCCGAGGGCGCGGCCGACATGCTCGCCGGTGTGGTGTGGGTGAACACCACCGCCGCCACCGCGGCCGCCATGCTGGCGTGGTTGCTGGTGGAGCGCATCCGCGACGGCCACGCAACCAGTGTGGGCGCCGCGTCGGGCATCGTCGCGGGCCTGGTCGCGATCACCCCCGCGTGTGGATCGCTCAGCGCGATCGGTTCGCTGATCCTCGGGGCCGTCGCCGGCACGCTGTCGGCACTGGCGATCGCACTGAAGTACAAGTTCGGTTACGACGATTCACTCGACGTCGTCGGCGTGCACCTCGTCGCCGGCCTGTGGGGCACCATCGGCATCGGGTTCCTGGCCACCGAGACCGGTCTCTTCTACGGCGGCGGCGTTCAGCAGCTCGTGGTCCAGATCGTCATCGCACTCGTTGCCGTAGTCTTCACCGCAATCATGACCGCCATCATCGCGTTCATCGTCAAGCCTCTGGGCTGGCGGGTGTCCAAGGAGGACGAAGACACCGGTATCGATGAGACCGAACATGCCGAAACGGCTTACGAGCTCGCCTGACCGGCGACAATTTCATCGGAAGGGATCAACTACATGAAGCTGATAACCGCGATCGTCAAGCCGTTCACGCTGGAAGATGTCAAGACCGGTCTGGAGCAGACAGGCATTCTCGGCATGACCGTCAGCGAGGTTCAGGGCTACGGCCGGCAGAAGGGCCACACCGAGGTCTACCGCGGTGCGGAGTACTCGGTCGATTTCGTCCCGAAGGTGCGGGTGGAGGTCGTGGTCGACGACTCCGCCGTCGACAAGGTGGTGGACGTGATCGTCCAGGCCGCGCGTACCGGCAAGATCGGCGACGGCAAGGTCTGGGTCAGTCCGGTCGAGGCGGTGGTGCGGGTACGCACCGGTGAACGCGGGGCGGATGCCCTTTGATCCGCATGGAATGAGTGGTCGTCTCCCGGCGGTTTGGTCGTGTGAGTAGTTCAATCGTCATATGCCGGGAGGGCAACCCATGAAAGAGCAGAAGTCGCAATCCGCCGCCGGCGCTCCCCGATGGGAGCGTCCGGCGGCGGGTTCTTTGCGTCCTGCAACAGATCTCGTCGCAGCTGCCGAGCAGCTGCTCTCCGGCGGCCGTCAGCTCGATTCCGCCGCGCTGCGCGACGCGCTGCTCGACCTGTACGACTTCTGGCTCACCACAAAGGCGGCCGAGATCGGCATCACCGCCACCAGCGGGTTCGCGATCGTCGCGACCGGTGGTCTGGGCCGCGGCGAGATACTGCCGTTCTCGGACCTGGACCTGATGCTGCTGCACGACAACATGCCGGCCTCCGACGTCGCCGAGGTGGCGGACCTGTTGTGGTATCCGTTGTGGGACGCCAACATTCGTCTGGATCACAGTGTGCGCACCGTGCCCGAGGCGCTGCGGGTGGCCGGTGAGGACATCTCCGCGGGGCTGGCCATGCTCGAGGCGCGGCACATCGCAGGCGACGCCGACCTGTCGGCACTGCTGATCGGCGGGGCCCGCAGGCAGTGGCGCACCGGCATCGCCTCCCGGTTCGACGAGCTCGTCGAGCACACCAGGGCGCGCTGGCAACGCAGCGGCCAGATCGCCCACCGCGCCGAGCCGGATCTCAAGTGCGGCAGGGGCGGGCTGCGCGACGTGCAACTCCTCAACGCGTTGGCGATCGCGCAGCTGGCCGACGTGTATCCCAGCCGCTCGCTGGCCTCGCCCACGGAAACCCTTGGCGAAGCCCATCTCTCGTTGCTCAATGTGCGCACCGAGCTGCACCGGGTGGCCGGCCGCGGCCGCGAACTGCTGCTGGCCCAGCACGCCGACGAGATCGGCGCCCAGCTGCGCATCGGGGACCGCTTCGATCTGGCGCGCGCACTCTCCGACGCCGCCCGCACGGTCAGTTACTACGTCGATGCCGGCATCCGCACCGCGGGCAACGCGCTGCCGCGCCGCGGGCTCGCCGTGCTGCGGCGCCCCGTGCGGCGGCCCCTCGACGAGGGCGTCATCGAGTTCAACGGCGAGGTGATCCTGGCGCGCGACGCCCGCCCGGAACGCGACCCCGGCCTCATCCTGCGGGTCGCCGCCGCGTCGGCCACCACAGGGCTGCCGATGGCGGCCTCCACGCTGAGCCGCCTGGTCGAGGCCGCGCCGGAACTGCGCACCCCGTGGCCCAGGCAGGCGCTCAAAGATCTGCTGGTGATGCTGGCGGCGGGTCCGTCGGCGGTGGCCACCATCGAGGCCCTCGACCGGACCGGGCTGTGGGGCCGGCTGTTCCCCGAGTGGGGTGCGGTGCGCGACCTGCCCCCGCGCGACGTCGTGCACATCTGGACCGTCGACCGGCATCTGGTCGAAACAGTTTCCCGCGCAAGCGCATTCACCACGCGGGTGTCGCGTCCGGATCTGCTGGTGCTGGGTGCGCTGGTCCACGACATCGGCAAGGGCCGGGGCGGGGACCACAGCGTCATCGGCGCCGAACTGGCCAATCAGATCGGCAGCAGGCTGGGGTTGTGGCCATCGGACATCAAGATCTTGTCGATGGTGGTGCGTCACCATCTGTTGTTGCCGCACACCGCCACCCGGCGCGACCTTCAGGATCCCGTCACGATCTCCGCCGTCGTGGACGCACTCGAAGGCGACCTCGTCGTGCTGGAGCTGCTGCACGTCCTCGCCGAGGCCGACTCGCTGGCGACCGGCCCCGGCGTCTGGGGTGACTGGAAGGCCTCGCTGATCGGCGAGCTGGTGCGCCGGTGCCGGCTCGTGATGGCCGGTGAACCGCTTCCGCAGCCGGACCCGATCGAGCCGCGGTTCATCGAGCTGGCCCGCGACGCCGGCGTGCACGTCGAGCTGACGCCGGGGGACACCCCGCACATCTTCAACGTCACGATGATCGCGCCGGACGGTCGCGGGGTGCTCTCCAAGGCGGCCGCGGTGCTCGCACTGAACTCGCTGCGCGTGCACTCGGCGTCGGTGAACGGGCACGACGGCGCGGCCATCAACACGTTCGTGGTGTCCCCGCACTTCGGCGCCCCGCCGGCGGCCGAGCTGCTGCGCCAGCAGCTGATCCTGGCCATCGACGGCGACCTCGACGTGATGGGCGCGCTGGACAAGAAGGAGGCGGAGGCCACGGCCACCGCCAGGGCCGGCGAGATCCGCGCCGCGGTCCCCGTGCACGCACCGGCCGCGCCTCCCCGGGTGCTGTGGCACGACGGCGCCGGCGCCGGGCAGATGGTCGTCGAGGTCCGGGCCACCGACCGCACCGGCCTGCTGGCGGCGCTCACCGGCGTCTTCGAACGCGCCGGGGTGGACATCGCGTGGGCCAAGGTCACCACGCTGGGCTCGTCGGTGGTCGACGCGTTCGGGATCGTGCTGCCCCCGGCGCTGGCGGCGGACGAAGCCGCGGCGCGGCAGAACCTGGAACGACAGCTGTTCGCGGTGCTACCCGCCCCGCCGGCCAGGCACACCGAGGTGGAGGCCAGCTAGTGACCCGCAGCACCCCGAACCCGCCGCGCCGCCCGCGATAGGCTTGGCCACGTGTTTGAATCCCTGTCCGACCGGTTGACCGGAGCCCTCTCGGGCCTGCGCGGCAAAGGTCGGCTCACCGACGCCGACATCGATGCCACCGCGCGCGAGATCCGACTGGCGCTGCTCGAGGCCGACGTTTCGCTGCCCGTCGTGCGTGCGTTCATCTCCCGCATCAAGGAACGCGCCAAGGGCGTGGAGGTGTCGGCGGCGCTGAACCCCGCCCAGCAGGTCGTCAAGATCGTCAACGAGGAACTCATCGGGATCCTCGGCGGCGAGACGCGCCAGCTGGCCTTCGCCAGGAACCCACCGACGGTCATCATGCTGGCCGGTCTGCAGGGTTCGGGTAAGACCACGCTGGCCGGCAAGCTGGCCCGGTGGCTCAAAGCCCAGGGCCACACGCCGCTGCTGGTGGCCTGTGACCTCCAGCGTCCCGGTGCGGTCAACCAGCTGCAGATCGTCGGTGAGCGCGCCGGGGTGAGCGTGTTCGCGCCGCATCCGGGCGTGTCCCCGGGCGGCACCACCATCGAGCAGATGGCCACCAACGATCCGGTGGCCGTGGCCGCCGCGGGCCTGGCCGAGGCCAAGGCCAAGCTCTACGACGTGGTGATCGTCGACACCGCGGGCCGGCTCGGCATCGACGAGGAGCTGATGGCCCAGGCCGCGGCCATCCGCGACGCCGTCAACCCCGACGAGACGCTGTTCGTCCTCGACGCGATGATCGGTCAGGACGCGGTGACCACCGCCGACGCGTTCCGCGAGGGCGTGGGCTTCACCGGTGTCGTGCTGACCAAGCTCGACGGCGACGCCCGCGGCGGCGCCGCGCTGTCGGTCCGCGAGGTCACCGGCGTGCCGATCCTGTTCGCGTCGACCGGCGAGAAGCTCGAGGACTTCGACGTCTTCCATCCCGACCGGATGGCCAGCCGGATCCTCGGCATGGGTGACGTGCTGTCCCTCATCGAGCAAGCCGAGCAGCATTTCGACGCCGAACAGGCCGAGGCCACCGCGGCCAAGATCGGCAGCGGGGAACTCACCCTCGAGGACTTCCTCGAGCAGATGCTCGCGATCCGCAAGATGGGGCCGATCGGCAACCTGCTCGGGATGCTGCCCGGCGCGGGCCAGATGAAGGACGCGCTGGCCGCCGTGGACGACAGCCAGCTCGACCGGGTGCAGGCCATCATCCGGGGGATGACCCCGCAGGAGCGGGCCGATCCCAAGATCATCAACGCGTCGCGCCGGCTGCGGATCGCCAACGGCTCCGGGGTGACGGTGGCCGAGGTCAACCAGCTCGTGGACCGCTTCTTCGACGCGCGCAAGATGATGTCGCAGATGGCCGGCCAGATGGGTATGCCGTTCGGCCGCAAGAACACCCGTAAGGCCGCCAAGGGCAAGAACAAGCAGGCCGGCAAGAAGGGCCGCAAGGGACCGACGCCGCCGAAGAACCGCAATCCGCTCGGTGCCGGAATGCCGGGCATGCCCGCGGGCTTCCCGGATCTGTCGAACATGCCCAAGGGACTCGACGAGCTGCCGCCGGGGCTGGCCGACATCGACCTGTCGAAGCTGAAGTTCCCGAAGAACTAGCGGATGGGCACGCCTCTGCACGTGCGGGGCCGCGGTCTGCCCGACGGCGAACCCGTCGAATGGTGGATCGCCGACGGCGTGCTCAGCGCGGAACCGGTCGCGGGCGCCGAGACGGTCTTCGGGGCCGACGGCGACGCCGGCTGGATCCTGCCCGGACTGGTCGACGCGCACTGCCACGTCGGGCTCGGCCCGGGCGGCGAGGTCGAGCTGGCCGAGGCGATCGCGCAGGCCGAGACCGAACGGGGAGTCGGCGCGCTGCTGCTGCGCGACGCCGGCTCGCCCACCGACACCCGCAGCTTCGACGCCAGGCCGGAGCTGCCGCGGATCATCAGGGCCGGGCGGCACCTGGCGCGTCCGAAGCGCTATTCGCGTGGCTTCGCGCTCGAGCTCGAAGACGAATGGCAGCTACCCGACGCGGTCGCCCAGCAGGCCCGGTGGGGTGACGGCTGGGTGAAGCTGGTGGGGGACTGGATCGACCGGGATACCGGGGATCTGGCGCCGCTGTGGTCCGACGACGTGCTGGTGGCGGCCATCGACGCCGCGCACGCCAACGGCGCTCGGGTCACCGCGCACGTGTTCAGCGAGGACGCGTTGCCCGGCCTGATCAAGGCCGGCATCGACTGCATCGAACACGGCACCGGCCTGACCGAGGACACGATCGACCTGATGGTCGAGCACGGTACCGCGCTGGTGCCCACGCTGATCAACATCGAGAACTTCCCGGGCATCGCCGCCGGGGCCGACCGCTACCCGGTCTATCAGAAGCACATGCGCGCGCTGTACGAAACCTGTTCGACCCGAATCGGAGCCGCCCACGAGGCGGGCGTACCCATCTTCGCCGGCACCGACGCGGGCAGCGCGGTGGCCCACGGCCGCATCGCCGAGGAGGTCGACGCGCTCAAGGCCGTCGGCATGACCCCGACCGATGCGCTGGGCGCGGCGTGCTGGTCCGCCCGCGAGTGGCTGCGCCGTCCCGGCCTGTCCCACGGCGCGCCGGCGGATCTGGTGTGCCACACCGAGGATCCCCGTTCGGGCGCCGCGGTGCTCGCCGATCCGGCGCTGGTGATCCTCGGCGGGGTCGTCTACTGAGGGACGGCTGCCGGTTGCGTAACGCCATGGCGGTTCTCGGCCGCGAATTCCGCCACCCCGTTACGCAAACGGTGTGCGTGACGTGCTACGGCCGGCCGAACCCGTAGTCCAGCAGCCGGATCGCCTGGCCGTAGAGATCCCCGCTGCCGTACATCTGCACCACGACCAGCCGCCGGTTGCCGCGCTGCGCGGCCCCGACGTAGGTCTTGCGGGCCAGATTGGTGAAACCGGTTTTGCCGCCGATGTTTCCGGGATAGCGGGTGAGAAGCTCGTTCTGGTTGCGCAGCGTCTTACCCGGGAACGGCGCCGACGGCGACCGCATGATCTGCGCGATCAGCGGATATTTCAGCGCCGCCCGCATGATGACCGCCAGATCGTGTGGCGTGGTGACCGATTCCCACCCCGGCCCGTCCAGCCCCGACGGCGAGGACGCCCTGGTGCCGCGCGCGCCGACCAGCGCGGCCTTGCGGTTCATCGCCGCGACGGCGACCCGCTGCCCGCCGAGCATGTCGGCGAGCATGTTCGCCGCGTCGTTGCCCGACACCATCAGGATCGCCGCGACCAGTTGCCCGGTGGTGTAGGCCTGCCCGGGTGTGAGCCCCACGCAGGAACATTCGACACGGGTGTGGGATTCGTTGGCGCGCGCGAAGTTGTCCGGCCGGAGGTGGTCGAGCACCGTCATCGCCAACAGCACCTTGATGGTGCTCGCCGGGGCGTATGCGCCGTAGGGGTCCTTGCTGGCCAGCACATGGCCGGTGTCGAGGTCGGCCACCAGCCAGGCCTTGGCGGGCCCGTCCGGAAGCGGTTGGGCCGCAGCGGGTTCGGCTGCAGGCTGGGCCGGGCTCGGCGGCGCGACCGACAGCGAGGCGACGGGCAGCAGCGCGCTGAGCGCGAGCGCCAGCCCCGCGAGTCGTCTTCGCACGTGGCGACGCTATCGGCGCCAGGACTCGGCCAGCGCGCGATCAGGTCTCCATCGGGTATCGGAGCGTTTGAAACTCAGAGCCGGCTGACGCCGGCGTTCGGGCCCAGCGCGAAACCCCAGTCGAGCAGCGCGCCCGCCTGGTCCCAGTAGGTCGGGCCACCCTCGGCGACCAGCCCGTACATCAGCGCCACCACCAGGTGCCTGCCGCCGCGGTGGGCGCCGCCGACATAGGTCTTGCGGGCCAGGTCGGTGTATCCGGTCTTGCCGCCGAACGCGCCCGGGTAGCGGTGCAGCAGCTCGTTCTGGTTGACCAGCACCACGTCACCGCGCTTGGCCGGGAACACTGCGGTGGGCTGGGCGGTGATCTGCGCGAACACCGGGTTGGCCATCGCGGCGCGGAAGATCGTGGCCAGGTCGTGCGGGGTGGACCGGATGTCGATCCCGGGACCGTCGATACCCGACGGGGAACCCGCGCTGGTGGCGTGCGCGCCCAGCATCGCGGCCTTGGCGTTCATCTTCTGCACCGCCACGTCGCGCCCGCCGAGCATGGTGGCCAGGGTGTTGGCGGCGTCGTTGCCCGACACCAGCAGCAGCGCCTCGAGCAGTTGGCGGGTGGTGTAGGTGCGGCCCGGAGCGACGCCGGCGCAGTTGCACTCCACCCTGGTGTCGGCCTCGTTGGCCACGACGGTGGCGTCGAGCGGGAGTTCGTCGAGGACCACCGTGGCCAGCAGCACCTTGATGGTGCTGGCCGGTGCGTGCGTTTCGTGCTCGCCGCGCGCGGCCAGCACCTCGCCGGTGTCCATGTCGGCGACGATCCAGGCCTCGGCGGGACCGTCGGGGATCGGTGTCGAACCGGCGGGCTGCACCACTGCGGTGACGGGTGCGGCCGCGGCCGGGCCCGCCGGCACGGCGGCCAGCAGGCACAGCGCGACACCGATGCAGCTGAGGAGCCTGGTCATGACGGCTGAGCCTAAACCGCGGCTGCCGAACTCGCCTGCCATCACGCCGGCGGGAACGGCGGGATCGTGTTCAATCGATTCATGTTGAGCCTCGGGGAGATCTCGGACCGGCTGGAGATCCAGCAACTGCTGATCGACTACTCCACGGCGATCGACGGGAGGCGGTTCGACGACCTGGACGCCGTCTTCACCGACGACGCCTACATCGACTATCGGGTCAGCGGCGGCGTCGACGGCCGGTTCCCGGAGGTCAAGGCCTGGCTGAAGGAGGTGCTGCCGAACTTCCCGGCGTACTACCACATGCTCGGCAACGTCGATGTGCGCCTCAGCGGCGACACCGCGACGTCGCGGGCCATCTGTTTCAACCCGATGGTGATGGGCGCGGGGGAGGCCGGGACCTCACCGCAGATCTATTTCGTCGGGATCTGGTACGTCGACGAGTTCGTCCGCACCGCGCAGGGCTGGCGGATGAGCAGACGCGTCGAGGAGAAGTGCTTCGACAAGCTGGTGTGAGCCGCCCGCTCAGCGCGTGAGCAGGCGGCCGATCCGGCCGGCGGCCCGCTTCATCCGGTCGGACACGTACACCGACACCGCGACGTTGAAGATGTCCTCGCGCAGGCGGGTCAGGGTCGACGCGGTGATCAGCCAGCGACCGTCGATCTTCTGGTAGGTCTCCCGGTAGTGGCCGTAGCCGCGCAGGTTGATCCCGGGGCCCAGCCGCACCACGTCTTCGAGCGCCCACACCGCGCGGGCGGTGGTGGGGGAGGTCAGCTCGATCTCCGGCGCGTGCACCTGGTGCACGGTCGCGCGGTCGCCGAGGCTCTTGCGGGTGAACGCGACGAACTCGTCGGCCCCGACGATCACCTTGCCGCCGGCCCGAGAGGTGTCACTGTGCAGGTCGTCGGCGAACAGCGACCGCCATCCGTCCCACTCCTTGGTGTCCAGATATCTGCAGTAGCGCGCCTTCAGCTGTTTGACCGCCTCGATCTCCGCCAACGCCACCACTGGGTCCGTCATCCGTGCAGCGTGACATCTGCGCTCTCAGCTGTAAACCGCGTGCCGTTCGGTAACCGGTCCTTCACCACGATGGTGTAGAGCTATCCCACGACATGACCGACATGACCGCGCCGCCCTCCGACGCCCAGCTCAAGCCGATTCTCCGGGCGCTCGACGAACTCGACCTGCCCGCACTGACCACCGCACTGCGGGAGTTGTCGACGATCCAGGTCGTCGACGTGCTGGAACGGCTGGACCGGCAGGAACAGGCCGTGCTGTACCGGGTGCTGCCCAAGGACCGCGCCCTCGAGGTGTTCGAGATGCTCGACGCGAGCCTGCAGCGCGACCTGGTCGGCGGGCTGCAGGACGACGCGGTGGCCGCGCTGTTCGCCGACCTGGATCCCGACGACCGGGTCGAACTGCTCGACGAGCTGCCCGCAACCGTGGCCGGGCGCCTGCTGCACGGGCTGCCGCCCGCCGAACGGGACCTGACCGCCGCGATGCTCGGCTATCCGCAGCGCTCGATCGGCCGCCGGATGAGCCCGGAGTTCGTCTCGGTGCGGCCGGCGATGACGACGGCCGCGGCGCTGACCCGGGTGACGGCGAGGCTGGAGGACGCGGAGACCGTGTACACGCTGCCGGTGGTCGACGAGCAACGCGTGCTCATCGGGGTGGTGAGCCTGCGCCGGTTGCTCGCGGCCGCGCCCGGGACGACGGTGGCCGAGGTGATGAGCGCACCGCACTGGGCGCGCGCCACCGAGGCGGCCGAGACCGCCGCCCGGCGCTGCGCCGACCTCAGGATGCTGGCGCTGCCGGTGGTCGACAGCGAGACGCGGCTGGTCGGCATCCTCACCGTCGACGACGCGTTGCAGATCCTGGAGACCGCCGAGTCCGAGGACCAGGCCCGCATCAGCGGCACCGAACCGCTGCGCCGGCCCTACCTCACCGCGCCGGTGGTCGGCCTGGTCCGGTCCCGTGTGGTCTGGCTGCTGGTGCTCGCGGTCGGCGCCACGCTGACGGTGCAGGTGCTCGAGGTGTTCGAGTCGACGCTGGCCGAGGTGGTCACGCTCGCGTTGTTCGTGCCGCTGCTCATCGGCACCGGCGGGAACACCGGCAACCAGGCCGCCACCACGGTGACCCGGGCCCTGGCGCTGGGCGATGTGGGACCCCGCGACCTGGGCAAGGTGCTGTTCCGTGAACTGCGGGTCGGGTTGTCGCTGGGCCTGCTGCTGGGCGGGTTGGCGTTCGCGGTGACCAGCCTGATCTACGACAGCTCCATCGGCGCGGTGATCGGGCTGACGCTGGTGAGCCTGTGCACCATGGCCGCCGCGGTCGGGGGAGCGATGCCATTGATCGCCCGGTCGATCCGGGTCGATCCGGCGGTGTTCTCGAATCCGTTCATCTCGACGTTCGTCGACGCGACCGGGCTGCTGATCTACTTCCTGATCGCCAAGGCCGTGCTGGGGATCTGAGCGCGATTTCCGCAGCACGTGCGTGTTCTGGCACAATGGGCGGCTGTCTGCCGCAGGACTCCGGCTCTGCGTCGGTCACACGCGTAAGGCAAAACCGGGTCCCGGCATCCCGCCGGAGATCGCTCGAATTGCAAACGTGGCAATCACAGGAGAAAACGCTCAACCATGGCTGTCAAGATCAAGCTCGCCCGCTTCGGCAAGATCCGCAATCCCCAGTACCGCATCGCCGTCGCCGATGCGCGCAACCGCCGCGACGGCCGCGCCATCGAGGTCATCGGCCGGTACCACCCGAAGGAGGAGCCGAGCGTCATCGAGATCGACTCCGAGCGCGCACAGTACTGGCTGGGCGTCGGCGCCCAGCCCACCGAGCCCGTGCTGCAGCTGTTGAAGATCACCGGTGACTGGCAGAAGTTCAAGGGTCTGCCCGGCGCCGAGGGCACGCTGAAGGTCAAGGAGCCCAAGCCCTCCAAGCTGGACCTCTTCAACGCCGCACTCGCCGAGGCCGAGGGTGGCCCGGCCACCTCCGCGACCACGCCGAAGAAGAAGAAGCCCGCCGCCAAGAAGGACGAGGCCGCCGAGGCTGCGCCGGCCGACGCTCCGGCTGAGGACAAGGCTGCCGCCGAGTCCGACGCCCCCGCTGCCGAATGAGTTCGGTCGTCGTCGACGCCGTGGAGCACCTGGTCCGCGGAATCGTCGACAATCCTGACGACGTCCGCGTGGACATGGTGACCAATCGCCGCGGCCGCACCGTGGAGGTGCACGTGCACCCCGACGACCTGGGCAAGGTCATCGGGCGCGGCGGTCGCACCGCGACCGCACTGCGCACCCTGGTGGCAGGCATCGGCGGTCGCGGGATCCGCGTCGACGTGGTGGACACCGACCAGTAGCGTCGCGCCAGATGGACCTTGTTGTCGGGCGCGTGGTCAAGGCGCACGGCGTCACCGGCGAACTTTCCGTCGATGTCCGCACCGACGACCCCGAGGGTCGTTTCGTGGCGGGTGCGGTGCTGCGCGGCCGCCCTTCGCGGGGCGGCGGCGCAGAACGCGAGTACGTCATCGAATCGGTGCGGCCCCACGGGGACCGCGTGCTGGTGCGCCTGCAGGGGGTCGGGGACCGGAACGCCGCCGACGCGCTGCGGGGCACCCTGTTTCTGGTCGACTCGGGCGATCTGCCCCCGATCGACGACCCGGACGAGTTCTACGACCATCAGCTCGAGGGCATGACCGTGACCACCACCGACGGCCGGTCCCTCGGCACGGTGGCCGAGGTGTTGCACACTGCCGCAGGCGAACTGCTGGCCGTGCGCGACTCCGAGGGCGCCGAGGTGCTGGTGCCTTTCGTGTCGGCGATCGTGGTGTCGGTGTCGTTGGCGGACAACGCGATCGAGATCGACCCGCCTGAGGGTCTGCTCGATCTGTAGGGATGGCAGCCCGTGAAGATTGATGTCGTCACCATCTTCCCCGCGTTCCTGGACGCGCTGCGGCAATCGTTGCCCGGCAGGGCGATCGACGCGGGGATCGTCGAACTGGCCGTGCACGATCTGCGGGACTGGACCCACGACGTGCACCGCTCGGTGGACGACTCGCCGTACGGCGGGGGACCGGGAATGGTGATGAAGGCACCGGTGTGGGGACCGGCACTGGACGAGATCTGTTCCACGGAAAGCCTTCTCGTGGTGCCGACCCCGGCCGGGCGGCTGTTCGACCAGGCCACCGCGCAGCGCTGGTCGGCCGAGCGGCACCTGGTGTTCGCGTGCGGCCGCTACGAGGGCATCGACCAGCGGGTGATCGACGACGCGGCCAGGCGGATGCGGGTTGAAGAGGTCTCGATCGGCGACTACGTGCTGCCCGGCGGTGAGTCGGCCGCGGTGGTGATGATCGAGGCGGTGGTCCGGCTGCTGCCCGACGTGCTGGGCAATCCGGCTTCGCACCAGGACGATTCGCACTCCGAACTCGTCGGGGGGCTGCTGGAGGGGCCGAGTTACACGCGCCCGGCGAGCTGGCGCGGACTCGACGTGCCCGAGGTGTTGCGTTCCGGTGACCACGCGCGGATCGCCGCGTGGCGACACGAACAGGGGCTGCAGCGCACCCGGGAGCGCCGTCCCGATCTGATCAAGCCCGACCTGATCGAGACCGAGGCGCCGCCGGCCTAGATCCGGCCTCCGGGGAACATCGTCTTGACCGCGTCGGTGATGGTCCGGCGGGCCACCTCGTCGTCGGCGGCCTGCATCGACGCGATCACCATCACGTAGCGGTCGGCGGCGCCGATCACCCCGGTGGACAGATGCATCCAGTCCGAGCCGACGCAGCACATCCAGCCCTGCTTCACGGCGACCCGTTCGGCGAACAGGCCCTCCGGGATGCCGAACCGCTGCGGGTACACGCCGCCGGGTGCCATCCCGTCCGGCGCGGTCGGGGTCGACGCCGCGAGGTTCGACATGATGATGTCCACCTGTTCGCGCGGCAGGCCCCCGGCGCCCGACAGCAGCATGTCGTAGTAGCGGACGAGGTCGGTGGCGGTGCTGACGGTGTTGAACCAGCGCCCGTTGCCCGGCCGCCGCGTCGACGACAACCCGTAGCGCTGGGCGACGCGGTCGACGATCGCGCTTCCGCCGCTGCGGTTCCAGAACACCTCGGCGGCGCTGTCGTCGGAGGACCGCAGCATCACGTCCAGCGATGCGCGGTCGTCGGGGGACAGTTCGGTCCGGCCCTCGGAGACCTGGAGGAGCAGGTCATCGGCGATGAACAACTTGACCACCGACGCGATCGCGATGGTCCTGTCGTTTCCGTTGGTGATCAGCTGCCCGGTGTTGCGGTCCAGTACCGCGCTGGTGATGTCGGCGCCGGCATCGGCGGCCTCCGCGGTGGCCAGCGCGGCACGGTCGGTCAGACCGGAGAAAGCGGCGGGAGGTTCGTCGGGGGGCGCTTCGGGAAGGGGGGCCATGGTGCCCAGCGGCGCCACCACGGTCAGGTGCGGGCCGCTCGAGACCACAGGCGCTCCGTTGCCCGTTGCCGAGCATCCGACCAGGGCGGATGCTGCGACGGTCAGCAGTGCGGCGGTCCTGAACAGCCGTGACGGCTGTCGCATCGTGCTTCCTCCAGATATGTGGGCCGACGCTGTCCCCGAATGCGGACAGCGTCACGCGGCTGCCCGGTAGGGAAAGGGTAGCCCGTCTCTACCCGCTGTGCCTGCCCCGAACCTCGGTCCACGTCGCGGTGGCCACCGGATTTCGGGGATGAGCCCCGCGTCTGGCACAATTGGGCAGTTGTCTGTGCAAGGCGGGTACGTCCACGCCGCACGACCGCCCAAGACGTCCGAAACACCATGGTTGCGTGCGCGTCACCACGACGCCGGCACGGAGCCGCGAACAGCAAGGAAGTGTCACCGATGAACACGCTGGATTTCGTCGACCAGGCGTCGTTGCGTGATGATGTCCCGGCCTTTGGTCCCGGCGACACCGTCAACGTCCACGTGAAGGTCATCGAGGGCTCCAAGGAACGCATCCAGGTCTTCAAGGGTGTCGTTCTCCGCCGTCAGGGTGGCGGGGTTCGCGAGACGTTCACGGTCCGCAAGGAGAGCTACGGCGTCGGCGTCGAGCGCACCTTCCCCGTGCACTCGCCCAACATCGACCACATCGACGTGCTCACCCGCGGTGATGTGCGCCGGGCGAAGCTGTACTACCTGCGCGAGCTGCGTGGCAAGAAGGCCAAGATCAAGGAAAAGCGCTGAGCTTGCTCGCCGTGCCGGCGGTGACAGCGTGCTGGCTACTCTGATCCCGTGACATTCGCTTCCGACCCCTCGGGGCCCGCGGGACCTTCAGATCCTGACGATTCGTCCACCGAGCGCACGCTGGCGACGCCGGAGCCCACCGACGGCGACGAGCAGGACGGCGATGAGCAGGACGGCGATGAGCAGGACGGCGAGCAGCCGGGCAAGAAGAAGCGCGGTGCCGTCCGCGAGGCTGCGATCCTCATCAGCATCGCGCTGGTGCTGTACTACGTGATGCTGACGTTCATCGCACGTCCGTACCTGATCCCGTCGGAGTCGATGGAGCCAACCCTGCACGGGTGCAACGGCTGCGTCGGCGACCGGATCATGGTCGACAAGCTGACCTACCGGTTCTCCACGCCGCAGCCCGGCGATGTGGTCGTGTTCAAGGGGCCGCCCAACTGGAGCATCGGCTACAAGTCGATCCGTTCCGACAACACCGCGATCCGCTGGGTGCAGAACGTACTGTCGGTGGTGGGGTTCGTGCCGCCGGACCAGAACGACCTGGTGAAGCGGATCATCGCCGTCGGCGGGCAGACCGTGCAGTGCCGGGTCGACACCGGGCTGACGGTCGACGGCAAGCCGCTCAACGAGCCGTATCTGGACCCCAACACGATGATGGCCGATCCCGCCGTGTACCCGTGCCTGGGCAACGAGTTCGGTCCGGTGACCGTGCCCGAGGGCCGGCTCTGGGTGATGGGCGACAACCGCACCCACTCTGCCGACTCCCGCACGCACTGCTCCAACGTGCCCGGCGACGCGCAACGCGGACTGTTGTGCACCGGGGATCCGACCGCCGGGACGATCCCGGAGGAGAATGTGATCGGTAAGGCCCGGTTCATCGCCTGGCCGCCGGGACGGTGGGGCGGCGTGAACTCGGTGAACCCCCAGACGTAACGGGAGGGCACGGACTTTTGCCTGCTGCTTGGCCTCCGCGGACCGTCATCCGCAAATCTTCCGGTCTGCGGACCCTGGAATCGGCGCTGTACCGGGCCGGGCTGGGGCCGGTGGCCGGGGTGGACGAGGTCGGACGCGGGGCCTGCGCCGGGCCGCTGGTGGTGGCGGCGTGCGTGCTGGGCCCCAACCGGCTGGAGAGCCTGGCCGCCCTCGACGACTCCAAGAAGCTCAACGAAGCCGAGCGGGAACGGCTGTTCCCGCTGATCCGGCGGTACGCGCTGGCCTACCACGTGGTGTTCATCCCGTCCGAGGAGGTCGACCGCCGGGGGGTGCACGTGGCCAACATCGAGGGGATGCGGCGCGCGGTCGCCGGCCTGGCGGTGCGGCCCGGTTACGTGCTCTCGGACGGCTTCCGGGTCCCCGGCCTGCCGATGCCGTCGCTGCCGGTGGTCGGCGGTGACGCGGCCGCGGCCTGTATCGCCGCGGCCAGTGTGCTGGCCAAGGTCAGCCGCGACCGGCTGATGGTCGCGATGGAGGACGAGCATCCCGGCTATGGTTTCGCCGAGCACAAGGGCTACAGCACGCGGGCGCACAGCGCGGCGCTGTCGCGACTCGGTCCGTCCCGTCAACACCGGTATTCGTTCATCAATGTGCGGCGACTGGTCATCGACGGGGAACCCGAGGAGCATGCAGAAGTGGTGTGCGGGAAAATGCTCGTGGACATGCCGATGAACGGCGATCTACCCGAAGGACAGCTGAGCCGATGAGTGCCGAAGATCTCGAGAAGTACGAAACCGAGATGGAGCTCTCGCTCTACCGGGAGTACAAGGACATCGTCGGTCAGTTCAGCTATGTCGTGGAGACCGAACGGCGGTTCTACCTGGCCAACAGCGTGGAGATGGTGCCGCGCAACGCCGACGGCGAGGTGTACTTCGAACTGCGGCTCGGCGACGCGTGGGTGTGGGACATGTACCGGCCGGCGCGCTTCGTCAAGCAGGTCCGGGTCATCACGTTCAAGGACGTCAACATCGAAGAGGTCGAGAAGCCCGAGTTGCGGCTGCCCGAATAGCTCAGGCGGCGGTTTGCCATGGCTGACACACTGGAGGGCGTGCGCTCCACACCGCAGTGCTGGCTGACCGACATGGACGGCGTGCTCGTCCGCGAGGAATACGCGCTACCGGGTGCCGCTGAGTTCCTGCAGCGTCTGATCGACCGGGAACGGCCGTTCCTGGTGCTCACCAACAATTCGATCTTCACCCCGCGCGATTTGGCTGCCCGGCTGGTCCGCTCCGGGCTGGCCGTCCCCGAGGGCGCGATCTGGACCTCCGCGATGGCCACTGCGGCGTTCCTGGCCGACCAGCTGCCCGGTGGCTCCGCGTATGTGATCGGCGAGGCCGGCCTGACCACCGCGCTGCACGAGGCCGGCTACACCCTGACCGACATCGCGCCGGACTTCGTGGTGCTCGGCGAGACCCGCACCTACTCGTTCGAGGCGATCACCAAGGCCGTGCGGCTGATCCTTGGCGGTGCCCGGTTCATCGCCACCAACCCCGATGTCACCGGCCCGTCGGCCGAGGGCCCGCTACCGGCCACCGGATCGGTGGCGGCGATGATCACCAGGGCCACCGGACGCGAGCCGTACTTCGTCGGCAAGCCCAACCCGATGATGTTCCGCAGCGCGCTCAACCGGATCGAAGCCCACTCGGAATCCACCGTGATGGTCGGCGACCGGATGGACACCGACGTCGTGGCCGGGATCGAGGCCGGGCTGGAAACCATCCTGGTGCTGACCGGGTCGACGACGATCGAGGACGTCGAACGCTACCCGTTCCGGCCGAGCCGGGTGCTGCCGTCCATCGCCGAGGCGATCGAATTGGTGTGACGCATCGCTTGCTAGCTTGAGCGGATGACCGAACCAGCGCCTGATCCGGCCCGGCCGCTGGCCGGAGTGCGCGTCGTGGAGATCTCCAGCTTCGTCGCAGTCCCGTTGGCGGGCATGACATTGGCTCAATTGGGCGCCGAGGTGGTGCGCGTCGACCCGGTCGGCGGGGCCGCGGACTACAAGCGCTGGCCGCTCACCGAATCCGGCGACAGCATCTACTGGGCCGGGCTCAACAAGGGCAAGCGGTCGCTGGCGGTCGACATGCGCTCCGACGCCGGACAGGAACTGGTCACCCGGCTGATCGCCGAGAGCGGGGTGTTCATCACCAATGTGGCCGGACGGCAGTGGCATTCGTACGAGACACTGAGCCGCGTCCGGTCCGACCTGATCCATGTCGAGGTGTCCGGACGCCACGACGGCGGCACCGGCGTCGACTACACGGTCAACGCCGCCATCGGCTTTCCGATGGTGACCGGCCCCGCCGAACTGACCACACCCGTCAACCACGTGCTGCCCGCATGGGACGTCTCGTGCGGCCTGTACGCGGCGCTGTCGGTGGTCACCGCACTGCGCCACCGCGACGCCACCGGAGCCGGCCAGCAGATCAGCATTCCGCTGGAGAACGTGGCGCTGGCGACGGCCGGCAACCTCAGCCTGCTCACCGAAGCGATGGTCAACGGCACCTCGCGGCAACGCATCGGCAACGCCGTCTACGGCACCTACGGGCAGAACTTCACCAGCAGCGACGGCGTGTCCTACATGGTCGTCGCGCTGACCGGCCGCCACTTCCGCGACCTGACGAACCTCACCGGCACCACCGAAGCCGTTGCCGCGCTGGCGGATTCACTGGGCGCGGACTTCTCCGACGAAGGTCAGCGGTACCGGCACCGAGAAGCGTTGAGCGCGTTGTTCGCCGAGTGGTTCAGCACGCACACCGGGGCCGAGGTCGCCGCCGCGCTGTCGCAGACCTCGGTGTTGTGGGAGCGCTACCAGAGCTTCGGGGAGACGGCCGTCGACCCGCGGGTGACCGAGAACCCGCTCTTCACCGACCTCGACCAGCCGCGGGTGGGCCGCCATCTCGCCGCGGGGTTGCCGGTGTCGATCGACGGCGCGTACCCGCCGGCGGTCCCCGCCCCGGCCCTCGGCGACGACACCGCCGCGGTCCTGGGGGACTGGCTCTCCCTGGAACGCGGCCGGATCGACGACCTGTACGGGTCGGGCACCGTCGCGTGAGCACGCTGCGCGATCTGCTCGACGTCACCGAGACCGGGCGGGGCGACTGGCAGGGGCGCGCTTCCGGGCCGGTGGGCAAGCGGGCCTACGGCGGCCAGCTGGCGGCCCAGAGCCTGGCCGCGGCAGCCCGCACCGTGCCGAGCGCCAAGGCGCCGACCGCGATGCACCTGCAGTTCCTGCGCGGCGGCGAGGCCGGTGACCCGGTCGACTACCGGGTGCAGCAGATCCACGACGGGCGCACCGCGGCGTCGCGCCGAGTCGACGCCCACCAGCACGGACGCCACCTGACGACCGCGACCGTGTCGTTCGCGGCCGCGCTGCCCGGGCCCGAGCACGGCCGCCGCGACCTTGCCGGCATGGACCCCGACGGGCTGCCCAGGACCGGTCCGGCCGGCCCGGCCCCGTCGTTGCCGCTCGACGAACTCGACCTGCGCGTCGCCGACGAGGGCTCCGGGCAGGACTTCGTCCGGCGGCTGTGGTGGCGGGCCACCGTCGACCTGCCCGACGACGAACTGCTGCACACGGTGATCGCCGTCTACGTCACCGACGTGTATCTGATCGACCCGGCGCTGCAGGTGCACGGCCATTCGATGCGGGCGCGGACCCACCGCAGCGGCACCACCGATTCGTCGGTGTGGTTTCACCGCGGGCTGCGCGCCGACGAGTGGAATCTGCTCGAGTGCGGGTCACCGGCGGCGGCGCGCGGGCGAGGCGTGGTGACCGCCAGCCTGATCCGCGCCGACGGTCTCGTCGCGGCCACCCTGGTTCAGGAGGGGCTCATCGCAGAGCGGGAACCTGCGCCGGGGCCGACGGGCTGAGCCTGCGGTCGCGCCACCACTGCCGGGCCAGCGTCACCGCCGCGGAGACCGTGATGCCGACGACGATCGCGGCGACCACGCCCACCAGTTCGTGGCTGCCGAACAACGGATAGACCTGGTAGTGCGTCAGGTAGATGTACAGCGACGCCTCGGCGATCACGCCTGCGACCGCGGCGACCCCCGACGGGCAGCGCACCGACGGCAACCAGATCAACAGTGCGAGCCCGGTGAAGACCATCAGCTGGCGCAGCGTGTCGTCGAAGTAGCCGTGCAGACCGACGAACAACACCGCGGTCACCGCCGCCCGCTGCCAGGTGGTGGTGGCCTTGGCGGCGGCCCAGCCCGCCGCGAAGAACCAGAACGCGAGCACGGTGAACGCCGCCTCGCGGACGTCGAGCCCCGCCAGGTCGTAGCGCAACACCAGTCCCAGCGCCAGGAACGCCATCGCGAGGTGGAACGGGTGCCGACGTTCCAGCCGGTCCATCGCCGGCACACAGAACAGCAGCGCCAGCGCGATCAGCGTCCACACGATCACTTCCACGAACCACAGCCGTCCGGCGGTCATGCTGTCGTGCGGTCCGAGGATCTTGTTGGCCAGCAACAGGTTCGAGGCGTGGTAGTCGTCGGTGACGATCAGCGCGAACGACACCCACAACACCGACGGGATCGCGACCCAGGCGATCGTGGTGCGCAGGTGCCTGATGCGGGTGGGCCGGGGCAGTGGGGTCAGGCAGAACCGGCCGAAGTTGTAGCCGGCCGCCCCGAGCAGGATGTGCGCCCCGCCCCACAGCTCGAAGAGCTCGGCGTGCGAGCCGACGATCAACACGATCGCGAGCGCGCGCAACGCCACACTCGTTTCCAGCGTGGAACCCCAGGACGGCCACCGGCCGCGCTTCGGGGCGGGCAGGTTCTGCAACGTACGTATCGACAGCTGCGGCCAGTCGACGGGCAGCCGGCCGAGTGCGCGTTCCAGCCGCGCCGACATCGTCACGTAGTTCAGCGAGTTGCCGCCCAGGTCGACGAAGGAGGCGTCGTCGTCGACGTCGGCCGGGTCGAGCAACAGCACGTCGGCGTACATCCGGCGCAGGTCCCCGTCATGCCGGGCGGGTGCGGGCGCGTCGGCGGCCAGCATGCGGGCGCTCGGGTAGTCCGGCTTGCCGGAGGGGAGCTTGGGCAGCTCCGGCACGCACACCGCGTCCACCGCGGCCGCGGGCACCCCGGCGGCGCGGGCCGCGGTCCGGCGCAGCACGCCGGGATCGTGCCCGGCGACCGCGACCACCGCGAGGCGGTCGCCGTTGTCGGTGCACAGCGCGCGCACGCCGGCCGCGTCGAGCGTGGCCTCCAGTTGCTGCAGGTCGATGCGCAGCCCGTACATCTTGACGAACCGGCTTCTGCGGCCGACGACCTCGTACAGGCCGTCGTCGCCGCGGCGGGCGATGTCGCCGGTGCGCAGCACGTCGAGGCCCGGGCCGTCGGCGAGATCGGCGGGACCGTGGGCGTAGCCCATCATCACGTTGGCGCCGCGGTACACCAGCTCGCCGACGCCGGGTTCGGGCCATTCGTCGGTCGGTTCGATGGCGAAGGACCCGCCGGGCACCGGGCGGCCGATCGCAGTGCTGCGGGTCAGCGCGAGATCCGGCGGCAGGTACGCCATGCGGGCGGTCGCCTCGGTGGCCCCGTACATCACGAACAGCTGCCAGCCGCGGCGGGCGCCCAGCGCGGCGTACCTGCGGACCCGTCCGGGCGGCATCCGGCCGCCGGCCTGGGTGATATAGCGCAGGTGCGGGAGGGTCTTGGATTCGAAGCCGATCCCGTCGAGAAGCTCGAACGTGTACGGGACACCGGCGAAGGTGGTGCCGCGGTGGCGGGTGAACAGCTGCCAGAACTCGTCGTCGGCGACCGAGCGCTCGGTCAGGATCAGCGCCGCCCCCACCAGCAGGTGACTGTGAATGACCGACAGGCCGTAGCAGTACGACATCGGCAGCGTCGTCGCCGCGCGGTCGGTGTCCCGGATCTGTAGGTACTCGGCGATCGACGCGGCATTGGCCAGCAGATTGGTGCGGGAGAGCCGGACCAGCTTCGGCGAGCCGGTACTGCCGGACGTCGACATCAGCAGCGCCAGGTCGTCGTGCAGCACGTGCGCGGCATCGGAGTGGACGTGCACGCCCGCGGCGTCGATCACGACGTCAGGGCGGTACGCCGCGAGCATCGCGGCGTGGTCGCGGCCGTCGGGCACGGGCAGCACCACGTGGCCGCCGGCGAGGGCGCCGAGGTAGCGCACCAGCGTCGTCAGGTCGTTGCGGGTCTCCAGCAGGATCAGCCGGCGCCGTGTGCCCAGTGTGTGGGCGAAATCCTGAACCCGGGAGGCGAGCTCGCGGTAGTCGATCTGCTCGTCGGCGGTGAGCACCGCCGGGCGGTCACCGTGACCGCGCAGCCGATCCACCAGCGAGCTCATCCGGGTGAGGATACCCTCGCCTCATCCGCGCTCCCGGGTGGTCACATCCGGCTGTAGCGGCTCCGCACGAAGCTGTAGGCGCCGAACGCGGCGATGCCCAGCGCCGCCGCGATCAGCAGCGCCTTGCCGAACGGAGCGGAACCCAGCGTCTTGACCGCGGCGTCCAGACCGGTGGCCTTGGACGGATCGGCCTGCAGGGTGGCGATCACCACGAGCAGGCCTGCGCCGGCCAGCACCAGGCCCTTGGCCACGTAGCCGGTGATGCCGACGGCGGTGATCGCGGTGCCGCCGGAGACCCGCAGGTCGTCGAGGAACTTCTCGGACACGCCCTTGTACACGTGGTAGGCGCCGACCGCGATGACGCCGATGCCGACGGCGATCAGGAGCGCCTTGCCCCAGCCGGACTGCATCAACTGCGCGGACAGGCCGGCGTTCTGCTGGGAGCTGGACTGCCCGGTGCCCATCGCGTAGCGCGCGGCCGAGAAGGCGATCGCGAAGTTGACGACCGCCAGGGCGAGTGCCTTGCCGCGTTTCCACGCGGGATTGTCACCTTTGCGGCCGGAACTCTCCCCGGGCTTGGCGCCGATCACCGCTTCGGCCACCCGCCACAGTCCCAGGGCCACCAGACCGGCCACGGCGGCCCACAGGATGATCGTGCCGCCGGTCTGACTGGACAGCTCGGCCAGCGCGCCGGATTGGTCGGCGCTGCCACCGCCGCCCACGAACGCCAATCTGGCGATGATGAAGCCGACGAGAAGGTGCAGCACGCCGCTGGCCGCGAAACCCGCCCGGGCCAGGTATTCGAACGCGTTGTTGTCGGTCGCCCGGTCGGCGGCGCCGTGGGCGGAGCGGTGCAGCGATGCTGCTGAAGTTCGGGCGGCCATCAGGTCCTCCTGGTCGGTGATGGTCCCGGGTTCCCCAAATTTGACGCCGGTGAAACTGCTGGTGCGGCGCTGGGTGCCGGCGTCAGCGGCTGCCGGGCAGGTCGAGCGCGTCGTCGCGCACGGGCCGGTCGGCCAGTTCCTCCCGGTAGCCGAACAGGTAGGGGTAGGCCAGGCCGGCGATGGCGGCGCCGACCAGCGGGGCGAGCCAGAACAGCCACAACTGCGCAGGTGCGCCGTCGCCGTTGAAGAACGCGACACCGGTGGAGCGGGCCGGGTTGACCGATGTGTTGGAGATCGGGATCGAGATGAGGTGGATGAGCGTCAGCGTCAGGCCGATCGCGAGCCCGGCGAATCCCTTGGGGCCGCGGTCGTCGGTGGAGCCGAGGATGACGAGCAGGAACATGAAGGTCAGCACGACCTCGGCGAGGAGCACCGTCCACAGCGTGTACCCGGCGGGGGAGTTGGCGCCGTACCCGTTGGCGGCCATGTTCCCGGCCGCCGTCCACCCGGGCCTGCCGCTGGCCACCACGTAGATCACCAGCCCGCCGAGGAGGCCGCCGAGCACCTGCACGGCCCAGTAGGACGGCACCATCTTCCACTCCACGCGCCGCGCGAGCGCCGCACCGAGGGTGACCGCGGGGTTGAAGTGTCCGCCGGAGATGGTGCCGAACGCGTAGACGCCGGTGAGCACCGTGAGGCCGAACGCCAGTGCGACGCCGGCGAACCCGATGCCCACCGGGAAGCCGCCGTCGGTCTGGACGGTCGCGGCGAACACCGCACTGCCACAGCCGCCGAGTACCAGCCAGAACGTCCCGATGAACTCGGCGGCCAATCGATGGAAGAGCTTGGGATCGCGCATGGCTGCCGCCGCTCGTCGAGGAATGGGGTGTGCTCCCAGCGTGACACCCGTGCCGGGGCAGCGGGGGCAGATAGGCCGGAAACGTCCTCTCACAGAAACTGTCGATTCCTACAAATGCGCTCTATCTGTGGATGGATTCGGCTCTGGGGATGGACGGGCGGTTTTGTCGGCCGCGGTGCGCAGCGTGTCGGTATGACCGGAACAGAGAGTCGCGCCGAACTCGGCGCGTGGGGTGAGCAGGTGGCGGTGGACTACCTGCAGGGGCTCGGCTTGCGGGTGCTGGCGCGCAACTGGCGGTGCCGCTACGGGGAGTTGGACGTGATCGCCGCCGACGGGCGCGAGTTGGTGTTCGTCGAGATCAAGACCCGCACCACCGAGCGCTTCGGCGGGGTGGCCGAGGCGGTGACCCCGGCCAAGGTGCGCCGGCTGCGGCGCCTGGCCGGGCTGTGGCTGGCCGGCCAGAGCGAGCGTTGGGCCGCGGTGCGCGTCGACGTGATCACCGTGCGGATCGGGCGGCGCCGCACCCCGGAGCTCACCCACATCAAGGGGGTGGGGTGATGGCGACGCTGGGACGGGCGTTCTCGGTGGCGGTGCGCGGAGTCGAGGGCGAGATAGTGGAGATCGAGGCCGACATCTCCTCGGGCCTGCCGGGGGTGTACCTGGTCGGGTTGGCCGACGCCGCGCTGCGGGAGTCGCGGGACCGGGTCCGCGCGGCGATCGGCAACTGCGGCTTCCAGTGGCCGATGGTGCGGCTGACGCTGGCGTTGTCGCCGGCGACGTTGCCGAAGATGGGTTCGGTCTACGACATCGCGCTGGCCGCGGCGGTGTTGTCGGCCGACCAGAAGAAGTCCTGGCCGCGGCTGGAGAAGACGGTGCTGCTCGGCGAGCTGGCCCTCGACGGGCGGGTGCGCCCGATCAAGGGCGTACTGCCCGCCGTGCTGGCCGCCCAGCGGCAGGGCTGGCCCGCGGCGGTGGTGCCGCTGGCCAACGTGGCCGAGGCCAGTCTCGTCGACGGCATCGAGGTGTGGGGTGTGCGCACGCTGCGGCAGCTGCACGCGTGGCTGGCCGGCAAAGGGGATCTGGAGCGGCCGGTCGAGCATCCACCGCAGGTTCCCGAGGAGGTGCCCGACCTCGCCGATGTGGTCGGCCAGACCCAGGCCCGCTACGCCGTCGAGGTGGCCGCAGCAGGCGCGCACAACCTGTTGCTGACCGGCCCGCCCGGAGTCGGGAAAACCATGCTGGCGCAACGGCTTCCGGGCCTGCTGCCGCCGTTGTCGGATGCCGAGTCGCTGGAGGTCACCGCGATTCACTCGGTCGCGGGTCTGCTGGCCGGTGACGCGCCGCTGATCACCCGCCCGCCGTTCGTGGCCCCGCACCACACCACCAGTGTCGCCGCGCTGGTCGGCGGCGGCTCCGGGATGGCGCGTCCCGGCGCGGTCAGCCGGGCCCACCGCGGCGTGCTGTTCCTCGACGAGTTCGCCGAGATCAACTCGGCGGTGCTGGAGGCGCTGCGAACCCCGTTGGAGGACGGCGAGATCCGGCTGGCCCGCCGCGACGGTGTCGCATGCTACCGGTGCCGTTTCCAGTTGGTCCTGGCCGCGAACATCTGTCCGTGCGCGCCGCCCGACCCGCGCGACTGCATCTGCGGGGTGGCCGAGAAGCGGCGCTACCGCAGCAAGCTGTCCGGGCCGCTGGTCGACCGGGTGGATCTGCGGGTGGAGATGCACGCGTCGCGGGAGGGAACGTTCACCGATCAGGAGGGTGAGCCGACTTCGGTTGTCCGCCAGCGTGTCTGGGCGGCCCGGGCGGCGGCCGAGGACCGCTGGCGTCCGTACGGGATCACCACGAACGCCGAGGTCAGCGGATCCCTGCTGCGACGCCGGTTCCGGCTGAGCCCGCAGGCGATGAAGCCGCTGCGCGCGGCGGTGGACCGCGGAACGATGAGCATCCGCGGCATGGACCGGGCGATGCGCGTCGCATGGACATTGGGCGATCTGGCCGGTCGCACCACACCGAACCTCGACGACGTCGCCACCGCGATGAGTTTCCGGCAGGGACGAGGCTTCTGATGGACGAGACCACACGCCGGGCATGGGCCTATCTGTCCCGGGTGGTCGAACCGCCCAATCCGGCACTGGCCGAGCTGGTGTCCGAGGTGGGGGCGGTCGCGGCCGCCGAGCGCATCCGTCGCCGCGACGTCGGGGACGACCTGCTACGCGCCACCGAAGCCAGACATGCCATCGACTGCGCGGCAACCGATCTGGAGATCCTGGACCGGATGGGCGGGCGGCTGCTGACCGACGAGGACCAGGAGTGGCCGACGCTGGCATTCCGGTCGTTCGCCGGAGTGGACCACAACGAACGGCCGCAGGGGCGGACGCCGCTCGTGCTGTGGGTGCTGGGCCCTGCGCATCTGGCCGACCTCACCGAACGGAGCGTCGCGATCGTCGGGACACGCGCGGCGACGGCCTACGGCGAGTACATCGCCGCAGACTTCGCCGCGGGATTGGTGCAGCGCGACGTCGCGGTGGTGTCCGGGGGTGCGTACGGCATCGACGGTGCGGCCCACCGGGCGGCGCTGGGGTCGGACGGCCAGACCGTCGGGGTGCTGGCGTGCGGTGTCGACGTGCCGTATCCGGCCGGGCATTCGGCGCTGTTGCACCGCATCGCGCGCAACGGCCTGGTGGTCAGCGAGTACCCGCCGGGTGTGCGGCCGGCGCGGCACCGGTTCCTGACGCGTAACCGACTGGTGGCCGCGCTGACCGGCGCGACGGTGGTGGTCGAGGCGGGGCTGCGCAGCGGCGCGGCCAACACCGCGGCCTGGGCGCGGTCGTTGGGCCGGCAGGTGTGTGCGGTGCCCGGGCCGGTGACCTCGGCCGCGTCGGCGGGGTGTCACGACCTGCTTCGCCGGAAAGACACCGTGCTGGTGACGCGCGCACCGGAGATCGTCGAGGTGATGGGACGCATCGGTGAACTGGCCGCCGACCCGGAGCATCCGGTCACCCCGTTGGATCACCTGAGCGGGGTACAGCGTCAGGTCTACGAGGCGTTGCCGCGGCGCGGCGCCCGCACCGTCGACGAGATCGCCGTCAGCGCGGGGGTGGCGCCCGAGCAGGTGTTGGGCCCACTGGCGCTGATGGAGATCGACGGTCTCGTCGAGTGCGAGGAGGGCCAGTGGCGATTGGCCTGAGCATGGGCCGCGAAATGAAAACGCCGGCCGTGGGCGTTGAGCCCAGGGTGAGCCCTCGACGCCGACGTGACGCCGACTGCCAGGCCCGCCATGAGGGAGAGACGATGTCCGACACTGTGCCGCAAAGGATTCCGTTCCACGGCGTGCGGGTCCGGCACGAGAGCGAGAAATCGTTCGACGCACTCGTTCGGGCGCTGATGGCCGACGTCGGCGACACACCGGTGCGGATCGAGGACATCGCCGCGGCATCGGCCGACTGGACCGACTACCGCGCGCGCGTCGAACCGCACGTCGGGCCGCACGGCTTCATGCTGTTCGCGACCCTCGATCACGGCGGCTGGATCACCAAGGCGGGCATCGAGCGGAAGGTGCTGCGGGTGATCATCGGCAATCCGCTGATCGCGATCACCATGCTGCGCCACGACGTGACCGCAGGGTTGTTCGCGCCTGTCGAACTGCTCCTCGCCGACGAGCCCGCAGACCGCAGCAGCCTCACCTACGTGCAACCGTCGACACTGATGGTGGTCACACCGAATGCGGAGTTGTCGGCCGCGGCCCGCGAACTCGACGTGAAACTCGCGGCGCTGGCGTCGGCGGTCACATAGCGGGTAACCGTCCGACCGGGGAGGCCGCGGTGCGGTGGCCTTCGCTCGTATAGTCGTCAAGGACAGCTAGTAGCAAAGGAAGTGAAGTGGCAGGACGTCCCGTGCACACCTTCGAGGTGGTACGTACCGAGCAACTGGCCCCCCATGTCGTGCGAGTCGTACTCGGCGGCAAGGGTTTCGACACGTTCACCCCCAGTCAGTACACGGACTCGTACGTGAAGTTGGTGTTCGTCGCCGACGACGTCGACGTCTCCGAACTCCAGCAACCGCTGACCCTGGACAGCTTCAACGCGCTGCCGCCGGCGCGGCAGCCCACCGTGCGGACCTACACCGTCCGCCGGGCCGACCCCGAACGCCGGGAACTGACCATCGACTTCGTCGTGCACGGCGAACACGGCGTCGCCGGGCCGTGGGCCGCCAACGCCACCCCGGGACAGCGGCTGTTCGTGATGGGCCCCAGCGGCGCCTACAGCCCCGACCCCGCCGCCGACTGGTACCTGTTCGCCGGCGACGAGTCCGCGGTGCCGGCGATCAGCGTCGCGCTGGAAGGCCTGCCCGAGGATGCGGTCGGCAACGTGCTCATCGAGGTCGCCCACCCGGAGGACGCGATCGAGCTGAGCGCGCCCGCCGGCGTCCACGTGTCGTGGATCTATCGCGGCGGCCGGGCCGACCTGGTCCCCGAGGAGATCGCCGGCGACCACGCCCCGCTGATCGCGGCGGTCAAGGAGACCCCCTGGCTGCCGGGGCAGGTGCAGGTGTTCATCCACGGCGAGGCGCAGACCGTGATGCACAACCTGCGGCCCTACATCCGCAAGGAACGCGGAGTGGACGCCAAGTGGGCCTCGATCTCCGGGTACTGGCGGCGCGGACGCACCGAGGAGACCTTCCGGCAGTGGAAACGCGAACTCGCCGAAGCCGAGTCGACATAGCGGCCCGAATGGCGGGGGGCGCCGCCCGGCGATGGCACGCTGGGACCCATGACGTTCGGTAACTACCAGTTCGAGATCTATCTCCAGGGCCTGTCCGGCATCCTGCCCGACTTCCCGATGGACTACGCCGGCTGGGAGGCCAAGGCCGAATCGGCGATGCCGCCGTCGGTCTGGTCGTATGTGGTCGGTGGAGCCGGTGACGAGCAGACCCAGCGCGCCAATCGCACCGCGTTCGACGGCTGGGGTCTGATCCCGCGGATGCTCGTCGGCG
Source organism: Mycobacterium sp. ITM-2016-00317 (assembly GCF_002968295.1). NCBI lineage: Bacteria > Bacillati > Actinomycetota > Actinomycetes > Mycobacteriales > Mycobacteriaceae > Mycobacterium > Mycobacterium sp. ITM-2016-00317. Next base: position 2,152,654 of record NZ_CP134399.1, read on the forward strand.
CCACCGAACGTGACCTGACCGTCGACCTGTTCGGGATGACCCTGCCCTCACCGCTGTTCATGGCGCCCATCGGCGTCATCGGCATCTGCTCGCAGAACGGCCACGGAGACCTGGTGACCGCCCGCGCCGCCGCCCGCACCGGCGTCCCGATGACGGTGTCCACCCTCACCGAAGACCCGCTGGAGGACGTCGCCGCCCAGTTCGGCGACACCCCGGGCTTCTTCCAACTCTACACCCCGACCGACCGGGACCTGGCCGCGAGCCTGGTGCACCGCGCCGAAGCCGCCGGCTACAAGGCGATCATCGTCACGCTGGACACCTGGATCCCGGGCTGGCGACCGCGCGACCTGGCGATGTCGAACTTCCCCCAGCTGCGCGGCCGCTGCCTGGCCAACTACACCAGCGATCCCGTCTTCCGCGCGTCCCTGGCCCAGCCGCCGGAGGAGAACATGCAAGCCGCCGTCCTCAAATGGGTTGGCCTGTTCGGCAATCCGCTGACCTGGGACGATCTGCCGTGGCTGCGGTCGCTCACCGACCTGCCGCTGGTGCTCAAGGGGCTGTGCCACCCCGACGACGTACGCCGCGCCAAAGACGCCGGCGTCGACGGGATCTACTGCTCGACCCACGGCGGACGTCAGGCCAACGGGGGACTGCCCGCGCTGGACTGCCTGCCCGGCGTCGTGGCGGCCGCCGACGGCCTGCCGGTGCTGTTCGACTCGGGGATCCGCAGCGGCGCCGACATCGTCAAGGCCCTCGCCCTCGGCGCCACCGCCGTCGGGGTCGGCCGGCCCTATGCCTACGGCCTCGCGGGCGGCGGTGAGGACGGGCTCGTGCACGTGCTGCGTTCGCTGCTGGCCGAGACCGACCTGATCATGGCCGTCGACGGCTATCCGACCCTGGCGGATCTCACTCCGGACACGGTGCGGCGCGTCCTCTGAGCCGCCGGACCCGGTTCTGCCACGGTAGGGGCGTGGAGACCGGCAGGCAGGAGCGCAGCGACCCGGTGATCGAGGCCTACCTCGAAGAGTTCGACGAGTACCTCGCGCTCGAGCGCGGCCGCTCCGACCACACCCGACGCGCCTATCTGGGCGATCTGCGGTCGCTGTTCGGCTTCCTCGCCGAACGCCGACCCGGCGCGGGCCCGAGCGCGCTGACGTTGCCGGTGCTGCGGTCCTGGCTGGCAGCCCAGGCGTCGGCGGGGGCAGCACGCTCGACGCTGGCCCGGCGCACCTCGGCGGTGAAGACGTTCACCGCGTGGGCGCTGCGCAAAGGCCTGCTGGCCGAGGATCCCGCGACCCGGCTGCAGGTGCCCAAGGCCCGCCGCACGCTGCCCGCGGTACTGCGCCAGGATCAGGCCCGGGACGCCATGGAGGCCGCGAAATCCGGTGCCGAACAAGGTGATCCACTTGCCCTGCGGGACCGGCTGATCGTCGAGATGCTCTACGCGACCGGCATCCGGGTCAGCGAGCTGTGCGGGCTGGACGTCGACGACGTCGACACCTCCCGCCGGCTGCTGCGGGTGCTGGGCAAGGGGAACAAGCAGCGCACCGTGCCCTTCGGCGAACCCGCGCACGCCGCGCTGACCGCGTGGCTGACCGAGGGCCGGCCCGGGCTGGCCACCGCCGACTCGGGTGCGGCGCTGCTGCTCGGCGCCCGCGGCGGCCGCCTCGATCCCAGGCAGGCGCGCACCGTCGTGCACCAGACCATGTCCGCGGTCGCCGGCGCGCCGGACATCGGCCCGCACGGGCTGCGGCACAGCGCCGCCACCCACCTGCTCGAGGGCGGCGCCGACCTGCGCGTCGTGCAGGAACTGCTCGGCCATTCGACGCTGGCCACCACCCAGCTCTACACCCACGTCACCGTCGCGCGGCTGCGCGCCGTGCACGACCAGGCGCACCCGCGCGCCTGACGGGCGGGCCGGTCAGGCGCCGCCCTGCCCGTAGACGTTCTGGTACCGGCGGTGCAGCCGGTCGATGTCGTCGGTCCCGATCGGCACCGGAGTGCCGAGTTGCCTGCTGATGTGCACGGTGCGCGCGACGTCCTCCAGCATCACCGCGGCCTTCACCGCGGCGTGCGCGGTGCGGCCGATGGTGAACGGACCGTGGTTGCGCATCAGCACCGCCGGGGAGTTGCTCTGGGCCAGGGTCGCCACGATGCCCTGCCCGATCGAGTCGTCGCCGATGACCGCGAACGGCCCGACCGGGATGTCTCCGCCGAACTCGTCGGCGATCATCGTCAGCACGCACGGGATCGGCTCGCCGCGCGCGGCCCACGCCGTGGCGTAGGTCGAGTGGGTGTGCACCACGCCGCCGACGTCGGGCATGTGCCGGTACACGTAGGCGTGGGCGGCGGTGTCCGAGGACGGGGAGAGGTCCCCGGACACCTGCCTGCCTTCCAGATCGCAGACCACCATGTGCTCCGGGGTCAGCGAATCGTAGGACACCCCTGAGGGTTTGATCACCATCAGATCGGTGCCCGGCACCCGTGCCGAGACGTTGCCCGCAGTCCAGATCACCAACTGGTAGCGGGTGAGCTCGGCGTGCAGCGTGCACAGCTGATCGCGCAGCGCCGCGATCGCGTCGTGCACCTCGGTGGGTTGGGCGATGGTCATGTCAGCGCCCCCACCTGCCGGTGCCGGTCCGCCTCGCGCAGCTCGCGCATCATCGCGTTCTCCCGTCCGAAGTAATCGTGCAGTTCCAGGTACTTGGCGTAGAGCGCGTCGTAGCGCTCCACGTTGGCCGGTATCGGCAGGAACGCGCGCTGCCTGCGCCGTCCCATGTGCGCGGCCGCCTCGCGCACCGACGGGTACGCGCCCGCGGCCGTGGCGGCGTGGATGGCCGCGCCGAGCGCGGGCGCCTGAGCCGACTCCACGCACGACAGCGGCAGCCCGGTGACGTCGGCATAGATCTGCATCAGCAGGCTGTTCTTCACCAGTCCGCCGGCCACCACCAGCTCGATGATCGGGACACCTTGGCGCTGCAGTGTTTCCACGATCACCCGGGTGCCGAACGCGGTGGCTTCGAGCAGCGCCCGGTACTGGTCGACGCACGTGGTCGCCAGGGTCTGGCCGACGATCACCCCCGACAGGTGATGGTCGACGAGCACCGACCGGTTGCCGCTGTGCCAGTCCAGTGCGATCAGTCCGTCCCGGCCCACCTCCTGGGTCGAGGCCAGCGCGGTGAGGTGCTCGTGCAGCGTGCGGCCGGCCTCGGCGGCCTGCTGCTCGTACCGGCCCGGCACGCACTGTTCGACGAACCACGCGAAGATGTCACCCACCCCGGACTGCCCGGCCTCGTAACCCCACAGGCCCTCCACGATGCCGCCGTCGACGACGCCGCACATGCCCGGGACCGGCTGCATCACATCGGCGTTGACCACGTGACAGGTGGAGGTGCCCATGATCGCGACCAGTCGGCCCGGATCGAGGGCGTCGGCCGCGGCGGCGGTGACGTGGGCGTCGACGTTGCCGACCGCGACCGGCGTGCCCTCGGGAAGCCCGGTCCATGCGGCCGCCTCGGCGGTGAGGCCGCCGGCCCGGTCGCCGAGGCGCCCGATCGGCTGGTCGATCTTGTCGGCGACGACGTCGGCGAACTCCGGGTCCAGCGCGGCCAGGAAGTCCCGCGACGGGTAGCGGCCGTCCTGGCGGATGGCCTTGTAGCCGGCCGTGCAGACGTTGCGCACGTAGGTGCCGCAGAGCTGCCAGACGATCCAGTCCGCGGCCTCCACCCAGCGGTCGACGGCGGCGTAGAGCTCGGGATCCTCGTCGAGGATCTCCAGGGCCTTGGCGAACTCCCACTCGCTGGAGATCAGCCCGCCGTAGCGCGGCAGCCACGGCTCCCCGCGCTGCGCGGCGAGCCGGTTGATGCGGTCGGCCTGCGGTTGCGCGGCGTGGTGGCGCCACAGTTTGGCGTAGGCGTGCCTGCGGTCGCGCCACTCGTCGAGGTCACACAGCGGCGTGCCGTCGTGGCGCGTCGGGACCATCGTGCAGGCGGTGAAGTCGGTGGCCAGCCCAATGACGTCGGCGGGGTCGACGCCGGCGTTCCACACCGCGGCGGGCACGGCGGTGCGCAGTACCTCGACGTAGTCGGCAGGCACCTGCAGTGCGTAGTCCGGCGGCAGGACGGTGCCGGGGTGCCCGGGCAGGTGGTCGGTGATCACCGCGTGCGGGTAGCGGTGCTCGGCGCTGCCGAGCTCGCTGCCGTCGGACACCCGGACCACCAGCGCGCGCCCGGACAAGGTGCCGAAATCCACTCCAACGGTGTACTTCTCGGCGCTGCTCACGGCGCACCGGGGCGGTCGGGTGATGCGGTGGGGCGAGGGAGCGGCATACGGATCACCTTTGCGGGCTCAGTGTGTTAACGCTCACATGTTAGCGATAACATTCCTCGGCGGTCAACGGGTCTGCCGCTCGGGCGGGGGTGGGTGAGTCCCAGGGGTCACAGCTATCCACGTTGTGCAGGGGAGTTCTCGCACTTTCTCTGCCGACCGTGGATATGTGTGACGCGTGAGGTGGGCGGGTGCCGAGCCGCTCGGTTCAGCTGCGCCGGGAGCTCTGCCGGACGACGAGTTCGGCGGGGATGACCGCGCTCGCGGTGGACGACGGGTCCTCGGGTCCCCGCTCGATCACCTCGAGCAGCAGGTCCACGCTGCGTCGGCCCACCGACGTGAAGTCCTGGCGCACCGTGGTCAACGGTGGGCAGAAGTACTCGGCCTCGGGAATGTCGTCGAAGCCGCCGACCAGCACGTCGTCCGGCACCCGGCGACCCGAATCGGCCAGCCCGCGCAGCACGCCGAGCGCCATCTGGTCGTTGGCGACGAAGACCGCGTCGACGGCGGGGTCGGCGCCGAGTCGCCGCCCGGCCGCATAGCCCGAGCGTGGCGTCCAATCGCCGTGCAACGGCTCGGGCACCTCGCGCCCCTGGGCGATGAGTTCGCTGCGCCAGCCCTCGAGCCGGGCATCGGTCTCGGCCCATTCCGCTTCGCCGGAGATGTGCCACACCGTGGCGGCGCCGGCCTCGAGCAGGTGGCGGGTCATCTGGCGGGCGCCGTCGGCATGGTCGACGCCGACGACCGGAATGCCCAGGCCCGCCGCGGCGTCCACGGCGACGACGGGCACCGGGTTGCGCAGCGTGCGTAGGGCTTCCCGGTTGGCCGCCAGCGGCGCGATCACGATCACGCCTTCCACCGACTGTTCCACCAGGCGGTTCAACGCGCGGGGAAGGGTGGTGCTGTCGACGGTCGAGTCGGTGGCGACGCTGACGAAGAAGCCCGCCTCGGTGGCGGCCTGCTCGATCGCGTAGAGCATGCTCGCCGGCCCGAAAAGCGTGGTGTTGAAGCAGATGACACCGATGGTGGCGGTCCGGCGGGTGACGAGCGCGCGTGCGGCCATGTTGCGGCGGTAGCCCAGTTGGTCGATCGCCTCGGTGACCCGCTGGCGCGTCGATTCCTTGACCGCCTCGGATCCGTTGAGCACTCGCGAGACGGTCTGGTGGGAGACGCCGGCCAGGCGGGCCACGTCGAACATGCTGACGTGGCGGCCGGTGCTTCGGGTTCTCCCGGTTCCTCCGTGGCGGGCTGCTGGCACGTTCCGAATGTAGCCCCGCGACCTCGGGCGACGGACGTCTGCTCCACCTCGTGTCGATAGGCCGTTGACAATCGCGTGAGCGTCATCACATACTTGTGCGCGCATGTTAACGCTCACATTCCGTGGGCGGACGACCCGAATCTCGGGAGGTAGTCGATGAGAAAACTGAAGTGGGCGGCGGTCGTGGTGATCGCGCTGCTGGCCGCGGCGCTGGCCGGCTGCGGCAGGGCCGACGAAACGGCCGACTCCGGCGCGGGCAAGGGCACCATCGGCATCGCGATGCCGACCAAGTCCTCCGAGCGGTGGGTCGCCGACGGACAGAACATGGTCAACCAGTTCCAGGAACTGGGGTACCAGACCGACCTGCAGTACGGCGACGACGTGGTGCAGAACCAGGTCTCACAGATCGAGAACATGATCACCAAGGGCGTCGATCTGCTCGTCATCGCGCCGATCGACGGCTCGTCCCTGACCGCCACCCTGGAGAACGCCGCGGCCGCCGACATTCCGGTGATCAGCTACGACCGGCTGATCCGGGGCACCGGCAACGTCGACTACTACGCGACCTTCGACAACTTCCAAGTCGGTGTGCTGCAGGCCCGCTACATCGTCGACACGCTCAAGCCCGACACCGCGCCCGCCCCGCAGAACATCGAGGTGTTCGCCGGCTCGCCCGACGACAACAACGCGACCTTCTTCTTCGACGGGGCGATGAGCGTGCTCAAGCCCTACCTCGACAGCGGCAAGCTGGTGGTGCGCAGCGGCCAGACCGACTTCAACCAGGTCGCCACCCTGCGCTGGGACGGCGGGCTCGCCCAGTCGCGGATGGACAACCTGCTCAGTCAGGCCTATACCAGCGTCCCGGTCAGCGCGGTGCTCTCGCCCTACGACGGCATCTCCCGCGGCGTGATCTCGGCACTCAAGAGCGCCGGTTACGGCAACGCCGCGCGGCCGCTGCCGGTGGTCACCGGCCAGGACGCCGAGCTGGCGTCGGTGCAGTCGATCGTGGCGGGCGAACAGACGCAGACGGTGTTCAAGGACACCCGCGAGCTGGCCAAGTCCGCGGTGCAGATGTCCGATGCGGTGCTCACCGGCGGCGAACCGATGGTCAACGACACCGAGACCTACGACAACGCGGTGAAAGTGGTGCCCGCCCACCTGTTGGACCCGGTGAGCGTCGACAGGACCAACTACGAGCAGGTGCTGGTCGACTCCGGCTACTACACGCAGGCGCAGGTGCAATGACGGCGCACTCGCCGGCGCTGCTGGAGATGAAGGGGATCACCAAGGAGTTCCCCGGGGTCCGCGCCCTGGCCGACGTCGACCTGCGGGTCGGCTCCGGTGAAATCCACGCGATTTGCGGCGAGAACGGGGCGGGCAAGTCCACGCTGATGAAGGTCCTCAGCGGCGTGTACCCCCACGGAAGCTACCGCGGAGAGATCTACTTCGACGGAAACCTGTGTGAGTTCAAAGACATCCGGTCCAGCGAGAAATGCGGTATCGCGATCATCCATCAGGAGCTCGCCCTGGTGCCCTACCTGTCGATCGCCGAGAACATGTTCCTGGGCAACGAGATCCGCCGCTTCGGCGTCATCGACTGGGACCGCACCCTGGTGCGCGCCGCCGAGTTGCTCGAGCGGGTCGGGCTGGACGAGAGCCCGCAGACGCGGGTCGCCGACATCGGGGTGGGCAAGCAGCAGCTGGTGGAGATCGCCAAGGCCCTGGCCAAGGACGTGCGGCTGCTGATTCTCGACGAGCCCACCGCGGCGCTCAACGACACCGACAGCCGCCACCTGCTCGAGCTGATCGCCGACCTGCGCGAGCACGGACTGACCTCGATCCTGATCTCGCACAAGCTGAACGAGGTCCTGCAGATCGCGGATGCGGTGACCACTCTGCGCGACGGCGCCACCATCGACACCGTCCGCGTCGCCGACGGGCTGACCGAGGACGCGATCGTGCGCGGCATGGTGGGCCGGGACCTGACCCACCGGTTCCCCCCGCGCCCGGAACGTGAGATCGGCCCGGTGGCCTTCTCGGTGTCGAACTGGACCGTGCTGCACCCGATCGACCAGCACCGCAAGGTGGTCGACGACGTGTCGCTGGAGGTGCGGGCCGGCGAGATCGTCGGAATCGCGGGCCTGATGGGCGCAGGCCGCACCGAGTTGGCGATGAGCGTGTTCGGCCGGTCCTACGGCAGGTATGTGGGCGGCCGGGTCAGCAAGGGCGAGCGCGAGATCAACACCAGCACGGTGCCCGCCGCGATCGACAACGGCATCGCGTACGTGACCGAGGACCGCAAACAGCTCGGGCTGAACCTGATGGACTCCGTGGCCACCAGCATCACGCTCCCGTCGCTGGGCAAGATCAGCCACCGGTCGGTGATCGACTTCCGCGCCGAAACCGCGGTGGGCGAACAGTTCTGCGAATCGATGAGGATCAAGACGGCGTCGGTGGCGACGGTCGCGGGCAAACTCTCCGGCGGCAACCAGCAGAAGGTCGTACTGAGCAAGTGGCTGTTCACCGACCCCGACGTCCTGATCCTGGACGAACCGACCCGCGGCATCGACGTCGGCGCCAAATACGAGATCTACCAGATCATCAACGAACTGGCCGGCCGCGGCAAGGCCGTCATCGTGATCTCCTCCGAACTACCCGAACTGCTCGGCCTCTGCGACCGCATCTACGCGCTCAGTCAGGGACGGCTCACCGGCGAGGTGGACCGGGAGCGCGCCGATCAGGAAACCCTGATGCGGCTGATGATGAAAGGACGCTGATTCCGTGACCACCACCGTCGACCAACCGTCGCCGAATTCGCCGGTGGCCCAGCCGCCCAACGGATCCCGACCGGATCCGCCGGGACTGCGGGACCGGATCTCGCAGTTCCTGATCTCCCACATCCGCCAGTCCGGCATGGTGGTCGCCCTGCTGGCGATCGTGCTGCTGTTCCAGGTGTGGACCGACGGCATCCTGCTGAAGCCGCTGAACGTCACCAACATCATCCAGCAGAACGGCTACATCCTGGTGCTCGCCATCGGGATGGTGATCGTGATCATCAACGGCCACATCGACCTGTCGGTCGGTTCGATCGCGGCGTTCACCGGCGCGATGGCCGCGGTCCTGATGGTGCGCCACGACATGCCGTGGCTGCTGGCCGTGGTGCTGTGCGTGGCGATGGGCGCGCTGATCGGCGCGTGGCAGGGATTCTGGATCGCGTTCGTCGGCATCCCGTCGTTCATCGTGACCCTCGGCGGCATGCTGATCTTCCGCGGCGCCACCCAGTACATCCTGCAGGGGCAGTCCATCGCGCCGATGCCGCCCGCGCTGCAGACCTTCAGCAGCGGCTTTCTGCCCGAGTGGGGGACCAACGCGCTCTACCACTGGCCGACGATCCTGCTCGGCGGGGTGATCACGATCGCGGCGGTCGGCATGCAGATCCGTCGGCGGCGCTCCCAGAGCCGTTACGGCCAGCCGGTTTCCGGCACGCCGCTGTTCATCGCGAAATGCGTGGCGATCGTCGCGGCCCTCGGCGCGGTGACGCTGCTGCTGGCCAGCTACCGCGGTGTGCCGATCGTCGGCATCATCCTGGTGGTGCTGACGCTGATCTACGCATTCCTGATGCGCAACACCGTGTTCGGCCGCCAGGTTTACGCGGTCGGCGGCAACGCCGCGGCGGCGAAGTTGTCCGGGGTGCGCAACCGCTGGGTGACGCTGCTGGTGTTCGTCAACATGGGCGCGCTCGCCGCGGTCGCGGGCCTGATGTTCGCCGCCCGGCTGAACTCGGCCACCCCGCAGGCCGGCATCAACTTCGAACTGGAGGCCATCGCGGCGGCGTTCATCGGCGGCGCGTCCTCCAGCGGTGGGGTCGGCACCGTGTTCGGCGCCATCATCGGCGGCCTGGTGCTCGGCGTGCTCAACAACGGGATGTCGATCCTGGGCATCGGCACCGACGTGCAGCAGGTGATCAAGGGCCTGGTGTTGCTGGCCGCGGTGGGCTTCGACGTGTACAACAAGCGGCGCGGCGGTCGCTGAGACGCCGATGGCCTTACCCCGCAACGACGCTCCGCCCGTGCGTAAGACGGTGACGACCCTGGCGGACGGTCGCAGGCTGATCTATTTCGACGACAGCGACGCCCCACCGCCGCGGACCGCACGCGATCCCCGGGTGCTGCCGCCGGCCACCTCGGAGTCCCAGCTGCGCTACGACGTGCTGACCGGGGAGTGGATCGCGATCGCGGCCCAGCGCATGGACCGCACCTACCTGCCCCCGGCCGGTGACTCTCCGCTGGCGCCCACCCGCCCGGGCGGCCCGGCCACCGAGATCCCGGCCGCCGACTACGACGTCGTGGTGTTCGAGAACCGGTTCCCGTCGCTGTCGGCGCGGGCCGGCGACCAGGACCTGCCGCCGTACCTCGACGGTGAGCCGCTGTGGCCGCTGCGGCCGGGCACCGGGTGCTGCGAGGTGGTCTGCTTCACCAGCGACCCGCACGCCAGCTTCGCCACCGTCGGGCACCGTCGCGCCCGCACCGTGATCGACGTGTGGGCGGACCGGACCGCGGAACTGTCCGAACTGCCCGGCGTCGCGCAGGTGTTCTGTTTCGAGAACCGCGGCAGGCAGATCGGGGTGACGCTGACCCACCCGCACGGGCAGATCTACGCCTACCCCTACCTTCCGCCGCGGACCGAGGCGGTGATGCGCCAGGCCCGGCGGCACCGCGCGGCCACCGGCGGCGATCTGTTCGCCGACGTGCTCGACGCCGAGCGGCGGGCCGGGCGCCGGATCGTGGTGGCGGGGCAGCGGTGGACGGCGTTCGTCCCGTCCGCGGCGCGCTGGCCGATGGAGGTGCACCTGCTCCCGCACCGCGCGGTCGCCGATTTCGCCGAGCTCACCGACGGCGAGCGCGACGAGTTGGCCACCGTTTATCTCGATCTGCTCGGCCGGGTCGACCGGTTCTTCGACGGCGTCGACGAGACGCCTTACGTCGCGGCCTGGCACCAGGCCCCGGTCGGCCCGCAGCGGGAACTGGGCCGGCTGCACCTGCAGCTGTTCTCGGTGATGCGGGCGCCGGGGCGGCTGAAGTACCTGGCCGGATCGGAATCAGGGATGGGCGCGTGGATCAACGACACCACCCCCGAACGCATCGCGGACCGGTTCCGGGAGATCCGGTGAGCGTGTCGTGGTCGACGAGGCCGCGCCGGCTGCTGCCGCCGGTGCCGGACCGGGCGCTCGCCGACAATGCCGCTGCCGCGTTCACCGACGCGTTCGACGCTGCGCCGCAAGGGGTCTGGATCGCGCCGGGGCGGGCCAACATCATCGGCGAACACGTCGACTACGTGGGCGGGCGGGTGGTGCCGTTCGCGCTGCCGTATGCCACCGCGGTGGCGGTGCGTATCCGCTCCGACGACGTGGTGCGGTGCACCTCGACCGGGCCGCAGCCGGACTGGGCCGGGCGGGTCGGGGATGTCGGACCGGGCAGCCCGTCGGGATGGGCCGGCTATGCGGCCGGGGTGTTGTGGGCGATGGCCTACCACGAGTCCATCGCCCGGATGCCGGGTGTGGACATCGCGGTGACGTCGACGGTGCCCCAAGGTGCAGGACTGTCGAGTTCGGCCGCGCTCGAATGCGCGGTGGCCCTGGCCGTCGCCGAGCTGTCGGGGGTGGCGACCGACAACGCCGGCCGCGCCGTGCTGGCCCGCGACTGCGCCACCGCGGAGAACGTCGTGGTCGGCGCGGCGACCGGGCTGATGGACCAGTCGGTGTCGCTGCGCGCTCGCCGCGGCCACGCGATGGTGCTGGACTGCGCCGACGGCACCGTCGAGCACGTCGCGGTCGACAGTGTGAACCCGGACCTGGCGCTGATGGTGATCAACACGAACTCTCCACACCGACTGGTGCAGGGCGACTACGGCCGCTGCCGCACCATGGTCGAGCAGGCGTGCGCGCGGGTCGACCGTGACGTGCTCGACGGTGCCGAGGTCGACGTGCAGGACGTGGTGGATCTCGCCACCCTCGGTGCCCACCAACTGCGTCGTCCGCTGCGCCACGTGCTCACCGAGTTCCGGCGGGTGGACGCCGCGGTCGAGCGCTTGCGTGCGGCCGACCTGGCCGCCGTCGGCCCGCTGCTGAGCGCGTCGCACCGGTCGTTACGCGACGACCTCGCCGTCAGCTCGGTCGAACTGGACAGTGCGGTCGAGGCCGCGCTCGACGCCGGGGCCCTCGGCGCCCGGATGATCGGTGGCGGGTTCGGGGGATCGGTGCTGGCCCTGGTGGAAGCAGGTGACACGGCGACCGTCGCCGAGGCGGTGCTGCGCCGGGCGCACGACGGCGGGCTTCCCCGCCCCCGGTTCCTGGCCGCCGACTGCGCGGCCGCGGCGCGCCGGGTCTACTGACCGGGGTCCTGGTAGCGGATCGACCACGATGCCGACCAGTGTTGCCCGCACTCCAGCCAGCGCAACCCGGCGCCGCTGTTCAACGCGTCGGCGGCCGCGGACATCGGCTCGACGGCCACCGCGGTGACATGGCCCTGCGCCGTCGGGTAGCGCCGGGTGACGAACACGTGCACATAGTCGAAACCCGTTCCGGCGCACAGTGACACCGAGCGACCGTCGGGCGCGCGCAGGGTGTGGGTGCTGATGCCGCCGCTCATGTGCAGGCCCGTCCAGCAGTCGTCGAAGCCCAGCTCGGCCACCGGCCGGCCACCGCGCAGATCCCATTCGGTGCCCGCCACCGGTGTGGTGCCGGTCGGGTTGAGCCGTTCGTCGACGTCGATGTGCCGGTCGGCCGCCACGGTGAGCACCAGCTCGTCGGCGGGCACGTCGCCGACGGTGAGGAACGGGTGCGCCCCGACCGCGACCGGCGCCGGCGCGGGGCCGACGTTGCCGATCGTGTGGGTGACGCTGATACCGGTCGTGGTCAGCGCGTAGCGCACCCGGGTCTTCAGGCTGAACGGGTAGCCGTGCTGGGGATGCACCCGCGCGCCCAGCGTGATGGACGAGGTGCTGCGTTCGGTCAGCCGGTACGGGGCGAAGGACAGCAGGCCGTGCAGCGCGTTGCCGTTCTCCGGTTCGGTGATGTCGAGCTGCTGGGTCACCCCGTCGAGCGTCCAGCGCCCGTCACGCACCCGGTTGGGCCACGGGGCGAGCACGGCGCCGCTGTAGAAGGGGCGTGCCGCGGTGGTGTCGTACCGCGGCGTCAGAGCCACCCCGCCGACCGACAGTTCCAGCAGGGCGGCGCCGACCTCGGCGATCACCGCCCGCACCGGACGCCTGCCGGGCAGCGTCAGCTCGAACTCGTCACCGCACGTCGACGCCGGGGCGACCGGGGGAGCGAGCGTCACAGCCCCGCCGCCAGGTGGTGATAGGCGTTGTTCCAACGCAATTCGCGGGCGAAGGAGCCGACCGTGGTCTCGCTGTCGATGACGAGCAGTTCGGTGCCGGTCATCACGGCGAAATCCTCGAACGGCTCGACGCCCAGCGCGGTGGTGAGCACGGTGTGGTGGGGCGCTCCGGCCGCCAGCCACGCCTCGGTCGACACCGACCAGCTCGGCTGCGGCTCCCACACCGCGCACGCGACCGGCAGTTTCGGCAGTGCGGCCGTCGGCTCCACCACCCGGACCGTGTTGGCCACCAGGCGGAATCGCGGACCCATGTCACTGATCCCGAGGATCGTGGCGTCGCCGGGGGAGGCGGTGAACCGCAGGCGCACCGGGTCGTCGCGGTTGCCGATGGACAGCGGGTGCACCTCCAGTGAGGGCCTGGACTCGGTGATCGACGGGCACACCTCCAGCATGTGCGCGCCGAGCACGCGTTCCCGGCCCGGGGTCAGGTCGTAGGTGTAGTCCTCCATGAACGACGTGCCCCCCGGCAGCCCGTCGGCCATCACTTTCACGGTGCGCAGCATCACCGCGGTCTTCCAGTCGCCTTCACCGGCGAAACCGTATCCGTCGGCCATCAGCCGCTGCACGGCGAGGCCGGGCAGCTGCTTCAGTGGGCCGAGATCCTCGAAATTCGTGGTGAACGCCTGGAATTCGTGCTGCTCGAGGAACCGGCGCAAGCCGGCCTCGATCCGGGCGCCGTCACGCAGCGCGGTGTGCCGCGCACCGCCGGGCAGCAGTTCCTCGGCCACGTCGTAGCGGTCCCGGTACTCACGGATCAGCTTGTCGACACTGTCCTCGCCGACCCGCGACACCGACTCGGCGAGGTCGTTGACCGCGAAGGTGTTCACCGACACCCCGAAGTGCGCCTCGGCCTCCACCTTGTCGCCCTCGGTGACCGCGACACTGCGCATGTTGTCGCCGAAGCGGGCCACGTTCATCGTGCGGATCTCGGCGAAACCGAGTGCGGCGCGGGCCCAGTGACCGATGCGGCGGCGGGCCTGCGGGTCACTGACGTGGCCGGCGACCGTCTTGCGCGGCACCGACAGCCGCGACTGGATGTAGCCGAACTCGCGGTCGCCGTGCGCGGCCTGGTTGAGGTTCATGAAGTCCATATCGATGGTGCTCCACGGCAACTCCACGTTGTGCTGGGTGTGCAGATGCAGCATCGGCCGTTGCAGCGCCCGAAGTCCGCGGATCCACATCTTGGCGGGGGAGAAGGTGTGCATCCAGGCGATGATGCCGATGCAGTTCGGGTCCCGGTTAGCGTCGGCGACCACCGACGCGATGGCCTCGGCCGAGACCACCGTGGGCTGCCAGCGCACCCGCACCGGCATCTCGGCGGACTGGTCGAGCAGCGTCGCGATCTCCTGAGACTGCGCGGCGACCTGCTCGAGAGTCTCGGGTCCGTACATCGACTGGCTGCCGGTGACGAACCAGACCTCGGCGTCGACGAGGCGGGAACCGATCATGCCCTGAGTCCTTTCGTTCGTTGCGGAGCCATCCGCGCACTGCTGGAGCGGATGACCAACTGCGGGGTGAGCAGCGGGGTGACCACCTCGACGCCGTCGAGGACGGCGGTGACGACCTCGATCGCCCGTCTGCCGACCGCGGCGAAGTCCTGGTGCACGGTGGTCAGCGACGGGGTGGTGTAGGCCGCCTCGGGGACATCGTCGAAGCCGACCACGCTGACGTCGCCGGGCACTGCGATGCCGGCTTCGGCGAACGCGTGCAGCAGCCCGACGGCCATCTGGTCGTTGGCGACGAAAACCGCGGTGAAATGGCCACGTTCGGCCAGCGCGCGACCGATCGCGCAGCCGCGGGCCGGGCTCCAGTCGCCTTCCAGATCGGCGTCCACCCGCAGGCCCGCACGCCGCATCACCTCGACGTAGCCGCTGCGGCGGGCCCGGGCCTCGGTCCAGCTCAGCGGTCCGGACACGTGCACGATGTGGCGGTGGCCCAGGTCGATGAGGTGCTGGGTGGCCAGCCGCGCCCCGGCCATCTGGTCCACGCCGACCGAGCGTCCCCGTCCGGTCAGCTCGCCCTCCACCACGATCAACGGGGTCGAGGTGATCTCGGCGTGGGCGACGGCCAGCGCGTCGTGCTGGGTCGCGATCATCACGATGGCCTCGACGGACTGGCGGTCCAGATGGTCCAGCGCGTCGCGCAGTTCACGGTGGGTGACCTCCGACAGCGTCACCACGCTGCTGAAGTAGCCGGCCGACCGCGCCGCCTCCTGCAGCGAATGCTGGATGCTGGCAGGCCCGTGCTGCGAGGTGTTGCTGCTGATGATGCCGACGGTCCTGGACCGCCGCGTCACCAGGGTGCGGGCCGCGGTGTTGGGCCGGTACCCCAGCGCGGCGATCGCGTGCTCGACCCGGGAGCGGGTGTCCGGGCGGATGTTGTTGGCGCCGTTGATGACCCGCGACACCGTCTGGTGCGAGACGCCGGCCAGCCGGGCGACGTCGGCCATCACCGGGCGCCGCACCGTGCGGTCCGCGGTCACCGGGTGTCCCGCGACAGCACGCGCTGAACCAGGACGAACAGCAGCAGCAGCACCCCGGTCACGATCCTGGTCCAGTACGAGTCCAGGTTCTCCGCGGTCACCAGCGTCTGGATGGTGCCCAGGATCAGCACGCCGATGACCGACCCGACAACCATGCCGACACCGCCGGAGAGCAGCACCCCGCCGATCACCACGGCGGCGATCGCGTCGAGTTCCAGTCCGACGCCGTTGAGGCTGTAGCCCGACAGCTTCTGCACACTGAGCAGCAGTCCGGCCAGCGACGCGCACAGCCCGCTGACCACGTACACCGACACCCGGGCCCGGCCCACGGCCAGCCCCATCAGCATCGCCGACTGGCGGTTGCCGCCGACCGCGTACACCGTGCGCCCGAATCGGGTCTGGTGCAGCACATACGCCGCCGCCACCACGACCACGATCGTCACCACCACGGCGGGGCGGATGAACTTCTCCTCCCACACGTAGAGGTAGTGCAGACCGAACGTGCGCAACAGCGGGTCGTCGATCGGCAGCGTCTCGACGCTGACCACGTAACACATCCCGCGGGCCAGGAACATGCCGGCCAGCGTCACGATGAACGGCTGCACCTCGAAGTACTCGATGATCAGCCCCATCACCAGGCCCAGTGCCGGACCGACCAGCAGCACCACCACGACCGCGACCGGCGTCGGCCAGCCCACCTGCAGGGTCTTGGCCAGGATCACCGTGGACAGCGCGACCACGGACCCGACGCTCAAGTCGATGCCGCCGGTGAGGATCACGAACGTCATCCCGACCGCGAGCACCACCAGATGGGCGTTGTCGATCAGCAGGTTCAGGAAAAGCTGTGTGGTGCTGGCGAAGTCGTACCGCACAGCGACGAGTCCGAACAGTGCGACGAACAGCGCCGACGACGCCATCAGGGGCCGGAAGCGGCCGCCCCGGCTGATCCGCCCCGCCGGGGCGAGGAACTTCGGGCGGACTGCGAACTCGACGCTCATGGCGTGCTCACCTTCTGCGTCGTCGGTTCGGCGACGGTCCGGACCTCGTCCGGCATGCCGGACCCGGCGGTCCCGGCCGGGGCCGCCGCGGGGGGAGTGCGCCTGCGGGTCCACCGGTTGCGCGCCAGCGCGCGGAACTTCGGCGCCTGGGCCAGGCACACCAGGATCACCGCGGCGGCCTTGAACACCAGGGTGGTCTCCGGCGTGATGCCCGCGGTGTACACCGTCGTGGTGAGCGTCTGGATGATCAACGCGCCCAACAGGGTTCCGGTGAGGCTGAACCTGCCGCCGAGTAGCGACGTGCCACCGATCACCACCGCGAGGATCGCGTCCATCTCGATCCACAGGCCGGCGTTGTTGGCGTCGGCGGCGGCGATGTTCGACGCGATCATCAGACCCGCGATGCCTGCGCACACCGCGCAGAACACGTAGACGGCGAACACGATCGTGCGGTACCGCACCCCGGCCAGCCGGCTGGCCTCGGGGTTGACCCCCACGGCCTCCAGCAGCATGCCCAGCGCGCTGCACCGGGTCAGCAGCCCGACCACCGCGAACACCGCGAGGCTGACCAGCACCGCCACCGGTAGGCCGAACGCGTAGCCGGCGCCGAGGACCTTGAACGGATCGCCGGTGACGGTCAGTATCTGGCCTTCGGTGATCAGCAGCGCGATTCCCCGCCCCGCGGTCATCAGCACCAGCGTGGCGATGATCGGCTGGATCCCGAAGATCGACACCAGAGCGCCGTTCCACAGGCCCAGCACCGCCGCGGCGCCGACCGCCAGCACCATCCCCACCGCGATGGTGGCACCGCTGGTCGGGTCGGCAGAGCCGGCCACGTGCGCGCAGGCCAGCGCGCCGGAGATCGCCACCACGGCGCCCACCGACAGGTCGATCCCGCGTGAGGCGATCACCAGTGTCATGCCCAGCGCGACCAGCATGGTGGGCGCGCCGTTGCGCAGGATGTCGATGGTGCTGCCGTAGAGGTGACCCTCCTGGATGCGCACGCCGAGGAATCCGGGGGTCAGGAACACGTTGAGCACCAACAGCGCGACCAGCGCGAGGGCCGGCCAGATCAGCGGTGAGTCGGCGATACGACGCCGGACCGACGGGCGGGCGGTCACTGCCCGTCGCCTGCCGCGATGAGCCGGGTGAGCTCGGAAACCGAACAGCCGCCCCGGATCTCGGCCACGGTCAGGCCGTCGCGCAGCACCGCGACCCGGTTGCTGATGCGGGCCACCTCGTCGAGTTCGGCCGAGATGAACAGCACGGCCATGCCCTCTGCCGACAGTCTGGTGATCAGTTTCTGGATCTGCGCCTTGGCGCCGACGTCGATGCCGCGGGTGGGTTCGTCGAGGATCAGCAGACGCGGCGTCGTGATCAGCCAGCGGGCCAGCAGCACCTTCTGTTGATTGCCCCCACTGAGATTGCGGATCGGGGTGTCGGGGTCGGCCGGTCGGATGTCGAGCATGTCGATGTAGCGCGCGACGAGTTCGGTCTTGGCCTGGGCCGACAACGGCCGCGCGAACCCGCGGCGGGCCTGCAGCGCCAGCACCAGGTTGTCGCGGACCGACATGTCGGCGACGATGCCCTCGGTTTTGCGGTTCTCCGAGGTGAACGCGAACCCGTGACCGATCGCGGCGCGCGGTGTGCGGATCTGTGCCGGTGCGCCGTCGACGCGGACCTCGCCGCCGGTGGCGTGGTCGGCGCCGAACACCAGCCGGGCCAGTTCGGTGCGTCCGGATCCGAGCAGCCCTGCCAGCCCGACGATCTCGCCGGCATGCAGGTCCAGGTCGGTGGGCTTCACCCGCGGCGGCCGCGCGATCTGCTCTACCGACACGAACGGCGTGGCGGACTGCTCGGTGCGCAGTTCGGATGCCTCGGAGGCGATCTCGCCGAGCGTCTCGAGATCGTGTCCGACCATGGCCGAGACCAGCCGGTGCCGGTCGAGCTCGGCGGTGCGCCATTCGCCGACCGTCCTGCCGTTGCGCAGCACCGTCATCCGGTCCGCGATCTCGTAGACCTGGTCCAGGAAGTGGGACACGAACAGCACCGCAGTCCCGTCGTCGCGGAGCCTGCGGACGACCCGGAAGAGCTCGGCGACCTCGCCGGTGTCCAGGCTGGAGGTGGGCTCGTCCAGCACGAGCACCTTCGCCTCGACGGCGGTGGCGCGGGCGATCGCCACCAATTGCTGGACGGCGATCGGATGGCTGCCCAGCACCGAGCGGGGGTCGATGTCGAGTTCGAGCTGGGCCAGCAGCGTGCGCGCCACCTGGTGCACCGTCCGGTAGACGATGCGGCCGAACCGGCGGGGTTCGCGGCCCAGCAGGATGTTCTCCGCGACCGTGAGGTTCGGGCAGAGGTTGACCTCCTGGTACACCGTGCTGATCCCGGCGTCCTGAGCCTGCCGGGGGCCGGTGAACCGCTGTGGTTGGCCGCCGACCGTGATCTGCCCGCCGTCGATGTCGTAAACACCGGTCAACGCCTTGATCAAGGTGGACTTGCCTGCGCCGTTCTCACCCATCAGCGCGTGCACCTCCCCGGGCATCAGGCGGAAATCCACCCCGTCGAGGGCCTTGACCCCGGGGAAGGTGACGTCGATGCCGCGCATCAGCACCAACGGTTCGGTGACTGGATCCATGTTTACGGTCCGCTGTCCGATGCCCGGTTCAGTACTGCCGGTTGGGAAGTGCTTCGATCGCCTGCTCGGTGGTGAACGTCTGGTCCGGGACCACCACGCGTGCGGGGACCTGCTCGCCCGCCACCACCTTCTTCGCCAGATCCATCAGTTGCGGTCCGAGCAGCGGGTTGCATTCCACCAGGAAGTTGAACTTGCCGTCGGCCAGCGCCTGCATGCCGTCGTTGGTGGCGTCGACCGCGACGATCTCGATGTCCTTGCCGGGGGTCTTGCCCGCGGCCTGGATCGCCTCGACCGCGCCCAGACCCATGTCGTCGTTCTGCGCGAACACCAGGTCGATGTCGGGATGGGCCTTGAGGAACGCCTCCATCACCTGCTTGCCGCCGGATCGAGTGAAATCGCCTGTCTGCGACGCGATCACCGTCAGGTTGGGCGATGCCGAGATCGCCTCCTCGAAGCCGGTGTTGCGGTCGATGGCGGGATCGGCACCGGTGGTGCCCTCCAGGATCACGATGTTCACCGGGTCGGTCCGGTCCGCGTACTCCTCGACGACCCACTGGCCGGCACGCGGCCCTCGTCGACGAAATCCGCGCCCAGGAACGTCTTATAGGCATCGGGAACCGTGGTGTCCACCGCGCGATCGGTGAGGATCACCGGGATGTTCGCGTTCTTGGCCTCCAGCAGCACGGCGTCCCAACCGGTGCGCACCACGGGGCTGAACGCCAGCACGTCGACGCCCTGCTGGATGAACGACCGCAGCGCCGAGATCTGGTTCTCCTGCTTGCCGTTGGCGTCGGAGAACTTGAGGTGGACGCCGGCGGCCGAGGCGGCCTCCTGGACGGATTTGGTGTTGGCGGTGCGCCAGCCGCTCTCGGCGCCCACCTGGGAGAAGCCCATGGTGAGGCTGCCGTCCCCGCTCCCGCTGCCGCCGCCCGGTCCGGGGCCGGCCCGCTGCCGCACCCCGCCAGGGCGGTGGCCACGGTGGCTGCCAATGCCGCGAACAGTGCTCTTTTCCTCACGGTCGCTCCTTGCTGGTGGGGGTGATGGCGTCACACCGGGCCGGAGAGTGTGGCCTAGGTAACAGGGTGGATGTTAACGCTAACGTTTTGGCACTGTCAATAGCCAAAAGGGCAGTTCAAGGGCTGCTGGGCGGATTGGTGAGCGCTCACATGGCCCGGCTGCTGCGCGCTCAGCGCACCGGTTTGAGCCGCACCGGCGTGGTGGCCACCAACCCCAGCGGGTCGACGTAGTCGGCGCGCGAGGCAGGTCCCCACATCGCGCCCCAGTGCAGGCATGCCGACACCGGGCAGCCCGGATGTCCCGCGGTCAGCGCGCCGAGGGTGGTGCCCGCCGCGACCACCTGGCCCTGCCGCACCGCGGGGTCCACGGGCTCGTAGCTGGTGCGCAGACCGCCGGGATGGGCGATCGACACGACCGGCCTGCCGGCCAGTAGGCCCGCGAACACCACCGTGCCCGGGGCCGTCGCGTGCACCGGCTGTCCCGCGACACCGGCAAGGTCGACGCCGCGGTGGCCGCGCTGCCACTTCGGGGTCGGTGCATCGAACATCCGCACCACCGCCGGCCGCGGACGCATCGGCCAGCCCAGCCGCCCGTCGTCGGCCGCCGCGGGGGCCACCGGCAGTACCGTGACGGCGACGGCTATCAGCGCGATCCGCATCCGCCCAGTTCAGCGCACTGTCGCCGGGTGGCGGAAGCGCGACATCGCACGCCTGTGCACGGTGTGTGCGCTGGTAAAACCAGCTGCTCGCAGGGTGTAAACTGCTACCCGCAGCTCGTTTGCGCGGGCTGACTTCGCGCGTCTGCGACACGGGCTCCAGTTGTTCCGGGGCATCGTCACCTCGCATGCCGGGCGGTCCCGTCCCGAGGTTCTCCTCGACGGCGGGTCCGGCATCGAAAGCAGACGCCAGGGTCCGGCTCACCCGATGCCGGACGACAACCGACAAGCAAAGAGGTATCGCCAACCATGGCTGTTGTAACCATGAAGCAGCTGCTCGACAGCGGCGCACACTTCGGGCACCAGACCCGTCGCTGGAATCCCAAGATGAAGCGGTTCATCTTCACCGACCGCAACGGCATCTACATCATCGACCTGCAGCAGACGCTGACCTACATCGACTCGGCGTACGAGTTCGTAAAGGAAACCGTTGCGCACGGCGGTTCGATCATGTTCGTCGGCACCAAGAAGCAGGCGCAGGAGTCCATCGCCCAGGAGGCGACCCGCGTCGGCATGCCGTACGTGAACCAGCGCTGGCTGGGCGGCATGCTCACCAACTTCCAGACCGTGCACAAGCGCCTCCAGCGGATGAAGGAGCTTGAGGCGATGGAGCAGACCGGTGGCTTCGAGGGTCGCACCAAGAAGGAAATCCTCATGCTGACGCGTGAGAAGAACAAGCTGGAGCGCTCGCTCGGCGGTATCCGGGACATGCAGAAGGTGCCGTCGGCGATCTGGGTCGTCGACACCAACAAGGAGCACCTCGCGGTCGCCGAGGCCCGCAAGTTGAACATCCCGATCATCGCGATCCTGGACACCAACTGCGATCCCGACGTCGTCGACTACCCGATCCCGGGCAACGACGACGCGATCCGCTCGGCCGCGCTGCTGACCAAGGTCGTGGCCTCCGCGGTCGCCGAGGGCCTGCAGGCCCGTGCCGGCGGCGGCGCCGACAAGCCCGCCACGGAAGCGGCCGAGCCGCTGGCCGAATGGGAGCAGGAGTTGCTGGCCGGTGCCACCACCGCCGCACCCGAGGCCGGCGCGCCCGAGGCCGCAGCACCCGAACAGTCCTGATTTCGACGCCTTTAAGGAAAGACATCTATGGCTAACTACACCGCCGCCGACGTCAAGCGCCTCCGGGAGCTGACCGGTGCCGGCATGCTGGATTCGAAGAACGCGCTGGTCGAGGCCGAGGGCGACTTCGACAAGGCCGTCGAGTTGCTGCGTATCAAGGGCGCCAAGGACGTCGGCAAGCGCGCCGAGCGCGCCACCGCCGAGGGCCTGGTCGCCGCCAAGAACGGTGCGCTCATCGAGCTGAACTCCGAGACGGACTTCGTCGCCAAGAACGCCGAGTTCCAGGCACTGGCCGACCAGGTCGTCGCCGCGGCCGCCGAGGCCAAGGCCGGCGATGTCGAGGCTCTCAAGGCCGCCAAGCTCGGTGACTCGACCGTCGAGCAGGCCATCGCCGACCTGTCGGCGAAGATCGGCGAGAAGCTCGAACTCCGTCGCGCCGCCTACTTCGACGGCACGGTGGAGACCTACCTGCACAAGCGTGCCGCGGACCTGCCGCCCGCGGTGGGTGTGCTGGTCGAGTACGAAGCCGGCGACGCCGACAAGGGCACGGCCGCCGCGCACGCGGTCGCGCTGCAGATCGCCGCGCTGAAGGCCAAGTACCTCAGCCGTGAGGACGTCCCCGAGGACATCGTCGCCAACGAGCGGCGGATCGCCGAGGAGACGGCCCGCGCCGAGGGCAAGCCGGAGCAGGCGCTGACCAAGATCGTCGAGGGTCGGGTCACCGGGTTCTACAAGGACGTGGTGCTGCTCGATCAGCCGTCGGTGTCCGACAACAAGAAGTCGGTCAAGTCGCTGCTCGACGAGGCCGGGGTGACCGTGACGCGGTTCGTCCGCTTCGAGGTCGGTCAGGCCTGATCGCCTGACACGCAGACAACGACAAGACCCCCGAGACAGTGTCTCGGGGGTCTTGTCGTTGTCGGGAGGCGCGACGGCGGGCCGGGCGGCGGATTCCGCACCGCGTCGGCGGCGCGGCACGGGAACCCCGCGAATCACCCGCGATTGTTTGCCAACGCTGCACTGTGTGCGGCAAACCGGGGTGCCTGGGCCGTGCCGCCGAGTTCCGTGGTTTGCCGTGTTCCGTGAGTGATGGCGGTGGCAAAGAGTGCAGCTAATCTGCCTGCCATTTAACGGCTCAGTTAATTGGTGTTCGTTGCTGTTTTCGCTATTTGCTGAGTTAACCTCTGTCCATGTTGGTGGGGAATAAAATTCGCGGTCCAGGTGACGGATACCGTTGAAGTCCGCCGTACGGCAAACATTGCCGTCGGGGGGGAGGTTTCAGCCGAGGAGATCGCTGACTTCGGCCAGTTACGCAGACACAAAGCCTGGGAACGGGTTGCCGGTCCCCTGATCGACCTGTCGACCGCGTCGGCGGCGGTGGCGATCGGGATGTTCTGGGCGTCGCACGATCACCTGCAGCTGCCACCGACCTGGATGCTGTGGTTCTTCGCACCGACCATCCTGATGATGAGCGCGCTGCGGGGTCTCTACCGGCGGTCCCTGGAGCGGACCTTCCTCGACGAACTCCCGACCCTGCAGGCCGTCACCGCGCTGACCGCGATGCTGCTGCTGAGCGGCCTCGTCCTGAACTCGGGGGTGTCCGGCTCCCTCGGCAACACCGTGGCCAGGATCTGGATGTGCGCGGCGGTGCTGATCCCGCTCGGGCGGCTGCTGTGGTACTCGATCAAGCGCCACCTCTACCGCCGCAACGTGCTGACCGCGCCGACACTCATCGTCGGCAATGGCCGGATCGCCGCCAAGGTCGTCGACCGGCTCGAGATCACCCCGGAGTACGGCCTGCGGCCGGTCGGGTTGGTCGACGACGAGCCGCCGTCGATGGGCATCGACCGCGACAAGCCTTCGAGCATCCCGTACCTGGGGCGGCTGGACGACCTGGACCGGGTCATCACCGCCACCGGGGCCGAGTGCATGATCGTCGCGTTCTCCCGCACCCGCGACGACGCGTTGTCCACGGCGGTCAGGCTCGCACAGAACCGGGGCGTGGCGGTGTGGATGGTGCCCCGGATCTTCGACACCATCGGTGTGCACGCCCGCATCGACCACATCGGCGGCCTGCCGCTGATCGCCGCTCCCCGCACCGACCCGCGCGGCTGGCAGTTCGTGGCCAAGCACGTGTCCGACCGGGTGGTCGCGACGGTGGGGCTGGGGCTGATCTCGCCGTTGTTCGTGACCCTGATGCTGCTGGTGCGGCTGAGCTCGCCCGGACCGATCTTCTTCGGCCAGCCCCGGGTCGGCCGCGACGGCCGGGTGTTCATGTGCCGGAAGTTCCGGTCCATGCGCCCGCCCGAGGCCACCGACGGCGCGTTCACCCTCGATCCCGACCGCGCGCCGGGCGGGGTGGAGGGCGAGGACCGGCGCACCCGGATCGGCAAGATCATGCGGGCCACCTCGCTCGACGAACTGCCACAGTTGATCAACGTGATCCGGGGCGAGATGAGCCTGGTGGGCCCGCGCCCGGAACGCCCGGAGTATGTCGACCTGTTCAACATCCAGATCGCCCGCTACGGCGACCGGCACCGGGTCAAGGCCGGCATCACCGGATGGGCACAGGTGCACGGTCTGCGCGGGCAGACCTCGATCGCCGACCGGGCCGAGTGGGACAACTTCTACATCGAGAACTGGTCGCTGTGGCTGGACTGGAAGATCCTGGCGATGACCGTCGGGGCCGTGCTGCGTCGCGCCGAGTGAGGCCGACCCGCCGGTACGCTTTGGTACCGTTCGGCCATGGATCGAGTGCACGCGTTCGGTGACGATGCCCTTGGCGACTCCGACGCCGTCGGCCTGGTCGAGGCGCAGCAACGCGGCGAGGTGTCCGCCGAGGAACTCGTCGAGGCCGCCATCGCGCGCACCGAGAAGGTGAACCCGGCCCTCAACGGTCTCGCCTACCAGGCCTACGACCGGGCACGGGCCCGCGGGCGGCAGCACCGCCGCTACGGCGGGTTCTTCGACGGGGTGCCGTCGTTCGTCAAGGACAACGTCGCCGTCGCCGGGATGCCCACGATGAACGGCACGGACGCCTGGGATCCGGTGCCGGCCTCCGACGACGGCGACTTCGCCGCCGCCTACCTGGCCACCGGCCTGGTGCCGCTGGGCCGGACCCGGATGTCGGAGTTCGGTTTCAGCGCCGCCGCCGAACACCCACGGCTGGGCGCGGTGCGCAATCCGTGGCACACCGGGCACACAGCCGGCGCGTCGTCGTCGGGGTCCGGTGCGTTCGTCGCCGCCGGGGTGGCGCCGATCGCGCACGCCAACGACGGCGGCGGGTCGATCCGGATCCCCGCGGCGTGCAACGGACTGGTCGGGCTCAAACCGAGCCGAGGCCGGCTCCCGCTGGACCGCGACATGCGGCAGATGCCGCTGCGCATCGTGGCCAACGGCGTGGTGACCCGCTCGGTCCGCGACACCGCGGCGTTCTACCGCGAGATGGAGAAAGTGGTCTCGAACCCGAAACTGCCGCCCATCGGCGACGTCACCGGCCCCGACGGCCGACGGCTGCGGATCGCGGTGTGCACCCGGTCGATTGCGCACGAGGCCAGCCCGGAGGTCGCCGAACTCACGCTCAAGACCGCGGCCCTGCTCGAGGCGCTCGGCCACCGCATCACCGTGATCGACAACCCGGTGCCGCAGCGGTTCATGGACGACTTCCTGCTGTACTGGTCGTTCCTGGCGTTCGCGTTGATACGCGGTGGCCGGCGCACCTTCGGCCCGAGCTTCGACCGCAGCAGGCTGGACAACCTGTCGCTGGGTCTGGAACAGCACGCCGCGCGCAATCTGCACCGGGTGCCGACGGCCATCGCGCGCCTGGCGCGGGTGCGCCGCGTCACCTCGCGGTTGCAGGCCGACCACGACGTCCTGCTGACACCCACGCTGGCCCACGTGACGCCGCCGGTCGGGCACCTCGATCCCAGCGCTGCGTACCGGCAGATCATCGACCGGCTCGTCGAGTGGGTGGCGTTCACCCCGCTGCAGAACGCGACGGGGGAGCCGGCGATCTCGTTGCCGCTGGCCCAGTCCGGGACCGGGATGCCCGTGGGGATGATGTTCTCCGCAGGCGTCGGGGAGGAAGCCCGCCTGCTCAGCTTGGCGTTCGAACTCGAACAGGCACAGCCCTGGTGCCGCATCCAGGATTGATCACCGCGACATGACGCCGTAACGGGACGGCGATCTGTTAACAACGCCGACACTGCAGGCGGCTGTTGAGGAAACCTGCGAGTCGCAACATCGCTTCTCGTGGAGACCAGTCAGGTCGGCAACGCACCCACAACAGGTCGATCACCGCAGATCCCCACCGGCTCTCAAAACACGTTCACGTGCCTGATCCGGTTCGCGTTGGCCAACATCCGGCGACGCCCTGAGAGGTTCGTGCTCTCGGTCGTGGGAATCGCGCTCGCGATCGCGTGTGTCACGGTCGTGCGGACCATCTCGGCCAGTTTCGTCATCACCGGCGAAGATTCGGTCGACGATGTGCTCGGGGCAGGGCAGCTCTGGGTGGTGCCTGCCGCCGGCGTGCACTACGACCCTGCGGCGCAGGCCATGGTCGCTTCCGGCCCTGCTCCCGCGATCGCCGTCCCTGAGGGGTGGACCGCGACACGCACGCTGTCAGGGGTCACCGACGTCGACGGCGAATCGGTGTCGCTGCGGGGCAGCGATCAGATTCCCAGCGGCGAAACGAATCTCGGATCGTCGCTGGCTGAGAGGCTCGGAGTCGGCGAGGGCGACCACGTGACGGTCGGCGGGCGTCCGCTGCGCGTCGGCATCACCGGCCACGGCCAGTCGATGACCGTGGCGACCTCCATGGCGCAGTCGATCGTCGGCGACGACGGTTGGTGGGTGGTGGCCGCGCCGCCGGGCAGCGAACAGCGTCGCGACCTCGCGCAGACGTTCGGAGCTGCTGTGGGGCTGCCCTCGACTCCCGACCCGTCGGTGCAACCCGACCCCGCGGGCGCCGGACTCATCTACGACACGGTCGGCGGTTCGGGACCGCTGTCCTTCGCGCAGAAGTTCTCGGCTCTGTTCTCGGGCAAGGTGACCGGGTCGACCCTCGGATTGATATCGATGATCGGGCTCGGTCTGGGCTTCGTCATCGCGATCTCGTCGTTCCTGGCCGCGGTGACCGAGCGGCGCCGCGAATTCGGCATCATGAGCAGCATCGGCCTGGCCGACGAAGTGCTGTACTTCTTCCTCGTCGAATCGGCCATCGTGTTCCTGTCCGCGTACGTGGTGGGCATCATCGGCGCGGGTATCGCTGTGGCGCTGGTGATTCCGGGCATCGCGACGGTGACATCCTGGCTGCAGGGCGCCGCACTGACCGCGATGTTCCTGCCCGCGATGGCCATCGTCGGGGCGTTGGTTCCGGTCCACCGGCTGCTGCAACAGCGCCCGGTGTCGTTGTTGGGGGAACGCTGATGATCAGCAAGGGTCTGTCCTACGGGTGGCTGGCGGCGCGCCGCCGGGTCCGGGAGATGGTGCTTCCGGCCATCACGACCGCCACCGGCGCGTTCCTGGTCGTGCTCGTCTTCGGGATGTCGGACGGGATCCGCACCCAGTCGGCCTCGCTCGGACACGCCGACGAAATCGCCCGTGCCGTCGTGCTGATCGCCGTCACCGTGCTGTTGGTGGGGGTGGCCGAGGTCGCGGTCGCGACCACGCGCACCGTCGCCCATCGCACCGGTGAACTCGGGGTGCTGGGCGCCAACGGGGTGCCACGCCGGCCCGTGGTGGCCGCCCTGCTGGTCGAACCGGTGATCGCGGCCGTGCTGGGCGCGCTCGCCGGTGCGCTGCTGGCCGTCGTCGCCGGGGTCGTCCTCGGTGCCGTCGGCGCCGTCGCCACCGGGGTGTCCTACCCAGGTCTGGCCTCCGGCGCCGTGACCGCGATCGTGGTCAGCGTCCTGGCGGCGCTGACCACGAGCATCGTGCCGACCTGGAAAGCGGCCTCGCAATCGCCCATCCGTTCCCTCGCATCAGGAGGTTGACCGTGACCGCACTCGACGAAACACCAGGTGTCGCAGTTCCCGTCGGCGCCGATCCAGTCGCCCCGGTCATCGAGATCGCGGATGTCTGGAAGCTGCACAAACTCGGCGACGAGATCGTCAAGGCTCTCAAGGCCGCCGACCTGACGGTGCTGCCCGGAGAGTTCGTCTGCCTGATGGGACCGAGCGGCAGCGGCAAATCCACCCTGCTCAACATCATCGGCGGCCTGGACCGGCCGACGAAGGGCACCGTGAAGGTCGCAGGCAAGGACACCGCCGCGCTGACCGAAAGTCAGTACGCCGCGTTGCGCCACGACGCCATCGGCTTCATCTTCCAGAGCTACAACCTGATCCCGTTCCTGTCGGCGGTCGAGAACGTCGAGCTTCCGCTGATGTTCGAGCCCTACGATCGGAAAGCATTGCGTCAGCGCGCGATCGAGCTGCTTGAGCTGGTCGGGCTCGGGCACCGGATCAACCACCAGCCCACCAAGATGTCGGGCGGTGAGCAGCAGCGCACGGCGATCGCCCGCTCGCTGATCAGCAGCCCGGCACTCGTCCTCGCCGACGAGCCCACCGCCAACCTCGACCACCGCACGGGGGAGACGGTGGTGCGGATGCTGCGCGACCTGTGTTCGACCATGGGAGTCACCGTGGTCGCGAGCACCCATGACCCCACGGTGGCCGACGAAGCGAGCCGTGTCATCCGGATGAAAGACGGACAGATCGTCAATTGATCTCAACCACTTTGGGAGACAACCAATGACACAAGCTGAGGCGGCGCCACCTGCGGGGCGCGACACACTGATGACGACCGAACTCGTCCCCGAGCAGATCCTCCCCAAGGTGATGAGCACGTTCGGCCTGACGGCGGCCTACGTCTTCATCATCTGCTGGGTCACCGGTTCCTCGGTGATGGCAGGCGGCGGTTGGACGGCCATCCCGATGTGGGTGCTCGGAATCCTGACGTTCCTGGTCCCCGCGGGTATGGCCGTGGTCGAGCTCGGCAACCTGTGGCCGGGTCAGGGTGGGGTGTACATCTGGGCCTACCGCACCATGGGTGAGACGTGGGGCTTCATCGGCGGCTATCTGTCGTGGGTGCCGGTGATCCTCAATGCGGCATCCTCGCCTGCGGTGGTGCTGCAGTTCCTGCTGCTGGCCTTCCACACCGAACTCGGGCTGACGACCAGCATCATCCTGCAGCTGGTGATCCTGTGGACCGTCATCGGTCTGGCGCTGGCGAAACTGGCCGCCAATCAGAAGATCATGAACATCGTCTTCGTGGTCTACGGCGTGCTGACTCTGACGATCTTCATCAGCGGTCTGCTCTTCGCCGTCGAGAACGGCTCGGCGACACCGTTCAGCTGGGCCGAGGCGACCATCCCCAATTTCGCCGTTGCCGGCTTCCTCTACGGAACGGTGCTGCTGTACCTGCTCGGCGTCGAAACCCCGTACAACATGGGCGCGGAGTTCCTGTCGGTCCGCAAGAGTGGGCCGCGGATGATCCTCTGGGGCTCAACGGCTCTGGTCGCCATCTACCTGATGACCACGCTAGGCACCATGATGGCGCTACCCGGCGACGAGATCGACCCGGTGACCGGCATCATCGGGATGCTGGACGTGGCGGGCTTCCCCGGCCTGATGGAGATCTGCGCGATAGTGCTGGCCGGCATCATCATCGTGGCGCTGATGACCTACCAGGTGGCGTACTCGCGGTTGATCTTCGTCTCCGGCCTGGAACGGCACCTGCCGCGCATCTTCACCCACCTCAACCCACGGACCCGTAACCCGGTGACGGCCATCCTGATCCAGGGCGTCATCTCGTCGCTGATCCTCGTGGGCCTGTACTCGCAGAGCAGCATGGCCAACGTCACCATCTACCTGCAGGGCGGCCTGAGCACGGTGTGGCTGCTGTCAGGGTTCTTCTTCCTGATCCCGCTGGTCGTCGCCCGCAAGAAGTACGCGGACAGGTATGCGAGCGAACAGTTCTGGCGCATCCCCGGCGGCATGGCCGGAGTGTGGGCCGTGGTCGTCGTCGGTTCGATCGGCACGATCGGCGGCATCTACTACTCGTTCGTCACGCCGTGGATCGACGTGCCACAAGCGACCTGGATGACATGGGTCGGATCGATCAGCCTCGGCATGTTCGCCCTCGGGCTCGTGGTCTACATCTTCGGCCGTCGCTCGGCGCACAAGACCAGCCAGGAAGACAACCTGGCTCATCTCGCAGTATTCGACCTCACCAAGACAGAAGCAGAGGACACAACCAAATGACCATGGAGGACACCGCACTGAGCGCGGATCCGATCGGGGACTTCCATCACTACCCGCTCGACCCGCTGAGTGGCCCCGAGATCGAGGCTGCCGCGGCGGTCGTGAGGGAATCCGAATACGGAACTCCCACACTCAAGTTCGTGATGATCCAGCTCGCCGAACCGGACAAGAACGCGGCGCTGACGTTCGAGGGACAGCACGACGTTGCGCGTCGTGCATTCCTGACGATGTACGACGCGCCCGCCAAACTGGTCTACGAGGCGGTCGTCGACCTCGGGGCGCGCGTCGTCGAGTCCTGGACACCGATCCCGGGGCGGTTCCCGTCCTACCTCGTCGAGCACATGACCGGGGTGGAGGAGAAGGTCAGGGAGGATCCCCGCTGGCAGGAGGCGATGCGCAAGCGCGGCGTCACCGACTTCAGCCTCGCGATGATCGACCCGTGGCCCGCAGGCTATTACGGTGCGCAGGACCACTACGACAACTCGGCGCTGATCTGCCGTCCGCTGACGTTCATGCGGGCGGCGCCGTCCGAGCACGGATACGCCCGGCCGGTCGAGGGACTCATCGTGACGTTCGACCTCGACGCGATGGTCGTCGTCGACGTCGAGGACCACGGGGTGGTGCCGTTGCCGCCGACGGCGGGCAACTACAGCGAGAAGTTCATGTTCGACCCGGACAATCGGCCCGCCTTCACCCAGTTCCGCGACGACGTCAAACCGATCGAGATCATCCAGCCCGACGGGCCGAGTTTCACCGTCGACGGCTGGAAGGTGCAGTGGCAGAAGTGGTCTCTGCGGATCGGGTTCAATCCGCGGGAGGGCATCACCCTGCACGAGATCACCTACACCGACCGGGGGGAGACCCGGCCGATCATGTACCGTGCCTCGCTGTCGGAGATGGTGGTGCCCTACGGCGACAGTTCCCCCACGCACTGGAACAAGAACGTCTTCGACATGGGTGAGGTCGGGATGGGGTTCTCGGCCAACCCGCTGACGTTGGGCTGTGACTGTCTCGGCGAGATCCACTACTTCGACGGCACGGTCAACGACTCCAGCGGCAACGCGGTGACGATCCCGAACGCGATCTGCATGCACGAGGAGGATTTCGGGATCTCCTGGAAGCACACCGATTTCCGCACCGAAGAGGTCGAGGTGCGCCGGTCCCGGCGGCTGGTGATCTCGATGATCTGCACGGTCGGCAACTACGAGTACGGGTTCTTCTGGTACTTCTACAACGACGCCTCGATCGAGGTCGAGGTCAAGCTCTCCGGGGTGCTGACCACGGGCGCGGTCGAGATGGCGCCGGGGGAGCAGCCGCGCTGGGGCAAGATGGTGGCTCCGGGTATCTACGGCCCGAACCACCAGCACTTCTTCAACTTCCGCCTGGACATGAGCATCGACGGTGCGAACAACAGCGTCTACGAGGTGGATTCGGTACCCGAACCCGACCCGGAGCTGAACCCGCACCACAATGCGTGGATCACCCGAGACACCCTGGTGGCCTCCGAAGCCGACGGGGCGCGCGACTGGAACTGGTCGACGGGCAGGTACTGGAAGGTGACCAACCCGGCCAAACCCAACGAGCTCGGCATCCCGGTGGCCTACAAGCTGGTGCCCAAGGACGTGGTGCCGGTGATGGTGCAGGAGGGCTCCCACATCTATGACCGCGCCCGCTTCCTGCAGCACAACCTGTGGGTGACCCGGTACGACCCCGCCGAACGGTTCGCCGCAGGCGACTACATGTACCAGTCGGCCGACGTGCAGGGGCTGCCCGATTTCGTCGCCGACGACGCGCCGCTGGAGAACACCGACGTGGTGCTCTGGTACACCCTGGGCGCCCACCACGTGGTGCGGCCCGAGGACTGGCCGGTGATGCCGTGCGCGTACACCGGCTTCCACCTGAAGCCGATCGGCTTCTTCGACGGGAACCCGGCGCTGGACCTGCCGCCGTCACCGCCGAAGGCCTGCCACGCGGGTCAGGCCGGTCTGCCGGTGGCCGAGCGCGCCCTGGAGTCCTGACCCGTACTCCCGTCGTTCCGCCTGAACGGGATGAACAGTGCCAGCGACGCGAGAAGCAGAGCGCTCAGCGCGACGACATTGAGCACCTGGTCACGCGGGCTGTAGTGGTGCAGCATCTGCAGGTGAAGGATCAGATGCAGCAGGTTGAACACCGCCCACGTGCCTGCGGTGACCCGGACGAGCGTGGTGTTGGCCACGCAGATGAACGCCAGCACGCTGAGTACCGTCAGGCCGAGGAAGAAGGCTCCGACGTCCTTGGCGAAATGTTCGTTGTAGGGGCCGAGTTGGGGCAGCCAACTCATCCCCAGGCCGGGGAACGTGTCGTACCAGTGGACAGGCGCGAAGTACGCCCATCCGCCGGTGACCGCGCCCGTGAGGGCAAGAAAGCAGAGCAGGACGCGATGCGGTGTCGGGTTCACGTCGACTCACGGCTCCACGGCGTAGTGGCTGGAGATCGCTATGCGGTTGAGGGCGTTGATGACGGCGGCTACCCAGCGCAGCGCGGCGGCCTGCTGCCCGCTGAGTGCGGCGGTGTCCTCGTCGATGCCTGCGTTGGGGGTGTCGATGCGGGTGATCTCCTCGGCGATCGCCAGTGCGGCCCGCTCGGTGGGGGAGAAGTAGTTCGTCTCCCGCCACGCGGGAAGCACGGCGAGTTGATCGGTGGTCGCTCCCTTGGCCAGCGCGTCGCGCACGTGCATGTGCAGGCAGAACCCGCAGCCGTTGAGCTGGGAGGCCCGGATGCGGACCAGCTCGACGGTCAGCGCGGGCACCCCGGCCGCCAGCGCCGCCTTCTCGGCCTGTCCGGAGAGCGTGATGGTCGTCTGGTATGCGTTCGGGACCGCTGAACTCAGCGGCGTGCGTGCAGTCATGTCAGTGAGACGAGAACGGGGCGGCAGATGTGACAGCGACGAGCGTGCGTGGACTTCGGGAGAATGTCGGCGTGTCGGCCGCAGACACGCCCGCTCGCGCGGTGGAGAGTGCCGCCTGTGGCCCTTCGGTCATCTGACGCTCCTGGGTTTGGCAGGATTGGGGGGTCGTCACGTGGTGGCGGCGTTGTGTGCAGACCGGAAGGAGCCCGATGGCTGATCCAGCGGACGAGCCATTCACCGACCAGCCCCCTCTGATCCGGCCGGCATACGGCAGGGTCCTGCTCAAGCTCGGCGGTGAGATGTTCGGCGGCGGTCAGGTCGGGCTCGATCCCGACGTGGTCGCGCTGGTCGCACGCCAGATCGCCGAGGTCGTCCGCAGCGGCGCGCAGGTCGCCGTCGTGATCGGCGGCGGGAACTTCTTCCGCGGCGCCCAGCTGCAGCAGCGTGGCATGGAGCGCACCCGGTCGGACTACATGGGCATGCTCGGTACCGTGATGAACAGCCTTGCCCTGCAGGACTTCCTGCAGAAGGAGGGCATCGACACCAGGGTGCAGACCGCGATCACCATGGGTCAGGTCGCCGAGCCCTACATCCCGCTGCGGGCCGTCCGGCACCTGGAGAAGGGGCGCGTCGTGATCTTCGGCGCCGGCATGGGTCTGCCGTACTTCTCCACCGACACCACCGCCGCCCAGCGCGCGCTGGAGATCGGCGCCGACGTGGTGCTGATGGCCAAGGCGGTCGACGGCGTGTTCTCCGCGGACCCGCGCATCGAGCCGGACGCCGAACTGCTGACGGCGATCAGTCACCGTGAGGTCATCGACCGCGGGCTCAAGGTCGCCGACGCGACCGCGTTCAGTTTGTGCATGGACAACGGAATGCCGATCCTGGTGTTCAACCTGCTCGTCGACGGCAATATCGCGCGCGCCGTCGCGGGTGAGAAGATCGGGACACTGGTCACCACGTGACGCGTGGCACCGGGAGAGCAACAGCGACGGGAGAAAGACAGTGATCGACGAAACCCTCTTCGATGCCGAGGAGAAGATGGAGAAGGCCGTCTCGGTGGCACGCGACGACCTGGCGTCGATACGTACCGGCCGCGCGAACCCCGGGATGTTCAACCGCATCCATGTCGACTACTACGGCGCCTCCACCCCGATCACGCAGCTGTCCAGCATCAACGTGCCTGAGGCGCGGATGGTCGTCATCAAGCCGTACGAGGCCGGCCAATTGCGCATCATCGAGGACGCGATCCGCAACTCCGACCTCGGGGTCAACCCGTCCAACGACGGCAACATCATCCGCGTCTCGATCCCGCAGCTCACCGAGGAGCGCCGCCGTGACCTGGTCAAACAGGCCAAGGCCAAGGGCGAGGACGCCAAGGTGTCGGTGCGCAACATCCGTCGCAAGGCGATGGAGGAACTGTCCCGGATCAAGAAGGACGGCGACGCCGGCGAGGACGAGGTGACCCGCGCCGAGAAGGACCTCGACAAGAGCACCCACCAGTACACGAATCAGATCGACGAACTGGTCAAGCACAAGGAAGGCGAGTTGCTGGAGGTCTGACCATGACCGACCAGCACTCGACTCCCGTGGGAACCCAGCCGGTCGACGAGCCGCCGAAGAAGTCGTCACGCGCCGGGCGCAACTTCCGGCCGCGCTCGCGGTGGGCTTCGCCCTCGGCGGCATGCTCATCGTCACCCTGCTGTTCGCACCGAAGGTGTGGGTGGTCGTGGTGTCCGTGGCCATCGCGATCGCCACCGTGGAGGTCGGCCGTCGGCTGCGGGAGGGTGGCTTCGCGATCCCGCTGGTACCGCTCCTGGTCGGCGGACAGGCGATGATCTGGCTGACCTGGCCGTTCGGCGCCGCGGGGGCGCTCGGCGCGTTCGGCGGCACCGTCGTGGTGTGCATGATCTGGCGGCTGGTGTCGGGCGGACTGTCCACCGCGCCGCAGAACTACCTGCGCGACACGGCCGTCACCGTGTTCCTGGCCGCCTGGGTGCCGCTGTTCGCCAGCTTCGGCGTGCTGCTGATCTACCCGGACGACGGCGCCGGCCGGGTGTTCTGCCTGATGCTGGGCGTGGTCGCCTCCGACGTCGGCGGCTACGCCGCCGGGGTGCTGTTCGGCAAGCACCCGATGGCGCCGGCGATCAGCCCGAAGAAGTCCTGGGAGGGCCTGGCCGGTTCGCTGCTGCTCGGCGTGGTGGTGTCGTCGCTGGCCGTGGAGTACCTGACCGACAATCCGTGGTGGGTCGGGGTCCCGCTCGGGCTGATGCTCGTCATCACCGGAACCCTCGGCGACCTGGTCGAGTCTCAGGTCAAACGCGATCTGGGGATCAAGGACATGGGCACGCTGCTGCCCGGTCACGGTGGCCTGATGGACCGGCTGGACTCGGTGCTGCCGTCGGCCGTGGCGACCTGGGTCGTGCTGTCCCTGCTGGCCTGAGCACACCCCGACGGGGGATACTGGACGGCAGTCATGCCCAATCCACTTCCGCTCGTCTTCGATGCTCCTCGCCGCGCGCTGCCGCCGAGGCACTTCGCCGACCTCGCCGACTCCGAGTGCGCCGCGGCCCTGGCCGATCTGGGATTGCCGGCCTTCCGGGGAAAACAGCTGGCCAACCAGTATTTCGGCCGGCTGATCGCCGATCCGCTGGAGATGACCGACCTGCCTGCCGCGGTGCGCGAACAGGTCGGCGCCACCCTGTTCCCGACGCTGCTGCACGCCGACCGCGAGATCGAGTGCGACTCCGGCGCCACCCGCAAGGTGCTGTGGCGTGCGGTCGACAACACCACGTTCGAGTCGGTGCTGATGCGCTATCCCGACCGCAACACCGTGTGCATCTCGTCACAGGCAGGCTGCGGGATGGCCTGCCCGTTCTGCGCCACCGGGCAGGGCGGGCTCCAGCGCAACCTGTCCACCGCCGAGATTCTCGAACAGGTCCGCGCGGCCGCGGCCGAACTGCATAACCGCGGTGGCCGCCTGTCGAACGTCGTCTTCATGGGCATGGGCGAGCCGCTGGCCAACTACAACCGGGTGCTCGCCGCCGTCAAGCGGATCGTCGCCCCGCCGCCGAACGGGTTCGGCATCTCGGCGCGCTCGGTCACGGTGTCCACGGTCGGGCTGGCCCCGGCGATCCGCAAGCTCGCCGACGAGAAACTCAACGTGACGCTCGCGGTGTCGCTCCACACCCCCGACGACGAGTTGCGCGACACGCTGGTGCCGGTCAACAACCGGTGGAAGGTCGACGAGGTGCTCGACGCCGCGCGCTACTACGCCGACGCCACCGGGCGCCGGGTGTCGATCGAGTACGCGCTGATCCGTGACGTGAACGACCAGCCGTGGCGGGCGGATCTGCTCGGCAAGAAGCTGCACGGCAAGCTCGGCCCGCTGGTGCACGTGAACCTGATCCCGCTCAACCCGACCCCGGGCAGTGAGTGGGACGCCAGTCCCAAACCGGTCGAGCGCGAGTTCGTCCGGCGGGTCCGCGAGCGCGGGGTGTCGTGCACGGTGCGCGACACCCGCGGCCGCGAGATCGCCGCTGCCTGCGGGCAGCTGGCCGCTCAGAGCTGACGCATCACGGCGCGCCGCCGGGACGGTTGACGAACCACACGTTGTCCTCGCGCAGATGCCGGCTGCGCCAACCGTCGGGCGTGCGCACCAGTTCGTGGAAGTAGTAACCGCCGCACGAGCTCTGGTCGGCCATCCCCGGCAACTGCATCGGGTTGTAGAACATCGCCCGCACCGAGGCGGTGTCACCGGTGACGGTGGCCTCGACGTTGGTGATGTAGTGCATGGTCCACGGAATCGCCTCGAACGCGCTGCTGAACAGCTCGGCGATCTCGTCGCGGGAGCCCGGCGGAATGCCCGCCGACGAGTAGTCGATCACCGCGTCCTCGGTGAACACCGAGCGGTACAGCTCCCAATCCTTGGTGTCGACGCCCCGGGCGTACCGATTCAGCAGCGCCCGGATCTCCAACTCGTCGGCGAGCGCCTGAGGTTCCATCAGTCGGGCAGACCGATCGTCTTGGCCTCCAGGTACTCCTTGTAGCCCTCTTCGCCGTTGCGGTAGCCCAGGCCGCTCTGCTTGGTCCCGCCGAACGGGCTGCCGATACCGAAGTGGCTCTTGCCGTTGATGGTCACGTTGCCGGTGCGCATCCGGGTCGCGACGGCGAACGCGCGCTCCAGGTCGGCGCCGCTGACCTCGCCGGAGAGCCCGTAGATCGTGTTGTTGGCGATCGCGATCGCCTCGTCGTCGGTGTCATACGGGGTGACGGTCAGCACCGGGCCGAAGATCTCCTCCTGGGCGACCTGCGAATCCGGGTCGACGTCGGCCAGCAGCGTGGGCTGGGTGTAGTACCCGACCGGCAGGTTCTCCGGGATGCCGCCGCCGGTGACCAATCGGGCGCCGGAGTCGATGCCGCTGCGGATCAGGCCGAGCACCTTCTGCCGCTGGGTGTCGCTGATCTGCGGGCCCTGCATGTTGCCCGGGGTCCACGGATCGCCGACCGGGAAGTTCTCCATCATGTTCTTGAGGATCTCGATGCCCTCGTCATAGCGGCTGCGCGGCAGCAGGATCCGGGACGGCAGGATGCAGGACTGCCCGCTCATCACGCAGGCCATCATCGCGGCCATCGACAGCGCAGAGCCGAAGTCGGCGTCGTCGAGCACGATGTGCGCGGACTTGCCGCCGAGCTCCAGCAGCGTCTTCTTCACCGTCGGCGCGCCCGCCGCCAGGATGGCGCGGCCGGTGGCGGTGGATCCGGTGAACGTGATCATGTCCACCCGCGGATCGGACGACAGCGCCGCGCCGACCTCGTTGGCGTTGGAGACCACCACGTTGAACACCCCCGCCGGGATGTCGGTCTCCTCGGCCACGATGCGGCCGTATTCACTGCCCGACCACGGGGTGAGCTGAGCGGGCTTGAGCACCACGGTGTTTCCCGCCATCAGGGCGGGCACCGTCTCGGCGATGTTGAGGTAGAACGGCACGTTCCACGGCGTGATCGCGCCCACCACGCCGACCGCCTCGTAGTGGATCTTGCGCCGGGCGGGCCCGAGCGGGGTGTCGTGCACCCCGTTGTCGACGAGGTACTCGAAGTTGCGGCCGTGCTCGGCCCAGTGCTTGACCTCGTCGATCGGGCTCTCGATCTGGCTGCCAGTGACCGAGACGGGGCAGCCGACCTCGGTGATCAGGACCCGGCGCAGCCGCTCCTTGTTGCGGTCCAGCGCCTCGTGCAGCTGGGTCAGGCAGTGGTAGCGGAAGTCCTTGTCGCGTGACCAATCCGTCTCGTCGAAGGCTCTCCGGGCGGCGCCGACAGCGCGCGCCATGTCCTCGACTGTGCCGTCGGTGGCCTGCCCGGCGACTTCCTCGCTGGCGGGATGGACGACATCGAATGTCGCTCCGCTACTGGTGTGTTGCAGCTCGCCGTCGATGAGCATCCGCTCGTCGCCGGCCAACACGCCCGATTCGCTCTGCACTGTGGTCATAGCCACAGCATTACAAATTTTGAGCTGACTGTCAGCCTGATTGATCGATCGATCAGTCGGTGGACGGTCGGATTCCGACCGCGTGGCGCAACTGCGCAAGAAACTCGTCGTCGTCGTCGCTGCGCACGATGTAGTGCGATACCGCGACCCGGATCGCGGTAGCGGCCTTGACCCCGGCATTGGCGCCGGTGAGCAGTCTCTCCAGCTGTGCCCGCATCGACGGGATGATCTCGGACAGCCGCCCGATCACCACCTCGGGCTCGATGTCGACGAGCCGCACCCCCGAATAGGACTGCTGGTATTCGACGATGAAGCGCATCGCCGCGTCGAGCCGCTCATTGCCGCGCAGGCCCGCGGTGGCCTTGGCGATCCCGGTCTCGAACATCTCCCGTTCGTAGACGCCGAACGCCTCGAGCAGCGCCTGCTTGTCGGCGAACCAGCGGTACAGGGTCGGGCGGGACACCCCGGCCTGCAGCGCCACCTCGGACAGGCTCAACTTGGTCTGGCCGCTGCGGCCCAGCACCTCGGAGGTGGCGACGAGGATCCGTTGCCGCGTCGAGATGTCCTCGGCGGCGCCGGCGGTATCGGCTGCGGACTGCTTCACGTTCTACGGGCCTCACTTACGGGTTCGGAGACGATCGTAAAGCGTGGGCCCCTCAGATCGCGGGCGAAGCGCTCGCGTCGTTGGTCACAGGCTCCGCTGGAGCAGGGCCACGGTGTCGAGGTCCTCCAGTGCGTTGAGGCTGCGCGTCAGGCCCTTCAGTGCGATGTCCTCGACCTGCATGCCACCCATGCCGGCGGTGATCAGCGCCGCGACGTACGGATACAGCGCACCCTGCCGGTAGCGGAGCCACAGGTCGTCGCGGTCGATGTCGGGGCCGCCCGATGCGGCCAGCGCGCGCCGGTACACGTCGAGCAGGTCCTGCTGGGTCTGCTGCCGGTCATCGGTGGTCATGGAGGTGACCAGGGTGTAGGCCAGCTCGCGGCTGGGGTGGCCGCGCCGGACCGCCTGCCAGTCCAGCAGTCCGGCCTGCCCGTCGCGGAAGTACAGGTTGCCGGGGTGGGCGTCGCCGTGCATCACGGTGTGCGGCGGGCGGTCCACGAGCGCCGCCACGGCGCGGTAGTTCTCGTCGATGAAGCGTCCGCGCTGCACCGGAAGGTCGGTGCGTTCGGCGATCCGCCGCGACGCCGTCCGCAGCAGCGGAGCGGTGAGCATCGAGGCGCTGTCGCCCGAGGCGGTGTAGAGCCAGCCGAGCGGGCCGGTGCGGCCGCGCGCCGGCAACCGGCCCCAGAACGTCCCGTGCAGCCGGGCCAGCAGTTCCACGACGAGCGCGGCCCGGTCGGGATCGATCGGATGGAGGGTGTCGGGGAATTCGCACGGCAGTCCGGACGGGTCCGCCAGATCTTCCAGGATCAGCACGAACCTGCCCGTGGCCGGGTCGAAACGCGAACCGAAGCTGCGCGGCACCCCTGCCAGCTCCGGTGCGAGCTGGCGGTAGAACCGGGTCTCGGTGTCGGCGAGGTTGCCGAGCTCGCCCATCAGTCGGGTCGTCACTGTCTCGGCGGCCATCTTGACGAACACCGTCGCGGGGATGTCGTCACCGGTCAGTGCGAGGCGGGCGCGCGACGAGGTGCCTGCGTCGCCGCCGAGCACCGACACCGACGTGACCGAGCGGCCGAGGATCGACGACAGTGCCTCGGCATCGAGTTGGGCGACGGTGCGGGGCAGGGCGCGCCGGCCGCCGACCAGCGCGTCGGTCCCGATCCGGCGGAACGCGCGACCCAGATGCGAGGCCAGACCCGCAACGGGCGCGACCCGATTGGCGATGACGGACACCAGGTGACTCCTAGGCTTGGACCGATAGCCCACATAGGGTTACAAAGCGGAACGATTTTGTAAAACGGAGGAGGTCGGAGGCATGGTGGGTCCGCTGGCGGGGGTCCGGGTCGTCGAGCTCGGCGTGTGGGTGGCGGGTCCGGCCGCAGGCGGCATCCTCGCCGACTGGGGCGCCGACGTGATCAAGATCGAACCGCCCACCGGTGACCCGGCCAGGACGTTCGGCCGGATGCTGGGCATCGACCCCCAGGACGCCCAGCACGTCAGCCCGCCGTTCCAGATGGACAACCGCGGCAAGCGCAGCGTGATGCTGGATCTCACCACGGCCGAGGGGCAGTCGGCCGCGCGCGAACTGCTCGCCGGCGCCGACGTGTTCCTGACCAACATCCGCACCGGCGCGCTGCGCCGCATCGGTTGCGACTTCGAGACGGTGGCAGCGGCCAATCCGCGCCTGGTCTACGGCCTGATCACCGGGTACGGCGGTGACGGTCCGGACGCCGACCGGCCTGCCTACGACGTGGCCGCGTTCTGGGCCAGGGCCGGGCTGGCGCATCTGCTGACGCGCCCGGGGGAGACCCCGCCGTTCCAGCGCGGCGGGATGGGGGACCACATGGCCGGTATGACGCTGGCCGGCGCGGTGTGCGCGGCGCTGCTGGCCCGGACCCGCACC
This sequence comes from Mycobacterium sp. ITM-2016-00317, assembly GCF_002968295.1. NCBI lineage: Bacteria > Bacillati > Actinomycetota > Actinomycetes > Mycobacteriales > Mycobacteriaceae > Mycobacterium > Mycobacterium sp. ITM-2016-00317. The sequence continues at coordinate 2,193,696 of NZ_CP134399.1, forward strand.
GGTACCGGGCAATTGGTGACCACGTCGCTGTACCGGCAGGGCGCCTACACGGTCAGTTTCGACCTCAACACGTTCCTGATCACCGGGCAGCCGATCGCGATCGGCGGCGGGAGTCGATGGGCAACCCGTGCATGAACAACTACACCGCGGCCGACGGGCGACGGTTCTGGCTGGTGGGCCTGCAGGGCGAGCGGCACTGGCCCGCACTGTGCGCGGCGGTCGCACGGCCCGAGTGGCTGGCCGACGAACGGTATGCCACCGGACGGGCGCGGGCCGCCAACGCGGTCGAGCTGATCGCCGAACTCGACGAGATCTTCGCGGGCCGGACGCTCGCGCAGTGGTCGGAAATCTTTGCCGGACAACCGGATCTGTTCTGGTCGCCGATCAACTCGCTGGAGGACGTCGTCGCCGACGAACAGTTCCACGCCGCGGGCGGGATCGTGTACGTGCCCGACGCCGCCGGCGGATCGGTGCCGATGGTCGCCACCCCGGCCGACTTCCACGGGACGCCCACCGAGATCCGCCGTACGGCACCGGAGCTCGGCGAGCACACCGACGAGGTGCTGACCGAGCTGGCTCAGCGCACGAACCGTTCGACGTAGGGCGCGAAGCGGCGGCGCAGTTCGGTCTTGTCCAGGCCGAGGTCGGCGGCCCGGTAGTCCACCGAGCCCAACCTGCCCCTGGTGTGTCCGGCCAGGTATTCGCGGACCGCCGCACGTGATTGCGCGCTCGGCCGGTAGCCGGCGGTGTCCCAGACCCGCTCGACCATGGCCAGGTCGTCGGCCATGAACTCGTCGAAGCGCACGTCGATGGTCCGGTCCGTCGGCAGCTTGTCGTGGTCGCGCAGACATGCCGCCAGCATCTCGTCGATGCGGTCTATCCAGTAGCCGGCCACGGTCGGCACGTCAACCTCGTCGACGCTCATGCGCATCGTGTAGGTCATCATGGTGGCCATCGACACCGCGACGTCGACGGGGTCGCGGTGGGTGACGATGAACGTGGCGTCGGGGAAGACGTTCATGATCGGCACGAACTGCTCGAGGTGCTGCGGGCTCTTGAGCACCCACCGCCGCGGGTGCCCGTCCTGGTGCAGCAGCACCTGGAGCATCATCCGCAGAAACTGGTATCCGGGCGTCTGATCGTTGTCGCGCAGGTAGTCCGACCACCGCGGCAGATGTGTCAGGGTGGTGAAGAACCCGCTGGCGAAGTCCTGCACCATCAACCCGATGTCCTCGTGGATGTGGTCGATCGTCATCTCGTGCATCAACTGGAAGTACGGCATCAGCGTGTTCGAGATGTTCAGCGCCGCACCGGTTCTCTCCCGGCGGGGGGCGATCGTGCCCTCCTCGCCGGGCGGGGGCAGCGGTTCCTGGGCCTCCCAGTACGGCAGCGAGCGCAGGGCGGGATCGGCGGCCAGCAGGCTGTGCAGATGGGTGGTGCCGGTGCGGGGCAGGCCGGCGATGATCAGCGGGGCGCTGATGTCGATGTCGAACACCTCGGGATGGCGCTTGAGGTGCTCGACGACATACAGCCTGCCCTTGAGGAATGTGAGCATCAGCGAGAACGCATAGGTGCGGCCGAACCGGGTCAGCCGGGGGAGCTCGTGAAAGGCCTGCAGCAGCACCGCCATCCGCTCGCGGTAGTCCTGCTCGCCGAAATCGGTGAGTCCGGTCTGGGCTGCCGCCTGCTCGTGCAGTGCGTCGGCGGTCAGCGGGCAGTAGTCGGCCATGGCCGACATGCCGTCGATGATCGCCTGCGCCTCCGCGGTGAACGTCGGCCGGGCCAGGTCGGTGATGTGCACTGGCGCCGGACGCGGAGAGGGGGGAGCTGTCACGGGGCAGGACGCTACTCGGACGTTACATATCTTACAAGAAGTGTTTTGTCGTAAGGTTTGTGGTTATGATCTCGGGCATGTCTGCTCCCGGCGGTGACACGGCGGCCGCGTGGCGTGAATTGCTCACCGCCTTCGCCGATTTCGACAAACAGTTCCTCGAAGGGCCGAAGGCGGTGCGCGGCGGGACCGCGGTGGCCGAGGGGTACCAGAACCTCGCCACCATGCTCTCGCTGTCACTGGACATGCACTTCTTCGCCGACCCGGTCGCGCCGCGCTTCATCGACACGCTGACACCGTTCCGGCCAGACCGGCGCTGGGGCGGCGACAACACCGACTGCTACTACGGTTACGCGGTCGTCGACCCGCGGCGCACCTACCGGGTCAGCGGCCGGCCGAACGACAGTGTCATGTACTCGGTGACGGTCTACAACGAGCCCGAGCCCGGCGCCTGGCCCAACCGCACCGTCGGCCTGCTCTACGACGTCGACATGCCGCTGGACGGTGACGGCCGGTTCGCGTGTCTGCTGGGCCCGCACCGGCCGGCGGGCTATCAGGGGCCGTTCATCGAGCTGTCCCCGGACGCGCGCGGCATCATCACCCGCGACTACCACGAGCATCCCGACACCGGGGCGCGCGTGCAGTGGGACATCGAGGTCGTCGATCACGCCGGGCTGCCGGTCGTGCCTCTGAAATCCGATGCCGACCTGTCGAAGTCGCTGCGGGCGTCGTTGCGCTTCGCCCAGGACATGTACGCGTTGACGCCGCTGATCCTGGCCGAGCGGCAGCCGGTCGAGCTCGCCGACGGTCAGTCGCTGAGCGTGAACACCCTCGCGCCGCCGTACCGCGCGGGCGGCGCGACGTACGGGTACTCGATGCAGGACGCCTGCTACTGCCTCGGCGGGTTCTCGCTGCAGCCGGGGGAGGCCCTGGTGATCACCGCCGAGCACCCGGCGTGCCGGTTCTGGAATCTGACCCTGTGGAACCAGTACATGGCCGCGCTGGACGTCGAATACGGCCGGGCAGGTCTGAATTCCGGTTCGGCCGTGCCCAATTCCGACGGCACGGTCACGATCGTGATCAGCATGGAGCAGCTCGACCATCCCAACGCGATCTCGACCAAGGGCCACCCGGAGGGGCTGATGTCGTTCCGCTGGTTCCTGGCCGACGACCTGCCCGCACATCCCGCCACCGAGGTGGTGCCGGTCGCGGCCGCGCCGGTCACGCTCAGCTGAGGGCCGCGCCCATCACCGGCGCGATCCACTGCCGCAGATAGTCCCGCAGCGCCGCGGGCGACCGCGGTGGATCCGACGGCGCGATGACCATCGACTGGATCATCCGCAACACGAACTCCACCAGGTCGTCCATCCGCTGTCCGGTGAAACCCATGGCCGCCCAATCGATGCGGGTGCGCTCGAGCATGGTGCGGGAGCGCGATATCGCTGCGGGCATCACCATCTGCCGGCTCATGACACGCATCCGGTCGGTCTCCAGCAGCAGCGCCAGCAGAGGTTCGTGGGGCAACTGCTCGACCACGTAGGCGACCGCCTCGACCAGCAGATCGGTGGGATCGCTGAGGCGCCCGGCGATGCGGCCGATGCGGGCCGTCCAATGGTCGAGCGCGATCTGCGCCGCGGCCGCGAGCAGTTCCTCGGTGGAGGCGAAGTAGCGGTAGATGGTCGGGCGGGTGATGCCGACGTCGGCGGCCACCTCGGTGAGCGTGGTCAGGCGCGGGCCCCGACGCTCGATGCTGTTCAGTGCGGCGCTCAGGATGCGCCTGCGCGCCTCGGTGTCGTCGGCGGGCGGCGCGCCCCGCCACCCTTTGCGCCCCATCGGGCGAACACTACCGGCCGGGGTCCTTGACCCCGGCCGCGTGGCGGAGCTGAGCCAGCAACTCGTCGGAGTCGTCGCTGCGCACCAGGTACTGCGAGATCGCCACCCGCACGGCGGTGGCCGCGGCCACGGCCGCGTCGGGGCCGGTGCACAGTCGCTGCAGCCGCTCACGCATCAGCGGCAGCACCCGGGCCAGCCTCCGGATCACCTGGTCGGGTTCCACGTCGACCATCCGCAGTCCGGGATAGGACGATTGGTAGTCGACGATGACGCGAAGGGCCGCATCGAGCCGCTCGGCGGGCGGGAGATCGGCGGTGGCGGCTGCGATCGCCCGCTCGTAGTACTGACGCTCCCACACCACGAACGCGCCGAGCAGTTCGCGTTTGTCGGCGAAGTACCGGTAGAGCGTGGGCCGGGAAACCCCGGCCTGGGAGGCCACCTCCGACAGTGACAGCTTCGTCGTTCCATTGCGGCCCAACACTTCTGCGGTGGCGACCAGGATCCGCTGACGGGTGGAACCGTCCGGGTCGTCGGCATCGCGGGGTCCGCCCTCACCCGACATCCGTTGCGGCATGCACACAGCTTTACAAATTAACAGTGGAGTGTCACGCTATTTCCGTGACTGCACCATCGCTGCGCGAGCGTGAGCACAGCTCGATCGACATCACCTCACACGACTTCTGGAGCCGGCCCTTCACGCAACGCGACGAGTGCTTCGCAGCCCTGCGCGCCGGTGAGGGGCTGACCTGGCACGCGCCGCTGCCGTCGCTGTTCCCGATCGAGGAGCCCGGTTTCTGGGCGCTCACCCGCAGGGCCGACATCGCCTACGTCAGCCAGCATCCGGAACTGTTCACCTCGGAGCGCGGTGTCGCACTCGACCCGATGCCGGCCGAGGTGCAGCGTTTCGCGTCGTTCTTCCTGACCATGGACCCGCCGCAGCACACGACCTACCGGCGGTTGATCAGTTCGGCGTTCACCCCGCGCAACGTCCGCCAGATCGAGGCGCAGATCCAGCGCAACGCCGTCGCGATCGTCGACGATCTGGTCGGGGCCGGCGACATCGACTTCGTCGCCGATTGTGCTGCGCGCCTTCCGATGCTGACGATCATGGAGATGCTCGGCGTGCCGGAGGCCGACCGGCCCGCGCTCGCGCTGGCTGCAGAGAAGCTGTTCTCGATGAGCGACGACGAGTACAGCTCGCTGGAGGAGCGGGCGGCCAACACCCTCAACGAGATCATGTTGCTGTCGAGCACCGGCGTTGAGCTGGCCAGGTTCCGCCGCGCCAATCCGGGTGACGACCTGATGACCGCCATCGTCAACGCCGAGGTCGACGGCCAGCGGCTCACCGACGAGGAGATCGGCGCGTTCCTGATCCTGCTGGCGTCGGCGGGCAACGACACCACCAAGCAGACGACCACGCACGCGATGCTGGCGCTGAGCCGGAATCCCGATCAGCGGGACTGGCTGACGGCGGACTTCGACGGCCGCATCGGCACCGCGGTCGAGGAATTCGTCCGGTGGTCCTCTCCGATCATGCAGTTCGCCCGCTTCGCCACCCGCGACACCGAGATCAACGGCCAGCCGGTGGCCGAGGGGGACAAGGTCGGACTGTTCTACTGCTCGGCCAACCGCGACGAGACCGTCTTCGAGCACCCCGGGACCTTCGACCTGTCCCGCTCGCCCAATCCGCACCTCGGGTTCGGCGGCGGCGGCCCGCACTTCTGCCTCGGTAACCAGCTGGCCAAAGCGGAGCTGCGACATCTGTTCCGTGAGTTGCTCTCTCGGCTGAAGGTCGTGGAGCTCGGCGAACCCGAGCTGCTCTACAGCACATTCGTGCACGGCGTGAAGCGACTACCCGCCCACGTGCGCTGAGGATCGGAGTGGTCATGCGGATCGCAGTGGATCTCACCAGGTGCACCGGTCACGGTATCTGCGAGTCGATCGCCGAGGACGTGTTCGAGGTGCAGGACGACGGCAGCGTGGTCATCCACGGAGCCGAGCGCCCGGAGTCGGACCGCGACCGGATGCGGCAGGCCGTCACCCAGTGCCCGGCCGCCGCCCTCCACTTCGCCGCGGAATAGCGCTATTCCGCGGGCGGGGTTTTCGGCGGGCGGGGGCGCACCAGCACCGACTGCTGGATCGCCCCGACGGCGCCGGCCTCGTCGAACAGGGTGCCCAGTGTGGTGCCCACACCGTCGGGCCCGTAGTTGGTTTCGGCGCGGATGCCGATCCACTCGCCGGCGGGCATCCGGTGGATGTGCACGGCGAGGTCGGTGTTCAGGAACGTCCACTTGCGGATGTCGAGTTTGGTGCCGATGCCGTTGGCGTCGTCGGCGACGGCGAACAGCCGCTCCAACGCCGTCATCGATTCTCCGCCGACCAGGTCGACCTCCGGCCTGATCCAGGATTCCCCGGGCCGGCGGCCATCGGCGTGGTCAGCCAGCGCCAGTCCAGGCTGTGCACGTAGTTGCGGTCCCAGTTCTTCTTCATGTCCCGGCCGCGGGCCTGCGACAGTGGCCGCAGCGGTTCGGCGGCGGCGTGCTCCACGGCGGCGGTATCCAGCGTCTGCAACCGCCACCCGCTGGCCCTGGCAACCGCCCGCGGGGTGCCGTCGGGCCCCGGTGCCAGCATCTCGGCGGTGATCAGCTCGATCTGCTTGCCGGAGCGTTCCCGCCTGCTGCGCACCCACAGGTCGCCTTCGGCGGGGACGGGCCCGAGCAGGTCGACGAGCACCCGGCTCAACCGGGTGTCCGCCCGCGGCTCGCAGCGCTGCAGTCCGCGCACCAGCAGCGCCGAGACCGGCGCGGCGTGCTGGATGTGCGTCGACCATGTGCTGCGCACCAGATCGGAGGCGACGAACTTCTCGCCGAGTTCGTCGGCCCCGACGAGGGTGTAGTAGGAGTCGCGCGTGGTCGGCTCGGACACGGTCACCTTCCGGGGATGTCGACGGTGACGGCGTCGAGGCTGGACAGCGTGGTGCCCCGCAGCCGTTCGGGATACGCGCTGGGCGCGCTCAGCAGGAACAGCGTGCGGTTCTCGGGCCCCCCGAGGGCACAGGCGATGGCGGCGCGGTCGGCGATGTGGATCCGGTCGGTGACCCGGCCGCCGTCCTCGATGCGTTCGAACTGGTGGGCCAGCGTCATCGCCGTCCACACGCCGCCCTCGGCGTCGATGCAGATGCCGTCCGGTGGCCCGTCCAGGCCGTCGGCGAAAACCCGTGGCGCCGAGAGGCTGCCGTCCTCACCGACGGTGAACGCGGTCAGTCGTCGGCCGGTGGATTCGGCGACGATCAGCGTGTCGCCACCGTCGGTGAGGACCATCCCGTTGGGGAAGTCGAGGCTCTCGGCAACCACGTCAGCGCGCCGGCGGTCGGGATCGACCCGGACGACGACGCCGCCTTCGCGGGCCTGGGAGCCGACGTAGGCGCAACCGTGCCGGTCGATCACCATGTCGCCGAGGGCAGCCGGGGTGATCGCCGACAGGTCGGCGACGGTGGTCACCGACTCGCCGTCGTAGCCGAGCACCAGCCGCTGCTCGGTGGACACGATCAACAGCGAACCGTCCGGCCGGAAACCCAGTCCCGACGGGGCGTGACCTGGCAAGCTCAGGGTGCTCATCTCGCCGGCCAGGGTCACGGTGTGCACGGCTTCGCCGAGCATGTCGGAGAACCACACCAGGCCTTCGAACCAGCGCGGGCCCTCGCCGAAGCAGAAGCCGTTGGCCAACGGAGTGAACGTCATGTCGTGACTTTACAAAACACGGGACAAGTGTCACGCTCGCTGGGTGCAGCTGTCAACCAGGAGCATGTCGTGAACATGAAGAAATACCACAGCCACACGTTGCTCTACCTGCACGAGACCATCGACCTCGGGTCGGCGGGCAGCGAACGGTTCGTCGCCGAGTTCGACGGCGTCTACCACCCGATGATGGCCGAGCTCGGCGCCCGGCTGTTCGCCCTCTGGGAGACGACGCCGTACAACGGGCACTGGCCGCAGGTCACCGTGATCTGGGAGATCGACGCGTTCGCCGACTACGCCCGCATCGGCCGGGCCCAGGCGCGCGGCGGCAGTCACGAAGCCGCAGCGGGCAAGTGGGCGGCCTACTTGCGTGAGACCGGTGCGCGCGGCGAGGGCCGCATCATGTACGCCGGGCGCAGCAACAAGACCCTGGCGCAGTTGCAACAGTCGGATTTCAAGGCCGGACTGGTGATTCAGGAGGTCATGCAGACCAAGCCGGGCCGCCAGGACGACTACATCCGCGAGCTCGAACGACTCTACGTACCGTGGTCGGAATCCACCGGCAAGCGCTGGCTGGGCTCGTTCATCACCACCTTCCGGTTCAACGAGGTGATCCACTACTGGGCGCTGGAAGGGGAGTGGGCCTGCTTCGAGAACCACTACCCGTCGTGGAAGGACAGCCCGCCGGCCGAGATCGTCACCTGGATGAGCGTGGCTCCCGCGCTGCGCGACGGCTGGGAGGATTCGATCCTGGCCGCCCTGCCCCCGTCCCCGCTGCAGTGAGTGCGGAAGTGACCACGGCGCAGGACTTCACGTACGACCCGTTCGACCCGGCGGTGATGGCCGACCCGCTGCCGTACTACCGGGTGCTGCGCGACGAGCATCCCGTCTACTACCTGGACAAGTGGGACACCTACGCGCTGTCGCGGTTCGACGACATCTGGCGGGTACTGGAGATCAACGACGGGACGTTCGTCGCGTCGGACGGGACGCTGCCGGCCGCGGCTGTGCTCGCCCGGCACCACGACGGCCCGGTGCCCGACCCGCCCCTGCACCCCATGCCTTTCCACGCCAACTTCGACGCGCCGATCTACGACGAGGTCCGCCGCTGCACCGCGGCGCCGTTCCGGCCCAAGAACGTCGCCAAGCTGGGTGAGCGGATCCGGGTGCTGGCCAACGAACGGCTCGACGAGCTGCTGCCCCTGGGCCGGTTCGACCTGACCCAGGACTACGGCGGGATCGTCGCGGCCTCGGTGGTGTGCGAACTCGTCGGCCTGCCAAGCGATCTCGCAGCTGACGTGCTGGCCACCGTCAACGCAGGCAGCCTGGCGCAACCGGGCAGCGGCGTCGAGGTGGCCAACGCCCGGCCGGGCTACCTGGAGTACCTCACACCGGTGGTGCAGCGCAGGCGCGCCCAACAGGGTGACGCACTGCCGATCGTCGACAACCTGTTGGCCTACCGGCTGCCGGACGGATCGGCACTGTCCGATCTGGAGGCGGCCGTGCAGATGCTGGGGGTGTTCATCGGCGGCACCGAGACCGTCCCCAAGATCGTCGCGCACGGACTGTGGGAACTGTCGGCGCGGCCGGGTCAGCTCGCCGAGGTGCGGTCCGACCTGGACGTCAACGTGCCCGTGGCGCGCGAGGAGATGATCCGCTACTGCGCGCCGGCCCAGTGGTTCGCGCGCACCCTGCGCAGGCCGTTCACCCTGCACGACACCACCATCCGGCCCGGCCAACGGATCATCTCGCTGCTCGCCTCGGCCAACCGGGACGAGCGCGAATATCCCCGCGCCGACGAGTTCATCTGGAACCGGCCGATCGAACGGCTGCTCGCGTTCGGCCGGGGCCAGCACTTCTGCCTGGGCGCACACCTGGCCCGGCTGGAGATCACGATCATGGTGACCGAATGGCTCAAGCGGGCGCCTGCCTTCCGAGTCGACACCGCCGCCGCCTCGCGGCCGCCGTCGAGCTTCCAGTGGGGCTGGAACAACCTACCGGTCGAAGTCGAGGTGTGACGTGTGGGCCTACCGACTCGTCGCGCCGTACACATTCGAGAAAATCGATGTGCCGCAACCGTCTCCGCAGTCACTCCGCGACGGCCAGGTGCTGCTGCGGTTCCTCGCCGCGGGCATCTGCGGCTCGGACCTGCCCGGGTATCGCGGCGCCAAGGGCAGACTGCCCGGTGACACCGGCGCCCGCGCCGCCGAGATGACCGGCTTCCCGATCCACGAGATCGCCGGCGAGGTGATCGCGAGCAGGCACGCCGCGCACCATCCCGGTGACCGGGTGGTCGGGTGGGCGTCGGGCTTCGACGGGCTCATGCAGGAGGTGGTCGCCGACGGCGAAGGTCTGGTGGCCTACCACGACTCGTTGACCCCGGCCCACGCGGTCGCGCTGCAACCGCTGGCATGCGTGCTCTACGCCGTCGAGCAGTTGCCCGAGCTGACCGGCCGGCACGTCGCCGTCCTCGGTCAGGGCTCGATCGGCCTGCTGTTCTCCTACGCGGCCAAAGTCGCCGGGGCGGCCCACGTCACCGGCGTCGACCCGGTGGACCGCACCGACGTCGGGCCCGCGTTCGGCGTCGACACCGTCGTACGCGCCACCAGCGACCGCTGGGTGAGCCACCTGCCCCCGGACGCCAAGCCGGACATCGTGATCGAGGCGGTCGGGCACCAGGTGGCGACCCTGTCGCACGCGGTCGAGGCGGCCGCGTTCGGCGGTACGGTCTTCTATTTCGGTGTGCCCGACGACGACTCGTATCCGATCAGCATGCGCACCATGCTGCGCAACAACCTGACCCTGAAGTCCGGGGTGACGGTCGAACGCAGGCGGGTGCTCGCCAAGGCCGACGCGTTCGCGCGCTCCCACCCGGGGCTGCTGGACAAGTATCTGACCCACACCTTCGGCGTGGACGAGGCCCCCGCGGCCTTCGAGCTCGCCTCGCGTCCGGTGCCGGGCCGAATCAAGATCGCGATCGCGGCCTGACATGGCGAACAGGATCCGGGACGCGCTGGCGGACAAGCCCCAGATATGGGGCGGCTGGGTGGTCGGCCCGACGGTGCTGGGCCCCGAGGAGTTCGCCGCAACCGGCTACGACTATGTCGGATTCGACTGCCAGCACGGCTATCTCAGCGATGCCGACGTCGCCCGGATGCTGCGCCGGCTCGAACACGTCCCGGTCGCGACCGTGGTGCGGTTGCCCACCGCCGACGCCGCACCGATCGGCCGGGTGCTCGACGCCGGTGCCGACGCCGTGGTGATCGCGATGGTCGAGTCGGCCGAGCAGGCCGCGGCGGCGGTGGCCGCCACCCGGTACGCGCCGGCCGGGGTGCGCAGCTTCGGGCCGCTGCGCGCGAGCATGGGCATCGACCCGCAGAGCCTGCAGGACCGCGTGTCGGTGTTCGCGATGATCGAATCCGCACCCGGCCTCGCCGCGGTCGACGACATCTGCGCCGTCGAAGGGCTCACCGGCATCTACGTCGGGCCCGCCGATCTCGCGATCGCGTTGGGCCACGGCCCGACCGACGCGTGGACGCGACCCGACGTGTCGGCGGCGATGCAGCGCATCCAGCGCGCCACCGCCGGTGCCGGGCTCGTCGCCGGCATACACGCCAACACCGGCTCCATCGGACATGCGATGGCGCAGAAAGGGTTCCGGATGATCACCCTGGCCTCGGAGTCGCAGGCGCTGCGCCGCGGCGCCGCCGAGCACCTCGCCGAGGCGCTCGGCCGGTACTCCTGATGGGCGCCGACCGCGTCGCGTTGGTGACCGGCGCGGCCCGCGGGCAGGGCGCGGCGATCGCGGCCCGGCTGATCCGGGACGGGTTCCTGGTGGCGGCATGCGACCTGCTCGTCGACGAACTGCGGCAGACCGTCGACGGGCTCGGAGCCGACCGGGCGATGGCGGTGGAGCTGGACGTCACCTCCGGAGAGCAGTGGGGTGACGCGGTCGCGGCGGTGCTCGACAGGTTCGGCGCGCTGAGCACGCTGGTCAACAATGCCGGCGTGCTGCACCGTGCGTCACTGTCCGACGAGACGGCCGACGGCTTCGAAGGCAGCTGGCGGGTCAACTGCCTGGGCCCGTTCCTCGGTATCCAGGCCGCATTGCCGCACCTGCGCGGTGCGGCGAACGCCTCGATCGTCAACACCTGCAGCACCGGGGCGGTCCGGCCGTTCCCGAACCACAGCGCCTACGGCTCGTCGAAATGGGCGCTGCGGGGCCTGACCCAGGTCGCCGCCGTCGAGCTGGCGCCGGCCGGTATCCGGGTGAACGCGGTGCTCCCGGGCCCCGTCGAAACCCCGATGCTCGACCCGGCCACCCAGTCCCGGCTGGCCGATACGGCGTTCATGGGCCGCATCGGCAAACCGGCCGAGATCGCCGACGCGGTCGCGTTCCTGGTCTCCGAGCACGCCACCTTCATCACCGGTTCGGAGCTCATCGTCGACGGTGGGCAGTCCCTGAAGATTGGATGACGATCCCCATGGCCAACACGCTGTCCGTAGCGATCATCGGCGCCGGCCCCGGAGGCCTGGCACTGGGAATCCTGCTGCGCAAGGCCGGATTCGACGACTTCACCATCTTCGACCGCGAAGACGGCGTCGGCGGCACGTGGCGGATCAACACCTATCCGGGCCTGGCGTGCGACGTGAAGTCGCACCTGTACTCGTACTCGTTCGACCTCAACGCCCGCTGGTCCCGGCTGTGGTCGGGGCAGGAGGAGATCCTGGAGTACTTCGAACGCTGCGCCCAGCGTCACCGTCTGCGGGACAACCTGCGGTGCAACACCGAGATCGTGTCGGCGCACTGGAACGCCGAGTCCCGCACGTGGCGGCTGACCACCGCCGCCGGCGACGAGCACACCTTCGACGTCGTGGTCTCGGCCGTCGGGATGTTCACCCGGCCGGTGATGCCCGACCTCGTCGAGGAGGAACCGTTCACCGGCACGATCATGCACACCGCGCGGTGGGACCCGTCGGTGGACCTCAGCGGTGCCCGGGTGGCGGTGCTGGGCACCGGATCGACTGCGGCGCAACTGGTCCCGGAAGTGGCGAAGAAGGCCGCCAAGGTGTATTCGGTGCAGCGGTCACCGACATGGGTGCTGCCCAAGCCCGACCGGGAGTACAGCGAGCGGGAGAAGTGGATGTTCGCCCACATCCCGCTGGCCAAGAAGATCTACCGCACCCGGCTGTGGTTGCGCAGTGAGTCCAACATCTCGGTCATCGAGCACGGCAGCGACAAGACCCAGGAGTTCAAGAGCATCGCGCTGCGCTCGTTGGAGGCCACGGTGACCGACGACGCGCTGCGCGCCAAGCTCACCCCGGACCATCCGCTGGGATGCAAACGGCTGGTGTTCGCCACCGACTACCTGCAGACGCTGACCCAGCCGCACGTCGAGGTGGTCTCCAGTCCCGCGCGCCGGCTGCGGGCGCGCTCGCTGCTCACCGAGGACGGCACCGAACTCGACGTCGACGTCGTCCTGTGCGCGACCGGTTACGCGGCGGCGGACTACCTCGGGCAGATCGAGGTGCGCGGCGCGGACGGCGCGCTGCTGAGCGAGACATGGCGCGACGGCGCGTTCGCCTACCTCGGGATGACCGTGCCCGGCTATCCCAACTTCTTCATGCTCTACGGGCCCAACACCAACGTCGGCTCCAACAGCGTGATCTTCATCCTGGAGGCGCAGGCGCGCTACATCGTGCGGGCGCTGCGGCACATGCGGCGCAGGAAGCGGAACTACATCGAGGTACGGTCCGAGGTCATGACGCGTTACCTGGACTGGATCGACACCTGGATGCAGGGCACCGTGTGGCTGACCCGGTGCAGCAACTACTTCCGCGCCGCCAACGGCCGCGTGGTCACCCAGTGGCCGCGCAGCGCCCGCACGTTCTGGCAGCTCACCCGGTTCTTCAAGCCCGGTGACTACGCCTTCGCCGAACCCCAGCGCAGGACCGCCATCCGGGTCGGCGCGCAGACCGCGGCGCAATCGGTAGGCCGGCCGTGACCGACCACGACTTCGCTGAGCGCCTCGACCCCGCCCTGCGCCACCTCGCGGCCGCGCGCACCGACCTGTCACCGCACCTTCTCGGCGTCGTGCGGGACTCGCTGAACCAACGACGGGCCGAGACTGCGAGGACACTCGACACCGTCGGTGTGGAGATCGAGCAGCGTGAGATCGCGGTGCCGCAGGGCCACCACGTCACGGTGCGGATCTATCGTGGCGGCGTGCCCGGGTCGGGGGCACTGATCTACTGCCATTCCGGAGCTTTCGTGCTCGGCAACCTCGACACCGACCACCGCCAGTGCGTCGAACTGGCCCGCCGCGGACGGTGCACCGTGCTGTCAGTGGACTACCGGCTGGCCCCCGAGCATCCGTTCCCGGCGGCGCTCGACGATGCGGCCGCGATCCTGGAATGGGCATCCAGGAGCGCGGTCGAACTGGGGATCGACGCGGCGATGATCGCCGTGGCCGGCAGCAGCGCAGGCGCGGCGCTGGCAGCCGGTCTCGCTCAGCGGGCCGCGGCAGGCAGTGCGCCGCCGGTGGTGTTCCAGCTGCTGCACCAGCCGGTGCTCGACGACCGGCTGTCCCCGTCGAAAGAGGAGTTCCTCACCACGCCCGGCTTCGACGGGGAAGCGGTGCAGTGGATGTGGCGGCACTACGGAGCGGGTACGGAGGTCCCGGAAGACGCAGTACCCGCGCGCGCCGAGGACCTGTCCGACCTGCCGCCCGCGCTGATCACCTGCTCGGAGCTCGATCCGCTGCGCGACGAAGCGATCGACTACGCGCTGAGACTGCTGTGGTCCGGCGTCGGCGCCGGTCTGCACGTGTTCAGCGGCACCTGCCACGGTTTCGACTCGCTGGTCCCGGAGTGGGAAGTCAGCGAGCAGCTCTTCGACATCCAGGGCGCGGCGCTACGCCGGGCTTTCCTGCGCTAACTCCCGGGCGATCGCCTGGTGGTAACTGTCGATGTTGGCCGGGTTCACGATGCGGAAGAAGTTGTCGGGCAGGGGTGATTCCCGGTAGGCCTCGACCGTCATGGTCCGGCTGAACAACGTGACGCCGTCGGCGGGTTGAGTGAATTTGTACTGCACACTGATCCGGCCCGGCATGCCGCCGTTGCCCTCGCTGTCGTGGCCGAGGTTGCCGACGGAGTTGAACATCCACAGCCGGGGCCGCATCGCGATCGCCAGATGCCAGGTGAAGATCCGCTTCCCGTCGGGACCGGTCTCGGTCCAGGTGTCGCCGACCTCCAGCGGCAGCTTGTCCGGCACCTTGCCGACATGCGCGCTGCCGGGGTAGGTCCTGGTCCAGTTGACAGGGTTCGTCACGAAGTCGTAGATCTGTTCGGGGGATTGGGTGAACGCCGTCTCTGACGTCGTCGTGACGATTCCCATGCCAGCTCCTTCTCGCCTGCCGCGCGTCTTTACAAAGTCACGCCATAATGTCACGCTGCCAGGTGGGCGGCCAAGGGGGCGCGGGAACTGGAGGTGCCACGGTGGACTTCTCCGAAGTCAGCCTCGCCGAGGGAGATCGAGCATTTCAGGCCGAGCTGCGCGAGTTCCTGGCCTCGGTGGTGACCGACGAGGTCATCGACCGCGACCGCCGGACCGGGGACAACTTCGACGAGACCGTTCATCTTGCCCTCGGCACGGCCGGGTATCTCGAACGCGACTGGCGCGCCGAGGCTGACGGTGGTTTCACCGCCGTGCAGCGGCGGATCTGGGAACTGGAGATCGGTCGCGCGCATACCCCGTGGTTCCACTGGGGGACGACCTCGATGGTCGCTCACGCGGTGACGCGGTTCGGCTCCCAGTCGTTGCGTGACGAGATCCTGCCCGGGGTGCTGGCCGGACGAATCCGGTTGTGCCTGGGCTACACCGAGCCCGAGGGCGGTTCGGACGTGGCCACCTGCAAGACCCGGGCAGTGCGCGACGGCGACGACTGGATTGTCAACGGCGCGAAGATGTTCACCTCGAACGCCCAGCACGCCCAGTACGTCTTCCTGATCACCAACACCGACCCGGCGGCGCCCAAGCACCAGAGCCTGACGATGTTCCTGGTCCCGCTGGACTCGGACGGCGTCGAGATCCAGCCGCTCCGCACCGTCGACGGGGATCGCACCAACATCACGTTCTACAGCGACGTCCGCGTCGCCGACCGGTACCGGGTGGGGCCGGTCAACGGCGGCTGGACCGTGTTGCGCGATGCGCTGAACACCGAACACGGCACCGTCGACCGCGACGAGAACGGATTGAGCAAGCTCGCGGTGATGATCGATCAGGTGCTGCTGCTCGCCGAGGAGCTCGACCGGGTGGCCGGCGAGGTGTCGGCCGACGGTCGGCTCGATGACGAATCGGTCGGTTATCGCCTGGGGCGCAGTGTGGCCCGGCTGGAGGCGGCGATGAGCACGCCGGGCATGTTCGGCAGGGTCGCCCTGGCGCAGACGATGCGCGACATCACGCCAGACCTGATGGACATCGGCGGTGCGGCATCGGCGGTGGAGAACGGGCTCAGCGCCGAGTATCTGTTCCGGCTGGCTGCGCCGGTGGGCATCTACGGCGGCACGCTGGATGTGTTCCGCAACATGATCGCCCAGCACGTGCTGGGACTCGGCAGGCCGAACTATTCGCCGGCGCGCACGTAGGTCCATCCCCTCAGAACGGCGGTGGGTCGTCGCCATAGTCGGGTTCGCGCCAGCCGGTGGGTGATTCCCACGGGGTGTGACTTGGTGATCGCGGGTGTGCTCGCGCGTTGTCGTTGTCGGACAAGCGCTGTCGGCGGTTGCGTCGGCGTTCGGCTTCGATGGACCGGGCTCGGGTGTTCGAAGCGCTCTTCCGCACTTGCTGTGCGGTTGCACTTGCGGTCACCTGCTGGGTTGCGCAAACGTTGGTGGCAACCAACAGTTCCCTGCGAGCATCATGTCTGGTCTTGTCGGCAGCGCTGTATTCGGGGCCACCCATTTACCGTGCGTAGCCCGGGAGTGAGACAGAGCGTTTAATCAGCTATTACGGCTACGGAGCGTGTGGTGGACTGCGAAGGCAGCCCATATCAGAGTCCACATTCCGCCCCAGAGTAACCACCCGACGCCAAAGAATCCCAAGATGCCGCCTGCCGCTTCGGCGCTTTCACGTTCTGACTGACTTGCTCCGGGCTCGACGTCTACGTTGGCTGCTGATGCGAACCAGAACAAGGTCGGGATGACCGTGCCGAGAAGCGAGAAGATTGCCAATAGAGCAAAGCCATAGTGGATGGTGAAGCGTCGTTCGTTGTTATGCGGGCGGCGCTGAGGCGGTGTTGGCGGAGGAGGCGCTGTAGGCCCCCATGCTGTTCCGTCGAAATACCTTTGCCCACCATTGCCCGACGGATCTGGATACCAGCCTGGTGCACTCATTGTGCCCCCTTCCCCATGATTTGAGACGATAACCCGCGCCGCCAGCAAACATATCGGAACTGCTGGCTGTTGCCGGCAGTTCTCGATGCCCTGACATTGGAGCAGCCTTCCAAGGTTGACGCGCGCTGAGTCGCAGCGATTTATTCGTGGCTGAATCTTCTAGCGAAGAATGTCGGTACCGGGCGGCATCCAGCGCGGTTCGTCAGGCAGGACGTTATGGTCGAACACCAGGTATGTCTCACGGGCCTGGATGCTCTCGTCGTAATGGTAGCCACCTGTGGTGGTGCACGAGTAGGACCCGCATGAGGTGCGAATCGGCATGTAACCGGCTGGTGACCAGATGACGCGGGCCCGTTCCCAGCTACCGTCGGAGTAACGCGGCGCGTCACAGATCGTCCGACGCTGTGAACCGAACAATCCCCACCTGATCGTTTCACAGCCGACCCGCGGGTCGGCATTCGCTGGAGCTGCACTGATGGTGACGGATGTGGCAAGCAGGCTGCAAGCAATGGCCAATAAAGCGGTAGCGCGCATAGATATCCCCCCAGGACAATAGCGACACGCATGTATGCTCGTAAATTTACGCTACCGTTATCGTCGGCGCAATGCAGAAGTTTGCGAAAGTTGCACCGCGACGTTGATTCAGAAGCTCTGTACCCAGCGCCGTGGTCGTCGATTCAGGTAGCTGTCCGGGATAGCGCGACCTATACGAGCAAACTTCTACGGGCGATTTGTCCACGCCTGGGGCGGCAGCAGCAGTGTCGGGGGTTCGCGGCCATCTGCCAAGCCGTTCCTCTTTTCCCGTCCATAACATGATCGCCCAGCACGTGCCGGGACTCGGCCGGCCGAACTACTCGCCGGCGCGCACGTAGGTCCGTCCCTTAGAACGGTGGCGGGTCGTCGCCGTAGTCGGGTTCGCGCCATCCGGTGGGTGATTCCCACGGGGTGTGACTTTGTGGCATCAAGCGTTGTTTGCGGTTGCGTCGGCGTTCGGCTTCGATGGATCGGGCTCGGTTGTGGGCGCGGGTGTTTCGGCGTTTGGGCATCATCGCCCCGCGCCCGTTACTGATCACCGGCTCTGGTGGGTCGCCAGTCCACAACGTGCCGGTCGGTGTGCACAGGGCCGGGAAGAGTCGGCGGCTGCCGGGGTGGGTGGTGTAGGTGTGCCCGGTGGGGGCGGTCCAGACGACCGTGCCGTCGGGATACTGTCGGTCGCGCCACCCGGTGGGGCCGGTCCAGAACGTTTTCAGCAAATGATGAAAACGGCACAGCGACTTCAAATTTGAGGCGTGCGTGGGCCCGAGTGGGTAGGGCACGGTGTGGTCGATGTCGGCCAGCGTGGCCGGGGCGTCGCAGCCGGGGAATCGGCAGGTGAGGTCTCGGCAGCGGATGAATTCGGCCAGTGCGCGTGAGGGGGTGTAGCGCGGCTCGGGCCCGGACATACCGGGATGGATGACCTCGCGGATCTTGGCTCTGTCGAGCATGCCGTCGAAGAAGGGTGCGGGCATGAGCCCGGCTCCGAAGATGTAGCCCGACCGCCCCGGGATCAGGGTGGGTGCGCCGCGCCGCGCCGTGGACGCCGGCGCCGGGACGGGCTCTTCGGGCGCGTGGTCGGTGTCTGCGTCGGTCTGCTCGGCGGGCTTGGGCTGCGTTCCTTCTTCTGTCTCTGACTCGGACGCCGTGGTCTCGCAGGACGTCCTCGATTGCCCGGTGGTGTGGTCGGTGAGGGCGTAGACGATGATCTCCTGCACTGGGCGGGGGTTGGTGGCAGCCTCGCAGTCACCGTTGCCGCAGCGGCAGGCCAGGGTGGTGATCCCGTGGAACAGGGCGGCCAGGGCATCCTCGCGGCGCTCATCGAGGGTGCGGGGGTCGGCGTCGCAGACGCTGTAGGCCATCGCGGTCAGGGTGCGTTCCCCAGCAGCGGCATCACCGTCGAACATCCGCGCCCACACCGTGGTGAACCCGGGCGCATCACCGGGGTTGCCGAACTCGATAGTGCGCCCCAGGTCGCCTTCGCGACTCTTCCGTACGGCGTCGGGGTCGTGGCGTTCGACGATGGTGTCGATCTCGGCTTCGGTCTTCTTGACCGACAACGGTCCCCAGCCGAGGATGTCGGCGGCCAGGTCGGCGTCGACCGCGGCGATCAAGTCCGGGTCGGTGATCAGGTCGGTGCGGGTGATGATCGCGCGCACCAACATTTCGCTGATCAACCCCTGCAGGAACAGCGCCCCGAGTTTGGGGAGGCGGTCGCGCAGCACCACCGCGCGGTAGGCCTGATGCAGCGCCAACCCCTGGGTTATCCGATACGCCGCGGCCAGTTCGGCGGTGACCGCCGCTTCCGGGTCGACCCACCAGTCCAGTCGGTCATCGGGGGCGAGGTCGACGCGGCGGATGAACAATTCGGCCATCAGCGCCAGCTTGCGGGCACACACCGCGTTCTCCATCCGCGAGGTCACCGCGGCGGCGTCGATGAGCTCGGCATCCGAGAGCCCGGCGAGCTGGTCGGGCTCCGGAACCGATCCTTCGAACATGTGTGCGACTCTACCGATGGGGTGTGACAGGTGCGGTCGTTACTGGAGCATCTGTGGACCGATTCGGATCTGTGGACAAACCGCCGCAGATCAAAGCTGCGGAATGACCTCCGAGGCCAGCAGTTCCAGCGTCTGATCCGAGGCCCGATCGTGGGTGAACAACACGATCTGGCCGAATCCCAGCTCGACCAGCGCGCCGAGGCGATCTGCCATCTCGGCCGGTGTCCCGATCAAGTCGGTGTCGTGTAATCCGAATCCCTCGCCGCCGAAACGCTTTTCGGCGAGGCTGCGCACCTTCGGCAGTGCGGCGTCATCCGGTGCCAGCGCCATCACCGCCTCGATCGAGAGCGTGATGGTGCCCGGGTCGCGGCCGACGTCGTCGCAGATCGACCGCAAAGCGGCGATCTTCTCCTTGATCTGACCGAGAGCGTAGGTCGGCACATTCCACACGTCGGCATACCGCGCCACCAACGGCAATGTGAACTTCTCGCCGACCCCGCCGACGACGATCGGGGGGTGTGGATGCTGGACCGCGCCCGGTGCGATCGGCATGTCGGTGACGGTGAAGTACTTGCCCGCGAAGTCGATCCGGCCGTCGTCGAAAGCCTGATGCAGGATCTGCAGGGTCTCGCCGAGTTGTTCGGACCGGTCGGCGAAGGTGCCCCACGGCAGGCCGGCGCGACGGTGTTCATCCTCGATGGAGCCGCTGCCGAGGCCGAGGCTGAGCCTGCCGCCGGAGATCTGGTCGAGCGTGGTCGCCATCTTGGCCAGCGTGACCGGATGGCGGAACTGGTTGCACAACACCATGTGTCCGACCCGCAGCGTGTCGGTGCGGCTCAGCAGCGCGGTGGCCAGGGTCCAGGCCTCCATCGACGGATAGTCCGGCATGCCCGGCCCGTACAGATGGTCGTAGAGCCACAGCGAGTCGATGCCGAGGTCCTCGCACCGCAGGGCCCGGTGCAGGATCTCATCGAAGGCGAAGCCCATCTGGGGCAGGTAGATGCCGATCTCCGGCCTGCTCATGACCCTCCTGGGTGCCGCGCTGTACATTGTGCCGTCTGCATGGTAACGACATTCTCGCAAGTGAGAAGGAAGTTCTGGCGAGACGACCCGGAAGGCTGCCATGCAGTTTGCGATCACCCATCCGATGCACAGCCATCCCTACAATCCCGAACTCGTCACCGGGACCGGGATCGCGCAGGTGGCCACGGCCACCGAGAAGGCCGGGTTCGGCGGCTTCGGCTTCACCGACCATCCCGCGCCGACCCGACGCTGGCTGCAGGCGGGCGGGCACGACGCGCTCGACCCGTTCGTGGCGATGGGCTTCGCAGCGGCCCACACCACGACGCTGCGATTGATCCCGAACATCGTGGTGCTGCCGTACCGCAACCCGTTCGTCGTCGCCAAAGCCGGCGCCACCCTGGACCTGATCTCCGGCGGTAGATTCACCCTGGCCGTCGGAGTCGGCTATCTGAAGCGGGAATTCGCCGCTCTCGGTGTGGCATTCGACGAGCGTGCCGAACTGTTCGAGGAGGCGCTGAAGGTGATCCGCGCCGTCTGGACCACCGACGAGGTCACCGTCGAGGGTAGGCACTTCAGCGCCGCCGGCATCGCCGCCCATCCCAGGCCGGCCGCCCCGCCGCCGATCTGGGTGGGCGGCAACACCTCGGCCGCACGGGCGCGGGTCGCCAGGTACGCCCAGGGTTGGTGCCCTTTCCGGGCCCCGGCGCTGCTGGCGCAGACCGCCCGCACGGCGCCGCTGGAGACGTCGGAGCACCTGAAGGCCGGCATCGATGACCTACGGCGCCGCCTGGAGGATGCGGACCGCGATCCGTCCGGCGTCGACATCACGTTCACCAACGACACGGGTGGTTCTCCGGGGTCCACCGACTTCAACGCCGACGAATTCCTCTCCGGCGTGGCCGAACTCGAAAAGGCCGGGGTGACCTGGATTCAGGTGACGGTGCCGGGGGACAGCCTCGCGCACACACTGGAGACCATCGAGGAGTTCGGCGAATCGGTCATCGCCCCGGCGTCGCTCACGACCCGGCGAGCCTGACCAGCGTCTTGCCGATGTTGGCGCCGGTGAACAGGCCGTTGAGCGCGTCCACACAGGATTCGATGCCGTCGAAGATGGTTTCGCGGTGAGTGAGCAGGCCCTGCTCGTCCCAGCCGCGCAGCGCGGCGAACGCCTCGTCGAAGCGCCCCCATTCGTCGAGGGCGTTGAAACCCTGCATCGACGCGGTTTTGGCGAGCAGATTGACGTAGTTCGCCGGTCCCGGGTGCTCGCCGGTGAGATAGCTGGAGATCACCCCGCACAGCACCACCCTGGCCTTGTGCGCGAGCCTGCCGAGCACCGCGTCGAGGATCGGTCCGCCCACGTTGTCGAAGTACACGTTCACGCCCTTCGGGCAGTGCAGGCGCAGCGCCGCGGGCAGGTCGTCGTTGCGGTAGTCGATGCAGGCGTCGAATCCGAAGTCCTGCACCACCGCCCGGCATTTGTCCGGCCCGCCGGCGATACCGACCACCCGCGCCCCGGCGATCTTGGCGATCTGCCCGGCCACCGATCCGGTGGCCCCGGCCGCGGCCGACACCACGACCGTGTCGCCGGGCTGCGGGCGGCCGATCCCGGTCATGCCGAAATACGCGGTGGCGCCCGTCGGCCCGTAGACCGACATCACCGCCAGCTGGTCCACCCGGTCGCCCGGGCCGGGCACCGGCGTGGTGAACAGGTCGTCGCGCACGGTCGTGTACTCCTGGAACCCGGTCAACGTCGTCACGATGTCGCCGACCGTGTAGGCGCGACAACGGCTTTCGATCACCTCGCCGATGCCGGCGGCGCGGATCACCTCACCCAGGCCGACCGGCGGCAGATAGCCGGGCTGGTCGTCGAGCCAGGTCCGCACGGCCGCGTCGACGCCGACGTAGGTGGTGCGCACCAGGGCTTCGCCGGCCGCGGGTTCGGGGGCACGCGTGGTCACCAGCTCGGTGTCCTCGGGTGCGACCAACCCCTGTGGCCGGCGGCGCAACACAATCTGGCGGTTCGTCAGCGTCGACACCCGGCCGAACCTACCCAAGCCCGGATGGCGCCGAGCCGCTATTGAACTAACAGCGCCACAACGCCTCCTGCGTCGTGGTGGCGATCAACGTGCCGTCGGTGTCGTAGAGCGAACCGCGCACCAGCCCGCGGGAGTCGCCCACGTTGAGCTGATGCACCTCGTACCGGTGCCAGTGGTGCGGGGTGAACGCGCGGTGGAACCACACCGAATGATCCAGGCTGGCAGCAAAAGTCGAAGACCCGGGCTCCGGCTCGAGCGGGACGCCGGACGGCCGGGCCACCGGCACCGGCCCGAAGTCGGACAGGAACGTCAGCGTGCACGCGCGCAGCAGTGGGTCGTTCTCGATCTCGTCGCGGGTGCGGATCCAGAACGGGGGCACCGCGAAGACCGAGTCGTCCTCGGGCCGGGTGCGGATCTCGAAGCGGTCGGCGAACTCGATGTCGGGTTCTTTCGCGCACGCGTCGGGCAGCGCCACCGACGGCGCGGGGGAGGGGTGTTCCTCGGCGCCCGGCTCCGGCACATGGAAGGACGCGATCATCTCCAGGATCACCGCGCCCCGTTGGACGGCGGTGACGCGGCGAGTGTCGAAGGAGCGGCCGTCGCGGGTGCGCTCCACGTGCAGTTCCACCTCGTCGCCGTAGCGACCGCCGCGGACGAAGTACAGATGCAGCGACTGCGGCAGCTTGCCCGCCCCCACCGTGGCCCCGGCAGCGCCCAGTGCCTGCGCGGCGATCAGCCCGCCGAACAGCCGGGAGCCGGGCCCGGCGGCGGTCGGCCGGGTGACGAACACGTCGTCCCGGCGGTCGAAGCGCAGAAGGTCGGCGATCCAGCTCTGCTTGACACCTGTCACAAGAAGCCGACCCTATCGGGTGGCGAAGTAGCGCTTCCCGTCGGCGGCTACCGGGCGACGCCCGGCAGCTGTGCGCTCATCTCGACCTTGTCCGCGTCGAAGCTGAGCATGCCGGCGATCGGCAGGCTCTCCGGCGGTGGGTCGGTGTAGCTCCACGCCACGTCCTCGACCACCAGCTCACCGACCACCGCGTCACCAACGACGGCGTCCCAGTACGTCGCGTAACCCTTGTAGTTGCAGTAGGTGACCGTCTCGGAGCGCCGGAGCGCATCGGTGCGGACCAGCGCCGGGTCGACGTAGAGCCGCGGCGCCAACGCCGTCTCGAACACGATCACGGTGTTGGCGGTGTCGACCAGCACGGTCCCGGCGACGACGACCCGCAGCGCACGGGAGGTGGGGCGGCAGTCGACACGGTGGTACGGGTTGGGCGGGTAGTGCACCAGCCGGCGGCCCTCCTCCAGCCAGGCGTCGACGGCCGACCACGGCACCACCGCGAAACCGGGCAGCTCCGGAACCGGCGTGCTCGGCAGATCACCGATGTCCGTGGTCGTGAACGCGTAGCTCAGCGGCTCACCCCGCCGGTGCACCATCACCGCGTCCTCGGTGTCGAGCACGGTGCGCCCGTCGACGAGCGCCTGCACCCGCCGCGGATGCGGCTCGATGTAGACCAGGTCGCCGGACACCTCTGGGCTGAACCGGCCGGCCCGGTCCCGGCTGAGCGGGCCGCTGCCCGCCACCAGACTCATCGAAGCGCTCCGCCGACAACATGATCCGTCGCAGTCAACAGCTGGACCCCTCCGCTCGGACGTCGTGGGTGAGATTTTGGTGAGTGAGATTCTTCTAACAACAGACCACCCCGCAGCGGCAAAGTGACGAAGATCTACGAAACGGGTACCACCTTGCAACCGGGTGGACGACGAACGGGGTGGCCGCGTGAGACGACTCAATGGCGTGGACGCCATGATGCTCTACAGCGAGACCCCGGAAGTCCACATGCACACCCTCAAGATCGGTGTGCTGGACGTGTCCGCAGTCGAGGGCTTCGACTTCGAGTTCTTCCGGCGCGCCGCGTTGGCCAGGCTGCACGCGCTGGCCCCGCTGCGCTATCAGCTCGTCGACATCCCGCTGAAGTTCCACCACCCGATGTGGGTGCAGAACGCCGAGATCGACGTCGACTATCACGTGCGCAGGGCGCGGGTGCCGGCGCCGGGCGGTCGCCGCGAACTCGACCAGCTGATCGGCGAGATCGCGGGCACGCCCCTGGACCGACGGTATCCGCTGTGGGAAATGTATGTCGCAGAAGGGTTGGCGGACAACAAGATCGCAGTCATCCACAAGGTCCACCACGTGCTGGCCGACGGTGTCGCGTCGGCCAATCAGCTGGCGATGGCGATCCAACCGCGCGAACCGGGGATCGGCGGCCAGATGCCCGAGTCGCCCGCCGACTCGACCGCGCCGAGAAACCTGCTCAAGGCCGCGGCACGCGATCACGTGCGCCAGGTGCGACGGCTGCCCCGGCTGGTCAACGAGACCGCAACCGGAGTCTCGCGGGTGCGGAGGCAGGCCAGGGAGCGCGGGCGTCATCCGGACCTGGCGCGCAACTTCGCGCCGCCGCCGACCTTTTTCAACCACGTGGTCACACCGGGTCGGCGCTTCGCGACCGCGCCGCTGGCGCTCGCGGATGTCAAGGAGACGGCCCGGCATCTCGGGGTCACGCTGAACGACATCGTGCTGGCGACCGCGGCCGGTGCGCTGCGCGAACTGCAGTTGCGTTACGACGGGAAAGCCGACTCCCCGCTGATCGCGGGTGTCCCGGTCAGCTTCAACACCTCGCCGGAGCGGCTGTTCGGTAACGAATTCACTTATATGACACCGTCTTTGCCGGTCCATGTGGCGGATCCCATCGCTCGGGTACGGCTCACCGCGACGGCGACGGCCATCGCCAAGGACAATCACCAGCTGCTCGGGGCGATGCTGCTGCCGAACTGGCTGACCTATCTGCCGCCGGCCGCCACTCCGCACATCTTCCGGTCGCAGGCCCGTCGCCTGGAGTCCTCGATGGTGATGAACCTGACCGTCTCGAACGTGCCGGGTCCGAGGGAGCGCGGCGTGATGGACGGCGCCGTCGTCGACGAGATCTACTCGGTGGGCCCGATCGTTGCCGGCAGCGGCATCAACATCACAGTGTGGAGCTACGTCGATCAGCTCTCGATCTCGGTGCTGACCGACGACTCCACACTGAAGGACCCGCACGAGGCCACCGATGCGTTGCTCGCGTCGTTCGTGGAGATCCGGGCCGCCGCAGGGCTGTCGGAGATCCTGACACCTGTCGAGAAGACGATGCCGGTCGCGCCGGCGCTCTGAATCGTACCGAAGTCCGGAACCTGTTGTTCGGCGCACTCTTTCGCGGCGCGTCGACGATTTCCCGCGCGCACCGAGATCCGATCGATACTTTACAGATGCCATCATAAATGTCACGCTATCGAAGGCGCCACGCGATGCGCGCCGAAGATGTGGAGGCAGACGGTGAGAGCTCGGACGTTCGAGACAGGCAGCGTCGCGGGTCCATCCGGGAAGAGGTCCGGAGTCCGCATCGACGGCGAGACCGTGCACACCTACGACCTTCACGTGATCGCGGCCGACGTCGACGGGGTCGTCGCCGCGGCCGGCGGCTGGCTGTGTGACCGGGCGCGGGCCGGCTGGCAGGTCACGGTGGCGGTGCCGCCGGATCGCGACGTCCGGGCGCTGACGATCCT
This sequence comes from Mycobacterium sp. ITM-2016-00317, assembly GCF_002968295.1. Taxonomy (NCBI): domain Bacteria; kingdom Bacillati; phylum Actinomycetota; class Actinomycetes; order Mycobacteriales; family Mycobacteriaceae; genus Mycobacterium; species Mycobacterium sp. ITM-2016-00317. The sequence goes on from NZ_CP134399.1 coordinate 2,219,686, forward strand.
CGGCCTCGACGTCGACGCGCATCAGCCCGCCCTGACCGCACCGCCGGGCACGGCCGCGGTCGCGGTCGACGCCAGGGTGCTGCGCGACGACGAGCGCCTGCGCGAGCGCGTGCTGGACCTGGTCGACGCCGCGCGGGCCGAGGTCACCGTCTGGGGTGACCCGTCCCCGGTCGGATCGGACGGCCGGTTCGACAAGGTGGTGCACCGTCTCAGCGCGGCCGCGCGGGCCTTCAAGGCGCGGGCCCTGCAGACCACCGGACAGGTGGCGCCGGATCTCGCGGTCGAGAGCTTCGTCAGCGCCGCGCTCTGGTATCCGCCCGACGGCGCCGATCTGATGCCGCTGTCGGAGCGCTAGTGGCGTCGCGGCGCTTCCGTTCGGTCAGTGGCGCGGGCGCAGGCCCGGCCCGCCACGGCGTCGTGGTGCTGGCCTGCGGGGTCGCGCCGGTCGTGGCAGCGGTCGGCGGGTTCCTGTGCGACCGCGCACGCGGGGGATGGGACGTCAGGGTGCTGGTGTCCGGGCCGGTCGACACCCGGGCGCTGGCCATCCTCGGGGTGTCGGCGCACCCGGAGCCGGCGGACGTCGAGACGTTTCTGGACGGGATCGCGGCCGGCACGACCGTGGCGGTGCAGGACCGGATGCTCGACGCCGACGCGTCCATCCGTCACCGGTTGCGCCGGGTCGCAGCCCGGCCGGGCGTCACCGTCGCGGTGTGGGGAGAGGGCAGTCCCGCAGGGCCGGCCACGATCGCTCACCGTCCGTCCGCGGCCGCCGAAGCGTTCAAGACCCACGCACTGCGCGCGGCATCGGCCACCGATTCCGGCGGCGCGGGGGTCGAGGTGCTGCACCCGCTGCACGCCGGTGCGTACCGGCGCCTCTCCATCGTCTGAAGAGACCCCATCGTCTGAAGAGCTACTGGGTGTCGCGGTAGCGGTGGATGTACCAGCTGCGTGCCACGAACCCGAGCACCATGGCCGCGAAGCCGACCATGAACCAGTCCTCGACGCGGCCGGTGTGGTTGCCGTGGATCATCAGCAGCAGGAAGCCGGCGACCAGCAGGCCACCGATCTGGTAGAAGCGGTAGTTCTCCGTCGACCAGCCCCACTGGGCGGACGGCACGTCTTCGACGTCGACACCAGTGCGTCGTTCCACCTCGGTGCTTGCCACGGCTGCTCCTCATGGTCGGGCTGACAACTGACGCCAATTCTGGCACAGGCCTACTACGGACCGCCGTAGACCTCGGTGAAGGCCAGTAGGCTCCGCGGTCATGGCATCCCAGATCCTGCAGGACAAGGTCGTCTTCATCACCGGCGCGGCCCGCGGTCAGGGCCGTGCGCACGCCGTGCGGTTCGCCGAGGAGGGCGCCGACGTCATCGCCTACGACCTGTGCGACCAGCTCGACAGCGTCGCCTACCCGATGGCCACCCCCGAGGACCTCGACGAGACGGTGCGGCTGGTGGAGAAGACCGGCCGCCGGATCGTGGCCGAGCGCGGCGACGTGCGCGACCGCGACCGCCTCGCCGAAGTGGTGGACCGGGGCGTCGCGGAGTTCGGTCGCCTCGACTTCGTGCTGGCCAACGCCGGCATTCTGCCCGCCGCGGGCGCGCCCGGCCGCGACATCACCGCGTTCACCGACGCGATCTCGGTGATGCTCAACGGCGTGTACTTCACCATCGAGGCCGCGCTCCCGGCGCTGCTGCGCAACCCCGACGGCGGCGCGATCGTGATCACCAGCTCGGCCGCCGGGTTCACCTCGGTCAGCACCGGGTTCGACACCATGAGCCACGGCGCGGCCGGCTACACCGCCGCCAAGCACGGCGTCGTCGGCGTGATGCGGCACTTCGCCCGCTCGCTGGCCGAGAAGAACATCCGGGTCAACTCGGTGCATCCCGGCGGCGTCGCGACCCCGATGGTGCTCAACGAGGCGCTGGCCGAGTGGGCCGGCGAGCACCCGTCGTTCAGCGCCGCGCAGCAGCCGCTGCTGCAGCTGCCGATGATGGAACCCCACGACGTCAGCGACCTGATGGTCTACCTGTGCGGGCCGTCGGGCCGCTACATGACCGGCGCCGCGATCCCGCTCGACGCGGGCCAGACCTCGAAGTAGTCAGCCGAGCGCGCCGTACCGGCGCTTCAGCTGATGGCGCCGTAGCGGCGCAGCGCCTCGGCCCGTTCCTGCCCGTGGTCCACGAGCGGCTGCGGGTAATCCTCGGGACGGTCGGCGCCGAGATTGTGCACGTCGGCCACGCCGGCCAGTTCCGGCACCCAGCGCCGCACGTAGTCCCCGGACGGGTCGAACTTCTTGCCCTGGGTGCCGGGGTTGAACACCCGGAAGTACGGGGCGGCGTCGGTGCCGCTGCCCGCGGCCCACTGCCAGCCGTGCTGGTTGTTGGCCATGTCGCCGTCGACGAGCTGCTCGAGGAACCAGCGCGCCCCCCACTGCCACGGCAGGTGCAGGTCCTTGACCAGGAACGACGCGGCGATCATCCGGACCCGGTTGTGCATGAAGCCGACCTCGGCCAGTTGCCGCATCCCGGCGTCGACGATCGCGAAACCGGTCCTGCCGCGCTTCCACGCCTCGAAGGTCCGTTCGGCGTCGCCGTCGTCGTCGACCTCGATCGCGTCGAAGCTCCTGTTCCAGTTCCACCAGGTGCTGTCGGGCCATTCGCGCACCACCGAAGCATAGAAATCCCGGAACGCCAGCTCCCGCAGATAGGCCTGCGCGCCTCGGCCGCTGCCCAGGTCGGCGGCCAGGGTGCGCGGGTGGATGGCGCCGAACTTCAGATGGGCCGACATCCGGCTGGTGGCGGCGAGATCGGGGCGGTTGCGGTCCTCGGCGTAGTCGTCCAGTCCGTCGGCGACGAAGCTCCGCCACGCCTGCAGCGCAGCCGTCTCCCCGGCGGGCAGCTCCAGTGCGACGCCGGGATCGGGGATCTCGACGGCATGGCGGCCCGCGACGTCGGCGGGGTCGATCCAGCGCGCCGTCGCCGCACCGGACTCCGCCGGGGCTCGCCAGCCGTGCCTGCGCCAGGCGTCGAAGAACGGGGTGAACACCCTGTACGGGGTGCCGTCGGCCTTGGTCACCCGGCCGGGGGAGACCAGGTAGGGCGACCCGGTGGCCACCAACTCGACGTCGCCGAGCGCGTCGCGGACCTGCTCGTCGCGCCGCCGGCCGAACGGGGTGAAGTCGTCGGACACGTGTACCGAGGACGCCCCGACCGCCTCGGCCAGCGCGGGGAGCCGCGGCGGGGATCGCCCTCGGTCACCAGCAGGCGCCCGTCCAGGCTCTGCTGCACGTCGCGCAGTGCGTCGTAGAGGTACTGCAGCCGCCGCGGTCCCGACGAGGCCCGTAGCCGCGGGTCCAGCACGTAGCAGGCGAGCACCTCGGTTCCGGCGCCGTCCGTGTCGGCGGCGGCCCGCAGTGCGGGCAGATCGGTGAGCCGCAGATCGCGGCGCAACCACAGCACGGCGGTCATGGCGTTGATGCTGCCCGCTGTCACCGGCGGGGAAACCGGTGCGGGCAAAGGTGACGGAACGGTCATCCGGAAGCGTTCCCGCCCCGCTGACGCGAGGGTCCCCCGCACCGGCCGGGGGGACCGTGCGCGGGGGACCCTCTTCTGTGGTGCCGCCGGCTACGCTGGCGGCGGCATCAGCACGGTGTCGATCAGGTACACCGTGGCGTTGGCGGTCTGCACGCCGCCGCACACCACCGAGGCATTGTTGACCTTGAGGCTGTCGGCCATGCCGGACACCGTGAGCGGCGCCCCCTCGACGGTGACGTGCTCGCCGACGACCTGGTCGGGCGCGGCCTGACCGGGCACGACGTGGTAGGTGAGGATGCTGGTCAGCAACGCGGAGTCGGTCTTGAGGGTCTCCAGCGTGGCCGGGTCGATCTTGGCGAACGCGGCATTGGTGGGCGCGAACACGGTGAACTCGCCGCCGTCGAGGGTGTCGACGAGATTGACGTTCGGATTGAGCCGGCCCGAGATGGCCTGCGACAGCGTGGTGAGCATCGGGTTGTCGGCCGCGGCGGTCGACACCGGCGAACTGGCCATGCCCTGCACCGATCCCGGACCGTCCGGCACCTGCTGCACGTAGGCCGCGCAGCCCGGTCCGACGGGCGCGGCCGCGGCGGTTCCCGCGGCGCCCAGTGACAGTCCGACGGCGGCGCTCATCGCGAAGCCCGCTCCGGCAAGAGTTTTCATGCTGATGTTCATGGTCGTGAGATTCCTTCCAGTGGTCGATCGGTGATTCAGTTGGCGGGGGGCGGCATCAGAACGGTGTCGATCATGTAGACGGTGGCGTTGGCGGTCTTGACGCCACCGCACACCAGCCCGGCGTCGTTGACCTTCAGGTCGTCGCCGGCACCGATGACCGTCAGCGGCGCGCCCTGCACCGTGGAGTGCTCGCCTGCGACCTGATCGGGCGCGGCCTGGCCGGGCACGACGTGGTAGGTGAGGATGCTGGTCAGCAACGCGGAGTCGGTCTTGAGGGTCTCCAGCGTGGCCGGGTCGATCTTCGCGAACGCGTCGTCGGTCGGCGCGAACACGGTGAACTCGCCGCCGTCGAGGGTGTCGACCAGATTGACCTGCGGGTTGAGCTGGCCGGAGAGCGCCTGGGTCAGCGTCTTGAGCATCGGGTTGTTCGACGCCGCCACGGTCACCGGTTCGGCTGCCATGCCGGCCACCGAGCCGGGGCCCTCGGGGACCTGCTCGGCGTATGCCGCGCAACCGGAGCCGATGAGGTTGGCCGCGGGATCGGCCGCAGGGGCCATCGACGACGACGTGGTCATCTCGTCGGTCGCCGATGCCATGGCCGACGAGGCGGTGCTGCTGGCCGACGAGGCTGTGCTCCCACCGTCCTCACTCGAACACGCGGCCGCACCGAGGATGGCCACCGCGGCGATTCCCGCCACTGCGGCTGACTTCCGGCGAGTTGTCATCATTTCCTGAATCCCTTCGTGGACGGACACCGTTGCCCGCACTGAATTGGCACACGGGTGATTCCCAGCTGCGGCGCGGTTGGATTGGTCCGGACGGGCCGGCGTCACAGTCGCGTCACACTTGGAGATTCCCGACCGGCGGGCGGCACAATGGGTCGGTGAGCGAAACCGGGGCGCGTCGGCGCGTACTGATTCTGGGCAGCACGGGGTCCATCGGCACCCAGGCGCTCGAGGTCATCGCGGCCAACCCGGACCGCTTCGAGGTCGTCGGACTGGCCGCAGGCGGCGGCAACACCGCGCTGCTGGACCGGCAGCGCGCCGAGACCGGCGTGTCGCGCGTCGCCGTCGCCGACGAGGCCGCCGCCGCGACGCTGGGCGGGGTCACCCACGCCGGGCCGGATGCGGCCACCCGGTTGATCGAGGACGTCGCGGCGACGACCGGTGTCGACGTCGTGCTCAACGCGCTCGTCGGCGCGCTCGGCCTGCAGCCGACACTGGCGGCGCTGGCCACCGGCGCGCGGCTGGCGCTGGCGAACAAGGAATCCCTGGTGGCCGGTGGGCCGCTGGTGCAGAAGGCGGCCGCGCCCGGCCAGATCGTGCCCGTGGACTCCGAGCATTCCGCGCTGGCCCAGTGCCTGCGCGGCGGCAGCGGAGACGAGGTGGCCAAGCTGGTGCTCACCGCCTCGGGCGGCCCGTTCCGCGGCTGGACCGCCGAGCGCCTCGAGGACGTCACCCCGGAGCAGGCCGCGGCGCACCCGACCTGGTCGATGGGGCCGATGAACACGCTGAACTCGGCGTCGCTGGTCAACAAGGGCCTTGAGCTGATCGAGACGCACCTGCTGTTCGGTGTCGACTACGACCGCATCGAGGTGGTGGTGCACCCGCAGTCGATCGTGCACTCGATGGTCACGTTCACCGACGGATCCACCCTCGCCCAGGCCAGCCCGCCGGACATGAAGTTGCCGATCGCGCTGGCGCTGAACTGGCCCGCGCGCGTCGCGAGCGCCGCCGCGGCGTGCGATTTCACCACCGCCTCGCGCTGGGATTTCGAACCGCTCGACGACGAGGTGTTCCCGGCTGTGGCCCTGGCCCGGGAGGCCGGCCGGGGCGGCGGTTGCCTGACCGCGGTGTACAACGCGGCCAACGAGGAGGCGGCTGCGGCGTTCCTCGCCGGCCGGATCCGCTTCCCGGCGATCGTGCGCACTGTGGCCGACGTCCTGCGCGCTGCCGACCAGTGGGCGGCCGAACCAGCTACCGTGGATGACGTACTCGACGCGCAGGACTGGGCCCGTGACCGGGCCAGGCGCGCCGTCGAGCGGGAACCCGCAGGTAGCAGATGATAGGACTCACCCCCGGATGATGTACGTGCTCGGCGTGACGCTGTTCGCGATCGCCATTCTGGTGTCTGTCGCGCTGCACGAATGCGGCCACATGTGGGTGGCGCGCGCCACAGGCATGAAGGTGCGCCGCTACTTCGTCGGCTTCGGGCCGACCCTGTGGTCCACCCGCAGGCCCAACAAGCTCGGCGAGACCGAGTACGGCGTCAAGGCCGTGCCGCTCGGCGGGTTCTGCGACATCGCGGGCATGACCGCGGTCGAGGAACTCGACCCCGAGGACCGGCCGTACGCGATGTACCGGCAGAAGACCTGGAAGCGGGTGGCCGTGCTGTTCGCCGGGCCTGCGATGAACTTCGTCATCGGCCTCGTGCTGATCTACGCGATCGCGGTCATCTGGGGTCTGCCCAACATCAAGGCGCCGACCACCGCGGTGGTCGGGGAGACCTCGTGCATCAAGTCCGAGGTCAGCCAGGGCGAGCTGGGGGACTGCATCGCCAACAGCCCGGCGGCCGCGGCAGGCATCCAGGGCGGCGACGTGATCACCAAGGTCGGTGACACCGAGGTGCCCACGTTCGACGCCCTCGTCGACGCCGTGCGTCAGCAGAACGGCCCCACCACGCTGACCGTCCAGCGCGACGAGAACGGCCGGACGCGGGAGTTCACCACCACCGTCGACGTCACCCCGAGCCAGCGCTACGTCGCCGGCGAGGACGGCGGTCCCGCCGTTCCGGTGGACGTCGGCAGCATCGGCGTGACCGCCGCGCAGTTCGGGCCGACGCAGTACAACGCGCTGACCGCGGTGCCCGGCACGGTGGTGTTCACCAAGGACCTCGCGGTGGAACTCGGCAAGGCGATCGTGAAGATCCCGACCAAGGTCGGCGCACTCGTCGAATCGATCACCGGCGGGGAACGCGATCCCGAGACGCCGATCAGCGTGGTCGGTGCGTCCCGGATCGGCGGGGAGACCGTCGAACACGGCATCTGGGTGGCGTTCTGGTTCTTTCTGGCACAGCTGAACTTCGTGCTCGGCGCGGTGAACCTGATCCCGCTGCTGCCCCTCGACGGCGGACACATCGCGATCGCCCTGTACGAGCGCGTGCGCAACAAGATCCGCGAGCTGCGCGGCAAGGTCGCCGCGGCGCCCGTCAACTATCTGAAGCTGATGCCCCTCACCTACGTGGTGATCATCGCGATGTTGGGTTTCACGCTGCTCACCGTGACCGCTGACGTGGTCAATCCGATCACGTTGTTCCAGTAGGAGATTCAGTCATGACCTCAATCGGCCTGGGGATGCCCGCGCCGCCTGCGCCGGTGTTGGCTCCCCGTCGCAGGACCCGCCAGCTGATGGTGCGCGACGTCGGCGTCGGCAGCGACCATCCGATCTCGGTGCAGTCGATGTGCACCACCAAGACCCACGACATCAACGCCACGCTGCAGCAGATCGCCGAGCTGACCGCGTCCGGCTGCGACATCGTCCGGGTGGCCTGCCCCCGGCAGGAGGACGCCGACGCGCTGTCGGTGATCGCGAAGAAGTCGAAGATCCCGGTGATCGCCGACATCCACTTCCAGCCCAAGTACATCTTCGCCGCGATCGACGCCGGATGTGCTGCGGTGCGGGTGAACCCGGGCAACATCAAGGAGTTCGACGGCCGGGTGGCCGAGGTCGCCAAGGCCGCCGGTGATGCCGGCATCCCGATCCGCATCGGGGTCAACGCCGGATCGCTGGATCCGCGACTGTTGAAGAAGTACGGCAAGGCCACGCCGGAGGCGCTCGTCGAGTCCGCGCTGTGGGAGGCGTCGCTGTTCGAGGAGCACGGCTTCGGCAACATCAAGATCAGCGTCAAGCACAACGATCCCGTGGTGATGGTCGCGGCCTACGAGCAGCTCGCCGCGCAGTGCGACTACCCGCTGCACCTCGGCGTCACCGAGGCCGGCCCGGCGTTCCAGGGCACCATCAAGTCCGCGGTGGCCTTCGGTGCGCTGCTGTCCAAGGGCATCGGCGACACCATCCGGGTGTCGCTGTCCGCGCCGCCGGCCGAAGAGGTCAAGGTCGGCAACCAGATCCTGGAGTCGCTGAACCTGCGCCCGCGCGGGCTGGAGATCGTGTCGTGCCCGTCGTGCGGCCGTGCCCAGGTGGACGTCTACACGTTGGCCAACGAGGTGACCGCCGGGCTGGAGGGCATGGACGTGCCGCTGCGGGTGGCGGTGATGGGCTGTGTCGTCAACGGACCCGGCGAGGCCCGCGAAGCCGACCTGGGGGTGGCCTCCGGAAACGGCAAGGGGCAGATCTTCGTCAAGGGTGAGGTCATCAAGACCGTCCCGGAGGCGCAGATCGTGGAGACCCTCATCGAGGAGGCGCTGCGGCTGGCCGAGGAGATGGGTCGGCAGGCGGGCGACGCACAGGGCGCAGAAGGTGCCTCCGGTTCGCCTGTTGTGACCGTAAGCTGATAGACGGCCCCACGGGGTGGGGCCGGGTGGTCAGGGTCAGTTCAGAAAGAGTCCAGATGTCGGCTCCTCCGCTTTTTCGCCTCGTTGACGAGCGAAGGGTGTCGGTGGTGCGCGACATCCGTGACATGGTCGCCGTCCGCGAGGTTCTCGACGACGATCCCGTGGCCTCCTGCATGGTCGCCGCCCGGGTCGCCGAGCACGGCATCGACCCGTCCAACATCGGCGGCGAACTGTGGACGCGCAGGCGGGCCAACGAGTCGCTGTGCTTCGCCGGGGCCAACCTGATCCCGCTGCGAGGGGCGCCCAACGACCTGAATGCGTTCGCGGACAAGGCGATGAGCAGTGCCCGCCGGTGCTCGTCGCTGGTCGGCCGCGCCGAGTTGGTGCTGCCGATGTGGCAGCGCCTCGAACCGGTGTGGGGCCCGGCCCGCGACGTGCGGGCCCATCAGCCGTTGCTGGCGCTGCAGACCGCCCCGGCGTGCCCCGTCGACCCGGCCGTGCGCCCGGTGCGGATGGAGGAGCTCGACGCCTACCTCGTCGCCGCGATCGATATGTTCATCGGCGAGGTCGGCATCGACCCCCGCGTCGGCGACGGCGGGCGGGGCTACCGCCGGCGGGTCGCCGGCCTGATCGCCGCGGGCCGGGCGTGGGCCCGGTTCGACCGCGGCGAGGTGGTGTTCAAGGCCGAGGTCGGCTCGCAGTCCCCGGCGGTCGGGCAGATCCAGGGCGTGTGGGTGCATCCGGACCAGCGCGGCCGGGGCATCGGCACCGCAGGCACCGCCGCGGTAGCGGCCGCGGTGGTGGGCAGCGGCCGCATCGCGAGCCTGTACGTCAACAGCTTCAACACCGTCGCCCGCGCGACGTATGCGCGCATCGGCTTCACCGAGATCGCGTCGTTCGCGACGGTGCTGCTCGACTGACCGGGCCGGACCCTTACGCTGCACGCATGACCGAGCCCGACGTGACGACGAACCGCACCGCGGCGAGCCGCGAGATGGCGACCGCGGCGAGCCGCGAGATGGCGACCGCGGCGAGCCGCGACATTGCCGCTGCGCTGGTCCACGCTCTGGAACGTCGGCACGAGGTGCTCGACACGGTCGTCGCCTCCGAGGACTACGACGCGGCCATCGAAGCGCTGGCCGATCTGCTCGACACCTCGCACGAAGCCGCCGAAGCCGTGCTGCGGCTGTCCTTCGACCGGCTCACCAAGGTCTCGCGGCGCCGCATCGCCGCCGAACTGCAGAACCTCACCAGCCGGGAGCAGGACTACACCCCGCCGGAGCAGCTGCCGGGGTCCGCGCGCAGGCTGATGCTGCGGCCTTTCAGCCCCGACCGGGATCGCGACATCTTCGCCGCCCGGACAGGGGACATGCGTTCGGCCGGTGACGGAACCGACGCGCCTGCAGGCGATCTCAGTGAGGAGATCGCCGCCGCGGTGGCCCGGGTGGCCGCCGAGGAGGCCGCGTGGCTGGTGGCCGAGGTCGGTTCGGCGAAGGTCGGCATGGTGTTCGGTGACCTGGTCGACGGTGAGGTCGGTGTGCGCATCTGGATCCACCCCGCGCACCGCAAGCAGGGTTACGGGACCGCGGCGTTACGGGCGTCCCGGTCCGAGATGGCCGCGTACTTCCCGGCGGTGCCGCTGGTGGTCAGGGCGCCGGCGGCAGGCGGCTGACCTTTCTCCTCGAAGGCGCGCGGTGCGCCTGCACCGAAATCGGATCGTTACTTCTTAACATCTGACTCAATGGCAACACTGTTCACACACGCAACACGGATGACGGGGTTGGCGACGGCGGCCGCGCTGGTGCTGACGCTCGGCGCGTGCACCCCGCGGCCCAACGGCCCCGAACCCACCGCCGAGAAGTTCTTCGCAGCGCTGGCCACCGGCGACACCAACGCCGCGGCGCAGCTGGCCGACCGGCCGGAGGCGGCGCGGGCAGCACTCAACGAGGCCTGGGCGGGACTGCAGGCCACCGGGCTGGACGCACAGATCCTGAGCTCGAAGTACGCCGAGGACACCGGCAGCGTGACCTACCGCTACACCTGGCACCTGCCCAAGAACCGGACGTGGACCTACGACGGACAGCTGAACCTGGTGCGCGATGAGGGCCGGTGGGAGGTGCGGTGGGGTGCCACCGGACTGCATCCCAGGCTGGGGGAGAACCAGAGCTTCGCGCTGCGCGCCGACGCCCCGCCGCGAGCCTCGGTGCACGAGCGCACCGGAACCAACGTGCTGGTGCCCGGCTACCGGTACCACTTCGCACTCGACGCCAAGGCCGCCGGCGCCGACCTGATGCCCACCGCGCACACGATCGTCGGCGCGCTGCACCGGTTCGACAACACCCTCGACGCGCAGCGGCTGGCCGAGCTGGCCAGTTCCAAGAAGGGCCCGCTGGGTCTGGTCACGCTGAACCAGGCCGACCACGACGCGGTCGCAGGCGCACTCGCCGCGGTGCCCGGCGTGGTGATCACCCCGCAGCCCGAAATGGTGCCGACCGACCCGACTTTCGCGCCCGCGGTGGTCAACGAGATCAAGAAGACGGTGGCCGAGGACCTCGACGGTGATCCCGGCTGGCGGGTGGTCACGGTCAACCAGAACGGCGTCGACGTCGACGTCCTCAACGAAGTGCCGGGTCAGCCGGCGCCGTCGGTGAGCATCACCCTCGACCGTGCCGTGCAGACCGCCGCGCAGAACGCGGTCGGCTTCACCGACAAGCAGGCGATGATCGTCGTGATGAAGCCGTCCACCGGCGAGATCCTCGCGGTGGCCCAGAACTCGGCGGCCGACCGGGAGGGCCCGCTGGCCACCATGGGTCTGTTCCCGCCCGGATCGACGTTCAAGATCATCACCGCGGGCGCGGCCATCGAACGCCAGATGGCAACGCCGAACACACTTCTGGGGTGTCCGGGCACCATGGACATCGGCCACCGCACCGTACCCAACTACGGCGGCTTCGACCTCGGCACCGTGCCGATGTCGCGGGCCTTCGCCAGTTCGTGCAACACCACGTTCGCCGAACTTGCCAGCAGGATGCCGCCGCGCGGACTGACCCAGGCCGCCTCGCAGTACGGCATCGGGCCCGACTACGACATCCCCGGGCTGAGCACCGTCAGCGGATCGGTGCCGCCGACGGTCAACCTGACCGAGCGCACCGAGGACGGCTTCGGCCAGGGCAAGGTGCTGGCCAGCCCGTTCGGCATGGCCCTGGCCGCGGCCACCGTCGCGGCCGGGCACACCCCCGTGCCGCGGCTGATCGAGGGCCGTGACACCCAGATCACCGGCGACCAGCAGCAGATCCCCCCGGCGGTGGTCGACGGGCTGCGCCCGATGATGCGCCTGGTGGTCACCAACGGCACCGCCAAGGACCTGCAGGGCGCGGGCGACGTGCGCGGCAAGACCGGGGAGGCCGAGTTCGCGGGCGGCTCGCACTCGTGGTTCACCGGCTACCGCGGCGACATGGCGTTCTCGGCGCTGATCGTCGGCGGCGGCAGCTCGGAGTACGCCGTGCGGATGGTCAAGGGCATGCTCGACTCCCTGCCGCCGGACTACCTGGCCTGACGCCGCGGCGGTACCGTGGACACCGCCATGACGGACATCAACCACGGTCGAGCCCGCCGCGCCGACGACGGGGGACCGCACGGCCCCGACGCGGTCGAGATGCGCATCTCCGACGCCGACCGCAACGGCACGCTGCGCCGGCTGCACAACGCGGTCGCGCTCGGGCTCATCGACATCCAGGAGTTCGAGGAGCGCTCGGCGGCGGTGTCGCGGGCGCGGTTGCGCTCCGAACTCGACTCGCTGGTCGGGGATCTGCCCGGGCCCGGCGCGATCGTGACGTCGGCGGCCGACCGGGTGGAGCTGCGCGGCGTCCTCGGCTCACTCAAGCGTCAGGGGGAGTGGGTGGTGCCGTCGCGGCTGGCGCTGCACCGACGGATGGGTTCGGTCGACCTGGACCTGACCCGGGCCCGCTTCGCCGGCCCGATCGTGGTGATCGAGCTGGACATGAAGTTCGGCGGCCTGGACCTGCGGTTGCCCGACGGGGCCAGCGCGTCCATCGACGACGTCGAGGTCAACGTCGGCAGCGCCCACGACCACCGCAGGGACGCCCCGGCCGAGGGCAATCCGCACGTGATCCTCACCGGCAAGGTGGTGTGCGGGTCGGTAGACATCCGCGGTCCGCGTAAGTCGTGGCGCATGGGGCCACTGCGGAGCATCTGATCAGGCCCGCTAGCGCGGGTCGAGCACGGCGAAGCTCACCGTGGCGCGCGCGGCCAGCCGGTCGCGGGCCATATCGGTGACGTCCACCGCGATCACCGACAGGCGTCGTCCCGCCCGCACCACGGTCGCCTCGGCGCGCGCCGGCCCCTCGAGCACCGGCGCGAGATAGTGGATGGTCATGTCCGCGGTGGTCACGTCCTGGCCGGGCCCGACGTGCCGATCGGCCAGCCGGCCCGCCGCGATGTCGATCAGCGTCGCGACCAGACCGCCCTGCAGCGCGCCGCGCCGGTTCACCAGATCGGGACGGTTGTCCAGTTCGATGACCATGCGTTCGTCGGAGTCCACCACGTCACGGAAGTCCATCTGGGCGAACAAGTGGCCCGGGGTGACCTGCATGGCGGAACGCTAGCATTGACGCTATGTCAGTACGGACCGCCCTCCGGCCCGGCACGGTCTCGCCGATGCTGCCGGTGCCCAAGTCGATCGCGCGCCCCGAGTACGTCGGCAAGCCCACCGCGCGCGAGGGCAGCGAGCCGTGGGTGCAGACCCCGGAAGTGATCGAGAAGATGCGGGTGGCCGGGCGGATCGCCGCCGGTGCGCTCGCCGAGGCGGGCAAGGCCGTCGCCCCCGGCGTGACGACCGACGCGCTCGACCGGATCGCCCACGAGTACATGATCGATCACGGCGCCTACCCGTCGACGCTGGGCTACAGGGGATTTCCGAAATCCTGCTGCACATCGCTGAACGAGATCATCTGCCACGGCATCCCCGACTCGACCGTGATCGAGGACGGCGACATCGTCAACATCGACGTCACCGCCTACATCGACGGCGTGCACGGCGACACCAACGCCACGTTCCTGGCCGGCGACGTCAGCGAGGAGCACCGGCTGCTCGTCGAACGCACCCACGAGGCGACCATGCGCGCCATCAAGGCCGTCAAGCCTGGCCGGGCTTTGTCCATCGTCGGGCGGGTCATCGAGTCGTATGCAAACCGGTTCGGCTACAACGTGGTTCGCGACTTCACCGGGCACGGCATCGGCACCACGTTCCACAACGGGCTGGTGGTGCTGCACTATGACCAGCCTGCCGTGGAGACCGTGCTCGAACCCGGGATGACGTTCACGATCGAGCCGATGATCAACCTCGGCAGCCTGGACTACGAGATCTGGGACGACGACTGGACCGTGGCCACCAAGGACAAGAAGTGGACCGCGCAGTTCGAACACACGCTGGTGGTCACCGATTCGGGCGCCGAGATCCTCACCCAGCTCTGAGGTTCTCGGTAGCCTGACCAGATGAGCAGGCGCGGGTGGGTCGCGGTGCTGCTTGCAGGCTGTCTGCTCGCCGGGTGCGGGCATGCGGTCACCGGTACCGCCACGTGGCCGGGCACCCGGCTGGAGCGCGTCGTGCTCGCCGAGGCCGACTTCCCGCCCGGTGTGCGCTACCAGCGCACCGTCAATCAGCCCGGCGAGGGCAACGTCGAACGTCCGACGCCGATGCTGTCCCGGCCGGAAGGCTGTGCCGACGCGCTGACCCGCGACATCGCGGTGACCGCGGAATGGGGACCGGGCAGCGCCGCCGAGTACGTCGTCGCCTACGACGGCGCCCGGATGGTGATCACCCTGCTGACGTGGCAGCTGGATCTGGAGCAGCTGGCCGAGACCGCGCAACGGTGCGCCGAATACGAGACGTTCTTCGAGCCGAGCGACCCGGGCATCCCGGTGACGACCACACGGCTGCCGGCGCCACGCAGCGACGCGCTGCTCTACCGGCAGACGATGCGGCTGCGCGGCGAGGACGCCAGCGTGTACTTCGCGTTCGAGAACGTCGGCGACATGGCCGTGTTCGGGATCGCGTTCCCGACTACCGACGAGTCGATATCGGTCAAAGGCACGCTGCCGCAGACCTTTCTGGAGGTCACCGGCAGGCAGGCCGAACGCGCGCAATCGGATTGACGCCGCAGCCGACCGGACGCAAACAGCCCCGGCGACGCGGCAGTGCACTGTAGCGTGGCGCAATGCCTTCCCCCATGGTCACTGTCGACGGCTTCGGCGTGCTCGTCGAGGTCGCAGGCCCGGAGAAGGGCTCGGCCGTGGTGCTGCTCGGCGCGGCCCAGCAATCACCGGCCGCGTACGAGGGCATCTGCCAGCGCCTGCACACCGCTTCACTGAAAACCGTGGTGATCGGCCCCGATCCGCGGCTGACCGCCAAGGGCGTCGTCGGCATCCTGGATGCGCTCGACGTCCGCTGGGCGCTGCTCGTGGGGGACAGGGCCGGCGGCGAGCTGGCGTGGGAGCTGGCCGCCACCCGACTGGACCGGTTCATCGGTCTGGTGGTGATCGACCGGGGGCACCCGAAGGTGGCCGATCTCAGCGGTGCGGTCCGCGACGAGCACTGCCCGCCGGTGGAACTCAACACCACCGCACTGGTCAGCACCAGCGCCGCGCGCGCAGTCGCCAAGGCCAGCCAGCGTTACGTGTACGGCGAATACCGCATCGTCGACCTGCTGGGCCGGCGCAACGCCGCCGACTCGACCGCCCAGCTGGCCGCCGAGATCGTGATGCGCACCAGCACCTGGTAGGCCGTCACGCTTCGGGGGAGGGCACCTCGTCCGGGGTCCAGGCCTGAGGCAGGCCGGGCTGGCCCGGGAACAGGAAATCGACGAACGCCGCCGCGGTCGGCTGCGGCTCGTGATTGGCCAGCCCCGGCCGCTCGTTCGCCTCGATGAACACGTACTCCGGCTGGGTCACATCGGGCACGAGCAGGTCGATGCCGGTGACCGGGACGCCGATCGCCTCGGCGGCCGCGACGCCGACACGGCACAGCTCGGGGTGCACGATCGCGGTGACGTCGTGAATGGTGCCGCCCTGGTGCAGGTTCGCCGTCCGGCGGACCCGGAGGCGCTCGCCCTCGGGCAGCACGTCGTCGAACGAGTAGCCGGCCTCGCGGACCGTCGTCTCGGTCACCACGTCCATCGGGATGAGCGACTCGCCACCGGTGGCGGCCGCGCGCCGCCGGCTCTGCGTCTCGATCAACTCGCCGATCGTGTGCTGACCGGTCCCGGTGATCTCGGCCGGCATCCGCAGCGCGGCGGCCACCACCTTGCCGTCGATCACCACCAGACGCAGGTCGTCGCCGTCGGCCCGCTGTTCGATCAGCACCTCGGGGTGCTGCTCGCGAGCGCGGGCCAGTGCGGCGTCGAGTTCGGCGGGGCCGTCCACCCCGACGGTGATGCCCTTGCCCTGCTCGCCGCGGGTGGGTTTGACCACGACGTCACCGACCTCGGCCAGGAACTCGTGGTCGGCCTCGTCGAAGGTGGCCAGCCGGCCCTTCGGTACCGTGATGCCCGCTTCCGAGACGATGCGCCGGGTCAGGCGTTTGTCGTCGCAGCGGGCCATCGCGACCGCGGAGGTGTACTCGGACAACGACTCCCGCGTCACCACGCTGCGGCCGCCGTGGGACAGCCGCATCTCGCCGGACTCGGCGTCGAGCACCTCGACCCAAATGCCGCGCCGCAGGGCCTCGTCGGCGATGATCCGCGCGTACGGGTTGAGATCCTCGACGGTCTCCGGCGCATGGGTGTAGAGCGGCTCGTTGATCGCGTTCTTGCGTTTGACCGCCATCACCGGCACCCGGTGGAAACCGAGCTTCTCGTACAGTGCGATCGCGGCGTTGTTGTCGTGGGTGACCGACAGGTCCATGTACGCGCGGCCACGGTCCCGGTAGAGCTCGGCCAGACTGCGGGTCAGCGCGGCGCCGACACCGGGCAGCGCGGCGGCCGGGTCGACCGCCAGGGTCCACAGGCTCGACCCGTGCTCGGGATCGGCGAACAGCTCGCGGTGGTCGACGCCGGTGACGGTGCCCAGCACGGAGCCGTCGTCGCCGACCGCGACCAGGTAGTCGACCGCGGGCTGACCCTGGTGGTTCTCCCAGATGACGTCGGTCGGTGCGGGCACCATGCCGCAGCGCACATAGACCCGGTTCATCTCGTCGGCGTCCTCGCGGCCCTGCAGGCTCCGGACGTGGAATCCGTTGGGCGCCTTGGCGGCGGTCTCGGTCTCGGCGAACCGGAGCCGGTAGGTGTGGCTCGGGTCGATGAACAGCTCGGCGGGCGCCCGGGACACCAGGACGTGGGGTTCGCGCGCATAGATGCAGATGTCGCGCCGGCCCTGGCCCTCCTGGCGCAGTACGTCGGCCAGGTGTTCGGGGTCGGCGAAGGTCTGCCCGAAGATCAGTCGGCCCCAACCGAGTTCGAGGACGACGTCGTCGGCCATGGTGTCGAGCAGGCGAGGCGTGGCCGCCTCGTGCAGCGCGAGGGTGATGCCTTCGGTGTTGTCCGCGGAGGGGTCTGCCGTCATGCGGCCGGCCCGTTGATGCCGTGCCGCTGCAGCCACAGTTCGAGCAGCGCGATCTGCCACAGCTCGTTGCCGCGCAGCGGGGTCAGCCTGCCGTTGGGATCGGCCAGCAGCCGCTCCACCGCCTGCGGCCGGAACAGACCGCGCTCCTTGGCCGCCGGGTCGTAGAGCGCGTCGCGCACCATGTCCAGGTACGGGCCCTCCAGATGGGTCAGCGCCGGCACCGGGAAGTAGCCCTTCGGGCGGTCGATCACTTCGGACGGGATGACCTGGCGGGCGGCCTGTTTGAGCACGCCCTTGCCCTCGTGCGCGGTCTTGTACTGCGGCGGGCAGGTGGCTGCCAGCTCGACGAGATCGTGGTCGAGGAACGGCACGCGGCCCTCCAGCCCCCACGCCATCGTCATGTTGTCGACGCGTTTGACCGGGTCGTCGACGAGCATCACCGTGGTGTCCAGGCGCAGCGCGCGGTCCACGCCGGTCTGCGCGCCCGGGCGGGCGAAGTGCTCGGTGACGAACAGCTCGCTGGGATCGTCGGCGGTCAGGTAGGCAGGGGAGACGATGTCGGCGTAACCGGCCTGGTCGCGGTCGAAGAACGCGGCCCGGTAACTGGCCACCGAACCCTCGACCGACGCCGCGCCGGGCGCGCCCATCGGCGGGTACCAGTGATAGCCGGCGAACACCTCGTCGGCGCCCTGACCGGACTGCACCACCTTGACGTGCTTGGCGACCTCCTGGCTGAGCAGATAGAACGCCACGCAGTCGTGGCTGACCATCGGCTCGCTCATCGCGGCGATCGCGCCGTCGAGGGCGGGCAGCATCCGCGCGGTGTCGATGCGGATCTGGTGGTGGTCGGTGCCGAAACGCTCGGCGATGATGTCGGAGTACTTGAACTCGTCGCCCTTGACCCCGTTGACCGACTCGAAACCGATCGAGAACGTCTTCAGCCCGTGCTGGCCGGCCTCGGCGAGCAGGCCGACGATCAGGCTGGAGTCCACCCCGCCGGACAGCAGACAGCCCACCGGCACGTCGGCCACCAGGCGGCGCTTGACCGCGACCCGCAGCGACTCCAGCACTGCGTCTTCCCAGTCCTTCTCGGACCAGTCGGCGCGGTCCTCGCGGCGGGTGAAGTCGGGCTCCCAGTAGGTGGTGGTGACGACCCGGCCGTCCGGCTCGATCGCCATCAGCGAGGCCGGGGGCAGCTTCTCGATGCCGCGCAGGATCGTGCGCGGCGCGGGTACCACGGAGTGGAACGTCATGTAGTGGTGCAGCGCGACCGGATCGATGCGGGTGTCGACCTCTCCGCCGGCCAGCAGGGCGGGCAGCGAGGACGCGAACCGGATCCGGTCGGTGCCGCGGTTCAGGTAGAGCGGCTTGATGCCCAGCCGGTCACGGCCCAGCAGCACGCGGCCGCTGTCGCGTTCGACGATGGCGAACGCGAACATGCCCTTGAGGTGGTCGACGAAGCGGTCACCCCAGTGGTGGTAGGCCTTGAGCAGCACCTCGGTGTCGCTGTGGGAGAAGAAGCGGTAGCCCTGGCCGGCCAGTTCGTCGCGCAGCTGCTCGTAGTTGTAGATGCAGCCGTTCCACGCCACGGTGAGGCCGAGCTCGGAGTCGACCATCGGCTGGGCGCCGGCCTCGGTGAGGTCGATGATCCTCAGCCGCCGATGGCCGAGGGCGACCCGGCCCTGCGACCACGCACCTGCGGCATCCGGCCCGCGCGGGACCAGGACTTCGGCCATCGCCGCGACAGCGCTGATATTCGGGGTTGTTCCGTCGAGGCGCACCTCGCCGGTGGCTCCACACACGTTGTCGACCCTACTCTGTGACGGCTCTGCGATCAGTTGATCAACGGGCCGCCGGATGCCGGGCCCGGCGGCGCGGTCGTGATTACCCGTGCGTCAATCTGCCAAACCCGGGTGGACCGATCAAGATCGAGACGCTCGTCACAGCGGGATCGTTTATTGGTCTGGTGCCCTACCTTTAGACGTGGAAATCTGATCTGCACATGTAGGAGACAGAACCGTAGGGAAGGGCAGGCTCGATGACCAAACGCGGAATGCTGTCGAAGGCGGATCTGGAATCACTGGTCGCAGGCGGCGACATCGACACCGTCATCGTCGCGTTCTGCGACATGCAGGGCAGGCTCACCGGCAAGCGGATCTCGGCCCGGCTGTTCGTCGAGGAAGTCGCCGAGCACGGCGCGGAGTGCTGCAACTACCTGCTGGCGGTCGACGTCGACATGAACACCGTCGACGGCTATGCGATCTCGAGCTGGGAGACCGGTTACGGCGACATGGTGATGACGCCCGACATGTCCACCCTGCGCCGCGTGCCCTGGCTCCCGGCCACCGCACTGGTGATGGCCGACCTGTCGTGGACCGACGGCAAGCGAGTTACGCAGGCCCCGCGCAGCATCCTGCGCTCCCAGCTGGATCGGCTGGCCGAACGCAAGCTGGAGGCGGTGACCGCCACCGAACTCGAGTTCATGGTGTTCGACACCGGTTTCCGTGAGGCGTGGGCCGCCGGGTACCGGAACCTGCGGCCCGCGACCGACTACAACATCGACTACGCCATGCACGCCTCGACCCGGATGGAACCGCTGCTGCGCGACATCCGGCTGGGGATGGACGGCGCGGGCATGTTCTGCGAAGGGGTCAAGGGCGAATGCAACCTGGGCCAGCAGGAGATCGGATTCCGGTACGACGAGGCGCTGGTCACCTGCGACAACCACACGATCTACAAGAACGGCGCCAAAGAGATCGCCGACCAGCACGGCAAGAGCCTGACGTTCATGGCGAAGTTCGACGAGAGTGAAGGAAACAGCTGCCACATCCACATCTCGTTCCGGGGCAAGGACGGATCGGCGGTGTTCGCCGACGACTCCGACCCGCTGGGCATGTCGCCGATGTTCCGCAGCTTCATCGCCGGCCAGCTGGCCACGCTGCGCGACTTCACGCTGTTCTATGCGCCGAACATCAACTCGTACAAGCGATTCGCCGAAGGAAGCTTCGCGCCGACCGCGGTGGCCTGGGGAACCGACAACCGCACCTGCGCACTGCGGGTCGTCGGCCACGGCCACGGCATGCGGGTGGAGAACCGTGCGCCCGGCGGGGACGTCAACCAGTATCTGGCGGTGGCGGCGCTGATCGCCGGCGGTCTGTACGGCATCGACAACGAACTGGAACTCGAAGACCCCGTCGAGGGCAACGCCTACACCAGCGGCGCCGACCGGCTGCCGACCACGCTGGCCGAGGCCGCCGAGGTGTTGGACAAGTCCACGATCGCGCGCGAGGCGTTCGGCGACGACGTGATCGACCACTACCTGAACTACGCGGCGGTCGAACTGAAGGCCTTCAACGCCACGGTCACGGACTGGGAGAGGAGACGTGGTTTTGAACGCCTCTGACGTGCGTCCCGTGATCGGTCTGACCACCTATCTGCAACAGGCGCGGACCGGGGTGTGGGACGTGCGGGCCAGCTTCCTGCCTGCCATCTACTTCGAGGGTGTCGGGATGGCGGGCGGGATCGCCACGCTGCTGCCGCCCCAACCGGTCGAGGACGCGATCGCCGAACGGGTCCTCGACGGTCTGGACGGCCTGATCATCACCGGCGGGCGCGATGTCGAACCGGCCGCCTACGGAGCGCAGCCGCACCCGGCCACCGACCCACTGGTGCCGGACGGCCGCACCCGCGACGCGTTCGAGTTCGCGCTGGTCCGAGCCGCACTGCGGCGTGGCGTACCGGTGCTGGGCATCTGCCGGGGCGCGCAGGTGCTCAACGTCGCGCTGGGGGGCACGCTGCACCAGCACCTGCCCGACGTCGTCGGCCACACCCGCCACCAGCAGGGCAACGCGGTGTTCAGCACCTCCTCGATCGCCACCGTGCCCGGTACCCGGCTGGCGGCCCTGGTCGGATCCGACACGCAGGCGCAGTGCTATCACCACCAGGCCATCGACCGGGTCGGCGACGGCCTGGTCGTCAGCGCGTCGGACACCGCCGACGGGGTGATCGAGGCCGTGGAGATCGACGCCGCGCGGTACCCGGACCACTGGGTGGTGGCGGTGCAGTGGCACCCCGAGGAACGACTCGACGACCTACGGCTGTTCGCCGGACTGGTCGGCGCCGCGGCCGGCTACGCCGGCCACAAGAGACAGAAAGTGAGCAGATGAGTCAGGCAACGGCAAGCGAGGTCGTCAATCCGGCGACCGAGGAGGTGCTGCGCACCGTCGAACACACCGACGAGGCCGGTGTCGACGACGCGGTGGCCCGGGCCAGGGCGGCCCAGCGCCGGTGGGCCGCACAGGCCCCCGCTGAACGGGCTGCCGCGCTGCGTGCCTTCGCCGCGATCGTCGACGCCCACGTCGAGGAACTCGCGCAGCTGGAGGTCGCCAACTCCGGACACCCGATCGGCAACGCCCGGTGGGAGGCCGGCCGACGTCCGCGACGTGCTGCAGTACTACTCGGCGGCGCCGGAACGGTTGTCGGGCAAGCAGATTCCGGTTGCCGGTGGGCTGGACGTGACGTTCAACGAACCGCTCGGCGTGGTCGGGGTGATCACCCCGTGGAACTTCCCGATGACGATCGCGGCCTGGGGCTTCGCCCCCGCGCTGGCGGCTGGGAACGCGGTGCTGGTCAAACCGGCGGAGTGGACCCCGCTGACCACCATGCGCCTCGGCGAGCTGGCCGTCGAATCCGGTTTGCCCGCAGACCTTTTCCAGGTCCTGCCGGGACGCGGGTCGGTGGTCGGGGAGCGCTTCGTCAGCCACCCCGACGTCCGCAAGATCGTGTTCACCGGATCTACCGAGGTGGGCACCCGGGTGATGGCCGGCGCCGCGAAGCAGGTCAAACGCGTCACCCTGGAACTCGGCGGCAAGAGCGCCAACATCGTCTTCGACGACTGCGACCTGGAGCGCGCCGCGGCCACCGCGCCGTACGGGGTGTTCGACAACTCGGGCCAGGACTGCTGCGCACGCAGCCGGATCTTGGTGCAGCGCACTGTCTTCGACAAGTTCATGGAATTGTTGGAGCCGGCCGTCAAGGGTGTCGTGGTCGGTGACCCGAGCTCTGAGGGCACCGAGATGGGCCCGCTGGTGTCCAAGGCGCACTGGACCTCGGTGTCCTCGTTCGTCCCGGACGACGCCCCGGTGGCCTTCCGCGGCAACGCGCCGTCGGGACCGGGATTCTGGTTCCCGCCGACGGTGCTGATGCCCGAGCGCGGCGACCGCACCGTGACCGAGGAGATCTTCGGCCCGGTGGTCTCCGTGCTCCCTTTCGACGACGAAGCCGACGCGATCGCGCTGGCCAACGACACCGTGTACGGTCTGTCCGGCTCCATCTGGACCGAGAACCTGTCCCGCGCGATGCGGGTGTCGCGAGCGGTGGAAGCCGGCAACCTGTCGGTCAATTCGCATTCGTCGGTGCGCTACAGCACGCCGTTCGGCGGGTTCAAGCAGTCCGGGCTGGGTCGCGAACTCGGCCCGGACGCCCCGCTGTCGTTCACCGAGACCAAGAATGTCTTTTTCGCAGTAGAGGAGAACTAGATGGACCTGAGCCAGCGCCTCAAGGACAAGGTGGCTGTGATCACCGGTGGCGCAAGCGGTATCGGGCTGGCCACCGCCAAGCGGATGCGCGCCGAAGGCGCCATCGTGGTGATCGGGGATCTCGACGAGAAGACCGGCAAGTCGGTCGCCGACGACCTGAACGTCACCTTCGTCCAGGTCGACGTGTCGGACCAGGTCGCGGTGGACAACCTCTTCGACACCGCGTTCGAGGTGCACGGTTCGGTGGACATCGCGTTCAACAACGCGGGCATCAGCCCACCCGAGGACGACCTCATCGAGAGCACCGGGATCGATGCGTGGGACCGGGTGCAGGACATCAACCTCAAGTCGGTCTTCTTCTGCTGCAAGGCCGCACTGCGCCACATGGTGCCCGCGCAGAAGGGGTCCATCGTCAACACCGCGTCGTTCGTCGCGGTGAACGGATCGGCGACGTCGCAGATCTCCTACACCGCATCCAAGGGCGGTGTGCTGGCGATGTCGCGCGAACTCGGAATCCAGTACGCGCGGCAGGGGATCCGCGTCAACGCGCTGTGCCCGGGGCCGGTCAACACCCCACTGCTGCAGGAGCTGTTCGCCAAGGATCCCGAGCGTGCCGCCCGGCGGCTGGTGCACGTGCCGATGGGACGGTTCGCCGAGCCCGAGGAACTGGCCTCCGCGGTGGCGTTCCTGGCCAGCGACGACGCGTCGTTCATCACCGGGTCGACCTTCCTGGTCGACGGCGGCATCACCGGCCACTACGTCACGCCGCTGTAGGCGCGATGGCCGCCCACGGACGCGCACGCGAGGAGCACACGTCGAGCGACGCGCTGCTGCGTCCGGTGCGCCCGTTCAACGCGTTCGAGGACTCCGTCGAGCGGTTGTTGCAGACCATCCGGCTCGGCGTGCTGGGGCCGGGTGACTCGCTGCCCCCTGAGCGGGAGCTCGCCGCGCAGATGGGGGTCAGCCGCGACACCGTGCGGGAGGCGATCAAGTCGCTGGCCGAGGCCGGCTACCTGGTGTCCCGGCGCGGCCGGTACGGGGGCACCTTCGTCGCCGACGCACTGCCGGCCCCGCGCGCCCACGACGTCGAGTTCAGCCGCGCCGACATCGACGACGCGATGCGGTTGCGGGAGATCCTGGAGACCGGCGCGGCGCGGATGGCGGCCACGCGCACCCTGACCGGGACCGACCGCGAGGCGCTGTCGGCCCGGCTGCTCGACGTGCGGGGGTGCGCGCCTGCGGACTACCGGCGGCTGGACTCCCGCTTGCACCTGGCGATCGCCGAGGCGGCCGGGGTGCCCTCGCTGGTGCCGATGATCGCGCAGAACCGGATGCGGCTCAACGAGATGCTGGACCGGATTCCGCTGCTGACCCGCAACATTGCGCACTCCGACGAGCAGCACGAGGCGATCGTGGCGGCCATCCTGGCCGGGGACGCCGACGCCGCGGCCGAGACGGCGGCCGCGCACGTGTGGGGGTCGGCGGCGCTGCTGCACGGCTTCCTGGACTGACCCGGACACGCTGACACGCCGCAACACCGGGCACTCGGCGGGTGTCCGCCGGGGACTACATTGCTCGTGTGGAGGATCAGCAGCTCGTCGAGCGGGCGTCGTCGGCGCTGGCCGACGTGGACACGCCGAGCTGGGCGCAGCGGTTCGACCTGGTGTCGGATCCGCACCGGCTGGAGATCCTGCTGTGTCTGCACCGCGCGCCGGGGATCTGCGTCAGCGACCTCGCCGCCGCGCTGGGCAGGTCGGAGAACGCAGTGTCGCAGGCGCTTCGGGTGCTGCGCCAGCAGGGCTGGGTCAACAGCACCCGCGCGGGACGGTCGGTGGCCTACCGGTTGGAGGACGAGACCGTGCACGATCTGCTGCACTGGATCGGCGCCAGGCACGGCTGAGCTCTGCGGCGGACCCGCCGCGCACCGCCTCGAGCTGCCGTCGGGGTTCGTCGTCGGGTCACGCTGACACCGGCTGCGCGGCGCCGACCGGCGCGGCGGGCAGCCGGATGCGGAATGCCGTGACTCCCGAGCCGGAGGTGGCGACGATCGTGCCGCCGTGCGACTCGACGATCGAGGCCACGATCGCCAGGCCCAGCCCGAAACTCCCGTTCTGCCGCGACCGGGACTTGTCGGCGCGCACGAACCGTTCGAACAGATGCGGCAGCAGTTGCGCGTCGATCCCCGGACCGTCGTCGGCCACCGTCAGCGCGACGTACCCGGCTGCGGCCGACACCGTGGTGGTGACCGTGGTGCCCGCCGGGGTGTGCACCCGCGCATTGGCCAGCAGATTGGCCAGCATCTGGTGCAGCTGGGCCCGGTCGCCGAGCACGTTCACCACATTCTCGGACACGTCGTCGGGCACCGAGATCCGCCAGCGGTGCTCCGGTGCGCACACCGCCGCATCGTTGACGGCGTCGACGACCAGGTCGGCGAGGTCGACGTCGGTGGTCTGGCGGTCCTGACCCTCGTCGAGGCGGGCAAGCAGCAGCAGATCGGCCACCAGCGCGTGCATCCGCTGCGCCTCGGCCTCGATGCGGGCCAGCGAGTACTCGGTGGTCTCCGGCAGCACCGAGCTGTCCTGGCGGGTCAACTCCGCGTAACCGAGGATGGCGGCCAGCGGAGTGCGCAGTTCGTGGCTGGCGTCGGTGATGAACTGGCGCATCCGCCGGTCGGACGCGGCGACGTCGGCCAGCGCCTGCTCGACGTGGTCGAGCAGCCGGTTGAGGGTGTCGCCGACCGATCCGACCTCGGTGCGCGGATCGGTGTCGACGCCCGGGACGCGCGGCGTGATCGCGTAGTTGTCCCGGTCCAGCGGCAGGCCCGCCACCTCCGACGCGGTCGCGGCGACGCGGCGCAGCGGGCGCAGCGCGAACCGGACGATCGCGACCGTGCTCAGCGCGGTGATCAGCAGCGCGATCGCGGTGATCCCGGACACGATCGCGGTCTCCCGCACCATCACGTCCCACGCGGGGGTCCGAGATGCCCCGGTGACCAGGAGTTCGTCGCCGTCGCCGGGCAGCCCGACCATGCGGTACCACCCCAGCCCGGGCAACTCGACGGTGCGCGGGTGCGGGTCCGACCACGACAGCCCGGCGATCTTCTCGACCGCGGCCTGCGGCGCGCGCTGCGCATCCCCGTCCCCGAAGTAGGCCGAGTCCACCACCTGTCCGTTCTGGATCAGGGCAACGACGTTGCCGGGCGCCTGCCCGATCAGCTGCGTCAGCGGTTTCATCGCGCCCGCCGCGGGCATCTGACCCTCCGGCCCCGGTGTGCTGCGGTACTTGGCCACCGAGCTGAGCGTGCCGTCGGCCGCGGCGGCCAACTGGTCGTCGATGATGCCGAGCACCGACGAGCGCATCGTCAGCACCGTCAACGTCCCGACCGAGACCAGCGCGACCATCACGACCACCGATACGCCGACGACGAGTTGGCGCAACAGGGTCCAGCTCTGCCAGATGCGCTTCATCGGGCGGGCCGCAGCATGTAGCCGACGCCGCGGACGGTGTGGATCAGCGGATCGCGGCCCGCGTCGATCTTCTTCCGCAGATACGACACGTAGAGGTCGACGATGCTGGTCCGCCCGCCAAAGTCGTAATCCCACACCTGCCTCAGAATATCGTTGCGGGTCAACGCTTTCCGTTGATGACGCATCAGCAGCCGCAGCAGCTCGAACTCGGTGGAGGTCAGTGCGACCGGCTCCCCGGCCCGGGTCACCTCGCGGCTGGCGACCTCGAGCGTGAGATCGCCCACCGACAGCGACTCGTCATCGGCCGGGGTGAGGTAGGCCGACCGGCGCAGCAGTCCGCGCAGCCGCGCGACGAGCTCCTCCAGCGAGAACGGCTTGGTCATATAGTCGTCGCCACCGGCGGTCAGGCCGGTCACCCGGTCGGCGACGGAGTCGCGCGCGGTCAGGAACAGCGTCGGGGTGTAGTCACCGGACTCGCGCAGCGCCGCCAGCACGCCGAGCCCGTCCATGTCGGGCAGCATGATGTCCAGCACCATCAGGTCGGGGGTGTTGGCGCGATAGGCGGCAACGGCCTCGGCGGCGTCGTGGGCGACGTCGATCTCCCACCCCTCGTACCGCAGCGCCATCTTCACCAGATTGGTCAGCGCGCGCTCGTCGTCGACGAGCAGGACGCGGATCGGCGACCCGTCCGCGCAATACATCCTGGGCAGCTTGCCCAGAATCGCGCGACGGGGGCCCTGGTCCTCGACCGGCGCAGACGTCACCCCCTCATTGTGGCCGCCGGGCGTGCACACGTCACCGCAATCATAGAGATTTCATATGTCCCGGCCCGCCGCGTTCACATGATCTCCAAATGTTTGTGGTTCCTATGCGAATCGGTCAGCTCGACCGGATCGTCCATACAGTGGGATCACCAGTCAGAGAATGCCTTTGGAGGATGACAATGGCTCCCATTTCGGAGGACACCGTCCTGGAACGGTTCGAGCGCGACGTGCTACCGCTGATCGATCAGCTCTACCGGGCCGCGCGCCGGCACACCGGCAGCCCCGCAGACGCCGAGGATCTGGTGCAGGAGACGATGATCAAGGCGTACCGCGGATTCCACCGGTTCGAGGACGGCACCAACGTCCGCGCCTGGTTGCTGCGAATCATGACCAACACGTGGATCAACTCCTACCGCAAGACCCAGTGCAGACCGGAAGAGGTTCTCTCCGAAGGGATCACCGACGCGCAACTGGCCGGGCAGGCGCGCCACAGCGGCACCGGACTGCCGTCGGCCGAGCTCGCCGCGCTCGAAGCGATGGGCGACGCCGAGGTCAGAGACGCCCTCGCCCGGCTCCGCGAAGACCAGCGACTGGTCGTGTACTACGCCGACGTGGAAGGCCTGCGCTACCGCGAGATCGCGTTCATCCTCGACATTCCGCTCGGCACCGTGATGTCGCGTCTGCACCGCGGCAGGCGCACCCTGCGCACACTTCTGTTCGACGTCGCCACCGCCCGCGGCTACCTGCGCGGCAACCAGGCGGCATGAGCGTTGCGCGGCAAGCGGATTCAGTGTCGCTTGGATGGCGGCCACGGAGGTTCCCCGCACAGCGCCAGCAACGCGTTCTCGACCACCTCGGGCAGTGCCGGGTGGATCCAGTACTGACCCCGCGCCATGTCCTGGGCGGGCAGGTCGAACGCCATCGCCTGCACCAGCGGCTGGATGATCGACGACGCCTGATGGCCCATGATGTGCGCGCCGAGCAACAGCCCGGTGTCGTCGTCGACGATCAGCTTCGCGAACCCGGTGGAGTCCTCCATCGCCCAGCCGTAGGCCACGTCGCCGTAGTCCTGCACCTTGGACCGGATGCGGTAACCCGCTGCGCGCGCCTGGTTCTCGGTCAACCCGACCGACGCGATCTGGGGTTCGGTGAACACCGCCGACGGCACGTGGCGGTGGTTGGCCGGCATCAGGGCCTCGGTGTCGTCCCAGTCCTGCAGCAGATTGTGCTTGACCACCCGGGCCTCGTGGTTGGCGACGTGTTTGAGCTGATAGGGCGAGCTGATGTCGCCGAGTGCGAAGACGTTGCGTGCCGTGGTGCGCTGGAATTCGTCGACCACGACCCGACCGTCGGCGACCTCGACGCCGGCCAGGTGCGCGTCGAGCTGGTCACCGTTGGGGATGCGGCCGGTGGCCACCAGCAGCGCGTCGGCGCGCACGGTGGAGTCGTCGTCGAGGACCAGCGTCACGCCTGAGTCGTCCGGGCCCGTCGACTTGCTGGCCACGATGTTGCGCCTGCTGCGGATCTCCCACTTCTTGCCCGCGATGTCGGTGAACCGCTCGCAGACGGTGTCGTCAGAGTGGGTCAGCATGGTCGTCCCGCGCAGCACGATCGTCACCCGCGAACCCAGCGAGGAGAACACGTGCGCGAACTCGGCCGCCACGAACCCGCCGCCGACGATGACCAGGTGCTCGGGCAGCTCCGAGATCCGCATGATCGTGTCGCTGGTGTGGTATCTGACCCCGCAGTCGGCGATCGCCGGCGGCACCGTGGCCCGCGCGCCTGCGGCGATCACCACCTGCTCGGCGGTGAACTCGTCGCCGTCGTCGGTGCGCAGCCGGTACGCGCCGTCGGCTTCGCGGCCGGCGAACCGGGTGTGGCTGGCGAAGACCTCGACGTTCGGCGAGGACCGCCGGTAGTGTTCGCCGCCGCTGGCCAGGGGGTCGATGCGGCCGAACACCCGCGACACGATGTCCGTCCAGCGCACGCCGTCGATATGGCCGTCCACGCCGAACCGGCTCGACTCCCGGATCTGCTCGGCCACCCCGGCGGCGTAGACGAACATCTTGGTGGGGATGCAACCGACGTTGAGGCAGGTGCCGCCGAACAGGCCCTTCTCGCAGATCGCCACCCGCTTGTCGACGTAGCGCTCGTCCAGGATCGAGTTCCCGGAGCCGGTGCCGATGATCGCGATGTCGAAGTCAGCCATGGCTTCCGCTTTCGTTCAGTGGGGTGGGGGATTGCGGAGTCTCGGCCAGATACCAGTCCAGCCAGCGATCCAGTTCGGCGTAGGCCGCCCGGCGCGGCTCGGGCAGCGACAGGAACACGTCGTGCTTGGCGTCGGCGATCGGCACGATCGTCGTCCGGTTCCCGATACAGCCCGCCCAGCGGGCGATCTGGCCGACGTCGAGCACCGCGTCGCCGCGCTGGATCCGTTCCGGATCGGCGACCTCGCGCACGCTGTGGTCCGACCGCAGGATCAGATTGGGCACGCCGACGTCGAGGCCGCGGTGCAACCTGGCCTGGGCCCGCCGGATCGCGTGGATCCAGCCGTAGGTGACAGGGAACCCGCCGACCGGTTTCCACTGCAGGTTGTAGTCGAAGTCGCCGCCGTAGTCCCGGTGCAGCGTCGCGCCGTAGCCACCCTGGCCCGGGCGCCGCACCACCGAGTTCTTGCGCAGCCGGCGCATGGCCGTCAGCGTCGCCGACACGGCCGGCGTGCGCAGCACCGCGGGGCCCTGTAGGTCCAGCCACGGGCTGTTGAGCACCAGCCCCGAGATGTGCCGGTGCAGTTCCGGTCGCCGGGAGCGCAGGCGGTGCAGCCACCACGACACCACCAGCCCACCCGCCGAATGCCCGTACATCAGCACCCGCACCGGACCCGCGGCGGCGACGACGTCGAGGGCGGCGTCGAGCTCCGCGTCGTAGCGCCTCAGGTCGGTGGTGAAGTGCGGGGTCTGGCCCGCCCGGTGCGACCGCCCGCACTTGTGCAGATCGATGGCATAGAAGTCGAACCCGCGGGCGGCGAAGTGGTCGGCGAGCTCGGTGTGGAAGAAGTAGTCGGTGAAACCGTGCACCACCAGCACCGCGTGCCGCGCCGACGGCTCCGCCTGGCCGCGGCGCACCAGCGTCGCGACGAGCTCGCCCTCGCCGTCGGGATCGGGCCCCAGCGCGAAGGTGCGCCGCACGTATCCGGGCAGCACGTCGGGCTCCCATCCAGACACGTTCGCCACCCTAGTGCTCCCGACAGTGGTCGGCGGGTTAGTGCCGGGCCCGGCGGGATAACCTGAACACCGGTAAGCCGTGTTGCAGCGGGCAGCGACCACGAAGGACCATCGAGAAGGTGTCAGAACCACAGAAGACAGACGTCCTGCTGGTCGGAGCGGGCATCATGAGCGCCACCCTGAGCGTGTTGCTGCGCCTGGTGGAACCCAACTGGTCGATGACGTTGGTCGAGCGCCTCGACGGTGCGGCGGCCGAGAGCAGCGATCCGTGGAACAACGCGGGCACCGGCCACTCCGCGCTGTGTGAGCTCAACTACACCCCGGCCCGGCCCGACGGCTCGATCGACATCGCCAAGGCGGTCAACGTCAACGAGCAGTTCCAGGTGTCGCGCCAGTTCTGGACCTACGCCGTCGAGAACGGTGTGCTGCCCGACGTGCGCAGCTTCCTCAACCCGATCCCGCACGTCAGCTTCGTCAGCGGCGCCGACAACGTGCAGTACCTGCGCAAGCGCTACAACGCGCTGGTCACCAACCCGCTGTTCGCGACCATGGAGTTCATCGACAGCCCCGACGAGTTCGCCCGCCGGCTGCCGCTGATGGCCGACGGCCGCGACATGCGCGAGCCGGTCGGCCTGAACTGGACCCAGGACGGCACCGACGTCGACTTCGGCGCGCTGTCGCGCCAGCTCCTCGGGTACAGCGCCCAGCAGGGGATGGAAACCCTGTTCGGCCACCAGGTGACGAATCTCAGCCAGAACTCCGACAGCACGTGGACGGTCAAGGTGGTCAACCGCCGGACCGGCCAGAAGCGCACGTTCAACGCGAAGTTCGTGTTCGTCGGTGCCGGCGGCGGTGCGCTGCCGCTGCTGCAGAAGGCCGGCATCAAGGAAGCCAAGGGCTTCGGTGGTTTCCCGGTCGGCGGTCAGTGGCTGCGCACCGGCAAGCCGGAGCTGACGGCCAGGCACCAGGCCAAGGTCTACGGGCTGCCGCCGCTGGGTGCGCCGCCGATGTCGGTGCCGCACCTGGACACCCGCGTGATCAACGACAAGTCGTGGCTGCTGTTCGGGCCGTTCGCGGGCTGGTCGCCGAAGTTCCTCAAGCAGGGCAAGGTCACCGATCTGCCGTTCTCGGTCAAACCCGACAACCTGGTGTCGATGCTAGGTGTGGGCCTGACCGAGATGGGACTGCTGAAGTACCTGATCGGCCAGCTGCTGCTCAGCGAGCCGGCCCGGGTGGAGAATCTGCGCGACTTCGCCCCCAGCGCAAAGGACTCCGACTGGGAACTCGACATCGCCGGACAGCGCGTGCAGGTGATCCGCAAGGCCAAGGGCAAGGGCGGGGTGCTGGAGTTCGGCACCACGGTGCTTGCCGCGGCCGACGGCAGCATCGCCGGTCTGCTCGGTGCATCGCCGGGAGCCTCGACCGCGGTGCCCGCGATGTTCGACGTGATGAAGCGCTGCTTCGCCGACCGGTACCCATCCTGGGAGACCAGGTTCAAGGAGATCGTGCCGTCGCTGGGTGTCCAATTGTCCGATGAGCCTGCGCTTTTCGAGCAGATCTGGGCGCACGGGACGAAGGTGCTCAAGCTCGACAAGCCCGCGGGCGGTGTGCCGGCCACCAGCGGGGACGTGTCGACCGCGGGCACCGAGCACACGCCGACCGACGCAGCGACCGTTTGAGTAGGGACCGGATGGCGGTCGCGTTGCGGCGCAGCTGGGCCAAGGACCTGGACGCCGCGACGCTCTACGAACTGCTGAAGCTGCGCGTCGAGGTGTTCGTCGTCGAACAGGCCACTCCGTACCCCGAACTCGACGGCCGCGACCTGCTGGCCGAGACGCGTCACTTCTGGCTGGAAAACCCTGAAGGAGAAGTCATTTCGACCTTGCGGTTGATGGAGGAGCATCCCGGCGGGCAGAAGGCGTTCCGGATCGGGCGGGTCTGCACCAAACGCAGCGACCGCGGCCACGGGCACACCGCCCGCTTGCTGCAGGCCGCGCTGGCCGAGGTGGGCGACTACCCGTGCCACATCGATGCGCAGACCTACCTGGAGGAGATGTACGGCAGGCACGGGTTCGTCCGTGCCGGCGACGAGTTCCTCGACGACGGCATCCCGCACGTGCCGATGGTGAAGCCGTGACCTCGCCGGTGGAGTCGCCGCCGATCTATCCGTTCAGCGCCGTCATCGGACACGACCGGCTGCGGCTCGCGCTGATGCTGTGTGCGGTGCGGCCCGACATCGGCGGCGTGCTGATCCGCGGCGAGAAGGGCACCGCGAAGTCGACGGCCGTGCGCGGGCTGGCGCAGGTACTGTCGGCGGCGCACAAGACGTCTGGCGAGCCCGGCGGGCATCTGGTGGAACTGCCGATCGGCGCCACCGAGGACCGCGTGGTCGGCTCGCTCGATCTGCAGAAGGTGCTGCGCGACGGCGAACACGCGTTCTCGCCGGGTCTGCTGGCCCGCGCCCATCGCGGCGTGCTCTACGTCGACGAGGTCAACCTGCTGCACGATCACCTGGTCGACGTGCTGCTCGACGCGGCCGCGATGGGCCGGGTGCACATCGAGCGCGACGGTGTGTCGCACAGCCACGACGCGCGCTTCGTGCTCGTCGGCACGATGAACCCCGAAGAAGGCGAGCTGCGGCCGCAGTTGCTCGACCGGTTCGGCCTCACCGTCGACGTGGTGGCCTCCCGCGACGTCGACGTCCGCGCCGAGGTGATCCGCGCGCGGCTGGCCTACGAGGCAGATCCTGCGGCGTTCGCCGAACGGTACGCCGCCGAGGACGCCGAGTTGGCCGACCGGATCGCGGCCGCGCGGGCGTTGGTCGCCGATGTCGTGTTGCCCGACAAGGAATTACGGCGCATCGCCGCGCTGTGTGCGGCGTTCGACGTCGACGGGATGCGCGCCGACCTGGTGGTCGCGCGCACCGCTGTCGCGCACGCGGCGTGGCGAGGGTGCGCCCCCGGGGCGAGCGCAGCGACGGGTGATGTCACCGGGGCGACGGGTGGTATCACCGTCGGGGAAGAGGACATCCGGATCGCCGCCGAACTCGCGCTGCCGCACCGCCGCCGTCGCGATCCGTTCGACGATCCCGGCCTGGATCAGGATCGCCTCGACGAGGCGATGGAACAGGCCGCCACCGAGTCCGCCGCCGAGTCCGCCGAGGGGGAGCCCGAGCCGGACCCGGATCCGGATCCGGATGGCGGCGGTGGCGGTGCGCCCGAGAGCGGGCCGCAGTCCCCGTCCGACGGGCAGGCGCAGCAACGGAATTCGCCGCCGCCGACCGGGCAGAGTGCGGCTCCGTCGGATGCGTTCAAGACCAGGGCGCTGGTCGTCCCCGGTGTCGGGGAGGGCGCGCCCGGCCGCCGGTCGCGGGCCCGCAACCGCACCGGCACGGTCGTGTCGGCGACCGCGGAGCGCGAGTCCGGGCACGGCATGCACGTGTTCGCCACGCTGCTCGCGGCCGCGGGCCGCAAGACCGGCCCCGGCGCGGTGCGGCCCGGTCCCGACGACGTCCGGCGCGCGGTCCGGGAGGGTCGCGAGGGCAACCTGGTGATCTTCGTGGTCGACGCGTCCGGATCGATGGCGGCCCGGGACCGGATGTCGGCGGTGGGTGGGGCGACGCTGTCGCTGCTGCGCGACGCCTACCAGCGCCGGGACAAGGTCGCGGTCATCACCTTCCGCGGGCAGGACGCCCGCGTGCTGCTGCCGCCGACCTCGTCGGTCTACATCGCCAGCCGCAGGCTCGCACAGTTCGACACCGGCGGGAAAACACCGCTGGCGCAAGGTCTTCTGGCCGCACGCGACATGGTGGTCCGGGAACGGGCCCGGGACCGCGCGCGCCGCAGCCTGGTCGTGGTGCTCACCGACGGGCGGGCCACCGGCGGGCCGGACCCGCTCGGCCGGATGCGCACCGCGGCGGCCCGGCTGGTCGCCGAGGGGGCGGCCGCGGTCGTCGTCGACTGCGAGACGTCCTACATCCGGCTTGACCTGGCTCAGGACCTGGCCCGGCAGCTCGGCGCACCGGCCGTGCGCCTGGCCGAACTGCGGGCCGACAATCTGACGTCCCTGGTCAAGGCGCAGGCCGGCCGGGACGCCGCATAGAAAGACGCTGCATAGAAAGAGGTGGCGAGATGCCGCAAGGGCAACCGCTGACTGTTCCCGACGACGGACTGACCACCAGGGCGCGGCGCAACGCCCCGCTGCTCGCGGTGCACACCGGCCCCGGCAAGGGAAAGTCGACCGCCGCGTTCGGGATGGCGCTGCGCGCGTGGAACCAGGGTTTCGACATCGCGGTCTTCCAATTCGTCAAGAGCGCGAAGTGGAAGGTGGGTGAGGAGACCGCGCTGTGTGAGCTCGGCCGCGCGCACGACGAGCGCGGGGTCGGCGGTCCGGTGGAGTGGCACAAGATGGGCGCGGGCTGGTCGTGGACCCGCAAAGCCGGTTCCGAGGTCGACCACGCCGCCGCCGCAGCCGACGGCTGGGCCGAGATCGCGCGCAGGCTCGCCGAGGAGCGCCACGACTTCTATGTGCTCGACGAATTCACCTACCCGCTCAAGTGGGGGTGGGTGGACGTCGACGAGGTGGTGTCGACGCTGGCCGCCCGCCCCGGCACTCAGCACGTGGTGATCACCGGCCGCGACGCCCCACAGGCGCTGCTCGACGCCGCCGACCTGGTCACCGAGATGACCAAGGTCAAGCATCCGATGGACGCGGGCCGCAAGGGCCAGAAAGGCATCGAGTGGTGACGCTTGCCCGCGAGCGTGCGCACAGTTCGGGATCTTGCCGGAGTGTCGCCCGCAGACACGCACGCTCGCGCAGGTGGTGGGGGCGGGGGAGCGGCGGGTGAGTACCCCGGCGGTGGTGATCGCCGCGCCGGCGTCCGGCAGCGGCAAGACGACCGTCGCCACCGGGCTGATCGGCGCGCTGCGCCGGGCGGGGCGCCGGGTGGCCCCGTTCAAGGTCGGCCCCGACTTCATCGACCCGGGCTACCACGCGCTGGCGGCGGGCCGGCCGGGACGCAACCTGGACCCGGTGCTCGTCGGGGAGCCCCTGATCGGGCCGCTGTACCGGCACGGCAGCGACGACGCCGACATCGCGGTGGTCGAAGGCGTGATGGGGCTGTTCGACGGGCGCATCGCCGCCGGGCCCGGAGTCGGGCCCGCCCAGGGCTCGACCGCGCACGTCGCGGCGCTGCTCGGGGCGCCGGTGGTGCTGGTGGTCGACGCCCGCGGGCAGAGCCACAGCGTCGCGGCACTGCTGCACGGCTTCGCGACCTTCGACCGCTCCGTGCGGCTGGCCGGGGTGATCCTGAACCGGGTCGGGTCGCCCCGCCACGAAGAAGTGCTGCGCCAGGCGTGCGAGCAAGCCGGCGTGCAGGTGCTGGGGGCGATCCCGCGTGCCGCCGAGCTCGCCGTGCCGTCGCGCCACCTGGGTCTGGTCACCGCCGTCGAACACGGCAGGCGGGCGACCGACGCGGTGGCCGCGATGGCCGACCTGGTGGCCCGGCACGTCGACCTCGACGCGGTGGCCGCCGTGGCCGCGAGCCGGGTCGCCGACCCGCCGTGGGCTCCAGCCGGTTGCGGGCCCGCCACACGCCCGCCGGTCCGGTGACCGTCGCGATGGCGGCGGGCCGGGCGTTCTCCTTCGGCTACGCCGAGCACCGCGAGATCCTGGCCGCGTGCGGTGCCGAGGTCGCCGACTTCGACCCGCTGTCGGACCCGCTGCCCCCCGACACGGCGGCGGTGGTGCTGCCCGGCGGCTTCCCCGAGGAGTTCGGGCCGCAGCTGTCGGCCAACGACACCGTCCGCGCGCAGATCCGGGCGCTGGCCGCGCGCGGCGCGCCCGTGCACGCCGAGTGCGCGGGACTGACCTACCTGGTCGACGACCTCGACGGAGCCCCGATGTGTGGCGTGCTCGCCGGGTCGGCGACCTTCACCGACTCGCTCACCCTGGGCTACCGCGACGCGGTGGCGGTGTCGGACTCCGCCCTGCACACCGTCGGGGACCGGGTGGCGGGACACGAATTCCACCGCACCGCAGTGCGTTTCGCCGACACTGTGCAGCCGGCCTGGCGCTTCACCGGCCGCGGCGGGCAGGTGGTCGAGGACGGCGCGGTGGCCGGCGGCGTCCATGCCGGGTACCTGCACACCCACCCTGCCGCGCACCCGCAGGCGGTCGCCCGCTTCGTCGCGGCCGCAGCAACCTCTAAGCTCGCCGGGTGAGTTCGGCGGACAACAGGAGCAGTGTGAGTTCTTCCGAGAACGCCTATCTGGTGGGCCTGCGTCTGGCCGGCAAGAAGGTGGTCGTGGTGGGTGGCGGCACCGTCGCTCAACGACGGCTGCCGCTGCTGGTCGCCAGCGGCGCCGACGTGCACGTGGTCACCAAGGCCGCCACCCCGGCGGTCGAGGCCATCGACGAGATCACCCTGACGCTGCGCGAGTTCCGCGACAGCGACCTGGACGGCGCCTGGTACGTCATCGCCGCCACCGACGACCCCGCGGTGAACGCCGAGATCGTGGCCGGGGCCGAACGCAGGCGCGTGTTCTGTGTGCGTGCCGACATCGCCGTCGAGGGCACCGCGGTCACGCCGGCGACCTTCGAATACGAAGGGCTGTCGGTGGGCGTGCTGGCCGGCGGGGAGCACCGCCGCTCGGCGGGCATCCGCACCGCGATCCGCGAGGCGCTGCAGCAGGGCCTCATCGGCGTGGACAGTGCGGACGCCCCCGGGGTGACCAAGGGGACCGTCGCACTCGTCGGCGGCGGGCCGGGGGATCCCGAACTGGTGACCGTGCGAGGGCGCCGGCTGCTCGCGCACGCCGACGTCGTGGTCGCCGACCGGCTGGCACCGCAGGACCTGCTGTCGGAACTGTCGCCCGACGTCGAGGTGATCGACGCGGCCAAGATCCCGTACGGCCGGGCGATGGCGCAGGACGCGATCAACGAGGTCCTGGTCGCGCGGGCCCGGGAGGGCAAGTTCGTCGTCCGGCTCAAGGGCGGCGACCCGTTCGTGTTCGCGCGCGGTTACGAAGAGGTCATCGCGTGCGCCGAGGCCGGTGTCCCGGTGACCGTGGTACCCGGTGTGACCAGCGCCATAGCCGTTCCGGCCCTGGCCGGGATTCCCGTCACCCACCGGGGCCTGACCCATGAGTTCGTGGTGGTCAGCGGGCATGTTGCGCCCGACCACCCCGAATCGTTAGTCAATTGGGATGCATTGGCCGCGATGACCGGCACGATCGTTTTGCTGATGGCCGTAGAGCGCATCGAGCAATTCGTCCGAGTGCTGTTGGCGGGAGGTAGACCTGCGGATACCCCGGTTCTGGTGGTCCAGCACGGGACCACCGCGGCGCAACGGACTTTGCGAGCGACTCTGGCTGACGCCCCGGAACGGATCCGGTCCGACGGCATCAGGCCCCCTGCGATCATCGTGATCGGGGCCGTCGCCGGCTTCGGGGCTTAGAGGACTCTTAAGATTACTGTAGGGTAGCCGCTTATGACGGCTCTCAACGATTCGGAGCGTGCCGCCATCCAACGTGAGGCAGACGGCAGGGACAAACGAGGCTCGAAGCGGGCC
Source organism: Mycobacterium sp. ITM-2016-00317 (assembly GCF_002968295.1). Classification (NCBI taxonomy): domain Bacteria; kingdom Bacillati; phylum Actinomycetota; class Actinomycetes; order Mycobacteriales; family Mycobacteriaceae; genus Mycobacterium; species Mycobacterium sp. ITM-2016-00317. The sequence goes on from NZ_CP134399.1 coordinate 2,257,547, forward strand.
TCGAAACAAGCCCTGCCCGATCGCGTGTCCGGCTCGGGAGAGACGGCGGGTGGCCGCGGCGGAGACGGAGCACGAACAAGCAGAACCCCGGCATGGCTGCCGTCGCGGAGATTCTTCGCCGCAGTCATCGCGATCGGTGGCATGCAGTTATTGGCGACGATGGACAGCACGATCGCGATCGTCGCCCTCCCGAAGATCCAGGACGAGCTCGACCTGTCCGACGCGGGTCGCAGCTGGGTCATCACCGCCTACGTACTGACGTTCGGCGGCTTGATGCTCCTCGGTGGCCGCCTCGGCGACACCATCGGCCGCAAGCGGACCTTCATCGGCGGCGTGGCACTGTTCACGATCGCCTCCATCCTGTGCGGTATCGCCTGGGACGAGGCGACCCTGGTGACCGCGAGGCTCCTGCAGGGCGTGGGCGCGGCGATCGCGTCACCGACCGCGCTGGCGTTGATCGCGACGACCTTCCCGAAAGGCCCGGCCCGCAACGCCGCGACAGCGGTGTTCGCGGCCATGACCGGCGTCGGCTCGGTGATGGGCCTCGTCGTCGGCGGCGCACTGACCGAGGTCTCCTGGCGCCTGGCGTTCCTGGTGAACGTCCCCATCGGCCTGATCATGATCTACCTGGCGCGCAAGACGCTGCGCGAGACCAACCGCGAGCGGTTGAAGCTCGACGCCGCCGGCGCGCTGCTCGCCACGATGGGCTGTACGGCCGCGGTGTTCGGCTTCTCGATGGGTCCCGAGGCGGGCTGGATGGCGCCGATCACCATCGGGTCCGGCATTACCGCGGTGGCCTGCCTGATCGCGTTCCTCTGGGTCGAGCGCACCGCCGAGAACCCGGTCGTGCCGTTCGAGCTCTTCCTCGACCGCAACCGGGTGGCCACCTTCGCCGCGGTCTTCCTGGCCGGCGGCGTCATGTTCACGCTGACCGTGACCATCGGGCTCTACGTCCAGGACATCATGGGCTACAGCGCCCTGCGGGCAGGCGTCGGCTTCATCCCGTTCGTCATCGCCCTGGGTATCGGCCTCGGCGTGTCCTCGGCGCTGGTCTCGAAGTATCCACCGCGGGTGCTGGTGATCGGCGGTGGCGTCCTCGTGCTCGCCGCGATGATCTACGGCTCGACACTCGACGCCACCATCCCGTACTTCCCGAACCTGGTACTGCCCATCACGATCGGCGGCCTCGGCATCGGCATGATCGTGGTGCCGCTGATGATCTCGGCGATCGCCGGCGTGGGCTTCGACCAGATCGGTCCCGTCTCGGCGATCGCGCTGATGATGCAGAACCTCGGCGGTCCCGTGGTGCTGGCCATCATCCAGGCCGTCATCACCTCGCGCACGCTCTACCTCGGCGGCACCACCGGTCCCGTCAAGGACATGAACCCCGCGCAGATGCACGCACTGGACCAGGGGTACTCCTACGGCCTGCTGTGGGTCGCCGCCGTCGCGGTCATCGTCGGCGCCGTGGCTCTGTTCATCGGGTACACCGCCCAACAGGTCGCCCATGCGCAAGAGGTCAAGGACGCGATCGACGCCGGAGAGCTCTAGTCCGACGGCCGTAGCCCGTCGGCGACCGCACGCAGCGCGGTCACGACGGCCCGCACCTCCTCACTCGGCGCGGTGGGCGTCAGTGCCACCGACGCGCGACCCGGCCAGGCCGGGTCGTCGACGCCGACCGTGGTGACGCCCGCGGGCACCGACAGCGCCGCCAGTTCCGGCATCACGCAGATGCCCAATCCCGCGGCCACCAGCCCGAGCCGGGCCAGGCCACCCGACCACGCGATAGCGGATGTTCGGCTCCGCCAGCGTCGGCCATGCGGTGAACTGCGGGTGGCCGGCAGATCCCGCCCCGGCGATCCACTGCTCACCGGCGAGTTCGTGCACCGCGACCCGGCCGAGCCCCGCCAAGCGGTGGTCGCTCGGCACCGCGACGCACATGTCACCGGCATAGATCCGGTGCTGGATCAGGCCGTCGAGGTCGTAGTCGGGGAGTCCGGGGCCCGTCGCGATCACCGCGACATCGAGGCGACCGGCCCGCAGATCGCGCACCAGAGTCCGCGAGGGTCCCTCGGTCAGCGCGATCGCCAGTGCCGGGTAGTCGATCGCCAGGCGGGCCGCGGTGCGGGGCACGAGTACCGACATGGCCGCCGGGAAGGCGCCCACCGCCACCCGTCCGGCCAGCCGTTCACCGAGGCTGTCCACGTCGTGGCGCAGCGCAGCCGTCGCGCCGAGGATGCGGGCCGCGTGCTCGACCACCACGGCACCGGCCGGCGTGACGCTCACCCCGCGTACAGCGCGGGCGAACAACCGGTAGCCGACGGCCGCCTCCATCGCCGCAACCTGCCGCGAGACCGCAGGCTGCGAGTACCCCAGCGACCGCGCCGCGGCGGTGAACGAGCCCAGCAGCGCGACCTCGCGACACACCCGAAGGCCTTCCAGCGACAGCTCAGCCATTCGCTGATCGTATGGCTACACGCCGTGATCGTCATGGCGCGTATGGACTGACGTGGGTCCCGATCCCGGTTGACCGAGGGGTAGGACAACCCCGAAAGGACCCTCGTGACCAAGACCTGGTTCGTCACCGGCACCTCCCGCGGCATGGGCCGCGAACTCGTCGAGCAGCTGCTGGCCCGCGGCGATCGTGTCGCCGCGACATTGCGCCGTCCCGCACAGCTCGACGATCTCGCCGCGCAGCACGGCGACCGGTTGTGGCGCCGCGCGCTCGACGTCACCGACGCCGACGACGTCCGCGCCGCGATGGACGAGGCGTTCGCCGCCCACGACCGCATCGACGTCGTGGTGTCGAACGCGGGGTACGGGATCTTCGGCGCGGCCGAGGATCTCACCGACACGCAGATCGACGAGGTCATCGCCACCAACCTCACCGGATCCATCCAGCTGGCCCGCGCGGCGCTGCCGCACCTGAGGGCCCAGGGCGGCGGACTGCTCATGCAGATGTCGAGCATGGGCGGGTACATGACGTTCCCGGCCTTCTCGCTCTACCACGCCACCAAGTGGGGCATCGAGGGCTTCTACGACGCGATGGCCGCCGAGGTGGAGCCGTTCGGCATTCGCACCACGCTCGTCGCCCCCGGCATCGTGCGCACGGGCTTCTTCGACGCCGCGACCCGCGTCCCGTTCAGCGCGCCCTACCGCGGCGGGCCCGCCGACGGCACGCCCACCACCGCCGACGAGATGGCCGTCGACCCCGTCCGGGTGGTCGCCGCCATGATCCGGGCCGCCGACGCCGACGTCCCGCCGCGGCGGCTGGTGCTCGGCACCGACGCGTACACGCTGATCACCGACGCGCTCACCGGGCGGCTGGCCGAGGTCGCCGGCCAGCGTGACAACGCGGCCACCGCCGACTTCGCGGCGCCGCCACAGGCGCGCGAGTGCTGACCACGCCGGTCAGTAAGGTTGTCAGCTGTGATCACCCGCATGTCCGAGCTTTTCCTGCGCACTTTGCGCGACGATCCGGCCGACGCCGAGGTCCCGAGCCACAAGTTGCTCCTCCGGGCCGGCTACGTCCGGCCCATCGGGCCCGGGCTGTACACCTGGCTGCCGCTGGGGCTCAAGGTGCTGCGCAAGATCGAGAAGATCGTCCGCGACGAGATGAACGCCATCGGGGGACAGGAGATCCTGTTCCCGGCGCTGCTGCCCCGCGGCCCGTACGAGGCCACCAACCGGTGGACCGAGTACGGCGACACGCTGTTCCGGCTCCAGGACCGTCGCGGCAACGACTACCTGCTCGGCCCCACCCACGAAGAGGTGTTCACCCTCACGGTCAAGGGCGAGTACTCGTCGTACAAGGATTTCCCGTTGCGGCTCTACCAGATCCAGAACAAGTACCGCGACGAGGCCAGGCCCCGCGCCGGGATCCTGCGGGGCCGCGAGTTCCTGATGAAGGACTCGTATTCGTTCGACATCGACGACGCAGGCCTGAAGAACGCCTACATCGCCCACCGCGAGGCGTACCAGCGGATCTTCGACCGGCTCAAGGTCAGCTACGTGGTGGTCTCGGCGGTGTCCGGAGCGATGGGCGGCAGCGCCTCCGAGGAGTTCCTCGCCGAGAGCGAGGTCGGCGAGGACACCTACGTGCGCTGCCTGCAGTCCGGCTACGCCGCCAACGTCGAGGCCGTGGTCACCCTCGCGCCCGACCCGCTGCCTGCCGACGAGATCGCGAAGCTGCCCGGCGCGACCGTCCACGACACCCCCGAGACCCCGACGATCGCGACGCTGGTCGACTGGGCCAACACCGCCGGTCTGGGCCGCACCGTCACCGCTGCCGACACGTTGAAGAACGTGCTGCTCAAGGTCCGCGAACCGGGCGGTGAATGGGAGCTGCTGGCGATCGGCGTGCCGGGTGACCGGGAGGTCGACGACAAACGGCTCGGGGCGGCCCTGGAGCCCGCCGAGTACGCGATGCTCGACGACGCCGACTTCGCCAGGCACCCGTTCCTGGTGAAGGGGTACATCGGCCCGAAAGCGCTGCTGGCCAACGGTGTCCGCTACCTCGTCGACCCCCGGGTGGTGGACGGCACGGCGTGGATCACCGGCGCCGACCAGCCCGGCAGGCACTACGTCGACCTGGTCGCCGGCCGCGACTTCACCCCGGACGGCACGATCGAGGCCGCCGAGGTCCGCGAAGGAGACCCGTCCCCGGACGCGCGGCCCGCTGGTCGCCGCCCGCGGCATCGAGATCGGTCACGTGTTCCAGCTGGGCCGCAAGTACGCCGACGCGTTCAACGCCGACGTGCTCGGCGAGGACGGCCGGCCGGTGCGCCTGACCATGGGCAGCTACGGCATGGGGGTGTCCCGGCTGGTCGCGGTGATCGCCGAGCAGCACCACGACGAGTTCGGGCTGCGCTGGCCGTCGAGCGTGTCACCGTTCGACGTGCACGTGGTGATCGCGAACAAGGACGCCGACGCACGCACCGGCGCCACCGAGCTCGCCGCCGAACTCGACCGCCTCGGTGTGGACGTGCTGCTCGACGACCGGACGGCCTCGCCCGGCGTGAAGTTCAAGGACGCCGAACTGCTCGGCGTGCCGTGGACCGTCGTGGTCGGCCGCGGCTGGGCCGACGGAGTGGTCGAGCTGCGCGACCGGTTCACCGGGGACAAGCGCGAGATCCCGGCCGCCGAGGCGGCCGCACAGATCACCGCCGCGCTGACCGGGGGATGACCGGGTCTACTCGGCTCCGCCGGGGAACGCCACGGTGACCGACGGGTCGCCGCGCAGTACACGCCACCGCGCTGCGGTGAGCGCGCACTCGGTCAGCGCGGTCACACCCAGCGCCCGCACCGACGGGTCGACGGACTGCTCGACGACCGCACGCCACGCGACCGCTGCATCCTCTTCCATCGTGATCGCGAGGTTGACCGCGTCGGTCGGGGTGTCCACCTCAGACGGCATCCGGTAGCCGGCCGCGGGCAGCGGGCTGTCGACGCCACGTTCGGTCAGCAGCGCGATCGCCGCCTCCCGGCGGGCCCGGTGCTCGGCCATCGCGTCGGACACCAGATAGTTCACGTCGGGCGTGGAGTGCGCCGACACCAGCCCGTACCCGTAGATCGTGGCGTGCTCGGTGGCGACGGCGTCGAACAGCGCGCCGTCGGTCGGATCCTCGGGCCGCGACTGCGCCATCGGCGCCGGCGAGGTCATCGCCCACCCCCGGCACCGGCCAGCGCCACGGTGTAGGCGCAGGCGCAGGACGCGGCGATCGACGCGAGCAGCCCGGCGCGGTACCCGGTCAGCGCACCCGCGGCTTGGGTGGCGCTGTCGGCGGAGGCCCGCAGAGCGCCGATCACGTCGTCGACGGTAGGTGCAGGCACCGACGCCGCCGAGGACGGCGTCGTGGAGGTCGCACCGGCGCTCGGCGCGGCCTGCCCGGTCAGTCGCACGATCTCGTCGGACAGCGCCTCGGCGTGCGCGGACCGCTGCGCGGCGACGTCGGCCAGTACATCGGCGAGCCGTCCGCGGGACGTCGAGGCCAGTTCGGCGGCCAGCTTGCTGTCGGCGCGGGCGCGGTCCAGCGCGGTGGTGAGGTCGTCGAGATCGGGCGGCGGAGGTGCGGCGCCGCACGCGGCGGCACCGGCACCGAGGGCGGCGAGTGCGACCGCGCCGACAAGCACACGTCGACGGCTGACGGTCGGCGGGGGGCTCGGCACGCCCACATCCTGCCACCCGCGCATCGCCGCGATGCGCCGCCGCCCCGGCGGGGGGCTTTCGGTCGTTCGGCGCCCCCGCGCTGGCGTATCGTGGGATGTCGGATTCGCCGGAGCCCTTCCGGCGGATCCGTGTCCGGACAACTCAAGACGAGGAGCTCGCCGTGGCGGAGCGGTCTGCGGGATTACCGTCGCAACGACAGGTGGTCGAACTGCTCGACGGCGAATTCGCGCGCGCCGGATACGACATCGAGGACGTCGTGATCGACACTGCCGCACGGCCCCCGCGCATCACCGTCGTGGCCGACGGGGACCACGGTCTGGACCTCGACACGGTCGCCGAACTGTCCCGCGCCGCGTCGGAGCGGCTCGACGAACTCGACACCGTGCCGTACGTGCTCGAGGTGACCTCGCCGGGCGTGGACCGCCCGCTGACCACCGAGAAGCACTACCGCAGGGCGCACGGCCGGCTCGCCGCGATCACCCTCGACGACGGGGCGAAGCTCACCGCCCGCATCGGCCCGGTCGCCGACGGCGCCGTCAGCGTGGTCGTGCGGGAGGGGCGCAACACCCTGACGGTCCGTGACATCGCGATCGATAAGATCGCCGAAGCTGTTGTCCAGGTGGAGTTTTCGCCGCCGAACCCCCGTGAACTGGAACTGGCCGGCGTCGCCGGAGAGGAAGCCTGAGCATGAACATCGACATGGCGGCCCTGCATGCCATCGAAGCCGACAAGGGAATCACCGTCGACGTGGTGGTCGACACCATCAAGAGCGCGCTGTTGACGGCCTACCGGCACACCGACGGCCACGAGCCCGACGCCCGGATCGACATCGACCGCAAGACCGGCGTGGTCAAGGTGATGGCGCGGCAGACCGACGAAGACGGCAACGTGCTGCACGAATGGGACGACACCCCTGAGGGTTTCGGCCGGATCGCGGCGACCACCGCACGCCAGGTGATCTTGCAGCGGCTGCGCGACGCCGAGAACGAGAAGAACTACGGCGAGTTCGCCGCGCGTGAAGGCGACATCGTCGCCGGGGTGATCCAGCGCGACGCCCGGGCCAACGCCCGCGGGCTGGTGGTGGTCCGGATCGGCAGCGAGACCAAGGGCTCCGAAGGCGTGATCCCGGCCGCCGAACAGGTGCCGGGGGAGAGTTACGAGCACGGCGACCGGCTTCGGTGCTACGTCGTCGGCGTGACGCGTGGGGCCAGAGAGCCACTGATCACGCTGTCGCGGACGCACCCGAACCTGGTGCGCAAACTGTTCTCGCTGGAAGTGCCCGAGATCGCCGACGGTTCGGTGGAGATCGTCGCGGTGGCCCGCGAGGCCGGGCACCGATCCAAGATCGCCGTCGCGTCCAGGGCCCCCGGGCTCAACGCCAAGGGTGCCTGCATCGGGCCCATGGGGCAACGCGTGCGCAACGTGATGAGCGAACTGTCCGGCGAGAAGATCGACATCATCGACTACGACGAGGATCCGGCACGCTTCGTCGCCAACGCACTCTCGCCCGCGAAGGTGATGTCGGTGACGGTGATCGACGAGGCCGCGCGCGCGGCGCGGGTCATCGTGCCGGACTTCCAGCTGTCGCTGGCGATCGGCAAGGAAGGGCAGAACGCGCGGCTGGCGGCCCGGCTGACCGGCTGGCGCATCGACATCCGTAGCGACGACGCGGCCGCCGACGAGCAGAGCGGGCCGCCCGCGCACGCGCCGCGCCGGGACGGCGCGGGCGAGCACTGAGTCGACAAGCACTGAATCGACATTCGCTCGAATTGCACACCGGCTTTCTTTCCAGAGGCGTGATGACGGTAGACTCAGCTGTGATCCAGCGCGAGACATCGGCTCGGATGCAGAAAAACACCGCCACACCTTCGGGCGCACCGGTGCGGACCTGCATCGGATGCCGGAAACGAGAGCTGGCTGTCGATTTGCTCCGGGTTGTCGCTGTCGAAACCGGGAATGGCGAGCACGCCGTGACCGTTGACGCAGCAAGACGGCTTCCTGGGCGGGGCGCTTGGTTGCACCCCGATCCGGGATGCCTGCAAGCCGCAGTTCGGCGGCGGGCCTTCGGCCGAGCGTTACGGATCACCGGTTCACCGGACATCACCGCGTTGTCGCACGCGTTCCCAACCGGGAACGTGGCGGCTGACTCGGGCTAGAGAACAGGTAAGCGAAGAACATGAGCACACCGTGAAGTCCCGATGACCATGTGTCATAGCTAAACCGAGGCGCGGCGCCGACCACCGCTGTCGCCTCCCAGACAGGAGATGTAGTGGCAGGTAAGGCCCGCGTGCACGAGTTGGCTAAGGAACTCGGTGTCACAAGTAAGCAAGTACTCGCCCGGCTCAGTGAGCAAGGCGAATTCGTCAAGTCGGCATCCTCGACGGTGGAAGCTCCCGTCGCCCGCCGGCTGCGTGAATCGTTCGGTGGAAACAAGTCCGACAAGCGGGCCGCGCCGGCAGGCACCAACGGCTCCGCAGGTGTCACGGCGAAGCCGTCCGCCCCGCGGCCCGGTCCCAAGCCCGGCCCCCCGGTAGCACAGCAGCCCGCTGCCGCACCCGCGCCGCCGACGCCCCCGGCACCGCCCGCACCGGCACAACCTCCGGCAGCGCCCCCGGCCCCCGCCGCGGCAGCCCCGCAGGCGCCCCCGGCGGCCGAAGAGACCGCCGCCCGGCCCGCCGCCCCGACCCCGGGACCGCGTCCCGGTCCCGGTGGACCCCGGCCCGGTGCTCCCAAGCCGGCCCCGCGCACGCCGCGCGTCGGCAACAACCCCTTCTCGTCCCAGCAGCCCGTCGAGCGGCCCGCACCCAGGCCTCAGGGCCCGGCCGGCCCAGGCGGGCCCCGGCCCGGACCCGGCGCCGGTGGCCCCCGCCCCGGCGGCGGACCTCGTCCCGGCGCCACGCCGGGCAACATGCCGCCTCGTCCGCAGGGCGCACGTCCCGGCGGCGGCCCCCGTCCCGGTGGCGGTCCCCGTCCCGGCGGTGGCCCGCGTCCCGCACCCGGTGGTGTCGGCAGGCCCGGCGGCGGCGGTGGCGGCGGCGGTAACTACCGCGGCGGCGGCGCAGGTGCCGGCGGCGGAGCAGCCGCAGGCGGATTCCGTGGTCGCCCCGGTGGTGGCGGCGGTGGCCGTCCCGGCCAGCGCGGCGGTGCCGCAGGCGCCTTCGGCCGTCCCGGCGGCGCCCCGAAGCGCGGACGCAAGTCGAAGCGCGCGAAAAGGGCCGAATACGAGAACATGCAGGCCCCGGTCGTCGGTGGCGTGCGGCTTCCGCACGGCAACGGCGAGACCATCCGGCTGGCCCGCGGCGCATCGCTGAGCGACTTCGCCGAGAAGATCAATGCCAACCCGGCTTCGCTGGTGCAGGCGCTGTTCAACCTCGGCGAGATGGTCACCGCCACCCAGTCGGTGGGTGACGAGACCCTGGAGCTGCTCGGCAGCGAGATGAACTACGTCGTCCAGGTCGTGTCCCCGGAGGACGAGGACCGCGAGCTGCTGCAGTCCTTCGACCTCACCTACGGCGAGGACGAGGGCGGCGAGGAAGACCTCGAGTTCCGTCCGCCGGTGGTCACCGTCATGGGTCACGTCGACCACGGCAAGACCCGACTGCTGGACACCATCCGCAACGCCACCGTCCGCGAGGGCGAGGCCGGCGGCATCACCCAGCACATCGGCGCCTACCAGGTCACCGTCGACCTCGACGGCACCGAGCGGCCGATCACCTTCATCGACACCCCCGGTCACGAGGCGTTCACCGCCATGCGTGCCCGCGGTGCGAAGGCCACCGACATCGCGATCCTGGTGGTCGCCGCCGACGACGGCGTGATGCCGCAGACGGTGGAGGCCATCAACCACGCGCAGGCCGCCGACGTGCCGATCGTGGTCGCAGTCAACAAGATCGACAAGGAAGGCGCGGACCCCCAGCGGATCCGGGCGCAGCTGACCGAATACGGACTGGTGGCCGAGGAGTACGGCGGCGACACCATGTTCGTCGACATCTCCGCCAAGCAGGGCACCAACATCGAGGCTCTGCTGGAGGCTGTCATCCTGACCGCCGACGCGTCGCTGGACCTGCGGGCCAACCCCGACATGGAGGCCCAGGGTGTCGCGATCGAGGCCCACCTGGACCGCGGCCGCGGGCCGGTGGCGACCGTGCTCATCCAGCGCGGCACGCTGCGGGTCGGCGACTCGGTGGTCGCAGGCGATGCCTACGGCCGCGTGCGCCGCATGGTCGACGAGCACGGCGAGGACGTCACCGAGGCGCTCCCGTCGCGTCCGGTGCAGGTCATCGGCTTCACGTCGGTGCCTGGCGCAGGTGACAACTTCCTGGTCGTCGACGAGGACCGCATCGCCCGCCAGATCGCCGACCGGCGCAGTGCGCGCAAGCGCAACGCGCTGGCCGCCCGCACCCGCAAGCGGATCAGCCTGGAGGACCTGGATTCGGCGCTGAAGGAAACCAGCCAGCTGAACCTGATCCTCAAGGGCGACAACTCCGGCACCGTCGAGGCGCTGGAGGAAGCCCTGCTGGGCATCCAGATCGACGACGAGGTCGAGCTGCGCGTCATCGACCGCGGTGTCGGTGGCGTCACCGAGACCAACGTCAACCTCGCGTCGGCGTCGGATGCGATCATCATCGGCTTCAACGTCCGTGCCGAGGGCAAGGCGACCGAGCTGGCCAACCGCGAAGGTGTGGAGATCCGGTACTACTCGGTGATCTACCAGGCCATCGACGAGATCGAGAGCGCGCTCAAGGGCATGCTCAAGCCGATCTACGAGGAGAAGGAACTCGGCCGCGCCGAGATCCGGGCGATCTTCCGGTCGTCGAAGGTCGGCAACATCGCCGGCTGCCTCGTCCAGTCCGGCATCATGCGCCGCAACGCCAAGGCGCGGCTGCTCCGCGACAACGTCGTGGTCGCCGAGAACCTCACCGTCTCGTCGCTGCGGCGTGAGAAGGAAGACGTCACCGAGGTCCGCGACGGTTATGAGTGCGGTCTGACGCTGACCTACAACGACATCAAGGAAGGCGACGTCATCGAGACCTACGAGCTCGTCGAGAAGGCGAGGACGTAGTGGCTGATCCCGCACGGGCGAAGCGGCTGGCCAAGCGGATCTCCACCATCGTCGCGACCGCGATCGAGTACGAGATCAAGGATCCCCGGCTCACCGGGGTGACGATCACGGACGCGAAGGTCACCAACGACCTGCACGACGCCACGTTGTTCTACACGGTGCTGGGCCGGTCCCTCGACGAAGAGCCTGACTACGACGGTGCCGCAGCCGCCCTTGAGAAAGCCAAGGGCGTGCTGCGGACCAAGGTGGGGGCGGCGTTGGGGGTCCGGTTCACGCCGACGCTCGCGTTCTCGCGAGACACGGTGCCCGACACGGCGCACCGGATGGAGGAACTGCTGGCCCGCGCGCGAGCGGCCGATGAGGATTTGGCGAGAGTTCGGCAGGGCGCCAAGCACGCCGGTGAGTCTGACCCGTACCGTGTACCTGGGGCGGAGGACGAAGCAACCGGGGACGCTGAGGACACGGGTGACCTTGACACGCTCGATGACAGACGCGGCAGCTGAAGCCCTGACCGCTGCCCGGTTGGGCAGCTCGGCCGCCGCGGGCGCCAGCGTCGACGCCTGCAAAGCCGCCGAACTGCTCACCGCCGCTGACACCGTCAGTGTGGTGTGCCACGTGTTCCCCGACGCCGACACCATCGGCGCCGGACTGGCGCTGGCGCTGGTCCTGGACAAGGCCGGCAAGCGTGTCCAGGTGAGTTTCGCCGAGCCCGACGAGCTTCCCGAGTCGCTGCACACGCTGCCCGGTGGCCAGTTGCTGGTCGCGCCGCATGATCTGCGCCGCGACGCCGACCTGGTGGTCACCGTCGACATCCCCAGCGTGAACCGTCTGGGGACGCTCGTCGAGCTGATCAGGCCGGGCCGTCCGGTGCTGGTCATCGACCACCACGCGTCGAATCAGTTGTTCGGCACCGCGAACTTCGTCGACCCCGCAGCGGATTCGACGACGATGCTGGTCGCCGACCTGCTCGACGCGTGGGAGACACCGATCGACCTGCCGGTGGCGCACTGCCTGTACGCCGGGTTGGCCACCGACACCGGATCGTTCCGCTGGGCCAGCGCCCGCGCGCACCGGCTGGCGGCGCGGCTGGTCGAGATCGGCGTCGACAACGCCGCGGTGAGCCGGACGCTGATGGACTCGCATCCGTTCGCGTGGCTGCCCATGCTGTCGCGGGTGCTGGGCTCGGCACGCCTGGACGCCGACGCGGCCGGTGGCCGCGGGCTGGTGTTCGCGATCGTCGACCACGAGGAGTTGTCGGCAGCCCGCTCGGAGGAGATCGAGAGCATCGTCGACATCGTGCGCACCACCCAGCAGGCCGAGGTGGCTGCGGTGTTCAAGGAAATCGGGCCCCGGCGGTGGTCGGTGTCGATGAGGTCCAAGTCGCTGGACGTGTCGACGGTCGCCGGCACCTTCGGCGGGGGCGGGCACCGGCTGGCCGCCGGCTACTCGGCGACCGGAACCGCTGACGACCTGGTCGCCGCGCTGCGTGCTGCCCTTGGCTGACGCGCTCGAACCGGCGACCAACCGACGGATCGCCGCGCTCGCGTTCCCGGCTCTCGGCGTCCTCGCCGCCGAACCCGTCTATCTACTGTTCGACCTGGCGGTGATCGGCCGCCTCGGCGCGCTGAGCCTGGCCGGCCTGGCGATCGGCGCGCTGGTCATGGGCGTGCTGAGTTCACAGCTGACCTTCCTGTCCTACGGCACCACCGCACGTGCGGCGCGCCTGTACGGCGCGGGCGACCGCCGGGCCGCTGTCGAGGAGGGCGTGCAGGCCACCTGGCTGGCGCTGGGCATCGGGACGGCGATCGTCGTCACGGTGCAGCTGACCGCGCGGCCGCTCGTGTCCGCTTTGGCCGCCGGCGGTGAGATCGCCGACGCGGCGCTGCCGTGGGTGCGCATCGCCAGCCTGGCCGTCCCGGCGATCCTGATCGCCGCCGCGGGGAACGGGTGGATGCGCGGCGTGCAGGACACCATGCGGCCGCTGCGCTACGTGGTCTTCGGGTTCGCGGTCTCGGCGGTGCTGTGTCCGGTGCTGGTGTACGGCTGGCTGGGCGCCCCCGAACTCGGGCTGCCCGGTTCGGCGGTGGCCAATGTGGTCGGGCAGTACCTGGCCGCGGTGCTGTTCTGCCGGGCGTTGCTGGTCGAGAAGGTGCCGCTACGGCTGCGGCCGCAGGTGCTGGGGGCGCAGGTGGTGATGGGTCGCGACCTGGTGCTGCGCACCATGGCGTTCCAGGCCTGCTTCATCTCCGCAGGTGCGGTGGCCGCCCGGTTCGGCGCCGCTGCCGTCGCCGCTCACCAGGTGGTGCTGCAGTTGTGGAGTTTCCTTGCGCTGGTGCTCGATTCGCTGGCGATCGCCGCCCAGTCACTGGTCGGTGCCGCGCTCGGAGCCGGGCAGTTGGGCCACGCCAAGACGGTGGCGTGGCGGGTGACGATCTTCTCCACCGTCGCCGGTGTGGTGCTGGCCGCGGTGTTCGCGCTGGGCAACTCGGTGTTCCCGGCGGTGTTCACCTCGGACCGTTCGGTGCTCGACCAGATCGGGGTGCCCTGGTGGTTCCTGGTGGCCCAGTTGCCGATCGCCGGCATCGTCTTCGCGATCGACGGGGTGCTGCTGGGGGCCGGCGACGCCACCTTCATGCGCAACGCGACGCTGATCAGTGCCTTGGTCGGCTTCCTGCCGCTGATCTGGCTGTCGCTGGCATTCGGATGGGGACTGCTGGGCATCTGGGCCGGGCTGAGCACGTTCATGGTGCTGCGCCTGGTGTTCGTCGGCTGGCGGGCGCTGTCGGGGCGCTGGCTGGTGCCGGGCACCCGCTGACGCCCTGGACTTTCAGTCCGCCGTCACGCCCACGAACGTGCGCGAACTTCGTCATCTGCCCGGCGTGTTGGCCGCTGACACGCACGCTCGCGGCTGGGGGAGGGCTGGGTTCTACTGTCGGACCTGCGTCCGGCCGCGGTCGATCACTTCGCTTCGGCTCGCCGCGATGTCGTCACCGGAGGTGCTGCTCATCCAGTCCCGCGCCGCGGCCGCTTCCTGCCACAACGCTGCGCCGTTCTGCGTCTCGTCGATCTGGTGGTACGACGCCAGCAGCGCGCGCACCGCCTTCTGGTTGTTGCCGACGATCGACGCGGCGATCCGCCGCGCGGTGTCCAGCAGTTCCGCGTGCGGCACGACCTGGGTGACGAGCCCGCAGCGCAGCGCCTCCTCGGCCGACAGGTAGTCACCGGTCATGCTCATCCGGCGTGCCATCCCGACGCCGACCTTCTGCGGCAGCCGCACCGACAGGCCCCACGTCGGCAGCAGCCCGACGCGCGCGTGGGTGTCGGCGAAGCTCGCCTGCTCGGAGGCGATCAGGATGTCGCAGTACAGCGCGATCTCCAGACCACCGGTCACCGCGGCGCCGTTGATCGCACCGATCACCGGCTTGGTCATCGGCGGCCACTTCGGCGAGATGTCGGGCAGTTCGGTGGTGTCGCCGAGCTCCTTGAGGTCCAGACCCGCGCAGAACACCGGGTCGGCGCCGGTCAGGATCACCACGTCGACGTCGTCGTCGGCCTGGGCCTCCCGCAACGCGCCGAACAGTGCCTTGCGCAGCGCGGACGAGAGCGCGTTGCGCGACCGGGGCCGGTTCAGGGTCAGGGTCCGGACCCGATCCCGGGTGTCGATCAGCAGGACGTCCTCGGTGGAATTCTCGGTGCTCATCGGCTCACCGTATCGGCTGCGGCGTCCGCGCCTAGCGTGGATCCCATGTGCCGAAACATCACCGAGCTGAGGGGTCTGGAGCGGCCGCCACGGCCGACGAGATCGAGGCCGCCGCACGCCAGTACGTCCGCAAGGTCAGCGGCATCACCCGGCCGTCGGGGACCAACGTCGACGCGTTCGAAACGGCCGTCGCGGAGGTCACCGCATCCACCCGCCGGCTGCTGGCCGGTCTGCAGCCGCGCAGGCAGCCGCCGAAAACCGTGCCGCCGCTGCGCCGGCCTGAAGTGCGCGCCCGGCTGAACCTCGGATGACCACCACCCTGACCCATCCCGCGCTCAAAGAGTGGAGCGCGGCGATCCACGCGCTGCTCGACGGCAGGCAGACCGTGCTGCTGCGCAAGGGCGGCATTCACGAGAAGCGCTTCGAGCTCGCTCCCGACGTGGCCGCGTCGCGGTTCCTGCTCTTCCCGACCGTCGCGCACAGTCATACCGAGCGTGTCCGTGCCGAACACCGCGACCTGCTGGAGCCCGCCGCCGCGGACAGCACCGAGGACGCCGTCGTGGTGCGGGCCGGCGCGAACGTGGTCGCCGCGGTCGCGGTGGAACGCCCGGAGAATCTGGACGCCATTGCACCGCTGCACATCTGGACCGCCGAATCGGTGCAGTCCGACCGTCTCGACTTCCGGCCCAAGCACCGGTTGACCGCGCTGGTGGTGTCGGCGGTGCCGCTGGCCGAGCCGGTGCGCCTGACCCGCACCCCCGACTACCGGGGCTGTTCGAGCTGGGTCTCGCTCCCGGTCACCCCGGCCTGGGGCGAGCCCGTGCACATTGACGCCGAACTGGAGCGGATCGCGCGGCAGGTGCGGGACTCAGTGGGCTGACGGCGGCTCCGGGCCCGCCGGCAACGCCAGCCGGGTGCCCGCACCGAGGTGCACCGTGTGCCGGGCGGTCGCGAAAGTGGTTGCGGTGGCGACCGGTTCCCCGGTACCCAGGTTGCGCAGGAAGCGCGGATGAGACCCGCCGGCGATCAGCACCCGGATCCGCGAACCCGCCGGGAACGTCCACGCGACGGGATCCAGCTCGACGCGCACGGTGCCCGAATCCGGCGCCGACGCCACGTAGCCGTCACTGACCTTGCGGGAGCGGCCGTCCGCGTCGACCTGACTGATGCGCACGAACACGTCGTTGTGCGGGTTGGCGCACGAGTGCGCCAGCTCCAGCACCGGCACGCCGACCACGTACAGGTCCGCGGCCAGCGCGGTGCCGGTGAACGTCAGCACGTCGGCGCGGCGGGCGAGCTCGGTGTCGTCGCGGTAGCCGCCGACGGGGGAGAGCAGCCGGCCGCCGACCGTCGGGGTCGGATCGGCGGGGTTGTAGACGAAGGTGGCCGAATGGCCGTCCCCGGGCGCCACCGGGGCCAGTCCGCCGCCCGGGGCGGGATGCAGCACCAGCTCCGGCATCACCGGCGGCCAGTCCGGCAGTTCCAGCCAGCCCCGGCCGGCCAGGTGGATCCGCACCGGCGAGCGGCGTTGCGGCGCCGCGCCGCCCAGATGGGTGGCCAGCCAGTCCAGGCTTTCCCGCAGCACGGTCGGAGCGCCCTTGGTCATGATCTGCCCGTGGGTCCACGGCCCGACGGTGAGGCCCGTGGGCACGCCGCGGCCGCTGAGCATGCGGTAGTGCTCGACGGTCTGCTCGACGAACAGGTCCTGCCAGCCGGTCAGCAGCAGCACCGGCACCTCGGCGCGAGCCAGGGCGTCGCGCAGCCGCACCCGGGTCCAGAACGGGTCGTCGCCGTCGGGGTGGTCCAGCCACGACTCGAACCACGGCGCGCCGTCGCCGAGCAGTCTGCGGCTGGCGGCGCCGAGCGGCAAGTCCAGCGACGCCGCGGTGACCCGCCGCTGGGCGCCGGTCTGCCGGACCAGGGCGCGCAGCCGGTTCGGGTCCTCCTGATGGCCCACCAGCTCGCTCCAGCCGAGGAAGTCGTTGAGCCCGAACGAGCCGGTGCCCCACCGGGGCCCGCTGACGTCGTCAGGCCCGACGGTGATCACCGCGGCGGTGAGCTCCGGCGGTGGGTCGGTGAGCAGCGCCCACTGGGTGAAGCCGAGATAGGACAGCCCGATGGTGGCGAACGTGCCGGTGAACCACGGCTGGTCGCGCAGCCAGGCGGCGGTGTCGGCGCCGTCGTCGACCTCGTTGACGAACGGATCGAACTGTCCGCCCGAGCCGTAGGTACCGCGGACGCTCTGGAAGACGACGTGGTAGCCGCGGGCGGCATAGACCGAACCGAACAGCGCCGCGAACGGGAAGCCGCGGCCGTACGGGCCGCGGATCAGCAGGGTGCCCGCCGGCGCGTCGGTGCGCGGTGCGTAGTGGTCGGCGACCAGCTCGACGCCGTCGCGCATCGGCACCGGCACGGCCCGCCGGACCGTGAAGTCGCAGACCGGCGGCGGCAGACCGAGCGCGCGGCTGGTGGCGTGCCGGGCCAGCCGCGAAAGCTGTGAGCTCATCTAACCGACCCTACTGACGGGCCGTCGGTCAGAAGACGTAGTACGGGCTCAGTTCGTGCGCGCGCTGCAGGTTGGTCTGCATGCAGTCCGGGTCCGGCTCGGAGTACACCGGTGAGTAGAACAGCGACTGCTGGATCACGCCGTAGCTGGTCTTGAACGCCACCATGCAGGTGATCCACCAGCGGTTGTTCCAGTCGGTGGGCTTCATGATCCAGAACTGGGCCGCGCGGTGTCCGTTGATGTCGAGTTCGACCGCGTCGGCAGGCAGCGTCTCCTCGTAGGTGCGCCACACGATCGTCTCGACGGCCATCTGGTAGTTCCCGGCGTCGTACTTGCAGCGCAGGCCGTCCTCGTGTGCCGGCGGGGTGAACGCCAGCCCGAGCCGGCTGACGGCGTCGAGCGGAATTTCCTCGCACGGATTGAACGGGTCGGGATCGGTGAGATCGAGCACCGGCCACTTGATCGTGGTGGTCGCGTTCGGCAACGGCACGAACGTCGACCGCAGATCGACGCGGTCCGGGCTCGCCGTCACGGCCGGGTCGGTCTGCCAGACCACCATCACCGCTGCGACCAGCGCGCACAGCGCCGAGAACAGTCGCAGCTTGGCGACCATGACACCCCCTGGGTTTCGTGGCCGCCGTGGGAACGGGCCGCCGCCGGCATCGTCGTCGTTCTGCCGGGAGTGTAGCGGGCGCCCGCCGGGCCCACGGCAGGAACTTAGAACATGTTCTAGTTGCCGGTGGGCGATGCCGCGGTACTCCCCAGTAGGCTTGGCGGTCGTGACCACTGACGAACGGCGCCCGACTTTGTGGGCGGTCAGTGACCTCCATACCGGGCACACCGGCAACAAGCCGGTCACCGAGTCGCTGTATCCGGCCTCGCCGGACGATTGGCTGATCGTGGCCGGGGATGTCGCCGAACGCACGGACGAGATCCGGTGGGCGCTGGACCTGCTGCGAAAACGGTTCGCCAAGGTGATCTGGGTGCCGGGCAACCACGAATTGTGGACCACCAACCGCGATCCGATGCAGATCTTCGGCAAGGCCCGGTACGACTACCTGGTCAACATGTGCGACGAGATGGGCATCGTGACGCCCGAGCACCCGTACCCGGTCTGGACCGAGGAGGGTGGCCCGGCCACGATCGTGCCGATGTTCCTGCTCTACGACTATTCGTTCCTGCCCCAGGGCGCGGGCACCAAGGCCGAGGGCCTGGCCATCGCCAAGGAACGCAACATCGTGGGCACCGACGAGTACCTGCTGTCGGCCGAACCGTATTCGACCCGCGACGCGTGGTGCCGCGACCGGGTCAACCAAACCCGCAAGCGGCTCGAAGACCTCGACTGGATGACGCCGACCGTCCAGGTCAACCACTTCCCGATGGTCCGCGAACCCTGCGACGCGATGTTCTACCCCGAGTTCTCGCTGTGGTGCGGCACCACCGCGACCGCCGACTGGCACACCCGCTACAACGCCATCTGCTCGGTGTACGGGCACCTGCACATACCGCGCACCACCTGGTACGACGGCGTGCGGTTCGAGGAAGTCTCGGTGGGCTATCCGCGCGAGTGGCGCCGCCGCCGGCCCTACCGCTGGCTGCGCCAGATCCTGCCGGACCCGAAGTACGCGCCCGGCTATCTCAACGAGTTCGGCGGGCATTTCCAGATCACCCAGGAGATGCGCGACAACGCCGCCAAGGTGCAGCAGCGGATCAGGGACCGGGCGTGATCGCAGCGAAACTGCTCGCCGGCGTGCTGCCCGGCGAGGTCGACGCGCTGGCCGCGGCCGAGATGTACTCCGACCCCAAGGAGTTGGCTCCGCTGCCGGAGGAGGAGCCGCTGATCGCCAAGTCGGTGGCCAAGCGGCGCAACGAGTTCGTGACGGTGCGCTACTGCGCGCGCCAGGCGCTGGTCGACCTCGGCATGGAGCCGGTGCCGATCCTCAAGGGCCCCAAGGGCGAACCGTGCTGGCCCGACGGCGTCGTCGGGAGTCTGACCCACTGTGAGGGGTTCCGCGGCGCCGCCGTGGGCCGACAGGCCCAGGTGCGCTCGCTGGGCATCGACGCCGAACCACACGGCGTGCTGCCCGACGGCGTGCTCGACGCGATCAGCCTGCCCGCCGAACGGCACGAGCTCTCCGGTCTGCCCGCGGGGGTGCACTGGGACCGGGTGTTGTTCTGCGCCAAGGAGGCGACCTACAAGGCGTGGTTCCCGCTGACCCACCGGTGGCTGGGATTCGAGGACGCCCACATCACCTTCGAGGTCGACGCCACCGGTCAGGCCGGGACGTTCACCTCGGAGATCCTGATCGACCCGGCCGCGGAGTCGGGACCGCCGCTGACCTCGCTGGCCGGCCGGTGGGCGGTCCGCGACGGCATCGCGCTGACCGCGATCGTGCTGTGAGCGCCGGCGTGCACCCGAGGAGCAGTCCGGATCCGGGGCTGGTCGTGGTCGACAAGCCGGGCGGCATGACCAGCCACGACGTGGTGGGCCGGTGCCGCCGACTGTTCGGCACCCGCAAGGTCGGCCACGCCGGCACGCTGGACCCGATGGCCACCGGCGTGCTGGTCGTCGGCATCGAACGCGCCACCAAGATCCTGGGACTGCTGACCGCGACGGACAAGTCGTACACCGCCACCATCCGGCTGGGCCAGACGACGTCGACCGAGGACGCCGAAGGGGAACTGCTGGAGTCGGTTTCGGCGGCATCGGTCACCGACGAACAGATCGAGGCGGCCGTCGCCCCGCTGCGCGGCCGGATCGACCAGGTGCCGTCGGCGGTCTCCGCGATCAAGGTCGACGGCAAGCGGGCCTACCAGATGGTCCGGGAGGGCCACGCCGTGGAACTGGCCGCCCGCCCGGTGCGCATCGAGCGGTTCGACGTGCTCGAGGTGCGGCGGGCCGGGGAACTGGTGGACGTGGATGTGGCCGTGGACTGTTCGAGCGGCACCTACATCCGGGCGCTGGCCCGCGACGTCGGCGCCGCGCTCGGGGTGGGCGGGCATCTGACCGCGTTGCGCCGCACCCGAGTGGGCGGATTCGGGCTCGATCAGGCGCGCACCCTCGAACAACTGGCCGAGCACGCCGAGCTCAGCTGGTCCCTCGACGAGGCCTGTCTGCAGGCGTTCCCGCGCCGCGACCTGTCCGACGCGGAGGTCGTCGACACCGGCCACGGCCGCCCGCTGGCACCGGCCGGCATCGAGGGCGTGTACGCCGCGACCGCCCCGGACGGCCGGGTGATGGCGCTGCTGGAGGACGCCGGTGCGCGCACCAAGTCCGTCGTGGTGATCCGGCCCGCCACCCTGTAGTCAGGCTCGCGTCTTGATCGAGCTCGCGTCTTGATCAAGCTCGCGTCTTGATCAAGCTCGCGTCTTGATCAAGCGTAGAGACGCTCGAACTCCTTGATCGACTTGTCGATGTCGCCCTTGACCGCGCGCACCGCCGCGGAGCCGATCGGACCGAACAGCGGCGCGCCGCCCAGATCCATCCGCACGGTGAACGTGCAGCCGTCCCCGTCGGGAACGACCTTCATCGCCAGCTTGTAGCGCGTCCCGCCGACGCCCTCGCCGCTGATCGCCAGCGCCGACGGCGGGTCGAACTCGCGCACCGTCCACGTCACCCGGTTGCGCATGCCCTTGGCGCCGGCCACCCCGACCACCGTGGCGCCGGGGCCGAGCTCCTCGGGCAGTTCCGAGCGCCAGCCCTGATGCATGCTCATCCAGTCGCCCAGCGTGGACAGGTCCGACGCGTGCGCCCAGGCCTTGTCGGCCGACATGGGCAGGGAACGCGACATCTCGAGCTTGGCCATCTGACTCCTATGCTATGACCCAGATCGCTTGTGCGGCCGGGCTTCCCAGATCGACGGTGGTTTCGGTTCCGGGTTCTGCGGCGTCGGGGTGCGCCGGGTTCTTTATGGCCACCGAGATCATCCCGGCGAAGTCCCGGCGCGCCACCACCCGCAACCGGGAGTCCAGGCTGATCCCGACGGTGTCGAAATACCGCAGCATCTCCGGGTCGGCGTCGGAGATGCGCGCGACGGTGCCCGCGTCGCCGTCCTGGCAGTCCGACAGCTGGCGGGCCGGCGGGGTCGGGACCTTGCCGTCGGCGGCCGGGATCGGGTCGCCGTGCGGGTCCCTGGTCGGATATCCGAGCTTGGCGTCGATCCGGTCGAGCATCCGGTCGGACACGGCGTGCTCGAGCACCTCGGCCTCGTCGTGCACCTCGTCCCAGCCGTAACCGAGCTCGTTGACCAGGAACGTCTCCATCAGCCGGTGCCTGCGCACCATGGCCAGCGCGGCACGGCGCCCGGCGTCGGTCAGGGTGACCGCGCCGTACTTCTCGTGATCGACCAGACCCTGGTCGGCGAGTTTGCGGATGGATTCCGACGCGGTGCTGGCCGACACCCCGATCCGGTCGGCGAGCAGTTTGGTGCTGACCTTCTCGTGCGACCACTCCTGCGCGGTCCAGATGACTTTCAGGTAGTCCTGGGCGACCGTCGACAGATCGGCGGGGTTGTCGCGGCTTCCGTCAGGACTCACGAGGATGAAGTTTAGGCAATCATCACCTGATCCGGTGGTGCTGCTGGGCCTCCGGTGTGCCCAGACCGTAGGCTAGCGGCGTGCAGCGCTGGCGGGGGCAGGACGAAATCCCCACAGACTGGGGCCGATGTGTCGTCACCATCGGAGTATTCGACGGTGTCCATCGAGGGCACCAAGAGCTGATCAGCCGTGCGGTGAAGGCGGGCCGGTCCCGGGGCGTCCCGGTCGTGCTGATGACCTTCGACCCGCACCCGATGGAGGTGGTGTTCCCGGGCAGTCACCCGGCGCAACTCACCACGCTCACCCGGCGCGCCGAACTCGTCGAGGAACTGGGCATCGACGTCTTCCTGGTGATGCCGTTCACCGCCGACTTCATGAAGCTCACCCCCGAGCGGTACGTCCACGAGTTGCTCGTCGAACGACTGCACGCCGTCGAGGTGGTCGTCGGGGAGAACTTCACCTTCGGCAAGAAGGCCGCGGGCAACGTGGAGCTGCTGCGCAAGGCGGGGGAGCGCTTCGGTTTCGCGGTGGACTCGCTGACCCTGGTCTCCGAGGCCGCCGAACCGGCCCGGCACGAGTCGGTGACGTTCTCGTCGACCTACATCCGGTCCTGCGTCGACGCCGGCGACATGGTCGCCGCGGCCGAGGCGCTCGGCCGGCCGCACCGGGTCGAGGGAGTGGTCGTGCGCGGCGACGGCCGCGGGCGGGTGCTCGGGTTCCCGACCGCCAACGTCGCGCCGCCGATGTACTCGGCGATCCCGGCCGACGGCGTCTACGCGGCGTGGTTCACCGTGCTCGGGCACGGCCCGGTCGTCGGCACCGTGACCCCGGGCGAGCGCTACCAGGCCGCGGTGTCGGTCGGCACCAACCCGACGTTCTCCGGGCGCACCCGCACCGTCGAGGCGTTCGTCCTCGACACCACCGCCGACCTCTACGGCCAGCACGTCGCCGTCGACTTCGTCGCCCGCCTGCGCGGGCAGGAGAAGTTCGACTCGGTGGCCGATCTGGTGACCGCCATGACCGCCGACACCGAACGCGCCCGGACCATCCTTTCGGCCCGCTAGCTGGGCTTTCGCCGATTAACAGGCCACGCGGTGGCGCTGCTAGACTTCCTGCCGACCCGGCACGTGCTGCAGTTCGCGGTGGCCGTGCTTCACAGGGTCCGGAATCTGATCCCGGACCCTTCATGTTCGCGGACCGAATTGATGGAGTTGTTTCGTGGCGCTCACTGCCGAACAGAAGAAGGAAATCCTGGGCCAGTACGGCCTGCACGACACCGACACCGGTTCTCCGGAGGCCCAGGTCGCGCTGCTGACCAAGCGGATCGTCGACCTCACCGAGCACCTCAAGCAGCACAAGCACGACCACCACTCGCGTCGTGGTCTGCTGCTGCTCGTCGGCCGCCGCCGCCGGCTGCTCAAGTACGTCGCCCAGGTCGACGTGCAGCGCTACCGGTCGCTGATCGAGCGTCTCGGCCTGCGCCGCTGACGCGTCCGGCCTGACCGCCGGATCCTCACACGTTGCGAGCCCCGTGGCCGTGACCGCCCCGCGCGGTCACGGCCACGGGCGTTTTGCGGCGCGGCCGCAAACGGTGGATTAGGGGTTTCCGGTATGTCCCAATGTAGCATGGGTGCGTTCGGATGCCGTAGGGCACGAACAGCATGGGTGCGGTCCTCGCAGATCCGCGAGCACCGCTCCCGCGTGACATGACACGAACCGCCCGATCGCGCGGTCTTCGGTAGTGGCTGCCGGAGCGAGAACTCCGGCCGCTTCGATCGACGGCCGTCGACGCATCCGGGCGCGGCTTCCCGGGTCTCCGGAGTTGGCCGCACACACCGCGCGTGCTCACGCGAAACCGCTGATGTGAATCAGAGAGGTCATACGGACGTCTATGTCTGTAGTTGAAATCGAAGAAGGCGTGTTCGAATCGACCGCCACCATCGACAACGGGAGCTTCGGCACCCGCACCATCCGTTTCGAGACCGGCCGGCTGGCCCAGCAGGCCGCAGGCGCCGTCGTCGCCTACCTCGACGACGAGACCATGCTGCTGAGCGCCACCACCGCCAGCAAGAGCCCCAAGGACCATTTCGACTTCTTCCCGTTGACCATCGACGTGGAAGAGCGGATGTACGCCGCGGGCCGCATCCCCGGCTCGTTCTTCCGCCGCGAGGGCCGTCCGTCCACGGACGCGATCCTGACCTGCCGTCTGATCGACCGGCCGCTGCGCCCGTCGTTCGTCAGCGGTCTGCGCAACGAGATCCAGGTCGTCGTCACCGTGCTGAGCCTGGATCCCAAGGATCTGTACGACGTGCTGGCCATCAACGCCGCGTCGGCGTCCACCCAGATCTCCGGCCTGCCGTTCTCCGGCCCGGTCGGCGGTGTGCGCGTCGCCCTCATCGACGGCCAGTGGGTCGCGTTCCCGACTGTCGAGCAGCTGGAGAAGGCCGTGTTCGACATGGTCGTCGCGGGCCGCAAGGTCGGTGACGACCCCAACGACGTCGCGATCATGATGGTCGAGGCCGAGGCCACCGAGAACGTCATCGAGCTGGTCGCCGGCGGTGCGGGCGCACCGACCGAGACCGTCGTGGCCGAGGGCCTGGAGGCCGCCAAGCCGTTCATCGCCGTGTTGTGCGATGCGCAGCAGGCGCTGGCCGACAAGGCCGCCAAGCCGGTCGCCGACTACCCGCTGTTCCCGGACTACCAGGACGACGTCTTCTACTCGGTCGCCTCGGTGGCCACCGACGAGCTGTCGAAGGCGCTGGCGATCCCGGGCAAGGCCGATCGTGACGCCCGCACCGACGAGATCAAGGCCGAGGTGCTCGAGCGCCTCGGGGAGACCTACGCCGGCCGCGAGAAGGAGATCGGCGCCGCGTACCGCGCGCTGACCAAGAAGCTCGTCCGCCAGCGGATCCTGACCGACCACTTCCGGATCGACGGCCGCGGTGTCACCGACATCCGCGCGCTCTCGGCCGAGGTCGCGGTCGTCCCGCGGGCACACGGCAGCTCGCTGTTCGAGCGTGGCGAGACCCAGATCCTGGGCATCACCACCCTCGACATGGTCAAGATGGCCCAGCAGATCGACTCGCTCGGGCCCGAGACGTCCAAGCGCTACATGCACCACTACAACTTCCCGCCGTACTCGACCGGTGAGACCGGTCGCGTCGGTTCGCCCAAGCGCCGCGAGATCGGCCACGGCGCGCTGGCCGAGCGTGCGCTGGTGCCGGTGCTGCCGAGCGTTGAGGAGTTCCCGTACGCGATCCGTCAGGTGTCGGAGGCGCTGAGCTCCAACGGCTCGACCTCGATGGGCTCGGTGTGTGCGTCGACGCTGTCGCTGCTCAACGCCGGTGTGCCGCTGAAGGCGCCGGTTGCCGGTATCGCGATGGGCCTGGTGTCCGACGACGTCGAAGTCGACGGCAAGACCGAGCGTCGCTTCGTCACGCTGACCGACATCCTCGGCGCCGAGGATGCCTTCGGCGACATGGACTTCAAGTGCGCGGGCACCAAGGACTTCGTCACCGCCCTGCAGTTGGACACCAAGCTCGACGGCATCCCGTCGCAGGTGCTGGCCGGTGCGCTCGCGCAGGCCAAGGACGCCCGGATCACCATCCTCGAGGTGATGGCCGAGGCCATCGACGCCCCCGACGAGATGAGCCCGTACGCGCCGCGCATCACCACGATCAAGGTTCCGGTCGACAAGATCGGTGAGGTCATCGGGCCCAAGGGCAAGATGATCAACTCGATCACCGAGGAGACCGGCGCGTCGATCTCCATCGAGGACGACGGCACCGTGTTCGTCGGCGCGTCCAACGGCGAGGCGGCACAGGCGGCGATCGACAAGATCAACGCGATCGCCAACCCGCAGCTGCCCAAGGTCGGCGAGCGGTTCCTCGGAACCGTGGTCAAGACGACTGACTTCGGCGCTTTCGTGTCGCTGCTGCCCGGTCGCGACGGCCTGGTGCACATCTCGAAGCTGGGGCGCGGCAAGCGGATCAACAAGGTCGAGGATGTCGCCAAGGTCGGCGACAAGCTGCGCGTGGAGATCGCCGACATCGACAACCGCGGCAAGATCTCGCTGGTCCTGGTCGCCGAGGATTCGGAGACCGCGGACGCATCTGCTGACGCACCGGTTGATGCAGCGTCGACCAGCAGCTGAGTCGAAGGCGGTGCGCCGCACCCTGTTGCCCGGTGGCCTGCGCGTGGTCACCGAGCACATCCCGTCGGTGCATTCCGCATCGGTCGGGGTGTGGGTCAACGTCGGATCCCGCGACGAGGGCCGCAGCGTGGCCGGTGCGGCGCACTTCCTCGAACACCTGCTGTTCAAGGCGACGCCGACCCGCTCCGCGGTGCAGATCGCGCAGTCGGTCGACGCCGTCGGCGGTGAACTGAACGCGTTCACCACCCGGGAGCACACCTGCTACTACGCACACGTGCTGGACTCGGATCTGGCGCTGGCCGTGGACCTCGTCGCCGACGTGGTGCTGCGCGGCCGGTGCCAGGCCGAGGACGTCGAGATCGAGCGGGACGTGGTGCTCGAAGAGATCGCCATGCGCGACGACGATCCCGAGGACACGCTCGGCGACGTCTTCCTGTCGGCGATGTTCGGCGACCACCCGGTCGGCCGGCCCGTCATCGGCAGCGTGGAGTCGATCTCGGCGATGACGCGCGCCCAACTGCATTCGTTCCATCTGCGCCGGTACACGCCGGACCGGATGGTCGTCGCGGTCGCGGGCAACGTCGAGCACGCTGAGGTCGTGAAGCTGGTCCGGGAGCACTTCGGTCCCCGGCTGGTGCGCGGCCGGTCGCCGGTGCCACCGCGCAAGGGTGCGGGCCGGGTCAACGGCAAGCCCACGCTGGAGCTGGTGCGCCGGGACGCCGAGCAGACGCATCTGTCGCTCGGGGTGCGGACGCCGGGACGACACTGGGAGCACCGCTGGGCGTTGTCGGTGCTCAACACCGCGCTCGGCGGGGGCCTGAGTTCCCGTCTGTTCCAGCAGATCCGGGAGACGCGCGGGCTGGCCTACTCGGTGTACTCGACCGTCGACACGTTCGCCGAGAGCGGTGCGCTGTCGGTGTACGCCGGCTGCCTGCCGGAGCGGTTCGCCGAGGTGGTCCGGGTGACCACCGACGTGCTCGCCGAGGTGGCCCGTGACGGCATCACCGCCGAGGAGTGCCGCATCGCGAAGGGCTCGCTGCGCGGCGGGCTCGTTCTGGGGCTGGAGGATTCGGCGTCTCGGATGAACCGGATCGGGCGCAGCGAGCTGAACTACGGCGAGCACCGCACGATCGCCGACACGCTGGCCCACATTGAGGAAGTCACCCTCGAAGACGTCAACGCGGTGGCCCGGGAGTTGCTGACGCGGCCCTTCGGGGGTGCGGTACTGGGCCCGGTGCGGTCAAAACGCGCTCTGCCACGGCCGTTGCAGAAGATCGCGGGTTGACCGTAGCCTGACTCCCGATGACGGAATTCAACCGACGGCACGTGTTGTTCGGTGGGGTGTCGCTGGCTGCCCTGGTCGCCTGTTCACCCAAGACTGTTCTCGCCGAGCCTGCCGGACCGCTGCCCCCACCCGACGAGCGCCTGCAGGCGCTGGCCCAACGGCATGATGCGGAGATCGGCGTCTACGCAGTCGATCTCGTCACGCAGCACAACCTCGCGTTCCGCGCGGACGAGACCTTCGCGGTGTGTTCGACGATCAAGACCTACATCGCCGCGGCGGTTCTGCAGCGCACCCAGACGGGGCAGTTGTCCCTGCAGGACACGGTCCCGATCGAACCCGACGACATCCGGCCGCACTCGCCGGTGACCGAACCGCGGGTGGGGACATCGATGACACTGGCCGAGTTGTGCCAGGCGGCACTGCAGCAGAGCGACAACGCGGCGGCCAACGGACTGCTCGGCGTGCTGGGCGGTCCGCCCGCGGTCACCGCGTTCGCGCGCAGCATCGGCGACGACCGCACGCGGCTGGACCGCTGGGAGGTGGAGTTGAACTCCGCCGTGCCCGGGGATCCGCGGGACACCAGCACTCCGCGCGCACTGGGCCTCGGTTACCGCGAGATCCTCACCGGTGACGTGCTGGAACCGACTGTGCGCCAACAGCTCCTGGACTGGATGCGGGCCAATCAGACCTCCAGCATGCGCGCTGGACTGCCTGCCGGGTACACCAGCGCCGACAAGACGGGCAGCGGGGACTACGGCACGACCAACGACGTCGGCGTGGTCTACGGTCCGGCCGGTCAGCAGGTGCTGCTGTCGCTGATGACGAAGTCGGCCTCGGGGGATCCGGACGCGCCCAGCCTGCGCCCGCTCATCGGAGAGCTGGCGGCGCTGGTGCTCGCGGAACTAGGTTAGCCGCAGCGAGTTGTCGCGCTGCAGCACGAAGAAGTACGGCTTCCTGATGCCGCGCAGGTCCATCGCGCCGAGCACGGTCCGCTCGTCGATCGACCGGAAGACGTCGTTGACCGGCACCTGGTCGTAGATCATCGTCGCGGTGTCGACTCCGCGGTAGCGGGTGGTGCGCAGCCGCGCCTTGGGCCCGCCCGCCTTGAGTGCCGGCCTGAGCAGGGGGACGACGCCGGCGAAGCCGCGCCGCTTGAGCACGGGCAGCCTGGTGGCCACGCCGAGCCCGGCGAACGCCGGTGCGGGGTTCAGCGGCCACAGGGCTTTTCCGTCGGCGGTGGGAAAGAGCAGCGGATGGACGGTCTCGCTGTCGGTGAAGTGCTTGCCCCACCACCCGCTGGCGGTCAGCAGCCCGTCGAGGGGATGACCGGTCGGCACTTCGGCGCCGTGCCAGGTGCCGAACATGGACTCGGGTTCCACGGCCGGACGCGAGTCGAACAGTTCCAGCGCATCGGCGGTGGTCGTCGGAATGTCGCCACCCAGGAGTTCGGTGAGCACCAGCATGTCCCCGATTGTACGTTGACACGTGTCAAGTCGGCAGACTGTCCTGATGCGAGCCGATGATCCATGCCCGTGCGGCACCGGTGATCCGTACGGGCGTTGCTGCCTCCCGTTGCATGTGGGCGAACGCCAGGCAAGCAGCGCCGAGCAACTGATGAGGTCGCGGTACAGCGCCTACGTGGTGGGCGCGTCCGAATACGTGTGGCGCACCTGGCATCCGCGGACCCGCCCCGCCGAGGTCGCCGACGACGTCACGGTGACCTGGACACGGCTGGAGATTCTCGACGTGGTCGACGGCGGGCCCGGCGACGAGACCGGGGAGGTGGAGTTCCGTGCCCACCACCGGGCCGGCGCGCTGCACGAGAGGTCTCGGTTCGCGACCCGCGCCGGCCGGTGGTTCTACCTCGACGGCGAACTCCTCGACTGAGGGCCGCTCAGCCGAGCAGGGCGGCCGGGTCGGTGTAGGGCAGGTCCAGGTCGGCCGCCACCTGCTCGGACAGCAGCGCGCCCTCGTGGGTGGAGAGTCCCTTCGCCAGTGCGGCGTCGGCCCGGCATGCACCGCGCCAGCCGTTGTCGGCGAGCTGGAGCACGTACGGCAGGGTGGCGTTCGTGAGCGCGTACGTCGAGGAACGCGGCACTGCGCCGGGCATGTTGGCCACGCAGTAGAACACCGTGTCGTGCACGGCGAACGTCGGGTCGTCGTGCGTGGTCGGGTGCGAGTCCTCGAAGCAGCCACCCTGGTCGATCGCGATGTCGACCAGCACCGCACCCGACTTCATCGCTGCGACAGTGGAATTGGTGACCAGCTTGGGCGCCTTGGCGCCGGGGACCAGCACCGCGCCGATGACGAGGTCGGCTCCCTTGACCGCGTCCTCGAGGTCGAGGGAGGACGAGTACCGGGTCTCGATGCTGCCGTTGAACTCGTTGTCGATCTTGCGCAGCGTGTTGATGCTGACGTCGAACACGTTGACGTGGGCGCCCATGCCCTTGGCGATGCGGGCCGCGTTGTAGCCGGCCACCCCGCCGCCGATGACGACGACCTCGGCCGGTGCGACACCGGGCACGCCGCCCATCAGCACGCCGCGGCCGCCGTGGCTGCGCATCAGGTGGTAGGCGCCGACCTGGGCCGACAGCCGGCGACCTCGCTCATCGGCGCCAGCAGTGGCAGCGCGCCGTCCGGGGTCTGCACGGTCTCGTACGCGATGGACGTCGTGCGCGATGCCATGAGCGCGTCGGTGCACGGCTTGGACGCGGCCAGATGCAGGTAGGTGAACAGCGTCTGGCCCTCGCGCATGCGCGGGTACTCCGACTCGATCGGTTCCTTGACCTTGAGCAACAGGTCGGCCTCGGCCCACACCTCGTCGGCACCGGCGATCAGCTGTGCGCCGGCACGCTTGAAGTCGGTATCGGCGATCGACGAGCCGTCGCCCGCGCCGGACTGGACGAGCACGTCGTGGCCGCGTGCGACCAGCTCGGCGACACCCGACGGGGTGATCGCGACGCGGTACTCGTTGTTCTTGATCTCGGTCGGGACTCCGACGCGCATGATCGCTCCTCGTGATGGGGACTGGGTAAGTAAAGTGTGAAGAAACCGCGGAATGCAGGCAATATTCCTGTCAAAGATTCTGGAGATACGAGGGTGGCAGAAGGATCGTCAGCAAGGGCCGAGTCGAGGGCGGCAGCGCCGAAGGATGTTCGGGCCGAGGTCGACGACATCGACCGCCGGATCCTGACGGCCTTGCACGCCGATGCCCGGATGCCCAACAGCGCACTGGCCGAGTTGGTCGGCATCGCACCGTCGACCTGTCACGGCAGGGTGCGCCGCCTGCAGGAGATGGGGGTGATCCGGGGGTTCTACGCCGACATCGATCCTGCGGCGATCGGGTTGACCCTCCAGGCGATGATCTCGGTCAACCTGCAGTTCACCGCGCGCGGCAAGATCCGCAACTTCATCCAGCAGATCCGCAGCAAGCCGCAGGTCATGGATGTGTACTTCCTCGCGGGCGCCGACGATTTCATTCTGCACGTGGCCGCGCGGGACACCGACGATCTGCGCAAGTTCGTCGTCGAGAACCTCAACGCCGACGCCGACGTCGCAGGCACCCAGACCTCACTGATCTTCGAGCATCTGCGCGGCGCGTCGCCGCTGTGACGGTCAGGCCGGCGTCAGCGTGACGTTGTGCAGTGCGACGGCGACGTCGGTGGGTGCGATGTCGACGAACGTCGGCGCGTCCCGCAACGCCTCGCCGGTGCCGATGATGTTCTCCGGAGATGTTGGCGTGCAAGGGAAATTGCTGCACCGGAACCATCGGCCGGGCGGGCTCTGATAGGGCTGCATGCTGGGGGACTGGTCCACCCGGTAATGCCCGGGCGGGATGAAAGTGGTCGCCCAACCGTCGCGGGGCTGGGTGGTGACTCCGAAGACGCCGTTGCTGCCGTAGGGCGCCGCGACCGCGGGCGCTGCGGACAGCGCGCCGCCCGTGAGCGCGCACGCGGCAACCAGGGTGAGCGCCGGCCATCGCCGGTGGGCACGAGTCATGCCATGAGATTAACCGCGGTACCGAATGTGCGGTGTCGGCTTCCCGGGACCGATTCCGCACGGCCGTTTTTGTCGGTGGGTGGTGTGAGGATGGGGTCATGTCTTCGACGGTTTCCGATCACGCCGAGCAGGTGGGTCAGTCGGAGCGCCTTGAGAGTTTTTTCGCCGAACTGTCGGAATTGGCCGGACAGCGTAACGCTATCGATGGGCGGATCGCCGAGATCGCTGCGGAGATCGATGAGGCTCGGTTGTGGGGGTTCACCGGGGTCAAGTCGATGGAAGGGCTGATCGCCTGGAAGCTGGGTACCTCGACCCGCAACGCCGAGACGATCGTGGCGGTCGCGCGTCGGTTGGAAGAGTTCCCGCAGTGCGCCCAGGATCTGCGTGAGGGCCGGTTGTCGTTGGATCAGGTCGGGGCGATCGCCGAAGGCGCTGGTGCGGGTTCGGATGCCCATTACGCGGTGTTGGCGTCGCATTCCACGGTCGCCCAGTTGCGCACTGCGATCAAGCAGGAACCCAAGCCCGAACCCGAGCCTCTGCCCGACGCTGAGGCCGAACCGGAGCCGGTGGTGGTGCCGCAGCCGTCGATTTCCAAGCGGGTGGAGGGGGAGTTCGTGTGCTGGCAGATCCGGCTGCCGGCCCCGGAAGCGGCGATCTTCGATGCGGCGCTGCAGTCCCATCAGGATGGGCTGATCGCCCAGTGGCAACGCGACCACCCCGATAGCCAGGATGGTGCGGGGCGCGCGCCGCTGCCGACGGGCGGGAATGCGTTCATGGCGTTGGTGGAAGCGGGCTGGGATGTCGAGGCCGCGCGTCGCCCGCACGGGCAGCACACCACGGTGGTGGTGCATGTCGATGTCAAGGACAAGATCGCCGCCCTGCACCTGGGGCCGGCGCTCTCGGCCGAGCAGCGCCGGTTCCTGACCTGTGATGCCAGCTGTGAGGTGTGGTTCGAACGCGACGGCCAACCCCTGGGCGTGGGGCGCACGACTCGCACGATCAGCCGCCGGCTGCGCCGGGCGCTGGAGTACCGCGACCGCTCGTGTGTGGTGCCCGGGTGCGGGGCCGCCAAGGGCTTGCATGCCCATCACCTGCAGCATTGGGAGGACGGCGGCGCGACCGAGTTGGACAACCTGGTGCTGATCTGCCCGTTCCATCACCGCCTGCACCACCGCGGCGGAATCACCCTCACCGGGCCGGCCGATCAGCTGGTCGTCACCGACCAGAGCGGCAGACCACTGGAACCGGGATCGTTGGCCCGGCCCCCGACTCAACCCCCACCCGAAGTGCCGCCCTATCGCGGACCATCCGGGGAACGCATCCAATGGAAGTGGTACCACCCCTACCAACCCCCACCGCCCACCAGAAACTAGTGCCCGGAGCGAGATTCCTGAGGTCAGTGCGTGGGCGTTAGGGTGTGCGCATGCGAGTCGGAGTTCTGGGCGCCAGAGGCAAGGTGGGCGCGACGATGGTGGCCGGCGTTCGAGGCCGCCGACGACCTCACGTTCACCACGGGCGTCGACGCCGGGGACCCGCTGTCGGCGTTCGTCGACAGCAGCACCGAGGTCGTCATCGACTTCACCCACCCCAGCGCGGTGATGGACAACCTGAAGTTTCTGATCGACAACGGGATTCACGCCGTCGTCGGCACCACCGGGTTCACCGACGAGCGGGTCCGTCAGGTCGAGGAATGGCTCGCGGCCAAGCCCGAGGTGTCGGTGCTCATTGCCCCCAACTTCGCGATCGGCGCGGTGCTGTCGATGCATTTCGCCCAGCAGGCCGCCAGGTACTTCGAATCGGTCGAGGTCATCGAGCTGCACCATCCGCACAAGGCCGACGCGCCGTCCGGCACCGCCGCGCGCACCGCCAGGCTCATCGCCGAAGCGCGGAAAGGCATGCCACCCAACCCCGATGCGACCAGCACCGGCCTCGACGGCGCCCGGGGTGCCGACGTCGACGGCGTCCCGGTGCACTCGGTCCGGCTGGCCGGACTCGTCGCGCACCAGGAGGTGCTGTTCGGCACCCTCGGCGAGACGCTGACCATCCGCCACGACAGCTACGACCGCACCTCGTTCGTGCCGGGAGTGCTGCTGGCCGTGCGCAAGATCCGCGAGCACCCCGGCCTGACCATCGGGATCGAGTCCCTGCTCGACCTGACATGAGCGACGGGGCGCGCGCACTGCGTACACAGCTGCTGATCGGCTTCATGTGCGTCGCGCTGCTGGTGTACTTCGTGCTGCTGGGGCGCTCGGCGGTGTTCCTGATCGCCTCGGGCGAGCCGGCGCCGATCGGGCTCGGGCTGGCGATCCTGATCCTGCCCGTGATCGGCATGTGGGTGATGGTGGCCACGCTGAAAGCCGGTCTGGCACACCAGCGTCTGGCGCGACTGGCGCGTGAACAGGGGATGGAGCTCGACGTCACCGACCTGCCCCGACGGCCGTCGGGCCGCATCGAACGCGACGCGGCGGACGCGCTGTTCGCCACGGTGCGCGACGAAGTCGAGGCCGATCCGGACAACTGGGTGCGCTGGTACCGATTGGCACGCGCGTACGACTACGCCGGTGACCGCGGCCGGGCTCGCGAGACCATGAAGAAGGCTGTGCTGCTGGAGGAGTCGGCGCGATGAGCGCGACGCTGCTGATCGTCCACCACACCCCGTCGCCGCACTGCCACGAGATGTTCGAGGCGGTGCTGGCCGGCGCGACGGGTCCCGACATCGAGGGAGTCGAGGTGCTGCGCAGGCGCTGACGGTGTCGCCGGCCGAGATGCTGGCGGCCGACGGCTACCTGCTCGGCACACCGGCCAACCTCGGCTACATCAGCGGCGCGCTCAAGCACGCATTCGACTGCGCGTACTACCAACTTCTCGACTCGACCAAGGGTCGGCCGTTCGGCGTCTACCTGCACGGCAACGAGGGCACCGAGGGCGCCGAACGCGCGCTGGCCGGCATCACCGGGGGCTTGGGGTGGCAGCGGGCGGCCGACACCGTGGTGGTCGGCGGCAAACCGACCAAAGCCGACCTCGAAGCGTGCTGGAATCTCGGTGCGACAGTGGCCGCCACCCTGATGGACTGACGAAGGAGTTCTGATGCCCGGATTCGCCGAATTCGCGTTGGCTGGTGCGCCGATCGCAGGTGGCGCGCTGCTCGGCCTGGCGGCGGGCAACCTGCGCGGACCCGACGTGCGCGGCGCGATCGCCAGTGACATGGACCTGCTCGAGCGGCTTCCGGCTGATCAGGTCGAGCGGCGTGCGGAGTTGCAGCGGACCATCGACATGCGCATCGACGGGCTGATCGCGGCGGCGGACAAGAGCCGCGAGCTCCGGGAACTGGCGATCTCCTACGAGGGAAACTGGCGCGACATCGTGGTGTTCATCTGCGCGATCCTGTTCACCATCGTGTGGTGGAACGTCGAACACAGCCGGACCAACTGGCTCGTCATGTTCGTCGTCCTGATCATCCTCACCGTGCTGGCGGGCATCTATGCCGCCCGCGGGACGTTGCGCGCCGTCGCGACGTACATGGCGCGCAGGCGGCCCGCGGCTCAGTAGTGGCCCGCGGCTCAGTAGTGGTAGGTGTCCGACGGCGCCGGGATGTGGGCGGGCGCGTCGACGTCGTCGAACTCCGAGGGTTCGATGTCGTAGGCGCGCGCAAGCTCCAGGATCTTGTTGGCGCGGGCGATCCGGGGCAGGTCCGAGCCGTTGCGGATCTCGCCGCCGTCGCGCTCGTACTCGGCCAGAAACTCCTTGGCCCAGGCGATCTCCTCGACCGACGGGGACAGGCCCTCGTTGACCGTCAGGCACTGTTCGGGGGTCAGGCAGATCTTGCCGGTCATGCCGAACTCCGCCGACACCGCGGTGGCCTCGCTGAGCCGCAACGCGCTCGAGCCGACCGTCGGTCCGTCGATCGCGCTGGGCAGGTGGGCGGCCTTCGCGGCGATCGTGAAGCGCGAACGGGCATAGGCCAATGTCAACGGGTTGTCGCCGAAACCGGTGTCGCGCCGGAAGTCGCCGATACCGAACGCCAGCCGGAACGTGCCTTTCGCGGAGGCGATCTCGGTGATGCGCTCCAGGCCGCGCGCGGTTTCGACCAGTGCGACGATCGGGACGCCGGGCAGGCGTTTGGCGGTCTCGGTGACGTGGTCGACCGACTCGACCATCGCCAGCATCACGCCGCCCACCGAGGTGCCTGCCAGTAGCTGCAGGTCGTCGGCCCACCACTGGGTGCCGAAGCCGTTGACGCGGACCCAGTCGGTGTGGCCCTCGCCGAGCCAGCGGGTCACGTTCGCGCGCGCCGCGGCCTTGTCCTTGGGCGCCACCGCGTCCTCGATGTCGAGAACGACGATGTCGGCCCTGGAGTGGGCGGCCGCCTCGAACCGCTCGTACTGCGCACCGTTGACGAGCAGCCAGCTGCGCGCCAGTACGGGGTTGATCCGCCGGCCCTGCTCGCCGAACGCTGATTCTCCGAAAGTCTGGTCGTACACGCAGCTCACACTAGGTGAGTGCCGAAGAACGACCGCATCGCGTCCCAGTGCTTGCGCGCCGCGGGCTCGTCGTAGGGTCCGTTGTCGGGCACGGCGAACCCGTGGAACGCCGAGTACCACTCGATGACGTGCTCGACGCCGGCGGCGGTGAGCGCCTTGTCCAGCAGCTCGCCGTCCGCCGCGGTGAACGACCGGTCGCTCTTGGCGGCGCCGACGTAGACGGCGGCGCGGATCCTGTCGGCGAGCAGGTGCGGGCTGTCCGCGGCGTCGGTGACCAGGCCGCCGCCGTGGAACGACATGGCCGCCGCGACCCGCTCGGGGAGCCGGCCGGCGATCACCAGCGACGTCCTGCCACCCATGCAGTAGCCGGTGGTGCCGAACGCGTCGCCCCGCACTTCGGGTCGCCCGCCCAGGTAGTCGAAGAGCGCGGCCGCGTCCGAGGCCATGATCTCGGGCGTCACCTTCGCGATCATCCCGGACAGGCGTTTGCGCTCGGCCGGGTCCTCGAACACCGTCGACATCGTGAACGGCGCCCAGTCGCCGTCGCGGTAGTACACGTCGGGTACCAGCACCGCATAGCCGTAGCCGGCCAGCCGGTCGGCCATCGCGCGGAAGGTGGGCCGGGCGCCTCCGGCGTCGGGATACATGACCACACCGGGCCAGGGCCCGCCCGAGTCCGGAGTGTGCAGGCTGATGGGGCAGGAGCCGTCGTCGGTCGCCACGGTGTCGGTGATCCTCGGCATGGGTTCCGTTCTACTCCCGTCGGCGCGACGTAAGCTAGCCCCGTGCCGATCGCCACCCCCTACGAGGATCTGTTGCGTCTGGTGTTCGATACCGGCATCGCCAAATCCGACCGCACCGGAACGGGCACCCGAAGCCTGTTCGGTCACCAGATGCGGTACGACCTGAACGCCGGGTTCCCGCTGCTCACCACCAAGAAGGTGCACACCAAGTCGATCGTGTACGAGCTGCTGTGGTTCCTGCGCGGCGACTCGAACGTGCGGTGGCTGCAGGAGCGCGGTGTCACGATCTGGGACGAATGGGCTTCTCCGACAGGAGATCTGGGCCCCGTCTACGGAGTGCAGTGGCGGTCCTGGCCGACCCCGTCCGGCGAGCACATCGACCAGATCAGCGCCGCGCTGGAACTGCTCAAGCGCGATCCCGACTCGCGCCGCAACATCGTCTCGGCGTGGAACGTCGGCGAGATCCCGCAGATGGCGCTGCCGCCGTGTCACGCGTTCTTCCAGTTCTACGTCGCCGACGGCCGGCTGAGCTGCCAGCTCTACCAGCGCAGCGCCGACCTGTTCCTCGGCGTGCCGTTCAACATCGCCAGCTACGCGCTGCTGACCCACATGATGGCCGCGCAGGCGGGCCTCGGGGTGGGGGAGTTCATCTGGACCGGCGGCGACTGCCACATCTACGACAACCACGTCGCGCAGGTCACCGAGCAGCTGTCCCGCGAACCGCGACCGTATCCGGAACTCGTTCTGGCGCCGCGTGATTCGATCTTCGACTACACCTTTGAGGACGTCGTCATCAAAAACTACGACCCGCATCCGGCGATCAAGGCCCCGGTGGCTGTATGAGGACTGCTTGCAGGTCCGAATCGAAGATGTTGAGGACTGCTTGCAGGTCCGAATCGAAGATGTTGAGGACTGCTTGCAGGTCCGAATCGAAGATGTTGAGGACTGCTTGCAGGTCCGAATCATGAGTACGACCGAACTCAACCTGATCTGGGCGCAGTCCAGTTCCGGGGTGATCGGCCGGGGCAACGGGATCCCGTGGCAGGTGCCCGAGGACATGGCCCGCTTCAAGGAGCTGACCATGGGCCACACGGTGATCATGGGCAGGCTCACGTGGGAGTCGCTGCCGGCGAAGTTCCGCCCGCTGCCGGGCCGCCGAAATGTCGTAGTGACGCGGCAGGCTGACTACATGGCTGACGGAGCAGAGGTGGTGACGTCCCTGGAGGACGCCCCGCTGGACGACGCATGGGTGATCGGCGGATCGCAGATCTACGGGCTGGCACTGCCGCTGGCGACGCGGTGCGAGGTCACCGAGGTCGACATCGGCCTGCGCAGGGAAGACGACGACGCGCTGGCGCCCGTTCTCGACGAGTCATGGATCGGCACCGAAGAGGACTGGCGAGACAGCGCGTCGGGGCTTCGGTACCGGTTCTACACCTATAAGAGGCGATGAAACTCACCGCCGCGCAGGCGCGGCGGGTGGCGGTGGCGGCCCAGGGCTTCCACGAGGCCGCGCCGACGGGACCGGTCACGCGCGCGCATCTGAAGCGGCTGATCGCGCGCCTGCAGGTGCTGCAGCTGGACTCGGTGTCGGTGGCGGTGCGCGCGCACTACGCGCCGGTGTTCAGCAGACTGGGACCCTACGACCGCGAGCTGCTCGACCGTGCCGCGTGGAGTCATTCGGCGCGGTCGCCCCGGCTGCTGGTCGAGTACTGGGCGCACGAGGCCGCGCTGATGGCGGTAGACGACTGGCCGCTGCTGCGCTGGCGGATGCGGGAGTACGAGCACGGCCGGTGGGGCAGGGAGATCGTCAAGAAGAACGCCAAGCTGGCCGACGACATCGTCGCCGCGGTGGGCGTGCTGGGGCCGTCGACGGCCGGGCAGATCGAGGCGTACCTGGAGTCCGAGCCGCGGGGCCGCAAGGGTCCGTGGTGGGACCGCAGCGACACCAAGTGGGTCGCTGAGGCGTTGTGGTCGGCCGGCGTGCTGACGACCGCGACGCGGGTCGGGTTCGCCCGGCACTACGACCTGACCGAGCGTGTGCTGCCCGCGGAGGTGGTCGAGCGCCAGGTGGACGAGGCCGACGCGGTACGGGAGCTGGTGTCGCGGGCGGCCACCTCGCTCGGGGTGGCCACCGAAGCCGACCTGCGGGACTACTTCCGGCTCAGCGCCCGCCAGGTCAAACCGGCCGTGGCCGACCTGCTGGCCGCCGGCGAGATCGAGCAGGTCGAGGTCGACGGCTGGTCGGCGCCCGCCTACCTGCGGACCGGGCAGACCGTCCCGCGCCGCGACCGCGGCACCGCGCTGCTGTGCCCGTTCGACCCCCTGATCTTCTTCCGGCCCCGGGTGGAGCGGCTGTTCGGCGGATTCCACTACCGCATCGAGATCTACACCCCGGCGCCGAAGCGGCGGTACGGCTACTACGTGTGGCCGTTCCTGCTCGACGGGAACCTGGTCGGCCGCGTCGACCTCAAGGCCGACCGGACCGCGGGGACGCTGCAGGTCCTCGGCGCGTTCACCGAGGACGGCCGCGACCACGCGCACGTCGCCGCGGAGTTGGCCACCCAGCTGACGTCGATGGCGGGCTGGCTCGGGCTTCCCGACGTGACCGTGGGGGAGCGCGGCGACCTGGTCCCGCGGCTGCGCGCCGCGTTGGCCGGCTGAACCCGGCGTACGGCTGTCCGCTGGGCCCGGCGGCCCGACCGTGACGTTAGGCTCACCCGATGGCCGAGATCGCGCCGCTGCGCGTGCAACTGATCGCCAGGACGGAGTTCACCGCGCCGCCGGATGTGCCGTGGAGCACCGACGCCGACGGGGGCCCCGCACTGGTCGAGTTCGCCGGCCGCGCCTGCTACCAGAGCTGGAGCAAGCCCAACCCGCGCACCGCGACCAACGCCGCCTACGTCCGCCACATCATCGACGTCGGCCATTTCTCGGTGCTCGAGCACGCGTCGGTGTCGTTCTACATCACCGGCATCTCGCGGTCCTGCACCCATGAGCTGATCCGGCACCGGCACTTCTCCTACTCGCAGCTGTCCCAGCGCTACGTGCCCGAGCACGACTCGCAGGTGGTCGCGCCGCCGGGCATCGAGGACGACCCGGAGCTGCTGGCCCTGTTCACCGAGGCCACCGACACCGCCCGTGCCGCCTACACCGAACTGCTCGCGCAGCTGGAAGCCAAGCTGGCCGACCAGGGCAACGCGACACTGCGGCGCAAACAGGCCCGCCAGGCCGCGCGCGCCGTGCTGCCCAACGCCACCGAGACGCGGATCGTGGTGACCGGGAACTACCGGGCGTGGCGGCACTTCATCGCGATGCGGGCCAGCGAGCACGCCGACCTGGAGATCCGGCGTCTGGCCGTCGAATGCCTGCGCCGGCTCACCGACGTCGCACCGCAGGTGTTCTCGGACTTCGAGATCGCGGTGCTGGCCGACGGCACCGAGGTGGCGACCAGCCCGCTGGCCACCGAGGTCTGAGCGCAAAGGCATTCGTGGGGCGCGAGGGTGACCGGGTAATCTTGGTGCCCGTGAGTAACAGCGGATTCGACGCCCCGGCCCGGTTGGGCACCCTGTTGACCGCGATCGTTACCCCGTTCAAGCCCGACGGCTCCCTGGACACCGACGCGGCGGCCCGGCTGGCCACCCGTCTGGTCGATGCCGGGTGCGACGGCCTGGTGGTTTCCGGCACCACCGGCGAGTCCCCGACCACCACCGACGACGAGAAGCTGCTGATGCTGCGCACGGTGCTGGAGGCCGTCGGCGACCGCGCGCGGATCATCGCCGGCGCGGGCAGCTACGACACCGCGCACAGCGTGAAGCTGG
Source organism: Mycobacterium sp. ITM-2016-00317 (assembly GCF_002968295.1). Lineage (NCBI taxonomy): Bacteria > Bacillati > Actinomycetota > Actinomycetes > Mycobacteriales > Mycobacteriaceae > Mycobacterium > Mycobacterium sp. ITM-2016-00317. The sequence continues at coordinate 2,298,002 of NZ_CP134399.1, forward strand.
CCAAGGCCAGCGCCGCCGAGGGCGCGCACGGGCTGCTGGTCGTCACCCCGTACTACTCGCGTCCGCCGCAGGCCGGGCTGCTCGCGCACTTCACCACGGTCGCCGACGCGACCGAGCTGCCCAACATCCTCTACGACATCCCGCCGCGGTCGGTCGTGCCGATCGAGTGGGACACCATCCGCACGCTGGCCCGCCACCCCAACATCGTCGCGATCAAGGACGCCAAGGGTGACCTGCACGGCGGCGGCCAGGCCATCGCCGAGACCGGGCTGGCTTACTACTCCGGCGACGACGCACTGAACCTGCCCTGGCTGGCCGTCGGCGCGGTGGGCTTCATCAGCGTGTGGGGTCACCTCGCCGCCGCCCAGTTGCGGGACATGATGTCGGCGTTCGCGTCCGGTGACGTCGCGACGGCCCGCAAGATCAGCGTCACACTCGGGCCGCTGGCGCAGGCGCAGGCGCGTCTGGGCGGGGTCACGCTCTCCAAGGCCGGCCTGCGGTTGCAAGGGTTCGAGGCCGGAGACCCGCGGTTGCCGCAGATCCCGGCCACCGACGCCCAGCTCGAGGCCCTGGCCGGCGACATGCGCGCCGCAGGGGTGCTGCGGTAGTGAACTCCGAGCTCAACGCACCGGCTCCGCTGGCCCCCGGCGGGCTCCGGGTCACCGCGCTCGGCGGCATCGGCGAGATCGGCCGCAACATGACCGTCTTCGAGCACCTCGGCCGGCTGCTGGTCGTGGACTGCGGCGTGCTGTTCCCGACCCACGACGAGCCCGGCGTCGACCTGATCCTGCCCGATCTGCGCCATGTCCAGTCACGGCTGTCCGACATCGAGGCGGTCGTGGTCACCCATGCCCACGAAGACCACATCGGTGCGATCCCGTTCCTGCTCAAACAGCGCCCGGACATCCCGATCGTGGGCTCGAAGTTCACCCTCGCGCTGGTGGCCGAGAAGTGCCGCGAGCACCGGTTGTCCCCGAAGCTGATCGAGGTCGGCGAGGGACAGAAGAGCACCCACGGCGTGTTCGAATGCCAGTACTTCGCGGTCAACCACTCGATTCCGGGCTGTCTGGCCATCGGGATCCACACCGGGGCCGGCACCGTGCTGCACACCGGTGACATCAAGCTCGACCAGCTGCCGCCGGACGGCCGACCCACCGATCTGCCCGGGATGTCGCGTCTCGGCGATGCCGGGGTGGACCTGTTCCTGTGCGACTCGACCAACTCCGAGATCCCCGGTGTCGGACCGTCGGAGAGCGAGGTCGGACCCGCGCTGCACCGGTTGATGCGCGGCGCCGAGGGCCGGGTGATCGTCGCGTGTTTCGCGTCCAACGTCGACCGCGTGCAGTCGATCGTCGACGCCGCGGTCGCATTGGGCCGCAAGGTCTCCTTCGTCGGGCGCTCGATGGTGCGCAACATGGGCATCGCGCGGGAACTCGGCTACCTGCGGGTCGCCGACGACGACGTGCTCGACATCGCGGCCGCCGAGATGATGCCCGCCGACCGGCTGGTACTGATCACCACCGGCACGCAGGGCGAGCCGATGGCCGCGCTGTCGCGGATGTCGCGAGGCGAGCACCGCAGCATCACGCTGACCGAGGGCGACCTGATCATCCTGTCCTCGTCGCTGATCCCCGGCAACGAGGAGGCGGTGTACGGGGTGATGGATTCGCTGGCCAAGATCGGCGCCCGTGTCGTCACCAATCAGCAAGCGCGCGTACATGTCTCGGGGCACGCGTACGCGGGGGAGCTGCTGTTCCTCTACAACGGGGTGCGGCCGCGCAACGTCATGCCGGTGCACGGAACGTGGCGGATGCTGCGGGCCAACGCGGCGCTGGCCGCCCGCACCGGGGTGCCCGAGGAGAACATCGTGCTCGCCGAGAACGGCGTCAGCGTCGACCTGGTGGCCGGGCGGGCGAGCATCGCCGGCGCGGTGCCGGTCGGGAAGATGTTCGTCGACGGTCTGGTCACCGGTGACGTCGGCGACGCCACCCTCGGCGAGCGGCTCATCCTGTCGTCGGGGTTCGTCGCGATCACCGTCGTGGTGCGCCGGGGCACGGGCAAACCGGCCGCCCCCGCGCATCTGTACTCGCGGGGGTTCTCCGAAGACCCCAAGGCGCTCGAACCAGTGGCCAGGAAGGTCGAGTCGGAACTGGAGCACTTGGCCTCGCAGAATGTCACCGACCCGTCCCGCATCGCCCAGGCTGTGCGGCGCACGGTGGGCAAGTGGGTCGGCGAGACCTACCGCAGGCAGCCGATGATCGTCCCGACGGTCATCGAGATCTGACCGGCGGTCAGAGCGCGTCCAGGCGATAGCCCAGGCCGCGCAGCGTGACGAACCGGTTGGCGCCCAGCTTGCGCCGCAGATACCGGACGTAGACGTCGACGACGTTCGACCCCGGTTCGTGGTCATACCCCCAGACCTGGTGGAGCAGGTCTTCGCGGGAGAGCACCTGACCGGGGTGCCGCAGGAACGTCTCGGCGAGCTTGCATTCCCGCGCGGACAGGTCCACCGCGTAGTCGCCGACGTGCGCGCGGCGGGTGCGCAGGTCCAGGAGCAGGTTGCCGTACTTCAGCATCGGCGGTGCCGCGGCCCGGCCGGTGGTCAGCCGCAGCCGCACCCGGATGAGCAGGTCCTCGAACCGGAACGGTTTGGCCAGGTAGTCGTCGGCGCCCGCGGCGACGGTGGCCACGGCCTCGGCGACATGGGTGCGTGAGGTGGTCAGCACGATGACCGGCAGCGGACTGCCCTCAACGCGCAGGCGGCGCAGCACCGTGAAGCCGTCGAGCCCGGGCAGGCTGGTGTCGAGCAGCAGCAGGTCGAAGGCGCCGGCGCGGGCCAGCGTCAGCGCGGAGATCCCGTCGACCACCACGCGCACCGAGAACCCCTGGGCCGACAGTCCCTTCCGGACGAAGGTCGAGACCCTGGGCTCGTCCTCGGCGATCAGGATGGCGGACATGGCCGGGTCCGTTCGCGGTCGCCCGTGAAGTCGTGCCAGAAGTCGCCCATGACGTCCCCCTCATGCCCACCCACCACCGGCCGACGGCTCCCCAGCGACCGGCAACGGCCTAGTCGGCGACCGGCTCGACGAGCCCCCGACACCGCCGATGCTACGCCGACCTGCGACGGCGGCGTTCGAACTCAGCGTTCGGCCAGCACCGTCCACTCGATGGGGGAGGCGCGCACGGTGCGGCCGGTCGGGCGGATGTAGGTGTCGCGGAAGTAGCTCGGACCGGCCTGCTCGACCAGGCGCCAGCCGTGTTCGGCCAGCCGCTCACCGACCAGCTCGGGCACCATCCCGGACCGCCACACCTGGCGGCGGCCGCGGAACCGGCGGTACACCGCGTCGGCCCCATGCAGGTCGGCGCCGTCGATGAAGTCCTGGCGGATGTAGGTGAAGATCAGCCTGCTGCCGGGCGCGGCGCCGCCCAGCTGGGCCAGCGTGGCCTGCACGGCTTCCGGGCTCAGGTACTGGGTGACGCCCTCCCAGATGAAGAACGTGCGTTGCTCGGGGCGGTAGCCGTGCTCCTCCAGGGCCGGGATCAGCAGGTCCTGTTCGAAATCGACCGGCACCAGGCGCACCGAGGCCGGGGTGCCGCCGAGCACCCGCTGCAGCACGGCGGCCTTGCGGTCGATGTTGATCTGCTGGTCGACCTCGAACACCGGAAGGTCACCGTGGCGTGCGATCCGGCAGGCGCGGGTGTCCAGACCGGCGCCGAGCACCACCACCGAGTCGGTGACGTTCAGCGGATCCGACAGGCGTTCGTCGATGTAGCGCTTGCGGCAGGCGATGCCGGCCCACAGTCCCGGCCCGGACCGTTCGGTGGCCGCGTGCACCGCCCGGCGGACGGCACCGGAGCGGGTGGCTCGCACCAGCAGGCGCAGGTGCGTGGGCAGGAACGATGCCGCGAGGTCGTCGTCGACGAGTCGCCGCGGCGCCGGTTCGTTGTGCTCGATCGCCGCCAGCACCATCGGCCCGAAGGCGGTCTGCGCGGCGGCGTTCGGGGCGGTCATCGTTTATTGATATACCCCGCGTCGACCGGCAGCGTGACCCCGGTGACGTAGCGGGCGGCGTCGGACACCAGCCAGAACGCCGCGTTGGCGATGTCCTCCGGTTCCAGTGCCGACACCGGCAACGCGTTGCCCATGTCGGGCCCGCCCTCGCTCTGCTGGGCCATCCCGTCCAGCCAGGAACGGGTGAACTCGTTGTCGATCATCGGGGTGTTCACCGCCGACGGGTGTACCGAGTTGACCCGGATGCTGTGCGGGGCAAGGAAATTGGCGTAGACCCGCATGATGCCGACGATGCCGTGCTTGGCGGCGGCATAGCCGACCGAGCCTGCCATCGGGGCGCCGAGGCCGATCAGGCCCGCGACCGAACTGGTTAGCACGATCGATCCGCCGTTGCCGAACTTGATCATCGGCTTCATCGCGACGTCGATGGTGTTGTAGACGCCGGTGAGGTTGACGTCGATCACGTCCTGCCACGCGTCGGCGGCGGCCATCGGTGCGATGCCGGCATTGGCGATCACGATGTCGAGGCGGCCGCCCAGCTTCTCGGTGCCGTCGCGCACCGCGGCCTTCACCGCGTCACGGTCGCGCACGTCGGCCTCGTGGGCGACGATGCGCGCGCCGGCGTCCTCGACGAGTTTGACGGTGGCGGCCAGATCCTCCGGCGTGGCCAGCGGATAGGGGACCGAGTCGATCTGTGCGCACAGATCCAGCGCGATGATGTCGGCGCCCTCGGCGGCCAGTTTCACCGCGTGCGCGCGGCCCTGGCCCCGGGCGGCACCGGTGATGAAGGCGACCTTGCCGCTCAGTTCACCCATGATGTCCCGCTCCTGCGATTTCCCGCTCCTATGATTTCCCGCTAAGGCCGCAGCCGGCCCTTGGCCGGGTCGCCGGCCACCACGGGCTGGAGCATCTTGATGTCCGGCGCGCCGTCGAGCAGCTCGCCGACGGTGCCGAACAGGGTGGCCACCGCGGGGGCGGCGCTGTGCTTCTGCAGCGCATCCCCGTCGGCCCACTGTTCGACGAACACGAAGGTGCCGTCGGCCTCGTGCAGCGCGTAGAGATCGCAGCCGGGTTCGCCGTGCACGGCCTCGATGGCCGTCTGGCACGCGGCGCGGACCGCATCGACGGATTCGGGCTTGGCCTTCATGGTGGCGATGACGACGACAGGCATACGGGCTCCTCGCAACAACAATTCTGGACAGCTGTCCACCTTACTCAGCGAACGTGCCGCGGGTCACATTGGCTCACGTGCAGGTCAGGCGACCGTCACCAATCTGTGACCAGTGTGGCAGATGGTGCATCTGTGACCTTTGGGACTAGGCTGGCTCCCATGGCGAGTAAGACCGCAGCGCGATCCGCAGCCCGTCCGAGCAGGGCAAAGACGCCTTCGCGGAGCGGGTCCCGGTCATCTCGGCCGGCGGCTCCGCGCCGTAAGGCGCCCAGCCGGCGTCCGTCGCCGGTAGCCGCGGCCGGGACCGCGGTCGGCCGCGGCGTGCGTGCCGGCTGGCTGATGGTGGCCAAGGGTGCGGGCAGCACCGCGCGGTCGGTGGGCCGGGCGCGCGAACTGGAGCCCGGTCACCAGCGCGACGGCCTGGCCCTGGCGCTGCTCGGGCTGGCGGTGGTGGTGGCCGCGAGTTCCTGGTTCGACGCCGCCCGGCCGGTCGGGGCCTGGATCGACACCGTGGTGCGGGTGGTCATCGGCGCGGCGGTCGTGCTGGTGCCGGTGGTCCTGGCCGCCGTCGGGGTCATGCTGATGCGCTCGGAGCCCGACCCGGAGTCCCGGCCCAGGCTGATCCTCGGCTTCGCCATGGTCGCGCTGCCCGCCCTCGGGCTGTGGCACCTGTGGTCGGGTGCGCCGCAGGACCCGGACGCGCGTCAGAACGCCGGCGGATTCCTCGGCTTCGCAATCGGCGGGCCGCTCTCCGACGGGCTGACCCCCTGGATCGCCGCGCCGCTGCTGTTCATCGGCGTGCTGTTCGGCGTTCTGCTGGTCACCGGCACGACGATCCGCGAGGTGCCCTCGGTCGTGCGGGACATGTTCACCACGCGCTGGGAGCGTGACTACGACGACGAGTACGACGACTACGACGGCGAGTACGAGGACGACGGCGATTCGCCCGCCGACACCCGGCGCAGCGCCGCCGTCGTCGACGACCTGTCGGACGGCTACTACGACGAGGTGGACCCCGCCAAGGACGAGGCCGAGGCCTGGCCGACCGCGAACCAGCCCACCGAGCCGCTGGACAAGCCCGCCGGTCCCACCGGCACGCCGATGGACAACTACCCGCTCGAGGAGGAGGAGCCCGCGCCCCCGGCTCCGGTGGCCGCCGCGCGTCCGCGCAAGAAGCCGCGTCCCGAGCCCAAGCTGACGCTGGACCGGGTCGTCGAGGGGCCGTACACGCTGCCCCCGCTGGACCTGCTCATCGCCGGGGATCCGCCGAAGCGGCTGACCGCGGCCAACCAGCACATGACCGACGCCATCAACTCGGTGCTGCAGCAGTTCAAGGTGGACGCCGCGGTGACCGGCTGCACCCGCGGCCCGACCGTCACCCGCTACGAGGTCGAACTCGGGCCCGGCGTGAAGGTCGAGAAGATCACCGCGCTGCAGCGCAACATCGCCTACGCGGTGGCCACCGAGAGCGTGCGCATGCTCGCGCCGATCCCGGGCAAGTCGGCCGTCGGCATCGAGGTGCCCAACACCGACCGCGAGATGGTGCGCCTGGCCGACGTGCTCACCGACCCGGTGACCCGCTCCGACCACCACCCGCTGGTGATCGGTCTGGGCAAGGACATCGAGGGCGAGATGATCTCGGCCAACCTGGCCAAGATGCCGCACCTGCTGGTGGCAGGGTCCACCGGCTCGGGTAAGTCCAGCTTCGTCAACTCGATGCTGGTCTCGCTGCTCGCCCGCGCCACCCCGGACGAGGTCAGGATGATCCTGATCGACCCCAAGATGGTGGAACTGACACCGTACGAAGGCATTCCGCACCTGATCACGCCGATCATCACCGAGCCGAAGAAGGCTGCCGCCGCGCTGGCCTGGCTGGTCGAGGAGATGGAGCAGCGCTACCAGGACATGCAGGCCTCGCGGGTGCGCCACATCGACGTGTTCAACGCGAAGGTGCGTTCCGGGGAGATCACCGCCCCGCTCGGCAGCAACCGTGAGTACAAGCCTTACCCGTACATCCTGGCGATCGTCGACGAGCTCGCCGACCTGATGATGACCGCGCCCCGCGACGTCGAAGAGGCGATCGTGCGCATCACCCAGAAGGCGCGGGCGGCCGGCATCCACCTGGTGCTGGCCACGCAGCGGCCGTCGGTCGACGTCGTCACCGGCCTGATCAAGACCAACGTGCCGTCACGGCTGGCGTTCGCGACGTCGTCGCTGACCGACAGCCGCGTCATCCTGGACCAGCCTGGCGCCGAAAAGCTGATCGGCATGGGCGACGGGCTGTTCCTGCCGATGGGCGCGAACAAGCCGCTGCGCCTGCAGGGTGCGTTCATCACCGACGAGGAGATCCACGCGGTCGTCACGGCCACCAAGGACCAGGCCGAGCCCGAGTTCGTCGAGGGCGTCACCGCGGTCAAGGCCGGCGAGCGCAAGGACGTCGACCCGGACATCGGCGACGACATGGACGTGCTGTTGCAGGCCGTCGAGCTGGTGGTGTCGTCGCAGTTCGGCTCGACCTCGATGCTGCAGCGCAAGCTGCGCGTCGGTTTCGCCAAGGCCGGCCGACTGATGGACCTGATGGAGACCCGCGGGATCGTGGGGCCCTCGGAAGGGTCGAAGGCGCGCGAGGTGCTGGTCAAGCCCGACGAGCTGGCGGGCACCCTGGCGCTGATCCGCGGCGGCAGCGACGCCAACGGGGGCGACGCCGACGACGCGGACGACCCCGGCTTCTGACCCCAGCGGGGTTCAGAGGGTGAGCAGCATCCTGGTGTTGCCCAGGATGTTGGGCTTCACATAGGACAGGTCGAGGAACTCGGCGACGCCGGTGTCATAGGAGCGGCACATCTCCTCGTACACCTCCGCGGTCACCGGGGTGCCCTCGATCTCGGCGAAACCGTGCCGGGCGAAGAAGTCCACCTCGAAGGTGAGCACGAAGATCCGCTGCAGGTGCAGTTCGGCGGCCACCGTCAGCAGGCGGTCGACGATCGCATGGCCGACACCGCGCCCGCGCACCTTCGGGTGCACCGCCACCGTGCGCACCTCACCGAGATCGGCCCACAGCACGTGCAACGCCCCGCAGCCGATCAGCTCCCCGTCGATCTCGCCGACCCAGAACTCCTGCACGGACTCGTACAGCGTCACCAGGTTCTTCTCCAGCAGGATCCTGCCCGCGTAGATGTCGACGAGGGCCTTGATTCCCGGCACGTCCGAGGTGGTGGCGCGGCGCACCAGCAGCTGACCGGCGGATGCGTCCGGATCTGCGCTCATGCACCGAAGAGTATCGGCAAGGGCAACAAGTATTCTGTGTCGGTGCCGGGCCAACCACATACCGATCCTGTGGTTCCCCGTGCCCGGGTCGCGAACCTCGCCAACATGCTCACGGGTATCCGGATGCTGCTGGTGCCCGTGTTCCTGGTCGCGCTCTTCGTCGGCGACGGCCACGAAACGACGTGGCGCGTAACCGCGTTCGCGATCTTCGCGGTGGCGGTGATCACAGACCACTTCGACGGGGCGCTGGCCCGCAGCTACGGCATGGTCACCGAGTTCGGCACGCTGGCCGACCCGATCGCCGACAAGGCGCTGATCGGGTCGGCGCTGGTGGGGCTGTCCCTGCTCGGCGACCTGCCGTGGTGGGTGACCGCGGTGATCCTGGTCCGCGAGCTCGGGGTCACGGTGCTGCGGCTGGTGGTGCTGCGCCGCGGCGTGATCCCGGCCAGCCGGGGCGGCAAGATCAAGACGCTCGTGCAGGCGGTGGCGATCGGCCTCTTCATCCTGCCGCTGTCGGACGGCTGGCTGACCGCGGCGTGGGTGATCATGCTCACCGCCGTGGTGCTGACCGTGACCACCGGGGTGGACTACTTCGTCTCTGCGGTGCGGGACTGGCGTGGACGCCCCGCTGGTCGCTGACCGCGGGCCTGCGGCGGTCGCTGGGACATCCGGGCCCGGGATCGGGAACCATCCCGGCGCCGTCGGGCGTTGGACGTGAAGAGCAAACCCACAGCAATCGGAAGGGGCGCGCGATGACGACATTGCTGCGCGAGGTCATCGGCGACGTGCTGCGTCGCGCCCGGGTCGAGCAGGGCCGCACCCTGCGGGAGGTCTCGGACTCGGCGCGGGTCAGCCTCGGCTATCTGTCCGAGGTCGAGCGCGGCCGCAAGGAGGCCTCCAGCGAGCTGCTCAGCGCGATCTGCGGTGCGCTGGACGTGCCGCTGTCGTGGGTGCTGACCGAAGCCGGTGACGAACTCGCCCTCCAGGAGTCCCGGGTCGCGGCGGATGCCGCCCGGGCGGCGAGCACCGCCGGTATCGACGCGAGCACGAAGGTGGTCATTCCGCAGGTGGTGTCGATGGCGGTGGCCTGACCGGTTCCCCGGCAGGGGTGTGGCGATCTGCGCCGAACCGATAAGTTGGGGTGCAGGTACTTCCCGATACAGGCGACACCATTCGACAGACACGAAGGCGGAACGAACACATGGCCAATCCGTTCACCAAGGCGTGGAAATACCTCATGGCGCTGTTCAGCTCGAAGGTCGACGAGTACGCCGACCCGAAGGTGCAGATCCAGCAGGCCATCGAGGATGCCCAGCGCCAACACCAGGCGCTGACGCAGCAGGCGGCACAGGTGATCGGTAACCAGCGCCAGCTGGAGATGCGGCTCAATCGCCAGCTCGCCGACATCGAGAAGCTGCAGGTCAACGTCCGGCAGGCGCTGACGCTGGCCGACCAGGCCGTCGCCGCAGGTGATGCCACCAAGGCCACCGACTACACCAACGCCGCCGAGGCGTTCGCCGCTCAGCTGGTGACCGCCGAGCAGAGCGTCGAGGATCTCAAGGGTTTACACGACCAGGCGCTGCAGGCCGCAGGGCAGGCCAAGAAGGCCGTCGAGCAGAACGCGATGGTGTTGCAGCAGAAGATCGCCGAGCGCACCAAGCTGCTGTCCCAGCTCGAGCAGGCCAAGATGCAGGAGCAGGTCAGCTCGTCGCTGCGGTCGATGAGCGAGCTCTCCGCGCCCGGCTCCACCCCCAGCCTCGACGAGGTGCGCGAGAAGATCGAGCGCCGCTACGCCAACGCGATGGGCGCGACCGAGCTGGCCCAGAACTCGGTGCAGGGCCGGATGATGGAGGTCCAGCAGGCCAGCGTGCAGATGGCCGGGCACTCGCGGCTCGAGCAGATCCGGGCGTCCATGCGCGGTGAGCAGCTGCCCGCAGGCGGGACCACCCCGGCCGCCCAGGAGACCCCGGCCACCCCGGCCGCCAACCCGACACCGGAAAACCCGCTGTCCCAATAACATCCTGCGGAGTGTGACGTGAGTACCCGGACCAACCGACCCGAAGCCTGGCGTTCGCTGACCCAGCGCGGCATCGACACAGCCGCGGAGTGGTCGGAACTGATGGCCGAGAAGCTCAACGCCGCGGCGGACCCGCGCGCCAAACTGCTGCGCAAGCGGCGCTGGGCGCTGCGGCTCGGGGTGTTCTTCACGGTGTCGGCACTGTTCTGGCTCGCGGTGACCGCGCTGGTCGCGTCCTGGAGCACCCCGGTGTGGGCGCTGTTCATCCCGTCGCCGATCGCCGTCGGCGCGGCGTTCCTGGCCACGCTGGCGTTCCTGCGCTACCGCTGGCTGCGCGGTGAACCGCTGCCGCCGCAGCGCGTCTCCCGCCGCCTGCCGGCCTGGGGTTCGGCGGCCCGCGCGCCGATGGCCTCGCTGGCGGCCTCGGAGCGGGGGCTGTTCTCGCTGCTGGGGGTGATGGAGCGCGGTCAGATGCTGCCCGCGGCCGAACTTCTGGAGATGCGGGTGGCCGCCGAACAGACCGCGGCGACGATGGCCGCCACCGCCGCCGAGGTGGTGTCGATGGAGAAAGCCGCCAAGGCCGCCCCGCATTCCCGCGACTACCTCAGCCCGACGATTGCCGCGTTCACCACCCAGCTCGACCGTGGCGCCCGTCAGTACAACGAGATGGTCTCCGCGGCAGCGCAATTGGTGTCAGCGGCGAATTCGGGTCAGCTGTCGAGCTCGCCGATGGTGCAGCGCAGGCACCGCGATCAGCTCGGGATGGCCACCGACCGGCTCACCGCCTGGGCGCAGGCGTTCGACGAGCTGGGCCGGCTGCGGCAGGCCTGACCCCCGGGGCGGCGGGTCAGAACGTCGGGCGCAGCGATGGCACCGCCAGTCCGGCGATGGCTCGCAACGGCGCCTTGACCATCACGTCGAGGAAGTCGAAGTAGTCCCGCCACAGCGTGATCTGGCCGGCGTCGTTGATCTCGAACGTGCCGCACACCCAGAACTGCAGGCGCAGCGGTCCGAAGATCAGCGCGTCGGTGCGCTCGGTGAGGACCGTGCCGCCGCTGCCAGTTATCCGGTGGAACTTCACCAGGAACCCGAACTTCCCCTCACCACGGCGCAGCAGCTTCATGATCCGGCTGCGGCCCCGGATGGACGGCAGGCCCACGTTCTGCCAGACCAGGTCCGGGGCGGCCAGGGATTCGATGGTGTCGAAGTCCTGCTCGGCCATCGCGAACAGGAACTTCTGCACGGTGGCGGTGTGGTCGGTCGCGATCGGCAGTAGCGGATCAGGGGCGTCGTCGGTCATATCGCCCGAGCCTAACCGCGGGTGGTGTGGCAGGGTAGCCCGCATGCGCGTAGCCGTGGTCGCGGGACCGGATCCGGGGCACGCGTTCCCCGCGATCGCGCTGTGCCAGAGATTCGTGGCGGCCGGAGATTCGCCGACGCTGCTGACCGGCACGAGATGGCTCGACACGGCGCGCCGCGAGGGCCTCGACGCGGTCGAACTGCTCGGCCTGGACCCGACCGCCGAGGACGACGACGCCGACGCAGGCGCCAAGATCCACCACCGGGCCGCGCGGATGGCCGTGCTGAACCGCGACGTGATCGCCGAGCTGGCACCGGATCTGGTGGTCTCGGACTCGATCACCGCGTGCGGCGGGCTGACCGCCGACCTGCTGGGCGTGCCGTGGGTGGAGCTCAACACCCACCCGCTGTACCGCCCGTCGAAGGGGCTGCCCCCGATCGGCAGCGGGCTGGCGCCGGGCACCGGGCTGCGGGGCAGGCTGCGCGACACCGTGCTGCGGGCGCTGAGCGCGAAGTCCTGGCGGGAGGGGCTGCGGCAGCGCGCCGAGGCGCGCGCCGGGATCGGGCTGCCCGCCGACGACCCCGGCCCCGTCCGCCGGTTGATCGCGACGCTGCCCGCGTTGGAGGTGCCCCGCCCCGACTGGCCCACCGAGGCCGTCATCGTCGGCCCGCTGCACTACGAGCCGACGACGCAGGTGCTGGCCTTGCCCGCCGGCGACGGCCCGGTCGTCGTGGTGGCCCCGTCGACCGCGACCACCGGTGCCGACGGCATGGCCGAGGTCGCGCTGAGCGCGCTGGTGCCCGGTGACGCGCTACCGGCGGGGGCCCGAGTGGTGGTGTCTCGCCTCGACGGACCCGACGCCGCGGTGCCGCCGTGGGCGGTGGTCGGTCTGGGCAGGCAGGACGCACTGCTGGCGCAGGCGGACCTGCTGATCTGCGGCGGCGGGCACGGGACCGTGGCCAAGTCGCTGCTGGCCGGCGTCCCGATGGTCGTCGTCCCCGGCGGAGGCGACCAGTGGGAGATCGCCAATCGTGTTGTCCGGCAAGGCAGCGCGCAGCTGGTCCGGCCGCTGACCGGGGCGGCGCTGGCCGGCGCGGTGCGGGAGGTCCTCGGCTCGCCGGGTTACCGGGAGGCCGCGAGGCGGGCCGGCGCAGGCGTGGCAGGTGTCGCCGATCCGGTACGGGTGTGCCACGCCGCGATAGGGGCCCCGGCGTAGTTTGTCGGTGTGCGGTTGACGGAATTCCAGGTGCTCGTCGAGGGACAGTTCGGTGCGGCACGGGCGTCGTCGATGCTGGTGGACCACGTGCTGACCAGCATCGGTGGACGCACGCCCGCGCAGGCCATCGAAGACGGTGTCGATCCCCGCGAGGTGTGGCGGGCGCTGTGCGCGGACTTCGATGTCCCGCGCGACCAGTGGTGACCCGTCAGCGTTTCTGCTCCCCGCGCCCGGTGCCGGGGGTGTGGGACGGGCCCACGCTGTCGTCGTCGCGCTGACCTTCCGAGGCCTGCGCCGCCGGTTCCTCCTGCGCGGGGGAGGCGGTGGCGCCGCCGGGGGTGTCGGCCGGGGCCGGGGATTTGTAGTCTGGATCCGTCGTGGGGGCGGTCGCCCCTCCGACCCTGGCGCCGTGCCGCGCGGTGTCCTGCCCGGAGTCGGCCGACTCTTTACGCCCGGCGTAAGGCGGCACTTCGGGCTGGACGTCACGCGGCGGGTCCGTCGTGAAGCCTGTCTCGAAGTCGCGCTCGCCGGGTTCGCCGTGACTGGGCACCGACTCGGCGTCCTCGATCGCGCCGGACGGCCGGTTCGCCGGTCCGCCCGACGGTTGATCTGACCCGGTGTCCCGGGATCCGCTCGCGTTCATGGGACTCACTCCTCACCGGCCGCCGTGTACGCGGCCATACCGCCGGGGCGGATTCCCCGGAGGTGCTCAGCAAAACCGTCCCGCCGGACGTCTTCGCAGTTCATGATCGTCTTCTGGTCGCGTTCACCAGCTCCAGCGTGGCCTGCGTCGCAGTCGTCAGCGCCGCCGCGTCCGCGTCGGTGAGCGACCCGCACACCCAGTCCCAGTGGGCGGCGACGACGTCTCCGGCCTCGGGTGCCGCGGTCAGCGCGGTCGCCCCGCGACGCCACCGCACCCGCTCGGTGACGGGTTCGGCCAGGCGCAGGCCGCCGTCCTGCAGGGCCAGCGGCCGGGTGTCCAGGACCACATGCTCGTCGTCCACCGAAATCACTGTGCCCCAGCGGATCCGGCAGTTCTGCAGGACGCCCAGCGCGGTGCCCGGGTCCCGGTCCAGGAAACGCACCCACGGATAGACCACCAGCACGTGGAAGCTGTGGTGCGCCGACGCGGGCGCCCCGGCGGGGAGGTCGCCGAGCAGCCCGGTCACCTGCCCGGCGAACGCCGACCGGAGCCGCTCCAGCAGCGTCGCCGCGTCCACCGCGTCCAGCGACGGACCGCCCACCCAGTAGCTGTGCACCACCTCGGCGTCGAGTGGATCGGCGCTCCCGGTCGCATCGGCGATCGCCTGCAGGTACGGCCACGCGCCGTCGAATTCGCGTGCCACCGCGGCCATCTGGTCACCGGCGTCCAGCAGCGCATGCGTGTCCTGCGGCCCGCAGTAGCCGAGTTCGTTGGGCGGGTAGGCGAACCGGGTGAACAGCGCGTGGCCGGGACGGCTGCGACCGGTCGGGTATCGGGTTGCCGGGACCACGTCAGCAGATCCGGGGGAGCTGTTCGCCGATGGGCAGGTCGACCACCCGGGTGCCGCCCAGCGCCGTCCGGGCCACCACCATGCCGGGGTGGTCGCCGACGCAGGTACCGATGACCGCCGCCCGGGCACCCAGCGGGTGCGCGCGCATCGCGGCGAGCACCCGGTCGGCGTCGGCGGCGGGCACGAACGCGACGAGCTTGCCCTCGTTGGCGACATAGAGCGGATCGAGGCCGAGCATGCTGCACGCATCGCGCACCTGCGACGGAATCGGAAGCGCGCGTTCGTCGATCGACACCCCGACCTTCGCGGCCCTGGCGATCTCGTTGAGGGTGGCGGCCAGCCCGCCCCGCGTCGGATCGCGCAGCGCGTGCAGGTCGGCGCCGGTGGCCATCATCGCGGCCACCAGACCGTGCAGCGGGGCGGTGTCGCTGGCCACCGTGGTGCCGAACTCCAGCCCTTCGCGGCAGCTCAGCACGGCGACCCCGTGGACGCCGAGGTCGCCGCTGACGATCACCGCATCGCCCGGCCGCGCGCGCTGCGGACGGATGTCGGTGCGGTCGTCGACCAGCCCGATGCCCGCGGTGTTGATGTACACGCCGTCGCCGTGACCGGAGTCGACGACCTTGGTGTCGCCGGTGACCAGTTTCACCCCCGCCGCCAGCGCCGCCGTCCCGACGGCCTGGGCGATCCTGGCCAGTTCGTCGAGTGGGGTGCCCTCTTCGAGGATGAACGCCGTCGACAGCACCTTGGGCACGGCGCCGGCCATCGCCAGGTCGTTGACCGTGCCGTTGACCGCGAGATCGCCGATGGTGCCGCCCGGGAACACCATCGGTTTGACGACGAACGAGTCGGTGGAGAACGCCAGTCGCGCGCCGCCGATGTCGACGACCGCCGAATCCCCGAGCCCGGCGTCGGCCGCGGGCCCGAACGCCGGCATGAACAGCTGCTCGATGAGTTCACCGGACATCGCGCCGCCGCCGCCGTGTCCCATCACGATGTTGGGCGCGTCGCGCAGGGCGACCGGGCACACCCACGCCTGCAGATCCACGGTCGGCTGCGGCTCCGGATCAGGCATGGGTCACCTCGAGCCGCCGGTACAGGTAGTAGGCCGCGCAGGCGCCCTCCGACGAGACCATGGTGGCCCCCAACGGATTTCGCGGTGTGCACCGGGTGCCGAACGCCGCGCACTCGTGCGGTTTGAGCAGGCCCTGCAACACCTCGCCGGACCGGCACACCGCGGACTCCTCGGTGTGGATGCCGGTGACGGCGAATCGCTGCTCGGCGTCGAAGTCGCGGTAGGCCTGCGACAGTCGCCAGCCGCTGCCGGGGATCACGCCGATGCCGCGCCAGGCCCGGTCGGTCACCTCGAACACGTCCAGCAGCATCGCCCTCGCGGCCGGATTGCCGTCGTCCTGCACCGCCCGCTGGTACGCGTTCTCCAGTTCGTGCCGGCCGGATTCCAGCTGCACCACCGTGCGCCGGATGCCTTCGAGGATGTCCAGCGGTTCGAATCCGGTCACCACGATCGGGATCCCGTATCTCTGGCACAGCGGCGGATATTCGGCGGTGCCCATCACCGTGCACACGTGTCCGGCGGCCAGGAACGCCTGCACGCGACACGACGGGGACTCCATGATCGCCGCGATCGCCGGGGGCACCAGCACGTGCGAGACGAGCAGCGAGAAGTTCTCGATGCCGAGCCGTCTGGCCTGGTACACCGTCATCGCGTTGGCGGGGGCGGTGGTCTCGAATCCGATGCCGAAGAACACCACCTGTTTGTCGGGGTGGTCGCGGGCGACGGTCAGCGCGTCCAGCGGCGAGTAGACGACGCGGACGTCGCCGCCCTCGCTCTTGACGCGGAACAGGTCCTTCTCGCTGCCCGGCACCCGCAGCATGTCGCCGAACGAGCAGAAGATCACCTCGGGGCGGGACGCGATCTCCAGTGCCTTGTCGATCACCTCCAGCGGCGTGACGCACACCGGGCAGCCCGGCCCGTGGATCATCTCGACGGTATCGGGGAGCAGCTGGTCGATGCCGTGGCGGATGATCGAATGTGTCTGGCCGCCACAGACTTCCATGATCGACCAGCGCCGGGTGGCGGCCGACGTGATCTGGTCGATCAGCCTTCTGGCCAGCTCGGGATTGCTGAACTCGTCCAGGTACTTCACGGGGTCACCTCCGACCCGTTGCGTGCGGGGTTGGCGGCGCCGGCCTGCCGGGCGGCCGCCTCGAAGCCGTCGCCGAACTCCTCGGCCAGCACGCCCAGGTGTTCGAACTCGGCCAGGGTGCGGGTCGCGGACTCCTCGTCGAGCCGTTGCAGGGCGAACCCGACGTGCACCACCACGTAGTGGCCGATCTCGGCGTCGGGGAGGTACTGCAGGCACACGTCCTTGCGGACGCCGCCGAAGTCGACGACCGACATCAGCGTGCCGTCCCGTTCCTCGATGCTGACGATCCTGCCCGGTACTGCAAGACACATCGGCCTCCTCCTTTCAGACGGCGTTGCCCACCAGTAGTTGTCCCAGCGCGAGGCCCGCGTCGTTCGGCGGCACCATGCGGTGGGTGATCACGTCGAATCCGTGGTCGCCCAGCAGGGTGCGGGCGGTGCGCAGCAGCAGGGCGTTCTGGAACACGCCGCCGGACAGCGCCACGGTGTGCCCGGGATTCGCGGCGGCGACGTCGAGGATCAGCGCCGCGACGGCACGGTGGAAGCGGGCGCCGATCACGCCCGCGGTGACCCCGGCGCGGACGTCGTCGACCACCGCGCTCAGCACGGGCGCGGGGTCGATCAGCGCGGTGGAGTCCGCGGTGCCGACGGCGAACCGGTAAGCCGTGCCGCCCCAATCGCTCTCGCGGGCCAGGCCTTCGAGTTCGACCGCGGCCTGCGCCTCGTAGTCGACCACCTGACGTACCCCGGCCAGTGCGGACACCGCGTCGAACAACCGGCCCATGCTGGAGGTCGGTGCGCAGCCCAGGCCCGTCTCGAGCTGGTGGCGTAGCACCCTCTGTTCGTCGGCGGGGCAGGCGCGCACCGGAGCCAGATCCCGCGTCCACGGCAGGCCCGCGGCCCACAGGTGCGCCAGCGCCATCCGGTACGGGCGCCGCACGCTGACGTCACCGCCGGCCAGCGGGACGTAACACAGCCGGGCCAGGCGCTGGTAGCCCTTGTAGTCGGCCAGCAGGACCTCGCCGCCCCAGATCGCCCCGTCGGGCCCGTAACCCGTTCCGTCGAAAGCGAACCCGAGGACGCGGTCGGAGCCGTCCAGGCCGTGCTCGGCCATCACCGCGGCGATGTGCGCGTGATGGTGCTGCACGAGGCGCACCCGGCCTGCGGCGTTGCGGTGCGCCCACGCCGTCGAGCGGTACCGCGGGTGGGCGTCGGCGACGAGCACCTCCGGGTCGACGGCGGTGAGCCGGCTCAGGTGTTGCTGCGCGGAGTCGAAGGCCGACAGCGTGGCCAGATCGTCCATGTCGCCGATGTGCTGGCTCAGCCAGGCGTACCTGCCTTCGGCGACGGCCAGGGTGTTCTTCAGGTCGGCGCCCACGGCCAGTGTCGGCGGCACCGCGACCGGCAGCGCGATCGGCAGCGGGGCGTAGCCGCGGGAGCGCCGGAGCGGGGTGTCGGCGCGCATCACCGAGTCGTCACATGGTGTCAGGATGGCTCGGTCGTGCCACAGCCGGCCGTCGGCCAGGCCCGAAAGGCGTTCCAGGGCATCGTCGTCGGTGAAGCAGATGGGTTCGCCGCCGAGGTTCCCCGACGTCATCACCAGCACCTGCGGCCCCGGCTCGTCACCGTCGATCCCGAAGAGCAGCGTGTGCAGCGGGGTGTAGGCCAGCAGCACCCCGAGGTCGGGGTTGCGCGGCGCCACCACGTCGGCGACCGCGGCGCCCGCGCGCCGGGGCATCAGCACGATCGGCCGGGCCGGACCCTGCAGCAGCGCCGCGGACGCGGCGTCCACGTCGGCGACGGCGCGTGCCCCGGCCAGGTCGGGCACCATCACCGCGAACGGCTTGTCGCCGCGGCGTTTCCGGGCGCGCAGCGCGGTCACCGCTGCCGGGTCGGCCGCGTCGCACGCGAGGTGGTATCCGCCGACACCCTTGACCGCGAGTACCCCGCCCGCGCGCAACAGCCGCCGTGCCGCGCGCAGCCCAGCCGTCCCGGGCGTCTCGTGCCCGTCGCCGTCCCGGTAGCGCAGCGTCGGTCCGCAGCCCGGGCAGCAGACCGGCTGGGCGTGGAACCGGCGGTCGGCGGGGTCGGAGTACTCGCGCGTGCAGTCGGGGCACATCGGGAAGTCGGCCATCGTCGTGGACGACCGGTCGTACGGCAGCGCGGCGATGAGGGTGAACCGCGGACCGCAGTTGGTGCAGTTGACGAACGGGTGCCGGTAACGGCGGTCGTCCGGGTCGCGCAGCTCGGCGGCGCAGTCGGCGCACATCGCGACGTCGGGGGAGGCGAGCGTGCGGCCGCCGCCGGTGCGGGACGTGTCCGCGATCGTGAAACCGGTGCCGCCGATGAGCGGGACAGATTGCACGTCAACGGATTCGATGACTGCCAGCGGCGGCGGGCGCTCCCGCAGGAGGGCCAGGAACCCGTCGATGTCGTCGGCGGCGCCCTCCAGTTCGACCACGGCCCCGGTGCTGTCGTTGCGCACCGAGCCGGACAGTCCCAGCGCGGTGGCCCCGGTGTAGACGAAGGGCCGGAACCCCACGCCCTGCACCACACCGTGCACTTCGACGCGCACCCGCCGCCGGCCGGTCACGGCTCGTCCTCGTCGGGCCAGGCCCCGGCCCATCAGTTCCAGACCGGCCAGCGCCGCCTCCGCACCGGCCGCGTCGGTCTTCTCGACCACGAACCCCATGTGGATGATCACCCAGTCCCCGGGTGCGAAGCGTTCCTCGGGCAGCATGCCGATGTTGACCTTGCGGTGCTCGCCGGCGACGTCGACGAGCGCGAGCTGGTCGCCGTACCCGGCCACCATGCCGACGACCTGTCCCGGAATGCCCAGACACATGTCAGGCCCCTTCCGCCTGGGGGTGCGCCCGCAGGAGGACCAGCACGTCCTCGACGGCGCGCGCGGCCGCGGGCACCGCGGCCGCGACGGGCGCCGACAGACCGATGCCGTCCTCGACGACGGCGACCTCACATCCGACGACGACGGTGGGCGGGGCCGACCCGCCGAGCGCGGCCAGGCCGGCGAACACCGCGCCGGGATCCATCGCGTGGGCGTCCAGACCGGCACGGGTGGTGAGGGACCGGTGATCGACTTCGAACACGTGCAGCGTGCCGGGCGCGCCGCGGTCGGGGACGGCGTCGACGAGCACCAGCGCCGACCAGTCGTCGAGCAGGTCGTAGGCCAGGTGCATGCCCCGGATGCCGTAGTCGGTCAACTGGATGTCCGGCCCGGCGAGCCGGCGCGGGACGCGGCGGATGACCTCGGGGCCGAAGCCGTCGTCCCCGAGGAAGATGTTGCCGATACCGGCTACCAGGATCCGTGGCGTGATGAGGACTCCTCGCCGGTCACATCCGGCGTATCTTCAGATAGCGCTGCACATCGGGGAGCGACTGCACCCCGATCAGCACCGCGGCGAGGGCCGCGACGACCAGCACCCCCACCGTGATCCGACCGATTACCTCCATGGCGAACTCCTTCCGGCCAGCGGTTCCACCTCATCCGGGGCGAAGTACAGGTAGCGGCCGTACCAGTCGTGCAGATCGGCCGCCGGATCGTCGTCGAGGACGACCCCGATGTGGGTGCCGCCGTCGACGTCGGCGTGCACCGAGGTGACCAGCGCGGTCCGGTCGGCGTAGAAGAAGTCCTGGGCGTCGGCGCGGCGCGACGGGTGCAGCCGGACCCGGCTGCCCCGGGCGACCCGGGTGCCGTCGACCAGGACCGCGTCCAGCTCGGGACGGACCGCGTTGTCGGCCTCCGGATCCCACCAGTCCGTACCGGCGGGGACCTCCGGGATCGGCGACGGCGGCCCGGCGTGCGGATCGCGCAGCACGCCGTGCAGGTCGAGCATCTCCTCGGGGGACATCGCGTCGCAGCGGTCGATGATCCGGGCCGCCAGCGGGTCGGTCGCGCGGGCCTGTGCCTTCTCCTGGTCGGTCATCGTCATCACCCGCAGGGTCAGGATCTCGTCGATCTCGCAGGAGTCGTAGAGGTCGCCGCGACTCTGTTCGGCGATCTCGGGATGGTCGTACAGGATGATCGGCGAGACCAGCACCAGGTGGTGGTCACCGGGCGCGCCGGCGAGCACCGGAAAGCACCGGTGCCGGCCACACCGCGCCGCCGCGCCTGCCGCCGTGTCGGGCGGTTCGAGCAGCGACACGAATTGGCCGCCGCTGATCTCCAGCAGCAGGTGTGCCCCGATCAGGGAGGTCGCGATCGCCGCGGCCCGGTCGGTGGCCGGCGCGACGGTGTTGTGCACCTCGACGGTCAGCCGGAGCAGGCCGTCGTCGGGCTCGGCGCGGATCAGCAGCCGCCCCCGCAGCTCGCGGCGCTCACGCACCAGCCTGCCGCCGGTGACGGTCTCGACATCGGTGCCCGCGGGCACGGTGAAGTCCACGGTGTTCAGGATGTCCGCGGCGTCCAGTGGACCCAGCGCGATCTCGCACTCGACCGCCTCGTCCCAGCTCAGCCATCGGTGCGCGCCCGCCCGCAGCTCGTCGACCTCGCGGTAGCGGCCACCGGCGTACTCCTGCACGGCCCGGTGCTGCAGTTGCAGGAAGCGCACCACCCCGGACAGCCGAGGCTCACCCTGCGGCTCGATGAGGATCTGCGCGCTCAGCGATGAGTTCTCACCGACGCCCGCCTGCTCGGCGCCTGGCGGACCCAGCACACCGAACTGCCAACGGGATCGGTTCTTGTCCGAGGTGGCGCGGTAGGGGTAGAGCAGGTAGCCCTCGTAGAGCACGGCGTCGGCGACGGCGCGGGCTCGGTCCCATCCGGCGTTCATCGCAGTTCCGGTGCGGCGGCGAGCAGTTCGGTGATCGCCTCGTCGAAGCCGAGCAACCCGCGCGCGGAGCGGTAGGCGGCCAACGCGTCGATGGCCTCGCGCGTCAGGCGCACCCAACCGGTGCCCGGGTAGTGCAGCCGGATGAGATCACGCCACACCGAGACCGGCATGTCGAAGGGCTGCTCGCGGTCCCACGGCACCTGCCGGACGCTGAAGCTCTGGTTGCCCCGCCCGAACACCGTGCCGCTGAACAGGAATCGCAGCGGCACCGTGCCCCCGTCGAGGGCGAGCAGATACTTGGCGGCTTTGACCTCGAAATCGTAGGTGCACTCCAGCGGCAGTTCGGCGACGGTGTCCCCGGTGAAGCCGGGCACCACCGCCGAGGTGTGCTGCCACAAGAAGGTCTGCTGAGTCGCCGACCAGCGGTCCCGGGTGCCGAACAGGTCGGTCAGCCCGTCCGCCTCGGCCTCGGAGTAGGTCCGCCGCAACGGTTCTATCCGGACCTGACAGCGCAGCGCGACGGCGTGCACCGGATCCGGCCCGTCGGAGGTGATGCCGATGCGGGCGGTCAGGACCGGGGTCACGGCATAGGGCTCCGGTGCGATGTCGACGACGTCGAAGTGGACCTCGGTCATGGGCGTGGCACCGCCGCGGCGCGCTCGTCGAGGAGGGCGAAGAACTCGTCGACGAAATCCTGTGCCTCCCGGCCGCCGTCGAATCCGTGCCACAGCATGCGCAGCCAGGCCGACGAACTCGTAACACGCGTCGATCGGGACCAGGTAACCGCGGGGCGCCGCGCGCTCGGCGGTGCGCACCAGCACGGCTTCGGTGTCGGCGGCCAGATGGTCCACCCGCGGGTCGGCGGCGCGAACATCGTTCCACGCCTGCAGATCCAGCTCGGACTCGGTGGCACCCGCCGGGCCGGGATAGAGCGCGACCGTGCGACCCAGCGCGGAGTTGTGGAAGAAGAACGCCAGACCGACCGGGATCTGCAGGCTCTCCCACAGCGCGCGGTCCATCGCGAAGTCCGGGAACGCGAGGTAGCGGTCCGGCACGGCGCGGTACCGCAACGTCGCGGCCGCATCGGTGAACAGCAGATAGCAGCCCCGGCAGACGCACATCAGCCGCCGGCCGTCGATGTCGACCACATGGCGGTGTTCGGCGCTGACCTGCTCCGCGCACATCTCGCACCGCTCACCGGCGGGCCGGGCGGTGGCCTGGTCGGCCCGAATCCGGGACAGCACGTCGAACGTCCCCGCCATCAGGCCACCTCCGCGGGCGCGGACACCGCCAGCGAGAGCACACCGCTGCGTTCGAGCACCGGGATCGGCTGTAGGTGCCCGTCGCCGCCCACGCCGCAACCGGCGTGCACCACGTCGAACCCCGCTCCGCAGCCGGGACAGTGCAGCACGGCGCCGGTCAACGCGGCCCCGGCCAGCGACCCGGCGCAGGCCGGGCACCGGTCGCGGTAGGCGAACACGGACCCGCCCACGCGACAGACCAGCGCGGACATGTCCTCCACCCGGAAGCCGCCGATCTCACCTTCGACCAGCTCGGTCAGTTGCGGCACCGGTATCCACCGGGCCGGGCCGCCTGCGGCCCGGACCCGGCTCATCAGCGAGCTCGCCGGGATCATGGCCGATCCCGGGTCCGGTTCGGCCGCCACCACCTCGATCGCCTCGATGTCCGGTGCCGCTGCGCGGACCGCGTCCTGCACCGCCAGTTCCAGCGTCGCCGAGGAGGACGGACAGGTCTTGCAACTGCCCAGCAGCTGCAACCGCACCACGCCGTCGGTGACCCCGAGCAGCGAGACGTCCCCGCCGTGGGAGCCCAGATAGGGCCGCACCCCCGCCAGCGCGTCGGCGACCCGACGCTCGACACCGTGCGGGTGCAGTCCGTGCACCAGCAGCAGGCTGGCGATCAGGTCGTCGTCGGCAAACTCCTGGGCCAGTTCGGGTTTCGCGGTCACCGCCAGGTCGGTCATCCGCTCCAGCGCGGCGCCGTAGAGATCGGTCACCTCACGGACCAGATTCTCGGCCCGCGCCCGCGCTGCCGCCCCGCTCGCACCGATCCCGTCGATCAGCGTCTCCATGCGCTCGCCGGCCGCGCGCCACCGGCCGTCGTCGTGTCGCGGCGTCGGTGGGGCCATGCGCTATTCCCCGGTCACCGACTGGGTGGGGGAGTGCAGCAGGTCCAGTTGCCGGCCCTGACCGAGGTACATGTGCACCCCGCACGGCAGGCACGGGTCGAAACTGCGCACCGTGCGCATGATGTCGATGCCCTTGAAGTGGTCGCGGTCGTTCTCCTCGAAGATCGGCAGGCCCTGCACCGCGTCCTCGTAGGGGCCCGGCGTGCCGTAACTGTCGCGGGGACTGGCGTTCCACGGCGTCGGCGGATACGGGTGGTAGTTCGCGATCTTGCCGTCGCGGATCACCATGTGGTGCGACAGCACCCCGCGCACCGCCTCGGTGAAGCCGCAGCCGACACCGTCGTCGGGCACCTCGAACCGCTCCCACGTCTTGGTCCGTCCGGCACGGATCTCGACGAGCGCCTTCTCCGCGAAATGCAGTGCGCACGCCGCGGCGTAGGCCTGGAAGTAGGTGCGGGCGCGGTTGCGCTCCAACGTGTTGCTGCCGTACGCCGGGATCGCCCACTCGAACTCCACCGGCCCCTTCAGCGCGGTCTTGGGCAGGTTGATCTGCACGCTGTGGCCGGTCGACTTCACGTATCCGATGTCGACGAGCCCGGCCAGCGCCGTCGACCACATCCGGGCCAGCGCGCCGCCGCCGGTGTCCAGTGCCAGGTTGTCCTTGCCGTCGAACCACCGCGGCGACATCACCCAGCTGTACCCGTCGTCGAAGTCCCGCTTCTGCGGTTTGGGATTGGTGTGCTGGTTCCAGGGATGGCGGCGGTCCACCGGGTTGCCCAGCGGGTCATTCTTGACGAACATCTCCTGGTCAGTCCAGTCGTCATAGAAACTGTGCCCCAACAGGATCCGAATACCCAGGTTGATGTCCACCAGCGAGGTGGTGACCAGCTTCCCGTCGACCACCACGCCTGGGGTGACGAACATCTTGCGCCCCCACGACTCCATGTCGCGGTAGGAGAAGTTGCAGTGCTCGGGATCCTGGAAAGAGCCCCAGCAGCCGAGCAGGGTGCGGCGCAGGCCCACCTGTTCATATCCGGGCAGGGCCTCGTAGAAGAAATCGAACAGGTCGTCGTGCATCGGCACGACCTTCTTCATGAACTCGATGTAGCGCATCAGCCGGGTCATGTAGTCGGTCATCAACTGGACGGTCGCCACGGTGCCGACCCCACCCGGGTACAGCGTGGACGGGTGCACGTGGCGACCCTCCATGAGGCAGAACATCTCCCGCGTGAGCCTGCTGACCTGCAGCGCCTCCCGGTAGAACTCGCCGGTGAACGGATTGAGCGCACGCATGATGTCGGCGATCGTGCGGTGGCCGTGCATGTCGGCGTGCGGGGCCACGGTGTTCTCGGCTCTGGCCAACACGCTGGGATTGGTCTCGGCGACCATCTTCTCGCAGTAGTCGACCGCGACCAGGTTCTCCTGGAAGATGTTGTGGTCGAACATGTATTCCGCGGCCTCGCCCAGATTGATCAACCATTCGCCCAGGTGTGGCGGCTGCACGCCGTAGGCCATGTTCTGCGCGTAACACGAACAGGTCGCATGGTTGTCGCCGCAGATGCCGCAGATCCGGCTGGTGATGAAATGCGCGTCGCGGGGGTCCTTGCCCTTCATGAAGATCGAATAGCCGCGGAAGATCGACGAGGTGCTGTGGCACTCCACCACTTCCCGGTTCTCGAAGTCGATCTTGGTGTAGATGCCGAGACTGCCGACGATCCGGGTGATCGGGTCCCACGCCATCTCCACGAGCTGGCCGGGGTCGCGCTCCGCGGGGGACGGCTTGGGCGTGGTCGTGGTCATCGGCCTACTTCTCTCTGTGAAATGCTCAGCAGTGCAACAGGTGTCACGACGCGCGAGGACGCCGAGGTCACCAGGTGCGGGTGACTCCGGTCGTCAGTTCGGTGCCCGGGCGCCGCCAGTGGGGCTCGTGGTCGAGCGTGCGACCGGTGATGTGGCGCAGACTCCGGATCACCGAGCCGTAGAGCTCGGAGCCGGTGGAGGACAGCTTGCCGCCGGGCGGTTCGTCCATGAACGGCATGAACTTGTCCGGGAAGCCCGGCATGGTGCAGCCGATGCAGATGCCGCCCACGTTCGGGCAGCCGCCGACGCCGTCCATCCAACCGCGTTTGGGCACATTGCATTTCACCACCGGGCCCCAACATCCCAGTTTCACGATGCACTTCGGTGACCCGTACTCGGTGGCGAAGTCGCCCTGCTCGTAGTAGCCGCCGCGGTCGCAGCCCTCGTGGACCGTCGCACCGAACAGCCACTTGGGCCGCAACGCGTCGTCGAGCGGGATCATCGGCGCCTGGTCGGTGGCCATGTAGAGCAGGTAGGTCAACGTTTCCGACAGGTTGTCCGGCTGCACCGGACACCCCGGCACGCACACGATCGGGACGCCGGCCTTGGACTTCCAGTCCCAGCCGAGGTAGTCGGGCACTCCCATCGCACCCGTCGGATTGCCTGCCATCGCGTGGATGCCGCCGTAGGTGGCGCACGTGCCTGCCGCCACCACCACGGTGGCCTTCGGGGTGAGCCGGTCCAGCCATTCGCTGGTGGTGATGGGCTGGCCGGTGGCGGGGTCGTTGCCGAACCCGCACCAGTAGCCCTCGTCCTTGATCTTCTCGTTGGGGATGGAGCCCTCGACGACCAGCACGAACGGTTCCAATTCGCCTCTGTCGGCTTTGAAGAACCATTCGAGGAAGTCGTCGGCGCCTCCGTTGGGTCCGCATTCGAAGTCGATCAAGGGCCAGTGGATGGCGACCCTGGGCAGGCCGGGAAGCGCGCCGAGCGCGATCTCCTCGATGCTCGGGAGGGTGGCGGCAGTCAGCGCCACTGAATCGCCGTCACAACTCAGGCCGGCATTGATCCACAGAACGTGGATCAGCGCCTCTTCCGCTTTGACTGCTGCCTCGCTGGGCATATGTCACAGCTTTCCGGGGCCGGGCTGTGGCCCCTGCGGCGCCGGAGTCGACGCTCGGCCCACTTGCACGCCGCTGACTTTGGTCTACTCGCGCGGATATCGGTTGTCAACGGGTTGAGGGCCGGGTTGAGGTACGGTCCGGGCCGGTCTGGATCTCGATCCAGCGGTACCACTGCGCGAGGCCTTCGCCGCTGCTGGCCGACACCGTCAGGATCTCCACGCCGGGGTTGACCGACCTGGCGTGCCGGACGCACTGCGCGACGTCGAAATCGACGTAGGGCAACAGGTCGGACTTGTTGACCAGAACCAGGTCCGCTGCAGCGAACATGTGCGGGTATTTCAGCGGCTTGTCGGCGCCCTCGGTCACCGAGACGATCACCACCTTGGCCTGCTCGCCGAGGTCGAACATGGCCGGGCAGACCAGGTTTCCGACATTCTCGATGAACAGCAGCGAGTGCTCGGGCGGATCGAGGGCGGTCAGCGCGTCGCCGACCATCTGCGCGTCGAGGTGGCAGCCGGCCCCGGTGTTCACCTGCACCGCGGGCACCCCGGTGGCGCGGATCCGCTCGGCGTCGAGCAGGGTCTCCTGATCGCCTTCGATGACGGTCACCGCGGTCCGCGCGCCCAGTTCGCGGATGGTCCGCTCCAGCAACGTGGTCTTCCCGGCCCCGGGCGAGCTCATCAGATTCAGCGCGAGGATCCGGCGCTGCGCGAGCCGGTGCCGGTTGTGCTCGGCGAGGGCGTCGTTCTTGGCCAGCACCCGCTGCTCGAGGTCGACGGTGTGCGGGTGCAGGTGCGGGTGCGCGTGGGGGTGGGGGTGCTGGTGGTCGGCCGGGGTGCCGGGGACGGTGACGGTCGCCGCGTCGTCTCCGCACCCGCAGGTTGCGCACATGGTCAGCTCACTTCCATGGACCGGATCAGGATGTCCTGGCCGGCGGTCACCTCGACGTCGGCGCTGCCACACGGGCAGAGCAGGATGAAATCGGCCAGCACGAAGTCCTCGCCGCAGCCGCGGCAGTGCCCGCTGGCCGGGCGCACGTCGATGTCGAGGCGGGCGCCCTCGGCCGCGGTGCCCTCGGTGACCAGCTCGAAGCAGAATTGCATCGAGTCCGGCACCACCGCGCACAGCGCGCCGACCTCCAGCCGGATCCCGTGTATCCGTCGGCCGGCGGCGTGGTCACACACGGCATCGACGACACTCTGGGTGATCGCCATCTCGTGCATACCGGTCCGTTTCCGTGGCGGATCGCTCCACGATAGGACCGCGCGCGGCACGCGTCCAGGCTCGTCAGCCGGCGGGACCTGCCGAAACGGCGACCCGTCGGCGTGTCCACTTGTATCGAACACCTGTTCGTCTACTGTGGGGGGAGTTCGACCCAGCGACTTGTCGGTGGCCTCACATAGCGTCACTGCCAACCGACCGAGAACCGGTCGACAACGACTATCGGAGAGGTATCACCATGGCGCCACAAGCCCCCGACCGCGAGAAGGCCCTTGAGCTGGCACTCGCACAGATCGACAAGAACTTCGGCAAGGGTTCGGTGATGCGGCTCGGCGAGGACGTCCGTCCGCCGATCGCGGTCATCCCCACCGGTTCGATCGCGCTCGACGTCGCGCTCGGCATCGGCGGGTTGCCGCGCGGCCGCGTGGTCGAGATCTACGGTCCGGAGTCCTCCGGTAAGACCACCGTCGCGCTGCATGCGGTGGCCAATGCCCAGGCCGCCGGCGGTATCGCGGCGTTCATCGACGCCGAGCACGCGCTGGACCCCGATTACGCCAAGAAGCTCGGGGTGGACACCGACGCGCTGCTGGTGTCCCAGCCCGACACCGGTGAGCAGGCGCTGGAGATCGCCGACATGCTGGTGCGCTCCGGTGCACTGGACATCCTGGTCATCGACTCGGTGGCCGCGCTGGTGCCGCGCGCCGAGATCGAGGGCGAGATGGGCGACAGCCACGTGGGTCTGCAGGCCCGCCTGATGAGCCAGGCGCTGCGCAAGATGACCGGTGCGCTGAACAACTCGGGCACCACCGCGATCTTCATCAACCAGCTGCGCGAGAAGATCGGTGTGATGTTCGGATCTCCCGAAACCACCACCGGCGGTAAAGCATTGAAGTTCTACTCCTCGGTGCGCCTGGATGTCCGGCGCATCGAGACCCTCAAGGACGGTACCGACGCCGTCGGTAACCGCACCCGCGTGAAGGTGGTCAAGAACAAGGTGTCGCCGCCGTTCAAGCAGGCCGAGTTCGACATCCTGTACGGCCACGGCATCAGCCGGGAAGGCTCACTCATCGACATGGGTGTCGAGCACGGCTTCATCCGCAAGTCCGGATCCTGGTTCACCTACGACGGCGAGCAGCTGGGCCAGGGCAAGGAGAACGCGCGAAAATTCTTGATGGAGAACCCCGATGCGGCCAACGAGATCGAGAAGAAGATCAAGGAGAAGCTCGGTATCGGGGCTCAGCTGACCGATGGCGCAGCCGATGACGCTCTTCCCGCTCCCGTCGACTTCTAGTCCGGCGGCGGGTGCCGACGAGCCCACCAAGCGAGGCGAGCAGGCGCGGGCAGTGTGTCTGCGCCTGCTCACCGCAAGGGCGCGCACCCGTGCTGAACTGGAGGCCGCGCTGGCCAAGCGCGGATACCCCGACGACATCGCCGCGTCTGTCCTGGACCGGTTGACTGAGGTAGGGCTGATCGACGACGAGGACTTCGCCGAGGAGTGGGTGCGGTCCCGGCGCGCGAATGCCGGAAAAGGCAAGCGCGCGTTGGCTGCCGAGTTGCGCAAGAAGGGTGTCGACGACGAGGTGATCGACGGCGCATTGGCCGGGATCGACGCCGGCGCCGAACGCACCCGCGCCGAACAGCTGGTCCGCGACAAGTTGCGGCGCGAGAAGCTCGGCGACCCCGACGACAGAGACGCCGAGAACAAGGTGGCGCGGCGGCTGGTCGGCATGCTGGCCCGGCGCGGCTATCAGCAGTCGATGGCACTCGATGTGGTCACCGCCGAATTGGCGAACGAGCGGGAGCGCCGCAAGGTGTGAGCGACAGGTGAGCGGGGGAGGTGATCGTCGCTTCCCCCTCTCACATTATTGGGCACCCCCGGTCTTGCGGCAAGACCGGGGGGTGGCCCCAGAATCGGCTGCCGTGACCAGAACACAGCTCAGTGACAGCCGAATTCGACCCGGGGACAGTGACCACCAGCCCGGGGACAGTGACCACCAGGTGGTGATCGGCGGGGGCGGCCCCACCGGCATGATGCTGGCCGCCGAACTGGCGCTGGCGGGGGTGGACGTCGCGGTCGTCGAACGTCGTGACAGCGGGAACCTCACCGGTGCGCGGGCCGGCGGCCTGCTGTCGCGAACCCTCAAGATCCTCGACCAGCGCGGCATCGTCGACCGCTTCCTGGCCGCCGGGCAGACCCTGCAGGTGCACGGTTTCGCCCAGGTCCGCCTGGACATCAGCGACTTCCCGACCCGCCATCCGTACGGTCTGGCGTTGTGGCAGAAGCACATCGAGCGTCTGCTGACCGAACGGGCCGACGAACTCGGGGTCGTGGTGCACCGCGGGCGGGAGGTGGCGGGCTTCACGCAGACCGGCAGCGGGGTCGACGTCAGGTTGTCCGACGGGCAGACCCTGCGGGCGAGTTACCTTGTCGGCTGCGACGGCGGACGCAGCCTCATCCGCAAAGCGGCAGGCATCGACTTTCCGGGCTGGGAACCCACCACCAGCTATCTGCTCGCCGAAGCCGAGATCGCCCCGGAGCCCGGACGGGAACCCGAGTGGGGCATCCGGCGCGACGCCTGCGGGGTGCATGCGCTCAGTCCGTCCGACGACGGGCAGACGCGGATCATGGTCACCGAGCAGCACCTGCGGCGTTCGCGCGAGCCGGGCCTGTTCGAGCTGCGCGACGCGCTGACCGCGGTGTACGGCACCGACTACGGCGTGCACAGTCCGACATCGCTTTTCCGGTTCACCGACGTGGCACGGCAGGCGTCGCGCTACCGCAGCGGGCGCATCCTGCTGGCCGGGGACGCGGCGCACGTGCATCACCCCGTCGGCGGGCAGGGGCTCAACACCGGACTGCAGGATGCGGTCAACCTCGGCTGGAAGCTGGCGCAGGTCGTGCGCGGGACGTCGGCTGACGACCTGCTCGACACTTATCACGACGAGCGGCACCCGGTCGGTGCGCGCGTGCTGCGCAACGCCGTGGCCCAGATGGCGCTGCTGCGCCAGGACGACCGCAGCACCGTGCTGCACGGCGCCGTTGCCGACCTGCTCGCCCTCGACGAGCCGCGCAGGCATGTCGCCGCGATGATGTCCGGGCTCGACATCCGGTACGACCTCGGTGACGGGCACACCCGCTGCTCGGCCGGCGGATGCCCGACCTGGAGCTGAGCACCCCGGGCGGCACGGTGCGCGTCTACGAACTCCTGCACGACGCGCGGGTGCTGCTGCTCGACCTCGGGATCCCCGGCGGCGTCGACCTGACCGGAAGGCACGACCGGGTGCAGCGCGTGCCCGCGCGGTGCGCCCCCACCTGGGAACTGCCGGTGGTCGGGGAGGTTCCCGCACCGTCGGCGGTGCTGATCCGGCCCGACGGGCACGTCGCCTGGGCCGCTACCGAGGACGGTGCCGGGCTCGCCGAGGCCCTCCTCAGGTGGTGCGGCGCACCCGCCACGGCGACGACGTGAAGTCGGCGACCAGCACCCGGGTGATCATGCGGCGCAACACGATCAGCGTCGCGGCCACGGCGATCGCCGTCCACGACGAGTCCACGCTCAACCGCAACAGACCGGCCGCGGTGAGGAATTCCAGCGTCACCCGCAGTGCGATCAGCGGCTTGCCGAACACGATCAGCGCCGCCGACCCGAGCACGATTCCGGCGATCGCGACGCACCACGACGCGGCCAGAACGACGCTCACGGCGCTGGGGGAGCGGGGGCCGGGCCCGGGCGGGCCAGCAGCTCGAGCTCGCGCTTCTCCTGAGCGATCTCGCGATTGAGGAAATAGTTGAGCGCGGTGCGGATGGCGGCGATGGCGGCCAGCTTGCCGATCTCCTCGAACGACGGGGAGATCGCGGTGCGCAGCACGTCCGCGGCGAGCTGGAACTCCAGCCCCAGCACCAGGAAACGGGCCATCGTCAGCCGCACCGCGGAGAACTGGTCGAGGTCGCGCCGGGCCAGCGCGGCGACGAACTTCACGATCGCGACCACCGCGCCGATCATGATCACCACCGCGCCGCACGCCTCGATCAGGCGGACCATCAGGTCGACCATGCCGCGCAGCGTCGCCTCGGGCAGTACGTCGAAGGCCAGCAGCGCGGAACTCACGGCGCCGGTCAGACCCCGCGGCTGCGGTCGCCCTGCAGCTCCAGCGGCTCGGCCTCCATCGGCGCCGGACCCTTGCGGGAGCGGCGCATCCGCTTCTCCAACCGGGTCGCCAGCCACGACAGGGTGAAGTTCATCGCGATCATCAGCAGCGCGATCACGATCAGCGCCGGAATGTAGTTGCCGTAGGCCGAGCCGATCACCGTGCCCTGGCGCACCATCTCGACGAACGTGATCTGGTAGCCGAGCGCGGTGTCCTTCAACACCACGACCAGCTGGGAGACCAGCACCGGCAGCATCGAGGTGATCGCCTGCGGCAGCAGGATCGACCGCATCGTCTGACCTGAGGTCATGCCCAGCGCGGACGCAGCCTCGGCCTGGCCACGCGGCAGCGCGTGCACACCGGCGCGCACGATCTCGGCGATCACCGCGGCGTTGTAGAGCGTCAGGCCGGTGATCACGCCGGCCAGCGCGAGGTGCTTGGACGGGAACACGTCGTAGAACGCGTACAGGAAGTACGCGAAGATCATCATGATCAGCACCGGCACCGCGCGGAAGAACTCGACGAACACCGACGAGGCCCAGCGGATCCCGTTGTGCGTCGACAGCCGGCCCACCCCGAGCACCAGGCCCAGCGCCAGGGCCAGCACGATCGACACGGCCGCCGCCGTCAGGGTGCCCTCGATGCCCGGCAGCACGTAGGTGCGCCACAGATCGGGGGTCAGGAACGGTTCCCATTTCGCGGCGGTGAGCTGGCCCCGCGACTCCAGCCGGGAGTAGACCACCCAGGCGACGAGCGCGAGCACCACGATGGTGACCACCGAGATCACCCGGTTGCGGATCCGCGCGCGGGGACCCGGAACGTCGAACAGGACAGAGCCGGCCACTAGTGAGCCACCGCCAATCGCTTGCCCAGCCAACCGAACACCAGCCCCAGCGGCAGGGTCAGGATCACGAATCCCAGCGCGAAGATGCCGCCGACCACCAGCACCGCCGCGGTGTTCTCGATCATCTCCTTCATCAGCAGCGCAGCCTCGGCGACACCGATCGCCGAGGCGATCGTGGTGTTCTTCGTCAGCGCGATCAGCACCGAACCGAGCGGGATGATGACCGCACGAAACGCCTGCGGCAGCAACACGATCCGCAGGTTCTGCCCGAACGTCAGGCCCAGCGAGCGGGCGGCTTCGGCCTGGCCCAGCGGGATGGTGTTCACACCGGCGCGCACCGTCTCACACACGAACGACGCGGTGTAGACGGTCAGCCCCAGCACGGCCAGCCGGAACCCGCTGTCGGCGATGAACGTCGCCGACCCGCGGTTGGCCAGCGTCAGCCCCAGCGTCTGGGCCAGCCCGAACGAGCAGAACAGGATGATCAGCGTCAGCGGGGTGTTGCGCACGATGTTGACGTACGTGGTGCCGATCCAGTTGAGCATCGGCACCGGGGCCAACCGCATCGCCGCCAGCCCCGTGCCGAGCACGAGCGCACCCACCGCCGACAGAACCGTGAGCTGGATGGTGGTCCAGAACGCGGCGAAGATCTCCGCGCGGTACTCGGTGAAAATCTCCACAGGCGGCTCCGGTGGCTACCTGTGGCTCAGTTGTCGAGCGGCGGGGGTGCCGGCGCGGTGATTCCGGCCGGGCCGAGGTTCTTGTCGAACGCTTCCTTCCAGGCCCCGCTCTCCTCCATCTTGCGCAGCGCGTCGTTGATCTTGGTGCGCAGTTCGGTGTTGTCCTTCTTCAGGCCGATGCCGTAGCGCTCCTCGGAGAACGGCTCGCCGACGATCTTGAACGCGCCGGGGGTCTGGGCGGCGTAGCCGGCCAGGATCGTCTCGTCGGTGGTGACCGCGTCGACGGCGCCGTTCTTCAGCGCGTCGATGCACGCCGAGTAGGTGTCGTACTGCTGCAGCTGCACGCCCTGGTACTCGTCCTTGATCTTCTGCGCGGGCGTGGAGCCGGACACCGAGCACAGGATCTTGTTGTTCTCCAGCGACGCCGCGCCGGTGATGTCGTTGTTGTCCGAGCGGACCAGCAGGCTCTGGCCGGTGACCAGGTACGGGCCCGCGAACGCGACCTTCTCCTTGCGCGCGTCGGTGATCGAGTACGTCGCGGCGATGAACTCGACCTGACCGTTCTGGATCAGGTTCTCCCGCTGCGCCGACGGCGACTCTTTCCATTCGATCTTGTCCGGGGCGTAGCCGAGCTCGTTCGCCACGTAGGTGGCCACGTCCACGTCGAACCCGCTCATGGTGCCGTCGGGGTTCTTCTGGCCCAGGCCGGGCTGGTCGAACTTGGTGCCGATGACGATCGTGTCGCCGCCACCACCACCGCCGCTGCCGCCGTCACCGCCGCCGCACGCGGTCACTGCGAGGGGAAGTGCGGCCGCGAGCGCGAAGGCGCCGACGACGCGTGCGGACAGGGACTTGGGGAACATGGTGGTGATTCCTTTCGCCGGGGGGACCGGGTCAGTGGTGCAGGATCTTGCCGAGGAAATCCTTGGCGCGGTCGGTCTGGGGGTTCTCGAAGAACTCGGCGGGTTCGGCGTCCTCGACGACCGCGCCGTCGGACATGAACACCACGCGGTTGGCGGCTCTGCGCGCGAACCCCATCTCGTGGGTGACCACCAGCATCGTCATCCCGTCGGAGGCCAGGCCCGCCATCACGGCCAGCACCTCGTTGATCATCTCGGGATCCAGCGCGCTGGTGGGCTCGTCGAACAGCATCACCTTGGGGTCCATCGCCAGCGACCGCGCGATCGCCACCCGCTGCTGCTGCCCGCCGGAGAGCTGGGCCGGGTACTTGTCGGCCTGGTTGGCCACCCCGACGCGTTCCAGCAGGCGCATCGCGTTCTCCCGCGCCTGCTCCTTGGACGCCTTGCGCACCTTCATCGGCGCCAGCGTCACGTTCTCCAGGATCGTCTTGTGCGCGAACAGGTTGAACGACTGGAAGACCATGCCGACGTCGGACCGCAACTGCGCGAGCTTGCGGCCCTCCGCGGGCAGGACCACACCGTCGATCGCGATGGTGCCCGAGTCGATGGTCTCCAGCCGGTTGATGGTGCGGCACAGCGTCGACTTGCCCGAACCCGACGGACCCAGCACGACGACGACCTGGCCGCGACCGACCTCGAGGTTGATGTCCTTGAGGACGTGGAGGGCGCCGAAGTGCTTGTTCACCGCCTTCACAGAGATCATCGGCACGTCAGGGGACTCCCTGGGGCTCTCCATGCGTGAAGACCTTACCCAGGGAACGTCCAGCGTGCTGTGAACTCGACGATCGGCGATTTTAGGGGTGGCCGCCGCGCTCCGTAGGATGGCCCCCGTGACTTCCACGGTGACGCAGCAGGCGAGCGGGCTTTCTCCCGACCGTCCGGCGCGAACGTTCGAGGTCCGCACGTACGGCTGTCAGATGAACGTGCACGACTCCGAACGCCTGGCCGGACTGCTCGAGGAGGCCGGCTACCGCCGCGCGGGCGCGGGCGCCGACGCCGACATCGTGGTGTTCAACACGTGCGCGGTGCGGGAGAACGCCGACAACAAGCTGTACGGCAACCTCAGTCACCTCGCGCCGCGCAAGCAGGCCGACCCGGACATGCAGATCGCCGTCGGCGGCTGCCTGGCGCAGAAGGACCGGGACTCGGTGCTGCAGAAGGCGCCGTGGGTGGATGTGGTGTTCGGCACCCACAACATCGGTTCGCTGCCCGCGTTGCTGGACCGGGCCCGCCACAACCGCGTCGCGCAGGTCGAAATCGCCGAAGCGCTGCGGGAATTCCCGTCGGCACTGCCGGCCAGTCGCGAATCATCCTATGCGGCTTGGGTTTCCATCTCGGTCGGCTGCAACAACACGTGCACGTTCTGCATCGTGCCGTCGCTGCGCGGCAAGGAGATGGACCGGCGGCCGGGCGATGTGCTGGCCGAGGTGCAGACGCTGGTCGACCAGGGCGTGCTGGAGATCACCCTGCTGGGGCAGAACGTGAACGCCTACGGCGTGTCCTTTGTAGACGCCGACCAGCCGCGCGACCGCGGCGCGTTCGCCAAGCTGCTGCGCGCCTGCGGACGGATCGACGGGCTGGAGCGGGTGCGCTTCACCTCGCCCCATCCCGCCGAGTTCACCGACGACGTGATCGAGGCGATGGCCGAGACGCCGAATGTGTGCCCGACCCTGCACATGCCGCTGCAGTCCGGCTCCGACCGGGTGCTGCGTGCGATGCGCCGCTCCTACCGGGCCGAGCGCTACCTCGGCATCATCGATCGGGTGCGCGCCGCGATCCCGGACGCGGCGATCACGACCGACATCATCGTCGGCTTCCCCGGCGAGACCGAGGAGGACTTCCAGGCCACCCTCGACGTCGTCGCGGCGGCCCGGTTCAGCAGCGCGTTCACCTTCCAGTACTCCAAACGGCCGGGCACCCCGGCCGCCGACTTGGCTGACCAGGTCCCCAAAGCCGTTGTCTCCGAGCGGTACCAGCGGCTGATCGACTTACAGGAGAAGATCTCGCTGACCGAGAACACCGCACAGATCGGGCGCCGCGTCGAGTTGCTCGTCGCCACCGGCGAGGGACGCAAGGACGCCGCCACCGCCCGGATGTCGGGCCGGGCCCGCGACGGCAGGCTGGTGCACTTCACTCCCGGCCCCGCCGGTGACGAGATCAGGCCGGGCGACGTCGTGGTGACCACCGTCACCGGCGCCGCGCCGCATCACCTGATCGCCGACGGCGCCCCGGTGGAGCACCGGCGCACCCGGGCCGGTGACGCGCACGCGGCCGGGCGGAAGCCGCGCACCGGGGTCGGCCTGGGGATGCCCGCGATCGGTGTGCCCGCCGCGGCGCCGGCGACGAGCGGATGTGCCCGATGAGCGGGGAGTCGAGCGCGAACGGCTTCGACGCCTACAAGAGCGACCTGGAGGCGGCCGAACGGCGCGTCTCCCGCGAGATCGACCCGGGTGCGCGGGCGCTGGTGCTCTCGATACTGGTGTTCGTGCTGCTGGCCACGCTGGTGCTCCCGCACACCGGCGGTGCGCGCGGACTCGACGTGCTCTCCGGCTCCGAGGCGGCCACCGAGGCCGGCGTCGCGCTGCCGTCGCGGGTGTTCGCATGGTTCTCGCTGGTGTTCGGCGTCGGCTTCGCGATGCTGGCACTGCTGACCCGGCGCTGGACGCTAGCGTGGATCGCCCTCGCCGGGTCCACCGTGTCGGCGTTCCTGGGGATGCTGGCGGTGTGGTCGCGGCAGACCGCGCCGGACCCGTATCCAGGTCCCGGGATCGGCCTGGTCGTCGGCTGGCTGGCGGTGATCCTGCTGAGCTACCACTGGGCCCGGGTGGTCGCCACCCGAACCGCGCTGCAACTGGCCGCTGAGCAAGAGCGTCGCCGCGTCATCTCCGAAGGCCAGCAGAAGGGCCTCCTGGAGTCGTTCCCCGGCGAGGGCGACGACGACAAGGGTGACGACGCCGCCCCGCCGAAGAAGCCGACGAACTAGTCAGCGTTTGCGGCTGACCGCGTCCGCCGCCGCGTCCGCCCACTGGCGCCACTGCTCGGCACTGGCGCGTGCCTGCTCGGCGTCCTTGGTGCGACCGGCCGCGGCCGCCTTTTCCGCCTGCCGCTCGAACTGCTCGGCGCGGGCGCGGAACTGATCGGCACGGGCCTGGGCCTCCGGGTCCACCCCGCCGGTCGGGGCGTCGCGGATCTTCTTCTCCACCGACCGCAGCCGGCGCTCCAGGTCGGCCGCGCGTTCCCGTGGCACCTTGCCGATCGCGTCCCACCGGTCGCCGATCGTGCGCAGCGCGGCCCGGGCCGCGTCCAGATCCGAGGTGTCGATCCGCTCCGCCTCGGCCAGCAGCGCCTCCTTGGCCTCGGCGTTGGCGCGGAACTCCGCGTCGCGTTCGGCCGTGGCGGCGTTGCGCGCCGAGAAGAACTTGTCCTGGGCGGCCTTGAAGCGCTGCCAGAGCGAGTCGTCGACGTCCTTGGACGCGCGCCCCGCGGCCTTCCACTCGGTCAGCAGCTCGCGGAACGTCGCCGAGGTCGGCCCCCACTCGGTCGAATCACACAGCGCCTCGGCACGCTCGCACAGCGACTCCTTGGCCTGCCGGGCGCCGGCGCGTTCCCGGTCCAGCTCGGCGAAATGCGAACCCCGGCGGCGGTTGAACGTCTCCCGCGCTGCCGAGTAGCGCTTCCACAGCGCATCGTCGATCTTGCGGTCCAGCCCGGTGATCGTCTTCCACTCGTCGAGGATGGCGCGCATCCGGTCGCCGGCGGCCTTCCACTGGGTGGAGTTGGCCGCGATGTCCTCGGCCTCGGCGGCCAGCGCCTCCTTGCGGGCGGTCTGGGTGGCACGCAGCTCCTCGCGGCGGGCCTTCTCCTCGTGCGAGGCGCTGTCGGCCTGCTCGACGATCGAGGCCAGGCGCGCGGCCAGCGCGTCGACGTCACCGAGCACGTGCGCGTCGGCCAGGCCCTCGGCCAGCGACACCGCCGCCGACCGGATCTTGCGGGCATCGCCGGTCCCGGACGCCAGCCTGGTCTCCAGCAGCACCACCTCGGTGTGCAGGTCGTCGAAGCGGCGCCCGAAGTGGGTGAACGCGGCCTCGGGTTCGCCGGCCTGCCACGAGCCGATGGTGCGCTCACCGGCCGCGGTGATCAGCCAGACCGTGCCGTCGGGATCGACGCGGCCGAACCGGTGCGGATCGCTGGTCGGCGCGGTGCCCACCACCGGCGCCGACACGGGGACGGCCGGCCGGGGACCGGGCCGCATCGCACCCGGCTTGGGTTTGGCGGCGGAGGGCTTGGGTCGTGGGGCCGGCGCGGAGGTGACCTCCTGCGTCGTCGCTTCGGTGCCCTGGGGTCCGGCGTCCGGGGAGCCGCCGCGTTCGGTGATCGTCATGTCCGTTACCTCGTGTCTTGTCGCGCGGTTCCCCGCGCACCTGCCGCGCACCGCGGCGCCTGTGAGCTGACAACGCTCCTGGCTATTGAAACAGGTCGCCCGGCACCGCGCCCACGCGTTGGCCTGTGCCGGTGCCTAGGCTCTCCCGGGACACACCGGAGGAGGTCGCCGATGGCGAAGGCGGATCTGGCCGCACTGCTCGCGCTCGCCGCCGCGTTCTTCATGGCGGCCGGCGACGTCATCCATCAGCGCTCGGCGCACGAGGTGACCGACGAACAGGTCGGCCACCTGCAGCTTTTCGGCAAGCTGCTGCGGGACCGGCAGTGGTGGACAGGCAGCGCGGTGGCCGCGGTCGGTTTCGTGCTGCAGGCCGCGGCGCTGGGCCTGGGCTCGGTGTTGCTGGTGCAGGCGCTGCTGGTCACCTCGCTGTTGTTCGCGCTGCCGATGAGCGCGAAGCTGTCCCACCGCCGGGTGACCCGCTGGGAGTGGCTGTGGGCGGCGCTGCTGGCGGGAGCGGTCGCGATGATCGTCACCGTCGGCAATCCCACCGAGGGTGCGTCGCGGGCCTCGCTGGAGACCTGGGTGGCGGTGGCGCTGGTCCTCGGGCCCGCGGTGGTGCTGTGTGTCATCGGCGCGAGGGTGTGGTCGGGGCCGGTGAGCGCGGTGCTGACGGCGGTGGTCTCCGGCGTGCTGTGGGGCCTGTTCGCCGTGCTGACCAAGTCGGTGGTGCATCATCTCGACGTCAGCAGTCTCGGCGGACTTCTCGCGGTGGCCCGGCTGCCCGAGCTCTACGCGTGGGTGGCGGTGGCGATCCTGGGAACCTCGACCCAGCAGGCAGCGTTCCGCGCCGGCGCGCTGACGGCCTCGCTGCCGACGATGACGGTCACCGAACCGATCGTCGCGTGCGGGCTGGGCGTCGCGGTGCTCGGCGAGTCTCTGCGCCCCGGAGAGGCGGGCTGGATCACCTTGGTCGTCGCGGTGGCCGTGCTGGTGGTGGCCACCGTCGCGCTGGCGCGCGGGGAAGCGGCCACCCGTGACCCGGTGACTGTGTGATTAGTTGGATGCCGTGTTGACCGCCATCGCGATCGTCCCGTCGGCGCCGCTGATGGTCCCCGAGCTGGCCTCCTCGGCCGCCGCCGAGACCGAGGACATGCGCGCGGCCGCGGTGTCCGCGGCGGCCGGTCTGCCGCGCCGCTGGATCGCCGTCGGCGTCGGACCCACCGACAGCGTCCACGACCCGCAGACCGCAGGCACGTTCGCCGGCTACGGCGTCGACGTCAGGGTCGGGCTGTCCGCGCCTGCCGTCACCGGCGAGCCCACGGCGCTGCCGCTGTGCGCGCTGATCGCCGGGTGGCTGCGCGGTGCCGCCACCCCGGACGCCGAGGTGCAGGTGCGCGCCTTCGGCGGCGACCGGGACGCCGCCGCGGCCGTCGGGACCGGCGCCCGGCTGCGCGCCGAACTCGACGCCGCACCCGAGGACGTCGGTGTGCTGGTGATCGCCGACGGCGCCAACACCCTGACACCGTCGGCCCCGGGCGGGTACGACCCGGCCGCGGCGCCCGCGCAGGACGCGCTCGACGACGCGCTGGCCGCCGGCGACACCGACGCGCTGACCCGGCTCCCGGCGGCGATCCTCGGCCGGGTCGCCTACCAGGTGCTGGCCGGCCTGGCCGGACCCGGCCCGCGCTCGGCCGACCAGTACTACCGCGGCGCCCCCTACGGCGTCGGCTACTTCGTCGGCGCCTGGACCCCGTGACCGCCGTGCGACCACTGGCCCTGGTCGGCCCCACCGGGACGGGCAAGTCCGAGCTGGCTCTGGCCGTCGCCGACGCGCTCAGCGGCGACACCGCCGTCGAGGTGGTCAACGCCGACGCGATGCAGCTCTACCGCGGTATGGACATCGGCACCGCCAAGCTCACGCCGGCCGAGCGCCGCGGCGTGCCCCACCACCAGCTCGACGTCCTGGAGGTCACCGAGACCGCGACCGTCGCCCGGTACCAGGCCGCCGCCGCCGCGGACGTCGAGGCGATCGCCGCCAGGGGCGCGGTGCCGGTGATCGTCGGCGGGTCGATGCTCTACGTCCAGTCGCTGCTCGACCAGTGGTCGTTCCCGGCCACCGACCCGCAGGTGCGGGCCCGCTGGGAACAGCGCCTCGCCGACGTCGGCGTCGCGGCACTGCACCGCGAACTCGCCGCGGTCGACGCCGCCGCGGCGGCCTCGATCCTGCCGACCGACGGCCGGCGGATCGTGCGGGCGCTGGAGGTGGTGGAGCTGACCGGGCGGCCGTTCGCGGCGTCGGCGCCGACCATCGGCACCCCGCGCTGGAACACCGCGATCATCGGACTGGACTGGGAGACCTCCGTCCTCGACGACCGGCTGGCGCGGCGCACCGACCTGATGTTCGAGCGCGGGCTGGTCGAGGAGGTCGTCACGCTCGTCGGTCGCGGCCTGCGCGACGGTGTCACCGCAGCGCGGGCGCTCGGCTATGCGCAGGTGCTCGCCGACCTCGACGCGGGCGGTGACGGCAGCGCGGCACGCGAACCCACCTTCGTCGGCACCAGGCGCTACGTGCGCAGGCAACGCTCGTGGTTCCGCCGCGACCACCGCATCACCTGGCTGGACGGCGCGGCAGCCGGCAACGTCGACGCGGTGCTGCGCGCGTGGCGCGACGTATCCTGACCGGGTGAAGTTCGCCAAGGGACACGGCACGCAGAACGACTTCGTGCTGCTCCCGGACCTGACCGCCGAGCTGCCGCTGACCCCCGCCGCGGTCAGCGCGCTGTGCGACCGGCGCCGTGGCCTCGGCGCCGACGGCGTGCTGCGCGTGACCACCGCCGGCGCCGCCCACGCCGCCGGGGTGTTCGCGCGGATCCCCGAGGGGGTCGCCGAGTCCGACTGGTACATGGACTACCGCAACGCCGACGGGTCGATCGCGCAGATGTGCGGCAACGGCGTGCGGGTGTTTGCGCACTACTTGCGGGCCAGCGGACTGGAAACACGCGACGAGTTCGTCGTCGGCTCGCCGGCCGGGCCCCGGCCCGTGGTGCTGCACGGCCCCGCCGGCACCACCGCCGACGTCACCGTCGAGATGGGCAAGGCCGCCCAGCTGGGCACCGGCACCGCAACCGTCGGCGGCCGGGCCTTCACCGGGCTCGCCGTCGACGTCGGAAACCCGCACCTGGCCTGTGTGGACGACACGCTGACCGCCGAGGAACTCCTCGCCCTGGACGTCGCCGCACCCGTGCGGTTCGACACCGCGCAGTTCCCCGACGGCGTCAACGTCGAGGTGCTCACCGCTCCGTCCGGCGGCGCGGTGTCGATGCGGGTACACGAACGCGGAGTGGGG
Organism: Mycobacterium sp. ITM-2016-00317; assembly: GCF_002968295.1. Lineage (NCBI taxonomy): Bacteria > Bacillati > Actinomycetota > Actinomycetes > Mycobacteriales > Mycobacteriaceae > Mycobacterium > Mycobacterium sp. ITM-2016-00317. The sequence goes on from NZ_CP134399.1 coordinate 2,340,046, forward strand.
GAGACCCGCTCGTGCGGCACCGGAACCGTCGCGGCGACCGTCGCCGCGCTGGCCCACCAGGGCACACCGACCGGATCGCTGACCGTGCGCGTGCCCGGTGGCGAGGTCCTGGTCACCGTCACCGAGGCCACCAGCTTCCTGCGCGGACCGTCGGTCCTGGTCGCCGACGGGGAGATCGCCGACCGGTGGTGGGCGGCCCAGCAGGGAACAGCCGGCCCGGCCGGGACGTTAATTGGAGTGCATGCTCAATGACATTCGTGCGAATCTTGATTCGCCTATGACCCATCCTGAATTTCCCCACGACAATCCCAGCGCCGGCGAAATGGCCCTGGAGGACCGCACGGCATTGCGCCGGGTCGCCGGTCTCTCCACCGAGCTGGCCGACGTCACCGAGGTCGAATACCGCCAGCTGCGCCTGGAACGCGTCGTGCTGGTCGGCGTGTGGACCGAGGGCAGCGCCGCCGACGCCGACGCCAGCCTCGCCGAACTCCGCGCGCTGGCCGAGACCGCCGGCTCCGAGGTGCTCGAAGGCCTGATCCAGCGCCGCGACAAACCCGACCCGTCGACCTACATCGGCTCCGGTAAGGCCGCCGAACTGCGCGAGATCGTGATCGCCACCGGCGCCGACACCGTCATCTGCGACGGCGAGCTGAGCCCCGCCCAGCTCAACGCGCTGGAGAAGGTGGTGAAGGTCAAGGTCATCGACCGCACCGCGCTGATCCTGGACATCTTCGCCCAGCACGCCACCAGCCGGGAGGGTAAGGCCCAGGTCTCGCTCGCCCAGATGGAGTACATGCTGCCGCGGCTGCGTGGCTGGGGCGAGTCGATGTCCCGCCAGGCCGGTGGCCGCGCCGGCGGCGCCGGGGGCGGCGTGGGCACCCGCGGTCCGGGCGAGACCAAGATCGAGACTGATCGCAGGCGCATCCGCGAACGAATGTCCAAGCTGCGCCGCGAGATTCGCGATATGAAACAGGTGCGCGACACTCAGCGCGGGCGGCGGTTGGCCAACGACGTGCCGGCGGTCGCCATCGTCGGCTACACCAACGCAGGCAAGTCCAGCCTGCTCAACGCGCTGACCGGCGCGGGGGTGCTGGTGGAGAACGCCCTGTTCGCCACGCTGGAACCCACCACCCGGCGCGGGGAACTCCCCGACGGCCGCGAGTTCGTGCTCACCGACACCGTCGGTTTCGTGCGGCACCTGCCGACCCAGCTGGTCGAGGCGTTCCGGTCGACCCTAGAAGAGGTCGCCGACGCCGACCTGCTGGTGCACGTCGTCGACGGTTCCGACGCCAACCCGCTCGCGCAGATCAACGCGGTGCGCCAGGTGGTCAACGACGTGGTCGCCGAGACCGACGTGCCCGCACCGCCGGAACTGTTGGTGGTCAACAAGATCGACGCCGCCGACGGCCTCACCCTGGCGCAGTTGCGCCGCGCGTTGCCGGGTGCGGTGTTCGTGTCGGCGCGCACGGGCGACGGGCTGGAGCGCCTGCAGACCCGGATGGCCGAGATGATCGCGCCGCGCGACACCGTGGTCGACGTCACAATCCCTTACGACCGTGGTGATCTGGTGAACCGGGTGCACGCCGAGGGGCGCGTCGACGCCGTCGAACACACCGAGAGCGGCACCAGGATGAAGGCCCGGGTACCGGTCTCGCTGGCCGCCGGATTGGCCGGGTACACCACGTACTGACCACCTCGAATGCGCTGGGCCGGGCGGCATCGGCTATTGTTGACGAGACGTCGGCTGCGGACCACCGGAGCAGGGTGCCTTTTCACAGCGCCGACGACCATCACCACCAGACATTGTTGTGGCGAACTCGCCACGGTGTGCGCACTCCGCATGACGGTCTCCGTCGCGGCTGCCGGGCACACGCTGCCCGACAAGGCCGAAAGACAGGAAGCCCTCTCAGAATGACCACCCAAACCTTCGCCGAACTCGGTGTGCCCGCAGCCCTCGTCGGCTCACTGGCCGCACAGGGGATCGGCGAGCCGTTCCCGATCCAGGCCGCCACACTGCCCGACTCGCTCGCCGGACGCGACGTGCTCGGCCGCGGAAAGACCGGCAGCGGAAAGACTCTCGCGTTCTCCTTGCCGCTGGTGACCCGGCTCACCGGTCGCCGTAGTCAGCCCTCGCGCCCGTCGGGCCTGGTGCTCGCCCCGACCCGCGAACTGGCCACCCAGATCACCGCGACGCTGGCGCCGCTTGCGGCACTGTCGGGTCTGACCGTCACCACCATCTACGGCGGGGTCGCCCAGAGCAGGCAGGTCAGCGCGCTGCGTTCCGGCGTGGACATCGTGGTGGCCTGCCCCGGACGCCTCGAAGACCTGATGCGGCAGAAGCTGATCAACCTCGACGCGGTGGCCACCACGGTCATCGACGAGGCCGACCACATGGCCGACCTGGGCTTCCTGCCCGGCGTCACCCGCATCCTGGCCGCGACGCCGGCCGGCGGGCAGCGGCTGCTGTTCTCGGCCACCCTGGACAACGGCGTCGACAAGCTGGTGCGCCGCTTCCTGACCGATCCGGTGATGCATTCGGTCGACGAGGCCGCCGACGCGCCGGTCCATATGACCCACCACGTCTTCCACGTCGGGGGTGTCCAGCAGAAGAAGGACCTGGTGCACCGCCTGGCGTCCGGCACCGGCCGGCGGATCCTGTTCATGCGCACCAAGCATCAGGCCCGCAAGCTGGCCAAGCAGCTCACCGAGGCCGGCGTGCCGTCGGTGGACCTGCACGGCAACCTGTCCCAGCCCGCCCGGGAGCGCAACCTGGCCGCGTTCTCCAGCGGCGAGGCGCGCGTCCTGGTGGCCACCGACATCGCCGCCCGCGGCGTACACGTCGACGGGGTCGAACTCGTCGTGCACGTGGACCCGCCGATGGAGCACAAGGCATACCTGCACCGTTCGGGCCGCACCGCACGGGCAGGCAGTGACGGTGACGTGGTCACCGTCGTGCTGCCCGAGCAGCGCAGGGACACCCAGCAGCTGCTGCGCCGCGCCGGAATCACGGTGCGCCCCCGCGACGTCGACGCCGAATCCACCGAGGTCCGCGACCTCGTCGGCGAGATCGCGCCGCTGCGCACCGCCCCGGCCCCCGTGGCCAAGCCCGCCGTCAGGACCTCCGAGCACCGTGGGTCCGACCCGCGTCGCGGAGGCCCGGCACGCACCGGCCGCGGACCGCGCAGGCGCGGGCCGCGCCAGGGCGCTCAGCGGACCGCGAGAACCGGCGGCTGATGCGCACGCACCGGGGGCGGTGCGGCGGTGTACTTCTCGACCTGCACCAGCACATGCGCCCCGGTGCACCCGCGCGCCAGCGCTGAGGTCCCGACGTCCTCGGTGAGCACGTTCGGGTTGCCGTGCACGCACATCGAATCCGGGTCGGCCGGATCGGCGGGGTCGAACCACGCCCCGGTCGACAGCTGAACCACCTCCGGGCGGACCCTGTCGTCGAGCACCACGCCGACCAGGCACGCGCCCCGGTCGTTGAACACCCGGACCACGTCGCCGTCGGCCACGCCGCGCGCCGCGGCGTCGCCGGGATGCATGCGGATCGGTTCGCGGCCCGCCACTTTCGAGGCCTGGCTGACCGCGCCACCGTCGAGCTGACCGTGCAACCGGCCCACGGGCTGGTTGGCGATCAGGTGCAGCGGATAGCGCTGCGCGCGAGGCCCGCCGAGCCACTCGGCGGGTTCGAACCAGGCCGGATGGCCGACGCAGTCGTCGTAGCCGAAGCCGTCGATGTCGGCCGAGAAGATCTCGATCAGCCCGCTCGGGGTGCCCAACCGGTGCACGTCGGGGTCGGCGCGGAAGTCGGCGAGCAGGGTCAGGCCGTCGTCGGTCGGCAGTCGCAGCCGGCCCTCGCGCCAGAACTGTTCGAACGGGGGCACGTCGAAGTTCAGTGTCGTCGACCATTTCTCGTACATGTGCCGGAGCCACTGCCATGACGTACGGCCTTCGGTGAAGGCCTGCCCGACACCGAGCCGGTGGGCCAGCGCGCTGAAGGTGTCGTAGTCGTCCCGCGACTGCGCATAGGGCTCGGTGAGCCGGGGCATCGCCATCAGCAGCGGGTCGTTGCGTGAGCCGGAGAAATCGTCGCGTTCGGCGAAAGTGGTTGATGGAACCACGATGTCGGCATGCTTGGCCATCGGCGTCCAGTACGGTTCGTGCACCACGACGGTGTCGGGGCGGTGCAGCGCGCGGCGCAGCCTGGGCAGGTTCTGATGGTGGTGGAACGGGTTGCCGCCGGCCCAGTACACCAGCCTGATGTCGGGGTAGCGCAACCGCAGACCGTTGTAGTCGAAAGGCTCACCCGGGTGCAGCAGCATGTCGCTGACCGCGGCCACCGGGATGAACGTCGCCACCGGGTTGACACCCTGGGGCAGCCTGGGCAACCCGCACCGCAGTGGGGCCAGGCCGGGCTCGTTCATCGAGCCGTAGCCGTGGCCGAATCCGCCGCCGGGAAGGCCGATCTGGCCCAGCATCGCCGCCAGCGTGAGCCCCATCCAGGGCGCCTGCTCGCCGTGGCGGGTGCGTTGCAGCGACCAGCTCACCGTCACGATCGTGCGGCAGGCGGCCATCCGCCGGGCCAGCTCGGTCAGGTCGTCGGCGTCGAGACCACAGATCCGCGCCGCCCACTGCGGCGATTTCGGCACCCCGTCATCGGTTCCGAGCAGATAACGTTCGAACCGCTCGTACCCGGTGCAGTAGCGCGTCAGGAAGTCACGGTCGGCCAGGGACTCGGTGGCCAGCACATGGGCCAGCGCCAGCATGATCGCGACGTCGGTGCCCGGGATCGGCGCATGCCAGTCGCACTCACCGGCGACGTCGTCGCGCAGCGGCGAGAACGACACGATGCGGCCACCGCGCGCCCGGAACCGGTCCAGCGCATCGCGGGCCGGGTGGGCGGTGGTGCCGCCGTGGTTGACGCCGGTGTTCTTCAACGCCACCCCGCCGAAACACACCATCAGATCGGTGTGTTCGACGATGACCTCCCACTGGGTGGACCGCTTGAACAGATCGTCGTGGGTGCCGACGACGCGCGGCATGATCACCCCGGTCGCCCCGAGGCTGTAGGAGTGACGCGAAAAGGTGTATCCGCCAAGGCAGTTCAGAAAGCGGTGCACCTGACTCTGCGCGTGGTGGAAGCGTCCGGCGCTGGACCAGCCGTAGGAACCGCCGTAGACCGCCTCGTTCCCGTGGGTGTCGATGACCCGGCGCAGCTCGCCGGCCAGTCGCTCGGTGAGCTCGTCCCAGGACACCGCGACGAATTCGTCGGCCCCGCGGCGGGTGGTGGGCCCGGGGCCGTCGTCGAGCCAGCCGCGCCGGATGGCCGGGCCGGTGACGCGCGAGACGTGCCGCACCGACCCGGGCAGATTGCCCAGCGCCGGTGACGGATCGCGGTCACCAGGCAGCGGTGCCACCGATGCGATGTCGCCGTTGGCCACCGTGGCGGTGAATCCGCCCCAGTGCGTGAGGCTGGTCTGAGCTGCGGACACGGCCCCGAGTGTAGGTGGCGGCGTGGGGTCTGCAGCGGCCGAGACCGACCCCGAGGAAGCCGCGCCGGACTTCTCGCACCGGTGTTTCGTGTGCACATTCTTTGCCTGGATTCGGCGAGGTGACTTGGTTATCGACCTCCGCTGCCGCAGAGTGAACCCACGCGGTAACTTTCTCAGAATTTTGCAAGGAGCTTGCAGAAGGACCAGTCGCCGACCCGCGGGGAGGAAGAATGAGCCGGCAGCCGATGCTGCGCCTACGTTTGGTCGGTCGTTTGACGGTCGGATTGCTGGGAATCGCCACGGCGCTCCTGTTGGCACCGTCCGCGATGGCCCAGCCCGAGGTGGAAGCCAACGATGCGATCACCGCGGCATGGCAGGCCGGCGGTGGCGACACCGGGCCGCTGGGCCCCAAAGCGGGCGAGGTCTACCCGGCAGGCGCCGGGTTCGCGCAGAACTTCGCGTCGGGGAAGATGTTCTTCACCCCGACCACCGGCGCCCGCTTCATGCAGGGCGCCATCCTGGAGAAGTACGAGTCTCTCGGCGGTCCCGCCGACAGCGACCTCGGGTTTCCGACCATCGACGAGGGTCCCGGCCGTGCGCCGGACAGCCGCAACAGCACATTCAGCGCCGCCGACAACCCGGTGATCTTCTGGACACCGGCCACCGGCGCGCGTGTGGTCCGCGGGCCGATCAACGCGGCGTGGGACAAGCTCGGCGGATCCTCCGGGGTGCTCGGGGTGCCCGCCGAGGACGAGACCTACGACGGACCGGTCGTCAGGCAGAGGTTCACCGGCGGTGAACTGGCCTACGACTCCGCGACCAAGACCTTCACCACCGTGCCGCCGGAGCTGGCCGGCCCGCTCGCCGACCTGGAGGTCCCCGACGACCCCGTCTCGGCGATCAACGCCGCCCGCCGGGCCGCCGGCGGCCCGCTGGGACCGCTCGGCGCCGCCGAGGGCGAGCCGTATGAGATCGGCGAAGACGGGATGGGCCAGGACTTCGTCAACGGCAAGATCTTCTACAGCCCGCAGACCGGGGCCAACGTCGTCACCGGCCAGGTGCTGGCCAAATACGAGAGCGTGGGCGGCCCCGAAGGCGACCTCGGCTTCCCGGCCACCGGGGAGCAGGACGGCGGGCAGCCGCCGGGTAGCCGGATCAGCACATTCGCCGCCGAGGACAAGCCGGTGATCTTCTGGACGCCGGACCACGGCGCGGTGATCGTGCGGGGTGCCATCAACGCCGCCTGGGACAAGCTGGGTGGCGCCACCGGTGAACTCGGCGCCCCGGTGGCGGATCAGACGCAGAACGGTGACGTCATCACCCAGCGGTTCAGCGGAGGCGCCATCTCCTGGGACACCGCGACCAAGAAGTTCAGCACCGAACCGGCGGGTCTGGGACCGCAGCTGGTCGGCCTGGAGGTGCCGGGTGAGGAAGCCGCCCCCGAGGCGACGCCGCCGCAGGCGCAGGCTCCGGACAACAGCGAGAGTTCCGGCCTGAAGTGGACGTGGTGGTGGCTGCTGGCCATCGTGCCGCTGTTGCTGCTGGCCGGGCTGGGAGCCTTCGCCGTGGTTCGTAGCCGGGGGCGCCGTGCCGAGGTCGATCCGTTCGCGACGACCGAGGACGACTCCTCCCGCAGCTACGAGCCCGCGCTTTCCGCCGTCGGCGGGCAGACCGGCCACGAGGAGGGCCGGGAGGACGAGCTCTTCGGTGAGCGTTACTCCCGGGACGACGTCGGCCCGCTGGGTGCGGCCGCCCCGTCCACCGCCGGCGAGCTGAGCTCCGACCCGCCCGAATTCTGGGGGTCGCAGGCGCCCGGCGACGATGCGCACGACGGGCCGGTCGGAGAGCAGGAAAATCCTGACACCGTGGATACCGCGCCGACGCGTGTGCTGACCCCCGACCCCGAAACCCTGTCGCACGACGTTCCCGACGACCACGGCGCCGAGCCCTGGGACGACACCGTGTTTGAGGACGGCGCCGCGTTCCAGGACGCCGAGATCGCCGCCGATCGCGAGCCGTTCATCGCGCATTTCGGTGGCATGGTCGAGGCACCCGTCGACGCGCAGGTACCGGCGCGTGATCCGGTGACCGACACCGGACGGCACGCGCGGATCGACGTCGACGAGCCGCTGCCGTTCGGCACCGCACTGCACATGCCGTTCGACGATCCGGCCGAGATCCCCGAGGGCTACCCGATCAAAGCGGACACGAGGTCCGGCCTGTACTGGACACCGGAGAGCGTCGACTACCACGAGGCGCCCGTCGAGATCTGGTTCGCCACAGAGGAGATCGCGCGCACGAACGGTTTCGTCCGCGGCGAGTGACCGGGGGCCCGTCGAGCGGGCCGCCGTCACCGTCAGATCTTGCGGATGACGGTGACGACCTTGCCCAGGATCACCGCGTCGTTGCCGGGGATCGGGTCGAACGCGGGGTTGTGCGGCATCAGCCAGACCTGACCGCGGGTGCGCTTGAAGGTCTTGACGGTGGCCTCGCCGTCGATCATCGCCGCGACGATGTCACCGTTGTCGGCGACGTTCTGCTGCCGGATCACGACCCAGTCACCGTCGCAGATCGCTGCGTCGACCATGGATTCACCGACCACCTTGAGCAGGAACAGGGATCCCTCGCCGACGAGTTCGCGGGGTAGGGGGAAGACGTCCTCGACGGCTTCCTCGGCCAGGATCGGGCCGCCCGCCGCGATGCGGCCGAGCACGGGCACGAACGTGGGCTCGGGCAGCGCATCGGAGCCGGCCACGTCGGTCCCGACGATCGGCACGGAGTTGTCGTCGAGCTCGCGGACGTCGACCGCGCGCGGCCGGTTGGGGTCCCGGCGCAGAAATCCCTTGCGCTCCAACGTGCGCAGCTGGTGGGCGACCGACGACGTCGAGGTCAGCCCGACCGCGTCGCCGATCTCCCGGATGCTGGGCGGATAGCCGCGGGTGCTCACCGATGCTCGGATGACCTCCAGGATGGTCCTCTGACGCTCGGTCAGACCGGAGTCGCGATCGCGACGGGTGCCGGTGCTGTCTCTGCTGTCATCGCTCATGTGCCCGAATCTAACCCGGCGGACCGGGATAATCAAACATGTGTTCGAGGCGTGTCGCGTCGGTCCGTCGGCGGTTCTCGCGTGCCCGGACATGTCGGTGGCCTCGGTTAGCGTTCGCAACAGTTCGATCACGTGTTCTATCAATCGAACACCTGATCGAGTAATCTTCGAACACAAGAGCGAACGAATCAGGACCGAAAGGCGAGCTGATGACCATTCTCGACGATCGTGCGACATGGAACGAGTTCGAACGCGCACCCCGCCTGCGTGTGGACGGCGGACGGACCCGCCCCGTGACCCCGGTCCGGCGGCCCCCGTCCCGCCGCCCCGGCGGGGCGCCGGCGAGTTACCGGGGGACCGGGGTGCTGATGTCGAGGGCGTCGCACCGCCGCCGTCCGATCACGCCGGCGACCACCGTGTTGCTGGCACTGGTCGCCGCCGTGATCACGCTGTGGCTCGGTCTGGTCGGCCAGTTCGGCGGTCTCGTCGGTGGCGCGCCGGAGGTTCCCGGTCGCCTCGCCGTGGTGCAGGTGCAGAGCGGGGAGTCCCTGCAGCACGTCGCGCGCAGGGTGGCCCCGGACGCTCCGGTCGCCGAGGTCGTGCACCGCATCCGGGAGCTCAACAAGCTGGAAACCGCGGCGCTGGCCACCGGCCAGACGCTGATCGCACCGGTCGCCTGAGCATTCGTCGAGGACGGCTCCGATGAGGCATGCGCTGTCAGGTCCGGCCGTGAGCCCGCCGTGGGTGACGCAGGTACGCTCAAGGGCGATCGAAGCGATCGAACCCCGGAGTGGCGAAGGAGCGGTGATGCACTGTCCGTTCTGCCGGCATCCCGATTCCCGGGTGGTCGATTCCCGGGAGACCGATGAGGGTCAGGCCATTCGCCGGCGCCGGTCCTGCCCCGAATGCGGGCGCCGGTTCACCACCGTGGAGACCGCGGTGCTTGCGGTCGTCAAACGCAGCGGGGTGACCGAACCGTTCAGCCGGGAGAAGGTCATCCGCGGCGTGCGACGGTCGTGCCAGGGCCGTCAGGTCGACGACGATGCGCTCAACCACCTGGCTCAGCAGGTCGAGGACGCGGTCCGGGCCACCGGATCGCCCGAGGTGGCGAGCCACGAGGTCGGACTGGCGATCCTGGGCCCACTGCGTGAACTCGACGAGGTCGCCTACCTGAGATTCGCCTCGGTGTATCGCTCCTTCACCTCGGCCGAGGACTTCGAGCGCGAGATCCAGGAGTTGCGCGCTCATCGCGGGGTCACCGCCAAGAGCTGACGGGGTCAGTCGAGTTGGCGGTTTCCGTCGTCGACCACCCGTCCGGCCACCTGCACCCAGCCCTCGGGGCTCCACGTCGTCTCGATGACTGAGCCCTGCCCCTGCACGATGGTCAGATCCCGGCTGAGATGCTCGGTGATCCGGACTGCGGCCGCCCCGGTCGCCTCGTCCTCGCGGATCCCCAGGTGCGGTGCGAACATCCGGGACCGAATGGTGCCTGCCGACTCGTCCAGCCAGGTCCACAGGTAATGCTCGGAACCGTCGGCGTAGTCATCGGGGTCGGCGGCGAAGAGCTCGTCGACCGAACCGACCTGGGCGATGGAGAACACGGGGGCCCACTGCGCGCGAGCGCTGACCGAGGTCAGCTCGTCGGCATAGGTGACTTGCACGATGCCCGCGGGCACCTGAAGCGTCTTGACCGGCATTCCGCGGTCCTTCAGCCACCACGACGCCCCCACCGTGGGGTGTCCGGCGAACCGCATCTCGGCGGTGGGGGTGTAGATGTGGACTTGGGCGCTGTGCGTGCCCTCGCGCGGTAGGTGGACGAAAACCGTTTCGCTGTAACCCAATTCGGTGGCGATGCGCTGGCGTTCGGAGGCACTCACCGTCGCGGCGTCGACGACGCCGAGCGGGTTGCCGAAGTTTCCGTCGTGGTCGGTGAATACGCGCAACACGGTCACATCGATGGCCATGGCCCGATGCTACGTGCTCGGCCGGGCCGGCCGGTCAGGTTGCCGAGCGTTCGTCGGCTCCCATCGCATCGAGCACCGCGACGCGGGTGTCGACCGTGCCGGACAACGCGCGTTCGTTGAGGCCCGTGCGAAGCAGTTCGCGCAGATAGTCCTGGTCGTAAACGGCGGGTTCGGTCGAGTCGATGAACCTCTCGACCACCTCGACGAAACGGTCCGGGTCGTCGTGGAACGGGAAGTGGCCCGAACCCCGGAAGATCTCCAGCCGGGACCCCGGCATGGCGGCGTGCGCCATCTCCGCATGACCGACCGGGATGACGGCGTCGAGGTCACCCCAGATCAGTTGCACGGGAACAGATTGCGTCAGATAGCAGCGATCCAGCATCGTGACCACCTGGCCGCGCCAGTCCACGACTGCGCGCAGGGTGCGGGCGAAAGCCGACGATGCCGTGGGTTCGGGCAGGTCGGCCAGGATGCGGAGCATGTGCGGGATGTCGTGGCCGACGCCGGTGGAGCCGAAGACCGTGCCGCCGAGGCGGCCGAGCGCCTGCAGCGCAGGCAGCACCATCGGGAGGCGCAGCAGCGACAGCGCCTCGGTGCCCAGCGGCATCGCGGCGATGCGCAGCGCGATGTTGACGTCCTTGGTGACCCCGCCCGCGCCGACCAGGATGAGCCGGTCCACCAATTGCGGGAACTGGTAGGCGAACTGCATCGCCACCCCGCCGCCGAGCGAGTGGCCGATCACCGTGGCCCTGTCGATGCCGAGGACACTGAGCAGATCCCGCATACCGTTGGCGTAGGCGGCCACCGAGTAGTCCGCGCGCGGCTTGTCCGACTTGCCGTGCCCGAGCAGATCCGGCGCGATCACCGTGAACCGCTGGGCCAGTTGGGCCTGCACGGTGTCCCACGTGGTGGAGTTGTCGCCGATGCCGTGGATCAGCAGGATCGCCGGACCGGAGCCGGCCACCCGGTAGGCCCGCCGGTAGCCGTGGATGGTGCAGTACTCCAGCGTCGGGGTGGTCTCGCGCACGGGGTGCAGATGCGGTTTGCGTTCGGTCATGTCGCCCATTCCGTCGTCGGCACGGCCGGCCGCCGGTGGCGCTACCGGCCGTCCCGGGGGTCTTCTCTGTCCTTGGGCTTCTTCTCACCGGCCTGTTCGGCGAGGAACCGCTCGAACTCGGCGCCGAGTTCGTCCCCGCTGGGCAGATCTTCGTCCCGCGCCAGAAGGGACCGGTTCTCCTGAGCAGCGACGAACGCATCGTACTGACGCTCCAGGGCCTCCACCACCTGAGCGACCTCCGCGCTGGCTCCCACCTGCTCGTTGATCTTGTCGAGCACCTCGGCCGAGGCCTGGGTCAGCGCCGCGGTGGGGATCTGCAGCGACCCGTTTCTGGCGACCTCGGAGATCAGGGTCTCGGCCGCGGATGGATAGTCGGTCTGGGCCAGGTAATGCGGGACGTGCACGGTGAATCCGACGACTTCGTAGCCGTGCTGGGCCATCCGGAACTCCAACAGGCTCGACGCGCTGCCGGGCACCTGGACCTCGGTGACCCAAGGCTGGTGCTCGGCGATCAGCTCCTTGTCGTTGGAGTGTGCGGTCAGCGTCATCGGCCGGGTGTGTGGCACCGCCATCGGGATCGAGCCCAGCCCGATCACCCGGCGCACACCGAGGCGCTCGGACAGCAGCCGGACCGCGGTGATGAACCGCTCCCAGCGCAGGTCGGGTTCGAGCCCGGCCAGCAGCAGGAACGGCGTGCCCACGCTGTCGTGCAGCGCGTACAGGTTCAGCGCCGGCTCGTCGTAGTGGGTGAAATGGTCGGTCTTGAACGTCATCAACGGCCGGCGGGACCGGTAGTCCAGCAGCTCGTCGATCGCGAAAGACGCCACCAGCTCGGTGTCGAGGGTGTCCTTGAGGTGCTGCACGGACAACCGGATCGCATGCCCGGCATCGGAGAACCCCTCGAGCGCGTGGACCAGCACCGGACCGCGGCCGTCGGGAGAGGACAGCTGCGGGGACGGGAACTCGAGTTCGTACATGCCGGTCTGTTCCGGGTGGTACTGCTGGCCGGAATCCTGCTCGTCGTCAGCCATATGTCTCGCCTTCCTCGGTTCGGTACTCACAACTGGTGATGCGGGCAAACCGTGAACCACAAGTGTCCCGCACGGATGCCGCGCCGCCACGCGGGGTGGCCCGCCGTCACGCAGATGTTCGAACACGCACACGCCGATGTGACATTCCGCGAGGAGCCCGCAACGGGCAGGATCGGCGGAGTGGGTGGACTCCGGCGGGCGTGCCCGCTCCTGGCGGCGGCGCTGCTGGGCGCGTGTGCGGGCACCGAGCCCGCGCCGTCGCCACCGCCTGCAGGGGGTCTGCCGTCGGCGACGCCGGTGGCGCCGGACCCCCGCGTCGGAGCGGTGTTCGCCGGCGCCGCGGACCGTCACGTGTGCACCGGCTCGGTGCTGGACTCTGCGGCGGGCGATCTGATCCTGACCGCGGCGCACTGCCTGCCGGACGGCGTGGCGGCGGTGTTCGTACCGGAGTTCGGTGCGGGCCGCACACCGCGTGACGGTTGGCGGATCGACGCGGTGTTCCTGGACCCCCGGTGGGTGGACGGCAGCGAACCGGCCGCCGACTACGCGATCGCGCGGGTGAGCCGAGCCGACGGGAAGCGGCTGCCGCCGCCTGTCGGCGGTGGGCTGGAACTGGGCGCGGCGCCGGAATCGGGCCAGGAGGTCACCGTGATCGGCTACCCCGCAGGCGTCGGTGGCGGTCCATCGGTCTGCCGCGCACCGGCGGGCTTTGCGCGGCAGGGATTCCCGACACTGCACTGTGCCGGGGTGGTCGACGGCTTCTCCGGTGCGCCGTGGATCTCCGGGCCGACGGTGACCGGTCTGATCGGTGGCCTCGACGGTGGGGGATGCGCCGAGGAGGTCTCGTTCTCGCCGCCCTTCGACGACGGGATCGCCGCACTGATGGCGCGTGCGGAGGCCGGCGGACCCGGTGACGAGGCGCCGGGGGCATTCGACGACGGCTGCGCGTGACGGCCGGTTTCATCCCCAGATCCGATTTCATCCACAGTTGCGCCGCGCCCGCACGCCTTCGAACGATCGGTGTCGGCGGCGGTTGCGAGGTTGGCCACATGGCCTCAACACCTCACCCGTATCCCTCGCTCGACCGCCCCGGCGCCCTGATCGCGGCACTACCCGCCGTGCTCGGCTTCGTGCCGGTGAAATCACTGGTCCTGATGACCATCGCCGACGGCGAGATGGGCGCCGTGCTGCGCGCCGACCTGTCCGATCGGCCCGCCGATCAGCTGTACCGGCTGGCCGAACTGGCGGCCTTGTCCGGTGCCGACGCCGCGGTGGCGGTGATCGTCGACGCCGACGGCGCGTACTGCCCGATGTGCGCCGAGGAACACCGGCAGCTGGCCGAGGAGCTGACCCGGGAGATGGAGACGCAGGACGTCGAACTGATCGCCTGCCACGTCGTCGCCGAGATCGCTGCGGGCGCGCAGTGGTACTGCGCCGACGGCTGCGGCAACTCCGGCGTCGTCGAGGACCCGAACGCGTCGCCGACGGCGGTCGCCGCAGTGCTCGACGGTCGCAGGCTCTACCAGCGGCGCGAGGAGCTCGTCGCGGTGGTCACCACGGCCGACCCGGCGCGCACCGCGGCGCTGGCCCGCGCGATCGAGGCCGCCGGACCGCCCGCTCCGTCGCGGCCGGACCCGCTGGTACGCGGGGACATCGAGCATGCGCTGGCGTGCGCCGGCCGGTTCAAGGACGGCGGTGCCCTCGCTGAGGAGGACCGGGTGCGGCTGGCGTGGTCGCTGACCGACGATCGCGTGCGCGACACCCTCTATGCGCTGGCGGTCGGGGACGGCGCCGGCGCGGCCGAGGCGCTGTGGGCCGAACTGGCGCGGTGCCTGCCCGAGCCGTGGCGGGTGGAAGCACTGGTGGTGCTGGCGTTTTCGGCCTATGCGCGCGGTGACGGTCCGTTGACCGGTATCGCGCTGGACGAGGCGTTACGGGCCCAGCCGGCACACCGGATGGCCGGGATGCTGGATCAGGCGCTGCAGTCCGGGATGCGGCCCGAACAGATCCGGGAGCTCGCGCGGACCGGGTACCGGCTGGCCCGCCAGCTCGGGGTGCGCCTGCCGGCGCGGCGGCCGTTCGGGCGCAGAGCGGGGTAGGTCGGTCAGACCTTCTCGACCTTGACGGCGTGCGCCATCTCGTGGGGCAGCTCGACCTGCTCGTGCCCGGGGATCACGATGTTGACGCCGCCGTGGTCGTTGACCTCGACGGTGACCCTGGCGTTCGGTACCACGCCGGCCTCCTTGAGGCGGGCGATCAGATCCGCGTCGCCCTGGACGTGCTCGGTCAGCTGGCGCACGACCACGGCCACCGGCATGCCCGCGGGCAGCTCGGTGAGCCGCACCAGGGCGAAGCTCTCGAAGCTCTCGTCGCCGACACCGAGCTCGGCCAGGCCGGGGATCGGGTTGCCGAACGGGGAGGTGGTGGGATTGTTGAGCACCTGGACCAGCCTGCGCTCGACGTCGACGCTCATCACGTGCTCCCAGCGGCAGGCCTCGGCGTGCACTTCCTCCCAGGGCAGCCCGATGACATCGACCAGCAGGCGCTCGGCGAGCCGGTGCTTGCGCATCACCGCGACCGCGAGAGCGCGACCCTTGTCGGTCAGTTCCAGATGCCGGTCGCCGGCGACGTGCAGCAGCCCGTCGCGCTCCATCCGGGAGACGGTCTGGCTGACGGTCGGGCCGCTCTGATCGAGACGCTCGGCGATGCGCGCGCGCAGTGGGATCACGCCCTCTTCCTCGAGGTCGTAGATCGTGCGCAGGTACATCTCGGTGGTATCAACCAGATCGTTCATCGCAAACCCTCCGTCCGGACCGAGTCTACCGGCCAGATCATCAAATACGGCGCTTCCTCACGCGAGGCCGGACACACCTGCGCCTGCGCGCACGCAGAAAGCCCGCCGGGGTCGCCGGCGGGCCTTCGCTCGTGTGGGGTCGGGCGGTGGGCGTCAGCTCGCGTAGGACCGCAGGCGGTCGGCGCGCTCACCGTTGCGCAGCTTGGCCATCACTTCGCGCTCGATCTGGCGCACCCGCTCGCGGGAAAGCCCGAACAGCTTGCCGATCTGATCGAGGGTGCGGGGCTGGCCGTCGTCGAGGCCGAACCGCAACCGGATGACCTGCTGTTCGCGCTCGTCGAGGGTGGCGAGCACGTAGCGGATGTCGGTGTGCAGCAACTCGGAGATGACGGCGTTCTCGGCCGACATCGCCTCGGCGTCCTCGATGAAGTCACCGAGCGGCGCCTCCTCGTCGCTGCCGACCGGCATGTCCAGGCTCACCGGGTCGCGGCTGTGCTCCAGCAGATCGTTGATCTTCTCGACCGGGATGCCCGACTCGGCGGCCAGTTCCTCGTCGGTGGCCTCGCGGCCGAGGTTCTGATGCATCTCCCGCTTGATCCGGGCGAGCTTGTTGACCTGCTCGACCAGGTGCACCGGGAGCCGAATGGTGCGGCTCTGGTCGGCCATGCCGCGGGTGATCGCCTGACGGATCCACCACGTGGCGTAGGTGGAGAACTTGAAGCCCTTCGCGTAGTCGAACTTCTCCATCGCGCGGATGAGGCCGAGGTTGCCCTCCTGGATCAGGTCGAGCAGCGGCATGCCGCGGCCGGTGTAGCGCTTGGCCAGCGACACCACCAATCGCAGGTTCGCTTCGAGCAGGTGGCGACGCGCGGCCTCGCCGTCGCGCACCACCGCGGCCAGGTCCCTCTTCCGGTTCTCGCCCAGACGCTTCCGGGTGTCGAGAAGGTGCTGTGCGTACAACCCTGCTTCGATCCTCTTGGCCAGCTCCACCTCATCGGCGGCGTTGAGCAACGCTGTCTTGCCGATGCCGTTCAGGTAGACCCGCACCAAGTCGGCGGCTGGACTCTGAGCGTCCAGATCCTGGTCGATGCGGCTGGTGGTGGCATTTGCCATGTCGGCCTCCTGATCGGGTGGGACTTACATGAGCTACAACGTCCCAAGCCCGAAATGAGTTCCCGCGATCCCTGTGCTTCACACCTTCTGATCTGCGGTTATTGGCCCGTGACCTGAGAATGTGCTGAGAATGGCGAAAGAAAGCGCTCAGCCAGGAAGATCGCCACGCGGATCGCCGGCCTCATGTTGCGGCGCAGCGTGGGTCGCGCCGTCGATTGCCGGGCGCTCGGCAGTGGGGAACAGCGGGATCCGCCGCGGCGTGTCGTAGCGACGGGGTTCTTCGGCCTTGCGGGGCGGCCGGTCGTTGGCGATGAGCACCGCCATCCACGGCAGCGGGATGGCCACCAGGATGATGGCCAGGGAGATCAGCCCGTTGTGCCAGATGTTGTAGGCGACCGCGGCGAGGATCAGCGAAGGGATGCGGAAGGACATCAGGGTGAGGTACTTGCGCACACGCCGGCGATGTTGTTCTTCGTAGGCGGGAGCGGCCCGGGTGATCAGTACCGGGCGTCCCTCGTCGTCGAAACTCAGCTCCGAGTCACGCACGGGATCACGATGCTCAATCCGGCGTTCATACCTCCACTGTTCCACATTCCGGCCCGCCTACACCCATCGCGTTTCTTACCGATCGAGGGCGGGGCAGAATGGGCGCCATGCAGACCGACACCATCGAACGGACCGACGCCGACGAACGCGTCGACGACGGGACAGACGACGACACCCCGAAGTTCTTCCACTACGTCAAGAAGGACAAGATCGCCGAGAGCGCGGTGATGGGCACCCACGTGGTGGCGCTGTGCGGCGAGGTGTTCCCGGTGACCCGTTCGGCCAAGCCGGGGTCTCCGGTGTGCCCCGACTGCAAGCGGATCTACGAGCAGCTCAAGAAGTAGCCGCGTCGCCGCCGGCCGCCGGGCTCTCGGCGGCCGGCGCCGCCGGTGCCGGGGACGGCCTGGTGCGTGCGCTGCGGTTTTCGGCCTTGGCTCCCAGCCACGCCCGCAGCCGGTTGGCGTGCGTCTCGGGCGCCGGGAACTCCTCCTGAACGGCGGCGTTCAACTCGGCGCCGATCATGATCGAGAACCCGAGGAAGAACGCGAACAGCAGGAACGCGATCGGGGTGGCCAACGCACCGTAGGTGTAGCCGGTGCTGGTGATCCAGGTCAGATACACCCGCAGCCCCCAGGTCGCGATCAGGAACACCGAGGTCGCCAGCACCGATCCCAGCACCAGTCGGTGCGACGGCAGCGGTTTGGGCAGCGAGACCCGGTAGAGCAGGTTCACCGACACCGTCAGCGCCAGGAACAGCACCGGGAAATAGCCCATGCTCAGCACGTGGTCCCAGCTGTCGGGGATGAACTCGGCGACCTTGCGCGGGCCCAGCGCCAGGAACGGCGCCGCGGCGATCGCGCCCACGAGCATCACGACGTAGAGGCCGAGTGCGTAGAAGCGTTGTCGCACCGGGTGGCGCAGCGGGGTCTGGTCGTGCGCCTCGGTGACGGAGTCCACGAACGCCGAGATCGCCGACGAGCCGGCCCACAGCGAGATCACGAAGCCCAGCGACACCACCTCGCCGCGGGCGCCGCGGACGATGTCGCGCACGGTCGGTTCGATGATCTCGCTGACCACGTTGGGGGAGAAGAACTTCCCCGCCACGCTGATCAGCTGGCTCTGGATCGTGGGCAGCGTGTCCGGGCCGAACAGCGGCGCGATGTAGGCCAGGCTGCCGAGCATGCCGAGCAGCAAGGGCGGCAGCGACAGCGCACACCAGAAAGCGGCTTGCGCCGACTCCGAGAAGATCGAGTCGTCCCAACTCTTTCCGAGCGTCCGGAGCGTGATGCGCCGGATGTGATGCCGCTGTGGTCTGGCCCGCTCGGGTTTGACCCGTGCGTGGTCCTGCTGTGTGCGCCCTGCGCCCGGCCGCTCTGACTGGTCATCCATGACCAGACCAGCATTGCCGATTCGCTGCTACGGCTCCAGCGGGCTCACTTCGAGGACTGCGGCGAGTGCGACCAGCTTGGCCTCGTGCTCGTTGGCGTGGTGCTGGCAGAAGAGCAGTTCGGCACCCGAAGGAAGCTTCGCCCGGACACGGGCCGCGGCCCCACAACGGTCGCAGCGGTCAGCCTTGGTCAATCCAGGACTGGTCAGCGTTGCGGTCATGGCACCTCCATAGGGTGGTAGCGACGTAGTTCCACTCTGTCAGACGCTTGGGGTTCCGGCCTTGTTCCCCGGGGGTTTACAGGTGTGTCGTGTCTCACGGGTTCCCGCGTTACTGCGGCGGAAAGGGGGCGCAATGAGTTCACTTTCAGGTCCTGAGGTGCTCGTACACCTGTGCAGCACCGTCGAGTGGGAGCGTGCACAGCGTGCCGGGGTCCACGCGCCCGGCTCGCTGGACGCCGTCGGCTTCGTCCACCTGTCGAGTCCGTCGCAGGTGCATCTGCCGGCCAACCGGCTCTACGCCGGCCGTTCCGATCTGATGTTGCTCCGGGTCGATGCGGCACGCCTGACCTCTCCTGTCCACTGGGAGCCGGGGGTCCCGAGCGATCCCGATGGCATGGTGTTCCCACATTTGTACGGACCCCTGCCCGTGACTGCTGTGATTAGCGTCACTTCCTATCTGCCCGGCCCGGACGGCACGTTCGCGCCGCTGACCTGACCCGCGCTCTTCAACCGAGTACGTACGCGTCGGCCTCGATCTCGACCACCAGTTCCGGCGAGATCAGCGCCGCCACCTGGACCATCGTGGTCACCGGGCGGATGTCGCCGAACACCTCGGCATGGACGGCGCCGATGTCGGGCCACGCCGCGATGTCGGTGACGAAGATTCGGGTGCGCACCACGTCGGACAGCCGTGCGCCGACGTCGAGCAGGGCGCTCTCGATCCGGCGCAGCACCTCCCGGGTCTGGGCCGCCGCGCCGGGTCCGTCGGCGGTGGTGCCGGCAACGGCGACGAGGGGACCGGTCCGCACTGCCCGGGAGTAGCCCACCGCGGCCTCGTACGGCGAGTCGGTCGAGACGTTCACACGCGTGGTCACCGTGACAAAGTAAGCCGAAAGTGACAAGGGCCTCGACTCGACGCCGATCGTGATTCCCTACACTGCTGGCCGTGGGCATCATCTCTGGCTTTGCACCGTGGATCGTCTTCTGGGTTCTGGTCGGCAATGTGCCGTTTGCGGCGGCGGCGCTGATCGCCCTCGCCCTCGCGGTGGCCGCCTACGTCGCAGGCAGAGCCGATCGCCCGGCCGCACCTTCGAGATCGGCGCGGTCGCAACGTTTGTGGTGCTGACCGTGCTGGCGCTGACAATGAGCCGGTCCTTCCTGGAGCAGTGGCTGCAGCCGCTCGGCAACGCCGGCATGTTTGCGGTCGCGGTCGTCGGCGCGCTGACCGGCAGGCCCTTCATCCGCGACTTTGCGGTGGTGGGCCAACCCAAGGCGGTCCTCGAAAGCGAGCCGTTTGCCCGGATCACCTCGGTGCTGACCTGGATCTGGGTCGCCGCGTTCGGCGTCATGACGGTGTCGTCGATGATCCCGCCGCTGGTTCGGCAGGACGCGACGATCCTCGACACCGGGACACCGCTGAGCTTCGTCTGCTACTGGGTGGTGCCGTTCACCGTGCTGGGTGTTGCGGCGCTGCTGACGCGGGTCCTGCCCGACCGGATGACGCCGCCGGAGGACGAGATCGTGCGCAAGACGACGTTCGTCGCGTTCGCCGAGGCCGAGATCGATCAGCTGATCTATCTGGCGACCGAACACGCCAACCGCGAGGCCGGTGCCGGCAAAGAGGCCTACGACGTGCGGATCGGCTCCAAAGGGGTGCCGCTGGTCGGCGACGAGACCCGCGAGTCGTGGCCGTCGACCTACAAGGTGCGCGACCGCAAGCGCTAACCGTCCGACCCGCCGACAGCGTCATTGACCGCGCCGTTGATTTGCCGTGTTAAATTTCAGCTAATTTACACGGCAAATAGACGGGGGAGAGTACGTGGCGCAGCGACGAGGTGGAGCAGCAGGATCGACGGGCAGGCACAGGGCGCCGTGCGCCCCGGGTGCGGCCCACTCCTGGCTCGCCGCCGGTACCGGCGGCGCGGCGATGGTCGGCCTGGGCGTGCTCGCCGGACTGCAGTCGGAGCCGCCCGTCGTATCCCAGCGTGCCGTGCAACTGGTCTCGTTCGACTCGCTCATCATGCCGAATTCCACTGTGCCAGAAGAACTCTGGCTTTTCGGGACGGCCGGCTCGGGCAAGCGTGACCGGCCGGTCTCGGCAACGTCGGCCGCTGCGGCGGCCCGTCCGATGATCGGTCCGGGTGGCTGGCTCATCGGCGACGGCGCGGACGCGGCCGAAGACTGCCAGGGCAGGGCGTGCAACGGAACCCACGGCGGTCTGCTGTGGGGCGACGGCGGAAACGGTGCGCGCGGCGGCAACGGTGGCAACGCCGGGCTGTTTGGCGGTAACGGCGGCCGCGGGGGCGATGGTCATCTGGCCGGGCAGGACGGCGGCAACGGCGGGCACGCCGGGATCCTCGCGTCGACGGGCAACGGAGGCGACGGCGGGCACGGTGCCGACGGCGGCCTCGGCATTCGGGGCGGCCACGGCGGCGCCGGTGGCAACGCGGGCCGGCTGCACGGCAACGGGGGTGTGGGCGGCAACGGCGGGGCCGGCGGTACCGGGCTGGACGGGGTGAACCCGAATGCGGGCGGCCGGGCCGGGACCGGCACCCCGAACTTCCTCGGTTCGGCCGGGTTCCCGGCGACCAACGTCGTGGTGGACACCGTCGTCACGGGCCGCTCGGGTGGACGTGGCACCGACGGCGCCGCAGGCACCGACCGATCCGGCGGACACGGCGGCCAGGGGCAGGGCGCCACCGGCTTCCTGGCTGCCCCGCACCAGTACGTGATCAGCGGTTCCGGCGGTGACGGCGGCAACGGCGCAGGCGGCGGGGTCGGCGGCAACGGCGGCGACGCGGGGCTGGCGCGCGAATCCACGCCGTTCGCGGCGGCGTTCGGTGGAAGCGGCGGCAACGGCGGGACCGGCGGCGTCGGCGCACGGGGCGGCGACGGCGGCGCGGGCGGCAACGTGGACATCGGGCCGGCCGTCGGGTTCGGCGGCACCGGAGGCAGCGGCGGCACGGGCGGTGCCGGCGCGGCCGGGGCGACCGGCGGCGCGGGCGGAAACGGCGGCGCGGGCGGACGCAGCGGTTCGGTCACCGGCAACGGCGGCGCGGGCGGCAGCGCAGGCAGCGGCGGCACGGGCGGGTCCGGCGCGCAGGGCGGCGACGGCGGCTCCGGCGGCAGGGGAGGAGCCGACCTGTCCGACCCGGGCAGCGGAGCGGTCCGCCCCGGCGCCGGTGGCGCCGGTGGCCGCGGAGGCGTGGGCGGAGCAGGCGGTGACGGCGGGTCCGGTGGCGTCGGCGGCAAGGGCGGCGCGGGCAGCGCCGAGGGCACGGCCGGAACCGACGGCGCGGGCGGCGCGACGGGTGCCGGTGGCGTCGGTGGCACCGGTGGCCGGGGCGGAGCCGGGGGAGCGGCCGGCGACGGCGGCACCGGGTCCGTGGGGAAGGACGGCGAGTCCGGTACCGGGCCCAGCGGCAGCAAGGGCGGTCAGGGTGGCGCAGGCGGCAGTGCGGGCGCAGGAGGCGCGTCAACCGACTGACGCACCTGCCGGCCGTGGGTCAGACCGGAACGGCCTCCACGATCGACAGCGGACTGGCGGTCGGGATCACCCGAGTCATCCGGAATCCGGCCGCGGACAGCAGGTGTGCGTATTCGGAGGCGGTCCGTTCGCGGCCTCCGGCGCTGACCAGCATCTCCAGGTCGACCAGGAAGCCCAGATGGGCCTGTGGCCGCTCGGGCAGCACCATCTCGAACAGCAGCAGCCGGCCGTCCTCGGCGATGGCCGAGCGCACGTTGCCCAGGATCGACACCGAGTCCCGGTCGTCCCAGTCGTGGATGATCGCCTTCAGCACGTAGGTGTCCCCGCCGGCCGGGACGGTCTCGAAGAACGAACCGCCCTCGGCGCGGAACCGCGACCGCACCCCGGCCGGGCCGAGGACGGCGTCGGCCCCGGCGATCACCGGCGGGCGGTCGAACAGGATGCCGCGGGCCTCAGGAGCGCGGCCCAGGATGGCCGCCAGCAGTCCGCCCTGGCCGCCGCCGACGTCGACGACGAGCCTGCGGGAGCTGAAATCGTATGCCGGGACCGCGTTCTCGATCACGGCGCGGGATCCGCCGGTCATCGCGTCGTCGAACAGCCGGGCGAAGTCGGGGTCGGTGTCGAGGTAGTCGAAGATCGGGACCCCGCGCAGCTTCTCCACCGAGGTGCGGCCGGTCCGCACCGAATGCGTCAGCTCGGACCAGTGTTCCCAGTGCTGGCGGCTGCCGACGAACGCGATCATCGGGGCCATCGACTCCGGATGGTCGGAGCGCAGTGCGGCACCGAGCCGGGTCAGCGCGAAAGTGCCGTCACGGCGCAGCTTGAGCACCGACCGGCTCGCCAGCGCGCGCATCAGCCGCTGGGTGGCCTGCGGATCGGCGCCGACCCTGGCGGCCACCTGCTCGGCGCCGAGCGGGCCGCCCGCCAGTTCGTCGGCGATACCCAGTCGCACCGCGGCATAGAGCGCCGCGGTGAACCAGGATCCGAGACCGAGCTCGAGCAGTCCGATGTGAGCGGGGGCGGTGGCCCGGTGCAGCCGTTCCAGCGCACCGCGCACCTTGCCGACCGCGCAGAGCACCGCCGCCGGCGGTAGCTTCCCACCGGTCGGCGTGGAACCTGCTCCGTCGTGTGCCGTCGGCGTGGATCTCATGCCGGCGACGCTAGGCCGGGCGGCTTAAATTTTTCTTGCCCGGGACTTGCGGGCGCCTAGTCCAGGTAGTCGCGCAGTACCTGGGAGCGGCTGGGATGGCGCAGCTTCGACATCGTCTTGCTCTCGATCTGGCGGATGCGCTCCCGGGTCACCCCGTAGACCTGTCCGATCTCGTCGAGGGTGCGCGGCTGGCCGTCGGTCAGCCCGAACCGCAGCCGGACCACACCGGCTTCGCGCTCGGACAGCGTCTCCAGCACCGACTGCAGCTGATCCTGCAGCAGCGTGAACGACACGGCGTCCACGGCCACCACGGCCTCGGAGTCCTCGATGAAATCGCCGAGCTGCGAATCGCCTTCGTCGCCGATGGTCTGGTCCAGCGAGATCGGCTCACGCGCGTACTGCTGGATCTCCAGCACCTTCTCCGGCGTGATGTCCATCTCCTTGGCGAGCTCTTCGGGCGTGGGCTCGCGGCCCAGGTCCTGAAGCAGCTCGCGCTGGATGCGACCCAGCTTGTTGATGACCTCGACCATGTGCACCGGGATACGGATGGTGCGGGCCTGGTCGGCCATCGCGCGGGTGATGGCCTGCCGGATCCACCACGTCGCATAGGTGGAGAACTTGTAGCCCTTGGTGTAGTCGAACTTCTCGACCGCGCGGATCAGACCCAGGTTGCCTTCCTGGATCAGGTCCAGGAACGCCATGCCGCGGCCGGTGTAACGCTTGGCCAGCGACACCACCAGACGCAGGTTCGCCTCCAGCAGATGGTTTTTCGCGCGGTCGCCGTCGCGGCAGATCCACATCATGTCGCGGCGCTGCGCGGTGGTGAGTTTCTCGCCCTTCTCCGCGAGCTCGGCCATCAGCTGCGTGGCGTACAGGCCGGCCTCGATGCGCTTGGCGAGTTCGACCTCCTCTTCGGCGTTGAGGAGGGCGACCTTGCCGATCTGCTTGAGGTAGGCGCGCACCGAGTCGGCCGAGGCGGTGAGCTCGGCGTCCTTGCGGGCCTGGCGCAGCGCCTCGGACTCCTCCTCGTCCCAGACGAAGTCGCCGGAGGCCTTGTCCTTCTCGGACGGCTCGGGAAGCGAGTCGTCGTCCTTGGCCGCCTTGCGTGCCGCCTTCGGCGCGGCGACGCCGGGTGTGGCGGCCTCGTCGTCGGACTCCTCGTCGGAGTCGTCGTCCGCGGAGGTCTCGTCCTCGACCTCGATGTCGTCGAGGACGATCTCGGTGTCGTCGACGTCGAGATCGTCACCGGGCTCGGCCTCGATGCCTTCGGCGTCGTCGTCTACGGCGAGATCGTCGTCGCCCGCGGCGGAGGTGGCCTTCTTGGCGCGGCCCCGGGTCGCGGGTGCGTCTCCGGCCTTGGCGGCACGCTTGGTGGCCTTGGCCGGCGCGCTCTTGGCGGCCTTCTTCGCGGGCGCCTTCTTGGCGGGAGCTTTGGCGGCGGTGCGCTTCACCGGCTCGTCGGTTGCCGGGCTTGCTTTGGTCGCTGCCACGTACACCCTTTCGGTCGTGCGGGTTTCGGGCGCGCACAGGTGCGCCACCGAAATGTGTCGGCTATGGGGAATGTCGGCGGCGATCTCACAGCGTCATCGTGTCGAGGTGGGATACTCCGCTGCTGTTCAGTAGGCGGCCGCCGATGACCATTGTAACGACAGTGTGGGTCCGCGCTGTGCCCAGCGGCAAATTTGACGCCTGCGCGCGTCGGTGCACCCCGCGAGTGCGGCTACTTGCCGGTGGCGGTGACGTCGAATTCCGAGGCCATCGCGGCGCCGACGATACCCGCGGTGTTCTGCAGCGCGGCCGCGACCACGGGTGTGCGATTGCCCAGCAGCGGGATCCACTTGTCGGCCTTGCGGCTGATGCCGCCGCCGGCGATGAACAGGTCCGGCCATATCGCGTTCTCGACGGCCACCAGCACTTTGGTGACCTCTTTGGTCCAGCGTTCGTAGCTCCAGCCCCGGCGTTCCTTGACCGAACTGGCGGCCCGGTGTTCGGCTTCCTTGCCGCCGACCTCGAGGTGCCCGAACTCGGTGTTGGGCAGCAGCACGCCGTTGTGGATGACCGCCGAGCCGATGCCGGTGCCGAAGGTCAGCAACACGATGACACCGGTGTTGTCGCGGCCGGCGCCGAACTTCTCCTCGGCGAGTCCTGCGGCGTCGGCGTCGTTGAGCACGGTCACGGAGTGTCCGTTCAGCGCGCTGCTGATGACCTCCTTGGCGTTGAGGCCGATCCAGCCCTTGTCCACGTTGGCGGCGGTGCAGACGATGCCGTCGGCCACGACCCCGGGATAGGTCACCCCGAGCGGGCCGTCCCAGCCGAAGTGCGCGACGACGTCGGCGATGGTGGCGGCCACGGCGTCGGGGGTGGCCGGCTGGGGGGTGGGCAACTTGAACCGGTCGCCGATCAGCGTTCCCGTGTCCAGGTCGACGATGCCGCCCTTGACGCCGCTGCCGCCGACGTCGATGCCGAACCCCCGCCGCGAGGAGCCGGAGTCGGACGGGGATGACGCGTCGGCTGTCATGCGGGCTCCTCTGCGCAGGTGATCGCACCGGTGCTGTCCGGCGCCCCGGTGTGGCGCCGGTCGCCCGGCGCTTTGACACCCTATCGGCTCGCCAATTGCGATGGGGGCCAGCCGTGCATCCGATGGCGGCGTCGACCGTCACACAGCGTGCTGCACGATGGTGTGGTGAATAGCGACAGCGATCCCGAGCAGCTCCGTGTGGTGGCCGAGCAGTTGGCGAGCGAAGCCGCCGAGTTCGTCGCCCGGAGGCGCCCGGAGGTGTTCGGGGCGGGCCCGCAGCCCGATGGGTCGCAGCCCGCGGTGCGGGCCAAGAGCACCCCTACCGACCCCGTGACCGTGGTGGACACCGAGACCGAACGCCTGCTGCGGGAGCGGCTGGCCGTGCTGCGCCCGGGCGACGCCATCCTCGGCGAGGAGGAGGGCGGCGCGGTCGACGGCACCGACGGACAGCTGACCTGGGTGCTCGACCCGATCGACGGCACGGTGAACTTCCTGTACGGGCTGCCCGCCTACGCGGTGTCGGTGGGGGTGCGGCGCGACGGGGTGTCGGTGGCCGGTGCGGTGGCCGACGTCGCCGCGGGCGCCGTGTACTCGGCGGCCCTGGGGCACGGGGCGACGGTCCGGCGTGCCGGCGAGGTCACCACGTTGCACTGCACCGCCGTGACGGACCTGTCCATGGCGCTGGTCGGCACCGGGTTCTCCTACAACCGCGAGCACCGGCGCAGGCAGGGCGAGATCGTGGCCCGGATCCTCCCGGAGGTGCGCGACGTGCGGCGGATCGGTTCGTGCGCGCTGGATCTGTGCCAGGTGGCCGAGGGCAGGCTGGACGCCTACTACGAGGACGACGTGCACCTGTGGGACTGGGCGGCGGCGGCGCTGATCGCGGCCGAGGCGGGCGCGGTGGTGCGTCCACCCGCGTCGGTGGAGGGCGGCGGGCTGATGGTGGCTTCAGCGCCCGGGATCAGCGCGGCGCTCGGCGACGCGCTGGTCCGCAGCGGGGTGAGCGCGGACTGACTCAGCAGGTGCCGGTGTGGGCCTTGGTCAGCAGGTCCGCGCCGGCGGGTTGGGTGGCGTCGGGGAGCAGGCTGGCCAGCACCGCGTCGATGTCGTCGCTGTGCGTCAGCTCGGTGAAGTCGGTGCCGATCGCCAGGTCGACGGTGTCGTCGGTGCGGCCGTCCTGGAACAACTCGGTACACGGGGCGACCAGCCACACCGATGCGGCGGCGGCCCGGCCGGCCGGGCCGAACCGGATCTGGCCCTGGCACTGTAGGCGGGCGGTCGCGTAGACGGGGTCGTTGGCGGCCTCGGGATTGGTGAAGCCGAGATCACGCAGCTCGCCCGCGATCTCGCTGGCCTGTCCGCCCTGGCCGCTGGCATTGAGCACGCGGACCCGGGCGTCGGCCAGCTTGGCGGGGGTGACGTCGAGCATCGCCGAGCCTGTCACCTGTTCGCCTAGGTTGGGCGGCGGCCCGCCGGGCTCGGCCGGCGGCGGCGGGGGGTTGCAGACCGCGGCCTGCTGCACTTCCGGGGGGCGGGACAGTGCGACCGCCCAAACCAGCGCGGCCGCGACTGCCAGGCAGCAGAACGTCACGATTCCGGGCAGGAAGTTACGGCGGCGGAAGGGTCGACCGTGCTTGTCGAACGCCGTGCCCTCGGTGATTTGCGCGACCACGATCAGCACTCTAGAGCCATCGCGGGCAGGGCTCCGACCGGCGGTGACAACCGGTCCGGTCGACTTGTGACATAAATCACATTAGATCCGAGGGCATTACGGGCACGAATCATTTGGTGGATGCGTTCGACGCTGGTACAAAGCAACGCTGCAACGAGCTTCACGGAGGGGACAGGTATGGCCACCGATTATGACGCCCCAAGGCGCACAGAGACCGATGACGTTTCTGAGGATTCACTCGAGGAACTGAAGGCACGGCGCAACGAAGCTCAGTCAGCTGTCGTCGACGTCGATGAGTCCGAATCCGCGGAGAACTTCGAGCTGCCAGGTGCGGACCTGTCCGGCGAAGAGTTGTCGGTTCGGGTGATCCCGAAGCAGGCCGACGAGTTCACGTGCTCGAGCTGCTTTCTGGTTCACCACCGCAGCCGGCTGGCGAGTGAGAAGAACGGCATGATGATCTGCACCGACTGCGCTGCCTGACGTTTTGGGCTGCGCGCCTGCTCAGGCGCGCAGCGCGGCGAGGACCTCGTCCGGACGCCTGGCGCTGACAAGCCAGTACGGGGTGGGATCGTCCGGATCCTCGAGTACCAGCAGCACCATCGGGCCGACCCAGCCTTTGTGCACGACGTAGGCGGCGGGGTCGAGCTGACGCCCCAGCGCGGCCGACTTCGCCGAGCGCGGAACCTTGGCCGCGCGGGTGATCACCGAGGCGGGCAGGTGCGCGTCGCCGACCCAGAGTTCGGTCTCGGTGCCGTTGTCCACCACCTTCAGCTCGGTCCTGCCGAGCATCACCAGCACGACCGCGGCGACCGGAAGCAGCACCGCATAGGGGAGCCAGTCCGGTACACCGCTGACGCCCTGGTCGACCTCCAGTGCGATCAGGGCGCCCACCCCGAGTCCGGGAAGCCACCACCACAGCGGGACAGACAACCGCTCGCGATAGCGGATCGTTTGGGCAGTGGCGCGCGTGTCAGACACAAGGTCCAGAGTAATCTGTGACGTCGTGTCCACCTCTCTGGCGGTAGTGCGTCTCGACCGCGACCTTCCCTTGCCCAGCCGCGCGCACGACGGCGACGCCGGGGTCGATCTCTACAGCGCTCAGGACGTCGAGCTGGCTCCCGGTCAGCGGGCCCTCGTGCCCACCGGGGTCGCGGTGGCGATTCCGCACGGCATGGTCGGACTGATTCATCCCCGTTCGGGACTTGCTGCGCGCGTGGGACTTTCGATCGTGAACAGCCCGGGCACCGTCAACGCCGGCTATCGGGGGGAGATCAAGGTCTCGTTGATCAACCTCGATCCCGCGGCCGCGATCGAGATCCGCCGGGGTGACCGGATCGCCCAATTGCTGGTGCAGCGTGTCGAGTTACCCGAGTTGGTCGAGGTGACGTCTTTCGACGAGGCGGGGCTGTCCGACACGACCCGAGGTGACGGTGGCCACGGATCCTCGGGCGGGCATGCCAGTCTGTAGGGGGAGAGGTCATGGCAGTGGGCAGACACCACAGTGACAGCGCTGCAACGCCTGAGGAGGTGACGTCGGTGGACTCCGTCGACGAGGAGCTTGAAGGCCCGTTCGATATCGACGACTTCGACGACCCGTCGGTCGCCGAGGTGGCGCGGCTGAATCTGGGCTCGGTATTGATCCCGATGCCCGAGAACGGCCAGGTTCAGGTCGAACTCAACGAGACCGGAGCGCCGAGCGCCATCTGGGTGGTGACGCCCAACGGACGCTTCACGATCGCGGCGTACGCGGCGCCGAAATCGGCGGGGCTGTGGCGCGAGGTGGCCGCGGAGCTGGCGGAATCGCTGCGCAAGGACGCTCCCCGGGTCAGCATCGAGGACGGGCCGTGGGGCCGCGAGGTGGTCGGCTCGGGCGGCGAGGGTGCCGCGGTCGTGCGGTTCATCGGCGTGGACGGTTACCGCTGGATGGTCCGCTGCGTGGTCAACGGCCCGTACGAGCGGATGGCCGTGCTGGCCGAGGAGGCGCGAAACGCGCTGGCCGATACGGTGGTTCGGCGCGGAGACACTCCGCTGCCGGTGCGTACCCCGCTTCCGGTGCAGCTGCCGGAGCCGATGGCCGCCCAACTGGCCGCCGCGCAGCAGCAGGCCGCGGCGCAGCAGCAACAGGCCGGCGGGCAGCCCCCGCAGCCGCCACAGGCACCGCAGCAACCGCAGCCACCACAGCCACCGCAGCCGACGGCCGAACAGCAGCAGCCGCCGCAGCCCGACGCACGTCGCTCGGCGCTGGGATCGGCGATGCAGCAGTTGAGGTCCAGCACCGGCGGATGACGATCAAGCGGTGAGGGACGAGCCGCGTTGAGGAATCCGCCGATCAGACACCGGCGGATGACGATCAAGCGGTGAGGGACGAGCCGCGTTGAGGAATCCGCCGATCAGACACCGGCGGATGACGATCAAGCGGTGAGGGACGAGCCGCGTCCGGTGACGGTCAGGCCCCGTGCGTGGCGTCCTGCAGCGCGGCGAGGCATTCGGCGCCCAGCACCCCCGGATCGGCGCCGATCGCGTCGAGGGTGACGGTGCGCAGCGCCGCGCACGGCGACGCCGTCGCCCACTCCATGCCCACCTCGAGCGGGTGTACCGCGTCGTCGGTGGCCGACACCACACCGAGTGGGGCGCGAAGGCGCTCCAGCGCGGCGCTCGTCGGGGCGACGAAGCCGGCCGCCTCGTCCATCGCGTCCGGCAGCGCCGGCCACTGGCCCAGCCACGACCGGGTCAGTTCGTCTGCCAGCCATTTCGGGGTGGTCGCCTGCATCTGCGCGGTGGCCGCGGCCAACCCGTCCCGGCGCAGCATCTCGGCCGAGTAGCGCGCGGCCATCGCCGCAGGCGCGGTGTCGGGCGCACCGGTCCAGGCCGGCAGCGCGGCCAGCACCGCCACCACCCCGCTCGGGTGGGTCAGCGCCCACTCGGCGGCGACCGCCGCACCGATCGAGATCCCGCCCACTGCGATCGGCCCGAACCGCGCCGCGTCACTGAGCGCGTCACGGTAGCTGCCGATGAGCCGGTCCGGTTGTGGCGGGGGCGCCACCACCACCGCGCCGGCCGCGTGCAGGGCTGTGCCGAAAGCCCGGTAGACGAAGTCGTCGTCGGATCCCGTGCCGGGCAGCAGGACCGTGATCACGTCGCGCAGATTGACCGCCATGTGTCGATCGTGCCTGGTCGTGACGGCCGCG
Source organism: Mycobacterium sp. ITM-2016-00317 (assembly GCF_002968295.1). Lineage (NCBI taxonomy): Bacteria > Bacillati > Actinomycetota > Actinomycetes > Mycobacteriales > Mycobacteriaceae > Mycobacterium > Mycobacterium sp. ITM-2016-00317. Next base: position 2,370,715 of record NZ_CP134399.1, read on the forward strand.
GCGACGCGGCCCCACGCGACCCGCGGCGTAGTTAGCATCTGGGAACCAACAGGTCTACCGTGGCGTTGGTTCAACAGGATCCACAGTGGATGGCAGAAGATCAGGAGACGCCATGGCCACGGCCGAGGGATATCTTCGCCGGCTCACCCGACGATTGACCGAAGACCCGGAAAAACGAGATGTCGACGAGCTCACCGATGAGGCCGCAGGCACCGGCGCGCAGAAGGCCATCGACTGTCAGCGCGGTCAGGAAGTCACCATGATCGGCACCCTGCGCAGTGTCGAGTGCAACGGCAAGAGCGGCACAGGCGGAGTCAAGGCAGAATTGTTCGACGGCACCGACGCGGTGATGCTGGTCTGGCTGGGCCAGCGTCGCATCCCGGGCATCGAGACCGGTCGCACTCTGAAGGTGCACGGCCGAGTCGGCAAGCTCGACAACGGATCCAAGGCGATCTACAACCCCCGCTACGAGATCCAGCGGTGAGCGCCCCGGGTACCGATCCGGGCTCGCAGCAGACCGCTCCGGCACGTGGCGCCGCCGTCCTGGAACAGATGGGCGGCATCAGCGGCCTGATCTACTCGTCCCTGCCCGTCGTGGTGTTCGTCCCCGTCTCGTCCGCGTTCGGGTTGATGCCCGCGATCGCGGCCGCGCTGGGCGTCGCGACGCTGATCCTGATCTGGCGGCTCATCCGCCGCGAGTCCACCCAGCCGGCGATCTCCGGCTTCTTCGCCGTCGGCATCAGCGCGTTGATCGCCTATCTGGTCGGCGCGTCCAAGGGCTACTTCCTGCTCGGCATCTGGACGTCACTGATCTGGGCGGTGGTGTTCACGCTGTCGGTGGTGATCCGCCGTCCCGCCGTCGGCTACATCTGGGGCTGGGTGCACACCGGCGACCGACGCTGGCGCGAGGCACGGCGGGCGGTGCTGGCCTACGACATCGCGACGATGGTGTGGGCGGTGCTGTTCGCGTCGCGGTTCCTGGTGCAGCAGCACCTGTACGACGCCGACCAGACCGGCTGGCTCGGGGTGGCCCGCATCGCGATGGGCTGGCCGCTGACCGCGGTCGCCGCACTGGTCACCTACATCGCGATCCGCTCGGCGCAGCGGACGCTGCGGGAGCGCGGTCTGCACGAACCGGCGGCACCGGAACGGCGCACCGACGCCGACAGGGACGCCGAGGACGCCAAGGACATCGACGGGGCAGCGCGCGAGTCGAACTGACCGCCTTATCGCGGCTGGGGTTTGAGCAGCAGCTCCCGCAGTTCCTGCTCGGCCTCGGTGACCGCCACGAACAGCAACTCGTCGCCGCCCTCAAGCGGCTCGTCGCGTTCCGGCACGATCACCCGCGGCCCGCGCAGGATCGTCACCAGCGTCACATCCCGCGGCAGCTCAAGGCGTTTGACGGGCTTGCCGCCCCACGGGGTGTCGTCGGGCAGCGTGATCTCGACCAGGTTGGCCTGCCCTCTGCGGAACTCCATCAGCCGCACCAGATCGCCGACCGACACCGCCTCCTCCACCAGCGAGGCCAGCATGCGCGGGGTGGACACCGCGACGTCGACGCCCCACGCCTCGTCGAAGAGCCATTCGTTGCGAGGGTCGTTCACCCGGGCCACCACCCGCGAGACCGCGAACTCGGTCTTGGCCAGCAGGCTGAGCACAACGTTGGCCTTGTCGTCTCCGGTGGCGGCGATCACGACGTCGAACTCCTCCAGCTGGACCGATTCCAGCAGGCTGATCTCGCAGGCGTCGCCCAGCCGCCAGTGCGCCGTCGGGATCGCGTCGACGTCGATGTGGTCGGGGTTGCGTTCCAGCAGCGTGACTTCGTGCGCCGCGACGAGTTCGCGGGCGATGGACCGTCCCACCGCGCCCGCTCCGGCGATCGCGACCTTCACGCGTCGGCCTCCTCGCCGGGCGGCAGCGCGGCGATCGCCAGTGCCTCGGCGATGTGCCCGGAGATCGCGGCCAGGTACACCTGATCGCCTGCCTGGATCATCGTTTTCACGTCCGGCAGCAGCCCGGCGCCGAAGCGGATCAGGAACGCCACCCGGCCCAGGGTCGCCGCCTCCAGCTCGGTGATCCGGCGGCCCACCCAGGCTTCGTGCAACGCCAGTTCGGTGACCCCGACGTGGCCGCTGGGATCGCGCCACTTGGTGGTCTCGGTCTCCCGGGTCAGCACGTGCAGCAGCCGGTCGGTGGTCCACGGCACGGTGGCCACGGTGGGGATGCCGAGTCGTTCGTAGACCGCGGCGCGCTTGGCGTCGTAGATGCGCGCGACCACCCGCTGCACACCGAAGGTCTCGCGGGCCACCCGCGCGGAGATGATGTTGGAGTTGTCGCCCGAGGACACCGCGGCAAAGGCGCCGGCGTGCTCGATGCCGGCCCGCACCAGCACGTCGCGGTCGAACCCCATCCCGAGCACGCGCTCACCCGGGAAGTCGGGGGAGAGCCGGTGGAATGCGGTGCCGTCGCGGTCGATCACGGCGACGTCGTGGCCGATCCTGGCCAGGCTGTCCGACAGGGATGCGCCCACCCGGCCGCACCCCATCACCACTACACGCACCTGATGGTCCTTTCCCGGACGGGGTCGCTGCAAACCCGTGCATCTCGGAACCTACCGCTTCCCGACGGTATTGGACCTTCGGGCATACCCTTGGCACTCGTGTCCAAGCTTTCGACCGCCGCCAGGCGCCTGGTGCTGGGCCAGGCCGTTCCGCAGCGACAAGCTGTCGCACACCCTGCTGCCCAAGCGGATAGCGCTGCCGGTCTTCGCCTCCGATGCGCTGTCCTCGACGGCCTACGCACCCGAGGAGATCTTCCTCGTGCTGTCGGTGGCGGGCCTGGCCGCGTACTCGATGGCGCCGTGGATCGGACTGGCGGTGGCGGCGGTGATGCTGGTCGTGATCGCCAGCTATCGGCAGAACGTGCACGCCTATCCGTCCGGCGGTGGGGACTACGAGGTGGTGACCACCAACCTGGGTCCCACCGCGGGCCTGACCGTGGCCAGCGCGCTGCTGGTGGACTACGTGCTGACGGTCGCGGTGTCGATGTCGTCGGCGATGTCGAACATCGGCTCGGCGGTGCCGTTCGTCAACGAGCACAAGGTCTGGTTCGCCGTCGTCGCGATCCTGGTGCTGGCGTCGCTGAACATGCGCGGGATCCGGGAATCCGGAACGGCTTTCGCGATTCCGACCTACGCGTTCATGATCGGCATGTACCTGATGCTGGCGTGGGGCTTCTTCCAGATCTACGCGCTGGGCACCCCGCTGCGCGCCGAATCGGCCGACTTTCACATGCAATCCGAGCACGGGGACATCCTGGGCTTCGCGCTGGTGTTCCTGGTGGCGCGGGCGTTCTCGTCGGGTAGCGCGGCGCTGACGGGCGTGGAGGCGATCAGCAACGGAGTGCCGGCGTTCCGTAAGCCCAAGTCCCGCAACGCCGCGACCACGCTGCTGCTGCTCGGGGTCATCGCGCTCACGCTGTTCATGGGGATCATCCTGCTGGCCAGGGCGATCGGCGTGCAGATCGCCGAACGTCCGCTCGAACAACTCGAAGGTGCCCCGCCCGACTATCACCAGAAGACGCTGATCGCCCAGCTCGCCGAGACGGTGTTCCACGGTTTCCCGCTCGGGCTGTATCTGATCGCCTCGGTGACCGCGCTGATCCTGGTGCTGGCCGCCAACACGGCCTTCAACGGTTTCCCGGTGCTGGGATCGATTCTGGCCCAAGACCGTTTCCTGCCGCGCCAGCTGCACACCCGCGGGGACCGGCTGGCGTTCTCCAACGGCATCCTGTTCCTGGCCTTCGGCGCCATCGCGTTCGTCGTGGCGTTCCAGGCCGAGGTGACCGCGCTGATCCAGCTCTACATCGTCGGGGTGTTCGTGTCGTTCACCCTCAGCCAGATCGGCATGGTCCGGCACTGGACCCGGCTGCTGCGCACCGAGACCGAACCGGCCGCGCGCGCACGGATGGTGCGGTCCCGGCTGATCAACACCGTGGGCCTGCTGTGCACCGGCACCGTGCTGGTCATCGTGGTCGTCACCAAGTTCCTGGTCGGCGCGTGGATCGCGATCCTGGCGATGGCCGCACTGTTCGGTGTGATGAAGCTCATCCACCGGCACTACGCCGCGGTCAGCCGCGAGCTGGACGCCCAGGCCGCCGAGACCGAGGACGTGGTGCTGCCCAGCCGTAACCACGCGATCGTGCTGGTGTCCAACGTGCATCTGCCGACGCTGCGCGCACTGGCCTACGCGCGGGCCACCAGACCCGATGTGCTGGAGGCCATCACGGTCAGTGTGGACGACGCCGAGACCCGCCAGCTGGTGCACAAGTGGGAGCAGAGCGACATCTCCGTGCCGCTGAAGGTGATCGCGTCGCCGTACCGGGAGATCACCCGGCCCGTGCTGGAGTACGTGAAGAGGGTCGGCAAGGACTCACCGCGTACGGTCGTCACCGTGTTCATACCCGAGTACGTCGTGGGGCACTGGTGGGAACAGTTGCTGCACAATCAGAGTGCGCTGCGGCTGAAGGGCAGATTGCTGTTCGAGCCCAATGTCATGGTGACGTCGGTCCCATGGCAGCTGACCTCCTCGGAACGGCTCAGGAAGCTGGCGCCGCAATCCGCGCCCGGCGATGCGCGCAAGGGGTTCCTGGAATGACCGACGACCTGATCCTGACCACCACGGCCGCGGCCAACGGCGGCAGTTGTGTTGCGCGCCACGACGGCCGGGTGGTGTTCGTCCGCTACGCGCTGCCCGGGGAGACGGTGCGGGCCCGGCTGGTGGGCGACCGGGGTTCGTTCTGGAACGCCGACACCGTCGAGGTGCTCGAGCCGTCGCCCGACCGTATCGACTCGCTGTGCCCGATCGCCGGGGTGGACGGGTCGGGGTGCTGCGACCTCGCGTTCGCCGAGCCGTCGGCGGTGCGCCGGATCAAGGGCGCGGTGGTGGCGAATCAACTGGTCCGGCTCGGCAACCACCACTGGCGTGACGAGTCAGACGCCTCGGCGGAACCGGTGGGCGACGGCCGGGCGACCGGGTGGCGCACCCGGGTGCGGCTGGACACCTCGGTCGACGGGCGCGCGGGATTCCACCGCTACCACAGCGCCGAGCTGGTGCACCGGCTCGACTGCGCCCAGCTGCCCGAGGGCATGCTCGACGGACTGGCCGAGAACCGGTGGCCCAAGGACAGCACGGTCCACGTCGTCGTCGACGACGACGGTGTCCGGCACGTCGCCCATTCCGGTCGCGGCCGGCGCACCACCGTCGTCGAGGGCGGCTACGAGGCGGTGCAGCGGGTGGGCGGGCGCACCTGGCAGGTTCCGGTCACCGCGTTCTGGCAGGCCCACCGCGACGCGCCCGCGCTCTACAGCGGGCTGGTCGCCGAGTGGGCCCAGCTGCAGCCCGGGATGACCGCCTGGGATCTGTACGGCGGCGCAGGGGTCTTCGCCGCGGCGCTGGCCGAAGGCGTCGGGCCGACGGGCGCGGTGACGACGGTGGACACCTCCCGCGGCGCGTCGCGGGCCGCGCGCTCCGCGCTGGCTGACCTCGACAACGTCACCGTGGTGACCGATTCGGTGCGCCGCGCCCTGGCCGGCCAGGACCGCCGCGCCGACGTCGCCGTGCTGGATCCGCCGCGCACCGGCGCCGGCCGCGAGGTCATCGATCTGCTGGGCGCGGCGGGGGTACCCCGGATCGTGCACATCGGCTGTGAGGCAGCATCGTTCGCCCGCGATGTGGGCCTCTACCTCGGTCACGGCTATGCGGTCGAGCAGCTGCGGGTGTTCGACTCGTTCCCGCTGACCCACCACGTGGAGTGCGTCGCGGTGCTTTCCAGGTTGTAAGGTGACCGTCCACAGGTGTGCCGGGAAGTCTGGTCGGCGGTACGTTCAGAGACGCCGAACAACGAGGCAGGCCTTGTGACATCCGATCCACGCAGACAACGTCTACAGCTCACTCCGTTCTCACGCGGCTCGTGGGCCGAGACCAGCAGGGTCACCGAGATCCTGCGCAAGGAGACCGTCGGCGGGGTGATCCTGCTGATCGCGGCCGCCGCTGCGCTCCTGTGGGCCAATTCCCCGTGGTCGGAGTCCTACTTCGCGCTGCGCGACCTCGAGCTCGGCGGCGAGCCGTTCGGACTGCACCTGGACCTGAGCGTCGGGACCTGGGCCGCCGACGGGCTGCTGGCCATCTTCTTCTTCGTCGTCGGGCTGGAACTCAAACGCGAGTTCGTCGCCGGTGACCTGCGCGACCCCAGCCGGGCCGCGCTGCCGATCGCGGCCGCGGTGGGCGGCATGGTCGTGCCCGCACTGATCTTCGTCGCGATCACCGCCGGCGCGGCGAGGGGGCGGTGCGCGGTTGGGCGATCCCGACCGCCACCGACATCGCGTTCGCGGTCGCGGTGCTGGCGGTGATCTCCACGCATCTGCCGTCGGCGTTGCGCACCTTCCTGCTGACCCTGGCCGTCGTCGACGACCTGCTGGCGGTCACGGTGATCGCGGTGTTCTACACCGAGGACATCAACGCGACGGCACTGGCCCTGGCCGCGGTGCCACTGGCACTCTTCGGTTTCTGCGTGCAGCGGCGGGTGCGGTCGTGGTGGGTGCTCATCCCGCTCGCGGTGGTGACCTGGGTCCTGGTGCACGAGTCCGGCGTGCACGCCACCGTGGCGGGCGTACTCCTCGGCTTCCTGGTGCCGGTGCTGCGCAGCCAGGCCGCCGGGGGACCGGAGGCGGGACCGGGCCTGGCCGAGCACTTCGAACACCGCCTCCGGCCGATCTCGGCGGGTGTGGCGATCCCGGTGTTCGCGTTCTTCGCGGCCGGGGTGAGCCTGGGGGGCGCCAGCGGTCTGGCCCGGGCGTTCAGCGACCCCATCACCCTGGGCATCGTCGCGGGGCTGGTGCTCGGCAAGCCGATCGGCATCTTCCTGACCACCAGGGTGCTGGTGGCCGTGTCCCGGGCGAAACTGGACGCTGCGCTGCGCTGGGTGGACGTGCTCGGGGTGTCCATGCTGGCGGGCATCGGGTTCACCGTGTCGCTGCTGATCGGTGATCTGGCCTACGGATTGGGCTCCGAACGTGACGAATTTGTGAAGGTCGGGGTGTTGTCGGGATCACTGTTTGCGGCCGCCGTGGCCACCGTGGTCCTGCTCACCAGAAACCGTGCCTACCGGCGCATTTACCGTGAAGAATCGGTCGACGCCGACTATGACGGAGTGCCGGATGTGTACCAGACTCAACAGGACCGGCCGGCGGGGCCGTGCGTAGACTGACGGGATGCTTGAACAGATCCGCGGTCCCGCAGATCTACAACACCTGTCGCAGGCGCAACTGGAGGAACTGGCTCGGGAGATCCGAGATTTCCTGATTCACAAGGTTGCTGCCACGGGTGGACACCTGGGACCCAACCTCGGCGTGGTCGAGTTGACGCTTGCCCTGCACCGGGTCTTCGACTCTCCGCACGATCCGATCGTGTTCGACACCGGGCATCAGGCCTACGTACACAAGATGCTCACCGGCCGCAGCCAGGACTTCGGTTCGCTGCGCAAGAAGGACGGCCTGTCCGGCTACCCGTCGCGCGCCGAGAGCGAGCACGACTGGGTGGAGTCCAGCCACGCCAGCTCGGCGCTGTCCTACGCCGACGGATTGGCCAAGGCCTTCGAGTTGTCCGGGCACCGCAACCGGCACGTGGTGGCGGTGGTCGGCGACGGCGCGCTCACCGGCGGCATGTGCTGGGAGGCGATGAACAACATCGCCGCGTCGCGGCGTCCGGTGGTCATCGTCGTCAACGACAACGGCCGTAGCTATGCGCCGACGATCGGCGGGTTCGCCGAGCACCTCGCCGGGCTCCGGCTGCAGCCGGGCTACGAGCGCGTGCTGGAGGAGGGCCGCAAGGCCGTCCGCGGCGTGCCGATGATCGGCGAGTTCTGCTATCAGTGCATGCACAGCATCAAGGCGGGCATCAAGGATGCGCTGTCGCCACAGGTGATGTTCACCGATCTCGGCCTGAAGTACGTGGGGCCGATCGACGGCCACGACGAGCACGCCGTGGAGGGTGCGCTGCGCCATGCCCGCGCGTTCAACGCGCCGGTGGTGGTGCACGTGGTGACCCGCAAGGGCATGGGCTATTCCCACGCGGAGAACGACCTCGACGACCAGATGCACGCGTGCGGGGTCATCGACCCGCAGACCGGGCTGGCCACCTCGGTGCCGGGTCCCGGCTGGACCTCCACGTTCTCCGAGGCGTTGATCCGGCTGGCGGCCAAGCGCCGCGACATCGTGGCGATCACCGCCGCGATGCCCGGGCCCACCGGGCTGAGCGCATTCCGGGAGAGTTTCCCGGACCGCTTCTTCGACGTGGGCATCGCCGAGCAGCATGCGATGACGTCGGCCGCGGGGCTGGCGATGGGTGGCATGCACCCGGTGGTGGCGATCTATTCGACGTTCCTCAACCGCGCGTTCGACCAGATGCTGATGGACGTGGCGCTGCACAAGCTTCCGGTGACGATCGTGCTGGACCGGTCCGGGGTCACCGGGCCGGACGGCGCCAGCCACAACGGCATGTGGGACCTGTCGCTGCTGGGCATCGTGCCCGGCATGCGGGTCGCCGCGCCGCGCGACGGCGCCCGGCTGCTCGAGGAACTCGGCGAGGCCGTCGAGACCAAAGACGGGCCGACCGCCGTGCGGTTCCCGAAAGGCGATGTCGGCGAGGACATCCCGGCACTCGAACGGCGTGACGGGGTGGACATCCTGGCCGTGCCCGCCGACGGGCTGTCCGAGGACGTGCTGGTGGTCGCCGTCGGTCCGTTCGCCGCGATGGCGCTGGCGGTTGCCGAGCGGCTGCGCAACCAGGGCATCGGCGTGACGGTGGTGGACCCGCGGTGGGTGCTGCCGGTCCCCGAGCTCATCGCGACGCTGGCGCCCCGGCACAAGCTGGTCGTCACCATCGAGGACAACGGCGGTCACGGCGGGGTCGGATCAGCGGTGTCGAGTGCGTTGCGGCGCAAGGAGATCGACGTGCCGTGCCGTGACGCCGCGCTGCCGCAGGAGTTCTTCGCCCACGCCTCGCGCGGTGAGGTGCTGGCCGAGGTAGGCCTGACCGAGCGCAACATCGCCCGCCAGATCACCGGCTGGGTGGCGGCGCTCGGCGCTGCCGACGGCGACCGCGAAGTCAGCGAGCGCGTGGACTGACGGTGCTGAGGACTTTCTCCGCACGCCTCGCGGCGGCGGTTCTGCTGATGATCTCTGCGCTGGTGACCGGTGTGTCCCCGGCGAACGCCGGGACCCCGGTGTGGTCGGGTCTCGACGCCAGGAGTTGGGTCGCGCCCGCGGCGTCGCCGGGCACGCTGCTGGAGACGGTGACGCTGGATCCGGCGCTGTCGGTGCCGGGCGCAGCCGCGGCGTACCGCATCCTGTACTCCACCATCGACCAGCACGACCGCCCGGCGGTCAGCACCGCTGTGGTGTTCACCCCGAAAACCGTGGCTCCGCAAGGCGGCTGGCCGGTGGTGGCGTGGGCGCACGGCACCGTCGGGCTCGGTGACGACTGCGCCCCGTCGGCGCTGCCGCGCAGCGACCGCGACGGCGAGTACCTGTCGCACTGGCTCGACCAGGGTTACGCCGTGGTCGGCAGCGACTACACCGGTCTGGGCACGCCGGGTCTGATGAGCTACCTCAACAGCCGGACCACCGCCCGGGCTGTGGTGGATTCGGTGATCGCGGCTCACCAGATGGGTCTGGACCTGTCGCCGAAGTGGGCGGTGGTCGGGCAGTCCCAGGGTGGCGGAGCCGCCGTGGCGACCGCCCGCTGGGCCACCGAGTTCAGCGCCGGACACGGACTCGACTACCGCGGCGTCGTGGCCACCGGCACCCCGGCCAACGTCGAGACCATCGTCAAGCAGGCGGGCCCCGACATGGCCGTTCCGGCCGAACTCGGTCCGATGGGCAGCGCCTACACCGCCTACATCGTCGCGGCGCTGCGGGAGGCCCGTCCCGACCTCGATCTGGACGCGGTGCTGACCCCTGCGGGCCGCGCCGCCGCCGACAAGGCCGAGACGCTCTGTGCCGGTGAGCTTCCCGGCGCCCTCGACGGGTTGACGGTGCCCGGATTCTTCACCGCGCCGATCGCGTCGATCCCCGGCGCCGGCGAGGCGATCGATGCGTTCATGGGCATCCCGGCGGACGGTTACGACCGGCCGATCTTCCTCGGTGTCGGTCTGCAGGATCGCGACGTGCCCCCGGATCTGACCCTGCGGTTCGCCGAGCGGTTGACGGCCAACGGCCAGGACGTGACGCTGAAGGTGTACCCGGACTCCGACCACAGCGGTACGGTGCTGACGTCGATGCCGGATTCGAGCGCGTTCCTGTCGCGGGTGCTGGCCTGAGCGCTGCCGGTCAGCGCGCGAACCGCGGTCTGCGGGCAGAAGTTTGACTCGTTGGCACAGGTGATCGCATAGTGTATCCAATCACCTGAAAGCGAGAGCCGATGTCACCGCGCACCGCAACCAATCGTTCCGGACCCCGGAACAACAACGAGGGCGACGCGTCGAGGGCCCCGGCCGCGGATGCCGATCGGGGACGCCGGTCGGATTTCGTCCGCCCCAAGACCGCCCAGCAGGCCGTCGCGGAGGCGCTGCGGCACGACATCACCACCGGCAAGCTGGCCCCCGGAAGCTGGATCGTGCAGGAGGCGGTCGCCGAGCAGTTCGGCATGTCGCGCATCCCGATCCGCGAAGCGCTCAAGACGCTGGAGGCCGAGGAGTACATCACCTACGTGCCGCACAGCGGCTACCGCGTCACCAAACTCAGCCTGACTGACCTGGTCGAGGTGTTCACCCTGCGCGCCATCCTGGAGGAGGCGCTGATCCGGGATGCGATGCCCGGGGTCACCGACCAGATCGTCGACGAGATGCGCAGCTGCAACGCCGAGATGGACAAGGCGCTCGCCGAGGGCGATCTGATCTCGGTCGGCGTCTTCAACCGGCAGTTCCATTTCCTGACCTTCCACGCCAGCGGGATGGCCCGCACCAAACGCATCGTCACCCAGTTGTGGAACACCGCCGACGCGTACCGGCCGATGTACTCGACGCTGCTCGACATGCCGAAGGTGTGCCACGAGCACGTGGCGATGATCGACGCGATGGCCGCGCGTGACGTCGAACGGATGGTGGCGCTCAACAACGAGCACCGCGCCCACGCGATCGAGCCGATCCACCGGATCTTCGAGTCCGAGCCGGACACGACGGCGTGACGGTCGCCGACCGGCTGCGCGAGTTGGGGCTGTCCCTTCCCGCCGCGCCGCCCCCGAAGGGTGCCTATTTCCCGAGCCGGCGGTGCGGCGATCAGCTCTGGGTCTCGGGTGCGACGGCCCGCCGGGCCGGGGTGCCCGCGCTGCGCGGGATCGTCGGCGACGATGTGAGCGTCGAGACCGCCCAGGAACAGGCGGCACTGGCCGCGTTGAATCTTCTCGGCTCGATCGACGCCGCGGTGGGGCTGGATGCGGTACGCGCGGTGGTGCAGCTGCGCGGCTATGTGCGCGCGGTCGGCGAATTCGACGCCCATCCGACGGTCATCGACGGTGCGTCGCAGGTGCTGATCGACGTGTTCGGTGCGGACGTCGGCGCGCACGCGCGGACCGCGATCGGTGTCGCGTCGCTGCCGGGCGGTGCCTGCGTGGAACTTGACCTCGTAGTCAGCGTCTAGGTGGTCAGCGTCGTGCAGGGCTGAGGCGGTCCAGCCAGCGCCCGATCGCCAGGCCCAGGGCGAGTCCGGCGAATCCGTTGGCCGCCAACGTGATCCATTCCGGTCGTGGTGCCGGGGCCGGGCGTGACGGGCGTTCGGTGATCGCGGCGGCAGACGGTGTGGGGCCGCCGACGATCACGGCGTCGAGCCGTTCGACGAACTGGCCGATGATGCGATTGCTCACCGGCACGATCGCGCTCTTGCCGAATTGGGCGATGCGGCCGCTGAGTTCGAGGTCGGTGGTGACGGTGACGGCCGTCCTGCCGGCCTGTTCGCGGGCCACCAGGCGCACCGTGGCCTCGGTCGAGCCGTTGCCCTTCCGGTCGGCGGCCGTGCCGGAGACCACCATCTCCCTGGCGGCGTCGTCCTGGGTGACCAGAGTCGCCTTGCCTGCCAACGTCATTCCGATCGGGCCGACCTTGACAGTGACGTGGGCGTGGTAGTCGGCGCCGTCACGGTGGTCCAGTTCGGCGCCCGGGACGCACCGGACGACGGTCGGGATGTCGGTGAGCACCGCCCACGCGTCGTCCAGCGGCGCGTCGACCGTGAACTCGTTGATGAGTTTCATTCGCTGCCTCCGGTTGTGGTTCGGACCACGTCACCCTACGATTGGATACGATATACAGCAATCTCAAACTCGCCCCCGAGGAGGCTTTTCCGAATGCTGAGCATGGGTGTAGGACTGTTCCCCACCGAACCGGCGGCAGCGATGTGTTCCTATGTCCGGCTGTGTGAGGACCTCGGCTACGACCACGTCTGGTTCGGCGATTCCCAGAACATCTGGCGGGAGTCGTCGACGGTGATGGGTGCGGCGGCGGTCGGCACGGAGCGGATCGTGTTCGGCACGGGGGTCACCAACGCGGTCACCCGGCACCCCTCGCTGCTGGCCTCCACGTGGGCCACCCTGGCCGAGTTCACCGGTGGCCGAGTCGCTCTGGGTATCGGCACCGGGGACTCGTCGCTGCGGACGATGGGCCTCAAGCCCCTCAAGCTGGCGGAACTGGAGAAGTCGATCACGGACCTGCGGGCGCTGTTCCGCGGCGAGAAGGTCGCCGAACCCACCAGTGGCGCCGAGTACCACCTGAACTACCTCACCGGCCCGGTGGACATCCCGATCTACATCGCGGCGTCCGCGCCGAAGATCCTGGAGATGTCCGGCCGCATCGCCGACGGCGTCATCGTCCTGGTGGGCACGGCGCCCGAGTTCATCGAGGGCGCGCTGCAGACCATCGAACGGGGCGCGCGGCAGAGCGGGCGCACGCTCGACGATCTGCACATCGTGTTGTGGACCCCGACGGCGATCGGCGAGGACAGCACCGAGGCGCGAGATCTGGTGCGCGCACACGTCTCCCGGGTCGCGATCCGTCCGCTGCCGGCCAAGGTGGACCCCTCGTTGGAGAAGGCCATCGACCGGATCCGGGAGCAGTACAACTACTACGAGCACATGAATCCCGAGGCCGCACACGCCGACCTGGTGCCCGACGAGCTCGTCGATCTCTTCGCGCTGGCAGGCACCAAGGCCGAGTGTGCCCAGCGCCTCAAGGAGATCGAGTCCCTCGGGGTCGACCAGGTGTCGATCGTGCCGTTCGTGCGGCCCGGTCAGAGTCGTGAGGGCACGATTCGCGCCTTCGCCGACATCGTCAACGGTCGCTAGGGTGAGCCGGCCCGACGCCGCGGACCTGCGGGCGCACCCGGCGCCGGGCAGTGCCGTGCCCGGCGCGCCCCCGGCGTTGAAGCGGGCGCTGACCCCCGCTGACGGGGTCGTCGAATCTGGACCTGCGCCGACGGCCGCCACCGAATATGCTGACCCGCGGCGCGAGGCCGGGAACGCCGAAGCTGCGAACCGATCCGGTCTGCATGGCGCGTTCGCGCTGCTGGGAGTCGCGGCGGGGCTGGAACTGGCCGCTGTGATCTCCCGCCGACATCGCGGTAAATGTTGACCAAGATCACACAGCTTCGTATAGTGTATCCAATATTCAACCCCCTTCTGGAGGCTCCCTTTATGTCACGGTTCCCCAAGGTCATCGGCGCGATCGTCGCCACGTCCGCCCTTCTCGTCGGTGCCACCGCGTGTGCCGACGAATCCGCCGGGCCTGGCCGAACGCCGGCGGCGGGGGAGCCGCGACCGACACGCTGAGCATCTCGGCGACCGGCGTCGACAGCCTCCCCTTCATGGCGATCCTGACCGCGGGCATCAACAAGAAGTGGTTCGAGGAGGAGGGCCTCAAGGTCGACCTGTTCTCCGGCGGCGGCGGCGGCAACACGCTGCGCGTCGTGACCAGCGGTGACGCCGACATGGCGATCGCGGGCAACAGCTCGGTGCTTCTTGCTGCGCAGAAACCCGATTCGAACCTCAAGGTCGTCGCGCCGTGGTTCCAGATCAACGACTTCTCCTGGATCAGCCCGCCCGGGCGTTCGATCGAGGGCGCCGTACTGGGCTTCAGCTCCGCCGGTTCGTCGACCGAACTTCTCGTCAAGGGTCTGGAACGTGAACTCGGCCAAGGTGTCCGGGCGCAGGCGGTCGGCCAGATGGGTGACAACTGGACCGCCGCCAAGGCGAACCAGATCACCGCGGGCTGGGCCATGCAACCGTTCATCGCGGAGAAGCAGGCCACCGAGAACGCCGAGGTGCTGATCAACTCCCGCGACGTGCTGGGCGACCTGCCCGCCGACCTGGTCGCGGTCAACACCGATTACGCCGAGGCCAACCCCGAGAATCTGAAGAAGTTCTTCAAGGTCGCCGACCGGCTCAACGAGTGGGTCGTGTCCAACCCTGACGAGGCCGGCGCCGAGATCGGGCCGCTGGTGGGGGTCTCCCCGGAGGTCATGCAGGCCGCCCTGCGCAACAACCCCGACCTGGCCAAGGCCTACTCGCTCAAGGTCGATCCCGAGGGCCTGAACAACCTCTCCGAACTGATGCTGGCCGCCGGCCAGATCGACCAGCCGGTGGACTGGGCCACGGTGCTGGACCAGCAGTACCTGCCCGAGGATGACCGGGCCACCTTCTGACCGACCGTCGACTCCCAGCCCACGACCGAGCGAAAAGGTAGCGTCTTGAACTCACCAGGCATCGAGATGACCGGAGTGTCAGTCGTTTTCGACACACCGGCCCGTCGCGTCACGGCGGTCACCGGCATCGACCAGAGTGTTCCGCATTCGAGCTTCGTGTCCATCGTCGGGCCGAGCGGATGCGGGAAGTCGACCCTGCTCGCAGTGGTCGCGGGTCTGCAGAAGGCCACCACCGGCACCGTCAGCGTCGCCGGCACGCCGGTGACCGGCCCCGACCCGAAGATCGGCGTGGTGTTCCAGGAGGACTCGACGTTGCCGTGGCGCACCGTCGAGGAGAACGTCAGCTTCGCCATGGAGATGATCGGCGTCCCGAAGGACACGCGGCGCAAGCGGGCCAAGGAAGCCGTCGACCTGGTCGGCTTGAGCGGATTCGAGAAGTCTTATCCCTCACAGCTATCCGGCGGTATGCGGCAGCGTGTCGCGCTGGCGCGCACGCTGGCGGTGCAGCCTGAGGTGGTGCTGATGGACGAGCCGTTCGCAGCGCTCGACCAGCAGACCCGGCTGTTCCTCGGCACCGAGGTGCGCCAGATCTGGGCCAGGACGAAGCAGACGATCATGTTCGTCACGCACGACATCTCCGAGGCGATCCTGCTCTCGCAGCAGGTCTGGGTGATGTCGTACCGTCCCGGAACGATCATCGACGTCGTCGACATCGACCTGCCGGGGGAGCGCGACGCCGGGGTGGTCTCCACGCCGCGCTTCAACGAGCTGCACAACCGGATCTGGGGATCCCTGCAGGCCGAGTCGATGCGTGGCTTCCAGCAGCAGGAGACGGCGGCCACGTGAGCACCTCGTTCGCGGCCACCGACGACCTGCCCACCGAGGCCACGCCGCCCGGGACACCGGCCGCCACGCAGCGTCGCGGGCGCCGGTTCGGGAAACTGGCCTACAGCGCGGGGTCGACGGTCGCGCTGCTGCTGGTGTTCACCGCGTTCGCCGAGATCGGCTCCGCGGTGGGCTGGTGGAACGACCACGTGATGCCCGCGCCGTCGGTGATCCTCGCCGAGTTGGGCGTTCTGCTCACCGAATCGCAGTTCTGGCTGGACGCGCAGCGCACCGGCATCGAGGTCGCGCTGTCGATCCTGTTCGGCTGCCTGCTCGGGTTCGCCGCGGGCCTGCTGTTCTGGAAGGTCCCGCTGCTGGGCCGGGTGTTCGAGCCGTACCTGGTCTCGTTCTACGCCGTGCCGCTGGTGCTGTTCTACCCGGTGATGATCGTGCTCGTCGGCATCAACTCGATGTCGGTGATCATCCTGGCCACCATCATGGCGGCCATCCCGATGGCGCTGAACACCGCCGTGGGCCTGAACCAGATGCCGCCGGTGTACATGAAGCTGGCGCGCTCGCTGAAAGCCTCACCGCGGCAGACCCTCTTCGCGATCGCCATCCCCGCCGCCGGACCGTTCATCGTCGCCGGTCTGCGGCTGGCGGTGGTGTACGCGCTGATCGGCACCATCGCGATGGAGTTCACCACGGCCCAGGCCGGATTGGGGTACCGGATCCGGTATCTCTACGAGATCTTCGACAACGTCGGCATGTTCGCCTACATCGTGGTCGTGCTGTTGCTGTCGTGCCTGCTGACGGTCGCGCTGGCCACCGTCGAGCGGGTGTTGTTGCGAGGGAGGAACGCGTGACCGCCACCATGCCGGCCCAGTCCCGAGCCCGAAGCCGACCTCGACCGATAGCGACACCGAACGCGTTGCACCGTCCCGCTTCTCGTGGCGTGCCGTGCTGGCCAGCCAGGCCTTCGGGGCCAGCCTGCTGGCGGTCGTGGTGGTGCTCGCCTGGCAGGTGATGTCCGGTCTGACGTTCGTGATCCCGTCACCGGCGCAGACGATCGTGGTGCTGTTCGAGAATCTGTCGGATCCCGCCTATCTGTTCGACCTGCGCGTGACCGCGCAGGCGGTGCTGATGGCGTTCGTCGTCGGTACCGCTGTCGGCGGCGGGGTGGGCCTGCTGCTCGGTCTGTCGAGCCGGCTGCGGATGATCTTCGAACCGCTCATCATCATGCTCAACGGGATTCCCAAGATCGTGCTCTACCCGGTGCTGCTGCCGATCTTCAGCCTGTCGGGTTCCAAGGTCGTGATGGGGGTGTTGTTCGCACTGTTCCCGGTGCTGATCAACGTGTCCACCGGCGTGCAGGAGATCCCGAAGGTCTACTGGAAGCTGGCCCGCTCGGTGCGTGCCAACGCCTGGCAGATGTTGACCCACATCATCTTTCCGGCAATCCGGCGTCCGCTGCTGACCGGGATCCGGCTTGCCGTCAGCCTCGCGGTGGTCGGCGTCGTGCTCTCGGAGTTCTTCGCCACCCGGCGCGGTCTGGGCAGAGTCGTGCTGCAGGCCTACAGCCACGGCGACTACCCGTCGATGGTGGCCACCATCATGCTGCTGATCACGATCTCGTTCGGTATCTCGATCGCCCTGTGGCAGTGGGAGAAACGGCTACATTGAGCCGATCAGTGGGCAGCTCGGTGCGGCGCCGGGAGGACGACCGCATGCTGGCCGGGAACGGGCGGTTCCTGGCCGATCACGCCGCGGGCGCCAAACACGTCGTGTTCATCAGGTCCACCCAGGCACACGCCAGGATCACCGGCATCGACACCGGCGCCGCCGAGCAGATGCCCGGTGTGCACGGCGTTTTCACCGCGGCCGACCTCGGCCTGGAGCACACGCCGATCCCGTCGTTGACCACGCCTGATCCCGACTTCACCGCGGCCACCTCGCTGGTGCTCGCCGAGCAGCGGCTGGCGATCCTCGCCTCGGACCGGGTGCACTTCGTCGGCCAGCCGATCGCGGTCGTGGTCGCCGACGACCGGTATCTGGCCGAGGACGCCGCCGAGCACGTCGTGGTGTCCTACCAGGGCTTGGAACCGGTCGTCGACGCCGCGGCGGCGCTCGACCCCGCCGCTCCCGTGCTGTTCGACCACCTGGGCCACAACGAGGCGGCCCGGCTGGAGTACGAGTTCGGCGATCCCGGGCACGCGTTCGAGGCGGCGGCGCATGTGGTCGAGGACACCTACCGGATGGAGCGGCACGGTGCGGTGCCGCTGGAATGCCGCGGTGTGCTGGCCGAATACGCCGCCCCGCTGGGCCGCGTCGAGGTGTCCACCTCTACCCAGATCCCGCACATGGTGCGCAACGCGATCTGCTCGGTGACGGGCTGGACGCGCGACCAGGTGAAGGTCAGCGTGCCCGACGTCGGCGGTGGATTCGGCACCAAGGCCAACGTGTACGCCGAGGAAGTCGTCCTCGCGGTGCTCGCCGAACACGTCCGGCGCCGGCTGATCTGGGTCGAGGACCGGCAGGAACATCTGGTTTCCAGTGCGCAGGCGCGCGACCAGACGCACCGGGCTCGGCTGGCGGTCGACGCGGCCGGGCGGATCCTGGCGTGGGACGTCGACTTCGTCGTCGACATCGGCGCCGGAAGCCTCTGGGTCGCAGGCATCGTGGCCAACACCGCGGTGCACCTGATGGGGCCCTACCGCGTCCCGGCGGTGCACGTACGCGGCCGGGCCGCGCTGACCAACAAGACGCTGGTGGCGCAGTATCGCGGTGCGGGCCGGCCGGAGGCGACGTTCTCGCTGGAACGCAGCCTCGACGCGGCCGCTGCCGCGGTGGGCATCTCCGGGGCCGAGATCCGCAGGCGCAACCTGTTGACCGCCGAGGACATGCCCTATCCGCGGCCCATCCCGTACCGCGACGGGGTGCCGATCGTCTACGACGGTGGCGACTACCTCGCGTGCCTGGAGTCGGTGCTGGCGGCGCTGCCGCCGTCGGAGGCCGACGTGTGCGCCCTGCAGAACCCGGACCACCACATCGGTTACGGGCTGTCGTCTTACCTGGAGGCGACCGGGCGCGGACCGCACGAGACCGGGCGCGCGCGCCTGCTGCCCGACGGCCGGTTCGAGGTGACGGCCGGGGCGGCCTCGGCGGGCCAGGGACATGAGACGGTCTTCGCGCAGGTGGCCGCCGACGCGCTGGAGGTCCCGCTGGAGCGGGTGCGCTACGTGGCCTCGGACACCGAACGCCTGCCCGAGGGGGTGGGCACGTTCGCCAGCCGGTCGGCCATCCTGGCCGGCTCGGCGGTGCACCAGGCGTGCCGTGAGCTGCTGGAGCTCGCGTCGGCGCGCGCCGCGGACCTGATGGGCGCCGCCCACGCCGATTACGCCGACGGCCGGTTCACCGCGGGCGACCAGGTGCTGGGCTGGGACGAACTGGCCGCGGCGGGCCGGGTCGGCGGGGCAGGCGAAAGCAGTGCGGCACTGGACGTGACGTCGGTGTACCGGGTCGAGACGGTGACCTGGACGATGGGCGTGCACGCGGTGATCGTCGGTGTGCACCGGCGGACCGG
The DNA here is from genome assembly GCF_002968295.1 of Mycobacterium sp. ITM-2016-00317. NCBI lineage: Bacteria > Bacillati > Actinomycetota > Actinomycetes > Mycobacteriales > Mycobacteriaceae > Mycobacterium > Mycobacterium sp. ITM-2016-00317. The sequence goes on from NZ_CP134399.1 coordinate 2,389,866, forward strand.
AATCGTGAAGGTGTTGCGCTACGCGGTATCCCACGAGGGAGGCCGGGAGATCAACCCGCGCATCGTCGAGGGCCAGATCGTCGGCGGCGTCGCGCAGGGCATCGGTGGCGCGCTCTTCGAGGCGTGGCGGTACTCGCCGACCGGGGAGCCGACCTCGACCACCTTCGCGGCCTACCACCTGCCGCTGACCACCGACGTGCCCGACGTGATCGTCAGTCATCTGGCCGTCGACACCCCGGCCAATCCCCTCGGCGTGCGCGGCGCGGGGGAGAGCGGCACCATCGCCGTGTACTCGGCGGTGGCCGGTGCCGTCGACGACGCCGTCGGCGGCGGTCTGCACGTCACCAGCACGCCGATCCAGACCGGTGACCTGTGCCGGGCGCTTGACCGGGTGGCCTCGTGAAGCCGGCGCCCTTCGACTACCACCGGCCCGAAACGGTCGCCGGGGCATTGGATCTGCTGGCCGGGGACCCCGACGCCAAGCTGCTGGCCGGCGGCCAGTCGCTGCTGACGTTGATGAACCTGCGCCTTGCCCGGCCGTCGGCGGTGATCGACATCGGCAGGCTCACCGAACTGAACCGGATCTTCGACGACACCGACGACCTGATCCTGGGCACTTTGGTGACGCACCGCACCGTGGAGGTGGACCCGCTGATCGCGGCGCGCGCTCCGCTGCTGAGCGAGGCGGCGCGGCACATCGGGCATGTCGGCATCCGTAACCGCGGCACGATCGGCGGTTCCATCGCCCACGCCGACCCTGCCGCCGAGATGCCCTTGGCCACACTCGTTCTGGACGCGACATTCCATGTCGAGTCGGCGTCGTCCGGGCGACGCACGGTCGGCGCGGACGAGATGTTCGTGTCCTTCTACACCAACGCGCTGGCGCCCGACGAGATGATCACCTGGATCTCGGTGCCCGGGATCCGGCCGGACCAGGGCTGGGGTTTCGTCGAATACGCCCACCAGCACGGCGATTACGGCCTGGCCGGCGCGGGTTGCATGCTCACCCTCGGACCCGACGGCCGGATCTCGGCGCTGCGCGCCGGCGTGCTGAGCGTGGCCGACCGGCCGCTGCTGTTCGTGGGCGACGATGTGGTCGGCGAGCTGCCGTCGGAACGGTTGTGGCACCAGCTGGGCCTGCGGTGGGCCGCAGGCACGGAACCGGTCGCCGACGACGCCGACTATGCGCGGCGGCTCTGCGCGGCCGCGCTGACCGAGGCGATGACCGCCGCGCACCGGCGCGCCGGCGCGTCCGGAAGGGAGCACGATGCAGGCTGACACACCGGCGCCGGTGACCATCTCGCTGATCGTGAACGGCAGGCAGATCTCCCGCGCCGTGTCTCCCCGGCTCACGCTCGCCGACTTCCTGCGCGACGAACTCGGGCTCACCGGAACGCATCTGGGCTGCGAGCACGGGGTCTGCGGCGCATGCACGGTGTTCGTCGACGGCCGTTCCGGACGGGCGTGCCTGATGCTCGCGGTGCAGGCCGACGGGCTGCGGGTGGACACCGTGGAGGGGCTCGACCAGTTCGAAGAGGCCGCGCGGCTCAAGCAGGCGTTCACCCGGTGCGGTGGGCTGCAGTGCGGCTTCTGCACCCCGGGATTCCTCGTCAGCGCCGTCGAACTGCTGCGCGATCCGGATGCGGAGAAGCCGCTGACCGCCGAGTCGGTGCGGGAAGCATTGTCGGGCAACGTGTGTCGCTGCACCGGCTATCAGGGCATCGTGGCGGCGGTACTGGATGCCGCGGCGGCGCCCGCCGATGGCGCGGACAGTGCCGAGTCCTGACGGTGCACCCACTTCGGCGGTGCCGCCGGCCCCGCGCCGCCGGCATCCCGCGGAGCTGCTGAGGCCGGTCGGCCGGAGCCGGTGGGGGATGGCGGCCTGGCTGGCGGGCGCGCTCGGCGCGATCCTCGCGATCACCGCCGCTGTCGGACACGCCGAACTCGGGTCGGCGATGGGTCTGGGATTCGTGTTGACCGCGGTGCCCTCGCTGGCGCCGACCCGGCGCGCGGCGTTCGCGACCATCGGGATCCGGGCGCTGGCGGTGCTGATCGGCGCCGTGCTGGCCGTGTTGACGCTCGGCCACCCGGCGATGCTGGCGGCCGTGACGGTCGCGGCCGCGGTGTGCGGCGGCCTGTTGGCGCGGGTCGGCCCGACAGCCGCGCTGGCCGTGGTGCTGATCGCGGTCGATGTGCCGGACGACGGTGGCGCCGAACGGTTATTGCCCTACCTGGGGGGCGCGCTGGTGGTCGCCGTCGCATGGACGGCGTGGTTCCTGTGCGCCGAGGCGCTGCGCCGGCGGCGCGGGGCGCCGGCCCCTGCCCCGCCCGCGGCCGGGCGGGCATGGCGGGAGTCGTGGCCGCATGCCGTGCGGGTGGGGGTGGCCGTCACCGCCGCGGTCTGGGTGGCAGGCCTGCTGCCCGACGACCTGGTCGGCGCGCACTGGCTGGTCACCAGCGTCGTGCTCACCGTGCAGCCCGCCGCCGGGGACACGGGAATGCGCCTGGCACAGCGTCTTTCGGGCAACGCCGTCGGCGCGTTGATCGCCGCGGTGGTGCTCGGGACGCATCCGTCGATACCGGTGGTCGCGGTCCTCACGGTGGTGCTGTTCACGCTGGCGATGGCGCTGCGGCCGGTGAACTACACGTGGTGGGCGGTGACGGGCCCGCCGGTGCTGCTGGTGATCAGCGAGTACCCGCAGCTTTTCCCGTGGTACGAGGGAGGGGTGCGGCTCGCGATGAATCTGGCCGGCGCCGCGATCGTGTTGGTGGTGGTGTTCGGCGTTCCGGCGTTGACGCGCAGGGGATTCCGCGGCCCGGCGACTTCCCAGAAGCCGAATCAGAAGATAGTGTATACAAAATCCAATCAAGGAGGCGCTAGGTGACGACGCTGCTCGTGGAGGACATCGGCCTCCTGGTGCATGGCGATCCGGCGGTCGCGCCGGTGCGCGACACCACCCTGCTCGTCGAGGACGGCGTGGTGACCGGGATCGGGGTGAGCGCCGCGGCGCCCGACCAGGTGCTGTCGGCGGGCGGGCTGACGGTGATGCCCGGTCTGGTCGACGGCCACGTCCACCCCACCTTCGGGGAGTGGACGCCGGCCCAGGACGCGATCGGCTGGATCCACAACTACCTGCACGGCGGGACCACCTCGATGGTCTCGGCCGGCGAACTGCACATCCCCGGGCTGGCGTTCGACGCGCTCACCCCGGAACTCGTGCTGTCGATCGCGATCACCTCCAAGCACACCACCGGCAGGATGCGCCCGTCCGGGGTCAAGGTGAACGCCGGCACCGTGCTGCTGGTGCCGGGGATGACCGAAGAGCACTTCGACCGGGCCCACCGGGAGGGCATCGACCAGCTCAAGTTCATCTTCTACGACTGGAGCAGACTCGGCGACGGGGAAGCCCAGCGCTATGTCCAGTGGGCGCACGAGCGCGGGATGACCGTCAAACTGCACTCCGGCGGCGTCTCGCGGTCGGGGTCGAGCCGGGTCGCCGGCGCCGACGTGGTGACGGCCGTGGGTCCCGACGTGGTCGGGCACATCTCCGGCGGACCCATTCCGCCGCCGGACGCCGACATCCTGGCGATCATCGACGGACTGCCCGACACCCATGTCGAGGTCTGCAGCTCGAACAACTACCGGGCCACCGGAGTCGTCGTCGACGCACTGACGCGCCTCGGCAGGCTGGACCGGCTCACGCTCGGCACCGACACCCCCGGCGGCACCGGCGTCATCCCCCGCGGGATGTTGCGCGCGGTCTGCTATCTCGCCTCGGTGTGCGGCGTCGACCCTGTCGCGGCCGTGGCCGCGGCGACCGGACAGACCGCGGCCGCCCACGGGCTGGACACCGGCGTCATCGCCGAGGGCAGGCCGGCCGATCTGCTCGTGTTGGGCCCGATCACCGGATCGACGGCCACCGACGCGCTGGAATCCTTCGCCGTCGGCGACCTGCCCGGCATCGCGACCGTGCTGGTCGACGGCGTCCCCCTGGTCGCCACCCGCAGCGAACAGACCCCGCCGCCGAGCCGCTCGGTGACCTGGCGGGGCGCCCGGCCGCGACCGACCGAACCGGAGCGCACCGCGCCTGTCGGAGCGCACACCTCCGGCTGCTGCTGACCACCCCCACCACGAGTCACCCCCACCACGACGTAAAGGAGACACCATGTCCGGCCAGCCTTCGCCGCACACCGGTCCGATCACCCCCGATGTGCTGCTGCGCGCCGACAGCCTGCTCGACGACGAGGAGCGCCAGATCCGCGACACCGTGCGCGCGCTGGTGAAAGCCCGCATCTCGCCGGACATCGCGGCCTGGTACGAGAGCGGCGAACTGCCCGTGCGTGAACTCGCCGTCGAACTCGGCGAACTCGGGCTGCTGGGCATGCACCTGCAGGGCTACGGCTGCGCGGGCACCTCGGCGGTCGCCTACGGCCTGGCCTGCCTGGAGCTCGAGGCCGGCGACTCCGGAATCCGGTCGCTGGTCAGCGTGCAGGGCTCGCTGGCGATGTTCGCGCTGCACGCCTTCGGCAGCGAGGAGCAGAAGCAGCAGTGGCTGCCGGAGATGGCCGCTGGGCGCAAGATCGGCTGCTTCGGTTTGACCGAACCCGACTTCGGGTCCAACCCCTCCGGCATGCGCACCCGCGCCACCCGCTCCGGGGACGACTGGATCCTCGACGGCACCAAGATGTGGATCACCAACGGCTCGGTGGCCGACGTCGCCGTCGTGTGGGCGCGCACCGAGGAGGGCATCCGCGGATTCGCCGTGCCCACCGACACCCCCGGGTTCACCGCCAGGTCCATCACGTCGAAGATGTCGCTGCGCGCGTCGGTGACCAGCGAGCTGGTGCTCGACGGTGTCCGCCTTCCCGACAGCGCCCGGCTGCCCGGCGCGACGAGCCTGCGCGCGCCGCTGAGCTGCCTCAACGAAGCCCGGTTCGGCATCGTGTTCGGCGCCGTCGGCGCGGCCAGGGACTGCCTGGAGAGCGCGCTGGCCTACGCGCAGTCGCGTCACCAGTTCGACCGGCCCATCGGCGGCTTCCAGCTGACCCAGCAGAAGCTCGCCGACATGACGCTGGAGTACGGGAAGGCGTTCCTGCTGGCCCTGCATCTGGGCCGGGCCAAGGACGCCACCGGCCTGCGTCCCGAAGAGGTCAGCCTGGGCAAGCTCAACAATGTCCGCGAGGCCATCGAGATCGCCCGCACATCGCGCACCATCCTGGGCGCCAGCGGCATCACCGGCGAATACCCGGTGATGCGGCACGCCAACAACCTGGAGTCGGTGCTGACCTATGAGGGCACCAGCGAGATGCATACGCTGATGATCGGGCAGGCCCTCACCGGCACCGCCGCGTTCCGCTGACCGCCAGGAGTCGCTGTGGCAGAACCGATCGACGAGTACTTCAGCACGGCTGTCTCGTCGCTGACTGCGCCGGAAGCCGGCAAACCCGAGGTGTTGCAGGGGGTTTCGGCCCAGGACTGCATCGACGTGTTCGACGCGCAACTGGGCAGCAGGCATCTCGACCTGGCCGCGCGCTGGTTGCGTGGCCAGGGCAAGGGCTTCTACACGATCGGTTCGTCCGGTCACGAGAGCAACGCGGCGGTCGCGGCGGCCCTGCGCCCCACCGACCCCGCGCTGCTGCACTACCGCTCCGGCGGGTTCTTCCTGGCCCGCGCGCAGCAGGTGCAGGGCAGCGATCCGTTGCGTGACGTGCTGCTCGGGATGGTCGCGTCCACCGAGGAGCCGATCTCGGGCGGACGGCACAAGGTGTTCGGCAGACACGACCTCGCGGTGATCCCGCAGACGTCGACGATCTCCTCGCACCTGCCGCGCGCGGTCGGCGTGGCGTTCGCGATCGCGCGGGCACGCAAGCTGCAGGTGGACGGCGCGTGGCCGGCCGACGCGCTGACGGTGTGCAGCTTCGGCGACGCGTCGGCCAACCACTCGACCGCGGTCGGCGCGATCAACACCGCGATGCACACCGCCTACCAGGGCATGCCGCTGCCGCTGCTGTTCGTCTGCGAGGACAACGGCATCGGCATCAGCGTCAAGACCCCGCGGGGCTGGATCGCGCGCACCTATCGCGGCCGGGAGGACCTGAGGTACTTCACCGCCGACGGTACGAACCTGCCCGAGGTGCTGACCGTCGCCGCGGAGGCCGCCGAATACGTTCGGGCCAAACGCCGTCCGGCGTTCCTGCACCTGCGCACCGTGCGGCTCATGGGTCACGCCGGCTCGGATTACGAACCCGGCTACCGCAAGAGCGACGAGATCACCGCCGACTACGAACGCGACCCGGTGCTGTGCACCGCGCGCACCCTGGTCGAGGCGGGCGTGCTCACCCCCGCACAGGTGCTGGACCGCTACGAGGCCAAGCGCGCCGAGGTGCTCGCCGCGGCCGAGGAGGTCGCCGAGCTGCCGCAGCTGGACAGCGCGCGGGCGGTGATGACGCCGCTGACCGACGCGCTCGACGACGCGGTGCGGGCCGGGCGCAGCGCCGCGGAGGCTGAATCCACCGCCGGTGAGTCGGCGCCGCTGACGGTGGCCCAGGGCATCAACCGGGCGCTGGCCGACGTGCTGGCCCGCCACCCCGAGGCGATGATCTTCGGCGAGGACGTGGGCCGTAAAGGCGGCGTCTACGGGGTGACGCGCGGACTGCAGGCCAAGGCGGGCACCGCCCGGGTGTTCGACACCCTGCTGGACGAGCAGTCGATCCTCGGGCTCGCGCTGGGTGCGGGCGTCTCGGGGCTGCTGCCGATTCCCGAGATCCAGTACCTGGCGTACCTGCACAACGCGGCCGACCAGATCCGCGGCGAGGGTGCGACGCTGCAGTTCTTCTCCGATCGTCAGTACCGCAACCCGATGGTGGTGCGCATTGCCGGCTACGGCTACCAGAAGGGCTTCGGCGGGCACTTCCACAACGACAACTCGATCACCGCGATCCGCGACCTGCCCGGCGTGATCGTCGCGTCACCGGCCCGGCCGGACGACGCCGCGGCGATGATGCGCACGTGTGTCGCGGCTGCGCGGGCGGCCGGGGTGGTGTGCCTGTTCCTCGAGCCGATCGCGCTCTACCACACCCGCGACCTGCACGAGGACGGCGACGACCTGTGGCTGGCCCGCGACAGCGGCGGCGCGGTGCCGATCGGGCGGGCTCGGGTCTACGGCGACGGCCGCGATCTGACGGTCCTGACCTACGGCAACGGGCTCCGGATGAGCCTGCGGGTCGCGCGCAGGCTCGCCGAGCGTGACATCGACGTGCGCGTGGTGGACCTGCGCTGGCTGGCGCCCCTTCCGCTGGCCGACATGCTCGCCGAGGCCGAGGTGACCGGCCGGGTGCTCGTGGTCGACGAGACCCGGGAGAGCGGCGGCGTCAGCGAGGGCATCCTGACCGCGTTGATCGACCACGGCTACACCGGCGCGCTGGCGCGGGTGGCCAGCCACGACAGCTTCATCCCGCTCGGCGACGCCGCACTGGAGGTGCTGTTGTCCGAGGAGACGATCGAGGCGGCCGCGATCAAGCTGGTGTCGGCCGGCCGCTGAGGCTCGCCGCGAGTCCGGGGCCGGGGCCCACCTCGACCTCGGCCGCGGTGATCTCGTCGCCGCACGTGTCGCACAGCAGGCGGGTGTGGGTGTGGCCGCCGCACCCGCGGTGCCGGTACTCGACGAACGGTCCGTCGGGGGCCAGATACTTGTCGCCCCATGCGCGCAGCGCCATCAGCACCGGGTAGAGATCGCGGCCCTTGTCGGTCAGCCGGTACTCCTGGCGCGTCCGCCGGTCGTCGCGGTAGGCGTGCCGCTGCAGCACGCCCGCGTCGACCAGGCGCTGCAGCCGCTCGGCAAGTACGGCCCGGCTGAGGCCCAGTCCGGCCTGGAAATCCTCGAAACGGCGCACCCCGGCGAACGACTGGCGCAGCACCACCAGGGTCCAGCGGTCGCCGAGCAGCGCGAGCGGGCGCAGGATCGAGCACGGCTCGGCGGCCAGGTCGTCATGACGCATGCGGCGATTCTACCTATTGCGTTCAAAAAGAGAACTCAGTTATGGTCCCAGGCGTGGACGCTGAACTGAACCGCTGGCGCGACGCCGGACACCACTTCGACTACCTGGGCTTCGACGTGTTCTACCGCCACGAGGGCACCGGCCCAGCCCTGCTGCTGATCCACGGCTATCCGTTCAACAGCTGGGACTGGGAACCGTTGTGGGAGAGGCTCACCGAACGTTTCACCGTGATCGCGCCGGACATGCTGGGGATGGGTTTCTCGGCCAAGCCGGTGGCCTACGGCTACAGCGTGCACGACCACGCCGACATGCACGAGGCGCTGCTGGATCACCTCGGTGTGGACTCGGTGCACATCCTGGCCCACGACCTCGGCGACTCGGTGGGCCAGGAATTGCTTGCCAGGCACGAGTTCTCGCAGCACGCGTACGGGGCGCCGGGTATCGAGTCGGTGACCTGGCTCAACGGCGGGATGTTCACCGAGGCCTACACGCCGCGGCGCATGCAGAAGCTGATGTCGGGAACGGCGCTGGGGGATGTGCTGAGTCCCCTCCAGGACAGCCGGATCGCGCGGCGGCTACTGGAGCCGACGATCAACGAGATGTTCGGCCCGCACACCAAGCCGAGCCGGCGCATGCTCGACCTGTTCCATCAGATCCTGGAGTACAACGACGGAAAACGGGTGCTGCACAAGGTCGGCCGGTTCCTCGATGACCGCAACCGGCACCGCAACCGATGGGTGCGCGCCATGCGCGAGACCGCTGTGCCGATGCGGCTGATCGACGGCGCGCTGGACCCGAATTCCGGTGCGCACATGGCGCGCCGGTACGCCGAGGTGATCGCCGATGCCGACATCGTGATGCTCGACGACATCGGGCACTGGCCTCAGATCGAGGCACCGGACGCGGTGTGGACGCACTTCGTCGCGCATGCCGACGCGGTTCTCAGCCGGCGGTAGACAGCGCTTTCGCCAGCACCGGGACGGTCAGCTCCCGTTGCCACTGACGAGCGGCGGATCCCCGCAGGAAGTCCTCCACCGCCGCGGTGGCCGCGTCGATGCCGTCGACGGGCTGCCAGTCCCAGCACAGTCTGCGCACGATCTCCGGTGAGAGCAGGTTCTCGGCCGGCACCGAAACCCGTTCGGACAGCGCGGAAAGCTCGGCGCGTGCCGCCTCCAGCCGGGCCGCGGCCTCGGGCTTGCGGCGGGCCCACCGCGATGCCGGCGGGGGACCGTTGGACGGCTCCTGGGCATCCGGTGGTTCGCCGGCCCGGGCGCGGGCCAGCGCGTCCAGCCACACCTGGGCGCTGCGCCGTTGCTTGGAGCCGCCGAAAACCGGCAGCGCCGTGAGCTTTTCGACGGTGTCCGGGTTGGCGGTGGCCGCGCTGATGATCGCGCTGTCGGGCAGGATGCGGCCCGGCGCGATGTCGCGGCGCCGCGCGATCTGGTCGCGGGTCTGCCACAGTTCCCGCACCGCGGCCAGTGTCCGCGGGTCGCGGACCTTGTGGATGCCCGAGGTGCGCCGCCACCGGTCCCGTCGTGTCGGGGTCGCCTCGGCTGTCCGCAGGTACTCGAATTCCTGTGCCGCCCAATCGGCTTTGCCCTGTTCCTGCAGCACCGCGTCGATCGCGTCGCGCAGCTCGACGAGCACCTCGACGTCCAGCGCGGCGTAGTTGAGCCATTCGGCGGGCAGCGGACGCTTCGACCAGTCCGCGGCGCCGTGGCCCTTGGTCAGCTGCAGGCCCAGCAGGCGCTGCACCATCGCGGCCAGATTGACCCGCTCGTAGTTGGCCAGCCAGGCCAGCTCGGTGTCGTACAGCGACGGCGGGTGCATGCCGATCTCGGCCAGGCACGGCAGGTCCTGGTCGGCGGCGTGCAGCACCCATTCGTCCTCGGAGAGCACGTCGGCCACCGGGGCGAGGACCTGGAGCGGGTCGCCGCCGTGGCTCACGGGGTCGATCAGCACGGTGCCCGCGCCGGCCCGCCGGATCTGGACCAGGTAGGCGCGGTTGGAGTAGCGGAAGCCGGACGCCCGTTCGGCGTCGACCGCGAACGGCCCGTGCCCGGAGGCCAGCAGTTCGGCGGCGTCGGCGATCTCGTACCGGCTGACGGACAGGCGGGGCACCCCCTCGCGGGGGGCCAGCAGCGGTTCCGCCTCAGGCAGGTCGTCGGCGGCGTCGGTGGTCTCGGTGGCGTCGGTCAACTGGTCGTCGGGCAGTTGTTCGTCGGCGCCGCCGGGGGAGGCTGCGTTCTCGGGTTCTGGCATCGGGCTCAGGCGCGGGTGCGGGAGTTCAGGTCGGTCACTCCGGTGGGCGGCAGCCCCGCGGCGTGCTCGAGCACCTCGCAGAACGCCTCCACGTGGGGGCCGAGTTCGAGGTCGGTGGCGGTCCAGGATGCGCGCAGTTCCAGCTGGTGGGCCCGGGGCGGTCCGGAGATGTCGCCGTAGCGCACCGAGGTGGTCGCGGTGACGGTCCCGCCGAGCGCGGTCACGTGTTCGGCCCGCTCGTGCAGCGCGTCGACCAGCCAGCTCCACGCCACCTCGGGCAGCAGCGGATCCACGGCCTCGGAGGAGTCCAGGTCGGCCTGGATGTAGGCGACCAGGCGCATGGTGCCGTCCCAGGCGTCGGCGCCCTCGGGGTCGTGCAGCAGGATCAGCCGGCCGAACGCGTTGCCCTCGGAGCGCTCCGGGATGATCGCCGTCTCGGCGTGTTTGACCTCGGCGCCCAGCGCATAGCTGAACGGCGCGAGGCGCTGCGGCGGACGGATCGGGCCCAGTTCGATCTCCGGCCGTGGGGTGGTGGCATTCATGGCCGCCACCGCTTCACGGAATTGGGCCGGTTCGGCGGTGGTCACGGCGTTTGACGCTAGCGGATTCGGCCAGGTCTGTGCTCATGGCGCGCCGATCCGGGCCCGACCCGACATGGCAGCATGGGGGGCGATGAACACGCGTCGCGAGCTGCCCGAATCCCCGTACCTGGCCGCCGTCGCCGGCCGCAAGCCGCTCCGGGTGCCGGTGTGGATGATGCGGCAGGCAGGACGGTCGCTGCCCGAATACCGCGCGTTGCGGGCCAAGAACACCATGATGCAGGCCTGTTTCGACGCCGACCTGATCACCGAGATCACGCTGCAGCCGGTGCGCAGGCACGGCGTGGACGCCGCGATCCTGTTTTCCGACATCGTGGTGCCGCTGCGCGCGGCGGGCATCGATCTCGACATCGTCCCGGACGTCGGGCCGGTGATCGCGCACCCGATCCGCACGGCCGCCGACGTCGCCGGGGTCAGACCGCTGGAGCGCGACCAGGTCGCGCCGGTGGCCACCGCGGTCGGCGGCTGGTCGCCGAGCTGGGCGATGTCGCGCTGATCGGGTTCGCCGGGGCGCCGTTCACGCTGGCGTCCTACCTCATCGAGGGTGGACCGAGCCGCAACCACGAGCGCACCAAGGCGATGATGCTCGCCGACACCACCACCTGGCACGCGCTGATGACGGCGCTGACCGACGTCACGATCGCGTTCCTGCGCGCCCAGGTCGACGCCGGTGTGGACGCCATCCAGGTGTTCGACTCGTGGGCCGGCACGCTGTCGCTGGCCGACTACCGCGCCTACGTGCTGCCGCACAGCGCGCGGGTGTTCACCGAGCTCGCCGCGGCCGGGGTGCCGATGACGCACTTCGGGGTCGGCACCGCCGAACTGCTGGGCGCGATGTCGGAGGCGGTCACCGGGCACGGGGTGCCCGCGGTGGTCGGGGTGGACTGGCGCACGTCGCTGACCGACGCCGCGGCGCGGGTGCGCCCGGGCACCGCGCTGCAGGGCAACCTGGACCCGGTGGTCCTGCTGGCCGGCCGGTGGTCGACCGCGCGGTGCGCGCAGTGGTCGAGGACGGCAGGCGCGCGGTGGACGCCGGCGCGGTCGGGCATGTGTTCAACCTCGGCCACGGCGTGCTGCCCGCCACCGACCCCGCCGTGATCACCGACGTCGTGGCGCTGGTGCACGAGCTGTGAGCCCCGCGACCCGGCGCTATTGCGTTGTCGGCGGCGGCATCTCGGGCCTGGTCAGCGCATACCGGCTTCGGGTCGCCGCCGGGCCGGACGCGGAGATCACGCTGCTCGACCCGGCCGACCGGCTCGGCGGGGTGCTGCGCACCGAGCGCATCGGCGGCCAGCTGCTCGACGTCGGCGCGGAGGCGTTCGTCGCGCGCAGGCCCGAGGTGCCTGCGCTGCTGGCCGAGCTGGGCTTGGGCGACAGGCAGATCGCCACGTCGGGGGCGCGGCCGCTGATCTACAGCGAGGGCAGGTTGCACCCGCTGCCCGCGGACACCGTGCAGGGCATTCCGTCGCGACCGGCCGCGCTGACCGGCCTGGTCGACGACGCGACCGTCCGGTGGATGCTCGACGAACCACGGCGGCCCTTCTCCTGGCGCCAGGGCGCCGACCCGTCGGTGGCCGATCTGGTCGGCGACCGCTTCGGCGAGCAGGTGGTGACCAGGTCGGTGGATCCGCTGCTGGGCGGCGTGTACTCCGGCTCGGCGGCGACGATCGGCATCCGGGCCGGGGCCCCGACGGTCGCCGCGGCCCTCGACGGCGGGGCGCGCAATCTCACCGAGGCGGTGACCCGGGCGCTGCCGCCGCCGCAGCCGGGCTCGGTGTTCGGTGCGATCGACGGCGGCTACCAGGTGCTGGTCGATGAGCTCGTGCGCCGCGCGGAGCTGCAGTGGGCGCAGGTCGCGGTGCGCGGCGTGCGCCGCGACGGCCGGGTCTGGTCGGTGCTCGACGACGAGGGTGGCCACTGGCCTGCCGACGCGGTGGTGCTGGCGGTGCCCGCGCCGCGCCTGCCCGCGCTGATCGCCGACCTGGCTCCGGACACCGCCGCCGCGGCCCGCCGGATCCCGGTCGCGTCGGCCGCGGTCGTGGCGCTGGCGCTGCCCGGCGGCACCCCGCTGCCCGAGCAGTCCGGGGTGCTCGTCGCGGGACGCGGCCGGCTGCACACCAAGGCCGTGACGCTGTCGTCGCGCAAATGGGGGCGGCGGGCCAACGTCGAGATGGTCCGGCTGTCCTACGGGCGCTTCGGTGAGGACCTGGCGCGCAGCGCCGGTGACGAGGATCTGCTGACCTGGGCGGGCCGGGATCTCAAGACGCTGTTCGGCGTCACCGTGGACCCGGTCGACGCACGGGTGGTCCGCTGGATCGACGCGATGCCGCAGTACGGGCCGGGCCACGCCGCGCTGGTCGCCGAGCTGCGGGCGGGGCTGCCGAGGGGGCTGGCCGTGGCCGGTGCCTACCTGGACGGCATCGGGGTGCCCGCGTGTGTGGCGTCGGCGACGCGGGCCGCGGCGGCGCTGATGGTCGGCGGTGCGCCGGAGCCCCGGTGACGTGCCGGATCACATCGGCGTGCGTGGCACGATAGGCGCATGGCCAAGCTCGATTACGACGAACTGAACTCGACGATCCGCTACCTGATGTTCTCGGTGTTCGCGGTGAAGCCGGGCGTGCTGGGCGCCTCGGACGACGCGCGCGCGTCGGTCGTCGACGAAACCGCGACCTTCCTCAAACACCAGGAGGACGCGGGGGTGGTGGTGCGCGGCCTGTATGACGTCGCGGGTATGCGTGCCGACGCCGATTTCATGATGTGGACGCACGCACCGACCGTCGAGGCGCTGCAGAAGACCTACGCCGACTTCCGCCGCACCACCGCGCTGGGCCGGGCGTCGACCCCGGTGTGGAGCAACGTGGCGCTGCACCGCCCGGCCGAGTTCAACAAGAGTCACATCCCGGCGTTCCTGGCCGGTGAGGAGCCGGGCGCCTACATCTGCGTCTACCCGTTCGTGCGGTCGCTGGAGTGGTACCTGCTGCCCGACGAGGAGCGCCGCCGCATGCTCTCCGAGCACGGAATGGCCGCCCGCGGGTACAAGGACGTGCGCGCCAACACCGTGCCCGCGTTCGCGCTCGGTGACTACGAGTGGCTGCTGGCCTTCGAGGCGCCCGAGTTGCACCGCATCGTGGACCTGATGCGCGATCTGCGGGCCACCGACGCGCGCCGCCACGTGCGGGAGGAGACGCCGTTCTACACCGGCCCGCGGGTCTCGGTCGAACAGCTGGTCGCGGCGCTGCCCTGAGCGCCGCGGGTCAGGACTCCGACGGCACCAGGCGCAGCGAGATCGAGTTGATGCAGTAGCGCTGGTCGGTCGGGGTCGGGTAGCCCTCGCCCTCGAAGACGTGTCCGAGGTGGCTGTGGCAGTTGGCGCACAGCACCTCGACGCGGCGCATGCCCAGCGAGTCGTCGGAGCGCAGGATCACCGCGTCGGAATCGGCGGGGTCGAAGAACGACGGCCAGCCGCAGTGCGACTCGAATTTCTCGGTACTGCGGAACAATTCGGCTCCGCAGGCGCGGCACTGGTAGATGCCCTCGGTCTTGGTGTCGGTGTACTCGCCGGTGAACGGGCGCTCGGTGCCGGCCTGCCGGAGTACTGCGAACTCCTGGGGGGTCAGCCGTTCGCGCCACTGGTCGTCGGTGAGCTCCAGCTTGGGACCTGTCATGGGTTTCAGGCTACTCGGACGGCGTGGTCGCAGGCGTGCGCTGCGTGAGCCACGGCGGATCGATGCCCTCGTCGAGGCGGCCGTCCCGTTTGGCGTCGAGGTAGCGGAACAGCAGCACCGAGAACACCACCACCATCAGCAGCGACCAGCCGAAGGTGATTCTCAGGTACTCGAACGCCCGCCCGGTGGTGGGCAGTTGCCACAGCAGCCAGCGGTCCATCGTCAGGAAGCCGTAGGCGGCCAGCCACGCCACCCAGTTGCGGATCACCGAGTTGGGCAGCACGACGGTCATCAGGAACGGGAACAGGGCGATCGAGTAGTAGCCCTGGCCCAGCGACAGCGCCAGCCACGACGTCGTCAGCAGCACACCTGAGGACGTCAGCATCCAGAAGAACGGATCGCGGGAGCGGTAGTAGCGGTACAGCAGCCACAGCGACGCCGCGGCGAGCACCACGAAGGCCAGTCGCAGCGCCATGATCAGCCACATCGGCAGGCCGTAGTAGACGCCGTTGCCCAGGATCGAGCTGTTGAAGTAGTCGCGGGTGGACATGATGTAGGGCACCGTGCGGGTGATGAAGTTCATCGGGTCGCTGATCAGCGGCCAGGCCGCCAGGTTGAACGCGACCGGCATCGCGAACGCGGTGACCAGGGCCCGCCACTGGCGGTTGAGCAGTGGCAGCAACAGCAGCGGCGCCAGCAGCGGCTTGACCACCAGCGTCAGCCCGATGCTGACGCCGGCCCACCACTCGTGACTGCGGTTGCCGTCCAGCAGCCACCGGAAGAACAGCACCTCCAGCAGCAGCATGACACCGTTGATGTTGCCGAACACCAGTGTGTTGGTGACGCTTTCGGTGCAGAACGTGGCCAGCAGCAGCGCGGGCGCGGCGACCGAGGTGAGCGTGTAGTTGAACAGCCGCAGCAGGAAATACCCGGCCAGGATGATCGCGACGGTGTTGAAGAAGATGAACCAGTTGCGCGACGCGACCTCGGGCAGGTAACCGAACGGCGCCATGATGAGGGTGCCGCCGGGCGGGTACAGGTAGTGCGGGTCTACGTGGTCGAAGTGCTCGTTGTAGATGTCCCAGTTGAACTTGAAATTGATGACCGCGCGATAGACCGGGGCGAAGTCGTCGGTGATGTAGCGGTTGAACACCAGCACGTAACTGCGGTGGATCACCGCCATGATCGCCAACGGCCACAGGATGGATCGCAGGACCGACGCCGTGGTGGGAGGTGCCGTGCGAGGTCGGAAAGCCGTCAGAACAAGATCGCGCACGCCCCGCACCGTACCGTAGCGTCCGCCGGGGCCCGTCAGGCCGGGCAGTACGTGTCGGTCGACGGGAGCTCACCGGTCTTGAGGTACTCGATCGCGGGCGGCAGCGCGCACGGGGAGTAGATCGTCGCGCCGTGCCCGATGCCCTGCCAGATCACCCGCCGGTTGGCCGAACCGGCGTTGATGGCGGTCGCGGCCACCGCGGCGACCCCCTCGTTGCCGACGATCGGGTTGTTCTGCACCCCGAGCAGCAGGGTCGGGATCTTCAGGTCGCTGGGCTCCTTCGGGATGCTGCCGCTGGGCCAGTTCAGGCACTTCACCATGTCCAGCGCGCCGACGGCACCGAACTGCGGGTACATCTTGGCCCACGCGACCACCAGTTCCCTGACCCGGTCGGGGGTGGGCCGGTTCAGCGCGTCGCTGCAGGAGTTGACGAACTGCCCGTCGGTCTGGCGCAGGGTCTCGGCCTGGTTGATCAGGTTGTTGAGCCGGTTGGTGTCGCCGGACCGGGCGTCGGCGACGGCCAGCGCGAGCTCGTTGCCCGCATCGATCCGGCCGCCTCGGGGGTAGCCCAGCGCGGTGGAGATGGCATCGGCGACCGCGGCCACCGACGCGCCGCCGGGACCGCGGCCGGCCCGGGCGTCGGCGAGCAGCGCGTCCACCGCGCCCTTGGGGTCGGGTCCGGCCGGGCAGCTGGTCGCCGCGCACTGGGTGGCCCACGCATCCAGCGCGGCCTGTTCGCCCTTGACGCGCTGCTCGGCGGCGGCTTCGGCCGAGATGCCCAGCGGCAGCGGCGAGTCCAGCACCAGCCGGGCCACCTTGTTGGGATGCGACCCGGCGTAGGCGAGGGCCACCTGGGCGCCGTTGCCGATGCCCAGCAGTGCCAGCGCCGGGACGTCCCAGGTGGTGCGCAGCCGTTCGATGTCCTCGGCGGCGTGGGCGTTGTCGTAGGCGGAGTCCCCGGGGGCGATGGTGTCGGTGCAGCTGGTGGTCGCGGTCATGGTGATTGCGCCGAGGTTGGCGACGGGGTCGTCACCGGACTGGAACTGCGCCTGCTCGAACATCTCCTGCCGGTCGAACAGGTCGCGGCAGTCCAGCGCTCCGGACAGGCCGATGCCGCGCCGGTCCACGGACACGATCGGGTGGCTCTTGAGCACGTCGGCGCCGGCGCGGGACAGCCACACCGGCAGCTGCACGGACGAGGGCAGGTCCGAACCGGTGGTCATCACCAGCGGGCCGGCGTCGGCGGGGGTCTGCACCGACGTGGCGCGCACCACCCCGATGCTGACGGTGCCGGTGGCGCCGTTGATCGGGTCGAGGTCGGCGTCGTAGCTGGCGCAGTCGAGTTTCACCCCGGGCAGGGCCTGTACCGCCGCGGACGCGAACACCCGCGAGGTGCAGTCCCGCCAGGACAGGTCGTTCTTCGGCACCTCGACGGCCGGCGGTCCCGGGGGTGCGTCGCTGGTCTGCGGCTCACCTTGGGGGTGGGCACCGGAGTCGGTGGCAAAGCGCGGGTTGGCGGCCAGGCCGGGGGAGCAGGCCGCCAGCGGGAGTACGGCGGCCATCGACAGCACGACAGCCGGCACCAGACGACGCATGGGCACCACAGTACTGACCGGCACCTATCCGGCCGCCGGGGCTGAGCCGGAGCGGTCGCGGGCGTAGCGCAGGTACAGGAAGCCGTCGGCGTCGGTGAGCGTATGCCGCAACTGCAGCGCGCTGCGCACGTCGACCGGGCCGGTCACGATGCGCGACGCGGCGCCGCCGACCAACGTCGGGGCGACGGTCAGGCACAGCTCGTCGAGCAGGTCGTGCGCGGCGAACAGCCCGAGGGTGGCGGGGCCGCCCTCGGCAAGCACCCGCAGCAGGCCGCGCTCGGCGAGGATCGCCAGCGCGGTGTGCGGGTCCACCGAGTCCGGGTCGGCGCCGGACGCGTCGATCACCTCGGCGACCCGGCCCAGCCGCTGCCGGGTGTCCTCGGCCGCGCCGGACGACGTCAGGATCAGCGGGGCGATCTCGCTGTGGTGGAAGAGCTTCGCGTCGTGGTCCAGGCGGCCCGATCGGGTGAGCACCGCGATCGGCGGCACCTCGGACTGGCCCCGGTGCTGCCGGGCGAGCCGCGCGGTCGCACCGAGCTGGACCCCCGAGTAGTTCTCCACCCGGGCCGTGGTGGCGCCGACGACGATCACGTCGGCGAGTTCGCGCAGCGCGGCGAACAGCGCGCGGTCACCGGCGCCGCCGAGTTGGCCGGACTTGCCGGCGCTGGTCGCGCCGCCGTCGGCGGAGGTGATCATGTTGGCGCGGACGAAGCAGCGGCGCGGGCCGTCGGGGTAGGCCTCGGGGTAGGTGTAGCGCGCCGCGAGTTCGGCCGCACCGAGTTCCCCGCTGGGGCCCAGCAGTGTGAACTGCGTCCCGTCACCGTCGCCGGACATACGCAGAATCACAGCACGCCGATAGGGTGCGTGCATGCACGGGTCCAGTGATGTCGCACATCTGGTGGATCGACAGCCCAGCGTCACCCCGGAACGTCTGATCGCGCAGCTGATCCCGCCGCCCACGTTCGCCGACGTCAGCTTCGACAGCTACCGGCCTGATCCGGCCGAGCCGTCGCAGGCCGAGGCGGTGCAGATCTGCCGCCGGTTCTGCGAGCAGGCCGTGGAGCGGCGGGCGGGCAAGAAGAAGCTGTTCGGCAAGCGGGAGGTGCTGCCCGGGGTCGGGGTCTACCTCGACGGCGGGTTCGGTGTCGGCAAGACCCACCTGCTGGCGTCGTCGTACTACGCGGTGTCGGGCAAGAAGGCGTTCGCCACGTTCGGCGAGCTGACGCAGCTGGCCGGGGTGTTCGGCTTCCAGGATTGCATCGAGCTGCTGTCGGACTACGTGCTGGTGTGCATCGACGAGTTCGAGCTCGACGACCCCGGCAACACCACGCTGATCTCCCGGCTGCTGTCGGCTCTCGTCGAGCGCGGGGTGTCGGTGGCCGCGACGTCGAACACGCTGCCCGAGCAGCTCGGCGAGGGCAGGTTCGCCGCGCAGGACTTCCTGCGCGAGATCAACACGCTGTCAGCGATGTTCACCACGGTGCGGATCGAGGGGCCGGACTACCGGCACCGCGACCTGCCGCCGGCGCCGGAACCGCCCGGTGACGCGGAGGTGGCCGAGCGGGCCGCGCAGGTGCCCGGGGCGACGCTCGACGACTTCGACGCGCTGTGCGCGCACCTGGCCACGATGCACCCGTCGCGCTACCTGACGTTGATCGAGGGGGTGACGCAGGTGTTGATCACCGGCGTGCATCCGCTCGACGACCAGAACGTGGCGCTGCGGCTGGTGTCGCTGACCGACCGGCTCTACGACGCCGGGATCCCGGTGTTCGCGTCGGGCGCCAAATTGGACACCGTCTTCAGCGAGGAGATGCTCGCCGGCGGTTTTCGGAAGAAGTACCTGCGGGCGACGTCGCGGCTGCTGGCGCTGACCGCCGCCGGTCAGGCCGGGCGCACCATCACGTAGTCCTGCTCCCAGTGGCCGCCGAGGCGGAACCTCTTGGTGCCCGCGACGGTGAACCCGTGCTTGGCGTAGAACCGCTGCGCCCGCTCGTTGCGCTGGTTGACGCCGAGCCACACCGAGGCCGCGCCGAGCGTCTGCGCGTGCCGCAGCACCTCGGTCATCAGCGCCGCGGCGACGCCGGCGCCGTGCGCGTCGGGCAGCACGGTGACGTCGGGGTCGTCGGGCAGGCCGCGAATCATCATGGCGTAGCCGAGGATCCGACCGTCCTCGACGGCGGCCAGCACGGTCCGGTCGGGGTCGGCGAGGTACTCGGCGAACCGCTCGGCGGACAGGTTCTCGGCGATGAACGCCGCGACGTCGTCGGGTCCGACGCCGGCGGGCAGGCCAGCGGGAAGGTGCGGGCGGCGACGTCGGCGAGTTCGGCGACGTGACCGGGCCGGCGGGTTCGACCCTCAGGCCACGTTCCACTGCGCCAGGCGGGTTCCGGTGATCTTGTCCACGAGTACGACGTTGGACACCAGGTCCCGGTAGCAGTCCCACCAGACCCCGCCGGTGAACGACTGCCCCGCCACCGCGGTCGTCATCAGGTGCTGCAGCGCGTCGGGGGCGTCGCTGTTGCGGGACTCGTAGGCATCGCCGGTCGGGGTCACGCCGCGGAACGAGTAGGTGATCGCCATCGCGTACGGCGTGGGCACCTTCACCGGCGTGACGGTGACATCGGCGCGGTAGACCTGGTAGCGCGGCGCCCGCGGCGGGTAGCCGAAGCCGGGCGGCGGGGCCGAGGGCACGATGTTGTTGACCGACACGTCGGCGACCAGGCCCTTGTACTCGACGCGCAGCGTCTCACCGAGGCGCCCGATCGGGATGTCCGCGGCCGAGACCGGTGCGGCGACGACACCGCCGAGCGTGGCCAGGGTGGCGAACAGGACTACGAGCCAGCGACGCATGCCTGGCATGATCGCACACCGGCGTCGATAGCTGGATGGTCTTGGCCCTCAGGACGTCCAGGGGCCGACGCCACCGACCTTGTCGATCCGGATTCTGGTCAGGAATCCGGGCGGCGCGTCCGGCGGCGGGAAGCCCGAGTCCGGGGCGGACAGCGTCTGGGCCAGTTGTGCCAACAGCTCGGGTGCACCGCCTTCGACCACACGCGCGGTCCCGGTGACGGCCAGGTAGGGCCGCATCGCCTTTCCGACGCCTTCGGGCGAGAGGATCGTGAGCGCCACCCGGGGATCGCGTCGCACGTTGCGGACCTTCTGGTGCTCGGCGAGGTGCGCGGTGACGAGTTCGTCGCCGTCGGGGGTGGACTGCAGGGCGACCCAGACGAGGGTGACCTGGGGGCTGCCGTCGGGGTTCAGCGTGACCAGCGTGGCGTCTGCGCCGTTGCCGATGAGATCGCGGGCGGCGTCGTTGAGTTTCATGCCACGTTCTACGCGTGCGACATGCCGTTTCATTCCTCGGTTTCCATCGCCAGCAGTGCGGTCTTGGCACGCGCGCCGCCGACGTACTGGCCGGTGCCGCCGTCGGAGCGCACCACGCGATGGCACGGGATGACCACCGGCAGGGGGTTGCGCGCGCACGCGGTGCCGACGGCGCGCACGGCGCGGGGGCTGCCGACGGCGGCGGCGACCTGGGCGTAGCTCTCGCGCCGCCCGTACCCGATGTCACGCAGGTGCTCGAGCACGGTACGGCGGAACCCGGCGGCCAGCCGCAGGTCCATCGGCACGTCGAACGTGGTGCGCCGCTTGCCGAAATACTCGTCGAACTGACGCGCCACGAGGTCCAGGCGGGCGGGGGCGTGCATGATGCGCGGACTCAGCGTCTCGGCCAGCCGGGCCAGCACCGCGTCGTGGATCTCGATGTCGAACGCGACCCGGACCAGCCCGGCCGGGGTGGCCGCCAGCAGCAGGGTGCCCACGGGGGAGTCGAGCGTGCGGTAGGCGAGGTCGAGCAGCCCGTCGGCGTCGGCCGCGGCGGCGAGCCGGCCGTGCAGGCGCGCCAGCGTGTCCTGGTCGTCGGTCATCGACACGTCGAACATGTTGGTGTTCATGGGTTTCCGTCCTCGCGGTAGTGGGCGCGCAGGTTCTTGATGCCGTCGGCGGCCGCGCGGCGGGCCGCCTCGGGGGTGTTGCCGAGGATGGCGGCGATCTCGGCGAAGGGCAGCCCGGCGATGTGGTGGTAGGCCACGGCGTGCCGCTGCTTGTCGGGCAGTCGCTGCAGGGCCGCCCACAGATCGGGGTCTCGGTGTGCCGGGTCGGCCCGGGCGTCGGGCCGGTCGGGCAGCGTGTCGACGGGCATGGGCCGCCGGGTCCGGGCCCGGCCCACGTCGAGGGCGCGGCGGTGGGCGATGGTCACCAGCCACGCCTCGACGTTGGCGTCCGCGGGGAGCTCGGGATAGGCCCGCAGCGCCGACAGGAACGTCTCGGACCAGGCGTCCTCGGCGTCGGCGGCGCCGACGACCGCGCGGCAGACCCGCAGCACGGTGGCCCCGTGCCGGGCCACCACCTCCTCGAACGGTCGCACCTTCACATCATGAAGACGTCCGGTCGGGCCGGGATGTGAGATCACCGCGCGGTGAGCGCCTCCAGCGCTTCGCGGAGTTCGCGCTCGAAGCGGTCCCGGTCCACGCCGATCGCGTGCAGCACGCCGTCGTCGTCCTCTTCCTCGTAGAGCGCCAGCAGCAGGTGCTCGGTGCCGACGTAGTTGTGGCCCAGGCGCAGTGCCTGGCGGAAGGTCAGTTCGAGTGCCTTCTTCGCGCGGGTGTCGAACGGGATCAGCGCCGGCACGTCACCGACGCTGGGCGGCAGTGTGATCCGGTCGGCGGCGGCCGCGATGTCGATGCCTTGGCCGGCCAGCAGGTGCATCGCCAGCCCGGTCGGGTCGGCGAACAGGCCGAGGATCAGGTGGGCGGGCAGGATCTCGGGGTTGCCTGCGGCGTGCGCCTTGTTCTGCGCCTCGACGATCACCGCACGGGCACGGTCGGTGAACCGGCTGAAACCGGCGCTGGGGTCGAGCGCGGCGGTGTCGGCCGGAGAGCGCGGGACGAACCGCTTCTGGGCGGCCTGTTTGGTGACGCCCATGCACCCGCCGATCTCGGTCCACGACGCGCCGGACCGGCGGGCCTGGTCCACGAAATGCCCGATGAGGTGGTCGGCCACCTCACCGAGCGCCTCGGCGGCCAGCACCGCGTCGGTGAGTTGGTCGAGGGGCTGGTCGTGCACGCGGGTGATCACGTCGATCAGGTCATCGAGCCGGACGGGGTGGCTGATCTTGGCGGCATCGCTCATGCGTCAACCGTAAGTTGACGCAGCTGCATCGTCAACCCCGGGTTGACGTCAACCTCGGGGGTAGCCGCGGCGCACGGTGCGGTCCAGGATGCCCAGCGTCCCGCGCAGGGCGAGTTCGGAGACCACAGGGAAGATGCCGGCGTCGCGCCAGTGCTGGTGGATGTCGGACCAGTCGTAGAACGAGGTGACCAGCGTGCCCTGGTCGGCGGGTGCCAGTCGGTAGCCGTAGACGTGGCCGATCTGGGGCCTGAGCCGGCCGAGGATGGTCCACGCGATGAGCGCGTCCTGTTCGAAGTCGGTGATCTTCACGGTCACGTCATAGCGGCCGAGTTCGGGAAAGTCGTTGAGCGCCTCGCGATCCATGTGCACCACGAAGGTGTCTCCGACGGCCCGGGCCGGGGCGCCGTCGGCGTCCTGGAGCATGCCGGTGGCGTCGATGGCCACGTGCCCATGGGGGTCGCACAGCACGGAGAAGATGTCGGCCGCCGGTGCGGCGATGGTGCGGGATACCTCGATGCGATCGGTCATCGCTCGATGGTGCCATGGAGTGGCGCCGGTCACTCTGGCGTTTCGTCTGCGCTGGATTTCGGTAATCGGGGAGAACCATGAAGACCAACGGGAGCACCTCGCCGCATCCGCGGATGCTGCGGCGCGCGTTGGACTTCATCCACGAGAACTCTCAGTACGACATCTCGATTCGCGACATCGCCGCGGCGGCCGACGTGACGCCGCGAGCCATCCAGTACGCGTTCCGCGAGCACCTGCAGAGCACGCCGCTGGAGTATCTGCGGCGGATCAGGCTCGAGCGGGCCCACCGGGAACTGAAGTCGGCCGACCCCGCCTTCGACACCGTCACCTCCATCGCGGGGCGGTGCGGGTTCAGCCATCCCGGGCGATTCAGCAGCGCCTACAAGCAGGTGTTCGGGGTCGAGCCGAGCCGCACTCTGCGCTCGGTCTGACCACCGCGGGCAGCGGTCACATCGGCGTGAAGCCGACCCCGTTGAACTTCCGGCCTGCCATCCCTGAGAGCCCATGCAGACCAGCGGGCGGCCGTCGGGGGCCTGGGCGGCCGACTGAGGCTTCGGGCACGGGCCGCCGATGTCGCGGACGCCGACGAGCTCATAGCTGGTTTGCCAGAACCCGGTGTAGATCGGCGGCCACTGGTTGGGAATCCACCGGCACTGCAGCGCCTCACCGGCGGGTCCGCGTCCGAAGGTGAAGCGGTCCATGTTGGTGCAGGGGGCGGTCCGGTAGGCGTCGTAGACCATCCCCGGGACGTCGGTGGCGTAGCGGCCGGGCTTGTCGGGGTACATGGGCCCCGGCTCGGCGGCCGCCGTCGGAGCCGAGCACAGGACCGCAGCGCCGAGCGCGGTCGCTGCGAGCATTTCGCGGATCATGTACCACCCCTACGTCGTCCGAAGCCGTACCGGCGTACTGCGACATTAGCGGGTGCCATGGGGAGGCTGTGAGGTTTCGGTAGGCCAGAACGATCTCGGCCCGCCACCCGGGGGGTAGGTGGCGGGCCGAGCGTATCGGGTTCGTCTTGGCGTTCAGTCAAACCGAACACTGCTGACGCTAAGGCCGGAACCTGAGAGCCACCTAATAGACAGTTAGGCGCCGCCTTCGAAAACGCGGCTATTTAAGCCGCAGGACCGAGGCCGGCACCCAGTGGGTCACCGGATCCTTCTCGCCGCCGTGGCGGACGGGGTAGGTGACCAGCCCCCACCATCGACCTTGCTCGCTCAACCCCCAGCAGCGCAGGGTGCCCTCGACGATCGCATCCATCTGCAGGCCCTTCGGGTGATAGCGGCTTTCGCAGTGCGGTTCGCGCGGGAACAGCGCGACCAGGTCGACCAGGACGGCCCGGGGCGGGTGCACGCGACGGAAGACGGGGCGGAGAGGCTGCCCGCCGTGCCCGATCTTCTGCATCGCCACTGTTCGATCATATGTTCGATGGCAGGCGGGTGGGAAAGGGGCTTACCCGGAGGTGTCCGTGGCGCGGGCGTCGCGAACGATGCGCCGGATCTCGGCCGTGTTCGGCGTCAGTCCGGCCTTGCGTAGCTGGTCCTCGACGCTGCGGACGGCGTCGTCTTCGGATCCGCCTGTGGGCACCTGCAGGCCGTCGCCGAGCTGTTCGTGGACCTGTTGCTCGATCTTCCGCTGCAGCCGACGGATGCCGACATTGTTGATCTTGATCTTCACGATGGCGTCTCGTCTCGGCGAGGGCTGCGGCGGGTCGGTAACTCCCACCTATAGAAGACACCGGGCAGCCGACAAATGCGGACAATCTGCTCGGTCTGCGGAGACGAAAAGGGCCCGGGCTGAGCCCGGGCCTTTGCGTAACATGGTGCGCGATACTGGGATTGAACCAGTGACCTCTTCCGTGTCAGGGAAGCGCTCTCCCGCTGAGCTAATCGCGCCGGTAACAACTTTGGAGGTGGAGACGGGAATCGAACCCGTGTGCACGGCTTTGCAGGCCGTTGCCTCACCACTCGGCCACTCCACCGCTGGGGTTGATGCCACTGCATCCTCGAGCGGATGACGGGATTCGAACCCGCGACCCTCACCTTGGCAAGGTGATGCGCTACCAACTGCGCTACATCCGCACGCCACGGGCGAGATCGTCGCCCGTCGCGATGCAGAACATTAGTCCAGGCAGTCCGGCATACACAAATCCCTTGCTCGCGCGGCGTGCCGACGCTCAAAACCGCAGGTGGAGCCGTCCCGCTATCGTGCGGCCGTGGCAGGGGGAATTCACCGGGTCGGCGCGCCCGCGGCTCCTGACGCAGCGGGGTGCGCCCGGGAACCGGGAGTGTCCCTCGCGGGGCGCTCGACCGTCGTCGGGCAGCGCGTCCCGGGCGCATCGCGCGGAGTGCGCTGGCCCGTCGACCCGTTTTCACCAGGGCGTTTCTCGGGCGATCGGGACCGCGTGCTAGTCTTCTGCCTCGTTCCACTCGTCGGATATCCGGTCTCGTAGCTCAGTGGGAGAGCGTCCGCCTCACACGCGGAAGGTCGCTGGTTCGAAACCAGCCGGGACCACCACCAATCACGTCTCACCGCAGGTTGCCGCCGCGCCGCGGTGCGCACTCACTCCGGCCCAGGCCAAGAACCGGATCAGTCGGGGCGGTTGCGGCGTCCTGCCCGCGCGGCGAACTCGTCCAGTGCGCTCAGAACTTCAGGTGCGCGCCAAGCTCTGTTTCGCCCACGATCGGTGAATTCGACGATGACGCCGGCTTCGGTGAGGGGATCGATGTACCGGCGTGCATTTCCGGTCCTGATGCCGAGTTCACGTTCGAGCAGTCGCGCGTTGAACACGGGGTGCTTGACGAGCAGATCGGCGACGCGATGTACCGCGGAGTCGCGGCGGGCGACGATCCTTGAATTCCATTCGCCGCGAATCGATCTGAGGTCTGCGACGAGTCGGCGGCCGTTGGCGACCGCCAGCAGTGACGCTTCCGAGAGTCGCTCGATGATGGCGGCGGGATCACCGTTGCGATAGGAGCCGAGGGCACCGAAGTAGGCATCGGTGTCTGTAAGGAGCCCGGCCGAGACCGGCACGGTGATCTGGCGGGTGAGTCGCTTCTGGCGCAGCATCGCCTGGATCAGTGCCCGTCCGGTGCGGCCGTTGCCATCGGTGAAGGGGTGGATGGTCTCGAATTGTGCGTGGCCGATAGCGATTTGGGGGAGGGTGGGTACATCGGCGCGACGGATGAAGGCAAGTAGATCGTCGATGGCGCCGGGCACGCGGGTGTGGTGCGGGGCGATGTAGTCGGCGCCGCGGGGGCCGAAGTTTCCGCCGCCGATCCAGACTTGCTCAGTGCGCCAATGTCCCGCCGATGCGGGATCGCTGCCCCGCATCAGAGCGGCGTGCATGGTGAGGATCGCGGTCTCGTCGAGGCGGTCTGCCAGGGAGACCGCGGCCTTCATCGCTTCGGTGTTGCTCACGATCAGCGCGGCATTGCGCCGGCCGGTGTCACCGAGAACTTCTGCTTCGGCGATTGCACGGGCCGAGGCGGTCAGGTTTTCGATGTTGGAACTCGCCGCTGACTCGGAGCGCAGCAGTACCGCGGAGAAGGGCGCGATCTCATCGCCCAGTTCGGCGTCGAAACGAGTGATCTCGTTGCTTGCTTCTTCCGCGTCGGCCAGGACCGCCGCGGGAAGAGAGACGGTGAGCTCGGCGATGGCGGCCGGGATCGCGGCTCGGTACTTTCCGGCTTGTCGCTGCGCCGCGCGCAGGTCGGCGAGTCCATAGCCGGCTTCCACGGCGGCATCCCACGTCAGCGTTTCGTACGTGAGCGCGGTGCCCGCACCAACTGATGCCACGCCGCAAAGATAGCATCACTTATCGGATAAGTGATGCTAAAAGTGTCGACAGCATCACGTACCGGCCGCGTCGGAATCACGCGCACGCCGCGCTCGTCCTCCCCGCCGTGCGGCTACCCGTAAACGAACCCTCCTGCAGGTCGGCGGGCCTGCCGCAAGGACTCCGTAAAGGAACCCCGCCGGGGCGTCAAGAAACCGTCAGGAACCGCCGTAGCCGGTTCGCGCGGATGTTGACTCCAAGCGAGCCCACCCGATGTGGGCCGCGAAACGGAGTTGAACTGATGTCTGTTCTTGCCTACTTCGGGCTGACCGTCGCGCTCTTCGCGATGTTCACCGGGGCCGTGAGGGTGCTCGAGCGATGAGCCTCGCCAACGGTGTCGGCCTGGTCCTGGCCGTCGCGATCGCCCTGTTCCTGATTGCCACCCTCCTCTTCCCGGAGAGGTTCTAGTGTCGGCCACCACCGCGGGGATCCTGTTCGTCCTCGCTCTCGTCATCGCGCTCGCGGCCGTGCACGTGCCGCTGGGCGACTACATGTACCGCGTGTACAACACCGCCAGGGATTCCCGCGTCGAACGCGGCATCTACAAAGTCATCGGCGCCGACCCGAAATCCGAGCAGACCTGGGGTGCCTACGCCCGCAGCGTGCTCGCTTTCTCCGCGGTCGGCGTGCTGTTCCTGTTCTTCCTGCAACTGGTGCAGGGCAGGCTGCCGCTGCACCTCACCGATCCCGGCACCGAGATGACGCCGGCGTTGGCATGGAACACCGCGGTCAGCTTCGTCACCAACACGAACTGGCAGGCGTATTCGGGGGAGTCCACCCAGGGCCACCTGGTGCAGATGGCGGGCCTGACCGTGCAGAACTTCGTGTCCGCCGCGGTCGGCATGGCCGTCGCGATCGCACTGGTTCGCGGCTTCGCCCGCACGAGAACCGGTGAGCTGGGCAACTTCTGGGTCGACCTGGTGCGTGGCACCCTGCGGATCCTGCTGCCCGTCGCCGTCATCGGTGCGATCATCCTGATCGCCGGCGGGGTGATCCAGAACTTCGCCCTGCACTCGCAGGTCGTCAACACCCTGGCCGGCGGCACCCAGACCATCCCCGGCGGCCCGGTCGCCAGCCAGGAGGCGATCAAGCTTCTCGGAACCAACGGCGGCGGCTTCTTCAACGTCAACTCCGCTCATCCCTTCGAAAACCCCACCGCGTGGACGAATTTCGTGCAGATCTTCCTGATCGCGATGATCGCGTTCTCGCTGCCACGCACCTTCGGCAAGATGGTCGGCAACACCCGGCAAGGGCTGGCCATCGTCTCGGTGATGGGTGTCATCGCCGCGCTGAGCGTGACGCTGCTGATGCTGTTCCAATTGCAGGCCCACGGCACGGTGCCGACGGCGGTCGGCGCGGCCACCGAAGGCGTCGAGCAGCGCTTCGGTGTCGCGAACTCGGCGGTGTTCGCCGCGGCGACCACACTGACGTCGACCGGTGCGGTCAACTCGTTCCACGACTCCTACACGAGCCTGGGCGGCATGATGACCCTGTTCAACATGCAGCTGGGTGAGATCGCGCCCGGCGGTGTGGGATCGGGTCTGTACGGCATGCTGATCCTGGCGATCATCACGGTCTTCGTCGCCGGCCTGATGGTCGGCCGCACCCCGGAGTACCTGGGCAAGAAGATCACCCCACGGGAGATCAAGCTCGCCGCAAGCTATTTCCTGGTCACGCCGCTGCTGGTGCTGACCGGCACGGCGATTGCGATGTCGGGTCCGGAGCAGCGTGACAGCATGCTCAACAGCGGGCCCCA
The DNA here is from genome assembly GCF_002968295.1 of Mycobacterium sp. ITM-2016-00317. NCBI lineage: Bacteria > Bacillati > Actinomycetota > Actinomycetes > Mycobacteriales > Mycobacteriaceae > Mycobacterium > Mycobacterium sp. ITM-2016-00317. Next base: position 2,418,570 of record NZ_CP134399.1, read on the forward strand.
CGGACTTTCGGAAGTGCTCTACGCGTTCACGTCGGCGGCCAACAACAACGGCTCGGCCTTCGCCGGCATCAGCGTGAACACGCCCTGGTACAACACCGCGCTCGGGTTGGCCATGCTGCTGGGACGTTTCCTGCCGCTGATCCTCGTGCTGGCGCTGGCCGGCTCGCTGGCCCGACAGGGCAGCACGCCCGCCTCGGCCGGCACCCTGCCGACCCACCGTCCGCAGTTCGTCGGACTGGTCTCCGGCGTCACGCTGATCCTGGTCGCCCTGACCTTCCTGCCCATGCTCGCACTCGGGCCCCTCGCTGAAGGAATCCACTGAAAATGACTGTCACCATGGTGACTTCGGCGGTCGAATCCGCCGAAGCCGACTCGAAACCCGCGGCCCGCGTGGGCGGTGGGCTGCTCGACCCCACGATGCTGCTGCGCTCGCTGCCGGACGCGCTGCGCAAGCTCGATCCGCGCACGCTGTGGCGCAACCCGGTCATGTTCATCGTCGAGATCGGCGCCGTCTGGTCGACCGTCCTGGCGCTGATGGAGCCGTCCTGGTTCTCGTGGCTGATCGTGGTCTGGCTGTGGCTCACGGTGATCTTCGCCAACCTCGCCGAGGCGGTCGCCGAAGGCCGCGGCAAGGCCCAAGCCGACTCGCTTAGGAAAGCCAAGTCCGACACCGTCGCCCGCCGACTGAACGGCTGGACACCCGGCCGCACGGGCACCGAGGAGAGCATCGCGGCCCCGATGCTCAAGCAGGGCGACTATGTCGTCGTCGAAGCCGGACAGGTGATCCCCGGCGACGGTGACGTCGTGGAAGGCATTGCCTCGGTGGACGAGTCGGCGATCACCGGAGAATCGGCACCGGTCATCCGGGAGTCCGGCGGTGACCGGTCGGCGGTTACCGGCGGCACCACGGTGCTGTCCGACCGCATCGTCGTCAAGATCACCCAGAAGCCGGGGGACAGCTTCGTCGACCGGATGATCGCCCTCGTCGAAGGCGCCAACCGGCAGAAGACGCCCAACGAGATCGCACTGAACATCCTGCTCAGCGCGCTGTCGATCATCTTCGTGTTCGCCGTCGCGACGCTGCAGCCGCTGGCGGTGTTCGCCAAGGCCGGCAACCCCGGCGTGCCCGACACCCTCGCGCTCGACGGCAATGGGGTGACCGGCATCGTCATGGTGGCGCTGTTGGTGTGCCTGATTCCGACCACCATCGGCGCGCTGCTGTCGGCCATCGGCATCGCGGGCATGGACCGCCTGGTGCAGCGCAACGTGCTGGCCATGTCCGGTCGCGCCGTCGAGGCCGCCGGCGACGTCAACACCCTGCTGCTGGACAAGACCGGCACCATCACCCTCGGCAACCGGCAGGCCGGCGAGTTCATCCCGCTGCGGGGTGTCAGCCCGGAGACCCTCGCCGACGCCGCGCAGCTGTCGAGCCTGGCCGACGAGACCGCGGAAGGCCGTTCGATCGTGGTGTACGCCAAGGAAACCCACGGGCTTCGGGCCCGTCAGCCCGGCGAGTTGGCCGGCGCGCGCTGGGTCGAATTCACCGCCGCCACAAGGATGTCCGGGGTCGACCTGGAGGACGGCCAGTCGCTGCGCAAGGGCGCGGCCGGCTCGGTGGCCGAGTGGGTGCGCGGCCAGGGCGCAACGGTGCCGACGCAGCTGACCGACATCGTCAACGACGTCTCGAACTCCGGCGGCACACCGCTGGTGGTGGGCCGCTCGCACCACGGCAGCGCCGAGATACTGGGGGTCATCCACCTCAAGGACGTGGTCAAGCAGGGCATGCGGGAACGCTTCGACGAGATGCGCCGCATGGGGATCCGCACCGTCATGATCACCGGCGACAATCCGATGACCGCCAAGGCGATCGCCGAGGAAGCAGGTGTCGACGACTTCCTCGCCGAAGCCACCCCGGAAGACAAGCTGGCGCTGATCAAGAAGGAGCAGGCCGGGGGCCGGCTGGTCGCGATGACCGGCGACGGCACCAACGACGCACCCGCCCTGGCCCAGGCCGACGTCGGCGTGGCGATGAACACCGGCACGTCGGCGGCCAAAGAGGCCGGCAACATGATCGACCTCGACTCGGACCCGACCAAGCTGATCGAGATCGTCGAGATCGGCAAGCAGCTGTTGATCACCCGTGGCGCGTTGACCACGTTCTCCATCGCCAACGACATCGCGAAGTACTTCGCCATCATTCCTGCGTTGTTCGTGACGTTGTTCCCCGGCCTGGACCTGCTCAACATCATGCGGTTGCACAGCCCGCAGTCGGCGATCCTGTCCGCGGTGATCTTCAACGCGATCGTCATCGTGTTCCTGATCCCGCTGGCGCTGCGGGGTGTGCGCTATACCCCCGCGAGCGCGTCGAAGTTGTTGAGCCGCAACATGCTGATCTACGGCCTCGGCGGCATCGTCGCCCCGTTCGTCGGCATCAAGCTCATCGATCTGGTAGTCCACCTCTTCCCCGGGATGTCTTAGATGAATCTGTCCACCGTCCTCCGCCACCACTGGGCGGCGCTGCGCGCGCTGCTGCTGCTCACCGTCCTGCTCGGGCTGATCTATCCGGCGCTGGTGTGGTTGCTCGCCCAGGCGCCCGTGCTCAAGCACAACGCCGACGGCTCCCTCGTCGAGGTCGGCGGCCAGGCGGTCGGCTCCAGCCGGCTCGGCCAGCTGTTCACCGACGCCGACGGCAACCCGCTGCCGCAGTACTTCCAGTCCAGGCCGTCCGCTGCCGGTGACGGCTACGACCCGATGGCCACCAGCGCCGGCAACCTGGGACCCGAGGACATCGTCGACACCGAGGATCGCACCAGTCTGCTGACCCTGGTCTGTACCCGGAGCCTGCAGGTCGGGGAGGCCGACGGCGTCAGCGGCGCCCGACCGTTCTGCACCAATGACGGTGTCGGTGCGGTGTTGTCGGTGATCGGGCCCCGGGACGCGCGCGGCGTCGTGGTCAACCCCACGCGGGTGATCAGTGTCAATCAGCCGTGCGCGGACACCACCGCGCCGTTCGTCGCGACCTACCAGGGGGTGCGCGTGGAATGCAATGACGGCCAGGACTATTCGCTCGGACAGATCGTTCCCGTCAAGGGTGCCGCGGGGGAGCCTCAGGTACCCGCCGACGCCGTCACCGCCAGCGGCAGTGGACTGGACCCCGACATCTCGCCGGCCTACGCCGATCTGCAGGTCGAGCGCGTCGCGCGGGCCCGCGGGATCAGCGCCGAAGACGTGCGCGCGATCGTCGCCGAACACACCCGAGGACGGGATCTGGGGTTCATGGGGCAGCCACGGGTCAACGTGCTGGCCGTCAACCTGGCCCTGGACGGGCGCTCCGGTCGGCCGGCGTGACGGTCAGGCGCGCACCGGGCGATTGCCGGGTGCGCGCCGCGACTGACAAGGTGAACAGGTGAGCACCGGCGGATACCGCACGAAGCGGGGTGAACTGCGCATCTACCTGGGCGCGGCCCCGGGGGTGGGCAAGACGTTCGCGATGCTCGGGGAAGCTCACCGCCGGCTGGAGCGCGGCACCGACCTGGTGGCCGCGGTGGTCGAGACACACGGCCGCAAGAAGACCGCCGAGCTGCTCGAAGGCATCGAGATCGTCGCGCCCCGCTACGTCGACTACCGGGGCGGCACGTTCGCGGAACTGGACGTCCCCGCCGTGATCGCCCGCAATCCCGAGGTGGTCCTGGTCGACGAACTCGCGCATACCAACACCCCGGGCAGCGCCAATCCCAAACGCTGGCAGGATGTCCAGGAGCTGCTCAATGCCGGGATCACGGTGATCTCGACGGTCAACGTCCAGCACCTGGAGAGCCTCAACGACGTGGTCGCGCGGATCACCGGAATCGCCCAGCAGGAGACGATCCCGGACGCGGTGGTCCGCAGCGCCGATCAGATCGAGCTGGTGGACATCGCCCCGGAAGCGCTGCGGCGGCGGCTGTCCCACGGAAACGTCTATCAACCCGAACGCATCGACGCGGCGCTGAGCAACTACTTCCGGCAGGGAAATCTGACCGCGCTGCGGGAATTGGCCCTGCTGTGGCTTGCCGACCAGGTGGACGCGGCGCTGGCCAAGTACCGCGCCGACCACGAGATCCGCGACACCTGGGAGGCCAGGGAGCGGGTCGTCGTGGCGGTCACCGGCGGTCCCGAGTCAGAGACGTTGGTGCGCCGGGCATTTCGTATCGCCTCGAAGTCCAGCGCCGAGCTGATGGTGGTCCATGTCGTCCGTGGTGACGGCCTCGCGGGCGCGTCCGCGCCGGAGCTGGGCAAGATCCGGGAGATCGCGTCCAGTCTCGGCGCCACCGTGCACACGGTCGTCGGCGACGACGTCACCACCGCGCTGATGGATTTCGCGCGGGAGCGCAACGCCACCCAGCTGGTGATCGGCACGTCGCGGCGGTCCCGCTGGGCGCGGATCTTCGACGAGGGCATCAGTGCGAGAACCGTGCAGGAATCCGGCCGGATCGACGTGCACATGGTGACCCACGAGCACGCCACGCCGGGCTGGTCGATGGCCTCGCTGTCACCGCGCAGCCGCCACCTGACGTCGTGGCTGGCCGCGGTCGTGGTGCCGGCGGTGCTGTGCGCGATCACCGTGCTGTGGCTCGACCCGATGCTCGGTATCGGCGGCGAGAGCGCGCTGTTCTTCATCGGCGTGCTCGTCGTCGCGCTGCTCGGCGGGGTGGCGCCGGCCGCACTGTCGGCGGTGCTGTCGGGATTTCTGCTCAACTACTTTCTCGTCGAACCCCGGTACACGCTCACGATCTCCGCGCCGGACAGCGCGGTCACCGTGTTCGTGCTGCTCGCCGTCGCGGTGGCGGTGGCCGCGCTCGTCGACAGCGCGGCCAAGCGGGCGCGGGAGGCGGGCCGCGCCGCCCGGGAAGCCGAACTGCTCGCGCTGTTCGCGGGCTCGGTGCTGCGGGGCGCGGATCTGAGCGCGCTGCTGGAGCGGGTGCGCGAAACCTATCTGCAGCAGTCGGTGTCACTGCTGCGCGAAACCCCCGAGGACGGGCCGGTGGTCGTCGCGTGCGTCGGCGACCACCCCTGTACCGACATCGCTTCGGCCGACACGGCGATCGAGGTCGGCGATGACGAATTCTGGCTGCTGCTGGCGGGCCGCAAGCTGCAGGCACGCGAGCGTCGCGTGCTGGGCGCGGTTGCGGCGCAGGCCGCGGGACTGGTGCGTCAGCGGGAACTCACCGAGGAGGCCAGTCGCGCCGAGGCGATCACGAAGGCCGACGAGTTGCGACGCTCGCTGCTCTCGGCGGTCAGCCACGACCTGCGCACGCCGCTGGCCGCGGCCAAGGCGGCGGTGTCGAGTCTGCGCAGCGAGGACGTCGACTTCTCCCCGGAGGACACCGCCGAACTCCTCGCGACGGTGGAGGAGTCCATCGACGGGCTCACCGCGCTGGTCGGCAACCTGCTGGATTCCTCCCGGCTGGCCGCCGGGGTCGTCACACCGGACTCCGGACGGGTCTACCTGGAGGAAGCTGTCCAGCGCGCACTGCTCGGGATCAGGCGCGGTACCGCGGCGTCCGGACTCGGCGCGCTGGAACGGGTGAAGGTCGAAGTCGGTGACGCGGTCGTGCTCGCCGATCCCGGGCTGCTGGAGCGCGTGCTGGTCAACGTGATCGACAACGCGCTGCGGTACTCCATGGGCGGCGTGGTCCGGGTCAACGCCGGCCGCGTCGGGGAGCGAGTGCTGATCAACGTCATCGACGAGGGCCCCGGCGTGGCCAGGGGCACCGAGGATCAGCTGTTCGCACCGTTCCAGCGGCTCGGCGACACCGACAACACCAGCGGAGTGGGGCTGGGCCTGTCGGTCGCCCGCGGCTTCACCGAGGCGATGGGAGGGTCGATCTCGACCGGTGACACCCCCGGTGGTGGGCTCACCGTCGTCGTCGACCTTCCTGCCGACTCCTCAGGAGGCTCACGATGAGCAAGACCCGGGTGCTCGTCATCGACGACGAACCGCAGATCCTGCGCGCGTTGCGGATCAACCTGTCGGTACGCGGCTACGAGGTGTTCACCGCCGCGACCGGTGCGGAGGGCCTGAAGCTGGCCGCCGAGAGCAAACCCGACGTGGTGATCCTCGATCTCGGCCTGCCCGACCTGACCGGGATCGACGTGATCACCGGCCTGCGCGGATGGCTCTCGGTGCCGATCATCGTGCTGTCGGCGCGCACCGACTCGTCGGACAAGGTGCGTGCCCTCGACGCCGGCGCCGACGACTACGTGACAAAACCGTTCGGGATGGACGAGTTCCTCGCGCGGTTGCGGGCCGCCGCACGGCGTAGCGCGGCAGCCTCCGACATGGATGAGCCGGTGATCGAAACATCCTCGTTCACAGTCGATCTCGCCGCCAAGAAGGTCACGCGCAACGGCGCCGAAGTGCACCTGACGCCGACCGAATGGGGGATGCTGGAGATGCTGGTCCGGCATCGCGGCAAGCTGGTCGGGCGCGAGGAACTGCTGCGCGAGGTCTGGGGACCGGCGTACGCCAAGGAAACACATTATCTGCGGGTGTATCTCGCGCAGCTGCGGCGCAAGCTCGAGGTCGACCCGGCCAAACCCAAACACCTCCTCACCGAGGCCGGAATGGGCTACCGCTTCGAACAGTGAGGCACGTCAACATCGCGCTAAGAACGGTCCAGCCGGCGTCAGGAGTGCGTATGGGCGGTGGCGACGGCCGGTCGCCGGCCGTAGACCTGAGTCATGACCCTGCTTGTGCACGCCACCGATGACCCTCCGCTATCTGCCGCTCGCGCACCGGGGATACGCGTCAACGCGGGCCACTGCATTCCCGCCGCCGCCCTGGTCGACCGGGGGCTGGCGGACTGGGCGCGCTCGCGCGGGGTTTCGGTGACCGCGCGCGACGACCGCGATCTCGACCTCGTGCGGTACCGGCGAATCCGCCCCATCCAGGTGGTGTTCCGCTGCGGTCCCGCCGCGGCCCCTATTCGCCGCGCCGTGGCGATGGACGTGTCGCGGTTCATCGTCGACACCGCGCAGCACATGGCGCAGGTCGCGGAGGAGGCCCACAACACGAGGTACCTCTACCTGACCGGTCAGGCGCCGGTGATGCTGGGGGACCGGCGGCTGACCGTCATCGGGCTGCACACCGAGGTCGAACATGCCGGGGATGCCGCCGAATGGGCTGCCGCGGCGCGCAGGCTGGTTCATCGTGCCACGGTGCTGCGAGCCTGCGGTGCACCGGTCAGGCGACTTGCCCTCAGCGGCGGGTCGATTCAGTTCTGGGCCTACACCCCGCAGGCCGCCGGCATCGTGGCGGCGGTCGACGACGCGGTCCGGACCGCATGCGACGAGCGCGCACTGGCCCGGCCCGCAGTCACCCTGGCCGCGCTGACGGTGGCGCCGGCCCTCGTCCGGGCGCGGTGAGCAGCGCGGCGGCCTCGTGCGCCGCGACCGAAACCAGCGCTCACCGCAGCTGCCAACCCGATTTCCCGCTCCAGGTTGTCTGATGCCTGCTCTGGGCGAACCGGTCGAGTCGGGCCAGCGCCGCATTGAGGTCGTCGGCAACCGGCAATTCCTTGACGGGATCACAGATGTCGAGCAGCCGCTGGACGGCCGGGCTCGGCACGATGACCCAGTCCACGTCCCTACGTACGCTGTGCACGCTGATGTAGTACAGCGCGGTGAATCCCTGGCTGCCGAAGAAGTCGACTGCGCGGAGGTCGAGCACAAGTTGTCGGGACACTCGGGTGTGCCGCTCGACGTAGCGCGCCAGCGCGCGACCGTTCACGGCGTCGATCTCGCCGATCACCGCGACAGCGACACGGTAGGGCGAACAATGGCGCACGGCGAATTTTGCGTTGCCGCACCGCTGTTGCTCCTCGTCCAGGGCAGCAGCGGCTTGGTAGGTGGGTTCAGTACCGACGGAGACCATCCTCATTTCCACAGGCGTATTGCAGCGAAGTCATGGGGCACATCCGCGGCTGGGCACTCAACCGCAAACCAGAGTAGTACGGATTCCGTAGGTTGTGGCACACACTCGATGATCGCGAGTTCTGGGCAGACTGGCCGACATTGCCGCATCCGGTACCCAGCGCGGCTGACGAAAGCGTCAATCTCGCGGTGGCTGTGCTGCGGAATCCGTCGTCAGTCGCCGGGTGGGGCGCCCCGCCGCGTCTCGATCACCTGCGCGGCGATGTCGGTCAGGCGTGTGTTGCTCTCCTGGGACAACCGCCGCAGCATGCTGAATGCCTGTACCTCGTCCACCCCGAAGCGCTCCATGATGATGCCTTTGGCCTGCCCTATCCGGTCCCTGCTGCCCACCGCGGACCTGAGCTGTTCACCCTGGTGGTGCGACGTGATGGCCGCGGCGGCGTGGGCGGCCAGCACGCTGCCGACCATCTGCTTCTCGGCATCCCATTCGGTGGGGGCGAAGCCGAACAGGTTCAGCGCACCCGCGGTTCGGTCGTGGGTGTAGAGCCGTAACGACAAGCTGCTGAGCACGCCCAGCTTCTGCACGGCAGCGGTGTAGGCAGGCCAACGTGTTTCGTGGCGGAAGTCGTCGGTGCGCACGACGTCATGGCCGGTTGCGGCCTCCAGGCATGGTCCCTCCTGGAGCGATTGCTGGAGTTCGTCGAGCTGGTGCGGCAGTTCGGTGGTGATCGCATGGGACTCGAACTTGCCGCCCTTGCCGATCAGCAGGATCCCGGCGGTGTCCACGCCCGGTATCAACTCTGCCGCAGCAGAAGTGACCTCCTGGAAGATCTCCTCAACCGTCCGCGGCACTGCGACGCTGCGGGCCAGCATTGCCATCCGCACCGCCAGTGCATGGCTCGTCGACGTAGTCACGCCGTGCTGTCTGCCCGGTCTCCTTGCCGCCAAACCCAGTGAGGGCATAACCACACCGTCATGGGGTAGCACCACCGGTGCACGCCGCCCAGCGGGCCGACGCCGCCGAAATTCGAGGAGACTTCATTGCCCAGACAGAAACGGCCCACACAAGAACGCACCCAGCCGCTCCGTGTCGTCATCACCGGCGCGTCGAGCGGAATCGGGCAGGCCACCGCCGAATTGCTGGCGAAGCGGGGTGCACGGTTGGTGCTGGCGGCGCGCAATGCCGAAGCGCTGCAGACAGTGGCCGGACGGTGCGAACAGCTCGGCGGCGAAGCGATCTGCGTGCCGACCGACGTGACCGACAGCGAAGCGGTGCGAGTGCTGGCCGAGCGTGCCGCAGCTGATCTCGGTGGCGTCGACGTGTGGGTGAGCAACGCCGGTACCGGAGCCGTCGGACGTTACGAGGAGACACCGATGCAGTCGCACGAGCAGGTGATCCGGATCAATCTGATCGGCCACATGAACGACGCACATGCTGTGCTGCCGACTTTCCTGCGGCAGGGCCACGGGATATTCATCAACATGATCTCGCTCGGCGGTTTCGCCGCCGCGCCCTTCGCGGCGGCCTACAGCGCAGGCAAGTTCGGTCTGCGTGGCTTCGCCGAAGCCTTGCGCGGGGAGCTGGCGCAGTACCCGGACATCCATGTCTGCGACGTCTACCCGGGGTTCGTCGACACCCCGGGACTGCGCCACGGCGCCAACTACGTCGGGCGCAGGATCTCCGCGCCGCCACCGGTGCTGGATGCGCGCCGGGTCGCCGAGGCCATCGGACGGCTGTGCGACAAACCAAGGCCCACAACGGTGATCGGCGGCTCTGCCGTCCTCACCCGGGTCGTACACGCGGCGAATCCGGTGCTCACCGCGCGGATCGCGGCGCGGCTCATGCAGTCCTACTTCGACCGGGCCGAGCCGGTGGCAACCAGCGACGGCAACCTGTTCGACCCGTCGGCCGATGCCGCGGTCATCGACGGAGGCTTACGCAAACCGGCGCGGGGGATAGCAGCCGGCACCTTCGCCGTCGGCAGCCTTGCTGCCGCAGCAGGGGCCCTGGCGCTGGCTCGGACGAAGTCGCACCGCTGACCGGCTCGGCCTCACCCGATCTGCGCGCGCAGCGTAGCCAACGCCCGGCTGAGCAGCCGCGACACGTGCATCTGTGACACGCCGATGCGTTCGGCGATCTGGCTCTGCGTCTGGTTGTCGAAGAACCGCAGCTGCAAGACCATCCGGTCGCGAGCCGGGAGGCTGGCCAAGAGCGGTTGCACGGTCTCGACGTCGATGACGCGCTGGATGTTCTCGTCGGGGCCGCCGATGGTGTCGAGCAGGGTCAGGCCGTCGCCGTCACCGTTGAGCATGGTCTCCTGCTCGGTGGAACGGGTGGAGTATGCGTTCGCGGCGACCAGCCCTTCCACGATCTCGTCCCGGTCCATTCCGAGATACTCGGCAAGTTCGCTCGGTGTCGGCGCCCGATTGAGCGTATGAGTGAGCTCGGACTTTGCCGCATTCATCCGTACATTGAGCTCTTTGAGCCGGCGTGGCACCTTCAACGACCAGCCGTGGTCGCGGAAGTACCGGCGGACCTCACCCATCATGGTCGGCACCGCGAACGCCAGGAAGTCATTCGCGGCGTCGACGTCGAAACGGTTGACCGCGTTGAGCAGGCCGACGCGCGCGACCTGGACGAGGTCCTCGTGGGCTTCGCCGCGTCCCCGGAAGCGGCGCGCGATGTGGTCGGCCAGGGGCAGACACCGCTCGATGATCACCTCGCGTTGGCGCTGATACGCAGCCGATGCGGGGTCGAGGGTGGCCAGCTCGCGGAACATGTCCACGACGTCGTCGTAAGCGCCGCTGTTACGGGACCGGGATCTGCCCGGTTGCCTGCGCTCGATCGTCCCGGTTTGAGTGATCGGGGCGGGGACGGTCGTCGCAGTGGTCCTGGCGATGGTCCGGGCGGCAGTGGTCTTGGGGTGTTCGATCGTCTGCACGGGTCACGCTTTCGGGTCGTGCACATGACGGAGGGAACGCTCGATGCCGTTCGGCTCGCGAAGAGCCTCTACCGGGGCGGTGATCTGTCCCCGGCGGGCGAATTGTCTGAGGGGTGAGCATCCTCGTCACGCTGTGGACCGCTCACTAGCGATTGGTATTCGGACCAACGGGTCACGCCGGGTTCTCGACATGCGCTTGCGGCGGTAGGTAGGTCGCCTCGATGTGCAAAACGCCTGGACGCTCAAGCATTTCCTGCTGCGAGATGGTGACTCACTTCAATCACCTGCTGAAGAGAATACTGGCTGGACCGGCAATCGCAACCCCGATGCGAGGGTTCTCAGCGTTCTGCCATCGCCGCTTGTTCGCGCTGGGTGCCGCCCACCCGGGGCCGCTTCACCCGGGTGTGGCGGCGCGCAGCCGGTCTAGAACCAGACTTTTCGACCACCGACCGGGCGGCCGACGGCACCGAGGATCCACAAGACGATGCCGACGACGACGAGGATCCCGCCGATGGTGTAGAGGATCGAGAGTCCGGTGAAGTATCCGATCAACAACAGGATGACTCCGAGGATGATCACTATTTGCTCCGATCCGAGGTGGTGTGGGTCTGCAATTGCGAGATAGGTATGTCCGGCGGTTGCGGAAAATAAACCTGCCGGTGTGAAAGGAGTCCGGTCTGATATCCGGCCGACACCGCGGACGCTGCCCCCGGCTCTGGACGGCGGTCCCCGGAGTTTGGTCACCGACGGGCGCGGGCATCACCCGGCCATGCCGCAACAGGTCAGTGGTCTTCAGGGTCAGCACCAGCTCGGGACCGGCGGCACGGTCGTGCGCAAGCGTCGGCCGACTGCCGTGTTGGGGGCCTTCGTCGTCGGTGTGGCGACCGGTGCGCTGACCCGTTCCCGACGGTCTCGGCACGCCCCGCTGCCGGTCCAGCCGAGCCCCCGCCCCGACCCCCGTGCGGAGGCCGGACCGGACCCTGAGGCCGCGCCGCCCGCCGAAGACCTGAACAAGCCAGACGCCCCGCCCGTTGACCACCCGGCCAAACCCGACTCGCCGTCCGACCTGACCCGGCCGTCGGTGAAGTACGTGCTGCGGCAGACCGTGAGCCAGTTCAGCCGGGACCAGTGCACCGATCTGGCGGCCGCGCTGACCTACTACGCGGTGCTGTCGCTGTTCCCCGCGCTGGTGGTGGTGATGTCGCTGCTCGGGGTGCTCGGCCAGGGGGAGCGCACCGCGGACGCGATCCTGCAGATCGTCGACGACGTCAGCCCCGGCGCGGCCGTCGACGTGCTGCGCGGGCCCATCGAGAATCTCGTCAACGCGCCGTCGGCCGGCTTCGCGTTGGTCGCAGGCATCCTCGGCGCGCTCTGGTCGGCGTCCGGCTTCGTCGGCGCGTTCGGGCGCGCGATGAACAGGATCTACGAGGTCGAGGAGGGGCGGCCGATCTGGAAGCTGCGGGCACAGCAGCTGCTGCTCACGCTGGTGGGGCTGCTGGTCGCGGCCGCTGTCGCGCTGGTGCTGGCGCTCAGTGGACCGGTCGCCGAGGCGGTCGGCGGCTACCTCGGCATCGGCGAGACCGGGCTGGCGATCTGGAACGTCGCGCGCTGGCCGGCGCTGCTCGCGCTCATCGTGGTCGGAGTGGCCGCGCTGTACTACCTCAGTCCGAACGTCCGGCAGCCGAAGTTCCGCTGGATCAGCATCGGCGCGGCGATCGCGATCCTGACCTGGGTGGTGGCCTCGCTGGGCTTCGGCTTCTACGTGGCCAACTTCGGCAACTACAACAAGACCTTCGGCACCCTCGCCGGGGTCATCGTGTTCCTGCTGTGGGTGTGGCTGACCAACCTGGCGCTGCTCTTCGGCGCCGAGATCGACGCCGAAATGGAGCGCGGTCGTCAGCTTCAGGCCGGGATCAGGGCCGAGGACACCCTGAAGCTGCCGTTGCGCGACACCACCGTGATCGACAAGAACCGGGCCAAGGACCGCGAGAATCGGTTGCGGGGCCGCAAACTTCGCCGCTCCCGCGGCCGGCAGGGATAGCTGCCGTTTGCCGTGCCGGGCTGCCGGGTAAAGGGCCGATTCAGCCAGAGAAAAGGAGGCCGATGCCGTGAGCGTCGTCCGTCGTAGTCGTTCCCTCGTCCGTCGCGGTGTCAAGGTGCAGCGCCGGGTCGCGCTCGCCCAGATGCTCTTCTGGCCGTTACTCATCGGTGGTGGACTGGCGGCCGGGGCGACCGCGCTCGCGGTGCGGCGTCGCAGCAGGGCCGACACGCACCCAGCCCCGCCGGTGGTGGTCGGATAAACCCGGGCGCCACGCCACCTGCTGCTTTACGCTGAGCGGATGCGGTTGGCGTGGCCGCTGGTAGGCCGCGGACACGAGACCCGTCTCATCGAGGCGGCGCTGTCGGACGCCGCCATCGCCGGTGTGGTGATCTCCGGCGGCGGGCGTGGGCAAGAGCCGGGTGGCATCGGCGGCGCTGGACGGCGCGGCCACCCGCGGCGACGAGGTGCGCTGGATCGCCGGTTCCTCGGCCGCACGCGCCATCCCGCTGGGTGCCATGGCCTCGTGGGCCGATCCGGCTGACACGCACGCGCTGCAGTCGGTCTGCGGCGTGATCGAACGGCTCACCGCGGCGCCGCGGCCGGTGCTCGTCGGGGTGGACGACGCGCACCAACTCGACGACATGTCGCTGTTCGTGCTCCACCAGATCGTGCACCGCCGCACCGCCAAGCTCGTCGTGACGCTACGGGAGGGCGAGGCGGCCCCCGGCGGGCTCACCGAACTGTGGCGGCTCGCCGATTTCGAGTGGCTGACGCTGGCGCCGCTGACTCGGGGCGACACCGCGACGCTGTTGACCCGCACCCTCGGCGGGCCGGTGGACGCGGAGTCGCTCGGCCGACTCCACCGGCTGACCGGTGGCAACGTGCTCTATCTGCGGCACATCGTGGAACAGGAACTGGCCGACGGCCGGCTGACCCGGCGCCACGACCACTGGTGCTGGAGCGGCCAACCCTCGGTGCCGCAGACGCTGGTCGAGCTGATCGAATCGCGGATGGGGGCGCTGCGCCCCGAGGTGGCCGCCGTGCTCGATGTGCTCGCGGTCGGCGAACCTCTGGAACTTGCTGTGCTGCAACGCATCACCGATGCTGCGGCGGTGGAGGAGGCCGACGTGCACGGCCTGGTCAGCGTCGACCGGGACGGTCCGCGCCCCGAGGTCAGGGTGGCGCACCCGCTGTACGGAGAGGTGCGGCGCAACCGCACCGCGCCGACCCGGCTGCGCCGGTTACGCGGACTGGTCGCCACCGAACTGGCCGGGGCCCCGGATCGCGACGAGGTCCGAATCCTGGTGCGCCGGGCGGCGCTGACGCTGGACTCCGACCTCGAACCCGACGCGGACCTGTTGCTGTGCGCGGCCCGCGGGGCGGTCTGCCTGGCCGACCTGCCGCTCGCCGAACGGCTGGCCGAGGCGGCGGGCCGGGCCGGGGCGGGTCCGGCGGCGCAGTTCGTCCGCGCGCACGCGCTGTCCTGGCTGGGCCACGGCGACACCGCCGAAGAAGTGCTCACCGCCGTCGACACCGCCGCACTGAGCGAGGCGGATTTCGCCCGCTACACCTTCTTCCGGGCCAGCAACATGCTGTGGGCACTGGCCGAACCCGCACGGGCGCAAGAGATCATCGCCGCAGCCGGGCGCGTGACGTCCGCGCCGGCACGCGACGAGATCGCCGCCGTGCGGGCCGTGCACGCCTTCGCCACCGACCGGCCGGGGGATGCGTTGGCCGCGGCGCAGGACCTGGATCTTCAGGACCTGCCCGCGCCGATCGGCGGCGAGGTGGCGTGGGTGCTGACCAGCATCCACGGCGACGCAGGGCGGACCGGCGTCGCGGAATCCGTCGCCGAGACCGGCTATGAGATCGTGCGCAGTTCCGACGCCCCTCAGTTGCGGTGCAACATCGCCGACGCCCACATCGGCGCGCTGCTGATGGCAGGCCGGGTGCGGTCGGCCGGGCAACTCGCCGAGCGGGAACGGCGCCACGCCGCCGACCTGCCCGGAGCCGCACGGCTGCTCGGGGTGGCGATCGCCGGTCGCGCCGCCCTCGGGGCGGGCCGGGTCGCCGACGCGCGGTCGCTGCTGGGCCGGGCGACGACCACGCTGTCCGCCGCGGGCCACGACCTCGGCTGGGGCTACCGCTACCGCGTTCCGTACGTGGTCGCGCTCGCGGCGACCGGCGACATCGACGGTGCCGCAGAACTTCTGGCGGTACTGCGGGCGAAGCGACGGCCGTTCCGGTCGCTGAGTGCGGAGACCGCGGTGGCCGAGGCCTGGGTGGCCGCAGGCCAGGGGGCCACCAGCGAGGCCATCGGCGTCCTCGGCCGCGCCGCCGAGAATGCCGCAGCGGCAGGGCAGTTCGCCGTCGAGGTGGAATGCCTGCAACTGGCCACCCAGTTCGGCGCGCGGACCACCCATCCACGGTTGCGTGAGCTGGCCGCGGTCATCGACGGTCCCCGGGTGCAGGTGGCTGCCCGGCTGGCCGCGGCGCTGGAGGCCGGTGACCCGGCCGAGCTCGCGGCGGTCTCGGAGGTCTTCGAGGACATGGGTGATCTCATCGCGGCGGTGGACGCGGCCGCGCACGCGGTGGTCTTGTACCGGCGTGCGGGTCTGCGCGGTTCGGCGCTGGGCTGCGCGGCACGGGCCGACGCACTGTCCGCCGACGGCGGGGGAGTGCACACCCCGGCGCTGACGGCCGCGGGCTCGGACCTGCCGGTGACCGAGCGGGAGCGCGAGGTGATCGCGCTGCTGGGACTGGGCCTGTCCAACCGCGACATCGCCGATCGCCTGGTGCTCTCGCCCCGGACCGTGGAGGGCCACATCTACAAGGCGATGGCCAAGACCGGCGTGAACAGCAGGGAGGAACTCGCCGCGCTCCTGCGTCCCCGCACGCTGCGTCGGCCGCCGCACCCGTGACCGGCGGACCCGCTCACCACCAGCCGGTGGCCACCCTGAGCTGCCGGCCCAACTCGTCGGCCATGGTGCGCATGTACGTCGCGGACACGTGATGAGAGTCGTGGTAGACCATCACGTTCCCCTCGGCGGCCCGGCAGTCGGTGGCGTCGCAGACGGCATCGCTGAGATCCAGCGGTCGCATCAGCGGGTACTGCTCGGTGTAGGCCAGCGTCGGGTTGACGTCCGACAGCGCCCAGGACCGCTTCACCCCGCAGCTGACGGCGTCGCCGCCGCGTGCCAGGCAGTCCGCCGGGTCCCTCAGCCACCCGTTCCTGACCAGCCACGGGGTGTCGCGCATGCCGAGCACCGGGATGCCGCTGGCGGCGAACGTGTCCCAGATCCCGAGGTAGCCCTCCGGCACGATGTCGCCCGGGCCGTCGATCCTGGGCCTGGTGGTGGTGGTGAACACGAAGTCCGGCCGGTCGGCGACCAGCTTGTTCATCACGTCCTGGTTCCACTGGTGACACTGTGGATAGGGGTTGTCCGAGATCGCGATCGTGGGCACCAGTTCGGTGGTCAACGGGCAGCCCATCTTCAGATAGGTGACCACGCGGAAGCCGTGGCGCATGCCGAGCATGTCCAGTGCGGTGATCCAGTGCTCGGCGTGTGAGCCGCCCGCCAGTGCGATGGTGCGCAGCGCGTCGGGATCGCCGTAGATGCAGTTGATGATGTCGGGGTTGAGGAAGTCGCTGATGCAGCCGTCCTGGGTGGTCGCGGGCAGGTCGTCGCGGGCTTCCAGGACGCTGGGCCGCATCGGCAGTTCCGGCACCCGCAGCCGGTTGGTCAGCGCCCGCGCGCCCGGGTAGTCGCGTTCGGGAAGCAGGGCCAGTTCATGACCGTGGGCGCGCTGCGTGGTCACGTGTTCACGCCAGGAGAACGATGTCGCCGCCAGCGCGACGGCGAGCAGCACCACCGCGGCACCGAGTGCGACGGTGGGGCGGCGCAGCCAGCCCCATACCCGCGCGGCCCGGTGCGGGCTTTCCGGCCGGGCGGCCGGGTAGCGCAGCGGGTTCTCGACGAAGCGGTGGGTGAGGAACGCCAGGAGCAGCGACACCGCCAGCACCCCGAGGCCGTCGAGGACGCCCGCGCCGGCCCGCCCGGTGTGTACCAGCCAGAAGATCAGCAACGGCCAGTGCCACAGATACAGCGAGTACGCGATCGCGCCGAGCCAGATCAGGACGCGGCCCGACAGCATCCGCAGCGGGGCGGCGACCTTGTCCGGCCGCCCCGCCCCGGCGGCGATCACCAGCAGGGTGGCACCGACCGGCACCAGGGCCCACGGTCCGGGGAACAACTGCGCCCCGTCGATCCAGGCGCCGCATGAGACGATCAGCGCGATTCCGGCGGCCGCGGCCACGGTCCGCAGCCACCTCGGCATCCGCAGCCCGGTGAACAGCAGCGCCGCGACGGTGCCTGCGAGAAGTTCCCAGGCGCGCGCAAAGCTGTCGTAGTACGCGCTGGGCGGGTGCTCGGCCTGCGCGAGGACCGCGTACCAGAACGACGCCACGGTGAGCGCGCCGAGCACCGCGATCAGCACGCCCTTGAGCCGGGCGCCGGCGATCGGGCGGACCAGCGCGGCGAGTACCAGGACCACCACCAGCAGCGCCAGGTAGAACTGGCCCTGCACGGACATCGACCAGAGGTGCTGCAGCGGGCTGACCGCCTCGCCGGCGCGGCTGTAGTCCGCTGCGGTTCCGGCCAGGTGCCAGTTCAGGTAGTAGCCCAGGCTGGCCAGGCTCTGGTCGGCGAAGGATTCCCACCGGGTCTGCGGCTGGATGGTCACGGTCAGCAGGGCCGCGAAGCCCAGCACCACGACCAGCGCGGGCAGTAACCGCCGCGCCAGCCGGCGCAGCACCGGGAGCGGGTTGAGTGACGACTGGGGGTCCAGTGCGCGGCGCAGCACCATCGCGCCGAAGAAGTAGCCGGACAGCACCAGGAAGACGTCCACGCCGCCGGACACCCGGCCGAACCAGATGTGGAACACGGCGACCAGGGCGATGGCCAGGCCTCGCAGCCCGTCGAGATCGGCGCGGCGGCTTCCCTCGGGTGCCTGCGCCGGCCCGCGCCACCTGCCCGACAAGTTCACCACCTAGATCACGGATACCATCTCCGCCCGCCGGGGATCGTCGCCGGACCGGGTCGGCCAGTAATTTACCCAATGCAGCGGCCCATCCGCGCATGACGGCGGGCCGGTGCAGGTCAGGCCGCGGCCGGTGCGGGGTGCAACTGCACCTCGCGGGCCTTCACCACGAAGTACACGGTCTGTCCGGGCACCAGGTTCAGCTCGGCGGCGGCCGCCACCGTGATGTCGGCGGCCAGGCCGGTGCCGCCGTCGGGCTGGTCGGCGCCCCGCACCCGGACGCCGTCCCCGTGCACGTCCACCTCGCCGATGGTCAGCTCGATCACGTTGCGTGGGCTGCCGTGGGGCGGATCCAGGTGCACCGCCACCGCGTCGGGCCGGAACAGGGCGACGACGGCCGCGCCGACGGCGACGTCGCCGGTCCCCGAGATCACGGTGTTCCACGCGGTGCGCACGACGCCGGGCTCGGCGACGGTGCCCGCAACCAGGTTGACCCCGGCGATGCGGGCGGAGAAGTCGCTGCGGGGGGCCGTCAGCACCTCCCGCGCCGGGCCGCTCTCGACGATCCGGCCGTTCTCGACGACCGCGACCCGGTCGGCCACGGCCAGCGCGTCGAACAGGTCGTGGGTGACGATCACCGCCGTGCGGCCGGCATCGCGCAGCACCTCGCGCAACAGCCGGCGCATCGCGGGCGCGGCCGCGACGTCGAGGGCGGCCATGGGTTCGTCCAGCAGCAGCAGCTGGGGCTCGGCGGCCAGCGCACGGGCCAGCGCCACCCGCTGCGCCTGGCCCCCGGACAGTTGCGCGGGACGCCGGCCAGGTCGGCCGCGCCGACGGCCGCCAGCCACCGCTGCGCGCAGTCGCGGGC
This sequence comes from Mycobacterium sp. ITM-2016-00317, assembly GCF_002968295.1. NCBI lineage: Bacteria > Bacillati > Actinomycetota > Actinomycetes > Mycobacteriales > Mycobacteriaceae > Mycobacterium > Mycobacterium sp. ITM-2016-00317. The sequence continues at coordinate 2,437,372 of NZ_CP134399.1, forward strand.
CTGCCTGCGGGACCGGCCCCGGCAGCGCGGCGCATAACCGACGTTGCGCTCCACGGTCATGTGCGGAAACAGCAGCGGCTGCTGGTTCAGCAGCGCGACGCGCCGCGCGTGCGGCGGCACGAACGTCCCCGACGCGGTGTCGGTGACCACGGTCGCACCCACCTCGATGCGGCCCGCGTCGGGCCGGAGCAGTCCGGCGATCAGGTGCAGCAGCGTGGACTTGCCGGCGCCGTTGGGCCCGAGCACCGCCAGCACCTCACCGTCGTCGAGGGACAGGTCGACGTCGATCCCGCGCTGATCCAGGCGGGCCCGCATCCGCACGCCGCTCACAACGGCCCCGCAAGGCGGCGGCCGGCGGTGGCGATCACGATCGCGGCGGCGACGACGATCAGCAGCAGCGACAGCGCCACGGCGGCGTCGGGGTCGGTCTCGCGTTGCAGGTAGATCTCCAGCGGCAGCGTCCTGGTGACACCTTGCAGCGACCCGGCGAAGGTCAGCGTGGCGCCGAACTCGCCGAGGGCACGCGCGAAGGCCAGCACCGCGCCCGAGATCAGGCCGGGAAGCACCAGCGGCAGCGTCACCGTGCGCAGCACCGTGGTCGGCCTGGCGCCCAGGGTGGCGGCCATGCGCTCGTAATCCGATCCGGCCGAGCGCAGCGCGCCTTCGAGGCTGACCACCAGGAACGGCAACGACACGAACGACTGCGCCAGCACCACCGCGGTGGTGGAGAACGCGATGCGGATGCCGAGCACGTCGAGGTGCTGCCCGAGCAGGCCCTGCCTGCCGAACGTGTACAGCAGCGCGATGCCGCCGACCACCGGAGGCAGCACCAGCGGCAGCAGTACCAGCGCCCGGCACACGGAGCGGCCGGGGAACTGTCCGCGGGCCAGCGCCAGCGCCATCGGAACGCCGACCAGCACACAGACCACGGTGCTGGCCGCCGCCGTCTTGAGGCTGAGAAGCAAAGCGGCACGGGAGGATTCGGAGGTTATCAGCGGCACGAAGTGCGGCCAGTCGATCCGCAGCAGGATCGCCAGCAGCGGGGTGAGCACGAACAGCGCCCCGGCCGCGGCGGGGAGGTAGATCCAGGCCGGCAGTCCCACCTGCGTCGGCGCGGCGACGGGTCGGCGGACGCTCACGGCGTGCCGAACCCCGCCGCGGACAACACCTCCCGCCCCTGCGGGCCGGTGACCAACTCGACGAACCTCTGCGCGGCGGGCGGATCGGCCGCCTCGGTCAGCGTGGCGATCGGGTAGGTGTTGACGGCCTCGGAGGATTCCGGGAACGGGATCGTGGTGACCCGGTCACCGGCGGCCGCGGCGTCGGTGACGTAGACCAGGCCTGCATCGGCCTGGCCGGAGGTGATCTTGCCGAGCACGTCGGTGACCGCGGACTCCTCGCTGACCGGGGTGAGGGTCACGCCCGCCGCGTTCTCCACCTTCTCGGTGGCTGTCCCGCACGGCACCTGCGGTGCGCACACCACGACCTGGATCGCGGGGTCGGTCAGATCTTCGAAAGAGGTGATCCCCGCGGGGTTTCCCGCCGGGGTGACGATGGTCAGCGTGTTGGTCGCGAAGTCCTGGGGCGCCCCGGCGACCAGTCCGTCGTCGAGGGCCCTGGTCATGGTGGTCGCGTCGGCCGAGGCGAACACGTCGGCGGGCGCGCCCTGGGCGAGCTGGGCCACCAGGTCCGACGAGCCCGCGAAGTTCAACGTGACTTCGGTTCCGGGATGATCGTTTTCGAATCGCGCGGCGAGTTCGGTGAACGTGGATTGCAGCGACGCGGCGGCGAAGACGGTGACGTCGCCGGTGGCCGCCTCCGAATCATCTGCTCTCGCAGAGCATCCCGTGGCCAGTGCGGCGATGGTCAACGCCGCGAGGACACCGACGGCCGGTGTCACGAAGTCCCTCCCGGGGTGTCGATGATGACGTTGGTCGCCTTGATCACGGCGACGGCCACGACTCCGGGTTCCAGGCCCAGTTGACGGGCCGACTCGGTGCTCATCAGTGACACCACCGTGAACGGTCCACACTGCATCTGCACCTCGCTCATCACCCGGTCGGCGGTGACCTTGGTGACCAGTCCGACGAACCGGTTGCGCGCCGAACTGCCCACTCCGGACGGGTCCGGCGGCGGGGACGCGTGGTCGCGCGCGAACTCGGCCAGCGCCTTCCCGTCGATCACGGTGCGGCCCGTGCCGTCCTTGGCCGACGGCAGGTTGCCGCTGTCGATCCAGCGCCGCACGGTGTCGTCGCTGACCCCGAGCAGGGTGGCCGCGTCCCTGACGCGGATGTCCGGCATGTGGCCCCCTCTCGGCGCAGAGCTTCCGCTTTTGAGGAGTGATTGTGTCACCCTGGCCGCATCTGCGGAAAGTCGGGTCAGGTCGGTGGCGGCACACTCACCGCGATCACCGCGGTGTCGTCTTCCAGGCCCGCACCGAAGCCGTCGAGCAGGCGCTGTACCGCGGCCACGAAGGTCGGCGCGTCGGTGGGGCTCTCCCGGCGCGCGAAGTCGAGGAAGTCGTCGTGATCGTCGAAGCGCCGGTTCGGCCCGGTTCTGGCCTCGGTGAGCCCGTCGGTGTAGAGCACCAGCGTGTCGCCGGGCCCGAGATGGACCGTCCGCGCCACGAACCGCGGCTTCTTGAGAATGCCGACGGCCTGACCCCCGGTGGTGTGCACATACCGGGTCTGTCCCGACGCCGACATCAGCAGCGCAGGCGGGTGCCCGCCGCTGGCCAGTTCGACGTCGAACCCGTCGGCGGTCGGCGCGATCACCCCGAACAGCACGGTGCAGAAGTGGGGGTCGTCGCCGTGGAACTCGTGGCTGAGGACCGCGTCGAGGTTGTGCAGCACGGTGACCGGGTCGTCGTCGTAGGCCGCGGCGGCGCGCAGGGTGTAGCGGGTCAGCGACGTGACGGCGGCCGCGCCTGCGCCCTTACCCGACACGTCGCCGAGGAAGATGCCCCACTTGTGCCGCGTCAGCGGGAACAGGTCGTAGAAATCTCCGCCGACGTCGTCGGGGGACGCGGTGTGGTAGTGCGCCGCGGCCACCAGGCCGTCCGGCGGGGTCAGACTCGGTGGCACCAGCGAGCGTTGCAGGGTCGCGGCCAGCAGTTGCACGCGTTCACGTTCGCGGTCGGCGACGCGGCGCGCCTCCAGCAGCTGGCGTTCGTAGGAGCGCCGTTCCGTGGCGTCCTGCACGGTGATGCGCAACGCGACCGGGGCGCCGTCGGCGCCGGTCCTGACGTTGGCGGTGACGAAAACCGGTAGCCGCGAACCGTCTTCGCCGATCAGATCGAGGGTGATGCCGGTGAGGGAACCGGTCATCTGCAGCAGCGGGGCGAAATGCGTCTCGTAGTGGATCCGGCTGCCTGCGGCCAGCAGATCGGGAAACCGGCGTCCCGCCAACTCCTGCGGCGGATGCCCGACCCAGCCGGCGAACGTGTGGTTGGCCAGCGTGATGCGGCCGTCGGGGCCGGTGAGCAGCAGGCCGCACGGCGCGTTGTCGAAGAAATCGTCGACCGCGTCCGGAAAGTGCCGGCGCCGTGGGTCGGTCACAGGCTCTCGGCGAAGTCCGCGATGGCGGCCGCGGTCGCCTCGGGGACGCTCAGGTGGGGGCAGTGGCCCGCCGCGTCCAGCGTCACCAGCGTGCTGCCCTCGATGTGGGCGTGGCAGTAGGCGCCCACGTCACGGGGCGCCAGGGAGTCGTAGGCGCATTCGACGATCGTGGTGGGCACGGTGACGCGGGCCAGATCGGCCCGGTTGTCGGACAGGAACGTGGCGCGGGCGAATGTCAGCGCCCGGACCGGATCGGCGCGGCAGAACGTTTCTGCCAGTTCGGCTTCCAGCTCCGGGCGATCGGGGGTCCCCATGATCACCGGCGCCATCGCGCGCGACCAGCCCAGGTAGTTGCTCTCGATGGAATCCAGCAGTTCGTCGATGTCGGACCGGCTGAACCCGCCGCGGTACGGCCCGTCGTCCAGATAACACGGCGACGGGGTGAGCAGGACCAGCCCGGCGAACGCGGCGGGGGAGTCCGCGGCGGCGAGCACACCCATCATCGATGCCACCGAATGGCCGACGAACACGACGTCGCGCAGCTCCAGTTCGTCGACGATCGCCAGCACGTCGTCGGCGTACTGCTGCAGGCCGGTGTAGCGCTGCGCGTCCCAGGCCGACGGATCCGAGGCGCCCGAACCGACGTGGTCGAACAGGACGAGACGGAACCGGTCGGCCAGCAGCGGCACGACCAGCCGCCACAGATTCTGGTCGCAGCCGAATCCGTGGGCGAGCATGATCGGGCGGCCGTCGGCCCGTCCCGTCACCCGCACGTTGTTCTTGGAGCGGACGTCCATTCTGAGATGATCTCAGAACAGCCCGTCCCGCAGATCGTGTACCGAAAGCGCAATATGACCGACGAGATCAGCAGTCCTGCCTTTCCGCCCGGCCGCAGCGAAGTCGCCATCAGCACCCGAACGGTCGAGAACGCCGAGGTGGTGACCGTGTCGGGGGTGGTGGATGCCGCGACCGCTGCCGAGGTCACCGCGGCGCTGCAGCAGGTCTTCGACGCCGCCCCGGCGGCGGTGGTCATCGACCTGTCAGATGTGACGTTTCTGGCGTCGGCCGGGATGACGGTGCTGATCAAGGCCAGCGAGCAGGCCAGAGAACAGGCCGGATCCGCGGCCGGGTTCGCAGTGGTCGCCACCGGCTCGGCGACCAAGAGGCCGCTGACGCTCGTCGGCCTCGACGGCGAACTCAACCTGTGCGAGACCGTGGACGAGGCACTGCGGCGCGTGTCGTGACCGTCAGTCGTCGTCGAGCACGGAGAACGGCTGGGTAGGGTCCTCGACCACCGACAACTGGGCGGCCGACTCCGACGGCACCACCTTGCGTGCCAGCGCCTGCAGCGCGCGCTCGGTCCCGACATCGTGGCCGGCGCGTTCGGAGAGCAACCAGCGGACCTCCAGCAGGTCGCAGTAGGCCTGGATCGGGCTGCCGATCCCGCCGACCGCGGAATGGGCCCGGTGCATGGTGGGGGTGGCCACCTCCATCACCCACAGCTGGGCGGCGGTGCGCTCGTCGACGTCGTGGCCGGCCTCGTAGCAGAGCTGGCCCTGGTAGGCCTGCAGGTCCCCGAGCAGGATCCGCGCCTGACCTTCGCCGACGTCCAGCCCGGTCAACCGCCGCAGCTGCTGGGCGTGGTACTTGCGGTCGCCCACGGCCACGTGCAGCCGCAGGTCGTCGGTGTCCGTGCTGACCGGCCGCAGCGACACCTCCTCGACGGCGAATCCGGCCTCGTTGAGTTTGCGGATCGTGCCCTCGACCCGGTAGCGGTCGGCGAAACCGAAGGTCGGCTCCGCCGTGAGCAGACCCCACAGCTGCTCGTAGCGGGCCCTGATGTCGACGGCTTCCTGGATGAATCCCGGCTGCAGCTCCGGGCGTTCGAGTTTGGCCGCCATGTCCAGCAGCCCGGCCGCGACGTTCTCGACGGTGATGTCGATGTCGTGGTTGCGCTGCCCGTCGGACAGGCCAGGATGCACCTCGCTGGTCTCGGCGTCGACCAGGAACGCCTGCAGCACCTGGCCGTCTCGGGAGAACAACGTGTTGGCCAGCGAACAGTCGCCCCAGAACACGCCGTGCCGGTGCAGTTCCACCAGCAGCGTGGCCATCGCGTCGAACAACCGGGCCCGGTGCTTGGGCGCGTCCGGCGGCAGCCGCATGAACAGCCGCCGGTACTGCCACGAGCCGACGAGATATCGGGTCAGCAGCACCGCGGTGTCGAACCCGGGCTGGAAGACCAGTCCGGCCGGGCGCACGGCGTTGAGGCCCATCTCCTCCAGCCGGCTCAGCACGCCGTACTCGCGGGCGGCGATACGGGGCGGGAGGTCCTTGAGCGCCCACAGCTCGCCGTCGCAGTGGACGAACCGCACCAGATGTCGGCTGGGCCCCACCCGCATGTCGCGCAGCGGGACCTCAGGCGCCGTCCAGTCGGCGAGCGGCCGGTCCCAGGGCAGCGCGATGAGACCCGGGCAGGGTGCCCGTAGCCGCAGCTCGGGGGCGGCCATCGCCGGGCGTCCGCAGGCTCAGCCGGTGGCCGCCGCGTGCCTGCCGCGGGACTCGGTCTCGGTCACCCTGGTCAGATTGTCGCCGGAGTGTGGGTCGAACAGGTGCAGGCGTTCGGCATCCAGCCACAGCGTGGCCTTGTCGCCGCCGCGCACCCGGCTCAGCGGATCCAGCTCGACGCAGATCTGGGTACGCAACTGCTCACTGTCGAGCTCGTTGGCGAGCTCGGCGAGCTGGCCAACGATCTCGGGCGAGGCCTCGAACGGCACGAACGCGTACTGCTCGTTGCCCAGCCATTCGGTGACGTCGATATCGACGTCGAAAGTGACGCCGCGCGAACGTTTGTCGTCGTCGACGAATCCGGCGTCCTCGAACGCTCCCGGCCTGATGCCGGCGATGTAGACCTTGTCGTTCTCGACCACCTCGCGCCACTCGTCGCGCAGCGGGACTTTCGCGAACGGCAACTCGATCTCGTCGCCGCGCACCTTGGCGGGGACGAAGTTCATCGGGGGAGAACCGATGAAGCCGGCGACGAACAGATTCACCGGCTGGTCATAGAGCTCACGCGGGCTGGCGACCTGTTGCAGCACGCCTTTTCTCAGCACCGCGACCCGGTCGCCGAGGGTCATCGCCTCGGTCTGGTCGTGGGTGACGTAGACCGTGGTGACGCCGAGCTTGCGTTGCAGCCGCAGGATCTCGGTGCGCATCTGGCCGCGCAGCTTGGCGTCGAGGTTGCTCAGCGGTTCGTCGAACAGGAACGCGTCGGCCTCGCGCACGATGGCCCGGCCCATCGCGACGCGCTGCCGCTGCCCGCCGGACAGGTTGGCCGGCTTGCGGTCGAGGTGTTCGGTCAGCTCCAGCGTCGCGGCCGCGTCGTTGACCCGCTTGCGGATCTCCTCGTCGGAGAACTTGCCCGACAGCCGCAGCGGGAACGCGATGTTCTCGAACACCGAAAGGTGCGGGTACAGCGCGTAGTTCTGGAACACCATGGCCAGGTTCCGGTCACGCGGAGCCATGTCGTTGACCCGCTTGTCGCCGATCAGCATGTCGCCGGAGGTGATGTCCTCCAGCCCGACGATCATCCGCAGCAGGGTGGACTTGCCGCAACCCGACGGGCCGACAAGGATCATGAACTCGCCGTCGGCGATGTCCAGACTCACATCGTTGACCGCCGGATAGCCGTCACCGTACTTCTTGACGATATTGCGCATCGTGATTGCTGCCATGGGGCTATCCCTTCACTGCTCCGGAAGTAAGACCGGCGACGATGCGCCGCTGGAAGATGAGAACCAGGATGACCACCGGGATGGTCACGATCACCGAGGCCGCCATGATGTAGGGCACCGGTGATTCGAAGTACGACGCCCCCTGGAAGAACGCCAGCGCCGCCGGAACGGTACGGGCACTGTCGGTGGACGTCAGCGAGATCGCGAACAGGAAGTCGTTCCAGCAGAAGAAGAACGTCAGGATCGCGGTGGTGAACACCCCCGGCGCCGCCAGTGGGACGATCACCTTGCGGAACGCCTGCCACGCCGTGGCACCGTCGACCTGCGCGGCATGCTCCATCTCCCACGGAATCTGGCGGAAGAACGCCGACATCGTCCAGATCGACAGCGGCAGTGCGAAGGTCAAGTACGGGATGATCAGGCCGAGCCAGGTGTCGTAGATGCCCAGCCCGCGCCACATGTCGAACAGCGGGCCCACCAGCGCGGCCTGCGGGAACATCGCGATGCCCAGCGCCAAGGACAGCAGCACCTTTTTGCCCGGAAACTCCAGACGGGCAATGGCGTACGCGGCGAACATCGCGATGATCACCGAGATGACCGTCGCGATGATCGCTATCCCGATCGAGTTGATCAGCGCCCGGGTGAACAGTGGCTCACTGAAGATCTGCGCGAAATTGTCGAAGGTGATCGAACTCGGCAGGAACGACGGCTTGCCCGAGACGATGTCCGACGGCGGCTTGAACGCCAGGCTGATCATCCACAGCATCGGCACGAAGCTGTAGATCACGATCACGATGCCCGCGATCGTCCACCACTTGGTGTTCTTGGTCACTGGTCACCCCTGACTTGCGAGAGGTCGGTTTTGAAGACCTTGATGAATATCCAGGCGATGGCGACCACCGACAGGAACAGCAGCACCGAGACCGCCGATCCCATACCGAGATTCACCAGCGTGACGTTCTGCCGGTAGGCCAGGAACGAGATGGTCTCGGTGTTGTTGGCGCCCGCGGTCATCACGTACGGGTTGTCGAAGATCCGCCAGGCGTCCAGCGTCCGGAACAGCAGCGCGACCATGATGGCGGCCTTCATGTTCGGCAGGGTGATCTTCCACAGCCGCTGCCATGCGGTGGCGCCGTCGACCTTGGCCGCCTCCTGCATGTCCTCGGGGACCTGCACCAGACCGGCGAGCAGCAGCAGCGAGATGAACGGCGTGGTCTTCCAGATCTCGGACAGGCAGATCACGAAGATGGCCGACCACCGGTTACCGAACCAGTCGAACTCTGTCAGGTTCAGCCACTGGTTCACGAACCCGGAGTCGATGGCGAACGCGTAGCGCCAGATGAACGCCGAGACCACCGTGACGATGCCGTAGGGAATCAGGATGGCCGTGCGCAGCGGACCGCGGCCCCGCACGATGCGCAGCATCACGAACGCGAACCAGAACCCGAGCACCAGTTCGACGGCCACGGTGACGACGGTGATCGCCAAGGTGGTGACGAAGTCGTTCCACCAGATCGGGTCGGTGAGGATGACGAGGTAATTGCCCAGCCCGACGAAGCTGCGTCCCTCCGGGTCGGTGAGCCGGAAGTTGTACAGCGACAGCACCAGTGCGTAACCGAGCGGGTAGGCGGTGACGAGCAGCATCACCACATACGACGGCAGGGTCAGGTAGAGCCCGAGCCGGCGTTCGCCCTTGACGCGTTCGCTGACCGAGGGTTTACCCGGATCCTTCTGGATCGGCGGGTCTGCCAAGGCGGTCACAGCAGTCGCCTTCCCGCCAGCACGTCAGCCATGAATTGGTCTGTCCTTTCCGGTGTTTCGGCATTCACCGAGGCCGGCGGGTGCCAGGTCTGCTGGATCGCGCCCGAGATGTCGGTGTAGAACGGCGTCGGCGGGCGGGGGCCGCCGTCGCCGATGGACTCCCGGATCAGGTCGGCGTTCTCGTACGTCTCCCGGATCTCCGGACTGTCGTAGGACGCCGAATACGGGGACGGTTCGCTCTCGTCCAGCATGTACTGGGTCGCCTTCGGTTCGGCGTTGATGCACTCGACCAGCGCCACCGCCTGTTCCGGGTACTTGGTGTAGGCGCCGATACCGAGGTTCGCGCCGCCCAGCGGCGGCGCGCTCGGGAGGTCGGGGGACACCCTGGGGTAGCGGGCCCAGCCGATGTCGTCGACGACTTCCTGAGCCAGAGTGCCTTCCTCGGCCGCGCTGCGCGCGGCGGCGAGCACGTAGGGCCAGTTGACCATGAACATGCCCTGATCGGACTGGAAGTTGGCGCGGGCCTGCTCTTCCGATGCGTTCGACATGTCGGTGGGTGCGGCGGGGGAGCGACCGAGGTTTCCGACGATCTCGGCGGCCTTCTCGCCGGGCGGGGTGGCCAGTGACGGCTTGGCGTTGCGGCCGGCCTCCACGTCCTCCAGCAGCGCGCCGCCACCGGAGAGCACCAGCGCGTTGATCAACACCGTGTAACCCTCATAGCGCTGCGCCTGGACCGCGATCTTCTTCTTCTGGCCGACAGCGGCTTTGAGCATCTCATCCCAGGTGAACGTCGGCGATGCGGGATCGACGCCGGCCGCGGCGGCCGCCGATTTGCGGTACCAGAGAAGCTGGGCGTTGGACTTGTACGGCGCCCCGTAGAGGGTGTCCTCCCACATGCCGGTCTCGATCGGGGCGGGCAGCATCCCGGCAGTCAGCCGATCGGCCTCTTCCGCGGTGTACGGGCGAAGGAAACCGGCGTTGGCGAACTCGGCGGTGAACACCACGTCCATGCTGACCAGATCGATCGACGAATCACCGGCGGCCAGGCGGCGGACCATCTGCTCACGCTGGGCGGTGGCGGTGCTGGGCAGCGATTCGATGCGCACCTGATAGGCGCCGTTGGAGGCGTCCGCGCACTGCTCGGCGCGGGCGACAGAGCCTCCGTTGTCGGGAAGGATGTACCACGTCAGCGTCGGAGGGCCTCCCTGACTACCGCAGGCCGACAACAACGTCGCCGCGATCACGGGTGCGCTGGCCAGCGCGATCGCCCGACGTCGTCGCCCGCGGGCGAACTGAATCCGTTTCATCACGTCCTCGTCTATGAAGTTGTGGTCTCCGATGAGGGCCACGGGCAGCACATTCGGTACGTCTGAGAGTGTGTCACACCTCACAGGCCTGGTGGGGAAGGGTGTCAGCGTGGCGGGGCGGTGGATCCGCGGATCACCAGCCGGGTCGCCGATGTGGTCACCGGTGGCGCTGTTTCGGGAGTTCCCTGGTGCCGGGCGACCGTGGTGAGGTCGGTGATGTCCGCGGCCGGACCGTCGCCCCCGATGATGATCGAAATATGTTGCGGTACAGAGATTTCAGAGCGCTGCAGGGTGTGCGGCGCGCCGGCGCGACCTTGTCGGGGGGCAGTGGTGCACCGAGTTGACACCCGCCTGTCGTGACACGAATCTGGACGAGAGAACGTTTTCGTCGGGTATCGCGCTGTGGAGGATCGACCGTTGTCTGCTGAAGAGTCGCACTGGTGGCACACCGCCGTCGTCTACCAGGTCTACATTCGCAGCTTCGCCGACGGCGACGGTGACGGCGTCGGGGACATCCAGGGCCTGCGCGCCCGGCTGCCCTACCTGGCGCAGCTGGGCGTCGACGCGATCTGGATCAACCCGTGGTACCCGTCTCCGATGGCCGACGCGGGCTACGACGTCGCCGACTACCGCGACATCGACCCGGCCTACGGCACGCTGGAGGACGCGCAGGCCCTGATCGCCGACGCGCACGCGCTGGGCATCCGGGTGATTCTCGACATCGTGCCCAACCACACCTCGGACCGGCACGAATGGTTCAAGGCGGCGCTGGCCGACGAACCCGGCGCGCGGCAGCGGTACCACTTCCGGCCCGGTCGCGGCACGGACGGCGGATCCCCACCCAACAACTGGCAGAGCGTGTTCGGGGGTCCCGCGTGGACCCGGGTGGACAGCGGTCCGCTGAAGGGCCAGTGGTATCTGCATCTGTTCGCCCCCGGACAGCCGGATCTGAACTGGGAGCACCCCGAGGTGCGTGCCGAGTTCGAGGACATCCTGGCGTTCTGGTTCGACCGGGGCGTCGACGGTTTCCGGATCGACGTCGCCCACGGGCTGGTCAAGGAGGCGGGGCTGCCCGACGGCGCGGACGCCGACGCCGAATCGCAGGTGATGCTGCACACCGAGGGCCGTCACCCGGCCTGGGACCAGGACGGCGTGCACGACATCTACCGCGGCTGGCGTTCGGTGGCCGAGCGCTACGCCCCGGAGCGGATCTTCATCGCCGAGGCGTGGGTGCCCAGCAACGAACGGCTCGCGCGCTACCTGCGCCCGGACGAGTTGCACACCGCGTTCCAGTTCGACTTCCTGCGCGCACCGTGGCGCGCCGAGTGGCTGCGCAAGGTCGTCGACGACGCGATCAGCTCCGCCGCGTCGGTCGGCGCGCCGCCGACCTGGGTGCTGTCCAACCACGACGTCACCCGCACCGTGACGCGGTTCTCGCGATCCCAGCCCGCACATCTGGTCGACACCGAGTGGGAGCGGGGACGCTGGGGCGAGGAGGTGCCCGATCACGCGCTGGGCCGGCGGCGTGCGCGTGCCGCGGCGCTGGTGCAGCTGGCACTGCCCGGGACCGCGTATGTCTACCAGGGCGAGGAACTCGCGCTGGAGGAGATCGAGGACCTGCCCGCCGAGGCGCGTCAGGACCCGACCTGGGTGCAGTCCGGCTACACCGACGTCGGCCGGGACGGCTGCCGAATCCCGTTGCCCTGGAACGGGACCGAACCGCCCTACGGATTCTCGCCCTACCCCGGCGCGGTGCTGTGGCTGCCGCAGCCCGGGCACTGGGCGCAACGCAGCGCCGAGGCCCAGGAGCACGACCCCGGTTCGACGCTGAACCTGTACCGGGAGGCGCTGCGGCTGCGTCCTGAGCTGTGGTCGAGCGCCGGCCCGGTGGAATGGATCGAGGTCGCCCCCGACGTGGCGGCCTTCCGGCGCGGGGATGCCCAGTGCTGGGTCAACACCGGCACCGACGACGTGCGCCTGCCGGCCGGGGCGACGGTCGCGCTGGCCTCGGAACCCGGAGTCGAGCGGGTGCTCCCGCCCGACACCGCGGTGTGGTTGCGCTGAACGGCCCAGAAGAGGTCTTTGTGCCCTGACCGTGGTGCCGTCGACAGCGCACCCTGGAGGGGACGAGAACTCCCGAAGGGAAAAGAAGCGATGTCCGGTCATTTTCCCGATGGCGACACCCTGCGGTCCGCGCTGTCGCTTGCCAGTCGTGCCCCCTCGGTGCACAACTCACAACCGTGGCGGTGGCGGGTGGGCGATCAGCGCCTGGACCTGTTCGCCGATCCGGACCTCTTGTTGCCGCACACCGACCCCGACGGTCGTGACCTGATGCTCAGCTGCGGCGCCGCGCTCAACCACTGTGTGGTGGCCCTGGCGGCGCTGGGTTGGCAGTCCAAGGTGCACAGGTTCCCGGACGCGGGCGACCCGCAGCACCTGGCGGTGCTCGAACTGCACCGCTACCCGGCGGCGGAGGTGGATGTGACGCTGGCCGCGGCGATTCCGCGTCGGCGCACCGACCGCCGGTACTACAGCTCGTGGCCGGTGCCGCGCGGTGACATCGCGTTGATGGGCGCCCGCGCGGCCCGGGCCGGGGTGCTGTTGCGCCGCGTCGACGATCTGGTGGGCCTGACCCGGTTGGTGAACGCGGCGGCCCACCGGCACGGCGCGGACGCGGGCTATCTCGCCGAGCTGGCGACCTGGAGCGGGCGCTACGCCTCGACCGCGGGCGTCCCGGCCCACAGCGTCCCCGGCGCCGACGGCAGGGGACCGATCCCGCTGCGCGCGTTCGCCGGCGGGGTGTTGTCGCAGACCCCGAACGCCGAGGGGGACGACGACAACGCGGCGGTGCTGGCACTGGGCACCGTCGACGACGACCGGCTGTCCTTGCTGCGGGCGGGGGAGGCGACCAGCGTGGTGCTGCTCACCGCCACGGCACTGGGTTTGGCCAGCTGCCCGGTCACCGAGCCGTTGGAGATCGCCGACACCCGCGATGAGTTGCGCCGCGACGTGTTCGGCGCCGACGGACATCCGCAGATGCTGCTGCGGGTGGGCTGGGCTCCGGTCAACGCCGATCCGTTGCCGTCCACTCCGCGCCGCGATCTGGCCGAAATCGTTGTCGGCCTTGACGAATCGCCCCTGAGGTAGGCGGGCTAGGGGTAGTCGGGGCGGCGTTGCCGTTCGAGTTTGGAGACGAACACCGCCGCCTGGGTGCGGCGTTCCATCCCGAGTTTCGCGAGCAGGCGGGACACGTAATTCTTGACCGTCTTCTCGGCGAGGAACATCCGGGCCGCGATCTGTTTGTTGGTCAGCCCTTCACCGAGCAGGTCGAGCAGCACCCGCTCCTGCTCGCTCAGTCCGGACAGCGGGTCGCTGGGTGCGCCCTCGCCCCGCAAGCGGGCCATCAACGCCGCGGCGGCCCGGTTGTCCAGCAGCGAGCGGCCGGCGCCGACCTCCTTGATGGCCCGGGCCAGTTCCATGCCCTTGATGTCCTTGACCACATAGCCGCTGGCCCCGGCGAGGATCGCGTCGAGCATCGCCTCGTCGGAGGTGAACGAGGTCAGGATCAGGCAGCGCAGGTCGGGAAGCCGGGACAGGAGTTCGCGGCACAACTCGATGCCGTTGCCGTCGGGCAGCCGGACGTCGAGCACCGCGACGTCGGGCTGGGCCGCGGGGATGCGGGTCAGCGCCTCGGCGACGGTGCCGGCCTCGCCGACCACGTCCAGCTCGGGGTCACTGCCCAGCAGGTCGATCAGTCCTCGCCGGACCACTTCGTGGTCGTCTACCAGGAAAACCTTCAGCATTCGTGACGTCGTCCCTGTCCAGGTGGGCACTGATCACAGTGCGGTGTGCGGTTCGCACACCAGTATCGAGCAATCGGTGTCGCGCAGGGCCGCGTTCCCGGGGGCGCCCAGCAGTGCGGCGATGCCGTCGGGCCGGTTGCGGGCGGTGACCACCAGTTGGACGGCGTCCCCGTGGGCCGAGAGGTAGCCGAGGGTGCCGCCGGGATCGTGCACCGCGGAGATGTCCACATCGGGGAAGGTGTGGCGCCATTCGGCCAGCCTGCGGTCCCAGCGCGCGCTGACCTCGGCGGGGGTCAGCACCCGTGCCGGTGCGTGCCGTCGGCGCGCCTCGTCGAGCCCGCGGCGCATCACCTCGCCGCCCGCGTCGGTGTCGGTGTACTCGATCACCACGGCGCGTTCGGCGCGGTGTTGCGGCCGTTGTGCGCGCACGATCGCGACCGCACAGCGCGCCGCCGCGGTCAGCGCCGCCGCGGTGGAACCGATCCGGCCGCTGGTGGAGTGCCTGAACCCGCGCGCGCCGAGGCACAGCAGCGACGCAGGACGGGCCGCCTCCAGCAGCGTCTCGACCGGTCTGCCCTGCAGCATCTCGAGCTCGATTTTGACGGGGCGCTCGGTGGCCTCCACGGCGGTCAGCGCGTGACGCAACGCGATCTCGCCGGTCGCCACGCGGCGGGCCTGGTCTTGCGGATCGACCGCGCCGGGTGCGGCGTCGACCACGTAGACCAGCCGCAGCGGGATGTCGGCCTCGACGGCCTCCTCGACCGCCCACAGCGCGGCGTCCACTGCCGCCGGGGACCCGTCGATGCCGACGACGATGCAGGGTCGTTCCTGTGCCCCTAGCACCGGGAGCCGCTGCGCATCTCGAGCACGTCTTCCACGGCACGGCGGGGAGTGGGCGGGGGACTGGGATCCAGCGCCGGGGCCAACCCGACCCGCACCAGCACCTGCGGGATCGCGGTGCTGTCGATCAGCGCGGCGACGACGTCGCGCCCTTCGGGGATCTCGGTGATGTGGGTGACGGTGCAGGTCGCCATCCCCGCCATGGTGGCCTCCAGGAGCACCGCCGACAAGGCTTCGCCGCACCGCAAGACGCTCTCGGCGCAGTCGTCGTCGGTGGACAGCACCAGGATCCCGGCGTGGTCCTCGTCGGGACGGCCGTGCCGATCCGGGGCGGTGGTGACCGGGAACGCGCGGCCGACGTGCACCCGGTCGCTCTCGGCCGCGGAGATCAGTGCGCTGTGTGGAATCCCTTCGCCGGTGTTGAAATCCGCTGTCCACCAGGAGAGTTCGGCGTGATACCGGGAATCGTAGAGGCGCAGCGCATCGGCCAGGTGGGAGGCCTCGGCCAACGGGCCCCGCACGTCGTCGGCGACGGCCGCCAGCCGTGCCGCGCCGTGGCGCGAGGTGAGCTCCAGCGCCTCGATCAGCAGCTCCCAGTCGGGCGGGGCGGCCATCGCCAGCCGATCGCTGCGCCGCAACAGGATCGCGTCGGCGCGCCGCCGGTGATCCTCGGCGTCCGCGGTCGCGCTGAACTCGATTCGGGCGAGGTGGCAGGTGTTGTCCGGATCGGGGAAGCGCTGCACGTGGGTCTGCCACCCGGCGGCGGCCATCGCGACCCGGAAATGGTCGAGCGCCGCGCCGCAGCTGATCAGCGCCTCGCGGCCGGACGCGTCTGCGGTGCGCAGCAGCCGCTGCGGATCGGCGAAGAGATCCACCCCGGCGTCGGTGATGGCCCACCGCCACGGCTGGCTGTTGTGCAGGGAAGGCGCCCGGCAGGCCAGTCCCAGTGCGTGGACGATCGTGACGGCGGGTACCGGTGTCGTAGTCATCTGGCCTCCTCCGGTTCACCTTCCAGCCTGCACGGGCGGTGGTTTCCGGGACAGGGCCAATGGTCCTCAACCACGGCGCCGCGTCCGTGGTGCACCATGGTCGTGTGGGGGAGATCGACGAGGCCGAACCTGACGGCGGGCTGCGCGCGGTGCGCGGCACCCTGTCCCAGCTTCGGCTGCACGAGCTTCTCAACGAGGTGCAGGACCGCGTCGAGCAGATCATCAAGGGCCGCGACCGACTCGACGGCCTGGTCGAGGCGATGCTGGTGGTCACCTCGGGTCTGGAGCTCGACGCCACGCTGCGCACCATCGTGCACACCGCGATCGACCTGGTCGACGCGCAGTACGGCGCGCTCGGGGTGCGGGGTTCCGAGGATGAACTCGTCGAGTTCGTCTACGAAGGCATCGACGAGGCCACCAGAGACCTGATCGGGCATCTCCCGGAAGGCCGAGGAGTGCTCGGGGTGCTCATCGACGACCCCAAACCCATTCGTCTGGAGGATATCTCGGCCCATGCTGCGTCGGTGGGCTTCCCGCCGAACCATCCGCCGATGCGCACCTTTCTCGGTGTCCCGGTGCGCATCCGCGACGAGGTGTTCGGCAACCTGTATCTGACCGACAAGATCGGCGGCGAGCCGTTCAGCGAGGACGACGAGGTCCTGGTCGAGGCGCTGGCCGCCGCGGCGGGCATCGCGATCGAGAACGCCCGCCTCTACGAGCAGTCGCGTGCCCGGCAGGAGTGGATCGCGGCCACCCGCGACATCGGCACCGAGTTGTTGTCGGGCACCGATCCCGCCGGGGTGTTCCGCCTCGTCGCCGAGACCGCGCACAAGCTCAGCGGGGCCCGCACCACCATGGTGGCGATCCCGGAGGATCCGGACCTGCCGGCCGAGGAGGTGGACGAACTCACCGTGGCGGCCTGGGCCGGTCTCATCGACGGCGTGCCGCCGCCCATTCCCGTCGCGGGCACCGCGGTCGGTGCCGCGTTCACCCAGCGGCTGCCGGGCAGGTTCAGCGGCGAGGACGTCGGCATCGGCGGTGTGACGGGGCCGGCCCTGGTGCTGCCGCTACGGGCCACCGATGCCGTTCCCGGCGTGTTGATCGCGGTGAGAGATGGTGGCGCACAGACGTTCTCGATCGACGAGCTGGACATGATGACGGCATTCGCCGACCAGGCCGCGCTGGCGTGGCAATTGGCCAGCACGCAACACCGGATGCGCGAACTCAGCATCCTGACCGACCGGGACCGCATCGCCCGGGATCTGCACGACCACGTGATCCAACGGCTGTTCGCCGTCGGACTGTCGTTGCAGGGCACGATCGCGCGCGCACGCTCCGACGAAGTGCAGCAACGGCTTTCCGGCTGCGTGGACGACCTGCAGGATGTGATCCAAGAGATCCGCACGACGATCTTCGACCTGCACGGCGGTTCCTCGGCGATCACCCGGCTGCGCCAGCGGCTCGACGAGGCGGTGGCCGCCTTCCCTGAATCGGGGATCCGCGCCTCGGCGCAGTACGTCGGCCCGCTCTCGGTGGTCGACGCGACACTGGCCGATCACGCCGAGGCCGTGGTGCGCGAAGCGGTCAGCAACGTTGTTCGCCACTCC
The DNA here is from genome assembly GCF_002968295.1 of Mycobacterium sp. ITM-2016-00317. Classification (NCBI taxonomy): domain Bacteria; kingdom Bacillati; phylum Actinomycetota; class Actinomycetes; order Mycobacteriales; family Mycobacteriaceae; genus Mycobacterium; species Mycobacterium sp. ITM-2016-00317. Next base: position 2,454,967 of record NZ_CP134399.1, read on the forward strand.
GGTGCGACGGCGCTCACGGTGCTGGTCACCGTCGACGACGATCTGTCGATCGAAGTCGTCGACAACGGCAGGGGAATCGACGCCGACGTCACCGGAAGCGGGCTGGCGAATCTGTCGCAACGTGCCGTGGAGGTGGGCGGCTCCTTCACCGTGCGGGCGCGTCCGGATGGCGGCACCACGCTGACGTGGCGTGCCCCGTTACCGTGACCCGGCGGGCGGGTTCGCCCTGCCCACCCTGATCGGCATCGTTTCCCCAGCTTGACGCTGGTTTCTCCGCGCTGAGACGGTTTTCTCGTCTGTGACGGGAACGCTTCTCCTTCGCAACGGTTGGATAACGCCAGATTTGTCGCGTCGGTGATTTCTCAAATTGTCGGTTCAGTAAGCCCCGTAAGGCCGCAAAACGGAGTTCGCGCAGCACGACGTAGAAGGACTGGGATCAGATGTCACGGACCAAGAAGGGCGTGGTCGTTGTCATGATGGGCAGCGCGGGGATCTTCCTGAGCGCTCCGGTGCTGAGCCCATCGGCAAACGCGAACCCCACTCGAGGCGGTGTGCCGTGCGTGGGCATTCTCCAGCAGCTGGTGTCTCGTCCCGGCGATATCCCGCAGGCCCTGACGGACACCGCGCGCGCTTTCACCAACCCCGGTCAGCCGGCTCCTCCGGTGGTCGTGCCGCCGGCCAGCTCGTCGTCCTCGATCGGCACGCCGCCCGCGCCGCCGACGCCCCCGGGCTCGGTGCTCCGGCCTTCTTCGGGCGCGACCCCGCCCGTCCCGCCGTCCCCGGGTACGCCCGCCTCGACGTCGACAAGCGGTGCGACGCCGCCTGTTCCGCCCGCTCCGCCCGGATCGACGGGCATCCCGAACTCGGGTGCGACACCGCCCGCACCGCCGGTGCCGGGTGCGCCCGCGGTGACCACGACCAATGGCGGGACCCCGCCCGCACCGCCGGTGCCGGGTGCGCCCGCAGGCGTTCCGGTGGGTAATCCGGGCCCGCCGGCACCGCCGGTCCCGGGTCTGCCGATCGTCGGTGACGGTGGCGCGGCGCTGCCGCCGCTTCCCCCGGTCCCCGGTGGTCCCGCGGCGATGCCAGCCGGTGCTGTTCTGCCTCCGGCCCCGCCTGCTCCGGGTGCGCCGATCTTCGGTGAGGCCGGTGCGGCTCCCGCTCCCGGCGCCCTGGCAGGCCCTGGCGGCGCGGGCGCTCCGCTGGAAGGCGCCGCGGGTGCGGTGGCTCCCGGTGGTGGTGCCGGCGGTGGCGCCGGTGTCCCGGGCGGCGGTGCGCCGCTGGCCGCGGCTGCCGGTGAGGCCGGCCTGCCCGCCCCGGGCGCGCCGGTCGAGGGTGCGTCGGGTGTGGTGCCGCCTGTCGGTCCGCCCGCGCCGGGCGCTCCGGTGGAGGGTGCATCGGGTGTGGTGCCGCCTGTCGGTCCGCCCGCGCCGGGCGCCCCGGTGGTGGGTGACGGCGGCGTGGTGACCCCGCCGGCTCCCGGTAGCCCCGGTGTTCCCGTCGTCGACGAAGGTGGCGTCGTGACGCCGCCCGCTCCTCCTGCGCCGGGTGCGCCGGTGGTTGACGAGGCCGGTGTGGTGACCCCGCCCGCTCCTCCTGCGCCGGGTGCCCCGGTGGTTGACGAGGCCGGTGTGGTGACCCCGCCCGCTCCTCCTGCGCCGGGTGCCCCGGTTGACGGTGCGAGCGAGATCGCCACCTCGCCCGGGCCGGGAGCGCCTGGTGTTCCCGTCGAGTCTTCGGTGGAGGGCGCCACGCCGCCCGCGCCCGGAGCTCCCGGCACCCCCTCGGTGAACACGGTCGAGACGTTCTCTCCGCCTGCCCCACCCGCACCGGGAACCCCGTCGTCGAGCACTGTCGAGACGTTCTCGCCGCCGGCGCCGCCGGCACCCGGCACTCCTGTCGAATCCTCGGTGGAGATCCCGGCGCCGCCTGCTCCCGGCGTGCCCGGTGTGCCTGCCGGTGGTGAGGTCAATGTGGCGACCCCGCCGGCTCCGGGCGTGCCCGGAACTCCGGTGCATACCGCGCTCGAAGTGGCGACGCCGCCTGCACCCGGTGTGCCCGGCGTGCCGATTGAGGCGTCGTCGAGCGTGGTGACCCCGCCGTCTCCGGGTGTGCCTGGGACGCCGGTGAATTCGTCGATCGAGGTGGCGACCCCGCCGGCTCCGGGTGTGCCCGGTGCGCCGATTGAGGCGTCGTCGAGCGTGGTGACCCCGCCGTCTCCGGGTGTGCCTGGGACGCCGGTGGATTCGGCGATCGAGGTCGCGACGCCTCCTGCTCCCGGTGTGCCTGGTGTGCCGGTGGATTCGGCGATCGAGGTCGCGACGCCTCCTGCTCCCGGTGTGCCTGGTGTGCCTGCCGGTGGTGAGGTGGATGTGGTGACGCCTCCTGCTCCGGGTGTGCCCGGTGCTCCGGTGGTGAGTGAGGCCGGTGTGGCGACCCCGCCCGCTCCGGGTCTGCCTGGGGTGCCGGTGGATTCGGCGATCGAGGTCGCGACGCCTCCTGCTCCCGGTGTGCCTGGTGTGCCTGCCGGTGGTGGGGTGGATGTGGTGACGCCTCCTGCTCCGGGTGTGCCCGGTGCTCCGGTGGTGGGTGACGCCGGTGTGGCGACCCCGCCGGCCCCGGGTCTGCCTGTCGTCCCTGCCGGGGGTGAGGGCGGCGTCGTGACGCCGCCCGCACCCGGTGTCCCGGGTGCCCCGGTCATCGGTGAGGCCGGCCTGGTTCCGCCGCCGGGGGTTCCTGCGCCCGGTGCCCCGATCGACGCGGCTGCCGGAGTGGCGGGACCCGCGGGACCGCCCGCCGCGCCCGTCTTCGGTGAAGCAGGTGCCGCCGGTGTGCCCGGCGGAGGTGCGCCCGTCGAGGGCGCCGCCGGAGCAGTCGGTGCCGGAGCCGGTGTCCCCGGTGGCGGTGCCGGTGTCGGTGCGGGTGCACCGCTGGATGCCGCCGCTGGTGCCGCCGTTCCGGGCGGAGTTCCCGGTGCGCCGATCTTCGGTGAGGCCGGGGTGGCCACGCCGCCTGTGCCGGGTGTTCCCGGTGGTCCGGGTGCGGTGCCCGTCGGTGTGGTGACTCCGCCCGCGCCGGGTGTTCCCGGTGGTCCGGGTGCGGTGCCCGTCGGTGTGGTGACTCCGCCCGCCCCGGGTGTCCCCGGTGCGCCGATCTTCGGTGAGGCCGGGGTGGCCACGCCGCCTGTGCCGGGTGTTCCCGGTGGTCCGGGTGCGGTGCCGGTCGGTGGGGTGACCCCGCCCGCGCCGGGTGTCCCCGGGACGCCTGCGGCGGTCACGGTTCCCGGTGGGACTCCGGGGACGCCGCCGGTTCCGCCGTCCTCGACCGGCGTCTCGGTCAACACGGGCACGCCGCCGCTGCCCGCCACGCCGGGCACGCCTGCCGCGTCCTCGGTGCCCGGGAACACGCCCGGTCTGCCGCCGGCCCCGGGCACGTCGACCGGGGTCAACACCGCGACGCCGAGATCCCCGATCCCCGGGACCCCGGGCAGCTCGGTGGCGCTCGAAGATCTGCTGACGCCTCCCGGAATGATCCGGTCGGTCCAGGACGCGACGTCCTCGGTGGTCAGTGTCCTTCCGCCGCCGCCTGCTCCGGTGCCGGGCGGAGCAGGATCGGTCAGTGTCGGCGTCCCCGGCCCGCCGGACCCGTTCACCCCGCTGGCCGCGACCAGCCTGTCGAACCTGGTGTCGCCGCCGTCGCTGAGCATCCCGTCGATCCCGGGCCTGCCGGTGCCGCTTCCCAGCGAGGTGCCGGTCCCGTCCGATCTGCTCTGTGTCGGTACGGATTGGTCTGCCACCCAAGGTGATTCAGGTGCGGCTCCGGTCAACGCCGAGATCCCGCGGGCACTGATCACGGGTACGGCGCCGGCGGGTGAGCGCCGGGACCGGTGGGACACCCACTAGACCCGAACGGCCCCGGCCGTCCGTCCTCCCGCTGCGAGAGGTTCGGACGGCCGGCGCCGTCCAGTTCGAAGTGATTGGGCGAGAGGCTGTCTCGGGACGGTCAGGCGGTCGACGCCTGCGCGTCGGCGACCAGTTCGGTGGCCACCTTGATCAGCGGCACGTTGGTGTCCTGGGACAGCTTGCGCAACAACTCGAAGGCCTGGACGGCGTCCACGTGGTAGCGCTCCATGATCATGCCTTTCGCCTGGCCGATCATGTCCCGGCTGGCCAGCGCGCGCTTGAACTGGTCTTCGCGGCGCGCGGAATTCCAGGCAACCGACGAGTGCGCGGCGAAGATGAGTCCGAGAGTGCGCGACTCGGGGGTGAAGGCATCGGCCGTTTCGGCGTAGACGTTCAATGCACCCAGCGTTTCGTCGGCGATGAACAGCTGAAACGCCATGATCGCGCGAATGGGTGTCTCTGCCAGCGCGTCGCGCCGGTAGTTCGGGAAACGCTCCTCGGTCTGCAGGTCGGGGACGTGGACAACCCGTTCCTCCCACGCCGCTGTCAGGCAGGGCCCTTCCAGGTGCTGCTGCTGGATCTTGTCCAGCAGTAGCGGCCAGTGATGTGTCGCCGCCGGGGTCTCGATGCGATTGGCATTGCGGCTCAAAGTGATTCCGGCGTACTGCGCACCGGGGATCTCAACAGCGGCGATCTCGGCCAACTCGGCCACGACGGTGTCGGAGTCGGTGTCGGACCTGTTGTGCAGTCCCTGGACAAGTTCGGCCACCCGTAGATGTGCGGCCTCCATGCCGGCTGGATCGATCATCCCTCACCCGTCCGATACTTACGCGTCAATATGGCACTACAGGCTACCGCTGACCGCAACGGTCGGTGCGGGCATGGGAAATGTTGCCTCTGTGACCGTTTGCTGCGGTCGTCGGGGCGGTTCCCGGCACCGCTGCGCCCCTGATGGGGCCCGTTTTGCACACCGGCAGGCGCTTTCAGCGAATTCACAGGGGGGATCAGAGCGCGCGGAGATACCGGTCGGTGACCACCCGTTGCACCACAGAGGTCACCGGGGCGCCGAGCCGGCTCCACCACGTGGCATGCCGGGAGAACGCAGTCACCTCCGCAGACACCGCTTCAGAGTCGGGCTGGTAGCTCACCAGGAAAAGCTCCTCGCCGGATACCGCATGTCCGGGCAGCGTGCCGTAGGCGAAACCCCGGCGGTCGGGCTCGTCGACGACGTAGACCACCCGGCACGGCGCGACCACGGGTCCGAGGTGCACCAGGACCTCGGCGCCCACGGCCGCCTCGACGGCGGTGGCCTCCACCCGCAGCCCCGCCCCGCGCAGCATGCCCCACCGCATCCCCGCGGCGGCGGCTTGCTCGAACCGGTCCCGGCCCCGGCCGATCACCGACGTCTTCCGCAGGTGGCGGTAGCCCGCGGGCAGTTCGGCGGCCGTCGCGCCCACCTCGGGGTAGGTCAGCGGCCAGGCTCGCCAGATCAGTCAGTTTCACGGTGCCAGCTTGGCACCGACCGCGTACCGTCGGTGCCGTGACTGCTGCCCCCGCGCCGACCTTCGCCCTCGGCGGTGAGCTCACCGTCAACCGTCTCGGGTTCGGCGCGATGCGGCTGACCGGCAAGGGCGTCTGGGGGCCGCCTGCCGACCGGGACGAATGCCTTCGGGTGCTGCGCCGGGCCGTCGAGCTCGGGGTCGACTTCATCGACACCGCGGACTCCTACGGCCCGTATGTCAGCGAGGAGCTGATCCGCGAGGCGCTGCATCCCTACGACGGCGTGGTCATCGCGACCAAGGCCGGGCTGCTGCGCACCGGCCCGGACGTCTGGGAGCCGCTCGGGTTCCCGGCCTACCTGCGCCAAGAGTGCGAGCTGAGTCTGCGCCGGCTCGGCGTGGACACCATCGACCTGTTCCAGCTGCACCGCATCGACTCGAAGTTCCCGGCCGAAGACCAGATCGGTGAACTGACCGCGCTGCAGCAGGAGGGCAAGATCCGGCACATCGGACTGTCGGAGGTCGACGCCGACCAACTGGCCGCCGCCCGTGCGATCGCGCCGATCGTGTCCGTGCAGAACATGTACAACCTCACGACGCGCGGCTCCGAGCCGGTGCTGGAGGTGTGCGAAGCCGAGCAGATCGCGTTCATCCCGTGGTTCCCGCTGGCTGCGGGCCCGCTGGCGGCGCCTGACGGCCCGCTGCAGCGCATCGCCGCCGAGCACGGGGCCACCCCGTCGCAGCTCGCGCTGGCCTGGTTGCTGCACCGTTCACCGGTGATGCTGCCCATCCCCGGCACCTCCAAGGTCGCCCATCTGGAGGAGAACGTTGCCGCGGCGGCCATCGAATTGACCGACGCCGAGTTCGAGACACTGAGCAACGCCGGCGCCGCCGCGGGCTGAGCAACCAATACGGTGGGCGGGTGAGCACCAACAGCGCGGCTGACACACACGTCGGTACTGGATCCGACGCCCGCCTCGGTACTGGAGTCGACGCCCGCGTCGGTACTGGATTCGACGCCCGCGTCGGTGGAGGTTTCAATCCGCCGAAACCCACCGACCGCGGGGGACCGGACTACGGGCGTTTCGTCGAGGCGGTGCGGGCACTGCAGGATCACGCGCGCGCCGCGGATGCCCCCGACACGGTGATCACCGAGGCCGCCGACCTGATCGAGAAAGCGTCGGCGCTGCTGGCGCCGTTCGACGCCGACGAATGGTCCTCGCCGTCGGGCCGCCGGATGGACCTGCCCAACCGCGGCAACATCCTCAGCCCGCCGGTCGACCTGCACGTCACCGAGGACGGCCGGGTCCGCGGCACCGCCCGGTTCCGCCGCTATCACCTGGGCCGCAACGGCGCCGCGCACGGCGGCGCGGTGGCCCACCTGTTCGACTCGCTGCTCGGTTTCACCGCGTTCAAGCTCAGCGGCAGCAAGGCCCAGCGCACCGCGTTCCTGCACGTCGACTACCGCAAGATCGCGCTGATCGGTGCCGAGCTGCAGGTCAACGCCGGCATCGACGACATCGTCGACCGCAAGATCTTCGTGTCGGGGCGTCTGCTCGACGGCGACCAGGTGCTGGCCGAGGCCCATTCGCTGTTCGTCAGACTCAAGCCGGGGCAGCCGTGAGCGAAGACACCGGGCTGCGCGGGCTGACCCACAAGTGGGCGCGGTGGCGGGACCGGCTGCGGCAACGCCGCGCCCTCGATCTGGCCTACCGCATCGCCGTCGGCATCGTCGGCCTGCTGGTGCTGGTCGTCGGCATCCTGGCCATCCCGTACCCCGGCCCCGGCTGGGCGATCGTGTTCCTCGGTCTGGCGATCCTGGCCACCGAGTTCGAATGGGCGCACCGGCTGCTGAGGTACGTCCGCAAGCGCTACGACGCGGTGATGGACTGGTTCAAGGAGCAGGGACTGTGGGTGCAGGCCCTCGGCGCGCTGCTCACGTTCGCCGTGGTGGTCGGGACCTTGTGGTTGCTGGGAGCCCTGGCGTTCGTCGGGGGACTGTTCGGGATCGAACACAGCTGGCTGGATAGCCCCATTGGTATCGGGGCGTGAGCCCCCGCACCGATAGCATGGTCGCGGTCGACCCGGCCCGCACCCACCTGAACGTTTGGAGAACCCAGCGATGAGCGCCCCCGCCCGCCCCGCCCCCGTAGCCCCGATCCGGGTCGCTGCCGGGACGACCGCCGGGCAGGCGGTGCGTGACGCCGGCTTGCCGTCCCGCGGCGCGTCCGACGCCGTCGTCGTCGTGCGCGACCCCGAGGGTCGGTTGCGGGACCTGTCCTGGATTCCCGACGCCGACGTCGAGGTGGAGCCGGTTGCCGCCGACACCGACGACGGCCGCAGCGTGATCCGGCACTCGGCGGCCCACGTGCTGGCCCAGGCGGTCCAGGACATGTTCCCCGAGGCCAAGCTCGGCATCGGCCCGCCGATCACCGACGGCTTCTACTACGACTTCGAGGTCGCCGAGCCGTTCACCCCCGAACATCTCGAGGCCCTCGAGAAGCGGATGCGCAAGATCGTCAAGGACGGTCAGCTGTTCGAGCGCCGGGTGTTCGAATCCAAGGACCAGGCCCGCGAGGAACTCGCCGACGAGCCGTACAAGCTCGAGCTCATCGACGACAAGTCCGGGGACCTGGAGTCATCGGACGAGATAATGGAGATAGGCGGCGACGAACTGACCGCCTACGACAACCTCAATCCCCGTACCCGCGAACGGGTGTGGGGCGATCTCTGCCGCGGCCCGCACATCCCGACCACCCGCTACATCCCGGCGTTCAAGCTGACCCGCAGCTCGGCGGCCTACTGGCGCGGCGACCAGAACAACGCCAGCCTGCAGCGCATCTACGGCACCGCGTGGGAGTCGCAGGAGGCACTCGACCGCCACCTGGAGCTGATCGAGGAAGCGCTCAAGCGCGACCACCGCAAGCTCGGCGTGGAGCTGGACCTGTTCAGCTTCCCCGACGAACTGGGTTCGGGCCTACCGGTTTTCCATCCCAAGGGCGGAGTGGTGCGTCGCGAGCTGGAGGAGTACTCGCGGCGCAAGCACATCGAGGCCGGCTACGAGTTCGTCAACACCCCGCACATCACCAAGGAACAGCTCTACATCACCTCCGGGCACCTGGAGTGGTACGCCGACGGCATGTTCCCGCCGATGCAGATCGACGCGGAGTACAACGAGGACGGCACGGTGCGCAAGCCCGGGCAGGACTACTACCTCAAGCCGATGAACTGCCCGATGCACCACCTGATCTACCGGTCGCGGGGGCGTTCCTACCGCGAACTGCCGTTGCGGCTCTTCGAGTTCGGCAGCGTGTACCGCTACGAGAAGTCCGGCGTGGTCCACGGGCTGACCCGGGTGCGCGGCATGACCCAGGACGACGCGCACATCTACTGCACCCGCGAGGAGATGCGCGACGAGCTGGCCCGGCTGTTGCAGTTCGTGCTGGAACTGCTGGCCGACTACGGGCTCAACGACTTCTATCTGGAGCTCTCGACCAAGGATCCCGAGAAGTTCGTCGGCTCCGACGAGCTGTGGGAGGAAGCCACCGAGACGCTGCGCGAAGTGGCCGAATCCTCGGGGCTGCAACTGGTTCCCGATCCCGGTGGCGCGGCGTTCTACGGTCCGAAGATCTCGGTGCAGGTGCGCGACGCGCTGGGACGCAACTGGCAGATGTCGACGATCCAGCTGGACTTCAACATGCCCGACCGCTTCGAGCTGGAGTACACCAGCCCTGATGGGACACGTAAGCGGCCGGTGCTGATCCACCGTGCGCTGTTCGGGTCGATCGAACGGTTCTTCGGGGTGCTCACCGAGCACTACGCCGGCGCGTTCCCGGCCTGGCTGGCGCCGGTGCAGGTGGTCGGCATCCCGGTCGCCGACGACCACATCCCGTACCTGGAGGGGCTGGTGAGCCGGCTGCGCGGGCTCGGCATCCGCGCCGAGGTGGACACCAGTGACGACCGGATGGCCAAGAAGATCGTCAACCACACGAACCAGAAGGTGCCGTTCATGCTGCTGGCCGGCGACCGCGACGTCGAGGCCGGAGCCGTTTCGTTCCGGTTCGGGGACCGCACGCAGATCAACGGCGTGCCGAGCGACCGAGCCGTCGAGGCCATCGTGGACTGGGTGCGCCGCCGCGAGAACGCGGTTCCCACAGCGGAACTCGTCGAGATCAACGCTGAAGCGGACGAGGGGTGACGTGGACTCCGAGGACACGATCGTAGACCGCGGTGTCGGCGACCCCGATCAGCTGCAGCGGCTCTGGACACCGCACCGGATGACCTACATCGTCGATGCGGTGAAGGCGGGTCCGGAGACGTCGTCGGAACCGTTCACCGACATCCCGAACATGTCCGACGAGGACGGGCTGGTCGTCGCGCGCGGCGAGCTCGTGTACGCGGTGCTCAACCTCTACCCGTACAACCCGGGTCACCTGATGGTGGTCCCGTACCGGCGGGTGGCCGAGCTGGAGAGCCTCACCGTGGCCGAGAGCGCGGAGCTGATGGCGTTCACGCAGAAGGCCATCCGGGTGATGAAGGCGGTGTCACGCCCGCACGGCTTCAACGTCGGCCTCAACCTGGGCACCTCGGCCGGCGGATCGCTGTCCGAACACCTGCACATGCATGTGGTGCCGCGCTGGGGCGGGGACGCCAACTTCATCACCGTCATCGGCGACTCCAAGGTCATCCCGCAACTGCTGCGGGACACCCGCCGGTTGCTGGCCGCCGAGTGGGACAGGCAGCAGTGAGCGATTTCTACCTGATGACCCGCGCGGCCTACACGAAGTTGTCACGGCCGGTGGCCAAGGGCGCGCTCAAGCTCGGGCTGACCCCGGACAGTGTCACCATCCTGGGCACCGCCGGCTCGGTGCTGGCCGCGCTGACCCTGTTCCCGATGGGTTATCTCTTCGCCGGCGCGTTCGCTGTCGCGTTCTTCGTGCTGGCCGACATGCTCGACGGGGCGATGGCCCGGCAGAGCGGCGGCGGCACCCGGTTCGGGGCGGTGCTCGACGCCGCGTGCGACCGGATCAGCGACGGGGCGGTGTTCTGCGGGCTGCTGTGGTGGGCGGTGTTCGGGCTGCACAGCACCGGCCTGGCGGTGGCCACCATGATCTGCCTGGTGTCGTCGCAGGTCATCTCCTACATCAAGGCCCGCGCGGAGGCCAGCGGCCTCAACGGCGACGGCGGCCTGATCGAGCGTCCGGAACGCCTGTTGATCATCCTGGCCGGGGCGTGCTTCTCCGATCTGCCGTTCTTCCCGCTGCCGTGGCTGCTCGACGTCGCGATGTGGCTGCTCGCGATCACCAGCGTGGTCACGGTGGGGCAGCGGTTGCACAGCGTACGGACCTCGGCCGCGGCCATGGACCCGCTGCCGGTGCGCGAAACCGGGGACACGCCGAAGACCACCGACCAATGACAGAGCACCCGGCCGGGTCCGGCGGCACTGGACGGGGACTGCGCTCGCTGCCGTCGGCGGTGGGTGGACAGCTGGCTGACTGGGGCTACGCCGCCGGCTGGCAGCTGGTCCGTGCGGCCCCGGAGGCCGTGGCGCGCAACACCTTCGACGCCGGCGCGCGATGGGCGGCCCGCAACGGCGGACCCGAACAGCTGCGCAAGAACCTCGCGCGGGTGACGGGGACGACCCCGGAGCGCGTGCCCGAAGACCTGATGCGCGCCTCACTGGCGTCCTACGCGCGGTACTGGCGCGAGGCGTTCCGGCTGCCGGCGATGGACCACGCGGACCTGGCCCGACGACTGCGCGTCAACGACATCGAGCTGCTGTGGGCGGCACTGGACGCCGGCCGCGGCGCGGTGCTCGCGCTGCCGCACAGCGGCAACTGGGACATGGCCGGGGTGTGGCTGGTGCAGAACCACGGCACGTTCACCACCGTCGCCGAACGGCTCAAGCCTGAGTCGCTCTATCACCGCTTCCTGGCCTACCGCGAGCGCCTCGGCTTCGAGGTGGTCCCGCTCTCGGGCGGCACGCGGCCCCCGTTCGACGTGCTGCGCGACCGGTTGCTCGGCAACGGCGTGGTGTGCCTGATGGCCGACCGGGACATGACCCGGACAGGAGTGCCGGTCGACTTCTTCGGCGAGCCGAGCAGGCTGCCCGCGGGCCCGGCCAAACTCGCGCTGACGACCGGAGCCGCGCTGCTGCCGGTGCACTGCTGGTTCGAACCCGACGACTGGGGCATGCAGGTCTATCCGGAACTGGACACCTCGTCCGGGGACGTCATCGCCATCACCCAGGCCCTGGCCGACCGGTTCGCGACCAACATCGCCGCCCACCCCGAGGACTGGCACATGATGCAGCCGCAGTGGCTGGCCGACCTGTCCGACGAGCGCCGGGCCCGCCTGGAGTCTTACGGATGAGGATCGGGATGGTCTGCCCGTACTCGTTCGACGTTCCCGGCGGGGTGCAGTCGCACGTGCTGCAGCTGGCCACGGTGTTGCGCGCCGACGGCCACGAGGTCAGTGTGCTGGCACCGGCTTCTCCGGAAGCGGGGGACGCCCTGCCCGACTTCGTGGTCTCCGGCGGCCGGGCCGTACCGATTCCGTACAACGGCTCGGTGGCGCGGCTGCGCTTCGGCCCTGCTACCCACCGCAAGGTCAAGAAGTGGCTGCAGCAGGGCGCTTTCGACGTGCTGCACCTGCACGAGCCCAATGCGCCCAGCCTGTCGATGCTCGCGCTGAACATCGCCGAGGGCCCGATCGTGGCCACCTTCCACACGTCGACGACCCGGTCGCTGACGCTGTCGGTGTTCGAGCCGATCCTGCGGCCGATGCACGAGAAGATCGTCGGCCGCATCGCGGTGTCCGACCTGGCGCGGCGGTGGCAGATGGAGGCGCTGGGCAGCGACGCCGTGGAGATCCCCAACGGTGTCGACGTGGGCAGTTTCGCGTCGGCGCCGCTGCTGCCGGGGTATCCGAGGCCGGGCCGCACCGTGCTGTTCCTGGGCCGGTTCGACGAGCCCCGCAAGGGCATGTCGGTGCTGCTCGGCACGCTGCCGGCGCTGGTGGAGCGGTTCGCCGACGTGGAGATCCTGGTCGTCGGCCGCGGCGACGAGGACGCACTGCGCGCCCAGGCAGGCCCGTTGGCCGGTCATCTGCGGTTCCTCGGGCAGGTCTCCGACGCCGAGAAGGCCTCGGCGATGCGCAGCGCCGAGGTGTACTGCGCGCCCAACACCGGTGGCGAGAGCTTCGGCATCGTGCTGGTCGAGGCGATGGCCGCCGGGACCGCCGTGGTGGCCAGCGACCTCGACGCGTTCCGGCGCGTCCTCGACGACGGGCAGGCCGGCTGGTGGCCGTCGACGACTCCGCCGCGCTGGCCGAGGGGCTGATCGAGGTGCTCGCCGACGACGCGGCCCGCGCCGGCTACATCGAGTACGCGGCCGGGGCGGTGCAGCGCTACGACTGGTCGGTGGTGGCCCGGCAGATCCTGCGGGTGTACGAGACCGTCGCCGGCGCCGGGGTGAAGGTTCAGGTCGAGTCGTGATCCCGTGGGTGACCGCGGTCGTCATCGCGGTGCTGGTCGCGGTGATCCTGCTGACCGTCGGCTGGGCCTACCAGACGGCGAACCGGCTGGACCGGCTGCACGTGCGCTATGACCTGTCGTGGCAGGCGCTCGACGGGGCGCTGGCTCGGCGCGCGGTGGTGGCCAGGGCGGTGGCCGTCGAGGCCTACGGCGGGGGACCGGAGGGCAGACGGCTGGCCGCGCGGGCCGCCGCCGCCGAGCGGGCGCCCCGGTCGGGACGCGAAGCCGCCGAGAACGAGTTGTCGGCCGCGCTGGCGCGGGTGGACCCGGCGTCGCTGCCGTTGCCGCTGGTCGCCGAACTGGCCGACGCCGAGGCACGCGTGGTGCTGGGCCGCCGCTTCCACAACGACGCGGTGCGCGACACCCTCGCCCTGCGCGAGCGTCCGCTGGTGCGGGCGCTGCGCCTGGGCGGGACCGCGGCGCTGCCGACCTATTTCGAGATCGCCGAGGGTGGGGAGCTGTCGGCCCGGGAGCCCGCCCCGGTGAGCAAGCGGACGTCGGCCCGGGTGGTCCTGCTCGACGGCGACGGTGCGGTGCTGCTGCTGTGCGGATCCGATCCGGCCGCGGCGGGCGGGGACATGCCCGCCCCGCGCTGGTGGTTCACCATCGGCGGCGCCGCGCAGGAAGGGGAGTCGCTGGCCCAGGCCGCGGTGCGCGAACTACACGAGGAGACCGGGCTGCTGCTGGCGCCGGAGGACGTCGTGGGTCCGGTGTGGCGACGCGACGCCGTCATCGACTTCAACGGCTCGGTGATGCGCAGCGAGGAACTGTACTTCGTGCACCGCACCGCCCGGTTCGAGCCGTCGGCCGCCGGTCGCTCCGGGCTGGAGCGCAGCTACATCCACGGTCACCGCTGGTGCGACGCGGCGACGATCGACAGTCTGGTCACCCAGGGGGAGACCGTGTACCCGCGGCAATTGGGGGAGCTTCTCGCCGAGGCCAACGCGCTCGCCGACGCGGGTGCGCCGCCGGACGGGCCGCCGCGCGCCATCCGGTGAGCTCAGCTGTATCGCTGATCACGTCGGCGCGGACCGAATCGATTTGCGGTCGCCTCTAGACTGGATCGGTAGCGATCTAAGGAGAAGGCAGTGGAATCCGAAACGTCGGGGGCAGATCTGGGGGCTCCCGCTCGCGGAACAGCGCGGGTCAAGCGTGGTATGGCCGAGATGCTCAAGGGCGGCGTGATCATGGACGTGGTCACCCCTGAGCAGGCGCGTATCGCCGAGGGCGCGGGCGCGGTCGCGGTGATGGCGCTGGAACGGGTTCCGGCCGACATCCGGGCTCAGGGCGGGGTGTCGCGGATGAGCGACCCCGACATGATCGAGGGCATCATCGACGCGGTCACCATCCCGGTGATGGCCAAGGCGCGGATCGGTCATTTCGTCGAGGCGCAGATCCTGCAGAGCCTGGGCGTGGACTACGTCGACGAGTCCGAGGTGCTGACCCCGGCCGACTACACCAACCACATCGACAAGTGGCGCTTCACCGTGCCGTTCGTGTGCGGCGCGACCAACCTGGGCGAGGCGCTGCGCCGGATCACCGAGGGCGCGGCGATGATCCGCTCCAAGGGCGAGGCCGGTACCGGCGATGTGTCCAACGCCACCACCCACATGCGCAAGATCGGCGGCGAGATCCGCCGGCTGACGTCGCTGTCGGAGGACGAGCTGTACGTCGCGGCCAAGGAATTGCAGGCGCCCTACGATCTGGTCGTCGAGGTGGCGCGGGCCGGCAAGCTGCCGGTGACGCTGTTCACCGCCGGTGGCATCGCGACCCCGGCCGACGCGGCGATGATGATGCAGCTCGGCGCCGAGGGCGTGTTCGTCGGGTCGGGCATCTTCAAGTCCGGGAACCCGGCCGAACGGGCGGCGGCCATCGTCAAGGCCACCACGTTCTACGACGACCCCGACGTGCTGGCCAAGGTGTCACGCGGACTCGGCGAGGCGATGGTCGGCATCAACGTCGACGACATCCCGCAGCCGCACCGCTTGGCCGAGCGCGGCTGGTAAGTGGCGATTGAAGAGATCCTCGATCTGGAACAGCTCGAGGTCAACATCTATCGCGGCGGTGTCTTCAGCCCGGAATCGGGTTTTCTGCAGCGCACTTTCGGCGGTCACGTCGCCGGCCAGTCGCTGGTGTCCGCAGTGCGGACGGTGGACCCGAAGTTCCAGGTGCACTCGCTGCACGGCTACTTTCTGCGGCCCGGTGACGCGCGCGCGCCGTCGATCTACACCGTCGAGCGGATCCGCGACGGCGGCTCGTTCTGCACCCGCCGGGTAAGTGCGATCCAGCACGGCGAGACGATCTTCTCGATGTCGGCGTCGTTCCAGACCGACCAGAGCGGCATCGAGCATCAGGACGCGATGCCGTTCGCGCCGCCGCCCGACGACATCCCGGACTTCAAGTCCAGCAGCAAGGTGTTCGACGACGCCAGCTTCCGGCAGTTCGACGAGTGGGACGTGCGGATCGTCCCGCGCGACCGGCTCGGCGTCCGCGAGGGCAAGGCGTCCCAGCAGCAGGTCTGGTTCCGGCACCGCGACCCGCTGCCCGACGACCACGTGCTGCACATCTGTGCGCTGGCCTACATGAGCGATCTGACTCTGCTGGGTTCGGCCCAGGTGAACCACATCGAGGAGCGCAAGCACCTGATGGTGGCCTCGCTGGACCACGCGATGTGGTTCATGCGGCCCTTCCGCGCCGACGAGTGGCTGCTCTACGACCAGTCGTCGCCGTCGGCGTGCGGCGGGCGTTCCCTGACCCAGGGCAAGATCTACAACCGCTACGGCGAGATGGTCGCGGCGGTGATGCAGGAGGGGCTGACCCGGTTCACCCGCGACTTCGGCACGGGCCGCGAGTGAGCGCCCCGCAGGTCGGGGTGCTGGCTCTGCAGGGGGACACCCGCGAACACCTCGCAGCGCTGACCGAGGCCGGGGCGCAGGCGCGCACCGTGCGTCGGCGCGCTGAACTCGACGCGGTGGACGCTCTGGTGATTCCGGGTGGCGAGTCCACCGCGATGAGCCATCTGCTGCGCGAGTTCGAGCTGCTCGAGCCGCTGCGGGCCCGGCTGGCCGACGGCATGCCGGCCTACGGGTCGTGCGCGGGAATGATCCTGCTGGCCAGCGACATCGCCGACGCCGGAGTGCCCGGGCGTCAGGCCCTGCCACTGGGTGCCATCGATATGACGGTGCGCCGCAACGCTTTCGGTCGTCAGGTCGATTCGTTCGAGGAGGACGTCGACTTCGACGGGCTGGACGGCACGGTGCACGCGGTGTTCATCCGGGCGCCGTGGGTCGAGCGCGTCGGGGCTGGTGTCGAGGTGCTGGCGACCGCCGGTGGACACCCCGTCGCGGTGCGTCAGGGCAAGGTGCTGGCCACCGCGTTCCACCCCGAGGTGACCGGCGACCGCCGCGTGCACAAACTCTTCGTCGACTCGCTCTAACGCAGCGAATCCGGCGCGCTCGAGCACCCTGGGTGTCGCATTGCGCGCCGGATTCGCCGGAAAGTCAGCGCAGGGGCAGTCCGGTGAGGGCGCGGGCCATCACCAGCCGCTGGATCTCGCTGGTGCCCTCGAAGATCGTGAAGATCTTGGCGTCGCGGTGCATCCGCTCGACCGGGTACTCGCGCGTGTAACCGTTGCCGCCGAGGATCTGGATCGCCTCGTCGGTCACGTACACCGCGGTCTCAGACGCCACCAGCTTGGCCATCGAGCCCTCAGCCGAGGTGAACTCCTTGCCGTTGCGGGCCATCCAGCCGGCGCGGTAGACGAGCAGCCGGGACGCGTCGATGCGGGCCTTCATGTCGGCCAGCTTGAACGCGACGGCCTGGAACTCGCCGATCTTGCGGCCGAACTGTTCGCGCTCGCAGGCGTAGTCGCGGGCGTACTCGTAGGCGGCGCGCGCGACCCCGACGGCCATCGCGCCGACGGTGGGGCGGGTCCGCTCGAACGTGGCCAGTGCGGCCTGGCCTGCGGCCTTCTTGCCCTCGCGGACCTTGGCGATCCGCGCGTCGAACTTCTCCTTGCCGCCGACGATCAGCCGCCCGGGGATGCGGACGTCGTCGAGCACCACCTCGGCGGTGTGCGATGCGCGGATGCCGTGCTTGAGGAACTTCTGGCCCTGGCTGAGGCCCTTCGTGCCGGGCGGAATCAGGAACGACGCCTGGCCGCGGGTGCCGAGTTCGGGATACACCGACGCCACGACGACGTGGACGTTGGCGATGCCGCCGTTGGTGGCCCAGGTCTTGGTGCCGTTGAGCACCCATTCGTCGGTCGCCTCGTCGTAGCGGGCGCGGGTCAGGATCGCCCCGACGTCCGAGCCGGCGTTGGGTTCGGAGGAACAGAACGCGGCGACCTTGGGGTCCTCGACGGTGCCGAACATCTGCGGCACCCATTCGCCGACCTGCTCGGGAGTGCCGTTGGCGGCCACCGACGCCGCGGCCAGGCCGGTGCCCAGGATGGACAGCGCGATGCCGGCGTCCCCCCAGAACATCTCCTCGAACGCCACGATCATGCCTAGGCCGCTGGGTTCGGCGGCCTGTTCGGCGAAGAACTCCACCGAGTAGAGGCCGACCTTGGCGGCCTCCTGGATGATCGGCCACGGGGTCTGCTCGCGCTCGTCCCATTCGGCCGCGGCGGGCCGGATGACGTCGGCGGCGAACTCGTGGACCCACTTCTGCACGTCGAGCAGATCGGAGGACAGCTCCAGGGAGAATGTCATGAACAGCGACCTTACTCCGGAGTAAGGTAGCTGACGGCAAGTGTGTCCGACTTAACACCACGACCGGCAAGTAAACTCGTGGACCGGACTTTCACGACGCCCGGATGAACTAGAAGAGAAGAAGGTAAAAGCTGCATGAGCGGCCATTCCAAGTGGGCGACCACCAAGCACAAGAAGGCCGTGATCGACGCGCGTCGCGGCAAGAACTTCGCCAAGCTGATCAAGAACATCGAGGTCGCGGCACGCACCGGCGGTGGCGACCCCGCCGGTAACCCGACGCTCTACGACGCCATCCAGAAGGCCAAGAAGAACTCGGTGCCCAACGACAACATCGAGCGTGCCCGCAAGCGCGGCGCGGGCGAGGAAGCCGGCGGCGCAGACTGGCAGACCATCACCTATGAGGGGTACGGCCCCAACGGCGTCGCGGTGCTCGTCGAGTGCCTCACGGACAACCGCAACCGCGCCGCGGGCGAGGTCCGGGTCGCGATGACCCGCAACGGCGGCAACATGGCCGACCCCGGCTCGGTGGCCTACCTGTTCTCCCGCAAGGGTGTGATCACCCTCGAGAAGAACGGCCTCTCCGAGGACGACGTGCTGGCCGCGGTTCTCGACGCCGGCGCCGAGGATGTCAACGATCTGGGCGAAAGCTTCGAGATCATCTCGGAGCCAACGGATCTGGTGGCCGTGCGGACCGCACTGCAGGACGCGGGCATCGACTACGAGTCCGCCGAGGCGAGTTTCCAGCCGTCGGTGACGGTGCCGGTCGACCTGGAGGGCGCCCGCAAGGTGCTCAAGCTCGTCGACGCGCTCGAAGACAGTGACGACGTCCAGGACGTCTACACCAACATCGACATCCCGGACGACGTCGCGGCCGCACTCGACGAGGAGTAGGCGCTCAGGGCGCAGGCACGAACGACAGCTCGGTGCACTCCACGAGCATCTCTTTGAGGCCGTCGAGTGCGCCGGCGTCCACGTCGGCGGATAGCTGCGTGAGCGCGCGGTCCGCCGTGGCGACCAGATCCGCGATGTGCCTGCGGACGTGTTCGGCCGCCCCGCAGGCCAGCATGATCTGCTGGACGTCGGCGATGTCGGCCTCGTCGGCGGCCTGACTGCCGACGATCGCGGTGAGCACGTCCACCTGCGGCTCGCTCGCCAGGTTCAGCGCGACGCCGAGCAGTTCGGTGGGCTTGCCCGCCCGGATGTCGTCGCCGGTCCGTTTCCCGCTGGTCTCGGTCGTGCCGAACAGGTCGGCCAGGTCGTCGCGCAGCTGGAACGCCTGCCCGACGGCGCCGGCGTAGTCGCGCAGCACCGCGGCGGTCGTCGACCCGGCGGACCCGGCCACCTGCAGGCCCAATGTCATCGGGCGCTCGACGGTGTAGGCGCTGGTCTTGTACCGCAGGATCTTCTCGGCCGTGCCGGCGCGGTAGTCGCGACCGGCCTGGGCCCGCAACTCCAGTAGCTGACCGGCCAGTACCTCGGCCCGCATGGCCCGGAAGACCCGCGACGCGCCGCGGGCGAGGTCGAGGGGCAGTTCGGCGACCGCGTCGTCGAACGTGTCGTGCGCCGCCGACCACAGCAGGTCCCCGACGAGCAGCGCCATGTGGTCGCCGAAGTCGGTGGGGTCGCCCCATCCGGCGGCGGAGCGGTGGCCGGCCGCCAGCGCCGCGCGCACCGACGGTTGCCCGCGGCGCACCTCGGAGCGGTCGATCACGTCGTCGTGCACCAGGATCGCCGCGTGCAGCAACTCCAGCGCGGCGGCCGGACGCACGAGCGGGCCCGGGTCGGCGCCCGCCGGGGCGCCGACCCGCCACGCCCAGTAGGCGAACCGGGGGCGCAGGCGTTTGCCGCCTGCCTGCACCGCGGACCGGCAGAGCCAGGCGACCTCGTCCAGTTGCTCGTCGACCGAGCGCAGCGGTTCGGCGACGCCGTCCCGCACGACGGCATGGAGGTGGTCCTCCAGAGCCGACAGGAATGTCGTCTGATCGGTGTCCGGCACGCCGTTGATACTCGCGCCCCGACCCGCTGCGGCGCGACGCGAACCGCGGACGTTGTAGATCCCTACAGTCGCGCACCCGGCGACTGTGCGCCCGGACCGCAGTTGGCCACTCCGCGCGACTGATGCCCCTGCGCATGCCCATACTTGCGTGTCTTCGGGCCATCGAAAGGGAGACCAGATGTCGTCTAGCGAGCAAAAGAGCTCAGCGCCAAAGGAATTGAAACGCGAGTTCTCGCTGTGGTCGGCGTTCGCGTTCGCATTCGCGTTCATCTCGCCGATCGTGGCGATGTACGGCATCTACGGTCTGTCGATCGCGACGGCCGGGCCGGGATTCTGGTGGACGTTCATCATCGTCGGCGTCGGGCAGTTCTTCGTGGCGCTGGCGTTCGGTGAGCTGGTGTCGCGCTGGCCCTTCGAAGGCTCGATCTATCAGTGGACCAAGCGCCTCGCCGGCGAGGTCGCCGGCTGGATGGCCGGCTGGGTCCACATGTGGGCGCTGGTGATCATCATGGCCACGGTCGCCTACGGCGGCGCCGGATTCCTGGCCCAGCTCGTCGGGATCGAAGCTCCGACCGCCGTGCAGCAGAGCATCATCGCGCTGCTGATCCTTCTCGCCGGCACCGGAGCCAACATCCTGGGGCGCGGATTCCTCAAGGCGCTCATGGGCGCCAGCATCATCGCCGAGATCATCGCCTCGGTGGGTCTGAGCACCTACCTGCTGATTTTCCACCGCCACCACGGTTTCGACGCCATCTTCCACGGCATCGACCTGACCAGCGGGTGGTCGATGGCCTATCTCACCGGTCCGTTCCTGGCCGCGCTCGCGTTCACCGGCTGGTCCATCCTCGGCTTCGAAAGTGCCGGCGCGATCGCCGAAGAGGTCAAGAACCCGCAGCGCAGCGTGCCCAGGGCGATGCTGTTCGCGGTGGCGTTCATCGCGATCGTGATCGCCTACGCCTCGCTGGCCGTGACGCTCGCGGTGCCCGACTTCGACAGGCTGACCTCGGGCGAGGAAGCCGACCCGGTCACCTACGTATTGCGCAGCGCGCTGGGCGATTCCGCGGTGAAGCCGATCCTGTTCCTGTTCGTCATCGGTTTCCTCGCCAGCTTCCTGGCGCTGCAGGCCACCGCGTCGCGGGTCATCTGGTCCTTCGCCCGTGACCGGGTGCTGCCGGGTTCCCGGGTGCTGGCCAAGCTGTCCAAGGCCGAAGCCCAGCCGATCAACGCGATCCTGGTGACCACGGTCATCGGAGCGTTCGTCTACCTGATCTCGGCGACCGACATCTATTCGGTGCTGGTCACTTTCACCGCGGGCGGCTACTACATGGCGTTCCTGTTCCCGTTGGTCACCGGGGTGGTGGCGCGGATGCGCGGCACCTGGGTGCCGGGGCCGTGGAACCTGGGCAGGTTCGGCACCCCGGTGGCGGTGGTGGCGCTGCTGTGGGCCGGCTTCTCCTTCGTCAACATCGTCTGGCCGCGCACGGTGTCGGACACCTGGTACATCAACTGGGCGTTCTTCGTCGCGATGGGCGCGATCCTGGCGCTGGGCGCGGTGATCGTCAAGGTGCGCAAGGTCGGTGAGCGTCCCCTCGGCGGACCCGACGGAACCGACGGTCCCGACGGACCGGCCGAGCCGGTGCACGAGACCCGGGCGGAACTCGTATGAGCGAGCGGGATTCCTCTCCGGTCGCCGTCGTGACCGGCGCAGGCAGCGGCATCGGTTCCGAGATCGCGCAGATCCTGCAGGCCGGCGGCTGGAAGGTCGCGTCGATCTCGCGCGAACCCGCACCGGCCATGGACAAGTGGCTGGTCGCCGATGTCGCCGAGGAGCGGGAGGTCAACGACTCCATCGCCGAGCTCGAGGCGACCTTCGGGCGGATCGACGCGGCGGTGATCTGCGCCGGCATCTACGAAGAGACCCCAGCCCTGGACATCTCGCAGGCCTCCTGGGAGCGGATGCTGCGGGTGCACGTGGGCGGACTGGCCCATGTGTGCCGTGCGGTGCTGCCGCAGATGCGGCGACGGGGGAGCGGGCGCATCGTCGGGATCGCGTCCGAGCGTGCGATCGGCGGAGGCAGCAACGACGCCCACTACGCCGCGGCCAAAGGTGCGGCGCTGAGCCTGCTGCGCAGCATCGCCGTGGAGGTGGCCGGCGACGGCGTGCTGGTCAACGCGGTCGCCCCCGGCCCGTGTGACACCCCTCTGCTGCCGCCCGACTCCTGGGAGCGTGCCGAGGAGTTCACCTCGGGGCTGCCCGCGCGGCGCATCGCCCAGCCCCGCGAGGTCGCCGAACTCGTCCGGGCACTGCTGGAGGAGGACCTCTTCCTGTGCGGAGAAGTGTTGTCGGTCAACAGCGGAACGGTGATCTGATGATGTGTGGAGAACCTCGCCGGGTGTTCGTCTCCGGCCTCGACACCAGGCTCGGCGCTGCAGTACGCGACCACTTCGCCGAGCGCGGCGCCGTCACCGACGGCACCACCGCGGACGTCGACCATGCGGACAGGGACGCTGTCCGCACGGCCGTCGCGCGCGCGGTCGACGCGATGGGCGGCATCGACGTGCTGGTCGTCGCACACGGACTGCCCCATGTCGCCCCCATCGGCGACGAGTCGATGCAGGACTTCTGGCGGCATGTCGACACCACGCTGACCGGCAGCTTCCTGTACGCGCAGGCGGTCGCCGAGCACATGCGCGACGCCGGCACCGGAGGCCGGATGGTGCTGACCACCTCGCGCTGGCACGTCGGCGGGCCGTCCCTGGCCGCCGTCGCCGCCGCGGCAGGGGGGATCGTCGCGCTGACCAAGACGCTGACCCGCGACTTCGGCGGGTTCGGTATCGGCGTGAACGCCGTCGCGATCGGTGCGATCGACTCGGAATGGTCGGTTTGTGATGCGGCGGCAGGTGTTTCGTGCGACGCGCCACCGCTGAACCGGTGCGGGACCGTCGAGCAGGCGGCGCGCGTCATCGCCCTGCTGTCCGGCCCGACCTCGGTGCAGCGGTGGGCCAGATAGTCAATGTCGACGGTGGATTGTCCCGGAACCGGGTCTAGGAAGGGTTTTGATGAACAACGACAGCGGCCGCAACCCGATCGTCGGTGCGGCCGACCCCCAGGTGCAGCCCCGCTACGCGGGGTGGACCACCTTCGCGCGGCTCCCTCGGCTGGAGGACGTGGCCCACGCCGACGTCGTCGTGGTGGGCGTGCCCTTCGACAGCGCGGTCACCTACCGTCCGGGAGCACGCTTCGGCCCCAACGCGATCCGGCAGGGCTCGCGCCTGATCCGCGGCTACAACCCCGAGCTGGACATCAAACCGTTCGAGGTCTGTCAGTTCGCCGACGCAGGAGACCTGGCGTGCAACCCGTTCGACATCGCCGAGGCGGTCGATCAGGTCGCCGAACAGCTCACCGAACTGCTCGCCAAGGGCACCCGCGCGGTGATCCTGGGCGGAGACCACTCGGTGGCGTTGCCGTCGCTGCGGGCCGCCCACAGCGTGCACGGGCCGATGGCACTGGTGCACTTCGACGCCCACCTCGACACCTGGGACAGCTACTACGGCGCCGACATCACCCACGGCTCGCCGTTCCGCCGGGCCTTCGAGGAGGGTCTGCTGCTGGACCGCAACATCCACGTCGGGGTGCGCGGATCGATCTACGACAAGCAGGATCTCGTGGAGGACGCGAACTTCGGCTTCTCCGTGGTGACCTGCCGCGACATCGACACCCTCGGCGCCGCCGGTGTCATCGAGAAGATCCGCGCGCGGGTCGGTGACGCACCGGTGTACGTGTCGGTCGACATCGACGTACTGGATCCGGCGCACGCGCCGGGCACCGGCACCCCGGAGGCGGGCGGCATGTCGAGCCGCGAACTGCTGGAGGTCGTGCGCGGTCTGGATTCGGTGAACCTGGTCGCCGTCGACGTCGTCGAAGTCTCGCCGGCCTACGACCACGCGGAGATCACCGCCATCGCGGCCGCGAACGTCACCTGGGAGTTCCTGTCCGTCTTCGGAAGAAAGGCACAACGATGACCGCCCCGATCCCCGCCGGCCCGGTGACATGGCCGGACGGCAAGCGCTGCGCTGTCGCGTTCACCTTCGACGTGGACGCCGAGTGCCCGCTGCTGACCACCGATCTCGCGTTCGCCGACCGGATGGGTGCGATGTCGCACCAGGCCTACGGCCCGCTGGTCGGGGTGCCGCGCCTGCTGGGCATCCTCGAGGAATTCAAGGTTCCCGGAACGTTCTTCGTTCCCGGCTACACCGCGCACCGCCATCCCGACGCGGTCCGCTCGATCGCCGAGGGCGGCCACGAGATCGCCCATCACGGCTACCTGCACGAGTCCCTGGTCGGTGTCAACGAGGCCACCGAGCGGGCGATTCTGGAGCGCGGACTTGAGGCGCTCGAGGAGGTCGCCGGAGTGCGGCCGAGCGGTTACCGCGCCCCGATGTGGGAGATGAACTGGCATTCGCCGAAGTTGTTGGCGGAGTTCGGCTTCCTCTACGACTCGACGCTGATGGACTCCGATCACCCCTACGAGTTGGCGGTCGGCGACACCTCGCTCGTCGAGCTGCCTGTCAGCTGGGCCCTCGACGACTGGCAGCAGTACTGCTTCATCCCCGACTTCTCCGGCACCGGGCTGATCGAGACACCGGCCAAGGCGATCGAGCTGTGGCGCAGTGAACTGGCCGCCATGCGTGAGATCGGTGGCGCGTGGATCCTGACCAACCATCCGTTCCTGTCCGGCCGTCCCGGCCGGGCCGCCGCGCTGCGCGAGTTCATCGCCGAGGTGTGCGCGATGGACGACGTGTGGGTGGCAGGCATGTCGGAGATCGCGAATCACGTTCGCGCCCAGCAGCTCACCCCGCGAACCCTGACCCGTCCCGAACCGACCCCGGTCACCGCCCGACCGTAAGGAGAACCACCATGAACCGCGACGCACTGACCCCGGAGAAGTTGCGCGAGGCCTACCAGCACGTCTGGTTCGTCGTCGCCCGGTCCCAGGACATCGTGACACCGCAGTCGGCCACGCTGCTCGACCAGAACCTGGTGGTGTTCCGCGACTCGACCGGCGCCGCGCGGGTCACCGACCGGCGCTGCATCCACCGCGGCGGCAACCTCGCCGACGGAAAAGTGATGGGCGACAGCATCGCCTGCCCGTACCACGGCTGGCAGTTCGACGGCGGCTCCGGGCAGTGCACCCGCATCCCGTCACTGCCCGCCGACGGCCGGATCCCGCCCAAGGCCGAGATCAAGGCCTATCCCGTCATCGAGCGGTTCGGCCACGTGTGGACCTGCCTGGGTGATCCGGTGTTCGACCTGCCCAACCCGCCGGAGATCGCCGACCTTGAGTTGGAATGGCGCGCAGCCGAACCCATCCACGCCGAGTGCGGGTTCATGGCGGCCACCGAGAACTTCCGCGACATGGCCCACTTCCCGTTCGTGCACGAGCCGTCGATGGGCGAGGTCGACCCGGTGGTGACCGATCTCGAGGTCAAGCGGGACGGACGCGAGGTGTGGGCGTCCTACTACTACAAGCAGGTCCCCTCCGCGCAGTTCTCGGCGGTCGGCGACGCGTGGATGCACTACCACTCCTACGCCCCGGGCATCGCCACGATCCTGTACGACTTCGGCCCGGAGACCGGCAAGCGCTACCTCGTGGACTTCCCGTCGCCGGTGAGTTACGACAAGTGCATCATCTTCTGGGGCGTGGCCACCGACCGCGACTTCCGCGGCGGCTCGGTCGACGAGATCCTGGCCACCGAGACCATGGTGTTCAACGAGGACACCCCGGTGCTCGAAGGCCTGGACCCCAAGGAGGTCCCGCTGGCGGGACAGGCGTTCGAGGTCTCCGCACCGGCAGACATCTACACGCTGAACTACCGCCGTGCCACGCAGTACGCCGTGCAGACGATCCAAGAGGCCCGCGGACTCGTCGAGGCGTCCGCCACCACCACGGAACCGGCCGCGGTCAACGGCCACGACCGAGCGTGAGGCTGCGCGTCACCCAGTTGCGTTGGGAGGCCGAGCAGGTCGTCAGCGTGGTGCTGCGCAGCACCACCGGCGACCCGCTGCCTCCATGGGAACCCGGCGCGCATGTGCCGGTGACCCTGCCGTCGGGGCTGGTGCGCCAGTACTCGCTGTGCGGGGACGCCGAGGACCCGGCCGGCTACACCATCGCGGTTTTCCTGGTCGGTGACGGACGCGGCGGGTCCCGGGAGATCCACGAGCGGCTGCGCGTCGGGGAGGTCCTTGAGGTCGGAGAGCCACGCAACAACTTCGCGCTGACCGACGCGCCGCGCTACCTGTTCCTGGCCGGCGGCATCGGCATCACCCCGGTGCTGGCGATGATCGAATCGCTGCAGCGGCGCGCGGAACCGCCGCCGTGGCGACTGATCTACGGCGGCCGCAGCCGGACGGCGATGGCCTTCCTCGACCGGCTCGGCGTGCTCGACAGCGTCGAGATCGTGGCGCAGGACGAGGCCGGTCTGCCCGACCTCACCGGCGCACTGGCCGACAGCGCGCCCGGGACCGCCGTGTACTGCTGCGGGCCGCCGGCGATGCTCGCCGCCGTGCAGGCCGCCTGTGAACTCCGTCCCGAGGTGGCGCTGCACACCGAGCGGTTCGCCGCGGCAGGCGGTGAGGTCGCGCGCCCGGCCGACGGCGACGGTGCCTTCGACGTCGAGTTGGCCCGCAGCGGGGTCACCGTCACGGTGACCGACGACACGACCGTGCTCGACGCCGTCCTGAAAGTCGCGCCGGACACCCCGTTCTCGTGCGCCGCGGGATTCTGCGGCACCTGCGAGACCAAGGTGCTCGCCGGTGACGTCGATCACCGGGACGAATTGCTCAGCGACAAGGAACGCCAGGCAAACGCGACGATGATGATCTGCGTGTCCCGGTCACGCGACGGAGGCACGCTCAGGCTCGACCTATGAGGGCACGATCGGCGGCTTAGACTGCGCAGCCATGACAGTCCAGTCAGCGGATCCGGCGGCAGCACCCCACGACGGGACTGTCAGCCTGCGCCAACTGCTGGCGGAACCGGATTTGCACGTCGACACGCTTACGCCGGCCTGCGACCTGGACCGGCCGATCCGCTACGTCTACCCGACCGAGCTCGCCGATCCGTCGCCGTACCTGGCCGGGGAGGAGCTGATCCTCAGCGTCGGCGTGCCGGTGGCCGGTCAGCCCGCCGAGGCGATCCAGCACTACGTGGGGACGCTGACCGACCGCGGCGTCGCGGCCCTGCTGATCGGGCTGGGCGACGTCCTCGACGAGATACCGGCCGTGTTGGTGGACGCCTGCAGCGAGCGCGACCTGCCGCTGCTGATCCAGCACGCCGCCGTCCCGTTCCGTCGGATCATCGACTGGGCCGAGTCGCGGAGGGCCCGCGACCGGGAGACCGACGTCCGCGAGCGTGAACTCGGCGCCCTGCTGCGCTGGTTCGTCGCGGGCACTCTCGGCGTCGGCCCGGTCGAGTCGGAGTTGGCCCGGTACGGGCTGTCCGGCGCGCCGGTGGTGGTGTGCGCCTTCACCACCGACGTGCACGCCCGGGTCCACGAACTGGTCGACCGGCACTCCGGCGCCGTGGCCTCACTCGACGACAACATCGTCGCGCTGTGCCCGCAGACCGCGGAGTTCAGCGCGGATCTCGCGGCCTCGCCGCTGGCGTGCGGGGTGGCCCTGGCCGCCGACGCCCAGTCGATGGCCTACGCGATTCCGGAAGCGCTCGAGGCGCTGCACGAGGCCAGCAGGTGGCGGCGCACCGTGCACATCGACGAGATCGCCACGCTGCAGGGTCTGCTGGCCGCCGTCCCGAAGGTGCGTCTGGTGCCGTTCGTGCACCGCCTGCTGGTGCCTCTGGTCGACCATGACAAGGACAACAGTTCGTACCTGGTGGCGTCACTGAAGGCGTTCCTGGCTCCTGGCAACGACATCTCCACAGCGGCCGGTCAGCTGTACGTGCATGTGAACACGCTGCGCAACCGGTTGGCGAAGATCGCGGAACTCACCGGGGCCAGCCCGCTGGACGAGTCCGACCGCATCAACTTCCGGATCGCGCTGTGGGCGGCGCGCAGCATGGGCATGACGGAAACCGCGGCGCCGGACACCGAGGCTGGCACCGTCTCGGCAAAATCCCAGTCGCCCAACACTTTCGCGGGACAAGCACGCGGTCGTCGGCTGCCGCCGCCCGGCAGCTGACCGGCGTCCCGCGCTGTAGCCGGCCACACCCGGACCGTGGCGGATTGTCGGCTTCTCCAACTGCCGCGCGGGCAGCCGCCCGACTCGGTAGTGTGAGCGTCGCCGGTCGGAGCACAGTGAGGAAATGCCTTGGTCTTCTATGTCTTTCGCTGCGAAGCCGGGTGTGGCACCACGCGGCAGAGGCACCCGATGCAGACCCGTCCGGACGTGGTCGACTGTCCTGACTGCGGCGGTCCGGCCCGCCGGATGATCGCCGCGCCTCATCTGGGCCGTTCCGGCGGCACCGCGATGGCGCTGCAGGACGCCACCCGGAGCACTGCCGATAACCCCGCGGTCGTCTCGGCCCCGCCCCGCGGCGGCGCCGGCCGCAAGGTCACGACCAACCCGCTGCACCGCAACCTCCCGCGCCCCTAGAAGGAGATCCCATGCCTGACGTCGTCTTCCCGCTCGACTCCACCAAGAAGTTCACCGATCAGGAGAAGCTCGGCCACAACCGCTGGCATCCCGACATCCCGGCCGCGGTGACGGTCAAGAAGGGCGACTCGTTCCGGGTGCACTGCCGCGAGTGGTTCGACGGCGCGATCCACAACGACGATTCGGCCGACGACATCCTCAACGCCCCGCTGACCACCGTGCACGTGTTGTCGGGCCCGATCGCCGTCGAGGGCGCCAAGCCCGGCGACCTGCTGATCGTCGACATCCTCGACGTCGGCCCGATCCCGCAGGAGGACTCGGGCCCGCTGGCCGGCCAGGGCTGGGGCTACACCGGCATCTTCCCGACAGAGAACGGCGGCGGTTTCCTCACCGAGCAGTTCCCCGATGCCTACAAGGCGATCTGGGACTTCTCCGGGCAGAAGGCCACCTCACGCCACATTCCGGGAGTGGCGTTCACCGGGATCGTGCACCCCGGCCTGATGGGTACCGCGCCGTCTCGCGACCTGCTCTCGACGTGGAACACCCGCGAGGCCGCACTGATCGCCACCGACCCCGACCGGGTGCCGCCGCTGGCGCTGCCGCCCGAGCCGCAGGACGCGATCCTGGGTGGCCTCACCGGTGACGCGTTCACCAGGGCCGCCGCCGAGGCCGCCCGCACCGCGCCGCCGCGGGAGAACGGCGGCAACCAGGACATCAAGAACCTGACCAAGGGCAGCCGGATCTTCTACCCGGTGTTCGTGGACGGCGCCAACCTGTCGGTCGGTGACCTGCACTTCTCCCAGGGCGACGGGGAGATCACCTTCTGCGGCGCCATCGAGATGGGCGGCTTCATCGACCTGCGGGTCGACGTGATCCCCGGCGGCATGGAGACCTACGGGGTCAGCGAGAACGCGATCTTCATGCCAGGCAACACCGACCCGCAGTACTCGGAATGGCTGGCGTTCTCCGGCACGTCGGTGACTCTGGACGGCGAACAGCGTTACCTCGACTCGCATCTGTCCTACCAGCGGGCCTGCCTGCACGCGATCGACTACCTGACGAAGTTCGGCTACAGCCCCGAACAGGCCTACCTGCTCCTGGGCGCCGCGCCGATCGAGGGCCGGCTCTCGGGCGTCGTCGACATCCCGAATGCCTGTGCGACCGTGTACATCCCGACTGCCATCTTCGATTTCCCGATCGCGCCGTCGGCGGCCGGGCCGGTGAAGATCGACCAGGGGATCGGGGCGCCGCGCGCGTCGTTCCGCTGAGAGTTCACCGAGCGGCGGTGACGGCCAGGAAGGTCGCGATCGCCGCAGCGGTCTTCTCGGGCTGGTCGAGCATGGGCAGCACGTAGGCGTCGTCGACGGTCTCCAGGCGTCCCTGGGGAAGTAGTTCGGCGAGCCTGCGCCCGTGCTCGGCCGGCATCACCGGGTTGTCGGTCCACAGCACCAGTGCCGGGCGGTCGAATTCGCGCAGCCGATGGGTGGCGCGGACGAGATCGTCGCCGTCGAACCGGGTGCGGCAGTATTTGACCAGGTCGCGCCGGATCCTGCGGTCGGCGAGTCCGTGCTGTACCCAGTCGTCCGCAATAGGCTGGGGGACAGGGTATTTGGCCATCATCCCGAACATGAGCCGCTGGCGGCGCAGCAGGCCGACCTTGAGTTGGCGCATCGCCAGCCACATGGTGCCGGTGGTGCGGGCGGCCAGCCACGCCATCTTTCCGGGCAGGCCGGGGGGAAAGTTGTCGAACGCCTCCGACGGGCAGGTCACCAGCCGGCCCACCCGCTGGTCGCGGCCCAGGTCGGTGAGGAACAGTGGACCGCCCCAGTCGGTGACCACCAGCGTGACGCCGGTCAGGTCGAGCGCGTCGAGGAAGTCGGCGACGATGCCGACCATGCCGGGCAGGGTCAGGTCGGCGTCGTCGTGCATCGGGATGCGGTGCCCGCCCATCGGCAGCACCGGCAGTAGGTAGCGGAACCCCGACGGCAGGTGCGGCAGTGCGAGGTCCCACTGCGTGTCGTTCATCAGCAGGCCGTGCAGCAGCACGACCGGTGGGCCGCCGGGTGTGCCTTCCTCGCGGTACTGCAGGGCCCCGGCGCCGATCTGGACCGTCCTCATCGCACCTCCACTAGAATGGTCGTTCTAGAACGTATGCTCTAGCCTGGCACCAGGAGGTGGCGATGGCAAGGTCGACGAGGGAATCGATCCTGACCGCGGCCGCGGAGTTGATGCGGCACCGGGGTTACGCCGGGGTCGGCATGAAGGACATCGCGCACGCGTCGGGTGCGCCGATCGGGTCGCTCTACCACCACTTCCGTGGCGGCAAGGCCGAGATCGCCCGGGAGGCGCTGACCAACGCGGGACTGGCCTACGGGCTGCTGATCCCGGCGGTGATGGACGCCCACACCGACCTGGGTGACGGCATCGAGGATGCGTTCGGCCAGGCCGCCGCGGACATGGCCGACACCGGCTTCGCCAACATGTGCCCCGTCGCGAGCGTCGCGGCCGAGACGGCCGACACGGTCGAGGAGCTGCGCACGGCGGCCGGTGACGTGTTCATCGGCTGGATCGAGGGTGGCACCGCGTACTTCGTGTCCAGGGGACTCGACGGGGACATGGCCGGAGAGGTCGCGCTGACGCTGATCGCGGCGCTGGAGGGCGCGTTCCTGCTCGCCCGCACGTTGCGCGACACCGCGCCGCTGCTGGCGGCGGGCCGCGCGCTGGGTGCCCGGTACCGCGGCACCGTGCTGTCCGCACGGCAGGCCGACCCGCGTGTCCTGCCGGGTGGGGTCGGCCGCACCGGTTAAGCTCTCGAACAAATGTTCTGTTTCGAGAAGGGGCTGGCGTGCGGGTGATGGGTGTCGACCCCGGCCTGACCAGGTGCGGACTGTCGGTCATCGAGAGCGGAAAAGGTCGCCAGGTCGTCGCGCTCGACGTCGACGTCGTGCGGACTCCGGCCGACCACCCGCTGGCGCACCGACTGCTGGCCATCAGTGACACGGTCGAGCACTGGCTGGACACCCACCGGCCCGACGTGATCGCGATCGAGCGGGTGTTCTCCAACCAG
This sequence comes from Mycobacterium sp. ITM-2016-00317, assembly GCF_002968295.1. Lineage (NCBI taxonomy): Bacteria > Bacillati > Actinomycetota > Actinomycetes > Mycobacteriales > Mycobacteriaceae > Mycobacterium > Mycobacterium sp. ITM-2016-00317. Next base: position 2,486,288 of record NZ_CP134399.1, read on the forward strand.
AACGCCAATACCGCGATGGGCACCGCGCAGGCCGGTGGCGTGGTCGCGCTGGCCGCGGCACGCCGCGACATCGACGTGCACTTCCACACGCCCAGCGAGGTCAAGGCCGCGGTCACCGGCAACGGGCGCGCGGACAAGGCGCAGGTCACCGAGATGGTCACCAGAATTCTTGCGCTGCAACAGAAGCCGACTCCTGCCGACGCGGCGGACGCACTCGCGCTGGCCATCTGCCATTGCTGGCGCGCACCGATGATCGCCCGGATGGCCGCCGCGGAGGAGATGGCTGCCGAGCAGCGCCGCAAGTACCAGGCCACGCTCAAGGCCAAAGCGAAGGCGAAGGGCACGGCGAAGACGAACGGCACGGCGAAGACGGGCCCGATGTCCGGGAGTGCCCGATGATCGCGGCGGTCCGCGGCGAGGTCCTCGACATCGCCCTCGACCACGTGGTGATCGAGGCTGCCGGCGTCGGTTACAAGGTGATGGCCACCCCGGCCACGCTGGCCACCCTGCGCCGCGGCGCGGAGGCCCGGTTGATCACGGCGATGATCGTGCGCGAGGACTCGATGACGTTGTACGGCTTCGCCGACAGCGACGCGCGCAACCTGTTCCTGACGCTGCTCGGGGTGTCGGGGATCGGTCCGAGCATCGCGCTGGGCGCACTGGCGATGTACGACGGACCGTCCCTGCGGCAGGCCATCGGCGACGGCGACGTCACCGCGCTGACCCGAATTCCGAAGGTGGGCAAGAAGACCGCGGAACTGCTGGTGCTGACACTGCGCGACAAGGTGGGCGCGACGGCCTCGGGCGGCGTCACTGCTGCAGGCGGGCACGGGATCCGCGGTCCGGTGGTCGAGGCCCTCGTCGGTCTGGGTTTCGCGCAGAAGCAGGCGGAGGAGGCCACCGACAAGGTGCTGGCCAACGACCCGGAGGCCACCACCTCGAGTGCGCTGCGCGCCGCGCTGTCGATGCTGGGGAAGAAGTGACATGGGCCGGTTTCCGGACGGGGCAGACGACATGCCCGACGAGCGCGAGGTGTCGCCGGCGCTGACCGTCGGCGAGGGCGACGTCGACGCCAGCCTGCGCCCGCGCTCACTCGGTGAGTTCATCGGCCAGCCGCGGGTGCGGGAGCAGCTTCAGCTGGTCCTGGAGGGTGCCAAGAACCGCGGCGGCACACCCGACCACATACTGCTGTCCGGGCCGCCGGGTCTGGGCAAGACCTCGCTGGCGATGATCATCGCCGCCGAACTCGGGTCGTCGTTACGCCTGACGTCCGGGCCCGCGTTGGAGCGCGCCGGTGATCTCGCCGCGATGCTGTCGAACCTCGTCGAGCACGACGTGCTGTTCATCGACGAGATCCACCGCATCGCCCGGCCCGCCGAGGAGATGCTGTACCTGGCGATGGAGGACTTCCGCGTCGACGTCGTCGTCGGGAAAGGCCCTGGCGCGACGTCCATTCCACTGGAGGTCGCACCGTTCACGCTGGTGGGTGCGACCACCCGCTCGGGTGCGCTGACCGGCCCGCTGCGGGACCGGTTCGGGTTCACCGCGCACATGGACTTCTACGAGCCCGCCGAGCTGGAACGGGTGCTGGCCCGCTCGGCAGGCATCCTGGGCATCGAGCTGGGTGCCGACGCCGGCTCCGAGATCGCCCGCCGCTCGCGGGGCACACCACGCATCGCCAACCGGCTGCTGCGCCGGGTCCGCGACTACGCCGAGGTGCGCGCCGACGGGGTCATCACCCGCGACATCGCCAAGTACGCGCTCGAGGTCTATGACGTCGACGAACTCGGGCTGGATCGGCTGGACCGCGCGGTACTGTCGGCGCTGACGCGCAGCTTCGGCGGAGGGCCGGTCGGGGTGTCCACGTTGGCCGTCGCGGTCGGCGAGGAGGCGACCACGGTCGAGGAGGTGTGCGAGCCGTTTCTGGTGCGGGCCGGGATGATCGCCCGCACCCCGCGCGGTCGGGTCGCCACCGCCCAGGCCTGGACGCATCTGGGGTTGAAGCCGCCGGCCAACGCCACCGGGCTCGGCCAGGCGGACCTGTTCGACTGACAGGAGGTGTCGCCGATGGTGACTGCCGGGTTGATCGTGGCGGTGCTGGCCGCTCTGTTGCACGCGTACATCTTTGTGATGGAAGCGCTGACCTGGACCTCGCCGCGTACCCGCGCGGTGTTCGGCAACACCGAGGAGCAGGCGCAGGCCACCAAGCTGATGGCCCTCAACCAGGGCTTCTACAACCTGTTCCTGGCGATCGTGACCGTGATCGGGGTGATCGCGGCGTTCAGCGGCGCCACCGGGGTCGGCCTGGCGTTGGTGTTCGCCGGGGTCGGGTCGATGGCCGCCGCCGCGGTGGTGTTGCTGGTCTCGGCGCCCGACAAGTCGCGGGCGGCGGTCACGCAGGGCGCGCTGCCCGTCGCGGCCATCGCGCTGCTGCTCCTGGGCATCCTGCTGTGACGTCTGCGGTATGAGGAGGCGTGCGGCCGGCGCGGTCGCGGCGGCGCTCGTCGCGCTGGCCCCGGGTGCGAGCAGTACGGCCCAACCGCCGCCTGCGGTCGCGGGCCCGGTGGACCTCGGCGACGGTCGCACGCTGTACCTCGACTGCCAGGGCTCCGGTGCGCCAACGGTTTTCGTGATCCCCGGGCTCGGCAGCTACGGCCAGGTGTGGAACCACCTGATCCCGGCCGGGGACCGGGTCTGGTCGAGCCCGTACGACGACATCGAGATCGCCGATCCGGTGCCCGGGGCCGACGCGGCACAGCCGGCCATCGCGAGGACGACGCGCGTGTGCGTCTACGACCGCCCCGACACCCGCCCCGACGGTGACCACCGATCGACGCCGGCGGCTCAGCCGCACGGCATCGTGCGCGACGTCGACGACGTGGTGGCGCTGATCGCCGCCGCGCGGCTGCCCACGCCGCTGGTCTTCGTGGCCCATTCCTACGGCGGGCTGGTGCTGGACCTGCTGGCCCGCACGCACCCCGATCTGGTGGCGGGTCTGGTGTTCGTCGAGCCGACCTCGGAGTTCCTGCCCGGTCTCGGAAGTCCGGCCCAGAACGCGGCGTTCTACGCCGCGGGCAGCCAGGGGCGGGCGCCGGGGGAGAGCGTGTGGTTCGAGGAGGCCTTCGCCGAGGTGGCCGCCGCGCCGCCGCTGCCGCGCGTCCCGGCCGCGGTCCTCAGCGGGGACCGGTTCCCGCCGCCGGCGCAGCTCACCCCGGACACCTACACGCAGGCGCAGATCCACCGCGCCAACGACCTGCTCGCCAAGGCGCTGGGCACCACCAACGTGGTGGTGCCGGAGGCAGGCCACAACATGATGCTCTACCAGCCCCGCGCCGTCGCCGACGCGGTCGTCGGGGTCGTGCAGCAGGTGCGCTCAGGCCGCTGACCGGCCAGGCCCGGCGGTACTGGTTGCCGCCGGAGCGCTTGGCCTCGTACATCGCCGCGTCCGCGGCTTCGACGAGCTCGCCCAGGATCTCCCGGGTGTCGGCGTCGCGGTTGAGCCGGGCGCACACCACACCGACGCTCGCCGTGACCCCCCAGGAACTCGTCGCGATCGTGGCGCGCAGCCGCTCGGCCAGCGCGTCGGCGTCGTCCTCGCGGGTCGCCTCGGCGATCAGGAACTCCTCGCCCCCGACCCGCCCCACGATCGCCTGCCCGCGGGTGGCCTGGCGCAGGCTCGCCGCGACCGACACCAGCAGCCGGTCCCCGGTGGCGTGCCCGCGGGTGTCGTTGACCCGCTTGAAGTGGTCGAGATCGATCATCGCCACGGTCAGGTGCGGCAGCCCGCGGGCCGGCGCCGTGCTGACCAGGTACCGGACCGCCCGGTAGAAGCCGCGCCGGTTGCGCAGCCCGGTCAGCGCGTCGGTGTGCGACTGCAGCGCGTCACCGCCGAGGAGGTGTACCAGCACCTGCGCCGAGAACGGCACGGCCAGCACCCCGACCGCGATCATCAGGAACGCGACGGTGGCCAGGTAGCCGTCGCCGGCGGCGGTGATCTCGGCTGCGCAGCGCAACGCCACCGCGGTCGCGGTGGCCAGCACCATCACCAGGTGAGGGGTGGAGTGGAAGAACGCCACATAACCCGCCAGCGCAGCGAACGTGATACATGCCAGCAGCCCGGTCAGCGGGTCCGGCCAGACCAGCGCGAGCGCGGCGATGCAGACGTTCGACACCACCGCGAACGCCAGCGATTCCCGCCGGGTGGGCCAGTGCGAGAACCAGACGACGGCCATCACCACGCATATCGCCACCACCGCCACACTGACCGCGCGACCGAGGTTCGTGTCGGGACCCGACGGACTGAGCAACATCAGACCCGGCACGGTTCCGAGCACCATGACGATGCCGCCCATCATGTTGCGGGTGAAGCCGCGGAGATAGCGTGAGCCGAGGTAGCCCGACAACCAGTGGTAATGGTCGGGCTGGCCCCACCACTGGCGTATGCGTCTCACGCGACCGATGGTAGTGACTGCACCGGGTCATGCGGGAGGGTGCATTTGTGGCAACGTTTGATGTCAGTCGGCGCGCAAACCCCCGGGTTATTGCCGAGCGGGCGTGGGTACCCGCTGGCATCACCCGAGGAGGAATCATGGTCGACACAACCCACCGGGGGCGCAAGGGCGCGATGCAGATCCCGAGGAGCCGCGGTGCGGTGAGCGGCCTGCTGATAGTGGCGCTGGGCGTTTGGGGCGCGCTGGCGCCTTTCATCGGCCCGCTGTTCGACTTCGCGTTCACCCCGGACCGCCCGTGGGCGTGGACCGCGGGCCGGGGCTGGCTGGAGGTGTTGCCGGGCCTGGTCGCCGTGGTCGGCGGTTTGCTGCTGTTCGTGTCCCGCAACCGTGCCACCGCGATGCTCGGTGGTTGGCTGGCGGTGGCCGCAGGCGCCTGGTTCGTGGTCGGGCGTGCGGTGGCCGGTCCGCTCGGCCTGGGCAGCGCCGGCCGGTGGCGGAGAACGAGACCAAGCAGGTCTGGCTCGAGGTCACTTACTTCTCCGGGCTGGGCGCGCTGATCGTGTTCCTGGCAGCGCTGGCCGTCGGCCGGTTGTCGGTCCGCACGGCGCGCGACGTCGCCTACCGCGAGGCCCGCCTGCACGCCGCCGAGACGCCTCCGGTGACCGAGGGCGCCCCGGCAGGCACGGCGGGCTGGGGGCCCGATGACGCGGTGACCCAGCCCGTGGGACGCAAGCGGCGCGGCCTGTTCGGCCGCCGGCGCAACAAGGATCGCGACACGATGGCCGTCTGACGACGGTCTAGAGCAGCCCGAGCAACTGCAGATCGGTGACGTACTTGACGATCACCTGCGGCGTCACCTGCGGGATGTCCTTGTCCGGGCCGATTTTCGCGTCCTGCACCGCCTCGCGGAACCGCTCTGTCGGTGCGATCGCGCCGCGCACCGGGATCCCGGGCTGCTGGTAGTTGTGCAGCAGAGGCAGCAGGGAGACCTGGCGCTGCCGGTCGGGCAATGCGTTGACCGCCACCGTGAACCGCTGCAGCCACGTCGCGTAGTCGCCGACGCGTCGCACCGGGAAGCCGGCGTCGATGAGCCAGTCGACGTACTCGTCGAGACCGATCCCGTCGTCGTGGGGATTCATCACGTGGTAGGTCTCGAACCCGGACACCACCTGCGCGCCGAGTGTCGAGATCGCCTCCGCGATGAACTCCACCGGCAGCCCGTCATAGTGCGCGCGGGGGCGGCGGCCGTCGGCCTCGAGCCGGTAGAACGACTCCGGGGCGACGCCGGTGGCGACGAGGCTGAAGATCAGCCGGGTGAACATGTCCGGCAGATTCAGCTGCCCGGCATAGGTGGTGTCGGCCAGGATCATGTCGCAACGGAACACCGACACCGGTAGCCCGCACAGGTCGTGGGCTTCGCGCAGCAGCACCTCGCCCGCCCACTTGCTGGTGCCGTAGCCGTTGGCGTAGCTGTCGTCGACAGTGCGGGTGGCGCTCATCTGCCTGACGTCGGCGTCTTCGGTGAACCGGCCCGGTTCCACGCCTGCGCCGACGGCGATCGTCGACACGTAGACGAACGGCTTCAGCCTGGTGGTCAGCGCGAGGCGGATCAGTTCGGCGGTGCCGACCACGTTCGGCCCGAACAGCTGGCTGTACGGCAGGACGTGGTTGACCAGCGCGGCCGGGTCGACGATCAGGTCGACGGTGTCGGCGAGGCGCTGCCACGTCTGCTTGTCGAGTCCCAGGTCGGCGTCGCCCTTGTCCCCGGCGACGACCTCCAGGTGGTCGGCGGCCAGCCGCCGGTAGTGCTCGAGCAGCTTCGGGTCCCCGCTGTCGAAGGTTCGATCCAGCCGATCGCGGGCTGACGCATCGTCTTTCGCGCGGACCAGGCAGATCAGCGTGCCGCCGACCAGCGACAGCCTCTCCAGCCATTCCAGTGCCAGGTACCGGCCGAGGAAGCCGGTGGCCCCGGTCAACAGCACGGTCCGGATCTCCGAGGCGGGTCCGGGCAGCGCGGGAGCCGCGTCCAGGGTGGCCGCGTCGACGAACTTGTCCAGCGTCAGGTCGCGGGCATGCACCTCGGTCACCGGTTGGTCCGAATGCCCGTGCACCGACGTGAAAGTCGGCCGCACCGAGCCGGTGCTGCGCGCGGTCTCGATGTGGCCGGCCAGCGCCTGGAGATCGGTGGCCGGGCTGACGATCACTCCGACGGGAATCTCGACGTCGAAGATGTCGTGGAGCAGATTCGCGAAGGTCAACGCCGACAACGAGTCTCCGCCCAGGTCGGTGAAGTGGGCATCCGGGCGCAGGTCGGCGGCGGCGGTGCCCAGCATCGCCCCGGCAGCGCGCAGCACGGTTTCCTGCACCGGGCGTTCGGCGCCGGACCGGCGCAGCTCGCGCAGCTCGTCGGTCTGGCTCTCGGCGAGTTCGGTGTAGAGGGCTTCCAGCCGGTCGCCGTAGCGCTCTTTGAGTTTGGGCCGGGCCAGCTTACGGATCCCGGTCAGCAGGCCGTTCTCCAGCGTGAACGGCGTGGTCTCGATCAGGAAATCGCGGGGGATCTCGTAGGACTGCAGGTCGGCGGCCTTTGCCACATCCTGAAGTGACTCGGCGACAGCAGCTTTCACGTCCTCGCGGGCCAGCGCCGCGTCGGTGGGCACCACCACGGCGAGCAGGTAGGGGCGCGCGCTGTTGCCGTAGACGTAGATCTGGCGGATCAGCGGACTGTCGGCGAACACCGCTTCCAGCTTGGAGACGGCGACGAACTCGCCCTGCGAGAGCTTGAGCACGTTGTTGCGGCGGTCCAGATAGGTCAGTCGATCCGGTGCGGTTTCGGCGACGATGTCCCCGGTGCGGTAGAAGCCGTCCTCGTCGAACATCTCGGCGGTGATGTCGGGGCGCTTGTAGTACCCGGGGAACAGGCTCTCGGATTTGACCAGGAGCTCACCACGCGGGTGGGGGCGGTCGGTGGAGAAGTAGCCGAGGTCGGGGACGTCGGCGAGTTTGTAGTCGATGACCGGTGGGCGCTGGATCTGCCCGTCCACGAACACCGCACCGGCTTCGGTGGAGCCGTAGCCGTCGGTCAGGTGCATGTCGAGCAGTTGCTCGACGAAGCTTTCCATCTCGGCCGACAGCGGCGCGGACCCTGTCATCGCGGTCACGTAGCGGCCCCCGAGCAGGCTCTGGCGGAGGTCGGCGAGCACCTCGGCCTCGTCGGCCGTGCGGCGCTCCAGCTCCTTGGACACTTCGGCGAAGATGGTGTCCCAGATCCGCGGCACGAAGCTCAGCTGCGTCGGGCGGACCAGGGCGAGGTCCTCCAGGAACGTCGACAGGTCGCTCTTGGCCGCGAAGTACGCGGTGCCGCCGGCGCCCAGCGTCGCGTACAGCAGCCCGCGGCCCATCACGTGACTCATCGGCAGGAAGTTCAGCGTGATCGACGGGATGGGGCCGTGGTCACCCCAGAACGACCGGCTCGATCGTCGCCACGTGGTGGCCACCAGGTGCTCGGGGTGCATCGCGCCCTTGGGGGCGCCGGTGCTGCCGGAGGTGTAGATCAGCAGCATCAGGGTGTCGTCGTCGGGTGAGAACTGTTCCCGCGCAGGCATTGTCGAGCCGCGGGCGATGACGTCGGCGAGTGTTTCGACCTCCAGACGCGAACCGGCGGCGCGCAGCCGGTCCGTCGCGGAGGTGAGCGCGTCGCGGTGGTCGTCGATCTCGGGGTGGTGGTCGAACACCACCAGGCGCGCCGCGTGGGGTGCCTCCAGGGCCAGCGTGACGGCGTCGTCGAGGGTGTCCACCGACGAGGCGATGAGGACCGGCTCGGTCTCGGCGATGATCGGGCGCAGGGTGCTGACCGGCGCACTGGTCTGCAGCGGGACCAGGACCGCGCCGAGCATCGACAGGGCCATGTCGACGGTCGTGTAGTCGACGCTGGTGAAGCCGAGCAGGGCGACCCGGTCACCGGGCTGCACCTCGGTGAGCGCGGCGGTGACGCCGCGGATCCGCTGAGCCAGCTCGCCGTAGGTGATGGTCTCGAAGTGGGGGAGGAGCTCGGCGACGGTTCGGCCGGTGGCGCCGTCTTCGACGAAGCGCACCGCGCGCCGGCCGAGCGCGGGCCGGTCGGCGTATCCGTCCAGCACCGTCCGCATGACGTCGGGCAGGTGTGCCGCGTTCTGCTCGACGGCCGTGGCGACGGTTTCGTCGGGTACGGCGGCGGCGAACTGGGGGTCCGTGGCGAAGAGGTCGGCGATGCGACGGGCAAGGCGGCCTTCGCGGGTATCGGTAGACATGGTCTGTCCTCAGATGGATCGCGGGCGGCGGGGGGCGCGACGATGCGCCACCAGAAACTACGTTAGTAAAGCTAAGTGTATTCCGGCCACGGTAGGCGGTGCCGCTGATAATCAGCTGTGAATCCTTGCGGCGCTGGCGATCTCGCGTACCCGGTGAGTGGTTCGTCACAGTGCGGTCGCATGGTTAACCGCGCCACATCACGGTCGGTTGCGCCCTCGGGCGCAGTTACCGTTGGTCATCGGTCGGACGATCGTCGGAGGAGGTCAGAGGGTGCACCCGCAGTCGCAGCGCCTCGCCGAGCTGTTCTCGGCCCGAATCGCGTCCGGTGTCCCCGACGACCTCGCCGCCATCGTCCTTGGCCCGCGCCTGCGCGGGCTCTGCGACGCGTTGGGTGCGCCGGAACGGGACTGGTGGCAGGTTGCCCGGTGGGCCAGGCCGACTGGACGACGCCGGGCAGCGGGACGCGTTCGGCGCCTACCTCGACGTGCTGGTCGCCCACCGGTGCGGCCACCCCGGCGAGGATGTGGTCTCCGACCTCATCGCCCACGAGGTCGACGGCGACGGTCTCACCGCAGACGAGATCCGGGACATCCTCGTCGATTTCGTCCGCGCAGGCGCTCAGCCGGTGTAGGCCATCACGTGCTTGATGCGCGTGTAGTCCTCCAGGCCGTACATCGACAGGTCCTTGCCGTGGCCTGACGCCTTGAACCCGCCGTGGGGCATCTCGGCGACCAGCGGGATGTGCGTGTTGATCCAGACGCAACCGAAATCGAGTGCGTTGGACACCCGCAGCGCCCGGGACACGTCCTTGGTCCACACCGACGACGCCAGCCCGTACTCGACGCCGTTGGCCAGCGCGATCGCCTCGTCCTCGCCGGTGAACGACTGCACCGTGATGACCGGGCCGAAGATCTCCTGCTGGATCAGCCGGTCGTCCTGACGCAGTCCGCCGATCACCGTCGGCTCGATGTAGAAACCCTTGTCGCCCTGTCGGTTTGCGCCGACCGCCACGGTGGCGTGCGACGGGATGTCCTCGAAGAAGGACAGCACCCGTTGCATCTGGTTGACGTTGTTGACCGGCGGGACCCACGCGTCCTCGTCGTCGGCGGGCCGGCCGAACGTCGTGGTGGCGCCCTTGGCCTGCTCGGCCAGCGCGGCGGTCAGGTCCGCCGCGATCGACGCCGACGCCAGCACCCGGGTGGCGGCGGTGCAGTCCTGTCCGGCATTGAAGTACGCCGCGGTGGCGATGCCCTCGGCGGCCGCCGCCAGATCGGCGTCGTCGAACACCACCACCGGGGCCTTCCCGCCGAGCTCCAGGTGGGTGCGCTTGAGGTTGCCGCCCGCGCTGACCGCGACCGCCTTGCCTGCGGCCACCGAACCGGTGATGGCCACCATCGCCGGGGTCGGGTGCGCGACCAGGTTCGCGCCCGTCACCCGGTCGCCGGCGATGACGTTGAGCACGCCCGGGGGCAGGTGCTTGGCGGCCAGCTCCGCCAACATCACCGTCGTCACCGGGGTGGTGTCACTGGGTTTGATGACCACCGTGTTGCCCGCGGCGATGGCCGGGCAGATCTTCCAGATCGCCATCATCATCGGGTAGTTCCACGGCGCGACCTGACCGATGACGCCGACCGGCTCGCGGCGGATCCACGAGGTGTGGTCGGCCATGTACTCACCGGCGGACTTGCCCTCCAGCACCCGCGCCGCGCCGGCGAAGAACCGGATCTGGTCGACCATCGGCGGGATCTCCTCGACCGCGGTGACGTGATTGGGCTTGCCGGTGTTGCGGCCCTCCGCGGCCACCAGCGCGTCGGCGTTCTTCTCGACCTCGTCGGCGAAGCCCAGCAGTGCCTTCTGGCGCTCCGACGGCGTGGTCTTGCGCCACCCGGTGAACGCCTTGGCGGCCGCGGCGTAGGCGTTGTCGACGTCCTGCTCGTTGGACACCGGCGCGGTGCCGTACTCCTCGCCGGTACTCGGATCGACCAGCGGCATGGTGGCGCCGCTGCTGGAGTCGACGAGTTGGCCGTCGATGAAGTTCCGGACGGTGGTCATGTCAGTCAGCTCCTCTGTCAGAGATCGCGCAGGATGAGTTCGAGGACGTCGAGGCCTTCGAGCAGAAGCTCGTCGCTGATGGCCAGCGGGGGCAGGAAGCGGAGCACGTTGCCGTAGGTGCCGCAGGACAGCACGATCACCCCGGCCTGATGCGCGCCGGCGAGCAGGTTGCGGGTCAGTTCCGGGTCCGGATCCAGCGTGCCGGGCTTGACCAGCTCGACGGCGATCATCGCCCCGCGGCCGCGGACGTCGCCGATGCGCTCGTCCTCGGCCTGCAGCCGGCCCAGCTTGTCCTTCATCAGCGTCTCGATCTGCGCGGCGCGCTGCACCAGGCCCTCGGCCTCGATGGTCTCGATGGTGGCCAGCGCGGCCGCGCACGCCACCGGGTTGCCGCCGTAGGTGCCGCCCAGCCCGCTGACGTGCGGGGCGTCCATGATCTCGGCGGGGCCGGTGACCGCCGACAGCGGCAGGCCGTCGGCGATGCCCTTCGCGGTGACGATCAGGTCCGGGACGATGCCTTCGTGTTCGCACGCGAACATCGCGCCGGTGCGCGCGAAACCGGTCTGCACCTCGTCGGCGATGAACACCACGCCGTTGGCGCGGCACCACTGCAGCAGCGTGGGCAGGAACCCGTCGGCGGGCACGATGAAACCGCCCTCGCCCTGGATCGGCTCGATGATCACCGCGGCCAGGTTGTCGGCGCCGACCTGCTTGTCGATCACGCTGATCGCGCGCCTGGCCGCGAGTTCGCCGTCGGTGGCCAGTTCCTTGCCGAACTCGGCGTCGCGGAACGGGTAGGACAGCGGCGCGCGGTAGATCTCCGGGGCGAACGGGCCGAAGCCGTGCTTGTAGGGCATGGACTTGGCCGTCAGCGCCATCGTCAGGTTCGTGCGGCCGTGGTAGGCGTGGTCGAACGACACCACCGCCTGCTTGCCGGTGTAGGCGCGGGCGATCTTGACGGCGTTCTCGACGGCCTCGGAGCCGGAGTTGAACAGCGCCGAGCGCTTGTCGCCGTCGCCGGGGGTCAGCCGGTTGAGCGCCTCGGCGACGGCCACATAGCCCTCGTACGGGGTCACCATGAAGCAGGTGTGCGTGAAATTGCGGAGCTGCTCGGTGGCGCGCTCCACCACTCGGGGGGATGCGTTACCGATGGTGGTGACCGCGATGCCCGAGCCGAGGTCGATCAGCCGGTTGCCGTCGACGTCCTCGACGATGCCGCCGAACGCCCGCGCCGCGTAGACCGGCATCGTGTTGCCGACGCCGCGGGCCACCGCCGCGCCCTTGCGCGCGATCAACTCGGCGGACCGGGGACCGGGGATGGCGGTGGCGAGGTGGCGGCTCTGTTCCAGAGCGCTCACAGAGGACCTCCTACAGACCTGAGCGGAAAACGTGAGTTCGACGACTCTGTGTTACCGGTCGAGCCTAGCTGCTGAAGGTGCCGATCCGTCGACAAGACGGGCACCATGTTGCGGAATCGACAGGTGGTTGCTCCTGAGGCGACTGATTTCGTCGCCAACAGCGTCGACGGGGTCTGGTGGGGTAGGGCCCGTGCGACGGGGGTCGTGGTTCGGGGCCGCCGCAATGGCACACTGGTCAATTGAGTCCGTGTGACGGGCTCTCGCTGCTGCAGGTCCGCGAGCCTGTCCGCATGACCGAATACCCAAGAATTTAGAGAGACACTGCCGCCATGGATCTGGTCGTATTCCTGCCACTGCTCATCATCATGGGCGCGTTCATGTTCTTCGCCTCACGGCGCCAGAAGAAGGCCATGCAGGCGACCATCGACCTGCACAACTCGCTGGAGGTCGGCGACCAGGTGCACACCACCTCCGGGCTGAAGGGCACGATCGCCGGCATCGGCGACGACTACGTCGACCTGGAGATCGCCCCCGGTGTGGTCACCACCTGGATGAAGCTGGCCGTGCGTGACCGCATCGCCGACGACCTGGACGACGACGTGGACGATCTGGACGACGACGCCGAGCCCGGCGCCGAGATCGCCGATCGGCCCAACACCAAGACCGACAGCTGAAACCTCAGCAGAAGCACGTAGTCTTTGCGTGCTTCTGCGTCTTGACGTGTTTGCGCGCCCTGGTGCGGTACCCGACGAACTGATCTCGAGGAGACTCTGACCCGTGGCATCGTCTTCGACGGTTCACCCTGCCCGCTACCTGGCACTCTTCCTGGTGCTGCTCACCGGCGCGTTCCTTCTGGTGTTCCTGACCGGTGACAAGAAGGCCGAACCGAAACTCGGTATCGACCTGCAGGGCGGCACCCGCGTCACCCTGACCGCGCGCACCCCGGACGGTTCGCCGCCTACGCGCGAATCGCTGGAACAGGCCAAGCAGATCATCGGCTCGCGCGTCGACGGTCTCGGCGTCTCGGGCTCCGAGGTCATCATCGACGGGCAGAACCTGGTGATCACCGTCCCCGGTGACGACACCAGCGAAGCCCGCAGCCTCGGTCAGACCGCACGTCTGTACATCCGGCCGGTGGTGCACGTGATCCCGGCCGCCGGCGCCATGCCGCCCGGCGAGGAGGCCGGCCCGCAGGGGGTGCCTCCCGGCGCCGACCCGGGCGCTCCGGTCGTGCCTCCCGGCGCCGACCCGGGCCTGCCGCCGGGCGCGGATCCCGGCGCCCCGGCCGCGCCGCCCGCGCCGCAGCCGCGACCCTTCCCGCAGCAGCCCGCGCCGACACCGGCCCCGACGCCGGCCCCGACTCCCGCGCCCGCTCCCGGCGCGTCGCTGCCCGGTGGCGACGAAGAGGTGCCGCTGGCCACCCGCATCCAGGACGAGAAGCGGCTGCGCCAGAGCACCGAGCAAGCCATCCAAATCCTGGCGCTGCAGTTCCAAGCCACCCGTTGCGGCCAGGAGGACGTGCTGGCCGGCAACGACGACCCGAACCTGCCGTTGGTCACCTGTTCGCAGGACGGCAACGAGGTCTACCTGCTGGACAAGTCGATCATCAGCGGCGAACAGATCGCCAACGCGTCGTCCGGGCTCAACCAGCAGGCCGGCGAGTACGTCGTCGACGTCGAGTTCAAGAGCGACGCCGCGAAGGTGTGGGCGGACTTCACCGCCGCCAACATCGGCACCCAGACCGCGTTCGTGCTCGACTCCCAGGTGGTCAGCGCCCCGGTGATCCAGGAGGCGATCCCGGGCGGCCGCACGCAGATCACCGGCCAGTTCACCCAGGACACCGCGCGCGAACTCGCCAACGTGCTCAAGTACGGCTCGCTGCCGCTGTCGTTCGAGTCCTCCGAAGCCGAGACGGTGTCCGCCACCCTGGGCCTGTCCTCGCTGCGGGCCGGGCTGATCGCCGGCGTGGTCGGGCTGGTGGCCGTGCTGCTGTACTCGCTGCTCTACTACCGGGCGCTCGGCGTGCTGATCGCGCTGTCGCTGACCGCCTCGGGCGCGATGGTGTTCGCGATCCTGGTGCTGCTGGGCCGGTGGATCAACTACACGCTGGACCTGGCCGGTATCGCAGGTCTGATCATCGGTATCGGTATGACGGCGGACTCGTTCGTGGTGTTCTTCGAACGCATCAAGGACGAGATCCGGGAAGGCCGCTCGTTCCGGTCCGCGGTGCCACGAGGCTGGGCCAGGGCCCGCAAGACCATCGTCTCCGGCAACGCCGTGACCCTGCTGGCGGCCGCGGTGCTCTACGTGCTGGCCGTCGGACAGGTCAAGGGCTTCGCGTTCACGCTGGGCCTGACCACGGTTCTCGACGTCGTGATCGTCTTCCTGGTGACGTGGCCGTTGGTGTACATGGCGTCGAAGTCCGCGGCGTGGGCCAAACCGTCGCTCAACGGATTGGGCGCGGTCCAGCAGATCGCACGCGAACGCCGAGCGGCCGCGAACGCGGCGGGACGGGGATAGGTCATGGCGACACGCAACCGCACAGACACCGCCGAGTCCGGCGCGATCGAGGCCCCGGACCTGGAGTCCGCCTCGGCAGGCACGCCCAAGCACGGCTTCTTCGTCCGGCTCTACACCGGCACCGGCGCCTTCGAGGTCATCGGCAAGCGCAAGCTCTGGTACACGGTCAGCGGTCTGATCGTCGCGGTGTCGATCGCCGCGATGCTGGTGCGCGGGTTCACCTTCGGCATCGACTTCGAGGGCGGCACCAAGGTGTCGTTCCCCCGCAGCGACGCCCAGGCCACCACCTCGCAGGTCGAGACGGTGTTCAACGACACGATCGGCACGCCGCCGGATTCGGTGGTCGTCGTCGGCGCCGGTGATTCGGCGACGTTCCAGATCCGGTCCGAGACCCTGGACAACGAGCAGATCGTGGAACTGCGCCAGGCGCTGTTCGACGCGTTCCAGCCCAACGGTCCCGATGGCCAGCCCAGTCCGCAGGCGATCAGCGACTCCGCGGTGTCGGAGACCTGGGGCGGTCAGATCACCCAGAAGGCGCTGATCGCGCTGGTGGTGTTCCTGGTGCTGGCAGCGGTCTACATCACCGTGCGCTACGAGCGGTACATGGCGATCGCAGCACTCGCGACGCTGGTGTTCGACCTCGTGGTGACCGCAGGCGTGTACGCGCTCGTCGGGTTCGAGGTGACACCGGCCACGGTGATCGGCCTGCTGACGATCCTGGGCTTCTCGCTCTACGACACGGTCATCGTGTTCGACAAGGTCGAGGAGAACACCGAGGGCTTCGAGCACACCACCCGCCGCACGTTCGCCGAACAGGCCAACCTCGCGGTCAACCAGACGTTCATGCGGTCGATCAACACCAGCCTGATCTCGGTGCTGCCGATCATCGCGCTGATGGTGGTCGCGGTCTGGCTGCTCGGCGTCGGCACGCTGATGGACCTGGCGCTGGTCCAGCTCGTCGGCGTGATCGTCGGTACCTACTCGTCGATCTACTTCGCCACCCCGCTGCTGGTGACCCTGCGGGAGCGCACCGACCTGGTGAGCAAGCACACCCGCCGGGTGCTCAACCGCAGGCAGACGGCCGCGGCGAAGGCCGGCGGCGGCGAGATCGCCGACGACGGCACGCTCGCCAAGGACGAGGCGGCCGAGCCGGCCACGGTCGCGGCGGCGCCCGCCGCTCCGCCCGCGCCCGCCCCGGACAAGCCTGCCCCCGGTGCCCGCCCCGTGCGGCCCACCACCAGCCGGACCGGGCGACCGTCGGGTAAGCGCACCCCGCGGAACCGGTAGCCGATGGCCGGTCGCACACGTCGCGCGGTCGCGGTGACAGCGGCGCTCGCCCTGCTGGGCGGACTCGGGCTCACCTCGTGCGGTGAGCGGACCGCCGACACCGTCGACTACGCGGTCGACGGGACTCTGGTCACCTACAACACCAACACCGTCGTCGGCGCCGCCTCGGGCGGGCCGCAGGCGTTCGCCCGCGTGCTGACCGGGTTCAACTACCACGGACCGGACGGCCAGATCGTCGGCGATCACGACTTCGGCGCCGTCTCGGTGGTCGGCCGCAGCCCGCTGATCCTGGACTACGAGATCAAGGCCGAGGCGGTCTACTCCGACGGCAAGCCGATCACCTGTGACGACATGGTGCTGGCGTGGGCCTCGCAGTCGGGCCGGTTCCCCGGCTTCGACGCGGCCAGCCGCGCGGGTTACGCCGACATCGCGACCGTCGAATGTGCGCCCGGACAGAAGAAGGCGCGGGTGTCGTTCGCGCCGGAACGCGGGTTCACCGACTACGGCCAGCTGTTCGACGCGACGTCGATGATGCCGGCCCACGTGATCGCCGACGTGCTCGGCCTGGGCGAGGGCGGAGTGACCACGGCGCTGCTCGGCAACGACGCGCCGGTGGTGGAACGCATCGCGCAGGTCTGGAACAGCACCTGGGACCTGAGCCCCGACCTCGACCTGAAGAAGTTCCCGTCGTCGGGTCCGTACAAGCTCGACTCGGTCACCGACGACGGCGCCGTGGTGCTGGTGGCCAACGACAAGTGGTGGGGCACCGCGCCGGTGACCTCCGAGATCACCGTGTGGCCGCGCAGCCCCGAGCTCCAGGACAAGGTCAACGAGGGCGGCTACGACGTCGTGGACATCGCCACCGGCTCGTCGGGCACGCTGAACCTGCCCGACGACTACGTGCGCACCGACTCGCCGTCGGCCGGCGTCGAGCAGCTCATCTTCGCTCCGCAGGGACCGCTGGCCGCGGTGCCCGCCCGCCGCGCGCTGGCGCTGTGCACCCCGCGCGACGTCATCGCCCGCAACGCCGGTGTCCCGGTGGCCAACGCGCGGCTGAACACCGCGACCGAGGACGCCTACAGCGCGGCCGAGGCCACCCCGCAGGTCAACGAGTTCGCGGTGGCCGATCCCGTCGCTGCCCGCGCCGCGCTGGAGGACGAGCCGCTGACCGTGCGCATCGGCTACCAGACGCCCAACGCGAGGCTGGCCGCCACCGTCGGCGCGATCGCGAAGGCGTGCGCCCCGGCGGGCATCACCGTCGAGGACGCCGCGGGCGAGGACGTCGGGCCGCAGTCCCTGCGCGACAACACCGTCGACGTGCTGATCGCCAGCACCGGCGGGGCGGCAGGCAGCGGGTCGTCCGGCTCGTCGACGGTGGATGCCTACGCGTTGCACAGCGGCGACGGCAACAACCTGGCGCGGTACCGCAACGAGCGCATCGACGCGATCATCGCCACCCTGGCGGTGATCTCCGACCCGAAGGAGACCGCGCGCCTGCTCGCCGAGGCGGCGCCGATCCTGTGGGCCGACATGCCGACGCTGCCGCTGTACCGGCAGCAGCGCACACTGCTCACCTCGACCAAGATGTATGCGGTGAGTGGCAATCCGACGCGATGGGGTGCTGGGTGGAACATGGACCGTTGGAAGCTGAGCCAGTGACCGACGTCGCCGAGGTCATCGCCTCCCTGGTGCGGGAGGTCCCCGACTTCCCGGAACCCGGGGTGCAGTTCAAGGACCTCACCCCGGTGCTGGCCGACGGCCGCGGGCTGGCCGCGGTCAGCAATGCGCTGGCCGACGCCGCGCGCGGGGCCGACCTGATCGCCGGGGTGGACGCCCGTGGCTTCCTGGTCGGCGGCGCGGTCGCGCTGACCCTCGGGATCGGAGTGCTGGCGGTGCGCAAGGGCGGCAAGCTGCCCCCGCCGGTGCTCGGTCAGAGCTACGACCTCGAGTACGGCTCGGCCACGCTGGAGGTGCCTGCCGACGGCATCGAACTGGCCGGTCGGTCGGTGGTGGTGATCGACGACGTGCTGGCCACCGGCGGCACCCTGGCCGCCACCCACCGGCTGCTCACGCGGGCCGGCGCGCACGTGACGGGCGCGGTGGTGATCATGGAGCTGACCGCGCTGGGCGGTCGTGCCGCGCTGGAACCGCTCGAGGTCACCAGCCTCTACACCGTCTAGCGGACTATCCTGCGAAGAGCACCGATCCTGGAGGTGGAGATGGCTGACAAGGTTCGGACCGAACCCGTCGCCGACCAGGCTGTGCCATCGCCGTCCCGGCCGCCCGTCGCCGGCCCGGAAACCCAGCCGATGGAGCTGCCCCGGGCCGACAGTGCCCGGGTCGACACCGCCAAGCCGGCCACCAGCGCGTCGCGCCGGGTCCGCGCCCGGCTGGCCCGCCGGATGACGTCTCAGCGCAGCACCATCAACCCGGTGCTCGAGCCGCTGGTCGCGGTGCACCGGGAGATCTACCCCAAGGCCGACCTGACCCTGCTTCAGAAGGCCTACGAGGTCGCCGAGCAGCGTCATGCCGACCAGTTGCGCCGCTCGGGCGATCCGTACATCACCCATCCGCTAGCGGTGGCCAACATCCTGGCCGAACTCGGCATGGACACCACCACGCTGATCGCGGCGTTGCTGCACGACACTGTCGAGGACACCGGCTACACGCTGGAGGCGCTGACCCAGGAGTTCGGCGTCGAGGTGGGCCATCTCGTCGACGGCGTCACCAAGCTGGACAAGGTCGCGCTCGGCACCGCCGCCGAGGGCGAGACCATCCGCAAGATGATCATCGCGATGGCGCGGGACCCGCGCGTGCTGGTGATCAAGGTCGCCGACCGGCTGCACAACATGCGCACGATGCGTTTCCTGCCGCCGGAGAAGCAGGCGCGCAAGGCCCGCGAGACCCTGGAAGTCATTGCGCCGCTTGCGCATCGGCTCGGCATGGCGACGGTCAAGTGGGAGCTGGAGGATCTGTCGTTCGCGATCCTGCACCCGAAGAAGTACGAGGAGATCGTGCGGCTGGTGGCCGATCGGGCCCCGTCGCGGGACACCTACCTGGCCAAGGTGCGCGCCGAGATCACCGCGACGCTCAACGCGTCGAAGATCCACGCCACCGTCGAGGGCAGGCCCAAGCACTACTGGTCGATCTATCAGAAGATGATCGTCAAGGGGCGCGACTTCGACGACATCCACGACCTGGTCGGGGTGCGCATCCTGTGCGACGAGGTGCGTGACTGCTACGCCGCGGTCGGTGTGGTGCACTCGTTGTGGCAGCCGATCGCGGGGCGGTTCAAGGACTACATCGCCCAGCCGCGGTTCGGGGTCTACCAGTCGCTGCACACCACCGTGGTCGGCCCCGAGGGCAAGCCGCTGGAGGTGCAGATCCGCACCATCGACATGCACAAGACCGCCGAGTACGGCATCGCCGCGCACTGGCGGTACAAGGAGGTCAAGGGGCGCAACGGTTTACCTGCGGGCAGCGCGGCGACCGAGATCGACGACATGGCCTGGATGCGGCAGCTGCTCGACTGGCAGCGGGAGGCCGCCGACCCAGGCGAATTCCTGGAGTCGCTGCGTTACGACCTTGCGGTGCAGGAGATCTTCGTGTTCACCCCGAAGGGCGACGTGATCACGCTGCCGACCGGTTCGACGCCGGTGGACTTCGCCTATGCCGTGCACACCGAGGTGGGTCACCGCTGCATCGGCGCCCGCGTCAACGGCCGGCTCGTCGCGCTCGAACGCAAACTCGAGAACGGGGAAGTGGTCGAGGTCTTCACGTCGAAGGCGCCGAACGCAGGCCCGTCGCGGGACTGGCAGACCTTCGTGGTGTCCCCGCGGGCCAAGGCCAAGATCCGGCAGTGGTTCGCCAAGGAGCGCCGCGAGGAGGCGCTGGACTCCGGCAAAGAGGCGATCGCGCGCGAAGTTCGTCGCGGCGGACTTCCGTTGCAGCGCTTGATGAATGCCGACACGATGGCTGCGCTGGCCCGGGAGCTGCGCTACGCTGACGTCTCCGCGCTCTACACCGCCGTCGGTGAGGGGCACGTGTCGGCGCGCCATGTGGTGCAGCGGCTGCTGGCCCAGCTCGGCGGTGACGACGAGGCCGCCGACGAGATCGCCGAGCGGTCCACGCCGGCGACCATGCCGGTGCGGCAACGCACCAACGACGACGTCGGGGTCGCGGTGCCGGGCGCGCCGGGGGTGCTGACCAAGCTGGCCAAGTGCTGCACGCCGGTGCCCGGCGACAACATCATGGGCTTCATCACGCGCGGCGGCGGAGTCAGTGTGCACCGCACCGACTGCACGAACGCGTCGTCGTTGCAGCAACAGTCCGAACGCATCATCGACGTGCAGTGGGCGCCGTCGCCGTCGTCGGTGTTCCTGGTCGCGATCCAGGTCGAGGCGCTCGACCGGCACCGGCTGCTCTCGGACGTGACGCGCGTACTGGCCGACGAGAAGGTCAACATCCTGTCGGCGTCGGTGACGACGTCCAACGACCGGGTCGCGATCAGCCGGTTCACCTTCGAGATGGGCGATCCGAAGCATCTGGGCCACGTGCTCAACGTGGTGCGCAACGTCGAGGGCGTGTACGACGTCTACCGCGTGACGTCGGCGGCCTGAGCCGGGGCGGTGTGAGCCGGCGCCTCAGCGCGCGGGCATGACCACTGTGCTGAGCAGCCTCTTGGTCCGGCCCGGGCCGCGGCGAAGGCCGCGAACGCCCGCCGGTGGTCGTCTGGGGTGAGGTCGCGCGCCTGCTCGGGGGACACCACAGCGGCAGGCAGGTGCAGACGGAAGATCGCTGGGCTGCACGCTGACCTTCGCGTACCGCCATCGGTGGTGACGGCCGTCGACGCCGACGCCCGCTCGTCGGCGGACGCCGTGCGCTGAGCGGGTGGTCAGTCCAGCTGGATTGACTTCACCGTGGTGGCCAGCTTCGGCGCACCGTCGGCTCCGCCGCCGTCGACACCCTCGGCCGCGATCTTGTCCAGGGTCTCCAGACCGGTCTCGTCGATGGTGCCGAACACCGTGTACTGCGGCGGCAGCTGCGAGTCCTGGTACACGAGGAAGAACTGGCTGCCGTTGGTGCCCGGGCCGGCGTTGGCCATCGCCAGCGTCCCGCGCGGGTAGACGACCGGCTGGTTGAGTGCCGGGTCGTCGGGCTGGTACTGGTCGGTCGGGTACTCGTTGGCGAACTCGTATCCGGGCCCGCCGGTGCCCTCGCCGGTCGGGTCGCCGCACTGCAGGACCGCGAGGGACTCGCTGGTCGTCAGCCGGTGGCACGGGGTGTCGTTGAAGTAGCCCTGCTGGGCCAGGCTGGCGAAGCTGTTGACCGTGCACGGGGACTTGCCGTTGTCCAGCTGCAGCCCGATGTTGCCCCGGTCGGTGGCCATGCTGGCGCTGACCTGGGCCGGCTCGGTGGGCACCTTGCCCGAACGCGGCGGGTTGTTCTCCTTGCTGGCCGCATCGGCGGACTGCGGGTACTGGCAGTTCTGGCCCAGTCCCGCGGGGGCGACGAACTCGGGCAGCCCGCCGGACTGCGGCGGTGCCGGCATGTCGAACGCCGACGACGTCTCCGGGGTGGAGGAGGCAGGCGCTGCGGTCGGGGTGTCCGAGTCGCGGTTGGTGATCACGATGGTCGCGACCACTGCGCCGACCACGACCACGGCCGCAGCCGCGGATCCGATGATCGTGTACTGGCGACGCTTGCGCTCTCGCTCGGCCCGATTCTCCAGCTGACGTTCCAGTTTGCGCTTGGCTGTCTCACGCCGTTGTTCGTTCGTCGGCACGCCCGGTGTCCTCCTCGAAAGTTGATCCGGTCGGCACCGAGTGTGCCAGTTCGCGCTCGGCGCGCCCGCCGCGACCCTCGTGAACAGCGCCAAGAGCTCGGCATGGGAAGCTGGAAGGCGTGTTGATCACCGGATTCCCGGCCGGCGTGTTGGCGTGCAACTGCTACGTGCTGGCCCCGCGACAGGGCGCCGACGCCATCGTCGTCGACCCCGGTCAGCGGGCGATGGGTCCGCTGGCGCGGATTCTCGACGAGAACCGGCTCACCCCGGCTGCGGTGCTGCTCACCCACGGTCACATCGACCACATGTGGTCGGCGCAGAAGGTGTCCGACACCTACGGCTGCCCGACCTTCATCCATCCGGCCGACAGGCACATGCTCAAAGATCCGATTGCCGGGCTCGGGCAGGGATTCCTGGCCGGGCTGGGCAGGCTGGCCCTGAGCCCGGTGTTCCGCGAACCCAGACAGGTGCTCGAACTGGACCGCGACGGCGACAAGATCGAGCTCGGCGCGATCACGGTGGCCGTCGACCACACCCCGGGCCACACCATGGGTTCGGTGGTGTTCCGCGTCGAGGAGGGCCCGGACCGCATGGTGTTCACCGGGGACACCCTGTTGCGCGCGACGGTCGGGCGCACCGACCTGCCCGGTGGTAGCGGACGGGACCTGATGGAATCTCTCGTGACGAAGCTGTTGGTGCTCGACGACGACACCCTGGTGCTACCGGGGCACGGCGAGCGCAGCACCATCGGCGTCGAACGCCACACCAACCCCTTTCTCGAAGGTTTGACTCCGTGACTGACTCGTTCAAGGCGCCCAAGGGCGTCCCCGACTATTTCCCGCCCGACTCGGCGGAGTTCGTCGCCGTGCGCGGCGGACTGCTGACCGCGGCGCGGCGGGCCGGCTACGGCGACATCGAGTTGCCGATCTTCGAGGACACCGCGCTGTTCGCGCGCGGGGTGGGGGAGTCCACCGACGTGGTCTCCAAGGAGATGTACACGTTCGCCGATCGCGGCGACCGGTCGGTGACGCTGCGTCCCGAAGGCACCGCGGGCGTGATGCGGGCGGTCATCGAGCACGGCCTGGACCGCGGGCAGCTACCGGTCAAGCTGTGCTACTCGGGACCGTTCTTCCGGTACGAACGGCCCCAGGCCGGCCGGTACCGGCAGCTGCAGCAGGTCGGGGTGGAGGCGATCGGCGTCGACGATCCCGCACTCGACGCCGAGGTGATCGCGGTCGCCGACGCCGGGTTCCGCTCGCTGGGCCTGGACGGTTTCCGGTTGGAGATCACCTCGCTGGGCGACGACAGCTGCCGGCCGCAGTACCGGGAACTGTTGCAGGAGTTCCTGTTCAAGCTCGACCTCGACGAGGAGACCCGGCGCCGCGCCGAGATCAACCCGCTGCGGGTGCTCGACGACAAGCGCCCGCACATGAAGGAGATGACCGCCGACGCGCCGGTGATGCTCGATCACCTCTCGGATGCGGCCAAGCAGCATTTCGACACGGTGCTGGCGCACCTGGACGCGTTGTCGGTGCCGTACGTGATCAACCCGCGGATGGTGCGCGGGCTGGACTACTACACCAAGACGACGTTCGAGTTCGTGCACGACGGGCTCGGCGCGCAGTCCGGCATCGGCGGCGGCGGTCGCTACGACGGGCTGATGTCACAACTGGGCGGGCGCGATCTGTCCGGCATCGGGTTCGGGCTCGGCGTGGACCGGACTCTGCTGGCGTTGCGGGCCGAGGGCAAGACCGCCGGGGAGACCGCGCGGGTCGACGTGTACGCGGTGCCGCTGGGCGCCGACGCGAAGGTGCGGCTGGCGGTGCTGGCCGCGCAGCTGCGGGCGGCCGGTGTGCGCGTGGATGTCGCCTACGGCGACCGCAGCCTCAAGGGCGCGATGAAGGGCGCCGACCGGTCCGGTGCGTCGATCGCGCTGGTGGCAGGCGATCGGGACCTGGAGGCCGGCACCGTCGGGGTGAAGAGCCTGGCCACCGGCGAACAGGTCGACATCGCCGTCGATCAGGTTGTCGCCGAGGTCGTTTCGCGCCTGTCCTGACGTTCCTGGCGTTCCTGGCGCGAGCGTGCGTGTTTGCGGCCGACACGCCGCAGAAAAGGCCGAGAAAGCGCACGGTCGCGGCCACGCTCGGCCGGTGTGACGCTGACGATCGGCACCTGACGTCGCCGGCCGAAGGTGCGCCAAATGCTCAGCGAGCGTGCGTATTTGTCGGGCTTCTTCCGGCGTGTCCGCCGCAGACACGCACGCTCGCGGGAAAAAGGGAAGGGAAGAAGGGGGAGGGGGCTAAATGGCCATCGCGGCGCGGACGTCGGCCTCCGATGCCGAGCCGCCGGTGCCACTGGTGGTGACGCGCCCGGCCTCCAGGATGTAGTAGCACTGCGACGATTCCAGCGCGAAGCCGATGTGCTGTTCGACGAGCAGCACCCCGAGGTCGCCGCGGGCGGTCAGCGCGGTGATCGCCTCTTCGATCTCGTGCACCACCGACGGCTGGATGCCCTCGGTCGGCTCGTCGAGGATCAGGCACTTCGGCGTGGTGATCAGCGCGCGGGCGATCGCGAGTTGCTGACGCTGTCCGCCCGAGAGCAGGCCGGCGCGACGGCCCAGCAGCTCCTTGAGTGCCGGGAACAGGTCGAGCTGCTCGTCGATCAGCGCCTTGCCGTTCTTGCGGCCGTCGGCAACCACCTGCAGGTTCTCCGCGGTGGTCAACTGCCCGAACGACTGCTGGCCCTGCGGCACGTAGGCCAGTCCGCGCGCCACCCGTGCGCTCGGTCGCAGCTTGGTGATGTCCTCGCCGTCGAAGAGCACCTTGCCCGCGGTGCATTTCAGCAGCCCGACCGCGGCCCGCAACAGCGTGGTCTTCCCTGCGCCGTTGTGTCCCATCACCGCAGCGACACCGTCGGTCGGCACTTCGAGGCTGACCCCGTGGATGACCTGGCTGCGGCCGTAGCCGGTGCGGACGTCGACCATTTGCAGCATCAGGAGTTCCCCTCGACGAGCTCGATTCCGTCGGCGCCTGCCGCGGCGGTCCCCAGATAGACCTCCTGGACCTTCGGATTTGCCTGCACCTCGGCGACCGATCCCTCGGCGATCACCTGTCCGCGCGCGAGCACGGTCACCGATGTCGCGAATGCCCGCATGAAGTCCATGTCGTGCTCGACGACCACCACGGTGCGTTCGGCGCCGATGCGGCGCAACAGGTTTCCGGTCTCTTCGCGCTCCTCGGTGCTCATGCCCGCCACGGGTTCGTCGAGCAGCAGCACGTCGGCGTTCTGCACCAGCAGCATGCCGATCTCCAGCCACTGCTTCTGGCCGTGGGCGAGCACGCCGGCGGGCTGGTCGGCCAGATGGCTCAGCCCGATGGTGTGCAGGGCCTGTTCGATCGCCGGGAGGATCCCGCGCCTGCGGCGCAGCAGCGTCCACACCGACCGGCCCGCGCCGGCGGCGATGTCGAGGTTCTGCAGCACTGTCAGTTCCTCGAACACGCTCGCGGTCTGGAACGTGCGGCCGACGCCCTGGCGGGCGATCTTGTGCACCTTCTTGCCGAGGAGTTCGACGCCGGACTTGTTCACCGAGCCGGTGGCGGGCACCAGGCCGGTGATGGCGTCGATCACCGTGGTCTTGCCCGCGCCGTTGGGGCCGATCAGGAATCGCAGGTCGCCCTGGAACAACGTCAGATCGACATCGCTGACGGCTTTGAATCCATCGAAATCCACTGTCAGACCGCGGACTTCGAGGTACTGGGCACCCATGCCGGCGTTGCCGCCGACGGCGGGTTCCCTGCCCGCGGCACTCGCCCGGATCTCGGTCATGAACCCGCACCCACCTTCTCTGCGTCGGGATCGACGGTCTTGTCCGCCTCCGGTTCGGTCTTGGCGCGGCGACGGCGCTTGAGCAGCACCCCGAGCCCGGCCAGACCGGCGGGGAAGAATCCGACGACGATGATGAACAGCAGGCCCTGGGCGTACGTCCACTCCGACGGGAAGCGTTCGGAGAACAGCGTCTGCGCCCACGCCACGCCGATCGCGCCCAGCACCGGGCCCAGCAGGGTGGTCCGGCCGCCGATCGCGACGCCGATCAGGAACGCGATGGACGGCAGGATGCCGACCTGCGACGGCGCGATGAAGCCGACGATCGGTGCGAACAGGGCGCCGGCGATGCTGGCGAACAACGCGGCCACGGTGTAGGCCACCACTTTGATGTTGGCCGGGTCGTAGCCCAGGAATCGCACCCGCTCCTCACCGTCACGCACGGCGACCAGCAGTTCGCCGTAGCGGCTCTGCATGAGTTGGCGCACCACGGCGACCACGATCAGCAGCACCGCCGCGGCGATGAAGTACAGCATCCGCCGGTTCACCGGGTCGCTGAGCGTGAAGCCGAAGAACGTGCGGAACCTGTTGAGGCCGTTGGATCCGCCCAGGCTGGTCTGGCCGACCAGCAGAATGGCCAGCGCGGCGGCCAGCGCCTGGGACAGGATCGCGAAGTAGGCGCCCTTGACCTTGCGCTTGAAGACGCCGAGCCCCAGCGCCGCGGCGATCGCCGCGGGAACCACGACGATCGCGACCAACGTCACCACCGGCGACGCGAAAGGCGCCCAGTAGGCGGGCAATTCGCGCACACCCTGGATCTGCATGAAGTCGGGCACCGCATCGCCGGCCAGTTGCGCGTCGGCGATCTTCAGATGCATCGCCATCATGTAGCCGCCGAGCCCGAAGAACACGCCCTGGCCCAGCACCAGCATTCCGCCGCGGCCCCAGGCCAGGCCGATGCCGACGGCCACGATCGCAAAGCACAGGAACTTGCCGAGCAGGCTGAGCCGGAAGTCCGACAGCACCGCCGGTGCGATGACGAACAGCACCAGCGCGGCGACCCCGAACCCGGCCCAGGTCTGCCAGCGTCCCAGATAGGCCCTCACACGAGACTCCTTGTCCTGACGGTGAACAGACCTTGCGGACGGGCCTGCAGGAAGATCACGATGATCACGAACACGATCACCTTGGCCAGCGACGCGGTGGTGTTGTACTCGATGAACGAGTTCAGGAACCCGAGGGTGAACGCCGCGATCACCGTGCCCTTGATCTGGCCGAGTCCGCCGACCACGACCACCAGGAACGCGTCGATCAGGTAGCTCTGCCCGATGGTCGGGCTGGTGGAGCCGATCAGCGTCAGCGCCACCCCGGCCACCGCGGCCAGACCGGACCCGATGAAGAACGTGGTGATGTCGGTCTTGCGTGACGAGATGCCGCTGGTTTCAGCGAGATCGCGGTTCTGCACCACCGCCCTGATGCGCCGGCCCATCGGGCTGACCTTGAGCACCGCGGCCAGCACCGCGACACACACCACGGCCAGCACCAGGATGAAGATGCGGGTCTTGGGGACCACCGCGCCGAAGATCTCCATGCCGCCGGACAGCCACTCCGGGGCCACCACGTTGACCGCGGGGGCGCCGAAGATGTCCCGGGCGACCTGCTGCAGGATCAGGCCGACGCCGAAGGTGACCAGCAGCGTGTCCAGCGGCCGGTGGTACATCCGCTGGATCAGCGTCACCTCCAGCAGGGCGCCCATCGCGCCGCCGACGAAGAAACCGATCACCAGCGACAGGATCAGGGAGACCCCGGCGCTGGAGATGAGCTGCTGCACCACGTAGGCGGTGTAGCAGCCGGCCATGATGAACTCGCCGTGCGCCATGTTGATGACGCCCATCTGGCCGAAGGTCAGCGCGAGGCCCAGTGCGGCCAGCAACAGGATTGAGCCGAGGCTCAATCCTGTTGCCAGTTGTCCGATTACGGCATCCATAGGTGGATCAGCCGGACAGTCCGGCGGCCCACGGGTAGGACTTGAGGAACGGGTCGGGCTCGATCGGGGCCGGCGACTCCCACACCGTGTAGATCAGACCGTCGGGCCGGATCTCACCGATGCGGGCGGTCTTGGTGATGTGGTGGTTCTCGCCGTCGATGGTGACCAGGCCCTCGGGTGCGTCGAAGGTCACTCCGTCGGCGTTGTCCTGGATCGCCTTGACGTCGAAGGACTGCGCCTTCTCGACGGTGTTCTTCCACAGGTAGACCGACGCGTAGGCGGCCTCCATCGGGTCCGAGGTGGGCTTGTCGGCGCCGAACTTGGCCTTGTACGCCTCGACGAACGCGTTGTTGGCCGGGGTGTCGATGGTCTGGTAGTAGTCCCACGCGGTGAGCTGGCCGGTGATGTTCTGCACACCGATGCCGCCGACCTCTTCCTCGGCGATCGACACCGAGACCACCGGCATGTCCTGCGGGGTGAGGCCGACGTTCTTGTACTCACGGAAGAACGCGACGTTGGAGTCGCCGTTGAGCGTGTTGAACACCGCGTCGGCGCCCGCGGAGCGCACCTTGTTGATGATCGTGGAGAAGTCGGTCGAGCCCAGCGGGGTGTAGTCCTCGCCCTTGATCTCGATGCCGTTGGCCTCCGCGTAGGCCTTGATGATCCGGTTGGCGGTCTGCGGGAAGACGTAGTCGCTGCCGACGAGGTAGAGCGACTTGACGCCCTTCTCCTTGAGGTAGTCGAGAGCGGGCACGATCTGCTGATTCGTGGTCGCGCCGGTGTAGAAGATGTTGGGGGAGGACTCCAGGCCCTCGTACTGGACGGGGTAGTAGAGCAGCGAGTTCGCGCTCTCGAACACCGGCAGCATGGCCTTGCGGCTCGACGAGGTCCAGCCACCGAACACCGCCGCGACGCAGTCGCTGCTGATCAGCTTCTCGGCCTTCTCGGCGAACACGGTCGGCTCGGACGCGCCGTCCTCGCCGACCAGCTGGATCTGCTTGCCCAGCACACCGCCGGAGGCGTTGATCTGTTCGACGGCCAGATCGATCGCGTTGCGGACGGTGACCTCCGAGATCGCCATGGTGCCCGACAGCGAGTTCAAGGCGCCGACCTTGATGCTCGAACCGGACGTGTCCACGCACGACTCCGCATTTGCTGAGTCGGTGTCGGTCGCCTTGCTGCCGCAACCGGCCAGCAGCATGCTCGCGACTGCCACGACGCTTCCTGCAGTCAGCGCGGATCGTCTCACACGGTGGCGTCGGAGTGGGTTCATGAACGGCCTTTCTGGCAGTCGGCAGCGTTCATCCGCAGATGAGGCGCCGAGGTGGTGTACTTCAGAACGCTTCAGAAACCGAAGTGGTGACACCATCCCGGTGTCGAATCCGGACGTTAGAGCGCCCGTGTTTCTTCTAAATGTCTGCGTGTGACGGGCAGGTTAACCTGTCGGCACCCACTGTCTCTGGTTTGCCATCGCTACGCGCCCGGGTCACAAGACTGCCGCCGGGTAACGATCCGGTACCGTCCGGCGATGTGACCAACATGCGAACAGCAACAACCAAGCTAGGAGCGGCGGTCGGCGCGGCAGCACTGGTGGCCGCCACAGGATTGGTCGGCGCGGCGACCGCGAGCGCCCAGGAAGGGCACCAGGTCCGTTACACGCTCACCTCGGCCGGCGCCTACGAGTTCGACCTGTTCTATCTGACGGCGCAGCCGCCGAGCATGCAGGCGTTCAACGCCGACGCGTATGCGTTCGCCAAGCGGGAGAAGGTCAACCTCGCCCCAGGTGTGCCGTGGGTCTTCGAGACCACGCTGGCCGACCCGAACTGGGCGATCCTGCAGGTGAGCAGCACCACCCGCGGCGGGCAGGCCGCCCCGAACGCGCACTGCGACATCGCCGTCGACGGTCAGGTGCTCACCCAGCACGACGACCCCTACAACGTGCGGTGCCAGCTCGGTCAGTGGTGAGTCACCTCGCCGCCAGTCCGGCCAGCGCCGGCGGTAGCGGCTCGCGGTGCAGCACCCCGAGGCGCTGGGTCGCGCGGGTCAGCGCGACGTAGAGGTCGGCGGCCCCGCGCGGGCCCTCGGCGAGGATCCGCTCCGGGTGGACCACCAGCACGGCGTCGAACTCCAGACCCTTGGTCTGTGTGGGCGCCACCGTGCCCGGAACACCGGGCGGACCGATCACCACGCAGGTGCCGTCCCGGCCCGCCTCCTCGCGCACGAAATCCTCGATGGCACCGGCGAGTTCGTCGTCGGTGACCTGCCGTGACCACGGCTCGACGCCGGTGGCGCGCACCGATTCCGGCGGGGTGGCCGCGGGGGCGAACTCGGCGAGCACCGACGCGGCGACGGCCATGATCTCGGCGGGGGTGCGGTAGTTGACCGTCAGCGTCCGGTACACCCACCGGTCCGGCACGTACCGCTTGAGCACCGCGTCCCACGACGTGGCCCCTGCGGGTGAGCGGCGTTGCGCGAGATCGCCGACCATCGTGAACGACCGGCTCGGGCAGCGGCGCATCAACACCCGCCAGTCCATCTCGGAGAGTTCCTGGGCCTCGTCGACCACGACGTGCCCGTAAGTCCAATCCCGGTCCGCGGCAGCACGTTCGGCGAGATCCCGGCTGTCGCGCTCGAGGAAGCGTTCGGCCAGTTCCTCGGCGTCGATGACATCGCGGGCCAGCAGCAGGTCCTCGTCGTCCATCAGGTCCTCGCGGTCGACCATCAGGTCGAGCACGCCCGCGGCGTAGGCGGCTTCCTCCCGCCGTTCCTTCTTGGCCGCCTCCTCGGCGGATTTGTCCCGGCCCAGCAGGTCGACGAGCTCGTCGAGCAGCGGCACGTCCGACACCGTCCACGCGTCACCGTCGGCCCGGTACAGCACGGGGTCCGCCCCGGCGGCGCGCAGCCGCTCCTTCGACGAATACAGCTCGGACAGAAGCTTTTCCGGAGTCAGCACCGGCCAGAGCTGGTTCAGCGCCGCGGTGAACGCGGCGTTGTCCTCGAGCTCGTCGAGCAGGTCGGCCCGCAGGTGTTCCCAGGCGGCCTTGTCGGCACGGGTCAGCCAGCCTCGGCCGATCTTGGCGATCGCCCGTTCGGTCAGTGCCCAGGTGACGACGTCGACGAACACCGCACGCGCGTCGTTGTGCGGCTGGTCGGCAGCACGTGCCTCCTGGATCGCCCACTGGGCGATCTCGGCGTCGATGCGCACCGACACGTCGGACAGGTCGATCGGGATGGGCTGCTCGGGGACGCGCTGACGGTCGGCGACCGCCGCGGCGAGCACGTCGAGCATCGCCAGGGAGCCCTTGACCTTGGCTGCCGCGGGGTGGTCCTCGGCGCCGACGTGCAGACCGGGCACGAGGTCGCCGGTGGTCAGGAACACCACGTTGGTCTCGCCCAGCGACGGCAGCACGCGCCCGATGTGGCGCAGGAACGCGTTGTTCGGCCCGACCACGAGGACGCCGTGGCTCTCCATCCGCTTGCGCTGGGTGTAGAGCAGATAGGCGACGCGGTGCAGCGCCACCACGGTCTTGCCGGTGCCCGGCCCGCCCTCGATGACCAGCACGCCGGGATGGTCGAGCCGGATGATCGCATCCTGTTCGGCCTGGATGGTGGCGACGATGTCGCGCATGCCGTCGCCCCGGGGCGCGTTGACCGCCGCGAGCAGCGCCACGTCGCTGGAGGTGCCCGGCTGTTCCCCGGCGTCCTCGTCCAGCGGCGTGCCGAACACCTCGTCGGTGAAGTCGAGCAGGCGGCGGCCCAGGCTGTGGAACTGCCTGCGTCTGCGCATCTCCTCCGGGTGGGCGCCGGTGGCGGTGTAGAACGCCCGGGCCGCGGGTGCGCGCCAGTCCAGCAGCAGTGGTTCGTGGTCGTCGTCGAGAACGCCGATCCGGCCGATGTAGAGACGTTCGCCCGCGGCGCTGTCCAGCCTGCCGAAGCAGAGCCCGTGGTCGGCGACGTTGAGCCGGTCCATCTGCGCGGCCGTGGCACGCACCTCGGCATCCCGGGACACCAGGGTGGCGCCGTTCTGCTTGTCGACGGGGCTGCGCAGCGCGGCGGCGTATCTGTCCTTGACCCGCGCCCGCTCGGCGTCCAGCCGGGAGTACAGCCCGTCCACGTACTCGCGTTCGGACTGCAGTTCGGCCTGGTAGTGAGTTGACATGTGCCCCTTCGAGATCTGCGCTGAGCCTGCGATTGTCCGCCATCGCCCCGGCCTTGCCAAGCGAGCCTGCTTGACACTCTATCGAACGTGTGTTCGCATGGGGTATGCGCTGGGCAGGTCAAGGTATCGCCGTCGACGACGGAGCGCTGCCCGGTCTGCAGCGCATGGGTCTGGTCCGCAGCGTGCGTACCCCGCAGTTCGACGGAATCACCTTTCACGAGGTGCTGTGCAAATCGGCGCTGAACCGGGTTCCCGAAGGCGCGGCGCATCTGCCGTTCCGGTTCACCGTCAACGGCTACCGCGGTTGCTCGCACGCGTGCCGTTACTGCTTCGCCCGCCCGACGCACGAGTATCTGGACTTCGACAGCGGCCGGGACTTCGACACCCAGGTGGTCGTCAAGACCAATGTCGCCGAGGTGCTGCGCCGCGAACTGAGCCGGCCGTCGTGGACCCGCGAAACCGTCGCGCTGGGCACGAATACGGACCCCTACCAGCGCGCCGAGGGGCGGTACTCCCTGATGCCCGGCATCATCGGCGCGCTCACCGATTCTGGGACGCCGTTCTCGATCCTGACCAAGGGCACGCTGCTGCGCCGGGACCTGCCGCTGCTCACCGATGCCGCGCAGCGGGTGGACGTCAGCGTCGCGGTGTCACTGGCGGTGGGTGACCCCGGCCTGCACGCGCTGATCGAGCCCGGCACGCCGACGCCCGAGGCGCGGCTCGGGCTGATCTCGGCGATCCGGGCGGCGGGCCTGCGCTGCCACGTGATGGTGGCGCCGGTGCTGCCGCGGCTGACCGATTCCGACGAGCATCTCGACGACCTGCTCGGACGTATCGCGGCCGCGGGCGCGTCCAGTGCCACGGTGTTCGGCCTGCACCTGCGGGGCACCACGCGGGGCTGGTTCATGGACTGGCTGGCGCGCACCTATCCCGACCTGGTCGGTGAGTACCGGCGGCTGTACCGGCGCGGCGCCTACCTGCCTGCCGAGTACCGGGCGGACCTGGCGCGACGGGCCGCGCCACTGATGGCGAAGCACGGTCTGGTCAGCGGATCGCGGATGAGCGCGCCCGCGCCCCCGCCTGCTGTCGCGGCGGTCTCCGTGCCGGCGATGCAGCCCACATTGTTTTAGAACCGCCACGTTTAGCACCGCCACGTTCTAGAGCCGCCACGCCGCGGTGCCGACCTGTTCGGCCAGGGCTCGCAGCGCCGGCAGCGCGCGGCGCAGGGCGTCGGCCTGCTCGGCGGGCAGACTCGCCAGCGCCGCCGATACGGTCGCGGTGATCGACGCCTCGATCTGCTCACGTTCCTTCAGTGCCCGCGGGGTGGGCGCCAGCAAGGTGACGCGCCGGTCGTGGGCGGCGGGTCGTTTCTCGACGAGCCCGCGGTCGTGCAGGGCGCGCACCGCGGCGCTGACGTTGCTGGGCTGCATGGCCAGTGACTGGGCGACCTCGGACATGGCGCGGCCCGGCTGGTCCATCACTGCGCGCAGTACCGCCAATTCGGAGGCGGGCAGCGGCTCGACGCCGGCCTGGGCCGGGCCGAACCGTGCGATGCGCCAGGACAGGTCGTGCAGCGTCAGGGCCAGCTCGCGCAGCCGGCTCCCGTCGAGCATGTCGGCCATCTCACACTCCAATAGTTATGAATAAATATGTATTATAGAATAACTAATCTCCAGATTCGAGGATCTTCCGGCATTGCGCACCCCCGCCCCGGCGACCACGCCACCCACCGTCCCTCCCATCCTGGTGCTCGCCCTGTTGACCGCGGTGACACCCTTCTCGATCGACATGTACATGTCGGCATTCCCCGCCATCGCGGTCGAGTTCGGCACCTCGGCGTCGATGGTGCAGTTCACCCTGACCACGTTCCTGATCGGCCTGGCCGCCGGTCAGCTGTTCATCGGTCAGCTCTCCGACCGGCTCG
Organism: Mycobacterium sp. ITM-2016-00317; assembly: GCF_002968295.1. Lineage (NCBI taxonomy): Bacteria > Bacillati > Actinomycetota > Actinomycetes > Mycobacteriales > Mycobacteriaceae > Mycobacterium > Mycobacterium sp. ITM-2016-00317. The sequence goes on from NZ_CP134399.1 coordinate 2,519,920, forward strand.
GCCGACGCGGGCCCCTGCTGGTCGGCATCGTCGCGTGTCTGCTGGCCAGCGTGGCGTGTGCGCTGAGCCCGTCGATCGAGGTGCTGATCGCGCTGCGGTTCGTGCAGGGATTCGCCGGCGCGGCGGGGGTGGTGGTGGCCCGCGCGATCATCGCCGACCGCTCCCAGGGTGCGCAGGCCGCACAGCTGTACTCGGTGATGATGGTGATCGGCGTGCTGGCCCCGATCGTCGCGCCGGTCCTCGGCGGCCAGGTGGTCGTCGCGCTCGGCTGGCGGGCGGTGTTCGTGGTGCTGGCCGCCTGAACCTGCTCATGCTGCTGGGCGCCTACTTCATGGCCGGGGAATCCCTGCCCGCCCACCAGCGGCGCCCGGCGGGCCTGAAAGCCTTTGGCCGCAGTGTGGTTTCGGTGCTGTCGAACCGCCGGTTCATGGGCTACACGCTGACCCTGGGCTGCACGTCGGCGGCGATGTTCTCCTACATCTCGGCGTCGCCGTTCGTGCTGCAGAACATCCTCGGCATGTCCCCGCGCACCTACTCGCTGACCTTCGGCGCGTGCTCGCTGGGCGTCGCCGCATCCGGTGTGCTGTCGGCGCGGCTGGTCCGCAGGGTCGCGCCCCGCACACTGCTGTCCGGCGGTGTCTGCGCGATGATCGTCATCACGCTGCTGCAGCTGGTCAACGTCACCGCCGGGGGAGTGCTGCCCTGGGCGACGATCGCGCTGATGGCCTGTTTCATGGGCACGCTGGGCTTCATCTACGCCAATGCCACGACGCTGGCGATCGGCGAAGTGCGCAGTGCCGCCGGAACCGGTTCCGCGCTCATCGGATTCCTGCAGTACGGCCTCGGCGCCGCCGCCTCCCCGCTGGTCGGGCTGGCGGGTCAGTACAGCGCGGTGCCGATGGGCATCGTGATGTTCGGCGCCGCGGTGGCCGCCGCGGTGATGCTGTTCGGCGTGGCGCGCGGCCACAGTGCGTCCGAGGAGTCCGAGCCGGCGGTCATCCCTGTGCCAGCAGGTGACACCACGAGTCGGTGAGGGTCTGCAGGACCACCTGCCGGTCGGCCTCCCAGCCTCGGCTGAAGAACCGCCGCGATACGTATTCGAACTGACCGAACGCCAGAGCGCTTCGCACCCAACGGCTCTCGGGGTCAAAGCGGCCGGCGCGGTCCAGGCCGGACTCGATCGCGGCGATCGTGCCGTCGAACCAGCTCGAGATGGTCGCCGCCACCTCGGGTTCGCTGGCTTCGGCCTGGTGGGCCACCAGTAGATAGGGGCCGACCCTGGTCCACTGGTCGAACTTGTGGTCCAGCCACTTGCGCACCAGCTCGCGGTCGCCGGAGGCCACGACGGCGGCCAGCGGCGGATCGTCGTCGGCGGTCAGGATCTCGTCCACCTCGGCCAGCAGCTCCTTGATCAGCGCCGCCTTCGACCCGAAATGCAGATAGAAGGTGGTCCGGGTGGTCCCGGCTGCCGCCGCGATGTCGTCGATCGTCGTTGCGGGGTAGCCCTTTTCGCTGATCAAGGCCAGACCCGTGTCGAGCAGCAGGCGACGTGTCTGTTGCTTCTGGGCATCGCGCAGGGTGGCCACGTGACCGACCTTACATGGGGAAAACTCACGATACACGCTGTAAACTGAAATTACTCCCGATCAAGTTAGTGAGGCCTATCCATGGCATCTGCCTGCCGTTACTCCGTCGGCATCGACATCGGCGGGACGTTCACCGACGCCGTCCTGCTCGACGAGTCGGGCACCGCGCGGCTGCTGAAAACGCCCACCACGCCGCACGATCCGTCCGAAGGGGTGAACAACGCGCTGGCGCTGGCCGAACAGGAATTGGGCCTGCAGCCCGGCTCGATCCTGTCCCAGGTCGAGTTCTTCGGGCTGGGCACCACCGTGGCCACCAACGCGCTGATCGAGCGCAAGGGTGTCCCCACCGGCATCATCACCACCAAGGGGTTCGGCGACGCGATCCTGATGCAGCGCGCCCACGGCCACTGGATCGGCCGCGAGCTGCACGAGATCATGCACGACTCGCAGCGCCGGGTGGCCGAACCGGTCGTCCCGCGGCCGCTGATCCGCGAGGTCACCGAACGCATCGACCACCGCGGCGAGGTGCTCGTCCGGCTCGACGAACAGGAGGTCCGCATCCAGGTGCAGGCGCTGCTCGACGACGGCGTGCGCGCGATCGCGGTGTGCCTGCTGTGGTCGTTCCGCAACCCGGCCCACGAGCAGCGCGTGGCCGCGATCATCCGCGAGATGGCTCCCGAGGTGTACCTGAGCATCTCCAGCGAGCTCGCCCCGGTGCTCGGTGAGTACGAGCGCACCGCCACCACCGCGCTGAACGCGTACCTCGGCCCCGCGGTGCGCGACTACATGACCAAGCTCGACGGCTCTCTGCGCGACCGCGGCCTGAAAGGTTCGCTGCGCATCCTGGACTCCGGCGGCGGGGTGATCACCCCGGAGCGCTGCGGCGAGACCGCGGTCTCGGTGCTGACGTCGGGTCCCGCGGGCGGGGTGCTGGCCAGTGCCCAGCTCGCCCGGCAGATCGGCACCCCGAACGTGCTGACCACCGACATGGGCGGCACCTCGTTCGACGTCGGCATGATCACCGACTACGAGCCCGTGGTGCAAACCTTCCAGGAGGTCAACGGCTACCGGGTGCTCAAGCCCGCCGTGCAGGTCACCGCGATCGGCGCGGGCGGCGGCTCCATCGCGCGCGTCGTCGGCGGCCAGCTCATGGTCGGCCCGACCAGCGCGGGCTCGCTGCCCGGGCCCGTCTGCTACCGACGCGGCGGCACCGAACCCACCGTCACCGACGCCGACGTGGTGCTCGGCATCATCGACCCCGCCTACTTCCTCGGCGGTTCCTTCGAGCTCGACCGCGAGGGTGCCGAACGCGCCGTGCACGACAAAATCGCGGCGCCGCTGGGAATCTCGGTGCAGGAGGCGGCCGCGGGCATCAAGGCCATCGCGGACCACCGGATGGCCGACCTGCTCGACACGCTGACCGTCGGCCACGGTCACGACCCCCGCGACTTCGTGGTGTTCGCCTACGGTGGCGCCGGCGGATCGCACTGCCACCGGTTCGGGGCCGAGCTGGGCGCGCAGTCGATCATCGTGCCCGCGACCGCGACCGTGCACTCGGCGTTCGGCGCGGTGATGAGCGATCTGCACGTCTCGGCCGAGATCTCCGACCCGATGCACTCGGCGAGCTGGCACGGGGCGGTGGACGCCTTCGATCCCGACCGTTTCAACCGGCATTTCGCCGAACTCGAGGCCGAGGTCGGCAAGGAGCTGCTCGAAGGCGGGGCGGCAGCCGACCGGATCACCGTCGCGCGCTTCGCCGAGGTGCGGTTCCGGATGCAGAGCAAGACCCTGAGCGTGCCGGTGGAGGCGGGCACGCTGGACTCGGATTCGATTGCGCGCCTGCTGTCGTCGTTCGAGACGCAGTTCGTCGACCTCTACGGCCGCGAGGCGCTGTTCCTGGGCGCCGGGGTGGAGATCGTGTCCTTGCGGGTGCAGGCCAAGGGGGCACTGGACAAGCCGCGGGTCACCCGTGTCGTCAGCGCCGGTGCCGGCGGTGGGCACATGCCGTCGTCGAGGCCGGTGTACCTGGGCCCCGAACACGGGCTGGTGAGCGCGGACGTGGCCCGCGGCACCGACCTGCGCCCGGGTGACCGGGTGCAGGGGCCGGCGGTGATCGAGCACCCCGGCACCACGATCTTCGTTGGGCCGGGGCAGAGCGCGGTCATCGACGACCTGGAGAACACCGTCATCAACAACGACCCGAAGGGGCACTGACCGATGGACCTGACCGTGGACCTCGTCACCTACGAGGTCATCCGCAACCGGCTCACCGCGATCGTCGCCCAGCAGTCCGCCGTGCTCAAGAACGTGTCCGGCTCACCGCTGGTGACCGAGGCCAACGACTGCAACACCGGGGTCTACCTGGCCTCCGGCGAAGTCGTTGCGATGGGGCCGCACAACCTCTTCCACTCGGGCTCGATGGAGACCGTGGTGGATCACATCATCGCCGACTGCACGGACACGATCGGCATCGGCGAGGGCGATGTGTTCATCACCAACGACCCGTACAAGGGCGCGCTGCACATGCCCGACATCACCATGCTCGAACCGGTGTTCTTCGACGGCGAGCGCATCGGGTGGGTCGGCACCTGCGCGCACGTGCTCGACATCGGCGGGATGACCCCGTCCAGCTGGTCGCCGACGGCACGCGAGATCTACCAGGAGGGCCTGGTTCTGCCGCCCACCAAGATCGTCGAGGCCGGCAAGACCCGTCAGGACGTGTGGAATCTGATCCTGGCCGCGTCCCGGCTGCCGGCCAACCTGGGCCTGGACCTCAAGGCGATGATCGCCGCGAACACCCACGCCAAGCAGGGCCTGCTGAAACTGGTGGAGCGCTACGGCGCCGACACGGTGCGCACGGTGATGACCACGATGCTGGACCGGTCCGAAAGCCTGGTCCGCGAACGGCTGGCCGGACTGCCGGACGCGGTGACCCGCGCGCGCAGCTACTTCGACCACAACGGCCATGAAAGCACTTTGGCCCGAGTCGAAGTGGAGCTGCGCAAAGAGGGCGACCGGCTGGTGTTCGACTACGGCCGGACCGCCGAGCAGCTGCCGGGGTTCTTCAACTGCACCATGTCGGGGCTGCGCGGCGGCGTGTTCTCCGCCATCCTGCCGCTGCTGGCCCACGACATCCCGTGGAACAGCGGCGTGATGCGTGTCATCGAGGTGTCCGCACCCGAGGGCACGATCGTCAACGCCCGGCACCCGGCTCCGTGCGGGGCGGCGACGGTCGGCGCCACCGCGATGGTGTGCAACACCGCAGGCGCCGCGGTGTCGAATCTGGTCAGCGTCGACGAGGCGCTGCGTGCGGAGGCCCGTGGCGGCACCACCGGCGCGTTGATGGTCTGTCACATCGCCGGTCGCAACCAGTACGGCGAACCCTTCGGCGGCGCGATGACCGAGGTGTTGGCCGGCGGCGGCGGCGCGAATGTGCGTGCCGACGGCGTGGATTACCGCGGGCCGCACGAGATCCTGACCGCCCAGTTCAACAACGTCGAGGGGGAGGAGTCGATCTTCCCGGTGCTCTACCTCGGCCGCTACGCCAACACCGACGGCGGGGGAGCCGGGCGCCACCACGGCGGTGTCTCGGTCGCGTCGACTTTCACACTGCACCAGACGGATTCGATGCACGCGGTGATGGCCGGCCACAGCATGTCGATGCCCTCGACCTACGGTGTGCACGGCGGTCTGCCCGGTTCGACGCATCAGGTCACGATCGTGCGCGGCTCCGACATCGCCGACCAGCTGGCCGACGGGCGGAATCCGGTCACCTCGGCCGGGCTGACCGGTCACCGTGAGGTGTTCACCGGTTCGCCCGGTGAACTGCAGTTCCACGCAGGCGACGTCGTCGACTGGAGCTTCCACGGCGGTGGCGGCTGGGGTGACCCGCTCGACGCCGAGCCGGCCGCGGTGCTGGCCGACGTGCGCGCCGGGCGCATCTCGGCCGAGGGCGCCGAGCGGTTCTACCGCGTCGTGCTCGCCGGGGACGCTGTCGACGTCGCGGCCACCGAGCGCAAGCGTCGGCAGACACGGGCCGAGCGGATGAGCTGGACGAGAGCGCCGGGTGCGCACTGTGTGCAGGCGCAGCTGCCCGAGAACACCACGAGGATCGGCGATCACCTGGTACTGGCCCGCGGACTGGACTCCGCGGTCTATGCGTGCGATTGCGGCACCGTGCTCGCCCCGGTCGCGCAGAGCTGGAAAAAGCAGGCGTGCCACGCGGAACTGACAGAGCAGGACCTCGGGGCCAAGGTGCGGCTGCACCCCGGCCTGCGCGCCGACGCGTACGCGTGCCCGGGCTGCGGCGCGCTGCTGGCCGTCGAGGTCCGCGCCCGGGCCGACGAGCCGCTGCGCGAGCTCGAGCTCGCCGCAGGCTGAGCGTCAGCTCTTGTTGCGCTTGACCTGGTTGAACGGAACTCCCTTGTCGGCGGCCAACTCCCGGGGGAAGCCGAGGATGCGCTCGCCGATGACATTGCGCGCCATCTCCGAGGAGCCCCCGCCGAGCGAGCCGGTCTGGCGGGACAGGTAGCGGATCCCGACGTCGAGCAGGCCGGTCAGTTCGGGGGCGTCGTCCGCGCCCTCGTCGATCACGCCTGCGGTGCCGGCGATCGCCAGCGCGGTGTCGACCTCGAGTTCGGTGGTCTCGGCGTGGAACAGCCGGATCAGCGTGCCGGCGTTCGGCGGCAGCGACCCGTCGGTGATGCTGCGGAAGACGTGGTCGATGAGCTGTTCCTTGACGATCCGGCGCACGAGCGCCTTGCCTGCGAGGTCCTGCATGCGGGGGTCGTCGCCCTGCCCGGTGGCCACGGCCAGCGCTACGTGGTCGGGTGGCATCTCGCTGGCGTTCTCGGCGGCGGTGCCGCTGGCGAACTCCGAGCCGCCGCCGACGGCGCGGCGCTCGTGGTGCAGCTGCCGGGTGGCGACCTCCCAACCCTTGTTCACCTCGCCGACCACGGCGTCGAGCCCGAGTTCCAGCCCGTCGAAGAATTCCTCGCAGAACTCCTCGTTGCCGTTGACCTCCTTGATGCGGCGCATGGTGATGCCGGGCGCGTTCAGCGGCACCAGGAACATCGTCAGGCCTTCGTGTTTGGGCACGGTCCAGTCGGTGCGGGCCAGCAGCAGCCCGTAGTCGGCGGCGAACGCGCTGGTGCTCCACGTCTTGGCGCCGTTGATGATCCACTTGTCGCCGTGGCGCTCGGCGCGGGTGATCACCCCGGCCAGGTCGGAGCCGCCGCTGGGCTCGGACAGCAACTGGCACAGGATCTCGTCACCGCGGATGGCCGCCGAGATGCGGTCGCGTTTCTGATCTTCGGTGCCCATGTCCAGGATCGTCGCCGCGCAGATCGTGAAGGTCGGCACGTTGAGGATCATCGGCATCTCGTAGGAGCGGCATTCGGCGTTGAACGCCCGCTGGTAGGCGTAGTCCAGGCCGAGACCGCCGTACTCACGCGGGAAGCAGATGCCCGCGAAACCGCCCTCGTGCAGACGCTTCTGCAGCTCCTTGGCGTGGTCCCAGGACGACTGCTCGGCACGCACCGAGAACGGCGGATGCTCGGGGTCGATGCGCGGCATGTTCTCGGCGAGCCAGGCGCGTGCGCGGGCGGCGAACTCGTCGACCGACTCGACGGTGCCGGTGGAACCTGCCGATGCCATGGTGTGGGTCATTTCGCCGCCTCCGTCGTGCTGCTCAGCGCGTACACCGCGCGATGGTGGTCCTCGGGCGAGCCGAACATCGCCCGGTAGAGCACAGCCCGGCGCAGGTACAGGTGCAGGTCATGCTCCCAGGTGACGCCGATGCCGCCGTGCAACTGCACGCAGTCCTGCAGCATCACCGGCGCACGTTCGGCCACATAGGCTTTGGCGACGCTGACGAGCAACTCCGCGTCGGGGGAGCGTTCGGCGACGGCGCGCACCGCCCCGGCGGTGGTGCCCCGCGCGGCCTCGAACCACATCTTCATGTCGGCGGCGCGGTGCTTGAGCGCCTGATAGGAGGCCAGCGGGCGGCCGAAGCTGTGCCGGTCGAACAACCACTGGTTGGTCATCGACAGCACGGAGTCGAGGATGCCGACGGTCTCGGCGCACTGCAGCACCAGCGCGATCTGCCGCTGGCGCTCGATGATCGCCGGCGTCTGCTCGGCGGTGCCCACCACCGCGGATTCGTCGACCTCGACGCCGTCGAAGCGCACCCGGGCGTACCGCTTGACCAGGTCCACCGACGTCTGCGGGATCACCGTGACGCCCGCGGCGTCGCTCGGCACCAGGAACTGGCGGACGGCGCCGTCGAGTTCGGCGGTCACCAGCAGCGCACCGCTGTCGGCGCCGGCCTCCACCCGGTCCTTCACCCCGTCGACGCGGTAACCGCCGTCGGTGCGGGTGGCTTTCGTCGTGGCCTGCAGCGGCGCGAACGGCCGTCGCGGTTCGTACACCGCCCACGACGCGACGAGTTCACCGGAGACCAGCGCCTCGATGGTCTCCTCGTGGCCGTCGGGAGCGTCGACCAGCCCGGACAGCACGATGCTGACCGGGTGCAGCGGGCCGGGCGCCACGGTGTGTCCGATCTGCTCGGCGACCATCGCCAGGTCGGCGACGCCGTCACCGGAGACGCTGCCGCCGCCGAGCTCTTCGGGCACCAGCAGGCTGGCCCAGCCCAGTTCGGCGGCGCGCTGCCACCATTCGGGCTGGAACGACACGTCGGAGGCGTGCAACCCGCGGACATGGGTCAGGGACGCCTGCTTCTCCAGGAAGGTCGAGGTGGTGGAGGCGAACAGCAGCTGTTCCGGATTGGCGGTTGTCATGAAATCAGTTCAGCCTCTTCGTAGTCGGTGTCACGCGAGGACGAGGGCGGGCACGTCGGGCGTGTGCACCACCTTGTTCTCGACCTTGAACAGATCGATCATGTTCTTGCCCATGACCTTTCGGACGCCCTCAGCGTCGAGGCCGTGCGCCTCGAGGTCGGACACCAGGTTCAGCGGATCGGCAAGACCCTCGGGATGCGGCCAGTCCGAACCGAAGATCACCCGGTCGGCGCCGCACAGGTCGGCCATCTTCTTGAAGTCGTCCTCCCAGAACGGGGCGACGTACACGCAGCGTTTGAACGCCTCGATCGGGTCCTCGGGGAACTCGTTCGGCATCTTCGCGAACACGTCTTTGAACTGGTAGAAGAGGTAAGGCACCCAGGACGCGCCGTTCTCGACAGACAGGACCCGCAGGTCCGGGTTGCGGGTGAAGGCGCCGTGGCAGACCAGCGCGGCCATGGTGTCCTCGATCGGGCGCTTGCCCATCGCCACCATCCGGAACGACGTCGGCTTGAACGGCAGGAACTCGTCGGCCGGTTCCCAGTCGTTGAGGTACTGCGCGTAGCCGCTGTCGGAGGCGTGCATCGCCACCGGGATGCCGGCCTTCACACACGCCTGCCAGAACGGGTCGAACTCCTCGGTGCCGAACGAGCGGGTGCCGCGGTAGCCGGGCACCGGGGCGGGCCGGACGAGCACGGTCTTGGCGCCGCGCTCCAGGCACCACTCGAGTTCCTCGAGGGCGCGGTCGACGATCGGCAGCGTGATGACCGGAGTGGAGAAGATCCGGTCCTCGTAGTTGAACTGCCAAGTCTCGTACATCCATTCGTTGAGCGCATGGATGATGTCGTGGATCAGTTCGGGATCGTCCTTGAGCCGCTCCTCGACCAGTGAGGCCAGCGTCGGGAACATCAGCGTGTAGTCCAGGCCGAGCCCGTCCATCACCTCCAGGCGCGCCGCGGGTTCACGGAAGGCCGGAATGGCCTTCATGGGTTTGCCCATCACCTCGCGGTAGCTCTTGCCGCCGCTGCCGTGCCGGAAGTAGTCCTCCTGGGCGCCCGGGCGCGCGACCACCTCGAAGGTCGGGTTGGGGATGTAGTCGCTGATGTGGTTGCGCACCATGATCTTGGTGCGGCCGTGCACGTCGATGTAGTCGATGACGCCCTTGCGCTTGTCCGGAAGGAACTTCGTCAGCGCTTCCTTGGGCTCATAGAAGTGGTTGTCGGCGTCGAACACCGGAAAGTCGAGGATGCGTGACGGCATGACATGGGCTCCTCACGGGACGTGTTTGCACTCAGCGGTAATGGCATTACCGAGAATGGTAACGACATTACCACGGGCGTTATCGCAGGAGTCCGCGCACGCAGAAAGTGTGGATCTGGGCCGCGACGATCGGTGTCCCGTTGAGTCCGGCGCCCAGATCGCGCAGCCGGAGCGCGCCGAGCACCGTCTGCATCAGGATCGCGGCGTCGGTGTCGATGTCCAGGTCGGGACGGAACGCGCCCTCCTCGATCCCGCGGCGCAGGATGTCGGCGATCAGCCGGTGCAGCGGCGCGAGCACGTCGGCGAACTCCTTGGGCCGGGTGTCGATCAGATGGTCGTTGTAGTAGGTCAGACCCCTGTTGATGCTGTCCTGGGTGCTGGACTCGGGCGGGGCGCTGATCCGGTCGATGAGCCGGTGCAGCGCGTCGACCCCGCTCAGGGATGCGGTCTCGACGCGCCAGCGTTCGGTCGCGTCGGCCATGATCTTGTCGGTCAGCGCCAACAGCAGCTCGTCCTTGGTCGCGAAGTGCTGATAGAACGCGCGCAGCGACGTCTTGGCGCGCTCGACCACCTCCAGGACGGTGAAATCCGTGCGGCCCGTCTCGCCGAGGATCTCCAGCGCCGACCGCATGAACCGGCTCGCGCGGGATTCGGGTTCATCCACGGTAATGACGTTACCGCTTTTGGAAAACCTCAGTTACTGTTCCCACGACAGTCACCGAGTGGAAGCGATGGCACATGACAACCGATTCGGCGCAAACCCCGTGGACGGTCCAGGGTCTGCTCGACCTGTTCGACGCGCAGCCTTCCGGGCAGGACGTCTTCACCGCGCAGACCGGCCTGGCGGCCGAGGACGAGCGGCAGGTGGTGGAGGGCACGCAGGTGCTCGCCCAGTCGATCGTCGCTGCCGCCAAGCGCTTTCCGGACAAGTCGGTGCGTTCGGTGTACTCGGTGTTCGCCAGGGCGGTGCTGGTCGGCGCCGGTCCGGTCGAGTTGGACGTCGACGTGGTCAGCGAGGGCCGGTCGACGGCGACGGCGGTGGTCACGGCGAAGCAGAACGGTAAGCGGTGCATCACCACGACCGTGCTGGTCGACGTGCCGACCGCCGACGTGATCCGTCATCACCTGCCCAGGCCCGAGGTGGCGCCGCCGGCCGAGGCGAACGCGTCGGCGATGCCGATGACCGGACGGGAACTGCGCCTGGTCGACGTCGTCGACGTCAACAGCCCCGACGAGGTCGGGCCACCAGAGCTGTTCGCGTGGCTGCACTACGACCCGATTCCCGAGCGCGACGATCTGGCCAAGGCGCTCATCGCGTATTTCACCGGACACCTTGGCATTTCGACCACGATGCGGGCCCATGAGGGCATCGGCACCAGCCAGGCCCACCTCACGGTGTCGACCGCGCCGATGACGGTGTCGGTCAGCTTCCACGAGCCGGTGCGCTGGGACGGCTGGCTGCTCTACACCCACGAGAGCACGCAGGTGGGTGCCGGCATGTCCTACGTGCGGGGGACGGTGCACACCGAGGACGGCGAGTTGCTCGCATCCTTCACCCAGGACGCGCTGATCCGGCCCCTGCGCACCACCGACACCGCAATCAAGGAGCATTCGCGCCTCTAGAGTGCGGCCAGCACGGCCGAGCGCAGCACCTCCAGCGGCAGGCCGCCGAGGTCCAGCGCCCGGCTGTGGAACTCCTTCAGTGACACCCCCTGGGCGACGACCTCGTCGCGCAGTTGCTGCCAGATGCGTTGGCCGATCGCGTAGGACGGCGCCTGTCCCGGCCAGCCGAGGTAGCGGTCCAGCTCGAACCGCAGGTTCTCTTCAGCCATCGCGCTGTGGGCCTGCAGGAACGTCCACGCCCGGTCCGCATCCCAGGTGCCGCCGTCGGGCGCCTTCAGTCCGCAGTGCACACCGATGTCGATCACCACCCGGGCTGCGCGGAACCGTTGTGCGTCAAGCATTCCCATTCTGTTGCCGGCGTCCTCCAGCCAGCCCAGCTCGGCCATCAGCCGCTCGGCGTAGAGCGCCCAGCCCTCGCCGTGGCCGGACACCCAACAGCCGAGCCTGCGCCAGCGGTTGAGCTGGTCGGCCAGCACCACCGCGCGGCCGATCTGCAGGTGGTGTCCGGGCACGCCTTCGTGGAAGACCGTGGTGGTCTCCTGCCAGGTGTGGAACGTGTCGACGCCGCGCGGCACCGACCACCACATCCGGCCGGGACGGGACAGGTCCTCCGACGGGCCGGTGTAGTAGATGCCGCCGGTGTGGGTCGGCGCGATCCGGCACTCCAGGTTGCGCAGCGCGGGATCGATGTCGAAGTGCTTGTCGGCCAACGCATCCACCACGCGGTCGGACAACTCCTGCATCCAGCGCTGGAGTGCGTCGGTGCCGTGGACGAGGTAGCGCTGCTCGCCGTCGAGCCGGCGCAGCGCCTCGGCCGCCGACGCCCCGGGGTAGAGCCGGTCGGCGATCGCGTCCTGCTCGGCCACGATGCTGTCCAGCAGGTCCAGACCCCACTCGTAGGCCTCGTCGAAATCGACTGCGGCGCCGAGGAAGTTGCGTGACATCACGGTATAGACGTCGCGCCCGCAGCCGTCGGTGTCCCGGGCGTGCGGGGCGATGTCGTCGCGCAGCGTGGTCGCCAGCCAGCTGTAGGCCTCGGCCGCGTTCCTGGCGTGCCGGGCGAGTTGGGGCTGCAGCGCGGGGACGTCGGCGTCGGCGACCATCGTCACGAACAGTTCGGCGTTCTGGTCGGCCTGCTGGATGCCCCGGCGCACCTGCCGGGCCGCGGGGGCGCGTCCGTCGCGGGCCGCCGCACGAAGCGCGTCGGCGTACCCGGCCACCCGCTGCGGGATCTGGGTCAGCCGCCGGTCGACGGTGGCCCACTCGTCCTCGGTGTCGGTGGGCATCAGGTCGAAGACGTCGCGCATGGTCTGCAGCGGGGAGGCGATGACGTTGAGTTCGCCGAGATCGAGGCCGGCGTCGTGCATGGTGAGCAGCACGCCGAGGCGCTCGCGCATCGCGGCGGCGGTGACCACGTCGACGGCATCGGTCGCGGTCACGCCGTCGAGTTCACGCAGCGCGGCGCGGGCGGCCTCGGCGCGGGCCTTCACACCGTCGGGGGAGTAGTCGGTGATCTGGTCGTCGTGGCCGGCGATGCCCGATTCGGTGGCTGCGCACGGATCCAGCGCCGCCGAGATCTCCAGATAGCGTTCGGCGACGGCGTCGACGGCCGTGGTGGGCCTAGCCAAGGTTGTTCGTCGCGAAGGTGTCGCACTTGGCCGGGTCGCCGGTCTGGTACCCGGTGGTGAACCACTTCTGGCGTTGCGCCGAGGAGCCGTGGGTCCACGACTCCGGGCTGACGCGGCCGGTGGCCGCCTCTTGGATACGGTCGTCGCCGACGGCCGAGGCCGCGGACAACGCGTCGGCGATGTCCCTGTCGGTCAACGCTTCCAGGAATGGCACGTCGGTTCCTTCCTGCTTGGTGATTGCGGCGTAGTGCGCCCACACCCCGGCGTAGCAGTCGGCCTGCAGTTCGGTGCGCACGCCTCCGCCGGTGGGTCCGGTCGGATCCTGCTGGGCGCGGCCGAGCACGCCCTGCAGGTTCTGCACGTGGTGGCCGAACTCGTGGGCGACGACGTACTCCTGCGCGAACGGGCCGCCGCTGGAACCGAACTGGGTCGTGAGCACGTCGAAGAACCCGGTGTCGAAGTAGGCGGTCTGGTCTCCCGGGCAGTAGAACGGGCCGACCTCGCTGCTGGCGAAGCCGCAGCCGCCGGTATTCACACCGCCGGTGAAGATCTCGACGTTCGGCCGCCGGTAGCCGGGCATCAGCTGCGCCCACACGCCGTCGAGGGAGTTCCCGGTCGCCACGACCCGGCACTGCACGATCTCGTTGGCGTCCTTCCCGGTCCGGCACTGGCTGAGGTCGAACCCGGGCGCCTCGACGCCCTGGGTGTCCATCGGGGCCTGGGCGGGCATCACCGTGCCAGGGTCGACGCCGAGGAACAGCGCCACCACGACGATCAGGAGCCCACCGAGACCGCCGCCGACCGCGATGCCGCGCCCGGGACCGCGGCCCCCGCCACTGCTGGTCGATGTGGTGCTGGTGTCGATCCGCATGCCCTCGTTGAAGGTCATGTCGCTACCCCCGTCCACCGCCTGCCCGCTGCGCGGGGCTGCCTGACACCCATGCCGGTCCAGCTTCGCACACTACGATTTGGCGCGTGGCTGCCGTCGCCGGAGAACCAGCTGTGCTGAGCACGCCGTCTGGGGATCTGCGTGGTGAGGTCGAAGGGGGCATCGGGGTCTGGCGTGGGGTGCCGTACGCCGAGCAACCGGTCGGACCGCGGCGGTTCCTGGCTCCCGAGCCGCCGGCCCCGTGGTCGGGGGTGCGCGGCGCGCGGGAACACGGGCCGTTGCCGCCGCAGACCAAGTCTTTCGTCGGGGGTGGTCGCGACGATCCGAAGGTGCGCGACGAGGCGTGCTTGACGCTGACGGTGTGGTCGCCGGACACCACCGCGTCGCTGCCGGTGATGGTGTGGATCCCCGGTGGCGCGTTCGTCTACGGCGCGGGACAGTTCCAGCTGTACAACGGCGCGCGGCTGGCGGCCAACGGCAACGTGGTCGTCGTCAACGTCACCTACCGCATCGGTGTGTTCGGCGGGCTGGAGCTCAGCGACCTCGGAGACGGGTTCGACGACAACCTCGCGCTGCGGGACCAGATCGCGGCGCTGCGCTGGGTGCGCGACAACATCGCCGCGTTCGGCGGGGATCCCGGCCGGGTGACGATTTTCGGCGAGTCCGCGGGCGCGACGTCGGTGCTGGCGTTGATGGCGGCGCCGGAGGCCGCCGGCTTGTTCGACCGGGCGATCGCGCAGAGCCCGGCGCTGCCGCTGATCGCCGACCGTGAGTTCCGGGCGGCCCATGCGCACGAGTTCCTGCGCCGGCTCGGTGTCGACGCCGACGAGGTCAAGGCACTGCCGCAGCGTCAACTGCGGCGGGCGGCGGGCATGCTGCAGCTCAAGAGTGCCGCGACCACCCCGACGCTGGCCTACGGGCTCACGCACGGCACGGATCTGTTGCCGCGCCATCCAGTCGATGCCGCGCGGGAGGGACTGATGTCACCGGTGCCGTTGATCGTGGGGACCAACAGCCATGAGGCGTCGATGTTCGCGTGGACGAAGCCGCCGATGCTGCCGACCACCAAAGCCTCGATCGACGGGTACTTCGAGCGTGTCGCGCCGCACGCCAAACAGGCGGTGCTGCAGGCATATCCGGCCTATCCGCGGCGCAGCGCGCTGGTGGCCTTGGGTGCGGATGCGATGTTCGGCGGACCCACCTGGGCTTTCGCGGACGCCTACAGCTCGCATGCGCCGACGCGGATGTACCGCTTCGACCATTTCGGGTTGAGCCTGCGCATGCTGGGTCTGGGCGCGACGCACGGCAGCGAGATCGTCCACATCCATCACAGCTACGCGTCGTTCGTCGGGCGCAAGCTGCACCCGTTGGGACGGCGGATCCAGCCCGGTGTCGGGCGCCGGATGCAGCGGGCCTGGCTGGATTTCGCCCTGGGTGGGGCCGGCGTTGAACAGTGGCCTTTGTACGAGGCAGGGGAGCGTCTGACGCGGTTGATCGCGTCCACTCGGGACGTGATGGCGTCTGATCCCGACCGGGACCGCCGGACCGCCTGGGCGGCGGTGTATCAGAACGGTGGCGGGTCGTCTCCGTAGTCGGGTTCGCGCCATCCGGTGGTTGATTCCCACGGGGTGTGACTGCGTGGTTCGGGGTGTGCTCGGGTGTTCTGGTTGTCTGGTGCGCGTTGTTTGCGGTTGCGTCGGCGTTCGGCTTCGATGGATCGGGCTCGGTTGTGGGCGCGGGTGTTTCGGCGTTTGGGCATCTTTGTGCCGCGGTGGGGGCTGATGACCGGCTCGGGTGGGTCGCCGGTCCAGAGGGTGGCGGTGGGCTTACATAGTGCGGGGAAGAGTAGTCGGCTGCCGGGGTGGGTGGTGTAGGTGTGGCCGGTGGGTGCGGTCCAGACGACGGTGCCGTCGGGGTATTGGCGGTCGCGCCATCCGGTGGCGCCGGTCCAGAACGTTTTCAGTAAGTGGTGAAAACGGCACAGGGCTTTGAGGTTTGAGGCGTGGGTGGGTCCCAGCGGGTAGGGCACGGTGTGGTCGATGTCGGCCAGGGTGGCCGGGGCGTCGCAGCCGGGGAAGCGGCACGTCAGGTCTCGGCAGCGGATGAACTCGGCCAGCGCCCGCGACGGGGTGTAGCGCGGTTCGGGTCCGGACATGCCGGGGTGGATGAGGGGGCGGATTCTGGCGCCTTCGCACATCTGGGCCAGTAGCCGGGTCGGGGTGAGCCCGGCCCCGAAGATATAGGCCGGCCTGGTCCGCGGCGCGGGCGCCGCCTCGGGTCTCTTCGACGTCAGTCTCTTCCGCGCCGCTGGCCTCTTCGCCGCCAGCGGTGTCCTCGTCGGTGCCGCTGGTGTCGGGGGTGGGGTCGGTGAGGATGTAGAGGGTGGTGTCGCGGACCGGTCGGGGGTGGTCGGTGCCTGCGCAGGTGGTGTTGCCGCAGCCGCAGGCCAGGGTGGCGGGCGTGGTGTTGCCGGTCAGGCGGGCGGTGATGGCCGCGGCGCGGCGGTGGTCGAGGCTGCGGGGGTCGTCTTCGCACACGCTGAAGGCCATCTGGTCCATCAGTTGTTCGGCGATGGCGGCGTCCCCGGCGAACAGCCGCGCCCAGATCGTGGTGAATCCGGGCGGATCGGTGGGGCTGCCGAACTGGACTGCGGGTTCGATCACGGTTTCTTTTTTGGTGCGTACGGCGTCGCGGTCGTGGCGGGCCACCAGCGCGTCGATCTCGATCTCGGTCTTGGCCACCGACTTCGCGCCCCAGCCGCTGATCTCGGCGGCCAGCTCAGCATCCACGGCAGCCATCACCGCCGGGTCGGTGATCAGGTAGGTGCGCCAGACGATGGCCCGGACCAGCATCTCGCTGATCTGGCCGGCCAGAAACAGCGCGAACACCTTCGGCAGCCGGTCCCGTAATGCCACGCCGCGGTGGGCTTGAGCGGAAGCCAGGCCGGCGGTGATGTGTTGGGCGGCGCCCAGTTCGGCGGTGACCGCGGCGTCGGGGTCGATCCACCACAGTTCGCGGTCTCCGGCGGGCAGGTCGGTGCGGCGGATGAACAGCTCGGCCATCACCGCCAACTTCCGGGCGCATGCGGCGTTCTCGACGCGGGCGCTGGCGCGGGCGGCATCGACCAACTCCGCCGCCGACAACCCGGCCAGCTGCTCCGGCTCCGGGACCCCCGACGTGTCGAACATGTGTTCGAGTATATCGGGGTGCGCTGACCGCGTTGACTCATCAAAAATGCGCGCGAAAGGGTGATTCGTTGCCTCGCTGAAAATGCGCGCGTAGGCCAAGTGGATGGGGTTGACATTGGCTCAGCGCAGAGCAATCACCGAGACCACCGCGACTCGCTACCAGGGGGCGAGTAAGCGCGATAAGGGTCTGATCCTCGATGAGTTGTGTGCCAACACCGGCTGGCATCGCAGCCATGCCCGTAAGGCCCTCAAAGCCGCACTGGCGCCCACCGTCATTACCCTGCGCGGTCCTCGACCGGTGCACTACGGAACCGAGGTCATCGCTGCGCTGACGGTCTGCTGGACGGTGTTGGGCATGCCCGCCGGCAAACGGCTGGCACCGATGCTCGCCGAGTTGGTGGCCGTCCTGCGTCACTTCCGGGAGCTGGTCATCAGCGACGAGACCGCGGCACTGCTGGTGTCGATGTCGGCAGCCACCATCGATCGCCGCCTGGCCGATGAGCGGGCCAGATGCAAGATCAGGGGGCGCGTGGGCACCAAGCCGGGGTCACTGCTCAAAAGCCAGATCGCCGTGCGTACCTGGGCCCAATGGGATGACGTGGTGCCCGGCTTCGTCGAGATCGATACGGTATTCCACGACGGCGGCCTCCGCGGTGGGGGTCATGCCTTCACGCTGACGGTCACCGACATCGCCACCGGCTGGACCGAGAGCCGTTCAATGCCCGACAGGATGGCCAAACACATACTGGCTGCACTCAATCACGTCGCCGCGGCGATGCCGTTCCCCATTCTCGGCGTGGACTCCGACAACGGATCAGAGTTCATCAACGACGACCTGCTGGCATGGTGCCAAGACCGCCGCATCACGTTCACCCGGTCACGGCCGGGCAACAAGAACGACGGCTGTCACGTCGAGCAGAAGAACTGGGCGGTGGTCCGCACGGTGGTGGGCTACTACCGCTATGACACCGCGTCAGAGCTGTTGCTACTCAACGAGATCTGGCAGCTGCAGTCGAAGCTAACCAACTACTTCCACCCCCAACAAAAATTGATCTCCAAAGTCCGCACAGGCGCCAAAGTGTCCAGGAAACACGACAAGGCCACCACCCCGTTTCACCGTGCGATCAACCACCCGAGCATGACCGTGGACCGCATCGTGGCACTCAAACGGACCTACTCGCTAATCAATCCGGCCGCTACCCGACGCCAGATCCAGGCGTTGACCACCCAGCTCTTTACTCTGGCCACCAGCAAAGCCCCAGGCAACGCACCCGCTCCAGTCACCAAGCGCGCACGCTCACGTGAGGCAACGAAGCACCCTTCGCGCGCATCTTGACATGAGGCAACTGGTGACAGCAGCGGCGGGTTTCTGCCACCGGTGCGGCTAATTTCTGCCAGCTGAAATTATTGCGCTGACCTGCCGGTTCTAGCCATCAGAAGCACAGAGCAATACACCGCCAGGGAAGAAGTTGAGATCAATGAAGAACCTCACCATCGCCACCGCGTTCGCCGCCGGCCTGGGTGCTGCAGTCCTGGGACTGGCTGCACCGGCTGCTGCCGCACCGTCGGGCTCCAACGCCGATGCCACCATCAGCCAGCTCGAAGCCCAGGGCCACCGCGTGGTGGTCAACCGGCTCTCGAACGCTCCGCTGAGCGAAGCCAGTGTCGTGGGCATCAACAAGGGCGGTGACATCCGCTCGACCACCCGCGACTACTTCAACGACCGCACCTACCAGAACACCAAGACCGGCAACAGCATCTACTACGTCGACGTCAAGTAACCCGACAGAGCTTCCCGGGTGACAGGGCCACCTCCGTAAAAAGGGGGTGGCCCTGTTGCATGCCGAGCGGGGCGCGCGAGGGACGGTCAGCGGGTCGCGAACCGGCGGTCGGTATAGCCGCGCAGGTTGTGCAGGAAGCGCTGAAACATCCAGCCCATCACGGGTTTTCCGGCGGCCAGGCCAATGCGTCCCGCCAGGCCGTTGGGCTTGAGCGCCATGATCCAGGTGAGGTGGCAGCCTTCGGCGGTGGGCACCACGCGGTAGTCCTCGGCGAAGGCCGAGATACTCGACGTGCTGGCCTCGTTGAACCGGAAAGCCATGCGGGTAAACGGTTCCCACGCGAGGAACTCTTCGGCGCCGGTGATCCCGCCGCGCATGTCCACGGTCCGGGTGGTCCCGACTCCGCGCGGCTCGGGGCTGGTCCACGTCACCTTGGTGATGACGCTGGCCCAGTGCGGCCAGGAGGTCTCGTCGGCAAGGACCTCGAACAGCTGCTCCGGCGTGATGGCCAGGTCGACGGTGCTGACGAAGCGGTATGGGGCGGTGTCGACGAAGTCCAGGCCCACGCGCTCGCAAGGATGCATGACCATACACAGTAGGCCACCATGATTGGTCTGCGCGCCGGCCCGGACCGTCAGCCCGGTCCGTCGCTCGCGGCCGCCAGCAACGGCACCAGCACCTCGCTCATCGGCGCGGGCAGACCGTGGGCACGCGCCTTGCGCAGGATCACCCCGTTGCGGATGTCCCATTCCAGCGGCACCCGTGCCTCCCGGTCGGTCAGCATCGACGTCGTCAGGTCTTCGGGCACCGACGCGAACAACCTGCCCAGCTGCTCGGGCACGTCGTCGCCGAGCGACGCACCCTCGGCCCGCGCGACGGCCAGGCACTCGGCGCCGTAGCGGCGCGTCAGCTCGGCGATGTCGTCGCGCCGGTACATCCCCGACCGCCGCCCCGTCAGCACCATCAGCCCGGCCACCGCGTTGGTCAGCAGCTTGTGCCAGGCCGCGCTGACGTAGTCGGGGTCGTTCTCGACGGTCAGCCCGGGCACCCGCAACAGGCCGGCCAGGCGGCGGCCCGCGTCGTCGTCGGGCAGGACCAGCCGCGCCGCGGTACGCAGCCGCACCCAGCCCTCGGCCTGGCGTTCGGCGGAGATCCACACCACCGACGGCACCACGGTCGTGCCGGGGCGGTAGCGGCCCACCCGCTCGACCTGTTCGACCCCGTTCTGCAGCGCGCACACGATGGTGTCGTCGCCGCACAGACGGTCCAGCCACACCGAGGCGCCCGCGTTCTGCGTGTCCTTGACCCCCCACAGCACGACGTCGACCGGGTCGGTGACGGACACGGGATCGGTCACCACCGGGCCCGGCGCCACCAGAGGGCCGCTGACCCCGCTCTCGGGATCCGGGCGCACCTCGATCGACTCCCGGGCGCTGCGGCCGCACACGATCACCTGGTGACCCGCGGCGTGCAGCAGCGCCGCAACGGTGGCTCCGATGGCTCCCGGACCCACCAGCGCGATGCGCATAACCATGCTCGCCAAACTACCCAGCGCAGGCCACTAGACTGACCCGTTGACTATCCCCCGCGAACAGGAGTACTTCGTGCTGCGCACCCGCACCGCCGGTTCATTGCGCCCCACCGACGCCGGTCAGACGGTGACGCTGGCCGGCTGGGTGGCGCGCCGCCGCGACCACGGCGGCGTCATCTTCATCGACCTGCGCGACGCCTCCGGGGTGGCGCAGGTCGTGTTCCGCGAGGGGGAGGTGCTCGCCCAGGCCCACCGCCTGCGGTCGGAGTTCTGCATCGCCGTCACCGGGGTCGTCGAGATCCGGCCGGAAGGCAACGCCAACCCGGAGATCGCGACCGGCGAGGTGGAGGTCAACGCGACGTCGTTGACGGTGCTGGGGGAGAGCGCACCGCTGCCGTTCCAGCTGGACGAGACCGCAGGCGAGGAGGCTCGGCTCAAGTACCGCTACCTCGATCTGCGCCGTGAGGGCCCGGGCAACGCAATCCGGTTGCGCTCCAAGGTGAACGCCGCCGCCCGCGCGGTGCTCGCCGAGAACGACTTCGTCGAGATCGAGACCCCGACGCTGACCCGCTCGACCCCGGAGGGCGCCCGCGACTTCCTGGTGCCCGCGCGGCTGCAGCCCGGCTCGTTCTACGCGCTGCCGCAGAGCCCCCAGCTGTTCAAGCAGCTGCTGATGGTGGCGGGCATGGAGCGGTATTACCAGATCGCCCGCTGCTACCGCGACGAGGATTTCCGCGCCGACCGCCAGCCGGAGTTCACCCAGCTCGACATGGAGATGAGCTTCGTCGACGCCGATGACGTGATCGCGGTGTCCGAACAGGTGCTGCGGGCCGTGTGGGCCACGATCGGCTATGACCTGCCGCTCCCGCTGCCGCGGATCAGCTATGCCGAGGCGATGCGCCGGTTCGGTTCCGACAAGCCCGACCTGCGCTTCGGCCTGGAACTCGTCGAATGCACCGACTACTTCAAGGACACCCCGTTCCGGGTGTTCCAGGCCCCCTACGTGGGCGCGGTCGTCATGCCGGGCGGCGCGTCGCAGCCGCGGCGCACCCTCGACGGCTGGCAGGAGTTCGCGAAGCAGCGCGGCCACAAGGGCTTGGCCTACGTGCTGGTGGCCGAGGACGGGACGTTGGGCGGGCCGGTGGCCAAGAACCTGACCGACGCCGAACGCGACGGGCTGGCCGCGCACGTGGGCGCTCAGCCGGGGGACTGCGTGTTCTTCGCCGCGGGTACGGCCAAGACCGCCCGCGCGCTGCTCGGCGCCACCCGCATCGAGGTCGCCAAGCGTCTGGACCTGATCGACCCGAACGCGTGGGCCTTCACCTGGGTGGTGGACTGGCCGATGTTCGAGTCCGCCGACGAGGCCACCGCCTCCGGTGACGTCGCGGTGGGCTCCGGCGCCTGGACCGCGATGCACCACGCGTTCACCGCGCCCAAGGCCGAGTCCGAGGCCACCTTCGACACCGATCCGGCCGGCGCGCTGTCCGACGCCTACGACATCGTCTGCAACGGCAACGAGATCGGCGGCGGTTCGATCCGTATCCACCGCAGTGACGTCCAGGAGCGGGTGTTCGCGATGATGGGGATCGACCACGACGAGGCCCGGGACAAGTTCGGATTCCTGTTGGACGCCTTCACGTTCGGGGCTCCGCCGCACGGCGGCATTGCGTTCGGCTGGGACCGGATCACCGCGCTGCTGGCCGGCGTGGACTCGATCCGGGAAGTGATCGCGTTCCCGAAGTCCGGCGGCGGCGTCGACCCGCTGACCGATGCGCCCGCCCCGATCACCGCGCAGCAGCGTAAGGAATCCGGGATAGACGCCAAGCCCGAGAAGCTGGACAAGGCATGACCGAACCGGACAACGACAGCGCCGCGCTCGAGGAGTTCAACCGCAAGGTCGTCGACGAGTTCCGCGCCAACGGCGGCAGGGTCGGCGGCCCGTTCGAGGGCTCCACGCTCCTGTTGCTGCACACCACCGGTGCGAAGTCGGGCAAGTCGCGGCTCTCTCCGCTGGGGTACATGACCCTCGGCGACAGGATGCTGATCATCGGCGCCTATGCCGGTGCGCCCAAGCATCCGGCTTGGGTGCACAACGTGCGGGCGAACCCGAAGGCCTACATCGAGATCGGCACCGACGCCTACGACGTCGACGTCCGGGAACTGCCCGACGACGAACGCGAAGCGCTGTATCCCAGGATCGTCGAGAGCGCGCCCAGGCTGGCCGAATACCAGGCCGAGACCGAGCGCGTCATCCCGGTGTTCGAGCTCACCCGGCCTAACGTCCCGTCAGCTCGGTTGTCAGCCGGTCGAGCAGTTCCGCGTTGGCCGAGGTGACGACCGGCCCGAGACGGGTGCCGACGTCAGCATTCTCGAACACCTGATGCCAGCCGACCTTCGTGCCGGTCGGTGTGGGCTCCAAGGTGACCGTCAGCAGGTACCGCGGACCGGATACGTGGTGCAACACGATCCGGTGCGGGGGATCCAGTTCGGTGACGGTGATCTCGTTGCGGTAGTCGCGGCCGTCGGGACCGTGCATGACGAACGACCAGGTGGCGCCTACCTCGAACGCGAACGCGGTGAACGTGTTGGTGAAGCCTGCCGGACCCCACCAGCGGGCCAGTCGCGTGCTGTCGGTGAACGCGGCGTAGACCTCGGCCGGAGAAGCACCGATGGCACGGGATGCCTGGAAAGCCATGTCTTTCACGCTAGATTCGCTGTCCCCTCCGGGTCGTCATCGGGCGCCGGGCGCCGCGATGGGCATGGCGTAGGTGGTCAGATCCCCGTGGTCTGCCGAGCGGATCGTGGCCGGTTGGTCGACGGCGCGGAGATCGACGAGCACGTCGGCCCCGATAGCGGTGCTGACCGCCGGGTACAGGGTGGTCATCTCGAACCAGATGCGGATCGGCTCGCCCTCGACCCGCGCCCCGGTCGTCCGGCGACCGTGCACGGCCAGTCCGTCGGTGGTGACGTCGAGCAGTACGTGGTCGGCGGGGTGCTCCTCAAGTGCCTGCAGAAGCCGTGGCTTCGAGACCGCCAGGCGCGTGCTCACCGCACCGAGTGCGTCCACCATCTGCCGGTAGTCCGGGAATGGTTCGCTCAGTAGGCGGCAATGGCGGTCGCCGCGGTCGTCCGCCCGGAACCAGACACCGTGGTCAGTCCCCTCGATGTTCACCAGCGGTGCGCGGCGCAGCGCCGCTACGGCTGCGCGGAGGTCGTCGGCGTGCACGGTGGCCGTCCATGCCGTGGTGGCCTCCTCGACGGACATCAGCGAGCGTGTGCAGAGACGGTACCGATCGGTCGCGGTCAAGGTGATTGCCCCGCAATCGGCTTCGAGGCGCACACCGTTGAGTGCAGTCAATCCTGGTTCGCACGAGGTAGCGGCGAGGACCTGGTCGATCGCGGCGGCGACCATCGGCCCCCTGACGGTGCCCACCTGTAATGGGGGAGACGCGGGCAGCGACGCTCTGATGGCCGCGGCCTGCTGTTGGACGGCGAAGGCGTCCGTGATCACCGTGTGGACGTGCTCGTCGATCAGGCGCATCGCCTCTTCCCGGTCGGCGTCGAGCGCGGATTGCACCGCGGCGAGCGGCAACCCGATCTCACGCAGCCCTCGGAGCAGTACGGCGCGCTCCAGTTGCGCTGCCCGGTAGAACCGATAACCGGTCGCCGGGTCCACCTCCGCCGGGAGGAGGAGGCCGGAGTCGGCGTAGAAACGCAACGCGCTCGCGGTGAGACCGCTCTGCCGGGCGAATGATCCGATCGGCATCAGCTTCGAATGTGCCACTCCGACATCATCGAACTTCGACCTACCTGAAGGTCAATCCCTCAGTCCCCGCCGGAGGAGTTCCTCAGAGCCGCTCGATGACGGTGGCGTTGGCCATCCCGCCGCCTTCACACATGGTCTGCAGCGCGTAGCGCCCGTCGCGCTGCTCCAGTGCGTTGACGAGCGTGGTCATGATGCGCGCGCCGCTGGCGCCCAGCGGATGCCCGATCGCGATCGCGCCGCCGTTGACGTTCGTGCGCGACAGCAGGTCGGCGCTTCCAGCGCCGGCCACGTCGGCGGCCCAGGAGAGCACGACCGGGGCGAACGCCTCGTTGACCTCGAACAGGTCGATGTCCGACAGCTTCAGGCCCGACCTCGACAGCGCCTTCTCGGTGGCCGGGATGACCCCGGTGAGCATGTACAGCGGATCGGAGCCGACCGCGACGGTGGTGTGGATCCGCGCCAGCGGCCGCAGCCCCAGTCGCCGCGCCGCGGCTCCACTGGTGATCAGCACCGCGGCGCTGCCGTCGGACAGCGGTGACGAGTTGCCCGGGGTGATGTGCCAGCCGATCTGCGGGAACCGCGCGCCGATCGCCTCGTCGTAGAACGCGGGCCGCAGCCCCGCCAGTGTCTCGACGGTGGTGTCGGGGCGGACGATCTCGTCGGCGGTCAGGCCTGCGACGGGCGCCAACTCGTTGTCGAACAGCCCGTCCTTGGCGGCCCGGGCCGCCTTCTGATGGCTCGACGCGGAGAATTCGTCGAGCTGGGTGCGCGACAAACCCCACTTGGCGGTGATCAGTTCCGCGCTGATGCCCTGGGCGACAAGGCCTTCCGGGTAGCGGGCGGTCATGTCGAGGCCGAACGGATTGCTGCCGGGCAGCACCGAGGAACCCATCGGTACCCGGCTCATCGACTCCACACCGGCCGCGACCACCACGTCGTACGCGCCGGCCAGCACGCCCTGCGCGGCGAAGCTGATCGCCTGCTGGCTGCTGCCGCACTGGCGGTCGACGGTGGTGCCGGGCACGGTCTCGGGGAAGCCGGCGCCGAGCAGTGCGTTGCGCGCGATGTTGACGGCCTGGTCGCCGACCTGGGTGACGGCGCCTGCGATGACGTCGTCGACCTCGGCGGGGTCCACCCCGGTGCGCGCCACCAGTTCGCGCAGGCTGTGCACCAACAGATCGGCGGGCAGCACGTCGTGCAGTGCGCCGCTGGGCTTGCCCTTGCCGACCGGAGTGCGGACGGCGCCGACGATGACGGCGTCGCGATCGGAATAGTCGGCCATGACATCCTCCTGGAGTGCGGAGCTGAGTATGATTAGATGTACCTAGATGTAACACCTAGGTATAGTCATAACAACCCAGCTGTGGAGTGATGTACATGACAGTGCTGCAGGGACCGCTGGCCGACCGCAGTGCGTGGTCGGCGGTGGGCCGGTGCCCGATCGAGAAGACGATGGCGCTCGTCGGCACCAAGTCCGCGATGCTGATCATGCGTGAGGCCTACTACGGCACCACCAGGTTCGACGACTTCGCCAAACGGGTGGGCATCACCAAGGCCGCCGCGTCGGCGCGGCTGTCCGAACTGGTCGAGGCGGGTCTGCTGACCAAACGCCCCTATCGCGAACCCGGCCAGCGGGTCCGTGACGAGTACGTGCTGACCGAGGCGGGCACCGAGTTGATGCCGGTGGTGTGGGCGATGTTCGAGTGGGGGCGCAAACATCTCGACGACGACGCGGCACTGCGGCTCACCCACCTGGGGTGTGGCGAGCCGGCGGGTGTCGAGATCGTCTGCGCCGCAGGACATCCGGTACCGCCCGACGAGCTGGGGATCCAGCTCGCCGGGCGGACACGTGATCAGCCCAGCTGAGCGCGGAACTCCCGGGCTGCGGTCATGAGCTCTTCGACGCGTGACTTCTCGACGGCGTTGGCGAACAGGCCGTCCTTCTTGAAGTAGGTGCCGACCACCGCGCCGTCGGCGACGCTGAGCTGCGTCCCGACGTTCTCGGCGCGCACACCGGTGTTGACGAACACCGGCACCTCGCCCGCGGCGGACTTCACGACCCGCAGCGCTTCGGCGTCGGTGGGAGCACCCGCGGTGGCTCCCGACACGCAGATCGCGTCGGGCCGGGTCGCGAAGACCGTGGTGCGGGTGATCGAGGCCAGGTCGCGATGGGCCAGGTACTGCGCCGACTCCGGGACGATGTTGAAGAGCAGCTTCACGTGCGACCCGCCCACCCGCGCGCGGTGCCGGGCGACCTCTCCGACGTTGGTGTCCCACAGTCCGAAGTCGCTGGCGTACACCCCGGTGAAGATCTCGCGGACGAACTTCGCGCCTGTGGCCACCGCCAGGTCGATCGACGCCCGGCCGTCCCACAGCACGTTCACGCCGTAGGGCACCGAGAGGTCGGGTAGCAGTTCACCGATGATCCGGGCCATGGTGATCGCGGTGATCGGTTCGGTCTTGGTCAGGTACGGCAGGCTGAACTCGTTGCTGATCATGACGGCGTCGACGCCGCCCTCCTGCAGTGCGTGCAGCTCGGTGCGGGCACGGTCGACGACAGCGGTGATGCCTGCGGCGGAGTCGAAGCCGGGATCACCGGGCAGCGCGGACAGGTGGAGCATGGCGATGACGGGCTTGGTGACGTTGAAGACCTCGTCGAGCCAGGTGGTGGTCACTTCTGATGCCTTTCTCTTGCGGTGAAGTGTGGTGAGGGGGAGGGTGTTTCGGCGCGGACTCAGTCCATGTAGGCGCCGCCGTTGACGGCAAGCGCCTCACCGGTGATGAAACGGGCGTCCTCGGAGAGCAGGAACGCGACCGCGCGGGCGACGTCCTCGGGCTGTTCCAGCCGGCCCAGCGGCGTGTCGGAGATCATCATCGCGCGCACACCGTCGGGGGTGGTGCCGCGCAACTCCGCTTCCCACTCCAATTCCCTTGACTGCATGGGAGTCTCTACGAAGCCGGGGCACACGCAGTTGACGGTGATGCCGTGCTCGCCGAGTTCGCAGGCCATCGCCTGGGTCAGGCCGACGACGCCGAACTTCGACGCGACATAGTCCGCCAGGAACGGCACCCGGCCCTGCTTGCCCGCCATCGACGCGGTGTTCACGATCATCCCGGGTGTCCCCGCGCGCACCATCTCCCGCGCGGCGGCCTGGCCGCAGACGAAGACGCCCTTGAGGTTGACGTCGAGGGTCTGCTCGTACCGCTCGATCGGTGCGTCGAGGAAGCGGTGCATGAAGGAGATCCCCGCGTTGCTCACCCACGCGTCCAGCCCGAACCGTCCGGCGATGTCGGACGCGACCGCGGCTGCGGCCTCGGGGGAGGTGACGTCCAGCGGCGCCGACTCATGCCCGGCCGTCGGATTCGGCAGTGCCGCTGCGACCTCGGCCGCGGCCCCGCCGTCGACATCGGTGACCACCACCCGCCAATCCCGTTGGGCCAGTGTGTTGGCGATCGAGCGTCCGATACCGGAGCCCGCGCCGGTCACCACGACAGTTCTCGTCATCTGTGCTACTCGTTTCCTATCTTTTCTGCTCAGCCGACAAGACGTCGGCCGGTGGCGGTATCGAAGAGGTGGGTGGCGCCGGGACGGGCAGCCAGGTCGACGGCGGTGCCCTCGGAGATGCCCGACAGTCGCGAGGTCTCCACCACGCTGGTCAGTTCGGTGCCGCGCGCGTCGATCGTGACGATCGCGCGCGGGCCGAGATGCTCGATCAGGATCACCCGGGCCGCCGCGTCGCCGTCGGAGACGGTGGGCAGCAGGTCGTCGGGCCGCACCCCCAGTGTCACCGGGCCGGCGGCCGTCGGCTGATCGACGGCCAGGCTGAAGCCGTTGCCCATGGTGAACGTGGTGCCCGAGACCTCGCCGTCGATCAGGTTCATCTTCGGGCTGCCGACGAACGCCGCGACGAAAGTGTCTGCGGGACGGGCGTATACCTCCTGCGGGGTGCCCTGCTGGGCGATCTGGCCGTCGCGCATCACCACCATGCGGTCCGAGAGCGTCATCGCCTCTTCCTGGTCGTGGGTGACGTAGACCGAGGTGATGCCGAGGCGGCGCTGGATCTGCAGAAGCTCGGTGCGGGTCTCCACCCGCAGCTTCGCATCGAGGTTGCTCAGCGGCTCGTCGAACAGGAACACCGAGGGCTCGCGGATGATCGCCCGGCCGATCGCGACGCGCTGCTGCTGGCCGCCGCTGAGGTCTTTGGGCTTGCGGTTCAACAGTTTCGCAAGCCCCAGCGACTCGGCGATCTCCGCCGCCCGGGCGAGCGCCTCGCCTCGCGGCGTCTTGGTGGCGCGCAACGGGAACGCGATGTTCTCGGCCACCGTGAGGTGCGGGTAGAGGGCGTAGTTCTGGAACACCATCGCGATGTCGCGGTCCCGCGGCTGCAAGTGGGTGACGTCCCGGTCGCCGATGGTGATGGTGCCGGAGGTGACGGTCTCCAGACCGGCGAGCATGCGCAGCGAGGTCGACTTGCCGCAGCCCGACGGGCCGACGAGCACGGTGAAGGATCCGTCGGGCAGCTCGAGGTCGAGATCGCTGACGACAGAGGTGTTTCCGTACGCCTTGTTGACGCCGGAGAAGCGAACGGTTGCCATGGTGCGCAAAAACCTATCTATGCCTAGAACTTCACCGCGCCGCCGCTGATGCCCTGCACCAGCTTGCGTTGGATGAAGAAGCTCGCGATGACGACGGGGACGACCGCGATGAGGATCGCCGCGCTCATCGAGCCGATCTGCACCCCGCGGAACGTGTTGAAACCTGCGATGGCCACCGGCAGGATCGCCGCTTTGCCGGGAGCCAGGATGAGCCCGTAGAACAAGTCGTTCCACGACAGCGTGAACCCGAAGATGGCCGCGGCGCCGATGCCCGGATAGACCTGCGGCAGCACCACCATGCGGAACGCCGCGAACCTGCTGAAGCCGTCGACCTGGGCCTGTTCCTCCAAAGACCGGGGCACCGCCTCGAAGAAGCCGATCAGGAACCAGGTCACCACGGGCAGAACGAAACTCAGGTGCGCGAAGATCACCGGGATCAGCGTGTCGGTCAGCCGCAGCGCGTAGGCCATGGTCAGGAACGGAAAGACCAGCACCGCCGGCGGCAGCACCTGCGCGGCGAGCATGCCGAACTTGGTGAGGGTGCCGCCGGCCCGGTAGCGCGCGATCGCGTAGGCGCCCATGCTGCCGACCACCACGCTGATGCCGACGGTGACCAGCGCGACCAGCGCGCTGCGCCCGGCAGCGCCGAGGATGCCCGAGGCCAGCACGTTGTGCCAGCTGGCGAAGTTCGGGGTGAACGCGATCAGGAACGGATCATTGAGCTGTTCGGACGTTTTCACGCTGGCCAGCGCGATCCAGACGATGGGGAAGAGCACCGAGATGCCCGCGGCCCAGAGCAGTGCCACCCGCAGAACGGTGACCACGGTGGAACGGGTCATCGCGCTCCCTCCTGTCTGCGCGTCCTCTCCATCCGTCGGAATGCGATCACGATGACCGCCAGCACGACCACCATCACGATGAACGCCATCGACGAAGCCGAGCCGAGCCGGAAGAATTGGATGCCGGTCTGGTAGATGAAGTACTGCAGCGTCTCGGTTTCGGTGCCGGGCCCGCCGCGGGTGGTGGCGAACACGTACTCGAAGACCTTCATCGCGTCCAGGCTGCGCAACAGGATCGCGACCACCAGCACGGGTGCGAGCAGCGGCAGCGTGACCCGACGCAACACATAGAGACCACTCGCCCCGTCGACGCGCGCGGCGTCCAGCGGTTCCTTCGGAATCGATTCCAGGCCGGCGAGCAGCAGCAGCACCATGAACGGCGTCCACTGCCAGACGTCGATGAACGCCAGTGTGTACAGGGCGCGGCCGGGCCCGAAGAAGTCGTACTCGATCCCGAGTCCGTCCAGCATCGCCGGGATCGCCCCGAGTTGGTCGTTGAGCAGGAACCGGAACGTGAGCCCGACCGCGATCGGGGTGATGAACATCGGCGCCAGCAGCATCGAACGGGTGAGATCCTTTGCCCACTTCTGCTTTTGCAGCGCCAGTGCGATGGCCAACCCGATCACCAGCTCAAGACCGACGGCCACCAGGACGTAGAGCGCGGTCGTGCCGAACGCGCCCCAGAAGGCGCCGTCGGAGAACGTGGCGACGTAGTTGTCGGCGCCCACCACGGTGGGCGCTCCTCGATCGGTCAGCTTGTAGTCGGTGACGCTGAGGTAGGCGGCGTAGACCAGGGGGAAACCGACCACCCCGACGAAGAGGGCGGCGAGGGGGGCGACCATCCCGTGCTGAAACCTCAGAGGTGACTTCACGGTCGGTCTCGCTCCTTTCGCGGGGTGGTCGGTTTCCGGTTCGGGCACAGGGGTCAGCCCTGGATCTTCTCTGCTTCGGCCTGTGCGGCGGCCAGAGCGTCTTCGACGCTCTTCTTGCCGGCGACCGCCTCGTTGAGCTCGGTGCCGACGGCCTGGATCATCTCCTCGCCGCTGGGACCCTGAGTCAGCGGAGCGGCGTCGCTCAGCAGTTGCTCGACGGTGCGGTAGTACTCCTCACCGAACTGTCCCTGCAGCACCGCCGGGTCCTGCAGCGTGCTCTGGCGGATCGCCGCGCCGCCCTTCTCGGTGCGCACCACGTCGTTGGGCTTGGCGGTGATCCACGAGACGAATGCCCACGCCGCGTCGGGGGTCGCCGAGTTGGCCGGGATCGCCCAGCTCCACGAGCCGAGCACCTGCTTGCCGCCCGGGATGGGGGCGAGCTTGACCTTGCCACGGCCGGCCCGGAGCCCGGCTCGTTGATCGCAGGCAGCTGCCAGTTGTAGTTGATCATCGACGCGGACTGGTTCGCCGCCACCGAACGCTGCGCCTCGTCCATGCCCCAGCTGAGGCTGTTGGCGGGTGCGGCGGTGTTGTAGGTGTCGATGTACGCCTCGAGGGCGCGCTTGGCTTCGGGTGTGTTCAGCGTGACGTTGCCGTCGGCGTCGTAGATCGATCCGCCTGCGGCGAACAGCCAGTTGCCCCACTCTTCGAAGATCTTGTAACCACGCTGCGGCTGCATCGCGATGCCGGCGCGGTCGCCGCTCTTGAGCGCCTTGCTGGTGCTGACCAGTTCGTCGAGCGTCGTCGGAACCTGCTGGTTGGCGGCCGCCAGATCGTCGGCGTTGTACAGGTATCCGAGCGCGTAGTTGTAGAACGGCACGCCGTAGCGGACCCCGTCGACGGTGGTGATGTCGGTCAGCGGCTTGAAGAAGTCGCCGGCGTCGTAGTCCGGGGTGCTGTCGATGCGGCTGTCGAGCGGCTGCAGGAAGTTCGCGTTGGCGAAGTCGACCATCCACGGGTTGTCGACCACGATCAGGTCGTAGGTCGGCGACGAGGACTGGAACGACGACACCAGCTTGTCGCGCATCTGGTCGAACGTCAGCGACTCGATGTTGACGTCGACGTCCGGGTATTCCTTGTTGAAGTCGGCCACCATCGACCGCACGATGTCGGTGTCCGGGACGTTCTCCATCAGGATCCGCACCGTGCCCGAGATGTCGGTGGGGACCTCACCGCTGCCGGTGGACTCGGCCTGTTCCGGTCCGCCGCTGCCGGCGCAGGCCGACAGTACGAGCGCGCCGGCGGCGAACATCGCGAGGAAGGCGGTACGGGTCTTGCCGCGCCGCCTTTGGGTGGGGATTTGAGCGAATCTCATTACAGTGCTGTTCCTTTCATCGGGTGGTGCGGGCCAGAGTGTGGGAGATCGGGGCCATCGCGGTACCGAGCTCACGCCAGGTGGCGTAGGCCTCGTCGTAGGCCGCGCGGCGGGCCGGATCCGGGGTGTAGGGCGCGTCCAAAGTGATGAAGCGTGCCGCGTCCGACCAGTCGTCGAGCGCGCCGACGCCGATCGCGGCGATCACCGCGGCGCCCAGCGACGCGCCCGGGTGACCGCGCACCGGAAGCATGTCGTGGCCCAGCACGTCGGCGTGAATCTGTTTCCACAGAGTCGATTTGGAGCCGCCGTTGGTGATCATCACCCGGGTGAACGGGATGCCGATCTCGCCGAACACCTCGACGTGGTGGCGGAACCCGAACGCGATCGCCTCCAGCACCGAGCGGTACATGTCCGCCCTGGTGTGCCCCAGGTGCATGCCGGCGAAGACGCCACGCAGGTCCGGGTCGTGCAATGGGCTCTTCTCGCCGAGGAAATACGGCAGGCACAGGATCTCGGCGGGCGGGCGGGAGGCGGCCTCGTCGTCGAGCGCGGTCAACTCGGGACCGCCGATCAATGCCTGGAACCACCGGATCAGGCTGCCGCTGGTGGCCATGCAGCCGTTGGGCAGCCAGTGGCCCGGCACCGGGTGGGCGTCCAGATACAGGCGTTCGTCGACGATCTGCGTGTCGCTGGCGACCAGGATGTCGCCCGCTCCACCGAGTTTCACCAGGGCGTCGCCGGGATCGTTGACACCTGCCGCGAACGCCGACAGCACGTGGTCTGCCCCGCCGACCACCAGCGCGGTGCCTGCGCGCAGGCCGGTCTCCGCCGCGGCGCGGGCACTGAGTTCGCCGACCCGGGTGCCGGGACGCCGGATCGGGGCCAGCGTGGCCGCGTCCAGGCCGGCGGCGCGCAGCACGTCGGTCGCCAGTTCCCCGTCGATCTCGAACAGGCCCGACTCCAGTGCCCAGTTCTGTTCGACGTGCACCGGTGCGCCCAGCGCGGACAGCACCCAGTCGTAGGAGCCGACCCAGTGCGCGGTCTCGGCGTACACCTCGGGTTCGTGTTCGCGCAGCCACACCGTGGTGGGGGCCACCGACTGCTGGGTCAGCGCGGACCCGGTCAGGCTCACCAGGTCGGTGCCGGCCAGCACCTCGGCCAGCTCGGCGACCTCGCGGTGGGCGC
Source organism: Mycobacterium sp. ITM-2016-00317 (assembly GCF_002968295.1). Taxonomy (NCBI): domain Bacteria; kingdom Bacillati; phylum Actinomycetota; class Actinomycetes; order Mycobacteriales; family Mycobacteriaceae; genus Mycobacterium; species Mycobacterium sp. ITM-2016-00317. Next base: position 2,552,836 of record NZ_CP134399.1, read on the forward strand.
GGGCGTCGTTCTGAAGTATCGCGTGCCGCAACGGGTTCCCCGCGGCGTCGACCGGGACCACGGCCGGCACCATGCCCGAGGTGGCCAGGGCGCCGATCTGCTCGGGCGCCACCCCGCTGGTGGCCACCACCTCGCGGATCGACTCGATGACGTTGCGGTACCACTGCGCGGTGTCGGCCTCGGCGAAGCCGGGCGCGGGGGAGTGCAGGGTGGTCTCCCGGTTCGCGGTGGCCAGCAGGCCGCCCTGCGTGTCCAGGAGCACCGTCTTGGTGCCGGTGGTGCCGATGTCGACACCGATGGTGTATCTGCTCACCGCTGTCCTCCGGCTGCCTGTGTAGATGAATCGTCTTGTCCGGCAACACAGATCACTTCAACGCCGGCTTCGCGCGCGGCGACCAGTGCGGGGTGGTCGGGCGGTCCGTCGCTGACGATGGTCTGGACCTGGGACAACGCGGTGATGCTGACGAAGGTGACGCGGCCGAGCTTGCTCTTGTCCGCTGCCACGATCACGCGGTCGGCCCGCCGGCCGGCCACGCGTTTCACCCGGCTCTCGGCCTGGTGGTAGTCGGAGATCCCGCGGTCGCTGTCGATACCGGCCACACCCATCACATAGGTGTCGCAGTTGTAGCTGGCCAGCGTGTCCTCGGTGATGGGCCCGATCAGGCTGAGCTCACCGGCGCGCAGCTCGCCGCCGGTGAGTATCACGGTGGTGTCCGGCTCGTCGACCAGGGCCAGCGCGGCCAGCACGCTCGGCGTGACGACCGTCAGGCCGAGGCCGCGGCCCTTCAGTGAGTTGGCGACGGCCAGCGCGGTGCTCCCGGAGTCCAGGATCAGTGTCTCGTTGACCCCGATCAGGTCGGCCACGACGTCGGCGATGTGGATCTTCTCCTGCGCGGCGTCGGCCACCCGGGTCGCGAACGACGGCTCGGTGTCCTTGCCCTGCACTGCGATCGCGCCGCCGACGACCCGGCGCAGCACACCGAGGCCTTCCAGCACCTCGACGTCACGGCGGATCGTCATCTCGGAGACGTCGAACTCCTCGGCCAGGTCGGCGAAGTTGACCTCGCGGGCGGAGCGAACGCGTTGTTCGATCCGTTCCCTGCGGGTCTTCACGTCTAAGGTCACGACACACTCTCTGTTTAAAATTCACAGAAAACTCCCGTTGGATCTCAGGATCTTCCGGGTTTCTGGGGCGGGGGTGTGAATCTATAACACGATGGTGTGGAGACGCCACATTTCGCGCCGATGGGTCCAGGATCGGCCGCGCAACTGCTCGTGCCGGTCCCGCGAGCGCGAAATGACCCGATACCGCGCACCGCCCAGACCTGACGCATCCTGCGTCTGGCACTCCGGTGTGGTGGGATCTAGCGCTATGGGTATCAAGGTGGCCCTGGAGCACCGCACCAGCTACACGTTCGACAGACTCGTCGAGGTCTATCCGCACGTGGTCCGGCTGCGCCCTGCGCCGCACTCGCGCACCCCGATCGAGGCCTACTCGTTGACGGTCGAACCGGCCGATCACTTCGTCAACTGGCAGCAGGACGCCTTCGGCAACTTCGTGGCCAGGCTGGTGTTCCCGTCGCGCACCCGGAGTTTGACCATCACCGTCGGGCTGATCGCGGACATGATGGTGGTCAACCCGTTCGACTTCTTCATCGAGGAGTACGCCGAACGCGTCGGCTTCGCCTACCCGGCGGCGCTGGCCGAGGACCTCAAGCCCTACCTGCGCCCGGTCGACGAGGACGACGACGGCTCCGGGCCCGGCGGCCTTGCCCAGGCATGGGTGGAGAACTTCACCGTGGCCTCCGGCACCCGCACCATCGACTTCCTCGTCGCGCTCAACCGTGCCGTCAACGCCGACGTCGGTTACTCGGTGCGGATGGAACCGGGTGTGCAGACCCCGGACGTCACGCTGCGCACCGGTATCGGGTCGTGCCGGGACTCGGCGTGGCTTCTGGTCTCCATCCTGCGTCAGCTCGGCCTGGCCGCCCGGTTCGTGTCGGGCTACCTCGTGCAGCTGACCTCCGACGTCGAAGCGCTCGACGGGCCGTCGGGCCCGACCGCGGACTTCACCGATCTGCACGCCTGGACCGAGGTCTACATCCCGGGCGCCGGCTGGATCGGTCTCGACCCGACCTCCGGGCTGTTCGCCGGCGAGGGACACATCCCGCTGTCGGCGACGCCCCACCCGGCCTCGGCCGCGCCGATCACCGGTGCGACCGAACCCTGCGAGACGACATTGGAATTCACCAACGTCGTGACCCGCGTCCACGAGGACCCGCGGGTGACCCTGCCCTACACGGAGCAGGCCTGGGCGGCGATCAACGCGCTGGGCGCGCGCGTCGACGACCGGCTGGCCGCGGACGACGTGCGGCTGACGATGGGCGGTGAACCGACCTTCGTCTCGATCGACAACCGCGTCGACCCGGAATGGACCACCGACGCCGACGGCCCGCACAAGCGCGAGCGGGCCTCCGCGCTGGCCGCCCGGCTGAAGGCGGTGTGGGCGCCGCACGGCCTGGTCCAGCGCAGCCAGGGCAAGTGGTATCCGGGGGAGCCGTTGCCGCGCTGGCAGATCGGCCTGTACTGGCGGACCGACGGCGAACCCCTGTGGGCGGACGAGAAACTGCTGGCCGACCCGTGGTCGGAGGACCCGGACCCGCGCACACCGGAGCCGGACGCCCCGGCCCGGCTGCTCGGCGCGGTCGCCGACGGCCTCGACCTGCCCGCCGGTCAGGTCCGGCCCGCCTACGAGGACGGGTTGGTGCGCCTGGCCAAGGCCGTGCGCCGGCCCGACGGCGACCCGGTGCCCGCCGAAGACGATCTCGGCGGCGACAGTCCCGACGCGCGCGCCGAACTGCTGGCCCGGCTGGACACCTCGGTGGCCGAGCCCGCCGCGTTCGTGCTGCCGCTGCACCGCCGCGACGACGACACCGGGTGGGCGAGCGCGGACTGGCGGCTGCGCCGCGGCCGGATCGTGTTGCTCGACGGCGATTCCCCGGCCGGACTCCGCCTCCCGCTGGACTCGATCAGCTGGCGTCCACCCCGCCCGGCACTGCCCGCCGACCCGATCGAGCGCCGCCCGCCGCTGCCCGGCCACGGAACGGCCGGGCACGACCCCGCGACCCCGGAGGAAGAGGACACCGACCGGTTGCCGACGACCGCGCTGGTCGGCCAGGTCCGCGACGGTCTGCTGTACGTGTTCCTGCCGCCCACCGAGGAGCTGGAGCACTTCGTCGACCTCGTGCACCGGATCGAGTCGGCCGCGGCGGCCGTCGGGTGCCCCGTGGTGATCGAGGGCTACGGACCGCCCGACGATCCCCGGCTCACGGCCATGTCGATCACCCCGGATCCGGGCGTCATCGAGGTCAACGTCGCCCCGACCGCGTCGTTCGCCGACCAGCGCGCGCAACTTGAGACGCTCTACGCCCAGGCCAGGCTGGCCCGCCTGTCCACCGAACAGTTCGGCAACGACGGCACACACGGCGGCACCGGCGGCGGCAACCACATCACCCTCGGCGGCATCACCCCGGCGGATTCGCCGCTGCTGCGCCGTCCCGACCTGCTGGTCTCACTGCTGACCTACTGGCAGCGGCACCCGGCGCTGTCCTACCTGTTCGCCGGCAGGTTCATCGGCACCACCTCGCAGGCGCCGCGGGTGGACGAGGGCCGTCCCGAGGCCCTCTACGAGCTGGAGATCGCGTTCGCCGAGATCGCCCGGCTGACCCGGGAGCCGGGCGAAACCGCCGCTCCGGAACATGGTTGCTCCGCAAGCTCCGCTCCGGAACATGGTCGCTCCGCAAGCTCCGCTCCGGAACATGGTCGCTCCGCAAGCTCCGCTCCGTGGCTCGCCGACAGGGCCCTGCGGCACCTCCTCACCGACATCACCGGCAACACCCACCGCGCGGAGTTCTGCATCGACAAGCTCTACAGCCCCGACAGTGCCCGGGGCCGCCTCGGGCTGCTGGAGCTGCGCGGTTTCGAGATGCCGCCCCACCCCCAGATGGCGATGGTGCAGTCGCTGCTGGTCCGCTCGCTGGTCGCCTGGTTCTGGGACGAACCGCTGCGCGCGCCACTCATCCGGCACGGCGCCAACCTGCACGGTCGATACCTGTTGCCGCACTTCGTGATCCAGGACATCGCTGAGGTCGCCGCCGAGTTGCGCGGGCACGGCGTCGAGTTCGACACCAGCTGGCTGGACCCGTTCACCGAGTTCCGCTTCCCGCGTATCGGGACCGCGGTGCTCGGCGGCGTCGAGATGGAGCTGCGTGGCGCCATCGAACCGTGGAACGTGCTGGGCGAAGAGGCCACCGCCGGCGGGACCGCGCGCTACGTCGACTCCTCGGTGGAGCGGCTGCAGATCCGGCTGATCGGCGCGGACCGGCAACGCCATCTCGTCACCGTCAACGGCCACCCGGTGCCGATGCTGGCCACCGACAACCCCGACGTCCAGGTGGGCGGGGTGCGCTACCGCGCCTGGCAGCCCCCCAGCGCGCTGCACCCCACGATCACCGTCGACGGTCCACTGCGGTTCGAACTCGTCGACGCCGCCACCGGCATGTCCCGGGGCGGATGCACCTATCACGTGTCCCATCCCGGCGGCCGCGCCTACGACACCCCTCCGGTCAACGCGGTGGAGGCCGAGTCACGGCGGGCCCGGCGGTTCGAGACCAGCGGCTTCACCCCGGGCAAAGTCGATCTGGCCGGTCTGCGCGAGAAGCAGGCCCGGCAGGCCACCGATGTGGGTGCACCGGGCATCCTCGATCTGCGGCGAGTGCGTACCGTTCTGCAGTAATGGCCTTCCCCGCACCATCTCCGACACCTCACCAGGGAGCCGGACCCGCCGACCTGGACAACCCGCTGGCGCCCTACGGCACCATGCGGGCCCAGCAGGCGCTCTTCGACCTTCTGCCGCAGCTCAGCGGGCCCGCCGCGGGCTACGACGAATTCGTCGACGAGGCAGGCCAAGTGAGGCCGGCATGGCAGGAACTCGCCGAGTGCGTGCGCGAGCGCGGCCGCGACGGCCTCGACCGGCTGCGCGCGGTCGTGCGCGGCCTGGTCGACAACGACGGCATCACCTACATCCAGACCGACGGCGACGACACGGTGGCGGGGCCGTGGCACCTCGACGCGCTGCCCCTGATCATCTCCGCGCCCGACTGGGACCGGTTGGAGGCGGGGCTGGTGCAGCGGTCGCGCCTGCTCGACGCAGTGCTGACCGACCTCTACGGCCGGCGGTGCGCACTCACCAGCGGGGTGCTGCCGCCGCAGTTGCTGTTCGCCCATCCCGGATACGTCCGGGCCGCCCACGGCATCGAGCTGCCCGGACGCCACCAACTGTTCCTGCACGGCTGCGACATCAGCCGCGACGGCGCCGGCGACTTCGTCGTCAACGCCGACTGGACCCAGGCGCCGTCCGGGGCCGGGTACGCGCTGGCCGACCGGCGGGTGATCGCGCACGCGATCCCGGAGCTCTACGAGCAGATCGGCCCGCAGCCGGTGTCGCCGTGGGCCCAGGCGCTGCGGCTGGCGCTCGTCGAGGCCGCCCCGGAGACCGCCGAGGAACCCGTCGTGGTGGTGCTCAGTCCGGGCATCCACTCCGAGACGGCGTTCGACCAGGCCTACCTGGCCAGCGTGCTGGGGCTGCCGCTGGTGGAGAGCGCGGATCTGGTGGTCCGCGACGGCAAGCTGTGGATGCGTTCGATGGGCACCCTCAAGCGGGTCGACGTGGTGTTGCGCCGGGTCGACGCGGCCTACGCCGACCCGCTCGACCTGCGGCCCGATTCCCGCCTCGGGGTGGTGGGGCTGGTGGAGGTGCTGCGCCGCGGCGCGGTCACCGTGGTGAACACGCTGGGCAGCGGCGTGCTGGAAAGCCCTGGGCTGCTTCGCTTCCTGCCGGAGCTGGCCGAGAAACTGTTCGGTGAGTCACCGCTGCTGCCGACCGCCCCGCTGTACTGGGCCGGCATCGACGTGGAGCGCTCACACGTGCTGGCCAACCTGTCGTCGCTGCTGCTCAAACCGGTCACCGGGGGAGAGGCCATCGTCGGGCCGGAATTGTCGACCGCCCAGCGGGAGTCGCTCGCGGCGCGTATCGCCGCCACCCCGTGGCAGTGGGTCGGTCAGGAACTGCCGGAATTCTCGTCGGCCCCTGCGGACTTCCTTCCCGGCGGGCTGTCGTCGTCCAGCGTCGGCATGCGGCTGTTCACCGTGTCCCAGCGTGGCGGGTACGCGCCGATGATCGGTGGCCTGGGATTCCTGGCCGCCCCGGGCGCCGACGGGTACCGGCTCAAATCCGTTGCGGCCAAGGATATCTGGGTCCGCACACCCAGTCGGGTCACCGCCGAGACGATCCCGGCGCTGCCGGGGCTGGCCAGCGCGAGCCCGACCCAGGAGATCAGCTCGCCGCGTGTGCTGTCGGACCTCTTCTGGATCGGCCGCTACGCCGAACGCGCCGAACACATGGCGCGGCTGCTCACCGTCACCCGCGAGCGCTACCACGAGTACCGGTACCGGCGCGCGATGGACGGCAGCGAATGCGTGCCCGTGCTGCTGACCGCGCTCGGCGCGATCACCGGAACCGACACCGGCGCAGGGTCGGACTACGCGGAGATGGTCGCGACCGCGCCGACCACCCTGTGGTCGCTGACCGCGGACCGGCACCGGTCCGGTTCCCTGGCCCAGTCGGTGGAACGGCTCGGCCTGGCCGCCCGCGCGGTGCGCGACCAGATGTCCAACGACACCTGGATGGTGCTGACCGCACTGGAACGCGCGCTGCTGGCCGCGCCGGGCACCCCGCCGGACTCCAAGGCCGAGGGTGAGACGTTCCTGGCGTCGACGAACAGCCTGACGCTGTCCGGGATGCTGACGCTGTCGGGTGTCGTCGCCGAATCGATGGTGCACGACGTCGGCTGGGTCATGCTCGACATCGGCAAGCGGATCGAACGGGCCCTCGCGCTGACGGCGCTACTGCGGGCCACCATGACCACGGCGCGGACCCCGGGCGCCGAGCAGACCATCACCGAATCGACCTTGGTCGCCTGCGAATCGCTGGTGATCTACCGCAGGCGCAACCCCGGCAAGTTCAGCGTCACCGGTCTCGCGGAGCTGCTGCTGTTCGACGCCGACAATCCGCGCTCGCTGGTGTACCAACTCGACCGGCTGCGCACCCACCTGCGATCGCTGCCCGGCGCGTCGGGGTCGTCGCGACCCGAGCGCATGGTCGACGAGATCGCCGCCCGGCTGCGCCGCATCGAACCCGGCGAGTTGGCGGAGGTCGCCCCCGACGGCCGCCGCGACGAGTTCGACGCGCTGCTCGGCGCCATCCACCACGACGTGCGCGAGCTCGCCAGCGTCATCACCGCGGTCCACCTGTCGCTGCCCGGCGACATGCAGCCGCTGTGGGGCCCCGACGAACGCCGGGTCTTCCCGTGAGCACCCGCTGCTACCAGATCACCCACCGCACGGAGTACCGGTATTCCGACGTGGTGACCAGCTCCTACGGGCGGGGATTCCTGACGCCCCGCGACTCGGACCGCCAGCGGTGCCTGTTCCACGAGCTCGACCTGGATCCGGAGGCCGCCGACAGCTCCACCAGCCGGGACGGCTGGGGCAACGTCAGCTCGTATTTCCACGTCACCGAACGGCACCGGGCGCTGACGGTGACCAGCCGCTCCGTCGTCGAGGTGGATCCGCCGCCGCCCGATCTGTACGACGGGCCGTCGGCGCGCGCGCCGTGGGAGATCGCCCGCCCGGTCGGCCCCGACGGGGCGGCGGCGGTCGAGTTCACCCTCGACCTGAGTCCGCCCGAGCTCACCGACGAGATCCGCGCCTATGCCGCACCGAGTTTCACCCCGGGCACGCCGCTGATCGACGTGCTGCGGGATCTGACGCAGCGCATTTACACCGATTTCACCTACCGCTCGGGCTCGACCACCGTATCGACCAAGGTGAGCGAGGTTTTGGCGGCGCGGGAAGGGGTATGTCAGGACTTCGCGCGGCTGGCGATCGCCTGTCTGCGGGCCAATGGTCTGGCCGCCGGTTATGTCTCCGGGTACCTGGCCACCGACCCTCCCCCCGGGAAGGAACGCATGGTAGGAGTCGATGCGACGCACGCGTGGGCGTCGGTGTGGACACCTCAGAATCTCTGGCTGGGACTGGACCCGACCAACAACCAGATGGTCGACGAGCGCTACGTAACAGTCGGATACGCCCGGGATTACGCCGACATACCGCCGCTGCGCGGGATTATCTACACCGATTCGGAGAGCAGCGTGATCAAGGTCGCCGTCGACGTCGCGCCGTATCAGGGGAGAGTGCCGAATGCGTGACTTCACATGCCCGAACTGCGGCCAACGGTTGGCGTTCGAGAACTCGGTGTGCCTGAACTGTGGTAGCGCACTGGGGTTCTCGCTGGACGACATGGCGCTGCTGGTGATCGCGCCCACCGAGGAGAGCGAACACGCGGGCGCGGTCGACGAGCAGCGCTTCCAGCTGTGCGCGAATCTGCATCTGGCCGAGTGCAACTGGCTGGTCGAGAAGGGGCCGATCGCCAAGCTGTGCGTGTCGTGTGCGCTGACCCGAACCCGGCCCAACGACGCCGACACGATCGCGCTGGCGGCATTCGCCGGCGCGGAGCGCGCCAAGCGCAGGCTGATCGTCGAACTGCACGAGCTCTCGCTGCCGATCGTCGGACGCGACGTCGACCCCGACTTCGGGCTGGCCTTCGATCTGCTGTCCAGTCAGTTCGAGAAGGTCTTCACCGGCCACGAGAACGGCGTGATCACACTGGATCTCGCCGAGGGTGACGACGTCCACCGCGAGCAGTTGCGAATCTCGATGGACGAGCCGTACCGGACCCTGCTCGGGCACTTCCGGCACGAGATCGGCCACTACTACCAGTACCGGCTCATCGGCACGTCGCAGGACTACCTGGACCGCTATCACGAGTTGTTCGGCGATCCGGAGGCCGACTACCAGGCCGCTCTCGACCGCCACTACAGCGAGGGCGCGCCGCCGGGCTGGCAGGACGACTACGTGTCCTCTTATGCGACCATGCATCCCGCCGAGGACTGGGCCGAGACGTTCGCGCACTACCTGCACATCCGCGACACGCTGGACACCGCGGCGGCGTTCGGGTTCGCCCCGGCCACGGCGACCTATGACCGGAGGATGCTGGGCCCCAGCGGTTTCGACACGCTCATCGACCTCTGGTTGCCGCTGTCGTGGGCGCTGAACATGGTGAACCGCTCGATGGGCAAAGAGGACATCTACCCGTTCGTGCTGCCGCCGCCGGTGCTGGAGAAGATGCGCTTCATCCACACCGTGATCGACGAGATCACCTCGAACCCGGCGAAACTGGCGGAGATCGGCTCACCGGTCGAGGACCAGAGCCAGCAACTCGGCTAGTTCATCAGCTTCTGCATGAAGCGGTGCGCACCGAGCACCACCTTCGCGCGGTCGGGATGATTGCGCCGCGCGACGTCGTCCTCGTTGCCGCCGACCACGTGCACCGGCCCGTGCGGCAACTGCCGAAGGCCCTCGGCGGCGACGTCGGCGGGCTCTGAGACGCGCAGCCCGGGCACGTCGAAGTTCAGCCCGACGCGCTCCATCGCCGGGGTGCGGGTGACGCCGAGCACCAACTCCAGCACGTGCACGTCATGCTCGCGCAGCTCCAGCCACAGGCCCTCGGCGAAGACCCGGCCGAACGCCTTGACCCCGCCGTACACGGTGTGCCGCACCGAGCCGAGATATCCGGCCATCGACCCGACCAGCAGGATACCGCCGCGCCGGCGGTCCCGCATCGGGCGCGCGTAGTGCTGCACCAGCGTCATCATCGCGGTGATGTTCAGGTCGATCACCCGCCCGAACTCGGCGAGGTCGGCGTCGAGGAACTCCTCGCTGCACGTGTTCGCGCCCGCGTTGTAGATCAGCAGGCCGACCTCCAGGTCGGCGGCGGCCTCGATCACCGCGTCGGCGCCGTCGACCAGATCGACCGCCAGTGTGCGGACCTGCACCCCGTACTCCCGGCATCGGGCGGCGGTGTGCTCCAACGGTTCCGGCTTGCGAGCCACCAGCACCAGGTTCACCCCGGCCCGAGCCAGCTGGTCGGCGAACTCCGCCCCGACGCCTTCCGATCCTCCGGCCACGACCGCCCAGGGCCCGTAGCCCGCCACATTCGTCATCCACAGATCATCGCGCCCCGCGCCGGGGTGTTGGTGCCGGGGTATCTCCGCGGTGGGCCACTACGATCAGCCGGTGGCTGATCGCTATGGCGCCGACATTCTGGCCAACAACCCACACCAGGCCCGCAAGCCGCGCTCGACGGAGCAACCGATCGAGATCGGCATGGTCGTCGAGGACGCGCAGACCGGTTTCGTGGGTGCGGTGGTGCGGGTCGAGTACGGCCGGATGGTGCTCGAAGACCGGAACGGCCGTACCAAACCGTTCCCGGTCGGGCCCGGCTATCTGATCGACGGCAAGCCCGTCATCCTGACCGCACCCAAGAAGGCGGCACCGACCGCGCCGGCCCGCACCGCGTCCGGCTCGGTCGCGGTGAAGGGAGCGCGCGCGAAGGTCGCGCTGGCCAGCCGCATCTACGTCGAGGGCCGCCACGACGCCGAACTCGTCGAGCAGGTGTGGGGTGAGGACCTGCGGATCGAGGGGGTGGTCGTCGAATACCTCGGCGGCGTCGACGACCTCGCCGCGATCGTCGCCGACTTCCGCCCGGGCCCGGACGCCGGCTCGGCGTGCTCGTCGACCACCTCGTCGCCGGGTCGAAGGAAGCCCGCATCGCCGACGCTGTCCGCCGCGGACCGGGCGGCGAGCACACGCTGGTGGTCGGGCACCCGTACATCGACATCTGGGAGGCGGTGAAGCGGCCCGCCTCGGCATCGCCGAATGGCCGAGGATCCCCAAGGGCCAGGACTGGAAGCACGGCGTGTGCGCGGCGCTGGGCTGGAAGCACCGCGACCAGGCCGACATCGCCGCGGCCTGGCAGAAGATCCGCGGCCGGGTGCGGGACTGGACCGACCTCGAACCCGAACTGATCGGCCGGGTCGAGGAGCTGATCGACTTCGTCACCGCACCCGTGTAAGCAGGGAGCGTGTCCGACAGTCTGTTCGATGTGCCCGGCGAGCGGGTGGCACCGGCCGCGGCCCCGGTGGGCGCCTCAACGCCGCTGGCGGTCCGGATGCGCCCCGCCTCGCTGGACGAGGTGGTAGGCCAGGGGCACCTGCTCACGCCGAACTCGCCGCTGCGACGGCTCGTCGAGGGATCGGGCGCGGCTTCGGTGATCCTGTACGGCCCGCCCGGCACCGGCAAGACCACGCTGGCGTCGATGATCTCCCAGGCCACCGGTCGCCGGTTCGAGGCGCTGTCCGCGCTCGCCGCCGGCGTCAAAGAGGTGCGGGCGGTCATCGAGGAGGCCCGCGTCGCGCTGCTGCGGGGCCAGCAGACCGTGCTGTTCATCGACGAGGTGCACCGGTTCTCCAAAACCCAGCAGGACGCGCTGCTGGCCGCGGTCGAGAATCGGGTGGTGCTGCTGGTGGCGGCCACCACCGAGAACCCGTCGTTCTCCGTGGTGGCACCGCTGCTGAGCCGGTCGCTGATCCTGCAGCTGCAGCCGCTGACGCCCGCCGAGGTCGCCACGGTCATCCGGCGCGCCATCGAGGATCCGCGCGGCCTCAACGGCAAGGTCAGGGTCACCGATGAGGCGATCGACCAGCTGGTGCAGCTCTCGGCCGGCGATGCGCGCCGGGCGCTGACCGCGCTGGAAGTGGCCGCCGAGTCGGGCCAGGAAGTCACCGTCGAGATCGTCGAGCAGTCCCTGGACAAGGCCGCGGTGCGCTACGACCGCGACGGCGACCAGCACTACGACGTGGTCAGCGCGTTCATCAAGTCCGTCCGCGGCTCCGACGTCGATGCCGCGCTGCACTACCTGGCCCGGATGCTGGTGGCGGGGGAGGACCCGCGGTTCGTCGCGCGCCGGCTGATGATCCTGGCCAGCGAGGACATCGGGATGGCCGACCCGACGGCCCTGCAGATCGCGGTCGCCGCGGCCCAGACCGTGCAGCTGATCGGGATGCCGGAGGCACAGCTGACCCTCGCGCACGCCACCGTCTACCTGGCGACCGCGCCGAAATCGAACGCCGTGACCACCGCGCTGGGGGCGGCGATGAACGACGTGCGGGCGGGCAAGGCGGGTCTGGTGCCCGCACACCTGCGCGACGGCCACTATTCAGGCGCCCAGAAGCTGGGCAACGCGGTCGGCTACAAGTACGCCCACGACAGCGCCGACGGGGTTGTCCCGCAACAGTATCCGCCCGACGAACTGGTGGGCGTGGACTACTACCGGCCCACCGGGCGGGGGGCGGAACGCGAGATCTCGACTCGGGTGGACAAGCTGCGGGCGATCATCCGGCGCCGACGCTGACTCGCCGGACCGCTGCAGACATGAGGTGACCCCGACTGGTCGGGGGCCCAGCCGGGATCACCAAGGATGGCTGCGGTGTTACCGCAGCATTCCCGAGCGTCGTCCGCCGGTCACGCCGGGCCGGCGGCGGCTCATCAGCGAGGCGACCAGCGCCACACCGATCGCGGCCACGACGACCTGGACCAGCAGCTCGAGCCAGTCGACGCCCTTGGTGGCGGTCGGGATGCCGAGCGCGGCGGCCAGCCACGTGCCGATCAGTGCGGAGACGATGCCGACCAGGATGGTCACGATCATTCCGATGGACTGCTTGCCCGGCAGGACGAGGCGGCCGAGTACGCCGACCACGATGCCGATCAGAATTGCGCTGATGATGCCGGTGACGGTCATGTCTCCTCCAAGGTTCGCGGTGCCGCAGACATACCCTGGCCCCGACGGCAATAAACGCTCGCGTAAACGCCCGGACCGCCTCGTAGGCTCGACCGGATGAACACCGAAGTGCTCGAGGTCGACACGTCCCGGCGCCGCACCGTCGACCTGACCGAGGCGGTGCGGGACTTCTGTCGCGCCCAGGGCGACGGCCTGTGCAACGTGTTCGTGCCGCACGCCACGGCGGGGCTGGCGGTGATCGAGACCGGCGCGGGTTCCGACGACGACCTGCTCGACGCGCTGGAACGGTTGCTGCCCCGCGACGACCGCTACCGGCACGCGCACGGTTCACCCGGGCACGGCGCCGACCACGTGCTTCCCGGGCTGGTGTCGCCGTCGGTGACGGTGCCGGTGGCCGACGGGCAGCCGCTGCTGGGCACCTGGCAGAGCATCGTGCTCATCGACCTGAACAGGGACAATCCCCGTCGCTCGGTGCGGCTGAGCTTCGTGTCGGGCTGACGGTTCCGGCGAGACCGCGACCGGTACTGTGGTGCGGTCGAGTATTCGCAGGTTAAACCGAAGGACAACAGGACGTGGAGACACACGAGATCAGGAAACGCTTCCTTGATCACTTCGTGAAAGCGGGTCACACCGAGGTGCCGAGCGCGTCGGTGATCCTCGACGACCCCAACCTGTTGTTCGTCAACGCCGGGATGGTGCAGTTCGTCCCTTACTTCCTCGGCCAGCGCACGCCGCCGTGGAATCGTGCCGTCAGCGTCCAGAAGTGCATCCGCACCCCGGACATCGACGAGGTGGGCATCACCACCCGGCACAACACCTTCTTCCAGATGGCCGGCAACTTCAGCTTCGGCGACTACTTCAAGAAGGCCGCCATCGAGTTCGCCTGGACGCTGCTGACCAACCCGGTCGACCAGGGCGGATACGGCTTCGAGCCCGAACGGCTCTGGGCCACCGTGTATCTCGACGACGACGAAGCCATCGGCTACTGGCAGGAGGTGGCCGGGCTGCCGCTGGACCGCATCCAGCGCCGCGGCATGGCCGACAACTACTGGTCGATGGGCATTCCCGGACCGTGCGGGCCGTCCTCGGAGATCTACTACGACCGCGGCGCCGAGTACGGCGTCGAGGGCGGGCCCGAGGCCAACGAGGACCGCTACATCGAGATCTGGAATCTCGTGTTCATGCAGAACGAGCGCGGTGAGGGCACCTCGAAGGAGAACTTCGAGATCCTCGGGCCGCTGCCGCGCAAGAACATCGACACCGGCATGGGCATCGAGCGGGTGGCCTGCCTGCTCCAGAACGTGGACAACGTCTACGAGACCGATCTGCTGCGCCCGGTCATCGACCTGGTCGCGGGCCGCGCGCCGCGCGGGTACGGGCAGGGCATCCACGACGACGACGTCCGCTACCGGATCATCGCCGACCACAGCCGGACCGCCGCGATCATCATCGGCGACGGCATCAGCCCCGGCAACGAGGGCCGCGGGTACGTGCTGCGCCGCCTGCTGCGCCGCATCATCCGTGCCGCCAAACTGCTCGGCGTCGACGAGCCGATCATGGCGTCGTTGATGACGACGGTCCGCGACGCGATGAGCCCGTCCTACCCGGAACTGGGCACGGACTTCGATCGCATCCAGCGCATCGCGGTGGCCGAGGAGACGGCCTTCAACCGGACGCTGGCGTCCGGGTCGCGACTGTTCGACGAGGCGGCCCGCGCCACCAAGGCCGCCGGCGCCGGAAAGCTCTCCGGCCGTGACGCGTTCACCTTGCACGACACCTACGGCTTCCCGATCGAACTGACCCTGGAGATGGCCGCCGAGGCCGACCTCAGCGTCGACGAAGAGGGCTTCCGCGGGCTGATGGCCGAGCAGCGGGCCCGTGCCAAAGCCGACGCGGCGGCACGCAAGCAGGCCCACGCCGACCTGTCGGCCTACCGCGAGCTCGTCGACGCCGGACCGACCGAGTTCACCGGCTTCGACGAACTGTCCAGCGAGGCACGGATTCTCGGCATCTTCGTGGACGGCAAGCGGGTTCCGGTGGTGGCGCACGCCGGCCGCGACGGCGCCCACGAACGCATCGAGCTGATCCTGGACCGCAGCCCGTTCTACGCCGAGTCCGGCGGGCAGATCGCCGACGAGGGCACGATCGCAGGCACCGGGTCCTCGGAGACCGCCAAAGCAGCGGTGACCGACGTCCAGAAGATCGCGAAAACCCTGTGGTCCCACCGCGTCAACGTGGAGTCGGGGGAGTTCGTCGAAGGCGACACCGTGCTGGCCGCCGTCGACCCGCGCTGGCGCCACGGCGCCACCCAGGGCCACTCGGGCACCCACATGGTGCACGCGGCGCTGCGACAGGTGCTGGGGCCCAACGCCGTCCAGGCCGGCTCCCTGAACCGCCCGGGCTACCTGCGGTTCGACTTCAACTGGCAGGGCGCACTGTCGGACGACCAGCGCAGCCAGATCGAGGAAGTCACCAACGAGGCCGTCGAAGCCGACTTCGAGGTGCACAGCTTCACCACCGGGCTGGAGAAGGCCAAGGCCATGGGGGCGATGGCGCTGTTCGGCGAGAACTACCCCGACGAGGTCCGGGTGGTCGAGATCGGTGGACCGTTCTCCCTGGAGCTGTGCGGCGGCACCCACGTGCGCAGGTCGGCACAGATCGGCCCGGTGACGATCCTCGGCGAGTCCTCGGTGGGCTCGGGGGTGCGCCGCGTCGAGGCCTACGTCGGTCTGGACTCGTTCCGCCACCTGGCCAAGGAACGCGCGCTGATGGCGGGCCTGGCGTCGTCGCTGAAGGTTCCGTCCGACGAGGTGCCCGCGCGGGTGGCCACGCTGGTGGAGCGCCTGCGCGCCGCGGAGAAGGAACTCGACCGGCTGCGGCTGGCCAGTGCCCGCTCGGCGGCGGTCAACGCCGCCGCCGGTGCCGAGCAGATCGGCGCCGTGCGGCTGGTGGCCCAGCGGATGGCCGGCGGCATCTCGGCCGGTGACATGCGCTCCCTGGTGGGCGACATCCGCGGCAAGCTCGGCAGCGACGCCGCGGTGATCGCGCTGATCGCCGAGGGGGACAACGACTCGGTCCCGTTCGTGGTGTCCGTCAACCCGGCCGCGCAGGACCACGGACTGCGCGCCGACGAGCTGGTCAAGGTCATGGGCGCGGCGGTGAACGGCCGCGGGGGTGGCAAGGCGGATCTCGCCCAGGGCTCCGGCAAGGGGGCTGCGGGTATCGATGCGGCGCTGGCGGCGCTACGCGCGGAGATCGGCCGGAGCTGACCGAGTGCCCGACACCGACTCGACCAGCCGCATGCCTGACCGGCCGGGCGATCCGAGCACGGCTCCGGATCCTGGGCGTGGGCGACGGCTCGGTGTCGACGTGGGCACGGTGCGGATCGGGGTCGCCGTCAGTGACCCGGACGCGGTCCTGGCCACGCCGGTCGAGACGGTCCGCCGCGAGAAGCGGGGAGATCGACACGTGCGCCGGCTGGCCGCACTGGTCGACGAGTACGAGGTCGTCGAGGTCGTGGTCGGACTGCCGCGGACGCTGGCCGACCGGGCGGGGACCTCGGCGCAGGATGCGGTAGACGTCGCAGACGTGCTGGCCCGGCGCATCGCGCCGGTACCGGTCCGGCTCAGCGACGAGCGTTTCACGACGGTGACAGCACAGCGTGCCCTGCGGGAGGCAGGTGTTCGTTCCCGCGGCCAGCGATCGGTGATCGATCAGGCCGCGGCGGTGGGGATCCTTCAGAACTGGCTGGACCAGCGGCGGGCGGCGTTGCCCGCACACGGAGAGGTCTCGGATGACTGACGACTGGCGGAGTGACCGGGCCGAGCCGTTGGCGGTGGGACCGCCGAGACAGCGGATGACCCGACGCGAACGCGCCCGGCAGGAGCGTCTGCGGCGCAGGCGGCGCGTCGCCGTCGTCTTCTCGGTGACGATGCTGGTGGTCATCGTGATCGGCGCGGTGTTCCTCGGGTCGCGGATGTGGCACTCGCTGTTCGGCGGGGCCGGCGACGACTTCGCAGGCAGCGGCCTCAACGACGTGGTGATCCAGGTGCACGACGGTGACTCCACCACCGCGATCGGGCAGACCCTGCACGACAACAACGTGGTGGCCAACGTCAAGGTGTTCGTCGAGGCCGCCGACGGCAACGCGGCGATCTCGTCGATCCAGCCCGGCTTCTACAAGGTGCGCACCGAGATCCCGGCCGCCGATGCCGTGGAGCGCCTCGCCGACCCGGACAACCGCGTCGGCAAGCTGGTGATCCCGGAGGGCCGCCAGCTCGACGACGTGCGCGACGTCAAGACCGACGCGGTGACCGCGGGCATTCTGACGCTGATCGCCAATGCGTCGTGCGTGGAGCTCGACGGGGACCGCCGCTGCGTCGCCGCCGAGGACCTGAAGAACGTCGCGAGCGGCGCAGACCCCGCCGCCATCGGTGTGCCGCAGTGGGCGAGCGGCGCGGTGGCCGCGCTCGGCTCCGATCACCGCCGGCTGGAGGGCCTGATCGCGCCGGGCGCGTGGAACATCGACCCGTCGGCCAGTCCGCAGGACATTCTCACCACGCTGATCTCCGACAGCGTGGTCCAGTACGAGGCAGGTGGTCTGCTCGCCGCCGCCACCGCCGCCGACATGTCGCCGTACGAGATCCTCACCGTCGGATCGCTGGTGCAACGGGAGTCCACTCCGGAGGACTTCTCCAAGGTCGCGCGGGTGATCTACAACCGCCTCGACGAGAACCGCACCCTGGAGTTCGACTCGACGGTGAACTACCCGCTGGACCGGATCGAGGTCGCCACCACCGACGCCGACCGCGCCCAGGCCACCGAGTGGAACACCTACGTGCGGCCCGGCCTTCCGGCCACGCCGATCTGCTCGCCGAGTTCGCCCGCGCTGCTGGCCGCCGAGCATCCGGAGCCGGGGGACTGGCTGTACTTCGTGACCGTCGACATGAGGGGCACCACGCTGTTCGCCCGCGAGTACGAGCAGCACCTGGCCAACATCGAAATCGCCCGGCGCAACGGCGTCCTCGACTCGGCGCGATGACAGTCACCGCCCGACGGGCGGCCGTGTTGGGGTCGCCCATCGCTCATTCGCGCTCGCCACAGCTGCACCTGGCCGCCTACCGGGCCCTGGGGCTGACCGACTGGACCTACGAGCGCATCGAGTGCACCGCCGAGCAACTGCCCGCTCTGGTGGCCGGGTTCGGCCCGGAGTGGGTGGGGGTCTCGGTGACGATGCCGGGCAAGTTCGCCGCGCTGCGTGTCGCGGACGAGGCCACCGACCGGGCCAGGTTGGTCGGCTCGGCCAACACACTGGTGCACACCGGCGCCGGGTGGCGCGCGGACAACACCGACGTCGACGGCGTGATCGGCGCGCTGGCCGGGGTCCGGGTGTCGGACCGGGCGATGGTGCTCGGCTCGGGCGGCACTGCCCCCGCGATGGTCGTGGGATTGGTGACGCTGGGCGCGCGGTCGGTGGAGGTGGTGGCCCGCAACGCGGCCAAGGCCGCGGGGCTGGTCGACCTCGCGCAGCGGTGCGGCGCGCACGGCGAGTGGGTCGACCTCGACCAGGACCGGCTGGCCGACGCGGTGACCGGCGTCGAGGTGGTGGCGAACACCGTGCCTGCGGACGCGGTGGCGCCGTATGCGCACGCTTTGGCCGCGGCGCCGGTGCTGCTGGACGCGATCTACGATCCGTGGCCCACCCCGCTGGCGGCGGCCGTGCAGGCCGCGGGCGGACGGGTCATCGGCGGACTGGAGATGCTGCTCAACCAGGCCTTCGCCCAGGTGGAGCAGTTCACCGGGCGACCGGCGCCCAAAGAGGCGATGCGGGCGGCGCTCACCGGGCCCTAGCCTTGGTGGGTGGGGGAGTTCGGGCCGGCGGTGGCCGCCGTCGGGGTGGCCGTGTGGCTGATCACGTTGAGCACGTACGACTTTCGGCACCGGCGGCTGCCGAACATGCTGACCGTCCCCGGCGCGGTGGTGATTCTGTCGGCCGCGGCGGTGACCGGGCACGGCGGGGCCGCAGCGCTCGGGGCGGCCGCGCTGTCGGCGATCTACGCCGCGGTGCACCTGATCGCACCGGCGGCGATGGGCGCAGGCGACGTCAAGCTCGCCGTCGGGCTGGGTGGGCTGACGGGCGTGTTCGGGCCGGACGTGTGGGTGCTGTCCGCGGCCGGTGCGCCGCTGCTGACGGCCGCGCTGGCACTGGGCCTGCGCGCGTTCGGTGCGGGCCCGACGGTGCCGCACGGTCCGTCGATGTGTCTGAGCAGCGCGGCGGTGCTGACCCTGGTGTTGCACAGCCAGGGCCTGTGAATGTCGCCGGTTTTCGGGACTGAGGGTCCGTCATGCGAAAATGGGCCGCGTGTTGCGATGGACGACTGCAGGTGAATCCCACGGCCGGGCGCTGGTGGCCATGGTCGAAGGCATGGTCGCCGGCGTCCATGTGACGTCCCAGGACATTTCGGCCCAACTGGCCCGCCGCCGCCTCGGCTACGGCCGCGGCGCCCGGATGAAGTTCGAGCAGGATCAGGTCACGGTGCTGACCGGGGTGCGTCACGGGCTGACCCTCGGCGGCCCGATCGCGATCGAGATCGGCAACACCGAGTGGCCGAAGTGGGAGGCCGTGATGGCCGCCGACCCCGTCGACCCCGAGGTGCTGGCCGCGAGCGCGGCGCGCAACGCACCGCTGACCCGTCCCCGTCCCGGGCACGCCGACTACGCGGGCATGCTCAAGTACGGCTTCGACGACGCCCGCCCGGTCCTTGAGCGCGCCAGCGCGCGCGAGACGGCGGCCCGGGTCGCCGCGGGCACCGTGGCGCGGGAGTTCCTCCGGCAGGCACTCGGGGTCGAGATCGTCTCCCACGTGATCTCCATCGGCGCGTCCACGCCCTACGACGGACCGGCGCCGCAGTTCGCCGACCTGGCTGCGATCGACGCCAGCCCGGTGCGCGCGTTTGACCCGGCCAGCGAGGCGCTGATGATCGACGAGATCGAGGCCGCCAAGCGCGACGGAGACACCCTCGGCGGGGTGGTCGAGGTGGTCGCCCACGGACTTCCCGTCGGCCTGGGCTCGTTCACCAGCGGCGACAACCGGCTCGACAGCCAGCTTGCTGGTGCGGTGATGGGCATCCAGGCGATCAAGGGTGTCGAGATCGGCGACGGGTTCGAGACCGCCCGGCGACGCGGCAGCGTCGCCCACGACGAGATCTACCCGGGCCCCGGCGGCGTGATGCGCTCCACCAACCGGGCCGGCGGACTCGAGGGCGGCATGACCAACGGGCTGCCTGTCCGCGTCCGCGCCGCGATGAAGCCGATCTCCACCGTGCCGCGCGCGCTGGCCACCGTCGACATGACCACCGGCGACGAGGCCGTCGCGATCCACCAGCGCTCCGACGTGTGCGCGGTGCCCGCGGCCGGCGTGGTCGTCGAGACCATGGTCGCGCTCGTGCTCGCCCGCGCCGCGCTGGAGAAGTTCGGCGGCGACTCGCTGGACGAGACCCGGGCCAACATCGAGAACTACCTGCGTGCCGTCGCGGCGCGCGAGCCGTCCACCGGCGGGGCAAGGGCCTCGGGCTGATGGCGCCGAAGGCGGTACTGGTCGGGCTGCCCGGCTCCGGCAAGTCCACTATCGGACGGCGCCTGGCCAAGGCGCTGGAGGTGCCGCTGCTCGACACCGACGCCGCCATCGAGAAGCGCACCGGCCGCACCATCGCCGACGTCTTCGCCACCGACGGCGAAGCCGAGTTCCGGCGCATCGAGGAGTCCGTGATCCGCGAGGCGCTGGCCGAGCACGACGGCGTGCTGTCGCTGGGCGGCGGAGCGGTGATCACCGAGGGCGTGCGCGAGGCGCTGTGCGGTCACACCGTGATCTATCTGGAGATCAGCGCCGCGGAGGGCGTGCGCCGCACCGGCGGCACCACCGTCCGCCCGCTGCTGGCCGGTCCCGATCGTGGCGAGAAGTTCAAAGCGTTGATGGCCCAACGGGTTCCGCTGTACCGGCAGGTCGCCACGATGCGCGTCAACACCGATCACCGCAACCCTGGTGCGGTGGTGCGGCACATCGTCGGCCGCTTGGAGAACCCGACGGCCAAACCCGACCGACGGCGTCGGCGATCTGTCTGGCGACGGGCGCCGCTGTCACTGACGGCCTCGCCGTCGACGGAGGCGCCGCCCAGTCCCGCCGCGGTCGCGGCCAAGAAGAGCACGGGCTCGCCGTGCACGCGAAAGGACACCCCGTGACAGAGTCGGTGACCGACCCGGTAACCGTGCACGTCCGTACCGACCCGCCCTACCCGGTGATCATCGGCACCGGGCTGCTCGGCGATCTGGCGCGCATCCTCGACGGCAGGCACAAGGTCGCGATCCTGCACCAGCCGACGCTGACCCAGACCGCGGAGGCCATCCGGAGCCATCTGGCGGAGCAGGGCATCGACGCGCATCGCGTCGAGCTCCCGGACGCCGAGGGCGGCAAGGAACTGCCCGTCGTCGGGTTCATCTGGGAGGTGCTCGGCCGCATCGGCGTGGGCCGCAAGGACGCGATCGTCAGCCTGGGCGGAGGAGCGGCCACCGACGTCGCCGGCTTCGCCGCGGCCACCTGGTTGCGCGGCATCGACATCGTGCACGTGCCGACCACGCTGCTGGGCATGGTCGATGCGGCGGTCGGCGGCAAGACCGGCATCAACACCGACGCGGGCAAGAACCTCGTCGGCGCGTTCCACCAGCCCGCCGCGGTACTCATCGACCTGGCGACGCTGGAAACGTTGCCGCGCAACGAGATCGTGGCCGGCATGGCCGAGATCGTGAAGGCGGGCTTCATCGCCGACCCGGTCATCCTGGAGATGATCGAGGCCGATCCGCAGGCCGCGCTCGACCCGACGGGGTCGGTGCTGCCGGAGCTGATCCGGCGGGCGGTCGTGGTCAAGGCCGAGGTGGTGGCCGCCGACGAGAAGGAATCGCAGCTACGCGAGATCCTCAACTACGGGCACACCCTCGCGCACGCGATCGAGCGCCGGGAGCGGTACCAGTGGCGCCACGGAGCGGCGGTGTCGGTGGGCCTGGTGTTCGCCGCCGAACTGGGCCGGCTGGCCGGGCGGCTCGACGACGCCACGGCCGAACGGCACCGCGCGATCCTGACGTCGCTGGGCCTTCCGGTCAGCTACGACGCCGACGCACTGCCGCAGCTGCTGGAGTCGATGCTCGGGGACAAGAAGACCCGTGCGGGGGTGCTGCGGTTCGTCGTGCTCGACGGGCTCGCCAAGCCCGGACGGCTGGAAGGTCCGGACCCGGCGCTGGTCGCCGCCGCGTACGCCGAGGTGGCGCGCAGCTAGTTGGTGTCGCTTTTGCGGTCGACCGGGCGGGTCGAATCGTCCTCGGCGAGGGCGACGGACGACGGCTGGCGCTCGGTCTCGGCGCCGTCCGGATACGTCTCGTAGTCGCGGTCGTCGCGCACCGCGGCGAACACGTCGGTGTCGGCACGGTCGTCGTCGGTCTCCCGGCGGCGCGGCTCGTCGGGGGTCTTGCGGTCGACGAGCCAGCGTCCGAGTGCGACACCCAGGATGGCCGTCAGGAACACCAGCAGCGCGGTGAACGCGGCGAACGTCGTCAGCTCGTTGATCAGGCCCTCGACGTACAGGTTCTTGTAGAAGATCCCGATGAACCAGGCCACCGCCCCGCTGACGACGCCGGCGAACAGGCCCGCCAGCAACCACGTCATCGCCATGTCGGCGCGCCGTTCGGGGTCCGGGTTCGCCCGCGCGTCGCGGCGACCGTCGACATAACCCCAGATCAGCGACGCGATGGCGTATGCCACGACCAGCGTGACACTGATCAGACCCGCCTTGGTTTCCCACGCGTTGATCAACGCGCCCTGCAACAGTCGGACGATGACCATCAGGGCCGCGAACACCAGTCCGCGCAGCAACCACTTACTCATGAGGGCTCACCTTAGCGAGTAGCGTCACTCGCTGTGACGATTTCTCAGCGCCGCCACCGTTTACGTCAGCGCCTCGCCGAGGCCGGACTGGACGCGATGCTGGTATCCGACCTGGTCAACGTGCGTTATCTGGCCGGTTTCACCGGTTCCAACGCCGCACTGTTGGTCTCCGTCGACGACGAAACGCCGGTGCTGGCGACCGACGGGCGCTACCGGACCCAGGCCGCGCAGCAGTCGCCCGACGCCGAGGTCGTCATCGAACGGGCCTGCGGACCGCATCTGGCGGCGCGCGCGGCCGCGGCCGGAGTCCGCAGACTGGGGTTCGAGAGCCACGTCGTCACCGTCGACGCGTTCGCGGCGCTGACGAAGGCAGCCGGAGAGGGCTGTGAGTTGGTCCGTGCCGCAGGCACCGTCGAAGGTCTGCGTGAGGTCAAGGACGCCGGGGAGATCGCGCTGCTGCGACTGGCGTGCGAGGCCGCCGACGCGGCGCTGAAGGATCTGGTGGACCGGGGTGGGCTGCGCGCAGGCCGTACCGAGAAAGAGGTCCGCAACGAGCTGGAGGCGCTGATGCTCGAGCACGGCGCCGACGGCGCGTCGTTCGAGACGATCGTCGCGGCCGGGGCGAACTCAGCGGTCCCGCATCACCGGCCCACCGACGCCGTGCTGGCCGCCGGCGACTTCGTCAAGATCGACTTCGGCGCACTGGTGGCCGGATACCACTCCGACATGACGCGGACGTTCGCGCTGGCCCCGGTCGCCGACTGGCAGCGGGACCTCTACGACCTGGTCGCCGCCGCCCAGCGGGCAGGCAGCGAGGCCGTCGCACCCGGGGCGGCGCTCAAGGCGGTCGATGCGGCGGCACGGCAGGTGATCGTCGACGCCGGGTACGGCGAGAACTTCGGGCACGGCCTCGGGCACGGGGTGGGGCTGCAGATCCATGAAGCGCCGGGAATCAACGCGGCTTCCGCCGGTACACTGCTTGCTGGCTCTGCGGTGACCGTGGAGCCCGGCGTCTACCTGCCCGACCGCGGCGGTGTCCGCATCGAGGACACGCTCGTGGTCAACAAGCGCCCCGAACTACTCACCAGGTTCCCCAAGGAACTGGTGATCATCTAGAAAGCTAGGAGTACAACCGCGTGGCATCGACCGCCGACTTCAAGAACGGGCTCGTCCTCCAGATCGACGGCCAGCTGTGGCAGATCGTCGAGTTCCAGCACGTCAAGCCGGGCAAGGGGCCGGCCTTCGTGCGGACCAAGCTGAAGAACGTGGTGTCCGGAAAGGTCGTCGACAAGACCTACAACGCCGGCGTGAAGGTGGAGACCGCCACGGTGGACCGCCGCGACGCCACCTATCTGTACCGCGACGGGTCGGACTTCGTGTTCATGGATTCCGAGGACTACGAGCAGCATCCGCTGCCCGAGTCGCTGGTCGGCCGTGCCGCCGGCTTCCTGCTGGAGAGCATGCCCGTGCAGATCGCGTTCCACAACGGAACCCCGCTGTATCTGGAGCTCCCGGTGACCGTCGAGCTCCTGGTCGCGCACACGGAGCCGGGCCTGCAGGGCGACCGCTCCAGCGCCGGCACCAAGCCGGCGACGATGGAGACCGGCGCCGAGATCCAGGTGCCGCTGTTCATCAACACCGGCGACAAGCTCAAGGTGGATTCGCGCGACGGAAGCTACCTGGGAAGGGTCAATGCCTGACCGGAGGGGTGACCGGGGGCGGCACCAGGCCCGTAAACGAGCCGTCGACCTCCTCTTCGAGGCCGAGGCCCGCGGCCTCTCGCCGGCGGAGATCGCCGAGGGGCGAAATGCGCTGGCGGAGAAGCAGACTGATGACCTCACTCCGCTGAACCCGTACACCGTCACGGTGGCGCGCGGGGTCACCGAGCACGCCGCGCACATCGACGACCTGATCTCCTCGCATCTGCAGGGCTGGACGCTGGACCGGCTGCCCGCCGTGGACCGGGCGATCCTGCGGGTGGCGGTGTGGGAACTGCTGCACGCCGAGGATGTGCCGGAGCCGGTGGCCGTCGACGAGGCGGTGGAACTGGCCAAGCAGCTCTCGACCGACGATTCGCCGGGCTTCGTCAACGGAGTGCTCGGCCAGGTGATGCTGGTGACACCGCAGATCCGCGCGGCGGCCGCTGCGGTGCAGGCCAGGTCCGACGGCGGCAGCGGCACATAGATGGGCGCGCCGCAGGACTGGGCTCCGTATTCGAGCGTGCAGGACGCGGCGCGGGTGTATCTGCGCGACCCCGATCTGGCACTGGATCAGATCCGGTCCGTGGTGGAGCCGTCGGCGATCAGCTCCTTCGTCATGTCGCGGGGACTGCGCGACGAGCGGTGGGGTGAGGCGCTCTGGCAGGAGGTGCTCGCCACCGACGGGCACCGCCTGGTGATGTGGCGTGCCGACGACGACGTCGCGTCGTCGGACGTCTCCGTCGAGCCACGCCGGATTTTGTTGTCCTCGGTGCGGACGATCCTGTTGTCCACCATCACCGACCAGGTGCTGTCCACCGAGTACGAAGTGCTCGGAGACGGCACGCGCCGGCTGGCGGAGGTGAAGCTGCGGTTGTACACGCAGTTGGTCACCAGGGCGCGGCAGAAGTCGGCGACCGAGACCGACATCTATTGCGAATCGTTCCGCTTCGTGAAGTCCGTGGACAACGGCGGACTGGCGCAGATGCAACGGCTGCTGCAGTTCGGCCGGGTGCTCTCGCAATCCCTGTAGCCGCTAGGCGGCGTCGAAGGTGACGAGGTCGATGCTGAGTCGGCCTTCGGCCAGGCTGAGCCGTCGTCGCACCGGCGGCCCCGGCAGTTGCGGTGCGGTCGAGGTGTAGGTCGCTCCCGTCGGGGTCACGTACTCGGCCCGATGCTGCCCGTCGGTCTCGCTGGTGGTCACCTGCCAGCCGGGAGCTTCCTTGGTGTAGTTGCAGGCCTCGCACAGTCCGAGCCCGTTGGCTGCGCTGGTCTTTCCGCCTTCGCGGGCGGGGACGGCGTGGTCGTGGTGGCGGATCGCGGCATTGCAATACGGCGTGCGACACGTGCGGTCGCGGCGCTGCAACAGCAGCGCCAGTCCTTTCGGAAACTTCCGGGCCTTCGATTCCATCGCCACCAACTGCCCCGAGTCGGGGTGACGGTACAGCCGCCGCAGCGTGGCCTTGGGTTCGTTGTCAGCGGCCGCATCCCCGGTCAGCGCCCGGCAGAACCCGGCCGGCACTGGGCCGTAGCCGTCGAGCCAGCCCAGCTCGTCATCGTCGCCGGCCAGTGTCGTGTCGGCCATCACCAGACTCACCGCCACCGGCACCGGTTGATCGGCAGCCCGGCCGGTGACCCGCTCATAGACGGTCTCGGCCATCACCTGACCGCGCGGCCGCGCATCAAAGGTGGTGTCGGCGGCTCGTTTACACGCCGCATACAGGCCGACGCCTTTGGCCAGGGGCAGCCGCACGCTGACACACACCATGGTGTCCGACACCGGCCGCACACTGACCGCGCAATCGGCCACCGCGGCCCGGCCCCGCGCGACCACGGCCGCCGCGTCCAGCCGGGCGGTGATCTTCTTGGCCTCGGCCTCGATCCGGTTGTTGCCCCACCCGGCCAACCTGGTGACATCGGCGCACAGTTCGGCGTCCAGTTCCCGCCGATGCGCCACCGACAGACACGCGGATTCCCGCACGATCAGGGTGGCCCGCCATTCCGAGAGCCCCCCGCACGCCAGCGCGGCCAACGTGTGCGGCATCTCGTGCACCAACGCCTGCGCGAACCCCAGATGCCGCCCGCCGCAGACCGGGGCGTCGTGGCGAGCCAACGCCACCTCCGCACCGAGGCCTTTCCCGCGCTTCGCGGGTGGGATCCCGGCCGCCTCCTCGGCCGCGTGCCGTTTGGCCGCCCACAACGCCGTCGCGCGCGCCTGGGCCGCCGCAGCCGCGGACTTCAGCGCCTCCAACCGCTCGACGGCCGCCCGCAGCTCGGCCTGCGACGCCCCATCGTCGATATCGAACAAACTTTCGAACATGCACCCGACGCTACCCCCGGGCCCCGACAAGAACGGCCCTAAAGCTCCAGAGCCTGATAGGTGTTGCGGACGAACTTCGGCTGAGCGCTCTGCAGCTTGGCCAGTGAGGTGTTCCCGGCGACCGCCGCGGCCGCGTCGGCGGTCAGGTTCGGCAGGTTCTGGATCAGGTAGATCAGGATGACGTCGGCCGACGGGTCGGCCTGCCACCACGTGCCGTAGGCGCCGGGCCAGGAGAACGTGCCGAGGCCGCCGGGGCCGAACAGCTGGCGTGACTTCGTGGGATCGGTCACCACCGACAGGTTCAGCCCGAACCCGCGGCCGACCCAGAACGGCGCACCCAGGAAGTCGTGGCGCTTCTGTTCGTCGGTGAGTCGATCGGTGCGCATCAGGCGCACCGACTCCTCGGACAACACCCGCACGCCGTCGAGTTCGCCGCCGGCCAGCAGCATCCGGGCGAAGCGCAGATAGTCGTCCGCCGTCGAGAACAGTCCCGCCCCGCCGGTGCAGAACGGGGGATCGACGATCGGCGGCGGACCCATCACGTCATGGCGCAGCGTGTTGTCCTTGTCCAACTGGTACATCGTGGCCGCGCGCCGCCTGCCGGTCGGCCCGACATGAAAGCCGGTGTCGGACATGCCGAGTGGGCCGAGGATCCGTTCGTTGAGGACCTCGCTGAGCGGCTTGCCCTCGATCCGCGACAACGCGATACCCAGCACGTCGGTGGCGTGGCTGTAGGTCAGGCGCTCGCCGGGCTGGTGCACCAGCGGCAGCGCGGCCAGTTCGGTCAGCCAGCGGTCCTGGTCCTGGCGGGTCGGCAGCTTGCGGTAGGCGTCCGACAGCGGACCCACGACCGAGAACATGTATGCGAGCCCACTGCGGTGGGTCATCAGGTCGTCGATGGTGATGTGCCGCTGCGCGGGCACGGTGCGGTCAAGCCGGCCGCGGGGGTCGACCAGCACCCGCATGTCCGCGAGTTCGGGCAGCCAGGTCGCGACCCGGTCGTCGAGGTTGAGCCGGCCCTCCTCGATCAACGACATCGCCGCGGCCACCGTCACCGGCTTGGTCATCGACGCGATACGAAAGATGGTGTCGCGCTGCATCGGTAGCCGCGCCTCGACGTCGCGGTAGCCCAACTCGTTGACCTGCCGCACCTCGCCGGCGTGCCAGACCAGCGTGACTGCGCCGGCCAGCAGTCCGGCGTCGATCGCTTCGACGATGGAGGTCTTGTTGCGGTCGAAGTTCATCCGGCCGAGGCTACCTGCCGAATACCTCGCTGCCCTGCGACGGTGCTAAGCTCGCCGCAGTTTCCGACATCCTTTAACGACCCGTCCAGTGAGGCGGAGAAGGAGGTCAGGCTCACTCGTGGGCTCAACCGACCAACCCGGTCACGACCGGGAGCTGATGTCCTCAGCGGACGTCAGCCGCACCATCGCTCGTATCGCCCACCAGATCATCGAGAAGACCGCGCTCGACGGTCCCGACGGACCTCGCGTCATCCTCCTCGGTATCCCCACTCGCGGCGTGACGCTGGCCACCCGGCTGGCCCGCAACATCGCCGAGTTCAGCGGCGTCGACGTGGCACACGGAGCCCTCGACATCACCCTCTACCGCGACGACCTGATGACCAAGCCGCCGCGGGCACTGGCGGCCACCTCCATCCCCGACGGCGGTATCGACGGCGCGCTGGTCGTCCTCGTCGACGACGTGCTCTACTCCGGCCGGTCGGTGCGCTCCGCGCTGGACGCGCTGCGCGACCTCGGCCGGCCGAAGTCGGTCCAGCTCGCCGTGCTGGTCGACCGCGGGCACCGCGAACTGCCGATCCGCGCCGACTACGTCGGCAAGAACGTCCCGACCTCGCGCGCCGAGAACGTCAAGGTCCGGCTCACCGAGGACGACGGCGTCGACGTGATCTCCATCGCACCCTACGGAGGGCCTGCCAGGTGAAGCACCTGCTGACCGCGGCCGATCTCAGCCGCGACGACGCCACCGCGATCCTCGACAACGCCGACCGGTTCGCCGAGGCGCTGGTGGGCCGCGAGGTCAAGAAGCTGCCCACGCTGCGCGGCCGCACCATCATCACGATGTTCTACGAGAACTCCACCAGGACCCGGGTGTCCTTCGAGGTGGCAGGCAAGTGGATGAGCGCCGACGTGATCAACGTCAGCGCCTCGGGATCCTCTGTCGCCAAAGGGGAATCGCTGCGGGACACCGCGCTGACGCTGCGCGCCGCGGGTGCCGACGCGCTGATCATCCGCCATCCCGCCTCCGGCGCCGCCCAGCAGCTTGCCGCCTGGACCGTCGACGAACACGGTGGCCCGTCGGTCATCAACGCCGGCGACGGCACCCACGAGCACCCCACCCAGGCACTGCTGGACGCGCTGACCATCCGGCAACGGCTCGGGTCCATCGAGGGCAGGCGCGTGGTCATCGTCGGCGACGTGCTGCACAGCCGGGTCGCTCGCTCCAACGTGGCGCTGCTGCACACGCTGGGCGCGGAGGTGGTGCTCGTCGCACCTCCGACGCTGTTGCCGGTCGGGGTCGCGGACTGGCCGGTGACCGTGTCGCAGGAACTCGACGCCGAGCTGCCGCTGGCCGACGCCGTGCTGATGCTGCGCGTGCAGGCCGAACGGATGAACGGCGGCTTCTTCCCGTCCTCCCGCGAGTACTCGGTGCGCTACGGGCTGTCGGAGAAGCGGCAGGCCAGGCTGGCCGAGCATGCCGTGGTGCTGCACCCTGGGCCGATGCTGCGCGGCATGGAGATCGCGCACTCGGTGGCGGATTCCTCGCAATCGGCAGTGCTGCAACAGGTTTCCAACGGTGTTCACGTCCGGATGGCGGTGCTGTTCCACCTGCTCGTCGGAGCTGAAGAGGAGGCGATCAGCGCATGACGGTTCTCAAGGGAGTCCGTCTCTACGGCGAGGGTGACCCGGTCGACGTGCTGGTGCGCGACGGGCAGATCGCCGAGATCGGCGAAGGCCTGACCGCGGGCGCCGACGACACGGTGATCGACTGCACGGGCCAGATCCTGCTGCCGGGCTTCGTCGACCTGCACACACATCTGCGCGAACCCGGCCGCGAGTACGCCGAGGACATCGAGACCGGTTCTGCCGCAGCGGCTCTCGGCGGCTACACGGCGGTGTTCGCGATGGCCAACACCGACCCGGTCGCCGACTCGGTGGTGGTCACCGATCACGTGTGGCACCGCGGCAGGGAGGTCGGCCTGGTCGACGTCCACCCCGTCGGCGCGGTCACCGTCGGGCTCAAGGGCAAGCAGCTCACCGAGATGGGGCTGATGGCCGCCGGCGCCGGCCAGGTCCGGATGTTCTCCGACGACGGTGCCTGCGTGGACGATCCGCTGGTCATGCGCAGGGCGCTGGAGTACGCCTCGGGCCTGGGCGTGCTGATCGCCCAGCACGCCGAGGAGCCCCGGCTGACCGTCGGCGCGGTGGCCCACGAGGGCCCGAACGCCGCCCGGCTCGGGCTGGCCGGCTGGCCACGCGCGGCCGAGGAGTCCATCGTCGCCCGCGACGCGCTGCTGGCCCGCGACGCCGGCGCCCGCGTGCACATCTGCCACGCCTCGACGACAGGCACCGTGGAGCTGATCAGGTGGGCCAAGGAACAGGGCATCTCGATCACCGCCGAGGTCACCCCGCATCACCTGCTGCTCGACGACACCCGCCTGCAGACCTACGACGGGCGCAACCGGGTGAACCCGCCGCTGCGCGAGGCCGCCGACGCCGTGGCCCTGCGGCAGGCGCTCGCCGACGGCGTGATCGACTGCGTGGCCACCGATCACGCGCCGCACGCCGAGCACGAGAAGATGTGCGAGTTCGCCAACGCCAAGCCCGGCATGCTGGGTCTGCAGACCGCTCTCTCGGTCGTCGCCGAGACCATGGTCGAGCCCGGCCTGCTGACCTGGCGTGACGTGGCCAGGGTGATGAGCGAGGCACCCGCGCGGATCGTCGGTCTGCCGGATCAGGGCCGACCGCTGGAGGTCGGTGAGCCGGCCAACCTGACCGTGGTCGACCCGGCGGCGCGCTGGACCGTACAGGGCCCGGCGCTGGCGAGCCGCTCGGACAACACGCCGTATGAGGACATGGAACTGCCGGCCGTGGTCACCGTGACGATGCTGCGCGGCAGGATCACCGCGCGCGACGGGAAGGTGACGGAGTGAACACCCCGACGCTGGTGGCCTCGCTGGTGCTCGCGGCGATCCTGGCGTTGCTGATCGCGGTGCTGATCCAGGCGATGATGCGTGGCTGGCGACGCCGAGTCGAACGCCAGGCCAAGCTGATCGGCACGCTGCCGTCGCTGCCCGACAGCGTGGGGCCGGCGCTCATCCCTGCCACCAAGGGCCTCTACATCGGCAGCACGCTGGCGCCGCACTGGAACGACCGCGTCGCCGCCGGCGACCTGGGCTTCCGCGCCAAAGCCGTCCTCACCCGCTACCCCGAAGGAATCATGTTGCAGCGCACCGGCGCCGGGCCGATCTGGATACCCGACGACGCCATCTCCGAGATCCGCACCGAGAAGAACCTGGCCGGTAAGGCCCTGACCCACGAGGGCATCCTGGCGATCCGCTGGCGACTGCCGTCGGGGACCGAGATCGACACCGGGTTCCGCGCCGACAACCGCGGCGACTACGCGAAATGGCTCCCCGAGGAGGTGGCATGACGAACAAGGCCCTGCTGGTGCTGGAGGACGGCCGCATATTCACCGGCACGACGTTCGGCGCGGTCGGCGAGACCCTCGGTGAGGCGGTGTTCTCGACCGGGATGTCGGGATATCAGGAGACGCTCACCGATCCGAGCTACCACCGCCAGATCGTGATCGCCACCGCGCCGCAGATCGGCAACACCGGCTGGAACCACGACGACAGCGAAAGCCGCGGCGACAAGATCTGGGTCGCCGGCTACGCCGTCCGGGACCCGTCGCCGCGCGCGTCGAACTGGCGGGCCACCGGCACCCTCGACGACGAGCTCACACGTCAGGGCATCGTCGGCATCGCCGGCATCGACACCCGCGCGGTCGTGCGCCACCTGCGCAGCCGTGGCTCGATGAAGGCAGGCATCTTCAGCGGCGCCGCCGCCGAGGCGCCGGTCGAGGAACTGGTCAGCCGGGTGCGCGGTCAGGAGTCCATGCTCGGCGCCGACCTGGCCGGCGAGGTCAGCACCGACGCCGGATATGTGGTCGAACCCGAAGGGCCGCCGAGATTCACCGTGGCGGCTCTGGACCTGGGCATCAAGACCAACACACCGCGCAACTTCGCCAAGCGGGGCATCCGCAGTGTGGTGCTGCCGTCCGCGGCGACGTTCGAGCAGATCGCCGAGGTCAAGCCCGACGGTGTCTTCCTGTCCAACGGTCCGGGCGACCCGGCGACCGCCGACCACATCGTCGCCGTCACCCGCGACGTGCTCGAAGCCGGTATCCCGTTGTTCGGCATCTGCTTCGGCAACCAGATCCTGGGCCGGGCGCTGGGGCTGGCCACCTACAAGATGGTGTTCGGCCACCGCGGCATCAACATCCCGGTGATGGACCACACCACCGGCCGGGTCTCGATCACCGCGCAGAACCACGGCTTCGCGTTGGAAGGCGAGGCGGGCCAGACGTTCGACACGCCGTTCGGCCGGGCCGAGGTCAGCCACACCTGCGCCAACGACGGTGTGGTGGAGGGGGTCCGGCTGAGCAACGGCCGCGCCTTCTCGGTGCAGTACCACCCCGAGGCGGCCGCGGGCCCGCGGGACGCCGAATACCTCTTCGATCAGTTCATCGACCTCATGAACCAGGGCAAGCCCGGGGAGTCCAACTAATGCCACGTCGCCCAGATCTCAACCACGTCCTGGTGATCGGGTCCGGCCCGATCCTCATCGGCCAGGCCGCGGAGTTCGACTACTCCGGCACCCAGGCGTGCCGGGTGCTGCGGGCCGAGGGCCTGCAGGTCACCCTGATCAACTCGAACCCGGCCACGATCATGACCGACCCCGAGTACGCCGACCACACCTACGTCGAGCCGATCACCGCGGAGTTCGTCGAGAAGGTCATCGCCCAGCAGGCCGAGCGCGGCAACAAGATCGACGCGCTGCTGGCCACGCTCGGCGGCCAGACCGCGTTGAACACCGCGGTCAAGCTGTACGAGAACGGCGCCCTCGAGCGCTACGACGTGGAGCTGATCGGCGCGGACTTCGACGCCATCCAGCGCGGCGAGGACCGGCAGAAGTTCAAGGACATCGTCACCAAGGTCGGCGGCGAGTCCGCCCGCAGCCGGGTCTGCTACACCATGGACGAGGTGCGTGACACCGTCGCCGACCTCGGCCTGCCGGTGGTCGTGCGGCCCAGCTTCACGATGGGCGGTCTCGGGTCCGGCATGGCGTACTCGGCCGAGGACGTCGAGCGGATGGCCGGTGAGGGCCTGGCGGCATCGCCGTCGGCCAACGTGCTCATCGAGGAATCCATCTTCGGGTGGAAGGAATACGAGCTCGAGCTGATGCGCGACGGCCGCGACAACGTCGTGGTGGTGTGCTCGATCGAGAACTTCGACCCGATGGGCGTGCACACCGGCGATTCGGTGACCGTCGCCCCGGCGATGACGCTGACCGACCGCGAGTACCAGACCATGCGCACGCTGGGCATCGAGATCCTGCGTGAGGTCGGCGTGGACACCGGCGGCTG
The DNA here is from genome assembly GCF_002968295.1 of Mycobacterium sp. ITM-2016-00317. Lineage (NCBI taxonomy): Bacteria > Bacillati > Actinomycetota > Actinomycetes > Mycobacteriales > Mycobacteriaceae > Mycobacterium > Mycobacterium sp. ITM-2016-00317. The sequence continues at coordinate 2,586,270 of NZ_CP134399.1, forward strand.
CAACATCCAATTCGCGGTCAACCCGGCGGATGGGCGGCTCATCGTCATCGAAATGAACCCGCGTGTGTCGCGGTCGTCGGCGCTGGCCTCCAAAGCCACCGGGTTCCCGATCGCCAAGATCGCGGCGAAGCTGGCGATCGGCTACACCCTGGACGAGATCGTCAACGACATCACCAAGGAGACGCCGGCCTGCTTCGAGCCGACTCTGGACTACGTCGTGGTCAAGGCGCCCCGGTTCGCGTTCGAGAAGTTCCCGGGCGCCGACGGCACGCTGACCACCACGATGAAGTCGGTGGGCGAGGCGATGTCTTTGGGCCGCAACTTCATCGAGGCCCTCGGCAAGGTGATGCGGTCCCTGGAGACCAGCCGCACCGGCTTCTGGACCGCCGCGGACCCCGACGGCGACGTCGATGAGGTGCTCACCCGGCTGCGCACGCCGACCGACGGCCGGCTCTACGACATCGAGTACGCGCTGCGCCTGGGCGCCGGCGTCGAACAGGTCGCCGAGGCCTCCGGGGTGGACCCGTGGTTCGTCGACCAGATCAGCGGGCTCGTGCGGCTGCGCGCCGAAGTGATCGACGCGCCGGTGCTGGGCGCCGAACTGCTGCGCCGCAGCAAGCACAACGGGCTCTCGGACCGCCAGATCGCGGCGCTGCGCCCGGAACTGGCGGGGGAGATGGGTGTGCGCGCGCTGCGGCAACGCCTCGGCATCCACCCGGTGTTCAAGACCGTGGACACCTGTGCCGCCGAGTTCGAGGCCAAGACGCCGTACCACTACAGCAGTTACGAGCTGGACCCCGCCGCCGAGACCGAGGTGGCCCCGCAGACCGAACGGCCCAAGGTGCTGATCCTGGGGTCGGGACCCAACCGCATCGGGCAGGGCATCGAGTTCGACTACAGCTGTGTGCACGCGGCGACCACGCTCAGCGAGGCCGGCTTCGAGACCGTGATGATCAACTGCAACCCGGAGACGGTGTCCACGGACTACGACACCGCCGACCGGTTGTACTTCGAGCCGCTGACGTTCGAGGACGTGCTGGAGATCTACTACGCCGAACAGCAGTCCGGGGAGGGCGGTCCCGGCGTGGTCGGGGTCATCGTGCAGCTCGGCGGGCAGACCCCGCTCGGGCTCGCCGAACGCCTGGAGAAGGCCGGGGTGCCGATCGTCGGCACGCCGCCCGAGGCCATCGACCTGGCCGAGGACCGCGGCGAGTTCGGTGAGGTGCTGCGCCGGGCCGGACTGCCCGCGCCTCGCTTCGGCATGGCCACCAGCTTCGACCAGGCCCGCCGGATCGCCGCCGAGATCGGCTACCCGGTGCTGGTCCGGCCGTCCTACGTGCTGGGCGGCCGCGGCATGGAGATCGTCTACGACGAGGACACCCTCGAGGGCTACATCACCCGCGCCACCCAGCTGTCGCCGGAACACCCGGTGCTCGTCGACCGCTTCCTCGAAGACGCGATCGAGATCGACGTGGACGCGCTGTGCGACGGGACCGAGGTCTACCTCGGCGGGGTGATGGAGCACATCGAGGAGGCCGGCATCCACTCCGGCGACTCGGCGTGTGCGCTGCCCCCCGTGACCCTGGGGCGCAGCGACATCGAGGCGGTGCGGCAGGCCACCGAGGCGATCGCGTTCGGGATCGGCGTGGTCGGCCTGCTCAACGTGCAGTACGCGCTCAAGGACGACGTCCTCTACGTGCTGGAGGCCAACCCGCGCGCCAGCCGCACCGTGCCGTTCGTATCCAAGGCCACCGCGGTTCCGCTGGCCAAGGCGTGTGCCCGGGTGATGCTGGGCGCGAGCATCGCCCAGCTGCGGGAAGAAGGTGTGCTGGCGCGCACCGGCGACGGCGCCATGACCGCGCGCAACGCGCCGGTGGCGGTCAAGGAGGCGGTGCTGCCGTTCCACCGGTTCCGCAAATCCGACGGCTCCCAGATCGATTCGCTGCTCGGGCCGGAGATGAAGTCCACCGGCGAGGTGATGGGTATCGCCCACGACTTCGGCAGCGCGTTCGCCAAGAGCCAGACCGCCGCCTACGGCTCGCTGCCGTCACAGGGCACGGTGTTCGTGTCGGTGGCCAACCGGGACAAGCGCTCGCTCGTCTTCCCGGTCAAGCGGCTGGCCGACCTGGGCTTCAAGATCCTGGCCACCGAGGGCACCGCGGAGATGTTGCGGCGCAACGGAATTCCGTGCGACGAGGTACGCAAGCACTTCGAGGAGCCCAGCCCCGACCGGCCCGCGCTGTCGGCGGTCGACGCGATCAGGGCAGGCGATGTCGACATGGTGATCAACACCCCGTACGGCAACTCGGGGCCACGGATCGACGGGTACGAGATCCGTTCGGCCGCGGTGTCGATGAACATTCCGTGTGTGACCACGGTGCAGGGCGCCTCGGCGGCCGTGCAGGGCATCGAGGCGGGCATCCGCGGCGACATCGGCGTGATGTCGCTGCAGGAACTGCACAGCGTGCTGGGCTCCTGACGGTGAGCGGGTTCGGTGAACGTCTCGCCGAGGCCATGGCGCTGCGCGGCCCGCTGTGCCTGGGCATCGACCCGCATCCCGAACTGCTGCGGGCCTGGGGGCTGAGCACCGACGCCGCCGGGCTGGCCGCGTTCAGCGAGCTGTGTGTGGCGGCGTTTCAGGACTTCGCGGTGGTCAAGCCGCAGGTCGCGTTCTTCGAGGCGTACGGGTCGGCCGGCTACGCCGTGCTGGAGCGCACGATCGCCGACCTGCGGGAGGCCGGGGTGCTGGTGCTCGCCGACGCCAAGCGTGGCGACATCGGGTCCACCATGGCCGCCTACGCGGCCGCCTGGGCCGGTGACTCGCCGCTGGCCGCCGACGCGGTGACGGCATCGCCCTACCTGGGGTTCGGGTCGCTGCAGCCGCTGCTGGACACCGCCCGCGAACACGGCCGGGGGGTCTTCGTGCTGGCCGCGACGTCCAACCCGGAGGGCGCGTCGGTGCAGCGCGCCGCCGGGGCGGGCGGGCGCACGGTGGCGCAGTCGATCGTGGACGCCGCCGCCGAGGTCAACCGCAGTACCGGAAGCAGCGACGTCGGGGTGGTGGTCGGTGCGACGCTGGCCGACCCGCCTGACGTCAGCGCGCTGGACGGCCCCGTGCTGGTGCCGGGGGTCGGTGCCCAGGGCGGTCGCCCGGAGGCCCTCGCGGGCCTCGGAGGGGCGGCGCCGGGCCGGCTGCTGCCCGCGGTCTCCCGTGACGTGCTGCGGGCCGGTCCGGACCTCGCGAAGCTGCGCGCGGCCGCCGCGCGGATGCGCGACTCCGTCGCCTATCTGGGCAGCTAGGACGCTCGTCGCGCCGGGCGGTTGCGACACGCCCGACACGCGATGACCAGGGAAATTCTCAGAGGATCACGTCACCGCGCCACGTGCCCGGGGGCCACACGGCAGGTAGTTTCGCCGGCAAACATCCCGGAACCACGAATACCTGTCGTATGCAGGCTGTTTGGTATCGAAAGACCCCGGCAGGCGTGTGCCGACGCTGCGTCTGCGCAGACTGGGCAGGTGTCGGGCAGCGCGCTACACGCTGGGGTTTTGATGCGACAAGCCGGGGGTGGGGTTAGCTTTCGTCAGGCTGCGTGGGTACGGTCGTCCACGCTGGCTGGTTCTGGTTCCGCCACTACCAGCCGAGACAAATCAGTTGATGGACGATACGGAGGAAACCCGTGGCCCTTCCCCAGTTGACCGACGAACAGCGCGCGGCAGCGTTGGAGAAGGCTGCTGCCGCACGTCGAGCGCGAGCCGAGCTCAAAGACCGGCTCAAGCGCGGCGGCACCAACCTCAAGCAGGTGCTCAAGGACGCAGAGACCGATGAGGTCCTGGGCAAGATGAAGGTCTCCGCGCTGCTCGAGGCCCTGCCCAAGGTGGGCAAGGTCAAGGCGCAAGAGATCATGACCGAACTCGAGATCGCCCCGACCCGCCGGTTGCGCGGTCTCGGCGATCGCCAGCGCAAGGCCCTGCTGGAAAAGTTCGACTTTTCCTAAAAGGGCTGTGAGCGAGGGCAGAGGGCCGGACGGCGCATCCAGGGCAACGGTCCTGGTGTTGTCCGGCCCCTCTGCCGTCGGAAAGTCCACCGTCGTCCGGTGCCTGCGCGAGCGGATCCCGGACATGTACTTCAGCGTCTCGGCGACCACGCGCGCCCCGCGGCCCGGTGAAGTCGACGGAGTGGACTACTTCTTCGTGACGGCAGAGCGATTTCAGCAGCTCATCGACGAGGGCGCGCTCCTCGAATGGGCGGACATCCACGGCGGATTGCACCGTTCGGGCACCCCGGCCGCGCCGGTGCGTGCGGCCACCGAGGCGGGCAGACCGGTACTGATCGAGGTCGACCTCGCCGGTGCACGAGCGGTCAAACGGGCGCTGCCCGAGGCCGTCACCGTGTTCCTGGCACCCCCCAGCTGGGAGGTGCTGGAGCGGCGCCTGATCGGCCGGGGCACCGAGACACCCGAGGTGAGGGCGCGCAGGCTGCAGACCGCCAGAGACGAGTTGGCGGCGCAGGGCGACTTCGACCGCGTGGTCGTCAACGGGCAATTGGAGTCTGCCTGCGCAGAATTGGTATCCTTGCTGGTGGCCCACGCGCCGGTGCGGCACGACCAGGCTTGATCGCCCCCTGCACCATCCGACGCTTCATCTTCACAATCGCCAGGAGAACTTCTACGTGAGCACCCCGCACGCCGACCCGGTGGGCATCGATCCGGCCGCCGCCAGCGCCTACGACACACCGCTGGGCATCACCAACCCGCCCATCGACGAGCTGCTGGACCGCGCGTCGAGCAAGTACGCGCTGGTGATCTACGCCGCCAAGCGTGCCCGCCAGATCAACGATTACTACAACCAGCTCGGCGACGGCATCCTCGAATACGTCGGCCCGCTCGTCGAGCCGGGGCTGCAGGAGAAGCCGCTGTCGATCGCGATGCGCGAGATCCACGGCGACCTCCTCGAACACACCGAGGGCGAGTAGCCGGGGCGGCCCCCCAGTGGAGCGCAAGCGGATCATCGTCGGCGTCGCCGGTGGCATCGCTGCCTACAAGGCCGCTTCGGTGGTCCGCCAGCTGACCGAGGCAGGGCACAGCGTGCGGGTGGTTCCCACCGAATCCGCGCTGCGTTTCGTGGGCGCCGCGACGTTCGAGGCGCTGTCGGGCAACCCGGTGCACACCGGCGTGTTCGAGGACGTCCACGAGGTGCCGCATGTGCGGATCGGCCAGACCGCCGACCTCGTCGTCGTCGCTCCGGCGACCGCCGACCTGCTGGCCCGGGCCACCGTCGGGCGTGCCGACGACCTGCTGACCGCGACACTGCTGACCGCGCGGTGTCCGGTGCTCTACGCGCCGGCGATGCACACCGAGATGTGGCTGCACCCGGCGACCAGCGAGAACGTGGCGACGCTACGCAAGCGCGGAGCGGTCGTCATGGAGCCCGCCTCGGGTCGGCTCACCGGCGCCGACACCGGACCCGGACGACTTCCCGAGGCCGAGGAGATCAGCACGCTGGCCCAGCTGCTGCTGGCCCGCGCCGACGCGCTGCCCTACGACCTGGCCGGCGTGAAGGTCCTGGTGACCGCCGGCGGCACCCGTGAGCCGATCGACCCGGTGCGCTTCATCGGCAACCGCAGCTCCGGCAAGCAGGGCTACGCGGTGGCCCGGGTGATGGCCCAGCGCGGCGCCGACGTCACCCTCATCGCCGGTAACACCGCCGGACTGGTCGGCCCGGCAGGCGTGCACGTCGCCCATGTCGGATCGGCCGCGCAACTGCGCGACGCGGTGTCCAAGCACGCGCCGGACGCGAACGTGCTCGTGATGGCCGCCGCGGTGGCCGACTTCCGGCCGGCCAACCCGGCCACGAGCAAGATCAAGAAGGGTCCGACCGAAGAGGGCGACCCCACCATCGAGCTGATCCGCAACGACGACGTGCTGGCCGGCGCAGTCCGGGCCCGCCGCGACGGACAGCTGCCCAACATGCAGGCCATCGTAGGATTCGCCGCCGAGACCGGCGACGCGAACGGCGACGTGCTGTTCCACGCCCGGGCCAAGCTGCGGCGCAAAGGCTGCGATTTGCTGGTCGTCAACGCGGTCGGAGAGAACCGGGCCTTCGAGGTAGACCACAACGACGGGTGGCTGTTGTCGGCCGACGGCACGGAGACGGCGCTGGAGCATGGGTCGAAGACCGTCATCGCGAGTCGTATTGTGGACGCGATCGCAGGTTGCCTGCACTCAGGTGGAGGGTAGGCCAGACAGCACACGTCAGCGTGCGCGTAAGGGTTGCGCGCAGCGGGGGGACACGCTTGGGTGCTAGAGGCACCCGGCGCGGCGTTGCCTCCGCAGGTATAAGTTGACTGACTAACTATCTCAGGTTCGCTTGAGTGGAAGGAATCGGACGTGAGTGAAGCTCGGCTGTTTACCAGTGAGTCGGTGACCGAAGGACACCCCGACAAGATCTGTGACGCCATCAGCGACTCGGTGCTCGACGCGTTGCTCGCCGAAGATCCCAAGTCCCGCGTCGCGGTGGAGACACTGGTGACGACCGGGCAGGTACACGTCGTCGGTGAGGTCACCACCGCCGCCAAGACGGCGTTCGCCGACATCACCAACACCGTCCGGGAGCGCATCCTGGAGATCGGCTACGACAGCTCGGAGAAGGGCTTCGACGGCCTGACCTGTGGCGTGAACATCGGCATCGGCGCGCAGTCGCCGGACATCGCCCAGGGCGTGGACACCGCACACGAGACCCGCGTCGAGGGTGCCGCCGATCCGCTGGACTCCCAGGGCGCCGGCGACCAGGGCCTGATGTTCGGCTACGCGATCGCCGACACCCCCGAGTTGATGCCGCTGCCGATCGCGCTGGCCCACCGGCTCTCGCGCAAGCTGACCGAGGTCCGCAAGAACGGCACGCTGGCCTACCTGCGTCCCGACGGCAAGACCCAGGTCACCGTGCAGTACGACGGCACCACCCCGGTGCGCCTCGACACCGTGGTGCTGTCCACCCAGCATGCCGACGGCATCGATCTGGAGAGCCAGCTGGCCCCCGAGATCAAGCAGCACGTCATCGACGCGGTGCTCACCGAACTCGGCCACGAGACGCTGGACACCTCGAACCCGAGGATCCTGGTCAACCCGACCGGCAAGTTCGTCCTCGGCGGACCCATGGGTGACGCAGGCCTGACCGGCCGCAAGATCATCGTCGACACCTACGGAGGCTGGGCTCGCCACGGCGGCGGTGCGTTCTCCGGCAAGGATCCGTCCAAGGTGGACCGTTCGGCGGCGTACGCGATGCGCTGGGTGGCCAAGAACGTCGTCGCCGCCGGCCTGGCCGAGCGCGTCGAGGTTCAGGTCGCCTACGCGATCGGCAAGGCTGCGCCCGTCGGTCTCTTCGTCGAAACCTTCGGCTCCGAGACCGTCGACCCGGTCAAGATCGAGAAGGCCATCGGCGAGGTCTTCGACCTGCGTCCCGGTGCGATCGTCCGCGACCTGGACCTGCTGCGCCCCATCTACGCGCCGACCGCGGCGTACGGGCACTTCGGCCGTACCGACATCGACCTGCCGTGGGAGCAGCTGAACAAGGTCGACGAGCTCAAGGCCGCCGTCTAGTCTCCCGAGTTTGCGCTGAGGGTCGTGATCCTTCCGGGATCACGACCCTCACTGCATTTTCGGCCGTTCACCCGCCGACCGCTCCCTACTTCAGCGCAGAACGCAGCGCGGCCAGCCCTCGATCGGTGGCCTCGGTGGCCGCGGGCACGATGCCGGCGTACCCGAGGTAGCCGTGCACCAGCGACTCGGCGTGATGCACCTCGACCGGCACGTCGGCCGCGGTGAGCAGTTCGGCGTAGCGGAGTCCGTCGTCGCGCAACGGGTCGTGCCCGGCGACGGCGATGTAGGCCAGCGCCAGGCCGGCGAGGTCGCCACGCGCGGGCACCAGGGTGGCCGGCGGGTCGGACAGATCGGTGTCGGCGACGTACCAGCGGGTGAGGCCCTTGCACGCGGCCAGGTTCAGGACCGGCGCGTCGGCGTTCTCGGTGAACGACGGCAGCGAGGTGTCGAACGTCGTCGACGGGTACCACAGCAGCTGGAACCGCAGCGACATACCGGCGTCGCGGGCCGACTGCGCGACCACCGCGGCGAGGTTGCCGCCCGCCGAGTCACCGGCCACGGCCAGCCGTTCCGGGTCGGCGCCGAGCTCGGCGGCGTTGTCGGTCACCCACCGGGTGGCGGCCCAGACGTCCTCCACCGCAGCCGGATACGGATGCTCGGGGGCCAGCCGGTACTCCACCGAGACCACCACCGCGCCGGCGCCCATGGCGTGCATGCGCGCCGTGCCGTCGTAGGTGTCGAGGTCACCGATGCTCCAGCCGCCGCCGTGGATGAACACCACCAGCGGCAGCACGGCGTCCTCGGCGGCGGACGGTACACGCGCACCGCGATCGGTCCCGCCGGTCCGTCGATAGTGCGGTCCTGCGCGGTGACCTCAGGAAGGATCGGATTGCGGGGCAGTTCCGCGAACCGGCGCCGGGCCTGCTCGGGGCCGCCCTCGGTGGTCAGCTGGAACGGGACGACCTCCAGCACCTTCTGCAGTACGGGATCCAACTCAGCCATGGCACACACCGTACGCACCCGGGCGACGGGGGTAGCCGCCCACCACGGCATATTTTCGCCGAGAATGGGGCTACCCCGCAGAGTGAGGAACGTCCGTGAGCTTTCTGCCAGGCCGTCGGAAGCCGGTTGCCGACCAGGCCCGCCCCATCTGTCTGGCCCCGCTGACCGTGCTCGAGCTGGGCCCGCCCGAGTTGGTGGCCTGTGCGGCCGAGGCCGGCTACGACGGAGTCGGGCTGCGGCTGATCAGGGCCACCGAGCAGGAGCCGATCCGGCCGACCGTCGGCATCACCCCGATGATCCGCGAGACGCGGAGCCGGCTCGCCGACACCGGACTGTTCGTCCTGGACATCGAAGTGCTCCGACTGCGCCCCGAGACGCGGGTGCGTGACGACTTCACCGCGTTCCTGGAGACCGGCGCCTACCTGGGCGCGACTCAGGTCCTGGTCACCGGCAACGACCCCGACCACGGCAGGACCGCGGACAATCTCGCCGAACTCGGGCTGCTGGCAGCGGAATTCGGGTTGACGCCGAACCTGGAGCCGATGCCGTGGACGGAGGTGCGCGACCTCGGCGAGGCCGTGCGGATCGTCGGTCGCTGCGCGGACAGCGGGGCAGGCCTGCTCGTCGACGCGATCCACTACGACCGCGAACTGGCCACCCCCGAGGATCTGAGCAGGGTGCCCGACGAGTGGATCCGCTACGCGCAGATCTGCGATGCCGCGTTGCCACGCCCGGAGTCGGTGGACGAACTGCGCCACCAGGGTCGCTCTGCCCGGCTGTTTCCGGGGGAGGGCTGCATCGGGGTGGTCCCGATGCTGCGTGCGCTGCCGCTGGTGCCGGTCAGCGTCGAGGCTCCGGTGCAGTGGAACGCACCCGCGGGTGTGCGTGCCCGCGCCGCGTTGCGCTCGGCGCGCTCGGTGGTCGCCCTCGCCGATGCGGGGCAGCCTGCGCTGTCGGCTTGACCGACGTCAGGGGGTGAGGGGCGCCCGCGCCGTACCGATGAGATCGACGACCCGGGCGACATGCGGGTCCCTGACCACCGAATCGTGGTCACAGTGGATGCGCTCGACGGTCAGGTCGCCGGTCAGCAGCCGCGCCCACACCCGATCGTCGTCGAGGTTGAACGTGCTGAGCACCAACAGGGTTCGCCCGGAGTAGGGCCGGGGCCGGTGCAGTCGGCCGACCCGGACACCGACCTCGCGCAGTGCGGTGACCTTCTGCTCCGCGGTCCCCTCGGCGATCCCGGCCAGCGGGAGCCACAACCGGTGCCGCCACAGCACCGACCGGTCGGCAGGCGTCTGCTCGAGCAGCGTGGACCGCACCCCGGGCAGGTGCCGCCGGGCTGCGCGCACGGTCCGCGGCGGCAGGAACGGGTCGAGCATCGCGACCAGTTCGACCTCGTGGCCCAGCGCCTGCAGGCGAGCGGCGACGTCGACGGCGATGAACGCCCCGAGCGAGTGACCGACCAGCCGGTACGGCCCTTCCGGTTGCAGCTCGAGCAGATCCGTCAGATGCCTGCGGGCAGCGCGCCCGACCGTCCAGTCCGGGACGGCCCGGTTCTCCAGCCCCTGCGCCTGGAACGCCACCACAGCGGTGCCGCGGTCGACCCGGTCGGCCAGCGGCGCGAAGGTCAGCGCCGAGGCGCCGGCACCGGCGAAGCAGAACAACGTGTCCCGGGTGCCGGCCGTCGGCGGGCGCAGCAGCACCGTCGTCGGCGCGAGCGGGTTACCTTGCGGGACAGGAACTCCGGACCGCCGCGCGGCCACCGTCCGGGCCAACTGGGCCACCGTGGGCGCACCGGCCACGTCCGAGGCCGTCAGCCGCACCCCGTGCTGCTCCCCGAGCGCGGTGATGAGCTGCTGGACGTTCAGTGAATCTCCGCCGAGCGCATAGAAGTTCTCGTCGCGGCCCACCTCGTCGAGGCGCAGCACCCGCGCCCAGGTGCGTGCGACGTCGGTCTCCAGGCCCGGCGCCGGAGGCAGGATCGGGCCGCGCGCCGGGGCAGGCAGTGCCCGCCGATCGACCTTGCCGCGCTCGTTCCGGGGCAGGGCCTCCAGCATCACCACATGGTGGGGCACCATCCAGGCCGGAAGTCGTTCGTGCAGTTGGGCCCGGATGTCGGCGACCGCCGGTGTGCGGATTCCGGGTACGGGCGCGACGTAGGCCGTCAGGGTCGGCGCCTCGGCCGTGGTGTCGGCCAGCACGAGCGCCTCCCGGATGCCGGGGCAGTCCAGCAGCGCGGCCTCCACCTCGGCGGGCTCGACCAGGTAGCCGCGGATCTTGAGGGCCGCGTCCATGCGCCCGAGCACCACCAGAACCCCGTCGTCGATGCGGGCCCGGTCGTTGGTGACGAAAGTGCGGCTGCCGTCCGGGTTCTCGGTGAAGGTGGTCGACGCGCCGGCGGGTGACAGATAGCCGGCAGCCAGGTACGGGGAGGTCACGGTCAACCGTCCCTGGTCGTCGACGGCCAGCGTCTTGTGCGGCACCGCCACGCCCGCCGGGACCACACCCGCGGGTATCGGGTCGCCGGGCCAGATGTCGAAGTGGGCGATGCCCAGCGTCTCCGACGATCCCGCCCAGTTGGTCAACACCGCATTCGGCGCCAGCACCCGGGCCCGGCGGAGAACGTTGCCGTACACCGGTTCACCGGTGGTCACGATGCGCCGCACCCGGTCCAGGCTGCGTCCGTGCGCGGCGTCAGCCACCGACTGCAGGAACGACGGGGTGCACATGACGATGTCGGTGTCGGCCAGCCGGTCGGCCGCGGCCTCAGGAGTGCAGCTGCGCGGGTCGACCACGATCACCTCGGCCCCCGACAGCAGGGACCCGATCATCACGTTGAGCCCGGCGGCGAAGCTGACCGGCATGCACAGCGCGACCCGCGCACCGTCGACGATGCCGAACCGGTCCCGGTGCAGGATCCAGTCACTGAGCCACGTCCCGTTGACGTGCAGCACGGCCTTGGGTTCGCCGGAGGAACCGGAGGTGAACTGGATGCTGGTCACCGTCTGCACACCCAGCTGCGGAGCCTCGGCCTGCATCGCCGGCGCATCGCCGACCCGGTCGGCCGGCCACACCGGATACCGGCCACCGAGTTGTGCGGTCAGCCGGTCGCCGTCCTCGACCACCACGGTGCCCAGAGGGCGGGCCTGCTGCTCGAGCGCGTCGAAGATATGGGTCATCCGGTCCACCGGCAGCCCGGTGTCCAGCGGAACCAGCGGGGCGCCGGAGGCGAAGCTGCCCAGGATCACGGCGGCGGTGTGCGGGGTCAGGTCACCGACGAGAGCGACCGCGGACCGCGGGTCGGGGCGGGCGGCCAGCGCCGCCGCCCAGCCGGCCGCGGCGGCGTGCAACTCGCCGTAACTGAGGGAGCCGCGGTCGGTGTGCAGCGCGATGTGGTCCGGTTTCTGTGCCGCGACCTCGGCGAATCGTGCTGCCACCGAGTCATGCTCGACGTCGCCGAAGCGGGACAGGTCCGGCCGGGTGACCGCGGGCGGCACAGAATCGAGGGCCTGGCCGCGTGGGGTCGCGGCGACCTTGCGCAGCAGCAGCACGGTGGGCACCAGCAGGATCAGGGTGTTGAGCAGTTCGGCGGCCAGGTAGGTGTAGCCGATCGCGTCGATGCCCCAGCGCCTCGTGGTCAGCGTGACCCCGCTGACCACCACGATGCCGAGCAGCAGCTGTGCGGCCACCGCGAGCCGCAACCGGCGCTGCAGCCGGGCCAGTGCGGTGTAGACGGTCATCAGCGCCACCGAGGGCAGGGTGAGGGCCATGATCCGGATCAGGGTGGTGCCGTGCTCGGCGTACTGCGGTCCAAGGATGCCGAGGATCAGCGGCGCGCTGACCAGCAGGGCCGCGCAGCCGGTCAGTGCGGCGCCGCCACACAGCAGAACGAAACGCACTGTGCAGGAGCGCAGGTCGGCGCCCGGTGTGGACGCGGCGGCGATGAACGGCGCGGCGGTGGCCCCGACGAGCACGCCGAGCGTGTTCACCACCAGCCAGCACATGGAGAAGTACGCGTTCATCTCGGTGCCGAGTTGGGCGACGACGATCAGCGGCACCAGCAGCGGGACCGTCACGCCGACGGCGTTGATGGCGTACGAGCTGGCGAAGAACTGGACCAGTTCGCGCCGCGGGGGCAGGGTGGCGGCCCCGTCGCGGCGCGCGGTCTCGCGCCGGATCACCACCACCGCGATGATCGCGGTGATCACCGCGGCGGGCAGCACCCAGGACCACACGATCGCGGCTCCGGTGCCCAGTGGGATCAGCGCGGCGACCGCGACGAGCTTGGCGGTGGACTGGCCGATGTTCTTGGTCGCGATCATCCGGGCCCGGCTCAGCCCTATCAGGATCTGGTCCTGCAGCGCGTATACCGCCAGCACCGCGACGAACGCCGGGAACACCACGGCCTCAGGCCACTTCGGGAACAGCGCGGCACGGGGGCCGAGCAGGACGAACACGATTCCGAACAGCAGAGCGGTACACGAGACCAATGCGACGCCGGTGCGCACCACCCGTTGGGTGTGGCCGCCGGCCAAGGGCAGGAAGCGTTCATAGAGGCTGCCGAGGCTGAAGTTGGCCAGGATCGCGATCAGGGCCGCCGACGAGATGATCGCCGACGCCCGCCCGACCTCGGCGGCGTCGTACCCGCGCGCGGCCACCGTCCAGAACACGAAACCGAGCACCCCGGTGGCTGCGCTCGACGTCATCACCGCGGCGATGTCGATGCCGAGACCGGGGGAGGTGGGGCGGCCAGTCGTCGGCATCGTGGGTCCTAAGTGGGCGAGGGCTCGAAGGGGGTCGGACGGGGCCGTCGATGACCGCTGAATCACGATACTAGAGCGGCCAGAGTTTGCTTAGGCTACCCAAACTTGTGATGCTGCTCATAGACGGCGAGGGAGCGCCCACAACGAGCCTCCCGTTGACTAAGGTAACCCTCAGCTAATGGCCGTCGGTGTCACGGCCAGTCTCGTCAACCCCAAGTGCGCTCCGTTGCAGATTGCGCAGAAGCAAGGTAGGACAAGGAGTTTGACCACGTGACGGAGATCGTTCCGGAGTCCGACGTGCGCGTTCCAGCGGACATCGGCAATCTGCTGGCAAATATCGACAAGCCCGCGCGGCCCGACGGGGGCCGACCGACCGTCACCGTGGTCCTGCCCGTCCGCAATGAGGTGCGCAACCTGTCCTACGTCGCGCAGCGGATGCCGCCGGTCGACGAGATCGTGGTCGTCGACGGCGGGTCCGTCGACGGCACGGCCGACGAGGCACGCCGGTTGTGGCCGAACGCCACGGTGATCGAGCAGAGCCGCGCAGGCAAGGGCAACGCGCTCGCGTGCGGCTTCCTGGCCGCCACCGGGGACATCATCGTGATGATCGACGGCGACGGTTCGACCGACCCCGCCGAGATCCCGCGCTTCGTCGACGCACTCGTCGGCGGGGCCGACCTGGCCAAGGGCAGCCGATTCTCCCGCGGCGGGGGCAGCGACGACATCACCCACTTCCGGCGGCTGGGCAACAAGGGCCTCAACTGGCTGGTGAACCGTTTGTTCAGGACGCAGTTCAGCGATCTGTGCTACGGCTACAACGCTTTCTGGCGGCGCAACCTGAACTGCCTCGACCTGCCTGCGACCGACCTGCCGGAACCGCAGTGGGGCGACGGATTCGAGATCGAGACCGTCATCAACGTCCGAGCCGCGCGCAGCGGCTGGCTGATCCACGAGGTGGGCAGCTTCGAGGGCAGGCGAATCTACGGGCGCTCCAACCTGAATGCGGTGACCGACGGGCTGCGGGTGCTGCGCACCATCAACCGCGAGCGCCGGGAACACCGGGACACACGTGCCGCCGCGGGCGCTGGTTGGTCGCGGTGACCGCGCACCCCCTACCGCTCGAGGACACCGGCCCGGCCGCGATCTCGGTGAGTGTGGTGATCTGCTGCTACACCAGTGGCCGCAGGCAGATGCTCGGCGAGGCCGTCGGCGTGGTGCTGCGTCAACTGCGCCCCGACGACGAGCTGATCCTCGTCGTCGACGGCAACGAGGTCCTGCAGCGGGACCTACACGACGCCTACGGTGCGTCGGTGACGGTGTTGCCCAATCGATTCCGGCGAGGCCTCGCCGGCGCCAGGAACACCGGCCTGCAGGCTGCCACCGGTGAGGTCGTCGTGTTCCTCGACGACGACGCGGTACTGCACCCCGACGCGCTCGGCGACGCGCGCGCGGCGTTCGCCGACTCCACCGTGACCGCGCTCGGCGGGGCGGTCCATCCGTCCTGGCACGCCGGGCGGCGACCCGCGTGGTTTCCCCCGGAGTTCGGTTGGGTCGTCGGATGCGACTACCGCGGGTTGCCGCCCGACGGGTCCGCGATCCGCAACCCGATCGGCGCTGCGATGGCCGTACGCAGAAGCGACCTCGCCGGTATCGGCGGGTTCTGTGACGAGCTCGGCCGGGTCGGCAGCCTGCCCGCGGGCTGCGAGGAGACGATGATGGGCATCGAACTCGTCCGCCGCGATCCGGGTGCGCGGATCATCCGCCGCACCGGGTTCGCCGTGTCGCACGCGGTGCCGGCGGACCGCACGACGTTGTCGTACTTCGCGAGCCGCTGTTTCCACGAAGGCCGCAGCAAGGCGACGCTCGCCCGGCTCTGCGGAAGCGGTCCGGCGCTGCGCAGCGAGCGGGCGTACGCCACCAGGACGTTGCCGTCCGGGGTGTGGCACGCCCGCAGGTCTCCGGCCCGGGTGCTCGCGCTGGCGTTCGGGCTGCTGAGCACCACTGCCGGCTACCTGACCGGCCTGGCGGTCGCGGTGCTGCGGCAGGGGTCGCAATGACGAGAATCGCGGCGTGGCTGGCGAATCCGCGGGTCACGGCCTGGTGGTCGCTGGCACCGCTGGCCTACTTCGTAGTCGAGTGGGTGGTCTCGGCGACGTGGCGGGGTCACTACGGCTACCGCCGCGAGCAGCTGGGCCCACTCGGGATCGCGTTCTGCGGACCCGCGGGGGACTGGCCGTGCAGCCAGCTTTACCCGGCGATGAACGTGGGACTGGTGGTGACGGGACTGGCGGTTGCGTTCGTCGCGGTGAGCCTGTTCGTGCAGCGGTCAGTCGACCGCGGCCCCGCGCTGGCGCTGGCGGTCGCCGGGTGGGGCCTGGCCGCGTCGGGCCTGGTGACCTACCGGGTGGACTACGCCTGGAATCTGACGTTCGTCGTGATGTTCATGACCCTCGGCTCGGTCGCGGTGTTGTTCCTCGCGCTGGGTTCGGGAACGGCGATGTCGCCCGATCGGCGCGCCGTCGCGCTGATCTGCTCGGTGGTGAGCCTCGTCGGCTACCTGGCCTACATGGGCGGGCACATGGTCTTCGGGTCCGGCGGTGCGCAACGCATGGCGATCTACGGCGTCCTGCTGGCCGTCATCGCGGTCGGCACCACCGGATTCAGCCGCACCCGTGAGCGTGATCCGCAGGAACTCGTCGGGGAAACACCGTGACACAGCGCAACTTCCGGTGGGCGGTGCGGATCGCCGCGCTGGCGTGGGTGATAGCGGTCACCGGGTGCTCGGCGCCCGCGCCGGTCGGCAACGCGGAGTCGGGTGGACCCCGGGTCGTCTTCGCCGACGACTTCGACGGCCCCGCGGGGGCGCGACCGGCGCCGCAGTGGCGCTTCCAGACCGGTGCCGGCGGCTGGGGCAACAACGAGATGCAGACCTACACCGACCGCCCCGAGAACGTCAGCCTCGACGGCGCCGGACACCTGGCGATCAGCGCCCGCGGCGTGTCCTTGGACGGGATCACCTCCGCGCGGATCACCACCCAGGGCAGCGTCGAGTTCACCACCGGCCGTGCGGAGGCCCGGATCAAGCTGCCTGCCGGCGCCGGTCTGCATCCGGCGTTCTGGCTGCTCGGCAGCGACATCGACAGGGTCGGGTGGCCGGCCGCGGGGGAGATCGACGTGATCGAGACGCTCAACCACGCCGCCGAGTTCCATACCGGCGTGCACCTTCCGCGCACGGGATCGCCACGCGGTGAACAGATCTCGGCCTCCGGTCCGGTCCCGTTCCCGCTGGCCGACGAGTTCCGCACCTACTGGGTGGAACGCAGTCCCGGCCGCATCGTCACCGGTGTCGATGACATCACACTGTTCAGCGTCACCCCTTCCGACCTCGACGAGGGGAGTCGGTGGGTGTTCGACGCACCGTTCTTCCTGCTGCTCAACGTCGCCGTCGGCGGTGACTGGCCCGGACCGCCGGACGAGTCCACCCCGAACCCGTCGACCATGCTCGTGGACTGGGTCCGGGTGACCGCGCCGTGACGCCGCGCACCGTCGCCCCCGCGATGCCGTCGCCGGGCCCACCGACCTGGCCGCACGCACGCTGGGTGGGCATGCTCGACCTCGACGAGTCGACTCCCGGCGGCGAGATCGAGTTCGCCCCGCGCCACGCCGACGGTTACCGGACGGCGCGGGTGCTGGTGCGGCATCGCCACCAGCCCGTGGCCTTCGTCGAGGCGCCCATCGACGATGCCGTGGTGCGGTTACCCGTTCCGCCGCTGCCTGCCCCGGACGCCGCCGCGGACGCCGACGAATTGCCCCCGATCTCGGTCGTACTCTGCACCAGAGAACGTCCGGACCAGCTCGCCGACGCGCTGAATTCGGTGCTCGCCCTGGACTATCCGGACTTCGAAGTGGTCGTGGTCGACAACGCTCCGCGCACCGACGCGACCGCGCTGGTGGTGCGGCAGTGCGCCGACGCGCGGGTGCGCTACGTCGAGGAGCCCGTGCCCGGGTTGTCGGCGGCCAGGAACACCGGGTTGCGCCGGGCCCGTCATCCCGTGGTGGCCTACACCGACGACGACGTGGTCGTCGACCGGCACTGGTTGCGCGCGCTGGCCGCCGGTTTCGGCCGGGCGCCCCAGGTGTCCTGCGTGTCGGGCCTGGTGCCCAGCGGAGAACTGCGTACCGCGCCGCAGGCCTACTTCGACCAGCGGGTGACCTGGGCCGGATCGCTGCAGCGCCGGGTGTACAGCATGGCCGCCCCACCGGCCGACCAGCCGCTGTTCCCGTTCCAGGTGGGCCGTTTCGGCACCGGGGCCAACTTCGCCGTGAAGCGTGATCGGGTGCTGCAGCTCGGCGGTTTCGACGAGGCGCTCGGTGCCGGCACGGCCTCGCAGGGCGGCGAGGACCTCGACCTGTTCTTCCGGGTGCTCACCGCCGGTGACGCGCTGGCCACCGAACCGGCGGCGATCGTGTGGCACCGGCACCGCAGTGACAACGACGCCCTGCTCGCGCAGGCCCGCGGGTACGGGCTCGGTTTGGGCGCGTGGCTGACCAAAGTAGCTCTGGATCCCGCGCACCGACGGCTGGCGGTCCGGGTGTTGCGCCGGCGGTTCCGGTCGTCGCTGCGCGCGGGCGCCGACTACGGGGCCATCATGACCTCGCCGGCCCGGCTGCCCGGCGGCGTCGGTGACCAGGTGCCGTCCTCGGTGGGCCGCGCCGAGGTGCTCTCCGTGCTGGGCGGACCCCGGGCGCTGTGGCTGGGCAGGCGCAGGAAACGCCGTGACTGCGCGACGGCGGGCCGCCGATGACCGCCATCCTGGAACCGGCCACCACCCGCAGGTCTGCCGGAGATCACCCCGAACCCATTGTGCTGCGGCGTGTTCCCGTCATGCCCGTCCGCATGGCCGACCTCGCCTCCGTCGGCGCGGTCGCGGGGGCGCTCGCGTTGACCGGCCTGCCGAGCGCGGTGCGTGCGATCGCGCTCGTCGTGTTCATCGCGGTCGGACCCGGTGCGGCGGTGACGACCTGGGTGCGGATCCCCCGGCGCGCGCTGCTGTCGACGGTGCCGGTGCTCGGCATGGCGATCGCCACGCTGACCTCGATCGCCGCGATGTGGTCCTACCGGTGGGACCCGCACGCGATCCTGTGGGTCCAGGTGCTTCTGGTCGCAGGCAGCAGCGCGTACTGGTACCGGCGCAACGCCACCTCCGTGCTGGACGCAACCCGCGGCTGGCATCGGCGCGTCCTGGCCCGCCGGGCGCCACCGGGCAGACGCTTTGTGCGACGGCGTCTCTCGCTGCTCCTGAGCGCCCTCGCGCTGATCGTCTGGGTGGTGGCGGTGCCCGGGCTGCCGGGCGCGGACGCCGGTTATTACGGCCTGCTGTTCTCCGGCAGCGGCCCGCTGCTCGCGGTGTGCATCGGGCTGTGCACCTGGGCGCTGCTGGTCGCGGTGCGCGACCGGCTGCTGGTGCCCGCGGTGGCGGCGGTGCTGTCGGCGATCGTGGTGTCCAGGGTGACCACGGTGGTGGCCACCGAGGTGCCGCTCTACGACTGGACCTACAAGCATCTCGCGGTCGTCGACTACATCATGGTGCACGGGCACATCGCCCCCGACGGCACCGACATCTACGCGCAGTGGACTGCGTTCTTCACGCTGTGGGCGTGGTTCTGCGAGGTCACCGGCATCGCGGCGATCACCGTCGCGCACCTGTTCGCCCCGGTGATGCACGTGCTGATCGGGTTGACCGTCTACTCCGCCGCGCGGGTGCTCGGACGTTCCCGGCGTACCGCGGTGACGGCGTCGTTCGTCGTCGAGATCGTGAACTGGGTGGGGCAGGACTACTTTTCGCCGCAGGCGTGGTCGGTGGTGCTGGCCTTCGGGATGATGACCCTGTTGCTGGCCTCGCCGCGCAGCCGGGCCTGCGGGATGCTCGCCGTGGTGGTGTTCGCCGCGACGGTGCCGACCCATCAGCTGACCCCGTTCTGGGCGGTCGGGGCGGCATGCGTGCTGTGCGTGTGCCGCCGCGCCCGCCCGTGGTGGAGCGCGGCGGTGATGGTGGCGATCGCCGTGACCTATCTGCTGCTGAACCTCGAAGCCGTGCTGCCCTACGGGCTGCTGTCCGGCGGCAGCCCGCTGGACAACGCCAACAGCAACATCCAGAGCTCCGGGCTGCCCGCGAAGGACTTCACCTCCGCGGTGGTGCGCGGCCTGTCGGTGATCGTGGTGCTGAGCGCGCTGGCCGCCGCGGTGTGGATGCGACGCAGACGACGCCCGGTGCTCGCGCTGAGCATCGTCGCGTTCAGCTCGTTCGGGCTGCTGCTGGGGCAGAGCTACGGCGGTGAGGCGATCTTCCGCGTCTACCTGTACTCGCTGCTGGGCTGCGCGATCCTGATCGCCCCCGCGGTGGTCGGCGCACTCGACGGCGCGGGCACCCGGCTGCGGAGTCTGTCGGCGCGGACGGTGGCCGCGGTCGCGGCGACGGTGGTGGCCGTGGCGGGTCTGCACGGCTATGTCGCGTTGTGGCCGTTCATCTTCGAGACCCGCGCCCAGGTCGATCTGATGCAGTCGCTCACCACCGATGCGGACAAACGCACCCGGTTCGTGATGATGCGACTCGGCGGCATGCCGACCCGCCTCAACGCCGACTACGCCGAACTGACGCTGTTCAATCCGTACTACGACGAACCGGTGAGTTACGACCTGTGGGACGGCAGGGACCCGCGGCTGGCCGAACTGAAGGCCTCCTTCCCGACCGAGGAGGACCTGAAGACCCTCAGCGACGACGTCACCAACGGCGTCTACACGGCCTACGTGATCTTCAGCGAGCAGTCCAACAAGGCGATCCGCTACTACGGCGACTTCCGTCCCGAGGCGGTCGGCATCGTGCAGGACGCGCTGCGCCGCTCGCCGAAGTGGACGGCGATCCACGAAGACGGCGAGACCGTGGTGTTCCGCAGCGTCAACCCGTACTACGCACCGGGCAACGACAACGTCGAGTGACCTCAGCCGAGGAGCTTGCGCACCTGTTCCGGAACAGAAGCCAAAGCGGCGCTGACCTTTTCGGCGTCGAACACGGTGTCGTGGAACTCCGCGGTCAGCCACAGCGAGCCCGTCACCGTCGCCGAGGTGACGGTCACCCCGCACGGGCGGCCGGGTCGCTGGCCACCAGGAGCCGGGCCTGTCCCGGGTCGCTGAACACCCACGGGTTTCGGGGCACGGTGCCGATGCTGGAGTGCAGCAGCCGTAGCCGGGGCCGGTCGGGCAGCAGCGGTTCGGCGTGATGCCCGGACCGCATCGCGGCCCTGGTCTTCACCGTGCCCGCCAGCAGGTTGGCGACGGGGCGCGCCATCCGCGCCGCAGCGGTCATCTCCGCCTGCAACCGCTGCGGGCCGTCGTCGCGGTCGAGCGTGAAGTCGAGGCCGGCGGAGAACGACGCGAGCGTGCTGTGCCCGTCCGGCAGGTAGCGGCGGACGTCGAACGGCACGGTGACCGCGGGGTCCACGTCGAGCCCGGCCGCGGCGAACGCCTCGTGCAGCGCGCAGGTCTGGACGGCGAACATATTGACCCCGGGCAGCGCCGAATCCCGCAGCCGCCGTAGGTCGGCGAGCATCTCGGCGGGGACCTGGGCCACCCGCGTGGCTGGCGACGGGACCAGCGTGCGCGTGCCGCCGCCCACCGCGGGCTCCGGCGCGCCGGCGTTGCGGCGGTGCTGGCGCCACAGCGGGAGCAACCGCTGCGGGGACAGGCCGATGGCGCGCACCCCGGCCAGGACCAACGGTGGGGCGGCCCGCCGGTACGGGGCCCACACCGCGTCGTCGCGGGGGTCCACGGCGCCGAGCAGCACGCCGACGAGCATGTCCAGCAGCGGCACCTCGCCGAGACCGTGGCTGAAGTCGATCGCGAGATGGTCACCGGCAGCAAGGATCCGCAGCCCGCCGCCCGGGCACTGCCGCAGCGTGGTCAGCAGCTCCACCGGATCGGCCGGCACGTGATCGGTGGACGAGACCGCCCGGCGCAGCGCGGACGGCGAGAACCGCCATCCGGTGTCGGAGGTCGAGGGCTGCAGCGCGATCCTGGCGGCCGGTCCGGCCTCGGCCATCGCCAGCAGCCGGGCGGTGAGTTCGTCGAGCGGCGGCAGCGCCACCGGCCCGAGCACGACCGCCGAGCGTCGGTGGCTGTGCTGCACGTCGAGCGCCGCGACGCGAACGCTGCCCGTACGCTCGCGGCGCCCAATTCTGCCCATCGATTCAGATAGTAGGTTCTCCGAATGCCCAGGACTCGAGGACAGGCGTTGTGGACGGCCGCCGCGATCGTGGCGGCCGGCTACGGCGTGTTCCTGATCGTGACCGCCACCCGGGTGCCCGCGGGCGCCGAGCTGACCGGCCAGTTCGTCCTGCAGCCCGCGGTGAAGGCGCTTGCCGCGGTGCTGCTCGCGACCGCGGCCCTGACCCACCCGATCCGCCGGGAGCGGCGCTGGCTGGTCGCGGCGCTGCTGTTCTCCGCCGCCGGGGACTACCTGCTCGCGATGCCGTGGTGGGAGCCGTCGTTCGTGTTGGGTCTGGCCGCCTTCCTGGTCGCGCACCTGTGCTTCCTGGCCGCCCTGTGGCCGCTGGCGGTGTCCTCGCCATCCCGGCTGGCCGGCGTCGCGGTCGTCGTGGTGGCGTGCGCGGCGCTGCTGGTGTGGTTCTGGCCCGAGCTGCTGGCGCAGGGGATGGCGGTGCCGGTCGTGGTGTACATCGCGGTGCTCGCGGCGATGGTGTGCGCGGCGTTGCTGGCCGGCCTGCCCACCCCGTGGACCGCGCTCGGCGCGGGGTGTTTCGCGGTGTCGGACGCGATGATCGGCATCAACAAGTTCGTCCTCGGCACGGAGGCGCTGGCGGTGCCGATCTGGTGGATGTACGCCACCTCGCTGTTGCTGATCACCGCAGGCCTGCTGTTCGGTCGCACGTCCGTCCCGTCTGCTACACCTGCGGGGTGACCACCACCCGGCAGGCCGCCGAACACGAGCCGATCGCTCGTGTGCTGCCGATGCTCACGGTGCCGCACCTCGACCGTGAGTTCGACTACCTCGTGCCCGGCGAACTGTCCGACGACGCCCAGCCCGGGGTCCGGGTCCGGGTCCGTTTCCACGGCCGGCTCGTCGACGCATTCGTGCTCGAACGGCGTTCGGACACCGACCATGTCGGGAAACTGGGTTGGCTGGAGAAGGTGGTGTCGGCGGAGTGCGTGCTCACCCACGACGTGCGCAGGCTCGTCGATGCGGTCGCCGCCCGGTACGCGGGCACCCGCGCCGACGTGCTGCGGCTGGCGGTGCCGCCCCGGCACGCCAACGCCGAGAAACGCAAACGCGAGCCGCTCGGCCCGCCGTCGGCCGTACCGGTCGACGTCACCGGCTGGCAGGCCTACAGCGGGGGAGAACAGTTCATCACCGCACTCGGTGAGAGCCGCGCCGCACGCGCGGTCTGGCAGGCGCTGCCCGGGGAATCCTGGCCGCGGCGACTGGCCGAGGCGGCCGCGGTCACGGTCAACGCGGGCCGCGGGGTGCTGGCGGTGGTGCCGGACCAGCGCGACGTCGACCTGCTGCATGCCGCGGCCGTGGACCTGGTGGCGCCCGACCGGGTGGCCGCACTGTGGCCGGCCTGGGCCCGTCCGAGCGGTACCGGCGCTGGCTGTCGGTGCTGCGCGGCGACGCCCGGCTCGTGATCGGCACGCGCAGTGCGGTTTTCGCGCCGGTGGCCGACCTGGGCCTGGTGGTGCTGTGGGACGACGGCGACGATTCGCTGTCCGAGCCGCGGTCGCCGTACCCGCACGCCCGCGAGGTCGCGATGCTGCGCGCACACCAGGTGCGCTGCGCCGCGATGATCGGCGGCTACGCGCGGACCGCCGAAGCCCAGGCGCTGGTGCGCAGCGGGTGGGCCCACGACCTGACCGCCACCCGGCACACCGTGCGCGCGCACGCCCCGCGGGTGGTCGCGCTCGAAGACAGCGCCTACGCCCAGGAACGTGACGCCGCCGCGCGCACCGCCCGGCTGCCCACCGTCGCGCTGGACGCGGCGCGTAAGGCGCTGGCCGCCGAGGCCCCCGTGCTGGTCCAGGTGCCGCGCCGCGGGTACGTCCCGGCGCTGGCGTGCGCCCGCTGCCGCACGGTGGCGCGGTGCCGGCACTGCACCGGCCCGCTGTCACTGCCCAGCCGCGACGCCCCGGGCGCCGTGTGCCGCTGGTGCGCACGCGAGGAACTGGCCCTGCGCTGCACGCGGTGCGGCTCGGACGCGGTGCGGGCCGTCGTCGTCGGAGCCCGCCGCACCGCCGAGGAACTCGGGCGGGCGTTCCCCGGTACGCAGATCGTCACCTCCGGCGGTGACGACACCGTGGCGACGGTGCCGCACCGCCCCGCCCTGGTGGTCGCGACCCCGGGCGTGGAGCCGGTCGCCGACGGCGGCTACGGCGCCGCGCTGCTGCTCGACAGCTGGGCGCTGCTGGGTCGGCAGGACCTGCGTGCCGCGGAGGACACGCTGCGGCGCTGGATGGCGGCCGCCGCGCTGGTGCGCAGCCGCGCCGACGGCGGCGTGGTCACCGTCGTCGCCGAGTCGGCGATCCCCACCGTGCAGGCACTGATCCGGTGGGATCCGGTGGGCCACGCGGAATCCGAACTGGACTCGCGCACCGAGGTGGGGCTGCCGCCCGCGGTGCACATGGCCGCCCTCGACGGCGTGCCGCAGGCGGTGACCGCGCTGCTCGACGCCGCGTCGCTGCCCGACGGCGCCGAGGTGCTCGGCCCCGTCGACCTGCCGGTGGGCGCCCGCAGGCCCGCCGGGCTGACCGCCGACGAACCGGTGAGCAGGATGCTGGTCCGGGTGCCCCGCGACGGTGGGCTCGCACTGGCCGCCGCGCTGCGCCGTGCCACCGTCGTGCAGAGCGCACGCCACGACCAGGAGCCGGTTCGCGTCCAGATCGACGCTTTGCACATAGGGTGATGCGCATGTCGGCGGCTCGCGTGGGCAAAGCGCTGATTCCGTTGATCTTGATCGCCCTCGGGGTGCTCTGGCCCGTGGTGTTCCACGGGGGCTCGGGCGGTGCCCCGGTCGACGACCCGGTGGTGATCGCCGACTACGACGTCGACATCGTCGTCGACGCCGCCGGCGACCTCACCGCGGTGGAGACCCTGACCACCGAGTTCTTCAGCACCGACCGGCACGGGATCTTCCGGTACTGGGACATCACCAACGCGAACGACCCGCATCTGCGGCAGCGGCCCGAGGTCACCTCGATGCTGCTCGACGGCGCGCCGGTGCCGTACCGGATGTCGTCGGAGGCCGGCGGACGGTTCCGGGTGGCCAAGATCGGCGACCCCGACCGCTACCTCGGCGACGGTACCCATGTCTTCGAGATCCGCTACACCGTCCCCGGCGTCCTCGACCCCGGCGACACCGGCGCCGACCGCACGTTCGCCGGGTCCACGGGCGACCCCGGGGCACCGCCGTCGGTAGCTCAATTGACGGCTCCGCCGTCGGTCTTCTTCTGGAACGTCATCGCTCCCGGTTGGAACAACCGCATCGAGCGCGCCGACATCAGCGTGACCCTGCCCGGCCCCGTCGGAACCGCCCAGTGCTCGGTCGGTTACGGCGTCGGGAGCGCATGCGGCGAGCTGACCGTCGACGGCAACCGGGTGCGGCTCAGCGCGGAGGCGCTGCCGCCGCGCACCCCGGTGACGGTGCGCGCCGGGGTCGACGTGCCGACCCCGCCCAGGGAGAGCGTGCCGTGGTCCTACCCGTGGGACCGGGTGCTGGGTCAGTCGGTCACCGGGGTGCTGTGGCTCGCCGCGTTCACGGTGCTGGCCGGACTCGCCGCGCTCGCCTGGCTGCGCACCGTGGTGGAGAAGCCTCCCGCGTTCCCGCTGCAGTACGCGCCGCCGCCGGGACTCGGCCCGGTCCAGACCGAGTACATCCGCACCGAGGCGGTCTCGAGGAGCGGCCTCACCGCCACGCTGCTCTACCTCGCCGAACGAGGCCTGATCAGCCTGCGGCAGGACGGCGACAAAGAGTGGACCGTCCGCGGCATCGGCGAACCGAAGCAGTGGTCCGGGATCGACCCGGTCAGTCTCGCGGTGGCCACCCGGCTGAAGGTGCGCAACCGCGGAAAGGTGTTCACGGCCGAGAAGACCGCCCACTCCGGCGAGCGGCTCGCCAAGGCCAGAGCCGACATGACCGAGGAGGTCGAGAAGTGGGCGCTCGACGCCGGACTTCTGGTGCCCCGCAAGAAGGAACTGTGGCTGCGTGCGGCCAACGCCGCGGCCTTCGTCCTGATGGTGTGCGCGTTCTTCCGCTGGGGATTCCCCACCACCGGTTGCGCGCTGCCGTTCGCGGCGTTCTTCCTGCTCTCGGCGGCGTCCTGGCGGGACGGCATCGGCACCCGGCGCACCGCCGCCGGCCGCGAACTGTGGTCCCGCGCCGGCGGATTCCACCGTGTGCTGGCCACCGACTCGGCCGAGGCCCGGTTCGACTTCTCCGCGCGCAAGGATCTCTACCTGGCCTACGTCCCGTACGCCGTCGCCGCCGGCGTCGCCGCGCTGTGGGCGAAGAAGTACCAGGCCTACACGGGCGCGGTTGCCCCGCAACCCGATTGGTATGTCATGTGGCCGTCGCCGGGCGGGTCGGGCGCCGGCGGCGGCCCCGACTTCGACAGCTTCGATTCCGCGGTGTCCTCGTCGATCGGCGCGTACACCGTCGCGCAGGCGGCGTCCTCGTCCTCCTCGGGCGGGAGCAGCGGCGGAGGCGGCGGTGGCGGTGGCGGCGGTGGGGGAGGAGGAGGTTCGTGGTGAGATTCCTGCTGGTGGTGGTGCTGGTCCTCGCGGTGCTGGTGCTGATCGGTTTCGTGATGGGCTACAACAGGATTCGCTCAGCCGATATCCGGGTCGCCGAGGCGCTGGCCGGCATCGACGTCGAACTGACCCGGCGCGCCGCACTGATCCCGGCACTGGTGCACATCGTGCAGAGCTACGCCGCCCACGAGAAGGCCGTGCTCGATCGGGTGACCGACGCCAGGGCTGCGCTGACCTCGGCCACCGCGGGCAGATCGGTCGCCGAACGCAGCGCCGCCGAGAATCGGCTCGACTCCGCCCTGACCCCGCTGCTGGCACTGGGGCAGAGCCATCCGCAGCTGAACTCGTCGGAGAACTTCCTGGACCTGCAGCGCAACCTCGCCGACACCGAGGACAAGCTGGCGTTCGCCCGGCAGTACTACAACGACGCGGTCGCGACGCTGAACCGGCAGCTCAACACCATCCCGTGGATGTTCGTCGCGCCGCTGAGCGGAGTGACCGAGAAGGAGTACTACCGGACTCCGCGCTGAGTGGTCCTCCCTAGACTGGCGCGGTGCGTCTCGTCTTCGCCGGCACCCCGGAACCCGCCCTGCCGTCCCTGCAACGGCTGATCGACTCGTCCCGCCACGAGGTGATCGCCGTGGTGACGCGCCCGGACGCGGCCGCCGGACGCCGGGGCAGGCCCGCGCCGTCGCCGGTGGCGGTGCTGGCCGCCGAACACGGCATCCCGGTGCTCAAGCCGGGCCAGGCCCAACTCCGAGGAGTTCGTCGCCGAACTCGCCGCGCTGTCGCCGGACTGCTGCGCGGTGGTGGCCTACGGCGCACTGCTGGGCGACGCGCTGCTCGAGGTGCCCGCGCACGGCTGGGTCAACCTGCACTTCTCGGTCCTGCCCGCGTGGCGGGGCGCCGCGCCGGTGCAGGCCGCGCTGGCCGCAGGCGACGAGGTGACCGGCGCGACCACCTTCCAGATCGAACGCAGCCTGGACTCGGGACCGGTGTTCGGCGTGGTCACCGAGACGATCCGGCCCACCGACACCGCAGGAGACCTGCTCGGGCGGCTGGCGGTGTCGGGTGCCGGGCTGCTCGAAGCCACCATGGACGGTATCGAGGACGGCACCCTGACGGCGGTCCCGCAGCCCTCCGACGGGGTCAGCGTCGCGCCGAAGGTCACGGTGGAGGACGCCCGGATCCGCTGGGAGCTGCCCGCACACGTCGTCGACCGGCGCATCCGCTCGGTCACCCCGAACCCGGGCGCGTGGACCACCATCGGCGACCTCCGGGTCAAGATCGGACCGGTGACGGTGCCGCCCGACGGGCCCGAAGGGCTTGAGCCCGGCCAGATCCGGGCCGACAAGAAGCACGTGCACATCGGGACCGGCTCCGCAGCGGTACTGCTCGGCACCGTGCAGCCGCCCGGGAAGAAACCCATGAACGCCGCGGACTGGGCCCGCGGAGCCAGGCTCGACGAGAACGGATGGGCCCGATGAAACGCAAACCCCTCGACCCCGCCCGCCAGGCGGCTTTCGACGTGCTGCGGGCGGTGTCCGAACGGGACGCCTACGCCAACCTGGCACTGCCCGCAATCCTGCGCGACCGCGGCATCAGCGGGCGGGACGCCGCCTTCGCCACCGAGCTGACCTACGGCACCTGCCGCACCCGCGGGCTGCTCGACGCCGTCATCGCCGCCGCGGCGGGCCGCCCGGTGGACCGCATCGACCCCGTGCTGCTTGATCTGCTGCGCCTCGGCAGCTATCAGCTGCTGCGCACCCGGGTCGACGACCATGCCGCGGTGTCCACCACCGTCGACCAGGCCGGTATCGAGTTCGACACCGCACGAGCGGGA
This sequence comes from Mycobacterium sp. ITM-2016-00317, assembly GCF_002968295.1. Classification (NCBI taxonomy): domain Bacteria; kingdom Bacillati; phylum Actinomycetota; class Actinomycetes; order Mycobacteriales; family Mycobacteriaceae; genus Mycobacterium; species Mycobacterium sp. ITM-2016-00317. The sequence continues at coordinate 2,614,294 of NZ_CP134399.1, forward strand.
TTCGTCAACGGTGTGCTGCGCACCATCGCGCGCCGCGACGAGGCGTCCTGGGTCGACGAGCTCGCGCCGCCTGCCGACAAGGACCCGGTCGGGCACCTGGCCTTCGTGCACGCGCACCCCCGCTGGATCGCGCAGGCGTTCGCCGACGCGCTCGGCGCCCGCGCCGACGAGCTGGCCGCGCTGCTGGCCGCCGACGACGCCCGCCCCGAGGTGCACCTCGCCGCCCGGCCGGGAGCACTGACCGCCGCCGAACTCGCCGAGCAGGTCGGCGGCACGGTCGGCCGGTACTCGCCGTACGCGGTCTACCTCGGGGACGGCGACCCGGGCCGGATCGCGGCCTTGCGTGAAGGCAAGGCGCTGGTGCAGGACGAGGGCAGCCAGCTGGTCGCCCGCGCGATCACGCAGGCGCCGCTGACCGGCGCCGACGGCGGCCGCTGGCTGGACCTGTGTGCCGGGCCGGGCGGCAAGACGGCGCTGCTGGCCGCGCTCGGCGCACCCGCCGGGGCCACGGTCACCGCGGTGGAACCGGCGCCGCGGCGTGCCGAGATGGTCGAGCAGAACACCGCGGGTCTGCCCGTCGAGGTGGTCCGGGTCGACGGCCGTGAGTCGGGCCTCGAACCCGGCTTCGACCGGGTGCTGGTCGACGCGCCCTGCACCGGGCTGGGCGCGCTGCGCCGCAGGCCCGAGGCGAGGTGGCGGCGCCAGACCGGCGACGTGCCGCCGCTGGCCAAGCTGCAGCGCGAACTGCTGGCCTCGGCGATCAGGCTGACCAGACCCGGCGGCGTGGTGCTCTACGCGACCTGCTCGCCGCATCTGGCCGAGACCGCGGGAGTGGTCGCCGACGCGCTGCGCAGGCACCCGGTGACCGCGCTGGACACCAGCGAGCTGTTCGAGCCCGCCGAGGACGCCGGCGCGGGTTCGTCGGTGCAGCTGTGGCCGCACCGGCACGGCACCGACGCGATGTTCGCCGCCGCGCTACGGGTGGACCGAGCACCGTTAGGGTGATGTCCATGTCTGGACCGCTCGCCCGAGAAGCCAAGAACTCGCCGCTCATCGCGCCGTCTATCCTGGCCGCGGATTTCGCCCGGCTGGCCGACGAGACCGCGGCCGTCCACGGCGCCGACTGGCTGCACGTCGACGTGATGGACAACCATTTCGTGCCGAATCTGACCCTCGGTCTGCCGGTGGTGGAATCCCTGCTCAAGGCCAGCGACATCCCGATGGACTGCCATCTGATGATCGAGAATCCCGAGCGGTGGGCGCCGCCCTACGCCGAGGCGGGCGCTTACAACGTGACCATCCACGCCGAGGCCACCGACAATCCGGTGGCGGTGGCGCGGGACATCCGCGCCGCCGGCGCCAAGGCGGGGCTGGCGGTCAAACCGGGCACGCCGCTGGAGCCCTATCTGGAGATCCTGCGCGAGTTCGACACCCTTCTGGTGATGTCGGTCGAACCCGGCTTCGGCGGGCAGAAGTTCATCGCCGAGGTGCTGCCGAAGGTCGGCACCGCGCGGCGGCTGGTGGACGCGGGGGAGTTGACCATCCTCATCGAGATCGACGGCGGCATCAACGCCGACACCATCGAGGCCGCGGCCGAAGCCGGGGTGGACTGCTTCGTGGCCGGGTCCGCGGTCTACAGCGCGGAGGATCCCGCCGCGGCGGTCCAGGCACTGCGCAGGCAGGCCGCGTCGGCATCCAGACACCTGACGCTGTGAACCTCGACGCCGCGATGGCCGCGGCCATCGAGCAGGCCGAGAAGGTCAAGGGCAGGACCTATCCGAATCCTCCTGTGGGAGCGGTGATCCTGGACCAGGACGGTGCCGTCGCCGGGGTCGGCGCGACAGCGCCGCCGGGCGGCCCGCACGCCGAGGTGGTCGCGTTGCGCCGGGCCGGGCAACGCGCCGCCGGCGGCACCGCGGTGGTCACGCTGGAGCCCTGCAACCATTTCGGCCGCACCCCGCCGTGTGTCGACGCGCTGCTCGCGGCCGGAGTGGCCGAGGTGGCCTTCGGCGTCGCCGACCCGAACCCGGTGGCCGCGGGCGGGGCGGCGCGGCTGGCCGAGGCCGGTGTGAAGGTGAGCGCGGGGGTGCTGTCCGCCGCGGTCGCCGGCGGTCCGCTGCGTGAGTGGCTGCACAAACAGCGCACCGGATTGCCGCATGTCACATGGAAATTCGCCACCAGCGTGGACGGGCGCAGTGCGGCCGCCGACGGCACCAGCCAGTGGATCACCAGCGAGGCCGCCCGCGCGGACGTGCACCGCCGCCGGGCCGCCGCCGACGCGATCGTGGTGGGCACCGGGACGGTGTTCGTCGACGACCCGACGCTGACCGCGCGGCGACCCGACGGCAGTCTGGCCGACCACCAACCGTTGCGCGTCGTGGTCGGTGAGCGCGAGATCTCGCCTGACGCAGCGGTTCTCAACGACGACTCGCGGACGATGGTGATCCGCACCCGTGACCCGCTCGAGGTGGTCAAGGCGCTGTCGGACCGCACGGACGTGCTCGTCGAGGGCGGCCCCACCCTGGCCGGTGCGTTCTTGCGGGCCGGGGCGATCGACCGCATCCTGGCCTACGTGGCGCCGATCCTGCTCGGCGGCCCGGTCACCGCGGTCGACGATGTCGGCGTGCTCAGCATCGCCCAGGCGCAGCGCTGGCGCTTCGACGGCGTGACCCCGGTGGGCCCCGACGTGTTGCTCAGCCTCACCCCTGTGTAGTCCGGCTTAGGTTGTTATCCAATCGTTTTCACATGTTCATCTGGCGTCTGCGTGCGCGGCGTCACATGCGTCGCAGCGCGCGTGGCGGTCCCGGAGTCACCGGCTCTCGGTAGACTGGTCGGGAATTCGCGCTTTCACCGATGAGTTGCGCATGAAAGCACGAGCAAAGGAAAACAACCATGACTGCACTGCAGGACTGGATCAGTAACAACCCTGTGGACACCCTCACCGCCGCGATCCGAGATGTCTGGCGGGACCTGACCTCCGACGCCGACGACCAGGGCGCCGACCAGGCCGAAGAGCCTCAGCTGATGGGCCGCGGACTCGAGCGCTGCTGAGCCTCGTCCGCCGGCTCCTCGGCGTGTTCGTTCCTGCCCGCGATCAGCAGACCCAGCACCGCTCCGACCACGCACACCACCGCGGTGATCGTGAAGATCTCGCCGTACTGCAACACGTAGGCCTCGGTCATCGCCTGTTCCACCCGTTTGCCCTGGGCAACGAGCATGTCGGTGGGTGAGGTGTTCGGCGGCAGTGGGATCGCGGCCAGTCGTTCTGCTTGGAACTGGCTGAAGCGGTACAGACCCCACGCCGACAGCGCCGCGATACCGATCAGCATGCCGATCATGCGGGCGACCACCACCGACGCCGACGCGATGCCGTGCTGGGCGGCCGGAACCACCCGCAGGGTCGCTGAGGTCAGCGGGCCGATGACCAGGCCCAGCCCCAGCCCGGCGACCGCGAGGTCGCTGTCGAAGGTGGGCAGCTGCACGAACCCCAGGTCGTGGTGCGCGGTCAACACGTCGATGGTCCAGTGCGAGATCAGCCAGTAGCCGGCGGCGGCGATCATCAGGCCGGCGAACGCGACAATGCGGTCGCCGATCCTGGTGGCCAGCCAGCCGCCCAGCAGCGCGCCGACCGGCAGTGCGCCGAGGAACCAGAGCAGCATGAAGACCGCTTCGCTCTGCTCCTTACGGAGCACCCCCTGCGCGAACAGCTCGATGTTGACCAGCGTCACCATCAGCGCTGCGCCAGCACACAGCGAGGCACCCAGGCCCGCCAGGAACGGCCGGAACCGCACCCCGGCGGGTTCGATGAGCCGGGTGGTGGCGAACTTCTCCCACACGAAGAACGCGACGGCGGCGACGGCTGCGGCGGCCAGCACCGGCAGGCCGTAGCTCGGCAGCATCTGCTTGCCGTCGGGTGTCTGGTTGTAGAGCCCGACGACGGCGAGGCCCAGTGCCAGTGCGAGCAGGAGCCCGCCCACCACGTCGACCTTCTCCGTCGGTGCGTCCTTGGCCCGGCCGGGCAGGCTGAAGTGGATCATCAGCATCGCGAGCGCCGCCAACGGCACGTTGACCCAGAACACCGCCTGCCAGTGGGTGAACAGCGCGACCAGCGCGACGCCGTAGAGCGGGCCGAGCACGCTGCCGAGTTCCTGGGCGGCGCCGACCCCGCCGAGGACCGCGGCACGGTTGCGGCTGACCCACAGGTCCGCCGCCAGGGCCAGGGTGACGGGCAGCAGGGCGCCGCTGGCCACGCCCAGGACAGCACGGCCGATGACCATCATCACGAGGTCGGTGGACAGTGCGGTGATGACCGAGCCGACGGCGAAGGTGGCCAGGCTGGCCTGGATCAGGATCTTGCGCCCGAACTTGTCCGACGCACGGCCCAGCAGCGGCATCGCCGCGATGTAGCCCAGCAGGTAACTCGTGATGATCGGCGTGACCCGTTGGATCTCGTTGATCGCGATGCCGACGTCGAACATGATGTCTCGGATGATCGAGATGACGACGTAGGTGTCGAGCGCGCCGAGCATCACCGCCAGGCTGCCCGCGCTGATCGCCATCCACCGATTGGTGGTGCCGGGGCCCGCCGACGGGCCCGCGGTCTCCGCGATGGGGGTGCGGTGCATCACACCGCGGGTTTGTCGACGGTGACCGGCTCGCCCCACTTGGACAGCGTCATCGTCACGCTGTTACCCGGGGTGGGCTCCAGGCGGGCCTGCATCAGCTCGTGCGCGCCCTCCTCGGCGATCCACGCGGTGCCCGGCACCGGGCCGGTGGCGGCGATCTGCGGGGCGATCTTGTTGACCGCGTCGGCGCTGACCTGACCGGTGACCCGGACGGTCTGCACGCCCTCGATCGTTTCGCGGCCGTCGGCGGTCGGGTCGGAGAAGTTGGCCAGCACGTTGGCCAGGCCGACGTCCGGGTTCAGGATCGCGGCCACGTCGTAGATGTCGGAGGCGGGACCGAAGTTCGACAGTGCGCCGCCTGCGGTGATCGCGGCGTAGAGATCTCCGTCGGAGACCACGAACTCCACGTCGTTGAGCCGCTGGCCCAGGAAGATGATGTTCGCGGTGCCCTTGGCGGCTACCGCGGGGGCCTGCGTCAGGTCGCCCTCCAGCGACTCGACCGGCAGGTCGGGGATCTGGCCCTGCACGGTCAGCTTCAGGTGCGCGCTGGTCTGCCCCTTGGTGGTCGCGCTGGACTCCGCCAGCAGGGCGGCGGCGTCGGGCAGTTCCTTGCCGGTGTCCTCGGAGGACGAACCGGAACAACCGGCGACCAGTGCGACGGTGGTGAAAAGGGCGGCGAAGATCGCCAACAGGCGGGTCTGCATGCCTGCATCGTAGAGGGTGCGGCGATGTGGATGCGCGGCCCGGGGCCCGCGCGGTCCCCCCGAACTTGCCTCTGAACTGCGAATTCGGTGACTATCGGGGCGCTCAGATGATCGGCGGATCGCCGGGCCGAAGTACGCGCAGCCACCGGTACCCGTACGGATCGAGCGGCATTTCGACGCGACCGTGGGAATCCAGGAAATACTCGCTGCGATCGTCGAGCAGGTCCACCAGCTTCGAATCGGCGGGCACATCACCGAGCTCCAGCGGCACCAGGCAGCCCTCGGCGCCGAAGTTGTGCAGGGCCACCATCGCCCAGCCGGACGGTTCGCGGCAGACGTGTGCCAGCACCGCCGGGTGGGGTTGGTCGAGCACTTCGGGGGTGGACCAACCGATCTCGGGTTGCTGACGGTAGGTGTAGATCAGATCGCGGACGAACCACCAGAAGGACTTGTGGTCGCGGCGCTGGTCGGCGGCGTTCACCCGCTCCGGGCCGTACAGCCCGTCGGGCAGCGGCCGCGTCAGGCGGCGTCTGGCGGCCGTGGAGAATCCGCCGTTGTCCCCGCTGGTCCACTGCATCGGTGTGCGCACCGCCAAACGTCCAGGGACGTCCAGGTTCTCGGCCATCCCGATCTCCTCGCCGTAGAACAGCACCGGGGTCCCGGGCAGCGAGAACGCCAGCGAGTACACCATCCGCATCCGCCGCTCGTCGCCGCCCAGCATGGCGGGCACCCGCCGCCGCAGCCCTCGGTCGTACAGCTGCATCTCGGGTTCCGGACCGAACGCGTCGAAGACCTCGCGGCGTTCGTCGTCGCCGAGTTTGTCGAGGGTGAGTTCGTCGTGGTTGCGGACGAAGTTGGCCCACTGACTGGTGATGTCGAGCACGGGCCGGTCGCGCAGCGCCTGGGTGATCGGGCCTGCGTCGCCACGGGCCAGCGACAGGTAGAGGTGCTGCATCCCGATGAAGTCGAACTGCATGTTCAGGCCGTCGCCGTCGGGTCCGCCGAAGAACGTCTTCTGATCCTCGTAGGCGACGTTGACCTCGCCGAGCAGGACCGCGTCGCCGAGCCGGCGGGTGATGAAGTTGCGGACGTCGCCGAGATACTCGAAGGGGTCGAACACGCCGGGGTCTCGGGGCGCGCCGTCACGGGCGAACAGGAACGGCACCGCGTCGATGCGGAATCCCGAGACGCCCAGTTGCAGCCAGAAGCCGAGGGTGCGTGAGATCTCCTCCTGCACATCAGGGTTGGCGATGTTCAGATCCGGCTGGTGCTTGTAGAAGTGGTGCAGGTACCACTGGCCGGTCTTGGGGTCGTGCTCCCACAGACTGTCCTCCTGATCGGGGAACACGACGTCTTTCGCGGTGTCGGGCGGCTCGGTGTCGCTCCAGACGTAGTAGTCGCGGTACGCGTCGTCGGTGCTGCGCCGCGCCGACCTGAACCACGGATGGGCATCCGAGGTGTGGTTCATCACGAAGTCGACGATCACCTTGATGCCGTTGGCCTTCGCGGTGCGCACGAGCTCGACGAAATCACCCAGGGTGCCCAGCCGCGGGTCGACGGAGAAGAAGTCGGTGATGTCGTACCCGTCGTCCTTGCGCGCGGTCGGATAGAACGGCATCAGCCACAGGCAGGTGATGCCGAGGTCCGCCAGGTACTCGATGCGTTCGGTCATGCCGCGGATGTCCCCGCAGCCGTCGCCGTTCCAGTCGTAGAACGTCTCGATGTCGGCGCAGTAGAAGACGGCGTTCTTCCACCACAGATCGCCGGTCTCGATCTTCCTCACGCCGGCACCGCCGGCGCGGTGGGGGACAGCTGGGGCAGCACGTGCTCGCCGAACGCGTCGATGAACGGCCGCTGGTGCTGGCCGACGAAGTGCAGATACAGCTCGTCCCAGCCCTGTTCGAGGTATTCGTGCAGCCACGCCGCGTGCCTGCCGAGGTCACTGGAGACCCGCACCGATTCGGTGACCTGGTCCGCGGTGACGGAGGCGCCGATCACGTCGAACGCCTCGACGGTCTCGATGTCCCAGCACACCGGCGGGGCGAAGACGTTGTTGCGCCACTGGTCGTGCGCGATGGCCAGGGCCTCGTCGTCGGTCGGGGCCCAGCTGAGATGGATCTGCAGGCGCGCGGGCCCGCGCCCACCGGCGTCGCGGTACGCCGCGAGCACCTGCTGCAGCTTCTCTGGCGGCTGGTTGACGGTGATGAGCGCGTCGGCCCACTGGGCGTGGCGGGCCGCGGTGGCAGGTGTCACGGCGGGGCCGACCAGGTCGGGCACCCGCTCGGGCAGGGTCCACAGTCTGGCGCGGTTGACCTGGATCAACCCGTCGAAGCTCACCTCCTCGCCGTTCAGCAGCCGCCGGATCACCTCCACGCACTCGACCAGCCGGCGGTCGCGGATTTCTTTGCGTGGCCAGGTCTCGCCGGTGATGCGCTCGTTGGACGCCTCACCGGAACCCAGTGCGGCCCAGAACCGGCCGGGGAACATCTCGGCCAGCGTCGCGATCGCCTGGGCGACGATCGCCGGGTGGTAGCGCTGGCCGGGCGCGTTCACGACGCCGAAGGGCAGCCCGGTGCTGGCCAGCGCAGCGCCCAGGAAGGACCAGGCGAACCCGGACTCGTTCTGGCGTTCGCTCCAGGGGCTGAAGTGATCCGAGCACATGCCTGCGGTGAACCCGGCCTGCTCGGCGTGCACGACGTCTTGCAGCAGCTGTCCGGGCGGGATCTGTTCGTGGGAGCAGTGGAATCCGATGACCGTCATCGGCCCGGAATACCCCTTTTGCCCAAGGTCTAGGCTGGTCGGCGTGTTCACCGGAATCGTCGAAGAGTTGGGTGAGGTCGTCGGCAAGGAGGATCTCGGGGACTCCGCCCGCCTGGTCATCCGTGGTCCCGTCGTGACGTCGGATGCCGGGCACGGCGACTCGATCGCGGTCAACGGGGTGTGCCTGACCGTCGTCGACGTGCTCGCCGACGGCGCGTTCACCGCGGATGTGATGAACGAGACACTGAACCGCTCCAGCCTGGACGGCGCCGCCGTCGGCGCGAAGGTGAACCTCGAACGCGCGGCGGCGTTGAGCAGCAGACTGGGCGGCCACATCGTCCAGGGCCACGTCGACGGCACCGGCCACATCATCTCCCGGACGCCGTCCGAGCACTGGACCGTGGTGCGCATCGCGCTGCCGGCGGCACTGTCGCGCTACGTGGTCCAGAAGGGCTCCATCACTGTTGACGGGGTGTCGCTGACGGTGTCGGGACTGGGACACGACTGGTTCGAGGTGTCGCTGATCCCGACCACCCTCGGGCTCACCACGCTGGGCCACGCCGAGGTCGGTGCGCACGTGAACCTCGAAGTCGACGTCATCGCCAAGTACGTCGAGCGGCTGCTGGAGTCCAGGGGCGTCGCCACCGATCTGTGAGCGACGGTTCTGCCCACGGGACCGGCGGGCAATAAGCCGGGCCGTCCCGTGGTTCATACTGAGAGGTATTGACACGTGGTTCCGTGCTGGGAACCGGCAAGGGTGGTGAAGATGACGAGGCTGGATTCGGTCGAGCGCGCGTTGGCCGACATCGCAGCGGGCAAGGCCGTGGTCGTCATCGACGACGAGGACCGGGAGAACGAAGGCGACCTGATCTTCGCCGCCGAGAAGGCCACCCCCGAACTCGTGGCGTTCATGGTCCGCTACACGTCCGGCTACCTGTGTGTGCCGCTCGACGGCGATATCTGCGACCGGCTCGGGCTGCTGCCGATGTACGCGGTCAACCAGGACAAGCACGGCACCGCCTACACCGTTACCGTCGACGCGAAAAAGGGTGTCGGCACCGGTATCTCGGCGATGGACCGGGCGACCACGATGCGTCTGCTGGCCGATCCGGAAGCCGTCGCCGACGACTTCACCAAACCCGGCCACGTGGTGCCGTTGCGCGCCAAGGACGGCGGCGTGCTGCGCCGCCCCGGCCACACCGAGGCCGCCGTCGACCTGGCCCGGCTGGCCGGCCTGCAGCCTGCGGGCGCGATCTGCGAGATCGTCAGCCAGAAGGACGAAGGCGCGATGGCGCAGACCGACGAGCTGCGGATCTTCGCCGACGAGCACGGCCTCGCGCTGATCTCCATCGCGGACCTGATCGAGTGGCGCCGCAAGCACGAGAAGCACATCGCGCGGATCGCCGAGGCGCGCATCCCGACCCGCCACGGTGAGTTCCGCGCGGTCGGCTACAGCAGCATCTACGAGGATGTCGAGCACGTGGCCCTGGTCAAGGGCGACATCTCGGGTCCGCACGGCGACGGGCACGACGTGTTGGTGCGCGTGCACTCGGAGTGCCTGACCGGCGACGTGTTCGGGTCCCGGCGCTGCGACTGCGGACCTCAGCTGGACGCCGCGCTGGCGATGGTGGCCCGGGAGGGCCGCGGCGTGGTGCTGTACATGCGCGGGCACGAGGGCCGCGGCATCGGGCTGATGCACAAACTGCAGGCCTATCAGCTGCAGGACGCCGGCGACGACACCGTCGACGCCAACCTCAAGCTCGGGTTGCCCGCCGACGCCCGCGACTACGGCATCGGGGCGCAGATCCTCGTCGATCTCGGTGTGCGGTCGATGCGGCTGCTGACCAACAACCCGGCCAAGCGGGTCGGGCTGGACGGTTACGGGCTGCACATCATCGAGCGGGTGCCGCTCCCGGTGCGCGCCAACGCCGAGAACATCCGCTACCTGATGACCAAGCGGGACCGCATGGGCCACGACCTCGTCGGCCTGGAGGATTTCGACGAAGCCGTCCCCGGCGAGTTCGGTGGGGCGGTATGAGTCCGGCCCACGGTGTCCCCGATCTGCCCACCCTCGACGCCGGTGACCTGAAGCTGGGCATCGTCGCGAGCACCTGGCACGAGACGATCTGCGACGCGCTGCTCGACGGCGCCCGCAAGGTCGCCGCCGACGCAGGCATCGACAACCCGACCGTGGTCCGGGTGCTCGGTGCGATCGAGATCCCGGTGGTCGCGCAGGCGCTGGCCCGCGACCACGACGCGGTCGTCGCGCTCGGCGTGGTGATCCGCGGTCAGACACCGCATTTCGACTACGTGTGCGACGCGGTGACCCAGGGCCTGACCCGGGTGTCGCTGGACGCGTCCACGCCCGTGGCCAACGGCGTACTGACCACCGACAACGAAGACCAGGCACTGGACCGGGCCGGGCTGCCGCACTCCACCGAGGACAAGGGCGCGCAGGCTGCGGCCGCCGCGGTGTCGACGGCGCTGACGCTGCGCCGGCTGAGATCGGATTCATGAACACGCGGGCCGGGGACCACTGGGATCTGGTCGTCAAGCCGCATCTGACGCCGTACTTCGCCTACGGGGCGGCGGTGGTGATCGTCGCCGCGCACGTCGTGGTCGGCGCACTGCTCAAGGTGGGCTCCACCGGTGTGGTCTTCCGCACCTGGGACCAGGTGGCGATCGCGATGGTGGGCGTGGTGATCGCCGTGTTCGTGTCGCTGTTCGCGCGGCCCCGAATGCGTATCGGCCCCTCTGGTGTCGCGGTGCGAAACCTGTTCGGCTACCGGCTGTTCCCGTGGGACGAGGTGGTCGACGTGTCGTTCCACGAGGGAGCGCGCTGGGCCAGGCTGGACCTGCCCGACGACGAGTACGTCCCGGTGATGGCCATCCAGGCGGTCGACAAGGGCCGCGCGGTCGACGCGATGGAACAGGTGCGCACGCTGCTGCGGCGCTACCAGAGCCGCCAACCGGGCATCAATTCACGTCACCCATGACCAGGCCCTCGCGGCGCGGGTCGGCTCCGCCCACCCAGCCGGCGTCGGACCGGACGATCGCCGAGAGCCCGCTGGACTGATCGGCGAGGTCCACCTTGTGGCCCAGCTCGCGCAGCCCTTTCACCAACGGGTCGTCGGCGCCGTCATCGGCGGTGTCGATCACCGGATGTTCGCCGCCCACGTTGGTCTCGGGGGAGTTGTCCGCGCCGAAGTCGACCATCGACACCGCCTGCTGCGGGTCCAGGCCCCAGTCGAGCATCCCTACCACCGTTTTGACCACGAACTGGATGATCGTCGAACCGCCCGGTGAACCGGTGACCCCGAACAATCGGCGGCCGTCGGGACCCTCGTCGAAGATCAGCGTGGGCGCCATCGTGCTGCGCGGCCGCTTGCCCGGCTCGACCCGGTTCGCCACCGGCGCCCCGTCGGGACCCGCGGGCTCGGCCGAGAAGTCGGTCAGCTGGTTGTTGAGCAGGAACCCGTCGACCATGTGGAACGACCCGAACGCGGACTCGACCGTGGTGGTCAGCGATGCGGCGTTGCCCTGCCGGTCGACCACGCTGATGTGGCTGGTGCCGTGCTCGGGCACCGGGGCGACCGGCGCGGTCGGCGGCCCGAACTCGCCCGGTTGCGCAGTGCCCATGCTGCGCTCCGGGGAGATCAGCGCGGCCCGGCCGGCCAGGTACTCGCTGGCCAGCAACGTCTGGGGAGTTCCCCCGGGTAGCGCCACAAACGCGGTGTCGGCGACGTAGCGGTCCCGGTCGGCGTAGGCCAGCCGTTCGGCCTCGGAGATCAGGTGCACGCCGGTCACCGACGGGCGTCCGCCGTTGAGGTCCACGTCGGTGGGGCCGTACCGGTCCATCGGGAAGCGCTCCAGCATGCCGAGGGTGGCCGCCACGGCGATCCCGCCCGACGACGGGGGCGGCATGCCGCAGATCTCCCGGCCCCGGTAGGTCGTGCACAGCGGGTCCCGCCGTACCGCGGTGTAGCCGCTCAGATCGTCGAGGGTCACTAGGCCGGGGGTGCGCCCGCCGGACGGGTCGGCGGCGGCGGCGACGATGTCGCGGGCGATCTGGCCGGTGTAGAACGCGTTCGGGTCGGTCGCAACGGCGCCCAACGTCTTCGCGTAGGCCGGATTGATCAGCGTGGTGCCGACCCCTTTCGGGCTGCCGTCGGGCTCCAGGAAGTACGCGGCGGCCTCCTCGTCGAGGCGCAGCCGCGGGGCCGCGTCGGCGATCGCGGTGGCCAGCCGGCCGCTGATCTCGAAGCCGTCGTCGGCCAGCGTGACGGCGGGCGCGAACAGGTCCAGCCACGGCCTGCCGCCGTGCTCGGCGTGCACGTCGGCCAGCATCCGCACGATCCCGGGCACGCCGATCGAGCGGCCGGAGGCGCGGGCGTCGGGCTGGGGCTCGGTGCGGTCGGTGTCCGACACCCAGCGCAGGTAGTTCTCGGTCGCCGCCGCCGGGGCGACCTCGCGTCCGTCGTAGGCCTGCACCGTGCCTGTACCGGCGTCGTAGTAGAGCAGGAACCCGCCGCCGCCGATGCCCGAGGACTGCGGCTCCACCAGGCCGAGCACCGTCTGGGCGGTGACGAGCGCGTCGGCCGCGCTGCCTCCGTCCCGCAGCACCTCGCACGCCGCGCGGGTGGCCAGTGGGTTCGCCGTGACGACGGCGTAGCGCTGGGTGTGCACCGCGGTCATGTCGCGCCGGTAGCCGCTCGCGGTCTCCGGGTCCGACGCGTCACCGGCACCGGCACCGCCCTCCGGTGTGCCGTTGGTCACGATGTCGCAGGGGGCCGGCGGCGCGGCCGGGGTCTGCGACCCCGCCGAACAACCGGCGACGACGAGCAAGGGCCCCAGAAGAGAGGCCATTAGCAGGCGGGCGGGCCGCGTCGGTGCCACGGGAGTGCCTCTACCCGGTCGGAGCCCGGCAGTAACCTGGGACCGTGCCCGATCCAGCGACGTACCGACCCGCTCCGGGGTCGATACCCGTCGAACCGGGGGTGTACAGGTTCCGCGACCCGCACGGCCGGGTGATCTACGTCGGCAAGGCCAAGAGCCTGCGCAGCCGGCTGAACTCGTACTTCGCGGATCTGTCGGGCCTGGCCCCGCGGACCCGCCAGATGGTGATGACCGCGGCCAGCGTCGAGTGGACGGTGGTCAACACCGAGGTCGAGGCGCTGCAGCTGGAATACAACTGGATCAAGGAGTTCGATCCGCGGTTCAACATCCGCTACCGCGACGACAAGTCCTATCCGGTGCTCGCCGTGACCCTCAACGAGGAGTACCCGCGGCTCAAGGTCTACCGCGGGCCGCGCCGCAAAGGGGTGCGCTATTTCGGCCCGTACTCGCACGCCTGGGCGATCCGCGAGACGCTCGACCTGTTGACCCGGGTGTTCCCGGCCCGCACCTGCTCCAACGGAGTTTTTAAGCGGCACAGCCAGATTGACCGGCCATGCCTGCTCGGCTACATCGACAAGTGTGCCGCGCCGTGCGTGGGCCGGGTCAGCGCCGAGGAGCACCGGCGCATCGTGATGGACTTCTGCGACTTCCTGGCAGGCAAGACCGACCGGCTGATCCGGGAGATGGAACAGCAGATGAACGCCGCGGCCGAGGCATTGGACTTCGAGCGGGCGGCCCGGTTGCGCGACAACATCGGTGCCATGCGCCGGGCGATGGAGAAGCAGACGGTGGTGCTCGGCGACGGCACCGACGCCGACGTCGTCGCGTTCGCCGACGATGAACTCGAGGCGGCCGTGCAGGTGTTCCACGTGCGCGGCGGACGGGTGCGCGGCCAGCGCGGCTGGATCATCGAAAAGTCCGGCGAGCCGGGCGAATCCACGCTGGAATACCTCGTCGAGCAATTCCTCACCCAGTTCTACGGCGACCAGGCCGAACTCGGCGGCGCCAGCGACGCCGGCGGGGACGAGGCGACCACGCCGGTGCCCAAGCAGGTGCTGGTGCCGGTGCTGCCCGACAGCGCCGACGAACTGGAGACCTGGCTGTCGCAGCTGCGCGGCTCCCGCGTCGCGCTGCGGGTCCCTCAGCGCGGCGACAAACGGGCGCTGGCCGAGACGGTCAAGCGCAACGCCGAAGGTGCGCTGAACCAGCACAAACTCAAGCGCGCCGGCGACTTCACCGCCAGAAGCGCTGCGCTGCAGAGCATTCAGGACGCACTGGGGCTGGCAGAGGCTCCGCTGCGCATCGAGTGCGTCGACATCAGCCATGTGCAGGGCACCGACGTGGTGGCCTCGCTGGTGGTGTTCGAGGACGGGTTGCCGCGCAAGTCCGACTACCGGCACTTCGCGATCCGGGAAGCCGCCGGGGACGGCCGGTCCGACGACGTAGCCTCGATCGCCGAGGTGACGCGGCGGCGGTTTCACCGCCACCTCAAGGAGACCCCGCAGCCCGGCGACATGGTGGCCGAGGGAAGATCGCGCCGCTTTGCCTACCCGCCCAACCTGTTCGTGGTGGACGGCGGCGCGCCGCAGGTCAACGCCGCGGCCGCGGTGCTCGAGGAACTCGGCATCACCGACGTCGCGGTGATCGGGCTGGCCAAGCGGCTCGAAGAGGTGTGGGTGCCCTCGGAGCCGGACCCGGTGATCATGCCCCGCAACAGCGACGGCCTGTACCTGCTGCAGCGGGTCCGCGACGAGGCGCACCGGTTCGCGATCTCCTACCATCGCAGCAAACGCTCGAAGCGGATGACGGCGTCGGCGCTGGATTCGGTGCGCGGGCTCGGCGAGCATCGCCGCAAGGCCCTCGTCACCCATTTCGGGTCGCTGGCCAGAATCAAGCAGGCCGGGATCGACGAGATCACCGCGGTTCCGGGCATCGGCGCGGCGACCGCGCGGGCCGTGCTCGAAGCGCTCGGCGCCGACGTCCCACCGGCTGCCGCCGCCGATTCCGGCGCGCCGACCACGGATATCGGCAATGATCAGAGCAGGGTATCGGGATGACAGAGCAGGGCATGCACGAGGAACTGCGTGGAGGCACCGGACGCGCCGGTGACGAAGAGGGCTTCGAGCCGGCCGCCGAGAACGGGATCGACGTCGTCCTCGTCACCGGTCTGTCCGGCGCCGGGCGGGGCACCGCGGCCAAGGTGCTGGAAGATCTCGGCTGGTACGTGGCCGACAATCTGCCGCCGGAGTTGATCGCGCGGATGGTCGACTTCGGGCTGGCCGCGGGCTCGCGGATCACCCAGCTCGCGATCGTGATGGACGTGCGTTCCCGCGGCTTCACCGGGGACCTGGACTGGGTGCGCAGCGAACTGGGCACGCGCGGCATCGTGCCGCGGGTGCTGTTCCTGGAGGCCTCCGACGACATCCTGGTCCGCCGCTACGAGCAGAACCGGCGCAGCCACCCGTTGCAGGGCAACCAGACCCTGGCCGAGGGGATCGCCGCCGAACGGACGATGCTCGCGCCGGTGCGGGCATCCGCCGATCTGGTGATCGACACCTCGTCGTTGTCGGTGCACGCGTTGCGCGACAGCGTCGAACGGGCCTTCGCCGGCGAGGCGGTCGCGCACACCGCGGTGACCGTCGAGTCGTTCGGCTACAAGTACGGGCTGCCGATGGACGCCGACACCGTGATGGACGTCAGGTTCCTGCCCAATCCGCACTGGGTGGACCGGCTGCGGCCGCACACCGGCCAGCACCACGAGGTGCGCGACTACGTGCTGGGCCAGCCCGGCGCCGTCGAGTTCCTGGACTCCTACCATCAGCTGCTCGACGTGGTGATCGACGGCTACCGCCGAGAGGGTAAGCGCTACATGACCGTCGCCATCGGATGCACGGGCGGGAAGCACCGCAGCGTGGCGATGGCCGAGGCGCTGGCCGAACGTCTGCAGGACGCCGACCTGACGGTGCGGGTGCTGCACCGCGATCTGGGGCGCGAATGAGCTTCTCCGCCCGCGAGGGACAGACGAGCCCGCGCATCGTCGCGCTCGGCGGTGGGCACGGCCTCTACGCCACGCTGTCGGCCGCGCGCAGGCTCACCCCGCACGTGACCGCGGTGGTCACCGTCGCCGACGACGGCGGATCCTCCGGCCGGCTGCGCAGCGAGCTGGACGTCGTGCCGCCAGGAGATCTGCGGATGGCGTTGGCCGCGTTGGCTTCTGACAGTCCGCACGGCCGGCTGTGGGCGACCATCATCCAGCACCGGTTCGGCGGCAGCGGCGCGCTGGCCGGGCATCCGATCGGCAACCTGATGCTGGCCGGCCTCAACGAGGTGCTCGCCGATCCGGTCGCCGCACTCGACGAGCTGGGCCGCATCCTGGGCGTGAAGGGCCGGGTGCTGCCGATGTGCCCCGTCGGGCTGGGCATCGAGGCCGACGTCGTCGGGCTGGACTCCGACCCGCGCGTCAGCCGCGCGATCCGCGGCCAGGTCGCGATCGCCACCACCGTCGGGAAGGTCCGCCGCGTCCGCCTGCTGCCCGGGGACCCGCCCGCCACCCATCAGGCCGTCGACGCGATCCTGAACGCCGACCTGGTGGTCCTCGGACCGGGGTCGTGGTTCACCAGCGTGATCCCGCACGTGCTGGTGCCGCAGCTGGCCGAGGCGCTGCAGGCCACCACCGCGCGGCGGGCGCTGGTGCTGAACCTGGTGGCCGAACCGGGGGAGACCGCGGGCTTCTCGGTGGAACGTCACATCCACGTGCTGGCCCAGCACGCGCCGGGTTTCACCGTGCACGACATCATCGTCGATTCGGCCCGGGTGCCCAGCGATCGCGAGCGGGACCAACTGCGCCGGACCGCCACCATCCTCGGCGCGAACGTTGAGTTTGCTGACGTTTCCCGACCTGGTACACCTTTACATGACCCGGCGAAGCTGGCCGCGGCGTTGGAGGGGGTTCGCAAGCGCGGCGTGGCTGCCCATGGCACCAACCAGGGGTTTCAGCAGCCGACCATGCCCACACCGACAGCGAACGGACCGAGAGGTGACGACCCGTGGCGATGACAGCCGAGGTCAAGGATGAACTGAGCCGCTTGGTGGTGAATTCCGTGAGCGCGCGCCGTGCGGAGGTGGCCTCGCTGCTGCGTTTCGCCGGCGGGCTGCACATCGTGTCGGGGCGGGTCGTCGTCGAGGCCGAGGTCGACCTCGGCATCATCGCGCGCCGGTTGCGCAAGGACATCTACGACCTCTACGGCTACAACGCCGTGGTGCACGTGCTCTCGGCCAGCGGGATCCGCAAGAGCACCCGCTACGTGGTGCGGGTGGCCAAGGACGGGGAAGCGCTCGCGCGGCAGACCGGTCTGCTCGACCTGCGCGGCCGGCCGGTGCGCGGACTGCCCGCCCAGGTGGTCGGCGGCAGCGTCGCCGACGCCGAAGCGGCTTGGCGCGGAGCGTTTCTGGCGCACGGCTCGCTCACCGAGCCGGGCCGGTCGTCGGCGCTGGAGGTCAGCTGCCCCGGGCCCGAGGCGGCGCTCGCGCTCGTCGGCGCGGCCCGGCGTCTCGGGGTCAGCGCCAAGGCCCGCGAGGTGCGCGGCGCCGACCGGGTGGTGGTCCGTGACGGCGAGGCCATCGGGGCGCTGCTGACCCGGATGGGCGCCCAGGACACCCGGCTGACCTGGGAGGAGCGGCGCATGCGCCGCGAGGTCCGGGCCACCGCGAACCGGTTGGCCAACTTCGACGACGCCAACCTGCGGCGCTCCGCGCGCGCCGCGGTCGCCGCCGCGGCCCGGGTGGAACGCGCGCTGGAGATCCTCGGCGACACGGTGCCTGACCACCTGGCCGCCGCAGGCCAGCTCAGGGTCGCCCACCGGCAGGCCTCGCTGGAGGAACTGGGCCAGGCTCGCGGATCCGCCGATGACCAAAGATGCTGTGGCAGGCCGTATTCGGCGTCTGCTGTCGATGGCGGACCGGAAGGCCAAACAGGACGGCATCCCCGACACCGAGTCGGCTGTCACACCGGACCTGCTCGAAGACGCCTGAGCGCCGTCAGGCCGCCTCGGCCCGGACGGTCTGCGCCGGGTTCGCCGCGGGATTGGCCGCCAGCTCTTCGAGGACGACCGACCAGGTGTACGGGCTGGTGACCATGTTCAGGTGCCCGAGTAACAGTCCCGGGTAGCGGTGCTGCAGCACGATGTTGGTGACGTTCGGCCCGTCCAGCGCCTGCAGGGTGTACGGCGTCGCGACCTCGTCGTAGGCGGTGCTGATCGTGGTGTACCGCACGCCTGGGCGGGTGTCGCCGTTGCCGTAGACCTCGTCGACGAATGGCGAGCCGTAGGACTGCTGATAGAACGCCGGGGCGAACCTCTCGGAGATCCCGATGTAGAGCTGCCGCAACACAGGCAGTTGCAGCACCAGCGAGACCAGGCCCATGAAGGTGGTGCCGTGGTGGCCGGGGCCGATGCCGATGAGCTGGGACACCTTGTCCGCGCCGCCGAGGTTGTTGATGTAGTAGGACGGCAGCGCGCCGCCGCCCTGTGAGTGGCCGATGAGGATGACCTGCGGCGCACCGGTCTCGGCGAGCACCCGGTCGATCTCCGCGGCCAGTTCGAGTCCGGAATTCCTGATGTCGCCGATGGACTGGATCAGCGCGTTGGGGTTGGTGGTGACGTTGCCGTAGTTGAACGTGTAGACCTTGTAGCCCGCATTCGCCAGCACCGGCGCCCCGACAGACCAGTTCATGCCCTGCGTGATGACCGTCGAGTTGAGCAGGATGATGGGCAGCGGTTTCTCCGGCGTGACGCCCACCGACGGGTCGTTGGCCCCGGCCGGGGATTTCGTCGGCCGGAACAGCGCCATCCCGTCCAGGAGGCCGTAGGTGACCGGGAGCGGTCCGGTGACCGCGTCGGCGAAGCCGCCGACCAGCGTGCGGCCGACCGCGGCGGCGGTGTTGGCGACGAAGGTGGCCAGCAGGTGGGGCACGCCGAAGAAGCTGTCGGGGCCGAAGGCGTGGGCGACGGCGGTCGCCGTCGCGTACACCACCGACGCCAGGATCGTCCCGACGTCGGAGAAACCGCCCGCCAGTTGCCGGTCCAGCCGGGGCGCGATGTACGGCCGGGGCCCCGGTGCGACATCTGGTGCCACCGTTGCCCGTTCGTCGTCGGCGCGGGCGTCGCGGAGCAGTGCCGCCGGGCTCGCCTCGTCGGTGCTCGCGGTCGCCTCGTCCACCTCTGCGAGTTCGCGTCGCGACGCGGGTCCGGGGTCGGCGGGGGAGTCCGTGACCGAGCGATCGGCTCCGGCCGGAACGTCGGTCACGGCGGCCGCCTCGAGCGCGCGCTCGGCGCGGCGCCTGTCGGCGGCCCCGGCAGGCTCCGCCGGCGCGCCGACGTCCTCGGCGGTGTCTTCGGTGACGTCTTCGACCGGGTCTGCCGCGGTGTCTTCGGTGACGTTGTCGGTGACGTCTTCAGCGGTGTCTTCGGCAGGGTCCTCGGTGTCTTCGGTGACGTCCTCGGCGGTGTCTTCGGTGACGGTGTCGCGCTGCGAGGTCGCCGGCGTGTCCGCGTGGCCCGACCCGTGACCCGTCGAGCTCCCGTCGTCGGCGAGCGCGACCCCGACGGACAGCGCCATGGTCGCGTAGAGCGCCAGGATGAACGCCGCGATTGCTCGCTTGAGCAGCCCGATCAACACCACGTGCCTCCTCGAATCGATTGGACCTTAGCTGCGCGTCCCGTCGACGGGACGGGAAACGGCCTACGTTGGACGGATGACGACGTTGCGTGTGGGTGTGGCCTATCCGGAACCGCCGTTCAACGCGATGCCGGGGAAGTCGGGCCTGGACATCGACGTGATGACCGCGCTGGCGGGGGCCATCGCCGAGGAGGTCGAGTTCGTCGCCTACGACGGCGCCGATTTCGACGGCATCTTCGACCGCCTCGCCGCCGGTGACTACGACTGCGTGATCGCCGGCATCACCGTCACCCCCGAGCGGGAGCACAAGGCGGCGTTCCTGCCGCCCTACCTGATCTCCGGGCAGGGCCTGGCGGTCGACACCGCCCGGCTGCCGCAGGTGCACTCGGTAGACGATCTGGCCGGACTGACCGTCGGCGTCCAGCGCGGCAACACCAGCGAGGCGATCGCGCAGCAGCTGGTGGCCGACGGCAAGGCGGCGCGGGTCCGGGTGTACGACTACGGCGCAGTGAGCACCGCGATCGCCGACCTCGTCGCCGGCGGTTGCGACGCGGTGATGAAACTCGCGCCGGCGCTGGCCGAACTGGTCAAGCAGGTGCCCGGAGTCGAGCTGGTGCAGCGCGGGCTGTCGGTCGAGGACATCGCGGTCGCGGTCAACCCCGCCGACCAGAAGTTGCTGGCGCGGCTCCAGGTCGCCCAGGCAGAGCTCGAAGAGGACGGCACCCTGCAACGGGTTCGCCGTAGATGGCTCGGCAATCCGTATGTCGACCAGAGCGTCGGCATGCTGTGACATCGCCCAGGGGCGACCTCACCAGCGTGTGAGGCCAACCACTAGGCTGGGCACCAGTAGTCGACGGCGCAGTTCACCGAAAAAATGAGGACAGAGGAGACACCCGTGACGATCCGTGTTGGTGTGAACGGCTTCGGCCGTATCGGACGCAACTTCTTCCGCGCGTTGGACGCGCAGAAGGCCGAAGGCAAGAACAAGGACATCGAGATCGTCGCGGTCAACGACCTCACCGACAACGCCACCCTGGCGCACCTGCTGAAGTTCGACTCGATCCTGGGCCGGCTGCCCTACGACGTGAGCCTCGAAGGCGATGACACCATCGTCGTCGGCAGCACCAAGATCAAGGCGCTCGAGGTCAAGGAAGGCCCGGCGGCGCTGCCCTGGGGCGACCTGGGCGTCGACGTCGTCGTCGAGTCCACCGGCATCTTCACCAAGCGTGACAAGGCCCAGGGCCACCTCGACGCGGGCGCCAAGAAGGTCATCATCTCCGCGCCGGCCACCGACGAGGACATCACCATCGTGCTCGGCGTCAACGACGACAAGTACGACGGCAGCCAGAACATCATCTCCAATGCCTCGTGCACCACGAACTGCCTCGGCCCGCTGGCCAAGGTCATCAACGACGAGTTCGGCATCGTCAAGGGCCTGATGACCACCATCCACGCCTACACCCAGGACCAGAACCTGCAGGACGGCCCGCACAAGGATCTGCGCCGCGCCCGCGCCGCCGCGCTGAACATCGTGCCGACCTCCACCGGCGCCGCCAAGGCCATCGGCCTCGTGCTGCCCGAGCTGAAGGGCAAGCTCGACGGCTACGCCCTTCGCGTGCCGATCCCGACGGGCTCGGTCACCGACCTGACCGCCGAGCTGAGCAAGTCGGCCACCGTCGACGAGATCAACGCCGCGATGAAGGCCGCGGCCGAAGGTCCGCTCAAGGGCATCCTGAAGTACTACGACGCCCCGATCGTGTCCAGCGACATCGTCACCGATCCGCACAGCTCGATCTTCGACTCGGGTCTGACCAAGGTCATCGACAACCAGGCCAAGGTCGTCTCCTGGTACGACAACGAGTGGGGCTACTCGAACCGCCTCGTCGACCTCGTCGCCCTCGTCGGCAAGTCGCTGTAGCCGGCAATGGCGATCAAGTCACTGAACGACCTTCTCGCCGAGGGGGTGTCGGGCCGGGGCGTGCTGGTGCGCTCCGACCTCAACGTCCCGCTCGACGGCGACACGATCACCGACCCGGGGCGGATCATCGCCTCCGTGCCGACATTGAAGGCGTTGAGTGACGCCGGCGCCAAGGTGGTCGTCACCGCGCATCTGGGCAGGCCCAAGGGCGAGCCGGACCCGAAGTTCTCCCTCGCGCCGGTCGCCACGGCGCTGGGGGAGCGGCTGGGCCTGCACGTGCAGCTGGCCGGCGACGTCGTCGGCAGCGACGCGCTGGCCCGCGCCGAGGGCCTGACCGACGGCGACATCCTGCTGCTGGAGAACATCCGCTTCGACCCGCGGGAGACCAGCAAGGACGAGTCGGAACGGCTCGGCCTGGCCAGGGCGCTCGTCGAACTGGTCGGCGGCCCAGACGGTTCGGGCGGGGCGTTCGTCTCCGATGGCTTCGGTGTGGTGCACCGCAAGCAGGCGTCGGTGTACGACGTGGCGACGCTGCTGCCGCACTACGCCGGTTTCCTGGTCGACACCGAGGTCAAGGTGCTCACCCAGCTCACCGAGTCCACCGAACGCCCCTACGCGGTGGTGCTCGGCGGTTCCAAGGTCTCGGACAAGCTGGCAGTCATCGAGAACCTGGCGACCAAGGCCGACAGCCTGGTCATCGGCGGCGGCATGTGCTTCACCTTCCTTGCCGCCCAGGGACTTTCGGTGGGCAAGTCGCTTCTCGAAGAGAGCATGATCGAGACCTGCCGCAAGCTGCTCGACGACTACGGTGACGTGTTGCACCTGCCGGTCGACATCGTCGTCGCCGACGAGTTCTCCGCGGATTCACCCGCCGAGGTGGTGCCTGCCGACCGAATTCCCGACGGCAAGATGGGCCTGGACATCGGCCCGGAATCGGTGCGCCGGTTCTCCGCGCTGTTGTCGAACGCGAAGACCATCTTCTGGAACGGCCCGATGGGGGTGTTCGAGTTCCCGGCGTTCGCCGCGGGCACCAAGGGCGTCGCCGAGGCCATCATCACGGCCACCGGCAAGGGCGCGTTCAGCGTCGTCGGCGGTGGCGACTCCGCGGCGGCGGTCCGCCGGCTCGGGCTGCCCGAGGACGGTTTCTCGCACATCTCGACCGGCGGCGGCGCGTCGCTGGAATACCTTGAGGGCAAAGAGCTGCCCGGCATCCAGATCCTGTCGGACTGAACGAGGAGATCGAACTTGTCGCGTAAGCCGCTGATCGCGGGCAACTGGAAGATGAACCTGAACCACTTCGAGGCGATCGCGTTGGTGCAGAAGATCGCATTCTCGTTGCCGGACAAGTATTTCGACAAGGTCGACGTCACGGTCATCCCGCCGTTCACCGATCTGCGCAGCGTGCAGACGCTCGTCGACGGTGACAAGCTGCGGCTCACCTACGGCGCCCAGGACGTGTCCCAGCACGACTCCGGTGCGTACACCGGCGAGATCAGCGGAGCGTTCCTGGCCAAGCTGGGCTGCACGTTCGCCGTCGTCGGGCACTCCGAGCGGCGCACCTACCACGGCGAGACCGACGAACTGGTGGCCGCCAAGGCCAAAGCGGCGCTCAAGCACGGGCTGACGCCCATCGTGTGCATCGGTGAGCAGCTCGAGGTGCGCGAGGCGGGCAACCACGTGGAGTTCAACGTGAACTCGCTGCGCGGTTCGCTGGCCGGGCTGTCGGCCGAGCAGATCAGTCAGACCGTGATCGCCTACGAACCGGTGTGGGCGATCGGCACCGGCCGGGTGGCCAGTGCCGCCGACGCGCAGGAGGTCTGCAAGGCGATCCGGGCCGAGCTGGGAAATCTCGCCTCGCCCGAGGTCGCGGCCGGGGTGCGGGTGCTCTACGGCGGCTCGGTGAACGCCAAGAACGTCGGCGAGATCGTCGGGCAGAGCGACGTGGACGGTGCGCTGGTCGGTGGCGCGTCGCTGGACGGTGAACAGTTCGCCACGCTGTCGGCGATCGCCGCCGGCGGGCCGCTGCCGTAACCGCCCGCCCGCTTCGGTAGGCTTGCCCCCATGCAATTGGCCCTGCAGATCATCCTGGTTGTGACCAGTGTGTTGGTCGTTCTCCTGGTTCTGCTGCATCGCGCCAAGGGCGGCGGTCTGTCCAGCCTGTTCGGCGGCGGTGTGCAGTCCAGTCTGTCCGGCTCCACCGTCGTGGAGAAGAACCTCGACCGGCTGACGCTGTTCGTCACCGGAATCTGGATCGTCTGCATCATCGGGATGGCGCTCCAGATCAAGTACAGCTGACGCTGACCGCACGCCGGCCCACCCCCGACTCGTTCTGCGGTGGGTTCCGGCAGCGGAGATAATCGATTGATGGCTCAACCACCCGACATCCCCGACAGCACGCTCGAACCGATCGGCTCGGTCCAGCGCACCCAGGGTGGCCGGGAAGCCACCGAGCCCATGCGCGAGGACATCCGGCTGCTTGGCGCGATGCTCGGCGACATCGTGCGCGAGCAGAACGGCGACGACGTCTTCGATCTCGTCGAGCGGGCCCGGGTGGAGGCGTTCCGGGTGCGGCGGTCCGAGATCGACCGGGCCGACATGGTCAAGATGTTCGACGGGGTGGACGTCGGGCTGGCCATCCCGGTGATTCGGGCGTTCACCCATTTCGCGTTGCTGGCCAACGTCGCCGAGGACATCCACCGCGAGCGGCGCCGGGCGATCCACGAAGCCGCCGGCAAACCACCGCAGAACAGCAGCCTGGCCGCCACCTACCTCAAACTCGACGACGCCGACCTCGACGCCGGCGCGGTCGCCGAAGCCCTCGCCGGCGCGCTGGTCTCGCCGGTCATCACCGCGCACCCGACCGAGACCAGACGCCGCACGGTGTTCGACACCCAGCACCGCATCACCGAGCTGATGCGGTTACGCCTGCACGGGTTCACCGTCACCCCCGAAGGCAAAGACGTCGAACGCGAGCTGCGCCGCCACATCCTCACGCTGTGGCAGACCGCGCTGATCCGGTTGTCCCGGTTGAAGATCCAGGACGAGATCGAGACCGGGCTGCGCTACTACGAGGCCGCGTTCCTGGAGGTCATCCCGCAGGTCAACGCCGAGGTGCGGTCGGCGCTGCAGGAGCGCTGGCCGGGCTCGGGCATCCTGGACGACCCGATCCTGCGGCCCGGGTCGTGGATCGGCGGAGACCGCGACGGCAACCCCAACGTCACCGCCGAGGTGGTCCGGCTGGCCACCGGCAGCGCGGCGTACACGGCGTTCGCGCACTACTTCACCGAACTGACCGCGCTCGAGCAGGAGCTGTCGATGTCGGTGCGGCTGGTGCACACCAGCGAGCAGCTGGCCGCGCTCGCCGACGCCTGCGACGAGCCCGCCCGCGGCGACGAGCCGTACCGCCGGGCACTGCGCGTGGTGCACGCCCGGCTCACCGCGACGGCGCGGCAGATCCTCGACCGGCAGCCCGAGCACGAGCTCGATCTCGGCCTCGAGCCGTACTCGGAGCCCGGCGAACTGCTCGACGACCTCGACGCCGTCGACCAGTCGCTGCGCGCCAACGGAAGCGCGCTGCTGGCCGACGACAGGCTGGGCCGGCTGCGGGAAGCCGTGCGCGTGTTCGGCTTCCACCTGTCGGGGCTGGACATGCGGCAGAACTCCGACGTGCACGAAGAGGTGGTCGCCGAGCTGTTGGCCTGGGCCGGGGTGCATCCGGACTACGCCTCCCTCGACGAGCCTCAGCGCGTCGAGCTGCTCGCCGCCGAGCTGGCCATGCGACGGCCGCTGATCAGGCCGGACGCCGAGCTGTCCGAGCTGGCGCGCAAAGAGCTCGACATCGTGTCCGCCGCCGCCAGGGCGGTGCACGTGTTCGGCCCGCAGGCGGTGCCGAACTACATCATCTCGATGTGCCAGTCGGTGTCGGACATGCTCGAGGCGGCGATCCTGCTGAAGGAGGCGGGGCTGCTCGACGCGTCGTCGGAGCATCCGTACGCCCCCGTCGGGATCGTTCCACTGTTCGAGACCATCGACGACCTCCAGCGCGGGGCGTCCATCCTCGAAGCGGCCCTGGACCTTCCGCTGTACCGAGCGGTGGTCGCCGCGCGCGGCGACAGCCAGGAGGTGATGCTCGGCTACTCGGACTCCAACAAGGACGGCGGCTACCTCGCGGCGAACTGGGCCCTGTACCGCGCGGAACTGGATCTGGTCGAGACCTCGCGCAAGACCGGGATCCGGTTGCGGCTCTTCCACGGTCGCGGCGGCACCGTCGGCCGCGGCGGCGGGCCCAGCTACGACGCGATCCTGGCGCAGCCGCCCGGCGCGGTGCAGGGCTCGCTGCGGATCACCGAACAGGGCGAGGTGATCGCCGCCAAGTACGCCGAACCCCGCATCGCGCACCGCAACCTGGAGACACTGCTGGCGGCGACCCTGGAGGCCACGCTGCTCGACGTCGAGGGACTCGGCGACGAAGCGGAACCGGCCTACCAGGTGCTCGATGACCTCGCCGCCCGCGCGCAGCGCGCCTACGCCGAACTGGTGCACGAGACACCGGGTTTCGTCGAGTACTTCAAGGCCTCGACACCGGTCAGCGAGATCGGTGCGCTCAACATCGGCAGCCGGCCCACCTCACGCAAACCGACGACGTCGATCTCCGATCTGCGGGCGATCCCGTGGGTGCTGGCCTGGAGCCAGTCCCGGGTGATGCTGCCCGGCTGGTACGGCACCGGCACCGCGTTCGAGGACTATGTCGGGGAGGGGCCGGGCAGTGCGGACCGGCTCGCGGTGCTGCAGGACCTGTACCGGCGATGGCCGTTCTTCGCGACCGTGCTGTCGAACATGGCGCAGGTGCTGGCCAAGTCCGACCTCGGGCTGGCCGCCCACTACTCCCAGCTCGTCGAGGACGAGGCGTTGCGGCGCAGGGTGTTCGACAAGATCGCCGACGAACACGCCCGCACCATCCGCATGCACCGGCTGATCACCGGTCACGACGACCTGCTCGCCGACAACCCGGCGCTGGCCCGCTCGGTGTTCAACCGCTTCCCGTACCTGGAACCGCTCAACCACCTGCAGGTGGAGTTGCTGCGGCGCTACCGATCCGGCGACGAGGACGAACTGGTGCAGCGCGGCATCCTGCTCACGATGAGCGGGCTGGCCACCGCGCTGCGCAACAGCGGCTAGATGATCTAGAGTCCCGTGCTGCGCCGCACCCGGTCGACCGCGCCGCGGATCACCTGTTCGGTCGCGGCCAGCGGCGAGATCACCGACTCGCCGATACCGACGATCCGTTCGACGCGGGCCACCACACCCTCCATCCGGTCGACGACACCGTGCAGTCGCGGTGCGAGCTCATTGATCTGGTTGATGGTTTCGTTGAACCGCTCCAATGTGGCGTCCAGAACCTCGGTCGAACTGTTCAGATCCTCCAACGTCTCGCTCAGGCTCTCCAGGATGGTGTCGACCTGTTCGACGGTGACATCGGCGTTCATCGCCGCCTGCGCGAGCTTTCGGATCCGTTCCGGCCCGGTGCGAACTGGTCTGTCAGCCTTGTCTGCCATCTGGCCAGTATGACCGACGTCACGCCGGGGCCCGGCCTGTGTGGTAGACCAATGTCGTGGATGAGTTCGCAGGGGACCGACGGCGAATACCGGCGCGCTGACAGAGATCGGCGCGCTCCTGTAGCTCAGCAGGCCATCACGTCCACCACCGCTCAGAGCATCGAAGCCGCGGCCTCGTCCAGTAGCCACACCGTCGCGTCCCGCCCGACGGCGCCCGCGGCGGGAATGTCGACCGGTTTCGCGCCGCCGACGGCGGCGGCCACCGCGTCGGCCTTGCCGGCCCCCGACACCACCAGCCACACCTCACGCGAGCGCGCGATCGCGGGCAGTGTCAACGTGATTCGCTGCGGCGGCGGCTTGGGGGAGTCGCTCACCCCGACCACCATCCGTAGGCTCTCGCGTACCGCGGCGGTGTCGGGGAACAGCGAGTTGACGTGGCCCTCGGGGCCCATGCCCAGCAGGTGCACGTCGAACACGGGCGTGGGCTCGGCACCGCCGGCCTCGATCAGCACCTGCGAATAGGCCTCGGCGGCCGCGTCCAGCGCGTCGCCGAACTCACCGTCGCTCGCGGCCATCGGGTGCACGTTGCTCGCCGGGATTCCGACGTGGTCGAGCAACGCCTCGCGGGCCTGCTTCTCGTTACGCTCGTCGTCGTCGTGCGGCACGAATCTCTCGTCGCCCCAGTAGATGTGGACCTTCGTCCAGTCGATCTCTTCGCTGCGCCCTCCGACCCGCTTGAGCAGGCCGATCCCGGTGCCGCCGCCGGTCAGCACCACGTGCGCCACGCCGCGCGCGGTGATCGCCGACGTGATCGCGTCCACCAGCCGGTCACCCGCGGCGGCCACCAGAGCGTCGGTGTCGGAATAGGTTTCGATCGTCGGGGTCATCGGTAGCTCACCTTGTCCAGTCCGGCCAGTGCTTCGCGGTAGATCTCGTCGGCGTCGAGCCGGCGCAGTTCCTCGGCCAGGCACTCCGGCACCTCCCGCCGGGCCAGCGGCAGCAGTGCCACCGGGCGCGAGGTGCGGCTCAACGTGGCCGTCACGCCCTCCTGCGGGCGGCTGAGCGTGACGGTCTCGCTGGCGCGGTGCAGCTCGACCTTCAGTGTGCCGACCGCGCGGGTGACGGTGCCGTCGATCCGGCTGGCCAGCCAGCCGGCGAGGATGTCGAGCGCGGGCTCGGATCGCAGACCGGACACCACCGCGGACTCGATGGGTTCGTGCGGGGTCTCGTCGATGGCGGAGGCCAGCAGCGCCCGCCAATAGGTGATCCGGCTCCACGCGATGTCGGTGTCACCGACGGCGTAGCCGGGCAGCCGGCTATTGATGGCGGCCAGCGGGTCGGGACAGTTGGTGGCGTCGGTGATGCGGCGGATCGCCAACCTGCCCAACGGATCCTGCGAGGGGACCGCAGGCGCGGCGGCGGGCCACCACGCCACCACCGGGGTGTCGGGCAGCAGGAACGGCAGCACCACGCTGTCGGCGTGGTCGGCGAGTTCGCCGTAGAGCCGCAGCACCACGACCTCGCCGGCGCCCGCGTCGCGGCCCACCCGCAGTTCGGCGTCCAGACGTGCCTCGGCGCCGTCACGGTCGACGGGCAACGCCACGATGACGCGGCAGGGATGCTCGCGGCTGGCGAAGTTCGCCGCCTCGACGGCCTCCTCCAGCGCGGCATCGCTGTCGGCGGCGATCACCAGGGTGAGCACCCGCCCGAGGGTGAGCGCCCCGCCTTCCTCGCGCAGCCCGGTGATCTTCTTGTTGATCTCGTTGGTGGTGGTGTCCGTCAGCTCCACGATCACTACGGTCGCCTCCATTCCCGGCCGAGATGGTGCACCATCTCGTTGGCCGACGCCGGACCCCAGGTGCCGGACTTGTACGGTTCCGGCTGGCCGTGCGCGGCCCAGTTCTCCAGCACCGGATCGAGGATCTCCCAGGACAATTCGACCTCGGCGTTGACGGGGAACAACGAGGGTTCCCCGAGCAGGACGTCCAGGATCAGCCGTTCGTAGGCCTCCGGGGAGTCCTCGGCGAACGCCGAGCCGTAGGAGAAGTCCATGTTGACGTCGCGCACTTCCATCGCGCTGCCGGGCACCTTGGACCCGAACCGCATGGTGATGCCCTCGTCGGGCTGGATGCGCAGCACCAGCGCGTTCTTGCCCAGCTCCTCGGTCATGGTGCTGTCGAACGGCAGATGGGGTGCGCGCCGGAACACCAGTGCGACCTCGGTCACCCTGCGCGCCAACCGTTTACCGGTGCGCAGGAAGAACGGGACGCCGGCCCAGCGCCGGGTGTCCACCTCCAGCGTGATCGCCGCGAAGGTCTCCGTGACGGAATCGCTGGCGAAACCCTCTTCCTCCAGCAGCCCGGGAACCTTCTCGCTGCCCTGCCAGCCGGCCGCGTACTGACCGCGGGCGGTGGTCCGGTCCAGCGGTTCCAGCGGCCTGGTCGCCGAGAGCACCTTGAGCTTCTCGACCTGCAGTTCGTGCGGGCTGAAGTTGACCGGCTCCTCCATCGCGGTGAGCGCGAGCAGCTGGATCAGGTGGTTCTGGATGACGTCGCGTGCGGCGCCGATCCCGTCGTAATAGCCTGCGCGGCCGCCCAGTCCGAGGTCCTCGGCCATCGTGATCTGCACGTGGTCGACGTAGTGCGAGTTCCACACCGGCTCGAAGAGCTCGTTGGCGAAGCGCAGGGCCAGGATGTTCTGGACGGTCTCCTTGCCGAGGTAGTGGTCGATGCGGAACACCGACTCCTCGGGGAAGACGCTGTTGACGACGGCGTTGAGCTCGCGGGCGCTGTCGAGATCGTGCCCGAACGGCTTCTCGATGACGACCCGGCTCCAGCCGTCCGTCTGGCGGGCCAGCCCCGACTTCTGCAGCTGCTCGCACACCACCGGGAACGCGTTGGGCGGAATCGACAGGTAGAACGCGTGATTGCCACCGGTGCCGCGTTCGGCGTCCAGCTTGTCCAGCGTCTCACTGAGCCGTTCGTAGGACGAGGCATCGTCGAAAGTGCCCTGTACGAAGCGGAATCCCTCGGCGAGCCGGTCCCAGACCTCCTGGCGGAACGGGGTCCGCGCGTGCTGCTTGACCGCGTCGTAGACGACCTTGCTGAAATCCTCGTCGGCCCACTCCCGCCGGGCGAAACCGACCAGGGCGAACGACGGGGGGAGCAGGCCGCGGTTGGCCAGGTCGTAGATCGCGGGCATCAACTTCTTGCGTGCCAGGTCTCCGGTCACCCCGAAGATCACGACGCTGCACGGTCCGGCGATGCGGGGCATGCGCTTGTCGCGCTTGTCCCGCAACGGGTTACGCCACGATTCGGCCATCTGGCGGGGTCAGCTCTTGGCGCTGTCGAGCTGACCTTGGGTGGCCTCCATGAGCTCTTGCCACGACTTCTCGAACTTCTCGACGCCCTCCTCTTCGAGGACGATGAACACGTCGGTCAGGTCGATGCCGACCGCAGCGAGCTGATCGAACACCTCCTGGGACTCGGCGGCCCGCCCGGTGACGGTGTCACCGGTGACCACACCGTGGTCGGCGACCGCGTCGATGGTCTTCTCCGGCATGGTGTTCACCGTGTTCGGGGCGACGAGTTCGGTGACGTACAGCGTGTCGGAGTAGTCGGGGTTCTTCACCCCGGTCGAGGCCCACAGCGGCCGCTGCACGCGGGCGCCTGCGGCCTTGAGCGCCTCGAAGCGCTCGCCGCCGAGGAACACCTCCTCGTAGGCCGCGTAGGCCAGGCGGGCGTTGGCGACGCCGGCCTTGCCGCGCAGGGCCAGCGCCTCGTCCCCACCGATCTTCTCCAGCCGGCTGTCGATCTCGGTGTCCACCCGGGACACGAAGAACGATGCGACGGAATGGATCTTGCTCAGGTCGTGACCGGCTTCCTTCGCCTTCTCCAGGCCCTGCAGGTAGGCGTCCATCACCAGGCGGTACCGCTCCACCGAGAAGATCAACGTCACGTTGACCGAGATGCCCTCGGCGAGAACCGATGCGATCGCCGGGACGCCGGCCTCGGTCGCGGGGATCTTGATCAGCAGGTTCGGCCGGTCGACGATCTTCCACAGCTCGATGGCCTGCAGGATCGTTTTGTCGGTGTCGCGGGCCAGGCGCGGGTCGACCTCGATCGAGACCCGGCCGTCCACGCCGTCGGAGAGCTCGTACTGCTTGGCCAGCACGTCGCACGCGTTGCGCACGTCGTCGGTGGTCACCGTCCGGATCGTGGCCTCGACGTCGGCGCCGCGCTCGGCCAGCTCCTTGACCTGCGCGTCGTAGGCGTTGCCCTTCGACAGGGCCGCCTGGAAGATCGACGGGTTGGTGGTCACACCGACCACCGACTTGGTGTCGATGAGCTCGGTCAGGTTGCCGGTCTGCAGCCGGTCCCTGGACAGGTCGTCGAGCCATACCGACACACCTGCGGCGGCCAGAGCCGCCAGGTTCGGGTTCTGTGTCATGTCAATTCCTTCGCTGGTCAGTTGGCGATGGTGCGTTCGGCGGCGGCCACCACGGCTTCGGGGGTGAAACCGAACTCGCGGAACAACGTCTTGTCGTCTGCGGACTCGCCGTAGTGCTCGATGGAGATGATCTCGCCGGTGTCGCCGACGAGCTTGTACCAGCTCTGCGCGACCGCGGCCTCGATCGCCACCCGGGCCGACACGTTCGGGGGCAGCACGCTGTCGCGGTACTCCTTGGGTTGGGACTCGAACCACTCGACACACGGCATCGACACCACGTGCGCCGAGATGTCCTTCTCGGCCAGCAGCTTCTTGGCCTCGACCGCGACCTGCAGTTCCGAACCGGTGGCGATCAGGATCACGTCGGCGTCCTCGGCGGGCTTACCGCCGCCGAGCACATAGCCGCCGCGGGCCACACCCTCGGCGTCGGTGCCCTCCAGCACCGGGACGCCCTGCCGGGTCAGGATGAACCCGACCGGGCCGCTGCCGTTGCCACGGGCCACGATGCTGCGCCACGCGTACGCGGTCTCGTTGGGGTCGCCGGGGCGCACCACCGACAGGTTCGGGATCGCGCGCAGCGCCGCCAGGTGTTCGATCGGCTGGTGGGTGGGGCCGTCCTCACCCAGACCGACGGAGTCGTGGGTCCAGATGTAGATGGTGTCGATGTCCATCAGCGACGCCAACCGCACCGCCGGGCGCATGTAGTCGGAGAACTGCAGGAACGTCCCGCCGAACGCCCGGGTCGGGCCATGCAGCACGATGCCGGACAGGATCGCGCCCATCGCGTGCTCGCGCACGCCGAAGTGCAGCACCCGGCCGTACCAGTCCGCGGAGAAATCGTCGGTGGAGATCGACGGCGGGCCAAAGGATTTGACGCCCTTGATCGTGGTGTTGTTGCTGCCGGCCAGATCGGCCGACCCACCCCACAGCTCGGGCAGCTTGGGTGCCACGTCGTTGAGCACCTGTCCGAACGCCGCGCGGGTGGCCACCGGCTTGGAGCCGGGCTCCCAGTACGTCAGGTCGGCGTCCCAGCCCTCGGGCAGCTCCTGCGCCTGCAGCCGGTCCAGCAGCGCCTTGCGGTCCGGCTCGCGCTCGGCCCACGCGTCGAAGTCGGTCTGCCACTTCTGGTGGGCCTCGCGGCCCCGGTCGACGAGCTTGCGGGTGTGGGCGATCACGTCGTCGCCGACCTCGAAGTTCCTCTCCGGGTCGAAGCCGAGGATCTTCTTGACCTCGGCGACCTCGTCGGCGCCGAGCGCCGAACCGTGCACGCCGCCCGTGTTCATCTTGGTCGGCGCCGGATAGCCGATGATGGTCCGGACCGAGATGAACGAGGGCTTGTCGGTGACGGCCTTGGCGGCCTGCACCGCTTCTTCAATGCCGACCACGTTCTCGCCGCCCTCGATCTCCTGGACGTGCCAGCCGTAGGCCCGGTACCGGGCCGCGACGTCCTCGGACAGTGCGATGTCGGTGTCGTGCTCGATGGAGATGTGGTTCTTGTCGTAGAAGACGATCAGGTTGCCCAGCTGCTGGGTGCCGGCCAGCGAGGACGCCTCGCTGGTGATGCCCTCTTCGATGTCGCCGTCAGAGGCGATCACGTAGATGTAGTGGTCGAACGGGCTCGCACCGGCGGGCGCGTCCGGGTCGAACAGGCCGCGCTCGTAGCGGGCCGCCATCGCCATGCCGACCGCAGAGGCCAGACCCTGACCGAGCGGGCCGGTGGTGATCTCCACGCCGGGGGTGTGGCGGAACTCGGGATGGCCCGGCGTCTTGGACTTGAACGTCCGCAGCGCCTCGATGTCGGAGAGCTCCAGACCGAAGCCGCCCAGGTACAGCTGCAGGTACAGGGTCAGGCTGGAGTGCCCGCAGGACAGGATGAAGCGGTCACGGCCGATCCAGTGCACGTCGCTCGGGTCGTGGCGCATCTGGCGCTGGAACAACGTGTAGGCGAGGGGGGCCAGACTCATCGCGGTGCCGGGATGGCCGTTGCCGACCTTCTGTACGGCCTCGGCGGCCAGTACCCGGACGGTGTCGACCGCCCGCGAATCCAGATCCGTCCAGTCGTCCGGGTGGTTGGGCCGGGTGAGAGAGGTGATCTCTTCGATCGTGGTCACGACGCGTGCTCCTTGGTTCGGCGGTGGTGTCGATCCGCTTCTTCCACCCTAGTGTGGAACGCCGCTACCGCAGAGTTCATCCCCGCATCCTCGGGAAACGACCCTGCAATTTCGGGCACCGGCGCTCGCGGTCTACCATCCTCTGTAGTAGATGGCCCCCGGGGTTGCCGAGTATCAGTTTGAGGAGTTGGTTGCGTGAGGATTCGCGAAGGCCACCTCGTCGGCGATGCCGCCAAGGGGCCGATCCGATTCCGCGACCGCTTCTTCGGCTACATCGGGCTGACCAAGCCGCGCGTGATCGAGCTCTTGCTGGTCACCACGATCCCGGCGATGCTGCTGGCTGAGCGCGGCACCATCGACCCGCTGCTGATCTTCAACACCCTCGTCGGCGGTCTGCTGGCCGCGGCGGGCGCCAACACGCTGAACTGCGTCGCCGACGCCGACATCGACAAGAAGATGAAGCGCACCGAGCGCCGGGCGCTGGCCCGGGCGACCGTGCCGCGCAGCCATGCGCTGGTCTTCGGTCTGGCGCTGTCGGTCACGTCGTTCTTCTGGTTGTGGTGGACCACCAACATGCTCTCGGCGCACCTGGCCGGCGCCACCATCGCGTTCTACGTGCTGGTCTACACGCTGCTGCTGAAACGCCGCACGTCGCAGAACGTGGTGTGGGGCGGAGCCGCCGGCTGCATGCCGGTGATGATCGGCTGGTCCGCGGTGACCGGCACGATCCAGTGGCCCGCGCTGGTGATGTTCCTGATCATCTTCTTCTGGACGCCGCCGCACACCTGGGCGCTGGCGATGAAGTACAAAGAGGACTACCAGGCCGCCGGGGTGCCGATGCTGCCCGCGGTGGCCACCGAGCAGCAGGTCACCAAGCAGATTCTGATCTATACCTGGCTGACCGTCGCGGCCACGCTGGCACTCGCGCTGGCCACCGGCTGGCTGTACGCGGCCGTGGCCATCGTCGCAGGCACCTGGTTCCTGACGATGGCGCACCAGCTGTACGCCGGTGTGCGCCGCGGTGAGCCGGTCAAGCCGCTGAGGCTTTTCCTGCAGTCGAACAATTACCTGGCTGTGGTGTTCTGCGCGCTGGCCGTCGACTCGGCGCTGGCGCTGCCGACGCTGCTGCACCTCTGACGCTGACCGTGGTCGAGCACGTCTCGCCGGACAACTTCATCCGGGCAGAGAGCGACCTGTATTTCGGCAACGTCGTGCGCGACGGTGTGCTCGGGCAGTTCACCCACTTCCGGGACTTCGGGCCGCTGGACAACCAGCTGGTGGTGCGGCAGAACCGGGACACGCTCTACTCGGTGGGCGTCTTCGATCTGGACGCCGGACCCGTGACGGTCACGCTGCCGGATGCCGGCACCCGGTTCCGCTCACTGCAGGTGATCACCCAGGACCACTATGTGCCCACCGTGATCTACACGGGGGGCGTCCACACCTTCGACCGGTCCGGGATCGGCACGCGGTACGTGATGCTAGCTCTGCGTACGCTCGTCGACCCGAACGATCCGGCAGACCTGGCCGCCGTGCATGCGCTGCAGGACGGCATCGTCGTCGAGCAGGAGTCGGCCGGGGTCTTCGAAGTACCCGACTGGGACCCGGTGAGCCAGAAAGCGGTTCGCGACGCGTTGATCGCGCTGTTCGCCACGCTTCCCGACAGCCGCGGCATGTTCGGCCCGGCCGGCGAGGTCGACCCGGTACGGCGGCTCATCGGGGCCGCCGCGGCGTGGGGCGGCAATCCGGAACGCGACGCGCTCTATCTGACCGTCAACCCGGAGGCCAATGACGGCCAGACCGTGCACCGGCTCACCGTCGGCGACGTCCCGGTCGACGGGTTCTGGTCGGTGACGGTCTACAACGCCGAGGGCTACTTCACGCCGAACCCCGCCGACGCGTACTCGGTCAACAGCGTCACCGCGGTCAGGGACGCCGACGGCGCGGTGACCATTCAGTTCGGCGGCTCTGCGGACCAGGCGACCAATCACCTGCCCGTCACACCGGGCTGGAACTATCTGGTTCGGCTGTACCGGCCGCGGCAGGAAGTCCTCGACGGATCCTGGACCTTCCCGGCCGCTCAGCCCGTCTAGGGAACCAGCACCACCGAGCCGACGGTCTTGCGGCCCTGCAGGTCGCGGTGGGCCTGCTCGGCTTCACTGAGCGCGTACCGGTTGCTGACGGTGACGTCCAGGGTGCCGTCGGCGATCGCGGTGAGCAGTTCGCCGGCGCGCCAGGAGAACTCGTCCGGGGTGCGGGTGTAGTGCGCCAGGGTGGGGCGGGTGAGGAACACCGACCCGGCCGCGTTGAGCCGCTGCGGGTCGACCGGTGGCACCGGCCCACTGGACGCACCGAACAGGGCCAGCGTGCCGCGGACCGCGAGGCTGGCGAGGCTGGCGTCGAACGTCGATGCGCCGACCCCGTCGTACACCGCGGCCACGCCGTCGCCGTCGGTGAGGTCGCGGACGCGCCGGCCGAACTCCGCGGCGCCCCCGGCTTCCTGGCTGGGGTAGTCGAGCACCTCGACCGCCCCGGCGCGGCGGGACAACTCGGCCTTCTCGGGGGTGGACACGGTCGTGATCACCGACGCGGCCAGGCTCGTCGCCCACTGGGTCAGGAGCAGGCCGACACCGCCTGCGCCGGCATGCACCAGCAGCGCATCGCCCTGCTGTACCGGGTACGTCGACTTGATCAGGTAGTGCGCCGTCATACCCTTCAACATCGCGGAGGCGGCCACCTCCGGCGTCACGCCTTCGGGCACATAGGCCACGAAATCCGCAGGTGCCACGGCATATTCGGCGTAGGCGCCCAGAGCCTTGTCGGTCACCACCCGATCGCCGACGTTCAGGGCCGCCACCTCGTCGCCGACGGCCTCGATGATGCCGCACACCTCGTTGCCGACGACGAACGGCACCTCGCGCGGGTACAGGCCGGACCGGAAGTAGGTGTCGATGAAGTTCACGCCGATCGCCTCGGCTCTGATCAGCACCTGATCGGGACCCGGGACGGGCTGGGGCTTCTCGACGAAGGACAGGACCTCGGGTCCGCCGGTCTCGGCGACTTCGATGACGTACATGGCGACCATCATGCCCCTCGCTAGGATCTGTGCTGCCATGAAATTGGAACGCCCCGACGTATTCCACCCGCGCATCGTGCTCGCCGGCTGCCCGGCGTTACCCGAGGGCGACGGCGACGACGACGGCCTCGTCGGCGCGCTGCGGGCCCGCGGACTGCATGCGCGGTGGTCGTCGTGGGACGATCCCGCCACCCTTGACGCCGACCTGGTGATCCTGCGCGCGGCATGGGACTACACCGAGCGGATCGACGAGTTCCTCGCGTGGACGCGGCGGGTCCCGCACCTGCTCAACCCGCCGCAGGTGGTGGCCTGGAACGCCGACAAGCGCTATCTGGCCGACCTGTCGGCGGCCGGGGTGCCGACGGTGCCCGGCGCGTTCTTCGCGCCGGGGGAGCAGGTACACATCCCGTCCGGTGAGGTGGTGGTCAAGCCCGCGGTCGGTGCGGGTTCGGTCGGTGCCCAGCGGTTCACCGACCCGCGGCAGGCCCGCGCGCACGCCGATTCGCTGCATGCGCGCGGCCGCACCGCGCTGGTGCAGCCCTACGACGCGCGCATCGCCGCCGGCGAGACAGCGCTGGTGTTTCTCGGCGGTGAGCAGTCGCACGCGTTCACCAAAGGTCCGATGCTGCCGGCGCCGGGGGAGTCACCGGCGCTCGACGAGTCGGGCACTTACGCGGAGGAGCGGCTGCAGCCGGCCGAACCGGACTTCGCGCTGTGGGACGTCGGCCACGCCGCGCTGGCCGCGGCGGCAGGCCGGTTCGGCCTGCAGGCCTCGGACCTCCTGTACGCGCGGGTCGACATCATCGGGGAGGCGGACGATCCGCGGCTGCTGGAGTTGGAGTTGATCGAACCGTCGCTGGGCTGGCGCCAGCTCGTGGGGGCCGAGCGCGGCCGGCAGGAGCGCCGGTTCGCGCTGGCCGTCGAGTCAGCGCTGGAGCGGTTCGGTCTCGGCCCGCTGGCGCATCGACGCCCATAGCGCCGCGGTCGCGGCCGTGCAGGCCGCGGCGCCCGCCACGTGCAGCGCCACCAACGCCTCGGGCACCCCGGTGAAGAACTGGATGGTGCCCAGCAGTCCCTGCGCGGCGACCAGCACGACCACCACCGCGAGCCGTTTCATCACGTCGCGGGACGCGCGCGCGGTCAGCAGGCCGAAGCCCAGGCCGACCAGCAGCGACAGATAGGCCACCAGCAGTGACGAGTGCATATGCACCAGCGTGGTGATCTCGACCTCCAACCGGGGCACCGGCCGGTCCGGGCTCTTGTCCCCGGCGTGCGGGCCCGCGCCGGTCACCATGGTTCCGGTGACCAGCACCGCGGCCAGCGTCACCGCCGACAGCACGGTCAACTGCCGCAACGGCTTCGGCACCCGCGCCACGACCACACCGTCGTCGGGCTCGCCGATCTTGACGAACAGAAGTACGGCCAGCCACACCATGGCCATCGAGACCAGCAGGTGGATCGCGACGGTCCACCACAGCAGACCCGTGAGCACGGTGATGCCGCCGATGACCGCCTGCGCGACCGTCGAGGCGGGCATCAGCCAGGCGTAGATGAGCACCTCGCGCCGGCGCCGCGCGCGGGTCACCGCCAGCACGGCGGCGGCCGCGGTGAGCACCACCAGGAACGTCAGGAGCCGGTTGCCGAACTCGACGGCCTGGTGGATCCCCGCGACCTCGGCGTGCGGGACCGGGGTGAAGCTCCCGGGGAAGCACTGAGGCCACGTCGGGCAGCCCAGGCCGGAGGCCGTCACGCGCACGATGGCACCGGTGACGGCGATGCCGCCCTGGGTCAGGATCACGGCCACGGCGATGAGGCGCTGTACCCGAAGGCTCGGCTCCGGCAGCAGATCGACGAGCCGCAGGAAGGTACGTCCGACGGGCACGTTCCGATGGTAGAGCGTCGATAACTACGGCTCGTAGTAGGGGCGGGTGACCGGGATCATGATCGCCGCTGAACTGCTCAGGTGAAGCGGAACCAGCGCAGCGCGCACAGCGCCGCGACCAGGCCCCAGACCGCCAGCACGGCAAGGCCCAGCCAGTCCACCGACAGCGTCATCGCCTGGGACAGCGCCTCGGTCAGTGCGCCCGAAGGCGTCAAGCGTGCCACCCATTGCAGGGCTGAGGGCACCATGCCGCCTTCCAGCGTGAGCGCGCCCAGCGCGGCGAAGACGAACCAGAGCAGGTTCGCCACCGCGAGCACGATCTCGGCGCGCAGCGTGCCGCCGAGCAGCAGACCCAGCGCAGCGAAGACCACCGTGCCCAGCGCGATGATCGCCGCGCCGAGCGCCAGGCCCGCCACCGGAGGTCGCCAGCCGAGCGCGAACCCGATGGCGCCGAAAAGGACCGACTGCAGGATGACCACGGTGATCACCGCCAGCGACTTGCCGGCGATGATGCCCCACACCGGCAGCGCGGTCGCGCCGAGCCGCTTCAGCGCCCCGTAGCGGCGGTCGAACGCGACCGCGATCGCCTGGCCGGTGAACGCCGTGGAGATCACCGCGAGCGCCATGATGGCCGGCACGAACGTCCCGGCGCGGTCGGGCCCGAACGATCCCAGCGGCAGCAGGGTCAGCCCGACCAGCAGCGTGATCGGGATGAACATGGTCAGCAGCAGCTGCTCGCCGTTGCGCAGCAGCAGCCGCAGCTCCAGGCTGGACTGGGCGCGCAGCATCTTCGGGATCGGGGCCGGGCGCGGGTCGGGGGTGAAGGTCCCCGGGGCGAACCGGTTGGCGCTGGTCATTTCCGTAGCTCCCGCCCGGTGAGTTCGAGGAAGACGTCTTCCAGGCTGCGCTGCTCGACCCGCATGTCGGTGGCCAGCACGTCCAGCCGCGCGCACCACGCGGTGACGGTGGCCAGCACCTGCGGGTCGATATGGCCCTCGACCAGGTACTCACCCGGCGTGGTCTCGGCCGCCCGGTAGTCCTCGGGCAGCGCGGCGACCAGCAGCGACAGGTCGAGCATCCGCGGAGCCCGGAAGCGCAACTGGTTCTCGGCG
This sequence comes from Mycobacterium sp. ITM-2016-00317, assembly GCF_002968295.1. Taxonomy (NCBI): domain Bacteria; kingdom Bacillati; phylum Actinomycetota; class Actinomycetes; order Mycobacteriales; family Mycobacteriaceae; genus Mycobacterium; species Mycobacterium sp. ITM-2016-00317. Next base: position 2,654,057 of record NZ_CP134399.1, read on the forward strand.
CCGCTGCGCATCAGCTCGGCCGGGGTTCCGGTGGCGACCGCCGCGCCGTGGTCGATGATCAGGATCCGGTCGGCCAGTTCCTCGGCCTCGGTGAGCTGGTGGGTGGTCAGCACGACCGTCACCCCGTCGCGGCGCAGCGCGTCGATCAGCTCCCACACCACGATCCGCGCGTGCGCGTCCATGCCGGCGGTCGGTTCGTCGAGAAACACCAGTTCGGGGCGGCCCACCACCGCGCAGGCGAGCGCGAGCCGCTGCTGCTGCCCGCCGGACAGCCGCCGGTAGGTGGTACGCGCCGAATCGGTCAGCCCCAGGGTGTCCAGCAACCACTTCGGGTCCAGCGGGTCAGCGGCGTAGGAGGCGACCAGATCGAGCATCTCGCCGGCCCGCGCCGCCGGATAGGCGCCGCCGCCCTGCAGCATCACCCCGGTGCGCGCGCGCACCTGGGCGTTGTCGGCGACCGGGTCGAGGCCCAGGATCCTGATCGAACCGGAATCAGGCTTCAGGAAGCCCTCGCACATCTCCACGGTCGTGGTCTTGCCCGCGCCGTTCGGCCCCAGCAGCGCGAAGACCTCGGCGGTCTGCACGTCGAGGTCGAGGGAGGCCACGGCGGTCGTCGCCCCGTACTTCTTGCTGACCCCGCGTAACTGGACGGGGGCCGACGAGCGCTCGCGGGAGGAGCCGAGGGCACCGGACGGCGGGGAGGTCACGGGGACTCAGCGTAGGCGTCGGGCTTGGGGCTCGGTGGCGGCGGTGGCGCGGACGGCTCCTCTGCAGGTTCCTCGGCCCGGACCCGCCACGGCAACCGGCGGTAGGTCAACGCCATCAGGACGAGCAGGATCACCGTGCTGGCCACGGTCGCCATCGCGATCTGGAACAGCGTGAACCGGTCGCCGTTGGCGGTCGGGCCGAAGATGCCGACCACCAGCGTGACGGCGATGGCCGCGGCTCGGAAGCGGGGCCGGGTGGCCCAGGTAGCCAGCGGGATGATGGCCCACAGCACGTACCAGGGCTGTACGACGGGGAAGAGGAGCAGGGTGGCGCCGAGCGCGACGCCCAGGCCGCCGACCGGGTGCAGCCGGCCGCGCAACACGGCGAACAGCAGCCACAGCACGATCACCGCGATCAACGTCACACCCATCGCACGGGTCAGTGACAGCACCGCGGTGGTGTGGTCGCCGAGCCCGAGCAGAATCCCGACCTGGCCCGTGCCCAGCGCCAGCAGCGTCGGCGGCGACATCCAGCTGCGCACCACGTTGGCGGTGCCGAGGGTGAACAACCAGCCGAAGCCCAGCCCGCTGGCCCAGCCGATCAGCGCCATCACCGCCAGCGACACCACTCCCAGCGAGGTACTCGCCACCAGGAAGGCCTTGACCGTCCCGCCCCAGCGGTTGGCCAGCGCCATCGCCACGAAACCGAGCGCGAGCAGCGAGGGCAGCTTCACCTGCGAGGACAGCGTGATCAGCACCGCGCCGGCGATCAGCATCGCCAGCGGATACCAGCGGAGCCACTCCTCGCGGCCGTGCGGCCAGGTCAGTGGCCGGGGCATCAGTGGCGTCGCGGCGTCGACTCCGCGCAGCGCCAACTCGGTGCCGGCCAGCATCAGCCCCAGCATCAGCGCCTCGTTGTGGATGCCGGCCACCAGGTGCATGAACAGCAGCGGGTTGGCCGGGCCCAGCCACAGCGCGCTGACCTCGGCGACACCGCAGCGGCGGGCCAGGCGCGGCGTGGCCCAGACGATCATGCCGACGCCCAGCAGTACGACGAGGCGGTGGAAGAGCACGGCCTCGACGATGTTCTCCCCGGTCAGCCACGAGATGCCGCGCCCGATCCACAGGAACAGGGGTCCGTAGGGGGCGGGGGTCTCCCGCCACATACTCGGCACCGACAGCGTGAACACGTGGTCCAGACCCAGCCCCGTGGCAGGGCCGACCTCGTAGGGGTCGTTGCCCTGCAGGGAGATCTCGCTCTGCGCCAGGTAGGAGTAGACGTCCTTGCTGTACATCGGCGGCGCGAGCAGCAGCGGCAACGCCCACAGCATCAGCGTGCGGTCGAGTTGGCTGCGCGTCATCTTGCGCGGACCGAGCGCGAAACGGCCGAGCATCAGCCAGGCCAGCGTCATCATCACCGCGCCGGTGGTGGTCATGGTCAACGACACCGTCTGGATCCGTGACGGCAGGTTGAGCAGCCGGACGCCGAACGTGGGGTCCTGCACCACCGGCCGCGCTCCCGCACCGAGCGCGCCGATGGCCATCAGCACGGTGCCGGTGGCGCCGAAGAGTCGGGTGCGCCGCATCGCGACGAACTCGGCGGCGTTCAGTGGGGTGCCGACGGTCCGTTCGTCGCCGTGCAATCGCGCGATCGACGAGCTGAGAGAGTGTCGGCGGGCTGCCACGATGGCAGCGTAGCGGGCGAATATTCCCCGGCGGCCGGGGCGACGGCTGTGAGAAACGCGACGGTCCGGCTAAGGGTGCCCTTGGTGGACCAGGTCAGGGAATTGGGTCACACTGGTGTTGTGAAAATCCGTCCGCAGAGTTCGGAGGCGCCTGTCTCGGCGTCCCCGCATGCTGCCGACGGTCACACCAGGGGAGCGATCATCCAGCTGCTGCTCGAGTCGGGCCCGATCACCGCGAGCCGGATCGGAGAGCAGTTGGGATTGTCGGCGGCGGGTGTGCGCAGACATCTTGACGCGCTGATCGACGCCGGTGAGGCACAGGCCAACGCCGCGGCCGCCTGGCAGCACGCGGGCCGGGGCAGACCGGCCAAGCGTTACCAGCTCACCGCAGCCGGCCGGGCCAAACTGGAGCACACCTACGACGATCTCGCCTCGGCGGCCATGCGCCAGCTCCGGGAGATCGGCGGGGACGACGCGGTGCGCACGTTCGCGCGTCGCCGCATCGACACGATCCTGGCCGGGGTGGACCCGGTCGGCGAGGCGGCCTCCGACGGTGACATCGAGGCCGCGGCCGACGGGATCGCCGAGGCGTTCAGCAGCGCCGGGTATGCGACCACCACCGCCAGGGTGGGCGGTCCGCTGCGCGGCGTGCAGATCTGTCAGCATCATTGCCCGGTCTCGCACGTCGCCGAGCAGTTCCCCGAGTTGTGTGAGGCCGAACAGCAGGCGATGTCCGAGGTGCTGGGCACACACGTGCAACGGCTCGCGACCATCGTCAACGGCGACTGTGCCTGTACCACCCACGTGCCGCTGGTACCGGCCGAGCGCTGAGCTACGGACAACACGAATCTGGACAACACGAATCTTCGGCACACAGCCCGCGCCGAAGCCACCACAGAGCAAAAGGAGTGTGTCGCAATGACACTCACACCGGAGGTCAAGCCGGAGACGCTGACCCAGGAAGAGGCCATCGCCTCGCTGGGCAAGTACGGCTACGGCTGGGCCGACTCCGACGTCGCGGGCGCCAGCGCGCAGCGCGGGCTGTCCGAAGCGGTGGTCCGCGACATCTCGGCGAAGAAGAGCGAGCCCGAGTGGATGCTCGACGTCCGCCTCAAGGCGCTGCGCACCTTCGACAAGAAGCCGATGCCGAACTGGGGCTCCGACCTCGACGGCATCGACTTCGACAACATCAAGTACTTCGTGCGCTCCAGCGAGAAGCAGGCCGCCACCTGGGACGACCTGCCCGCCGACATCAAGAACACCTACGACAAGCTGGGTATCCCGGAAGCCGAGAAGCAGCGCCTGGTCTCCGGTGTCGCCGCCCAGTACGAGTCCGAGGTCGTCTACCACTCGATCCGCGAAGACCTTGAGGCGCAGGGCGTCATCTTCCTCGACACCGACACCGCGCTCAAAGAGCATCCGGAACTGTTCAAGCAGTACTTCGGCACCGTGATCCCGGCCGGGGACAACAAGTTCTCCGCGCTCAACACCGCGGTGTGGTCGGGTGGCTCGTTCATCTACGTCCCCAAGGGCGTGCACGTGGACATCCCGCTGCAGGCCTACTTCCGGATCAACACCGAGAACATGGGCCAGTTCGAGCGGACGCTGATCATCGTCGACGAGGACGCCTACGTGCATTACGTCGAGGGTTGTACCGCGCCGATCTACAAGAGCGACTCGCTGCACAGCGCCGTCGTGGAGATCATCGTCAAGCCCGGTGGCCGCTGCCGCTACACGACCATCCAGAACTGGTCGAACAACGTCTTCAACCTGGTGACCAAGCGGGCGCGGGCCGAGGCCGGCGCCACCATGGAGTGGGTCGACGGCAACATCGGCTCCAAGGTCACGATGAAGTACCCGGCCGTGTGGATGACCGGTGAGCACGCCAAGGGCGAGGTGCTCTCGGTGGCGTTCGCCGGCGAGGGCCAGCATCAGGACACCGGTGCCAAGATGCTGCACCTGGCGCCCAACACCTCGAGCAACATCGTGTCCAAGTCGGTGGCCCGCGGCGGCGGCCGCGCGTCCTACCGTGGCCTGGTCCAGGTCAACAAGGGTGCGCACGGCTCCCGCTCGAGCGTGAAATGCGATGCGCTGCTGGTGGACTCCATCAGCCGCTCCGACACCTACCCGTATGTCGACATCCGCGAGGACGACGTCACGATGGGTCACGAGGCCACGGTGTCCAAGGTCAGCGAGGATCAGATGTTCTATCTGATGAGCCGCGGCCTGACCGAGGACGAGGCCATGGCCATGGTGGTGCGCGGCTTCGTCGAGCCGATCGCCAAGGAGCTCCCGATGGAGTACGCGCTGGAGCTCAACCGGCTGATCGAGCTGCAGATGGAAGGGGCCGTGGGTTAGTGAGCAACGATCTGACCACCGCGGTCGAGGGTGCCAAGAAGACAGGCTCGTTACTGAACCTGAACAAGGGTGAGCTGTTCTCCTCGTTCGACGTCAACGCGTTCGAGGTCCCCGGCGGCCGAGACGAGCTGTGGCGGTTCACCCCGCTCAAGCGGCTGCGCGGGCTGCACGACGGCTCGGCCGTCGCGACCGGCAAGGCGGACATCACCGTCACCGAACGTCCGGGCGTCACGGTCGAGACCGTGGCCCGCGGCGACGCGCGTCTCGGGCAGGCCGGTGTGCCGTCCGATCGGGTTGCCGCGCAGGCGTTCTCGGCGTTCGAGTCGGCGACCATCGTGACCGTCGCGCGCGACACCGAGGTGGTCGAGCCGATCGAGATCGTCGTCACCGGACCCGGCGAGGACGCGGTCGCCTACGGCCACCTGCAGATCCGGGTCGAGGAACTGTCCCGGGCCATCGTGGTCGTCGACCTCCGCGGCAGCGGTGTCTACGCCGACAACGTCGAGATCATCGTCGGCGACTCGGCCGGCCTCGGTGTCATCTGGATCGCCGACTGGGCCGACGACACCGTCCACGTCAGCGCCCACCACGCCCGGCTGGGCAAGGACGCCGTGCTCGGGCACGTCAACGTGACCCTGGGCGGCGACGTGGTGCGCACCACCGCCACCGTGCGCTACGACGGGCCCGGCGGAGACGCCAAGATGCTCGGCACCTACTTCGCCGACGACGGACAGCACTTCGAATCGCGCCTGCTGGTCGACCATTCGCAGCCCAACTGCAAGTCCGACGTGCTGTACAAGGGTGCGCTGCAAGGTGATCCGGACTCGAAGAAGCCCGACGCGCACACGGTGTGGATCGGTGACGTGCTGATCCGCGCCGAGGCCACCGGCACCGACACCTTCGAGGTGAACCGCAACCTGGTGCTCACCGACGGCGCCCGCGCGGACTCGGTGCCCAACCTCGAGATCGAGACCGGCGAGATCGTCGGAGCCGGGCACGCCAGTGCCACCGGACGTTTCGACGACGAGCAACTGTTCTACCTACGGGCCCGGGGCATCCCCGAGGCCCAGGCGCGTCGCCTGGTGGTGCGCGGCTTCTTCAACGAGATCATCGCGAAGATCGCCGTCCCCGCCGTGCGTGAGCGCCTGACCGAAGCCATCGAACGAGAACTAGCAATCACGGAATCGAGAACCTCCTAGCCATGACCACACTGGAAATCAAGGACCTGCACGCCTCGGTCTTCACCCCCGAGGGCGACGAGGTGCCGATCCTCAAAGGCGTGAACCTGACCGTCAACTCGGGTGAGACGCACGCCGTGATGGGCCCGAACGGGTCGGGCAAGTCGACGCTGTCCTACGCGATCGCCGGCCACCCCAAGTACACCGTCACCTCCGGATCGATCACCCTCGACGGTGCGGACGTGCTGGAGATGAGCATCGACGAGCGAGCGCGCGCCGGGCTCTTCCTGGCCATGCAGTACCCGGTCGAGGTGCCGGGCGTGTCGATGTCGAACTTCCTGCGGACCGCGGCGACCGCGGTGCGCGGCGAGGCGCCGAAGCTGCGCCACTGGGTCAAAGAGGTCAAGTCCGCGATGGGCGATCTCGACATCGACCCGGCGTTCGGCGAGCGCAGCGTCAACGAGGGCTTCTCCGGCGGCGAGAAGAAGCGCCACGAGATCCTGCAGCTGGGTCTGCTCAAGCCCAAGATCGCGATCCTCGACGAGACCGACTCCGGTCTGGACGTCGACGCGCTGCGTGTCGTCAGCGAAGGCGTGAACCGGTTCAAGGACGCCGAGAACGCCGGTGTCCTGCTGATCACGCACTACACCCGCATCCTGCGCTACATCCAGCCGCAGTTCGTGCACGTGTTCTACCAGGGCCGGATCATCGAGTCGGGTGGGCCCGAGCTCGCCGATCAGCTCGAAGAGAACGGCTACGAGCGCTTCACCCAGGCTGCCGCTGCAGGGGCCTGACGTGACGACGTCGGCACAGGCGCTCGACGCCGCCGAGGTGGCCAGGGTCAGGGCGGACTTCCCGATCCTGAGCCGGGTGATGCGGGGCGGGAACCGGTTGGCGTACCTCGACTCCGGGGCGACGTCGCAGAAGCCGCTTGCCGTGCTCGACGCCGAGCGTGACTTCCTGCTCACCTCCAACGGTGCGGTCCATCGCGGCGCGCACCAGTTGATGGAGGAGTCCACCGACGCGTACGAGCAGGGCCGCGAGGACATCGCCGCGTTCGTGGGCGCCGACTCCGACGAGCTGGTGTTCACCAAGAACGCCACCGAGGCGATCAACCTGGTGGCGTACGCGCTGGGAGACAAGCGGTTCGAGCACGCGGTCGGGCCGGGCGACGTCATCGTCACCACCGAGTTGGAGCACCACGCCAACCTGGTGCCGTGGCAGGAGCTGGCGCAGCGCACCGGGGCGACGTTGAAGTGGTTCGGCGTCACCGACGACGGGCGCATCGACCTCGACTCGCTGGAACTCGACGCCAACGTCAAAGTCATCGCGTTCAGCCACCATTCGAATGTGACCGGCGCGGTCGCCCCGGTGGCGGAGCTGGTCGCGCGGGCCAGGGCGGTCGGTGCGCTCGTAATGCTCGACGCCTGCCAGTCGGTACCGCACCAGCCGGTCGACTTCCACGCGCTGGACGTCGACTTTGCGGCGTTCTCCGGGCACAAGATGCTGGGACCCACCGGTATCGGCGTGCTCTACGGCCGGCGTGAACTGCTCGACGCGATGCCGCCGTTCTTGACCGGCGGTTCGATGATCGAGACGGTCACGATGGAAACCACCACCTATGCCCCCGCACCGCAGCGGTTCGAGGCGGGCACCCCGATGACCTCACAGGTGGTCGGGCTCGCCGCGGCCGCACGGTATCTGGATGCGCTGGGCATGCCCGCCGTGGAAGAACACGAGCGGGAACTGGTGGCCGCGGCGCTGGCCGGGCTCGGCGGGATCGACGGTGTCCGCATCATCGGACCGGCCACGATGGACGGGCGCGGGTCGCCGGTGTCGTTCGTGGTCGACGGTGTGCACGCACACGACGTCGGGCAGGTGCTCGACGACGACGGCGTCGCGGTGCGCGTCGGTCACCACTGCGCGTGGCCCCTGCACCGCCGGTTCGGCATCGCCGCGACCGCGCGCGCATCCTTCGCGGTGTACAACACCGTCGAGGAGGTGGACCGGCTGGTGGCCGGCGTGCGCAGGGCCGTCGAGTTCTTCGACCCGGCGGGCAGGAACTGACGGTGCGTCTGGAGCAGATCTACCAGGAAGTGATCCTGGATCACTACAAGCATCCGCACCACCGCGGTCTGCGGGAGCCGTTCGCCGCCGAGGTGCAGCACGTGAACCCCACCTGTGGGGACGAGGTGACGCTGCGGGTGGCGCTGTCCGAGGACGGCGAGACCGTCACCGACGTCTCGTACGACGGTCAGGGATGTTCGATCAGCCAGGCGTCGACGTCGGTGCTCACCGACCAGGTGATCGGGCAGACGGTCGGGGATGCGCTCAAGACGGTGGCGGCGTTCTCCGAGATGGTGTCGTCGCGCGGCAAGGTGGACGGCGACGAGGACGTGATCGGTGACGGCATCGCCTTCGCCGGCGTCGCGAAGTACCCGGCGCGCGTGAAGTGCGCGCTGCTGGGCTGGACGGCTTTCAAAGCGGCAGTGGCGCAGGCCTACGGGCCCGAGAATTCCGAGGAGATTTCACATGACTGACACGGCACCCGCGGGCGGAGCGAGCCCCGAATCGGTGGAGCCCAACGGCGAGCTGCTCGCCGAGCTGGAGGAGGCGATGCGTGACGTCGTCGACCCGGAGCTGGGCATCAACGTCGTCGACCTCGGCCTGGTCTACGGCATCAACCTGGAGAAGAGCGAGGCGGGCCCGGTCGCGCTGATCGACATGACGCTGACCTCGGCCGCCTGCCCGCTGACCGACGTGATCGAAGACCAGTCCCGCACGGCGCTGGTCGGCGCCGGTCTGGTCGACGAGATCAAGATCAACTGGGTGTGGAATCCGCCGTGGGGGCCGGACAAGATCACCGAGGACGGCCGCGAACAACTGCGGGCGCTCGGCTTCACCGTCTGACCGTCTCACTCTCCGTACGCCTGCCCGGGCTTGCCCGCTCGGAGTAGGCAAATTCGACGTGGCAGCCCGGCGCGTTCGTGCGCGTCGGGAAACGCCATTCCGCGGGCGGCATGTTGCCCGCCCGACCCCGGCTGACGCATGCGCTGGCAAATTCATCAGCGTGCGCCGCAGCCACCTTCCCGGATCTCTGCGTGACTTCTGCCCGCACGTGATTTCGGTCGAAAACACGCGCGCCCGTTGATGGTTCGCTAACGTTTGCTCCGCACACCGCGATAGCTGGGAGGAGCCTGCTAAGGCTGTTCCTTGGGAGATCTCCGCTAAGCAATTGCATTAGCTCTCCTGCCTGCGCGGATCGCTGCTCCACCATCGCGCCACGAGAACGGATGTCGCAATGAGCAACGGCCGCCGCACCGGATCGCGGACACGCGTCCGCAAACACTGGCTGGCCGGCGGGGTGATGGCGGCCGGCCTCGGCGCGGCGATGATCACCGGTGCTGCGACGGCGTCGGCCGGTGCGGACACCGACACCGCGCCGAGCACGTCGGCGACGGCGGCGGCCGAGGGCCCCGGGAGTAGCGGTGCCGCGACCGACGACACGGCTCCCGGCGACACCAGCGAGGACAGCACGGACGGCGCCGCCGACGTCGAGGACGACGTTGAGGACGACGTTGAGGACGACGTTGAGGACGAGGCGGAAGACGCTGCCGCAGACGAGGACACCGACGGCGGCGCAGACGACGACGCGGCGGAGCAGCTCGACGAGGACCCGGTCGACGAGGCACCCGCCGACCCTGCCGACCAGGATCTGCACGACGGCACCGGAACCGGGGCTGCGACACCGGACGAGGCGCCGAGAGCAGACGCGACCGACGAGGCCCGCCGGGACCGCGCTGTTGGCCGGGTGACGCCCATGCCGGCGGAGTCCGCCGAACCCGTCGTCGAAGCCGTCACGCTGCGCACCACCGCCGCCGTCGAGGTGGATCCGGTACTGGTCGCCGCGGCGACGAGCACCGAGGTGACGTGGGGCTCGATGATCGTCGACTTGCTGTACTCCATCGGCATCCGCAGCAAGAAGATGGGCACCGACTGGCTCGCCATCCCGGTGTCGAAGACCGCGCAGGCCCGCTGGCTGGTCCGGCGGTCGCTGATCTACCGCAACGTGGTGATCCCGCAGCCGAACCCGCCGTCGCACCCGAAGCCCTTGTGGGAGACCAACTTCTCCAGCATGGACGAGGCTCTGCGGTACTGGGGGCTGCAGACGGGGCGGTGGGGACAGTCGGCAGGGGAGAACCAGTACTACACCGACGGCGACAACGTCTACATCGACGCGGACGGGAACCTCGTCATCGAGGCGCGCAGAGAGGCCACCCCGGACCGGCTCGGCGCACCGCACAACTACACCTCGGCGCGCGTGGTGACGATGGGCAAGCAGTCCATCGGGGTGGGAACCCGCGTGGTGGCGCGCATCCAGATGCCCGTCACCAAAGGGGTGCTGCCGGCGTTCTGGTCGGTCGGACTCGAACCCGGCCACGAATACGACTGGCCGCGCCAGGGCGAGATCGACATCGTCGAGATCCCCGGCATGGGCACCCCGGATTCACGCAGCACCTGGACCGGCAACATCCACGGCCCGGCCGCGGGCAACAACGGCATCGACGTCAAGCTGCACGGCGTGGACGCCGACCTCGGGGTGGATCTGTCGCAGGGCTTCCACGACTACGGGATGGACTGGCACGCCGACCGCATCGTCTGGCATGTCGACGGCGTCGAGGTGGGCCGGATCACCAAGGTGCAGTACGAGGCGCTCGGCGGGGACTGGACCCCGTTCTCGGGTGTCTGGGACCACTACCTCATCCTCAACGTCGCCGTGGGCAACCCGTGGACCGGGGACCCGAGCCCCACCGCCCCGTTCCACGCGCAGATGAAGGTGGACTGGGTGAAGGCCTACGCTTTGTAGAGGCACTGCGTCACCAGCGGCACCGACGTGGCAGGAACACACCATTCGACAGGAACGTTGAGGTAACCGTGGCTACTCAAGACATCACCGCAGAAGAGTTCAACGACACCATCACCGACAACGAGATCGTCCTGGTGGATTTCTGGGCCTCGTGGTGCGGACCGTGCAAGGCGTTCGCCCCGACGTTCGCGGCATCGTCGGAGAAGCATCCCGACGTCGTCTACGCGAAGGTCGACACCGAGGCCGAGCAGCAGCTCGCCGCGGCGGCCGACATCCGCTCCATCCCGACGCTGATGGCGTTCAAGAAGGGCAAGCTGGTGTTCAACCAGGCAGGCGCGCTGCCGCCGGCCGCGCTGGAGGACCTGGTCCAGAAGATCAAAGAATTCGACATCGACGCCGCCGTCGCCTCGCAGGACAACGCTCAGGACTGAGCACCCGCGTTAGTGTGCTTGCCGTGACCGATGGTGACGGCTTCGTGCTGGTGGAACATCCGCGACCCGGCGTCGCCCTGGTGACGCTGAACCGTCCCGAGCGAATGAACTCGATGGCGTTCGACGTGATGGTTCCGCTCAAGAGCGCACTGGACCAGATCAACCACGACAACGACGTTCGCGTCGTGGTGCTGACCGGAGCGGGCGCCGGGTTCTCCTCCGGGGCGGACCACAAGTCGGCGGGATCGGTGCCGCACGTGGAAGGGCTGACCCGGCCGTCGTTCGGCCTCCGGTCGATGGAGGTGCTCGATGACGTCATCCTGGCGCTGCGCAAGCTGCATCAGCCGGTCATCGCAGCGGTCAACGGCGCCGCGATCGGCGGCGGCCTGTGTCTGGCGCTGGCCGCCGACATCCGGGTGGCCGCAGCCGATGCGTACTTCCGGGCCGCGGGCATCAACAACGGGCTGACGGCCAGCGAGCTGGGGCTGAGCTACCTGCTGCCGCGCGCCATCGGCTCCTCGCGGGCGTTCGAGATCATGCTCACCGGCCGCGACGTCGACGCCGACGAGGCCGAGCGCATCGGTCTGGTGTCCAGGCAGGTCCCGTCCGCCGAACTCCTGTCCACCTGCTACGACATCGCCGAGCGCATCGCGGGGTACTCGCGGCCGGGCGTCGAGCTGACCAAGCGCACGCTGTGGAGCGGGCTGGACGCCGGGTCGCTGGAGGCCCACATGCAGGCCGAGGGGCTCGGCCAGCTCTACATCCGGTTGCTGACGAGCAATTTCGAGGAGGCGGTGGCGGCCCGCAAGGACAAGCGTCCGCCGCACTTCACCGACGACCGGTAGCAGGGGCCTGTGGTTAACGATTGGCCTCAGGCCAGCCGGAGCCATTAGCCTTTAACCAGTCATCCACGGCATGGGTTGCGGTGCAGCCCGTCATGCCTATCAGTTTCAGGAGCATCAGCGTGATCACCGCCACGGACCTCGAGGTCCGCGCAGGAGCGCGCACGCTTCTCTCGATCGAAGGGTCGGCGCTGCGGGTGCAGCCCGGCGACCGCATCGGCCTGGTCGGCCGCAACGGCGCGGGCAAGACGACGACGATGCGCATCCTCGCGGGGGAGGGTGAGCCGTACGCCGGGACGGTGACCCGCACCGGAGAGGTCGGCTACCTGCCGCAGGACCCCAAAGAGGGCGACCTCGACATGCTGGCCCGCGACCGGGTGCTCTCGGCGCGCGGCCTGGACACCCTGCTGTCGGATCTGGAGAAACAGCAGGCGTTGATGGCCGAGGTCGCCGACGACGCCGCACGCGACAAGGCCGTCCGCCGCTACGGCCAGCTGGAGGAGCGGTTCGCCGCGCTCGGCGGATACGCCGCCGAGAGCGAGGCAGGCCGGATCTGCGCGAGCCTCGGCCTGCCCGACCGGGTGCTCACCCAGCCGTTGCGCACGCTGTCCGGTGGTCAGCGCCGTCGGGTCGAGCTGGCCCGGATCCTGTTCGCGGCGTCGGACACCGGCTCGGGATCAGACACCACGCTCCTGCTCGACGAGCCCACCAACCACCTCGACGCCGACTCGATCGGCTGGCTGCGCACCTTCCTGCAGAACCACAGCGGCGGGCTCGTCGTGATCAGTCACGACGTCGACCTGCTGGCCGACGTGGTGAACCGGGTGTGGTTCCTCGACGCGGTCCGCGGCGAAGCCGACGTCTACAACATGGGCTGGCAGAAGTACCTCGACGCCCGCGCCACCGACGAGCAGCGGCGCCGCCGCGAGCGCGCGAACGCGGAGAAGAAGGCAGGCGCGCTCCGGGCGCAGGCCGCCAAGATGGGCGCGAAGGCCACCAAAGCTGTTGCCGCGCAGAACATGTTGCGCCGTGCCGAGCGGATGATCGCCGAGCTCGACGCGGAGCGGGTGGCCGACAAGGTGGCCCGCATCAAGTTCCCGACGCCCGCACCGTGCGGCAAGACCCCGCTGGTCGCCAAGGGTCTGACCAAGACGTACGGCTCGCTGGAGATCTTCAGCGGGCTGGACCTGGCCATCGACCGCGGTTCCCGCGTCGTCGTGCTCGGGCTCAACGGCGCGGGCAAGACCACGCTGCTGCGCCTGCTGGCCGGGGTGGAGACCCCTGACGCCGGTGGACTCGAACCCGGACACGGACTCAAGATCGGCTACTTCGCCCAGGAGCACGACACTCTCGACAACATGCGAACCGTCTGGGAGAACATCCGGTCCGCCGCTCCCGACACCGGAGAGCAGGATCTCCGCGGCCTCCTGGGGGCGTTCATGTTCACCGGTCCGCAGCTCGAACAGCCCGCGGGCACACTGTCCGGCGGCGAGAAGACCCGGCTCGCGCTCGCCGGGCTCGTCGCGTCCACGGCGAACGTGCTGCTGCTCGACGAGCCGACGAACAACCTCGACCCCGCATCGCGGGAACAGGTACTCGACGCACTGCGCAGCTATCAGGGCTCGGTGGTGTTGGTGACCCACGATCCCGGGGCCGCCGAGGCGCTCAATCCGCAGCGGGTGCTGTTGCTGCCCGACGGCACCGAGGATTTCTGGTCCGAGGAGTATCGCGATCTGATCGAATTGGCCTGAGAATTCACGTTTCCCCTGTGTCAAGGGTCACGCCGTTGGGTATGCGGTCGCTACATCCGTGCGGCACTGCATGCGGGGAAGGCGCGAACGTGAATAAAAACGGCAAATCGAGAGATCAGCTGATGACCGAGTTGCGCAGCGCCTATGAGCGCGGCGCCAGTATCCGAACGCTGGTGGCCGCCACCGGCCATTCCTACGGCTCCATCCACAGCCTGCTGCGCGAATCGGGGGCGACGATGCGCAGCCGCGGCGGCCCGAACCACCGCGGCCGGCGGGCGGCCGGCTGACCGGGCGGCCTACCGTAGGCGGACCGAATCCTCCACCAAATCCAGTACGGCACTGAGCTTTCCGGGGTCGTCGCCGGATGCCAGCCGGGCCACCAGCCCGTCGAGCACCAGCTCCAGATAGGTACGCAGCACGTCGCCTTCGACGTCATCGCGCAGCCGGCCTGTTTCTGGCGCCTGAGCCGCTCGGTGGTGGCCGCCGACAATTCGGCGGACCGCTCCGCCCAGCCCCGGCTGAAGGTCGGGTCGTTCCGCAGTTTGCGGGCGATCTCCAGCCGGGTTGCCAGCCAGTCGAATTGGTCTGGCGCGGCGAGCATGTCGCGCATCACCTGGATCAGGCCCTCGCGCGCCGCGACGTCGGCCATCCGTTCGGCGTCCTCGCGGGCGAGTTCGAAGAACAGCGTGTCCTTGTCGCGGAAATGGTGGAAGATGGCGCCGCGCGACAGCCCGATCGTCTGTTCGAGCCGTCGCACGGTCGCCTCGTTGTATCCGTACTCCGCGAAGCAGCGCCGGGCACCGTCGAGGATCTGGCGGCGGCGGGCCGCCAGATGATCGTCGGTTACCCGGGGCACAGTGAGATCAGCCCGCCCTACGTGGTCTTGAGCATGTTGCGCAACACGTACTGCAGGATGCCGCCGTTGCGGTAGTAGTCCGCTTCGCCGGGGGTGTCGATCCGCACGACCGCGTCGAACTCGATCGGGTCGCTTCCCTCCTTGGTGGCCTTCACGTGCACCGTCTTCGGGGTCTTGCCCTCGTTGAGCGCCTCGATGCCGGTGATGTCGAACGTCTCCGTGCCGTCGAGCTTCAGCGACGCCGCCGACTCACCCTCGGGGAACTGCAGCGGGATGACGCCCATGCCGATCAGGTTCGACCGGTGGATCCGCTCGAAGGACTCGGTGATGACTGCACGAACACCGAGCAGGCTGGTGCCCTTGGCGGCCCAGTCGCGCGATGAACCCGACCCGTACTCCTTGCCGCCGAGCACGACCAGCGGGACGCCCTGCTTCGCGTAGTTCTGCGCGGCGTCGTAGATGAACGCCTGCGGGGCGTCATCCTGGGTGAAGTCGCGCGTGTAGCCGCCGGACACGTCGTCGAGCAGCTGGTTCTTGAGCCGGATGTTGGCGAAGGTGCCCCGGATCATCACCTCGTGGTTGCCGCGGCGCGATCCGTAGGAGTTGTAGTCCTTCTTCTCCACACCGTGCTCGTCCAGGTACTGCGCGGCCGGGGTGCCCGGCTTGATGCTGCCTGCGGGGGAGATGTGGTCGGTGGTGACCGAATCGCCCAGCAGTGCCAACACCCGCGCGCCGGTGATGTCGGTGACCGGCTGCGGCTCGGCGGGCATCCCGTCGAAGTACGGAGGCTTGCGCACGTAGGTCGAGTCCTCGGCCCACTCGAATGTGTCTCCGCTGGGGGTGGGCAGGTTGCGCCACCGGTCGTCGCCCTTGAAGACGTCGGCGTAGTTCTTCTTGAACATCTCGGTGTTGATCGCCGACGCGATGGTGTCGTCGATGTCCTTCTGCGACGGCCAGATGTCCTTGAGGAACACCTTGTTGCCGTTCTCGTCGGTGCCCAGGCAGTCGTTCTCGAAGTCGAAGTCCATGCTGCCGGCCAGCGCGTAGGCGATCACCAGCGGCGGCGACGCCAGGTAGTTCATCTTCACGTCCGGGTTGATCCGGCCCTCGAAGTTGCGGTTACCGGAGAGCACCGCGGTCACCGACAGGTCGTTGTCGTTGATCGCCTTGCTGATCTCCTCGGGCAGCGGGCCGCTGTTGCCGATGCAGGTCGTGCAGCCGTAGCCCACCAGGTAGAAGCCCAGCTTCTCCAGGTACGGCCACAGGCCCGCCTTGTCGTAGTAGTCGGTGACGACCTGGGATCCGGGCGCCATGGTCGTCTTGACCCACGGCTTGCTGGTCAGGCCCTTCTCGACGGCGTTCTTGGCCAGCAGTGCCGCACCGATCATCACCTCCGGGTTCGAGGTGTTGGTGCACGAGGTGATCGCGGCGATCACCACGGCGCCGTGGTCGATGACGAACTCTCCGCGCTCGTCGGACTTCACGGTGACCGGGTTGGTGGGCGGCCCTCGGCACCGTTGGCGGCCGACACCACGTCCACCGAGTCCTCGTCGGCGAAGGACAGCGCAACCGGATCGCTGCCCGGGAACGTCTCGTCGACGGCCTCGTCGACGTTCGAGTGCGGCGCGGCATTGCCGTTCTCGACGTAGTTGTGAATGTCCTTGCGGAAGGCGGACTTTGCGTCGTCGAGGGCGATGCGGTCCTGCGGGCGCTTCGGCCCGGCGATCGAGGGCACCACGTCGGAGAGGTCCAGCTCGATGTACTCGGAGAACTTGGGTTCGCGGCTCGGGTCGTGCCACATGCCCTGTTCCTTGGCGTACGCCTCGACGAGGGCGAGCTGCTCGTCGCTGCGGCCGGTCATCCGCAGGTAATCGATGGTCACCTCGTCGATCGGGAAGATCGCTGCGGTGGAACCGAACTCGGGGCTCATGTTGCCCAGGGTGGCGCGGTTGGCCAGCGGCACCTCCGCCACGCCTTCGCCGTAGAACTCGACGAACTTGCCGACGACGCCGTGCTTGCGCAGCATCTCGGTGACGGTGAGCACGACGTCGGTCGCGGTGACGCCCGGGCGGCGCTCGCCGCTGAGCTTGAAGCCGACGACGCGGGGGATGAGCATCGACACGGGCTGGCCCAACATGGCCGCCTCGGCCTCGATGCCGCCGACGCCCCAGCCGAGTACGCCGAGGCCGTTCTCCATGGTGGTGTGGCTGTCGGTGCCCACACAGGTGTCGGGGTAGGCAACCCCGTCCCGTTCCATCACGACGCTGGCCAGGTATTCGATGTTGACCTGGTGCACGATGCCGGTGCCGGGCGGGACGACCTTGAAGTCGTCGAACGCGCCCTGGCCCCAGCGCAGGAACTGGTAGCGCTCGCCGTTGCGCTCGTACTCGATCTCGACGTTGCGCTCGAAGGCGTTGGCGGTGCCGAACAGATCGGCGATCACGGAGTGGTCGATGACCAGGTCGGCAGGAGCCAGCGGGTTGACCTTCTGCGGGTCGCCGCCGAGGTCGCCGACGGCCTCGCGCATGGTGGCCAGGTCGACGATGCACGGCACGCCGGTGAAGTCCTGCATGATCACCCGGGCCGGGGTGAACTGGATCTCGATGCTCGGATCGGCCTCGGGATCCCAGTTGGCGATGGCCTCGACGTGTTCCTTGGTGATGTTCGCGCCGTCCTCGGTGCGAAGCAGGTTCTCGGCCAGCACCTTGAGGCTGTAGGGAAGTTTGTCGGTACCGGGGACCGCGTCGAGGCGGTAGATCTCGTAGCTGTTGTCTCCGACCTTCAGCGTGTCCTTCGCCCCGAACGAGTTCAGGGATGAATTCTTGCTGCTCACATCAACTCCCGGATTCAGATCATGGCCGCGACGGGCTGTGTCGGCGCCTTTGTCACCCTAACAGTACGCTTGTCCTGTAAGTAACCCCAGGTCGGTGCCGGGGCCTCGTCACCGGGTCGGCGTGCTGTCACCTGTGCCGGGTACCCAGAATGTCGCGTCCGTGTCGTGGCGGCCGGGTGTGCGCCGTCGGCTAGCCTGCTTGCCTGTGACCGGACCGCTTTTCGTGCCGTTCCTGCCGACCTACATCCCGCCGGAGCTGTGCCTGACCGTGGGCATCGACCCGGCGGCGCCAGGCGCGCCCGACGTGTGCATGGACGTCGTGCGGGACGACGTCGCTGCGACGGGTGTCAGCGCCCGGGGTCTGGACCCCGAAGCGGTGGCGCAACTGGAGCAGGTCGTCGAGGACGCCGAGAGTCAGGGCATCGATCTCAAGATCGTGGTGGTCGATGCGAACCCGCCGATCCACACGCCGCTGCGCGACGTCGCCACCGAGATCGGCGCCGACAACCCGGGCGCGACGGTGCTGGCGCTGAGCCCGAGCTTCGCCGGCACCTACAGTCCGGAGTTCGACCGGGTGACCCTGGAGGCCGGCGAGGATCTGGCCAAGACGGGGGATCCGGTGCTGTCGTCGAAGAATTTCGTGGGCGAGTTGACGGCCCCGCACTTTCCGTGGACGCCATTCACCATTGTCGTTGTTTCCGCAGTCGCTCTCGCCGTCGTCGCGACCCGCCTGCTGCAGAAATGGGGCAAACGCGATGCGTCTGCCGATAGTGCCTCCACCAGCTCTGACTGACGCACGCAGCTACGTCTGCAAATTCAAAGATCACCATTTGATAACACCGATTGCAATTACATTGTTGTAATTTGTGGCTAAAGTTTCTTTGGCGTCAGAAGTGACGTACGGTGCAATCGGTGCCTGTTGTTGCGGTTGTTCCTGATGTGACTTCTGAGCTTGGGCGCCCGGCCCTGTGCCGACACCTATGCGTGGAGCCTGAGGAGATTCGAGTCGAATGAGACGCACCCCCGGCAGCGCCTCCGCTTCGCGGCTGTGCGCGGCGTCGCTGGCTATGGGCATGTCGATGGGCATGGTCATCACGCTGCCGAACCTGGCGCCCAACCTGGCCCTGGCGCAGCCTGTCCAGCAGAGCGGCCTGGCCGCGCTGGTGACCGACGTCGCCAACGTCAATCAGAAACTGCAGGACCTCGGCGCGCAGATCCAGATGCAGCAGGAGAGCGTCAACAAGGCGATCCTCGACGTGCAGAACGCCCGGGAAAAGGCAGAGGCCGCCAAGCTCGAGGTCGACGCCAGCGCGCAGCGCGTCAAGGACGCCAACGCCGCGATCGCCGCCGCGCAGGACCGGTTCGACACCTTCGCCGCGTCGATGTATGTCAGCGGACCGTCGAGTTCCTATCTGAGCGCGTCCGATCCGTCGGACATCCTGCGCACCGCGGCGACCGGGCAGGCGCTGTCGATCAGTTCGCAGAAGGTGATGGCCGATCTGCAGCGGGCCCGCACCGAACAGGTCAACCGGGAGTCCGCCGCCCGGCTGGCCCAGCGCCAGGCCGATGACGCGGTCAAGGCCGCCGAGGGCAGCCAGCAGGACGCGGTGGCCGCGCTGACCAACGCCCAGGAGACCTTCAAGTCCCAGCAGGTCGAACTCGACCGGCTCACCGCCGAGCGCGCGCAGGCGCAGGCCAAGCTGCAGGAGGCCAGGACGCTGGCCGCCCCGTCGGGCACCGGACCCGCCGCCGCGCCCGCGGGGGCGGCCAAGCCCGCGCCGGGGTCGGCTGCGGCGCCCGCCCCGGGCGGCGGCAGTGCCGACTGGGACGTCGACCCCGCGACCGGCAACCGCGAGACCGCCTGGGACATGACGCTGCCCCAGATCCCGAGCGCGTTCGTCAGCGGCGATCCGATCCAGATCATCAACGCGGTCATCAAGATCATCACGACGTCGTTGAAGGTCACCCAGGATCTCGGCCGCAAGTTCCTGCAGAGCATCGGTCTGCTGCCGACCCCGACCGGCATCACCAACGGTGCGATCCCGACGCTGTACGGCAGGCAGGCCACCGAGTACGTGATCAAGCGCGGCATGTCGCAGATGGGTGTGCCGTACTCGTGGGGCGGCGGTAACGCCTCCGGCCCCAGCCGCGGAATCGACCGCGGCGCGAACACGGTCGGCTTCGACTGCTCCGGTCTGATGCTCTACATGTTCGCCGGCGTCGGCATCAAGCTCGACCACTACTCGGGCTCGCAGTACAACGCAGGCCGCAAGGTGCCGTCGTCGCAGATGCGCCGCGGCGACATGATCTTCTACGGCCCCAATGCCAGCCAGCACGTCGCGATGTACCTCGGCGACGGCCAGATGCTGGAAGCCCCGTACACCGGTTCGGTGGTCAAGATCTCGCCGGTGCGCACCAGCGGGATGACCCCGTTCGTGACCCGAATGATCGAGTGGTGATCGCCCTGCGTCGCTTCGTCATCGCGGTGGCAACCGCCGTCGCACTGCTGGCAGGCGCTGTCGCGCCGGCCACCGCCCAACCCGACAGCGGGCAGTGGGACCCGACCCTGCCGAAGATCTTCAGCGCCGGCGCGCCCGGCGACCCGCTGGCGATCGCGAACGCGTCGCTGGCGGCCACCGCCCAGGCCACCCAGGTGACCATGGACTTGGGCCGCAAGTTCCTGCAGACCATCGGGCTGGCGCCCAAGGACGCAACCGGTGTCGCCCCCGGCGTCGTTCGGGGGCCCGCGGCCATCGAGTACGTGATCCGGCGCGGCGGCACCCAGATCGGCACCCCGTACTCGTGGGGCGGCGGTAAGCCCAACGGTCCCAGCCGCGGCATCGACTCGGGCGCCAACACCGTCGGCTACGACTGCTCCGGCTTCACCCAGTTCTCCTACGCCGGCGTGGGCGTACTGATCCCGAAGTACTCCGGCGATCAGTACAACACCGGCCGCAAGGTCCCGGTCCAGCAGGCCAAGCGCGGCGATCTGCTGTTCTGGGGTCCCAACGGCAGCCAGCACGTCGCGATCTACCTCGGCGGCGGCAAGATGCTGGAGTCCTCGGGTAGTGCCGGCAAAGTGACCGTCAGCCCCGTGCGCATGTCCGGCCTGCAGCCGTACGTGGCCCGCATCATCGAATCCTGAGTGTGGCCTGAGTTAAAGCTGAGCAGCACGGGCGACGTCGACGGATCTCCAACCGCCTGGAATAGTTGACGGCGAGCGCGCGGCCAGCACGGGCCGCGCCGCGAGTGGCCAGCATGTACGGCGCATGTGGAAGGAATGTTGATGACCTCACCGAGTGGACCGCCGCAGGGCGCTGGAGGATATCCCGGACAGGCCCCGGCACAGGGCTACTCCGCGGGTGCGCACGCCGCGCCTGCGCAGTCCGGTTCCGCGCAGTCCAACGGCGGTCTGCAGAACGAGGTGCACACCCTGGAGCGGGCGATCTTCGAGGTCAAGCGGATCATCGTCGGCCAGGACCTGCTCGTCGAGCGGATGCTGGTGGGGCTGCTGGCCAAGGGGCACGTGCTGCTCGAAGGCGTCCCCGGCGTGGCCAAGACACTCGCCGTCGAGACCTTCGCGAAGGTGGTCGGCGGGACGTTCGCCCGCATCCAGTTCACCCCCGACCTGGTGCCCACCGACATCGTCGGCACCCGCATCTACCGGCAGGGCAAGGAAGAGTTCGACATCGAACTCGGCCCCGTGGTGGCCAACTTCCTGCTTGCCGACGAGATCAACCGTGCGCCGGCCAAGGTGCAGTCCGCGCTGCTCGAGGTGATGGCCGAGCGCAAGATCTCCATCGGCGGCAGGACCTTCCCGCTACCCAGCCCGTTCCTGGTGATGGCCACCCAGAACCCGATCGAGCAGGAAGGCGTTTACCAGCTGCCGGAGGCCCAGCGTGACCGCTTCCTGTTCAAGCTCAACGTCGACTACCCGACGCCGGAGGAAGAGCGCGAGATCATCTACCGGATGGGCGTGAAGCCGCCGGAGCCCAAGGCGATCCTCAACACCGGTGACCTGCTGCGCCTGCAGGACGTCGCCGCCAACACCTTCGTCCACCACGCGCTGGTCGACTACGTGGTGCGCATCGTCACCGCCACCCGCGAACCGGAGAAGTTCGGCATGCCGGACGCCAAGGCGTGGATCGCCTACGGCGCGTCCCCGCGCGCGTCGCTGGGCATCATCGCCGCGTCCCGGGCGCTGGCCCTGGTGCGCGGCCGCGACTATGTGATCCCGCAGGACGTCGTCGAGATCATTCCGGACGTGCTGCGGCACCGCCTGGTGCTGACCTACGACGCGCTGGCCGACGAGATCTCCGCCGAGACCGTGGTCAACCGCATCCTGCAGACAGTCGCGCTGCCGCAGGTGAACGCGATTCCGCAGCAGGGGCATGCGGTGCCGCCCGTAGTCCCGGCCGCGGCGGCCGCGGCGAGCGGTCGCTGACCTGGTGACCCGCTCAAGCCGCTCTGTCGACCTGCCGTCGATGCAGCGCGGGGAGATCCGGGACCCTGCGCTGACCGCGGCGCTGCGCAAGCTCGAGCTCACCGTGCGCCGCAAGCTCGACGGTGTGCTGCACGGTGACCACCTCGGGCTGCTGCCGGGCCCGGGATCCGAACCGGGGGAGTCGCGGGTCTACCAGCCCGGCGACGACGTCCGGCGGATGGACTGGTCGGTGACCGCGCGCACCACCCATCCGCACGTCCGGCAGATGATCGCCGACCGCGAGCTGGAGACGTGGCTGGTGGTCGACATGTCGGCCAGCCTGGACTTCGGCACCGCCAACTGCGAGAAGCGCGACCTGGCGGTGGCTGCGGCCGCGTCGATCGCATTCCTCAACAGCGGCGGCGGCAACCGGATCGGCGCGATCATCTCCAACGGCGAGACCACCCGCCGCGTGCCCGCGCTGTCGGGCCGCATGCACGAGCAGGAACTGCTGCGGGCCATCGCCACCACCCCGCGCGCGCCGGTGGGGGTGCGCGGTGACCTCGCCGCGGCGATCGACGCACTGCGGCGGCCGGAGCGGCGCCGCGGCATGGCCGTGATCATCAGCGATTTCCTCGGGCCGATCGACTGGATGCGTCCGCTGCGCGCCGTCGCCGGCCGACACGAGGTACTCGGGATCGAGATCCTGGACCCGCGGGACATCGAGTTGCCCGACGTGGGTGATGTCGTGCTGCAGGACACCGAGACCGGCCGCACCCGCGAGTTCACCATCGACGAGCAGTTGCGCACCGACTTCGCCAGGGCCGCCGCGGCGCACCGCGCCGAGGTGGCACGCACCCTGCGCCGCTGTGGTGCCCCGCTGCTGACCCTGCGTACCGACCGGGACTGGATCGCCGACGTGGTCCGGTTCGTCGCGAGCCGGCGCCGCGGTGCGCTCGCATCGCGGTGATGACTTCTCCGACGATCCCGATAACGACGAAATGACAAGTGACGCATGACTTTACCGTTGCTCGGACCGATGTCGCTCTCAGGTTTCGAACATCCGTGGTTCTTCCTGTTCTTCTTCGTCGTGCTCGGGATCATCGCGCTGTACGTCGTGATGCAGCTGTCCCGCCAGCGGCGGATGCTGCGCTTTGCGAACATGGAGCTGCTGGAGAGCGTGGCGCCCAAACGGCCCAGCCGGCTGCGGCACCTGCCTGCGGTGCTGCTGATCCTGTCGCTGGTGTCGTTCACGATCGCGATGGCCGGGCCCACCCACGATGTGCGGATCCCGCGCAACCGGGCCGTGGTGATGCTCGTCGTCGACGTCTCGCAGTCGATGCGGGCCACCGACGTGGCCCCCAACCGGCTGGTCGCCGCGCAGGAAGCGGCCAAACAGTTCGCCGACCAGCTGACCCCGGGCATCAACCTCGGCCTGATCGCCTACGCGGGCACCGCGACGGTGCTGGTGTCACCGACCACCAACCGTGAGGCCACCAAGACCGCGATCGACAAGTTGCAGCTCGCCGACCGCACCGCCACCGGTGAGGGCATCTTCACCGCACTGCAGGCGGTGGCCACCGTCGGCGCGGTGATCGGCGGCGGCGACGAACCGCCACCGGCGCGCATCGTGCTGATGTCCGACGGCAAGGAGACCGTGCCGTCCAACCCGGACAACCCCAAGGGCGCCTACACCGCCGCGCGCACCGCCAAGGACCAAGGGGTGCCGATCTCCACGGTGTCGTTCGGCACCCCGTACGGCTACGTCGAGATCAACGACCAGCGCCAGCCGGTCCCGGTCGACGACGAGATGCTCAAGAAGATCGCCGACCTGTCCGGCGGCGAGGCGTTCACCGCATCCAGCCTCGAGCAACTCAAGCAAGTTTTCACCGACCTGCAGGAGCAGATCGGCTACGAGACCATCAAGGGCGACGCCAGCGTGGGCTGGCTCCGGCTCGGTTCCGCTCTGCTGGCGCTCGCCGCGCTGGGGGCGCTGCTGTTCAACCGGCGCCTGCCCGGCTAGTACCGCGCGGTGCCTTCGGCCAGCGGGGGATAGGCGACCGACGCCAGTCCGTCCACCGTCGCGCCGGCGAACTGCAACGCGGCCAGCAGTTGGGGCGCCACCGGAACCTGCAGTTGCGGTGCGGACACCGTGTCGAGACGTTCCAGCTGATCGGGCGTCAAGGTGATCTCCAGGCCGGCGAGGTTGGTCTCCAGATGCTGGAGACGTCGTGCTCCCAGGATCGGCACGACGGTGCCGCGGCGGGCCCGCAGCCACGCCAATGCCACAGCGGCCGAGGTGGTGTCGAGTTCCTCGGCAACGGCCGCGACCGCATCGATCACCGTGAACTCGGCCTCGGTCGGACCGCCGACGAAGGCGGCCCGGGCAGAATCGGTGACGTGCGTCCCACGCCGGTATTTTCCTGACAGGAACCCGTTCTGCAACGGGCTCCACGGCACCAGCGCCAGGCCCTGGTCCCACGCCAGCGGGGCGATCTCGGCCTCCACTGCGCGGTTCAGCAGCGAGTAGCCGACCTGCAGCGCCACCAGGGGTGTCCAGCGGGCGAGCAGCGCCATCGTCTGCGCCTGGGCGGTCACCCAGGCGGGGATGTTGGAGAAGCCGATGTAGCGGACCTTTCCAGCCCGGACCAGATCGTCGAGGGTGCGCATGGTCTCCTCGATCGGTGTGTGCCGGTCCCAGTTGTGCAGCCAGTACAGATCGACGTGGTCTGTGCGCAACCGGCGCAGGCTCTCCTCGAGTTGAGCCACCATCGACCGTCTGCCGGCGCCCCCACCGTTGGGGTCGCCCGGGTACATGTTGGTGAAGAACTTGGTCGCCAGGATGACACGATCCCGCCGATGGGGACGCGCAGCGAAATAGTCACCGAGAATCTTCTCGGAGTGTCCGTTGGTGTAGAAGTTCGCGGTGTCGATGAAGTTTCCGCCGCGCTCGAGGTAGCTGGTGATGATGGACTCGGACTCGGCGACACTGCAGCCGGCTCCACCGGAATCCTCACCGAATGTCATGGCACCCAGGGCGAATGGGCTCACGCGCAGGCCGGAACGGCCGAGCGTGACGTAATGGTCGAGTGTCATCTTTGTTCTCCTTCGTGGCGTCGGATCGGACACTGTCGATACAACGCCGTGGTGCCGGTGAACGGTAGACCGATACGCCCAAGCTCTTGCCTGATCCTGCTCACTATGGATGGATCAGGCGTTCCGTGGTTGGCTGGACCGCATGCGACGGCCCGACGAGGCGCTGACCGAACTGCGCGAGCTGGTGGACGCCCACGCGACACCGGACATGTCGACGGCCATCGGTGGTCTGCTGCTGTCCCGCGCCACCGGATCGGCACCGGAGTACTCGCTGACCGCGCCCTTGCTGGTCGTGATGGCCCAGGGCGCCAAACGACTGCATCTCGGCGACCAGGTCTTCGAGTACCGCGCGGGCGACGTCCTGGTCGTCACCGCCGAGCTGCCGGTCAGTGGGCACTTCATCGGTGCCGATCCACGCACCCCGGCGTTGGGAATCGGCATCGAGTTGCGCCCGCTGGCGATCACCGATCTGATGCTGGCGGCCCGCAGCGGCGCGCGGCCGTCGCCATCGGCGCCGGCGATGTCGACCGGTCCGGCCGGGCCCGATCTGCTCGACGCGGTCCTGCGGATGGTGCGGCTGCTGGACCATCCGCAGGACGCCGACGTGCTGGCCCCGCTCATCGAGCGGGAGATCCTGTGGCGACTGCTGACCGGGCCGCACGCCGCGGTGGTGAGTCAGATCGGCAGCGCGGGGAGCGGGCTCGCCCATGTCAACAGAACCATCCGCTGGATTAGGGAGAACTATGCCGAGCCGCTGCGCATTGCCGAGCTGGCGTCGATGGCCGGGATGAGTCCGTCGGCATTCCACCGCCACTTCCGGGCCGTCACCGCGATGAGCCCACTGCAGTTCCAGAAGCAGATCAGGCTGCAGGAGGCCAGGAACCTGTTGCTGTCGCGCGCCGGGGACATCGCGGGGGTGGGCCATCTCGTCGGCTACGACAGCCCCACCCAGTTCAGCCGGGAGTACCGCCGGATGTTCGGTGCGCCCCCCGGCCGTGACGCGGCACGGCTGAGCGCCCCGACCGCGCTTCTGCCGTGATCGGCGAACGCGATGCGATTTCGGACGGGTGCCGGTCAGGCACTAAGTTGACCGTCATGAGCGACTCTGCTGCCGTCGAAGCCGCCCCCACCGGTCGACCCGCGTTCGTATCCCGTTCGGTGCTGGTGACCGGCGGTAACCGCGGTATCGGTCTGGCCATCGCGCAACGCCTGGCCGCCGACGGGCACAAGGTCGCCGTCACGCACCGCGGTTCGGGTGCGCCCGAGGGTCTGTTCGCGGTGGAGTGCGACGTCACCGACAACGACGCCGTCGACCGCGCCTTCACCGAGGTCGAGGAGCATCAGGGCCCGGTCGAGGTGCTGGTGTCCAACGCGGGCATCTCCGCCGACGCGTTCCTGATGCGGATGACCGAGGAGAGGTTCCAGAAGGTCATCGACGCGAACCTGACCGGAGCCTTCCGAGTGACCCAGCGGGCCTCGCGCACCATGCAGCGCAAGCG
Organism: Mycobacterium sp. ITM-2016-00317; assembly: GCF_002968295.1. Lineage (NCBI taxonomy): Bacteria > Bacillati > Actinomycetota > Actinomycetes > Mycobacteriales > Mycobacteriaceae > Mycobacterium > Mycobacterium sp. ITM-2016-00317. Next base: position 2,680,583 of record NZ_CP134399.1, read on the forward strand.
GTTCGGCCGGATCATCTACGTGGGCTCGGTCTCGGGCATGTGGGGCATCGGCAACCAGGCCAACTACGCGGCCTCCAAAGCCGGGTTGATCGGCATGGCCCGCTCCATCTCCCGTGAGCTGTCCAAGGCCAACGTCACCGCGAACGTGGTGGCGCCCGGCTACATCGACACCGAGATGACCCGCGCGCTCGACGAGCGGATCCAAAAGGGCGCGCTGGACTTCATCCCGGCCAAGCGCGTCGGCACCGCCGCCGAGGTCGCCGGCGTGGTCAGCTTCCTGGCCTCGGAGGACGCGAGTTACATCGCCGGCGCGGTGATCCCGGTCGACGGCGGCATGGGCATGGGCCACTAACAGAGATAAGGACTTTCACATGGCAGGTTTTCTCGAAGGTAAGCGCATCCTCGTCACGGGGATCATCACCGACTCCTCGATCGCGTTCTACATCGCCAAGGTCGCCCAGGAGGCCGGCGCCGAACTGGTGCTGACCGGGTTCGACCGGATGAAGCTGATCCGCCGCATCGCCGACCGGCTGCCCGCACCGGCGCCGCTGATCGAGCTCGACGTGCAGAACCAGGAACACCTCGACACCCTGGCCGACCGGGTCACCGCCGAGATCGGCGAGGGCAACAAGCTCGACGGCGTGGTGCACTCCATCGGCTTCATGCCCCAGACCGGCATGGGCATCAACCCGTTCTTCGACGCGCCCTACGAGGACGTCGCCAAGGGCATCCACATCTCGGCGTACTCCTACGCGTCGCTGGCCAAGGCCGTGCTGCCGATCATGCACCCGGGCGGCGGCATCGTCGGGATGGACTTCGACCCGACCCGCGCCATGCCCGCCTACAACTGGATGACGGTCGCCAAGAGCGCGCTCGAATCGGTGAACCGGTTCGTCGCGCGGGAAGCCGGCAAGGTCGGAGTGCGGTCCAATCTCGTTGCGGCGGGCCCGATCCGGACGCTGGCGATGAGCGCCATCGTCGGCGGCGCCCTCGGCGAGGAGGCCGGCGCCCAAATGCAGCTGCTGGAAGAGGGCTGGGACCAGCGGGCGCCGCTGGGCTGGAACATGAAGGACCCCACCCCGGTCGCCAAGACGGTCTGCGCCCTCATGTCGGACTGGTTGCCCGCGACCACGGGCACCGTGATCTACGCCGACGGCGGCGCGAGTACTCAGTTGCTGTGAGATCCCGTGACGTTTGACGCGCTGCTGCTGCTGTCGTTCGGGGGCCCGGAGGGCCCCGAACAGGTGATGCCGTTCCTGGAGAACGTCACCAGGGGACGGGGCATCCCGCGGGAGCGGCTGGAGTCCGTCGCCGAGCACTACCAGCATTTCGGCGGCGTCTCACCCATCAACGGCATCAACCGGGAGCTGATCGCCGCGATCGAGGCCGAGCTGTCCCACCGCGGTCTGCAGATCCCGGTCTACTTCGGTAACCGCAACTGGGCGCCGTACGTCGAGGACACCGTCACGGCCATGCGCGACAACGGCATCCGCCGTGCGGCCGTGTTCTCCACCTCGGCCTGGGGCGGGTACTCGGGCTGCACGCAGTACCAGGAGGACATCGCCCGCGGCCGGGCGGCGGCAGGTCCGGACGCCCCGGAACTGGTCAGGCTGCGGCAGTACTTCGACCACCCGCTGCTGATCGAGATGTTCGCCGACGCCGTCGACGCCGCGGCGGCGACGCTTCCCGAGAAGCTGCGCGGTCAGGCGCGCCTGGTGTTCACCGCGCACTCGATCCCGTTGCGCGCCGCATCGAGGTGCGGGCCGGACCTCTACCAGCGCCAGGTCGAGCACACCGCCGCGCTGGTCGCGGCCGCCGCGGGCTACCCCGAGTACGACCAGGTGTGGCAGTCCCGGTCGGGGCCGCCGCAGGTGCCGTGGCTGGAACCGGACGTCGGTGATCATCTGACAACGCTGGCCGCACAGGGAACCAGGGCGGTGATCGTCTGCCCGGTGGGCTTCGTCGCCGACCACATCGAGGTGGTGTGGGACCTCGACAACGAACTGGCCGAACAGGCCGCGAAGGCCGGCATCGCCTTCGCCCGGGCGTCCACCCCCAACGCGCAGCCGCGCTTCGCCGAACTGGCCGTCGATCTGATCGACGAACTGCGACTTAAGGTTCCGCCGCGACGAGTCGGCGGCGGGCAGGTGCCGTGCTACGGCAGCACCGTCAACGGCGCGCTGTGCACGCCGGACTGCGCAGGCTGACGGGTCCTAACCGCGCCAGGCCGAGTGCAGGATCGCCTCCACCGCGGCCAGCCGCGCCGAGCGCACCACCGCGGTCAGTGGCCGCAGCACGTCGCTGGCCAGCTGGACCTCCGACGAACTCTGCAGGCCGATCGGGATCAGTCCCGAGCTGACCGTGATGATCGCGTCCACGTGGGCGGCGTTCTCCATCACCCGCACCGCCCGCGTCGGGGCGTGGTCGGGGATGCGGTGCAGACGGGTGGAATCGAGCACCTGCTCGACGAGCCGGCGCGGGTCCGCCACCTCACCCCCGGACGCGCCGGCGCGCAGCGCGCCCAGGGCGTCGGCGGCCGAGCGCACCGCGTCGCGCAGCTGGTACTCGGACTCGCCGAGGTCGAAGTGTCCGGCCGGCGGGGCCGAGTCGAACGAGTACACCGTCCAGGACAGCCCGCTCAACTCGGCTTCGAACTCGTAATCGTCGTCGGGGTCGTCCGGGTCGGGAAAGCTGTCCTGGTACTCGAAGTCGGGCACCAGCCCGATCGCGCCGTCGGCGCCGTTGACGATGACCGCCTCCCCGGCGGTCACGGCGTCGCGGCCGAACTGCGTGCCCGGCGGCAGGCCCCGGACGTCGCCGGGGACCGGCAGGGTCAGCGCGATCGACGGTTGCGGAACGCCTCGGCCTGCGACCGTGCGCACCGTCTGCAACAGCGACATCGAGGCCGCTTCGTCGAGGTCCGGCCAGGACAGCCCGGTGCGCTCCGCGGCGACCGAATCGTAAGCGGTCACCGAATGCTTTGGCGTCCACTGCGATAACGCGTCAAGGACGTCGTCGGGCGCGGCAGCGCCTGCCAACCAGGCGTTGGCCCATACCGAAAGCGAAACACTGGGGCACCACATGATGGCTGCAGTGTAGTTGTTGCCGGCTCATCGAGTCGGTTGCGCGTTAGGCTGGCTTCATGCCCGTCTCGCTGATCTGGCTGATCGCAGCATTGGCGCTCGCCGGCGCGGAGGCGCTCACCGGTGACCTGTTCCTGCTGATGCTCAGCGGAGGCGCGCTGGCCGCGGCCGGCTCCAGCTTCGCGTTCGACGCGCCGATCTGGGTCGACGGCATCGTGTTCCTGGTGGTGTCGCTGCTGCTGCTGGTCGGGGTGCGTCCCGCGCTGCGCCGCAGGATGCAGTCCGGCACGGGTCTGCCCGAACCGGCCAAGGCGCTGGAGGGCAAGAGCGCGCTGGTGCTCGACCGGGTCGCCCGCCACGAGGGCCAGGTCAAGCTCGACGGTGAGGTCTGGACCGCCCGGCCCTACAACGAGACCGACATCTACGAACCCGGCGATCAGGTCACCGTCGTGCACATCGACGGCGCGACCGCGGTCGTCTCCAAGATCGGCTAGAGAAGGGACTCCACATGGATGGTGCTATCACGGGGCTGGTCTTACTTGGTGTGCTGGTGTTGTTCGCCGTGGTCGTGGTCGCCAAGTCGGTGGCGCTGATCCCACAGGCTGAGGCCGCGGTCATCGAACGGCTGGGCCGCTACAGCAAGACGGTGTCCGGTCAGCTGACCCTGCTGGTGCCCTTCGTGGACCGCATCCGGGCCCGCGTCGACCTGCGGGAGCGGGTGGTGTCGTTCCCGCCGCAGCCCGTCATCACCGAGGACAACCTCACCGTCAACATCGACACCGTGGTGTACTTCCAGGTCACCAACCCCCAGGCGGCGGTGTACCAGATCAACAACTACATCGTCGGCGTCGAGCAGCTGGCGACCACCACGCTGCGCAACGTCGTCGGCGGGATGACCCTCGAGCAGGCCCTCACCTCTCGCGATTCCATCAACAAACAACTGCGCGGCGTGCTGGACGAGGCCACCAACAGGTGGGGGCTGCGCGTCGCGCGGGTCGAGCTGCGCAGTATCGACCCGCCACCGTCGATCCAGGATTCGATGGAGAAGCAGATGCGCGCCGACCGCGAGAAGCGGGCGATGATCCTGACCGCCGAAGGCAGCCGGGAGGCGGCCATCAAACAGGCCGAAGGCCAGAAGCAGGCGCAGATCCTGGCGGCCGAAGGCGCGAAGCAGGCCGCCATCCTCACCGCCGAGGCCGACCGGCAGTCCCGGATGCTGCGCGCGCAGGGTGAACGCGCCGCCGCATACCTGCAGGCCCAGGGCCAGGCCAAGGCCATCGAGAAGACGTTCGCGGCGATCAAGGCCGGCCGACCGACCCCGGAGATGCTGGCGTACCAGTACCTGCAGACCCTGCCGCAGATGGCCAAGGGCGAGGCCAACAAGGTGTGGCTGGTGCCCAGCGACTTCGGTTCGGCGCTGCAGGGGTTCACCAAGCTGCTCGGCGCGCCGGGCGAGGACGGCGTGTTCCGCTACACCCCGTCGCCGGTCGACGACGCTTCGGCCCGGCCCGTCGACGACTCCGACGAGGTCGCCGACTGGTTCAACACCGAGACAGATCCCGCGATCGCCGCGGCAGTGGCCAAGGCCGAGGCCGACGCGCGGACCCCGGTCGACAGGCCGGGACACCTGTCTGCTCCGGCGGCGCCCAGCCAGATCAGTGCGCCGCGGCCCGGGGCGCAGGACCAATAATGAGCGCGCTGACGTCGCAGCGGACCTACGCCGTGCTCGCCGCGATGCAGGCCGCCGTCGCCGCGGCCGGTGTCGGGCCCATCGCGCCGGTCAAGAAGTCGTTGGAGGACGTCGGGCTGCCCAGGAAACTCTGGCCGCTGCTTCCGATCGTCAATGCGGCCAGCGCGGTCGGCCTGCTGTCGGTGTTCCGCTGGCCGGCACTGGCGCGGCTGACGACGTTCATGCTGACCGTCTACTTCACCCTGGCCGTCGGCTCCCATGTCAGGGCCAAGGACTGCTCTCCGAATCTGGTCGCCGCGTCGTCGCTGCTGACGCTGTTCGCCGCGATGACGGTGAAGGGGCCCGACGTCAGGACGCCGTGACCGGGGTCCGGCTGCGCCGCTCGGTCCTGATCTCGTAGAGCAGTCCGGCGACCCCGATCGCCGCCGTGCACACCGACACCACCAGCAGCAACGGGCTGATGCGGCCGGTCAGCGCATCCCCGAACACCACGATCGCCGACGTGCCGGGAAGTACGCCGACCAGGGTGGCGAGCGTGTACGGCAGCGCCCGCACCGACGACGCGCCCGCAGCGTAGTTGAGTACCGAGAACGGCACGGCCGGGATCAGCCGGGTGGCCAGCACCACGGGCCAGCCCCGCTCGCTCAGCCGCTTGTCGACCGCGGTGAGGCGGGGATGGGACACCAGGCGGCTGACCTGCCAGCCCGCCGTCCGGACCAACACCAGCGCGATCACCGCGCTGAGCGTGCTGGCGACCACCGCGATCGGGATGCCCAGCAGCGGACCGAACAGCAGGCCCGCGGCCAGCGTGAACACGGTGCGGGGGAACGGGAACACCGTCGCCACGACATGGGCGGCGAAGAACACCAGCGGGAACCACGGCCCCGCCGCGGTGGCCCAGTCCCGCACCTGCAACGCGGTGGGAAACGGCACGAAAAGCGCAACTGCGACGAGAATCACAATCCCCATCAGCGCCGCGGCGAGCCTGCCCCGCGGAGCCGTCTTCAGCGTGACGACGACCGCGGCACCGACGGTACCCAGCGTGCTGACTACGGATTTCACGATTCCCAAGGGTACGGGGGTGCGGCAGATGCGCTCGTCGGGCGGGACAGTGCGGTTGGCTACCAGCCCACGAGAGTGTGATGGCGATCATTTAGCCTGATGGCTGTGCAGAATCCCAGCGCCGGCGCTGCCGGCGGAGTAATCGATTCCGATCTGGACCGGTGGCGCTCCGCTGTGGCGGGCGTGCTGGCGAAGTCCCTGAAGCGGGACCCGGCCGACCTGCCCGCCGAACCCGAGCGGCTGCTCGACTCGGACACCTACGACGGCTTCCCGATCCGGCCGCTCTACACCGGCGCCGACGAACTGGCCGAGCCCGCGCTGCCGGGGCAGTGGCCGTTCGTGCGTGGCGGGGACGCGCTGCGCGACGTGAAGTCGGGGTGGAAGGTCGGCGAGACCTTCCCCGCGGAGGCCGCGAGTGTGGCCGAGGCCAACGGGGCGATCCTGCTGGGCCTCACCGAAGGCGTCAGCGCGCTGGTGCTGCGGGTCGGCGACGCCCCCGGGGCGGTCGCGCCCGCCGACCTGGCGGGATTGCTGGACGGTGTCTATCTGGACCTGGTGCCGGTGGTGGTCGAGGTGGCCGGCGACGGCTCCGCCTACGGCGCGGCCGCCGACGCGCTGCTGGCGCTGCTGACCGGGCTCGACGCGGATCAGCGTTCGCGGCTGTCGATCGACCTCGGGGCCGACCCGCTGACGGCACCGCTGTCCGGGCGTCCGGCGCCGGGGAACGACGACATCGTCGCCGTCGCCGAGAAGGCCTTGCAGTACGGCACTCACGTCCGCGCGATCACCGTCGACGGGCCGGCGTTCCACAACGCGGGTGCCGGCGCGTCCTGGGAACTGGGTGCGGCCGTCGCGGCCGGGGTGGCCTACCTGCGGATACTGACGGACGCGGGCCTGTCCACCGCAGACGCGCTCGGACAGATCAGCTTCCGGTTCGCCGCCGACGACGACCAGTTCATGACTATCGCCAAAATGCGTGCCGCACGCCAACTCTGGGCCCGCGTCGCCGAGGTCGTGGGCGAGCCGGATGCCGGTGCGGCCACCCTGCACGCCACCACGTCACTGCCGATGATGACCGCGCGGGACCCGTGGGTGAACATGCTGCGCACCACGGTCGCGGCGTTCGGGGCCGGCGTCGGGGGAGCGGACACCCTGCTGGTGCACCCCTTCGACGTCGCGATTTCCGGTGGATTCCCCGGCACCGCCCGTAGTTTCGCGCGCCGCATCGCCCGCAACACCCAGCTGCTGCTCCTCGAGGAGTCCCACCTGGGCCGGGTGCTGGACCCGTCGGGCGGATCGTGGTTCATCGAGGACCTGACCCGCAGCCTGGCCGGCCAGGCGTGGCAGCACTTCCAGGAGATCGAGGCCGAGGGCGGCTTCGACGCCGCCCGCGAGCACGTCAGCGCCGGCATCGCCGAGGTGGCCCGCCGGCGCGCCGACGACGTCGCGCACCGGCGCACCGCGGTCACCGGCGTCAACGAGTTCCCCAATCTCGGTGAAGTCCCGCTGCCCCAAGGGGATCCGCTGCCGCACGTGCAGCGCTACGCCGCGGCCTTCGAGGCGCTGCGGGACCGCTCGGATGCCTTCCTGGAGAAGACGGGCGCGCGGCCGAAGGCGCTGATGCTGCCGCTCGGGCCGTTGGCCGAACACAACATCCGGACCACCTTCACCGCGAACCTGCTCGCCTCCGGCGGGATCGAGGCCGTCAACCCGGGCCCGCTGGATGCCGCCGGGGTCGCCGCCGCGGTGTCCGACGCCGGCGTGACCGAGGTCGCCGTGATCTGCGGCATCGACGCCCGCTACGCAGGTGAGGTCGCGGCCGTTGTCGAGGCCGCACGCGCGGCAGGGGTTTCCCGCGTGCTGCTCGCCGGACCGGAAAAGGCGGTCGCAGAAGTCGATTCGAAACCCGACGGATACCTCACCGCGAAGATCGACGCGGTCAGCGCCCTGTCGGACCTGCTGACCCGATTGGGAGCATGACATGACCGCCACCGAATCCAGGAACATCCAGAGCTTCGCCGACGTCCCGCTGTCCGGGGACCAAGCGGGCACCGCGCCGGCGCCCGCCGACGTCGACCGGCAGGTGTCGGCCGCCGCGGCCGCCCACGGCTACACCGCCGATCAACTCGACTGGTCCACCCCGGAGGGCATCGACGTCAAGCCGGTCTACATCGGCGCCGACCGCGACGCGATCGTCGAGGCGGGCTACCCGCTTAACAGCCTGCCCGGCGAGCCGCCGTTTGTGCGCGGGCCGTACCCGACGATGTACGTCAACCAGCCGTGGACCATCCGCCAGTACGCCGGGTTCTCCACCGCCGCGGAGTCCAACGCGTTCTACCGCCGCAACCTGGCCGCCGGCCAGAAGGGTCTGTCGGTCGCATTCGACCTGGCCACCCACCGCGGCTACGACTCCGACCACCCTCGGGTGGCCGGTGACGTCGGCATGGCCGGCGTGGCGATCGACTCCATCCTCGACATGCGCCAGCTCTTCGACGGGATCGACCTGTCGACGGTGTCGGTGTCGATGACGATGAACGGTGCGGTGCTGCCGATCCTCGCGCTGTACGTGGTGGCGGCCGAAGAGCAGGGCGTGCCGCCGGAGAAGCTCGCCGGGACCATCCAGAACGACATCCTCAAAGAGTTCATGGTCCGCAACACCTACATCTATCCGCCGAAGCCGTCGATGCGGATCATCTCCGACATCTTCGGCTACACCAGCGTGAAAATGCCGAAGTTCAACAGCATTTCGATCTCCGGCTACCACATCCAGGAGGCGGGGGCCACTGCGGATCTGGAGCTGGGCTACACGCTGGCCGACGGGGTGGAGTACATCAAGGCGGGCCTGGACGCCGGCCTGGACATCGACAAGTTCGCCCCGCGGCTGTCGTTCTTCTGGGGCATCGGCATGAACTTCTTCATGGAGGTCGCCAAGCTGCGGGCAGGCCGGCTGCTGTGGAGCGAGCTGGTGTCGCAGTTCGATCCCAAGAGCGCGAAGTCGCTGTCGCTGCGCACGCATTCGCAGACCTCGGGCTGGTCGCTGACCGCTCAGGACGCGTTCAACAACGTGGCCCGCACGTGTGTGGAGGCGATGGCCGCCACCCAGGGCCACACCCAGTCGCTGCACACCAACGCCCTGGACGAGGCGCTCGCGCTGCCCACCGACTTCTCGGCGCGCATCGCCCGCAACACCCAGCTGCTGCTGCAGCAGGAGTCGGGCACGACGCGGCCGATCGACCCGTGGGCCGGGTCCTATTACGTCGAATGGCTGACCTACCAGCTCGCCGAGAAGGCCCGGGCGCACATCGCCGAGATCGCCGAGCACGGCGGTATGGCACAGGCGATCGACGCGGGCATCCCGAAGCTGCGCATCGAGGAGGCCGCCGCCCGTACTCAGGCACGTATCGACTCCGGCCAGCAGACGGTGATCGGGGTGAATCGCTACCAGGTCGACGAGGACCACGAGATCGAGGTGCTCAAGGTCGAGAACAGCCGGGTGCGTGCCGAGCAGATCGCCAAGCTGGAGCGGTTGCGTGCCGAGCGTGACGAGGCCGCCACCCAGGCCGCGCTGGCCGAGCTGACCCGCGCCGCCGCGGCGTCCGGGCCTGCCGGTGAGGACGGGCTGGGCAACAACCTGCTGGCCCTGGCGATCGACGCCGCCCGCGCGAAGGCCACTGTCGGGGAGATCTCGGACGCACTGGAGAAGGTCTACGGCAGGCACCAGGCCGAGATCCGCACCATCGCAGGGGTGTACCGAGACGAGGTGGGCATGGCCAGCAACGTCAGCAGCGCAACGGAACTCGTCGAGAAGTTCGCCGAGGCCGACGGCCGCAGGCCGCGCATCCTGGTCGCCAAGATGGGCCAGGACGGCCACGACCGCGGCCAGAAGGTGATCGCGACCGCGTTCGCCGACATCGGCTTCGACGTGGACGTCGGCTCGCTGTTCTCGACGCCCGAGGAGGTCGCGCGCCAGGCCGCCGACAACGATGTGCACGTCGTCGGGGTGTCCTCCCTGGCGGCCGGTCACCTGACGCTGGTCCCTGCGCTGCGCGACGCGCTGGCCGAGGTCGGCAGGCCCGACATCATGATCGTGGTCGGCGGCGTGATCCCGCCCGGGGACTTCGACGAGTTGTACGAGGCCGGGGCGACGGCGATCTTCCCGCCGGGAACGGTCATCGCCGACGCCGCGATCGGTCTGCTGAACAAGCTGGCCGAACGACTCGGGTACACCTTGAGCTAGATGAACCAGCCGGTCAGTGAACTCGCCGCGGCGTTGCGCGGTGGTGACCGCTCCGCGCTGGCGCGGGCGATCACGCTCGTCGAGTCGACCCGTGCCGATCATCGGCAGCGGGCCCAGGAGCTGCTGCTGGAGCTCTCGCCGGCCAGCGTGCCGAGTGCGCTGCCCGAACCGGCGACGCGGGTCGGCATCACCGGGGTGCCCGGGGTCGGCAAGTCGACGACCATCGAAGCGCTCGGCATGTACCTGATCGAGCAGGGGCACCGGGTCGCCGTGCTCGCGGTGGATCCGTCGTCGACGCGCACCGGCGGCTCGATCCTGGGGGACAAGACCCGGATGGCGAAGCTGGCCGTGCACCCGGACGCCTACATCCGGCCGTCACCGACCTCGGGGACGTTGGGCGGGGTCGCCAAGGCGACACGCGAGACGATTGTTTTGCTGGAATCGGCCGGTTACGACGTGATCCTGGTCGAGACCGTCGGTGTCGGGCAGTCCGAGGTGACGGTTGCCAACATGGTCGACACCTTCGTCTTCCTGACCCTCGCGCGCACCGGTGACCAACTGCAGGGCATCAAGAAGGGCGTGCTGGAGCTGGCCGACATTGTGGTGGTCAACAAGGCCGACGGCGAGCACGCGCTGGAGGCCAAGTCCGCCGCGCGGGAGCTCGCAGGCGCCATCAGGCTGATCTATCCACGCGAAACACTTTGGCGCCCACCAGTTTTGACCATGAGCGCGTTGACCGGCGCCGGACTGGCCGAGCTGTGGGAGACGGTGCTCAAGCATCGCCGCGTGTTGACCCAAGCCGGCGAGTTCGACGCCCGGCGCCGCACCCAGCAGGTCGAATGGACCTGGTCGATGGTGCGCGACACCATCCTGGACCGGGTGCTGTCCAGTCCGGGCGTGCGTGCGATCCGTGGCGACGTCGAACGCCAGGTCCGCGACGGCGAGCTGACTCCGGCGCTTGCTGCGCAGCAGATTCTCGACGCGGTCGAGCCACCGCCGGCAAGCATCGATTAACAAATCGGTAACTCCGGGTTGGTTTGCCGGGCACCGGGGTAAATTCGAGCTGTGACGGGCGCCATGAACCCGGAGCGCGACGAGGCGCTCTCACACGGCCAAGGTGCGACCTTGCCCCGTGGTATCCAGGGGGCGGCCGACCCCAACTTCGGTTGGGCGGTGCGCGCGTTCGCGCAGATGTTCCCGTGGCGCCGGCTCGGCGGCGGAGCCCTGTCGGTGTACCTCGACGGCGAACCGGTCGTCGACGTGTGGACCGGCTGGGCCGACCGCAGGGGCACCCGGCGCTGGACCGCCGACACTGCGCCGATGGTGTTCTCGGCGACCAAAGGTGTGGCGGCGACCGTCATCCACCGACTCCACGACCGCGGGCTGATCGACTACGACGCCCCCGTCGCCCAGTACTGGCGCGAGTTCGGCGCGAACGGCAAGTCGGCGATCACCGTGCGCGACGCACTCCGGCACCGCGCCGGGCTGTCTCAGCTCAACGGCGCCGCCAGGGCAGACCTGCTCGACCACCTGACCATGGAGGAACGGCTCGCCGCCGCGCCGATCAGCTGGTTGCACGGGAAGCCCGCTTACCACGCGTTCACGTTCGGCTGGCTGCTGTCGGGCCTGGCCCGATCGGTCACCGGCAAGGGGATGCGGGAACTGATCCGCACCGAGGTGGCCGCGCCGCTGAACACCGACGGGCTGCACCTCGGGCGCCCACCGGTGCAGGCCCCCACACAGCCGGCCCAGATCATCGGTCCGCAGTCCCAGCTGCAGAATCCGATGTTCAACCTGGTGGCTCCCCGGATCGCGGCGCTGCCGTTCTCGGCGGCCTTCGGCGCGATGTACCTGCCCGGGGTGAAAGCGCTGGTGCAGGGGGATACGCCGCTGCTGGACAGCGAGATCCCGGCGGCCAACGGGGTCGCGACCGCGCGGGCGCTGGCGCGCATGTACGGCGCGATCGCCAACGGCGGACGTATCGACGGCACCCAGTACCTGTCCAGCCAGACCGCGGCCGAGCTGATCGGCCGGCCGAGCCTGCGCCTGGACCACAGCATGGTCATGCCGCTGTCGTTCCACCTCGGCTACCACGGACTGCCGCTGCCCGGCGTCATGCCCGGGTTCGGGCACGTCGGTCTCGGCGGATCGCTCGGCTGGGCCGAGCCGCACACCGGGCTGGCCTTCGGCTACGTGCACAACCGACTGCTCACCCCGCTGGTGGTCAGCGACCAGGCCGGTTTCGTCACCACCGCCGCGCTGATCCGGCGCGGGGCCGCGCTGGCCCGCAGGAACGGCTATCGGCCGGTGCGCGAGTACGGGGCGGGGTTCGACGACGCGACCGCGACCGCGGTCTGATCGACCCGGGCTATCTCAGCGGTTCGCCCCGGTGAACCAGCGGGTCCGCATCCGCCACGACTGCGCCGACGTGAGCGCGAACCCCGCGCCGCAGGCGCACGCGAACACCCAGACCAGCGTGGTCCCCTCAACGGTCTGCAACTGCGGGACGAACGCGGTGGTGATGCGCACCAGGCAGGCCAGGATGCCCATCGTCGACGCGAACAGGTACACGTTGGCGACCTGGCGCGAGCGGGGGTCGGTGCGCAGGATCATCAGCGCCCGCACGCAGTAGGCGAGCAGGTAGATCAGCATGCCGCAGAGCAGCAGCCAGTACACGTTGAGCCAGAAGTCGGTGGGCACGTCGAAGAAGTCGGCGCGGTAGATCGACGCGCCGTTGCCGAGCCAGAACGTGGCGAGCAGAAGCGGAATGCACAACGTCGCCGGACGTTCGATGTGCTGGCGGAACCGTTGCTGGAGCGCGTGGTCCTGTTCCAGCCGGCCCAGCGTGTTGTAGACCACCGCGGACGCGGCCACGATGTAGAAATCGTGGGCCAGATAGTCCTCGAGATTCCACTTGCCGGTCAGCGCGTGGAGCAGCGGACCGACCGTTTCGGACGCCAGCGGCGACATCAACAACACCGCAGCCCCGTGCAGGGCGATGTTGAGAGTCGCGGCCACTTCCCACCGGCATGACCAGGTCACTCGGCGAATCCACAAGCTCCACCCGATGCATATCAGGGTGATCACGATGAGTGATGCAAGAGCCATTGGGAATCGCTTTCGAGCGTGCCGTTGTCAGCAAATTGTAGGCGCCGATGCCGTCAAAGGGGAGGAGCGTCCAGTCGGGGTGTCAGATCGGCGAGCCGCGTGCGTCGCCCGGTGTCCGCCTTTGTCGTGGTCGTGGGCTGTGTGGCGACCGCGGCGGGGGTCCGGCCCGTCGCCTCGACGTACTGCCAGATCTCCTGCCGGCTCATCAGGCCGAACTGAATCTGCAGGTCCGGGTAGCTAAGACCGAAGCGGTCGGCGACCAGGCGCAGCTCCTCGGCCGAGGGGTAGTCGGCTTCTTTGATGCGCCGGTAATACGTGCTGCTGGAGATGCCGAGCGCGTCGATCAGGTCCTTGGCGTCGATCTCTCCGTCCAGCAGATAGTCGAGCAGGGCTTTCAACTGTCTGCCGTTCTCGTCCGTGCGGGGCATTTGACCACCTTAATGTGCGATCCCCCGTTTGGGCATCCCCTCCCGGCAAATACATGGCACGCTCTTTATTGACATAGCCGTCACAGTTTTGGGAGCGGTCTCCCAATTCTGGGACATTCGCTGTACGGTTAGCCACATGGTCGCTCCATACATCTCGGACGAGGTCAAACAACGGCCCGTCCTGTCCGCGCTGAAATCGCTGGATGTGTTCGATCGCGTAGCGATCGACGTGCTGCCCGCCCGCTCGCTGAAGTTCGGCACCGTGCCGTCGAGCGAACTGACCGAGGAACTCGACGGCGCCGCGGAATGGCTGGGAGTGCCCGGCCGAGGAGATTCTGCTGGCCGCCCTCGGCCGCACCTTCGGTCGCACCCGCGGCGACGGAACCGTGGCCGTCGACGTCACCGGCGGCCACCGCTGGCTCAACCATCCGGTGGCCGTGGCGTGCACGGCCGACCCGGAGGTCGGTCCCACCGAGATGTTGCAGAGTGCGCACAGCGCGCTGGCCGGATCGCCCGGCCATCCGGTCGCGCAGTCCGAGGTGTTGCTGAACGTCGCCGACGGGGCGGACGAGGGCCCGAGCGCCCGCGCGCTCGAGTTGCGCGTGCAGCGCGTGGGCGATCTGCTGCAGATCGACTGGTGGTACGACGAGTCCCGCCTGGACGCGTACTCGGTGCAGGAGTTGGCCGAGCAGTTCCCGCTGGCCGTTGTCGAGATCACCTCGGACGCTGCGGCGCCACGCTAGACGCGCCCGCTAAACTGGGGCGATCGGCGTCGATCCGGCCATCACCGGGGAGCCTTCGGAAGAACGGTGGGAGCGCCGGTCGCGCTCACGCCCAGTAGAACCGAACGGGTGGGCCCGTCATCGCCTGACATGAGCGGCGCACCCAGGGTGCGCAAGCGGGGTGGTACCGCGGCGCTCGCGCACCGGCGCGACGTTCGTCCCCGTGCCTGAATTCGACATGGCACGAGGAGCACGACGTCCGTGACCGCCTATCCGAAGCCCGCCGCTGGCGCTCCGAAGTTCCCGACGCTGGAAGCCGATGTGCTCAGCTACTGGGACAGCGACGACACCTTCAGGGCCAGTGTCGCGCGCCGCGACGGTGCGCCCGAATACGTGTTCTACGACGGGCCCCCGTTCGCGAACGGGCTGCCCCACTACGGTCACCTGCTCACCGGCTACGTCAAGGACATCGTGCCGCGCTACCGCACGATGCGCGGCTACAAGGTGGACCGCCGGTTCGGCTGGGACACCCACGGCCTGCCCGCCGAGCTGGAGGTGCAGCGCCAACTCGGCATCACCGACAAGGCCCAGATCGAAGAGATGGGCATCGAGAAGTTCAACGACGCGTGCCGGGAGTCGGTGCTCAAGTACACCGGTGAGTGGCGCGAGTACGTCACCCGTCAGGCGCGGTGGGTCGACTTCGACAACGACTACAAGACCTTGGACATCGGCTTCATGGAGTCGGTGATCTGGGTCTTCAAACAGCTCTGGGACAAGGGCCTGGCCTACGAGGGCAACCGGGTGCTGCCGTACTGCTGGAACGACGAGACCCCGTTGTCCAGCCACGAGCTGCGGATGGACGACGACGTCTACCAGGACCGGCAGGACCCCGCGCTGACGGTGGGCTACCGGGTGGACGGGGGACCGGTCCCGGATCTGGTCGGCGCCTATCTGCTGATCTGGACCACGACGCCGTGGACGTTGCCGTCCAACCAGGCGGTCGCGGTCAACCCCGATGTCACCTACGTCGTGGTCGAGGCCGACGGGCGCCGCTACGTGCTCGCCGAGTCGCGGCTCGGCGCGTACGCGCGGGAACTGGGCGAGGAGCCCACGGTCGTGTCCATCTACACCGGACGCGACCTGCTCGACGTGCACTACGCGCCGCCGTTCCCGTACTTCATGGACTCGCCCAACGCGTTCCGGGTGCTGCCCGCCGATTTCGTCAGCACCGAGGACGGCACCGGCCTGGTCCACATGTCGCCGGCCTACGGCGAGGACGACATGGCCACCGCCCAGGCGGGCGGGATCGAGGCCGTGACCCCGGTGGACGCCAAGGGGCGCTTCGACGCGACCGTCCCCGACTACGCGGGCCAGCACGTGTTCGACGCCAACCCGCAGATCATCCGCGATCTCAAGAACGGGTCGGGCGCCGCGGCCGCCAACGGCGCGGTCCTGCTGCGCCACGACACCTACGAGCACTCCTATCCGCACTGCTGGCGCTGCCGCAATCCGCTGATCTACCGGGCGGTGTCGTCCTGGTTCATCAAGGTCACTCAGTTCCGCGACCGCATGGTCGAGCTGAACCAGCAGATCACCTGGTATCCCGAGCACGTCAAGGACGGCCAGTTCGGCAAGTGGCTGCAGGGCGCGCGGGACTGGTCGATCTCCCGGAACCGCTACTGGGGCACGCCGATTCCGGTGTGGAAGTCCGACGATCCGGCCTACCCGAGGATCGATGTCTACGGCAGCCTCGACGAACTCGAACGCGACTTCGGGGTCCGGCCCGACAACCTGCACCGGCCGTACATCGACGAGCTGACCCGGCCCAACCCCGACGACCCGACCGGCAAGTCGACGATGCGGCGCATCGAGGACGTGCTCGACGTGTGGTTCGACTCCGGGTCGATGCCCTACGGGCAGGTGCACTACCCGTTCGAGAACCAGGACTGGTTCGAGTCGCACTACCCGGGTGACTTCATCGTCGAGTACATCGGGCAGACCCGCGGCTGGTTCTACACGCTGCACATCTTGGCCACCGCGCTGTTCGACCGGCCGGCGTTCCGCACGTGCGTCTCGCACGGCATCGTGCTGGGCAACGACGGGCAGAAGATGAGCAAGTCGCTGCGCAACTACCCGGACGTGTCGGAGGTGTTCGACCGCGACGGCTCCGACGCGATGCGCTGGTTCCTGATGGCGTCGCCGATCCTGCGCGGCGGCAACCTGGTCGTCACCGAGCAGGGCATCCGCGAAGGGGTGCGGCAGGTGCTGCTGCCGTTGTGGAACGCGTATACGTTCCTGGCGCTCTACGCTCCCGAGAAGGGCACCTGGCGCACCGATTCGCAGCACGTGCTGGACCGCTACATCCTGGCCAAACTCGCGGTGCTGCGTGACGAGCTGACTGCCTCGCTCGACGTCTGCGACATCTCGCAGGCCTGCGACCAGCTGCGCCAGTTCACCGAGGCATTGACGAACTGGTATGTGCGGCGGTCACGTTCACGTTTCTGGGAAGAGGACTCCGACGCGATCGACACCCTGCACACCGTGCTGGAGGTGACCTGCCGGCTGGCCGCTCCGCTGCTGCCGCTGATCACCGAGCGGATCTGGCGCGACCTGACCGGTGAGCGGTCGGTGCACCTGACGGACTGGCCCGAACCGGGTGTCGTGCCCGCCGACCCGCAACTGGTCGACGAGATGGACCTGGTGCGCGACGTCGCGTCGGCCGGGTCGTCGCTGCGCAAGGCCAAGAAACTGCGGGTGCGCCTGCCGCTGCCGAAATTGACGGTGGCAGTTGATGATCCGGCGCGGCTGGCACCCTACCGGGATATCATCGCCGACGAGCTCAACGTCAAGTCCGTCGAGCTCACCGACGACATCGCCGCGCACGGCCGCTTCGAGTTGACCGTCAACGCCCGCGTCGCGGGCCCGCGCATCGGCAAGGACGTGCAGGCCGCGATCAAGGCGGTCAAAGCGGGGGAGGCGGTCGTCAACGACGACGGCACCCTGACCGCGGGCCCGGCCGTGTTGCAGCCCGAGGAGTACAGCTCGCGGCTGGTGGCGGCGGAGCCACGGGAGACGGAGCGCAGCGGAGCTCGACCCGAGGATGTGTACACCGCGGCACTGCCCGACGGCGCGGGCCTGGTGGTGCTCGACGGCACCGTAACCCCTGAGTTGGAGGCCGAGGGCTGGGCCAAGGACCGGATCAGGGAACTGCAGGAGCTGCGCAAGTCGACGGGTCTTGAGGTATCCGACCGCATCGCCGTGGTGATGTCGGTGCCCGCACAGCATCAGGAGTGGGCGCAGACGCACCGAGACCTCATCGCCGGGGAGATCCTGGCGACCAGCTTCGAGTTCGGTGAACCCGACGGCGGGACGGAGATCGGCGACGGCGTGTGCGTGGCCATCGCCAAGGCCTGACAGCGGCGGAGTCAGCCCTCGGTGACCCGCGCGGCGTGACCGGCGAACGCGACCACGTCGCCCGCGTGCAGCTGCCTGCCGCGGCGCCGCTCGGTCTCGCCGTTCACGCTGACCTCACCGTCGGCGATCGCCGACTTGGCGTCGGCGCCGGAGTCGATGAGGTTCGCCAGCTTGAGGAACTGGCCGAGCCTGATCGACGCATCGCGGATCGCGACATCGGCGGGTTCGCCACTCGGGTGTGCCATACCGGCCACGGTATCGGCACCGCCTAGCATCGGCGGGTGTGGCTGCCCGATGGGTCCTGCACTTGGACATGGACGCGTTCTTCGCATCCGTGGAGCAGCTGACCCGCCCGACCCTGCGGGGGCGGCCGGTGCTCGTCGGGGGCGTGGGCGGACGCGGGGTGGTGGCCGGCGCGAGTTACGAGTCGCGGGTGTTCGGCGCCCGCTCGGCGATGCCGATGCATCAGGCGCGCAGGCTGGTCGGCGCCGCCGCGGTGGTGCTGCCACCGCGCGGTGTGGTGTACGGGCTGGCCAGTCGCCGGGTCTTCGACACGGTGCGCGCCAAAGTTCCTGTGCTCGAACAGCTCTCTTTTGACGAGGCGTTCGGCGAGCCGGCCGAGCTGGTCGGCGCCGCGCCGGCCGAGGTGGCCGCGTTCTGCGAGGAACTGCGGGCCGAGGTGGCCGCTGTCACCGGGCTCGTCGCGTCCGTCGGCGCCGGGTCGGGAAAGCAGCTGGCCAAGATCGCCTCCGGGCTGGCCAAACCGAACGGCATCACGGTGGTGGCCCGCGACGAGGAGCGGGCACTGCTGGACGGGCTGGCGGTGCGCAAGCTGTGGGGCATCGGGCCGGTGGCGGAGGAGAAGCTGCACCGGCTGGGCATCGAGACCATCGGTGGGTTCGCCGCACTCACCGATGCCGAGGTCGCCAACATCCTCGGGCCCACCGTCGGGCCTGCGCTGCACCGGCTGGCCCGCGGGATCGACGACCGCCCGGTGGCCGAGAACGCGCCCGCCAAGCAGATCAGCGCGGAGTCCACGTTCGCCGAGGATCTGACCACGTTGCCGCAACTCGTCGACGCGGCCGGGCCGATCGGTGAGCACGCGCACCGGCGGCTGCTCAAGGACGGCCGTGGCGCGCGCACCGTCACCGTCAAGCTCAGGAAGTCCGATATGAGCATCCTGACCCGGTCGGCCACGCTGCCGTATGCCACCACGGACCCGGGCACGCTGATCGCGACCGCGCGCCGGCTGCTGCTCGACCCGGTCGAGATCGGGCCCATCCGGCTGGTCGGGGTGGGGTTCTCCGGGCTCTCCGACGTCCGGCAGGAATCGCTGTTCCCGGACCTGGAGACGGTCGGCTCCGACGAGATCACCGGCACTGGCGCCGCCGCACCCGCCGCAGAGCCCGCGCCGTCGGCGCCGGCCTGGCGGGTCGGCGACGACGTCACCCACCCCGACCTCGGGCACGGCTGGGTGCAGGGCGCCGGGCACGGCGTGATGACCGTGCGGTTCGAGACGCGCAGCAGCGGGCCGGGCCCGACCCGCACGTTCCGCGCCGACGATCCCGCGGTGACCCGCGCGAACCCGGTGGACAGCCTGGACTGGCCGGAGTTCGTCGCGGAGCTCGCCGAGCGCGACGCCCCGTGACCGGGGTCAGCCCCAGGCCGCGAACACCTGCTGAGGGTCGGCCGCCGCGGCCAGCGACGCCATCAACAGCACCCGGGCCTGAGGCGGCCGCAGCCGGGGGACCACGACCGCACCCGCGTCCACCAGCGCGCGGCCCGGGCCGTAGCCGGGGCTGACCCGCCCGCCCGGCACGCGGGTGGACACCGCGACGACGACACCGTCGCGGCAGTGCCTGCCGACCCCGTCGATCAGGGCGGCGCCGGCGTTCCCCGAGCCCAGGCCCTCCAGCACGATGCCCCGTGCGCCGGCCGCCACGCACGCGTCCAGCGCCGCGGAGTCGGCCCCGGGGTAGGCGGCGACGATGTCGACCCGCGGGGCGTCCGCGGCGCGCAGCGGCCCCAGGTACGGGCGTACGCGTCCGGCGTCGGCGGCGTACCCGGCGAAGCTCTGCAGGTCGGCCGTCGACACCTTGTGCACACCGAGGGCGGCGAAGACAGCGCCGGCGAAGCTGACCACCACCCCGGTGCCCCGCGACTCCGGCCGCGCCGCCACCGCCAGCGCACCACGCAGATTGGCGGGGCCGTCGGCGTCCGGGGCGTCGGCGCTGCGCTGGGCGCCGGTGAGCACCACCGGGACGTTTCCGTCGTAGGTCAGCTCCAGCCAGAGGGCGGTCTCCTCCATGGTGTCGGTGCCGTGGGTCACCACGACGCCGTCCGCGCCGGAGGCCGCCGCGTCGCCGACAGCGGCCCCGATCCGGTCCCAGTCGGCCGGGGTGAGCAGCGAGCTGTCCACCGCGAGTACGTCGATGACCTCGACGTCGAGGCCCGCGGTCAGGTCGGCGCCCGAACGCGCGGGACGCTTCACCCCCTCGGCGTCGGCACTCGTCGAGATGGTGCCTCCGGTGGCGATGACGACGAGACGACCCATGGCTGGGATTCTCACCCACCGGCGCTTTGCGATGATGGAGGCGTGACTGATGAATCGTCGAGCCCGGTCGAGCCCACGACAGGTGACGACAAGGCTGCCGAGGAGGTGCCGGCTGCGACGCCGGTACCGCGCCGGCTGCGCCTGCTGCTCACCATCGCGGGCGTGGTGCTCGTCCTCGACGTCATCACCAAGGTGCTCGCGGTCAAGCTGTTGACGCCCGGCCAGCCGGTGTCGATCATCGGCGACACGGTCACCTGGACGCTGGTGCGCAACTCGGGTGCGGCGTTCTCGATGGCCACCGGATACACCTGGGTGCTGACGCTGGTCGCCACCGGTGTGGTGATCGGCATCATCTGGATGGGCAGGCGGCTGGTGTCGCCGTGGTGGGCGGTCGGGCTCGGGTTGATCCTGGGTGGCGCGCTGGGCAACCTGGTGGACCGGTTCTTCCGGTCGCCGGGCCCGCTGCGCGGCCACGTCGTCGACTTCCTGTCCGTCGGCTGGTGGCCGGTGTTCAACGTGGCCGACCCGTCGGTGGTCGGTGGCGCGATCCTGCTGGTGGTGCTGTCGCTGCTGGGCTTCGACTACGACACCGCGGGTAGGCGTAAGCCCGAGGACGGCGAAAAGTCCGGGGCGGAATGACGACACGGTCGATGCCGGTGCCCGAGGGGCTGGCCGGGATGCGGGTGGACGCCGGGCTGGCCCGGCTGCTCGGCTTGTCCCGGACGGCGGCTGCCGCGATCGCCGAGGACGGCGGCGTCGAACTGGACGGGGCTCCGGTGGCCAAGTCCGACAAGCTGACCGCGGGCGCCTGGCTCGAGGTGCGGCTGCCCGAGGCGCCACCGCCGGTGGAGAACGTCCCCGAACAGATCGAGGGGATGACGATCCTGTACTCCGACGACGACGTCGTCGCCGTCGACAAGCCGCCCGGGGTCGCCGCGCACGCGACCGTCGGCTGGCACGGGCCGACCGTGCTGGGCGGGCTCGCCGCCGCCGGCTTCCGGATCAGCACCTCCGGCATCCACGAGCGGCAGGGCATCGTGCACCGACTGGACGTCGGCACCTCCGGGGTGATGGTGGTGGCGCTGTCCGAGCGCGCCTACACCGTGCTCAAGCGGGCATTCAAGCAGCGCACCGTGCACAAGCGCTATCACGCTCTGGTGCAGGGCCATCCGGATCCCTCCAGCGGCACCATCGACGCCCCGATCGGTCGGCACCGCGGCCACGACTGGAAGTTCGCGGTCGTCGAGGGCGGCCGCGAGAGCGTCACCCACTACGACACGCTGGAGGCGCACCAGGCGGCCAGCCTGCTCGACATCGAGCTGGAAACCGGACGCACGCACCAGATCCGGGTGCACTTCGCCGCGCTGCACCACCCGTGTTGCGGTGACCTGACCTACGGTGCGGACCCGACGCTGGCGAAAAAGCTGGGGCTGGAACGGCAGTGGCTGCACGCGCGGTCCCTGGCGTTCGCGCATCCGGCGGACGGGCGGTGGATGGAGATCACCAGCCCGTATCCGGCGGACCTGCAGCACGCTCTCGACGTCTTGCGCCGGCACGACCTGTGAGGTCGGGTCTGCTCTACGGAGCCGGCGCCTATGTGATGTGGGGCCTGTTCCCGGCCTTCTTCCCACTGCTCAAACCCGCAGGCGCGGTGGAGATCCTCGCCCACCGCATCATCTGGGGCTTCGCGCTGATGGTCATCGTGGTGGCGCTGGTCGGCCGGATGTCCGACCTGCGCACCATCGACCGGCGGACGTGGCTGCTGTTGATCGCCGCGGCCGGGCTGATCTCGGCGAACTGGCTGATCTACGTGTACGCGGTGAACAACGGTCACGTGGTGGACGCCGCGCTCGGGTACTTCATCAACCCGCTGGTGGCGATCGCACTCGGGGTGCTGATCTTCCGCGAGCGGCTCAACCGCTGGCAGTTCTTCGCGCTGGCGCTCGCGGTGGTGGCGGTGGTGATCCTGACCGTGCAGCTGGGGCAGCCGCCGCTGGTAGGTCTCGGCCTGGCCTTCTCGTTCGCGCTGTACGGCGCCGTGAAGAAGCTGGTCCGCGTCGATCCGCGGGTCAGCGTCGGGCTGGAGGCCGCGATCGCGGCGCCGTTCGCGATCGGGTATCTGGTGGTGCTGCAGGCCGGCGGCGGTGGCACCCTGACCGGCCACGGCGCTTCGCACGTCGTGCTGTTGATCCTGTCCGGGATGCTGACCGCGCTGCCGCTGCTGCTGTTCGCCGCGGCCGCGCAGCGGCTGGCGATGGTCACGCTGGGCCTGTTGTTCTACGTGACGCCGGTGATGCAGATGTCCTGGGGCGTGCTGGTCGGCGGCGAGCCGATGCCGCCGATGCGGTGGGTGGGCTTCGCGTTGATCTGGCTGGCGCTGCTGGTTTTCACCGCGGACGCGGTCCGGCGGGCCCGCATCGACCGGCGGTCTTCTCAGCCGAGCCGGGTCTGAATTTGCGAAAGTTCGCGTTGACCGTTCGGTAGCTATGTCATAACGTTTGCTCGTGGAGTATGCCGACCCTGCCGTGCCCCCGGTGCGCAAGCGAGGCCGCCCGGTCGGGGCCGACTCCGAGCAGACCCGCCGCACCATCGTGCGCGCCGCGGGCGAACTGGTCGCCGAGCGGGGATACCACGCCGCGACGTTCCAGCAGATCGCCGCCAGAGCGGGGGTCAGCAGGCCGACGCTGCACTACTACTACGCGAGCCGCGAGCAGCTCTACGAGGCGCTGCTCACCGACCTGCGCGACAACGTCGACGACTGCGCCGCCGAGGCGATGCCGGCGGGCACCCTGCTTACGCAGTTGGCCGCGTTCATCGCCGGGATCCAGCGGCTGGGCGCTGCCCAGCCGGCCCTGTTGAAGGTGCTCGTCACCGCCCGGATCGACCACCACCGCGGAGCGCACCGCCACGACGGCGCCGCCGCGCTGGCCGCGGCCGTGCACGCGTTCTACGACGCGGTCGTCGTCGACGCCGTCCGGCGCGGCGAGCTGCCGCCCGACACCGACGCGCACGCGGTCGCCGACCTGCTCGGCGCCCTGTTCTGGGGGCTCGGGTTCCACGCCGGGTTCATCGGCGGGCACGACCAGTCTCTCGAAATAGCCAGGCAATTGTTCAGTTGCCTCGCAAACGGGTTGCTGGATTCGCAGCAGCCTGCGCCTGTCGAGGCGTGAGCAGGACGACGCGAGACACGCAGCCCGACACGCCGGGCGCTGTCGGTGGGCGGTCCTAGACTGACTTCCCTATGAGCGGGTCATTCGTGCATCTGCACAACCACACCGAGTACTCGATGCTCGACGGCGCCGCGAAGGTCAAGCCGATGCTGGCCGAGGCGCAACGACTGGAAATGCCCGCGATCGGCATGACCGACCACGGAAACATGTTCGGCGCCAGCGAGTTCTACAACGCGGCGACCGACGTCGGCATCAAGCCGATCATCGGGATCGAGGCGTACATCGCGCCCGCCTCGCGGTTCGACACCAAGCGTGTCCTGTGGGGTGATCCGAGCCAGAAGTCCGACGACGTCTCCGGCAGCGGGTCCTACACCCACATGACGATGGTCGCCGAGAACGCGACGGGTCTGCGCAACCTGTTCAAGCTGTCGTCGCTGGCCTCGTTCGAAGGTCAGCTCGGCAAGTGGTCGCGGATGGACGCCGAGATCATCGCCGAGCACGCCGAGGGCATCATCGCCACCACCGGCTGCCCGTCCGGGGAGGTGCAGACCCGGCTGCGACTGGGCCATCGGCAGGAGGCCCTCGAAGCGGCGGCCAGGTGGCGGGAGATCTTCGGGCCGGAGAACTTCTTCCTCGAGTTGATGGACCACGGCCTCGACATCGAGCGGCGCGTGCGCGAGGGTCTGCTCGAGATAGGCCAGAAGCTGGGCATCCCGCCGCTGGCCACCAACGACTGCCACTACGTCACCCGCGACGCGTCGCAGAACCACGAGGCGCTGCTGTGCATCCAGACCGGTAAGACGCTCTCGGACCCGACCCGCTTCAAGTTCGACGGCGACGGCTACTACCTGAAGTCGGCGTCCGAGATGCGCGCGCTGTGGGACGGCCAGGTGCCCGGGGCGTGCGACTCGACGCTGCTCATCGCCGAACGCGTGCAGTCCTATGCCGACGTGTGGACGCCGCGGGACCGGATGCCGGTCTTCCCGGTCCCGGACGGGCACGACCAGGGGTCGTGGCTGCACCACGAGGTGATGGCGGGGCTGGAGCGCCGCTTTCAGAACGTCGCCGACGGATCCGTGCCCGCGGAGTACATCTCGCGCGCCGAGTACGAGATCAAGGTCATCTGCGACAAGGGTTTCCCGGCGTACTTCCTGATCGTCGCCGACCTGATCAACTACGCGAAGTCGGTCGGCATCCGGGTCGGCCCCGGCCGTGGCTCGGCCGCGGGCTCGCTGGTGGCCTACGCGATGGGCATCACCAACATCGACCCGATCCCGCACGGTCTGCTGTTCGAGCGGTTCCTGAACCCGGAGCGGCCGTCGGCCCCCGACATCGACATCGACTTCGACGACCGCCGACGCGGCGAGATGCTGCGGTATGCGGCCAACAAGTGGGGCAGCGACCGCGTCGCCCAGGTCATCACCTTCGGCACCATCAAGACCAAGGCCGCGATCAAGGACTCGGCGCGGGTGCACTACGGGCAGCCCGGCTTCGCGATCGCCGACCGGATCACCAAGGCGCTGCCGCCGCCGATCATGGCCAAGGACATCCCGGTCTCGGGCATCACCGACCCGACCCACGAGCGGTACAAGGAGGCCGCCGAGGTCCGGGCCCTGATCGACACCGATCCCGATGTGCGCACCATCTACGAGACCGCGCGGGGCCTGGAGGGCCTGGTCCGTAACGCCGGTGTGCACGCGTGCGCGGTGATCATGAGCTCCGAACCGCTGATCGACGCGATCCCGTTGTGGCGCCGCCCGCAGGACGGCGCGGTGATCACCGGTTGGGATTACCCGTCGTGCGAGGCCATCGGCCTGCTGAAGATGGACTTCCTCGGGCTGCGGAACCTGACGATCATCGGTGACTGCATCGAGAACATCAAGGTCAACCGCGGGGTCGACATCGACCTGGAGTCGCTGGCCCTCGACGATCCGAAGGCCTACGAACTGCTCGGCCGCGGCGACACCCTGGGGGTGTTCCAGCTCGACGGCGGGCCGATGCGCGACCTGCTGCGGCGCATGCAGCCCACCGAGTTCAACGACATCGTCGCCGTGCTGGCGCTGTACCGCCCGGGCCCGATGGGCATGAACGCCCACAACGACTACGCCGACCGCAAGAACGGCCGGCAGCCGATCAAGCCGATCCACCCCGAGCTCGAAGAGCCGCTCAAAGAGATCCTGTCCGAGACCTACGGCCTGATCGTCTACCAAGAGCAGATCATGTTCATCGCCCAGAAGGTCGCGTCCTACACCATGGGCAAGGCCGATGCGCTGCGAAAAGCCATGGGCAAGAAGAAGCTTGAGGTGCTCGAAGCCGAGTACAAGGGCTTCCGCGAGGGCATGACCGCCAACGGCTTCTCCGAGGCCGCGGTGAAAGCGCTGTGGGACACCATCCTTCCGTTCGCCGGCTACGCGTTCAACAAGTCGCACGCCGCGGGCTACGGGCTGGTGTCCTACTGGACGGCCTATCTCAAGGCGAACTATCCGGCCGAGTACATGGCGGGTCTGCTGACCTCGGTGGGTGACGACAAGGACAAGGCCGCGGTCTATCTCGCCGACTGCCGCAGGCTGGGCATCACGGTGTTGCCGCCGGACGTCAACGAGTCGGTGCAGAACTTCGCCTCCGTCGGCGACGACATCCGCTTCGGTCTGGGCGCGGTGCGCAACGTCGGCGCCAACGTGGTGGCCTCGCTGGTGAACACCCGCTCCGAGAAGGGCAAGTACACCGACTTCTCGGACTACCTCAACAAGATCGACATCGCCGCCTGCAACAAAAAGGTGACGGAGTCGTTGATCAAGGCGGGCGCCTTCGACTCGCTGGGCCACCCCCGCAAGGGTCTGTTCCTGGTCCACACCGACGCGGTCGACTCGGTGCTGGGCACCAAGAAGGCCGAGGCGATGGGTCAGTTCGACCTGTTCGGGGGCGGGGACGACGGTGCAGGCGGCGCCGATTCGGTGTTCACCATCAAGGTGCCCGACGAGGAGTGGGAGGACAAGCACAAGCTCGCCCTGGAACGGGAGATGCTCGGCCTGTATGTGTCGGGCCACCCGCTCAACGGGATCGCCCATCTGCTGGCCGCGCAGGTCGACACGCAGATCCCGGCGATCCTCGACGGCGACGTGGCCAACGACACCCAGGTCCGGGTCGGCGGCATCCTCGCGTCGGTGAACCGGCGCGTCAACAAGAACGGACTACCCTGGGCCTCGGCGCAGATCGAGGACCTCACGGGCGGCATCGAGGTGCTGTTCTTCCCGCAGACCTACTCGATGTTCGGCGCCGAGATCGCCGACGACGTCGTGGTGCTGGTGGGCGCCAAGGTCGCGATTCGCGACGACCGTATCTCGCTGATCGCCAACGAGCTTGTGGTGCCCGACTTTTCGAGCGCCCAGGCGAATCGTCCGGTCGCGGTGAGCCTGCCGACACGGCAGTGCACGGTCGACAAGGTGTCCGCGCTCAAGCAGGTGCTGGCGCGACACCCCGGCACGGCACAGGTGCATCTCCGGCTGATCAGCGGTGAGCGCATCACCACGCTGGAGTTGGATCAGTCGCTGCGGGTCACCCCGTCCTCGGCGTTGATGGGCGACCTCAAGGAACTGCTCGGGCCGGGCTGCCTCGGCGGATGACCGCCGTCGCGGCGTAGCCCGGCCGAGGCCGCGCGGACGCGCTCGAAGGGGTCAGGCTGCACCGGGCCACCGCGGTGGGCCTGGTGAGCAGCGCGCTGGAGCGTGACGAGTTGTTCGCGGAACGGTCGACGCCGTCGGGGGCGCCGGACGGGTTCGGGGCCGTGCAGCGGCGGCGCTTCAATCAGGCCGAGGGGATCCGCGCCCAGCGCGACCGGCTATCGACGCAGTGAGCAGACCAGTCCGAGGCTCAGCCAGAGCGCGGTGGCAACGCCGGCTCCGCTGAGAACAGCCGGTGCGGCGGACGTGGTGGCGAGGCCGACCAGGACGAACACCAGGAACCCGACCAGCAGCGAGAGCACTTTGTAGGCGGGCCAGGGCACCCCTGCCACAGACAACGACGTGGCCGGACGGGCCACTACGGCTCGGAATTGTTCGGCGGTCGTCATGGGATCACGATAGCTCGTATCTGAGTTTTCGGCCAGCCGAAACATTGGTTGTGGGGTGGCGGCTTGAACGCATTTCACCCGGGGTGCGATCTGGTGGCACCATTGTCCGGTGTCCACTGAGCTGAGCCAGAGTCCCAGGATCGATCCGTCCGCGCCGCTGCGCGCGGCGGACATCGACGCGGCGGCGCAGCGAATTTCCGGGGTGGTGTCCAAGACCCCGCTGCAGTTGAGCGAACGGCTGTCGGCGCTGACCGGAGCCCAGGTCTATCTCAAGCGTGAGGACCTGCAGGCGGTGCGTTCGTACAAACTGCGCGGCGCCTACAACCTGCTGATGCAGCTGAGCCCCGAGGAGAAGGCCGCCGGCGTGGTGTGCGCATCCGCCGGTAACCACGCGCAGGGCTTCGCGCTGGCCTGCCGTTCCATGGGCGTGCACGGCCGCGTCTACGTCCCGGCCAAGACGCCCAAGCAGAAGCGCAACCGGATCCGCTACCACGGCGGTGACTTCATCGAGTTGATCGTCGGCGGCAAGACCTTCGACATGGCCGCCGAAGCAGCGCTCGAGGACGTCACCCGCACCGGGGCGACGCTGGTACCGCCGTACGACGACCTGCGCACGATGGCCGGGCAGGGCACCATCTCCGTGGAGATCCTCGACCAGCTCGGCTTCGAACCGGATCTGGTGGTGGTGCCCGTCGGCGGCGGCGGGTGCATCAGTGGGATCACCACCTACCTGGCCGAGCGCACCGCGACCACGTCGGTGCTCGGTGTCGAACCGGCCGGGGCGGCGTCGCTGGTCGCCGCGCTGGCCAAGGGGGAACCCGTCACGCTCACCGACGTCGACCAGTTCGTCGACGGGGCTGCGGTCGCCCGGGTCGGCGCGCACCCGTTCGCGGCGTTGTCGGCCGCGGGGGACATGGTGTCGATCACGACGGTCGACGAGGGCGCGGTGTGCACCGCGATGCTCGACCTGTACCAGAACGAGGGCATCATCGCCGAGCCCGCGGGCGCGCTGTCGGTGGCCGCGCTGCTCGACGCCGACATCGAGCCGGGATCGACGGTGGTGTGCCTGATCTCCGGTGGCAACAACGACGTGTCCCGCTACGGCGAGGTCCTGGAACGCTCGCTGGTGCACCTCGGTCTGAAGCACTACTTCCTGGTTGACTTCCCGCAGGAGCCGGGCGCGCTGCGGCGGTTCCTCGACGAGGTGCTGGGGCCGAACGACGACATCACGCTGTTCGAGTACGTCAAGCGCAACAACCGCGAGACCGGTGAGGCGCTGGTCGGCATCGAGATGGCGGCCGCCTCCGATCTGGAGGGGCTGCTCGAGCGGATGGACGCCTCGGAGTGCCACATCGAGCTGCTCGAGCCCGGGTCGCCGACCTACCGCTACCTGACCTGACGCCGCAGGATCGCCACGCTGTGCCCGCCGACGCGGGTGGTCTCGTCGCCGACGGTCGGTTCGTCCCACGCCAGCACCACCTCGCCGGCGACGGGCACGTCGACCGGTTCGGGGCCCAGATTGCACGCGATCGCCAGCGCGCCGCGGTGCATCACGAGCCACCGGGCGTCTTCGTCGTAGTCGACGCGGAGGTCGTCGAGCCACGGGTCGGCCATGTCCGGCTCGCTGCGGCGCAGCGCGACGAGGCCGCGGTAGAACTCCTGCAGCTTCGCGTGGTCGCCCGTGCCGATCTCCTCCCAGTTCAGCTTGGAACGCTGGAAGGTCTGCGGATCCTGCGGATCGGGAATCGCGTCGGCGTCCCAGCCGTGCTCGGCGAACTCGCGTTTGCGGCCCTCGGCGGTCGCGCGCGCCAGTTCGGGTTCGGGATGGGAGCTGAAGAACTGGAACGGTGACGACGAGCCCCACTCCTCGCCCATGAAAAGCATTGCCGTGTAGGGCGATCCGAGCACCAGCGCGGCCTTGACCGCCAGCTGGCCGGGGGTCAGGTTCTGTGAGGGCCGGTCGCCGATGGCCCGGTTGCCCACCTGGTCGTGGGTGACGGTGTAGGCCAGCAGGCGGGTGGCCGGGATCGTCGCCGTGTCGAGCCGGCGGCCGTGTCTGCGGCCGCGGAACGACGAATAGGTCCCGGCGTGGAAGAACCCGTGCCGCAGCGTCTCTGCCAGCGTCTCGATGCTGCCGAAATCGCCGTAGTAGCCCTGTCGTTCGCCGGACACCGCGGTGTGGATCGCGTGGTGGATGTCGTCGTCCCACTGGGCGGTCAAGCCGAGCCCGCCGTCCTTGCGCGGCGTGATCAGCCGCGGGTCGTTCATGTCGCTCTCGGCGATCAGGGACAGCGGCCGGCCCACTTCCTCTGCCAGCGCGTCGGTTTCGGTGGAGAGCTCTTCGAGAATGTGGATCGCGGTGGTGTCGACAAGCGCGTGCACGGCGTCGAGGCGCAGCCCGTCGGCGTGGAAGTCCCGCATCCAGCGCAGCGCGCAATCCAGGATGTAGCGGCGCACCTCGTCAGCGCCGGCATCGGCGATGTTGATCGACTCGCCCCACGGATTGGAGCCGCTGGACAGATACGGCCCGAACTGCGGCAGGTAGTTGCCCGACGGGCCGAGGTGGTTGAACACCGCGTCGATGAGCACGCCCAGACCCCGGGCGTGGCAGGCGTCGACGAACCGGATCAGCCCGTCCGGACCGCCGTAGGCCTCGTGCACCGCGTACCAGAGCACGCCGTCGTAGCCCCAGCCGTGCGTGCCACCGAACGCGTTGACCGGCATCACCTCGACGAAGTCGACGCCGAGATCGACCAGGTGCTCCAGCTTCTCGATCGCCGAGTCGAACGTGCCGCCGGGGGTGAAGGTGCCGATGTGCAGCTCGTAGATCACCGAGCCCTCGATCGAGCGGCCCTGCCAGCCGGTGTCCGACCACGCGTCGGGCGAGGGCTGCCACAGCTGAGAGCGCTCGTGGACGCCGTCGGGCTGGCGCGGGGAGCGCGGATCGGGCAGCACCTTCGGGTCGTCGTCGAGCACGAACCCGTACCGGGCGTCGGGGGCGGCGTCGACGACGGTGCGCCACCAGCCGTTCTCATCGCGTGTCATCGGATGCAGCGTGCCGTCGACGTCGAGTCGCACCTGTTCGGGTCGCGGTGCCCATACCGCGAATTCGTGGTCAGGCATCGTCACGCACCAGCAGCGCGACGGGCAGGCCCGCGAACAGGTCCGCGGCGCGGACCGGCCCACGCAGCGACGCGCCGGTCAGGCGATCTGTCCAGGTGCCCTCGGGAAGCGTCAATGTGGTTTCCCCCCAACCGGTCTCGTCCAGGCGTGCGGTCCACCGGCCGACGGCCACCACCACGTCGTCGCCGCGTTGGAACGACACGACGTGCTCCGCGGCGTCGCCGTCGGCGAGCAACGGCTGGTACCCGCCGGACAGGAACGTGTCGGGCCGCTCGCGGCGCAGGTGCAGCGCCGCGCGCACCACCCGCATCTTCGGGTGCTCCCCGGTGGCCAGGGCCTCGCGGCGGGCGGCGTAGTCCACCGCGCGCCGGTTGTCCGGATCCACCAGGCTGTCCTCCCACAACTCGGTGCCCTGGTACACGTCGGGCACGCCGGGGGCGGTCAGCGTGATCAACTTCTGGCCCAGCGCGTCGTTGCGGCCGTGCGCGTCGAGGCGGCTCACCAGTGCGGTCATCTCGGCCCCGACCGGACCGTCGATGACGGTGTCGATCCAGCGGTGCACGGCGGACTCGAACTCCTCGTCGGGGTCGTTCCACGACGTGTGCAGCGCCGCCTCGCGGATCGCCTTCTCGGTGTAGGCGTGTAGACGTTGCCGCAGGCTGTCGCTCACCGCCCCGTCTGCCGGCCACACGCCGAACATGTTCTGCCACAGGAACAGTCCGGTGGCCGGATCCGGGGGAGGGGTGCTCGTCTGCCAGCTCTGTACGAACTCCGACCACAGCGACGGAACCTGGGACAGCACCCCGATGCGGGCGCGCACATCCTCGCCGCGCTTGGTGTCGTGGGTGGTCAGCGTCGCCATCGCCGCCGGCCACATCGCCGCGCGCACCGCGGCCCGCTGGTGGAACTCCGCGGCGCTGACCCCGAACCGCTCCGGTTCGCCGCCGACCTCGTTGAGCGACACCAGCCGGGCGTCGCGGTAGAACAGACAGTCCTCCATCGACTTGGCGGTCGCGGCGCCGCACAGTTGTTGCAGCCGCACCTCGACCTCGCGGTGGGTCAGCGCCGCGGCGAGCAGTTCGAGTGCGTCGGCAAGTTCGGGCTGTTCGGCGGCGGTCTCGGCCAGGGCCACCGGCAGCACCGTGGCCAGCGACGGGTAGTCGGACCGGTAGACGCCGATGTGGCTGAGCACGGTGGCGATCGCGTCCGGGAGACGGTCGTGGTCCCGGCCGGTGGCCGCGATCACGGTGCGGCGCAGCCGAGCGAGTTCACTGCCGAGCGTCACGGTGACCGCGTGCTTCTTGAGTGCGCGGGCCTGGGCGTGGGCGGCCGAATGGTCCACGCCCGCCGCCTCGACCAGCGCGGTCAGCGCCTTGCGGCCGGACGGGTCGACGAACAGCCCGCCGCATTCACGCAACGCGTCGTAGCCGGTGGTCCCCGCGACGGGCAGGCTGTTGTCCAGCGCCTCGTCCACGGCGAGGATCTTCTCGATGACGATCCACGCCTGTGGCCCGGCGATCTCCCGCAGCCAGGCGAGATAGCCTGCGGGATCGGACAATCCGTCCGGGTGGTCGATGCGGATGCCGTCCACCAGGCCCTCGGTCAGCCACCGCCGGACCTCTTCGTGGGTGGCGTCGAACACGGCGCGGTCCTCCTGGCGCAGCCCGGCCAGCGACGTGATCGAGAAGAACCGCCGGTAGCCGCACACGTTGTGGCGCCAGCCGATCAGTTTGTAGTGCTGACGGTCGTGCACCTGCGGACCGCTGCCCGGCTGTGCGTCCGGGCCGGTGCCCGGCGCGATCGGCCATGTCCGGTCGCCGAGTCGCAGCACGTCACCGTCGACGGTCAGATCCGCGACGTCGTCGTCGGAACCGAGCACCGGCAACACGATCCGGCCGTCGGGGTCGAGGGTCCAGTCCACGTCGAAGAACGACGCGTACCGCGACTCGCGGCCGTGGGCCAGCAGGTCCCACCACCACGCGTTCTGCTCCGGGGACTCGACGCCGACGTGGTTGGGCACGATGTCGACCACCACGCCCAGCCCGGCCGCATGCGCTTGTTGCACCAGGCGTTCGAACCCCTCGGGCCCGCCGAGTTCAGCGGAGATGGTCGTCGGGTCGGTGACGTCGTAGCCGTGGCTGGAGCCTTCTCCCGCGGTCAGGATGGGGGACAGGTAAAGGTGGGAGACGCCGAGATCGGCGAGGTAGTCGACCAGGTTCTCGGCATCGGCGAAGGTGAACGCCTCGCCGCTGGCCTGCCCGCGCATCTGCAGCCGGTAGGTGGACAGTACGGTCATGGTCAGGCCGTCTTACGCAGCACGAGGAGCGAGTAGGGCTCCAGCGAGATCGTCTCGCCGGCAACCACTTCCAGCGTGGTCTCGCCCTGGGGTTCGGTGGTGTCGATGGCGCCGGCCCACTCCTTGGCGTAGTCGCCGTCGGGTACCACGAAATCCAGCGGCTCGTCGTGGGCATTGAAGCACAACAGGAACGAGTCGTCGGTGACGCGTTCGCCACGGTCGTCGGGAGCCGGAATGGCGTCGCCGTTGAGGAAGACCGAGATGCACTCGAAGCCCGACCCCCAGTCCTGCTGCGTCATCTCCTGCCCGGACGGGTTGAGCCAGGCGATGTCACGCACCTGGTCGCCGGTACGCAGCGGCTTGCCCTCGAAGAACCGCCTCCGCCGGAACACCGGATGGTCCTTGCGGAACTTGACCACCCGGCGGGTGAACTCGACGAGGTCGGCGTTGGTGTCACACAGCGACCAGTCCATCCAGGACAGTTCGGAGTCCTGGCAGTAGACGTTGTTGTTGCCCTGTTGGGTGCGGCCCATCTCGTCGCCGTGCGCGATCATCGGCGTGCCCTGCGAGAGCATGAGCGTGGCTATGATGTTGCGCATCTGCCTGCCGCGCAGCGCACGGATCTCGGGGTCGTCGGTCGGCCCCTCCACCCCGCAGTTCCACGAGCGGTTGTGGCTCTCGCCGTCACGGTTGTGCTCGCCGTTGGCCTCGTTGTGCTTCTCGTTGTAGGACACGAGGTCGTTGAGGGTGAAGCCGTCATGGCAGGTGACGAAGTTGATGCTGGCGGAGGGCCTGCGGCCCGTCGCCTCGTAAAGGTCCGACGACCCGGTCAGCCGGGACGCGAACTCGCCTAGGGTTGCGGGCTCTCCCCGCCAGTAATCACGCACAGTGTCGCGATACTTCCCATTCCATTCGGTCCACAAACCTGGGAAATTGCCGACCTGATAACCGCCTTCACCGATGTCCCACGGCTCGGCGATCAACTTGACCTGGCTGATGACCGGATCCTGCTGGATGATGTCGAAGAACGCCGAGAGGCGGTCGACGTCGTAGAACTCGCGGGCCAGCGTGGAGGCGAGGTCGAAGCGGAAGCCGTCGACGTGCATGTCGATCACCCAGTACCGCAGCGAGTCCATGATCAACTGCAGGGTGTGCGGATGGCGGGCGTTGAGGCTGTTGCCGGTGCCGGTGAAGTCCTTGTAGAGGCGCAGGTCCCCGTCGAGCAGACGGTAGTAGGCCGCGTTGTCGATGCCGCGGAAGTTGACGGTCGGGCCGAGGTGGTTGCCTTCGGCGGTGTGGTTGTAGACCACGTCGAGGATCACCTCGATGCCGGCTTCGTGGAACGCGCGCACCATCGTCTTGAACTCGGCCACCGCGCCGCCGGCGGCGCGGTTGGCGGCGTACTGGTTGTGCGGCGCGAAGAACCCGAACGTGTTGTAGCCCCAGTAGTTTCGCAGTCCGAGGTCGAGCAGCCGGTGATCGTGCATGAACTGGTGCACCGGCATCAGCTCGATCGCCGTGATGTTCAGCGATTTCAGGTGGTCGATGATCACCGGGTGGGCGAGACCCGCATACGTGCCGCGCAGTTCCTGTGGCACCCCCGGATGGGTCTGCGTCATGCCTTTGACGTGCGCTTCGTAGATGACCGTCTCGTGGTACGGCGTGCGCGGCGGGCGGTCCGAACCCCACTGGAAGAAGGGGTTGATCACCACGCTGGTCATCGTGTGGCCCAGTGAGTCGACGCGCGGCGGCACCCCGCCGCCGGCCGGATCCTCGGCATCCAGATCGTAGGAGTACAGCGCCTGGGAGAAGGCGAAGTCGCCGTGGAACGACTTGCCGTACGGGTCGAGCAGCAGCTTGCTGGAATCGCACCGGTGCCCGGCGCCGGGATCCCATGGGCCGTGCACGCGGAAGCCGTACCGCTGGCCGGGGGTGACCGTGGGCAGGTAGCAGTGCCAGACGAAGCCGTCGACTTCTTCGAGTTCGATGCGCTGCTCGCGCCCGTCCTTGCCGATCAGGCACAACTCGACACGTTCGGCGACCTCGGAGAACAACGAGAAGTTCGTTCCCGCACCGTCATAGGTGGCGCCGAGCGGATAGGAGTCACCGGGCCAGACGGTATGGACGGACGAGCCCTCGGTCGTGGTCATCAGCCGGACCACCAGCCGGTGGCCGCGCCGATCTGGCGGCCCAGTTCATTGGTCATGGTGCGCATGTACGTCGACGAGATGTGGTGTGCGTCGTGGTACACCAGCACGTTCCCCTCCACTGCCCGGCAGTAGTCGACACGACACACTGCGTCGGTCATGTCCAACGGCTTGAGCAACGGGAACCGCTTGACGTAATCCAGTGTCGGGTTGCGATCAGACAGTACTTCGGATCGCTCGATGCCGCAGGAGACGGCGTCGCCGCCGTCGGAGAGGCAGTCGGACGGGAAGAACGGTTCCCCGTCGCGCACCATCCACGGGGTGTCGCGCATGGCCAGCACCGGAATCCCGTTGTCCGACAGTTCCTGCCAGATGCCGAGATAGCTCGAGGGCATCACGTCGCCCGGCTTGATGTTCCACGGGCGGGTGGACGTGGTGAAGACGTAGTCGGGGTGGTCGGCGATGATCTTGGGCAGCACCCGGTCGTTCCATTCCCGGCACTTGGGATAGGGATTGTTGTTCCCCATCACCAGCGGCATCTCCTCGGTGGTCAGCGGGCAACCCATCTTCAGGTACGTGACGACCTTGAAGTGGTGCAGCCGGCCGAGCAGGTCCAGTGCGGTGATCCAGTGCTCGGCGTGCGAACCGCCGGCCAGCGCGATGGTCCGCGCGGCCGCCTTGTCGCCATAGGTGCAGTTGATGATGCCGACGTTGTCGAAGTCGCTGATGCAGCCGTCGGTGGTGGACTGCGGGATGTCGTTCTTGGCTTCGAGCGCGGTCGGGCGCATCGGCAGCTGCGGCACCCTGGCGTTCTCCACCAGCGCCCGCGCGCCGGGGTAGTCGCGGGTGGACAGCACCGACAGCTCTTTGCCGTTGGCGCGCAGCACCGTGACGTGCTCGCGCCAGGTGAACGACGTCGCGGTCAGCGCCACCGCCAGGAGCGCCACGGCGGAGCCCAGCACGATCGTGGGCCAGGCGCAGCCGCGACCACAGCGACACCGCGCTGACGGGGCCGGTCGCCGCTGCCGAACCGCGCATCCGCAGCGGCTCCTCGACGTAGCGGGTGGTCAGCCACGCGAGCACACCCGACACCAGCAGAACCGATGCGCCTTCGACGAAGTTGACCCGCGAGTTGCCGGTGTAGGCCAGATAGAAGATCAGCAGCGGCCAGTGCCACAGGTACAGCGAGTACGCCATCGCGCCGAGCGCCACGAAGGGCCCGGACGCCAGCAGCCGGTTCGGCGCCGGGATCCGGCCCGCCGTGTACGGATCGGCGTGGCGGTTGGCCGCGGTGAGGATGAACAGCAGCGTCGCGCCGACGGGGACCAGGGCCCACGGGCCGGGGAACTCGCGTACCCCGTCGATCAGCGCGCCACAGGACAGGATCGCGCCGAGCGCGACGACGGCGAGCACGGTGCGCAGCCACATCGGGCAGCGCACGTAGGGCACCAGTGCGCCGACCAGCGCCCCGAGCAGCAGTTCCCATGCTCTGGCGAAGCTGTCGTAGTACGCCGTGGCCTGGTCGATGTTGTGCGCGTTGATCGCGTGGACGAACGACGCGACGGCCAGCGCGGTGAGCAGGACCACGAACGCGATGCGTGCGTGCCTGCCGAAGACGCGGCGGAACACCCACGCCGACAACATGATCAACGCCAGGAACGCGATGTAGAACTGGCCCTGCACCGACATCGACCAGATGTGCTGCAGCGGGCTGACCGTCTCGCCGGCGCGCAGGTAGTCCGACGCGGTGCGGGCCAGCTCCCAGTTCTGGTAGTAGCCCAGGCTGGCCAGGCTCTGGTCGGCGAAGGTCTCCCAGCGGGTCTGGGGCTGGATCAGCACCGTCAGTACGGCGGACACGGCCAGCACCACGACCAGCGCGGGCAGCAGTCGCCGGATCAGCCGGGTGACCTCCGGCACCGGACGCAACGCCACGCCGGGGGTCAGCGCACCGCGCAGCAGGCGCCCGCCGAAGAAGAAGCCGGACAGCACGAGGAAGACGTCGACGCCGCCGGAGACCCGGCCGAACCACACGTGGAACACGGCGACGAGCGCGATGGCGACGCCCCGGAGACCGTCCAGATCGTGCCGGTAGAAGCCCGAGTTGCGGGTGCCCATCCCCGCGCCACGCGCCGCGCGCGCTGCCGAAGTCGGGCCCGGGGCTCTCGGAGATGCCGGCCGGGCAGGGGCGAGGGTCATCATGGTCGACGGCTAATCTACCGAAGGTGCCTGCGATGACGCCTATCGAGATCAGCGCCGTCGACGCCGCTCACATATGGCATCCGTACAGCCCGATCGGTGCGGACGCGCTCGCGCCGGTGGTCGCCGTCGGCGCGCGCGGAGCATGCCTGACGCTGGTCCATCAGGGTCGCGAGGTCGAGGTGCTGGATGCGATGGCGTCGTGGTGGACCGCGGTGCACGGCCACGGCCACCCGGTGCTCGACGCGGCGATCACCCGTCAGCTCGCGACGATGAACCACGTCATGTTCGGCGGGCTCACCCACGAACCCGCGGCGCGGCTGGCGCAGCTGCTCGTCGAGGTCACCCCCGACGCACTGCAGACGGTGTTCTTCAGTGATTCGGGTTCGGTGTCGGTGGAGGTCGCGGTCAAGATGGCGCTGCAGTACTGGCGCAGCTCCGGCCACACCGCCAAGAGCCGGCTGATGACGTGGCGCGGCGGCTACCACGGCGACACGTTCACGCCGATGAGTGTGTGCGACCCCGACGGCGGCATGCACGAGCTGTGGACCGGGAAGAACTCGCTGCTCGCCGACCAGGTGTTCGCACCGCCGGTGCCGGCGGCCTACGACTCCGGCTATGTCGACACGTTCGAAGCGCAGCTCGCCGCGCACGCCCACGAGCTGGCGGCGGTGATCGTCGAACCCGTCGTGCAGGGCGCCGGGGGGATGCGGTTCCACGATCCGCGGTACCTGACCGAGCTGCGGCGGATGTGCGACGAGCACGGCGTGCTGCTGATCTTCGACGAGATCGCCACCGGGTTCGGCAGGACCGGGGCGCTGTTCGCCGCCGACCATGCCGGGGTGTGCCCCGACATCATGTGCGTCGGTAAGGCTCTGACCGGCGGATACCTGACGCTGGCCGCGACGCTGTGCACGCGCGCGGTGGCGGCGACGATCAGCGAGCACCCGCCGGGGGCGTTGATGCACGGCCCGACGTTCATGGCCAACGCGCTGGCCTGCGCGGTGAGCGTGGCCTCGGTCGAGTTGCTGCTCGCCACGGACTGGCAGAGCCAGGTGCGTGGCATCGCGGAAGGGCTCCGCTCGGGCCTGGCCCCGGCCGCGGACCTGCCACACGTCGTCGACGTGCGGGTGCTCGGCGCGATCGGCGTGATCGAGGTGGACCGGCCGGTGGACCTCGCCGTCGCGACGCCGGTCGCGATCGAGCACGGGGTGTGGCTGCGGCCGTTCCGGAACCTGATCTACGTGATGCCGCCCTATGTCTGTACCGGCGAGGAGATCGCACAGATCGCCTCGGCGATGATCGCAGTCGCGCGTGCACTAACCTGAACGGTGTTCAATGGCCGGCCGGGCTGCTGTCGGGGCCCGGCTCGCCGGTTCATTCCTTCCAGGAGGAGCGCCGTGACACGCGTGGGTCTTTCCCCGTTGGCCTGGCTCGGTGAGGTCGAAGCCCAGCGGCGTGCGGCCGGATTGCGCCGGTCGCTGCGCACCCGCCGACCCGTGGGCGCCGAGTTGGACCTGGCCTCCAACGACTATCTCGGGCTCTCCCAGCACCCGCACGTGATCGACGGCGGTGTCGCGGCCCTGCGCACCTGGGGCGCCGGATCCACCGGATCGCGTCTGGTCACCGGCAACACCGAACTGCACGAGGCCTTCGAGGCCGCGCTGGCGGCGTTCGTGGGCGCCGAGTCCGCGCTGGTGTTCTCCGCGGGCTACACCGCCAACCTCGGCGCCGTCGTCGCGCTGTCGGGACCCGGCTCACTGCTGGTCTCCGACGCGCTGACCCACGCGTCGCTGGTGGACGCCTGCCGGTTGTCCCGGGCGCGGGTCGCGGTCACCCCGCACAACGACGTCGCCGCGGTCGAGCACGCGCTGGCCACCCGCTCGGAGGACCGCGCCGTCGTGGTCACCGACTCGGTGTTCTCGGCCGACGGCGACCTCGCGCCGCTGCGCGACCTGCACGCCGCGTGCCGCAGGCACGGCGCTCTGCTGATCGTCGACGAGGCGCACGGTCTGGGTGTGCGGGGGACCGGGGGCCGCGGACTGCTCGACGAGGTCGGGTTGGCCGGCGCCCCCGACGTCGTGATGACCACCACGCTGTCCAAGGCGCTGGGCAGCCAGGGCGGGGTGGTCCTGGGCCCGGCGGCGGTGCGCGCCCACCTGATCGACGCGGCCCGGCCCTTCATCTTCGACACCGGCCTGGCGCCCGCCGCGGTCGGCGCCGCACACGCCGCGTTGCAGGTGCTCATCGAAGAGCCCTGGCGGGCGCAGCGCGTGCTCGACCACGCCGCGACGCTAGCCTCGATCTGTGCGGGGCCCGACGTTCCCACCTCGGCGGTGGTGTCGGTGATTCTCGGCGAGCCCGAGGTCGCCTTCGCCGCGGCGTCCGCCTGCCTCGACCGCGGTGTCCGGGTCGGCTGCTTCCGGCCACCGACGGTTCCGGCGGGCACCTCGCGGCTCCGGTTGACCGCGCGGGCGTCGCTGACCGAGGACGAGATGACGCTCGCCCGGCAGATCCTGACCGAAGTGCTGGCGCCGGCATGAGTGTCCTGGTGGTCACCGGGACCGGCACCGGGATCGGCAAAACCGTCGCGACCGCGGCGCTGGCGTGCCATGCGCGGCTGGCCGGGATCGACGTCGCGGTGTGCAAGCCGGTGCAGACCGGCACCCGCGATGGCGACGACGACCTCGCCGAGGTGGCCCGGTTGGCCGGGATCACCGAGCTGCACTCGTTGGCCAGATTCCCCGAGCCGCTCGCACCGCTGGCGGCCGCGCAGCGGGTAGGCGCGGTACTGCCGGAGCGCTCCGAGATCCTGGACCTCGTCGCCTCGGCGGCGCGTCCCGGCCGGCTGACCCTGGTCGAGGGTGCGGGCGGCCTCTTGGTCGAGATCGGTGCCGGCGGGACGACGCTGCGAGACGTCGCCGACGACCTCGGGGCGCCGGTGCTGACCGTCGTCGCACCGGGTCTGGGCACGTTGAACCACACCGTGCTGACGCTGGAGGCGTTGGCGCACCGGGGGATCGCGAGCGCGGGTCTGGTGATCGGCGCATGGCCTGCCCAGCCTGGGGTGGCCGAGATCGACAACCGCGACGCGCTGGCCCGCCTGGGCCCGGTGCGCGCCGCGCTGCCCGCCGGTGCCGGGTCGCTCGGTGCCGCCGACTTCGAGCGCCTCAGCGCCGACGCGTTCGACCGGAGCTGGGTGTCGGGTCTGGCCGGCTGATGGTGCACTCGGTCGAGCTGCTGTTCGACGCCGCGACCGAGTCCGCGGTCCGCCACATGTGGGAGGAGTTGTCCGAGGCCGGGATTCGCAGCATGGCCGGGCACCGGTCGCCGACCAACCGGCCGCACGTGACGCTGACCGTCGCCGAGGAGTTGGACGGCGCCGTCGACGACGCGCTGGCCGAGGTGCTGGGCCGGTTGCCGCTGCCCGGCGTCCTCGGCGCGCCGATGCTGTTCGGCGCCGGCCGCGCCGTCACCCTGGTGCGGCTGCTGGTGCCGAGCCGGGAACTGCTCTCCCTACAGGCCGACGTGCATCGGATCTGTCTGCCGCATATGCCGAAAGGCGCGCTGCCGCACGCGGATCCGGGTGGGTGGACGCCGCACGTGACGCTCGCCCGCCGGGTCCCGGTCGATCAGCTGCCCGCGGTGTTCACGCTGCGCGCGGTGACCCGGGATCTTCCCGTCACGGCGGTGGGGTTACGGCACTGGGACGGCGACGAACGCGTCGAGCACGCGATCACACCGGCGGGGTAGTCCGTCCGGTCTCAGCGGTGGTGTTCGCGGCGATGCCGTCGAGGAGCAGTCGCAGCCCGAACGTGAACCGGGCACTCGGATCCTCGGTCCACGCCGTCTGCACCACGTCGGCGCCCGCGGCGTCCCACTGCAGGCGGGACTGCTCGTCGACGGTGAAACCGAGCACGTAGTAGAGCACGGTGCGGGCGGCCAATTCGGCCTCCACGTCGCCGACGCCGGCCTCGGCGATCGCCGCACTGAGCCGGCCCAGCACGCGCGTCATGGCCTCGGACTGCCCGGCCGCGAAGCTGGCCGAGACCAGTTCGGCGCCGTCGGTGTGCGAGAGCAGCGCGTCGCGCAACTGCGTGCAGAGCGCGCCGATACGGGCCCGCCAGTCGGCGTCGACCTCGTCGACCGGCTCCAGGATCCGGTCGGCCACCGCGCCGAGCAGCTGCTGCTTGTTCTCGAAATGCCAGTACAGAGCTCCGGGGGACACGTTGAGCTCGCGACCGAGCCGCCGCATCGACAGGTCGGCGATGCCGTAGTCGTCCAGCAGCCGCGTCGCGACATCGACCACGTCCCGTTTGTGAAGCTGCACACCCTTACCCTAACCTGAACAGTGTTCAATTAGCCGGCTCGCCGGCCATCAGCGGGGCGACGAGGAGACGATCTGTGAGCGACATTCTGGCAGTGGCACGCGAGCAGGTGCTCGGACGGGGCGAAGGTCTCGACCAGGCCCAGACGCTGCAGGTGCTGCAGCTGCCGGACGACCGACTCGACGACCTGCTGGCGCTGGCCCACGAGGTGCGGATGGCCTGGTGCGGTCCCGACGTCGAGGTCGAGGGCATCATCAGCCTCAAGACCGGCGGGTGCCCGGAGGACTGCCATTTCTGTTCGCAGTCAGGACTTTTCGCGTCCCCGGTGCGCAGCGCCTGGCTGGACATCCCGAGCCTGGTCGAGGCCGCCAAGCAGACCGCCAAGACCGGGGCCACCGAGTTCTGCATCGTCGCTGCCGTCCGTGGGCCCGACGAGCGGTTGCTCGCCCAGGTCGCCGCCGGCATCGAGGCGATCCGCAACGAGGTCGACATCCAGATCGCGTGCTCGCTGGGCATGCTGACCCAGGAGCAGGTCGAGCGCCTCTCGGCGATGGGTGTGCACCGCTACAACCACAATCTGGAGACCGCCCGGTCGTTCTTCACCAACGTCGTCACCACGCACTCCTGGGAGGAGCGCTGGGGCACCCTGCAGATGGTCCGCGAGGCCGGCATGGAGGTGTGCTGCGGCGGCATCCTCGGCATGGGGGAGACGCTCGAGCAGCGCGCCGAGTTCGCGGCCAACCTGGCCGAACTGGACCCGCACGAGGTCCCGCTGAACTTCCTCAACCCGCGACCTGGCACCCCGTTCGGCGACCTCGAGGTGCTGCCCGCCACCGAGGCGCTCAAGGCCGTCGCCGCGTTCCGGCTGGCGCTGCCCCGCACGATGCTGCGATTCGCCGGGGGCCGGGAGATCACCCTCGGCGATCTCGGGGCCAAGAAGGGCATCCTCGGCGGCATCAACGCGGTCATCGTCGGCAACTACCTGACCACCCTGGGCCAGGCCGAGGCTGACCTGCAGCTACTCGACGATCTGCAGATGCCCATCAAGGCTCTCAACGCGACCCTGTAGAACCGATCAGGTGATGGTCACCGACAGCACAGAGCTGCCAGCACCGGTCGGTGCGGGCGCCTACAACGTCTACACCGGCGCGCAGGCGGGCAGCGCCGTCCCCACCGCGGCCCAACTCGGCCTGGAGCCGCCGCGGTTCTGCGCCGCGTGCGGCCGCCGGATGATCGTGCAGGTCCGCCCCGACGGCTGGTGGGCGAGATGCTCCCGGCACGGTCTGGTGGACTCCACCGACCTGGATCTGTACCGATGAGCGGCCACACC
Source organism: Mycobacterium sp. ITM-2016-00317 (assembly GCF_002968295.1). Lineage (NCBI taxonomy): Bacteria > Bacillati > Actinomycetota > Actinomycetes > Mycobacteriales > Mycobacteriaceae > Mycobacterium > Mycobacterium sp. ITM-2016-00317. The sequence goes on from NZ_CP134399.1 coordinate 2,723,540, forward strand.
GCGGCCACGGCAACCACCGCGGACGCGGTGGACCCCGCGGCGCCGACGGTTTCCCGGTCCAGGGCGCTGGCGACCGTCGTGGCCGGACTCGCGGCGGCGGGGGTGCTGACCGGCGCACTGTGGGCGTGGCTGGCGCCGCCGATCCACGGGGTGATCGCGCTGACGCGCGCCGGCGACCGCATCAAGGCCTATCTGGGCGCCGAGGCCGACCACTGGTTCACCTCGGCCGCCCTGATGATCGGGATGCTCTCGGTGCTCGCCGTGGTGGCCGCGGTGCTGGTGTGGCAGTGGCGGCCGTATCGCGGGGCCGGCATGGTGGGAGCGCTGACGCTCGGTTCGGTCGCCGCTGCCGCGACCGCGTCCGGCGTCGGCGTGCTGGTCGCGCACCTGCGGTACGGCGGGATCGACATCGCCGGGGCGCCGGTGACCGAACAGCAGCGGGTGCATTACATCGTCGAGGCGCCGTCGGTGTTCTTCGGCCACTCGCCGTTGCAGATCGCGCTGTCGTTGCTCTATCCGGCAGCGGTTGCCGCACTGGTGTACCTGTTGGCGGCGGTGGCGACTCCCCGCGACGACCTCGGCGCCTGGCCGCCGGTGGAATACCCGGTCGTGCCTACTGGTCGAAGCGTGACAGGGGCTGACGTTCCACCCGTCGTCCCAACATCACCTTCGCCGTGATCCTGCCCAGGGTGAGCATGCCCCGGTAGGTGGACGGGTTCAGCAGCGTCGGCCACTTGGTCCGGCTGATGTGGGTGCGCAGCGGCCGCCCGGCGAACCGGTCGCGGAGCCAGCGCAGCGTCATGGGTGCCGACATCGGGTGCAGCAGAAGGTGTTCGCTGAACATGTCGCGGTGATAGGTGACGCGGGCGCCGCCGTTGGTGTAGGTCTCGGTGAGCTCGTCGATGTCGTCGACGGAGATGATCCGGTCGTGCACCGCCTGGACGATGAGCACCGGAACCTGCGGCGCGGCGGTGCCGAGCTTGATGCTGTCGAAGACGTGCTGCACCTCGGGGGTCTGCAGGATCTCCTCCAGCGGCCGGTCGACCATGTCGGCCATGTCCCGGCCGACCAGCCGGAGCATTGCGTGCGCGGTGGTCATCTTCTCGATGCGGGCGAGCATCGCCTTGCCGTCTTCGGTCGCGTGGGACTGGATGATCCGGTGGAGGTCGGGATAGATGTGGGTCAGCGCGGCGACCACCATCGCGGGTAACCCCGAGTAGATGCTGCCGTTGAGACGGCGGAACGCGTGGCCGAGATCGCCGACCGGCGAGCCCAGGACCGCACCGACGACGTTGAGGTCGGGGGCGTAGGTGTGCTGCACCTCCGCGGCCCACGCCGAGGCCAGACCCCCGCCGGAGTACCCCCACAGCCCGACAGGGGCGTCCTGGGCCAGCCCGAGCGCCTCGTGGTTGAGCGCGGCGCGCACGCCGTCGAGGACGTGGTATCCGGGCTCGAAGGGTGCACCCCACATGCCTGCGGTGCCCTCGTGGTCGGGCACCGACACCGCCCAGCCCTCGGCCAGCGCGGCGGCGATCAGCAGGAACTCGAACTGCGCGACGGCGCCGACGGCCTTGGCCCCGCGCCGCAGTGCGTACGACGGGAAGCACCGCCCGGCCACCGCGTCGATCGCGCACTGGTAGGAGACGATGGGCACCGGTCTGCCCGCGGTTCGCTCGGCCGGCACCACCACGGTGGTCGCCGCGGCCTGGGCCTCACCGTGCAGATCGGTGCTGCGGTAGAGCAGCTGGGTCGCGTGGAACTGCTGCGGAATCACCCCGAGGAAGGCCAGTTCCACGTCGCGCGAACGCAGCACGGTGCCCGGGCGGGCATGCTCGAAGCCCGCGGGCGGCTGGTAGAACGGATCGTCGGCCGGAATGACCGGCCGTGACTTGGGTTGCAGGGGTTCGTGGGGCGGCTGACCGATCCATTCGGCGCCGGTCGACCGCGCCACGTTGCCCAAGTCCATCTGGGCATTGTTACTTAAGAATGCTATGAGAAGCTAGCCGACTCACCCGGGCGGGCGCAGCGCGGCGAACTCGTCGGTGACGCGGTATTGGGAGTCGGTGAAGCGGTAGAGCGCGGCCGGACGTCCGCCGCTGCGGCCCGAACGCGCCACGGTGCCGGTGCGGGTGATCACCTGGCGGCGTTCCAGCACCCGCTGCAGGTTGGTCGCGTCGACGGGGTGCCCGAGTGCGGCGCTGTAGATGTCGCGCAATGTCGACAGCGCGAATGTTGCAGGCGCCAAGCCGAATCCGATGTTCGTGTAGGACAGTTTGGCGACCAGGCGGTTGCGGGCGTGCTCGACCATCGGGCCGTGGTCGAAGGCCATCGGGGGTAGGTCGCTGACGGGGTGCCAGCGGGTGTCCGGCGGCAGTTCCGGTGTCGCGGGGGAGGGCACCAGGCCCAGGAACGTCGACGCGATCGTGCGCGAACCGGGGACGCGGTGTGGGTCGGAGAACACGGCCAGCTGCTCGAGGTGAGCCAGCTCGCGCAGGTCCACCTTCTCGGCGAGCTGGCGGCGGACCGAACTGGTCATGTCCTCGTCGGGTCCCAACCGGCCACCGGGCAGCGCCCACCGACCCTTCTCGGGATCGAGCGCCCGCTGCCAGAGCAGCACGTGAAGTGCGGGTTTACCGGTGGGCGCCGGTGGCGCACCCTGGCGCACCTGGAACACCACGGCCAACACTTCGTGCTCGGTGTTAGTATGTGCCATGTTTTCGATTGTAAGTCGAAAACCTCGATAACGTGAAGGAGTCAGCGATGACGGTGCTCGCTGGGATGTTCGACGCAGAACTGACCGCCCGGATCGTGGACGGTCCGGGAGGCTTCTCGGGGGTCGACGGGGACGACGCTTGGGCCGCCGAGGTGCGCCGTCTGCTCGACCTGCGCGGTGCGACGCTGCTCGCGCACAACTATCAGCTACCGGCCATCCAGGACGTCGCAGACCACGTCGGGGATTCGTTGGCGCTGTCGCGGATCGCCGCCGAGGTGCCCGAGGACACCATCGTGTTCGCCGGCGTGCACTTCATGGCCGAGACGGCCAAGATCCTGTCGCCGCACAAGACGGTGCTGATCCCCGATCAGCGGGCCGGCTGCTCGCTGGCGGACTCGATCACCGCCGACGAACTGCGCGCCTGGAAGGCCGAGTATCCCGGCGCCGTGGTGGTCTCCTATGTCAACACCACCGCCGCGGTGAAGGCCGAGACCGACATCTGCTGCACCTCGTCGAACGCCGTCGAGGTGGTCGCCTCGATTCCCGAGGACCGCGAGGTGCTGTTCTGCCCGGACCAGTTCCTCGGCGCGCACGTGCGGCGGGTGACCGGCCGCACGAATCTGCACGTGTGGGCCGGCGAATGCCATGTGCACGCGGGCATCAACGGCGAGGAGCTCGCCGACCAGGCCCGGGCCCATCCCGACGCGGAACTCTACGTCCACCCCGAATGCGGTTGCGCCACTTCGGCGTTGTACCTCGCCGGTGAGGGCGCCTTCCCCGAGGACCGGGTGAAGATCCTGTCCACCGGCGGGATGCTCGACGCCGCCCGCCAGACCGACGCGCGACAGGTGCTGGTGGCCACCGAGGTCGGGATGCTGCACCAGTTGCGCCGTGCCGCACCGGAAGTCGACTTCCGGGCGGTCAACGACCGCGCGTCGTGCCGGTACATGAAGATGATCACCCCTGCCGCCATGCTGCGCTGCCTGGTCGAGGGCGCCGACGAGGTCCACGTGGATCCCGAGGTGGCGGCGGCAGGCCGGCTGAGCGTGCAGCGGATGATCGAGATCGGGCAGCCCGGCGGCGGGGAATGACGCCGTCGTGCGGCGGGGCCGGGATGTGGCGCCGACGCGCCGACGTGGTCGTCGTCGGTACCGGGGTCGCCGGACTCGCCGCGGCGCTGGCGGCGCACCGCCGCGGGCGCAAGGTGGTGCTGCTGAGCAAGGCCGGTGAGACCGCGACGGGCTACGCCCAGGGTGGTATCGCGGTGGCCTTGCCGGACGCCGACGATTCGGTCGACGCGCACGTGGCCGACACGCTGACCGCGGGTGCCGGGTTGTGTGACCCGGACGCGGTGCGTTCGATCGTGGCCGACGGTTACCGCGCCGTCTCCGAACTGGCCGGCCTCGGAGCCTGTTTCGACGAGTCCGCGCCGGGGCGATGGGCGCTGACCCGTGAAGGCGGACACACCAGGCGCCGCATCGTGCACGCCGGCGGAGACGCCACCGGCGCCGAGGTGCAGCGCGCGCTCGACCGGGCTGCCGCGGTCTTCGACATCCGGCGCGCCCACGTCGCACTGGGTCTGCTCTTCGACCACGGCGCGGTGGCCGGGGTATCCGTCCTGAGCCCGGACGGACCCGGCGCGGTGTACGCGCCGTCGGTGATCCTCGCGACAGGCGGTCTGGGGCACCTGTATTCGGCCACAACCAACCCGGTCGGCTCGACCGGCGACGGCGTCGCCTTGGCGATGTGGGCCGGGCTGCCGGTGGCCGACCTCGAGTTCATCCAGTTCCACCCGACGATGCTGTACACCGGCCGAGGCGGCGGCCGCCGCCCGCTGATCACCGAAGCCCTTCGCGGCGAGGGAGCGAAAATTGTTGATGCGCAAGGAGTTTCCGTGACATCCCGGGTGCACCCGATGGGGGACCTGGCACCTCGCGACGTGGTGGCCGCGGCGATCGACGCGCGGTTGTCCGAGACCGGGGACGACTGTGTCTACCTCGACGCACGTGCGGTGCCCGACTTCGCCGCCCGGTTCCCGACCGTCAACGCGGCCTGTCTGCGGGCGGGCGTCGATCCCACCCGTGCGCCGATTCCGGTGGTTCCCGGCGCCCACTACAGCTGCGGCGGTGTGGTGACCGACGTCCACGGGCGCACCGGGGTCGCCGGGCTCTTCGCCGCCGGTGAGGTCGCCCGGACCGGGATGCACGGCGCCAACCGCCTGGCCTCCAACAGTCTGCTCGAGGGCCTGGTGGTCGGCGGCCGCGCGGGCGAGGCGGCCGCGAGCCATGCTGCAGCGGCCGGGCCGGGCCGGATCGTCGATCCGCCGCCCGCGGTGCGGCCTGCGTTGCGGCGCAACGAGGTCGCCCGGCTGATGACGCGGCACGCCTCCGTCGTCCGCGACAGTGACGGACTGCGTGAGCTGGCCGGGGCGGTCGGCGCCGCGCGTCCGCGCGCGCTGCGGTCGCGGTCGGACTTCGAGGAGGCGGCGCTGACCGCGGTCGCCGGTGCGGTCGCGGCCTCGGCACTGGCGCGCACCGAGACCCGTGGCTGTCACCATCGCCGCGATTTCCCCGGGCCCGACCCGGCGCAGGCGATCAGCGCGGTTCGCGATGCGGCTCCCGCGGCTGTGGCGGTGGTCTGCTGATGACACTCACCAACGCCGAACTGGCCGATGCCCGTGCCGTCATCGCCCGCGCTCTCGACGAGGATCTGCGCTACGGGCCCGATGTGACCACGCACGCCACCGTTGCCGCCGGGGCGCGCACCACCGCCTCGATGGTCTCGCGGGAACCGGGGGTGGTGGCCGGTCTGGACCTGGCGCTGCTGGTGCTCGACGAGGTACTCGGCGCCGACGGATACCGCGTCGAGCACCGGGTGTCCGACGGCACGCGGTTGGCCGCCGGCGGCGTCGCGCTGACCGTCGAGGCGCCCACGCCGGGTCTGCTGACCGCCGAACGCACCATGCTGAACCTGGTGTCACATCTGTCGGGCATCGCGACCGCGACGGCGGCCTGGGTCGACGCGGTGTCGGGTACCTCCGCGCAGATCAGGGACACCCGCAAGACCCTGCCCGGGCTGCGCACCCTGCAGAAGTACGCCGTGCGCGTCGGTGGCGGCACCAACCACCGGCTCGGCCTCGGCGACGCCGCGCTGATCAAGGACAACCACGTCGCCGCCGCCGGTTCGGTGGTCGCCGCACTGCGCCAGGTTCGTGCGGCCGCACCGGATCTGCCGTGCGAGGTCGAGGTGGACTCGCTGGAGCAACTCGACGAGGTGCTCGCCGAGGACGTGGAATTGGTGCTGCTGGACAACTTCCCGGTGTGGCAGACCCAGATCGCGGTGCAGCGCCGCGACGCGCGGTCGCCGAAGACGAAACTGGAGTCCTCGGGCGGTCTCGCGCTGGAGAACGCCGCCGACTACGCGGGCACCGGGGTGGACTATCTCGCGGTGGGGGCGCTGACCCACTCGGTGCGTGTGCTCGACCTGGGGTTGGATCTGTAGACCATGAAGTGGTCGCTGGCGGTCGCGGTGCTGGCCCTCGGGGTGGCGGGGTTCGCGCTGTTTCACACGTACGACACCGGGCCGGACTACACCGACGCACAGCGCGGTGACGCGACGGCGCGGATCTGCTCGGCGTTCGACACGGTGCGGACCGGGGTCGCGACCAACACCAACGTCGAGGCACCCGCGGACATCGCCGGAGCACTGGCGGCGGCGGCCAACGCGCGGGTGGCGCTGTTCGACGGTGGGCAGTACCTGCTGGCGCGGCTCGATCCGGCCACGCCCGCGGAGCTGGCCGGCGAGGTCCGCCGGTTCGCCGACCATCTGATGGACATCGGCGCCGCGGCCACCGCGGGCGTACCGAACGACGACCCGGTGCAGGCCCGCCTGCTCCAGGACGCCGAGGCCGCCGCCACCGCGATCAGCGGGCGCTGCCGCTAGTCGTCAGGCCGCCGCCGGACCGCGCCGCAGCAGCGACAGCACCACTGCCGCCGCGGCGAACAGCCCGGAGAACACCCGGTTGAGCAGGGTCTGCTGGCGCGGGGTGCGCAACCAGGTCAGCAGGCGCACCGCCAGCCCGGTGTAGAGCCCCATCACGACCATGTCGACGGCGACCATCGTCACCCCGATCGCGAGGTACTGCGGCAACAGCGGCGCGGTCGGCACCACGAACTGCGGCATCACCGCGAGGAAGAACAGCAGCCCCTTGGGGTTGGTGGCGTTGACCAGGAACCCCCGCGCCATCAGCGACCTGCGGCCGCCTGCGGTGGCCCGGTCGATCTGGGCGTTCAGGTCGACGGCCGCGCTGCGCCACTGCCGGACCGCCAGATAGGCCAGGTAGGCCACGCCGACCCACTTGATCACGGTGAACGCGAGGATCGAGTTGGCGACCGCGGCGCCGAGGCCGATCGCCACGAGTGTCAGCTGCAACATCAGCCCGGCTTCCAGGCCGAAGATGCTCCAGTAGCCCCGCCGGACACCGTGCGTCAAGCCCGTGGCCATCGACTGGATCGCACCCGCTCCCGGCGACACCGCGATCACGATCGCCGCTCCGAGGAACGCCAGCCACATCTGCCAGGTCATGCCACGATTCTGGCAGGCGGCGTCAAACGATATCCGCGACGAACACCGCGATGTTCTTCGCCTGACGGCGTGCCATACCCGGCAGCGCGGCGACTCCGTCGCCGTTGGGCACGATCCGCGGATTCACGATGTGCACTTCGTCACGGAACAGCCGGACGTCGCCCTCACCCGCAGCGAGGATGTTCTTGGCCCAGTCGGTCTTGCCGTGGCCCAGCACGATGGCCAGTTCGTCGCCCTTGCGGTACGCGGTCACCACGGTCTCGTAGTTGCGTCCAGACGTCCGACCTCGGTGTTTGATGACCGACAGCCCGGGCAGCTTGCCTGCGAGCGGCTTGATCACCGGGTTCATGTACTTGATCTGGATCCGGTCCAGCCACTCCGGGAACATCCGCGGCAAGTCGGACATGACGCCTCCAAATGGATTTGGCCTGCTCTGGGACAATGGTCAGCGTGAATGTATCGCCAGGGCTTCTGCGGCGCATCGATCTGCGCGGCGCGACGTTGTCGGCGGCGCGGCTGCGGGGTGTGCTGCCGCGCGGCGGTGTCGACGTCGACGCGGTCGTCCCCAAGGTCAGACCCATCGTCGACGCGGTCGCCGCGCGCGGGGCCGAGGCCGCACTCGAGTATGGCGCGTCCTTCGACGGGGTGCGGCCCGACCGGGTGCGGGTGCCCTCGGACACGCTGACAGCGGCGCTCGACGCGCTCGATCCCGACGTCCGGGCCGCGCTGGAGGTCGCGATCGAGCGGGCCCGCACCGTGCACGCCGACCAGCGCCGCACCGACACCACCACCACGCTCGCGCCCGGGGCGACCGTGACCGAGCGGTGGGTGCCGGTCGAGCGGGTCGGGCTCTACGTGCCCGGCGGCAACGCCGTCTACCCGTCGAGCGTCGTGATGAACGTCGTCCCCGCCCAGACCGCCGGCGTGGAATCCCTGGTGATCGCCAGCCCGCCGCAAGCGTCGAACCCTGCCCCGTTTGAAGGCCTGCCGCACCCGACGATCCTGGCCGCGGCCGCGCTGCTCGGCGTCGACGAGGTATGGGCGGTCGGCGGTGCACAGGCCGTCGCGCTGCTGGCCTACGGCGGCACGGACACCGACGGGGCTGGGGCAAGCGGAGCGCCGGGAGATGGCACCGAGCTGGCCCCGGTCGACATGATCACCGGACCCGGCAACATCTACGTCACCGCGGCCAAGCGCATCTGCCGCTCCCAGGTCGGCATCGACGCCGAGGCCGGACCGACCGAGATCGCGATCCTGGCCGACCACACCGCCGACCCGGTGCACGTGGCCGCCGACCTGATCAGCCAGGCCGAGCACGACGAGATGGCGGCCGGGGTGCTGGTCACCGACAGTCCCGAACTGGCCGACGCCACCGACCGCGAGCTGGCCGTGCAGTTGGAGACGACCGTGCACCGCGAACGGGTGACCGCCGCGCTGAGCGGACAGCAGTCGGCGATCGTGCTCGTCGACGACGTCGACGCCGGGGTGCGCGCCGTCAACGCCTACGCCGCCGAGCACCTGGAGATCCAGACCGCCGATGCCACCCGGGTGGCGGGCCGGATCCGTTCTGCAGGTGCGATCTTCGTCGGTCCCTACTCGCCGGTGAGCTTGGGCGACTACTGCGCCGGGTCCAATCACGTGCTACCCACCGCGGGCTGCGCGCGGCACTCCAGCGGGCTGTCGGTGCAGACGTTCCTGCGGGGCATCCACGTCGTGGACTACACCGAGTCGGCGCTCAAAGGCGTGTCCGGTCACGTGATCACGCTCGCGCAGGCCGAGAACCTGCCCAGCCACGGCGAAGCCGTCCGACGGAGGTTTGAAAGGTGATGAGCGCTTGCGCGAAGAACAGACGATCGTGACGGCTCCGGTACCCGGCGCATCGGTCACACTCGACGATCTGCCGCTGCGTGAGGACCTGCGCGGGAAGTCCCCGTACGGCGCTCCGCAGCTGAGTGTTCCGGTGCGGCTGAACACCAACGAGAACCCGCACCCGCCGACCCAGGCGCTGATCGACGACGTGACCGAATCGGTGCGGGCGGCGGCCGCGGAGTTGCACCGGTACCCCGACCGCGACGCGGTCGCGTTGCGCACGGACCTGGCCGCCTACCTGCGGGCCCAGACCGGGGTCGCCCTCGGTGTCGAGAACGTGTGGGCGGCCAACGGTTCCAACGAGATCCTGCAGCAGTTGCTGCAGGCGTTCGGCGGTCCGGGACGCAGCGCGCTGGGCTTCGTGCCGTCCTACTCGATGCACCCCATCATCTCCGACGGGACCCAGACCCGGTGGCTGGTGGCCGACCGCGACGACGACTTCCGCCTCGACGCGGACGTCGCTGCGGCCGCGATCAAGGAGCACAACCCGGACGTCGTCTTCGTCACCAGTCCCAACAATCCGACAGGACAGAGCGTTTCGCTCGACGACCTGCGGACCATGCTGGACGTGCTGGCATCGCAGCCCGGCGGCATCATGATCGTCGACGAGGCCTACGGCGAGTTCTCCTCGCAGCCCAGCGCGGTCGAGCTGATCGACACCTATCCCACCCGGCTGGTCGTCAGCCGCACCATGAGCAAGGCGTTCGCGTTCGCCGGCGGGCGGCTCGGCTACCTGGCCGCCGCCCCCGCGATCATCGACGCGATGCTGCTGGTGCGCCTGCCCTACCACCTGTCGTCGCTGACCCAGGCCGCCGCGCGCGCGGCTCTGCGCCACGCCGACGACACGCTGAGTAGCGTCGCGACCCTGGCCGCGGAACGCGAACGGGTGTCCCAGGCGTTGACGGACATGGGCTTCCGGGTGATCCCCAGCGACGCGAACTTCGTGCTGTTCGGCGAGTTCGCAGACGCTCCCGCCACGTGGCAGCGCTACCTCGACCACGGGGTGCTGATCCGCGACGTCGGCATCCCCGGATACCTGCGCACCACCATCGGCCTGGCCGAAGAGAACGACGCGCTGCTGACAGCCAGCGCCCGAATAGGAGCACCGTGAGCGAACCGATCCGCCCCGCCCGACGCGCCACAGTCGAGCGCAAGACCAAAGAGTCCGACATCGTCGTCGACCTCGACCTCGACGGCACCGGACAGGTCAGCGTCGACACCGGGGTCCCGTTCTTCGACCACATGCTGACCTCGCTGGGCACCCACGCCAGCTTCGACCTGACCATCAAGGCCGTCGGCGACATCGAGATCGAGGGCCACCACACGATCGAGGACACCTCGATCGTGCTCGGTCAGGCGCTCGCGCAGGCACTCGGCGACAAGCGGGGCATCCGCCGCTTCGGCGACGCGTTCATCCCGATGGACGAATGTCTGGCCCACGCCGCCGTCGATGTGTCGGGGCGCCCCTATTTCGTGCACACCGGCGAGCCGGACTACATGGTGCAGTTCACCATCGCCGGGTCGGCCGCGCCTTATCACACGGTGGTCAACCGGCACGTCTTCGAATCCCTGGCCTACAACGCCCGGATCGCGCTGCACGTCCGCACCCTCTACGGACGCGACCCGCACCACATCACCGAGGCCGAGTACAAGGCGGTGGCCCGCGCGCTGCGTCAGGCCGTCGAGTACGACCCTCGCGTCAGCGGCGTCCCGTCCACCAAAGGCAGCCTGTGACAGCGAAACTCGTCGTCCTGGACTACGGATCGGGCAACCTGCGGTCTGCGCAGCGGGCCCTGGAACGGGTGGGGGCCCAAGTCGAGGTCACCGCCGACCCGGACGCGGCGGTCAACGCCGACGGCCTCGTGGTGCCCGGTGTCGGCGCCTTCCAAGCGTGCATGGAGGGGCTGACCGGCATCGGGGGAGAGAAGATCATCGCCGACCGCGTGGCAGCCGGCCGGCCGGTACTCGGTGTGTGCGTGGGCATGCAGATCCTGTTCACCCGCGGGGTGGAGTTCGGTGTGGAGTCCGCGGGGTGCGGGCAGTGGCCCGGCTCGGTGATCCGGCTGGACGCGCCGGTGATCCCGCACATGGGCTGGAACGTCGTCGACGCCCCCGCTGACAGCGTGCTGTTCAAGGGCATGGACGCCGACACCCGGTTCTACTTCGTGCACTCCTACGCCGCCCAGCAGTGGGAGGGCGCCGACACCGCGCGCCTCACCTGGGCCACCCACCACGTGCCGTTTCTGGCCGCGGTCGAGGACGGCCCGCTCTCGGCCACCCAGTTCCACCCGGAGAAGAGCGGTGACGCGGGCGCCGAATTACTGTCCAACTGGGTCGGGGCGCTAAGTTGACCAGCGTGAATTCCGCGAACGCCGCCTCCCAACTGGTCCTGTTGCCCGCCGTCGACGTGGTCGAGGGCCGCGCCGTCCGCTTGGTGCAGGGGCAGGCCGGCAGTGAGACCGAGTACGGTTCGGCGCTCGACGCGGCACTGACGTGGCAGCGCGACGGCGCGGAGTGGATCCACCTGGTCGACCTCGACGCGGCGTTCGGCCGCGGCTCGAACCGCGAACTGCTCGCCGACGTCGTCGGCCAACTCGACGTCGCCGTCGAACTGTCCGGCGGGATCCGCGACGACGACTCGCTGGCCGCCGCGCTGGCCACCGGCTGCGCGCGGGTGAACCTGGGCACCGCGGCACTGGAGAACCCGCAATGGTGCGCCAAGGTCGTGGCCGAGCACGGCGAGAAGGTCGCGGTCGGACTGGACGTCAAGATCGAGGACGGCCGGCACCGGTTGCGCGGCCGCGGCTGGGAAACCGACGGCGGCGATCTGTGGACCGTGCTGGAACGCCTTGACGGCGAGGGCTGTTCACGCTTCGTCGTCACCGACGTGACCAAGGACGGCACGCTCAACGGGCCGAACCTGGACCTGCTGGCCCAGGTCTGCGAACGCACCGACGCGCCGGTGATCGCGTCCGGTGGCGTGTCCAGCCTCGACGACCTGCGGGCGATCGCGACGCTGACCGACCGTGGCGTCGAGGGCGCCATCGTCGGAAAGGCGCTCTACGCGGGCCGTTTCACGTTGCCGCAAGCTCTCGACGCGGTCCGCACGTGAGGCCGGAGCCGAAGCAGCTCGCCGAACTGCTGGAGACCGCGGCGGGTGTGCTGGACGCCGCCTCGGCCCAGTTCGTGGCCGGCCACCGGGCCGACTCGGCGGTGGCCAAGAAGGGCAACGACTTCGCCACCGAGGTCGACCTGGCCATCGAGCGGAGGGTGGTCGCCGAGCTGACCCGTCTCACCGGCATCGGTGTGCACGGCGAGGAGTTCGGCGGTGAACCCCTGGACGCCGAGTCGGTCTGGGTGCTCGACCCGATCGACGGCACCTTCAACTACGCGGCCGGTTCGCCGATGGCGGCGATCCTGCTGGGCCTGCTGTGGGACGGCGAGCCGGTGCTCGGTCTGACGTGGCTGCCGTTCATGGATCAGCGCTACACCTCGATGGTCGGCGCGCCCGTGCTGTGCAACGGTGCGCGACTCGACCCGCTGGAACGGGTCACGCTGGCCGAATCGATGGTCGGGACAGGCACGTTCAACATCGACTCCCGGGGACGCTACCCCGGCCGGTACCGGATCAAGGTGCTGGAGAATCTGAGCCGGGACTGCTCGCGGATGCGGATGCACGGCGCCACCGGCGTCGACTTCGCCTATGTCGCCGCCGGAATCCTCGGCGGGGCAATCAGTTTCGGTCACCATGTGTGGGACCATGCCGCCGGTGTGGCGCTGGTCCGCGCCGCGGGCGGCGTCGTGACCGATCTGACCGGGCAGGACTGGACGCCGTCCTCGCCGTCGGCGCTGGCCGCCGCGCCGGGTGTGCACGAGGAGATCCTGGAGCTCATCCGGGCCGCCGGCGACCCGCAGGACTACCTGTGAAGGCGGCCGGCGACGTCGCCACCCGGGTGATCCCGTGCCTGGACGTCGACGACGGCCGGGTGGTCAAGGGTGTCAACTTCGCGAACCTGCGCGACGCCGGCGACCCGGTCGAACTCGCCGCGGCCTACGACGCCGAAGGCGCCGACGAACTGACGTTCCTCGACGTCACCGCGTCGTCCTCGGGGCGCTCGACCATGCTGGATGTGGTGCGCCGCACCGCCGAACAGGTGTTCATCCCGCTGACCGTCGGCGGCGGAGTGCGCTCGGTCGCCGACGTCGACGTGCTGCTGCGCGCCGGTGCGGACAAGGTGTCGGTGAACACGGCCGCGATCGCGCGTCCGGAACTGCTCTCCGAGCTGTCGCGCCAGTTCGGCTCCCAGTGCATCGTGCTGTCGGTCGATGCCCGCACGGTGCCGGAGGGAGCGCAGCCGACTCCTTCGGGCTGGGAGGTCACCACGCACGGTGGCCGGCGCGGCACCGGGATCGACGCGGTCGAGTGGGCCGCCCGCGGTGCGGAACTCGGGGTGGGGGAGATCCTGCTCAATTCGATGGACGCCGACGGCACCAAGGCCGGCTTCGACCTGGCGATGCTGCGGGCGGTGCGCGGCGCGGTGACGGTGCCGGTGATCGCCAGCGGCGGTGCAGGTGCGGCCGAGCACTTCGCGCCTGCCGTCCTCGCCGGCGCCGACGCGGTGCTGGCCGCCAGCGTGTTCCATTTCCGGGACCTCACCATCGGTCAGGTGAAGGCGGCGATGGCCGCCGAAGGGATCATCGTGCGATGAGCGCTCTCGACCCGGCGATCGCGGCACGGCTCAAGCGCAACGCCGACGGGCTGTTCACCGCGGTGGTGCAGGAGCGCGGCACCGGTCAGGTGCTGATGGTGGCCTGGATGGACGACGACGCGCTGGCCCGCACGCTGGAAACCCGTGAAGCGACCTATTTCTCACGCTCGCGCGGCCAGCAGTGGGTCAAGGGCCTGACGTCAGGACACACCCAGCATGTGCACTCGGTGCGGCTGGACTGCGACGGCGACACCGTGCTGCTGGAGGTCGATCAGGTCGGCGGTGCGTGCCACACCGGTGACCACACCTGCTTCGACGCGGACCTGCTGCTCGCACCCGATTCCTAGCCGCCCGGCGCCGTCGAGTCGGAACTTGTTGCCGAGGATCGACCCGGAAACCGGACACAAGCTCAGAGTCGGCAACTAGACGATGCGGTTGGCTTTGGCCCGCGCCGTCCAGCGTCCGGCGTCGTAGCCGACGACCACCGGATGGGCGAACGCCGCCGACACGGTGTCGGTGGTGATGGTCTCGCGGGCGGGCCCGCAGGCGACCGTGCGGCCCTCCGAGATCAGCAGCGCATGCGTGGTCGTGGTCGGGAGTTCCTCGAGGTGGTGGGTGACCAGGATCGACGCCACCTGCGGGTGAGTCTGGTCCAGCGCGTCGACGGTCTCCAGAAGCTGTTCGCGCGCCGCCACATCCAGCCCGGTGGACGGTTCGTCGAGCAGCAGCAACCGCGGTTCGGCGATCAGCGCGCGGGCGATCAGCGTGCGCCCGCGCTCACCCTGCGACAGCGTCGGCCACACGTCGTCGGCCTTGTGGGACAACCCGACCGCCGAGATCATCTCGTCGGCACGGGCGCTCTCCTGAGCGGACGGCGCCCACCGCATCGGTGTGTCGATGGTCGCGGTGATGCCGGTCAGCACCACCTCGCGGACGGTCAGCGAATACTGCAGCTGATGGCGCGGATTGACGTGTCCGATGTGGTGCCGCAGCCGGGCCAGGTCCACCCGGCCCATCTGGTCGCCGAGGATCCGCACGGTGCCCGAGGTCGGGAACAGCGTCGCCGCGCAGAAGCCCAGCAGGGTGCTCTTGCCTGCGCCGTTGGGGCCCAGCAGCGCCCAGTGCTCGCCCTCCTCGACCGTCAGCGAGATTCCGTCGATGATCTGTTTGCCGTTGCGACGGAACGTCACATCGGCCAGTTCGAGCACCGGTGTCATGCGCGCCGGCGCAGGGTCTCCAGCGCTTTGTCGGCATGGGTGTCCATGCTGAACTCGCTGGCGATCACGTCGAGCACGGTGTGATCGGTGTCGATGACGAACGTGGTGCGTTTGACCGGCATGAGCTTGCCGAGCAGTCCGCGTTTGACGCCGAACTGGGTCGCGACCACGCCCTCGGTGTCCGACAGCAGCGGGTAGTCGAACTTCTGCTGCTCGGCGAACGCGGCCTGCTTGTCGACCGGGTCGGCGCTGATGCCCACCCGGTTGGCGCCGACCGCGGCGAACTCGGCTGCCAGATCCCGGAAATGGCAGGCCTCCTTGGTGCAGCCCGGGGTCATCGCGGCCGGGTAGAAGAACAGCACCACCGGACCGTCGGCGAGCAGCCCGGTCAGCGTCCTGGCGGCGCCGGTCTGGTCCTTCAGCTCGAAGTCGGCTACCCGATCACCCGGTTTGAGGGGATTCATGTTCTCAACCGTACTTCTGGGACAATCACCCCGTGCAGACGACCGCCACCCTCAGCGCGACCACGACGCGCGAGGACTTCCGGGCGCTGGCCGCCGAGCATCGCGTGGTCCCGGTGACCCGCAAAGTGCTCGCCGACAGCGAGACGCCGCTGTCGGCCTATCGCAAGCTCGCCGCGAATCGGCCCGGCACCTTCCTCCTCGAGTCGGCCGAGAACGGGCGGTCGTGGTCACGCTGGTCGTTCATCGGCGCGGGCGCGCCGTCGGCGCTGACCGTCCGCGACGGCGAGGCCGTCTGGCTGGGCGTCATCCCGCAGGACGCACCGTCGGGCGGCGACCCGCTGCAGGCGCTGCGCACGACGCTGACGTTGCTGGAGACCGCCCCGCTGCCCGGCCTGCCGCCGCTGAGCTCGGGGCTGGTCGGCTTCTTCGCCTACGACATGGTGCGCCGCCTGGAGCGGCTGCCCGAACGGACGGTCGACGATCTCGGCCTGCCCGACATGATGCTGCTGCTGGCCACCGACATCGCCGCCGTCGACCACCACGAGGGCACGATCACGCTGGTCGCCAACGCGGTGAACTGGAACGGCACCGACGAGCGCGTCGACTGGGCCTACGACGACGCGGTGGCCCGGCTCGACGTGATGACCGCCGCGCTGGCCGAACCGCTGTCCTCCACGGTGGCCACGTTCGGCCTGCGCCGCAGCACCGGTCGCAGCGCACCGTCGAGGAGTACACCGCGATCGTCGACAAGCTCGTCGGCGACATCGAGGCCGGCGAGGCGTTCCAGGTGGTGCCGTCGCAACGGTTCGAGATGGACACCAGCGCAGACCCCCTCGACGTGTACCGGATGCTGCGGGTGACCAACCCGAGCCCCTACATGTATCTGCTCAACGTTCCCGACCAGGCTGGGGGACTTGACTTCTCGATCGTCGGCTCCAGCCCTGAAGCGCTGGTCACCGTCAAGGACGGGCGGGCCACCACGCACCCGATCGCCGGTACCCGGTGGCGCGGCGACACCGAGGAGGAGGACGTCCTTTTGGAGAAGGAGTTGCTCTCCGACGAGAAGGAACGCTCCGAGCACCTGATGCTCGTCGACCTGGGCCGAAACGACCTGGGGCGGGTGTGCCGGCCGGGCACCGTCAAGGTCGAGGACTACAGCCACATCGAGCGCTACAGCCACGTGATGCACCTGGTGTCGACGGTGACGGGCCTGCTCGCCGACGACAAGACCGCACTGGACGCCGTGACGGCGTGCTTCCCGGCGGGCACGCTGTCGGGGGCGCCCAAGGTGCGGGCGATGGAGCTGATCGAAGAGGTCGAGAAGACCCGCCGCGGCCTCTACGGCGGTGTCCTGGGCTATCTGGACTTCGCGGGCAACGCCGACTTCGCGATCGCGATCCGCACCGCGCTGATGCGCGGCGGCACCGCCTACGTGCAGGCCGGCGGTGGCGTCGTTGCCGACTCCAACGGGCCCTACGAGTACAACGAGGCGTCCAACAAGGCCCGCGCGGTACTGGCGGCGATCGCGGCCGCCGAGACGCTGAGCGAGCCGTGACCCGCGTCGGGCAACTGCTGTTGGTGCTCGCCGCGGCGGGCCTGTGGGGGGCGTCGCGGCTGACGTGGGTGCAGATCACGTCGTTCGACGGGCTCGGCCAGCCGAAGACCACCGACCTGACCGGGTCCACCTGGTCGACGGCGCTGATCCCACTGGCCCTGCTGGTGCTTGCCGCCGCTGTCGCGGCGCTGGCGGTGCGCGGTTGGCCGCTACGGATCCTGGCCGTGCTGGTGGCAGCTGCGAGCGCCGGGATGGGGTACCTGGCGATCAGCCTGTGGGTGATCACCGACGACGCGGTCCGGGCGGCCCGGCTGGCCGATGTGCCGGTCGCGGACCTGCTGGACACGCAGCGGCACTACACCGGCGCGGTGATCACGTTGGTCGCCGCGTTGCTGTCACTGCTGGGGGCCGTACTGTTGATGAGATCGGCGACACAGCGGCGCGGGGAGGCGCAGCGCTACGCGCGGCGCGCTGTCACGGAAGACGAAGTGGGGGACGGGACGATGTCGGAGCGGATGATCTGGGACGCACTCGACGAGGGGCGGGACCCCACCAACCCGGACAATCAGGGGCGGTGACGAAGCATGGCTCGGTTGCGACTACCCTTCGGTATTGATCGAACGGCCGTCAGGGGAAGGGATACGACGCCTATGGGTTCGGCGACCGTGCTCGACTCCATCATCGACGGGGTCCGCGTCGACGTTGCCGCTCGCGAAGCCGTCGTCAGCTTTGACGAGGTGAAAGAGCAGGCCAAGCGCGCTCCGGCCCCGCTTGACGTGATGGCAGCGTTGCGTGCCCCCGGTATCGCGGTGATCGCCGAGGTCAAGCGTGCGAGCCCGTCGCGGGGAGAGCTGGCTCAGATCGGTGATCCGGCAGCGCTGGCCGGTGCGTATGAGGACGGCGGTGCGCGGGTGATCAGCGTGCTGACCGAGCAGCGACGCTTCAACGGCTCGCTCGACGACCTCGACGCCGTGCGTGCGGCCGTGTCCATCCCGGTCCTGCGTAAGGACTTCATCGTCAAGCCGTACCAGATTCACGAGGCCCGGGCCCACGGTGCGGACATGTTGCTGCTGATCGTCGCGGCGTTGGAACAGCCCGCGCTGGAATCGCTTCTCGAACGCACCGAGTCGCTGGGCATGACCGCGCTCGTCGAGGTGCACACCGAGGAGGAGGCCGACCGGGCCCTGCAGGCCGGGGCGTCGGTGATCGGCGTCAATGCCCGTGACCTCAAGACCCTCGAGGTCGACCGGGACTGCTTTGCCCGGATCGCTCCCGGATTGCCCAGTAACGTGATCCGCGTCGCCGAGTCGGGAGTGCGCGGCACCGCCGACCTGCTCGCCTACGCCGGCGCAGGCGCCGACGCGGTGTTGGTCGGCGAGGGGCTGGTCACCAGTGGCGACCCCCGTAGCGCCGTGGCTGACCTGGTCACCGCCGGTACCCATCCGTCCTGCCCGAAACCTGCGCGTTAAGTGGTCGATTTCGCCGGTCCGGACCTGCCGCGCGCCAGCGCCGCAGTCGCCGAACCCACCTCTCACGATCCCGATGACCGGGGCCACTTCGGTGTCTACGGCGGCAGGTATGTCCCCGAGGCGCTGATGGCCGTCATCGAGGAGGTGACCGCAGCCTACGAGAAGGCCCGCGGTGACCAGGCGTTCCTCGACGAACTCGACAGGCTTCAGCGCCACTACACCGGTCGTCCGTCACCGGTGTACGAGGCCGAGCGGCTCAGCGAGCATGCCGGTAATGCGCGGATCTTCCTGAAGCGGGAAGACCTCAACCACACCGGATCCCACAAGATCAACAACGTTCTGGGCCAGGCTCTGCTGGCCAAGAAGATGGGCAAGACCCGGGTCATCGCCGAGACCGGCGCCGGGCAGCACGGTGTCGCGACCGCGACCGCATGCGCGTTGCTCGGGCTGGAATGCGTCATCTACATGGGTGCGGTCGACACCGCGCGCCAGGCGCTCAACGTGGCCCGCATGCGTCTGCTGGGCGCGTCGGTGGTCGCAGTCGAGTCCGGGTCGAAGACGTTGAAGGACGCGATCAACGAGACGTTCCGGGACTGGGTCACCAACGCCGACAACACCTACTACTGCTTCGGCACGGCCGCGGGACCGCACCCGTTCCCGATGATGGTGCGTGACTTCCAGCGCGTCATCGGCATGGAGGCCCGAGCCCAGATGCTGGACCAGGCTGGCCGGTTGCCCGACGCGGTCGTCGCGTGTGTAGGCGGCGGGTCCAACGCGATCGGCATCTTCCACGCGTTCATCGACGATCCCGGTGTGCAGCTGTTCGGTTTCGAGGCCGCCGGTGACGGAGTGGAGACCGGCAGGCACGCCGCCACTTTCACCGGTGGATCGCCGGGTGCCTTCCAAGGCTCGTACTCGTACCTGTTGCAGGACGACGACGGTCAGACGATCGAATCTCATTCCATCTCAGCGGGTCTGGATTATCCGGGAGTCGGCCCTGAGCACGCGTTGCTCAAGGACGTGGGTCGTGCCCAGTACCGGCCGATCACCGACTCCGAGGCGATGGACGCGCTGTCGTTGCTGAGCCGCACCGAAGGCATCATCCCGGCGATCGAGTCGGCGCACGCGGTGGCGGGTGCTCTCAAACTGGGTTCCGAGCTGGGCGCCGGATCGATCATCTTGGTGAACGTCTCGGGCCGGGGCGACAAGGACGTCGAGACCGCAGCCAAGTGGTTCGGTCTGTTGGAGGACGGGACGAGATGAGCCGGCTGGCTGGACTGTTCGAATCCTGCCAGGCGGAGGGACGCTCGGCGCTGATCGGCTATCTGCCTACGGGGTTCCCGGATGTCGAGAGCTCCATCGCGGCGATGGTCGCGTTGGTGGAATCCGGCTGCGACATCGTCGAAGTCGGCGTGGCGTACTCGGACCCGGGGATGGACGGACCGACGATCGCGGCCGCCACCGAGGTGGCGCTGCGCGGCGGCGTCCGGGTGTACGACGCGCTGCGCGCGGTCGAGGCGATCAGCAACGCCGGTGGCCAGGCCGTGGTGATGACCTACTGGAATCCGGTGCTGCGCAAGGGTGTTGACACCTTTGCCCGCGACCTTGCGTCGGCGGGTGGGGCAGGCATGATCACGCCGGACCTGATCCCGGACGAGGCGGAGGAGTGGCTGGCCGCGTCAGACGCTCACGACCTCGACCGGATCTTCCTGGTGGCGCCGTCCTCGACGCCGGAACGGTTGGCGGAGACGGTGAAGGCGTCGCGCGGATTCGTCTACGCGGCATCGACGATGGGCGTCACCGGTGCCCGCGACGCGGTGTCCAACGCCGCGCCGGAGCTGGTGCGACGCGTCAAGTCGGTTTCCGACATCCCGGTCGGGGTGGGCCTGGGCGTGCGTTCGCGCGAGCAGGCCGCCGAGATCGGCGCCTACGCCGACGGCGTCATCGTCGGCTCGGCACTGGTATCCGCCCTGAAGGAGGGCGTCCCGGCATTGCGGACGCTCACCGAAGAACTCGCTGACGGCGTACGGCAGAGGATCACTGCGTGACAACTACGGTCCTGGCATACATCCCCAGTCCGTCTCAGGGGGTTTGGCATCTAGGGCCTTTCCCGGTCCGCGCCTACGCGCTGTTCATCATCGCCGGGATCATCGCCGCACTGGTCATCGGCGACCGACGGTGGGTCGCCCGCGGTGGTCAGCCCGGCGTCATCTACGACGTCGCGTTGTGGGCGGTGCCGTTCGGCTTGATCGGCGGACGCCTTTATCACGTGCTCACTGACTGGCAAACGTACTTCGGCCCGGGCGGTGTGGGCGCTGCCGGCGCCCTGCGGATCTGGGACGGTGGCCTGGGCATCTGGGGGGCAGTGGCCCTCGGCGGTGTCGGTGCGTGGATCGCGTGCCGGCACTATGGCATACCGCTGCCGGCGTTCGGCGACGCGATCGCACCCGGAATCGTTCTCGCACAGGCGATCGGACGGCTCGGGAACTACTTCAACCAGGAGCTGTTCGGTCGCGAGACCACCGTGCCGTGGGGCCTGGAGATCTATGAGCGGGTGAACGCGTCCGGGATGCGGGATGCGCTCAACGGGGTGTCCACCGGCGAACTGGTCCAGGTCGTGCACCCGACGTTCCTCTACGAACTGCTGTGGAACCTGCTCGTTTTCGTCGTGCTGATCGTGGTCGATCGCCGATTCAACATCGGCCACGGTCGACTGTTCGCGCTCTATGTCGCGGGCTACTGCGCCGGCAGGTTCTGGATCGAGCTGCTGCGCAGTGACGCGGCGACGGAGCTCGCCGGAATCCGGATCAACTCGTTCACGGCCACGTTCGTCTTCATCGGCGCCGTCGTCTACATCATGGCCGCGCCCAAGGGCCGTGAGGATCCTGCGACGCTGCGCGGCAAAGCCGACGTCGACGCCCCTGCCGAGGACTTCGCGAAAGCCGCCGCTGTCGCGTCCGGCGGGGGGATCGTCGCCGCGGCCAAGGTCGCCGAAGAAGACGCCGCCCGGGAGGCCGAGGGTGACGACAAAGCTGAAGTCGAAGCCCTCATCACCGAACTGGAATCCGGGGAATCTTCCCCCGAGGCCGGTCTGGGTTCGGTCGATGGTGACGAAGCTGCGGCTGCGGTTGCCGATGCCGGCGAGGCTCATGACGTTGCGGTCGAGGGTGAGGCTGACGCTGAGGAGTTGGTCGCCGAGGTCGAGGCTGAGACCGAGGTCGTTGAGGCCGAGGCTGGTGGCTTGGGTGCGGTGGAAGGTGACGAGGCTGCGGCTGCGGTTGCCGATGCCGGCGAGGCTCATGACGTTGCGGTCGAGGGTGAGGCTGACGCCGAGGAGCTTGTCGCCGCAGTCGATGCCGAGTCGGTGATCGCGGTTGATGAATCGGGTGAGGCGGAGGTCGTCGATGCCGAGGCTGGTGGTCTTGATTCGGTGGAAGGTGACGAGGCCGCTGCTGCGGTTGCCGATGCTGGCGAGGCTAATGAGGTTGCGGTCGAAGGTGAGGCTGACGCTGAAGATCTGATCGCCGCCGTTGACGCGGAGCCGGAAGTCGCTGAGGTTGATGCCGAGTCGGTGATTGCGGTTGATGAGTCGGGTGAGGCGGAGGTCGTCGAGGCTGACGCTGGTGGCTTGGGTGCGGTGGATGGTGACGAGGCTGCTGCTGCCGTTGCCGATGCTGGCGAGGCTCACGAGGCCGCGGTTGAGGGTGAGGCTGACGCCGAAGAGCTCGTCGCCGCCGTCGATGTCGAGTCGGAAGTCGCTGAGGTAGACGAATCTGCTGTTAACGAGCCGGATTCCGAGGATGAGCTCGCCGCGGAGGTCGCTGAGGTTGATGCCGAGTCGGTGATTGCGGTTGGTGAGTCGGGTGAGGCGGAGGTCGTCGAGGCTGAGGCTGGTGGCTTGGGTTCGGTGGATGGTGACGAGGCTGCTGCTGCCGTTGCCGATGCTGGCGAGGCTCACGAGGCCGCGGTTGAGGGTGAGGCTGACGCCGAAGAGCTCGTCGCCGCCGTCGATGTCGAGTCGGAAGTCGCTGAGGTAGACGAATCTGCTGTTAACGAGCCGGATTCCGAGGATGAGCTCGCCGCGGAGGTCGCTGAGGTTGATGCCGAGTCGGTGATTGCGGTTGATGAGTCGGGTGAGGCGGAGGTCGTCGAGGCTGACGCTGGTGGCTTGGATGCGGTGGATGGTGACGAGGCTGCTGCTGCCGTTGCCGATGCCGGTGAAGCTCACGCGGCCGCGGTTGAGGGTGAGGCTGACGCTGAAGATCTGATCGCCGCTGTCGACGCGGAGCCGGAAGTCGCTGAGGTTGATGCC
The DNA here is from genome assembly GCF_002968295.1 of Mycobacterium sp. ITM-2016-00317. Lineage (NCBI taxonomy): Bacteria > Bacillati > Actinomycetota > Actinomycetes > Mycobacteriales > Mycobacteriaceae > Mycobacterium > Mycobacterium sp. ITM-2016-00317. Next base: position 2,746,432 of record NZ_CP134399.1, read on the forward strand.
GAGTCGGTGATCGCGGTCGGTGAGTCTGGTGAGGCGGAGGTCGTCGAGGCCGAGGCTGGTGGTCTGGGTTCGGTGGATGGTGACGAGGCTGCTGCTGCGGTTGCCGATGCCGGTGAAGCTCACGCGGCCGCGGTTGAGGGTGAGGCTGACGCTGAAGATCTGATCGCCGCTGTCGACGCGGAGCCGGAAGTCGCTGAGGTTGATGCCGAGTCGGTGATTGCGGTTGGTGAGTCGGGTGAGGCGGAGGTCGTCGAGGCTGAGGCTGGTGGTCTGGGTTCGGTGGAAGGTGACGAGGCTGCGGCTGCGGTTGCCGATGCAGGTGAAGCTCACGAGACCGCGGTCGAGGGTGAGGTGGACGCCGAGAAGTTGGTGGCGGACGTCGAGGCTGAGCGTCCGACCGAGCCTGCCGTCACTCCCAGAACGGTGGTGAACCAGGTGCGGTCCGAAGTCACGCAGCGCGTTGGTCAGTGGGTCCGCCGGCGCCGGAACCGCTGACCGTTCCGTCCCGCGGGTCAGGGACGTTCGGTCCCCGCGCCCGAACGCCGCAAATTGCCGCGTCGAACGCGGTAGCGTGCAAGCTCGGCCGCCCAGCGGTGTGAAGGAGGCTACGGTGAGGCGCTGCATCGTCGGAGTATTGGCCGCGCTGCTGGCGTCCACCGTGCTGATGGCGGCGGCGCCGACGGCGGGCGCGGGTTGCCTCTACGGCGGAGCGTTCATCAGCAAGTGCGACGGACCCTTCCAGCCCGACGGCACCTGGCAACGGTGCGTTGGGATTGCCCGCGGCATTCCGAGCGGTTTCAGCACGCACCTGGTGCCGGAGAAGCGCTGCGCACCGATGGGTCCCGGCCAGCCTGCCCAAGACCCCGCCTTCGCCGATCCGCCCGTGCGCATCGCCGACTGAACCGCCGCGACGGCGAACACGTTTGCCCGCGTAGGCACTCTGGCATGCTGGTGTGATGACCGAGCCCCCGTTCAGCGGTAACGACAGCGGAAGCCCGTACACGCCACCCCCGTCCCAACCGGGTTACACCGCGCCGGGACCCCAATACTCTGCGGCTTCTGGCTCCTATCCGCCGCCCGCGCCCGGCTACCAGACCGGATACGTCGACCCCGCCGCGCCGTGGGGCCGCCACCCGGTGACGGGGGAGCCGCTGTCGGAGAAATCCAAGCTGGTCGGCGGGCTGCTCCAACTCCTCGGCCTCGTCGGCTTGCTCGGCATCGGACGCATCTACCTGGGCTACACGAAGCTCGGCATCATCCAACTGGTGGTCGGCCTTCTGACCTGCGGCATCGTCGCCATCGTCTGGGGCATCGTCGACGCTGTCCTCATCCTGACCGACAAGGTGCGCGATCCGGAGGGGCGTCCGCTGCGCGATGGCACCTAGCTCCGCAACGGGCACGCGCAACCGGGTCCTGGCCGGCCTGGGCGCCGGCGCGGTAGGCGTCGGCGCTCTCGCCTATGTCGGCCTCGGCGATCCCCACAGCGCGGACTTCATGTTCCCCGCGTGCCCGTTCAAGGCGCTCACCGGCTGGAACTGCCCGGCCTGCGGCGGGTTGCGGATGACCCACGACCTTCTTCACGGCGACGTGGCCGCGGCCTTCGTGGACAACGCCTTCATCCTCATCGGTGCGCCACTGCTGCTGGCCTGGCTGTTGTTCCGCCGCCGGCAGGGCCGCCCGGCCTTCACCACACCGGCCTACGTGGTCATGGTCACAGCGGTGCTCGTATGGACCGTTGCTCGCAATCTGCCGGGATTTCCGCTGGTCCCGACGGTTCTCGACGGGTAGCAAACATTCCGCGCTGATACACTGGATCCACGGGCCGGTGCAGTCCCTGATGACGAAACTCAGGACTGTGGAGGCCAGTGTCCATGCTTTATTCGGCTTTGCCCGAACCTCAAGGCCTGTACGACCCCGCCAATGAGGTGGATTCCTGCGGCGTGGCCATGGTGGCCGATATCCAGGGCCGCCGCTCACACTCCATCGTCGCCGACGGTCTGGTCGCGCTGGAACATCTTGAGCACCGCGGGGCCGCGGGCGCCGAGGCCACCAGCGGTGACGGAGCCGGCATCCTGATCCAACTGCCCGTCGCGCTGCTGGGTGAGGTCGTCGACTTCCCGTTGCCCGGTCCCACCGCCGACGGCGCGAACACCTTCGCCGCCGGCGTCTGCTACCTGCCCCAGGATCAGTCAGCCCGCGAAAAAGCCTGCGAGACCGTCGAAGCCATCGCCGTCGAAGAGGGTCTCGAGGTACTGGGCTGGCGTGAGATGCCCGTCGATCCCGACGGAGCCGAGTTGGGCGCCACGGCTCGCAACTGCATGCCCCACATGGCGCAGTTCTTCGTCGCCGCCCCCGAAGACAACGGTGTCCGGCCGGCCGGTATCGAACTCGACCGCCGCGTCTATCCGCTGCGCAAACGTGCCGAACGTGCGGGGGTCTACTTCCCGTCACTGTCCAGCCGCACCATGGTCTACAAAGGCATGCTCACCACAATGCAGCTGCCGCAGTTCTTTTCGGATCTGCGCGACGAGCGTTGCGTCAGTGCCATCGCCATTGTGCACAGTCGCTTCTCCACCAACACGTTTCCGTCCTGGCCGCTGGCCCACCCGTTCCGGTTCGTCGCCCACAACGGCGAGATCAACACGGTGCGCGGCAACCGCAACCGGATGCACGCCCGCGAAGCGAAGCTCGCCAGCGCCGACATTCCCGGTGACCTGAGCCGGCTCTCGCCGATCTGCACCCCTGACGCGTCGGACTCGGCGTCTTTCGACGAAGTGCTGGAGTTGCTGCACCTGGGTGGGCGGAGTCTGCCGCACGCCGTGCTGATGATGATCCCCGAAGCGTGGGAGAACAGCACCACCATGGATCCCGCGGAGCGCGCCTTCTGGCAGTTCCACTCGTCGCTGATGGAGCCGTGGGACGGTCCGGCGTGCGTCACCTTCACCGACGGCACCCTTGTCGGAGCCGTACTGGACCGCAACGGGTTACGGCCCGGGCGCTGGTGGCGGACCATCGACGACCGGATCATCCTGGCCAGCGAGGCGGGCGTCCTGGACGTGCCGTCGGCCCAGATCGTGGCCAAAGGCAGGCTGCAGCCGGGCAAGATGTTCCTCATCGACACCGCGGCGGGCCGCATCGTCTCCGATGACGAGATCAAAGAGAAGCTCGCCCACGCCGAACCCTACGGCGAATGGCTGCATGCGGGCCTGCTGGAGCTCAAGACCCTGCCGGAGCGGACCCGGGTGCAGCCCAACCACGAATCGGTGGTCCGCAGGCAGGTCAGTTTCGGCTATACCGAAGAGGACCTGCGGATCCTGCTGACCCCGATGGCGGCCTCGGGTGCCGAGCCGCTGGGGTCGATGGGCACCGACACCCCTGCCGCGGTGCTCTCGCAACGGTCCAAGCTGCTCTACGACTACTTCGTCGAACTGTTCGCGCAGGTGACGAACCCGCCGCTGGACGCGATCCGGGAAGAGATCGTCACATCGATGTCGCGCATCATGGGCCCCGAGCAGAATCTGCTCGAGCCGTCGGCGGCGTCGTGCCGGCAGATCAGGCTGACCTGGCCCGTGCTGGACAACGACGACCTGAACAAGATCGTCCACATCAACGCCGACGGTGAACACCCCGGTCTGCGCACCGCGGTGCTGCGCGCCCTCTACGACGTGGAGCGCGGCGGCGAGGGACTGGCCGAGGCGCTGGAGGAGCTGCGCCTGCGTGCCTGCGATGCGATCGACAAAGGCGCACGGACACTGGTGATCTCCGATCGGGACTCCGACCACACCAAGGCGCCGATCCCGTCGCTGCTGGCCGTCTCGGCCGTGCACCACCACCTCGTCCGCACCAAGAAGCGCACGACTGTCGCCCTGGTGGTCGAGTCCGGCGACGCCCGCGAGGTCCACCACATCGCGATGCTGATCGGCTTCGGCGCCGCCGCGGTCAATCCCTACCTGGCCTTCGAGTCGATCGAGGATCTCATCCGGGAAGGTGAGCTCACCGGGATCGAGCCGGCCACCGCGGTGCGCAACTACACCAAGGCGCTCGGCAAGGGGGTGATGAAGGTGATGAGCAAGATGGGCATCTCCACCGTCGCTTCCTACACCGCCGCGCAGGCGTTCGAGGCCATCGGCATCGACAAGGGCGTCATCGACGAGTACTTCACCGGCACACCGACCCAGCTCGGTGGCATCGGCCTCGACGTGATCGCCGAAGAGGTCAAGCTGCGCCACCGCCGCGCCTATCCGGAGAACCCGACCGAGCGGGTGCACCGGCGGCTCGAGGTCGGCGGCGAGTACGCCTTCCGCCGTGAGGGTGAGCTGCACCTGTTCAGCCCCGAAGTGGTTTTCCTGCTGCAGCATTCGACCCGGACCGGCCGCTACGAGGTGTTCGAGAAGTACTCCGCGGAGGTCGACCGGCTGGCCCGCGAAGGCGGAGCGCTGCGCGGCCTGTTCGAGTTCAAGACGGGCGTGCGCCCCGCGGTGCCGCTCGAGGAGGTCGAGTCGGTCGACTCGATCGTCACCCGCTTCAACACGGGCGCGATGAGCTACGGGTCGATTTCGGCCGAAGCGCACGAGACGATGGCCGTGGCGATGAACAAGCTCGGCGGCCGGTCGAACTCCGGCGAGGGCGGCGAGGACGTCGACCGGCTCTACAACCCGCAGCGGCGCAGCGCCGTCAAGCAGGTGGCCTCCGGCCGCTTCGGCGTCACCAGCGACTACCTGGTGAATGCGACCGACATCCAGATCAAGATGGCCCAGGGTGCGAAACCTGGTGAAGGTGGCCAGCTTCCGGGCTACAAGGTCTACCCGAACATCGCCAAGACCCGCCACGCGACGCCCGGTGTCGGCCTCATCTCGCCGCCGCCGCATCACGACATCTACTCGATCGAGGACCTGGCGCAGCTGATCCACGACCTGAAGAACGCCAACTCCGAAGCCCGTATCCACGTCAAGCTGGTCAGCTCGGTGGGCGTCGGTACGGTCGCCGCCGGGGTGTCGAAGGCGCACGCCGACGTCGTGCTGATCTCCGGCTACGACGGCGGCACCGGCGCCGCGCCGCTGACCAGCCTCAAGCATGCGGGCGCCCCGTGGGAGATCGGCCTGGCCGACACCCAGCAGACCCTGATGCTCAACGGTCTGCGCGACCGCATCACCGTCCAGTGCGACGGCGGCATGCGCACTGCCCGCGACGTGATGGTGGCGATGCTGCTCGGTGCCGAGGAGTACGGGTTCGCGACCGCGCCGCTGGTGGTGTCGGGCTGCATCATGATGCGCGTCTGCCACCTCGACACCTGCCCGGTCGGTGTGGCCACGCAGAACCCCGAACTGCGGGCCCGCTACACGGGCAAGCCGGAGTTCGTGGAGAACTTCTTCCGGTTCATCGCCGAGGACATCCGCAGGTATCTGGCCGAGATGGGTTTCCGCACTGTCGATGAGGCGGTCGGGCACGCCGAGATGCTCGACACCGCCGCAGGCGTCGCGCACTGGAAGAGCCGGGGCCTGGACCTGACCCCGATCTTCGCGGTGCCGCCCGATGCGCACACCGGGCAGCCCACCGCGCGTCGCCGGGTCCGCGAGCAGTACCACGCGCTGGATCAGGCGTTGGACCAGACGCTGATCCAGCTGGCCGAGGGCGCGTTGGAGGACGCGCACCCGGTGCGCCTGGAGCTGCCGATCCGCAACGTCAACCGCACGGTCGGCACGCTGCTGGGCAGCGAGGTCACCCGGCGTTACGGGGCGCAGGGCCTGCCGGAGGACACCGTGCACATCACGCTGACCGGATCGGCCGGGCAGTCCCTCGGCGCCTTCCTGCCGCCGGGTGTCACCCTCGAACTCGTCGGTGACGCCAATGACTATGTGGGCAAGGGCCTTTCGGGTGGAAAGATCATCGTCAAACCCCAGGACGACGTGCTGTTCCTGCCGGAGGACAACGTGATCGCCGGCAACACGCTGTTGTTCGGGGCCACCGCCGGTGAGCTGTACCTGCGCGGCCGGGTGGGGGAGCGGTTCGCGGCGCGTAACTCCGGCGCGCTGACCGTCGTGGAGGGCGTGGGCGACCATGCATGCGAGTACATGACCGGCGGCCGGGTGGTCGTCCTGGGCAAGGTGGGCCGCAACATGGCCGCTGGCATGTCGGGCGGTATCGCCTACGTCCTGGGCCTGGATCCCAAGCGGGTGAACACCGAGATGGTGGAGCTCCAGCGCCTCGAACCCGAGGACCTGGCGTGGCTGCACGACGTCGTCGCCCGGCACGCCCGAAACACCGGCAGCACGGTGGCCACCTCGGTGCTGTCCGACTGGCCGAGGCGCAGCGCCCAGTTCACCAAGATCATGCCGCGCGACTACCAGCGCGTGCTGCAAGCGACCCGGATGGCGCAGGCCGAAGGCCGGGATGTCGATTCGGCGATCATGGAGGCCAGCCGTGGCTGATCCGCACGGATTTCTCGAAGTGACCAGGGTGGAGGCCGCCAAGCGGCCGGTCGACGAACGGGTCGGCGACTGGCGTGAGGTCTACGAACGTCAGGACCCGCACCAGCGGGCCGGTGAGGTCTCCCAGCAGGCCCGCCGCTGCATGGACTGCGGAATCCCGTTCTGCCACTCGGGAACCGCGGGCTGCCCGCTGGGCAACCTGATCCCCGAGTGGAACGACCTGGTGCGCCGGGGCCGGTGGGACGCGGCCAGCGACCGCCTGCACGCCACCAACAACTTCCCGGAATTCACCGGTCGGCTGTGCCCGGCGCCGTGCGAGGCGGCGTGCGTGCTGTCGATCGCCGAGGAGCAGACCGGCGGAAGCGTCACGATCAAACGCATCGAGCAGACGATCGCTGACCATGCCTGGATGACCGGCATCGTCGAACCCCAGCCCGCGGCGATCTCCACCGGCAAGCGGGTCGCGGTGGTCGGCTCCGGCCCGGCCGGGCTGGCCGCGGCGCAGCAGCTCACCCGTGCCGGGCACGACGTCACCGTCTACGAGCGGGACGACCGGATCGGCGGTCTGATGCGCTACGGCATCCCGGAGTACAAGCTGGAGAAGTCGACGCTGAACCAGCGGCTGGCCCAGATGCGCGCCGAGGGCACCCGGTTCGTCACCGAATGCGAGGTCGGGGTGGATGTCCCGGTAGAGCAGCTGCGCGCCCAGCACGACGCGGTGGTGCTCGCCGTCGGTGCGCTGCGCGCCCGGGACAACCAGGTCGAGGGCCGTGAGCTCGACGGCGTGCATCTGGCGATGGAGCATCTCGTGCCCGCCAACAAGGAGTGTGAGGGCGACGGTCCCAGCGAGATCAGCGCCGAGGGCAAGCACGTGGTGATCATCGGCGGCGGTGACACCGGAGCGGACTGTCTGGGCACTGCGCACCGACAGGGTGCGGCGTCGGTGACCCAGCTCGACTACAACCCCGAACCGCCCGAGCAGCGCGACGACACTCGCTCGCCGTGGCCGACCTGGCCGATCATGCTGCGCACCCGGCTGGCCCCGGCGCACGCCGAGGGCGGACACCGTCGCTACGAGGTGGCCGTGCAGCGGTTCCTCGGTGACGGCAAGGGCAACCTGCGCGCGATGGAGATCGCCGAGGTCAAGGTCGAGCGTGACGAGGAGGGTCGCAGGCACGTCGTCCCGGTCGGCGACACGCTGGAGATCCCGTGCGAGCTCGCGCTGCTGGCGATCGGCTTCGAAGGCGTCGAGCGCATGGCGCTGCTCGACGAGCTCGGTCTGGAGCTGAACAGGCGGGGCACGCTGTCGTGCGGATCGGACTGGCAGACCGACGCCCCCGGGGTGTTCGTCTGCGGGGACGCGCACCGCGGTGCATCGCTGATCGTGTGGGCGATCGCCGAGGGCCGCAGCGCCGCGCACGCCGTCGACGCCTATCTGATGGGGGACTCGGATCTGCCCGCCCCGGTACGGCCCGGGACCCTACCGCTGGCCGTCGTCTGAATCGATTAACGACTATGCTCAGTTGCCGTGAGTAGACGCGGGAAGATCGTCTGTACGTTGGGCCCGGCCACCGCCTCCGAGGAGGCTGTCAGGCAGCTGGTGGAGTCGGGAATGGACGTCGCCCGGCTGAACTTCAGCCACGGTGACTACCCCGACCACGAAGCCAACTACAAGCGCGTGCGCGCCGCGTCCGACGGGACCGGGCGCGCCGTCGGGATCCTCGCTGACCTGCAGGGACCCAAGATCCGCCTCGGCAGGTTCGCCGACGGACCGACAGTCTGGACCAACGGCGAGACGATCCGGATCACCGTCGAGGACATCGAAGGCACCCGCGACCGGGTGTCGACGACCTACAAGCGGCTGGCGCAGGACGCCAGCCCCGGGGACCGGGTGCTGGTCGACGACGGCAACGTCGGTCTGGTCGTCGAGCACATCGACGGTAACGACGTCGTCTGCACCGTCACCGAGGGCGGCAAGGTCAGCAACAACAAGGGCATGTCCCTGCCCGGGATGAACGTCTCGGCCCCCGCGCTGTCGGAGAAGGACATCGACGACCTGGAGTTCGCGCTGCGACTCGGCGTCGACCTGGTCGCGCTGTCGTTCGTGCGTTCGCCGGCCGACGTCGAACTGGTCCACGAGGTGATGGACCGGGTCGGGCGTCGGGTGCCGGTCATCGCGAAACTGGAGAAGCCCGAGGCGATCGACAACCTCGAGGCCATCGTGCTGGCGTTCGACGCGATCATGGTCGCCCGCGGCGACCTCGGGGTGGAGCTGCCGCTGGAGGAAGTGCCGCTGGTCCAGAAGCGCGCGATCCAGATGGCAAGAGAGAACGCCAAACCGGTCATCGTCGCGACCCAGATGCTGGAGTCGATGATCGAGAACTCCCGGCCCACCCGGGCCGAGGCCTCCGACGTCGCCAACGCGGTGCTCGACGGTGCCGACGCGGTCATGCTCTCGGGGGAGACCTCGGTGGGCAAGTTCCCGTTCGAGACGGTGCGCACGATGGCCCGCATCATCTCCGCGGTGGAGGACAACTCGGTGGCCGCACCGCCGCTGACGCACGTGCCGCGCACCAAGCGCGGCGTGATCTCCTACGCCGCCCGCGACATCGGCGAACGGCTCGACGCCAAGGCGCTGGTGGCGTTCACCCAATCCGGTGACACCGTGCGCCGCCTGGCCCGGCTGCACACCCCGCTGCCGGTGCTGGCGTTCACCGCGCTGCCCGAGGTGCGCAGCCAGTTGGCGCTGACCTGGGGTACCGAGACGTTCATCGTTCCGCACATCGACACCACCGACGGCATGATCCGTCAGGTCGACCAGTCGATGCTCAACCTGGGCCGCTACAAGCGCGGCGATCTGGTGGTCATCGTCGCGGGTGCGCCTCCGGGCACAGTAGGCTCCACGAATCTGATCCACGTCCACCGCATCGGGGAGGACGACGTCTAGCCAAACCAGGAGGTAGCAGGGTGCAGAAGTCTGGGCCACAGGCGGACTTCGAAGAACTGCTGGCGATCCTGGACCTGGACCGGCTCGACGACGACACCTTCGTCGGCAGGCATCCGAGCAAGAACCCGATCCGGACCTTCGGCGGCCAGATGATGGCGCAGGCCTTCGTCGCTGCCAGTCGCAGCCTCAAGCATCCCACTCCGCCCAGCGCGCTGTCGGTGCACTTCATCGCCGGCGGCGACCCTGACCTGGACCTGGAGTTCCACGTGGTGCGGCTGCGTGACGAACGGCGGTTCGCCAACCGCCGTGTCGACGTCATGCAGAAGGGTCAGCTGCTGACCACCGCGATGGTGTCGTATCTGACCGGCGGCAAAGGACTCGAGCACGGGGTACAGCCGCCGCCGTCGACCGATCCGCTCGTTGCGCCGCCGATCGACGATCTGCTGCGCGGCTACGAAGAGGTCGTGCCGCACTTCGCGAACGCGTTGCGTCCCATCGAGTGGCGCTACACCAACGATCCCGCGTGGGTGATGAGGGACAAGGGCGAGAAGCTCACCCACAACCGGGTGTGGATGAAAGCCCAGGGCGTGATGCCCGACGACCAGGTGCTGCACACCGCGGCGATGGTGTACTCGTCGGACACCACGGTGCTCGACTCGATCATCACCACGCACGGGCTGTCGTGGGGGCACGACCGGATCTTCGCCGTCACCACCAATCATTCGGTGTGGTTCCACCGGCCCGTGCGGTTCGACGACTGGGTGCTGTACTCGACGACCTCCCCGGTCGCCGCGGACTCGCGCGGGCTGGGTACCGGTCATTTCTTCGACCGCCAGGGTCAGCCGCTGGCCACCGTGGTGCAGGAGGGCATCGTGAAGTACTTCCCGGGCCGGGCTACGGCGTCGGAGTGACGGTGATGGAGAACGATTCCTCCACCCGCTGGGTGAACTCGTCGGCGCACCGTTGTGCGGCCTGCTCGTCGTTGCCGGCGCGCTGCAGGCAGTCGACGTAGTCGCCGCCGCCCAGATCCCGGAACAGCGCCACCCCGAGCGTCGCGTAGATCGCGACGATGACCAGGCTCGCGACGATCGACACCGCACCCAGCACGATGCCGGCGAGAGCGACGCCGGCGTTGGTGGCCTCGCCGCGTTTGACCCGGGTCCGGGCCAGGAAACCCAGCACGATCCCGGCGATGCCGAGCAGGACACCGCCGACCACCGTCCAGCACAGCAGTAGCCCGACTATTGCGAGGACCAGCGCTGCGGTGCCCAGACCGTTCTTCGGGGCGGCAGGAGGTGGCGGCGGGTAGCCGTAGCCGCTGTAGCCGCCGTAGCCGCCGTACGCTCCGTAGCCGCCGTAGGGCTGCGGCGGGTAGCCGCCCGGGTAGGTGCCGGGGGGAGGCGGCGGCGGTTCGCTCATGTCGCTGAGACTACCGTCACAGGCAGATTGTCCGGCAGGTGGTGAGTGGCGACGACGACGGTTCTGCGCCGGTCGAACAGCGCACCCGGGGTGAGGATGTCGGTCAACATCCGGTCGGCGTCGGACGCGTCGAGGTGCTCGGTGGGCTCGTCGAGCAGGACCGTCGGCGCCTTCGACACCAGGGCGCGGGCCAACAGCAGCCGCCTGCGCTGGCCGGCCGACACCGCCGCGGCGCCGCCGACCAGAACGGTCGACAGGCCCCTGGGCAGGCTGTCCAACCACGGACCGAGTCCGGTGCGCCGCAACGCATCCCGAAGTTCGTCGTCGGTGGCGTCGCCACGGGCGACGAGCAGGTTGTCGCGCACGGTGGTGGAGAAGAGGTGCGCGTCCTCGGCGAAGAACGTCCCCGGCGTGTGCATCAGAAGCGTGGTCTTGCCGCTGCCGCTGGGACCGACGACGGCGATGCGGTCACCGGGATGCAACTGCAGCGGGGTGACCGCGGGCCGGCGATCAGGTCCTGCGGGCGGCTCGGTCAACGCGAGCAGGCGCCGCGCGGCCACCCGGGCCCGGGTGAGGGCCACCGCGGCCCCCGGCAGCGCCCCGGTGGCCTCGAACGACGCCAGCGGCAGCAGCATCAGGATCGCGACGGTGGTGGGAGCGACGGTGCCGGACAGCGCGATACCGGCGAACACCGCGCCCAGCACGCTGACGCCGACGGCGGCGGTCGGTGCAGCCGCAGCGACCGCCGCCGGTGCCGCGGCCTGGTCCACCGCGCGGCCCCAGCGGCGCTGCTCGACGCCGGCCTCGGCGATGACGTCGGTCAGCCGACCGCTGACGCGCAGTTCGGGTGCATGCTCCAAGGCGAGCATCACCGCGTTGTCGCGCTGCGAATGATGTTCCTCGGCAACTGTTTCAGCGGCCAGCGTGGCCCGGGCGGAGAGCAGTGGCGCGAGAATCCCGGCGACCAGCAGGCAGACCGCCAGCACCACGGCGGCCGGCACGGAGACGGCTGCGATCACCGCGACGGCTGCGACTCCGAGCACGGCGGCCACGCAGGCCGGGATGACGGCCCGCACCACGACGTCGGACAGTTCGTCCACCCCGGCGCCGACGCGCGCGACCAGATCGCCGCTGCTGCGCCGCATCACGACATCCTCAGGCCCGGCGGCCAGCCTGCTGAAGATCCGTTCGCGTGCGGTGCCTGCCGCGCGCAGCGCGGTGTCGTGGGAAGCGAGCCGCTCGCAGTACCCCAGCACGCCCCGCGAGATGCCGAGCGCCCGGACGGTCACCGCGGCCACCGTCAGGTGCAGCACCGGCGGCATCTGCCAGGCCCGCGTGATCAGCCACGCCGACACACCGGTCAGTGCGAGCGCGCTGCCCAGCGACAGCGCGCCCAACGCCACGGCGAGCGCGATTCGCGGCGCCCGCGGGGCGAGCAACGACCATGCCTGCAGCAACGGATCACGGCGCGACACGTTGACCTCCCATGTCGACCACCACGTCGCCGAGGGCCAGGACGGTGTCGCGGTGGCCCACCACGATCACCGTCGCCCCGTCGGCGGCGCGCTGTCCGATCGCGTCCAGCACCCGCGCCTCGGTGGGCCCGTCGAGGTGGGCGGTGGGTTCATCGAACAACAGCACCGGAGCCGCGGATCCGAGCACCCGGGCCAGGCCGAGTCGCTGGCGTTGCCCCAGGGACAGCCCGACCCCGCCGCGCCCGATGACGGTCTGCAAGCCGTCGGGCAACGTGGCCAGCACCTCGTCGAAGCACGCGGCCCGGCAGGCCGACCCCACATCGGGCAACGGGCCGAACAACTCCAGGTTCTGCTGCACGGTGCCCGGGATCAGCACCGGCCGCTGCGCCAGCCACGCCACCTTCGACCACCACTGACCGCGGTCCAGGTCGGCCACGTCGATGCCGTTCACCCGGATCCGGCCCGACGTCGGCCGGTCCAGACCGAGGATCGCCTGCAGCAGTGTCGATTTCCCGATGCCGTTGGGGCCGGTCAACACCGTCACCCGGCCGGGCCGGGCGGTCAGATCCGGTATCTCGACCTGCACGGTCACCGCGTCGCCGGGCAGGGCGGCGGTGCCGGTCTGCGGCGGCGGCACCGCGTCGAGGAAGCGGAACGCCGCCTGCACCGCCGTCTTGCCGTCCTGGGCGGCGTGGAACGCGGCCCCGACCCGGCGCAACGGCCAGAACACCTCCGGCGCGAGCAGCAGCGCGGTCAGGCCGGCGGTCAGCGTCATCTCGCCGAACACCAGCCGCATGCCGACCGCCACCGCCACCAGCGCCACCCCGAGTGTGGCGATGAGCTCCAGCACCAGCGCCGACAGGAACGCGATGCGCATCGTGGACATCGCCGAACGCCGGTGTGCCGCGTCGAGTTCGGTGATCTGGATGGTGGCCCCGGCGGTGCGGCCCAGCGCCCGCAGGGTGGACAGCCCGGCGACCAGGTCCAGCAGCCGGGACTGCAGGGTGGTCATCGCGGCCAGTGCCGCGGCCGACCGGTCCGCGGTGGCCATCCCGATCAGGATCATGAACACCGGGATGAGCGGCAGCGCGATCAGCACGATCACCGCCGACTTCCAGTCGTAGAGCGCGATGACGACCACGGTGGCGGGGGTCAGCACCGCGGCCAGGAACAGTGACGGCAGATAGTTGGTGAAGTAGACCCGCAGTCCGTCGAGGCCGCGGGTGATCACCACCGCGGCATCGTCACGGTGGGCGGCCAGGTCGCGAGGCGGCAGTACCGTGGCCGCGGTCAGCACCTGCTCGCTGAGGTCGGCGATCACGGCGCTGGCTCCGCGCTGGGCGAGTCGGCCCTGCTGCCACTGCGTCACGGTGCGGATCAGCCACAGCGCCCCCAGGATCGCGATCGGCACACCCAGCGCGGAGACGCTGCGGGACGCCGGATCGGTGATCACCCGCGCGACGATGCCGGCCAGCACCACCGCCGAAGCGATGGTGCAGGCGGCGATGAGCACGCCGCAGGCCGTGGTGGCCACCAGAAACCGGCGCATGCCGGCGGAGGCCCGCCACAGGCGCGGGTCGATCGGCAGGCGCGAGGGATCGGTCAGGACGCTCGCCTGGAAAACCCGACGGAGGCCGGGATCGCATCGGCGGTGACCCGCTTACGGAACACCCAGTAGGACCACGCCTGGTAGGCCAGCACCAGCGGGAGCAACGTCAGCGAGGCCCAGGTCATGATGCGCAGCGTGTACGGCGTCGAGGAGCCGTTGTAGATCGTGATGTTCCAGTCCGGATTAAGCGTGGACGGCAGCAGGTTGGGATACATCGAGCCGAAGATCAGCACCGCAACTGCGGCGACCACGATCACCATCGCGGTGAACGCGATGCCTTCGCGCGTCCCCCGCCACACCAGCGCCACCGAGACCAGCAACGCCACCACCGCGACCCCCAGTGCCAGCCACGTCCACGGTCGTCCGTAGGCCAGCTGCGTCCACAGGCCGAATCCGCCGGCGAGCACGATCACTGGAATCGACAGCGTCCGGCCGACCCTGAACGAATCCTGGTGCAGCGCACCGGCGGTACGCAACGCCAGGTACACCGAGCCGTAGAACAGGAACAGCGACGCCGTGGCCAGGCCGCCGAGGAGGGTGTACGGGCTGAGCACGTCGCCGATGCCCGCATGCGAGTGACCGTCGGCGTCGATCGGCAGACCCCGTAACAGGACCGCGAAGGCCACGCCCCACAGGAACGCGGGAAGCCACGATCCGAGCGCGATGCCGATGTCAGCCCAGCGGCGCCACTGGTGATCGTTGATCTTGCCGCGCCACTCGATGCCCACGATCCGCAGGATCATGCCGAAGAGTATTGCCAGCAAAGGGAGATACAGCGCCGAGAACAGCGTCGCATACCAGTTCGGGAACGCGGCGAACATGGCCGCGCCGGCAGTGATCAGCCACACCTCGTTGGCGTCCCAGACCGGACCGATGGTGTTGAGCACCGCGCGACGGCGGTTGTCCGGGTCGCCCGGGCCGAGGGTGCCCATCGGTGACATCAGCATCCCGACGCCGAAGTCGAAGCCCTCGAGGATCAGGAAGCCGAGGAACAGCACCGCGATCAACACGAACCACAGTTCTTGGAGGCCCATGGCGATCTCCTAGTAGGCGAAGGACAAGGGTTCGACGTCCTCCTTGTCGGGCGGGGTCGGCGGCGCCGGCTCGGAGTCGTGCTCCTGCGGCCCCTCGGCCACGTAGCGCCGCATCAGGTAGAACCAGACGACCGCCAGCGCGCCGTAGAGCAGAGTGAACACCGCGAGGGAGAACATCACGGTGCCTGCCGCATGGTTGGACACGCCTTCCT
This sequence comes from Mycobacterium sp. ITM-2016-00317, assembly GCF_002968295.1. Taxonomy (NCBI): domain Bacteria; kingdom Bacillati; phylum Actinomycetota; class Actinomycetes; order Mycobacteriales; family Mycobacteriaceae; genus Mycobacterium; species Mycobacterium sp. ITM-2016-00317. The sequence goes on from NZ_CP134399.1 coordinate 2,761,556, forward strand.
GCACTGTCATCCGCACCATCTGGTCGCCCGTGGGATTGGGCACCACCACCCAGGGCTGGCGTCCCATCTCGGTGAAGATCCACCCTGCCGCATTCGCCAGGAACGGCGTCGGGATGGTGAGCAGACCGAAGGTGCCGAACCAGCGCTGGTCGGGTATCCGCCCGCGCCGGGTCAACCACAAGCTCAGCAGCGCGAAGGCCACCGGCACCAGCAGCAGCCCGATCATCGCGCGGAACGACCAGTAGGTGACGAACAGGTTCGGCCGGTAGTTGCCGGGGCCGAACTTCTCCTCGGCCTCCGCCTGCAGGTTCTCGACGCCCTGCAACGTCACCCCGGAGAACGTGCCCTCGGCCAGGAACGGCAGCACGTAGGGCACCTCGATGACGTGGGTGACGCTGTCACAGTTGTTGTGCGTGCCGACCGTCAGGATCGAGAAGTCGGGGTCGGTTTCGGTCTGGCACAACGATTCTGCGGAGGCCATCTTCATCGGTTGCTGGTCGAACATCAGCTTGCCCTGGATGTCGCCGGTGAAGAACAGGCCGGCGGCGGCGACGATTGCGACCGCGCTGCCGAGGATGGTGGCGGGCCGGTACATCGTGCGGGCCTCGACCTCTTCGCCGGGCCTGCGATGCGACCGGACCATCAGCCACGCGCAGATGCCCGCCACGAAGGCGCCTGCGGTGAGCAGCGAGGCCGTCACCGCGTGCAGGAAGGCCCAGATCGCGGTGTTGTTGGTCAGCAGCGCCCCGAAGTCGACGAGTTCGGCGCGCCCGCTCTCGGGGTTGAACTTGGCGCCGACGGGATGCTGCATGAACGAGTTGGCCGCGATGATGAAGTACGCCGAGGCGTTGACACCGAACGCGACGATCCAGATGCACGCCAGGTGCACGCGCCGGGGCAGCCTGCTCCAGCCGAAGATCCACAGCCCGATGAAGGTGGACTCGAAGAAGAACGCGACGAGACCCTCGAACGCCAGCGGGGCGCCGAAGATGTCGCCGACGAAGCGCGAGTACTCGCTCCAGTTCATCCCGAACTGGAACTCCTGCACGATGCCGGTGGCGACGCCGATCGCGAAGTTGATCAGGAACAGCTTGCCGAAGAACCGGGTCAGGCGGTACCAGGCGGTGTTACCGGTGACGTGCCACACGGTCTGCATGACCGCGATCAGCGGGGCCAGGCCGATGGTCAGCGGGACGAAGATGAAGTGGTAGACGGTGGTGATGCCGAACTGCCATCGCGACACATCCAATGCGTCCATGCGCCACTCCCAGGCTCAACGAGTCCAACTACGACACAGTGTAGTAGCTCATTCGCGAGGTAGCGCTAGGGACTTTTGGCCTCAGTCCGGTAGTGCGGTCGCGACGTCCCTTCGCACAGTGTCGACTTTCTTGTTCGCCGACCGGATCCCGAAGGCCGAGATGACCTCGAAGACGCCGATGACGATGAGCCAGATGCCGACGACCAACGTCAGCGTGGTCAGCGACTCGAACGGGGCGGCCAGCATGATCACACCGGCGATCAGGCTGATGACCCCGATGAAGATCTCCCAGCCGCGGCCGGGCAGCAGCGGGTCGCTGATCGCCGACACCGCGGTGGCCACCCCCCGGAAGATGAAGCCGATGCCGATCCAGATGGCCAGCAGCAGGATCGACTCCTGCAGGCTGCGGAAGCAGAGCACCGCCAGGATGAGCGCGGCCGCGCCGCTGAGGAACAGCAGCACACGGCCGCCGGCGGAGACGTCGAGGCTGAACGCGAAGATGACCTGCGAGACGCCGGTGACCAGCAGGTAGGCGCCGAAGAAGATGGCCGCGACCAGGATGGTGATGCCGGGCCACACCAAGATCAACACGCCGAGCAGCACGGCGAGGATCCCGGACAGCAGCGCCGACTTCCAGAGATGCTGCAACATGCTTGGGGCAGCGGCTGATTCCATTTTGGAAGTGTGACACACCGGCGACACGCCCTAGCCGGATTTTGTATTACGTCTGCCGATGTCGGGACACGGTCGTTAATGTCCTGTTACCGGCGCTGCGCGTCGGATCATCGGTCGTTAACGTTCCTGGCTGGGAAAGACTGGCTCGGGGGACTCAGGCGGAAGCGCCACGACCCGAAGAAGAAAGTAGAGGCGAATCGTGTTGGCTGGAATTCAAGCCCGCCGGACCAAGGTCTGGCGCGTGGCAGCAATCTTCGCTGCCACCGGCGCCCTGGCTCTGTCGGGCTGTTCGAGCAGCTCGGAACCATCTAGTGAAGAAGGATCCCCGACCGCGGCGACTCCCGCGGAAAAGGTGGACTCGATCGCCAACACCGTGCCCGAGGCCATCAAGTCGACCGGCACGCTCGTCGTCGGCGTCAACATCCCGTACGCGCCGAACGAGTTCAAGGACGAGAGCGGCAAGATCGTCGGCTTCGACGTCGACCTGATGAACGCGATCGCCGGCACCCTGGGCTTGACCGCGGAGTACCGGGAGGCGGATTTCGCCAAGATCATCCCGTCCATCCAGGGCGGCACGTTCAACGTCGGCATGTCGTCGTTCACCGACAGCAAGGAGCGCGAGCAGCAGGTCGACTTCGTCACCTACTTCTCGGCCGGACCCTGTGGGCACAGCCCGCCGGCGGTCAGATCGATCCGGAGAACGCCTGTGGCAAGAAGGTCGCGGTACAGGCGACCACGGTCCAGGACACCGACGAACTGCCCGCGCGCAGCAAGAAGTGTGTCGACGAGGGGCAACCGGCCATCGAGATCATCCCGTTCGACAGCCAGGACGCCGCCACGAACGCGGTGGTCCTCGGCCAAGCCGACGCCATGTCCGCCGATTCGCCGGTGACGCTGTATGCGATCAAGCAGACCAACGGCAAGCTCGAGCAGGCCGGCGAGACGTTCGACTCGGCGCCCTACGGGTGGCCCGTGCAGAAGGGCTCGCCGCTGGCGCAGTCGCTGCTGCAGGCGCTCGAGCACCTGATCGAGACCGGTAAATACGAAGAGATCGCCGCCAACTGGGGCCTTGAAGAGGGCATGATCGACAAACCGGTGATCAACGGCGCGATCAACTGACGAACATGACCGATGTCGGCACGCCGCCACAAGCGATCGACGCCGTTCCGCTCCGCCACCCATGGAGGTGGGTGGCGGCGGCCGTCATCCTCATCCTCGTCGGACTGTTCCTCTACGGGGCGGCGACCAACCCGGCCTACGGGTGGTCGACGTTCGGCGAGTACCTGTTCCATGAGCGGATCCTGCTGGGTGTCTTCAACACCTTGCAGCTGACCGTCTACTCGATGGCGATCGGCATCGTGCTCGGGGTGATCCTGACCATGATGCGGTTGTCGTCGAACCCGGTGCTCGGCGCGGTGTCATGGGTGTTCCTGTGGATCTTTCGCGGCACGCCGGTGTACGTGCAGCTGGCGTTCTGGGGCCTGTTCCCGACGATCTACCAGAATTTGCAGCTGGGGGTGCCGTTCGGCCCGTCGTTCTTCCACGTCAACCTGCAGAGCCTGTCGATTCCGTTCGCGCTGGCGGTGATCGGCCTGGCGCTGAACGAAGCCGCCTACATGGCCGAGATCGTCCGTGCCGGCATCACCTCGGTGCCCGAAGGCCAGTTCGAAGCGTCCACCGCGCTGGGCATGTCGTGGGGGATGGCGATGCGCCGAACCGTGTTGCCCCAGGCCATGCGGGTGATCATCCCGCCGACCGGTAACGAGGTGATCAGCCTGCTGAAGACCACGTCGCTGGTCACCGCAGTGCCGTACGCGTTCGATCTGTACAGCATCGCCACCCGCGAGATCGCGGCGCGGATCTTCGAGCCGGTGCCGTTGCTGATGGTGGCGGCCACCTGGTACCTGGTCATCACCAGCGTCCTGATGGTGGGCCAGTACTACCTGGAGCGGTACTTCTCGCGTGGCGCTTCGCGCAAGCTGACGACCAAACAGCTCGAAGCGTTGGCGAAGGCGCAGATGGGTACGGGAGTGTGACGATGGCGCACGACACTTCATCTCCGATGGTCAAAGCCGAACTGGTCTGCAAGGATTTCGGCGCGCTGAAGGTGCTCAAGGGCATCACCCTGGAGGTGCACAAAGGTCAGGTGCTGGTGCTCGTCGGGCCGTCGGGGTCGGGCAAGTCCACGTTCCTGCGGTGTATCAACCATCTCGAAACCGTCTCTGCGGGAAGGCTCTACGTCGACGGAACGCTTGTCGGTTATCACGAGCGCGGCGGCAAGCTGCACGAGATGAAGCCACGCGAGGTCGCCAGGCAGCGCCGCGATGTGGGCATGGTGTTCCAGCATTTCAACCTGTTCCCGCACCGGACCGCTCTGGGGAACGTCATCGAGGCACCCATGCAGGTCAAGGGGCTCGGCAAGAAGGAGGCCGCCGAGCTCGGCCGCGACCTGCTGGCCCAGGTGGGTTTGGCCGAGAAGGCCGGTGCCTACCCGGCGCAACTGTCCGGCGGTCAGCAGCAGCGGGTGGCGATCGCCAGGGCGCTGGCCATGGATCCCAAGCTGATGCTGTTCGACGAACCGACCTCGGCGCTGGATCCGGAGCTGGTCGGTGAAGTGCTGGGGGTCATGCAGAAGCTTGCGGCCGAAGGCATGACGATGATCGTGGTGACCCACGAGATGGGCTTCGCTCGCGAGGTCGCCGACGAATTGGTGTTCATGGACGCCGGTGTGGTGGTCGAGCGGGGTGACCCACGCGAGCTGATGGCCAATCCCCAGCATGAACGGACGCAAGCGTTTCTCTCCAAGGTCATGTGACGCCTGACCCCGCCACGCCGTTGTGGCGTGCCGCTCAGGTGTTCCGCCTGCTCACCTGCATCTACGCCGTCGGGTTCCACGTGGCGATCAACGACGAGCTGGCGCGCCCGGGCATCGGTTGGGTGCTGCTGGCCGTGCTGCTCGGCTGGAGCGCGGCCTGCGCGGTGGCCTATCTGCAAGGGTTCGGGCGACGGCCGGCGTGGGTGCTGGCCGAGGTCGCCGTGGTCGTCGCGCTCATGCTGTCCACCGAGTGGGTGGCCTCGGACCAGTGGGCACAGGACAACCAGTCGTGGCCGACCACGTTGTGGGCCACCAACGCCACCATCTCGGCGGCCGTGCTGGCCGGTCCGGTGCGGGGCATGGTGACCGGTCTGGTCGTGGTGGCGGCCAGCGCTGCGCTGAAGGAGCACATCAGCATCGACGTCGGCCGCAACGCCACCATCGTGATCGAGCTGGCGGTCGGACTCGCTGTCGGCATGGCCGCGCAGACCGCGCGCCGGGCGCACGCCGAACTGGAGCGGGCGGCCCGTCTGTCGGCCTCATTGGAGGAGCGCGAACGGTTGTCGCGGCAGGTCCACGACGGCGCGATCCAGGTGCTGGCGCTGGTCGCCCGCCGCGGACGCGAGATCGGGGGAGACACCGCCGAACTCGCCGAGCTGGCGGGACAGCAGGAGCGGGCGCTGCGCAGGCTGGTCAGCACCCAGGAGATCGCGCCCCGTGACGGCGGAGTGTCCGATCTCGGGGCGATGCTGCGGCGGCGTGCGACGGACCGGGTGTCGGTCAGTGTGCCCGCCGGTCCCGTCCTCCTGGACGCGGCGATCGCCGAGGAGCTGCTGGCCGCGACGGCCAACGCGCTGGACAACGTCGACGCGCACGCGGGCCCCGCGGCGCGCACGTATGTTCTGCTGGAGGACCTGGGGGACACGGTCACCGTCAGTATCCGCGACGACGGGGTGGGCATTCCCGAGGGCCGGCTTGCCGAAGCGGTGCGAGAAGGTCGCGTCGGAGTGTCGAAATCGATTGTGGGGCGCATGAATTCATTGGGAGGCCGGGCCGAGCTCACCACCGGCACAGGCTCGGGGACGGAGTGGGAATTGACCGTGCCGCGCACACCGGGCCCGGCGCGGTGACCGATCAGCCGACCAGCGTGATGGTCGTCGACGACCACCCCATCTGGAGGGACGCGGTGGCGCGCGACCTGGCTGACGCCGGGTTCGACGTGGTCGCCACCGCGGACGGCGTGGCATCGGCGAAACGGCGTGCCGCGGTGGTCAAACCCGCGGTGGTGCTGATGGACATGCGGTTGTCCGACGGCGACGGCGCGCAGGCGACCACCGACGTGCTCGCCGTGTCACCGGCGTCCCGGATCCTGGTGCTGTCGGCATCCGACGAACGCGAGGACGTGCTGGAGGCGGTCAAGGCCGGGGCCACCGGCTATCTGGTCAAGAGCGCGTCCAAGCAGGAGTTGAACGACGCGGTGCGGGCCACCGCGCAGGGCCGGGCGGTGTTCACGCCCGGACTGGCCGGTCTGGTGCTCGGCGAGTTTCGTCGGCTTGAGCGCGACGCCCCCGCCGGGCCGACGCTCACCGAGCGCGAGACCGAGATCCTGCGATACGTCGCCAAAGGTCTGACCGCCAAACAGATCGCGTCCCGGCTGTCGCTGAGCCACCGCACCGTCGAGAACCATGTGCAGGCGACATTCCGGAAACTGCAGATCGGCAATCGGGTCGAGCTGGCCCGGTATGCGATCGAGCACGGGCTGGACGAGTAGTTGTACTCATCCGCGACGCCGCACCCGATTGCGACGATGGCGGTATGACCGAACCGCACACCGCCGTCCTCACCCGGCTCTCCGCGGACTTCGCCGCGATCTCCCGCCAGCTCGCCCGGGTCTCCGCCGATCTGGTCGAACTCGACCGGATACTGGCCGCCCGGCCGCGTCCGGCGACGACGGTGCCCCCGGCGCCCGCACCACCCCCAGTGCCCGTGCCATCCCCGGCGCTCGCGCAGCCACCGATGCCCTACTGGCCGCAGTACGCCGGTGCCTCACCGCCGCAACGCGGGTGGCCGCAGCCTTCGGCACCGCCTGCGGTGCCGAAGGTGCGCAAGGAACGTTCGGAGGGTTGGATCGGAAAGATGCTCGCCGTGGCCGGTGTCGCGGTCACGCTGGTCGGCGTGGTGCTGCTGCTCGTGCTGGCCGCTCAGGCCGGGATCCTGCGAGCCGAGTTCCGGGTCGCTGCCGGAGGCGCGCTGGCGGTGGGACTGGTCGCGGCGGGCTGGTGGCTTCAGCGCCGGCCCGGTGGACGCGTCGGCGCGATCGCGCTGGCCGCCACCGGCGTGGCCGCCGCATACATGGACGTCATCGCGGTCACCGTCATCTATGACTGGATGCCGCCGCCGGTGGGGTTGGTGGTTGCCTCCGCGATCGCCGGCGGCGGGCTGACGCTGGCCCGGCGGTGGGACTCCCAGCAGCTCGGGCTGCTGGTGCTGGTGCCGCTGATCGGGCTGGCGCCGCTCCTCACCGACGGGGTCTCGCTGCTGCTCGTCGGGTTCATGCTCACGCTCTCGGCGGTGTCGCTGCCGGTGCAGCTCGGCAAGGACTGGATCTGGCTGCACGCCGCGCGCACCGCGGCCCCGGTACTGCCGCTGCTGGTCGCGTTGTGGGCCCGGTACCTGGATTCCCGGCACGATCTGTGGCTGGCCGGTGCCTGCGGCATCGCGGCCGCACTTGCGCTGCTCGGTGCGTTGCTTCTGTTGCCCAGGACCACGCACCGCGGTGGAACGGCGCTGTTGACCGTGGCCGGGGTGCTCCCGGTGCTGTGCGTGTCGCTGGCCGTCGACCGGGTGGTCGCGGCGCTGATGGCGGCGGCGCTGGCAGCGGCGCTGCTGGCGATCGTGCTGGCCGGCGAGCGGCTGCCCGGCGTCCCGGGTGTGGTGCGGCACGTGTTCTCGGCGGCCTCGGCGGTGGCGGCGCTGATCGCGGTGACCGTCGCGTTCGACGGCAGGATCGGCGGGCCGGTACTGCTGGCGATGGCGGTGACGCTGGCGCTGGTGGGCCGAAACGACGTCGTCGCGCGCTGGGCGGCAACAGGGTTCGGATTCGTCGGCGGGTGTGCACACCTGGCCGTCTGCCCGCCGTACACGCTGCTGGAGCCCACGAGCGTCGGGACCGCCGGTGCGGTGTCCACGCTGGTGTCCAGCGTGCTGCTCGCTGCCGCTGCAGTGACCGCGGTCTGGGCGTGGAATCGTGACGAGAGCCTGCTCTGGGTGGGAGCGGTGGCGGTGATCGGCTATGCGGTCACCTCGTTCACGGTGACCGCGGGGATGTTGATCTCCGGCGGTGACGGGGGCTTCTTCGCCGGGCACATGGTCGCCACCATCGGTTGGATCGCGATGGCCGCGGCGGTGCTCGGCTATGCCGCCCGGCTGCCGCGAGCGGACCGCTCCGTCCCGATAGGCGGCGGTCTGGGGCTGGTGGCCGCGGCGATGGCGAAGTTGTTCCTGTTCGACCTCGGGACCCTGGGCGGGATGTTCCGTGTCGCGGTGTTCATCGCGGTCGGTCTGATTCTGCTGGCAATGGGTGCGGGCTATGCCCGGATGCTGGAACGCCAGGACGACCAACCGGTGACCAACGACACGTGCTAATCTGGACTGAGTCCAGAAAAGGAGGCGTTGTGATGAGCATGAGCACACTGACGAACGCACGTAAGTCCGAGGCCGATGTGACCAACTTCCAGGCCTCGCCGGAACTGAGCGCCGCCCTCCAGCAGGTGTTGGTCGACCTGATCGAACTCCATCTGCAGGGCAAGCAAGCCCATTGGAACGTGGTCGGGAGCAACTTCCGCGACCTGCATCTGCAGCTCGACGAGGTCGTCGATTTCGCCCGCACGGCCAGCGACACCGTCGCCGAACGGATGCGTGCCCTCGACGCGGTGCCCGACGGCAGGTCTGACACCGTGGCCGCGACGACGTCGCTGCCGGAGTTTCCCGCCTTCGAGCGCAGCAGCGGCGAGGTCGTCGACCTGATCAGCGCGCGCATCTACGCTGCGGTGGACACCCTGCGGACCGTCCACGACAGCGTCGACGCCGAAGATCCCAGCACCGCCGACATCCTGCACCAGTTGACCGACGGGCTGGAGAAGCTGGCCTGGCTGCTCAAGTCCGAGAACCGGAAGGTGTGACCCCGTCCGCGGAGCGGGCGATTCGGCCGGGGTCGGCCCGATGCCCCACCAGATACCAGGTGCGCATCGGGCCCTTGCCCTTCACCTCGACGACGCCACGTTCGACGAACACGAACCGCTGGTGTAGGCGCTGATAAACGTTGTGGGGCACCTGAATTCGGCCCTCGATATCGGTACTCTCCATGCGTGAGGCCACATTGACCGCGTCGCCCCACACGTCGTAGAAGAACTTCTTCGCCCCGACCACACCCGCGACCACGGGCCCGGTCGCCATCCCGATGCGCAGCGGAACATCGCGTCCGCGTGGATCTTTCAGGTCCGCAACCGCATCGGCCATATCGAGTGCGAAATGGGCAAGGGCCTCGATGTGGTCGGCGCGGGGGACGGGCACACCGCTGACCACCATGTACGAATCGCCGCTGGTCTTCACCTTCTCCAGGCCGTGGCGGTCGACGAGCGCGTCCAGATCGGTGAACAACCGGTCCAGGAACCGCACCAGTTCGGCGGGGCCGGTGTCGCTGGCTCGTTTGGTGTAGCCGGCGATGTCGGCGAACAGGATCGACGCGTCGTCGTACGCGTCGGCGATCACCGTGCGCGTCGGCGCCTTGAGTCGTTCGGCGATCGCCTCGGGCAGGATGTTGGTCAGCAAGCGTTCCGAGCGTTCGTACTCGGCGTCCATCGCCGCTTCGGCGCGATAGATCTCGCGCATCGTGTACCAGATGGTCGCGACGATCATCACTCCTGAGGTCACCACCGCGGTGACGAAACCCGCCGTCAGCGTCCAGGCAGGACCGAGGCCGCGGTCGTGGGGCACCAAGACCTCGAGTCCGATCGTGATCGCCGCACCGACGGCTGCGATCGCCGAAGCCAGCACGATCCGCTCGATGCCGAGCACGAGCACCAGCAGCGACGCCGCGGCCAGGAAAAAGAACTGCAATCCGGAACCGGTGCCCACGTGGTAGCAGATGAAACCCACTGACACGTAGGCGAACGTCACGAACACCAGCGGCGCGACCAGTTCACCGAACCGGCAAAGCCGAGGGATCGTCAGAAATGCGACAGCGCAGGCGAGGTTGACCGCCCCCAACCACCACAGCGGACCACCGAGCGCGAGCTGAAACACCCCGAAGGCCACCGATGCCGCCGACGCGATCCAGCTCGCGATTATCAACACTCGGGCCCGACGGCCGGCCCGTTCGGCGCGGTGCCGGTCCGGCGACCACCCGTGGACGCTCTGCGTTCCCTCGGGGAGGCAGACCGGTCGCACGTTGACCACGGCGAAAGATTACGCCCCGGACTCCTGATCGACTGCGTATTGCCATGACGCGGAGTAGCTTTTCTGGCAGGGGTAGGCGGGGGGCATCGTGGCATCCACCATCGACGACAAGCCGCCGACCGACACTGCCGACGGTGGTCACGAGGTTGCCCGCGGCCCCGCCGAGCAGCGCGCCGAATGGCGGTGGCGCCTCCAGCTCTCTTCCGTGACGCTCAAGCTGGTCATGGCGTTCACCGGGGTGGTGTTCGCCTTGTTCGTGCTGGCGCACATGATCGGCAACCTGAAGGTGTACGCCGGCGCTGCCGGTTTCGACCACTACGCGCACTGGCTCCGCACACTCGGCGAACCGCTGCTGCCTTTCGAGGGCGCCCTGTGGCTCTTCCGCGTGGTGCTGGGGCTCTGTCTGCTCGCCCATGTGGGCGCAGCGGTGATGCTCACGGTGCGCGGGCACCGGGCGCGGGGCCGCTTCAGGCGTGCCGGCATGCGGTCACTACGGACGTTCACCGCCCGCACGATGTTCGTCGGCGGAGTTGTGCTGTTGCTGTTCATCATCTTTCACATTCTCGACCTGACCACCGGTACCCGGCCGGCCGCCAGTGAGACGTACAGCGCCGGACGCGCGTATGACAATCTGATCGCCAGCTTCGAGCGGCCCGCCGTCGCGCTGTTCTACTTCCTGGCGATGGCGGTGCTCGGCGCGCATCTGGTCCACGGACTGTGGACGGTGGTCAACGATTTCGGCGTGACCGGGCACCGCGCCCGTCAGGTGCTGGTCGCCGGCGGTGGACTGCTGGCGCTGTCGGTGACGGTCGGCAACATGTCGATCCCCGTCGCTGTCCAGTTGGGCTTCCTGTGACCACGCCCGGGCGGCTGCGCGTCGTCGGAACCGCGGTCGACGGCGGGGTGCCCGCCGGGGACCCCGCCACCGCCTGGGAACGCCGCCTGCTGGACTATCGTCTGGTCAGCCCGCTGAACCGGCGCAAGTTCACCGTGATCGTGGTCGGTACCGGCCTCGCCGGTGCCGGCTGCGCGGCGGCGCTGGGCGAACTGGGCTACCGCGTCGAGTCCTTCACCTTCCACGACACCCCGCGGCGCGCACACAGTGTCGCGGCCCAGGGCGGGATCAACGCCGCGCGCGCCCGCAAGGTCGACAACGACAGTGTGGCCCGTTTCGTCAAGGACACCGTCAAGGGTGGCGACTTCCGGGCCAGGGAGGCCGACTGCTTCCGGCTGGCCCAGGAGTCCGCCCGCGTCATCGACCACATGGACGCCATCGGGGCGCCGTTCGCCCGGGAGTACGGCGGCAGCCTGGCCACCCGGTCCTTCGGCGGTGTCCAGGTCTCCCGGACTTACTACACGCGGGGCCAGACCGGCCAGCAGCTGCAGATCGCCGCCACCCAGGCACTGCTGCGACAGGTGGACACCGGGTCGGTGAACCTGCACACCCGCAGTGAGGTACTGGACGTGATCGTCGACGACGGGGTGGCCCGCGGGATCGTCACACGCAACCTGATCACCGGTGAGGTGCGGGCGTTCACCGCGCATGCGGTCGTGTTGGCCACCGGCGGCTACGGCAACGTCTTCTTCCGATCGACGCTGGCCAAGAACTCCAATGCCAGCGCCACCTGGCGGGCCTACCTGCGCGGCGCGTTGTTCGCCTCCCCGTCCTTCATCCAGTTCCACCCGACGGCGCTGCCGGTGAACTCGGAGTGGCAGTCCAAGACCATTCTGATGAGCGAGTCGCTACGCAACGACGGTCGGATCTGGGTACCCAGGAAGGCCGGAGACGAGCGCGCTGCCAACGACATTCCCGAGACCGAGCGGGACTACTACCTGGAACGGATGTATCCGGCGTACGGCAATCTGTCACCCCGCGATGTGTCGTCGAGGGCCGCACGTGCGCAGATCGAATCCGGTCACGGTGTCGGACCGCTGAAAAACAGTGTGTACCTGGACTTCCGGGATTCCGTGCAGAGGCTCGGGCGCGACAAGATCGCCGAGCGGTACGGAAATCTGTTCTCGATGTACCAGGACGCCACCGGCGAGGATCCCTATCGGGTGCCGATGCGTATCGCTCCCGGAGCGCACTTCGCGATGGGCGGTCTGTGGAGCGACTTCGACGAGATGACCTCGATCCCCGGTCTTTTCGTCGCCGGTGAGGCGGGGTGGACCTACCACGGAGCGAACCGGCTCGGGGCGAACTCGCTGCTCTCGGCGTGCGTTGACGGATGGTTCACCCTCCCGTACTCGATACCGAACTACCTGGCGGGTCTCCTCGGCACCACACCACCGGGTCCCGACCATCCTGCGGTGACCTCGACGCTCGCTGAGGTCCGCGCACGGGTCGACGCGCTGCTGTCCATCGACGGCACACAGGGCCCGGATCGCTTCCACCGCCGGTTGGGCGAGATCCTCTACCGGGGTTGCGGGGTGTCGCGGTCGGAATCCGGACTGAAGGCGGCGATCGTCGGCATCGACGCGCTGACCGCAGACTTCTGGTCAGACCTGCGCGTCGCCGGATCCGGTCTGCAGTTCAACCAGGAGTTGGAGAAGGCGGGCCGAGTGGCCGACTTCCTCGGCCTGGCCCGGTTGATGTGCATCGATGCACTCGATCGCGACGAATCCTGTGGAGCGCATTTCCGGGTGGAACACCAGACCAGCGGTGGGGAAGCCCAGCGCGACGACGAACACTGGTGCTTCGTGTCGGCCTGGCAACACGGCGGCGCCGCTCCGGCAGTCCGCCGTGACGAGCCGCTCACGTTCTCCGCGGTGCCTCTGCAGACCAGGAACTACGCATGAAAGATCCACTGTGAAGCTGATATTGGACATCTGGCGCCAGGCCGATGCCGGCGTGGCGGGCGGTTTCGAAACCTATCGTGTCGATGACGCGGCGCCGGAGATGTCGCTGCTGGAACTGCTGGACCGGCTCAACGACGCACTGGTCGCCGAAGGCCGGGACCCGGTGGCCTTCGACTCCGACTGTCGGGAAGGAATCTGCGGGTCCTGCGGCATCACCGTCGACGGCCAGGCCCCACGGACCGCTGGCCAACACCCCGTCCTGCCGTCAGCACGTGCGGTCGTTCTCCGACGGCGCGCGGGTGCGGTTGGAACCGTTCCGGTCGACGGCGTTCCCGGTGGTGCGGGATCTGGTGGTGGACCGCTTTGCGCTGGACCGGATGATGGTCGCGGGAGGCAATGTCGCGGTGGACGCCGGCACCGCCGGCGACGCCGATGCCGAACCCGTTCCGCACGACGACGCCGAGTACGCGCTGGATTTCGCGGCGTGTATCGGATGCGGGGCGTGTGTGGCGGCCTGTCCCAACGGCGCGGCCCACCTGTACGCCGGAGCCAAACTGCTGCATCTGGCGGTCGCGGGCCGCGGCGGTCAGGAACGCGGCCGGCGCGCCAAATCGCTGGTGGCGCAGATGGAGTCCGACTTCGGGCCGTGTTCGAGTTACGGCGAGTGCTCGCGGGTGTGTCCGGAGAGCATCCCGATGACAGCCGTGGCGGCGGTCAACCGGGAAGTGGTGCGATCCCGGCTCCGAGGCAAGCCCGACTGAGAGCGGCGGACGCGGGTGAGCAGGCCTTGGGTGCCGTATCTGTGGAAGGCCGGAATTCCGGTGCTGGTCGCCGTGGTGGTGTATTTCCTGCCGGTGCCCGACGGTGTCGAACCGACCGGGATGCGCATGCTCGGCATCTTCCTCGGCACCATCCTCGGGCTGATCCTGCAGCCACTCCCGACCGGTGCGGTGGCGCTGATCGGGATGGCGGCGGCGATGCTGACCAAGACCGAGTCGGCCGCCAGGGCGCTGGCCGGATTCGCCAACACGACGGTGTGGCTGATCGTCGCCGCATTCTTCATTGCCGAGGGTTTCCTGATCACCGGCCTGGGCCGACGCATCGCGCTGATCTTCGTCACCCGCCTGGGGCGTTCGACGCTGGGATTGTCCTACGGAATGGCGCTGACCGATCTGATCCTGGCGCCCGCCACACCGTCGAACACCGCGCGGTGCGGGGGAGTGGTGTTCCCGGTGGTGGCCTCACTGAGCCGGCTGGAGGACTCCCATCCCGAACCCGAGGAATCGCGCAAGAGGCTCGGTGCGTTCCTCACCCTGACCGCATTGCAGGTCAACGTCGTCACCTCGGCGATGTTCCTGACCGCGATGGCCGGCAATCCGGTCGCCCAGGCGGCAGCTCGAGACTTTGGTATCGAGATCTCCTGGGGCCGATGGGCATTGGCGGCGATCGTGCCCGGAGCGGTGAGCCTGATCGCCGTGCCGTGGGTGATGTCGAAGATCTACCCGCCGACGGTCGACAAGACGCCTGAAGCGCCCGACGAGGCGCGAGCCCAGCTGCGCGAGGCCGGACCCATGTCGCGGCAGGAATGGATCATGGCCGCCACGTTCGTGTTGCTGTTGCTGCTGTGGTGCCTCGGCGACTTTCTCGACATCGATGCCACCACCGCCGCGTTCACCGGGATCGCGGTCCTGCTGATCACCGGCGTGCTGTCCTGGAAGAATCTGGCGGACAACACTTCTGCGTGGAGCACGCTGGTGTTCTTCGGTGTCCTGGTCGGCATGGCAGCCGAACTCAACCAGCTCGGGGTCATCGACTGGATCGGAGAGTCGGTGGCCGGATCAGTGGACGCGCTGCCGTGGCTGGCGGCGTTCGCGATCCTGACGACGGTCTACTTCTACTCGCACTACCTGTTCGCGTCCAACACCGCGCACATCGTGGCGATGTACGGCGTGTTCGTCGGCGCCGCGATCGCCACCGGGGCGCCGCCACTGTTCGCCGCATTGGTGTTCGGGTTCATCGGCAGTCTGTTCGGGGGGCTGGCGCACTATTCGTCCGGGCCAGCCGGCGTGATCTACGGATCGGGCTATGTCAAGACCGCGGAGTTGTTCCGCATCGGCTTCCTGATGAGCCTGCTCAACATCGCGATCTGGACGTCGATCGGCGGACTGTGGATGAAGGTCCTCGGCATCTGGTGAAGCCATGCCGCACCGGAAAACTGCGCACCGAACATCCCGAACACGCAGAGATCAGTCTCAGTTGGCGGCATCACCGCGCGGTGCTTGAAGCCTGTCGGCCACGAATTGTGCTGCCTGGTCGGCCATTCCGTTGCTCTTGTAGGCGCTGTGCGCGGCACGGTCGAGCCCGCCGGGGAAGCACACCGGATCCCCGGGGTCGCACAGTTGAATGGTCTTCGATGCATACAGGGGATCGACGGCGATCGAGGGAGCGTTGCGGTCGACGAGGTTGAGAAACCACGAATCCGGGGTGCCGAAGAGAGCTACGGCAGCGACGTGGGGAGCGACGTCCGCAGGCATCGGACCGGTGATATTCGGCGGCAGGATGAACCCCGGAGGTACTGCCGAGAAGGTGGTGTAGGCGGCGACGGCCGCACCTTGGGAGTATCCGCCCAAGACGATGTTGGTGTCGGGGCAGGCTGCCACGGTCGACTCGATCTGGTGGGCGGCATCGGCGACACCGTCTGCCGCGGTCTGAAAGTCGAGGGAGGCGGGGTAGTTCACCGGACGTACGGTCGCCGGTGTGGGGAGCCGGGTGTTGAGGGCATCGATGAAGGACTGTCCGGTCGCCCCGACACCTGGTGGTTCGAGGGTTCCGCGCGCGAACACGACTTCCACAGCAGGACACGCGGGAGCGGGTTGAGCGGTGGCGATGGCGGCGGTCTGCGTAGTCATCGTGGCTGCCACGGCGAGCGTCACGGCGAGTCGGCGGGCCCGGTCGGAGAAGTTGAGCGAGAAGATCATCCGGGCGCCCTTCGTGGATGTGACAGCGCACGCAGCCTAGACCCGCAGCTGTTATCCAGGGCATCGTAGCCCGGGTGTGCACACCGGTTGGTGCATTCGAATCACGGGATCGACAGTGGTCGCTCGGTCAACTTGGATCTGGCATGCAGACTGCGCAACACGGGTGTCTGGGCCGGTCGGAACTACACAACCTGCGTGGTGCCCTCGGTGAGATTCGAACTCACACTGTACGGGTTTTGAATCCGTTTCCTCTGCCAGTTGGGATACGAGGGCGCGGCCTACCACCCTAGATGATGGCCCCGCGCTCGCTCATCCGGCCCGTGCCGTTCACAATGTTGGGATGTCATCTGCTTCCGCGTCGCCGTCAGACGCCGTCGTCCCGCCGCGCCGTGTCCTGGTCGCCGAGGACGAGGCCCTCATCCGGCTCGACCTGGCAGAGATGCTCCGCGAGGAGGGCTACGAGGTCGTCGGTGAAGCCGGTGATGGGCAGGAAGCCGTCGAGCTGGCCGAGTCGCTGCGTCCTGACCTGGTGATCATGGACGTCAAGATGCCCCGGCGCGACGGTATCGATGCCGCCTCGGAGATCGCCGGCAAGCGCATCGCGCCGATCGTCATCCTCACCGCGTTCAGCCAGCGCGAACTGGTGGAGCGGGCCCGTGACGCCGGCGCGATGGCCTACCTGGTGAAACCGTTCAGCATCACCGACCTCATCCCGGCCATCGAACTGGCGGTCAGTCGATTCAGCGAGGTGGCCGAGCTGGAGAAGGAGGTCGCCAACCTCTCCGACCGGCTGGAGACCCGCAAACTGGTCGAGCGGGCCAAGGGTTTGCTGCAAACGAAGCAGGGGATGACCGAACCCGAAGCGTTCAAGTGGATTCAGCGCGCGGCGATGGATCGGCGCACCACGATGAAGCGGGTGGCCGAGGTGGTCCTGGAGACGCTGGATCCCCCCGCCGAGCCGACGGCCTAGCCGACGCAGCAGCCGGCACGGGCGACGCCACCGGTTAAGTCTGGGTTTCCACAACCGTTCTTTCGCCGTTTCAGCCGGGTTATCGGCGCGGCGCCTTTTCCAACACCACGCACGGGGGCGGCAGGTTGGTTATGGTCGTCGCGGAGCATCGCCGAAGTGTCGTTCCGGTTTGTGCACGGTCCGGCCCGCGGCGTCGAGCAGAACATCGAACCGGAGGTGATACGTGCGCGGTCGCGTGGCACGCAATGCATTTGCTGTCGGTAGTGCGGGTCTGATTGTGCTGGCCATGGCCGGCTGCAGCCAGAGCACGCCCGAGGAAGAGGCGTCGCAGACGAACCTCAGGATCGTGGAGAAGGTCCAGATCGACCAGAGCGGCGCCGAGGTCGCCGCATCCGAGGGTGCCGCACCCGCCGATCCGGCCGGTGACGGCAACGCCACCTGCCCGCCGGTGTCGATCGCCATGGCCGGTGCTCTCAACGGCCCAGACGCAGCCCTGGGCATCAATATCAAGAACGGTGTGCAGCTGGCGGTCGACAAGCACAACGAGGCGAACCCGGGCTGCCAGGTGCAGCTCATCCCGTTCGACACCGAAGGTGACCCGCAGAAGGCCACCGGCATCGCCCCCCAGATCGTCAACGACCAGTACACGATCGGCCTCGTCGGTCCCGCCTTCTCCGGCGAGACCAAGGCCACCGGCGGCGTCTTCGACCAGGCCGGCCTCGTGTCGGTCACCGCGTCGGCGACGAACGTCGACCTGTCCAAGAACGGTTGGCGTACCTTCTTCCGCGGGTTGGCCAACGACGGCGTGCAGGGTCCGTCGGTCGCCAACTACCTGAAGAACTCGCTGGGCCACAAGAAGGTCTGCGTCGTCGACGACAGCACCGACTACGGCCTGGGCCTGTCGCAGGCGGTCCGTGAAACCCTCGGACCCGTGGCCGACTCGGCGTGCAACATCTCGGTGAAGAAGGGCGACAAGGACTTCTCGGCAACCGTCACCCAGATCAAGGGCGCCGCGCCGGATTCGGTCTTCTTCGGCGGCTACTACGCCGAAGCGGCCCCGCTCGTCCAGCAGCTCAGGGACGGCGGATTCGAGGGCGTCTTCGCCAGCGCCGACGGCACCAAGGATCCCGAGTTCGTCAAGCAGGCCGGCGAATCGTCCAAGGCCGCGGTGCTGGCCTGCCCGTGCGGACCGGCCACCGGGTCGTTCGCCGACGAGTACACGGCGAAGTTCAACCAGGAACCCGGCACCTACAGCGCCGAGGGTTACGACCTGGGCACGATCCTGCTCAAGGGCATCGACTCGGGTGCGATCACCCGGCCGGCGCTGCTCGACTTCGTGCGCAACTACCAGGGTCAGGGTGTGGCCCGCGAGTACCAGTGGACCCCGGAGGGTGAGCTCACCACCACCCTGATCTGGATCTACGACGTCCAGTAACGGCTGAGGCGAAGCGCGTTCGAGCATCTGACTCGGGCGCGCTTCGTCGTTCTCGCCCAAGAACGCTGTCGCCCAAGAGCTCTGTCGCCCAAGAGCTCTGCCGCTCAGAACGACCTGTCGTGAGGAGTTTTCCGCCGGATGGACCTGGCCGCAAACATCAATTTCAACGTCGGAGCGCTGGTGGACAGCTTCTGGCAGTTGACGATCGACGGCCTGTCGTGGGGAGCGATCTACGCCCTGGTCGCTGTCGGCTACACCCTCGTGTTCGGGGTGCTTCGCCTGATCAACTTCGCGCATTCCGAGATCTTCATGCTGGGCATGTTCGGCGCGTACTTCGCGCTGGACATCATCCTGGGTTTCACGCCGAGCGGTAACGCCTACAGCAAGGGTGTGGCGCTGACGATCCTGTACCTGGGATTCGCGATGCTGTTCGCGATGATGGTGTCGGGCAGCGCGGCGGTCGGATTGGAGTTCGTCGCGTACCGCCCACTGCGCAAGCGCAACGCCCGGCCGTTGACGTTCCTGATCACCGCCATCGGGATGTCCTTCGTGCTGCAGCAGTTCGTGCTGTTCATCCTGCCCAAGCTGATCCCCGGCTACGGCGGCCCGAACGCTCAGCAGCCCATCGTGCTGGTGCAGCCCAAGACCCAGTTCGAGGTCTTCGGTGTCGCGGTCTCGAACGTCACCCTGGTGATCGTGGTGTCGGCACTCGTGCTCGCCGTGCTCACCGACACCGCGATCAACCGCACCAAGTTCGGTCGCGGTATCCGGGCCGTCGCGCAGGACCCGACGACGGCCACCCTGATGGGGGTGTCGCGAGAGCGCATCATCATGACCACGTTCCTCATCGGCGGACTGCTCGCCGGGGCGGCCGCGCTGCTGTACACCCTCAAGGTGCCCCAGGGCATCATCTACTCCGGCGGATTCCTGTTGGGTATCAAGGCGTTCTCGGCTGCGGTGCTCGGCGGTATCGGCAACCTGCGCGGTGCGCTTCTCGGCGGCCTGCTGCTCGGGGTGATGGAGAACTACGGGCAGGCCGTGTTCGGCACCCAGTGGCGCGACGTCGTCGCGTTCGCGCTGCTGGTGCTGGTGCTGCTGATCCGCCCGACCGGGATACTCGGTGAAAGCCTCGGGAAGGCACGGGTATGACGCGAATCATCGACTGGTGGGACGGACTGACCCGGGCCCAGAAATGGGTGTTCGGCATCGTCCTGTTCGCCGGGATCGCGCTGTCGCCGTTGTTCAAGCCGGGCTTCATCGATACCCCGGGCATCAGCTTCGGCGGCACCATGGCCCAGTTCGCGATGGTGGCGATCATCGCGATCGGGCTCAACGTCGTCGTCGGCCAGGCCGGACTGCTCGACCTGGGCTACGTCGGGTTCTACGCCGTCGGCGCCTACACGGTCGCGCTGTTGACCAGCCCGGAGAGTCCGTGGAACCAGATGAGCCCGCAGGGCATCCTGACCACGCCCTGGGCGTGGCTGGCCTGTGTGCCGCTGGCGATGGCGGTCACCGCGTTGAGCGGGCTGATCCTCGGCACCCCGACGCTGCGCCTGCGCGGTGACTACCTGGCGATCGTCACCCTCGGCTTCGGCGAGATCATCCGGTTGTTGGCCGACAACCTCGCCGACGTCACCAACGGGCCGCGCGGACTCAACCAGGTCGCGTTCCCGCATTTCCGCGAGGACCCTCAGCACCCTGAAGGGGTGTTCTCGGTGGCCAATTCGAGCGGCGACGCGAACTACGGCACCTGGTGGTTCTGGCTCGGGCTGATCCTGATCGTGGGGATCCTCTTGCTGGTCGGCAATCTGGAACGCAGCCGCGTCGGGCGCGCCTGGATCGCCGTCCGCGAGGACGAGGACGCCGCAGAGGTGATGGGCGTCAATGCGTTCAAGTTCAAGCTGTGGGCGTTCACCATCGGCGCGGCGATCGGCGGGCTCTCGGGTGCGCTGTACGCCGGACAGGTGCAGTACGTCGCACCGCCGACGTTCAACATCATCAACTCGATGCTGTTCCTGTGTGCGGTGGTGCTGGGCGGGCAGGGCAACAAGCTCGGCGTGATCCTGGGTGCGTTCATCATCGTGTACCTGCCCAACCGGTTGCTCGGCGTGCATTTCCTGGGCATCGACATGGGCAACCTGAAATACTTGTTCTTCGGCCTGGCGCTGGTGGTGCTGATGATCTTCCGGCCGCAGGGCCTGTTCCCGGCCCGGCAGCACCTGCTCACCTACGCCAGAGCCGCACGCAAACTGCTGCGGACCCAGCCCATGGATACGGAGCCGGTCAAATGACGTCGCCGCAGGACGGGGCCGCACCGGAGACCTTCGTCGACAGTGTCGCCGAACTCGCGAGCGTGCACCGCGAGATCCAGGCCGGCGAGGGCGAGGTGCTGCTGCAGACCAACGATCTGACCGTGAAGTTCGGTGGCCTGACCGCATTGGACGCGGTGACGTTCAACATCCGTCGCGGCGAGATCCTGGGCCTCATCGGACCCAACGGGGCGGGCAAGACGACGTGCTTCAACGCGATCACCGGCGTCTACCGGCCGACGTCGGGGTCGGTGAGCTTCGACGGCTCGACGATCGGCAGGATCAAGCGTCACCAGATCACCCGGCTGGGTATCGCCCGCACCTTCCAGAACATCCGGCTGTTCGGTGAGATGACCGCGCTGGAGAACGTGATGGTGGGCACCGACGCCCGCCACCACACCTCGGTGCCGGGTGCGCTGTTCCGCTCCCCGCGGCACCGCCGCGAAGAACGGTCGGCGATCGAAAGGTCCGCGGCACTGCTCCATTTCGTGGGGATCGCCCACCGCGGTGAGGAGAAGGCCAAGAACCTCTCCTATGGCGACCAGCGTCGACTGGAGATCGCGCGGGCGCTGGCCACCGAACCCAAGCTGCTGTGCCTGGACGAGCCCGCCGCCGGGTTCAATCCCAGCGAGAAGTCCGCGCTGATCGACCTGATCCGCAAGATCCGCGACGACGGCTACACCGTGCTGCTGATCGAACACGACATGCGGCTGGTGATGGGGGTGACCGACCGGATCGTGGTGCTGGAGTTCGGCCGCAAGATCGCCGACGGGCTGCCCGCCGAGATCCGCGAGGACCCCAAGGTCATCGCCGCCTACCTGGGAGTGCCCGACGATGAGCTCACCTGAGACCCCCGAGACCCCTGAGCGGCAGCCCGATTCGCGTCCGGTGCTGCTGGAGGTGCGTGACATCGTCGTGCACTACGGCCGGATCAAAGCCCTGCACTCGGTGTCGCTGACCGTGCACGATGGCGAGCTGGTGACCCTGCTGGGTTCCAATGGCGCAGGCAAGACCACCATGATGCGCGCGATCTCCGGGCTGTTGCCGCTGACGTCGGGTTCGGTGTGGTTCGACGGCAAGGACATCAGCCGCGTCAAGGCGCACAAGCGGGTGGCCGACGGCCTGATCCAGGCCCCGGAGGGACGCGGCGTCTTCCCCGGCATGACGATCATCGACAATCTTGAGATGGGTTGCTACGGAAGGAAGTTCGCGTCCAAGGCGGAGCACGACGAGCGGCTCGACTGGGTGTTGGAGACCTTCCCCCGCCTGGCGGAACGCAGAAGTCAGCTGGGTGGCACCCTTTCCGGCGGGGAGCAGCAGATGCTGGCCATCGGGCGCGCATTGATGGCGCGGCCGAAAGTGTTGCTGCTCGACGAGCCGTCCATGGGGTTGGCTCCGATGGTGATCTCGCAGATCTTCCGGATCATCGCCGAGATCAACGCCGCGGGCACCACGGTGCTGCTGGTCGAGCAGAATGCGCAGCAGGCCCTGAGCCGGTCGGACCGGGCCTACATCCTGGAGACCGGCGAGGTCACCCGCACCGGTGATGCTCGGGAGCTGCTGTCCGACACGAGCATCCGCGCGGCCTACCTCGGCGTCGCCTGACCCCTGCCTTCCTTGCGCGAGCGTGCGTGTCCGCGGGCGACATGCCGACGGAATTCCTGACTTTCCGCACGCTCGTGGCGGCCGATCAGCCGATGCGGAACCGTTTGAGTCGTGCCGTCGCGCCGCCGGTCAACTGGACGTCGCTGCGCGGTACCCCGAAGTGGTCGGCGAGCACCCGGATCACCGCGGCGTTGGCCTTGCCCTCGACTGCACGCTCTCGGACGTAGACGGTCAGCACGCCGTCGGGTCCGGTTTCCACCAACGGGCCCTTGCTGCTGCCCGGCTTGACCCGGACCGAGATCACCTCAGTCATGGGTCTATTGAGCCGTGAGCGTGCGCATTGTGGGGGATTTCCGCGGTGTGTTGGCCGCCGACACGCACGCTCGCGGTATGTCCCCGGGGTTGGTTAGCGGGCGACGATGACCGAGGAGCCGTGGCCGAAGAGGCCTTGGTTGGCGGTGATGCCGACGGTGGCGTTTTCGACTTGGCGGCCGGTGGCTTGGCCGCGCAGTTGCCAGGTGAGTTCGCAGACTTGGGCGATGGCCTGGGCCGGGATCGCTTCGCCGAAGCAGGCCAACCCACCGGAGGCGTTGACCGGGATGCGGCCGCCGACGGTGGTGGCTCCGGAGCGGAGGAGGTGTTCGGCCTCGCCCTTGGCGCACAGACCGAGGTGCTCGTACCAGTCGAGTTCCAACGCGGTGGACAGGTCATAGACCTCGGCCAGGGACAGGTCCTCGGGGCCGATACCGGCTTCGGCGTAGGCGGCGTCGAGGATCTGGTCTTTGAAGACGCGTTCGGGCCCGGGGACCACGGCGGTGGAGTCGGTGGCGATGTCGGGCAGCTCGGGCAGGTGCTGCGGGTATTGCGGGGACTGCAGGCTGATCGCCCGCACCGAGGGCACTCCCTCGACCGAACCCAGGTGTTTCTCGGCGAACGACTTGCTCGCGACGATCACCGCGGCCGCGCCGTCGGAGGTGGCGCAGATGTCGAGCAGCCGCAACGGATCCGACACCACGGGGGAGGCCAGCACGTCCTCGACGGTGGCGGCTTTGCGGTAGCGGGCGTTGGGGTTGTCCAGGCCGTGGCGGGCGTTCTTGACCTTCACGTTCGCGAAGTCTTCGAGGGTGGCGCCGTAGAGGTCCATCCGCAGGCGGGCCAGCATCGCGAAATAGACGGTGTTGGTGGCGCCGATGAGGTGGAAACGCTGCCAGTCGGGATCGTTCTTGCGCTCGCCGCCGACGGGGGCGAAGAAACCCTTGGGGGTGGTGTCGGCGCCGATGACCAGCGCGACGTCGCACAGGCCGGCCAGGATGTGGGCGCGGGCGCTCTGCAGGGCCTGCGATCCGGAGGCGCAGGCGGCGTAGCTGGAGGTGATCGGGATGCCGTTCCAGCCCAGCTTCTGCGCGAACGTCGCGCCGGCGACGAAGCCGGGGTAGCCGTTGCGGATGGTGTCTGCGCCGGCGACGAGTTGGATCTGGCGCCAGTCCAGCCCGGCTTCGGCCAGGGCAGCGCGGGCGGCCACGACGCCGTACTCGGTGAAGTCGCGTCCCCATTTACCCCAGGGGTGCATACCGGCACCGAGGATGTAGACCGGTTCAGGGCTCATGAGGCGATTCTCCAGGCGTGGACGATGCGCTCGACGCCGTCGTCGTCGACATACAGCGGCATGGTGGTCAGTTCCATCTCCATGCCGACCTTGAGGTCGGCGGCCAGGGTGCCCTCGACGACCTTGCCGAGCACGATCAGGCCTTCGGCGGCGAGTTCGACCGCGGCCACGGCGAACGGCTCGAAAGGATCCGGTGACGGGTAGGGAGGTGGTGGGGCGTACCGGTTTTCGGTG
Organism: Mycobacterium sp. ITM-2016-00317; assembly: GCF_002968295.1. Classification (NCBI taxonomy): domain Bacteria; kingdom Bacillati; phylum Actinomycetota; class Actinomycetes; order Mycobacteriales; family Mycobacteriaceae; genus Mycobacterium; species Mycobacterium sp. ITM-2016-00317. The sequence continues at coordinate 2,785,697 of NZ_CP134399.1, forward strand.
TAGCTCCACAGCCGGCCGCGCCGCGACAGTGGCACCTGGGCCAGGTCGTCGCCGTCACAGCCCGGGTTGGGGCAGTTGTTGGCTCGGGGCGGGAACACGAAGGTTCCGCACTGGTGACACTTGCCGCCGATCAGATACGGATCTCCGGACCCGTCCGTGGCGAACCACCCGTCGATCGCAGGCTGCGTGGAAGCTGACACGCGGTCAGCGTACCGAGTTCGGGGCGCAAAGTTGAAACGTGTTCCAGTTTTGTTCCGGTGAGCGGGCTAGCCGGCCTCCAGCAGGATGCCGAGAAGTTCGTCGGGACAGTCGCGCATCAGGTTGTGTTTGCCGTCGAGTTCGTGGCAGATCCAGGTCGGGTCGTCGCGCACCCGGTCGTAGGACGGCTGCAATGGTGACTGTGCGGGCCAGTCCCGCGCGTAGACGAACACCCGTCGGCGGAACCGGTCCAGTCCACCCTGTAGACGCAGCGGTTGCAGAAGTGTGGCCAGCGGATGCGGCGTCGCCCGCGGATCGAAGAACGGCAGCGGCGGCACGCCGAACCCGGTGTCGTCGACCCGGACGTACCAGCTGCGTTCCTCGTCGTCGACCAGATCCCAGCACCTTTCGCCGTCGCGCGGCACCACGGCGTCGACGAACACCAGTGCGTGCACCCGGTCGGGGATCCGGTCGGCGACACCGGTGATCACCATGCCGCCGTAGCTGTGCCCGACGAGGACGAGATCGGCGCCCGCGGAGGTGTCGTCGCTGATCGCGGCAAGCACGTCGGTGAGGTGGGTCTCCAGGTTGACCGCACCCGGCAGCAGGTGGGACCGCTCCGCGACCCCGGTCAGCGTGAGCGCCAGCACGTGATGCCCCTGTGCCCGTAGCGAGGCCGCGAGATCGTCGAAACACCATGCGCCGTGGCACATCCCCGGAATCAACACATACGTGCTCATGCTGTCCACGCTGCCCGCGGGTCAGCTATAAGTCCAATACAACCTTGTTCTCAAATTTATAATCGATGCTTATGGAGCTTCGGCAGCTGGAGTATCTGGTCGCGGTGGTCGAAGAACGCAGCTTCACCAGAGCAGCCCAGCGTGAACGCGTGGCACAGCCTGCCGTCAGCGCACAGATCCGCCGGTTGGAACGCCTGGTCGGACAGCCCCTGCTGACGCGCACGAGCCGGGAGGTGCGGCTGACTCAGGCCGGTGCGGCGCTGCTGCCCCACGCGCGTGCGGCGCTGGCCGCGGTGCGTGCCGCCCAGGCCGCGGTCGACGACGTCGCCGGCCTGGTGCGCGGCGCCGTCTCCGTCGGCACGGTGACCCTGCATCCGGTCGACACGGCACGGCTGATCGCCGACTTCCACGCCGATCACCCCGGCGTCGAGATCACGCTGAGCACCGACAACTCCGACGAGCTGCTGGCCGGGTTGGCCGACGGCAGGTTGGATGCCGCCATCGTGTCGATCGGTGTCGACGAGGAACCGGCGGGGGTGGACTACCAGGTGATCACCGACGAACCGCTGGCCGCCGCGGTCGCTCCCGGCCACCCTCTGGGGCGCCGCAAAACAGTGACGCTGCAAGGGCTTTGCGAGTTCGGGCTGATCTCGCTGCCGCGGGGGACCGGGCTGCGGTCGCGGCTCGACCAGGCGTGCGCGGCTGCGGGGTTGCGGCCCCGGATCGCGTTCGAGGCGACCAACCCGCAGGAGCTGGTGCAGCTGGCCCGCCACGGTCTGGGGGTCGCGCTCGTGCCGCAGTCGATGGTGGGCGACAGCGGGCTGCACGAGGTGCGGATCACACCGCGGCTGCGGGGCCGGCTGGTGTGGGCCTGGCGGGTGGACGCGGCCGGTCCCGCGGCGCGTCTGCTCAACGAGCGGGCCCGCGCGATGATTGCGGCGACGGGCGCACCGCCTGTCAGCCCGCATGCCTAGAGTGATGTCCGTGAGCCCTGCCAAGACTGCATCGGAGACCAAAGCCGGTAAACCGGAGGTCGGCGACAAGCCCACCCTGATGCTGCTGGACGGCAACTCCCTGGCCTTCCGGGCGTTCTATGCGCTGCCCGCCGAGAACTTCAAAACCCAGGGTGGGCTGACCACGAATGCGGTCTACGGCTTCACCGCCATGCTGATCAACCTGCTGCGTGACGAGCAGCCCACCCACATCGCCGCGGCGTTCGACGTGTCCCGCCAGACGTTCCGCAAAGAGAAGTACCCGGAGTACAAGGAAGGTCGTTCTGCCACCCCGGACGAGTTCCGCGGCCAGATCGACATCACCAAAGAGGTGCTCGGCGCGCTCGGGATCACCGTGCTGGCCGAGCCCGGTTTCGAGGCCGACGACCTCATCGCGACACTCGCGACGCAGGCCGAGAACGAGGGTTACCGCGTGCTGGTGGTCACCGGGGACCGCGACTCGCTGCAACTGGTGAGCGACGACGTCACCGTGCTGTACCCGCGTAAAGGCGTCAGCGAACTGACCCGGTTCACCCCCGAAGCGGTGGTGGAGAAGTACGGGCTGACGCCGGCCCAGTACCCGGACTTCGCGGCGCTGCGGGGCGATCCGAGCGACAACCTGCCGGGCATCCCCGGGGTGGGGGAGAAGACCGCGACCAAGTGGATCGTGGAGTACGGGTCGCTGCAGGCGCTGGTGGACAACGTCGACAAGGTCAAGGGCAAGGTCGGTGACGCGCTGCGGGCCCACCTGTCCAGCGTCGTGTTGAACCGCGAACTCACCGATCTGGTCAAGGACGTGCCGCTGGCGCAGACGCCGGACACGCTGCGCATGCAGCCGTGGGATCGCGACCAGATCCATCGCCTCTTCGACGACCTCGAGTTCCGCGTGCTGCGCGACCGCCTGTTCGACACCCTGGCCTCGACCGACCCCGAGGTGGACCAGGGCTTCGACGTCCGTGGTGAGGCGCTGCAGCCGGGGACCCTGGCAGGCTGGCTGGCCGAGCACAGCAACGGTCAACGCTTCGGTCTCGCGGTCGTCGGCAACCACCTGGCCTTCGACAGCGACGCGACCGCACTGGCCATCGTCGCTGCAGACGGCGACGGCCGCTATCTCGACCTCGCCGGCCTGGACCCCGAGGACGAGAAGGCCCTGGCCTCGTGGCTGGCCGATCCCGACGTGCCGAAGGCGCTGCACGAGGCCAAGCTCGCGATCCACGATCTGGCGGGCCGGGGATGGACCCTCGCCGGCGTCACCTCCGACACCGCGCTGGCCGCCTATCTGGTGCGGCCCGGCCAGCGCAGCTTCACTCTCGACGACCTCTCGCTGCGCTACCTCAAACGCGAGTTGCGCGCCGACAACCCTGAGCAGCAGCAGCTTTCGTTGCTCGACGACGGCGAGGGCGTGGACGACCAGGCAGTGCAGACTTTGCTGCTGCGCGCCAGTGCGGTCGTCGACCTGGCCGACGCGCTCGACGAGGAGCTCGCCCGCATCGACTCCTCGGCGCTGCTCGCCACCATGGAGCTCCCGGTGCAGCGGGTGCTCGCCGAACTGGAGACCGTCGGCATCGCGGTCGATCTGCAGATGCTCTCCGAACTGCAGAGCGAGTTCGCCGGTCAGATCCGGGACGCGGCCGAGGCCGCCTATGCGGTCATCGGCAAACAGATCAACCTCGGCTCACCGAAGCAGCTGCAGGTGGTGCTGTTCGACGAGCTGGAGATGCCCAAGACCAAGCGCACCAAGACCGGATACACCACCGACGCCGACGCGCTGCAGTCCTTGTTCGACAAGACCGGCCATCCGTTCCTGCAGCATCTGCTGGCCCACCGGGACGCAACCAGGCTGAAGGTCACCGTCGACGGCCTGCTGAATTCGGTTGCCGCAGATGGCCGTATCCACACCACGTTCAATCAGACCATCGCGGCGACGGGCCGGTTGTCGTCCACCGAACCGAACCTGCAGAACATCCCGATCCGCACGGAGGCGGGACGGCGGATCAGGGACGCGTTCGTCGTGGGAGGTCGCCCTCCGGGCTCCGGCGGAGGCACGGCTCTCGCCGAGCTGATGACCGCCGACTACAGCCAGATCGAGATGCGGATCATGGCCCACCTGTCCAGGGACGAAGGCCTGATCGAGGCGTTCAACACCGGGGAGGACCTGCACTCGTTCGTCGCCTCCCGGGCGTTCTCGGTGCCGATCGACGAGGTCACGGCCGAGTTGCGACGCCGGGTCAAGGCGATGTCGTACGGCTTGGCCTACGGGTTGAGCGCCTACGGGCTCTCCCAGCAGCTCAAGATCTCCACCGAGGAGGCCAAGGAGCAGATGGAGCAGTACTTCGCCAGGTTCGGCGGGGTGCGCGACTACCTGCGCGACGTGGTCGACCAGGCACGAAAGGACGGCTACACCTCGACGGTGTTCGGTCGGCGGCGGTATCTGCCTGAGCTCGACAGTAGTAACCGGCAGGTCCGTGAGGCTGCCGAGCGGGCCGCGTTGAACGCGCCGATCCAGGGCAGTGCCGCCGACATCATCAAGGTCGCGATGATCAACGTCGACCAGGCCATCAAGGACGCCGGGTTGTCGTCGCGGATGCTGCTGCAGGTTCACGACGAGTTGCTGTTCGAGGTGGCCGAGGGCGAGCACGACCGGCTCGACGCGCTGGTGCGGGAGCACATGGGTAACGCCTATCCGCTCGACGTACCGCTGGAGGTCTCGGTCGGCTACGGGCGCAGCTGGGACTCAGCGGCTCACTGAGCAGGGCCCGGAGCGATTATGTAGGGTTGCATACATAGTCGGCGAAAGGACTGCCCGTGCCCGGACATACGTTCGACACAGCGATCGCACTCGACACCACGGAAGTCAAGGGCGTGCTGCGTGGCCACACCTGCCCCGAATGGGCGAACATGGTCGGCCCGTTCGGCGGGGTGACCGCGGCCGCGCTGCTGCGCGCCGTGCAACTTCAGCCCGAGCGGATCGGTGACCCGGTCGCGTTGACGGTGAACTTCACCGCGCCCGTCCTCGACGGTGCCTTCGACATCGTCGCCAAGGCCGTGCGTACCAATCGCACCAATCAGCACTGGGTGGTCGAGCTGTGGCAGGAAGGCTCGGTCCGGACCAACGCCACCGCGGTGTTCGGCACCCGCCGCGACACCTGGTCGGAGACCGAACGGTCCCGACCGTCGGTGCCCGGCCCCGAGGACATCGCGCCGACCGGCCTGCCCGAGATCGTGGTGTGGGCGGGCAACTACGACATGCGCTACGTCGAGGGTGCCGTGCCCGATCAGGACAGCGGCCCGACGGAGTCCTCGACCACCACCCTGTGGGCGCGGGACAAGCGGGGCCGCGCACTCGACTTCCCGGCCCTGACCGCGCTCAGCGACATCTTCTACCCCCGCGTGTATCTCCGCCGCGGCGGGATGTCACCGGCCGGAACCATCTCGCTGACCACGTATTTCCACGCCGACGGCGACGAACTCGCGGCCGCAGGCGACGACTTCGCGCTGTGCCGGGCCCGGGCGAACCGGTTCTCGCGCGGCTACTTCGACCAGTCAGCGGAGATCTGGAGTCGGTCGGGCGAGCTGCTGGCCACCACGCATCAGCTGGTCTATTTCAAGGCCTGAGCGTCGGAGCGGCCTCAGGTCCGCGCCGCCGGTCATCAGCGGATCGGTGCCGGTGCGCGGTAGTGCGCCATCTGCTGAAGCGCGGGTGAACCGGCGCGCGCCGCATGCACGGCGTAGGTGTCCTCGTAGAGCAGCGCCACCGTCCGCTGGTCGGCGAAACCGCGGTCGATCCGGTCCCGGACGAACGCCAGCTCCACGACCTGCTGGGCGAACCGCTTGACCGACCGGCCTGCCAAGGGCCCACCGAACCGCGTGGCGGTCGCCACCGCCTGCTTGCGGGTCCGCATCGAACCCAGCCAGGTCGCCTCGTTCGGGGTGATGACCCCCGCGGCCACCATGCCGGGCAGCTTCTCGGCCACGATGCGCTGCTCCCGGCGCCGGCTGCTGACCGCCAGCAGGATCGCCGACCCGAACACCGGCATCATCCAGAACACATAAGTGCCGAAGTACGCGCCGGCGCCGAGGAGCGAGGAGCCGTTCCACATCGCGTGCAGCACCACCGCCGCGAGATAGCCCAGCAGGATGCACCCGGCCTTGGCAAGCGCGCTGCGCTTCTGCAGGGCGAACCACACGCCGAGGGCGAACATGGTGGTGAACAGCGAATGCGCGAACGGTCCCATCACCAGTCGAAGCGCGGCGGTGACCAGCGAATCGGCCAGCGATTCGCCGTTGGCGATGTAGAGGATGTCCTCCAGCCACGCGAAGCCGGCGCTGGCCAGGCCGGCGTAGACCAGGCAGTCGGTCAGCGAGTTCATCTCGTTGCGGCGCGCCCCGGTCATCATGATCAGCAGAAACACGCCCTTGGCCGCCTCCTCCGTCACCGGCGCGCCGATGACCAGCGTGAACGGGTTGACCCCGGATGCGGCCGGGTCGACCGACGGGTTGAGCCACACGTCGAGGAAGATCTGCAGGATCGCGGAGAGGATCACCGCGACCGACGTGCCCCAGATGAACGCGAAGAGCAGCAACCGCGGCGGTTCGGGCTCCCACCGGTCCAGCCACAGATAGGCCAGCACCACCACGGCCATGGCCATGCTGGACAGCACGAGCCCGATACCGGTGCCGACCGGGTTGGCCAGGGTCAGCAGGATCACGAGCAACCCGGCCAACGTGCCCAGGGCGATGAGCAGGCCCAACGGCGCCCCGACGGTGCGCACGCGCCGCGCGAAGGGCGCTCCGAACTGATGGAATCGGTGGGGCCCCCCAGGAGCGCCGGTGTACGACACGTCAGCAGGGTAGCGGGTCGGGGAAGGGGGGTTTGTCCTGCGTGGACTCAGTCGAGTAGCCTCGACACGTACCTGTGTGTTCGATTCGCGGGTGCCGCCAACAAAACATCACATGTCCCTACGATTAAACCTGTCCGGAGCAACCCACCACATGCCAAGTCCCTCCATCACCTCGCCGCAAGTAGCCATCAACGACATTGGCTCGGCCGAGGACTTTCTCGCCGCGATCGACAAGACCATCAAGTACTTCAACGATGGCGACATCGTCGAAGGCACCATCGTCAAGGTCGACCGTGACGAGGTTCTGCTCGATATCGGTTACAAGACCGAAGGCGTCATCCCCTCCCGCGAACTCTCCATCAAGCACGACGTCGACCCCAACGAGGTCGTTTCCGTGGGCGATGAGGTGGAGGCCCTTGTCCTCACCAAGGAGGACAAGGAAGGCCGTCTGATCCTGTCCAAGAAGCGCGCTCAGTACGAGCGTGCCTGGGGCACCATCGAAGAACTCAAGGAGAAGGACGAGGCCGTCAAGGGCACCGTCATCGAGGTCGTCAAGGGCGGCCTGATCCTCGACATCGGCCTGCGCGGCTTCCTGCCGGCATCGCTGGTGGAGATGCGTCGCGTCCGCGATCTGCAGCCGTACATCGGCAAGGAGATCGAGGCCAAGATCATCGAGCTCGACAAGAACCGCAACAACGTGGTGCTCTCGCGCCGCGCCTGGCTGGAGCAGACCCAGTCCGAGGTGCGCAGCGAGTTCCTCAATCAGCTCACCAAGGGCGCCATCCGCAAGGGTGTGGTCTCCTCGATCGTCAACTTCGGCGCCTTCGTCGATCTCGGCGGCGTCGACGGCCTGGTGCACGTCTCCGAGCTGTCCTGGAAGCACATCGATCACCCGTCCGAGGTGGTTCAGGTGGGCGACGAGGTCACCGTCGAGGTGCTCGACGTCGACATGGATCGCGAGCGGGTTTCGTTGTCGCTCAAGGCGACTCAGGAAGACCCGTGGCGCCACTTCGCCCGCACCCACGCGATCGGCCAGATCGTGCCGGGCAAGGTCACCAAGCTGGTTCCGTTCGGCGCGTTCGTCCGCGTCGAGGAGGGCATCGAGGGCCTGGTGCACATCTCGGAGCTCTCCGAGCGCCACGTCGAGGTTCCGGACCAGGTCGTCCAGGTCGGCGACGACGCGATGGTCAAGGTCATCGACATCGACCTGGAGCGTCGCCGTATCTCGCTGAGCCTCAAGCAGGCCAACGAGGATTACTCCGACGAGTTCGAGGCCTGGAAGTACGGCATGGCCGACAGCTACGACGACCAGGGCAACTACATCTTCCCCGAGGGCTTCGACGCCGACACCAACGAGTGGCTCGAAGGCTTCGAGAAGCAGCGTGACGAGTGGGAGGCGCGGTACGCCGAGGCCGAGCGCCGCCACAAGATGCACACTGCGCAGATGGAGAAGTTCGCCGCTGCCGAGGCTGCCGAGGCCGCCAAGCCGGTCTCCAACGGATCGTCGCGGTCCGAGGAGTCCAGTGGCGGCGGATCGCTGGCCAGCGATGCGCAGCTCGCCGCTCTGCGGGAGAAGCTCGCAGGCAACGCCTGACAGTTCTGATCGAAGGCCCCGGCTCCCTGTGGAGTCGGGGCCTTCGTCATCTCCGGGGGACACGTGCACATATCGCTTTTTGACAATGATTTTCATTAACGGGTTGGATCGTCGCCATGACGACAACCCGACTGCTTCCTCTCCTGTCCGTGGCACTGCTCGGCGCGGGATGCGCCACCCCCGCCGGCGCGCCGTCCGCCGACCCGACCGCCGCCGACACCGTCCGGGCGGCACCGACCGAGCGGGCCACGGCGACGCCGCGACTGGCGCTCAGCTACGACGGCGGAGTCCTTGTCGTCGACGCCGACACCCTGGACCAGGTCGCCGACATCCCGGTGGAGGGCTTCGTCCGGCTCAACCCCGCAGCCAACGGGCGGCACGTATTCGTCTCGCAGACCGATGGATTCGCCGTGCTCGACATGGGGACCTGGACCGACGCACACGGCGACCATGGTCACCACTACACCGCGGAACCGGTGATGACCGACCTCCGCTTCGGAGGTGACCAACCTGGCCACGTCGTCGCCCACGACGGCAAGGTGACCCTGTTCAGCGACGGCACCGGCGCTGCCGAGGTGGTCGACCCGCACGCACTGCTCGACGGCGTCGCCGTCGCCGAGACCCGGGTCACCACAACACCGCACCACGGGGTCGCGGTGGCCCGGGAAGACGGCACCGTCGTGGTGAGCGTCGGCGACGACGACGGCCGGACCGGCCTCCAGATCCTCGACGCCACCGACAGCGTGATCGCCGCCGACGACCGGTGCCCCGGACTGCACGGGGAAGCCGCGGCCGCCGCCGGAGTGCTGACCTTCGGCTGCGAGGACGGGCTGCTCATCGTGCGCGGCAACGACATTCAGAAGGTTGCCAGCCCAGATCCCTACGGGCGCATCGGGAACCAGGCCGGAAGCGATGCCTCGACTGGGGTTCTCGGCGATTACAAGACCGATCCCGACGCCGAAATCGAACGGCCACAACGGTTCACCCTCACCGACACGGCGACCGGCACGCTGCGCGTGGTGCCGCTGGGCACCAGTTACAGCTTCCGATCGCTGGACCGCGGCGCCGACGGCGAAGCGGTGATCCTGGGCACCGACGGGGCGCTGCACGTCTTCGACCCGGTCAGTGCGCAGCGGATCGGCCACTTCGGCGCCGTGCCGGCATGGACCGAACCCGACGAATGGCAGTCCCCGATGCCCGATCTGCACGTGCAGGACGACGTGGCCTACGTCAGTGACCCACGCGCCCGGCGTCTGCTGGCGATCGACCTCGCCGACGGCGCCGTCCTTGCCGAGACCACGCTGGCTCACCCGGCGATCGAGATGACTGGTGTCGAAGGCTGAGCCTGCGGCCTGACACACTGGGGCGGTGCTGCGCATTGGGTTGACCGGAGGAATCGGGGCAGGCAAATCGACGGTGTCGTCGACGTTCAGTGAACTCGGCGGCATCGTCGTCGACGGCGACGTGATCGCCCGCGAGGTCGTCGAGCCGGGCACGCCAGGCCTGGCCGCCCTCGTCGAGGCCTTCGGCGAGGAGATCCTGCTGCCCGACGGCGCTTTGAACCGGCCCGCTCTGGCCGCGATCGCGTTCAGTGACGAGGCGAAGCGGGCCACACTCAACGGCATCGTGCATCCGCTTGTGGGGCAACGGCGTTCGGAACTGATCGAGAGCGCCAAGGAGGCCGGGGGAAATCCCGTCGTCATCGAGGACATCCCGCTGCTCGTCGAATCGCAGATGGCGCCGATGTTCCCGCTGGTGATCATCGTGCACGCCGACGAGGACCTGCGGGTGCGGCGGCTCATCGAGTACCGCAGTTTCTCCGAGGAGGATGCCAGGGCCCGCATCGCGGCCCAGGCGAGCGAGGCGCAGCGCCGCGCCGTGGCCGACGTGTGGCTGGACAACTCGGGCAGCGCGGGGGAGCTCGTGGAGAAGGCCCGCGCGCTGTGGCACGAGCGCATCCAGCCGTTCGCCCACAACCTCGCGGCGGGCTCCCCGGCATCGGCGGCACCCCAACTGGTTCCGGCCGATCCGCAGTGGCCGGCGCAGGCGGAGCGGATCCTGGCCCGGCTGCGGACCGCCTGCGGGCACCGGGCGGTGCGGGTCGACCACATCGGTTCGACCGCGGTGCCGGGACTGGACGCCAAGGACGTCATCGACGTCCAGGTCACCGTCCCGTCGCTGGAGGTCGCCGACGAACTCGCCGACGCGTTGCACGGGGCCGGCTACGTGCGCACCGCGGTCACCTCCGACGTCGGTAAGCCCGACGGACGCAGCACCGTGGCCGAGTTCGACCACTCCGGCAGCGCCGACCTGTGGCACAAGAGGCTGTACTGCTCGGCGGACCCGGGACGTCCCACCAACGTGCACGTGCGGGTGCAGGGCTGGCCCAATCAGCAGTTCGCGCTGCTGTTCGTGGACTGGGTGACCGCCAACCCCGCCGTGCAGGCCGAGTACCTGGCGCTCAAGCGCCACGTCGCCGCGCAACAGCCGGCAACGACGGGCGCCTACGCCGAGGCCAAGGAGCCGTGGTTCCTCGACAACTACCGCCGGGCCTGGGAGTGGGCGGACGCGACGGGCTGGCGACCCTAGGGCGCGTCCGACTCCGGCTGCGGCACCGCCGGTGCCGCGGTGTCGATCGGCAGGTTCAGCGGGGCCCCGCACTGCAGCACGCCGTAGAGCGGGTCGTCCTTGGGCCGGAACAACCGCGGGGCGATGAACTGGTCGGCCTTCGCGACGATCTGGTCGTCGACCAGGATCTCGCAGTGCAGGTTCGACCCGTACGGCCATTCGATGGAAAGCTCCATGCCGGCCTGCGCGGGGTCGGCGAGCACCGCGTTGATCTCGAAGGTCTGACCCGGCAGCAGCGTGGGCTGCGCGCTGTTGACGTTCTCGTCGTCCATCCGGTAGGCCACCACCGCTCCCCGTGAGGTGCCGTCGGCACGCGCACGGTAGAGCACGTTGTGCAGGATCTCGGGCTCAGCGGGCGCCGGCGCGACCTCGGTACCGGGACCGGGCGGCTGAGCCGAGGCGACCGGGGCGGCCAGCAGGGCGACCGACAGCGTGGCTGCGGCGGCCGTCGCAGCGGTCCGCATGCGCTTGGCGGGAACCATGGATCCAGAGACTACCGTCCGCCGTTGACCGGACACGTGCACAGTCGTTGCCATCAGGATCAAGATCGCCGGTCTGCAGCAAACCGTTACACGCCGCGCCAGGTGAGCGGCATCCCAGCCTCCGACAGCCAGGCGCCCAGGTCATAGCCGTGCCGGGCGAGCGCTTCGACGGTGGTCAGCGCGGTGCACACGGCGCGCTCGGCCGCTTCCGGGGTCAGTAGTCCCTCGCCGAGGGCGGCGACCAGTTCGTCGACATCGGTCACCTGCACGTCGCGGCCGGTGCGCAGGACGAGATCGACGTAGTGGTCCGTGCCCTCCCAGCGGGTGCTGCCCGCCCGGTACTCGCCGATGTCGAGGTAGAAGTCCTGGTCACGCTCGTAGCCGGGGTTGAAGTGGAACACCGTCGCCCGCAGGTTCAGTGCGGGCAGCAGCCACGACTCCAGGTAGTGGAACTGCGCCCGCCCGGGCGCGGGCCGGGCCATGTACAGACCCCACGGCCGGACGGTGTACACGTCGACGGCCCGGACGATGCCCTTGGGATCGGTGTTGGTGCCGGCGTTCGAGGTCGAAGATCTCGTACTTGGGAGGATGGATGCAACCAGCATAAATGCAGGCCGGCGGCGGTGCCGCGCTGTGGGAACAGAACCTGTCGGTGTCAGGTTCTACCCTGGTGAGATGGCTTTTGCGACCGAACACCCAGTGCTTGCGCACTCGGAGTACCGCCCCGTGGACGACGTCGTCCGCTCCGGCCGGCGTTTCGAGGTGGTCAGTGAATACGAGCCCGCCGGAGACCAGCCCGCCGCGATCGACGAACTGGAACGCCGGATCCGCGCGGGGGAGAAGGACGTCGTGCTGCTGGGTGCGACCGGCACCGGTAAGTCGGCCACCACGGCCTGGCTGATCGAACGTCTGCAGCGCCCCACCCTGGTGATGGCGCCGAACAAGACACTGGCCGCGCAGCTCGCCAACGAGCTGCGGGAGATGTTGCCCAACAACGCCGTCGAGTACTTCGTGTCCTACTACGACTACTACCAACCCGAGGCGTACATCGCCCAGACCGACACCTACATCGAGAAGGACAGCTCGATCAACGACGACGTCGAGCGGCTCCGCCACTCGGCGACCTCGAACCTGCTGTCGCGCCGCGACGTGGTCGTGGTCGCGTCGGTGTCGTGCATCTACGGCCTGGGCACCCCGCAGTCATACCTGGACCGCTCCGTCGAGCTCAAGGTCGGCGACGAGGTGCCCCGCGACGCGCTGCTGCGGTTGCTCGTCGACGTGCAGTACACCCGCAACGACATGTCGTTCACGCGCGGCTCGTTCCGGGTCCGCGGAGACACCGTCGAGATCATCCCGTCCTATGAAGAGCTGGCCGTGCGCATCGAGTTCTTCGGCGACGAGATCGAAGAGCTGTACTACCTGCATCCGCTGACCGGCGACATCGTGCGCAAGGTCGACTCGCTGCGGATCTTCCCGGCCACCCACTACGTCGCCGGGCCGGAACGGATGGCGCAGGCGATCACCAGCATCGAGGCCGAGCTGGAGGCGCGCCTGGCCGAGTTGGAGGGGCAGGGCAAGCTGCTGGAAGCTCAGCGCCTGCGGATGCGCACCAACTACGACATCGAGATGATGCGCCAGGTCGGCTTCTGCTCCGGCATCGAGAACTACTCGCGGCACATCGACGGCCGAGGCCCCGGCACCGCGCCGGCGACGCTGATCGACTACTTCCCCGAGGACTTCCTGCTCGTCATCGACGAGTCGCACGTCACCGTGCCGCAGATCGGCGGCATGTACGAGGGCGACATGTCCCGTAAGCGCAACCTCGTGGACTTCGGCTTCCGGCTGCCCTCGGCGGTGGACAACCGCCCGTTGACCTGGGAGGAGTTCGCCGACCGGATCGGCCAGACGGTCTACCTGTCGGCGACACCGGGCGCCTTCGAGCTGAGTCAGGCAGGCGGCGAGTTCGTCGAGCAGGTCATCCGCCCGACCGGCCTCGTGGATCCGCAGGTGATCGTCAAACCGACCAAGGGCCAGATCGACGACCTGATCGGCGAGATCCGCAAGCGCACCGAACGCGACGAGCGGGTGCTGGTCACGACACTGACCAAGAAGATGGCCGAGGACCTGACCGACTACCTGCTGGAGATGGGGATCCGGGTCCGCTATCTGCACTCCGAAGTCGACACCCTGCGCCGGGTGGAGTTGCTCAGGCAGCTGCGGCTGGGGGAGTACGACGTCCTGATCGGCATCAACCTGTTGCGTGAGGGCCTGGACCTGCCCGAGGTGTCGTTGGTGGCGATCCTCGACGCCGACAAGGAAGGCTTCCTGCGTTCGCCGCGCAGCCTGATCCAGACCATCGGGCGCGCCGCGCGAAACGTCTCCGGCGAGGTGCACATGTACGCCGACAAGATGACGGATTCGATGAAGCAGGCGATCGACGAGACCGAGCGTCGCCGCGCCAAGCAGATCGCCTACAACAAAGAGCACGGCATCGACCCGAAGCCGTTGCGCAAGAAGATCGCCGACATTCTCGATCAGGTGTACCGGGAGGCCGACGACACCGAAGCGGTCGAGGTCGGGGGCTCCGGTCGCAACGCGTCGCGCGGCAGGCGGGCGCAGGGCGAGCCAGGCCGCGCGGTCAGTGCGGGCGTGTTCGAGGGCAGGGACACCTCCAACATGCCGCGTGCCGAATTGGCCGACCTGATCAAGGATCTGACCGCGCAGATGATGACCGCGGCACGCGACCTGCAGTTCGAGCTCGCGGCGCGGATCCGCGACGAGATCGCCGACCTGAAGAAGGAACTGCGCGGCATGGATGCCGCGGGCCTGAAATGACTTGAGCTCAACCGCTGTTGAGGTTTTAGGTTCAGGTCGTGACCGAAGTCGAAAGTGAGACCGTCGCCGCCGGCGGCTGGCGTGAACTCCTCGGCCCGCGCAATCTCGGCGCGGCGACCGTGCTCGCCGGCGGCGTCGCGCTGTACGCCACCAACGAGTTCCTGACGATCAGCCTGATGCCGAGCGCTGTCGGCGACATCGGCGGCCAGCGTTTCTACGCGTGGGTGACGACGGTGTACCTGGTCGGGTCGGTGGTGGCCGCCACCCTCGTGCATCCGGTGCTGCTGCGCCTGGGCCCGCGGTTGGCGTACCTGTCGGGCCTGACGGTGTTCGGGCTCGGCAGCCTCGGATGTGCTGCCGCGCCCAGCATGGAGCTGCTGCTCGTCGGGCGCACCGCGCAGGGCGCCGCCGGCGGCTTACTGGCCGGCCTCGGCTACGCGGTGATCAACACCGCGCTGCCCAGCCGGCTGTGGACCAAAGCGTCCGCGCTGGTGTCGGCGATGTGGGGCGTCGGCACCCTGCTCGGCCCGGCCGCGGGTGGCTTGTTCGCCCAATACGGTTCGTGGCGTTGGGCGTTCGTGGTGCTGGTGGGGATGGCCGCGGCCATGTCAGTGCTGGTGCCGATCGCACTGCCCGCGCGGTCCGATGCCCCCGCCGGGTCGGCGCAGCGTTTCCGGGTGCCGGTCTGCTCGCTGCTGTTGCTGGGCGCCGCCGCTTTGCTGGTCAGTGTCGCCGGCGTGGCCGACGACGGCCGGGTCACCGGCGCCCTGGTGGCGGCCGGCTTCGGGCTGGTGGGTCTGTTCGTGGTCGTGGACCGCCGGGTGCGCTCTTCGGTGTTGCCGCCCAGCGCATTCGGGCGCGGACCGCTGAAGTGGATCTACCTGACGCTGGGCGTGCTGATGGCCGCGACGATGGTGGACCTCTACGTACCGCTGTTCGGTCAACGGCTGGCACACCTGACGCCGGTGGCGGCCGGCTTCCTCGGTGCGGGACTCGCGATCGGCTGGACCGTGAGCGAGATCAGCAGCGCGTCTCTCGCCCGGCAGACGGCGATCGTGCGGACGGTGGCGATCGCACCGTTGGTGATGGCCACGGGTTTCGCCATCGGCGCGCTGGCGCAGCGCGACGGTGCCGGCCCGGTGTTCGTGACGCTGTGGGCGGCGGGTCTGGTGGTCAGCGGTGCCGGGATCGGCATGGCCTGGCCCCATCTGTCGGCGTGGGCGATGAGCAAGGTGGACGACCCGGCCGAGGGGCCCGCGGCGGCGGCCGCGATCAACACGGTGCAGGTGATCGCAGCGGCCTTCGGCGCCGCCCTGGCCGGGGTGGTCGTCAACGTCGCCGGCGACGGGGACGTGATCGCGGCGCGCTGGCTGTTCGGATCATTCGCGGTGCTCGCCGCGCTCGCGGCGGTGGCATCGACCAGAAGCGGCCGATCGCGATCACGCTGATCCGAACTCTTCACCCGGTCGCGGAGAGCTGGCACTCTCGTTGTCAGTGCGGGTGTGGCCGAGTGGCTAGGCACCGGCCTGCAAAGCCGTTTACACGGGTTCGAATCCCGTCACTCGCTCGCACGAGGCTCGCCGAAAGGCGTGCGCGCCGTTGACCTACCGCGGTGATCGTTCAGTTCTGTGGTGGGCCGTTCACTGCGTCGGCGAGCCGGTTCAACACGTCGGTAAGGGCGCGCTGTTCGGCGGGAGCGAGGCTGCTGAAGAGTTCTTCGGCGATGCGCAGATAATCGCTGAACCAGGCTTTCGCCTGCGCGGCTCCTTCCGGTGTGGTGGTCAACCGGACCGCCCGGCGATCAACGCTGTCTGCGGTGCGGACGACGAGACCGTCGCGGACGAGGGCTTCCACCAGCGTCGACGCGGTGCCCTGGCTGATTCCCACCGCCCGGGCCACATCTGCCAACCGAACCGGCTGTAGCCGGTCCACCTCGGCGAGCAACTTCGACCTCGGAGTCGACACGCCGTGTTCGCCCAACCGGTCATCGAACGCGCGTCCCACCGACTTGGCGGCGCGGCCGAATGCGTCGGCAAGTGTTCCCGCCTGAGACACCGAGTTCAAGTCCTCTGATCCGCCCATTGACGCACACTATCGGGTACATATAGTTTGACATCAAATTATTTGACCCAGGAGGAGTTCCGATGAAGATTCTTGTGACAGGCGGCAGTGGGTTCGTGGGGCAGCGCGTCGTGAGACGGCTCGTCGACGAGGGGCATCAGGTGAGCGCTCTGGCTCGCAGCGACCGGACCGAGCTACTCGTGGCCGAAGCCGGTGCGACGCCGGTGCGGGGCGGCCTGGTCGACCTGTCTGGCGACGCGCGTCCGCGGTGGACCCGAGTGCTCGGCGATGTCGAATCCGTGGTCCACAGTGCGGCATTCATGGAGTTCTGGGGTCCCGATGAGTTGTTCAGGCAGCGCAACCATGAGCCGACCGTCGCTTTGCACGCCGCAGCTGCGCACGCCGGGGTACGCAAGTTCGTTCTGATCAGCGCGGCCAGCGTCTCTACCGGAAGCCAGCGCGCGGCGATGGTCAACGAGGACACCGACGACGGCCGGCCCAACATCGCCTACAGCCGCGTCAAACTGGCGACCGAACGTGCACTGCTGCAGGCTGTCACCCCGACGATGAGCACGATCGCGCTGCGCCCTCCTTTCATCTGGGGCGCCGGGATGGCCACCCTCTCCCAGTTCGTCGCCGCGGTCGGCGCGGGCCGGTTCGCGTGGATCGACCAGGGCCGCCACCTCATGGATTTCGTTCATGTCGACAATCTCGCCGAGGCCGCCTACCTGGCGTTGGAGCATGGGCGTGCGAGTGCCAAGTACTACGTCACCGATGGCACACCCATGCCGATTCGCGATTTCATGACCCCACTGCTGGCCACCCAGGGTGTCGACGTGAGCGGGGTGCGCAGCTTTCCGCTGGCCGTCGCCCGCCCCATGGGGGCGATGCTCGACGCAGGCGCCCGCCTGCTGCGGCGCCCGCATCCGCCGGCGTTGACCAATTGGACGACCTCTTTCATGGGCCGGGGCCGGACCTACGACATCACCGCTGCCCGTCGCGAACTCGGATACCGGCCGTTGGTCTCGGTCGCCGACGGGCTTGCCGAGATGGCCACCGTGCACGATGCGAGGCAGGGACGTCGATGAACCGTGACTGTCAAACCTATTGGCCCGTAACGGGTTCAGGGCACTGAGGGCGGTGCCGTTCGTTTTCTTTACCAACCGGAAGGTAAAGTAACCCGGTGACTTCGACCTTTCCGGTGCGCGGGCGCCCGTCGTCGATGACGAGCATCCTCGACGCCGCCCTGCGCCTGCTCGACGCGGGCATCCCGGTCTCCTTCGACTCGGTGGCCCAACAGTGCGGGCTGACCAAGCCTGGACTGATGTACCACTTTCCGACCAAGACGGCGCTGATGGAGGCGTTGGTCGATCACATCGTGGACGCGCAGGAACAGGGAATGTCCCGTGAACTCGGCATCCCCCTGGAAGTGGCCTCGCCGAGGCAGCGGCTCGGCGCCTATGTGCGGTGGGCCCTGCAGACTCGTCATCGGCCGTCGGATCTGGTGATGCTGAGCGATCCCAGGACCGCAGAATGCACGGTCGCGCGGTGGACCGAACGCTTCCAACCCTGGGTCGAGGTTCCCGCCGACCTCCCGCCGGCCGAACGGGCCCGGCTGCAGGCCGCCCGATTGCTCGCCGACGGCGTGTGGCTGGCGGATTCGTCGACGACCTTCCCCCTCGATGACGACGAACGGCCGCAGGTGCTCGCGGTGGCGCTCGAGCTGCTGGGGGAGCAGTCGTGATGGCGTGGGTGTATCTGCTGCTGGCCATCGTGTGCGAGGTGTCGGCGACATTGTCGCTCAAGGGATCTGCGACGACGCCGGCGCTGTACGTCGTCGTCGTGCTCGGTTACCTGGTGTCCTTCGTGCTACTGGCCCTGGTCCTCAAACGGGGGATGGGGCTGGGAGTGGCGTATGCGATCTGGGGCGCGACCGGGGTGGCGGCGACCGCGGTGCTGTCGGCGGTGATCTTCGGTGAGACGCTGACCGCCGTGATGGGCGTCGGCCTGCTCTGCATCATCGGCGGCGTGGTGCTCGTCGAGAGTGGCTCCCGCGCGGGCGCCGAATGATGCAGTACCTGTTGCTGGTCGTCGCGATCGGATGTGAGGTCACGGGCACGCTCGCGCTGCGGGCCGCGGCCAGAGGGCGGCCGGCGTTCTACGGCGTCGTCGTCGTCGGTTACCTGCTGGCGTTCACGCTGCTGTGGTGGTCGCTGCGGTTCGGGATGCCGCTCGGCGTCGCGTACGGCATCTGGGCAGCGGCCGGCGTCGCACTGACGGCCCTGGCGTCGCGGTGGCTGTTCGGCGAACCGCTGACGTGCAGAATGCTCGCCGGCATCGCGCTGATCGCGGTCGGCGTGATGGTGGTGGAGATCGGTGCCGGTCACTGACAGGGCGAAGCAGGTTATCCGGGTGACGACCCGATTACACTTTTTGTCGCGACACAGAATGGCAACCATTCGATCACCGTTGCGTCGCAGCATGGTTCATATTTGCTAGAACTGTGTCAGCGTTGTGGCGTGCTCGCACGCCAGGTGGTCCGTTCGCTCTGTGCTGCGGTGGTGACGGCCCTGGCTGTGTCGTTGTCCATCGCCGCTGCTCCCGTTGCTGGGGCGGTGTCATGCCCGGATGTCGAGGTGATATTCGCCCGCGG
This sequence comes from Mycobacterium sp. ITM-2016-00317, assembly GCF_002968295.1. NCBI lineage: Bacteria > Bacillati > Actinomycetota > Actinomycetes > Mycobacteriales > Mycobacteriaceae > Mycobacterium > Mycobacterium sp. ITM-2016-00317. The sequence goes on from NZ_CP134399.1 coordinate 2,804,721, forward strand.
CACGAGCGACAAGCAAGGGTTCGGGCCGGTCGGCAGAGCGTTCGTCGACGCGGTCAAGAAGAAGCTGTCCGGTAAGAAGGTCTCGGCGTACGCGGTCAACTATCCGGCGAGCTGGAACTTCCCGAAGTCCACGTCTGCGGGTGCGGTGGACGCCAACAAACACGTGCAGTACATCGCGGGGATGTGCCCCAGGACCAAGATCGTGCTCGGCGGCATGTCCCAGGGCGCAGGCGTAATCGACCTGATCACCATCGGCAATCGCCGGATCTGGTTCTTCACCCCCGCCCCGCTGCCCGATGCGATGGTCAACCACGTCGCCGCGGTCGCGGTGTTCGCCAATCCGTCGCGCGACCAGCCGTCGCTCGGGCCGCTGACCAAGATCAGCCCGCTGTACGGGCACAAGACCATCGACCTCTGCGCCGACGGAGACCCGTACTGCTCGCGCGGAATGAACTATTTTGCCCACTGGTCCTACCCGTGGAACGGGATGGTCGACGAGGCGGCCACTTTCGTGGCGAACCGCGTGCTCGGCCGCCAACCGTGAGTGAATTTGCCCTGTCCGCAATGATTCTGGAGAGAATCGAAGAGAAGTCACCGCCGGACGTCCGCCCGGTATCGGTTCGGTAACCGCCTCGTCGTCAGACCCCGCCACCGGCTAGGTTTTCCCGCCAGGGGGCACCGTTGAAATTTCAAGGACAAAGACATTTCACCCAAGACGATGTCACCCAGCATCAACCGAATCGGTGTCGCCGTGCTGACCGTGGGCGTGGCGTGGCCGCTCGCGACCTACAGCGCACCTGCCGCCGCCGAACCGAGTCCCGGTGTGCCGTGTCTGGAGATGGTGCAGCAGCTGGCCGCCGAACCGCCGAATGTCCTCGAGACGCTCGACACCGCGACCGGCGCGTTGTCCAACATGGTGGCCGAGGAACCGCCGCTTCCGGCGATTCCGGTCGCCGACGTGATGCACGGTGTCTCGGCGCTGGCGGCACCCGGTCCGACGCCGCCCCCTGTCGAAACCGCGCCGCTGGTTCATGCCGCCGCCCCCGTTCCTGCCGCGCCCGCGGGTCCCGTTGTCGCGCCGGTGATTCCGGCTGCACTGCCGCCCATGCCAGCGGTGCCGGTCGTCCCGGTGGCCTCAGAGGCGCCTGCGGTCCCGCTGCCGGCGCCGCCGGTCGACGCCGTCCCGGCGGCCGCCTCCGCGCCGGTGCCGCCGCCGACGACGGAGGCGCCTGTCGAGCTGGCAGCCGCGGCGCCGCCGGCTGAAGCGCCACCCCCGCCGCCTGCCGAACCTGTGCCTGTCGCCGCCGAGCCGGTCGTCGCAGAACCTGTTGCGCCAGAACCGGTCGTCGCAGAACCTGTTGCCGTTGAGGAAGTCTCGGCGTTCCAGGATGCTCCGCCGGCCCTCGCGGACCCGCCGCTCGCGGGATCCGATCTGCCCGCGGAGTCGGCGCCGATCCTGCACGCCGCGGCGGTGCCCGTGGCCGCACCCGGTCCGGTCGTCCCGGTCGTCCCGGTGCCGCCGCTGCCCCTGGGCGCACCAGTGCCGGTGGTGGCGATGAGCGCACCGGCACCGGCACTGTCGCTGCCGGCGCTGCCGCTCGGTGACGCGTTGCCTGCATTCCCGCTGCTTCCCGCGACCCTTCCCGTTCCCCGGGACCTCATCTGCGAGGGGACCGCATGGTCTGCGGGTCCCGCCGCGGCGACCGACAGCGCCGCACCCGCAGACGTGACGGGGAACCGGGACCGTGAGGACTGGTGAGTCGCGGCCAGAGTCGCGTTGGCGCACTGCGCGATAGCCCCGGTGTACTCCGCATCACGTCACGGCCGTCGAGTGACGTTGCGGGGGTTCGCTGGAGCCGAAACATCGCGGATGGCATTGTTGTGCGGTGATTCGCACCCATGTTCGCCCGTAGGCACGTTACTGTCTCGGGTGGCATTGCAACTGACGCTGGGAGGATATGGATGAGCGCCTATCAAACGGTGGTGGTTGGTACGGACGGATCAGATTCGTCGCTGCGTGCCGTCGACCGCGCCGGTCAGATCGCTGCCGGGGCGAACGCGAAGCTCATCGTCGCGACCGCCTACTTCCCTCAGCACGAGGACGCCCGCGCCGCGGACGTGCTCAAGGACGAGGGTTACAAGATGTCCGGCAACGCTCCGATCTACGCGATCCTTCGTGAGGCACGCGACCGCGCCAAGGCTGCTGGAGCGCAGAATATCGAGGAGAAGGCCATCGTCGGCGCGCCGGTGGATGCTCTCGTCGAACTTGCCGAGGAGGTCAGCGCTGATTTGCTGGTCGTCGGCAATGTCGGCCTGAGCACGATCGCCGGCCGCCTGCTGGGATCGGTTCCCGCCAATGTGGCGCGGCGGTCCAAGAGCGATGTGCTGATCGTGCACACCTCCTGACCCGGAGCGAACACGAAGAACCCTGGGCCGGCTAGCCGACCCAGGGTTCTCTCATGTCAGGTGTTCGACGCCTTGGCGATCGCGGTGATGGCCGCGTCGAGCGCCGAGTTGAACTCCTCGTCGCTCTGCTGGGCGGTCAGACCTTCGGTCAGGGCACGCGAGAAGCTCGCGATCACGCCCTGGTTGGCTGCCAGCTTGTCGCAGGCCTGCTCCCGGTTGTAGCCGCCCGAGAGCGCCACCACCCGCAGCACCTTCGGGTGCTCGACGAGCTCACGGTAGAGGTTGTCGACATCGGGCAGGGTCAGCTTCAGCATCACGGCCTGGTCGTCGCCCAGGCTTTCGAGGGCCTTGAGGATCGACGCCTTGAGCTGCTCCTCGGCCTTGCCCTTCTCCGGGCTGTGGATGTCGACCTCGGGCTCGATGATCGGCACCAGGCCGGCGGCCAGGATCTGCCTGCCGACCTCGAACTGCTGCTCGACGACCGCGTCCAGGCCGGCGCCGGGCAGCTTGATCACCGAGCGCATCTTGGTGCCGAAGACGCCCTTGTCGCGGGCGCGGGCGAGAAGCTCGTCGAGGCCCGGGATCGGCTTCATCACCTGGGCGCCGTCTTTCTCCTCGGCCAGGCCCTTGTCGACCTTCAGGAACGGCACGATCTGCTTGACGTTCCACAGGTAGTCGGCGGTGTCGCGGCCCTCGATCTGCCGGTCCATCGTGTCCTCGAACAGGATCGCGCCGACGATCCGCTCGCCGTCGAAGCTCGGGCTGGTGATGATGCGGGTCCGCATCTCGTGCACCAGATCGAACATCTCGGCGTCGCTGGAGTACGCGTCCTCCGCGATGCCGTACAGCTTCAGCGCCTTGGGCGTGCTGCCACCGCTCTGGTCGAGCGCCGCAATGAAGCCGGCTCCCTGCTGGGCCTTGTTGAACTGGTCGCTGCTCATGATCCCTTTCTGAACCTTCTCTCCGGTACCGCGGTCACCAACCGCGCTCGCGCCATTCGTCCAGATGCGGACGTTCGGTCCCGAGCGTGGTGTCGTCGCCGTGTCCTGGATACACGGCGGTCTGATCGGGGAAGACGTCGAACACGCGCTCGGTGACATCGCCGAGCAACTGTTCGAAGTCGCCTTCCTTCCAGGTCTTGCCGACCCCGCCGGGGAACAGGCAGTCACCCGTGAACAGGTGGACCCTGCCGTCGGTGGCGGCCCGCTCAGCGCCAGCGCCACCGAACCGGGCGTGTGGCCGCGGAGGTGGATCACGTCGAAGTGCAACTCGCCGACGGTCAGCGTGTCGCCGCCGGACAGCAGGCGGTCCGGGGCGACGGGCAGTGGTCCGGCGTCCAGACTGTGCGCCGCCGTCGGTGCATCGGTGCTGTCCACGATGTCCTTGAGGGCCAGCCAATGGTCCTGATGCTGATGGCTGGTGACGATCAGCGACAGCGTCGGCGCGTGCCGGTCGATCAGTTCGAGCAGGATCTCCGCGTCGTTGGCGGCGTCTATGAGTAACGTCTCACCAGTCTGGGAACAGGTGACCAGGTAGGCATTGTTGTCCATGGGGCCCACCGACACCTTGATGATCGACGCGCCCGGAAGTGTGCGTCGCGCCGCCCGCTGGGGCTCGACGTGGCCCGTGTAGTTGTCGTCGACGACTGTCATGGGCAACCACGTTACTTCGTGGGTTCCGGGCGGCGTCGACACCGTCGGAGAAACATGTCGGTGGTCAGACCTAGCATGGGTCTGTACTGCGCCCACCCAACGAACAGGGCCGAGACATTTGAGTATCAGAAGGGGCATCGGTGGCTGACCGCCTAGTTGTCAAGGGTGCCCGGGAGCACAATCTGCGCGGGGTCGACCTCGATCTGCCGCGCGACGCGATGATCGTGTTCACCGGGTTGTCGGGCTCCGGCAAATCGTCGCTGGCCTTCGACACGATCTTCGCCGAGGGGCAGCGCCGCTACGTCGAGTCGCTGTCGGCGTACGCCCGCCAGTTCCTGGGCCAGATGGACAAACCCGACGTCGACTTCATCGAGGGCCTCTCGCCCGCGGTGTCCATCGACCAGAAGTCGACCAACCGGAACCCGCGTTCGACCGTCGGCACCATCACCGAGGTCTACGACTACCTGCGTCTTCTCTACGCCCGCGCCGGCACACCGCACTGCCCCGTGTGTGGGGAACGGATCGCCAAGCAGACCCCGCAGCAGATCGTCGACCAGGTCCTCGCGATGGACGAGGGGCTCCGGTTCCAGGTGCTGGCGCCGGTGGTGCGCACGCGCAAGGGCGAGTTCGTCGACCTGTTCGACAAGCTGAACACCCAGGGCTACAGCAGGGTGCGGGTCGACGGCGTGGTCTATCCGCTGACCGACCCGCCGAAGCTGAAGAAACAGGAAAAGCACGACATCGAGGTCGTCGTGGACCGGTTGACGGTCAAGGCGAGCGCCAAGCAGCGTCTCACCGACTCGGTGGAGACCGCACTGAACCTCGCCGACGGCATCCTCGTCCTCGAATTCGTCGACCGTGAGGACGATCACCCGCACCGCGAGCAGCGCTTCTCGGAGAAGCTGGCCTGCCCGAACGGCCACCCACTGGCCGTCGACGACCTCGAGCCCCGGTCGTTCTCGTTCAACTCGCCCTACGGGGCGTGCCCGGAATGCCTGGGTCTGGGCATCCGCAAGGAGGTCGACCCCGACCTCGTGGTGCCCGACCCCGACCTCACCTTGGCCGAGGGGGCCATCGCGCCCTGGTCGATGGGCAACACCGCCGAGTACTTCACCCGGATGCTGTCCGGTCTGGGCGACCAACTCGGGTTCGACGTCAACACCCCCTGGAAGAAACTCCCGGCCAAGGCGCGCCGGGCGATCCTGGAGGGCTGCGACGAGCAGGTGCACGTCCGGTACAAGAACCGCTACGGACGCACCCGGTCGTACTACGCCGACTTCGAAGGCGTGATGGCGTTCCTGCACCGACGGATGGAGCAGACCGACTCCGAGCAGACCAAGGAGCGGCTCGAAGGCTTCATGCGCGACGTGCCGTGCCCGGAGTGCGACGGCACCCGCCTCAAGCCGGAGATCCTGGCCGTGACGATGACGGCCGGGAAGTTCGGCCCGAAGTCCATCGCCGAGGTCTCCGAACTCTCGATCGCCGAGTGCGCGGAGTTCCTCAACGCGCTGACCCTGGGCACCAGGGAGGCGGCCATCGCGGGGCAGGTGCTCAAGGAGATCCAGTCGCGGCTCGGCTTTCTGCTCGACGTCGGGCTGGACTATCTGTCGCTGTCCCGGGCGGCGGGCACGCTGTCCGGTGGTGAGGCGCAACGCATCCGGCTGGCCACCCAGATCGGTTCCGGTCTGGTCGGGGTGCTCTACGTGCTCGACGAGCCCTCGATCGGGCTGCATCAGCGTGACAACCGCAGGCTGATCGACACGTTGGTCCGCCTGCGCGACCTGGGCAACACCCTGATCGTCGTCGAACACGACCTCGACACGATCGCGCACGCCGACTGGGTGGTCGACATCGGCCCCGCCGCCGGTGAGCACGGCGGCCAGATCGTGCACAGCGGCACCTACGCGGATCTGCTCAAGAACCCCGAATCGATCACCGGCGCCTATCTCTCCGGTAAAGAGCAGATCGAGGTCCCGGAGATGCGCCGGGTGGTGGACAAGAAGCGTCAGCTCACCGTGGTCGGCGCGCGCGAGCACAACCTGCGCGAGATCGACGTCGCGTTCCCGCTCGGGGTGCTGACCTCGGTCACGGGCGTCTCGGGCTCCGGCAAGTCGACGCTGGTCAACGACATCCTGGCTTCGGTGCTGGCCAACAAGCTCAATGGGGCGCGGCAGGTGCCGGGCGGCACACCCGGATCAACGGACTGGACCAGCTCGACAAGCTCGTCCGCGTCGACCAGTCGCCGATCGGACGGACCCCGCGGTCCAACCCTGCGACGTACACCGGGGTGTTCGACAAGATCCGCACCCTGTTCGCCGCGACCACCGAGGCCAAGGTGCGCGGCTATCAGCCGGGCCGGTTCTCGTTCAACGTCAAGGGTGGGCGGTGCGAGGCGTGTTCGGGCGACGGCACCATCAAGATCGAGATGAACTTCCTGCCCGACGTGTACGTGCCGTGCGAGGTGTGCCACGGCGCCCGCTACAACCGCGAGACCCTCGAGGTGCACTACAAGGGCAAGACCATCGCCGAGGTCCTGGACATGTCGATCGAGGAGGCGGCCGAGTTCTTCGAGCCGATCAGCTCGATCCACCGGTACCTCAGGACTCTCGTCGACGTCGGGCTCGGCTATGTCCGGCTGGGTCAGCCCGCCCCGACGCTGTCCGGCGGCGAAGCCCAGCGCGTGAAGCTGGCCTCCGAGTTGCAGAAGAGGTCGACCGGGCGCACCATCTACATCCTCGACGAGCCGACCACCGGCCTGCATTTCGAGGACATTCGCAAGCTGCTGACCGTGATCAACGGCCTTGTGGACAAAGGCAATACGGTGATCGTGATCGAGCACAACCTCGACGTGATCAAGACCTCGGACTGGATCATCGACATGGGACCCGAAGGTGGATCGGGCGGCGGCAGCGTGGTCGCGACCGGCACGCCCGAGGACGTGGCGGCCAACCCGGACAGCTACACGGGCCACTTCCTCGCCGAGACGCTGGGCATGGCCCGGCCGAAGGCGAAGGCGCGCAGGCGAACCAAGGTCAGCGCCTGACGGTGTCCATCGCGGTGACCGTGCGTCCTGCGGAGCCGGAGGACGTGGACGCCATCGGCGCGATCTACACCCACTACGTGCGCACCGGTGTGGCGACGTTCGAACTCGAACCGCCGGGGCGCGACGAGTTGTTGCGCCGGATGGCCGCGGTCACCGGCGCCGGCCTGCCGTATCTGGTGGCCGTCGCGGACGGTGGAGTAGCCGGATACGCGTACTGCGCGCCGTGGAAGTCCCGGCGGGCGTACCGATTCACGGTCGAGGACTCCGTTTACGTCGCGCCGCACGCGGCCGGGCGCGGTGTCGGGGGTGTCCTGTTGGACGCTCTGCTCGACGAATGCGCACAGGCGGGGATCCGGCAGGTGATTGCGGTCATTGTGGACGCCGACGCGGCCGCATCGCTGAGCCTGCACCGCCGGCGCGGCTTCGCCGACGCGGGCCGGTTGTCGGCGGTCGGTTTCAAACACGACCGCTGGCTGGACACGGTCCTTCTGCAGAAGACCCTCCCTCACCCCGGTTGAGGCTTGCATGCGGGGGACGGGAAGCGCGGGTTCACCCGCACCCCGTCCAGCCAATCCGTCAGCGCGTCGGCCCGCTCCGAGAGTGCCTTGCGCCCAACGCGTCCCACGTCCTCGAGCATCACCAATTCCACCCGGCCTGCGGAGTCCTGCCGCCACGCACCGACGATGCGCCCGTCCACCCAGACCGTCGGGCCGGCGTTACCGTTGCGGTCGAACACAGCGTCGCGGTGCGGTCCCAGGTACCAGTCCCGCCCGGCCCACCCCATCGTCGTGACGTCCAGCCCGGGCAGCAGCGCGCACCAGGGTTCGACGTCGGGCACACGCTCTTCGTCGCCGGGCAGCACATAACCGGGCACGCCGTCCAGGTCGACCTCGACGGCGTCGACGTCGTTCAGCGCCTGCCGGGCCCAGCCGAGCGTGCTGCCGAACCACCACTTCACGTCGGTCACCGTGGCGGGGCCGAAGGCGTACAGCCAGCGCCGGACCAGATCGGCGCGGGCCTGCTCCGGCGGCATGGGCTCGGCGGGCGTCAGCCACTGGCCGGCCGCGACCCACCGGGGCCGCGACGTGGTCCAGCCGCCGTCGTTGGGGCCGCGGACGATGTGACCGCGAGCGGCCAGCACGGTGAGCACCCGCGGCGCCAGATGCGCTTGCCCGCCGTACGGCTTGCCGGGGGCGGGGTCGTGGGTTCCGGTCAGCTCCGGGAGCGCTTCACGCACCTGCGTGGCCGTCCGCGGCCCCGCATCCTGCAGATGCCGGAGCACCGCCGCACCGGCGGTGTCCAGCCAGGTGAGCCCGTCGGCGGCCACCCCGGCCTTCTCGACATCGGCGGCCAGCCGGCGGGTTTCGTTGGCTGCCACCCGGTCACTGGCCGCCGACTGCACCGCCGGCAGATGTTCGGCGTGGACCACCCACAGCGTGCGCCGCATCGCGAGATGCTTGACCAGTGAACGCCGTTCGTAGAGCGCTGCGTTCAGGTCGGCGACGGTGTATCCGGACAGCCTGGCCCACAGCGACAGGTGAGGGGTGGCCGGGTCGGTCGCGTGCAGACCGACCAGCCGACCGGTCACCGCTTCCGCCGTCGCGGGACCGTCCCGCCCGGGGACCAGCAGGTGACGGACGGCCAGTCTGGCGCGCCGCTCGGGGAGGGTGATAGTCCGCATCGAGGTCGAACCGTACCGCCGGGGCCCGACACCGGTCCGGCTATTGGTCCTCGGCAGCCTTCGGGGTCATCGATTCGCGGATCCGGGCGAGCCGTTCGGCCGCGGCGCGCTGCCGCATGTCGTACTGCTGCTCGACCCCGTGGCCCTCCGGTGTCTCCGAGGCGAGTTCCGCCGAACCGACCGACGTCGCATAGCGCGTCTCGATCTTCTCGCGAACAGAATCGAACGTCGGCACCCCGTCGGAGGTGTAACCGGGTTCGGACTCGGTGGGGGGAACGTCCGGCATATGGGCCACGCTACCCGCGGATCGTTCCGGGCAGGCCGACTTGCGCTGCCGCCGGGGTACCGATCTTGCCCGCGAGCCAGGGCAGTGCTGCGGTGAACGCCGTCGACGCGAAGGGCCAGTCGTGATTGCCCGGTTGGCTCACCACCGCGCAGTCGATGCCCGCCGTGCGGCCCAGCGCGCACAAGGTCTGCGCGGCGGCGGCCTGGTCGTTGGGTTTGGGGTCCAGGGCCACCGAGACGGCGTCGTTGACGTCGAACCACCCCGCCATGCCGCGGTACGGGCCGTGCCGGGTGATCACCGCCGCCGGATCGAACGAGGTGTACGCGGCGCTGTCGCCGCCGAAGAGGCGCTCGACCGTCTCGTCCCGGGTGCCGGCGTTCGGCGCGGCGTCACCGGCGATGTCGACGAAAGCACTGAACACATCCGGGTGCATCACGGTCAGGTCGACTGCACAGGTGCCGCCCATCGACCAGCCGACCACCCCCCAGTTCGCGGGGGCGGCACTCACCCCGAACTTCGCCTTCACGTAGGGCACCACGTCGCCGACGAGGTGTTCGGCGGAGTTGCCGCGGGGTCCGTCGACACACTCGGTGTCGTTGTTGAACGTGCCGCCGGGGTCGACGAACACGAACACCGGGGCGTACCCGGCGTGGGCCGCGGCGAAGTCGTCGAGCGTCTTGACCGCCCCGCCGGCGCGCAGCCAGTCCGCCGGGGTGTTGAACTCACCGCCGATCATCATCACCGCAGGCAGGGCGGGGGGAGGGTCACTCGCGAACCACGCCGGCGGCAGATAGACCCACTCCTGGCGGTGCTTGAAACCCGATGCGCTGTCGGGAATGTCGACGGCGACCAGGCTGCCCTTGATCGGGATCTTGTGCCCCCTCTGCATCGCCGCGATGGTGACCTGGTCGGTCTGGTCGGGCAGCGGTCCCGCGGTCAGCTGACCCCAGGCGTTCTGCACGGTGGGGAAATAGCCGACCCAGAGGTTCAGCACGAGTGCCGTGGACAGCGCGCACAACGGCACCGCCAGCACGGCAACCACCCGGCGCCACCACGGCGCTTTCCACCAGCCGGCCACCAGCACCCCGAAAGCGAACCCGGACAATGCGATCCACGCCCAGAACGTGACCGGTGCCGGGTTCGTGTCGTCGGCCACCCCGGCCGAGCGGATGTAGCAGTACGCGGCGACTGCGAGCACCCCGCCGATCAGCGCCGACCAGGGCAGCCACACCAGCCGCCACCGCCGGGTCCGCCAGCCGGTCGCCGCGGCCACGGCGACCACTGCCAGGATCTGCACCGAAACCGGCAACCAACCGTGCATCAATGTCACAGCACCCAGCTTGACCGGCGTGGCTGGAGACCAGCTGTGATCCTCCTGCGAACGCGGTTCGGCCCGGCGTCCGGGCTATCGGGGCTTGGCCAGCGGGAACGGCAGGGTCTCGCGGATGCTGCGCCCGGTGATCAGCATGACCACCCGGTCCACCCCCATGCCGAGTCCACCCGTCGGGGGCATCGCGTACTCCATCGCCTGCAGGAAGTCCTCGTCGAGTTCCATTGCCTCCGGATCGCCGCCGGCGGCCAGCAGCGACTGTTCCTGCAACCGGCGGCGCTGTTCGACCGGATCGGTGAGCTCGCTGTAGGCGGTGCCGAGTTCGACGCCCCACGCGACGAGATCCCACCGCTCGGCCACCCCGGGGATGCTGCGATGCGGCCGGGTCAACGGCGAGACCGAGGTGGGGAAGTCCTTGTAGAAGGTCGGTTCCCGGGTCTGATCCTCGACCAGGTGCTCGTACAACTCGAGGACCACCGCGCCGGCATCCCAGTGCGTCAGGTACGGAATGCCCGCGCGGTCGCACAGCTTCCGCAGCGTCGCCACGTCGGTGTCCGGGCCGATGTGCTCGCCGAGCGCCTCGGACACCGCGCCGTGCACGGTCTTGACCGCCCACTGACCGGAGATGTCGACGGGCTCGAGAACCCCGTCGGCGCGCGGCCGCATGAACACGTGCGCACCGTTGGCCGCCTGCGCGGCGTTCTGGATCAACTCCCGGCAGCCGTCGATCCACACGTTGTAGTCGGCGTGTGCCTGGTAGGCCTCCAGCAGCGTGAACTCGGGGTTGTGGCTGAAGTCGACACCCTCGTTGCGGAACGCGCGCCCGAGCTCGAAGACCCGCTCGACGCCGCCGACGCACAGCCGCTTCAGGTACAGCTCCGGGGCGATCCTCAAGTACAGATCGAGGTCGTAGGCGTTGATGTGGGTCAGGAACGGCCGGGCGTTCGCGCCGCCGTGGATCTGTTGCAGGATCGGCGTCTCCACCTCCAGAAAGCCTTTGCCGACCAGGGTTTCGCGGATCGCGTGCAGCACCCCGCTGCGGGCCCGGATCAGCTCGCGGGCGTCGGTGTTGACCGCGAGGTCGACGTAACGGGCGCGGACGCGCGCCTCCTGGTCGGTCAGGCCCTTCCACTTGTCCGGCAGTGGACGCAGGCATTTGCCGATCAGTCGCCAGTCGGTCGCCAGCAGTGACCACTTGCCCGACCGGCTGTGGCCCATCGTCCCGGTCACCTCGATCAGGTCGCCGAGATCGATGGCCCGGGTGAAGTCGGCGGTGTCCCCGCCGGCCAGCAGCGAATTGTCCAGCACCACTTGGGTTTCCCCGGACCAGTCGCGTAGCTGGGCGAACAGCACACCGCCGTAGTCCCGCAGTCGCAGCACCCGCCCGGCGACGGTGACCTCGGTGCCGTCCGCGCCGGCCGAGGCCTGCGCGACGGTGTGACTGGGTGGGCTACCGACCGGGTACGCGTCGATGCCCTGCGCCTGCAGCGCCTTGAGTTTGGCCATCCGGACCCGGACCTGCTCGGGCAGCCTCGGCTGGTCGTCCTCGGCAGCATCGGCCGCCTGCGCGATCCTGTCGGGTGCGGTGCCGTCGCTGTGTAACAGGCCGGTGGCCACCAGCGTGCCGGGCGCGGCGATGTGCTGGCCCGTGTGTGGCTGTGCGTTGCGACGCGAGAACGGAAGCACCAGAAAGCCTTCGGCGATGACCGAGGCGACGCCGACGCGGGGCACCAGCCGGGCGTCCTCGTAGCAGGCGTACCGCGGCACCCACTCGGGCTGGTACTTCATGTTCGACCGGTAGAGGGTCTCCAACTGCCACCACCGGGAGAAGAACACCAGCAGCCAACGCCACAGCCGCGCCACCGGGCCCGCGCCCAATTGGGCGCCCTGCTCGAATGCCGAGCGGAACATCGCGAAGTTCAACGAGATCCGGGTGACACCGATGTCCTCGGCTTGCATGCACAGCTCGCTGACCATCAGCTCGACGGTGCCGTTGGGGGAGTGCGGGGAGCGGCGCATCAGGTCCAGCGACACGCCGTTGCTGCCCCACGGCACCAGGGACAGCAACGCGACCACGTCGTCCGTCCCCGAGTCGGTGTCCTGCACCGCCTCCACCAGCAGGCAGTCGCCGTCGGCGGGGTCGCCGAGCCGGCCCAGCGCCATCGAGAACCCGCGTTCGTCCTCAGTGTCGCGCCAGGCGTCCGCCCGCCGGACGACCTCGGTCATCTCGTCCGCGGACAGCTCCCGGTGCCTGCGGATGCGCACCGTGGCACCGGCGCGGCGGGCGCGCGTCACCGCCTGCCGGACCGCCCGCATCTCGGGCCCGGACAGCCGGAAGTTCTCGGGATGCAGGATCGCCTCGTCGCCGAGCTGGAGTGCGCTGAGCCCGGCCTCACGGAACGTCTGGGCGGCCGTGGAGCTGGCCCCCATCACCCCCGGCGCCCACCCGTAGGTCTCGCACAGCTTCAGCCACGCCTGGATGGCCTGCGGCCAGGCTTTCGGGTCGCCGACCGGATCGCCGCTGGCCAGGCACACGCCGACCTCAACGCGGTAGGTGATCGCGGCGCGGCCGTCCGGTGCGAACACCACCGCCTTGTCCCGGCGGGTGGCGAAGTAGCCCAACGAGTCGTTCTTGCCGTAGACCTCCAGCAGCCCCCGGATCGCCGACTCGTCCTCACCGGTGAGGGCGTTGTCCGCGCGCTGCGACTGGAACAGCACGATCGCGGCGACCATCAGCGCGACCGCCCCGAACAAGCCGAGCAGCGCGTTGACGAACACGTGCGGGTGACCGCTGAACTGGTCGGCGTCGGCGCCGGCGAACGCGCTCACCCGGTTCAGCGCGTACCAGAAGCGATACGGACGGGCGAGGCTGCCGGGGAACAGCTCCAGCAGGCCCCAGCCGACGAGCGTGCCGACGGCCATCCCCGCCACCAGGGTCGCGGCGGACTTGACCAGCGCCCCGCGGCGAACCCGGGCCCAGAACTGGTTGCGGGCCAGGAGCAGGAACGCGACCGCCGCGACATGGAAGACCAGCCCGATGATCTCGCCGACTTCCTGGTACCAGCGTTGCTCGCCGTCGACCAGGGCGGCGACGTTCCACCCCGCCGCCGCCACCAGGTAGCCGACCAGGATCCACCACGCGAGGCGTTTGCGGGCGGCGAGTGCCGCCGCCAGCAACGCCAGCACGAAGGCCCACGCGAAACTCGTGTCCGGGAAGTTGAAGATGTAGTCGTCGACCCACTCCCGCGGAACCCGGATCACCGAGCGGACCAGGGGCGACACACTCGCCAGCAGGGACAGCGTGGCGATGACGCCCACCACCCAGCCGGCGGCCGCCGGGACCCACCGATAGGTGGACGACGGATGTGCCCGGACGAGGCGGGTAGCGGTCATAGGCCGGGAGGATATTCGCTCCGGCCGGGAATTCCCTGCTACCAGACCGGCCCGGTGTATTTCTCTCCCGGACCGTGACCGGGCTCGTCCGGAGCCGCGCTGGCCTCGCGGAACGCCAGCTGCAGGGTTTTGAGACCGTCACGGACCGGGCCCGCGTGCGGGCCCAGGTACTCGACCGACGCGGTGACGAGGCCGGCGAGTGCGGTGATCAGGCGCCGGGCCTCGTCGAGGTCCAGGTGCGGGCTGTCTTCGGGGTCGGCGTCGGACAGGCCGAGCTTCTCTGCGGCCGCACTCATCAGCATCACGGCCGACCTGGTGATCACCTCGACCGCGGGTATCGTCGCCAGTTCGCGAACGTTCGGGCCGTCGGCGGCGGCGCCGGATTCGGGGATGTCGGAGGTATCGGTCATGGCTGCTAGACTGGCATGCGCGACCGTCCCGGCTCACGCCAGGGACAGCAAGTGGAGTCCCAAACTCCCACCGCCGGCCACCGGATCACCGAAGGCTACGCGGTCCGGTCACAGACATCGTCGATGTCTGTCCTGGTCGGCATTGGGCCCTGCTCTGAGCAGGGCTTACGCGTTTCTTCGGAAGCAGCGTGCCGGCGGATCGAGGGACTCCTGAGGACAACATAGGAGGCCCCATCAGCACTGAGACCCGCGTCAACGAGCGCATTCGCGTACCTGAAGTCCGGCTGATCGGACCTGGCGGTGAGCAGGTAGGCATCGTGCGCATCGAAGATGCACTCCGCGTCGCCGCCGATGCCGATCTCGATCTTGTCGAAGTAGCCCCCGACGCCAAGCCGCCGGTGTGCAAGATCATGGACTACGGCAAGTTCAAGTACGAGACGGCACAGAAGGCGCGTGAGTCTCGCAAGAACCAGCAGCAGACCGTCGTCAAGGAACAGAAGCTGCGTCCCAAGATCGACCCGCACGATTACGAGACCAAGAAGGGTCACGTCATCCGCTTCCTCGAAGCCGGGTCCAAGGTCAAGGTGACGATCATGTTCCGCGGACGCGAGCAGTCGCGACCCGAACTGGGTTTCCGACTCCTGCAACGCCTGGGCGCCGATGTCGCCGATTACGGCTTCATCGAGACGTCCGCGAAGCAGGACGGCCGCAACATGACGATGGTGCTGGCGCCGCACCGCGGCGCGAAGACTCGCGCGAAGGCGGCGCACGACGCCGATGAGCCGCTGGCGCGACGATCTCCTGGCACCGATGAGCCCGTCGCGCGAAGAGGATCTGGCACCGACACCCAGGCTGCGCCGCCTGCCGGCGCACCGACCGACACACCGAAGAACTGAGGAAAAATGCCCAAGGCGAAGACCCACAGCGGCGCTTCGAAGCGGTTCCGTCGCACCGGAACCGGCAAGATCGTCCGTCAGAAGGCCAACCGTAGGCACCTGCTCGAGCACAAGGCGTCCAAGCGCACCCGTCGGCTCGACGGCCGCACCACGGTGTCGGCGAACGACTCCACGCGCGTCGCGAAGATGCTCAACGGCTAGAGCGCGACAGCCCCGAACCTGACCCGACCGAGATAGGAAAACCCCATGGCACGCGTGAAGCGCGCACTCAACGCGCAGAAGAAGCGGCGCACTGTACTGAAGGCCTCGAAGGGCTACCGCGGCCAGCGGTCCCGGCTGTACCGCAAGGCCAAAGAGCAGCAGCTGCATTCGCTGACCTACGCCTACCGTGACCGCAAGGCACGCAAGGGTGACTTCCGCAAGTTGTGGATCACCCGCATCAATGCCGCCGCCCGCGCCAACGGCATCACGTACAACCGGCTGATCCAGGGCCTCAAGGCCGCCGGCGTGGAGGTCGATCGCAAGAACCTCGCCGAGATCGCCGTCAGCGACCCGGCCGCCTTCACCGCGCTGGTCGAGATCGCCAGGGCCGCGCTGCCCGAGGATGTCAACGCTCCCTCGGGCGAGGCTGCCTGACCCTCACCGAGCGTTCTGCCCGGGTGGCGGCGGCAGTCAAACTGCACCGCCACACCGGGCGCCGCCGCGCCGCACGCTTCCTCGCCGAAGGTCCCAACCTGGTCGAGGCCGCGTTGCGGCGCGGTCTCGTTCACGAGGTCTTCGCCACCGAGAGCGCCGCAGAGAGATTCGCCGCGCTGCTCGAGGCGGCCCCGGTGCATCTGGTGTCGGACAAGGCGGCAAAAGCGTTGTCCGACACCGTGACGCCGGTCGGCTTGGTCGCCGTGTGTGCGATGCCCGAGATCGGGCTCGACGACATTCTCTCGCGAAACCCGACGTTGGTCGCGGTGCCGGTGGGTATCTCCGAACCGGGCAACGCCGGCACGATCATCCGGGTGGCCGACGCGATGGGCGCCGACGCCGTGGTGCTCGCCGGTGACAGCGTCGACCCGTACAACGGGAAATGCCTGCGCGCGTCGGCGGGCAGCATCTTCAACATCCCGGTGCTCAGCGCACCCGATGCCGTGGCTGCCGTCTCCGCGATCAGAGACGCGGGGCTGCAGGTGTTGGCGACCACGCTCGACGCCGCTGTCAGCCTCGAGGACGTCGCCCTGGATACGCCGACCGCGTGGCTGTTCGGGCCGGAGGCGCACGGACTGCCGAGCGAGGTGGTGGACATGGCCACCACACGGGTGCGGATCCCGATGGCCGGAGGGGCCGAAAGCCTCAACGTCGCGACGGCAGCGGCGATCTGCCTCTATCAGAGCTTCCGTAGCAAGTAACTCAGCAGTTGCTGACCTTGTTGGTTCGGGGTTTTCCAAACCCCGCCGAACTACACCGAGGGGTGCCGGGACCGATAGTTCGTTTCCCTTTGCAACATCTTGAACTGCGCATTTGTCGGTTTTCGACGAAGGATCTAGACCGGATCCACCTCACAAATAGTTCCCTGGATCTATTGCCGAGTGGCGGACCCATTCGTAACCTGATCTACTAGGGGCAACTTCACGCGGGGGGCGGGTGGGGACCATGAATCGTTGGGTCACTTTGATCGGGGTCGTCGCGGTGGCGTTCACGCCTGCCGTGGCCAACGGGGCGACGGCACTTCTGGTCGGCGGCAAAGGCGGCTACGCCGAGCTGACCGACGAACAGATGTCGACGGCCTTCGGCGGCTTCTTCGGCGACTACCACCGGGTCAGCGTGCCGTTTCCCGGCGCGGACGATTTCCAATACTCGGTCGAGGTCGGTACGAACAACCTCTACGACTCGATATTCCAGACGCTCGAGGCCAAGCCGGACGAGCTGATCACGATCGGGGGTGTCTCGGAAGGCGCTCCCGCGGTCGACAGGGTGCTGCGCAGGCTGATGGAACTTCCGGCGGAGGACCGGCCCAACCCGCAGCGCCTCAACGCGATGATCTACGGCGCACCCAGCAAGCTGCTGATGACGGTCGGGGGTGTCCCGTACCGGCCGCTGCCGGACACGCCGTACAACGTGATGATCGTGATGGCCGAGTACGACGGCGTGACGGACTTCCCGGACAACCCGTTCAACCTGCTCGCCCTCCTGAACGCGGTGATGGGTGGTGTCGACCTGCACGTCGACGCAGCATGGACCGATCTGTACACGGTGCCGACGAAGTACCACATCGTCGAAGGCAAGGCGGGCGGCAAGACGACCCTCGTGCTGATCCAGACGCCGTTGCTCCCGATGCTGCGCCCGCTCAAGGACGCGGGTTTCGCGCCGGAGTTCGTCGCGTTCCTCGACAAGTTGTTGCGGCCGATCGTCGACTCCGCCTACAACCGTCCGAAGTGGGAGGTCGGCATTCCACCCACGCTCGCCGAGATGGACCTGTCCGCGCAGCAGGCACCGATGTTGAACCCGCCGCCCGCCGCACCCGAGCTCACCTCGGGGTCGGCCCCGGAGGCCCGGCGGCAGCTGACCGCCCACCCCCAGACGCTGCCACCGGCCGAGCCGGCACCGACGAAGCAGCCCGAGGTGCTGAACCCGGTCGCACCGGCGGCCGACGGGGAGCACGGCGGAGGCCCGTCACTGGATACGCAGGGACCGGCAGTCGGTCCGGATGTGGGCGCCGAGGAGATCGGGCAGCCCGATCCCGAGGATGGCACGCCGATCGACGACAACGACCTGGGCCGTGACGATTCCGAGGGCGACGACTCGGACCCCGGCGAGTCCGGCAACCAGGACTCGGGCAACGACGCCGGCAACGACGACGCCGGCAACAGCACCGCCAACGGACCGGCCGGCGGCACCACGGACAACGGCAACAACAACAACAACGACAACGACAGCGGCGCGGAGTAGCGCGAAGTCGGACAGTAATTCGAATGCGCGCGGTGTGGCCTGAAGCTACGGTGACGGCCGTGACCGAACACCGTCCTGCCGCCGAGCGTTGGCGCGCCGAACTACGTCACCGCCTGATCACGGCACGCAAAGAACGCGACGCCACGTCGACGTCGGCGCTTCGCTCGACGATGAGCGCGATCGACAACGCGGAGACCCCCGACGGGCCTGTGCCGGCAGCGGGTGCGATCGCCGACAGCGCAGTCGGCGTCGGTGCGACCGAGGTGCCCAGAAGGGAGCTCCGCGATGCCGAGGTGCTAGGCCTCATCCACGCCGAGATCGGCGAACGACGAAGCGCGGCCGACCAATTCACCCTTACCGGGCACCATGACCGGGCAGCGGTGCTGCACGCCGAGGCCGACGTGCTCGCCCGACTGCTCGACGAGGTCTGAGCCAGCCCGCTAGCCCTTGAGCAGACCCTTTGCCACGTGGGTGATCTGGACCTCGTTGCTTCCTGCGTAGATCATCAGCGACTTCGCGTCGCGGGCCAGCTGCTCCACGCGGTACTCGGTCATGTAACCGTTGCCGCCGAAGAGCTGCACCGCTTCCATCGCGACGTCGGTCGCGGCCTGCGAGCAGTAGTACTTGATCGCCGACGCCTCGGCCAACGAGATCGGCGCGCCTTTCTCGGCGGCTTCGATGACGCGGAACAGCATGTTGCGCACGTTCATCCGGGCGACTTCCATGTTGGCCAGTTTCAGCTGGATCAGCTGGAACTGCCCGATCTCCTTGCCCCACAGGGTGCGTGTCCTGGCGTAGTCCACCGAAAGCCGCAGACACTCCTCGATGACACCGAGCGCCATCGCCGCGACCCCGATCCGTTCGGCGGAGAAGCTCGACCGGGCGCTGTCGCGGCCGTCACCGGATTTGTTGTCCTCGGTCTCTCCGAGCAGGCGGTCTTTACCCAGCCGCACGTTGTTGAAGAACAGTTCGCCCGTGCGGGAGGAGTGGATCCCCATCTTGCGGAACGGTTTCGACTGGACGAAACCCTCCATGCCGCGGTCGAGGACGAAGGTGAGGACCTTGCGGTCGCGCTTGTCCACCGACGGATCGCCTTCGTCCAGCTTGGCGTACACGACGACGACGTCGGCGTCCGGGCCGTTGGTGATGAACGTCTTCTGGCCGTTGAGGATGTAGTCGCCCGAGCCGTCCGCGGCACGGGTCACATAGGACTTCATGCCGCCGAAGGCATCTGATCCCGAGTCGGGTTCGGTGATGGCCCAGGCGCCGACCTTCTCGTAGGTCACCAGCTCCGGCAGCCACCGCTCCTGCTGGGCCAGGGTGCCCCGGCTCTGAATCGTCGGCACCGTGAGACCGAGGCTCACGCCCATGCCCGTCACCACGCCCATCGACACCCGGCACAGTTCGCTGACCACGACGAAACCCATACCGCCCTGGCCGCTGCCGAACATGCCGCCCCCGCCGCCTCCCGAGGACGACTCGCCGTTGCGGAGCCTGCTCAGTCGCTTCTGCAGCGCCTCACTGGCCATCGCATCGATGCCGAACGTGGTGAAGAGCTTGCGGATGATGGGGTAGGGCTCCATCTCACCGCTTTCCAGCGCATCGACGTGCGGACGGATTTCTTTATCGACGAACTCGCGGACGGCATCGCGCACGGCAAGATCGACATCAGACCATTCCAGCATGCGTTCAGGCTGCCTTATGGCGTCCGCGGGCCGGACGGCCCCCCGCCAAAGAGAACGTCGTGTGCACCAGCGAACCGACCCGGTCCAGCAGCGATCTCTGCGGAGGCAGGTAGTGCATGGGCATGTGCCGCCGGTCCCGCGGCGGAGCCATGAACGACGGCGCCTCCACCAACGGAGCGTCGGCGGGGACCCTGCCCTCGGCGCGGCGGTATGCGGCCACCGCGCGGGGATGCAGGCGGATCTCGTCGGGTACCGCGAGGAAGGCGAGTTCGACCAGCTTGCCGAACAGCCTCAGCACGATCTCGTCACCCGGTGTCCACCGCATGCCCGCCCGCTCGCGCACCACCGGATCGAAAACCCCTGCGGCGACCCAGCGTTGCGCGCCGATCATCGGTTTGAAGATCTGGTCCCACAACGGCGTGGGCAGTGCCACGAACCACGGCTTGGGGATCCGCATCGAAAAGATGTCCAGCGTCGCCTTGTTGATCTCCAGCTCCTCGCGGCACTTGCGATCCCAGTACTCGCAGAACGCCTCCCAGGATTGCGGGACCGGTTTCATGCTCATCCCGTACATCCGGTACCACTGCACGTGCTCGTCGAAGAGCTGTTGTTTCTCGGCTTCGGTCAGGCCGCCGCAGAAGTACTCGGCGGTCTTGATGATCAGCATGAAGAACGTCGCATGCGCCCAGTAGAACGTCTCGGGGTCGAGGGCGTGATAGCGCCTGCCGTCGGCGTCGACGCCCTTGATCGTGTTGTGGAACCCGCGGACCTGGGCGCCGGTCTGCGCGGCGCGATCACCGTCGTACACCACGCCCATGATCGGGTACACCGACCGCGCCACCCGCTGCAGCGGCTCGCGCAGCAGGATCGAATGGTCTTCGACACCGGCGCCCAGTTGTGGATACATGTTCTGGATGGCGCCGATCCAGACGCCGAGGATGCCGGTCCGCACGTCGCCGAAGTACTTCCACGTCAGGGAATCCGGGCCCAGAGGATGGGCGTCGGAGGCCCGGGCGGAGTCTGCCATCGCCGTTGATCGCACCCTTTCCACGATAGGCGCTGACAACAATCGTTGTCTATGGATCGGAGGGCGTCCCGGACGGCTCGATTACGCTTGCGCCGTGGACGACGACCCGCCGGGCGAGCCAGCAGGCCGACGGTCTGCAGGACCCGTGGGCTGGTTGCAGGGCGTCAACCACCACGACGGCATCATCGAGTTTCTGCGCCGCACCCGGCGTGCGCTGCCCGGTGACCCCGAGTTCGGTGATCCGCTGTCGGTCAGCGGGGAGGGTGGCCCGCGTGCGGCGGCCCGCGCCGCCGACCGGATCCTGGAACGCGACGCGGTGACCCGAGAGGTCAGCCTGGGCGCACTCCAGGTCTGGCAGGCGCTGACCGAACGCGTCTCGGGGCGCCCCGCCAACGCCGAGGCCACCCTGGTGTTCACCGATCTGGTGGGGTTCTCGGCGTGGTCGCTCAAGGCCGGCGACGACGCCACCCTGCGCCTGCTGCGCCGCGTGGCGCAGGTCGTCGAACCCCCTTTACTGGAAGCCGGCGGGCACATCGTCAAGCGCATGGGTGACGGGCTGATGGCCGTGTTCGCCGAACCCACCACCGCGGTGCGTGCCGTCATCGCGGCCCGGCAGGCCGTGAAAGCCCTTGACGTCGACGGGTATACGCCGCGGATGCGGGTCGGCGTGCACACCGGCAGGCCGCAGCGGATCGGTTCGGACTGGCTGGGCATCGACGTAAATCTCGCTGCCCGCGTGATGGAACGCGCCACCCGCGGGGAACTCGTCGTCTCCGAGGCCACCCTGGAACGCATCCCAGACGAGGAGTTTCAGACCCTCGGTGTGACGGCCAAGAAACTGCGCAGGCTGGTGTTCGGGGCTCGGCAGGACGGCGTGCCCTCGGATTTCACCATGTACCGGCTCAAAACTCTCAGACAGTTGCCAGCGGCCGAGGACGGCGACGGGGTGCCTGCCGGCGGATAGTGGGCTCGGTGCGGGTCACACTGTGTTACACGACGCTCGTCGTCGGGGTCACGGCGGTCACCGTGCAGATGGCGCCGGACCGGTACGCCGCCCTTGTCCGTCATGTCAGCACCAACTTGCACAATCTCGGTCACGGTCGGTTCGCGACGCTGATCGGCAGCGCGTTCGTGGTCGACGCGGGACCGGTCTACCAGTGGCTGCCCGGCCTGGTGTGCGTACTCGCTGCGGCCGAATTGCTCTGGGGCGCCTGGCGGTTGGTGCAGATAGTGGTGGCCGGCCATGTCGTCGCGTCGTTGGTCGTGGCTGCGGGCTTGGCCGTGGCGATGCGCGTGGGCTGGTTGCCCGCGGCGATCGCCCGGGCCTCCGACACCGGGATCAGCTACGTCGCGATGGCCGCGCTGGGCGGGCTGACCGGGGCCATCCCGCCGCGGTGGCGCCCGGCGTGGACGGGGTGGTGGGGGTCGGTCGCGGTGACGGTGCTCGCGGGCGGCCCCGACTTCACCGATGTCGGACACGTGCTGGCGCTGGCGATCGGGAGCGCGCTGTCACTGCGTTTCGGTCCGCCATCGGGTTGGACCGGGCCGAGGCTCACGCTGTCGGCGGCCGGGGCGGTGTTCGGCTATCTCGTGCTGACCGGTGGTGCTCCATCGGTGGGCTACGGCGTCGCCTGGGGCGCTCTCGGCGCGCTGTGCGGTCTCGGTGTCGCACGACTGTGGCGCGGGCGAAATGAAGCGAGGCACCTCCCGATGGGAGGTGCCTCGCCTGCAGTGTCTGCTCAGCGCACGTCGACGTAGTAGATGCTGCCCGTCTTCGTCTGCTGGTAGGTCCGGTCGTTGAAGTAGTCGCGGACCGTGGAGCGCAGGTCGCCACCCTTGTTGATACCGACCACGGTGGCCTGGCTCAACGGGGCGTCGGAGAGACGGTTGACCACGACCCGGTTGCCCTGGGCCTCCAGCCGGCTGATCGTCTGCTCGGCGCTGCCTCCGGTGGGGGCGGCAGGCGCGGGGGCGGCCAGGCCGACTGCGGCGGCGCTCAGACCGGCAGCGATGGTGGTGGCGATGGTGAGGTTCCTCATGGTTCTGCTCTTCCCATTGTCTCGGGTCGGAGCCGTGGAGCGTGTCGCGCGGTTCGACTTCTGGTGGTGCTGGATCTTGATGATCTGAACCCTTAAACCCGCAGCTCACCGCATAAATTCCGGTGGCAGTATTTGGTCGGCGATTGGCAGGAGTCCGTCGTCGGAGGCAGACGGAGTGCCCGGGAACGCATCGCCTATGATCGCCGGGTGGCTGATCAGCCAGGAGACCTAACAGACCAAGCGCTGGCCCAAGCGGTCAGCGCAGCCGAGCGTGCCTTCGACCAGGCCGCCACTCTCGACGAGCTTGCCCGGGCCAAGACCGAGCATCTCGGTGACCGGGCCCCGATCGCCGTCGCGCGACAGGCACTGGGCTCGCTGCCCAAGGCCGAACGCGCCGACGCAGGCAAGCGGGTCAACGTCGCGCGCACCGAGGCCCAGCGGCTGTACGACGAACGGTTGGCGGTGCTGCGTGCCGAACGCGACGCCGCGGTGCTGGTCGCCGAGCGCATCGACGTCACGCTGCCGTCGACCCGTCAGCCGGTCGGGGCGCGGCACCCGATCACAATCCTGGCCGAGAACGTCGCCGACACCTTCGTCGCGATGGGCTGGGAGCTGGCCGAAGGGCCGGAGGTGGAGACCGAACAGTTCAACTTCGATGCGTTGAACTTCCCGCCCGACCACCCGGCTCGCAGCGAGCAGGACACCTTCCACGTGGCCC
Organism: Mycobacterium sp. ITM-2016-00317; assembly: GCF_002968295.1. NCBI lineage: Bacteria > Bacillati > Actinomycetota > Actinomycetes > Mycobacteriales > Mycobacteriaceae > Mycobacterium > Mycobacterium sp. ITM-2016-00317. Next base: position 2,828,224 of record NZ_CP134399.1, read on the forward strand.
CGGACGGCTCCCGGCAGGTGTTGCGCACCCACACCTCGCCGGTGCAGATCCGTGCGCTGCTGGAGCGGGACCTGCCGGTGTACATCATCTCGATCGGGCGCACCTTCCGCACCGACGAACTCGACTCGACCCACACCCCGGTCTTCCATCAGGTGGAGGGCCTCGCTGTGGACAAGGGACTGACGATGGCGAATCTGCGCGGCACGCTCGACGCGTTCGCCCGCGCGCAGTTCGGCCCCCAGGGCCGGACCCGGTTCCGGCCGCACTTCTTCCCGTTCACCGAGCCGTCCGCGGAGGTCGACATCTGGTTCCCGAACAAGAAGGGCGGACCCGGCTGGGTCGAATGGGGCGGCTGCGGCATGGTGAACCCGAACGTGCTGCGGGCGTGCGGCATCGACCCCGAGGTGTACTCGGGCTTCGCGTTCGGCATGGGTCTGGAGCGCACGCTGCAGTTCCGCAACGGCATCCCGGACATGCGCGACATGGTCGAGGGTGACGTGCGGTTCTCGCTGCCGTTCGGGGTGGGGGCCTGATGCGCCTTCCGTACAGCTGGCTGCGCGAGGTCGTGCAGGCGGGCGCTCCGGGCTGGGACGTCTCCGCCGAGGACCTGGAGCAGACACTGATCCGCATCGGCCACGAGGTCGAGGAGATCATCCCCGTCGGGCCGGTGACCGGTCCGCTGACGATCGGCCGGGTCGCCGAGATCGAGGAACTCACCGAGTTCAAGAAGCCGATCCGCGCGTGCAAGGTTGACGTGGGAGAGTCGGAGCCGCGTGACATCGTCTGCGGGGCAACGAACTTCGCGGTCGGGGCGCTGGTCGTGGTAGCGCTTCCCGGCACTGTGCTGCCTGGCGACTTCACCATCGCCACCCGCAAGACCTACGGGCGCACCTCCGACGGCATGATCTGCTCGGTCTCCGAACTCAACCTCGGAACCGACCGTTCCGGCATCCTGGTGCTGCCGCCGGGCACCGCCGAGCCGGGCACCCCGGCGGCCGACATCCTCGGCCTCGACGACGTGGTCTTCCATCTGGCGGTCACCCCGGACCGGGGTTACTGCCTGTCGGTGCGCGGGATGGCCCGCGAGATCGCCAATGCCTACGACCTCGAGTTCGTCGACCCCGCTGACGTCGCGCCGCTGCCCGTCGAGGGTGAGGCGCTGCCGGTGACCATCGAGCCCGGCACCGGGGTGCAACGGTTCGGTCTGCGCCCGGTCACCGGGATCGATCCGAAAGCGGTGTCCCCGTGGTGGGTTCAGCGCAGGTTGCTGCTCAGCGGCATCCGCGCGATCTCGCCTGCCGTCGACGTCACCAACTACGTCATGCTCGAGCTGGGCCACCCGATGCACGCCCATGACCGCAGCCTGATCACCGGCGGGTTCCGGGTCCGGTTCGCCGAGCCGGGGGAGAAGGTCGTCACGCTCGACGACGTCGAGCGCACCCTCGATCCGGTCGACGTGCTGATCGTCGACGACGTCGCCACCGCGGCGATCGGCGGGGTGATGGGCGCCGGCACCACCGAAGTGCGCGAGAACACCACCGACGTGCTGCTGGAGGCCGCCGTCTGGGATCCCGCGGCGGTGTCCCGCACCCAGCGCCGGCTGCGGCTGCACAGCGAGGCCAGGCGCTACGAGCGGACCGTCGATCCTGCCGTGTCGGTCGCCGCGCTGGACCGTTGTTCTGCGCTGCTGGCCGAGATCGCAGGCGGCACAGTCGAACCCAAGCTGACCGACTGGCGTGGCGACCCACCCCGCGAAGACTGGTCGCATCCGGCGGTCAGCATGCCCGTGGATCTGCCCGACCGTACCGCCGGTGTCGAGTACCCGCAGGACGCTGTGCGCAAGCGGCTGACTCAGATCGGTGCCACGGTCGTCGTCGACGGAGACACGGTGACGGCGACGCCGCCGAGTTGGCGTCCCGACATCCGGCAGCCCGCCGACCTGGTCGAGGAGGTGATGCGCCTGGAGGGGCTCGACGCGATCCCCTCGGTGCTGCCCGCCGCCCCGGCCGCCGCGGCCTGACCGCCTCACAGAAGCGTCGGCGTGCAGTAGGAAAGTCGATGGCGCTCAACGGTTTCGTCGAGATCCTGCCCACCCCGTTCCTTCCGGCGGCGATCTTCGACCAGTGGGGACTGGCTGACGACGATGCCCGCCGCAACACCACCCAGGTGCTCAACCCGCTCGAATCCGACCGCCCGAACCTGGCCACCACGCTGTTGCCAGGACTGCTCGAAGCGTTGAGCCGCAACGTGTCCCGTGGAGCGGCCGACGTCGCGCTGTTCGCGATCGCGCAGGTGGTGGAGCCGACGCCCGACACCCGAGCCATCGAGCGCATCCCCAACGACCGGCGACCCACCGACGAGGAGATCGCGACGCTGGACGCGTCGCTGCCCCGGCAGCCGCAGCACGTCGGCGCGGTGCTGGCGGGCCTGCGGGAACCTGCCGGGCCGTGGGGCCGGGGCCGTCCCGTCGAGGCCGCGGACGCATTCGAGGCCGTGCGGGTCATCGGCCGCGCAGTCGACGTCGAATTCACCTTCCGGGCCGCGCAGTACCTGCCGTGGCATCCGGGCCGGTGCGCGGAGATCCTGGTCGGCGACGTGGTCGTCGGTCACGCCGGGCAACTGCACCCCGCGGTGGTCGAACGTTCCGGTCTGCCCAAGGGCACCTGCGCGGTGGAGATCGACCTCGACGCGGTGCCGCTGGTCGAGCGGCTGCCTGCGCCCGCGGTGTCGCCGTTCCCGGCTGTGCTGCAGGACGTCGCACTGATCGTGGACGAGGATGTCGCGGCGCAGAGCGTCGTCGACGCGGTCCGCGAGGGTGCAGGCGCACTCCTCGAGGATGTCCGGATCTTCGACGTCTACACCGGCCCGCAGATCGGTGAGGGCCGCAAGTCGCTGGCCCTGGCGCTACGGTTCCGCGCGCCGGATCGCACGTTGACCGAGGACGAGGCCAGCGCCGCGCGTGAGTCCGCGGTGGCGGCCGCAGCGGCCAGTGTGGGCGCAGTTCAACGCCGTTGATCTCAGTCGGCAGGTGGGTCGAACCCGGCTGCTGCGCATGCCGCCACGTGTTGTCGCTGTAGCGCGCAGAAAGCCGCTGTGTCGCCGTCGTATTTGGCGACAAGCGCGCGAAGGCGCAGCGTTGCAAGCCTGTTGAAGACGAAGCCGTCGTCCGTGGGGATCGCGGCGAGGCGTTCGATGGCAGCCAGCGCCGCGTCGCGATCGAGGGAAGTGCCACGACGGATCAGAGCCTCGGCGAGCACCGTCGTGGCGACTCCCAAGGACAGCATCTCGCCACTGTCCGTCATCGCCGCGATCGCGGTGCGGGCGAGGTCGATCGCGCCGTCGAGGTCGCCGACCCGCGCCCGATGACGGGCCAGCGTCGGATTCACCAGACTGGCGGCGTTCATCGTGAATCTGCGCCTCGTTGCGAAGTCTTCGGCCAACCGGAGCAGCTCGATTCCTTGCTGTCCAGGGTCGCCGGCGTGGATGAGCGCGATGCCACGGACGATGCGGGCCAGCGTGAGGGTGTATCCGTCGCCTGCCTGCTGGGCCATCTCAAGTGCTTCGGCGGTCTCCCGGAGAGCTGTGGCGTCGACCCGGCGGGCACCGACCGGTACCGCGAGGATGTACTTGTAGACCACCGAGATGATGTGGTTCATCGGGTCCAGGCCCCTGGCCATCAGGATCGCGGTGTCGCCGTCGGATCGCCACCCGTGCATCCCCAAACACAGCCGGTACAGCCCACGCATCCTGATCGCGGCAACGGTGGGGAGGCTGAACAGGACGTCGCTTCGTGCCGCGGGCTCGGTAGCGATCGCGGAAGCGCGTTCGGCGAGGTGCAGCGCTTCGCGAAGCTCTCCGACCTCTGACTTCGCGTACCCCAACGCCAACAGGAGAGCCGGTGTCAACGCCGGATCGTCGATCGATCCGAGCAGGGATGTCAGTTCCACGATCAGCGGAATGGCCTCGTGGTGCCGATGTTGGCCGGCGAGGGCCAGAATCATCCCGGCAGTCCCGATGGCGAGGGATCGGTCGTCACCCGACGCCTTGCACAGGATCCGCAACTCGTTGAAGCCCGTTCCGTCGAGATCGCCGCCTGTCTTCCAGACTTCGGCACAGAGCTTTGTCAGCGCGGTGATCAACCGCGACACCCGTTCCGGGTCGGCCTCGGGCAGATCGGCTGCCGCACGGCGGGCGCGTTGCCAACTCGCTCGCGCGGCCGAGCGGTCCCTACTGTTGAGCCACGCACCAGCGCGCATATGCCAGTCGAATGCCTGTCGAAGATCACCGGCGGTGTGGAGATGGGCCGCGATCAGCGCGGCATTCGGGTGGGCCTTCGCCGGGTCCTCACCGGCCAGCTTCGCCGCAGCCCGTCGATGTAGTTCAGTCCTCGTTGCCCTCAACTGCGATTCATAGGCCACAGTCCGCACGACGGGGTGACAGAAGGCGAAGCCTGCCGCCGGAACCCCGGCCGCAGGCTCCACGAATTCTGCATCACAGAGCTCGGTGAGCGAGGGCGCCACCGGCACGCTTTCGTCCACCAGCGCCTCCAGAAGGCCTGTATCGAAATGCATCCCGATCACGGCACCGGCGTAGAGCACCGATTTCGCCGCGGACCCGAGGCGGTCTATACGGGCGGCAACCGTGGCCTGCAGGGTGGGCGGCACCGGAATATCGGCAAGCGGGCGGGCACATCGGTATCGACCCCGCGTGCCCCGCAGGGCACCGCGCTCGGCCAGGTCTCTCACGATCTCCGTCACGAAAAAAGGGTTACCGGAGGAGTTCTCGACGATCTGGTGCGTCAGCGCACGTAGCGACGGATCGGTGCCGAGCAGCTCCGACAACAGGGCTGTGGTGTCCGCTTCCGCCAGAGGTGGCAGGACGATCGACATCGCGCCGCGCAGATCGGCGAGCGCACCCGAGTATTCCGGTCGGTGCGTGATCAGCAGTAGTGAGGCAGCAGTGCCCGGTGCGTCGGCCATACCGGCGAACAGGGATTCACTTGCGGCGTCGATCCAGTGCGCATCCTCGATCACATAGAGAGTCGGCGTGGCTCGGTCGAGGAGGCATCGTCGCACCAGTGCAGCTACCCGTCGCTGGCGCGCTTCCGGACTGATGTCGGACAGCACCGACGTTGCGTCGGCGATCCCCAGCAGATCGTCGAGTAACAACAGGTCGTTTTCGTCGGCGCCGGCCAGTGCCTTGCGCACCTGGCGCCGTGCCGTTGCGTTGTCGCGGCCGGTGACGGTGAACACCGACCGCAGCAGGTTGGCGACGGCCCCGCCGGAGATACGCCGGGTATGTGACTCGCAATGCGTCGTGTGTACCTCGACGGAACGGGCGACAGCCATGCGGGTCACCTCGCGGCGGACGCGGGTCTTGCCGATTCCCGCGGGACCCGCGACACGGACTGCACCACCTTCACCGGCCACCGCACGGTCCAGAAGCGCCCCGATGGATGCGAGCACCTCGGCGCGCCCGACAAGCGCTGGTTCCCCGTGTGTCCGGGGTGTCAATGGATTGTCGAGAACGGCCAACAGGCGGCGTACCGGAACGGCGTGGGGCTGCCCCTTCACCGGCACCGCCTGCGACGGCCCCAGAACTGCGGCGTGCTCCACCTGTGCGGCGGTGCTCTCACTGAGCATGACGCCGTCGGGCGGGGCGACGGACTCCATGCGCTGCGCCAGACCGACGTGCTCGCCAATCGTGGTGTATCCGAGCGCTCGCGTGCCGATCTCGCCGGCGATGACCTTCCCCGAATTCAGTCCCACCCGCAGATGCAGCGCGACACCGTCGCGTGCCTGAACCCCGACTGCAACCTCGCGCGCCTGCTCGCATACTCCGAGTGCGGCCCGGCACGCCAGCAGCGCATGATTCTCCAGTGCGAACGGAGCGCCGAAAACCGCCATCAGGCCGTCGCCGGTGAACTGGCTGACGACGCCTCCATGGAGTTCGACGACATCGGTCGCGCGGTCCACGAGTTCGGCCATGATCTCGCTGAGACGCTCGGGTCCGACGGTTCGCGCGATGTCCATCGATCTCACGACATCGGCGAACATGACCGTTACCTGCTTGTACTCGCCGCCGAGCGCACGGGGAGCGCGCGCGCCGCAGCGGTCACAGAAGCGGGCCCCGGAGCGTAGCTCCAAGCCACACGCTCGACAGGAATGTGGTTCCATCGGAACCCCCGCGAAGTGTCGAAACAGGTCGAAAACAGCGTATGCGGCGACTGCCGGCAATCCGCCCGAGGCCCGTGCCTAATGAATTTGCATATCGTTGCATAACGATGCAAAAATGGCCGACATGGTTTCAGTGGCGATTGCCGGTGCCAGCGGTTATGCCGGCGGAGAGATTCTACGTCTACTCCTCGGTCATCCCGCCTACGCTGACGGCAGGCTGACCATCGGCGCGCTGACCGCGGCCTCCAGTGCCGGAACGGCGCTGGCCGAACACCACCCGCATCTGCTGCCGCTCGCCGACCGTGTGCTGGAACCGACCGCACCCGAGGTGCTGGCCGGCCACGACGTCGTCTTCCTGGGCCTGCCGCACGGCCACTCCGCCGCGCTGGCAGAGCAACTGGGTCCCGACGTCCTGATCGTCGATTGCGGCGCCGACTTCCGGCTCACCGACGCCGACGCCTGGCAGCGGTTCTACGGTTCCGAACACGCAGGCAGCTGGCCCTACGGGCTGCCCGAACTTCCCGGTGGCCGTGAGCGGCTGCAGGGCGCCAAGCGTGTCGCGGTGCCCGGCTGCTATCCCACCGCCGCGCTGCTGGCGCTGTGGCCCGCGCTGGCCGAGGGTCTCGTGGAGCCCGCCGTGACCGTCGTCGCGGTCAGCGGGACCTCCGGGGCAGGCCGGGCGGCCAAGGTCGACCTGCTGGGCGCCGAAGTCATCGGATCGGCACGCGCGTACAACATCGGCGGCAAGCACCGGCACACCCCCGAGATCGCCCAGGGCCTGCGCGCCGTGTCCGGCGCGGACGTCACGGTCTCGTTCACCCCGGTCCTGATCCCGACGTCGCGGGGCATCCTCGCGACCTGCACGGCCCGCACCGACGCGACGGCATCGCAGTTGCGTGCCGCCTACGAAAAGGCCTACCACGACGAACCTTTCGTCTACCTGCTGCCCGAGGGTCAGCTGCCCAAGACAGGCGCGGTGATCGGGAGCAACGCCGCACAACTGGCGATCGCGGTCGACGAGGACGCGTCGACGTTCGTCGTGGTCGCCGCCATCGACAATCTCGTGAAGGGAACCGGAGGTGCGGCTGTGCAGTCGATGAACCTCGCGCTGGGTTGGCCCGAGACCGAAGGGCTCTCCACTGTGGGGGTGGCCCCGTGACGCGGCTGCTGCGCACCCAGGGCGTCACCGCGCCCGCCGGATTCCGGGCCACCGGCATCGCCGCCGGGATCAAGGCCTCCGGGAAGCTCGACCTGGCGCTGGTGTTCAACGAGGGCCCCGACCACGCGGCCGCGGGCGTGTTCACCCGCAACAAGGTCAAGGCCGCGCCGGTGCTGTGGTCCCAGCAGGTGCTGACCACCGGTCGGCTGCGCGCGGTCATGCTGAACTCGGGGGGCGCGAACGCGTGCACCGGTCCGGGCGGATTCCAGGACGCCCACGCCACCGCCGAGGCGGTCGCCGCGGCGCTGTCGGACTGGGGGACCGAGACCGGGGCGATCGAGGTCGCGGTCTGTTCGACCGGGCTGATCGGCGACCGGCTGCCGATGGACAAGGTGCTGGCCGGGGTGCGCGAGGTCGTGCAGGAGATGGCCGGTGGCCTGACCGGCGGCGAAGAGGCCGCCCGGGCCATCATGACCACCGACACCGTGCCCAAACAGGCTGCGCTGCACCACGAGGACAAGTGGACCGTCGGCGGGATGGCGAAGGGCGCCGGCATGCTCGCCCCGTCGCTGGCCACGATGCTCTGCGTCATCACCACCGACGCGGTCGCGAGCGCGGAGGCGCTGCAGGCCGCGCTGAAGAACGCGGCCGCCCGGACGTTCGACCGGCTCGACGTCGACGGCAGCTGCTCGACCAACGACACCGTGCTGCTGCTGTCGTCGGGCGCCAGCGAGGTCGCGCCCAGCCAGCAGGAGCTCGACGACGCGGTCCTGCGGGTGTGCGACGACCTGTGCGCGCAGCTGCAGGCCGACGCCGAAGGCGTCACCAAGCGGGTCGTGGTCACCGTCACCGGCGCCGAGAGCGAGGACGACGCGCTGACCGCCGCCCGGGTGATCGCCCGCGACAGCCTGGTCAAGACCGCGCTGTTCGGCTCCGACCCGAACTGGGGCCGTGTGCTGGCCGCAGTCGGCATGGCACCGGTCAAGCTCGATGCCGACCGGATCACCGTGTCCTTCAACGGTTCCCCCGTCTGCGTCGACAGCGTCGGCGCCCCGGGGGCGCGGGAGGTGGACCTGTCCGGCGAGGAGATCGCGGTGGTCGTCGACCTCGGCGTCGGCTCCGGTGCCGCGTCGATCCGCACCACCGACCTGTCGCACGCCTACGTCGAAGAGAACTCGGCCTACAGCTCATGAGCATGGCCACCGCCGACAAGGCGCAGGTGCTCGCCGACGCGCTGCCGTGGCTGACCGCGCTGAACGACAAGATCGTGGTGGTCAAGTACGGCGGCAACGCGATGACCGACGACCGCCTCAAGGCCGCGTTCGCCGCCGACATGGTGTTCCTGCGCAACTGCGGAATTCATCCCGTGGTGGTGCACGGCGGCGGCCCGCAGATCTCGGCGATGCTCAAGAAGCTCGGCATCGCAGGCGATTTCAAGGGCGGCTTCCGGGTCACCACCCCGGAGGTGCTCGACGTCGCGCGCATGGTGCTCTTCGGTCAGGTCGGCCGTGAGCTGGTGAACCTGATCAACGCCTACGGCCCCTACGCCGTCGGCATCACCGGTGAGGACGCCCACCTGTTCACCGCGGTGCGGCGCACCGTGATGGTCGAGGGCGTGGCCACCGACATCGGGCTGGTCGGCGACGTGGAGCGGGTCAACACCGACGCCGTCCTGGATCTGATCGACGCCGGCCGGATCCCGGTGGTGTCGACGATCGCCCCGGATGCCGCAGGCCTGGTCTACAACATCAACGCCGACACCGCCGCGGCCGCGCTGGCCGAGGCGCTCGGCGCCGAGAAACTGCTGATGCTGACCGATGTCGAGGGTCTCTACACCCGCTGGCCCGACCGCGGATCCCTGGTCAGCCAGATCAATGCGGAGGAGCTGGCCGAGCTGCTGCCGACACTGGAGGAGGGCATGGTGCCCAAGATCGAAGCCTGCCTGCGCGCGATCGACGGGGGCGTGCCGAGCGCGCACGTCATCGACGGCCGGGTGGAGCACTGCGTGCTCGTCGAGTTGTTCACCGACGAGGGCGCGGGCACGAAGGTGGTGCAATCGGCATGACCGACGGAGATCTGCTGCACCGCTGGTCGGCGGTCATGATGAACAACTACGGCACGCCGGCGCTGGCTCTGGCGAGCGGGGACGGCGCCGTCGTCACCGACGTGGACGGCAAGACCTACGTCGACCTGCTCGGCGGCATCGCGGTCAACGTGCTGGGCCACGGCCACCCCGCGGTGATCGAGGCGGTCACCCGCCAGCTCCACACCCTCGGGCACACCTCGAACCTCTACGCCACCGAACCCGGTGTGGCACTGGCCGAATCGCTCGTCGGGCTGCTCGGGGCGCCGGCCAAGGTGTTCTTCTGCAACTCCGGCACCGAGGCCAACGAGGTCGCGTTCAAGATCACCCGGCTCACCGGCCGGACGAAACTCGTCGCCGCCCAGGGCGCCTTCCACGGCCGCACCATGGGGTCGCTGGCGCTGACCGGGCAGCCGGCCAAGCAGGCGCCCTTCGAGCCGCTGCCCGGCTACGTCACCCACGTGCCCTACGGCGACGTCGAGGCACTGCGCGCCGCGGTCGGCGACGACACCGCCGCGGTGTTCCTGGAACCGATCATGGGGGAGGGCGGCGTCGTCGTCCCGCCCGCCGGCTACCTGGCCGCCGCGCGCGAGATCACCTCGGCGCACGGCGCGCTGCTGGCGCTCGACGAGGTGCAGACCGGCGTCGGACGCACCGGAACGTTCTTCGCCCACCAGCACGACGGCATCACCCCCGACATCGTCACGCTGGCCAAGGGTCTGGGCGGCGGACTGCCGATCGGGGCCTGCATGGCCGTCGGCGACACCGCCGACCTGCTCACCCCCGGCCTGCACGGCAGCACCTTCGGCGGAAACCCGGTGTGCACCGCAGCGGCGCTGGCGGTACTGAAGGTGCTCGCCGACGACGGTCTGGTGGAACACGCCGACGTGCTCGGCAAGACGATCGCCCACGGCATCGAAGCGCTCGGCCATCCGCTGGTCGACCACGTCCGCGGCCGCGGGCTGCTGCGCGGCATCGTGCTCACCGCCGACGCCGCCAAGCCCGTCGAGACCGCGGCCCGCGAGGCTGGTTTCCTCGTCAACGCCGCCGCGCCTGCCGTCGTGCGGCTCGCGCCGCCGCTGGTGCTCACCGACGCACAGGCCGAGGCGTTCCTCACCGCACTTCCGTCCATCCTCGACCAGGCCGCACAGGAGACTTCTCGATGATCCGGCATTTCCTTCGCGACGACGACGTCTCACCTGCGGAGCAGGCCGAGGTGCTGGCGCTGGCCGCCGATCTCAAGAAAGACCGGTTCAGCCGCCGTCCGCTCGAGGGGCCGCGCGGGGTCGCGGTGATCTTCGAGAAGAACTCGACCCGCACCCGGTTCTCGTTCGAGATGGGCATCGCCGAGCTCGGCGGGCACGCCGTGGTGGTCGACGGCCGCAGCACCCAACTGGGACGCGAGGAGACCCTCGAAGACACCGGCCAGGTGCTGTCCCGCTACGTCGACGCGATCGTGTGGCGCACCTTCGCCCAGGAACGGCTGACCGCGATGGCCTCGGGTTCGTCCGTCCCGATCGTCAATGCGCTGTCCGACGAGTTCCACCCGTGCCAGGTGCTGGCCGATCTGCAGACGCTGGCCGAACGCAAGGGCGCGCTGAAAGGCCTGCGGCTGGCCTACTTCGGTGACGGCGCCAACAACATGGCGCACTCGCTGATGCTCGGCGGGGTGACCGCCGGGATCGACGTCACCATCGCCGCGCCGCAGGGTTTCGAGCCGCACCCGATGTTCGTCGCCGCGGCAGAGGCCCGCGCCCAGCAGACCGGCGCCACCGTCGCACTGACCGACGATCCGGTGCGCGCCGCCGCCGGCGCCGACGTGCTGGTCACCGACACGTGGACCTCGATGGGGCAGGAGAACGACGGCCTCGACCGGGTGCGGCCGTTCCGCCCGTTCCAGATCAACGCCGATCTGATGTCCCGTGCGGACTCCGAAGCGGTGGTGCTGCACTGCCTTCCGGCGCACCGCGGACACGAGATCACCGACGACGTGATCGACGGCCCGCAGAGCGCGGTGTGGGACGAGGCCGAGAACCGGCTGCACGCGCAGAAGGCGCTGCTGGTGTGGCTGCTGGAACGGGCGGGAACCGGACGATGACCGCCGCCAGTACCCGGGCCGGCAGGCAGGCCCGCATCGTCGCGCTGCTGTCGGCGCAGTCGGTGCGCAGCCAGAGCGAGCTGGCCGCACTGCTGGCCGACGAGGGCATCGACGTCACCCAGGCGACCCTGTCCCGCGACCTCGAAGAGCTCGGCGCGGTCAAACTGCGCGGCGCAGACGGCGGGGTCGGGGTCTACATCGTCCCCGAGGACGGCAGCCCGGTGCGCGGTGTGGCCGGCGGTACCGAACGGGTGTCGCGACTGCTCGGGGACCTGCTGGTGTCGACCGACTGCAGCGCCAACCTCGCGGTGCTGCGCACCCCGCCGGGTGCGGCGCACTACCTGGCCAGCGCGCTGGACCGGGCCGCGCTGCCGTATGTGGTCGGCACCGTCGCCGGTGACGACACCATCCTCGTGATCGCCCGCGAACCGATGACCGGCGCCGAACTGGCCGCCACCATCGAGAACCTTTCCAAAGCCTGAAGTAGTTCAACAAGAAGGAGTTTCGTTATGTCCGAACGCGTCATCCTGGCGTATTCCGGCGGTCTGGACACCTCGGTGGCCATCAGCTGGATCGGTAAGGAGACCGGTCGCGAGGTCGTGGCGGTGGCCATCGACCTCGGGCAGGGCGGCGAGGACATGGAGGTCATCCGGCAGCGCGCCCTGGACTGCGGCGCCGTCGAAGCCGTCGTCATCGACGCCCGCGACGAGTTCGCCGAGCAGTACTGCCTGCCCGCCATCCAGTCCAACGCCCTGTACATGGACCGCTACCCGCTGGTCTCGGCGCTGAGCCGGCCGTTGATCGTCAAGCACCTCGTCGACGCGGCCCGCGAACACGGCGGCGGCATCGTCGCGCACGGCTGCACCGGCAAGGGCAACGACCAGGTGCGTTTCGAGGTCGGATTCGCATCGCTGGCACCGGATCTCAAGGTGCTCGCCCCGGTCCGCGACTACGCATGGACCCGGGAGAAGGCCATCGCGTTCGCCGAGCAGAACGCGATCCCGATCAACGTGACCAAGCGGTCGCCGTTCTCCATCGACCAGAACGTCTGGGGCCGGGCGGTGGAAACCGGCTTCCTGGAGCATCTGTGGAACGCGCCGACCAAGGACGTCTACGACTACACCGAGGATCCGACCGTCAACTGGAGCAGCCCCGACGAGGTGATCGTCGGGTTCGACAAGGGCGTGCCGGTGTCCATCGACGGCAACCCCGTCACGGTGCTGCAGGCCATCGAGCAGCTCAACGCGCGCGCCGGGGCCCAGGGCGTGGGCCGCCTCGACGTGGTCGAGGACCGGCTCGTCGGCATCAAGAGCCGCGAGATCTACGAGGCGCCCGGCGCGATGGTGCTCATCACCGCCCACACCGAGCTCGAGCACGTCACGCTGGAGCGTGAGCTCGGCCGGTTCAAGCGCACCACGGACCAGAAGTGGGGCGAGCTGGTCTACGACGGTCTGTGGTTCTCGCCGCTGAAGACCGCGCTGGAGTCGTTCGTCGCCAAGACTCAGGAACACGTCAGCGGTGAGATCAGACTGGTGCTGCACGGCGGTCACATCGCGGTCAACGGCCGGCGCAGCGCCGAGTCGCTGTACGACTTCAACCTCGCGACCTACGACGAGGGCGACACCTTCGACCAGTCGGCGGCCAAGGGCTTCGTGCACGTGCACGGCCTGTCGTCGAGCCTGTCGGCGCGCCGGGATCTGGCGGGTAAGTGATGAGCCGCCCGCGCGAAGAGCACCCGCTGTGAGCACCAACGAGGGTTCCCTGTGGGGCGGCCGGTTCGCCGACGGCCCCGCGGACGCCCTTGCCGCGCTGAGCAAGTCGACCCACTTCGACTGGGTGCTGGCGCCCTACGACGTCGCGGCGTCCAAAGCGCATGCTCGCGTGCTGTTCCAGGCCGGCCTGCTGACCGAGGAGCAGCGTGACGGGTTGCTGGCCGGGCTGGACAGCCTGGGCGCCGACGTCGCCGACGGCAGCTTCGGGCCGCTGGTCTCCGACGAGGACGTGCACGGCGCACTGGAACGCGGCCTGATCGAGCGGGTCGGCCCCGACCTCGGCGGGCGACTTCGCGCCGGACGGTCCCGCAACGACCAGGTGGCCACGCTGTTCCGGATGTGGTTGCGCGACGCGATCCGCCGGGTCGCCGACGGCGTGCTCGACGTGGTGGGGGCGCTGACGACACAGGCGGCGGCCCACCCGACCGCGATCATGCCGGGCAAGACGCACCTGCAGTCGGCGCAGCCGGTGCTGCTGGCCCACCACCTGCTCGCGCACGCCCACCCCCTGCTGCGCGATGTGGACCGGCTCGCCGACTTCGACGCCCGGGCCGCGGTGTCGCCGTACGGTTCCGGCGCGCTGGCCGGATCGTCGCTGGGCCTGGACCCCGACGCGATCGCCGACGAGCTGGGTTTCGCAGCGGCAGCGGACAATTCGATCGACGCGACCGCATCCCGCGACTTCGCGGCCGAGGCGGCGTTCGTGTTCACGATGATCGGGGTGGACCTGTCTCGGCTGGCCGAGGACATCATCCTGTGGAGCACCACGGAGTTCGGCTACGTCACACTGCACGACGCGTGGTCGACCGGCAGCTCGATCATGCCGCAGAAGAAGAACCCCGACATCGCCGAACTGGCCCGCGGCAAGTCCGGCCGGTTGATCGGCAACCTCGCCGGGCTGCTGGCCACCCTGAAGGCCCAGCCGCTGGCGTACAACCGGGATCTGCAGGAGGACAAGGAGCCGGTCTTCGACTCGGTGGCCCAGCTGGAGATGCTGTTGCCGGCGATGGCCGGGCTGGTCGCGACACTGAGCTTCGACGTGGACCGGATGGCCGAACTCGCCCCGCTGGGCTACACGTTGGCCACCGATGTCGCCGAATGGCTGGTGCGCGGCGGCGTGCCGTTCCGGGTGGCGCACGAAGCCGCGGGTGCCGCGGTGCGTGCGGCCGAGGCCCGGGGTATCGGTCTGGAGGAGCTCGCCGACGCCGAACTCACCGGCATCCATCCCGCCCTCACCCCGGAGGTGCGCGACGTGCTCACCACCGAGGGGTCGGTCAACTCGCGGGATGCACGCGGCGGCACCGCACCCGTCCAGGTGGCCCGGCAGCTGAGCGCGGTGCGCGACGTGTCGGACTCGTTGCGACTGCGGCTGCGACGGTAGCCGGGCGTTAGCATCCATCGGCATGGACACCCGTGCCGTGCGCCGGTGGCTGGCCTCGCGGAAGGTGAGCCAGTGGTGGAGAGCCGCACTGGTGGTGATCCTGGGCGTCGCGGCGCTGTTCGGCGGGCTCGACCCCGTCGACACCAAGGCCACACCGTTCACGCCGGGGGAGGAGTTCAGCGACGGCCAGTTCACCGTGACCGTCGACCGGGCCCGCCTCGTCGACGAGATCCGAGGCGGGGGACGGGTCGTCGGTACGGCCAAGCCGGGCCGCCGGTATCTCGGGGTGGTCGCGACCCTGCGCAACGATGCGACCGTGCCGGGCCGGTTGCGCAACGAGCTCGACGTCCGCGACGTGCCGGGCAAGGAGTTCCATGGCGTGTTCCGCTTCCGGGACGGTTCGCCGATCCAGAACCTGGGGCCCGGGCTGACCGAGCAGCTGGTCTTCGCCTGGCTCGTCCCCGACGATGTGCTGGGTGCCGGAGACACGGTGACGATCCGGATCTGGAAGAAACACCGTCGCCAGCTGATGGTCACCTACGGCGGGGAGGAGTGGCTCGACAGCCTGACCGACTACGGCGTCACCGAACTCCCGGTGGGAACGCCGTCGTGACGTATCGCAGCGCGAACCTCGGGACGGTGTGGTCGGCGATCGCCGTCGTCGCCACCGTCTCGGCCGCCGCGGTGATCTGGCACCACCTCCCGGCGCCCACCGATCTGTACGGCCCCTTCGACGTCCGCGGCGCGGCGGGCGACCGTGTCCAGGGCCGCGCAGTCGCCGCCACGGTGACCTCGGTACGTGTTGCGCCGCAGGTCAACTCGGTCACGGCGGCCGGCGACTGGGTTGTCGTCGACACCACCGTGGAGGCGACGCGCACCACCGAGCTTCCCCGAGCAGATCTGATCGTCGGCCCGAACCGATACCTGCCGTCGGACCGGTTCTTCGGAAAAAGCCTGATGGCAAAGATCTCCCCGGGTATCACCCAGCGCGGCAGCTGGGTGTTCGACGTCGCCTCGGAACTCGTCGCGCCGGACGCCACCGAACCCATCACCCTGCGGGTATGGGTGGGCAGCGACATCCTGGATTCCCGTCTGGTCATCGATGTTCCCGCAGGCGACCCGCGCATCGCCAGGGCAGGCGATGTGGAACTCACCCCTCCGGAACTGAGTGCAGAATGAGCCGCATGGCGGCGCTGTGGCAGCGCAATCTCACCGGCGCCGTCGTGGTCGCCTGTGCGGTAAGCGCTTTCGTCGCGCTCGATTTCGGCCCGCCGTGGGCGGCCTACCGGAACACGGTGACGCCCGAGTTGGTCGTTCCCGACGGTCGCAGCGGTACCGCGGACGGCCAGACCTGGAGGGTGGACTCCATCCGGTACCTCAATCGCCCCCCGCTGAGCTTCGGTCCGCAGCTTCCGGAGGGCACGGTGCTCACCGTGATCGTCGTCGACTGGACCGGGACTGCGCGCCCGGGCTACTGCAAAGGCGTCCTCACGGACGGGCAGCGTCGGTGGGAGGCCGAAGGAGTCGGCGGGTTCAGCCCGATCCCACCGGAGGGGATCAAACCGCTGTGCGACAAGCCGGGCCGGATCCAGTTCGGCTTCGTGCTGCCGTCGGATGTGGTGCCCACCGCGCTGGATGTCACCCACGACGGCCAGATCACGGCGCGGATGCTGTTGTAGCGTCCTTCGGGCGGACGTGCTCCAGGCAGTACGCGACCGTGGAGGCGATCAAGCAGATCCGCAGCGGCTCGATGATCAGGTGCGAGACGAACACAAGCGCCGGTTGCGCCCAGTCCCAGAACGCCATCGGATGCGGGCCGACAGCCCAGGCCACGCTGCGGAACAGGTACCCGGCCCGCACCTCCGGCCGGTAGAAACTGCCTGCCATGTCCAGCCACGCCAAGCCGACGTAGCCCAGCACATACAGCGACAACGCCAGCACACCGCCGTGCAGGATGAGCCGCGCCGAGTCGGCGATGGGCCGGTAATTGCCCAGCCGCGACAGCGCCCAGTCGCGTGCCTCGTCGCGGCGGACATCGGACAGGCGCGACCACCGGGTCCGCACCTGCTGCTCCCGGGCGGCCGCCACTTCGAACACCCGGTCGGCTCGTCGGCCGGCGACCCGGCGCGCAGCGCCCCGCCAGTCCTCGGGCATGGTGACGCCGTAGATGATCGCGCCGACCGCCAGCCACAGCAGCGGTATCGTCGCGCCGCCGAACACCGTGCCCACAGCCCAGGCCACGGTGTCCCAGACCAGCTCCAGAGGGCGCAGATGGGAGAACAGCTCGGCGCGGGTTTCGGTGAACCACACGACGATCCGCCGTTCCGCCAGCCAGCCGGCGGGATTGATGAAGAAGGTGAGGTCCTTGCTGGCAGCGAAACTCACACCGAGAAACACCCACAGGGCGTCCACGTAGACCCGGACCGTGATCATCCAGCCGGGCAGGTTGTCCTTGAAACGGCTGAGTACATACCGCAGCACGAGCGCGGCGAAGATCAGTACCCAGGTGAGCGTGCTGACCGGCAGGGTTTCCGGGTGCAGCTCGGTGACTCCCGGAGTCACCACGGCATCGTCGATCCGATAGTCGAGCGCACGCGCCTGGAATGCGATCCAGTCCTCGGCGAACAGCTTCCACGCCAGGTAGATCGCGAAGAACGGCACGATGACCGTCGAGAACACGTCGATGCCGCGCGCCGACCGCCGCGGTAGCGCCGCCAGTGCCGGGATCGCAGGCCGCAGCACGAAGAACATCGCGACGTAGGAGCCCAGTCGGGCCAGCCCGGCCAGCGGCATGATGAGCGAGGCCCAGACGTCGTTGTCGTGGCCGGCCCACGCCGCCAGCTCGATGGCGCCGCGCCGCCCGAGCATCCCCAGCAGATAGCACGCCGCCAACTGCGGCCAGTAGCGCAAACAAAGCACCGATGGCCGCAGCAGTGACGTCATCTAACTCTCAAGCCGTTCCGAGAGCTCCATCCAGCGCGACTCCAGTTCGGCCACCTGCTTCTCCAGGTCCCGCACCTCGGCGGTGAGCCGGCCGAGGCCGACGTGGTCGGACTGGTCGTGCGCGGCCATCTCGCCGTGCTTGGCGGTGATGCGGTCGGCCAGCTTGGCCAGCGACCGGTCGATCGACGAGATCTCCTTCTCCACGTTGCGCAGTTCGGCGCCGGACAGCCCCTCGGCGACAGCTTCTTTCGCACGGGGTGCCGAGCTTTCCGGCTGTGCCGCCGCGAGCCGGAGGTACTCGTCGATGCCGCCGGGCAGATGCCGGAGCCGGCCGTCGAGGATCGCGTACTGCTGGTCGGTGATGCGCTCGAGCAGGTATCGGTCGTGGGAGACCACGATCAGTGTGCCCGGCCACGAGTCGAGCAGATCCTCGGTCGCCGTGAGCATGTCGGTGTCGACGTCGTTGGTCGGCTCGTCGAGCACCAGCACATTCGGCTCCGACAGCAGCACCAGCATCAACTGCAGCCGGCGGCGCTGACCGCCGGACAGTTCGCCGACCCGCGCGGACAGATGCTCTCGCGCGAAACCCAGCCGCTCGAGCAACTGCGCGGGCGTCACGTCCTTGCCGTCGATCTGGTAGGTCGTCTGCAGGCGGGCCAGCACTTCGCGCACCATGTCGCCGGCCAGGGGATCCAGCTCCCGGGATTCCTGGTCCAGCACAGCCAATTGCACCGTCTTGCCGCGCTTGACCCGGCCCGCGGTCGGCGTCACCGTGCCCGCGATCAGGCCGAGCAGCGTGGACTTCCCGGCGCCGTTGGCGCCCAGGATGCCGGTGCGTTCACCGGGGGCGATCCGCCACTCGACGTCGCGCAACACCTCCCGGTCCGCGGAGCCGTCGGCGCCTGCCGGGTAGCTCACCGACACGTCGAGCAGGTCGATGACGTCCTTGCCCAGCCGGGCCATCGCCGCGCGGGACAGCTCCACGCTGTTGCGCAGCGGCGGGACATCCGAGATCAGCGCGTTGGCGGCGTCGATCCGGAACTTGGGCTTCGACGTCCGCGCAGGCGGGCCGCGGCGCAGCCAGGCCAGCTCCTTGCGCATCAGGTTCTGTCGCTTGGCCTCCACGGCCGCGGCCTGGCGGTCACGTTCCACGCGCTGCAACACATACGCGGCGTAACCGCCCTCGAACGGCTCCACGATGCTGCCCTGCCCGCGCCCGGAACCGGGGGGATGGACCTCCCACGTGGTGTTGGCCACCTCGTCGAGGAACCACCGGTCGTGGGTGACCACCAGCAGCCCGCCCGATCCGCGGGCCCACCGCTGCTTGAGATG
Source organism: Mycobacterium sp. ITM-2016-00317 (assembly GCF_002968295.1). Taxonomy (NCBI): domain Bacteria; kingdom Bacillati; phylum Actinomycetota; class Actinomycetes; order Mycobacteriales; family Mycobacteriaceae; genus Mycobacterium; species Mycobacterium sp. ITM-2016-00317. The sequence goes on from NZ_CP134399.1 coordinate 2,847,168, forward strand.
CGCGGCCAGCCAGGTGATTCCCTGGATGTCGAGGTGGTTGGTGGGCTCGTCGAGTGCGATGACGTCCCAGTCGTCGATCAGCAGCGCAGCCAGCTGCACGCGGCGGCGCTGACCGCCCGACAAGGTTCCGACCACGGCGTCGAACGGGATGTCGGCGACCAGACCGCCGATCACGTCACGGACCCTCGATACACCGGCCCACACGTGGTCGGGTTGGTCACCGACCAGCGACCAACCCACGGTGCGCTCGCGGTCCAGCGTGTCGGCCTGGTCCAGCGATCCGACCCGCAGACCGCCACGGCGCGTCACCCGCCCCCCGTGCGGTGCGACGCGTCCGGTCAGCAGGCCCAGCAGGGTGGATTTGCCGTCGCCGTTGCGGCCGACGATGCCGATGCGGTCGCCTTCGCTCACTCCGACGGTCACCGAATCGAAGACCACCCCGGTGGGGTACTCCAGATGGAGGTTTTCGCCTCCGAGCAGGTGTGCCATCGCCCGCCGACCTTAGTCGTTGGGCGACGGCGGCACCCAATCGGCGGGGCGCGCGATTAGCCGGGACCGGTCATCGGGGCTGTGCCATGATGTCGGCGGCAGTCGGGTTGAGCAGATACTCACAGTGGGGAGTGATACGTGGTGGACCTCTCGGCGATCACCCGGCCGGTCGGACGGTTGGTCGCGACTGCCCAGAACGGGCTCGAGGTGTTGCGCTACGGCGGCTTGGAGACCGGCGCCGTGCCGTCGCCGTTCCAGGTCATCGAGAGCGTGCCGATGTACCGGCTGCGCCGCTACTTCCCGCCCGACAGCCGCCCGGGCAGCGCGCCCGTCGGACCTCCGGTGCTGATGGTCCATCCCATGATGATGTCGGCCGACATGTGGGACGTCACCCGCGACGAGGGCGCCGTCGGAATCCTGCACAAGGCCGGCATCGACCCGTGGGTCATCGACTTCGGCTCGCCCGACCAGGTCGAAGGCGGCATGCAGCGCAACCTCGCCGACCACGTGGTCGCGCTGAGCGAGGCCATCGACACCGTCAAGACGGTGACCGGGCGCGACGTGCACCTGGCCGGCTACTCGCAGGGCGGGATGTTCGCGTATCAGACCGCGGCCTACCGCCGGGCGAAGGACCTGGCCAGCATCGTGGCGTTCGGTTCGCCGGTCGACACGCTCGCGGCGCTGCCGATGAACCTGCCCGCCAGCCTGGCGCCCGTCGCCGCCGACTTCATGGCCGACCACGTGTTCAGCCGCATCGACATCCCGGGATGGCTGGCGCGCACCGGATTCCAGATGCTCGATCCGGTCAAGACGGCCCAGTCGCGACTGGACTTCCTGCGTCAGCTGCACGACCGCGAAGCGCTGCTGCCCCGTGAGCAGCAGCGGCGGTTCCTGGCCAACGACGGATGGATCGCGTGGTCGGGGCCGGCGATCTCCGAGCTGCTCAAGCAGTTCATCGCGCACAACCGGATGATGACCGGCGGCTTCTCCATCCACGGGGACCTGGTGACGCTGTCGGACATCGACTGCCCGGTGCTCGCCGTGATCGGTGAGGTCGACGACATCGGCCAGCCCGCGTCCGTGCGAGGTATCAAGCGCGCCGCACCCCGGGCCGACGTGTACGAGTTCCTGATCCGGGCAGGCCATTTCGGCCTGGTGGTGGGGTCGAAGGCCGCGACGCAGACCTGGCCTGCGGTGGCCGAGTGGGTGCGCTGGCTCGATGGCGGCGGCAGCATGCCCGAGGGCGTGACGCCGATGCCGGTGCAGCCGACCGAACCGAGCGAGCGCGGGGTGTCGCTGACCTCGAGGGTGACGCACAGCGCCACCGCGGCCACCGAGATGGCGTTCACCCTGGCCCGGTCCGCCGCCGACGCGTTCGTCGCGGCGAACAAGTCCGCGCGTGCCCTGGCCGTCGAAACCGCGCGCACGCTGCCGCGCCTGGCCCGTCTCGGCCAGGTCAACGACCACACCCGTATCTCGCTGGGCCGCATCATGACCGAGCAGGCACGGGACATGCCCCACGGTGAGGCGCTGCTGTTCGACGGCCGGGTGCACACCTACGAGGCCGTCGACCGGCGCATCAACAACGTGGTGCGCGGCCTGATCGGGGTCGGCGTGCGCCAGGGCGTGCGCGTCGCGGTCCTGATGGAGACCCGGCCCAGCGCGCTGGTGGCGATCGCGGCACTGTCCCGGCTCGGCGCGGTGGCGGTGCTGATGCCGCCCGACGCGGACTTCGCCGAAGCCGCGCGGCTCGGCGCGGTGACCGAGATCATCGCCGATCCGACCAATCTCGAAGTGGCACGCAGACTCGGCATGCGGGTGCTGGTGCTCGGCGGCGGCGAGTCCCGAGACCTCGACCTGGCCGCCGACGACGACGTCGTCGACATGGAGAAGATCGACCCCGACCAGGTGAACCTGCCGGGCTGGTACCGGCCCAATCCCGGGCTGGCCCGCGACCTCGCCTTCATCGGCTTCAGCACCGTCAGCGGCAGCCTGGTGGCGCGTCAGATCACCAACTACCGCTGGGCGCTGTCGGCGTTCGGGACGGCGTCGGCGGCCAACCTCAGCCGCAGCGACACCGTGTACTGCCTTACCCCGCTGCACCACCAGTCGGGGCTGCTGGTCAGCCTCGGCGGTGCGGTCGTCGGCGGTGCCCGCGTCGCGCTGTCGCGGGAGCTGCGTCCGGCCCGCTTCATGCAGGAGATCAGGCAGTACGGCGTGACGGTGGTCTCCTATACCTGGACGATGCTGCGGGAGGTCATCGACGACCCCGCGTTCTCGCTGCACGGAAGCCATCCGGTCCGGCTGTTCATCGGCTCGGGTATGCCGGCCGGGCTGTGGACCCGGGTGGTCGAGGTGTTCGAGCCGGCCAACGTGGTGGAGTTCTTCGCCACCACCGACGGTCAGGCCGTGCTGGCCAACGTCAAGGGCGCCAAGATCGGCAGCAAGGGCAGGCCGCTGCCCGGTGGCGGCGAGATCGCGCTGGCCGCCTACGACCCCGTCGACGACGTGATCCTCGAAGACGAGCAGGGCTTCGTGCGCCGCGCCGAGGTCGGGGAGGTGGGCGTGCTGCTCGCCCACCCGCGCGGACCGGTGGACCCGCTGGCGTCGGTGAAGCGCGGTGTGTTCGCCCCCGCCGACACGTGGGTGTCCACCGAGTACCTCTTCCGCCGGGACGAGGACGGCGATTACTGGCTGGTCGACAACCGCGCCTCGGTGATCTGCACCCCCCGCGGGCCGGTGTTCGCGGCAACGGTCAACGACGCCGTCGGGCGGCTCGGCGCCGTCGACATGGCGGTCACCTACGGGGTGGAGGTGAACGGGCAGACGCGGGCGGTCACCGCGCTGGCGTTGTGTCCCGGCGGGAGCATCCCGTCGGCGGATCTCTCCGAAGCGCTGGGCGACCTGCCCGTCGGTCACGCGCCCGACATCGTGCACGTCGTCTCCGACATGACGTTGACCGCGACGTTCCGTCCGTTGGCCGGTCCGTGGGAGAAACAGGGGATTCCGAAGGCCTCCCGTAACGCCTGGTACCTGGACGCCGATAGCAGTCGGTACAAGCGGTTGACCGCTGCCGTGCGCAGCGAGCTCGCGGGTGGTCAGCAGTGATGCCCGCTCCGGTACGCGCTGTTAGGCTCGCCGGGGCGACTACGGAGGTTGGGATGACGCAGGACAAGATGACCAGATCGTCGCTGCACCGTGCGTTCACCGGTGCCTTCGTCGGGACCGCGCTGGCGTTCGGGCTGGTCATGGGTGTCGCTCCGGTCGCTTCGGCGCAGCCGACGACCAAAGCCGAAGAGCCGCCCGCGCCCCGGATCTCGCCCGACCAGGTGCTGATGATGATCTCGCAGGAGTATCAGACCGGCCGCGGTGGTGGCCAGGTGTCCAAGCTCATCGAACAGGTGATGACCCTGCGGTCCCGCGGTATCCGCCCGTCGATCGCCAACACCCAGGCCCTGGCCGCCGGCCTCGACGCGCGGCCGAATCAGGGCCCGCTGATCGAAGCGCTGAAATCCACACTGACGTATCAGCGCAAGGCGCTCGCGCAGTCGCAGGGCGCCCAGCAGCAGGCGCCGGCCGCGCCGGGACCGCAGACCGGCATGGGCCCGAGCGGTCCGTCCTGGGCGCCCGGCCAGGGCAACCCGATGCTGCAGGACGGCGACACGATCTTCCCGATGCCGGGTCGCTGACCCGATGGCTCTCGACGACACGCTCAAGGCGATCCTGGTCTGCCCGCAGGACCGCGGACCGCTGGTCTTCACCGCCGACGCGCTGTACAACCCCCGGTTGCGGCGCAAGTACCGCATCGACGACGGAATCCCGGTGCTGCTCGTCGACGAGGCCGTGACGGTCGACGACGACGAGCATCAGCGCTTGATGTCGGCCGCCGAACAGGCGTAGGCCGGTCCTGGTCGTCGGTGCCCCGAGCTGATCTGGACGTCGATCCCCTCACCGCCGCGCGGTTGCTGCTGGGTTCACGGCTCACCGGCCGTGGTGTCACCGCGACGATCGTCGAGGTGGAGGCGTACGGCGGACCCGCCGACGGGCCCTGGCCGGATCCCGCGGCGCACTCGTTCCGCGGGCCCGGACTGCGTAACTCGGTGATGTTCGGCCCGCCCGGCCGGCTCTACACCTACCGCAGCCACGGCATCCACGTCTGTGCGAACGTCGTGTGCGCCGCCGACGGCGTCGCCGCCGCGGTGCTGCTGCGTGCGGCGGAGATCGACACCGGTCACGACCGGGCCTGGGCGCGTCGCGGCACGTCGGTGCGTGAGGTCGCACTCGCGCGGGGGCCCGGCAACCTGTGTTCGGCCCTCGGGATCACCATGGACGACAACGGGATCGACCTGTTCGATCCGCACGCCCCGGTCCGGCTGGAGCTGAGTGAGCTGCGGGTCGGCCAGACCGGACCGCGGGTCGGGGTGAGCAAGGCGGCCGATCGGCCGTGGCGGATGTGGCTCCCGGACCACCCCGAGGTGTCGGCGTACCGGCGCAGTCCGCGGGCACCGGTGCCGGGCGGAAGCGACTAGTACGGGAAGATCGACCAGGTGAGCGTTACGAGCACCTCGAAGATCCTCGATGAGTTGGACTGGCGCGGACTGATCGCCCAGTCCACCGACCGCGAAGCCCTCGCCGAAGCCCTGGCCGAAGGGCCGGTCACGGTGTATTCCGGTTTCGACCCCACGGCGCCGAGCCTGCACGCCGGTCATCTGATCCCGCTGCTCACGCTGCGGCGCTTCCAGCAGGCCGGACATCGTCCGATCGTGCTCGCCGGCGGAGCGACCGGGATGATCGGCGACCCGCGGGAGGTGGGGGAGCGCACCCTGAACACCGCCGACACCGTCGCGGACTGGGCCGACCGGATCCGCGGTCAGCTCGAACGGTTCGTCGAGTTCGACGATTCCCCGACCGGCGCCGTCGTCGCGAACAACCTGTCCTGGACGAGCGAACTCTCGGCGATCGAGTTCCTGCGTGACGTCGGCAAATTCTTCTCGGTGAATGTGATGTTGGACCGGGATACCGTGCGCCGCAGGCTCGAAGGCGAGGGCATCTCCTACACCGAGTTCAGCTACATGCTGTTGCAGGCCAACGACTACGTGGAACTGCACCAGCGCTACGGCTGCACACTGCAGGTCGGTGGATCCGACCAGTGGGGCAACATCATCGCCGGCGTGCGGCTGGTCCGGCAGAAGGCGGGCGCCGCGGTCCATGCGCTGACCACGCCGCTGGTGACCGACTCCGAGGGCAAGAAGTTCGGCAAGTCCACCGGCGGGGGCAGTCTCTGGCTGGACCCGGAGATGACCAGCCCCTATGCCTGGTACCAGTACTTCGTCAACACCGCCGACGCCGATGTCGTGTCCTACCTGCGGTGGTTCACCTTCCTCGACGCCGACGAACTGCGCGAGCTCGAGCAGGCGACCGAAGAACGCCCGCACGAAAGGGCCGCCCAGCGCCGGCTGGCCCGGGAACTCACCAATCTCGTGCACGGCGAGGCCGCCACGCTCGCGGTCGAGCACGCGAGCCAGGCGTTGTTCGGCCGCGCGGAACTGTCCGAACTCGACGAACCCACGCTGGCCGCGGCGTTGAGAGAGGCGTCGGTTGCCCCCTCGAGGCCGGCGGACCCGATGCGATCACGGATCTCCTTGTGGCGAGCGGACTCTGCGCGAGCAAGGGAGCCGCCCGCCGCACCATCGCCGAAGGCGGGGTGTCGGTCAACAACGTGAGGGTCACCACAGAGGACTGGTCGCCGCAGCCGTCGGACTTTCTGCACGGCAAGTGGCTGGTGCTGCGCCGCGGCAAGCGCAACATCGCCGGAATAGAGCGAATGGCGTGAATGGCGCGGTGAATTCCCAGGTCAAGCTCATCGATGCGGCGGGAACACGTCGGGACTCTGCGTTGTTGAAGCTGATCGGGTCGCCCGGCAGCCACGCCGGCCGCAGTGGGACGCGCACCTCGAAAACGCGCTCTACCAGCGGATTTGACTCCTGAGTTATCCCTGACGTAACTTATCGAAGTCGCCGCGACACGGGCCAAAAACCCGGAGAGCGCGGCGCCACTCCAGAGGGAAGTCCGCTAACGCGGATGTCCTCTTCTGTCCGAACGAGGGTCACGGCTTTTAAGCCGGGGTTCTTGCGCGGCCGGTCTGGGGCGTGTTGTTTGAGAACTCAATAGTGTGTTTGGTGGTTTTTGTTTGTTGTTTTTGGTTCACCTCTTTTTCCCGTTTAGGGGTGGGCTGTTTTTTGATGCCAGTTTTGGTGTCTTGTTTGATGATCGGATTTCTCTGATTGTGAATTCTGCCTTGCCTTTGGGTGAGGGGTTTTTGTTTGGAGAGTTTGATTCTGGCTCAGGACGAACGCTGGCGGCGTGCTTAACACATGCAAGTCGAACGGAAAGGCCCTTCGGGGTACTCGAGTGGCGAACGGGTGAGTAACACGTGGGTGATCTGCCCTGCACTTTGGGATAAGCCTGGGAAACTGGGTCTAATACCGAATACACCCTTCTGGCTGCATGGTCTGGGAGGGGAAAGCTTTTGCGGTGTGGGATGGGCCCGCGGCCTATCAGCTTGTTGGTGAGGTTACGGCTCACCAAGGCGACGACGGGTAGCCGGCCTGAGAGGGTGACCGGCCACACTGGGACTGAGATACGGCCCAGACTCCTACGGGAGGCAGCAGTGGGGAATATTGCACAATGGGCGCAAGCCTGATGCAGCGACGCCGCGTGAGGGATGACGGCCTTCGGGTTGTAAACCTCTTTCGCCAGGGACGAAGCGCAAGTGACGGTACCTGGAGAAGAAGGACCGGCCAACTACGTGCCAGCAGCCGCGGTAATACGTAGGGTCCGAGCGTTGTCCGGAATTACTGGGCGTAAAGAGCTCGTAGGTGGTTTGTCGCGTTGTCCGTGAAAACTCACAGCTCAACTGTGGGCGTGCGGGCGATACGGGCAGACTGGAGTACTGCAGGGGAGACTGGAATTCCTGGTGTAGCGGTGGAATGCGCAGATATCAGGAGGAACACCGGTGGCGAAGGCGGGTCTCTGGGCAGTAACTGACGCTGAGGAGCGAAAGCGTGGGGAGCGAACAGGATTAGATACCCTGGTAGTCCACGCCGTAAACGGTGGGTACTAGGTGTGGGTTTCCTTCCTTGGGATCCGTGCCGTAGCTAACGCATTAAGTACCCCGCCTGGGGAGTACGGCCGCAAGGCTAAAACTCAAAGAAATTGACGGGGGCCCGCACAAGCGGCGGAGCATGTGGATTAATTCGATGCAACGCGAAGAACCTTACCTGGGTTTGACATGCACAGGACGCCGGCAGAGATGTCGGTTCCCTTGTGGCCTGTGTGCAGGTGGTGCATGGCTGTCGTCAGCTCGTGTCGTGAGATGTTGGGTTAAGTCCCGCAACGAGCGCAACCCTTATCTTATGTTGCCAGCGCGTAATGGCGGGGACTCGTGAGAGACTGCCGGGGTCAACTCGGAGGAAGGTGGGGATGACGTCAAGTCATCATGCCCCTTATGTCCAGGGCTTCACACATGCTACAATGGCCGGTACAAAGGGCTGCGATGCCGTGAGGTGGAGCGAATCCTTTCAAAGCCGGTCTCAGTTCGGATCGGGGTCTGCAACTCGACCCCGTGAAGTCGGAGTCGCTAGTAATCGCAGATCAGCAACGCTGCGGTGAATACGTTCCCGGGCCTTGTACACACCGCCCGTCACGTCATGAAAGTCGGTAACACCCGAAGCCGGTGGCCTAACCCCTTGTGGGAGGGAGCCGTCGAAGGTGGGATCGGCGATTGGGACGAAGTCGTAACAAGGTAGCCGTACCGGAAGGTGCGGCTGGATCACCTCCTTTCTAAGGAGCACCACGAGACTTGAGCCCGCCCACGACCGTGGGGGTTCGGTGACTCAAGCGATTCGTTGGATGGCCTTTCGCCTGTAGTGGGTGGGGGTCTGGTGCACTCAACAAACTTGGCTGAGCTGGTACGGGATTGCCGGTGAGGAAAATTATCAGACACACTATTGGGCTTTGAGACAACAGGCCCGTGCCCCTTTTTGGGGGGTGGCTCTGCGTTGGCAGGGTCGGCGTGTTGTTGCCCTGCTTTGGTGGTGGGGTGTGGTGTTTGATTCGTGGATAGTGGTTGCGAGCATCTGAATGCACAGCGCTTGTGGTGTTGTGTGTTCGGTGTAATGCAAATTTTTCTGATACTCGCATGCAGTCCCTTTTGGGGGTTGTGTGTGGGTGACTCATTTTTTGGTTTTGTGTTGTAAGTGTTTAAGGGCGCATGGTGGATGCCTTGGCACTGGGAGCCGATGAAGGACGTGGGAGGCTGCGATATGCCTCGGGGAGCTGCCAACCGAGCGTGGATCCGAGGATGTCCGAATGGGGAAACCCGGCACGAGTGATGTCGTGTCACCCAACGCTGAATATATAGGCGTTGGGGGGGAACGCGGGGAAGTGAAACATCTCAGTACCCGTAGGAAGAGAAAACAAAAGTGATTCCGTGAGTAGTGGCGAGCGAAAGCGGAGGATGGCTAAACCGCGTGCATGTGATACCCGGCGGGGGTTGTGTGTGCGGTGTTGTGGGGCGTTTCTTCTCTCATCCGCCGATGAGGGCAGGAGTTAGAAACTGTTGGGTTAGTCGAAGTGGCCTGGGATGGTCTGTCGTAGAGGGTGAGAGCCCCGTAGACGAAAACTCAACAGCTCCTGTGGAATGTTTCCCCGAGTAGCAGCGGGCCCGTGGAATCTGCTGTGAATCTGCCGGGACCACCCGGTAAGCCTGAATACTTCCCAGTGACCGATAGCGGATTAGTACCGTGAGGGAATGGTGAAAAGTACCCCGGGAGGGGAGTGAAATAGTACCTGAAACCGTGCGCTTACAATCCGTCAGAGCCTTCGTGTTAAAGCGTGGGGTGATGGCGTGCCTTTTGAAGAATGAGCCTGCGAGTCAGGGACATGTCGCGAGGTTAACCCGTGTGGGGTAGCCGTAGCGAAAGCGAGTCTGAATAGGGCGTATCCACACAAGAGTGTGTGGTGTAGTGGTGTGTTCTGGACCCGAAGCGGAGTGATCTACCCATGGCCAGGGTGAAGCGCGGGTAAGACCGCGTGGAGGCCCGAACCCACTTAGGTTGAAGACTGAGGGGATGAGTTGTGGGTAGGGGTGAAAGGCCAATCAAACTCCGTGATAGCTGGTTCTCCCCGAAATGCATTTAGGTGCAGCGTCGCAGTGTTCGTGTCGGAGGTAGAGCTACTGGATGGCCGATGGGCCTCACAAGGTTACTGACGTCAGCCAAACTCCGAATGCCGACACGGTGTAATGCGGCAGTGAGACGGCGGGGGATAAGCTCCGTGCGTCGAGAGGGAAACAGCCCAGATCGCCGGTGAAGGCCCCTAAGCGTGTGCTAAGTGGAAAAGGATGTGCAGTCGCGAAGACAACCAGGAGGTTGGCTTAGAAGCAGCCACCCTTGAAAGAGTGCGTAATAGCTCACTGGTCAAGTGATTGTGCGCCGATAATGTAGCGGGGCTCAAGCACACCGCCGAAGCCGCGGCAGCACACTTCGTGTGCTGGGTAGGGGAGCGTCCTGCATCCGGTGAAGCAGCCTAGTGATGGAGCTGTGGAGGGTGTGGGAGTGAGAATGCAGGCATGAGTAGCGATAAGGCAAGTGAGAACCTTGCCCGCCGGAAGACCAAGGGTTCCTGGGCCAGGCCAGTCCGCCCAGGGTGAGTCGGGACCTAAGGCGAGGCCGACAGGCGTAGTCGATGGACAACGGGTTGATATTCCCGTACCCGTGTGTGAGCGTCCCTGATGAATCCATCTTGCTAACCGCCCAAATCCAGTGGCACCGATCCCTTCGGGGTGAGGGCTGCTGGGGCTGCGCGGGACCCAGGTGGGTAGTAGTCAAGCGATGGGGTGACACAGGAAGGTAGCCGTACCAGTCAGTGGTAATACTGGGGTAAGCCTGTAGGGCGAGTGATAGGTAAATCCGTCACTCATGATGCCTGAGAGGTGATGCATAGCCGATTGAGGCGAATTCGGTGATCCTATGCTGTCGAGAAAAGCCTCTAGCGAGCGCACACACGGCCCGTACCCCAAACCAACACAGGTGGTCAGGTAGAGAATACCGAGGCGTACGAGTGAACTATGGTTAAGGAACTCGGCAAAATGCCCCCGTAACTTCGGGAGAAGGGGGACCCACGTACCGTCATGGCTTTTGCGGCCGGCAGCGGGGGTGGGTGGCACAAACCAGTGAGAAGCGACTGTTTACTAAAAACACAGGTCCGTGCGAAGTCGCAAGACGATGTATACGGACTGACGCCTGCCCGGTGCTGGAAGGTTAAGAGGACCCGTTAACTCGTAAGGGTGAAGCGGAGAATTTAAGCCCCAGTAAACGGCGGTGGTAACTATAACCATCCTAAGGTAGCGAAATTCCTTGTCGGGTAAGTTCCGACCTGCACGAATGGCGTAACGACTTCTCAACTGTCTCAACCATAGACTCGGCGAAATTGCATTACGAGTAAAGATGCTCGTTACGCGCGGCAGGACGAAAAGACCCCGGGACCTTCACTACAACTTGGTATTGGTGCTCGATACGGTTTGTGTAGGATAGGTGGGAGACTGTGAAGCGGTCACGCCAGTGATTGTGGAGTCGTTGTTGAAATACCACTCTGATCGTATTGGGCCTCTAACCTCGAACCGTATATCCGGTTCAGGGACAGTGCCTGGTGGGTAGTTTAACTGGGGCGGTTGCCTCCTAAAATGTAACGGAGGCGCCCAAAGGTTCCCTCAACCTGGACGGCAATCAGGTGTTGAGTGTAAGTGCACAAGGGAGCTTGACTGCGAGACGGACATGTCGAGCAGGGACGAAAGTCGGGACTAGTGATCCGGCACCTCTGAGTGGAAGGGGTGTCGCTCAACGGATAAAAGGTACCCCGGGGATAACAGGCTGATCTTCCCCAAGAGTCCATATCGACGGGATGGTTTGGCACCTCGATGTCGGCTCGTCGCATCCTGGGGCTGGAGCAGGTCCCAAGGGTTGGGCTGTTCGCCCATTAAAGCGGCACGCGAGCTGGGTTTAGAACGTCGTGAGACAGTTCGGTCTCTATCCGCCGCGCGCGTCAGAAGCTTGAGGAAACCTGTCCCTAGTACGAGAGGACCGGGACGGACGAACCTCTGGTCTACCAGTTGTCCCACCAGGGGCACTGCTGGATAGCTACGTTCGGACAGGATAACCGCTGAAAGCATCTAAGCGGGAAACCTTCTCCAAGACCAGGCTTCTCACCCATTAAGTGGGATAAGGCCCCCCGCAGACCACGGGATCGATAGACCAGACCTAGAAGCCTAGTAATAGGCGCAGGGAACTGGCACTAACCGGCCGAAAACTTACAACAACAACAAAACCTCGCAACCACACCACAAACCCAGACACACTCAACACGACCCGGTTCACCGGGACATTGTTGAGACACACCCCACCACCAAAAACACGGGGCATCACAGATTCACGACAGATTCACGCTCGATAACGAGTGAATAGAGTTACGGCGGTCCATAGCGGCAGGGAAACGCCCGGTCCCATCCCGAACCCGGAAGCTAAGCCTGCCAGCGCCGATGATACTAACCACTGGTTGGAAAAGTAGGACACCGCCGAACACACATTGACCTGTACCCCCCAACACCGTTGGGGGGTACAGGCATTTATGCGTCCGCCTGTTTATCAACCGAACAGCATCGGAAACGCCGACGCACCACCACCCTCCATCCCCAACAAATGAAGCCCCATTTCGCCAACCGGACCGCCCGAAACGCACCCGCCACACCAATCAGCCGGGCAATCTCCTTTTCTTGACGCCATTTCTGTATTTGCAGATTATGAGGCCGCTCAGCTGGGGGATATCCTTTTGCCGTGCCCCAAGACAATCAGGGTGGCCGCGGCGACCGTCGACCCGGCCGCAACGGCAACGGCAACGCCAACGGCAACCGGCAGCCGCGCCGTGACGCGCGATCGGCGCCGCGCGCGTCGGGTCCGAACCGGGCCCGTCCCAGTCAGCCAAGGCCGGCGAACGACGACTCGCGGCCGGAAGGTCCGCCGATCCCGAAAGAGATCGAGGCCAAACAGCTCGCGCCCGAGATCCGTGGAGAACTCACCACCCTCGACCGCAGCACCGCCGACACGGTGGCCCGGCACCTGGTGGCGGCCGGCGAGCTTCTCGACGAGGACCCCGAAGCCGCGCTGGCCCACGCCCGCGCCGCCCGGGCCCGTTCGGGCCGGATCGCCGCAGTGCGTGAGGCCGTCGGCATCGCCGCCTACCAGTGCGGCGACTGGGCGCAGGCGCTCGCTGAGTTGCGTGCCGCACGCCGAATGGGAAGCCGCTCACCGTTGTTGGCGTTGATCGCCGATTGCGAACGAGGTGTCGGGCGTCCCGAGCGGGCCATCGAACTCGCCCGCAGCCCCGAGGCCACAGCGCTCACCGGAGACGACGCGGACGAGCTTCGCATCGTCGTGGCCGGTGCACGGTCGGACCTGGGTCAGCCCGAGCAGGCGCTGGCGGTGCTGTCCACCCCGTCGCTCGACCCGAGTCGCACCGGGCAGACCGCGGCGCGGCTGTTCTACGCCTACGCCGAGACGCTGCTCGTCCTCGGCCGCAAGGACGAAGCGCTGCAGTGGTTCCTGCACGCCGCCCGTGCCGACATCGAGGGCGTCACCGACGCCGAAGAGCGCGTCACGGAATTGTCCTGACGTGACCAGCCTTGCGCAGCAGCATGATTGCCTGCTGCTCGATCTCGACGGCACGGTGTTCCGGGGCCATGAGCCCACACCCGGCGCCGTCGAGACGCTCGCCGCGATCGAGTCGCGCATTCTGTTCGTCACCAACAACGCCTCCCGCGACGCCGATCAGGTCGCCGCGCACCTGTGCGACCTCGGCTTCACCGCGGGCGCAGGCGACGTCGTCACCAGCGCCCAGAGCGCGGCGCGGCTGCTGGCCGACCAATTGCCTGCCGACGCCAAGGTGTTGGTGGTGGGCACCGACGCGCTGGCGGGCGAGGTCGCCGCGGTCGGTCTGACGCCGGTCCGGCAGTGGTCCGACGAGCCCGTCGCCGTGGTGCAAGGGCATTCGCCGGACACCGGCTGGTCCGACCTGGCCGAGGCGGCACTGGCCATCCGGTCGGGTGCGCTGTGGATCGCCGCCAACATCGACAAGACCCTGCCCTCGGAGCGGGGCCTGCTGCCCGGCAACGGTTCGATGGTCGCCGCGATGCGCACCGCCACCGACCGCGACCCCCAGGTGGCCGGCAAGCCGGCTCCGGCACTGATGCGGGACGCATTGGCCCGCGGGCGCTTCGATCGGCCGCTGGTCGTCGGGGACCGCCTCGACACCGACATCGCCGGCGCCAACGCCGCGCAGCTGCCCAGCCTGATGGTGCTGTGCGGGGTCAACAACGCCGAGGACGCGATCTGGGCAGTGCCCGGCGAGCGCCCGACCTACCTTGCCGAAGACCTCCGAGCGCTGACCGGCGGAGATGCGGAGGCGCGGCGGGTGGCTCCGCATCCCGGTTGGCAGGTCGACGTCGACGACGCCGCGGTGACGCTGCGCTCCACGGGAGCCGAGCCCGGCAACGCGCTGTCGGCCGTGCGCGCCGTCGCGGCGGCGGTCTGGGCCGCGGATGCGGACCGCCGGCCGGTCCGGGTCGCGGACGACGCGTCCCGACAGGCCGTGCAGCGGTGGTCGCTGGTCTGCGCCGCCATCGACTAGCGTGAACCCCGCTATGACCAACGACCCCACCCAGATCCGCGCCCAGGTCACCGAACTGCTGGGCGAGCCCGGCGAGGTGTCCGCGGCCGACCTGGATTCCGTCGCCGCGCGCCTCGAGGAGGCGCACGATCTGCTGGTGCGCGCGCTGGAATCCGTCGAGAAGGGCTGACCCGCGTGACGCGTCGCGCACGTGTTGACGCCGAACTGGTCCGGCGGGGGCTCGCCCGGTCGCGCCAGCAGGCCGCCGAGCTGATAGGCGCCGGCCGGGTCCGCGTCGACGGCATGCCCGCGGCCAAACCCGCCACCGCGATCGCGGTGACCGCCAATCTGACCGTCGAGGGCGACACCGATTCGTGGGTGTCACGAGGGGCGCACAAACTGATCGGTGCGCTGGATGCGTTCGGGCTGTCCGTCGCCGGCCGCCGCTGTCTGGACGCAGGCGCCTCGACCGGCGGATTCACCGAGGTGCTGCTGGCCCGTGACGCCCGCGAGGTGGTCGCCGTCGACGTCGGCTACGGCCAGTTGGCCTGGTCGTTGCGCACCGACGAGCGGGTGACGGTGATGGAACGCACCAACGTCCGCGAACTCACCCAAGAGGCCATCGGCGGGCCGGTCGACCTGATCGTGGCCGACCTGTCGTTCATCTCGCTGGCGACCGTGCTGCCCGCACTGACATCGTGCGCGTCACCCGGCGCGGATATCGTTCCCATGGTGAAACCTCAGTTCGAGGTCGGCAAGGAGCGGGTCGGTGCCGGCGGTGTGGTGTCAGACCCGGAGTTGCGGGTCGACGCGGTGCTGTCGGTCGCGCGCCGGGCCGCGGAGTTGCACTGGCCTGCCGTCGCGGTGACCGCGAGCCCGCTGCCCGGACCGGCAGGCAACGTGGAGTACTTCCTGGATTTGCGCACCCCCGGCGAACATTCGTTGCAGGGGGACGATTTGGTGGCCGCGGTGCGCCGCGCGGTGGACGAGGGGCCGCAATGACCGAACGCACCATTCTGCTCGTCGTGCACACAGGCCGCGAAGAAGTGACCGAGGTAGCCCGCCGCTGCGAGAAAGTGCTGGGCGACAACGGGATCGGCCTGCGTGTGCTGTCGGCCGAGGCTGTCGACCGAGGCCCGGTCCACCTCGCGCCCGACGACATGCGCGCACTCGGCGTCGAAATCGAGGTGGTCGACGTCGAGGAGAGCGCCGCCGAGGGATGCGAGCTGGTGCTGGTGCTCGGCGGCGACGGCACGTTCCTGCGGGCTGCCGAACTGGCGCGCAACGCCGAGATCCCGGTGCTCGGGGTCAACCTGGGCAAGATCGGGTTCCTGGCCGAAGCCGAGGCCGAGGCCATCGACGCCGTGCTCGACCACATCATCAGGTGTGACTACCGGGTCGAGCACCGGATGACGCTCGACGTCGCGGTCCGCGCCGGCGGAGAGTTGCTCGACCGCGGATGGGCGCTCAACGAGGCGAGCCTGGAGAAGGGGCCGCGGCTGGGTGTGCTCGGCGTGGTGCTCGAGGTGGACGGTCGGCCGGTGTCGTCGTTCGGCTGCGACGGCGTGCTGGTGTCCTCGCCCACGGGGTCCACGGCCTACGCGTTCTCGGCGGGCGGCCCGGTGCTGTGGCCGGATCTGGAGGCCATCCTGGTGGTGCCCAACAACGCGCACGCGCTGTTCGCCCGCCCGATGGTGACCAGTCCCGAGGCGCTGATCGCCATCGAGATCGAGGCCAGCGGTGACGACGCGCTGGTGTTCTGCGACGGCCGGCGGGACATGGTCGTGCCGGCAGGCGGCCGCCTGGAGGTCACCCGGTGCGCCACCCCGCTGAAGTGGGTGCGGCTGGACAGCGCGCCGTTCACGGATCGGCTGGTGCGCAAGTTCCGGCTGCCGGTCACGGGGTGGCGCGGACAGTAGTGCTCAACGAAATCCGAATCGAGGCGCTGGGTGCGATCAGCGCGGCGACTGCCGAGTTCGACGGCGGCCTGACTGTGCTGACCGGCGAGACCGGCGCGGGCAAGACGATGGTCGTCACCGGTCTGCACCTTCTCGGGGGTGCGCGCGCCGACGCGACCAAGGTGCGTTCCGGCGCGGAGCGCGCCGTCGTCGAGGGCCGGTTCACCACCGCCGAACTCGGGGGCGCGGTGGCCGCGCAGGTCGACGACATCCTCGATTCCTCGGGGGCCGAACGCGACGACGACGGCAGCATCATCGCTGCCCGCTCGGTGAGCCGCGACGGGCCGTCGCGGGCCTACCTCGGTGGCCGCAGCGTGCCGGCGAAGTCGTTGAGCGGCTTCACCAACGAACTGCTCACCCTGCACGGCCAGAACGACCAGCTGCGCCTGATGCGGCCCGACGAGCAGCGCGGCGCGCTGGACCGCTACGCCGACGTGACCGCTCAGCTCGAGCGCTACCGCACCGCGCGTGAGGCCTGGCTGGAGGCCAAGCGCGACCTCGACGACCGCAGGCGGCGCGCCCGGGAGATGGTGCAGGAAGCCGACCGTCTGCAGTTCGCGCTGAACGAGATCGACGTCGTCGCGCCGCAGCCGGGGGAGGACGAGGCGCTGGTCGCCGACATCCGCCGGCTGTCCGAACTCGACGCGCTGCGCGATGCGGTCGAGACCGCCAGGACGGCGCTCTCGGGGGACGGCGACGACGGGTTCTCCGCGTCCCACGCGGTCGGTCAGGCACGGACGGCGCTCGAGGGCACCGACGACGTCCCGCTCAAGACGCTGGCCGAGCAGCTCGGCAGCGCGCTGGCCGTGCTGGTCGACGTGTCCGGCGAACTGGGCCACTATCTGAGTGAACTCCCCACCGACACAAGCACTCTGGAAACCAAGCTGGCGCGTCAGGCCGAGCTGCGGACGCTGACGCGGAAGTACGCCGCCGACGTCGACGGGGTACTCGAGTGGGCCGCGCAGGCCCGCGACCGGCTCGCCCAGCTCGACGTGTCCGAGGAGGCCCTGGCCGGCCTGGAGCGCCGGGTGGGGGAGTTGCAGGCCAAGGTGGCTGCGGCGGCGCAGGACCTGACCAAGGTGCGGGTCAAGGCCGCCAAGGGATTGTCGAAGGCGGTGACCGCCGAACTGGCCGGTCTGGCGATGGCGGGCGCGCAGTTCGCGATCTCGGTCAGCCCGCTGCCCGCCCGCGCCGACGACACCGCGCCGCTGCCGTTGCCGTCGGGCGCCACCGTGCACGCCGGCCGCGACGGAGCCGACGCTGTGGAGTTCGGGTTCGCTGCGCACGGCGGCTCGGATCTGCTTCCGCTGAGCAAGAGCGCCTCCGGCGGTGAG
Organism: Mycobacterium sp. ITM-2016-00317; assembly: GCF_002968295.1. NCBI lineage: Bacteria > Bacillati > Actinomycetota > Actinomycetes > Mycobacteriales > Mycobacteriaceae > Mycobacterium > Mycobacterium sp. ITM-2016-00317. Next base: position 2,864,668 of record NZ_CP134399.1, read on the forward strand.
CTCTCCCGGGTGATGCTGGCCCTCGAGGTGGTGCTGTCCGCGTCGACCGAGGGCACGACCATGGTGTTCGACGAGGTCGACGCCGGCGTCGGGGGCCGGGCGGCGGTGCAGATCGGGCGCCGCCTCGCCCGGTTGGCGCGCACCCATCAGGTCATCGTGGTCACCCACCTGCCCCAGGTCGCCGCATACGCCGACGTGCATCTGGTCGTCGAGGGGGCCGCCGGGCGCGCCGACGGCAAGGGCAAGGCGAAATCCAGCGGGGTGCGCCGCCTGCAGGAGGAAGACCGGGTGGCCGAGCTGGCCAGGATGCTGGCCGGGCTGGGGGAGTCCGACAGCGGCCGCGCGCACGCCCGCGACCTGCTCGACGCCGCGCGAAAGGACCGGGACGCACCGGCGTAACCGTGTGACAGATGTGAAAGTAGGTAACTTCTGAGGCTGGTGTTACGGCGCGCCTCCGACGTATTCGTGAGGTTGCTGGCCAGAATCGGCCCATGAAGATGTCAGCGCTGCTGTCCCGTAATGCCAGCTCACGGCCAGGTATCACCGGTATCGCCCGCGTGGACCGCGACATCGATCGGCTCCTCAGACGGGTCACCCCCGGCGACATCGTCGTGCTCGACGCCCTGGACCTGGACCGCGTCACCGCCGACGCCCTGGTCGAGGCCAACGTCGCCGCGGTGGTCAACGCGTCTGCGTCGATCTCGGGCCGCTACCCCAACCTCGGCCCCGAGGTGCTGGTCGCCAACGGCATCGCGCTGGTCGACAGCACCGGGCCCGAGGTCTTCAAGAAGGTCAAGGACGGCGCCCGCATCCGCCTCAACGAGGGCGGCGTCTACTCCGGCGACCGCCGGCTCGCCCTGGGCACCGTGCGCACCGACGCCGACATCCACGAGATGATGCAGGAGGCCAAGGGCGGCCTGGTCGCGCACCTGGAGGCGTTCGCGGGCAACACCATCGAGTTCATCCGCAGTGAGAGCCCGCTGCTGATCGACGGGATCGGCATCCCCGACATCGACGTCGACCTGAACCGCCGCCACGTGGTGATCGTCGCCGACGAGGACAACGCGGCGGCCGACCTCAAGGCGCTCAAGCCGTTCATCAAGGAGTACCAGCCGGTCCTCGTCGGTGTCGGCAGCGGCGCCGACATCCTGCGCAAGGCCGGCTACCGGCCGGCGCTGATCGTCGGCGACCCCGACAAGATCAGCACCGAGGTGCTGCGCAGCGGCGCCCAGGTGGTGCTGCCCGCCGACGCCGACGGCCATGCCGCCGGACTGGAGCGCATCCAGGACCTCGGCGTGGGCGCGATGACGTTCCCGGCGGCGGGATCCGCGGCGGACCTCGCGCTGCTGCTGTGCGACCACCACGGCGCCTCGCTGATCGTCACCGTGGGCCACACGGCCAGCATCGAGGAGTTCTTCGACCGCACCCGCCAGCAGAGCAACCCGTCGACCTTCCTGACCCGGATGAAGGTCGGGGAGAAGCTCGTCGACGCCAAGGCCGTCGCCACGCTGTACCGCAGCCGTGTCTCCGGCGGCGCCGTCGCGTTGCTGGTGCTGGCCATGCTGATCGCGGTGATCGCCACGCTGTGGGTGTCGCGCGCCGACGCCGCGGTGATCGAATGGGTGTCCCAGTACTGGAATCAGTTCCTGCTCTGGGCCCAGGGTCTGGTCTCGTAGGGGCGACGGGATGATCTCGCTGCGTTCCCACGCCATCTCGCTGGCCGCCGTGTTCCTGGCACTGGCGATCGGTGTCGGCCTGGGCTCGGGCCTGCTGTCCAACACTGTGCTGTCGGGCATGCGCGCCGACAAGCAGGAGATGCAGCAACAGGTCGACACGCTGACCGGCGAACGTAACGCGCTCAACGAGAAGCTGCGCGCGGCGGGCGATTTCGACGCCCAGGTGGCGCCGCGCATTCTGCGCGACGGTCTGGGCGGCAAGTCGGTGGTGATCTTCCGGACCCCCGACGCCGCCGACGACGACGTCGACGGGCTCATCCGGCTGATCGGTCAGGCGGGCGGCACGGTCAGCGGCACGGTCGGTCTGACGCAGCAGTTCGTCGAGGCGAACGCGGCGGAGAAACTGCTCTCGGTGGTCAACTCGCCGATCCTGCCCGCGGGCGCCCAGCTGAGCACCACGACGGTCGACCAGGGCTCGCAGGCGGGCGACCTTCTGGGTATCGCACTGCTCAACGACAGGGATCCCAGGACCCCGCCCGTCGACGACGCCCAGCGCGGCACCGTGCTGGACGCGCTGCGCGACACGGGCTTCGTGACGTACGACACGACACGCATCGGCGCGGCCGACACCGCACTCGTGGTCACCGGCGGCCCGCTCGGCGACGACGCCGGAAACCGCGGCTCGACGGTCGCGCGGTTCGCCTCCGGACTCGCTCCGCACGGTTTCGGCACCGTTCTGGTCGGGCGCGACGGATCGGCCACCGGAGCCGCCGCAGTGGCGGTGACCAGGTCGGACGCCGCGATGAAGAACGCGGTCAGCACCGTGGACGACATCGGCAGCGAATCCGGGCGCATCACCTCGGTGCTCGCCCTGGGCGCGCTGATCAACGGCGCCCGGCCGGATCAGTTCGGCATCGGCCCGGGAGCGACCTCGGTCACGGTGCCGCAGTAGCCCGGCGCGTCAAACCCAAAGGGTGCCGGTCGGTGTTAGGGTGGGGTTCCGTGGGTCGGCAGGCCCCAAAATGGGTGTGAACCCAGCGAAAACAAGCCCTGCCCGGTCATCACGGAGGTTGTTCTTGCCAGCGTTACGCAAGCACCCGCAAACGGCCACCAAGCACCTCTTCGTCACTGGTGGTGTGGTGTCGTCACTCGGCAAAGGTCTCACGGCGTCCAGCCTGGGCCAGCTGTTGACGGCGCGGGGCCTGCAGGTGACGATGCAGAAACTCGATCCCTATCTGAACGTCGACCCGGGAACGATGAACCCGTTCCAGCACGGCGAGGTGTTCGTCACCGAGGACGGTGCCGAGACCGACCTCGACGTCGGCCACTACGAGCGCTTCCTGGACCGGAACCTGTCCGGGTCGGCCAATGTCACCACCGGACAGGTCTATTCGCAGGTCATCGCCAAGGAGCGGCGCGGTGAGTACCTCGGCGACACCGTCCAGGTGATCCCGCACATCACCGACGAGATCAAGCGCCGCATCCTGGCGATGGACGACGCCGACGACCAGGGCAACCGGCCCGACGTGATCATCACCGAGATCGGCGGCACCGTCGGCGACATCGAATCGCTGCCGTTCCTGGAGGCCGCCCGGCAGGTCCGCCACGAGGTGGGCCGGGAGAACTGCTTCTTCCTGCACTGCTCGCTGGTGCCGTACATGGCGCCCTCCGGTGAGCTCAAGACCAAGCCGACGCAGCACTCGGTCGCTGCGCTGCGCAGCATCGGCATCACGCCCGACGCGCTGATCCTGCGGTGTGACCGGGACGTGCCCGAGGCGCTGAAGAACAAGATCGCGCTGATGTGCGACGTCGACATCGACGGCTGCATCTCCACCCCGGACGCGCCGTCCATCTACGACATCCCGAAGGTGCTGCACCGCGAGGAACTCGACGCCTACGTGGTCCGGAGGCTGAACCTGCCGTTCCGCGACGTCGACTGGACCCAGTGGAACGATCTGCTGCTCCGGGTCCATGAACCGCGCGAGACTGTGCGAATCGCGTTGGTGGGCAAGTACATCGACCTGTCCGACGCCTACCTGTCGGTCGCCGAGGCGATCCGGGCCGGCGGCTTCGCCCACCACGCCAAGGTCGAGATGCGCTGGATCGCCTCCGACGACTGCGAGACCGACGCGTCGGCCGCGGCCGCGCTGGCCGACATCGACGGGGTGCTCATCCCCGGCGGGTTCGGCATCCGCGGTATCGAGGGCAAGATCGGGGCCATCCGGTATGCGCGCAAGCGCGGACTGCCCGTACTCGGCCTGTGCCTGGGCCTGCAGTGCATCGTCATCGAGGCCGCACGGTCGGTGGGGGTGACGGAGGCCAACTCCGCCGAGTTCGACCCCGCCACCCCGGACCCGGTCATCTCCACGATGGCCGACCAGCGCGACGTGGTCGCCGGCGAGGCCGACCTCGGCGGCACGATGCGGCTGGGTGCCTACCCGGCCGTGCTGGAGCCGGATTCGATTGTCGCGCAAGCCTACGAATCCACCGAGGTGTCCGAGCGGCACCGGCACCGCTACGAGGTGAACAACGCCTACCGGGACCGGATCTCCGAGAGCGGGTTGCGGTTCTCGGGTACCTCGCCCGACGGACACCTGGTGGAGTTCGTCGAGTATCCGCCCGAGGTGCACCCGTTCCTGGTGGGCACCCAGGCCCACCCGGAACTCAAGAGCCGGCCCACCCGGCCCCACCCGCTGTTCGTCGCGTTCGTCGGTGCGTCGTTGGACTACAAGAACGCCGAACGGCTGCCGGTGGAGATGCCCGAGATCCCCGAGCACGAAATGAACGCCAACGGCGCCGAGCACACACTCGAGGACGCCCCGGCTCGTGGGTGACGGTGATCGCGGGCGTCACGAGTTCACCACCGTCTCCTCGGAGACCATCCACGTCGGGAAGATCCTGGCAATGCGCGCCGACGAGGTGCGTATGCCCGGCGGCGGTACGGCGCGGCGCGAGGTCGTCGAGCACTTCGGCGCGGTCGCGATCGTCGCACTCGACGACGACGGCCGCATCGTGCTGATCCAGCAGTACCGGCACGCGTTCGGCCGCCGGCTGTGGGAGCTGCCCGCCGGTCTGCTGGATTACGGCGGTGAACCGCCGCACGAGACCGCGGCGCGCGAGCTGGTCGAAGAGGCCGGCCTGGCGGCACGCCACTGGGCGACCCTGGTCGATCTCGACTCGGCACCGGGATTCTGCGACGAGAGTGTGCGGGTGTTCCTGGCCACCGGGCTCAGCGAGGTGGACCGGCCTGAGGCCCACGACGAGGAAGCCGATCTGACCCTGGAGCGCGTCGACCTCCCCGACGCCGTGGCCAGGGTGTTCTCCGGGGACATCGTCAACTCGATCGCGGTGGCCGGGATCCTGGCCGCGCACACGGTGCCGGACGTCTCGGCGCTGCGTCCCGTCGACGCGCCGTGGGTGGACCGGCCCCGGACGTTCGCCCGCCGGATGGGACATCTGTGACGACCGGGGTGGAACCGACGGCTCTGGACGAACAGTTCCAGGGCTATCTGGACCACCTCGCGATCGAACGGGGAGTCGCGGCCAACACCCTGAGTTCCTACCGCCGGGATCTACGGCGCTACGCCGAACACCTCGCCGCCCGCGGAATCACCGACCTCGCCGGGGTGGCCGAGGCCGACGTCAGCGAGTTCCTGGTGTCGCTGCGCCGCGGCGATCCCGACAACGGGGTCGCGCCGCTGTCGGCGGTGTCGGCGGCCAGGGCGGTGATCGCGGTCCGCGGACTGCACCGGTTCGCCGCCGCCGAGGGCATTACCACCGTCGACGTCGCGCGTGAGGTCAAACCGCCGACGCCCGGCCGCCGGCTGCCCAAGAGCCTCAGCATCGACGAGGTGCTGGCGCTGCTGGATGCCGCGGGCGGCGACAGCGACGCCGACGGGCCCCTGACGCTGCGCAACCGGGCACTGCTGGAACTGCTGTACTCCACCGGCGCCCGGATCTCCGAGGCCGTCGGTCTGGACGTCGACGACGTCGACACCCAGGCGCGGTCGGTGCTGCTGCGCGGCAAGGGCGGCAAGCAGCGGCTGATCCCGATCGGTCGTCCCGCGGTCAGCGCGCTGGACGCGTACCTGGTGCGCGGTCGGCCCGAATTGGCGCGCCGGGGCCGAGGCACGCCGGCGATCTTCCTCAACGCCCGCGGCGGACGGCTGTCCCGGCAGAGCGCCTGGCAGGTGCTGCAGGACGCGGCCGAACGCGCGGGGGTCACCGCGACGGTGTCGCCGCACGTGCTGAGGCACTCGTTCGCCACCCACCTGCTCGACGGCGGCGCCGACGTCCGCGTCGTGCAGGAACTGCTCGGGCACGCGTCGGTCACCACCACGCAGATCTACACGATGGTCACGGTGAACGCGCTGCGCGAGGTGTGGGCGGGCGCGCACCCGCGGGCCCGTTAGCCCGGGGCGCCGAGGTACTTCGACTCCAGCACCAGATCGGGCAGCAGCGACTGGTACTCGACGTGCGCTTTGTGCTCGACGGTGTCCCAGCGGGTGCCCTGATGGTCACGCATGTACCGCCGGTAGCCGGGGGCGCCGGGGATGCGCACGTTGTCGGCAACCGCGACGGACCCCGGGTGCAGCCATCCGCGCTCTTCGACGCTGAGCAGATCCGGCAGGTAGGCGCTCTTCTCGTGGTCGATGAACAGCAGGTCGATGCTGCCCTCGGTGACGCCGTACTCGTCGGCCAGCGCGTCGAGGGTGCGGCCGCCGTCGCCGAGCGTGCCGACCACGCAGGTCACCCGGTCGGCCACCCCGGCGTGCGTCCAGATGCGGCGCGCGACCTCGGCGTTGGCCGCGGAGAACTCGACCGACAGCACCCGTGCCGACGGCGCCGCGCGGGCGATGCGCAGCGCGCTGTATCCGCAGTAGGTGCCGAGCTCGAGCACCAGCGCCGGTTCTGTGCGGCGCACCGCGGCGTCGAGCAGTTCGCCCTTCTCCACCCCGACGTTCACGAGCATCGCTTTCTTGTATGCGAAGGTGTCGATCGCCGACAGCGCCGCGTCGATGTCGCCGGGACGGCTGTGCGTCTCGACGTAGGCGGCGCAGGCCGCTTCCCGGCCGTCACCGATCTGGCCGGTGCGCACGAACGACGGCATGCCTACCGCCAACCGCACCCACCGCGACAGCGGCAGCTTCATGGCGCTCAGCATAGGCGCGCCGCGCCCCGGTCAGTCCGAGCTTGAACCCGAATCGGACGAGCCAGTGTCCGAGGCGGCGGAATTCCCGGCGTCGCCCCCGCTGCTGCTGCCGAATCCACCGGACCCACCGCTGCCGTTGGGCGAGCCGCCGTTGCCGCCGTCTCCGCCGGTGCCCGTACCGCCGATGCTGCCGCCGAAGGCTCCGCTGCCGCCCCAGCCGCCCCGGGTGGTGCCGTCGCCGCCGTCACCACCGTCGCCTCCGTCGCTGTCACCGGTGACGCTCAGGGCCGGCCCTCCGCTGCCGCCGCGCGCGCCGGTGGGGCCGTCGGTGCTGTCGGCTCCGTCGCCGCCGTTGCCGCCGGTGCTGCTGTCCGTGACGGTTGTGCTGCTGCCGCCCGCTCCTCCGCGCCCGGGCCGGGTTCCGGTGCCGCCGTCACCGCCGTTTCCGCCACGTCCTGAGACGACCGAGACCGCGTTACCGCCGTTACCGCCGTTGCCACCGAATTCCGTTGCAGCACCACCAATTCCGCCGTTGCCGCCGGTCGAGTCGGCGACGCCGATCGCATTGCCGCCGGACCCGCCCCGGCCGGCCACGGACTCGCCTGCGCCGCCGGAGCCGCCGTCGCCGCCTGCCGAGATTCCCAACGCGATGCCGTCCCCGCCACGACCACCGGTGCCGCCGATCACGTCGCTCTGGCCGCCGGTGCCGCCGTCGCCGGCGACGCCGACGACCGTCGTCAGGACGGGGAGCCGCGGAATGAGGTTCACCGTGCCGCCGCCGGTGCCGCCCGATCCGCCGAGCACGCCGCCGGCTCCGCCGGTGCCGCCGTCGCCACCCGTGCCGATGGTGAACGAGCCGAGGTCGATACCCAAGGCGTCGATGAGCGCGCCGACATCGATGCCGCCCAGGTCCAGTCCACCGAGCAGTTCGTCCAGGTCGACGTTGTCGCCGGCGACTTCGAGCAGGGGAGCGAGACCGAAGACGCCTTTGCCGCCCGTTCCGCCCGCGCCGCCGATCAGCCCGCCGTCGCCACCGCTGCCACCGGCGGCCTCTTCGGCGTCGATCAGCCCGGCCAGTTGGCTCAAATCGAGATCCACATCCTCACCGCTGAGCAGTTCGGAGATCAGTTGCGCCAGTGCGGGACCGCTGAGCAGGTCGAACGGATTCGAATAATCCCGCGTGCCGCCGGTGCCACCGGCACCGCCGGTGACCGAACCATCGCCGCCGTCACCGCCGCGCCCCGCTGTGGCGTGCCCGACCGGTAACGGCACCTGCTGGTTGAATTCCAGCCCCAGGATCGGGACTCCACCGGAAAGCGTGGCATCGGCAAAAGTGGTGCCGCCCGTGGCCGACCCGCCGTTGCCGCCGCGCCCTCCGAACGCGACGCCGGACGGGTCTCCGCCGCCGGCACCGCCGGCGCCGCCGGTGCCGGTGAGGTTGCCGTCGCCGCTGCCGCCGTTGCCTCCGCGACCACCGAAGAGTCCGTCGCCGCCGGCCCCGGCTGCACCACCGGTGGCGGTGCCCACCGCGATCCCGTTCGCCGTAACGGTGCCGACGTCGAAGCCGAGGATCCTCAGCAGTGCGCCTTGGACGTCGGCGGTGCCGTCTGCGGTCGCCGCCCCGCCGTTTCCGCCACGTCCGCCGGCGACGGCGCCCGTGCCGCCCGCCGCGCCTGCACCCCCGACAGCGGTGAGCGTCGCATCCGCGGTGCCACCTGTTCCGCCGGCCCCGCCGAACAATCTGCCGTTGCCGCCGGCGCCGCCCGCACCGCCGATGCCGGTGCCGTTGCCGCCGGTACCGGTGGCCGTCACGGTGGAGGGCAGCACGTCGAAGCCGAGAAGCCCGGTGACGACGTCACGGATGTCCTGGGGGAACTCGATGCCGGTGGTGGTGGCGCCGACACCGTCGGAGGTGCCCGTCCCGCCGGCACCGCCGCGGCCGCCGGCGCCGAGATATTCGGCCTCACCGCCGACGCCGCCATCCCCGCCCACGCCGAGCAGGCGACCGGATCCGGTGCCTCCCGCGCCGCCGGCCCCGCCGCTGCCCGCCAGTGGTCCACCGGCTCCGCCGTCGCCGCCCGTGCCACCGGTGCCCGCCACACCGGCGGTGGTCGATTCGGTATCGCCGGTGCCGCCGGCGCCGCCTGCTCCGCCGTTGCCGGCGGCCCCGGCGTCGCCGCCGTCGCCCCCGTTGCCGCCGGTGCCGGCGCCCGCGGTGAAGCCGGTCGTGGTGGTCGGATCCGACGTCGAGGACAGGGTCCAGGTGCCGCCGAACGCCGGCTTGCTGTAGGTCTCGGTCACGGCGACCGTTTCGGTGGCACTGCCGGTGTTGGTCCCGGTGCCGCCGATGCCGCCGTTGCCACCGTCGCCGATCAGCGTCGAGCCGACGCCGCCGGCCCCACCGTCACCGCCCGTGGCCTCGTTGACGCCGGAGACGGTCGTCGCCTCTCCACCGGCTCCGCCGTTGCCGCCGTCGCCGATCAGGTATCCGCCGGCACCTCCGACTCCACCCGTACCGCCGGTGGCTGTACCTGCCACGACGCTGTAGGTGGTCTCGTAGGTGTCGAATCGGCGCGTCGGTAACAGGACGCTGTTGTACGACCGGTCGGTGAGTTCGCGTTCACCGGCGACCGGGTCTCCGCCGGTCGACTCGGCGGTCCCGCCGAGACCGCCGGAGCCGCCCCTGCCGAACAGACCGGCCGCGCCCCCGCTGCCTCCTGCGCCGCCGCCGGCATCGCCGGCCTCCGAGGTGGCGGTGCCGCCTGCACCGCCGGAGCCTCCGTCGCCGAACAACCTGCCGCCGTTGCCGCCGTTGCCGCCGGCGCCCCCGGCCGACCCGGTGGCCGACGACGCGCCGGTCGCGCTGCCGGCGGCGCCCTGGCCTCCGGTGCCGCCTGCGCCGAACAGGCCGGCATCACCGCCGTCACCGCCCCTGCCGTCGTTGTATCCGAGCAGGCCGGCGCCGCCGGCGCCGCCGATGCCGATGAAACCCGCGTTGCCGCCTGCGCCGCCGAACGCGCCGGCACCGCCGTTGCCCCACAGCAGGCCCCCATTACCGCCGAGGCATCCGGCGGTGCAGGACGGGTCCAGTGCCAGTGCGTCCAGGCCGTCACCGATCAACAGTCCGCCCGGCCCGAACAGCCGGATCGCGGCCGGCGCGTCCTCGATCTGCAGCGGTTGCGGTCCGGTGGACCCAGCTCTCCCGAGCAGCGGCGCGCAATCGGTGCGATCGCTGACGGTGCACACGGCCGATGCGGGAGCGGTGTCGGCTTCGGCGGTGGCCACCCCGATCGTGACCAGCGCGCCGGCGGCCAATGCAGCATTCAGGGCGGCACCACCGGCAAGTCTCTTGGCCAGCAGACGGCGTTGAGCGCGGTTTCTCCGCCGTGGCGTTCCCGGCGCAGCGGCCGCGGTCGGTCGAGCAGTCATATGTGTCCCCCCAGGTAAAGCAATGCCGAATCCCACCTGACTCCGGACCGTAGCAACTTCAGCCTGGCTTCGGTATGCCGATTCGCGCACGGTTCTCATTTGCGCCTTTTGGCTTACCGCACAATACTTTTGATCTTGAATCCAGCATCAGAACTTCGCCGGGACAGGTGCTCCTCCGCAAACTATCCACCTCAAACGGCGCATTTCGGTTTGGCTCGAGTTCGCCGGGTGAACGGTGGTCGATGGGGCGTCAACGGGTACGGACCTCGGTGCTTGTCGGCCGGGTCGCGCGTCAATCGGTGACCCCGCTCCTGCGGGTCTGCCTCACTGATTCGCCGGTCACCGTTAAACTTGCCCCGATGCCCGCCATGCCTGAAGGTTGCCTGACCAGCGACGGTCCGGTATGACCGACCCGACAGGCGGCCCCGTGGACACCGCGCCGGCGGTCCCGGACGACGAACCGGTGCCAGGCCTGACCGGCCGCGTCCCCCGCCGGACCCCCGAACCGGCGCCCCGCACCTCGCACGGACCCGCCAAGGTCATCGCGATGTGCAACCAGAAGGGCGGCGTCGGCAAGACCACCTCGACGATCAACCTCGGTGCCAGCCTGGCCGAGTACGGCAGGCGGGTGCTGCTCGTCGACCTCGACCCGCAGGGCGCGCTGTCGGCCGGGCTGGGCGTGCCGCACTACGAGCTCGAGCACACCGTGCACAACCTGCTGGTGGAGCCGCGGGTGTCGATCGACCAGGTGCTGATCAAGACCAGGGTGCCGGGCCTGGACCTGGTGCCCAGCAACATCGACCTGTCGGCCGCCGAGATCCAGCTCGTCAACGAGGTGGGCCGCGAGCAGACCCTGGCCCGCGCGCTGTACCCGGTGCTCGACCGCTACGACTACGTGCTGATCGACTGCCAGCCGTCACTGGGGCTGCTGACCGTCAACGGGCTGGCGTGCAGCGACGGGGTGATCATCCCGACCGAGTGCGAGTTCTTCTCGCTGCGCGGGCTGGCGCTGCTGACCGACACCGTCGAGAAGGTGCACGACCGGCTGAACCCGAAGCTGTCGATCAGCGGAATCCTGATCACCCGCTACGACCCGCGCACGGTGAACTCGCGCGACGTGATGGCCCGCGTCGTGGAGCGCTTCGGCGATCTGGTGTTCGACACCGTCGTCACCCGCACCGTGCGCTTTCCCGAGACCAGCGTCGCGGGCGAACCGATCACCACCTGGGCGCCGAAATCGGCTGGGGCCGAGGCGTATCGGGCGCTCGCGCGTGAGGTCATCCACCGGTTCGGCGCGTGAGCGAGACATCTGGACAAGAGTCGGCGCCGGTTGGTTTCCAGGTTCGGCTCAGTAATTTCGAGGGCCCGTTCGACCTGCTGCTGCAACTGATCTTCGGGCACCGGCTGGACGTCACCGAAGTGGCGTTGCACACGGTCACCGACGAGTTCATCGCCTATACCAAGCAGATCGGACCCCAGCTCGGGCTCGACGAGACGACGTCGTTCCTGGTGGTCGCCGCGACCCTGCTGGACCTGAAGGCGGCGCGGCTGCTGCAGGCCGGCGAGATCCACGACGAGGAAGACCTGGCGCTGCTGGAGGTGCGCGACCTGCTGTTCGCCCGGCTGCTGCAATACCGGGCGTTCAAGCACGTGGCCCTGATGTTCGCCGAGCTGGAGAACGCGGCGCTGCGCAGCTACCCGCGAGCGGTGTCGCTGGAGGACCGCTACGCCGAGTTGCTGCCCGAGGTGATGCTGGGCGTGGACGCCGCCCGGTTCGCCGAGATCGCGGCCACAGCGTTCACCCCACGCCCGGTGCCGACCATCGGCACCGACCACCTGCACCAGGTCGCGGTCTCGGTGCCCGAACAGGCCGCCAACCTGATGGCGCTGCTCGAGCGGCGGGGGATCGGCCACTGGGCATCCTTCACCGATCTGGTCGCCGACTGCCAGGCCCCGATCGAGATCGTGGGGCGCTTCCTGGCGCTGCTCGAGTTGTACCGGGCCAGGGCGGTAGCATTCGAGCAACCAGAACCGCTTGGTGTGCTCCAGATTTCGTGGACCGGAGAGCGGCCTAACAGCCAACAGTTGGCGACCGCGGACGCGGAATAGAAAAGACTATGACAGAAGACATCTCGACCGGCACCGAGCTTGACGACGCAGAGCCCGGTGAGGTCACCGACGCCGAGCTGGACGACGCCGAACTGGACGCGGTGCTGGAGGCGTTGCTGCTGGTGGTGGACACCCCGGTCACCGTTGACGCGCTCTGCACCGCCACCGAGCAGCCGCCCGCCCGGGTCACCGAACGGCTGCGGCTTCTCGCGGCCGGGCTGGCCGCCCGCGACAGCGGTATCGACCTGCGCGAGGCCGCAGGCGGCTGGCGGATGTACACCCGCTCCAAGTACGCCCCCTACGTCGAGAAACTGCTCCTCGACGGGGCGCGGTCCAAGCTGACCCGCGCCGCGTTGGAGACCCTCGCGGTGGTGGCCTACCGTCAGCCCGTCACCCGGGCCAGGGTCAGCGCGGTCCGCGGCGTCAACGTCGACGCCGTGATGCGCACACTGATGGCCCGCGGGCTGATCACCGAGGCGGGCAACGACCCCGACTCCGGTGCGGTGACCTTCGCCACCACCGAGCTGTTCCTCGAGCGGCTCGGGCTGACGTCGCTGACCGACCTGCCCGACATCGCACCCCTACTTCCCGACGTCGACGTGATCGACGACATCAGCGAAAACCTCAGTGAGGAGCCACGTTTCATGAAGCTCAACGGCACATCGGCGCCGCAGGCGCCGGCGGCCATCGACGTGGATCAGGACTGAACCATGACCGAAAACGAAGGAATACGGCTGCAGAAGGTGCTGTCGCAGGCGGGCATCGCCTCACGACGGGTCGCCGAGAAGATGATCCGCGACGGCCGGGTGGAGGTCGACGATCAGATCGTCACCGAACAGGGCACCCGGGTGGATCCCACGGTCTCGGTGATCCGGGTCGACGGCGCCCGCATCGCGGTCGACGACACCCTGGTGCACCTGGCGATCAACAAGCCGCGCGGCATGCACTCCACGATGTCCGACGATCGGGGCCGGCCCTGTGTCGGTGACCTGGTCGAGCACCGCGTGCGAGGCAACAAGAAGCTCTTCCACGTCGGTCGCCTGGACGCCGACACCGAAGGTCTGCTGCTGCTGACCAACGACGGGGAACTGGCCCACCGGTTGATGCACCCGTCCTACGAGGTGCCCAAGGCCTACGTCGCCACCGTGCTCGGCTCGGTGCCCCGTGGGCTGGGCCGCAAGCTGCGCGACGGGATCGAACTCGAGGACGGGCCGGTGCGCCTCGACGACTTCGCGGTGGTCGACACCCTGCCCGGCCGGACGCTGGTGCGGGTGACCCTGCACGAGGGCCGCAAGCGCATCGTGCGCAGGCTGCTGGCCAAGGTGGGTTTCCCGGTGCAGGAGCTGGTGCGCACCGACATCGGCCCGGTCAGCCTCGGCGATCAGCGCCCGGGCAGCATCCGGGCGTTGAACCAGAAGGAGATCGGCGAGTTGTACAAGGCGGTCGGGTTGTGACACCGTCCCTGGTGATTGCCATCGACGGGCCCGCGGGCACCGGAAAGTCCACCGTGGCAAGGGGTTTGGCGACAGCGCTGCATGCGCGCTACCTGGACACGGGTGCGATGTACCGGATCGTCACCTTGGGCGTGCTGCGAGCCGGGGTCGACCTCGCCGACGCCGCGGCGATCGGCGCGGTCGCGCAGGACATCGAGCTGGCGGTCGGCAGCGACCCTGCCGAGGACCGCTCCTACCTGTCCGGTGAGGACGTCTCGGCCGAGATCCGCGGGGACGCGGTCACCAAAGCCGTCTCGGCGGTCTCGGCGGTACCCGCGGTGCGCACCCGGCTGGTCGCACTGCAGCGTGAATTGGCCTCGGCGCCGGGCAATGTCGTCGTCGAAGGCCGCGACATCGGCACCGTGGTGCTGCCCGACGCGGACGTCAAGATCTTCCTGACCGCATCGGCGGAGGAGCGCGCACGGCGCCGCAACGACCAGAACGTCGCCGCGGGGCTACCCGGCGACTACGAGGCGGTGCTCGCCGACGTCAAGCGCCGCGACCATCTGGACTCCACGCGCGCGGTGTCGCCGCTGCGTGCCGCCGACGATGCGGTGGTGGTCGACACCAGCGCCATGAACCAGGCCGAGGTCGTCACCTACCTGACCGAGCTCGTCGAGCAGAAAGCGAGTGTGACGCGATGAGCGAGGACGGCACCTGGTCGGACGAAAGTGACTGGGAGGTCGGGGCCGACGAGGTCGCCGACGCGATCGAGGAAGTCTCCGCCCCGCCGCCGGTGGTGGCGGTGGTCGGCAGGCCCAACGTCGGCAAGTCCACTCTGGTCAACCGGATCCTCGGCCGGCGCGAAGCGGTGGTGCAGGACATTCCGGGCGTGACCCGGGACCGGGTGTCCTACGACGCCAGCTGGTCCGGTCAGCGGTTCGTGGTCCAGGACACCGGCGGGTGGGAACCCGACGCCAAGGGCCTGCAGCAGCTCGTGGCCGAGCAGGCATCGGTGGCGATGCGCACCGCCGACGCGATCATCTTCGTCGTCGACGCGGTGGTGGGCGCCACCGCCGCAGACGAAGCGGCGGCAAAGTTGTTGCAGCGCTCCGGGAAACCGGTGTTCCTGGCCGCGAACAAGGTCGACAACGAGCGCGGTGAGGCCGACGCGGCCGCGCTGTGGTCGCTGGGTCTGGGGCAGCCGCACTCGATCAGCGCCATCCACGGCCGCGGTGTCGCCGACCTGCTCGACGTCGTCATCGCCGACCTGCCCACGATCTCGGAGGTGGCCAGCGCCGGCGGGGGCGGTCCGCGCCGGGTGGCGCTCATCGGCAAGCCGAACGTCGGCAAATCCTCACTGCTGAACCGGCTGTCCGGTGACGAGCGGTCGGTGGTGCACGACGTCGCGGGCACCACGGTGGACCCGGTGGACTCGCTGATCGAAATGGACGGCAAGCTCTGGCGTTTCGTCGACACCGCGGGTCTGCGCCGCAAGGTCGGCCAGGCCAGCGGGCATGAGTTCTACGCGTCGGTGCGCACCCACGGGGCCATCGATTCCGCCGAGGTCGCCATCGTGCTCATCGACGCGTCGCAGCCGCTGACCGAACAGGACCAGCGGGTGCTGTCGATGGTCATCGAGGCCGGCCGCGCGCTGGTGCTGGCCTTCAACAAGTGGGACCTGGTCGACGAGGACCGCCGCTACCTGCTCGACCGCGAGATCGATCTTCAGCTGGCGCAACTGCAGTGGGCGCCCCGAGTGAACATCTCGGCCAAGACCGGCCGGGCCGTGCAGAAACTGGTGCCCGCACTGGAGACCTCGCTGCAGTCCTGGGACACCCGGATCTCGACCGGGCGGCTCAACACGTTCTTCAAGGAGATCGTCGCCGCGACGCCGCCTCCGGTGCGCGGCGGGAAGCAGCCGCGGATCCTGTTCGCCACCCAGGCCACCTCGCGGCCGCCCACCTTCGTACTGTTCACCTCGGGGTTCCTGGAAGCCGGCTACCGGCGCTTCCTGGAGCGCAAGCTGCGCGAGACGTTCGGCTTCGAGGGCAGCCCGATCCGCATCAACGTCCGCGTCCGGGAGAAGAGGGGACCGAAGGCCCGGAGGTGACGGCGCCCGATCGCCGTTAGGCTGAGCCGGGTGTCCGTTCTCGACATGGTCCTCATCGCGCTCGCCGGTGTCGGCGCCGGTGCGATCAACGCGCTCGTCGGCTCCGGCACGCTGATCACCTTCCCGACCCTGGTGGCGCTCGGGTTCCCGCCCGTGACCGCGACGATGTCGAACGCCGTCGGCCTGGTCGCAGGCGGGCTGTCGGGCACCTGGGGATACCGACGCGAACTGCGCGGGCAGTGGAGCCGGCTTCGCTGGCAGATCCCGGCCTCGTTCCTCGGCGCCCTCGGCGGGGCCTGGCTGCTGCTGCATCTGCCCGAGAAGGTGTTCACCCAGGTCGTCCCCGTGCTGCTGGTGCTCGCGCTGGCGCTGGTGGTGATCGGGCCGCGTATCCAGTCGTGGGCCAAGCAGCGGGCCGAGGCCGCGGGCCGCTCGCTCGACCACGTGTCGACGGCGAGGATGGTCGCGCTGGTGGCCGGCACGTTCGCGGTCGGCGTGTACGGCGGATATTTCACGGCGGCACAGGGGATCCTGTTGATCGCCGTGATGGGTGCGCTGCTGCCCGACGACATGCAGCGGATGAACGCGGTCAAGAATCTGCTGTCGCTGATCGTCAACATCGTGGCCGCGGTGGCCTACACCGTGGTGGCGTTCGACCGGATCAGCTGGGCTGCGGCGGGCCTGATCGCGATCGGATCGCTGCTCGGCGGTTTCGCCGGCGCGCACTATGGCCGCCGGCTGTCCCCGGGCGCGCTGCGCGCGGTGATCGTCGTGGTCGGCCTCATCGGGCTGTATCGACTTGTCACCGTGTAGGCTGAACCGGATTTTGGGATCGACTCGATGATGGGAACCTCGATGGCTGTTCGCGTGCTGGTCGCGCTGTCGCCGTCGGAGATTTCTGCGCTGGAGCCCTTCTGGCCGTCGCGTCGGCTGATGGCCTTCGACGAGTGGTGTTGTCCGCGTCCCTGACGCGCCCACCCGTAATCCCTCCGGTCGCCGCGCGGCGACCGCCTCCTGAAGGCAGCCATGCGTTCGCTTCTCATCTTCACCTTCGTCGGAGTCGGCGCCCAGCTCGTGGACGGTGCCCTCGGCATGGCGTTCGGGGTCACCGCGACGACGTTGCTGGTGCTCTCCGGTGTGGGGGCGGCGCAGGCCAGCGCGGCGGTGCACCTCGCCGAGGTCGGCACCACGTTCGCGTCCGGGCTGTCGCACTGGAAGTTCAAGAACATCGACTGGACGCTGGTGGCCAAGCTCGGTGTGCCCGGCGCGGTGGGCGCCTTCCTGGGCGCCACCGTGCTGTCGTCGCTGTCCACCGAGCACGCCGCCCCGTTGATGGCGGCGATCCTGGTGGGCATCGGTGCCTATGTGCTGCTGCGGTTCTCGCTGCGCACGCCGTTGACCTTCGGGACGCGGGGGAGCAGTCACAGCGTCAAGTTCCTGGCCCCGCTCGGTCTGTTCGGCGGTTTCATCGACGCGTCCGGCGGTGGCGGCTGGGGTCCGGTGACCACCAGCACCCTGCTCTCCCAGGGCAAGACCGCGCCGCGGACGGTGATCGGTTCGGTCAGCGCGTCGGAGTTCCTGGTGGCGGTGTCGGCGTCGCTGGGCTTCCTGATCGGGTTGCGTCAGGAATTCCTGGAGAACTGGCCGGTGGTGCTCGGCCTGATGGTCGGCGGGGTGGTCGCCGCGCCGTTCGCGGCGTGGCTGGTGAGCCGGATCAGCCCGGCGCTGCTGGGCACTGCGGTCGGCGGCGTCATCGTGCTCACCAACAGCCAGAAGCTGGTGCACTTCTTCGATATTCAGTGGCCGTGGTCCACCGCGATCTACACGCTGATCGTCGTGGCCTGGGCGTCGCTGGTGGTCTACGCGTGGCGGGTGTCGCGGGCTCCGCAGGTGGCTCCGGAGTCCGCTGCGGCGGCGCCGGCCTCAGAACCGGTCGCGCGCTGACTCCTGCTCCAGCACCGCGTCGAGGTCGCTGAGCCGCTCCATCGAGGACACCGCGCGGCGGGTGCGCATGTTCCGCGCGAGTAGGTCGCGGTGGCGGTGGGTGAAGGCCCAGTAGCCGGCGGTGAACGGACACGCGTCGTCGCCGAGGCGTTTCTTCGGGTCATAGGCGCAGTCCCCACAGTGGTCGCTCATCTTGTTGATGTACGCGCCGCCAGAGGTGTACGGCTTGGTGGCCAGCAGCCCGCCGTCGGCATGTTGACTCATGCCGACGACGTTGGTGGGCATCACCCAGCGGAACCCGTCGACGTAGGCGGTGGCGAACCAGTCGGTGAGTTCGTCGGGCCGGTATCCGCGCTGCAGCGCGTGGCTGCCGAGGATCATCAGGCGTTGGATGTGGTGGGTCCAGCCGCGGTCACGGACGCCCTTGAGTGCGTCGTGCAGACACCGTGCGGTGACGGCGTCGGCGTCCAGGTCGGTCCACCAGTCCGGCAGCGGCGTGCGGGCGTCGAGTTCGTTGTGGTCGGTGTAGTCGGGGCCGAAATGCCAGTAGAGGTGCCACATGTACTCGCGCCAGCCGAGGATCTGGCGGATGAAGCCCTCGACGGCCGCCAGCGGCGCCTGCTTGTCCCGGTAGGCCTGTTCGGCTTTGTCCACAGCTTCGAGCGGGTGCAGCACGCCGAGGTTGAGCGGGACCGACAGCAGGGAGTGCGCCATCGCCCAGTCGTCGTCCATGATCGCGTCCTCGTACCGGCCGAAGTGGGGGAGTCGGTGCTCGACGAACCGGGTCAGCGCGCGTTGGGCCTCGGCGGGGGTGACGGCGAACAGGCGCGGCCCGTCGGCGCCGACGGTGTCGAGATTCATCGCGTCGAGATCGTGGCGGACCTGGTCGTCGATGTCGTCCTCGCGGGGTTTGTACGGGGCGGGGACGTCGAGGGTGGTCTGCTTCTTGGGCGGGGACTCACGGTTGTCCTCGTCGTAGTTCCACCGGTTGCCGACAGGTTCGGAGCCGTTCATCAGCACGCCGAAGCGGCGGCGCTGGTCGCGGTAGAAGTCCTCCATCCGGAACCGGGTGCGCTCGCCGGCCCAATCTTGGAAATCCTTGCGGGACAACGCGAAGGTCGACGTCGGCAGGATATCGGCGACCAATCCCTTCTTCCTGAGCCGGTGCACGAAGAGTTCGGCGGCATGCGAGGTCGGTTCGTGGACGAGCGCGGGACGTTTGAACTGCGTGAGCGCGTCGGTGTAGGTGTCGGCCCGGAGCAGGGTGGCGCGGTCGCCGAGGTCGCGCTCGGCATGGCGCAGGGCCGAGAGCACGAGGTGCAGTTTCTGGCGGTGGTAGCGCCGCTTGGCCAGCGCTGATCGGGCTTCGATGAGGACGATCTCGCGGTGGGCGTGCTCGCCGCCGTGGACGGCCGGGCCGAGCTGATCGGCGAACAACCACAGGGGAGTGTCATCGGCGCTCACCCCGCAGGGATGCCCCGAACCGCGACGACCACCGCGGTTGGGATTCCGGTGTCACGCTGATGTAAGCTTTCGACCGCTGCCGGCGATCCCGGCAGCGCCGCGGGCTGTGGCGCAGCTTGGTAGCGCACTTGACTGGGGGTCAAGTGGTCGCAGGTTCAAATCCTGTCAGCCCGACGTAGGTCAGAGGCGGTTTCCGGAGAACGGGAGCCGCCTTTCTCCATTCCGTAGTGCCTTGGCATACCGCCTTCAATGTCCCAACGCGTCGCCGAGGCCCTTTCACCCAAAGCGACGGCGTCGATGCCCCGCACAGATCTCCGGTGATGCGCGCCGACGGGTCAACGGGCGCGGTCTTGGTCCCCGCGCGCAGCGTGTGTTTCGAGGTTCGCGGCGTGCGTGCCTACATAATGGCCGGGTGTCGAAGCGTGCGGAGTACGTGTTCGCGTTGTATGAGGGTTCACTAGCCGATCCCGGCGACCGCAACCCGTACGCGGGTCAGTCGCTGGTTCTCGCGAAGCTGTGGATGCGTGGTTACATGCGGATGCTGCGGGTGCGGATCGAGACAGGGCCTGCGATGCAGCGCTCTCGAGGAGAGGTCGCCTAACCCGCTCTGGCAGCAGTTCATCAGCGGCGCACAGCGCGAACGAATGCTGAACGTCTACCGCGGGCTGCGCGGCAGGGCATCGGCGACATTCTCGCCGTGGCGCACGAGCTTGACGGCGCACCATAGAGCCAGCCTGGCTATGGCAGACGTGGTTGAACCGATTCGACCCGACAAATCACCACAGGCGGCGCTCAGCCCTGTGCCACATCATCAGCCCTGAAAGACGCCTTCCTGGCCGCCTGAGTGAGCCATGCTGGTCGCTCGATTGGTTGCCGTGATGTCGCGAGACACGGAATAGCAGCGGATCGACTTCAGGTCCGCGGTTTTCCGCTCGGGGACTATCAGGCCGCCTCATTGTCGGGTGGTGCCCGGCCCGCCGGCTTGTCCGTGCTCGTCGGCCGTCGGGGGCTCGTCCGTCTCGGCGTCACTGATCGCAGCGCCGGGCACCACACTGTGGTTGTCGCGCAACAGCTCTGGCTCCTCGGGTGGACGGAGGAGGCGTTCGGGGCGGTGGTAGTTGTTGACGTGGGCTTGCCCCTTGTCCAGGTCGGGCGGGGGAATCCATTCCACCTCGCATCGCTCGTTCATCCGGGTGCTCCAACCACCCTCGGTGACCGACCGGTTGTCCGGCCCGCACGCCAGGCCGAGTTCGTCGATGTTGGTGTTGCCGCCGTCGACCCAATCGGCGACCACGTGATGGACCTGGGATCCGTAGGCGCCGACGGTGCAGCACGGTTTCGTGCAGCCGCCGTCGCGGGCGATCAGCATGATCCGCTGCGCCGGAGAGGCCAGCCGCTTGGTGCGGAACAGATCCAACGCCGACCCGGTCGCGCGGTCGAACACCGCCAGATAGTGGTTGGCATGCCCGGCCATCCGGATGACGTCGGCGATCGGCAGGACGGTGCCGCCACCGCTGACACCGACTCCGGCCCGCGATTCCAGATCTTGCAACGTGGTGCGGATGATCACCGACACCGGCAACCCATTGAGCTTCCCGAGTTCCCCGCTCATTAGCGCAATACGACCGACCGCGACGAAGGCGTCGTGCTGGCGCTGGGCCAGGCTGCGTTGATCGTTGTCAATCTGGGCTTGCGAGGTGTGCCGGAAGTGCAGGGTTCGGGATCGTCGGGGTTACACATTCCGGGGGCGGCGTACTTGGCGAAGATCGCCTCCAACACCGCGCGGGCCTCCGGGGTCAACTGCGCAGTCATGGTGGTCATCGCGTCGGCGCCCTGCTTACCTAACGAGACGCCGCGCTTGCGGGCACGTTCGGTGTCATCAGGCTCCGGACCGTCCTGATCCATCAGGAACAACGTCCGATCCGCGGAGTCCTTCAACTCCTTCGGGCCATTGCCCACCGCAGTACGCACCAGGTCGACCTCGAACTGCTCCCGGGTGGCGGTGTCCACCCAGCCCGGTACCTTCTTGCTCGATTTTCGGATCACTTCGACGTGTTCGGCGTTGATCCAGCCGCGCGCCTGGGCCATCGCAGTCGCCGGCAAAAGCGGCGGCAACGGCGGCCCGGTCAACGACCTCCGCGGTGCCAACACCTCGGCCTCGGCCAGCCGCCGGTGGGCCTCCGACCCCGAGATCCGCCACCGAGTCGTGAGGACGTCTTTCCAGGACTTCGCGCCCATCTGCTGCGGAGTGGCCTCGGCCTGCAACCGCGCCAGCAGCCGGTGGCTCATCGCCGGTAGTTGGCACGACAGAGTCTCGAGGTCGTCCAGAACGGCAACAAGATCCGGCCGCGTCAGCAGATCCACCTCGTACGCGGCCACCTCCTCGAATGCAGCCCGCACCGCGCTGACCGCGCTTTGCAAGTCCCCACCCGCCATATATCGAACATACATTCGACCACCGACAAATCCAGTCCTTCAAGATGCTTCGACCCCGACGGTCGGGCTGCGATCGTCCGACATCGTCCGTTGGGATTCCGGTTCAGCAGTTGGTTGGAATACCCTGCAGCGCTGCCGAATACGGCGACCGAAATCGAACAGGCGAACCTGATGATCTGGGTGCGACAGCGCTCCGAGAGCGCCGTCGAACGCGGTGCCCCCCGCTATACCCCCTCGGACCTACATGCCCTGACGCGTGAGTTTCATGAACAAATTTCACAGTCTCCTCAGCCTTCATTCCGAGAACACAGATAACAATTGCGCTGCGCATCGTTCAGCTTTGAAGGGACATCCGTTGCGCATGCGCAAGGTGTTGGGTGCGGCGCTGACCGCACTGCGCTGTCCACAACGTCGTTGGCCGTGGCTGCACCGACCGCGCATGCCGGCACGGTGAATTGGGATGCGTTCGCGCACTGCGAATCCAGCCGCAACTGGGCCGCCAACACCGGCAACGGGGTCTACGGCGGCCTGCAGTTCTTGCCGTCCGCCTGGCGCGAACACGGCGGTGTTGGCTCGCCGGCGCAAACGCCACGTGAGTACCAGATCATGGTCGCCGAACGGGTCCTTCGCACGCAGGGGATCGGCGCTGGCCCGTCTGCGGCGCTTTCGCCCTTTCCCCGAGGTCGTCGGCTCCTGCCGGTACCGGCAGCGCATGGCCATCGCCCCCGACCGCAGATGAGACGTAGGTCACCAGAAAGTTATGAACTTCTATCACAATCTCCTCAACGTTCACTGAGAGATCAGCAGTAACAATGACGGTCATCCGAAATCGACCACCACGTCGGTGCGTGAGGTTCACACGTTCGGCGGCCGAGGGGGAATTCCGTGCACATGCTCCGAGGAGTAGGCGTGGCACTGACCGCGGCAGCGCTGTCGACGGCGTCGGTCGCGGTGGCAACGCCGAACGCTCACGCCAGCACCGTGAACTGGGACGCGGTCGCTCAGTGCGAATCCAGCGGCAACTGGGCGATCAACACCGGCAACGGGTTCTACGGCGGCCTGCAGTTTCTGCCGGCGACTTGGCGGGAGCACGGCGGCGTCGGCTCCCCGGAACGAACTCCGCGCGAGTACCAGATACTCATCGCCGAGCGTGTGCTGCGCACGCAAGGTATCGGTGCCTGGCCTGTCTGTGGGGCGTTCGCTCTGTCCCCGAGGTCTTCGGCTCCTCCCGGTACCGGCAGCGCATGCCGGGTGATGTCCGGGATCCAGTTCGGCGTCGTGAACCTCGGCAGGATGTGTGCCGCGCTGACGAATCAGGCGCGCGCTGTCGCTTCCATGCTGGCCCGCTGAGCCCGGCCCGGCACCGTCACGGCATGACCGCGGACCGCCAGGCCAGCGGATTGAGCTCCCGGTACGGGTCACTGCTGCGGATACGTCGGAGGTCGTCCAGGTCGGATTCCAGCTGCGCCTGCACCTCGGCCTTGAGCTTGA
This sequence comes from Mycobacterium sp. ITM-2016-00317, assembly GCF_002968295.1. NCBI lineage: Bacteria > Bacillati > Actinomycetota > Actinomycetes > Mycobacteriales > Mycobacteriaceae > Mycobacterium > Mycobacterium sp. ITM-2016-00317. Next base: position 2,887,915 of record NZ_CP134399.1, read on the forward strand.
CTATCCACGCCTCCCGCTCGACGCCGTCCGGCGGTGATGAGCTGATGGGCGGCCCGAAACGAAGGTACATCCGTTGCGGGCGGGGAATGAGGGTTGGCCCGACCCCGCGCAGCAGTGGCATGGCCATGTCCGGCGGTCCGCCGGTGCGCTTACCGAGCCAACCGCTGAACCGGCCCCACACGCTGTCGCGGGTGACCAGGCTGGTGTAGACGTCGTCCGCGCCGACCAGTGCAGCGGTGACGATCGGATAGTCGTGATCGCTGGCCAGGCGAGCGAAGCCGTAGCGGTTGTCCCACCGCAGCCGGTATTCCTCACCTTTGAACTTCGCGATCTCGCGGCCACCACCTGGAAAGACCAGGATGGTCTCGCCGTGACGCATGAGTGCGCCGGCCGTCTCGGGGGAGCCCACCACCGCGCCGTAGGCGGCGATCAGATCGGCCTGCAACCCCCTGGCCTTTCCGAACTGCCGGTCGGCCAGGGGCCGGACCTGTTTGCCAATCGTGTGGCGCACGAAGTACGGGATCATCACGATCTCGGCGAACGACATCTGTGTGTGATTGCCGACGATCAGGAAGCGGCCGTCGGCCGGCAGACCGTCCAGACCCTCGACGTAGGGGCGATACAGATTCATCAGCGGTTCGAGATTGTCGGCGGCGACCGTGAGCAGGGTGCGCCACATGCGTTCGCCCGGGGGGACGACGATGACGTCGCTGCCCGCAGGGGTGCGTCGGCGTTCGCAGTCATTGCGTGCCATCCTCTCCCAGGGGCAGTCCGCCGACCTGAGGACGTGTGAGACCTCGGAGTCCGAAGGGTACCGGCGCCGGTCGGGAGGGCTTCTTGTTCCCCCGATTGTACAAACCGGGCCTGAGTGCGCGGCAGGACAGCGTACGGGGACTCTGCCGCAATGCAATTCGGTGTTTGATGGCGCGCCGTGGCCTCGATGATCCCAGGGCCGGGCGGTCCGCGGCCGCTGGTCCGTCTGGGCGTGCGACACCACCCGACGGCGTGCAAGCGCGACGCGGAATCACCGTCGCCATCCCGGTGTTGCAGAACGTCGTGGCCATCCAAGACCTCTTCCAGCCCCTGACCGTGCGCTCGCTGACGGTGCCCAACCGGTTCGCCATGGCGCCGATGACCCGGCAGGCCTCGCCCGGCGGGGTGCCCGGCGCCGACGTTGCCGAGTACTACCGGCGTCGCGCCGCCGGAGGTGTCGGGCTGATCATCACAGAAGGGGTCCGACTGCCCGACCCGGCCGCGGGTTACCCGTTCGCCATCCCGACGATCGCCGGTGACGATGTCCTCGCCGGCTGGTCACGCGTGGTGGCCGCAGTGCACGCCGAGGGTGGCACGATCGCCGCGCAGCTGTGGCACCAGGGCGCCGAGCGCGACGACGCCGACGGAGTCACGCCGGTCAGTCCGTCCGGAGTGGACGGGCTCGGCCGGCCCAAGGGGCGGGCGCTGGACACCGGCGAACTCCCCGGCATCGCCGATTTGTTCGCACAGGCCGCACGTACCGCCCGCGAGGTCGGCTTCGACGCCGTCGAACTGCACGGGGCCCACGGCTACCTGCTCGACGAATTCTTCTGGGCGCGGACGAATGCCCGCACCGACGGCTACGGGGGCGATCTCGCCGCACGCACCCGATTCCCCGCCGAGGTAGTGGCCGCGGTGCGCGCCGCGGTCGGCCCGGATTACCCCGTCATCTTCCGGTTCTCGCAGTGGAAGGGCCTCGACTACACGGCCTCCATCGCCGACGATCCGACGCAATTGCAGGAGTTGCTCACCCCGTTGGTCGAAGCCGGCGTCGACGTCTTCCACCCGTCGACGCGCCGGCACTACGTGCCTGCGTTCCCCGACCACGACAGCCAGCTCAGCTTGGCGGGCTGGACCAAGAAGGTCGCCGGGCTGCCGGTCATCGCGGTGGGTTCTGTCGGTCTGGAGACGCAATTCCGCAGCGAGAAGCAGGGCCAGGTCATCCAGCCGGCTCCTGTGGAGCGTCTGGTCGAACAGTTCGGGGCCGGCGAGTTCGACATCGTGGCGATCGGGCGCGCGCTGCTCGCCGACCCGGCGTGGGTGAATCGCCTCCGCGACGGCGAACTCGACGCGTTCGCCGGCTACGACCCCGCGACCGCGTTGGCCTCACTCGCCTGACGTGCGGCGCAGGGGGCGTCGGCTGTCATCCGCGCCGGCACAGGGTGCAGTCACTTTCCGGCACCGTCGTGACGCTGATGCGGCGTTTACGCATCTCGACCTGGAGGCGCCCCAGGAGCGCCGGGCGATCCAACGCGTGATCTTGTGGTCGGCCGGTGCTGTCCCGCACGACCTCGACGCGATCATCGCTGTCCCACAGGGCGATTGAGTATCCGAAGTTGTGAGCGGTGCGGTAACGCACGCCCCGGACGGCGGCCCCGGCTGGCTGGTCTTCGAAGATGGCGCGAGCCCACTGCTGGGTGAGCGCGCGAGCCTCGTGGCCATCGGCGAGGCTGGGCAGTGCCCCGATAGCCATGGCTGCTCCAGACTTTGTGAGATCGAACAAGGGCAGCGCCGCGGTGGGTGCCACCACTGACACCCGGTACCGAGGGCAGACGGCGGCGATCCCCGCATCGCCGAAAACTTCACTCGCTGAGGTGGCCAGGTCAGCGCCGACGTAGAGAACGCGTCGACCATCGGGATCGAGCTGCGGGGGGTTGGCCTCGTGGTGGTGGTCGAACCGGTGGAGCGGTCCGAATCGACGGAAGGTCATCCCGTCCGGGGTGTGAGCGCCACGGTGGTACACGCGGCACCACCTCCACCGCGCAGAGTTTGGGCGTGGCGTCCAGTTCCAGCGGAACCCGGCCGCTCGCGGCAACGGACGCGTTGGAGCGTCGAGCGCTCTTACCACGCGGCCGATGTGAGGGCCTGCGCCAGCGCGATCACGGACGCGCTGCCGTGCAACACCATCTCCGCGCGCGGGGTGCGGCCGCCGAACTCGGGTTGTTCGCGCTGCATCCATCGCGAGAGGCTGACCACTCCGCCCGGAAACACCGACTGCAACTCATCGAGGTCGGGAAGGGCGCCGGACGGGTCGTCGGGATTGAATTGCCAAAGCGGCAGGCGCCATTCGCGACCGACCTTGAATCCGATCAACTTGCCGGCGGCGAGCTTGGCGGTGACGCTTTGTGGCGCGACGTCGAGAAGCTGTGCGGCTTCATCGCGGCTGATGCTCTCTGCCGACAATTGGCGGCGCTGCGCGAACTGGTCCTTCAGGTCGGCGAACACTGCCTGCGCGGCGGTGGTCGAGTCTGGTGCCTGCCCCCAGAATCTCTCATCGAGTCCGTCGTCGGGGTCGGCGGTCACGGCCGCGCGCAGGCGGTCGAGCTCATCGTCAGACGCTGCGTTGACGACCGATGTCGCAGACGCCCGCAGCTGCCGGCGATCATCGATCGTCGCGGCCGGATCGATGACCGCGTCGAGGGGCACCACTGCCAGGCCGGCCTTGCGCAGGGCACGCTCCAGCGGCCCGCGTTCGGGACCGTCGACCGGAAGGCCTTCCGGAAGGCGATTCGTCGGCTCGTCGGCCGCGGCGGGTTCCAGGACGAAGATCTCGGTCATACCTGTCACCTCCTCTACGCAGGATACGCAGCATAAATCGCCTTCGCCAGGCATGCGTGAAAACCCAGCCGGGGCGGTGAGCAGGGTTCCCTGCGAGTCCTGCCCGGTCGCGCGAGCCGCATGCAGACCGGAATTGCCCGGCGCCCTCGAGTAGCCGGCGTTAGCCTGGACCAGGACTGCTCGGGAATGCTTGCGCGATCGCCGTATTGGCCGGGGAGGCCGGGCAAGTGAATGGACGTCCCATGAGAGCCGACGACGCCGAAGCGCTGCTGGTGAAGGTGCGCAGGTACTGCATGGAACTGCCTGACGTGACCGCAGCGCCGCCCGGCGCCCGACGCCTACCGACGGCCACGCCCCGAAGTTCTCGTCGCCCGACTGGATCCCGCCGGCGGGCATCGAACCGACAGACAGGAGGCCGGCATGAGTGATAACGAAGACTGGAACACGAAGGTCATCAACGAGTTTCGTGCCAACGGAGGAAGGGTCGGCGGCAACTTCGAAGGCGCTCCGGTGGTGCTCGTGCACCATACCGGGCGCAAGAGCGGCAAACAGAACGTGACGCCGATGATGTACCTGCAGGACGAGCAGGACCCCTCCACCATCTATGTCTTCGCGTCCAAGGCCGGTGCCCCGTCGAATCCCGCCTGGTACTACAACCTGACCGCCGCCGGGCGGGCCAACATCGAGATCGGCACCGAGACTCACGATGTCTCGGTCACCGAGGTCACGGGGGAGGACCGGGACCGCATCTACGCCGAGCAGGCCCGCCGTTACCCGGGTTTCGGCGAGTACGAGGAGAAGACCGCCGGGATCCGGGCCATCCCGGTGCTGGCTCTGCGCCGCGTCTGACGTCCCCTGTGCGGCGGATCTGATCTACTATCTGCGTATGGATGCAGATAGTAGATCCTGTGGCCGCCGGTTACCCGACGACGAGGTGAACCTGGTAGTCGAGGTGTTCCGGATGCTGGCCGACGCGACCCGCGTACAGATCCTGTGGGCGCTCGTCAGCCGTGAGATGTCGGTCAACGACCTCGCCGCCCACATCGGCAAACCGGCGCCGTCGGTGTCCCAGCATCTGGCGAAGCTGCGGATGGCGCGGCTGGTCCGGCCGCGCCGCGAAGGCACCACGATCTTCTACAGCCTGGACAACGACCACGTCCGGCAGTTGGTCACCGACGCGGTGTTCAATGCCGAGCACGCCGGACCCGGCGTTCCCGGGCACCACCGCGACGCCGCCGATCTCGCGACGCTGCATGCCGATCCGCAGCAACCTTCCGGGAACGGACGTCGCGCATGAGTCACGAAAGCGGTGCGCACCACCACGGCCACGCTCATCCCCACGCCCACGCTCATCCCCACGCCCACGAGCAACACGGCCGTTTCGGCGCCGTGAGGCACGCGGTCCGGGAAGTGTTCGCGCCGCACAGCCACGACGCCTCCGACAGCATCGACGACGCACTGGAATCCAGCGCCGCCGGCATTCGCGCGGTCAAGATCAGCCTCGTCGTGCTGGGGCTGACCACGCTCGCACAGGTCGTCATCGTCGTCATCTCCGGCTCTGTGGCCCTGGCCGCCGACACCATCCACAACTTCGCCGACGCGCTGACCGCGATCCCGCTGTGGATCGCCTTCTCGCTCGGCACCAGAGCCGCCACCCGCAGGTTCACCTACGGCTTCGGCCGGGCCGAGGATCTGGCCGGGCTGTTCGTCGTCGCGATGATCGCGATGTCGGCCGTCATCGCCGGATACGAAGCCGTCATGCGTTTGATCCACCCGCAGCCGATCGATTATCTGGGTTGGGTGGCACTGGCCGGGCTGGTCGGGTTCCTCGGCAACGAATGGGTCGCGCTCTACCGCATCCGCGTCGGCCGGCGCATCGGCTCGGCAGCCCTGGTGGCCGACGGCCTACATGCCCGCACCGACGGATTCACCTCGTTGGCAGTGCTTTTCAGCGCCGGCGGGGTGGCTCTCGGTTTTCCCCTGGCCGATCCGATCATCGGGCTGGTGATCACCGTCGCGATCCTCGCTGTACTGCGCACCGCGGTACGCGACGTCTTCGCCCGTCTACTGGACGGCGTCGACCCGGCGCTCGTCGACGCTGCCGAAGCGGCGCTGGCCGACCGGCCCGGGGTGCGCGGGGTCCGGAACGTCCGTATGCGCTGGGTGGGACACCGTTTGCACGCCGACGCCGAGCTGGACGTCGACCCGGCGTTGAGCCTGGTCGAAGCGCACCGCCTCGCCCACGATGCCGAGCACGAGCTCACCCATGCCGTGCCGAAGCTGTCCTCGGCGGTGATTCACGCCTACCCGCACGCAGGCAGCGCCGACGAGGCGGTGGCGGTTACCGAGCGAGGTCCGGCGTCGACGATAATTCCCGGGTGAATCCTGAGACGTCCGAGCCCGTCGGCACCACCCGGTTCGGTCGCTTCGAGTGGCGCGACCTGACCCAGGCGGCGGTGTTCGCCGGCCTGCTCGCCGCGCTCGGCCTCCCCGGCACCCTGACTTTCGGACCCACCGGCGTCCCGATCACCCTGCAGACCCTGGGCGTGATGTTGGCCGGGTCCATCCTCGGGCCCCGCAAGGGCGCATTGGCGATCGTGCTGTTCGCGGTCCTGGCCGTCGCCGGATTGCCCATCCTGGCCGGCGGCCGTACCGGCCTGGTGTCGCTGTCGTCACCGACCGCCGGATTCTTCATCGGCTGGTTGCCGGCCGTCATCGTGATCGGGTTTCTGACTGCACTGATGATGCCGCGCTACCGGGTGCTGTGGGGCATCCTCATCAACGTCGTCGGCGGCATGGGGGTGATCTACCTCTTCGGCACGGTCGGTTTGATGCTGCGCACCGACCTGTCCTGGTGGGCCGCACTGTCCACCAACGGCATCTACGTGCCCGGCGACATCGCCAAAGCCGTGGTGTGCGCCTATGTCGCCGCGCAGGTCCACCGGGCCCGCCCCGGTCTCATCACGTCCCGCCGGGCAGCCCCCGCCGATGGCTGACGATCCACCGGGTGCGATCGTCGTCGAGAACGTGTCGCACGCGTTCGGTGACCGCCCCGTCCTGCGCGACGTCTCGCTGACGCTGACCGAGCGGCGGATCGCCGTCGTCGGCGCCAACGGCAGCGGCAAGTCGACGCTGGCGCGGCTGTTCAACGGCCTGGTCGTGCCGGACCGCGGAGCGGTGCGCGTGCACGGCCTCGACACCAGGCGCTCCGTCAAGCAGGTGCGCCGCCTGGTCGGGTTCGTGTTCACCGACCCGGACCGGCAGATCCTGATGCCCACCGTCGGCGAGGACGTCGAGCTGTCACTGTCGCGCCTGTCGCTGGACCGGCGGGCCCGCGCCGAACGGGTGGCACAGGTGCTGGAACGGTTCGGCCTGGCCGGTCATGCGGATCAGCCCGCCCACCTGCTCTCCGGCGGCCAGAAGCAGTTGCTGGCGCTGGCGACGGTACTGGTCACCGAACCGTCGGTCGTGGTAGCCGACGAACCGACCACCCTGCTCGATCTGCGTAACGCCAGGATGCTGCGGGCCGCGTTCGCTGCCCTGGACACCCAACTCGTGCTGGTCACCCACGACCTCGATCTGGCGGGTGACGCCGATCGGGTCGTCGTGCTCGACGACGGCCGGGTGGTGGCCGACGACGTGCCGTCGGTCGCGCTGCCGGCCTATCGGCAGCTGATGTCATGACCGTGTTGGGGGACTACCGGCCCGGGCGGTCGTGGCTGCACCGGATGCCTGCCGGGGCGAAGCTGGTCGGCCTGGGCGTGCTGATCGTCACGATGACAGTGGTGGTGAACTCCCCGGCACGGCTCGGTGTGGCGGCCGCCGCGGTGTTGGTCGGCGTGGCCTCGGCGCGGTTGTCCCCGCGGGTGCTGATCAGGCAACTGTGCCAGGTCTTCTGGGTGGTCGGCTTCATCTTCGTGCTGCAGGTGCTGCTCACCGACTGGCAGCGCGCGCTGGTGGTGTGCGGGGTGCTGCTGCTGGCGGTGTGCCTGGCCGCGATCGTCACGCTGACCACCAGGACGGCCGACATGCTGGACGCCGCGACCCGGGCGATGACGCCGCTGGCGCGGTTCGGATTCCCAGTCCGGCAGGTGGCCATCGCGCTGGCGCTGACGATCCGGTCGATCCCGCTGCTGGTGGAGATCATCCGGCAGGTCGAGGAGGCCCGCCGGGCACGCGGGCTGCGAATCTCGCCGCGGATCGTGTTCGTGCCGGTGATCGTCGCGGCACTGCGCGCTGCCGACGATTTCAGCGAGGCGCTGATCGCCCGCGGGATCGATTGATCAGCAGCAGTTGGGGTCGAGCGCGGTGCACAGCGCCTGCAGCGCCTCGGGCCGCACGCGGTGGTAGACGCTCATCCCGCGGCGTTCGGAAACCACCAGCCCGGCCTTGCGGAGCTGGCCGAGATGATGGCTCACCGTCGACTCGGCCAGCTCCAGGATGGTCGCGAGATCACCCGAACTCTCTTCGCCCGCAGGGGAACTGAACAGATACGACACGATCCGGACCCGCGCCGGATCGGCCAGCGCCTTGAGGCGGACCGCGATCTCGAGGGCGTCGGCATCGCTCATCGGTCCCGAGGCCACCGGTGCGCAGCACACCGGCGTCGTCGTATCGATCACCGGTAGCGCTTTGGGCATACGACCATGGTGCCACAGGATTGACATATATCGAAAAGGTCGGCGATGATGTCCACACGAATTCGATATATGTCACAACCCTGGAGGTGGCGGAGATGTCCCGTGTGCAGCCGGCGCTCGACGTCGACGATCTCGAGCGAGGCCGTGCACGCCGCGATCGCCCGGTTGACCGAGGAGGGCATGTTCACCGAAGAGGAGATCGGCACGGTGCTCGCCGACTCGGAGACCTTCGGCGTCAGTCGCAAGCTCACGACGCCGTGCTGCTGACCTCATGAGCCGAGCGCTGAGCGACAGCGAGAACATCTCTGCGACACGACTTTCCACGCTGGACCGGTTCCTTCCGGTGTGGATCGGACTGGCGATGGCGGCCGGTCTGCTGCTCGGACGCTGGGTGCCGGGCCTGGATTCGTTTCTCAACGGAATCCAGGTCGACGGCATCTCGCTGCCGATCGCGGCCTGCTGATCATGATGTACCCGGTGCTGGCCAAGGTGCGCTACGACCGGCTCGACACCGTCACCGGCGATCGCAGACTCCTGCTGAGTTCACTCGCGTTGAACTGGGTGCTCGGCCCGGCGTTGATGTTCGCGCTCGCCTGGCTACTGCTGCCCGACCTGCCCGAGTACCGCACCGGCGTCATCATCGTCGGTCTGGCCCGCTGCATCGCCATGGTCATCATCTGGAACGACCTCGCCTGCGGGGACCGCGAAGCCGCCGCGGTGCTGGTCGCACTGAACTCGGTGTTCCAGGTCGCCATGTTCGCGGTGCTGGGCTGGTTCTACCTGTCGGTGCTGCCCGGTTGGCTCGGGCTGGAGCAGACCGCGATCTCGGCGTCGCCCTGGCAGATCGCCAAGTCGGTGCTGGTCTTCCTGGGCATCCCGCTGCTGGCCGGCTACCTCACGCGCCGGTTCGGGGAACGCGCCAGAGGGCGGTCGTGGTACGAGACCGAGTTCCTTCCCAGGATCGGTCCGTGGGCGCTGTACGGGCTGCTGTTCACCATCGTGATTCTCTTTGCGCTGCAAGGAGAACAGATCGCCGCCAGGCCGTGGGACGTGGTCCGCATCGCCGCTCCGCTGCTGGTCTACTTCGCCGTCATGTGGGGTGGGGGCTACCTGCTGGGTGCGGTGCTGGGGCTGGGTTACCAACGCACCACCACGCTGGCGTTCACCGCGGCCGGCAATAATTTCGAACTCGCGATCGCCGTTGCCATCGCGACCTACGGCGCCACCTCCGGGCAGGCGCTCGCGGGAGTGGTCGGCCCACTGATCGAGGTACCGGTCCTGGTCGCTCTGGTTTACGTCTCGCTGGCACTGCGGCGGCGATTCACCCCGTCGAGGAGCACCCGATGACCGACAAACCCACCGTCCTGTTCCTGTGCACCCACAATGCGGGACGCTCGCAGATGGCCCTGGGGTTCTTCACCCATCTGGCCGGGGACAGGGCCGTCGCATGGTCGGGCGGTTCAGAGCCTGCTGACGCGATCAACCCGTCCGCGATCGCCGCGATGGCCGAGGTCGGCATCGACATCACCGCCGAGCATCCCAAGCCCTGGACCGACGAGATCGTCCGTGCCGCCGACGTCGTGATCACCATGGGCTGCGGAGACGCCTGCCCGTTCTATCCCGGTAAACGCTACGAGAACTGGGACCTGCCCGACCCGGCCGGACAGCCTGTGGAGAACGTGCGGCCGATACGCGACGACATCGAACGTCGCGTCCGTCGACTCCTCGACGGGTTGTAGCCAGAAGAACAGGCTCTGTCGCTTGCCTGTGGCCCCGAACGTGTGCGCGTACGCTGAGGTTGCCATCCGGACCTGATCGGGTGGTTCGAGGTAAGCGATGTGCCAGTCATGAGTCCGAATTCTTCAGCAGGGCAGCCGAGTGACGCTGAGCGCGAAGCGCTCTCTCACCGCGAGACGCTGGCCAGACACCGCGACGACACGCTTGCGAGACGCGAATGGCTCGCGGACGAACGAGAACGCGTCGCCGACGAGCGTGACCGGATCGCTGACGAACGCGAGATCACCGCAGACGAGCGCGAGACGGCCGCGGACGAACGGGAAGGCAGCGTCGCTCAGCGGGAACGTGAACGGCGCGAGCGCGCCGAGCGGCATGTCGAGCGCGGCGGAGCGTATACGCGCCGCGAGCAAGCGGAGATCGAGCGCGAGTCCGCGGAAAGTGAGCGGGGGCGCTGAGCTGCGGTGGTTCCGCCGTGGTCGGCCCACTCCGGGCGGCTTGCGCTAGAAGATGAGTCCTTGCGCCTTGTTGGTGGCCGCGGCGAAGCGGTTCTGCACATCCTCCCAGTTGACGACGTTCCAGAACGCTTTCACGTAGTCGGCTTTCACGTTCTTGTACTGCAGGTAGTAGGCGTGCTCCCACATGTCGACCTGCAGCAGCGGGATGATCCCGAGCGGAACGTTGGCCTGCTGGTCATACAGCTGGAAGGTCAGCAGACGTTTCCCGAGGCTGTCATATCCCAGCACCGCCCAGCCCGAGCCCTGCAGACCGTTGGCCGCGGCGGTGAACTGCGCGCGGAAGTTGTCGAACGACCCGAACTGGTCGTCGAGCGCCGCGGCGAGGTCCCCTGTCGGTTTGTCGCCGCCGTTGGGGGAGAGGTTCTTCCACCAGATCGAGTGATTGACGTGTCCGCCGAGATGAAACGCCAGATTCTTCTCGTTCAATAGGATCGCGCTGTGATCGCCGGCGGCGCGGGCCTCGTCCAGCTTTGCCAGCGCGTCGTTGACACCTTTGACGTAGGTGGCGTGATGCTTGCTGTGGTGAATCTCGTTGATCTGGCCCGAGATGTGCGGCTCGAGTGCGCCGTAGTCGTAGTCCAGTTCGGGCAGGGTGTACTCGGTCATCAGGTCCTTTCTGCTCGTCCCTTCCTCACTACCCGCGCGCGGCGATTACACACATCGTGTCGGCTCATATCCAGCAGTTGGGTCGGGTTCCGTCGATATCTGTGAGCTGATATTCGATCGCCAGTTCGGCTGAAGTCACCGACTGTTGGTTCCAGCGAAGCTTGTCCGGGTCGGCCGCCAGGGCAGCGACACCTCGACCCACATAGCGCGGAGATTCGGATTGGGCGAATCCCGTTGGCGCCGTGGGAAGCCCACCGGGCCTACCGGTGTTCAACGCGTCGCGCCAGTGCTCCTCAGTGACGCCGTAGTTGTCGAGCATCATCTCAGAGCGGAGCCAGCCGGGACTCACTGCCACGGCGGCGCCCCGGTGCGCGGCGAGTTCGTGGCCCTGGCAGAAAGCCAGTCGGTTGACCGCGTTCTTGACCAGGTCGTAGAACGTGGAAATGCGGTAGTGCGTCGCGTTGTAGCTGGCTGTGCCGTCGGTGACCTCGACAAGCAGGCCGCCGGGCTTGGAGATGACAAGGGGCAGCAGGTAGTGCGAGGTGATCAGATGGGTGTCGATTCCGAGCCGCAGGATCCGCAGTCCGGCCTCTAGATCGTGTTGCCAGATCGGCGTGTTCCATTGCGCCGGTCCGCCTTTGAGGATCTCGCCGCCCCAGATGTCGTTGACCAGAACATCGATGCGGCTGAACTCGCCCCGGAGGCGGTCGGCGAGCGTCCGTACCTGTTCGGGATCGAGATGGTCTACCGGTATCGCGATCCCGGTTCCACCGAGGTCGGTGACGAGGCGAGCGGTCTCTTCGATGGTCTCGGGCCGGTCGTAATCAGAGATCAGGTGCGCTTGTGTGCTGCTGCGTCCGGTGCAGATCACGGTGGCCCCGGCCTCGCCCAGCCCGGCAGCGATTCCGCGGCCTGCGCCGCGCGTCGCGCCCGCCACCACGGCAACCGCCCCCTGCAAGGCCGCACCCATCGAGCAAATGATGCCTCAAAACGCGGTGATCTTGGTGAAACACGGTCGGCGTAGCCCGGCCGGAGCGTAATTTACGCACAGCACAATCAGCGAACAAGCAAAGGATCGTCATGGGTTACGCCAGCCACGTTGGTCGTGTCGGAGCACTCGCGGTGACGTTGGGAGTGGGTTGGGCGGTGGCGTCCGCACCGGGCGTGGCCGTGGCCGAAACGACCGACTCCGCCGGTTCCAGTTCCAGCCAGTCCTCGTCGGAGAGCACGTCAGCGCCGTCGAACGACACGTCAGCCGCGAACGACGCCGGCGACACCGGAGGCGGCGGCGAAGCGGACCAGGACGTCGCAGACGACCGGGACACAGATGACGATGCAGACGAGCCGGAAGCCGGCGACGAGGACGCCGACGAGTCCGACGAGCCGGAAGCGGCCGACGAGGACGCCGAGGAGCCGGAAGGCGCCGACGACTCGGCAGTGACATCGACGAACGGGGCGTCCGCCGCTGCAACACCACCGACCAGGGAACCCGCGGCCGAGCCGACCGGGGCCGAGGAGGCGGCGTCACCGCAGACCGATGCACTCGAGGCAGTCGAGCCGGATCCGGTCGAGACCGCCCCGGCGGCCACGACGACGTCGACGTCCACCGCTACCGCAAACACCACCGTCACCACCGCAAGCACCACCACCGAGAACACCTCCGAGGCGGCGGCCGAGCCGACCCTGGTCACCTTGATCTCTGACGTGGTCAGCGCTCTGCTCAAGCCGCCGGCCGAACCGACTCCGGTGACACCGCTTGACGGCTCGGTAATGCTGGCATCGCTGGCCGCGGTGCGGGATGAGCTGGAGCGCAGCGTTCTTCGCCGCATGGCGGCGACCATGCCGGCGGCGGCGTACGTCGACGACGGCACTCCCAATGTGCTGGTGATCGGTGTGGACGGCCTGAACCTCAGCCGTGTGCTGGCCAACCCCGACATCACGGCCAACCTCTGGAGTCTGATCCAGGGCAGCACCACCGCCGCATCCACCATCGTCGGGCACACCACGATCTCGAATCCGTCCTGGACGTCGATCCTGACCGGCGCTTGGGGGGAGAAGACGGGGGTGATCAACAACGTCTTCACGCCGTGGACCTATCAGAAGTGGCCGACGGTGTTCAGCCAGCTGGAAGCGCTCAGCAACGGTGCCATCGAGACCACCTCGATCGCGAACTGGGATGTCATCTCGGCCATCGCGGCGACGGGGCTGCGCGCGGACAACATCTTCAATGTGGCGCCGATCGAGGGGGACCCGAACTGGTTCCTGTCCGATGACCGGGTCGGCGACCTGACCGAGGCCGCGATCGCCGCCGCCGGTGCCGACACCGCGAACTTCATGTTCAGCTATTTCGTCGGCATCGACGAGAACGGCCACGAGTACGGCGGGGGTTCGCCGGAGTATCTCGCGGCTCTGGCGAATTTCGACCGCAACCTCGGCGAGATCATGCAGGCCGTCGCGTTGTGGGAGGCCGCCACCGGGGAGAAGTGGACCATCATGATGGTCACCGACCACGGCCACCAACCACAACTCGGGCTTGGTCACGGTTTCCAATCGCCTGATGAGACAACGACGTTCGTGATCGCCCGCAGCCCCGGGCTGTTCGGTGAGGGCCTGGTCAACCTCAAGTACTCGATCGTGGACGTGACGCCGACGGCGCTGGCGTTGTTCGGTTACGAGCCGACGGTCGCCAATCTGGACGGCGTCTCGCTGACCGACCTCGGCGATGCCGACGTCACGCCGGTCGACAACGACGAGGCGCTGCGCGGCACGTTGCAGGACATCATCGGCAAGTACGGTTACCCCGACATCGGGACCAGCCTCGCGCTGGGCGCACGCACCATTTTCGCCTCGGTGCCCTACTACGTCGACATGCTGACCACCGGCATCTCCGCGAGCCTGCAGTCGATCGCCGACGCGGGCATCTTCCTGCTCAGCCCGCTGGCGGCACTGGCGATCATCCCGGTCAGAATCATCGGCGGTCTCACCTACGTCGGAACGAACGTCGTCGCGCAGATCGTGGCCCGGCTCACCGGTGTCACCGGCGCGAGCATCTTCCCGCTGTGGCCGCCGGCCCCGCCGAGCTTCCCGCAGTCGCCCCAGGACGCGTCTACCCCGGATCTCGTCGCGCTGGTGTGCACCGACGGACGGGTCTCGAGCGCGGTGTTCGCGTGCGGAGCGGCCACCGTCGCGGCGTGAGCAACTGCGGGGGAACGATTTGACGGACGCGGTCTCACCTTGCCGGGATGAACGTCGTCGCGCGACTCACCGGTGTCACCGGCGCGAGTACTTTCCGAGCTACCGCTGCATCGAAGCGATGAAGTAGGACTCGTCCCCGGTGGGGTAGCCGCCGCCGTCGGTGGCGATGTGGACGTGGTCGAAGTGGTTGAGCGTCTCCGAGCCGTAGTCGGCGGTCCAGCTCGGCGCGCCGATGCCGGGGTAGAAGCCCTGCCGCCAGATCACGTGCAGCACGCCCCACCGTTTCGCGTTGGCCAGCGCGTACCCGGCGATCTGGTTGCCGAGCTCGATGCCCTGCTCGCTGTTGTGGTTCGGGATCATCACGTCGATGGCCAGACCGTTGGGATGCCATTTCAGCGGATCCTGCCGGTACCCACCGATCGTCTTGATCTCCGGGAACATCGCGCTGATCGCGCGGGCCGCCCAGATGGTCTTGACCTGCAGACCGCCCTCGGGCGCGACGCCGGCCGGTAGCGCGAGATCGAACACCCGGGCGTCCGCCGGTCCGCTGGCGGCCAGCAACTCCGCCTCGGTGAGCGGGCTGGGGGTCAGCGCCTCGGGCGGTGCAGACTGCGGCGCGCCCGCGTTCGGTGGTGTGTGCGCCTGCCTCGGCGGCGCCGAAGTCTGGGCGTAGACCATGCCGGCGGACACCAGGAGCGAGGTGGCGACGGCCAACCACCGTCCTCGCCCGTTGGCTAACACCCTGGTGCCCACGGAGAGTCACCTTAAATGCCCGTCCCCAGGCCGGGCGGCAATTGCGGCATCGCGTTTCGATCGGTTCTGAACCGTGACGGGACAGCTTGCCCATCACGGCCACACCTGTCACGGCGGCGTCAGCCGCTCTATGGTGGAAGGCGGGTTCACCCGATCTCGCGGGTGATATGGCCGAACCCGAGGGCGGGAGGTCCCATGTCCGTGTACGAAGCCGCGCAGCCCGACAGCGAGTTGCCGGCACTGGTCGACAGCCCCGCAGCCGTGCTGTCCGAGGAGCGGCGGCGCCTCTTCGATGTGGTGGAACTGGTCGACAGCATGCAGCGCCGAGCGGCGACCGAGTTCGAGGCGGTGCTGCGGGAACTCAATGCGGTGACGGTGGATTCGGTACCCGGGGCGCAGTACGCGTCGGTGACCGTGATCGACGACGGGGTCGAGTCGCTGGCCGCGACGCACCCGTATCCCGGCTTGCTGGACGACGTTCAGCGCGAGGCCGGCGAAGGGCCCTGCCTGTCCGCTGCGTGGAATCACCAGATCATCCACATCCACAACCTCAGCACCGACGAGCGGTGGCCCCGCTACCGGGCGGCCGCCATGGCGCGCACACCGGTCCGGTCGATTCTGTCCTTCCGGTTACACAACGAGGGCCGAAGGTTGGCGGCGCTGAATCTGTACGCCGAAGCCACCAAGGCGTTCGACGAGGAGTCGGTGGAGCTGGGCCTGATCTATGCCGCCCACACGACGGTGGCGTGGAACGCGATGCGCCGTCATGAGCAATTCCGCAGCGCGCTGGCCAGCCGGGACGTCATCGGTCAGGCCAAAGGGATCCTGATGGAACGGTTCAGCATCGACGCGATGGCCGCCTTCGATCTGCTGCGCAAACTGTCACAGGAATCCAACATCAAACTCGTCGAGGTCGCCGAGCGGCTGATCGGTATCGGGCACCCGCACGCTTAGGGCAGCTTGGCGACCGTCAGCAGCAGGGCGGCATCGGTCTGCGCCACCACCGAATGACGCGCATCGGGGATGAACACCAGATCCCCGGCGCGGGCGTCCCAGTGCTGATCGCCGCTCACCAACCGGACCGAGCCCTTGAGCACGTAGAGCGTGGCTTCACCGGGGTTCTCGTGCTCGCCGAGCTCGGAGCCGGCGAGCATCCCGATCACCGTCTGCCGCAGCACTCGCTCGTGGCCGCCGACCACGGTGTCGGCGGCGTTGCGTCCGCTGGCGGCCGCGCTTTCCAATTGCTGACGAGCCAGAGCTTCAATCGACACCTTCTGCATGACAGCCATTCCATGCCGCGGGTGTCGCAACGTCAACCCATCAGAACGGTTGCACGCTCTGCACGCCGACGACCGCGCCGTGCCCGGTTTTGTCGTTGGTGAAGCGCATACCCGCCGACGTCGGCACGATCGTCCAACCCAGCGCGCGGTAGGCCTTGTCCGCCGCCAGTGTCGTCGGCGCCGCGGCCCCGAGATTGCCGTCCACCCAGGACCCGGTGCCGTCGGTGTTGATGCGCACCCCGTGGTAGGGCCCGCTGCCGTCGACATGCTGTTGCCAACTGGTGCCGTCGGTCTCGCAGCCGATGAACGTCGACTCGACGATGCACTGGGTGTCTCCGGCGCCGGTCTGCACCACGACGTAGCCGTACTGGTTCGGCGGCAGCGTCTCGACGTCGCCGGCAGGCAGCGCCGCCGGCGCGCCGGCGGCGGTCTGGGCGAAGCCGGCCGCCTGATAGGACGCGACGGTGAAGCCGAAGTTCTTCAGCGGCTCCAGATCGGAAACCTCCCCGGACGGCGTCCAGATCGCCAGCGGTCTGCCGTCCACGACCGTCTCGGCGACATGCGTGGACGGCTGCCAGGACAGCACCGAATCCATCGACGGTTCGGACTCGAAGTGGTCGAAGTTGACCACGCCGTCGCCGTCCTTCGGCACGCACGTGTTGCCGGTGACGGTGTGGCGGGTGCCGGAGTCGACATCGACGTCGTCGCGGCACACTGCGCTGCGCCACTCGGCCGGCGAGCCCGTCACCGCCTGCGCAGGCGCGGCGGCGGCGTTTGCCGCACCCTCCGGCGCGGGCGCCGACGAGCATCCGGCCGCCAGCAGCGCCACCCCCAGCGCCGCAGCCCCACACCCCGACCGTGTCGTCAATGACATGTCCCGCCTCTTCCGTCCATCCGTTTGCTCGAACGCCGTGAATCTAGCGGCGCAAACCCGCCGTCGGACTCCGCGCACCGGATCGGTGGCCAACTGTGACGACACCGTGTCCCAAGGGCCACACTCGTCTGCCTTGTGCAGGCGACGCGCGAGAGGGCCACGCACGTAGGCAGATAGCTGGGACGGGTGTGACCGTCGGCCGGGGCCCTGCCGGAACGGCCGTCGATCGCGGCGTCCTCCGGTCCCGAATGCGGGGTCGTTCGATAGGCTTCGCCAGAAGGGTGCCTTCGAAACTGACAGAAACTGACGCGGGAGACGACAATGAGCGCCGAGCAGCCGACCATCATCTACACGCTGACCGACGAGGCGCCGCTGCTTGCGACCTACGCCTTCCTGCCGGTGGTTCGCACCTTCGCCTCCGCGGCCGGCATCGACGTCAAGTCGACCGACATCTCGGTCGCCGCGCGCATCCTCGCCGAGTTCAGCGACCGCCTGACCGACGAGCAGAAGGTGCCGGACAACCTGGCCGAGCTCGGCGAGCTGACCCAGCTGCCGGAGACCAACATCATCAAGCTGCCCAACGTGAGCGCGTCCGTGCCGCAGCTGCTGGCCGCGATCAAGGAACTCAAGGCCAAGGGCTACGACCTGCCCGATTATCCGGGCGAGCCGAAGACCGACGAAGAGAAGACCATCAAGGAGCGCTACGCCAAGATTCTCGGTAGCGCCGTGAACCCTGTTCTGCGCCAGGGCAACTCGGACCGTCGCGCACCGAAGGCGGTCAAGGAGTACGCCCGCAAGCATCCGCACAGCATGGGGGAGTGGTCGCAGGCCTCGCGCACCCACGTCGCGACGATGAAGACCGGCGACTTCTACCACGGCGAGAAGTCGATGACGCTCGACAAGGACCGCAAGGTCAAGATGGTGCTGACCACGAAGAGCGGCGAGACCGTCGTCCTCAAACCCGAGGTCAAGCTCGAGGCCGGCGACGTCATCGACAGCATGTACATGAGCAGGAAGGCGCTGATCGCCTTCTACGAAGAGCAGATCGAGGACGCCTACAAGACCGGCGTGATGTTCTCGCTGCACGTCAAGGCGACCATGATGAAGGTCAGCCACCCGATCGTCTTCGGCCACGCGGTGAAGGTGTTCTACAAGGACGCTTTCGAGAAGCACCAGAAGCTCTTCGACGAGCTCGGCGTCAACGTCAACAACGGCATGTCCGATCTCTACGACAAGATCGAGCAGCTGCCCGCCTCGCAGCGCGAGGAGATCATCGAGGACATCCACCGCTGCCACGAGACCCGCCCCGAGCTGGCGATGGTCGACTCGGCCCGCGGCATCACCAACTTCCACTCGCCGTCCGACGTGATCGTCGACGCGTCCATGCCCGCGATGATCCGTCTCGGCGGCAAGATGTACGGCGCCGACGGCCGCACCAAGGACACCAAGGCCGTCAACCCGGAGTCCACGTTCTCCCGGATCTACCAGGAGATGATCAACTTCTGTAAGACCCACGGCCAGTTCGATCCGACGACGATGGGCACCGTCCCCAACGTCGGCCTGATGGCGATGAAGGCCGAGGAGTACGGGTCTCACGACAAGACGTTCGAGATCCCCGAGGACGGGGTCGCCGACATCGTCGACATCGACACCGGCGAGGTGCTGCTGAGCCAGAACGTCGAGGAGGGCGACATCTGGCGCATGCCGATCGTCAAGGACGCCGCGATCCGCGACTGGGTGAAGCTGGCCGTCACCCGCGCCCGCGCCTCCGGGATGCCCGCGGTGTTCTGGCTCGACACCGAGCGCCCGCACGAGG
Source organism: Mycobacterium sp. ITM-2016-00317 (assembly GCF_002968295.1). Classification (NCBI taxonomy): domain Bacteria; kingdom Bacillati; phylum Actinomycetota; class Actinomycetes; order Mycobacteriales; family Mycobacteriaceae; genus Mycobacterium; species Mycobacterium sp. ITM-2016-00317. Next base: position 2,906,922 of record NZ_CP134399.1, read on the forward strand.
TGGAACTGCGCAAGAAGGTCAAGGAGTACCTCAAGGACGAGGACACCGAGGGCCTGCAGATCCAGATCATGCCGCAGGTCTGGGCGATGCGTTACACGATCGAGCGCGTGATCCGCGGCGAGGACACCATCGCGGTCACCGGCAACATCCTGCGCGACTACCTCACCGACCTGTTCCCGATCCTCGAGCTGGGCACCAGCGCCAAGATGCTCTCGATCGTGCCGCTGATGGCCGGCGGCGGGATGTACGAGACCGGGGCCGGCGGGTCCGCGCCCAAGCACGTGAGCCAGCTGCTGGAGGAGAACCACCTGCGCTGGGACTCGCTCGGCGAGTTCCTGGCCCTCGGCGCCAGCTTCGAGGACATGGGCCGCAAGTCGGGCAACAAGAAGGCCGAGCTGCTCGGTAAGACCCTCGACTCCGCGATCGGCAAGCTGCTGGAGAACGACAAGGGCCCGTCGCGCAAGGCCGGCGAACTCGACAACCGTGGCAGCCAGTTCTACCTGAGCATGTACTGGGCCCAGGAGCTGGCCGAGCAGACCGAGGACAAGGAGCTCGCCGAGCATTTCGCGCCGCTGGCCAAGACCCTCGCCGAGAACGAGTCGACCATCGTCGAGGAGCTCAACGCGGTACAGGGCAAGCCGGTCGACATCGGCGGCTACTACTACCCGGACCGGGAGAAGACCACCGAGGTGATGCGTCCCAGCCCCACCTTCAACGAGGCGCTGGAAGCCGCGCGGAGCTGACGCAAGCGTCAGATTTGCTCGACCGTCCGACCCGGCGACCGTCGGTTTCGCCACACGCCGGGCGGGCGGGACTGTGTCGTGCGTAACATGGTCAGCTGACCTGCCGATGAAGAGCTAACACCGGCAACAGTCTGGGGGTAGTCATGCACGTGGTCCTGGGTCTTTCGCTCACCTCGACGAGTGCCGCGTGGGTGCTTGTCGATCTTCGCGACGGCAGCATCGTCGCCGACGACGTGGTGGCTGTCGACGGTGTCGACGACGTTGCCAAGGCGGCGGCGCGCAGCGTCCAGTCGTTCGCCATCCGCGCCGACCGCGACATCGACGCCGTCCGGCTGGTCTGGGACGGCAGCGACCCGAACGCCGGCAAGACCGCCATCCGGGTACGGACGAAGCTGCGCCTGTTCGGGATCGACGACATCGTGACGGTCACCGAGGACGTCGCCCTGGAAGGCCGCAACCGGACCGCCCGCCACATCGACGAGGACCTGGTGCTGGCCTACGGTGCGGCACGGGCGGCCGGCGCCACCGACACCGGGGGCGTGCTCGACAGGATCGCCGACAGCCCGGCGTACCGCAGAATCCGCACCGCCGCCTCGGCGGTCCCGGGCGGGATCGCCGCCCGCGCCGCCGCCGTCGTCCTGGTCGCGCTGGCCGGCGGCCTGGTCGCCTACACCCTGGTCGGCACCCCACAGCCGGGTCCCGACGCGCCGGACAACACCGTCGCCGAGGCGGTGCTGCCGGCCCCGCCGGCCGCAGTTCCGGTCGCGCCGGTCGTGACGCCGCCCGAACCCGAGGTCGTCCCGCTGCCGATGGTCCCGGACGTTCCCGCCGCATCGCAGCCCGAGTCAGTCTGGGTCCCCGAGGTCGCCGAGGCGCCGGCGGTGGCCGAGGTATCCGCGGTGCCCGAGGTGGCGGTTGCGGTCGACGAGCCTCTCGTCACCGAGGCGCCCGCCGCCGCTGTGCTCGGCACGAATCCGGTCGTGCCGCAGCCGGTCTCGGTCGTCGGCGAGCCGCACCTGTCCGGTCCCGTCCCGGTGGCCGGCCCCGTCGCGGCGGCGCCTGTCGTCGCCCCGCCGACCCCGCCCGCGCCGCCTGCCCCCGCCGGCCCGCTGGGCGCGTTGTTCCGCGCGCTGCCCTGACGCCGGTAGAACTACTCACGCCCCGCCGCCGTCGGGCGGGCATGCTGAGCACATGACACCGACTTCGCGCGATCGTGCCGTCGACGTCGCCCGGCTGGGCTCGTTGCTGGTGGTGATGTTCGGGCACAGTGTGCTGCTGCTGGCCACCATCGACACCGCCGGTGTGCACATCGGCAACCTCATCGGCGCGGTGCCCGGGGTGGCGCCGCTGACGTGGGTCGCCCAGGTCATGCCGCTGTTCTTCCTCGCGGGCGGCGCGGCCGCGGTGTACGGCCATCAGGCCGGGATGCCTTGGGGGGCCTGGGTGTTCACCCGCGCACAGCGGCTGTACCGGCCGGTCTTCTGGTACCTGGCGGCGTGGTCGGTGGGTCTGCTCGTCGCGCACCAGGTGTTCGGCGCCGGCTCCGCGGCCGGGCTGGGCGCCGAAAGTGTGGCGCTCCTCTGGTTCCTGGGCGTGTACCTGGTGGCACTGGCTTTCGTGCCGGCGCTGACCCGGCTGCGCACCGGGGCCGCCGTGGCCGTGCTGGTCACCGGCCTGACCGTTGCCGCCGCGGCGACGGACGCGCTGCGGTGGGCCACCGGGGATCCCGAGGCCGGGGTGCTCAATTTCCTGTTCGTCTGGTTGATTCCGGTCGCGATCGGCGTCGGCTACGCGCGCGGGCTCACCTCTCGCCGCAGTGCGCTGGTCGCGGGGGTCGCCGCCTTCGCGGGCCAGCTGGCGCTCGTCACGTTCGGCCCCTACGAGGTCTCCCTCGTGGTCACCGGCGCCGAGAAGGTCTCCAACGTCTCACCGCCCACCGTGGTCCTGGCGCTGCACTGCATCTGGATGTCGTGCGCGTTCGTCTGCGCGGCCGGCGCGCTGGGCCGCTGGGCCCGGCGGCCGCGGGTGTGGCGTGTGGTGTCGGCGGGCAACGCCGGCGCGATGACGCTGTACCTGTGGCACATCGTGGCGATCGCGATCGCCGCGTTCGCGCTGCACGCCGCGGGGCTGGACGCCTACGACCCTGCCGCGCCCGGATTCTGGGGCAGGCTCGTGCTGCGGGCAGCGGTGTTCGCCGTCGTGATGTTCGTGCTGTTCCGGCTGCTGACGCCACTGGAGCGGCGCCCGCTGCCGTGGTGGGACCGTCCGGTCGGGGGCAGCGGGGTGCGCGCCACCGCGGCCGGCGCACTGATCTGCGTCTCGGCGGTGACGCTGGTCGTGACCGCCAAGTTCGGGCTCGGCGAGGTGCCGGGGTGGACCGCGCTGGGCGTGTTCCTGACGTCGGCCGCCGCCGCTCGACTCTGCGTACCGGCGCCGGCTGGGCTCACCGTCCCGCCGGCACAGACAGCAGTCGGCTCGCCGCGGCCTTGACCGGGTCGGGCAGGACGCGCAGCGCCACGCCCATCGCCTTCGACATCGGCGATGCGGCCACCACCTGCCGGTCGCCGCGCATCAGCGCCGCGAACCCCTGGCGTGCGACCTCGGCGGGATCGTCCTTGGGGCCCGACCCGACCGGCGTGTCCAGCATCTTGGCCCGGGCGAAGAAATTGGTGTCGGTGGGACCGGGTATCAGTGCGGTGACCGTGATCGGGGAGTCGCGCAACTCGTCCTGAAGGGCTTTGGCGAACGACTGCACAAAGGACTTCGACGCGTTGTAGACCGTCTGGTACGAGCCGGGCATCATCGACGCGACCGACGACGTGAATAGCACCCGGCCCGCTTCGCGATTGGCCATCTCCCGCAGGACCAGCTTCGCCAGGTGCACCGTCGAACGCACGTTGAGGTCGATGACTGCGAGGTCGTCCTCCAGGTCGCTCTCGAGGAACATGTCACCCCGTCCGACGCCGGCGTTGAGCGCAGCGGCCGACAATGCGCGGCCGCCTGCGATCGTGCTGTTGAACAGGTGCTCGACGCCGTCGGACGTGCGCAGGTCCACCTGTACCGGCTGTACGGAGACGCCGTAGGAGGACAACTCGGCGGGGACGGCATGGATGGCCTCGTCCTCGGCGCAGACCACGAGGTCGTAGCCGTTCTGCGCGAACTGGCGGGCCAACTCGAGGCCGATGCCGCTGGAGGCCCCGGTGACCAGGGCGAGTTTTGTTTCTGTCATTGCCGTGCCGTACCCGACGGTGCGCGGGGAAAACAGGATTCGCTTTGTGGATGGCGAGTACCGATTACGAACACATCCGACACGGCGTTCACAGGTTGTGTGGAAAACTTGATCCTATCCAGAGAACGGAGAAAGATCGTCTGCGATGACCGAAGAACCCGACTACTCGGCGGTGCTGAGGTCGGCCGCATTGCGGGTCACCCGGCCACGGATGGCCGTGTTGCACGCTGTCGGACAACACCCGCACGCCGACACCGAACTGATCATCGGTGCAGCCCGCGAACTCGTGCCGGACATTTCCCGGCAGACGGTGTATGACGCGCTGAACGCCCTCGCGGCAACAGGATTGGTGCGGCGCATCCAGCCGGCCGGTTCGGTGGCCCGATACGAGACCCGCGTCGGCGACAACCACCACCACGTGGTGTGCCGGTCCTGCGGCGTGATCGCCGACGTCGACTGCGCGGTGGGCGAGGCGCCCTGTCTCACCGCCTCCGATCCTCTCGGCTTCGAAGTCGACGAAGCCGAAGTCATCTACTGGGGCATCTGCCCCGACTGTTCGACAGCCCCAGCATCGACATGATGTACGGATTACGAAAGGGAAGATTGTGACCGACACCTCCGACGCACGCCCACCCCATTCCGACACCAAGACCGCCAGTCACAGCGAATCCGAGAACCCGGTGATCGATTCACCGGAGCCCAAAGCGCATGGGCCACTGACCAATAAGGACTGGTGGCCCGAGCAGGTCGACGTCTCGGTGCTGCACAGGCAGAACGAGAAGGGCAACCCGCTCGGTGCCGACTTCGACTACGCGACCGAGTTCGCCAAGCTCGACCTCGAGGCGTTCAAGCGCGACGTCATCGAGGTCATCCAGACCTCCCAGGACTGGTGGCCGGCGGACTACGGCAACTACGCCGGCCTGTTCATCCGGATGAGCTGGCACGCCGCAGGCACCTACCGCATCTTCGACGGCCGTGGCGGCGCCGGGCAGGGCGCGCAGCGCTTCGCCCCGCTCAACAGCTGGCCGGACAACGCCAACCTCGACAAGGCGCGCCGGCTGCTGTGGCCGATCAAGCGCAAGTACGGCAACAAGATCTCCTGGGCCGACCTGATCGCCTACGCCGGCAACGCCGCGCTGGAGCAGTCCGGATTCGAGACCGCCGGCTTCGCGTTCGGCCGTGAGGACATCTGGGAGCCCGAGGAGATGCTCTGGGGCCAGGAGGACACCTGGCTGGGCACCGACAAGCGCTACGGCGGAAGCAACGACAAGGACCGCACGCTGGCCGAGCCGTTCGGCGCGACCACCATGGGTCTGATCTACGTCAATCCCGAAGGCCCCGAAGGCAAGCCGGATCCCCTGGCCGCCGCCAAGGACATCCGCGAGACCTTCGGCCGGATGGCGATGAACGACGAGGAGACCGCTGCGCTGATCGTCGGCGGCCACACGCTCGGCAAGACCCACGGTGCCGCCGATGTGAACGTCGGGCCGGAGCCCGAAGGCGCCCCCATCGAGGACCAGGGCCTGGGCTGGAAGTGCCCGTTCGGTACCGGCAAGGGGCCCGACACGGTCACCAGCGGTCTCGAGGTCATCTGGACCGGCTCCAACTCCACGTGGAGCAACGCGTTCCTGGAGAACCTGTACGGCAACGAGTGGGAGCTGACCAAGAGCCCCGCCGGCGCCTGGCAGTTCGAGGCCAAGAACGCCGAGGCCACCATCCCGGATCCGTTCGGGGGCCCGCCGCGTAAGCCCACGATGCTGGTCACCGACATCTCGATGCGGGAAGACCCGATCTACGGCAAGATCACGCGGCGCTGGCTCGATCATCCCGAGGAGATGGACGAGGCGTTCCGCAAGGCGTGGTTCAAGCTGATGCACCGCGACATGGGGCCGATCAGCCGCTACCTCGGACCGTGGATCCCCGAACCGCAGGTGTGGCAGGACCCGGTGCCGGCGGTCGACCACGAGCTGATCGACGAGTCCGACGTGGCCGCGCTGAAGAACGCAGTGCTGCAGTCGGGTCTGTCGGTGCCCCAGCTGATCAAGACCGCATGGGCGTCGGCCTCGAGCTTCCGGGGGACCGACAAGCGCGGCGGTGCCAACGGTGCGCGTATTCGCCTTGAGCCGCAGCGCAGCTGGGAGGCCAACGAGCCGTCCGAGCTGGCCAAGGTGTTGCCGGTGTTGGAGAAGATCCAGCAGGACTTCAACGCCTCGGCGACCGGCGGCAAGAAGGTCTCGCTGGCCGACGTCATCGTGCTGGCAGGCAACGCGGCGATCGAGAAGGCCGCCAAGGACGCCGGATACGAGATCTCCGTGCACTTCGCGCCGGGCCGCACCGACGCGTCGCAGGAGAGCACCGACGTCGATTCCTTCGCGGTGCTCGAGCCGCGTGCCGACGGTTTCCGCAACTACGCGCGGCCGGGGGAGAAGACCCCGCTCGAGCAGCTGCTGGTCGACAAGGCGTACTTCCTCGACCTGACCGCTCCCGAGATGACCGCGCTGATCGGCGGCCTGCGCGTGCTGAACGCCAACCACGGCGGCAGCAAGCACGGCGTGTTCACCGACCAGCCCGGTGTGCTGAGCAACGACTTCTTCGTCAACCTGCTCGACATGGGCACGCAGTGGAAGCCGTCGGAGCTGAGCGAGAACGTCTACGAGGGCAAGGACCGGGTCACCGGCCAGCCGAAATGGACTGCCACCGCGAACGATCTCGTGTTCGGCTCGAACTCGGTGTTGCGTGGCATCGCCGAGGTCTACGCCCAGGACGACAGCAAGGGCAAGTTCGTCGAGGATTTCGTCGCCGCCTGGGTCAAGGTCATGAACAACGACCGCTTCGACCTGCAGTAGGCCGGACCGGTCAGAGCCGGTTCTCGGGTCCGAGTACCGCCCACACCGTCTTCCCGTTCGCCGTCGGAGTTGAGCCCCACGACCGGCTCAGCACGGCGACGATCGCCAGTCCGGAGACGGTGTGGGCGCCGGAGTCGGGATCCTCATGGCGGGCAGCTGCGGATTGCGAGTCGTCGCTGACCGCGACGGTCACTCCGCCGTCGGAGGTCTCCACGATCAGCCGGGGACGGCTGGCGGTGTGCTCCAGCACGTTCTCGACGAAGACGGTCGCCACCGTGGACGCCGTCGGAATCATCTCGGACAGCCCCCAGGCTGTCAGCCAGCGGGTAACGAGCCTCCGGGTCTGTGCGGGGCTGTCCCCGCCCGCCTCGAGCTCAGCGGATGCGCGTTTGCGTATCCGTTGCGGAGCGCTGACCGCGGCCCGTGCGCTGTCTGCGTCGGCGTACACCGGAACGTAGCGAGTCGCACCGGAGCGCTTGATCGACGCACGCCCGTTGCCGTCGGCGCAGACCAGCATGACGGGGATGTCGGGCCAGGTACTGACATGCCATCGCGCGCTGGTGAACACGGTCCACGCGCTGTGGGCCGGAACCCGCAATTCGGTGACGTCGACGACCACCGCCGTCGGTTCGGCCAGGGCGGCTTTGATGACGCTGTCGCGCACTTCCCGGTAGGTGGAACTGTCGAGTGTGCCGCGGACCGTCAGCACGGTGGCCTCGCCGGGCGATGCCACCACTGAGACGTCCACAACGCTACGTTCGATCATCGTCTGATCACTGTCGTCGGTCAGCCGTCCTTCTCAGCGACCGCGGTCTCGACGAGTGTCATGCGCTCGCGGAGCACAGCCAGTGCCTTGTCGGTTTCGGCCGCCAGCGCCGCATACCGGTGGCGCACCGCGTCCGAGACGGCCTTGTCGGCGAGCTGGCGCGCCAGACGCGACTTCTCCTGCAGGCTGCGCACCGCGACCAGTAGCGCGTTCTGCACTTCTCGGTCGCGGGCCGACAGCAGCGCGTCGGCACTCCAGGCGTGCCCGATGTGGCACCGGAAATACCCGTCGAGCACGGTCTGAAGGGATCCGTTGCAATCCGGGCACGTGAAACCCGATGGCGGCCCGAAAGTCTCAAGGCCCACATCGGCCGAGAACGACTGCGTCATGGCGATGTGGTTCTCGATCTCCATGTACGGTTCCGGAAGCGTGTTGCGGTGTGGGCGGTCCTGCGACGCCAGTTCGCAGAGGACGAGCCCGATGTCGGCGGCGCGCGTCGTGCGGTCCACCACACCCGCGCGTAGCGCGTTGGACGGCATCGCGGGAAACAGCGCATCGTCGGGGGACTGGCACAGCGTCGTGCCGCCGCGGGCGCGGATCGCGGCGAGCCCGAGCACCCCGTCGTCGAGGACCCCGGACAGAAGTATCCCGACCGCCCGCGGCCCGAAGGCCAGGGCCACCGAGCGGAACAGCGCGTTGAGTGCAGGTCGGTGCCCATTCTCACTGGGACCATTCGACAGCACGATCCGGTGATCCTGGGTGAGCAGGTGTCGGCCCGGTATGGCGACATAGATGTGCCCGGGCTCCAGTTCCGTGCCGGCCTCGGCGCTGACCGCGGGCAACGGGCCAGCGCGATCGATGATCTGCGCCAGCACGCTGGGCCCGTTCGCGGGGAGATGCAGCGCCATCAGCACGGCGTAGGGCAGGTCGGCCGGCAGCCCCGATGCCGTCTTCGTCAGCGCTTCGACGCCGCCGGCGGAGCCGCCCACGGCCACCACTCCGCGGAACTTGTCATCGCGCGCGCCAGTCACGCAGACAGTGTTACCCATGCGGCGCTGACGTAACCGACTTCGATGCGAAGTCCCGAAAGCGAAGACACCGGTACACCAGGCGAAGAGGGACGGTTCGGTTCGTTTGTTTCGGCACGGGGGGGCTCACCTACCCCAGGAGAGTGTTGCCGACGACGAGGAGTCAAGATTTGAAGCTGGCGATGGTGGGTGAGATGCCGGGTGACGGATTGGTCACCGGGGGATATGACCTCTTCGGCCTGGCCGAGGCGCTGGCGGGCCGCGGCCACGAAGTGCGCTTGTTCACCGTGACCCCGGAGTCGTCACAGCTGAGCCCCGGCGGCGTCGCCGTGGAATCGCTTCCCGTGGACGCCGGCGGTTCAACCCAACGTCCCCAGGACCTCATGCCGTTGATCGGCGAGATGGCCCGCCATCTCATCGACGCCTTCGACGAGACACCGCCCGATGTCGTGCACTGCCACGGCTGGGCCTACGGAATGGCCGCTCAGTTGGCAGCGAAGCGGCGGCCGGTGCCCACGGTGCAAGCCTTCAGCGCCCTCGGAGCGGTGAACCGCCGGTTCCGCGACGACGGTGCCGCCGACACGTCGATCAAGATCGAGTCCCTGCTGGCGCGCAACGCCACCGCGGTGACGGTTGCCTGCACTGACGACATGCAGGAGATCATCCGCCTCGGCTGTCCACGCGCGAACGTGTCGGTGCTGCCGCCCGGAGTCGAGGTCGACGTCACCGCGGAGGAGATCGTGTCGCGCGGTGCGGAGACATCGCGCCGAATCGTGGCCGTCGCCCGCGACTTCTCCCCACAGCACGGCCTGGCGCAGGTGCTCAGAGTGCTTCCCGCGCTCGGCGCGGACCTCGTGCTGGTCGCCACCGACGGCGACGACGGACAGCACTGCACTGAGCTCGCGGACCTGGCGCGCGAGCTCCGGGTGGAGCGGCGTGTGCGCATCGTCACCAGTGCCCAGCGTGACACCCTGACCGCGGTGTTCCGGTCCGCCGACGTGGTCGTGGTGCCGTCGCTGTATGAACCCTGCTGCGACACGGTGCTGCTGGCGATGTCCTGTGGGGCCCCTATCGTGGCGACCTCGGTCGGCGGGGCCCGCGATGCCGTCATCGCCGATGTGACGGGACTGTTGGTGCCTCCGGGTCGGCTCGACGCCCTCGGTCGCGCGCTGCGGTCGATTCTGGGTCAGACGGTGCTGCGCCAGGGCATGGGACTGGCCGGCCGGTCGAGGGCGCGCTCGCGCTACTGCTGGGACCGCATCGCCACCGATGCGGAGGTGGTCTACGAGTCAGTAGCCCGCCGCGAACACGCACACATGCACTGAGCTGCGAGTACCGCCGCCGGGCGAACGTTCAAAACTGTTGCGAAGCAGGAGTTTTGACCACTTCGAAGTGATCATGAACTTCTTTTCCCAGAACGTTTGTCGAATTCTCTTAAGGGTATTTGGCGCCCCATGCCGCCGAGCTGTCGGCGCCGCAGGGTGCTCATATGGCACGTCCATGGATCGTGGACGGAGTCTTTCGTGGCGGGCGACCACCACTACCTGATCCCGGTGAACGAGACCCGCGACCAGAACGGTCGGGGCACAGCCGGGAGGGACTGGCCCTCCGCGTGTGAGATCGACGCTGCAGAACTGTCCACCGCCGACGTCGATCTCGTCGTGCTGCAACGTCCGCACGAAGTCGAGCTGGCCGAGCACTGGCTGGGACGGCGGCCGGGCATCGACGTGCCGGCCGTGTACGTCGAGCACAATGCGCCCCGGCCCCACCCCGTCGACAGCGTGCACCCGATCGCCGCACGCACCGACATCCCGCTGGTTCACGTCACCGAATTCAACCGCCTGATGTGGGACAACGGCTCAGCGCCCACTTACGTCATCGATCACGGCGTGGCTGACCACGGCCGCCTCTACCAGGCGGAGATCCCGGCAGCCGCAACGATGATCAACGAGCCGGTCCGGCGCTGGCGAACGGTCGGTGCCGACCTGCTGACGCCGTTGAGCCGGTATGCGCCGATCGACGTCTGGGGGATGGGCACGACCGACATGAACGCCGACGTTCGGGTCGCCGAGCGCGTGACCGGCCGCGGCGATGTGTCCGGGCACGGGGTGCTGCAGTCGGTGTCCCGCCGCTGTGTGTACCTGCACACCGCGCGGTGGACATCGCTGGGTCTGTCCCTGCTCGAGGCCATGAGCGCCGGCATGCCGGTTGTCGCGGTGGCGGCAACGATGGCGCCGCTGGCAGTGCCCTCCGATGCCGGGGTGGTCAGCGCCGACGTCACCGTGCTGGGAGAAGCGCTCGAGCACTTCATCACCAACAGGGAGGCCGCCGAAATCGCAGGCAAGGCCGCACGTGAGTTCGTGCTGGCGCACTTCGGGCTCACACGCTTTCTCGGCGCCTGGGACCGGTTCATCCAGGAGGTTTGTTGATGCACACACCGGCTCAGCGGCTGGAGATCGCCATGGTCTCGGAACACGCCAGCCCACTGGCTTTCCTCGGGGGTGTCGACGCCGGCGGCCAGAACGTCGCCGTCGCCGAGCTGTCCTCGGCACTGGCCGCACAGGGCCACCGCGTGGTGGTCTACACCCGGCGCGATGATCCCGACCTTCCCGACCGGGTGGACACCGAACGGGGCTTCACAGTCATCCACGTTCCTGCCGGACCGGCTCGTCCGGTTCCCAAAGATGAACTGCCCCAATATATGCCGGAGTTCGGTGATTACCTCGCCGAGTGCTGGAAGCGATGGCGTCCGCAGGTGGCCCACGCCCATTTCTGGATGTCGGGGCTGGCCACCAGAGCGGCCGCAGGACGCCACGGAATCCCCGTGGTGCAGACTTTCCACGCCCTCGGCGTGGTCAAACGCCGGCACCAGGGAGCCGACGACACCAGTCCCGAGGACCGGATCCGGTTGGAGTCCGCACTGGCCCGCGGCGTCGACTGGGTGGCCGCCACCTGCACCGACGAAGTCTCCGAACTGCGCCGAATGGGCCGGGATCATTACCGGGTGTCGGTGGTGCCGTGCGGCGTGGATCCAGGTGAGTTCACCGACACCGGCCCGGCTGCCACCCGCGGCAGACTGCACCGAATCGTGTCGGTCGGCAGGTTGGTGCCGCGCAAAGGATTCGACACCGTCATCGCGGCGATGCCACACATGCCGACCGCGGAGCTGGTGATCGTCGGCGGTCCCGACAAATCCGAACTCGACAGTGACCCCGAGGCGCAGCGGCTGCTGGGTGTGGCGGCGAGCAACGGGGTGGCCGACAGGGTGCATCTGATCGGGGCGATCAGCCGCGAGGAGATGCCGATGCTGTTGCGGTCGGCAGACGTCGTGGCCGCCACGCCGTGGTACGAGCCGTTCGGAATCGTGCCGCTGGAGGCGATGGCGTGCGGGGTGCCGGTCGTCGCGTCGGCGGTCGGCGGGATGCTGGACACCGTGGTGCCGGGCGTGACCGGCACGCTGATCCCGGCGCATTCGGCGGACCGGTGCGCCGACGCCATCGCCCCGATCCTGTGGAACCGGGAGCTGCGCACCCGGCTCGGCCGGGCGGGCCGGGACCGGGTGCATGAGCTCTACACCTGGGACCGCGTGGCGCGGGACACGGCCGCCATCTACGGCCGGCTCACGGAGTCGGCGAGATGAGTCAGCTCGTCTCCAGCGTGCGGACCGCCCGCTCCACGGGAGCGGGCAGGCGGTGGCGCGCCGAGATGACTGCGGGGACCGCGCGCAACGCCTCGGCGAGTGCGGCCGCGTGGGCACGGTCGCGGGCGGCGGCCCAGGCGAAATCGGCCGAGGACTGCACACATCGGCGCAGTGGGCGCCGCAGCCAGGCGGTCAGCACGGTATTCCGAAGCACCCGTGCCTGCTCGGCCGAACTCGGCGCGCGCAGCGCCGACGGGCGGTGGTATGCCGTCAACCGGTCGCAGAAGCACAGGTCCCACCCGATGGTGGCCAGGTCGACCGCCAGGAGTTGCTCCTCGCCGCGGAAGTGCAGGATGGGCGAGAAACCGCCGACGGCCTGGAAGGCCGACTTCCGGACCATCGCCGAGCAGGCCTGGAAACCCAGTATGGACGGGCCGGGCAGCGCCGGATCCCGTCCCAGCGGGCTGTCGGCCAGCTCGGCGACGATGGGATCCTCGCGCATGTCGGGCCAGACGAGCGTGCGGCCGGCGAGCACCGCGACCGACGGATGCGCGTCGAAGACCTCCTCGGCGATCGCAGGGGCGTCCGGCTCCCACCACGAGTCGTCGTCGCAGAACGCCACATACGGGGTCGAGCAGTGCGCCACCCCGACATTGCGGCCCACCGCACCGAGGTTGTCGGGCAGCTCGATGACGGTCAGCCGCCGTCCCGAGCCGGCCGCGATGTGGTTGGCCACGGCAACCGAGTCATCGCGAGAAGCATTGTCCACCAAGATGATCGGGGATTGTGTGGTGTCGAGTAACAATCGCAGCACCGCGGCGAGCTCTTCGGAGCGGTTCCGGCTGGCGATCACGAACGAGGTGCGGGAACCCGCTGGCATGGCCTCTGGCATGGCCAGTGGTGCTACCCGTGAGGTACCGGCACAAACCCGGTTCGGCCGAGTGCTGGTCACCGGCGGAGCCGGCTTCCTGGGCAGGCACCTGTGCGCGGCACTGGTCCGGGCCGGCGCCGAGGTGATCTGCGTGGACAACCTGTCCACCAGCCCCAAGGGGGCCGACCCCGACCCCGATGTCGTGTTCGTCCACCACGACGTCACCCTCCCGCTGCCCGAACCGTGGCGGCACACGCGATTCGACACGGTCTTCCATCTGGCCTGTCCGGCCTCGCCGCCGGACTATCTGCGGTTGCCGCTGGCCACCCTGCGGACCGGCGCGCTGGGCACCGCCGAGGTGCTGGATGTGGCCGACCGGCACGGCGCCCGCATCGTGCTCGCCTCGACCAGTGAGGTCTACGGTGACCCCCTTCAGCACCCGCAATGCGAAACCTATTGGGGCAACGTCAATCCCATTGGACCGCGTAGCGTCTACGACGAGGCCAAGCGGTATGCCGAGGCGTTGGCGTTCGCGTACCGCAGGGAGCGTGGCACCGACATCGGGGTGGCCCGCATCTTCAACACCTACGGGCCCGGTATGCGCCCGGACGACGGCCGGATGGTGCCGGCGTTCTGCGGGCAGGCGCTGCGCGGCGAGCCACTGACGGTTGCCGGGGACGGCACCCAGACCCGCTCGCTGTGTTACGTCGACGACACGATCGCCGGTCTGATCGCGTTGGGCGCGAGCGACTTCTGTGGCCCGGTGAACCTCGGCAACCCGGTGGAGTTGCCCGTGCTGCGTTGCGCCGAGATCATCCGCGACCTCGTCGGCGCACAGGTGCCGATCGAGCACCGGCCCGCCGCCGCCGACGATCCGCAGCGCCGGTGCCCGGACATCACCGTGGCCCGGGAGCGTCTGGGCTGGTCACCGAACATCGGCTACCTCGACGGGCTGTCCGCCACCGTGGACTGGTTCCGGTCTGTCCTGGCGCCGATGTCCGCACCGCGAGTCTAGGGGAGATCCATGCGAATTCTGGGCGTCAACGCCGTCTTCCACGATCCGGCTGCCGCGCTGGTCGTCGACGGTCAGATCGTGGCCGCCGCCGAAGAGGAACGCTTCTCGCGGCGCAAGCACGGCAAGCAGGCGGTGCCGTTCTCCACCTGGGAACTCCCGGTCGCCGCCGCCAGGTGGTGCCTGGAGGAGGCGGGTCTGGCCCCCGGCGACCTCGACGCGGTCGGCTACTCCTACCAGCCCGCGCTGATGGACGGCGACGCCGGGCAGACCGAAGGGCTCGACCGGGACTGGGAGTATCTGCGCACGATGTACGCCCAGCGGGCGCCGCGGTTCCTGGCCACCGCGTTGCCGGGCCTGGACCCGGCTGTGGTGCACCACGTTCGCCACCATGTTGCGCACGCCGCGTCCACCGCGCTGGCCTCACCGCATCCCGACACCGCGGTGCTGGTGGTCGACGGGCGGGGCGAGCGCACCTCGATGCTGGCCGGCGTCTACCGCGACCAGAAGCTCGACGTGCTGGCCGGCCAACCGTTGCCGCATTCGCTCGGTCTGCTCTATGAAAGCCTCACCGAACATCTGGGATTCGCGCGCTCCAGCGACGAGTACAAGGTGATGGCGATGGGCTCCTACGGCAGGCCGCGATTCGCCGACCAATTGCGCCAGAAGGTCTATGCGTGCGGCGACGGAGGGTTCCGCACCGAGCCCGTCGACTGGACCCGGTTCGCGCCACCACGGACACCGACAGCCAAGGAGTCCATGTCCGCGCTGGCCCGCCCAGAACCGGTCTACGCCGACCTCGCCTGCAGCGTGCAGCGCGTGGTCGAGGAGGTCCTGCTCGACCTCGTCGGCTGGCTGCGCGGCCGGGTCGACGGTGACAGCATCTGCCTGGCCGGCGGCGTCGCGCTGAATTGCGTTGCCAACTCCCGCATCTACGCCGAGAGCGGATTCGACCGGGTGTGGATCCAGCCGGCGGCTGGCGATGCCGGGACTGCGCTGGGCGCCGCGCTCGCGCTGGCTGCCGAGGCCGGCGACCCGATCGCACCGATGCCGTCGGCGCAGCTGGGACGGGGCTGGACCGACGAGCAGATCGGTGCGGTGCTCGACCGGGCCGCCGTGCCCTACGAACGGCCAGCCGACCTGGCCGCGGCGGTCGGGGACGCGCTGGCCGCCGATCAGCTGATCGGATGGTTCCAGGGTCGTTCGGAGTTCGGGCCGCGCGCCCTGGGCGGAAGGTCCCTGCTGGCCGATCCGCGCAGCGTGGCCAACCTGGAGCGGCTCAACGACGTCAAGGGCCGCGAGCAGTTCCGTCCGGTGGCCCCGATGGTGCTGGCCGACCGCGCCGGCGAGATCTTCGGCCGCGGCCCGCTGCCGAGCCGCTACATGTTGTTCGTCCACGACGTCGCCGAGGACTGGCGGGCCCGCATTCCGGCGGTCACCCATGTCGACGGGACCGCCCGCGTCCAGACCGTCGACGAAAGCCAGCCTCTGCTGCACGCCACCATCGCCAGATTCGCCGCACACACCGGGGTGCCGGTGGTGGTGAACACCAGCTTCAACACCGCGGGCCGGCCCATGGTGGACAGCCCGCAGGACGCCCTCGAGTGCTTCGGCAGCTCACCGATCGACGTGCTCGCGATCGGCCCCTACCTGGTGCGGCGGCCGCGATGACCCTGGATGTCACGCTCGTCATCCCGACCATCGGGCGAAAGTCGCTGTCGGAACTGCTCACCGCGCTGTGCGACGACGACGGCCAGAAGCCCGCGGAGGTGATCGTCGTCGACGACCGCGCCGTACCCCGGCCGCTGCCGCTGCCGCACGGTCTGGCCATTCAGGTGCTCCACAGCGGGGGACGGGGTCCGGCGGCGGCGCGCAACGTCGGCTGGCGGGCCGCGGCAACCCGGTGGGTGTGCTTCCTCGACGATGACGTCCTGCCCCACCCCGGGTGGCTGCGCGCGCTGCGCAGTGACCTGACTGCCGCGGAAGCGGCGCGGGCAGCCGGATCCCAGGGCGGCATCGAGGTGCCCCGCACCGGTGCACAGCGACCGCCCAGCGACGACGAACGCCGCACGCTCCGACTGGCCGACGCCCGGTGGATCACCGCCGACATGGCGTATCGGCGGGACGTCCTGGTGGCGGTCGGCGGGTTCGACGACCGCTTCCCCCGCGCCTACCGGGAAGACTCCGACCTCGCACTGCGGATCGTCTCGGCCGGGCACCGGATCATCGAAGGGGCCCGCCGCTGCACCCACCCGGTGGCCCCGGCGACCCGGTTCACCTCGGTCCGGGTGCAGATCGGCAACCGGGACAACGCGCTACTGCGCCGCAAGTTCGGCCCCCAGTGGCGGTCTCGTATCGGGGAGGGCCGCGGTCGCATGCCGGCCCACACAGCGACCACGGCCGCCGCCGTCGCAGCGACGGTCGCGGCAGTACTGAGAAAGCGCGCCACCGCCGCCGCCTGCGTGCTGCTGTGGGCCGGGCTCACCGCCGAGTTCGCCGTCCGCCGCTTCCTCAGCGGTTCCCGGACCTTCTCCGAGCTGGGGTCGCTGGCCTCGACCAGCGCGCTGATTCCGCCGGCCGCGGTGGCGCACCGGCTGATCGGGGAGTGGCAACACCGCAACGCGCGACCGGAACCGCCGCTGGCGGTGCTGCTGGACCGCGACGACACCTTGATCCAGGACGGTCCCTACCTCAGCGACCCGGACGGTGTCGTGCCGATGCCCGGCGCCGACCGCGCGCTCGACCGCCTCCGCAGTCGGGGACTGTTGCTGGCAGTGGTGACCAACCAGTCCGGGGTGGCGCGCGGGTTGATCACGCCGCGCCAGCTCGTCGAGGTCAACGCGGCGGTCAGCGGCCGGCTGGGCCCGTTCGACTCCTGGCAGGTCTGCGTACACGGCGAGGAGGACGGCTGCCGGTGCCGCAAACCGGCGCCCGGCATGGTGCTGTCCGCAGCCGCCGAGCTGGGAGTGCCGCCGAGCCGGTGCGTGGTGATCGGCGATACCGGCGGCGATGTCACGGCGGCGTTGTCGGCCGGGGCGCGGGCAGTGCTGGTGCCGACCCGAAGGACCCTGCCGGATGAGGTCGCCGCTGCGCGCGCGCATCCCCGGGCCGCGGTGGCACGCACGCTGAACGACGCGGTGGACCTGGTGCTGCTGGAGGCGCGGTGACGTCGGCCCTGGTCGCCCGGCTCGACAGCGCCGGGGACGTGTTGATCACCGGTCCGGCGATCCGGGCGGTGGCCAATGCCCACGACAGGGTGGTGATGCTGGCGGGTCCGCGGGGGCGGGCCGCGGCCGAACTGCTGCCCGGTGTGGACGAGATCATCGAATGGCAGGCCCCCTGGGTGGATTTCGACGCGCCGGAGCTCACCTCCGCGCATGCCGACGACCTGATCAAGCGGCTTCGCGACACCGCGCCGGAGCGGGCCTACATCTTCACGTCGTTCCACCAGTCGCCGTTGCCGTTGGCGCTGCTGTGCCGGATGGCCGGCGTGCCGTGGGTCGGCGCGAGCAGCGTCGACTACCCCGGCAGCCTGCTCGACCTGCGTCACCAGGTCCCCGACGGCGTCCCGGAACCGTTGCGCGCGCTGTCGCTGACCACTGCCGCCGGGTCCGGCTCCCGGAAGGGGACACCGGAAACCTCAGAATCACCCGGCCGCCGCCACTGCCGGCGTGGTTGGCACCGCAGCTGGGGAGCGACGGTTTCGTCGTGTTCCATCCCGGGGCGGCCGTGCCGGCGCGTCGCCCCGGCGCGGACCGCAGCGCGGCGATGGTGGCGACGCTGGCACGTGCCGGCTACCGGGTGGCGGTCACGGGCGGCGCGAACGAGCGGGAGCTGACCGCACAGGCCGCTGCCCAGCATGCGCTGGACCTCGGTGGACGGACGAGCTTCGCCGAGTTGGCCGCGGTGCTGGCCGCTGCGCGGGTGGTCGTGGCGCCCAACACCGGAGCCGCACACCTGGCAGCCGCGGTCGGGACGCCGGTGGTTTCGCTGTTCGCACCGGTGGTGCCGGCCTCGCAGTGGGCGCCGTACGGCGTACCGGTCAAAGTGCTCGGGAACCAGGACGCCGCCTGCCGTGGTTCGCGGGCGCGCACCTGCCCGTTGGACCGCCACACCTGCCTGGACGACATCAGCGACATCGCACTGCTGACCGCGGTGCAGGAGTGGGGAGGCACACCATGATCGCGACACACTTCGACGACCTGATCGAGGCGGTGCACCGCTGCCGCGGGCACATCAGTCAGGTCGACTCCTGGGGGCACCGGCTGGCCGAGGTGCTGGTCGGCGGCGGGCGACTGCTGGCGTGCGGCAACGGCGGCAGTGCGGCCGAGGCGCAACATCTGACCGCAGAGCTGGTCGGGAGATTCAAAGACGAGCGGCAACCGCTGTCCGCCATCGCCCTGCACGCGGACACCTCGGCACTGACCGCGGTCGTCAACGACTACGGCGGTGACGAGATCTTCGCCAGGGGAGTCCGCGCCCACGGCCGCCGTCACGACGTGCTGGTGGCGCTGTCGACCAGCGGCACGAGCCACAACGTGTTGACCGCGGTCAAAGCCGCGCACGAGATCGGGATGAGCACCTGGGCATTCACCGGTCCGGCACCCAATCCGCTGGCGGCCATGTGCGACAACGCGATCAGCGTCGACGCACCCGACACGGCCACCGTGCAGGAAGTACACCTGCTTCTGGTCCATGCGTTGTGCATGGCGGTGGACGAACGGATCCTCGGCGGGGTGAACGCATGACCGCCGGACCGCTGGTCGTCGTCGGAGACGCGATGCTGGACCTCGACATCGAAGGCGCCGCGACCCGGCTGAGCCCCGAAGCCCCGGTCCCGGTGGTCGACGTCGAGCGCAGCTGGCAGCGCCCCGGCGGCGCCGGGCTGGCAGCGCAGCTGGCGGCACGCACCCGCGACGACGTCGTACTGATTGCCGGTATCGCCGAAGATGGCGCCGCCCGACAGCTCTCAGATCTTCTCCGGTCCGCGGGGGTGCACCTGATCGCGTTGCCGATGCGTGGCGACACCGTCACCAAGACCCGGGTCAGGGCGCGCGGGCAATCCGTGTTGCGCATCGACCGAGGTGCGGCCACGCCGGTCCCGGGTCCGCTTCCCGGGCATGCGGTGCAGGTGCTGGCCCGGGCGCAGGCGATCTGCGTGGCTGACTACGGCGGCGGGGTGGCGGCGCTGCTGGCGGTCCGCGAGGCGCTCGGTGTCGCGGCCCGCCGCGTGCCCGTGGTGTGGGATCCGCACCCGCGCGGGGCTTCGCCCACGTCGGGTTGTCGTCTGGTGACCCCGAACGAGGCGGAGGCGCAACACTTCTGCGGTGGCCACGGCAGCGCCGGGGTGATACTGCGGGAACGATGGAACGCCGAAGCGGTGTGTGTGACGCTCGGCGCCCGAGGCGCCCGGGTCTTCGGCGCCGACGGCAGAACGACCCACATCGGTGCACCGGCCCTGACCGGCGCCGGGCCGGTAGGCGACGCGTGTGGTGCCGGCGACCGGTTCGCCGTGGCGGCAACCGCCGCAATGGCCGACGGCGCGGATCCGGTGGCCGCCGTCACCGAAGCCGTCACCGCCGCAGCGCGATTCGTCGCGGCGGGCGGGGCTGCGGCGGTGTCCTCGCCGGTACCGCCCGAGGTCCGGTCCCACACCGACGACCACGGCGTCACCGACGCGGTCGCCCTGACCGAGCGGCTGCGCGCCGCGGGCCGCACCGTGGTCGCCACCGGCGGGTGTTTCGACCTGCTGCACACCGGCCACATCCGATTGCTGCGCACTGCACGGCAACTGGGCGACGCGTTGGTCGTGTTGATCAACGCCGACGATTCGGTGCGGGCGCTGAAAGGTCCCGACCGGCCGGTGATGGCGGCCGCAGACCGGGCGAGGGTGCTGGCCGCGCTGGCATGCGTGGACGCCGTGGCGGTATTCGACGAACCCACCCCGGAGCGGCTGCTGGCCGACATCCGGCCCGACATCTGGGTCAAGGGCGGTGACTACACCGCGGACGCGCTACCCGAAGCCGGCGTCGTGCGGGCCCACGGCGGCGACGTCGTCATCGTGCCGACGGTGGCCGGCTACTCCTCCTCCGCCCTGATCGCCGCGGCGCGGTCCGGGCCCTCCCAAGAAAGGTGATGCACATGGCAGACCACTCACACCCCAACCCCGGCGCGGTGCTGATCACCGGCGGCGCCTCCGGCCTCGGGGCGGCGGTCGCCGACGCGGTGCGGCAGCGCGGCGGGACACCGCTGGTGATCGACAAGGACCGCCCCGCCGACGGCATCGCGCACGTCTGCGCGGACCTGGCCGACACGGACGCCGTGGACGCCGCGGTCGCGACACTGGCCGACGAGGCCGGCGGCCCGTTCACCGGAGTGTTCACCGCGGCAGGCATCGACGCCTGCGGCACCCTGCGCGACGTCCCCGCCAAGGAATGGGAGCGCGTGGTCATGGTGAACCTGCTCGGCACCGCCGCGGTCGTCAGGTCGGCGCTGCCGCACCTGTCGAACGGCCGCAGCCGCATCGTCACGTGCGCGTCGACACTCGGCATCAAAGCGGTCAGCGACGCGACCGCCTACTGCGCATCGAAGTTCGGGGTCGTCGGGTTCACCCGCGCCCTGGCCGCCGAACTCGCCGGCGACATCGGGGTCACTCTGCTGATCCCGGGCGGCATGCACACCGCGTTCTTCGACAGCCGCACCGAGCAGTACAAGCCCCCGCCGGACGCCAAGCTCAACCAGCCCGCCGATGTGGCCGCGGCCGTGCTGTTCGCGCTCTCGCAACCGCCCGGCTGTGAGATACGGGAACTCGTCGTGTGCGCGTCCACGGAATCGTCATGGCCCTAGCCGCCGACGACGGCGAGCCGCGGACCATCGTGGTGCTGCGGGCGCTCGGGCTCGGCGACCTGCTCACGGCCGTGCCCGCGCTGCGCGGGCTGCGCCGGCGTTATCCGGACGCCAGGATCACGCTGGCCGCGCCCGAACGCTACCGCGAACTGGCTCTGCACACCGGAGCGGTCGACGAGGTGGTCGACACCCCCGCGCTCGGTCCGGTTCGCGGGGTGGCGGAGCGGCCGGACCTCGCGGTCAACCTGCACGGCCGAGGACCGGAGTCGATCGCCGCACTGCTGGCACTGCGTCCCAGGATGCTGTTCACCCATCGGCACGACGACTTCCCCCAGACCGCCGGCCCACAGTGGCAAGCCGACAAGCACGAGGTGGACCGCTGGTGCCAGATGCTGCACTGGGCCGGCATCGTCTGCCGCGCAGACGATCTACACATCGAACGGCCACCGGGTTATCCCGACCACTCGGACACCGTCGTGATCCACCCCGGTGCCGGCGCTCCGGCCCGGCAGTGGCCGGTACAGCGATTCGCCGAGGTCGCCGCGGCACTGGCCGGGCAGGGCGTCCCGGTGGTCATCACCGGCTCACCCGCCGAGGCCGAGCTCGTGAAAGAGGTCCGGTCTGCGGCGGGATTGCCTGAGTCGGCGATCTGGCCGGTGACGTCCGACCTGCTCGCACTGGTCGCGTTGATCGCCGACTGTCGACTGCTGATCTGCGGAGACACCGGTGTCGGTCACATCGCGACCGCCACCGGGACCCCGTCGGTGCTGCTGTTCGGCCCCACCCCGCCGCAGCACTGGGGCCCGCGCGGCCACGGATGCCACGTCACGCTGTGGGCCGGCGATCGCGGAGACCCGCACGCCGACACCCCGGACGCCGGCCTGCTGCTGCTGACGGCTCCGCGGGTGCTGTCCGCGGCCCGAGACGTACTGGCGCAGTGCCCATGAACAGCGACATGCGTGTCGGGGTCGTCGGCACCGGCTACGTCGGATTGACCACCGCGGTCTGCCTTTCCGGCCACCGGGGCGCCGACACCGTCGCCGTCGACATCGACCGGATGAAGGTGGACCGGCTCAGCGCCGGCGTCGCCGTACTGGACGAGCCTGGCCTGGCGCGACTACTCACCACCGGCACCGACACCGGGACGCTGCGGTTCTCCACCGACTTCGCGGCGCTGGCCGACCGCGACGTGGTGTTCGTCTGCGTGCCGACCCCGCAGGGCAACGACGGCGCATCCGATCTGCGGGCGCTCGACGACGCGGTCGGCCGTCTCGCCGGTGTACTGCGACCGGGTGCGGTGATCGCGGTGAAATCCACTGTCCCGGTGGGTACCACCCGGCGGTTCGCTTGGCGGCTGGCATTCGCCCGGATCGGTGTGGTGTCCAGCCCGGAGTTCCTCCGGGAAGGCCATGCGGTCGCCGATTTCGTGCACCCCGACCGCATCGTGGTGGGCGCACTCGCCGACCGCGACGCCGACCAGGTGTGTGCCGCCTACGGGGACATCGGACCGCTGCTGCGGATGAGCCCGGAGAGCGCGGAGTTGGCCAAATACGCCAGCAATGCGTTCCTGGCGGTGAAGCTGTCCTACGCGAACTCGATCGCGTCGTTGTGCGCGCGACTGGGGGCCGACATCGGTGACGTGATCGCCTGCATGGGCGCCGACGACAGGATCGGCCCGTCGTTTCTGCAACCGGGACCGGGATGGGGCGGGTCCTGCCTGCCGAAGGACACCGCAGCACTGGTGCACACCGCGCGTTCCCACGACGTGCTGCTCGGTGAGGTGGAAGCGGCCCGGGTCACCAACGCCGCGCAGACGCGACGCATCGGCAATGCGCTGCGCGAAGCGTTGGGCAGCGGTCTCACGGGCACCCGGATCACCGCATTGGGACTCACCTTCAAGGCGGCCACCAG
This sequence comes from Mycobacterium sp. ITM-2016-00317, assembly GCF_002968295.1. Taxonomy (NCBI): domain Bacteria; kingdom Bacillati; phylum Actinomycetota; class Actinomycetes; order Mycobacteriales; family Mycobacteriaceae; genus Mycobacterium; species Mycobacterium sp. ITM-2016-00317. The sequence continues at coordinate 2,929,814 of NZ_CP134399.1, forward strand.
TGACACCAGGGATTCCCCTGCGCTCGCGGTGTGCGCCCATCTGGCGGCCGAGGGTGCGGTGGTGAGCGGCTACGATCCGCGCCTGCCCGCCATCGATCCGGATCAGCTGGAGCGGGCGCGGGTGACCGCCGTCGACGACCCGTACCGTGCCGCGAAGTCCGCGGATGCGATCGTGGTGCTGACCGAGTGGCCGGAGTTCGGTGATCTCGACTGGTCGGCGATCGCCGACCATGCGCCGGGGGCGGTGGTCGTCGACACGCGTCGGCTGCTCGATCCCGGCGCGGTCAGATCCGCCGGACTCGGTTACCTGGGCAGCGGGTGCCCGGATGGATTCTGATGCTCGTCACCGCCGCGGAGGAGTTGGTGGCCGGTGACCTCGAAATGGACACGTCGGGCGATCTCGACCGCATGATCGGCGAAGCGCTCGTAGAAGCGACCCACAAGTACGAGGTCCGCCGCCACCGTCGGCCCGTGCTGCCACTGCGGCTCCATCAGCCGGGCGAACAGCTGGCGGTGCAGAGCGTTCATCCGCTCGTCACCGTCACAGACCCTGCACGCCAGCTCCGGGTCACGACCCCGGACGGTGGCTTGGGCCAGATCGGCCAGTTCCACGGCGAGCGAAGCCATCTCGGAGAAGAGATCGGCGATGTCGTCCGGCACGGCCCGGTCGGGGTGCCTGCGCCGCGCAGTGCGTGCCACGTTCGAGGCCAACCCGCCCATCCGGTCGGCGTCCGCGGCGATGTAGAGCGCGGCGACGACGGCGCGCAGATCGCGCGCGACGGGCGCCTGCAGCGCGAGCATGCTGTACGCGCGGTCGTGTACCGCGGAGCCGAGCCGGGTGAGCCGTTTCAATTCGAAGGCGACGCGCTCGGCGGTCGCCGGGTCGCCGTTGAGTAGTGCGACCGACGAGACACCCATGATCGCCGAGGCGCGCCCGCACATGTCGGCCAGATCCTCGGTGAGGGCCTCAAGGGCCCGATGGAACTCATCGCGCATGACAACTCCACGTGTCTTCCGTTTCAGGGGCCTTACCCTGGGGGCGCTGGGTCAAACCGAGTAGGTTCGGAGCGTCCGAGCACCACGGCGAACGGATCGCGGTTTGAACTCACTGCCTGACGACGATGAGCAAGAGGCCTTCGAGGCGCTGTTGCGATACATCCGCGACGCCCGAGGTTTCGACTTTACCGGCTACAAGCGCACCTCGCTGATGCGCCGGGTGCGCCATCGGATGGACCAGGCCGGCTTCACGACGTTCGAGGAGTACCTCGACACGCTGCAGGCCAGCGCCGACGAGTTCGCCGCACTGTTCAACACCGTGCTGATCAACGTCACGAGCTTCTTCCGCGACCCCGCGGCGTGGGACTACCTGCGCAAAGAAGTGGTGCCGACGCTGCTGGCCGAACGCAGCACGACCGAGCCCATCCGGGTCTGGAGCGCCGGCTGCGCGTCGGGCCAGGAGGCGTACTCGCTGGCGATGATCCTCGCCGAGGAGATGGGAGTCGAGGAATTCCGGCAGCGGGTCAAGATCTATGCCACCGATGTGGACGAGGAGGCCCTGAACGAGGCGCGTGCGGCGTCCTACGACGCCAAAGCCGTGGAGTCGGTGCCCGAAGAACTCCTCGACCGTTACTTCGAGTCGGTCCACGGCAGGCACGTCTTCCGCAAGGACTTGCGGCGTGCCGTCATCTTCGGGCGCAACGATCTGGTCAAGGATGCACCGATTTCGCGGGTGGACCTGCTGGTGTGCCGCAATACGCTGATGTATCTGAACGCCGACACCCAGCGAAATGTCTTGGGGCGGTTGCATTTCGCGCTGGCGCCCAGCGGCGTGCTGTTGCTCGGGCACGCCGAGATGCTGCTCAGCCATACCGACCGGTTCACTCCGCTGAACCTGAAGCATCGTGTCTTCCGCAAGGCAGCGGTCGCGGGCGACAGCGGTGAACGGCACTCGGCCGCCACGATGCTCGAGCGCCACGGCGACGTGTCCGATCTGGCCTCGATCCGCGATCTGGCGTTCCGGGCCAGCCCGGTCGCACAGATCGTCGTCACCGGCGACGACACCCTGGCCATGATCAACCAGCAGGCGGAGAGCACGTTCGGCCTCTCACAACGCGACATCGGCCGGCTGCTGCGCGATCTCGACCTGTCCTACCGTCCGGTGGAACTGCGGACCTACCTGGAACAGGCCCGAGTGGAGCGGCGCGCCGCCCGCATCCAGGACGTGCAGTGGCGCAGACCGGGCGCGGAGACCGTGTGGTTCGAAATCCACGTGAACCCCTTGGTGGACCTCAACAACGGGCTGCTCGGGATCTCGGTGGTGTTCTTCGACGTCACCTCCACGCGCGCATTGCTGGACACCGTCGTGCAGACCAACGGCAAGCTGGAGACCGCCTACGAGGAACTGCAGTCGACGAACGAGGAACTGGAGACCACCAACGAGGAGCTCCAGTCCACCGTCGAAGAGCTGGAGACCACCAACGAGGAGCTTCAATCGACCAACGAAGAACTCGAGACCATGAACGAGGAGTTGCAGTCGACCAACGACGAACTGCACACCATCAACGAGGCGCTGCGGGAAAGCAGCCTCGAGCTCGCGGAATCGACGGCGTTCATCGAGTCGCTGGTCGGTTCGATCGGCCTGGCCCTGATGATCGTGGACCGGCAGATGCGTGTGGTCGTGTGGAACCGCGGATGCGAGGAGCTGTGGGGCCTGCGACAGGACGAGGTCATCGGCAAGCCGCTGCCCGGCCTGGACATCGGGCTTCCCGCTGACGAGGTCAAGCCCCTCATCGGGCGGGTGTTCGTCGACGGCGACCTCAGCGAGCAGACCACCGTGGAGGCCGTGAACAGGCGGGGGAGAGCCGCGCGTATCCGCCTGATGTGTACGGCCTTCCGCTCAGGTGACGGTGCGGTCAACGGGGCGGTGCTGCTGATGGAGGTCCTGCCCGGCCTCTAGGACGGGGTGGCCGGGGTGCGCGGCGCATACCGCAAAATCGCCGCGACGCCGTCTCTGGGGGCCAACCGTTCGTCGACACCGATCAGGTTCGCGTCGATGCCGACCGCTGCCAGGGGTAGGGCCTCGTCGGCCCTGACCGTCACGCAGCGCTCGGAGCCCAGCTCGGAGAGCACCTCAGGGGTGGGCGCCACGCTGATCGGCGAGTCGCCGAGATACACCGTGGCATCCCCGATGTCGCCGATGATCAGAGTTTCCACCGCGCCTTCGCGCAGTGCGGCGCAGACGCCGGCGAGGCCCTCGGTGGCCAACCCGGAGTCACGGTCATGCTCGGCGTTGAACCTCTGCGCGGCGGCATCGATGTCATCGACACGGCGCAGGCGCAGCTGCGTCTCGATGTCGTGCTGCAGCGCCGACTCGTCGATACTGCCGCGGGCACCGGCGTTGATCTCGGTGACCGAGTCGGTGACGCGCTTCGGAAGTGCGCCGAGCAGGTCGGCACGTGAGGTGACCTCGCCCGCGATGAACACGACGTCGGGTCCGCCGTCGTCGAAGGCCTTCACCACTTCGTCGGCGACCTTCTGGATGTTCTTCAGCCGCGCCCCTTCCGCCGCGCGCTGCGGGTCGCCGTAGCCGGGCGACTCGGCACCGGTCGCCTTGTGCACCGGGTACTCGCCGCCGGTGACGGTGCTGCTGCGGCTTCGGCCACCGGCCCGCACGGTGATGTCGGCACCCTGGTGGTCCACGACCACGAGCAGGTATGGGCGGTCGTCGGCGCCGTGCACCACCGCGGGAATCAGATAGGGCAGCTCGGAGACACGTGCGGTGGGCTGCTCCGGAGGCCGCACCAGACGCTCGACGAGACGCACCCCGCGATCGGCGATCACCGCGCACCCACTGCGGCCGACGGCCGGCGGCGTCTCCTCGAGTCCACGACGGACGCTGTCGATCAACTCGGCATCAGCTCCCTGGGCGCTCAGCTGCTCCGCGACGGCGCGCCACCGCAACTCGGACTGTTTCTCCGCATCGGCGGTGTCGTGCGAGTCGTCGACATACACAGACGCGAACGGGCCGTCGGCTTCCAGAAGCGAGCGAAAACGATGTGACTGCATGGCCTTCGGGTGCCCGGAGCGGAGCCGCGCAAACGTTCACCCGTCCAGAAGCGCACCGGCGAACCGCAGATCGGCCACCAGCGACCGGAACGACTCCTCACGGTCCTGGGAGCGCCCACGCAGCACCGCCGAAGGGTGCACGGTCGCCACCGCTTTCGCATCACGCACACCGTTCGGGACGGTGTCGGGTGGCAGTTCAAGGACCTCGCCGCGGTGCGCGGTGAGACGAAACGAGTTGCCGAGCAGAGATTTGGCGGCGGTGGCTCCCAGCAGCACCACCACGGCGGGCTCCACGGCCTCCAGTTCCGCGAACAGCCACGGCCGGCACGCGACCACCTCCGTGCGGCTGGGCGTCTTGTGGATACGGCGGGTCCCGCGCTCGGGCGGGGCGAATTTGAAGTGCTTGACCGCATTGGTCAGATAGACCGGAGCACGGCTCAGACCCGCTTCGTCCAAAGCCTTGTCGAGCAAGCGGCCCGCGGGTCCGACGAACGGTTCACCGGCGAGGTCTTCGCGGTCGCCGGGCTGCTCGCCGATCATCATCATGCGGGCGTCACCGGGACCGCTGCCGAAGACGGCGCGGCTGGCGTTGGCGTACAGGCTGCAACCACGGCAGGACTGCGCGGCGGCGGCCAGCCCGGCGAGATCGCGGCTTTCCGGAACGAACTGGTCGGCACCTGAGGTCTTCATGGCGAGGGGGTACCCCCAATTCCGACCAGCCACAAAGCGAAACGCGGGCACCGAGGAATATCCGCCAGGCGAAGTGTTTCGTCCCCGCGACCGTCCCAAAGTTCCTGCGTAGCATCGGTTTCAGCACCACTTGAGCGGACGCCGGAGAAGTCGGGGGGTCGCCGTCGGTACGCCGGGCCGTGGACGGGTATGCCAACCGGCATGAGTGCGTCCGACGGGCTCGACCTCGCTTGGGTCGCCGCGGCCTTCGACAGGCTGTCGTTGCTGCCGGACGACGCCGCCGAGCATGCCAGGCTTCGCAACGAGATCATCCGCAACTGCCTTCCGCTGGCCGACCGGATCGCCCGGCGGTATGACCGCAGAGGGGAAGCGCACGAGGACCTGGTCCAGGTGGCGCGGGTCGGGTTGATCAACGCGGTCAACCGGTTCGACCCCGCTGCGGGGAACGAGTTCCTGTCCTTCGCGGTTCCCACCATGCTCGGCGAGGTCAAGCGGTACTTCCGGGACTGCGGCTGGGCCGTGAACGTGCCCCGTCGGCTCAAGGACCTCTATCCGGCGCTGGGGCAGGCCACGGCGGAGCTGACGCAGCGACTCGGCCGCTCCCCGAATTCGGCGGAGCTGGCCGAACTGCTGGCGGTGGACCGGATGGACGTCGTCGAGGCGCTGACCGCCGCGGCCGGATTCAAGACACGGTCGATCGATTCCGGTCCCACGCGCGAGGATGGGAGTGCCGCGATGATCGACCGATTGGGGAGCCCGGACCGGGATATCGGGTTCATCGACGAGTGCGATGCGCTGCGCGCCCAGTTGGCGTCGCTGCCCGCGCGCGAGTACCGGATCGTCATCATGCGGTTTTTCGAATCGTTGACACAGTCGGAGATCGCGGCGCGCATGGGAATCTCACAGATGCACGTGTCGCGGCTGCTGACGCAGTCACTGACCCGCCTTCGCAACGGGATGCTCGACTCCGACGACACCGCGATCGCCTGACCGCGCGCCTCGGCGCGCCAAGGTCTGGTGCGGGCTCTCGCCGTACACCTCGCGGTAGAGCACGGCGAACCGTCCCGTGTGCCCGAACCCCCAGCGCGTCGCGGTTGCGGTGACCGTCGTCGTCGAGCGGTCGGCGAGGATCAGTTCCTGGCGTGCCTTGGCCAACCGCACCCGGCGGAGGTGGGCCGAGGGAGTGGTCCCGAGGTGGCGCCGGAACAGGTACTGGATGGTTCGCGGGGTGGCGAACGCCTTCGCGGCCAGATCAGCGATGGAGATGCCGCGCCCGGCGTTGGCGTCGATATAGGCCAGCACCGTGCGCAACGTCTCCGGGAAGGTCTCCGTCGGCAGCGGCACGGTGTGATCGTCGGTGTGGTGTGGAAGCCGGCCAGTGTCGCAGCACGCAACAGGGCGGCGAGCGCGTCGACCATGCTTTCCGCGGCCCTGCGGTCGTCGGACTCCAGCACGTCGGTGACGTAGCTGATCGTGCGTTTGAGCATCTCGGACGTCGCCTGCGTGCGCGGTGCCAGCCAGCCCGCACGGCCGGCCGAGCGGGGGTGTGCACCCTGAAGGTGGATCGCGGTGACGCGTGCGGTGGTGAACTCCACCGACACCGGGCGCCGGCCCGCTGTGACCAGTCTCAGGTCGCCCCGACCTGCCTCTGCGCAGTCCTGCCCGGACCGGTACAGCACTGTGCCGGCGTGAACCCAGAGTACGACGTCCTCACGGAGCTGCTCGGCTGTGAGAGTCGTTGTGCCCGAATGGGTCACCTGGTCGACCTGGAAGCCGGCCGACGCGTGCCGGACGTGGTGGTAACGAATCGGCGCAGCCGCGTCGGCAGCTGGATACCGATGTCTTCGCCGTAGATCGCGTGCAGGCGTTCGCGTACGGCCCGCGGGTGGTCGGCGGAGAATTCGGCGCGCGTCAGTGGGAGCGGCTCACCAGGTGCGGTCAAGAACCCGACGCTGCCTACCGACGAGTCGAATCGCCAGACGGCACGGTCCTCAAGTCCACCAGCACCTTTCATCCCACGCTGCGCGAGCAATGCCTGGAATTATGACACGTCAGGCAATGCTCGTCGCAGCGCGGGACGAAAGTCACGCCGCCGAGATCCGAATGCGAAAGGCTCACTTACGCCGTGTGCGCCGGGTTTTCGGAGCCTCGGCGCGCACCGGAGCGACTGCCGAGGACATCACCGCTTCCGCGCGCTCCCAGACCCGGTGCATACCGAGCGCGGCCAGCAACTCGGCGCCGAAGGACGTCGACACGTCGTCGGCCGTCAGCACGCCGGGCAGACCGAGGTCGATGTCGGCGTTCTGCAGGGCCGTGCGCGCATCGCCCCATGCCGCCACCGGCTTGCAGTGCCGAAGCATCTCCTGCAGGAGGATGACCATCTTGATGTCGGCACGCGCGAGTGCGCCACCGGCCACCACGACGGCGTCGAACTCGATGGATCGCGCGGTGTCGAACGTGCGGTCCACCACCAGCGTGCGCCTGCCCGACTTCAGTTGCCCACCGGCCGGCGCGACGACCGCCGGGACGACCCCGGCCTTGTCCATCGCCTTGACCAGTTTGGCCACCCCGGCCAGGTCGGAGTTCTCGTCGGCGATGATCGCGACCTTGCGACCCTTGACCGGTCCTGGTGTGGTGACGACCTGGGACAGGGCCGGTGACAGCGTCACCTCGACGGGCGGATTGCCCTTGGGGGCCGGAAGGCCCAGCCCCTGCGCGACCTGCTCACACAGATCGGCGTCGACGTTGGCCAGCACCTCCAGCTCGCGCTCCTTGATGGCCTGCTCGTAGCACTTGCCGAGTTCGAAGGTGAACGCCTCGACGATGTGGGCCTGCTCGATCGGGGTCAGCGACCGGTAGAACATCGCCGCCTGGGTGAAGTGGTCGTCGAACGACGTCGGCGCGACCCGCCCGACCCGGCCCTCCACCGGACGGGCGCTCTGCACGTATCCGCCCTCGTCGGCGTCGGCGACCAGCGGTTCACCGCCGTCGATGCTGTTCGGCCGGTACGGCGCCTGGCCGGTGTGGATGGCCGTCTGGTGCATGCCGTCGCGCAACATGTCGTTGACCGGGCAGCGGGGCCGGTTGATGGGCAGCTGGGTGAAGTTCGGCCCGCCCAGCCGGGTCAGCTGCGTGTCCAGGTACGAGAACAGCCTGGCCTGCATCAGCGGGTCGTTGGTCACCTCGATGCCGGGCACCAGGTTGCCGGTGTGGAATGCGACCTGCTCGGTCTCCGCGAAGTAGTTGGTGGGATTGCGGTTCAGGGTCAGCTTGCCGATCCGCTGCACCGGCACCAGCTCTTCGGGCACGATCTTGGTCGGGTCGAGAAGGTCGATGCCCTCGAAGGTCTCGGTGCCGTCGTCGGGCATCACCTGCACACCGAGCTCGTACTCCAGCGGCGCACCCGCCTCGATGCCGTCGGCCATGTCGCGGCGGTGGAAGTCGGGGTCGAAGCCCGCGGCGAGCTGGGCTTCCTCCCACACCAGCGAGTGGACGCCGGCCACCGGCTTCCAGTGGAACTTCACCAGGCTGGTCTCACCTTTGCCGTTCACCAGCCGGAAGGTGTGGACGCCGAAGCCCTCCATGGTGCGGTAGGAGCGCGGGATGCCGCGGTCACTCATGTTCCAGAACACGTGGTGGGTGGCCTCGGTGTGCAGCGACACGAAATCCCAGAACGTGTCGTGCGCGGACTGCGCCTGCGGGATCTCCCGGTCCGGATGCGGCTTACCCGCGTGGATCACGTCGGGGAACTTGATGCCGTCCTGGATGAAGAAGACCGGGATGTTGTTGCCGACGAGGTCGAAAGTGCCCTCCTCGGTGTAGAACTTGACCGCGAATCCGCGGGTGTCGCGGACGGTGTCGGCCGAACCGCGGGAGCCGAGCACGGTCGAGAAACGGCAGAAGACGTCGGTCTGCTGACCTTTCTTGGCCAGGAACGCGGCCTTGGTGATCGAGGCCGCGTTGCCGTAGGCCTCGAACACGCCGTGCGCTGCGGCGCCGCGGGCGTGCACCACCCGCTCCGGGATGCGTTCGTGGTCGAAATGGGTGATCTTCTCCCGCAGGTGAAAATCCTCCATCAAGGTGGGCCCGCGGCTTCCGGCCTTCAGTGAATGGTCGGTGTCGGGGATCCGTACACCCTGCGCAGTGGTGAGGTAACGACCGGTCTGCGCCCTCGGATCGGGTTGCTCATCAGTGCTTTTCGAAGCACCGGTGGGGCTGACCCGGGCGGGTGCGGACTGGTCGCGCTTGCGCGGAGCTGGCATGAAAGGTGCCTCCGAGTTCGGGGTAGCAGGAGCCCCACCGCAATACCCGTTCAGGAACGTGTCAAACGCTCGGTCACGACGCTCTTGACGGTCTGATAGACCAGGTGCCGGGCACCCGGATCGCCTTGGGCCAAGGCTCGACTCAGGCCAGCATCTGGTCCGACGTCACGTGCGGAGGGATCGGTGGGACCTCCGGATCGCACCGGACATCGAGCAGGGTGGGCCCCGGTGACGAGAGCGCCCAGTCCCACGCGTCGCCGAGGGCGGACTCCGACTCGACCGTCATCGCGTCCACCCCCATGGCCCGGGCCACCTCGGCGTAACTGACGGCGGGCAGGCTCTGGGACCGCTCGAACTTCGGTGTACCGCTGGCCCGCAGCTCCCAGGTCACCTGGTTGAGGTCGCCGTTCCCGAACACGCACAGCACGAGGCGCCGGTCGTCCCACTCGTCGCGGTACCGGCTGATCGTCAGCAGTTCGTTGAGGCCGTTCATCTGCATGGCGCCGTCACCGACCAGGGCGATCACCGGACGGTCCGGGTGGGCGAACTTCGCGCCGATCGCATACGGCACCGCGCACCCCATGGTGGCCAGCGTGCCCGACACCGAACCGCGCATCTCTGCGGTGAACTTCAGGCAGCGCGCGTACCACGTCGTCGACGACCCCGAGTCCGCGGTGACAATCGCGTTGGCGGGCAGTCGTTTCGACAGTTCCCACGCGATACGCATCGGGTTGACCGGCTCCGCCGAGACCATGCTCTGCTGTTCCAGCACCGCCCACCACTGCGCGACGTTGGCCTCGATGGTGTCCCGCCAGCTCGTCTGCGGCTTGGGCTGCAGATGTTGTTGCAGCGCAACCAAAGTCGCCTTGGCATCGGCGACGATGTTGAGCTCGGTGGGATACCGCATCCCGATCGAGGTGCCGTCGTCATCGATCTGCACCGCGCGCGCCTGGCCGAACTCCGGCAGGTACTGGGTGTACGGGAAGTTCGAGCCGACGATGAGCAGCGTGTCGCAGTCGCGCATCATCTCGTAACTCGGCCGCGACCCGAGCAGCCCGATCGGACCGGTGACGAACGGAAGATCGTCGGGCAGAACGTCCTTGCCCAGCAGGGCTTTCGCCACGCCCGCGCCGGTGAGCTCGGCGACGCGGATGATCTCCCGGTGCGCTCCCCGGGCCCCCTGGCCGATCAGGATCGCGACGCGTTCGCCGTCGTTGAGAATCTCCGCGGCGCGGCGCACCTGATCCTCGGCGGGGGTGATGATCCCGAACTCGTCGGCCGGATCGCTGGACGGGACGTGCTTGAACTTGTGCTCTGGCGGCTCGTACTCCTGCTCCTGCAGATCCGACGGGAGGATCACCACGGTCGGCCCCCGCCTGGTCCTGGCGGTCCTGATCGCGCGGTCGAGCGTGGCGGGGAGCTGTTCGGAGACGTTGACTTCGACGACGTAGTCGCTGGCGACGTCACCGAACAGCGCCTGCAGGTCGACCTCCTGCTGATAGCTGCCACCCATCGCGCTGCGGGCGGTCTGCCCGATGATCGCGACCACCGGCACGTGGTCGAGCTTGGCGTCGTACAGACCGTTGAGCAGATGTACCGCTCCCGGACCCGACGTCGCCATGCACACCCCGACTTCGCCGGAGAACTTCGCGTACCCCACGGCGGCCAGCGCGGCCATCTCCTCGTGCCGGGTCTGGATGAACAGCGGGTCGTCGTCGGCGCGGCCGAGCGCCGAGATCAGTCCGTTGATGCCGTCCCCGGGGTAGCCGAAGACGTGGGTGACGTTCCACTGGCGAAGGCGGTCGAGGATGAAGTCGGCCACATCGGTGCTCATACCGGCGACTACCCGGCAGGTCGTCATCGAAACTCGAGTAGGGTTCCGCGCGTGATCACGTCTGGCGCAGTCAAGTCTGTAAACGCCCGTCTCGCTGAGGAACTGGCCGTCGCGGAGTCGCAGGTCGCCGCGGCTGTGCGCCTGCTCGACGAGGGTGCGACAGTGCCGTTCATCGCCCGTTACCGCAAAGAGGTGACAGGCAGCCTCGACGATGGCCAGCTGCGCCTGCTGGAGGAACGGCTGGCCTACCTGCGCGAGCTCGACGACCGCCGCAACGCGGTGCTGGCGTCGATCAAGGAGCAGGGCAAGCTCACCGACGAGCTGACCGCGGCGCTGATGGCCGCCGACACCAAGGCGCGCGTCGAGGACATCTACCTGCCGTACAAGCCCAAGCGGCGCACCAAGGCGCAGATCGCCAGGGAAGCCGGCCTCGAACCGCTGGCCGCACGCCTGCTGGCCGACCCGACCCTGACACCCGAGGTGGTGGCCGCGGATTACCTCGGCGAGCAGGTCGCCGACGCCGCGGCCGCGCTGGAGGGCGCCCGTCACATCATCGTCGAACGCGCCGCCGAGGACGCCGAGCTGGTGGGCGCGCTGCGCGAGCGGTTCTGGGAGCAGGGGACCCTGCGGGCCAGGCCGGCCTCCGAGGGCGCCGCGGCAGGGGAGAAGGCGCAGAAGTTCCGGGACTACTTCGACCATTCCGAACAGCTCGAGGCGATGCCGTCGCACCGGGTGCTGGCGGTGCTACGCGGCGAGAAGGAGCAGGTGCTGGCGTTGAGCCTGGACGGCGGCGACGACGATCACTACCTGGCGATGATCGCCTCCGCGCTCGACATCGACCTGACCGCCGGCGCAGCCGCCACGCCGTGGCTGGCGTCGACCGTCGGCTTCGCGTGGCGGACCCGGCTGTCGGTGTCGGCGTCGGTGGACGCCCGGGTGCGCCTGCGGCTGCGCGCCGAGCAGGACGCCGTGACGGTGTTCGCCAAGAACCTCAAGGATCTGCTGCTGGCCGCCCCCGCCGGCAACCGCACCACGATGGGGCTGGACCCCGGTTTCCGGACCGGGGTGAAGGTGGCGGTCGTCGACGGCACCGGCAAGGTGCTCGACACCTGCGCGATCTTCCCGCACCAGCCGCAGAAGCAGTGGGACACCGCCAAAGCGACTCTCGCAGCGCTGGTGGCCCGTCACGGCGTCGAGCTGATCGCGGTCGGCAACGGCACCGCGTCCCGCGAAACCGACGCCCTGGCAGGCGAACTCATCGCCGACATCCGCGCGGCCGGAGCGAAGGCACCGGCCAAGGCGATGGTCAGCGAGGCCGGCGCGTCGGTGTACTCGGCATCCGCCTACGCCGCGCACGAGCTCCCCGACCTCGACGTGACGCTGCGCGGCGCGGTGTCGATCGCGCGGCGTCTCCAGGACCCGCTCGCCGAACTGGTCAAGATCGAGCCGAAGTCGATCGGGGTGGGGCAGTACCAGCACGATGTCACCCCCGGCATCCTGGCCAAGAGCCTGGGCGCGGTCGTCGAGGACGCGGTCAACGCCGTCGGTGTCGACCTGAACACGGCGTCGGTCCCGCTGCTGTCCCGCGTCTCGGGGATCACCGAGTCGCTGGCCGAGGCGATCGTCGCCCACCGGGACAAGACCGGCCGGTTCCAGAACCGACGCGCGCTGCTCGACGTGCCGCGCCTGGGCCCCAAGGCTTTCGAACAGTGCGCGGGCTTCCTGCGGATCCGCGACGGGGAGGATCCACTGGACGCGTCCGGCGTGCACCCCGAGGCCTACCCGGTGGTGCGGCGGATTCTGGACCGCTCGGGCGTCATGCTCGCCGAGATCATCGGCAACGAACGCACGCTGCGCACCCTGCGGCCCGCCGACTTCGCCGACGACCGCTTCGGCATCCCGACGGTCACCGACATCCTCGCCGAACTCGAGAAGCCGGGCCGGGACCCACGTCCGGCATTCACCACCGCGACGTTCGCCGCGGGCGTGGAGAAGGTCGGCGACCTCAAGGTGGGCATGATCCTGGAGGGGGTGGTGACGAACGTGGCCGCGTTCGGCGCATTCGTCGACGTCGGCGTGCACCAGGACGGGTTGGTGCACGTCTCGGCGATGTCCAACCGGTTCGTCTCCGACCCGCACGAGGTCGTGCGGTCCGGTCAGGTGGTGCGGGTCAAGGTCGTCGACGTCGACGTCGAGCGGCAACGCATCGGGTTGAGCCTTCGCCTCGACGACGACGTCAAACCTGAGCGCACCCCCCGCCGCGGCGGCGAACGGCCCGCCGCACCGAAACGAAACCCGCAGCGGACCAACAACTCCGGTCGCAAAGAACAGAGCCGTCCGGCGGGCTCGATGGCTCAGGCGCTGCGGGAGGCCGGCTTCGGCCGGTGACGCCGACGGGCGGTCACCGGAGCTCGCCCTCGGCGGCCGCCAGCGCGGCGAATTCCTCGTCGGGGGAGTTGGCCACCAGGTGGTGCCTGCTGAAGAGACCGAAGTACGCCATGAACGCGGCGAACACCAGCAGACAGCACAGCGCGGCGACACTGTCGACGAGGAACGTCGCGATGACCGCGAGCACCGTGATCACCAACGCGAAACCCGTGGTCGCGACCCCACCCGGCGTGCGGTACGGGCGCGGCATGTCGGGCTCGCGCCTGCGCAGCACGATGTGGCTGACCATCATCAGCACGTAGCTCACCGCGGCCCCGAACACGGCCATGTTGAGCAGCAGGTCGCCCTTGCCGATCAACGACAGCAGGAACCCGATGACGCCGGGCACGATCAGTGCCAGCGTCGGTGCCTTGCGCCTGTTGGTCACCGACAGGATCTTGGGCAGGTACCCGGCCCGCGACAGCGCGAACAGCTGCCGCGAGTACGCGTAGATGATCGAGAAGAAGCTCGCGATCAGACCGGCCAGCCCGATGTAGTTGACGACCTTGGCCAATCCGCTGTCGCCGAGCGCCTCCACCAGCGGATTGCCCGACTCCGACATCGCCGCGGCGCCGCCGGCCCCGGTGGTCAGCACCAGCACGGTCACGCAGGTGACCAGCAGCACCGCCATCCCGGCGATGATGCCCTTGGGGACGTTGCGCTCGGGCTCCTCGGCCTCCTCGGCCGCCAGCGGAACCCCCTCGATGGCCAGGAAGAACCAGATCGCGAACGGGATCGCCGCCCACACGCCCAGCAGGCCGAACGGCAACATCGAGGACGCGCCTACGGCGTCGGTGACGGCGATGTCGGTCAGGTTCGCACTGTCGAACCGGGGGATCGCCGCGATCGCGAACACCACGATGCCCACCAGCGCGATCGCGGTGATCACGAACATGACCTTGAGCGCTTCGCCCACACCGGACAGATGGATGCCGATGAAGATCGCATAGGCGGCGAGGTAGACCCACCAGCCGTCGGTGATGCCGAACAGGTTCAGCGACTCGACGTAGGCGCCGATGAACGTCGCGATGGCGGCAGGTGCGATCGCGTACTCGATCAGGATCGCTGTGCCCGTGGCGAATCCGCCCCACGGGCCGAGCGCCCGACGGGCGAACGTGTAGCCACCACCGGCGGCGGGCAGCGCCGACGACATCTCGGCCATGCCGAGGACCATGGCCAGGTACATCGCCGCGATCACCACCGCCGCGATGGCCAGGCCGCCGAAGCCGCCCTGCCCGAGGCCGAAGTTCCACCCGGAGTAGTCCCCGGACACCACGTAGCTGATGCCGAGCCCGGCGAGCAGAATCCAGCCCGCGCTGCCCGTCTTCAGTTGCCGCTTCTGCAGATAGGTCTCGGACTCCCGGTGCGCCTCCACGCCGCGCACGGTGTGTGAACTACGACTTTCGCCGCTCATGTAACGGACTCCTTCCGCGTCGTGAGCTAGCACACTACTCTGCGGCGGCGTGCGGTGGCGTCGTAACGGGGCCGTGAAATCAGCGGATCCGCAACATGATTCGAAGATCCGACGGTACGCGAAGGAGCGGCACGGCAGCGGTGCCGCACCGCGTACGGCGCGCGCGGATCGCGGGCCGGCGTTACGCTGCTGCCCGGCCTGCACGAGCGCGCACGCCCGAGACCTAAAGGTCTGAGAGCCGACCTTTGGGAGGAGACTATGGCGTGCGGTGCGCGGTGTCCAGTACCCGAGAGCCGAAGACCGGGTTGTAACACCACCTCAGAGCCGCCCGATACATCGCACACACCGCGAAACGACGGAAGGGGACGCCCGTGGGCATGATTCTGGGGCTCTCACTGACCTCCCAGGCCGTCGTCTGGGTGCTGGTCGACGACGCCGACCGCGCCATCGTCGACCATGACGAGCTCACGTTCCAGCCCGGTACCGAGATCGCCCGCGCGGCCGCCAGGGGCGCCGGGATGATCGCCGCCGCCGGCGGCCACCGCGTCGACCGGATCCGGCTGACATGGGACGACGACGTCAGCCGCGACGGCATCCGGTTGGCCGCCCAACTCATCGACCTCGGCATCGCCGACGTCGAAACGGTGCCGCTGGCCCACGCGCTGGGCGTCATGGTCGCCCCCGACACCGCCCCCGGACTGGCACTGGCCTACGGCGCCGCCGTCGCGCAGGGCCCCATCGAATCCCGTGGCGCATCCCGCGGTCGCCGCGGCCTGAGCCGTCGCCGTATCGCGGTCGCCGTGCTCGGCGCCGCCGCGGCGGCACTGCTGGCCGGCCTGCTGGTCACCTCGGGAACGGCGCCGCGCGTCGAGCAGACCGCCGCGGTGACCGAGCAGACCGCGCCGACGGGCACCGGCTGGGTGGCCGTCTCGGCGCCGACCAGCGCGACGGCCGGCATGGTCCGCAAAGTGGTCGAACCGGTCGAAGAGGACGCGAGCCCGGTGTGGACGCCGGCGCCCCGGGCCTACGTCGCGGCCGCGCCCGCACCCGCGCCCACCCCGGCCGCGGTCGCGGTGCCGCACCTGACTGCCCCGGAGGCGGTGCCGACGCCCCAGGAGCACCTCACCGGCGAGTGGCCGGGCCCCGCGGTCTCCGTTCCCGTGGTCCAGATTCCCCTCGAGATGACAGATCCGGCGATTCTGTTCAGTGCCCTGCCCTGAGCGGCTAACGTCGACGCCGTGACGGCGGTGGCAGATCGTGCCCGCGGAATGCGTGAGCTGGTGTGCGAACAGGCTGCCGAATGCGAGCGGATCCGCACGATGACACCGGCGGTCGTCGACGCGATGTGGTCGTCCGGGCTGATGACGGCGTTCAACCCCGTGCCTGCGGGCGGCGTCGAACCGAGCTTCGCCGAGATGATCGAGACGTGGATCGAGATGGCTTGGCAGGACGGCTCGTTCGGCTGGGTCGGGATCGCGAACCTGCCGTCGTCGTTCGCCGCGGCGGCCTATCTGCCCGACCCCGGGTTCGCCGAGGTCTTCACGGCCAACGACAACCGGGTGACGATGGGCGGCCAGTTCTTCCCCAACGGCCAGGGCGTCGCCGTCGACGGCGGCTACCGGCTGACCGGGTCGTGGAGCTTCGGTTCCGGCACCGGGCACGCCCAGTACGTCGCCGCCGGATTCCTGCCGATGGTCGACGGCGAGATCCGCTGGGTCGCCGAGGGAGTGCCCGACATGCTGGTGGCCGTGGTGCCGCGGGCGGACGTCGCGTTCGCCGACGGCTGGCACGTGCAGGGTCTCAAGGGCACCGGCTCCTACGACTACGCGATCGACGACGTATTCGTGCCGCACGCACGCACTTTCGCGTTGTTCACCCGGCAGCCGCTGCGGGGCAGCTCACCCGCGACCCGGATGGGCATGATGCCGGTGACCGCTGCGGGCCACGCGGCCTGGGCGCTCGGGGTGGCCAAGAGCATGCTCGACGACGTCGCCGAGCTCGCCGCGACGAAGTTCCGGATGAGTGACATGGCCGCGCTGGCGAGCCGACCCACCTTCCAGAAAGGGCTGGCCCACCACGTCGCGGCGTGGCGGGCGGCCCGCCTGCTGGTGCTCGACGCGTTCGGCGCCGCCGAAGCCGCCGTGGCCGCCGGCGGCGACCTGACGCCGACGTTGCGCGCGGACATGAGGGTCGCGGCGGTCTATGCCACCGACGTCGCGCGCGGCTGCGCGGAGTGGGCGCATCTGGCCGCGGGTACGAGTTCGATCCGCGAGGGCAGCCGGCTGGAGCGCGCGTTCCGCGACGTCTACACCGGCACCCAGCACGCGTTCATCAGCGAGAAGGTGGCCATCGATGCCGCCCAGGTGTGGCTGGGTGTGGTCGAGGACCAGTTCGGGCTCTGAGCGCGCAGCGGTCGATCAGGCTCTGATCAGGCTCAGGCGACGATCTCGCGCAGGAAGCGCCGGCTCGCCAGCAGGTAGCAGCCGATGGCGACCAGGTGCATCACCGGCACCACGCACAGCAGCGCCCGCCCCAGCGAGAGATCGCCGAGTTCCGGCTTGAGCGC
Organism: Mycobacterium sp. ITM-2016-00317; assembly: GCF_002968295.1. Lineage (NCBI taxonomy): Bacteria > Bacillati > Actinomycetota > Actinomycetes > Mycobacteriales > Mycobacteriaceae > Mycobacterium > Mycobacterium sp. ITM-2016-00317. Next base: position 2,947,072 of record NZ_CP134399.1, read on the forward strand.
GTCGCTGATCAGCCCCGCCACCAGCGGGCCCACCGACCCGAGGATCGCGCTGAAGAACAGGAAGATCGCCGACGCGGTGGCACGCTGCTCGGCCGGCACGAGGCGCTGGATCGCCGCGATCGACGGCGCCATGTACGCCGTGCCCACGACGTAGCTCAACGCGATGAAGCACACCGACAGCGTCGCGCTGCCGACCAGGAAACCGAGCGTGGAGAACGGGATCAGCACCGCGGTCATCAGCGCGACCAGCCAGAGCAGCCAGCGCGGATCCACCGCCGAGAGCCGGTCGGCCACCTTGCCGACGACGAGCAGGCCCAGGATGCCGGTGATGCCGCTGGCCAGCCCGTACTGCAGCCCGACGTCGCCGAGCGACATGCCCCGGGCACGCATCAGGAATGCGGGCGCGAACGTCGTCAGCGCGTAGCCGGCCACCGAGATCGACGCCGCCCCGGCCACGATCGCCAGGTAGCTCGGCTTGCGCAGGATGTCCCACCACTTCACCGGAACCTGGTGCACCGCCACGGTTTCGGCCAGCGGCCGCTGCCTGCGCCCGACGACGGCCAGGACGACCGGCACGACGGCCACGCTGATCGCGCCCATCACCACGAACGCGGTGCGCCAGCCCAACGCCTGGGCCAGCAGCCCGCCGCCGATCAGGCTGGCGGCACTGGCCAGCGGGATCGCCAGGGTGATCACCGCCAGGGGAGCGGCGCGGCGCTCGGGCGCGAAATTGCGGGCCACGTAGGCGTGCGCGGCCGGAGTCGACCCGGCTTCGCCGATCGCGACGCCCACGCGGGTCAGCGCGAGCTGGAAACCGGACTGCACGGCACCACCGAGCATCGTCATCACGCCCCACAGCGACAGACAGCCCGAGATCACCAGCCCGTAGGCCCCGCGGTCGGAGATGCGGGCGATCGGGATGCCGATCAGCGCGTACACGGCCAGGAAGCCGAAACCGTTGATGAGCCCGATCGCGGTGTCGGACAACGACAGTTCTTCGCGGATCGGTTCGGCGAGCACGGCGGGCAGGAACCGGTCGGCGTAGTTCAGCGTGCCGACCACCGCCAGCACCGACACCGCCGCCCACGCCCGGCGTGGTCCGTGGGTGTCGCTGCTGGTCTCCACCGCCGATGGTGCCGACATCAGTTCTCCTCGCTGGGGGCGTTACAGACGGCTCCAAGAATGTCAGGCAGAGGCGAGGTGGAGGGGCAAAACGGCAACCCTGGATTCGGCACGCCGCGCGCTGGTTATATATGCTAATTATCCTGTCCGGTTACCGATCCGAAAGTGATGCGATGACCCCGATCAAGACCACGCTGGCCGCTGCCGCGGTCGCCGGCGGGTTGGCTGCCGGCCTTCTGGGTTCGGCCGCTGTCGCCGGTGCGCAACCGCCTCCGCCGCCGCTGCCCGCGCTGGGCGAGGTGCCGCCGGCCTGGGCGCCGCCCAAGCCCGCCGAGGTCTGGATCGGCCAGCCCGTGGTGTGGAATTCGGGCTGGGGCGGACGCTGGGGAGTGTGGATCAACGGTGGCTGGATCTCGCTGACGTCGAACCCCGTCACCGGCGGAGGCTGACGATGAGCGAGCCCGCCCAGCTGCCTAGCTGCGCTATACAATCTGTGGGACCCGACCGAACGATGAGGCTGGAGAGACGATGAGCGGATTGATGAGTCGCGTCGCACGGGTGGGTCTGGGATTCCTCGGCGCCGCCGCGGTGAGCGCGAGCCTGGCCGGACCGGCGATGGCCGACTCCACCGAGGACTATCCGGTTCCGCGTCGCATCATCCACACCACCTGCGACGTCGAGCAGTACCTGGCCGCGGTGCGCGACACCAGTCCGGTGTACTTCGAGCGGTACATGATGGACCGCGCCAACCGTCCTGCCGACGTCCAGCAGGCCGCGTTCGACCGCATCCACTGGTTCTTCTCGCTGGACCCGGTCGGCCGGCGCCAGTACTCCGAGAACACCGCCACCAACGTGTACTACGAGCAGGTGGCCACCCGCTGGGGCAACTGGGCCAAGATCTTCTTCAACAACAAGGGCGTCGTGGCCCACGCCACCGATGTCTGCATGGACTACCCGCGCGGCGACATGTCCGTGTGGCACTGGCCCGTCGCCCGGTAACCAGGGCAGCCCCGAACGTCACACAGATCCACGTTCTGCAGCGAAAGTGCAAGTGCACCACTGCAGAACGTGGATTTCTGTTATGCGTGGGACGGCAGGACCCCGGGGGCGCAACGCGAATGTGGGTGCTGTGCACGCATTTTCAGAGAAAAGCGTGCACAACACCCACATTCGCGCGCGATGCGCTGAAAACTACTGACGCGCCTGGTCGAGGATCGGCAGCCGGTCGGGGCAGTAGGTCCGCAGACCCGCGGCCAGGAACTGCCACGCCTGCTCGGTGGTGGCGCCCTTCTCCAGCTGGTTGTGCACGAAGTCGGCCGCCTCGAACGCATCCGCGTCGACGCCGGTCGCGACCCGCTTGCACGCGATCTTGCCGATCCAGGCGTTGTAGTCCTTCTGCCCGTAGATCCCGTACGTGTGCAGCTCGTTGGAGAACGCGGTGTCCGGGTCGGCTGCTGCGGGCGCGGCGAACGCCAAGCCCGCGGCGACCGTCGCGACACCGATCAGTACGCGCTTCATGCCCTCACTCCTTCTGACGGATCCGATTGCAGCCCACCGGGTCTGGGCCATGGTGCGGGGACGGGCCGGTTGCGGACACGCTGTGGCCACCAGAACCACGGCCCCAGTAGCGCGGCGATCGACGGCGTCATGAAGGCCCGGATCACCAACGTGTCGAACAGCAGGCCCAGACCGATGGTCGTACCGACCTGTCCGATCACGGTCAGCTCACTGACCGCCATCGACATCATCGTCAGCGCGAACACCAGGCCCGCGGCCGTGACCACCGAGCCACTGCCGCCCATCGCGCGGATGATCCCGGTGCCGATGCCTGCGTGTATCTCCTCTTTCAGGCGGGACACCAACAACAGGTTGTAGTCCGCGCCCACGGCCAACAGGATGATCACCGCCATGGCCAGCACCATCCAGTGCAGCGGCTGGCCCAGGATGTGCTGCCAGAACAGCACGGACAGACCGAACGAGGCCGCCAGCGACAGCACCACCGTGCCGACGATCACCGCGGCCGCGACCACAGCACGGGTCAGGATCAGCATGATGATGAAGATCAGGCCCAGCGCGGCGATGCCCGCGATCAACAGGTCGTAGTTGTTGCCGTCCTGCATGTCCTTGAACACGGCCGCCGTACCGCCGAGGTAGATCTTGGACCCCTCCAGTGGGGTGCCCTTGACCGCCTCCTTGGCCGCGGTCTTGATCTTCTCGATCTTGGCCACGCCCTCGGGGCTCAGCGGGTCGCCCTCGTGGGAGATGATGAAGCGCACCGCGTGCCCGTCGGGGGACAGGAACTGTTCCAGACCGCGCTGGAAGTCGGCGTTCTCGAAGATCTCCGGCGGCAGGTAGAACGAGTCGTCGTTCATCGAGTCGTCGAACGCCTCGCCCATCGCGTCGGCGTCCTCGGACATCGCCGCCATCTGGTCCTGCTGACCCTTCTGCGACTGATACATCGTCAGCATCATGGTCCGCATGGTCTTCATGGTCTCGATCATCTCGGGCATGAGCGCGACCATCTGCGGCATCAGCGAGTTCAGTCTCCGCATGTCGGGCAGGATCTCGCGGAAGTCGTCGGTCATCACGTTGATGCCGTCGAGGGTGTCGAACACCGACCGGATCGCCCAGCAGACCGGGATGTTGTAGCAGTGCGGTTCCCAGTAGAAGTAGTTGCGGATCGGCCGGAAGAAGTCGTCGAAGTTGGCGATGCTGTCCCGCAGATCTTCGATGTCGGTCAGCATGTTCTCCATCTTGGAGACCATGTCGTTGGTGATCGACGCCATCTGGGCGGTTAGGCCCGACATCTTCTCCATGGTCTTGATGGTGTTCGCCATCTCGTCGGCCTGGACCAGCATGTCGGCCATCCGGTCCTGCATGTACTTCTCGTTGAGCCGCTGCGTGGTGCCCTGCATGCTCATCTGGAACGGGATCGACGTGTGCTTGATCGGTTTGCCGTCGGGCCGGGTGATCGCCTGCACGCGGGCGATGCCCTCGACGCGGAAGATCGCCTTGGCGATCTTGTCGATGACGAGGAAGTCCGCCGAGTTCCGCAGATCGTGATCGCTTTCGATCATCAGCAGCTCGGGGTTCATCCGGGCCTGGTCGAAATGCGCATCGGCGACCGCGTAGCCCTGGTTCGCGGGCAGATCCGCAGGCAGGTAGTCGCGGTCGTTGTAGTTGGTCTTGTAGCCCGGCAACGCGAGCAGGCCGACCAGCGTGATCGCCATCGTCGCGACCAGGATCGGGCCCGGCCACCGGACGATCGCGGCACCGATCTTGCGCCAGCCGCGAATCCGCATCGCGCGCTTGGGCTCCATCAGCTTGCCGAAGCGGGTCGCGACGCTGATGATCGCGACCATCAGCACCACGCCGGCCATCACGACCACGAACATGCCGATGGCCAGCGGCACACCCATGGTCTGGAAGTACGGCAGCCGGGTGAAGCTCAGGCAGAACGTCGCGCCGGCGATGGTCAGGCCGGAGCCCAGCACCACGTGGGCGGTGCCGTGGAACATCGTGTAGTACGCGGACTCTTTGTCCTCGCCGAGTGTTCGCGCTTCCTGATATCGACCGATCAGGAAGATCGCATAGTCGGTCGCCGCGGCTATCGCGAGTGTCACCAACAGGTTGGTGGCGAACACCGACAGTCCGATGATCTCGTGATAGCCGAGGAACGCCACCACCCCGCGTGCGGTGGCCAGCGACAGCACCACCATCACCAACGTGATGAGCACGGTGACGATCGAGCGGTACACCAGCAGCAGCATCACGATGATCACCGTGAAGGTGGCGGCCTCGATGAGCCGCATGCTGCGGTCACTGGCGATGTGCTGGTCGGCGGCCAGGGCCGCCGGACCGGTCACGAACGCCCTGACGCCGGATGGCGGCTCGAGGCTTTCGACGATCTGCTGGACCGACTTCACCGACTCGTTGGCCAGCGCCTCGCCCTGGTTACCGGCGAGCTTGACCTGGACGTAGGCGGCCAGCCCGTCGTTGCTCTGCGATCCCGACGCGGTGAGCGGGTCGCTCCAGAAGTCCTGCACGGACTGCACGTGCGTGGTGTCGGCTTCCAGCCGGTCGACCAGCTCGTCGTACCACGCGTGGGCTTCGTCGCCGAGGGGTTTGTCGCCCTCGAACACGATCATCACCGAGCTGTCGGAGTCGCCTTCCTCGAACAGCTCACCGACCTTCTTCATCGAGATCATCGACGGCGCGTCGTTGGGGCTCATCGAGACCGCCTGAGCCTCGCCGACCGCCTCGAGCTGCGGGACGGTGACGTTGACGACGACGATCAGCGCGATCCAGCCCAGGATGATCGGCACGGCGAACAGCCGGATCATCCGGGGGATGAACGGGCGATGCGGCTGGCGCGCAGACGGGAACTCGTCGGTGCGGGCGTCGGAAACGGGTGCGCTCATGCGGATTTCACAAAGCAGAAGGTCTGGGCGTTCAAGCCGTCAGTCGTCCTCTCGTCCTTCAACTCGTCGTCGACGAAGATGCGGCAGGTGATGGTGCTGCCGTCTCCCTGGGCGACGATGTTGGGCGCTGCGGACGGCTCGGTGGTCTCCAAGGTCAGTGACCACGGCAGGGCAGCCCCGTCGACGCGCTGGGGTTTGGCGTCGAGGTCGAGATAGTTGACGTCGGCGTACGAGCCGGAGCCGGTAATCTCGTAGCGGACCACCTTGGGATCGAACGGTTCGGGGAGATCGGCGAAGTTGCGCGGGGTCTCGATGATGCCCTCGGATCCGAAGAAAGTCCGGATGCGCGAGACCGTGAGGCCTGCGATCACGACGACGACGATGATGAGCAACGGGAGCCATACCTTTTTGGCAATGGCGATCACGACTGCCGGCCCCGACTTGTGGCGCGCATTAGACCCCTGTGGTTGTGTCTCTCGGTTTAGCGAATCGTAACTTAGCCCATATAAGTTCTCATTCTGCGACAGATTAGCTCAAGAAAATGTGGCGCTGCTAACGCGCGGGGGACCAGCGCGGCTCACGTCACTCTGGCGTAATGATCGCATAGGATGCTGAGCGGTCGCACAACTGCCGAGGAGCGTGCCGCGATGACGACGACGGTGTCCGACGATCTCTACTACGACCCCTACGACCTGAACATTGTCACCGATCCGTACCCGACGTATGCGCGGCTGCGGGAGGAGGCGCCGCTCTACCACAACGAGCGGTACGGCTTCTGGGCGTTGTCGCGCCACGCCGACGTGGAGAAAGCGCTGCTCGACTGGTCGACCTTCTCCAACAGCCGCAGCGACATCCTCGAATTGGTCAAGTCCGATTTCGCCATGCCCAAGGGCGTGATGATGTTCGAGGATCCGCCCGAGCACACGATGTTGCGCGGGTTGATGTCACGGGTGTTCACGCCGCGGCGAATGGCCGAGATCGAAGACCAGATCCGGCGCTACTGCGTGAACTGCCTGGACCCGTTGGTCGGCTCCGACGGTTTCGATGTGATCGCCGAACTCGCCGCGATGATGCCGATGCGGGTGATCGGGATGTTGCTGGGCATCCCGGAGTCCGAACAGGTCTCGGTGCGCGACGCCAACGACGCGAACCTGCGCACCCGACCCGGCGCCCCGATGAAGGTCGCCGATCCCGACCGGATCGCCGACGGCCGCATCTACGCCGACTACGTCGAATGGCGGGCGGCCAATCCGTCCGACGATCTGATGACCGCGCTCCTCAACGTCGAATTCACCGACGAGACCGGGGTGCACCGCAAGCTGACCCGCAAAGAGGTCCTGCACTACACCCAGGTGGTGGCCGGGGCGGGCAACGAGACGACCGGGCGGCTGATCGGATGGCTGGCCAAGGTCCTCGCCGAACACCCCGACCAGCGACGCCAGATCGTCGAGGACCGGTCGCTGCTCGGCCGGGCCATCGACGAGACGCTGCGGTTCGAACCCACCGGGCCGCACGTCGCGCGGTACCTCATCAAGGACTTCGAGTACGACGGCACGCAGGTGCCGGCGGGCAGCGCGATCCTGCTGCTGTTCGGCGCCGCCAACCGCGACGACCGCCGGTACGACGACCCCGACACCTTCGACATCCACCGCGACAACATCAGCCACCTCACCTTCGGCAAGGGACTGCACTACTGCCTGGGCGCCAACCTCGCCCGCCTGGAAGGCCGGATCGCGCTCGACGAGCTGCTCAACCGCTGGCCGGAGTGGGACATCGACCACGACACCGCCCGGCTGGCGCCCACCTCGACGGTCCGCGGCTGGGAACAGCTACGGATGCTGGTCGGCTGACCCGTCGCCGGCTCCGGCTGCGGGGTTGTTCTCGCCGCCTCCGGCAGCGGAATCGAGGACGCTGACGGCTATCCCGTAGGGCAGGAAACGCACCCGTCGCTTCGGGTCGGTGTTCTCCTTGTTGGCCCGCAACGCGTCCAACTCGGTCGGATACACCTGCTCGATGTGCGCGCCGCCGTCGTCGTCGATCGTGTAGATGGCCCACACGCCGTCGCCGGTCTCGCCCGTCGTCTCGGGCCGGGTGCGGGGGCGGGTGTCGAACAGCGTCGACCAGCCCGCCCGCTCACCCGGGGTGTTGAGGAACCTGCCGAGGCCGTCGATCGCTTCGCGCAGGCCTTCGCCCGCCTCCCGGACGACGCGGTCGAGATCCTCGGGGTCGAAACCGAACGGCCCGCTGTTGCTGCTCATGTAGACCAGTGTGCCCCTGACGGCAGGTCTAGTCGACTGTCGCGGGTCGAGGTGGTAGGCAACCATATGCCCTTCACACGAGCTGACGTGCTGTCAGCGGCCCAGCGGTCCCTGACCGCGGCGGGATCGCACGACCGCGCCGGGTGGATCGGCCTCTTCACCGCTGACGGCCGGGTCGAGGACCCGGTCGGGTCGACGCCGCACCGCGGACACGTCGCGATCGGGCGGTTCTACGACACGTTCATCGGCCCGCGCGTGATCACGTTCCGCGCCGACACCGACCTCGTCGTCGGTACCACGGTGATCCGGGACGTCGAGTTGGAGATCCAGATGGCCACCGGATTGACGATGCGGGTGCCCACCTACATCCGGTACGACCTGCGCGCCGACGGTGACGACCTGCGGATCGCGTCGCTGGCGGCGTACTGGGAACTGCCCTCGATGGTCGGTCAGTTCGCCCGCGGCGGGCTGGCCGCCGTGCCCGCGGGCATGGCGCTCGGCAGGAGCATGCTCACCAACCAGGGGGTGACCGGCGCCCTCGGCTTCCTCGGCGGTTTCCGCGGCGTCGGATCCGGCGGCCGCGCACTGTTCACCCGGTTCCTCGACGACGCCTGCGACGGCGACGAGGTCGGCATGCGCCGCCTGGTCTCCGACAACCCCGTCACGATCGGTGACAGCGAACCCGTGAGCTCGTCGGATCTCGTCAGGCACCTCTCGGGCGGTACGTGGAGCAAGCTCGTCACCGCCGGCCACTCGGTCGCGGCGCGCGTCGAACGCGACGGCAGGCGCTGCGTGCTCATCGGCGAGATCGGGCGCTCCGGCCGAGACGACGCCACCCTCGACCGGATCCGGCTGTTCGGCGAACTCGAGTGACGCCGACGCATTTCGGCGCGTTGTCGCGCTGGACGCGCCACACGTGAGAACGTAGGCAGCATCATGTCCGACCCTGACACCGCCGAGTTCCTCACCTACGAGCAGTTCGGCCGCCGGTTCTTCGAGATCGCCGTGACCGAGGAGCGGGTCGGCGACGCGATCGGCGAGATCGCCGGCGAGTCCTTCGAGATGGGCCCGATCGCGCAGGGACCGGGCAAGCTGGCGAAGGTCACCGCGAAGGTGCGGATCCAGCAGCCCAGGGTCAGCAGGGAACTCGGTGAGCTGATCTCCTTCAACATCCGGATACCGCTGGAGATCGACATGGTGGTCGATCTGCGCATCGACAAACCGAAGTTCGTGGTGTTCGGCGAGATCTCGTTGCGCGCGACCGCCAAGGCCGCCGAGCCGCTACTGCTGATCATCGATGTGGAGAAGCCGCGCCCGTCCGACATCTCCATCCACGTGACGTCGAAGTCGCTGCGCGGCGAGGTGGTGCGCATCGTCGGCGGGGTGGACGCCGAGATCAGACGATTCATCGCGCTGCACGTGGCCGGCGAGATCGACAGCCCCGGCGCCCAGAACGCCAAGATCATCGACGTCGCCGAGCGCCTGGACGCGGCCTGGACCGGGATCTGACGCCGCCCGAACCGATATCGTCGGGCGGTGCCCAAGCTCAGTGCCGGCCTGCTGCTCTTCCGTGACCACGACGGGGTGCTCGAGGTCCTCCTCGGCCATCCCGGCGGACCCTTCTGGGTGCGCAAGGACGACGGCGCATGGTCGATTCCCAAAGGCGAGTATCTCGAGGGGGAGGACCCCTGGGCCGCCGCGCAGCGCGAGTTCGCCGAGGAGATCGGCAAGCCCGCGCCCGCCGGCCCGAGGATCGATCTGGAGCCCGTGCGTCAGCCCGGCGGAAAGCTGGTCACGGCGTTCGCTGTTCGCGGCGACCTCGACCTCGAGGGCGCGGTCAGCAACACGTTCACCCTCGAATGGCCGAGAGGCTCAGGCACGTTCAAGGAGTTCCCGGAGGTCGACCGGGTGGCCTGGTTCGACCTGGAGACGGCGCGCACGAAGCTGCTGAAAGGCCAGCGCCCGCTGCTCGACCGGCTCGAGGAGGCCGTGGTCGGTCAGGCCCGCCCGGAGGTCCGGGGCGAGACGTAGCCGCCGGCCGGTCCACGATCAGGGGCGCGGCGAGGTGTTCGCGATGATCGGTGCGCCCTGGCCGGCGGGCATGTTCGACACCACGCCGGGGGCCGGCGGCGCCATTCCGGCGCCGGGTGCACCGGCGATCGGAACCATCGGGGTCGGCGTGACCGTGGTGACGCCGTTGGCGCCGATGGTCGGCCCGCCGGTGGGACCCATGGCCTTGATCTGGTCGGCAGCGGCCTGCGTGCAGTCGAGCATCAACAGCATGCGGCCACCGCTGGTCACCTTCTGCTGTCCGACCAGGCACGCCGACTGGGACAGTGCGCTGCCTGTCGCGCCACCGAAGTAGGCCTTGACGCCCTGGCTCTTGAGGATGGCCAGCGCGCGGCCGTACTGCTCACCGACGACGTTGTACGGGCTCGTCTGCGCCGCGGGCTGTGACACCGCGACACCGGCACCGATCAGCGCAGCTGTTCCGGCGGCGACCAATCCGCCGCTGAGCACAACGAGCTTGTTCACTACAACTCCCTCGGTTCGGTGTGCGGCGAACATATCGCAGCAGTCACGGATGTGAAACCGCTGCGGCAGCCGCCGGTGTTACATCGTCTCGTTCTACCGCACCCCGCAGCCGGTCCGCGCGGTCAACGGGGTGTCAGGCGCAGTGTGGTTGCGGCGACGCTGATGCGCCCGGCGGGGTGGCGTCGGGCGTGGCGGGTCATGGCTCTGCGTGTCAGTCGTCGCAGTGACAGCCGGGCGTGGTCTCACCCGTGCTCGGGACCGCGAGCCCCGTTGGCCGGCAACACGTGTCGCCCCGCCAGGCCTCGATACCCTCCCTGACCGCGATCGCCGCGATGACCAGCCCGGCCACCGGGTCGGCCCACGCCCACCCGAACAGACTGTTGAGCAGCAGGCCGACCAGCAGCACCGCTGACAGGTACGTGCACAGCAGCGTCTGCTTGGAGTCCGCGACGGCCGAAAGCGAGCCGAGTTCGCGCCCGGCCCGGCGCTGGGCGTAGGACAGCACCGGCATGATCGCCAGGCTCACCGCGGCCAGGACGATGCCGACGGTGGAGTGTTCGGCTTCGCCGACGCCCAGCAGCGCCGAGACGGCGTCCACGGTGACGTAGGTGGCCAGCGCGAAGAACGAGAACGCGATGATGCGCAGTGCGATCTTCTCGCGGGCTTCGGGGTCACGCCCGGCGAACTGCCATGCGACCGCCGCCGCCGAGGAGACCTCGATGACCGAGTCGAGCCCGAACCCGATCAGGGCGGTCGAGGACACCCGTGCGCCCTCGGTGAGGGCCACGATCGCCTCGATCATGTTGTAGGAGATCGTGAGTGCGACGAACAGCCGGATGCGGCGGGCCAACACAGCCCGCCGGTCCGCGGTCAGCGCGCCGCGTGCCGTCGAGGTCATCAGCCGCACCCACAGACGGCGCCGTCGGGCCCGACGCACCGGCATTGCGGATCGACCGCAAGGACCAGGCCCAGAAGGTCGTCGAGGGCGTGGCCGATGCGCGCATCCGCGAGTTCATAGCGGGTGCGCCGGCCCTCGGGTACCGCCACCACCAGGCCGCACCCGCGCAGGCATGCCAGATGGTTGGAGAGCATCTGCCTCGAGACACCGATCTGGTCGGCCAGGTCGGCGGGGTAGCCCGGCGCGGCGTTGAGGCTGAGCAGGATCCGAGTCCGCGTCGCATCAGAGAGGGCATGGCCGAACCGGGCCAGCGCGTCGGTGTGGGCGAGGGTCTGCACCACAACGACGGTACACCAATTTCTGTATTCAGACGCGCGTGTACTGGCAGCTTTGCGCGTCCGCATCCGCGCGCGATTACGGCGGTGATTCGCCGCCGTTGCGACCCGGCTGCACCGCGGCGCGCATCGCGTCGCACAGCGCCGCCGCGCGCGGTTGCTCGAAGATGTCGTCCAACAGGATCTGCCTGCCGTCGGGGCCGGCCAGCGGCACCCGCCAGTTGAGGTATTCGTCGATGGTCCCGGGTTGATTCTGGGCGCGCACCTCGCCGACCGCGTCGGCCAGGGACAGCGCCAGCAGCCGCGACGGTGTGCGTCCCAGATAGCGGTGCAACGCCAACACGACCTCGTCGACGTCGGGCGATTCCCCGACCAGCAGGCCGGCGCGACGGAGTTCGGCCATCCACGCCTGCTGATGCGCGCGGTCGAGGGCCAACTCCTCCTCGGCCGGGCGGGTCAGCAGACCGAGCTCGTCGCGCAGCCGCACATGCTCACCGGCCAGATAGCCGGCCGTCGGCGGCAGGTCGTGCGTCGTCACCGCCGACAGGCAGAATTCGCGCCACCGTTCGGCAGGCAGCGGGCCGCCTCCTCCGTCCCGGTCGCTCTCGAACCACAGGATCGACGTGCCGAACAGTCCGCGCTCCCGCAGGTAGTCCCGCACCCACGGCTCCACCGTCCCGAGATCTTCGCCGACGACCACCGCACCCGCGCGGTGCGCCTCCAGCGCCACGATCCCGATCATCGCCTCGTGGTCGTACCGCACATAGGTGCCGTCGGTGGGCAGCGCGCCCTTCGGGATCCACCACAACCGGAACAGGCCGATGATGTGGTCGATCCGGACACCGCCGGCATGCCGCAGCACCGCGCCGACCATCGCCCGGAACGGTTCGTAGCCGGCCTCGGCGAGCCGGTCCGGCCGCCACGGCGGCTGCGACCAGTCCTGGCCGAGCTGATTGAACTCGTCGGGCGGGGCGCCCGCGGTCACCCCGAGTGCCAGCACGTCCTGCAGCGCCCACGCGTCGGCGCCGCTGGGATCCACGCCGACCGCAAGGTCGTGCATGATGCCCAGGTCCATCCCGGCCGCGACGGCGCGGTCCTGTGCGGTGGAAAGCTGCTCGTCGACCAGCCACTGCAGCCAGCGGTGGAAATCGACCTCGGTGGACCGTTCCTCGGCGAACGCGGCGACCTCCGCACTCCGCGGATGCTGCAACCCCTCCGGCCACTGCCGCCAATCGCCGCCGAACTGGTCGGCCAACGCACACCAGGTCGCGAAATCGTCGAGACTGCGGCCTTCCCGCTGTCGGAACGCCTGATAGGCGATCTCCCGGCCGGCGGACCGCTCGACCAGGTACAGCGTCTCCAGCGCCGCACGCTTGGACGCCCACACGCTGTCCCGGTCGATCCGCCCGGACCTGTCCGCGCGGGTCTGCACCTGCGTCTGCGCCTTGCGGATCCGGCCGCGGTGCCTCACATAGGCGAACTCGGGCACCGCCTGCACGCGCAGATAGATCGGGTTGACGAACCGGCGCGACGTCGGCAGATACGGCGACGGCTCCATCGGCGCGATCGGCGCCGCCGCATGCAGCGGATTGACCAGCACGAAGCCGGCGCCGTGCCGGGCCGCCGACCAGACCGCGAGATCGGTCAGATCGGTCAGATCACCGAGTCCCCAGGAGTTCCGGGACCGCACGCTGTACAGCTGGGTGGCCAGCCCCCACGCGCGGCCGGTGCGCAGCCGGTCGGCGCTGTGCACCGTCGAGGGCGCCACGATCACCGTGGTGCTGACGTCGGACTCACCCACCTGCAGGTGCAGTCGGTGGTACCCGGCGGGCAGGTCGGCAGGCAGCTCGAAGCTCGCCTCACCCACCAGCCTTCCGTCCAGATCGTAAGGAGGCCGGTTGTTTTCGAGCTGACGCAGGCCGGTGCGGACACTGCCGTCCTCAAGCCGCAGCCACAGCGGCGCCGGGTCGCCGTGGGTGACGTGCACCCAGAACGGGGCCGTCGCGCCTGCGCGCCCGACGATCGACGGAGGCAGCGCGCGGGCCCAGTATTCGCGGTCGTGCCGGGCGAGGGCCTCGGCGCGGTCCCGGTCGGTGGCCGCCGCGACGCCGAGCGCGTCGAGCACCGCGATGAGCGTCGACGGGGGGACCGGGACCCACCTGCCCGTCCAGTCCGTGTACTGGGTTGCCACCCCGTACCGGTGCGCGAGGTCGATCAGCTCCGTGGGCACTTCCGACACATCCGCCATGGCGCCAATCTTGCCCTGGCAGGCGGCATCGCGAGCGGCGAGGCGGTGCCGGTATGGTCGCTGCAATGGCGTCAGCCCGGGTCGCGGTCGCCGCGCTGTTCCTCGCCAACGGTGCACTGTTCGCCAATCTGCTGCCCAGGTATCCCGAGATCAAGACGGACCTGGCGATGTCCAACGCGGGCTACGGCGCCGCGGTCGCGTCGTTCTCCGCCGGTGCGCTGCTGGCCGGACCGGCTGCCGCGGCGCTGATCAGACGGTTCCAGTCGGCCCGTGTCGCCCTGGCCACGACGATCGGGCTGGCAGTGGCGATCGTGGTCGCCGGGGTGGCCGGCACGCCGGTGGCCTTCGCCGCGGCGCTGTTCGTCGCCGGGGCCTGCGACGCCATCGCCGATGTCGCGCAGAACGTCAACGGGCTTCGGCTGCAACGCAATTACGGTCGGTCGATCATCAACTCGCTGCACGCGGTGTGGGCCGTCGGTGCGGTCGTCGGGGGCCTGATGGGCGCGGGCGCCATCGCGCTGGACATCCCGCGCGCGATCCACCTCGGCGTCGCGGGCGTGGTGTTCTGCGGCGCCGTCATAGCCGCCTACCCGCATCTGCTGCACGGCCCCGACCACGACGACCACCCGTCGACGCGCAGCACCGACACCCGCGGGGTGCGGCCTGCGGTGCTGCTGACGCTGCTCGCACTGGTCGGCATCGCGATGGCCGGGGCGACGGTCGAGGACGCAGGCAGCTCGTGGGCCACGCTCTACCTCCGCGACAGCCTCGGCGCACCCGGCGCGGTCGCGGTGCTGGGCTACGTCGCGCTGGTCGGTTTCCTGTGCATCGGCCGGATGCTCGGTGACCGACTCGTCGACCGGTTCGGCGAGCGCGTGGTGGCGCGCAGCGGAGGACTGCTGGCCGCGCTCGGAATGGGCGTCGCGCTGGCTTTCCCCACCGTGCCCGGCACCATCGCCGGCTTCGCCGCCGCCGGCCTCGGCGCGGCCACCGTCGTGCCCGCGGCCATGCGGGCCGCCGACGAACTGCCCGGCCTGCGGGCGGGCACCGGGTTGACCCTGGTGACCTGGCTGATGCGGGTCGGCTTCCTCGGCGCGCCGCTGATCGTCGGGGTCGTCGCGGACGCGGCCAGCCTGCGTGCCGGCCTGCTCATCGTCCCGGTCGCCGGCGTGGCCCTGATTTTGCTGGCCGGGGTGCTCAGCAATCGCCGCCGAGTATGAGCGGTAGGCCGGTCCGACGACCCGCCGCTGGTACAGTGGCGTACCGGAACCCGAGCGAAGGAGCTTCGGCATGACCGCGGACGCATCCCCCCGCAGTTCAGCAGTTGCCCGCCCCGTCGTGGACACCACCAACGGACCTGTCCGGGGCGTCGACGACGGCACCGTCAGGTCCTGGCGCGCCGTCCGCTACGCGGCCGCGCCGGTCGGGGAGTTGCGGTGGCGGGCGCCCCAGGCGCCCCCGCGCTGGTCAGAGCCCGCCGACGCCGGCCGGGTGGGGCCAGTGTGCCCCCAGCCCACCGACCCGAAGATCCCGATCGACCTCGGCGCCCCGCAGGGTGAGGACTTCCTGACGCTGAACGTGTGGGCGCCCCCGGGCACCCAGCCCGGCGACGGCAAACCGGTCCTGGTGTGGGTGCACGGTGGCGCCTACATTCTCGGCTCGGCCAGCCAGCCGCTCTACCACGGCCGGGCGCTGGCCACCGGCGGAGACGCCGTCGTGGTGACCGTGAACTACCGCCTCGGCGCACTCGGCTTCCTGGAACTGTCCACGCTCGGCGGTGGCAGTGAACGCTTCGCGACCAACCTCGGGCTGCGCGACGTGCTGGCCGCGCTGGAGTGGGTGCGTGACAACATCGCCGCGTTCGGCGGTGACCCCGGCCGGGTCACCCTGTTCGGCGAGTCCGCCGGCGGCGGCATCGTGACCTCGCTGCTGGCCAGCCCCGCCGCGGCCGGACTGTTCAGCAAGGGGATCGCGCAGAGCGCACCGGCCACCTCCATCTACGACCTCAGCCGTGCGCAACGGATCGCCGAACGCTTCCTCGACGTGCTCGGCGCCGGCCGCGACGATCTGCACCGGCTCGCCGACGCCCCGGTCGACGCGCTGGTCGCCGCGTCCCGCGTGGTGTTCGACGAGGTGCCGGTGCGCACCCCCGGCAGGCTGGCGTTCGCGCCGACCGTGGACGGCGACCTCCTGCCGGACTACCCGGTGCACGCGGCCCGCAAGGGTCTGACCCACCCGGTGCCGCTGATCATCGGCACCAACAAGAACGAGGCCGCGCTGTTCCGGTACATGAAGTCGCCGCTGCTGCCGATCGCGCCCGAAGCCATCAAGGCGATGTTCGCCGAGATCGAGGCCGAACAGCCCGGCCTGCCGTTGCCCGGCCACGACACCCTCAAAGGCACCTACCGTGGGCGCGGCAAGGCCCACGGCCTCAGACTGACCAGCGACCTCGGGTTCCGGATGCCGTCGATCTGGTTCGCCGACGGGCACCGGTCGGTCGCGCCGGTGTACCTGTACCGCTTCGACTTCGCGACCCCGCTGCTGCGCGCGGTCCGCATGAATGCCGCGCATGCGACCGAATTGCCGTTCGTCTGGGGCAATTTCGGCAAGGGCCGGAAGGATCCGACCTTCGCCCTCGGCGGGCGCAAGGCCGGGATGGCGGTGTCCGAGCGGATGCGGGCACGGTGGGTCAACTTCGCCGCCACCGGCGAACCCGACGCCGGTGACGCTCCGCCGTGGCGGCCGTACGGCGCCGAGGACCGTGCGACGCTGGTGATCGACAAGCAGGACACGGTGGTCGACGACCTCGACGCCGGCGTCCGCCGGGCCTGGGGCGAAGACGTCCTGAGCTTCCTGTAGAGCAGTAGAGAATCACCTCGGAGGTGCTCGTCGTGGAGTTCCTGGACTTCTTGCCGCCACAGATGCGCGAGCCGGTGCTGTTCGCGATCCCGTTCTTCCTGCTGCTGTTGATCATCGAGTGGACCGCCGCGCGCAAGCTCGAGCACGCCGACCCGGAAGACGCGAGCCCGGCCGCCGGCGCCTACCACACCCGGGACTCGTGGACGAGCATCTCGATGGGGCTGGTGTCGATGGCCACCATGAGCGCGTGGAAGTTGCTGGCGCTGTTGGGCTATGCCGCGATCTATGCCTATCTCGCGCCGTGGCAGCTGTCCGCGTCGCAGTGGTACACCTGGGTGATCGCGCTCGTCGGCGTCGACCTGCTGTTCTACCTGTATCACCGGATGGCGCACCGGGTTCGGCTGGTCTGGGCGACACACCAGGCCCACCACTCCAGCGAGTACTTCAACTTCGCGACCGCGCTGCGGCAGAAGTGGAACAACAGCGGCGAGATCCTGATGTGGATCCCGTTGCCACTGTTGGGAGTGCCGCCGTGGATGGTGTTCTTCGCGTTCTCGGTCAGCCTGATCTACCAGTTCTGGATCCACACCGAGCGGATCGGAAAGCTCTGGCGGCCGGTCGAATTCGTGTTCAACACACCGTCGCACCATCGCGTGCACCACGGTATGGACCAGCTCTACCTGGACCGGAACTACGGCGGCGTCCTGATCATCTGGGACCGCATGTTCGGCACCTTCCAGCCCGAGGTGCACCGGCCGCGCTACGGCCTGACCAAGCCGGTGAACACGTTCAACATCTGGAAACTGCAGACCCACGAGTACGTCGCGATCGCCCGCGACCTGCGCGCCGCACGCGGGTGGCGGGCCAAACTCGGCCACGTCTTCGGGCCGCCGGGATGGCAGCCACCCGTCACGTCCGGGACCGGGACAGCCGCGCATGCCAGGACGTAGTGTGCGCGCTGTGCAGACAGTCTTCGACGCCCACGTCGACCCCGCGCTGGTGGACCGGTCGCTGGCCACCAGCACCCACGGTTCGGTGTGGCTGGACATCGCGCGCCCGCAGTTCCCGCCGCCGTCGGGCCCCGTCACCTGCGACCTGCTGGTCATCGGCGGCGGCTACACCGGTCTGTGGAGCGCGCTGCACGCGGCCCGCCGCCACCCCGACCGGCGCGTCGTCCTCATCGAGGCCGACCGCATCGGCTGGGCCGCCTCGGGACGCAACGGCGGCTTCGTCGAGGCCAGCCTGACCCACGGCTACGAGAACGGGAAGTCGCGCTGGCCCGACGAACTCGACACCCTCGAGCGGATGGGCCTGGAGAATCTCGACGGCATGCAGGGCGAGATCGCCGAGCTGGGCCTGGACGTCGAGTGGGAACGCACGGGCATGCTGACCGTGGCCACCGAACCGCACCAGGTGCAGTGGCTGACCGAGGCCGCTGCCGACGGGCAGGGACAGTTCCTCGATCGCACCCAGGTCCGCGACCAGGTCGACTCGCCCACCTACCGGGCGGGCCTGTTCAGCGCCGACACGTGCGCGATCGTCAACCCGGCCAAGCTGGCCCTGGAGCTGGCCCGCGCCTGCCGGGAGGTCGGCGTCGAGGTGTTCGAGCACACCACCGCGACGCGGATCGACTCCGGGGGAGCCGCGCTGCGGGTGCACACCGACGGACCCGCGATCACCTGCCGCCAGGTGGTGCTGGCCACCAACGTGTTTCCCAGCCTGCTGCGCCGCAACAGGCTCTACACCGTGCCGGTCTACGACTACGTGCTGGCCACCGAGCCGCTGACCGACGCGCAACTGGCCCGCGTCGGCTGGGGCGGCAGGCAGGGTATCGGCGACAGCGCCAACCAATTCCACTACTACCGCCTGACCCGGGACAACCGGATCGTCTGGGGCGGCTATGACGCCGTCTACCACTTCGGCCGGAAGGTGAAGTCGGCCTACGAGGACCGGCCGGAGACTTACCGCCGGCTCGCGGCGCACTTCTTCGTCACGTTCCCGCAGTTCGACGACGTCACGTTCACCCACCGCTGGGCGGGCGCGATCGACACCAACACGCGGTTCTGCGCGCACTGGGGACTCGCACGGGAGGGGCGCGTCGCATACGTCAACGGGTTCACCGGGCTCGGCGTCGGGGCGACGCGGTTCGCCGCCGACGTCTGTCTGGACCTGCTCGACGGCACACCGACGCCGCGCACCGAACTGGAGATGGTGCGCCGCAAGCCGCTGCCGTTCCCGCCCGAGCCGTTGGCCAGCGCGGGCATCCAGGCCACCCGCTGGTCACTCGATCGCGCCGACCATTCCGCCGGTCGGCGCAACCTGCTGCTCAAGGCCCTCGACGCGGCAGGGCTGGGCTTCGACTCCTGAACCGTTTGTAACGGACC
Source organism: Mycobacterium sp. ITM-2016-00317 (assembly GCF_002968295.1). Taxonomy (NCBI): domain Bacteria; kingdom Bacillati; phylum Actinomycetota; class Actinomycetes; order Mycobacteriales; family Mycobacteriaceae; genus Mycobacterium; species Mycobacterium sp. ITM-2016-00317. Next base: position 2,966,132 of record NZ_CP134399.1, read on the forward strand.
TTTATCCAACCGCGATGAGCCGGTTACATCATCATCACGGTAGGGCGGAGGGGTCTGTGTCTCGGTTGTCGTCTCGGATGCTGCACGTGCTGTTCGCGGTCCTCGCGCCCCTGCTCGCCGTCGTGCTGCAGGCGGCGCCCGCGCAGGCCCAGCCCGGCGTTCTCGTCTTCCCCGGTATGGAGATCCACCAGGACACCGTGCTGTGCACGCTGGGCTACGTCGATCCGCACACCCGGATCGGCTACACCGCGGGCCACTGCCGCGCGTCGGGCACCGTCTCCGACAAGTTCGGCACCATGATCGGCACCCAGGGCACGTTCCGCGACAACACCCCGGACGGCATGACGGTCGACACCAATCACCAGATCACCGACTGGGAGGTGATCCATCTCGCCCCGCACGTCGCGGTCAACAACGTGCTGCCCGGCGGCAAGGTGCTGGTCACCGATTCCGCGGTGCAGCCCATGCGCGGCATGCCGGTGTGTCACTTCGGCGTGGTCACCGGCGAGAGCTGCGGCACCATCGAGTCGGTGAACAACGGCTGGTTCACCATGACCAACGGCGTGGTCAGCCGCAAGGGCGACTCCGGCGGCCCGGTCTACACCCCGACCCCCGACGGGCGCACCGTGCTGATCGGGCTGTTCAACAGCACCTGGGGCACGCTGCCCGCCGCCATCTCGTGGGAGGTGGCCAGCCAGCAGGCCCAGGCGGACACCGTGTCGGCGGCCTCGGCGACCGTCACGCCCGCCAACTAGCGGAGCTCGAACACCGGGATCGACGGCGCGGCCGCGCGCAACTCATCGGCGGTCGACTCGGGGGTGAGACCCCCGACGTGGCCTTTGACCTGCCAGAACCACCGGTCCAGGTAACGCTTGAGCAGTTCGGGCTTCGCATCGTCGTCGACCTCGACCAGGGCATGGGTGTGCGACCGCCACCGCGGTCCGGTCTGCACCTGCCCGGCCGCACGGGCGTTGCGCGCCCACTGTGTGTTGCCCCGCGGGGAGACCAGGTAGCGCCGGCCGTCGATGGTCATCAGGTTGACCACCACCCCGCGCAGCCGGCCGGAGGTGCGGCCGGCAACCCGGATCGCGGTGCTGCCCTGGATGCTGATCCCGGCCTCGGCGAGGCGACGGACGACGGTGTTGAACATGCGGGCCCCCGGCCCGGGGGCGTCGTAGCGGACTGTCATCTGTTCTTCTCCGTTCTGGCGGTTTAAAGAGAGAGCACCGCTCTCTCTTTTTAGGATGCCACACTGACCGGCGTGGGCAAGCGACAGGACGCCAGGGACCGCCTCGAGCGCCGGATCGTCGAACTCGGACGCGCACGGCTGGCGACCGACGGCGCGGCGGGACTGTCGCTGCGTGCGATCGCCCGCGACCTCGGCATGGTGTCCTCCGCGGTCTATCGATACGTCGCGAGTCGGGACGAACTGCTCACCCTGCTGCTGGTCGACGCCTACACCGAGCTCGCCGATTCCGTCGAGCAGGCCCGCGACGCAGCGAGTGGGGGATGGCGGCACCAGCTGACGGCGATGGCGCGGGCCGCGCGGGAATGGGCGGTGCAGCGGCCGGCCGTCTGGGCGCTGCTCTACGGCAGCCCGGTCCCCGGCTATCGCGCGCCGCGCGACGAGACCGTCGGGCCCGGCACCCGCGTGGTCGGGGCGTTGCTGGAGGTGGTTTGCGCGGGCGTCGCCGCCGGTGACATCCCTTCGCCGGGCGATGCTGCACCGCAACCGCTTTCGGCGGACTTCGACGGCCTGCGCAAGGAGTTCGGGGTCGCGCTCGACGACGCCGTGATGGCCAGAAGCATGGTTTTATGGGCGACGCTGGTCGGCGCGATCAGCCTCGAGGTGTTCGGCCAGTACGGGCCGGACACGTTCTCCGAGCCCTCGGCGCTGTTCGACGCCCAGGTGGCGCTGCTGTCCGATCTGCTCGAACAGCGCGCTCCGGGTCAGAACAACTGAGTGCCGGCGGGCCCGACGACGAACCCGTGCTCGCCGTACTGCCGGTCGGGCGGGTCGGGTGTGTCGGCGGACCATGACGCGGGCTTGGCCGCCAGGCAGGCCAGGGTGGCCGCGTCCGGCACGGCGCACACCACACCGTTGCCTGTGTCCATCCGGGCACCGACGGGCAACAGCAGACGGTCGCCCTCGACCGGACCGGGATCGGGTTCGCGCAGCGCAGCAGGTCTGGTCAGTGACACGCCGACCGAGACGAGCCCTTCGCAGAACACCCCGAGGTCGGGGATCAGACTGGACCGGCAGTGCAGGCCCGCCGGCGTCCGGAACTCCCACCCCGACAGGCTCGGATGCGCCCCGTAGACCGCGTACGGCCCCGGGTCGACGGCGGGATAGGCGCTGACGTCGGGGAACTCGGCGGGAACCTCGGTCGGCTCCGCGTGAGCGACGCCCGCGCCGAGCAGCAGGGCCGGGATCGCGGCCAGAATCGTGAGGCGCATACCGGGATTATCGCGTCGGGCCGCCCGTCTGTTAGCCCGTCGAATAGAACACGTTCTAGCTTGTCCGCACTGCTGGCGATATCCTCTCAGGGATGCTTGACCAGACACCTGTCCAGATTGCCTGGGTGACCGACGACCTCGCCGCCACCGAGACGGCGCTGACGTCGCTCCTGGGTGCCCGGACCTGGGTGCGCATGCCCGGAGTGCATTTCGGTCCGGACACCTGCACCTACCGCGGCAGGCCCGCCGACCACGTCGCCGACATCTCGCTGAGCTACGCCGGTGACACCCAACTCGAGGTCATCTCCCCGGTCAGCGGGCAGAGCATCTACCGGGAGTTCCTCGACCGGTGCGGACCCGGACTGCACCACGTGTGCCGGGCGTTCGACGCTGCGGGCTTCGACGACGCGGTGGCCCGGGCCGACATCGTCATGGCAGGCACGATGCCGGGCGGCATGAGGTTCGCCTATGCAAGCGCGGCGGACGCGGGAGTACCGTTCATCGAATTCGCTCACGTGCCAACGGAAATTCAGGCGCTTTTCGACCACATCAAACAGGAGCAGCAGAAGTGAGCATGCAGCACATCCCGGACACCGTGCCCGTCGGCGACGTCACGTCCTGGTCCGACGAGGCCGACGTCGTGGTCATCGGGTTCGGCATCGCGGGCGGGTGCGCCGCCGTCAGCGCCGCCGCGGCCGGCGCCCGCGTCCTGGTGCTGGAGAAGGCCGCCGCAGCCGGCGGCACCACCTCGATGGCCGGCGGTCACTTCTACCTCGGTGGCGGCACCGCGGTGCAACAGGCCACCGGGCACGAGGACAGTGCCGAGGAGATGTACAAGTACCTGGTGTCGCAGTCGCGCGACCCCGAGCACGACAAGATCCGGGCCTACTGCGAAGGCAGCGTCGAGCACTTCAATTGGCTTGAGGGCCTTGGCTTCCAATTCGAACGCAGCTACTACCCGGGCAAGGTCGTGGTGCCCCCGGGCACCGAGGGGCTGTCCTACACCGGCAACGAGAAGGTGTGGCCGTTCTGCGACCAGGCCAGGCCCGCTCCGCGCGGGCACTCGGTGCCGGTGCCCGGGGAGCTCGGCGGCGCCTCGATGGTCATCGACCTGCTGCTCAAGCGTGCCGCCGAGCTCGGGGTGCAGATCCGCTACGAGACCGGGGCGACCGCGCTGGTCACCGGCGACGACGGCGCGGTCGTCGGGGTGCGGTGGAAGCACTTCACCGAAACCGGTGAGGTGAAGGCGAAGTCGGTGATCATCGCCGCGGGCGGGTTCGCGATGAACGCCGAGATGGTGGCCGAGTACACCCCCGCGCTCGGCCAGGAACGCAAGACCAAACACCACGGCACCGTCGCGCCGTACATCCTGGGCAACCCCAACGACGACGGTCTCGGGATCAAACTCGGTGTCTCGGCCGGCGGGGTGGCCGCGAACCTGGACCAGTTGTTCATCACCGCGGCGGCCTACCCGCCCGAGATCCTGCTCACCGGGATCATCGTGAACAAGAACGGCGACCGGTTCGTCGCCGAGGACTCCTACCATTCGCGCACATCGGCTTTCGTGCTCGAACAGCCCGAGCAGACGGCGTACCTGATCGTCGACGAGGCGCACATGCAGATGCCGGAGATGCCGCTGATCAAGTTCCTCGACGGCTACGAGTCCATCGAGGAACTGGAGAAGGAGCTCGGCATCCCGGCGGGCCGGGTCGCCGCGACGCTGGAGCGTTACAACGCCAACGCGGCGCAGGGCGTCGACCCCGACTTCCACAAACAGCCGGAATACGTTGCGCCGCAGGACACCGGCCCGTGGGCGGTGTTCGACCTGTCGCTGGGCCGGGCGATGTACTCCGGGTTCACCATGGGCGGGTTGACGGTGTCGATCGACGGCGAGGTGCTGCGCGCGGAGGGCACCGCGATCCCCGGCCTGTACGCCGCCGGCGCGTGCGCGTGCAACATCGCCCAGGACGGCAAGGGATACGCGAGCGGCACCCAGCTCGGCGAGGGTTCCTTTTTCGGCAGGCGGGCGGGAGAGCACGCCGCGCGGCGCGCTCCTAGGTCGGCTGGGGCTCCAGCTCGCTGAGTTCCCACCGGCCGTCGCCGAGCAGTTTCAGCTCCCGGGTGTGGTGCTGCTCGACGGTGCTGCGGTGGCTGACGCTGACCAGAATCGTGTCGGGCAGCTCGGCGCGGACCAGTTGGTAGAGCATCAGTTCCAGCCCCTCGTCGAGTGCCGACGTCGACTCGTCGAGGAACACCGCCCGGGGTTTGGTCAGCAGGATCCGGGCGAACGCGATGCGTTGCTGCTCGCCGGGGGAGAGCACCTTGGCCCAGTCCTGCTCCTCGTCGAGCCGGTTGACCAGATGGGGCAGCGCGACCCGGTTGAGCACGTCGCGCAGCGCCGCGTCGTCGACGTCCTCGGCGTTGTTCGGGTAAGCCACTACCGTGCGCAGATCACCCAGCGGCACGTACGGCAGCTGGGACAGGAACATCGTCTGGTTGGTGTCCATCGGGTACTTGATCGTGCCCGACGCGTACGGCCACAGCTTGCCGAGGCTGCGCAGCAGCGTCGTCTTCCCGCTGCCGGACGGTCCGGTGATCATCAGCGCGTCACCCGGTTCCAGAGTGAGGTCGAGCGGACTCACCAGCTGCTTGCCGTCGGGAGTGTGGACCTCGACGTCGTCGATTTCGACGCTCCCGTCGCGGGATTCCTCACAGGCCACACACGGCAGGGCCCGGCCTTCTTCGTTGGCGATCACCAGGCCGTACAGACGGATGATCGCCGCCCGGTAGCCGGCGAAGTCGTCATACGCGTTACGGAAGAACGACAGGCCCGACAGGATCGCGCGGAAGGCGGCGCCCGTCTGGGACAGCTGACCCAGCGTGATCTCGCCGTTGTAGAAGCGGGAGAACTGCACGATGTACGGGATCAGCTCCTGCGCCTGGGTGATCGACAGGTTCCAGCCCAGGAAACCGGCCATCCGGTTCACGTACTTCTTGTAGTTCTCGACGATCGGCCGGAACCGGCGGCGGAGCCCGGTGCGCTCGGCGAGCTCGCCGCGGTAGAACGCCACCGCCTCGGACGCGTCGCGCAACCGCACCAGCGCGTAGCGGAACGCCGCGTTGAACTTCTCGTTGTTGAACGACAGACCGATGATCGGCCGGCCGATCCAGAACGCGATCACGGTGGCGAACAGGATGTAGAGGATGCCGATCCAGAACATCGCCTTGGGCAGCTCGAAGCCGACGAACGGCAGGGTCACCGGTCCCGACAGATTCCACAGAATCAGGGTGAACGAGATCATCGAGGCGATCGACGACACGGCACCGAACAGCAGAGTGGAGCCCGAGGTGTTGTTCGGCCGGTTCGGCAGCGGACCGACACCGGTGGTGAAAATGTCGATGTCGGTCTGGATGCGCTGGTCGGGGTTGTCGATGGTCGAGTCGATGAACCGCGCCCGGTAGTACGCCTTGCCGTCGAGCCAGTCGCCGGTCAGTTGATCGGTGAGCCAGGTGCGCCAGCGCAGCATGAACCGCTGGGTGACCAGCAGGTCGATCATGATCAACGACACGTTCAGCACCGCCAGGATCGCGAACACCCACATCGACAGCCAGAATCCGTCAGCCCCGGACTGCCGGACCGCGTCGTCGCCGGAACTCAACCCGCCCGCGATGACCTGGAAGCCGGTCATCATGTCGCTGCCCTGGTAGGTGAACAGCACCGACAAGCGCACGCTGGTCATCACCAGCAGCAGCATCCCGGCCAGCCACAGCCAGACCACCACACTCTCGGGGCCGGTGAAGTAGCCGCGGGTGATGCGCCAGAACTGATGACCCCACGTGGTGAACCGCACGAGGAGGAACAGGACCACCATCGTGGCGACCGCTGCGTACGCCCAGCCCTGGGCGACCCACCACAGCGAGGTCCACAGCTCATTGCCCCAGTCGCGAGTCGGGGTGAACGTTTCCATTCGGGCAAGGTACCCCGGCGACCTGGCTACGGGGTCGCGGCGTGGCGTTGCGGGTCGTCGAGTCGCTCCAGCCGCCATTCGCCGCCGCCGATGAGCTCCAGGCGCCGGTGGTGGAACGGCGCGACGGAGGTGCGGTGACTGACGCTGACCACGATGGTCCGGGGCAGTTCTGCGCGCAGCAACTGGTACAGCGTCTGCTCCAGCCCCTCGTCCATCGCCGAGGTCGACTCGTCGAGGAACACCGTCCTGGGCCGGGCCAGCAGGATGCGTGCGAACGCGATGCGCTGCTGCTCGCCCACCGAGAGCACCCTGGCCCAGTCCTGCGTCTCGTTGAGCCGGATGACCAGGTTCGGCAGCGCGACGTCGAGCAGCGCCTTCTGGATGTGCCGGTCCTCGAACGTGCCCGACGGCTGGGGATAGGACACCACCGTGCGCAGGTCGCCGACGGGGAAGTAGGGCAGCTGCGGAACGAACATGGTCTCGTCGCGGCCCTCGGGCAGCAGCACCCGGCCCGACGCGTAGGGCCACATGCCGGCCAAGCTCTGCATGAGCACCGACTTGCCGATGCCTGACGGGCCCGTGATCACCAGCGCCTCACCGGTTTCCATCGACAGGTCGAGGGTGCGCACCAGCGGCGTGCCGTCGGGCCTGCGCACCTCGACCTTCTGGACCGCCAGCTCGCCGTTGCCGGAAAGCTCGGTGCTGACGTTGGTGAACGCGCCCGCGCGGGTGTTTTGGTCGACCAGGCCGTCGAGCCGGATGATCGCCGCGCGGTAGCTCGCGAACTGGTCGTAGGCGTTGCGGAAGAACGACAGCGAATCGTGGATGGCGCCGAACGCGTTGGACGACTGCCACACGTCGCCGAAGGTGAGACGCTGAGCGAACAGCCCCTGCGCCTGCACCAGCCAGGGCAGCGGGTTGATGGTCTGGCCCACCGACACGTTCCAGCCGAAGTACAGCATCATCCGGTTCAGCCAGCGGCGGTAGTTGTCCATCACCCCGTCCAGCCGGCCCTTGAGCACCGACCGCTCCGTCGGCTCGCCGCGGTACAGCCCGATCGCGGCGCCCGCGTCGCGCACCCGGACCAGCGCGTACCGAAAACCCGCGTTGCGCAACTCGTTCACATAACTGAGCCGGATCAGCGGACGTCCGATGACGAACGCGACGACCGTCGCGATGAGCACGTAGACGACGACGATCCAGAACAGCGCGCGCGGCAGCGTGAGCCCGCCGAGGGTGACCGGCTCGGACAGCCGCCACAGGATCGGGCCGAACGACAGCACCGACAGCACCGCCTCCACGGCGCCGAACAGCAGGGTGCTGCTCGAGTTGTAGATCGGGTTGTTCGGGGTGCCACCGACACCGGCGGTGAACACGTCGACGTCCTGCTGGATCCGCTGATCGGGGTTGTCGATCGGCCGGCCGGCGAACTGGGCGCGGTAGTAGGCGAGGTCGCCGAGCCAGTCGTCGATGAAGCGCCGGCCCAGCCAGATCCGCCACCGCATCATGAACCGCTGGGTGAGGTACATGTCGGCCAGTAGCCGGACCACGAAACACGCGGCCAGTACCGCGAACACCCGCATCGACGCCCAGAAGCCGGCGACGCCGCTGTCCATACCGCCCTGGAAGGCCACCTGAAGCGAGGTGAACAGATCGTTGATGTAGTAGGTCAGCAGCACGTTCAACCGCACCGAGATGATCACCGACAGCAACAGCAGCCCGAACAGCAACCAGACCAACCCGCTGCGCCTGCCGGTGAAGTACGCGCCCGTCACGCGCCAGAACTGGCGTCCCCACTCGGTGAACCGGCTCAACAACCCCAGGATCACCAGCAGAGCGACGGCGGCCACCGCAAACGTCGTGCCGATCCAGACCAGCGAATTGAAGAACTCGCGGCTCCAGTCGAGAGTCGGCCGGAACGTCTGAGCGTCAACCGTGTCCACCGCCGGGTGGCCCCCCTCCGCACGCGTTACGGTCTGCGGCGAAGTTACCGCAGGTTGGGGCGCGGCGGGGACACCCCACTATCCGAATGTCGTCCGCGGCGAGATCACCACCACGACGCACGAGGGGACGAACGAGGGTAAGCGGGCGCGTAACGTGATCGTGTGGCACGCACCTCCTCCAAGACTGACTCTGCGAAGACCGGCCGGATCTCCGGCCGATTCTGGAAGCTGCTCGGCGCCAGCACCGACAAGGACCAGGACCGCTCCATGTCGCTGGTCCGCAAGGCGGCCGACTTCGACTCCAAGGCCGCCGAACTCGACGAGGACCAACTCCGCAAGGCCGCCAAGCTGCTCGACCTCGGTGACCTCGCCGACGCCGCCGACATCCCGCAGTTCCTGGCGATCGCCCGCGAGGCCGCCGACCGCGCGATCGGCCTGCGGCCGTTCGACGTGCAGCTGCTCGGCGCACTGCGGATGCTGGCCGGCGACGTCGTCGAGATGGCCACCGGCGAGGGCAAGACGCTGTCCGGCGCGATCGCCGCGGCCGGTTACGCGCTCGCCGGGCGAAACGTGCACGTCATCACCATCAACGACTACCTGGCCCGGCGCGACGCCGAGTGGATGGGGCCGGTGATCGAGGCCATGGGGCTGAGCATCGGCTGGATCACCGCCGACTCCACCCCGGCCGAGCGCCGCGCCGCCTATGCCTGCGACATCACCTACGCCTCGGTCAACGAGATCGGCTTCGACGTGCTGCGCGATCAGCTGGTCACCGACGTCGCCGACCTGGTCTCGCCGAACCCGGACGTGGCGCTGATCGACGAGGCCGACTCGGTGCTCGTCGACGAGGCACTGGTCCCGCTGGTGCTGGCCGGGACCAGCCACCGCGAGACCCCGCGTCTGGAGCTGATCCGGCTGGTCGGCGAGCTCGACGAGAACGAGGACTACGCCACCGACACCGACAGCCGCAACGTGCACCTGACCGAGTCCGGCGCCCGCAAGGTGGAAGCGGCCCTCGGTGGGATCGACCTGTACTCCGAAGAACACGTCGCGACCACGCTCACCGAGATCAACGTGGCGTTGCACGCCCACGTGCTGCTGCAGCGCGACGTCCACTACATCGTGCGGGACGACGCGGTACACCTGATCAACGCCTCGCGCGGACGCATCGCGACGCTGCAGCGCTGGCCGGACGGACTGCAGGCCGCGGTGGAGGCCAAGGAGGGCATCGAGACCACCGAGACCGGCGAGGTGCTCGACACGATCACCGTGCAGGCACTCGTCAACCGGTACCCCCGGGTGTGCGGCATGACCGGCACCGCGCTGGCGGCCGGTGAACAGCTGCGGCAGTTCTACAAGCTCGGGGTCTCACCGATCCCGCCGAACAAGCCCAACATCCGCGAGGACGAGACCGACCGGGTGTACGTGACGATCGCGGCCAAGAACGACGCAGTCGTCGAGCACATCACCGAGATCCACCAGACCGGGCAGCCGGTGCTGGTCGGCACCCGGGACGTCGCCGAGTCCGAGGACCTGCACGCGAGGCTGGTCAAGGCCGGGGTGCCCGCCGTCGTGCTGAACGCCAAGAACGACGCCGAGGAAGCCTCCGTCATCGCCGAGGCCGGCAAGCTCGGTGCGGTCACCGTCTCCACCCAGATGGCCGGCCGCGGCACCGACATCCGGCTCGGCGGCTCCGACGAGTCCAGCCACGACCAGGTAACCGAGCTGGGTGGTCTGCACGTGATCGGCACCGGACGCCACCACACCGAACGCCTCGACAACCAGCTGCGCGGCCGCGCCGGCCGCCAGGGCGACCCCGGCACCTCGGTGTTCTTCTCCAGCTGGGAGGACGACCTGGTCGCGTCGCACCTGGAGGACAACAAGCTGCCACTGGAGTGCGACGAGAACGGCCGGGTGCTCAGCCCGAAGGCGGCGACCCTGCTCGAGCACGCCCAACGCGTCGCCGAGGGCCGGCTGCTCGACGTGCACTCCAACACCTGGCGCTACAACCAGCTGATCGCGCAGCAACGCGCGATCCTGGTGGAGCGGCGCGACACCCTGCTACGCACCGCGACGGCCCGCGACGAGATCGCCGAGCTGGCGCCGGAGCGCTACCAGGAGGTCAGCGCCCGCCTGGGCGACGACGCCGACGAGAAGCTGGAGAAGATCTGCCGGCTGATCATGCTCTACCACCTGGACCGGGCCTGGGCCGACCACCTGGCGTTCCTGGCCGATATCCGGGAGAGCATCCACCTGCGCGCGCTGGGCAGGCAGAACCCGCTCGACGAGTTCCACCGGATGGCCGTCGACGCGTTCGCGTCCCTGGCTGCCGACGCCATCGAGGCGGCTCAGCAGACCTTCGAGACCGCGCCGTCGATCGAGGACGAGCCCGGGGTCGACCTGTCCAAACTGGCCCGCCCGACGTCGACGTGGACCTACATGGTCCACGACAACCCGCTGGCCGACGACACCCTCTCGGCGCTGAGCCTGCCCGGGGTGTTCCGCTAGGTTTACCGGCATGGCCCGCACCTTCGGACAAGGGGATGCGGTGGCACCGCGCGACAAGGTGCTGACAGTGCCCAACGCGCTGTCGGTGATCCGCCTTGTGCTCGTCCCGGTGTTCCTCTACCTGATGCTGGTCGCCGACGCGACCGGCTGGGCGCTGGCCGTGCTGATCTTCAGCGGGCTGTCCGACTGGGCCGACGGCAAGATCGCCCGGCTCTACGCCAACCAGTCGTCCCGGCTCGGGGAGCTGCTGGACCCGGCCGTCGACCGCATCTACATGATCACCGTGCCGATCACGATGGCCGCGGTCGGCCTGCTGCCGTGGTGGTTCGTCGCAGCGCTGCTCGGCCGCGACGCCGTGCTGGCCGCCACCCTCCCGCTGCTGCGCAGCCGCGGGCTGTCGGCGCTGCCGGTCACCTACATCGGAAAGGCGGCGACGTTCGCGCTGATGGTCGGGCTCCCACTGGTGCTGGGCGGCCAGTTCGACGCCCAGTGGAGCCGGGTGGTGCTGGCGGCCGGCTGGGGCTTCCTGATCTGGGGCCTGGCGATGTATCTGTGGTCGGGCGTCCTGTACCTGATCCAGGTCAGGATGGTCATGCGCACGATGCCGCCGTCATGAGCACGATGGGGGGATTCGACTCCGGGCGCAACGCGGACAAGGCGGGCGCGCCCACGCGCATCCCGGTGCCGTCACTACTGCGGTCGCTGCTGACCGAACACCTCGACCCCGGCTACGCCGCCGCCGCACAGTCAGGCAGGCCGCGCCGGCGCGGCTCCGACGCGCTGTGGCAGGTGTTGGCGGCGGTCCTGGTGGCCACCGTCTTCGCGCTGGCCTGGGCGCAGGCCCGCGACACCGCACCCGGCGTGCGGGAAACCCAGCAGGTGCTGGCAGGTAGCGTCCGCTCGGCCGAGGCGGCCACCGATGCGGCTGCGGTCCGCCGCGCGGAACTGACCGACCGGGTCGACGCCGAACGGCGCAGCCGGCTGGAGGGCGACGCCACCGGGCGGCAACTGCTCGGCGAGCTCGACGTGGCCGACGGCGAGGCCGCGGCCACACCCGTGATCGGGCCGGGGCTGACCGTCACCGTCACCGACCCGGGGATGTCGCGCAATCTGACCGACGTGTCCAAACAGCGGGTCGAAGGCAGTAGGCAGGTCATCCTGGACCGGGACCTGCAGCTGGTGGTGAACTCGCTGTGGGCGAACGGGGCCGAGGCCATCTCCGTCGGCGGGGTGCGGATCGGCCCCAACGTGACGGTCCGCCAGGCCGGCGGCGGCATCCTCGTCGACAACCAGCCGGTATCCAGCCCGTATGCGATCCTCGCCGTGGGACCGCCGAGGGCCATGCAGGACGGCTTCGAGCGCAGCGCGGGCCTGCAACGGCTGCGGCTGCTGGAGACGTCCTACGGCGTCGGCGTCAACGTCACCGGCGGTGACGGGCTGGTGCTGCCCGCCGGGTCCGTCCGAGACATCAACTTCGCCAAACAGATTGGGCTCAAGTGATCGGCATCGTCGCTCTGGTCGTGGGCATCGCGCTCGGGGTGGTGTTCCACCCCGACGTGCCCGAGTTCGTCCAGCCCTACCTGCCGATCGCGGTGGTGGCCGCGCTCGACGCGGTGTTCGGGGGCCTGCGGGCCTACCTCGAGGGCATCTTCGACTCGAAGGTGTTCGTCGTGTCGTTCGTCTTCAACGTGCTGGTGGCCGCGCTGATCGTCTACGTCGGTGACCAACTCGGCGTCGGCACCCAGCTGTCGACGGCGATCATCGTCGTGCTCGGCATCCGGATCTTCGGCAATGCCGCGGCACTTCGGCGGCGGCTGTTCGGGGCCTGAGCATGAGTGAACACGGCCGCCACGAACTCCCGCCCGACGAGGGCCCCGCCGAGGGCGGGGGCGGCCGCTCGCAGGCCGTGTTCGGGGTACTGGCCGTGTTGCTGTGCCTGCTGCTCGGGGTGGGGATCGCCACCCAGGTCCGGCAGACCGATTCCGGTGACTCGCTGGAGACCGCCCGTCCGGCCGACCTGGTGGTGCTGCTCGACTCGCTGCAGCAGCGCGAGGCAGCACTGAACACCGAGGTCGCCGACCTGCAGCAGACGTTGAGCGAGTTGCAGACCTCCGGCAGCGACGACCAGGCCGCGATCGAGAACGCCAGAGCTCGGCTGGCCGCGCTGTCGATCCTGATCGGCACCATCGCCGCGACCGGGCCCGGCGTGACGTTGACCATCGCCGACCCCGCCCAGGGGGTGGGCTCGGAGACCATGCTCGACGTGATCAACGAGCTGCGCGCCGCGGGCGCCGAGGCGATGGAGATCCGCGGGCAGCAGGACGGCCGACCGGTGTCGGTGCGGGTCGGAGTGTCCACCTGGATCGTCGGCAGGCCCGGGGCGCTGGTCGTCGACTCCGTCACCATGGGGCCCGCCTACACCGTCGTCGCGATCGGCGACCCGCCCACGCTGGCCGCCGCGATGAACATTCCCGGCGGCGCGATGGACAGCGTCGAACGCGTCGGCGGCACCATGGTGGTGGAACAATCCGAGCGGGTCGACGTCACCGCCTTGCGGCAACCGAAACCGCGCCAATACGCTCAGCCCGTCAAATGACCCACACCGATCAAGGAGCGCCGTGAGCGAGATTCCCGCCGACTTGTCCTACACCGCCGAACACGAGTGGGTGCAGCAGACCGGCGACGACACGGTGCGTGTCGGCATCACCGACTACGCGCAGTCCGCGCTGGGCGACGTCGTGTTCGTCCAACTGCCCGACGTCGGTGCCCAGCTCACGGCGGGGGAGTCGTTCGGAGAGGTCGAGTCCACGAAGTCGGTGTCGGACCTCTACGCCCCGATCACCGCCAAAGTCGTTGCCGTCAACGACGAATTGGAGAGCAATCCGCAGCTGGTCAACTCCGACCCGTACGGCGAGGGCTGGCTGGTGGAACTGCAGGCCGACGCCGGCTCGCTGCAGGGAAGCCTGGACGGTCTGCTCGACGCGGAGGGCTACCGCACCCACGCAACGGACTGAGGTGTTGTTAGGGTCGTTCAGACAGACCGGAACGCGACGTGCGGATCCGGCAGTGGATGGCACAACGCGGTCGTATGCGCGGTACGGTCGACACCAGCGGTGCATCGGGCTGGAGGTCCGGCCGGGTATCGCCAAGCAGCCAGTAAGGAGCAGCGGGTGACGGACAAGGACTTCAACGCCGGGGCCGACTCTGACGAGGTCACCGTGGAGACCACTTCGGTGTTCCGCGCGGACTTCCTCAACGAGCTCGACGCGCCGCCCGCAGCGGGCGGCGACAGCGCGGTCTCGGGGGTCGAGGGCCTTCCGGTCGGCTCGGCACTGCTGGTCGTCAAGCGCGGCCCGAACGCCGGGTCGCGGTTCTTGCTCGACCAGCCGACCACGTCGGCGGGCCGCCACCCCGACAGCGACATCTTCCTCGACGACGTCACCGTCAGCCGCAGGCATGCGGAGTTCCGGCTGGAGGGCGGCGAGTTCCAGGTCGTCGACGTCGGCAGCCTCAACGGCACCTACGTCAACCGCGAGCCGGTCGACTCGGCCGTGCTGGTCAACGGCGACGAGGTGCAGATCGGCAAGTTCCGCCTGGTGTTCCTGACCGGGCCCAAGGGCGCCGACGGTGGCGCTTCCGAATGAGTGACTCCGCCCGGTAAGCAGCGATGACGCAACCCGACACACCGTCACTTCGCGGGATGTCGATCGGCGTCGTCCTGGATCTGCTGCGCGACGAGTTCCCCGACGTCACCATCTCCAAGATCCGTTTCCTGGAGGCCGAGGGGCTCGTCACGCCCGAGCGCACCGCGTCCGGATACCGGCGATTCACCGCCTACGACTGCGCCCGGCTGAGGTTCATCCTCACCGCGCAGCGCGATCACTATCTGCCGCTGAAGGTGATCAAAGCCCAGCTGGACGCCCAGCCCGATGGCGAACTGCCACAGCCGGGTTCGGCGTACACCACGCCGCGCCTGGTGTCGGTGGGCGGGGACGTCGCGGACGCGCGCCGGCACGGCGGCACCCACTCAGGCCCGGCTGACCCGCGAGGACCTGCTGGAACGCTCCGGCGTGGGCGAGGACCTGCTGGCCGCGCTGGTCAAGGCCGGCATCATCACCCCGATCTTCAAGGGTGCGGGCACGAGCTTCTATGACGAGCACTCCGTGGTGATCGCCCAGTGCGCACGCGCCCTGGGTGACTACGGCGTGGAGCCCCGTCACCTGCGGGCGTTCCGCTCCGCGGCCGACCGGCAGTCCGACCTGATCGCGCAGATCGCCGGCCCGGTCGGCAAGGGCGGCAAGGCCGGAGCCCGCGACCGGGCCGACGATCTGGCCCGTGAAGTGGCCGCGTTGGCGATCACGTTGCACACGTCGTTGATCAAGTCGGCCGTACGCGACGTTCTGGATCGCTGAGGACTAGACTCGAGGGACGGGTTCGTCGGCGTGCGGAGGGTAGGCACACATGGGTGAGGTTCGTGTGATCGGCATTCGCGTTGAGCCGCCCCAGAACCAGCCCGTGCTGTTGCTGCGGGAGTCCAACGGCGACCGTTACCTCCCGATCTGGATCGGCCAGTCCGAGGCCGCCGCCATCGCTCTCGAACAGCAGGGCGTGGAACCGCTGCGGCCCATGACCCACGACCTGTTCCGAGATGTGATTGCCGCGCTCGGCCATTCACTCAAAGAAGTGCGCATCGTGGATCTGCAGGAGGGCACCTTCTACGCGGACCTGATCTTCGACCGGGACATCAAGGTCTCGGCGCGTCCGTCCGACTCGGTGGCGATCGCGCTGCGCGTCGGCGTGCCCATCTACGTCGAGGAGGCCGTGCTCGCCGAGGCCGGCCTGCTGATCCCCGACGAGAGCGACGAGGAGTCCGGTCCGGTTCGCGAGGACGAGGTGGAGAAGTTCAAGGAATTCCTCGACAGCGTCTCGCCCGACGATTTCAAGGCGACCTGAACCGGTCGCCGATCTTGGTCACGGATCCGTCTCGTCAGGTTCGACACGCGGTGCGGGTTTTCTGAAACCCCGAATCGGGCAGCCATACTTGGGGCCGACGGGCAGTCAACAGACGCCGTCAAGCGTATGCTCGAGCGAGGCTCGGGCAGGGTGTAAGCGGGGGTTGAGTGCGCCCACGCAGGTCAGAGTCAAGATCGGCGAGAGGATTCGCAAGTGGGAGACAGGCCACGCCAGGAGCAACTGGACCTCACCACCGGCTCCCCACAGGCCGACGGCCCCCGTGTGACGACCGAGCCCGTGCAGGGCGGGTTGTTCCCCGACGACTCGGTGCCTGACGAGTTGGTGGGCTACCGTGGGCCCAGCGCGTGCCAGATCGCCGGCATCACCTACCGCCAGCTCGACTACTGGGCGCGTACCTCACTGGTGGTGCCGTCCATCCGCGGCGCGGCGGGCTCGGGCAGCCAGCGGCTGTACTCGTTCAAGGACATCCTCGTCCTCAAGATCGTCAAGCGACTTCTCGACACCGGCATCTCGCTGCACAACATCCGCGTCGCGGTCGACCACCTGCGCCAGCGCGGCGTGCAGGATCTGGCCAACATCACGCTGTTCTCCGACGGCACCACGGTCTACGAGTGCACCTCGGCCGAGGAAGTGGTCGATCTGCTGCAGGGTGGCCAGGGCGTGTTCGGCATCGCGGTGTCCGGGGCGATGCGTGAACTCACCGGCGCGATCGCGGACTTCCCCGGCGAGCGCGCCGACGGCGGGGAGTCGATCTCCGCGCCCGAGGACGAGTTGGCGTCGCGGCGCAAGACCCGGGACCGCAAGATCGGTTAGCCAGTTCTGCAGAGAGGGCCGCTTCGGCGGCCCTTTTTTGTTGCCCGCGACGGCATGGCGTTGGACACACCATCGGTGGCGCAGGCCTGGGTGTCGTTGCTCACATCGCGCTTCCCGGGCTCGTCCATGCGACCAACGCGTGCTGCACCCGGGTCACCACCACGGGTTTTCCGGCCCTCTGACCGGTAGGCAAAACCTGCATTCAACCGTGGCGGCGTTTCCGCCGTGTAACAACGAAGTATCCACTGCGGCAGTTAATTTCATGTTACGAGGCATCAGTTTGACAGATACAAGCGGCCGCTTTTGACTGCTTGACGCGGTCCAGCCTCACCTCGGAATCTTGACCGATCGCACCGGCGACGAAGCCGGCACCGATGTCGAGCACCGCCGAAACTTGTTCGCGTGGAAGGATTTTTATGAAGTCATTACCGAAGGTGATCGCGATGTGCGGTCTGGCCGCATCGCTGACCCTGTCCTCGTGCTCAAGCAACAACGAGAATCCCTCCGGTGCAACGGAACTGATGCTGGCCGTGGAGACCAGTGCCGGAGATCCGCTGGCGGACATGTTGCTTGCCTTCGCCGACGAAGTGCAGAACGAGCTCGGCGACTCGGTGTCGCTCACGGTGCAGACCGGCGGCGCCATCGGCGACGAGGAGGCGGTGCTGCAGGGTCTGCGAGCCGGCGCGATCGACGTCGCCGCGGTGAGCGGGTCGGTGGCGAACCTGGACCCGACCTTCAGCATCATGGACATGCCGTTCGTGTTCACCGATCGCGACAAGGTCGTGGAGTTCCTCGACGGGCCCTACGGTGACGAGCTCAGCGACTCGCTGGTGGAATCCGTGGGCGCGCGGGTCCTCGGGTTCGGCGAGAACGGATTCCGCCACATCACCAACAACAAGCGGCCCATCGTCACCTCGGAAGACCTGGCGGGGCTGAAGATCCGGGTGCCCGGAAACCCGGCGCGTGTCGCGCTGTTCGAGGCCCTCGGCGCCGCCCCCACCCAGATCGACATCGGCGAGGCCTACCTGGCGCTGGACCAGGGTGTGCTCGACGGACAGGAGAACCCGCTCAAGGTCATCGACGCGTTCTCCTTCTACGAGAAGCAGCGCTACCTGTCGCTGACCTCACACATCTACAGCCCGGTGTACCTGACGATCAACGAGGACACCTGGCAGGGACTGTCGCCGGAGATCCAGCAGGGCCTGGAGAAGGCCGCTGCCGCCGCGGCGGAGACCAGCCGCAATTCCGGTGCCGAAGCCGACCAGCAACTGCTGGCCAAGTTCGAAGCTGCCGGCGTGGAGGTCAACGACGCCGACGTGCAGCAGCTCAGCGAGGCCGTCATCGAGGTGCGCGAGCAGATCGCCGACGAGATCCCCGGTGACTTCGCCGACCGCGTCCTGTCGGAGTACCGCCAGTGACCCCCGCCCAGCAGACTCAGCGGCCCCGGCTGCCGCTGGGCGCACTGAACACCGCGAGCCGAATCGGACTGGTGTACATGGCTTCCAGCACGCTGATGGAGGCCGAGATGTACGCGATGGCCACACCGGCGGCCACCGTGCACACCAGCCGGGTGACCCTGCCCAGCGTCACCGTCGACGGCATCGACGCGATGATGCGGTCACCGGAGCTGCGCACCGCGGTGGAACTGGTGGCGCAGGCCCCGCTGGACGTCCTGGTCTTCGGGGGCACCAGCGCATCGTTCCTGCACGGCACGGAGTGGGACCGCATGCTGGTGGGCCATCTCGAGGAGTGGAGCGGCCTGGAGGGCCGGTGCACCACCACCTCCACGGCCAGCATCGCCGCGCTCAAGGCGGTCGGCGCCGGCCCGATCAGCCTGGTCACCCCGTACCGGCAGGAGGTGATCGACCGCGCGACCCGGTTCTTCGGGGACAACGGCCATCCGGTGGTGGCCAGCGTCGGGCTCGGGATCACCAGCGACTGGGAACTGGCCCAGGTGCCGCTGGAGCAGATCTACGACCTCGCCGTGGCGACCGACACCAGCGAGTCCAGCGCGGTGTTCATCAGCTGCACCAACTTCGCCAGCGTCGGGGCCATCGCGGCACTGGAGACCGCACTGGGCAAGCCGGTGATCAGCGCGGTGCAGGCGTCGTTCTGGTACGCACTGGAGATCGCCGACGTGCACGCGGCCCGGCCCGGGTTCGGCACCCTGATGGACAACCGCCTCGCGCCGGCGACAGGAGACCGGCCATGACGACAGTGCCCGGGGCGCACCACCCCATCGCCGAACCCGACGACGTCGCCATGCAGTTCGACTCCACGGTCGGCGTGGATCCGGTCCCGGGCACCCACACGCTGATCGACCGGGTGCTGGAGGTGCTGGCCGCCTCGGCGCTGACGGCGATCACGCTGATCCTGTTCGCCAACGCGGTGCTGCGCTTCGCGTTCAACGCGCCGCTGGGCTGGACCGAGGAACTGGTGACCGGGCTGATGCTGTGGCTGACCATGCTGGGGTTCACCCTCGGCGTGCGGCGGCGGGAATCGATCTCGATCCGCGCCTTCGTCGGCCGGCTGTCGATCCGCAACCAGGTGTGGCTACGGCTGGCCACCGACCTGCTCACCGCCGCGGTGCTGCTACACCTGGCCTGGTTCGCCTACCTCTACGTCACCAAGTTCGGTGACGATCCCGTCCCGTACCTCCGGCTGCCCAGCGGTTTCTTCACCGCGGCGCTGCCGATCGGTGCACTGGCCGCGGCGCTGATCGTGCTGTTCCAGCTCCCCGGCTGCCGGGCGGCGATCCTGCGTCAGATCGACGAGGAGAAGGAGTGACACTCGCAATCACCCTGGCCGTGATCGTCGGCCTGCTGCTGCTGGGCACCCCGCTGATCATCGCGATGGCGGGCGGTGTCGCGCTGTACGCGACGCTGGCCGGCTCCTGGATGCTGCAGTACCCCCAACAGGTCACCGACGGGATGAGCAGTTTCGTGCTGCTGGCCATGCCGCTGTTCATCCTGGCCGGGGTGGTGATGAACGCCGGCGGTATCGCCGAGCGGGTATTCGCGTTCGCGCGCAGCCTTTTCGGGCCGTTGCCGGGCGGGCTGGCGCAGGTGAACGTGTCGACCAGCCTGTTCTTCGGCGGCATGGTGGGCACTTCGGTCGCCGACCTGGCCGGCACCGGGTCGACGATCATCCCGCAGATGCGCAAGCACGGATACCCGGGGGCCTACTCGGCTGCGGTGACGGCCTCCTCGTCGGGCATCGGCCCGCTGATCCCGCCGTCGTCGCCGTTGATCCTGTACGCCGCGGCCACCGGCACCTCGCTGGGCGCCCTGTTCCTGGCCGGCATCATCCCCGGCCTGATCCTGACCGTGGTGCTCATGGTGGTGGTGGCCGTCCAGGCCAAGCGCAACGGCTGGGGCGAGAAACTCCCGTTCAGCTGGGCCGAGGTCTGGCGCACCGGCCGCGGGTCGATCCTGGCCTTCGGCGTCCCGGTGCTCGTAGTGCTCGGCCTGGTGCTGGGGCTGTTCACCCCGACCGAATCAGGCGCCTTCGCCGTCGTGTACGCGATCGTCATCTCCACGGTGCTGTTGCGCACGCTGGGGATGCGCAAGCTCTACCGGTGTCTGGTCGAGGCCGCGGTGCTGACCGGCGAGGTGATGCTGATCGTCGGGGTGTCGGTCGCGCTCGGCGCGGTGCTGGCGATGGCCGGACTTCCCAAGGCGCTCACCGACTTCGCCACCATGATCGTGCCCGGCGACGTCCAGATCGGTTACGTCGTGGTGCTGGCGCTGACGGCGATCCTGGCCGGCATGCTCTTCGACCCGCTGATCCCGGTGATCATGCCGGTGATGCTGCCGACGATGATCGCGGTGGGCATCGACCCGGTGCACTTCGGCGTCATCATCGTGCTCACCGTCATCATCGGCCAGGTCACCCCACCGGTGGCGATGTCGCTGGTGGTCGCTGCCAAGATCGCCAAGGTCGACGCGTGGAACGTGTTGCGCGCCAACACACCGTTCCTGCTGGCCACCATCGCGGTACTGGCGCTGGTCATCGTGTTCCCGCCGCTGGCGACGTGGCTGCCGACGGTGCTGGGCGGGCCGTGACCGGCGTGGACCAGCTGCGGGGCATCTCGCTGACGCAGCTGCGGTACTTCATCCGGGTCGCCGAACGCGAGAGCATGACGCGGGCGGCCGAGGACCTGTTCGTGGCTCAGTCCGCGGTGTCCTCGGCCGTCGCCCACCTGGAGAAGGAGCTCGGGGTCCAGCTGTTCATCCGACGCCACGCCAGGGGCCTGATCCTCACCGCGGCCGGCAAGGAACTGCTGCTGCGGGCCCGCCAGACGCTCACCGCGCTGGCCGAGGCGCTGGAGATGATCGCCGGTGACGCGCAGACGTTCCTGGGGCCGCTGCAGGTGGTGTGCTTCAGCCCGCTCGCCCCGTTCTATTTGCCGTCGATCCTGGCCGGGCTCAAGCGCGAGCATCCGGGCCTGGAGGTGCACGTCACCGAGGCGGTGGCCGGCGAGGTCGGCCAGTACCTGGAATCCGGCAGGGCCGAGGTGGCACTGACCTACGATCTGGCCCTCGGTGACGGTATCGATCGCGACGTGCTGGCCGAGATACCGCCGTACGCTGCCCTTCCCGCGTCCCACCGGCTGGCCGGGGCGCGCAGCGTGCGGTTGGCCGACCTGGTGGACGAGCCGATGATCCTGGTCGACCTTCCCCACAGTCGCGACTATTTCCTCGGCGCGTTCACCGAGCGTGGCATGCACCCCAACGTGCAGTACCGGTCGAGCAGCTACGAGACCGTCCGCGCGATGGTGGCCCAGGAGCACGGTTTCAGCCTGTTGCACCAGCGCCCGGCCACCGACACCACCTATGCAGGCGGCCGGGTGGTGGCGGTGCCGCTGGCCGACGAGATCGCGCCGCTGCGGGTCGTCGTGGCGACTCTGCAATCCATGCGGATGAGCAGGCGGGCAGGCGCGTTCGCCGAACGGTGCCGCACCGTGGTGACCGCGAACGGATGACGCACCAGCGCCACACATCTCCTGGCGTGATGCATTGGATCTGTTAATCCGAAGTCGAACAACGCAATTGACTGTTTGCCAGGGCGCCGCGCAGCGCCTTGGATCGAACGGGAACCACCGACACACACTGGAGGACACACTGTGAGCGGCATCGAACCGACGTACGTCGAAACCCCCTCGGGCCGAATGCACGTCGTCACCAAGAACGGGCATCTGGACGGGCCGTGTCTGGTGCTGCTGCACCAGACCCCGCGAAGCTGGGACGAATTCCGCGCCGTGGCCGACCTGCTCGACGGCTATCGCCTCGTGATACCGGATCTGCCCGGATACGGTGGTTCGGAGCCGTTGCGCGACAACACGATCGAAGCGACCGCTGCGGCGGTGCTCGGGGTGCTCGACGCGCTGCGCGTGCCGTACGCGCACCTGGTCGGCCATCACTTCGGCGGGCTGGTCGCCTATCACCTGGCGGTGTCCGCACCTGAGCGCGTGCTCTCGTTGGTGCTGTCGTCGACGCCGTTCATCGATGCCGCCGAACGGGACCGCCGCCGGGACGCGCCGCCGTTCAACCACTTCCCGGCCACCGCCGACGGGGAACACCTCGCGCAGCTGTGGCGGCGCCGCAGTGAGTACCTGGCGCACCCCGATCCCGAGGTCCAGAGCCGCTACGTCCGCGATGTGCTGGCGCAGCCGGATCCCGACCGCGGCCACGCGGCCGTCGCCGCGTACCGGTCCGAGGACGGGGTGGGCCGCTACGGGGGACAGGTGCTGTGCCTGGCCTCGGCCCGCGACCCCCGGGCCTTTCCCCGACGCGCGCAGATCCTGGCCGCGTTCCCACAGGCCACCGAACATGTTCTGGCCGAAGGTGACATCTCCAGCCCCGAGACCTGTCCCGGCGAGTTCGCGCAGGCGGTGCTCGACTTCCACACCGGGCTGGTGCTGCGATGACCGTCAGCGAGACGATGTCGGCCGCCGTGCTGCGCGACCCGGGCGCACCGGAGCCACTGCGCATCGAGCGGGTGCCGACCCCGCAGCCCGGCCCCGGCGAAGTGCTGGTGGCCGTCGGTGCGCTCGGCCTCAACAACGCCGAGATCCTCCAGTGTCGCGGCGCGATGCCCGCACCGGCCGGTGGGGTTCCGGGCCTGGAATGCGCGGGTTCCGTCGTGGCCGTCGGGGCAGGGGTGGCGACCCCGCGCCTCGGGGACCGGGTCGCGGTGCTGGCCCGGGCCGGCACCTACGCCGAGTACGTCGCCGTCCCCGTGGGGGCGTGCCTGCGGATTCCCGACGAACTGGACCTGGTGGCCGCCGCCGCGCTGCCGGAAGCCGCCGCCACCGCGTGGTGGAATCTGGCGCACCGGGGCCGGTTGCGGGCGGGGGAGCGGGTCCTGGTCCACGGCGCAGCCGGGGGAGTCGGGTCGTTGGCAGTCCAGCTGGCCCGCGGCCTGGGCGCCACCGTCATCGGCACCGCGCGGGGTCCCGCCAAGACCGCACTGTGCGCCGAGCTCGGGTGCCATCACGTGATCGACTACGGCGCCGAGGACGTGTTCGGCGCGCTGCGCCGGATCGTGCCCGGCGGGGTGGACGTCGTGCTGGACAACCAGGGCGCGGCCACCGTCGCCGACAACATCGCGGCGCTGGCGCCGCAGGGCCGGCTGGTCGTCGTCGGGGTGGCCTCCGGGACCGACGCGGCGGTGGACCTCGGGGCGCTGATGGCCGGGACGGTGGAGATCTCGTCGTCGAGTCTGGGCCGGCTCGACGACGACACCCGCAGCGCGCTCTGCCGGGAGGTCGAAACGGAGATCCTGCCGAAGGTGGTCACCGGATCGGTGCGCCCGGTGCTGGATGCCGCGTCGTTCACCTTCGACGAGATCGCTACAGCCCAAAGGCGATTCACCGCGCCGGACCGGATCGGAAAGGTCACGGTGACGATGCCCGGCTACATCGTCAAAACCGATGCAAACCAGCGGAACTAACTCTTTGCCTGATGGCCGGGCGGCGGGCAGCATCGTAGGTGCGGACGCCGATGCCGCCTTCCGTGGCCCCAGCCGAGAATCCGAATTGCGAGGGATGTCAGTGAAATCCACCTTGATGCCGGTCGGCGCGCGGGAGTTCGTCCGCGCCATCAGCTGCGCCGCCACCCCGGTCACCATTGTGACCACCCACGCCGACGGCCTGCGCTGGGGCCAGACCGTCTCGGCGGTGAGCCGGGTCTCCGACGAACCGGCCGTCCTCGGCGTGTGCATCAACCGGCGCAGCCCCATCAACGCGGCGATCCGGGACTGCGGTTCCTTCAATGTATCGCTGCTACGTCCCGAACATCACAGCGCTGCAGACAGTTTCGCCGGGCGCAGGCACACCGGCCGTCCGGCGTTCACGTTCCTCGACGACGAGTGGCACTCCGGCGCCAACGGGCTGCCGGTGTTCGTCGACAGCGTGGCGGCCTTCGAATGTGAGCTGCACAGCATCACCGACGTCGGCTCCCACCACCTGTACCTCGGCGAGGTGCGCCACGTCGCACACACCGACGCCGAACCGCTGCTGCACATGCGCGGCAGCTATCGCACTCTCGCCGCACACAACACGGAAGGACACCACGCATGATCAGAACCGGAGACGAGTACCGGGAATCCATCAACACCGGTCGTGAGATCTACATCGACGGCGAGCAGGTGCACGACGTCACCAAGCACCCGATGTTCGCCCCGATCGTCGACATCCGCGCCCGCATCTACGACCTGGCGCACGAGGCGGCCACCCAGGACGTGATGACCTACGTCGACGAGAACGGCGAGCGCAACGCGATCGCCAACAAGATGCCGCGGACCCAACAGGATTGGCAGGACAAGCGCCGCGCCATCGACGTGGTGCTGGATGAGGCGCGCGGGGTGGTGACCCGGGTCGGCGACGAGACCATCGGCGAGATGTGGGCGCTCTACGACGGCCAGGACGTGCTCAACGAGGTGGATCCCCGCTTCGCCGAGAACATCCGGCGCCACGTGCAGAAGGCCGCCACCGGCGACCCGTTCCACATCTCGGCCAACACCGATCCCAAGGGCGACCGCTCCAAGCGGCCCCAGGATCAGGATCCGGACATGCTGCTGCACGTGGTCCGCGAGACCGACGACGGGATCATCGTGCGCGGCGCCAAGTACGAGACCGCCGCGCCGTACGCCACCCAGGCCTACACCAAACCGACCATCGCCAACTGGGGTGACGCGAAACTCTCCGACTACGCGGTGGGTTTCATCGCCGACCTGAACGCACCGAACCTGAAGTTCATCTGCCGCACCGGATTCGCCGGCCGCCGCGACGCCGCGGACTACCCGCTGTCCAACCGGGTGGACGAGGTCGAGTCCTTGGTGATCTTCGACAACGTGCTGATCCCGTGGGACGACATCCTGTTCTACCGGCACACCCGGGCGGCCACCTTCGTGCGCAGCTGCCTGCACCGCTACAGCGCGCTGCCCTACGTGCACCGCTCGATCCGGTTCGCGGACCTGATGATCGGCGCCGCACTGTTCAACGTCCGCCAGACCGGGCTGGACAACAACCCGGCGGTGCAGGAGAAGCTGGCGATGCTGGCCTGCTACCGCGAGGGCATCGACGCGCACCTGACCGCGGCCATCGCCACCGCCGAGACCAGCCCGGGCGGACTGTTGATGCCCAACCAGTCACTGCTCTACGCCGGCCGGGTGTGGGCGCAGACCCAGCTGCCGCAGATGATGCACTGGGCCCGCGAACTGTGCGGCGGGCAGATCTGCATCACGCCGGACTCGGCCACCTTCGGCATGCCGGGCGCGGCGCCGTGGCTGGAGAAGTACTACTCGATCACCGACGAGTGGCAGGCCGACGACCGGCGCAAGCTGCTGGCCTTCGCCCGCGACCTGCTCAACAGTGACTACGCCGGGCACCGGCTGACGTTCCAGTTGTTCGCGCAGGCGCCGCCGTTCGCGCACTACCAGGCCGTCTACCGCAACTTCGACTTCGACGGCCCCCTGGCCATGGTGAAGGCGGCCGCGGAGCTGTCGGATCGGGTGGGCGCATGAAGCACCGGCGCATCCGGCCGTTCAACACCCGCGACACCTACCCGGAGCAGAACCTGGACAACGACCTGTGCCAGGCCGTCGTCGCCGGTGACACCGTTTACGTGCGCGGGCAGATCGGCCAGAATCTGGACACCTCGGAGAATGTCGGTGTCGGCGACGTGGCCGCCCAGACCGAGCAGGCGATGTCCAACATCGCCACTCTGCTCGCCGAGGCCGACGCGACCCTCGACGACATCGTGAAAGTGACGATCTACCTGGTGGATCCGCGCTACCGGGAGACCGTGTACCGGGTGATCGGCCGCTGGCTCAAAGGTGTGCACCCGGTCTCGACGGGGCTGGTGGTCAGCGCGCTGGCCCGGCCCGAGTGGCTGGTCGAGGTGGACGTGATCGCCGTCCGGCAGCAGGTGAGCGCGTGACGTTCTCGATGGCGGCGCTGGACCGCGACACCGGCGCGTTCGGCATGATCATCACCTCCTCGTCCCCGGCGGTGGCCTCCCGGTGCCTGAACATCCGGCCCGGCCTGGGCGCGGCGGCCAGCCAGAATGTGACCGACCCCAGGCTCGGCGGACAGCTGCTGGACCGGCTGGCCGCCGGCGACGACGCCCCGTCGGCGCTGGACGCGGTGGTGGCCGGCCACGAGCTGCGCGACTACCGGCAGCTGACGGTGCTGGACCGGGCCGGTCGCTCGGCGGCGTTCAGTGGCGCAGGCGCCCTCGGCGTGCACCACCACGTGGCCGGCGACGGCGTCGTCGCGGCAGGCAACATGCTGGCGAGCCCGGCCACCATCACCGAGCTGATCCGCGGATACGAGAGCTCCGCCGCGGCGGAGTTCGAACGCCGGCTGCTCGACGGGCTGGCCGCCGCGATGGCCGCCGGCGGCGAGGAGGGACCGGTGCACGCGGCGGGCCTGCTGGTCTACCGCGAGGTCGAGTGGCCTGAGACGACGCTGCGGGTGGACTGGACCGACGACGACCCGTACAGCCGGCTGGCCGAACTGTGGGCGGTGTGGGAGCCGCAGCGCGACGACTACGTGCGCCGGGCGCTGGATCCGTCCGCCGCCCCCAGCTTCGGGGTGCCGGGTGATCTCTGACCCGAAGGCCGCCGCCAGGGCACAGCTGGAGCGTGACTGGGACACCGTGCACGGGATCAGCACCGGACTGCACGCCGATCCGGAACCGGCGTGGCAGGAGGTCCGGGCGCACCGGATGCTCACCACCGTGCTGGCCGAGCGCGGCTTCAGTGTCGACGATCGCGCCGGCGGACTGGACACCGCCTTCCACGCCCGCGCCGGCAACGGTCCACTGCACGTCGCGTTCGTCGCCGAGTACGACGCGCTTCCCGGTCTCGGACACGCCTGCGGGCACAACCTGATCGCGGCGTCGGCGATCGGGGCGGCACTGATGGTGCAGGCCGCCGACGCGGGCCGGGCGCTGACCGTGCACGTCCTCGGCACCCCGGCCGAGGAGGGCGGCGGCGGCAAGATCCTGATGCTGGAGGCGGGCGAGTTCGACGGCCTGGATGCGGCACTGATGATGCATCCCGGACCGGTCGACGCGCCGCGGGCCGAGCCGATGGCGGTCGCGCACTGGCGCGTCATCTATCGCGGCGTCAGCGCGCACGCAGGCACCTACCCGCACCTGGGTGTCAACGCGGCCGACGCGTTCACCGTCGCCCAGGTGGCGATCGGGCTGCTCCGCCAGCAGTTGCCGTCTACGGCGCGGGTGCACGGCGTGGTCACCGAGGCCGGGACCGCACCCAACGCCATCCCGGACACCGCGTCGGGACGCTGGTATGTGCGGGCCCGCTCGCTGGCCGACCTCCGCGACATCGAGAAGCGGATCCGGGCCTGCTTCCAGGCCGGCGCCATCGGCACCGGCTGCGAGCTGGAGATCGAGCTGGAGTCGCCGCCGTACTCGGAATTCCGCACCGACGACGAAATCCTCGACATGTTCGTCGCCAATGCAGCGGTGCTGGGCCGGGACATGACCGCCGAGGCGCCGGAGGGCGCGGCGGCGATGAGGACGGCGTCCACCGACATGGGCAACGTGTCGCAGGAGGTGCGCGCGATCCACCCGTATCTGGGCATCGGATCGCTGCCCGCGGTCAACCACCAGCGGGAGTTCGCCGACGCGGCGATCGGCCCGGCCGCCGACGCGGCGCTGCGTGACGGCGCGACCGCGCTGGCATGGACGGCGCTCGATCTGGCCGGACGGTAATATCGCAGGCGCATCGCCCTCACGCGGGAGAGTTCCGTGGCCGCCAGCCACGGACGCCGAAGGAGCAACCCCTCTCCGTCAACCTCTCAGGCCCCAGGACCGCGCCAGGCCCCGATGCCTCTGGAAAGAGGTGCCCCGGACTCCGGGTCACCCGCCCATGGGGAAAGGCTCCCTCGCCGCCACGGCGGAGCGGCCGAATCTCTCAGGCAGCCCGGACCGGGTCGACGACAGAGGGGGAGGAGCCGCGTTCGTCTGCGCCCCGGGAGAAGTCCTCACGTGTCTGATCAGTCCCGCACCCTCTCGTTCGTCGACCGCCACATCGGCCCCGACGCGCAAGCCGTCGAAACACTGCTGAGCACGATCGGCGTCAGCTCCCTGGATGAACTGGCGGGCAAGGCCCTGCCCGCCGGGATCCTCGATGCGCTGACCGCGGCAGGCACCGCCCCCGGCCTGGAGCCGCTGCCGCCTGCGGCCAGTGAGGCCGAGGCACTGGCCGAGCTGCGCGCGATGGCCGACTCGAACACCGTCGCCGTCTCGATGATCGGGCAGGGCTACTACGACACGCTGACCCCGCCGGTGCTGCTGCGCAACATCATGGAGAACCCGGCCTGGTACACCGCCTACACGCCGTACCAGCCCGAGATCAGCCAGGGCCGGCTCGAGGCGCTGCTGAACTTCCAGACCATGGTCACCGACCTGACCGGCCTCGAGGTCGCCAACGCGTCGATGCTCGACGAGGGCACCGCCGCGGCCGAGGCGATGACCCTGATGCATCGCGCCGTGCGCGGATCGTCGACCCGGCTGGTGGTGGACCTCGACGTCTACCCGCAGACCGCGGCGATCCTGGCCACCCGCGCGGCTCCGCTGGGCTTCGAGATCGTGACCGCCGACCTGCGCAACGGCCTGCCCGACGGCGACTTCTTCGGGGTGATCGTGCAACTGCCCGGTGCAGGCGGCGCGGTCACCGACTGGTCCGGGCTGGTCACCGAAGCCCACGAGCGCGGCGCGCTGGTCGCGGTCGGCGCGGACCTCCTGGCGTTGACGCTGATCACCCCGCCCGGAGAGATCGGCGCCGACGTCGCGTTCGGCACCACCCAGCGGTTCGGGGTGCCGATGGGCTTCGGCGGCCCGCACGCCGGCTACCTCGCGGTGCATTCCAAGCACGCCCGCCAGCTGCCCGGCCGCCTGGTCGGGGTGTCCGTCGACGCGGACGGTTCACCGGCCTACCGGCTGGCGCTGCAGACCCGCGAGCAGCACATCCGCCGCGACAAGGCCACCAGCAACATCTGCACCGCGCAGGTCCTGCTGGCCGTGATGGCGGCGATGTACGCGTCCTACCACGGTCCCGACGGGTTGCGCGCGATCGCGCAGCGTGTCCACAACCACGCCCGGGCGCTGGCCGCGGGCCTGACGGCGGCCGGTGTCGAGGTCGTGCACGAGTCGTTCTTCGACACCGTGAAGGCACGGGTCCCGGGCCGCGCCCACGAGGTCCGCACCGCGGCCAAGGAGCGCGGCATCAACGTCTGGCTCGTCGACGACGACCACGTCTCGGTGTCCTGCGACGAAGCCACCACCGACGGCCACATCGCCGACGTGCTGGCCGCGTTCTCCGCCGAGCCGGCCACCGGCGATTACGCCGGCCCGTCGATCACGACGAGGACCTCGCAGTTCCTCACCCATCCGGCGTTCTCGAAGTACCGCACCGAGACCGAGATGATGCGCTACCTGCGGTCGCTGGCCGACAAGGACATCGCGCTGGACCGCAGCATGATCCCGCTCGGCTCGTGCACGATGAAACTCAACGCCGCCGCCGAGATGGAGCCGATCACCTGGCCGGAGTTCGGCCGCCAGCACCCGTTCGGGCCGGCCTCCGACACCCCGGGTCTGCGCCGCCTGATCGCCGACCTGCAGACCTGGCTCACCGCGATCACCGGGTACGACGAGATCTCGCTGCAGCCGAACGCCGGATCGCAGGGGGAGTATGCCGGTTTGCTGGCGATCCAGGCCTACCACGCGGCGCGCGGCGACACCGGACGTGACGTCTGCCTGATCCCGTCGAGCGCGCACGGCACCAACGCGGCGTCGGCGGCGATGGTCGGCATGAAGGTGGTCGTGGTGGCCTGCCGGGCGAACGGCGACGTCGACCTCGACGATCTCCGGGCCAAGGTCGCCGCACACGCCGACCGGCTGTCGGCGCTGATGATCACCTACCCGTCCACGCACGGCGTCTACGAGCACGACGTCGCCGACATCTGCGCCGCGGTGCACGACGCCGGCGGCCAGGTCTACGTCGACGGCGCGAACCTGAACGCGCTGGTCGGGCTGGCCCGTCCGGGCCGCTTCGGCGGCGACGTCAGCCACCTGAACCTGCACAAGACGTTCTGCATCCCGCACGGCGGCGGCGGGCCCGGCGTGGGCCCGGTCGCGGTGCGCTCGCACCTGGCGCCCTACCTGCCGGGCCATCCGCTGGCCCCGGAACTGTCCGACGAACACACCGTGTCGGCCGCGCCGTACGGGTCGGCGTCCATCCTGCCGATCACCTGGGCCTACATCCGCATGATGGGCGCCGAAGGGCTGCGATCGGCCACCCTGGTGGCCATCGCGTCGGCCAACTACATCGCGCGCCGCCTCGACGAGTACTACCCGGTGCTCTACACCGGCGAGCACGGCATGGTCGCCCATGAGTGCATCCTCGATCTGCGCGCGATCACCAAGACCACCGGAGTCACCGTCGACGACGTCGCCAAGCGGCTGGCCGACTACGGCTTCCACGCGCCGACGATGAGCTTCCCGGTCGCAGGCACGCTGATGGTGGAGCCGACCGAGAGCGAATCGCTGGCCGAGATCGACGCCTTCTGCGACGCGATGATCGCGATCCGCGGCGAGATCGACAAGGTCGGATCCGGGACGTGGTCGGTGGACGACAACCCGCTGCGCGGCGCCCCGCACACCGCGGACTGCCTGCTGGTCGAGGACTGGGACCACCCCTACACCCGCGAGCAGGCCGCCTATCCGCTGGGCAAGGCGTTCCGGCCGAAGGTGTGGCCGCCCGTGCGGCGCATCGACGGCGCCTACGGCGACCGCAACCTGGTGTGCTCCTGCCCGCCGGTGGAGGCCTTCGCCTGACGGGTGTCGCCGGGTTATAGGGTGACGCGCATGACGGGAGCCCCAGGAGAGGTCGCGGCCGGACAGCCCAAGCTGTTCATCTTTCCGCACGCGGGTGGTTCGGCGCAGTACTACGTGCCCTTCGCCAAGACGTTCACCACCGACGTCAAGCGGGTCGCGGTGCAGTATCCGGGGCAGCGCGGCAAGCAGGATTTCGCGGCGTTCACCAGCCTGCCCGCGCTCGCCGACGAGGTGTGCAAGATGGTGTCGCCGGACAAAGACCACGGCGGCCCGGTGAGCTTTTTCGGGCACAGTATGGGCGGTTTGCTGGCGTTCGAGGTGGCCCGCCGCTTCGAGGAGGCGGGCCTGCCGATCACCGCGCTGTTCGTCTCGGCCGTCGCGGCGCCGGGCCGGGTCGGGTACGAGGACATCCCCGACGACGACGAGGGGCTGCTGGCCGCGGTCAGCTCGATGACCGGCGCCAACCCGGAGTTCATGAAGAACCCGGAGTTCGCCGCCGCGATCCTGCCGACGCTGCGCGGGCTGAAGGCGATCGCCAATTACACCTGCCCACCGGAGGTGCGGTTGTCGGCGCCCATCCACGCGTTCTACGGCGACGACGACGAGATCGCCACGACGGACAAGGTCAAGCCGTGGGCAGAGCGGACCACGGCCGAGTTCACCGCGCGCGAACTGCCCGGGCACCACTTCTACCTCAACGACCACCTCGGCGAGGTGGTGCCGGACATCGAGACCAAGCTCTGGGCGCGGTTGGCCGGCACGGTGTGAATCCGGTGTGGTCTTCGCCACACGGGTTGGTCGCTGGGCGGGCGCGTCAGCTCCGCTGCCCCGATTGTCGGCGACCCCGCAGTGCTGTCGCGGATCACCTGTCTGGCCTGCATATTACCGCTGAGTCAGATAATTAATTGACGCCAGCGTGCGATCTGGGCAAACCCCTTACGCGCGCGTCAAGACGATACGAGCACTGCGTTCAGCGATCGCGTCGGCGTAACCGCGTACCTAGACGTCATAGGTTGGAGCAACGCGAATACCGGGTGCCAAGTGCAGCGTTACATCATCTGGCAAAACTGTGAAGATGCTGCCAATTCGGTGTCAGGTCATTGCAAATGCAGGAAAATGAAGAAAAGAAGCCCAATCCGCCGACTTCCCTCTGGCAAGCATGTCGTGGTCTAATCCTTGGTCGGATTACGCGACAATATTGACGGGTCAGTGTTAGCCTTCGGGCGAGCGGGGGAGTGCGCGGCCGAGAGCTGCGAACTGGTTTGCCATCCACGGCAATGGAGCCGGGACGCAGAAGATACGAAAGGACGTCGCCATGCCGTTGCTTGAGTCGACCATTCCTGGGTTGCTCGCCGAGCGCGCGCGTACGCAGCCCGATGACGTGGCCTACACGTTCCTCGATTTCGACGTCGATCCCGAGGGCTTCGAGGAAACGCTGACGTGGTCTCAGGTCTACCACCGTGTCCAGGTGGTCGCCGAGGAACTGCTGCGGCACGGCTCCAAGGGGGACCGGGCCGCGATCCTGGCCCCGCAGGGCCTGGAATACATCATCGCCTTCTACGGCGCGATGGCAGCCGGGTTCATCGCGGTGCCGCTGCCGGTGCCGGCGATGGGCCAACTCGACGAGCGGGTCAACGGCGCGCTGCGCGACTGCCAGCCGGTCGCGGTGTTCACCACCTCGGCCGTCGTCGGCGACATCATGACCTACGTCGGCGGGCTCACGGGCGGTACGACGCCGGCCGTCATCGAGGTCGACGCCCTGGATTTCGATTCGCCACGACACGTCGAGGTGAACGTCGGTCCGCTGCCCAAGACCGCGTACCTGCAGTACACGTCGGGCTCCACACGCTCGCCGGCCGGCGTGATCATGACCCACCGCAACGTCATCGCCAACCTCGAGCAGATCTTCACCGACTACATGTCGCACCGGGGTGGCGTGCCGCCGCAGGACACCACGCTGGTCTCGTGGCTGCCCTTCTACCACGACATGGGCCTGATCCAGGGCGTCTTCGCGCCGCTGCTGTGCCCACCGGACCGCGGGGAGACCCGTTGGGGCCGCCCCGCCAAGATCATGAGCCCGGTCGCCTTCCTGCAGCGGCCCGCCCGCTGGATCCAGCAGCTCGCACTCAACCCGCACGCATGGTCGGCGGCGCCGAACTTCGCGTTCGAACTGTCCGTGCGGCGCACCTCCGACGCCGACCTGGAGGGGATGGACCTCGGCAACGTACTGGGCATCATCAGCGGCAGCGAGCGCATCCACTCGGCCACCATCCGCCGATTCAACGAGCGGTTCGCGAAGTTCAACATGCCGGACACCACCGTGCGGCCGTCCTACGGCCTGGCCGAGGCGACCCTGTACGTGATCTCGGCGCAGATCGGGCACACCCCCGCCACCGTGCGGTTCGACTACGAGAAGCTGTCGGCCGGTCACGCCGAGCGTTGCGGCTCCGAGTCGGGTACCGAGCTGGTGAGCTATGGAGCGCCGCGCTCGTCCACGATCCGCATCGTGGACCCCGAGACCCGCACCGAGAATCCCGACGGCAAGATCGGCGAGATCTGGGTGCACGGCGATCAGGTCGCGACGGGCTACTGGCGCAACCCACAGCAGACCGAGCGCACCTTCGGCGGCGAGATCGCCGCCCCGTCCGAGGGCACCCCGGTCGGGCCGTGGCTGAAGACCGGCGACCTCGGCGTGATGTCGGAGGGCGAGATGTTCATCATCGGCCGCATCAAGGACCTGCTGATCGTCGACGGGCGCAACCACTACCCCGACGACATCGAGGCCACCATCCAGGAGATCACCGGCGGCCGGGTGGCCGCGATCTCGGTGCTCGACGACACCAGCGAGCAGCTCGTCGCCATCGCCGAGCTGAAGAAGAAGGGCAGTTCCGAGGCCGAGGCTCTGGACAAGCTGCGGGCGGTCAAGCGCGAGGTCGCCTCGGCGATCAAACGGTCGCACAGCGTGCGCGTCGCCGACCTGGTGCTGGTGGCACCGGGTTCCATCCCCATCACTACTAGCGGAAAGATTCGGCGCTCTGCCTGTGTCGACCGATACCGACAGGACGAGTTCAGCCGGCTGGACGTCACTACATGACCTCTGCTTTCGACGAGGACGCAATCCGTAACTGGTTGGTCGACTATCTGGTCACCAACATCGGCTGCAGTCCCGACGAGATCGATTTCGATGCCCCTCTGAACGACCTGGCTGTCGGCTCCAGCGACGCGGTCGTGCTGACCGGTGAGCTCTCCGAGCTGCTGGGCCGCGCGGTCTCGCCGGTGGAGTTCTGGCAGTACCCGACGATCAACGCGCTCGCGAAGTTCCTCACCGGCGGCGAGGTCGAAGCCGCCACCGAGGCGCCCGTCGTGCGCGAGTACAGCGCGGACGACGAGCCGATCGCGGTGATCGGGCTGGGCTGCCGGTTCCCGGGCGGTGCCGACCTCGAGGGCAACATCGCCGGCCCCGACGCGTACTGGCAGTTCCTGATGGAAGGCCGGTCGGCGGTGCGCGAGGTGCCCGCGGACCGGTGGGAGTCGTTCCAGGTCAACACCCCGGAGGCGGCGGCCGCGCTGGCCGGCACCACCCGCTGGGGTGCGTTCCTGCGCGACCTGGACGCGTTCGACGCCGAGTACTTCGAGATCTCGCCGAGCGAGGCCGACAAGATGGACCCGCAGCAGCGCCTGCTGCTGGAGGTCACCCAGGAGGCGCTCGAACACGCCGGCATCCCGGCGCACACGCTGCGGCACACCCAGACCGGGGTGTTCGCGGCGGCCTGCCTCGGCGAGTACGGGTATCTGTCCACCGTCGACCTCGGTGACGTCGACTCCTGGTCGGGCACCGGTGGCGCGCTGAGCATCATCGCCAACCGGGTGTCGTACTACTTCGACCTGCGCGGCCCGTCCCTGACCGTGGACACCGCGTGTTCGTCGTCGCTGGTGACGATTCACCTGGCATGTCAGAGCCTGCGCTCGGGTGACTCCAACATGGCGCTTGCCGCCGGGGTGAACCTGCTGCTCTCGCCTGCGGTCACGCGCAGCTTCGACCAGCTCGAGGCGATGTCCAAGACGGGGCAGTGCCACGCGTTCGACGCCGCCGCCGATGGTTTCGTGCGCGGTGAGGGCTGCGGGGTCGCGGTGCTCAAGCGGCTGTCCGACGCCCAGCGCGACGGCGACCGCATCCTCGCGGTGATCCGCGGTTCGGCGGTCAACCAGGACGGCCGCTCCAACGGTCTGATGGCGCCGAACCCGGCCTCCCAGATGGCGGTGCTGCGCTCCGCCTACGCCGCCGCGGGCATCGAGCCCCGCGAAGTCGATTACATCGAGACGCACGGCACCGGGACGCTGCTGGGCGACCCGATCGAGGCCCGCGCGCTGGGCACGGTGCTCGGCAAGGGCCGCCCGGCCGATGCGCCGCTGCTGCTCGGCGCGGTGAAGTCCAACCTCGGCCACCTGGAGGCCGCCGCAGGCATCGCCGGGTTCGCCAAGGCCGTATTGGCCCTGCAACACAACCAGATCCCGGCCAACCTCGGCTACCAGAACCCCAACCCGCACATCCCGTTCGACAACCTGCGCCTCAAGGTGATCGCCGAGCACACCGACTGGGCCTCGTCCGGCCGGCCGCGCCGTGCGGGCGTCTCGTCGTTCGGCTTCGGCGGCACCAACGCCCACGTGATCCTCGAGCAGGCACCGGTGCCCGCGCCCGCGCCTGCCCCCGAACCCTCGGCGGTCACCACCCTGGTGGTGTCCGGCAGGACGCCCGAGCGGATCGCCGCGCAGGCCGCGATGCTGTCCGAGTGGATGGCCGGGCCGGAAGGCGCACCGGTGTCGCTGCCGGAGATCGCCCACACCCTCAACCACCACCGCACCCGCCACCAGAAGTTCGCGACGGTGGCGGCCCGCGACCGCGACCAGGCCATCGCCGGACTGCAGGCGCTGGCCGCCGGGCAGAGCGCACCCGGGGTCGTCGCCGCACCGACGGCGTCGCGCAAGCCGGGCACGGTGTTCGTGTACTCCGGGCAGGGGTCGCAGTGGCCGGGGATGGCCCGCCAACTGCTGGCCGACGAGCCGGCGTTCGCCGAGGCGCTGGCGGAGATCGAACCGGTGTTCGTCGAGCAGGTCGGCTTCTCGCTGCGCGACGTCGTCGCCAACGGCGAACCGATCAGCGGTGACGCCCAGGTACAGCCGGTGCTGATGGGTCTGCAACTTGCGCTGACCGAGCTGTGGCGTTCCCACGGCGTGCACCCGGATGCGGTGATCGGGCACTCGATGGGCGAGGTGACCGCCGCGGTGGTGGCCGGGGCGCTGAGCCGGGCCGACGGGCTGAAGGTGATCGCCGCACGCTCGTCGATCATGTCCCGGCTGGCCGGGCAGGGCGCCGTCGCGCTGGTCGAGCTCGACCCCGACGCCGCGGCCGCGTTCATCGCGGACTACCCCAGTGTCGAGGTGGCCGGCTACGTCTCGCCGCGCCAGACCGTGGTGGCCGGCCTGCCCGAGCAGGTCGACGCGGTGATCGCCGCGGTGACCGCCGAGGACAGGTTCGCCCGTCGGGTCAACATGGAGGTCGCCTCGCACACCGCGCTGATGGACCCGGTGCTGCCGGATCTGCGTGAGGCGCTGGCCGGTGTCACCCCCCGGATGGCGAACATCCCGTTCCTGTCCACGGTCACCGAGCCCGACGGCGAGCCGACGCTGGACGCCGACTACTGGGTGGCCAACGTGCGCCAACCGGTCAAGTTCCGCCAGGCCGTCGAAGCGGCCGCCGCGGAGATCGGCACGTTCATCGAGGTCAGTCCGAACCCGATCCTGACGTATGCGATCAGTGACACGCTGGAGTCGCCCGCGCACGCCACATTCGGCACGCTCGCGCGCGACGCCGACGACACGCTGACCTTCCACACCGCGCTGAACGCGACGTTCACCGGCCATCCGCCGGAGACCCCGCACCACGGCGAGCCGCACGCGGCGCTGCCTGGCGCCACGCCGTGGCATCACACCCGCCACTGGGCGATCCGCAAGCAGGCCGCCTCGGGTGCGTCGGCGCCGAACCCGGGCACCGTGCTCGGGGCGCACACCGCCGTCGCCGGGACCCGGCCCGGGCATCTGTGGCAGGCCCGGCTCGCGCCGCAGGCCCGGCCCTACCCGAACGCGCACCGGTTCGCCGGGGTGGAGATCGTTCCGCTGTCGGTGCTGCTGCAGACCTTGTCGCTGGCGGCCTCCCGCACCGGGCCCTCCGCGGTGACCGACGTCCGGTTCGACTTCCCGATCACCGTCGACGGACCCCGTCTGGTGCAGGTCTACAGCGACGGGGACACGATCACGATCTCGTCGTCGACCGCGACCGGGGACGACGACGCGCCGCAGCGCTGGGTCCGCCACGCCACGGCGCGCGTCGCCCACCAGGTCCCGGACGCGGATGCCGCGCCCGCCGTGCCGTCGTCGGCGTACGACCCGTCGGCGCTGACCGAACTCCACAGCGCGTGGGGCATCGACGGCCTGGCCTACCCGTGGACCGTCGCATCCCACGACGCGACGTCCGGGGAGCTGAGCACCGTCGTCGACCTCGGGTCCGGTTCCCTGACCGGCCTGCTGGACGCCGCCGTCAACCTGGGCCGACTCGTCGACTCGTCGACCCCCGGACTGATGGTGCCGTCCGCCGCCGCCGACGTGCGCGTCGACCAGGCGCCGGCCGGTGCCCGCGGCGTGGTCGTGGCCCGCAACCGCGGACGGGACGGCGACGACCTGCTCGTCGACCTCACGATCACCGGCGAAGACGGCACGCCCTACGCCCGGATCACCGGGCTGCGGTACGCGCCGGTCGAGATCGCGACGGTCACCGCATCGGCCGCCGCCGACCCGCAGCGCATCGCGCACCGGCTCGACTGGCAGCCCTGGACCCCGGAGGCCGCGGCGACCGATACCGGTGCCGTCGCGGTCGTCGGCGACGGCGAGACCGCCCTCGCGGTGCGCGACGCCGTCGCGGCGACCGGCCGGTCGCTGACCGAGGTGTCCGACGCGCGTTTCGTCGTGTACGTGGCCTCCGACAGCCCGGTGGACTCCGACAGCGCTCAGGCGAGCGACCAGGATGAGACCGTGCGGCTGACCACCGAGGTGGCAGGCCTGGTCGGCGAACTCGCCGATCGGGAACCGCGCAACCCGGCCACGTTGTGGATCCTCACCCGCGGGGTGTACGAATCCGCGACCGACACGGCGCTGCGACAGAGCGGCCTGTGGGGTCTGGCGGGCGTCGTCGGCGCAGAACAGCCCCAGCTGTGGGGCGGCCTGGTCGACTTCCCGGCCGACGACGTGGCCGCCGCCGCGGACGTGTTCGCGACCGCGCTGTCGACACCGGTCAAGTCGGTTGCGATCCTGCGCGACGGCGAGCTGCGCACGTCGGCGCTGGCCTCGATCGACGACGCCCCGGCACGCGAGACACTGCGCTGCCGGCCCGACGCGGCATACCTGATCACCGGCGGCATGGGTGTGCTCGGCCTGCTGATGGCCGACTGGCTGGCCGATCGCGGCGCCCGCCGCGTCGTGCTGGCCGGCCGCACCGCACTGCCGCCCCGCCGACAGTGGGACGGCACCACCGACGACGCCACGCGCCAGAAGATCGCCGCGATCCGGGCGCTGGAATCGCGCGGGGTCGCCGTCGACACCGTGGCCGTGGACATCGCGTCGCGTGACGCGGTGACCGCGATGCTCGACAAGCGCGACGCCGACGGCGCACCGCCGATCCGCGGCGTCATCCACGCCGCGGGTATGACCGAGGCGCAGCTGCTCACCGAGGTCAGCGCCGAGCGCGTGCACCGCACGGTGTGGCCGAAGATCGCCGGAGCGCGGGTGCTCGACGAGGTCTTCCCCGTCGGCAGCCTCGATTTCCTGTACCTGGCCGCGTCGGCGGGCGCGGTGTTCGGCGTCCCGGGACAGGGCGCCTACGCCGCAGGCAACGCCTATCTCGACGCGTTGGCCCGGTTCCGGCACAGCCAGGGCGACAACACCGTCAGTCTGGACTGGGTGGCATGGCAGGGGCTCGGCTTCGGTAGCGAGGCCCAGGTCGTGATCTCCGAGCTGGAGCGCGTCGGGTCGCGTCCGGTGGTGCCGGCCGAGGCGTTCGCTGCCTGGGACCACGTCACCCGCTTCGACATCGCCCAGGTGGTGATGGCCCCGATGCAGTCCGCCGAGGACGCCACCGCGGTCACCTCCGACGCACACCGGGCGGCACCGACGCGGGACTGGGCGGCGCTGGCGCCCGACGAGCTGCTCTCCGAGCTGCAGGACGGGCTGCGCGGCATCCTGGCGACCGAGCTGCGGTTGCCCGAGAGCGACGTGCACACCGACCGGCCGTTCGCGGAGATGGGCCTGAACTCGGTGATGGCGATGTCGATCCGCCGCGAGGTGGAGCGTCTGGTCGGGTTGGAGTTGTCGGCGACGATGCTGTTCAATCACCCGACGATCGCGTCGTTCGCGAACTACCTGGCCAAACAGCTCGTGCCCGACACCGACGGTGACGACGAGGTCGCCGACGACGGTGACAGTCTGCTGGATTCGCTGTTCGACAGCGTTGAGAACTGATTTTCCTGATTGCCCCGATGCACGAGACCATGTCGGGAGTGGATTGAAAGGATGTACCGATGGCGTTGCCTGAAGCCACGATCCCTGCGGTTCTCGCCGACCGCGCGCAGCAGCAACCCGACGACATCGCGTACACCTTCGTCGACTACGAAACCGACCCCGCCGGGGTCGAGGAGAGCCTGACCTGGGCCGAGGTGCACGAGCGTGTGCTGGTCGTGGCCGCGAAGCTGGCCAAGCTCGGTTCGCCGGGGGACCGGGCCGTGATCCTGGCCCCGCAGAGCCTGGAGTACATCGTCGGGTTCCTCGGCGCGATCCAGGCCGGGTTCATCGCGGTGCCGCTGTCGATGCCGCAGACCCGCCACCACGACGAGCGGGTGACCGGCGCGATGAAGGACTCCGCGCCGGTGGTGGTGCTGACCACCTCGTCGGTGGTCGACGAGGTCCGCAAGTACGGGCAGGGCGACCCGAAGCAGCGGCCGCCGAAGTTCCTCGAGATCGACACGCTGGACTTTGACTCACCGGCCGCGGAGACGCCGGTCGCGCTGCCCAAGACCGCCTACCTGCAGTACACCTCGGGTTCCACCCGGCAGCCCGCCGGGGTGGTGGTCACCCACAAGAATGTGGTGGCCAACCTCGAACAGCTGCTCACCGACTACTACGAGACCTACTCCGACGGCGCTCCGGCCGACACCACGGTCGTGTCGTGGCTGCCCTTCTACCACGACATGGGCCTGATCGTCGGGGTGTTCATCCCGATGATGCTCGGCCGGCCCGCGGTGCTGATGAGCCCGGTCGCGTTCATGCAGAAGCCGGCCCGCTGGATGCAGCAGCTGGGGTCGCACCCGAGCGCGTTCACCGCGGCGCCGAACTTCGCGTTCGAGCTCGCCGTCAAGCGCACCAAGGACGAGGACCTGGCAGGCAAGGACCTCAGCACCGTCGTGGTGATGATCAACGGCGCCGAGCGGGTGCACGGCGCCACGGTGCGCCGGTTCAACGAGCGGTTCGCGGCGTTCGGGCTGCCCGCCTCGGCGATGCGCCCGTCCTACGGTCTGGCCGAGGCGACGGTGTACGTGGTCGCGTCGGCGGGCGGGCGGCCCCCGACCGCGGTGCGTTTCGACTACGAAAAGCTGGCCGCCGGTCACGCCGAGCGCTGCGACGACGAGACCCTGGACGACACCGGCGCCGAGCTGATCGGCTGCGGCGTGCCCCGGTCGACGACCGTGCGCGTGGTCGATCCCGACACCCTGGCCGTGAATCCGGCGGGCAAGATCGGCGAGGTGTGGCTGAACGGCGAGCACGTCGCCGCCGGCTACTGGCACAACCCGAAGCTCAGCGAACTGTTCGCCGCCCAGTTGGGCGACCCGGGTGCGGACACCCCGAAGGGGCCGTGGCTGCGGACCGGGGACCTCGGGGTGATGTTCGACGACGAGCTGTTCATCATCGGCCGGATCAAGGACCTGCTGATCGTCGACGGGCGCAACCACTACCCGGACGACATCGAGGCCACCGTCGCCGAGTTCACCGGGGGCCGGGTCGCGGCCATCTCGGTGCCCGACGAGGCCACCGAGAAACTGGTGGTCGTCGCCGAGCTGAAGAAGCAGGTCGACGAGGCCGCGGCGGGCCGCGAATGGGCCGAAGTACTCGAGTCGCTCAAACAGCAGGTGACCTCGGCGATCTCGATGACCCACAGTGTTCGGCTCGCCGACTTCGCGTTGGTTCCGCCCGGCTCACTGCCGCTGACCACCAGTGGGAAGGTGCGCCGCGCGTCCTGCGTCGAGCTGTACCGCAAGGACCAGTTCAGCCGTCTGGACACCACTACATGACCTCTGCTTTCGACGAGGCTGCTGTTCGGCGCTGGTTGACCGACTACCTGGTCACGAACAACGGTTGCAGTCCGGAGCACATCGAACGCGGCGCCTCGATGCACGACCTCGGCGTCGGGTCCCGCGACGCCGTGGTGCTCACCGGCGTGCTGTCGGAGTTCCTGGGCCGCGCGGTGTCGCCGGTGGACTTCTGGCAGTACCCGACGGTGGACTCGCTGGCCAAGTTCCTCACCGGCGGTGAGGTCGAGCCCGTCGATCCAGCCCCGGGGAGCGACCGCACGGCCGCGATGAACGAGCCGATCGCGGTGATCGGCCTCGGGCTGCGGCTGCCCGGCGGCGCCGACCTGGAAGGCAACATCGAAGGCCCCGAGGCCTTCTGGGAGTTCCTCACCGAGGGACGCTCGTCGGTGCGCGAGGTGCCCGAGGGCCGGTGGTCGTGGTTCGACGACGGCACCGCCGAGGGCGCGGCGGCGCTGGCCGGCACCACCCGCTGGGGTGCGTTCCTGCGCGACCTGGACGCGTTCGACGCCGAGTACTTCGAGATCATCCCGCGCGAGGCCACCCGGATGGACCCGCAGCAGCGGCTGCTGCTGGAGGTCACCCACGAGGCGCTCGAGCACGCCGGCATCGCAGCCGACGCGCTGGCCGAGACCCAGACCGGGGTGTTCGCCGGGGCCAGCGCCCCGGACTACGCGCAGTTGGGCTCGGCGGACCTCGGTGGCGTCGACGCCTGGTACAGCACCGGTGGCGCGCTGAGCATCATCGCCAACCGGGTGTCGTACTACTTCGACCTGCGCGGCCCGTCGGTGACCGTGGACACCGCGTGTTCGTCGTCGCTGGTCGCCATCCACCTGGCCTGTCAGAGCCTGCGCTCCGGGGATTCGGAGCTGGCGCTGGCCGCCGGGGTGAACCTGCTGCTCTCGCCCGCCCCGACCAAGAGCTTCGACCAGGCCGAGGCGATGTCGAAGACCGGGCAGTGCCACGCGTTCGACGCCGCCGCCGATGGTTTCGTGCGCGGTGAAGGCTGCGGGGTCGCGGTGCTCAAGCGGCTGTCCGACGCCCAGCGCGACGGCGACCGGGTGCTTGCGGTGATCCGCGGTTCGGCGGTCAACCAGGACGGTCGCTCCAACGGTCTGATGGCGCCGAACCCGTCGGCGCAGATGGCCGTGCTGCGCGCCGCGTACGCGGCGGCCGGGGTGGATCCGCGTGAGGTGGACTACGTCGAGGCGCACGGCACCGGGACGCTGCTGGGCGACCCGATCGAGGCCCGCGCGCTGGGCACGGTGCTCGGCAAGGGCCGCCCGGCCGATGCGCCGCTGCTGCTCGGCGCGGTGAAGTCCAACCTCGGCCACCTGGAGGCCGCCGCGGGTGTCGCCGGGTTCGCCAAGGCGGTGCTGGCGTTGCAGCACAACCGGATTCCGGCCAACCTCGGCTACCAGAACCCGAACCCGCACATCCCGTTCGACAAGCTTCGGCTGAAGGTGATCGCCGAGCACACCGACTGGGCGCCCGCGGGCCGGCCGCGCCGTGCGGGTGTCTCGTCGTTCGGCTTCGGCGGCACCAACGCCCACGTGATCCTCGAGCAGGCACCGGTGGCCGCGCCCGCGCCTGCCCCCGAACCCGACGCGGTGACCACCCTGGTGGTGTCGGGCAAGACCCCCGAACGGATCGCGTCGCAGGCCGCGATGCTGGCCGAGTGGATGGCCGGCGCCGGGGCCGAGGTGCCGTTGGCCGAGGTGGCCCACACGCTCAACCAC
This sequence comes from Mycobacterium sp. ITM-2016-00317, assembly GCF_002968295.1. Classification (NCBI taxonomy): domain Bacteria; kingdom Bacillati; phylum Actinomycetota; class Actinomycetes; order Mycobacteriales; family Mycobacteriaceae; genus Mycobacterium; species Mycobacterium sp. ITM-2016-00317. Next base: position 3,009,312 of record NZ_CP134399.1, read on the forward strand.
CACCGCACCCAGCACCACGCGTTCGCGACCGTCGTCGCCCGCGACACCGCTGCGGCGGTTGCCGGTCTGCAGGCGCTGGCCGAGGGCGGGTCCGCACCGGGCGTGGTCGCGGCGGCCGCGGTGCACCCGAAGCCGGGCACCGTGTTCGTGTACTCCGGGCAGGGGTCGCAGTGGCCGGGGATGGCCCGTCAACTGCTGGCCGACGAGCCGGCGTTCGCCGAGGCGCTGGCCGAGATCGAACCGGTCTTCGTCGAGCAGGTCGGCTTCTCGCTGCGCGACATCGTCGCCAACGGCGAACCGGTGAGCGGTGATGCCCGAGTGCAGCCGGTGCTGATGGGTCTGCAACTCGCGCTGACCGAGCTGTGGCGGTCCCACGGCGTGCACCCGGATGCGGTGATCGGGCACTCGATGGGCGAGGTGACCGCTGCGGTGGTCGCCGGGGCGCTGTCCCTGGCCGACGGGCTGAAGGTGATCGCCGCACGCTCGTCGATCATGTCCCGGCTGGCCGGCCAGGGCGCCGTCGCGCTGCTCGGCCTCGATGCCGACGCGGCCACCGTGCTGATCGCCGACCACCCCAGCGTCGAGATCGCGGGTTACCTGTCGCCGCGCCAGACCGTGGTGGCCGGCCTGCCCGAGCAGGTCGACGCGGTGATCGCCGCGGCCACCGCACAGAACACGTTCGCCCGCCGGGTCAACATGATCGTCGCGTCGCACACCGCGCTGATGGACCCGGTGCTGGCCGACATCCGCGCGGCGCTGGCCGACGTCGCACCGAACATGCCGACGCTGCCGTTCCTGTCCACGGTCAGCGACGCCGCCGACCCACCGGCGCTGGACGCCGACTACTGGGTGGCCAACGTGCGCCAACCGGTCAGGTTCCGCCAGGCCGTGGAAACCGCAGCCGCCGACAACGGCACGTTCATCGAGATCAGCCCGCACCCGACCCTGGCCCCGGCGATCAACGACACGCTGAGCGCACTCGGGGACGGGCACCACCACACCGTCGGCACGCTGGCGCGCGACGCCGACGACACCGTCACCTTCCGCGCGAATCTCAACGCCACCCACACCTCACGTCCGCCGCACACCGTCCACCTCGGCGAACCGCACGTCGCACTGCCGACCACCCCGTGGCACCACGGACGGCACTGGGTCGACGTGCGGCCGCCGCGGCGCGGTGCGCCGGTCCGCTCCGGAGCGCTGCCCGAAGACAGCGCAGTACCGCCGGAATGGTTCTGCGAACTCACCTGGCCCACCAAACCCCTTGCTGGCCAAGACGATCCGGCCGATACTGCGAACGACAGCTGGCTGGTGGTCGGTGACGACGCGCTGGCGGCCGCGATGGGCCGGCTGCTCGGCCGGCCGGTGGCCACCGGCGACGGCACCGATCTCACCGGCGCCACCCACGTGCTGTACGCCCCGGCAGACGGCGACGACCTGGGCTACGACATCTTCGAGACCGGCCGCACGATCGCCACGGCCGCGGCGTCCCGGGAGCAGCCGCCGACGCTGTTCCTGCTGACCCGCAACGCGCAGCCGGTCAGCGAGGGGGACCGGGCCAACCCGGCGCAGGCGGTGCTGTGGGGACTGGGTCGCACGCTGGCGCTGGAGCATCCCGAGATCTGGGGCGCGGTCGTCGATACCGACGAGTCGGTGCCCGCGGCGGTCGCGGCCCGGTGGCTGCTGGCCGAGGCGCACGCAGGCGACGGCGAAGACCAGGTGGTCTACCGAGCGGGCGCCCGCCGGGTGGCCCGTCTGGTGCACGCGCTGCCGCCCGCGCCCGACGGCGCCGATTCCCTCGACCCCGACGGCGCCCACCTGGTCGTCGGCGCGACCGGCAACATCGGCCCCGGCCTGATCGAGCAGCTCGCCGCGATGGGCGCCCGGACCGTGGTCGCGGTGTCGCGCAATCCGGGAACCCGGCTCGACGAGCTGACCGCGAGGCTGGCCGCGTCAGGCACCACACTGGTCACCGCCGCCGCGGACGCGTCCGACGAGACGTCGATGCGCGCGGTGTTCGACCGCTTCGGCGCCGACCTGCCGCCGCTCAAGGGCGTCTACCTCGCCGCGATGAGCGGCGGACCGGTCACGCTGGCCGAGATGACCCACGACGACGTGGTGGCGATGTTCCGACCCAAGATGGACGCCGCGGCGTTGCTGCACACCCTGTCGATCGACCATCCGGTCGAGCAGTTCGTGCTGTTCTCGTCGATCTCGGGCGTGCTCGGGTCGCGCTGGCTGGCGCACTACGCGGCGACGACGACGTTCCTGGACACGTTCGCGTTCGCCCGCCGCGCGGCGGGCCTGCCCGCATGCGCGATCAACTGGGGTCTGTGGAAGTCGCTGGCCGACGTGCAGACCGGGTTCGAGCGGCAGGCCACCGCCGAGTCCGGCCTGGAGCCGATGGACGACGCGGTCGCGATCACCGCGCTGCGCTCGTTCGTCGGGCCGCAGGCCCCGGCCCGTGCCACCGTGGTCGCCGCGGACTGGGCGCGGCTCGCCGCGGCGTACCACACCCGGGCCGAGCTGCACATCCTCGACGAGCTGCTCGCCGACGCGACGGCCACCGGCCAGGCTTTGCTGACCGGCGACACCCGTTTTCGGCGTGAGCTGCAGGAATGTGCTCCCGAACAGCGGGTCGAGATGCTCACCGACCACGTGTTGGCGCAGGTCGCGGCCGCAATGGGGCTTGCTTCGGCGCACACGCTGGACCCCACGGTGGGGTTCTTCCAGTTCGGGATGGATTCGCTGATGAGCGTAACGTTGCAGCGCTCGCTGAGCGAAAGCCTAGGGGAGGTACTACCGGCGTCGGTGGTGTTCGACTACCCGACCGTGGAAGCGCTCACCGATTATCTGGCGACGGTGCTTCCTGAGATAATCCAGACCGCCGGTGGCGAGGGTGGGGACCACGACAAGGACGTCGAAGGCGACCCCACCGTCCAAGAGGACGCATACGACGACCTCGCCGAGGACGAACTACTGGCGAGACTGTCGGAGAGATTGAGTTGAGTGGAATGACCCAAGCGTCCTCGAAGCCGGCGGCCAGCCCTGACCGCCGGGCGATCATCACCGAGGCCCTGCGCAAGATCGACGATCTGACCGCTCGCCTCGCGGCCGCCGAGAAGGTCGAGACCGAGCCGATCGCCGTCGTCGGCATCGGCTGCCGGCTGCCCGGCGGTGTCGACAACGCCGACGACTTCTGGAAGCTGCTGTGCGACGGCGAAAGCGGCGTCATCCGGGTGCCCGCCGACCGCTGGGACGCCGATGCGTTCTACTCGCCCGACCACACCGTGCCGGGCACCATCGTCAACCGCGAAGGCGGTTTCCTGACCTCGTGGCGTCCCGACGAGTTCGACGCCGAGTTCTTCTCGATCGCCCCGCGCGAGGCCGCGGCGATGGATCCGCAGCAGCGGCTGCTGCTCGAGGTCGCCTGGGAGGCGCTCGAGGACGCCGGCATCAACCCGCGCGGTCTGCGCGGCTCGGCGACCGGCGTGTTCGTCGGCATGACGACCAACGACTACTACCACTCGATCGTCGGCAAGCTGGCGCCCGAGGACATCGACCCCTACATCCCGTTCGGCAACGCCCCGAACTTCGCGGCGGGCCGGTTGTCGTACTTCCTCGGGGTGCGCGGCCCGGCCGTGGTCAGCGACACCGCGTGCTCGTCGTCGCTGGTGTCGATCCATCTGGCCTGCCAGAGCCTGCGCCGCGGTGAGAGCGACCACGCGCTGGCCGCCGGGGTCAACCTGATCCTGTCGCCGGAGAACAACATCGCGTGTTCGCGCTGGGGAATGCTGGCGCCGGACGGCAAGTGCAAGACGTTCGACGCCGGCGCCGACGGCTACGTCCGCAGCGAGGGCGCGGGTGTGGTGGTGCTCAAGCGCCTCACCGACGCGCTGCGTGACGGCGACCGGGTGCTGGCCGTGGTGCGCGGCTCGGCGGTCAACCAGGACGGCGCGAGCAGCGGCCAGACGGTGCCCAACGGGCCGGCCCAGCAGGAGCTGATGCGCAAGGCGCTGCAGACCTCGAAGCTGGATCCGTCCGACATCGACTACATCGAGGCCCACGGCACCGGCACCTCGCTGGGTGACCCGATCGAGCTCGACGCGCTGTCGGCGGTCTACGGCGACCGCAAGGACTCCGCACCGCTGGTGCTGGGCTCGGTCAAGACCAACCTCGGCCACCTCGAGTCGGCCGCCGGTGTCACCGGCTTCATCAAGACCGTGCTGAGCGTCCACCACGGCCACATCCCCAAGCAGCTGCACTTCACCGCGCTGACCCCGCAGGCCGGCGAGGCAGCGCAGAAGTTCCGGATCGCGTCCGAGCCGCTGTCGTGGCCGGACACCGTGGGCGGCAGGCCCCGCCGTGCGGCGGTGTCGTCGTTCGGCGTCAGCGGTACCAACTCCCACATCCTCGTCGAGCAGGCCCCCGAGCCCACCGACGTGCCTGCCGAGCAGCCGGAACCGCCGGTGAGCACGCTGATCGTCACCGGCAAGACCCCGGCCCGGATCGCGTCGCTGGCCGGGCGGCTGGCCGACTGGCTGCAGTCACCGGCGAGCGCCGGGATGAGCCTGGCCGACGTCGCGGCCACCCTGAACCACCGCCGTGCCCAGCACACCAGGTTCGCGACTGTCGCCGCGGCCGACCGCGACCAGGCCGTCGCCGGTCTGCGCGCGCTGGCCGAGGGCTACCCGGCCCCCGGTGTGGTGCCGACCCACGACGGCGCCTGCGGTTCGGGCACGGTGTTCCTGTACTCCGGGCAGGGTTCGCAGTGGGCGGGCATGGGCCGCAGGCTGCTGGCCGACGAGCCGGCGTTCGCCGCCGCCGTCGACGAGCTCGAGCCCGACTTCGTCGCCCAGGCCGGGTTCTCGCTGCGCGACGTGCTGAGCTCCGGGGAGACCGTGGTCGGCATCGACCGCATCCAGCCCGTGCTGGTCGGCGTGCAGCTGGCGTTGACCAAGCTGTGGCAGTCCTACGGCGTGCAGCCGGACGCGGTGATCGGTCACTCGATGGGCGAGGTGACCGCCGCGGTGGTCTCCGGTGCGCTCAGCCCGGCCGACGGCCTGAAGGTGATCGCGACCCGGTCGCGGCTGATGAAGCGGCTGTCGGGCCAGGGGGCGATGGGCCTGCTGGAGCTCGACGCCGAGGCCGCCGAGAAGCTGATCGCCGGCTACTCGGGCCTGACCGTGGCGGTGTACGCGTCGCCGCACCAGACGGTGATCGCCGGCCCGCCGGATCAGGTCGACGCCGCGATCGCCGAGGTCGACAAGCTCGACAAGCTGGCCCGCCGGGTGGACGTCGACGTCGCGTCGCACCATCCGATCATCGACCCGATCCTCGACGACCTGCGTGCCGAGCTGGCCGACCTGCAGCCGCGCCGGCCCAGCATCCCGGTGATCGTCACCACCGACGGGCGCCCGACCGACGGCTCCTGCGTGTTCGACGCCGACCACTGGGTGGCCAACCTGCGCAACCCGGTGCGCTTCGCCCGCGCGGTCGCCGCCGCCGGTGCGGACAAGGCGATGTTCGTCGAGGTCAGCCCGCACCCGCTGCTCAGCCACGCGGTCAAGGACACGCTGTCGACCCCTGTCGCAGAAGGGGATTCGGCCCGGCATTTCCACAGCATCGCCACGCTGCACCGCGACGCCAACGACACGGTCAGCTTCCGCACCAACCTCAACGCGACGCACACGGTGCGCCCGCCGAAGACCCCGCAGCGCGGCACCCGGGTGCAGCTGCCCACCACGCCGTGGCATCACGCCCACCACTGGCTCGACACCGCGGCCGCGCAGACCAGCGCAGAACGCGTGCAGCACAACGGAACCGACGTCGCGCTCGCCGAAGGTGAAATGCACGAGTGGTTCCACCGGCTGAGCTGGCCGGTGCGTGAACTGGCTGCCGCGACCGCTGCCGACGTGCCGTGGCTGGTGCTGGCCGACGAGACGAGCGCCGACCTGGCCGAGCTGCTCGGCGCGGGTTCGCGCGCGCTGCCGCTGTCGGTGCTCGACGACGCCGGTGCATTGCGCGCCGGGCTGACCGGTGTCACGCACGTCGTCTACGTTCCGGAGGTCTCCGCCCGGCGCTTCGACGCGGCGCCCAGCTACGCGGCGTTCCACCAGCTGCGCAAGCTGGTGGTCACGCTGGCCGGAACCGCCGACGCACCAAGGCTTTTCATCGTCACCCGGAACGCACAGGCCGTGGTCGACGGCGAGCGGGCCAACCCGGCGCACGCGGTGCTGTGGGGTCAGGGCCGGACGCTGGCATTGGAGCACCCGGAGTTCTGGGGTGGCCTCGTCGACGTCGACGAGATGCTGCCCCCGGAACTGCTGGCGCAGTACCTGCACGCCGAGGCCTCCACGTTGTCGGGGACCGACACCGGCCGGGACGATCAGGCCGTCTACCGCGCCGCCGAGCGCCGCGTCCCGCGGCTGGTCCCACACCCGCTGCCCGCAGTGCCGCTGACCCGATTGGACAGTGGCACCAGCCATCTGGTGATCGGCGCGACCGGCAACGTCGGGCCGTACCTGATCCGCCAGCTCGCCGACATGGGTGCAGGCACGGTGGTCGCGGTGTCGCGCCGCGGCGGTTCGCAACTGGCCGAGCTGGCCGGGGAGCTCTCGGCCCGCGGCACCACGTTGGTCGAGGTCGCCGCCGACGCCGCCGACGAGACCGCGATGGCGGCGGTGTTCGCCCGCTTCGGCGCCGACCTGCCGCCGCTGGACGGGATCTACCTGGCGTCGCTGGCCGGCGGCGAGGCGCTGCTGGCCGACATGACCGAGGACGACCTGACCCCGATGTTCCGGGCGAAGGTCGACGCCACCGCGGTGCTGCACAAGCTGTCACTGCGCACCCCGGTGCGCCGCTTCGTGCTGTTCTCGTCGATCACCGGGCTGCTGGGTTCGCGCGCCGTCGGCCACTACACGGCGGCCAACGCGTTCGCCGATGCGTTCGCCCACGCGCGGCGCGCGCTCGGGCTGCCCGCGACAGTCGTCGACTGGGGTCTGTGGAAATCGTGGGCCGACGCCCAGCCGCAGATGAAGGCCGCAGGCCTGGAACCGATGCCCAACGACGTCGCGATCAGGATGCTGCCCGCGGTGCTCAGCCCGGACGCCGCGGTGCAGACCGTGGTGGCCGGTGCCGACTGGGCCCGGCTGGCCGACGCGTACCGGATGCGGGCCTCGGTCAAGGTTCTCGACCACCTGGTGTCCGGGTTCGGCGACGACGCCGATCTGGCAGCCGTACCTGTCCCGGCATGGGGCACCGTGCTCGGCGTGCCGGTCGAGGGCACCTCCCACGACCGGGTGTGGCGTGCCCGGGTGCTGCCCGGCGAACGCTCGTACCCGGTCGCGCACCGCGTCCGCGGCGTCGAGGTGGTGCCGGTTTCGGTGCTGCTGCAGACCCTTTCGGCAGCAGCTTCGCAACTCGACGGGGCCGCCACCGTCGGCGACGTGCGGTTCGAGTACCCGATCGTGGCCGACCAGCCGAAGGTCGTGCACGTGGTGGCCGACGGGGACGCGCTGACCGTGTGGTCCAGTGCGTCGCCGGACAGCCCGGAGCAGCGCTGGACCCGGCATGCGAGTGCGCAACTGACCGCGGCCCCCGCCGGTAGACCCGACGGCGACCAGAGTGCCGGCGGCCGGGTGTTCGACGGCGCGTCGATCTCCGAGATGCAGCGCGCACTGGGTGTCGAGGGCCAGCCGTTCGAGTGGACCGTCGCCGACTGCACGACCACGGCGGTCGGCGCCCGCGCCGACGTCGCGGTGCCCGCCTCGGCGGAAACACCCGGCGCCGCACTGGTGGACGCCGCGGTACACGTGGCCAGGCTCGCCGACGCCGACAACACGCAGCTGCTGCTGCCCGCGGGCGCCGAGAGTCTGACGGTCGCCGCGGCCGCAGGCGCCGACGGTGTCGTCGAGGCCTACCGGCGCGCCGGTGACGGGGACAACCTGGTCGTCGACGTGCTGGTCAGCGGCCCCGATGGCGCGGTGTGGGTCGACATCCGCGGGCTCACCTACGCCCCGGTGGAGTCCGCGCCCGCCCCGGTCGCCGACGAAAGCGCCGTTCAGGCAACAGAATTCGTTGACTGGTCGACGATGACGCGGGCGCAGACGGTGGCCGAGCTGCGTACCCGGCTGCGCACCATCCTGGCCCGCGAGCTCGGGATGCCGGACAACGCCGTCGATTTCGACATGCCGTTCCCGGAGTTGGGCCTGGACTCGATGATGGCGATGAACCTGCTGCGCGACGCCAAGGCGCTGGTGCGCGTCGACCTTTCGGCCACGATGTTGTGGAACCATCCGTCGATCGCGCAGATGTCGGACTTCGTCGCCGACCTGCTGGCGCCGCTGCAGAACGCGGTCGACGAGCCCGAACCCGAATCAAACGAGGACGCCGAAAGCGATTCAGACTCGTTCAGCGTGCTGGACGAGCTGTTCTCTTCCGTCGAGTCGGCGAACGCCGGCAGTGAGGGATCAATCTGATGAAGACCACCTTCGACCGGATCTCGGCCATGTCGGCCGAGCAACGCGGCAAGCTGGCCGAGCAGTTCGAGAAGGCCTCGCGCGTCGCAGGCGCCGAGCCCATCGCGGTGGTCGGCATCGGCTGCCGGTTCCCTGGCGGGGTGACCGGCCCGGACAGCTACTGGCAGCTACTGGAGAACGGGGTCGACGCGGTCACCGAGGTGCCCGCCGAGCGCTGGGACGGCGACGCGTTCTACGACCCGGACCCGATGGCGCCCGGACGCATGCCCACCAAGTGGGGCGCCTACCTCGACGACGTCGCCGGCTTCGACGCCGACTTCTTCGGCATCACCCCGCGTGAGGCCGCCGCGATGGACCCGCAGCAGCGGGTACTGCTCGAAGTCGCCTGGGAGGCACTGGAGAACGCCGGCCTGGCGCCGGACACGCTCGGCGAGACGCGCACCGCGGTGATGATGGGCGTCTACTACACCGAGTATCAGAACGCGTCCGCGGGCAACCCCGACACCATCGACGCGTACTCGGCGACGGGCAACGCGCACAGCGTGACCGTCGGCCGGATCGCGTACCTGCTCGGGCTCAAGGGCCCGGCCGTCGCGGTCGACACCGCGTGCTCGTCGTCGCTGGTGTCGATCCACCTGGCCTGCCAGAGCCTGCGGATGCGCGAGAGCGACCTCGCGCTGGCCGGCGGGGTGAGCCTGAACCTGCGCCCGGAAACCCAGCTGGCGCTGGCCAAGTGGGGCATGCTGTCGCCGCACGGCAAGTGCCACGCGTTCGACTCCCGCGCCGACGGCTTCGTCCGCGGCGAAGGCGCGGGCGTGGTCGTGCTCAAGCGCCTCACCGACGCGGTGCGCGACGGCGACCGCGTCGTCGGCGTGGTACGCGGCTCGGCGGTCAACCAGGACGGCCGCTCCAACGGGCTGACCGCGCCCAACGCGCCGTCGCAGCGCGACGTGATCACCCGGGCGCTGCGCTCGGCCGACGTCGCCGCGAACACCGTCAACTACATCGAAACCCACGGCACCGGAACAGGTCTGGGCGATCCGATCGAGTTCGACGCGCTCGCCGCGGTGTACGGCAAGGGCGATGTGCCGTGCGCGCTCGGCGCGGTCAAGACGAACATGGGCCATCTCGAGGCCGCGGCCGGTGTGGCCGGCTTCATCAAGACGGTACTGACGCTGCAGCGCGGCAAGATCGCGCCGAACCTGAACTTCGAGAAGTGGAACCCGCAGATCGACCCGAAGCCGACGCGGCTGTTCGTGCCGACCGCGGCGGGGGAGTGGCCCAAGAGCGAGCATCCGCGCCGCGGCGCGGTGTCATCGTTCGGCATGGGCGGCACCAACGCCCACATTGTGCTGGAGCAGGGCCCCGAGCCCGTGCCCGCGGCGTCCGGCGCCGGCGGGGTCGTCACCCTCGTGGTGTCGGGCAAGACGCCGGCCCGGCTGGCCGCCTCGGCCGGGTCGCTGGCCGACTGGCTGGAGGGCGCCGGCGCTTCGGCGCCGCTGGCCGACGTCGCCTACACCGTCAACCACCACCGCAGCCGGCACCAGACCATCGCCACGGTGTGCGCGCGCAGCCAAGCCGAGGCCGTCACCGGCCTGCGGGCTCTGGCCGACGGCCGTCCCGCACCGGGAGTGGCGGGCATCCGCGACGCGAAGGTCGGATCCGGCACGGTGTTCCTGTACTCCGGTCAGGGTGCGCAGTGGGCCGGCATGGGCAAGACGCTGCTGGCCGAGGAGCCCGCGTTCGCCGCCGCCGTCGACGAGCTCGAACCCGCCTTCCTCGACAAGGTCGGTTTCTCGCTGCGCCAGACGCTGGAGGCCGGCGAACCGGTCGTCGGCATCGACCGCATCCAGCCGGTGCTGGTCGGCATGCAGCTGGCACTGACCGAGCTGTGGCGCTCCTACGGCGTCGAACCCGACGCGGTGATCGGCCATTCGATGGGCGAGACGACCGCCGCGGTGGTCGCCGGCGTGCTGACCCCGGCTGAGGGCCTGGACGTCATCGCCACCCGGACCCGGCTGATGAAGCGGCTGTCCGGGCAGGGCGCGATGGCGCTGCTGGAGCTCGACGCCCAGGCCACCGAGAAGCTGATCGCCGACCGGCCCGACGTCACGGTCGCGGTGTACGCCTCGCCGAAGCAGTCGGTGATCGCGGGCCCGCCCGATCAGGTCGACGAACTCGTCGCCGCGGTCGACGCGCAGGGCAAGCTGGCCCGCCGCGTCGAGGTGGACGTCGCGTCGCACCACCCGACCATCGACCCGGTGCTGCCCGAGCTGCGGGACGCACTGGCCTATCTGGTCCCGGCCGCGCCGAAGATCCCGCTGATCTCGACGGTCGCCTACACCGGCGACGCCCCGATGTACTCGGCCGACTACTGGGCGGCCAATCTGCGCAACCCGGTGCGGTTCTCGCAGGCGGTGCACGAGGCCGGCGCCGAGCACAGCAACTTCATCGAGATCAGCCCGCATCCGCTGCTGTCGCACGCCATCTCGGACACGCTGGCCGCGGAGTCCACCAACCGCCGGTACCACGTCGGCGCGACGGTGAACCGGGACCAGCCGGAGACGCTGGCGTTCCACGCGCAGCTGTCCACGGTGCGTCCGCCCGCGGTCAAAGAGCCCGAGGACGCGCCGGGCCGACTCGTCTCGGCACCGCCCACGGCATGGCAGCACGTGGCCTACTGGATGGCGGATCGATCTGCTGCCCAGGGTTTCTCGGGGGCGCACCCGCTGCTGGGTCTGCACGTGGAGCTGCCGTCGGGCAACGGCCACGTGTGGCAGTCCGACGTCGGCCTGCAGGCCCATCCGTGGCTGGCCGACCACATCGTGCACGGGCTGCCGGTGATGCCCGGCGCCGGTTTCGCCGAGATCGCGCTGGCCGCCGGAGCCGAGGCGCTCGGCCTGCCCGCCACCGGTGTCGAGGTCAGCGTCGAGGTCGAGCAGATGCTGCCGCTCGACGACCACACCAAGCTGACCACGCAGCTGACCCGCGACGAGGACGGCACGCTGCGCGTCGAGATCCACTCCCGCTCGGATGCGGGCAGCTGGACCCGGCACGCGACCGGCACGGTGCGCGCCGCCGAGGACACCGCGGCGCCGGCCAAGGTGGTGCCCGGCTCGGACGGGACGCCGGTGTCGCCGTCGGAGTTCTACACCGCGCTGCGCCGCACCGGCGCCCACCACGCGCACGCGTTCGCGGCGCTGACCCGCATCGTGCGGTCGTCCGGCACGGCCGACACCGAGATCGTGCTGCCCGACGAGGCGACGCCGCACCGCGGCATCACGCTGCACCCGGTGCTGCTCGACGCCGCCCTGCAGGGTCTGGCCGCGGCGATGGCCGACGAGACGCTGGCCGATTCCACCGACGTCACCTATCTGCCCGTCGGTTTCGGTTCGCTCCGGGTCTTCGGCACCCCAAGCCGGCGGGCCAAGTGCCGCGCCGAGCTGATCAGCGTCGTCGAGGACAGCGGCGACGCGGTCGGCCGGGTCACCCTGACCGACGACACCGGCGCTGTGCTGGCCCGGGTCGACGACGTGCATCTCAAGCGCATCCAGCGCCGGACCGTGCCGCTTCCGTTGTCGCAGAAGATCTTCGACTCGCGCTGGGTCGAGTCCGCGGTAGCTGCCGGCGGCCCGGCCACCGGCAGCTGGCTGGCGCTGGCCGACGGTGCGGCCGGCCTGGCCCGCGCGCAGGAGTTCGCGACGCGGTTCGGCGGCGACACCCGCCGGGTGGTCACCGCCGACCTCGCCGACGAGGCGGGGATGCGCGAGGCGTTCGCCACCGCCACCGCCGACCCGGATCTGCCGCCCGCAGGCGTGGTCGTGTTCGTGGACAACCCCGCCTTCGACGGCACCGACGCCGCGGACGGTCTGGAACACGCCCGCGACGTGATCTGGCGGGTGGCGGGCACCGTGCGTGCGATCGTCGGCAGCTGGCACGGCAGGGCGCCGCGGCTGTGGCTGGTCACGGAGGGTGGTTTGGTCGTCTCCGACGACGAAAGCGGTTTGGTCGTCTCCGACGACGAAGGCGGTTTGGTCGTCTCCGACGACGAAGGCGCACACGGAAACCCCGGCGCCAACAGCCTCAAGGGCCTGGCGCGCGTGCTGGCCTACGAGCACCCGGACCTCAAGACCACGCTGCTCGACGCCGGCACCGGCGATCCGGCCGCAGCGCTGATCGCCGAGATCGAGGCCGCAGGCAACGACGACGTCATCGCCTGGCGGGACGGCACCCGGTTCGTCGAGCGGCTGTCCCGCGCCACCCTGCCCGCCACGCCGGGTCAGCTGGTGGTGCGCAAGGACGGCGCCTACGTCGTCACCGGCGCGCTCGGCGGTGTCGGCATGTCGGTGGTCCGCTGGCTCGTCGACAACGGTGCGGGCCGGCTCGTGCTCAACGGCCGTAGCGGCCCGTCCGACGAGGTGCAGTCGGTGCTCGACGAACTGTCGGCCCGCGCCGAGATCTCCGTCGTCACCGGCGATGTCGCACAGCCGGGGGTGGCCGAGCGACTGGTCGCGGCCGCCGAGGAGACCGGTAAGCCGTTGCGCGGCCTGATCCATTCGGCCGCCGTGCTCGAAGACGAGATCTTCGTCGGCCTGACCCGGGAGAGCCTGGACAAGATCTGGGCGCCCAAGGCCGCGGGCGCGCTGCGCCTGCACGAGGTCACCGTCGACAAGCAACTGGACTGGTGGGTCGGCTTCTCGTCGATCGTGTCGCTGCTGGGTTCGCCCGGCCAGGCCGCCTACGCCTGCGCGAACGCGTGGCTGGACGGGCTGGTCGCCTGGCGCCGGGCCGCCGGACTGCCCGCGATCGCGATCAACTGGGGTCAGTGGGCCGAGGTGGGTCTGGCCAGCACGCTGCGGTTCTCGGTGCTGGACCCGATCACCCCGGCCGAGGGCGTCGACGCGCTCGGCGGTGTGCTGGCCGCCGGCTTCTCCCGGGTCGGCATCGCCCGGCTGCGGCTGGACCGCGCCGCGGCGGCGTTCCCGGAGATCCATCAGATCGGCTTCTTCGCCGACCTGGTCGGCGAGCTGGAGACCGACGACGTCGACGAGGACTGGGGCGGCGCCGAGGCGCTCAAGACCATGGACGCCGCCGAGGTCAACCGGGTCGTGGTGGCGCGGCTGCGTCGCCGCATCTCGGCGATCATGGGTTACTCCGACGACAGTGCGGTCGACATCGCCCAGCCGCTGACCGAGCTGGGCCTGGATTCGCTGATGGCGGTGCGGATGCGCAACACCATCCGCGGCGACTTCGGGGTGGAGCCTCCGGTCGCACTGCTGCTGCAGGGCGCTACGCTGTCCGATCTCGCGCTCGATCTGATCCGTCAGCTCGGGCTCGAGGAGCAGGAGTCTGCCGAGCGCCCGAACGCGCTGCGGGAACGCGCACAGCAACGTGCCGCATCGCGTCAACGAGCCGCATCGCGGCGGAAAGTAGGACCACGATCGTGACGAGCGGTGCCTTGAACAACCCCGACGAACTTCCCGACAACGCCGTAGCGGTCATCGGCATGGCCGGCAGGTTCCCGGGCGCGGGGTCGGTGTCGGAGTACTGGCGCAACCTGCGCGGGGGCGTCGAGTCGATCGTCGACCTGTCCGAGGACGACCTGCTCGCCAACGGCGTCACCGAGAAGGCGCTGGCCCACCGCGGCTACGTGCGCCGGGCCGGGCTGATGCCGGGCATCGAAGAGTTCGACGCCGACTTCTTCGGCTTCACCCCGTACGCCGCCCGCATGCTCGACCCGCAGCACCGACTGTTCCTGCAGACGGTGTTCCACGGGCTGGAGGACGCCGGCTACGACCCGAAGGAACTGGACGCCACCGTCGGCGTGTTCGGCACCAGCAGCTCGAGCGGCTACCTGCTGCACAACTTGATGTCGAACTTCGACCCGATGATGGTCATCGGGCAGGGCGCCAGCTTCGAGATGGTCAACCTGTCGCTGCAGAACGACAAGGACCACCTGGCCACCCGGGCGGCCCACCAGTTCGACTTCCGCGGGCCTGCGCTGTCGGTGGCGACCGCCTGTTCGTCGTCGCTGGTCGCGGTGCACCTGGCCTGCCAGTCGATCCTCAACGGGGAGTGCGACATCGCGCTGGCCGGCGGCTCGTCGCTGCGCATCCCGCACCACGTCGGCTACTGGTACGAGCAGGGCGGGATGGTCTCGCCCACCGGCCGGTGCCGCCCGTTCGACGTGCGCGCCGACGGCACGATCTTCGCCAGCGGTGTCGGAGTGGTGGTGCTCAAGGCGCTGGCCGACGCCGTCGAGGACGGCGACCACATCCACGCCGTCATCCGCGGCTCCGCGCTGAACAACGACGGCGCCACCAAGATGACCTACGCCGCGCCCAACGCGCTGGGCCAGGCTGAGGTGATCGCCGAGGCACATGCGATCGCCGGGGTGGACGCGTCGTCGATCACCTACGTCGAGACCCACGGCACGGGCACCCCGCTCGGCGACCCGATCGAGCTCGAGGGGCTGCGCCAGGCATTCGAGCTCGCCGAGGAAACCCGCAGTGCGCCTTGCTATGTCGGGTCGGTCAAGTCGAACATCGGCCACCTGGAGACCGCGGCGGGTATCGCCGGGCTGATCAAGGCCATCCTGTGCCTGGAGCACAAGGCCATCCCGGCCACGCTGCACTACACCAGCCCGAACCCCGAGCTGCACATCGACCGCGGACCGTTCCGCATCCGCGGCCAGGACGGCCCGTGGGAATCCGACGGCATCCGCCGCGCGGGCGTCAGCTCGTTCGGCGTGGGCGGCACCAACGCCCACATCGTGCTGGAGGAGGCGCCGGCGGTGGCCGCCGCGCCGGCCGCCGCACAGGCCCGCCCGCAGATCCTGGTGCTGTCCGCCAGAACCGAGGATGCGCTCGCCCAGTCGCGGGCCGCGCTGGCCACCGAGCTAGCGGAGACTGACGAGATCAGCCTGCCCGACGCCGCGTACACGCTGACCCGGCGCCGCAAGGAGCCGGTCCGGTTGGCCGCGGTCGTGCACGACCAGGCCAACGCCGCCGCGGTACTGTCGGCAACCGAGACAGACAACGTGTTCGTCGGACAGGCCGTCCCCGATCTGGCGGACTCGGCCGAGCGGGTCGCGTTCCTGTTCCCGGGCCAGGGCGCCCAGCACGTCGGCATGGCCCGCGGCCTGTACGACAGCGAGCCGGTGTTCGCCCGGCACTTCGACGAGTGTGCGACCGCATTCAGCGACGAGATGGGCTACGACCTGCGCGCCGAGATCTTCGACGGCGTCGGACGCAACCTGGAGCACACCGACCGGGCCCAGCCTGCGCTGTTCACCGTCGAGTACGCGCTGGCCAGACTGGTCCAGTCCTACGGCGTCGAACCGGCGATCATGGCCGGGCACAGCATCGGGGAGTACCCGGCAGCGACGATCGCCGGCGTCTTCGACCTCGACACCGCGGTCAAGGTGGTGTCCAAGCGCGCCAAGCTGATGCACGCCGCGCCGCGCGGCGTGATGGTCGCGGTGCCGTTGAGCCCCGCGGCAGTCGCCGAACACCTGACCCCGGACGTCGACGTCGCGACGATCAACGACCCGGGCAGCTGCGTGGTGGCCGGCAGCGAGGACGCGATCCGCACCTTCCAGGCCGCGCTGGCCGAGAAGGGCGTCGCGGCCCGGCGGGTGCGCACCTCGCACGCGTTCCACTCCCGGCTGATGGACCCGGTGGTCGCCGAGTTCGGCGCGTTCCTGTCCGGGGTGACGCTGCGGGAACCGCAGATCCCGTTGCTGTCCAACATCACCGGGACCACGATGACCGCGGCCGAGGCCACCAACCCGGCGACCTGGGCCCGCCAGATCCGGGCCACTGTGCGCTTCGCCGACGAACTCGACGCGCTGCTGGCCGCACCGGACCGGGTGCTGGTCGAGGTGGGCCCCGGCGGCACGCTGACCTCGTCGGCGGGCAGGCACCCGAAGTGGGGCGAGCGGCACCGCGCGGTGCGGCTGATGCGGCACCAGGCGCAGAACCGCAACGACCACGACACCTTCCTGCTGGCGCTGGGCCAGCTGTGGGCCGCCGACGTCGAGGTCGACTTCGACCAGGGCGCCGAGCAGCAGCACACGCTGGTCACGCTGCCCGGCTATCCGTTCGCCAAGCAGCGGCACTGGGTCGAGCACAACGCCAACGCCGCCTGGCTGGCCGGCGGCGCGGGCACCAACGGCATGGCGGCCGCGGCCGACTCCGCCGGTGCCGCGCCCGCCGCGGCCGGCGGCGCCTCCACGGTGGAGGCCAAGCTGCAGCGCATCTGGTGCCAGTGCCTGGGCCTGTCGAACATCGACCGCAACGCCAACTTCTTCGAGATCGGCGGCGACTCGCTGATCGCGATCAGCGTGGCGATGACCGCCGGGCACGAAGGTCTGGACCTGACCCCGCAGGACCTCTACGAGAATCAGACCGTGGCCTCGCTGGCCAAGGTGCTCTCCGCCCGCTACGCCGAGGGCGGGCTCGCCCGCCAGACGCTCGACGACGCGGTCCATCCGCCGGTCCCGCCGAACGTGGCGTACTTCCTGGAGCACGGCCTGCGCGATATCGGGCGTTGGCGTATCCCGGTTATCCTGGGGCTGCGTCCCGACGTCGGCGAGGACGACGTGCGGGCGGTGCTGACCGCGGTCACCGACGCGCACGACGCGCTGCGGGTGCACCTGGTGGAGCGGTCAGGCACCTGGGATCAGCGGATCGCCGAGCCGGGGGAGTTCACCGAGCTGGTGACCCGACAGCTGCCCGACGGCCTGGCCGCGGGCAGCCCGCAGGAACGGGCGGCGGTGCTGGAGTTCCTCGACGAGCAGGTCCGCGAGCATCAGATGGTGGTGCCGCTGACCGCGACGTTCATCCGCGGCGCCGCCGGTGGCCCGTCGCACCTGGCGCTGAGCCTGCACGGCATCATCGGCGGCTCGGGCGAGGACGGGGTGTCGCGTGACGTGCTGCTCACCGACATCTTCACCGCGTTCAGCCAGCGGATGGCCGGCGAGGAGATCACGTTGGCACCGGTGCCGGCGTCGTGGCGGGAGTGGTCGCAGCGGTGCGCAGGCCTGGCCAGCCACCCGGCCGTGCTCGACAGCCGGGACCACTGGTTCGAGACGGCGCAGCGGTCCACGCTGAGCGTCGCTGGCCCGGATCCCAGCGAGCGCCCCGGCGCCGACGAGGTGGCCCGGCTGTCGACCGCGCTGTCGGCCGCCGAGACCGGTGAGATCGACGACGCCCGGCGGCGGCTGCGCCTGCCGGTCGAGGAGATCCTGCTGGCCGCGCTCGGCCGCGCTGTCGCCGGCACGACCGGCGAGGGTGCGGTGGCCGTCGACCTGGCCGGCCGCGGCCGCTCGGTGCTCAAGCCGGACGTCGACCTGCAACGCACCGTCGGCTGGTTCAGCACCATCCACCCGGTGGTGCTGAACGCGACCGGTCACGGCTCGGCCCGGGAGTCCCTCGAGGAGGTGCGCGACACGCTCAAAGCGGTGCCGCACTACGGCATCGGGTACGGCCTGCTGCGTTACCTGTACGCGCCGACCGCGCGGGTGCTGGGCGCGACCCGGCCCGCCGACATCCTGTTCTCCCACGTCGGCACCATCCCCGAGGTGCCCGTCGAACAGCCCGAGGACGCGCCCGTGCGGTTCGACGCGGACACCGCCATGCCGATCCGCGACGCGCTGCCCGGCCTCGGGCACGCGATCGAGCTGCGGGTTTACCGCACCGGAGGGGTGCTGCACCTGGACTGGTGGTACGACACCCGCCGGCTCGGGCCCACCGATGTGGAATCCTTTGCCGGGCAGTACTCGACCGCGCTCCTGGAGATCACCCGGGATGCGCTGGCCGAGGAGGACAGCGACGCCGGCGACGAACTGGCGCTGGTCGATCTGTCGTGAGCGGTTAGAGGAGAGCGCATGACCAGGTCCGACAAGGCGGTGGTCGTCGCCGGCATCAAGAAGTCCTTCGGCTCCGTCCAGGCGCTGCGCGACGTGAGTTTCGAGGTCGAACGCGGCGAGGTGCTCGGTCTGCTCGGCCCCAACGGGGCCGGCAAGACCACCACCGTGAACATCCTGTCCACGCTGATCAAGCCGGACAGCGGCCGCGCGCTGATCGCCGGACACGACGTCGTCAGCGACCCCGCCGGGGTGCGCCGGGCGCTGATGCTGACCGGTCAGCACGCGGCGCTCGACGACCTGCTGACCGGCCGCGAGAACCTGCTGATGTTCGGGCGGTTGCAGGGGCTGTCCAAGAAGGTCGCCAAGCAGCGCGCCCAGGAACTGCTGGAGCAGTTCGACCTGGTGCAGGCCGGCGACCGTGCGGTGGGCAACTACTCCGGCGGCATGAAGCGGCGGATCGACATCGCCTGCGGTCTGGTGGTGCGCCCCGAGGTGGTGTTCCTCGACGAACCGACCACCGGTCTGGATCCCCGGAGCCGCCAGGCGATCTGGGAACTGGTCACCGACTTCAAAGAGGCCGGCATCGCCACGCTGCTGACCACCCAGTACCTGGAGGAGGCCGACCTCCTCAGCGACCGCATCATCGTCATCGACAAGGGCACGGTGATCGCCGAGGGCACCGCCGACCAGCTCAAGGAGCGCACCGGCGGCACCTACTGCGAGATCGTGCCCCGCCACATCGGCGACATCCCGGAGGTGGTGCGCATTCTCGGCGCGCTGGTGCCCGAGGCCAACCGGGCCGCGCTCGACGACACGTCGGACCGGATCTCGATGCCGGCACCGGACGGCGCCAACACACTGATGCAGGCGCTGCACCTGCTCAGCGAGCACCGCATCGAGCTGATGGACATCGCGCTGCGCCGGCCGTCCCTCGACGAGGTGTTCCTCGCGCTGACCGGGGACAGCACCCGCGGCAGGGGCGACCAGTCCGACGACCTCGTGGCTGCGGACTCGTACGCGTGATCACCCGGTCCGCCATCCCGACAGCCGCCCGGCCGCCGGTCTCCGCGGTTCAGCAGTGGTGGGTGCTGACCGTCCGGATGATCACACCGACCCTGCGCAACGGGGAGCTGGCCACCCAGATCGTCGGGTCGATCGTGTTCACCATCGGCTACTACCTGCCGCTGAAACAGATGATGGGCGCAGTTCAGCCGCTGAGCAGCTACGCCCAGTACCTGACGCCGCTGATCGTGCTGCAGGCCATCTGGTTCGCCGCCATCTCGGCGGCGTTCCGGTCGGCGACCGATTCGGTGCAGGGCATCAACCGCCGGTTCCGCGCGATGCCCATCCCGGTGCTGACACCGCTGGCGTCGCGGATGACCGCCAGCATGTACCGCTGCTGCATCGCGCTGGCCGTGTCGGTGGCCTGCGGCCACGTGATTGGTTTCCGGTTCCACAACGGTGTCGTCAGCGTGGTCGGGTTCGTCGCGCTGGTGCTGCTCATCGGCGCCGCGCTGGCTCTGATCGGCGACCTGATCGGCATCGCGACCCAGAATCCCGAGGCCACCGCGCCGATGATGCTCATCCCGCAGCTGACGCTCGGCCTGGCATCGGTGGGTCTGCAGCCGGTCGAACGCTTCCCGGAGTGGATCCAGGGCTTCGTGCGCAACCAGCCGCTGTCGCAGTGGGTGTACGCACTGCAGGCGCTCGCCGGGGACAGCTCCGGCGCCGCACCGGAGACCACCTGGGCGGTGATGTTCCCCGCGGTGGCGTGGGCGGTCGGCAGCATCGTCGTGGCACTGACCCTGCACGCGTGGGTGACCAGGAAGCGGCGGACCGAATGACCGTGGAGCACTCGGAGCCCGTGGTGGGCGCGCCGTTCCGGCCCGGTGGCAGGCACCGCCGCGAGAAGATCTGGGAGAACTCGCCCAAGCGGCTGCTGCCGCAGGTGGGAATCCTGACCTGGCGCATCCTGCGGCGCTGGAGCCGCGACCCGGCGACGCTGGTCCAGTCGTTCGTAATGCCTGCGGCCTTCCTCGTCGCTCTGGACATCGTGCTGGGAGACGTGCTGCAGGAGGTCACCGGACACAGTGGCCTCTACGGCCAGGTGCCGCTGGTCGCACTGGTCGGCGGGATGACGGGTGCGATCATCGGCGCGGTCGGGATCATGCGGGAACGCGAAGTCGGGCTGCTGGCCCGGTTCTGGGTGGTGCCCGTGCACCGCGCTGCGGGCCTGCTGTCGCGGCTGACCGCCGATTTCGTCCGCATCGTGGTGATCACGTTGGTGGTGATGTGCGTCGGGCTCGCACTCGGATTCCGGTTCGAGCAGGGCATTCCCGCGGCCGTCCTGTGGGTGTTCATGCCCGCGCTGTTCGGGGTCGCGTTGTCGGCTGCGGTGCTGACCCTGGCGTTGTTCTCGTCCAACACGATCGTGCCGCAGGCCACCGAGATCGTCATCGCGATGCTGATGTTCTTCTCCATCGGATTCGTGCCGCTGGACCAGTACCCGGAATGGCTGCAACCGATCGTCGAGCATCAGCCGGTCAGCTATACGATCGAGGCCATGCGGGGCCTGGCGCTCGAGGGCCCCATCGCCGAGCCCGTGATGTTCTCGGTGTTGTGGGCGGTCGGGATCGCCGCGGTGTGCGCGGTCCCGCTGGCGATCGGATACCGCAAGGCCAGCAAGCGTGGGTGACGGGACCTCCCCACCCACCGACACCTCCACCGAGACACCGGGAGTCTGACACTGATGTTTCCTTCATCGGGCATCCGAAAGCTCGCGCGCAGCGAAGAGATGTTCGCCGAGACGCACAACTTCATCGGCCTGGCCGCACACGTGGAGGGTCCGATGGACGCCGACGCGCTGTCGGACGCGTTCGACCTGCTGCTGCAGGCACACCCGGTGCTCGGCGGACATCTGGAGCAGCTGCCCGACGGCAAGTGGGAGATCGTGCTCGACGACCTGATGCATCCCGGCATCGAGGTGGTGGAACTGGCCGGCGACGCGCCCGCCCCGCCGCTGATCTTCGACCAGACCCAGTCGCTGGTGCATCTGCGCCTCACCGTCCGCGACGGCGTCGCGCAGCCCACCCTGTACATCCATCACAGCCTGGCCGACGGGCACCACCAGTTCAGCCTGGTCGAGGAGTTGTTCTCCACCTACACCGATCTGGTGACCACCGGCACCGCCAAACCGGTGCAGGTGCACCCGGCGCCCGAGCCGCTGGAGGTGATCCTGGCGAACCGGGGGGTGGAGAAGCGGACCCGTTCGGGCCTGGAGCGGCTGCTCGCCGCGATGTTCGCCTACGACCTGCCGCCGTCGCGGCGCGCCCCGGCCGAGGTCAACCCCGTTCTGCCGCAGCTCGTCCCGATGGCGTACTGCACGCTGCCGGAGCAGGACACCGAGAAGATCATCGCGTTCTGCCGGGCCAACAAGCTCGGCCTGAACAGCCTGCTCTCGGCGGCGGTGCTGATGGCCGAATGGAATGTACGCAACACCCCGAACATCCCGGTGCCCTACGTCTATCCGGTGGACCTGCGCTACCTGCTGTCCCCGCCGGTCTCGGCCACCGAGAGCACCAATCCCGTCGGCATCGCCACCTATCTGGCCGAGATCGAATCGGGCACCGACATCGCCGCGCTGGCCCGCGACATCAACGACACCTACAAGAAGGACATCGCCGAAGGCGTGATCCAGCAGAGCTTCCTGCACTTCAGCCCGCAGTACGTGGGCAACCCGCCCGGCCTGCCCGACGTCGTGATGTTCACCGACAACGGCATCGTGCCGCCGCTGCGCACGCCGCCGGACATGCAGGTGGCCGCCAGCCACGGCGAGTTCTACTTCGCGGTCGGCGCGGGCATCGAGATCTACACCAGCAAGATCTTCAACGGTCAACTGATGATCGAGTACCACTCCCACGGACCGGACCGCGAGAAGTCAGTCGCGGCGATCGAGGACCAACTTCGCGCCGTCGTGGCCAAGCAGTCCGGTGTGGGCTGACGCTCAGCGTTGCTGAGCGGGGGAGCCGTACGCGAAGCGGTGGTACTGCAGCGCCGTGCGCAGCGGCGGCACCAGCCGCACCGCGCGTTTGAGCGCCTGCATGGCCGGGCCCGTTCCGGCATACGTGCTCGCGTCGAAAAACGTTGTGGCAGCGAGCAATCGGATGTCGGGCAGCTTGTCGAGGATCTGCTGAGGATCGTTGACCGCCCAGTACAGCACCGAGCCGGAGGTGCGCACCAAAGACTGTGTCTTCTGGGACTTGATCGCCAGCCAGTTGAAGAAGTCGATCTGCAGCTCGCCGACGCCGAACCGGTCGACGAAGCGGCGCAGCAGCGCGATGCCCTCCTCCTCGGTGAGGTACATGCTGATGCCCTCGGCGATCAGCAGCGTGGGGCGGTCGGCAGGGATGTCGTCGAGCCAGGTCGGCTCGGTGGCCGGGGTGGCGATGAGCTGATAGTTGCTGCGGGACGGGTAGATCTGCTCGCGCAGCGCGATGACCTCGGGGAAATCCACGTCGTACCAACGCACGTCGGGTCCGGGATCGACCCGGAACACGCGGCAGTCCAGGCCGCAACCCAGGTGCACGACGGTGCATTCGGGGTGGGCGGCGATGAACTCGCGGACCCAGCCGTCGTAGAGCGCGGTGCGAACGGTGAACAGCGGCGCCCACTTCGGCGTGATCTCGAGTTCGCGCCAGTCGAAGTCGAGCTTGTCGATCGCGGCCTTGGCGAACCGGTCGCCGAGGATCGGGCGGTCGAAGTCAGCGTCGAGGGCTTTCAGGTACAGAGTCGACAGCATGGTCTTCGCCGGGCCAGTGAGGTCGACCGGAACTTTGTTGCTCACGTGTGTGAGGCTATTCGCAAAGGGCCCGGCGTGGCACGTCGGGTCGAGGATGACGAGAGGATGTGCCGACCGTGACTCCATCGGGTCCGCCGCGCGTGCTGTTGCTCTACTACAGCTACACGGGACAGGCGAAGAAGGTTCTCGACGCGGCGGGGGAGGTGTTCCGGTCCCGCGGGTACGACGTGACCGAGGCGCCGATCGAGTTCACCGACCCACGGTACGCCGAGCGGTTCTCCCGCTTCCCGATGCACCGGGTCTGGCCCGAGTTCCTCGGGATGCTGCCGGCGCAGACACTGAAGCGCACCGGCGACATCCGCACGCCCGACGCGGTCCGTACCGGCGACTACGACCTGATCTGCATCGGGTCACCCACCTGGTGGGACACCGTGTCGATGCCGCTGCGCACCTTCCTGACCTCGCACGAGGCACGGAACCTGCTGGACGGCAAGCGGTTTGCGGTGTTCGTGGTGTGCCGCCGCAAGTGGCGAAAGAACCTCGCCGAAGTGCGCAAGCTCGCCGAGAAGAAGGGCGGGCGCTACGTCGACGGCATCCACTTCACCTACCCGGGCGGGGAACTGTCCTCGATGCTGTCGCTGACCAGCTATCTGGGGTCGGGGGAGTACAAGGAGCGTTCGCTCGGGATCAAACTGCCGCCCACCAACATCAGTGACGAGCAGTGCGAGGAGTCGCGGCGGTTCGCGGCCCGCGTCGCCGACAAGGTGTTCGGCAAGCAACCGCGGGGGAACTGAGGCCGTGCCGCGCTCTTTCGACCTGACGACCGAGGCGCCTGCCGGGGTCGCCGACGTGCTGGCGGCGTTCGGCTTGCGCGAATACTGGCTGGACCGGCTCGCCGCCTACGGCGGCGACTCGATGCGGCTGGATTCGCTGGATGTCGCCCAAGACGGCACGGTGGCGGTTCGCACCACCCAGGATCTGCGCGCGGACATGCTGCCCGGTGCGATCGCCCGGGTGCTGCCCGGCGACACAAAGATCATGCGGACCGAGACGTGGCGGCCTGCGGTCGACGGCCGGGCGCACGGCGACTTCAGCATCACCGCGCGCGGGGTGCCCAGTTCCGGGTCGGGCACGATGCTGCTCACCGCGGCCGGATCCGGTTCCGTCCTGCGGGTCAACGGCACCCTCGAGGTCCGGGTCCCGATGGTGGGAGGGCGGATCGAACGCTATGTCGCCGACCTGATCGGCAAGGAGGTCCCGCAGATGCAGCGGTTCACCGCCGAGTGGATCGACGGGAGGGCCTGACGGTGCCGGAACCCATCCCCACCGCCGCCGAGGCGCTGGCCCGGCTGGACATGCCGCTGGTCGAGGCGATGATGACGCAGCGTGCGATCCGCCGGGTGCTGCCCGATCCGGTCGACGACGAGATCGTGCTCAAGTGCATCGAGCTCGCGCTGCGGGCGCCGACCGGCGCCAACGGGCAGAACTGGGAGTTCATCGTCGTCAAGGACCCCAAGATCAAGCGCAAGCTGCAGCGGCGTTACCGGTTGGCATGGCGCGTGTTCCACCGCACCACGATCCGCGACGTCGCCTCCTACGACGACGAGATGGCAAAGAGTGTGAAGGCCATCGAGTGGCAGCTCGAGCACTTCCACGAGATCCCGGTGCTGATCATCGCGTGCCTACGGCTGTCGGCCCGAGAGGGCAAGGTGCCGTTCGTGCCGATGCCGCACGCGGCGGCGTCGGCATTCTTCGGATCGATCTACCCGAGCGTGCAGAATTTGTTGCTGGCAGCGCGCTCTATGGGATTGGGCGCTTCGCTGATCACGTTGCCTTTGTGGAATCTGACGTCTGCGCGCCGGGTGCTGAAGTTGCCGACCGAGGTGACCCCGTGCTGTGTGGTTCCGCTGGGCTGGCCGCGCGGGCGATACGGTCCGACCACGCGCAGACCTGTTGACGAGGTGGTCCATCTGGACCAGTACGGGAACCGCGCCTGGTTCGGACCGAAGGGTCTGGATCGAGCCTGATCTGCTTGACGCACCCGTCAGACTTCGCTGTTTGACACGCGGTGTTTTTACTTTGCTAGACAACGCCGTTGATGTTCGGTTACGTTCCTTGCTGTTGGGGGACAGCAAATTCACAGGAACATACGAAGGGGGCGTCATGCCTGGTGCCGTCAAGCCTTACATCACGGCCGGCGTGGCGTTGGTGGGGGCCAGCGTCATTTCCGTAACTCCGATCGCGCCGCAGGTGATCGCCGAACGCGCGACCGACCGCTATGTCGCGCTGACCGCGGCTGCGAGCAACCTGTGCGAAACCGAGCCGACGTCGGCGCTGTGCACCGACACCGGTTCGGCCGACGTGTCGGTGACCAACCGTGCCGTGTTCGGCGAGTCGTCGTTGCTCTACATTCCTGGCAACCTCTTCAACGCGCTGCTGAGCCTGCCGGCCTGGGAGATCCAGGCGATGGACCGGCTCGCCGACGCGATGATCGGTACCGGCAGCTGGCAGGTGTGGGGGCCGACCAACGTGTTCGGTTTCGACGAATGGGATCCGCCGAAGCTCAAGGCGTTCATCGATGTGCTGATGCCGTTCAAGCCGTTCTCATCGGTGCTCGGCGAGCAGATGAGCGTGTGGGCACAGGCCAACCTGCCGATGAACTCCGGATGCGCCGGCACGCCGGGTGCCTGCCCGGACATGAGCATGCTGCTGGCCAGCATGTTCAAGGTCCCGGTCTCGCAGCTGTACGACGGCTACACGTTCCCCGGCGCCGGTGAGCAGGGCTCGACCAACCCGTTCGACGGCACACCCGTGTCGTGGGCGGGCACCACCGTCCAGCTGGAGCCGTGGGGTCCGTTCAAGAACACCTGGGAGTGGCTGACCACGCCGCCCAAGCCGGTGGCCAGCGTGCCGCTGGCCGACTTCATCCGGGTGCCGCTCAAGCTCGCCAAGTCGCTGTTCGATGCGTTCAACCCGTTCGTCCAGAACAGCAGCATCTTCAACCCGAAGAACGGGTTGATCGCCGTGGTGGCCAAGGCGCTGGCGCCGCTGTTCTGCAAGAACTGCAATTTCGACAACCTCTACGACAACCCGTGGCTCTATGACAATTACGACCCGCATCCGCCGGTCGAGGCCGCCGGGACCGAGGACGACGCGCAGAAGTCGGAGTCGGACGGGTCCGGCACGACCGAGGGTGAAGCCGAATCCGGGCCCGACCAGCCGCCGGCTGGAGAAGGCACCGACGACGACGCGCCGGTCGACACCGAGCAGGCCGCGGTCAGCACCCTGCTGAGCAAGTTCCAGTCCGCCGGGACCGAGGACGAGGGATCCGGCGCCGACGAGGACAGCACGCCCTCGCCCGCCGAGGAGCCCGCCGAGGAGCCTGTCGAGGACCCGGAGGAGCCGGTCGACGAAGTCGAGGATGACGCTTTCGACGAGGCCACCGACGAGGACGACGAAGACACCGACAAGGGCGGCAAGCACCGCCTCGACGACGGCGACGACGACAACTCGGTGCAGTCGATCCAGGACAAGGTCGACGGCGAGAAGGACAAGAAGGACGATGCCGGCGACAAGGGCGCCGACAAGAACGACGGCGGCTCGGAGTCGGGCTCCGGGAACGACTAGCGGCGCCGCGCGGCGAGCCGCAGCACGGGAAGCAGCAGTGCGCGCGGGGTGAAGCGCCCGCCGAGTCCGGTCAGCTTCGGCACCAGACCGGGCACGACGAGGCGCTTGCCCTCGCGCATCGCCGCGATACCGGCTTCGGCGACCTCCTCGACCGAAACCTGCACTTTCCCGCCCGGCGGCTGCTCCCCGGCGATCTCCCACCATTCGGTGGGGACGGGCCCGGGGCACAGCGCAGTGCAGGACACGCCGCTGCCGCGCAGGCCTTCGTGCACGGCCTCGGAGAACGTCTGCACGTAGGCCTTGGTCGCCGAGTACACGGCGGCACCGGGCAACGGCTGGAACCCGGCGATCGAGCCGATGTTGAGCACCGCTCCGGTGCCGCGGTCCACCATCTGGGGCAGCACGGCGTGGGTGAGTTCGGTCAGCGCAAGCACGTTGACGATCACCTGGTCGCGCTCGCGGTCCGGCGGCAGGTCCTGCAACAGCCCGTTGGTGCCGAATCCCGCGCTGTTCACCAGGCCGGCCACCGGCCTACTGCGCAGGCGCTCGACTGCCTCGGCGCGGTCGGCTTCGGCGTTGAGGTCCAGTGGCACCACGTCGACCGAAATCGAACGGCCACTGAGCAATTCGTCGGACAGCGCGACCATTCGGTCGCGCCGCCGGGCGATCAGGGTCAGGTTGTAGCCACGCCGGGCCAGCCCGCGGGCGATGTGTTCGCCGATGCCCGACGAGGCGCCGGTGATCACGACGGTGCTGTCGGGGTTCGGTCGGGCAAGGCTCATGGGCCGCGATAGTACCGAGCCTGCCGGACTGGCCGCCGTATACGCTGTGCGCGATGCTGGAGGTAATCGACAAGGGGGCGGTCACTGAATCCCACCCTGCGCCATTGCTGTTCGTACACGGCGCGTGGCACGCGGCGTGGTGCTGGGACGAGCACTTCCTCGATTACTTCGCCGGACGTGGCTATCGCGCACTGGCGGTCAGCCTGCGCGGCCACGGCGGAAGCCCCACCGATAAAAAGCTCAAAGACCTGACGTTCGACGATTTCGTCGCCGACATCGGCGCCGCCGCCGATGCGCTGCCCGCCCGCCCGGTGATCGTCGGGCACTCGATGGGCGGGGTGCTGGTGCAGCGGTATCTGGAGACCAGCGACGCCCCGGCCGGTGTGCTGATGGCCTCCATGCCGCCGCAGGGCTCGCTGCGCTCCGGACTGCGGTGGATCAAGAGCCACCCGTGGCATTTCGCCAAGCTGACGGTGACCGGCAGATCGCTGCCGTACGTGAGCACCCCCGAGTTGGCCCGCGAGCGGTTCTTCTCGCCGGGCACCCCCGAGTCGGTGGTCCGCCACTACGCCGGACGCCTTCAGGAAGAGAGTGCCCGGATGGGTCTCGACGGGCTGGTCAAACGACCCCGACCCGACAGGGTCCGGGCACCAATGCTGGTCCTCGGCGCCGCGGAGGACGGCGCGGTGACCAGAGACGAGGTGCGTGCGACGGCGCTCGCGTACGGCACCCAGGCGCACATCTTTCCGGGCATGGGACACAACATGATGCTGGAAACCGGCTGGGAGACGGTCGCCGGCCGCATCGATTCCTGGCTGCACGACCGCGGGCTGTGACAGCACCGCCGAGGCGTTGCCAAGCGGACCGGAGCCATGATTGCCACGTGCATCTGACGTCCGCGTCAGCAAATGGCCGCTAAGGGCCCGTCACCGTGCGGTCCTCAGTCGGCAACAGGCGTTCGCCGCGGCCGGACGGCGCCGCCGCGGGCTCCGGCGACGGATGTCGGGGTGGTGCGGATCCGGCAGCACGCCCGGACCCTGCCGCGGCGTCGGCCGGCCTGTGTCGGTCAGCCTCGAGGTGGCGCGCCTGTCGGTGGGCGCCGGCGATCGCGCCTGACGGATTCCGCGCCCGTGCGGGCGCGCAGCCGCAACACGTTGTCCGTCAACGTGATTGCCGTGCCGAACCGGTTCCGGTGCCGCAGCTGGATGTTAGCTGTGAACCGTCGGCGACCCGCGCCACGCCCGAGTGCGGGCGGCGGAATGCGTCCGGCGACGGACACCGTGGGTGGCCGAATCATGGCCTGGATACCCCGTTTCGCACTGCTTCGGGGCGGGGCGGGCCACCCCCCGTGAACCGGGTTTTCGCACGTGAAAGCAGTCGGGACGGGCCCATGCCGGCCGCCGGGCATGACCGGGCCGGCCGGGCACGCCACAGCGCAACGGATACGACCTCGATCAAGCGTTTGCTGATTGGGCTTCCCAAAACCCGGCCGTGGGGTATTCTCCCTTCGTCAGGGATCGCGCCCGTCGGGCAGCTTTGACGAATCGACACCACGCAAGCCCATCATGTGCGACGCATGTCGCCGGTGGATGCCCAGGTGGAGCCGGGTCGTCGAGGTCGGGGGGCTTGTCGTTCGGTGCGGCCCGGCATGATGCCAACCGCGTGATCCCGCTTGTTGCGAGCGGGATCGTCTGCACTCTGGAAAGGGACGTTTGTGAATCGAGCGACGAAGACGGCGCTGACGGCGGCACTGCCGTTCATGATGCTGCCGCTCACCGTTGCCGGGCCGCTCCCCACGGCAAGCGCTGCCGCCGTTGAGCTTCCCCCGGGTCCGGCCACCGTTCTTCACACCGGTCCCACGCCGTGGTCGACGCCGAACAACCTCGACGGCATCCTCTGCGAGGTCGGGCGTGAGTGCCGCGAGGTCTACTACCAGTGGGTGCTGCCCTTCGGCACCTTCGAGCCCGGGCTGGCCGAAAACGTCAAGACGATGAACTTCGCACTGAACAACACCGCCGGCGACAAGGTCGCCTACGGGTTCAGCGGCGGCGCGCGGGTGGTCTCGAAGTGGCTGGAGGACAACGCGGACTCCACCGCGATCTCGCCCGAGGAAATGTCGGTGGTGCTGCTGGGCAACGGCGGCCGCAAGTACGGCGGGCTCAACGGCTGGTTCTACGGCGACTCGCTGATGACCCCCACCGAGACAGAGTTCTCGATACTTGACGTCGCCCGTCAGTACGACCCGATCGCCGACTTCCCGGACAATCCATTCAATCTGCTCGCGCTGGCCAACGCGATCTCGGCGTTCGGCAACGTGCACATGAAGTACTCCGAGGCCGACCTCAACGCTCCGGGCAACTACGTCTGGAAAGAGGGCAACACCACCTACGTGTACATCCCCACCGCGCAGCTGCCGCTGCTGGCCGGGCTGCGCACCTGGGGTATGGGCGCGCTGGCCGACCAGCTGGAGGCGCCGCTGCGGGCGATCATCGACAAGGCCTACAACCGCGATTACCTGGACGACGCCGAGATCATCGGCGCCCCCGCCAACAACGGTGCCGTCGGCACCGGTGCAGTCGGCAACGGCGCGGTCGGCAACGGTGCCGTCGGCACCGGCACGTCCGGCACGCCTGTGCAGCCCGTCGCCGCGGTCATCCCGACCGGACCCGGTGAAGCCTGCTCCGGCTACAACACCGACGGCTGTGACATCAACAAGGATCAGAACTACACCCCGATCACCGCGCCGAACCTCGACAACCCGGCGTGGCAGAACGTGCTGCCGAACCTGTTCAACGCGCTGATCAGCGTGCCGCGGGCATACCTCGACGGGCTCAACGACCTGTCGCACGCGCTCGAGGTCACCGGCAGCTGGTGGGTCTACACGCCGACCAACGTGCTGGGCTACGACCCCGCCGACCCGCCGAAGATCACCTCGATCACCAACCTGCTCATCCCGTTCAAGCCGTTGTCGAACGCGCTCGGCGAGCACGTGTCGTGGTGGGCCAAGGCCAACCTGCCGATGGACGCCGGCTGCACCGGTACCGCGCCGCCGACCTGCAAGGACGCCAACAGCATCCTGAGCAAGATGTTCCTGGCGCCCATCTGGGACCTGATCGCCGGCTACAAGTTCCCCGAGCTGAACAATCCGGTCAGCGGCGAGGAGGGCCAGGTCGGCGAGGAGATCCCGGGCCAGACCGGCGACCCGGTCCCGTGGTCCGGCAAACCCGTTCAGCTGAACCCCTGGGATCCGGTGTACAACACGCTGAACTACCTGTTCGCACCGCCGGAGCAGAATCGCCCGAAGGCGATCACGCTGACCGAGGTGGTTCAGTCGGTGGTCCGCTTCACCAAGGCGGTGTGGCTGGACTTCAACCCGTTCGTACCGGGCAGCTTCCTGTGGAAGGGCTACCCGTACACGCTGGTGACGCCGTTCATCAAGCCGTTCGTGAAGTTCCTGTGCCCGACCTGCGACCCGGACAACCCCGGGGATCCGACGCCGTTCGGGGAAGAGCCGGAGAACGCCGGAGAGCAGGGCACCGAGGGCGCCACACTTCTGGCGTCGAACAAGACCGTCGGCGAGACCGCCGACGAGGCCGAGGATGAGGAAACCAAGGGCGACAGCGTCGTCTCCGACGCGGTGAACGACCTGCTGAAGAAGTTCAAGCTCGCTCCGCAGGACGAGACCCCGGTCGACGAGAAGGCAGGCGACGAGGTCACCGACGAGACGCCGGCCGACGAGGTCACCGACGAGACGCCCGCCGAGGAGGCCCCGGCCGACGAGACTCCGGTCACCGACGACGAGGGCAAGACCGAGACCGGCGCTCCGGGCGAGACCAAGCCCGATACCGGCGTCGACGAGGACAAGGCCGGCGACACCGACGAGGCCGACGACACCGACAAGGACGCGACCGACAAGGACGCCGAGAAGGACGCCGACAAGAAGCAGGACAAGGCCGACAAGTCCGAGGACTCCGAGAAGCCGGCCACGGGCGGCAAGCACCGCAAGGCCGACAAGGAGACCGAAGGCTCGGACGGCAAGTCCGACAGCGGTGCGAAGAAGGAGAGCGCGGGCGCGAGCAGCGGCGGCGCTGACTCCGGCGAATAGGAAAGCCCGGACTATTGACCGTAATATCGCCGGGGTGAGTACGGAGCAGCTCGATGCCGTCATCGTCGGAGCAGGGTTCGGTGGGATGGGTGCGGCGATCCAGCTCAACCAGCTGGGTTACCGCAACATCGCAATCCTCGACCGCGAAGACGACTTAGGTGGGACGTGGCACGTCAACCGTTATCCAGGCCTGACGGTTGACGTCCCGTCCACCACCTACTCGTACTGGTTCGAGCCGAACCCGTACTGGTCTCGGCTGTACGCGCCGGGCTCGGAACTCAAGACCTACGCCGAGCACGTCGCCCACAAGTACGACCTGCGGCGGTATATGCGGTTCAACACCGTGGTCGAGGGCGCCCGGTGGGACGAGGACTCCCAGCAGTGGGCGATCTCACTGGCAGGCGGTCAGACGCTGCAGTCGCAGTTCCTGGTGCTGGCAACGGGTTACCTGTGCCAGCCGAAGAAGCCGGACATCCCCGGCATCGACACGTTCGCCGGGACGGTGCTGCACGCGCAGGAATGGGACGACGACTATTCGCTGCGAGGTAAACGGGCCGCGATCATCGGTACCGGTTCCACCGGTGTGCAGCTCATCCCGAAGCTCGCCGAGGACGTCTCCGAGCTGACGGTCTACCAGCGCACCCCGATCTGGGTGATGCCGAAGTTCGACCTGTCGTTCGGTCCGAGGACGCAACGGCTTTTTGCGAAATTCCCTGTCACACAACGCTTCGTGCGGCTGTCCAGCGACATGTTCATGGATGTCATGACCACGCTGGCGATGTGGAAGTTCCGTCAGCTGCGGCCGATCAACACCGCGGCAGCCAAGATCGGGACACTGCACCGATTCCTGGCCATCCGCGACAAGGAACTGCGCCGCAAGCTGACACCGGACTACGACTTCGGCTGCAAGCGGCCCACGCTGTCCAACGTCTACTACCGAACCTTCACCAAGCCGCACGTGCAGTTGGACACCGGCGGCATCGAACGGATCGAACCCGACGGCATCGTCGGCAGGGACGGCACCAAGCGCGTCATCGACACGCTGGTGCTGGCCACCGGATTCGACGTGTGGGAGTCGAACCTGCCCGCCATCGAGGTGATCGGCCGGGAAGGCCGTGATCTCGGAAAGTGGTGGCGGGAGAACCGTTTCCAGGCCTACGAGGGCATGACGGTGCCGATGTTCCCGAACCTGGTGACCCAGGCCAGCCCGTACGCGTGGGTGGGGATGTCGTGGTTCGACACCGTCGAGTACCAGATGCGCCACATGAAGCGGCTGTTCGGCGAATTGCAGCGCCGGGGCGGACGCACTTTCGAGGTCACCGACGAGGCCAACGACAGGTTCCTCGAGCGGATGCTGACCCTGCTCGACGACTCGGTGTTCCGGCTGGGTGACTGCGCGAGCTCACGCTCCTACTGGTTCAACAGTTCCGGCGAGGCGCCACTGTTCCGGCCGACGTCCATCCGTCAGGCGGTCAAGGAGCAGGAGAGATTCCCGCTCAGCGACTACGAGATAGCCTGATAGTTCACTAGCTCACCAGAAGTAAGGGGTGACGACATGGCAACGGCCACCACCGATCCAGTGCGGCTCCCGCCGGGGCCGAGGATCCCGAAGCTCATCCAGGGCGCTGTCGTCCTGACGCAGCGCTACGGGTCGATCGCCGCGCTGGGCCGCAAGTACGGCCCGACGTTCACGCTGAACATCCCGGTGTTCGGCGAGACCGTGGTGATCAGCGACCCCGTGCTGGTCAAGGATCTGTTCAGCACCCACCGCGATCTGGTGGGCCGGCCGCAGAACAACCTGGGCGGCGACGTACTCGGGCCCGGGTCGATCTTCAACCTCGAGGGCGACGAGCTTCAGGCCCGCCGCAAGCTGCTGCTGCCGCCGTTCAACGGCAAGAGCATGCGGGGCTACGCGAGCATCACCGAGGAGGAGGCCGTCCGCGAGATCCGGACCTGGCCCGAGGGCGTGGAGTTCGAGACCCTCGAACCGATGATGCGCATCACCCTGAACACCATTCTGCGGGCCGTGTTCGGCGCCGAGGGCGCGCAGCTCGACGAACTGCGCGAGCTGATGCCCAAGGCGGTGGAGTTCGGTTCCAAGATCGCGCTGATGCCGTCGATCGTGCGGCGCGACTTCGGCCCGTGGAGCCCGGGCGGCAAGTTCGCCGCGTACCGCAAACGGATGGACGAGCTGCTCAATTCGCTGCTCGACGACGCGCGCAACGATCCGGACTTCACCGAGCGCAACGACGTGCTGTCGCTGCTGCTGCAGGCCCGCTATGACGACGGCTCGCCGATGCCGGACTCCTACATCCTCGACGAGTTGCTGACGATGCTGGTGGCCGGGCATGAGACCACCTCGACGCAGCTGGCGTGGACCGTCGAGCGGATCCGCCGCCACCCCGAGCTGCTGGTCCGTCTCACCGAGGAGGTCGACGCCGGCGGCAACGAACTGCTGCTCGCGACGATCGCCGAGTCGCAACGCACCCGGCCCGTGCTGACCGCCGCGCTGCGGCGCGCCCGGACTCGGATTCAGCTGGGGGAGTGGGTGATTCCCGAAGGAGCCACGATCATGGCCAGCACCCAGCTGGCGATGGCCGCCGAGTCGAGTTTCCCGGACGCCGAGACGTTCGATCCCGACCGCTTTCTCGGCAAGGCGCCGAACCCGTTCGCGTGGATCCCGTTCGGTGGCGGCATGATGCGGTGCATCGGCGCGTCGTTCGCGACGATGGAGATGGAAGTGACGCTGCGCGCGATGCTGCGTGAGTTCACGATCGAACCCACCACCGAGCCCGACGAGAAGCCGCACAGCCGCGGCGTCACCGTCACGCCCGCCCGCAACGGCCGCCTCGTCGTGCACCGGCGCCGCGACGCCGCCCCACGCGATGCCGACTCGCTGTCGGTCGCCGAGAACACCTAGAAGCGGTACTGCAGGATTCGCGCCTTGCGCGCGATCGCCGGGATCCGGTGCGACAACCGGCCGGCCAGGCGTAGACCGGCGGGAAACTGCGCGGACTCGGGGCGCTGCATGACGCTGGCCTCCTCCAGCAGCGTCAGGCGCGGGTTCCATGCTTCGGGGCGCCGGGCGTCCTTGAACCCGGCGAAGTTCCACTGGCTGTGCGGCGAGTTCGTCTTGCCCGCGGTGCTCACCTTGCCCACCAGGCGGTTGAGCTTGCTGACCGGGCCGTAGTCGTTGAAAGCGATGACGCCGGAACCGAAATGCTCGGTGACCCGGCGCAGGACGGCGATCACGTCCGTCTCGTCGAGGAACGCGACGAGTCCGTCGGCGAAGACCAGCGTCGGCCGGTCACCCGGTATCGAGTCGGTCCAGTGCGGTTCGAGCACCGAGGCCGGCACGGCATGGTCCCGCTCGTGGCCGGGCAGAAGGGCTTCGCGCATCGCGATGACGGCAGGCAGATCGACGCTGTACCAGTCGGCGGTGGACGGCGGATCGACGCGCAGCACCGCGCTGCTGAAGCCCGCGCCGAGGTCGACGATGACGGCGTCGGGATGGTCGCCGATGAAGCGCGTGATGCGTTCGTCGAGCATCTTGGCCCGCAGCGCCACCAGCGGCACCACGCTGGGGGTCGCGGCCAGAGTGGTGAAGTCGTAGTCGATTTCGTCGACGGTCAGCTCGGCCTGGCGGTCACCGAGGATCGGGCGGGACGCCCGGCTGTCGAGGGCCCGGCAGTACTCGGTGAGCAGTGCGGTCTGTTCGATGGGGGTGAGGCCGCTGACATCCATCCCGCCAGCCAAGCACATCCACCCCGCAGGCAACCGGCGACTACTCGTCGCCGCTCGCCTCGGCCGGCGATGACGGACCGTCGGAGCTGTCATCGGCACCGGACTCCTTCTCGGCGGCCTCCGCCTCCTGCTGCGCGGCCTCCGCCTCCTGCTCCGCGGCCTCGGCCACCTGCTCGGCCACCTCGTCGAAGGCGTCGTCGGATCCCGCTTCCGACTCCTCGAGATCCTCGGCGAGCTCTTCCTCGGAGTCCTCGGCGAGGTCTCCGCCGACGTCTGGGGCTGTGTCTTCCCCGGGAAGCTCGGTGAGACCCTCCCCGGCGGTGTCGTCGTCGCTGGATACGAACTGGACCGCCTGCGCGGCTTCCGTCGCGTCACCGTCGTCCTCGGGCGCCGGATCAGTCGACGGCGCTTCAGGTTCGGGCGTCGCCCGGGAGTCCGGCTCGGGCTCGGGTTCCGGAGCCGGCGCGGCAGGCAGCCCGGGCTTGGCGGGCAGGTAGGACCGGTCGTAGCCGGCCTCGATCATCTCGCGGAGAGGGCCGTCGAGTGCTTTGGCGAGTCCGGCCAGACCAATCCAGCGCAACGGCTCGAGCAGCGGGAGTTTGTCGTTCGGCACGAAGACGTAGGTCGTCTTACCCTCGGTCCACACGTAATTGGCCGGATCGTAGAGATCGAGTTCTTCGTAGTCGGTGTGGGTGACCGCGAAGCCGGCGAAGACGTTGAGCAGCGCGAGCAGGTTCAGCGGATTGTCGGGGAAGTCGGAGGCCATGTCGTACTGACGGGCCACGTCGAGCACCGCGTAGTCACTGTCCGGCACCGTCTGACCCCACCCGACGTGGGCTCCGCCGTATTTGCGGCCCGGATTGCCGATCAGGACGAAACTCAGGTTCTCCGGACTGGGGGCGCCCTCGGTGCCGGCGTACTTCGCCAACCAGTCCGCCGCCACCCGGGCGCCCTGGCTGTATCCGTACACGATCTGGTTCGGTTGCGCGGGGTCCGGAAGAGGTTGCCGCAGCGCCTTGTCGAGCAGGTCCATCCCTTGTGACCGGAGCAGGTACGGGTACGGCACGGACGAGCACTGGCGCTGGGCGGCACACACCTCGCCCTGAAGGTCGTCGTCGTTGCCGCCCGGCAGCAGGCTCAGGGTCAATACCCTGGCTTTCTCAGGAAGGTAGGAGAATTCGGCGACAGCGGGCGTCGCCGATCCCACAGCGGGGAACACCATGAGCGGCGTGGCCGCGGCGGCCATGGCCGCGATCCACTTGGTGCGCCGATTGTTCTTCGTCCCTGCAGCCATGCTTCTCGCCCCCCAGCGGTTCATGTCGCGCACGTTTGCTGACACCAGCTCAGCGTACGCGCCTCACGGCGTGGTCACGCGCACTTTCGCGGGCGCGTTCTCATATTGCGCTGCCACTTCGTAATGGTGCAGACCGGCCGTTCGGTCGGGCAGGGGTAACCCGCACTCGCAGGTGTCAAACCGGAACTTCGTTTGCTGGATAGCGGGGCCGCCGGCTACCGGACGCGGCCTGCGACGAAGTTGGCCGCCTCCTCCACCATGCCGTTGTCGGCGTAGGCGAAGTGGGCGGGCAGGTTGAAGCCGGGCGAGCAGAACGGATCGTCGAGCGCACACAGATCGATCGATTTCGGCCCGTAGGTGCCGCTCATCTGAGGCAGGGGACCGCCACCTCGGATGTCGCGCAAGGGGTTTCCGAAGACCGCGACGGCGGCCACATGGTCGGCGACCCGTGCCGGCATCGGGGTGGGGGTGAACCGGCCCAGCGGGCGTGGATCGACGGTGATCAGGTCGATGACGCCGGCGCCCTGCGACATGCCGCCCAGGACCAGCTTGGTGTCCGGGCAGTTGTCGGCCATCCACTGCACCCGTCCCGACGCGTCGGCCGCGCCCATCGGCGCCGACTTGTCGAAGTCGAAGCCGGCGGGGTAGTTCACCGCGTAGGTGCCCACCGACTGGTCACCGACCTTGGTCCGCAGCGCGTTGACGAACGCATCGCCCACCCAACCGAGGCCGGGATCCGCGCCGGTCCCGCGCGCGAAGATCACCTCGATGTCCGGACACGGATCCGCCGAGGCGGTCGGCGCCGCGACCCCTGTCTGCCATAGGGCGGCCGAAACCGCGACTGCCGCACCGACACTGCCCAGAACACGCCTCGCCTGCATGTATCCATGCTGTCATACCGCAGGGAATGCACTGGTCAGACGGTGGCGACCAGTGTGTTCAGGCGAAGGTGTAGTCGGTGAACGGGAAGCTGTCGTTCTCGCGGTTGGTCTGGTTCGTCGAGGCCGGACGCACCAGTGTCTCGCCGCTCGGGCTGAAGTAGTAGGAGCGGGAGCGGGCGCAGTCGCCACGCCGGAACACGGTCTTGCCCAACAGCTTCGACATCCGCTCGCTGAACCGGTCGGTGGCGTCCTCGGTCACCTCGAACGTGGCAGCGTCGCGCCGTTGCAGCTCGCCGAAGAGCCGGTCCATGTGCCGCATCTGGTACTCCATCGTGTTGAAGTACGACAATCCGCTGGTGGCATACGGTCCGGCCAGGCTCAGAAGGTTCGGGAAGGCCGGGATGGTCACCCCCTGATAGGCCTTGAAGCCGTTGTCCCGCCACCACTTCCCGAGGTTGCGGGCGTCGCGGCCGATCACCTCGATCGCCGGGATGTTCGCTTCCCAGATGTCGAAACCGGTGCACAGCACCAAGGTGTCGATCTGGGTCTTGGTGCCGTCGCATGCCACGA
Source organism: Mycobacterium sp. ITM-2016-00317 (assembly GCF_002968295.1). Taxonomy (NCBI): domain Bacteria; kingdom Bacillati; phylum Actinomycetota; class Actinomycetes; order Mycobacteriales; family Mycobacteriaceae; genus Mycobacterium; species Mycobacterium sp. ITM-2016-00317. The sequence goes on from NZ_CP134399.1 coordinate 3,047,464, forward strand.
TGCCGTCGGCTTCGACCCGCTCGATGCCCGAGGTCTGCAGATGCACGTGCGGTTTGGCGAGCGTGCGGTAGTAGGAGTTCGAGTACGTCGGCCGTTTGCAGCCGAAGTCGTAGTCAGGCGTCAGCTGCTCGCGCAGACGCCGGTCCCGGATCGAGACGAACCGCAACGCCTGAGACAGGTGGGAAGCCCCGACGTTGAGCTGCCTGAAATACTTGTAGTTCAGTACCGACAGAATCATCATCACTTCGAGGTTCGCATCGGTGCTGAACCGGAAGGCGCGTTGCAGCAGTGGTATCCGGGCGAAGAGTCGACGCAGCAGCGGCGGGATCGCGAAGTCGAACTTCGGCACCACGTGAATCGGTGTGCGCTGGTACACCGTGAGCTCTGTGGCGGTCTTGGCCAGCTCGGGGATCAACTGCACCGCGGTGGCGCCGGTGCCGATCAGACCGATGCGCTCGCCGGCGGGGGAGTAGTCGTCATCCCAGTCCATGCTGTGCACGATGCGACCTGCGAAGTCCTCGATGCCGGGGATGTCGGGGGTGCGCGGCTGCGACAGGTAGCCGGTGGCGGTGATCAGGAACCGCGAGGTCAGCGTCTCGCCGCCTGAGAGCGTCACCTGCCACCGTCTGGCGTCCTCGTCCCACCGCGCCCCGTCGACGGGGCTGTTGAACCGCATGTGCCTGCGGATGTCGTACTTGTCGGCGACGTGTTCGGCGTAGGCCTTGAGTTCATGGCCCGGGGCGTAGAGCCGTGACCACTTCGGATTCGGCTCGAACCAGTAGGAGTAGGTCGACGAGGGGATGTCGACCGCCAGCCCCGGGTAGTGGTTGACGTGCCACGTCCCGCCGAGGTCGTCCTCGCGGTCGACGATCAGGATGTTGTCGTAACCCATTTTCCTGAGCTGAATCGCGGCACCCATGCCGCCGAAACCCGCTCCTACGACGATCGCGTCGTATTGCACATCCATGGCGATCAACGCTACCTCACAGCAAATCGGGTCCCCGCCCACTGGATCTTAGGCCGTACAGGTCGGCTGCGCTCGCTGGTGAGGTCCCGGCAGACCCGTGCCCACACACCACGGAGCCCCGGCGGGGGGCCGGGGCTCCGGGCTGGTCTCCGAGACTTCGGCAGCCTCAGGTTCGGGGAGGGGTTACTCCGAGGAGCCGGAGTCGGACGACCCGGATCCGTCGGACGACGAGTCGGCCGACGAGCCCGAATCACCGGAATCCGAGGAATCCTCGGTTCCGCTCGCGTCGTCCTCGTCCTTCGTGGCCTCGTCCGCGTCGCCCACCTCGGCGTCCTCGTTCGCGGCGTCCTCGTTCGCGGCGTCCTCGTCGTCGCTGCCCGATCCCGTGTCGCTGTCCTCGTCCACGACGTCGAGATCCGCGTCCTCGTCAATGACGACGCTGGTGTCCTCGGCGCCGTCACGGTCGACCACCTCGGCGGCGGGCTCGGTCACCTCGGTCGAGACGTCCTTGACCGTGCCGGCCTCCTCGACCACGTCGACGTCGGCAACAGGGGTCGGGTCAGGAGCCGCTGCGGGCACCGAGTCCTCGGTGACCGACACCGGCGTGGCCAGTGCGCGGGCCGGGGCGGTGTCCACGACGTCGTTGCGGCTGTATCCCTTGTCGATCTTCGCCCGCAGCTCGGCCTCCATCGGTGCGAGGAACGGCAGCAGCTGGACCAACGGGAGCTTGGCCGTCGGGATCAGGTAGTTCGTCACCTTGCCGCCCGCCTCGTTGTACTCGACGCTGGTGATGTACTCGTCCTTGAGATCTGCGAACATCATCGGCACGTGCACGAAGATGCCGCCGGCCATCGCGTTGGCGATCGCGAGGAAGTTCCACCACCGGTCGGGGAAGTCGGCCAGACCGTCGTACTCGCCGAGTACGACCTTGACCTCGTACTGCGAGTCCGGCGGCGGCTGGTAGGTGTAGTCGTACTTGTTGTTGTAGCGCGCCTTGTTGATCAGCTTCTGGCGGCTGGAGTCGGCGACCACGATGAAGGTCAGTTCGTCGGCGCTCGGCGCGTTGGGATCCTGTGCCAGTTGACGGAGCACCTCGGTGACGACCAGCGAGCCGGCCGACAGCCCGACGATCTTCACCTGTTCGTTGGCAGGGAGGTTGCCGTCCGCATCCCGGACGAGCTTGCCGACGGCGGTGCCGATCGCGGCGTTGAGATTGTTGATCCCGATGTTGATCGACTGGCCGAGGGTGTAGGTCTTGCCCGTGTAGGGCGCGGCCTCCGCCGGCCACCCGATGCTGACCCGGTCCATGCCGTGCAGCTCGTCCTTGAGGACCTGCGCCATCACCAGATCGTGCATTGACGGGGTTGCCAGCCCGCCGACGACGAGGCCGGTCGGGCTGCTGATCCCCGGCGCCGCGGTGGACAGCGCCAGGGCAGCCGAAGCAAATGCGGCACCACACACAACTCGTGCCTTGCGAAAGTTCCTACGCATGTGTTCTCCCCGATAAGTAGCGATGACGTGATCCGCCAACTGTCGTGCGCCAAATCATATTGCTGGTGCGTCAACTTCGTACAGCAAATTCGCCCAAATGCATATTCGGGAAGTTATAGCAAATAGTGGTTATATTGCTGTTATGTGTAGTTTATGCCATCTCTACATTAGTAGAGAATTTGCCGGGCTCGGTGCCGGAAAAGATTCGGCAGACAGTGCCGCCTGTCAGTTTATGTAGTTTGTAGTGCATAGATATCTCAGGATCTCCGCCATCCGCAACGATTTCAGCCAAAACTACAGAGCTGTCACTTTGCACCGATAAGTGCGTCGATAATGGCGTTGCGTCGGTAGCTGGCTGCTAGCCCGCTAAAAATTTATCTTAAACGTTATTCTGCGCAACAGCACATGCTTGTGAACAGCGCAGTCCTTGCTGGTTAATGTCACCCGGCGGGAACGTCTTGTCCTGGCTGTGATAACCGCCCACCCGGCAGGGCCCGAGCGAGATCTGGCGAGTGTGCCGAGGGCAACGGATCACGTCCGCAGGATCCCGCAGCTGCGGACGCGTCGATCAGGACCCCGGCTCAGATGTGCCGCGTGGTCGGCGAAACCGGAGTTCAGAGCGTTGACCGGGGGGTTGCAGCAGCCTGCGGCACGCAGTGGGCTGAGTGCTCGGCCAAGGGTGTGATCCGTGTTTGCTGACGCGTTCGCTGGCGGCCCCCCGCTGAGGTATCGTGCAACTTCTGTCCGGCAGCGGGCAGACGAGCACGGGCGTGCCGTCGAACCGCCCGGCCGACGTCGACGAACACGGGCACCCCGCGGCCCGAAAGAAGGGACTTCTGTGAATCGAGCGACGAAGGCCGCGATGACCGCGGCTGTGGTGCCGTTTGCTGCGTTGCCGCTGGCGTTCGGCGGATCAGTTGCCACAGCCGCCCAGCTCATTCCTGCCGGCCCCGCGGCGGTGCTGCACCACGGCCCGACGCCCTGGGCCATGGACGACAACCTCGGCGGAGCGCTGTGTGAGGAGCCCAAGGTCTGCCGCGAGGTCTCCTACCAGTGGATCGTCGCGCTCGGCACGGTCGAAGTCGGCATCGCGCAGAACGTGCGGGCCCTCGATTTCGCGATCAAAAACCTGCCGTCCGATTCCGACGCGCCCGAGGACAAGATCGTCTACGCGTTCAGCGGCGGCGCCCGGGTGGCCTCGGTGTGGCTGCGCGATCACGGCAGCGATCACGAGAACAGCACTGCCACACCGGCGCCGGACGACATGACCTTCGTCCTGCTGGGTAACGGGGGCCGCAAGTACGGCGGGCTGAACGGCTGGTGGTACGGCGACAAACTGCTGACGCCCACCGACACCGACTACTCCGTCGTCGACGTCGCCCGCGAGTACGACCCGATCGCAGACTTCCCGGCCAACCCGTTCAACCTGCTGGCCCTGGCCAACGCGGTCGCGGCCTTCACTTACGTGCACATGAGCTACGACGACGTCGACCTCGACGATCCCGCCAACATCGTGTGGACCGAGGGCAACACCACCTACGTGCACGTGCCGACCAAGAACCTGCCGCTGCTGCAGGGCTTCCGCGACTTCGGTCTGGGCTGGCTGGTCGACGGCTGGGAGGAACCGCTGCGCGCGATCATCGACCAGGCCTACGACCGCACCTGGCTGGACGGCAAGGCGCCACAGGGCGAGGCCGGGGACGATGCGCTGCAGACCGGGCTCGACGAGCAGCAGGAGGCCTCCCCCCGCACCGTCGCGCGCACCCAGGCCGCTGGCCACCAGGTCACCGACGAGCTCGGCACCGACTCCACCGACTCCACCGACTTCACCGACGATGCCAACGATGACGTGGGCGGTGAGCAGACCCCGGAGCCCGCGACCGACGAGGACAAGACCGCGGAGGACAGCACCGAGGAGGACCCCGCCGACCCGGTGACCGACGAGGACACCGCCGAGCCGGCCGACGAGGACGCCGGCGCCGCGGATGATCCGTCAGACGCTGCCGATTCGGAGGCCGACTCAGAGGCTGATTCGGAGGCCGACTCCGAATCCGGTGTCGACTCCGGCGGGGACGCTGGCGACTCCGACGGAGGCGGCGAGGCCTAGGGGCCGGTATGCCCGGCCGCTATCCTTCCCGGGTGGCATCCAGAGACGCAGCGCAACTGACCGGCAAGGTCGCCTTCATCACCGGCGGCGCATCAGGGATCGGGGCCGCGCTCGCCGCCGAACTCGCCGGAGCGGGCGCCGCGGTGTGGATTGCCGACCGCCAGTTCGAGGCGGCCGACGAGCTCGCGCAACGGCTAGGGGGATCGGGCGCCCAGGTGCATGCGGTCGAACTCGACGTGCGGGACGCGGCCGCCTTCGCTGCGGCGGTCAATGCCACGGTCGACACCGCGGGCCGTATCGATTACCTGTTCAACAACGCCGGAATCGGGATCGGCGGCGAGGTCGACACGCTGAGCCTCGACGACTGGACCGACATCATCGACGTGAACCTTCGCGGCGTGATCCACGGCGTCCAGGCCGCGTACCCGGTGATGATCAGGCAGGGCAGCGGCCACATCGTGAACACGGCGTCGATGGCCGGCCTGGTGACCACCGCCGCGCAGGCCGGCTACTCGGCGACCAAGCACGCGGTGGTGGCGCTGTCGAAAACCCTGCGGGTGGAAGCCGCCACCCACGGCGTGCGGGTCTCGGTGCTGTGCCCCGGGGTCGTGCGCACGCCGATCTTGTCGGGGGGCGCCTACGGCCGCAACACGAGCGTCAGCAAGGAGAACCTGGTCAAGCTCGGGGAAGCGCTGCGCCCGATGGACCCCGCCGCCTTCGCCGACAAGGCCCTGCGCGCCGTACTGGCCGACCAGGCGATCATCGTGGTGCCGCGGTGGTGGAAAGCGCTGTGGCTCCTGGAGCGGTTGTCACCGGCGCTGTCGATGCGTACGGCCGCGGTGGCGCTCAAACGCACCCGCGAGGTGCAGTCAGCCGTACCGCCGCAGTAGCGCCTTTTCCCGCCGCGGGCTCAGCGCGGCCAGCCGGACGTCGCCGCCGTAGTGGGCCAGCACCCGGTGGTCCATCACCCGCTGCCATACCGGCGGGACGATCGCCAGCAGCACCATCGTGGCGTACCCCGACGGCAATTGCGGGGCCTCGTCGGCATGGCACAACGCCTGGTACCGCCGGTGCGGATTGGCGTGATGGTCCGAGTGGCGCTGCAGGTGGAACAGGAACACGTTGGAGATCACCGAGTTGCTGTTCCAGCTGTGCGCCGGCCGCACCTGTTCGTAGTTGCCGTCGCGGCGGCGCTGTCGCCGAAGCCCGTAGTGCTCCAGGTAGTTGATCGATTCCAGCAGGCAGATCCCGACCACCGCCTGGCCGAGCAGCCACGGCAGCGCCGGCACCCCGAACACCGCGACCAGTGCGGTGAACAGGACCCCGGTCATCGCCCAGGAGTGCAGCGCGTCGTTGCGTGGCGTCCACGGCGACTTCCCGTTCCTGGCCAGTCTGCGCCGCTCCAGCGTCCACGCCGAACGCAGGCTGCCGAAGACGGACCGGAACAGGAAGGCGTACAGGTTCTCTCCGAGGCGGGCGCTGGCCGGGTCCTCGGAGGTGGCGACGCGAGCGTGGTGTCCCCGGTTGTGTTCGACGAAGAAATGGCCGTACCCGGTCTGGGCCAGCGCGACCTTGCTCAGCCACCGCTCGGAGCGCACTCGCTGGTGGCCCAGCTCGTGAGCGATGTTGATCGCCACGCCGCCGATGCCGCCCACGGTGAGCATGAGGCCGACCTTGTCGAGCGGGCTCAGCGTCACCCCGCCGCCGCCGGTCCACACCCAGCAGGCCAGCGCCAGGGACAGGTACTGGGCGGGCAGATACAGATAGGTGGCCCACCGGTAGAAGCGGTCGGTCTCCAGCCGGGCCAGTGCGCTGTCCGGGGGATTCTCGGCGTCCAGGCCGACGAGGTAGTCCAGCGCCGGGATCACCAGCAGCATCATCACCGGGCCCGACCACCAGAACACCCCCCAGCCGGTGACCGTCACCGCAACCCAGGACGCCGGAACGAGCGTGGGTATCACCAGGCCGAGCAGCCAGACATACCGCTTGCGGTCCCGCCAGGCTGGAGCAACTTCAGTCGAGACGCCTGTGCGTGCCTGTGCGCGCTGCTGAATCGGCATCTTCTGAAGATTCCTCCTCTTAGCCGAGCCGTCTCTTGATCATTGCCGGACCAAGCGACGATTGAGTAACGCGGTCATACCATTGCGGCTCGTCAGGGGCAATCGGGAGCGAAGCCAATTTCGGCGAGCCGGATCGGGCCCCAGAGTACCGGTTGCTGGTCGCCCGTTCCGGTCCACGCCTCCGGCGTTTCGGGCGGCCCGGCACACGCGGGGGACAGCAAATTCTGCGGAGGCTGCGGCGTCAGTGCTGCAGCCCGACGCTGACCGGCGGGTCCACCGCCTCGCCGGCAACGTTTCGCCGCACGACGTCAGCCAGGCTGGTGGGCGCGTCGACAGCCTCCAGACCTGCCTGGGAAAAGGTCTCCGCGGTGAACAGGTTCGGATCCAGCAACGGGTTGGTCAGCGCCTGTGTCCCACGACGTGTAGTCGCCCATCGTGCTCAGCGCGCCCGACGGGTCTCCATCGTGTACACGGCCCCGTTGATCAGCCGCCGGTTGACCACCTGGTTCACCTTCGGCGTGCGCCGCAGCGCGCGCGCCAGAACACCCCGGTCACGAACGTGAAGATACGTCCGTGGGCCGGGATGTCGCCAGGTCGCTGATCCGGTCAGGACAGCATCGCCGAGAGGGCGGCGGCGAGTTCGGGGGAGTCCGACGAACCGAGGTTCTGATAGCTGCCGCCGGTGATCTGCGCGACCGACTCCCAGGTGGGCCGGTCGGTGTCGTCGCCGAAGTCGATGACGTTCACCGCCACCGGGCGGTCCGGGTTGAACGCGCCCCGGACGTAGTCCTGCAGTCCGGCAGCGCCCAGCGATCGGTCGGTGTGCGGGCCCGCGGTGAGGACGAGTACCGAGTTCTTCTGACCCTCACGGTATTTCGCTGTGGCATCGGTGTAGACCAGCCGCAGCGTGGTGAACGACACCGCGCCGCCCGAGGACGGGGTCTGAGAGTCCAGCGCCGCGGTCAGCGTGTCCGAGCGGGACGCGCCGTCGACCTGATCCGACAGCGGCCCGACGCTGACCTCGGAACGGCCCTGCACCCCGTCGAACGTCCACAGTCCGACCCCGGAGTCGGGCGGCAGCACCGCGAGGCGGTCCTTGAGCGCGTCGACGACGTTGCGCAGCCGCGACGCGCCGCCCTCGTCGGTCGGCATCGACTGATCGAGCATCACGGTGACCGTCGGACTCTGCACGGGACTGCTCACCGTCTCGGCGATGGTGGTCCGCAATTCGTCGTCACCGATCTCCAGCGGGGCCGCCACCGGCGCGAAGTCGACGACGTCGCTGCCCGGCGATTCGGTGCCCTCGACGCGGAAGCCCGCCTCGGCCAGGTCGGCGAGCTGCTCGGGTTTGCGCATGAACCGCGCGAACTCGCTGGCTGCGGTCACCTGCTCCTGGGACAGCCAGTCGCCGGCCAGCAGGACGGTGGGGAAGTCGGCGATCGCCGTCGGCCCCGGCGGGATCCAGGCCGCGAGCTTGTCCTTGGCCTCGGGCAGCGACGCGGCGCGCTGGAACACCCGCTGTTCGGTGGTCGCGACGGCGTGCACCGGCGCGGTGGCCGGATCCGACGCGTCGACGAGTGCGTCCAGCGCCGTGTCCGCGTCGCGGTCGGTCAGCTCGGGTTCGCGTGACATCACCGCGCTGACCGCGCCGAGGCCGGACGTCGGCGACGCGCCGGACGGCGCGGCCGCAGCGGCCAGCGCTTCGGCGGCGAGGTAGGAGGCATCGCTGTCGTCGCCGAGCGGCAACGCCAGTCGCAGGCCGCCCCAGCCCCGCAGGCCCAGCCCCTCGAGCGCGGCCGGGTCGGTCTGCAGCCGCGGCAGGGTGCCCCAGCTCTGGTCGCCGAGGGCGTCCCGGAGCTGCGGTGCCACGGCGAGGACGACGGGGGAGGACACCAGGGAACGGCTGTCGCTGACGGTCTGCGTGCCCGTTGCGGCTTCCAGCCTGGCCGCGGAGACCGAACTGCCCGGGATCCACAATGCGGGGCGCTCACCCAGATCTCCGGGCCACTGTTCGGCGAAACCGTCGACCACCCGGTCGGAGTCGGCGCTCTGCACGCCGACCTTGACGCACCGGTCGCCGACCGGGGCGGCGGTCTCGTTGTAGCGCTGGGCGAGCGCGCCGACCGATTCGGCAATCGCCGGATCGGCGACCACGGCCACCGCGAGTTCACCCTCGACACACCGGGCAGCCGCGGCGTCGGAGCGCCCGGACAGCGCGTCACCGACGAAGCGCCAGAGAATGACGACGCCGACCACGACGACCACGGCGACGAGCGCCACGACGACGCTGACGCTCACGCCGCGCCGGCCGGGTGTCACCGCGCGGTGACTGCCCGTCCACTCGCCGCCCTCCCAGTCGCCGGTGTGCTGGGCGCCGGATCTCGGCGACGCACCGTCTCCGGCGCCGTCGGCATCGAAACCCCCTGGGGGAGTGCCGGTCTGGTCGCGGGACTCTTCTGGATCCGGGAGGCTATGCCGGCCCATGCCTGCCTTCGCTGCACACGCTGGTTACGTCCTTAGTTCGGTCGACCCGTGGATACTGCCTGTCCTGCGTCAGCCAACGTTACTAGTCGCCTTGAACTCCCGGCGCCGGCGATGAAGGATCGGCTCGGTGTAGCCGTTGGGCTGGTCGGCGCCGGCCAGGATGAGTTCCTGGGCGGCCTGGAAGGCGATGCTGTTGTCGGGATCTGTTGCCATGGGCCGGAAGTCGGGATCCGCGGCGTTCTGCTCGTCGACCACCGCGGCCATCCTGCGCAGGCTGGCCTTGACGTCCTCTTCGGTGATCACGCCGTGGCGCAGCCAGTTGGCCAGCAGCTGGCTGGAGATGCGCAGCGTGGCGCGGTCCTCCATCAGCGCGACGTCGTGAATGTCGGGGACCTTCGAACAGCCCACGCCCGCGTCGATCCAGCGCACCACGTAGCCGAGGATCGACTGGCAGTTGTTGTCGACCTCCTCGCGGATCTCGTCGCTGGCCCACGCGAGTTCCTGGGCCAGCGGGATCCGCAGCAGCTGGTCGACGGTGCCGCGGCGCTGACCGGCGAGTTCCTTCTGCACGGCGAACACGTCGACCTGGTGGTAGTGCATCGCGTGCAGGGTCGCCGCGGTCGGCGACGGCACCCACGCGGTCGTCGCGCCGGCCTTGGGCTGGCCGATCTTCTGCTCCACCATGTCGGCCATCAGATCGGTCATCGCCCACATGCCCTTGCCGATCTGGGCCCGGCCGGAGAACCCGGTCTCCAGGCCGATGTCGACGTTCTGGTCCTCGTAGGCCTTGATCCAGTCGGTGGACTTCATCGCGCCCTTGCGGATCATCGGCCCGGCGTCCATCGAGGTGTGGATCTCGTCGCCGGTGCGGTCCAGGAAGCCGGTGTTGATGAACGCGACCCGGTCGGCGGCGGCCTTGATGCACGCCTTCAGGTTGAGCGTGGTGCGCCGTTCCTCGTCCATGATGCCCACCTTGATGGTGTTGGGCGGCAGGCCGAGGACGTCTTCGACGCGGCTGAACAGCTCACAGGTGAAGGCGACCTCGTCGGGGCCGTGCATCTTGGGTTTGACGATGTAGATGGAGCCGGTCCGGCTGTTGACCAGCGGCCCGCTGTCCCCGGTCCGGAGCCCGTGGATGCCGATCAGGCTGGTGAACAGCGCATCCTGGATGCCCTCGGGGATCTCGTTGCCCTGGGCATCGGTGATCGCGTCGTTGGTCATCAGGTGACCGACGTTGCGCACGAACAGCAGGCTGCGGCCGGGCACGCTCACCTCGGTCTCACCGTCCGGGGCGGTGTAGACGCGGTCCTCGTTGAGCACGCGGGTGAAGGTCTTGCCGCCCTTGCTGACCTCTTCGGCCAGGTCGCCGCGGTTGAGGCCCAGCCAGTTGCGGTAGCCCAGCACCTTGTCGGCCGCGTCGACGGCGGCCACGGAGTCCTCGAAGTCCATGATCGTGGTAACCGCGGACTCCAGCACGACATCCTTGATGCCGGCCTTGTCGGTCGAGCCGATGGGGGAGTCGGCGTCGACGAGGATCTCGACGTGCAGGCCGTTGTTGACCAGCAGCACCGCCGTGGGTGCATCCGGTTCACCGAGGTAGCCGACGAACTGTTCGGGCGCAGCCAGGGCCACGGATTTGTCGTCGAGCGTCGCGCTGACGCTGCCGTCCTCGATCTTCAGGCCGGTGATGTCCGACCAGGAACCGGACGCCAGCGGCACCGCCTGGTCGAGGAACTTGCGGGCGTAGGCGATCACCTTGTCGCCGCGCACCGGGTTGTAGGAGGAACCGGGCTCGGCGCCGTCCTCCTCGGAGATGACGTCGGTGCCGTACAGCGCGTCGTACAGCGAACCCCAGCGGGCGTTGGCGGCATTGAGCGCGAAGCGCGCGTTGAGGATCGGCACCACCAGCTGTGGGCCGGCGGTGGTGGTGATCTCGTCGTCGACACCGGCGGTGGTGATCGTGAAGTCGGCCGGCTCGGGCTCCAGGTAGCCGATGTCGGTGAGGAACTGTTTGTACTCGGCGGGTTCGAAACCACCGATCACCCGGGCACGGTGCCACCGGTCGATCTGCGCCTGCAGATCGTCGCGGCGCGCCAGCAGCTCCTGGTTGCGCGGGGTCAGGTCGGCGACGACCTTGTCCACGCCGGACCAGAACGTGTCGGGATCGATGTCTGTGCCGGGCAGCGCCTCGTTGTTGATGAAGTCGTACAACTCGGGGGCGACGCGCAGGCTACCCACCGTCACGCGATCGGTCATGATTCCTCCCTCGTGTGCACGCGCGTCCGCGCCATGCCTCTTGCACTGTCGTCGGTCCAGCTTACCCACCGGTAACAGGGCCTATGCCCGGGTGGCGCTCTGCTGCAACATCAGGGCGTGTTCGAGCAGCCGGGACCGCAGCGGCGCGGCACGCTCCGCGATCACCTCTTGCATTCGCACGTATTCGGCTCTGCCGCTGGGCGTTTCGACCGCGATCGGCTCGAAATCGTAGGCGCGCAGGTCGTAGGGACTGGCCCGCATGTCGAGTACCCGGGCGTCGAGGGCCAGCTGCAGGCAGTCCAGTACGAGGCCGGAGTCGACCAGCGGGCCCAGCTTGAGTGCCCACTTGTAGAGATCCATGCCCGCATGCACGCAGCCGGGCTGCTCGGCGGCGAGCTGGGTGTCGCGGGTCAGGCGGGCGGCGTTGCGTTCGACGGCGGGCTCGGTGAAGAATCGGTAGGCGTCGAAGTGGCTGCACCGCAACGGCATCGACTCGACGACCGCATCGGTGCCTGCGGCGCCGAGACGCAGCGGCACTCGGTCGTGGCGCACCGAGGAGGCCCGGTAGACCATCGCCCATTCGTGCATTCCGAAACAGTTGAACCGGGCCGGCCGCGACGCGGTGGCGCGCAACAGGTCCGCGATGAACGTCACAGTGCCGAGCCGACTGTTCAGATGATCGCGTCCGACGGCCACCCCGCCACCGACGCGCGCATACCCGGACCGCTCCAGATAACGGTCCGCGGCGGGCCCTTCGAGCACCACGCCGTAGCCGGGGTGCCAGACCCGCAGCCGGCCGGGGCGGACGTTGTAGTAGGTGAACAGGAAGTCGTAGACGGGATGGGCTTGTCCCGCGCGGCGGCGCCGCTGATGCGGGGCCAGCACGTCGTCGGCGCGCCGGGTGTACGCGGACGCGCGGTCGACCCAGTCGGCCTCGGACAGTCGGGTCTCAGATGCGGTGCGTGCTGTCACGGACGGTTCCCACGAGGTCCTCCACCAGATCCTCCAGCGCCACCATCGCGGTGGAGGTGCCGTCGGGCGCGGTGACCAGCGCAAGATGGCTGTTGGTACGTCGCAGCCGGGTGAGCGCGTCCGGCAGCGGCAGTGAGGCCGGCACCTTCGGCAGCGGCCGAACCATCGACGCCTCGACCACGGCTGCGCTGCCGGCAGCACCGTTGAGCAGCGGCAGGACGTCCTTGATGTGCAGGTAGCCGATGAACGCCCCGCCGGGGTCGACGACCGGGAAGCGCGAATAACCGGTCTCCTTCAACGCCTCCTCGAGCACCCCGACGGTCGGGCCCGCGCCCTCGTGCGCGACCGGGACGGCGCGGATCTTGTCCAGCGGCATCGCGACGTCGTTGACCACCCGGTTGCGGATCTGCAGCGCCCGGGTCAGCCGGGTGTGTTCCTCGGGATCGAGCAGCCCCTCCGACAGCGACTCGGCGATCATCTCCGACAGTTCGACAGTCGAGACGGTGACGTCGAGTTCGTCCCTGGGTTCGACGCCGAACAGCCTCAGCGTCGAGTTCGCGCACCAGTTGTAGAACGCGATGAACGGCCGGGCCAGCCGCATGTACCCCAGGTAGACCGGGATCAGCAGCATCGCGGTGGACTCGGGCCCGGCGATCGCGATGTTCTTCGGCACCATCTCGCCCAGCAGCACGTGCAGCGTCACCACGATCGACAGCGCCACCAGGAACGACACGCTGTGCAGCACCGCGTCGGGGATGCCCAGCAGGCCGAACGGCTTCTCCAGCAGGTGCGCCACCGCGGGTTCGGCGACCCGGCCCAGCAGGATCGAACAGATCGTGATGCCGAGCTGGGAGCCCGCCAGCATCAGCGACAGATGCTCGCCGGCCCGGATGACGGTGACCGCGCTGTGCTTGCCCTGCTCGGCCAGCGCTTCGAGCCGGTCCCGGCGCGCGGAGATCAGCGAGAACTCCGAGGCCACGAAGAACGCGTTGGCGGCCAGCAACACGAAGGTCAGGAGCACGCCGAAGATGTCACCCACCGCCGGCCCCCTCACGGCCCAGTTCGGTCAGGCGCAGCTGGTCGATCCGGCGGCCGTCCATCTTCACGACGGTGGCCAGCCAGCGCGGCGGATGGTCCGGCGACCCGTCCGGGTCGAAGGCGGTCAGCTCCACCGATTCACCTTCCGTCGGGATGTGGCCGAGCTTCTCCAGCACCAGCCCGCCGATCGTCTCGTAGTCGCCCTCGGGCGGGCGGAACGCGGTGCCCTCGGCGACCTCGTCGATCCGCAACAGCGCCGAGACCTGCCAGCCCCGGCCCGCCTGGACCACGTCCGGCGGCTCGTCGTCGTGTTCGTCGCGCACGTCGCCGACGATCTCCTCGATGAGGTCCTCCACCGTCACCATGCCCGCGGTGCCGCCGTACTCGTCGACCACCAGCGCGGTCTGCAGGCCGTTGGCGCGCACCTCCGACATCACCGAGTCGCCGTCGAGGGTCGACGGCACCTTCGTGACCGGCAGGGCCAGTGCGGACAGCCGGGTGGTGGCGCGTGCCGTGGCGGGCACCGCGAACACCTGCTTGACGTGCACCATGCCGATGGTCTCGTCGAGGTCGCCATGGATGACCGGGAAGCGGGAGTGCCCGGTCCTGATCGCCGCCTCGCTGAGGTCGACGACGGTGTCGTCGGCGTCGAGGGTGTCGATCTTGGAGCGCGGGGTCATCAGTTCCTCGGCGGAGCGGTCGCCGAACTGCAGCGAGCGGTCCACCAGCACCGCGGTGACCGGGTCCAGGGACCCGCTCTGCGCCGATGAGCGCACCAGAGACACCAACTCCTGCGGGGAACGGGCCGACCGCAGCTCCTCGGCCGGTTCGATGCCGAGGCGGCGCAGGATCCAGTTCGCGGTCCCGTTGGTCAGCCGGATCAGCGGCTTGGCCAGGAACGAGAACATCAGCTGCAGCGGGGCCGCCCAGCGTGCCGTCGGCACGGGCCGGGCCACTGCGAGGTTCTTCGGGACGAGTTCGCCGAACACCATCGAGATCGAGGTCGCGATCAGGATGGCCAGGACCAGGGCCAGCCCGGTGACGAGCTGGTCGGGGACGCCGATGGCGCTCAGCGCCGGGTCGATGAGCCGCGCGACGACCGGTTCGGCCAGGAACCCGGTGGCCAGCGTGGTGATGGAGATGCCGACCTGCGCACCGGACAGCTGCGTCGACAGCGTGCGGTGGGCCCGCTGCACCATCTGGTCGCGGCGGTCGCCGGAGCGCACGTTGGCCTCGACGGTGCTGCGCTCCAGCGCGGTCAGGGAGAACTCGGCGGCCACGAAGATCGCCGTGCCTGCGGTGAGCAGCGCGAACGCCAGCAGCGAGAGCAGTGTCATCGCGAGGTTCATCGGGCTGCCCCCGAAAGACGCCAGCCGGGCCCGGAGCCCGGCCGACTAGAGGACGGCTCGGCCTCGCAGGGTTCGAGGTCGGGTCGTCCGGCGGACGTGGCCGGCTCGGATGGACCTCCATCCAGTGCCTGCGGCACCTGGTCCCTTTCGTCTGGAGATGGCGGATGCGCGGTGTTGCCTGCGCGAAATCAGCTGATTGTCAACACATGCTAGCGGAATCCCGACGGCGGCCGATGCCCCCGTTTCAGTTAGCCGGGCTCACTTCACCGGAATGGTACTTTCGACGCAATTAGAGGAAAGGCAAGCCTAATGTCGACTTCGTTCAGCCGGGTAGCCGGGGCACTGGGAGCGGTCGCGGCGATGCTCGCGTTCAGCGCGTGCGGCTCGGAGACCCAGACCGACAGCGAGAACAAGATCGTCGTGTACTCCGGCCGCAGCGAGGCACTGATCGCCCCGCTGATCGAACAGTTCACCGCCGACACCGGTGTCGAGGTGGAGACCCGGTACGCGGGCGCGGGCGAGCTGGCCGCCCAGCTGATCACCGAAGGCGACAAGTCGCGGCCGACGTGTTCCTGTCCCAGGACGCCGGCGCGCTGGGCGCGGTGTCCAAGGCCGGCCTGCTCGCCCCGATCAACGCCGACACCCTGGCGGCGGTGCCCGCGCAGTACTCCGCCGCGGACGGCACCTGGGTCGGCGTGTCCGGGCGCGCCCGGGTGATCGTGTACAACCCCACGCTCGCGCCGACCCCGCCGGACACCATCGACGGCCTGCTCGCGCCGGAGTGGAAGGGCAAGATCGGCTACGCGCCGAGCAACGCGTCCTGGCAGGCGTTCGTCACCGGCCTGCGGGTGGTGCGCGGCGACGACGGCGCCGAGCAGTGGCTGCGGGCGTTCAAGGCTCAGGAGCCGCAGGCGTTCGAGAACAACGTCGCCGTCCGTGACGCGGTGGATTCCGGTCAGGTCCCGCTCGGCCTGGTCAACCACTACTACCTCTACGAGCTGATCCAGTCCAAGGGTGCGGACGCGGTGGTGGCCGAGAACAAGTTCATGGCCCCCGGCGATCCCGGCGGGCTGGTCAACGTCGCCGGGGTTGGCGTGCTGAAGGCCGCCCCGAATCCCGAAGGCGCGCAGCGGTTCGCCGCGTACCTGGTCGGTGAGTCCGCGCAGAAGTACTTCGCCGAGGAGACCTCGGAGTATCCGCTCATCGCGGCGGTGCAGCCGTCTGCGGAGATGCCGCCGCTGGCCGACCTGCAGCCGCCTGCCGTCGACCTGTCGCAGCTCGACGACATCGAGGTGACGCAGGAGATGCTGGTCGACACCGGCCTGTTGACGAACTGATCCCGGTGGCGGTACTCGCCCGGCCGGCCCGCAGTCGCCCGCCGGCGCTGCTGCTGCTGCCCGCGGCACTGGTCGCGGCCTGCACGCTGGTGCCGCTGGTCTATCTGGCCGAACGCGGACTGGAGCGCGGCTGGGCGTTCGTCATCGACGAACTGTTCCAGCCGCGCACCGCCGCGCTGATCGGGCGGTCCCTGCTGCTGGTCGGCGTCGTCACCGCCGCCTGCGTCGTGCTGGGGGTCGGGCTGGCCGTGCTCGTCACCCGGACCGACCTGCGCGGCCGGCGTGCGCTCGCGGTCGCGTTGACGCTGCCGCTGGCGATGCCGAGCTATCTGCTGGCCTACCTGTGGGTGTCGGCCCTGCCCACGGTCAGCGGCTTCTGGGGCGCCGCGCTGGTGCTCACGCTGGTCAGCTATCCGCTCGTGTTGCTGACGACGATGGCCGCGCTGGGCCGGGTCGACCCTGCGCAGGAGGAGGTGGCCCGGTCGCTCGGGCTGGGCGGTGTGGCGGTGTTGTTCCGGGTCACGTTGCGCCAGGCCCGCGCGGCGATCGCGGCAGGCGCGCTGTTGGTCGCGCTGTACGTGCTCAGCGACTTCGGCGCGGTCGCTGCGATGCGGTTCGAGGCGTTCACCTGGGTGATCTACGGCGCCTACCGGTCCGGGTTCAACCCGTCCCGGGCCGCGGTGCTGTCGCTGGTGCTGATGGTGTTCGCGGTGGCGCTGGTGATCGCCGAGCACCGGGCCCGCGGCCTGGCCGCGGCCTCCCGGGTGGGAGGAGGGGCGGCCCGGCCCGCACCGTTGAACCGGCTCGGCCGGTGGACTCCGGTCGCGCTGGTGGTGCCCGCCGCGGTGCTCGGCGCCGCGCTGGTGATCCCGGGCGTGGAGCTGGCGCAGTGGCTGGTCACCGCGGGCGCGCGGTGGGACGTGGCCCAGTGGTCCGCCGCGCTGGGCTCGACGGTGTGGTTGTCGGCGGCCGCGGCGCTGGTGTCCACCGCGGCGGCGCTGCCGTTGGGGGTGCTCGCGGCCCGGCACCGGGACCGGGCCACCCGCGTACTGGAAGGCGCCAGTTATGTCGCGCACGGGCTTCCGTCGATCGTCATCGCGATCTCGATGGTGTCGCTGGGTGTGCTGCTGCTACGGCCGATCTACCAGCGGGAGCCGCTGCTGATCCTGGCCTATACGGTGCTGTTCGTGCCCATGGCCATCGGTTCGATCCGCGCGGCGGTGGAGGCGGCCCCGATTCGGTTGGAGGAGGTCGCCCGATCGCTGGGCCGCGGCCCGGTCCGGGCGTTCGGCACGGTCACCGCCCGCGTCGCGCTCCCCGGCATCGCGGCAGGCGCCGCGCTGGTTCTGTTGACCTGTATGAAAGAGCTGCCCGTGACCCTGCTGCTGCACCCGACCGGCACCGACACGCTGGCCACCCGGCTGTGGGGCTACAGCTCGGTCAGCGACTACGCCTCGGCCGCGCCGTACGCCGCCGCGCTGCTGCTGTTCGCCGCGGTCCCGACCGCGCTGCTGGGGATGTGGGGCACCGGGGACGGCGCGGTGCGCAGTGACTGACGCGGCGGCGGTCAGCGCCCGCGGCATCCACAAGGCGTTCGGCGACCGGGCGGTGCTCTCCGGCGTGGACCTCGAGCTGGCGCCCGGCACCATCACCGCGGTCCTCGGGCCGTCCGGCTGCGGCAAGACCACCCTGCTGCGCATCCTGGCCGGCTTCGAGGACCCCAACGCCGGAACGGTGAGCATCGCCGGACAGACCGTCGCCGGTCAGGGCCCGACCGTGCCCGTGCACCGCCGCCGGGTCGGGCTGATGCCGCAGGAGGGCGCGCTGTTCCCGCACCTGAGTGTGGGGGAGAACGTGGCGTTCGGCTTGGGCCGGGAAGGCCGGGAGCATGCGGCGACTCAGGTCGCGCACTGGCTGGAGGTGGTCGGGCTGGCCGGGTTGGCCGACGCCCGCCCGCACGAGATCTCCGGGGGACAGCAGCAGCGCGTTGCGCTGGCCCGGGCGCTGGCGGCCCGGCCGCGGGTGCTGCTGCTCGACGAACCGTTCGCCGCGCTGGATGCCGGGCTGCGGGTACGCGTGCGCGAGGACATCGCCACGATCCTGCGCGACACGGCGACCACGGCGCTGCTGGTCACCCACGACCAGGCCGAGGCGCTCTCCCTGGCCGATTCGGTGGCGCTGCTGATGGCCGGGGTGGTGGCCCGCCACGGCGCGCCCGCCGACCTCTACGACCGGCCCGGATCTCTGGCCAGCGCCCGTTTTCTGGGCAGCACGGTGGAGATCGCCGCGACGGTGCACGGCGGGCTCGCGCAGACCTGCCTGGGCCGGCTACGCACCTGCGACGGGGTCGCCGACGGTCCCGCGGTGGTGGTGCTGCGCCCCGAACAGCTGCGGTTCGGCACCGGGGCATCCGGCACCCCGGCCCGGGTGACCGCACGCCGCTTCTACGGCGCGGACACCGTGGTGCACGTCGAACTCGCCGACGGCACCCGGTTGCAGATGCGCAGCCCGGTGCCGACCGCACTGGAGGACGGGGACCCGGTCACTGTCGAGGTCGCCGGCGACGTGCTGGCGTACCCGTCACCAACCGGTGGGCAGCGGATGGCCCTCGGCGAACCCTGCCGCTGACTGCACGCCGAGCACGACCTTCTCGTGCAGTTCGGGCAGTGTGGTGGCGCCGACGTAGGTGCAGGTGCTGCGCACGCCCGAGGTGATGTGGTCGATCAGGTCCTCCACCCCGCCGCGTGCGGGGTCCAGGCTCATTCGCGACGACGAGATCCCCTCCTCGAACAGCGCTTTGCGGGCGCGGTCGAAGGCCCCGTCGCCGGCCGTGCGCGCCGCGACGGCACGCTTGGACGCCATGCCGTAGCTCTCCTTGTAGGGCCGGTTGTCCCGATCGCGCATCAGGTCGCCCGGCGACTCGTAGGTGCCGGCGAACCACGACCCGATCATCACGTTGGACGCCCCCGCAGCGATCGCCAGTGCCACGTCGCGCGGATGCCGCACCCCACCGTCGGCCCATACGTGGCCGCCGAGTTCCCTTGCTGCCGCGGCACATTCGACCACGGCGGAGAACTGGGGCCGGCCGACACCGGTCATCATCCTGGTCGTGCACATCGCGCCGGGCCCGACGCCGACCTTGACGATCGAGGCTCCGGCGTTGATCAGGTCGCGGGTGCCGCCTGCCGACACGACGTTGCCCGCGGCCAGCGGCAGACCCAGGTCCAGCGACGCCACCACCTCGATCGCGTCCAGCATCTTCTGCTGGTGGCCGTGTGCGGTGTCGATCACCAGCAGGTCCACGCCCGCCTCGGCGAGTTCGCGTGCCTTGGCGCCGACGTCGCCGTTGATCCCGACGGCCGCGGCGATACGCAGGCGTCCGCGGGCGTCGACGGCGGGGCGGTAGATCCCGGTCCGGATGGCGCCGGTGCGGGTCAGCACGCCGGCCAGCGAACCGTCGGCCTCGGTCATCACCGCCACGTCCACCGGCGCGTGCTCGAGCAGGTCGAACACCTTGCGCGGGTCGGTGCCCACCGGCGCGGTGACGAAATCGGGGACGGCCACGTCACGCACCCGGGTGAACCGGTCCACGCCCATGCACGACGCCTCGGTGACCAGCCCGATCGGCCGGTTCACCCCACCTGAACCGCTCCTCGCGTCCGCGGCGACCACCACCGCCGCGCCGTGGGCTCTCTTGTGGATCAGCGCGACCGCGTCGGACACCGAGTCGTCCGGCGACAGGACCACCGGGGTGTCGACCACGGTGTCGCGGGTCTTGACGAAGTCCACGGTGTGCTGCACCGCCGACGCGGGCAGATCCTGCGGCAGCACCACGATCCCGCCGCGGCGCGCCACCGTCTCGGCCATCCGCCGCCCGGCCACCGCGGTCATGTTCGCGACCACCACCGGGATCGTCGTGCCCGACCCGTCGACCGTGGACAGGTCCACGTCGAAGCGCGACTGCACCTCGGAGCGGCCGGGCACGACGAACACGTCGTTGTAGGTCAGGTCGTACGGCGGGTGGTGACCCTCGAGAAACTCCACGACCCCGAGTCTAGTGGCCGGGCTTCTCCCGCGAGCAGACACAAAATCGCATTCAGAACACGTAAATCGTGCGAGTTTGTGTCTGTTCGCCGGAAAAAAATCAGGCCTCGACCTCGCTGCGGTCGCCGCTCCACAGCGTGTGGAACCGGCGCTGTGGGTCGGTGTCGATGCGGCCGTAGGTGTGCGCGCCGAACAAGTCGCGCAGTCCCTGGGTCAGCGCGGCGGGCAGCCGTTCGGTGCGCAGCCCGTCGTAGTAGGACAGCGCCGAGGAGAAGCCCGGGATCGGGATGCCCAGTTCGGTGGCCGTGACCACCACGCGGCGCCAGCTGTCGATCGCGGCCTCGATGGCGTCGCGGAAGTACGGCGCCACGAGCAGGGTCGGCAGGTCGGGATCGGTGTCGAAGGCGTCCTTGATCCGGTTGAGGAACTTGGCGCGGATGATGCAGCCGCCGCGCCAGATGGTGGCCAGGTCGCCGGGGGTGATGTTCCAGTCGTACTCGATGCTGCCGGCCTGGATCTGGTTGAAGCCCTGCGCGTAGGCGATGATCTTCGACGCGTACAGCGCCTGGCGCACATCCTCGATGAATTGCGCTGCGTCGGCGGGCTTTTGACCCAGATGACCGGAGGCCAGGCCGGTGGTCGCCTTGCGCTGGGTCACCGAGCCCGACAGCGCCCGCGCGAACACCGCCTCGGCGATGCCGGTGACCGGCACACCGAGGTCCAGGGCGGACTTGACCGTCCAGCGGCCGGTGCCCTTCTGCTCGGCCTCGTCGAGGATCACATCCACCAACGGCTTGCCGGTCTTGGCGTCGATCTGGCGCAGCACCTGCGCGGTGATCTCGACCAGGAAGCTGTCCAGGTCGCCCTTGTTCCACTCGTCGAAGACGTCGGCGATCTCGGGTGCGGACTTGCCGAGCCCGTCGCGCAGCAACTGGTAGGCCTCACCGATGAGCTGCATGTCCGAGTACTCGATGCCGTTGTGCACCATCTTGACGAAGTGGCCGGCGCCGTCGGGGCCGATGTGCGTGCAGCACGGCACCCCGTCGACGTGCGCGGAGATCTCCTCGAGCAGCGGGCCGAGGGATTCGTAGGACTCCTTGGGGCCGCCCGGCATGATCGACGGCCCGTTCAGCGCGCCCTCCTCACCACCGGAGATGCCCGCGCCGACGAAGTGCAGCCCGCGCTCGCGGATCGCCTTCTCCCGGCGGATGGTGTCGGTGTAGAGCGCGTTGCCGCCGTCGATGATGATGTCGCCCTCTTCCATCGCGTCGGCGAGCTCGTTGATCACCGCGTCGGTGGCCTCGCCTGCCTTCACCATGATCAGCACTCGGCGCGGCTTCTCCAGCGCGTCGAGGAACTCGGCGATGGTCTCGGAACGGACGAACTTGCCGTCGGATCCGTGCTCGGCCAGCAGCGCGTCGGTCTTGGCGATGGAGCGGTTGTGCAGTGCCACCGTGTAGCCGTGTCGGGCGAAGTTGCGGGCGATGTTCGACCCCATGACGGCGAGGCCGGTGACACCGATCTGCGCTGTACCCGTGGTGGACTGCGACGAGCTCATGGACGGAACCCTTTCGTTCGGTGAATGCGGCACCGCAAATCTACGGTGCGCGCCACTAGGCCGAGAACAGCCTCTGGAGCTCGGTCAGCCACGGCACCGCGAGAGCGATGGTCGGCACGATCAGCACCGCGGCCGCCGCGACGTACGCGCCCGCGGCCAGGATCCTGCTGTTGGGCTCCCCGCCGAGGCGGCGCACCCGCACCACCGTCGTCGGGCCGCCTGCGGCCAGCGCACCGCGGGGCGCGCGGGCGGACGCGCACGCGACCAGCGCACGGGCCAGCGGGGTCGGGCCTTCGCGGCGCACCGCGGCGTCGTCGGCCAGGAGTTCGATCAGCAACTTGACCGCGTTGAGCGCGTGCGCACTGCGCACCCAGCGGGGGAACGCCGCGTGCACGGCGGTGAACATCTCCAGTACGAGATCATGCCGGGCGCGTAGGTGGGCGTGTTCGTGCTCCAGGATCGCAGCGACTTCACTGTCCGACAGGGCTTTGAGGGCGCCTTCGCTGACCACGACGCGGCTGCGGACCCCGGGCAGGCAGTAGGCCAGCGGCTCGGCGACGTCGAGGATGCGCAGTCCGCGGTCGGCCCGGTCCCGGGAGTCGTGGGCGCCGACCAGGTCGACGACCATGCGGTGGTGGGCCCGGCGTCGGCGCGTCGCGATGGCGACCTGCAGGACCGACGCGATCAGCCGGGCGCCGATCACCAGCGTCAGGACGAACACGATGACGTAGGCCGTCCACAGCGGCCAGCCCAGTACGGCGATCTCACTGACGATGGTGGCCGTCGGGCGGCCGTCCGGACCGGGTACGAAAAGCCTGCTCGCGATGGCTATTCCGGCCGAGAACGCGGACAGGACGGCGGCGGACGCGATCGCCTGCCACAGCACGATCGCGGCGCGGGGTGCCCGCAGCGGCCAGCTTGCCCGGGCCAGCATCGCCGGCACCGGCCCCGACAGGAGCAAGGCGACGATCGAGAAGGCCAGCGCGGACACGCTGTCAGTGTCTCTCAGCTGGTGCCTGTATCGCCAGCCGGTGCCCCGTTGCGGTGCTTGTCCTCCAGCTCGGTGAGCGCGCGGCGCAGCGCGGCTGCCTCGTCGGCACCGACCCGCTCCACGAAATGCACGAGTGCGGCTTCCCGGCTGCCGGAGTCGGCGGCCTGGTCCAGTGCATCGACCATCAGCCCCGCGACCAGTTCATCCCGGCCGTGGGTCGGCGCATATCGGTGCGCGCGGTCGTCGCGGTGCTGCACCACCAGGTTCTTCTTCGCCAGCCGCTGCAGCACGGTCATGATCGTCGTGTAGGCGAGGTCGCGGTGAGCGGCCAGGGCCTCATGCACCTGGCGCACGGTTTGCGGCTCGCCGGTGGACCACAGGTGGTCCATGACAGAACGCTCGAGTTCCCCGAGCCTCGTCAGCTTTGCCATCGTCCGTTCATCTCCTACCGGCAGTAGGTCAAAGCGTACTACGTGCTTACTACCGCGTGTCGTATCAAATTACGTTGCCCGCCGGCGCCGCCGCCCGGCGCCCTGCGATGCCAACGTCAGCACCTGCGCCGGGGACTCCCCACCTGGCTTGTGAGTCGAGTCACAGGGACTGGCCGCCTCCGGAGCCATGACTATAGTAAGGCTAACCTAACCAGGGAACGGAGGTGTCATGACGGTTCTCGTCGAGGATCCCCTGATCGCGAGCATGGCGATCAGCCGCACGCTGCCGATACATGAATCGAGCCGCCGGCTCCGGGAGCTCTACCGCGAATGTCCGCGCGTCTACGGCGTCGCGGTGATGGGCGATCTGTCGCGGCGCCGGTGGTGGCCACTGACCGACCTCCTGACCACGGACCGTCTGACCGCGATGTTCGAGGCCGGCGTGGCCGAGACCGAGAGCCCGGCCGCGGTGGCCCAGCAGCTGGCAGCCACGTTCGCCCACGTCGTCGTCGGCCGGGTGATACCGCTGCTGGCCGTCGAGGGGCGGGCCTGGGACACCGGCTTGGAGAACCTGTGGGCGCATGTCGACTCCGAGGGCGCCATCGACTGGGTCGGGGTGGTCGATCCCACCCTGCGCGCATTGCCGGAGGACCCGTTCTTCGCGTCGCGCCGCGGCTTCCGATCCGCGCACGACGGCATCGTCGCTCTCCCCAGCGAGGCGGCACTGACCACCTGGATCGCCCATCGCAGCCATTGCGCACTCGGACCGGTCTTCGCCAGGCTCGCCGCCGTCAGCGGCGGCGCGATCACAGTGGCGGCGATGTGGCACATCGTGGGCGCCACCGTGGTCAGCGCGGCCACCCAGACGCCGTTGCTGGCCGGCACGAGCGAGGTGGACAGCATGCGCCGCAGCCAGGCGGTGCTCGACGCGCTGGTCGGATTCGGGCTGCCGGTGCGCGGGACATCCCGGGCGAATGCCGGAAAGCTCTTGCTTAATTAGGCAAGCCTTGCCTATTCTTGTCCCATCGGAACCACTGGACCGAGCCGGAGTCCTGAGGGCTGCAGAGACCCCCGGTCCGACCGAAGGAAGGGTCCCGCGCCATCGGCGCGGGGCCCTTCCGCTCGTCGGGAGACCGCACCCCGGCGCAGCCGCGCGCTCCGCGCGCGTGTAGACAAAACGCGTGACGACAGAAGTACCGGAGGGCCTCGGCGAAGGCTTCGACCGAGTTCTCGGCCTGGAGTATCTGGAGATGACCCCCGACGGCGGGCAGGCCCGGTTGGAGATCACCGAAAAGCTGCTGCAGCCATGGGGAATCGTGCACGGCGGGGTGTACTGCGCGGTGATCGAGAGCATGGCCAGCGTTTCCGGGCATATCTGGCTCTCCCAGCACGGAGGCGGCACGGTCGTCGGCGTCAACAACAACACCGATTTCCTGCGGGCCATCGGATCCGGGACCGTCACGGCGACGTCGACGCCGATCCATCGCGGCCGCCGCCAGCAGTTGTGGCTGATCACCATCACCGACGACACCGACCGTGTGGTGGCGCGCGGGCAGGTGCGCCTGCAGAACATCGCCCAGGACTGACGGGGCGGCTCCTCGCGCGGCCGCACGGGGGTCGTGGCAGGATCGCCCACTATGCGTTTGACGCCGCATGAACAGGAACGGCTGCTGCTGTCGTATGCCGCCGAGCTCGCCCGCCGCCGCCGGGCGCGGGGACTGAGGCTCAATCACCCCGAGGCGGTCGCGGTGATCACCGATCACATCCTCGAAGGCGCCCGCGACGGCCGCACCGTGGCCGAGCTGATGGTCAGCGGCCGTGAGGTTCTCGGTCGCGACGACGTGATGGACGGCATTCCGGAGATGCTCGCCGACGTCCAGGTGGAGGCGACGTTCCCGGACGGCACCAAACTCGTCACCGTCCACCACCCGATCCCGTGAGACAGGTGCGGCACATGATTCCAGGCGAGATCGTCTTCGGCGACGGCGACATCGAGATCAACGGGCACGGTCCGCGGCTCGAGCTGGACATCGTCAACACCGGGGACCGGCCGGTGCAGGTCGGCAGCCACGTCCATGTGCCGCAGGCCAACAGCGCGCTGGACTTCGACCGGGCCGCCGCGCGCGGGTACCGGTTCGACATCCCCGCCGGCACCGCGATCCGGTTCGAACCCGGTGTCGCGCAACATGTCCGGCTGGTCCCGCTGGGTGGTAGGCGGGAAGTGCACGGCCTGAGCCTGGATCCGCCGGGACGATTGGACGAGAAATGACGCAGATCTCCCGGTCGCACTACGCGGCGCTGTACGGACCGACCACCGGCGATCGGATCCGGCTGGCCGACACCGACCTTTTCATCGAGATCACCGAGGACCGCAGCGGCGGGCCGGGCCGCGCCGGCGACGAAGCGGTGTTCGGCGGCGGCAAGGTGCTGCGCGAATCGATGGGCCAGTCGCGGGCCACCCGCGCCGAGGGCGCCCCCGACACCGTCATCACCGGCGCGGTGATTCTCGATCACTGGGGGATCATCAAGGCCGACATCGGGATTCGTGACGGCAGGATCACCGCGATCGGCAAGGCGGGCAATCCCGACATCATGTCGGGCGTGCACCCGGACCTGGTGGTCGGGCCGTCGACCGAGATCATCGCCGGCAACGGCCGCATCGTCACCGCGGGGGCCATTGACTGCCATGTGCACCTGATCTGCCCGCAGATCATGGAGGAGGCGCTCGGCGGCGGCATCACCACCATCGTCGCCGGCGGCACCGGGCCGGCCGAGGGCAGCAAGGCCACCACTGTGACCCCCGGCGCCTGGCACCTGGCCCGCATGCTGGAGGCGCTGGACACCTGGCCGGTCAACGTCGCGCTGCTCGGCAAGGGCAACACGGTCAGCGCCGAAGCCATGTGGGAGCAGTTGCGCGGTGGCGCAGCGGGTTTCAAGCTGCACGAGGACTGGGGGACCACGCCGGCGGCGATCGACGCCTGCCTGACGGTGTGCGACGCCGCCGGGGTACAGGCCAACATCCACACCGACACGCTCAACGAGGCCGGGTTCGTCGAGGACACCCTCGCCGCGATCAAGGGCCGGTCGATCCACGCCTATCACACCGAGGGCGCAGGCGGCGGGCACGCACCCGACATCATCACCGTCGCAGGCCACCCCAACGTGCTGCCCAGTTCGACCAACCCGACGCGGCCCCACACGGTGAACACCCTCGACGAGCATCTCGACATGCTGATGGTGTGCCACCACCTGAACCCCGGGGTGCCCGAGGACCTGGCGTTCGCGGAGAGCCGGATCCGGCCGTCGACCATCGCCGCCGAGGACCTGCTGCACGACATCGGCGCGATCTCGATGATCGGCAGCGACTCGCAGGCGATGGGCCGCATCGGCGAGGTGGTGATGCGCACCTGGCAGACCGCGCACGTGATGAAGCGCCGCCGCGGATTCCTGCCGGGGGACAACGGCGCCGACAACGCCCGCGCGCAGCGCTACGTCGCCAAGTACACGATCTGCCCGGCCGTCGCCCACGGGATGGACAGCGAGATCGGTTCGGTCGAGGTCGGCAAGCTCGCCGACCTGGTGCTGTGGGAGCCGGCGTTCTTCGGTGTGCGCCCGCACGCCGTGGTCAAGGGCGGGATGATCGCGTGGGCGGCGATGGGGGACGCGAACGCGTCGATCCCGACACCACAGCCGGTGCTGCCGCGCCCGATGTTCGGCGCCGCGCCCGCGGCGGCCGCGGCGACGTCGGTGCACTTCGTGGCACCGCAGGCGATCGAGGACGGTCTGGCCGACCGGATCGCGGTGAACCGCAGGCTGGTCCCGGTCGGCAACGTCCGCGGCGTCGGCAAGGCGCAGATGCCCCGCAACGACGCGACTCCCGACATCGAGGTGGATCCGGACACCTTCACGGTGCGCATCGACGGCGAGGTCTGGCAGGAACAGCCCGCGACCGAACTACCGATGGCCCAGCGCTACTTCCTGTTCTGATGACCAACCTCGCCACGCTGCTCACCCTGTCGGACTCCCGGCTTCCCACCGGCGGCCACGTGCACTCCGGCGGCGTGGAGGAGGGGGTGACCAGCGGGCTGGTGGTCGACCTGGTCACGCTGCAGGCGTATCTGGCGCGCCGGATCCGCACCAGCGGGCTGGTCACCGCGTCGCTGGCAGCGGCGGTGCACGGCGGAACGCTGTGCGCGGCGGCCGGTCAGGCCGGTGACGCCGAAACCGATGCGCGCACACCGTCTCCCGCGGCCCGTGCGGCCTCGCGCGCGCAGGGCCGCGGCCTGGTCCGGCTCGCCCGCCGGGTTTGGCCCGGCCAGGACTGGGACGCGCTGGGACCCACGCCGCACCTCGCGGTGGCCGCCGGGGTGGCCGGCCGGGTCGGCGGCCTACTCCCCGAACACACCGCGCTGTCGTTGGTGTACACGACGATGACCGGCTCGGCCACCGCCGCGCAGCGCCTGCTCGCCCTCGATCCCGGCGACGTCGCGGCGCTCACGTTCGCGCTGTCGCCGCTGTGCGAGGAGACCGCCGCCGAGGCCGCCAAGGATCTCGCCGATCTGTCCGATCCGCTGCTCGACGTGCTCGCCGAGCGCCACCTCGACCGCGAACGCCCACTGTTCGCCTCCTAGAAAAGGTCTGCCATGCCACCGCATTTCCTGGACGGCCAGCCGCACCAGCACACCGACCGCCCCCGCCGGGTGCGCCGACCGGGGGAGCCGTTGCGCATCGGTGTCGGCGGCCCTGTCGGCTCCGGAAAGACCGCGCTGGTGGCCGCACTGTGCCGCCGGCTGCGGGACGAGTTGTCGCTGGCGGTACTGACCAACGACATCTACACCACCGAGGATGCGGACTTCCTGCGGCGCAACGCCGTGCTGCCCGACGACCGCATCGCCGCGGTGCAGACCGGGGGCTGCCCGCACACCGCGATCCGTGACGACATCACCGCCAACCTGGACGCCATCGACGATCTCGTGGCCGCGCACTCGGGTCCCGGTCAGGGCCTGGACCTGATCCTGGTCGAGTCCGGCGGCGACAACCTGACCGCGACGTTCTCCTCCGGCCTGGTCGACGTCCAGATCTTCGTCATCGACGTCGCCGGCGGCGACAAGGTGCCGCGCAAAGGCGGTCCCGGTGTCACCTTCTCGGATCTGTTGGTCATCAACAAGACCGATCTCGCGCCGATGGTCGGCGCCGACCTCGACGTGATGCGCCGGGACGCGGCCGCGGTGCGCAGCGGCCGGCCCTTCGAGCTGATCTCGTTGGCCGACGACCCGGCGGCGACGCCGGTCCTGGGCTGGGTGCGCGAACAGCTCCGGGTCGCCCAGGAGGTGTAGATGCGCTCGGACGTGGTGATCGTCGCGCGGCCCGGACGCGGACCCCACCTCGAGTGCAGTGGCGGGATCGCGGCACGGCGCACCGCACCCGACACGGTGCACCTGGTGTCGTCGGTGGCCACCCCGCTGGGCGGCGACGCGATCTCGATCCGCGTGGTCGTCGAGCAGGGCGCCCGGCTGAAGGTCCGCACCGTGGCAGCCACCATCGCGCTCCCGGGTGCGACGACCACCGAGTCACACGCGACCTGGGAGCTCGAGGTCGCGGGCGCGCTGGACCTGGACCCGGAGCCGACCATCGTGGCGGCCACCTCCCGGCACCTGACCTGGACCCGCATGACGCTGGCCGGCGCCGGGGAGCTGCGGCTGCGCGAGCGGGTACAGATCGGCAGAACCGGTGAGCGGCAAGGCTTCTGGTCAGGATCGCTGCACGCCGACCTCGACGGCGCCCCGCTGCTCAGACACCGGGTGGAGCTGGGCCACGAGTCGTCGGCCGACGACGAGATCGCGGCTCCGCGGGCCGCGGTCAGCGAACTGCACTATCCCCGTACCGATGTCGACACCGCCGGGGTCGCACTGCGGCTGGCCGCAGGCGGATGCCTGACCACCTGGCAGGGGGAGAGGCTCTAGCTCGCGGCCCTCTCGGTGTCCTGCGCGGCGGCGGCGATCTCCTCGAGTTCCTCGATCCGCGTCCGCGCGTAGGCCTGCTGTTCGGTGATGGTCAGCTGACCCCGCTTGGTCGACAGGAACGTCACAGTCCACGACAGCAGCGTGACGATCTTGGTCTTGAAGCCGACCAAATAGACCAGGTGCAGCACCAGCCAGGACAGCCAGGCGATGAAACCCTCGAACTCCAGCGGACCGATCTTGGCGACCGCGCTGAACCGCGACACCGTGGCCATCGAGCCCTTGTCGAAGTAGTTGAACGGTTCACGCTCGGCGGGGTCGGCGCCCTTGAGGCCCGCCGCGATCGCCTTGGCGGCGTACTTGCCGCCCTGGATCGCCCCCTGGGCCATCCCGGGCACACCTTCGACGGCGGCCATGTCGCCGACGACGAACACGTTCGGATGCCCCGGGATCGACAGGTCGGGCAGCACCTTGACCCGTCCGGCGCGGTCGAGCTCGACGCCGGACTGTTCGGCCAGGTCACGGCCGAGCGGGCTGGCCGACACCCCGGCCGACCACACCTTGCACGCCGCCTCGATCCGGCGGATCGTGCCGTCGGGATCCTTGACGGTGATGCCGTTGCGGTCGACGTCGGTGACCATCGCGTTGAGCTGGATCTCGACGCCCAGCTTCTCCAGCCTGGCCTGCGCCTTCTTGCCCAGCTTCTCACCCATCGGCGGCAGTACGGCAGGCGCGGCGTCGAGCAGGATCACCCGCGCCTTCGTCGAATCGATGTGCCGGAACGCACCTTTGAGCGTGTGGTCGGCCAACTCGGCGATCTGACCGGCCATCTCGACGCCCGTCGGACCTGCGCCGACGACCACGAAGGTCAGCAGCTTCTCCCGGCGGGCGGGGTCGCTGGAGCGCTCCGCCTGCTCGAACGAACCGAGGATCCGGCCGCGCAACTCCAGTGCGTCGTCGATCGACTTCATGCCCGGGGCCCACTCCGCGAAGTGGTCGTTGCCGAAATACGACTGGCCGGCACCCGCGGCGACGATCAGGCTGTCGAACGGCGTGACGTAGGTGTGGCCGAGCAGTTCGGACCGGATCGTCTTGGTCTTCAGGTCGATCTTCGTCACGTCGCCGAGCAGCACCTGCGCGTTCTTCTGATTGCGCAGGATCACCCGGGTCGCGGGCGCGATCTCGCCTTCGGAGATGATGCCGGTCGCGACCTGGTAGAGCAGCGGCTGGAACAGATGATGGGTGGTGCGGGCGACCAGCTTGATGTCGACATCGGCGCGCTTGAGCGTCTTGGCCGCGGTCAACCCGCCGAAACCCGATCCGATGATCACGACCTTGTGCCGATCGGTCGGAGTGGCTCCGGGATGGCTCATTCCAAATTCCTTACCGGTCCTTGTTGCGGGCCCCTGGTCGGGTCCTGAGACCTTCCTCGTCTACCCGTTCCGAACAACCAGAACCTTAGTCGTTGCCCTTCCGCACGACGCGGTGAGATGGCCCACCGCGGCCCGTCAAGCGCTGACCAGCGGCTTCAACGCCTCACCCAGCGCGGAGATCTGCCCCGGTTGGTAACCGACCATCCCGGTGGGCAGGAACACGATCACGCCGTCGATGCCCGCGTCGAGGACCTTGGCCTTGATCTGTTCGGCCACCTGGTCGGGGGTGCCGGCCACCATCCGCTGCCGGAAATCCTCGGGGATCATGTCGGCGGAGACGCCTTCGCCGACGACCGCCCCGACCAGCATGCTGGTTTCCAGCGTGGCCGGATCGCGGTCGATCTCCTCGCACCGTTGGCGGACGACCTCGACCTTCCTGGCGAGCTCGTCGAAGCCGGCGATCACGTTGAGGTGGTCGAAATGCCGCGCCGCGAGCGGGATCGTCTTCTTCTCGCCGCTGCCGCCGATCATCAGCGGAATGTGATCGCGGAAGCGGGGATTGGCCATCGCCTCCTCGGTGCGGTAGTAGCGCCCGGTGAACGTCGGGCGCTCGCCCGCGAGCATCGGGACGATGATCTGCAGCGACTCGCCGAGCTTGTCGAACCGCTCGGTGAACGTGCCGAACTCGAAGCCGAGCTGGTCGTGTTCGAGCTCGAACCAGCCGGTACCGATACCCAGCACGGCCCGGCCCTGGCTGATCACGTCCAGGGTGGTGATGTTCTTGGCCAACAGGGTCGGATTGCGGTAGGTGTTGCCGGTGACCAGTGTGCCCAACTGCACGTTCTCGGTCACCGTGGCCAGCGCGCCCAGCGCCGTGTAGGCCTCCAGCATCGGTTGGTCAGGGGTGCCGTTGCCGGGCAGTTGGTAGAAGTGGTCCATCAGGAACACCGAATCGAAGCCCGATGAGTCGGCCTCTTGAGCCTGGGCGATGACGGTGGGGAACAACTCGGGCACGCCGGTGCCGTACGAGAAGTTGTTGATCTGCAAGCCAAGTCGGATGGTCATCAGCCTGACACTACGATTCCGCCTGCCCGGGCGGCGGCCGTTTCGCTCGCCGCGAAGCGCGGAATAAACGGCCGTCGAACCCGGTTCCCTCGGGCTCAGCCGAAGTTGGCGAGCGCGCCGTGGGTGACGTGCAGTGTCTGGCCGGTGATGTGGCGGGCCGATCCGGTGGTCAGGAACAGCGAGAGCCGGGAGATCTCGGACGCGACCGACGGGGGGGTGGCGCTCAGGCCGTCGTATCCGGGCTCCACGCCACGGCCCACGGCCACCGCGTTGACCGTGATGCCGCGGATGCCGAAGTGGTTGGCCAGGCCGGCGGTCCAGTCCGACACGGCCGCCTTGACCGCTGACGCAGCACTGCCTTCGCGGGGGAAGTCGGGGATGACGGTGACGATGGAGCCGCCGGACCGCATGTGGTCGCCGAGCACCTGCACGGTCAGCATCGGGGCGACGACGCCGGCGTCGAACAGGCCGCGCCACTCCGTGGCGTGGTCGTCGAGGGTGTAGGTGCGGGGGTCGCCCGCCGTCCAGGTCGGCGCCGGCACATTGATGATCGTGTCGAGGTGAGCGGGGACGCGGCCGTGCAGCTCGGCGACCGAAGCCGGATCGGTGTTGTCGAAGACGAGCGCGTCGACGTCGAGCTCCTTGGCCAGAACCTCGAGCTCCTCACGGCGGCGACCGCCGATGAGCACGGTGTGGCCGGCTTCGCTGAAGTTCTCCGCGATCGTGCGTCCCAGATCTGTGTCGCATCCTGTGATCAGCACGTCCATCGGGCAGGCCTCCTGTTGTGTTCGACGCTGAACCCCAGCGAGCGCCGCCAATGTTACTGGACAGTAGCTAGATGGGAAAATGCGGCGCGCCGCGGGGTAACGCATCACTCACTGCCGACGATGAACAATGTGAGAGCAGCGCCCGATCACTCCGGGCCCCCGACACCACCCGCGCCACGCGCGGGTGGTGTTGCGTGTCAGCTAACTATTGAAACGCCGGGAACTGGCGTTATGCCGATACAGCAATATAACAATTCGGTACATTCTGCGCAGGTCGCACTTGCGTCACGCGCGCAACACGGTAGTTTCTTCCCCATGGATCAGCCGGACGTGCATCTTCAGCGCCGTAATGGGTTGCCGACGTCGTTGCGACGCTCGGCACTGACCGGCGCCACCGCGGCCGCGTTGGCCGCAGCCCTTGCCCTGCCCGGAGTGGCGTACGCCCAGCCGGCGCCGCCCGCCCCGTCGCCGGCCCCGGTAGCCGAGGCGCCGCAGGCGCCCGCCGATCCCAACGCCCCGGTCCCGCCCGCGCCGGTCGACCCGAACGCGCCGGTTCCGCCGGCGCCGCCCGCGCCTGCCGATCCCAACCCCCCGGCACCCGCGCCCGCCGATCCGAACGCAGCACCGGCACCTGCCGACCCGAACGCTCCGGTTGACCCGAACGCCCCGCAGGCGCCCGCGCCGGAACCCGGCCGCGTCGACAACGCCGCCGGCGGCTTCAGCTACGTGGTGCCGGCCGGCTGGGAGGTCTCCGATTCGACCCAGTTGTCGTACGGGCAGGCGCTGCTGACCAAGCTGCCGCCCGAGGGCGCCCCGGCCGACGCGCAGCCGCCCAACGACACCAGCGTGCTGCTCGGCCGGCTCGACCTGAAGCTGTTCGCCGGCGCGGAGAGCGACAACACCAAGGCCGCCCAGCGACTGGCCTCGGACATGGGTGAGTTCTTCATGCCGTTCCCGGGCACCCGGATCAACCAGCAGACCGTGCCGCTGGACGCCAACGGCATGACCGGCGTCGCGTCGTCCTACGAGGTCAAGTTCACCGACACCAACAAGCCCAACGGCCAGATCTGGGCCGGCGTCGTCGGTACTCCGGTCGCCCCGGGCACGCCGCGCGGGCAGCGCACTCCGGAGCGCTGGTTCGTGGTGTGGCTCGGCACGGCGACCAACCCGATCCCGCAGAATGAGGCGATCACGCTGGCGAACTCGATTCGTCCCTTCACGCCTCCGCCGCCCCCGGTGGCCGATCCGAACGCGCCGTTGCCACCGGCGGATCCGAACGCGCCGCCGCCGCGTCCCGCGGTCGGTGTGCCCGTTCCGGTCGACCCGAACACGGCCCCCGGGATGCTGCCGCCCGCCTGATCGTGTCCGTTCGCTGCCTGTTTCCACTGCCGTTTCGTTACCCGGCGTAGGTATACCTGGGCTTGACCCGGTCGCGTTCGCTCCGGGTCGGCGACAGAACAGGAGTACCTGATGGACGTCGTGGCAGCTACCGAGTTTCTCGCCCGTTCGACCACGCTGACCAGCGTGGGCTGGATCGGCTACATCATCATCGGGGCGCTCGCGGGATGGATCGCCGGCAAGATCATCAAGGGGTCCGGCTCGGGCCTGCTGATGAACATCGTGATCGGCATCGTCGGTGCCCTCATCGGCGGCTTCCTGCTGAGCTTCTTCGTCGACACCGCAGGCGGCGGCTGGTGGTTCACGCTGTTCACCGCCATCCTCGGTGCGGTGATCCTGCTGTGGATCGTCGGGAAGGTCACCAAGTCGCGCGTCTGACCGCGTCCGTCCGTGGCATCGTGAAACGATGACCGCGCCCAGGATGCGCGCCTGGCAGGTGCGAAAGCCCGGGCCGATGGCCGCCCGGCCGCTGGTCCGGGCCGTGGTGCCGGTACCCGAGCCCGGTCCCGGCGAGCTGCTGGTCGCGGTCCGGGCCTGCGGGGTGTGCCGCACCGATCTGCACGTGACCGAGGGCGACCTGCCGGTGCACCGGCCGTCGGTGATCCCCGGCCACGAGGTGGTCGGGGAGGTCGTTCGGATCGGGGAGGGTGCGGGAACGCGGTTCTCCGTCGGCGACCTCGTCGGCATCGCCTGGCTGCGCCACACGTGCGGCGAATGCCGCTACTGCCTGCGCGGTCACGAGAATCTGTGCCCGCGGTCCCGGTACACCGGGTGGGACGCCGACGGCGGCTACGCCGAGTTCACGACCGTGCCGGAGGCCTTCGCACTGCGGCTGCCCGGCGGTTACTCCGACATCGAACTGGCCCCGCTGCTGTGCGCCGGCATCATCGGCTACCGCGCGCTGGCGCGCGCCGATCTCCCGCCGGGCGGCCGGCTGGGCATCTACGGGTTCGGTGGCAGCGCCCACCTGACCGCGCAGGTGGCGCTCGCGCGCGGAGCTGAACTGCATGTGATGACGCGGGGGCAGCGGGCCAGGGATCTGGCGCTGGCCCTCGGCGCGGCCTCGGTGCAAGGCGCCGCCGACCCGCCGCCGGTTCCGCTGGACTCGGCGATCCTGTTCGCCCCGGTCGGCGAGCTGGTGCTGCCGGCGATGGCCGCGCTGGACCGCGGCGGCACGTTGTCGATCGCCGGGATCCACCTCACCGACATCCCGGTGCTGAACTACCAGCGCCACCTCTTCCAGGAACGGCAGATGCGCTCGGTGACGTCGAACACCCGCACCGACGCCCAGGAGTTCCTGGACTTCGCCGCCGAACACCGGCTCGAGGTGTCGAACCCGCAGTACCCGCTCGACCGGGCCGACGAGGCACTCGGCGATCTCAGCGCCGGGCGGATCGCCGGCGCGGCGGTGCTGCTGGTCGGGTAGTCGTCAGGACAGGTGCCACACCAGCGCGGCCGCGAGCGCGCCCAGCCCGTTGAGCGACCAGTGCAGCGCGATCGGTGCGATCAGGCTGCCGCTGCGGCGCCGCAGCCAGGAGAACACGAAGCCCGCCGCGGCGGTGGCCACGACCGCGCCGACCACGCCGACGACCATGCCGAAGACGCCGCCGCCGAGGATCCGGGTGAAACCCACGTTGCTCGCCGTCAGGCCCATCGAGGTGGCGATGTGCCACAACCCGAACAGCAGGGACCCGGCCGCGGCGACGCCGCGCCACCCCCAGGCCCGGTCGAGCGCGCCGTGCAGCACGCCCCGGAAGGCCAGTTCCTCGGGGATCACGGTCTGCAGCGGAATGATGATCATCGACGCGATCAGCGCACCCGAGAGTGTCGCGTAGTTGTTGTTCAGGAACAGCGGCCTCGTCCAGGGCAGCAGCGCGCCGATCGCGATGACCGCGCCGACCAGGCCGACTGCGCCGAGCGCGTATCCGGCACCGGACTTCCAGTGCTCACGGCCCAGCCCGAGTTCGCTCCAGCCCAGTCCGCGGGAGCGGACCACCAGCACCAGGCCGACCGCTGCGGCAGGCACGACGACGACGTTGGCCCACGGGGTCGTGAAATGCGCGAGCAGGTTCGACAGCGCGAGGACGACCACGACGACCGCGATGTCGACATAGACCCGGAAATGGTGGAGCGCGGCGAGCTGGGCCACCACGGGGTGGGGCTCTATCGGGGCGGCGACGGCATCTGACATAACCGCCCCAGAATACCGGTCATTCGTTGTCGCCCCCGGTGGACGAGGTGGCGTCGGCGCCCGCCGTACCGAACCCGGACTCCCGCGCCGCGGGCCACACCCAGTCCTTGACCTCGGGGATGTCGTCGCCGTGCGCGCGGGTGTACTCCCGCGCGGCGAGGCGCTTGTCGGCCATCTGCTGACGCAGCGGGGCGCACCGCGAACCCAGCGACGGCACCCGATCGATCACGTCCATCACCAGGTGATAGCGGTCGAGGTCGTTGAGCATCACCATGTCGAACGGCGTCGTCGTGGTGCCTTCCTCCTTGTATCCGCGCACGTGCAGGTTCGCGTGCCCGGTGCGGCGGTAGGTCAGGCGGTGGATCAGCCACGGATATCCGTGGTAGGCGAAGACGATCGGCCGGTGGGTGGTGAAGATCATGTCGAAGTCACGGTCGGTCAGCCCGTGCGGGTGCTCGGTCGAGTCCTGCAGCCGCATCAGGTCCACGACGTTGACGAAGCGGACCTTCAGATCCGGCAGATGCTGGCGCAGGATGTCGGCCGCGGCCAGCGCCTCCAGCGTGGGCACGTCACCGGCCGAGGCGAGGACCACGTCGGGGTCGGTGCCCAGCACCTCCGAACCGGCCCACTCCCAGATACCGACACCGCGGGTGCAATGCGCGACCGCCTCCTCCATGGTCAGGAATTGCGGGGACGGCTGTTTGCCCGACACGACGACGTTGACGTACTGGCGTGACCGCAGGCAGTGGTCGTAGGTGGACAGCAGCGTGTTGGCGTCCGGCGGCAGGTAGACGCGCACCACCTTGGCGCTCTTGTTCACGACGTGGTCGATGAAGCCCGGGTCCTGGTGGGAGAACCCGTTGTGGTCCTGACGCCACACGTGGCTGGACAGCAGGTAGTTCAGGCTCGCGATCGGCCGCCGCCACGGGATCTCGTCGGTGACCTTGAGCCATTTGGCGTGCTGGTTGAACATCGAGTCGATGATGTGGATGAACGCCTCGTAGCAGTTGAACAGGCCGTGCCTGCCGGTCAGCAGGTAGCCCTCGAGCCAGCCCTGGCACTGGTGCTCGGAGAGCATCTCGACCACCCGTCCGACCCGGGCGAGGTGCTCGTCGACCTCGGGACCGAAGAACTCGGCGTCCCACTGTTTGTCGGTGGCGTCGTAGACGGCCTGGAGCCGGTTCGACGCGGTCTCGTCGGGGCCGAAGATGCGGAAGTTGTGCGGGTTGAGCCTGATCACGTCGGTCAGCCAGTGCCCGAGCACCCGGGTGGCCTCGGCGATGGTGCCGCCGGGCGCGGGCACGTCGACGGCGTAGTCGCGGAAGTCCGGCAGCCGGAGGTCCTTGAGCAGCAGCCCGCCGTTGGCGTGCGGGTTGTCGCTCATCCGCAGCTGGCCGGCCGGGGCCAGCGACGCGATGTCGGGCAACAGTTTCCCGTCGCCGTCGAACAGCTCGTCGGCACGGTAGGAGGCCAGCCAGTCGGCCAGCACACGAAGGTGGTCGGCAGTGTCGCGGGCGTTGGCCAGCGGCACCTGGTGCGCCCGCCACGAACCCGTGGTCTTCTTGCCGTCGATGTAGGCCGGACCGGTCCAGCCCTTCGGGGTGCGGAAGATGATCATCGGCCAGCGCGGCCGCGACCCGTCGTCCGTGGCCCCGGCTTTGATCTCGGCGATCTCGTCGAGCGCGTCGTCGAGCAGCGTCGCGAACCGACGGTGCGCGTCGGCATGGTCCCCGTCGGCACCCCCATCGGCGTCGTCGGGGACCTCGAAGAAGTACGGGTGATAGCCGTAGCCGGTCATCAGGCTGCGCAGTTCCTCGGTGGGGATGCGCGCCAGCACCGTCGGGTTGGCGATCTTGTAGCCGTTGAGGTGCAGGATCGGCAACACCACGCCGTCCTGGGCGGCGTTGATCAGCTTGTTGGAGTGCCAGCTGGTCGCCAGCGGTCCCGTCTCGGCCTCCCCGTCGCCGACCACCGCGGCCACCAGTAGATCAGGATTGTCGAAGGCCGCACCGTAGGCGTGGGACAGCGCGTAGCCGAGTTCGCCACCCTCGTGGATCGACCCGGGGGTCTCGGGGGCCACGTGCGACGGGATGCCGCCGGGGAACGAGAACTGGCGGAACAGCCTGCGCAGGCCCTCGTCGTCCTGGGTGATGTCGGGGTAGATCTCGCTGTAGGTGCCGTCGAGGTAGGCGTTGGCCACGAGGCCCGGTCCGCCGTGGCCGGGGCCGGTTACATAGATGGTGGGCTGGCCACGCTCCTTGATGGCCCGGTTGAGGTGGGCGTAGAGGAAGTTCAGTCCCGGTGTGGTGCCCCAGTGGCCGAGCAGTCGCGGTTTGACGTCGTCGCGGGTCAGCGGTGTGCGCAGCAGTGGGTTGGCGAGCAGGTAGATCTGACCGACCGACAGATAGTTCGCCGCGCGCCACCACCTGTCGATCTGGTCGATCTGCGCGGCGTCGAGAGGGCGACGTTCCACGATTTTCCACGCGTCGGTCTTCCGCGCGGCGGCCGAACTGTCCTGGGTCGTCGTCGTGGTCGTCATCTCTCCATCCAACTCAGCATCGGGGTGCAGTCAACCCGTACCCGATGGCCTGGGCGTTAATCTTTCTGCCGGCACCGCGCGTGCCGACCCCGGCGTCTCGACGACTCCGCCCCACAGCGAAAGGCAGCCCGCTCTGATGCCCATCGATCCCAGGACGCCGGTTCTCGTCGGCTACGGTCAGGTCAACCAGCACCAGGAGGACCCCGCCGTCGAACCGGTCGACCTGATGGCGGCGGCGGCCCGCGAGGCGGCCGATGCCCGCGTGCTCGAGGCGGTCGACGCGATCCGCATCGTGAACCTGCTGTCGTGGCGCTACCGCGATCCCGGACTGCTTCTGGCGCAACGGATCCGGGCCGACAAGGCCGCGACCCGCTACACCGGCATCGGCGGCAACGTGCCGCAGACCCTGGTCAACCTGGCCTGCCTGGACATCCAGCAGGGCCGCGCCGACGTGGTGCTGATCGCCGGTGCGGAGACGTGGCGCACCCGCACGAAGCTGCGCGCGGCGGGCCGCAGGCCGGAGTGGACCAGACAGGACGAGTCGGTGCCCGCTCCTCCGGGCGCCGACGAGAAC
The DNA here is from genome assembly GCF_002968295.1 of Mycobacterium sp. ITM-2016-00317. Taxonomy (NCBI): domain Bacteria; kingdom Bacillati; phylum Actinomycetota; class Actinomycetes; order Mycobacteriales; family Mycobacteriaceae; genus Mycobacterium; species Mycobacterium sp. ITM-2016-00317. The sequence goes on from NZ_CP134399.1 coordinate 3,086,416, forward strand.
GTGCCGATGGCCGGGCCGTCGGACGAGCGGATCAACCTCGACCGACCGGCCTACGTGTATCCGATGTTCGAACAGGCGGTGCGCATCGCCGCCGGCGAATCACCCGACGAACACCGCAGGCGCATCGGCGGGTTGTGGGCCGAGTTCTCGGCGGTGGCGGCGGGCAACCCGCACGCCTGGAGTCGGGAGGCGCTGACCGCCGAACGGATCTGGCAGCCGTCGCCGAAGAACCGGATGGTCAGCTGGCCCTACACCAAGCTGATGAACTCCAACAACATGGTCGACCAGGGCGCGGTGTTGATCCTGACCTCGGCGGAGAAGGCGCGCGAGCTGCAGATCCCCACGGAGCGTTGGGTCTTCCCGTACGCAGGCGCCGACTCGCACGACACGTACGCGATCGCCGAGCGGGCCGAGTTCCATGCCTCCCCGGCCATCCGCATCGCGGCGCGCGCTGGAACTGGCAGGCGCCGGGGTGGACGACATCGACCTGATCGACGTGTACTCGTGCTTCCCGTCGGCAGTGCAGGTCGCGGCCCGGGAGCTCGGGCTGCCGGTCGGGGACCCGGCGCGGCCGCTGACCGTCACCGGCGGGCTGACGTTCGCGGGCGGACCGTGGAACAACTACGTCACCCACTCGATCGCGACGATGGCCGAGCTGCTGGTCGCCGAGCCCGGCCGCCGCGGCCTGATCACCGCCAACGGCGGCTACCTCACCAAGCACAGTTTCGGCGTGTACGGCACCGAACCCCCGACGCACGGATTCCGTTGGGAGGACGTGCAATCGGAGGTGGACCGGGAGCCGACCCGCACCGCCGCGGTGGAGTGGACCGGGGTGGGCACCGTGGAGTCCTGGACCACCCCGGTGGACCGCGACGGCGCGCCGGAGAAGGCGTTCCTGGCCGTCCGGACCCCGGAGGACGCCCGCGCGCTCGCGGTGATCACCGACCCCGAGGGCGCCGCGGTGACCGTGACCGAGGACATCGCCGGCGCCGCGGTGCGGGTGCACCCCGACGGCACCGCGTCGCTGGAGTAGCAGCCGGTAACGCGGCCGTCACGTGAGCGGCATGTCGCGGTAGTCGCGACGACCTACGTTGCTCTCCCATGAAGACGCTGCGACACCCCGCCCTGCAGATCGGGCTCGCCGCCATCGCCGGGATCCTCTTCGGCCTGGCCGTCGGCGAGTGGGCGGCCAACCTGAAGTTCGTCGGCGACCTGTTCATCCGCCTCATCCAGATGTCCATCGTGCCGCTGGTGATGGCGTCGGTCATCGTGGCGACCGGTTCGATGACCGGCGCCGGCACCGGCAGGATCGCGGTACGCACCTTCGGGTGGATGTTCGGCTTCTCGGTGGTCGCCGCGCTGCTGGCCTGGGTGCTCAGCACCGCGTTCCAGCCGGGCACCGGCATGGTCTACTCCGAGGAACTCGACCCCAGCCTGGAGGAGTCGGCGGGTGAGGCGCTGGGCTGGCAGGACACCGTGCTGAACTTCGTCTCGACGAACGTCTTCGACGCGATGTCGTCGGCGACCATGGTGCCGATCATCGTGTTCTCGCTGCTGTTCGGTATCGCGCTGCGCGTCCACGTCACCCGCACCGGGGACACCGGGGTGCTCACGTTCATCGACCAGATCCAGCAGATCGTGCTGACGATGATCCGCCTGGTGATGTACATCGCGCCGATAGGTGTGTTCTGCCTGCTGGCCGACATGGCGGGGGACGTGGGTTTCTCGGTCGTCACCACGGCGCTGAAGTACCTCGGCACCACGCTGGTCGGGGTCCTGATCCTGTTCGTGCTGTTCGTCGTCGTGGTCACCGTCCGGACCCGGCTGAACCCGTGGAAGCTTCCCGCGAAACTGGCCGAACAGACCGCTATCGCGATCACCACCACCAGCTCGGCGGTGACCTTCCCGACCGTGCTGAAGAACACCGTCGAGAAGGTGGGGGTCAGCCAGAAGGTCGCCAACTTCACGCTGTCGATCGGGCTGACGATGGGCTCCTACGGGGCCGTCCTCAACTACATGATCGTCGTGATGTTCCTCGCCCAGGCCGGGGACATCCACCTGAGCTTCGGGCAGATCGCGCTCGGGATGGCGCTGGCGATCCTGCTGAACATGGGCACGATCACCGTCCCGGGCGGTTTCCCGGTGGTGGCGATGTTCCTGGCGACGTCCCTGGACCTGCCGTTCGAGGCGGTGGGGCTGTTGATCGCCGTCGACTGGTTCGCCGGGATCTTCCGCACGTTCCTCAACGTCAACGGCGACACGTTCGTGGCGATGCTGGTCGCCGACGCCGACGACGAGATCGACCGTGACGTCTACAACGGCGACAAGGTGGTCGTGGCCGAGGAGATCGACATGGCGGAGTACGGCGCGGCGATGGCGCACGCCGATCGGACCGACTGACTACCGAACGGCTACAGCAGTCCGAGCGCGGCGACCGCATCGCGCTCGGCGCGTAGCTCGGCCACGCTGGCGTCGATGCGGGTACGCGAGAACGGGTTGATGTCGAGGCCCTCCACGATCTCCCACCTGCCGTCGACCGACCGGCACGGGAACGAACACACCAGGCCTTCGTCCACCCCGTAGACACCGGGGGAGGGCAGCGCCACCGACGTCCAGTCGCCGGCGGGCGTGCCGTGCACCCAGTCGTCGATGTGGTCGATCGCCCCGTTGGCCGCCGACGCCGCCGAGCTCGCGCCCCGCGCCTCGATGATCGCGGTGCCGCGCCGGGCCACGGTCGGAATGAAATCGTCTGTCAGCCAATGGGTGTCGGCAGCGTAGTCGGCGCCCGAGCGGCCGCCGACCAGCGCGTGGAAGATGTCGGGGTACTGGGTCGGCGAGTGGTTGCCCCAGATCGTCATCCGGCTGATCTCGGCGACCGGGACCCCGGCGTGCCGCGACATCGCGGCGATCGCCCGGTTGTGGTCCAGCCGGGTCAGCGCGGTGAACCGTTCGGCGGGGATGTCGGGGGCGTGCGCGGCGGCCACCAGCGCGTTGGTGTTGGCCGGATTACCGACCACCAGCACCCGCACGCCGTCCGCGGCGCCGGCGTTGAGCGCCCGGCCTGCCGTCGCGAAGATCTCGGCGTTCGCACCGAGCAGGTCGGCGCGCTCCATGCCCTTGGTGCGCGGTCTGGCACCGACCAGCAGCGCCACGTCCACGCCGTCGAATGCGCGGACCGGGTCGTCGTAGATCTCCAGACCGGCCAGCAGCGGGAACGCGCCGTCGTCGAGTTCCATCACCACCCCCTCGGCCGCGCGCACCGCGCCGGGCAGCTCCACCAACCGCAACGTGACCGGCGTGGAGCGGCCGAGCATGGCCCCGGCGGCGATGCGGAACAGGGCGGCGTACCCGATCTGACCGGCCGCGCCGGTGACAGCGACGGTGACCGGGGGCGCGGTTGTCGACGACATGGAATTCACCCTAGTCACGGTGCGTCGACCGGCACATCGGTGTAGCTGGCCGTGTAGCTGTCGGAGGAGAACGTGAAGCCCTTCCCGCTGAGCTCGGACAGACACGAGATCCCCACGGCCTCTTGTACATTGCAGCGAAACCCGGCGGCGGCCAGTACCCGGTTGAAGGGCAGGACGGCGGCGGGTCGGGCTTCCAGGCCGAACTCCCGGGGCTCGAGAGCGACGAAGTGTGGATCGGCGGTGCGGTCCACGACCACGGCGGTGGGCGGGCCCGGCTCGCCGTCGGCGCCGGGCACCTCGTCCGGTGCGGGGCCGATCCCGATCCGGGCGGCGTTCTGCGCATTCTGGCAGCCCGCCCGCACGCGCGGCAGGATCGCGCACTCCCACCGTCCGCTCGGGGAGGTGAAGTAGTAGCCGGTCCGCCCGTCGACCTCGGCGGCGTAGTCGTGCGCATCGGCCAGGTGGACGTTGCTCGGCCGGGTTGTCGTGACGGTCGGCGCTGGGGTGGCCGGTGCCCGCGCGGCGTCGTCGGTGTTGACCACCGTGGGCCCCGAACACGCCGTGCCCAGGAGTGCGGTGCCCACGAGCAGCGCGGGGATCACGGATCGCATGAGCCCATTGGATCATCCACGGCTCAGGAGGCGACCTCGTCCCGCAGCCGGGCATCGAGAGAGACCCGCACCAGGGCCGCCGCCAGCCGGGCACACTCTGATTTGCCCAGGGCGGCGAGGGCGTCGGCGTCCTGCGGAAGTCCCAACTCGGCTGCCGCGGATCTGGCCCGGGCGTCGAAATGCGGGCGCACCCAGGTCCACACGTCCTGCACTTCGCGCAGGAAGATGTCGGCGCCGGTGTCGCCGATGCCCTTGAACTCCTTCAACAGTCGCGTGGCCGTGGCCACGTCCGCTCCGGCGCGGGTAGCCAGCGCCCGCAGGTCGCCGTCGTAGTCGTCGCGCACGGCGGTCGCGATATCGACGAGCCGGGTCGCCGAGCTCTCGTCGTAGCGGGCGTAGCCCGTCCGAACGCGGCGATCATGGTCTGCCGGTCGGCGTCGAGCACAGCGTCCGGCGTGCGCAGCTTCTCGCGGAACAATTCCTTCGCCGCGCGCGTCGCGACCGTCGCATCGATCGGCTTGCTGGCGAGCATGCACAGCACCAGAAGTTCGAACAGCGGCATCGGCTTGTCGGCCAGCGTGATACCGGCCTCTTCGGCAAAGGTCGTCCCTGCCTCGTCCAGCAGCCGGCGAGTGATGTCCTGATGAGTCATGCTGTTCGGCTACCCGGCACGCGCACCCTCATGCGCGAGCAGACACAAATTCGCACGAATCCAGGAGGAAACGTGCGAATTTGCGTCTGCTCGCGGTAAAGCCGCGGGGTCAGGCCGCAGCGGTCACCGCTTCGTCGGCAGGCTCCAGCGCCTGCGCGACGATCTCCGCCACGTCGGTCATCGGCCGGACGTCCAGCGTCTCCAGCACATCGGCGGGGACGTCGTCGAGGTCGGCCTCGTTGCGCTGCGGGATGAACACCGTCGACAGGCCGGCCCGCTGAGCGGCGAGCAGCTTCTGCTTGACGCCGCCGATGGGCAGCACCCGCCCGTTCAGCGTGACCTCACCGGTCATGCCGACATCGGAGCGCACCTGCCGTCCGGTGGCCATCGAGACCAGCGCGGTCACCATGGTCACCCCGGCCGACGGGCCGTCCTTGGGCACCGCACCCGCAGGCACGTGCACGTGGATGCGCCGGTCCAGCGACTTCGGGTCGACGCCGAGTTCGGCCGCGTGGGAACGGACGTAGGACAGCGCGATCTGCGCCGACTCCTTCATCACGTCGCCGAGCTGACCGGTGAGCTGCAATCCCGCGTCGCCGTCGGTGGAGCCGGCCTCGATGTAGAGGACGTCACCGCCGAGGCCCGTGACGGCCAGCCCGGTCGCCACGCCGGGCACCGCGGTGCGTTCGGCCGACTCGGGCATGAACCGCGGACGGCCCAGGTACTCGACCAGGTCCGGCTCATCGATGATGATCGGCGACGGGTCGGCGGCCAGTTTGGTGGTGGCCTTGCGCAACGCCTTGGCCAACAGCCGTTCGAACTGCCGCACACCGGGTTCACGGGTGTAATCCGCAGCGATCTTGCGCAGCGCCGCATCGGTCACTGTGACCTCGTCGGCGGTCAGCGCCGCGCGCTCGGACTGCCTGGGCAACAGGTAGTCCCGCGCGATCGCGACCTTGTCGTCGGCGGTGTAGCCGTCGAGCTGGATCAGCTCCATGCGGTCCAGCAGCGCCGACGGGATGTTCTCGACGACGTTGGCCGTGGCCAGGAACACCACATCGGACAGGTCGAGATCCAGCTCCAGGTAGTGGTCCCGGAAGGTGTGGTTCTGCGCCGGGTCAAGCACCTCGAGCAGCGCCGCCGACGGGTCGCCCCGGTAGTCGGAGCCGACCTTGTCGATCTCGTCCAGCAGCACAACGGGATTCATCGAACCGGCCTCGCCGATGGCACGCACGATCCGCCCGGGCAGCGCACCGACGTAGGTGCGGCGGTGGCCCCGGATCTCAGCCTCGTCGCGGACGCCGCCGAGCGCCACGCGCACGAACTTGCGGCCCAACGCACGGGCGACGGACTCACCCAGCGACGTCTTGCCGACGCCGGGGGGACCGGCCAGCACCATCACCGCGCCGGACCCGCGCCCGCCGACCACGGCCATGCCGCGCTGGGCGCGCCGCGCCCGGACGGCCAGGTACTCGACGATGCGGTCCTTGACGTCGTCCAGCCCGTGGTGATCGGCGTCGAGGATCTCCCGGGCGGACTTGAGGTCCGTCGAGTCCTCGGTCGTGACGTTCCACGGCAACTCCAGCACGGTGTCGAGCCAGGTGCGGATCCAGCCGCCCTCCGGGCTCTGCTCACTGGACCGCTCCAGCTTGCCGACCTCGCGCAGCGCGGCTTCGCGGACCTTCTCGGGCAGGTCGGCGGCCTCGATGCGGGACCGGTAGTCAGCATCTCCTTCCTGGCCGTCCGGACCCAACTCGCCGAGTTCCTTCCGGATCGCGGCCAGCTGCTGACGGAGCAGGAATTCCTTCTGCTGCTTGTCCATCCCGGCCCGGACGTCCTCGGCGATCTTGTCGGTCACCTCGACCTCGGCCAGGTGGTCGCCGGTCCAGTCGATCAGCCGGCGCAGTCGGCTGTCGACGCTCTCGGTCTCCAGCAGTTCGCGCCGCTGCACGTCGGTCAGGTACGACGCGTACCCGGCCGTGTCGGCCAGCGCGGACGGATCGGTGATCTTGTTGACCACGTCGACGATCTGCCAGGCCTCCCGGCGCTGCAGCATCGCCAGCACCAGTTTCTTGTACTCGGCGGCCAGCGCCCGGGTTTCCTCGGTGATGACGGGGTCGGCGACCTCGTCGACGAGGACCCACAGGGCCGCGCCGGGTCCGGTGGCGCCGGACCCGATGTGGGCGCGGCGCTCACCCTTGACGACGGCGGCCGAGCCACCGCCGGGAATGTGGCCGACCTGCACGATCGAGGACAGCACACCGTAGGTGGGGTAGCGGTCGTCGAGCCGCGGCGCGATGAGCAGCTTGCCGGCCTCACCGGTCGGCGCGGCGGTCTGGGCCGCTTCGACAGCGGCACGGGCGGCGTCGTCCAGTTCGATCGGGACGACCATGCCGGGCAGCACGATGGGTTCGCTGACGAACAACACCGGCACTTGCAGAGCTTCAGGCATCAAACCTCCAAAGTTGAACCTGATGCGCTCAACCTTGGCAAGGCGTGATTTGTTCCCGGGCGGAATAGCCGAGCCCGCGGCCGGGTCGTAGCCTGCATGACCCGACCCGAAACCCATCCCGACCCTCTGCACGACACGGTCGTGGCGATCACCGGCGCCAGCAGCGGCATCGGCGAGGCCACGGCACGGCTCCTCGGCCACCGCGGCGCGCGCCTCGTCCTGGGGGCCCGCCGGGCCGACCGCCTGGACGCGCTGGCCGCAGAACTCGGGGCGGCCGGCGTGCAGGTCACCGCGGTCGCCACCGACGTGACCCGCGCGGAGGACCTCGTGCGACTGGTCGGCGCCGCGGTGGACGGCTACGGGCGGCTCGACGTGCTGGTCAGCAATGCCGGCGTCGCCGCGATCGGACCCGTCTCCAGCGGGGACGTGACCGGCTGGGATGCCATGGTGGACGTGAACCTGCGCGGAGTGCTGCACGGATTCGCCGCGGCCACACCAGTTTTCCGGCGCCAGGGCCGCGGCCACTTCGTGACGACGGTGTCGACCGCGGGATTGAAGATCGTGCCGAGCCAGGGCGTCTACGCGGCGACCAAGAACGCGGTGCGCACCGTGATGGAGGCACTCCGGCAGGAGTCCACCGACGGCGTCATCCGCACGACGTCGATCTCGCCGGGCTTCGTGAACACCGAGCTGGACGGATCCATCACCGATCCCGAACTGCGCGACCGGATCCGGGCCGACATGGAGGCCTTCGGCCTGGATCCCGGCGCAGTCGCGCGGGCGATCGCATTCGTGATCGAGCAACCCCACGACGTGGAGATCGGCGACCTGACCATCCGGCCCACGCGGCAGGGCTGACCCCGACACGGCAGAGAGCCTGCCGCTCGGGGGAAACGGCAGGCTCTCTGGGTGTGGGGTGGGTCGCTAGACGGTCGCCTGAGCTCCCAGGACCCGCTGGATGTCGGGCTTCATCTGCTGCAGCTGCTGCCCCCAGTACCCCCAGCTGTGGGTGCCCGCGGCCGGGAAGTTGAAGACACCGTTGGTGCCGCCGGCTGCGATGTAGTTGTCACGGAAGGCGATGTTGGTGCGCAACGTGAACCCTTCGAGGAACTGCGCGGCCATCAGGTTCTGGCCCGGGGTTCCGGTGTCCAGCTCCGACGGGGTGCCGGTGCCGCAGTAGATCCAGACGCGGGTGTTGTTGGCGACCAGCTGGTTGATGTTGACCATCGGGTCGTTGCGCTTCCACGCCGGGTCCGAGGACGGGCCCCACATGCTCTCGGCGTTGAAGCCGCCTGCGTCGTTCATCGCCAGCCCGATCAGCATCGGCCACCAGCCCTCGGACGGGTTCAGGAAGCCCGACAGCGAGGAGGCGTAGATGAACTGCTGCGGGTGGTGGATCGCGTAGGTCAGCGCCGCGCTGCCCGCCATCGACAGGCCCACGACGGCGTTGCCGGTGCGGGACACACCGCGGTTGGCTTCAAGCCAGGTCGGCAGTTCCTGGGTCAGGAACGTCTCCCACTTGTAGGTGTAGTTCTGTCCATTGCCCCGCGACGGCTGGTACCAGTCGCTGTAGAAGCTGGACTGTCCGCCGACCGGCATGATCGTCGACAGGCCGGACTGGTAGAACCACTCGAACGCCGGGGTGTTGATGTCCCAGCCGTTGTAGTCGTCCTGGGCACGCAGACCGTCGAGCAGATAGACCGCATGAGGACCGCCGCCCTGGAATTGAACGCGGATGTCGCGGCCCATCGACGGCGAGAACACGTCGAGGTACTCGACAGGAAGACCGGGCCGGGAGAAAGCCCCGGCCGTTGCCGAACCCCCGGCGAAGCCGATCAGCCCGGGCAGCGCGACGGCGGCCGCAGCGGCAACGGCCACCCGGCGCATCGCCGCCTTTGCGGAACCCCGCCACTTCTCTGTGAACTTCATAACGGCAAACAACCCACCTTTCTCATCAACTCTTGTACATGCGCCGCAATGTGCCGTCGCTGTGCACTGGTAATGAAACACGTTGAGGCCGCGCCGTTGCCGCGTCGACACGGCGGTTCGACGTCGCGTTTGGCTAACGATAAGGACTCACCCCGGACTCGCAGGCGCAGATGTGTCAGTCCTGCGACTCCGCCATCAACCGACGTTCGTGCGCGCGCCGATCGGCGATCTCGGCCCCGATCACCTGCAACAGAATCGGCTTCCGGTGCACCAGGCGCTCGATCTCGTCGCGGCCGATCTCCAGCGCCGTGACCTCCTCCAGCGCCTGCGCGGTGGCCAGTACCGGTTCCCGGGTCAGCGTGGTCTGTCCCAGGAAGTCGCCACGCTCGAGCAGCCGCGACGGGATCACTTCGCCGTCTGGACCGGTCACGGAGAGCCTCACCCTGCCCTCGACGATGAACCTCATCCGGCTCGGGACCTGACCCGGCAGCTGGAGGCGTTCCCCGTTGCCGTACCGGACCAGACGCACCACGTCGGCGATCTCCTGCTGTTCGTCGTCTGTCAGCCGCAGCGTGGACGACACAGCCCGCATCGCCGACGCGATCCGGTCCGGCGTGCCGAAGTCGTCTGCGACACCGTTGAGGCGAAGTCCCTGCCGGCGCGCGGCATACCAGACCCAGCGCAGGAACATGCTTCTGACCGGCTCGTCCACCGCCGGTGTGTACAGCGGGATCGACGTCTCGTATTCGGCCGCACCGAGATAGAGCGTGGCGATCTGTCCGTCGGCGCGCAGTTCGGGCAGCGACGCCGCGACCGACGACAGCATCTCGCAGACATCATCGGGGGTGTCCGCGGCGTCGAAGGTGGTGACGACGGTCAGCCGGTGCTCTCCCACGGGCCGGCTGTAATTGGTGAACGACGCGCCGGCGAGTTCGGCGTTGGGCATCACCAGCAGGTTGCCGCCGGTGTCGATATGTGTTGCACGCCAGTTGACTTCCACCACGCGGCCGTGGGCGGACGGCAGGCCCGCCACGGTGGGGACGGTGATCCAGTCTCCGAGCCGGAAGGGTTGCTCGAACAGCAGCAGCAGACCCGAGATGATCTGACCGACCGAATTCTGCAGGGCCAGGCCGAGAACGATCGACGTGACGCCCAGTGCGGTGAACAGGCCCCCCACGTTGGCGCCCCATACATAAGCCATGATCACGGTGACGCCGACCGCGATCAGCGCGAAGCGCGCGACATCGAGGAAGATCGACGGAATCCGCCTGCGCCAGCTGTCTTCCGGCGCGCCCTGGATGAGCGTGGCGTTGAGCCCGGACAGCACCATCGTCAACAACACCACGCCGAACAGGGTGGCGACCAACCGCACCGACGTGGCCTCGTCGGAGATCTCCATCGCCTGTACCAACAACAGCAGCAACGCGCCCAGCGGCAGGATGTAGGTGCGCAGCAGTTGCACCGGACGGGCCAGCGCGCTGCCGCGCCGGCGCAACGCATTGTGCACCTCGGTCAGCACGACCAGCAGTACCGGGAACCCGACGGCGACCGCGACGGCCCATACCAACCAGGACGAGTTCAGTACGGTGCTCATCGCCGGTGGCCCTGTAACCGCCAGACCGTCTCGGCGCCGCGCTCTCCGACGACCTCGCCCGCGGCAACGAAGTCAAGGCTTTCCTGCATGACCTCGTGCACCCGTGAGGTGACATAGATGCCGGGCTGAGGTGAGCCGCGCTGCACCCGGTAGGCGACGTCGACCACCGAACCCCACATGTCGTAGGCCAACGTGGACCGCCCGACCAGCCCGCTGGCCGCAGTCCCGGTGTCGATGCCCGCGCGGAGCCGGAGGTCATGCCCGGACTCGGCGGCGTGCCGGTCGATGATGCGATCCATCTCGATCGCGAAATCGACCGTACGCCGGACGTTGTCCAGCCGTGGCACGCTCAACCCGCAGCTGGCCAGGTACCCGTCGTGCAGCGTCCGCACGTGGTCGACGCCGAGACTGTCTGCGGCAGCATCGAACTGCCGCGTCAGGTTGTTGACCACCACCATCAGTTCCTCGGAGGTCAACATGCGCGACAACTCGTCAAAGCCGATCATGTCGGCGAAGATCACCGTGACGTTCTTGTGGTCCTGGGCGATCGTCTCCTCCCCGTCGAGGTAGCGATGCATCACCGGTTCGGGCATCAGCGACAGCATCAGGCGTTCGTTCTCGGCGCGCTCCTCACTGAGCAGCTCGTCTTTGATCGACAAATTGCGACTCATGTCATTGAACGCTGTCGTCAGATCACCGAATTCGTCACGAGACAGCACCGGCAGGGCAAGGCGGTAGTCACCACCGCTGATCTGCTGGGCGCCGGCCTGCAGCCGCCGGATCGGGCGGACGAACAGCCGGGCCAGCAGCATCGCCGCCAGGGACACGGCGAAGATGATGAGCACCGTCGACAGCACCAGTGTCCTGGTGAACTGCGACACGGGGGCGAACGCTTCGTCGGTGTCGATCTTGGCCACGATCACCCAGTGCAGCCCCGGCAGGTCCACCGGCGAGTATGCCTGCAGCGCCTCGTGGCCGAGGTAGTCGTCCTCGATCGTCGTCCCGGTGTTGCCGCGTTGCGCCTCCACGACGGAGCGCGTGGTCACCGGCTGGACCAGCGTGGTGCCGCGGCGGTCGACGGATTCGTCGGCGACCTCCGGCGGGGTTCCGCCTTCGACGACATCGGCGAGGAACTTCTCGCGGTCCTCGCGGAACAGCCGAGAGTCCGAGCGCATCAGGTTGTCCGGTCCGACCAGGATGGTCTCACCGGTGTCGCCCATTCCGGTGTCACGCCACTGCCCCCGCGCCGTCATCAACTCGTTGATCCGCGAGATGGGGAACTGGACCGCCATCACGCCGTCGACCCGGTCCTTCAACCCGACGGGGGACAGGAACCACGCGGTGGGTTCCTCGGCGGGCAGATACCACCCGAAATCGGTGACGCCGACATAGTCGATCGAGTTCGACGCGATCGCCTTCTCGTAGGCTTCCGACAGCTCCCGGTTGCGATAGGGGCCGTTGACGATGTTGGTCCCGAGATCCGGGCCTTTGTAGGCGGAGTACACCACGTTGCCCTCGCGGTCGAGCAGCATCAGATCCTCGAAGTTGAAGCGGTGCACGATCTCGCGGAAGAACTCGTTGAATCTGGCATTGGCGGCCGACCACGCGCTGCCGTCTCGCGCGTCGTCGAAGGCGATGGCCTTCTCCCAGTTCTGGAACGGCGCGGTGTAGAGCGCCTGCAGATAGCGCTGGGGATTGGATTTCGGGATGAGCGCGCGGACGTCGACCCGGTTCCCGCTCTCGTCCAGGGTGGTGTTGGCGAACGTCCGGTCGTAGTAGCGGCGCAACGATGCCGCCTGCCCCGTGTTGATCGTCGCGTCGCCGAGCTGGCGGTAACCGTCACTGAATGCCGCGATCGCCTCGGTCGCGGTGGTGCCCCGCGAGTAGATCACCATCGAGTTCTTCAGGTCCGCGAACTGCGTCTCCAGCTGGCGCGACTGCGATTCGCGAATCTCGGTGAGGCGGTCGAACACCGATGCGCGCAGCGAGGACCGGCCCGACTGGTAACCGATGAAACCGACCACCGCTGCGGACAAGATGCTGGTCAACAGCAACATCAGCAGCAATTTGGACTGGATGCTCATTCGTGACAGGAGGTGGTATCGCCCGCGTCTTTTTCTCGGCGGGTGCTCAGACGTTCGCGATTTCCACGGCAGAATTGTCATCTAGGTCACACAGTAGCCCGCAGGCCGAGGAGGCAAACGCCGTCGTGAAAGCTCCGAATGATGACGATTCTTACGACCTGGACAGGTTCGTCCAGGCCCAGCAGCACGCCTATCCGGGCGCCTTGGCCGAACTCCGGGCCGGCGCCAAGCGTGGCCACTGGATCTGGTTCGTCTTCCCTCAGTTGCGCGGCCTGGGGCGCAGCGCGACAGCGCAGCGGTACGGCATCGCGTCAGCGGCCGAGGCGAAGGCGTATCTGGCGCATCCGGTGCTGGGTCCACGGTTGCACGAGTGCGCGCGGGCGCTGGCCGCGCACGCCGGCCGCACCATCACCGATATCGTGGGGCACCCCGACGATCTGAAGGTGCGCTCGTCGATGACGCTGTTCGTCCACGCCGGCGAGGACAGCGACGACACTGCCGACTTCCGCGACGTGCTGGCCGCGTTCTACGGCGGTGTGCAGGATCCCGCCACGCTGGAGCTGCTGGGCGAGGGCTAACGCGGCGCCAGGATCAGCCAGCCTCGGGGCGGCACCACGGTCTCGGTCACGACGTCGGAGGGCGGCGCGCCGGAACCGGCCACCACCTCGGCACGCTCGATGCCGAACTCCGGCAGCGACACCGGCAGCGGTGCGTCGTCGATGTTGAGGGCCACGACCAGCGTGTGGTCGCCGTGGCGTGCGGCATAGACGTATCCGGTGTTGGTGACCTGCAGCGCGGTGGTCCTGGCGGTGTGCAGCCAGGGATGTCTGCGCCGCAGGCCGATCAGGTACTGGTGGGTGCGGAACAGCTGGCGGCCGCGCTCGTCGACCCCGTCGAACGGGGCGCCGAACTCGGGGCGCACGGCGTCGTCGCCACCGAACCTCTCCTCCTTCACCCCGCGGTAGCCGACCTCGTCGCCGGCGTAGACGCTGGGAGTGCCGCCGGTGGTGAGCAGCAGCACCAGCGCGTGCTCGACGAGCGCGGGGTCGGTCAGCCGGCTCGCGATCCGGGTGACGTCGTGGTTGCCGACGAACGTCATCGGCACGAAGGTGTCGAGGAATTCGTCGTGCCGGGTCAGTGCCCAGTTCAGCTCGTGGAAGTTCGCGTCGTTGAGACTGCTCCAGATCGCCTTCCAGAGCTCGTACTGGGTGACCGAGTCAAAGCCCGCGTCGCGCACCTTGCCCTGGTAATCGCCGTGGATGACCTCGCCGACGAACCACGCCTGCGGGTGCCGCTCCCGCACCCGCGGCAGCACCCGGGCCCAGAACCGGTCGGGGACCGCGTAGGCGGCGTCGAGCCGCCATCCGTGCGCCCCCCGGTCCAGCCAGTGCGTCATCACGTCGACGGTGTAGTCGACGACCTCGGGATTGCCGTGGTTCAGCGTGATCAGGCCGTCGTGGCCCTCGAAGGTGGCGAACCCGTCGCCGCGGGGGCGGAACCAGCCCCGGTCACCGCCGGCCAGCGCGTCGCGGTAGCGCGGGAAATCGGCGCCGACGTGGTTGAACACCCCGTCGAGCAGGATCCGGAGGCCCCGCCTGTCCGCCTCGGCGACCAGGTGGTCGAAATCCTCGTCGGACCCGAGCCGGGGATCGATGCGGTAGTGGTCGACGGTGTCGTAGCCGTGAGTGCTCGAGGCGAACACCGGTCCGAGCGCGATCCCGGACGCGCCGAGCTCGATCACATAGTCGAGCCAGTCGACGATCCGGCGCAGCCGGTGCCCATCGGGCCCGGGCGCCGGGTCGGCGGGGTAGGCGCCGACGAATCCGAGCGGATAGATCTGCCACCAGATGACGTGCTCGACCCAGCCCGGCCCGACGACCTCGGGTTGCCGGTCCGTCACGGTCGAAAAGCTCTCGCGTACAACGCTTTCATCTCCTCGCTCAGCTCGTCTGCCGGTCCGTCCACCTGCACGCCGGGTGCCACCGCCCTGACCGGCAGGGGGGCGACCGGGGGCTCCGGTGCGGCCCATTCGCGCAGCCATCCCGTCAGCTGGTCCGCCGACGCGGCGTAGACGACGCGTCCCAGACCTACCCAGGCGTGCGCCGCGGCACACATCGGGCAGTGCTCGCCGGAGGTGTAGACGGTGCAGCGGGCCCGCTCCGCGGGGGTCAGGTGCCCGGCGGCCCAGCGGGCGATCGCGAACTCGGGATGCCGGGTGGCGTCACCGTCCTTGACCCGGTTGTGGTCCTCGAACCGGACGGTGCCGTGCTCGTCGAGCAGGAGCGAGCCGAACGGCTCGTCCCCACCGTCGAGTCCCTGACGGGCAAGGTCGACGCAACGGCGCAGGTACTCGAGGTCGTCATCGGTGACCGGCACAGCCGGAGTCTACGGTCGCGACTGCGACCGGCAGGCGCAGGACGCCTCGATCGGCACGTCCGCGCGCGCGGCGGCCAGCTCGAGCTGCCTGCCGATGATCGCGGCTTCGGCGGCGCGGCCGAGCCGGGTCAGGCATTCGTGGTATCCGTGCAGACTCCACACGTTGCCCGGATGCTGGCACGGTCGTGCCAGCGTCGGGTCCAGGCCGAGGTCGGCGGCGTACACCGCGGTGGCCTCCTCGACCCGGCCCTGCTCGAGCAGCAGCGCGCCGAGCGCGTGCCGGGTGGGCTGCATCCATCCCCACGGTTCGTCGTACGGGAGCCCGTCGTCGAGCTCGACGGCACGCCTCAGGTTGGCGAACGCGTCGTCGAATCGCCCGGCGCGGTAGTCGATCTCACCGTCGAGCATGGCCGCGGCGACCGCCAGGATGTCCCGGCTGGTGTTGTTGAACAGATACCGGCTCTCCGGTATGCGGGCGTAGGCCGCGGCGAACAGTTCGCGTTCTGCGGCGGCCTGATCGAGGTGTCCGCTCGCCGCGTGGGCCACCCCGCGCGCGTAGTGGATGGTGGCCGTGGTGGTGCAGTACAGCTGCTGGTCCCCGGGCAGCGGCGTGGCGATCAGCTCCGCCCAGCGGCCGAACCGGATCAGCACGTGCACCCGCATCGGCACGAACGCTTCCAGCCAGTCGGCCATCGGCGGCGATTCGATGGCCAGCAGATCCGGGGTCAGCTGGGCGGCCAGTTCGTCGGCGGCGTGCAGCGCGACGGTCGAATTGCCTTCGAACATCGCCGAATACACCACGAAGTGCAGGTTGTGGGCGCGGTACAGCGAGTAGAAGTTCAGCGGGCCGCGATCCTCGACGAAGCGTCGATCCACTTGCACCGCAGCCAGGTTCGCCGCCACCGAGTCGTGGTAGTTGCCGCACAGCACGTCGATGTGGCTGGGCATGTGCCGCAGGTGCCCGGCATCGGGCACCAGCCCGCGCAGCAGGTCCGCGGCGGGCAGGGCCTCCTGCGGGGTCGTCGACATCTCCATCGTGTGCAGGTAGAGGTGCAGTATCCCGGGGTGAGCCCGGCCCGCGTCCGTGGCCAGCGCGGCGTCGAGGATCTGTTTGGCCTCCACCACCCGGGATCCGGGCGCCGGGTCACCGGTACGGATGTCCCACAACGCCCACGCGGTGACGTTGACGAGTGCGTCGGCGGCCAATGCCGCCACGTCGATGTCGTCCGGATACGCCTGTGCCAGTGCCGACATCGCGTCGGCGTAGGCGGCGTGACCGGCCTGCAGCGCGTCGGTGTCGGCCGGGTCACCGGTGGGGAAGCGGGCGGTCAGCGCCGCGATCAGCGCTTGTTCGACGGCGTCGGCGCGACCGCGGGCGGCCAGTTCGAGTTCCATCCGGGCCCGCGCGAGGGAGGCCGCGAGGTCCGCCGGGTCGAACGCCTCCCAGCCCTTGTTGTAGTTGGGGCCGATCGCATAGGCCACACCCCAGCGGGCGAGCGCGAAATCCGGGTCGAGTTCGAGCGCTCGGTCGAAGCAGTGGATGGCTTCTTCGTGGTTGAACGCGTACGACCAGACCATGCCGCGGTCGAACCAGATCTGCGCGGCCTCCGACGGCGTGTCAGTCGGCCGGTGAAACGAGCCGAGGTCGTAGTACGGTTCCGCGAGCCCTGGTGAGGCGGTCATGCAGGGCACGGTAATTCACCCGGACGGCGGTGGCGAGGGTAGCGAAAAGACCGCCGACAGCGGCCCATATCCCCAGTGTCACCAGGGGCGTCGCGGCTCCGTGCCCGCCGAAGTAGGAGATGCTGCGCAGCAGCGAGACCCCGGAGCCCTGAGGCACCACCCCGGTCAGGGCCGAGTAGAACCCCGACAGCAGCGGCCGACCCACCGGACCGGCCGCCGCGGCGTTGCCGACGATGACCAGGAACAACCCGAGCACGATCGACGCGCCGGCACCGAAGGCGGCGGCGACCCCGGTGATGGCGCCGCCGACGGCCATCGCGTAGAGCCACAGCGCACCGAAGACCTGCCAGGGGTGACCGGTCAGCGCGCCCAGGACCGGGCCCACGTAGACGGTGACGACACCGGCGAGCACGGCCGAGAACGCGGACAGCGATGCGGTGCGCAGCACGAAGGTCGCCGGCGTGTGGACGGCGCCCATCAACCGGCCCAGGAGCGCCGCGCCCGCCGACGCACCGATCGAGACGAAGATGACGGCGTAGAACTCGACGGTGCCCGACGGGTTGCCCGGTGTCGTCGGGGCGACGTCTTCGACCACGGAGGCCAGACCGGCGCGTTCGGCTGCGGCGCGGCCGACGCCCTCGGCGGCCGCGGCGACGCTGCGCCCGCCACCGCCGGCGACGTAGACGGTCATCGTCCCGCCGTCACCGACCGCCAGTGCGGCGTCGGCGGCGCGTTCGTATACCCGCGCACTCGCCGTGGCGGCGTCGCCGACCTCGTCGACCGACAACGCGTTCTCTGCGCGCAGGCCGTCGACCACCGGGGCCGGCGCGGCGACCGCGACGGTCATCTGATGCAAGGTGGGTTTCGCGAACGCCCCGGCGTAGCTGGCGATCATCGCGAGCACGAAGATCGTCAACGCGGTCAGCGCCAGCACTGTGGTGCGTACTGCCGAGCGGTTGCGGAACCCGGCGGGTTCCGCAGCGTGGTGTCTACCCATCGAGGGGGCCTTTCGGAGTGGGGGAGCCGCCCAGCAGCGCGTCGATGGTGACGAGCGCCGCGCGGACGCGGGCGTGCAGGTCGGTCGGATGCGGATCTTCCATCCAGGACCGCAGGACCTCCATGAGCCCGCCGACCAGGAATCTGGTCACCGCGTCGGCGGGCAGTGGGGCGATGGTGTGCAGCATGGCCATGCCTTGATCGGCGATCTGCCTGCACGGGTCCAGCAGGGCCTCGCGGTAGGTGGCCAGCACGTGCTGGTGGACGGTGCTGGACACCACGTTGTGGCACAGCCCCGGGTGTCTCGCGGCGAACTCGAAGAGGTCGAGGATGTGCGTGCGGGCGTCCCGGCTGCGGGGCCGGGCGGCGGCGAACGCGTGCGAGAAGGCAGTCGCCACGGCGTCGTCGCGGTCACGGAAGTGCCGGTAGAACACCTGCCGGCTGACCTCGGCCCGAGCGACCAGGTCACCGACGGTGATCCCGTCGACCGGGCGCTCGTTCGCGAGGGCCAGCGCCGCGGCCCGGAGGCGGGTGCGGACCCGCTCGGCGCGGGGGTCGGCGCTGCGGCCGCGTTCGGTCATTGGCCGAGACTAGAAGGTTTCATGGACAGTTGTCCACGACAACTTAGGTTATCTAAGTCACTGCGCCGGGGTGTAGCCCTCCGAAACGAGCCGGTCTACCGTGGCGGGATGATCCGATGCGTGCGGCTGTGGACCGGCCCCGACCTCGGTTCACATGTGCAGATCGGCCGCATCGAGATGGCCGCAGGCCGCAACGAGGATTTGGTGACCACGACCATGGGCGCCCGGCACATCACAATCGAGGAGACAGCCCCGGGCGGCACCCTGGCCTGGCACACCGCCCCGGTGCGCCAGCTCGTGGTCACCCTGACCGGGACCCTGCTGTTCACCACCCGCGACGGCGAGGAGTTCACGTTGAGGCCCGGCGACATCCTGCTCGCCGAGGACACCACCGGGACCGGACATCAATGGCGTCTCGACGGCACCGACCCGTGGCGCCGGATGTATGTGATGCTCGCCGACGGCGCCGAGGTCCCGTTCGTCGCCGACTGACCGGCCCGGTCCGTCAACGCGCTGCCGAGACGTCACTGCCGACGAACCAGCGCCGCAGGAAGCGTTCGAGCGCGCCGGCATCGGCGCCCGACGCGGCGAGGTAGCCGTCGGGACGCACCAGCATCCAGCTGTCCGCGGCCCGGCCTGCGCGCGTCGTGACGACCCCGCTCCATCGGCGCGCGGTCGCTTGTACCGACTCGTCGTCGGTGAACAGGGTCAGCGCACCGAGGTCGAGCTCGTCGTAGAGGCCGTCGGCATCCGGGACGCGCAGGCCTCTCCGTCGGGGCCGAAGCCACCGCGGTAGCGCGCCGACAACTGACCGAACATCGCCGCGGCGGCGTTCTGCACCCGCGCGCGGCCCAGTGCGCGCGGCGCCATCCGGATACGCAGCGCGTGCACCACGGGATTGGTGGAGTTGAAGATTCGCGTGCCGATCTCGGTGATCCACACCAGCCGGCGCGCCACGGGTAAGCGTTCCGACGAATACGATTCGAGCAGAACGCGTTCGGCGCGTCCGTCGAGCACCATCGCCAGCTTCCAGGACAGGTTGACCATGTCCTGGATCCCGAGGTTCATGCCCTGACCGCCGGCCGGGCTGTGCACGTGGGCGGCGTCCCCGCCGAAGAACACGCGTCCGGACCGCATGGTCCGCACATGCCTGCTGTTGATCCGGAACCGCGAGCTCCAGTTCGGCGAGTGCAGCCGGACCGGGATGTGCACCACGCGCTCGAAGAGTCGCCGCAGGTCCTCCGTCGCGGGTTCGGCACGCTGCCCGGTGATCCCGTCGGGATCGGTGGCCATCATCCGGAACCGGCCGCCGCCCATCGGGAACGTCGCGACGAATCCGTTGCGGTCCAGGAAGATCGACACCTGATCCTCGGCCAGGTCGCCGTCGATGTGCAGGTCGGCCAGTACGTAGTTGTGGGGGAGGGTGCGTCCGGGGAAGCGCAATCCGAGCGCCTTGCGCAACGTGCTGTGAGGCCCGTCGGCGGCAATGACGTAGGGGGCCCGGACCACCTCCGGCGCGCCCGCGCAGTTCAGCGTCACCTCGACGGCGTCGACGCACTCGCGCAGGGCGGTGACCTCCACACCACGCTCGACCTTGACGCCCTGGCGCATCAGCTGCTCGGTCAGCAGCCGCTCGGTCTCGGACTGGGCGAGCATCAGGATGAAGTTGAACCGGCTCGGCATCCGCTGCAATTCGATCGCGGCCAGGGTGCGGCCCCCGGCGTGCAGGACCGCCCGGTCCGCGCGGTTGCCCAGCGCGAGCATCTGGTCACCCACGCCGCGGACCCGCAGGAGCTCGAGTGTGCGGGCCTGTACGGCCAGCGCGCGTGACTCCGCCGAGGGCGCCTCGGCACGGTCCACGATCCGCACCGGCACCCCGAGCCGGGACAGTTCCAGTGCGGCGGTCAGTCCGGTCGGCCCGGCTCCCACGATCAGCACGTCCATGACGACCCCCTCAAGTCAACAGCTGGTGACTTGAGCTTAGGCCGTGCACGGCATTTGTCAACGGTTGGTGACTTATGCTTTTCCGGTGGCACAGACACGGGCACGCAACGCCGAGACCACCCGGGCGGACATCCTGGCCGCGGCGCGCCGGCGCTTCGGCGCCGACGGCTACGAACGGACCACGCTGCGTGCCGTCGCCGCCGACGTCGGCGTCGATCCCGCGATGATCATCCGTTACTTCGGCACCAAGCAGCAGTTGTTCGCCGCGGCCGCGGAGTTCCAGCTGCACCTGCCCGACCTGCGCGGGCTGGAGCCCGACGCGATGGCCGACGCGCTGATGGAGCGGTTCTTCGCGGTCTGGGAGCGCGACACCACGTTCGTCGCGTTGCTGCGGGCCGCGGCGACCAGCCCGGCCGCCGCCGAGACCATGCGCGGCGTGTTCGCGACGCAGGTGGCGCCGACGCTGGCCGCCGTCGCGCCCGACAACCCCGCACCCCGGGCTGTGCTCATCGGCTCGCTGGTGCTCGGGATGGCGACCACCCGCTATGTCCTGGAGGCCCCGGCGGCACGGTCGCTCGGGCACGACGAGCTCATCCGGTGGGCGCGGCCGGTCATCCGCGATCTGCTCACCGGGCCACCCCCGGCGTGACCCGGCACCTGAAACATGTTCTAGTCGAGGGGTGCTGGACTACACCCCGGTCGACGGCCTCAGCGCCGCCGACGTCGAACGGCTGCGCGCCGTCTACGAACCCCTGACCGAGTCGGTACGCGGCCTGATCGACGCCGCGATCCGCACCGAGGCCGACGGCGACACCGTCGCGGCGGCCAGGGCCGAGATCGACGCGATCACCGAACGGTTGCGCGCGGCTCAGCGCGACGGTTCGTTCGGAATCCAGTACGGCGCGGACGGCATCCCGATGCCGTGGGGCAACGCGGTGATCGGCATCCGCAATCCGAGTGCGCCGCCGGTGGTGATCCGCCGGGACCCCGACGGTTCGGTGCGCAGCGACTTCCACCTCGGCGCGGCGTTCGAGGGCCCACCCGGACACGTGCACGGCGGGGTGTCTGCGATGATCCTCGACCACGTCCTCGGCGATGCGGCCAGCAAGCCGGGCGCCCATCGGCTGACCGGCACCCTCACCGTGCGCTACCGGCGGCTGACACCGCTGGGCCGGCTGCGCTCCGAAGCGCGGATCACCCACACCGACGGGTTCAAGACCTACGCGGTCGGGCACATCGCCGACGCCACCGGGGTGACGGTCGAGGCCGAGGCGGTGTTCATCGAACCGAAATGGGCACGGGGCTGACGCTGATCGAGCACACCGCGCGAGTGATCGCGCTGACCTCGGCGACCAGCACGCGGGCCAGGCCCCTGTGGGATCCCTGGCCGGGCACCGCATCCCGCAGCCGTCGCTCGGCGGCGGCCAGTTCCGCGGCGTCCACCGTCCACGGTGACCCGGCCGTCGGCGGATCCCCGCACAGCGCCTCGACGTATTCGTCGACCGCGACGGCGAAGTCGCGGTCGTCGGTCACCGCGTGCGCCGGCAGATGGTCTTCCAGGGTCGCGCACGAACTGGTGATGGTGTTCAACGCGGTGCGATAGGACCGCAGCCAGTGCCGTAGTTCGCGCGACTCCATCCGCATGGCCCCGGACGTCGCCTCGAACGCCGACCGCGCACGGAAGGCCCGCTGCCAGGCGGCCGTCATCGACTCCCGCGGGTGCCCGACCTCGTGCACGTAGGACTTGATCACCGTGGCGGCGTAATCGAGTTCGGTCTTGAGCAGCTCGCCCGCCCGTTGTGACAACCGGGTCATCGCGTCGTCGGGCAGCACCACGTGGGCCACCAACGCCAGTGCGCCACCGATCAGGGTGGCCAGCAGCGGGTCGCCGAGCGCAGCGGGCACGCCGGGACGACCGCCGTCCACGAGGAACACCGCGGTGGCCGCCAGGCCCGCCGCCATCGCGACATAGCCGGATCCCGACATCAGGCAGGCGATCCCGACCGCCACCACGGCGAACGCGGCCGACCCCCCGACGCCGGGGCCCAGGATCACCAGCACCGTCGACGCCGCGGCGATGCCGACCAGCGCGCCCGCCACCCGGCCCGCGCACCGGGTGTAGGTGTGCGCGGTCTCCGGCCGCAGCACCAGCAACGCGGTCAGCGGGATCCAGACGCCGTACGCCCCGCCGGAGTAGCGGTCGATCGCACATCCCAGCGCGATCACGACCGCCACTCGCAGTGCGTGCCGCAGCACCGGCGAGTCACGCTCGAAGTGGCCGCGGACGGCGTCCAGCGCCGAGCCCACCGAGGTGCGCAACTCGGGCCGGCGCACCCGCACCGCGTCCGGCGCCGACGGCACGAAGTCGCCGAGCCGCATCGCCACCGCCTCGTGCAACAGCGCGGACAGCCGTTGCACCACGTCCTGCTCGTCGCCACCGACGGCCGCCGCGACGCTGTCGAACCGGCCGATCGCCACGTCGGCGCGCACCCGTCCCGACCTTCCGGTGTCCGCGACCGCGGCGAGCGTGTCCGCCGCCTCCTCGAGCGCCAAAGCCAGGGCCTGCGACCGGTCGGGCATCGCCGAGAGCTCGGTGAGCAGCGCGGCGATCCGCTCGGGCAGCGCGTACCACCCGCGATACGACACCGGCCGGTGCTGACGGCCGGTGGTGGTGAACGCATCCCGCAGCGCGGTCAGCGGTTCGGCGTCCACCGCACGGCCTTCGGCGCCTGATGCGTCGCCGATCCGGCGGGCGTCGGCGGCCAGCGCCCGGTAGGCGCCCACGAGCGCGTCGCGCTGCCTGCGCCAGCGCAGCGGCGGCCACAACGAGATGACCCAGATCTGTAGCAGCCCGCCCATCAGAGCCAGCAGCGCCGTGCCCAGCACCGCGGCCGGCCCCGACACCACCGGCGGGACCGAGACCAGCAGCGCGGCCGACGCGGCTCCGACCAAGCCCGCGTTGGCGCCCAGCGCCCACAGCAGCGACGCGCCGAAGCACCACGCGACGGCGACGACGAGGAAGGCGGGGGAGAACCCGGACGCCGCCGTGCCCAGCAGCACCGCCGTCGTCGTCAGCGCCGAGACCAGAAGCAGCACGGTGACGCGCCCGCGGGGCCGGTCCTGCAGCGCGGTCGCGCAGGCCACGGCCGCGGCGCCGACCGCCGGGGTGACGGATCCCTGCGGTCCCCACAGCACCGCCAGCACCGCCACCACCGCGACGCAGAGCAGGCTGCGCACACCGCGGCGAGGTCCGGCATCGCCGGTCGCAGCACCAGGCCCATGGTCACGAGTCCATTCTGACCCGGCTATGTTCGCCGGGTGGAGAAAGTCATGATCGCCCTGCGTGGTGCCCCGGGTGACGACGCCTGGTGCGCGCGGCTTCGCACCGAAGTCGCCGAGGCCCTACTGGGCACCGGGGCACCGGGGCTGACCGTGCATGTGCGCGATGCGCCGGTCCGGGACTCGCTGATGACACTGACCACGCTGGACCCCCCGGTGCTGGCCTTCGTCAGCCTCTGGACCGAGCAGTACTACGGCGATCAGATTCGCACTGCGACAGAGCTGTTGAGCGAGCACTGCGCGCAGCTCGCCGCCTACCTGGTGACCGAGTCGGTGCCGCTCAAGGCGCCGCGCACGGAAGCCGGCGCGCGCACACCGGGTTTCGCCAACATCGCGTTGCTGCGCAGACCGGCCGGCCTGGCCGAGGCGACGTGGCTGCACCGCTGGCACCACCACCACACCCAGGTCGCGATCGACACCCAGTCCACGTTCGGCTACACCCAGAACACCGTGGTGCGGGCGTTGACCGACGACGCGCCGGCAATCTCGGGGATCGTGGAGGAACTGTTCCCGATCGAGGCGACCTCCGATCTGCACGCGTTCTTCGGGGCCGCCGACGACGCCGACGTCGGCGACCGGATGGCCCGGATGGTGGCCAGCACCAAGGCGTTCGGCGCCGACGAGAACATCGACACGGTGCCGACGAGTCGCTATGTGTGGCGTGATCCGTTCGCCGCT
This sequence comes from Mycobacterium sp. ITM-2016-00317, assembly GCF_002968295.1. Classification (NCBI taxonomy): domain Bacteria; kingdom Bacillati; phylum Actinomycetota; class Actinomycetes; order Mycobacteriales; family Mycobacteriaceae; genus Mycobacterium; species Mycobacterium sp. ITM-2016-00317. The sequence continues at coordinate 3,110,745 of NZ_CP134399.1, forward strand.
GCGGATAGGCTGCCCGCGTGACTCTGCAGATCAGCGACGAGAACCGGGTCCGGACCCTGGTCCTGAACCGGCCCGAGGCGCTCAACGCGTTCAACCAGGAGCTCTACCTGGCCACCGCGACCGCGCTGCGCGACGCGGCCGAGGATCCCGACGTCGCGGTCGTACTGCTCACCGGAGCGGGGCGGGCGTTCAGCGCGGGCAACGATCTCAAGGAGATGCAGGCCGGTATCGCCGATGGCTCGCTGACCAGCGAGGGCAGCCACTTCACCACGATGATCGACGCGCTCACCGAGCTGCCCAAGCCGCTGATCTGCGCGGTCAACGGCGTCGGGCTGGGCATCGGCACGACGATCCTCGGGTACGCCGATCTGGTGTTCATGTCGACGACGGCACGGTTGAAGTGCCCGTTCACCAGTCTCGGGGTCGCACCCGAGGCTGCTTCGTCATACCTGTTGCCGCAGTTGATCGGTCGGCAGAACGCGGCATGGCTGCTGCTGTCCTCGGAGTGGGTCGACGCCGCCGAGGCCCAGCGCATGGGGATCGCGTGGAAGGTCTGCGAACCGGAGGAACTGCTGGCCGAGGCCCGTCGACACGCCGAAGTTCTTGCCGCCCGGTCGATCCCGAGTCTGGTCGCGGTCAAGAAGACGATCGTGGCCCCGTATCGCGACGGGATCGCGGCCGCGACCGAACGGGAGAACGCGCACTTCCAGGAATTGCTCGGCGGGATCGCCAACGCCGCGGCGCTCGCCGAGTTCACCGGTCAGCGCAAGTCCTGAGCGCTACCGCGCGACCCTCTCCGGCCTGCACGCGTAGTGCGCCTCGATGATGGCCCGCAGCGTGCGCCGGCACCGGCCGCAGTCGGCTCCGGCACCGCACGCCTCGGCGATGTCCTTGGACGTCCGGGCGCCGTTGGCCACGACCTCGTTGACCACGTGGCTCGTGGCGCCGGTGCACAGACAGACGAACATCGCGGCCCCTAACCCTGTTCGCCGACGCTCATCAGGTGCGCGAACCGGCCCACGAACCGTTTGGGGTAGGGGCCCATGCCCGCGTTGGTCATCCACTCGGCCGCGGCGTCGGGATGCTCGATCCACTGCCGGGCGCTGGCCTCGTCGGCGATCTCCTGCAGGATCAGCACCTCATGGCCGTCGTCCAGGGCGCGGTACACCCAGATCTTGCGGACCCCGCCCTTCTTGAACCGCTCCAGGCCGTCGTGGACCTTGACCATCAGTTCCGCCACGTCGGCCACCGAGGACATCACGCCGACGACGACCCGGCCGACGTGGGCCGCGTCGCTGACCCCGTCCAGATCGATCTTCTCGACAACCTCGCCGCCGAATACCGGCGGAATGTCGTCGGCGCCGGAAATGTCGAACCATTCGAACATCGCCGGCGAACTCAGCACGTCGCGAATCGAATGCGCGTTGCGGATTCCGATAGTCGCCAGCACGCGGCGCGGCTCCCAAATGGATTCGTAGAGCACGACATGATGGGCGCCGATCTCCGAAAGGGATTCCCGGTGCCGCTTGAGCCATTCCCACATGCGGTCGATGTCGTCGACCCGGAAATCACAGGCAAGAATGAATGAGTGCAGATCGTACTCACCCATTGGTTACCCTTACCTATAGTCGGCCGGAATCAGTTAGCGCAGTCTAACCTTACTTAGCCTAGGCAGTCCAGAGTTGGCGGCTGAACTGGGGTCCCGCCCGGCGGAACTTCGCGGCAACACGCCCCGCACACGCACATTGGCGTTCATTTGCCCTGCGAAATGCACTAGATTGAAAGGGCTCGCACACAGCCCGTGCAGATAGCGCACGCAATCAGCCCGCCAGGCGTTTAGGAGCCGATCATGCAAGGCGATCCCGAGGTCCTCAAATTGCTCAACGAGCAATTGACGAGCGAATTGACGGCCATCAACCAGTATTTCCTGCATTCCAAGATGCAGGACAATTGGGGATTCTCCGAATTGGCCGAGCACACTCGGAAAGAATCATTCGAGGAAATGGTTCACGCCGAGCACATCACCGATCGCATTCTCATCCTGGACGGCCTGCCGAACTACCAGCGGCTGTTCTCCCTGCGGGTCGGGCAGACCGTGCGAGAGCAGTTCGAGGCCGATCTGGCGATCGAGTACGAGGTGGTCGCACGGCTCAAGCCGGGCATCATGATGTGCCGCGAGAAGGGCGACGCGACGTCGGCGACCTTGCTGGAGAAGATCCTGGCCGACGAGGAACTGCACATCGACTATCTGGAGACCCAGCTGGAGCTGATGGCCAAGCTGGGCGAGGAGCTGTACCTGGCTCAGTGCGTGTCCCGTCCGCCGCAGTAGGGGTTCGGGTTTCACGTCGGCGGGAATGCCGGCTGCCTGACTAGCGTAACTTCCATAGCTCACCTAACGATGAGCTATGAGAGCTACGTGCAACCAGGAAGGCAGGCATGACGGCGTCCCCTGCAGCACATCGCGAGGCCACCGAGCCGGCGGAGCCGACCCCCGTCAGTCCGCAGCGGCGCAACATCATCTTCGTCGCGGTGGTGCTCGGCATGCTGCTGGCCGCGCTGGACCAGACGATCGTCGCGACGGCGCTGCCGACCGTGGTCGCCGACCTCGGAGGCGCGGGCCACCAGTCCTGGGTGGTCACGAGCTACCTGCTGGCCTCGACCATCGCCACCGCGATCGTCGGCAAGCTCGGCGACATGTTCGGCCGCAAGGTGATCTTCGCCGTGGCCATCCTGTTCTTCCTGGCCGGTTCGGTGCTGTGCGGCATCTCCTCGTCGATGGAGATGCTCGTTGCCTCCCGTGCCCTGCAGGGCATCGGCGGCGGCGCGCTGATGGTCACCGCGGCAGCGTTGATCGGTGAGGTGATCCCGCTGCGTGACCGCGGGCGTTACCAGGGTGCACTGGGTGCGGTGTTCGGCGTGACGACGGTGATCGGACCGCTGCTCGGCGGGTACTTCACCGATCACCTCAGCTGGCGCTGGGCCTTCTGGATCAACGTCCCGATCGGCATCGTGGTGCTCATGGTCGCGCTGACCACCATCCCGGCGCTGACCAGGCGCGGGAAACCGGTCATCGACTTCGCCGGCATCGCGCTGATCGGGCTCGGCGCCTCCGGGCTCACGCTGGCCACCAGCTGGGGCGGCGGCACCTACGCCTGGTCGTCGCCGCAGATCATCGGGCTGTTCGTCGGCTCGGTGATCGCCCTGGTCCTCTTCGTGCGCGTGGAACTGCGCGCCGCCGAACCGATCCTGCCGATCCGGCTGTTCGCCAGCCCGGTGTTCACGGTGTGCTGCATCCTGTCGTTCATCGTCGGCTTCGCGATGCTCGGTGCGCTGACGTTCCTGCCGACGTTCATGCAGTTCGTCGACGGCGTCTCGGCCACTGAATCGGGACTGCGCACCCTGCCGATGGTCGGCGGGCTGCTGCTGACCTCGATGGGCAGCGGTGTACTGGTCAGCCGCACCGGCCGCTACAAGATCTTCCCGGTGGCCGGCACCGCGGTGATGGTGCTGGGCTTCGTGCTGCTCTCGCAGATGGACGCGAGCACCCCGATGCTGCAGCAGAGCGCGTACCTGTTCGTCCTGGGCACCGGCATCGGCATGTGCATGCAGGTGCTGATCCTGATCGTGCAGAGCACGGTGAAGTTCTCCGACCTCGGGGTGGCCACCTCGGGGGTGACGTTCTTCCGGACCATCGGAAGCTCGTTCGGCGCGGCGATCTTCGGGTCGCTGTTCGCCAACTTCCTGCACGCGCGGATCACGACCGCGCTGGCCGCCGGCGGCGCCCCACCCGAGGCCGCCGAGTCCCCGCGGGTGCTGCATCAGCTGCCACCGGAGGTCGCCGCCCCGATCGTGACCGCGTACGCGGACTCGCTGGGTCTGGTGTTCCTGTGTGCGGCCCCGGTCGCCGCGATCGGTTTCGTCGTCGCGCTGACGCTCAAACAGGTGCCGCTGCAGGAGATCGAGGCGGCCGCGGCGCGGGACATGGGGGAGGGCTTCGGGATGCCCACCTCCGACACCCCGGAGGAGATGTTGGAGACGGCGGTGAGCCGGCTGGTGCGCCAGTCGCCGGAGATCCGGCTGCGCAGCATCGCGGGCACCCGCGGCTGCGAGTCCGACGTGGCGCTGCTGTGGGCGGTGATCCAGATCTACCGGCAGAGTCAGGTTTTCGGGTCGGCGCGGCTCAGCGAGATGGCCGAACGCCTGCGGGTGCCGCCAGAGGTGCTGGAGCCGACCTTCGACCGGCTCATCGAGTGCGGGCTGGCGCTGCGCACCGGAGACCAGCTGTGGTTGACCCAGTCCGGCGCGCGTCAGGTCGACGCGACGTCCGCGGCGCTGGTCAGCCGGATCGTGGCCAAGCTGGAGAGCTCACCGGGTTTCGAGGGCCGCCCGGACCGCGCCGAGGTCGAGGCCGCGCTGGAGAAGATCGCGCAGCGGTTGCTGGTGCAGCGCGACTGGGACGACGACCGGAACCAACTGGCCACCGCGGCGAATCAACGCGGCTAGCATGCGGTTCATGAGCCGAATCGGGGACTTCGCCGACGACGACGTGACCGGGTTCGCGGTGAAGTCGCCCGAACTGGGCACCGCGATGGCCCAGTTGGCCAACGCCGTCTACACCAAGAGCCGGCTGCCGATGCGGGTCCGGGAAGCCGCACGCATCGTCATCGCCTACGCCAACGAGTGCGTGGTCTGCCAGAACACCCGGGATGGCGAAGGCGAGGCCAACGGGATCGACGAGGAGTTCTACGACTACGCCACGCAGTGGCGGACCTGGCCGGGCTACAGCGACCAGGAGCGCGTCGCGATGGAGTTCGCCCACCGGTTCGCCACCGGGCACACCGAACTGCGCGACGACGAGGACTTCTGGCGGCGCGCCGGCGAGCATTTCGACGGCGAACTGCTGACCGACCTGGCCATCTCGTGCGCGATGTGGGTGGGCATGGGCCGCATGCTGCGCACCCTCGACATCGGTCAGGCCTGCAAGCTCACGCTGTAATTACCTGCCGCAGACCCCTTGACAACATGCAACCATTCGGTTGTATGTTGTGGTGGTGATCGTGCAGGACGAGGACAGGGCGGACGCACTGTTCCACGCGCTCGCCGATCGCACCCGGAGGGACATCATGCGCCGGGTGCTCGCCGGAGAGCACTCGGTCTCCGCGCTGGCGGCGAACTACGACATGAGCTTCGCCGCGGTACAGAAACACGTCGCCGTACTGGACCGGGCCGGTCTGCTGACCAAGCGGCGCAACGGCCGCGAGCAACTGGCCAGCGGTGACGTGACGGCGGTCCGGTCGGTGGCGGCCCTGCTCACCGAACTGGAGCAGATCTGGCGTGGCCGGGTGGCCCGCATCGACGCGCTCATCGCCGCCGAACGCCCGAATGAGGACCCCGATCAGGAGGAATGACCATGCCAGTGACCGACGTGTTCCAGGATCTGGAGAACCGGACGCTCACCATCGTCGCCGATTTCGCCGCTCCGGTGCGCCGGGTGTGGCAGATCTACGCCGACCCGCGCCAGCTCGAAAAGGTCTGGGGGCCACCGGACTGCCCGGCGACCGTGGTGGACCACGAGCTGCGGCCCGGCGGCCGCGTGACCTACTTCATGACCGGACCGGACGGGGAGAAGTACCCCGGGTACTGGCAGGTGACGGCCGTGGACGAACCGAACGGCTTCGAGTTCGACGACGGGTTCGCCGACCTGGACTTCAACCCGGACCCCGATATGCCGGTGTCCAAGAACGTCTTCACGTTCGCCGAGCACGACGGTGGCACCCGGTCGACCTTCGTCAGCGTCTACGAGTCCGCCGAGGACCTGCAGAAGGTTCTCGACATGGGCATGGTCGAGGGCGCCTCGTCGGCCATCAATCAGATCGACGGCCTGCTCGCCGGTTGACCTGTCCCGCGAAATTGCATTCCACGCGGCTCTTTTCGCGAAAACACCGCGTGGAACGCAATTTCGGCGGGCAAGTCAGCGGACTCCGCGCAGCAGCAGGCCCGGCCGGGCGCCGGTGTCCGCGCCGTGTCGCCGGGTCACCACGCCGTTGACCACCGTCGCGTCATAGCCCGACGCGCCCTGGATCAGGCGGCGCCCGCCGGCGGGCAGGTCGTAGACCATCCGCGGCACTCCCAGGCGCAGCGCGTCCATGTCGATGACATTGACGTCGGCCCGCTTGCCGGTAGCGATCACGCCGCGGTCGGACAGACCGAAAAGCGTTGCGGTTTCGAGGGTTTGCTTGCGCACCACGTATTCCAGCGAGAACTTCGGGCCCCGGTGCCGGTCCCTGGCCCAATGTGTCAGCAGGAAGGTGGGGTAGGAGGCGTCGCAGATCAGTCCGCAGTGCGCGCCGCCGTCCGACAGGCCGGAAACCGCGGCGGGGCTTTGCATCATCTCGTGGATCGCGCGGTGGTCGCCCTCGGCGTAGTTGAAGAACGGCAGCATGAGCATGGCGCCGGCGTCGGCCTCCAGCATCAGGTCGTACATCGTCTCCAGCGGATTCTGACCGCGGGCCGCCGCGATCGCCGCCACCGTCTTGTCCGGCGTCGGTTCGTAGTCCGGAGGATCGCCGATGGCGTAGATACGCTCGGTGCTGTACTGCGCCAGCGCGAACAGACCGTCGAGCAGTGCGCCCGGCGTCGGAGGCAGATCCTCCTCGGCGAGGATCGCCGCCTTGACCGCGGGATCGGCCAACCGGGCCGCGAGTTCGCCACGGGTCGACCCCGCCGACACCGCGCGGAACGTCGGGCGGTGGGTGAAGGCGTGGTACCCGGGGAAACCCAGCAACATCCCGAACGGGCGGGCGGCGAACTGTGCGTACAACTCGACACCGTTCTCATGGGCCTTCTCGGCTCGGTCGAGCTGTCGACGCCAGAGGTCCGGTGTGTGCGAAGCCTGGATCAGCGTGAAGGACACCGGCCGGTCGATATCCTCGGAAAGCTTTGCCATCCATTCCATCTCACGCATGCACGCCTCGGCCGGACTTTCGCCCGCAGTACCCTGCGGGGCCACCTCGAACACCGCGCGGCCGCCCGCGGCCATCGCGCGGCCCAGTCCGAACAGCTCGGCCTCGGCGGCGTAGGTGCCGGGGACCGCCCGCCCGTCGATCGCGCGGTGCGCCTCGGTGCGCGAGGTGGAGAAGCCCAGCGCGCCGGCCTCGACGGCTTCGGTGACGAGGCGGGCCATCGCGGCGATATCCTCGGCGGTGGCCTCCTCGTTGCGGGCTCCGCGCTCACCCATCGCGTATCCGCGCACCGCACCGTGGGCGATCTGGGTGCCGTAGTCGACGGCGAGGCTGCGCTTCTCGATGGCGTCCAGGTACTGGGGGAAGCTCTCCCACTGCCAGGTGATGCCTTCGGCCAGCGCGGACCCGGGGATGTCCTCGACGCCTTCCATCAGCTCGATCAGCCACTGCTCACGCCCGGGCCGGACCGGGGCGAAGCCGACCCCACAGTTGCCGCTGACCACGGTGGTGACTCCGTGCATGCTCGACGGCTCGAGGGTCTCGTCCCAGGTGACCTGCCCGTCGTAATGGGTGTGCACGTCGACGAACCCCGGCGCGACGATCCGTCCGGTCGCGTCGATCTCCTGTGCCGCCTCCGTCTGCAGTCCCTGGTCCTCGCCGTCGCGGCGGCGCACCTCGACGATGCGCCCGTCCTTGACACCGATGTCGGCCCGGAAGCGGTCGGCGCCGGTTCCGTCGACGACCGTGCCGCCGGTGATCTTCAGATCCAGCATTGTCTGCTCCTCACACCAGTCCGGTCGCGTCGAAGACCCATGACATGTCCGCGTCGGCGAAGTCCGCCAACCAGGTCGGCGGAGCGTGGTCGGCCAGTGCGCTCATGTCCCAGTAGTCCTTCCACAGCGTGATCAGCCCGTCCTGCACCCGGTGCACGGTGACGAACTTCAGCAGCGCGGATTCGCCGCTGGCCCATTGCCATCGCTCGCTGTGTTCGTACATCACGTCGGCGCCGTTGCTGACCATCAGGCCGGGGAAGTTCCGGTAGCCGGCCAGCGGTTCGATGCCGATCTTGAGGCGTTTGACGATGTCCTCCGGCCCGCGGGCCGCTGCGGCCGGGCCGACCGGCACGTCGAGGTAGATGCAGTCGGTGGCCAGGAACGTCTTGAGCGAGTCCCAGTCGCGCGCCGAGAGCGCCTCCCACATCCCGTGCACGGCGGCCTCGACCCGGTCGGTGCCGGGCAGTTGGTCAACCGGCATGAGCGGGCACCTCGTCCCGCAGCGCAGGTGTTCTGTGGGCGGCCCGCAGGAATCGTCCGGTGCGTTCGGCGCCGACGAGCGCGGTGAGCTCGCCGTCCAGGAACACCGCCCGGCCGCCGACGAACACGGCCGAGACGGTGTCGTCGTTGCGGTTCACCATCCGCGACAGCCCGCCGTACTGCTCCACCGGCGCTTCGGCGTAGCGGTCCAGCGTGCCGTCGAGGCGCTCGGGGTCGACGATCACCACGTCGGCGCGGTCGCCGAGCCGCAGATGGCCGGCGTCGAGCCGGTACCAGTCCGCCAGCTCGCCGGTGAGTCGGTGCACGGCCTGCTCGACCGTCATGAACGGCCGCCCGGCCCTGGCCGCGTCCTGCACGTGGCGCAGCAGGCGCAGGCCCATGTTGTAGAACGCCATGTTGCGCAGGTGCGCCCCGGCGTCCGAGAAGCCCATCTGGATTCCGCTGTCGGCAGCGAGTTTTCGGAGCACCTCGGGCCGGTGGTTGGAGATCGTGGTGCGCCAGCGCAGTTCCTTGCCGTGCGCGAGCACGAGGTCGAGGAACGCATCCACCGGGTGCAGGCCGCGCGCCCGGCCCACCTCACCGAACGACTGGCCGATCACCGATTCCTCAGGGCAGGAGACGATCTCGGCGTCGAAGAAGTCGCGGTGCCACACCCGCATGCCGAACTTCGCGTCGTAGTCCTTGCGGAAGCGGCGCCGGTAGGCTTCGTCGCGCAGCAGTTCGTTGCGCTCGACCTCGTCGGCCAGGTGCAGCGCGGCCGCACCGGCGCTGAACTCCTCGAAGATCACCAGGTCGATACCGTCGGCGTACACCTCGAACGGCACCGGCAGATGCTGCCATCGGAAATCGCCACCGAGCCGGTTCACCAGGCGCGCAAGCGGTCCCAGCAGTTTCACGGCTGCCGGGTTGGACTTGATGTCGGCCGCCGAGAGCAGGCTGGTCTTGAGCGGGTTGCGGAACACACCGAGCGACCGGAAGACCTGCGAGCCCACGTCGAGCGGGTTCTCGATGTCGGGTCCGGACTGCAGAACCCGGCCGGACCGGCGCAGCAGGGACTTGAGCCGGCGCAGTTCGCGCGGCTTGGCATAGGTCGAGGGCAGCGTGCGCGAGCGGCACACCTCGCCGTCGAGTTTGTCGAACAGCAGTTGCTGCGAGGACATCCCGACGAACCCGGCGCGCAGCGCCTCGGTGAGCATCTGCTCCATTCGGGCCTGCTCGCCCGCGGTCGGCCGCTCGTCCTTGCGGGTGGCGCGGTCCAGGCCCATGGTGGCCGCGCGCATGTCGGAGTGCCCGAGGAACGCCGCGACGTTGGGGCCGAGCGGGCGCGCCTCCAGCGCGGCGATGTACTCCTCGCCGCTGGACCAGTTCTTGTGCCGCTCCACCGCGGCGATCACGTGCTCGCGGGGGATGGCCTCGACGCGTCCGAAGATGTCGCCGGCGTCGGGGCCGTCCACGTAGACCGTCGACAGCGAGCACGAGCCGAGCATCACCGTGGTCACGCCGTGGCGCAGCGACTCCGCCAGGGCCGGTCCGCCGAGCACCTCGATGTCGTAGTGGGTGTGGATGTCGAGCATGCCGGGCAGCACCCATTTGCCGGCGGCGTCGATCACCTGCGGGCAGCCGGTCTCGTCGAGGTCGCCGTCACTGATGGCGGCGACGTGCCCGTCCCGGATGCCGAGGGTGCGCACCGCCGAAGGAGCGCCGGTGCCGTCGAACCAGCGGCCGCCGCGAATGATCGTGTCGTAGGTCACAGCCCTCATCGAACAGCGCCGTCCGACGGGTGTCAACGAAATCGGTGAACAGAATTCGGCGTGTGTCTACTCGGCACCGGTGAACTGGCCACAAGCGCATAATCGGGCCTTGTGACGCCGTTGCAGCGCTACATCGCCGAGGAGATCGCGACCGACCACGTCGACGGCCTGATGTCGCGCCGGGAGGCGCTGCGTCGGCTCGCCCTGCTGGGCGTCGGCACCGCGGCCGCCACCGCGCTGATCACCGCGTGCGGGCAGAACAGGCAGGAGGCCCAGAACAGCGAGGCCCCGGCCGGCGACGAATCGTCCACGTCCGCACCGCCGCCCGGCATGGACAAGGCACTGCCCACCGTGCCGGTGACCTGGGCGGCCCGCGCGGTGACCTGCAGGGCGCGTGGGCCCATGCCGACGATGCCCGCGGCGGGATCCTGGTGATCCACGAGAACAAGGGACTCAACGACTGGGTGCGTTCGGTGGCGGGCCGCCTCGCCGGGGCCGGCTATTCCAGCCTGGCTGTCGACCTGCTGTCCGAGCAGGGCGGCACCGCGCGGTTCGCCGACCCGGCCGAGGCCACCGCGGCGCTGGGCAACCGGGCGCCGGAGGACATGATCGCCGATCTGAGGTCGGGCATCGCCGAGGTCACCCGCCGCGCCCCCCGGCGCAAGATCGCCGCGATCGGGTTCTGCATGGGTGGCGGGCTGGTGTGGCGGTTGCTGGCCGAAGGAGCGCCGGAATTGGCCGCGGCGTTCCCGTTCTACGGACCCACCCCCGACAATCCCGACTTCGCCGGATCGCGCAATGTCGCGGTGCTGGGTTTCTACGGCGAACTCGATCAGCGGGTCAACGCCACCGAACCGGCAGCCAGGGCTGCGCTGCAGAAAGCCGGGATGGTGCACGAACTGGTCACCGAACCCGGCGCCAACCACGCCTTCTTCAACGACACCGGCGACCGCTACGACCCCGCTGCGGCAGCCGATGCCTGGTCGCGCACCCTGGGCTGGCTGGGGACCCACGTCGGATAGCCGGCGCGGCGCGGTGCCCTACGATCCAGGGATGTTCCGGACGTTCGCCGTGCTGGCCGCCACCGCCTCGTTGCTGGGATCCACGACTGCCGTCGCCGCCGCGCAACCCGCTCCGACCGCCGCGTGCGACTACGAGCTCAGCGCGCCGACCGTGGTCAACGTGTCCGGCACCGACATGGTCACCGCCACCGTCACCACCCGCGGCTGCGACGGCGGCACGACCTACTCGACCACCGCGTGCCTGCAGATGCAGGGCGACGCCGGGCCCGGCCTCTGCGCCCAGGGCCCCGGCATCGTTCCCGCCCAGGTGTTCTTCCAGCCCTATCGCCCCGGAGCCACCTACACCGCGACCGGGCGCGGGTGCGCGACCAAGGGCAATCCGCCGCAGAAGTCCTGCCAGGAAAGCGGTCCGCGCACCGCCACGCTCTGACCGAAATGTGATGCGACTATGACGGAACCCTGACGGCGTCACGGTTTAGCTCGTCCGCTGCCCGGGCATCCGGCCAATCAACGGGGCCGTCAACCGTGGCTGCCCCCGTGACTCTAGGAGCCGGGCATGGACACCAACAATGTCGTGTGGATCGTGATCGCCGCCATCATCGCGCTCATCGTCGTCGGGGTGGTGGTCTTCCTGGCCCGCCGTACCCGCAACCGCCGCCGTGCCGAGGAAGCCGACCGCATCCGCCAGGAGGTCCACCAGGACAGCAAGCGCGTGCAGCGTCAGGCCTCGATCGTGGAGGAGACCGAGGCCAAGGCCCGTGCCGCGCAGGCCGAGGCGGACGCCAAGGCGGCCGAGGCCGCACGTCTGGCCGATACCGCCGCGAGCCGTCGCGACTCGCTGAGCCACTCGCAGGAACACATCGACGCGCGCCGTGAGCACGCCGACAAGCTGGATCCCCGCAGCACCTCGAACGCCAAGAACGACACCGCGAAGACCTTCGACGCCAAGAACGACGACGCCGGTCTCGGCGGCAAGCACGCCGTCACCGACCGCGACGGCACCACCGGCCTGCACGACGGCGACCCGCAGGTGCGCCCGGACGTGCGCAGTCGTTAACCGTCCCAGGCCACCGGCAGGCGCTTGATCCCGTGGATGAACGCCGAGTGCAGACGATCGGGCTCGGCGACGGCGCGGATGTCTGGCACCTGCCGGTGCAACTCCTCGAATGCGACCGTGATCTCGCGGCGAGCGAGATTGGCCCCCAGACAGAAGTGCGCGCCGCCACCCCCGAAGCCCACGTGCGGGTTGGGGTGGCGGCCGACGTCGAACGACCACGGATCGTCGAACTTCGTCTCATCCCGGTTGGCTGACCCGTACCACAGCGAAACCTTGTCGCCCGCAGCGATTCTCACCCCGGCCACCTCGACGTCACGGGTGGCGGTACGGCGCATGTAGGCGACGGGAGAGGCCCATCGGACCACCTCCTCCACGGCAGTGGGTGCCATGCCGGCGTAGTCGGCCCACCAACGCTCACGCTGGTCGGGGTATCGGCTCAGCGCCAGCACCCCGTGGCTGATCGCGTTGCGCGTGGTCTCGTTGCCGGCCACCACCAGCAGGATGAAGAACGACGCCACCTCGGCCGAGGTCAGGCGCTCGCCGTCGAGCTCGGCACGGACCAGGCTGGTGGTCAGATCGTCGCCGGGGCGGGCGCGCCGGTCTTCGGCCAGCGCGGTCGCATAGGCACCGATGTCCATCGCCACGCTGACGAATTCGTCGAAGTCGGTGGCGATCTCGGGGTCGCCGAACCCGAGGATCACGTTGGTCCAGTGGAACACCTTCTGGTGGTCGCGCTCCGGGATGCCCATCATGTCGCAGATGATCTGCAACGGCAGCGGGCCGGCCAGCTCGGCGACGATGTCCCCGCGGCCGTCGGGGTGGGCGGCCACCATGTCCGCGACGAGGCTGCGTCCGCGCTGACGCACCGAATCCTCGATCATCGCCAGTACCCGCGGAGTGAACGCGCTGCGCACGATGTTGCGGAGTCGGGTGTGCCACGGGTCGTCCATCGCGATCATCGAGCCGAAATACTCGGCGAGCTCAGGGGTCTGGTCGCCGATGACGATTCCCAGCGCGGAGCTGAAGATCTCGGGGTGCCTGCTCGCGAAGAACACGTCCTCGTGACGGGTCAGTGCCCAGTGCCCGGCCACCGGGTCCTGAGCGTCGACGACGTAGGCCGAGTGGAAGGAGACCGGCGCCTCACGGCGCAGCGTGGCGAACGCTCCGTCGCGGTAGTCGTCATCGCGACCCCAGAAATCCCAGGAGCCCAGGTCGACGTCGGCCAGCGGCACCTGCGGCGGAGCGACCCCGTTCGTCCGGGTGACGGTTGCGTTGTCTGCGCCCGGGCCCATACGGCCCAAGGGTAGCTTCAGGGCCGCCGTTCATGACCCTCTCTGCCGTGCGTGCGCCGGTCCTCTTTCATCCGGGCTTCGTGCAGGTGCCGCGCCCCGCCGACCAGCTCGTCCCGGACGCGGGCCTCGTGCTCGCGGAACAGGGACCAGTAGTCGTCGTCGAACTCCTCGACGACCTGGAACGTCCACCGCCCGTTCAGCACGTTGCGGCCCACGATCTCGTTTTCCAGGCGCTCGGCCACTGCTTCGTGTCCAGCCTCGCGCAACGCCTCGCAGGCTTCGCCGAGCACCAGGTCCGCGTGGCCCATCAACTGATGGAAGGAGTACAGATGCCCGCGGGCCCGCTCCACGAACTCCAGCGCCTCGGTCACCTTGCCGACGGCGTCGATCGTCTCGTCAGTCGCGTCCTTCACCGAGCCGACATACCCGCCGACCGGTGACGGCAACCTCAGCGGTCGAACTCGGACTCGTCCTCGGGCACCGGGATGGACTGCTCGATCAGATCGGCCTCGCTGGCCTGCCAGCTGCGGTCCGCGCCGATCTGTGCGGCGTCGGCCCAGCTCTCCTCGTCGACGTCGGCGGCGGGGGTCAGCTGTTCGACCACGTCGGCCTCGGGGGCGTCTCCGAGCGGGTTGCGGTCGGGGGTGGTCATCGGTGATCTCTCCGGGAGGTAGGGGACAGGGGGTGTCGTTTCACCATATGCGCGGTCGGGCCGGACGCGGCCGGACCGTGCACCGGGTACCCACTCCGGCGCGTCGCACGCACCCCGGGGCCGGCATGTGGTCTGCTGCCGGCCGGCCGTTGCTGTGCGGTACGATTCCGTAACTGCGCGAACGGGACAGGTCCTCGAAACACGGCGGGGCCGTCCCCGACCAGATTCCCCAAATCTACGAGAGCTCCTACCTTGCCTGAAAACCCGAGCGGCTCTTCGGACCTGCAGCCTCACTTCGAGGACGTCCAGTCGCACTACGACCTGTCGGACGAGTTCTACCGTCTGTTCCTCGACCCGACCCAGACCTACAGCTGCGCCTACTTCGAGCGTGACGACATGACGCTGGAAGAGGCGCAGCTCGCCAAGATCGACTTGTCGCTCGGCAAGCTCGGCCTCGAGCCCGGCATGACGCTGCTCGACATCGGCTGCGGCTGGGGCGCCACCATCAAGCGCGCCGCCGAGAAGTACGACGTGAACGTCATCGGCCTGACCCTGAGCCGCAACCAGCAGGCCCATGTCCAGAAGGTGCTCGATGGACTCGACAGCCCACGCAGCAAGCGCGTGCTGCTGGCCGGCTGGGAGCAGTTCGACGAGCCCGTCGACCGCATCGTGTCGATCGGCGCGTTCGAGCATTTCGGCCGTGACCGCTACGACGAGTTCTTCAAGAAGGCCTATCAGGTGCTTCCCGAGGACGGCGTGATGATGCTGCACACCATCATCAAGCCCAGCGACGAGGAGTTCGCGGCAAAGGGCCTGCCGGTGACGATGAAGCTGCTGCGGTTCTCGAAGTTCATCATGGACGAGATCTTCCCCGGCGGTGACCTGCCCAAGCCCGAGGTCGTCGAAGAGCATGCGACCAAGGCCGGGTTCACGGTGCAGCGTCAGCAGCGGCTGCAGCCGCACTATGCCAAGACGCTCGACATCTGGGCCGACGCGCTGCGCAAGCGCGAAGACGAAGCCGTCGCGATCCAGTCCCGAGAGGTCTACGACCGGTACATGAAGTACCTGACCGGTTGCGCGGACCTGTTCCGCGACGGTTACACCGACGTGTGCCAGTTCACTCTGGTGAAGAAGGCCTGACCGGCGGTCAGGGGCGCGCCGGCGGTCCCGGCCGGGCCCCGGCCGCGTCGCGCCGCTTGGCCGCCATCCCGGCCAGCGCCTCGAACACCACGCGGTGCGCCGCGTTGACGGTCAGTTCGGCGTGGTCGTAGGCGGGCGCCACCTCGACCACGTCCACCCCGACGACGTCGTGCCGGTGGCAGAGTTGCCGCACCATTCGCAGCAGGTCGGCGCTGGTGATGCCGCCCGGCTCCGGGGTGCCGGTGCCGGGGGCGTGCGCGGGGTCGAGCACGTCGATGTCGACTGAGACGTACAGTTTCTCGGCCTTGGCCAGTGCCTCGCTCACCGCGTCGGCCATCACCGCCTGAAAGCCCCGCTCCCAGATCTCCTGCATCGTGTGCCAGGTCATCTGCTGCTCGAGCATCCACTCGAAGGTGTCCTGCGGCGGCCAGTAACCGCGCAGACCGACCTGGACGAAGTGTGATCCGGGCACCGCGCCGGACTCGATCAGCCGTCGCATCGGGGTGCCGTGGCTGGCCAGATTGCCCTCGATCTCGTCGGCGGTGTCGGCGTGCGCGTCGAAATGCACGATGCCGACGTTGCCGTAGCCGTGCACATCGGCCACCGCCGTCGCCGCGGGCCAGGTGATCGAGTGGTCGCCGCCCAGGACCACCGGCACGATGCCCCGCGCGGCCACCGCGTGCACACGGTCCCTGATGTTGCGGTGGGACACCTCGGTCTGGCCGTGCGGGCAGTACGCGTCACCGAAGTCGACGACCTCGAGCCAGTCGAAGATCTCCAGCCCCAGATCCATGTGATAAGTGCCGGGCTCGTAGGCGGTGGCCCGGATGGCCCGCGGCCCGAAGCGTGCACCAGGCCGGTTCGTGGTCGCGATGTCGAACGGGGCCCCGACGATGGCCACGTCGGGTCGCCAGGAATCGAGTTGGCCGACTTCGGTGAGGAACGGCCGCTGACCGAAGGACGTCATCCCCGCGTGCGCCAGATCCAGCTGTTCGGCCATGCCCGGCGGAACTTCGCGGTGAGGTCCGTGCTCGTGCCCCATCAGGGTGACGGTACCGGCCGGCCGCCGTCGGGAACGCGCAACGGCCGACACCGTCACCGCGGCCCCGCGGGCCGCGGCCAAGGCAGCTCTGACCGGTCCACCGAACGCGTTCGTCGACCGCCTGCGGGAGCGCCCCGGAAATCCCGAGGCTCCTGGACGTGGCCGGAAGGCCTAGGCACCACCCGGAACGTCGGCGCCGACGGCATGCACCAGACTTGGACCTCGTGAAACTGGTGACGATCGACGATGTCCGGGCAGCGGCCGACCGGATCCGGCCCCATGTGGTGCGCACGCCGCTGCTGGCCGCTCGCTGGGGCGATCCGGACCGGCCGCTGTGGATCAAACCGGAGAGCCTGCAGCCCATCGGCGCGTTCAAGGTGCGCGGTGCGTTCAATGCCGTGGCCGCGGTCAAGGACGACGCCACCGACGTGGTGGCCTATTCCAGCGGCAATCACGCCCAGGCCGTGGCCTATGCCGCGGCGGCCTTCGGGTTGCGGGCGCACATCGTGATGCCGGAGGAGACCCCGGCGGTCAAGATCCAGTCCACCCGCGACCTCGGTGCGCGGGTGGTGCTGTGCGCGGCGGGACAGCGCGAGGCGGTCGCCGAGCAGGTGCTGCGCGACACCGGAGGGGCGATGATCCCGCCGTTCGACCACCCCGACGTGATCGCCGGCCAGGGCACCATCGGCCTGGAGATCGCCGAGGACCTGCCCTCGGTGCGCACCGTGCTGGTCCCGGTCAGCGGCGGGGGACTGGCATCGGGCATCGGCACCGCGATCTCCGCGCTGTGCCCCGACGCCGCCGTCTTCGGTGTCGAGCCGGAGCTCGCCGCCGACACCGCGGAGGCGCTGCGCGTCGGCCACCGGGTCGACTGGCCGATCGAGGACCGCAACCGCACCATCGCCGACGGGCTGCGGTCGCAGCCCTCGGAGCTGACCTTCGCCCACTTGCAGCGGGTGCTGGCCGGAATCCTCACGGTGTCCGAGGACGAGATCCGCGCCGCGGTACGCGAACTGGTGTACCGCGCGCATCTGGTCGCCGAGCCGAGCGGCGCGGTGCCGCTGGCGGCCTACCGGCAGGGCAGCACACCGCCGGGCCCGACCGTGCTGATCCTGTCCGGCGGCAACGTGGACCCCGGGATGCTGACCGGGATCATGGCCGAGCGCACACCGGGGTAACGCATACCCTGGCGGGAGTGAATATCCCGGCCGCACCGTCAGCGCTGCGCACCGGCTTGCGGCTGGCGATCGTCGGGTGCGTGCTGGCCGCACTGGTGCTGGTCGAGCTGACGTCCAGCCGGGGCGTGGGCTGGCGGCTGATCACCTTCACCTACCAGGCCAACCTGCTGGCCGCCGGGTACTACCTGTGGACCCTGGCCTCGCCGCGGGCCGACGCCCGCGTCGGGCTGCGCGGCGCGGTGGTGCTGTACGTGGTGATGGCAGGCGTGATCTGGAACCTGTTCCTGACCGAGTACAGCATGGGCTACACGCCGGCCAACATCCTGTTGCACGTCGTGGTCCCCGCGCTCGCGTTGGCCGACTGGCTGGTGGTCGGGCGCGGGACGGTCCCGGCGCCCCCGGTGCCGTGGTGGCAGCCGGTGGCCTGGCTGGCGTACCCGGCGGCGTATCTCGCGTTGGCGCTGTTGGTGCTCAACCGCGCCGGCCGCCGTCCGCCCTACTACTTCCTCGACCCCGACACCGTCGGCGCCGCCACGGTGGCGCTGAACGTCGCCGCGCTGTCGGCGTGCGTGCTGGCGCTCGGGTACACGCTGCTGGCGCTGCGCCGCGGCGCCTCGACGGTGCGTGCATGAAACGCGACGCCCGGGCGGACCGATACACCGAGAAAGAGCAGGTAGCGGCTGTGCCGGGCCTGCTCTCCGGCAAGAGCAACTAGGATGGCAACGTGCTGAGACCCCGTCTGCAGCAAATGCTGACCACGCTGGGATGCGCGTCGCTGCTCGCAGCCGTCGCGCTGGTCGGCCCGGTACCCACAGGGACCGCCGGGTCCGCGCGCGGGATGCAGGTGGCCGCCGTGTCACCGGCGCCCGGCCAGACCGTCGGCGTCGCCCACCCCGTCACCGTCACGTTCACCGGCGACGTGCCGGACAGGACCGCGGCCGAGCGGTCGGTCGCCGTCGTCCCCGCCGGCGCGCCCGCCCCCGTCGACGGATCCTTCACCTGGCTCGACGACCGTGTCCTGCAGTGGACGCCCGCCGAGTTCTTCCCCGCGCACACCCCGATCGACGTCTCGGTCGGTGGCTTCGCGGCGGGCTTCCAGACCGGGTCGTCGGTCGTCAGCGTCGCCGACATCGGTGACCACACGTTCACCGTCAGCATCGACGGCGCCGTCGCCCGGCAGATGCCGGCGTCGATGGGCAAGCCGAAGTTCCCGACGCCGACCGGCAGTTTCACCGCGCTGGGGAAAGAACGCAACGTGACGTTCGATTCCCGCACCATCGGCATCCCACTCGACGACCCCGAGGGTTACCTCATCAAGGGGGAGTACGGCGTGCGGGTGACGTGGGGTGGGGTCTACGTGCACTCCGCCCCGTGGTCGGTCGGTTCGCAGGGGTATTCGAACGTCAGCCACGGCTGCATCAACCTCAGCCCCGACAACGCGGCCTGGTACTTCGACACGGTGAGCATCGGCGACCCGATCATCGTGCAGGCCTGAGCCGCGGGCGGGTCAGCAGTTCGTCTGGATCCGGAAATCCGCGGTGACGGCGTCGCCGGGCTTCTCGCCGAATGAGCCGTCGGCTTTGCCGGTGATCGTGTATCGGCCGTTGTCGCCGGACACCTCGGCCTCGCCGAGGTTGCCACCCCAGAACGAACCGGTGAAGCCGCCGAGGTCGCGGAAGTCGACGGACTCTGCGGTGACAGGCCCGTCCATCGACAGCACCGCGGTGAAGCCGTTCCCCTTGCCGGGTGTCTCGATGTACCACGACCAGCCGGTCTGACTGCACCGGACGTCGAGCGCGCCGCCGGTGTCGTTGCCGTCGATCATGACCGTCGCCGTGGTGCCGCCGAGGGCGGGTTCGGGAGTGGAGCAGCCGGCCAGGCCGAGCGCGGCGACGCCGCCGACGACGGCCGCCATGAAGTGTCGAGTCACCATGGCGCCCGACTCTATTCGCTCGTGTGC
The DNA here is from genome assembly GCF_002968295.1 of Mycobacterium sp. ITM-2016-00317. NCBI lineage: Bacteria > Bacillati > Actinomycetota > Actinomycetes > Mycobacteriales > Mycobacteriaceae > Mycobacterium > Mycobacterium sp. ITM-2016-00317. The sequence goes on from NZ_CP134399.1 coordinate 3,130,075, forward strand.
CCCCTCCCGGCAGGAATGCCGGTGTATTCGGGATTGGGCGGCACCGACAGCGCGATCCCGATGCGGTTGGTGGCGCCGATGAACGCCGCGATCGAGATGCCTTCCAGGATCTGGTGATCGTCGAGGCCCAGGCTTCGCAAGTGCGCGAGGTCGGAATCCCGGATCGACTGCGGGTTGTTGTTCACCGCCACCGCGAGGTCGGCCAGCGCCCGCTCCCGGTCGGTCAGTTCGGCGACCTGATGGTGGTCGATGGCGACTCGCTGGGCGAACGACCAGTCGCCGGCCACCTTGCCCAACTTGTTCGCGTGGTTGGTGTGGCAGTACGCGCAGCGGTTCTCGCCGGAGACGACGGTGGCGATCACCTCACGCTCGCGGGCGCTGAGGCCGCCGCGGCCGTCGGCACCCAGCAGCGGCAGCAGGTAGGCGTTGAGCCGCTCCAGATCGCCCTCGTTGAGCGACAGCGCCCGGAACCAGTTCGAGGTCAGGCCCTCGTCGCGCAGCTGCCGGTTGAAGAAGCCGCGGACGCCAGGGGATTTCAGCGCGTCGAGGTCCGGCACGGCAAGGCGGGAGATGGTGGCGGGGGCATGCCCGGCGGTCTGCACCGGGACGTCTGCGGTTGCGGTCATGGCCCTGACACTCCTGTACACCCGGACCGGGGCCAACAGTTCGGCACGCCGAGATGCGAACTCTTGCGCGTCACCGCAGGGCGGCGGCGGTGGCGTCGTCGGCGGGCAGGAACGCTTCGATGCTCAGCTCGGCCGCGGTCAGGTCCAGCGCGGTGCCGAAGGTGGTGACCATGCTCAGGAACCGCAGCACACCGCCGTCCGCTGTTTCCAGCTCCAGGGGCACCGCCACCCCGCCGAGATCGGGGGAGTCGTCGAAACCACCTGGGTAGCACTCGATTTCGGCGAGCAGCCGGCCGAGCTCGGCATGGCCGGCGCGCCGGCCTCGCGCCGTAGCCGCTCGAGCAGGTGGGTTCGCCACTGCGGAAGGTTACGGATCCGCGGGGCCAGCCCGTCGGGGTGCAGCGAGATGCGCAGCGCGTTGGGCTGCTCCAGCAGGTGCGGCGCCACGCCGTCGAGCAGCACGCCGGCCCCGGAGTTGGTCTGCAGGATCGACCATCCGCGGTCGACCACCACGCAGGGATACGGGTCGTAGGCGGCCAGCACTGTGCGCACACCGTCGCGCACCGCGGCCATCTCCGGCGCGTCCAGCGGCCGCTCCGCGTACACCGGGGCCAGTCCCGCCGCGACGAACAGCCGGTTCTGTTCCCGTTGCGGCACACCGAGAGCCGCGGCCAGTCGCAGCACCATCGTCTTGCTGGGGCTCGATCGTCCCGTCTCGATGAAGCTGACGTGGCGGGCCGACACGTCGGCGGCCAGAGCGAGGTCGAGCTGGCTGAGCCTGCGCCGCAGGCGCCAGTCGCGCAGCAGCGCCCCGATCGTGGCCGGTGGCTGATCGACAGTGGTCACGGTTCCAGTCTGGCCCGTACACCGGCGCCGGGCCATTACCTCGGAGGTAATTGCGGCCGTTACCTCGCCGGCGCACCGTGAAGGCAGGCACACGAGGAAGGCGACGACATGGCGAGGCCCCGACCGAATCCCGGCGTCCCGATCCCGCGATGGTTGCGATGCGTGCTGATCTGTGACCGCGCCGGGTCGTCCTGGTACATCGGTACCGGTTTCTTCTTCGCGCCGGTGCTGGCACTGGTGTCCCCGTGGCCGGCGCTGACCGCGGCGCTGTGGGTGTTCATCGCGCTGGCCGGGTTGTGGCTCGGCCTGCTCGGGGTCGCGATGGCCACCGGGCTCGCGCTGGTGATGCGCGCCAACGCCGAGATCCCGGAGGACTATTGGCGCTCGCTGCTGGACTACCCGAGCCTCACGCGGTGAGCAGCTGCTGCTGAAGCGTGCCGGCCAACCAGGTGGCGAAGCGCCTGCCGGACCAGCCGTGCACGCCGACAAGGTGACGGTGCCACGACGGGTCGCTGAACAGACACGCAAGATCTGTTGCCGCCGAGCGGCTCAGCCCGTCCCGCAGCGGTCCGAGCGCGGCGACCGCCGCGACCACCGCACGCGCTCCGTCGCGGCGTTGCGCGTGCAGCTTCTCGAACAGCTCGCGAGCACCCTGGTCCGCGGAGGACGCGGCGTCCAGCGCTGCGAACAACGCTCCGACCCGCGCGTCGATGTCGGTGATCAGCTGCGCCCAGGCGGTCAGCAACGCACCGGCGTCGTCGAGTTGCATCAGCTCGGCCACCTCGGGCCGTTCGGCCAGCGGCACCGGTGCGTCGTCACCGGCGATGGCGAAGTCCAGCGCCGATGACAGCAGCTCCGCCTTACCCCCGACCACGGTGAACACGGTCTTGCGGCTCACCCCGGCGGCCGCGGCGATCGCATCGACCGAGGTGCCGCCATACCCAGTGGCGACGAACAGGTCGGCGGCCGCCGTGACGACTCGGCGCCTGGTCTGCTGCGCCTGTGCGGCGCGCAGATCCGAGCGGTAGCCGCGCTTGACAGTCTCACCATTCGGGGTGACCCTTGGTGTATTCATTACACCACATGTTACTCGAATTGAGGTGCGATGCGCACTCTCGTCGTCGGCGCCGGCCCGGCCGGACTGTTCACCGCGATCGCACTCGCCCGCCGGGGCAGGGTGGTCACGGTCCTGGACCGCGACGCCGGTCCCGGCCGGAACGGAGGCTGGCGGCGCAGGGGGGTGATGCAGTTCGACCACGCTCACACGTTCCGCGGCCCTGTGGTCGACGCTCTGGAGGCCGAGATCCCCGATGCGCTGCGGCAGATGCGCCGCGCCGGGGCCACCGTGGCGGCCGACGCCGACGGCGCACCGGTGTCCCTGCGCATCCGCCGGGCCACCTTCGAACGTGTGCTGCGCGCCGTCGCGGCGCGGGAACCGGGGGTGACGCTGCGGCCCGGAAGTCAGGTCGACGCGGTGCTGCGCGACGCCGCGGGCCGGGCGGTCGGAGTCGACGTCGCCGGCCTTCACCTGTCCGCCGACCTGGTGATCGCTGCGTCGGGCCGGGCGAGCCGGGTGGTGCGCGGCCTGCTCGGCCCCGCCGAGACCAGACCCTGCGGCGCGGCGTATGTCAGCAGGCAGTACCGGCTCGCCGACGGCGCGCAGGAGGGGCCGGTGAACTCGCCGGTCGGACTGTCGCTGAGCCCGGCCGGCTACTTCGCCGTCGCGTTCCTGCACGAGGACCGGACCTTCTCGGTCACCCTCGCGCACGACGGAACCGACGAACGTATGCGGATGTTGAGGCATGAGCCGGTCTACGAGGCTGCCGTCCGGGCCGTCCCCCTGCTGGCCGACTGGATCGACCCGGACCGCGCCCGGCCGCTCACCCCGGTGCTGGTGGGAGGACGCCTGGACAACACCTACCGCGGTCAGCTCGGCGGCGATGGTCGACCGGTCGTGCCCGGGCTGCTCGCGGTGGGCGATTCCGTCTGCACCACAACGCCGATGGCCGGACGTGGCGTCACACTGGCCTTCCGGCAGGCACAGACCCTGGTGCAGCTGGTGACCGCAGACGACGTCGTGGCCGCGACCGTGGCTTTCGACCGGTGGTGTCAGGCCCAGATACGGCCGTGGTTCGTCGACCACGTGCACTGCGACGCCGACCGGCTACGCCGCTGGGGCGGCGGCGACGTGGACCTGACCAGGCCGCTGCCGTCGGATCTGGTGGTCGCCGCGGCGGCGGTCGATCCGGCGCTGGGAGCGGCGGTCGCCGGGTACGAGCGGATGACCGCGCTGCCGTCGAGTCTGGACGCGGTCCAGGAGCGCGCGCGGGCGGTGTACGCCACGGGCTGGCGGCCGCCGGTGGCCGCCGGCGCCGACCGGGCGGAGCTGGCCCGGCTGTGCGTCGCGCTGCGCGAGCGCAGACCGGTGGCAGTCTCCTAGTGCGTCACCGGGCAGCCCGACCCACCGGAGTAGTCGACGGGCCAGTGCTTGATGCCGTTGAGCCACCCCGACCGCAGCCGGTCCGGGGTGCCCGCCGAGGTGAGATCGGGCAGGTGGTCGGCGATCGCGTTGAACATCAGCTCGATCGTCATCCGGGCCAGGTTGGCGCCGATGCAGTAGTGCGCACCGGTGCCGCCGAAACCGACGTGCGGATTGGGATCGCGCACGATGTCGAACGTGAACGGGTCGTCGAACACCTCCTCGTCGAAGTTCGCCGACCGGTACGACATGACCACCCGCTGCCCCTTCTTGATGGGCACACCGGAGAGTTCGTAGTCGGCCAGCGCGGTGCGCTGGAACGACGTGACGGGGGTGGCCCACCGGACGATCTCGTCGACCGCGGTGACCGGGCGGTCGCGCTTGAACAACTCCCACTGGTCGGGGTGCTCGGTGAACGCGATCATGCCGTGGGTGATCGAGTTCCTGGTGGTCTCGTTGCCCGCGACGGCGAGCAGCACCATGAAGAATCCGAATTCGTCGTCGGTGAGCTTGTGCCCGTCGACGTCGGCCTCGATCAGTTTGGTGACGATGTCCTCGCCCGGTTGCTCGGCGCGCAGTGCCGCCAGCTGCATCGCGTACACGATGAGTTCCGTTGCGGCATTGCGGTTGTCGTGGTGGGCGAACTCCGGGTCGTCGTCGCTGACCATCTGGTTGGACCAGTCGAAGAGCTTCCTGCGGTCCTCGATCGGCACCCCGAGCAGCCCGGCGATGGCCTGCAGCGGCAGCTCGCAGGAGACCTGTTCGACGAAGTCGCCCGCCCCGGCCCCGGCCGCGCTCTTGGCGATGTTCTGCGCGCGTTCGTTGAGGTCGTCGCGTAACCGCTCGACCGCACGGGGGGTGAATCCACGCGAGATGATCTTGCGCAAATGGGTGTGCCGTGGGGCGTCCATGTTGAGCAGCACGAGGCTCCCGGTCTCGATCTGCTCGCCGGTGGAGCCCTCCGGGTACCGCGGCAACGCAGTCTTGACCTGACTGGAGAACACGTCGCTGCGCTTGGAGATCTCTTTGACGTCGTGGTGTCTGGTGACCACCCAGTAGCCGCCGTCGCCGAAACCTCCGACGCCGCCGGGTTGTTCGTTCCACCAGATCGGGGCGCATCTGCGCAACTCGGCGAGTTCTTCCACCGGCAGACGTTCACGGTTGAGGTCCGGGTCGGTGAAGTCGAATCCGGTGGGGAGCGTGGGAGTCGCCATACGTTGGCTCCTAGACGTCGATGGCCGTAACCCATTGCTACACCACGGGGGCCTCCCGGCGAGCGCAGATGAGCGAAGAATGCGATGGTGCCTGTAACGAATCCGCTGCGGACACGGATGGATCCTGTGACCATGAAGAAACCGGGAGGGTGCCACGTGAAGTTCGGTTTCCGCGCAAAGACCGCGTCCATCGTCGGGGCGGCAGCGTTCGCCGCTCTGCTTGCCGGCGCGCCGTCGGCCGCCGCCGACCCGGCTGCGCCGCAACCGGTGCCCGCGCCCGTGCCGGCGCCGGTGCCGGCTGAGGTGCCCGCGCCGGGGGAGGCGCCGGTGCTCGCAGTGGCCGCCGGATCTTCCGCCCCCGCACCCGCCGCCGAGGGGGTGCCCCATCTTGCCAGCCCGGAGAATCTGCCCCCGGGCACGTCGATCGCCCCGGCCCAGCAGACCCGGCTGACCTACCTGCGCGACCTGTGGCATGCGATGCAGACCCAGGAGGTCAGCGGAAGCAACGCGCTGCTGCTGCTCACGCAGCGCCCGCTGAGTTCCACCCCGTCGCGGGGCCTGCCCGCCGGGCCGCAGCCGGTGGCGCCGCCGGCGCCCATCGCCCCTGCGGCCCCGCCCGCTCCCGCCCCGGTCGCGCCTTAGTTCGGCAGCGACGCGTGCCCCGTCGGCATCGCGGCGCTCACCTCGACGGTGGCCTCGGCGCTACGCGCGGCGGTGGTGATGCGGGCCCGGTCACCGTCGCCGAGCCCCAGCGTGGTCGCTTCCTCGACGCTGATCCACTGCGGCCTGCGCGCTGATCAGCTGCCGAAGCTGGTCGGCGACCAGGTGCAGCGGCTGCAGGTCGCGCGACGCCCGCGCGACGACGATGGCGCCCTCGAACGAGGTGAGCACCAGCATCGCCAGGGCGGCCGCGTTGTCGGCGGGGACACCGTCGTCGACAAGCCGCTGGGCGATCACCTCGCGCCAGCGCGCGAACGCCGCGGCAGCACGCTCGATCACCGGGGCGGACTGGTCGGGTTTCGCCGGATCGCCGGATTCGACGGCGACTGCGACGACGGGGCAGCCGGCGCGGAAGTCGCTGTCCTGCAACTGTTCGGCGTATCCGGCGAAGAGCCGGTCCAGAGCCTCCAGTGTGGAGGAGGCCTCCGCCAGCTGCGCGGCCATGAACTCGCCGGCGTAGTCGACGGCCTCGCAGAGCAGTTGTGTGCGGCCGCCGGGGAAGTAGTGGTAGGCGGACCCGCGCGGCGCGCCGCTGTGGGCGAGCACGTCGGCGATGGCCGTCGGGTGCGCACCGCGTTCCCGGATCAGCAGTGCGGTGGAGATGACCATCCGCTCGCGAGGAGTCGTCACCGAGCAGCCCCCTTCCCTGGCTATGTATGTAACTCTACATAACCGGGAAGGGGTTGCCCGGTGAAATCGCTACACGCTGGCGGCCTCGTTGAGTTCGTTGAGGGTGTTGGTGGCCTCGAGGTACTCCTGCACCCAGCGCTCGATGACCGCCGAGGTCTTCTCGACCTTGGTGAACTGGCCGACGACCTGGCCGATCGGGTTGAAGGCGACGTCGACGGTCTCGTTCGGGTACTTGTGCGTCGCGGCCACGGCCATCCCGGACACCATGTACTGCAGCGGCATTCCGAGCGGCTTCGGGTTCTCCGGGTTCTCCCACGCGTCGGTCCAGTCGTTGCGCAGCATGCGGCCGGCTTACCGGTGAACGACCGGCTGCGCACCGTGTCGCGGCTGGAGGCCTTCGCGTAGGCGGCGTGCTGGACGGCGGTGTTCTCCGACTCCTCGACCATCACCCACTGGGAGCCGGTCCATGCGCCCTGCGCACCGAGCGCCAGTGCCGCGGCGATCTGCTGGCCGCTGCCGATGCCGCCGGCGGCCAGCACCGGCACCGGCGCCACCTCCTTGACGACCTGGGGCCACAGCACGATCGAGCCGACCTCGCCGCTGTGCCCGCCGGCCTCGCCGCCCTGGGCGATGATGATGTCCACGCCGGCGTCGGCGTGCTTGCGCGCCTGTGAGGGCGAGCCGCACAGCGCGGCGACCTTGCGACCCTCGGCGTGGATGTGCTCGATCATGTCCTTGGGCGGGGTGCCCAGCGCGTTGGCGATCAGCGTCATCTTCGGGTGCCGCAGCGCGACCTCGACCTGCGGTGTCGCGGTCGCCTCGGTCCAGCCAAGCAGCTGCAGCGCGTTGTCGTCGCTGTCGTCGGTCGGCACCCCGTGGTCGGCCAGGATCTTCTTGGCGAAGTCCAGGTGCTCCTGCGGAACCAGCGCGTTGAGCGTCGACTTCAGGTCGTCGGCGGACATGTTCGCGTCCATGCCCTCGTACTTGTTCGGGATCACGATGTCCACGCCGTACGGGTGGTCGCCGATGTTCTCGTCGATCCAGTTCAGCTCGATCTCGAGCTGCTCGGGGGTGAAGCCCACCGCGCCCAGCACACCGAACCCGCCGGCCTTGCTGACCGCGACGACCACGTCACGGCAGTGGGTGAAGGCGAAGATCGGGAACTCGATACCCAATTCGTCGCACAGGGGAGTATGCATAGTCCGCTCCTGGTGGGCTCATGACGGTGAAAAGCAGAAAACTGAAACGTGTTCTACTTTAGTACACGGCGCAGTCCGCCTGCGGCGCCTTTCCCCGGTGTGCTGACCCGGAGCACCGGCCAGCCGCGCTGCGCGGCCACCGCCGCCAGTTCCCGGCGCGGGTTCACCGGCCGGGGATGCCCCACCAGCGACATCAGCGCGATGTCCTCGTTGCCGTCGGCGTAGAAGAAGCTGCGCTGCAGGTCGACGCCCGCGCTGGCGCTGAACCGTTCGACGGCCGCGGCTTTCTGCTTGCCCCAGATCACCGGCCGCGCGATCCTGCCGGTGAGCAGGCCCTGCTCGTCGAGCTCGAAGTGGTTGCACAGCACGTGCCCGATCTCCAGATAGCGGGCGACCGGTTCGGCGTGGATGGTCAGCGCCGACGAGCTGAGCACCACGGTGTGCCCGCGCCGCTGGTGCGCCAGCACGATGTCGCGCATCACCGGGAACAGGCGTGACCGCACCCGCTCGGCGAACAACCGGTCGCCGATGGCGTCGAGGTCGGCCAGCGACTCGCCCCTGAGGTAGCCGGCGGCACGCTCGAGCAGTTTGCCGAAATTCACCCGGCCGATCTTGTAGCGCATCGCGGCTTCGATGACCCCGGTGACCTCGCCGATGCGGGCCTGGCGGCGCCGGATGCGGTCGCCCGCGTGCGCGGTCGCGGTGAAGCCGTCCACCAGCGTGCCGTCCAAATCGAAGAACGCGCCGACCTGCGGACCTGACGGTCCGGCGGCGATGTCGGCGACCGGATCACCCGGAGTCGCGGGGTCGGCGGTCACATTGCGCTCCTCATATCACGGCTCGCGCGGGGGCTGACAAGCCATGCTACGGGCGTCGCGGGCCCTACTGGTTTAATCTGTGCCCTGGTCGCTGCCGCAGACGGCCACGGTAGTTTGGTCTTGCCGGGTTGAGACGCAGCCTGTGTGAGTAGCACTATGTGCCCTCGCAGAGTGCGGTGAGCGGCCTGATACGGAAGGTGAACCTTGGACGAGCAAGCAGCCGAAGGCACGGGCGCCGCAGGAGCGTCGAACTGTGTCGTCACGCAGCGGTGGGTCGACCGGACGGCCGTCGTCGGAGTGTCCGGAGTTGTCGACATGCTCACCTCGCCCCAGCTGGAGACGGCCATCGACACCGCGCTCGGCCAGCAGCCCACCGCGGTGGTCATCGACTTCACCGACGTCGAGTTCCTGGCCTCCGCCGGGATGGGCGTACTGGTGGCCGCCCACGACAAGGCGGGCGACGACGTGACGATCAGCGTGGTGGCGGACGGTCCCGCGACGAGTCGTCCGCTGAAGCTCGTCGGCATCGCCGACATCGTCCGGCTCTACCCGAATCTCGACGAGGCGCTCGCGGCGCGCGACACCTAGGAAGTCCGCTTAAGAAGATCCTTTGAGGGGTAGCCAGCGACTGCCATGATCGATTCCATGCCTCCGGCTGAGGTAGCCAACGCCGATCGCTTCGAGCGGGTCGGGCTCGAAGCCGACGCAGGCGCGGTCGCTCGGGTACGCCAGGACTTCTCACTCTGGTTGAAGCGCTTCTTCGCGCTGGACGAGATCCGCACCAGCGACATGGTGCTGGCGATCAACGAGGCGTTGGCGAACGCGGCGGAATTCGCATACCTGCAGTCGGACCAGCCGGGCACGATCGACATCCAGGCCGTCCACGACGAGCGGGCCGGCACGCTGACGGTCTGCATCTACGACCAGGGGGTGTGGCGTCAGCGCCAGATCGACCCCGCACCGCGCACCCGCGGCCGCGGCATCCCGTTGATGGAGACGCTGTCGGATTGCGCGACGATCGAACCGTCGACCAGCGGCACCACCGTGCGGCTGGAATGGCGCGGGGTCAACCGGGCCTGATCACCCGGCCCGGTAGGTGCCCCTGCCGGTCGCCAGCGGCAGATTGAGCGTGCTGCGGATGCCCGGAGCTGCCGCGACGACGTCCGGTATCGCGTTGACGATCCGCGCCGCCGCCGCCAGGATCGCGGCGTAGTTGTGGTCACCGTTGCGGCTCGTCGGGCAGATGTCCATCACGTACGACGGCTCCCCGGTGATCTCCACCCGGTAGGAGCCGCCCTCCTGGGCCGGCTGCGCCCAGTCCGGCCGCAGATCCCCGCGCAGACGCGTGATGTGTTCGACGACGATCGCAGGCTGACCGTCCACCAGTCCCTCGATCAGGAATCGGACCGCCGCGACGGTGCCCTTCTTGATCGTGCCGACCGCGACGTCGAAATCCTCGGGCGCCGGCTCCTGCTCGACCGAATCCCGGATCTCGTCGACCTCGACACCGAGACCCGCGGCGAGCTGACGGATGCCCACACCCCAGGCCGCGCTGAGCATGCCGGGCTGATAGAGGAACGGCAGATCGCCGATCTCGTTCCCGAAGCCCATCACGTCGAACATGACGGTGGCGCCGTCGTAGGTGGCGTAGTCGGCGATCTCCATGGTGCGGATCTGGCTGATGCTCTGGCAGGTGCTCGCGAGCGCCAGCGGCATCAGGTCGGTGACGAAACCCGGATCGACGCCGGTGATGAACAGGCTCGTGTTGCCTTGCCGCGCTGAATCTTCCACGCGGTCGATGGCGCGCTCGGGGATGACGCCCCACGGGTACTGCAGGGACACGGGGGAGGAGCCGACCACGTTGATGCCGGCTTCGAGCAGAGCGCGGACGTCGGCGAGCGCCTCCCTGGTCCGCACGTCGCCCATCGCGCAGTACACCGCGCAGTCCGGTTTGGCCGCGATGACGGCGGCCAGGTCGTCGACCGCGGTCACTCCGGTCGTCACGTCCAGCCGGGCGAGCTCACCGGCGTCCCTGCCCACCTTCGCCGCCGAGGACACCCACACCGCGGCGAGGTCGAACCGCTCGTCCTCGATGAGCTGGCGCAGTGCCAGGCTGCCGCAGTTACCCGTCCCGATCAGTGCCACGCGAATCGCCATGGCCAGCAGTATGCGTGCCCGGAAACCAAATAGGAACAGGTTCTAGTTTGTGTCTACCCGTGCGGTAGCCTGTCGCCCCATGGGACGCGTGGACGGAAAAGTGGCACTCATCAGCGGCGGGGCGCAGGGCATGGGCGCCGCGGACGCGCGGGCGCTGATCGCCGAGGGCGCGAAGGTGGTGATCGGCGACATCCTCGACGAGAAGGGCCAGGCGCTGGCCGACGAGATCAACGCCGAGACGCCGGACTCGATCCGCTACGTGCACCTCGACGTGACCCAGGCCGATCAGTGGGAGGCCGCGGTGGCCACCGCGATCGACGCGTTCGGCTCGCTCAACGTGCTCGTCAACAACGCGGGCACGGTGGCGCTGGGCCAGATCGGCCAATTCGACATGGCCAAGTGGCAGAAGGTCATCGACGTCAACCTGACCGGGACGTTCCTGGGCATGCAGGCCTCGGTGGAGGCGATGAAGGCCGCGGGCGGCGGCTCGATCATCAACATCTCCTCGATCGAGGGGCTGCGCGGTGCCGTGATGGTGCACCCGTATGTCGCGTCCAAGTGGGCGGTGCGCGGCCTGACGAAGTCGGCGGCGCTGGAACTGGGCGCGCACAACATCCGGGTCAACTCGGTGCACCCCGGTTTCATCCGCACGCCGATGACCAAGCACTTCCCGGACAACATGCTGCGGATCCCGCTGGGCCGGCCGGGCCAGCCCGACGAGGTCGCCACCTTCGTGGTGTTCCTGGCCAGCGACGAGTCCCGGTACTCCACCGGCGCCGAGTACGTGGTGGACGGCGGCCTGACCAACGACGTCCCGCACAAGTAGCCGCCGCAGGCCCGCATCCGGGCCTGCGTAAGGTCGTCTCTCGTGAGCGCACGCGCCGGAATCGTGGTGACGGGAACCGAGGTCCTGACCGGACGCGTCCAGGACCGCAACGGACCCTGGCTGGCCGACCGGCTGCTCGAGCTCGGCGTCGAGCTCAGTCACATCACCCTGTGCGGTGACCGGCCCGCCGACATCGAGGCGCAACTGGATTTCCTGGCCGCCCAGGGGATGGATCTGATCATCACCAGCGGGGGCCTCGGGCCGACCGCCGACGACATGACCGTGGAGGTGGTGTCTCGGTTCTGCGGCCGCGAGCTGGTGCTCGATGCCGGGCTGGAAGCCAGGATCGGCGACATCGTGACCGGCATGATGGCCCGCTTCCCCGGCGTCGACGCCGACGCGGTGCTGGCCGCCAACCGCAAGCAGGCCCTCGTCCCGGCAGGCGCGGAGATCCTGGACCCGGTGGGCACCGCACCCGGGGTGGTGGTGTCCGGCGCCCCGACGGTCGTGGTCCTGCCCGGACCGCCCCGCGAGCTGCAGCCGATGTGGCAGGCGGCGGTGGCCACCGACGCGGTGCAGGCCGCGATCGCCGGCCGCACCCGGTATCAGCAGCAGACGATCCGGATGTTCGGGCTGCCCGAGTCCGGCCTGGCCGACACGCTGCGCGAGGCCGAGACGGCCGTCGCCGGCTTCGAGCGGCTGGAGATCACCACCTGCCTTCGGCGCGGCGAACTGGAGATCGTCACCCGCTTCGAACCGCAGGACGCCCCGGCCTACGCCGAGCTGGTCGCAGTGCTGCGCGCCCGGCACGGCCGCGAGATCTTCTCCGAGGACGGTGCTTTCGTCGACGACCAGGTCGCCGGGCTGCTGGCCGGACGCAGCATCGCGACCGCCGAATCCTGCACCGCGGGACTGCTGGCCGCCCGCCTGACCGAGCGGCCTGGCTCGTCGGCGTACGTCGCCGGCGGCGTGGTGGCCTACTCGAATGCGGCCAAGACCGAACTGCTCGGGGTCGACGCCACGCTGATCGAGCGGCACGGTGCGGTGTCGGAGCCGGTGGCCGAGGCGATGGCCGCCGGGGCGCTGCGCCGGTTCGGGGCCGACACCGCGATCGCGATCACCGGCATCGCCGGACCCGGTGGCGGCACCCCGGACAAGCCGGTCGGCACGGTCTGCTTCTCGGTGGCGTTTTCCGACGGCGCCGCGGTCACCAGGACCACGCGACTACCGGGGGACCGGTCCGATGTCCGCGAACGCTCGACGACCGTGGCGATGCATCTGCTCCGGAGGGCCCTGGCCGGTGACGGCTAGGGTGGTCCGCACAGGGATGACTTTCCGGACGTCCAGAGCACATGGAGAACTCACCGATGGTTGACACCGACGAGCGGCAGGCGGTCTCGGAACTCGCCGAGCAGGCCGGTTGGCATCACCGCGTCACCGACCGCAGCGACTACTTCGACAAGGGCGTGGTCCGGGTCCACATCGTCTGGCAGGGCGACGCCGACATCAGCGGGGGCACGCTGTACCACGACGACATGATGCAGACCTACAGCAAGGATCTGCCGACGGTGCGGGGCTGGCTGAAGCGGTAGGCGCGGGTCACCGCTTCGCGTCGTAGTCGTCCCACAGGTCGCTCATCGTCTGCATGATCGCCTCGGCCTCGCCGAGCCCGCCGAGGTGGGACTCGCCGGGCAGCGGCAGGAACTCGGCATCCGGCAACAGCGCGACGACGTGCTCACCGTGGGCGAACGGCACGATGTGGTCGCAGTCGCCGTGCCACCAGCGCACGGGCACCTTGACCTCGTCGAGCCGGAAGCCCCAGTCCCGGGCGAACACCACGACGTCGGCGAACGGGGCGGCCAGCTGGCGTCTGCTGCCGTTGAGCAGATCGTCGAGGAACATCGCCTTGAACTCCGGGCGCACCAGCAGCCTGCGGTCGCCTTCGGGTGAGATGCTCGCGTACAGGTAGAGGACCGGCTCGGCGACGGGCTTGATCAGCCGGATCAGCCCGGTGGCGACGAAGCTCAGCGGCGCACCGACGTGTTCGAGCACGGGAGCCACGGGCAGACCGACGGTGCCCATGATGCCGCCGCCGATTCCGTCGGGGCCCTGGGTCGGGGCGACGCCGCCGAGTATGCCGACCGCGACCACCCGCTCCGGCATCACCGCGGCGCAGGCCAGCGTGTACGGGCCGCCGCCGGAGAGCCCGATGATCGCCATCTTGTCGATGCCGAGGGTGTCGGCGACGGTGCGCAGATCGGAGGCGAAGTCGACGACCCGGTGGTATTCGTGCGGGGTCGACGATCCGATGCCGGGCCGGTCGACGCCGATCAGTCGGATACCGTTCTTCTCGGCGAACACCCGCGCCTCGACCGGGATCTGCCTGCGTGCGCCGGGTGTGCCGTGCAGCCAGAAGATCGCCCGGCCCTGCGGATCGCCGAACTCGGCGAAACCGAGCTGGCGGTCGGCGCCGACCAGGACCTTGCCTTCGAGCTTGGGACGAGCGATGTCGACAGCCATGCGCGAAAGTGTCGCACGCCTCAGTCGGCGCCTTGAGTGGCTCTGTCGAACAGATAGGAACCGACGGTGATCAGCCGGTCGGCGGCGCCCTCGTCGTACATGGTCGCCCGTACCGCGATGCGGCCACCGGCACCGGGCAGCGGTTCGGTCTCCACCCGGAACGGCCCCGTCTTGCCCCGCGCGACGAACATGACGTGGGAGGCGACCCCGTGCAGGCGGGTGGTGCCGGCCAGCTCGGTGGCCCGGTGGATCGCCGCGGTCTCCAACACCACGAACTGCGGACCGATGTGCAGCGCGGCGTCGGGGGAGGCGACGTCGGCCGACAGTTCGGGCAGCGCCCAGCGGCCGTCGGTGCGCAACCGCGCCCCGAACACCTCCCACAGCGGTGGCAGATCCGGGGAGTCCGCGACCTCCAGCGGGTTGGCCTCCATCTTCTGCAGGCCGACGGGCGGGGTGCCGATGCTGATGCCCTGCCCTTCGGTCAGCGCCAGCACCCGGCCGGGGTCGTCGGCGTCGACGATCTTCGAGCGGCTGTACCCCATCTGCCGCCCGCGCTTGAGTTCCTCGGAGACGATCTCGATGCGGCCGACACCGACGCCGGGATCGAGCACCTGACAGGAGTGAATGACCGGGTTGGGCACGGCCTCCAGGTCCGACATGTGCCCGCCCTCGGGCGAGGTGATGCCAAACACGGCCAGCAGCAGCCCGCCGGCCCCGTCGCGCATGTCGCGGCGGACGGCCACGGTGTCGTCCGGCGGGCCCAGGTCCATCTGCGCGTAGCTGCGCCCGAGGTAGCGGTAGCTGAGCAAACCTCCCCAGCGCCTGCGCAACTCCTCGGCGTACTCCTGCGGTGAATCCGCGAGTTCGCGGATGTCTCTGAGCATGTGGCCCCCAAGTCACGGTCCGCCGGCCCGGCCGACCCACGGTACCGCCGGAATGGGCCCCGTCGGAGGGCTTCGGCGGAGGGCTTCGGCATGGGATGCCCCGACGCGCTCCGCGCACCGGGCCCAGGTGAGACAATCCCCGGATGTTCCGCGTCGCACGCATCTTCCTGGCCGCACTCGCCGCCGTCACCGCCGCAGGGTTCGGGCTCGGACCCGGCCCGGGCGGGACCGGAGTCGCCGTCGCCCAACCGGACCTGTCCGCAGGACCGGTCATGGCGCCGTTCAGCCAGACCTGGCGGCGGTGCGATTTCAGCAAGTTCGCCTACACCGGCCCCACCGCCTACGGCAGGATGTTCGGCCAATTCCGGGTCGAGGGCGGCGAGTTGGTGGCGGATCTGCAACTGGCGACCGGGAAGCTGAACGCGCCGTACGACGTCCGCGTGATCCAGATGCCGCGCGCGTCGGCGTCGTCCTGCAACGCCGGGGATCCCGGAGTGCTGGCGGCGACGCTGTTCACCGACGGGGCCGGATCGGGGTCGGTCACCGTCCGCGGCCCGATCGCCCCCGGCACCACCGGCGTGTGGGCGTCGGTCACCCGCCCGAGCCCGTTCTCGCAGACGCCCGAGGAGTTCTACACCACCGACTTCGTCGTCTCGATGTAGTCGGATCAGGCTGCTGCCCAGCGGTTTTCAGGCAGGCACCACCACGGTCAGGTGGTCGCCGCGGCGCTCGACCCGCATGTCGGCGCGGCGCGCCACCGCTGCCACCGCCGCGGCGTCGGCGGGCTCGGATCTGGTGGTCGCCAGCGCGCGGGCCAGCCGGCCCTTGTGCGCCTTGTTGAAGTGGCTGACGGTGGTGCGCCTGCCGTCGTCGCGCTCGGCCACCACGTCCACTGACACCGCGCCGGGCACCTTGCCCAGTGCCGCATACGATCCCGACCGAAGGTCGACGACCAGCTGCTGTTCGGCGAGCTCGGCCAGGACCGGTTCGAGGACCGGTTTCCAGCGCGCCGCCAGCGTGGGCCGCCCCGGCAGCTTCGAGCCTGCCGACAGCCGGTAGGCCGGGATGTGGTCGCCGGCCCGCAGCAGGCCGAACAGTGCCGAGCCCACGGCCAATCGCTCCTCTGCGCGGCCGGCGGCGGCGCCGGTCAGGGATTCGACGTCGAGCGCGTCGTAGAGCACCCCGGTGTAGCGGCGGATCGCGGGCAGCGTCGGGGTAGTGCACAACGCGGCATTGCGGTCGATCTCGGCGTCCTGGGACGGCGAGATACCGAGGGCCTTGCGACAGGCGGGCCGGTCGGCGGCAAGGGCGACCAGTTCGCCGACGAGTTCGGCGCGCAGACCGTTCAGCGCCGGTGTGCTCAGCGTGTCCAGCGACAGAGGAGGTCCGTCGCCGCCGGCGCGTTTGGTCTCAGAGGGCGGCAGCAGCACGATCACCGCACAGAGGCTAGTGCCTGCCGCAGTGGCCGATTCAGGGTGCCGGTGGCGGGGGAACCTCGTGTGCCGCCAGCATGACCGGCGCGGGCGCCGGCGGCGGTGGAGGGGGCGGCGGGAGCAGTGGGTCGAAGCCGGGCGGAGGCGGCGGGGGTGGCGGCGCCATGGGCGGCGGCGGCCCCATCGGCGGCGGGGGCGGGGGCGCCATCGGCGGCAGGAGCATCGGGTCGGCGGCGGGCGGCACGTCGGCGGGCATCGGCAGGAACATGTGGTTGGTGAACTGCTTCTGGAAGGCGCCGCCGCCTCCGACCTTCACGCCGCGGCCTCCCTCGCCGGAGGACACCGGGGTGCCGTCGGGCAGCGTGACGGCGGTGTGGCCGCGGTTCCAGCCCACCACCAGCGCGCCGGGCTGGGATCCGTACTGGAACCCGCGGGCCAGCAGTGCGCTCTCGATGTTTCCGGTGTGGAACCGGTCCCCGTAGACCGGCCGGCCGGTGGCGGCATTGGTCACCCAGGACACGAGCCCGGAGCAGTCGGTGCCGGCGGGGGAGTCCCCGCCGGAGACGTACGGTGTGCCCGACACTTGGTTGACAAGTGTCAAGAGTATTGCGGTGGCAAACATGCGGA
The DNA here is from genome assembly GCF_002968295.1 of Mycobacterium sp. ITM-2016-00317. Classification (NCBI taxonomy): domain Bacteria; kingdom Bacillati; phylum Actinomycetota; class Actinomycetes; order Mycobacteriales; family Mycobacteriaceae; genus Mycobacterium; species Mycobacterium sp. ITM-2016-00317. The sequence goes on from NZ_CP134399.1 coordinate 3,147,054, forward strand.
CGGACAGTAACAGAGGGTCTCTAATTCACCCAAAATCTGTGATGGCGAGCACCATACGCGTGCACCGCACCACCTTGTCACGAAAAGTGTTGTGCACAGGCGCGATTGGCAGTCCACCGGCACATCATCAGCGTATCGCCCAAATATGTTCTTCTACAGTGCTTTCAGTGACTCCAGCACAGGCGAAACGGTGGGTGTCGACCTTGCGTCCGTGGCGTTAGTTTGTTTGCTGGACGGTGTCCGGACGCAGCGCTGGGCGGCTGCTCAGCGATGGGCCACCAGCAACGGGATCCGCTGCTCGGCGTCGGTCAGCGAGCCATGCTGCCCCACCAGCGAAGATTCGATCGGTTCGGTCGTCCGGCGCAGCATGCCGGAATTGCCCCGCGCGGCGGCCACGACGTCGCCGATCCGCCCGCGGATGGCTTCGGCGACGTGTTCGCCGAACCAGCCGAGCTCGATCGCCTCGTCCCCGGTGACCACCCACGCGCGGTCGCCGAGGGTCGAGCGCCAGCTGTCCAGCACGTCCGGGGTGGCGCCGGCCCGGGTGTAGACGTGCCGCGCCCGCACCTCGCCGCCGACCGCCGTGGTGCCGTCGGCGAGCGCTGCCTCGGCGTCGAGGTCGATGACGCTGGTGTCCAGCGAGACCATGCCGTGGTCGGCGACCACGGCCAGCAGGCCGCCGGTGGGCAGGCCCTCGACGATCGACTCGACCATCCTGTCGACCTGCCGCAGTTGCAGCCGCCAGGCCCGCGACCCGGGCCCGTGCAGGTGGCCCACCAGGTCCAGATCGGCGTGGTAGCCGTAACAGAACCCGCGATCGGCGATGACCGAGCCGATGGTGGCCGCCAGGTCACCCATGGTGTGCACGCCCGCGTAGGTGCCGCCGCGCAGCACCGCGCGCGTCAGACCCGATCCGGCGAACTTGGCCTCCGAGATCACGGTGACCGCGGCGCCCGCCGAGGCGGCGCGCTCGAACAGTGTCGGTCGCGGCTGCACCACCTCGGGGACCGCTGTGTCTCGCAGATCCTCGCCCCAGGGGTGCGGTGTCCAGCGCAATGCGTTGACGACTCCGGTGCCGGGCAGCCGGAAGGACATCCCGACCATGCCGTGCTCGCCGGAGCGGCAGCCGGTACCCACCGCCGCCAATCCGGCCGCGGTGGTCGAGGGGAAGCCGGCCTGCAGAGTGGGCCCGCGCAGGCCGGCCAGCACCGGCGCATCGCGGGCGTGGGCGTCCAGCAGTTCGGCGCCCAGACCGTCGATCAGCAGGACGCAAGCGCCTGCCACGTCGTAGGGCAGCCGGATCGGCGATTCGAAGCCGGTCAGGCCCATCGCTGCGAGCACGGAGGGCACCACGTCGGCCAGGTGCGGCAGCGACGGATCCGGACGCGGCGGCGCCATGTCAGAACTGCGGGAGCCGAACCACCTGGACGAAGAACTCGTCGATCTGGCGGACGGCGTTCATGAACTGGTCCAGGTCGACCGGCTTGGTGACGTAGGCGTTGGCGTGCAGCTTGTAGCTACGCAGGATGTCCTCTTCGGCCGACGACGTGGTCAGCACCACCACAGGAATGTGGCTCAGATCGGGGTCCGACTTGATCTGCTCGAGCAGCTGGCGACCGTCGTACTTCGGCAGGTTCAGGTCGAGCAGCACCAGGTCCGGCCGCGGCGCATCGGCGTACGCACCCCGCCGGTACAGGAAGTCCAGGCCCTCCTCGCCGTCGTGGGCGACGTGCAGCGTGTTCTTGATTTTGTTGTGCTCGAATGCTTCCCGCGTGATCAGCTCGTCTCCGGGGTCATCCTCGATGAGCAGGACGTCGATGGCGCGTTCAGCCTGTGTCATGGGGTCGATCCTTGCAGGGCGACAGGCGTCGTGTCATCCGCGGTGATCGGCAGCGTGAACCGGAACCTGGTGCCGTCGGTGTAGGAGGTGTCGATCCAGATCGCGCCGCCGTGGTGTTCGACGATCTTCTTGCACAGCGCCAGCCCGATGCCCGTGCCGCTGTAGGCGTCGCGGCCGTGCAGGCGCTGGAAGATCACGAACACCTTGTCGGCGAACTCGGGAGCGATGCCGATCCCGTTGTCGGTCACCGTGAACGACCAGTTGTCGGTGTCCTCGTCGGTGTCGCGGGCGACGTCGATGACGATATGCGGGGCCACGCCGTCGCGATGGAACTTCACCGCGTTGCCGATCAGGTTCTGCCACAGCATCGTGAACAGCGTGGGGTCGCCCGTGAGGGTCGGCAGCCCGTCGGCGGGGCGCTCGATCACGGCCCCGGATTCCTCCACCGCCGCGGACAGATTGTTCATCGCGGTGTCGAGCGTCTTGTCCAGGTCGACCTCGGTCTCGGTGGAGTTGAGCCGCCCGACCCGCGAGAACGTGAGCAGGTCGTTGATCAGCACCTGCATGCGTTTGGCCCCGTCGACCGCGAAACCGATGTACTCGGTGCCGCGTTCGTCGAGCTTGTCGCCGTAGCGCTTCTCCAGGAGCTGGCAGAACGAGGCGACCTTGCGCAGCGGTTCCTGCAGGTCGTGGGACGCCACGTAGGCGAACTGTTCGAGTTCGGCGTTGGAGCGGCGCAGTTCCTCGGCGTGCACGTCGAGCGCCTCGGTGGCCTCCCGCGACGCCTCGAGTTCGTCCACGATCCGTTGCCGCATGTTCTCCACGTCGCCGGCGATGGCGCGGATGTCCCTGGGCCCCTGCGCGAGGATGCGCTCACCGAAGTTGCCCTGCGCGACGCGACGGCACGCGGCGGCCAGCACGCCCAGCGGCCGCACCAGTGACCGGCGCAGCACCACCGCCAGGGCCACGATCGTCGCCGCGAAGGTGGCCGCGATCGCCAGCAGGACGGCGTTGCGCAGGGTCCGCACCCGCTCCAGTTCGGCGACATCACTGTCGCGGGCCTGGCTCAGTCGCTTGTTCTGGGCGTCGAAAAGCCCGCGCAGCGCGTCGAAGTCGGTCTTGCCGATCTCGGTCAGCGCGGGATCGACCGCGCCGGGGAAGCCGTTGCGGACGTTCGCGATCACCGGCTCCGCGTACCCCGTCCGCCAGGCGCCGGAGGCCTGTTCGATCGCGTCGAGGTCGGCGAGCAGATCGGGACGATCCTGCTCCAGCTGGCGGATCTCGGCGGCGGCCTGCTGTTCGGTCACCCGGCCCTCGTCGTAGGGCAGCAGGAACTGCCGGTCCGCGGCGATCAGGTAGCCGCGCACCGCGGTCTCCTGGTCCCGGAGGGCCGCCTGTAGCTGATAGGCCGCGACGCGGGCGGGTTGGATGTGGTTGATGAGCTGGCTGGACACCTGGTCGGTGCGGTTGAGCAGCACCGCCACCGTGATCCCGCCGATGAGCACCACCAGCCCCATCACCGACAGCACGACGTACTGCCAGCCCTGCACCGTCAGGCCTGCCGCGATGTTGCGGCGGCGCTGTCCGCCGCTCACGAGGTCCTGGTCCGTTCCACCCGCACCACCGCGATGTCGTCGCTGATGCCGCCGTGCGAGGCCGCGCGCTCCTCGACCGCGTCGATGAGGGCGTCGACGAACTCACGCCCGGGCAGGGCGGCCAGCGAGCGCGCGAGCTCGAGCAGGCCGTGCTCGCCGAGGCGCTCGTTGCCGCGGCCGATGTGGCCCTCGAAGAGGCCGTCGGTGAGCAACACCAGTCCCTTTCCCTCGGGCAGCTCGACCTGCTGCGCTTTCCAGTCACTGCCGTGCAGACCGAGTGCCGGACCGCCGGGCGGTTCGACCCATTCCACAGTGCCCCCGCCATGCAGCAGCATGCCGGGATGCCCGGCCCGCACCGCGGTGACCAGCGGTCCCTCCGGGGGGATCGCGAGACTGAGCACGGTCGCGAAGATGCCGCGGCCCGCCCGCTCGGCGCGCAGGATCCGTTCCAGTTGTTTCATCCGGTCCGAGCCGCGCAGACCCGCGAAGGTCAGTGCCCGCCACGCGATACGCAGCGCCACCCCCAGTGCCGCCTCGTCGGCGCCGTGCCCGGACACGTCGCCGATCATCACGTGCACGGTGCGATCCGGGGTCTGCACGAAGTCGTAGAAGTCGCCGCCGAGCAGTGCGTTTTCCCGGCTGGGGCGGTACTGGGTGACGATCTCGACACCCGGATCGTCGAGCAGCAGCGGCGACGGGAGCAGGCCGCGCTCCAGGCGAGCATTCTCGCGGGCGCGCAACTGGCTGGCGTGCAGGTCGACCGTGGTGAGCTCGGCCCGCTTGCGCTCGATGGCGTAGAGCACCGCGCGCCGCAGTACCTCGGGATCGACCCGGTCCTTGACCAGATAGTCCTGCGCTCCGGCCGACAGCGCAGACACCCCGACGTGCTCGTCGTTGAGCCCGGTCAGCACGACGATCGGGAGGGTCGGCGCGTGCCTGGCGATCCGGCTGACACCCTCGATCCCGTCGGTGTCGTGCAGGTGCAGGTCCAACAGGATGCAGTCGGGCCGGGCGATCGCGATCTCCTGCTCGGCCCGGGCCATCGACTCGGCCCAGACCACCTGCATCTCCGTGCCTGCGTCGGCTATCAGCTCTTCGACCAGGATCGCGTCCGCGCGATCGTCCTCCACGAGGAGCAGCGACAGGGCCCGACCGTCACTCGGGGCGATCATGTGACCCGACACCCCCGTTGGCCGGCGGCGAACTCCTCCGCCGATACGTTCGATTGACAACGTCCCGAGGATACCTGGCCCGGCACGGGAGGCGGACGCCCCGCGCCGCGGCGTTGCGTGCCACGCCGGCAGGTCGCGCGCTGGTAATCTCCGACCCGGTCGCCGGTTGGACATCACGGGTGGGCGGCCGTGCCGTATTCGCCGTCCCGCGACCTCAGCCGGGACCGTCACTGACGACGCCGACAGCAAACTGCCTGGAAATTTACGAAATGAGTCGTGTGCGCACCGGAGAGATCAGAGCCTTGTCCGGCTTGCGCATCGTGGCCGCTCTGTGGGTTGTGCTGTTCCACTTCCGGCCGATGTTCGCCGAGGCCGCGCCCGGCGCCAGCAGCGCGCTGGCGCCGATCCTCAACGCCGGCGCCCAGGGCGTCGACCTCTTCTTCATCCTCAGCGGTTTCGTGCTGACGTGGAATTACCTGGAGCGGATGGGGGAGAGCTGGTCGACACGGTCGACCCTGCGATTCCTGTGGCTGCGCCTGGCCCGGGTATGGCCGGTGTACCTGGTGACCATGCACCTGGCCGCGGCGTTCGCGATCTTCACCCTCTATGTCGGTGGCTTCCCGTTGCCCCCGCCGGTGATCGAATCGCTGAACGCGCTGAGCTGGCTCAAACAGGTGCTGCTGACCCAGTTGTGGTTCCAGCCGTACTTCGACGGCTCCAGCTGGAACGGGCCGGCCTGGTCGATCAGCGCGGAATGGCTGGCCTATCTGATGTTCGGCGGGCTGGTCTTGGTCATCTTCCGGGTCGCGGCCGCGACCCGCGCCCGCGGACTGATCTGGCTGGCGCTCGCCGCCGCGTTGGCGCCGACTCTGCTGCTCCTGGCCCACGGGGTGTTCTACACGCCGTGGAGCTGGCTGCCGCGCATCGTCATGCAGTTCACCGCCGGAGCGCTGGCGTGCGCGGCGGTCCGCAAGCTGGTGCTCACCGACCGCACCCGCAAGGCAGCCGGTCTGGCCTCGCTGCTGCTGGGCGTCGCGATCGTCGGCGGGCTGTACGCGCTCGACGCGAATCCCCCTGGGGAGATGCTCGATGCCGGCGGGCTGATCGACGTGCTGTTCGTCCCGCTGGTGATCACACTGTCGATCGGCGCGGGCACGCTGCCGGCGCTGCTGTCGACCAGGGTGATGGTCTACCTCGGGCACATCTCGTTCGGCCTGTACATGGTGCACGAGATCGTGCACACCATGTGGAACTGGGCGGTGCTGCAGTTCGACATCCACCTCACGCCGAGCTGGTGGGCCAAGCTCGTCGTCCTCGGGCTGATCCTGGGCGCCGGTGTCGCGGCAGCGCTGCTCTACCACCTTGTCGAGGAGCCCGCCCGGCGGTGGATGCGGCGGATGGTGGAGCCGAGGGAGGCCCCTTCGACGCAGTCGGCGGGACGCTTGCACCCGGTCGCGGCGCGTGCCGGATAGCGAGTTCGGCGGACGGCGAGTCGGGGCGCGGCCGGGCCGCCGCGACCCTAGGCTGGTGCAGTGAGTCGCCTTCTTACAGTGGTGTTTTCCGTCACGGTGTTGTTCAGCGCCGGATTCGCCCACGCTCCGCAGCACCGCGAGGTGCGCCTGACGCAGTTTGTCCAGAACCGTGTCTCGGTGATCGGCGACTCCTACACCACCGGCAGCGATCAGGGCGGCAACGGTCCGCAGGGTTGGGCTCCGCAGGTGTGGAAGGCGTTGACCGAGCACGGCATCGGCGTGCTGCCGACGGTGGCCGCCGAAGGCGGCGCCGGGTACTGCACCCGCGGCAACCGCGGCGGGGTGTACGAGGACCTGACCGTGCGCGCGGTCAAACCCAGCGACGTGCTGGTGGTGTTCTTCGGGTCCCGCAACGACATGAACGTCGAGCCGACGCGTCTGTCGATCGCGATGTACGGCACCTTCAAGATGGCCCGTCAGATCGCCCGCACCGCCGACCTGCTGGTGATCGGGCCGCCTTGGCCGACCGCCGATCCGCCGCCGGAGATCGTGCGCGTGCGCGATGTGCTGAAGTACCAGGCCGAGCTGGCCGGCGGCACGTTCTTCGATCCGATCGCCGCGCGCTGGTTCGTCGGGCGCCCCGAGCTCATCGGCAGGGACGGCGTGCATCCGACCGACGCCGGTCACGCCTACATGGCCGAGAAGATCGCACCGCTGATCAGCTCCCGGCTCCATCCGTTCTAGCAGGCACGAGAAAAGGGGCGCCCGGTCGGCGATTTCGCCGGCCGAGCGCCCCTTCCTTGCGGGCTGTTACTCGAGACCCTTGCCGATGTCGTAGCGATCGGCGTCCATCACCTTGGACCACGCCGCGACGAAGTCCTTGACGAACTTCTCCTTGGCGTCGCTTTCGGCGTACACCTCGGCGACGGCGCGCAGCTGCGAGTTCGATCCGAACAGCAGATCGACGCGGGTGCCGGTCCACTTCTGCGAGCCGGTCGCCCGGTCGTTGCCGACGTAGGTGCCGTCATCGGCGGGCGAGGGCTTCCAGTCGGTGCCCATGTCGAGCAGGTTGACGAAGAAGTCGTTGGTCAACGCGCCCGGCTTGTCGGTGAACACGCCGTGCCTGGTGCCACCGAAGTTGGTGTCCAGCACACGCAGGCCGCCGACGAGGACCGTCATCTCCGGAGCCGACAACCCGAGCAGGTTGGCCCGGTTCACCAGCCGGAACTCGGCCGGCAGGTCGCCGCCCTTGCCCAGGTAGTTGCGGAACCCGTCGGCCTTGGGCTCCAGATAGGAGAACGACTCGACGTCGGTCTGCTCGGCGGTCGCATCGCCCCGGCCCGAGGTGAACGGCACCTCGACGTCGAACCCTGCGGACTTGGCCGCCTTTTCGACACCGACGGCACCGCCGAGGACCACCAGGTCGGCGAACGACACCCGCGTCCCCGATGCGGCCTGGATCTCCTCGAGCTTGCGGATCACCTGGGCCAGCTCGTCGGGCTCGTTGACCTCCCAGCCGAGCTGCGGCTGCAGCCGGATCCGGCCACCGTTGGCGCCGCCGCGCTTGTCGCTCAGGCGGAACGACGAAGCCGCCTTCCACGCCGTCGACACCAATTGCGACACAGTCAGACCCGAGTCGGCGATCGCGCTCTTCAGTTTCGCGACCTCGTCGGCGGACAGCTCGGTGCCGGCCGGGGTGAGGTCCTGCCAGAGCCAGGTGTCCTTGGGCACCTCGGGTCCGAGGTAGCGCACCACCGGGCCCATGTCACGGTGCAGCAGCTTGAACCAGGCCTTGGCGAACTCCTCGGCCAGCTCCTCGGGATGATCCAGCCACCGGCGGGTGATCTGCTCGTAGATCGGGTCGAACCGCAGCGCCAGGTCGGAGGTCAGCATCGACGGGTGGGTCTTGCCGGCCCCGTGGGCCTCGGGAACCGAGTTGGCCCAGCCGTTGTCCTTGGGCCGCCACTGGTTGGCGCCCGCGGGGCTCTTGAACAGTTCCCACTCATTGCCGTACAGGATCTCCAGGAAGCTGTTGTCCCACTTGGTGGGCGTGTGCGTCCAGGTCACCTCCAGGCCGCTGGAGACGGTGTCCTTACCGTGGCCGGCGCCCTGCGGGTTGGCCCAGCCCAGACCCTGAAGCTCCAGATCGGCGGCTTCGGGCTCGGGGCCGACGAGTTCGGCGTCACCGTTGCCGTGCGTCTTGCCGAACGTGTGGCCGCCGACGATGAGCGCGGCGGTCTCGATGTCGTTCATCGCCATCCGGCCGAACGTCTCGCGGATGTCGATCGCGCTGGCGAGCGGGTCCGGATTGCCGTTGGGGCCTTCGGGATTGACGTAGATCAGGCCCATCTGGACTGCGGCCAGCGGGTTCTCCAGGTCACGCTCACCGGTGTAGCGCTTGTCGTCGAGCCATTCCTGCTCGGGACCCCAGTACACGTCCTCCTCGGGCTCCCAGCGGTCCTCGCGACCGAACGCGAAACCGGCGGTGCGGAAGCCCATGTCCTCCAGTGCGACGTTGCCCGCGTAGACGATCAGGTCGGCCCACGAGATGGCCTTGCCGTACTTCTGCTTGACCGGCCAGAGCAGGCGGCGCGCCTTGTCCAGGTTGACGTTGTCGGGCCAGCTGTTGAGCGGCGCGAAACGCTGCATGCCTGCGCCGGCGCCGCCGCGGCCGTCACTGACCCGGTAGGTGCCCGCGGAGTGCCAGGCCATCCGGATGAACAGCGGGCCGTAGTGGCCGAAGTCGGCCGGCCACCAGTCCTGCGAGGTGCGCATGACCTCGACGATGTCGGCGCGCAGCGCGTCGACGTCGAGGGACTGCACCTTCGAGGTGTAGTCGAAGTCGTCGTCGAGCGGGTTGATGACGTCGGGGTTCTTCTGCAGGATCTTCAGGTTCAGCTGGTTGGGCCACCAGTCGTGGTTGCCACCACCGGCCACCGGCGGCTTGAGCCGTCCGAAGCCTGCGGGGCAGCCGCCTTCGGGCGCTTCTGACTGCGCTTCTCCGATGGGCGGGCTGTCTTCCAAGGGGCGATCGTCGGGCACAGGGCCTTCCTTCCGTATTGGTGGTGGTGGTGTCGAACAGTGATCACGGATGTGATCGGGGGACTTGCTGGGTGACGCACTGCGGGCAGAGGCCCCAGTAGACGACCTCGGCCTCGTCGACCACGAAGCCGTCGAGTTCGCCGAGCGGGTCGGACGGGATCAGGCACGGCGCCGCGCCGACCGCGCAGTCGACGTCGGCGATCGCGCCGCAGGAACGGCACACGATGTGGTGGTGATTGTCGCCGACCCGCGTCTCGTAGCGGGCCACCGACCCCAGCGGCTGGATCTTACGCACCAGGCCGGCTGCGGTCAGCGCCGCGAGCACGTCGTAGACCGCCTGGCGGGACACCTCGGGCAGCGTCGCGCGCACCGCTCCGAAGATTGTGTCGGTGTCGGCGTGTGGATGCGCCGCAACCGCCTGCAGGGCAGCTAGTCTCGGACGCGTCACGCGCAGGTCCGCCTCGCGGAGCAGTTGCGCGTAGTCCGAAGTCACCCCCATGTTCTACGCGGTTTTCTGGACTGAGTCAAGAAAAGGTCCACGGGATCGCCCGCACTGTTAGGGTTCGGCGGTGATCCGAAACGTGGTGCTGGCGAAGTTGAAGGACGGCTACGACACTGCCGAGGTGGAGCGCATCCAGACCGGCCTGCGCGCACTGAACTGCCCCGGCACCGTGCGCTACACGGCCGGCACCGACGCCGGATTGCGCGACGGGAACTGGGACTTCGTAATCGTCGCCGACTTCGACGATGTCGCCGCCTACCGCGGCTACGACGAGGACGCGACCCACAACGAGTTGCGGGCCCGGCTGGCGCCGTTCGTCGAACAGATCGCCCGCGCCCAGTTCGAGATCCCGGCGAGCTGACCGGGCCTCACCGCGGCCCCGGTGCGACGGTGAGGACAAGTTAACGCGGTCTCAAAGTCGCGCAGTGCCGCGTGTTAACCCGCGGCGACCACCCTGTCGGGATGAGCATCTTCGACCAGATCGGCGGCCGCGCTGCTGTCACGGCGGCTGTCGACGACTTCTACCGCCGGGTCATCGCCGACCCCGAGTTGACGCCGTACTTCGACGGCGTCGACATGCGTCGGCTCAAGGGCCATCAACGCTCGTTCATCGCCGCGGCGATCGGCGGGCCGGAGCCCTATCTCGGACGCTCCATGCAGGAGGTCCACGGAGGCCTCGCCATCCAGCCGGCCCACTTCGACCGTGTCGTCGGTCATCTGGTGGAGACGTTGACCGACCTGGGGGTCGAGGGCTCCATCATCGGTCAGATCGGCGACCGGCTGGCACCGCTGAAGGCCGAGATCGTCGCCCCGGAAGCGCCCGCACGCGCGGGCTGAGCGTCAGCGGCCTGCGGTAGCGCTGCACGAAACGGCGCAGGATCTCCGTCGCGTGTGTCACCTGCCTGCGCCGGGCGTCGTCCTTGAGCGCCTGGGCGGACTCCGGTGCGAAGTATCCGTAGTCCTTGTAGACGTCGATGCGGGTGCAGATCCCGTCGACGTCGAGCTCGGGGTGGAACTGTGTGGCGTAGACGTTCTCGCCCACCCGGAAAGCCTGGATCGGGCACGCCGCGGACCGGGCGAGCACGACCGCACGGTCGGGCAGCATCGCCACCGCCTCCTTGTGCCCGCCGAACGCGTCGAAGCTGTCCGGCAGCCCGGCGAACAGCGGGTCGCGTCTCCCGTCGTCGGTCAGCTCCACGGTGACCCCGCCGACCGGCTCGCTGTGGGACCGGTCGATCACCGCACCGATGGCCGCGCCCACCGTGCCGACCCCGTAACAGCACCCGAGGAACGGGTGGTCGTCGGCCACGACGCGGGCGAGCAGCCGGCCCAGTTCGTCCTCGACCCGGCGCTGGGTCGGTGTCTTGGCCGCCGGGTCGTCGCTGACGTTGTAGGGCCCGCCGCCGAGGATGATGCCCGACCAGTGCGCGGGGTCGACATCGCCGAGTTCCTGCGTTGTCAACCGGACCCGGCGCAGCCCGGTCTCGTCCAGGTGCGATAAGCGCATCACCGCCGCGTACTCGTCATCCGCGGCCTCATCCTCGGCGCGGATGGACAACAGCAGAAACGCGGCGTCGGCCACAGCGCCAGAGTAACGACCGGATAGCTTGTCGGTCAGTGAGAACACTCATCGATATCGACGATCCGGCGGTGTTCGCCGTCCCGACCGCCTCCGGCGTGCGCGAAGGCGCGCTTCTCGACGGACCCCAGGGTTGGGGCGAGTTCAGCCCGCCCACCGACGCCGACGACGCGCTCGCCGCGCGCTGGCTGACAGCCGCGATGGAGCCGAGCACCGTCGGCTGGCCCGACGCGGTGCGCGGCCGGGTGCGGGTCGCCGACCGGCCGGCCCGTGTCGTCGTGGGCCCCGGTGGCGTCGACGAAGCGGTATCCCGCATCGCGGCGCTGGGTCCGGCCGTCGACCTGGTGGAACTGGCCTGCCGCAGCGCCGACGACGCCGCAGCGGTGCGGCGCCGAGTGGATGTGCGCCTCGCGGTCGACGCGGACCTGCTGGCCACCGACCCGGGGTGCGCCGACGTCGCCGTCCTGCGCTGCGGCGCACTCGGTGGAGTGCGGCGCGCGATGCGCCGGGCCGAGAAGCTGAACATGCCGTGCGCGGTGGCGTTCACCGGCGCGACCAGCATCGGCCTGGCCGCCGACGTCGCGCTGGCCGCGGCCCTGCCTACGCTGCCGACGGTCTTCGGGCCGGTCCCGGAGTGGCTGGCCGACCACGACGTCGTCTCGGGCTCAAGGTCTCTCGTCCCGGCAGACGGTCACCTGCCCGCCGCGCCCATGCCCGCCGGGCCGGATCCGGCACGCCTGGCGCGGGTCACCGTCACCGACCCCGACACCGTCACGCGGTGGCGCGACCTTCTGCGCCGGGCCGCGGCACTGCTTTAGCGTCACCGACCGCGACCTACCGGGGAATCTCCGAGCCGATCCCCAACATGGTTGGGCAACAGGGGAATCGAGGACAAACAGCGCTCAAGAATCCCTCGGCGATCCAGACGGACACCAGGATCAACCGCGTTCGATTTTTCCAAACACGTTCTCCGCTTGCGCATCTGCACAACCGCACCGCCCAATCCGACCGCCGCGGCTCGGGATGCACCGACCGCGGATACGTCAGTAGCATTCTGCGCGAATGTGATTCGTTGATATCCCTCCTCTGCTACGGTGAGGGCTGATCACCGAACGACCGACGGGAATGCGATGACTGCTGAAGAGATCGTGCGCGCCGAGATCGCCGCATGGGGTCGAAATGACGTCGACGAAGTCATGAGTCACTTCGGCGAAGACGCCGCATTCGACATCGGCCCGTCCTATCCACGCCTGCAGGGTCGCGACGCGATCCACAAGATGATGAAGGCGTTCTTCGCCGGTGGCACGTGCGTCGATCTCGAAATCCGCCATCTCGCCGTGGACAGCGACGTGGTGATGATGGAGCGCTTCGATCACTGGATCGTCGACGGCAAGCAGAAGAGCTGGCCGGTGATGGGTGCTTATCAGGTGCGCGAGGGCAAAATCGTGGCCTGGCGGGAGTACTTCTACCCGCCGAGCGATTCCTGACCTCACGTCTTCACGGGTCAGGCGCCGCTGGGTGCCCGTCTCGTCGACGAACTCCAGGTGCAACAGCTCGCTCATGATGTCGTCCGACGGATTGTCCACCCGCCCGTCGAGATACTCGGCGATCACGTCGAACCTGTCGGTGCCCACCAGTGGGTCCATCCGTCGGTCGATGTCCGCAAAGCTGTTGTGGGTCAACCCGATTGGGACAGTCCACCCCCTGCCTCATCCGCAAGCCCGCTCCGGAGTTTGCTGACGGCGGCGACGTCACCGGCTACGGTAACCATGACACCGACCGGCTTGGAGGCATCGTGGAGGCGAACAGAGCACTGGTGAAGAAGTTTTTCGCCGCGGTGGAGAGCGGTGACTTCGACGCCTTCGACGCACTGGTGGCCGAGGACTACGACGACCACCTCGCGGGGCAGTCACCAGGGCGCGAAACGCTCAAGACCTACTTTCAGCAGTTGCGGGTCGCCTTCCCGGATATCAAGCTTCCGATTTCCCAGATGGTCGCCGAGGGCGATCGCGTCGCGGTGCTCAACTCGGTGCAGGGCACGCATCGCGGCGAGTTTCTCGGTATCGCGGCCACCGGACGGCGAGTCGACGCACCTGCGTTCCAGTTGTACCGGATCGAGGGAGGCCAACTGGCTGAGCACTGGGAAGTCGCCGACTTCGCCACGCTGATGCGGCAACTGCAGCCCGACACCTAGGCAGTTCGACAGTCACATCCACCACAGGAATCCACGTTTCGCGGTGGTGCACTCGCACTTTCGCCGCAAAACGTGGATACCTGTGACTGGCGCCGGCTCAGTCCTGCTTGCTGATCAGCCGGAGCAGCGCCTTCCGGTCGGGAGCCAGCAGCTCGTCGATCCGCGGCTGGTTCACGTCGGCGACGATGATCTCGCCGACCTCCTGGTAGACGTCGCTGAAGATGCCGTGCGACTTCATCTTCTCGGTCTGATAGATGTTGTCCTCGGTCGGCGTCACGTAGTAGACGATCTCGGCCTTGAACCGGTGGATCAACCACAGGTGGATGAGGTCCATCAGCCGCTTCTGCCGCAGCTGCTCGGCGAAGGTGTTCTGGTCGCGCACCGTCAGGATGCTGCGGCCGTGCCGGTCCTTGATCGGGTCGACCACCACGTTGGCCAGCGGCTCTGTGCCGTCTTCGGAGCCGTCGCTGAATATCTGCAGATCCAGCACATCGGAACCGGCACGCCGCGGACGCAGCTGCACGTGCAGCTTCTCCGGCAGCTGGTAGTGCTCGCCCCACAGCGCCAGCCATTCCTCCAGCAGCTTCTTGGGCACCTCGGTCTGAACCAGGTGCTGGTGCTGGGTGGATCCCTTGCCCATCGACTTCGTGGTCGCGGTACGGCCCGACGACGCCGCCAGCGCGGCGTCGCTGCGCGGCCCACCGACCAGCGTTTGCGGTGTGCGGTAAGGAGATTCGACGAGCCGCATCTTGCGCTGCAGCCGGGCCAGCGCGAGCATGCCCTCCTGGCGCAGCGACGTGGCGAACTCCTCGGACGCCACACCGTCGACCTGATGGCCGCCGTAGGTGATGAAGTTGAAGACGAACCCCAACTTGCCGATCTCCTCCGGGAACGCCCGCATCTCCTCGTCGGTCATACCGGTGGTGTCCCAGTTGAACGACGGCGACAGGTTGTAGGCCAGCATCTTGTCGGGGTAGACCGCGTGGATGGCGTCGGCGAACTGCTTGGCGTCGGCCAGATCGGCGGTCTTGGTCTCCATCCACAGGATGTCGGCGAACGGCGCGGCCGCCAGCGACTTGGCGATCGCGTAGGGGATTCCGCCGCGCACCTGGTAGTAGCCTTCGGGGGTCTTGACCCGCTCGCAGTCCCAGGCCACGTCCGCGCCGAGTTCCTTGGCCTTCTCGCGTGCCGTGTACAGCGGCGCACGCTCGGCGAACACCCGCCATTCGGCCACGCTCATCGCCGGCGGCTCGCCTTCACGCTCGCGGAACTCCAGCAGTTCGGCGACCGCCTCGCCGTAGGTGTTCAGCCCGGCGTCGTCCTGCCAGGCGTCGACGAACCGCGACTCCACCTTGTCGAAGGCCGCGTCGAGCGAGGCCGCCGTGCCGTCCTGCCATGCCGCGGCCGCCTCGTCGATCACCGTCGTCAACCCCTGACGTTCCAGCCAGGCGTCGGCGGTGGCGTACTCGCCGTCGGGCAGCGCGTAGAGCAGATGGCCGTTGATCTCGGCGACGCCCTTGTTGTAGAAGCGCCGCATCATCGCCAGGTAGCACGCCTTGTACGGCGGGATCTTCAGGTTGGTCGCGCCGAGCAGGAACGGCTGGTCGCGTTCGTCGGCGCGGCTGTCGATCAGGTTGGCGGCCTCGGCGTCGGTGCGGGCGACGATGATGCCGGGCACCCGCATGATGTCGAGCTGGAACCTCGCCGCGTTCAGGCGCTTGATCTGCTCGTCCGACGGCACCAGCACCTTGCCGCCCTGGTGACCGCACTTCTTGGTGCCGGGCCGCTGGTCCTCGATGTGGTAGCCGGGGACGCCGGCCTCGACGAACCGTCTGATCAGGTTGCGCACATGCGGGTCTCCGCCGTGCCCGGTGTCGGCGTCGGCGATGATGAACGGGCGGTAGTCCACCGCCGGCGTCGCCGCCCGCTGGTCACTGGTCATCTGCAGACGCTGGTACTGCTGGTTGCGGTCGGCGGTCAGCAGCGCGCGAACGATGCCGGCGGCCTCCTCGGGTACCTGGCTGAGCGGATAGCTGGCCAGGTCGGGCCCGGGGTCCTCGGAGATGGAGCCTTTGGCGGAGGTCGCCCAGCCGCCGAGGTAGATGCCCTCGATGCCCATCCGTTTCATCACCACGGCCTGGCCGGGGGAGTAGGGACCGAACGTGGTGATGCTCTTGCCCTTGGCGAACAGTTCCCGAAGGTGCGGGTAGAACGCGGTGGCGGCCTCGCGGGCGACCGGGTAGTCGGCCGGGATGGTGCCGCGCTGTTCGGCGACCTGGCGGGCGGTGTACAGGCGGATGATGCCCTCGAACCGGGGGCTGTCGAAGTACCGCTGCGTGTCGGCGACATCGCGCTCGAACGGCTCGCCGGGTGCGTCGGTCTGGAAGGCGTCAGCTTCGATGATGGCCATGCTTCACCCTACGGCGCAGGGCCGCGCAGATGGGCGCCTGTGGGCTATTTGGTGCCGAAGATCCGGTCGGCCACGTCGCCCAGACCCGGCAGGATGTAGCCGTTCGCGTCGAGCTCTCGGTCGACGGCCGCGGTGTAGATCGGCACCTCCGGGTGGGCTTGGTTCATCGCCGCGATGCCCTCGGGACAGGTGAGTAGGCAGACGAACTTGATCGACTTCGGCCGGTACTCGCGCAGCCGGTCCACCGCCGCGATCGCGGAGTTGCCGGTGGCCAGCAGCGGATCGAGCACGATCACGTCCCGCTCCTGCAGATCGCCGGGCATCTTGAAGTAGTACTCCACGGCGACAAGGGTTTTCGGGTCGCGATAGAGGCCGATGTGCCCCACCCGCGCCGACGGCGCCACCTCCAGCAGGCCTTCGAGCAGGCCGGTGCCCGCGCGCAGCACCGACACGAACACCAGCTTCTTGCCGTCCACCACGTTGCCGGTGGTGGTCTCCATCGGCGTGTGCACCTCGATCTCGTGCAGCGCGAGGTCGCGCAGCACCTCGTAGGCCATCAGCGCCGACACCTCGTGTGCCAGACGTCGGAAACTGTTGGTGGACAGATCTTTCTGCCGCATCAGGGTGATCTTGTGCTGGACCAGTGGGTGGTCGACGACGTGCACGCCGCCCGGACCGTCAGCCATCAGAACACCGTCCCGTCACTGGTCACCGTCAGCGGCGGGAGCCCACCGCGTAATCGCTGGGCCGCCGCCCGCCCGGCCGCCCACGTCCCGCCCTCCAGCACACACGCCAGCGGCATGTCGGAGGCGCCGGCGCCGAGTCGATCCCGCACCAGCGGTGCGAGTTCGTCGAGCAGTGCCACCGTCAGCGCCCGCCACTCGACCACCAATTCGTCGGCGGGGGCCCAGCTCCGGGCCGCGACCTCCTGGTCGCGCAGCGTCAGCGCACCGTGGTCGAGCAGCAGGCCGCCGTTGCGGTACTCGGCCAATCCGGTCAGCGCGTCGACGCCGGTCACCGTGACACCGGCCCATTCGAACGGCTCCAGCAACGAGTACGTCAGCCACTGCGACAGTTTGTGCAGGGGCAGCCAGCCGGCCGTCAGCCCGGGCCCGGCCACCGCGTCGTGGCGCCAGCAGTCGCCGACCGGTTCGTCGCCGATCTTGTTGTCGGACGGCCAGATCCGCGACAGCGACGCCAGCAGCCGGGCCAGGATGCCGGTGGCGCGGACCTCCCCGGTGACGGCCGGGCCGCGGTAGAGATCGTCGTAGAGGCCGCCGGGCAGGCCCTGCGCGCCGAACACCTCGGGCTGGGCGGCCAGCGCGTCACCGAGCCGGTGCATCAGCGCGACGCGCCCGGCGAGCCCGACCAGCGGGTTGTCCGGGCCGACCTGGAACGCCGCGGCCAGCCGCTCCTCGGTCAGCGCGCACAGTCCGGCGGCGTCGACCTGCAACGGCCGGTCCGGGTCACCGGAGAACGCCCCGGAGACGAAGGTGTGCCAGCTGGCCACCGCCAGGCCTTCCGAGCGGGTGAACCGCACCACCGACGTTCCGCGCGTCTCGGTGTAGCCCCACTGCGCGCCGGCGCCTGCGTCGAGCAGCACGCTCACCACGGCCAGATCGATCATCGCCCGGGCCCGCTCGTCCGCACCGGCTGCGCCGAGCAGCGCGGCCAGGTCGCCGCGGCGGTCCACCCCGCCGGCCTCGAAGTGACGCCACCGGCTGTGCACCGGGATCCGCAAGTCCGGGAACCTGGATCGGGTGAGGGCCGTGACCTCGCCGGCGGTGCGCTGCAGCGCGGCGTCGTCGACGGTGAACCAGCGCGAGTCCCCGGCACGGGCGCGCTCGAGCAGTTGCGCCGCCCGGGTCCGTACCGCAGCGGTGGTACGCAGCAGCGCGGCGGCACCCGCGGGATCGGTGGCGTCGGGCGGGGCATGGGTCTGCGCGGTCATCCGCCGAGCGCCCTGCCTTTGGCCTTCTTCAGTTCGTCCGCGTCGGGCACCTGCCCGGGGGTGAAGTAGCCGGCGGCCATCTTCGCGTCGATCTCGACGCGCGCGTCGGCGGGGACGAGCTCGTCGGGGATCGACACGCGTTCCCCGACCTCGATGCCGGAGCCGGTGATCGCGTCGTACTTCATGTTGCTCATCGAGACCAGCCGGTGGATCTTGCGGATCCCCAGCCAGTGCAGGACGTCGGGCATCAACTCCTGGAACCGCATGTCCTGTACCCCGGCCACGCACTCGGTACGGGCGAAGTACCGATCGGCGGTGTCGCCGCCGACCTGCCGTTTGCGGGCGTTGTAGACCAGGAACTTGGTCACCTCGCCCAGCGCCCGGCCCTCCTTGCGGGAGTAGGCGACCAGCCCGACGCCGCCGCGCTGCGCTCCCAGGATGCATTCCTCGATCGCGTGCGTCAGGTAGGGCCGGCAGGTGCAAATGTCCGAGCCGAACACGTCGGACCCGTTGCACTCGTCGTGCACGCGCGCGGTCAGCTCGACGCCGGGGTCGGCCAGAGCGCGCGGGTCGCCGAAGATGTAGATCGTCTGTCCGCCGATCGGCGGCAGGAACACCTCGAGGTCCGAGCGGGTCACCAGCTCGGGGTACATGCCGCCGGTTTCCTCGAAAAGCACTCGGCGCAGGTCGGTTTCACTGCAGCCGAACCGCTGCGCGACCCCGGGCAGGTGCCAGACCGGCTCGAGTGCGGCCTTGGTGACCAGTGCCGCGCCGGTGGCAAGCAGCACCCGGCCGTCGGGGGTCAGCCGTCCTTTGAGGATCGCGTCGTGCACTTCGGGCAGAATCACCTGCGCCTTGGTCACCGCGATGGTGGGCCGGATGTCGAACCCGGCGGCGATCTGATCGGCGAACACGTCGGCGACGGCCGCACCCCACGGGTCGAGGCTGACGATCGTGGCGGGATCGGTCCACTGCGGGTGCGGCCCGACCACGTCGGTGGGCGCGGTGTCGGTCAGGTCGGCGCGGTGTTCGCGGGAGAGCTTTCCGGCGGCGACAGCCAGCGCCCGGTAAACGCCGTAGGCGCCGCTGTGGGTGCCGATGACGTTGCGGTGCGCGCGCGTGGTGGTGGTGCCGACGACCGGGCCGCGGGCGGCCGCGGTGGCGGCGCCCCAGTGCAGTTGCGGCGCCTCAGCGCCCGCGCTGTGCGAGGTCAGCCGGATGTGGCCACCGGGGGACCTGGCGGGTGGCGGAGCGGCATCGGCGGACATCGGCCTCCTCGGCGAAGTGCGCGCTCAAACAGGAAGCCGCCAGCTTAGCCACTGACCGCGGTCCGCGCCGCCCGTCCCGTTCACACCGGCCACTGCTCCCGCCGGTACGCGGCGTCGAAGAACATCCACTCGTACCGCGAGGTCGTCACGAAATGGGCTCGCGCGCATGCCTCCTGGGCTGCGTTGAGCTGTGGCCCCACCCGGTCGGCGAGCGCGAGCACCTCCGTGACGGTGGCGACGAAATCGTCACCGCCGTAGCTGTCGATCCACTGCTGGTACCGGGCATCGGTGGACCCGCGGTCCAGCAGTTCGGCGCCGACCTCGGCGTAGATCCAGTAGCACGGCAGCACCGCGGCCAGCCCGTCGGCGAAGCCGCCGTCGTACACGGTCGCGAGTAGGTAACTCGTGTAGGCCTGGGTGGTCGGGGAGACCGGCACGCCGTCGACGCTGCCGGGGGGCAGGCCGAGAGCGGGCAGCAGTTCGACGTGCAGCGCGAGTTCGACGTCGAGCACCTCGGCGGAGTGCCGGGCGAACATCGCGGTCTCGGCCAACGACGGCGCCTTGCCCGCCACCAGCGCCAGCGCCCGAGAGTAGGTGCGCAGGTAATGCACGTCCTGCGCGACGTACCCGGCGAACCCGTCGGGGTCCAGGCTGCCGTCGGTGAGGCCGGTGACGAACGGGTGGGCCACGATCGCGTCGAAGATCGGGGCGATTTCGGACCACAGTGCGGTGGTCCAGGAGTCAGGATTGTGGGGACCGATGCGTGGGGCGACGCTCAATTCGGCGTTCCTTTCAGCGATGAGTTTGTGGCCGGCGCGAGGTCGATACGGATGTCCACACCGATTGACTTGCCGGAGGCCGACTGTAATGACCGAAATCAACACGCTGCCGCCCGTGGTCGACAACCAGACGTGGCGGGCGGCACTCGACGAACTCCGCAAGCGGGAGAAAGCGGCCACCCGTGAGCTCGATGCGATCGCCGCGCAGCGCCGACGGTTGCCGATGGTGCAGATGCCGGACTACACGCTGGTCGGCGCCGAGGGCCCGGTGCGCCTGGCCGACGTCTTCGACGGCCGCTCGCAGCTGATCGTCTACAACCACATGTGGTCCGACGGCGCCGAGTGGCAGTGCGGCGGCTGCACCGGCTTCACCTCGCAGTTCACCCGCCTGGGATTCCTCGACAACTACGACGCGAGGTTCGTGATCGTCACGTCGGGCCCGATCGAGGAGGCACTGGCGTACCGGTCGAAGGTGGGCAACACGATGGATTGGTACTCGTCGGCTGGCAGCCCGTTCGCCACCGACGTCGACGCCGCACCCGACACCGGCTTCGCGGTCAACGTGTTCCTGCGCGACGGCGACACCGTCTACCGGACCTGGCACACCAACGGGCGGGGGACCGAGCAGATCAGCTACACGTTCCCGCTGATCGACCTGCTTCCCTGGGGGCGCCAGGAGGAGTGGCAGGACTCGCCGGAGGGCTGGCCGCAGCGGCCCACCTACTCGGGCTGGCTGGATTCACCCGACGTCGCCCGCCTCTACGGGAACCCCTGAGCGCCCGAACCCCGTCGCGACGGGACGGGCGCGGCTTGGCAGACTGTGCTGCATGGCTCAGATAACTTTGCGAGGAAATCCCATCAACACCGTCGGCGAGCTGCCCGCCGTCGGGTCCGCCGCCCCCGGTTTCAGCCTCACGGGCACCGATCTGGGCACCGTGGGCGCCGATCAGTTCAGCGGCAAGCCGTTGCTGCTCAACATCTTCCCTTCGGTCGACACCCCGGTGTGCGCCACCAGCGTCCGCAGGTTCAACGAGAGCGCCGCCGCCGGTGGGGTCTCGGTGCTGTGTGTGTCGAAGGACCTGCCGTTCGCCCAGAAGCGGTTCTGCGGCGCGGAGGGCATCGAGAACGTCACCACGGCCTCGGCCTTCCGTGACAGCTTCGGCGACGACTTCGGCGTCACCATCACCGACGGCCCGATGGCCGGCCTGCTGGCGCGCGCCGTCGTGGTGATCGGGGCCGACGGCAACGTCGCCTACACCGAGCTGGTGCCCGAGATCGGCCAGGAGCCCGATTACGACGCCGCGCTGGCCGCACTGAAGTCCTGACGAACCGGGACACGATAGAGGGCGGCACGCGGGCGTAGGTCACAGCTCGGTTCCGGTCCCGCATCTCCTTGATTCACCGTCCTGCGACGACGTCAAAGCCCCACGTTATGTGGTGTAGAAGTGGTTGTAGTGACTGTTGTTGATCAAAGAGTCCAGCGCCGGTGACGGCGCCGGCGGCCCGGAAAGCGGTGGAACTGCAATGCGACGCGTCTACGTCTTCGTGATCGGTCTCGCCCTGGTGCTGGCGACACCGGGCCTCGCATCGGCACAGCCCGCGCGATCGGCGACCAACCAGAAAGCGGTCGAGGTCGTCATCGCGCGGGCTCTGTCCCAGCGCGGCGTTCCGTTCGCCTACGGCGGCGGTGGCGCCTCCGGTCCGAGCAAGGGCACTGTGGCCGTCCCGACCGCGCCGTCGGACCAGGCCGAGCTCGATGCCCAGTCGCTGGATTTGGCGCCCGGCCTGAACCTGCCCAGCGTCACCCCCAATGTGGCCGCGCCGGTGCCCGCGCCCGCGCCGCGTATCGAGGTGGTCGGTTTCGACGCCTCGGGTCTGATGGTTTACGCCTACGCCGGTGCCGGGGTGAAGCTACCCAGGTCGTCCGGCGAGATGTACAAGGTGGGCCAGAAAGTCCTTCCCGCCCAGGCGCTGCCGGGCGATCTGATCTTCTACGGCCCCGAGGGCACCCAGAGCGTCGCGCTGTTCACCGGCAACGGGCAGATGGTGGAGACCACCGATTCCGGCGTGGCCCTCTCGACGGTGCGCACCAACGGCATGGCGCCCTACCTGGTCCGCATCATCGCCTGAGCCGGGTCAGGAGGGCGCGACGGCTCCCGGCACCCGGTACGCGAACGACTTCTTCTGCCGCTCCTGCATCTTCTGCAGGCACTGATGGTGCTTGCGGGCGTGATAGGCCAGCGGGAAATAAGTCAGCCGTTCGGGCAGAACGCGGTAGGCGGCGCGGATCACCGTGTACACGCGAACCAGCTCACGCTGCTCCCGTTCGCTCCACGTGACGCCGAGTTTGGCACGTAGACGAGGATCGAGTAGGCCCACGATCGACAGGTAGTTCAGCCGTAGCCCGCGCCGCACCATGGCCCGGGCCACCGGGTGCAGGGCGAGTGGGAGCCCCTGCGGGAGGTGCACTTTGCCCGTCACCATCTCATCAACCAGTTGCAGCGCCTGTGGCGTGCCCTCCAGCTTGTCGACCATCTCCTCGTAGTAGCGGTCCATCTCGTCCCGCGTCCGGGGATACCCGTTCATCGGGACGTGCAGTAGACGCGCGAGCGTGCGGTTGTCGCGCAGCAGTTCGTCCTTCTCCAGGTCAGTGAACTCCCGTCCGATCAACAGGGGACCGGCCTGGGAGTTGACGATGTAGCCCGTCGCGATGACCCACTGGTAGGCCTCGGGATTCAGCGCGCTGATCTGTCGCCCCGTGGTGGCGCTCTTCATCGTCATGGGCTGGTGCATCGCCCGGACGCGGTTGCCTTCGGCGACAGCCTCGGTCCCACCGTAGGTCCACCGCAGCACCGAGTCGATGGATCGGATCGCGCGACCGCCCTGATCGCCCTGAAACGCCGCCGAGTAGCGGCCGGTGACCTCCGCGATGACCGGATGCATCGCCTGCATCATGAACGCGGCGCCTTCGAGGACCAAGAACGTCCACCGGCCGGTGTGCTCGGCGGTCAGCGAGTCCGGCGGGACCAGTTCGGGGGCGTCAGGTTCGGCGGCTGCTGCGGGGGACAGGTCTGCGTCCAGTTCGGAATCCCTGGTGGCGGTCATATGGCGGCAAACCTCCTGATGATGGGGTTGCCGAACGCTAATATGACCGCCAGGTCGCATTCAAGTCGCGTCAGGAGTACTGATGGCCGTCAATAAGCCCAGTTCAGAGCGACGGAAGCTGCCGAAGCAGCAGAGGTCCCGCGACATGGTCGCAAAAATTGTGGACACGACGGCGCAACTGTTGCTCAAGACCGATCCCGACCGGCTGACCACGAACCTGATCGCCGACACCGCGGGCGTCAGCAAGGGCTCGATCTACCAGTACTTCGCCGACAAGGACGAGATCGTCAATGCCGCGATCGCGCGGTTGGCAGCCCAGCAGGCACCCGCGATCGAGGAAATGCTCAGATCGGTAACGCTGGATCAGCCGCAGGTGGCGATGCAGGCCTCGATCGACATCCTCATCGATGTCACGATCGCCAACCGGCGCCTCATCCGGTACCTCGCCGAGCGGCCCGACTACACCAGAACGTTCCAGGACATCTCCGGCCTCAACGCCACGCTGCTGGCGATGACCACGCTGCACATGGGCCACTACCGCGACCAGTACCGCAATGAGCTCAGCCCGCGTGCGCTGGCCTGGTTGTTCTTCAACATGGCGGTCTCCACCACGCTGCGCTACATCGAGTCCGACGACCCCATCAGCCTCGAAGAACTGCGCAGCGGACTCAAGTTCGCGTCGGCCTGCTGGTCGGCGACCGCGCCTGAGCCGGCCGGACGCATCCATCGCCTAGCAAACGCATTTCCATCAGGTTAAACCGCACCGAATCTCTGGCAAATGAATTCGCTACGTGGAGCGTCTCACCCGCCGGTCGTGGGCATGTACCAGCAGGCCCAGCCCCTGCCTGTCGGCGGGTACGACCGGCATCGGCCGGGTGCCGAGCCGCCCCGGTGAACCCGAGAAACCGTAAATATTGTGGGATTGACGACCGTCTATTAGTGTCATCTCGCCGGATCAGCTTCGGTCCAGCGCCTCTGGACCTCACCCCACAAAGGACCGCCACGTGCGTGGACTTCTCGCCGCTGCCAGCGCCGTATCGGTTGCTGCACTGACCTTCACGTCACCTCAGCCCTATGCGCTTGCAGCAAACGTGCTCACGGTCACTGGTTACACCGCGGGCGGAACGCTGCAGTGGGACATGAGCGAGGCCTTCCAGGGCCACTACTGCGACGCCGATTCAGGCAACACCTGCACGCCGGTCAGATACCTGTCCGGGCTACCGCTGGTGGGGGAGTCCGACGGTCTTCGGGCACTGAGATCGGCGATCAAGACCTCGACGGGTCCGACGGTCGTGCTGGGCTACTCCCAGGGCGCGTTGATCGCCGCGGATTGGCTTGCAGAGAACGAAGACGCGAGCGATCGTCCCTCCCCGGAGGATCTGTCCTTCGTGCTGTTCGGTAACTCGCTGCGTAAGTACGGCGGGGTGCGCCCGGCCTACGACATCGACCCACCGATGCCGAACAGCGACTACCACGTCACCGACATCGCGATCGAATACGACGGCGCCGCCGACTTTCCGGACGATCCGTTCAACCTGCTGGCACTGGCCAATGCGTTCGCCGGATTCCAGTACGTGCACATCTACGGCTATGAGGACGTGGATCTGGAGAACGACGAGAAGCTGGTCTGGACTGACGGCAACGTCACCTACGTCCTGATCCGCCAGCAGAACATCCCCCTGCTGGAACCCCTGCGTCGTCTCGGTCTGCACGAACTGGCCGACCAGCTCAACGGACCGCTCAAGGAGATCATCGACTCCGCCTACGACCGCGACTATCCCGGCCTGGTCGATTCCACCTCTGAAGATGTATCCGCACAGGTGATCTCCGCCGATACCGCGGAAATGGCCGATGAGGTCACCGACGACGCCGCGACAGTGGAGGTGGCATCGTCGCGGTCGCAGCGATCCCACGACGACGCCGAGGACGCCGAAGGCGCCGCTGAGGATGAGCCGGCACCGCTCATCGAGGACCTGGACGAATATCCGCCGAGCGCCGACGATTCCGACGACTCCGCCGCCGAGGACGACGAGGACGACGCGCTCACGGAGATCCCGGACGCGGCGACCTCCGACGATGTCCCCGTCGATGTCCCCGACGACGCGGCGGACGACGGAAGCGCCACCGAGACCGGTTCGGGTCCGGCCTCGGACTCCGGTTCGGACTCCGGTTCGGACGACGCCGCCGAGTAGTACGGCCACAGGCATTGCCCCTGCAACGCAACGCAATTGCCGGGGTTATCGACTGCCCGCCTAGACTGCGGTCATGGACCGCGACACGGCACAGGATGTGCCCGAAGGGCTGCTGCGGATCGAGGACTGCCTCGACGCCGAGGGCGGCATCGTGTTGCCTCCCGGCGTGACGTTGATCTCACTGATCGACCGCAACATCGCCCATGTCGGGGACACCGTCGCGTTCCGCTATCTCGACTTCTCCGGCCCCGCCGGGACACGGGCCGTCGAACTGACGTGGAGTGAGCTCGGTGTGCGGATGCGGGCGATCGGCGCACATCTACAGCAGGTGACCCGCCGCGGCGACCGGGTCGCGGTCCTGGCGCCGCAGGGGCTGGAGTACGTGGCGGGGTTCTTCGGCGCGGTCAAGGCGGGCAACGTCGCCGTGCCGCTGTTCGCACCCGAGTTGCCGGGCCACGCCGAACGCCTCGACGTCGCGTTGCGGGATTCGCGCCCGAGCGCGGTGCTGACGACGGTGGCCGCCCGCCGCTCGGTGGAGGACTTCCTGGCGACGATGGAGGACGCCGACCGGCCGACCGTGATCGTGATCGACGAGATCCCCGACGCCGCGGCCGCCGACTTCGTCCCCGTCACCATCGACGTCGACGACGTCTCGCACCTGCAGTACACCGGCGGCGCGACGCGCTCACCGGTCGGGGTGGAGATCACCCACCGGGCGGTGGGCACCAACCTGCTGCAGATGATCCTGTCGATCGACCTGCTCGACCGAAACACCCACGGCGTGAGCTGGTTACCGCTCTACCACGACATGGGCCTGTCGATGATCGGCTTTCCCGCGGTGTACGGCGGCCACTCGACGCTGATGTCGCCGACGGCGTTCATCCGCAGGCCGCTGCGGTGGATCGAGGCGCTGTCTGCCGGCGCCCGCACCGGTCGCGTCGTGACCGCCGCGCCGAACTTCGCCTACGAATGGGCGGCCCAGCGCGGCGTTCCCGGGGAGGGATCCGACATCGAGTTGGGGAACAACGTCGTGCTGATCATCGGCTCGGAACCGGTCAGCATCGGGGCGATCAATACCTTCACCGCGGCGTTCGCGCCGTACGGTCTGCCCCGCACCGCCTTCAAGCCGTCCTACGGGTTGGCCGAGGCGACGTTGTTCGTCTCGACGATTGCGCCCGCTGCGGAGCCCACCGCGGTCCACGTGGATCGGGCACGGCTGACCGAGGGGTGCGTGGTGCCGGTGGCCGCCGACGACGAGCGGGCCGTCACCCACGTGTCCTGTGGGCAGGTCGCGCGCAGCCTGTGGGCCGTGATCGTCGACGACAACGGGGCGGAGACGCCCGACGGCCGGGTCGGGGAGATCTGGTTGCAGGGCGACAACATCGGCCGAGGCTACTGGGGCATGCCCGAGCAGACCCGGGCCACGTTCCACGCCCGCCTGTCCGCGACGTTGCCGGAGGGCAGCCACGCCGCGGGCGCCGATGTCGGCAGAAAATGGCTGCGCACAGGCGATCTCGGCTTCTACCTGGACGGCGAGCTGTACGTGTGCGGGCGCACCGCCGACCAGCTGTGCATCGACGGGTGCAGCCACTATCCGCACGATATCGAAGCGACCGTCGCGGCGGCGTCGCCCGTGGTGCGCCGCGGATACGTCGCGGCGTTCATCGTCGATGCGGGGGTGGTCGTGGTGGCCGAACGCGCGGCGGGCACCGCGCGCGCCGACACCGCAGCGGCGATCGAGGCGGTGAGATCGGCGGTGCGGCAGCGCCACGGGGTGCCTGTCGCCGACGTGCGCGTGGTTCCTGCCGGGGCGATCCCGCGCACGACCAGCGGCAAGCTGGCCCGGCGCGCGTGCCGCGCGGAGTATCTGCGCGGCGGCTTCGACTGACGCCTCAGCTGACGGGCAGCGCTCCCGCGACGGTGTACATCAGCACCAGTCCGGGGAGCAGATTGGTCACCTGGTGCGCGACGATGCTCGCGCTCAGGTTCGCGGTGTACAGGCGGGCCAAACCGATCGGGATCGCGATGACCAGCAGCAGCGGGGCGCGACTCCACTCCAGGTGCGCCAAAGCGAATACCACGGTGCTGACCCAGAAGGCCGCCCAGCGCCCCCACCGTTGTGCCACGGCGCCCCAGAGCAACCCGCGGTAGACGATCTCCTCGAAGATCGGTGCGACGATCGCGATCAGCACGAACACCGCGACCGCCCACCCCCACCCGGCCCGTACTCCGCCGAACACCTCACCGGCCGCGGAGTTGGCGTCCTCGCCGACGATCTGGATCCACAGCAAGGACGCCGGAATCGTGACCAGCAGCCCTGCCACGCCGAACAACAGCCCGGTGGCGGCCGCGCGCCAGGACCACCGCATCGCGAGATCCAGGCGTGGCCCGTTGCCCCGTAGGTAGGTGATCACGATCGCCACCACGGCTGCGGCCGCGCTCGGCACCCCGACCACCACCAGGATCACCGAGACGTGCGGGGTCGCCGCGCCGCCGAACACCTGCGCCAGCAGCAGCGAGCTGACCAGATACACGGCTTCGACGAGAAGGAAGGCGCCGAGGCCCCAGCGGTGGCGGGGCTCGGCGCGGGGTGCGACAACCACACCCGAACGCTAGTTCACGGCTCAGCTGATGGTGATGAACGGGCTGATGACGTCCCGCACGAACTGCGCGATGTTGATCGACGGGTTCCCGTCGGGGAAGCTCACCGTTGCCAGCACGTTTCCGCCCGCGGCGGCGAAGTTGCCGTCGGCCCGGTCCTGGTGTGACGACGAGGTCACCAGGATGATCCCGGACGTGCCGGCATTCTTGGCCAGCGGCACCGAGAACGCGGCGTTCTGCACGGTGCTGTTGGCTCTGTCCTCGACGATGATCCGGTCGTCGGGGATGCCGTAGAGACGCAGCATCTTGCGCATCTGCCCGGCTTCGCTGTTGCCGTTGCGCGGGTTTCCACCGGTCACGATGATCGGCGACTGGGGAAACATGTGGCCGACTGCCATGCCCGCCAGCACCCGGGTGTGCAGGATCGTGCGCATGGTGCCGTCGGGTTTGAGCCCGTAGCCCAGGATGACGATCGCCGGTTTCGAGAAGTCCTTGGCCACGAACTGCGGTGCGGCGGCGGCCGTGCCGGTCGCAGGCCCGCCCGCAAGCAGTGCCACGGCCATCGCGAGCGCGACGAGGACCGCATGCAAGCGGGCTCGCGGACGGCGACGTGTCACTGCGGATGAGGGAGTCATCACCGGGTTCATCGCCGCGGCGGCCGAAGTCATTACGGTCCGGTCTCGAACCGTGAACGATGCGTGATCGACAGCGCTCGGCATTGGCGTGGATCGGCGATCCCGTGGTCTGGTGGAAGGTGATGTCCATCAACCGTTTCGCGCCCCGCCGTGCGGCTCTGGCCGCGACCGCCACGCTCGTCTGCCTACCGCTGGCTCTCACCACCGCGCCGGCCGCCTCAGCGGCGCCCGCGTCCGACGACCGGGGTTACGTCGATTCGACGGCGCGCTGCGCATCCCCCGCCACCATGGTCGTGTTCGGCAGCACGGCCGGCTCGAGGGTCGCGATCTGCCGTGACGCCGACGGCGAGCTGCAGTACCGCGGGGTGCGGGTACGCGACGGAGCCAGACTGATCACCTCCGCCACGCAGTCCTCGGACGGCGCGTTCACCGCCACCAACGACGGTGTCGACTACCTGGTGACCTCGAGCGCCCTGGTGGTCAGCGTGGGGCAGAAGGTGATCCGCGACGAGCCGATGGTGGACTTCCACCGGGCCGCGGGCTCCTCCGAAGACACCGAAGACACCGACTCGTCCGAACCGACGGGCGGATCGACCACGGCGCCGTCGTCGACGACCGCACCCACCCCGCTACCTCCGCCGCTGCCCGCAGAAGTCGGCGGCGAAGGCAGCTGACCCTTTCGCGCGCCTACGCCCGAAAAACGGATTCGCGATGCCTTCGCTGCATTGCACACCGAATTGCAGCTATACATCGAGCGAAAAGCCACGAATTCAGTGGCGAAGCGCGAATGCATTTGCCAACTGGGACCTCTGCTATTAACTGACGGCCCCGTCAGCAAATGTGCGTGTGGCGGAGAATAATCTCCATGAAGTGGACAGACGATCACATTCTGGATACGTTTTCGTCCGGTCGGGCCACAATTAGCAACATGGAGGGGGCGCACATGCCCACAGTCGCACGTAGTTACGTCACCGCAGGGGTCGCCCTGATGGGTGCAGGTGTCATCTCCGCGGCACCGATCACCACACCGCAGTCGCCGCACCGCAGCGCAAGCTATGAGGTCGGCCTGGTCGCCGCCACCCAGAGCTGTGCGCCGGGCGAGACGAGCGCGGTGTGCGGCACGCCGTCGGGACCGCCGTCCGCCCCCAACTTCACCCCGACGGCCGACAGCACCAACGTCTTCAACATTCCGGCGAATCTCTTTATCGCACTGGCAAATACGCCGTACCACTTCTTCACCGCACTCGGTGCGGGGAATGTCCAGCTCGGTTCCGAGCCCGACGGCGGCCCGAGCTTCCGGCCGGGCTACGAAGGCATCACCCTGACCCAGCCCGGCGGTAACGTCGTCGGCCTCGGCGCGAACCTGCACTACGGCGGCAGCTGGTGGGTCTACAGCCCGACGAACATCCTCGGCACCGACGCCGCCGACGTCGCTCGCTACCAGGCGCTGACCAACGTGCTGGTGCCTTTCCCCGCGCTTTCGGTGCCGCTGGGCAACATGCTGGCCGCTGTGGCCGCATCGCAGCTGCCGATGGACGAAGGCTGCTCGGGCACAGGTTCCGGCGGTTGTGACAATCCCTCCGGGATCCTCAGCAAAATGTTTGACGTCCGCGCGATCGCCGCACTGTTTTCGCCGGAGGGATACACCTATCCCGAGGTTCGGGAAGTCATCTCGTGCAACGCGCAGGGCCAGTGCTATGTCAAGGATCCCGACGGCCAGGAGCTTCCGTGGTCCGGTGAGACCGTCAAGCTCGATCCCACCACTCCGTTCGCGAGCTTCTACGACAGCCTGACGGGCACGCCCGACGTCTCGTCGATCAAGTTCGTCACCCCCGAGCTGGTGGTGAGCAGCCTGGTCGCCCTCGGCCGGGGCCTGAACACCGCGTACAACCCGTTCGTGCTCGGCACGCAGTGCGCGATCTGCGCACCGTTCGTCCCGAACCCGGATGGCGAGCCGATACCGGGACCGGTCTTCGAGGACCCTGACGCCGGCCCACTCACTGAGAGCGCCCCGGCGGCCGAGGCCGTGGCTGACACCGTCGCAGCCGCTCGCCCCGTGGTCGAGGACGCGCCCGAGACCGGCGTCGACGAGAAGACTCAGGACACCGCCGAGGACGTGACCGAGGACGCCACCGAGGACGCAGCCGACGAGCCCACCGGCCCCAAGCACCGCAAGCCGACCGGCACGAGCCAGACGGTGAAGAACGTACGGGAGTCGATCAATTCGACGATCTCCAAGCTCACCGGCGGGTTCAAGAAGCCGAGCGACAAGACCGACACGAAGGCCGACGAGGCGACCTCCTCGAAGTCGAAGGACGACTCCGGTTCGGAGGCGAAGAAGAGCGATTCGGATTCGGGCTCCGGCGGTTCCGAGGACTAGCCCTCCAGGCGGGCGCGCCGACCGGCGAGCTCACAGGTACGGGTCGGCCCACGCACTGATGATGCGGGCCGCCCGTGCCGCCTGGTTCTTACCGGTGAGCAGGTGGTCGGCGCCCTCCAAGGAGACGAAACTGCGGGGATGCCGCGCGGCGAGGAAGATGTCGCCGGCGTTGTCGATGCCGACGGTGTCGTCGGTCGGGGAGTGCATGACCAGCAGCGCGCGGCGCAGCGTTTCGATGCGCTCGCGGAGGTCGGCTGCACGGACGTCCTCGACGAAGGCACGCTTGAGTGTCAGCGCTTTTCCGCCGATCGACAACGACGCCTCGCCCTCCTGTTCGACGCAGGCCACGAGCGCGTCGTAGATCCGTTCCACGTGGGCCGGCTGACAAGGCGCGCCGATACTGGCCACCGCGGCCACCGACGGGCAGTCGTGCGCAGCCGCGATCACCGCGGAGCCCCCGAACGAATGTCCGACAAGCAGTCGCACCTCGCGACCGTCGTCGTTCATGAACTCGACCGCGCGGACGGTGTCGGCGACCTTGTGCGAGAACGATCCATCGCCCCAGTCGCCCTGCGAGTCGCCGAGACCGAGATTGTCGAACCGCAGCATGCCGATGCCCTCACGGGCGAGCTGCTTGCAGATCCGGCTCGCCGCCGGGCTGTCCTTACCGAGCGTGAAGCCGTGGGCGAACACGCCCCAGCCCCGTACGGTCCCGTCGGGCTCGTCGATCAGGCCGGCCAGCTCAGGCCCGCTGCTGCTGGAGAAGGTGACACGTTCGGACACCCGACCATCCTGTCACCCACCCTGCTTTCCGGGTGGGCACAAAGCCGGGCTGCGCCGCGTTGCCAGAACGAGGGGTCCGGCGCGGCAAGGAGTGCATGGTGAAAGTCAGGTTCGGCGTCAGTCTCGGCGCAGACGTCCCGCATGAGTGTCTGGGGCAGGTCGTCGACCAGCTGGAGAGCGCCGGCGTCGATTCGCTGTGGTTCTCCGAGCTGGTCTATTCGCCTGCGGTGGAGCCGTTCGTCGGCATGGCCTATGCGTTGGCCCGCACGAGCCGGCTCAAGGTCGGGACGTCGGTGGCGGTGCTGCCCGGGCGGCATCCGGTGCTGGTGGCCAAACAACTCGCGTCGCTGGCGGCGCTGGCGCCGAAGCGGGTGCTGCCGGTCTTCGGGCTGCGCTCGGCGCTGCCTGCCGAGCGGGACGCGTTCGTGGTGCCCGACGGTCGGCGTGCGGCAGTGTTCGACGAGTCCCTGCGTCTGCTGCGCACTGCGCTCGACGGGCGCGAACGCACCTTCGAGGGAGAGTTCTTCTCGATGCGCGACCTCGATGTACAGCCCAAACCTGATGGCCGCGTCGATATTTGGCTGGGCGGATCGTCACCGGCCGGCTACCGGCGCATCGGCGAGCATGCCGACGGCTGGCTGGGCAGCTTCGTGACCCCGGCCGAGGCGGGCCAGGCCAGGCTCGCGATCCGCGCCGCGGCGCAGGCGGCAGACCGCGAGGTCCCCGAGGATCACTACGGCATCAATCTGGCTGTCGGCGGCGGCGATCTGCCCGCGCCCGTCCTGGCCGCGATCCGACGGCGGCGCCCCGATCTCGACCCCACCGAACTGGTCGCCGCCGACTGGGCGCAACTGCACCGCCAGATCGACGGCTATCTGGCCGCCGGGCTGACGAAGTTCGTGATCCGGCCGGCGGCCGAGGTGCAGACGGCCGACTTCCTTGAGCAGTTCGTCAAAGAGCTTCTGCCGCGCCAGAATTGACGAACCAGCTGCGGATCTCGCGCCGGTTGAGCTTACCGCTGGGCAGGGTGGGGATCCGGTCGCTGCCGGCGATCAGCCAGCGGGTCGGGACCTTGTAGGACGACAGTGCATCCCGGGTGCGCCGCGCGACCGATTCGACGTCGATGCCGACGCCGGCACCAGCACGGCACACACCTCTTCGTCGCGCTCGGGATGGTCGGCGCCGACGACCACGCACTGCGCGACGTCGTCGAAGGCCGCGATGACGGCCTCCACCTCGAGCGGTGAGACGTTCGCCCCCGAGGTCTTGATCAGCTCGCTGGTCCGGCCGACGTAGAACAGCCGCGGGTCGCCGGCGCGGCGGTAGACCCGGTCTCCGGTGTGATACCAGCCGTCCTGGTCGAACGTGTCGCTGCGCTCGCGCTTGTTGTAACCGGCCATCACGCCGATGCCGCGGACCAGTAGCTCACCGACCTGCCCGTCCGGCACGGGTGCACCGGCCTCGTCGACGATCGCGATCTCGGTGTAAGCGAACCCGCCGGCGGTCTCGGACATGGTGCGGTGCACCGGGAATCCGTCGGGCACATCGGTCATCGCGATGTCGAGGGGGCCGTCGCGCAGCATGGGTGCGGGGCTGAGGTCCCGGTCGGCGAAGCTCGGGTGCTCCCGCAGTCGCTGGGTGAACGCCGGCCACCCCACCAGGCCGGTCGCCCGCTCGTTCTCGGCGAGGTCCAGGGCGGTCTCGGGGTCCAGCTTGGGCAGCACCAGCAGGGTCACGGGTTCGTGCAGCGCGCCGGTCGCCGCGAGCACTCCGCCGATCCAGAAGAACGGCATCGCCGACAGGATCACCGGGTCGGCGGCCGACCCGGTGACGGCGCGGATCGCGGCGGGCCACGTCGAGGTCTGGCGTGCGAGGGTGCCGTGGGTGTGCAGGACACCCTTGGGGTCGGCCGTCGAACCCGAGGTGTGCACCATGATCGCAAGGTCTGCCGGATGCACCTCGGCTTCGGCGGCCTGCTGGATCGCCGGCGGCACGGCGTCGGCGTCGTCGACGGTGCTCACCCACGGATGATCGGCGCCTTCGGTGAACACGATGCGGCGCAGAAACGGCGCTTCGCTCAACGTGATTCGTGGGCCGCGCTGGTCGCCCAGGCCGGGCAGTGCCTCGCGCAGTCGGTCGGCGACGTCGATGTCGAGCACCCGGGGCGGCGCGATCAGCATCGCGACGTCGGCCAACCGCAGCACCTTGGCGAGTTCGAGCGGGCGGTACATCGTGCTCAGCGGGACCGCGACGGCTCCGATCCGCGACACCGCCAACCACCAGCTCACCCACTGGGCGCTGTTGGGCATGAACAACCCGACCCGGGTGCCCTTGCCCGCCCCCTGCCCGAGCAGCCAGCGCGCGAGTCGGGCCGATTGCCGGTCCGCGTCGGCGTAGGTGAGCCGCTCGGTCGGGCTGACCACGTAACTGCGGTCGCCGTAGGCACGTGCGGCGGCGGTCAGGAGGGCCGGAACGGTCAGTGCATCCACGTGTCGATCTCCTCCAATGGCTGTCGGGCACCGGGGCTCGGCTCCGGTGGCAGGATCGCATGTGTGACCGGGGACCCGCGCGCGACACCGCCGATGAACACCGACGAGCGCACGACGCTGGAGGCGTGGCTGGACTTCCAGCGGGACACGCTGCTGCTCAAGTGCGACGGATTGTCCGAATCGCAGCTTCGGCTGGCCTCGGTGCCGCCGTCGCCGCTGACGCTGCAGGGCCTCGTCCAGCACATGGCCGAGGTCGAGCGCAACTGGTTCCGGCGCATCCTCGCAGGCGAGCCCGCCCCGCCGATCTACGATCCGGAAGCCGACACCGCCGGCCACGACGGTGGATTCGATCTCGCCGACGGCATCACCTTCGATGATGCGGTGGACACCTGGCGGCGTGAGGTCGCCGCCGCCCGCGCCAACAGTGCGGCATGCGCGTTGACCGAGACCCGGCCGTTCATGGGCACCGAGGTGTCACTGCGCTGGATCTACCTACACATGATCGGGGAGTACGGGCGGCACAACGGGCACGCGGACCTGCTCCGCGAGCGAATCGACGGCGCGGTGGGGGTCTGAGTGGGAGACTCGACACCGTCCGCCTGACTGGATCCGGGAGGTCGGATGATCGAGCTTCTCGAGGATCTGAAGACGAGCCTGGGCACGTTCGTGCGGCACCATTCGGCGTTCCGACGCATCGCGATCATCGCGGACCGGGAGTGGATCGCACACACGCTGCACGCAGTCGGCTGGATGGTCCCTGGCGAACTGAAACTGTTCGGCATATCCGATCTCGAACAGGCGAAGGCCTGGGCGGCCAGGCTGACCTCAGCGGAATCAGCCTGCCCGCCGGAGAACTGCACGTAGGGTCCCGGCATGACCGCAGACCGTGCAGCCCTGGTGGCCGGTGGCATCCGGCTGGCGTCGGGGATCTCGTTTCTCGTCGACCCGCTTCGCGCGAACAGGTTGTGGGGCGATCCCGACGAGCCGCCGCCGTCGGCCAGGTTACTGCTCCGCTCGATGGGGTACCGGGACGCGCTGATCGGCGGAATGCTGATCGCGGCCGGCCTGCGGGGGCAGGACACCCGCGGGTGGTTTCTGGCCTCCGGCGGCGCCGACGCATCCGACCTGCTCGGCGGGATGAGCGTGCACGACCAGATGCGGCCGGCGCAGAAACTCATCGGTCTCGGCGGCGCGGTCCTCGGCATCGGTGTCGGCATGTGGGGTGCCACTCGGCGCCCCGTCCGGGCGTCCTGACCCGGCGCTAGCGTCGACGGGCCAACAGCCACGCCTCGCCGTGTTCTTCGCCGTGCGCAATCGTCTCGAGAGCAGCGAACGCGGTGAACAGTTCGCCTGCACCGGCCCGAAACCGCCCGGGAGTCGCTCCGACCTCGCTGAGCGCGCTGATGGCGAGTATCCCGCCGACGGCCAACCGGTCGATGATCGACGCGTCGAGCCGAGCGTCGCGGAACTTGTTGCACAGCAGCACGTCCGCCGCGTCCCCCGCGGGCAGGCCGGTGTCGAGGTCGACGATGTCGAACCGGCAGCGCGCTGCCTGTCCGCATTTCTCTGCGAGCCCGCGCGCCTGGGCGATCGCCACGGCCGACGCGTCACACGCCCAGACCCGCAGCCCGCGCCGGGCCAGCCATACGCTGGCCGCCCCCGCTCCGCAGGCCAGTTCCACGGCGTGGCCACGGGTGGGGAAGAGGTCGGCGAAAGGCTGGAAACACGCGGGCAGACCGACCTCGTCGGCGGTGAGCGGACCGTGCTCGCGGTAGCGGCGGTTCCACCGGGCCGCGTCCTGTTCGGTCACGAGAACACAGGCTACGTGCGGATGTGGTCAGCGGTGGGCACGCACGCTGATCCGGATGGGGCCCCGCCAATCCTGTTCGGGGTTCAGCACTCTGCCGCGCTGGCTGATCTCTACGGCGCCACAGCGCGCCAGCTCGCGCGCGAGGTCGCGGGCATCGGCCATCAGCTCGCGCCAGTCCTGGCCGCCGACGGCGCGCGTGGCGTCGGACGGACAGGTACTGCTGTCCGGCCCCCGGTGGGCGGCAAGGGCGAGGATCGCGCCCCGCAGCCGCTCCGTGATCGGGGCGTCAGACAGCGCGCGTCGAGCCTCCTCGGACCCCGGCCCGTCCCCGTCCGCGATCCGCGCCAGCTCTGCACCTCGGGGCTCGGTCATCACCCTCAGTGTGCCCTGGACCCACCGCACCACACACCCACGTAACGCGCACGGCCCGGGGTTGTCGCAACTGATGTGTTTACCGTCCCCAGTTTGCGGATAGAGATTTCCTGTTCGCAAAGACTGCGGGTCGACACCCGGGATTGGAGTGCTCACGATGAAGTTGAACCACGTCCTTGCCAGCGCCGCCGTGTTCGGCGGACTCGCCGTCGGGGCGGTGGGGGTCGCCTCCACGGCCGCCGCTCAGCCGGGCTGGACACCGCCGCCGGTTCCGCCCGCCGGGCCCGAGGTCGGTCAGGCGCCTGCCGGGGCGCCGCCGAAGCCGGTCGACCCGCTGTGGGCCAACGGCCAGCCGCAGGTCTGGGACGAGGGCTGGCAGCACTGGGGCGTGTGGCTCAACGGCGTCTTCGTGCCCACCTACTGATCAGGCAGCCGCGGCCCCCGCAGACCCACGGTGCTGCGGGGGCCGCGCCGCTTTCACGGTTCCGCCCGGGACTCAGGCGCCGAGGACCCGCTGGATGTCGGGCTTCATCGCGTTGAGCTGCGAACCCCAGTAGCCCCACCCGTGGGTGCCGTTGGCGGGGAAGTTGAAGACGCCGTTCGACCCGCCGGCGGCCTGATATGCGCGCTGGAAATTCCGGTTGCTGTCCAGCGTGATCGCTTCGAGCACCTGACCCGGCACGTCGCCGCCTCCGCCGAGTTCTCCGGGCCGCCCGGTGCCGCAGTACACCCAGATCCGGGTGCCGTTGGCCACCAGACGCCCGACGTTGACCGTCGGGTCGTTGCGCTTCCACGCGGCGCTGCCGCCGAGGCCCCACATCGCCGTCGAGCTGAAGCCGCCCGCGTCGCGCATCGCGATGCTGACCAGCAGCGGCCACAGCCCCTCGGACAGGTTCAGATAGCCCGACAGCGACGCCGCGTAGCTGAACTGGCCCGGGTGATAGGCGGCCATGATCAGTGCCGCACTGCCCGACATCGACAGGCCGACCACCGCATTGCCGGTCGGGGAGGTGCCTTTGGTGGCGGCCAGGTAGGCCGGCAGCTCCGAGGTCAGGAATGTCTCCCACTGGTAGTTGTACGTGGTGCCGTTGCCGACGGCCGGGCCCTGCCAGTTGGTGTAGAAGCTCGACATGCCGCCCACGGGCATGACCACCGACAGTCCCGACTCGAAGAACGTCTCGAACGCCGCGGTCTCGATGTCCCACCCACTGTTGTCGTCGCGGGCCCGCAGCCCGTCGAGCAGGTAGACCGCCTTCGGTCCGCCGCCCTGGAACTTGACGGGAATGTCGCGGCCCATGGCCGCCGACGGCACCATCAGCGTTTCGACCGGCAGACCCGGGCGCGAGTACGCCGCGGCCGTCGCCGACCCTCCGGCCACCGCGATGAGACCGGACAGGAGCAGTGTTATCAGTGCGCTGACCGACAGTCGCCGGGCTGCGTGTCGTATCGGTTCCATTCGTTACCGCCGTCCTCTCGGCGCCCGGAGGCGCGCGTGCCTGGTCGAGCACGGCCGTGCCGGCCACTTCTTCGCCCGCACCGCGTGTACCCGCTCCGGATACTTCGTCATGTGACGATTTGACGTTACGTCCGTGCCGTTTTGGCGGGCGAGATGCGGGAACTAGCCTCGTAGTGGTGAGCCGGAGTCGTCCCAGAGTGTTGATCATCGGTGGAGGGTTCGGCGGTTTGTTCTGCGCCCGCCGGCTGGCCCGGAGCGCGGTGGACGTCACCGTGCTCGATCGTTCGGCCGGTCACCTGTTCCAGCCGCTGCTCTATCAGTGCGCGACCGGGACGCTGAGCATCGCGCACATCAGCCGCCCGCTGCGCGAGCAGTTCGCCCGCAACCCCAACATCCGGACACTGCTCGGCAAAGCGGTCGAGGTCGACCCCGACCGCCGGGTGGTGACCGCGATGCGGCCGGACGAGACCACGTTCACGCTGGAGTACGACGTGCTCGTCGTCGCGTCGGGTATGCAGCAGTCCTACTTCGGGAAGAGTCATTTCGCTGAGTGGGCGCCCGGGATGAAGACCCTCGACGACGCGCTGGGCATCCGGCAGCGGATCTTCACCGCCTTCGAGATCGCCGAGACCCTCCCGCCTGGGCCTGAGCGGGACGCTTGGCTGACATTCGCCGTCGCCGGCGGGGGGCCGACCGGTGTCGAACTGGCCGGCCAGATCCGGGAAATGGCGACCAGGACACTGGCCCACGAGTTCCACAGCATCGAGCCGGAGGAAGCTCGCGTGCTGCTGTTCGACGGTGGGGACCGGGTGCTGAAGAGTTTCGCCCCGGACCTTTCTCAAAGCGCCGCGCAGACCCTGCAGAAGCTCGGCGTCGAGATACGTCTCGGCGTCCATGTCACCGACGTGCGCCGGGACGGCGTCACCGTCACGCCGAAATCGGGAGCGGCCGAGGAGTGTTACGCAACGCGCACCGTCTTCTGGACCGCCGGGGTCGAGGCGGTCCCGTTCGCCCGTCATCTCGCGCAGGTGTGTGGGGTGGAGACCGACCGGGCGGGGCGACTGGCCGTCGAACCCGATCTGTCCCTGCCCGGACATCCCGAGATCTTCGTCGTCGGCGATCTGGTCGGCCGCGATGATCTGCCAGGCGTCGCCGAGAACGCGATGCAGGGCGGTCTGCACGCCGCCGCCTGCATCCGCCGCGACCTCGCCGGCCGACCCCGCCGCAGATACACCTACCGCAATCTGGGTTCGGCGGCCTACATCAGCCGTGGCAATGCGCTGCTCCAGGTCGGGCCGGTGAGACTGTCCGGGTTCGTGGGCTGGATCGCATGGGGTCTGCTGCACATCGCCTTCCTCACCGGCATGCGCAACCGGATCAGCACCGTGGCAACGTGGTTGGCCACCATCGCACGCTCCAGCCGCTATCACCGGGCGTTCATGCTGGGAAGTGCCAGCACCCCGGAACACCGCTACACGTGGTCCAGCCGCGAGGACCTGCCGACACCGCAGCCCCACCGGGGTTCGACCAACGGGATACCGGGAATACGGGGCGGCATGACCATCTCCCCGGAGGACGTACGACGGCTCCTCGACTCCGACGAAGGTGCCCGGCTGGTGCTGATCGAAGGCCGCGCCGAAGTCATCACCGATGAAGAGAAGGACAGCGACACCTACCGCGGCGCGCTCGAGGTGATCACCCGGCAGGAACTGCTCGACCGCATCGGCGGGGACGGCGACCTCAGCGACGACCGGGTGGCCGCGCAGGCCGCCTCGCTGGACACCGCGGTCAACGAACTGGGCGGCTAGTCAGCAGCCGGTCAGCCCTGGCCGGAGCGCCACTTGTCGAGTAGTCGGCGGTCCCGCTTGGTCGGCCGACCGGCCCCGCG
This sequence comes from Mycobacterium sp. ITM-2016-00317, assembly GCF_002968295.1. Lineage (NCBI taxonomy): Bacteria > Bacillati > Actinomycetota > Actinomycetes > Mycobacteriales > Mycobacteriaceae > Mycobacterium > Mycobacterium sp. ITM-2016-00317. The sequence goes on from NZ_CP134399.1 coordinate 3,186,569, forward strand.
GTCACGGACCGCGACGGGAATGAGCGGAACCGCGGGCGGCGGCGGAGTCCGGTCCAGGTAACAGGTCACCGCGTCGGCGGCGCCGACGCGTTTCTGGATGATCCGGGCGACCTCGACGATGCGCGTGTGCTCGCCGACCCTGGCGCGCACCTCGTCGCCGGGGGAGACGGGGGTGGACGGCTTGGCCTGCCTGCCGTTGACCTTGACCTGCCCACCGCGGCACGCCGACGCGGCGTCGGGGCGGGTCTTGGTGAGCCGGACCGCCCACAACCAGCGATCCACGCGCGTGGACTCCATGGGTCCATCTTGGACCACGACGCGGTGTCAGCCGACCTCGACCGGGACGGCCATCTCCCGGCCGCCGGCACGTGCGGCGCCGGTGCCCGCGGCGACCACCGCGATGATGCCGAGCACGCCCACCGGGCCGGGATTCTGGTCCAGAAGCAGGTATCCGACCAGCAGCGCGAAGGCGGGTTCGAGGCTCATCAAGATGCCGAACGCGGCGGTGGTCAGTCTGCGCAGTGCCAGCAGCTCCAGCACGTAGGGCAGCACCGGCAGCAGCAGCGCCATCCCGAGACCGATGAGCAGCACCTCCGGGGTCAGCTTCGAGAACGCGGAGCTGTCGACGAAGAAACTGGCCACCACGCCGGCGATCGGCATCGACACAGCCAGTCCGTTGACTCCAGCGACCTCGTCGCCGACCCGCTGCGTGAGCAGGATGTAGAGCGCCCAGCAGACGCCGGCCGCGATCGCCAGCAGCGCACCCCTGGGATCGATGCCGCCGCTGAAGGGTTCACTGAGCAGCACCACACCGAGCGCGGCCAGCGCCGGCCACAGAAACCGGTGCCTGCCGCGGCCGTGCATGATCGCCAGCGCCAGCGGCCCCAGGAACTCCAGCGCGGTGGCGGTGCCCAGCGCCAGTCGGTCCAGCGAAGCCATGAAGAACAGCGTGATCGCCGCGGTGACACAGCCGAGCACGATGCACATCCCGAATGTGCGCCAGGTGAACGCGGACGGACGGGGCCGCACCACCACCAGGAGCAGGATGCCGGCCAGCGAGAGCCGCAGCCATGCGGTGCCGTCGGAGCCGATATGATCGATCAGTCCGATCGCGACGACCAGACCCAGTTGGATCGAGATCTGGGCCGCGATGGCCATCAGCACACCGGTGCGGGCGGGATCGGAATTCACCTCTGCATTGGACGGCACGAACCGGCGCCGCGCGTACCCGGTCGGCAAACTGATTCCGTGTTGAGATAAACCCGTCAGCGGCGGCGGATCCCGGTGACTGCCGAGGGTGGCAACCGTCCGGCGCGGCTGTGACCGCTGAGCCGGTCCCCATCGACGGACACCTCGAACTCCAGCCGCAGCCGCATCGGTCTGGTCACCGTCTGCCGCCAGGTCACCCGGCCTTCGTCCGCGACGATGTCGGTGAGCGGCACCGTCTCCCGTTGGCCGGTGGCCGTGCCGCTGAGCATCCCGTCGCGCTCGACGAACGAGTAGACGATCTTCAGCGAGCCGATCGGAGTCTTGATCGCGACGTCCCAGTCACCCGCGATGGCCATCGTCACCACGCTTGCGGCTCGCGGCCGCCGGCGGTCCAGACCGTGCCGCGGCGCTCGAAGGCAAACATCTGCTCCACGGCCAGCGCGATGTGCGGGCCGTATGTGCGCTCCAGAAGGTGCAGCGCGAGATCCAGTCCGGAGGTCACACCCCCGGCAGTGACGAGGTCGCCGTCGTCGACGACCCGGGCCGCCACCGGGACCGCGCCGGCGGCTTCCAGCATCTCGACACCGAGGTGGTGGGTGTTTGCCAGGCCCTCGAGCAGACCCGCCATCGCCAGCGCCAGCGACCCGCCGCACACCGTCGCGACCGTCACCTCGGGGTTGGCCAGCGCCGCCCGTATCAGCGGCACGGCCGCGGTCTCGCCGAACCGTGCCAGCAGGACGGGGATCGTGTCGATCTCGTCCGGGTCTCCCGCCAACGGGCCGCTGGCCCCGGGGACGATCACGTAGCCGGGCTTGGCCGGGTCCAGACCGGCGGTGGCCCGCAGTGTCAGACCGCGGGAGCCGCTGACGACCGTGCGGGGCCCCTCCGCGGTGACCAGTTCGACGTCGAGTTCACCCCCGACATAGTCGCTGCCCGCGACCAGGACCTCGTACGGGGCGATGACGTCGAGCGGGTCGAACCCGTCGAACAGAACGATTTGTGCGTGCATGTCCTCATCGTCGGCGACACCCGGTGGTCTCCGACAGTGGCTGTCGCGCCACGCTCCGCTGTGATCTGGCCACGAAATCGGTTCATACTGCCTGCTTTTCGCGGAAGGTGTTGCGATAGGTCTGCGGCGCGACACCGCTGAGGCGGCGGAACTGCTCCCGGAAGTTGGCGGGGGAGGCGAAGCCGACGTCGCGGCCGATGCGTTCGACTCCGCGCGGGGAGCGTTCGAGGAGTTCCTGGGCATGGCGGATGCGCACCCCGGTGAGCCACTGCATCGGGGTCTGGCCGACCTCGGCCTGGAAGCGGCGGTTCAGCGTGCGCACGCTCATCGCGGCGTGGTCGGCGATGTCGGTCAGGGTCAGGTCGCGGTGGGCGTTTCCCTCGATCCAGGCCAGCACCGCATCGAATTCGGTTTTGTGCCCGATCCCGTTGGCGGGCAGGCTATTGCGGACGATGAACTGCGCCTGGCCGCCGCTGCGGTGCAGTGGCGCCACCGCGATGCGGGCCGCCGTGGCCGCCGCGGCGGCGCCGCGGTCCTGTTGGACCATGTGCAGGCACAGGTCGAGCCCGGCCGAAGCCCCCGCCGAGGTCAGGATCTGGCCTTCGTCGGCGTAGAGCACGTCGGGGTCGAGGTCGACGTTCGGGAAGCTCTCCCGGAACAGGTCGGCGGCCATCCAATGGGTGGTGGCCCGTTTACCGTCGAGCAGGCCGGCCGCGGCCAGGATGAAGGCCCCGGTGCAGATCGACGCGATCCGGGTTCCTCGGGCGTACACAGCCCGGAGCGCGTCGAGCACCGGTAGTGGGACTTCTGCCGCGGCGTCGTTGCGGCCGGGCACGACCACGGTGTCGGCATCGGCCAGACCCTCCAGGCCGTGATCGGTGCCGATGCGCAGCGGACCGGCGGTGACCAGCGGCTCACTACCGCACACCAGCACGCGATAAGCGTTGGCGCCGTTGACCTGCGAGACCCGGCCGAACACCTCGACCGGGACACTGAGGTCGAACGCGATCACGTCGGGCACCGCCAGGATCGCCACCTTGTGCATGAGCGGACCCTAACAGCGGCTGTCCACCGGGCGGTCGCCCCACGGGGCGCCGTCCACCACGTCCCAGAAGGTGACCCCCGGGCCGTTGAGCAGTTCGTTGATGTGCGCGGGGAAGGAGAACGGCGGGGCCTTCATCGGGTTCGCCCGAATGTCACGTCCGATCAGTTCGGCGATGGCGTAGCCGAGATCGTGACGTGGCCAGCAGGCGTGCACGCGGTCGACGAAACCCTGCGGCAGCGCCCCCTTGGCGGCACCGTCGATGTCCAGCGTGATCCCCTGAAAGGACACCGCCTGCACGGGCCCGAAGCGGTGGGCGATCCCGAGGCTGGTGTGCAGCGCGATCGCCTGCCACACCGGGAGGGCGCGCTCCTCGGGCACGCCGCGCTCACGCAGGAACTTCGCCGCGGCGTCGGCGCCGTCCACCTCGAAGCGCTGATCGCCCTGCCCGAAGTCGGTGATGCCGAGGTCGTGCAGGAGGCAACTGAGGAAGACCAGTTCCTCGTCGTAGTCGACGCCGGCCCGCAACCCGTCCGCCGCGGCCAGTTCCCGCCCGTACAGGAAGCTGCGGACACAGTGGTTGGCCAGAAACGCCGGCGACTCATCGATCACCAATTGCATTGCCGCCGTGCAGATATCGGTATCGGGCAGGTTCCATTGCGCAGTGTCGTCAGCCATCTGCCCACAGTGCCCGACCGGTAGCAACCCGGATAGTGGCCAGATGGACACGAATCGCCGCAATCTGGCCACGTTGTTTGGGTTCGCCCCGTGCGGCTATCCGCTATCGTGACGATACGTACCGTTTCGATAGGAGATGAACGAAATTGATGAAGAGCTACCTCGACAAGGATCTGCAGGGCAAGGTCGCGATCGTCACCGGCGCCGCGAGCGGCATCGGGCGCGCCACCACGCGACTGTTCACCGACTACGGCATGTCGGTGGTGGCCGAGGACCTGAATCCCGAGGTCGAGCGCGAGTTCGCCGACGTCGAGTCGGTGCAGGCACTCGTCGGTGACGTCGGACAGGAACGCACCGCCGTGGATGCGGTGGGCACGGCGCTCGACAGGTTCGGCCGTGTCGACATCGTGGTCAACAATGCCGGCACGATCGTCAACAAGCCCGTGGTGGACACGACGCTCGACGACTGGAACCGGATTCTGTCGACCAACGTGACGGGGGCGTTCCTGCACACCCGGGAGGCCATGAAGGCGATGATCCCGCAGGGCTCGGGCTCGATCGTGAACATCGGCTCGTATGCCTGCTTCCAGGCGTTCCCGACGATCTCGGCCTACGCCGCGTCCAAGGGTGCGCTGGCACAGCTGACGCGCACCGCCGCACTGGAGGGAATCGACCACGGCATCCGGGTCAACGCGATCGGCGTCGGCGATACGGTCACCAACATCCTCGGCGACCCCGGGGCGCTCAGTGAGCACGGGAAGGGCGCGCCGATCGGCCGGGCGGCGGACCCGCGGGAAATCGCCAACGCGGTAGCGTTTCTCGCATCCGGGCTGGCCGGCTACGCCGTCGGCGCGGTGTGGATGCTCGACGGCGGCATGAGTGTGGCCGTGCCGAACTGACCGCGCGCCGAACCGACAGGGGAAAAGTCGATGGAAGCCAAAGGTGCCGACACGACGGTCCGCCCGCGCGGCGCGGCGGTGACCGGATCCATCCTGCGCTGTGCGCGGGAACTGATTGCCCAACAGGGATTGGACTCGCTCACCGCCGAGGCCGTCGCCGCCCACGCCGGCGTCGGCAAGACCACGGTGTACCGGCGGTGGCCCAACGTCTGGGCACTCGTGGTGGACGCGTTCCTGGAGGACGTGAGCACGCTGGCGCCCATCCGGGAGCAGGCCACCGTGCGCGAGAGCTTCCGGTCCTCGATGCGCTTGTTGGCCAAGGCATATCGCGGTCCGACGGGTGAATTGCTCCGGGCGGTCATCGGCCGCGCACAGGTGGACAACGTGCTGCGCGAGGAGGTGCGGAACCGGTGGGTCGAGCCTCGTCGTGAGGCGGCGCGCGTGCTCGTCCGGCGCGGGATCGACAGCGGTGAACTACGCAGTGACGTCGATGTCGACGTCTTTCTCGACACCCTTTACGGACCGATCTATCACCGGTTCCTGGTTCCCTACCGCAGCGCCAGCCTGACCGACACGTACGTCGACCGGGTGGTGGACCAGGTGTTCTCGGGGGCCGAGCGACCCGGCGTCAGCCGGTGACCTCGAGGATCTTGATCGCGAAGATCAGCGAGTCGCCGGGCAGGATGCCCGCACCGGGCTGGCCGTCGGGGTAGCCGTCGGCAGAGGTCATCGCGACCGCGACGGTCGACCCGACGTTCTGACCGACGATGGCCTTCTGGAACCCGGGCACGACGCCGTCGAGCGGGAATGCCACCGGGGCGCCCCGGAGGTAGCTGCTGTCGAACACGGATCCGTCGCGACCGTTGACCCCCATGTAGCAGACGGACACGGTCGCGGTGTCCGCGACGACGGGTCCGCCGCCGGGCTGCAGGGTGTGCACCTGGGTCTCGCTGACACTGAACGGCGGCGTCACGGTGACCAGGGGCGCCGCGGAGTCGGTCGACCCGGTGACGGCGACGCTGCCGGTCGCACCGGACAGGGTCCACTCGGGGGTGGCGGCGGCGTCGGGCAGCGCCGTCGGGCAGCCGGGTGCCTGCGCTTCGGAGGAGGCCACCACGCTCGAGCCGCACGCGGACAGGGTCAGTGCGGAAGCCGCGGCACCGACGGCGAGGACGATCGACGGACGCAGGCGAAGGGAAGTCACCGCGGTCACGCTACCGTTTCGGTGCCGGCGCACTGGACGCGGCATCGGCGGGGCCGTCACTCGCCCAGTGCCGCACAGACTTTCCGCAACAGCGTGGTCAGTGTGGCGCGCTCGGCCGGGGTGAGGCCCGCGATGAGCTGTTCGTCGTCGGCCAGCCGACGGGGCATCTCGTCGTCGACGACGGCTTGACCGGCGTCGGTCAGTGCCAGCAGGACCACTCGCCCGTCGCGGTCCGACTTGTGCCGGACGAGCAGGCCACGTCGGACCAGGCTGTCGGCGATCTTGGTGATCGACGCCCCGCTGAGCATCGTGGTGGAGACCACCTCACTGGCGCGCAGCGGCCGATCGGCCCGCGCCAGGGCGCTGAGGACGCTGAACTCCGACCTGGTGATGCCGTGCTGTTCCAGGTCGAGGTCGAGCCGGTGGTTGCAGATCGACGCGATGCGCTGCACCCGGCCGAGCACATCGATGGGGGAGGTGTCGAGGTGGGGGCGCGCCCGGGCCCATTCACGGCGGACACGATCGACGGTGTCGACGGTCGGCGTCGCGTCGGATCCGCTGGTCATGACGGAGAGCCTACGCGCATTTAGTTCACTAGTAAATTAGTGATAAAGTTTTGTCAGTGCGCGCTTCCTCCCTTTCTCGACGGTTCAGCCATGGATACGCGGCGTTGACCCACGCCGCCACGCCGAGAGGGTGGCGCGGGGTACTCCGGATCGATGCGCACCGGGCGGGCCTCGCGGTCCCGTTGCGTGTCGGTGCGGCGGTGATGTTCGTGTTCGTCGTCGGCGGCCTCACAGGGCAGCGCGACGTCGCCGGTTTCGCCGCCCTCGGCGCACTGATCGCCGCATTCTGCAGACCCGATCCGTACCCGGTCCGAGCCGGACGTCTGGCCGTCCTCGGCTCCGGCATCACCGCATCGATCGGCCTCGGCGCCGCCCTGGGCGTCAGCGGCGGCGGCGTGCTCGTCGAGACCGCGGTGATATCCGTGCTCGCCGGGGTGGCGGCGTACCTGATGTGGGCCCTGCACATCGTGGGTCCCGGCGCGGTGGTCTTCGTGTTCGGCGCTGCGGGTGCGCAAGCCTTCGCGCACGACGGCGGCGACGTGCTTCGCGCGGTGACCTCGACGGCCACGGGGGCTGTCATCGGCGTGGTCGCCGCACTCGCCCCGTGGCTGTTCCGGACGTTGCGCCGCTCGGCTGTCGAATCGACAGCACCGCAACGGGAATCGTTGTGGGCCACACTGACACGTGCGCCACATCGGACGCTGGTGTCACGGAGCCTGCGGATCACCGTCGCAGGCGCGGTGGCCGCGGGGATCGCGATGGGCCTCGGATTCGAGCATCGGATGTGGGCGACGATGGGCGCGGTGGCCACCATGCAGGGTGTGGGCTATCACCTCACGGTGCACCGGGGGGTGCAGCGCCTGCTCGGCAACGTCGGCGGCGCCGCGCTGGCGGCGGCTCTGTTGGCCCTGCCGCTGGGGTACTGGGGCGCGGTCGCGGCGATCGTCGTCTTCCAGACCGCCGCCGAGATCGCGTCGACGGTGAACTACGCGTTGACGTCGCTGGCGGTGACGCCGATGGCGTTGCTGCTCACCGGCCTTCAGGCCGGGCTGGCGCCCGCGGTGGCGGTGGACCGCGTGCTCGACACCGCGGTCGGGATCGTCACCGGCATCGTCATCGCGGCAGTCACGATCAGCGGAGCAGACGCGGGGCGGCTGCGGGCAGGCCCGACCGGCTAGCTCAGGGCGGTTCAGCCACGCCGCAACGGTCAACACTGACGGTCATGGTGACGACTCAGAGCTCCACGGTGGCAGTCGGTTCACGGTGGGCCACGGCGGCCGGGGTCGCCGTCACGGTGGTCGTCGGCGTAGCCGGACTGACCTGGGCGAAATGGGTGCCCTATGTGGGTAAGGCGTTCGACGCCGCCCGCACCCACCAGTGGGCGGGTTCGGACATCCTCAAAGCCGGCGGGGTCGCGGCGGCGACGCTCCAAGTTGGCACGCGGCGACGACGTTCTTCCACGCCTATGTCGGCGCGATCTGGCCCGCGCTGCTGGTGGCACTGCTGCTCAGCGCCTGCGTGCAGGCGTTCGTTCCGCGCAGTTGGCTGCCCAGGCTGCTCAACCGGTCCAATCCGTTCACCAGTGCGGTCAGCGGCGGCGCGGCCGGCATGCCGTCGATGATGTGTGCGTGCTGCGCAGCGCCCGTGGCCGTGACGTTGCGTCGCGGTGGCGTCAATCAGGCTGCCGCAGTGGCATATTGGCTGGGCAATCCGCTGCTCAACCCGGCGGTGCTGGTCTTCCTTGCCCTAGTCGCGCCGTGGCAGTGGACCGTGACCAGGGTGCTCGTCGGTGTCGCGGCGGTCGTCGGAGGATCGGCGCTCATGGCCGTCGTGGCACGACAGCGCGACACCTCCGTGCCGCCGGAAGTCGTCCCGGCACTCGCCGACACCCGCGGCGAACCAGGACCGGCGGCCCGCTTCGGCATGGCCCTCGTCCGGCTGTGCGTCGTGCTGATCCCGGAGTACCTGGCGATGGTCCTGCTGATCGGTGCCGGACGCGGTTGGCTGCTCACGCTGATCGATCCTTCGAACAGAAGCGTGCTGATCGTCGTGGTCGCGGCGGTACTCGGCACCCTGATGGTCATCCCGACGGCCGGTGAGATCCCCATCCTGCACGGGCTTGCACTGCTCGGCGTCTCGTCGGGCGTGCTGGGTGCACTGCTGATCACGCTGCCGGCCGTCAGCCTCCCCGGTATCGCGATGGTGGCACGCAGCTTCGGCTGGCGCACGACTGCGGCCACCGCAGCCATGATCGTGGTCGCCGGACTGGCGGGCGGCGCGCTGCTCAGCGTCCTCTGAGCACGTCGCTGAAATATTCCTTGACAGGAATATGTCAGCAGCTTAGGTTCAGCGGTGTGCAGTCAACGGTCTTTGCGGCGCTCGGGGAGCCGAGCCGTCTCAGGATGGTCGAGCTGCTGCGCACCGGGCCGCTGTCGGTGGGGGAGATCGCCGAGAAGTTGGACATTCGCCAGCCGCAGGTCAGTAAACACCTTCGGGTACTGGGGGAGTCGGGGATCGTCAGCTATGAGGCACTGGCCCGGCAACGGATCTACCACCTCACCGCCGAGCCGTTCGAGCAGATCGCCGAGTGGATCGGATCCTTCGAAACGCTCTGGGACGTCCGCCTGGACTCGCTGGGCGCCTACCTCGACTCGATCGCCGGAGAAAGGACCGACCATGCCCCAGAAGACGGGTGACAGCGCGGTGACCGCCAAGATCGCCGAGTTGCCGGCCTACCGTGACGTCGCAGCCCGACTGCACAAGGTCATCACAGACGCCGCACCCGAACTCAGACCTCGCCTCTGGTACGGCATGCCGGGCTACGCAAAAACCGACAAAGGGCCGGTGATCTGCTTCTTCCGGGTCGACGCCGATGACTACGTGACGTTCGGGCTCACCGAAAAGGCCAGCCTCTCACCGGATGCGGACGCACCACACAAGCTGATCGGCTCTGCCTGGTTCCTCACCCAACTGGACCCGCCCACCGAGGCCCGTATCACCGAGATCGTCACCCGGGCCGCCAGCTGAAGACAGATTGGACGACACGCGATGCTCTTGCAACTGCTCAAACCCAAGAACCTCAGCTTCGAACGCACCTACCGCGCGCCTGTCGACACGGTGTGGCGGGCGTGGACCGATCCCGAAATGCTCCGGCAGTGGTGGGGTCCGGAGAACACGGTCGTCCCCGAGTGCCGCGTCGATCTGCGCGTCGGGGGTGAGATCTACATCGTCATGGAGGCCGGCGAAGCAATGGGCAAGTACCAGGGCACCCGCTGGCCCATGGCAGGCACGTTCACGCACATCGATACCGGCATCGCGTTGACCTACGACGCGCGCTCGTGGACCGAGGGCGAAGAAGCGGGCTCCACGATCCAGCACACCAACGACGTCACGCTGACCGAGGGCGACGGAACGACCACCGTACGGCTTCGCGTGACCATCACCAAGATCGGCCCGAAGGCGAAGATGGCCGCGTTCGGCATGAAGTGGGGCTACAAGGCCCAGCTCGACAAGCTCGAGAAGTATCTCGCAGCCAGCTGAGAAGGCAGCCCACTAAGAAGGTGCGGGGTCGAGTCGCCCGAAGGCGAAGTACGCGAGCGGACCGACCGGCCGCACCACCGACAACGCCCGCCACAGTGCTTTGGGACCGCGGATCTGCGATGCCGGCCGTCGTGTCAGGTCGACCAGCACGGCCGTGTTCCATCAACGTCAATCTGGACGGTTGCTGCAATCACCGTCCCGCCCAGCGATCCCCCGGCAGCTGCCTGGGTACGGCGACGGCGCAATCTCAGCGCATCGTGTAACGGATTGGTAGGTGCTTGAGCCCACCAACGAAGGTGGTGGCCATCAACTCGGGTTTCCCCGACAACTCAATGTGGTCCAAACGGGGGATCAGCCGACTGAAAAGGCTATTCATCTCCATGCGCGCCAGCGAGGCGCCCAGGCAGAAGTGCACGCCTTTACCGAAGGCGAGGTGTCTGTTCGGGTCGCGGCCGACGTCGAACCGGAACGGATCGTCGAAGACCTCCTCGTCACGGTTGCCGGACACATACGCCAAATACACCGCGTCTCCCTTGGCTATCGGGATTCCGCGAACCATCGTGTCGACGGCGGCGGTCCGCATGAACTCCTTGACCGGCGTGGACCACCGGATCATCTCCTCGACGGCGGTACCAATCAGGCCGGGATCCCGCTGGAGTCGGGCCAACTCGCCGGGGTGTTCGATCAAGGCCAGCAGGCCGCCGCTCATGGCGGCCTTGGTGGTGTCGTGCCCGGCGACGGCCATGAGCAAGTAGTACGACGCGGCGTCGGCGTCCGACAGCAGCGCGCCGTCGATGCGCGCGTTGGCGATCGCCGAGGCCATGTCCCCGGTCGGGGTCCTTCGTCGCGACAGCGTCAGATCGGAGAAGTACTGGAAGAAGTCCGTGATGACCGACTTCCGTCCTTGAGGATTGTCGATGCGTCTGTACTCGGCATCGTCGCCACCGACCATCTCCTTGGTGAGGCGAAGAATGTGGGCGAAGTCGCGCTCGGGGATACCGAGCAGCGACATGATCACGTAGAGAGGGAAATTGGCCGCGATGTCGGTGACGAAGTCGCATTCCGTGCCGATATCATGCATGCGGTCGACGTAACGTGCAGCTAGTGCGTCGACACGTTCCTCGAGGTCACGCAGTGCCTTGGGGCGGAACCAGTCGGCGGCGATCGCCCGCATCTTGCGATGGCTCCGGCCGTCCATACGCATCAGCGTGCGAAGACCGGTACCCGCCTCAAGGTCAGCTTGGGCGAGATCGTCCTCCCACGCGACGGCCAGTACGGCACGGGACGCGGAGATGAAGAGGTCGCTGTCGCGCTCGATGCCACTGATGTCAGCGTGTTTCGTGATCGCCCAGAACGGTCGGTAGGGCGCCTTGTCGACCCAAGCCACGGGGTGCTTGTCCCGCAGGTGGGTCAGCGCCGCGTGTAGGCGGTCCTCGTCGGTGTACGCCATGGGATCTGCGAAGACGTCGGCGGCGGTGTCAGTCGGACGACTGTTCATCTGAACTCCTTTTCGAAGTGGTCACTCTGGTTGTGCATCGGGCGCCACGCGGCCCTGGCCTGGCGCAGTTCTGCCGCGACGGTCAGGCGTAGATCGCTTTGACGTGCATGTAGTTGTCCATTGCGGTAGAACCCAACTCACGGCCAATTCCACTGCTGCGCACGCCACCGAACGGTGCTCCGATATCGGGTTGGTAGCGGTTGATGCCGACGGTGCCGGTGCGGATCCGGCGGGCGATGGGCTTGCCTCGGTCTGGATCGGAGGTCCAAACGGTCCCACCGAGCCCGTAGGCCGAATTGTTGGCGATGCGCACTGCGTCGTCGGTGTCGGTATAACCGATGACCGACAGGACCGGCCCGAAGATCTCCTCCTGCGCAATCGTGGCGCCATTGTCCACATCGGCGAAAAGTGTTGGCTCGACGAACCATCCGGTGTCGTGCCGTGCAGCGTTTCCGCCTACGACGCAGCGCGCCCCTTCGTGTATGCCCTTTTTGATATAGCGCTGGACGCGGTCTCGGTGTGCGCTGGAAACCATGGGGCCGATCTGAGTAGCGGGATCGAGTGCGTCTCCCACGCGAAGCGACGAGACCAAGGCGGCAAGAGTGTCGACGACCTCGGAATAACGACTTTCGGGGGCCAGGATCCGCGTGCTCAAGAAGCAGGTTTGACCGTTGTTCAGCAGCGTCGCCTCGAAGAGTCGCTCGCCGATGACCGAAAGGTCGAGGTCGGCATCATCGAGGATGATCGCTGCCGATTTCCCACCCAGTTCCAGAGTTACCGGGCGGAAGAGCCGACCACATACCTCAGCGATCTGGCGTCCGATCTCTGTCGAGCCCGTGAATGCCACCTTGTCGACCCCGGGATGTTCGACGAGGTGAGCACTGGCCTCGGCGCCACCACCCACGATGTTGACCACACCCGGTGGAATAGCAGTTGCCGAAACGGCTTCGGCGAAGGTGTAGCTGTCTAGCAGCGTCTGAGGGGAAGGTTTGAGCACCACGGTGCAACCCGCGGCAAGCGCTGGAGCGTATTTGAACGAGGCGAGGGATTGAGGATAATTCCACGGCACGATGGCTGCCACCACCCCCATTGGTTCTCTCCGGATCAACGTCGTGCCGTTCATCAGGTGAGGCTGCTCGGATTCGAACTGGGTATCGCGAAGAATCCCTGCGTAATAGCGCAGAACCAGAGCAGGCGTGACCGCTTCTACATTGCGTGAGAACGCGATCGGCATCCCGTTCTGCGACGAGACACGGCACGAAAGTTCATCGGCCCGGGCCGTCAGTTCGTCGGCCAACTGCTCGAGAGCGGCGGCTCGCCTCGCCGGTTCCCAGTTGGGCCACCCATGAGCATCGTCGAACGCGGCACGAGCGGAGGCAACCGCGGCGTCCACGTCACGCGGCTCCGCGGAGGGCACCACGCCCACGACTTCCTCCGTGCTGGGCGACACCAGTGCGATGGTCTCATTGGACGCAGGCTTCATCCATCTACCGTCGATGAAAAGCGAATCGTAGAAATACACTCTTGCTCCATTCATGGAAACGGGACAGAACCGGGATGTTTCCGGTGAATCCCTGCGGACAGCGACAGGCGACGCTCGGAGTGGATCTGAGGGACCCTCCGCATAAGCGAGTGTCGCCGCGACTCGATGTATTACCGCGGCGCGCATTCCCGCACAACGAAGTCCGACACCCGCAGATGAGCGACGGGTGAGAAAAGGACCGTTTTCGCCTGACGTCGTAAGATCCGCAGAGCCGTGACCGCAAAGGGTTCGGACCCCGATCTTTCAGGGCTCACAGACCCACAGCGATCTCACGGGGCCGAAGGGCAGCGATGCCGTGGTCACCGGTCTGTCCTTCCTCCGGTTTTCGTCTCATCGCGGACTCGAATACGAGCGCCCGGCTTCCCTAACGAGCGCGACGGCTCAAGACGTGTTCCGGCACGCGTGACCCGATGAACGGGGTGCGGCGACCGCTTACCCGATTCGACAACTCGCGCTGACGACGCCGGCAGTGAGGGGGCCGGCACGTGCGCCGAGCTTGAAACGAAACAGGAGAACTCGAATGGACAGCGCCAATCATTCCGTTGACATGGCAGGCGGGGGAGAACAGGACGCCGCGGCGTCAAACACACCGACGGTTCAGGATTGGAGCCGAGGCTCGGCGGAGCTGCGCTTCGCCGCCGAAGCCCTCCCCGTACGCGAGGACCTTCGGCGGATTGCCCTCCGCTACACCAGGAACGCACATGACGCGGAGGACCTCATCCAGGAGACTTACCTCAGGGCGTGGACACACTTCACATCGTTCGAATCCGGAACAAACGTCCGGGCCTGGATGGCGCGCATCATGGGGCACATTTGGATCGACATGCATCGACGAGCCACCCGGCGGCCGCAGGAAACGCTGTTCGAATCCTGGGACGGGCATGCGGCTCACAGTATGGACGTTGCGCAATCGGCAGAAGCGGTCGCACTACAGCGCCAAGGGGACGATTCGCTCAAGGAGTGCATTGCGCGGCTACCGAAGAGCTTTCAGGCGGTCGTCTTCTACGCGGATGTCTGCCAATTCCCCATCAGCGAAATCGCCGCGATCGAGCGCATTCCGGTCGGTACAGCGACGTCGCGTCTTTATCGGGCGCGCCGACGGCTACGCTCGCAACTCACCTCGAATGGGGAGGTCATCGTTGCCGATGTGCACGGCGGCACCCACGGAGATGAGGGCGCGGCGCCGAGCCGCCAAGTGGGGGTACAGACCACATCCGGTCCGACGGAAGGGACTACAGCTGTCACCCGGCGCCACTGACGGTCTTCGTCGCTCGGCGCGGGGTTGCCACCGTCCCGCGGCAGCACAGGCTCGACTTCCGGTGAGTGCGCCGCGATGAGGCTCGATCGGGCTAAGCAGCGTCGGCGTCCACTCCGCCGAAGAACACTGCACCGACAACTGGTTGACCCGCCCCGGACGTCGGCCTCAACGTCGCGGGGCGGGTTGCCCTCAGCTACGGTTCACAGCCCGTGCGCGTCTTTGAGCAGTTCAGCTGCGCGCTCGCCGATGACCACACAAGGTGCCATGGTATTTCCGGTGGTGATGCGGGGCATGATCGAGCCATCGGCGATGCGCAGGCGGTCCACTCCATACACCCGCAATTGGCCGTCGACCACCGACATCTCGTCGCGGCCCATCTTGGCGGTGCACGTCTGGTGCCAGTACGTAGAGGCGGCGTCCCGGATGAACCTTTCGAGTTCCCGGCCCTTCAATTTGCCTGGCTTCACTTCGCGTTTCACGAACGGACGTAGCGGGGCAGCGTAGGCGATCTCGCGGGATAGTTCCACGCCGGCCACCGCGGCGGCCATGTCCGCGGGAGCGGACAACATATTGGGGTCGATGCGAACAGGGTCGGTCGGATCAGCGCCGGTCAACCGCACGCTCCCTCGGCTCTCCGGTCGTACAACACCTGTGCCTAATGTCCACCCATTCTCGGGGAGACCGAATCGGGCGGCGGCTTCCGGACTGGCGATTGGACGCTCCACCTGGCACGTCTGGATATCTGGCGTGTCGAGACCCGGATCGCTCTTCCAGAAGAAGACGGCCTCTCCTGCGTTATTGCGGGGAACCATCGGTTGCGGCGACTCCCATACTGAAGCCACGGCAGGATGGTCCTGCATGTTCCGGCCCACGCCGGGAAGATGGCGAGTGGGTGTGATGCCGACACGACTCAGTTCGGGACAATCACCGATGCCGGAGAGCATCAACACCTTTGGCGTCTGGATCGCGCCGAGAGACAGTACAACCTCCGAACCGGCACGGATCCGGTGCGTCGCGCCTCGGTAGAGGAACTCCACCCCGGTTGCACAACTACCTTCCAATGTCACCCGAGTCACGAGGGCATGGGTCAGCACGGTGAGGTTGTGCCGGTCCATGTACGGGTAGGTGTAGGAGCGGAATACCGATTGCCGCACGCCGTCACAAACGCGAATCTCAGCGAGCGACGCTCCACCCCCACCCTCCATAATCCTCCCGTTCTGGCTGTCGAAGGTTGGCAGCCCCACAGCGGCTGCCGCAGCCACAAGCGCGGGAGCTACCGGGTGTGGGTCCGGTGCCGGCTGTACGTAGACGACGCCGCCGGTACCGCGACGTTCCGGATCAGGCGCGCCGCGCCAATCTTCGATCCGACGATAGATGTCGAGCACCGCATCGTATCCCCAGGCGTCGTCGTCGGCCTCAGAGGCGAAGTAGTCCCAGTCGTTCTTGTGACCACGTGCCCACATCATCACGTTGATACTCGAGCCGCCACCAAGAACCTTGCCCATGTTCATCGGAATCGACCGACCGTTGAGGTTCGGGTTGGGTTCGGCGGCATAGTTCCAGTCCGTCGCGCCGCCGATGTTCAGCGGCCACAGATGCGGCTGCAAGACAGACTCCAGGTCATCGTCGGGGCCGGCCTCGAGTAGCAACACATTCACCGCGGGATTCTCGGCGAGGCGACGGGCCACCACCGATCCCGAAGACCCTGATCCACAGACGATAAAGTCGTACTGCGTCTTCAATGCGGAACGCAGTCTGTCCTGATTGATTCGGATCCGCTGCGCCAATCCGCGATCCGCGGAACCGGCGCTGTCATCGAAGATCTCGCGTTCCGATGTCCAGCCACCCGCTACCGGGTCTTCTGTACCTCTGTTGTCAGCCATACCGTTTGACTCCTCGCGATAGAGCTCTCTCGACGCTGTCATGACGATTCCGTAATAGGCTCTGCCACTTGCGGTTTAACCAGGTCGTCTGACTTCTTGGCGTCCTCGACTGTTACGTTCTTACCGACCGCACCGGTCACCCCGTTGCGGTGCCCCGGTGCCTCCTGCGAGCGTGATCACCACCAGAGGAACGATCAGGCGATCCCAGTTGCACCACTTTCAGTTCGGTGAGGTCTTTGACCTGGCGCGCGCCGTTGCGGTCGCCGGGCACAACCAGACGGGGCTGTTCAAGTGGCGTGCCGTCCTCGGCCCAGGCAATGAGCGCTGGTGACGGCGTGCCCTCCGAGAGGACCTCGGTCCATGCGAGTGTCGCGGCGTAGCCGTCCGCGCCGGTTGCCACGATTGCAATGGTCAAGAACGGATGTGATTGGCCATCGACGCCGCGCGGATTGGCCGTGAACAGCAACGACTCCACGGTCGCGCCGATGTAGACATGGCGCTGTGTACCGCCCTCAGCCGCGACTGCGACCGGTTGCGTGTGATGCTGGAAACTCTGGAGGGTGGCAACACTGACCGTCATGGGCGTGTAGACGTCGCCGAATATCCGCACCTCGCCGGAAGCTCGGGCGGCTGGGCGCACGGGAGAGTCCGCGCCATTCGCCCCAGCGCATCCGACGACAAGCGCGAACGCCGTCAGCAGTATCGGCAAATGCCTGCGAGGGCGCCTTGTTTTCAACCGGGTGACCTCCCGCACCGCGGGCCTCACGACGCAGCCGGCAACGCGACGATCCGCAGGCGGGGCAGTTCTATCAGAAAACATTTCGCTCCAGTTCTTGAGTGATCAGACAGTCGGAGGCGTCTCCCCTCGGCCCCGGACTGTGGCGACGAATCCTTTCGGCGGACAGCAGGACTTATTTCAAGTGGGTTCGGCCTGTCCTGGCTCAGTGTCGCCGGCGGTCGATGTATTACCGTCGCCCCGGGCCGCACCACCGCACCGTTGCCGTTGACACGCATCCGCCGCGCCAATATATTGCATATGGCGGTGCTCAAGGATCTGAAAGATCGAAAGCTCGGTTTCGATCAGCGCAGGGCGCACCTTGGCTTCTGACGCGGCGAGCATCAATCGGTAGTTCGGCACCCGCGTGCAACGCCCACAGAGGAGGCGAAGGCGTGAGAAGCGAAGAGGTCCAGGGGAATGAGTAGCCGTCCGCCTACAGGAGACCGCGACGACGACTCAGTGAAATGGTTGCAACAGCTCCTGGACCAGGGCTGCCCCGGGCACCGCTGCGCCGTGACACGCATGCACGAGTTCTTGTTCAAAGCCGCCCGTCGCGAGCTCTACCGCAGAAGTGGGACCTTCACCGGCAAGGAGGTCAATGACCTCGCCCTTCAGGTGGCAGCGGACGCGCTGTTGGCGGTGTTGGCGAAGCTGCCCAGCTTCCGAGGCGAAAGTCAGCTCACCACTTGGGCATACAGGTTTGCAGCCCTCGAGTTGTCAAACAAGCTCAAGTGCCGCCGTCGCCATTCGTGGACTCTCCGCGCGCCGATGGACCATGACGACTGGGACAACTTTCCCGACCGAGTTCACCACAGCCCGAGCCGTCACGCGGAGGCTCGCGAGATGCTGACAGCGGTGACCCAGGCGGTGACAACCGTGCTCACAGAACGGCAGCGGGACGTGTTCATCGAAACCGTAGTCGAGGGAAACCCGCCTAATGACGTCGCCGACAAGTACGGAATCTCACGAAACACGCTTTACAAGAGCATTTTCGACTCCCGCCGTAAGATCCGCAGATTCCTGGCAGCAAACGGGTTCGACGCCGATGGTCCAGCGCTGACCGACTCACGATGAGCTCGCTGCGGCATCCGCCGTGCCGGTGAGGCCGCACGAGGGCCGCCATGGTTCACCAGGGTCTATTTTGCGAGATAATCGTGCACTGTCCCTCTCCATCCCAGCATGAAGTCCATGTGGGTGAATGTTGCGCTCAGAACTTCCTTGATGTGCAGGACCCGTCCCGTATCAAGAGTTATCCGGTTATCCGCGAAAGTGATGTTTGCGCCCCGGCAGTCGTGCACGTGGTAGTCGTCCGCCGTTTCGAGCGGTTGGCCCGCTAGCTGCAATACGTCCCATCCCGAGCCGTCGGCCTTCGGAATCGCCTTGAGGACGAAGGCGACCTCCTCGACCATTCGGGCCAAGGCGGATGGTTCAGCCGGCGCGCCGCGCTTGTCGACGTCGACGTCGACGACGACGACCCCATGACGCATGACCTTGATCGCCACCGCGTGGTCGAAGTCGCCATCGACAGTGAACTCGGCTTCTCGTTTGGGCATTCCCAGGAGATGGTGCCCCGCCATGATGGGAGAAACTGCGCTCTCTGGTGTGCTGCTGCCAAGGAACATCTGGATTACGTAGTGGCCGGAGACCTCCCGAGCTGATGTTCTCAGCGTCGCCGGCATCCCGATGGTGAGCTCGTTGTAGGGCCTGATGTTGCTTTCGGGCGCCGCGAACTTGTTGAAACCGACGGTCACGACATCTTCGAAGCCAGGTAGCGGGTAGAGGTCTTGGGGCAGGATGCCCTCTAGGTCGCGTGGGTCGACGCGAATCGACGCGGTATACATGCGTGCGTCTTGGAACATGTAGGGCGGCAGTGGATACGCTGATGTGACCTCAGCGGGAATTTGAACTTGCGTTTCACCGTGCGTCTTCTCCTGCAACACTTTCATCTCTTCTCAGTCGATGTCTTGATTGGGCCGCCGGCCCCTGGCCGACACGCTGGTCAAGTGGTGCGACCGGCTTTCCCATGCGAGCCCCCACGCGCGCGCATGAGAGGTCCACCCTCGATCAGCATGTTTTTCGATTGAGCATTGCTGCGGCCAGTGGGTTCGGTAAGCCGCCGCTCCGGCTTCTCGTGTGGGAGTAGCCGTACAAGTCAGTGTGGCCGGTTCGTGATGTCTTACTTCATGTCGGGTGTGCCAACAGAACGCCGAACCTGCTGGCCGCGTTCGGCATCAAGCAGTCTTGCAAGGAGCAGTTCGACGGCACTTCTCTACCACCTTCAGCGGTCACAGGTGTGCGCGGGGGCGGGCGCCGTCCAGGAACAGACGAGGTCTCCGGCGTCCACCGCGGCGGAGAAGACGGCCACCACGGGATCGAGGACCCGGCTGACGTAGAGCTGCGAGACGTGATCTCTGGCTGAGTCGCTCACGTGGTCCAACGCGTCGTAGACGCCTTGCTCGAGCGAGACGGTCGACTGTGCGTACTCGCCGCATGCGCGCGCCAGCGCGCCAAGCCGCGTTTCGAGCGGCCCGTCGGTGTCGACGGCGTCCTGCACGCGACGGTGAAGCGCGTCGATGTAGCGCTCGGCGACCGCCACGTAGAGGCGTTGTGGGTACCGA
Organism: Mycobacterium sp. ITM-2016-00317; assembly: GCF_002968295.1. Lineage (NCBI taxonomy): Bacteria > Bacillati > Actinomycetota > Actinomycetes > Mycobacteriales > Mycobacteriaceae > Mycobacterium > Mycobacterium sp. ITM-2016-00317. The sequence goes on from NZ_CP134399.1 coordinate 3,206,294, forward strand.
GTCAGCCAACCCACTGGTAGGTAGCCCGGTCAATCCGATGAGTTCACCGGCCCACCGCAGTCAGAATGAGGGTCACCGGGATCGCCAACGGATCGGAGAAGCTGTGCCCAGAACAAATCTTTCGATGTCGATCTCCGCCGACGGCTATGTGGCAGGGCCCGAGCAAAGCGCAGACCAGCCCCTCGGCGTCGGCGGGCAGAGACTTCACGGCTGGCACCTCGGCCCCGAGAAGGACCATCCGGTCAACCGGCAGGTGGTGTCGGACATGATGGACGGCATCGGCGCGACGATCATGGGCGCAACATGTTCGGTCCCGTTCGGGGCGCATGGGGGGACTCGGATTGGAGAGGGTGGTGGGGTGAGGACCCGCCCTACCACTGCCCGGTGTTCGTGCTGACCCACCATGCCCGCGACCCCATCGAGATGGGGGGTGGAACGACCTTCCACTTCGTCACCGACGGGATCGAATCCGCGTACCGCCAGGCCGAGGCGGCCGCCGGCACCAAGGCCATCTCGATCGCCGGTGGCGCATCGTGTGCCCGCCAGGCCATCAAAGCGGGGCTGGTCGACGAAATCGATCTGCAGGTCAACCCGGTCATACTTGGTTCGGGCGAGCGCCTGTTCGACGGTTTCGAGGCCGGCCTTATCTCGAACTCGAGCGGGTACTTCAGGCGCCCGGCGTCGCGCACCTCCGCTTCCGCGTGATCCGCTGACGCCGACCGGCGACGTTGCCGGATCGGCGAAGCTTCGGCAGTGTGGAGGGCATGAGCGACGACGCAAAGGTCACTGTCGAACGAACCATCACCGCACCCGTCGATGTCATCTTCGACGTGCTGTCCAATCCCGCCCGACACCCGGCCCTTGACGGCTCCGGGTTTGTCCGCAGTGTGGACCACGCCGATCGCATCCAGAAGGTCGGCGAAGTCTTCACGATGAACATGCAGGGCGACCACATGGGCGGTGAGTACAAGACCGACAACCATGTGTCCGGTTATGCGAAGGACAAGCTGCTGGCCTGGAAGACCGCGCCCGCGGGCACCGAACCGCCCGGATGGGAGTGGCTGTGGGAGCTGGAGTCCCAGGGCCCCGGTGAGACATTGGTCCGCCACACCTATGACTGGTCCAAGGTCACCGACAAGAAGCTGCTCGAGGCGGTGAAGTTCCCGTTGGTCACCAAGGATCAACTGTCCGACACCCTGGCCCGAATTGCCGCCGAGGTCTCGTCCTGACCGAGCTCGCTGCAAAGGGTCAGGCCGGGGGAGCGGCCATAGGCTGTGCCCCGGGGGGACTGAATTCCAGGGCGTACCGCGACTTTCCGGATGCGTCAGTCGGCGCCGCTCGTCGCGCCACCTCAGCATCTTCTCCAACGTCGAAAAGTCGTAACCCTCTGCCGTAGGACAGATCGCCGTCGGGGCGACCCGATTCTTCGGTGTGCTCTGCCAGCCGTGCTGCGACGATGCGGTAGTCGTCGATCGGCAGAAGTAGAGTGCACGTCGCGCGACAGCGGGCAGGGTTGCGGTTGGCGCCGGAGCCGGCGACCAGGATGGGGATCTTGCGCACCGGGGCGGGGTTCGGTCGTGTGAGCCGACCCCGAGACGCGAACCCGGCCCATTCGAGCCGCATGTGTGCTTACGATGCGTTCTGGTGCCATCACGGCTGCGCACCGTAGGAGGGCGAATGAACCTCGAGAAGGTCGTTTTCGGATTCTTCGTGCTCTTCGCCGCGACGTTGAACTTCGGCTTCTTCATCGGCGATATCGGCGACCCCGCACTGCACAACAGCTACGAGCTCTACGCCGCGGTGGTCGTGAACCTCATCGCGACCGTGCTCAAGTTCGGTGACCGCACCCAGATCGGGGCCGTACACCTGGCCACAAGCCTGGTGGCCGACCTCCAGCTCATCTCCGCAGCGCTCGTATGGGGATATGCCTCCTACGTCGCCACCGAGGGGTTGACCAGGGAGGCCACCGCCAGCGTGGTGTCGCTGTCCGGCGGCGCGCTGGTCGCGAACATAGTGTCGGTCGTCTTGCTGGTGGTCGAGACCGTGTCTTTCCAGCGCCGTTAGGAACCGGCCGTGAGCAACCCGCTGCTGCTGCTCTGGTCTCGCCTGTTCGGCACGGAGCAGGCGCGCCGCGCGCCGCGCTGGCGGGCGCCGATGGCCACCTCCAGGAAGGCCTCGGCCACAATCTTTTTGGTGATGCGCCGGATGCGAGTGCCGCTGATCGTCCTGATCGTGATTTTCGCGATCACCACCCTGGGCCTCACGCTGATCCCCGGCCAGGATGCGCAGGGCCGCCCGTGGCGCATGGGCTTTTTCGACGCCTTTTACGTGATGAGCTATACCGGTTCCACGATCGGCTTCGGTGAGATCCCATACCCGTTCACCTACAACCAGCGCATGTGGTTGACGATCTCGATCTATCTCACGGTGGTGGGCTGGGCGTACGCAATCGGGTCACTTCTGGCCCTGTTGCAGGAACGTGGCTTCCGGCAGGCGCTCGCTCTGCAGCATTTCACGCGCAAGGTCGACCGGATGCGAGAACCGTTCCTGCTCATCGTCGGGTACGGGCGCACCGGTGAACTCCTTGCCCGCTCGCTGGATGCGCTGGGGCGGCGCTTCGTGGTGATCGACAGTGATGACGAGCGAATCGATGACCTCGACATGGACTCGTACCGCGCGGACGTGCCCGGCCTCGTTGCCGATGCCGGCGACCCCGGACACCTCGCGGTCGCAGGGCTGGATCTGCCGTCCTGTGAGGGCGTGTTGGCGCTGACCGACGACGATGAAGCCAATCTGGCTGTCGTGCAGGCCACGGCGTTGCTGCGGCCCGACCTCCTCGTCATCAGCCGGGCGGTCTCGCCGACGACCGCGGAACGGATGCGCGCTTTCGGCACGCCCACCGTCGTCAATCCGTTCGACCGATTCGGCGATCACCTCCGGGTGGCGCTGCGCGCCCCGGCCTCCTATCAGCTCATGACCTGGCTGGAGAGCGGACCCGGCGCCCGCCTACCGCCCCGTGGCTGCCCACCTTCCCAGGGACACTGGGTGATCTGCGGTTACGGGCGCTTCGGCCGGGAAGTGACCCAGGACCTGCGCGCCGAGGGTTTGGACGTGACGGTGGTCGAGCCCAAAGACGTCGCCGAGCACGGCCCGGACACCATCGTGGGTTACGGCTACGAACCAGATGTGCTCACCCGGGCAGGGATCGAACGCGCCGCCGGGTTCGTGGCCGCCACGGACAACGACACCACCAATCTCTCGCTGATCGCTTCGGCCCGCCGGGCCAACCCCACGTTGTTCGTCGCGGCGAGGCAGAACAAGGCGGCCAGTGCGCCGCTGTTTGCAGCCGTAGAGGTCGACTCGATACTCGTCCCGGCAGACGTTGTCGCGCGCGAGGTGTACGCGCTTCTGGCCACGCCCCTGATGTGGCGGTTCCTGCGTGAGGTGCCGCGGCACGAAGATGCCTGGGCGGCCGCCATCGTCGACCGATTGACGCTGCTGTGCGGAGAGCGGTTGCAGGCGGTGTGGAAAGTACGGCTGACCGCGACGGAGGCCCCGGCCTTGACGATGTGGCTCGCCGAGGGCGGGGCGCGACTGGGAGACCTGCTGCGCAACCCGGATGACCGTGATGAACCGCTGCACGCGGTCCCGTTGCTGCTCGCGCGCGCAGCCGGGGGTGGCGACGACGCGGGCTTTGTGCTGGCACCGGACGATGATGTGGTGCTGGCTCCGGACGACGAGTTGCTGCTGGTCGGCTGGCCGTCTGCACGTCGCCTGCTCGACGCCACGCTCCTGGTCGACGCCACCAGGGAGTACGTCGTGCACGGACGGTACGTGCCTTCCAGCTGGGTGTGGCGCAAGCTGACCCGTTCCCGGGCAACCTGATTCAGCTCTTCTGCGACGCCAACTGCTTGATCAGTACGGCAGCAGCTTCCGCTGAGGACCCGGGGTTCTGCCCGGTGATCAGAAGGTTGTCGGTCACGACGTACGAGCCCCAATCCGGTCCCTTGGAGTAGACGCCCCCCAGGGCCTTGAGTTCGTCCTCGACCAAGAACGGCACGACGTCGGTGAGGCCGACTGCTTCTTCTTCGGAGTTGGCGAAACCGGTGACCTTCATGCCCTCGACGAGCGGTTCTCCGCCGGGCTTCTTCACATGGCGAAGGACGCCGGGCGCGTGGCAGACGAGCGCCACGGGTTTGCCGGCGGCCAAGAACGATTGGATGAGCGCGACCGAATCCGGATCCTCCGCGAGGTCCCAGAGAGGCCCGTGACCACCGGGGTAGAAGACGGTATCGAAATCTTCGGCGGAGACGCTGTCCAAGCGCACCGTGGAGGCGAGTTGGGCGTTGGCTGATGCGTCGGATTCGAAGCGACGCGTGAGGTCGGTCTGGGAGGAGGGTTCATTGCTCTTCGGATCGAGCGGGGGCTGCCCGCCCTTCGGCGAGGCCAGCACGATGTCGGCGTCGGCGTCTTTGAATGCGTAGTAGGGGGCAGCAAGCTCTTCGAGCCAGAACCCCGTCTTACGCCCTGTGTCACCGAGTTCATCGTGCGAGGTCAAGACGATCAGAATTCTCATGGTGCTTCTTCCCTCTGAGGTGTGACGGCCGGACCATCAATTGTCCGCCGGGGTCACCGTTCCGCGCGAAAAACGTTGCCGCGGGAAACTGACAGAATCCCTGACATGGACCACGTGCTGCTTCGGGCGTACCGCGAAGGACACGCGGCCTTCCCCGACACACTCGACAACCCGTATGCCGGTCACCTCGCCGCCGCCCGCCTGTGGCGGCTGGGTTGGCAGAAGGCACGCGCCGAACACCGGGGCGAGCCGTTCCCGCCGAACACCGAGTTGGACGTCAAGGGCTGACGCAGGCGCAGCTCAGATCAACCGGCGGTCCCGGAGAGTTGCTGTGCCACTGCGTCGAACGCCCGCAACATGTCCGACAGCATCCGCGGGTCCCCGGCGTCGGGCTGGGTGGACAACTTGGCGGCGACCACCTCGGCGGAGCGGTTGACGTAGATCATCTGCCCGTGCATGCCCTGGCACAACACGACGTTGTTGCCCGGGTAGGGAAACCACACCTGGTTGCGGTACATCCCGCCGGGCATCGTGTTCTCGCCCGGGCCGGCGGCGAACGCCTCTCGCGAGTCGGGCCCGCCCTGCAGGGTGTCGGCGATCCACGCCGCCGGAACCACCTGGCGGCCGGTCAACGAGACACCCTCGTGCAGGAATAGCGTCCCGAACCGGATCAGGTCGGTCAGACACGCGCTGATACCGCCGTCGAAGAAGCCGGTGCCGTCGGTGTCGACACCGATGGTGGCGTCACTTCCGGCGCCGAGTCGGCTCCACAACAGTTCCGACATCAGTTCGGGCATCCGCTGACCTCCCGCGATTTCGCAGACCCAGCCGAGGACGTCGGTTTCGCACGAGCGGTACTCGAACGGCCCTCCGTGATCTGACTTCTGTCGAAGGGCGAGCAGGAAGTCACGCAGCGTGGACGGGGCTTCTGGATCTCTGCGCGGTGCCCATCCGACCGCCTGGTCGAGCAGGTGTATCTCGGCGGTCGGGTGAAGGTAGTTGTCCGAGAAGGCGATACCCGACCGCATGTCCAACAGCTGGCGTACCGTGGCGCCGGCGTAGCCACTGGTTCCCAATGCGGGAACGTAGGACGTGACCGGCGCGTCGAGATCGATCGCGCCGCCTCCGTGCAGGGCGCCCACCACGGCCGCCACCAGCGATTTGCTCACCGAGAACAGCAGATGCCGGGTGTGGGCTGTGAAGCCGTCGAAGTATTCCTCGGTGATCATCGAATCGTGGTGCGCGACGGCCCATCCGTCGGTCGCGGTGCGGGCCAGCACTGCGCCGACGGTGGTGTGCGTGGCCTCGCTGTCGGACACTTCGATGCCGACGATCGGCGTACTGACCGAGCGCAACGCCGCGACCGCCTCGACGCCGCGGGAGATCACCGCAGTCGGCACGAAGTCCTCGACGTGCTGAAATGACCAGTGCGCGTATGGCTGCGACAGCCAGTTGGCCAGGGAGATACCGGCCGGGGCGTTGCTCACGCTCGTGCGACGAGCCGCGACACCATCGTCGTGGCCGGCGTCAGGGGCGTCGAGGCGAACTGCGCCTTGATCCCGTTGATCCAGTGCCGGCAGCGCTCGGTGAGTTGGTAATCCTCGGTCTGCAGGTGCCCGCGGGTGACAAGCACGCCGAGTTGGGCGCCCTCGCAGCGTATTTCGCCGGGTGCCGCGACGCGCATGTAGAAGGCCTCGGACTCGTCGAGCAGCGTCGCCGCATCGTTGCCGGGGCGCGCAAAGGAAACGTGCCCGTCGTCGTGGAGGTGCCACACCCCGGTGCGCGGGGTGGCGGTGAAGATCTCCACGTCCGGTGAGGTCTCCGAGAGGACGAGCTGGCCCCAGACCTCGTTCTCGCCGTAGCCGCGCTCCCAGCGCGCGTTGATCTCGTCGATGTCGAGCTCGTAGTCGACGTCCATGTACTCGAGCAGGTGAAAGAGAAACAGCGGCATGTCGGCGTAGGCCTCGGTGGTCAGGTTCGTCATCGGGCTCACGCCGCTCAGGCGGGGGTTCACCTCGCCGAGGTAGAGCTGGTCTGCGTCAAGGTCGTGCAGCAGATCCACCTCGAAGTAGCCGCGGTACCCCTGGCGGTGCAGGACGTCGCCCAGTTTGCCGACCATCTCCCGGGCCGCACGCGTCTGGGCAGGCGGCAGCACCTCGCGCCAGATGTCGTTGCCGCACCAGCTGCCCTTGCCCGGGGTCACCTCCGGATAGCCGACGAGACTCGTCATCGGCGGGCCGGTCACGGTGCCGTGGCGGGTCACCGTGCCCTCGAGGCACACCTCGACGTTGCGGATGCGCTTCATCACCTTGATGTCCTGCCCGCCCAGGGCACCCGCGGACCGGTCCCAATCGCCCCGGCTCCGAACGAAGAAGGTCCCGCTGCCGGCGTTGCCGTAGGGGATCTCGATGACGAGATCGTCTCCCAGCTCGGCGCTTTCTGCGAGGGTCACCAGTTCGTCGTAGGAGCCCGCCCGACCCATCACGTGGGGCACGCTCGGCACGCCTGCCTCGTCGGCCAGCTCTGTCATGACGAGCTTGGAGTCCAGTCGATGGCGCAGCTCCACCGGCGGGTGCATGACCTCGATTCCCGCCTCGTGCGCCAGCGCCTGAGTCTCCTCGTCCAGCATCACGAGGCAGGCCTTGCCGCCACCCTGCTGCGCGACGAAATCCAGTGTTTCGGGATCACGCAGGAGGTGGTTGCACACATCTCCCATCGACCCGAAATCGATCCGCTCCCGCCGCCGGGGCACGAACACCCGCGGGTGCTCGCCCTCGAACGAGTCAAAGTAGTTCAGGTAGAAGAAGTTTCGCACCCAACGGTCGATACCCAGCAGGTTGAACGGAGTCGGCGAGATGAAGTACAGCGGTGTGGTGTTGGTGTGGAAGAAAGCGCGGATGTCCGACAGACCATGCAGCACGGGACGCGGCCCGTCGCCCGGTCCACCCGCCACGATCACGCCCGCCGAGTCGGTGTCGGGTGTACCTCCATGGCACCAGTGTGCGCCCGGCCCGTCGGCCGTGTCGACGTATGACGCGCCCGCGGGCCGGCATCTGAGTGCATCCGCAAGTACTTCACCGCTACTGCGGGCCGATGCCGTCGACCCGACTCAACCGCCATCGTCCTTGGCCCAACAGTTCCATTCGCTGCTGGTGATGCCGGTCGACTGTGCTGCGATGGGTGACGCTGACAAGCACAGTCTCCGGGAGTTCGTGGCGCACCAGACTGTAGATCATGAATTCGAGCGGCTCGTCGAGCGCCGAGGTGGCCTCGTCGAGGAACACCGCTTTGGGCTTGGTCAGCAGCACCCGGGCGAAGGCGATGCGCTGCTGTTCGCCGGGGGAGAGCACCTTGGCCCAGTCCTCCTCGTCGGAGAGCCGGCTGGTGTAGCGCGGCAACGCCACGTCCTCCAACGCGCTCTGCAGGTCGCCGTCGGGGATGTCTCCGGACTCCCGCGGATAGGACACGACCGTCCGGAGGTTCCCGAGCGGCACGTAGGGGAGTTGGGACAGGAACATGGTCTCGTGCTCGCCGCCCGGGCAGTGCATGGTGCCCGAAGAGTAGGGCCACAACTGGGCCAGGCTGCGCAGCAACGTGGATTTGCCCGTGCCTGATTTCCCCGTGATGATCAGCGATTCTCCGCGGCTCAAGCTCAGGTCGAGGTCGCTGAGCAATTGTCTTCCCGCCGGATCGCGCACCTCCACCGCGCTGAGATCGACACCGTCACGATCATCGGCGACGACCGCCAGCACCGGCAGTTCCCGGCTCTGCTCGTCGGCGGTCACCAGTCCGTGGAGTCGCAGGATGGCGGCGCGGTAGCCGGCGAAGACGTCGTAGGAATTGCGGAAGAAGGACAGGGCGTCCTGAATGGCCCCGAATGCCGAGACCGATTGGATCACTGCACCGAGCTGGATCTGGCCGGCGAAAAGCCGAGGCGCCTGGATCAGCCACGGCAGCGGAATGATGATGTGGTTCATCGACAGATTCCATCCGGTGAAGACGATGGTCCTGTTGACGAACCTCTTGTAGTTCGACACCACCGGTGAGAACCGGGCGCGAAGCGCGCGGCGTTCCGGCTTCTCACCTCGGTACAGGGCCACGGCTTCGGCGGCATCACGCAGCCGGACCAGCGCGTAGCGGAACACCGCGTTGAACTTCTCGTTGTTGAAGGAGAGCCGGATCAGCGGACGTCCGAGCCAGAATGCGATGACGGTCGCGAACGTGACGTAGACGAACACCGACCAGAAGAGGGCACGCGGCAGCTCCACACCGAGTAGAGACACCGAACCCGAGAGATTCCACAGGATCTGGGTGAACGACATGACGGACACGATCGAGGAGATCGCGCCGAACAGCAGGGTGCCGTTACTGGTCTGATGCGGGGTGTTGGGTTGCGGTCCGGAGATCGCGGTGAAGACATCGATATCCGAGTGGATGCGCTGATCGGGGTTGTCGATGGTGCTGTCGATGAACCTCAGCCGGTAGTAGGCGCGCCCGTCCAACCAGTCGTCGGTGAGCCGGTCGGTCAACCACGCTCGCCAGGCCAGCATGAAACGCTGCGTGATGAACAGATCGACCATGATTCTGGTCACCAGAATTGCGGCCAACACCGAGAACACCAGCAGCGAGAGCCAGAAGCCGGATATCCCAGACTCTTTCACCGCCTGATTGCCGAGCGCGTGGCCCTCCACCGCGGTCTGCGCGGCGGAGTACAGGTCATTGCCCTGATAGCTGAACAGGACGCTCAATCGCACGCCGATGACCACTGACAACAGCATCGCGGCGAGTGACAGCCAGGGTCGCACGCTGCGCCGCCCCGTGAAGTACGCGCCGGTGACGGCCCAGAACTGCCGGCCCCAGACGGTGAACCTGGCAATGAGCGCCAAGGCGGCGACCGTGCTCAACGCGGCGATCGTCCATGCCTCGCCGATCCAGATCAGGGAGTCGGCGAGGGCGTTGCTCCAGTCGACCGACGGCGTGAACGGCTGGACCTCATCCATGGGACACCCCGATTGCGTGGTGGCTGCAGCGGACGCGTCCGCAGGTATCGATCAGGTGCCGCCCCGTGCAGGATCCCGCCGGATCGACACCGATTCGGCCGCGCGCCGTCGCTGACGGCGCCGTCGTCACCGCACTCTGCTGGCCGTGCGCATCAGACCACCGTAACTTCTGCGAGCGCCACTGCCTCTGAGGTCGACGTGCCATGGCCGCCACCACAACGGACGAGACGAGAGGCCCAGGCCACACCCGGCAATCAATGAGTCAGTGGCCGCACGTTGCCGGCGGCCGCGCCCGACGATCTTTCTCAGATGGACAGGGCGCGGGCTGTCAGCCCAGGCCACACCGGGGCCGAACCTGCGACCGCTGAGTTCGGCCGGGGCCGAGACTCGGAGCGGCGGTACGCGCACATCAAAGACGGTCGCGCACACCGTTGACGCTGATAATCACTTCGGCCAGAGGGGATTTCGACGACGCGTGTCAGCACCCTAAAGAGGTCCGAGGATCGTTTCTCTGCGGCGCTGCGCGCCGAGGGCATGCGCACTGCGGGCCGTGTCGCCCCGCCCCGTCGGTGCGACATTCCGGCGATGCGGCCGTTCGAAACTTCGTTCGCGCCCGTTACGCCGTGTGACTACCGCCACCTAGCCGTTCGTTTGTTTTAAGTAGACCATCTGTATAACTTGGGTCGGTCGATGGCATATCAGCGCAGGAGGAACCTCGGGATGCAACTGCTCAAGCGGGTGTGGCTGCCTCTTGTGATGGCTGTCGTGGTCGCAGTCGCGGCGTTCGCCGTCGACCGTGTGCGAGGCGTCTTCGGGTCCGAACCACCCCTGGTGACGCCGATCGAGTTCGCGAACGATCCCGAGCCCTTCGATCCAAAAGTGGTGACCTACGAGATCTTTGGCCCGGAAGGGGCGGCAGTGGATGTGAACTACGTGGACCTCGAGGGCGAGCCGCAACGCGTTGACGGTGCGGTCCTGCCCTGGTCGCTCACGCTGGAGACGATGGAGCCGTCGGCTGCGGCCAATATCGTGGCCCAGGGCAAGACGAGCTTCCTCGGCTGCCGGGTTCTCGTGGACGGCGAGCTGAAGGACGAACGCAGCGTCCGTGGCACCAACGTCCAGACCTTCTGCATCGTGAAGTCCGCGTGAGCGCGCACAGCGCCGATGCGCGCACCGGCCCTATCGTCACTGCCGGTTCGGCACCCCACGAGACAGCGCATTTCGGCCGCATCGCCCGCGTCTTCCGCAAGCTCGCGATCCCGATCATCCTGGTCTGGATCGGCATCGCCGCCTTCCTGAACATCTCGGTGCCACAGCTCGAAGCCGTCGGCAAAATGCGGTCGGTGTCGATGAGTCCCGAAGAGGCGCCCGCAGTCATCGCCACCGAGCGCATGGGTGAAGTCTTCGAAGAGTACGAGTCGAACAGCTCGGTGATGATCGTGCTGGAGGGGGAGGAGAAGCTGGGTGACGACACCCGGCGCTACTACTCCGAGCTGATCGAGAGACTGGAAGCCGACACCGTCCACGTCGAGCATGTCCAGGACCTGTGGAGTGATCCGCTGACCGCGTCAGGCGTGCAGAGTGGCGACGGCAAGGCCGTCTACGTCCAGGCGAACCTGGCCGGCAACCAGGGCGAGGCGCTGGCCAACGAGTCCATCGCGGCGGTGAAGAACATCGTCGAGGACATGCAGGCGCCTGACGGGGTCTCCGTGTTCGTCACCGGCTCCGCGGCGATGACGGCCGAACAGGAGGAAGCCAGCCACGGCAGCATGCGTCTGGTGGAGGCGCTGACCTTCCTCGTCATCATCATCATGTTGCTGATCATCTTCCGGTCGATCATGACGACGGTGATGATCATCGGCATGGTCGTGGTCAGCCTGCTGACGGTCCGCGGCGCGGTGGCCTTCCTCGGATACCACGACATCATCGGTCTCTCCACCTTCGCAACCGGCCTGCTGGTCACCCTGGCGATCGCGATCTCTGTCGACTACGCCATCTTCCTCGTCGGTCGCTATCAGGAGGCCAGGGGCAGTGGCGAGGACCGAGAGTCGGCCTACTACACCATGTTCGGCGGTACCGCACACGTCATCGTCGGTTCCGGCCTGACGATCGCCGGTGCCACGTTCTGCCTCAGCTTCACCAGGTTGCCGTACTTCCAGACCCTCGGCGTGCCACTGGCCATCGGCATGCTGGTGCTGATCGTCACGGCCATGACGTTCGGTGCGGCAATGGTCACCGTGGCGGGCCGGTTCATGGATCCGAAGCGCTCGATGCGGATCCGGGGTTGGCGCAAGGTGGGTGCGGCCGTCGTGCGGTGGCCGGGGCCCATTCTGATCACCACCATCGCCGTGTCCCTGATCGGCCTGTTGGCACTGCCCGGCTACAAGACCAGCTACAACGACCGGCTGTATCTACCCGATGACATCAGCTCCAACCAGGGGTACGCGGCCGCCGAGCGGCACTTCTCCCCGGCGCGGCTGAACCCCGAGATGCTGATGATCGAAAGCAATCGGGACCTGCGAAATCCGGCCGACTTCCTGGTCATCGAGAAAATCGCCAAAGCCATCTTCCAGGTCGACGGCATCGGACGGGTGCAGACGATCACCCGGCCGGACGGCACCCCGATCGAGAACACCACGATCCCGTATGCGATCAGCCAGCAGGGCACCCTGCAGCGGCTCAACGAAAAGTACAACGCCGACCGCACCGCCGACATGTCCAATCAGGTCGCGGAGATGCAGAAGACGATCGAGAACATGGACAAGATGAACGCCATCACCGTCGAGATGGCAGACACCACCAGCAAGATGGTGTCGTCCATGGACGGCATGGTGCTCAACATCGAAGAGTTGCGCGACAACATCGCCAACTTCGACGACTTCTTCCGCCCGATACGGAACTACCTCTACTGGGAACCGCACTGCTACAACATCCCGATGTGCTGGTCGATCCGTTCGGTATTCGACGTCATCGACGGCATGGACGTGATGACCTCGGACATGAACGAGATGATGCCGCAGATGCACCGGCTCAACGAGCTGATGCCGCAGATGGTCGCGATCATGCCCGAGATGAAGCAGACCATGGTGAGCATGAAAGAGATGATGCTGACCATGCAGCAGACCCAGCAGGGTATGCAGGAACAACAACGCATCATGCAGGAAACCTCGACCGAAATGGGCAAGGCCTTCAACGATGCGATGAACGACGACTCGTTCTACCTTCCTTCGGAGGCGTTCGACAACCCGGATTTCGCAAGGGGTTTGGAGCAGTTCCTGTCGCCGAACGGGCATGCTGTGCGGTTCATCATCAACCACGAGGGTGATCCGATGTCGGCCGCGGGCATCGAGCGGATCGATGCGATCAAGACCGCTGCCGCGCGGGCGATCAAGGGCACGCCGTTCGAAGGCTCGACGATCTACCTGGGCGGAACCGCGGCCACGTTCAAGGACATGGCCGACGGAACCAAATATGACCTGATGATCGCCGGGATCGCCGCGATCGGCCTGATCTTCCTGATCATGCTCTTCCTGACCCGTGCGATCGTGGCTGCCGCGGTGATCGTCGGTACCGTGATCCTCTCCCTGGGCGCATCGTTCGGCGTATCAGTGCTGCTGTGGCAGCACATCCTCGGCATCGAGTTGCACTGGATGGTGCTGCCGATGGCGGTGATCATCCTGCTGGCGGTGGGGGCGGACTACAACCTGTTGGTCGTCGCCCGCCTGAAGGAGGAGATCCACGCCGGACTGAAGACCGGCATGATCCGGACGATGGGCGGCAGCGGTTCGACGGTGACCGCGGCCGGCATGGTGTTCGCCTTCACGATGATGGTGATGACGGTCAGCGACCTGACGATCATGGGTCAGGTCGGCACCACCATCGGCCTGGGCCTGTTGTTCGACACCCTGGTGATCCGCTCGTTCATGATGCCCTCTGTCGCAGCACTTCTGGGCAGATGGTTCTGGTGGCCGCAGCACGTCCGGTCCCGGCCGAAACCGCAGCCCTGGCCGCCGATTCAACGTCAGCCGCAGGAGGCACTGCTGTGACGAGGATGGCGAAGGTGACGTCCGCAGCGATCGTCGGTGTGATGGCGTCGGCAGTCGCCGCTGCGCCCGTGGCGCACGCCGATCCCGATACGGCGTTCGCCGCGCAGTTGCACACCTACGGCATCTACGGGCAGAAGGACTACAACGCCTGGATTGCCAAGATCATGTGCAAACGCCTGCGCACCGGCCTTGATGCAGACCCCTTCAAATCGGCCGAATTCGTCCACGCGCAACTCAACACCGGCACCACCACCGAACAGGCCTGGCAGTTCGTCGGCGGCGCGGTAAACACCTACTGCCCGGAGCAGATCGAGGGGTTACGCCTTGCCACGCAATAGATTCGCCGGTGCCGGCCTGGCCGTCATCGCCGCGGTCTCCACGCTGACGCTGACCCCGGCCCTCGCGAATGCCGATGCCACCGACGAGTATCCGATCCCGAGCAATATGCTCAGAACCACCTGCACCGTCGACCAGTACATGGCCGCCGTGCGCGACACCAACCCGGTGTACTACGAGCGTTACATGATCGACTACAAGAACAAGTCCCCCGAGGTTCAGCGGTGGACGCGGGATCGCATCACCTGGTTCTTCTCGATGGACTTCGCGGGGCGGTGCGCCTATTCGGAGGAGACGGCCACCAACGCCTTCTACGAGCAGCTCGCCTGGAACTGGCCGAACTGGGCCAAGCTGTTCTTCAACAACAAGGGCGTTGTCGCGCACGGCACCAAGAACTGCGCGAAGTATCCGCCCGCCGATCCCGGCGTCTGGACGTGGTAGTCCGGGCCCGGTGACGAGAGCCACCTCATTCGAAATACGATGCGGTGCGCAGCAATTGCTGCGCGGCGTCCAGCAGAGTGCGGCGTAGGTCGGCGTCGCTGACGTCCTCGACAAACTTGTCGGTCGCGGCGGCATAGATCCCATTGGTGACCATGGAGATGACTACCCGGCCGGCCCCTGATCGCCGCCGAGTAGCAAGTTGGTGAGACGGTCGACCAGATCGGTGAGGTCCCCGCGGGACTGGATCAGATGCTCCAGGGCCGGATCACCGTTGAGGACGGCTGCCAGTCGGCGGTGCCGCACGATTGTCTCGATGAGCCCGCTGATGGTGATCTCCCGGCGGGTGCCGGTATCCGGGACAGCCTCCGCGATCGCCACCACGCGAGCCATATCGTCGAACATGGGCTGAGCGGCGGCCGCGACGATGTCTTCCTTGGAGCGGAACTGGTAGTAGACCGACGCCTTACCGACGCCGATGCTGTCGGCGATCATCTGGAAGGTGGTGCCGCTGACACCGTGTTCAGCGAACTGCGCCACCGCGGCCTCCAGCACGCGAGCGCGGGCGGTACCCCGCCCCAGCACGGATTTCGCCACTCGTCAGCCCCGGGTGTGGCGGCGCAGCAATTGCGTCTCGGGGATAGGCACGAGGTCAGGGTACCCCCGCCGGGATCGACCACACGCATCTCGTGGGACTTTGCGCCTCGTCTTGTTCACTGCGATCGCGGCATTACATACCGCGTGAAGATGCGAGATCGCTCGCTGCTATTTCTCGTGATCCCTCGACCTTGTGGGGCTATGCGCCTGCAATCCAGTCGAATTGGCGAACAATGCGCGGCCCGATCACCCTGTCTCATCACCGGCAGTGCCGAGAATCCTCTACGGCTGTCATCGAACGCGTTGCGGGACTGCACAACACGGAATGCACACCGGCGAGACGAGACGTTCAATTCCTCTACACGCCTCGAGCCTAGGGAGACGCAGTCCGGAGAACTGCAGTCTCGGGAGGCCCCGAAGCCGCCCTCGCCTGAGTCCGCTGTCACGTGACCCTCGACACCGACTGAACTGAGCTCCCTTCTCCCAGCCGATGCAGCATCGCCGCCAGCCAGCAAACGCTATCCGGGCTATCGCTCCTACGTGCGCACACTGCCGATGGCCGAATCAATGCCCGGACTTTGCCGGATAACGAAAACAGGAATATGCTTAGAACAGCTCGTTACCGAGCGGTACTGCCAGGTAGATGGCATATATCACAATATGGCAACAGATGAGTCAGTCGCCACACGCGTGACGTGCCGCCGAGAGGCCACTTGGCGTCATCGCAGCGGTAACGCACACAGCAAACTTTCTCTGGCGTGGCATCCGGCCGGGTCGGCGCTCAGTCGCCCCCGAGCCCGCCCCGTCGGCAGTTCAACGCTGCCGTCGTCCGCGCCGAGAGGGCGGGGCCGTGCCCGACACGGTTCCACATGTTGAGAACAGATAGAAGTGAGCAAGACCATGCCGAAAGTCGGCCAATCCACCACGATGTTCCGTGTTCAGAAGCACGGAACGAAGATCGTCACAACCCTTCTCGTCATCACCGGCCTCGGCGGCGCGGCTGTGGTTCTTTCGCCGACGCACCGGCATACAGAGGTCGCGGTAGAGCAGCGTCCGGCGGATGATGCCGCGCCGACCACAGCTGGAGCCGCCCCGCAGGCACCCGTGACGGTAGCCGAGGCGGCTGCGGTCGTGCCCGAGCCACCGGTGGCCGTGCCCGCGCCGCCGTTGGTGGTGCACAAAGACTCCAACGCGCAGGACATCGTCAAGGCCATCGTCGACCACGGTCACGCCGCCGGTCTGAGCGAAGAGCAGATCACCACTGTCATCGCCACGGCGAAGATCGAATCGAGTTTCCGCCCAGCCGTATCCGGTGGTGTGCAGGCCTACGGGGGACGCGGCACCGCGGCTGACGAGGTCATCGGCCTGTTCCAGGAGAAAGCCAGCTTCGGCACCGTCGCCGAGCGCCAGGACCCGAACACGGCGATCACCCGCTTCATCGCCCGGTTCCTCGACGCGTACAAGAAGCACGGCATCGCCGGCGACCATGTGCAGGCGGCCACGCTCGCCCAGAACCCGCAACTGCGCAAGCGAAACGGTGGCGTCGGGACTCACTACTACAGGACCATTCAAGCCGCGATGGGCGCAGCCTCAGACCTGTACCGGGAGGCCATCACGCGGCGGCCCGCCTGATCGCAGCACGATTCGTCGCCGTCAGGGAAGCGCGGGGCCCGGTTGGGGGAGTGGATGCGCCCCCTCCGGGCGCAACCCGTCGAAGATGATGGCGAGGTAGCGCTGCCACAGCAGAGGTGCTGGGGCAGCGAGGTTCTCGACGACGTGCACCGGCGCGCACATCAACAGGAAGACGTCCATCGTGCTGACATCCGGCCGGAGCGCGCCCGCGTCGTGGGCGCGGTCGACGAGCGTCCCCAGTGCGGTCTGCAGCTCCTTGCGCACCTCCGTGACCCGCGGATCACTCTCGCTGGCCGACTGAAGAAATGTCAGATCATGCCGTTGGCGTTGGTCTGCCGCGATCGTCAGGAATTCCAGTAGGGCTGCCCCTGGGTCGGCCGCGTCTGCCAGCCGACGCGCGGCAGCGGTGAGGGCCGCGGTATGGGCGCAGACGATGGACGCGATCAGATCCTCTTTGGAGGCGAAGTGCCGGAACACTGTGCCCTTCGCGACACCGGCCCGGCGGGCGATGTCGGCGACCGAGGCGGCCGGGCCCCGCTCGGCAAACTCCTCCTCTGCCGCGGCCAGTAACAGCTCGCGGTTACGGGCCGCATCCGCACGGAGAATCACCGCTTGAGACTACCAAGTTGACCGATCGGTCATCTTCTGGCATCGTCGCGAAGGCAAGGTGACCGCACGGTCATCTTCGTTGAGACGGCGAAAACAGCTGGAGGACAGATGAAGTTGCAAGGCGCGACCGCGCTCGTGACCGGTGCCAATCGGGGGATCGGTCACCACTTCGCGGAGGAACTCCTCCGGCGCGGTGCCAAGGTGTACGCGACGGCACGTCGGCCCGAGTCGGTGGACCTGCCCGGCGCCGAGGTGCTGCGACTCGACATCACCGACCAGTCGTCGGTCGACGCGGCCGCCGAGCGTGCCGGTGATGTCGACGTCCTGGTCAACAATGCCGCCGACACCGCGGGCGGAAACCTCGTCACCGGTGATCTCGCCGCCATCCGCTCGACCATGGACTCGAACTACTACGGCACACTCGCGATGATTCGGGCATTCGCACCGATCCTGGCCCGCAACGGCGGCGGCGCCATCCTCAACGTATTGTCCGCTGTTGCGTGGAACACCGTCGAGGGCAACACCGCCTATGCCGCAGCCAAATCCGCAGAGTGGGGACTGACCAATGGCGTGCGCGTCGAACTGGAACGCCAAGGCACCCTCGTCACTGCTCTGGTGCCCGGACTGGTCGGAACGCAGACGCTTTTCGATTTCGCCGAGCGCAATGGCATCCAGTTCCCCGACGGCGCTGTGATCGATCCCGCCGACCTGGTGCGGTTGGCGCTCGACGGCCTTGAGGCCGGCGAGATCGAGATCATGGACCCTCTGGCGATCGAGGCTAAGGCGACGCTGTCGGGACCGCCCAGGGCTTTGGCGCTCTAGCCGCGAGCGTGCGTGTCTGCGGCTGACACGCCGGGCCACAACGGGATTCGGCGCACGCTCGTCGCGTTACCGGGCGACGATCTCGCCGTCATCTCGATTCCGAACGGACGGGCCGGCGGTCCAGCCAGTGCTGCGCGGCGAGCTTGGCCCGGTCCTCGACGAGGAACCAGACCAGGGCATAGCCCCAGACGACCCCGGCCCACGCCCAACCCAGCGGGGTCATCAACACTCCGTAGACCGCGATCAGTGTGGCGATCACCTGGGTGGCGATCACCGCGACGAGCAGTACCGGCGCCGGGCCCGGCCGCGACCAGAATGTCCCGCGGGTACGGGTGACGAATACCGTCAGGTGTCCCGACACCGACAATTTCAGGTAGATCAGAGTGCGGATCAGGTCCTCGTCGAGCCCGAAGGCGGAGTGCGCTATCGCCAACAGCAGGAAGGTCTCGACGACACCCATCACGCCCAGCGTGGTGGCGATGGTGAGCACGCGACGCATGTCCCAGGAGACAGGTTGGTCCGAGCCCCGAACACGGTCGTAGGCGATCGTCAGGATCGCGGCGTCGTTGAGAAGCGCCAGGAACACGATCATCACCGCGGTGACCGGAAAGAAGTTCAGGACCACGATCGACAACGTGATCAACAGCAGCACCCGGATGGTCTCGGCGATGCGGTAAGTGGCGTAATTGGTCATCCGGGCGAAGATCTCTCTGGCCTGACGGATCGCGTCCACGATCACCGACAGTCCCGGCGCAAGCAGCACCACGTCGGCGGCGGCGCGGGCGGCCTCGGTCGCTCCGGCCACCGCGATGCCGGCGTCGGCCTGTTTCAGGGCCGGCGCGTCGTTGACTCCGTCGCCCGTCATCCCCACGATGTGCCCACGCGCCTGCAGCAGTCGCACGATGCGGTACTTGTGTTCCGGAAACACCTGGGCGAAGCCGTCGGCCGCGGCCACCTGCGCGGCCAAGGCATCGTCGTTCTTGGCGGTGTCCAACGCGGCGGCGTCCACGATGCGATCGCCCAGACCGACCCGGCGGGCGATCTCGCGGCCGATGGCGGCCTGGTCGCCGGTGACCATCTTGACCTCGACGCCGAGCTGCTGCGCCGCGCGAATGGTCGCGGGGGAGTCGTCCCGGGGTGGGTCGGCAAGGGCCACCACACCCAACAGGCGCCAGTCGCCCTGATCGTCGGTGCGCGCCACGCCCAACGACCGGTAGCCGCGCTCGGCGAACCGCTCGACCACCTCACCGACCTGATTCGTGGCGGAGTCGTGCGCACACAGCGCGCCGATGACCTGCGGGGCGCCCTTGCTGACCTTGACAGTGCGACCGTCGTCGCCGCGAATCGTCGCCTCGGTGCGCTTGGTGACCGGATCGAACGGGGTGAAGTCCTCGGCCACAGGCGGTGGCATCTGGCCGGCGGTCCCCAGCACGGCCATGTCGATGGGATCGTTGTCCTCCGCGCGTGAGGCCGAGGCCGCGGCCCGCAGTAGGTCGGCGTCATCGACCGCGAGCGCCACCCAGGACTCCGCCACCGTCAGTCGGTTCTCGGTGAGCGTGCCGGTCTTGTCCGAACACAGCACATCCACCCCGCCGAGTTCCTCGACCGCGGGCAGGTGACTGACGACGGCCTGGTGGCGGGCCAGCTTCCGGGCACCGACGGCCATGGTGACCGACAGCACCGCGGGGAGCGCGACCGGCACCGACGCGATCGTGACGACCAGGGCGAACTCCAGTGTCTCCAACACCGCATTGCCACGGATCAGCGACACCACGACCGTCAGTGCCACCAGGGCCGCTGACAGCACGATGAGGTAGTTGCCGATGCGCAGCACCGCTTGTTGGAAGTGGCTGACGGTGCCCGCAGTCTGCACCAATGAGGTCGTGCGCCCCATGAACGACGAGGCCCCGGTGGCGTAGACGACGGCGTCGGTTTCACCGCGCACGAGTACCGACCCCGAGTAGAGCACCTCACCGCGGCCGCGGGACACCGCCAGTGACTCCCCGGTCAGCGCGGACTGGTCCACCTCGACCGTCGTGTCGTCGAGCACCCGCAGATCGGCGGGCACCACGTCGCCCAGTCGAACCCGCACGACATCCCCGGGCACCAGATCCCGCAGCTCCACGGTCACCCACACGCCGTCCCGCAATGCCCGCGCCGAGGTGGCCAGACGCTGTCTGAGCGCGTCGATGGCGTTGGCCGCCTGGTGTTCCTCGACGAAGCCGACCAACCCGTTCATCACCAGCAGCACGGCGATGATCGCCGCGTCGGCCCAATGCCGCGCGAGCAGCGACAACACCAGTGCCGCTTCGATCATCCAGGGGATGGGCGCCCAGAAGTATGCGAGGAATGCCAGCACCGGATTCCGACGGCGCTCGGCGATCTCGTTGGCCCCGTACTGCTGCTGTCGCCGCTGCGCCTCGTCCGTGGTCAGCCCGTGCGCCGAGCTGTCCAACTCGCTCAGCACCTGTTCCAGCGGGTTCTTGGACAACGCGTCGTCGGCCTGCTGCATCTTCACACCCCCGCCCGAAATCAACGGGGGCGGCCGAGGGGCGACCTGCGGTCCGCAGCGGTGATCCCCGACGTCCACTGTCACACCGGCTCGGAGGGTTGTAAAGGGCGGTATCGGTTATCGCCGGCGCAGCGGGACGGCCCGTCGGCGTGGGGTCCTAGTGTGTGGCCGGATCAGTCAGGATCTCGACCATGGCCGGCCCCGGGTGGCTGAGCGCCTCGGAGATCGCGTGACCGAGATCCCGTGGATCGGTGACGCGTCTGCCGTAGCCGCCGCAGTTGCGTGCGTACGCGGCGAAGTCCGGGTTCTGCAGAGAGGTCTGCCAGACCGCGTATTCGGCGCTGCGCTGTTCCTCGCTGATCTTCGCGAGTTCACCGTTGTTGAGCAGGATGTGCGTGATGTTCATGTCGTACTTCACTGCGGTGGTGAAGTCGGCGAGGTACTGACCGAAGCCGCCGTCGCCGGTGATGGCGACGATGGGACGGTCCGGTGCGGCGGCCCAGGCGCCCATCGCCGCAGGGAATCCGAAGCCGATGGATCCGAGATACCCGGACATCAGCACCGATTGTTCTGAGGCTTCGAAGTACCGACCGAACGAGTAGGCGTGATTGCCGACGTCCACCGTCAGTACCGCATTCGGCGGTACCAGTCGGTTGAGCTCTTCGAATACGGTTGCGGCAGCGACTCGGCCGTCTAGATGCTTGACCGCACGCCGGGTCTTTTCCGTGCGCCACACCGACCAACGTTCGGCAACCTCCGGACGCTGATCCACCAGCGCGGAGTTCGGGTGGAGGCCGTCGAGAAGGGCGGCGGCGCTGACCCCCGCATCACCGAGTACCGGCACCGTGACGGGGCGGAACCGGCCCAGCATCATGGGGTCGGTGTCCACCTGGATGATCGGCTTGTACGGCGATATCCCGGTGTGATTCGAGAAGGACGCGCCGAATACCAGCAGAAGGTCGGCCTTGTTCATCATCCACGATGCGACCGGTGTACCGGACCGGCCCAGCACGCCGCAGGCGAGGGGGTGGGCGTCCGAGATCTGCCCCTTGGCTTTAAAAGTGGTCAGCACCGGCGCATTCAGCCGTTCGGCCAGTGCGATGATCGCCGGCATGTCGAACTTCGCGCCGGCACCGACGACGACAAGCGGTCTGGTCGCGGTGCGAATCAACTCGAGGGCCTGGCCGACCGAGGCCGGCGGGGGAGACACCCGAAGGTCGGGCATGCGGCCTTCTGGGCCGGAGGTCGATGCGGCGGGGGCCGCGAGGATCTGCACTTCGTCGGGCAGCACGAGATGGCCTACTCCGCGATCGATGATGGCGTGCTTGAGGGCCATCGTCATCAGCTCCGCATGGTCGGAGCCAGAACGCACCATCGCCGAGTACACCGACACGTCGGCGAATGCCGCGAGCAGATCGATGTCCTGGAACGCGCCCTTGCCCGCCACGGAGGAATCGACGTTCCCGGATAGGGCCAGAACCGGTGCGCGGTCGGATTTCGCGTCGTAGAGGCCGGTCAGCAAGTTCGTGGAGCCTGGACCGGCGATACCCAAGCATGCGGCGGGCCTGCCGGTCAGCTTTCCGTAGGCGGCAGCTGCGAATGCTGCGGCACCCTCGTGGCGGATGCCGAAATACCGGATCTTCCCGGTGGTTTCGGCGCGATGCATGGCCTCGGCGATGCCGAGGTTCGAGTGGCCGACCATGCCGAAGACCGTGTCGACGCCCCAGTTGGTCATGGTCTCGACCAGAACGTCACTCACCGTACGCACGTGCGGGGCGGGTTCAGGTACACCCACGTAGACGCCGTCCGCGCGAGCATCGACGGGGTAGGTGCGGACATTGAAGTCGGGGCCACCTGCGGCCTCGCCGGTGAACGGATCGAAGTCGAAACCGTGCCACGGGCAACGGATCTTGTCGTTCTCGAGGGTGCCCTGACCAAGCGGGCCACCCTGATGGGGACACCGGTTGTCGATGGCACCGTAACGGCCGTCGAGTCTGGTCAGCGCGACTGTCTTGAGTCCGACCGGGCAGGTGGTCACTTCGCCCTCGTCGAGATCTCCGGCGTCGACGGCCTTGTGCCAGGTGAGACCTTGGTCAGTCACAGCGGAATAGCTCCTGCAAAAGGGACCCCGCTCAGATAGGCGAAGTCTCGGTCGAAGGTGACGAGGTCGTCGAGTTCGAAGTCGGCAAGACGCTGGTGCCCGCACGCCCGGGCAAGGACCACCATCAGGTCGACGGTCGCCCGCAGGAACCGGTTCAACCGCTCTGCTGCTGCGCTCACAGGAAGCCGGGCCCGTAGGCGTGGATCTTGCGTGGCGATGCCGGCCGGGCAGGTGTTGGTGTTGCATGCGCGCATCCCGACGCAGCCGATTGCCTGGAGCGCCGCGTTCGAGAGACCGATGGCGTCGGCGCCCAACGCCAGCGCTTTGACCATGTCCGCCGGTGTGCGCATGCCCCCCGTGACGGCGAGCGTCACGTGGCGTTCGCCCGCCTTGTCCAGATGCCGCCGGGCACGTGACAGTGCGGGGATCGTGGGCACCGATATGTTGTCCCGGAACAGCGTGGGCGCTGCACCGGTGCCGCCGCCGCGGCCGTCGAGGATGAGGTAATCCACGCCGATCTCGAGCGCGGCATCGATATCACGCTCGATGTGCTGCGCACTCATCTTGTAGCCGACCGGGATTCCGCCGGAGACGTCACGGACCTGCGCGGCGAAATCTCGGAATTGGTCGAGGGACGTCCATTCGGGAAACCGTGCCGGGGAGATCGCCGCCGTGCCCGGGGGAAGGCCCCGGACCTCGGCGATCCGGCCCACCACCTTGGGGCCGGGGAGGTGTCCACCGGTACCGGTCTTGGCCCCCTGGCCCCCCTTGAAGTGGAAGGCTTGGACTTTGCTCATGTGCTCGAAGCTCCAGCCGAACAGGCCGGATGCCAGCTCGTAGAAGTACTTCGAATTCTCTTGCTGCTCTTCGGGAAGCATGCCGCCCTCACCCGAACAGATTCCCGTCCCAGCAAGTTCGGCACCCGCCGCGAGCGCGGTCTTGGCTTCCTGGGAAAGAGCGCCGAAGCTCATGTCGCTGATGAACAACGGAATGTCGAGCACCAGTGGACGTGCCGCGTTCGGGCCGATGACCGTCGTGGTGCTCACCGGTTCGTCGTCGGTCAGCGGCAGCCGGGCGAGCTGCGCGGTGAGCACTTGGATCGAATCCCACGACGGCAGGAGCTCGCGTGGCACGCCCATGGCCGCCGTCGGACCATGCCGGCCGACTCTGCTCAATCCATGTGCCGCCAGTTCGTGAATCTGTGTGACGAACGGTTCCTCGGCGGTATCGGATGCGCTGATCCACCTGCCCTGGTAGCCATCGTCGGCGTAGGTCTGCGGATTGCTGCGCGCGAACTCGGCGATGGCCGACTCGTCGACGTACACGGCGCCGTCGGACACCCACGTGGGGAAGGTGGCCAATGCCATTGCGGGGTTGACCGGCGACACGCCGGAATCGATCTCGTAGCGCCACCCGTGGACGCCGCACACCACGAGGTCGCCCTCAACGCGGCCGTCCGACAGAAGCGCCCCGCGGTGCGCACACCGGCCGTACAACGCCGAGACGTCGTCGCCGCGACGGACCAGCACGACGTCGACACCTGCCGCGACGATCGCATACGGGGTGTTGTCGGGGAGTTCGGATAGCGAGGCGACGCGCAGTGTTCTGCCTGTTTCAATTGTCACGCGTGCCTGTCCCCATCGTTCAACTGTCAATCACCGACGATCGTACGCGTCGGTCGTCGGCAGATGCGTCAGGATGCCGCAACCGGAACATGCAGCGCCTGCGGGTGATCCGCCAACGCATTCAGCCGGTATCCCCCGGGGGAGCGGTGATGCGATCGACCCGGCGTGGCGCGAAGGGGGGGCATTGCGTTGAATGCGCACGGCGATGACTTTGGGCGCTGACGGAGGTCATACTTTTCCGTAGGAGCAATCCTGTTCCGACGAAGGAGCGTCCATGCCGCGCACCCGGGTCCACAACCTCAATGTCTCTCTGGACGGTTATGCCGCCGGCGACCACGTGTCTTTTGACCATCCGATCGGTGATGCTGGGCAGCTTTTCGAGCAGTTCGACGGTCGTGTCATCCATGGAGTCGACAAGGTGCAAGACCCTATTACCGTCGACCGCGCGCTGACCAGTATGTGGAGTCAGGGCATCGGCGCCGAGATCATGGGCAGGCGAAAATTCGGCCCTCACACCGGTGAATGGCCGGACGACGGATGGCAGGGATGGTGGGGAGACGAGCCGCCGTTTCACACGCCGGTTTTCGTCATGACCCATTACGAGCATCCGCCGATTGAGTTCGCCAACGGAACGAGCTTCCATTTCGTCAGCGGGTCGGCGAAAGACGTTCTGCGCCTTGCCCAAGATGCGGCCGGCGGTCGCGATGTCCGCCTCGGCGGTGGGCCATCGACTGTGCGTCAGTTCCTTGAAGCCGATCTGGTGGATTTCATGCACCTGGTGATCGTGCCCGTAGTGCTAGGGCACGGCGTTGCTCTGTGGGACGGACTGGGCGATCTGCGGGGGAGGTTCGTCGTCGAGTCCGTCGCCACCCCGAGCGGCCTCGCCCATCAATTCTTCAACCGCGTAGCGAACCTGTAACTGCGCGTGCCGAAGTGGGCCCTCAGTTCGAGGACGCTGAAGCTTCAGCATGACCGTTGCGTTGGTGTTCCGCCGACACTTTGGTCGCGCGCTCAGCGACGCTTGGTGAGCGTGACGACTATGCAGTGCGATCCGCGAACCCGCGGTTGTCGGCCCGCGGTCACGCACGCTGGAGGCATACTTCCAGGAATTGGCCTCACTCGTGAACTCGGCCGGCAGCTTCGATGGCCAGCAATAAGTGCAGGGCGCCGGCGTCGCGGGGAATTGCTGGATCGAGCCCGGTACTGCTGTTGACCCGAGCCAACCGGTTGATGACCGTGTGGCGATGGCAATAGAGCCGCCCGGCCGTTTCGGCGATCGAACCCGTGTCGAGGTAGATGCGCAACGTATCGGTCAACGCTTCCCGATCGCGCGGCGGCATCGATGTCAGATCGGCGAGCGTCTTCTTTGCATAGGCCGTCCCGATAGCGCCGAGCCGGTGCGCGGCGATCTTGTCCCAATGCCGTTCGAGGGTCGCGGCACGGCCGGGCTCGGCCCAGGTGGACAGCTCGCGCGCAAGGCGCCACATGCCGGCGACTTCGGAAAGTCCGGTGGCGGGGACGGAAACCCCGGCCGGGATGGTGAGCAGTAGCTGTTCTGCCTCCCGGGTCAGCGCATCGACAAGCAGAATGGCGAATTCGACACCCTCGAGGCGTAGCAACACCACCCGCGGGGTGCAGTTGCGGATCAATCGGCCGAACTCGTTGGGGTGCAGGTCACCCGAAACGACAACAAGGTACTCGCCGTCGGCTGGCAATCCGAGTGCCGCGGCCGCCTGGCGGTGTAGCTGCGGGTCACCGGTGTCTTCGCTGAGCAACTGCCGGAGCAGAAAGGTTCGTTCGAGCTCGAGTTCGGCGTTGACTCTCGACATCTCGTCGAGGTAGCCGGCTTGCACATTGGTGGTGTGTCGCTCCACGGCGCTCCAAATCCAGGCCACCGCCTCTGAGAGGGCGGCCGCGCCGCCGTCGGTGCGTGCCGAAAGAGCCTCCCAGATAAAGGGGAAATCCATCCGTACCGCCCGTAGGAGCGATTCGAGCGGAACCTGCTGAAGAGCACGTCGGCGTCCGATGCGTTCGGAATACTCCTGCAGTTCCGCCAACCGGTCCTCGCCCTGGATCATCTCGAACAGCAGGCGCAAGGTCGTGCGCGCGGTGCGGTGGAGATCGTCGTCGTCGACGATGGAATCTGCGTAGCCGGTCAGAGTGCGGACTTGCCGAACATAGGCGGCGGCGATGGCGTCCAGGTCTGCCAGGCAGGCCGCTATCCCGGGAAGGCACTCACTCCGACTGTGCACTTGCACACTCTATCGGTCAATCTCTAGGCGCGACGTGATTGTCAGTTGGAGTATCGGCCATCAGACTTGAATCGACCGTTCTCGTCGGTGCTCGTTGTCGCACGCCGGCTCAGGCAACTCACGAAAGGATTTGCACAACTATGAGCTCAGGCGATGCAACCGAATCGTTGGAGTTGTCCAGCCAGGACGCGAGACGAATCGCCTTCGCCGCGTTCGTCGGTACCGCGCTCGAGTGGTACGACTACTTTCTGTTCGGTACGGCTGCTGCGCTGGTGTTCAACCGACTGTTCTTCACTGATCTCAACCCGGCTGCGGCGATGCTGGCGTCGTTCGCCACCTTCGGTGTCGGCTTCGCTGCGCGACCGATCGGTGCGGTGATCTTCGGCTACATCGGCGATCGATATGGCAGGCGCCCAGCTCTTTTGGCGACCATCATCATGATCGGCTGTGCCACTGGCCTGGTGGGCGTCCTGCCCGACTATGCGGCCATCGGGATCGCCGCGCCGGCCATGCTCGCCGTCCTGCGTTTGGTGCAGGGTTTCGCCGTGGGCGGCGAGTGGGGTGGTGCCACCACCATGGCCATTGAACACTCGCCGATCGAGCAACGAGGGCGTTTTGCCGCGCTGGTTCAGATCGGCTCGCCTGTCGGCACGCTGATCTCCTCGGGGGCGTTCGCGCTGGTGCTGATGCTGCCGTCGGAGTCGTTCGATTCGTGGGGCTGGCGGCTGCCGTTCCTGGCCGCGTTCCCATTACTCGGAATCGCGCTGTGGATCCGGCTGACCATGGAAGAGTCGCCGGTCTTCAAGCGGCTCGCCGCCCTCGAAGCCGAGGCGGAAGTGCCTGTGCTCCAGCTCTTGCGCACCGCGGGCAGTCGGCTTCTCGTTGCCGTGGCGGCCGCGCTGCTCGGCGTGGGTGGCTTCTACATCATGACGACGTTCGTGGTGAGCTACGGCAGCAACGTGTTGGAAGTCGATCGCCAGGTCATGGTGAACGCCACGCTGGTGGCTGCGGCGCTGCAGATCGCGGTCACCATCTTCGCCGGCGGCTAGGTGTCGTGACCTGACACGTTGTTGTCAGGCGGCGAGTCGGCTGATGGGTGGTTTCCCGCCGAGGGCGGAGTGGCCTCGTTGAGTGTTGTAGCGGCGAAGGAATCGGTCAAGGCCGCGTTTGCGCTGGTTGTTGCTTGTCCATGGGCGGTCGTAGGCCCATTCGGTCAGTAGCGTCCGGTTGAAGCGTTCGGCTTTGCCGTTGGTCCAGGGACAACCTGGCCGGATGAAACGGCGTTTGAGCTGCCACGCTGAACACACCCAGCCCCAGTTGGTGCCGCGCCGGTAGACCAGGGCGTTGTCAGTCAGCAGACGCCGAACGCGCATACCGCGGGCAGCGAACCAGGCCAGGGCCCGATGCAGAAATCCAGCGCAGGTCAAGTCCTTCTCATCGGGTAGCACTTCGCTGTAGGCCAGCCGGGTGTGGTCATCGATGGCAGTGTGGATGTAGTCGTAGCCGATGCGGATCTTCTTGTGCCGGTTGGCCACTGACACAGCGGCGTCTCGGCCGTGCAGGCGCCACCCGCCCCCGGCCGGGATGCGGCCAAGCTTTTTGACATCGACATGGACCAGGGACCCAGGTGTGCGGTGTTCGTAGCGGATGGTGCTGCGCCGCGACGAGCGCACCGCCTCGCCGGTGATCGGGTCGATCGCCGACAGATGTGGCACGTGATGGCGTGCCAGGATGCGCCCGACTGTGGAGGCATTGAGCCTAAGCTCGGCGGCCAGCACCACCGCGCCCCGCTTGCGTCGACGCCGAGCAGCAAGCACTTTCTGTTCGACCTTCGGGCTGGTGCGCTGAGGCATCCGGTGCGGACGCGAGGACCGGTCGGCCAATGCCGCGTCGCCGCCCTCGGCGTGCCGGCGCAGCCACTTGTAGACCGTTGAGCGCGAGATCCCCAGTTGTTCAGCCACATGCGCAGGTGGCCAGCCAGCAGCGACACGCTCAACGATCAGCCGACGAGCGAACAGGTTGGTACGGGCGTTAGCGTGAGACACGAGGACCTCCTACGGAATGAATGCCTAGACACATCCACTCCGTCAGGAGGTCCTCCCCATTTCAAGCAGGCACGCCGTCAACAACCTCTTGGGTCACGACAGCTAGGAGAGAAGTTCGGTCCCGGCCGGATGACAGTCGCCGGGGCGGTGACGACAGCGATCGCGGCCTTCCCGCTGTTCTGGCTGATCGACACCCGCAACGCGTGGGCCATCACCGCTGCCGTCGCAGCCGGAATCGCGCTGATCACGCTCGCTTACGCCGTGACGGGAGCTCTTCTGGCCGAGCTCCTCCCGCCGAGTTTGCGGTACAGCGGTGTGTCACTCGGCTACAACCTCGCCGGGGCAGTGAGCGGCTTTCTGCCGTTGGTCGCCACGGCGCTGCTCTCGGTCGGCGGCAACGCATCGTGGCCTGCCGCTCTGGTACTCATCGGCATCTGTGTCATCACGGCCATCGGCGGACTCGCCGGTGAACGTATGCGGCTGCGCGATGACCTGCCCAATCCTCATGTCACTAATAAACCCACCATGCCGCAAGATATTTGATCCTCCGCCTTACTGAACCGGGATGGAAACACCATGACTTCGACCCACACCCCGACAGCCGCTCTCTCTGCCGACCAGCGCGACCGCATACTCGCCGCAGTCGACGCGCAGTTCGACAGGCAGCTGCGATTCACCCAGGAGCTGATTCGTCACCGGTCCCTGCGTGGGACCGAGGCATCGGCTCAGGATCTGTTGTACGGCGCCATGTCGGGACGCGGCCTGGAAATGGATCGCTGGGAACTCGACCCTCAGGACCTGGCCGGCCATCCTGGCGCCGGCAAAGTTGAAATCTCTTACACGGGAGTCGACAACGTCGTCGGGACCTACCGGCCCCGCCGTGAGGTCGGTCGCTCGTTGATCCTCAACGGCCACGTCGACGTCGTTCCCGAAGGACCGGAAGCGCAGTGGCAACGGTCCCCGTGGGATGCCGCAATTGTCGACGGGTGGCTGTACGGACGCGGCAGCGGCGATATGAAGGCCGGGCTGGTTGCCAATCTGTTCGCCTTCGATGCGCTGCGCGCTGCCGGCCTGGACCCGCTGGGACGCATCCATTTTCAGTCCGTCGTGGAGGAGGAGTGCACGGGCAACGGTTCGCTGTCGGCACTGATGCGCGGTTACACCGCCGACGCGGTCTTGATTCCGGAACCCGAAGAGGACATGTTGGTTCGCGCCAACGTCGGCACCATCTGGTTTCGTGTTCGGGTGGCGGGCCATCCCGGTCATCCTCGCGAGATGAGTTCCGGTTTCAACGCAATCGATGCGGCGTACTTCGTGGTCGAGAAACTGCGTCAGTTGGAGGCGCGCTGGAACACCGAGAAGGATCAGCACCGCTACTTCGAGGACCTCGAGCACCCGATCAACCTCAACGTCGGCAAGATCAAGGGTGGCGATTGGAACTCGAGCGTGCCCGCCTGGTGCGAACTCGACCTGAGAATTGCGCTGTATCCGGGCACGACTGCAGATGACGCGTGGTCTGAGATCACCGCTGCGCTCGCAGGCATCGAGTGCGACGCCCACGGCCACCCCATCTCAGCCGAAGCCATTACCACGGGGTTCTACGCCGAAGGCTATGTACTGGAGAAGGGCTCGGACGCTGAGCGCGTTCTGGGGGAGAGCCACTGCGATGTCTTCGAGGGCGCCGAGTTGAAAAGCTTCACCACCCCGGGCTACCTCGACGGACGGGTTTTCGTCCAGTACGGGAAAGTTCCTGCCCTGGTCTACGGCCCGATCTCCAAGGACATCCACGGATTCGACGAGCGTGTCGACATCGACTCGGTTCGGCGCATCACCAAATCCATTGCGCTGTTCGTCGCGCGGTGGTGCGGCGTGGAGAATTCCGTGGCTCCGTAGCAGCGGCGAACCTCTGACTAGCGGCCTCGGCTATGGACTCGTGCCGCACTCAAGTACGAAGTCACGGATGCACGCGTTCACTTCGCCAGGGGCCTCCGCAGGCAGCGAGTGAGAGGCCTGGGGCCACAGATGGTACCGCCACGCGGGGACCACTGATCGCAGCCGGCTGATTGCCTTCTCTGTGTCATGAATCGTGTTGCCGGCCAGCAGAACTTGGACCGGAATCTGCACTGAACGCAGGAGGCGATCAGGAGCGAAGATGATGGGGGCGGTTCGACGAGGCGCACCAAAGGTAGCGAATCCGGCAAGGAAGAGCCTGGTAAGGCTGTCGATCGATGTGCCCCGTGCGGGGTGCCCCATGACCCACTCTGCTGCCCGCTGGGCTCTTGCCGAACGTGGGTGCGCCAGGAGCAATGCGAGACTTCTCCAGAATTGCAGGGAGAGCCGGGCCACTGTGTCTGCGGGATCGATGAGCGTCAGCGTGCTCAGTCGGCTCGGCGTCGCAACGGCGGTGTGCGTGGCCAGCCAACCGCCGTAGGAGTGCCCCACCAGATGCACGTCCCGTAGGTCGAGATCCCGCAGCACCGCGTCGATCGTGCGTGCGCAATCCAGCGGTCTGGACACGGCTTTTGTTTGGGTGCTGGCGCCTGGCTGGCCCAGCATATCCAGCGTGTAGACAGTGAAGTCACTTGTCAGGCCGACAGCCTGCTCCCACCACATGGCCGAGGTCAGGAAGAGTCCGTGGATGAGCACAACGGGCACGCCGCATTCAGCTCCATGCTGATACACCCGAACGTCGCCGAACTCGGTGGAAACGTTGTAGACGGCATCGGGTCGGGGACTCAACGCGCGCATCTCGTCGTACACAGTCAGGTAATGCTGCCGGTCGCCTGCGCTCTTGAACCCAGCATTCGAAATGCCCACGAGGCCCCAATCACCGCCGCGACGTTCCCTGTCGAGGTCAACGTAGGCAGAACTCCTGCGTTGGTCAAAGGCCCGTTGTCGCCGTGTCCTCTAGTTCATTCCAGGATGGCCCGCGCTGCGCGCTCGGCGATCAGCATGACCGGCGCGTTCGTGTTCCCGGACGTGATGGTGGGCATCGCGGAAGCATCGACCACTCGAAGCCCGGCGACGCCTAACACACGGCAGTCGGTGTCGAGCACCGTGCCGGCCGACTGCGGCCGACCGTCTGGGTCGAACGCGCCCATTGCGCAGGTGCCCACCGGGTGGAAGATCGTGGTGCCCAGTTCACGGGCGGCCGACTGCAGGTCTTCGTCGCTCAGAAGTTGTGGGCCGGGAAGCATCTCTTCGGGGTGGTAGCGGGCGAGCGCCGGGGCCGCCATGATCTGTCGAGTCATCCGGAGACCACGGACGGCAACGTCACGATCGGCGTCAGTGGACAGGTAGTTGCACAAGATCTTTGGGTGGGTCAGCGGGTCCGCGTCGACCATTCGCACATGGCCACGCGAGGTGGGCCGCAGGTTGCAGACCGAAGGAGTGATAGCTCCGAACGGGTGCAGGGGTTCACCGAACTTCGGCAGTGACAGTGGCTGCACATGCCACTCCAAATCCGGGCTGGCCAGTGCGGGGTCGCTTCTGACGAACGCCCCCAGCGTGGACGGCGGCATTGTCAGGGGTCCGGAGCGTAGGAGCAGGTACTGGATCCCCATGCCTGCGCGGGTGATCCAGTTCCGGTACAGCGTGTTGACCGTGCGCGCACCCCGGACGCGGTAGACCGTTCGGATCTGTAAATGGTCCTGGAGGTTCTCACCGACTCCCGGCAGATCGACGACTACCGGCACGTGATGTTGGGCGAGCAGCCCGGCCTGCCCCAGCCCCGAGACCTGCATCAGATGCGGCGACCCGACCGCACCCGCGGCCAGGATGACCTCCCGGCGGGCTCGAACGTCGACGAGTTGGCCGTCTTTGAGCAGCCGCACGCCGTTGGCACGGTGCTGGGCCGTCGTCCAGGCGCCGCGGCGCTGACCCTCTGCGACCTGATCGTCCATCAGTAGTTTCACGGCCTGGGAGTGGGTGTAGACGGTGAGATTGGGGCGGTGGGCGACGGGATGAAGGAAAGAGTCGGCCATCGACCAGCGTCGGCCACGCCGTTGGTTGACGTGGAAGTACGCGCTACCGGAGTTGTCGCCGCGGTTGAACTCGTCGATCGGGGAGATGCCCAGATCGTCAGCTGCTGCCTGCCAGGCGTCCAGGATCTTCCAGCGCACCCGCGGCCGCTCGACCCGGATCTCCCCATCGGCGCCGTGCCAGTCGTCGGCTCCGCCGAAGTAGTTCTCCAGCTCCTTGTAGATCTCCAGTGTCTCGCCCGGGCGATCTGGACCGCCCCACAGCCATCGCTGGTCACCGGTGGCCTGCGCCCACAGTTCGTAATCACTGGCCTGCCCGCGCATGTGGATCATGGCGTTGATCGACGAGCAGCCGCCGATCACGCGCCCGCGCGCGTAGAGGATGCTGCGCCCGGCCAGACCTGGATCGGCCTCCGTCGTGAAGCACCAATCGGTGCGCGGGTTGCCGATGGTGTACAGATAGCCCACCGGCACCTTGATCCAGAACCAGTTGTCTTTGCCGCCGGCCTCGATCAGGAGCACACGGTGATCAGGGTTGGCGCTGAGCCGATTGGCGAGCAGGCAGCCTGCGCTGCCCGCCCCCACGATGACGAAGTCGAACTCGGCCACGGGGCTCATTTCCGGCACCATTCCTCCATTGCCGTCGGATGCGTGTCCTAGTGTGCGCGATGACGGCCCGGTCCACGCGCATTCCCGGGTGCCGCATAGGTCCGTTTGACGGTGACGCAGACGTTCTACGTATTTCTGTGGCCGCACCCGGGGATGGAGCAGGAGCTGGTCGCCTACGAAGAGGTTGGGCACGAAAGCAAAAGCGATCTTGTGTTCGAGATCTGCCAGTCCCACAGAGCCACCCGCCCCCGGGTGACCGAAAACGGTGGATTGCGCAGGTTCGGGCACCACGAAGTTCTGTGACGGCAGCATGTAGCCGAGGCCGAATGCGCTTCCAGGCGCAGCACCCGGTCGCGGCCGCGTACGCGTTCTGTGATCGCTTCCCGCAGAAGACCCGGAGCGACCAGGGTTCCGCCGATCAGGTCGCCGTAGAAATTGGCCAGATCACGAGCGGTGGCCACTAGGCCAGCTGCTGGCCAGCCGGCCGCCAGTACTTCTGGATCATTATAGGATGCAACGGGATTCGATGACGCCCTGATGATTAGGGTCGGCGTGCCCCGCCGCTGAACTGGACATATAAGGAATAAGTACACGGTCGAGTTCGGATCCTCGATACGAGCGACCTCGCCGCTAAATGAGAGCGGGAACCTCAGCTGGCAGATACGGCCCGATGTTGCGCAAAGCCCGGGCGATGTAGTCCTGCTTCTCGCCAACCGGGGCGACGTAGTGCAACGCCGCTACGGCCTCGTCCTTCCCGCACAGCCGCGCGATCACCCAGCCGGCAAGATAGTGCGACGCCAAACAACCGCCGGCGGTGGCCACATTGCCCTTGGCGAAAAACGGCTGATTCAGCACATCCACTCCGGCAGCGATCACCCAAGGCTTCGTGGTCAGGTCGGTGCAGGCGGGCACATCGCGCAGCAGGCCCAGCTCGGCAAGGACCAACGCCCCGGAGCACTGCGCGGCGATCAGCTGACGCTGCGGGTCGAGGCCACGCAAAACCTCCATGATGGCCGGGGTTTCGACGACCTCGCGAGTGGCGATGCCGCTGCCCACGATGACTGCATCGGCTTGGACCGCTTCCTCCAAGGTGGACATCTGCCCGATGGTGACGCCATTCATCGACGTCACCTGCGCAGTAGGGGTAGCAACGGTGACCCGCCAATCATCGTTGTTGATGCGGTTGAGCACCCCGAGTGCGATCAGGGAGTCCAGCTCGTTGTAACCCTCGAAGGTCAAGATGGCGATGTGCATGACCGTTGTCCTCTCCGTGTGGTGAAACCACCGTAAGAGCTATATGCATGACGGTCTAAGAATTGTCATGCATACATTGGCCGGTGCCCGCCGCCCGGTATAAGCGCATCGTCGACGCCTTCGCTGTCAAGATTCGGGCGGGTCAACTGAGCTCCGGCACGCAGCTGCCCACCCATCGCCAGCTCGCCGCGCGGGAGGGCATCGCCCTGGTCACCGCCTCGCGTGTTTACGCCGAACTCGAAGCGATGGGCCTGGTCAGCAGCGAACAGGGCCGCGGAACATTCGTTCGCGATCTGGCCCTTCCCCCCGGCCACGGCATCGACCAGCAGGCCCTGGCCGCCGACGCCGTTGACCTGAACTTCAACTACCCCGCACTTCCCTGCCAGGCTGACCTCCTACGCCAGGCGTTGCGCGAGCTGGCGGGCTCCGGCGACCTGGAAGCGCTGCTGCGCTACCAACCCCACGGCGGACGTGAACGCGACCGGGCCGCGGTGGCCACGCATCTGCTCAACCGCGGACTCGACCTCACCCCCGATTGCGTCGCCGTGGTCAACGGCGCTCAACACGGGCTGACCGTCACCGCCCTCGCCGCATTGCGGCCAGGCGATCTAGTCGCTGCCGACGCCATCACCTACCCCGGGTTCAAAGTAGTTTCCGAAGCTTTGCGTCTCGAACTAGCACCGATCCCAACGAATTCGACCGGTCCCGACTTGGACGCGTTGCAACGCCTGTGTCAGCACCGGCCGGTACGTGCCATCTACACCATGCCCACAATGCACAACCCGCTTGGCTGGGTCATAGACGAGGATGCCCGGCGACGTCTGACAACCATCGCCCGCCGACATGAGCTGCTCATCATCGAAGACGCCTCGTACGCCTACCTCGCTGACCGGCCCCCGCCACCGCTGGCCGCCACCGCTCCGGACATCACCGTGTATGTCTCGGGTCTATCCAAGAATGTCGCCACCGGACTGCGCGTCGGGTTCATCGCCGCACCGCCGCTGCGCATGCCCGCCATCGAACGAGCGATCCGCGCAACCACCTGGAACACGCCCGCCATTACCGCTGCAATCGCCACGCGCTGGCTCGAGGACGGGACGGTCGCTCGCCTCGAAGCCGAGAAACGCACCGACGCCGCCCTGAGGCAGGCGATCGCCTACGAGACATTGAAACCCCTTCAGCAGCATGCGTATCCGACGTCCTACTTCACCTGGTTGCCACTACCTGAAAACGCCCGCGCCGACCGGATCGCGGCCAATCTGGCGACACACCGGATCTCGGTATCGACAGCCGAGCCCTTCGCGATCACCGAGAACCCGCCGCAGGCAATACGCCTAGCCCTCGGCTCAACCGAACTCAGCACGCTCGCCGACGCACTCACCACAGTCCGTCGCACCATCGAGGACGACGCTCATCGGTAGCCGAGCCCATTATTGAAATGCACTGGGCATCACACGAATCAGAGATGGAATCGCCCACGTCGGGTCAGTGCGTGACGGTCCACGGTTCGCGAGCGAAGACCTCCTCGACCATCGGGCGGAAGAACTGAGCGGACGATGCGCGAATTGCGGATCGAAACAGTTCTGGTCGTACTTCTCGCAGAACTCGACACAGTCGTCGAACCATTGGTGGCCGCGATACCGTTCCCGGGCGTCTCGGACGCCACCCATGTGGGGGGCGTAGTAGTACTGCTGGAATTCGGGATGGACCTTCACGATCCAGGCGACGCGCTCCGGTACGTAGGGCGCGAGGACGGCTGCGGCGAACGCGCCATGGGCATGGGGTGCGTAGGTGTCACCGATGTCGTGCAGAAGCGCCGCGACGACGTAGTCAGCCGGTCGTCCGTCGTCGAAGGCGCGGGTCGCCGACTGCAGTGAGTGGTCCAGCCGGCTGATGGGATAGGCCTGCTCGCCGTCGGCGAGAGCTTCCACCAGTGACAGGACGCGGGAGACCAGGCCGGCGTTGTTCATCTCTTCGGCGCGACTGATCAGCGCGTAGTCCTCGGCGGTGCCTTCGGCCATCGTGCGGTAGGTGGCACGTGTCGGTGTGCCCATGACCGACTCCTTTCCCTGATTCCCGATAAACCTAGCCGTGCGTCGCTGTGACCGCGTGCCTGCCGCACCGGTCACGACAGGCGGTACAACTCCGGCCGCCGGTGACGCAGGTAGTCGACGTCCTCGTCGACCTCGGCGCCGACACCAGCGCCCAGCGTCAAGCGGGACTGTGCCGTCGCCACTGCACCGCCACACTCCACGATCACGTCTCCGTCACCGCTCACGACCCGGGAGCCGCCCACGAACGTGAGGCCGGCCTCGGCACCCACCAGATTGGAATAGACCAGTGAAGTGCGGTTTTCGAGTGCGCGCGACAGGCACGCCACCCGGTGATCACGGTGGTAGGGCTCCATGTTGGCCGATGCGACGACGAACAAGTCCACGCCCGAAAGTGCCAGTGTGCGCGCGACTTCGGGGAACTCGACATCGAAACAGATCATCGGGCCCAGCCGCAGTCCCGCCACCTCGATCACCTCGATGCGGTCACCGGCCGCAAAGGCGTCGGCCTCGGCGCCGAACAGGTGCGTCTTGCGATAGACCCCGGCTACCGCACCCGTCGGATCGATGCACAGCAGCGAGTTGTACACCGCATCGCCGGCACGCTCGGCGAATCCGGTGAGCAGCACCGTCCCGTGCGCGGCGGCGGCAGCGCACAGTTCCGCAACGGCGGCGGAGGACACCTCCATTGCGGCGGTCCCCACCGTGTCCAGGCGGTAGCCGCACAGGAACAGCTCGGGGAGGACCACGATGTCCACCCCCGGGTGTTCGGCGAGAATCGCCACCGCGCGTCGCGAGTTGCCGGCGACGTCGCCGGCCACGGCGGGCTCCTGCACAACTGCCACATCGAGGGTGCTCATGCCTGTTCCTCGCGCGGTCAGCTCAGAACTCCCGCAGCGTTTCGCGCAGCGTGGGCTGCGTGTACTCGGTCCGCACCAGGCCGCGCCGCTGCAGTTCGGGCACCAAGCCGTCGGTGACCTCGATGACGTGTCTGCGACTCACTCCCTGATTGTGCAGGGTGATGAGGAAACCGTCGCCGCCGACCTCGTCCATGAGCCATTCCATCTCGTCGGCGATCGAGGACGGCGTGCCGATCAACGGATAGGACGAAGAGAAGTCGGCCGAGTCGTAGATCAGCTCACGCAGGGTCTTGCCCGATCCCGGCTGCTGGAACTTGTCGAGTGAGCCCTGCTCGCCGTTGGTCGTCAGATGCGGCAGCGGTGCGTCCAGGTCGAACTGGGCGAAGTCGATATCGGTGATCGACGAGATCAGCGACATCGTCTGTTCGGCGAACGCCTGTGACGCCGTCATCCGCGCGCGTCGCGCCAGTGCCTCTTCGGTGGTCTCACCCAGGTTCGGAACCACGAGGTACATGACCTTGATGTCGTCGGGATTGCGGCCTTGGGCCGCAGCTCTGCCCCGGATGTCCTCGCGGTAGGCCCGCATGCCGTCGACCCCGTCGGCGAGTGTGATGATCGCGTCGGCGTGCTTGGCGGCGAAGTCACGTCCGCGCGGGGACCCGCCTGCCTGCAGGAAGGTCGGTCGGCCCTGCGGCGACGGAGCGGTGTTGAGCGGACCGCGGCATTTGTAGTACTTGCCGTGGAAGTTGATCTCGTGGACCTTTGTGAAGTCGGTGTGCACACCGCGCTTGCGGTCGACGACGACGGCGTCGGGCTCCCACGAATCCCACAGTTGGTAGACCAGATCCATGTACTCGTCCGCCATGGCGTAGCGGTCCTCACGCGGCGGCAGCTCGTCCAGGCCGAAGTTCTGCGCAGCCGCGTTCTCGGCGCTGGTCACGATGTTCCAGCCGAAGCGTCCATGCGAGATGTGGTCGATGGTCGAGCACATCCGAGCCAGCAGGAACGGCGGATAACCCAGCGTCGACAGCGTCGCCACCACACCGAGATGCCGTGTGGCGGCACTGATCAGCGTGGCCAGGTGCGCCGGGTCATGTTTGGGCACCATGCCCACCGCATGCTTGAGCACGGCCTCTTTGGTGCCGCCGAACGCTTCTGAGACGGCCAGCTTGTCCTCCATCATGATGAAGTCGAAGCCCGCACGCTCCAGGTTCTTTGCCATCTCGACATAGAACTGACCGTCCCACGGTGTCCCGCCGCTCTGCTCGAACGGCCCGGTCCACATGTCGGACGTGAAGTTCATGAACCAGCCGAGATGAAACTTCTTGTCTTGCAACTCGAATTCCTACTTTCTCGATACTGCGGTGAGGGGGTGGGTGCTTGCGAGTTCCGTAGCGGTCAGGGCTGCGGCTCGAGCTCGGCGCTCGTGACGGTGGAAACCGCGTTCAGCCGCAACCGCGAACGGATGATGAGGCCGACGACGAACAAGAACGCTGTGACGATGAAGGGCGCCCAGTCGACCAACGGCTCACCGGTGCGTGGCCACAGGACGTTGACGATCTCCACGATCACCCACAGCAGCGCAAGCCATCCCGCGACGTGTCCGGCGCGGCCCAGGAAGGTCGGTTCGGTGCGGTCCCAGGTGCCCCGCATCTTGCTGATCGCCAGCCCGACGACGGGGAAGGCGAACGACATGAAGAATCCGGCGGTGACGAATGTGACCAGCAGCGTGTAGATCTGCTCACTTTGGAACGGCAGATACAACGCGATCCCGATTGCGCCGGTGACGACCGTGGCGGTCGTGGGGGTGTTGATGCGGTGATGGAGTCTGCTGAGATAGCGGCTTCCAGGCAGCTCACCGTTGCGTCCGTAGGACCACACGATGCGTGAGACCGCGGAGCTGACCGCGACGACGGTGGCGAAGTAGGCGATGACGAACAGGACCATCACCGCCTTGAACGCGGGCGCAGGCAGGTACGCGGTGAGCGTGGCTGCCACCGGGTCGGCCTCGGTGGCGGCGGACTCGGGCATGGCCATCAAGAAGGCGAAGCACGTGAACAACACGACGATTCCGACGCCGACGAGGGATCCGACGATCGCCTTGGGGATGTCACGCTTGGGCTGTGCGACCTCTTCGGCCAGCGTGCTCGCGCTCTCGAAGCCCAGGAACGACCAGCCGGCGAACATGACCGCGACCACGAACGGGGTGGCCATGAACGCGGTGTCCGACGGCCAGGTGAGGGCGCTGCCAAGGGATTCGACGCTGTTGACCCGGTGGAAGCACAACAGCCAGATCGCGATACCCACGGATCCGACGACCTCGGCGATCAGGCACAGGAAGCCCACCACACGAACCGCCGCGCGGCCCAGCACGTTGACGAGCACCGCCCCGGCGAGGATGACCACTCCGACCAGGGACATGAGCTTCTGGTTGCCCGCGTCGAGGTCGAAAGCGGCTGCGGCGAACAACGCGCCCCCGTACGACACGGCCGTCATGGTCACGATCAGCGTCCACATGTACGCCCAGCCGGCGAACCACCCGTAGGCCGAACCGAGCAGACGTCGCGACCACTGATAGACGCCGCCGGCCATCGGCCACCGCGACGCCAGCACTCCGAAGGTCACCGCGATGAGGACCTGGCCGATGAGCACGACAACCAGCGCCCACCAGAAACCGGGACCGGCGGCGGCAAGTCCCAGCCCGAACACCATGTACATCGCGACGATCGGGGAGACGAAGACGAAGCCGAGCATCCCCGCCGACCACGTCGTGAACTCCCTCCGCATCGGACTGGCGGTGGTTGTGTCCAGTACCGGACGGGTCCCGAGATCCTCCACAAGCGCTCCTTCGGCGGTGCTGCTGCGCGTACAGGAACGTTCCTGTCGCTACCGGGAGAAGTTAGGCACATCCTGTGTCGTGGAGTTGCCGCTACAGTAACGTTCCTGTTAGCTCGCGCTACCGTCTGATGACGCGCTCCTAGGTGTCGCGCCGAGAACTCGCCCGGACAACCAGTTTTCCGGCCACCACCTCGTGGCGCGGGCCAGCGTCCCGTTCGATCTGGTCGACCAACATCCGGACCGCTGCGCGCCCCATCTCCTCGGCGTGCAGTTCCACAACCGAGATCGGCACGGGCGCAAGCGCGACCGCTGCACCATCGCCGAGATTGATCAGCATGAGGTCCTCCGGAACGCGCAGGCCCAGGTCCGTCGCGGCCAGTTCGGCGGCCAGCGCGAGCTGATCGAGGCCGACGAACAGCGCGTCCGGGGGTTCGGGAGTGTCGAGGATGTCGCGCACGGCGGCGCGGGCCGCCGAGGGATTGAAGGCACCCTGGATGCGCGCCCTGCGGGCCACGAATCCTCGCTGGTCGCAACATGCGATGAACTCATGTTCTACGGAATGGATGTACGAAGCAGGGGAGTCCGGGGCGATGAGCATCGGCCGACGCGAGCCACCGCGCACGAGATGATCGAGGACGTCGGCGACGACACCGCCCCAGTCGTTGTCGACCCAGCTCGCCGCGGCGGAGTCGGTGCGCCCCACCGTGCTCGCCGGGGTGCCGCGGCGGCGCGCCGACTCGAGCAGCTCATCTCCCTTGGCCGGGTCGACGGCGATGAGTCCGTCGTGCGCGACGTCCAACTGCATGTGAGCCGGCGCTACCGCCAGGAAGAAGCCGCTCTGGTTCGCCTCGATAGCCGCTCCAGCCATGACCCGCATGAAATAGTCGACATGCCAGAATGATTCGACGTCGACATCGCTGGGCAGCATCGTGATCACCAGGATTCCGGTGCGTCCGTTGCGCAACGAACGCGCCGCGACGCTGGGGCGGTACCCCAACTCGAGAGCGATCTTGCGCACCCGCTGCCGGGTCTTCTCGGGCAGCGAACCACTGCCGTTCAGAGAATCCGACACCGTCGTCGTCGACACGTTCGCGGCGAGTGCCACATCACGCAACGTCACCCTGCCTCTGCCGCGGCCACCCCCCATGTGCGCCCAATCTAGGCCGTTGGTCGTGAATTCTCAGCCGCAACGGCATGCCGGGGGTGCGGCGCTCCGCCATGTGGCTACCTGACAAAGGGGCCCTGGCAGTACCCGTAGTACGGGGATCTCCTCGGCGTCTGGAATATCGCCTAGCTTGCGATGAGAGATGCCCGGCGGGATCGATACGTGGTCCGCGCGGCGGTATCCATAAACGGTCCTGTCCGACCGAACTAGAAAGGCAACAAGTGGTACACAGCCAATTCACCACACATGCCGAACTTTTCGACCTGAGTGGTAAGCGCGGCCTAGTCACCGGTGGCACCAAGGGCATCGGGATGATGATCGCGCGCGGGCTTCTCCAGGCGGGTGCCCGCGTGGTCGTCAGCTCACGCAACGAAGAAGCGTGCGCTCAGGCGCAGGAACAGCTGTCCGAATTCGGCGACGTCCGGGCCGTCCCCGCCGATCTCCAGGCACGAGGAGTGTGAGCGCCTCTCTCGTCTCGTCACGGCCGATTCTGGGAGCCTCGACATCCTCGTCAACAATGCGGGCGCAATGTGGGACGAGCCGTTGGCGACGTTCCCGGACGCGGCCTGGGACACGGTCATCGACCTCAACCTGAAGGCGCCATTCTGGCTGGTACAGGCGCTGCTGCCTGCACTTCGCCGCGCCGGGAGCGCCGACGATCCCGCGCGGATCATCAACATCGGCAGCATCGCCGCCATCCACATCCCCCAGCGGCCCAACTACTCATACTCCAGCAGCAAGGCGGCGCTGCATCAACTCACCAGAGTGCTCGCCAAGGAACTGGGACCGCAGCACATCACGGTGAACGCGGTGGCGCCGGGACCATTCCCGTCAGAGATGATGGCTGCCACCCTCGACTCGTTCGGCGAGGCGATCGCGGAATCAGCCCCGCTGCGCCGGATCGGCCGCGACGACGACATGGCGGGTGTCGCCGTGTTCCTCGCCAGCCGGGCAGGCGCTTACCTGACGGGCACCATCGTCCCCGTCGACGGAGGGATCGCCACGACCGCATGAGACTTCAACGCCTCGCTTGCAGCGCGGGCCTACGGTGAGTGGATGGACACCACGCTCGATCTGCGCACCGAGATCCGCG
The DNA here is from genome assembly GCF_002968295.1 of Mycobacterium sp. ITM-2016-00317. Lineage (NCBI taxonomy): Bacteria > Bacillati > Actinomycetota > Actinomycetes > Mycobacteriales > Mycobacteriaceae > Mycobacterium > Mycobacterium sp. ITM-2016-00317. The sequence continues at coordinate 3,248,735 of NZ_CP134399.1, forward strand.
AGTTTCTGCGGTCGCGACGCGCCCGCATCGCGCCTGAGAAAGCCGGCCTGCCCGCTTACGGTCGTAGACGTCGGGTCGAAGGTCTCCGGCGAGAGGAGGTAGCGCTGCTCGCTGGGGTATCGGTCGAGTACTACGTACGCATCGAGCGCGGCAGCCTGGCCGGCACCTCAGAAGGCGTGCTGGATGCGCTGGCGATGGCCTTACAGCTCGACGACGCGGAGCGCGATCACCTGTTCCATCTCGCACGCCAGCCCGCGTCGCCCGACGGTCGACGACACCGCAAACCTCCTGTGACAGTGCGTCCGGCGCTGCAGGGGATGCTCGACGCGATCACCGGTGCACCGGCGTGGATCCGTAATGCACGCCACGACGTACTCGCCATGAATCAGCTGGGCCGCGCGCTGTATTCGCCGGTGCTGGCCGACCCGCGACGGCCCGCCAACACAGCGCGGTTCGTCTACTTGCATCCCAGCGAGGCCGAGTCGTTCTTCGTCGACTACGAGCAGGTGGCGCGAAACGTCGCAGCGACGTTGCGGATGGAAGTGGGTCGTAATCCTCACGACGAGGTACTCGTGGCCTTGGTGGGCGAATTATCTACGGGCAGTGAGTTGTTCCGGCAGCGGTGGGCATCCCAGGACGTGCGGTTGCACGGATACGGGAGCAAGCGGGTGAACCATCCGGTGGTCGGCCGGCTCGACTTGAACTTTGAGTCCATGGATCTGCCCACCGACCCTGGACTGCACTTGAATGTCTATACCGCACCTGGGGGAGGGCGGGCGGCTGACAATCTGGCCCGGTTGGCGTCGTGGGCCAGGCAAGGAACGCTCGCTACCGAGCTTCCTGACCCCAGCATGGAGATTGGGGAAGAGGACTAGCGGCGCTGCACGTCGCCCTAGTCGGCATCCTCGTCGTCGCGGTGTGCGGCCTCGATCACCTCGGGCGAGACGGGCCTCTGTAACCACGTCCGCATCCGCACCAAGCCGCCCGCGACGGTGCCGATGGCGATCACCGCCGCGATGATCCAGAATGCAGTGGACATAGTCCCAGTGTCCGCCTTCGACAGGTCGGACGGGTCGATACGCACCTCTTCGTCGTCAGAGCGACCGCCGGCCATGCGGTGCAGGAGTTTACGTCCTCCCGGTATGGCGGGGGGTCGTTCGACCGCGGATATCGGAGTCAACGTCCGCTGACTGCGGTGCCGGGGCGGGTTGCGGTCAGCTCACGCCGCGGAGCGTGTGTGCGCAACGAAACAGGTCGGCGCTGCTCGCGGCCGCCACGGTCCTCTTCGCCACGGGGGGAGTGGAGGCACCGGCCAAGGACATCGCCGACCGGGCCGGAGTCGGAGTCGGAACGCTCTACCGGCATTTCCCACAACGCTCCGATCTGGCCAAGGCCGTCCTCGACAGCGAAATCGACGACTGCGCCCAAGCCGGCCCAGCCTTGAGCGCCGAGCACCCGCCCGGTCTCGCACTGCAGAAGTGGCTGCTGCGGTACACCGCGTTCCTGGCCACCAAGGACGGCCTGGCCTCGGCCCTCGCCTCGGGAAGCACTTCGTTCGACACCCTGCGTAACCACATCCTCGACACGCTCGAACCCACGCTGCGAGCGCTGCTCGACGCCGCGACCGCCGACGGCCAGATCCGACCTGACGTCGGCCCACGCCAACTCATGTACGCCGTCGCGAAGCTGTGCTTGCCCGCCGCAGGCGAGGGGTGACCGCGGGATCGGACTCGATGGGACCGGACGGAAACAGCAGACCGCAGACCAGCGCGCCGGCGGCGAAGATCACCGCACCCCAGAAGAAGGTGGTGGTGTAGCTCTCCATCGCGGCCATCGCCTGGGTCGCGGGGTTGGGTACACGGCCCTGCAGGTAGTCCGACGCTGCGGCTGCGGCCAGCGCGCTCAGCACAGCCGTGCCGATCGACCCGCCGATCTGCTGGAACGTGCTCACCGCCGCGGAGGCGACACCGGCGTCGTCGGCCTGCACCCCGGATGTGGCGGCTGCCATCGCGGGCGCCATCACCAGACCCAGGCCGAGGCCCGTGATCACCAGACCCGGCACCACATGCGTCACGTACGAGCTGTCGAACCCCAACTGGGTGAACAGCAGCAGGCCTACGGCCGCCAGCAACATGCCGGTGAACACCGAGAGCTTGGGTCCCACCGTGGCCGTGACCTTCGCCAGGGCGGTGGCCGACACGGCCAGCGCCGCGATCATGGGCAGGAACGCGAAGCCAGTCTGCAGCGGCGTGAACTGCTTGACCGTCGACAGGTAGAAGGTCAGGAACAGCAGGACGGCGAACATTCCTGCGCCGCAGACCAGCAGTGCCGCATAGGCGCCACCTCGGGTGCGGTCGGCCAGAATGCGCAGCGGCAGCAGGGGATTGGCGACGTCGCGTTCGATGAGCAGGAAGATGCCGATGAGCGAGATGCCCAGGCCGATGCAGCCCAGCGTCACGGCGCTGGTCCAGCCCTCCGCTTCGGCGTTGCCCAGGCCGTACACCAGCGCGACCAGGCCGCCGACGATGACCAGTGAACCGGGCAGGTCGAGGCGGGCCCGGGTCTCCGAGCGGCCCAGTGCCGGGACCAGGACGATGGTGCCGATGACGGCGATCAGGGCCAACGGCGCATTGACATAGAGGCACCAGCGCCAGGACAGGTACTCGGTCAGGGCGCCGCCGAGAATCAGGCCGATCGCGCCGCCACCACCGGAGATGGCACCGAATACCCCGAATGCCTTTGCCCGCTCGTCTTTTTCGGTGAACGTGACGGTCAGCAGCGAAAGAGCGGCCGGGGCGAGCATGGCGCCGAAGACACCCTGCAGAGCACGGGCGGCAATCAGCACTTCGATGCTGGCCGCCACGCCACCGAGCACCGACGCAGACGCGAAACCGATCAACCCGATGAGGAACATCGGCTTGCGTCCCACCAGGTCGCCGAGGCGGCCACCGACCAGCAACAGAGATCCGAAGGCCAGGGCGTATCCCGTGATCAGCCACTGCCGGGCGTCGTCGGAGAAGCCCAGGTCCAGCTGGGCCGACGGAAGGGCGATGTTGACGATGGTGGCGTCGAGCACCACGACCAATTGGGCGAGCGCAATGACGCCCAGGATCAACCACTTCGAGCTACCGATGGCGCGCTTGGCCCCGGGTTCGGGTGCGCGGTGCCGACCGCCGGCGCGCGGTTCTGCCGGGCGCGTTGAGTGAAGAGTGGTCACTGGGCCTCCAAAACGGAAAGATTGTTCCGTTTCAATGTAGGCTATCCGGAAGAACGTTTCCATTTCGAAGAGTGGGGTAGGACGTGGCGTTCAGCACAGCGCGCGGGGACCGGCAGCTCGACGACGTCTCGTATCCTGGCGGCGTGCCGCGCCCCGGATCGACCGCCGACTCGGACGGGAAGGCTTTGCGACGTGACGCCGCGCGTAATCGGCAGCGGGTTCTCGACGCCGCGGCCGAGGCGTTCGCCGAGGTGGGCTTGGACGTCGGCTACGAGGAAATCGCGCGGCGCGCCGGGGTCGGGGTGGGCACCGTGTACCGCCGGTTTCCTGAACGTGCCGAACTCGTCATCGCGTTGTTCGAGTCGCGCGTGGATGTGCTGGTCGACGTGGCGGACGTCGCCCTGCAAAAGCCCGACGGTCTGGCCGGTCTGCGATGGTTCCTGGAACGGGCAGTGGAGATGCAAGTCGAGGATCGCGGTCTGCAGGAGTTGGTGACCGGCAGCTCATTTCGGGATGAACGCCTGGTACGGGTGCGCCGCCGGGTCGAGCCCGCGGTGGCGCGCCTGCTGGATCGCGCCAAGCGGGAGGGTGTCATTCGCGCCGACATCGAACCTCTGGACATCGGCGCGCTCATGATGGTGGTCAGCACCATGCACACCCCGAGCCAGCCCCAACTGTGGCGGCGCTATCTGGAATTGGTGTTCGACGCGCTGGCTCCGGGCCCGGAGGGTTCGCGGCCACTGCCGCTACGAGCCCCGACCGAACACGAACTGGAGGAGTTGGCGATAAGCATGCGCAAGGGGGAATCAGCCCTTCACGCCCACTGAATCGGGCGGAAGCCGGTGAACCCGATGACCAGGAACCCGCGGTGAACAGGGCCACCCAGCCCCCAGGTGGGCCCGAGGAGGGTGAGGACGGCGACTAAGTGGAGACCGCGAGCTACCGGATCGATGTCACAACGGGGGACCGGAACGCCGTTACTGAGGTGCGACTGCTGCCGAGCTCCTCGGAACTCATCTGAAGACGACGGTTGGTCAAGCCAGCACGTCGCGGATTGCGGCATCCAGGAACCCTGCGAATCCGGCGTCATTGCCGGGATTGGCGACGCAATGCCCGAACGGCGAGTCGTAGGGCCGAAGCTCGGCGTTGGGCATCTGCACGACCTCGAGCTGGTTGTCCTCGGGCGGGAAGTACAGGTCTTGGGTGCACGGAATCAGGATGGCGCGGGCTGAGATCCCTTGCAGCGCGGCCTGAAAGTTGCCGCCGTAGAGCGGGTTTGCGCTGATATCGCCGTGCTGCCAGCTCCAGATCTTGGCCACCAGGTCGTGGGCGTCCCAGTTGTCGACGTGGTCGTCCTCCCACTCGACCAGCAGATCCTCAATCGTGTCGTGCCCGAGCGAGCGGTAGAGCCCGTCTCGAAAGAACGTCTGCGAGTAGGCCCACCCGGCGTACACCCGGGCGAACGCCTTGAGCCCCCGCACCGGCGGCTCGGCGTCGCCCGCCCAAAGAGGGTCGGCCTGCAGGGCCGCCTTGACGCCCTCCAGGAACACAAAGTTGTGCGGTGAGGTCTTGGCCGACGCGCAGAACGGGACGATCGCATCGACCACGTCGGGATACATCGCCCCCCAGTGATAGGCCTGACAGCCTGCCATGGACCAGCCGGCAACCAAGGCGATCCGCTGCACGCCGAGTTCGTCGAAGAGCAGCCGGTGCTGGCACCGCACGTTGTCGTAGAGCGTCACGCGCGGGAACGCCGCACCCCGCTGGGAGGGAGCCGCGTTGCTCGGCGACGTCGACAGACCGTTGCCGAACATATTGACCGACACCACGAAATGGTGCTCGGGGTCGATGGCCCGTCCCGGACCGAAGAAGCCCTCGTTGCGAACATGGGTTCCCGTGTAGAACGTCGGCAGGACGACGACGTTGTCGCCTGCCGCGTTCAACCGACCGTAGGTTCTGTACGCCAGCACTGCATTCGACAGCGTCTCACCGCCGAGCAGGGACACATCACCGAGGTCGAAGCTCTCCATGGGTCAGTAGAGCCGCAGGTACTCTTCGACCTCCCAGTCGGTGACGGCCTGGTGATACCGCTCCCACTCGTCGAGCTTGTACGCGATGTACGACTTGAGCATCGTTGGCCCCAGCACCTCTGCGGCCAACGCGTCATTCTGCAGATGACCGACGGCATCCAGCAGGTTGCGGGGGAGTCGCCGGATGCCCAGGGCCTCGGCCTCTTCGGGCGTCATGGAGTACAGGTCGCGGTCGGTGGGCTCGCCCGGGTCTACCTTGGCCACGATGCCCTCGACGCTGGCCGCGAGCGTGCAGGCCAGCGCCAGGTAGACGTTCATGCACATGTCCGCGGCACGGTTCTCAATGCAGTAGCGGCTCTGCGGCAGGCGGAACTGGGCAGCACGGTTGTTGTGGCCGTACGTCATGTTCGTGGGGGCCCAGGTGACCGTTCCGCCTTCGAACCCGCCCACCCGTGGCACAAGCCCGTTGTAGGAGTTGACCGTTGGGCACGTGATTGCGGTCAGCGCCGCGGAGTGGGCGAGCAGGCCGCCGACGGCGTAGCGGGACTCGTCACTCCATCCGCCATCGGGGTCTTCGAAGACGTTGTCGGCCGGAGCCTCCAGGGACCGCAGCGAGAAGTTGATGTGCGCGCCCGAACGCCAGTCGCCTGTCGTGGGTTTCGGCATGAACGTGACGAACATGCCATGCCGTTTGGCGACCTCCTTGAGTGCCAGGCGCAGGAAGACCAGGCGGTCGGCCATCTCCAGCACATTCGTGTAATGGAAGTCGAGTTCGAACTGGGAGTAGGCGCCCTCTGCGACGACGTCGTGCAGGTTCCAGCCCAGCCCCTCCAACATGTCCATCATGTCCTTGAGGAACGGCATCGCATCCAAGGAGTGTTCGACGTCGTAGCCGTAGGCCTGTCGGCGCGGACGCAGGCCGCCGACCTGCTGGGGATCGGTGTCGAAGGCTTTGACCGGTCGGCCGTTCTCGTCATAGCGCATGACGATGAACTCGGGTTCGATACCGGCGTAGCCGACGTAACCCTGTTGGGCGGCTTCGTGAATGGTGCGCTTCAGCGCCTGCCGGGGACACACGTTGTACGGCCTGTCTTCCCAGAACAGGTCGGCGAAGATGATCGCCGTAGTTGTGTCCCACGGGCAGATGTACACCGCGTCCAGGTCGGGGACCGGGATCTGATCGGAGTCGGCGGCCGTCAGTTCCGGGACGAAGGACACTGAATGCACGGCGAACTGCGGGCCCTTGCCCTTGCACAGCGCCTCGAAGTCGCTCATCGGCACCGGTTTGGTCTTCGGGACGCCGAACAGGTCGATCCAGCACGAGAGCACGTACTTGACTCCGGCTGCTTCCAGCTCGGCGCGCACGGCGGCGATCTTCGCGTCGTCGGGCAATGCCTCGGCCAAGGTTTCGGCGTAGCGGGGCGTGGTGCTGGTGTCCGGGTCGAGCGTGCTGGTCATAGCCCTCTTTCGGGACGAAGTTTCTTTGAGAGAATCACTGTATCGCCATATGAAACAAGTCGCATCCGGAAGCAAGTCGGGCCATCGCGAGCCGGGAACGGCCCAAGCTCATCGAACTCGCGGCGCTGGACCTGCGCGGTAGAGCAAAGTTTCGACTGGCCGTCCTCGGTGAACAGCCTGGACGCCTTCGCTCCGAGGAGCGGAATCACTCCGGTTGCTGATACTCAAACTGCAGATGCAGGCAGAATGCTTCTGCGACAGGCTCCTTCGTATCTAGGTATCACACACCATCTGCGCCGCCGGAGAATAACCGCGTAGCAACACGGCCGTCAGCGTTGGGCTGCCAGGCACGCTTGGGTGGTCAGGTCTGCAGTCTCTGCGCGGCGTTGTCGAAATGGGCTTCCGGCAGAGTGCAGGTGGGCATGGCCAGGGCGTAGGTGCGCCGATACTGCGCCGGCAACGCCGCGAAATCGGAGGCGGTCAGGTCCCGCTCAGCATCCCCAAGAACCTTTGGCCGAGCAGCTCATGTAAGGATTCATGGATGAATCGGATCTGCGTTTTCTCCGGCTCGAATTTGGGTCGCCATGATCAATACCACACGTCTGCAGTGGAACTGGGCGCGCTACTGGCTGAGCGTCAGATCGGTCTGGTTTACGGCGGAGCCGCCGTCGGACTCATGGGAGCAGTTGCAGATTCGGCTTTGGCCGCTGGCGGCGAGGTTATCGGGGTGATCCCACGGGCCCTTGTTGAACGCGAAGTTGCGCACACCGGTCTGCAGGATCTGCGGATCGTGGATTCCATGCATGAGCGCAAGGCGTTGATGGCTGAGCTGTCCGATGCCTTCATTGCCTTGCCTGGAGGAATCGGCACTCTCGAAGAGATTTTCGAAGTGTGGACGTGGACTCAGCTTGGCGCCCATGCGAAACCGTGCGGGCTGCTCAACACGCTCGACTTCTACGACGGATTGCTGACCTTCCTTGACCATGTTGTCGACGAAGGCTTCTTGAAGCCCGTGCATCGACAGATGCTTCTCTCGTCGGATTCACCCACTGACTTGGTGAATGGACTACTCACCTATCAAGTTCCAACGGAGACGAAGTGGATCAATCGCGATGAACGCTGATGGCTCTGGCCCACGCGTCGGATGTGGTGCAGCGATCGTCCAGAACGGTAGCCTGCTACTTGTCCGCCGCAGGCGCAATCCGGAGGCGGGTTGTTGGGGTCTCCCGGGAGGGAAGGTCGACCCGTTTGAGTCCGTGGCGGCCGCGGTGACGCGCGAGATCCGCGAAGAACTTGGCATCTCCATCGAACCGACCTTGCTCCTGTGCGTGGTCGACCAGATCGATCGTCAGGCCGGCCAGCACTGGGTTGCTCCGGTCTATCTCATCGAACGCTATGACGGCACACCCTCCGTTCTCGAACCGCAGGCGTTGTCGGCGATGCGGTGGTTCGATCTCGATGATCTGCCCGAGCCGCTGACCGAGGCGACGCGGCAGGCCGCATCGGCCCTTCGGCGTCGCACCTTGTTGAACTGAACTTGGGCCAGCATCTGTGTCCGGTCTCAATGTCGCCGGCGGTTGACTGAAGAAGCCGCCGGATTCACTGAGAGGCGCGGCCAACATTGAAGTCCGCCAGCTTTTCTGCGAACACCGCCAGATATAACGAGACGGGACACGGACGACGATTTATCCGATGCAGTATGCAGACGTTTACCGGTAACCCCGCGTATTCGATTGCTGCATATTCTCCCGGGTCATAACCTCGCCGCGTGGCACTGCTCGTCACCGGAGCCACTCTGCGGCGTTGGTAGCCTCGATCTGGCCGGTCCCGAACTCATGCAACGCGCACTCGACGATGACCGCCGCCGTAATCCACCCCTACATCGAGGCCATCGAGCGCGCCGCCAAGCTACTCGCACGGCGCGTGAACCCGAGCTATGGATAACCGCTAGGAAGTCCTGTCGGCGTTCCTGCCAGGGCCGGTGCGTATCCAGACCACTGCGAAGAACACCAACGTCAGCCCCAGCGGGAGGAGTCCGACGAGCCAGCTCAGCGCCAACGGGGGTCCCGGCTGCTTGAGCACATCGACGGCCAGGTCGCCGGTGCCTTCGCCCTGCGGGCCGTCGATCGTGAACCGCAGCGTCCACGTCCCCGACGAGTTGAGCGACTCCACGTCGAGGCCCCACACTTCGCGGTTGCGGGGATGCCGGGACAGTCGATCCGTGTCCTCCCGGCCATCGGGAGCGATCGCCGTGATGGTGCCGGACTTGCCTGCGAGTCCGCCGTCCGGTCCGAACGTGAAATCCAACGACTGCATGGCGCGCAGCGGCCAGACGGTGAACCCGACCGTCACCGGGTACGGGCCCACCTGGACGTGCTCGGTGTGCACGACGTAGTCCAGCGGATCGGAGGCCGCGGCCGGTGCCACGCCGATCGACAGCGCGGCGACGGCGCACAGCATCGCGACCATTGCCCGCAACCTGCTGTGGATGGTCATGCCGATGCCCCGACGGCAGGTGTCGCGTTCGATGCACGCAATGCCTGGCCGACTCGCCACGTCGCTCCGCCGAGCACCCCAGCAAGCAGCCCCCCGGCGACGCACGTCAGCAGGATGCTGCCCGCGTGCCCGCCGCCGTCCTCACCACCCAGGTCGACGCCGCCGGACCCCATGGAGCTGAGCAGCCAGGTGATCGCGATGACACCTGCCGCGCCGGCACCGGCCAGCAGCCAGGCGCTCGCGCCTCTCCACCGCAGCAGGAGTTCGACGACGACGCCGAACACGAAAACGATCGCGGGGATCAGCACCATGTCGATGGGGAAGCCCAACTCGACGAAGTCGCGAAGCGCCAAGTGCTGCAGATCGGCATACCAGCCGACCGCCCAGCTGGCGAACGACCACGTCGCCAGGTTCAGCACCAGTGTGAGCAGGCCGGTGCCGAGGGCGCCGCCGCGCGGCACGACTTGAGATCCGAGCAGCACGCAGACGAGCGGAATGGCCAGCCAGGTCAGGGTGGGCCAGTCGATGGTCGAACTCAGGTCGAGGTCTGCCAGCGCGCCGCTTTGGATCGAGGCGTACTGCCCGAACGCCGCAATCGCGATCATGAACCCCCAACGGCCCCAGCGGTGTTCGCGGGCCGCTGCGAAGACGATCGCAGTGCCGATCATGGTGACGCAGATCGACGTCAGCCAGCCTTGGTGTGGCGGCGACGCGACGGTCACGTCGAATCCGTACAGGCCGTGCCACCACTCGTCGTACAGCCCGTACAGCAGGAACGAGGCCGCGGCGATGCCGGCCACCAGGTAGCCGATCGGCGCGGCGAATACGCCGAGCACCTTGAACGCGCGACCGCCGACACCCGGATCGAGATCCTGGCCTTGGCGCTGTGCGGCGGTGGCCCGTAACACCATTACCAAGCTGGTGACGCCGGCGATCGCGCCGCCGGAGTAGATCAACAGGTGCGGCAGCGTGAAGAAGCTGTCCGGCCCGACGTCAAGGTGCCAGTCGACGTCCCAGGTCAACCCCGACAGCGAGATCAGGGTGCCTGCGAGCATCACGAACGCCGGTAACTTGCCGCGCGAATCAGCACTCGTCATGGCGGTGTGCCTTTCTAGCCGTTGGTGGTGACGCTCAGAACTGCTTCGTGTACTTGGCCGCCGGCGGCGATGCGGACCGTGATGTCCCATTGCCCGGGCATGGACAGATCCACGTCGGCACCGTACCTTCCGTCGCCTGTGGCCACGGCGGCCACAGGTGTTGTGGCATGGCCCATTTGGGGCATCGCGGGTTCGAAGGTGACTGAGTCCGGTGTGGGTGGCCGGCCCCCGTTGCCGGTTATCTCGACGGTGACCGGGCTGATTCCGGCCTTCGGCGACTCGCCGGTCAGCTGCACACGGTAGGTTCCTGCCGTCGCAGTGGCCGCGCTGTTCTCCATCGATTTCGGCCACAGCAACCAGATTCCGGCGCCGACGACGGCGGCGATCACGGTGATGACGACGAGGCGCTGGCGACTCACGGTTGGCGGACCTCGACTTCGGTTGGCGCGGTGAGGATGGCGTAGTCGCGTTCGGTCTGCACCCATACCTTGTAGCGGCCGGGCAGTGCGAACGAGTAGGTGAAATCGATCTCGGGCCCGTACCGGGCAACTGATTCGTCGGGCTGCCCGCCTGCGGCGCCGGGTGCGGGCGGCACCATGGCATGCGCATGCGACCAGACCGGCGCTGTCAGTGCGTGTTTGCCCACATCGGGGCCGTCGGGTAGTGGTCCTACAACCATCATGTGGCCGACCATCCCGAGCCACGGCTGCAGATCGGGGGTGTCCCCGAACCTGGCCCGGATGGTGCTCGGGCTACCCGCTGGCGCGATGGTCGCGGTGATTTCGCCCTGCGCCGGTGGCGCCGCGGTCGGTGGTGCGGCAGGGGATTGCCCGTCGACCGAGCCACGTAGCAGTTGCACCCCGCCACCGCGCCTGGCGATTTCGGCAGCCATCGCGTATGTCCCGCGTTCGGTGGTGTCGAACTTCGCCTCGTACCGTCCCGGCGCGACACGGACAGGATGCACGTGCGACATGGTGCCCGCAGGTGAGACGACGATGAGATGGATCAGCGCGCCGTGGTGGATCAGCAGGTCGTCGGCGGGTCGCCCGGTGGAGGAGTCGGTGAGGTTCAAACGTAGCGTGGACTGGCCGGCGGACACCGCCATGTTGACCGGCGGCCGCGAATAGTCGACCGCAGTCAGTAAATTGGCCGCAACGCGTGCGTAGGGGTCACGGATGTTCGCGAGGGTGGGGTCAAGGTCCTGGCCGGGCTGCGGAGGCGGCGGGGAGTACGCCGACAACGTCGCGCCGGTGACAGCCACCGTCAGCGCGACGATCATGCCGGTCGCCGGGACCAGCGCCATCCAGTTGCGGCGCGCGCGCAACGTCGCTGCCAGCGAGACGATCAGCAGCGCGCCCGCGGTGAAGAAGCCGTAGTCACTGGCTTTCTTCCACGGCGGAATCACCTGCGCGGGAACCAGAAACGGGATCCGCGCCGCAGTGTGGCCGTCGTCGACGATCAGTTCCCACGGCCCGGCCCTGTCGACGTTCAGTGTCGCCGAATAAATGCCGGGCGCGCCGAGCTTCACCTGCCCGCTGCTGGCAGTGGCTCCCGGTGACGACGCGGTGAGTTGCAGTGTGCCTGGGGCGTCGCCGTGATGTGTGACGACGTCGACGTGCAAGGGCCCGAGGACCGGGCCGACTCGCCGGATCGTGACCGTCAATTCGCGACCGCCGAGCGACTGGGCGACGTGCACATCTGCGTCCGATCCGCTGCCGTCGGCCCGCGCCACAGGCACGCCAACCAGTGTCATGACCAGCAGCATGCCGCTCAAAAATGCCAGTGTCAGGGGGGATAGCCCCCTACTTTGTCGCGCGGTGGTTGCGCAGGTCACCACGCCAACCAAGGTCATGACCCCAGCATGCCGCTCAGAAGTGCCAGTGTCGCCGGGAGTAACCCCCATTTTGGTGGGGGATAACCCCCCTTGGTCGCGCAGTGGTTTGGGCAGCTCACCAGGTCAAGACCCAGGTCAGCGTGTCGCCGGAACAGGCCAAGTCCCGTCATGGCGATGCCGACGGACAGCTATGGTCCGGCGATCATCCGGTTGCGCTGATGTTGGTCATGGCTTTCCCCTCTGGCTTGGCGCCGCCATTCGGATTCGTTGCCGCAACTTCACCAGGAGATGTGCGCTACCGATCCCGAGAATCGCTGGTCTGAGATGGCCAAACCACCTGGCAGTTGCAGGGGTCGCACGGGCGGTTCTAGAGCGCCGCGAGGCGCCTGACCCGGTTGTCGAGTGCGTGACGCGACACCAGTAGGTCGCCGGCCATCATCTCGAAGCCGTGCGGACAACCGGGGAAGACGTGCAGTTCCGTCGGCACGCCCGCCGCGAGCAAGCGGCGGGCGTAGTCGATGTCTTCATCGCGGAAGATGTCTAGGTCGCCGACGTCGATGTAGGCCGGTGGCAGACCAGCCAGGTCCTGCCAGTCTCATCGAGTTGGCGAATCGTCTGTACGCGCGCGGACGCGGGGGAGCACGACATCCGCTGGGTCCGCGGCTCCGGCGGGTTGCCCATGCCTGTCTGGTGAGCGACCCGCTCGGCGCACTGGCTCCGACGGGTCGTCGGCCCCTGCTGTCGCGGCTGACGGCCGGCTACAAGACGGGGCTCGACGGATCCCAGGTCCCTGTTGACCTAGCTGCTGGCACCACGCCTGGATGCGTCCAGCGCGCGGGGAGTGCGCAGTACAGTCGACGGCGTCGTTGCGGTTCGCTGCGTGTAGCCGAGGATGGCAGGGGCTTTGTTCGAACAGCACGCGCGGTGGCTTGAGGAACTGCGCGAGTACATCAGTCGGAAGGAGCCGGTCACCTGCCGTGCCGGCTACATCCCGCTGACCGCAATCACGCTGGAGATCACGGCCGCAGGCGCCGACCCCCGCCCACACGACGGCGTATACATCCACAGCTGGACCTCGATGGCCGCCGACTTGGCCACGACGGACGCTTTGGCACTTCATGTGCGCGGGCACTGCAGACCGATCGCTTTCACGGCTCGGGGACGATCTGAACAGTGCCCCCAGGCTCTGTCGGCGCAGTACCGGATCTTGGGAGGTGAGTAAGTGACCGTTGCGCCATATGAATGCTTAGTCCTCGATGTCGACTGTCGCCGAAAGACTTTCGGCGATCTCATCGACAAGGAGACGCCCAGGTCCCTCATACAGCGAGGACGCTCCTGGCCCGAACAGCTTCCAATGCCCACGACTCGTCGGGTACCGTTCGGCGCCGAAGACCACGATGACTTCGACCGGCTCGCGCCCGGCAAGCTCAGACCGGCGCGAGTGCCAGATGAGCCCGTGCAGCCCGCGGGCACCGCACCGCTGCCCGAGCGCGGTGATCGCTTGCCGACGCGTGCACGGGTAGTGCTCGGAGGTAGTGCTGACCAGGGCCTCCCGCGATACGCCGAGCCTCGCCAGTTCGGGATCGCGCACATCGCCCAGCCGCGCGGCCACCGGGGTGCGGACATGGGCGAGCAGCATGCCCCGCAGATCGCGTTCGTAGACGATCCGGGCGCTGCTCTGGTGAACGTCGTGGAAGACGGTTTCGAGAAGCGCAGCCGCGGGGGTCGCCGCCAAATACATGCTGGGGAGGCGATCACCGGTCTCGGGGTCGTCGATGGGGGAGAAGCGGGCGTCGCCATATCCAGGGTTGAACTCGTCGTAGCCCCAGGTTGCGCTGTAGACGCGGTACCACGGGGTGTCCGCCGCGATGGTCGTCGTCCGCAACGCCGGCAGCACGTCAATGACGGGGCAGCCCTGCGGGTCGGGGCAGGCGAGGTCCGGCGGGGGGTAGGTTTCGGGCATCTACGCGGCCGGCGCGGCGGTGAACCGCTCGGCGGCGCGCAGCACCCGGTGCGGCGCGGTGCGGGCGAGGCGCTCGGGCACCTCGCCAGAGAGAAGGCTCGTCGCCGAGGTCAGCCACGTCCACAGCGCCCATCCCTGCACACCGCCGGAGATCAGCGCCCGCAGAACGCGTTGCAGCTCCGGTCGGGGCTCCCCCTGTTCGTCGAGTTGGAACGCGGGGATCAAGGTGCGTCCGTTGTGGTTGACGGTGAATACGTCGCCCGCATCGCGGCGGCGCGACACCCAGGTCCGGGTGCTGGATTCGCGGGCGTCACCCCGCAGCTCCTTTAGCGTCTCGTACGTCAGGACGGGGGTGGCCAGCAGGGCGTCGCGGTGGGTGGCCAGTCGGCGCGCCTGAGCCACCGACGAGGGCGGAGTTAACGGAACGTGCGAGAGCATCAGGGTGTTGAGGAGGTCGCCGCGAACCGCGTCGGCACGCTCGGCCTGCACGGCGTGAACCTTAGCGAGCAAATCGAGCGCTTCGGCGACCTGGGCTCGGCTCACGCCCCGGACCTCGACCAGGCCGGGGCGTTCGGCAATTTCGTAATGCAACGACGGCTCGGCGGTCATGTAGCAATCGTAGCGCGGTATGCTGTCATGATACATACGCTACGTTGGAATCAGTCCCCGCTGAACTTGACGACCGGGGCGGACTCGAACACCACATTGCCCCCGAAGTCGACGACCACCACCGACCGTCATAGTTGCGTTTGCCCGGCCAGCTATAGGATTGCCGGATCGGCTGAGCGGTCTCCACAGCTACCCGCCGAGCGAAGCATCCACCGGCCAGCTCTCAACGCCAGCGCCCGGCAGTCTGACCAGGACCGCAGCGGTCTCGGTCATGTTCGTGGGCAGCTGGCCAGCCAACGCCGCTTCGAGGCCGAACCCTAGCGCCGCGCGAATCATGTTGGACCCCGACCACAGAAACGACGGCGCCCGCCGGGTGTGCGAATACGCGGGGTGTGTCTTTCTCGGCGAGCACGACATGGCCAACCGGCGGATGGCGCTCTACGCGTTGGCGCGCACCGCTGACGACGACTCCAAGCCGGTCGGCGCGTAGCCGTCGCACCGGCGGCCCATCCAGCGGCCATCGCGGACAGGACATGCCATACGCCGTGGTACTGCCAGAGACTGTCTGGCCGGCACATCGGTGAGCCGGAACGTCCCGCGACGTAGGCGATCAGGCCCACCGCGAACAACCCGGCCGCCGGCGCCCAGACCGAACGCCACTGCCGACCCCGGCTGCGGGCGAGAAGAGCGACATAAACGACGCCCGCCGCGATGATCGGCAGGTCGTGCGCCGGCTTGGCCCACGACGGCGCAGGCCCGTGGTAGGCGAAGCTGCCGATCCCGATGGCCACGAGCACCACGGCGGCGCCCCATGCGAGCGGGGACCTGCCCCACACCGCCCAGCAGAGCACGACCAACCCCGCGGCGACGTAGGCCAGACTGGTGACGGCCAGGACGGGCTGCGCCAGCGCTTCATCGACGATGCGCTCGCAGTCCGACTGGCCGAAACCTGGGGGAGCGGTAAGGAACCGCATGGTCGATCACCGTAGCGTGGGTGGCATCGCAGCTTGGGCGGTTGGTGGTGTGAGCACATTGTCGTGGAGGTGGGCCTGGCCAACCCTTGGGGCGGCGTTCGTCGCGGGCGCACTGCCGGCGCTGTCGTTCCCCGCTCTCTCGTGGTGGTGGCTGGCCTGGGTCAGCATCGCCCCGCTCCTGACGGTGGTGCGCACGGCACCGCGCGCCGGGGCCGCCGCCCTGAGGGCGTGGTGCGGGATGGCGGGCTACATCCTCGCCACCCAGTATTGGCTGCTGCCCAGTGCCGGACCGCTGGTGATCGTGCTGGCCATCGGACTGGGCGCACTGTGGGTGCCGTGGGGTGTGGCCGCGTACCTGCTTCTGGGCGAACCGGTCACGGTCCGCAGGACCTTCGCCGCCATCGCGGTGTTGCCGAGTGCGTGGATCCTGGCCGAAGCGGTGCGCTCCCTGCCCGGTCTGGGCGGTCCGTGGGCAGCGCTGGGAGCGACGCAGTGGAACGAACCGGCCACCCTGGCCTCTGCCTCCCTCGGCGGCGTGTGGCTGACCAGCTTGTTAATCGTCGCCACGAACACCGCGATCGTGGGGGCCCTCCTGCATCGGCATGTCGCTGTCCGCGTCGCTGCGGCCGCCGTGGCGCTGGTATGCGCGGCGCTCGGCCCGGTTTGGTTCTGGCTCGGACCGGTGCCGCCGGCCGGGCAGTCTGTCCGGGTGGCGCTCGTGCAGCCGGGCGATATCGACGACGCCGGGGCCCGTCAGGCGGCCAGCGAAGCGCTGACTCGCAACCTGCGAGGCCAGCGCCTCGATCTGGTCGTCTGGGGTGAAAGCAGCGTCGGAGTGGACATTACGGGCCGGCCGGAGGAAATGAGGCGCCTGGTGGACTTGTCGCGACAGGTCGGTGCGGACCTGCTGGTCAACGTCGACGCGCGCGATCGCACAGGCGCCATCCGCAAGTCGTCGGTCCTAATCGGACCCGACGGGCCGCGCGGTACGTATTCCAAGATGCGGCTGGTGCCGTTCGGCGAGTACGTGCCGCTGCGGCCGGTGTTGGGCTGGGCCACCCGGCACACGAAGGCCGCAGCGGAGGACCGGCAGCGCGGCCGCGGACTCGAAGTGCTCCATACCGGTCGGGGTATGGCCATCGGGCCGCTGATCAGCTTCGAGACCACGTTCTCCGATCTCCCACGCGAGCTGGTCCGGCGCGGCGCCCAGCTGGTGGTGTTCCAGAGCTCCACCTCGACGTATCAGGGGAGTTGGGCGCAGCCGCAGTTGGCCAGCACGGTCGCGGTACACGCCGCCGAGGTGGGCCACCCGGCGGTGCACACCGGGTTGTCCGGCGTCAGCTCCGCTTTCGACGCCCGTGGTCGGCGACTCGGCTGGTATGACGCCACGGACAGAGGAGTGATCGTGGTCGACGTTCCGCTCGGATCCCACGCCACCGAGTTCCAGCGGTTCGGGAATTGGGTACTGGCGACGGCGTTTTCAGTCCTCGTCTGCGCTGCCGCAGTAGCGGCCCTGCGGTATCGGTCAGCTCGTCGTGTGACACGCCGGACAGGGCGAGGTGCTGGGAGGTGAACCAGGGGCATCATGTGTCGCTGATGACCCCTTCGACCTCGGCGGACAGCGCGAATCGGCGATCCGCCGATGACCTGTCGGCCGAAAAGCTGGCCCGGCTGATCGCCATACTGGTCGACGGGCGCACCTATCTCACGCGCTTGTGGTCCGCCGACGGGCGTGACCGGGCAGCAGACGATCCGCGCGTAGTCAACTGGTAACCCGCCATATTCGATTCGGTCGTATTCCTCTTGGATCGAGCGGCGACCTAAGTGCGCCGGGCAAGACTAAAGCACACGATCCCGTGTGGCCACGTGGTTATATCGGTGATCCGAGACGGTCCGATTTGCGTATTTCTATCTTGTTGGGGTTTGCGAAGTTTTCGCAGGTAGCGCCGACGTGGAACCAGTGAATGGTGGGACTGAGCACCTGGTCGCCGCGGTCAAGCACGCTGCGTAGAGCGGAGGTGCAGCCCAGGGAAACATGGTCACGAGACCGTTCGGCGCGTTGCCGCCCCTGTCGAGCACCCGTCGTACCAGGGACATGGCCAGTCCACCTCCGGCGGATTCTCCGATGATGACCGTAGGCCGGTCGCGCGCTACTTCCGAGTAGACCGCCCACACATCATCGAGTGCCGCGGGGAAGGGATGCTCCGGCACAAGTCGGTAATCGACACTCACCAGTTCCGCACCGTTGGAGCGGACCAGCGCGCTGTGGGCGCGGGCCGCCAGCGAACTACCGGCGACGAACGCCCCGCCGGGGCGGCCTCCGAGACGCGGCCAAAAGGCACAATCGGCCTGCAATGCCCCTGCAGACGAGTATCCAACGCCATACTGCGTTAGCGGCATTGAGGCGATGACGGCGCGCCAAACCGGATGGCCCACCCTAGGGAAACCGCGTCCGCAACGACCTTCGGAACCCATGTGCACGGTATGAACTCGAGAACAAGGACATTGTCAATGGATGGTCATTCCACCCCGGTTCGAACCGACGACGTGTACGCGGCTCTGCCGAGGGCTTTGGAACTGGCGACCGATTACCTGGAGGGTCTGCCACACCGGCTCGTCGATGCGAGTACGAGCTACGACGAGGTCGTCGACGCACTCAGCGGGCCGTTGCCCGACCAAGGTACGAACTCGGTCGCGGTAGTCGAGCGGTTGGCCGCCACTCTCGGTCCGGCAACCATTGCGTGCGCCGGCCCTCGCTACTTCGGCCTCGTCGTCGGGGGATCGCTACCCGCGGCGCTGGCTGCCGACTGGCTGGTATCGACCTGGGACCAGACCGCGTACAGCCGGATGTCGTCGCCGGCCGGCGCTGCGATCGATGCCGTCACCGAGCGCTGGGTTCTCGAAGCTCTCGGGCTGCCCACACGCGCGGCCGTCGGGTTCGTCACAGGAGCCACGGCGGGAAACGTCGTCGGGTTGCTCTCCGCACGGCACGTTCTGTTAGCGCGGAGAGGCTGGGACGTCGAGGCCGACGGGCTCGCCCAGGCACCCCGAATTCGCGTACTCGTGGGCGACGAGGTCCATCCCTCCGTACTGCAGGCGTTGCAGATGATCGGTTTGGGATCGCGCAACGTCGAGCGCGTGGCGGTCGACCCACAAGGAGCGATGAGAGCCGACGCGCTCGCCGACGCGCTCGCCGCCGACTCCGACCCCGCCATCGTGTGCGCGCAGGTCGGCAACGTGAACTCCGGAGCGTGCGACCCGATGTCAGAGATCGTCGCGGCGACCCACGAGCACGGCGGCTGGGTTCACGTCGACGGCGCATTCGGGCTATGGGCCTGCGCATCGCCGCGACTGTCGGCACTTGTTCGAGGTGTCGAGCTGGCCGATTCCTGGTCGACCGACGCACACAAGTGGCTCAACGTCCCCTACGACTGCGGCCTGGCCATCGTTGCCGATCCCCAAGCTGCCCGCTCAGCACTAGGTGCCAACACGAGTTATCTGCCCATGAGCGCGGAGCGCGAACCCGGCGTCCTCGTGCCCGAGATGTCCCGGCGTGCACGCGCGGTACCCGTCTACGCAGCGTTCGCATCGCTGGGCAGGCAGGGGTTGCGACAACTGATCGAACGCTGCTGCGAGCATGCCCGCCGACTGGCCGAGATGATGCAAGCCACGGACGGCTTTACCGTATGCAACGACGTGGTACTCAACCAGGTCCTGATCCGTGCCGACGAAAGCAATGAGCGCACCTGGCGTGTAGCAGAATTGGTGCGACGCAGCGGAGAGGCGTGGGTCGCGGGAACCGAATGGCACGGTCGATCGGCGATACGCGTGTCCTTCTCCAACTGGACGACAGCAGACGACGACGTCGACCGTCTCGCCGAAGCGCTGCGGCAATCGCTGGCGGCGGCGCGTGGGGCTCAATAGGAGCAAGGACGAAGATCGCGGCTTGAGGGGGAGTGCACGTCCGTGAAATCAAGAGCCGTCGACAAGCGAACGCGAGCAGTAGGTTCCTGTCGATCCGGAAGTTCATCTCTGGGCTCGAGCTGCCATTCGCGAAACACTCGCGCCTCAGCGGTGGGTGGCTTCGAGGTGTTAGAGGTCCGACAAATCAG
Source organism: Mycobacterium sp. ITM-2016-00317 (assembly GCF_002968295.1). NCBI lineage: Bacteria > Bacillati > Actinomycetota > Actinomycetes > Mycobacteriales > Mycobacteriaceae > Mycobacterium > Mycobacterium sp. ITM-2016-00317. Next base: position 3,268,525 of record NZ_CP134399.1, read on the forward strand.
CACGCGATATCTGTGCCAAGACGAGCGCATCGATGGCCAGTCGACATCAGTCCATCGTGAAACGAACGTTGATAGGCGTGTGTCGCGACAACCACACCGGAAGGAGGTGGTGCGAGCCTGGCCCAATCCGTTAAACCTGTTGTTGTCGAGGCGCTTTGGACAACTCGACCTAACGCGGCGGGTGGGGGCCGCTCAAAGCGGCCCTGATTCATCCAATGAAAACGGCGACGTTTACTTGACATAATGTGGCTTATCGGCGAAACGATATATGCAGCCATTCTGGCGGCAGGCAGCTTGCATGACCCGGCTGTCCGATCCTGACCTAGTTGAGAGCAATCCGCGAAACCTGGGTGCTGCTGTCCGGGTTCTCGCCCATGTTCCAGAACCACCTGACAGCGCCACCCACCCATATCTCCGCCCATGCACCCGCGCCCATTCGGCCGGCGAACACCCTTGGCGCCGGGCCTGAATCTGCGACTACCTGACAGCGCCAGACTGGCACAATTGACGGCCCAGAACTACCGGACACCGACGGACGCTCGCGACCTCAAAGCCCTGCGCTCCGAGCCTATTTCGTCACCGTGACGTTACCGCCGTGGTGGAGCGTCTCCCGTTCGTCCAGCCCACAGCCGTGCAGATGGCAATAATGTGGGTACGTTGTTAGTCATCGCTCGTCTGCCAGGCTGATGGTGTGCCACACGAGCCAAGATGACGATCCCCCACATCGCCGCGGCCACTCGACAGGCCGCAACCCTTGGCGCCGAGGCTCGGCCGGCGAACCCATGGCGCAGCTCCTGAATCTGTGACTACCCGACAGTGCCCGACCGGGACGACTGACGGTCCAGAACTACCTGGAACCGGCGGACACTCGCGACCTAAAACCCTGCGCCGCCAGCCCAATTCGTCACTGTGACGTTAACACGGTGGTGCAGCGCCTCCGCAGACGGCAATCCCGAACGACTCACTCCAGCTGACATAACTCGCGTTCGATGCGTGCAGCGCTCGCGGCATTTGCCGCCGATCACGAAGCTGCCTCGATCCGGCGCTGCTGGTCCACATGGAATGTGTTGTGCACCTTTCTCTATACAAACCAACTATTGGCGGCCAATCCCCCATGCAGCTCGTTGGGCGCCCGAAGTTGAAGAAGCCGCTCCCGAAGGCGCTCCCCCGGACCGCTGTGGAAGCGCTACTATCCGCTGTCACGCAGGAATCCGACGCTCGCAGAACAGACTGGAAAGAAAGGGATCTCGCCCTTATTCTTACTGCACTTCTTGCTGGACTGCGGGCGGAAGAACTCTGCGTGGTCAACGTTGGAAATGTGCGGACGCTCGATGACGGCTCTGCAGTAATCAACGTGGAAGACAAAGGCCGCAAAGAACGCCACGTTCCTATTGAGGTTCGCTTTGGTGGCGGCGATCGGTACATATAGGGACAGTCGCGCCGCCCGGTTCCCTCAGAATCAGGATGGCCGGATACTGCACCGCTCTTCGTAGGTCGCGATGGTGAACGATAACGCGTGGCAGGCTGCAATCTCGCATCCAACGCGCGTTCAAGCATGCAGCTCCAGATGCACTTCCGGTACCCGGCGCATTGGTGCACGGTTTTCGCCACACCTATGCCACTGAGCTCGCGACGTCGAATGTCAGCGTGTATACGCTCATGAAGCTCCTTGGCCATGAGTCGATGACGACATCGCAGCGCTACGTAACGGCCCATGGCGCCGAAACCCCCAGTGCTGCAACAAAACGAGCTGCCGACTGCTTTCCGATCAGGGGTGATAAAGATGCGACCAGCCGAACGCCGATACCCATCGGATTGGCTACGGCTTGTCGGACATACCGTTGAATATGTCCGGGACAGCACCCAGCCCGGTCCAGCGTGTCAGGTGTTTACAGCAGATCTGGGGCACAGCCGAGACCTCGCGAACTCATTCTGGCGGAGGAGGTACTTTCCTATCTTCGGCCAGGACAAACTCCGGCAGAGCAGAGACGTGTCAGCTGGCGACGACGTAGACCACCGACGCCAGTGCGAAGGACAGGAAGCCGATGGCCGTGGCGATGACCGTCCATGTCTTCAGTGTGGTCACCGTATCGAAGCCGCAGAAGCGCCCGATCAGCCAGAAGCCGGAGTCGTTGACGTGTGAGAACGTGATCGAGCCGGCGCAGATGGCGACCACGACGGCCGCCAGCGCGATCGCACCGAGGTTCATCGACGTCACGGCGGGGGCCATGATCGCGCCGGCGGTCGTCGCCGCGACGGTGGCCGAGCCCTGCGCAACCCGGAACGCGATCGCGATCAGGAAGCCGGCGACGATGACCGGCAGACCGAAAGCTTCCAGGCCGTCGGCCAGGGTCTGGCCGATCCCGGTCTCGGTGAGCACCCGGCCGAAAGCGCCACCCGCCCCGGTGATCAGAATGATCGAGCAGACCGGCGCCAGCGCATCGTCGACGAGATTTTCCAACAGCCCGCCGATCGGCTCGCCGCGCCGCCGTCGTGGCCGCAGGTACAACAACACCATGGCCAGCAAGACGCTGATCAGCAACGCCATCGAAGTGGTCCCGATGAGGCGGGAAAGCTGATACCCAAGGTTGTCTTCGGTCACAGCGCCATCGGCTTCGAGCGTCGAGAACACCGTATTGAAGAAGATCAGCAGCAACGGCAGCAGTAAGACGAGGATGACGGTCCAGAAGCCGGGGCGCTCGTTTTCGGGGTAGTCCTTCGGTTCACCGAGCAGGGTCGGCACCGGCATGTTCGGGTAGCGCTTCGCGATGATCAGGCTGAGCCGGTAACCGGCGAGGTACCAGGTCGGCAGGCCGACGAGAAGCGCGACGATGACCACCATGCCGACGTCGGCGCCCATCACCGTCGCCGCGGCCGTGGGACCCGGGTGGGGCGGAGTCAGTGCGTGCATCATCAGGAACGCGCCGATGGACGGCAGCACGTACAGCATGAACGATCCGCCCAGGCGCCGAGCGACGGTGTAGATGATGGGCAACATGACGATGAAGCCGGCGTCGAGGAAGATCGGGAACGCGTAGAACAGCGAAGCCACGGCGAGGGCTAGCGGCGCCCTCTTCTCCCCGAACCTCTCCAACATCCGGTCAGCCAATGTTTGTGCGCCGCCGGTCATCTCGACGATACGTCCGAGTACGGCGCCGAAGCCGACGAGTAACGCGACCGTCCCGACGGTGTTACTGAAGCCGGCAATGACCACGCTGACGACGTCACCCATGCTGATGCCGGCGGCGAGTCCGGTCAGCACGCTGACCACGATCAGCGAGAAGAAGGCGTGGAGCCTGATCTTGATGATCAGGAACAGCAGCACCGCGATGGCGACGACGGCGATCACGATGAGCAGGGCGGCGGGCCGCTCCGCGAGAACTACTTCATCCATGGGTTTCCCTTCGGGGATGGCACACGCGGGAGGCGGTCATCAACCGAAGCCGCCGGAGGTTGGACGCTGTCAGGATCCCTTCGGCGCCGGCCCGAGTTCGCGCAGCAGATCACCCATGCGGGAATACGCCTTGTTCCGGTAGGCGATGACTTTCGCCTTCGTGTCGTCGTCGAAGTCGCCCGTCCACCCCTTGCCGTTCTTGGTGCCGTGGCGGCCGGCGTCGACGTTGTCCGTAAGGAGCTTGGGAGTGGCCATGCGTTCCCCGAACGCGTTCTCCAGGGTGCGGAATCCCTTGACGTACACGTCGAGTCCGGCTTGATCGGCGATGGCGAACGGACCGAAGAACCCCAGCCGGAACCCGAACGTGGTGCGCACGATGGTGTCGACGTCCTCCTTCGTGGCCACCCCCTCTTCGACGATGAGCGTCGCTTCCTTGAGCAGCGCGTACTGGAGGCGGTTCAGCGCCATGCCGGGGGTGTCGGCAACCTGCGCGCCCTCACAGCCGGCGCGGACGAGGAGATCCTTGATGGAGTCGATGACCTCTTGGGTCGTCGCCTCCCCGGCGACCAGCTCGACGCCGGGGATGAACGGTGCGGGGTTGGAGAAGTGCACCGTGAGGAACCGCTCAGGGTTGGTGACCGCCTCCACCAGCACTTTGACGGGGATGGTGGACGTGTTGGTGCCGATTATCGCGTCGGGGCGGGCGCTCGCGCAGATCCTCGCCAGCACTTCCTTTTTGACGTCGGGATCTTCGAAGACGGCCTCCATCACGAAGTCGACGTCGGAGACGGCGTCCTCCAGGCTATTGCCGGCAGTGAGATTGCTCATGATGGTCTCGGCGCTGCCCGTGTCGAACAGCCCTTGCTCCTCGAATTCCCTTGCCTCCCTTTCCAGCCGCTTGAGGGCTTCCTGGGTGGCATCGGCGCTGACGTCGGCGATCTGGACCTGAAACCCGTTCAGGGCGAGGACCTGGGCGATTCCACCGCCCATGTACCCGGCGCCGACGACTGTGACGGTGTTGATTCTGCGCATGCGAAGTCCTTCGAGTTGGAGGTCAGGCGAGTGCGGAAGTGAGAACCTGCTGGATGTACTCGCGGTTCTCGGCGCAGACGCCCAGGGAGTCGGAGCCGTAGTGCTCGCAGCAGAACGGACCCTGGTAACCGAGGTCGAGTGCGAGGCGGATCATCTGGCGGTAGTTGATGTATCCGTACTTGAGGGGCAGCGGGGCGGAGCTGTACGCGCCGGTCGCCGGGTCGTAGTCGCGTGAATAGTTCTTGATGTGCCAGAAGTTCGAGTAGGGAAGGACTTTGGCGTACATCTCACTGAAATGCGGCATGGGTCGATGCAGTCGGATCAGGTTGCCCAGGTCGGGGTTCAGGCCTACTGCGTCGTGGTCCACGTCGCGGATGAACTGCACCGCGTCATCCGGTGTTCCGATGTAGGTGTCCTCGTACATCTCAAGGCTGAGTTCGATGCCGTTGGAACGCGCATGGTCACCCAACTCGCGGACGCGTTCGATCGCCAGGTCACGCAACGCCGGATCGTCCACATGACCTTCCACCAACCAGAACCAGATCTGTTCGCTCTGCTCTTCGGTGATCGCCTGCATGAAACCGGTGTTGACGATCGTGGCACCGAATGACGGTGCCAGGTCGATGAGCCGGTGCGCGTCGGCGAGGTTCTGCACGCCGTTCGCCACGTCGACAACGGAGTTCCGGGTCATGGAGATCGACGAGATCGCCAGGCCCTCATCGCGCAGAACGCCCCGGAACTCCTCGACACGGCTGTCGGAGAGCGCAGCGAGCGGAACCCAGGCGTCGGTGGGGTCGATGTAGTCGAACCCCAACTCGCGGACCTGGCGCAGCTGCGCTGCCCACACGGCAGACGGAGCGTCCTTGATGTGGCCGCCGTCGGGCGCGCGGTTACCGAATCCGAGCATGTTGGCCGCAATGGGCCACGTGTCAGCGGAGTGCATCTGAAGTACCCGTAGTGGTGTGCATCACAATATAGGATATAGGGGTACCGGGGCCCGATGTCAATGGCAGGTAAGCTCCTGTTCCCCGGTCAGTGCGCCGTCTAAGGCGGCGGAGTGACCGCGATCGCGACGTGTCCGTCGGGGGTAATCCCGCGGGAACTCGGAAAGGCCTGGAGTGGGAGCGCACGAGTTCGGGATGCCGACACGCAACACGCTCGTCGACCAGGTTTACGAGCGTCTGATGGAGCTCCTGCTCGACGGCACACTCCGCTCCGGGGACCCGATAAGCATCGACGGAACCGCCCGTCACCTGGGGGTCTCGCCCACACCGGTGCGCGAGGCGCTGGCGCGCCTGGAGTCCACCGGCAACGTCGTCCGAGTGGCCATGCGCGGCTACCGAGTGCCCGAGATGCCGGATGCCAAGGAGATCGCCGACATCATGGACGCCAGGCTCCTCATCGAGCCCAGGCTCGCCGAATTGGCCTGTGAACGGGTCGACGCCGGTTTGCTCGACGCCTTGGAGGACGTGATCGCCGAGCAGGAACGCGCCCCTCACACCGCCGACGCGGCGGCGATCACGGAATACCACCGCGCGGATGAACGGTTCCATCGCCTGATCGCCGAACACGCGGACAACGCCGCGTTGCTGCGGGCCTATGACGCGCTCGGTGGCCACGGGCAGCGTTTCCGCCTGTTCATTGGTAGGGGTGTTACCGATTCCGCGCACGCCATCGCCGAGCACCGCGAAGTCGTGGCTGCCCTGCGGCGCGGTTTCGGCCCCGAGGTGTATCGGATCATGCATGGCCACATCGAAAGGGTGAAACAGCGGGCATTGGCCGAGCAGGCAGAGGCCGACCGCACGCGATAATCGCGGATGCGGCGCCGGATTTCCTATAGGATTGTGCGACCTACCCGGTCGCGGGACCGGCTCCTGCGTGCTGACCCGTTGCATGCCGAAGGACGGACCAATGACGTACCTCCTCAATTCCCCGGACGATTTCGCCGACGAGGCGGTTCGCGGCCTCGTTGCCGCTAACCCCGAACTCGTGGTCAAGGTGCCCGGCGGCGTGGCTCGATCGACACAGACTCCGCAGGGCCAGCCCGCACTCGTGATCGGCGGCGGTTCGGGGCACTACCCAGCCTTCGCCGGGTGGGTCGGACCAGGAATGGGCCATGGTGCGCCGTGCGGCAACATCTTCTCCTCGCCGTCGGCCTCCGAGGTCTACTCGGTGGTACGCAACGCCGAGAACGGCGGCGGCGTGATCCTGGGATTCGGCAATTACGCCGGAGATGTCCTGCACTTCGGGCTGGCCGCGGAGAAGTTGCGTCACGAGGGGATCGACGTCCGCATCGTCACCGTCAGCGACGACATCGCCTCCAACGGCCCGGAGAACCATCGCGACCGTCGGGGCGTGGCCGGCGATCTCCCGGTGTTCAAGATCGCGGGAGCCGCCATCGAAGCCGGTGCGGATCTCGACGAGGCCGAGCGTCTGGCCTGGAAGGCGAACGATGCCACGCGCTCGTTCGGATTGGCGTTCGACGGATGCACCCTGCCCGGCGCCGATGAGCCGCTGTTTCACGTCGAGAAAGGCCGCATGGGTGTGGGACTCGGCATTCACGGCGAGCCAGGTGTCCGCGACGACCGTCTCGGCAGCGCCTCCGAAGTCGCCGATCTGCTCGTCGACGAAGTCCTGGCCGAAGAACCGCCGAGGGGCGAGAACGGTTACAACGGCCGGGTGGCGGTGATCCTGAACGGGCTCGGAACGGTCAAATACGAGGAGCTCTTCGTCGTCTATGGACGTGTGGCGCAACGTCTTGAGGAGAAGGGCCTCACCGCCGTGCGCCCTGAGGTGGGCGAGTTCGTCACCAGCCTCGACATGGCCGGGCTGTCGCTGACGCTGGTGTTCCTCGACGAGGAACTTGAAAAGCTCTGGCTGGCACCGGTGGAAACCCCCGCGTATCGCCGCGGGGCGCTGCCGAACACCGCGCGCGCTCCGCGCACCAGCATCTGGGACGCGGCCGAAGCGGAGATCCCGCAATCGAGCGAGGACTCCCGAGCCTGCGCCCAGAAGATCACCGCCGTACTCGAGCTTTTCGAGCAGGTGTGCACCGAAAACGAGGCCGACCTCGGCCGTCTCGACGCAGTCGCCGGCGACGGCGATCACGGCCAGGGCATGACGTTCGGCTCCCGTGGCGCGGCGCGGGCAGCCCGCGCCGCCGCGAAACAGGATGCCGGTGCTCGGACGACGCTGTTGCTGGCCGGTCAGGCGTGGGCCGACTCGGCGGGAGGCACTTCGGGCGCACTGTGGGGCGCCGCGCTGACCAGCGCCGGAGGCGTCTACTCCGACACCGAGGGCGGCAGCGACCAGCACGTCGTCGATGCGGTCAGCGCCGGGATCGACGCCGTCGTCCGTCTCGGTGGCGCCAAGCCCGGTGACAAGACGATGGTCGACGCCGCGGTGCCGTTCCGCGACGCACTGTCTGAGGCCTTCGGTTCCGAGGCGTCCGAGGGCAGGGCAGGCCGGGCAATCGCCACCGCAGCCGCCGTGGCCCGCGAAGCGGCCGAAAAAACGGCCCATATTCCGGCGAAGCTGGGCCGCGCACGGGTACTCGGAGACAAGAGCCTCGGCACCCCGGATCCCGGCGCACGGTCGTTCTCGCTGCTGATGAAGGCGCTCGGCGAGCACCTGACCGGATGAACGAAACCCCAACGGAGGAGCAGAAATGGCATTGAGAATCGTGATCGGCGGCGACAACGCCGGATTCAACTACAAGCAGGCGCTGCGCAAGGACCTCGAGTCCGACGAGCGGGTGGAGATCGTCGACGACGTCGGTGTCGCAGACGTCGAAGACACCACGTCCTATCCGAATGTCGCCGTCGCGGCCGCCGAGAAGATCGCAAGGGGTGAGGCGGATCGCGCACTGCTGATCTGCGGTACGGGGCTGGGCGTGGCGATTGCCGCGAACAAGGTCAAAGGCATCCGCGCCGTCACCGCGCACGATCTCTACTCCGTGCAACGCTCGGTGTTGTCGAACAACGCACAGGTGCTGTGCATGGGCGAGCGGGTCGTGGGACTGGAGCTCGCTCGTGTCCTGGTGAAGGAATGGCTCGGCCTGCAGTTCGATCCGGAGTCTTCCTCCGCAGCCAAGGTCAACGACATCTGCGCGTACGAGGGTGACTGACACGGGAGCAGTTGGCGTAGGGCCCTTGTGGATCGGCACCAGTTGGAAGATGAACAAGGGCCTCGACGAGGCCCGTCGCTACGCTCGGGGCCTGTCCGACTACGTCAAAGCGACCGCCTTGCCGGGAGTGCAGCCCTTCATCATTCCGTCGTTCACCGCACTCGCCGCCACCCGCGACGAACTGGGTGCCGATTCGCCCGTTCTGCTCGGCGTGCAGAACGCGCACTGGGCGGATCACGGCGCTTGGACCGGCGAGGTGTCCGTCGTACAGGCGAAGGACGCCGGGGCCCAGCTCGTCGAGATCGGCCACTCCGAGCGTCGCGAACACTTCGGCGAAACTGTCGAGACCACCCGGCTCAAGGTGGCCGCTACGCTGGCCCACGGCTTGGTGCCGCTGCTCTGTATCGGTGAGAGCGCCGAGACCAAACGGGCAGGCGAATCATCGCGATTCATCCTGGACCAGGCCGCCGGTGCGCTCGACGGTCTCGACGAGGACCAGCTGCGTTGCGTTCTCATCGCGTACGAGCCCATCTGGGCGATCGGCGAGAACGGCCGTCCCGCCACGGTCGACGAACTGCAAGAGCCGTTTGCCGAGCTCGGGCGTGAATACGGCTGCCGCACACGAGGGTTGCTCTACGGCGGCTCGGTGAACACTGACAACGCCGAGGACCTGCTCGGCATCGACCACGTCACCGGGCTGTTCATCGGTCGGGCCGCCTGGCAGTTGCCCGGTTACGTGCGACTCCTCGAGATGGCCGCAGCGCACTCCAAAGCATCAGGCTGAGCGTCAGGTCGAGCGGCCGTTCCCAGACCATCTGCGGCTCGCCGGTCAGATCGACGGCGCGACCGTCGGCGGGGCATCGGCGCTGCCGGTTCGAGCTACTTCCGAAAGTGCGGACCCGCGCTCGGCGGCGGCCAGATGATCGTGTCGCCGCTCTCGCGGACACCCCACTTACGCTTCGAGGGCTGCCGCATGTCCGGGTGTGAATCCTCGACCGGGGTGATCGCGACCGCGACCCACACCGCCGTGAGCGTCGCCGCGGCCACCGCGGACACACCAGACGAAATCGCCAGGATCGGACCCGCCGAGCTGGTCTGGCACCACCAGAACGCGCCGACCCCGGCGACCGTCGACAACCCCGACAGGTAGGCCGCCGCAGCGCACCACCGGAATCGGCGACGCCTCAGCGTGACGACCGAGCAGACCGCGGCGCCGGCGGCCAGCACTGACGCGGCCAGCGGGACCGTCCCGACGTCGTGGCCTACCACCCATGTCGTGATCCCACACGCGACCAACACCAGGACAGCTACCCACGCCACGCGACGTGCCCACAGGGGCAGGTGAACGTCCTCGAGCACCCGGTGTTCGATCTGCTTGAGGGCCGCTTCGAGCGACCGGTCACGCTGCCGCAGACGGAACACCACACTCACCTCTTCGAGAAACTGCCTGGTGTCGAGGATAGTCGCGGGCACAAACCGCCTGGTCAGAACTTCCCGTCGAGGTACTCCGCGTAGGCAGGCAGATCCAGCTGGCCATGTCCGGACAGCCCGATGACCACCACCTGCTCCCGCGGATCGTCCGCGACATGCTTGGCGGCCGCCGCGATGGCGTGCGTCGCCTCCAGCGCCGGCACGATGCCCTGCGTGCGCGCGAACTGCACTCCGGCGGCGAATGCGTCGTGCTGCGAGATCGCCACGCCCTCCACCAGTCCGAGTTCGACGGTGTGGCTGAGCGCCGGCGCCATGCCGTGGTAGCGCAGGCCGCCGGCGTGAATCGGGTCCGGCACGAAATCCATACCGAGCGTGTGCATCTTGAGCAACGGGGTCAGCCCGGCCACGTCGCCGTGGTCGTAGCGGTACTCCCCCTCGGTGATCGACGGGCACGCGGCCGGTTCGGCGGCCACAATCCGCGGGTTCGACCGGCCGTGGATCTTCTCCCGCAGGAACGGGAACGACAGCCCTGCGAGGTTGGAACCGCCTCCGGCGCAACCGAACACGACATCGGCACCGTCGGCTTCCACCAGCGCCAGCTGCGCGACGGCCTCCTGGCCGATGACGGTCTGATGCAGCACCACGTGGTTCAGCACGCTGCCCAGCGCGTAGCGCGCCTCCGGGTCGGCCGCGGCGACCTCGACCGCCTCGCTGACCGCCATGCCAAGGCTGCCGGTGGTGTCCGGATCCCTGGCCAGGATCGCACGGCCCGACTCGGTGAGCGTCGACGGGCTCGAGTGCACCGTGCCCCCGTAGGTCCGCATCAGATGCCCGCGATACGGCTTGGACTCATACGAGGCGCGGACCTGCCACACCTCGATCTCCAGACCGAATTGGGCCCCGGCGAACGACAACGCGCTACCCCACTGGCCGGCGCCGGTCTCGGTGGTCAGCTTCCGCACACCGTCGACGGAGTTGTAGTAGGCCTGGGCCACCGCGGAGTTGGTCTTGTGACTGCCGACGGGGCTCACACCCTCGTACTTGACGTAGATATGGGCCCCGGTGTTCAGCGCCTTCTCGAAGCGGCGAGCGCGGATCAGCGGAGACGGACGCCACATCGTGTAGATCTCCCGCACCTCCCGCGGGATCTCGATGTAGGTCTCGGTGGCCACCTCCTGCGCGATCAACCCGCTGGCGAACAGCGGCGCGAGGTCATCCGGGCCGACCGGCTCCTTGGTGCCGGGATGCAGATGCGGCGGGATGGGCTCGGAGAGCTCGGCCGCCAGGTTGTACCAGTGCGTCGGCACCTGCACGGTGACGAGGTCCGGATGGGTGGCGCCGAGCTGTACGGTCATGCCGGACACCCTAACGGTCGCGTTTGCGGGGCTGAAATGTACTGGTCAGGCCGAAGTCGCCAGTAGCTCAGTGCTGTTAATTGCGCATTACGTGATTTCGGGCCCTGCGGTGGGCTGATGTTCGACCGCGTCGGAACTTTCCGACCGCTAAATCGATTGCGCCAGTTGATAGCCGACTCCCTGTTGGCTGATCGCAGCGTGCGATCCAATAGTGCACCGGCTGCTCATCGGACTCGGGCAGGAGGCGCCGACATGGCTCCCGATTAGTACGCGGCATGAGACCCTTGAGGCCCCACCAACGGCACTGACGGTCCACCGCGATCAATTGACCTGTACGTCGACGATTCACCGAACGACAAAGGGAGTAGCCAGATGAGTCAGGAAAGGGCGGCCCTGCCAACCGTGCTCAGCGAGTTCGCTATGGACAACAGCTTTCTGGGCAAGATCGTCGAAGTGTGTTTCGCCACCGAGGACGCTCAGCGCACCATGGAAGGTCTCGTGCGACTGGGCGTCGGCCCCTTCCGGGTCTATACCTTCACCTCCGAGACCGTCGCGGAGCAGACCTACCGCGGCGAGCCGAGCCCGTTTGCTCTCACGGTGTGCTTCGCCACCAACGACGATCTGACTTTTGAGATCATGCAGCCGTTGTCGGGGCGCACCGTCATAAGGGAATTCCTCGACCAGCATGGCGAGGGAATCCATCACATTGCCTTTGATTGCAACAACGCACCCTGGGAGACACGGTTGAAAATGTTCGCCGACCGCGGCTTTTCAGCGACGCAAAGTGGTCGTTGGCTCGATCAGAACTCATTTTCCTTCTTCGACACCGAGGCTGCGACCACCGCATGCTTCGAGACCTACCACTTCCCCGACGACTTCACCTACCCCGAACCCAACCAGTGGTATCCAGCCCCGCCGCCCATCAATGAAGGTTCGCTGCACGAGCTCCCTCCGCATACCGACAGCCGAACCGACGAGGCACGCCAATACACCGGTGACTGAAATGCCCAATCGGTCGAGTCAGCCGGCCGCGCTGCTCGAAAGAGGCGATGAGCGCGGCCAGCACCCCCACCACGCACCGTTCGACGAACAACACCTTCGATCGGGCTCGTCGCGAAACGGACTTGATATTTCCTATCGCCCCACTTCACAACGACATTGAGTGAAATCGACCTTCGGCGCAAACCAGACACAGGCACCAAATGGCGCTGCCGTCCGGAAGCTGCGAGCCGCTAGGCCTCCTTCGCCCCGATCAGGGCTTCGGAGATCACACTGGTCGCCCTCTTCAGCGCGGGAACAGCGCGGGCGATCACATCTTTGCCCATACGTCCCGACGGGCCGGAGATCCCGATCGCCATCGGAGTCGGAGCACCCGGCACCGCCATCGCGACGGAGCGAACGCCGATCTCGAGCTCCTCATCGTCGATCGCATAGCCGTCGGCGCGCACACGCTCGACGTTCGCAAACACCGCAGAAAGAGTCGACGCACTGTTCTTGGTCGGTGCTGGAAGTCCCGACTGCGTAACCAGTTTCAAAATACGGGCATCCTCTAATTCAGCCAGGACAGCCTTGCCCACGCCGGACGTGTGCAGACCGACGCGCTTGCCGACCTCATTGTTCGTCCGCATCGTCTGCGTAGAACGAACCTGCCCGGTGTAGATCACCATGTCGCCGTCGAGCACCGCGAGACTCGCCGTCTCCGACAGTTCGTCGACCAACGACTCCAGCACTGGGCCGGCGACGGCGCCGAGCTGGCGGTTGGCGACTTCGCCGAGCCGAATCAGCCGCGGGCCCAACGCATAGCGGCGATTAGGCAGTTGGCGCACGTAGCCAAGGCCGACGAGTGTGCGCAGTAGACGGTGGATCGTCGGCGGCGGCAACGGAGACTCCGCAGACAACTCTGTCAGCGAGCACTCCCCTCCCGCGCGTCCGATCAACTCCATCAATTCGAATGCGCGCTCGACCGACTGCACGCCGCCTGATTTCTCCGCCAACTGTCCACTCCTGGCCGCCGATGTGCATTCCATTCAACAGGTCCAAAATCTATTCCACAATACGGAATTGCCGCGCGGTCCGACAAAACGCTGCGTGTACATTTCACAGCTCGCGCTCTAAACTCCACAATGTGGAATTCCCGCCATACGTTCAGACAGCGGGCCAACCGTGACACGACGCCTCGATGATGCGGTGCTGGCCGACGTGGACCGCCGCCTCTCGACCGCCGATGCACAGCTGCTGGCCCGATACCCCGGCGACGACGGCCGTCGGCAGCCGGTCCACACCGTCTACATCCCCGGCAACCGGTACTCGGCGACGATGCCCGCCGACTGGGGATCCATCGCTCTGACCGCCGCGAAGGATGCCGGCGGACTCGACGCCGTGGCCGCACTGGTCGGCGCGAGCAGCGGCACGGATTGCGCACCCGAAACTCTCGCCTCCCTCGTCGAGAACAAGCTGACCACCGAGCCGATCGAAGACCTCCGCATCGACTTCGAGGACGGCTACGGCACCTTCGACGACGCGACCGAGGACGCCGATGTCGCACGGGCGATCGCCGCACTACGCAGTGCGCTCGACGCGGGCACCTCGACGCCCTTCGTCGGTACCCGCTTCAAGTGCTTCGAAGCAGGCACCCGTGCCCGCGGACTGCGCACGCTCGACATGTTCGTCAGCGGACTCGTCGACTCCGGCGGCCTCCCCGACGGCCTCACGCTCACCCTCCCCAAGGTGACGTCCGTCGACCAGGTCGAGGCGATGGTCGCGGTCGCCAGCGCCCTCGAAGGCGCGAACGGCCTGCCGGCCGGCCGCATCCGCTTCGAGGTGCAGGTCGAAACACCGCAGGCAATTCTCGGCGCCGATGGCCGCGCACCCGTTGCCCAGTTCATCCACGCCGGCCAGGGCCGCGTCAGCTCGCTGCACTACGGGACCTATGACTACTCGGCGTCCCTCGGTATCGCGGCCGCCTACCAGTCGATGGAGCATCCGGCAGCCGATCACGCCAAGAACGTCATGCAACTCGCGGTCGCAGGCACCGGGGTGCACATGTCCGACGGCTCGACCAACATCGTCCCGGCCGGTGACCCCGACAACGTCGCCGCGGCGTGGAAGTTGCACGCCCGACTGGTCCGCCGCCACCTGGAGCGCGGCATCTACCAGGGCTGGGACATGCACCCCGCCCAGCTCGTCACCCGATACCTGGCGACCTACGCGTTCTACCGTGGCGCCTTCGCACCCGCCGCGACGCGCCTGCGCAACTACGTTCACCAACTCGACTCGACCGTGATGGACGAGCCGGCCACCGCCCGCGCACTCGCCAACGTGATCCATCGCGGCAGCGTGTGCGGCGCCCTCACCGTCGACGAGATCGAGACCGCCATCGATCTCCCCCTGCCCACCGTGCGCGACATCGCGCTCGGCCGCCCACCAAGGAGCAACCAGTGACCCTCCCAGTGCCCGCAGCGTCGTACTACACGCCCCGCGGGGGCCTGCCCCCGCAGACCGATCTGCTGACCGACCGCGCCATCGTCACCGAGGCCTACACGGTGATCCCCCGCGGCGTGCTGTCCGACATCGTCACCTCGGTGTTCCCGGAGTGGACCGATACGCGCGCATGGATTCTCAACCGGCCGGTCGCCGGTGGTGCGACGACGTATTTCCAGGCGATTGTGGAGGTCAAGCCGGGCGGCGGGGCGCAACGACCCGAGCCCCAACCCGAGGTGCAGAGCTTCCTGTTCGTCACGTCCGGTGCACTCACCGTGGACGCCGCCGGCCAGTCGCAGACCCTCACCGAGGGCGGCTTCGCCTACCTTCCGGCGGGCACCGACTGGTCGGCCCGCAACAACGGCGACGCCGATGCGACGTTCGTCTGGATCCGCAAGCGCTATGAGGCCATCGAGGGGCACACCGCATCGGTCAAGTTCGGCAACGAGCAGGAGATCGAACCGTCGGCCATGCCGGGAACCGACGGCAAATGGCGCACGACGCGCATGCTCGACCCCCAGGACCTCGCGTACGACATGCACGTCAACGTCGTCACGTTCGAGCCCGGCGCGACCATTCCGTTCGCCGAGACCCACGTGATGGAGCACGGTCTGCTGATGCTCGAAGGCAAGGCCGTCTATCACCTCAACGGAGACTGGGTGGAGGTTCAGGAGGGCGACTTCCTGGCGCTGCGCGCGTTCTGCCCGCAGGCGTGCTACGCGGGCGGCCCGTCGAACTTCCGTTACCTGCTGTACAAGGACGTCAACCGCCAGATCATGCTGTAAGGCGTTGGCCTACAACTGAAATGGCCAGCCGATGACCTTCTTCTTGCGCGGGGTCGCGTAGGTGCGCACCTTGGAGGTGGACAAACCCATCCGGACCAGACCTTCGGCGATGGTGACCGCCGACCGGACTCCGTCGACGATCGGGACGCCGGTCGCGGCCTTCACCTTCTCTTCGAGTTCGGCCATGCCGCCGCAGCCGAGGCAGATCACTTCGGCGTGATCGTTCTCGACGGCCTCGCGTGCCTGCCGCACTATCGCCTCGACCGCACGGTCGGGGTCTGATTCGAGTTCGAGCACCCCGAGTCCGGACGCCCGGACCGACGCGCACCGTCCGTCGAGTCCCGCGAGCTTGAGCCGGTCTTCGATCAGTGGGACGGTGCGATCGAGCGTGGTGACGACCGAGTACTTGTGGCCGAGATACATCGCCGTCGACGCGGCCGCCTCGGTGATGTCGACCACCGGAACGTCGAGCAACTCCTGCAGACCTTCGCGTCCGTGCTCGCCGTAGCCGGCCTGGATCACGGCGTCGAACGGTTCGGGGTACGACGTCACGGCGTCCATCACAGCGATGGCCGCGAGATAGCTCTCGAAGTTTCCTTCGCACGACTCCGCGCCGAATCGCGGTGTGATGCCGACGATCTCGGTACCCGGTGCCGCGACACCGCGTGCCGACTCGGCGATCGCCTCGGTCATCGAGACGGTCGTGTTGACGTTGGCGACGAGGATTCTCACGGCGCTCCCCTAGTGCGTGCTGGCAACTGCGATGGGCTCACCGGACACATCGTTGAACGGGCCGCGCCGGTCCGCAACCGCCAGGTACACGATCGCACCGAGCCCTGCGCCGATGAACCAGGAGAACTCCGAGACAACCTTGAAGGCCGGAACGAACGCCAGCAGCAGCGCCACCACGGCGGTGACGGCGAGGGCGATCACGGCCCGCACGTTGACGCCCTTCGTGTAGTGGTACTCGCCGTTGGCATCGGTGGTGAACAGGGCGAGCACGTTGATCTTCGAATGACGCACCAGCCAGTAGTCGGCCATGATGATGCCGAACAGCGGACCGAGAATGGCTCCGAGTCCGCCGAGGAAGTAGTTGATGACCGCAGGCGTGTTGTACAGGTTCCACGGCAGGATCACCAGGCCGATTACGGCCGAGATGAATGCTGCACGACGGAAGTTCAGGTGCTTCGGGAACAGGTTGTTCAGCGCATAGATCGGGGCGACGAAGTTCGCCATCAGGTTCACGGCGATGGTGAGGATCAGCAGCGCGAGGGCGGCGAGCACCAGCAGCAGGGTGTTCGGCACCTCCTGAACGATGTCGGCGGGTGCCTCGATGATGCGGCCATCGATGCGGAACTGAGCGCCGGCCATGGTGATGACGATGCCGCCGAACACCAGCATGTTGAGCGGGATGCCCCAGAAGTTGCCCGCCACGATGGCCCGTTTCGATGTTGCGTTGCGGGTGAAGTCGCAGAAGTTGAGGACGAACGTGCCGTAGATCGCGACCCACAGGCTGGCGCCGCCGATGATCTTCAGCCACATGTCGAGACCTGTGAGCGAGTCCGGTGTACTCCAGGCGATGCTCCAGTCGGCGTTGTTGAGCATCCAGATCGCGAGAGCGATCATCGTGAACAGGATGACCGGACCGGCGAATGCCTCGTACTTGCGGATCATCTCCATGCCGTAGCTGACGATGACCACCTGGATCACCCAGAGCGCGACGAACGAGATCCAGCCGAGCGTCGACAACCCCAGGAAGCTGTTCGAGTCCAGGGTCTCGGCGGACGGCGCGAGCGCGATGATCATGATGCGCAGCACCACCGACGCGAGGTAGGTCTGGATGCCGAACCATGCGATCGCGACCGCGCCGCGGATGAGCGCCGGGATCTGCGCACCACGGACGCCGAATGCGATGCGGCTCATCACCGGGAACGGCACACCGGTCTTCTCCCCCATGAACCCGGACAGGTTGAGCAACAGGAAGAGGAAGACTCCGCCGAGCCCGAGGGCGAGCAGGATCTGCCACCCGCCGAGCCCGAGAGCGAACAGTCCGATGGCGAACGAATAGTTGCCGAGGCTGTGGACGTCGTTCGCCCACAGCGTGAAGATGTTGTACCCACCCCACCGTCGACCTTCGCGCTTGGTGGGCGCGAGATCGGGGTTGTACAGATCCGGACTCACGCCGGCGAACGGGGTTGCATCATCACGACTGGAGTCGCCGATCAGCCCGGTGGATCCTGTGCTCATGGACACGCCTGTCACGGTCGGAGCGCCGGCGCTCCGCGCCGCCGCTAGAATTCCACTTTGCGGAAGTAATATTCCACAGGTTCGCTAAGTAGCGCGCATCGGGACGCCACCTGTCAACCCTCTGGCGCGATTGACTGTGCTCATGCCCACATCTAGAGTCACCCCCACAGTGGAGTGTGATTTCCACGATGAGGAATTATCTCGCCAGCAACGGAGACTACGCATGACCGCCGATACCCGCGAGCAGTCGAACCACTCCGATCTCGACCTGGTGGTCCGCGGCAAGCGCACGCTGACGACGGCGGGAATCGTCGCCCGCGAGATCGGTATCCGCGACGGCCGCGTCGTCGCGATCGAGCCGCTGGGCAGCAACCTCCCCGGCACGGAGATCATCGAACTCACCGACGAGCAGGTCATGATCCCGGGCCTGGTCGATACGCACGTGCACGTCAACGAACCGGGCCGCACGGAATGGGAGGGGTTCGACTCCGCCACCCGCGCAGCGGCAGCCGGCGGCGTGACCACACTGATCGACATGCCGCTCAACTCGATTCCGCCTACGGTCAACGTCGACGCACTCAACGCCAAGCGCGCGGCCGCATCGGGCAAGCTACACATCGACGTCGGTTTCTGGGGCGGCGCGATCCCCGGAAATACCGGCGATCTGCGCGGCCTGCACGACGATGGCGTGTTCGGCTTCAAATGCTTCCTGCTGCACTCCGGCGTCGACGAGTTCCCGCATCTCGACGCCGACGAGATGGAGAAGGACATGCGGGTGTTGGCCGAGTTCGACTCCATGATGATCGTGCACGCCGAGGACTCCCGCGCCATCGATCATGCCCCCACTGCCGAGGGTGACCGGTACAGCCGCTTCCTGGCGTCCCGGCCGCGCGGCGCCGAGAACGTGGCCATCGCCGAGGTCATCGAGCGTGCGCGGTGGACCGGGGCCCGTGCGCACATTCTGCACCTGTCCTCGTCGGACGCCCTGCCGATGCTGGCGACTGCCAAACGCGACGGCGTCCGGATCACCGTCGAGACGTGCCCGCACTACTTGACGCTGCTCGCCGAGGAGATCCCCAACGGCGCGACCGCGTTCAAGTGCTGTCCCCCGATCCGTGAGGCGTCGAACCGGGAACTGCTGTGGCAGGGCCTGCTCGACGGCACGATCGACTGCATCGTGTCTGACCATTCACCGTCGACGATCGACCTGAAGGACGTCGAGAACGGCGACTTCGGCGTGGCGTGGGGTGGCGTCGCCTCGCTTCAGCTCGGCTTGTCGTTGATCTGGACCGAGGCAAAGCGTCGTGGTGTGGCACTTACGCGGGTGCTCGAGTGGATGGCGGCCAAGCCCGCCGAGCTCGCCGGGTTGACCAACAAGGGCAAGATCGCCCTCGGCTACGACGCTGATTTCGCGATCTTCGAGCCCGAGTCTGCGCAAGTGGTCGACGTGCACAAGCTGCACCACAAGAACCCGATCAGTCCGTACGACGGGCGTGCACTCGCCGGCGTCGTCACGGGTACCTGGCTGCGCGGCAAGAAGGTCGACTTCACGACCCCGCAGGGCCGGATGCTGCGGCGCGGCGGCGTGTAGCACCGTAGTTGTGGATGTCGGCGTGGTACGTGTTCCCGCGGACAACCGCAGCGGTTACCGCGAACCGGTCTGCAGATCAGAGCGCTGCGCAGAGACAGTGCTCGGCAGAGCACGCACGGCAGCCAGATGCTGCTTAGTGGTAATGGTTTTGGGGTGTTCGGAGCCCAAGCTGATCTCGAAAACGCATACGGCGCGGACGAACAGGTCGCGTGCCCGCCCATTGTCTCCCTGTTGCAGTGACAACATCGCCCAGTTGTGCAGTGTCACTGCGACATCCGGGTGATTGGGGCCCAACAACCCGATTTTGACCTCGTACGCTCGCTGATAGCACATCTCAGCCTGACCGTAGTTCCCACGTATAGCATGCACGGCGGCCAGGTTGTTGAGGATTACCGCTCGATCGTAACGGCATGGTCCGCTGCACTTTTCGAAGATGTTCAGAGCGCGTCTGTACAGCTCCTCGGCTTCGTCGAATCGTTGCTGTTCCTGCACCAGCGCCGCCAACGCTGCGATGTCTTCCGCGACGGCTACATGGTCCGGTCCCAGCGCAGCTCGACGGATCCGAACGGCACGCCGAGCAAAAGTCTCCCCGGTAGAGAAATTTTTCCTCGCGTGTTCGATACCGGCGAGGTTATGCCAGAGTGCGGCGACGTCGACGTGATCGTGGCCGCAGGCCGCTTCGACGATCGGCAGCGCTTGTAGGTACAGCGCTTCGGCCTCGTCGAACCGCGCGGCGTACTTGTACACCACCGCAAGATCATTCAGCAGCAGAGCGACCTCCACTGCGCCGGCACCGTAATAGCGCTCCGCGAACTCGATCGTGTGTAGATAGAGCCGCTCGGCATCCTCGAGTCTGCCCAAGACCCGGTGTATACGCGCGACGCTGGAGCGGACGGCTATTCCCACAGGCGTCAGCGCCTCGTCCCCGCCGTGGCCGTTGAGGATGGTGTAGGCGCGCTGGTAGGCGGTCTCGGCTCCGACGAAGTCATTCGACCCCTCGCGGATCGCTCCGATGTTGTGCCAAAGCACCGCAGCGTTCAAGGTCGACCGGCCCCGGCACACGACCAGGCCGAATGCCCTCAGTGTGCCGAGCCGGCGAATCCCGCGACGTACCGCGCCGCCCTGCGCGGAGCTACCCGAGCATGACCTCATTGTGGTTCGACGCCAACCTGGCATTGGCGATCGCTGTCGCAGGTCCGATCAGGGCCACGGTGGCTGTGGTCGTGACCAAGCCCACCCGAGTCAACAGTGCGCGGATCTGCGCGCGACTTTTTCCGTTCATCATTCCTCCTCTTTCAGGACTCCGACTCGATCGTCGCGCAGACGGGCAAGGAGGACCTCGGTAGCGCACTACGTGTTTTCAGGTCACAACGCCCGGGGTTCCTGAGCACGCCGATCGGCCGGTTTCCCGTCGAGCGCGTCGTATGAAGTTCGCCGATCAGCGGTGAGGTCCGTACCCTTCCCCCGTGAGCGCTATCGACCCCGACAAGCTGAGAACCTGCCTGCAGGTGCTGGCCGACATTGAGGCGTTGCCGCCCGAACACCCCGACGCCGTCGCCGTGCGCAGGGCCACGGCCGGCATCTTCAAGTCGGTCCGCAAGGCCCGCAGGCACGCCAAACGCGACGCCATCGCGGCCGCCGACCGCGCCGTCATCGCTGCCACCGCCACGGGCGCACCAGGCCGGATCGACGACGAGACGGCGGGGCTGCCCCTGGTGTCCAACGCCGACGGAGCCACCGCCGGCACGCTGCAGCGGTCCCGGGCCTGCTACGTCTGCAAGGCCCACCACACTGTGGTCGACGCGTTCTACCACCAGCTCTGCCCGAGCTGCGCGGCACTCAACAGGGCCAAGCGCGACGCCCGCACCGACCTGACCGGCCGGCGTGCCCTGCTCACCGGTGGCCGCGCCAAGATCGGTATGTACATCGCGCTGCGGCTGCTGCGTGACGGCGCGCACACGACCGTCACGACGCGCTTTCCGCACGACGCCGTGCGCCGCTTCGCCGCGATGCCCGACAGCGCCGACTGGCTGCACCGGCTGCGCATCGTGGGCATCGACCTGCGCGATCCCGCGCAGGTGGTCGCACTGGCCGACACCGTCGCCGCGCAGGGTCCCCTGGACATCCTCATCAACAACGCCGCCCAGACGGTGCGCCGCTCTCCGGGCTCGTACGCGGCGCTGGTCGAGGCCGAGCGCGCCGCGCCGACCGAGCTCGAACTCGTCGACGTCATCTCGTTCGACCGCGTCAGCGACGCCCACCCGGCAGCCCTCGCCGGGAGCCTGTCGGAGCATCACACCCCGCACGCGGTCACCGAGCTCGCGCTCGCGGCGCGCAGCGCCTCGCCGGAACGGATCGCTGCGGGCACGGCCATCGACGCGGGCGGGTTGCTGCCCGACACCGCACCGGTCAACAGCTGGACTCAGCGGGTGCACGAGATCGACGCGATGGAACTTCTCGAAGTCCAGCTGTGCAATCAGACGGCGCCGTTCATCTTGGTCAGCCGGCTGCGTCCCGCGATGGCCGCCTCGACGGCGCGACGCAAGTACGTCGTCAACGTCTCGGCAATGGAAGGGCAGTTCAGCCGGGCCTACAAGGGGCCCGGTCACCCGCACACCAACATGGCCAAGGCCGCGCTGAACATGCTGACGCGCACCAGCGCCGGTGAAATGCTCGAGCAGGACGGCATTTTGATGACCGCGGTGGACACGGGGTGGATCACCGACGAGCGCCCACATCCGACGAAGCTGCGCCTGGCCGACGAAGGATTCCACGCCCCACTGGATCTGGTCGACGGAGCCGCGCGCGTCTATGACCCGATCGTGCGCGGGGAGGCGGGCGAGGACCTGTACGGCTGTTTCCTGAAGGACTATTCGCCGGGCAACTGGTAGTGGGTTCTGCCCGCCCGGCGGCGGTGATCGGGATACTCGGCGCGACCACCTGATCACCAACGTCGCCAACGGTTCCCGCGGGTTACCGGCCGGCCTCGGGGAGCGGGATCGCGGTATCCGGTCATCGCGTGGGAACCGCTTGTCGGCTTCGTCCGGTACCAGGTTTCCACACGCGCTCCCCCCGCATCGGACCATGGTGCGGGAATCAATCTGATCCGGCCAACGCTGCTGGCTGTTGTGCCGGCGATGTCGATCGAGGCAGAGCACGCCACATTCATGCAAACCGATCTGCTGTCGACAGAGGCCCGGATCCCCCTCGCCGACAGCGTAGGAGGTGATCATCATGCCAACCTTCGACACTGGCGAGTATCCCGCCGAGAGCGGCACCCGCGCGAGCGATTCTGCGTCGTCGTCGGCGAAGTACCACCTGGGTCTCGACGCCGACGATGTGCTGACCACGACCCGTGCCGTGCGCAAGCGCCTCGACCTACACCGGCCGGTACCGCGCGAACTGGTTGTCGATTGCGTGCGGATCGCAACGCAAGCTCCGAGCGGACGCAACCGGCAGCGATGGGATTTCGTGCTCATCGACGACCCCAAGCAGCGCGCGGCGATAGCCGACATCTGGCGCCGAGGTCTACTCACCGGAGTGCCGGGCACCGGGGGCAGCTATGACGCCAGCCGCCGGCCGACGAGCGGACATTCGTGGCGCCGGATCGCTGCCAGCCTCGATCACCTCGCCACCCACCTGCACGAAGCGCCGATGCTCCTGATCCCGTGTGTGCGGGTGGATTCCCGCCGTGAACTGACCACAGTGCGCGGCCAGGCGGGTGCCTGGGGATCCGTACTTCCGGCGGTGTGGAGCTTCATGCTGGCTGCACGCGAACGCGGACTCGGAACCGCCTGGACCACATCTCATCTCAGCTATGAACTGGAAGCCGCTGAGCTTCTCGGTATCGACGCCGAGCACGTTGTACAGGCAGCGTTGACCCCGGTGGCGTTCACCCGCGGTACACAATTCCGGCCCGGGCCCCGTGCCGATCACCGCGAGTTCATCCATTGGAACACCTGGCACCAGACCCACTGATAGGCAAGCACCAGACGCCACTGCGCGACGGCAACTGCTCGCCGGGCTCACGCTTCTGCGTCGGCGGTAGCCGATGGCGCCTTCGGCGGCACAGGCCCACCGCGACACGCACGCAGATACGCCGGGTAGTCCCAGGTCCGCAGGAACTCCTCGGCGGCGCGCACCCCGCGTTGGTAGAGCGCGTCCCGTTCCTCGGCGCTGATGGTGAAATCGAGGGGACCGACATTCTCAGTGGGTACGAAGATCGTCCGCCGAACCGTGCACGGGTCGTCGATGTAGGCGGCGTCCTGGTCGCTGATCAACGTCTCCAAGGCCGCGAACGCCAACGACAGCGGACCATGGATCTCGTGCGTCGGCGCCCGCCCGGCCGGCGCCGAGAGTCGGATCCCGAAGGTCGGCCAACGCGGCTGGTCGTCGGAGCTGTCGAACAACTGGACCGGGAAGTTCGACAGCAGACCACCGTCGACCCACGTGGCCCCGCCGACCTCGACCGGCTGAAACGCGAACGGCACCGCCGAGGACGCGCGCACCGCCCGCGCGACCGGGAACTCGTCGGGATCCACACCGTAGTTCGGCAGATCCCACGGAATGCGGACCAACCGACGTCGTGACAGATCACTGGCGGTGACCACCAGCGACCACGCATTGCGCTCCGGCTCTTCGCCGGTACGCAGATCACCGAACGTGCGAACGCCCAACCCGCCGAGCAGCTCGGTCAGCAGGTTCTCCAGATAATCGCCTCGGTACAGCCCGTTGTTGGCGGCGAGCGACAATGCCGGGCCCACCACCGGAATCCGCGTGAGCAGCGTCGGGTCGGCGAACTTGGAGTAATCGATCTCCCGCGCGAGCTCGTCGAGACGCGACAGCGGTTCCCCGGCGGCCTGAAGTCCCGCGATCATCGAGGCCACCACCGAACCCGCGCTCGACCCAGCGACCCTGGGGAACTCGTAGCCTGCGGCGGCGAGCACATGCACGGCTCCGACCAGGCCGATACCGCGGACACCGCCGCCTTCACACACCAGATCCGCGCGGTTCATGTGCGCCTCCTTTCCGCACCTGATCCCAGGCTAGGCCGCCTCCGCCGCGAGCATGTCACCTCTCACCGCCTGCGGACCGCACATGTAGCGGCCGCCGAGCGACTCCACAGCACACTCCCAGCTCTACCCAGGACTACATAGCCTCCCTATGTTCGTTGTGCCGGGTGACGGCCTAACGCCGCCGTCCGAACCGATCGACGGGGAGACTTCATGCCCACTTCAAACAACGACCAGCTCCTTCGCCGCTTCGAGCAGCTGGTCTCCAGCGATGCCCAACTGGTTGCCGCCCAACCGGATCCGGCCGTCACTGACGCCATCAGCCCACCTGATGCGAGGCTCGTCGACGTCATGCGCACCGTGATGACCGGATACGCCGACCGGCCCGCTCTCGGGCAGCGCGCCGTCGAGTTCGTCACCGACGAAACGGGGCGTACCGTCGCCGAACTGCAGCCCCGCTTCGACACGCTCACCTACGGCGAGACCTGGGCGCGGGTCCGGGCGCTGGCGCACGCACTGATCGACCATCCCGTCCGTCCCGGGGACCGCGTCGCGACGCTGGGCTTCACCAGCGCCGACTACGCCATCGTCGATATGGCCGTGTCCCTGACCGGAGCCGTCGCAGTGCCGCTGCAGACCAGCGCCGCACTGACGCAGCTACAGCCGATCGTGGTCGAGTCCGCACCGACGGTGATCCTGTCCAGCGTCGGTGACCTCGCCGACGCCGTGGAACTCGCACTCACAGCCCATGCCCCGGAGCGGGTGATCGTGTTCGACTATCACCCGCAGCTCGACGAACACCGCGACGCCTTCGACGCCGCCGCCACCCGCCTGCACAACATTCCGCTGGAATCCCTTGACGACGTCATCGCCCGTGGCGCAGACCATCTCGACGAGTTGGAACCCGCCGGCGGTGCCTCTGACGACCTGCGTCTGCTCGTCTACACCTCGGGGAGCACCGGCGCCCCGAAAGGGGCCATGTACACCGACCGGCTGATGGCCAACTGCTGGCGCGGCTGGTTCTCCCCCGAGCGCGACGTCGACAACAGGTTCCCGGCGATCACTTTGGACTTCATGCCGCTGAGCCACGTGATGGGCCGCGTCGTCCTCTACGGCACCCTGGCTGCCGGCGGCACCGCCTACTTCACCGCGCGCAGCGACCTGTCGACACTGCTCGACGACCTCGCCTTGGTGCGACCGACCCGACTGGATTTCGTACCCCGCATCTGGGAGATGCTGTTCCAAGAGGTGCAGAACAGCGGCGGACAGAGAAAGGACCTCCTCGGCGGACGACAACTGTTCGCGATGACCGGGTCGGCGCCGATTTCCCCGGAACTGCGGCAGTGGGCCGAGGACTACACCGGCATACACATCATCGACGGCTACGGCTCCACCGAGGCGGGCATCGCCCTGGTCGACGGCGAGATCCAGCGCCCGACGGTGCTCGACTACAAACTGGTCGACGTGCCGGACCTGGGCTACTTGAGCACCGACCGGCCGTATCCGCGCGGCGAATTGTTCCTCAAGACAACGAATCTCATTCCGGGTTACTACGAGCGACCCGACGTGACCGCCGAACTGTTCGACGCCGACGGCTGGTATCACACCGGCGACGTGATGGCCGAGGTCGGACCGGATCGGCTCGAGTACGTCGACCGCCGCAACAACGTGCTCAAGCTGGCGCAGGGCGAGTTCGTCACGGTGTCCAAGTTGGAGGCCACCTACGGTGGCCACCCCTCGATCCGGCAGATCTTCGTCTACGGCAACAGCGCCCGCTCCTACGTGCTGGCCGTCACCGTTCCCACCGACGACGTGCTGGCCGGCGTCGGCGGCGACGTCACCGCGGTCAAACCGGTTCTCGCCGAGGCCCTGCAGGCCGTCGCGCGTGACGCCGGCCTGCAGTCGTTCGAGATCCCGCGCGACTTCCTCGTCGAGACCCAGCCCTTCACCCTGGAGAACGGTCTGCTCACCGGCATCCGCAAACTCGCCCGCCCGCAACTCAAACAACGCTACGGGCCCGAGCTCGAACAGCTCTACACCGACCTCGCCGAGGACCGGGCCGACGTGCTGCGCGAGCTGCGGCGCACCGGCGCGGACGGCCCCGCGCTGCAGATCGTCACCCGCGCCGCCGAGGCGCTGCTGGGCACCACCGGCGCGGCCCCGGACACCGCTTTCACCGACCTCGGTGGAGATTCGTTGTCGGCGTTGACCTTCGGTAACCTGCTGAACGAGATCTTCGACGTCGACGTGCCGGTCGGGGTGATCGTGAGCCCGGCCAGTGACCTCGCCGCCATCGCCGCCCACATCGAGGCGCAGCGCGCAGGCGGCGCCAAACGGCCCAGCTACGATGCCGTCCACGGCTCCGACGCCACCGAGGTCCACGCGAAAGACCTGACACTGGACAGGTTCCTCGACGAGGCCACGTTGGCGCACGCCCCCGAAATGCCTGGCCCCAGCGGCGAGGTCCGCACTGTGCTGCTGACCGGTGCCACCGGATTCCTCGGCCGCTACCTCGCCCTGCAGTGGCTGGAGCGGATGAACCTCGTCGGCGGCACGGTGATCGCGCTGGTCCGCGCCAAGGACGACGACGCCGCGCGGGCCCGCCTGGACGCCACATTCGACAGCGGTGACCCGAAACTGCTCGCCCACTACCGCGCCCTCGCGGCTGAACACCTCGTCGTGCTGGCCGGCGACAAGGGCGAGGCCGACCTCGGCCTGACCCGCGCGACCTGGCAGCGACTTGCCGACACCGTCGACCTGATCGTGGATCCCGCAGCGCTGGTCAACCACGTGCTGCCGTACCGGCAGCTGTTCGGGCCCAATGTCGTCGGCACCGCCGAGCTCATCAGAATCGCCCTGACCACCCGGATCAAGCCGTTCGTCTACGTCTCGACGATCGGCGTGGGCGACGGTATCTCGCCTGGCCGCTTCGTCGAGGACGCAGACATCCGGCAGATCAGCGCCACCCGCACGATCGGCGACAACTACGCCAACGGCTACGGCAACAGCAAGTGGGCCGGTGAAGTCTTACTGCGGGAAGCCCACGACCTGGCCGGTCTGCCGGTGTCGGTGTTCCGCTGCGACATGATCATGGCCGACACCACCTACGCCGGGCAGCTCAACGTCCCCGACATGTTCACCCGCCTGATGCTGAGCCTGGCCGTGACCGGCATCGCCCCCAATTCGTTCTACGAGCTCGACGAGGGCGGCAGTCGCCGGCGTGCCCACTTCGACGGTCTGCCAGTGGAATTCATCGCCGACGCCATCTCCACCATCGGCGCGCAGGTGGTTGAGGGTTTCGAGACCTACCACGTCATGAACCCGCACGACGACGCCATCAGCCTGGACACGTTCGTCGACTGGCTCATCGAGGCCGGCTATCCGATCATCCGCGTCCCCGGATACGCGGCCTGGCTGGACCGGTTCGACACCGCGCTGCGGGCGCTGCCGGAGAAGCAACGCCAGGCCTCGCTGTTGCCGCTGATCCACAACTATCAGCACCCCGAACACCCGATCAACGGCTCAATGGCACCGGCGGATCGCTTCCGCGCCGCGGTGCTGGAGGCGAAGATCGGACCGGACAAGGACATCCCTCACCTATCGGCGCCGGTGATCGTCAAATACCTCACCGACCTGGAGTTGCTCGGGCTGATCTCGTTCCCCTGACGGGCCGAGCGTCCTACCGTGAACCCCATGCCGGAAACCATCGAGGTCGCCCACCCACCAGAAGTGCTGCTCAACGTCGTCAACCCCACGCTGCGGTTCGCGCTGCGCACACCGCTGGGTGGTGTGCTGAAACAGTTCATGATCGTCAGCTTCACCGGCCGCAAAACCGGCCGCCGTTTCGCCGTGCCCGTCAGCGCCCACCACCTCGACGGTGACCTCTACGTCATCCTCGAGGCGGGCTGGAAGCACAACTTCCGCGACGGCGCCCCCGCCGAGGTCACCCACAACGGCAAGACGACACGGATGCACGGTCAGCTCATCACCGACCCCGCGACCGTCGCCGACATCGTGCACCGCGTCGCGGCGTCCTGCGGCGTCAAGAAGGCCCAACAGAGCATGGGCCTGAAGTTCAGCGGCGACACCGTCCCGTCGAGAGAGGAGTTCCAGTCGGCAGCAACGCGTCTCGGTATCGCCGCCATCCGGCTCACCCCGGCGACGTGACCGCGAGTTTTCGACCGAACTGTTCTGTAGTCTTGTTTCGGCGGCAGTCGATACGGATGGGTCGACCTCTGCGAGAGCCAATTCCGTGAAGTTCCTTGCGTCGACTCGCATGCTGCAGATCGACAGGAACAGTCAAACCAGTTCGGAGGATTCTGCGAAATGACCAGAACAACAGAGCATCTTAGAGTCAACTGATGAGCGGTTACGCTCCGGTGCAGAACATCGTGCTGGGTGACGTCGAGGTGATCCGTGCCATCGAATGGCATGAGCCGTTTTTGGCGACGACTGAGTTTCTTCCAGAAGTCGCCACCGAGGTGTGGACGCGCAACGCGAAATGGCTGAATCCGGACCATTGGCAGCCCGAAGATGACCGGATGGTCATCGCGCTCCAATCGTGGGTACTGCGAAGCGGCGGTCGGACCATCCTGGTCGACACCGGAGCGGGTAGTCGGCGCGAGCGACCGGGAATGGCGCCCTGGTTTCACCAGCGGGAGAGCGATCTACTAGCGGTACTGGCTGAAGCCGGAGTCCAACCGCGAGACATCGACGTTGTTGTCAACACCCATATGCACGTTGATCACGTAGGCGGGAACACCGTCGATGCAGGCGGTCACTGGGTGCCCGCGTTCCCCAATGCCCAGTATCTGATTTCCGCCGCCGACGACGCTCACTACGGTCCGAACAATGTGAGCGGAGAGGGGTTGGGAGAGGTCGATCGCCTGGTGTACGAGGACAGTGTCGCGCCAATCCACGAGGCGGGACAGGCCGTGCTGTGGGAAGGGCTGTACACCATCGACGAACACCTCACCTTGGAATCGGCGCCTGGCCATACTCCGGGTGCATCGATTCTCAGGCTTGCGTCTGGGGGTGATCGCGCTGTCTTCGCCGGAGATGTGGTGCACAGCCCGGTGCAGATTCTCGACCCTTGTTGCAGCAGCGCGTACTGCTATGCGCCGCAACAAGCGGAAGCCAGTCGCCGCCGCATACTGGAGCGGGCGGCCGATGAACGTGAGCTGCTCATCCCCGGGCACTTCGGTGGTGCGGGCGCACTGGAAGTTCGGCGAAGCAATGGCGGATTCGCCCTCGGCCAGTGGGCTACCTTCAGTCCGGGCTCGGGGAAGAGCGGAACCGACTGAACGGCTATTCCGCTAACGCCCGATGCCCCACCGCTTGTCAGGCACCCAGCGCTGCAATCACCGTCCAGCGGGTCTCGGCGATCACCGCGATGGGACTGGGAGTTGGTGGGCTGATGGATCCATCCGCCAAACAGGGCGCGGATCCGCTCAGCGAGGCTGCGGCGGACGCTGTGATCCCGTTCGGCAAACACGTGCGTGAGGGGGTTGCCGGCCGCAGTCGCCACCGCCCAGAGCTGCAGTACGGCCCGTGCTCCAGGGCCTCGGTCGACGAGGTCGTGAAGATACTTCCCGCACACTGTGCCGCCGCAAGGCCATCTGCTGCGCAGTGAACTTCAGGGTGACGGTGGCCTCCCCCCATGGCGCAGGCTTCGAAACTGTCGACGACAGCGTGTGCTGTTCCACGGTCCGACTCCGCGTGGCATGTCGGGTACTTCGTCCCGTTCCCCTGGGTGAGCATCTGCATGCGCGCTGCCATTTCGGCCCTCAGCTCTGATCCCATTGCAACACAGGGGAATAGAGCCAACAGAGATCCAAGCTGAGCAGGAAGGCCAACCTGGCCGCGGGTGAGCAGGCTGAGCGAGTTCGTCGCGACGCCCAATGCGACCTCACCTTCTGCGATTCGGAGCATGAATCACGTGGCTGTGCGGAACAGCGGGTTGAATTGCCCGCGTCGGACTCAGCGCGCAGCCGCAATGAGCTGTTAACAACCTCGACCAAGATCGGTAATGTTCATCGAACTACACTTTCGATAAGAATTTGAAACCGCCAATTATGCAATGTGTAGGCGCGCGAAGGGGAATGTGACTTTCCGCCACTACCGCGGTATCGGCGTGCCGTTCACTCTTGTCCGAACACCCAGCTCCAGCGCAAAGGGACAGAAAGGCTTCAGATGCTCACGGCTGCCAAAAAGGCCACGCTCGGAAGTTTTGTCGGCACGACAATCGAATGGTATGACTTCTTCATCTACGGCACGGCCAGCGCACTGGTCTTCCGTCATGTCTTCTTTCCCTCCCACGACCCTCTGATCGGCACCCTGCTCTCTTTTGCGACATTCGGCGTGGCGTTCGGCGCCCGGCCTCTCGGAGGGTTGATCTTCGGTCACTTCGGAGACCGTGTCGGCCGACGACCGATGCTCGTCGTGACACTGATCTCGATGGGTGTGACGACCGGTGCCATCGGTCTTCTGCCCAGTTACGACGCGATCGGCATTGCAGCGCCGTTGCTGCTCGTCGCACTCCGAGTGCTGCAAGGACTTTCGGTCGGTGGCGAATACGGCGGGGCTGTGCTGATGTCGGTCGAGCATGCACCGCCGGGTAGTCGTGGGTTGTACGGCAGTTGGGTCCAAGCAGGATCGCCGGCGGGTCAGATTCTCGCCAACGGTGTCTTCCTGATCACCACAGCAGTGATGTCGCAGGAGCAGCTTCTCTCGTGGGGTTGGCGCATCCCGTTCCTGGCGAGTTTTGTGCTCGTCGCGGTCGGTCTCATCATTCGACTGGCCGTGGAGGAGAGCCCAGAATTCAAACGGGTCGATCAGCGAAATGAAAAAGAGGCGAGCCCGCTCGTCACTATTCTGCGGCAGTACCGGAAGCAGGTGGTACTCATGGCGGGCGCGTACCTTGTCACCGGCATCGTCATTTATGGGGCCGCTGTCTATAGTCTCAGCTACGGAACAACCAATCTGGAGTTCAGTTACAGCCAGATGTTGTTGATGGTTCTGCTGTGCCAGGTGCTCACGTTCATCCTCATTCCGATTTTTGCTCGTACGGCAGACCGCGTGGGTATCAAGAAAGTGTTCATGATCGGGAACGTCGGTATGGGGCTGATGGGCGTTCCCTGGGTCCTTCTATTGGACACCGGAAATTTTGCATTAGCGGTATTCGGCTACTTTCTGATCTTTATCCCCTATGCAGCGACCTACGGGACGATGGCCGCCTTTTTCGCCAGCGTCTACGACGCTCGGGTCGGCTATTCCGGAGTTTCGATGGGCTATCAGCTCGGCTCCATCTTCGGTAGCGGTCTCACGCCACTGGTGGCGGCCGCACTCATCGCCTCGACCGGGACGGTGGTGGCCTTCGGCGTCTACATCTCGGTCGCTGCCGTGGTCTCAATCGTAGCGACGATCGGGCTCAACGCCTTCGAGGACAAGGTCGAGTCGCCGGCCCCATCTGTCAACAAGATTGCGGTATGAGTCTGGTGGACAAGACTATTCACAAACCCGTGAAGCTAACCGCTGTTCCCCGGCGAAGCCGATCCCCGAGGGGGATCTTCAGGGAGCTCCGCATAATCCCATTGATGCTGCCGGGCGAGATCACAGGCGACGTCGACGGCTCCGTTGAGCAGTGAGTCCAGCAGAACGCGATGATCGTCAGCAATCGTGACCAGCGCGGGGGCGGACGCCAACATCGTCACCGAGGTCCATGCCTCGATCTGGAGGTTCTCCCAGGAGCGTTTGATGAGGCCGTTGCCGGCCGCCTCGATGATGTGCCGGTGGAACGCCACGGTCTCCGACCCGACAGCCTCGACATCGTTTTGCTCGGCCGCACCGTACATTCTCGCGACGTCCTGTTGTAGTTGCTCGACAGGCACCCTGCCGGCCAGCAACACCAGACGGGTGGCTGTCTCCTCCAGCGCGGCACGGAGGACGTAGCTTTCACGCACGGTCTCTCGGATGAAGGACCGGACGAAGGTGCCGCGCCGTGGCCTTATCTCGACGAGACCGAACGCTTCCAGGTCGCGCAGCGCCTCCCGGACCGGAGCCTGACTGGTGCCGAACTGCGCCGCGACCTTGGTCTCTACCAGGCGCTCGCCTGGACCCAACTCCCCCGACACGATCTCGTGCACAAGCGTGTCTCTGATCTGGTGGCTGAGCGTTTGACGCAGGCTCGGCGGGGGGTGCGCGGGCATGTTCTGAAGATACGGACTCATCGTCGCCTTCTGGACGACTGGCCTGGTTTGTGACGTTCAGAGGTCGACGACGAGGACAGCGGACCTCGATCGGGAGACGCAGGGCAGGATGATCTCGCGCGATTCTCGCTCTGAATCGCTGAGTACGTCATCGTGGTGTTCCGGGATGCCGCCGAGGACCCGCACTTCGCAGGTGCCGCAGATTCCGGCCCGGCAAGAGTTGTCGATCTCGATGCCGGCGTCTTCGAGTACTTCCAGAAGTGTTCTGTCGGCCTGGACGCGCAAGGTCGTGCCTGTCCCGGCCAATTGCACCTCGAATTGGCCGTCAGGACCGAGCGCCGGAAGTTCTCTGGGTGTGAAGCGCTCCAGATGCAGTGCACCGGTCGGCCAACTGGCACATCGGAGTTCCACGGCGTCGATGAGCGAACCCGGACCGCAGCAGTAGACCGCCGTTTGCGGTTCAGGGCTCCCGAGGAAGCGGTCGAGGTCGAGAAGCCCGTGCTCGTCATGGGGCAGCACATACAAGTCGCCACCAGGTACCGTGCTCAATTCCTCCACGAAGGCCATCGAGCCGCGTGTTCGTCCTCCGTACAGAAGCGTCCACGGCTTCCCGCATCTGGCGACTTCGTGGACCATCGGCAGAATGGGCGTGATACCGATGCCCCCGGCTACGAAGAGGTAGCGGTCGGCGTCCACCAGTGCGAAGTTGTTCCGCGGCCATGATGCGGACACGACGCGGCCTGGCCGGAAGCTGTCGTGTATCAGCTCGGAGCCGCCGCGGCTGTCATCCTCCCGCAGAACCGCTATACGCCAGCGCTGGGCGTCGGCCGGTGTGCCGCACAGTGAGTAATGACGGACCAGCTTGTCGGCTAGCTCGATTTCGATGTGCGCGCCGGGTGTCCACACAGGTAGTGGTGCGTCGTCTTCTGAGCATAGTTCCATGCTCACGACACCTTCGGCTTCCTGCTGAATTGCAGAAACCTTCAGCCGTGCAGGCAATGTCGTTGCGCTGTTCAAACAGAACTCCAGGGCGTTGGGTGGGGCACGGAACATGCAGGACCGGGGACGCCCGGGAGTCACACTTGGGGCGCCATCAGTCGGGTGGCAGTCTCGGGCGTGAACATGTTCGCCGCGATGTCATGCATGCCCCGCATGGCCCGCAGGATTTCTTTGCGATCCTCATCCGTTTTCGCGTACCGCGCCAGCATCTGTCTGCCGAGTCCGACGTGGAACTTCTCGTCGATCTCGATCTTGCGATGCACCCGCACCACCT
This sequence comes from Mycobacterium sp. ITM-2016-00317, assembly GCF_002968295.1. Lineage (NCBI taxonomy): Bacteria > Bacillati > Actinomycetota > Actinomycetes > Mycobacteriales > Mycobacteriaceae > Mycobacterium > Mycobacterium sp. ITM-2016-00317. The sequence goes on from NZ_CP134399.1 coordinate 3,302,458, forward strand.
CGTCGAAGCCGTGGCGTTCTCCGGCGAGGAATGTCGGCTCGAGGCTCCCAGTCGCCGAAGTTTCCGACGCGTTCCACGCGGCAATTGCGGCAAGGGGGTGGCGATCGAGACAATCCCAGAGGAACTCACTCCATCTCTGAGTGTCCGGAGGGATCGTGGTGGGCGCCGTGCCGCCGAGCGATTCGACTGCGTTGCTCACCAGTTCGTAGTGCTCGGCCTCCTGGAACGCTTGCTTCGCCAGCAGGGTGATGTGCTTGCGCTCGAAACCCAGTCCATACCGGTGGATCTCGGCATTCAGCAGGAACACGTAATCGATCTCGCGCCACGCACGCGTCGCCAGCCACTCCGCCAGGATGATGGGCTTGGGGTCCCGACTGAAATTGTCGAAGAAGTCCTCACTGGTGCGTTTCGCGTTGGCGAAGATGGCGTCGAGAATCTCATCGACTTCTCCGATGATGGGATCGAGGCCTGCCCCTCCCCTGACATTGCGCACATCTACCACTGCTCGTCCCCTCCTCGGTCGCAACACTATCGATTATCGATTGTTATGCAGGGGCGTGGGACCGTCAAACGGAAGAGGACATCTCGCTCGTCGGTTGACGCCGGGCAGCCGCAATAAGTCGGACGTCTGCGACGGCGACAAGGGCTCCGTCTTGCGGCGCCGGGAGCCCGACGGGCCGACCCTGTCCAAATAACGAATCTGCTTGCGGTGGCGGACTTTTGCCGCCTGGCCAGCGCGTGTAACGCCTCCTCCAGCAGCGGCGATGAAGAGGACGGCGACGCCACGATTACGTCACTGTGACGGACGAGCGGATGAATCGCCAAAACGCCGCCGCCCGAATCCGGGCCTGACATAGTTCTGTGCAGAGTTGTGGGGGGAATGAATGACCGCTGGTCTGCGAACCGCCGGTCGCCTGGCAGGGGCGACCGCCTTGGCGTTGGCGGCGCTACCGATCATCATCCCGGTGGCGGACTCGCAACCGTGCCCCGACATCGGCGTGGTGTTCGCCCGCGGCACCGCCGAACCGCCCGGGGTCGGTGGAGTCGGCCAGAGGTTCGTCGACTCCCTGCGAGCGCAAGTCGGTCCGCGGACGGTGGGCGTGCACGCCGTGAACTATCCGGCCAGTAGCAATTTCAGCGGTGGGCCCGTCTTCACCATGAATGTCGTCGAGGGCATGCGCGACGAGACCAACCACGTGCGCGGCGTGGTTTCGGTCTGCCCGAACACCCGCATGATTCTCGGCGGCTACTCCCAGGGCGCCGTGGTGACAGCCCTGGCCACCTCCGGCGTGGTGCCCGCGGACGTACCGGCCGGAGCCGCTCCCCTTCCGATCCCCGGCGACGTTGCTGACAACGTCGCCGCGGTGGTGCTGTTCGGTATGCCGGCCGGATGGTCTGCGGTGAAGTACAACGCACCGGTCATCGATGTCGGACCGGCCTACGCGGCCCGAGCCCTCGAGCTGTGCGCCCTGGGCGACGCCGTCTGCTCCGGCGCCCCCGCCACCGGTTCCACTGCGGCACACCAGCAGTACGCGAACAACGGCATGGCCGACCAGGCGGCAACCTTCGCCGCCGGCATGCTGGCACAGCCCGCTCCCAATCTGACCCTCCAGTGAAACGTCAGGGCGTCGACTTGCCGGACAGGCCACCAGCCCCAGGCGCCACGCAGAAGTGATTTCCTTCTGGATCGGTCAGCGCGAGGGACGGCGGCCCGCAGATCGGGCAGCTCTCCCCCGCCTGACTGAGCCCACTATCCCTTAAGGCATCGGGCATGCCATCGAGCCGGAGGTGCAATCGGCCCTGGCTGGGTGGCATGTCCGGGCTGCGAACGAACTCCAACGCAGGCCCGCTGCCGCAACGCAACGATGAGTACTCGGAATACCTTCGCACAACCGGGTATTCGATGATCTCCGACCAGAATCTGCAGACCGCGGCGGGATCGGACACATCGGTCACCACGGCGGCAACCCGGTCCGAGCCGCGGTATTCGTCACGCGGTTCCAGAACGCAGAATTCGTTTCCCTCCGGGTCGGCCAGCACCACCCACGGCACGCTGCCCTGACCGATGTCGATGGGCCGCCCGCCCAGAGCGCACGCTCGCCGCACCAGCGCCTCCTGGTGCTCCTCGGAAACAGAGGCGAGGTCAAGGTGCAGGCGGTTCTTGGTCTTTTCGGCGTGGGAGCGGTGGACCACATCCAAGACAAGGCCGTGCCCGAGATCGACTTCGTCCGTCGGGCACGCGAGCAGCGCAGACCAGAACCGGCCTACCCGGGTCGGATCCTGCGCTTCGACAACCACTGCGCCGAGATGAACGGACACACCGCCAACGTATTCGACGCCGTCAAGACCCGCCCGTCAGCAGGCGTCCGCCGCCGACTCGTACGCGTCGATGGCCTCCACCTTGGCCGCCGACGCACTTTGCGGATCGAACTCGTAGCCGAGCCACTCACCCATGAGGCGGCGCGCCAACTCCAGCCCGATCACCCGCTGCCCGAAGCACAACACCTGTGCGTTGTTCGACAGCACCGAGCGTTCGACAGAGAAGCCGTCGTGCGCGGTGACCGCGCGGATGCCGGGCACCTTGTTGGCGCTGATCGCGACCCCGAGCCCGGTACCGCACACCAGCAGGGCGCGGTCGGCCTTCCCGTCGGCGACCATTCGCGCCGCCGCCACCGCTACGTGCGGATAGGCGGTGTTCTCATCGGCGCCCACTCCGGCGTCGGTGACCTCGGCGACGCGCTCATCGGCGAGTAGGTCACCTTTGAGCGCTTCTTTGTACTCGTATCCGGCGTCGTCGGATCCGACGACGATCCGTAGGCCAGTCGGCATGGCGGTCATGTCCCTTTCGGTGCTCAGGGGGTTGTTCTGGGGATGGATGTGAAGTTCTCGGCCGCTGTGCGCAGGCACATCGCCAGCGAGGTCGCGCCGGCGTCCGGGGTGCCCACACTACGCTCGGCGAGCGGTCGCGCCCGGCCCACCTTGGGTCTCAGATCGGCGGTCGCCTGCGCCGCCTCGGCCGCGACCTCGGTCGCCGACCGCCAGGCATCCTGCCACTCCTCGCCCTCGGCCACCCGCTTCTGCAGGTCTTCGACGAACGGGAGAAACGCATCCAGCATGGTCTTGTCTCCGGGTGCGGCGCCGCCGAGAGTGATCAACGCCTCGTAGCCGTCCCGCATTCCGGCCGCAACGGTGGTGGAGTCGGGTCGGCCGGTGTCACCGAGTCGCGCACCGACGGCCGACAGCAGCGCACCCCAGAGCACTCCCGAGGTGCCGCCCGCCTTGGCCGCCCATTCCTTGCCCGCCGCGGCCAGGACCGTACCCTGGCCGGCTCCGGCCTCGACCGCGCTCTGGGCGGCTTCGGACGCTGCGGTGGAGCCCTTCACCATGCCCCTGCCGTGGTCGCCGTCCCCGGCGACGGCGTCGATCCGCCCCAGCTCGGCTTCGGCGTCGGCGAGCATCGTGGCCATCGCGGCGAGCACCCGGGCGACAACCCGGCCGCCGCTGCGTCCGGCGTCGTCGGCACGCTCCGCCAGGGCCGCCGGGGTGGCCTCGGTGGTCAGCTCGGCGGCGGTACGCAGTTCGGCGGTACCCTCACCGGCCGCCTGCGCCGCGGCCCCCTTGCGGTAGGCCGGCGTGTCGGCAGGCGCGGTCCAGTACCGCTCAAGCTCGTCGTCGAGCCACATCACCGTCAGCGAGCAGCCCGCCATGTCGAGACTGGTAACCAGCTCACCGACCTCCGGTTCGACGATCTCGTAGCCGCGCTCGCGCAACAGTGCCGCCACGGAGCCCCAGACCACGAACAGCTCTTCGTACTTGGTCCGCCCCAGACCATTGAGAATCACCGCGATCCGCTTCGACGCCGTGGCCGGCTGGTCGGCAAGCACACCGTCGACCAGCTTCTCCGCCAGGGCCGACGCGGACGGCATCGGCTCGTCGGCGACACCCGGTTCCCCGTGGATGCCGAGGCCGACACCCATCATGCCCTCCGGGACGGTGAACAACGGGTGGTCAGCCCCCGGCAGGGTGCACCCGTCGAACGCCACCCCCAGCGTGCGCGTCGCGGCATTCGCCGATTCGGCGACCCTGACCACCCCGGCGAGGTCGAGACCGTCCTCGGCTGCCGCGCTGGCGCATTTGAACACCGTGAAATCGCCTGCGATACCACGTCGTTTCGCCTCCTCGCCGCGGGGGGCGCTGGCGATATCGTCGGTGACCGCGAAGTAGTGGGCATCGATACCCTCGCTGCGCAGCTGCGTCACCGCGAGCCCGAAGTTCATCACGTCACCGGCGTAGTTGCCGGTGGTCAACAGCACACCGGCGTCGCCGTGGGCAGCCCTGGCGACCGAGGCTGCCTCTTCCGCCGAGGGCGAGGTGAAGATGTTGCCGACCACCGCGCCGTCGGCGAAACCGACGCCGACCGTCCCGCAGAATGCGGGATAGTGACCGGAGCCGCCACCGATGACGACGGCGACCTTGCCCGGCCTGGTCCGGTGGGCGCGGACGACTCCGCCGGGCACCCCGGCGACATACCGCGCGTTGGCATCCAGGAAGCCGGTCAGCATGTCCTCGGTGAATCGGGCAGGGTCGTTGTAGAGCTTGGTCATCGCAGACGTTCTCCGGTCTCGGTGTCGAACAGGTACACCCGCTCGGCCGGGGCGGTCACCGTCACCTGTTGCTCGGGTTCGTGGCGCTGCTCGGCGGGGGTCTGGACCACCACACCCTCCTCGATTCCCGGCACGGTGCTGGTCGCCAGACCGAACTCCAGCAGGTGTTCGAAGTATGCCACCGTGGCGGCGACGCCCTGACCGTCACCACGGGCCGACAGTGCGCAGTCCTGCGGCCGGACGCCCACGGTGACCCTGGTCCCGTCGGGCACACCGGTGACCGTGGTGTCCAGCAACCCCGCTCCGGACCCGATCTCGACGCGTACCCGGCCGCCGTGGACCCGCGTGGTGCCCGGCAGCACGTTGATCGCCGGCTCACCGACGAACTCCGCGACGAACAGGTTCGCGGGATCGTCGAAAACCTCGTCGGGAGTGCCGAATTGCTGCACCACACCGCCGTCCATGACGGCGAGCCGGTCGGCCAGCGACAGGGCCTCGACCTGGTCGTGGGTGACCACGATGGTGGTGTATCCGAATTCCCGCTGCAGCACTTTCAATTCGCGGCGCACCCGGTTGCGGGCCGAGGCGTCCAGATGGCTGAGCGGCTCGTCGAGCAACAACACCGGTGGATTGCGCACCAGTGCCCGCGCCAGCGCCACCCGCTGCTTCTGGCCGCTGGACAATCCCGCCGGGCGCAGGCCGAGGAGGTCGTTCATCTCCAGGCGCTCGCAGATCGAGTCGACCATCTTCTCGGCGCCCTTGACCTTGCGCGCCTTCAGGCCGTACAGCAGGTTGTCACGGACCGACATCGGCGGGTACAACGCATAGCTCTCGAATCCGACACCGATTCCGCGTTTGGCCGCGGGCAGCTGGGAAACCTCACGATCACCGATCTTGATCGACCCGCTGGTCACCGTCTCCAACCCGGCGATCATCCGCAGGGTCGTGGTTTTACCGCAGCCCGACGGCCCGAGCAGTGCGACCAGCTCCCCCGCCTGGATCTCCAGGTTGATGCCCTTGACCGCGGTAACGCTGTCCCGGCTCCTCGACGCATAGGTCTTGACCAGGTCTGAAAGGGTCAAGCTCTGCGCCGTCTGCTGCGTGGTCTTGTCGATCGCGACGCTCACTGCACTGCCTCCAGGGTCTGGTCGCCGAGCCGCGCGGTGTCACCGTCGCCCGGCGTGAACACATGCACATCGGATTCGGCGATACGCATCGTGACGTTGTCTCCCTCGCCGACGCCGTGCCGACCCGAGGTGAGCGCGATCAGCTGCGCGCCCCCCACGTCGACGGTCAACTCGATGTTGCGGCCCAGCCGTTCGGCGAGCACGACACGTCCGTGCAGTGAACCCTCCCGGCTCGTGACATGGATGTCGCTGGGGCGCAGGCCTACTCGCACCCGATCCCCCCGTGCGCACTGCACGCCGGCCGGCACCGGAACATCCAGCGAGCCGTCACCGAGCCGGATCCGGCCGTCGTCGACGACGCCGTCGAGCAGGTTGATCTCGGGTTGACCGAGCGATCGCGCGACGAAGGTGTCGGCCGGTCGGCGCCAGATCTCGTCCGGCGTGCCGATCTGCATCACCCGGCCCTCTCGCATCACCGCGATGCGGTCGCCCAATGCCAGCGCCTCCTGGTAGTCGTGCGTCACGTAGACGGTCGTGGTGTTCGACATCGCGCCGAGCTGCTTGAGTTCGGCGCGCATCGACGCTCGCAGCTTGGCGTCGAGGTGGCTCAGCGGCTCGTCGAGCAGATAGGCATCGGCCAGGCCGGACCAGGACACGACCGAGCGCCACCCGCTGACGCTGCCCGTTGGACAGCTCGCGGGGCAGCCGGTTCTTGAGCGCGTTGATGCCCAGGGTCGTGGTGACCTGGTCGATCCGCTCAGCCTGCTCAGCCGCCGAATATTTGCCGCTACGACCGGATTTGAGCGGTGAGGCGAGGTTCTCGGCCACCGTCTTCTGCGGGTAGAGCGCGTAACTCTCGAAGGCCATCGCGACGTTGCGGTGGTAGGGCTCCACCGCGGTCATGTCGACACCGCCGATGGACACCGTGCCCGAATCGACGTCGACCAGGCCGGCGATGCTCTTCAACGTGGTCGTCTTCCCGGCCCCGCTGGGACCCAGGATGACGAAGAACTCGCCGTCGGCGATGTCCAGCGACAGGTCGTCGACCGCAGTGACCTTCTTCGAGGTCGCACCGTAGGTCTTGGTGACGTTGGCAATCGTTACCGTGGCCATCAGGCCTTCACCGCCCCGAATGACAGGCCCCGCACCAGATACCGCTGGATGGTCAGCGCGAGGATGAGTGGTGGCAACGCCGCGATCAGCGCCGCGGCGGCCGTGAGGTTGTAGTACGCCTGGCCGCCGCCGCCGAGGAACTTGGTGATGGCGACGGTCACCGTGCCGGCATTGCTGTCGGCCAGGATCAGCGGGAAGACGTAGTTGTTCCAGGCGAAGATGAACGCCAGCAGCGCCGCGGCGGCGATGCCGGGCCGCACGATCGGCAGCGCGACCATCAGGAACGCCCGGCGCCGGGTGTACCCGTCGAGCAACGCCGCCTGCTCGAGATCCTCCGGCAGATCCTGGAAGTAGGACCGCAGGATCCACACCACCAGCGGCATGGTGACCAGTTGCAGCACCCAGATCATGCCGACCTTGGTGTCGAACAGGCCGATCTGGTTGTAGATCACGAACAACGGCACGATGACCATGAGCTCGGGTGCGAAGCGGAAGGACAGCATGGTGAACATCAGGTCGTTGGAACCCTTGTACTGCCAACGGCCGGCGGCGTAGGCGGCGGGGATACCGATGATCAGCGACACCAGCACCGCGCCGCCGCAGTTGAGCAGGCTGGTCAGCAGCGAGGCCTTGAAATCCACGCTGGTCATCTGGGTGCCCCGATCGGACAGGACGGTGGCGAAGTTCGACCAGGTGGGACTGAACGAGAAGAAGGTGGTGGTCTGCTCCTCGGCGTTCTTCAGGGCCAGCATCAGCATCCAGAAGATCGGGAACAGCGAGAAGACGAACCAGAAGACCAGCCCGACATCGGCGGCGACGGCGCCGATGGACCACCGCTTCTGGCCCGGTTGAAGCTCAGTGCGGGACATCTTGAGTGCCATGGTCTATGACTCCGCTCCGGCAGCGCGGCGCTGCGCTTTTCCGAGCACGCTCACCAGGTAGCGCGCGGTGATGAACACGATGACCCACAGCAGCAGCATGTAGGTGCTGCCGCGCGAGTAGTCCAGGTTGATGATCGAGTCCTCGAAGGCGCCGATCTGCAGTGTCCGGGTGGCCACGCCGGGTCCGCCGGCGGTCAGCACGTAGATGTGGTCGAAGACCTTCAGGTTGTCCATGAACCGGAAGATCACCGCGACGAGGATGTAGGGCCACAGCATCGGCAGCATCAACTTGCGGAACATGTAGAACCACGAGGCGCCGTCGACTTCGGACGCCTCGAACGGCTCGCGCGGCAGCGATCGGATACCGGCGAGCACCAGGATGGCGACGAACGGCGTGAAGATCCAGATGTCAACCAGGATCACCGAGAACAGCGCATTGCGCGCCGACAGCCAGTCAAACGTGTTGCCCAGTCCCAGAACATGATTGAGCACCCCGAACTGCGGGTTGAACATCAGTTTCCAGATCACGCCGGCGATGACCGGAGCGATCATCAACGGCAGGATGAGCACCTTCTCGAAGATCTTGCCGATGATCGAGGAGCGATTGAGCAGCAGGGCCAGGCCGACGCCCAACACGGTCTCGATGAACGTCACCGCGAGCGCGAAGGTCGCGGTGACCTGGACGCTCTTCCAGAAGACCTGATCGCCGAGCACCGAGGCGAAGTTGTCGAACCAGACGAAATGCGGATCAGGGTTCACCGCAGCGTAGTTCAGGAAGGCGTAGTAGGCGCCGACCGCGAACGGGTACAGGATCCCGACCACGATCACCACGGCCGGCACCGACAGCAGGTAGGGACGCAGCCTGCGCCGCCAGGTCGGAACCTCGGGCAGGTCGCCCCGGCGCACTGCGGGCGGCCGGTCCGGCGACGTCGACGGGGCCTTGGAGGTCTGAGTTGTCATGAGTTCCACGGCTCCTAGAGATTGACCTTGGACGTGTTGGTCTTGGCGAGGCTGCGCAGGCGCGTCGCAGCGTCATCGCCGCCGTAGATGTCCTGCAGCGCGACCGCCCAGTTCTGCGTGGTGTCGAAGAACTTCTTCTGCGGGGTGAACTGGATCTTCGACTCTCCGATGACGGTCTCGAAGGTTTCGAGGTAGCCGTACTGGTCGGCCGCGACCCGCTTGAAGGTGGTGTCGAACACCGACTGCCGCACCGGATCCGCGTAGCTGCCGCCCTCGACGGCTTTGTTCATCGACTCCTTGCCGGTCACCCACTGGATGAACAGCCACGCCGGCAGCTTGTTGCGCGAGTTGGCGCTCATCGCCCAACTCCACGTCCACAGGTTGGTCTTGTAGTTGCCGTCCGGACCTGCCGGGCCGGGATACCACGCCAAATTGCCGGCCTCTTTGCTCGCACCCGGCTTGTTCTTGGGGTAGGTGGCGCTGTCGGCGTCAAACACCATCATCGCCGTGCCGTCACCGAGATCACCTGTGGCATTGGGATAGTCATAGGTCGTCCACGACGTGGGGCCGGCCTTGTGCTGCATCTCGATCCACTTCTTGGTGAAATCGATCGCCTTGTCGCTGTCCATCTCGGCCACCAGTTCGGAGCCGTTCCACGTGTAGTCGACCGCGCCCGCGCGGGTGTATTGCGTCATGAAGCCCGGATGGATGGTCGCCCAGGACTTCGACCCTCGGGTGGAGATGCCGTAGCGGTTCGCCGAGCGGTCGGTCAGATCCACCGCCAGCTGGATGAAGTCGTCGAAGTTGTCGGGCAACCGGGTGATGCCCTTCTCGTCGAAGATCCGCTTGTTGTAGGCGACCACATTGTTCTCGAAACCCCACGGGATGGCCCACTGTCCACCCGTCCCGAGCGGATTGCCGAGCGTGAAGTCCCACCGGGTGGATGTGCGCAGTCCGTCGAAGATGTCCTCGAAGTCGTACTCCGCACTGGTCGCCGAGGTGTTGCGCAGCCACGGGTCGAGATCCTCGATCCAGCCGGGTGGACCGTACTGCCAGATGAAGTAGGCGCCGAGCATGAACGCGTCGTGTTTGCCCGAGCCTCCGGCCAGCTCGGTGTTGAGCTTGGTGAAGTAGTCGGCCTCGGGCACCAGGTCGATGTTGACGTTGATGCCGGTGAGCTCGGTGAACTCCTTGAGCAACGGCTGGTACGAGAGCTGATAGGGATGCGGGGTCTGCAGGATGTTGATCGTCGATCCTGCGGCCTTGCGCCAGTCGAAGCCACCGGTGACGGCGTCGGCGCCGTTGGGTGCGCTCTTGCCGCCGCCGACCCCGCAGGAGCTCAGCACGGGCACGCTGGCCGCGGCCGCTCCCGCGACACCCATCGCCGCAAGCATCTGCCGGCGCGAGAAGTGCCGCCCGCGAGGCATGTTCGAGAATGTCATGTGCCGCCCTCCGTTCACGCGGGGATCAGGGAGACCTTGACCGATTCCTTGCCGCTGGCCACCAGGTCCAGCCCCTTCTGGAATTCGGCGAGCGGAAGCTGATGGCTGCAGATCTGGTCCATGGGCAGCACGCCGGATTCGATCATCTTGATCGCGGCCGGCCAGCAGTACGGCCCCAGGTGTGCACCGAGGACGTCGAGCTCTTTGTCGTCGCTGATGATGCTCCAGTCCACCGATACGTCACTGCCGAACACCCCGTACTCGACATAGCGGCCGAGCTTGCGTAACAGGTTGAGCCCCTGCGGGACTGCCGAGGGATGCCCGGTCCCCTCCAGGTACACGTCGGCGCCGTAACCGTCGGTGAGCTCTTTGACGATGGCGACGGCATCCTGCTCGGCGATGTTGATCGTGAGGTCGGCGCCGCAGCCCTTGGCGAGTTCCAGCTTCTCCGGTGCCATGTCGAGCGCGATGACCCGCATGGGGTTCTTGGCGCGGGCACCGGCGACCATGCCCAGACCGATCGGCCCGCAGCCGGCCACGACGACGGTGTCTTCGAAGGTGATCTGGGCCCGCTCCACAGCGTGCAGCGAGCACGACAAGGGTTCGGCGAAGGCGGCGTGGTGTGGAGCCACTTTGTCGGAGACTTTGTGCACCAGGGCTTCCGCCGGGTACACCATGTAGCTGGCCATCGCTCCCGGAGTACGGCGCTTGAAGCCGTACAGGTCGTGCGGCTGACACATGTGGTACTGGCCGCGCTTGCAGAATCGGCACTCCCAGCACGGCACGATCTGCTCGGAGACCACCCGGTCACCTACTTCGATTCCCCAGCGCGTCGCCGCCTGCTCGTCGAGTTCGACTACCCTGCCGACGAATTCGTGCCCCGGAATGACCATCGTCTCGGCCCATGCGGGCCGATTCTCGTCGCCCCAGAACTTCGCGGCCCCGTGGTAGCACTTGAGGTCGCTCGCGCAGATCCCGACCGCTTCCACCTTGATCAGCGCTTCACCGGGACCGCGTCGCGGGACGGCCACCTCCTCGAGTCGATAGTCATGGGGACCGTGGCAGACAACGGCCTGCATTTTCTCGGGAATTCCAGCGGACATGCGCATACCTCCATCTGTGTGCGCAGTCACAGTAGCGAGCGATGTGCACATCTGTCCAGAACGAATGTTCAGCAAAATTCTTTTCAGAGCAGATGTTCAATGCCATACTCTCTGCATGCCCCGGCCAGGCCCAGCCCACCCCCGCCGCTGCCAGCGCCGACGGCGCCGCAGCTGATGCGGAAGGCAGCCATTTCCCACCGTCGTTGCTCTACACGGCTTCTCGGCTCTACTACGAGGACGACGCCACCCAGGCCGAGGTGGCCGAGCAGTTGGGGACGAGCCGCGCCACCGTGAGCCGGTTGCTGGCCGAGGCCAAGCGCCTGGGCATCGTGCGTATCCAAGTGGTCCTGCCCGCCGAGGCGCGGCCCACCGAACTTGCCGACCGGCTGGCCCGCGCGCTGAACCTGCACACCGTCTACGTGTCCGCACCGCTACCGGCGCCGGGGCCCGGGCGTACGGTCATCGACGTGATGGGCCGCGCATTGGCACCCGTCACCGGGCGCGCGCTCAGCGAGGCGGGTCTGCTGCCAGGGGATGTCCTGCTCGTGTCATCGGGTCGCACCGTCTACGAGGTGGCCCAACACGAACTCACCCCGCTGCCCGGCGTGGTGGTGGCCCCGACCGTCGGCGGGAACGACCAGCCATACGAGTGGTACCAGACCAACGAGATCACCCGGCTGGTCGCGAATCGCGTTGGGGGCCGCGCCAATTACCTGTTCGCTCCGGCACTTCCGGGCCCGGGTCTCTATGGGTCGCTGCTCGATGATCCGAGCATTCAGCGCGTTATTCACCAGTGGCCGCACGCCAGGTGTGTGCTCATGGGGGTCGGCGCCCCACCCCTGACCCGCTCGGACGTGCCGCAGTTCGTGCCGGCCGCATCGTCGTCGCTGCGCCCCGCCGTCGGTGACGTATGCTCACGCTTCTACGACCGCAACGGCGAGCCCGTCGACTTCGACGGCGCGGACCGGCTGATCGCCCTAGAGCTCGACCTACTCCGTCACATCCCGGTGACCATCGCCGTCGCCGTCGGACGGGACAAGATCGACTCGATCACCGCCGGCGCGCGCGGCGGCTACTTCAACCGGCTGGTGACCGATCCGGCCACCGCGGAGGCACTGCTCAACGAGATCGACTCGACCAAGGAGGGTTCGTGACGACTGCGCTCGCTACCAGGTATGCCGGCGCGCAACGACTGGATGGCAAGCGCGCGTTGATCACCGGCGCGAGCAAGGGCATCGGAGCCGACATCGCCCGCGCGTTCGCCTCGGCAGGTGCACACCTGGTGCTCGGCGGCCGCGATCAGGGCGAACTCGACCGCGCGGGTCAGGCGCTGCACGAGGAGTTCGGCATCCGGACGTTCCCGGCCGCTGTCGATCTGGCCGATCGGGACGGCCCGACGACCCTCGCCCGGATGGCCGCAGACGCGTTCGGCGGCTTGGACATCCTGGTCAACAATGCCGGCATCTCGCACCCCGAAGCGGTCGTCGACACCCACCCGGATCTGTTCGACGCCACGATCGCCGTCAACTTGCGGGCGCCCGCACTGCTCGCCGCGCGGGTGGGAGCGCACATGGTCGAGCAGGGCACCGGTGGCGCGATCGTCACCGTGGCGTCCGCGGCTGCGCTCGCCCCGCTCCCCGACCACTACGCCTACTGCGCATCCAAGGCCGGCCTGGTGATGGCGACCAAGGTCCTGGCCCGTGAGCTCGGCCCGCACGGGATCCGCGCCAACTCGGTATGCCCGACGGTGGTGCTCACCGAGATGGGGCAGCGTGTGTGGGGCGAACCCGCCAAAGCGGCCCCCATGATCAACCGGATTCCGTTGGGGCGGTTCGCCATTCCCCACGAGGTTTCCGACGCGGTGGTGTTCCTGGCCTCAGACGCCGCCAGCATGATCAACGGCGTCGACATCCCCATCGACGGCGGCTACACGATGGGTTGACCGGTCAGACCGGCTCCACCTCGGCAAGGCGGTGCATCTGATCGCGGGTGCTGGGATACAACTGCGCCCATGTCCGGTACAGCTCGTCATATATCGCCTGGTTGCGCGGATCGGGTGTGATCTCGCGCGCGATAGTCGCCCAGTCCGTGTCGGCCGGTACCAGGCCGGCGCCGACGGCGGCCAGCAGCGCGCCGCCGTAGCTCGCTCCGATGGCCTGTTCGGGTACCAACTGTGAGCGCCCGGTCACGTCGCTGACCGCCTGCGCCCACACCGGACTCTTCAGCCCCCCGCCGACGGCGACGGTGCGGGTGCCCGAATGCGCGTCGTCGAAGCGTTCCAAGATCTGCCGGATCCCGAACGCGATCCCTTCGTAGGCCGCCCGGAACAGGTGCCCCCTGCCGTGCCGCAGGGTCAGGCCGGCCAGCAGGCCGCGAGCCTGCGGATCGAACACCGGGGTCCGCTCGCCGGCCAGGTAGGGAAGCATCAGCAAACCTTCACTGCCCGGCGGCACCGCCAGCGCCTCGGCGGTCAGCTCGTCGAAAGAGGCCCCACCGGTCAGGGTTTGAAGCCAACTGATCATGCTTCCCGCCGTGGAGGTGCCGGCGGCCAGCGCCAGGCTGCGCGGCTCCACGCCCGTGGTCGTCCACAGCGTCGGGTCGCTGTGGTACTCGTCGATCACCTGCACCAGGAACATGGTGGAGCCGTACATCAGCATCTGGTCACCTGGCCGGCGGACACCCACCGAATAGGCCTCGGAGTAGGCGTCCACGCTGCCCGCGACCACCGGCAGCCCCGCAGGCAACCCCGTCTCGCGTGCGGCGTTCGCCGATACCTCACCGACGATCTCGCTGGGCCAGACCAGCCGCGGAAGCGGCAGATGTCCGCAGATGCGGCCGGCCCACTCGCGGTTCCAGTCGAAATCGCGGGTGGCATAGAGCGGGTCACACTGGCTGGCGGTGTGGTGGTCCATCACGTATTCGCCGGTTAGCTTGGCCGCGATGTAGGAATTGGAGCCATACCAACCCCTCGCCGACTCGAACACCTTGGGCTCGTGCCTGCGCACCCATTCGATCTTGGGCCCGACCGCCTGGCTCGACAACAGGGTTCCCGCCCGATCGAGGATCGCCTCTTCGCCCAGTTCCTCGGTCAGCGAGACAATCTCGGCGTGGGCACGGGTGTCGATGCCGTACAGGATCGCCGGGCGCAGCGGACGCAGGTCCGCGTCGCACAGCAGCAGGCAGGGGCCCACACCGCTGACACACATCGCGGCCAGCCTCGCACCGGCGGGCACCTGCGCCGCCAGCGCCGCGCTGATGGCGCACACTTCCTGCCACCACACCGCTTCGGCATCCACCTCGGCCCAGCCCGGGCGGGGCAGATCCATCCCGTGCGGGATGGACTCGGACGCGATGACCGTGCCGTTCGTGTCGACCAGGACGCCCTTCGTGCTTCCCGTCCCCATGTCGATTCCGAGCAGCAAGTCCACTACTGCACCCTACGGTGCGACCGTGGCGATTCCCCCGGAAGCGACGGACCGGTGGTGGAGATCCGCACCTTCGGGCTTCTGATCAGGCGGATCACCGCTGATCTACACTCACGCCGTGGACGTCAAAGGAACTAGTGCAATTGTCACCGGCGGAGCATCTGGCATCGGCGCCGCGACTTCCCGGCTGCTGGCATCCAAGGGAGCCCGCGTCGTCGTAGCCGACCTGCAAGCCGACCGCGGTCAGGAGCTCGCACACGAAATCGGTGGCGTGTTCGTCAGCGTCGATGTCACCGACACCGGCCAGATCGAAGACGCCGTGAACACCGCAGTCGACCTCGGTCCGCTGCGCGTGCTCGTCAACTCGGCGGGGATCGGTTGGGCGCAAAGGACTATCGGCAAGGATGGCGAGTTCGCGTCTGCGCACAACCTCGACGCCTACAAGAAGGTGCTGGCCATCAACCTGGTCGGCACGTTCGACTGCATTCGGCTCGCGGCGACGGCGATGAGCCGGCTCGATCTCACCGAGTCCGGCGAACGCGGTGCCATCGTCAACATGACCAGCGTGGCGGCATTCGACGGACAGATCGGCCAAGCTGCCTACTCGTCGTCCAAGGGCGGCGTCGTCGGGCTGACCCTGCCGGTGGCGCGTGACCTCGCCGCTGTCGGAATCCGGGTGAACACCGTGGCCCCGGGCCTGATCGACACGCCGATCTACGGCGAAGGGCCGGACTCGGAGGCCTTCAAGGCCAAGCTCGGCGAATCGGTTCTCTACCCGCGCCGGCTGGGCAAACCGGAAGAGCTGGCGTCGATGGTGGTCGAACTGATCACCAACTCCTACATGAACGCCGAAGTGGTCCGGGTCGACGGCGGAATCCGGATGCCACCCAAGTGATCTAGCGCCGCGCCCAGGGCGCTCCGCAGTGCGCCGCCGTGGTCGGCGGCGAGTCGCACGACCCAGCCCGCCCCGTTCGGCAGGTCGCTCACTCCGGCCAGCGCCGGTGCGGCGGCAGCTTCGATGGCCGGGGTCGCCGCGGTCATCGCGGTGTCCAGGTCGTCGCCGATCACGAATACCGTCGCAAACGCCGTGGGAGCGCGCCGGACCCGGGGCATCGCGTCGAGCAGTTGCGCATCGAGCGCGAGCAATCCCCCGTCATCACCGAAGATCTCGACGGTGGACTCGTAGCTGCCGAACATGTCGTGGCTCAGGTCCGGGTGCAGCACCACGGCGTCGACGAGGACCGCGCGTCCGCCCGGCGTCACGCAGACCCGGGTGTGCTGACGGTAGTGCGCGTACGGGGTCAGGATGCGCGGCGAGGCGTCGAGCAGCAGCCGGCCGGTCGCGTCCACCCACACCTCGGTCTCCTCCGCGGCCGGCTCGCCGCCCGGGACGCCGGCGACCATCGTCGCGCCCTGACCGCGCACCACCGCCGACCCGCCGTCGCCCACACCGATCCGCTGGGTAACCACGTCGCCGGGGATCAAGGTCCCGGCCGCGTTCTGCACAGTCACCGATCCGACCGCCGGCTGCGCGCTGTCGGGGAACACCCGTCCGATCAGCAGCGGCCACCGGTATCGGCGGCGGGTCAGCGCGGTGCGGCCGCCGACATCGGCGAACTCCAGGTCCAGCGACCTGCGGGCGCTACCGGTCACACGAACAGCACTTCGCGTTCGAGCACGTCCATTACCGTGTCCAGCCCGTCGCCGCCGCGCGCGCTGATCGCGACGACGGGGCGGCCCGCCCGCACCTCGTCGGCCTCCTTCAGCATCAGCGGCAGGTCCACACCGACATACGGCGCGAGATCAACCTTGTTGACCACCAACAGATCACAACGCAACACGCCCGGGCCCCGTTTGCGCGGGATGTCGTCGCCACCGGCCACATCGATCACGAACAGCCAGTAGTCGACCAGGTCGCGGGAGAAGGTGGACGCGAGGTTGTCCCCGCCCGATTCCAGCAGGATCATCTCGGTGTCGGGGAACTCGGCCTCCAGCGCGTCGGCGGCGGCGACGTTCAGCGACGGGTCCTCCCGGATCACGGTGTGCGGGCACCCGCCGGCCTCGACGGCGCGGACCCGCCGCGGATCGATCAGCCCGGACCGGCGCACGCGTTCGGCGTCCTCGGCGGTGACCAGGTCGTTGGTGATCACCGACAGCACGCGTCCGCGGGCGGCGAACCCGGCCAGCAGCGCCTCGACGAGCGCGGTCTTGCCCGACCCGACGGGGCCGCCGATGCCGATCCTCGCGGCCCTCATCGCAGCAGGTACTTCCGCGAGAACGGCACGGTCGCAGCGGGTTCGGCGGTGAGCAGCTCGCCGTCGGCGCGGACGTCGAACGTGCGCGGGTCGACCTCGACGTGCGGCAGCGCGCTGTTGCGCACCATGTCACTCTTGCGCAGACCGCGGACCGAGGAGATGGGCAGCACGTTCTTGCGCAAACCGAGCCGCTGCGGCACACCCGCGTCGACGGCCAGCGACGACATGAACACGAACCCCAGCTCGGCGGCGGCGTCCCCGAGCGCGCCCCAGTTCGCCCGCTGGATCACCGGCTCCGACGACGAGATGGACCCGGCGGCGTCCCCGAGCGCGGCCCACGCGACGAACCCGTTCTTGAGCACCACCTTCGGTTTGACGCCGAAGAACGCCGGATGCCAGATGACCAGATCGGCGACCTTGCCCACCTCGACGGAGCCGATGTGCGCCGCCGCCCCCACCGAGAGCGCCGGATTGATCGTGAGTTTGGCGATGTAGCGCTTGACCCGTTCGTTGTCGGCGGCCGCGGTCGTCTCCTCCGGAAGCCGGCCAACCCGCTGCTTCATCACCGACGCCAGCTGCCAGCAGTTGGCAATGTTCTCCGCGACCCGGCCCATGCCCTGGGTGTCGCTGCCGAAGATCGAGATCGCGCCCATGTCGTGCAGGAAGTCCTCGGCGACCATGGTCTGCGGCCGGATCCTCGCCTCGGCGAACGCGACGTCCTCCGGGACGTCCCAATTCATCAGGTGCGCCAGCATCGTCATCGGCACGCCCTCGTCGAGCCCGCCGAGGGTGTACGGGTTCGTCGGGTTCGTGGTGCCCGGGATGACGTTGTCGTAGCCGACGCAGCGGATCAGGTCCGGCGCATGTCCCCCGCCCGCGCCCTCGACGTGGTACAGGTGGATGGTCCGGTCACCGATGGTGGACATGGTGGTCTCGGAGAAGCCGAACTCGTTGATCGAGTCGGTGTGCAGGTGCACCGCGAAGTCCGCGGAGTCCGCAGCCACCAGCGTCTGGTCGATGATCGCCGGTGACGCCCCGAAGTCCTCGTGGATCTTCACCGCGCCGGCCCCGGCAGCCACCATCTCGAGCACCGCGGCGGGATCCGAGGAGCCACGTCCGAACGGGACGTAGTTCATCGGCGTGTACTCGCCGGCCTTGAGGAACAGGCCGAGGTTGCGCGGCCCGCCGGTGGCGACCTCGAACGTCGGCCCCAGGGAGCCGCCGATCAGCGTGGTCGTTCCGGTCGACAACGCGTGCTCGGTCTGCTGCGGGGAGATCAGATGCGCGTGGGTCTCGATGGCGCCCGCGGTGACGATCATGCCTTCGGCGGGGATCGGCGTGGTCGCGGTTCCGACGACCATGCCGGCGGTGACACCGGGCATGGTGTCGGGGTTACCGGCCTTGCCGATGCCGACGATGCGCCCGTCGCGGATCCCGATGTCGGCCTTGACGATCCCCGTCACCGCGTCGATGATCAGCGCGTTCATGATCACGTAGTCCAGCGCCCCGTCGGCGACCCTGGTCGACGGCCGGTAGCCTTCGCCGTCCCGCACGCTTTTTCCCGCGCCGCTGAGCAGTTCGTAGCCCGGCACGGTGTGGTCGTGCTCGACCTCGACGAACAGTTCGGAGTCGGCCAGCCGGACCCGGTCGCCGGTGGTGGGGCCGAACGCGCGGGCATAGGCCTTACGGTCGATCGCGGTCATGACAGTCCACTCACCGCGTGCTCCAGCGCGCCGTCGGCGTCCAGGGGCCCGTCCACAGTGCCGGAGAACCCCTGGATGACGCGCGCGCCGGCCATCGGGACCAGGCGCACCTCGACGGGGATGCCGGGTTCGAAACGCACCCCGGAGCCCGACGGAATGTCGAGCTTGTGGCCCCACGCCGCACGCCGGTCGAAGTCCAGTGCCGCGTTGGTCTCGAAGAAGTGCGACTGGCTGCGCACCTGGATGTCGCGATCGCCGCGGTTGACCACGGTGAGCGCGATCCGCGGCGCACCGGGGAACAGTTGCACGGGTTCGTCGCCGACGATGACCTCACCGGGCCGGATCGCGTCCTGGCCCTGGGTGATCGGATCGATCAGCGTCACCAGTTTGGTCCCGTCGGGGAACGGCGCGTCCACCGCGACGATGCCCACCATGTCGGGGACCCCGGGCTCACACTGCGCGGCGCCGAGCAGCCCGGAGGCGTGGTCGATCACCTCGTCGTAGGCCAGGTTCTTGCGCGCGGCCAACAGCACCTCGTCGACCAGCAACGCCACCGCCTCCGGGTGGCTGAGCAGCACACCCTCGCGCAGGTTGCGCCGGGCCAGTTCCGCGGCGCTGAACACAGTCAGCCGCTCGAGTTCGGTGGGCGTCAGGTTCATCTCTCTCCTCAACTGGCGAACAGGCGCACGCCGTCGCCGCGACGTTGCGCGGCGATGTCGGCGTAGGCGGTGAACGGGGCGGGGGTGGTGCGCGGCCGCAGGGCCAGCACGTCGAGCAGATGCGGGGTCAGCGTCGTCGCGATCCGCTGGGCGCCGAGGTGCCCGATGATCCCCAGACGTAGTGCGGCGCCGGTGATTCCGGACAGCACCTGCCATATCGCCACCGTCTCGGCGGTGGCCAGGGTCAGTCCCGCGGCGCGCAGGCACACCGCCTGCACGACCGGCAGGTGCCCGGGAGCGGTGCCGGCCAGGACCCGGTCACGGTAGTCGGCCACCTCCCCTGCCCCGGCGCGGACGACCGCGGTGAACGTGGCCAGCGTGGCCGCGCCCGCCCGGCGGGAGGCTTCCCGCAGCACCGACATCGTGGCGCAGGCCTCGGCGAGCAGGTCGACTTCGGCCGGGTCGGCGGCCCACGCGCTGCGCAGCAGCACCCGGTCACAGTGGTGCCACCGGCCGTGCAGCTGCTCGGCGGTGAACGCGGTGACGTCGTCCTCGTCGCACACCAAGCCGTCGCGGTGCGATCCCTCCAGACCCGACGAGAACGCGAAGCCCCCTGACGGAAAGGCGCTGTCGGCGAACCGGATCGCCGCGAGCAGCTGTCCGGTGTCAGTCATCGACACGCTCGACGCGGCCGCTGTCCAGCAGATCGGCGATGCGGGCCGTGTAATCCGGCTCCGCGGACTCCAGGTGCACCACCAGCCTGTCGTCGTCCCGGTCGACCTTCCAGTGCAGATGCCCGGCGAGGAAGCCCAGCTGCAGCGCGGCCCCGACGTCGCAGGCCCGCAACGTCATCCGGGTCGGTGCGCCCGCACGCACCACGACGGCCCGGTCGGCCTCCAGCAGCAGCACCGCCCCGTCGGCGAGGCCGGTGTCACCGGTCAGCGCGACGGCATAGTCGACGCCCGCGTCGGAGGTCACCCTCAACCGCCTGCGATCCAGGTCGTAGACGTCGAGGTGCACGTACTCCACGGCATGCTGGTGGCGCAGCTCCTGCAGCCGGGAAGCGACGGCGTCGTCGTGGACCCACCCGACGACGCCGTCCAGCAACCGCACGTCAGGCCGCTTCTGCGGTGACCGGGGCGATCCGGCCGACGACGTCCGAGTTCTGTTCCAGCGCATAGCCGACCTGCAGGATCTCCGGCTCGGCGAACGGCTTGCCGAGGATCTGCACGCCGAGCGGGAGACCGCCGGAGGTGAAGGCGGCGGGCACCGACAGCGACGGCAGCCCGGTCACGTTGGCCGGCGCCGAGTAGCGCACGTACGCGGCCGTCGCCGCCTCGGCCGTGCCGTCGGGCCACGTGATGAACGGATCGGATCGCAGCGTCGCCGGGCCGACCAGGGTGGGTGCGAGCAGCACGTCGATGCTGTCGAACATGTCCCGCCACGCGCCCTGGATCAGGGTGCGCAGCCGCAGCGCGTTGACGTAGTCGGTGGCCAGTTCGGCGGCGCCGACCTCCAGCAGCGTGCGCACCTCGTCGGTGAACTTCTCCGGCGAGTGGCGCAGGTAGTCGTGGTGGTAGGCGGCGGCCTCAGGCATCATGATGGCCCACTCGGTCGGGATGATGTGTTCGGCCAGCGGGATCTGCACCTCGACCAGTTCTGCGCCCAACCCTTCCAGCAGCGCGGCCGCCGTCGCGGCCGCGGCGGCGGCCTCGGGGTCGATCTGCTGGGTGTAGTAGTTGGTCGGGATGCCGATCTTCTTGCCGGCGACCCCGGCGTCGATGCCGTCGGCCATGTCGGGCACCGGCCGGTCGACGGTGGCGGGGTCGCGCCGGTCGTAGCCGGACATCGCGGTCATGACGAGCGCGGAGTCGATCACGTTGCGGCTCAGCGGGCCGACGTGGTCCAGCGACCAGGACAGCGACGCCACCCCAACGCGGGAGGCCCGCCCGTAGGTCGGTTTCAGCCCGACGGTGCCGCACAACGCCGCCGGGATGCGGATCGACCCGCCGGTGTCGCTGCCCAGCGCGACGTGCACCACGCCCGCGCCGACTGCGGCACCGGATCCGCCGCTGGACCCGCCCGGGGTCCGGTCCGGCGCCCACGGATTCCCCGAAGTCGGTGTCGTTGCGCCGTAGGCGAATTCGTGCGTGTGGGTCTTGCCGATCAGGATCATCCCGGCGTCGAAGAGTTTCGCGACGGACACCGAGTCGGCCTCGGGGACATAGGTGTCCCGCTGCGCGGAGCTCGAGGTGGTCTTCACCCCGGCGGTGTCGTAGAGGTCCTTGACACCCAGCGGGATGCCGTGCAGGGGCCCGCGGTAATTGCCGTCGGCGATCTCCTTCTCGGCGATCTTGGCCTGCTCCAGCGCGATCTCGGGGGTGGTGGTGACGAACGCGGTCAGCGCGGGCTCGGTCTCCTCGAGCCGCTGCAGCGACGAGCGGGTGACCTCGACCGGTGAGACCTCCTTGGCCTTGATCTTCGCCGCGACCTCGATGAGCGGGAGTTCGTACAGTTCCATCAGTGTGTGCCTTTCTCAGTACCAGCCGGCGTTGAACCCGACCGCGGGGACGGTTTCGCCCAGCCCGTCGACCGAGGCACGGCGGATCAGCGCGAGGGTGGATGCGTAGGTCTCGTAGTGCTCGGCCAGCCGCTCCGGCGCGACGGTCAGGCCGGCGTACTCGAACACCGCGGAGATGTCCTCCGCGGACGGCTCGGGGGTGGTGTCGGACATGGGATCTCCTCGGGGTTGTGGTGGTACGTCACCTCGGCTGGGTCACGTCAAAACCGGCACACGGACGCCGCCGGCGAGCGTCTCGAAACTGCGCCCCGCACCGAGCACCGTCGCGTCGGCCCCGGGGCGGGCCATCAGCTGCAGGCCGATCGGCAGTCCGTCGGTGCCGAAGCCCGCGGGCACGGTCAGCGCCGGCATCCCGGTGACGTTCGCGGGCACGGTCAGCGCGTTGATGCCGTCGAGAATTCGCACGGTCGTGCCGCCAAGCTCGACCTCGGTCGAACCGTACGGCGGCGCGGTCATCGCAATGGTGGCCGACACCAGCACGTCGACTTCGGCGAACATCGCGTCCATGCCCGCGATGACCGCGGTCCGGGCGCGCAGCGCCTCCAGGTACTCGACACCGGTGTAAGCCGCGCCGACGGCCAGCGCCTGCTGGACGTCGTCACCGAACTTGTCGGGGCTCATGCCGGTCTGCGCCGCGTGCCAGGTGGCGGCCTCGACCCCGCAGACCACGTTGACCACGTGCGGGCACAACTCGACGTCGGTGAACTTCACTCGGCGGATGGTCGCGCCGGCGCGTTCCAGGCTGCGAACCGCGTCGTCGAAGGTCGCGGCCACGTCAGGGGCGAGCCGGTCGCAGAAGTACGGTTCGGCGACCCCGATGGTCAGACCGTCCAGGCCGCGGTCGAATTCGCTGCGGAAGTCCGGCACCGGCGCGGCGTTGCTGTACGGGTCGGCCGGGTCGTGGCCGGCGATCACCTCCAGCAGCGCGACGGTGTCCTCGACGGTGCGGCCCAGCGGTCCGGTGTGGTCGAGTGTGGAACTGAGTGCGCTGACCCCGCGCCGACTCACCGTGCCGAACGTCGGCTTGTGGCCGGTGACCCCGCACAGCGCAGCCGGGATGCGGATCGATCCTCCGGTATCGGTGCCCAGCCCGGCGGTCGTCACCCCCGCGGCGATGGCCGCGCCGGTGCCACCGCTGGAGCCGCCGGGGATGCGGTCCAGCGACCACGGGTTCCGCGTCGGCGGGGTGCAGACGCCGTAGGCGTACTCGTGGGTGGTGGTCTTGCCCAGGATGATCGCGCCGGCCGCCCGTATCCGCCGCACCGCCTCGGAGTCCTCCGTCGCCAGATGCTCTGGGGCGCCGAGCGATCCGTTGCCGGTGCGGTAGCCGCCGACGTCATAGATGTCCTTGACGACCACGGGGAGCCCGGCCAGCGCTCCCGCCGGGCCGGTCTCGCGCTGGCGCTGGGCCACGGCGAGCGCCTCGTCGGCGAAGACCGCGGCGAAGGCCTGCACCTTGTCCTCGGTCCGGGCGACCTGGGCCAGCGCGGCGCGTACCGCGTCGACGGGGTCGGGTGCGGTGGCGGGCTCGGCGGCGAGCACTTCGGTCATGGTGTCCTTTCAGCCGGCGGCCGCGGCCAGGTCCGGTTCGAGCACGGCGTCGACGAGCTTGCGGGTGATCTCGGTGCCGGGGTCGGTGAGCAGCTGGTCCACCGGGCCGGACTCGACGAGCCTGCCGTGGTCCAGCACGCCTGCGTGTTCGCACATGTGCTCGACGAGTGCCAGGTTGTGCGTGATCAGCAGCATCGTCAGCTTGCGTTCGCGCTGAAGGTCTTTGAGCAGGTTGAGGATCTGCGCCTGCACGGACACGTCCAGCGCCGCGGTGGGTTCGTCGAGGACCACGAACTCGGGGTCGGTGACCAGCGCGCGGGCGATGCCGAGGCGCTGCCGCTGCCCGCCGGAGAATTCGTGGATGTAGCGGTCGTAGTGCGACGGCAGCATGCCGACCCGGTCCAGCAGCTCCAGCGTCTTCTTGCGGGCCTCGGCGGCTGAGCCGACGGCACGGAACAGGGTCAGCGGGTAGGCGATCTGCGCGCCGACGCTGCGGCGCGGGTTGAACGCCGAACCCGAGTCCTGGAACACCATCTGGATGTGTCGGCGGTAGCGGCGCATGTCCAGGTCGGACAGGCCGACCAGTTCGTTGCCGTCGAAGGTCACCGACCCCGATGTCGGGGTCTCCAGCCGCATCACCATGCGGCCGGTGGTGGTCTTGCCGGAGCCGGATTCGCCGATCAAGCCGAAGGTTTCGCCCCGCTGGATGTCGAAGCTGACCGAGTCCACCGCGACGAAGTCGCCGCGTTTGCCGTCCTCCCCGCGCACGGAGAACACCTTGGTGAGATCGGTGACGCGGATCAGTGGTTCGCTACGCGACATCGGCGGTCTCCTTCGTGGTGTCGCCGTGGAACTCGAACAGCCGCCGGTCGGCGCGCGGCACCCCGCGGGTGGCGTCGTCGAGCCGCAGGCGGGGCACCGCGCGCATCAGTCCCTTGGTGTACGGATGTTGCGGCCGGTTCAGCACCTGGTCCACGGTGCCGGATTCCAGCACGTCCCCGCGGCGCATGACGGTGACGTCGGTGCACACGTGGGCCACGACGCCGAAGTCGTGGGTCACCAGCAGGATCGATGTGCCGAGTTCCCGGTTGATCTCGACGAGCAGGTCGAGGATCTGCTTCTGCACGGTGGCGTCCAGTGCGGTGGTGGGCTCGTCGGCCAGCAACAGTTCGGGCGGCACGACAGGGCGATCGCGATGACGACGCGCTGACGCTGGCCGCCGGAGAGCTCGTGCGGGTAGGACTTCATCCGGCGCTTCGGGTCCGGCAGGGCGACCAGGTCCAGCACCTCGAGCGCTTTCGCCCGAGCGGTGGCCTTGTCGACGCGCTGGTGCAGCCGGATCACCTCCATGAGCTGTGCGCCGATGGTAAATGACGGGTCCAGCGCCGACAGCGCGTTCTGCGAGACGAGGCCGATGTGCGGTCCTCGGATGGCACGCATCTGCTTGTCGGTCTTGTCCAGCAGGTTCTCGCCGCGGAACAGGATCTCCCCGCTGGTGATCCGGGCCCTGGTGGTGCCCAGCAGGCGCAGCACCGCCAGTGAGGTCACCGACTTGCCCGAGCCCGACTCCCCCACCAGCCCGAGGATGCCGCCGTCGCGGACGGTGATGTTCGCGTTCTTGACCGCGTGGACCACACCACCGTCGGTGTGGAACTCGACGGACAGGTTCTTGATCTCCAGTGCGTTGTGCATCAGCTGGTCTGCTTTCGCGGGTCGAGGGCGTCACGGATGCCGTCGCCGACGAGGTTGAACGCCAGCGAGACGACGAGGATCAGCAGGCCCGGGATCGTGGCCACGTGGTAGATGCCTTCCAGCAGAACGTTTTTCCCGTCAGCGGTCATGATCCCCCAGTCCGGGGTGGGTGGGATGACACCGACTCCGAGGAAGCTCAGGCCCGACGCCACCACGATCATCAGCCCGCACAGCGTGGTGGCGTAGACCAGCAGCTGGACCACCACGTTCGGCATCAGCTCACGGAACATCAGCAGCACCGGGTTGGCGCCGTAGGCGCGGGCGGCCTCGATGTAGTCCTTGGACGATTCCTGAACGGTGGCGGTGTAGGCGACCCGCGCCATGTACGGGATCAGCGTGATACCGATCGCGAGCATCACGTTGCCCAGCCCGGCGCCCAGCACCGCCGACAGCGCGATCGCCAGCAACACCAGCGGGAACGCGAACAGCACGTCGAGGATCCGCATCAGCGTCTCGCCTGCGCGGCTGCGCCGGTAACCGGCGAACAGTCCGATCATCAGCGCCAGCGGGAAGACCACGAGCACCGGGACCACCGCGACGGTCAACGAGTTGCGGCCGCCGTAGAGCAGCCGGGTCCAGATGTCGCGGCCCTGCCCGTCCAGGCCCAGCAGGTGGCCGTCGGTGCCGACGCCGGCCAGCCGGTTGACCGGGTCACCGGCCACCGGGCTGTAGGGCGTCAGCAGCGGCGCGAACACCGCAGCCAGCGCCACCAGGACCAGCACGCCCAGGGATACCACCGCCCACTTGTCGCGCCCGAATGCGCGTACCGCGAGACGCCACTGTGGCTGCGACGCATCGGATTCGGTGCGCATGTCGCCACCCGCGGGGGCGCGGCGGGCCCCGACCAGGGAGCGGCCCATCCCGACCGCGGCATCGGTCATTGCACTCATGCTGTGGCCTTCCTTCTGGTGCGCGGATCGAGCAGGCCGACCGCCGTGTCGGCGAAGAGGTTGATGATCACGAACGCCAGCGCGATGAACAGCACACCGGCCTGCACGACCGGGATGTCGCGCTGGGTGATGGAGGTGTAGAGCTGCTGACCCAGACCCGGCCAGCCGAACACGACCTCTACGAACACCACCCCGCCCAGCAGGTAGCCGACCTGCAGGCCGATCACATTGACCACCGGGGGCAGCGCGTTGCGCAGCGCGTGGCGCCACAGCACCGACGTCGTCGACAGCCCGGAGGCACGCAGGGTGCGGATGTAGTCCTGGGCCAGGATGTCGACCATCACGCTGCGCGTCATCCGCGCGATGACCGCGAGCGGGACCAGTGCGGCCGCGATGGCGGGCAGGACCAGGTGCGCGAGCAGATCGCCCATTCCGCCGGGAAAGCGCGGGTTGTACATGCCCGACGTGGGCAGCCACCCGAGCGTGATCGCGAAGACGCCGATCAGCAGCAGCCCGAACCAGTACACCGGGACGCTGGCGCCGGCCAGCGAGATGACCATGGAGGCGCGGTCGAAGATGCTGTACTGCTTGTGCGCGGCGATGACGCCGAGAGGCACGGCCACCACGATGCACAGCACCAGCGCGGCGCCGGTCAGGACGAGGGTGTTGGTGAATCTCGGCACCATGATGTCGGTGACGGGGGCGTTGACTGTCAGGGACCGGCCCAGGTCACCCTGCAGCAGGCCGCCGAGATACTCGAAGAACTGGACGGGCAGCGCGCGGTCCAGGCCCAACTCGGTGCGCAGCGCGGCGACGGTCTCCGCGGTCGCCCCCGTGCCCAGGATCGTCACGGCGGGGTCGCCGGGGACCATCTGCAGCAGCAGGAAGACGATCAGGCTGACGCCGAACAGCACCAGAGCTGTTGAGAGCAGCCGACTTCCGATGACACGGGTCATTGTTCGAGCCTCACTTCCGTCAGGTCGTACCACTCCTCGCTGGCCGACACGAAGCCGGAGACGTAAGGCGCCAGCACATACGGCGCCTTGTCGTTGACGATCGGGACCAGCGCGGCGTCGTCACTGACGATGTTGTTGGCCTCCCGCCACCACTTCTCGGCCTCCGCCGGGTCCAGCGCGGTGATCGCGTTGTTCATCGCCTCGTCCAGTTCGGGGTTGGAGTAGTAGCCGACGTTCGGACCGTTGGGCGCCTGCAGCTCCGAGGAGGTGACGATGTAGAGCCAGTAGGGGCTGGTCATCCCCCAGGACATCTGGGACATGCCGACGCCGTCCTGGGCTCCCCGGGCCCACACGCCCAGGTACGAGATCCATTCCTGGGTCTGGATGTCGAGGTCGACGCCGATCTCGGCCAGGTTCTGCTGAAGGTACTCGGCCATCTGCGCGGGCATGATCTGTCCCGAGCCGTCGGTGGAGGTGATCAGCGTCGTCTTGAACCCGTTCTCCAGGCCGACCGACGCGAGCAGCTCACGCGCCTTGTCGAGGTTGCGTTCGTAGACGTCTCGGCGCTCCACGTATCCGCCGGCCGAGATGGCCTGGACGCCGTAGGCGGGGGTGACCGATCCGCGCAGCAGGTCGCGTGCCATGCCGTCCCGGTTGACCGCGAGATTGATCGCCTGACGCACCTCGGGGATCGAGGTGTAGCGGTCCTTCATGTTGAAGGACAGGTACCAGGTGTGCGGCGGAATGCCCTCGGAGAGTTGATATCCCTCGCTGACGAGGTTGTCGATGCTGTCGGGGTTGGGTACCGCGATCATGTCGACGTCCCCGGAGCGCAGCGCGGCGGTGCGTGCCGACGGGTCCGGCAGCGGCCGGAACACGACACCGTCGATGTTGGGCACCTTGCCCCAGTAGTCGTCGTTGCGGACCAGATCGATGCGTTCGCCGCGGATGCGTTCTTTGAACTTGAACGGCCCGGTGCCCACAGGATGGTCGGCGATGTCGTCGCCGTAGGTCTGCAGCGCGGTAGGGCTGATGATGGCGGCGGAGCCGTTGCCGCCCTGGGTGAGCATCCGCAGGAACTCCGAGAACGGTTGCTTCAGACGGATTCTCAGCGTGTACTCGTCGAGAACGGCCACGGATTCGACGAACTTCCAGACGAATCCGGTCTGGCCGCCCGCGCGGGCCGAGTACATCGGGGACTCCTTGTCCCACATCCGGCGCACGTTGTACTCCACGGCCTTCGCGTCCAGCGCGGTGCCGTCGTGGAAGCGCACCCCCTGCCGGATGTGGAACGTGTAGTCCAGTCCGTCGTCGGAGATGTCCCACGATTCTGCGAGGCCCGGTTTCAGCGGCGGGATGGTCGCCTCGGCGGACGGGATGGTCAGGTCCTGGTCGACGAGTGGTTCGAAGATCTGCCGGTTGATCCGCCAGGTCACCCATCCGCCGGCGACCTGCGGGTCGAGGATGTCGGCCTCGGACTCGATCGCGATGACGAAGATGTTGCCTGTCTGTACGGGTTCCCGTCCGCAGCCGACGACAGCGGCGATCGTGAGCAGGGCGACGGCGCACACCGAGGCGAGCCGCTTCATCGCATGCCACCTGACGGTCGGTAGGTCATCTGTGGGCCTCCGGGTGTCGGAAGAGACGCACGCCGCGGTGGTGGACACTGCACCCCGGCGGGCAGTGACTGGCGGCGACTTCGAAACTCAGAGTAGGTGCGATCTGATCGGACCGATATCCGTCATCTGACGTATTTCGCTGGAGCCGAACGGTTTCCGGGACGTTACGGGGCGCCGAGTTCGAGTTCGGTGGCGTGCACGGCGGCGGCCACGCGATTGGCGACGCCGAGTTTGCGCAGCACCCGTTCGACGTGGGTGCTGACGGTCCGCGGGGACAGATAGAGCCGCTCGCTGATCTCGGCGTTGGACAGGCCGCCGCGCAGCAGCGCCAGGATGTCCTGCTCGCGCGGGGTCAGGTGAGCTCTCGCCTCGGCGCGTAACCGCGTGACGTACTTGGTGAACAGCGGGCGGGCCGTCTCGATCATGCAGCGGCTGCGCGCCGAGAACTGCGGGTGCTCCATGTTGGCCTGGCACATGCCGACGACATCGCCTGCGCCGTCGTGCAGCACCATCAGGAAACCGTTCGTGAAGCCCTCCGGGCGCAGAATCTCCGCGCCGCTGTAGGACTCGGCGAACTCGGGTACGTCGAACCAGTCGGTGATCCGGGTGTGGTCGGAGAACTGCGTCTGAAACTCCGGCATCGACTGGATGTCCGAACTCAGATACGTTGCCACGGAATCCGAATAGCCTACCGACTTCACCAGTGCGAACCCCGCGCTCTGCGGAGGCTTGTAGGCGACCAGGAAGGTGTCGCAGCCCGTCTCGACGCGCAGGAAGTCGATCGCGCCGCGGATGCGCACCTCGGTGTCGGTGGAGGCCATCGCCGTGGCGATGGCCGTGAAGTCAGGAGCATCGATGTCCGTGCAAGTCATCGGCGCCTCTCCGTCCCCGAGATCTGCGATGTCGGGAGACAGTGCACTACACGCGGGCGTCGGCGATGTTCGGTGACTGTTTCTTAGCTGTTACAGCCGTCGTGAGATGGGCCACACGACGGCGTGCGGGTCGCGAACCCGCGCTACCACTTCCCGTCCGTGACCGCGTCCGATCCGCCGACGCCCAGCGCGACCGCGTCCGCGGGGTCGACCGGCACGAACGGATCTTCCGCCACACCAAGGTTTTTGCCGACACTGGTGAGGTTCGCCAGGTTCTCCGGCGGGTCGAGGTCGCACATTGCGCGGCCGAGCACAGGTGCACGAACACCCGCCCGCCGGCCCGAGTCCCATGCCCGCAGCCGGCGCGCAACTGCACGCCCGTGGGTCTCCTGCCCGGTGACCTGTCCCTCGACGGTGGCTCCGGTGCCCAGCGGCACGGCGACGAACTGGCGGATGAACCTGTCTCCGGCGTTGATGCCGTCCAACCACGGATGCTTCGGCAACGCCACATAGTTCTGCGGCTGCCCGACAAGATGCTCGATCCACGGCAGGCCGCTGACCGCGCACACCTTGCCGGCGCCGACTTGCAATGCGGCGGGTTCGGACGCTTCGAACGACAGCCACATGGCCTCGCGCTGGTAGCTCGGTAGCATCACCCCGCCGCGCGACAGCCATTCGCTCGGTGCGGTATCCGGGTAGTCGGCGACTCTGCGCAGCGGAAACCGGCCCAGACCGGGCGGCAGCGGATGCAACCCCGACTCGGGCAGCCACAGTGTGCGCTGGGAGTCCACCGTCACCGGACCCAGTACCGCCGGGGTCCCCGTCGACTTTCAGCGGCTCCATGTCCCCATGCCTACCTCCGTGTCGATGAGTCGACTATGGATAGCAGCCGGCACTGACATCGCTGGTGTACCGCGGGCCCGGTGTAGCGTCGAAGGCATCCTCGTTGAGGGGGTGGGAAAGTGCCTGCGATCACCGGACCGCCGCGGCGGCCGACGGCGTTGCTCGTCGCGATGCCGGTCGTTTTGGCGATGACTGTGGGCTGCGGCGCGGCCTCCGACCCGCTCATCGTCTCCGACCAACCCGAAACCACCCTGCCTGTACCACCCCTGCCCCCGGTCCCGTTCCCCTTACCCAGCGATGTTCCGCCGGTGCTGCTGCCGAGTGCGGTCCCGCCGGTGCAGCTACCGAACGAGGTCCCACCCGTGCAGCTGCCGAACGCCATCCCACCGGTACCACTGCCGAGCGCGATCCCGCCGGTCCACCTGCCGAGCGCCATTCCGCCCATGCCGTTTCGGTAGCCGGTCGGAGTTGCGAAACCGCAGTTACCGCCGCCGACTGCGGCGGTGAGGGCAGCACAGAGAACGAAGACCCCCGAGATCGATGTCGTTGCTATGTCCGACGCCAACCCGGAGGTCTTCGCTGTTCCCGTGTTGCCAGTACCTAGTCGAGAGTGTCCAAAAGGGCCGGCAGCTCTGCGACACTGTTCAGGATGTGGGTCGCGCCCGCCGCGGACAGCTGCGCAGTGTCGTGCGCACCGGTGAGCACACCTATTGCCGCCCGCGCGCCGGCGCGAAGGCCACTGACGATGTCCGAGGACGTATCCCCGACGACAACCATCGAGCACACCGATTCGGCCTCAGCGCGCATCAACGCGGTGAGCGGCATGTCCGGGTGCGGGCGGCCGCGAACACCCGGGCCCGGGCACAAGACGACGTCGGCAAAGTTCTGCCAGCCCAGGGCATCGATGATGGCCGACTGAGTTTCGGCGGCGAAGCCAGTCGTCAACGCAGACTTGATACCGCGGGAACGCAATGTCTGCACGACGTCCTCGACGCCGGGGATGGGACTGCAGTTGCCCTCGGCAACCAGTTGCGCGTAAGCGCGCTCGAACTCCATGTTCGCCGCCTGCGCCTGCTGCTCGTTGCCGCCGGCCAAGTGCCGGAAAACGACGATCTTCGACTGCCCCATGGTCTCGGAGACATACCTCAGCATCTCCTCGCGGTCGGCGGGCGTCGCCGAGAGGCCGGCGTGCTCGTCGGCGGCGAGGAACGCTCGCTGCACCAGCCCGCTGTCCTCAACGGTCGTGCCTGCCATATCGAAGACAACCAGACTTATCGACCCGGTGGTGTTGTTGCTCATAGCTTTCCTCTCAATTAATTGGCGCCTCAACGGCGAGTTCGGCTCTTGCTTCCCGGGCTTGGCGCGACTGACTGGGGTCGCCGAGCCTTGCGGCGGGGTGTCACTGCATACACACAGCAACGCGCGGAGCGGCCCCGGCGCGGGCGGCCGCGACGGCGTCGTCTATCTGCTTCAGCGGATACGGTGCGGACACCAGATCGGCGAACAGACGCTGGCATTCACTCCGTTGCAGGAAGTCGACGGCTTCAGCGAGATCGCCCACCCGGTAGTTGTGGCTACCGACCAATGTGGTCAGGTTCTTCACGTAACCGCTCGGCTCGAAGGCGATCTCCGGAGAAGGCGACACCGAACCTGCCAGCGCAATCCGTCCGCCCATGTCGACCACTGCGAGTGCGCTTTGAACCGCCCTGTTGTTTCCCGAGAGCTCAAACACCACGTCGGCACCTTGTTCGGCCGCTGCCGCCGCCAGGTCGTCAGGGGCACAAGTGACTGTGGCACCGAACTCCCTTGCGGCTTCGCGACGGCCCGCATCGACATCGCAGGCCACGATGTTCTCGACGCCGAGATCACGGGCGTAGGCGACCGCGGTGAGACCGAGCATCCCACAGCCCAGGACGATCACGGCGTCCTCGGCGTTCAGGCCCACCCGCCGCGCTGCGCACACCACCGTGGCGGTGGCACAGTTCGCCGGAGCCGCAATAGACGCGGGAAGGTCATCTGGCACCCGCACCAGGCCAGTGCCGGCGATCAGATGACAGTGCGTGGCCAAGCCTCCGTTGAGGCGCCAGTGGTCGTCCATCGCTTCATGGCCGTACTTGCGCACTGTCAGGCACTTCTGGGGAATGCCGCGTAGACAGCGCCTGCATTGCCCGCACGCGGTCCCGATGGTCCACGTGATGCGGTCACCGATCCCGAGCTGCTGCCCGTCGTGTGCGGTGACGTTCCCGCCGGTTGCCACGATGGTCCCGACCGTCTCGTGTCCGAGCACAGTGGGCAGAGGTGTGGGCCGGTCACCGTTGATGGTGTGCAGGTCACTTCCACAGATGGTAGCCAGCTCCACATTCACCAGCACCTCCCCGCTCCGCAGGACTGGGAAGGGTTGGGGTTCAACCGAGAATCCCGCCTCCAGCCCTGACCAGACAGCTGCGGCAATGTTCTCGGCACCGACGGTGACGCGGTGTTCGTCACTGCCGTTGATGATTGCAGTCATAGTTTTCTCCTTCTGTGTCAGCGACGGATGGTCAGGGCCACACAGGCGCTGGCCACGCACGATGCGGCGACGATCGGGAAGATCAGCGAGGTGTTGCCTGTGTCATCCATGATGTAACCGACGAGTGGCTCGGCAGCACCCGCGAACAGGTAGGAGAAGAAGTTCACCACACCCGTTGCGGTGCCTGCCATCTTCTTGCCTGCGATGTCCGGGCACAGGGCCCAGAACGACGACTGCGGTCCGTAGACGAAAAAGCCGGTCAGGAACAGCACAATGATGCCGGCCACGGTACCCAGATTAGCGAGGTACATCGTCATCGCGGCAACGGCGCCCAGCAGCATGAACAGGATGATGGGCACATCTCGGCGCGATCCGAAGATCCGGTCCGACAGCTGGCCGTTCGTGAGTGCGCCCACGGCCATGCCGACCGGCAGTGCCACCGAGATCCAGAGCGGACTGATGCCCCCTTCGCTCTGCTTCCAGTCGGCGCCGAGGAAGTACACCGGGACCCAGATCAACAATCCGTAGCGTGCGGCGTTCTGAAAGCCGATCGCGACGCCTGTGGACCAGATTTTCGGATTACGCAGGACTGCCTTGTAACGCTCCAGTGAACGTCCCGGGTTGGCCTCTGCCACAGACTCTTCCACGTGCTCTTCATCGCGGGTGAACGAGGCGGGCGGAATGATGTTGGCTTCCTTGGGGTTGTCCCTGGCGACCAGGTAGAAAACCACGCCACCGACCAGCATCAGGAGTACGGGGATACGGAAGATCCACTGCCAGTCGAGTTCCAGTGTGTCCACCACGATGGTGGAGGTCACGAAGGCCAGGACCGACGCCATCCCTGCTGCGAAAGTGTAGAAGCCGAAGCTCTTGCCCCTTTCGTGGGGACCCCACCAGTTCGAGATGACCCGGCCGCCGCCAGGCCACCCCATGGCCTGAGTGAAACCATTGACCCCCCAGAACATGCTCAGTGACTTCGAGCCAACTGAGAAGCTGGTGCACCAGTTCATGAGGGTGGACAACACCGCACCCAGGCTCATCATCTTGCGCCCTCCGAACTTGTCTGCGAGGTTGCCGTTGATCATCTGCCCGACCGCGTAACACCACAGCATCGCGCCACTGATGGCACCCAATGTGGTTTTACTGAGGCCGAGATCAGCCTCGATTCCGGGGATGGCAAAGCCGAAGGTCTGCCTACCTGTGTAGAAGAATAGGTAACAGAACATGGCAGCCAACAACATTCGCCATTTCAAACGGGAGAACTTCGCCTCCGAAACGGCGAGCTGATCGAACTGGTTAATCGATCTTTCATGCGTGTCAGACATCTAGTCCACCAATCGGGTTGTGGGTCTACAGCGTTGAGACGGTCTGGGATTGCTGGGAGGCGAGTGTCGTTGCCACCCAGAAGGCGTCGTAGTTGTGCACGTATGCCGGTTCGCCGTAGGGCTCGTCCAGCGGGGCCGGACGCGGCAATCGACGGTTGACGATGAACGGAACCTGCACTTCACCGAGCGCTCCATGGGAGCGCAGCGGTGCGTCCAAACCGCTGAGGTCGTGCCACTCCGCGTATCGCCCCAGCGCAGTCCCTGCCTCGGCGAGTAGTACGACGTCTCCGATCCTGTCGGCCGGTAGCCGATAGCGTTCCGCAGCCTCGCGGCGGGTGTGCGCATGGGAAACCCCTGGCAGCATCCGTAATCGATCGATGACGAGCGCATGGTCCACACCGGCGGGCAGATAGACGCTGGCGAAGGAACCCAATGCTCCGTGGTGGGCCGTGTAGGGATCGGTGATCGGCAGGATCACACGCGCTCCGTCAACGCCGATGATGCGACGGACCTCGTCTTCGACATACAGGATGTTCGGCCTACCGTCGGCGTCGGTCTTGGCACTCATTCCGTGGTCGGCGGTGACGACGACCACCGCACCCAGGTCATCGAATCGCTTTATGTACGAATCGATCATCGCGTAGAAGGAGTTCGCTTCCTCGGTGCCCGGAGCATGCTTGTGCTGGACGTAGTCGGTCAAGGTCACATACATCAGATCGGGACAGCGAGTCTCATAGATGGCAGCACCTGCGGCCAGCGCGAACTCGGACAGCTCGGCTGAGTACACCGCGGGCAGGGGCTTGCCGACGAGTTCGAGCACGTCCTCAATACCGTTGGCTGCCAGGGTGACTTCGTCTGCCTTCTCCGCGGAGAAGCAGATGCCGGTGCGCCGAGGCTCGACCAAGCCTTCCCCGCCATCGAGAGGTGGCCCTTTGTCGACCAGTCCCGCCCCGAGCAGTCGCCGCAGTTTGTCCTTCGCCGTCACGACGACAACGTCAAGGCCGGCGGCGGTGGCGGCGGCGAAAATCGTCGGCGCACGCAGGAACCGGCTGTCGTTCATCAGCATCTCTGTCCCGGTCTCGGTGTCCAGGGTGTAGTTACCGCTGATGCCGTGAACACTTGGTGGCTGTCCGGTGGCGATCGAAACGTTGTTCGGATTCGTCAGCGCGGGCATTGCGCAGTGCCCGGGCCATGAGCTGCCATTGACATCGAGCATTCGGCTGAGCGAGGGCATCCGGCCGGCGCTCAACGCGGCTGCGTGATACTCGGGTTCGCTTCCGTCAATGCAAATCACGACCACCGGAGCGCCCGGCATCGTGTATGTACGGCCGTTTACACCGAATGAAGAAGAAAGCACGTGCGGGCTCCTGGTACGGGCGAGTGGAACAAGATCGCTCGTAACAGTGCAGGTGACGAACGCCACATAGAACCCCCGACTTGGCTATCGGAGCCATAACCGCACCAGCGGCACGGTCACACAGGCCAGCTCGCAAGCTTTCGGACCAAGGCAACGAACGCCTCCTCCGGAGGAGTCAGCACGCGATCAGCTCGCCGCACCAGATACGCTGTTCGGCTCGGCGGAGCCGGTTCCACTGACAACGCAGCCAGCAGCCCGAACTCCCGCTCGCGCGCGGTGGCGTGTTCCGAAAGTAGTGCCACCCCCAGACCCGCATGCACCGCCTCCTTGAGGGTGTCCGGCCCCCACAGATCCCATTGCTCAACGGAGCCCAGTCCCCAGAGTCTGAGGGCAGCTTCCTGCTGGCGCCGCGTCGCGGAGCCCATCTCGCGCATCAGGAACCGTTGCCCCGCTAGATCTTCGGCCTTCAGCTGCACTCCACACAACGGCGCATCAGGAGCTGCGACGAGAACCATCGCCTCTTCGAACATTGGCGTCGCGACCAACTGCTCCTCGCTTGGGAGCTCGGCGCATAATCCCAGCGCTACCTCGCCGCGCACCAGCCAGTTCTCTACCGCGTCCTCGTTCCCCACGCGAAGTTGGCACTCCACCCTGGGTGCCTGTTCGGTGAACTCAGCCACCAAGCGAGGCAGTAGGTAGGTGCCGAGAGTAGTGGTACCGGCCACCACCAGTCGTCCGGCCTGCAGCCCCTGCAGACCGGCAACGTGATGCTCCAAGCTCGAAAGCAGCTCGAACACCTTGCGGGCGTGCTCGATGACGACCTCGCCAGCCGTGGTAGTCCTGGCGCCCTGCGAAGTTCGCTGGACGAGCTGTATCCCGAGCGAATTCTCCAGATTCCGGACATGATTGGATACTGAGGGCTGACTCATGAAGAGGCGCTTGGCGGCGCCGGAAAACCCTCCGGACTCGGCCACAACGATCAGCACTTCGAGTTGCGTCAGGCTCAGCACACTGCATACATTATCCAACGGATATTGCGCTGATCCGTCAGCACCGCCGACGGAGCGGTCTGCACCTCAACAGCCCGCGAGATCTCGGCCTCGGTCGGACCGGCACCGATATCGTCGCGATGGTGTATTGCGCCGGTGGCACTTTGACGGCCGCTAGACCGCGCAGAACCTCACCGGTCGGTGCTGACGGCATCACCGCCGATACGTAGTTCCGTCACTGTGACGCGGCCTCGGATGCAGACGTGGAGAACGGCACCGGCACTCCGGCTCCGACATCGTTTCGCACGGCTACGGTGCCGCATCACTGGCACCTCGACGTCGGCGTGGTGCTCGGCCGCGGTACCGGGTGACCCGACCGGATCAGTGCTTGCGCGTTCCGTTGTACGTGCTGCCCCACGTGTTCGCGAAGAACTCGGAGTCGAAATACTTTGAAAAAAGGTGCGGTACAGCGTGAAACTCAAAGGGTACCTCCACCGATCGCCAGCCGATTCTGACCTCGGTGACGTTAAGCGCGTCGGCGTCCGCACACACGCGTAGTCGACTACCCCCGGTGCGCAGCGGCCTAGCTGTGCCCCGACCGCTTCGGTGTCGATCAGCGACCACACCTCGGCGATCCTGGAGTCGGGCGGAACCGGTAGAACACATGCTCGGTGAAAGAGATCTGCGCGCCGGTCGGTTCGAAGCTGCGAAACCGCTGCTCCGGTGTGCAGCGGAAGGGCAGCACGGCGCCCAGCACATCGTGCTGCGCGACGACGATCTCGGCGTGGAACTGCAGATCCGGTATCGCCGCGGTGTCCGATTCCAGCATCTCCCGGACCCGGCCAACCCCAGTGGTCGCCTGTTGTGGACCGCGTCGTCACAGACGAAGTGCCCCAGGTCCTCCCGTCGCCTCTCGTTGAGGCATTGCAGGTAGCGCCCGTAGGTCTCGGTCAGCGGCAGATCGTTCACGACTCCTCCTTCGAATTCGGTTTCTGTGCAGTGACGTCGTCAATGATCCGGCGATGTCCCACACCTGGGGGCAGCGTGGCCGGGTCGAGGGGGTTGAGGACGATGTCGGTGGCCCCGGCGTCGTAGTAGCGCTGCACACGGCGCCGGATCACACCGGCGTCGCCCACAGCGGCCAGGTCGGCGACCGAGTCGACGCCTTCGCGTTCGATCACCCTGACATAGGACGGAATCGCTCGTAGAACGCGAGTGCGCTGGCGGCGAAGCCGTGTCCGTCCTCGGGGTCCTCGGTGGGCAACACGGGCACCTGCGCGATGACTCTGGGTTTCGGTCGGCCCGCTTGCGCGGCGGCAGCCTCAATGACCGATCGCCCACGGCCGCACCAGCCGTCTCAGGACGCAGCCGCGGATGCCGACCCTTCTCCCCGCGAGCGCGCCACGGTGATGCCCACTTGGTCCCAGGCGTCGACGACCGCTTGCCGGACGTCAATTCCGAACAGCTGCTGGGCTTTTGCGCCGGTGGCGTCGGCGAACTGCTGGAAGTCCGTCCTCCTGCTCGACGCCTTGAGCGTCTCGTACCAGATGCGCCCGGGCGCCTCCCACGCCTGGCCGCCGATGTTCACCGCAGTGAGGTAGAACGCGCGATTCGGGATGCCGGAGTTGATGTGGACACCGCCGTTGTCGCCGCGCGCGGTATCCGGCAACACCACGAAGTCACGCATGTGCGCAGGTTGCGGATCCTTGCCCATCGTCGGGTTGTCGTAGGCGGTCCCGGGATTCTTCATGGATCTCAGGGCGTCGCCGGCGTGACTCGGCGTGAAGATGTCCGCACCGATGAGCCAGTCGGCGTCCTCCGCGGGCTGCCCGAGCGACCACTGCTTGACCAGCGACCCGAATACGTCCGAAATCGACTCGTTGAGCGCTCCCGGCTGGTTGTGGTACACCAGTGCGGCCGTCGTCTCGGTAACTCCGTGTGTCAGCTCGTGCCCGATCACGTCGAGTGCACCGGTGAAGTCGGCGAACAGGACGAGGTCGCCGTCACCGAACACCATGTGCCTACCGTCCCAGAAGGCGTTGTTGAATTCTTCGCCGTAGTGCACGTAACCGTCCAGCCGCATACCGGCTCCGTCAATCGAGTCCCGGTCGAGAACGTCTGCGTAGAACTGCCGGGTCCAGCCCAACCCGTCGAACGCCTGGTTCACCGCCACCTCCGACACCGGCGGCGCCTCCTCCGTGCGCACCAACACGGCGGTGGCGAGCGATTCCCGGTGTTCTGCGTCGAAGATCGTGCGCCTGCCCTGTGCCGGGGTGGCCAGATCGCCGGCGATCGCAGGGTGGGTCGACCGTGCACCCCGCAGGTGGGCGCTCGTGACGAGTGTCCGTCGTGCCGCCTCCCGCACCTGGGAGTCGTCGCAGTCCACCAGCCGGTCCAGGAGGTGCGGCGGCATGATGCAGTTGAGTTCGTGGAAGATGCTCATCGTCGACTTCAGTCCCTCCAGTTCATCGGCAAGCGGTCCCCGACGTGCCTGCCACCCTTGACGCTAACGCCGGGGCCGCGCTGACGCGTGTCGCGCAGTACGCGAGTCGGACCGTGGATGTCGATCCGCTGTCTACCGGCTCCGAAGCCAATCGCGCAGACGAGCGAATTCGGGGGGCACACTGCCGTCGGTCGCCTCCAGAGTCCTGGACGCGTCACCCTCGTGGATCTCGACGACGTAGGTCTGGGCGTCGCGCAGATTCTCATTCGTCGGACGTGGCGCCGCCAACGAGGCTTCGGCCGCGGCGATCAAACCGGCCAACGCCCGGCTGTTCTCGGGCGCAAGGGAATCGGTGTCGACGACGTGCTCGGGCCGACCGAGGCCGCCCAGTTGGCCGCCATAGGTCTGCAACGACACTCTCATCGCGCCTCTCCATGTTCCTGTGTCGCTCGGGACACCGTGTTGCAGATAAGACCCTGCCCGATGGGTCGGTCATCGGCATGAGTATTGGTGCACATCGAGTGGACATTCGATAGCGGCCGGCGGCGCTCAGCGACCGAGTTGCGCCGCGATGGCCTCGGTGTCGATCAGCGACCAGACTTCGGCGATCCGGGAGTCCCGGAACCGGTAGAAGACGTGTTCGCTGAATGAAATCTGCGCTCCGGTCGGTTCGAGGCCGCGGAACCGCTGCTCCGGTGTGCAGTGGAAGGTCAGCACGGCGCCCAGCACATCGTGCTGCGCGACGACGATCTCGGCGTGGAACTGCAGATCCGGTATCGCCGCGGTGTCCGATTCGAGCACTTCCCGGTACCCGGTCAATCCCAGTGGCCGCTTGTTGTGGATCGCGTCGTCACACACGTACTGCCCCAGGTCCTCCCACCGTCTGTCGTTGAGGCACCGGAGGTAGCGTCCGTAAGTCTCGGTCAGGGGCAGATCGTTCATGGCTTCTCCTTGGCGTTCGGCGTGTGCTGATGACTGTCGGTCAAGGGCCTGGCGTTGAGCATGACTCCAGCGGGCATCCGTCACTCCCTCATCCGGTCAGACCGCGTAGCGGATCCGATATTTTTTGGATACGAGGTGTCCGAAAGGCACTTCAACGAGACGAGGTTTCATGACCGATACCGCCGAAGCCTTCGACGGCGGGATCCTGATCTCCGCCCCGCATCGCGAACTGCTCGATCAGGTGCTCGACAAGTGGTCGCTGAGCGTGCTGAACCTGCTCTGCGAACAACCACGCCGATTCAACGACCTGCGACTCGCGATCCCCGCGGTGACCTAGAAGTCGCTGACCGCGAGCCTGGGCAGGACACTTCGTCAGCCGATCCTCGTTCTGCTCGACTGGGCCGAGGCCCACCTGCCGGAGATCGAACGGGCCCGTGCGACATACGACGCCGGCTCTTTCAGGTCAGACTGAGCCAAACTGTCGCTTCCTCCGCGCATCCGACATCTACTGGGGTCGATCCGTGTTTCTGACGCGATAACCCTTTCCCGGAGGCCCATCCATGTACCGCCACCTCGCGCGCACCGCCCTGACACTTGCCGTCCTGAGCTCGGCCGTGGCCTGTGGCAGCGGCGACGACGGATCCGGTGGTTACACATTGCGTATCGGCGCCACGTCTCCGACCGGCACTCCCGCCGGGTCGCTGGGCTGGGGCGACAAGCAGGGCATCCTGGCCGAGCAACTCAAGGACGCCGGCGTCGACAAGATCGAGTACGCGTTCTTCCAGTCCGGCAGTGACGTCGCATCGGCCTTGTTCGCCGGGGCCGTCGACGTCGCCGCCATCGGCGACAACCCGGCGCTGCGCGCTCGCAGCCGCGATCCGAAGGTCGTTCTGCTGACCCTCGACTCGATCAACGGCGATGCGTGGCTGGTCGGCGCCAAGGGTGGACCGACCGACATCGAAGGCCTGGTCGGCAAGTCGGTGACCGCGCCGCAGGGCACCATCCGCGACCGGGCGGCCAAGCAGCTGATCGACGCGGCCGGCCTGAACGGCAAGATCCAGGTGCGTGACGTGCCGACACCCGAATCGATCGCCGGTCTGAGCTCGGGCCAGATCGACGCCACCGTCGTCACCGGTGCCAGCGCTATCGAATTGCAGAGCAAGGGATTCCCGATCATCGACAGCCTGTCCCGACACGGCCTGGGCAGCACCGGCACCAACATCGCGCTGTCCACCTTCACCGAAGAGCACCCCGACTTCGCCGACGCCTGGCGCCAGGCCGTCACCGCGGTCAACAAGGACATCCGCGAGAACTTCGACCAGTACGCCGAATGGGTCGCCCAGACCGGCGGCACCGACATCGAGTTCGTCAGGGAGTCGACGCGGCCCGACGAGTTCAACACCGAGCCGTTCCCGGCGCAGGGTGTGGACCAGCTCCAGGCCGCCTACGACTTCCTCGAAGCCGACGGCTCCCTGGAAGGCCAGTACTCGGTTCGCGAGTGGGCCGGAGCGCAGTCGTGACCGTCGTCGACGCACCGGTTCGTCCGGAAAGGCCCGCACCGCAACTGATCGACGTCGTCGCCGGGCACCGCCGCCGGCGCGGGATCTGGGCGCGGATCCCCCGCCCGGTCCGCCGGATGGTCAGCCCGGTGCTCGTCCTGGCCGCGTGGACCATCGGCTCGGGCACCGGACTGCTCAACACGGATCTGTTCCCTCCGCCGTCAGATGTCGCCGTCACCGCATGGCGTCTGCTGACCGAAGGCCAGCTCGCGCTGCACATCGGCACCTCGACCACCCGGGTGCTGATCGGCACCGTGCTGGGGATCACCCTCGGCGTGCTGCTCGCCGTCTTCGCCGGCCTGACCCGCACCGGTGAGGACCTCCTCGACTGGAGCATGCAGATCCTCAAGGCCGTCCCGAACTTCGCGCTCACCCCGCTGCTCATCATCTGGATGGGCATCGGCGAGGGACCCAAGATCGTGCTCATCACCCTCGGTGTCGCGATCGCGATCTATATCAACACCTACTCCGGGATCCGCGGCGTCGACCAACAGCTGGTGGAGATGGCGCAGACCCTCGAGGTCCGCCGCACCACGCTGATCACCCAGGTGATCCTGCCCGGTGCGATGCCGAATTTCCTTGTCGGCCTTCGTCTCGGACTGTCCAGCGCCTGGCTGAGCCTGATCTTCGCCGAGATGATCAACACCACCGAGGGCATCGGCTTCCTGATGTCGCGCGCGCAGACCAACCTGCAGTTCGACGTGTCGCTGCTGGTGATCGTCATCTACGCGGTGCTCGGCCTGGCCTCCTACGCACTGGTGCGACTGCTGGAGCGGTTGCTGCTGTCCTGGCGCAACGGGTTCGCCGGATTCGAGGCCACGGTATGAGCGCTCCGGTGGTCACCGTGCGCGACCTGCGGCGTGCGTTCGGCGCCCAGCAGGTCCTCGACGGCCTCGATCTGGACATCGCCGACGGTGAGTTCGTCGCGATGCTGGGCCGCTCCGGTTCGGGCAAGAGCACGCTGCTGCGCATCCTCGCCGGGCTCGACGGCCAGGCCGACGGGTCGGTGATCGTGCCGCGCTCGCGGGCCGTGGTGTTCCAGAATCCGCGCCTGCTGCCGTGGCGCCGCGCGCTGGCCAACGTCACCTTCGCACTGCCCGATGCCGGCCCCGACGCACCGAGCAGGACCGCCCGCGGGCAGGCCGCACTCGACGAGGTCGGGTTGGCCGACAAGGCCCGCTCCTGGCCGCTGTCCCTGTCCGGCGGTGAGGCACAACGTGTCTCGCTGGCCCGGGCGCTGGTGCGGGAGCCCGACCTGTTGCTGCTCGACGAACCGTTCGGCGCGCTGGACGCCTTGACCCGACTCAAGATGTACCGCCTGCTGCACGATCTGTGGGCCCGCAGGCACATGGCCGTGCTGCACGTCACCCACGACGTCGACGAAGCCATCCTGCTCGCCGACCGGGTGGTCGTGCTCTCCGAAGGCAAGGTTTCGCTGGATCGTCGGGTGGAGCTGCCGTTCCCGCGCAGCCGCGGCGACGAGGGCTTCGACGAACTTCGCCGCACGCTGCTGGCCGAGCTGGGCGTGCAGGAGGAGGTCGGGCATGACCGCAGCCGGTGACGTCGACGTACATGTCACCGACGTCCTGGTGATCGGCGGCGGCCCGGCGGCCACCTGGGCCGCGATCGCCGCCGCCGAGTCCGGCAGCCGGGTCACCCTGGTGGACAAAGGGTACTGCGGAACCAGTGGAGCAACCGCCGCCGGCGGCAACAACCTGTGGCTGATCCCGCCCGGCCCGCGCCGCGACGAATCCATGCGGGAACGCGAGGCCGCCGCCGGGGGCCTCACCGATGCCGACTGGATGTCACGGGTGCTGTCCGCGTCGTGGGACCGCGTCGAGCAGCTCGCCGAGTGGGGCTACCCGTTCCCGGTCGGCGACGACGGACGGC
The DNA here is from genome assembly GCF_002968295.1 of Mycobacterium sp. ITM-2016-00317. Lineage (NCBI taxonomy): Bacteria > Bacillati > Actinomycetota > Actinomycetes > Mycobacteriales > Mycobacteriaceae > Mycobacterium > Mycobacterium sp. ITM-2016-00317. The sequence goes on from NZ_CP134399.1 coordinate 3,345,808, forward strand.
AGCTCCGCGTCAGCCTGCAGGGCCCGGAGTACATGCGCCGGCTGCGGCGCAAGGCCCACCGCAGCGGGGTGCGCATCCTCGATCACCATCCCGCCACCGCGCTCGCCACCGATACCGATGGAATCGTCAACGGAGCCCACGGGATTGCCCGCCAGGACGGCGGCAGGCAGTGGCGCGTCACCGCCGGCGCGGTGGTACTGGCCACCGGCGGGACCGCGTTCCTGTCCGGGTCGTTCGGCACCAACGTCGACACCGGCGACGGCTACCTGATGGCCGCCGAGGTGGGTGCCGACCTGTCGGGCATGGAGTTCTGCACCGCCTACGCGCTGGCACCGGAATGGGGCATCCACACCAAGGGACGCATGCTGCAGTGGGCCAGCCTCTACGACGAGCACGGTCGGCCCTTCCCGACCGAACGCGGTCTGGCCGGGCGTAAAGACGCGCAACGGGCGCTGGCACGCGGGCAGCGGGTATTCGCCAGGCTGGACCGGGCGCCCGCGCACATCCGGCAGACCATGCGCGACGCCCAGCCCAACTACTTTCTGCCGCTGGACAAGGCGGGCATCGATCCGTTCGTCACGGCCTACCCGCTCCGCATGGTCTACGAGGGCTCGGTGCGGGGCACGGGCGGCCTGCGGCTGACCGGACCGGATTGTGCCACCACCGTTCCGGGTCTGTTCGCCGCGGGCGACGCGGCGACCCGGGAGTTGATCACCGGGGCGATCAGCGGCGGCGGCAGCCACAACGGATCGTGGGCGATCGCGTCGGGAACGTTCGCCGGGCGCGGCGCCGCCGAGTTCAGCCGTCGCCGCGCCGGAACCGAGGTCGCCGCGGCCGACGTGACCGGCCTGGTCGGCATGCGGCCGGGGCCGACCGACGCCCCGACCGTGGACGAGGTGGTGCGGGCCGCACAGGACCACGTGTTGCCGCCGACCCGCAGTCACCTCAAAGCACACGACAGGTTGACCGAGTCCGCTGAGGCCCTCAACGGGGTGTGGCGGGACATCGCCGGTGGGCTGGCGCCGGTGCCGGCGCGGGAGGCGTACAAGACCCGGCAGGCCGTGGCGCTGGTCGCCACGGCGCGGTGGATCACCGCGGCGTCGTTGACGCGCACCGAGACGCGGGGCCTGCACCGCCGTGAAGACCGGCCCGCCACCGATCACCGGCAAGCGCACCGCATGCTGGTCGGCGGATTCGACGAGGTGTGGACCGCGCCGGATCCGGTTTTGCCCCAATTGGTTTCGGCAGAGGCGGTGGCATGATCGAGATCGTCAGCGCCGCCGCCTGCATCGCCTGCGACGTCTGTGTCAAGGTCTGCCCCACCGACGTGTTCGACCGCGGCGAGGACGGCATCCCGGTGATCGCCCGGCAGTCGGACTGCCAGACCTGCTTCATGTGCGAGGCCTACTGCCCCGTCGACGCGCTCTACGTCTCCCCCGTCTCGGCGCCCGTCGACTCGGCCAGCCCGCATGCCGACGAAGCCGCGGTCAGTCGCGCCGGCCTGTTCGGCGGGTACCGGGAGATGGTCGGCTGGGGCCGTGGCCGGACCGCGGGCGCCCTCCGGGACCGCAACCCCCTCCTGAAAGCGGTTCCGCCGCTGCCGGAGTCGCGACTTCCTGCGCCTGCGAACCTCGCGGACACCCCCTGGAACCACACCGACGGCTGAGCGCCGCGGCCGCCCATTGACATGCAAGTATTTACTTGCCTATTGTCGAGTTGTGGGCGACGTCTTCAAGGCCTTGGCCGACCCCACGCGGCGCACCATCCTCGATGAGCTGACCGACCGGGACGGCCAGACACTCTTCGAGATCTGCGCACGGTTGGCGACCAAGCACGGCATCAGCGCGTCCCGCCAGTCGACGTCCCAGCACCTGGATGTGCTGGAGTCGGCGGGCCTGGTCGAGACCCGTCGCGACGGCCGCTACAAGTTCCACCACATCAACGTCGAACCGTTGCGCGACATCGCCGAGCGGTGGGTGACGCGCACCGACTCCGAGGAGGGGACGCCATGAGAATCAGCTACGCGAGCATTTTCGTCGACGATCAGGACAAGGCACTGCGGTTCTACACCGAGGTGCTGGGCTTCGAGAAGAAACACGATGTTCCGGTGGGCGGGCCGAGATGGATCACCGTCGTCGCCCCGGAGGATCCCGACGGCGCCGAACTGGTCCTGGAGCCTGACGGTCACCCCGCGGTGAGACCCTTCAAGGACGCGCTCGTCGCCGACGGAATCCCCTACACCGCGTTCGTCGTCGACGACGTCCGCGCGGAGTACGCACGGCTGCGCGACCGCGGCGTCCAGTTCACCCAGGAACCCGCCGACATGGGTCAGGTGACCACCGCGGTGCTCGACGACACCTGCGGCAATCTCGTGCAGATCCAGAGCACCACCGGCTAGGACGTCGCCCGCATCAGCCCTGGCTGCGGTTCCACTCGATCCAGCCCACCCCGGTGCGGCCATCCGTGGTGGTCACCGTCCCCCATGCGCGCGGGAACTGGCTGAGCCTGCCGTCTTTGGAGGTGAGCAGCACCGGGGCGTGCCCGCGGATGTCGATGGTGGCCGTGATGTCGCCCGGCGCGTAGTCGACCTCGGCCGAAACCGGTAGTCCGTTGTCCGAGAAGGTGGTTCGCGCGGTGACCTCGGTGAGCTCGACGAGCCCTTCCCCGTCCCGCTGGGCATAGCCGATACCAATCGGTGGTGTGCCGGGGATCAGGAGCTGCACCCCGTGCAGGTGGGTGCCGTCGTCGAGGTGCAGTGCGGTCCACACCCAGTCCATGCTCCACCAGTCCCGCGCCGCCCACGAGTGGTCACGCTGACCCGGGACGGCAGTGAACTCGTGGGTACGCCCGTCGGCCACCACGGTTCCCGTTACCGTGCAGGGGATCTCGTAACGTGGAGAGATGCGGTACTGATACGGCTGCCCGACCGTCGTCCAGGTCAGGTCCATCGAGACCTCGACCGGTCGGCCTGGCTCGCCGCGCAGTATCGCCGCGGCGTCGTCGTGGGCCTCTCCCCGTCCCCGTAATGCGACCCGGCAGGTGCGCAGCGGCGCCGGCACGTCGATGTCCAGCTCGATGCCGTCGGACCGGACGCGCGTGTGATCCTCGGGCAGCGGGGCGTCGAAGTCGAGCATGGCGATCGTCGGACCGCCCGGCACGCACAACAGGCCGTTGATCCACGCATGGTTCTCGTTCGGGATCAGTCCCAACCGGATCCAGCCGCCGATCTGCTGGTCGGGATCGACGAAGTCGAGGTACCAGCTCTCACTCCACAGCGGCTCGTCGGTGGGGTCGTGGCGGCCGTCGTCTTCCGGGTTGGGCTGCAACGGTTCCGGCGTGGTCGGGGCGGGCAGCAGGGCCAGTGCGTCGGTGTCCAGGACGTGCTGACAGTTGCGCGCGATCATCGCCATGAACATCTCGTCGCCACGCTCGGTCCGCTCGACGAGCATCGGCGACACGATGGCCATGAGCACACCGAAGAAACTCTGGCGGCGCACGCCCTCGCGAACCTCGTCGAGGCTCACCCCGGCCGCGCCACCGAGGGCGTCGTGGTAGACCGCCAACAACCGGTCGTAGTGCGCCCGGCGCTGGTCGACGGGCAGCGCGCAGCCGAGGAAGTACGCGACATCGGTGAACGCCGGGCCCCAGGTGACGGTCTGCCAGTCCACCACCGTCACCGGGCGTTCGGAACCCTCGGGTCCGAACAGCATGTTGTCCAGCCGGAAGTCGCCGTGCACGAGCCCGTGCCGCACGTCCGGGGCACCCTCGGCATCCATGAAGGCATCGAATGACGCGACGAACCGTTCGCACACATCCCGGTGTTCGGGCGCGAGCTGATCGCGGTAGCGGTCGAGGTACCCGGCGTACAGCGCGCTGATCAGACCTTGGTTCACCGGTGACTCGCGATTCAGCCACTGCGCGTCCTCCAGTGCCTGATCGCCGAGCAGACGACCGTGCACCACCCCGATCTGCCCGAGCGCCAGTGTCGCCTGTTCGACTGTGGCACCGCGGATCTCGTCACCGACCTGGGCGGGATCGGCGTCGCCGAGCAGGAGGTCGAACGCGCCGCTCGCCGGGTCGTAGGCTCCGTGATAGCAGGGTGCGACGGGTCCGCCGAGACCTGGTGCGATATCGGTGTAGAACCGGACCTCGCGTTCATAGAGTCCCATCGCCATGCCGGTCTGGCGGCTGCTCGGGTCGGCCGCCGCGACCTTGAGCACCACCGAGGCCGGACCGGAGCCGTCACCGTCGTAGCGCAGCGCGACGCGGTAGCACTCGCTCATCTGGCCGGTGCCGATGCGGTCGAGGGTGAACCCGCTGACGGTGCCCTGTCCGAGCACGGTGGTCAGCCATTCGGCGGTCAGGTCGGCGGGACGTTCGATCAACTGTGGACGCAACGAGGACTGCACGCGGCCAACCTATAGCAGCGTCCGGCCCCGGAAGACCGCATCGACAGAATTACTTGACGGACGTCAACTAGGGCTGGTCTGCGGACGTGCGGCGGCGCGGCGTGTCCAGCCATTTGGCGATCCGCGGTTCGAGGATCGCGATCAGCGCCGCAACGAAGAACCACATGACCGATAGGACAATCGTCGTGTGCCAGGCGTCATCGGATAACCCCTCGTCGTTCTCGGCGTGGAAATACGGCGTCACGATGAAGTACTGAATGGCGGGCGCGGTCGCGATACAGAACGCGAGACCGGTGGTGGCGCCGAAGGCCGCTCGCAGCAGCAGGGCGCGCGGAGTCCTCGTGGCAGGTGCGGCGATGTGGTGTGCCAGCAGGATGGACATCAGCATCACGCCGACGACGACGGCCAGCAGGTCCCATTCGCCCGGCCCCAGGATGAACGCCACCGCGCCCGCGACCGTCGCCAATGCCAACGCGCCCGGGTCCACCCGTGGTCGATCGAAACCTGTCGGCATTTCTGGATGCGCCCCCATGAGGTCACTGTAAAGCCTGACATGGCGAGCTCACGTGACAAGCAGCGCCGACGGCCGCCCGTACTGTGGACTCGGTCCGGGCGGTAGGGTCCGGCCCGACGGCGACGGAGGGGGACACATGAAGGTTCTGGTTACCGGCGGCACCGGCTTCGTCGGTGCGTGGACAGCGAAGGCCCTCCAGGAGGCGGGCCACGACGTGCGGTTCCTGGTCCGCAACCCCGACCGGCTGACCACCAGCGCCGAGAAGATCGGCGTCGACATCGGCGACCACGTCGTCGGCGACATCGCCGATCCCGCCGCCACCTCGGCCGCCCTGGAGGGCTGCGACGCGGTGATCCATTGCGCGGCAATGGTTTCCACAGATCCCGATCGTGCGGATGAGATGCTGCACACCAACCTCGAAGGCGCTCGAAACGTGCTCGGCGGCGCCGTACGGGCCGGCATCGACCCGATCGTCCACGTGTCGAGCTTCACCGCCCTGTTCCGTCCGGATCTCGACGTGTTGCACGCGGACCTGCCGGTGGTCGGTGGCAGCGACGGCTACGGCCGGTCCAAGGCCGCGGTCGAGGCGTACGCCCGCGGCCTCCAGGACGGCGGCGCGCCGGTGAACATCACCTATCCCGGCATGGTCCTCGGCCCGCCCGCAGGTGATCAGTTCGGCGAGGCCGCGGAGGGCGTGGAGGCGTCGGTGAAGATGCGCGGTGTGCCCGGCCGGAGCGCGGCGTGGATCGTCATCGACGTCCGGGATCTGGCCGACCTGCACGTGGCCCTGCTCGAGCCGGGTCGCGGCCCGCGACGTTACATGGCGGGCGGACAACGGGTTCCGGTCGACAAGCTGGCATCGATGATCGGCGCGGCCGCCGGCCAGACACTGCTCGTCTACCCCGTACCCGACATCGCGCTGCGCAGCGCGGGCAGGCTGCTCGACGTCGTCGGACCGTTCCTGCCGTTCGAGACGCCGATCAACTCGGCGGCGATGCAGTACTACACCCAGATGCCGGAATCCGACGACGAGCCCAGCCGGCACGACCTCGGCATCATCCAGCGCGACCCCGCCGAGACGATCGCCGACACCGTCGAGGGTCTCCGCCAGGTCGGCAGGCTCTAGCCGGGGCGCAGCCTCAGCGCCGCGGCAGTGGCCGGCCCGACGACGCCGTCGGCGGTCAGGACCGGTGTCCGACGCTGGAATTCCCTTACCGCCGCCTCGGTTTCGGCTCCGAAGACGCCGTCGATGCGCAGTCCCCCGGCGTACGCGGCGTAGGCATGCTTGAGCCGTCGCTGGAGTTCGGCGACGTGCGGGCCGCGGGAACCGCGACGAAGCAACACGGCGTCGCGGCCGGCGGCGGGGATGTCCATCCGACCGGCGATGTCACGGCGCAACCGGTCCATGTCGATAGCCCCCGGATCCCATTTGCCCTGTGCGCGGCCGGCGTACTCCTTGTGTCCGATCGCGCGGCCGGGCGGCCGGCCGAGGTGCCGGAGGATCGCCGCACAACTGTCGACCATCGCGAGGTACTGGGCATCGGGCCAGTTGCGTCGGTGCGGCGCGGCTGGACTGGTTCCGGAATTGGCACACTCGACGCCGATCGTGTGCCGGTTGCCGCTGTTCGCCGGCAGCCACGGGTAGTCGCCGGCCCCGGCGTGCCACGCCACCCCGGCCGCGACGACGGTGACCGTGCCGTCCCTGGCGATGTGCAGTTGCGACAGCGGGCCCGCCAGATCGGGAGACCCGAAGGCGACCGACGCCGCGGTGGCGGTGTCCGAACCGGTGTGGTGCACCATGACCCCACGGATGTCGGTGAAGTCGCCGTGGCCGCGCCGCCGCCAACCACGGAACTCGACGACGTCCAGCCCGGTAGCGCGCAGCACATCGGCCAGCCAGACCGGGTTACCGCGCCGGCCGACGGGTTGCGGCATGCGCAGACACCTCCGGAAGGATCGGTACGTTGGGGCCGGTCCCCCATCGAAGCACGCCGACGGCCGTGTTTGTCCGGCGGCCGGACGGGTAGCCGGTCCTCGTGTCGACTGCTTCCCATGAGCCCTCCGAGATCACCAGTGCGCCGATCGTCCGGCGCGAGACGTCGGCCTCTCGACAACAGGTCTGGGACGTCATCGCCGACGGCTGGACCTACTCCCAATGGGTGGTCGGCAACAGCCGCATGCGCGCCGTCGACCCGAAGTGGCCGCAGCCGGGCAGCACCATCCACCACTCGATCGGGGTGTGGCCGGCGCTGATCAACGACAGCACGCTCGTCGAGTCGTGGACCCCTGAGCACGAACTTGTGCTGATCGCCAACGGCCGGCCGTTCGGCAAAGCGCGAATCACCCTGCGCCTCCAGGATCTCGACGACGGCGGATGCCTCATCGAGATGGCCGAGGTCCCGGTGACGCCGCCGCTGAGTTGGTTGCCCGAGCGGGCGGCACTGGCCCTGGTCTTCCCGCGCAACCGTGAGACCACCTGGCGGTTGGCGGCCATCGCCGAGCGTCGCGCTTCGGATGACAGCTAGCCTCTCGCCCACCGACACCGCAGATGCTGTGGTGATCGGCGCAGGTCACAACGGTCTGGTCGCCGCCGCGTTGCTCGCCGACGCCGGCTGGGACGTCGTCGTCCTGGAGGCCCAGGATGAGCCCGGGGGCGCCGTACGCAGCGCCGAACTGGTGCCCGGTTACGTCAGCGACCTCTACAGCGCGTTCTATCCGCTGTCGGCGGCCTCGCCGGTGCTGCGGTCGCTGGCGCTGGAGGACCACGGACTGCGCTGGTCACACGCCCCGGCCGTGGTCGGGCACGCGCGCGCCGCCGACGACACCGACGCACCGGTCGTCTATCGCGACATCGACCGCACCGCAGCAGAACTCGATCGACACCACGCCGGCGACGGGCAGCGCTGGATCGATGCGTTCGAACTCTACAAACGGATCGACAAGCCCCTGCTGAACACGCTGTTCGCCCCGTTCCCGCCCGTGCGCGGGCCGGTGGGACTGCTCCGCGGGCTCGGCACCGCCGAAGCGCTGCGACTGGCTCATCTTCTGCTGCTGCCTGCCGGCGAACTCGCCCGGAACCTCTTCGGCGGGGAGGCCGCCCGCCTGCTGGTGCTCGGCAACGCGATGCACGCCGACGTGCCGGTGGACGCCCCCGGAAGCGGTGTCATGGGCTACCTGATGATGATGCTGGCGCAGGACGGAGGTTTTCCCGTGCCCGTCGGCGGCGCGGGACAGCTGACCCGGGCGCTGGTGAGCCGGGCCGTCGCTGCCGGCGCGCGCGTCGAATGCGGCCGTGACGTCGCCTCGATCGACGTGCGCGGCCGGCGTGCCACGGCCGTCCGGTGCACCGACGGGCGCGTGGTGCGGTGCCGCCGCGCCGTCATCGCGAACACCTCGGCCCCGGCGCTGTACCGGCACCTCCTGCCCTCCGACGTGCTGCCCCGGCATCTGCGCGACGGACCGGACAGATTCGTCTGGGACACCCCGGTGCTCAAGATCAACTATGCGCTCGACTCTGCGATCCCCTGGCGGTCCCCGGCCCTCGGCCAGGCCGGGACGGTCCACCTCGGGGCCGACCACGCCGGACTCATCCGGTGGATGGCCGACCTCAACACCGCGACACTGCCCGAGCAGCCGTTCCTGCTGTTCGGGCAGATGACCACCGCAGATCCCACCCGCTCCCCCGCCGGGACCGAAAGCGCCTGGGCCTACACGCATCTGCCCCGCGAACTGACCGACGACGGGTCGGCGGACAAGGTGGCCGCCGCCGTCGACGCGGTCGTCGAGAGCCATGCCCCGGGCTTCGCCGAGCGCATCGTCGGGAAGGTGGTTCAGCGGCCGTCGGACCTCCAGGCCAGTGATGCCAACCTGCACGCGGGGGCCGTCAACGGCGGCACCGCGCAGCTGTTCCAGCAGGTGATCTTTCGTCCGGCCCCGGGACAGGGCCGGGCACAGACACCGCTCGACAACGTCTTTCTCGGTAGCGCGGCGGCACCGCCCGGCGGCGGGGTGCACGGGATATGTGGGCGCAATGCGGCCCGCGCGGCGTTGGCCGCCGACGGCGCCCGCGGGTGGCCCCGTCGCCGGCTCAATCGCCTCGCTACCAAAGTCCTGCTCGGCTGAACCTCAGCTCACGGACGTCCACGCTTCGGGGTCTGGTTGGCCACCCCGTGCCGTAGCGGCGTGTTGGCCTCGGCGGCCGTCGACTCGCTGACCGGGGAACCGCCGGGGTTCGACTGCACGCCGGGCGCTCGACGCGGATCACCGGGCGACGGCTGCGCGCCGTCCTGCAACTCGCGCAGCCGTGCTTCCAGGATCTCCAGCACGGGGACCCTGGCCGCGTGCCCGGCCTCGTGCGTGAGCACCGTCTGCAGTTCGGCCTCGGTCAGCGACCGGATCCGATGCTGTAGATCGCCGGTGGTCAATTGGTCGTAGTCGGGCAGGGGCAGGTCTGCGGAAGTCGTCATCGGTATGCCTTTCACTCCACTACGGGGTACAGCGAGTCGCCGTCTTCCGGCGTGCCGTCGATCTGACCGGGATCCGCGACAAGGTCGACGGTGGCGTCGGCATCACGCGGGTCGACGTCGTCGGGCGTCACGTCGGGGACCTCCTCGGCCAACCGCTGGTCGAGCGTCTCGCCCTCCCGCTCCTCGTCGGCCGACATACCGAACTTGTCGGCCGCCACCCAGTCCTCGGGTGGATCCACCACCTCGTCGCCATCGGCGTTACGCACTTCATCAGAGTCGGTGGCCTCCATGGGGCTGAGCATGTCCTCAGCTCCGCCCAGGTCGTTGGCCGTGGCGCCGTCGGCGCCGTCGGTACTCACGCGCTCGTCTCCTTCCGTCCGAATGTCAGCACAATCCATAGCCACCGGCGCCGGGACTAAACCCTGCCCATGCGGGTATGCGGCACATCACGGAGGTGACCATGATGAAATCCGGCAACGGCCCCGAGGGTGTGGGTCAGCAAGATCCCGATGCAGATCCCGAGATGAAGACCTCGGGCGCCGGGCAACAGTCCGACCAGGCCGAAGGCGAAGACGACTCCGGCGAGAGGGGAACCTGACCCTCAGCGGCGACGCCTGCGCACCAGCCGTGTGACCAGTGCGCCGAGCACCAGCCAGGGTCCGACGATGACCACCGGATCCATCCATGCGTGTTTCACGTCGGTACGGCCGCGGCCGACCCGCGAGCGCCGGCCGCCACGGGTCAGTTCCGCGCGCACCCCGGTCTCGGCGATCATCCGGTCCGGCTTGAGCGTCAGCAGTGCCGTCACGCGGTGTTCGAGCACGTCGACGCGGTCGGCGTACAGCAGAATCAGCCAGTGCGCCGCACGGCCCTCGCTGAAGCGATAGGCGGCCCGCCGCAGCGCACCCGACAAGCCACGTAGCGGCTGAGCGGTTCCGAAAACCGGTGTCAGAAAGCGGTGTTCGATCGATCTTTCCCGCTGCCCGTGTTCCGGTTGGCGATCCGGAAACTCCCAGTGGGCGCCGGAATCGAGGTCGTGGCGCAACTTCGGTACCTGGGGGCGGTCCTTGGGATCCAGATCGGCGCCCCACCCGGGGATGCGGGCACGCAGCAGGGTGCTGTCGGGCGTCGGCGGATGCGCCGCGGTGTAGACGGGCACGTTGTTCGAGGGAGTGGCCATGAGGGTCTCCTGTCGGCTCTCAGTCGGGGTTGACGACGACGATCGGTTTGATGCAGTTGTCCAGCTTGGCGGAGAACATGTGGTAGCCCTCGGCGATCTCCTCCAGCGGAATATGGTGGGTCACAATGTCACTGGGATTGAGGTAGCCCTGTTGAATATGAGAGAGCAGACGTGGCCACTGTCGTTTCACCGGACACTGGTTGGCATTGATCGTCAGTCCCTTGTTCATCGCATCGCCGAACTTCACGGCGCTGAACATCGGGCCGTAGGCGCCCATCACCGACACCGTGCCACCTTTGCGCACCGAATCGATCGCCCAGTTGAGCGCGATGGGCGAACCGCCCTGCAGCTTGAGCTTGGCTGAGGTCACATGCATGAGCAGATTGCCGTCGGCTTCGGCGCCGACCGCGTCGATGACCACGTCGGCGCCGAGGAATCCGGTCGCCTTCTTCATCTCCACCACGATGTCGTCGCAGTGGGTGAAGTTGTAGGTCTCCGCGTGCGCGAACGTCTCGGCCTTCTCCAGGCGGTAGTCAAGGTGGTCCACGACGATGACCCGGCCCGCACCCATGAGCCAGGACGACTTCGCGGCGAACAGTCCCACCGGCCCCGCGCCGAACACGACAACCGTGTCACCCTCGACGATGTCGCCGAGTTGCGCACCGAAGTAGCCGGTCGGCAGCGCGTCGGTGAGCAGAACCGCATCGTCGTCGCTGAGCCAGTCCGGGATCTTGACCGGTCCGACGTCGGCGAACGGCACCCGCACGAACTCCGCCTGACCGCCGTCGTACCCGCCGCATGTGTGGGAGTAACCGTAGATGCCGCCGACTGCTGTGGCGTTCGGGTTGACGTTGTGGCAGTTCGAATACAGCCCGCGCGCACAGAAGTAGCAGGATCCGCAGAAGATGTTGAAGGGCACCATCACGCGGTCGCCGACGCTCAGGTTCTCTACGGACGGTCCGACTTCGTGGACCACTCCGATGAACTCGTGACCGAAGGTGTGGCCGACCCGGGTGTCCGGCATCAGCCCGTGGTAGAGGTGCAGATCTGACCCGCAGATCGCCGCGCGCTTGACCTGCACCACCGCGTCGTTGGGGTGCTCGATCTTCGGAATATCCTTTTCCTCGACCCGAATTCGGTACGGGCCCCGGTAGGTCATCGCCTTCATGTGGACATCAGCCTTTCTCGCTGCGTGACGAAGGAAGGGCAGCGCGGGGTGCTGCCTGGCCTCGGCAGCACCCCGCTCCTGCGGAGGTCGGTCAGGTCTTGTCGGGGTCTACCGCGTCCTTGAGTTTGCCCATCAACCCCTTCTCGGTTCCGAAGGCCGGCGGCCGGGGTTCGCCCATGGCTCCGTCGTAGGTGCAGTAGAGCTTCGGGTCCGGCGGCGGCCCGGACTGCAGGTCGCCGAGGGGTTGCGGATCGGCCAGGAAGCGGCCGGTGTGACGTCCGTCGGGCAGGGGTCCGTTGGCCCATCTGCCCTTGTCGGCGTCTGCCCCGTCGGACAGGTGCCACAGCGTGCTCGCGTGCTCCTCGAACTCCTCGTCGAACAGATCGTTCGGGGCCACCACGCCCTCCAGTCCGTCGGCCTGCAGCTCTTCGATCGCGGCGAGCCACATGTTCTGGTGATAGGTGTCGCGGGCCAGGTTGAACTTGAGCATCGCCTTGACGCCGGGATCGTCGGTCATGTGCCACAACCGGGCGGTCTGCACCCGTCCCTGCGCCTCGGCGGCGACGTTGGCGTAGAAGTCGGCCAGCAGGTTGCCTGACGCCACAATGTACTTGCCGTTCCAGGGCGATCCCTGGCTGTCGGACAGCGTCGGCGCACCACCGGAAATGATCGCCTGCTGCGGATCCATCCCTCCCATCACGGCGGCAACGACAGGGTCGCCGAGGGCGTTCTCGGTGGCATCGGTCGCGGGTGCGCCTTCGAGCAGTCGGGCGCACATCGTGGCGATCATCTCGACGTGACCGATCTCTTCGGTGGCCACATCCATGATCAGATCCTTGTACTTGCCCTTCATGCGGCAGTTCCACCCCTGCATCAGGTACTGCATGGTGACCGTCATCTCGCCGAACGCGCCTCCGAGCAACTCTTGGAGTTTGCGCGCGTAAACAGGGTCCGGCTTTTCGGGTTTCACGTCGAACTGCATGTAATCGGTATGGCGGAACATAACTCTCCAGTCGGCTAATAGGGTTCTCAGGACAGCCGGTCGGCACCGCAGCATCTACTCAGCCGGCGGCAGGACGGAAATACCCCACGGTGCCGGAATAAACCCCGATCGACGATTCGGGCTCACGAGTTTGAGTGGCGGCGGCGCGGGTATCGTCGCGAAACCTGACGACGTTCGCGAGATGAGGGACGGATGAGCATCACGACGGAGGCCCCGACACTGCCCGCGCTCCTGCGCGACCTCGCCGACACGTGCATCGAGGTGTTGCCGAAAGCCGATGGGTGCGGCTTGAGCATGCTGACCACCGACGGTCGGCGCATCACCTCGGTGGCCACGGACGTGACCGGTGAGCAGCTCAATGCGCTGCACGACCGCTATCGGGACAATCCGTGCGCCGAAGCGTGGCGGCATGCCGCCGTCGTCAAGGCGGCGACGTCGTCCACGGCCGGACGATGGCCACAGTGGATGACGCGGGTCCACGATCTCGGCGTCGGATCAGTGCTCACCACCGGACTGCACACGGCGGAGCGGCGGATCGGAACCGTCATGGTGTTCTCGTCGGAAGCCGGCGCATTCGGCGCGGCCGACGTGGCGTCTCTCTCGGTATTCGCCCGCACCGCCGCCGCACGTATCGATGCGCTCCAATCCGGCCGGACCGGCAGCGGCACAACAGTTCTCGGGGAGGCAAGCTAGGCGCCGCACGCCGCCGGGTCCTTAAGGGCTGCCCGTCGCACCGCGGTGCGCCGGCGGGCGCTAACGTCATGTCATGCATGCATTCAGGAAGGCCGTGGAGGCCCGCGACGAGGCCGCAATCGAGGCCCTGCTGGCCGATGACGTCGTATTCACCAGTCCGGTGGCGTTCAAGCCGCATCCGGGCAAACCGATCACGGCTGCGATCCTTCGTGGCGTCATGCGGGTTTTCGAGGACTTCCGCTATATCCGCGAAATCACCGACACCAACGGACGTGACCACGCGCTGGTCTTCGAAGCCACCGTCGCCGGCAAGGCGGTCACCGGTTGCGATTTCCTGCACGTCAACGACGACGGACTGATCGACGACTTCATGGTGATGGTCCGACCACTGTCGGGCGCCACCGCACTGGCCGACGCGATGGGCGCACAGTTCGACCGGATTCAACGCGAGGCGATCGAACGTAGCTGAGCAGCAACCGAAATTAGCTCGCGGTGAGCCGTTTTCGTGTGCCGGTTTTTTGTCGGTGGGTGGTGCGAGGATGGGGTCATGTCCTCGATGGCGCCGCCTGACACCGCCGATGTTTTGATGGGTCAGTCGGAGCGCCTGGACGGGTTTTTCGCCGAGTTGGCGGAGTTGGCGGGGCAGCGCAATGCCATTGACGGGCGGATCGCGGAGATCGCTGCGGAGATCGATAAGGCTCGGTTGTGGGGGTTTACCGGGGTGAAGTCGATGGAGGGGTTGATCGCGTGGAAGTTGGGCACCTCGCGGCGTAACGCCGAGACGATCGTGGCGGTGGCGCGGCGGATGACGGAGTTTCCCCGCTGTAGCGGGGGTTTGCGCGAGGGTCGGCTGTCGCTGGATCAGGTCGGGGCGATCGCCGAGGGTGCGGGCAAGGGCTCCGATGCCCATTACGCGGAGTTGGCTGCGCATTCCACGGTCAGTCAGTTGCGCACCGCGATCAAACAGGAACCCCGCCCCGAACCCGAACCTGAGCCATCTCCGGAACCCGAGCCTGAGCCTGACGTTGTGCCTGATCGGGGTGGTTTGGGGTCGATCTCCAAGACCAGCGACGGTGAGTTCACGTGTGGGCGGATCAGGCTTGCTGCCCCGGAAGCGGCGAAGTTCGAGGCCGCGCTGCACTCTCATCACGAGGCCTTGATCGCGCAGTGGAAGCACGACAGCGACGGTGCTGGTGTGGGGCGCCCACCGATGCCGGCTGCCATCGACGGGTTCATGGAGCTGGTCGATGCCGGCTGGGACGCCGAGGCCGCGCGTCGCCCGCACGGGCAGCACACCACCGTGGTGGTACACGTCGATGTCAAAGACCGCATCGCCGCGCTACATCTGGGGCCGGCGCTTTCGGTCGAGCAGCGCCGCTATCTGTCCTGTGATGCCACTTGCGAGGTGTGGTTCGAACGTGACGGGCAGGTCATCGGCTCCGGCAGAACGACCCGCACGATCAGCCGCCGGCTACGCCGGGCGCTGGAATACCGCGACCGCTCGTGTGTGGTGCCCGGCTGCGGGGCCACCAAAGGCTTGCATGCCCATCACCTGCAGCATTGGGAGGACGGCGGGCCCACCGACCTGGACAACCTGGTGCTGATCTGCCCGTTCCATCACCGCCTGCACCACCGCGGCGGAATCACCCTGACCGGACCGGCAGATCAGCTGGTCGTCACCGACCAGCGCGGCAGAACCTTGGAACCGGGCTCGTTGGCCCGGCCCCCGACTCAACCCCCACCCGAAGTGCGGCCTTATCGCGGACCGTCGGGCGAACGCATCCAATGGAAGTGGTACCACCCCTACCAACCCGAGCCACCAACGAGCAACTAACGCTCTGTGGGCCCTGAGGTCAGGACTGGATGGTGGTCGGCCTACCGTACGGGAAAACCTTGTAGGTCTTTGGGTTTCGTTCGGGAGCGGTTCGGCCGACAGCAGACCCGAATCGCCTTGGCCGCGCGACTCTCGCCGTGCGCGCCAGGTAGCGCACCACCTCACCGCCTCCGCTGGAGTGCCCCACGTGTACGGCGTCGTGGAGGTCGAGGTGCGCGACGACGCGAAAGCCCTTCTCCAAGAGGAACATCAGCTGGGAGTCCCGGTCGTCGGAGGACAGTGGCCATCCGTCGCTGAAAACGATCGGCTACCCCGCTATGCCGAAGTTCCGCTCACGCCGCGGGGTCTGCGCGGTACTATCCCGAATCGTGTCGACCACGCGGATGCTCCCGATGGGACTGATCCTGGCAACGCTGGGCCTGACCGCGCTCGCGCAGCCGGCAACAGTGAGCGCGGACGTGTGCGGGTCGGTCGGCGGACGCCACGTCTCGGTGAACGCGTGTGGCAACATCGCCGACGCGGTCGCCCCCTGGGTGCCGCCGCCGTCCGCGTATGCCCCGCTGCCCGAGGACTACAGCGCGGCACCGCCTCCGCCCCCACCACCTCCACCGCCGAATGTGACCGTGTGCGCGAACGTAGGACGGCGGATCTCCGTCAGCGGGTGCATTTAGGGACTACTGATCAGCGGTCTGTCCCGGATCGGCATGCCGTCATTCGTAGTTGATGTCGCCCGGGTTGAAACTCCGTGCAGAGAAGTCTATCTGGGCTGCCGGATTCGCGATGGCCGTCGTCAGTCCGGTTCCGAACGCACCCTCGCTGTCGTAGAGCGTCGCCGCGCCGACCGCCAGGCCCGCATGCGCGTGATGTGAATCGGCCTGGATACCGATCCAGTCGTCGACAGGAAGCCGGGACAGCGCCACGGTGAGATCGCCGTTGATGTAACCGACGCCCTCCGTGCCGAGATTGGTGACCAGGCTCGTCGCCTCGGCCACCATCACCGTCCGGACGAACGGTGAACTGTCCTCACCGGCCACCACCGGGATACCGTCGTTGAAAAACCGCTTACGCGAGACGTTTTGGTGCTCACCCGGCGACCGGGTCCAGCCGACCTCGTCGCTGCCGACGAACGGCTGGACGGCTCCGTCCGGCTCCGGGAACTCCGGCGCCGCCGACGCCGGCCGCCACAACTCCCCCGGTGGGGCCGCGGACGGCCGATACTGGATCAGGGTGGCGCGCGCGACCACGCGCCGATCCTGTACCACGTCGCACTCGGCGCTACGGACCCGACGTCCGTCGCGCACCACCCTGATGTCGAGCGTGGTGTGCGCGTTGCGGGCCGCACGGAACAGGTCGACGGTCAGCCTGGTCGGCTGGAACTCGGTCGATCCGCAGGACTTTTCGAGTCCGTATGCGACCAACCCGACGATCGCCGGTCCGTTGAGGTGGTCGGGCCCCCAGTGGCTCTGCGCGTACGGGGTCGGCGTGAATCCTGCGCCGGCGGCCAGGAAGTGGGCCGCCTCGACGGCCTCTGGTGTCTGCTGCTGCACGCTCTCAGTAGAACCCGTGAGCACCGGCCGTCCGGAACCGGGTTCCCACTGGCCTCACCGCCGGCTCGCCTCATCCTCCTCGGTGACGGCCCGTGCGCCGGGGTCCTCCCCGCCGGGCCGGCGCCCGCGCATGATCACGGCGGCCACCGCCAGCACCAGCACCACACCGCCGAGCACCCCGATCTCGACGACTGCGCGCGCGAAGTTCGGTCCGTTGTCGAGCAATGTCGCGGCCTCCACCGAGAGCACCACGATCTCCTTGATGCCCGCGAGGATGCCGACGATGAGGAACGGCTCCGCGACGATCTCGTGCGAACGCAGCGAGGTGCGTACCGCGTAGAGCAACTCGACGAAGATGAAGATCAGCAGCAGTCCGTCGAGGATCTCCAGCATGACGGTGTTGGCCGGGGCGCTGCGCAACCGCAGCATGGTGTTGAACTGGCTGATCAGCAGTGCGCCGGAGCCGATCACGAGCATCACCGCGATGGCCCAGTAGATCGCATCCTCCAGCACGCTCAGGATGCGATCGGCGACGCGCTGACGTTCCTCGGTCTGCTCTCCCGGTCTCGGCACCGACGTCGGCCCCTCAGCGATTCAGCTGCCAGATGCGTGTGGACAGCACCGTCGCGAACGTGCACCACAGTGGGTAGGGCGCCAGTGCGGCCCCAGCGGGGGCGTTCACCGCCCCGGCCCGGCGGGCGAGGTCCGCGCTGCTGACGGCCAGCGCACCTGCCACCACTGCGGCCGGGCCGAGCATGCGTCGATTGAAGAAGATCCAGCTCCAGCCGGCGTTCAGGACGAGATTCACTGCGAGCGCCCGTTCATAGGCACGAGCCTGCTCGGTGTCCCCGCGTTCGTCGAGTCTGTCGATCGTGGACGCCGACACCGCGGCGATGTCGCTGTACAACAGGTTCCAGACGATCGGGAACGCCGCGCTCGGCGGCTGAAAGTCCGGTTTCCGCAGTCGTCGGAACCAGGTCGACTGGACAGCGGGGCGGGTCGCCAGTGCTCCGACGGCGGCAGCGGTGAATGCCGCCCCTGCGGTCTTGGCGAGCGTCAACGGGCGCATGAGAGTCCTTTCCGGCGTGCGCGACGCGGCGGTGCGGCGCGCCTCGTGATCAGTACCCCGAGGACGCCGAGCCGAACCGGTCCGGCGCCGGCGGCCGCGCAGCGCGCGGTAGCCGCCGTAGAACACTGCGGCCACCGCGAAGTTCACGAAGTAGGCGATGTCGGCGCCGTGCCACGCCGCGGCCACCGGACCCTGGATCAGCGAGGAGTTCATGAACGGCACCGCGACGGCGTAGGACAGCACGAACACCACCAGTGCGGCGA
The DNA here is from genome assembly GCF_002968295.1 of Mycobacterium sp. ITM-2016-00317. Taxonomy (NCBI): domain Bacteria; kingdom Bacillati; phylum Actinomycetota; class Actinomycetes; order Mycobacteriales; family Mycobacteriaceae; genus Mycobacterium; species Mycobacterium sp. ITM-2016-00317. The sequence continues at coordinate 3,363,954 of NZ_CP134399.1, forward strand.
CCGCGTCCCGCCGGTCGGTGGTCTCGGTAGAGGGATCGAGCGTGCGGCGCCCCGCCGCGCGGTAGCGCCAGTCGATGACGACCACGGCGACGAACGCCGGGATCCAATAACTGATCAGCAGCAGCACATCCGTGAAGCGGGTCGCGGTGTCGGCCTCGTGCAACCACAGGACAAGGGCGAACGCCAGCACCGTGACGATCACCGCGGACACCGGCCGTCGGATCCGGACCCCGAGGGTCTGCAGCGCCAGGGAACCGCTGTAGTCGTTCATCACCCCCGACCCGACGGCAGCCACGGCGATCACCAGCAGCGCCAGGCCGCCGAGGAGTCCACCGCCCATCACCGTGCTGACGCCGTCGACGGTGTGCTCACCGACGGCACCCGCCGCGGCGATCCCGACACCCTGCACGAACACGTACCCGAGCGCGATGCCCGCGGTGGCGCAGCCGAACACCCGCGCCGGCGACACGTCGGTGGGCAGGTATCGGCTGAAGTCCGCCGCATAGGGCGCCCACGAGATGGCGAGGCTGAACGCGATCGTGACCTCCAGCACGAATGCCCCGGCCAGGTCGGGCCCGGAAACCGCGGCAGGCACCACGATCTCCTGGCCGCCGACGACCTTGACCGTGAACACCACGAACATGACGAACAGCACGACCGTCAGCACTGCCTGCACCCGGTGGATCAGCTCGTAGCCGAAGAATCCGACCACCCCCTGCACCCCGAGCACGATCGCCACCGCGGCCCAGAACGGGATGCCGAGCAGCGCGGCAAGCGCCTCACCACCGAACAACCCGACCAGCGCGTCCCATGCGATCGACGAAACCCATTGCAGTGCAGCGGGAACCACCACCGTGCCGCCGAAAGCCATGCGCGCGTTCGGAAGCTGGCCGGTGCCGGTGCGCGGGCCCCAGGTGGACAGATAGCCGACCACCTGCGCGCCGAGCAGCGTCCCGATCACCATCGCCAGTAGACCCAGCCAGAACCCGAGACCGAGCACGATGGCCAACGTGCCGGTGAAGACACCGGTCATGTTCACCTGCGGGGCGAACCACACAGTGAACAACCGGCCTGCGGATCCGTAGCGGTGGTCGGCGGGGACCGGCGCGATGCCGTGCGTCTCGACCGAGAGATCACCGGCGCCCGAGGGCCGGCGACCGCCGAACACGTCCCCGGCCAACGGGTCCGTCGAGGTTCCCTGCGACATGGTTCATTCGACCACGGCCGCCGCCGGCCGACCAGACGGAGCGCGGCGACAAACGGCGGGTCGTGACGCCCTCCGGGTCGCCTCGGTGGTGGCGCGACCGATTGGTCACGCTGCCGGGCCGGACTCCATAATCGGGAGAACTGAAGACCAGCTAACGAATGGAGCAGACCGTGGCGCACGCCGGCACCGGAGTACCCGGAGCTGCGCACGACACCCCGGTTCGCCGTCCACGCCTGCTGGTCGTCGGGCTCAGCATCGTCGTGCTCACGGTCGCGGTGCTGCAGACCGCGGTCGTCCCGGTGCTCGGCGTCATCGCCGACCAGCTCGACGTGTCGCTGGTGGCGGTCAGTTGGGCGGTCACCGCGAACCTGCTCGCCGCCGCGGCGGCCACCCCGCTGATCGGCCGCCTCGCCGACCTGTACCGCAAGAAGCGAGTCCTGCTCGCGGTGCTCGCGGTCGTCCTCGCCGGCTCGGTGCTGGCCGCGGTGACGTCGTCACTGGCTCTGCTGATCGTCGCGCGGGTGCTGCAGGCCGCGTCGTTCGCGCTGTACCCGATCTGCATCGCGATCCTGCGTGAGGAGTTGCCACCCGACCGGATGGTGTCGGCGATGGCGGTGCTGTCGGGCACGCTCGGTTTCGGCGGCGGCACCGGCCTGGTCGTGGTGGGACTGCTGATGAGCGGCGACGCGGGGTATCACCGGGTGTTCTGGTTGACCACGGCATTCACGGTCCTGGTGCTCGTCATCGTGGTCACGCTGGTGCCCGACCGGCGCCGCACCGCGGAGGGTTCGATCGACTGGCTCGGCGCGATCGGGCTGGCGGTGGGGCTGTCGTCGCTGCTGCTGGCCATCACGCAGGCCGGTGCGTGGGGCTGGGGTTCACCGCGCACGATCGGCGCTGCCTGCGGTGGCGTGGCGGTGCTGATCGCCTGGTGGTTCTGGGAGCGGCGGCTGACGCGCCCGCTGGTCTCGACCCGGATGCTGTCGCAGCGGTCGATGCTGTTCACCAATCTCGCGACGGTGTTCGTCGGGATGGGGCTGTACTTCGCGTTCCTGGGCCTGACCCAGTTCGTCCAGATCGACCGCGACACCGCGGGATACGGATTCAGCGCCGGGGTTTTAGAGGCCAGCGTGGTGTACCTGCTTCCCGGCGCGCTCACGGGCTTTCTCGTGGCGTTGATCAGTGGCCGGTTCATCGACCGGTTCGGCGCCCGGCCGGTGCTGATGGTCGCCGCGCTGGCCGGGATCGCCGGATTCCTGTTCATCGCGTTCGCGCACACCTCGCCGTGGCACGTGATCACCGCCAACATCCTGGCCAACGCCTACATCAGCCTCGGGTACGGCGCGCTGCCCGCACTGGTGGTCGGGGCCAGCCGGGCCGGCGAAACGGGCGTGGCCACCAGCATGAACGCGATCGCCCGCACGGTCGGCAGTTCGACCGCGGCCGCGATCGTCGCGCTGGCGCTGGCGCAGACCACGGTGGCAGGCACCCCGGCCGAGAGCAGTTTCACGCTGATCTTCTGCCTGGGCGCGGCGACGGCGGCCCTCGCGATGGTGCTGATCGCACTGTCGCGGCCGCGGGCGGTGCAGTCCGACGAGGCCCGTCTGGTGACCCGGGCCATGAATCACGAGTGGGGCTGACGGACCCGAGCGGTCAGCGCAGCTCGGCCAGATTGCACACCGAGCGGTGCACGTCGCCCCTGATCACCTTCGCGACGACGTTGCCCACCGGAGTGGACAGCAGCCCCCCGGACAGCTCGGCAGCCACCCCGAACGACGAACCTTCCGCGCCCGCGGGTTCCACCTGCAGCGTCAACGCGATGCGCACACCGCCGCGGCCGGTGCCCACCAGTTCGATCTCCTTGGGCTCGTCATAGCGGGTCACCCGCCAGTTGATGACGTTGCGGAACCCCTTGACCTTGATCAACGACGCCACCTGCGTGTCGACCTCGATCTCGGCGGGGACCGCGCTCTTCCAGCCGCCGAAGATCGTCAGCCATTCATCGAACCGCTTCAGGTCCGAGGCCAGCTCCCAGGCCTGTTCGGGACTCAGATCGGACGTCACGGACACATCGACAGTCGCCATGGGTGTTCACTACCCCACCAGGTCCTCGACGTAAACGGCGCCGAACCGCGAGGTCGAACTGCCAAACTCGTCACGGCGACGACGCCAGGCCGGCCCCTGCGCGGTTCCGGCGTCGGTACAGCGCGGCCTCTTGCGCGGATTCTCTCGTCAAGCCGGGGGTGTGACGAAGGAATCCATTGTGGAAATGTAAATTCGTTGCGGAATCACTTGCGAAGGCCCGCGCGATCCGCGAAGGTTTACCCACAGCCACGACGGCTGTCCCCGAGGAGGACCTGCCCTGACCGGCACACACACAACCGATGCGGACCGAACTTCAGGTGCGCAGGGAACCGCGGCTGCCCGCCCCAAGGGCGCCCCGGTGATCGAAATCGACCATGTCACGAAGCGCTTCGGCGACTACGTCGCCGTCGCGGACGCCGATTTCTCGATCGCGCCCGGAGAGTTCTTCTCCATGCTCGGCCCTTCCGGGTGCGGCAAGACCACGACGTTGCGGATGATCGCGGGATTCGAGACCCCGACCGAAGGGGCGATCCGCCTCGAAGGTGCGGACGTGTCGCGGACCCCACCCAACAAACGCAACGTCAACACGGTGTTCCAGCACTACGCGCTGTTCCCGCACATGTCGGTCTGGGACAACGTCGCCTACGGTCCGCGCAGCAAGAAGCTCGGCAAGGCAGAGGTCCGCAAGCGCGTCGACGAACTGCTGGAGATCGTGCGGCTGACCGACTTCGCCGAACGCAGGCCGGCACAGCTGTCCGGCGGACAGCAGCAGCGGGTCGCGTTGGCGCGGGCGCTGGTGAACTATCCCAGCGCGCTGCTCCTCGACGAACCGCTGGGGGCGCTCGACCTCAAACTGCGCCACGTCATGCAGTTCGAGCTCAAGCGCATCCAGCGGGAGGTCGGGATCACGTTCATCTACGTGACCCACGACCAGGAAGAGGCGCTCACGATGAGTGACCGCATCGCGGTGATGAACGCCGGCAACGTCGAACAGATCGGCAGCCCGACCGAGATCTACGACCGGCCCGCGACCGTGTTCGTCGCCAGCTTCATCGGGCAGGCCAACCTGTGGGCCGGCCGCGCCACCGGCCGCACCAACCGCGACTTCGTCGAGATCGACGTGCTCGGCTCGACGCTCAAGGCGCGTCCGGGCGAGACCACGATCGAGCCGGGCGGGCACGCGACCCTGATGGTGCGACCGGAACGCATCCGGGTCACGCCGGGCTCCCAGGATGCCCCGACCGGAGACGTCGCGTGCGTGCGCGCCACCGTCACCGACCTGACCTTCCAGGGTCCGGTGGTGCGCCTCTCGCTGGCCGCCCCGGACGACTCGACCGTGATCGCCCACGTCGGCCCCGAACAGGACCTGCCGCTGCTGCGCCCCGGCGACGAGGTGTACGTCAGCTGGGCCCCGGACGCGTCGCTGGTGCTTCCCGGCGACGACATCCCCACCACCGAGGATCTCGAAGAGATGCTCGACGACTCCTGAGTCACACTTCCCGATTGCCGACCCCACCCCCTTCCCTGGAGCCGACGAAAGGCACACCCCGCATGTCCCGTGAGATCGACCCCCAGCTGCTGGCCCGGATGACCGCACGCCGTACCTCGCGCCGCCGCTTCATCGGCGGTGGCGCCGCGGCCGCCGCGGGCCTGGCCCTCGGTTCGTCGTTCCTGGCGGCATGCGGCTCCGACAGCGGGACCTCAAGCACCACGTCGCAGGACAGTGGCGGCCCCGCCAGCGGCGCCCTGCGCGTCTCCAACTGGCCGCTCTATATGGCCGACGGTTTCATCGCAGCGTTCCAGACCGCCTCGGGCATCACGGTCGACTACAAAGAAGACTTCAACGACAACGAGCAGTGGTTCGCCAAGGTCAAGGAGCCGTTGTCGCGCAAGCAGGACATCGGCGCCGACCTGGTGATCCCCACCGAGTTCATGGCCGCGCGCGTCAAGGGCCTGGGATGGCTCAATGAGATCAGCGAAGCCGGCGTGCCCAATCGCAAGAATCTGCGTCAGGACCTGTTGAACTCGAGCATCGACGAGGGCCGCAAGTTCACCGCGCCGTACATGACCGGCATGGTCGGTCTCGCCTACAACAAGGCAGCCACCGGACGCGATATCCGCACCATCGACGACCTCTGGGATCCCGCGTTCAAGGGCCGCGTCAGTCTGTTCTCCGACGTCCAGGACGGCCTCGGCATGATCATGCTCTCGCAGGGCAACTCGCCGGAGAATCCGACCACCGAGTCCATTCAGCAGGCGGTCGATCTGGTCCGCGAACAGAACGACAGGGGTCAGATCCGGCGCTTCACCGGCAACGACTACGCCGACGACCTGGCCGCAGGCAACATCGCCATCGCGCAGGCGTACTCCGGTGACGTCGTGCAGCTGCAGGCGGACAACCCCGATCTGCAGTTCATCGTCCCCGAATCCGGCGGCGACTGGTTCGTCGACACGATGGTGATCCCGTACACCACGCAGAACCAGAAGGCCGCCGAGGCGTGGATCGACTACATCTACGACCGAGCCAACTACGCCAAGCTGGTCGCGTTCACCCAGTTCGTGCCCGCACTCTCGGACATGACCGACGAACTCGCCAAGGTCGATCCTGCATCGGCGGAGAACCCGCTGATCAACCCGTCGCCCGAGGTGCAGGCGAACCTGAAGTCGTGGGCGGCACTGACCGACGAGCAGACGCAGGAGTTCAACACCGCGTACGCCGCCGTCACCGGCGGCTGACGCGGTGGTAGTGCCGATGCGAGGAGCATAAATGGCAGGTGTCGCCACCAGCAGCCGTCAGCGGAGCAAGGTCGCTCCGTATCTGATGGTCCTGCCGGCGCTCGCATATCTCGCGATCTTCTTCGTGGTGCCGTTCTTCTCACTGGCACGCACCTCGTTGTCGGAGACCGGCGGCTCGGTGTTCATGCCGACGCTGACGTTCGCCTGGGACTTCGGCAACTACGTCGACGCGTTCACGATGTACCACGAGCAGATCTTCCGCTCGTTCGGCTACGCGTTCGTCGCCACGGTGCTGTGCCTGCTGCTGGCGTTCCCGCTGGCCTACGTCATCGCGTTCAAGGCCGGCCGGTTCAAGAACCTGATCCTGGGGCTGGTGATTCTGCCGTTCTTCGTCACGTTCCTGATCCGCACCATCGCGTGGAAGACGATCCTGGCCGACGAAGGCTGGTTGGTCACCGCGCTGGGCGCCATCGGGCTGCTACCTGACGAGGGCCGGCTGCTGTCCACCAGCTGGGCGGTCATCGGTGGACTCACCTACAACTGGATCATCTTCATGATCCTGCCGCTGTACGTCAGCCTGGAGAAGATCGACCCGCGTCTGCTGGAGGCCTCCCAGGACCTCTACTCGTCGGCGCCGCGCAGCTTCGGCAAGGTGATCCTGCCGATGGCGATGCCCGGGGTGCTGGCCGGGAGCATGCTGGTCTTCATCCCTGCGGTCGGCGACTTCATCAACGCCGACTATCTCGGCAGTACCCAGACCACGATGATCGGCAATGTGATCCAGAAGCAGTTCCTGGTCGTCAAGGACTATCCGGCCGCGGCTGCGCTGAGCCTGGGGCTGATGCTGCTGATCCTGATCGGCGTGCTGCTCTACACGCGGGCGCTGGGTTCGGAGGATCTGGTATGACCACCCAGGCCGGCGCCGCACTGGCCACCGCCGCCCAGCAGGATCCCACGCCGAAGAAGGTGCGCGCCCGCCGCCGTTGGGGCGACATGGCGCTGCGGGCCGCTGCGGTCTTCGTGTTGCTGTACCTGTTCCTGCCGATCTTCGTGATCGTGTTGTTCTCGTTCAACAAGCCGGCAGGCAAGTTCAACTACACGTGGCAGGGCTTCACGCTGGAGAACTGGCTGGACCCGTTCAAGTACCCGGCGCTGACCCAGGCGCTGAAACTCAGCCTCAACGTGGCAGCGGTGTCCACCGCCGTCGCACTGGTGCTGGGCACTCTGGTCGCGATCGCCCTGGTCCGGCAGCGGTGGCGCGGGCAGCGCGCCGTGGACACCTTCCTGGTGCTGCCGCTGACCGCACCCGAGGTGGTGATGGGCGCGGCGCTGCTGACACTGTTCCTGGACTTCAACACCTCCGCCGGTTACGTGACGATCGTGTTGTCGCACATCGCCTTCGAGGTCAGTTTCATCGCGATGACGGTGCGTGCGCGGGTACGTGGCTTCGACTGGACGCTGGAGGACGCGTCGCTGGATCTGGGCGCCGGGCCGGTGCGCACGTTCTTCAAGGTGACGTTGCCGTTGATCGTGCCCGGCATCGTCGCCGCGGCGATGCTGTCGTTCGCGCTGTCGCTCGACGATTTCATCATCACGTACTTCGTCAGCGGCGCCGAGGTGACCTATCCGCTGTACGTCAACGCGGCGGTGAAGGCGGCCGTGCCGCCGCAGATCAACGTGCTGGCCACAGCGATCCTGCTGGTCAGCCTGCTGCTGCTGGGCGTCAGCACGCTGTACCGGCGCAAGAAGTTCCAGGGCTGAGCCCTCGGCGGAGTCAGGGCGTCAGGCGGACGGTCACGGTGACCCGGCCCTGGTCGTCCTGCTCGGCCACCGCGTGGCCGGCACGGTCGGCACCGTCGAAGTTCCTCAGCGTGATCGGTCCGCCGTCGCCGGTGAAGTTGCGCCACCAGGTCTTCTTGTCCGGTGCCATCACCCTGATCACGACCGTGTCGCCGGTGCGCTGGTAGTTCACCGGGGTCTGGAACGTCTGGCCCGAGCGCCTACCGGTGTAGCGGATCACCACCATGCTGCGGCGCACCAGTGGACCGATCACCGGAGCATCGATCAGGTGTGCCGCGCCCGCGTTGACCACTCCGACGAGTGGCGAGTCGAAGATTCCTCTGGACATGGGCTCCACGCTAACCGCGCTAACCGACTTCGAGCGGCACCGGTGCCGCGCGGGCACCACCGCGGGCCGCGCCGATCCCGGCGGCCACCACGAACCCGATCCCGACGATGCCGAGCGCACCGGGGGCCTGATGCAGGATCGCGAACCCCAGACCCATCGCCAACGCCGGTTCCAGCGCCATCAGGGTGCCGAACGCGGCGGCGGTGAGCCGGCGCAACGCCAGCAGTTCCAGCGCGAACGGCACCACGGGCAGCAGAATCGCCAGCCCGACCCCGATCAGCAGGATCTGGGGTGTCATCCGGTCGAAGACGGCCGGGCCGACGGTCAGGGTGGCGGTCAGGCCCGCCACCGGCATCGAGACCGCCAGCCCACTGATCCCGGCGACGTCGTCGCCGACCTTCTGGGTCAGCAGGATGTATCCGGCCCAGCAGACCGCCGCGGTGAGTGCACACCCGACACCGACCGGATCGACCGCACCGCTCCACGGTTGGGTCAGCAACAGCACACCGGCGGCTGCCAACCCCGGCCAGACCCATCGGCCCCGCCCGCGGCCCCGCGCCACCGCCACTCCTAGCGGGCCGAGGAACTCCAACGCACTGGCGGTGCCGAGCGGGATGCGCGCCACCGCGGCCATGAACAGCAAGGTGATCGCGGCGGTGACCACACCGAGCACCACACACAGCAGAAAGCTCTTGCGGGTGAACGCGTTCCGTCGTGGGCGGACGATGACCAGCAACAGGATGCCCGCCCATGCCAGCCGCAGCCAGGCGGCGCCCTCGACACCGATCTCGTCGATCAGGGTCACCGAGATCGCGAGTCCGAGCTGCACGCACACCATCGCGGCCACCGCCATGAGTGCGCCGGTGCGTGCCTGATCAGTCGCCATGGATGGCATTGAACGCGAATCGCACTGTTGCGGTCCACGTGATTTCTCAACACATACCGTTCAGGAATCGCGAACGATCCGACACCACCACGGCGTTTGACAGCGTGTGACGTTTGAAACACGTCCGAGAAGGTAAAGGTCCACCCATGATCAGGAACTCTTTCCGTGCACCACTACTGATGGCGGCAGCCGCCGCGGCCGCCATCGTCACCGCACCGGCCGGCCTCGCGTCGCCGGGCCTGCTACCCGCCGGCGGCCCGCCGGGATGCTATGACCCCGACGGCACGGGCTGCGCCATGATGCCCCCGCCGCCTCCCCCGGGGCCAGGCGTTGCCGGTGCCGTCCCGGGCGGACCCGGCGGTGTGGCCGGACCCGGTGGCGCAGCAGGCGCCATCCCCGGCGGACCCGGTGGTGTCGCCGGACCCGGCGGAGCAGCAGGCGCCATCCCCGGCGGACCCGGCGGTGTCGCCGGACCCGGCGGCGCCGCAGGCGCCATCCCCGGCGGACCCGGCGGTGTCGCCGGACCCGGCGGCGCAGCAGGCGCCATCCCCGGCGGACCGGCCGGTGTCGCCGGACCCGGCGGCGCGGCAGGCTGCATTCCCGGCGTGGGCTGCGGAAGCGTCCCGGCGCCCTGACATCCCGCTCGGCCCCACCCGGGAACCTGAGCGCACCGGCGATTCAGGAACCCGGGTGGTAGCCGGCGATCAGTCGGTACACCGTGCGGTCGATCGCGGGCAGGATGTCGGTGATCGCGATCTCGCCCGCGGCGAACCTCCCGAGTAGCCCGTACACCACATTGGCGATCACGGTGTCGAGGTCGGTGACGAACTCGTCGTCCACACCGCTGAGCGCGTCCATCGCGGCGGGTACCACCACATCCAGACCTCGGTGCAGGAGCCGCTTCCCACTCGGTCCGGTGCGCGCCCGGAAGTAGGCCGTGAGCATCTGGGGGTGACGCTCCCACGGTTCGAAGAGTGCGCGGAACAACCTCATCAAGGATTCGTGCAGCGACTCGCCGGGTTGCGCCCGCGCGTCGGTGACGGCCGCGTAGCGGTGGGTGTCGGTCCAAGCCTCCAGCGCGGCCAGGATGAGCTCGTCCCGATTCGAGTACCGCTTGTAGATCGTGGTCAGCGACGCATGCGAGCGGCGGGCCACCTCGCGCAACTGCACCGCGTCATAGCCCTCGTTCTCGAGCAGTTCGACGACCACCGCCAGAATCGGATCCTCTGCCATCTTCGTCTCGCCACATCCTTGCCACGGTTGAGTAACTCGGTTACCGTACCGCCAGTAACGCTGTTACTCGGATTGATGGGGTGTCATGGGGTTTCTCGAGGGCAAGGTCGCGTTCATCACCGGCGTCGCACGCGGGCAGGGACGTAGTCACGCGATCCGCCTGGCCGCCGACGGCGCTGACATCATCGGCGTCGACATCTGCGCCGACATCGGATCCAACGGCTACCCGCTGGCCTCCGTGGCCGAACTTGAGGAGACCGTGGCGCTGGTCGAGGCCCAGGGCGCCAAGATGCTCGGCAGCGTCGCCGACGTCCGGGACTACCAGGTGCTCAAGAATGCGCTGGACCGGGGTGTCGAGCACTTCGGCCGGCTCGACATCGTCTGCGCGAACGCCGGCATCGCCACCATGGCCTTTCGCGAACTGACCGATGCCGAAGACCTGGAGATGTGGACCGACGTGCTCGACGTGAATCTGGTCGGGACGTTCCACACCGCCAAGGCGGCGATCCCTCATCTGATCGCTGGTGGACGAGGCGGTTCCATGGTGTTCACCAGCTCCACCGCCGGACTGCGCGGGTTCGGCGGCATGCAGGGCGGCGGCCTGGGCTATGCCGCGTCCAAACACGGCATCGTCGGGTTGATGCGCGCTCTGGCCAATGCGCTTGCCCCGCACAGCATCCGGGTCAACACCGTGCACCCGACCGCGGTCAACACGATGATGGCCGTCAATCCCGCGATGACTGCGTTCCTTGAGCACTATCCCGACGGCGGTCCGCACCTGCAGAACCCGATGCCGGTCGGCCTGCTGGAGCCCGAGGACATCAGCGCCGCGGTCGCCTACCTGGTCTCGGACGAGGCGAAGTACGTGACCGGAGTGACGTTCCCGGTCAACGCCGGCTTCTGCAACAAGCTATGAGCGCCGGACGCGTCGCGGGCAAGCGGGTGCTGATCACCGGCGCCGCCCGCGGGATGGGCCGCAGTCACGCCGTGCGGCTGGCCGAGGAGGGCGCCGATCTGATCCTCGTCGACATCTGCGAGTCACTGCCCGAGATCGAGTACCCGCTCGCCTCCCCCGACGAGCTGACCGAAACCGCGCGGCTGGTCGAGAGTTCGGGCCGACGCGCCGTCACCCACATCGTCGACGTGCGCGACGGTGCCGCACTGGCCGCCGCCGTCGACGACGGTGTCGCCCGGCTCGGCGGCCTGGACGCCGCGGTGGCCAATGCCGGCGTGTTGACCGCGGGAACCTGGGACACCACCACCGCCGAACAGTGGCGGACGGTGGTCGACGTCAACCTGATCGGCGCCTGGAATACCTGTGCCGCCGCGCTGCCCCACCTCGTCGGTGATGGCGGCAGCCTGGTGAACATCAGTTCCGCGGCCGGGATCAAGGGCACACCGCTGCACACGCCCTACACCGCGTCCAAGCACGGCGTGGTCGGGATGAGCAAGGCACTGGCCAATGAGCTTGCCGCCCAGAGCGTCCGGGTCAACACCGTGCACCCGACCGGGGTGGCGACCGGCATGCGACCCGCGTCGCTGCACGACCTGATCGCCGAACAGCGGCCCGATCTCGGTCCGCTGTTCCTCAATGCGCTGCCGATCCAGATGGCCGAGGCGGTGGACATCAGCAACGCGGTGCTGTTCCTGGTGTCCGACGAGTCGCGGTACGTGACCGGGCTGGAATTCAAGGTCGACGCCGGTGTCACCCTGCGCTGACCCGTACGAGGAGACAATGCCATGAGCGCAACCGACACGGCCCGGCTCGAACGGACGCGGCAGGCCTTCGCCGACGTCATGACATTCGCACCGCCCGAACCGGGCACCCCGGCGGCATGGCACATGCTGGAGTTCGTCTTCGGTGACGTGTGGCAGCGGCCCGGATTGAGCAGGCGGGACCGCCATTTCGTGACGCTGCCGTGCGTCGCCTCCGCCGACGCCGAGGGCCCGCTGCGCGACCACGTCTACGCGGCTCTCAACAGCGGTGACTTGACGATCACTGAAATGCGGGAATCCGTATTGCATTTCGCGGTCTACGGTGGGTGGCCGAAGGCCTCGCGGCTGAACATGGTGGTCGACGAACAGTGGGCCCGCATCCACGCCGAACGCGGGCAACCTGTGCCGCCGCCGGATCCGCTGTTGCCGTTGAGCACACCGAGTGACCCCGAGGCCCGTCTGGCCGCCGGCGCGGAGTCCTTCAAGGAGGTCAACTGCCTGCCCTTCGCGCCCGACCGGGACAATCCGTTCCACGGCGCAGGCATCCTGAACTTCGTCTTCGGGGAGATGTGGTTACGTCCGGGCCTGGGCATGCGTGAGCGACGCCTGATCACCGTGGCCTGTGTCGCGTTCCAGGACGCCCCGTACCCGATCGTCAGCCACGTCTACGCCGCGCTGAAGAGCCGCGACCTGTCGTTCGCCGAAATGGACGAGATCACAGTCCATTTCGCGGCATACTACGGATGGCCGAAGGCCGCTCATCTGAGCCAGGTGGTGGCCGATCAGCGGCGCCGGGTCTCCGAGGAGTGGACGGCCGAAGGCTGCGCCCTGCCCTAGGGGCGCTCGACGACGCCCAGGTCGGCCAGGCCGATCGCCGTCAGCGCCGAGACACCGTCGGAAGACAGCACACCCGTGCCGGCCGGCACCACGCCCATCAGGCAGATCACCGCCATCTTGTAGGCATTGAAGGCCCGATACCAGGGCCGGTTCTGCGATGCGCGACCGCTGACCGCTTCATAGTGTGCGATCAGCTCGTCGACCGACAGCGCACCCGGATGATCGGCGATCCCGCCCCGCTGCCTCCACGCCAACTCCAGCCAGCCGATGTCGGTCAACGGGTCGCCGACGGTGGCCAGCTCCCAGGAGAACACCGCGCCGACGACACCATCGACGAAGGCGAAGTTGCCCGGCCGGGCGTCGCCGTGCACCAGGGTCGCAGCCGGGCACCCTGCGGGCATGCTGTCCCACAGAGCCGCCAGCAGACGCTCCAACGCGGGCAGCGGCCCACACTCGACGCGGGTCATCTGCTCCGCCCAGTGATCGAGTTCCCTGACCAGGTGGGTGGCGCCGTCGTCGAGCGCCCGCAACCCGGTGGCGTCGAGATCCACCGCATGGATCGCGGCGAGCTGTTCGGCCACGCTTCTGCACATCCGCGCGACGATCTCGTCGGATTCCCCTGCGAGGGCGCCGGAGTCGCACACCGTTGCGTCGACGCGCTCCATCACCAGGAACGGCAGGCCCAGCACGTCGCCGGCCCGGTCCCACCACAGCGCCTTCGGCGCCCGCACCGGGGTCGACTCCAGCGCCCGCAGGAGCGTGAACAGCCTGCCCGGGTTGTCCGGTGCCTGCGGGCCCATCCGGACCACCACGTCGCGGCAGCTGTCGTGGCCGCCGCGCGAGGTCACCACGGTCAGCACCATCATCTCGGCGGAACCTCGGGATGCCACCCTGTCCAGACCTTCGATGCGCACGTCGTCGGCGTCGGTGATCTGGAGGCGCAGCCATCCGGTCAGCCGATCTGCGACGTCTTCTGCGGTCAGCACCGCAGCCGAGAAAGACATCCGGTCACGCTATCGGACAGTTTCAAATTTATGTCCGAGATCACGTCACCAGCCGTGAAATGTCCTGGTCAGCGCACCAGCGCCCGGATGACATACCGATCGACGAAGCGTCGTTTCGCCGCAAGGGGTCGATGCCGCCAACTCGCCGTGAGCAGGAACGACGATGTCGCGGACATCCACTGCACCGTCTCGCGCAGATCGAGATCCGCATACACCTGCCCGTCGTCCTTCCACGACGTGAACAGCGGTCCGAACCGTGCGGCCACCACATCGGTGATCGACTGCGACCCCGCTTCGAGAACTGTTGCCAGGCCAGCGCTCTCGCCGGCGTAGAGGGCGAGGTTGAGCGGATCCCCGCTGTCCACCGCTGCCACCGGCAGCAGGACCAGATCACGGATGCTCGACGCCGCGTGCTGCGGCTTCCGCAACTCCGCGACCCACCGCGCGCACGCCCTGTCGACGCGCCGCAGGATGAGCCCGAGCAGCAGGTCGTCGCGGTTCGGGTAGTAGCGGTAGACCGTCGAGCGCACCACCTTCGCCGAGTCGGCGACCTCGGCCATCCGGATCTGGGTGTCACCACGGGCGATCACACACCGCTCGGCGGCATCCAGCAGCCGGTCGCGGGCCTCCTCGTCGTTGAGCAGCGCGCGGTCGTCACCCCAGTTCCGGCCCGCCCGGGAAGTCGGCATGACGCCGATGGTGCCACGCGTTTGCCGTCGGCCAGCAACAATCCGGTGATGGAGACACGTCGTCTGGAACTGCTGCTGGCGCTGTCGCGTCTGGGCTCGATGCGTGCCGTGGCAGACATGCACGATCTGACCACCTCGACGGTGTCCCAGCAGATCGCCGCGTTGTCCCGCGACACCGGGGCCAAGCTGATCGAACCCGAGGGCCGCCGCGTGCGGCTGACCCCCGCGGGCAGGCGGCTGGCCGATCACGCGGTGACGATCCTGGCCGCGGTCGACAGCGCCCGTCTGGATCTCGACCCCGAAGCCGAACCCGCGGGCACCGTCCGGGTCGGCGGCTTCGCCACCGGCATCCGGGTGTCGCTGCTGCCGGCCGTCGCCGACCTCGCCGCGCACCACCCCGAGGTCCGGGTGGTCATCAGCGAGTACGAACCACTGGAGGTGTTCGCCCTGCTCACCGCCGACGATCTCGACCTCGCGCTGACCTACGACTTCAACCTGGCCCCGGCGTCCCCGGGCCCCGACCTGGACGCCGTGCCGCTGTGGTCGACGGGCTGGGGCCTCGCGGTGCCGTCCGGGACGCTGGCCGACACCCCCTTGGCGGCGTTCGCCGAATCCACCTGGATCGTGAACTCACGCAACACCGGCGACGAGACCGCGGTGCGCACGCTCGCGTCGCTGGCCGGCTTCACCCCGTCGATCGCCCATCAGATCGACAGCCTCGACCTCGTCGAGGACCTCGTGGTCGCGGGCTTCGGGGTGGGACTGTTGCCGTTGGACCGACCGACCAGTCCCGGGGTCACCGTGCTCGAGCTCCAGAATCCGGCCCTGACGCTGACGGCGTACGCGGTGACCCGCCGCGGTCGCGCGGAGTGGTCGCCGCTGCGGGCCGTCCTGGACCTGATGCGCCCGCCGTCCGGGGAGTTGTCGCGGCCGCTCTGGCCTCGGCCCGAGGCCGGTCCCTAGGGGTTCGGCAACCCGCAGCGGCCTGGTTTGCCTGCCGTGGACCCGGGGAACACAGGCCGCATGTTGATCCGACGTGTTGCGCGCCCGATGCTGTCTGCAGTGTTCATCTCGCGTGGGGTCGAGGCGCTGAGAAGCCCGAAACCCGCCACCGACGCCACCCGCCAGACACTCGAGGGGCTGAGCAAGCTGCCCGATCCGGTCGGCACCAATGTGCCCGCCAACGCCGAGACCGTCGCAAAGGTCACCGCCGCCGTTCAGATCGGCGGCGGGCTGCTGCTGGCGACCGGCAAGCTCCCCCGCGTGGCCTCGGCCGCGCTCGCGTTGAGCGTGGTGCCGAGTTCACTTGGCGGACATGCCTTCTGGAACGAGGACGACCCGCAGCGCAAGGCCGATGAACGGCGCGCCTTCATCACCGACGTCAGCCTGATCGGCGGTCTGATCATCGCCGCCGTGGACACCGAGGGCAAACCCTCCCTCGGCTGGCGTGGCCGCCGCGCGGCGCACAAGGTCTCAGAGGCCGTCGCGTCCGCCCTTCCCGCAGGCGCTGCGGCCGGCAGCTCGCTGACCGACAGTGCGTTCGCCGAAAAGGTGGGTCACGGCCTGCACGTCGGCGCCGAGCGTGGCCGCGAGTTTGCGCATGTGGCCCGGGAACGCGGCGGTGAACTCGCCGAGGTTGCCCGCGAACGCGGCGGTGAATGGGCCGAGGTGGCTCGCGACCGCGCCCCGGAACTGGCCGAGGCCGCCCGCGAGCGTGCCGCCGAACTCGCCGAGATCGCGCGGGAACGTGGCGGCGAGTGGGCCGACGTCGCCCGCGACCGCGCCCCGGAACTGGCCGACGTCGCCCGCGACCGTGCCGCCGAACTCGCCGAGATCGCCCGCGAACGGGCCGAGCTGGCCCGCGAGCGCGCGACCGTCCTGGCCGACGCCGCAGGCACCGAGGTCAAGAAGAAGAAGCACCGGCTGCGCTGAGCGCGGCCCGGGCATCAGCCGCGGGGTGCGTAGCTGTAATCGATGTGATCGCCGTCGACGGCGGTGACGGTGAGGATGAACGCCGCCCGCTCGGGGCCGTCGGTGACGGCGCAGTCCACCGTGTTGCCTGGCCTACCCTCCAGGTCACCGGTGCACAGCGCCGTCTCCGGCCGCCTGTTCAGGTGCCGCGCGAGTTCGTCGAGAAGCGAGTTCTCCACCTCCACCTTGGTCAGCATCGGCACCAGGTCGAAGTTCATCGTCAGGCCGTCGACACCGGTCACCTCGGCGGTCCTGCGCAGCGTGGTGCCCGCGGTGGTGACCGCACACCGCGTCACCTCCCCGATCTGTCCGACCAGGCCCGTCTCGCAGTCCACTCCGTCGACCGGCGGTCCCCCGCTCTCGACAGACAACCGGGCCACCGCACGCTCGAGCTGCTCAGTGGACAGCGCCGGGACCAACTCGTAGTCGATGGCCGAGCCGTTCACCGCGACCACGGTGACGATCGGCTCGAAGCTGTTGGTCTCGCTGAGGATCACCTCGCAGCGCGCGGTCTGCCCGACCTCGCCGACCAGCGGATCCTTGCAGGTCACCGCCTGCGCATGCTGCCCCGCGTCGGCGAACCTCGACGCGATGTCGGACTGCAGGGCCTCGGCGGCCACTGCGGGGACCCCTGCGGCGGTGTTTACGTTGCAGCCGACCAGGACCGCGGCAGCGGCCGCCGTCGCGGCGAGTAGACCGGCGTCTGTGCCCATGTGTGCCGTCCCGTCCGAAAGTCGACGGCGGACCCGGGCCGAGTCCTGTGGGCCGTCCTGCTAAGCCATGGTGGTTGACTGCCTGGGTGCCCCGCAACCACCTCCTTGCCCGCCGCCTGCACGACCGCACCGAACCGGTGCACGCCGTCACCTATTTCGCGCCCGAGGCCAGGGCAGCGCTCGACGGCCTCGGCTACCGGGGCTTCTGGATGGGGTACTTCGCGGCCCGCTCGGCCCCGCTGGGCCCGGCGCCCGCGGCGGTCGTCGCTGCGGCGTTCTACAACTTCTCGCCGGAGCAGGTGGCCAGAGCCCTGCCCGCCGCGTGGCAGATCGCCGCGCCGGAGGCCGCGCTGACCGCCCGGCAGGAGTCGGCGGTGGCCGCGCTGCGGCGGTGCGGGGTGACCGAGGAGGAGGCAGGCCGGGTGTCCGACCTGGCCGCGAAGGCTCTGCGCGGCGCCGAGATCCGCGGCCGCACCCTGTTCGCCGCGAACAGCGCGCTGGACTGGCCGGACGAGCCGGTGGCGCGGCTCTGGCACGCCACCACGCTGTTGCGCGAACACCGCGGCGACGGTCACGTCGCCCTGCTGACGGCCGAGGGCATTTCCGGGCGCGAGTCCAACGTCCTGCATGCCGCAGCCGGTGGGGTGCCCGAGGAGATGATCAAGCGGGCCCGGCACTACGACGAGGAACAGTGGGCCCATCACCGGAGCGCCCTGCAGCAGCGGGGGCTTCTCGACGACGCGGGCCTGCTGACCCGGGCTGGGCGAGAGCTCAAGCAGCAGCTCGAAGACCGCACGGACGCGCTCGCGCTGGCCGTGCTCGACCCCCTCGACGACGCCGAGGTCGAGTCGATGTTCCGGGCGCTGACGTCGATCGCCCGCAAGGTGGTCGACGCCGGCGACATCCCCGACCAGACGCCGATGGGGCTGGGCCGTACCGATCTCGACGACGGCGACGCGCACCTGCGGTGACGGTCAGCGCGGCGCGTACATGATCAGGCCGACGCCGGCCAGGCACACCGCCGCACCCGTCAGATCCCACCGGTCGGGCCGGAAGCCGTCGGCGACCATGCCCCAGATCAGGGATCCGGCCACGAACACCCCGCCGTAGGCGGCCAGCACCCGGCCGAAGTTCGCGTCGGGCTGGAACGCCGCGACGAATCCGTAGGCCCCGAGCGCGATCACGCCCGCCCCGGCCCAGAGCAGCCCGCGGTGCTCGCGGATGCCCTGCCAGACCAACCAGGCGCCGCCGATCTCCAGGATCGCGGCGAGGACGAACAGCAGCATCGACTTGACGACCACGCCCCTCAGCGTGCCATCAGTGGTGGGCGGCAGTCGCGGCGGTGTGGCAGGCGTCAGGCGGGGAGCCCACCACGTCGAGGGCCGGGTTGCGGTCGAAGAAGCCGAACGGCTTGAGCCAGAACGAGACCACGTCGACGGGCATCACCGGCCAGTCCTCGGCGCGGGTGATGTGGTGGATGCCGAACACGTACCACAGCACCACGTCGGTGTTCTCGATCGAGCGGTCGGCCGCCGTCCAGCGCGCCAGCCCGGTGTCGCGCACCGACTGGTTGACGAATTGCCCGGCGGGCCAACGCTCGTCGGGATGGTTCGGGGTCACCCACAGGGTGTGGCCGATCACGGCGGCGCGTTCGAGCACCGGTGTGCCCGGTGCGAACATCGCCGGGATGGCGCCGGTGGGAACGAGTTTGTACGACGGATGGGCGCCCAGGGCGGTGACGACGTTGGGGTTGACCACCTTCCATGCGCGCTGGGTGGCGAACTCGACATCCTGCCTGCCGTCGGCCTCGGTGCGCAGCGGGATGTTGCGCTGCACCATCGACAGCCCGTGCGGATTGTCCGGGCCGACGGGTTCGGCGTGGGACTCGGTCATCACCACGGTGTTGTCGGGCCCGTCGACGTCGAGGTCGAGCCGGGCGACCAGGAAGTGCTGGTGGAACGGCGCGTAGGTGCGTTCGTCGACCAGCGTCCCGTTGGGGTTGGCCGCGCCGACCGGCAGCGGGGTGGTCACCATGATGCCGGTGGCACGCACCTCGCACTGGATGTTCCCGTCCTGGTAGAACCGCCAGTAGACCAGGTACTCGTAGTTGGCGACCGTGACGTGGAACGACACGACGAGCCTGCGCATCCGGCGCACCTCTGCGCCGATGTCGTGGTCGACGTGCTTCCACAGCACGGCGTCGTCCTCTTCGTGGATGCAGACGGCGTTGGTGATCGTGTACGGCTCGCCGCGGCTGTCGTGCAGAACCGCGTCCAGATAGCGGATCTCGCCCAGGCAGTCGCAGCCCAGTTCCAGCGAGGTCGTCATGAACCCCAGACCCCACTCGCCGATGTCGAATGCGGTGCGCCGGTAGTGGTCCGGCGATGGGTCGCGGTAGGGCACGATCATCTCCGCGAACGACATCCGGTGCGCGATCGAGCGTTCCCGGTCGCCGTCGCGGTAGCGCACCGTGTGCAACGTCATGCCCTCGCGATAGTTGAAGCCGACCCGCAGCGACCAGTTCTGCCAGCGCAGCAGATTGCCCTCGAGGGTGAACGACGGCCCGTCGGGCTGGGTGATGTGCAGCGGTGTGAGCGGTTCGCGTGTCCACGCCGCGCGGATGCGCTCGGGGATGTGGACGGGCACGTACTCCCCCATCACTTCGGGCACCGGTTCCCCGTGCGCGAACGGGCCCTCGTCCTCCAGCGCGATCAGTTCCATCGTGTTCAGATCCACGACGCAGTGCAGGCCACTGACCAGCCGGGCGTACGGGTTGGCGCCCGGGGCGGCCTTGACCCAGCTGTCCGACCAACCGATCCGCCGGTCACGGAACTCGGCGGGCGTCACCGCGTCCCCGTAGGTCCAGGTGTCGAAGAACACCAGATCCAGGTCCTCGATACCGCGGCGGCGCAGCGCCTCGACGACGTCGGGATGTGTGCGCAGCAGTTCGTCGCACTCGGTGAACTCGTCGACGGTGAAGTTGGCCTGGACGCCGGGGACGTGCTCGAAGACCTCGACACTGCCCTCGGACAGCGACACCACGGCGCGGTAGGTGGCGTTCGCATCGCGGTCGAAGCAGATCACCTCGGCGCGCCGGGGCGGCCTCTGCCCGCCGGCGTCGGACTCGGCGATCTCGGCCTTGGAGGGTTCGACCAGTTCGATCGACGCGAAGCGCCATCCAAGGCCCGGCCTGCCGTCCGACACACCGGGTTCGACGCCGCGGTCACGCCGCAGGATCTCGGCGGCCGCGGCGAACTCGTCCGCGCTGAGCGGATCGAGGGGATGAGCCACGCCT
Source organism: Mycobacterium sp. ITM-2016-00317 (assembly GCF_002968295.1). Lineage (NCBI taxonomy): Bacteria > Bacillati > Actinomycetota > Actinomycetes > Mycobacteriales > Mycobacteriaceae > Mycobacterium > Mycobacterium sp. ITM-2016-00317. Next base: position 3,384,454 of record NZ_CP134399.1, read on the forward strand.
TTACGCAACCACATCACCGGCCCGGCGGCACGGGGATTGCGTCAAGTCAGCGGGCGGTGAGGAAGAAGTCCTCCCAGGCCATCCGGCGGTCGGCGTGCGGGTCGAATTCCACGTGGCGACGCCGGTCGAGCACCATCACCGCGCGATCGTCGTGGCGGTAGCGGGGCCAGTCCGCCCCGGGCACTCCGTTCCCGGCGAACCCGAGCCACCTGCTCTGCATGTCATCGGACACCTTGGCCGCCGCACGCGAGTCCAGCCCGGCGGCGAGCAGCCGGCCGTACCGGGAGCGGTACACGTCGAACACGGCCAGCAGCTCGGTGGCGTGCGTGGCACCCATGCCGGACCAGCGCAGCGCCCTGGTGGCGTAGTCGTAGCGGTAGACGTAGGTCGGTGCGTGCGCGGAGTGCGCCTGGGCGATCTGCCACACCGCCGAACCGAAGATGAAGTCACCGCCGAAGCGGACACAGGCGTCGGCATTCGGGTAGCCGGGGTAGGCCGCCAGGATCCGTTGCCGCGCATCAGGTTCCAGATGAGCCAGCAACCTCTCGATCGCCGGTTCGTTGGTGGGTAACAACTTCAGGAACCGGGTGAACAACCGGCCCTCGTCGGCGTTGGTACCGACGATCAGCGGCACCCGGTGTGCGGTGCCCTCCCGCATCGCCTCCACCGGATCCTCCGGCAGGTAGGGCGTCCCGAACGTGGGCCCGATCGCGAACGCGCCCAGCATGTCCCGCTGGCTTTCGATCACCAGCCGGTCCAGTGCGGCGACCAGTTCGGCAGGCCGCGCGGCCATCAATGCCTGCGCCCCGTCGGTCCCGCTCGCGCCGAGTTGACGGGCGAACCGGGTGGCGTAGTCCTCGGCGATCTCGGCGCTGCTGATCATCCCGCTGCCCGGGCTCTGCGAGATCGCCTGGGCGAACAGCCCTTCGGCCTCCGGAGTGGCCATCAGCGTGGCCACTGCGTGCGCGCCCGCGCTCTCGCCGAAGATCGTCACGTTGTCCGGGTCCCCACCGAACGCCTCGACGTTGTCGCGCACCCAGCGCAGCGCCATCACCAGGTCACGCAGGAACAGGTTGTCGTCGATCGTGATGTCACCAGTCGACAGCGACGACAGCTCCAGGCACCCGAGCGCGCCGAGCCGGTAGTTGACCGAGATGTAGACACATCCCCTGCGGGCCAGCGCCGCACCGTCGTAGATCGGGGTGGCGGAGCTGCCCAGCATGTACCCGCCGCCGTGGATGAACACCATCACCGGCAGCGCGTCGCCGGCCTGGGCGCGCTTCGGTGCGACCACGTTGAGCGTCAGACAGTCCTCGCTCATCGGCTGGTACCTGCCCGGGGCCAGCAACGTGTACATGCGCTGCTGCGGCGCACAGGACCCGAACCCGTGGCAGTACCGGACGCCGGGCCACGGCTGCACCGGCCGCGGTGCGCGGTACCGCAGTGGTCCGACCGGCGGGCGTGCGTACGGGATCGACCGCCAGCGGTTCACGCCGTCGCGCGTGAATCCCTCCACGGTGCCCGAGAGGGTCTTCACCCGGACGGTGTGCTCGTGCATTCTGTCGACGGTAGCGAACTCTCCCCCGGCCTGCCTCGCCCGGACGGCCGTGTCGTGTCGCTAGCCTGGCCGAATGCGAATAGCCGGCCTGATCGCGGTGAGCGCCCTGATAGCGGGCTGCTCCCAGTCCGTCGGTGGCGAGGCCGAACCGTCCCGGCCTGCCGCCGCACCGCCGGTGGCGACCACCTCGGCACCGCCGCCGACCACGCCGACCACCCCGCAGGACCGTTCCGCCGCACCGGCTCCGGACGCGTCGATCGACCAGGTCATCGGCTGGATCGAGGCCGGCCCGGCGGCGGACCCGGCCGGTTTCCACGTCGCCTTCCGGGACGGCGTGACGACCACGCTCGGCGAGGACATCGCGTTCACCGCCGCGTCGGGGGCGCCGCACACCAACACCCAGTGCGTGACCGCACCAGGGACGATGACGTGCCTGCTCGAGCTCACCGCGCCGCCGCCGAGACCGGCGCAGGCCGAGGGGATGTGGAAGCCGGGCTGGATCGACTTCACCGGTACCGGCCTGTCGGTCGGCGCGCTGCGCGGCGATCCCGGCCCGTTCGTCAACGGGCCGGGGGCAGAACTGCCCGCCGGTCAGTCGCTGACGTTCGGCGACACCCGGTGCCGCAGCGACACGTCGGGCCTGTTCTGCGTCAACTACGCGCACCGGTCCGCGGTTCGGCTCGCCGCCGACGGCGTGTCGGCGTTCGGCTGCCTCTCCGAGGTGACCCCGGCCGCGGACGTGGCGCGCACGTTCAGCTGCTGACGGCGCTCACGCGGCGTCCTGGCGGGCCTTCTGCCTGGCTCGGGACGGGTAGGCCTGGGTCATGCCGACCGCCCCGACGATGACCACGACCGGGATGACGGCCTTGGTCAGGTGGACCGTGGACGGCGACGTCGCGGCCAGGAACCCCAGCACTGCGATCAACGCGAACACCAGCGCCCACATCAGCGTCAGCACCTGATTCGTGCGCCGGAACGCGGCCTCCTCCCAGTCCTTTCGGACGGCACCGACCGGGGCGTACTGCGCGGTGAACGGTTCGAACGCCAATGACACCAGCGCCATCACCGCCAGCACCCCGCTGGACAGGGTGGTCGCGTGGGTGTCCATCCAGTCGCGGTCCTGGGCCCCGAGCACCAGCCCCGCGATCGTCACCCCGGCGAAGAACACGACCGTGACCACGTCGAGCAATCGCAGTCCGCCCAGACCTGCGGACATGCCCATGATCAGCGCCGCGACGACCGCGCAGACCGCGCCGAACATCCAGGTGCTCGGCCCGTCGGCGACCACCCAGTAGATGATCCACGGGACGAAACCGACGAACGGGCTGCGCTCGAACCAACCATCCACGCCCGACAGCTTCGCCTACCACGGCGGTTCAGGCGACACCTTTGCGCCGCAGCAGCGGAAGCACGCCCTCGGCGAACCAGTACGCCTCCTCCAGATGCGGGTAGCCGGACAGGATGAACTCGTCGAAACCCAGCGCGTGGTACTCGGCGACCAGGTCGGCGACCTCGGCGTGGCTGCCGACCAGCGCGGTGCCCGCGCCCCCGCGCACCAGACCCACGCCCGCCCACAGGTTCGGATAGATCTCCAGCCGGTCGATCCGGCCGCCGTGCAGGGCGGTCATCCGGCGTTGTCCCTCCGACTCCGAACGGGCGTGCAGCGCGGTGGCTTCGGCGATCTGTCCGGGGCTCAGCGCGGCCAGCAGTTCGTCGGCCACCGCCCAGGCCGCTTCGGAGGTGTCCCGGCTGATCGTGTGCAGCCGGATCCCGAAGCGCAGCGTCCGGCCGCGTTGTTCGGCCAGTGTGCGCACGTTCGCGATCTTCGCGGCGGCGTCGCGGGGCGGCTCACCCCAGGTCAGGTACACGTCGGCGTGTCGCGCGGCCACCGGCAGCGCGGCCGCCGAGGAACCACCGAAGTAGATCTGCGGCAACGGGTCCGGCGGCGCGGACACCCGCGCGTCGGCGACGTCGTAGAACTGTCCCTTGAAGTCGACCGAGTCCTGGGTCCAGACCGACCGCACGATGCGCAGGAACTCGTCGGTCCTGGCGTACCGGTCGTCGTGGCCGATCCAGTCACCGAACCGGCGCTGTTCGGTGTCGTCACCGCCGCTGACGATGTTGAGCAGCACCCGCCCCTCGGAGAAGCGCTGCAGCGTCGCGGCCTGCTGGGGGGCCAGCGTGGGCGGCACCAGCCCGGGCCGGAACGCCACCAGGAACTTGAGCCGCTCGGTCTCGGCGAGCAGCGCGGACGCGGTCAGCCAGGCGTCCTCACACCACGTCCCGGTCGGGGTCAGCACCCCCTCGTAGCCGAGCCTGTCCGCGGCGCGGGCGATCTCGGCCAGATAGCGGCGCGACGGCGGGCGGTAGCCCTCCGGTTCCGCGCGCTGCGACGACGCGTGCGAGGCGCCGACGATGGACCGGCCGTCGCCGGCGGTGGGCAGGAACCAGTGGAATCGAGCGGTGGGCACGTCGCTCCTAGCTGCGGTTGAGGTACAGGGGTGCAAGGGTTTCGGCGTAGCGCTGGTCGACCCAGTTCGCGAACTCGGGGGCGTCGGCGATCTGCCCGGACTCGGCGAACAGGTCGGCCAGCTCCTGTTGGGAGGCCACGAGTTCGTCCGACAGTGCGAACGGCAACCGCAGGCTGCGGCCTTGGGCGGCGGCTGCCACCTCCGGGCTCAATCCCACCGACGCGGCGTAGCTGCGGGCCCACTCGTCGGGGTGGTCGTAGGCCCACTGCACCGCCTTGGCGTAGCGGACCAGCAGGTCGCTGATCGCGGTGTTGCGTTTCGGGTCGGCCAGCGCCTGGTCGGAGGCGACGCCGAAGCCGGCGCCGTTGGTCACGCCCGTAGCCTCCGCGATGCTGCGCACCGCGATGTCGGACTCGGCCTGCGCGGTGTAGGGGTCCCACACTGCCCATGCGTCGACCTGGCGCTGGGTGAACGCCCCGAGGGCATCCGCCGGTTGCAGGAAGACCAGTTCCACGTCCGAGATCGACAGGCCGGCCCGCTGAAGCTGCGCCAGCACGTTGCCGTGCGCCGAGCTGCCCTTGGCGATCGCGACCCGCCGGCCTGCCAGGTCGGTGACCGCCCGAAGCGGCGAATCCGCGTGCACCAGGATCTTGTCGCCGCGACCGCTGCCGTCGTAGGCCGAGACGACCTTGACCCTGGCGTTGGCCGCGGCCCCGAAGATCGGCGGGGTGTTGCCGGTGACGGCGAAGTCGATCTTGCCTGCGGTGGCGGCCTCGATCTGCGGCGGGCCGGAGGTGAAGGTGGAGAACGCGATCCGGTAAGGCAGGTCGTCGAGCATGCCCGCGGCGCGCAGCAGTGCCTCCGTGCCACCCTTCTGGTCGCCCACCTGCAACGTGAGATCGGCCAGTTCGGTCAGCGGCACCGTCGCCGGGGCCTGCCCGACGCCCGCGGTGTCCTGCCGGCTCACGCAGCCGGTCAGCAGCAGGGTCAGGACCGCGACGACGGCCAGGATTCTGGTCACAGCTGGACTCCCAGTTTCTCGAGCAGTTCGGCACGGTAGGCGTCGGCGTGGCCCTGCCCGGGCCCGGGGCGCGGATCGGGGATCTCCAGGGTGTGGACGATGCGGCCGTCCTCGAGCACCAACACCCGGTCGGCGAGTGCGACGGCCTCGTCGACGTCGTGGGTGACCAGCAGCACGCCGAATCCGTGCTCACGCCACAGGTCGATCAGGAGGCCGCGCATGGACAGCCTGGTCAATGCGTCCAGCGCGCCGAACGGCTCATCGAGCAGCAGCAGTTCGGGCTCGGCCACCAGGGCCCTGGCCAGCGAGACCCGTTGGGCCTGACCGCCGGACAGGGTCCGCGGCCACGCGCGGGGGCGGTCGCCGAGGCCGACGTCGGCCAGCGCACGCTCGGCGCGGGCGGTCGCCTCGGACCTGGGCAGCCGGCTGCGGGTGAGCCCGTACGCGACGTTGGTGCGCACGTCGCGCCACGGGAACAGCCGCGGCTCCTGGAACGCCAGCGCCGGCGCACCTGCGACGGTCCGCTCACCGGTGTGGTCGGTGGACAGCCCGGCCAGCACCCGCAACACCGTGGACTTACCGGATCCGCTGCGCCCGATCAGCGCGACGATCCGGCCACGCTCGACGCGCACCGACACGTCGTCGAGCACGTGGTGCGCGCCGTACCACTTGTGCACGTGCCGCAGCTCGCCGGCAGGCGTGTTGCGGACGTCCGGAACATGTTCGGAGACTTGGGAGATCAGGGTCATCAGCGATACCTCGAGGCTCGACGCTCGAGGGCACGGACGAGCGCGTCGGTGCCGATCCCGAGCAGGGCGTAGACGATCAGGCCGAAAATGATGATGTCGATGCGAAGGAAGTCGCGCGCGTTCATGATCAGGAAGCCGATGCCTTTGTCGGCGTTGATCTGTTCGGCGACGATCAGCGTCAGCCACGCGATCGCCAGCGACTGGCGCACCCCGACCAGAACCTGCGGCGCGGCGCTGGGGACGATGATCGTGCGGAAGCGCTGCCAGAACGAAAAGCCCAGCACCTGAGCGGTTTCGAACAGTTTGGGGTCCACCTGGCGGATGGCCGAGAAGGTGTTCAGGTACAGCGGGAAGCTCACCCCGAGTGCGACGAGCAGCACCTTGGGCAGCTCGCCGATGCCGAACCAGATGATGAACAGCGGGATGAGGCCCAGATGCGGCAGGGCGCGCACCATCTGCATCGGCGGGTCGACGGTGGCCTCGAACCAGCGGGACAGTCCCACCGCGGTACCGAGCGCGATCCCGACCACGCCGCCGAGCAGCAGGCCCTCGACGACGCGCAGTCCCGAGACCGCGAGCGCGTCGGCGAGCTGGCCGTTCTCGACGAGTTCGACGCCGGCTTCCAGGATCAGCGACGGCGCGGGCAGCACGTCCTGCGGGATGACCCCGAGCGCGCTGCCGAGCTGCCACAGGCCCAGCAGCGCAAACGGTGAGGCGAGCCGGATCAGCGCCCACCTGCGGTCGGCCCTGCGCGAATTGCGCTGGGCCAGTGGCGTTGTCAGATCAGCGGGACGTGTCACGGTGAACCGACGCTACGCGCAGGCCGTGCCGTGCCGAAGGGTTAGATTCTGGCTGAGGCGAAGCCGGGATCCGGCTCAGTTGAGCCGGAACGTGCCAGTGACCAGGGTCGGAGTCACCGGCACACCGTTGATCGACGCGCGCGGGGTGCCGTCGGGTCCGAACTCGATGGGGCCTGCCGGGGTCAGGTTTCGTTTGTTGCGGACGTTGTTGCGTACGTCGAAATCGCTGAACTCGTCGAGGTTGAACGGGTCGAAGGTGCGGTCGCCCTCGGCGAACCCGCTGAACTGGACGCCAATGGCCGTGCGGTCGGGGCGGACCACCCAGGACGCGCGCACGCCCGCCGATTCTGCGGTGTACATGCCCGCGACCCCCGAGACGGGTTCGGCGGTGAACGCGTACTCGACGCCGTTCATCGTCACCTCACCGATGACGTCGGCGCCGTCGAAGTCCGCGGCCAGCGTGTCGCGGAACCGGGACTTCAGGTCGATGTCGCCGTCGGTCTGACTGCCGAAGAACCACGCCTCGTCGTCGATGCCGTTGCACGCGTACGCGGCCACCTCGGGACCGTCGACGCTGATGCCGATCGTCATGGTCTTGCCGTCGGCGGCGGCCATGTCGGCCATGTAGCGCGCCGACTCGGGGAACGGGGCGTCCACGGACGTCTGCGGGGCCGGCGCCGCGGCGGACGACGACGGAGCCTCGGTCGTCGCACTGTTGCCGCACGCGGTGGTCAACGCCATCAGCGCGCCGATCCCGAGCAGCACGGGGCGGAGGTTTCTTCTCATGCCTAGAGCATGATCCGCACCCGGCCGCCCGCGCATGAAGACTGCGTGGAGATTGGGTGGAGATCACCGCTCAGGCGGCCAGGAAGGCCTCGACCTCGGCGCAGAACACCTGCCACGCCGGCTCGGCTCCGGTGAGCAGGTGGTTGTTGCTGGCGAGCGTGACCAGATCGGCGCCCGGGATGAGCGCGGCCAACTCCTCGCCGCAACGCAACGGGACGCGGTGATCGTCGCGGGAGTGCAGCACCAACGTCGGGCAACGGATCCGGTCGCACAGGTCGCGCACGTCGACGCGGCCAAACTCCTCCAGGAAGCGCACCGCGTTCTCCGGCGAGGTGGTGCGGCGCTGCAACTGGTCGAACGCCGCCCAGTCCGCGCGGCTGCCGTCGGGCAGGAACTGCGCGGCGAACACCTGCCGGAAAGCCGGGTCGTCCCGGCCCCACCCGACCCGGGCGAGATCGAGATCCAATGCGGCAGCGCGCTTCTCGTCCGGCGTATGCGCCCTCACCGCGCGACCCGCGGCGTACGCGCCGCACAGCACCAGCCGGGTCACCCGACCGGGGTGCCGGGCCGCATAGGCCACCGCCACCGCACCGCCCTGGGACACCCCGAGCAACGCGAACCTCTCCAGCCCCGCCGCCTCGACCACGGACTCCAGATCGCTGACCCAGTCGGCGAAGGCGAAGCCGTCGACCGCCCAGTCCGACAACCCGCATCCGCGTTCGTCGTAGCGGACGAACGTGTGCCGCGCCGACATGTCGCGGACCCAGTGCCGCCACACCGGGCTCTCCACGTCATAGCCCAGATGGGTCATCCAGTTCGCCGCGCGCACCAACGGCGGCCCGGCTCCGCAGACCGAGTAGGCCAGCCGCGCACCGTCGACGGCCCGGGTGAACGCGATGTGCTGGCGGGGCACGTCGCGGTCGGGTGCGGGCGGGGTCGCGGCGCCGTCCGGACCGGGGCGAAGGCTCCCGACGAATTGATACCCGCGCCCGCGGATGGTGCGGATGTAGCGCTGCGACTCGCCGTCGTCGCCGAGAGCACGCCGGACCGCTTTGATCCGGCTGGTCAGCGCCGCGTCCCCGACGAAACGCCCGCCCCAGACGGTGTCGAAAAGCTCATCTTTGGTGACGAAGCGCTCGCTGTGCCTGACCAGGTGGGTCAGCACATCGAACACCTGCGGTTCGACCCGGATCTCGATGTCGCCACAGCGCAGCTGGTAGCGGACCGAGTCGAGGACGAAGTCGTCCCAGCGCCACACTCGCGGCGACGGGGGAAGCGCAAAATCTGCGCTGGTCACGCGATAAGCGTAGCGGCGCGGGCGCCGGTTCGCGGGCGCTCGATCAGCGCCAGCCGTCGGCGGCGCGGGCCGCCTGCATCACCGCCTCGCACAGCTCGCGCAGTTCGGCCCGGTCCGCGCCCTCCTCCAGCGCGGTCGCCATGTCCTCGGCGGCGCACCGCACCTGGTACACCCGGTCGGACAGCTCGGAGGCTTCCTCCGCGGAGAGCACGATCGCGTCCGGCGGCACCGAGGTGCCCTTCACCAGCGCGCGCTGCTCGTAGGCGCGCTGCCGGCAGGACTGTCTGCAGTACTGACGGCGTCGGCCGAGCCCGGCATCGGCGACTTCCCGCCCGCACCACCGGCAACTCTGCGGACGCCTGCGGGTGCCGGTCGGGGCGCTCAGCGACGTCATGGGCCAGACTGTAGACGGGCCGGTCACAGAATCCCGGTATCATCGACGGTCGAGTCGGGGAACTTTCGGCGCGAGATTCGCGTTGAACCATGGTCCTTGATTCGCCTCCGGCGAAGTCCGGACCAATCGCTACAGAGGAGTTGACGATGGCTGATCGTGTCTTGAGGGGCAGCCGCCTCGGAGCCGTGAGCTACGAGACGGACCGCAATCACGACTTGGCGCCGCGTCAGGTCGCCCGTTACCGCACCGAGAACGGCGAGGAGTTCGACGTCCCGTTCGCCGACGACGCCGAGATCCCCGGCACCTGGCTGTGCCGCAACGGCCTTGAGGGCACCCTGATCGAGGGTGACGTCCCGGAGCCCAAGAAGGTCAAGCCCCCGCGCACCCACTGGGACATGCTGCTGGAGCGCCGCTCGGTGGAAGAGCTCGAGGAACTGCTCAAGGAGCGCCTCGAAATCGTCAAGACCCGCCGCCGCGGGAACTGAGGTAGACCGCCCGCGTCAGCGGGCGATCCCGCGCGCCCGGTCCAACCGGGCGCGCAAACCCCATTGGGCGACCTTGAAGATCGCCTCCCGGATGGTCGAACCATCCATCTTGGATACGCCGTGCTCGCGTTCGGTGAACGTGATGGGCACCTCGACGACGGTGAAGCCGGCGTTGATCGACCGCCACGTCAGATCCACCTGGAACCCGTAGCCCTTGGTGTCGACTGCGCCGAGGTCGATCTTCTCCAGCACCTCGCGCCGGTACGCCCGGTAGCCGGCGGTGATGTCGTGGATCTCCACGCCGAGCAGGATGCGCGAGTAGCCGTTGGCGGTGCGCGACAGCACCAGTCGCCGGCGCGGCCAGTTCACCACTTCCCCGCCGTCGACGTACCGCGACCCGATCACCACGTCGGCGCCAGCGTCGACCGCGCGCAGCAGCCGGTCGAGCTGCTCGGGCGGATGGCTGCCGTCGGCGTCCATCTCCACGAGCACGGTGTACTGGCGTCCCAGCCCCCACGCGAACCCGGCCAGGTAGGCCGCGCCGAGGCCCTCTTTGGACGTGCGGTGCAGCACGTGCACCCGGTCGGGATCGGCCACGGACAGCTCGTCGGCCAGCCGGCCGGTGCCGTCGGGGCTGTCGTCGTCGACGATCAGGACGTGGACGTCGGGCTGCGCCTCGAGCACCCGTCCGAGGATCAGCGGAAGGTTCTGGTGCTCGTTGTAGGTGGGGATGATCACCAGGGTGCGGCGGGTGGGACGCACGCCGGGTGCAGAGCCGTCGCTCATGCCACCTGGGACGCTCATGTGGCTCCTTTGTCGTCGTCGGTGGTCGATCGCCGACCCCTCCATCGTGCGGGCACGAAGAGACCATTGTGCAGCATCGCCCCGAGAACTCCGGCAGCGCCGAGGGCCACCAGCGCCGCTTCGAGGTAGGGGCCGAACCGGGTCGCCGGTGTCAACGTGCTCTTCAGCCGAATCTGCTGGTCCAGGTACGCCGGTTCGAACCAGCCGGTGCGAGCGATCTCACGCCCGTCCGGCGCGATCACCGCGCTGATGCCGGTGGTGCCGGCGACCACGACGAAGCGGTCGTGCTCGACCGCGCGCAGCCTGCCGAAGGCCAATTGCTGCTCGCTCATCGCCTCGTCGAAGGTGGCGTTGTTGCTCGGCACGGCGAGAAACTGCGCCCCGGCGAGCACCGATTCCCGCGCCGCCCGGTCGAAGATGACCTCCCAGCACGTGGTGATGCCGACCGGGATGCCCGCGGCCCGCACCACCCCGTCGCCGTCACCGGGCACGAAGTAGCCGGCCCGGTCGGCGTAGGACGACAGCCGGCGGAAAAGGTCCCGCCACGGCAGGTATTCGCCGAACGGCTGGACGATCCGCTTGTCGTGGCGCTCGGCCGGTCCGGTTCCGGGGTTCCACACGATCACGGTGTTATTCGACACCGGATTGGTGCGGCTGTGGCCCGGCGCCGCGACCACCCCGCCGACCAGGATCGGCGCGTCCACCGCGGCGGCGGCGGCCGAGATCAGCTGGGCCGCGTCCGGGTTGGCCAACGGGTCGATGTCCGACGAGTTCTCCGGCCAGATCACCAGCATCGGCCGCGCGGCCCGGCCGGCGCGCACGTCGTCGGCCAGCCGCAGCGTTTCCCGGACGTGGTTGTCGAGCACCGCGCGGCGCTGGGCGTTGAAGTCCAGGCCCAGACGGGGCACGTTGCCCTGCACGGCTGCGACGGTGACGGGCGGCTCGTCGGCCACGCCGAGGGCGGCCTTGCGGACGTTCGGCCAGGCCAGTGTCGCCGCCAGCAGCACGAGCGTCACGCACAACCCGGGCAGCACCACCGACGGCGGTGCGGCGGCGCGCGCCTTCGCGTCGCGCCGCCACCAAGTGAAGATCGCCAGGATGAGTGCGGCCAGGCTGAACCCGAGCAGCACCACGGCGAACGACACCAGCGGTGCACCGCCGATGTAGGCCAGCGGCAGCAGCGGGCCCTCGGTCTGCGAGAAGCCGACGACACCCCACGGGAAGCCGCCGAACGGCACCGTCGACTTCAGCCATTCCTGCGCCGACCACAGCCCGGCGAACCACAGCGGCCAGCCGGGCAGCTTCCGCACCGAGACCGCGACCAGGCCGAACAGCGCCGGGAACAGCGCCTCGGCGAGACTGAGCGCCAGCCATGGCACCGCGCCGACCAGACCGCTGATCCACGGCAGCAGCGGCAGATAGAACGCCAGGCCGAAAAGCAGGCCGTAGCCGGCGCCGCCGGCAACCGTGGTGGAGGTGCGGGTCAGCACCCAACCCAGCAGCGCGAACGCCGGGATCGCCGCGTACCACCAGCCGAACGGCGGGAAGCTCAGACACAGCAGCAGGCCGGCGGCCAGGGTGACGGCGAGGACGTGCCAGCGGTCGGCGACCGCGTTCGCGAACCGGGCGAGCCGCGAAGGTGCGTCAACCATGGAGAACACGCCCCCGGTGCACGGTCTGCCTGCACCGCGGGAGGTCGCCGTCGAGACGGGGCAACACCGGTACGCGGGAGCGCGGATCGGTGGACCAGCGTTGCACCGCGTCGGCGGGTGCGCTGACGTCGAAGTCGTCGGCCTCCCAGACCGCGTACGTCGCGGGGGCGCCCGGCACCAGCGTGCCCGTGACGCCGTCGCGCACACCGCAGGCCCGCCAGGCGCCGCGGGTCGCGGCCGAGAACGCGGCACGCGCCGAGACGGCGCTGCCCGGGGTGTGGTGGGTGGTGGCCGCGCGGACCGTGGCCCACGGGTTCATGTCGGTCACCGGGGTGTCGGAGCCGAATGCCAGCGGCACGCCCCGGGAGGCCAGCATCGCGAACCTGTTCAGTCCCGCAGCTCGCTCGGCGCCGAGGCGCTGGGCGTACATGCCGTGCGCGCCGCCCCAGAGTGCATCGAAGTTCGGCTGCATGCTCGCGATGACACCCCAGGCGCCGAGCCGGTCGGCCTGCTCGTCGGTGACCATCTCGAGGTGCTCGAGGCGGTGCCCGCAGCGGGCCACGGCCGCGACGCCGAACCGTTGCACCACCGCCTCCAGCGCCGCGGTGACGGCGGTGACGGCGGCGTCGCCGATGACGTGGAAACCCGCCGTGATCCCGGCCTCGGTGCACGCGCTCAGGTGCGCGGTGACGGCATCCTCGTCGAGGTAGCTGTTACCCGTGGGCGCCGGGCAGTCGGCGGGCGCGTCGGTGTAGGCCGCGTGCAGCCACGCGGTGCGCGACCCGAGCGCGCCGTCGACGAACAGGTCGCCGGCAAGCCGCGGGCCTGGGTGGTCTCGATCAGCCCGCGGGCCTGCGCGACGGTGCCGACGGGCTCACCCCAGTAGCCGATGACCTCGACGCCGTGCCGGTGCGCGCGGAGTTCCCGCCAGTCGTCGAGCCCGCCGATCTCGGGGCCCGCGCATTCGTGGACGGCGGCGATGCCGAGTGCGGCAGCGGCGTCCAATGCCGCCTGCCGGGCGTCGCCGCGCTGGGTGGCGGTGAGCCGCTCGCGTGCGGCGCGCCGGACGAGGTGGTGCGCGTCGCCGGTCAGTGGCGTGCCGTCGGCCACGCCGGCCGCGCGGCGCAGCCGCGTCGACGCCGTGGCCGAATGGACGTCCACCCGCGCGAGATAGGCGGGCCGGTCACCGACGACGGCGTCCACGTCGGCGGTGGTCGGCGCGGTGTGCTCCGGCCACCGGGTCTCGTCCCAGCCGTGGCCCCAGATCACCCCGTCGGGGTGGGCGGTGACGTATTCGGCGAGCAGGGCCAGGCAGTGCCGCAACGACGTGGCGGACCGCAGGTCCAGCCCGGTGAGGGTCAGGCCGGTGGCGGTGGTGTGGACGTGACTGTCGACGAAGGCCGGCGCGACGAATCCGCCACCGAGGTCGACGATCTCGGCGTCCGGGAACTGTGCGCGCCCGACGTCGTCGCTGCCCAGCCACGCGACGATGCCGTCCCGCACCGCCATCGCGGTCGCGTCGGGCATGGCCGGGCTGTGCACACGACCGTTGAGCAGAAGGGTGGTGGTCACTCCGGCAGGCGGGGCCGGTCCACGCGCACGTCGGCGGCGTCCGGGCGATCGACGTCGTCGATGACCTCGACGACCTCACCGTCGATGTACTCGCCCCGTCCGCCGCGGCCGGCCGCGGCCGAACCGAAGGTGCTCACCCCGACGATCAGCGGGGCGCGGCGCGCCGCCATCGCGGTGATGACGGGGCGTGCCGCGGCACGCGTCGGCGGGAGCAGCAGCAGCGCGCCGAGGACGGAACTGGCCAGGCCGGGAATCACGACGAGCACGGTACCGAGCGCCACCAGCGCGCTGTCGGCGACCGCCCCCTGCGCGTCGGCCAGCGTCAACCCGGACTGCAGCCGGCGCAGCTGACGGCGCAGTTGCGAGCCGGCCAGCACCAGGCCGAGCAGGAACGTGCCGGCGAACAGCAGCACCGTCCAGCCGAAACCGATCGCCGAGGTGAGTGCCACCAGGACCGCCAACTCGAGCACCGCATAGACCAGGAACAGCCGCATCGCCATAGTGTGCCAACGTGCGGGCGCTGCCGCAGGTTCCTGAGCCGGTGCCGGCTCAGGCCGGCGCTGCCTCGACCTCGATGGCCGCGTGCACCTTGTCCACCCCGCCGCGCAGCAGTGCCTGCGGGACCCACCACCAGGAATGCCACCAGTAACGCCTGGTCACCATGTCGAACACCCGCCGGGTCTCGGACTTGGGCAGGTTGCGGGCCACCGCTTCGACGGGTTCACCCTTGGGCTTTCCCAGCACGCCGCACTTCTGGATGGTGACCCGAGGCGTGTTCTTGATCCGTTTGGTCTTCCACGAGCCATCGTCGGTGCTGATCAGCAGCTTGCCACCGTGGGGCACGCCCCACACCGGCGTGGGCTTCGGTCGGCCATCCTTGGTGAACGTGGTCAGCAGCAGGTACTTCTCGCGGTAGACGTCCTCGAACCTCGGAGCGGTCATGAATCGGCTAGTTGACCGGTTTGATCTCCACCGAAACGTTCTTCCGCATGCCGCCGCGCAGCTTGGAGAAGAAGTTGAACACCTTTCCGAGCAGCCCGTACCGCTTGGCGAGCGCGTCGTAGGTCGCGGCGTTGGCCGACTTGTCCAGGATCCGCGCCGTCGCCTCGACCGCTTCGCCCTTGGGCTTACCGGCCTTGTCGCACGGGGCGATCGTCACCCGCGCGGTGTTGCGGATCCGCTTGACCTTCCACGACGTCTCCTGGGTGATCGCGATCAGACCGTCATCCGCCGGAGCCGCCCAGATCGCGGTCGGCTTCGGCCGACCATCCTTGGTGAACGTGGTCAGCAGGATGTAGTCGGACTTGGCGACGTCGGCGAAAGTGGCGGTCATTCCGCCAATGTACGGGCGGCGGTCAGGCGGCGTCGAAGGTGACGAGGTCGATGCTGAGTCGGCCTTCGGCCAGGCTGAGCCGCCGTCGCACCGGCGGCCCCGGCAGCACCGGGGCGATCGAGGTGTAGGTCGCCCCGGTCGGCGTCACGTACTCAGCCCGATGCTCGCCGTTCGCCTCGCTGGTGCTGACCTGCCAGCCCGGCGCTTCCTTGACGTAGTTACACGCCTCGCACAACCCCATCCCGTTGGCTGCGCTGGTCTTTCCGCCGTTGCGGGCCGGTACCGCGTGGTCGTGGTGGCGGATCGGGGCATTGCAATACGGCGTGCGACACGTGCGGTCGCGGCGCTGCAACAACAACGCCAGTCCTTTCGGGAACCTGCGGGCTTTCGATTCCATCGCCACCAACTGCCCTGATTCCGGATGCCGGTACAGCCGCCGCAGCGTGGCCTTGGGTTCGTTGTCGGCGGCCGCGTCCCCGGTCAGTGCCCGGCAGAACCCGGCCGGGACCGGGCCGTACCCGTCGAGCCAACCCAGCTCGTCATCGTCACCGGCCAACGTCGTGTCGGCCATCACCAGACTCACCGCCACCGGCACCGGCCCGTCCGCAGGGTGACCGGTCACCCGCTCGTACACCGTCTCAGCCATCACCTGACCCCGCGGCCGGTCATCAAAGGTGGTGTCGGCGGCTCGTTTACACGCCGCATACAGGCCGACGCCTTTGGCCAGGGGCAGCCGGACACTGACACACACCATGGTGTCCGACACCGGCCGCACACTGACCGCGCAATCGGCAACCGCGGCCTGGCCCCGCGCGACCACGGCCGCCGCGTCCAGCCGGGCGGTGATCTTCTTGGCCTCCGCCTCGACCCGGTTGTTGCCCCACCCGCCCAATCTGGCGACATCGGCGCACAATTCGGCGTCCAGTTCCCGGCGATGCGCCACCGACAAACAGGCTGATTCGCGCACGATCAGGGTGGCTCGCCATTCCGAGAGCGCCCCGCACTCCAACGCGGCCAACGTGTGCGGCATCTCCTCCACCAATGCCTGCGCGAACCCCAGATGCCGCCCGCCGCACACCGGGGCGTCATGGCGAGCCAACGCCACCTCCGCACCCAGACCACGCCCCCGTTTCGCTGCCGGGATCCCCGCGGCCGCCTCAGCGGCGCGGCGCTTGGCCGCCCACAACGCCGTCGCCCGCGCCTGCGCCGCCGCAGCCGCGGACTTCAGCGCCTCCAACCGCTCGACGGCCGCCCGCAACTCGGCCTGCGACGCCCCCTCGTCGATATCGAACAAACTTTCGAACATGCACCCGACGCTACCCCCGGGCCCCGACAAGTCCGCGCGTCAGCCTTCGAGGTCGCCTTCGGTTTCGAGCAACACCTGCCTGAGCCCGTCGAGGGTGCTCTGATCGGGCGCCGCCCACATACCGCGGCCGGCCGCCTCGAGCAGGCGTTCGGCCATGCCGTGCAACGCCCACGGGTTGGACTCCGCCATGAACTTGCGGTTCTCGTCGTCGAGGACGTAACTCTGCGAGAGCTGTTCGTACATCCAGTCGGCCATCACCCCGGCGGTCGCGTCGTAGCCGAACAGGTAGTCCACGGTGGCGGCCATCTCGAAGGCCCCCTTGTAGCCGTGCCTGCGCATCGCGTTGATCCAGCGCGGGTTCACCACCCGGGCCCGGAACACCCGCGTGGTCTCCTCGGACAGCGTGCGGGTGCGCACCGCGTCGGGCCGGGTGTTGTCGCCGATATAGGCGGCCGGATCCTTTCCGGTCAGTGCGCGCACCGTGGCCACCATGCCGCCGTGGTACTGGAAATAGTCGTCAGAGTCGGCGATGTCGTGCTCGCGCGTGTCGGTGTTCTTGGCCGCCACCGAGATCCGCCGGTAGGCCCGGTTCATCTCGTCGGTGGCCGGGGCGCCGTCCAGGCCACGGCCGTAGGCGAAACCGCCCCATGCGGTGTACACCGCCGCCAGATCCGCGTCGTCGCGCCAGTTGCGGCTGTCGATCAGCTGCAGCAGACCTGCACCGTAGGTGCCGGGTTTGGAGCCGAAAATCCTTGTCGTGGCGCGGCGTTGGTCACCGTGCTCCGACAGGTCGGCCTGCGCGTGCGCCCGCACGTAGTTGTCCTCGGCGGACTCGTCGAGTCCGGCCACGAGTTGCACCGCGTCGTCGAGCATCGACACCACGTGCGGGAACGCGTCGCGGAAGAAGCCAGAGATACGTACGGTCACGTCGATGCGGGGCCGCCCCAGTTCGGCCGTCGAGATCGCCTCCAGGTCGACCACACGCCGTGACGCATCGTCCCAGATCGGTCGCACGCCGAGCAGCGCGAGGACTTCGGCGATGTCGTCGCCGGAGGTGCGCATCGCCGAGGTGCCCCACACCGACAACCCCACCGACTCCGGCCAGCGGCCGTAGTCGGTGCGGTAGCGCTCCAACAGCGAATCCGCCATCGCCACACCGGTTTCCCACGCCAGCCGGGACGGGACCGCCTTGGGGTCCACTGAGTAGAAGTTACGCCCGGTGGGCAGCACGTTGACCAGCCCACGCAGCGGCGAACCGGACGGTCCGGACGAGATGAAGCGGCCGTCGAGCGCGCGCAGGATCTGGTCGACCTCACCTGCGGTGCCGGCCAGGCGCGGCACCACCTCGGTCGCGGCGAACCGCAGGATCGCCGCGACGTCTTCGTCATCGGTCAGGGTGTCCACCACCCCTGCGTCCCAACCACTTTCCTGCAGCGCGGCGACCAGCTCGCGGGCGCGAGCCTCGGCATCGTCGACGCTCGCACGATCGTCACTGCCGTCCTCGGCCAGCCCGAGCGCCTGCCGCAGACCCGGCACCGTCTGCTCGCCCCCGAACAGCTGGCGGGCCCGCAGGATCGCCAGCACCAGGTCGAGTTGGGCTTCGCCCGTGGGGGTTTGGCCGAGGATGTGCAGGCCGTCGCGGATCTGGACGTCCTTGATCTCGCACAGCCAGCCGTCGACGTGCAACAGCATGTCGTCGAAGGAGTCCTCGTCGGGGCGGTCCTCCAGGCCCAGATCGTGGTCCATCTTCGCCGCCCGCATCAGCGTCCAGATCTGCTGGCGGATCGCGGGCAGCTTGCCCGGGTCCAGCGCAGAGATCGTGGAGTGCTCGTCGAGCAGCTGTTCCAGCCGGGCGATGTCGCCGTAGGTCTCGGCCCGGGCCATCGGCGGGATCAGGTGGTCGACCAGGGTGGCGTGCGCGCGGCGCTTGGCCTGGGTGCCCTCGCCGGGGTCGTTGACCAGGAACGGGTAGATCAGTGGCAGGTTCCCCAGCGCGGCGTCGGTGCCGCAGGCCGCCGACATACCGAGGGTCTTGCCGGGCAACCACTCCAGGTTGCCGTGCTTGCCGAGATGGACGACCGCGTCGGCCCGGAACGTCGAGTCGATCCAGCGGTAAGCGGCCAGATAGTGGTGGCTGGGCGGCAGATCGGGGTCGTGGTAGATCGCCACCGGGTTCTCGCCGAACCCGCGGGGCGGCTGCACCATCAGCACGATGTTGCCGGCCGTCATCGCCGCGACGACGATCTCGCCGTCGGGATCGGCGCTGCGGTCGACGAACAACTCGCCCGGCGGCGGGCCCCAGTGTTCGACGACGGCGTCGGTGAACTCGGCCGGCAGCGTGGCGAACCACGCCCGATAATCCTTGGCCGACACCCGGATCGGGTTGCCGGTCAGCTGAGCCTCGGTCAGCCAGGCCGCATCCTGGCCACCGCGTTCGATCATCGCGTGGATCAGCGCGTCACCGTCGCCGGCCTCCAGACCGGGGATCTCCCCGACCCCGTAGCCGGCCTCTTTCATCGCGTTCAGCAGCGCGATCGCGCTGGCCGGGGTGTCCAGCCCGACGGCGTTGCCGATGCGGGCGTGCTTGGTCGGGTACGCCGAGAACACCAGCGCCACACGCTTGTCGGCCGGGGCGATCGAGCGCAGCCTGGCGTGCCGCACCGCCAGCCCCGCGACCCGTGCGCAACGTTCCGGGTCGGCGACATAGGAGATCAGGCCCTCGTCGTCGATCTCCTTGAAGGAGAACGGCACCGTGATGATCCGGCCGTCGAACTCGGGCACCGCCACCTGGGTCGCCACGTCCAGCGGCGACATCCCGTCGTCGTTGGCCTCCCACTGCGCCCGCGAGCTGGTCAGGCACAGCCCCTGCAGGATCGGGATGTCCAGGGCGGCAAGGTGTGCCACGTTCCACGCGTCGTCGGTGCCGCCTGCCCCGACCGCGGCCGGGGTGGCCCCACCCGCGGCCAGCACGGTGGTGACGAGCGCGTCGGCGGTGCCGAGCAACTCGATCAACGCGTCGTCGGCGGTGCGCAGGGACGCGCAGAACACCGGAAGTGCCACTCCCCCGGCCTCTTCGATGGCGTCGCAGAGCGCCTCGACATAGCCGGTGTTGCCCGCCAGGTGCTGGGCTCGGTAGTACAGCACCGCCACGGTCGGGCCGTCCGAGCCGGCGGATGCGCGCTCGAGCACACCCCAGGTGGGGGTCGTGCTGGGTTCGGCGAAACCGAAACCGGTCATCAGCAGCGTGTCCGACAGAAACGCGTGCAGGTTCGCCAGGTTCTCGGTGCCGCCCTGCGCGAGATAGATGTGCGCCTGCAGCGCCACCCCGGCGGGGGTGGTCGAGTGGTTCATCAGGTCGGCGTCGGGGGTCTGTTCGCCGCTGACCACGACAGCGGGCACACCGCTGGCGGCCACCGCGTCGATACCGTCCTCCCACGCCCGGTAGCCGCCGAGGATCCGCACCACCACGATGTCGGCTGCGCGCAGCAGCTC
Source organism: Mycobacterium sp. ITM-2016-00317 (assembly GCF_002968295.1). NCBI lineage: Bacteria > Bacillati > Actinomycetota > Actinomycetes > Mycobacteriales > Mycobacteriaceae > Mycobacterium > Mycobacterium sp. ITM-2016-00317. The sequence goes on from NZ_CP134399.1 coordinate 3,404,174, forward strand.
GTCGAGCTCACCGTCGACCAGCCGCGCCGGGTTGGCCCAGCGGTACGCGGCGCCACTGGCGCGCGCGGTGATCAGGTCGGTGTCGGAGGTGGACAGGAGCAGCACGGTCGGCGAGGTCTGGCCGGCGGCCTCAGGCAGGGTCACCCCCTATTCGTACCTGACGGGCTCAGCCGTGCCAGCGGCCGTACCAGGTCTGCCCGTACGGCGCGCCGACCGTGGCGACAAGCGCGAGAATGGCCACAGTCAAGATCAGAATCGCCGTCATCGGTGTTTCCTTCCGAAAGGCCCACTCTTCTTCGAGCGGGCTCATGCCGGATGACGGTACCGCCGGTACTGCATAAATAGCTGCCGCTGTGCCGGACGAAACCGGCCGCGCAGCAAAGTGACGACCGTCACATCGGGGCTAGGCTGCGGTGACGAAACCCTGCGCGACCATCCAGTCCCGCGCGACCACGCTCGGGTCCCGCCCCTCGACGTCGACCTGCCGGTTGAGCTCGGTGATCGCGTCATTGGTCAGCGCCGCGGTCACCGGTGCGGTCACCTCGGCGATCTCGGGGTGGGCGTCGAAGAACTCGCGCTTCATCGTCACCGACGGGTTGTAGTGCGCAAAGAACTGCTTGTCGTCTGTCAACAGGACCAGGTCCAGCGCGGCGATGCGTCCGTCGGTGGTGAACACCTCGCCGAAATCGCACTCGGTGCCGTCGGCCGTCGCCTGGTAGATGATGCCGACCTGCAGGATCGGGGTCTGGGCCCGGCGCGGGTCGAACCCGTACGCCGCCGCCATGCCGGGGAAGCCGTCCTGCCGGGCCCGGAACTCGGTGTCCACGCACGTGCGGGCGGCGGCGGGATCGCGCTGCACCAGAGCGCCGTAGTCGGACAGGGTGCGCACGCCGGTCTTCTCGACGGTCTGCAGGCTGGCGGCCAGCGCGTAGGTGTCGTCCATCGGTCCCGGCGGCAGCCACACCATGTCGTTGCGGGCCAGGTCCTCGTCGCGCACCACCTCGTACTGCTCACGGCTGTCCGGGATCGGCTTCTCGTGGCCGAGGTAGTTGATCCAGGCGTTGCCGGTGAACTCGTAGGCGATGTCGACCTGCCCGGAAAGCTGCGCCTCCCTTGTACTTCGGGATCCGACGATGCCGGTGAGGTCCCTGACTTCGGCGCCTGCGGCGGCCAGGGTGAACTCCAGGATGTAGCCCATGATCACCTGCTCGGTGTACTCCTTGGAGCCGACGGTGATCTGCACCCCCTCCAGCCCCGGGGTGGGCTGGATCGAGCCGGGCCCGACCTGCAGTGGCACCGCGCTGCCCGAGCCGAGCCCGCACGCCGAAAGCGCCAGCGCGAGCAGCGCGGCGAGCGTGGCGATCCGGCGCGCGCTCACCGCAGCCCTTTCGGGTCGAGGAAGAACTCGGCCAGCCCGCCCAGCCAGTCCACCAGCAGCGCCAGGCACACCGCGAGCACGCTGCCCAGGATCAGCGTCACGTTGTCCTGCAACTTGTAACCGGTGTCGATCAGGATGCCCAGCCCGCCGGCGTTGACCAGGAACGACAGCGTCGCGGTGCCGACGGCCAGCACCAGCGAGGTGCGCAGACCGGCGAGGATGAACGGCACCGCCAGCGGCAGTTCGACTCTCAGCAGCAGCGACGCCCGCGACATCCCCTGGCCGAGTCCGGCGTCGATCAGCGAGCGGTCCACCTGGTCGATCCCGAGAATGGTGCTCGACAGCACGGGCAGCAGCGAGTACAGCGCGATCGGCAGCACCCCGATCCAGAACCCGGTCTTGGCCGTCAGCAGGAACAGCAGCACCAACAGCCCGATGGCGGGCGCGGCCTGCCCGACGTTCGCGATCCCGACGACCAACGGACGCAACACCTTTGCCCCCGGACGGGTAACCAGCACGCCGAGTGGGACACCGACCAGCACCACTATCGCGGTCACCGCGGCGGTGATCAGCAGATGCTGCCAGATCAGCGTCGCGACGTTGCCGGGGTTGATGTTCTCCAACTGGGTGGCGGTCAGTTCCCGGTTGAACGCCCAGAACACCACCGCGGCCCCGACCACGAGCACCAGTACCGGCTGGACGAACAGCCGGGCCCGCTCCGCAGGGGTGGTCGTCGCGGGGCCGGCGACATCGGCGTCGGTGGCCTGCTGGGCGGTTGTCACGACGGCACGTCTCCCCCGCCGGTGGCCACGTCGGCTTCGGCGCGCAGCCGGGTGATCGTGTCGATGAGCGTGTCCAGGGTGACCACTCCGACGTAGCGGTTCCCCGGCCCGGCGACGACCGCCGACGCGTGCTGCTCGGCCAGGATCGCCTCCAGTGCGTCCTCCAGGGTGGAGTGGGTGCTGATCACGTCGACGGGTTCGACGGCGTCGGCCAGCGCGCCCGCGTGCCGGAGCCGGCGCTCGCGGACCCAGCTCACCGGTCGGTCGCGTTCGTCGAGCACCACCGCCCAGTCGTGCCCGCTCGCGGCGATCACCGAGCGCACGTGCTCGACGGTGTCGCCGCGGTGCACCGCGGGCCGAGACTCCAGCGTCACGTCGCGCACGCGCAGCAGGCCCAGCTGCTGCAGCGACGCCCCGGAACCCACGAAGCCGGCGACGGTGTCGTCGGCCGGCGCCGCCAGGATGTTCTGCGGGGTGTCGTACTGCAGCACCTTGGACTGCTGACCGAACACCGCGATGCGGTCGCCGAGTTTGACCGCCTCACCGAAGTCGTGGGTGACGAACACGATGGTCTTGTGCAGTTCGCTCTGCAACCGCAGCAGCTCGTCCTGCAGAGTGCTGCGGGTGATCGGGTCCACGGCGCCGAACGGCTCGTCCATCAGCAGCACCGGCGGGTCCGCGGCCAGCGCCCTGGCCACGCCGACGCGCTGCTGCTGGCCGCCCGAGAGCTGACGCGGGTAACGGTCGGCGTACTGGGCCGGCTCCAGCCCGACCATGTCGAGCAGTTCGTCGACCCGCTCGTCGATGCGTCTGCGGTCCCACTTGAGCAGACCCGGCACCAGCCCGACGTTCTGCCGGATCGTCATGTGCGGGAACAGTCCGGCCTGCTGGATCGCGTACCCGATCGAGCGCCTCAGCTCGTTGGGCTTGATCGACAGCGCGTCCTTGTCCCCGATCAGGATCCGGCCCGACGTCGGCTCGCTGAGCCGGTTGATCATCCGCATGGTGGTGGTCTTGCCGCAGCCGGACGGGCCGACGAAGATCACGATCTCGCCGGCCGGGACGTCCAGCGAGACGTCTTTGACCGCGGGTTGAGCGGCGCCGGGGTAGACCTTCGACACGTGGTCGAGTTCGATCCGCACCCCGGTGGGCTCCGATTGTTCTGTCACCGAATGCCTTTCGACGTCGTGAGGCGCCCGATAAGGACGAGGATCGCGTCCAGCGCCAGAGCCAGGATCACGATCAGCAGGGTGCCGCTGAGCGCCATCGGCAACGCGGTGGGGCTGCCCACCCGCGCCAGCCCGGCGAAGATCAGGTTGCCCAGGCCGGGCCCTTTCACGTAGGCCGCGATTGCGAGCACCCCCATCGACATCTGGGTGCTCAACCGCATCGCCGACAGCACGGCCGGCCAGACCAGCCGCAGCTCGACCCTGCCCAGTGTCTCCAGCCGGCTCATGCCGATGCCCCGGGCGGCGTCGGTCAGCGCCGGGTCGATCGCGTTGAGGCCGACGATCGTGTTCCGGATGATCGGCAGCAGCGAGTACAGCACCAGCGCCGCCACACTGGGCACGACGCCGAGGCCGAACAGCGGGATCAGCAGACCCAGCAGCGCGAAGGACGGGATGGTCAGGATGACGCTGGACGTCGCGGTGGCCAGGTTGGCGGCCAGAGCGTTGCGGTAGGTCGCCACTCCGATGGCCACCCCGATCAGCGTGGCCAGCAGCACGCTCTGCACCACTGCGCTGACATGTTGGTAGGAGTCGAAGATCAGCTGCGTGTGGTGGGCGGTGACGTAATCCCACAGTCCGTTCACTCGCACCTCCGTTCGCTGGCCTCTACCCGATCTTGAACTGACCGAAACGGCACCGGTTCGACTCCGGCTGAATCAAACGGTTGGCCATGGCCTCGCAGGCGGCCAGAGTGCTGTCAGTCGTTCTGTGGAGGTGTCATGTCATCAGTCAAGGTGGTCAAGCTCGGAGCCGTGATCGGCGCCCGCATCGAGGGTGTTCGGCTCGCCGACGGGGTGGATGCGGCCACAGCCGCGCGGATCAACGCCGCTCTGCTGGAGCACAAGGTGATCTTCTTCCGCGGCCAGCACGAGCTGGACGACGAGGGCCAGCTGGCCTTTGCTCGCGCGCTCGGCACGCCGACCACGGCGCACCCGACGGTGACCTCGCGCGGCACCAGGGTGCTGCCGATCGACTCGCGCTACGACAAGGCCAACAGCTGGCACACCGACGTCACGTTCGTCGACCGCATCCCGAAGGCGTCCCTGCTCCGGGCCGTCACGCTGCCGCCTTACGGCGGGACCACGACGTGGGCGTCGACCGAGGCCGCCTACGACCTGCTGCCGCCGCCGTTGCGTGCGCTGGCCGAGAACCTGTGGGCGGTGCACACCAACGAGTACGACTACGCCGGTGACGTCGACGCCCGCCTGGAGCAGCTGGCCGACACCGAGCGCCAGTACCGGGAGGAGTTCGTCTCCGATCGCTACGAGACCGAGCACCCGGTCGTGCGGGTGCATCCGGAGACGGGCCGCAAGGTGCTGCTGCTCGGGCACTTCGTCCAGCACTTCGTCGGTCTGGGCAGAGCCGAGTCGGGGGCGCTCTTCCAGCTGCTGCAGAACCGGATCACCAAGCTGGAGAACACCATCCGCTGGAACTGGGAGCAGGGCGATCTCGCGGTGTGGGACAACCGGGCCACCCAGCACTACGCGGTGGCCGACTACGACGACCAGTTCCGCCGGCTGAGCCGGGTGACCCTGGCCGGGGACGTCCCCGTCGATGTGCACGGTGAGCACAGCCGGGTGATCACCGGGGACGCTTCGGACTATTCGGCCGTGGTGGCGCCGGCGGTGCGGCTGGTCAGCTGAGGTTTCCGCGGGCGGTACCGTGGAGGAATGGCCAGGGAACGGGACGACGACGCCTGCCCGGGCGCGCTGCAGACCCACCAGGCCGCCGACGGTGAACTGGCCCGGGTCCGGTTACCGGGGGGTGCGATCACGGCTGCCCAGCTCGACGCGCTGGCGCACGCCGCGACCGAGTTCGGCACCGGGACGCTCGAACTGACCTCCCGCGCCAACCTGCAGATCCGCGGCATCCGCGACACCGGCGCGGTCGCCTCGGCGCTGGCCGAGGCCGGTCTGCTGCCGTCGCCGACCCACGAGCGGGTGCGCAACATCCTGGCCTCCCCGCTGTCCGGCCGGCATGGCGGGATCTGCGACACAAGGGATCTGGTGCGTGCTCTGGACGCCGCGCTGCAACGTGACCCCGAACTGGTCCGGCTGCCGGGCCGGTTCATGTTCGGCATCGACGACGGCCGCGGTGACATCTCCGGCCTGGGCGCGGACGTCGGGGCGCACGTGCTCGACGGGCACACCGCGGCGCTGCTGCTGGCGGGTCGCGACACCGGCGTGCGGGTCCCGCTGACCGACGCGGTGGACGAAATGCTGCGCGTGGCACGGCGGTTCACCGAGATCCGGGGCACCGCGTGGCGGGTCGGCGAACTCGCCGACCCCGCAGAGCTACTCGGCGGGCTCGAGCCGACGGCGCCGCCGGGGGCGACGTGGCCGGGTTCGGTGCGGCCCCCGGTGGGCTGGATCGAGCAGGACGACGGGCGCATCGCCCTCGGCGCCGCGGTTCCGCTCGGCGTCCTCGAGGCCCGGGTCGCGCAGTACCTGGCCGCCGTGGACGCGCCGCTGGCGATCACCCCGTGGCGGTCGGTGCTGCTGTTCGACCTCGAGGAGGGCGTCGCCGACGTCGCGCTGCGGGTCCTCGCCCCGCTCGGGCTGATCTTCGACGAGAACTCGCCGTGGCTGTCGGTGTCGGCGTGCACCGGCAGCCCGGGTTGCGCGCGCTCGGTCGCCGATGTGCGCGCCGACGCGGCGGCGGCGGTGCACGAGCCCGACGCCGCACGTCACCGGCACTTCGTCGGCTGCGAGCGGGCCTGCGGCAGCCCGGCCGACGCCCAAGTGCTGGTTGCGACCGGAGACGGCTACCGGGCCCGCGAACCCCACCCGTAGGGTGATCGGGTGCTCGACTACATCCGCGACGCCACCGAGATCTACAAGCAGTCGTTTGCGACCATCCGCGCCGAGGCGGACCTGTCGCGCTTCCCCGCGGATGTCTCCCGGGTGGTGGTGCGTCTGATCCACACCTGCGGGCAGGTCGACGTCGCCGAGCACGTGGCGTTCAGCCCGGATGTCACCAGCCGCACCCATTCCGCGCTCGCCGCGGGCGCCCCGATCCTGTGCGACTCGTCGATGGTCTCGGCCGGGATCACCCGCAGCCGCCTGCCCGCCGACAACGAGGTGGTGTCCCTGGTCGCCGATCCGCGCGCGCCGAAGCTGGCCGCCGAGCTGGGCACCACCCGCTCCGCGGCCGCGGTGGACCTGTGGGCCGACCGGATCCCTGGCGCGGTCGTCGCGATCGGCAACGCGCCCACCGCGCTGTTCCGGCTGCTCGAGCTCATCGACGACGGTCTCGCCCCGCCCGCCTCGGTGTTGGGCGGACCGGTCGGGTTCGTCGGATCGGCCCAGTCCAAGCAGGAGCTCGTCGACCGCCCGCGCGGGATGTCCTACCTGGTGGTGACGGGCAGGCGCGGAGGCAGCGCGATGGCCGCGGCTGCCGTGAACTCGATTGCGGCGGAGCAGGAATGACGACACGACAGGGAATCCTGTGGGGCGTCGGGCTGGGCCCGGGCGACCCCGAGCTGGTGACCGTGAAGGCCGCCCGGGTGATCGGGGACGCCGACGTCGTCGCCTACCACAGCGCCCGGCACGGACGCAGCATCGCGCGCACGATCGCCGCACCGTACCTGCGGGACGGGCAGATCGAGGAGCACCTGGTCTACCCGGTGACCACCGAGACCTCCGACCATCCCGCGGGCTACGCCGGCGCGATGGAGGACTTCTACCGCGAATCCGCCGACCGGATCGCCGCCCATCTGGACGCCGGACGCGACGTCGCGCTGCTGGCCGAGGGCGATCCGCTGTTCTACAGCTCCTACATGCACATGCACACCCGCCTCACGCAGCGGTTCGACGCGGTGATCGTGCCCGGGGTGACCTCGGTGAGCGCGGCGTCGGCCGCGGTGTCGACGCCGCTGGTCCAGGGCGACCAGGTGCTCACCATCCTGCCCGGCACGCTGCCCGCCGACGAGCTGCAGCGCCGCCTCGCCGACACCGACGCCGCGGTCATCCTCAAGCTGGGCCGATCCTATCCAGCTGTGCGGCAAGCACTTACGAAGTCAGGGCGGATCGACGACGCGTTCTACGTCGAGCGCGCCAGCACCGAGAAGCAACGCGTGCTGCCCGCCGCCGAGGTCGACGACGCGTCGGTGCCGTACTTCGCGCTGGCCATGCTGCCGGGCCGCGACCGCCCCGCCCCGGACACCGGTTCGGTGGCCGTCGTCGGCCTGGGCCCCGGCGACAGCGGGTGGATGACCCCGCAGAGCCGCCGGGAGCTCGCCGCGGCGACCGACCTCATCGGGTACGGGCCGTACCTGGACCGGGTGGCGGTGCGTGACGGGCAACGGCTGCATCCCAGCGACAACACCGACGAGCCCGCACGCGCACGGCTGGCCTGCGAGCTCGCCGAGCAGGGCCGCACGGTCGCGGTGGTGTCGTCGGGCGACCCCGGGGTGTTCGCGATGGCCACCGCCGTGCTCGAGGAGGCCGAACGGTGGCCCGAGGTGGACGTGCGGGTGATCCCGGCGATGACCGCCGCCCAGGCGGTGGCCAGCCGCGTCGGCGCCCCGCTCGGCCACGACTACGCGGTGATCTCGCTGTCCGACCGGCTCAAGCCGTGGGACGTGATCGCCCGCCGGCTCACCGCGGCCGCGGCGGCCGACCTGGTGCTGGCGATCTACAACCCGGCGTCCAAGACGCGCACCTGGCAGGTCGCGGCGATGCGGGAGATTCTCCTTCAGCACCGCGATCCCGCGACGCCGGTGGTCATCGGCCGCGACGTCGCCGGCCCGCGCGAGTCGGTCCGGGTGGTGACGCTCGGCGAGCTCGATCCCGCCGAGGTCGACATGCGCTGCCTGCTCATCATCGGCTCCACCCAGACCCGCTGGCACCGGGCCGGCACCGATGGCGCCGACCGCGTATTCACCCCGCGGTACTACCCTCAGGCCTGGGGTTGACGCGCGTCGCGCATCGTTGACACTCGTCAGAACTGCGGGTTAGGGTCCGCGCGTGCAGCGAGGACTCCCGGTGCGGTCGCCGACCGACCGGCGTCAGCCGCAGAAGAGCGACCTGCGGCGCAGCGCGATCCTGGAGTCCATCGACCATCACCTGCGCGAATCCGGCTTCGACGGCCTCAACATCGCCGACGTCGCCCGCCGCGCCGGGGTCACCCGGTCGGCGTTCTACTTCTACTTCGAGAACAAGGCCGCCGCGGTCGCCGCGCTGCTGGAGCCGATGTACGAGGACGGATTCCTGGCCAGCGATCTGCTCAGCAGCACCGACCAGCCGCCCCGCACCCGCGTCCGCGGGATGCTCGAGGCACTGCTCGACACCGTCGACCAACACCGGTATCTGCTGCAGGCCATGCTCGAAGCCCGCGCCGCCAGCGCCGCGGTCCGCGGTGTCTGGGACGACGCGCGGGAATCCTTCGTGCCGTCGGTGGCCGCGATGATCACCGCCGAGCGCACCGGGGGCCGCGCGCCCGACGGTCCGCAGGCCGAGGTGCTCGCAGGTCTGCTGCTGGAGTTCAACGACCGCCTGATGGAGCGCTACACCGTCGGTGGCCCGCTCGGCAGAGCCGAACTGCTCGCGGGGGCGGAGACGATCTGGTTGCGCACGATCTACGCCGACGACGGCGTCCGGTGAAAGGCGGTTGGTTTGACGATTCCCCGTAGCCCGAAGGACATCACGCCCGAGTGGCTGGGATCGGTGCTCGGCACCGAGGTCGGCGCGGTCGACGTGGTCGCGATCGGCACCGGCCAGACCGGCGCCACCTACCGTGTCACCGCGAGCTACCCGGCGGCGACGCGGTCACCGCAGCCGCCGGCCACGTTCGCGGTGAAGCTGCCCGCCCAGGACGACGAGGTCCGCGAGCGCGTCGCGCTGGGCTACGTGTCCGAGGTGGAGTTCTACTCCGCGCTCACCGGCCAGGTGGCGATTCCGGTGCCCGGCTGTTTTCACAGCGAGATCTCCTCGGACGGCAAGGATTTCGTTCTCGTGCTGGCCGACATGGCGCCGGCCGAGCAGGGCGACCAGATCGCCGGGTGCAGCCCCGCGGAGGCGGAGCTGGCGGTCGAGGCTCTGGCCGGGCTGCACGGGCCCAGCTGGAACGCCCGGCAGTTCTTCGACCTCCCGTCGATCGTGATGCCCAAACCCGGTGACGAGGCCGCCGCCAAGGGCATGGGCGACATCGCGGTGATGGCCGCCGACATCACGCTGGACAAGCTCGGCGCGTCGATCAGCGAGCAGGACCGCGATACCCTGCTCACCTCGATGGGCCTGGTCACCGAGTGGCTGATGGCGGTGCCGGACCGGTTCTCACTGATGCACGGCGACTACCGGCTCGACAACCTGCTCTACGACCCCGACCGCACCCGGGTCACCGTCGTCGACTGGCAGACGATCGGTCTGGGCCTGCCCAGCCGGGACCTGGCCTACTTCACCGCGACCAGCCTGCAGCCCGACGCCCGCGCCGAGGTCGAGCGCGGGCTGGTCGAGCGCTACCACGCCGCACTGCTGCGCCACGGTGTCACCGGCTACGACATCGAGACTTGCTGGCACGATTACCGGCTCGGGGTCCTGCAGGCCCCGTTGCTCGTCGTGCTGGGCACCGCGTTCGCGTCCTCCACCGAACGCGGCGACGAGATGATGCTGACCATGCTGCACCGCGGCTGCCGGGCGATCCGCGAGCTGGAGTCGATCGACCTGGTCAGGTCGTATCAGGCTTCGTCACCGACCACTGCGTGACCGGCATCGCCGGCCGCCACCCGGTGAACGAGCCGACGGCGTCGCCGCGGTAGTGCTGGAAGCGGTGCAGCCGGCCGCCGGCTCGTGAATACCAGTGCGCCAGCGTCGCTTCGGATTCCACGGTGACCGCGTTGGCGACCAGTCGGCCGCCGACGGGGAGTTTCGCCCAGCAGGCGTCGAGCAGGCCGGGCTGACTGACCCCGCCGCCGACGAAGATCGCCGCAGGCGGTGCGGAGACGTCGAACGAATCCGGTGCCCCGCCGACGATCTGGACCGGCACGCCGTGGGCGACGGCGTTCTCGGTGATCCTGGCGCGGCGGGTCGCATCGCGTTCGAAAGCGACGGCGCGGCAACCCGATCCGCTGCGGCACCATTCGATCGCAACGCTGCCCGACCCCGCGCCGACGTCCCACAGCAGCTCCCCCGGCCGGGGCGCAAGGGCCGCCAGCGTGACCGCCCGCATCGTCTGCTTGGTGATCTGCCCGTCGTGGGCGAACGCGTCGTCGGGCAAGGTGCCCAGCAGGCGCTCGTCGGGAAGGTAGCGCACCGCCATCACGTTGAGGTCGTCCACGTCGCCCGGCGGGCGCAGCGCCCATTCCCGGGCGGTGGAGGTGCGACGCAGTTCCCTTGGCCCGCCGAGCTGTTCGAGGATCGTGAGCTCGGAGTCCCCGCGTCCGGTGTCGGTCAGCAACCGGGCGAGCTGCGCCGGGGTCCCGCCGTTGCGGGACAGCACCACCGCCTGTCCCCCGCGGCGCACCGCGGTGTGCGGCTCATGCCAGACCAGGCTGATGATCTCGGTGTCCTGGACCGGCCAGCCCACCCGCGAACAGGCCAGCGTCACCGAGGACACATGGGGCAGCACCGCGACCTTGTCCGGGCCGTGCAGCCGGATCAACGTACTGCCGATGCCGTGCAGCAGCGGATCGCCGCTGGCCACCACGTGCACGTCGGTGCCGTCGTCCTCCAGCAGCGTGGTCAGCGCGGGCATCAGCGGGCTCGGCCAGGTTCGGCGGGTGGCCGTCACCGTCTCGTCCAGCAAATCCAGTTGCCGGCGCGAGCCGTATACCACTGTGGCCCTGGACAATTCCGACCTGGACGCCGGCGGCAGCCCGGCCATGCCGTCGGCGCCGATTCCCACCACCACGATCACCGCGGAAGCCTACGCCAGAGCGGGCGGGGCAGCATCCGGAACACCACCGCCAGCGCCACCAGCGGCGCCGGGACCCACACCGTGGCGCGCCCCTTGCGCAGCGCGCGCGCCGTCGCGTCGGCCACCTGCGCGGGGGTGCTCGACAGCGGTGCGGGCGTCATGCCCTGCGTCATCCTGCCGATCACGAACCCGGGCCGCACCAGCAGCAGCCGCACCCCGGTGCCGTGCAGCGCGTCGGTCAGCCCGCTGCAGAACCCGTCCAGGCCTGCCTTGGCCGAGCCGTAGACGTAGTTCGCGCGGCGCACCCGCACCCCGGCCACCGACGAGAACACCACCAGCGTCCCCGATCCCGTCCGGCGCATCCGCGCCGCCAACTCGGTCAGCAGGCTGACCTGGGCCACGTAGTCGGTGTGCGCGATCGCGGCCGCATGCGCGGGGTCCTCCTCGGCCCGCGCCTGGTCACCGAGAATCCCGAAGGCCAGCACCGCGGTGCCGATCGGGCCGTGCTCGGCGACGATGCCGTCGACCAGGGCGCGGTGCGAGGCCAGGTCGTCGGCGTCGAAGGCGACGGTGTGCACCGCGGCCGCGCCGGCCTGCTCGAGCGCGGCGATCTCCCCGTCCAGTTCGCCGGGCCGCCGCGCCGCGAGCACCACCGTCGCGCCCGGCGCCAGCCGTCGCGCCAACTCGACGCCGATCTCGCTGCGACCGCCGAAGATCACCACCGGTCCCGATCCGCGGCCTGCGCCGCTCGTGTCCTCCACGGCGCTGATTATGGCCTGCGCTAGCGTGGACCCAATGGCCAAGGCGACGACCCGACTGACCGACGACGCGCTCGCGTTCCTCTCCGAGCGCCACCTCGCGATGCTGACCACACTGCGGGCCGACGGGTCACCCCACGTGGTCGCCGTCGGATTCACCTTCGACCCGGCCACCCACATCGCCCGCGTCATCACCTCGGGTGGTTCGCAGAAGGCCGTCAACGCCGAGCATCGCGGCGTCGCGGTGCTCAGCCAGGTCGACGGGGCCCGCTGGCTGTCCCTGGAGGGCAAGGCGACGGTCAAGACCGACAGCGAATCCGTGCGCGACGCCGAACGGCGCTACGCGCAGCGCTACCGCACCCCGCGGCCCAACCCGAAGCGCGTGGTGATCGAGGTGCGCGTCGACCGGGTGCTCGGGTCCACCGCGCTGCTCGACCGCGGCGAGGACTGACCGGTCAGGACACCGGCACCACGACCAGGTCGTGCGGCCGGTGGTTCACCGACTCCGCGCCGTCGCCGGTGACGATCACGATGTCCTCGATGCGCGCGCCCCACTGTCCCGGGAAGTAGACGCCCGGCTCGACGGAGAAGGCCATCCCCTCCTGCAGCGGCAGCGCGTTCCCGGCCACAATGTAGGGCTCCTCGTGCACCGACAGTCCGATGCCGTGCCCGGTCCGGTGCACGAACGCGTCAGCCAGCCCTTCGGCGGCCAGCACGTCCCGCGCCGCGGCGTCGACCTGTTCGGCGGTGACCCCGGGCCGGACGACCTCGACCGCGGCGCGCTGGGCCCGCTGCAGCACCGCATACCGGCGTGCCACCTCCGGGTCGGGCTCGCCGATGCTGTAGGTCCGCGTGCAGTCGGAGTTGTAGCCGGGGTCGTAGGGGCCGCCGATGTCGACGACGACCACGTCGCCGACGCGCAGCACGCGGTCCGAACATTCGTGGTGCGGGTCGGCCCCGTGCGGGCCCGACCCGACGATGATGAACGCGACCTCCGAATGACCCTCGGCGACAATCGCTTCGGCGATGTCTGCGGCCACGTCGGCTTCGGTGCGGCCGGGCACCAGGAACTCCGGCACCCGTGCGTGCACACGGTCGATCGCCGCGCCGGCCTTGCGCAACGCGTCGATCTCGGCAGGATCCTTGACCATCCGCAGCGTGCGCAGCACGTCGGTGGCCAGCACCGGCACGGTGCCCAGCACCTCGGCCAGCGGCAGCAGGTGCAGCGCAGGCATCGAATCGGTGACCGCGACCGCGAGCGGGCCTGCGCCCGGGAAGGCGTCGGCGACGAGCCGGTAGGGATCGTCACCGTCGACCCAATCCCGCACGGTGACACCGAGTTCGGGCACGGCCGAGTCCTTCAGCGCGGCGAGCTCCAGCCGCGGCACCACGATCGTGGGGTCCCCGTCCGCGGGCAGCACCAGCGCGGTGAGCCGCTCGAAGGTCTGTGCCCGCGAACCCACCAGGTACCGCAGGTCGTAACCGGGGGTGATCACCAGACCCGCCAGGCCGGCGTCGGCCGCGGCGGCCGCCGCCGCGCGCAGTCGTCGGGCGTACACGTCGGTGTCGAAACGGGCGCCGGACCGGGCTTCGCTCATGCCGTTCAGGCTAGTGCCCGAGCCGGCGGCGGCTCTCGGTGACCTGGCAGGATGGCCCGCATGGTCCGCACGTCCAATGAGGCTCCGCTGGTTCTGCTCGACGGTGCGAGCATGTGGTTCCGCTCCTACTTCGGGGTCCCGTCGTCGATCACCGCGCCCGACGGCAGGCCGGTCAACGCGCTGCGCGGGTTCCTCGACGCGGTCTCCACCGTGATCACCCGGGAGCGGCCCCGCCGGCTGGTGGTGTGCCGCGACGACGACTGGCGGCCGCAATGGCGCGTCGACCTCATCCCGTCGTACAAGGCCCACCGGGTGGTGCTGCCGGCAGAGGAGAACCCGGCCGACGTCGACGTCGAGGAGGTGCCCGACGAGCTGACCCCGCAGGTCGACATGATCATGGAGATGCTCGACGCGTTCGGCATCGCGACCGCGGGCGCGGCGCACCACGAGGCCGACGACGTGCTGGGCACGCTGGCCGAACGCGAGCAGCGCGACCCGGTGGTGGTGGTCAGCGGCGACCGCGATCTGCTGCAGCTGGTGCGCGACGAGCCGGTCCCGGTCCGGGTGCTCTACCTGGGCCGCGGGCTGTCCAAGGCGATCAAGTACGGGCCCCGCGAGGTGGCCGAGACCTACCACGTGCCGGTGGACCGTGCCGGGCCTGCGTACGCGGAGTTGGCGCTGTTGCGCGGCGACCCGTCCGACGGGCTGCCCGGCGTCCCGGGCATCGGGGAGAAGACCGCCGCCACGCTGCTCGCGCAGCACGGATCGCTGGCGCGGATCGTGGCCGCGGCCCAGGATCCGGCGTCGACACTGCCGAAGGCGCACCGCACCAAGCTGGTGGCCGCCGCCGACTACATCGAGCGGGCGGCGCCTGTGGTGCGGGTGGCCACCGACGCCGAGGTGTCGTTCACCACCGACGGCGACGACCTGCCGCTGGCCGCCCGCGACCCCCGCAAAGTGGCGGAATTGGCCGAGCGCTACGGCGTGTCGTCGTCGATCGGACGCCTGCAGGCCGCGTTGGACAAGCTCTGACAAGCTTGAGCGGCGCCTACTTCGGGCGGCCGACCTCGTAGGTGCCGTTGTCGTCCTGGAAGGTGACGGTGACCTGTCGCTTGGTGCCGTCGATGCTGACCTCGCAGTTGAACGTGTCGCCCTTCTTGACCGTCGGGCTGACACCGTTGTTGCACTTGACGTCGTTGACGTTCTTGGCGCCGTAGCCGTTGCTCTCGTCGGTGAGGATCTGCTGCACACCGCTCTGTGCCGCGTTGACGTCGAGCTTGGTCGTCACGAAGAAGCCGGGCTGCCAGAAGCCGAGCACCAGCACCGCGGCGATGACGACCGCGGCGAGCACACCGACGACTCCGCCGACGACCGCGAGTGAACGCTTCGAGCCGTCCTCACCACCGGGGGCCGGGTAGCCGGGGTACTGGCCGTACTGACCGGGCTGACCCGGCTGCTGACCGTACTGACCCGGCTGACCGTAGGGCCCGGGCTGACCGTAGGGCTGGCCGTAGCCGCCGGGCTGGCTGTACTGGCCGGGCGGCGGGTAGCCGGCCGGGTTGTACTCGGTGGGCTGCTGCCCGTACTGGTCGCCCGGGTACTGCTGCGGTGGGTACGCCGGCGGCTGGCCGGGCTGCTGGTACTGCGGGTACTGCTGCGGCGTGTACGCCGGCGGCTGCCACGACTGCTGATCGGGTTGCTGCCCGGCGCCCGGAGTCGGCGGCTGCCAGCTCTGGTTGGCCGCCGATTCGCCCGCCGGCTGATCCGTGCCCTGCTCAGGCTGCTGACCCGGCCACGGCTGCGACGGGTCGGATCCCTGCGGTCCGCTCATTTCTCTCCTTGCTCATCGGGGCTGGTGTACCGGGTGCCCTGCTGGCACCACACACTACCCGGCATCAACTGCTACGACGCCGCGCCGAACGTCTGCGATGGCGCGTTTCGCGGTTGCCCGCAACGTAGCTGACGGCGCCGCGCCACGAACCTGGTCGAGGAGATCGAGCACCTGGCGGCACCAGCGGACGAAATCGCCCGCCGACATCGACACGCCGGTGCCCGTGGTGTCCGAGGCCGCCAGCGCGGACGCGAGATCGCCTGTGCAGGCCCACCGGTGCACCGCGGCAGCGAAGCCGTCGTCGGGTTCCCGGCTCGGCGCGATGCGGTGTCGTTGCTCGTCGGCGCGCAGCTGCGACCACAGTCGCTGGGTCTGGTTCAGCGCGCGGCGCAGCTTGCCCGTGGGGATGTCCGAACCCTCGCCGGCCCGGTTGCCGGGGCCGTCGCGGCGCGATTCGTAGAGCACCACCGACAGCGCGGCGGTCAACTCCGCGGGGTCGAGGCCTTCCCACACTCCGGTGCGCAGGCATTCGGCGACCAGCAGGTCACATTCGCTGTAGATGCGGGCCAGCAGCTTGCCGTCGTCGGTGACCACAGGCGCGTCGGCCCCGTCCTCGGCGCTGCCTGCGGCCCGTTCGGCGATGTAGCCGCGTTCGGTGAGCAGCGCGACGATCCGGTCGAACGTCAGGGCCAGCGAGTTCGTCGCGGCGGCGATCTTCTTGCGCAGCTGCTCGTTGTCGCGTTCGATCCGCAGGTAGCGCTCGGCGACGCGGGCCCTGTCCTCCCGGTCGGGCAGGCCGTGAGCCCGGTGCGCACGCAACCGGTTCCGCAACGCGCCCAATTCGGGGTCCACGTCCGGCTCGTCCTGCGGGCCGCCGCTGCGGCGGGCGCGCGCCGACGGGACGTCCAGACCGGCGGCCGCCGAGCGCAGCGCCGAGGCCAGGTCGCGACGGGCCCGCGGATTGCGGTGCTCGACGTGTTTGGGCAGCGACATCCTGCCGACCGGGCCCGTCCCGCCCGCGTAGTCGGCCGACGAGATCCGGCCCGCCCAGCGATGCTCGGACAGCACCAGCGGGCGCGGATCCTCGTCGTCGCGTGCGGGTTCGAGCACCACGGCCAGTCCGCCGTGGCGGCCCCGGGTGATCGAGATGATGTCGCCGCGGCGCAACGCGGTCAACGCGTCGCTGGTGGCCTGGCGCCGCTGCAGCCGAGACGCCCGCGACTGCGCCCGCTCCCGCTCGGAGATCTGCGCGCGCAACCGGACGTAATCGAGGATCGCCGCATCCCGGCCGCCCATCTCGGCGGCGAGTTCGGCGAGCATCCGCTCCCCCCGTTCGACGCCGCGGACCAGGCCCACCACCGAGCGGTCGGCCTGGTACTGGGCGAAGGACCGCTCCAGCAGCTGGTGGGCCTGGGCGGGTCCCATCTGGTGCACCAGGTTGATCGTCATGTTGTAGGTCGGGGCGAACGAGCTGCGCAGCGGGAACGTCCGCGTCGACGCCAGCCCGGCCACCTCGGCCGGGTCGACGTCCGGATTCCACAGCACCACCGCGTGGCCCTCGATGTCGATGCCGCGCCGGCCCGCCCGGCCGGTCAGCTGCGTGTACTCCCCCGGGGTCAGCGGCATGTGCTGCTCGCCGTTGTACTTGACCAGCTTCTCCAGCACCACGGTGCGGGCAGGCATGTTGATGCCCAATGCCAGTGTCTCGGTCGCGAACACGGCTTTGACCAGCCCTGCGGTGAACAACTCCTCGACGGTGTGGCGGAACGTCGGCAGCATCCCGGCGTGGTGGGCCGCGATGCCGCGCAACAACCCTTCGCGCCACTCGTGGAAGTCGAGCACGATCAGGTCGGAGTCGTTGAGGTCGGCGGTGCGCCGGTCCACGATCTCGGCGATGCGCACCCGCTCCTCCTGGGTGGTCAGCCGCAGCGGCGACCGCAGGCACTGTTTGACCGCGGCGTCGCAGCCGGCCCGGGAGAAGATGAACGTGATCGCGGGCAGCAGGTCGGCGCTCTGCAGGACGCCGACCACGTCCACCCGGCTCGGCGCCCGGTACAGGCTCGGGGGCCGGCCGTCCCCGGCCGCGCGGCTGCCAGTCGGCGAGCCGTTCGGCCTCCCGCCGATGCGCGATGTGGCGCAACAGTTCCGGGTCGACGAGCAGATCCCGCCCGGACGCGGCGGAGGCTCGGTAGTCGAACAGGTCCATCAGCCGCTTGCCGACCATGACGTGCTGCCACAGGGGCACCGGGCGGTGTTCGTCGACGACCACGGTGGTGTCACCGCGCACCGCCTTGATCCAGCCGCCGAACTCCTCGGCGTTGCTCACCGTCGCCGACAGGCTGACCAGGCGGACGTCCTCGGGCAGGTGCAGGATCACCTCCTCCCACACCGCGCCGCGCATCCGGTCGGCGAGGAAGTGCACCTCGTCCATCACCACGTACGAAAGGCCGTGCAGTGCGGGTGAATCCGCATACAGCATGTTGCGCAGCACCTCCGTGGTCATCACCACCACGTCGGCGTCGCCGTTGATGTTCTGGTCTCCGGTGAGCAGGCCGATGCGCTCGGGCCCGTACCTGCGGACCAGGTCGTTGTGTTTCTGGTTGCTCAGCGCCTTGATCGGGGTGGTGTAGAAGCACTTGCGTCCCGCGGCCAGCGCCAGGTGCACCGCGAACTCACCGACCACGGTCTTGCCCGCCCCGGTGGGGGCGCAGACCAGCACCCCGTGGCCCTGGGCCAGCGCGTCGCAGGCGCGGCGCTGGAATCCGTCCAGTTCGAAGGGCAGCAGCGCGGTGAACGCCGCCAGGCTGTCGGGCGGCGGGCCCGGCTCAGGTGGCGTCGTCATCGACCACGAGACGGGACGGGGCAGGCACTGCCGTCGGTGCCTCGACCGGCTCCACCGGGCCGATCGGGGCGGCCTCGTCGTCGTCGACGCCGTCCAGGCCCGCCCGCCGTGCCTTGCGCCGGTCACTGACCCGCGCGACCTGGATGGCCATCTCCATCAGCGCCGTCATCGCCAGCGCCAGCGCCAGCATCGAGAACGGATCCGAACCCGGGGTGACGAACGCGCAGAACACGAACACGCCCATGATGAGGCCGCGGCGCCACGCCTTGAGCCGCTCGTAGGTCAGGATGCCGACCTGGTTGAGCATGATGATCAGCAGCGGGAACTCGAAGCTGATCCCGAACACCAGCAGCAGGTTGATCAGGAAGCCGAAGTACTGGTCACCCGAGAGCGCGGTCACCTGCACGTCGCTGCCGACGGTCAACAGGAAGCTCAACGCCTTGGACAGCACGACGTAGGCCAGGATCGCGCCGGAGACGAACAGCACCGCCCCGACGGTGACGAACGCGACCGCGAAACGGCGCTCCTTGGCGTAGAGGCCGGGGGTGATGAACGCCCACACCTGATAGAGCCACACCGGGCAGGCCATCACGATGCCCGCGGTCATGGCGACCTTCAGGCGCAGCATGAACTGGTCGAACGGCGCGGTCGCCAGCAGCCGGCACTCGCCGTCGGGCGTGATCGACGCGCGCGCCGAGTCCGGCAGCGCACAGTAAGGGCCGCGCAGCCAGTCGCCGAGGCTGGGCAGGCCGAACACTCCGTGGCTGTACCAGAGGAAACCGACGATCGTCGTCAGCAGCACGGCGAGCACGGAGATCAGCAGCCTGCTGCGTAGCTCGGTGAGGTGGTCGACCAGCGACATGGTGCCGTCGGGGTTGACCCGGGCACGCCGCTGTCGCGGATCGAGCTTCTTGAAGAGTCCGGGAATCTGCACGGGTGGATGCCTAGATGCTGCGCACCGGCGCGAAGTCACGCACGCGGCCGGAGCCGCGTGTCACGAGTCGACCGATCAGGCGGAGCGCTTGTCCGTCGACGGCTCGGATTCGGGCACGCGCTCCGAAGCGATCTGCGTCGGAGTCTCCGGCCGATCGGACTTCGGCGGGTGCGATTCCGCCTGCATCTCCTTGATCTCGGACTTGAAGATGCGCATCGACTTGCCCAGCGAGCGCGCTGCGTCCGGGAGCTTCTTGGCACCGAAGAGCAGCACGAACACGGCGATGACGATGACCCAGTGCCAGGGTTGTAGACCACCCAATTTGGTTACCTCCAGACGTCTGCGCCGAGTTTACCCGTCCACCGGTTCCACGCCGACCCGACCGACCCGATAGGCCTCCAGCGCGGCGGCCGCGGACTGCCGCACCCGCTCGGCCAGCTCCGGGGGGTCCAGCACCCGCACCGCCGAGCCGAACCCGAGCACGAACCGCGCCATCCACGCCTCCGAGGCGTAGGTCATCGCCGCCTCGCACGAGCCGTCGGCGAATTCGCGTAGCACCCGCAGCGGGTAGTAGTCGAACATCCAGCCCGCCGACCGGTCGATGAGCAGCGTCGCGGTCGGCAGCGACGGGTCGGCGGTGTCGGGATCGAACAGCGAGGTGTCCGGCGCGGCCTGCACCGCGGGCGGCGGCGGCGCCGACGGCTCGTCGAGCACCCGGGCGTCGACGATCCGGTCGAAGCGGAACAGCCGCACCGCCTCGGCGGACCGGCACCACGCCTCCAGGTAGCTGTGGTCGGCGACCAGCACCACCCGGATCGGGTCCACCACCCGGCTCGACAGCGTGTCGTGGGAGGCGGCGTAGTACTCGATCGCCAGCGCCCGGTCGTCGCGCAGCGCGGTGCGCACGGCCGCGACCGCCTCGCTCTCCACCGGTGCGGGTTCCTCGACCGCGGCACCCTCCACGCCGTGGCCGACCGTGCCCGCGGCGGATTCGATCTTCGCGATCGCGCTGCGCGCGGCCTCCGGGTCGACCATCCCGGGGACGTCGACCAGGGCGCGCAGCGCCACCAGCACGCCGGTGGCCTCCGGCGAGGTCAGTCGCAGCGGATGGTCGATGCCGGCCGAGAACGTCACCTCGATGGTGTCGCCGGAGAACTCGAAGTCGATGAGGTCGCCGGGGCCGTAGCCAGGCAGCCCGCACATCCACAGCTGGTTGAGGTCCTCGCGCAGCTGCTTGACGCTGACGCCGAGCTCGGTGGCGGCCTCGGTGTAGGTGATCCTGGGGTTGGCCTGGAAATACGGCACCATGTTGAGCAGCCGCACGAGACGCTCGCTGACCGCCGTCACCGCGTCTGCGCCCCTCGCGCGTCCCCGGCCGGCGCCAGCTGGGCCTGCAGCCGGGCGATCACGTCGTCGCGCAGGGACTGCGGTTCCAGCGCGAGCGCGTCGGCCCCGTAGCTGGCGACCTCGCGGGCCAGCTTGTCGAACATGTCGATGTCCACGGTGATCTCGTCGGCCCGGCCACCGACCGTCATCGGACCGACCACGGTGCCCCGCCGGCGCAGCGCGGTGGCGCGGCCGTCGGCGACCCACACCCGGGCCTGCCCGGCGGCGGGCCACTCGCCCACCACCCGGTTCACGATCTCGCGCAGATCCGTCCCGGCCGGTCGGCTGACCGCACCCGGCGGGCCGATGGGGGTGACGTCGGTGCCGATGCGGGACAGCCGGAACGTCCGCACGGCGTCGCGGTCGCGGTCGTGGCCGACCAGGTACCACCGGCCCCGGTCGGTGACCACACCCCAGGGTTCGACCGTGCGCGTCACGTACGGCTCACTGCGCGAGGGCCGGTGCCGGAACTGCACGGCACGGCCGGAGTTGATCGCGGACAACAGGATTCCGAGCACCTCCTCCGATCCCCGCAGCCCGGGCAGCGCCGCGGTCGAGGTGATCGTGACGTCGTCGTCGGTGGGCTCGATGTCGATGCCCGCGGCGCGCAGCTTCAGCAGCGCACTCTGGGTCGCGGTGATCAGCTCCGGCGACTCCCACAGCTGAGTCGCCACCGCCACCGCGGCCGCCTCGTCGGGAGTCAGCTCCACCGCGGGCAGCGCGTAGGCCTCCCGGTTGATCCGGTATCCCTCCGTGGGGTCGCTCGGCGACACCCGCCCGGTCTCCAGCGGGATGCCGAGGTCGCGCAGTTCGTTCTTGTCGCGCTCGAACATCCGCGAGAAGGCTTCGTCGCTGGCGCCCTCGGAGTACCCGAACACCGTCTCACGGATCCGGTCCGCGGTGATGAAGGACCGCGTGGACAGCAACGCGATGACCAGATTCATCAGGCGTTCGACTTTCGAGATCCCCACGGGTTAGAGCTTAAGGCGCGTTCGGCGAGTTCCCCGCCACGAGCACGCGGCGGCGCGGTCGGGTCCGGTCACATCGACGCCCCGGGATCACATGGAGGCCCCAATTCACATGGAAGCGATGAGCCGCTTGACCCTCTCGTCGACGGACCGGAACGGGTCCTTGCACAGCACGGTGCGCTGCGCCTGATCGTTGAGCTTGAGGTGCACCCAGTCGACGGTGAAGTCCCGGCCGGCTTCCTGGGCGGCGCTGATGAACTCGCCGCGCAGTTTGGCCCTGGTCGTCTGCGGCGGGGTGTTGACCGCGGCGTCGATCTCCTCGTCGGTGGTGATCCGGGCGGCCAGGCCCTTGCGCTGCAGCAGGTCGAACACGCCGCGGCCCCGCTTGATGTCGTGGTAGGCCAGGTCGAGCTGGCTGATCTTCGGGTCGGACAGCTCCATGTTGTAGCGGTCCTGGTAGCGCTGGAACAGCTTGCGCTTGATCACCCAGTCGATCTCGGTGTCGACCTTGGCGAAGTCCTGGCTCTCCACGGCGTCGAGCTGGCGACCCCACAGGTCGACCACCTGGTCGATCTCGGTGTTGGGTTCGCGGGTCTGCAGGTACTCCACCGCGCGGGCGTAGTACTCGCGCTGGATGTCCAGCGCGCTGGCCTGCCTACCGCCGGCCAGCCGCACCGGCCGCCGGCCGGTCAGATCGTGGCTGACCTCGCGGATCGCCCGGATCGGGTTGTCCAGGGAGAAGTCCCGGAACGCCACCCCGGCCTCGATCATCTCCAGCACCAGCGACGCCGAGCCCACCTTGAGCATCGTGGAGGACTCGGCCATGTTCGAGTCACCGACGATCACGTGCAGCCGGCGGTACTTCTCGGCGTCGGCGTGAGGTTCGTCGCGGGTGTTGATGATCGGACGCGACCGGGTCGTCGCCGAGGAGACGCCCTCCCAGATGTGCTCCGCCCGTTGGGACAGGCAGAACGTCGCCGCCTTCGGGGTCTGCAGCACCTTGCCCGCCCCGCAGATCAGCTGGCGGGTGACCAGGAACGGCAGCAGCACGTCGGAGATGCGGGAGAACTCGCCGGCGCGGACGATCAGGTAGTTCTCGTGGCAGCCGTAGGAGTTGCCCGCCGAGTCGGTGTTGTTCTTGAACAGGTAGATGTCGCCGCCGATACCCTCGTCGGTCAGCCGCTGTTCGGCGTCGACGAGCAGGTCCTCCAGCACCCGTTCACCGGCGCGGTCGTGGGTGACCAGCTGCGTGAGGCTGTCACATTCGGCGGTCGCATACTCGGGATGGCTGCCGACGTCGAGATACAGGCGGGCACCGTTTCGGAGGAAGACATTGCTGCTGCGGCCCCACGACACCACCCGGCGGAACAGATAGCGGGCGACCTCGTCGGGACTCAACCGGCGATGGCCGTGGAACGTGCAGGTCACGCCGAATTCGGTCTCGATGCCCATGATTCGTCGCTGCACCTCATCGAGACTACTTGTTGCGAGGCTCACAGGGCGGCCGGACACTCGACGAGCCCTGTGGATAACCCGGCCGGACCGGCCTCGGGGTCTGTCAGCATGAGCCATGGGGGAAATCGCTCACGTCGACACCGACCGCCTGCACGCGCTGGCGGGACGCTTCGACGGCACGGCGTCCGCGGTCGCCGACATGTCGCGGCCCGTGCTGGAACCGGGCGCGCTGCCCGCCGCGGTGGTGTCGGGGTTGGGGATCGACGCGCTGCTCGCGCCGCAACTGCAGGGCGTCGTCGCCGACCTGGCCGACTGGGCCGCGGCCGCCCGCAGCGCCGCCGCGGCGTTCGCCGACACCGACGCCGTCAACGGCGGGCGGTTCACGCCGCGGTGACCGCCCCGACCGTCTCGACGGCGCAGCGGTGGCGGCCCGAGGCGCTGCTGGGGTTGAGCGCCGGCTGTGACGACGCCGCGCGCACACTCACCGCTTTGGTCGACGATGCCGCGGCTGAAGCCGAACGCAGCCGGGACCACTGGACGGGTGCGGCCGCCGACGCCGCCCGCGAACGCGCACAGCAGATCTCCGCCGTCGCCGCCGAGGTGGCCCGGCGTCTGGTGACGGCGTCGGTGGCCGCGCGGGACGGCGCCGAGCAGATCACCGCGGCCCGCGCCCACCTGCTCGACGAGGTCGAGCGGGCGCGCCGCGACGGCCTCGACGTCGCCGACGACGGTTCGGTCACCGTCGCCTCCGCCCCGTCCTCGCTGCTGGTGCTGCTCGCGGGCGGTCAGGAGGCGGTGGCCGTCGACATGCTCGAAGTCCGGGCCCGGGAGATGAGCGCACGGATCGGTGAGGCGTTGCGCAGGCTGGGTGCGGCCGACGCCGACGCCGCCGACGACATCGCCGCGGCGCTGGCGGTGTTCGCTGCGCCGGTGCTTGAGCGGCCCGCCGCACCGGTGCTTGAGCGGCCCGCCGCACCGGTGCTTGAGCGGCCCGCCGCGACGGTGCCCGCCGGGGCGTGGCCCGTGCGCGCCGCCGATGTCGTCGACGCCTGGCCGAGCATGAGCCAGGACCGGATCGCCGCCCAGGTCGCGGCGATGACCCCGGAGCAGCGCCAGCGGCTGCTGGCCGACTTTCCGGAGCAGGTCGGCAACACCGACGGGATTCCCTGGGACATGCGCGCCGCGGCCAACCGGCTCAACATCGCGGCCGCGATCCTCGCCGAGACCGGTTCGGACGGCCCGTCGCGGGACCGCATCGCGTTCTACCGCGGCCTGCTCGGCGAGATCGACGATCCGGCCGGCCGCGGCCGCATCACCCGCACGATCGTGGCGTTCGACCCCGGCCGGGCGTCGCTGGTCGAGCTCAACGGTGATCTCGCCGCCGCGCGCAGCCTCGCGGTGCTGGTGCCCGGGGTGAACACCACGATCGAGGGTTCGGCGGCCAACACGGCCACCGCGCAGCGTTTCGTCGCGGCGACGGGCGGGGACGTCGCGGTGATCACGTACCTGGGCGGGCCGTTCCCGCAGGTGCACAACCCCGCCGACGTGGTCTTCGACGCCGCCGACCCGCGCTACGCACTCGAGATGGCGCCCCGGCTGGTGGCCTTCAGCGAGGACGTGGACCGGCAGGTGCCCGACGGCGTACTGGTGACCGTGATGGGCCATTCGTACGGCGGGTCGATCGTCGGCACCGCCGAGACACTCGGGCTGACGTCGGACCGCACCCTGTTCCTGGCCGCCGCGGGCGCCGGGGTCGGCGTCGACGACCCCGGCGACTGGCGCAACCGCAATCCCGCCGTCCAGCGCTACTCGATGACCGCGCCCGGCGACTTCATCGAGCTGGTCCAGGGCATCCCCGGTGGCCGCCACGGCGCCGACCCGGATGAGATGAGCGGGGTGATCCGTTTGCGCACAGGCGTTTACGACGACGGGGGTGCGGTGGCGGGCTGGGATGCCCACAGCGGCATGCTGAACCGGCCTTCGGACGCGTGGCGGACGATCCTGGCGGTGATCACCGGGGATCGCCGCACCGTGGACCGCGCCGCGGTGGGCGTCAGTCCCGGGCCGTCCAGCCCAGCCGGCGGCTGATGCGGTCGGCGGCCGCGACGGTCTGCTTGGCGACCTCGTCGAAACGGTCCACCGCGAGACGATACGACGGACCCGAAACACTCAGCGCGGCAACGACTTGCGCGTGGACGTCGAACACGGGTGCGGCGACCGCGTTCAGCCCGACCTCGAGTTCCTCGCAGACACTCGCCCAGCCGCGGTCGCGCACCACCGCCAACTGGTCCTGCAGTTCGACCATCCCGGTCACGGTGGACTCGGTGAACGCATCCAGCGGCGGCCGCACCCGGGCCCGCAGTTCGGCGGGATCGAGACCGGCCAGCAGCACCTTGCCGCTCGATGTCGCGTAGGCCGGGCAGGTCTGCCCCACCCAGGTCCGCAACGTGATCTCGGCGGGGCCGATCGTCTCCACGATGTTGACGATGCGGTCCTGGTCGAGCACCGCGAGATTGGCGGTCTCCCCCACCTCGACGCTGAGCGCGTCGCACGCCTCCTGGCCGAGCTTGACCAGGTCGATCTGGCCGCCGGCGACGTGCGCCAGTCGCGGGATCGCGAAGCCGAGGCGGTACTTGCCGCGTTCGGAGACCTGTTCGACGTAGCCGCGGGCCTCCAGCGCCGCGATCAGCCGCGACGCCGTGGACTTGTGCACGCCCAGCTCTGCGGCGATCTCGGTGACTCCGGCCGCGCCGAGGCCGGCGACGATCTCCAGCACCGTCAGCGCGCGGTCCACCGACTGCACGGCAGCCGGCGTTCGGTCGTCCATGGCCATTGCGCAGTGAGCCTATACGCCGGTGAGCCCGAGATTGCCGACCCGGCGCCGGACCGCGGCGATCTCCCGCAGCCCGTCGCCGAGCAGGCTGCGGTTCAGCGGGGACAGCTCCGACATCGTGATGATGTCCCCCGGCGCGTGGCCGGCGGCGACCTGATCGACCTGATGGGTCATCCGCAGCCGTTGCAGCATCGCGAACACGTCGCACAGGGTCTGCGCGTCCCGCTCGCTGAGCGCCCCCGCCTCGGCGCCGGCCTGCAACCGCGTCGGGGTGCTCGCCGAGGTGACGCCCGCGGTCAGCCCGGCCCACCGGGCCAGGTTCACCACCGGGGTCACCGCATGGTTCTTCAGGTCGAAGGTGCCGCCGCGGCGCGACAACACGTCACGCAGCGACCGGGTGCGCATCTTGCCCGACAGCGCGTCGAGCAGCTGCAGCCGCAACGCGTTCGGGTGCTGTTCGCGGATCCGCTGAAAGGCGGCGGGCACGGTGTGCAGGCTCGGGTCCCCCCACACCACGCGGGCGTCGATCAGCAGCGACGACAGGATCAGCCCGCGATCGCGCAGCGGGTCGCTCAGCCAGCCCTGCGCGGTGTGCAGCCAGTCCGACTGCGACCGCGAGAACGTCCTCTTGGACGCGACTGCACCGTTGCGGTCCGACGGCAGACCCGACGCGTCCAGCACCTCGTGGACCTCAGCGGCGAGCGCCCGCAGCCGCGGCGCCTGCCCGCCCAGTTCGTCGCGCCAGGACAGCGCGCTGTCGACGTCCGAGGACGGCATCGCCTCACGCCGCGCCACGCTGCCCAGGGTCAGCCAGGCGAACCCGTCGAGGTTCCGGTTCTGCGGTTGGGCGACAACGAGTTCCAGGGCGCGTCGGACCAGACTGTCGACGACGACCGACAGGATGGCGCTGGTGGCGGCCGCCTTCGTGCCGCTGCGGAACAGGTCGACGGCGGTGCCGGTGACGCGCCTGCCTGCGACCTGCAGTTCGTCGGCGGTGCCCGCCTGGGCGATGGCCCGGCGCAGCATGAAGCTCTGCCGGGCGGTCGCGGCCAGCAGATCGGCGTCTTCGAGTACGCCGACGACCTCCCCGCGCGGCGTCAGCACCGGCATGTGCCGCAGCCCGCACTCCAGCATCTCCATCAGCACGCTGTCGGCGGTCAGATCGGCGGTGACCGTGCGGGCCGGCGCGCTCATCACCCGTTCGATCGCGACGTCGACCGGGACGCCCGCCGCGACGACGCGGGCGCGCAGGTCGCGATCGGTGAAGATGCCGAGCCTCCCGTCAGGGAGCCGGATCAGCGCGTACGACGCGTGGTGCTCGGTCATCTTCACGACGACGTCGCGCACCGCGTCGCCGGGCTCGACCACCAGCACCTCGCCGCGCACCAGCTCGCCGACCGGCGTGCTGTCCGCGGCGGGCATCAGCATCGACCGTTCGGCGACGTGGTTCCAGCCGGAAGAGGCCAGGAACGCCAGGCCCGAGGGCTTGGCGAACTGCGCGCGCACCAGCGGCTCGGGCAGTCGCACCAGCGTGCTGGGCGCGGTGGTTCTGGCCTCGAAATCCATTCCTGCGCCTGCCAGTAGTGGCATGTAGCCGAATATCCCGCCCGGGGTCACGTTGTCGATGAGCGCGCCGTCACCGCTGGTCCGCAACGCGACGGCGCCGTCGCGCACCATCCACACCTCGTCGGGCACCCCGGTCGCGTAGTCGGCGACCACCACGCCGGCCGGGAACCGCGTCAGCGACGCCCCGCCGGCCAGCGCGTCGAGTTCGTCTTGCGTCGATCCCTGGAACGGGGTGTGCCCGGCCAGGAACGCGGCGAGGCCGGCCTTCTCAGGTGGCTCTGATGAGGTCGGCACACTTCTCAGCCATCGTCATCACGGTGATGTTCGGGTTGACCGACGGCAACTTCGGCATGGCCGAGGCGTCCACCACACGCAGCCCGGTGACCCCTTTGACCCGCAGTTGCGGATCGAGCACCGCCATCGGGTCCGACACCGCACCCATCCGCGCGGTCGCGGCCGGGTGGTAGACGGTGTTGTGACAGCGGTGGATGTAGTCGAGCAGCTCGTCGTCGGTGGTCGCACCGGCGCCGGGGGCCAGTTCCCGGCCCACCCAGGGCGTCAACGGCGCCTGTTCGGCGATGCGGCGGGCCAGCCTGACCCCGGCGAGCATGATGCGTTCGTCGTAGCCGTCGGGGTCGGTGAAGTAGCGCGGGTCCACCCTGGCCCGGTCGCGGAAATCCCGGGAGCGCAACCGCACCGTGCCCCGGGACCGCCCCTGCGTCACGTTGGGGGTCAGGCAGAATCCGTTGTCGGTGGTCGGGTATCCGTGGCGCAGCGTGTTCATGTCGAACGGGACACTGCCGTAGTGCATCATCAGGTCCGGCTGGCGCAGACCCTCGTCGACGGTGGTGAACAGGCCGATCTCCCACCACTGGGTCGACGTGCGCACCATGGGTTGGGCGGCCTCCCAGAACACCAGCCCCTCGACGTGGTCGTCGAGGTTCGCGCCGACCCCCGGTGAGTCCACCCGGACGTCGACGCCGATCTCGCGCAGGTGGGCGGTGGGACCGATTCCGGAGAGCATCAACAACTTCGGGGTGTCGATCGCGCCGGCGGTGGCGATCACCTCGCGCCGCGCGGACACCGTGTCGTAGCCGGTGAGGTCGGGCCGCTGATAGCGCACCCCGGTGGCGCGTGACTGCTCGTCGAACAGGATCTCCGACACCCACGAGTCGGTGCGGACCTCCAGGTTCCTGCGGGTGCCGAGGATCGGGTGCAGGAACGCGTGGCTGGTCGAGAGCCGGGTGCCGTCCTCGGTCGCGTTGATCTGGAACCAGCCCGCGCCGTTGCGCACCGTCTCGCCGCGGTTGAACTTCACCGTCGGTATGCCGATCTGCGTCGCCGCGTCGAGAACCGCTGTGCCGCAGGGATCGTGGGGCGGCACGTCGCGCAGCACCACGGTCTCGGCGAGCCGCCGGACCAGCGGCAGCACGTCCTCGGCGCCCCACCCGGTGGCGCCCATCGTCACCCACTCGTCGAGCGCCTCGGCGGGCGGAAGGAACGCGATGCACGAGTTGTGCGACGAGCAACCGCCGAGCACCTTGGCCCTGGCATGACGCATGAACGAGTTCCCGCGCTCCTGCGGTTCGATCGGGTAGTCCCAGTCGTAGCCGGAGTCCAGCAGGTGCATCCAGTCCGACAGCACCAGGATCGCGTCGTCGCCGACGTCGGACGGGCCCGCCTCGACCAGGCACACCGTCACGTCGGGGTCCTCGGAAAGCCGTGCCGCGAGCACGCATCCGGCGGTGCCGCCGCCGGCGATCACGTAATCGAAGGTCGCGTCCTCAGCCATCGGCACCCGCCAGGGTCTCGGCGGCGTGGGACTTCAGCGTGCCGATGTGTTTGCGGCCCTTGACGAAATACCAGAGCAGGCCGGCGCCGACGATGATGCCGATGTAGACGAACGCGCCCCAGGTGTTGTACCAGGGTTCGCCGTAGACGGCGGCGCGCGGCCAGGCCAGGTTCAGTGCCATGCCGATACCCCACACCACGGCCACGATGTTGACCGGCAGCCCCCAGCGTCCCATGGTGAAGTAACCGCCCTCCTTGAGATCCGCCGGCGGCCACTGACCCTGCAGCCTCTTCTTCAGCAGCGGCCCGGTGACCATCAGGTAGGCCAGGTAGATCATGATGATCGCGATCGAGGTCAGCACCGTGAAGATCTGCGGATTGGCGATGTTGACGACCAGGATGATCACCGCGATGATCCCGATGGTCACCGCGGGGACGATCGGGGTCTGGGTTCTCGGGTTCACCGTGGCCAGCTTCTCGCCGAACGGCAGCGCGTTGTCGCGGGCCATCGCGAACGTCAACCGGATCGCGGCGGTGTGCACCGCCAGGCAGCACACCGTCACCGCGATCACGATGCATGCCAGGAAGATCTTCCCCAGCGGGCCCCACATCACCTGCTCGACGATGTACTGCAAACCGCCGCTGCTCTCGCCGAGCTGCGGGTCCTGCAGGTTCGGCGCGGCCATCACCGCGAACACCAGGATGCCGCCGCCGATCACGAACGAGGCCAGAATGGCCCGCGCGATCGCCTTGGGGGCGGTGCGGCGCGGTTCCACCGTCTCCTCGCCCAGTGAGCTCGCGGTGTCGAATCCGTACATCACATAACCCGACGCCAGCGACGCGATCAGGAACGCACCGAGAAAGCCCATGCTCTCCCCGGCGCCGTAGCCGTTGGTGGAGAAGAAGATCTGCGGGCTGTTCTGCACATTGATCGCCAGCAGGAACACGATGAGCACCGCGGCGATCAACTCGATGAACACGCCGCTGGAGTTGATCCGCGACATCAGCCGCACCCCGAGCGCGTTGACCAGCGTGGTGAACATGATCAGCACCGTGCCGAGCAGCACAGCGTTGGCGGCGTAGTCGTAGGTGCCGGAGCCGTCGCCGATGACTTGGAAGCCGCTCCACAGTCGGGGCAGGTTCAGTTGGTAGGCCAGCGCGACCGCCGAGATCGTCACGATCGAAGCCGTCAACATCAGCCAGCCCGAGGTCCAGCCGACCAGCCGGCTGGCCAGTTTCTTGCTCCAGTTGTAGACCGAGCCGGCCACCGGGTATTTGGCGGCCAGTTCCATGAAGCACAGTGCGACGGCCATCTGGCCGACGAACACCATGGGCCACGACCACAGGTAGGCCGGTCCGGCGGTGCCGTAACCGAAGTAGAAGAGCTGGAACGTGCCGGTCAGAATCGAGATGTAGCTGACGCCCGCGGCGAAGCTGGCGAACTTCCCGATGCTGCGGTCCAGTGACTCCTTGTAGCCGAAATCCTCCATGCCGCTGTCGGTATGGGGCTGTTTGATCACCATTTCAGAGCCTGTCCCTTCCCCGGACGGACTAACCTTTGAACCAGCCCGCAGCAGTGGGAGCGGTGTTGTGCCAGATGTGTTTGAGTTCCTGGTATTCCGCGAGCCCGGTGGGCCCCAACTCGCGGCCGTTGCCGGACCTGCCGAATCCGCCCCATTCCGCCGCGGCGGTGTAGTAGCCGAAGTCGTTGAGCCACACCGTGCCGTGCCGCAGTGCCCGCACCGCACGTTCGCCCCGCGCCGGATCCGAAGTGCGGACACCGGCGGCGAGACCGTATTCCGTGTCGTTGCCGAGAGCGATCGCCTCGTCCTCGGTGGTGAACCGCTCGACCGTCAGTATCGGGCCGAACGTCTCTTCCTGCACGATTCGCATCGACCGGTCACAGCGGTCGAAGATGGTGGGCAGGAAGAAATATCCGTCGGCCAGCGCGGGTTCGTCCGGCCGCCGGCCGCCGCACACCAGCCGGGCGCCTTCGGAGATGCCCAGTTGCACATAGCCTTCCACCTTCGCGCGGTGCTGCTCGGAGACCAGCGGCCCGGTCTCGCTGGCCGGGTCCAGCCCGTCCCCCATCCGGATCTTGCCCGCCCGCGCGGCGAGTGCGGCGACGAAGTCGTCGGCCACGGACTCCTCGACGATCAGCCGGGTGCCGGCCGAGCACACCTGCCCGGAGTGCAGGAAGACCCCGGTCAGGACGTGGTCGACCGCCGCGTCCCAGCCGCCGTCGGCATCCGTGACGTCGGCGAACACGATGTGCGGGTTCTTGCCGCCGAGCTCGAGCGCGACCTTGGTGACGTGCTCGGCCGCGGTCCGCGCGATGGTGCGTCCGGTGGCCAGACCCCCGGTGAACGAGATGAAGTCGACGGCCGGGTTGTCGGTCAGCGCGGCGCCGAGCGTGGCGCCGCTGCCCTGCACCAGATTCACCACCCCGGGCGGCACCCCGGCCTCGACCAGCAACCGGACGAACGCGATCGTGGTCAGCGGCGTGACCTCGCTGGGTTTGGCGACCATCGTGCACCCGGCCGCCAGTGCCGGCGCGACCTTCCACGACATCTGCAGCAGCGGATAGTTCCACGGCGCGATCAGCACGCAGACCCCGATCGGTTCGCGCACCACGCGACTGACCACGGCGGGGTCGCCGACGTCGACGACGCGGTCGGACTCGGCGCCGATCAGCTTGGCGTAGTAGCGGAAAACCGAGGTGACGTCGTCGATGTCGATCCGGCTCTCAGCCAGCGTCTTGCCGGTGTCGACGGTCTCCAGCCCGGCCAGCTCCTCCTTGTCGCGCTGCAGCAGGTCGGCGACCCGGTCGAGCATCGCGGCGCGTTCGGTCACCGGCGTGTTCGGCCACAGACTGTCGTCGAACGCCGCCCTGGCGGCCTCGACCGCGGCGCAGGCGTCCTCGGGGGTGGCTTCGTCGACGACGGCGGCGACCTTGCCGCGGGCCGGGTTGACGATGTCGCGGGTGCCGCCGTCGGACGCGTGCCGCCAGACGCCGCCGATGTACAGGTCGGGTTCGCCGTCCATGGCCTACCGGAGCCCTCTCGTCGTGTCTACAACGCAGCCGCCAGCCGGGACACTACCCACGAATGGAACTCCGCGAGGTGGTGTTCGGCGGGAACGAGTACCCCGCCGTCGCGGTAGGCACGCGAGGACATCGCCGGCTGTGTCCGTTCACACGCCTCGAAGTCCTGCAGGTTGACCCGGTGGAACAGCTCCACGGAGTTCGACACGTCGCGCGCCGAGCCCACCACGTCACCGGTGTAGAGCCAGTCGCACTCGACCACGGTGCGGTCAGGCGCGACCGGATACATGCGGTGGAAGATGACGTGGTCGGGGACCAGATTCAGGAACACCGTGGGCTTGACGGTGATCGCGAAGTAGCGCCGGTCCTGCTCGTCGCTGATGCCCGGCAACCGTTCGAAGCCGGCGCCGCCGCCGACGGTGAACCCGGCCACCCCGGAACCGAACTGCGCGCCGAGGCCGATGTTGGATTGTGCCGCGACACCGCGGGCGAACTCGGGCAGCACCCCGACGAGTTCGGGGTGGATGGTGCTGCAGTGGTAGCACTCCATGAAGTTCTCGACGATCAGCTTCCAGTTGGCGGCGACGTCGTAGACCACGCGGTGCCCGACGTCCAGGCCTCCGATGCCGTACCGGTTCACGGCGTCGGGGTCCCCGAGCGTGCGGGCGGTCTCGGCCATCACGTCCTCGAACGGCGGTGGGGTGTCGGCCAGGCACACCCAGGCGTAGCCGAGCCACTCGGTCAGCGCCACCGGCACCAGACCGTAGCGATACCGGTCGATCGGTGCGCCCTCGCCGTCGGTCAGCGTGCCGATGTTGGGCGCGGCGACGAGTCGGCCGTCCAGCGCGTAGGTCCACGAGTGGTACGGACAGCGCAGGGTGCGTTTCACCTCGCCCTCACCCTCGACGCACAACTGCGCGCCGCGGTGCCGGCACACGTTCAGGAACGCCCGCAGAAGTCCGTCGCGGCCGCGCACCAGAAGCACGCTCTCGCGGCCGACCTGGACTTTCTTGAACCGGCCCGGGTCCGCCAGGTCGGCCGACCGGGCGGCGCAGAACCACATGGCCTCGAAGATGTGCTCCTGCTCGGCGGCGAACACCTCGGCGCTGGTGTAGTAGCGGCCGCCGAGGGTGGCCAGCAGGGCGGGCGCCAGTTTTGCGGTCATGCGGTCACCAATCTGCGGGGGTCGAACAGCGAGATCGGGTGCGCCGTCGCACCGGAGATGGCCAGATCGGCGAGGATCTCCCCCACCACGGGCACGAATTTGAAGCCGTGCCCGGAGAAACCGCACGCCACCGTCACGTTCACGCTGTCGGGGTGGCGTGCGATCACGAAGTGCTGGTCGGGGGTGTTGGAGTACATGCAGGTCGCCGAATGCAGGCAAGGGCCGTCCAACTTGGGGATCAATTCGGCCGCGCGGGTGCGCATCTCGCGGATCTCGCGTTCACCCACGGTGCGGTCGATGGTCTCGGGCGTGCACTCCACACCCTTGCGGAAGAACGCGACCTTCACCCCGCCGCGCGGTCCGTCGATGGCCGGGAAACCGTAGCTCTGCACACCGGAGCTGTCCTCGTCGATGAAGATCGGCTGATCCTCGAACGCGGCGGTGCCGCCGACGGGGTCGAGCCAGTAGAGCACTTGCCGTTCCACGGTGATCGGAATGCCGAACTCGGCGAGCAGTTGCGGGGCCCAGGCACCGGGACAGATCACCAGTTGACCCGCGGTGTACACACCGGCGGCGGTGCGCACCGTCACCCCGTCCGGCGTCGCGGTCCACTCCGTCACCTCCTCGCCGAACCGCAGGGTGGCCCCGGCGTTGCCGGCCAGGTCGAGGTGAGCCTGCACGGTCAGCTCCGGGCGGGCGAAACCGGCCTTGGCCTCGTAGAGCGCGATGTCGCCCGGATCGGGGGTGAAATTCGGGAAGCGCGAGCGGATCTCGTGTTCGTCGAGCAGTTCGTGGGGCAGGTCCCACTGCCGGCTGGCGCGCAGGCTGCCTGCGACGGTCAGGCAGTCCGGCGGCCCGATGAACAGCCCGCCGGTGAGGCGGTACACGTCGCGCCCGCTGTCGCGGGCCAGCTGCTCCCACAGGTCATAGGCGCGCAGCAGCAGCGGAACGTAGGCCGGGTCCTCGAAGTAGGACTGCCGGATGATGCGCGATCCGCCGTGGCTGGATCCCCGGTCGTGGGCGGGACCGAACTTCTCCAGCCCGAGGACGCGTTGCCCGCGCGCGGCCAGATGGTAGGCCGCGGCGCTGCCCATCCCACCCAGACCGATCACGATGACGTCGAAAGTCATTGCGTTACCTTCTGATCCGGGCCATCGTCGGATCCACGACGGGCTCGGCGTGGACGGCGGCGGTGTGCGTGGTGCCGTGGTAGTCGACGGTGACGGCGGCGCCGACGCCGACGTGCGCGGGCAGCCACGCGTAGGCCAGGGTGCGGCCGAGAGTCGCGGAGTAGCCGGCGCTGGTCACGTAGCCCACCGGTGCGCCGTCGACGAACACCGGCTCCTTGCCCAGCACGGCCGCGTCGGGATCGTCGAACACGATGGTGCACAACATGTTCTGCGGTATGGGGGCCTGCTCCAGCGCGGCCTGGCCGACGAAGCCACCGGGCTTGTCCATCCGCACCGCGAAGTCCAGTCCCGCTGTGGCGGGCCGGTGTTCGGCGGTCATGTCGGTGCCCCAGCTGCGGTAACCCTTCTCGATGCGCAGGCTGTTGAACGCGATCCGGCCGGCCGGGATGATGCCGTGCGGCGCGCCGGCCGCGGCGACCAGATCCCACAGCGCGGCACCGTATTCGGCGCTGGTGTAGATCTCCCAGCCGAGTTCGCCGACGTAGGAGACGCGCAGCATGGTGACCGGGATCGCGCCGAGATGGGTGTGCAGGGCGCGGAAGTACTTGAACGCGTCGTGGGACACGTCGTCGGGGCACAGCGGGGCGATGACGTCACGGGCAAAGGGTCCCCAGACGCCGACACAGCAGGTGCCGCCGGTGATGTCGCGCAGCACGACGTCGGACGGTCGGTGGCGTGAGAGCCAGTCGAAGTCCATCGGGGAGTTCGCACCGACCTGGAAGGTGTCTTCGGCCAGTCGGGCGACCGTGAGATCGCTTCGGATGCCGCCGGTGTGGTCGAGCATCAGGGTGTAGGTGACCGACCCGACGCTCTTGTCGACGTTGTTGGTGGTCATCCGCTGCAGGAACGCGGCGGCACCGGGCCCGGAGACCTCGTAGCGGGTCAGCGGGGTCATGTCGTACATCGCGACGTGTTCACGGGTCCAGTGCGCCTCGGCGATCGAGATCGGCGACCAGAACTTCGCGGCCCACTCGTCACGGCGCGGCACCGGCAGGCCGTCGTCGAACAGGCGCTGAGCGAGTGCGGCGTTGGCCTCGAACCAGGCCGGCCGTTCCCAGCCGCCGCCTTCGTAGAAGTACGCGCCGAGCCCGGTGTGCCGGGCGTGGAACGGGCTGGTGCGCAGGCCGCGCAGCGCAGTGCGGTACTGGTGCGGATGGACGACGTCGTAGACCTCGACGAACGCCTGGGAACTGGTCTGCATCACGAACTTCGGACTGCGGGCGGCCTCTTCGAACCGGTACAGGTCGCATTCGTGGGTGTCGGTCGACGGGGCACCGTCGATGATCCATTCGGCCGTGGCCTTGGCCACCCCGGCCGAATGGGTCACCCACACCGCCTCGGCCACCCAGAATCCCGGAAGCTCGCGGTGTTCGCCCATCAGTGAGAAGCCGTCGGGGGTGAACGAGAAGATCCCGTTGAAGGCCTCTTCGACCTTCGAATCGTGCAGCGCCGGAATCAGATCGGCAGCGGCACGCCAGGCGGGCGCGAAGTCCTCCTCGGTGAACGGCATCATCGACGGCATCGGCTCGCCCGCGGTGTCGGCGAGCAGAGTGGACATGTCCACCGGCATCGGCTTGTGGCGGTAGGACCCGATCCCGAGCCGGTCGACGTGTTCGCGGAAGTAGAGGTCCTGATCCTGGTGCCGCAGGATCGGCAGTCCGGCCTCGGTGAGTTCGGTGTTGCGGCCGACGAGTTCGGCGATCTGGCCGGTGCGGGCGTACTGGTGGGCCATCGGCACCAGCGGCAACACCAGGCCCACCTGGCTGGCCAGCTGTGCGCCCCAGAATCCGGCGGCACAGACCACGATGTCGGCGGCGAGGACGCCGTCGGCGGTGCGCACCCCTGTCACGCGGCGTCCGTCGTCGACGATGCCGAGCACCTCGGTGTGCGGGCGCAGGGTGGCGCCGCGGGATTCGGCGCGGCGGGCCTGCGCCTCGGCGGCCCGCAGGGCCTTGGCCAGCCCGTCGGCGGGGGTGTGGAAGCCGCCGAGAATACGGTCGCGGTCGACCAGTGGGTGTAGTCGCACGCACTCGGCCGGGGTCAGCAGGCGACCTTCGATGCCCCACGACCGGGCCCAGCCGGCCTTGCGGTGCAGGTCGGCCCAGCGCTGCGCGGTGGTGGCGACCTCCAGCCCGCCGACCGGGTTGAAGGCCCACCCGTCGGGGTGCTGCAGCGCGCTGAACTTCTCGACGGTGTAGCGCGCGAATTCGGTCATGGTCTTGGACGGGTTGGTCTGGAACACCAGTCCGGGGGCGTGGGAGGTGGAACCACCGGTGGCGAACAGTGGTCCGCGGTCGACGACGGTGACGTCCGTCCATCCCCGTGCGGTCAATTCATCGGCCAGTGACGTCCCGACGATGCCGGCCCCGATCACGACGACTTTCGGCATACGCGGACCGCTTTCGCTCGAACCCCTAGTTGCGTATTACACAACTCGATGCGTTATACGCAACAAATCATCCATCCTGGTCGGACCAGGCGCAAGATGGACACACCTTGGGGGTTCCTGTGAAAACCGTCTGTCGGGGTGGCGGGACATACTCGCGGCGACGAGAGGGACACGCGCACGGCGACGAGGGGGCCCGGATGGCGGACGACGAGCACCGGGGCGCCGACAAACCTGTCGAACTCGAGAGCCTGCCCGACCGGCTACGACGAGGCGGTGCGCGATGCGCGCCGCCTCTACCTGTCGCGGGGGCAGATCGGTGCGATCCTGGGCGTCTCCCGCCAGCAACTGCACCGGCGATACCGCGATGCGCCGGATTAGGCGTCGGCGTCGCCGGCTTCGGCCGCGTCCTCTTCGCCGTCACCCGAATCAGGTTGCGGCAAAAGCGCTTCCAGCGCCGAACCGGTGATGCGGCGGAATGCCCGTCGCGGCCGGTTCACGTCCAGGATCGCCACCTCGAGCGTGGCCAGCCCCAGCGTGCGCGGTTCGGTACCGTTGCCACCCGCACCGAGCGCGCTGACCGCGACCGACACCGCGTCGGCCAGGCTCGCGTTCTCGGTGTAGGACTCGTTCAAAGCCGTCAGGATCGGCTCGGTGGTACCGCCCATCACCACGAAGTGCGGCTCGTCGGCAATCGAACCGTCGTAGGTGATGCGATACAGCTCAGGCGCTTTGGTCTCGCCGTAGTGCGCGACCTCGGCCACGCACAGTTCGACCTCGTAGGGCTTGGCCTGTTCGGTGAAGATCGTGCCGAGGGTCTGGGCGTAGACGTTGGCCAGCTGACGGCCGGTGACGTCGCGCCGCGAGTACGCATAACCCTGGGTGTCGGCGAACCGGATCCCCCCGCTGCGCAGGTTGTTGAACTCGTTGAACCGGCCGACGGCGGCGAAGCCCACCCGGTCGTAGAGCTCACTGACCTTCTGCAGGGACCGCGACGGGTTCTCCGCGACGAACAGCACACCGTCGGCGTAGGCCAGCGCGATCACGCTGCGGCCGCGGGCGATGCCCTTGCGCGCGAGCTCCGACCGCTCACGCATCGCCTGTTCGGGCGAGATGAAATACGGGAAGCTCACAGCTCGTCACCTCTGGTGGGCCGGGCATCAGGCCCGAAAGTGTCTGTTCGCGAACGGTTCTCGATGATCTCACGACAAATCGTGGCGATGCGCTCCTCGGGCACCTCGTGAGCACCGTCGGCCCCGATCACCACGGCGGTCGGATAGATGCCGCGCACCAGATCCGGACCACCGGTCGCGGAGTCGTCGTCGGCGGCGTCGTAGAGCGACTCGACCGCCACCCGCAACGCCGATTCGGCGTCGGTGACCTGTGTGTAGAGCTTCTTCATCGAGGACTTCGCGAAGATGGAGCCCGAGCCGACCGACTGGTAGCCCTCCTCTTCGAAGTTCCATCCGCCCGCGGCGTCGAAGGACACGATGCGGCCCGCGCCTTCGGGATTCGGGTCGTCGAGGTCGTAACCGGCGAGCAACGGCAACGCGACGAAACCCTGCAGGGCGGCGCCGAGGTTTCCGCGCACCATCGTGGCCAACCGGTTCACCTTGCCGGGGAACGTCAGCGCCACGCCTTCGAGCTTCTCGTAATGCTCGAGCTCGACCGCGTAGAGCCGGGCGAACTCGACCGCGATCGCGGCCGTGCCTGCGATCCCCGTGACGGTGTAGTCGTCGGTGATGTAGACCTTCTGCACGTCCCGGCTGGCGATCATGTTGCCCTGGGTGGCGCGCCGGTCACCGGCCATCATCACCCCGCCGGGATACTTCAGCGCCACGATCGTGGTGCCGTGCGGCACCGCGTCCGTCGGCATCACGGCTTGGCCTGACCCGTTGCCGGGCAGCAGGTGCGGTGCCTGGTGGCGCAGGAAGTCCGAGAACGACGAGAGATTCACCCCGCCGTGGGAAAGCCCGTGCGGCAACGCGTCAAACGCTCCGGGTACTGCGGTGGGAAATGCCGACTGGTCGCGGTGGGGCCAGGTCACTGGCCGCCCTTCTGGACGTAGGCGCGCACGAAGTCTTCGGCGTTCTCCTCCAGGACGTCGTCGATCTCGTCCAGCAGGTCGTCGGTCTCGTCGGTCAGCTTCTCCCGGCGCTCCTGCCCGGCGGCCCCGTTGCCGGGGAGGTCGTCGTCCTCGCCGCCTCCGCCGCCACGCTTGGTCTGCTCCTGAGCCATCGCTGCCTCCTGCGTAAGTTGCGGGCACCCGACCCCATGCCCGTCGGTCTCTCCACCCTACCGGTCGGATGTCAGTTTGCCGGGGATAGCCCGATCAGGTGGTGAGCTGCTCGACCAGTTCGGCGGCGCTGTGGACTGAATCGAGCAGTGCCCCGACATGGGACTTGCTGCCCCGCAGCGGTTCCAGGGTGGGAATGCGCACCAGTGAATCGCCCCCGAGATCGAAGATCACCGAATCCCAGCTCGCCGCCGCGATGTCCGCGCCGAAGCGCCGCAGGCACTCGCCGCGGAAGTACGCCCGGGTGTCGGTCGGCGGGTTGTCGACGGCATCGAGCACCTGCTGCTCGGTGACCAACCGCTTCATCGAACCCCGGGCCACCAGGCGGTTGTACAGGCCCTTGTCCAGCCGCACATCCGAGTACTGCAGATCGACCAGGTGCAGCCGCGGCGCGTTCCAGCCCAGATTCTCGCGGTGCCGGAAGCCCTCCAGCAGCCGCAGCTTGGCCGGCCAGTCCAGCAGGTCGGCGCACTCCATCGGATCGCGTTCGAGCAGGTCCAGCACGTGCGCCCACGTCTCCAGCACGTGTGAGGCGCGTGGATCCGGGTCGCGGCTGTCGACCAGCTTGGCGACCCGGTCCAGGTAAATCCGCTGCAGCGCCAGAGCTGTCATATCACGGCCGTCGGCCAGCGCGACGGTGGCGCGCAGCGACGGATCGCGCGACACCACATGCACCGCGTGCACCGGCCGGGCCAGTGTGAGATCGGACAGGTCCAGACCGATTTGCGGGCCGTCCTCGATGAGGTCGAGGACCAGCGAGGTGGTGCCCACCTTCAAATAGGTCGACGTCTCGGCCAGGTTGGCGTCACCGATGATGACGTGCAGCCTGCGGTACTTGTCGGCGTCGGCGTGGGGCTCGTCGCGGGTGTTGATGATGCCGCGCTTGAGCGTGGTCTCCAGGCCGACCTCGACCTCGATGTAGTCGGCGCGCTGGGACAGCTGGAAGCCGGGCTCGTCGCCCGAGGGCCCGATGCCTACCCGCCCGGAACCGGTCACCACCTGACGGGACACCAGGAACGGGGTGAGGCCCGCGATGACCGCCGAGAACGGCGTCTGACGGCTCATCAGATAATTCTCGTGCGACCCGTACGAGGCGCCCTTGCCGTCGACGTTGTTCTTGTACAGCTGCAGCTTGGCCGCTCCGGGCACGCTGGCCACGTGGCGCGCCGCGGCCTCCATCACCCGCTCGCCGGCCTTGTCCCAGATGACCGCGTCCATCGGGTCGGTGCACTCCGGCGCCGAGTACTCGGGGTGGGCGTGGTCGACGTAGAGCCGGGCCCCGTTGGTGAGGATCATGTTGGCCGCGCCGACCTCGTCGGCGTCGACGATCGGCGGG
The DNA here is from genome assembly GCF_002968295.1 of Mycobacterium sp. ITM-2016-00317. Classification (NCBI taxonomy): domain Bacteria; kingdom Bacillati; phylum Actinomycetota; class Actinomycetes; order Mycobacteriales; family Mycobacteriaceae; genus Mycobacterium; species Mycobacterium sp. ITM-2016-00317. The sequence continues at coordinate 3,444,795 of NZ_CP134399.1, forward strand.
GGTCCCGACGCGCGGCTCAGGTCGAATCCGCGGGCGTCGCGCAGCGGCGATTCCACCTCGTAGTCCCACCGCGTGCGCTTGGCCCGCTGGATGCCTGCGGCCGCCGCGTAGGCCAGCACCGCCTGTGTCGATGTCAGGATCGGATTCGCGGTCGGATCCGACGGCGAGGAGATGCCGTATTCGACCTCAGTACCGATGATCCGTTGCATACGACCAGGGTAGAGGTCGGCGGTGCGGGCCAGCTCACTAGCCTGCGGCGATCGCGGTCCCGCCACAGCGTCGCCGTGGTGGAATCTATCCCCGATGCCTTCCACAACCGAACAACGCCTGGCCGCCGAGCGGTGGTTTCTGCAACGCGGCCTGCCCGCCGTGCTGCGCCCTGGGGTGCTGGTCCAGCGGGTCTGGACCCGCTCGGCGCCGGCGCTGGCCGGCCTCGCCGTGGTGGTGCTGTTCTCGGTTCTCATCGTCGCGGTGACCGGGAAACACAGCATCGACATCGACGGCTCCCCGACCCGCACCGAGTGGTTCGTGATCGGGATCGTCCTGCTGGTGCTGCCCACGGTGGCGGTGGCGGGCCGTCTGGTGTCCCGGACCTCGGACCCGCGCCTGCGCGGCGCCGTGTCGACCGGTTCGCTGGGCATCGCCGCGATCGGCGGGTTCTACGGCGGTCCCAGTTCCCGGGTGCTCATCGACCTGGTCACCGAGGTCGTCCTCGTGGCGCTGATATTCGTCTGCACCGCAACGGGAATCGGGGCGATCCTGGGTTGGGCCGTGCGGATGACGCTGGCGAATCTGGCCTCGGTGGGCAACCTGCTGCTCGGCGCGCTGCCGGTGATGCTGCTGACCGTGCTGGTGTTCTTCAACGGTCCGGTGTGGACGACGGCCGCCACGCTCGGCCGCGGTTGTGGCTCGCGCTGACGTTTCTGATCGTGATCGCCGTCGCGTTCCTGTCGTCGAGCACGTGGAGTCGTGTGCAGCCCATCCTGAGCCCGGAGGCCAAGCAGCCCGAGGACGCCGCGCAATTGACCGGCACGCCGTTCGAGTCGATGGCCGACCGCCCGCGGCGGGTGCCGTTGTCGAAGGCCGAACGGCTCAATGTCGCGTTCGTGCTGACGATGTCGCAGATCGTGCAGCTACTGACCGTGGCGGTCGTGACGGGTCTGCTGTTCCTGGTCTTCGGGCTGATCCTGATCAGCCCGGAACTGCTGGCCGCGCTGGCCCCCGGCAGTTCCACCGACGGCCGGGTACTGGGCATGACGCTGCCGGTGCCGCAGGCCCTGATCCACGTCACGATGTTCCTGACCGCGCTGACGTTCATGTACCTGGCCGCCCGCGCCGTGGCCGACAAGGACTACCGGGCGCAGTTCCTCGACCCGCTACTGGAGGACCTGCGCTTCACGCTGGTCGCCCGGGACCGGTACCGCACGGTGACCGCGCCCGGATAGCCGACGAAACCGGCCCGCCACCGCGAGGTGGACGGGCCGGTTCACGACGGCGACGGCTACAGGTACTGGCCCAGGTTCGACTCGGTGTCGATGGCCCTGCTGGCCGACGAACTCTTGCCGGTGACCAGGGTGCGGATGTAGACGATCCGCTCGCCCTTCTTCCCCGAGATCCGGGCCCAGTCGTCCGGATTCGTGGTGTTGGGCAGGTCCTCGTTCTCGGCGAACTCGTCGACGATGGAGTCGAGCAGGTGCTGGATCCGCAGACCCCGCTGACCCGTCTCCAGCACCGACTTGATCGCGTACTTCTTGGCGCGGTCGACGACGTTCTGGATCATCGCACCGGAGTTGAAGTCCTTGAAGTACATGACCTCTTTGTCACCGTTGGCGTAGGTCACCTCCAGGAACCGGTTGTCGTCGATCTCGGCGTACATCCGCTCGACGACCTTCTGGATCATGCCCCTGATGCACGCGGCGCGGTCGCCACCGAACTCGGCGAGATCGTCGGCGTGGACAGGCAGTTCCGGCGTCAGGTACTTGCTGAAGATGTCCTGCGCCGACTCCGCGTCCGGCCGCTCGATCTTGATCTTCACGTCCAGGCGACCGGGCCGCAGGATCGCCGGGTCGATCATGTCCTCGCGGTTGGACGCGCCGATCACGATGACGTTCTCCAGCCCCTCGACACCGTCGATCTCACTGAGGAGCTGGGGGACGACGGTGGTCTCGACATCGGAGCTCACGCCGGTGCCGCGGGTGCGGAAGATCGAGTCCATCTCGTCGAAGAACACGATCACCGGGGTGCCCTCGGACGCCTTCTCGCGGGCGCGCTGGAAGATCAGCCGGATGTGACGCTCGGTCTCACCGACGAACTTGTTCAGCAGCTCCGGGCCCTTGATGTTGAGGAAGTAGCTCTTCGCCTCGCGGGCGTCGTCGCCGCGCACCTCGGCCATCTTCTTGGCCAGCGAGTTGGCCACCGCCTTGGCGATCAGCGTCTTACCGCAACCAGGAGGCCCGTAGAGCAGCACACCTTTGGGCGGCCGCAGCGAGTACTCCCGGTAGAGCTCCTTGTGCAGGAACGGCAGCTCGACCGCGTCGCGGATCTGCTCGATCTGCCAGGCCCAGGCCACCGATGTCGCTGTAGCTGACGTCGGGCACCTCTTCGAGCACGAGATCCTCGACCTCGGCCTTGGGGATGCGCTCGAACGCGTACCCGGCCTTGGTGTCCACCAGCAGTGAGTCACCCGGACGCAGCTTGCGCGGCCGGTCGTCACCGAGGTCGTCGTCGTACCCGTCGGGCAGGTCGCCTGCGGCCACCAGCGGCTCGGCCAGCCACACGATCCGCTCTTCGTCGGCGTGCCCGACGACGAGGGCGCGATGGCCGTCGGACAGGATCTCGCGCAGCGTGCTGATCTCGCCGACGGCCTCGAAGTGACCGGCCTCGACGACGGTGAGGGCCTCGTTGAGCCGGACCGTCTGACCCTGCTTGAGGTGTTTGGTGTCGATGTTGGGAGAGCACGTGAGCCGCATCTTGCGGCCGGAGGTGAACACGTCGACGGTGTCGTCGTCCTGCACGGCCAGCAGCACGCCGTAACCGCTGGGCGGCTGACCGAGCCGGTCCACCTCTTCGCGCAGCGCCAGCAGCTGCTGGCGCGCCTCCTTGAGTGTGTCCATGAGTTTGGAGTTGCGGGCGGCGAGCGAGTCGATGCGCGCCTCCAGCTGGTGGATGTCGCGCACACTGCGTGCGCTTCCGGACGTGCCCGCTGCGTTCTCGAGCTGTTCACGCAGGACCGCCGCCTCACGGCGCAATTGTTCGAGTTCCGCTGCATCCTCGGGAGACAGACGGCTGCTGGGTGACGTCCCAAAGACTTCAGAGGCTTCAGAACGCTCGGACTCACTCATGTTGCGCTCCTTTCCCACACCGGAAATTGGTGCAGTAACAACTTCAAAGCTACCGGCGATTCAGACATTGTGTGCGGTGTAGGAATTCGACACACCAGTACCACTGTTAACCTCGCAAGATCAGTCGGCCGAACGGAAGGACAGCCGTGACCCTGAAAACCCTCGTCACCAGCATGACCGCTGGGGCAGCAGCAGCCGCAACACTCGGCGCTGCCGCCGTGGGTATGACCTCGATTGCCGTCGGTGCAGGTGTCGCCGGGGCGTCGCCCGCCGTGCTGAACGCTCCGCTGCCTTCCGCCCCTGCCCCCGATCTGCAGGGCCCGCTGGTGTCCACCTTGAGCGCGCTGTCGGGACCTGGTTCCTTCTCCGGCGCCAAGGGCACCTACGTCCAGGGTGGCCTGGGCCGCATCGAGGCCCGCGTGGCCGACAGCGGTTACAGCAACGCCGCGGCCAAGGGCTACTTCCCGTTGAGCTTCACCGTCGCCGACATCGACCAGAACGGTCCGATCGTGACCGCCAACGTCACCGCGGCGGCTCCGACGGGCGCCGTGGCCACCCAGCCGCTGACGTTCATCGCCGGGCCGAGCCCGACCGGATGGCAGCTGTCCAAGCAGTCCGCGCTGGCCCTGATGTCCGCGGTGGGTTGATCTCCCGCACGAATCTGGTCCGCAGCGCCGTCACATTTGTGGCGGCGCTCGGGCTAGGTGGGTGTCTGGGTGCCTGCGGAGAGGCAGAGCACCCGGCGTCCACCGCACCCCAGGCGACCCCGTCCGCGGTCGAAACCACCACCGCACCCGCGGTCCCGATCCCCGATACTGCCGGCGGTCCCCCGCTGCCGCCGCCCGCCGCGCTGACCGACGTGATGGCGCGGCTGTCCGACCCGGCGGTGCCCGGGGATCAGAAGCTCACGCTGATCGAGGACGCCGCCCCCGGGGAGGCCGTCGCGCTCGACCGCTTCACCGCAGCGTTGCGCGACAATGGATCCCTGCCGCTGGACTTCGAGGCCCGCGATCTCGCATGGTCACAGTCCGCCCCGGGCCACGTGGTGGCCACCGTCGTGATCACCCCGGCGAACCCGCCCGGCGCGCAGTTCACCTTCCCGATGGAGTTCGCCCCGGCGGACGGCTCCTGGCAACTCACCCGACACACCGCCGATCTGCTGCTGGCCCTCGACGACGCGCCGCGCTGACCGATGTGGATCGGCTGGCTGGAGTTCGACATCCTGCTCGGTGACGTGCACTCGCTCAAGGAGAAGCGCTCGGTCGTGCGGCCCGTCGTCGCCGAGCTGCGCCGCCGGTTCAGCGTGTCCGCGGCGGAAGTGGGCGACACCGACCTGTACCGCCGCGCCGGCATCGGGATGGCCTGCGTCGCCGGGGACCGTGCCCACGTCGTGGAGGTCCTCGACGGGGCGGAACGACTGGTCGCCGCGCGACCGGAGATCGAACTGTTGTCGGTGCGCCGCGGGCTGTCGCGCAGCGACGACTGAGCCCGTCGTCAGGCCGCCGCGCCTAGGGGGCCGGGGTGACGCGCTTCTTACGCAGCGGAGTCGGCGCCACCGTGCCGGGTGCCAGCTTGCGCGCGCTGATCAGGAACGCGGTGTGCCCGCGCATCGAATGCTCCGGGCGCACCGCCAGGCCCACCACGTGCCAGCCGCGCTGCATGCTCTCCCACGACCTGGGCTCGGTCCAGCACTGCTGTTCGCGCAGCGCCTCGACGGTCTTGGACAGCTGGGTGACCGTCGCGACGTAGATCATCAGCACCCCGCCGGGCACCAGGTGCTGCGAGACGGTGTCGAGCACCTCCCAGGGTGCGAGCATGTCCAGCACGACGCGGTCCACCTCGCCGCCGGAGTAGTCGTTGAGGTCGGCGATGACCAGGTCCCAGTTGGGTGGGCGCTCACCGAAGAACGTCTCGACGTTGCGCAGCGCGTGTTCGGCGTGGTCCTCGCGCAGCTCGTAGGACGTCACCCGACCCTCGGGACCGACCGCCCGCAGCAGCGAGCAGGTCAGCGCGCCGGAGCCCGCGCCGGCCTCCAGCACCCGGGCGCCGGGGAAGATGTCGCCCTCGTGCACGATCTGCGCGGCGTCCTTGGGGTAGACGACCTGGGCGCCGCGCGGCATCGACATCACGTAGTCGACGAGCAGCGGGCGCAACACCAGGAACTGGTCGCCGTTGGTGGACTTGACCACGCTGCCCTCGGGAAGGCCGATCACCTGGTCGAGGGAGATGATGCCGCGATGGGTGTGGAACTCGCCGCCCGGCTTGAGCAGCATCGTGTAGCGCCTGCCTTTGGCGTCGGTGAGTTGGACACGATCACCTACGTCGAACGGGCCGGTTCTGCGCACGGTGGTCCAGCCTGCCAGTAGACGCGCCGTGCCCGACGTCCGGGGTTGTCCCCTTTTTGTCCGACCCCGGTCCTAGTCTCGAAGTCATGACCGAGCCGACGACAGAGGTGCGCCGCCCCGCGCTCTCGCCGTCGCGTGCCAGCGACTTCAAGCAGTGCCCGCTGCTGTACCGTTTCCGCGCCATCGACCGGCTGCCCGAGCCGTCGTCGGTCGCGCAGGTGCGTGGCTCGGTGGTGCACGCGGCGCTGGAGGACCTCTACCAGCTGCCCGCGGCCGACCGCGTGCCGGAGACGGCGGCCGCCCTGGTGGCCCCGGCCTGGGAGCGAGTGCTGGCCGAGCGGCCCTCGCTGGCCGCCGACATCGAGCCCGGTCTGCGCGCCGGACTGCTCGAGCAGGCGCGCGTGTTGTTGTCGGGCTACTACCGGCTCGAAGACCCCACCCGATTCGACCCGCAGAGCTGCGAACAGCGGGTCGAGGTCGAACTGGCCGACGGCACGCTGCTGCGCGGCTTCGTCGACCGCATCGACGTCGCGGCGACCGGCGAGGTGCGGGTCGTCGACTACAAGACCGGCAAAGCCCCATCGGAAGCCTGGGCGCTGGCCGAGTTCAAGGCCATGTTCCAGATGAAGTTCTATGCGGTGGCACTGCTGCGCTCGCGCGGGGTGATGCCCACCCGGCTGCGTCTGCTCTACCTGGCCGACAGCCAGGTTCTGGACTACAGCCCGACCCTCGACGAGCTGGAACGCTTCGAGAAGACGCTGATGGCGATCTGGCGGGCCATCCAGGCCGCCGGTGCGACAGGAGATTTCCGGCCGAATCCGTCGAAGCTGTGCGACTGGTGCGCCCACCGCGCCCACTGCCCGGCCTTCGGCGGCACTCCCCCGCCGTATCCGGGTTGGCCCGAGGTGCTCGAGGACGGCGACCCCGACGCGGTGCTGCGCGCGGAGCCGGCTGCATGATCGACTGTCTGTACCGTCGGCTGCCGGCCGACGGTGACTACGCCGTGTTCGAGTCCACCGAGGGCACGTGCAGCAACTGGGATCCGCGGATCCAACACGGCTCGCCGCCGCTGGCTCTGCTGACCAAGGCCGTCGAGGAGCTCGCCGACGGCACGGGACTGCGGATCGGCCGGCTCACCCTCGACATCCTGGGCGCCATCCCCGTCACGACCGTGCGCGTGCGGGCCTGGGTGGAACGCCCGGGTGCGCGGATCTCGCTGATGGCCGCCGAGATGCTCGTCGACCGCCCCGACGGCACCCGACGGGCCGTCGCCCGCGTCACCGCGTGGCTGCTGGCCACCGGCGACACCGCCGACGCCGCGACCGACCGCTACCCCGCACTCGTCGAGGGTGAGGCCAGCGCCGTCCCGCACGCGTGGCAGGGCGCGCCGGGCTACCTGGAGACCGTGTCCTGGCGCAGGCAGGCCACCCCCGAGGGCGCCGCCGCCGAGGCGTGGTTGTCCCCGCTGGTGCCGCTGGTGGATACGGAGCCCACCACACCGCTGCAGCGCCTCGCGATGGTGGTCGACTCGGCCAACGGCATCGGCGCCGCGCTGGACCCGCAGAAATATCTGTTCATGAACACCGACACCGTCGTCCACCTGCACCGCCTGCCCAGCGGCGACGACTTCGCGCTGCGGGCCCGCGGGTCCATCGGACCGGACGGTGTCGGGGTGACCACCGCCGAGATCTTCGACCGCGGCGGCTTCATCGGAACCTGCGCGCAGACGCTGCTGGTGCAGCGCCGATGATGCTCGACGAGGTGTCCCGCCAGTTCGAGCTCTCGTGGGCGCTGACCGACCTGCACCTGGCCGCACTCGTCGACGACGACTTCCTCTGGGAGCCCGCGCCGTTGTGCTGGACCGTGCGGCGCGACGAGGCCGGCCGGTGGCGGCCGGACTTCGCCGACGTCGAACCCGATCCCGTTCCGGTGCCGACGATCGCGTGGCTGACCTGGCACATCGACTACTGGTGGAGCGCTGCGCTCGCGGCGTTGCGCGGACTGCCGCTGCCCGCGCCGGCCGAGGTGACCTGGCCGGGCGACGGCACGGGTGCGGTGGCGCGCATCCGCGCGCTCGCCGAGCACTGGCGGAACCTGTTGGCGGACTTGACCATCGACCGGATGGCCGCACCTGCGCCGTTTCCGTGGAGTCCCGCCGACGGCCGCACCGTCGCCGACACGGTGCTGTGGGTGACGGTGGAGTTGACCAAGAACGCCGCGGAGGTCGGCCAGTTGCGCCTGCTCAGGGCGGCCGGTCGCTGAACCGGGGTGTCACGCCGACGGGGCCAGCGACTCCCGGTCCTCGGCGGCGAAGGTGTCCTCCAGGTGCAGCGGCGAGTAGTCGACGTCGATCTCGGTGAGCGGACGGCCGCGGGCGCTGTCGATGGTGCCGAACCGGCGCATGCCCTTGTCCGCGGCGTACTGCTGGAACTCGTCCATCCTGAGCCCGAACGGGACCTCGTCGTAGAGCGCGAACCCGTCCTCGGTGTTCTGCAACGCCAGCGGGATCAGCTCGTTCATCCTGGTCTCGAACACCGCCCAGTTGGCGTCGTCGGCGGCGACGTGGCGGCGGCACGTGAAGGTGCCCCAGGCCATGTGTCTGCGCTCGTCGTCGCCGATTCTGCGCACCAGCTCCTGCATACCGGGAAGGATGCCGCGGTCCACGCAGATCCGGTGCCACGCATAGTATCCGGTGAGCGCCATCATGCCTTCGATGACGTGGTTGTAGGTCGCCGAGGCGCGCACCTGGGCGGCCGGTGACGGGTCGGACGACAGCGCGTCCAGGGATGCGGGCAGCTCCTGGTAGAACATCTGCCGGTAGGCGGGCAGCTCCTCGAGGTAGCCCTGCAGATCGCCGGTGACCCCGACCGCGTCGAGCCAGAGCCGGAAGACCTGGGTGTGTTTGGCCTCCTCGAACGCGAACTGGGTCAGATACATCTCGTCGCCGAGGCGGCCCTCGGCGCGCATCGCGGACAGGAACGGCTGGATGTCCTGGGTGACCGCCTCCTCGCCGGCGATGAACTGGGCGCACAACCGGATGGCCCAGTCGCGTTCCAGTTCGGTGAGCGCGTCCCAGTCGGCCCGGTCCCGGGAGAAGTCGATGTCGGCGGGGTCCCAGAACTTCGCGTTGCCACCGGCGAACAGCCGTAGCGGCAGGCTGTCCCAGTTGAGGCCGCCCGCGGCGAGTGAATCCGAGCGTGTCCTGTTCATCCGACTGCCCCTTCGGCATCGACTGTGACCCAGGACACAGCCTACGTCAGCGGCGTGAGGTCCTGAAGCAGGGTCGGGATCAACTCGCTGACCGTCGGGTGGATGTGCATGGTGCGCGAGATCGCGGTGTAGGGCAGCTTGGCGGTCATCACATCGAGGATCAGGTGCACGACCTCGTCGCCGCCGACCCCGAGGATCGACGCGCCGAGGATCTCCTCGGTCTCGGCGTCGACCACCACCTTCATGAAGCCCTGCGTCTCGCCCTTCTCCACGGCCCGGCCCACCCGTGTCATGGGCCGCTTGCCCACCAACGCTTTCCGGCCGGTCCGGCGGACCTCGTCGACGGTCATCCCGGCCCGGCCCAGCGGCGGGTCGATGTAGAGCGCGTAGGTGGGGACGCGGTCGCTGACGCGCCGCGGATCGTCGTCGAGCAGATTGGCCGCGACGATCTCGAAGTCGTTGTAGGAGGTGTGGGTGAACGCGCCGCGGCCGTTGCAGTCGCCCATCGCCCAGATGTTGTCGGCGGTGGTGCGCAACTGGTCGTCCACGACGACGTAACCCCGGCTGTCGGTCTGCACGCCGGCCGCCTCCAGCCCGAGGTCGTCGGTGTTGGGCAGGCGGCCCACCGCGACCAGCAGATGGCTGCCGGCGATGGGGTCCGCTCCCGCGCTCGGCGTCACGGTGAAACCGTCGCGCTGCTTGGCGAAGCTGATCGCGTCGGCGCCCACGACGACGTCGATGCCCTCGGCCTCCAGGATGTCGCAGATCGCCGCCGACACGTCCTCGTCCTCCCGTGCGGTCAGCCGCGGCCCCCGCTCGACGACGGTGACGGCGGCGCCGAAACGCCGGTACATCTGCGCGAATTCGAGCGCGATGTAGCTGCCGCCGATGATCACCAGGTGCTCGGGGACCACGTCGAGGTCGAGGATCCCGACGTTGGTCAGGTAGTCGATGTCGGCCAGGCCCGGCATCTCCGGGACGACCGCGCGGCCGCCGACGTTGAGGAAGATCCGGTCCGCCTCCAGCAGGGCGTCGCCGACGCGCAGGGTGGTCGGGCTTTCGAACCGGGCGTGCCCGCGGATCAGCGTGCAGCCGGGCATGCCGTCGAGCCAGGATTCGACGCCCTCGCGGTCCCCGATGCTGATGCGGTCCTTGCGCGCCTTGACCGCGGCCATGTCGACGGTCACGGGGCCGGCGCCGATCCCGAAGTCGTTGCCGCGGCGGGCCAGGTGCGCCGCGTGCGCACTCGCGACCATCGCCTTGGTCGGGATGCAGCCGTAGTTCACGCAGGTGCCGCCGACCAGCTTGCGCTCGATCACCGCGACGGTCTGTCCGGCCTCGGTCAGCCGCCCGGCCAGCGGGGGTCCGGCCTGTCCTGCGCCGACGATGATCGCGTCGAAGCGCTGCGGCGTCGCGTCGGTCACCGCGGTCCTAGACCAGGCTCACGAGGAACACGACCAGCAGGCCGACGCCGCCGGCGAGGACGTCCTCGGTGAACGCGCCGGGACGGTCGTTGCCGTTCCTGGCGCGGCCAGCCTGCTGCGCAGCATCGCTCCGCCGAGCGTGCCGAGGACCGCGCCGATGATCCCGGCACCCGTGGCGCTGAAGGTGTGGAAGAACGCACTGCCGATGACCGCACCGGAAAAGCCGCCGGTGACGAGCCGGGCGATGAACTGCGGGGGCACTTTTCGGCTGGGGGTCTGCGGCAGCTGATCGGTGACCAGCTCGCCGACGGCGAAGATCGTCAGCACGGTGACGGTGATGGGATGCGCCATCCAGTCCGACCATTTGTCGGTGACGTCGATCCAGCCGAGCATCGCGCCCCAGGCCACCACTGCCGGGGCCGTCAGTGCGCGTGACCCGGCCACGACGCCGATCAACACAGCCAGGCCGAGCACGAGAACCAGCGTCATCGGACCTCCGCATGCAGCGAGTGGACCTTCGGACGCTAACACGGCAGACCGTGCCGTGAGCGGTCGATCAGAAGCGGCAGAAGCGGATGTCCGAGGCCAGAATGGCTTTGGCGCCGATGGCGGCCAACTCGTCCATGATCGCGTTGACGTCGCGTCGCGGCACCAGCGCACGCACCGCCACCCAGTCCGGATCGGCCAGCGGTGCGATCGTCGGCGATTCGAGTCCCGGGGTGACCTCGGTGGCGCGCTCGAGCAGCGATCGGGGGCAGTCGTAATCCAGCATCAGGTACTGCTGGCCGAACACCACACCCTGCACGCGGCCCGCCAATTGGTCGCGCGCCGCCGACTTTTCGGCGTCGGCGTCACCGGCCTCCTCGCGCTCGATCAGGATCGCCTCGGAGTCACACAGCGAATCACCGAATGCCACCAGATTGTGCAGTCCCAGGGTGCGTCCGGATCCGACGATATCGGCGATGACGTCGGCCACCCCGAGTTGGATGGAGATCTCCACCGCACCGTCCAGACGTATGACAGTGGCTTGGATTCCCTTGTCCGCCAAGTTCTTTCGAACCAGGTTCGGGTATGCGGTGGCGATGCGCTTACCGGCCAGGTCGGCCATCGTCCAATCCTGGCCTCTGGGCGCGGCATACCGGAACGTCGACGAGCCGAAGCCCAGCGCCAGCCGTTCGCGTACCGGTGCGTCGGACTCGGCCGCCAGGTCGCGACCGGTGATGCCGAGGTCGAGCTCCCCGGAACCGACGTAGATCGCGATGTCCTTCGGCCGCAGGAAGAAGAACTCGACATTGTTCACCGGGTCGACAACGGTCAGATCCTTGGGATCGGTACGGCGCCGGTAACCTGCCTCGGCCAAGATCTCGGCAGCCGACTCGCTCAGCGCTCCCTTGTTGGGTACCGCTACCCGCAGCGTCGATGAGCCGCTCCCGCGAAGAGCGTCAGACATGTCAGAGCTTCCCGTACACGTCGTCGAGGGTCAGGCCGCGGGACAGCATCAGCACCTGCGTCCAGTAGAGGAGCTGGCTGATCTCCTCGGCGAGCGCGTCATCGCTCTCGTGTTCGGCGGCCAGCCACACCTCGCCGGCCTCTTCCAGGATCTTCTTGCCGATGCCGTGCACACCGCCGTCGAGTGCGGCGACGGTGCCGCTGCCGGCCGGCCGGGTGCGCGCCCGTTCGCTCAGTTCGGCGAACAGCGCATCGAAGGTCTTCACGTTGGACGATTCTGTCACGTGGTGGTGTGAGCCGTCAGCCGGCCGCATCGACTACCCGGCGGCGGTCTTGTCCTCGCGCAGGACCTGACCGTGCATGTCCTCCAGGGACACGCCCTTGGTCTCCATAACCCATCTCCATACGAACAGGCCGGACAGGATCGCACACAGCCCGTAGAAGCCGTAGGCCAGCCCGAGGTGCTCACGCAGGCCCGGGAACGTGATGGTGATCAGCCAGTTGGCCGCCCACTGTCCCGCGGCGGCCAGCCCGAGGGCGGCCGCGCGGATCCGGTTCGGGAACATCTCGCCGAGCAGTACCCAGACCACCGGGCCCCAGGACATCCCGAATGCGACGACGAACAGGTTGGCCGCGATCAGTGCGATCACGCCGGAGGCGCCCGGAAGGCTCGGGTTGCCGTCGGCGTCGAGCGTCGCGTTGGCGAAGATGAACGCCATCGTGATCAGAGTCACGGCCATGCCGGACGAACCGATCAGCAGCAGCGGCTTGCGCCCGATCTTGTCGATCAGCGCGATCGCGATCAGCGTGGTGAGCACGTTGATCACCGAGGTGATCACGGTGTAGACCGCCGACTGGTCGGCGCTGAAACCGACCGCCTGCCACAGCACGTTGGAGTAGTAGAAGATCACGTTGATGCCGACGAACTGCTGGAAGATCGACAGCCCGAGACCGACCCAGACGATGCCGTAGAGCCCGCCCGTCGGCTTGCGCATGTCGCGCCACGACGGCTTGTCCTCGCGTTCCAGCGTCTGCCGGATCCGCGTGATGGTGATCTCCAGGTTCTTCTGTCCGAGCAGCATGCTCAGCACCCGGCGCGCCTCGGGGATCTTGTGGGTGGCAACGAGATAGCGCGGCGACTCGGGGATCGTGAACGTGAGGGCGCCGTACAGCAACGCGGGCAGTGCCATGGCCAGGAACATCCACCGCCACGCGTCGATGCCGAACCACAGGGGCTCGTTCGGCCCGCCCGCCGCCCACTGCAGCAACCAGTTGACGACGAACGACAGGAAGATGCCGGACACGATGGCCAGCTGTTGGAGCGACCCGAGTCGGCCGCGAATGCCCGGCGGGGAGGTCTCGGCGATGTAGGCCGGCGCTATCACCGACGCGACGCCCACGCCGAAGCCGCCGACGATCCGGAACAACACGACGGTCCACACTTCGTGGGCGAAACCGGTGCCGAACGCGCTGATCAGGAACAGCACCGCGGCGATCTTCATCACCGAGATACGGCCGATCTTGTCTGCGATGCGCCCGGCGGTCATGGCTCCGGCCGCGGCACCGAGCAGCGCCGACGCGACGGCGAAACCGAGCGAGGCGTTGCCGATGTCGAAGTCCTCCTGGATGGAGTCCACCGCACCGTTGATCACCGCGCTGTCGTAGCCGAACAGCAGACCGCCCAGCGCTGCGACCGAGGCGATCCGGATCGCGGTCTTGCCGGACGAGAAGTCCTCGCCCTTGTCGTAGATCTCCGGGCTCTCCCCCGCTGGACCACCATGACCGGCCATACGACGACCTTTCCCGCACACGACTGCGTGATGAGAATCACATTCAATCACTCGAGTCTTCCGGCGGTGGGGGTTCCCGGAAGTGGACGCGACTACGCCTCGGTGGGCGGGAAAGCAGAGCTGGTCAGGCGCTACGGTGTCGTACTTCGTCGTCGATCTCGTGGTAGATCCGGCGCAGCCCGTCGACGTCGAGATCGGCCAGCGATCCGATGTGGCGGCGCCGCAGCCCGCCCGGAACCGGGACCTCGTTGGGCACGATCAGCACCGCGCACCCGGCGCGTTCGGCGGCGGCTGCGCCGGTCACCGAGTCCTCGACGGCCAGGCACTCCGCCGGGGCGACCTCGAGCAGCTCGGCGGCCCGCAGGTACGGGTCGGGCGCGGGCTTACCGCTGGGCACCTCGTCGCCGCACACCGTGACCGCGAAGTGGTGCCGGCCGATGGTGTCGAGCGCGCGCTCGGCGAGGTGACGGTCGGTGTTGGTGACCAGGGCCATCGGGGTGCCGTCGGCCTTGACCGCTTCCAGCATCTCGTGGGCACCGGCGCACCAGGGCAGCCCGTCGGCGAACAGGCCCGCCGTGTGCTCGTGCAGCCAGCGGATCGACTCCTTCATGGCGTCCGGGTCGAGCTCCAGGCCCAGTTCCGTGTAGACGGCCACCATCGTGTCCTCGGCCGACGCGCCCACCAGAGCTGTCCGGGTCTCGCGGCTCATCTCGCGGCCGAAGCTCTCATACAGCGCCGAAAGTGACACGTCCCACAGCTTTTCGGAGTCGACGAGCGTTCCGTCCATGTCCCACAACACCGCTCGCACCCAGCCATTGTGGCACGCGCGAGCGGGTTGACCCCAATTCCGGGAACCTCAGCGACGACTCCGAATGTGCCCCAGCGGCGTTCAGTCCTCCGGGTTGTAGCCGAGGTTGGGGCCGAGCCAGCGCTCGGCTTCTGCCAGGGTCCAGCCCTTGCGCTTCGCGTAATCCGCGACCTGGTCCTGGGCCAGCCGGCCGACCACGAAGTACTGCGACTGCGGGTGCGAGAAGTACAGGCCGCTGACGGCGGCCCCGGGCCACATCGCCATCGACTCGGTCAGCTCGATCCCGGTTCGCTCCTTGACGTCCATCAGCTCCCACAGCGTCACCTTCTCGGTGTGCTCCGGGCAGGCCGGGTAACCGGGGGCGGGCCGGATTCCGACGTACTTCTCGCTGATGAGCGCCTCGTTGTCCAGCTGCTCGTCGGGCTGGTAACCCCAGAACTCCTTGCGGACCCGTTCGTGCAGCCGCTCGGCGAACGCCTCTGCCAGCCGGTCGGCGAGGGACTCCAGCAGGATCGCGTTGTAGTCGTCGTTGGCGGCCTTGAACTCCGTGATCTTGTCGGTGCTGCCGAGACCCGCCGTGACGGCGAAGGTGCCGATGTAGTCCGCCAGACCCGTTTCCTTGGGGGCGACGAAGTCGCCGAGGCTGCGGTTCGGGATGCCGTCGCGGTGCTCGCCCTGCTGGCGCAGGTTGTGCAACGTGGTCAACACCTCGGTGCGGGCCTCGTCGGTGTAGACCTCGATGTCGTCACCGACCGCGTTCGCCGGGAAGAACCCGATCACCCCGTTGGCGGTCAGCCACTTCTCCTTGATCAGGGTGTCGAGCATCTCCTGGGCGTCGTCGTACAGCTTGCGAGCGGTCTCCCCCGAGACCGGATTGTTGAGGATGTCGGGGAAGCGGCCCTTCATCTCCCACGCGTTGAAGAACGGCTGCCAGTCGATGTACTCGCGCAGCTCCGCGAGGTCGTAGTCGTTGAATTCACGCACCCCGACGCCCTGGGCAGGCACCGGCGGCGTGTAACCGTCCCACTCGATCGGCGTCCGGTTCGCCCGGGCCTTCTGCAGTGTCAGCATCGGCCGCTCGTTCTTCTGGGCGTGCCGTTCCCGCAGCGAGGCGTAGTCCTTCTCGGTGGCCTCCAGCAGCGCGGGACGCTGCTTGTCGTCGAGCAGCGCTGCCGCGACGGGCACCGAGCGGGACGCGTCCTTGACCCAGACGACCGGACCGCTGCGCCGCGGCGCCACCTTCACGGCGGTGTGGGCGCGCGACGTGGTCGCACCGCCGATCAGCAGCGGGATCTCCAGCCCTTCGCGTTCCATCTCGACGGCGAAGTTGACCATCTCGTCCAGCGAGGGGGTGATCAGACCGGACAGCCCGATGATGTCGGCGTTGTGCTCCTTCGCCGCATTCAGGATCTTCTGGGCGGGCACCATCACGCCGAGGTCGATCACCTCGTAGTTGTTGCACTGCAACACAACCCCGACGATGTTCTTGCCGATGTCGTGGACGTCGCCCTTCACGGTCGCCATGATGATCGTGCCGTTGGTGTCCTTGGTCCCGCTGGTACCCGCTTCTTCCTTCTCCGCCTCGATGAACGGCAGCAGGTACGCCACGGCCTTCTTCATCACGCGGGCCGATTTCACGACCTGGGGCAGGAACATCTTGCCCGCGCCGAACAGGTCGCCGACGACGTTCATACCGTCCATCAGCGGGCCCTCGATCACCTCGATCGGGCGACCCCCTGCCGCGGCGATCTCGGCCCGCAGCTCCTCGGTGTCGTCGTCGACGTGCGCGTCGATCCCCTTGACCAGGGCGTGGGTGATCCGCTCGCGGACCGGCAGGCTGCGCCATTCGGCCGCGGCCGGATCGTCGGCCTTCTCGGTCTTGTTGAACCGTTCGGCGATCTCCAGCAGCCTCTCCGCGGCGTCCTCGCGACGGTTCAGCACGACGTCCTCGATGCGGTCCCGCAGCTCGGGGTCGATCGAGTCATACGGCACCAGCGCGCCCGCGTTGACGATGCCCATGTCCAGGCCCGCCTTGATGGCGTGGAACAGGAACACCGCGTGGATGGCCTCGCGGACCGGGTTGTTGCCGCGGAACGAGAACGACACGTTCGAGATGCCGCCGGAGATGTGCACCCCGGGCAGGTTCTCCTTGATCCAGGCGCAGGCCTCGATGAAGTCGATCCCGTAGGTGGCGTGCTCCTCGATACCGGTGGCCAGCGCGAAGCAGTTCGGGTCGAAGATGATGTCCTCGGCCGGGAAGCCGACCTCTTCGGTCAGGATCCGGTAGGCGCGCCCGCAGATCTCCTTGCGGCGCTCCAGGTTGTCGGCCTGGCCCTGCTCGTCGAAGGCCATCACGACGACGGCGGCGCCGTACTTGCGGCACAGCCGCGCCTCGCGGATGAACTTCTCCTCGCCCTCCTTCATGGAGATCGAGTTGACGATCGGCTTGCCCTGCACGTTCTTCAGGCCCGCCTCGATGACCTCCCACTTGGAGGAGTCGATCATCACCGGTACGCGGCTGATGTCCGGCTCGGCCGCGATCAGCTTGGTGAACCGGTCCATCGCGGCAACGCCGTCGATCATGCCCTCGTCCATGTTGATGTCGATGACCTGCGCACCGACCTCGACCTGCTGCAGGGCCACCGACAGCGCGGTGTCGTAGTCCTCGGCCTTGATCAGGTTCCGGAACCGGGCCGAGCCGGTGATGTTGGTGCGCTCACCGATGTTCACGAACAGCGAGTCGTCGGTGATGTTGAGGGGCTCCAGGCCGGACAGCCGGGTGGCCACCGGGATCTCCGGCAGGTCACGCGGTGCTTTGCCGGCGACGACCTTGGCAATCTCGGCGATGTGCGGCGGCGCCGTTCCGCAGCACCCGCCGACCAGGTTGACCAGGCCGGCCTCGGCGAAGTCGGCGATGTAGCCGGCCTGGGCCTCCGGGGACTCGTCGTACTCGCCGAACGCGTTGGGCAGGCCGGCGTTCGGGTAGCAGGAGACGAACGTGTCCGCGATCCGCGCCACCTCGGCGATGTAGGGCCGCATCTCCGGCGCGCCCAGCGCGCAGTTCAGACCGACCGCGAGCGGCTTCGCGTGCCTGATCGCGTTCCAGAACGCCTCGGTGACCTGACCGGACAACGTGCGCCCGGACGCGTCGGTGATGGTGCCCGAGATGATCAACGGCCAGCGGCGGCCGCGCTGCTCGAACAGCGTCTCGAGGGCGAACACCGCCGCCTTGGCGTTGAGCGAGTCGAAGATCGTCTCGATGATCAGCAGGTCCGAACCGCCGTCGACCAGGCCGTTGGCGGCTTCGAGGTAGGCCGCGACCAGCTGGTCGTAGGACACGTTGCGGGCGCCGGGATCATTGACGTCCGGCGAGATCGACGCGGTCCGCGTCGTCGGCCCGATCGCGCCCGCGACGTAACGGGGCTTGTCGGGGGTGCTGAACTCGTCGGCGGCCTTACGGGCCAGCGCGGCGCCGGTGTAGTTCAGCTCGTAGCTGAAGTCGGCCATGTCGTAGTCCGACAGCGAGATCGCGTTCGCGTTGAACGTGTTGGTCTCCAGGATGTCGGCGCCCGCCTCGAGGTACTCGCGGTGGATTCCCTCGATGATCTGCGGCTGCGTCAGGTTCAGCAGATCGTTGTTGCCCTGAAGAGCCGTCGGCCACTCGGTGAACCTGTCGCCGCGGTATCCGGCCTCGTCGGGCCGGTCCCGCTGGATCGCCGTACCCATCGCACCGTCGATCACCATGATCCGCCGGCGCAGAGCCGCCGTCAGCTCGTCGGTGCAGTCGGGTCGGACGTTCGGCACGAAGGCGGTGGGGTCAGGGGCGTTCACGTACGTTCCTTCCTTGACGGAAGGCGTCCTTGACTCTGCCGAGCGTGGCGGATACCGGGGGAACCGGCAACCGTTGCAACGCCTCTCGACCAGGAAAGTCTACGTTGATACCTGGTCGATGTCTGGACGCCCATTTCGTCGCGGCGATCGCGCGACAATTCGCGGATCTTGTCGACAATGTCGTAGTCAGCAAGGTTGAAGTCAGCAAGGTGGGACAGAGTGCAGCCGGTCGGCCGCGTGGAGCTGGATCCCGGTGGCCCCGTCGCCGACCCGGACCCGTGTCGGCATCACGTCCGGCAGGTGGGTGCCGTACTTGCGGTCGCGTGCGCCAGTCACACGGCCAGGGTAGTCGGGCACACAAACCCGAGCGCGAGTTGATGCCCGTCATCTCGCGCACGCAAGGCTTAGGCTGACGTGGTGACTCCCTCGGATTTCGGCGGTCCGATGCGATCCGACCTGCCCGATCTTCGCGACACCATCGTCGTCGCGGCGTTCGAAGGCTGGAATGACGCCGGCGACGCGGCCAGCGATGCGCTGGAACACCTGGACGAGATCTGGGAAGCCGAGACCATCGTCGAGATCGACGACGAGTCGTACTACGACTACCAGGTCAACCGGCCGGTGATCCGGCAGATCGACGGTGTCACCCGCGAGCTGGTGTGGCCGTCGATGCGGATCTCGCACTGTCGCCCGCCCGGCAGCGACCGTGACATCGTGCTGATGCACGGCGTGGAGCCGAACATGCGCTGGCGCACCTTCTGCGCGGAGCTGCTGACCATCGCCGAGAAGCTCAACGTGCACACCGTGGTGATCCTGGGCGCGTTGTTGGCCGACACGCCGCACACCCGGCCGGTGCCGGTCTCGGGCGCGGCGTACTCCGCTGATTCGGCCAAGACGTTCGGCCTGGAGGAGACCCGCTACGAGGGGCCGACCGGTATCGCCGGGGTGTTCCAGGACGCGTGCGTGCAGGCCGGCATCCCGGCGGTGACGTTCTGGGCCGCCGTCCCGCACTACGTGTCGCAGCCGCCCAGCCCGAAGGCCACGGTGGCGTTGTTGCGCCGGGTCGAGGATGTCCTCGACATCGAGGTCCCGCTGGCCGACCTGCCCGCCCAGGCCGAGGAGTGGGAGCAGGCCGTCACCGAGATGACCTCGGAGGACGACGAGATCGCCGAGTACGTGCAGTCGCTGGAGGAGCGCGGCGACGCCGAGGTCGACATGAACGAGGCCTTGGGCAAGATCGACGGTGACGCGCTGGCCGCCGAGTTCGAGCGCTACCTGCGCCGCCGCGGCCCCGGCTTCCGCGGCTGACTGGGCTTTTCCGCGCCCCTTCTGTGCCCCTTCTCGGCGAGCGTGCGTGTCTGCGGCGGACACGCCGTCGGATTCGCGAAGTTCGCGCACGCTCGCAGACCCCGGCGCGAGACCGCCCCAGCCGCCGGCGCGACGAGCGTGCGCGAAATCCGTCATCTGCCCGGCGTGTCGGCCGCACACACGCACGCTCGCGCAGGGTGTGCGCGCAGGGTGGCGAGGGGCTCGCTTAGGTCTTCTCGGGCTGCGGCGGCTTCCATGTGCCGTTGAGGGCGTCCGGCTTGGGCCAGTACAGCCGCAGCACCAGCGAGAAGGGCCCCTTCGGCGCGGGCAGCCAGTTCGACTCCCGCTCGATGCCCGGCGAGGCGTTCTGGATGTAGAAGGTGTAGCCGCCGTCGGGGTCGGGCACCAGGCTGGGCAGCATCTCGGAGTTGATCAGGTAGCGGTTCATCGGGTTCTCGACCAGTCGGCTGGCGGGCAGCTCGTAGACGGTCAGCGACCAGAACGCATTGACCGGCGGCAGCCCGCCCGACGGGAACCGGTACACGTAGTTGTTCGCCCCGGACAGCGGCTGGCCCGCGGAATCGGTGGAGAAGTTCGGATAGATGGCCTCGGCGGCGGTGTTGCCGTACAGGCCGAACGCCGCGCCTGCCATCCGGTACAGGTAGTTGTCCTTGAGCTCCTGCCGGCTGCCGAACATCTGGGCGGAGGTGACCTTGCCGGTGTCGATCTCGTTCTTCTTGAACGCATCCAGCTCGGCGTTGCCGTCGGCCATCCCGCCCTCGATCGCGGCGCGCATCTGCGGGCTCAGCGTGTCGGCGTCGAAATCTCCGTCCGGGCCGATGCCGATCCGGGCGAACCGGTCCCGCAGCACCTGTTCCTCCGGCAGCGCCGGGGCGTAACGCATCACGAAGTTCAGGATCTCGAAGAACTGCGGTGACGTGCGCTGCTGCTCGGGCGGCAGCGGCGGGACGAAGTCGATCGCCGGCGGGGGCTCGGGCGACGGCTGGTTGAGGTACACCGACAGCGGCGCGACCTGATAGCCCGCCTGGATCTTGCGGACCTCCTCGATGTCGGACGGGCCGAACAGCTGGGTGCGGTAGAGCACGAGGGCCAGCTCGGTGTCCGATCGGATGACCTCGTCGACGCCTTCGGGTTTCTCGCCCTGCCAGCCCGGCCCGGCGAGCAGATACCTGCCGCCGCCGTTACCGGTGGTGCGGCTGCCGACGTAGGCGAAGTTGTAGGTGTAGCCGTCGACGAACTGCAGCGAGTAGTAGCGGTCCTGTTGGATGGGCGGCACGGTCAGCACCAGCGGTTCGGCGCGCAGGTCCGCGCCGAGCATCGAGTACGGGGTGTCCGCGTTGGGCGTCTGGATCGCGGTGTCGGCGGGCGTGTACAGGCGCGCGGTGCTGTGCACCTCGTTCCAGCCGCCCTTGTACTCCGGATCGTCCCTGTCGACGAAGTAGCTGTACTGCACGCGGTAGTTGTCGACCAGCGGGAAGCCGTAGACGTAGGCCTCCTTGGCGATCGCGCGGGCCTCGGCGGGGGTGACGGCCGCCGCGGTGTCCGGCGCAGGCGGGGTCGACGTGTCCTCGGGCGCGGAGGTGTCGGTGCTGCAGCCGGCCAGCAGCAGCAGCGCCGCGGCGGCGGCGGCGGTCAGGCGGCGCAGCGCCGGCATCAGCTGTCCTCCAACTGCTGGGTGCGCGCCCCCAGGGAACGGCCGAGCGCAGCCACCTCGGCGTCCATCCTGGGCAGCAGGTCGGGCACGAACTTGCGCACCTGGCCCTCCCCGACGGCCGTGGAGAGCACCGGTTTGAGCCAGCGCAGCGCCCCGACCCAGCCTGGACAGTTGATCTGGCGTTTGCGCTTCTCGATGCCGGCGACGAAGGCCGCCCCGCACGCGTCCACGGAGGTGGTCCGGTTCAGCGGGAACGGCAGCCGGCTCAGCATCTCGGTGAACGTCGGCAGGTCGGCCTTGGTGTCGCGGACCATCGGGGTGTCGATCCAGGACATGTGCGCCGACCCGACCGCCACCCCGCGGAAGCCGACCTCCAGGCGCAGCGCGTTGGCGAGGTGCTCGACGGCGGCTTTGGCGCTGTTGTACGGCGCCAATCCAGGGGCGGCCGCGTAGGCGGCCAGTGAGGACACGATCAGCACGTACCCGCGGCGCTCGAGCACCGAGGGCAGGGTGGCGCGCACGGTGTTGAAGACGCCGATGACGTTGACGTCCATCAGCCGGCGGAATGCCTCCGGGTCGACCTGCAGCACCGAACCGTAGGTCGCGATCCCCGCGTTGGCCATCACCACGTCGATGCCGCCGAACCGGTCCACCGCGCTCGCGGCCGCGTCCTGCATGGCCGTCAGCTCACGCACGTCGGCGACCACGGTGTGCACGCGCTCGGCCCCCAGCCGGTCCCGCAGTTCGGTCAGCGCCGCCTCGTCCAGGTCGGTGAGCACCAGCCTGGCACCCTTGGCGTGCAGCCGCCGGGCGACTTCGGCGCCCACCCCGCGTGCCCCGCCAGTGATGAATACCGTCTTGCCCGACACCGAACTCATGGCCGAAACCTACTCGATGGCGGGGGTTTTACAGCTGAACGCCGAGCAGCGCGTCGACCGCGGTGGCCACCGTCGCACCCGCCGTTTCGTCGTGGCCACCGTAGGAGAGCGCATCGGTGGCCCAACCATCCAGCGCGGCAAGCGCTTTGGGTGTGTCGAGATCGTCGGCCAGGTAGCGCCGCACCCGCGCCACCACGTCGGTGGCGTCCGGGGCGCCCGCCAGCGCGGTCGCGCTTCGCCAGCGGTGCAGGCGGGCCTGCGCCTCGTCGAGGACCTCGGGGCTCCAGAAGCGGTCCTGGCGGTAGTGGCCGGCGAACAGCCCGAGCCGGATCGCGGCCGGGTCGACCCCGTCGCGGCGCAACTGGGACACCAGTACCAGGTTGCCGCGGCTCTTCGACATCTTGTGCCCGTCCCAGCCGATCATGCCGGAGTGCACGTAGTGGCGGGCGAAACGTCGCTCACCGGAGACGCATTCGGCGTGTGCGGCGGAGAACTCGTGGTGCGGGAAAATCAGGTCGCTGCCGCCGCCCTGGATGTCCAGCCCGGTGCCGATGCGGCTGAGCGCGATCGCGGCGCACTCGACGTGCCAGCCCGGCCGACCGGGTCCGAACGGCGACGGCCAGCTCGGCTCCCCGGGACGGGCGGCCAGCCACAGCAGCGCATCCAGCGGATCGCTCTTGCCGGGCCGGTCCGGGTCGCCGCCGCGTTCGCCGAACAGCGCCATCATCGTGTCGCGGTCGTAGCCCGACTCGTAGCCGAACTGCACGGTCGCGTCGGCGCGGAAGTACACGTCCGGGTACTGCGCGTCCTCGACGACATACGCGGCACCGGAGGCCAGCATCTTCTCCACCAGTTCGATCACCTCGGCGATCGCCTCGGTGGCGGCCACGTAGTCGCGCGGCGGCAGCACCCGCAGCGCCGCCATGTCCTCGCGGAACAGGTCGGTCTCGCGGTCGCCGAGTTCGCGCCAGCCGATGCCGTCGCGGTGCGCGCGTTCGAACAGCGGGTCGTCGACGTCGGTGATGTTCTGCACGTAGTGCACGTCGTGGCCGCCGTCCAGCCACAGCCGGTGCACCAGGTCGAACGTCAGGTAGGTCGCCGCGTGCCCGAGATGGGTCGCGTCATAGGGGGTGATCCCGCACACGTACATCGTTGCGGTGTCGCCGGCCGCGACGGGTCGCACCGTGCGATCCGCACTGTCGTAGAGCCGCAACTGCGGACCACGTCCCGGCAGCGCCGGCACGTCCGGCGCGGACCACGATTGCATGACACCGACTCTAGACATTGCCGACTGAGACAATTCCGACGGCCGTTTCATTCCCGGCGTGCCGCCCAGATCCCCTCCAGCAGAACCCCGGCCAGCTCGGGCCTGCACATCAGCAGATCCGGCAGGTAGGGGTCGCGGCGGTTGTAGATCAGCGGCGAGCCGTCGATGCGCGACGCGTGCATTCCGGCCGCCCACAGCACCCCGGCCGGTGCGGCCGAGTCCCACTCCCACTGGCCGCCGGCATGCAGGTAGGCGTCGACGTCGCCGCGCACCACCGCCATCGCCTTGGCGCCCGCCGAGCCGATCCGGACGAGCTGGATGTCCATGTGTTCGCGCAGCTGCCACAGCACCGCGGGCGGGCGGTTGGAGCTGGCGGTGATCCGGATCGGGCCGTCCTCGCGCGGCGGCGGCGGGCTGACGGTGTCGGTGCGATACACCTCCCCGCGGGCGGGCAGCGCGACGGCGGCGTCGGTGATGGTGGGCTCACCACCGGGCGTGTGGCGCTGCCACAGCGCGATGTGCACCGCCCAGTCGGGGCGCCCCGGCATCGAGTACTCGTAGGTGCCGTCGACCGGGTCGACGATCCACACCCGGTCGGCGTCGACGCGGGACACGTCGTCCACGGCCTCCTCGGACAGCACCGCATCGTGCGGGCGAGCCTTGTGCAAACGGTCCAGGATCAGCGTGTTGGCGCGCATGTCGCCGGCGTCGCCCAAGTCGTAGGGGTCGTAGAAGCCCAGCTGCTCTCGCATCGCCAGCAGCAGCTCACCGGCCTCCTCGGCCACCGCGGCGGCCAGATCTGCATCGGTGAGGGTCACCCGGCAAGTAGATCACGTCAGAATGCCGGCCACGGGATCGGCCGCCGCCGGTCCGGTGTCGGCATCACCGGATTGCGCAGCAGGCCAACGACTCTGGCTCGCAGCGCGGCGACCTCGCGGGGAGTGATCAGCTCGCACAGCTCGGCCCCCAGGTCGGCCCTCAGCTTCTCCCCCAGCGCCGCGACGTCGGTGAGCGTGTCGTCGTCGACCGGTTTGCCGGACCAGCCCCACAGCACGGTGCGCAGCTTGTCCTCGACGTGCAGCGTGACGCCGTGGTCGACCCCGTACACCTGGCCGTCCACCCCCTGCAGCACATGGCCACCCTTGCGGTCGGCGTTGTTGATCAGCACGTCGAACACCGCGATGCGGCGCAGCCGGTCGTCGTCGGCGTGCACCAGCACGACCTCGTCGCCGGCGTAGTCGTAGGCCTGCAGCACCGGCAGGAACCCGGGCGGGATCTCGCCTGCGGGCAGCAGGTCGATCAGATCGGGGCCGCTTTCGGGCGTGGCGTCGGGATCCTCGTCGCCCGGCTGGTCGACCCAGCGCTGCAGCATGCCGGGTCCGGCCGGTCCGTCCCGAATGATGGTGTAAGGCACCACGTTCCACCCCAGCGCGGCCGACACCAGGTACGAAGCCACCTCCCGCCCGGCCAGCGTGCCGTCGGGGAAGTCCCACAGCGGGGCCTCGCCGCGCACCGGTTTGTACACGCAGTGCAGGGTGGTCTCGCCCAGGGTGGCCTCGCACAGGAACGTCGCGTTGCTCGCCGAGCGGATCCGTCCGAGCACGGTCAGCTCGCCGTCGAGCAGGACCTCCGAGAACTCAGAGCTCGTCATCGTCGGACCCGGAGAGCGCTCCGCGCCGGTAACCGTTGGTTCGGACGCAGATGTGCCCTTCGGGGTCCAGCGGCTCCTCGCACAGCGGGCAGGGCGGCCGCCCCGCCGAGATCACCCGGTTGGAGCGGGCGGCGAACTGACGGGCCGACTCGGGGGTCAGGAACACCCGCACCGCGTCGGGCCCTTCCTCGGCGTCGTCGAGCACGACCGACGCGTCGAATTCGGTCTCGGAGACGGCCAGCAGTTCGACCACCACTGTCTCGGCCTCGGAATCCCAGCCCAGCCCCATGGTGCCGACCCGGAACTCGGCGTCCACCGGGGTGATCAGCGGGCTGAGGTCCTCGACGTCACCGGTCTCGGGCGGGATCGGGGTGCCGAACCGGCGGTTGATCTCCAGCAGCAGCGCGGCGATCCGCTCGGCGAGCACGGCGACCTGCTGCTTTTCCAGCACCACGGAGACGACCCGCTTGTCGTGGACGGCCTGCAGGTAGAACGTCCGGTTTCCGGGTTGGCCGACGGTCCCGGCCACGAAGCGGTCGGGTGTGCGGAAGACGTGGATTTCGCGGGCCATGGCAGTTTCCAAAATACCGTCAGCCGGCGGAACCGCCGACCACGGCGTCTCCGCCGGGCACCTCGCCGGTGTCCGACGGCGCCTTGGCCGGTGGGCTCGTCAGCGCGGAGTTCAGGGTCGCGCCGGTGTGGTTGACGTGGATCACGAAGGGCCGCACCGGGGTATAGCGGATCACGCTCACCGACGCCGGGTCGGCGTTGATGCGCTGGAAGCTGTCCAAATGGGTGCCCAGCGCGTCGGCCAGCACCGATTTGATCACATCCCCGTGGGTGCAGGCGATCCACAGCACGTCACCGCCGTGTTCGTCGGTGAGCCTGCGGTCGTGTTCGCGCACCGCGGCGACCGCCCGGGCCTGCACGGCGGCCAGGCCCTCACCGTCGGGGAAGACCGCGGCGCTGGGTTGCTGCTGCACCACCGCCCACAACGGCTCCTTGACCAGCTCGCCGATCTTGCGCCCGGTCCACGCGCCGTAGTCCACCTCGGTGATGCGCTCCTCGACCACCGGCTGCATGCCCAGCACGGCGGCCAGCGGCTCGACGGTGCGCTCGCAGCGCAGCAGCGGAGACCGCACGATCGCACGGATGGGCAACTCCCCCAGCCGGTCGACCAGCGCCTTCGCCTGTTCGCGTCCGCGGTCGTCGAGGTCGACACCCTCCGAGCGGCCCGCCAGCGTGTGCGCGGTGTTCGACGTCGAGCGCCCGTGGCGCAGCAGCAGAACGGTCATGTCGTCTCCTCGCGCAAGCGCTCGTCGGTCATGTCGCCGACACCACCCCGGCCGAGAGCAGGATCAGCACCACGGCGCCCAGCACGATGCGGTAGCCGACGAACCAGTACATGCTGTGCCGCACGAGGAAGCGCAGGAACCACGCCACCGCGGCGTAGCCGACCACGAACGCGATCAGCGTGGAGACGAACAACTGGGCGCCGCTGGCGCTCATGCCCTCCCCGACCGGGTTGAACGCGTCCGGCAGCGAGAACAGGCCCGAGGCGAACACCGCGGGGATGGCCAGCAGGAAGCCGAACCGGGCAGCCAGCTCGCGTTCCATGCCGAGGAACAACCCGGCGCTGATCGTCGCGCCCGACCGCGACACCCCCGGCACCAGCGCCAGGCACTGCGCGAAACCGACGATGACGCTGTCCTTCCAGGTGAGTTGCTCGACGCGGCGGGTCTGCCTGCCGGCGTACTCGGCGGCCGCGATCACGAACGAGAACACGATCAGCGCCGTGGCGACCAGCCACAGGTTGCGCGCACCGGTGCGGATCTCGTCCTTGAACAGCAGCCCGATCACGCTGATCGGGATGGTGCCGATGATCACCCACCAGCCCAGCCAGTAGTCGGCGTCACGCGCGCCACCCCGGAACAGTCCACCGAACCAGGCCTTGACGATCCGCACGATGTCGCGGGCGAAGTAGACCAGCACCGCAGCTTCGGTGCCGAGCTGGCTCACCGCGGTGAAGGACGCCCCGGCATCACCGTCGAAGAACACCTTCGACGCGATAGCCAGGTGCCCCGACGAGGAGACCGGCAGAAACTCCGTCAACCCCTGCAGCACCGAGAGAACGACGACCTGCAGCCACGACATCTCCGCCCCCGTCACGACGACGACCGTACCGTGGCTCGGGCTGTGCGGCGCTCAGCGCCCGTTGCGGGCGACCGGTTGCGCCGCGGCGACCGCGTCGCGGACCGCGGCGATCAGGCTCCGCTCGTCGGTCATGTCGATGTCGGTGAGTTTGCGGGTTGCGGTGGCGACGACGTCCTCGGCCTGCGGGACCGGATTACGCAGCCGGGGCCGGTAGACCTCGACCACGAGGGCCTGGCGCTCCACCCGAAAGGAGAAGCTGCGGCCGTCGCCAAGCTCGCCGAAACCGCTGGCATGCACCCCTGTGGTGATGACTTCCACGGTGAAGCCCCGGTCAGCGACGTCGCTGTCAGCTGTGAGGGTCATGGTATGTACCATACCGCCGGCGGCAGGTCCTGGCAGGCGCGGACGCACCGGCCCCCCGTTTCGACGTTGCATAGACTGGCTCCGATCGACTCCCCCGCCCTAGAACCGAGAGCTACCCCTTGTCGCGCCACATAAACTCACCACGTCGACTGGCCCGTCTGGGGGTCGCCGCGCTCGCGTTGACGCTGGTGACCGGATGTTCGTCGAGTCCGGTCGACACCCCTCCACCGACCATCGAACCCGCGCGCGCCGCGGACTCCCCGCCGGTCACCGGGACACCCGACGGGCAGGTGTGGCCACTGCCCGGCGACGCGCAGGCCGCGGCATTCGACGCCGGGTCGGGATCGCTGGTGGTGCTGTCCCCCGGCCCCGCCGGCGCGGTGCTGACCGTGGTCGGGCCGTCCGGGGCGCAGACGCCGCACGCCCTGCCCGAACCCGTGACCGCGCTGGCGGTCGACGACGGCCGGGCGTTCCTGTCGGCCCGCGGCGGCTACCTCCGGTTCGACGTCGCGGCCGGCGATGTGACCAAGGTGGCGGTCGAGGGCCAGGACGGGGTGGATTTCACCGCCATCGCCCGCCGCGGCGACGGCCGGCTGGTGCTCGGCAGTGCCGACGGGACGGTGTACACGCTGGCCTCCGAGACCGCGGTCGGCGCGCAGCTGAAGATCTTCGCCCGGGTGGACGCCATCGTGACCCAGGGCGACACCGCCGTGGTGCTGGATCGCGGACAGACCTCGGTGACCAGCCTGAACGCCGAGGGCACCAAGTCCGAACACGCGCTGCGCGCCGGCGAGGGGGCCACCACGATGGCCGCCGACGGCGCCGGACGCGTGCTGGTCACCGACACCCGCGGTCAGGAGCTGCTGGTGTACGGCCTGAACCCGCTGATCCTGCGCCAGCGCTACCCGGTGCCCGACGCGCCGTACGGTGTGGCCGGCTCGCCGGGACAGAACGGTCTGGTGTGGGTGGCGCAGACGGCGACGAACACCGTCGTTGGATACGATCTGGCCACCGGCATCCCCGTCGAGAAGGTGCGTTATCGAACCGTGCGGCAACCGAACTCCCTGGCCTTCGACGACGCGTCGAACACCCTGTACGTGGTGTCCGGCGCGGGCGCCGGGGTGCAGGCGATCCCGGAGGCAGCCCGATGAGCCGGGCCGCGCGGGGCCGGATGCCGGCGGCGTGGGACAAGGTGGTGTCCGACGATCCCGGTGAGTACGAGTGGATCCCGCTGCGCCTGCCGCCGGAGCTCACGCGGGTCAATGCGTCCACCCGGCTGTCGATCGAGGCGGAGTACCGCGGCTGGGAACTGACCCGGGTGCGGCTGTACACCGACGGGTCGCGGCGGGTGTTGTTGCGCCGCAAGAAGCGTGCCGATACCGTGCCCGGACCCGATCAGCCGGGGCCGTAGATGTACACGACCCTGCGCAAGGCGCTGTTCCTGGTGCCCCCCGAGCGCATCCACACCGTGGTGTTCGCCGGGCTGCGGGCCGCGACCGGGCCCCGACCGCTGCGCGAACGGCTGGAGCGCCGACTGGCGCCGCACGATCCGATTCTGGCCAGCACGGTGTTCGGGGTGCAATTCCCCGGCCCGCTGGGCTTGGCGGCGGGATTCGACAAGGACGGCACCGGCCTGAACACCTGGGGCGCATTGGGTTTCGGCTACGCCGAGGTCGGCACCGTGACCGCGCAGGCGCAGCCGGGCAATCCGCGGCCGCGGATGTTCCGGCTGCCCGCCGACCGGGCGCTGCTCAACCGGATGGGCTTCAACAACCACGGGGCCCGGGCCCTGGCGCGTCGGCTGGCGGGACAGACGTCGTCGGTGCCGATCGGGGTCAACATCGGCAAGTCGAAGGTGACCCCGCCCGAGCGGGCCGCCCGGGATTACGCCGAGAGCGCACGACTGCTCGGCCCGCTGGCGTCGTATCTGGTGGTCAACGTCAGCTCACCGAACACCCCGGGGCTGCGCGACCTGCAGTCCGTCGAGTCGCTGCGGCCCATCCTGTCCGCGGCGCTCGCAGAGACCTCGACGCCGGTGCTGGTCAAGATCGCACCCGACCTGGCCGACCAGGACATCGACGAGATCGCCGATCTGGCAGTCGATCTGGGCCTCGCCGGGATCGTCGCGACGAACACCACGATCTCGCGGGACGGGCTGGTGACGCCCGGCGTGGACGCGCTGGGTCCGGGTGGGATCTCCGGCCCTCCGGTGGCCCGCCGGTCACTGGAGGTGCTGCGCCGCCTCTACGACCGGGTCGGCGACCGGCTGGTGCTGATCAGCGCAGGCGGTATCGAGACCGCCGACGACGCATGGGAGCGCATCACCTCGGGTGCCTCGCTGCTGCAGGGCTACACCGGTTTCGTGTACGGCGGCGGGATGTGGGCCAAGACCGTCCACGACGGCCTCGCCGCCCGCCTCCGCGAGAGCGGGTTCTCTTCACTGACGGAGGCGGTCGGCTCGGCAGCCCGTTAGGTCCCACCGGCCCCGCCTATCCACACAATGCAGGTGCTCTCTCGCACTTCCCCTGCACAAGGTGAATAGGTGGGACTCCTGTGGTCAGTACAGCTAGCGGCCTACTTCTGTTCGTAGGTGCCGGTGATCAGTGCGCGCGCGATCGCATGCCCGAACAGGTTGAATCCCAGGTAGGCCGGAGTGCCGTCGGCGGGCACGTCGAGCTTCTCGACGTCCACGGCGTGCACGGCCACGATGTAGCGGTGCGGGCCGTGCCCGGCAGGCGGCGCGGCGCCGATGAAGCGCTTCAGCCCGGCGTCGTTGGCCAGGGTGACCGCGTCGCCGGGGAATCCGCTGGCGCTGCCGTCACCGACACCGGCGGGCAGATCGGTGACCGTCGCAGGCAGGTTGAACACCGCCCAGTGCCAGAACCCCGACGCCGTGGGCGCGTCCGGGTCGTAGACGGTGACCGCGAAGCTGCGGGTCTCCTCGGGGAAGCCCGACCAGCTCAGCTGCGGCGAGATATCGGAACCGCCGGCGCCCATGATGCCGCTGACCTGGTCGTTGCCCCAAGGCTGACCGTCCTCGAACGACTGCGACGTCACGGTGAAGGTGGGCAGCTCGGGAAGGAACGAGTACGGGTCGTAGTCGAAGGCCATCGGGGCGGTTCCTTTCGGTTGGATTACTCAGGAGTGCAGCAGGAAGTGCTCGAGCACCTGCGCGCCGAACGTCAGCGCATCCACAGGTACCCGTTCGTCCACGCCGTGGAACAGGGCGGCGAAGTCCAGTTCGGCCGGCAGCCGCAGCGGCGCGAAGCCGAAGCAGCGAATCCCCAAGCGGGCGAAGTGTTTTGCGTCCGTACCCCCGGACAGCATGTAGGGCACGGTGCGGGCCTCGGGGTCGGCGGCCAGGATCGCACCGTTCATCGCCTCAAGCAGCTCGCCGTCGAACGGGGTCTCGTACGACGGCAGGTCGGTCAGCCATTCGCGTTCGACGTCCGGGCCGATCAGCTCGTCGACCTCGCGCTCGAACTCGGCCAGCCGCCCGGGCAGCACCCGGCAGTCGATGACGGCCTCGGCCGACCCGGGGATCACATTGGCCTTGTAGCCGGCCTTGAGCATGGTCGGGTTGGCGGTGTCGCGCAGCGTGGCGTTGACGATGCGGGCGATCCCGCCGAGTTTGGCGACGGTGCCCTCGATGTCGGGGGACGCCGGGTCGAACGCGTACCCGGTCTCCTCGGCCACGGCGGTGAGGAACTGTTCCACCGACTCGGTGAGCACGATCGGGAAGCGGTGCCTGCCCAGCTTGGCGACCGCCTCGGCGACCGCGGTGACGGCGTTGTCGTCGTGCACCATGGAGCCGTGCCCGGCGCGTCCCCGCGCGGTCAGCCGCATCCACAGCATCGCCTTCTCAGCGGTCTCGACCAGGTAGAGCCGGCGTTCGCCTCCGTCGTGGCGCGGCACGGTCAGCGAGAAGCCGCCGACCTCGCCGACGGCCTCGGTGACGTTGTCGAACAGGTCCGGGCGGTTGTCGACCAGCCACTTGCAGCCGTAGTTGCCGCCGGCCTCCTCGTCGGAGACGAACGCGAACACCAGGTCGCGCGGCGGCACGATGCCCGCCCGCTTGAAGTGCCGGGCGACCGCGATGATCATCCCGACCATGTCCTTCATGTCCACGGCGCCGCGGCCCCAGACGTAGCCGTCCTTCACGGCGCCGGAGAACGGATGCACGCTCCAGTCCGCGGCTTCGGCGGGCACCACGTCGAGATGGCCGTGCAGCATCAGCGCGCCGCGCGAGCGGTCGGCGCCTTCGAGCCGGGCGAACACGTTGGCCCGCCCCGGCGCCCCGGCCTCGATGTACTCGGTGACATACCCCACCTCGGCGAGCTGATCGGCCACCCAGCGGGCGCATTCGGCCTCGCCCTTGGTGGTCGCCGGTTCACCGGTGTTGGAGGTGTCGAACCGGATCAAGGTGCTGACGAGGTCCACGACCTCGTCGGCCGGCGTGACGCCACCATGGGAAAGACCGCTCACATGTCCCTTTGTAACACTGCCCTGCTCGGCTGGTTTGGGCCCGGGGCGGCTCATCCGTTAGCCTTAGGCGCCGCACAGCAGGTCCGAGTGGCGGAATGGCAGACGCGCTAGCTTGAGGTGCTAGTGCCCTATTAACGGGCGTGGGGGTTCAAGTCCCCCCTCGGACACTCTTCACCGGCTCCCGCATTCGCGGGGGCCGGACGGCCACAATGGCTCGGATGGACACCACTCGAGCCCAGGCGCCGGCGCGCGAGCTCGCGCTCGACCTCTACCGATCCGCAGCGGTGATGATCGTGGTCATCGGCCACTGGCTGCTGTCGGTGATGACCTACCGCGACGGCGAGTTCGGCCGGGACAACCCGCTGGTCCTGATGCCGTGGACGCAGTGGCTCACCTGGGGGTTCCAGGTGGTGCCGGTGTTCTTCGCGGTGGCCGGCTACGCCAGCGCGGTGTCCTGGGCGCGGCGGGACCCCGACACCACCTCACGTCAACAGTGGGTGCGCCGCCGGGTCGCCCGGGTGCTGGGCCCGACCGCGGTCTATGTGGGCTTCGTGCTCGCGGTGATCGCGGTGCTGCTGCTCGCAGGCATCGACGGGTCCGTGCTGGACCTCGGCGGCTGGGCGGTGGCCATGCACCTGTGGTTCCTGGCCGTGTACCTGATGGTGGTCGCGCTGACGCCGGTCGCGGTCGCCGCGCATCGGCGCTTCGGGCTCGTGACGCCCGCCGTGCTGGCCGCAGGCGTGGTGGTCGTGGACGTCGTCGGGATCAGCACCGAGCACCCGGAGATCCGGACGCTGAACTACTTCTTCTGCTGGGCGGCGGTCTATCAGCTCGGAATCGCCTGGCACGGCGCCCTTCTGCGGCGCAGGCTGCTGGTGGCGCTGGCGGTGGTGGCCGCTGCCGCATTGCCGCTGCTGGTGACCTGGGGCCCGTATCCGGTCGCGATGATCGGGGTGCCCGGGGTGCGGGTCGAGAACTCCGCGCCGCCGTCGGTCGCGCTGCTGGCCCTGGCCACCGTGCAGATCTGCGTGCTGCTGGCGTTGGTGCCGGTGCTGAACCGGACGTTGACGCGTGGTGTCTGGCCGCGGGTGATCGGCGTGGCCAACGACAACGTGATGGCGCTGTACCTGTGGCACATGCTGCCGGTGATCGTGGTGACGCTGGTCGGCTATCCGACGGGCCTGCTGCCGCAGCCCGAGCTGGGTTCGGGCGCATGGTGGCTGGCCCGGCTGCAGTGGGAGCTGGTGCTGGCGGTGGTCACCGCCGCGCTGCTGTGTCTGCTGTTCTGGCAGCGCCGGTTCTTCGCGGCGCCGATCCCGACGTTCGCGGTGCCGCTGCCGCCGCGGGTCGGCGAGGCATTCCTGTACGCCGGCACCGGGGCGTGCGCGCTGGCCCTGTCGCTGCTGTCATCCGGTGGTTTCGCTCCCGGCGGGCGGCTCCCGCTGGCCGCGGCGGGATTGTTCGCCGCCGGTGCGCTGCTGGTCGCGGCGCGTCCCCGCCGGTCCTAGTACACGTCACGCACGTAGCGCTTCCGAGCGACCATCTCACGCTTGTAGTCGCGCGCCGCGTCGGACTTCATCGCGCCGTGGACGCGGAGGATCTCGGTCAGCGCGTCATCGACGTCACGGGCCATCCTGGTGGCGTCACCGCAGACATAGAAATGCGCGCCGTCGGCCAGCCAGCGCCACACCTCGGCACCGCGGTCGAGGAGCTTGTGCTGCACGTAGACGCGCTTGTCCTGGTCCCGGGAGAACGCCAGATCCAGCAGGAGGAACCCGTCGTCGACCATGTCCTGCAGGTCGTCGCGGTAGTAGAAGTTCTGGGCGCGGTGCTGGTCGCCGAAG
The DNA here is from genome assembly GCF_002968295.1 of Mycobacterium sp. ITM-2016-00317. Lineage (NCBI taxonomy): Bacteria > Bacillati > Actinomycetota > Actinomycetes > Mycobacteriales > Mycobacteriaceae > Mycobacterium > Mycobacterium sp. ITM-2016-00317. The sequence goes on from NZ_CP134399.1 coordinate 3,478,618, forward strand.
AACAGCCAGTTCGGTCCCCGGTGGCCCAGTGCCCGCCGTTCCTGCAGGAATCCGCGGAACGGCGCGATGCCGGTGCCGGGGCCGACCATGATCATCGGCGTGTGCGTGTCCGGCGGTGGCCGGAAGTGCGGGGACCGTTGCAGGAACACCGGCACCGGGGTGCCGGCAGGCAGGTCGGCCAGATGGGTGGACGCGACGCCGCCGCGCGCGCTGCCGTCGGGGCCGCGGTAGCGCACCACCGACACGGTCAGCTGCACCTCGCGGGGGCTGACCAGCGGGCTGGAGGAGATCGAGTACTGCCGCGGGGTCAGCCGCACCAGCACCTCCTGCCAACGCTGCGGGTCGGCGCGGACACCGAACTCGCGGACCAGATCGAGGCCGTTGCGGTTGACCAGCCATCTGTCCAGTTCGCCGCGGTCGTTGCGCAACCGCTTGGCGACGCCCGGTTGCGGGCAGTGCTCGGCGACGAACCGGACCAGGTTCGACGTCACCTTGCACACGTCGTAGTGCGACGTCAGCGCCTCGCGCAGCGCGATCTGGGCGCCATCCACGACCACGGCTTCGTCGCCGTAGAACCCTGTTGCGGCGAGCCAGCATTCGACGACCGCGGCGGAGTTGACCACGCGCACACCGAGTGAGTCGCCGACCGAGTAGGTGACGTCGTGCTCGCTGACGTCGAACCCGAACTGGCGCACCTCCTTCGCGGCGCCGGGCGGGGTGAGCAGGGTGTTGCGGCACAGAGGCGCCGCGATCGGCTCGGCCCGTGTGAAAAGCGTTGTTCTGGTGGACGTTCCGGATTCCGGTCCGGCGGACCCGACGAGCTCGGTGACCGAGTCCGCCCACCGGGCCAGCGGTTGGTCGTCGTACACCTCGCAGTCGGCCCGCTCCAGCATCCGGGTGGCGCCCAGATCGGCCAGCCGCGAGTCGAGGGATTTCGCGTGGCCGCAGAAGTTGTCGTAGGACCGGTCGCCGAGGCCGAGCACCGCGTACCGCACGCCGCCGAGCGAGGGGGCCTGCACCGAGTCCAGCCGCTCCCAGAACGCCGAGCCGTTGTCGGGCGGCCCGCCGTCGCCGAACGTGCTGGTGACGATCACCACCTCGCCGGCGCCGGACAGGTCGGCCGGTTCCACGTCGTCCATCGCGCACAGCTGCGCGCCGCTCAGCCGCTCCCCCAGCGTGCCCGCGAACTCCTCGGCGTTGCCGGTCTGGGACGCCCACAGCACCAGCGGCCCGTCGGTGACGCGAACCTTGTCGCGCCCGGCCGGCGCCGGGTTGGGCGCGGCCACCGCGGCCGGGACCAGCCGCACCGCGCACACCTTGAACTCCGGTTGCAGCGAATCGGGGTCGACGACGTCGTTGGTGAGCGCGTTGACCGTGAGATGTTCCCCGTGCTCGTCGTTCCAGTGGAACGGCACCCAGGTGCTGCCCGGGCGCACCCGGTCGGTGATCTTCGCGGGCAGCACCGCGCGCCCGCGTCTGGTCACCAGCTCGACCGACTGCCCTTCGCAGACCCCCAGTGCGGCGGCGTCGTCGGGGTGGACCTCGACGAACGGGCCGGGGTTGAGTTTGTTGAGCTTGGCGACCTTGCCGGTCTTGGTCATGGTGTGCCACTGATGTGGCAACCGGCCGGTGTTGAGGATGAACGGATAGTCGTCGTCGGGCAGTTCGGCGGCGTCCATGTGCGGCCGGGGATAGAACACCGCGCGCCGGGACGGGGTGGCGAACGCCAGCCTCGGGCGGTCACCGCCGGCGCCGACGAAGAGCTGTTGGGACACACCGTCATTGAGGTAGCGGATCGGGTTGCGCTCGGCGGCGTCGCTCGACGCGCACGGCCACTGCACCGGGGTGTCTCGCAGCCGGTCGTGGGTGATGCCGCGCAGGTCGTATCCGGTGCGCGGATTGTGGAACCGCCGGATCTCGTCGAAGACCTCTTCGCTGGACTTGTAGTCGAACGCGTCCCCGAACCCGAGATGGCGGGCCACCCCGCAGATCAGCTCCCAGTCCGGCCGCGCGTCCCCGGCCGGCGGGACGGACTGCTGCAGCAGGGTCAGGGTGCGGTCGGAGTTGACCATCACCGCGTCGGTCTCGGCCCACAGCGTGGCGGGCAGCATGATGTCGGCGTAGCGGTTGGTGGCGGTGTCGGCGTAGGCGTCCTGGGTGATCACCAGTTCGGCCGTCCTCAGCGCGGCGGTCACGGTGTCCCGGTTCGCCATGCTGGCAACGGGATTGGTGCAGATGATCCACACCGCCCGGATGTCGCCGCGGCCGACGCGGCGGAACAGCTCCACCGTCCCCGGACCGAAGTCGGTCCGGATGGTGCCGGGGTCCAGCTCCCACTGCTGTTCGACGAACGCCCGGTCCTCGGCCGACAGCACGGCGCGCTGCCCGGGCAGACCCGGGCCCATGTAGCCCATCTCGCGGCCGCCCATCGCGTTGGGCTGTCCGGTCAGCGACATCGGGCCGCTGCCGGGCCGGCAGAGGGCGCCGGTGGCCAGGTGCAGGTTGCAGATCGCGTTGGTGCTCCAGGTGCCGTGGGTGCTCTGGTTGAGACCCATCGTCCAGCACGACACCCAGTCGCGGGCATCGGCGATCATGGCCGCCGCGGTGCGGATGTCGGCCTCGGCCAGCCCGGTGATCGCGGCCACCCGTTCCGGCGGGTAGTCGGCAAGGAACGCGGGCATCACCTCCCAGCCCTGCGTGTGCTCGGCGATGAATTCCTCGTCGACGGCGTGGTTTTCGACCAGCAGGTGCAGGATGCCGTTGAGCAGGGCCAGATCGGTGCCGGGCCGGATCTGCAGGTACAGGTCCGCGTCGGCGGCGGTCGCGGTGCGGCGCGGGTCCACCACGATCAGCTTCGCGCCCGCCTTGCGGCGGTCGGCCATCCGCAGGTACAGGATCGGATGGCAGTCGGCCATGTTGGAGCCGATGACGAAGAACAGGTCCGTGCAGTCGAAATCGGTGTAGGAGCCGGGCGGCCCGTCGGAGCCGAGCGATTGCTTGAAACCGGTGCCCGCGCTGGCCATGCACAGCCGGGAGTTCGACTCCAGGTGCATGGTGCGCAGATAGCCCTTGGCCAGCTTGGTCGCCAGATACTGTGCCTCCAGCGACATCTGGCCCGACACGTACAGGGCCACCGCGTCGGGGCCGTGCTCCTCGACGATGGCCCGCAGCCGCGCCGCCGCCTCGGCCAGTGCGGCGTCGACGTCCACGGCCACCGGGGTGGCCTCGCGCGACGGGCGCATCAGCGCGGTCCGCAACCGCCCATCGGTGGCGGCCATCAGCTCCGCGTGCGTGGCTCCCTTCGTGCACAACCGCCCGAAGTTGGCCGGGTGCAACCGGTCTCCGGACACCCGTGCGATGACGGGAGCGCCCGAGGCGGGGTCGGTGCGGGTCTCGACCGAGATGCCGCACCCGACCCCGCAGTAGGAACACGCGGTTCGGATCATCGCTATCCGACGGACACCGGCGCCGGGACGCGGCCGATGTGCTCGCCGGTGTGCGTCCGGTGTTCCTGCAGCCGCAGGAACACGAACCAGGTGACGAACGCGCACACCACGTAGAAGCCCAGGAACACCCAGAACGCGTTGGTGGCCGACTTCGCGTCGCCGACGTAGGACGCACGCAGCACCACGTTGATGAACACCCCGCCCAGCGCGCCGACCGCGCCGGCGAACCCGATCAGCGCGCCCGACATCGCGCGCGACCACGCGGCCTTCTCGTCGCGGCTCAGATCCTCGCGGCCCTGCGCCTTGGCCTCGAAGATCGACGGGATCATCTTGTAGGTCGACCCGTTGCCCAGGCCGGACAGCACGAACAGCAGGATGAACCCGGCGACGTAGCCGACCATCTGCCCGCCGGTCGGGGCCCCGGCCTGAGCGTCGTCCAGCACCCCGGACGCCACCAGGATGCCGGCGGAGAACATCATCGCGACGAACACGTACAGGGTGACCTTCCCGCCGCCGATCCGGTCGGCCAGCCTGCCGCCGAAGGGCCGGGAGATCGAGCCGAGCAGCGGGCCGAGGAACGCGATCTGTGCGGCGTGCAGCGACGCCTGCGCGGCGGTCTCGCCCCCGGCCAGGAAGTTGATCTGCAGCACCTGGCCGAACGCGAACGAGAAGCCGATGAACGACCCGAACGTGCCGATGTAGAGGAAGCTCATCACCCAGGAGTGCCGGAACCGCATCGCCTCGACGAGCGCACCGAAGTTGGATTTCTGGTTGCGCAGGTTGTCCATGTTCACCGCGGCGCCCACCGCGGCCACGCTGATCGCGACAAGGTAGACGGCGCAGACGATTTCGGGGCTGGTGTTGCCGACGGTGGCGATCACGAGCAGACCGAGCAACTGGATCACCGGCACGCCGATGTTGCCGCCGCCGGCGTTGAGGCCCAGCGCCCAGCCCTTGAGCCGCTGCGGATAGAACGCGTTGATGTTGGTCATCGACGACGCGAAGTTGCCGCCGCCGAGGCCGGCGAACGCGGCGATCACCATGTAGGTGGTGTAGGACGCCGGGTTCTTCATGTAGTACAGCGTCAGCACGGTGGGGATGAGCAGCAGCAGCGCACTGACCACCGTCCAGTTGCGGCCGCCGAACCTGGCCGGGGCGATGGTGTACGGGATGCGCATGAACGCCCCGACCAGCGTCGGCACCGCCACCAGGTAGAACTTGCCCGCGGCGTCGATCCCGTACACGTCCTGCGGCATGAACAGCACCATCACCGACCAGATCGACCACACCGAGAAACCGACGTGCTCGGCGACGATGGACCAGATCAGGTTGCGTTTCGCGACGTCTTTACCGCCCGACTCCCAGGCCTCGACATCCTCGGGATCCCAGGTGTCGATATCGCGCGTTCGTTTCGCCATGACACCAGTGAAAGGCCAGGTCATTCCCTGTCCATTGCACGTCGATGACCGGGGTGAAAACTCGCCCTCACACCACCGCCGGGCTCACCGTGAGGGGTTCTCGCTGTGATCGCAGGGATCCACAGGCGTGTTGCGGGGGAAACGCCTCCGAAACACCCCGCTCCTAGCTTCGAGCCATGACCGACGGAAGCACACCGCAGTTCCTGCAGGGGGCGTTCACCTTCGAAGGCGGCGGCTACGACAAACCGGTGCCGATCGACGCGCCACGCTACGTGGTGCCTGCCGGAGCCGTCACCCAACCGGTGTACTTCCGGGGCGGCAACTCCACCGAGGAGATGATCACCGTGGTGCTGTTCCGCGACGGGGTGCCGATGCGCTACTTCCCGATCGCGGCCAAGGGCGCCACCCACGTCGCACTGCGGGTGGTCGAGGACCTGCTCGGCGACACCGTGCTGGAGCTCTACGTCGCCGCACCGGACGGGGTGAAGGGCACGGTGATGCTGGATCTGGGCCTGGTGGAGATCTGATGGCCCAGCGGCTGGTGGTGGCCGGCAACGGGATGGCCGGCGTCCGCGCGCTGGAGGAGGTGCTGGCGCGGGGCGGGGCGGATCATTTTCAGATCACGGTGTTCGGCGACGAGCCGTACGGGAACTACAACCGGATTCTGCTGTCGAATGTGCTTGCCGGGGTCGATGATCCGGCCGAGATCTACCTCAACGCGCTGGACTGGTACACCGACAACGGCATCGACCTGCGCGCCGGGGTGCGGGTGGTGCGGCTCGACACCTTCGCCCACCTGGTGCACGCCGACGACGGCACCACGCTGCACTACGACAAGCTGATCCTGGCCACCGGAAGCCGCTCGTTCTTTCCTCCGATGGCGGGTCTGTGGGCCGACGACAAGACGCTGGCCGACGGCGTGTTCGGCTTCCGCACGCTCGACGACACGGCCTCGATGATCGCCGAGGCGGCCAATCGCACCAAGGCGGTGGTGATCGGCGGCGGGCTGCTGGGCCTGGAAGCCGCGCGCGGACTGCAGAGTCGCGGCATGACCGTCGACGTCGTGCACGCCGGACCGACGCTGATGAACGCCCAACTCGACGACCCGGCCGGCGCGATCCTGCGCAAGTCCGTGGAGAACCTCGGCATCACGGTGCACACGGAGAAGCGCACCACCGAGGTCGTCCTCGCCGACGACGGCAGGCTCGCCGGCGTCGTGTTCTCCGATGGGACGCGCCTGGACTGCGACATGCTGGTGATCGCGGCGGGCATCCGGCCGAATGTCGGCCTGGCGCAACGGGCCGGGCTGACCGTCGAGCGCGCGATCGTCACCGACGACCACATGCGCTCGGTCGACGACGACGACGTCTACGTCGTCGGCGAGTGCGCCCAGCACCGCGGCCAGGTCTACGGCCTGGTGGCACCGCTGTGGGAGCAGGCGAGGGTGCTGGCCGACCACCTCACCGGCGCGGACTCCGCGGCGGCCTACCACGGCTCCCGGGTGGCCACGAAACTCAAGGTCGCCGGCGTCGACGTCGCCGCCATGGGTGTCAAGGGACCCGAACATCCCGACGACGAGTTCGCGCAGTACAGCGAACCCAGGCACGGCGTCTACAAGACGGTGGTGATCCGCGACGGGAAGCTGGTGGGCGCCACGCTCGTCGGTGACGTCTCCAAGGTGGCGTTCCTGACCCAGGCCTTCGACAGCGGCCTGCCGCTGCCCGACGAACGGGTGTCGCTGCTGTTCGACATCGGCACCCCGGACGTCGGAGTGGGAGTGGCCGAGCTCGCCGACGACGCCCAGGTGTGCAACTGCAACGGTGTGTCCAAGGGCGCGCTGGTCTCGTGCGTGCGGGCCGGCGAGACGTCGGTGTCCGGGGTGATGGCCAAGACCAAGGCCGGCAAGGGGTGCGGGTCCTGCAAGGAGCTGGTCGGCCAGGTGGTCGAGTGGGCGGCCGGCGGCGCGGTGGCCGAGGATCCGTCGGCGACCTGGTACGTCCCGGGCATTCCGTACGACAAAGCTACCTTGATGCACCACATCCGTGACCTCGAACTGCATTCGGTGTCCTCGGTTTTCGCCGCGCTGGCACCCGACGGCAAGGAGGATGCCGGGTCGAAGATGGCGTTGGCCTCGCTGCTGGACATGATGTGGGCCGACGAGTTCGTCGACGAGCGCGACGCCCGGTTCATCAACGACCGGGTGCACGCCAACATCCAGCGCGACGGCACGTTCTCGGTGGTGCCGCAGATGAAGGGCGGGGTCACCGATGCCGCGCAGCTGCGCAGGATCGCCGACGTCGCCGAGAAGTACGCGATCCCGATGATCAAGCTCACCGGGGGTCAGCGCATCGACCTGCTCGGCGTGCGCAAGGAGGACCTGCCCGCAGTGTGGGCGGATCTGGACATGCCGTCCGGGTACGCCTACGGCAAGAGCTTCCGGACGGTGAAAACCTGTGTGGGCAGCGACTTCTGCCGATTCGGTGTCGGCGACTCGACGGCGCTGGGGATCGCGATCGAGGAGCGCTTCAAGGGCCTGGCCAGCCCGGCGAAGATGAAGCTCGCGGTCACGGGCTGTCCGCGCAACTGCGCGGAGGCGCTGTGCAAGGACCTCGGCGTGGTCGCCGTCGACGGCGGGCGGTGGGAGATCTACGTCGGCGGCGCGGCGGGCGCACACATCCGCAAGGGCGATCTGCTCGCGACCGTCGACGACCCGCAGACCGTGATCACCCTGACGGGCCGGTTCCTGCAGTACTACCGCGAAAGTGCCGATTGGCTTGAGCGCACGTACAAGTGGGTGCCCAGGGTCGGCATCGAGCACATCCGGGAGGTGGTCGTGGAGGATCGCGACGGTCTCGCCGCCGGCCTCGACGAACGGATGCAGAAATCCGTGGACGCCTACCGCGACCCGTGGGAGGACGGCCGCGAACCGGCCTCGGTGGGGCAGTTCCGCCCGTCGCTGCCGCTGTTGCCGCTCCCCCAGGTGCCGGTGCGGTGAGCGTCAGGGTGACCATCGACATCGGCCCGGTCGACGAGATCCCGGTCGGCGAGGGCCGCACGTTCGCGGTCGACGGGGCGCAGATCGCGGTGTTCCGGCTGCGGGACGGATCGCTGCGCGCGGTCGACGCGGTATGCCCGCACCGGGGCGGGCCGCTGGCCGACGGTCTGACCGACGACTGCGTGGTGGTCTGCCCGCTGCACGGGCACACCTTCGACATGAGCACGGGCACTGAGGTGTCCGGCGCCGCGATGTCGGTGCGCTGCTATCCGGTCGAGGCCGCGGACGGGACGATCCGGCTGACGCTTCCCTGACGAGTTACGGGACGTGGTGGCGGTTTCGCAGCCTTTCTCCGCCATGTCGTTACGTAAGTTCGTCACCGGGTGGCTGCTGCGACAGGATCGCGCTGCCCAGCCAGCGTTTGAGGAAGCGCCGCAACTCCTCGGGCGGCCGGGCCGGGTCGTTGGGCGCGACGAAGAACGACAGCATGGTGCGCAGGGTGAACTCGACCATCTCGCCCAACGCCGCGTCGTCGTAACCGTAGGCCTGCCAGTCGACGTCGAAGCGGGTGATCATGCGCATGCCGAAGTCGCGTGCCAGTGCCGAGGCGACCTCGCTGGGCCTGGCGGCCGAACTCGGCGCCGACAGCAGGATCGCCAGGTGCGGGATCGCGACGACGGCGTCGAGGGTGAACATGACGCCCTCGGTCATCGCGTCGGCGGGATCGTGGATTCCGCGGACGTGCGCGGCCAGCGAATCGAGGAACCCGTCGACCGATGCGATCGCGGCAGCGCGCATGAGTTCGTCGGCGGTCGGAAAGTACCGGTACACGGTCTGCCGGATCACGCCGAGGGACTCGGCGACGTCGGCGATGGTGATCGCGGCGCCGGTCTCGGTGATCAGGTCGACGGCGGCGGCGACGATGCGTTGCGCGGCCTCGGTGTCGGTGGCCGGCGGATCACCGCCCCAACCTCGACGTTTGCGTGCCATCGTGGCTCCGACGCTAGCACAGGCGTTGACGTCGGACCTCTGATGCAGTAATCATACATTCACAGCCATCTCTGTATGATTACCGACGATTGCCGAGGACCGGTATGACCGACCTGATAGTGCGCAAACTGCGATTCGCGTTCGCCGAGCACGACGTCCCGTTCCTGTGGAACGAGGCCAACCCCGCCTTCTCGGCGATGGCCAACGCGGTGTCGTTCCTGGCCGTCGGCTTCGAGAAGATGATCGGCGGCATGATCCCGGAGGCGATGCCCCACATCAGCGATCCGGCGATCGCCGAGGAGGCCGACGCGTTCGTCCGCCAGGAGGGCCAGCACTCGATGGCCCACCGGCAGCACGTGAAGGGGTTGATCAGGTCCTACCCCGGCCTCAAGGACACGCTCGACAAGGTCATCGCCGCCTACGACGACATGACGGCCAACACCCCGCTGAAGTACCGGCTGGCCTACACCGCCGACCTGGAGGCGACCTTCACCCCGGTGTTCAAGCTGATGCTCGACCACGACGACACGCTGTTCGCCCCCGGCGACGACCGGGTCGCGTCACTGTTCCTGTGGCACTTCGTCGAAGAGGTCGAACACCGAAGCTCCGCGCTGATCATCTACGACGCGGTCGTCGACGACCCGTGGTACCGGATGCGGGTGGCGCCGAAGATCTTCAACCACGTCATGGACATCATCCGGCTGGTCTCCGAGGACTTCAACACGCACGTCCCGCTGTCCGAGCGCAAGGTCGACGCGATGTCGACGTTCCGCATCCACCGGCGCAAGAAGGCACTGCTGCAACGCCTTCCGTTCATCGACGCGCCCTATGACGGCCCGTTCGCCAACGCGTTCAGCGAATTGCCGCTGCGTGAGCAGCTCGTCGCGCTCAACGGCGTGGTGCGCAGCCAGATCCCCGGCCACGACCCGACCCACGAGAAGCTGCCCGCGCTGGCCGACCGGTGGTTCGAGCGCTACGCCGCCGGCTACGACGTGACCAAGTGGTACACCGCCAAGGAGTCCGCCGATGTCTGATCTGTGCAGCCCCACGTTCGCCGATCTGGCGGCGCGGCTGGGGTTCTCGTGTGAGACCGCGGGTGGGCTCGTCGAGCTGCGCAACCCGTTCGCGCTGGAGAACTGGACGCTGCCGGTGCTGGAGCTGACCGTCGTGGTCGGCGCGGTGCTGGCCCTGGTCTACGCGATTCGCCGGCTGCGCAGGCACAACGATCCGACCAACATCGTGCTGTGGTTCGGCGCCATCGCCTACCTGCTCATCATCGAGCCGCCGCTGTACTTCCCCGCCGCGTTCGGCATCGCCGAGCACGTCGACACGATGTTCGCGCACAACGTGTTCACGGTGGAGTTCCTGTGGGGCAGGCTGCCGCTCTACATCGTCGCGATCTACCCGATGATGGCCACCGTGGCGTTCGAGATCGTGCGCCGCCTCGGCGTCTTCCGCCGGTACGGCACCGTCGTCGGCGCAGTCTGCGTCGGGTTCGTCCACCACGCGTTCTACGAGATCTTCGACCACCTCGGCCCGCAGCTGCGGTGGTGGGAGTGGACGCTGGATCATCCGATGGCCCAGCCGTTCTTCGACTCGGTGCCGTTGCCCAGTGTGGTGGTGTTCGCGACGCTGTGGCCGATGTCGCTGGCGCTGTGCGTGCAGTTCTTCATCGGGCGCCACGTCGAGGCGGGCCGGCAGTTCACCGGCGGACAGGTGGTGCTGCGCACCGTGGTGATCGGTCTGCTGGCCTCGATCGGCACGGCGATCCTGCCGCTGCCCGCCACCGTCGCGGGGGCCGTCTCGGGCAGCACCACGGTGGGCGGCATCGTGTACGCCGCGGAGCTGGTCGCCATCAGCCTGGTCGCGATCCCGGTGCTGTACCTGCAGTGGCGTCGGCGCACCGAGATCGCCGCGACACCAGGCGATTCCAGCCTGCTGATCTTCGGCTACGCGGTCGCGTATCTGGTGGTGCTGGTCGCGCTGTGGGTCGCGGCGCTGCCGGCGTACCTGGGCGCGGTCGACGGCCTCACCGAAGCCGGTGACCCGATCGGCAGCCTGTGGTACACCGTCGTGTGCTTCGTGATCGCGGGGTTGAGCCTGGCCGCGGCGTGGAGCGCCGAACGCGTTCAGGACCGCACGGCGGTGAACCAGTCGGTCAGCGTGCCGGCGAACAGCGCAGGGTCCTGAGCGTGCATCGAGTGGCCCATCATCGGGAATGACCGGTAGGTGACGGGCGCACCGCTCTTCTCGACGAGTTCGACGACGCGGGCTGCCTGACCGTCGGTGGCGGCGCCGATGAGCGAGCCGGATTCGTCGTCGAGCATCCGGAAGTGGTGGGTGAACAGCACCGGCACCTTGACCTGGCTCAGCATCTCCTGGTGGGGGCAACCAGTGGTGAAGGTGCCGCTGACGAACGCCCGTCCCCACTCGGGGTCGTACTCCTTGAGGTGCTGCGGCGGTTCCGCCGTTCCGCCGGCCAGCGCGACGTGGGCCTGCCAGCCGGCGAGCTCCGTCGGCGCCCCGGCCACGAAGCCGTCCCAGTCGCCGATGCTCCACTGGTCGCCCAGATACTTCACGTACAGCGCGAACAGCGGGCCGACGGTGGACATCAGCCCCGGGCCGATCGCCGGGTCGAGCTCGGAGCTGAAGAACGGCGGATCCTCATAGCATGCGGCCAGCACCTGGCCCGGTCCGGCGAACGCCGAGAGCCACGCGCTGAGCAGCCCGCCCGACGACAGTCCGCTCACGAACGCGGGCCGGCCGATCACCCCGTCGAGGAACCGGACCAGATCGTTGCCGATGTTGTCCAGGGTGTACCGGTGCGGGGTGCGCGTCGATCGGCCCTGCCCGCGCAGGTCCACGGCGTGCACGTGGAAGTGCTCGGCCAGCAGGCCCATCGCGGGCTCGTAACCCCACCATGATTCGGTCTGCCCGGGGATCAGCAGCAGCGGCGGCGCGGACGCGTCCCCGGCGACGGCGTAGTTCAGCCGGACTTCGCCGGTGTCGAAGAGCTGCTCGGGATAACCGTGCCCGACGTAGGTGGAGTCCGGTGCGTGCGGACCGAAAGCGCCTGCGTACCTTCCCATGAAATCAGAGTGTCACACGGCTATCACGACTCTGGAGGCTTGACCGCGAGCACCGGCTTCGGGCACTCCAGGATCACCTTCTGCGCGACGCTGCCGAGCAGCAGCTTGCCCACCGGGTTGCGGTGCCGGATACCGACGACGAGCAGCTCGGCGTCGGTGCGGCGCACCACGTCCAGCAGTTCCTCGGCCGGGTCGACACCGACCGGTTGGAGCAGTTCGTAGACCACGCCGCACTCGTCGAGGCGCATCTGCACGTCCTGTGCCTCGGCGTCACCGGCGAACCGCGCGTCGACGTAGGACTCCCCGGAGGTCGCATTGACGACCACCAGACCGGTGTCGCGCAGCTTGGCCTCGGCGATGCCGTGCTCGAGCGCGGCGTGCCCGAACGGGTCCGCGGTGTATCCGACGATGATCGTCATGAGTGCGATGCCTTCTCTCTCTGGTCCTTGTCGTCCTCGACGATCAGCAGCGTCTCCTCGCTGCGGTGCATGAGGCGCAGCACCAGCGGGGCCAGCAGCAGCAGAGCCATCAGCACGTAGGTGACGATCGCGACGGGTTCGGTGAACAGGCTGCTCCACTCGCCGCCGCCGAGCTGCAGGCTCTGCCGCAGCTGGCGCTCGATGCGCGGCCCCAGGATGACGCCGATGATCAACGGCAGCACCGGAAGTCCGAAGCGGCGCATCATCAGGCCCATCAAGCCGAAGATCAGCAGCAGTACCAGGTCCAGGGGCTGCAGGTTGACCGCGAACGCACCGAGGGTGGCGAAGAACAGGATCCCCGCGTAGAGGTACGGCCGCGGAGTGCGCAGCAGTTTGGCCCACAGTGGCGCCAACGGCAGATTCAGTGCGAGCAGCAGGAAGTTGCCGATGAACAAGCTGGCGATCAGCGTCCAGATCAGCAGCGGTTCCTTGTCGAACAGCGTGGGGCCGGGCTGGATCCCGTAGGACACGAACGCCGTCAGCATCACCGCGGCGGTGGCGTTGGTCGGCAGACCCAGGGAAAGCATGGGCACCAATGTGCCTGCGGCCGAGGCGTTGTTCGCGGCCTCGGGGCCTGCGACGCCTTCGATGGCGCCCTTGCCGAAGTCCTCGGGATGCTTGCTCAGCCTCTTCTCGGTGATGTAGCTCAGGAACGTCGGCAGCTCCGCGCCGCCGGCGGGCAGCGCACCGAACGGAAACCCGTACGCGGTTCCGCGCAGCCACGGCTTCCAGGAACGCTTCCAGTCGTCCTTGCCCATCCACGGCCGACCGACCGGGATGACCTGGACCGGCCGCCGCCGCAGATGCGCGGCGACCCACAGCGCCTCACCGAGGGCGAACACCGCCACCGCGATGACGACGATGTCGATGCCGTCCGACAGCAGCGGCAGACCGAAGGTGGCGCGCGGCTGGCCGGTCAGTGAGTCGATGCCGACGACACCGATCGCCAGGCCGAGAAGGAGCGAGATCACGCCGCGCATCTTCGACGAACCCAGCACCGCGGTCACCGCGACGAGGGCGAACAACATGATCGCCAGGTAGGACGGCGCACCGAGGGTGACCGCGAACCGGGAGATCGCGGGCGCGAACGCGGCCAGCAGCGTGGTACCGATGGCACCGGCGACGAACGACCCGATGGCAGCCGTGGCCAGCGCCTGCGCGGCTCGGCCGGCTTTGGCCATCTTGTTGCCCTCCAGCGCGGTGATCACCGACGAGGACTCCCCCGGGGTGTTCAGCAGAATCGACGTCGTCGAACCGCCGTACATGCCGCCGTAGAAGATGCCGGCGAACATGATGAACGCCGCGCTCGGACTGACGTTGTAGGTGATCGGCAGCAGCAACGCGACCGTCATCGCCGGGCCGATGCCCGGCAGCACGCCGACCGCCGTGCCGAGCAGGACGCCGATCACGGCGTACATCAGATTCGTCGGCGTCGCCGCCTCGGCGAACCCCTGAAGGAGCCAGTTGAAATTCTCCATCTACAGAATCCCATCCAAGATGCCTGCGGGCAGCGGAATTCCGAGCCCGGAGTAGAACGCGTAGAAGCTGGCGATTCCCAGTACGGCGCCGATGGCGAAGTTGCGCACGTAGTGCCTGCTGCCCAGAACGGTTGCGCACCCGCCGAAGAACAACGCGCTCGCGATGGTCCAGCCGAGCGGCTCGACGAGCACGATCAGCAGGATGAACAGTCCGACGAGGAGACCGACGGTGCGCCAGTCGCTGGGCATGTCGGGGTCGATGTCCTCCCCCGCGTCGGCCTCACCCCTCAGCCCGCGCGGGATGGCCACCGCCAGGACCACGGCCATCACCAGCAGGCCGGCCCCGATGACGATCGGAAAGAACCGTGGCCCGACGGGATCGACCTCGGCGTATCCGCCGGGCATGGACAGCGCGTCGTAGACGAGGAACGCGCCGACCGCGACCATGACGGCGCAGACGATGTACTGCGCGTAATCGGGCGTGGCCTTCTCGTCGGTGTCAACCTCGGTGCTCATACCAGCCCCAGATCTGTCAGCGTCGACTCGACGCGCTGGTCTTGTTCTTGGAGGAAGCTCTCGAATTCCGGGCCGGTCATGAAGGCATCCGTCCAACCGTTCTTCACCAGCGCCTCCTTCCACGCGTCGGTGGCATGCAGTTCTTCCAGGATCTTGACCATCGCGGCTCGGTCGTCATCTGAAATGCCCGGTGGTGCAAGCACTCCGCGCCAGTTGGTGAAGGTCAGATCGATCCCCGACTCCTTCAGCGTCGGTGCGTCGACACCTTCGACGCGCTCGTCACCGGACACCGCGAGCACGCGTACCTGGCCGGCCTCTATCTGGTCGACGTACTCGCCGAGGCCGGACGTGCCCGCAGCGATCTTGTTGCCCAGCAAGGCCGTGAGCAGGTCGCCACCGCCGTCGTAGGAGATGAAGTTGACCTTCGTCGGGTCGATGCCTGCGGCTTTGGCCGTCTCCATCGGGAACAGGTGGTCGGGGCCGCCGGGATTGGAGCCACCGCCGACGGTGACTTTCGCGGGATCGGCTTTCCACGCGGCGACGAAGTCCTGCACCGTTTGGAACGGCGAGTCGGCCGGAACCAGGATGCCCTCCTGCTCCTCGACCATCTTGGCCAGCGCGGTGGCGTCGGACGCGCGGGCGGTGGAGCCGTTGGTGAAGACCGCGCCGACGACGCCGAGCCCCATCATCATCATCAGGTCGCCGTTGCCGCGTTCGTTCATCAGACGCGCCATCGCGACGGTGCCGCCGGCGCCGATGACGTTGAACACCTCGACGCGCCCGGTGATCTCTTCGTCCTCCATGATCTTGACAGCGGTGCGCGCGGTGAGGTCGTATCCACCGCCGGGGCTGTTGGGCACCATCATGCGAAGGCGGTGCAGGCCGGTCTCCTCGCCGCGGGTGACCCCGCAGGCCGAGAGCAAGAGCGTGGCGATCATGGCGATGACCACGCCCACGATCGTCCGGCGCCGTGCGAACATGTCGTCCCCAATCACTTGGTGGTGATGCTCAGCAATACTGGACCCCGACAGTGACCTACGTCACCTATGTGAACGCAAAGGAAGTATTGGTCATTAAGAACACGAGGTCAGCGGTCACGGGCCTGATGCGGGGACGCAGCCTCGCCGGGCAGTTCCTGGCGTTCCAGCTGGTGGTCGTCGCGGTGGTGCTCGTCGCCGTCGCCGGGGTGTCGGTGGCCCAGTCCGAGGGCGAGTTCCGTGAGGTGCGGGGCCAGCGGATGATCGCCGTCGCCGAGAACATGGCCTCGACGCCGATCGTGCGCGAGCGCACCGAACAGCATCCGGCCGACCCGTTCGTCGCCCGCACGCTGGCACCGGAGGTGGACCGCGCCGTCGCATTGTCCGGCGCCACCCTGGCCGAGATCCTGGGCCCCGACGGCACCGTGCGGGTGTCCTCGGATCCGTCGCGCGGCGGCGCCCGGGTCGACCTCGGGCCCAGCCGCGCCGACGAGGGCCGCGCCTGGTTCGGCGATGCCGACATCGACGCCACGCACAGCCTGGTCGGCCAGGTGCCGATCCTGTCCACTGACGGGCAGGTGCTGGCGGTCGCGTCGGTGAGCGAGGCGTACCCGTCGATCTGGGCCCTGCTCAGCGGCGCAGGCGAAGGCCTGCTGCTCTATCTCGGGCTGGGCGCGGTGCTGGGCCTGGTCGCGTCATGGCTGCTGTCCCGCCGGATCAAGCGGCACACGCGGGGCCTGGAGGTGGCCGAGATCGCCAGCCTGGCCGACCACCGCGAGGCTCTGCTGCACAGCATCCGGGAAGGGGTGATCGCGGTGAACAACGACGGCGAGATCACCCTGCTCAACGACGGGGCGCGGGTCCTGCTCGGGGTACCCGAGGGCGTGGTCGGGCGGCGGGTGGACACCGTCGGGATCGACCCGGCGGTGGTGTCGTTCCTCGCGGACGGCGAGGACGGCGAGGATCCCGGTGCGGCCGGGGACACGGTGATCGCGACCAGGACGCGGGTGCTGACGTTGAGCAGGCGGCCCGCGACCAGTCAGGGCCGGCGGATCGGCACGGTGATCACGATGCGCGACAGCACCGAACTCGCTGCGCTGCAAGGCCAGTTGTCGTCCCACAAGAGCGTCACCGACACGCTGCGGGCACAGACCCACGAGTTCGCCAACCAGCTGCACACGATCTCCGGTCTCGTGCAGCTGGGCGAGTACGATGCCGTGCGTGATCTGGTGGGCACGTTGACCCGGCGGCGCGCCGAGATCAGCGACGCGGTGACGCAACGCATCTCCGATCCCGCGGTCGCGGCGCTGCTGATCGCCAAGACGTCGCTGGCCGCCGAGAGCGGTGTCTCCCTGTCCCTGGACCCGCAGTCGCACCTGGCGGTTCTCGACCCCGCGCTGGCGACCGACGTGATCACGTTGCTGGGCAACCTGATCGACAACGCCGTGGACGTGTCGGTGGGCGCGCCGAACGCGCAGGTGACGGTGTGCATCGACGACCGCGACGGGCTGGCGATCTCGGTGCTCGACTCCGGACCCGGTGTGCCCGAACATCTTCGGGAGGCCATCTTCGCCCGCGGTGTCACCTCCAAGCCCGAGGTCCCCGGGGGCCGTGGCATCGGCCTGGCGCTGGTGCGCCTGGTGACCGCACAGCACGGCGGCACGATCGAGGTGGACGATGGGCCCGGCGGCGGGGCCCGGTTCCTGGTGCGGCTGCAGGCGGTGTCGCACCATGCGTGACGTCCTGGTCGTCGACGACGACTTCATGGTCGCCGAGATACACCGCCGGTTCGTGGACCGGGTGCACGGGTTCCGCGCCGTCGGCGTCGCCCGCAACGGCGCCGAGGCGCTGGCCGCGACCAGGGAGCTACGGCCCCAGCTGATCCTGCTCGACGTGTACCTGCCCGACATGACCGGCCTGGAGGTGTTGCAGCGCTTGCGTTCTGAACGTGACCGGGTGGACGTCATCATGATCACCGCGGCGCGTGAGCTCGACACCGTCCGCGGCGCGCTCGACGGCGGCGCCGCGGACTACCTGATCAAGCCGTTCGAGTTTCCCCAGCTGGAGGCCAAACTGCAGGCCTACGCCACGCGGGCGGACGCGCTGCTGTCGGCGAGCGGGGCCGACCAGTCGTTGATCGACTCGCTGTTCGGCGCACCGCAACCCGCACCGGCCAAGGTGCTGCCCAAGGGCCTCGGCGCCGAGACCGGTGAACTGGTTTTGGCCGCCGTGCGCGACGCAGGCGAGGTGTCGGCCGCCGAATGCGCTGACCTGGTGGGGATCTCACGGGTCAGTGCGCGGCGTTATCTGGAGCACTACCTGAGCGTCGGCGCGCTGGAGCTCCGGCTGCAGTACGGGGTGGGCCGGCCGGAACGCCGCTACCGGATCACCGGCTAGCGCATCGGGTGGCGTCTGGCGAAATGCCACGCGAGCTCGCTGGCGGCAGGGCCGGACCGATCGGTGAACAGTCCCTCCCCCGCCGGGCCCGGATAGGCGTGCCCCATACCCTCGACGAGATACGACTCGACCACCGTTTCACCCTGCGGGGTCGACAGCGCACTGCGGGTGTAGGCGTGTCGGCCCGAATCCGCGGGCACGGTCTCGTGCTCTTCGGCCAGTGCCAGGCTGTTGTTCAGCAACCCGTCGTCCACCAGGTCGTGCACCGCGCTCCAGTGCGCGACGAGCCTGGTGGCCACCGTCGGTGGAACCACATCGTCGGTCGTCCCCTGGACGACGAGCAGCGGCACCCGGCGGGCCCGTTCACCCATTTGGGCCCATGCCTGGCGCGCGGTGTACTCCGGCGGGGTGGTGCCGGGATCGTCGGGATCGACCTGGTTCAAGCCGTACTCGCCGCCGGCGACCGACGTGACGGTCGCGAACACGTCGGGAAAGGTCGCCCCGAGGATCACCGCGGTGCCCGCACCGGACGAGGCGCCGACGACGTGCACCTGATCCGGATCCGCGTGGTAGTCCGCGACGACCTGCCGGGCCACGCCGGCGAGCAGAGCAAGTTCTCCCCCGTGCCGGTGCTGCTGTCGGGGGTCGGCCGAGTTCCAGCAGTTGAGGGTGTTCTGAAACATCCGCTGGGTCGGGTACACGACGATGAACGCCTCACGGTCGGCGAGGCTGTTGAACTGCGTCGTGGCCTTCATCGAGTTCCACCCGAATCCGGTCATCGCACAACCGTGGATCGCCATCACCACCGGGAGCCTGGCGGTGCCGTCGTACTGGGGCGGCAGGTGGACCTGGTATCGCTGGCGGTCGCCGTCGAGGCTGTACACGTGGTTGCGGTCGCCGTGCTGCATCCACCACGGCAGGCCGAACTGGACGACGGCGGTGCCGGTTACCGCTGCGGCGACGACGATCGCGAGAACCCGGGACACGATCCGGAGCCGGCGGGTCACCGTCGCGGTTCCCACCGGAACAGCGTCGCGGCCAGCACGGTCGCCGCCGCCACCCAGGCCAGCGTCGGCACCAGCAGCAACGCGGATTCCGTCACGGGCACGCCTCCGTTCCACGCGTCGAGGATCATCTCGGTCGCGGCGCCCCCGGGCAGCAGCCGCTTGAGCACCGCCATGTCCTCGGTTCCGGTGATGCCAACCCAGCTCGCCACCGCGATGATTCCCAGACTCAACGGCAAGGTGGTGACCTGCGCGTGTTCGGGTGACCGGGTGACCCCTGCAGTGGCCACGCCCAGGGCGAGCATCATCGCCGACGTCGAAATCACGGCCGCCGCCAGCAGCGGTACGTCCGAAGGCGCACCGCTGATCGCGGCGAACACCGCCAGGATGACGGTCACCTGCAGCAGCGAGATCACGGCGACGGGCAGCATCAGCCCGCCGAGGATCGCCGGGTCCCCGGCCGCGGTCGAACGCAGCCGCTTCAGGAACAGACTCTGCCGTCGGGCGGCCAGGGTGGTCACCGTCGCGGCGTAGAGGGTGAACGCACCGATGGTGAAGACGATGACCGCACCGATGTAGCCGAGGCTGCCGATCGACGCGAACAGGTCGCGGTAGTGGATGAAGAACGCGCTGACCGCCACCGGCATCAGGACGCTGGTGACCAGCACGGCGCGGTTGCGGAGAAGTTGTCGCAGCTCACTTCCGGCGATGGTGAGCATCCGAACCCCTTCTGTGGTGGTCACCGGGCGGTCGCGCCGATGGCGCGGAAGACGTCGTCGAGTCGGGTCGGCGCGGCGGAGAGCCCGACGAGTTCGGTCCGGTGGGCGTCCGCCCAGTCGAGAAGGTCCTTCAGATCGGCCTGCAGGGTGAACGTCTCGATCACGAACGTGCCGTCCTGACTGTCGGTGGCTGTGCGCGGCGGTGCGGGAGCGTCGTGGGCGAGTGAGAACCGGATGACCGCCGGCAGGGCGCGGGTGAGCTCGGCGACCGTCCCCTCGCGGTGCAGCACTCCGCGGTGCATCAGCCCGATCCGGTCGGCCCGCTGCTGGGCCTCTTCCAGGTAATGCGTCGTGAGCACGATGGTGGCGCCGTCGGAACGGAGTTGATGCACCGCGTCCCACAGCGCGTCCCGCGAGTGGATGTCGAGGCCCGTGGTGGGTTCGTCGAGGAAGATCAACTCCGGCCTGCCGTACACCGCGGTGGCGAAGTCGAGGCGCCGTTTCTCACCGCCGGACAGTTGGGACACCCGGACCTCGGCCTTTCCGGTGAGGTCGACGACCTCCAGCACACGCTCGACGGAGTCTGAGCGGCCGGTGAGCCGCCCGATCAGCCGAACCGTTTCTGCGGCGGTCAGATCCGGGGAGAAGCCGCTCTCCTGGAGCATGATCCCCACCCGGGGACGCACCGCTCGCCGGTTCGCGGGGTTCTCCCCGAAGACGCGGACGGTGCCCGAGGACGGACCGCGGTGGCCTTCGACGATCTCCAGGGTCGACGTCTTGCCTGCCCCGTTGGTGCCCAGCAGCGCATAGAGCTCGCCCGACCGGACGTGGAACGAAACATCTTTCACCGCATGGAAATCGCCGTACACCAGGTTCAACGCATCGACATCGATGACGGGACTCGAAGGCATGTGCCCATTTCAGCGCGCCGGCCTGCCGCGCCAGGCTGGTAGCGTCATCTCATCGGGGTGACATCCGCGCGCGTTGCTCGTGACGCTGCGTCACTACCGGCTCGGGCGCCGGGAGCCGATGATGAGGAGTGGCATCTTTCGTCGGACAGGTGAAACCGAGCGTGACAACGCACCCACGCCGCAGGTTCCGCACTCTCAACCTGATGTTCTTCCTGCCCGGTTTCGCCGCGGTCGGGGCATTCCTGATCGCCAGGCAGGCTCAGACCTGGCAGCAGGCGGTGGTGCTGGGGCTGGGGGTGGCTGCGGCGCTGCTGGCGTTCGAGCGGTGGACCGCCGACGCGCTGGCCCCTGTCGCGCTGCCCTGTCTTGCGGTGGCGGCGGCGGTGTGGCCGTTCGGCGCTCTGATGATCGACAGCGTGGAGCAGGGGGCGTTCTTCGCCATCACCGTGGTGGGAAGCCTGATCGTGCCGACGCTTCCGCGTCACCGCGCACTCGCGGCGTTCGGCCTGGTCGGCTATGTGGCGGCGGTGGGCGTGCTGGCGGTGGCGACCACACCGCAGGCCGGCACCGGTGAGCTGATCGCCGACGTCATCGTCCCGACCGGAGTCACCGCCACGGTGACCGGTCTGATGTTCCCCAACAAGCGTTTCTACGACGTCGTGGCCGAACTCGAGGAAACCCGCGAACGGGACGCGGAGCTGGCGGTGGCCCGGGAACGGGTGCGCTTCGCCGGTGACCTGCACGATATCCAGGGACACACGCTGCACGTGGCCAAGCTCAAGATCGCCTTGGCGCAGAAGCTGATCCACCGGGACGCCCGCCGCGCCGAGCAGGAGCTGCGCGAGATCCACGATCTGATCGGCGACACCATCGCCCGGACCAGGGAACTGGCGTACGGGCAGCGGCGGCTGAACCTGTCCGTGGAGCTGGAGAACGCGCGGAACCTACTGGAAGCGGCGGGTATCGCCGTGCAGGTAGACCGGTGCGCCGAGGTCACCTCCCCCGCCATCGACCTGCTGGCGCAGGTGTTACGAGAGACCACCACCAACATCCTGCGGCACTCCCGGGCCACCCGGGCGCAGATCGTGCTGACGGCCCACAGTCTCACCGTCGTCAACGACGGCGTCGACGAAACGGTGCTGCCGCAGTTGCACGGGCTGGGCGCGCTGGCCCAACGGGTGGCCGATCGCGGTGGCGAACTGACCGCGGCATCGGCCAACGGACAATTCCGCACGGCGGCAACATTTCCGGAGCAGGCGTCGTGACCACCGTGGTGCTGGCCGATGACGAGGTCCTGCTGCGCAAGGCGCTCGCATCGCTGCTGCCGCTGGAAGGCGACATCACGGTCCTCGCGGAGGCCGTCGACGGGGCCGATGCGGTCCGAGCCACGCTGTCCCACCAACCGGACGTGCTGGTGATCGACCTGGAGATGCCCGGGGTCGACGGTCTGGCGGCGGTCGCCGAGATCCGCCGGGTGTTGCCCGATCAGCGGATCCTGATGCTCACCCGGCACGCCCGCCCGGGGGTGCTGCGCAGCGCCTTGAAACTCGGGATCCAGGGTTTCGCCAGCAAATCCGCCGAACCGGCGCATCTTGCGGAGATCATCGCCGCGCTGCACGAGGGCCGGCGATGGATCGATCAGGACGTCTCGGCCGCCGCGATCGTCGACGACTGCCCGCTGACCGACCGTGAGGTCGACGTGCTGCGCGTGACCGGCCAGGGTTACTCGGTGGCCGAGATCGCCGCACAGCTGCACCTGGCGCAGGGCACGGTGCGCAACTATCTGTCCAGCGCCATGCAGAAGACCCAGACCCGCACCCGCCACGAAGCGGCCCGGTACGCACGCGAACACGACTGGCTCTGAACACATGACGTGACGTCACTGGTGGCGGGGCCGCCCGACTCCCATCCTGGAGAGCGTGAACACCATTCTGCGCCTGCTGGTGCCGATGCTCGCGGTCACGCTGACAGCGTGCGGCGCAAGCACTCCCACGACGTCGACGTCGACGTCGACGTCCTCCGGTCTCGAACGGTTCCACAGTCAGCAGATCGCGTGGGAACCGTGCGGCGACTACGCCACCACCTCGATCGAGACGGCGGTCTTCGACCGTGCGTCGACGGCGCAGTGCGGCCACCTCGAGGTTCCGCTCGACTACCAACAGCCGCAGGGCGACACCGTGCGTCTCGCGGTGATGCGGGTGCCCGCCCGCGGTGAGGCCCTCGGTTCGCTGGTGCTCAATCCGGGTGGGCCCGGCGGGTCCGGGTTGTTCGCCGCCGCCGCGACGGCGCTGTCGTTACCGGAAAGCCGGCTCACCGACCGGTTCGATCTCGTCGGTTTCGACACCCGCGGTGTCGGCGCCTCGGAACCGGCAGTCGACTGCTTCACCGACGCCGAGGCCGACCGGGGTGACAGCGTGCTGACGACCCAGGGCACGACCGTGCAGTGGACAGAGGACGACACCCGGCACGTCTTCGAACGATGCGCGCGAGGTTCGGGCGGCGCCGACGTCCTGACCGGCATGGGCACCCGCAACAGCGCACGCGACATGGACGTGCTGCGGGCCGTGCTCGGTGACGAGCGGTTGACCTTCCTGGGCCAGAGTTACGGGACGCGACTGGGCGCGGTCTACGCGGAGCAGTTCCCCGGGAACGTCCGCGCGATGGTGCTCGACGGGGCCATCGACCCCAGCCAGCGGACCTTCGAGCGCCGCGTGGGCGCCTTCGCCGGGTTCCAGCGTTCCTTCGAGCAGATGGCCGCCTTCTGCGCCACCCTGCCCGACTGCCCGCTGGGCACCGACCCGGCCGGGGCCACCGACAGGTTCCACGAGATCGTGCGTCCGCTCTACGGCACGCCGATACCGGCGCTGGACTCGACCTCGACTTCGACGAGGCCGTCGGCGGGGTGATCTCCGGGCTGTACACCGAAGCGGCCTGGCCCCGCGTCATCGCCGGGATCGCGCAGGTGCAGCAGCAGGGACGCGGTGACGAACTGCTGCAACTCGGTTACGACTTCGCGCTGCGCGACGCCGAGGGCAACTGGACCAATTTCGTCGAGGCGCTCTACGCCACCAACTGCATGGACGAGGAGCGGCTCAGCGAGCGCGACGGGAACACGTTGCGCGCCCGCATCTTCGAAGCGGCGCCGTTCATGGATCCAGGGGTCGTGCTGACCGGCGCCCGCGACGGGTGCGAGCACTGGCCGGCCGAACCGACGCTCGGCTTCCCCTATGCCACCGATGTCGAGGGGCTTCCCGCGACGCTCGTGGTGTCGATCACGGGCGATCCGACCACCCCGCATGCGGGCGGCATCCGGCTGGCGCAGACCCTGGGCAGTGCGCTGCTCACGGTGGAGGGTGAGGGACACACCATCGTGACGGCCGGAACCAACCAGTGCGTCAACGACATCGCCGCCGACTACCTGGTCGATCTCGTGCTGCCGGAGGAGGGCGCGACCTGCCCGCTGTGAGCGGTGAGCGCGACGAATCGCTGCGCGATGAGTCGATGGGTGGCGGCATCCGGGTGCAGGTTGTCGGGCAGCGGATGGCTCGCTTCGTCATCCGGGCCGTACAGGTCGAGACCGTCGATGTAGGACAGGTGCGGATCGTCGGCCTGTCGCTTTCCCACGATGCCGGCGAGCTGCTCACGTATGCCGCGCAGGGTGAGACGGCGCAGCCCCGCGTTCGGCACGACGGCGTCGCCGGGATCACCCGTTGCCACGAAGCGCACCGCGCCCGCCGCGAGCGCTTCGACATCGAAACTCCCCGGTCCCGGGGTTGACTCGTGGATCGGGCAGTGCAGCGGCCCGATGACGATCAAGGGCGTCCTCGGATGCCTGTCGCGGATGGTGTCGAGGAACCCGTGCACAGCGGGGCCGAACGCACGCCGGCGCATCAGATCCGAGTTCACCAGGTTGATGCCGATCTTCACGCTGATCAGATCGGCGGGACGATCGCGAATCGTCCTGGCCACGAACGGATCCAGCATGGCGCTGCCCGAAAAGCCGAGGTTCACCAGATCGAGGTTCCCCGCCGCGGCCGCCAACGCGGGCCACGTGGTGCTGGGGGTGTCCGCATTGGAGCCCTGACTGATGGAGCTGCCATGGTGGACCCAGGTGGGGCCTGGCCGGCACGGGCTCGATCGGTGCGTCGGTGCGCAAGCCGACCAATTCTGTTCGCTCGTAATGCGGCAACCACAGCTCGAGCGTCTTGTCGTGCGACGCCAGCCCGTCGAAGCGCAACGTCGCCGCCCCGCCCGACTCTGTCTCGCTCGCGCCTGTGGACGGATCGATACGCACCAGGTCACCGCCGGACACCGCCGCGTGCCGAACCCGCCGATTGTCGATCAGCAGATCCACGACACCGTCGGCACGTGGCGGCACACCTGTCAGCACCACCCGCGTGCGCAGGAGATCGAGTTCGATCACGGTCGCGGCCGTGCGCACTGTCAGCCGCACGCCCGAGGGCTGCGCTTGCGCACTCAACAGCTGTGGATCGTCACATTGCGCACGCGCGGCGCGCGGCAGACGGTGCGGAAGCCAGCCGCGGCCGGTGTCCTCGAGTTCCGCGAGTCCGTGGAACAACTCGACGCTGAGGGGATGGGATCTCAGCTCGAGGTTCCGCGAGGTCATCCCGACACGCTACGTGTCCCGCGATGGCCGCCACGATGGTCACACCGCCCGAAGCTAATATCGATATTCGCCGCAAATATCGCATCTAGGTGTTAGGTTGATGAGCAATGAGTTCGGCCCCAGGCGCGTTTCCGTTGACCGGCACGTTCCAGCACAGTGACACAACACCAGGGAGACGAGTAGATGGCACGGACAGTTCAGTTCTCCGAATACGGCGGCACCGACGTGCTCCGGGTGATTGACGCCCCGGTGCCGAGCGCCGGGCCCGCACAGGTGCGCATCGCGGTCCGGGCAGCGGGCGTCAACCCCATCGACGCGAAGATCATGCAGGGCTTCATGCGGGAGATGGTGCCCCTGGACCTCCAGGCCGGACTCGGGTCCGATGTGGCCGGGGTCGTCGACCAGGTCGGTGCCGGCGTCACCGCGTTCCAGGTGGGCGACGAAGTGATGGGCAGCTCGCTGACCCCCGCGATATCCGAGTATGCCCTGGCAGATCCGGCCAATCTGATCATCAAACCCACCGAGGTCGGCTGGGACGTCGCGGGCAGCGTGGCCGGCGCGGGCGGCACCGCGTGGGCCGTCCTGGACCGTCTCCAGGTCCGTGCGGGCGAGACCCTGCTCGTCCACGCCGCGGCCGGCGGCGTGGGCACATTCGCGGTTCAGCTCGCGACGGCGCGGGGCGCACAGGTGATCGGCACGGCGAGCGAACGCAACTTCGATTACCTGAAATCCATTGGCGCCGAGCCGGTCCGCTACGGTGACGGACTGGCCGACCGCGTCCGCGCCCTCGCCCCCGCCGGGGTGGACGCCGTCCTGGACGCGTCCGGCCGCGGCGAGATCCCGCTCTCGATCGAACTTGCCGGCGGCCCGGAGCGGGTGCTGACCCTGGTCGCATTCGATGCCGCCGACACCGGGATCCAGATCTTCGCCGGCGGCACCGGCGATGACCGGGGGCCTGCCTTGCAGGAGATCGTCGCGCTCATCAGTCAGGAACAGCTCACCGTCCCCATCTGGCGCGCCTTCCCGCTGGACGAGACCGCTGCCGCGCTGGAGGCCAGCAGTGCCGGGCACCTCCGCGGCAAGATCGTCGTGCTGCCGTAACCGCCGGCAGCGGTGCGGAACGGGCATCGACACAGGCCGTCAATAGCGTTAGTCCTGCGCAATCTCGATACACTGCCCACATCGACCATCATTCGAGGGCAGGAGCAGTCGCCCGATGACACGGACCACCGAGGTGTACGACGTACTCCTCGCCGAATTGTTCAACGGGCAGCTCGCCCCGGGCCAGAAGCTCCTGCTGGTCGCGATCGGTGAACGTCTCGGCGTGAGTCAGTCCGTGGTTCGCGAGGCACTCACCCGGCTCGCCGCCCAGGGCTTCGTCGTCGCGACGCCGCAACGCGGGTTCCGGGTGCGCGAACTGTCGGTCGACGACGTCGTCTGCCTGACCGAGACCCGGGTCCAGGTGGAGACCGCGGCACTGCGGCTGGCGATCAAGCGCGGGGACGTGCACTGGGAGGCGGGCATCCTCACCTCGCATCACCTGCTGGATCAGACTCCGTTCTTCGCTGAGGACCGGACTGTCAACGAGGAATGGACCATCCGGCACCGCGAGTTCCACCGCGCCCTACTGGCCGGGTGCAAGAACCCGTGGATGGACAGGATCACGCAGGCCATGCGTGACAACGCCGAGCTCTACAAGCGGTGGTACCTGGTGTTGGCCCACGGCCACCCGCACGACTTCGCGATCGAACACGACCAACTCAAGGACCTGGCACTGGCCCGGGACACCGACGCCGCGGTCGCGCTGCTGACCGAACACATCGAGCGGGCACCCCGCGAGCTGATCGCGTACGCGACCGAACACGGACTCGAGGGCTTCCGGGATTGACGGGTCGGCGACCTCAAACGCTGCGGCGGCCGGGGTCGGTCTCCAACGCCGCACGGTCCCAGTCCGCCAGGTCCGCGGCCGCGCCGTAGCTGAACTCGAGGAAGTCCAGCACACACTGATCCGGATCCTCAGCGGCCCGGGCGGTTTCGTACGGAAGAAGGAACTGGCGCAGTTCGGGATGGTAGAAGACTCCCTCGGGGCGGCCGGCGAAGTCGGCGAAGCCGTCCGGTTCGGGGTACGCGTAGGAGTAGAACGCCCCTTCTTCCCCACCGCCGGGCCAGAACCCGCAACTACTCAGCTCGTGCGAATAGGCCTCGACCATCACCCAGTCGGCGCAGTTCGGCGCGCCCCCGGGATGGGGCGGTGCGGGACGGCCGGAGAATCGGCTACAGGCCAGATCGAATGAGCCCCAGAAGAAGTGCACCGGACTGACCTTGCCGGTGAACCGGGAACGGAACTGCCCGACCACCCGGTCGGCCTGCACCAGCTGTTGCCAGAAGGCGTTGGCCGCGGCGGGATCGTAGCCGGTGTGCTGGTCCTCGGCGAACGGGACGGCGGGATCGACCTCGTTGGGCCGCTTGGTGATTCGCGTGGGAACGTCCAGGCGGTCGAGCAATGCCATCGTCTCGTCGTGGAACTTCGCGACGGAACTGTCGCGTAGGTCCACATGGCCGGAGCCACCGTCGCTCACCCGCACGGCCAGTGTGTGGTCGAGGAAGTCGAACTCCATGTCGAGAAGCCGCGCGTCCACCGGGATGGGCGACGTCGTCAATCCGCGTGGTGAGACGTAAAGCGGTGCCTGCCACCAGTGATTGAGCGGCGGCGCATGAGCCAACCGCACCTTGCCCACGATCTGGGTCCACATGTGCAGCGATCTGCGCGTCGGCTCCCAGTCGTCAACACGCAAGGACGGCCATCCGCCGCCAGCCGAGGAGAGGGTCATGTCAGCCTTTCAGTTGCTGGGCCGCTCCAGCGTAAGGGAAATCGAGGTCATCGGAACGGACATTGTGCGGCGCCACCACGACCTACCTGGCGCCGTCGCGGAACTGGGCGGCGTCGTGGCCGGAGATGCCACGGAACTGGACATGCAGGACCCGCGGCTGCGCCCACTCCCCGTTGACGCCGAACCTGACATCGCCCATCACGGTCGGAAAGGTCGCGCCGCGGGCGTACTCGCAGAGGCCGGCGTCGTCGATGCCTCCGGTCGCTTCGACAGCTCGGGCGACGAACTGCATCTGCGCGTAGGCCGGCGGCGCCATGTAGTGCCCCAGGACGTCCACGCCGGCACCGTCGGCACGTCAAAGACTTTCGCCCCCTTCGCCAGTCCCACCACGTTGTTCACGATCGCCGCCGGGTCATGGCTGTTCAGGTTGGCGAACTGGAAGGGCTGATGGTCGATCAACACCACGATGCTGTCCTGCGGGCGCAGAAGTGCGTCGAGACCCGGTTTTGGGCATGCGAGTTCTCCTTCGGTGGATCGCGCGAGCAGTGCGGTTGTCGCCCAATCCCATTCGGTGGACGGACCGGCGTGGTTCGGTCCTCCGCAGGCGGCGTCGATATAGGCCAGCAAAACAGCGTTCCATCGATTTGTCAACAAATTATCGTTATTTATTGTTTTGTCGCGAATTGTTCCGTAAGGTCAGCGGGTAGCGACTCAGGGGAGAACCACCACATGACCGACGCCGCATGGGCATTGGCGCAGTACCGCACCTCACGCGGTGTCGCGGCCCTGCGCACAATCGATCTGGGCGCTCTGGCCCCCGTCGAAGGTGAGTTGGTACCGCCGCTGACCTATCCCGGTAAAGTGATCTGCGCAGGCGCGAACTACTACGATCACGCCGACGAGATGGGGTCGATCGACCGGATGCATCGGCCGACCCGTTCTTCTTCCTCAAGGCGCCGACGACCACGATCATCGGCCCCGACATCGCCACGATCAACATGTGGGGGCCGGTCAACGAAGAGGAGTTGCAGCGATGACAAGAGAATTCACCGACAGCACCGGTGCGCAGGTGACGGTGACTCTCGACGAATCACCACCGATCAGCGCCTACGTCGTACGCCTGGCCGACGGAACACGGGTCGGCCGTGCCGATTTCGTCGACCCACCCGATGAGGCAGGCGAGCGCATCTTCTTCCACACCGAGGTCGACGAGGAGTTCAGCGGGCGGGGTCTGGCGGGCCTGCTGCTGCGCGAGGCACTCGCCGACAGCATCGGCAAGAACCTCACCGTCGTCCCGGTGTGCCCGCTGTTCGCCCGCCACCTGAAGAGGCACGGCGACGAATTCGTCGCCGACGGCGGCCGTTTCCGCAGGCCGACGAAAGCCGACATCACCCTGGTCACCCACACCATGCGTCAGGACGGGCATGCGGTCACCGATTCCTGACTATCTGACCGAAACACTCGGCGACATCGCGTCGGACACCTCGGGCGCGCCGGCGGACTACATTCCCGAACTGGCGACGGCGGACCCCGAGCGCCTCGGCGCCGCCTTCGCGATGGTCGACGGCGCCATCTACGGCGCCGGCGACGTCGATGTCGAGTTCACGATCCAGTCGATCTCCAAGCCGTTCGCCTACGCGCTGGCGCTGGCCGATCGGGGCTTCGACGCGGTGCTGGCCAAGGTCGGCGTCGAACCGTCCGGCGAGGCCTTCAACGAGCTCTCCCTCGAAGGCGGCTCCGGGCGTCCGCTCAACCCGATGATCAACGCAGGCGCCATCACCACGCACTCACTCGCCGGGCCCGTAGGGCTGGACGCGGCGGAACGGTTGCAGCGTGTGGTGGACGGCCTTTCGGCGTTCGCCGGTCGCCGCCTGACGGTCGATGAATCGGTGTGCGCGTCGGAGATGGAGCACGCGCACCGCAACCTGGCCATCGCCCACATGCTTCGCAGCTACGGCGTCCTCACCGAGGACCCGGCCACCGTGGTCGAGGGCTACACCCGCCAGTGTTCCCTGCTCGTCACGACGCTCGACCTGGCCGTGATGGCCGCGACGCTGGCCAACCACGGAGTCAATCCGCTCACCGGTGAACGCGTGGTGCCCGAGCGCGTGGTGCGCCAGGTGCTCAGCGTGATGTCCACCTGCGGAATGTATGACGCCGCAGGCGACTGGGCGACCCAGGTCGGCATCCCGGCCAAGAGCGGTGTGGCCGGCGGCCTGATCGGTGCGCTTCCCGGACAGCTCGGGATCGCCACGTTCTCCCCGCGTTTGGACGTCCACGGGAACAGCGTCCGCGGAGTGGGCCTGTTCGGCCGGTTCTCGTCCGACATGGGTCTGCACGTGATGGAGGTTCCGGCCGCAGGCCGTGCGGTCGTGCGGTCCAATCACGTCACCGGCGCGGGACCCGACGCGGTCCGGGTGATCGAACTGCAGGGCGGCATCCGCTTCGCCGGCGCCGAGCGGGTGGTTCGCGAGATCACCGACACCGCGCCGACGGAAAGCCGAGTGGCACTGGATCTCACGATGGTGTATTCGATCGACGACGTCGCCCGACGGATGCTGCTGGAGATCGTCCGCCGGCTCACCCTCGACGGTCACCAGGTCTCCCTGATCGACCCCGAGGGCATCCTGCCCGTCCCCGAGGTCAGCCCCGAATCTCGTTGAGGTAGTTGTAGATCGTGTACCGGGTGACGTCGAGACGGCCGGCGACATGGTCGACCGAATCCCGGATCAGGAAGAACCCCGCCTCGTCGAGTTCACGGACCACGGCGGCCTTCTGCTGCTTCTTCATCTCCGACGGCTGCACACCGACCTTCGCGATCGCCCGGTCCACCAGGAACCGCTGCAGGCTGTCGACATCCGGCGGGAAGCTCTCGTCCCGGGGCCCGACCTCCTCTGAAATCGCCTCGGGCAGATCGCTGTTCACGCACAGACAGCCGATGGCTACCCCGTCGGCGTCGCGCAGGAACAGGGTCGACGACCGGATGGGACGCCCGTCGGGGTTGTTCGTGCGGTAGTTGATGAGGTCCTGGGTGGTCCCCCGCCGGATCAGGCCGAGCAGGAGGTCGGTCATCGGCCCGCCGACGGTGCGGTGGGTCAGATCGCCGGCGATCGCGGCGATCGAGTCGGGCAACCGGGAGAAGTCGTGCAGCAGCACCTCGTTGCCCGGACCCAGCATCGCGGCCAATCCGTGCACGGCCGGAATCAACGACGCCAGCAGGTCATGGGTCGCGTCCCCCGCCGCGGCCGGGACCGGCGCCTGCTCCACCCGCGGGGCGGCCAGTGACCTCAGCGCCGCCCGGAGCCGTTCGGCGACGTCCGCGGACGTCGAGGCGTGCGGGGAGAGCCGGATGTGGTCGGGCCGCACGGTCGCCGCGATGCCTGCGGCGCTCAGCGCGGCGCCGGTCTGCTCGGCCGGACAGTCCGGCAGCACGAACGCGAGAATCCCTGCCCGGCGGTGGCGTTCGGAGACGATCCGGGCCCCGCACGAGAGCAGAACCTCCTCCAGCGCGTCGACGCGCTCGGCGATGGTGGCGGCGATCGCACCGACGCCGGTGTCCTCCACCAACTCCAGCGCCGCGGCGAACGCCCCGGACGTCACCGGGCTCAGATTCGAGATCGACCAGGCCGCCGCGGTCCGGTCCGGCGGATGGATCGTGTTGTCGAACAAGCCGGGATCCCGGGCGCCGGTCCAGCCCGAGAGCACCGGATCCATCCGCTCCAGCGCCCGGTCCGACAGCATCGCGAACCCGGTGCCCCAGCCCGCCCGCAGCCACTTCTGCCCGCCCACGACCAGGATGTCGGCGACCTCCCACGGCTCCTCGATCACGCCGAAACCCTGGATGCCGTCGACGACCAGCAGGCGGTCCCCGATCACGTCGCGCAGCGCGGCCAGATCGGCCCGGTAACCGGTGCGGAAGTCGACCGCGCTGACCGACACCATCGTCACGTCGTCGCTCAACGCGGCCGCCACCCGCTCCGCGGTGACATGCCCTTCCGGCAGCGCCCGCACGGTCAGCCGGCCCGCCTGTTCGGCGCGGGCCCACGGGTAGGTGTTGGCGGGGAACTCCGCGGCCGAGACCAGCGCGGTGCCGCCCGGGGCGTTGAACGCCGCCTGCATCAGACCGAGACTGGTGTGCGGCTGCAACACGATGTGGTCGATGTCGCTGCGGCACAACCGGGCTGCGACCGCCTTCGCGCGGGTCTCTTCGCGCATGAGTTCGTCCACGGTGGCGGGACCGGCCCGGGTGGCCTTCTCCAGCAGCCGGGCGGTGGTGTCGAGTACGGCATGCGACGGCGGCCCGAAGCGGGCGAAGTCCAGATAGCCCTCCGGCTCGGAGAACTGCAGCCGGTAGCGCGGGGAGATGGGCTTCACGCAAGCACCCGGGCCAGGAACTGGCGCGTGCGCTCGTGTTCGGGATCCTTCAGAACGCGCTCCGGGGGCCCGGTTTCGACCACGGAACCGTCGGCCATGAAGACGATCTCGTCGGCGGCTTCGGCCGCGAACCCGATCTCGTGGGTCACCACCACCATCGTCATTCCCTCGTCCACCAACGTGTTCATCACCGCGAGCACCTCGCCGACCAGTTCCGGGTCCAACGCCGAGGTGGGCTCGTCGAACAGCATCAGTTTGGGCTTCATGGCCAGCGAGCGCGCGATCGCGACGCGTTGTTGCTGACCACCGGACAGCTGCGCCGGATAGGCGTCGGCGCGTGGGGCCAGGCCGACCCGGTCGAGGAGCTCGAGACCGTCCTTGCGCGCGATGTCAGGTGGGACGCCGAGAACCCGGATGGGCCCCTCGATGACGTTCTCCAGTGCGGTGCGGTGGCCGAAGAGGTTGAACCGCTGGAACACCATGCCGATGTCGCGGCGTTGCCTGGCGACGTCGCGTTCCCGAAGTTCGTAGAGCTTGCCGTTGCGCAGCTCGAAGCCGATCGGCTTGCCGTCGACCCAGACCTGACCGGCGTCGATGGTCTCCAGGTGGTTGAGGCAACGCAGGAACGTGCTCTTTCCCGCGCCCGACGGACCGAGCAGACACACCACCTGGCCGCGGTGCACCTGCAGATCGATCCCCTTCAGTACCTCGGTGTGCCCGTAGCTCTTCCGGACGCCGACGGCCTGCAGCAGCGGTTCAGACACGGGTGCTCCTCATCAGCGGGATCGCGCGCAGCGCCCGGCCGGCCTGGGCGGCGGCGCTGCGTTCACTGCCCCCGAACGTGCGCTCCAGATAGTGCTGGCCGACACTGGCGATCGTCACCACCACCATGTACCAGACCGCGGCGGCGAAGAGCGTCTCCATCACCAGCAGGTTGTGCGAAGAGATGTTGTTCGCCGCGTGCAGCAGTTCGGTCACGCCGATCACCGACGCGATCGAGGTGCCCTTGAGCATGTCGACGAAGTCGTTGCCGGTCGGCGGGATGATCACTCGCATCGCCTGCGGCAGCACCACTCTGCGCAGGGTCATCGCCGGGCCCATACCGATGGATTTCGCCGCCTCGACCTGCCCGGGATCCACACTGTTCAACCCCGCCCGGACGATCTCGGCCATGTAGGCGCTCTCGTTGAGCGCCAGCCCGAGCAGCGCCGCGGTGAACGCGCTCACCAGCACATTGGTGGGTTCGTCGACGAGATATCCGCCGAACGGCAGCGGAATCGAGATCTGCGGGATCACCAGGGCCAGGTTGTACCAGATCAGGATCTGCAGCAGCACCGGCAGACCGCGGAACAACCAGATGTAGCCGCCGGCGAACCATCGGGAGACCGGGTTCGCACTGCGACGCATCAGCGCGATCACGATGCCCAGGACGATGGCCACCGCCTGCGCGACCACCGCGAGCAGCACCGTGTTCACCAGACCGACGAGCATCACCCGGTACACGACGAAGTCGGGCACGGCCTGGCCAGTCGATCTGCGCTTTCGCCAACGTGGCGACGACCAGTACGAGCAGGCCGGCGATGATGCCGGCGCTGA
Source organism: Mycobacterium sp. ITM-2016-00317 (assembly GCF_002968295.1). Classification (NCBI taxonomy): domain Bacteria; kingdom Bacillati; phylum Actinomycetota; class Actinomycetes; order Mycobacteriales; family Mycobacteriaceae; genus Mycobacterium; species Mycobacterium sp. ITM-2016-00317. The sequence goes on from NZ_CP134399.1 coordinate 3,512,465, forward strand.
CCCACCGTCCCCAGTGCCGCAGGCGGACGATGGGCAGCGGCTCAGCCGCCATTGATGGCGGTCTGCGTCAGCGCGCCCTGCTCGACACCCCAGCTCTGCAGGATCTTCGGATAGGTGCCGTCCTCGATCAGCGAACTCAGTGCCTGGTTGACCGAATCCCGCAGCGCAGTATTGGTTTTCGCGAAACCGATGCCGTACGGTCCGCCCTCGATCGGGGGGCCGGGAACCACTTCGAACGCGTTGCCGTCGTTGGCGGTCCGGGAGATGTAGACCGCGCTGGGCAGATCGTTGAGGATCGCAGCAACCCGGCCGGTGCGGAGCTGATTCTGGTTCTGGGTATCGCTGTCGGTCGCCGTGACGTTGATCGCGGGCTCGCCGGCCTGCACGCATTTCTCGCTCTGGGCGGTCGCGAACTTCTGGTGGCTGGTGCCCTGCACGACCGCGATGTTCTTGCCGCACAGCGTGTCCGGACCGGTGATGCCCTCGGGGTTGCCCTTCTGCACCATGATCGTGATGCCCGAGGAGAAGTAGTCGACGAAGTCGATCTGCTGCTGGCGCTCCTTGGTGTCGTTCATCGCGGCCATCGTCATGTCGATGCGGCCGGACTGCAGACTGGTGATCAGCGAGCCGAACGCCATGTCCTGGTAGGCCATCTCCACCCCGAGCTTGGCGCCGATGGCCTTGGCGAGGTCCACCTCGTAGCCGATCGGGGTGGTGCCATCACCGGCGTAGAAGTTGTTGGGCGCCGACTGGATGTTCGAGCCGAGGTTCACCGTCTTGGACTCCGCGATCGCCGGCGGGAGCGCTGTCGACAGTTCGGGGTCGGGCTGGATCTCGGCGATCAGCGCGGCGTTGTCCGGGATCGCGGACTGCCCTTCGGCAGCCTCGGGCTGCCCGGCGCCGGATTCGGATCCCCCGCCTGCGCACGCGGTGAGTCCGGCGGCGAGGACTCCCGAGAGCAGCACGGTGAGCCGAAGACGACGTGTTGACGGTGATCGCATGTGGCCTCCAAGTGTGGTGCTCGCCAAACTACAACAAAATGTTGAAGTCGTCTCTACAAACCGTTGAATATCCCGCCGAATCGCCTTCCACGGCGACCCGGCGGCAGGACACGAACGCAGCCGCAGGTGCGTAGTCAACACGCGCCCACGCGCCGGAAACAGGTAGTCGATCACCCACGACACCCGCGCCCGCCCGCCCTAGCGTCGGGCTGTATCGGCACGACCGGACCGAGAGGGTTTCCGATGAGCATCGATGGCGCCACCGCCGTAAGCATCTTCGACGCGGATCTACCCACCGTCGACTACGAGCACGCCGCAAGCCCGGCCGAAGCCCACCGGCTCATCGCGGCGGCCCGCGCCCGCGGGCCCATCGCGATGGGACCGCACGGCCCCGAGGCACTCACCTACGAGGCCGTGCGCACCGTGCTGCGCGACAGCCGCTTCCAGATTCCGAAGGGCTTCGCGCTCGCCGCACAGGGCGTCACCTCCGGGGAGCTGTGGGACATCGTCGTCCGCGGGCTGCTCAGCCTCGAAGGCGAGGAGCACCATCGCCAACGACGGCTCGTGGCAAAGGCATTCACTCCCCGTGCCGCCGGCCGGCTCCGCAGCACCTGCGCGGACGTCATCGCCGGACTGCTGGACCGGGTCGCCGGCGACGGGCGCTGCGACGTGGTCGCCGACATCGCCAGGAACTACCCGATCCCGATCATCTGCGAGTTGCTCGGGACCCGCCGCGAGGACTGGGATCTGTTGTCCGGCTGGGCCGATGACATCTTCAAGGTGTTCGACTGGAACGTGGTCGAAGACGGTCCGGCGATCGTGCGGGCGTGGCACGCACTCGAGGACTACCTCGACGAGATGGTTGTCGGGCGACGCGACTCGCTCAGCGACGACCTGTTGTCGGACATGATGCGCGCCGAGATCGACGGCGACCGGCTGACGCATGCCGAGCTGCTCACCCTCGCCGCGACCCTACTGATGGCCGGCACCGACACCACCCGCAACCAGCTCGCCGCAGCGCTCGAGGCGTTCTGCGATCATCCGGACCAATGGCGGCTGCTCGCAACCGATCCGGACCTGGCGACGGCTGCGGTGGAGGAATCGATGCGCTACTCCCCCATCATCTTCGCGACGTTGCGGGTGGCGGTCGAGGATGTCGAGCTCGCCGGGTACACGGTTCCCGCGGGCAGCCCGATCCTGGCCAACATCGCCTCGGCCAACCGGGACGACACGGTGTACTCGGAGCCGGATCGGTTCGACATCACCCGCCGGGACGCTCCGGCGATCCTGACCTTCGGCGGGGGCATGCACTACTGCCTCGGCGCGCATCTGGCTCGCCTCGAACTCACCGAGGCGCTGACCCAGATGACCCGGCGGATGCCGCAGATCCGGCGCGACGGACCCTCGTCGTGGCGGCCGCTGACCGGGGTCACCGGACCGGCGACGCTGCCGATCGCGTTCGGCGACAGCTTCGGTCACAACTCCGCGAACGGCTCCGACTGATCGGCCAACTGTGACAGCGTCTGCCAATTGCGTTCCGTCGCCGCGGCGGCGGCGTCCGCGTCACCTTTGCGGCACAGCGTGATGATCTGCTTGTGCTGGGCGATGGAGTCGCGCCCGGACAACGACGAGAACCGTAGGTACTCCACGCGCCGCAGCACCGGGGTGACCTGTTCGAGAACGTGGGCGATCACATCATTGTCACTCGCCTCGACGGCCACCTGGTGGAACGCGTCGTCGCTGCGTAGCGCGGCCGCGGCGTCCCCGGCCGAGACCGCGTCGGCGAACGCCTTGTTCGCCCGGCTCATCGCGTCGTACTGGGCTCTGCCCATCAGTGGGACGGCGGTGCGCACCGCGAGCGCATGCATGGCTGCGGCCACATCCTGCGCGTTGAGCACGGCGTGGCGTTCGATCGAGGCGACCACGGTGGACCGGCCCGGAATGGTGTGCACCAGACCTGATGCCTCCAGCCGCGCCAGCGCCTCCCGTATCGGCGTCCTGCTGATCCCCAACCACTCTTCGAGTTCCGCGTCGCGCAGCTTCTCGCCAGGAGCCAACGTGCCGTTGATGATCGCGTCGCGGATTGATACGTAGGCCTGGTCACGCAACAACGACCGGCGGTGTTTTCCCCGCTCGATCGGCACCGGCACGCAAAGTATCGTATATCACCCCCTGATCAGGTCGGCCCCCTTCTCACCGATCATGATCGTTGCGGCGTTGGTATTGACCGACACGACCCTGGGCATCACCGATGCGTCCACCACCCGCAGGCCGTCGAGACCGTGCACCCGCAGCCGGGGATCCACCACCGACCCCGAACCCACCCCCATCATGCAGGTGCCCACCGGGTGGAAGTAGCTGCACGTCGCGGTAGCCAGGAAGGAACGCAACGCCTTCGGATCGGCGACGTCGGCTCCCGGTAGTGCCTCGCGACCACGCCACGGCGCGAGCGGCTCGGTGGCCGCGATCTCGCGCGCCACCCCGATGCCGTCGACCATCCGCCGCACGTCGGACTCCGCCCCGAGGTAGTTGGGGTCGATGAGCGGCGGGGTCTGCGGGTGCGGCCCGGCGAGACGGACCGACCCGCGCGCCTCCGGCGCCATCACCGCGACCGCGAACGTGAAACTGTTCGCGGGTGCGGACATGTGCGCCGGGATGAACGGAAGGTGGATGAACATCAGCTGCATGTCCGGTCCGTCGAGCGAGGGATCGCTGCGCCACGCCAACGACGTCTCGGCGTGGTTGTTCTGCCCGACGGGCAACGGCTGCGCGGCTTCGTACACCACCCCACATACCGGGTGGTCGTGCAGATTGCGGCCGACCCCGGGCAGATCGTGGACCACCTCGACGCCGACGGCTTCGATCTCGGCGGCCGGACCCACTCCGGACAACAGCAGCAGTCTCGGCGAGTCCACCGCACCCGCGCTGACGATCACCTCGGCCTCGGCGTAGGCCGACGAAAGCCGCCCAGATCGGGCGAATTCAACTCCTGTGCAACGGTTTGTGTCGAAGATCAGCCTGTGCGCCCGAGCACCGGTCAGCACTGTCAGATTCGGCCGCCGGCCGCGCACCGGGTGCAGGTATGCCCTTGCGGCGCTCTGCCGCGTGCCGCCACTGATCGACAGATCGTGCCAACCGGCACCCTCGGCGCACGCGCCGTTGAGATCGTCGGTGACCGGGAAACCGGCCGCGAGGGCACCCCGGAGGAAGACCTCGGACAGCGGGTTGGCCGCGGCCGGATCTGCCGGCGCAGGCCGCATCGGGCCGTCGGTGCCGCGATAGCGCCGATCGCCACGCTCGACCGTCTCCATGCGCTTGAAATACGGCAGCACCGACTCGTAGTCCCAGCCGGGACAGTTCCAGCTGTCGAAGTCGTTGGGATGCCCACGCAGGTACACCATCGCGTTGATGCTGCTGCTGCCACCGAGAGTGTGGCCCCGCGGCCAGTCGTGCCGCAGGCCGGCGGTGCCCGCCTGCGGAACCGTGTCGTAGGCGTAGTCGACCTCGGTGCCCCACAGTGCCGGCCACGCCAGCGGCGAGGCGATCTCCGGCCGGGTGTCCTCCGGACCGGATTCCAACAACAGCACCCTGGTGTCCGGGTCCTCCGACAACCGGGCTGCGACGACGCAACCCGCGGATCCGGCGCCGACCACGATGTAGTCGTAGTGAGTCGTCTCCGAAGGATCAGACTCAGAGTTCATGTCAGTCACGAAATTCCCTTACTCACAGAAGTGTTCGATATGGTCCATAGGGAGAAACGCCGGAAGGAACGGATCGCATGCGTCCAGGACTGAGCATCGGCGAATTCGCCACCTTGACGCATCTGAGCGTGCGGACGCTGCGCCGCTATCACCAGGCGGGACTCTTGGAGCCGGCGTGGGTGGACGACTTCACCGGCTACCGCTACTACACGGCCGAACAGATCCCCACCGCGCAGGTGATCCATCGGCTGCGCCAACTCGATGTGCCGCTGGCCGAGGTCGAATCCATCCTGTCGACCGACGACCCTCGGCAGCGCACCGAGGTGATCTCGGCCCACCTCCGCCGCCTGGAGGCCGAACTCGACCGGACCCGAGCCGCAGTCGTGTCGCTGCAGAGGCTGCTCAATCCGGAACCCGCGGAGATCGACGTCGAGCTCCGTTCCGTGCCCGCCCGCACGGTCGCCGCCATCAGCGGCATTGTCACCCAGGAGGATTCGCTGACCTGGTACGACTCGGCGATGGCCGAGCTGGACGCCGCCTTCGGCCCGGACGAACGCACCGGGCCCCCGGGAGGCCACTACGACAACGAGCTCTTCACCCACGGCTCCGGCATGTTCACCGTGTTCCACCAGGTCCGCCGTCCGCGCGCATCCGGCCGCATCGAAGTGGTCGACCTGCCGCCGACCGACCTCGCGGTCACGGTGCACGCCGGCGCCCACGACGACATCGACGTCACCTACGGCAGACTGGGCACCTGGGTGGTCACCCACGCGCTGGCCGTCGACGGCCCGATCCACGAGATCTACCCGGTGGGCCCCCGAGACACCGTCGAGTCCGGCCACTGGCGCACCGAGATCGGTTGGCCCGTCTTCCGTCTCGCAGACCGGCTGACGATCAGCTCGTGACGGCACCGGCGGCCGTGCCGATCAGCTCGGCCACAGCTGCGGGCTGCGACACGGTCACCGCGTGGGAGGCGTCGACCTCCACTGTCTGTGCGTTCGCCCGCTGACCCATGAACCGCCCGGCCTCGGCCGGGACGGCCAGATCCTCGGTGGCGACCAGGTTCCAGGACGGGATGCTCTTCCATGCCGCCTTGGTCGCGGGGTCCTCCAGCGCGGTCGCCGCGATGGGCCGCTGCGTCGCGGCCATCAGGGTGGTGAGGTTCTCGGCGACGTCGGCGGCGAACACCTTCCGGAACTGGTCCTGCCGGATGTAGAGATCGTTTCCGGTGCCGCCGCCGGGAAGCGGGAACGGCACGGTGTCCAGCGCCGGGCCCAGCTCGGCGCCGGGGAACTGGGCGGCCAGCTGCGAGGTGCTCTCCCCCGGCTCCAGAATGAAGCTGGCGACGTACACCAGTGCCTTCACGTTCGGCGCACCGTCGGCCGCCTCGCTCATCACCGACCCGCCGTACGAATGGCCGGCCAGCACCACAGGGCCGCTGACGTGGTCGACCACACTGCGCACGTAATCGGCGTCGGGACGCAGCCCGCGCAGCGGGTTGGCCACGGCCACAACGGGATACCCCTCGGTGCGGAGAATCTCCACCACCCCGTTCCAGCTGGAGGAATCGGCGAACGCGCCGTGCACGAGCACCACGGTGGGCTTGGCCGCCGGCGGCTCGGGCTCGGCGGCTGCCCCTCCGCACGCGGTGAGCGCGGTGACTGCCACGCCGGCGGTCACCGCTGCGAGCACCTGTCTGATCTTCATCGTCGCCCTCCATCGAAGTCGTCGGCCCCAGCGGGCCACCTGCAATATATTGCATACTGCACGTCGCGTAAAGCGTCTTTGCACCGGCGGCTATTCCCCGGCAGGGAAATCTGCGCCCCGGGAGAGTTTTTCGTTACGTCCCAACTCCACCAGCGCGCTGGTCAGCGTGTCGGCCACCGCATCGAACCCACCGTTGCCGAGGACCAGGCGCTGCGGCGGCGGGTCCTGCGCCATCGCGGTGAGCACGGCGCGGGCACCCCGGCGAGGATCACCGGGCTGCTTGCCGTCGGCCGCGACCATCGCCTCACGGACCTCACGCAGCATCGACCGGTACTCGGGGATCGACTCGCGTTCGGGCTCGTCGGCGAACCCGGAGTAGGCCCGGGTGCGGAACGCCCCGGGCTCTACGGCCAGCACCCGGATACCGGTCGGCGCCAGCTCGTCGCGTAGCACCTCGGTGAGCCCCTCGAGTGCGAATTTGGTTGCGCTGTAATAACCGAAGCCGCTGGTGCCGCGCAGTCCCGCCACCGACGACATGTTCACGACCCACCCGTCGCCCCTGGCCCGCATCCCGGGCAGTACGGCCCGCAGAACCGTCAGCACGCTGAAGAAGTTCAGCTCGAACATCGCCCGCACCTGGGCCTCGCCCATCCCCTCGACGGAGCCGAACCAGCCGCGGCCGGCGTTGTTGACCAGCACGTCGATGCCGCCGAAGTGGTCCTCGGCGGCGCGCACGGCGGCGCGCACCCGGTCGCCGTCGGTGACGTCGGCGGTGGCCACCAGCACGCGGTCGCCGTGCTCGCGCGCCCAGCCGGCCAGTTCGGCCGGCCGGCGTACCGTCACCGCCACCCGGTCCCCGATCTCCAAGGCGGCCTCGGCGATCGCCATGCCGAATCCGCCCGGCGTGCCGCCGGTGATGAACCACGTCTTCACGGCTCGATCACCAGCCGGCGAACCCGCTCACCCGCCATGGTGAAGCGGTAGTGCAAATCTGCCACGCCACCGGGGAAGTCACCTTCCAGGTGCTGGAGCACGTCGTACTCCGCGGCGCCGGTCTTCTCGGCCCGGCGGAACTCGGTGGTGTAGGTGTAGTCGCCGCCCGCGTTGGCCAGCCAGTCGGCGACGGCGGCGCGGCCGGTGTGGGTGTGGCCCTCGTCGGTGACGGAGGCGTCGTCGGCGAACGCGGCCAGCGCCGCGGCCACCTCGCCGTCGCGGTGTGCCGTGAGATAGGTGGTGACCGCCGCGGGCAGGTCTGCCCACGCGATCGCCGATTGTGAGTGTGTGTCCGTTGCCATGGCCCCACGGTGAGGTCTCCCCTCGGGGGAGAGTCAATAATGGCCGCGTGGCATCCAAGGTTCTGTTTCTGATCAACGAGCACATGGCGACCGAGGCGTTGCTGGGCGACGCGTTCGCCGCGGAGGGATTCGACGTCGACACGTTCGAGGTGGTGCCGGCCGAACGCGCCGACGACCCCGCGGGCGACGTGACCTTCCCCGACCCGGCCGGTTACGACGTGATCGTCCCGCTCGGCGCGAGCTGGCCGGTGTACGACGAGGCGCTGCGCCGCACCTGGGTGGGCACCGAGATGCAGTTGCTCCGGGACGCGGCCGACGCCGGAATCGCCTTGCTGGGAGTGTGTTTCGGTGGACAACTACTGGCGCAGACGTTCGGCGGGTCGGTGGCGCGCTCCCCGCGGCCGGAGATCGGCTGGTACGACGTGCTCAGCGACCGGCCCGAGATCGTCCCCGGCGGGCCGTGGTTCCAGTGGCACTTCGACCGCTGGACGCTGCCGCCCGGCGCGACCGAGATCGCGCGCACGCCGAACGCGTCACAGGGGTTCGTGCTGGGCCGCGCGCTCGCACTGCAGTTCCATCCCGAGGTCGACGCCGACCTGGTCAAGACCTGGCTGGCTGCCGACCGCGACGGCGACGTCATTGCCGCCGGTCTGGATCACGACCAGTTACTCACCCGCACAACAGATCTGGCTGAGGAAACCAGGCCAAGGATCCAGGCGCTGGTGCGCGGCTTCCTGACCCACGTGGCCGGTCACTCGCGTCCGAGTTGATGGGCCAGCGCGTCGCCGACATCGAGGTGACGGAACGGGTGCCCGGCGGCCAGTAGCTTTGACGGCACCACCCGCTGGCTCGCGTGGGCCAGCTCGCGGGCCCCCTCGGCGCCCAGGAGGAGCCGCGGGCCCAGCGCCGGAACCGGCACCATTGCGGGCCGATGCAGTACCCGGGCCAGCTCCCGGGTGTACTCGGCGTTGCGGACCGGCTCCGGCCCGACCGCGTTCACCGGCCCGCTGAAGCTCTCGTCGTAGAGCACGCGGTGATACGCCTCCACCAGATCGTCCAGACCGATCCAGGACAACCACTGCCTGCCGCTGCCCAGCCGCCCACCCAGGCCGGCCGTGAACAACGGGCGTAACAGTGCCAGCGTGCCTCCCGCGGCGGCCTGCACGATGCCGGTGCGGACCTTGACCACCCGCAGCCCTGCCTCGGCGGCGGGGTCGGTGGCCGCCTCCCAGTCGGCGACCACGTCGGCCAGGAAGCCGTCACCACGCCCGCTGTCCTCGGTGAGCTGGGTGTCCCCGCGGTCCGCGCCGTAGAAGCCGATCGCCGAGGCGCTGACGAACGTCCGGGGCCCGTCCGGCGCCGACACCGCGGCCCGCGCCAACAACCGGGTCGGTTCGATGCGGCTGTTCCGGATCGCCGCGCGGTGCGCCTCGGTGAAGCGTCCCGCGATCGAGGCTCCGGCCAGGTGCACGACGGCGTCGACGCCGGTGAGCAGCCCGGGTGCCGGATCGAGCGGATCCCAGCGGCGTTCGTCCTCACCCGTCGCGTGGCCGCGGACCAGCCGGATCACCCGGTGACCGCCGGTGCTCAGGAACGCCGACAGCGCCGAGCCGACCAGGCCCGAGGCCCCGGTGATCGCCACCGTCAGCGGCGCGGCGCCGGCCACCTCGGCCCTGCGGTGGGCGGCGAGATCGTCGGTGAGCTGGCGCTGCCGGTAGACGAACGTGGCCCGCAAGGCCGCGGCGGGCACCCGGGCATCGACGCGGTCGTGCACCCGAGTGCCGCTGCCTACATCAGTGAACGAATGGGTGTGCCGCCAGCGACCGATCACCCGAGGCGGCCACGAAGCGGGCCCCTGCGACGCGAGCTCGTCGGCGAATCGGGTCCCCTCCACGTACGCCGACGGGTCATGGCGGGCCACCCAGCGCAATCCGCCCGGCAGGCCGAGCACCGCCACCCCGTCGGCCAGGGACGACGCCTCGGACACCACCGACATCGGCTGCCAGGGCGGGACCAGCCTGCGCATCGCGCCGGGACGGGCGTGCCACCGCCAGACCTCGTCGCGGGGGTGGCCGACCACGCAGTCGTACTCGATGCCCATAGTGCTCCCGGGTGCCGGTGAGGGATGTCGGTAACCATTCGGCGCCGCCGCGGCCGCGGATTGCCGCCGACGGCACGAGGGTATTCCGCCACGGGACGAAAAGATGGCCGACAGGAACCGCACCTTCCGGGACCGCCGCGACGCGGGACAGGTCCTGGCGCGCGACCTCGCCCGGCATCGCGGCGAACCGGACCTGCTGGTGCTCGGCCTGGCCCGCGGCGGGGTGCCGGTGGCCTGGGAGGTCGCCCGCGAGCTGCACGCACCGCTGGACGTGTGCCTGGTGCGCAAGCTCGGGGTACCGCAGTGGCCCGAACTCGCGATGGGCGCGCTGACCAGTGGCGGGATGGTGCTCAACGACGACCTGGTGCGCGACCTCGGCATCGCCGACAGCGCGGTGCGCGAGGCGGTGGACCGCGAGACCACCGAACTGCACCGCCGCGAACAGGCCTACCGCGGCGATCGTGATCCGCTGATGCTGCAGGCCCGTACGGTGATCCTGGTCGACGACGGCCTCGCCACCGGGGCCAGCATGACCGCGGCCGTCCGCGCCGCGCGGCGGTCGGGGGCGCGGCGGGTGATCGTCGGGGTACCGGTCGGGCCGGCATCGGTCTGCCGGCGGCTGCGCACCGAGGCCGACGAGGTGGTGTGTTCGACGATGCCGCCCGATTTCCGCGCGGTCGGCCAGGTGTTCGCCGACTTCCACCAGGTCAGTGACGACGAGGTGCGCGACCTGCTCGCCACCCCGGCCGACGGGCAGGAGTCGGCCCACCGCTGAGCGCGGTCAGTTCTTCGGCGTCTCGCCGTCGCTGCGGGTCTCGGGTTCGACGTCCACCGCGGCGGGGTCCTCGGCGGCCGACCCGGCAGGCGGCTCGTCGAGAGTCCCGTCGTAGTCCTCGGCGATCGGCGCCTCGTCCGGATAGTGCTCGTATTCGGACCCGGCCGATTCGGGATCATCGGAATCAGTTGCCGCCGAGTCGGATTCGTCGTCCGAATTCCGGTTCGACCGCTCCCGCAGCGCGTCGACGATCAACAGGATCACGCCGATGGCGCTGGCCGCGATGCAGACCCACGCGATGAGTTCGTTGCTGGTGACCACCGCCATCACCAACGCCGCCAGGCCGATGACGGCCAGGACGAGCGCGGCGATCAGCATCGGTCGGACCCGGTTCGCAGCCGCACGTGACTAGTTGTTGCCCCGGTTGAACTGGTTCAGGCCACCGTCGTTGCCGGCACCGGTGTCCACGGGGGCCGCCGAGCCACGCGAGCCGAGCTCTTCGAGCTGAGACTCCAGGTAGGTCTTGAGGCGGGTGCGGTACTCGCGCTCGAAGGTGCGCAGCTGTTCGAGCCGCGCTTCGAGCACCGTGCGCTGCTGGTTGATGGTGCCCATGATCTCGGAATGCTTGCGCTCGGCGTCGGCCTGCAGGGCGTCGGCCTTCTCCTGGGCCTGGCGCAGCTGGGTCTCCGACCGGCTCTGCGCATCGGCGAGCATCGCGTCGGCGCGCTGACGCGCCTCCGTCACCGTGGTCTCGGCGGTCTGGCGGGCCTCGGTGACCATCGCGTCGGCCTGGGCGCGGGCGTCGGCGAGCATCTTCTCCGACTCGGCCTTGGCGCTGTTGGTCAGGCGGTCCGCGGTGTCCTGGGCCAGGCTGAGCACCTTGGCCGCCCGCAGATGCTGGTCCTCGGGAACCGGCGCCGCGGCCTGCGCGGGCGGGGCCTCGTAGGCCGGCTCGGGCGTCGGAGCCGGTGCGGGTTCGGGCTCCGGCTCGTAGACTGGCAGCGTCTGGGTCGGCTGGGAAGCGCCTTCGCCGGCACGGGCCTGACCCAGTTCCTGGTCCAGCTCGGCTACCCGCTGACGCAGGTCACTGTTCTCCTCGATGAGGCGGGACAGCTCGTTCTCGACGAGGTCGAGGAACGCGTCGACCTCGTCCTCGTTGTAGCCGCGCTTACCAATGGGTGGCTTGCTGAATGCCACGTTGTGCACGTCGGCAGGAGTGAGCGGCATTGTCTGCCCCCTTGAAGTCTGGACCGTCAACTGAATTCGAAGTGTAAAGCCTTGCTTGCAACGTAACTGGCGTCCATCCTGTCACACCAGACCCGGCGGTTGCAGGCGAGGTCGATAATTAATATCCAAACCCGACATTCCGCTGGTTGCGCCCAGCGCCCGGTGCCGAGGTTTCACCCCGCCGCCGGCATGCGGTCAGACCGCCGCCCCGAACGCGAGCTGCATGCCGATGAACGCGAGCAGGAGCAGCACCATGATCGACAGGTCGAAGCGCACCGCACCGATCGTGAGCTGCGGAATCAGCCGTCGCAGCAGCTTCACCGGCGGGTCGGTCAGCGACATGATGATCTCCAGGATCACCACCGTGGCCCCGCGCGGATGCCAGTCCCGGCTGAACGAGCGGATGAACTCGACCACGACCCGGGCGATCAGCAGGAGCCAGAAAACGAACAGCGCGAAACCCAGGATCTCGAAGAAGAGCGCCAACTAAGCCGACCTCACTCAGGCAGATGTGTGACTTTGACTACAGGCTGCGGACGCAGCCCGAGTCGCTTCGGGCGACAACGCCCGCGCGACGCCGCCAGCCTACCCGGGGTGACCGGGAGGGTTACTGGTAGGCGTAGAAGCCCGCCTCGGCGATGCGCCTGCGCTGCTCGGCGGTCACGTCGACGTCGGCCGGGGAGAGCAGGAAGACCTTGGTGGCCACCTTGTCGAACGAGCCGCGCAGCGCGAATGCCAATCCGGCCGCGAAGTCGACCAGGCGCTTGGCGTCGGCGTTGTCCATCGAGACCAGGTCCATGATCACCGGGGTGCCGTCGCGGAAGCGCTCGCCGATGGTGCGGGCCTCGCTGTAGTCCTTGGGGCGCAGCGTGGTGATCTTCGCCATCGGGCTGCCCGCCTCGAACAGCTCGGCCATCCCCCGCGGGTCCATTGCCAGTGCGCCGCGCGTCGAACCCCGCATCGCACCGAGACGCGGTGGGGTGCGGTCGAATTCGCGCGGGCCGCGCAACCGCGGCTCGAAGCGGGCGTCGTCGAAGCCGCCCCGGTAGGGAGCCGGCTCGTCGTACTCACGACGCCGCTCGTCGGCCGGTCCGTCATAGCCACGCACGTAGCTCTCGTCCTCGAAGCGGTCCTCGCGGGGACGCCGGTAGCCGCGTCCGGCGGCGCGGTCGTCGTCCTCGTAGTAGTCGTCCTCGTAGTCGTCCAGCGGCGCCATACCGAAGTAGGCCTTGACTTTGTGCAGTGTGCTCATTGTGAGGACCCTTCGTGCGGAGAAGACTCAGGAAAGTTCGGCAAGTTTGGTGTCTGTGATGACGATGTGACTGGTGTGACTACTTCCGGTGACGTTAGCGGTCGCGATCCCAGGAGCGCGGTACCGACACGCACACAAGTAGATCCGTGTCGGATCGCCGTTTCGAGATCGCCGGACATGCCGGCGGACAGCCCGAGACGTTGCTGATAACCGCGTTGCACCCGGTCAATCTCCTGCTCCAGCCGGGCGAACGCTTCGCTGGCATCGGAGTTCAGCGGCGGGATCGCCATCAGTCCGACGAACTCCAGACCGGGTGCGGCATCGATCGCGCCGCACAGGTCGTCGACCCGGCCCGACGCGGCGACGTCGACCCCACCCCTGGTCTCGTCTCCGTCCAGACTCACCTGCAGGTACACCCGCAGCGGCGCGGGCCGCCGGTCCTCGTCCAGCGCCTCGGCGGCGGCCCGGTCCAGCGCCGCGATCACCTTGGGGCTGTCCACCGAGTGCGCCGCGTACGCCCACTGGGCCACCGACCGCGCCTTGTTGCGCTGGATCCGCCCCACCATGTGCCAACGCAGCGGCGCTCCCCCGACGAGTTCGCCGACCTCCTCGATCTTGGCGGTCGCCTCCTGGTCGCGGGACTCCCCGAACGCCGAGCACCCCAGCCGGTGCAGCGCGACCACGTCGGTGGCCGGGAAGAACTTGGTCACCGGCAGCAGTTCGATCTCGTCGCTGTCGCGGCCCGCGGCCTCGGCGGCCCGCGCGACCCGGTCCTGCAGCGCCCGCAGCGCGCGGCCGAGGTCGTCCTCGCGCGTCACGGCGCAGGCTCCAGCCAGATCACCGAGGCCATCCGCCCGGTCGGCGCGTCGCGACGGTGACTGAACAGCTTGGTGTCCTCGACCGTGCACCGGGGGTCCACGTCGATCGACCGTACGCCGAGCGCGCGCAGCTGCGCCACGATGCCGGCCCGCAGATCCAGCCCCGCCGTGCCGCGCTGCGTCGTGGTGCGGCTACCCGGCAGCGCACGCTCCACCTCGGCGGCCATCTGCTCGGGCACCTCGTAGTTGCGGCCGCTGACGGCGGGACCGAGCAGCACCGACACGTCGCCGACGGTGGCTCCGAGGTCCGTCATGGTCCGCAGCGCCCGCGCGACGATGCCCGCGGCGGCGCCCACCCGGCCTGCGTGCACCGCGGCCACGACCCCGGCGCGGGCGTCTGCCATCAGCACCGGCACGCAGTCCGCGGTCACCACCGCCAGACCCAATCCCGGGGTGGTGGTCACCAGGCCGTCGGTGGCGTCGACCGTCTCACCGCCGCGGTCGACCACGGCGACGTCGGCGCTGTGCACCTGGTTCATCCACACGATGCCGTCGCCGAGACCGAGCGTCGTGGCGAGCCGGCGCCGGTTGGCCGCCACCGCCGCCGGGGCGTCACCGACGTGGTCGCCGAGGTTGAAGGTCGCGAACGGCGGCTTGGAGACACCACCCGCGCGGGTGGTGGTCACGCGTCTGACCCGGAATGTCACGGGCGGAAACCTCCGGCCGCTCAGTGGCGCATGAACGGCGGCACGTCGACGTCGTCGTCGGAGATGCCACCGTCGTCACCGCCGCCGATCCGCACCGTCGCGCCGTTGGTGTGCCCGGCAGGCACACTCGCCGGATCGGCCGGGTCGAAGATCGACGAGTTCACCCGGCCGGCCTTGCCCGGCGCGATCGGCTGGTTCGCCGCCGCCGCGGCGGCGGCCGTCTCACCGGTGACCGGCTTGCGTCCGGGTCCCGCGGCGTCGAAGCCCGCGGCGATGACCGTGACGCGCACCTCGTCGCCGAGCGAGTCGTCGATGACGGTGCCGAAGATGATGTTGGCCTCGGGGTGGGCCGCTTCCTGCACCAGCGACGCGGCCTCGTTGATCTCGAACAGGCCCAGGTCGCTGCCGCCGGCCACCGACAGCAGCACGCCCAGGGCGCCCTCCATCGACGCCTCCAGCAGCGGGGAGTTGATCGCGATCTCGGCGGCCTTGAGCGCCCGGCCGTCGCCGCGCGCCGAGCCGATGCCCATCAGCGCGGTGCCCGCGGAGCTCATGACGCCCTTGACGTCGGCGAAGTCCACGTTGATCAGGCCCGGCGTGGTGATCAGGTCCGTGATGCCCTGCACGCCGTTGAGCAGCACCTCGTCGGCGCTGCGGAACGCGTCCATCAGCGACACCGCGGCGTCACCCATCTGCAGCAGCCGGTCGTTGGGGATGACGATCAGCGTGTCGCAGCTCTCGCGCAGCGACGCGATGCCGTCGGCGGCCTGGTTGCTGCGCCGCTTGCCCTCGAACGAGAACGGACGCGTCACCACACCGACGGTCAGCGCGCCCAGCTTGCGGGCGATCGACGCGACCACCGGCGCGCCGCCGGTGCCGGTGCCGCCACCCTCACCGGCGGTCACGAACACCATGTCGGCGCCGCGCAGCAGCTCCTCGATGTCGTCCTTGGCGTCCTCGGCGGCCTTGCGGCCCACTTCCGGGTCCGCACCCGCGCCGAGACCGCGGGTGGAATCGCGGCCGACGTCGAGCTTGACGTCGGCATCACTCATCAACAGCGCTTGCGCGTCGGTGTTGATCGCAATGAACTCGACGCCCTTGAGACCCTGTTCGATCATCCGGTTGACGGCGTTGACGCCGCCGCCACCGATGCCGACCACCTTGATCACAGCGAGGTAATTATGCGGGGGGGTCATCGAACGCCCTTCCTGCCTGGTTTGTAGGTCCTGTAGCGGATAACCGCTGGAGCAAACCCTCAACCTCAACCAGAGGCTTAGAGTTATGTCAAGTTGTTCCGCGCAACCAGAACGTTAGGGGTGGTCACCACGCACGCCGGGCAGGCGCGCCGAAACGACACGACAAAATTCCGCGATTCCGGCCGCGTCACTACTTGACCGTCGGCAGATCCGGGCTGGAGACGTCGTAGACCTGCCCGGGCTGGGTCAGCAGCGCAGCCAGCTTGAGCGCCTTCTCCTCGGTGCGGTCGGTGGTCCCCCACACCACGGTGCGGCCGTCGACCAGCGTCAGCGTGATCGCCGCCACCGACGGCGCCGACACCCGCCCGACCTGGGCGGCCACGTCGGGCCGCAGCGAGGTCATCACCTGCAGCGCGGCCATCGTCGCCGGATCGTTGGGCCCGGGGTTCTCGGCGTCCAGGTACGGGATGCCCGGCGGCGGCGGCGCGACGGCGAAATCGACCCCGTCCCGGTCGAACAGGTGCACGCCGTCGGGATAGTCCCTGAGCACCACCGGGACCCGTTCGACGATGGTGATCCGCAGCGTCGACGGGTACTGCCGCTGCACGCGGGCCGACGCGATCCGGCGGATACCGGCGACCCGTTCGGCGACGGTGTCGGTGTCGACCTGAAGCAGCGGGGTGCCCGACGTGACGCCGGCCGCGGCCACCACCTCGTCCTGGGTCACCGCCCCCACTCCGACGACCACGACGTTGCGCACCGACATGATCGGCGTGAAGTACAGCAGCAGACCCAGCCCGACCACCAGGACCGCGGCCAGCACGGTCCACATCAGCACCTTGAGCCCGCGGACCGTGCCCCGCCCGAGTGTCCGGGTCTCCGGCGCCGGGGTGCCCATCGCCCGTCGCTTGGCCTCCCTGCGGGCCTGCTCGATCGCGGTCGCCCTGGCCTGCGCGGCGCGGCGCTCCTCGCGCTCGCGCCGGGCCTGGCGCCGTGGGCCCTCGAAATCCTCTGCGGCGTCCTCGGTCTCGGCCGCAGCGTCGGTCGGTGGAGTCGCGGGGCCGTCCTCGGTCGGCTCGGTCATGCCCTGGCGTCCACCTCGGCCAGGATCTCCCGCCCCAACAGGGTCACGTCACCGGCGCCCATCGTGACCACCACGTCGCCGGGCCGGACGATCTCGGCCACCCTTGCGGCCACCGCGGAGAAGTCCGGGATGTAGGTGACCGGGGCCGACACCGCGTCCGCGACGGTGGCCCCGCTGATCCCGGCCAGCGGCTGTTCCCTGGCCGCGTACACGTCGAGCACCACGACCGCGTCGGCGGTGCTCAGCGCCGCGCCGAACTCCGACGCGAAAGCCTCGGTGCGCGAATACAGATGGGGCTGGAACACCACGATGGCGCGCCCCGCGCCCGCCTGTTCGGCGACGGTGCGCAACGCGGTCAGCGTGGCCCGGACCTCGGTCGGGTGGTGGGCGTAGTCATCGAAGACCCGCACCCCGCTGGCGGTGCCCACCAGCTCGAAACGCCTTCGCACACCTTCGAATCCGGCCAGCCCGTCGAGCACGGTGTCCAGGTCCGCGCCCGCCTCCCTGGCTGCCAGCAGCGCACCGAGCGCGTTGAGCGCCATGTGCCGACCCGGGACCGACAGCCGCATCGTGTGCACCCGGCCCTCGTCGGCCAACCGGATCTCGGCGACCGCGCCGGTCCCCTGCTGGGTCCACTCCACCAGCGTCGCGTCGAGGTCCCCTGCGCTGCCGTAACGCAGTACCCGCACCCCGGTGGCCGACACCCGGTCGGCCAGCGCGCGGGCGCCCGGATCGTCGGCGCAGACCACCAGCGCCCCACCGGGTTTGATGCGGGCCGCGAAGTCGTCGAACACCTGGGTGTAGGCCTGCACACTGCCGAAGAAGTCGAGATGGTCGGCCTCGATGTTGGTCACGACCACGATGTCCGGCCGGTATTCGAGCAGCGACCCGTCACTCTCGTCGGCCTCGGCCACGAAACAGGAGCCGCTGCCGTGGTGGGCGTTGGTGCCGGCCTCGCCGAGATCACCGCCGACCGCGAACGACGGGTCGAACCCGCAGTGCTGCAGCGCGACGATCAGCATCGAGGTGGTGGTGGTCTTGCCGTGCGTGCCGGTGACCATCAGCGTGGTGTGCCCGGCCATCAGCTTGGCCAGCACCTCGGGCCGCAGGATCACCGGGATGCCGCGCCGGTGCGCCTCCACCAGCTCGGGGTTGGTCTTCGGGATCGCCGCGTGGGTGGTGACCACCACGGTCGGCCCGCCGGGCAGCATGTCCAGCGCCGACGGATCGTGCCCGATGCGGATCTGCGCGCCCCTGGCCCGCAGCGCGATCACCCCGCGCGAGTCCTTGGCGTCCGATCCCGACACCAGCCCGCCGCGGTCGAGCAGGATGCGGGCGATGCCCGACATCCCTGCGCCGCCGATGCCGACCATGTGCACCCGCTGCAGCTCCGGAGGCAGCTCACCCGGGTGCCGGTGCGTGGTCATCGCCGCACCCGCCGGTCGCCGGTGTGGCGGGCGACCTCCAGGGCCACCTCGGCCACCCGTCGCGCCGCGTCGCGGTGTCCGGCCAGCGCGGCGGCCGCGGTCATCGCGTTGAGCGTGTCCGCGTCGTTGAGCAGCCCGGGCACCGTGCCGGCCACCAATTCCGGTGTCAGCGAACGGTCGTCGACGACGATGCCGCCACCGGCCTCGACCACCGGCAGCGCGTTGAGCCGTTGCTCGCCGTTGCCGATGGGAAGCGGGACATAGATCGCGGGCAGCCCGACGGCGGTGACCTCGGCGACGGTCATCGCCCCGGACCGGCAGACCGCGAGATCGGCTGCCGCATAGGCCAGGTCCATCCGGTCCAGGTACGGCACCGCGACGTACGGCGGATCTCCGGGCTCCGGCGTGCGCAGCTCCAGGGTGTTCTTCGGCCCGTGCGCGTGCAGTACCGAGACACCTTGCCGGGCAAGCTCTTCCGCGGCGCCCGAGACCGCCCGGTTGAGCGACTGCGCGCCCTGGGACCCGCCGAAGACCAGCAGCACCCTGGCGTCGGGCGCGAATCCGAAGTGGGCCCTGGCCTCGGCGCGTAGCGCCATCCGGTCCAGCACGGTGATGGCCTCCCGCACCGGCACCCCCACCACCTCGACGTGCGGCAGGCCCGGATCGGGGACGGCAGCGAGCACGCGCTGTGCCGAACGGGCGCCGACCTTGTTGGCCCAGCCGGCGCTGGCGTTGGCCTCGTGCACCACCACCGGGATCCGCCGGCCGGGACGGGTGCTGCGCGCCGCCAGATACGCGGGCAGCGCGACGTACCCGCCGAAGCCGATCACCACATCGGCGTCGACGCCGTCGAGCACCGCACGTGTCTCGCGCACCGCGCGCCGCACCCGCAGCGGCAACCGGAACAGGTCAGCCGACGGCTTGCGGGGCAGCGGCACCGGGGTGATCAGCTCGAGGTGGTATCCGCGTTGCGGCACCAGCCGGGTCTCCAGACCGCGCGCGGTGCCCAGCGCGGTGATCCGCACGCCGGGATGCAGCGCGGTCAGCGCGTCGGCGACCGCCATCGCGGGTTCGACGTGGCCCGCCGTGCCACCACCGGCAAGAACCACAGAGATTCCCCGGTCGCTCCGCTCCGGCCCCGCCGGGACCGAGATCCCTGTCACCCGTAACGCTGACCTTCCAATGCATGGGCCCGACGGCCCTGATTTCGCCGGGTATCACCGTAGCCGCCGGAGGACCTGCCCGACCGCACCGGGTGCCCGCCGGCCGCCCGCGCGGACCGGCGCTCGGCCCGCTCCGCGGCCTTGCCCGATTTGGCGGCCCTGCCGGCCTTGGCGGTCCTGCCGGATCGGGCCGGCTTGGCAGGTCTCGCGGGGGCCTCGGTCTTGGGCCGTCTGCGCAGCCGGTCACGCAGCGCCTCGGTACGGGTCGGCACGTACGGCGCGGGCAGCGGCAGCCGCAGCAGCCGGTTGACCCGGTCGTCGCGGCCGGCGCGCAGCGCCGCGACCGCCTCCGGTTCGTGCCGGGCGGCGTTGGCCATGATCCCGATCATCAACAGGGTGGTGGCCGTCGACGTGCCGCCCGCCGAGATCAGCGGCAGCTGCAGACCCGTCACCGGGAGCAGACCGACCACGTAGCCGACGTTGATGAACACCTGCGACAGGATCCACAGCGTGGCGGTGGCGGTGAGCAGCTTGAGGAACGGGTCGGCCGAGCGGCGCGCGATACGCATGCCGGTGTAGGCGAACAGGCCGAACAGCAACAGCAGGCCCACCGCGCCGACGAACCCGAGTTCCTCGCCGATGATGGCGAAGATGAAGTCGTTGTGGGCGTTGGGCAGGTAGTTCCACTTCGCAGCGCCCTGGCCCAGGCCGTCACCGAACACCCCGCCGTTGGCCAGCGCGAACCGCGCCTGCCGGGCCTGATATCCCGCGCCCTGGGCGTCGGCGCCGGGGTTCAGCCAGGACTGCACACGAGCCGAGCGGTAGCCCTCGGCGAGCGCGAGTACCAGGCCGGAGACCATCACCGCGCCCAGCGAGGTCAGGAACACCCGCAGTGGCAGGCCCGCATACCAGAGCAGACCCAGCAGGATCACACCCATCGACAGCGTCTGCCCGAGGTCGGGCTGCGCGACGATCAACGCCAGCGCGACCACCGCGGCCGGCACCAGCGGCACCAGCATCTCGCGCAGGCTCGCGTGTTCCATCCGGCGCGCGGCCAGCAGGTGCGCACCCCAGATCGCCAGCGCGATCTTGGCCAGCTCCGAGGGCTGCATCGAGAGCCCGGCCACCACGAACCAGCCACGAGAACCGTTGGCCACCTGGCCGATCCCGGGGATCAGCACCAGGACCAGCAGCACGACGGTGAACGCGAAACCGGCGAAGGCGAAGCGTCGCATCACCGCGATGGGCGTGCGCAGCGCCACGTAGAACGCGAACAGACCGACGACCGTCCAGAGGACCTGCTTGGCGAACACCGCCCACGGCGAGCCGTCCTGGTCGTAGGAATACACCCCCGACGCCGACAGCACCATGGTCAGGCCCATGGTGATCAGCAGTGCGGTGACCGCGACGATCAGGTGGAACGACGTCATCGGCCGGCCCAGCCAGGCGCCGACCCGGGTGCGCGGGAGGTGCAGCGCGGGGGTGGAGTTCCCGCCGGTCACCGCGTCGGCGTCGACGGCCGGGTTCGCGCGACGGTTGCGAAGCCGGTGCAGAATACTGCTCACGTGCGGTCCGCCCGCTACCTGAGCGCGGCGCGGACCGCGGCGGCGAATGCGTCGCCGCGGTGGCCGTAGCCGGTGAACTGGTCGAACGACGCCCCCGCCGGTGCGAGCAGCACCGTGTCCCCGGGCCGGGCCAGGTCGCGTGCCGCGGCGACCACGGCACCCATCAGCGCATCGGCCGGCGCCTGCCCGCCCACCGGTTTCACTCGAGTCACACGAGTAACACCTGACTCATCTTTCTCAAGCATCACAGAATCCTCCCCTGTCACAACCTCCACGACGGGGACATCCGGCGCGTGTCGCGATAACGCCTCACCGACCACCGCGCGGTCCCGGCCCATCAGCACGACGCCGGCCAGCCGATCGGCGGTCGCCACGACGAGCTCGTCGACCGACGCGCCCTTGAGCATGCCGCCGGCCACCCACACCACCCGGGGGAACGCGGTGATCGACGCCTGCGCGGCGTGCGGATTGGTGGCCTTGGAGTCGTCGACATAGGTGATGCCCTCGGCGACCGCGACGACCTCCGCGCGGTGCCTGCCCACCTGAAAGGCCGCCAGGGCGCCGGCGATCGCGGCCGCCGGCACGTCGACCGCCCGGGCCAGCGCCGCGGCGGCGAGCGCGTCGAGCACCCCGACCGGGCCGGCCACCGCGATCGTGTCGGCGGCGGCCAGCACCACGCCGTCGCCGAACGCGTTGTCGACCAGCAGGCCGTCGCGGACCCCGATCTCGCCCGGGCCCGGCTCCCCCAGCCGGAACGCCACCTTCACCGCGGCCGGGGCCGCCGCCAGCAGTTCGGCGGCGATCGCGTCGTCGACCCCGCCCACGGCCACCCGGCCGGTCAGCGCACGGGCCTTGTCCCCGGCGTAGGCCGCCATCGAACCGTGCCAGTCCAGGTGGTCCTCGGCGACGTTGAGCACCGCGCCGGCCTCCGGGTGCAGCGACGGCGCCCAGTGCAGCTGGAAGCTGGACAGCTCGACTGCGAACACCTCGGCCGGCTCGTCCAGTTGCGACAGCACCGGGTCACCGATGTTGCCGCACAGCACCGCGCGCCTGCCCGCCGCGACCAGCATCGCGTGGAGCATCGACGTGGTCGTGGTCTTGCCGTTGGTGCCCGTCACCACCAG
Source organism: Mycobacterium sp. ITM-2016-00317 (assembly GCF_002968295.1). Lineage (NCBI taxonomy): Bacteria > Bacillati > Actinomycetota > Actinomycetes > Mycobacteriales > Mycobacteriaceae > Mycobacterium > Mycobacterium sp. ITM-2016-00317. Next base: position 3,534,608 of record NZ_CP134399.1, read on the forward strand.
CCACTGCCGGGGCGGGCCGAACCGGCCGGAGCGGTCCAGCCGCCAGGCCAGCTCCACGTCCCCCCACACCGGGACGCCTGCGGCGGCCGCGGCGACAGGGATCGGCGCGGTGGGCGGGATACCGGGGCTGACGACCACGAGGTCGAAGTCGGCGATCCGGCCGGCCGCGTTCGCCGGGTCGACGACCTCGGCGCCCCGCTGCGCGGACGCGGTCAGCGCGTTCGGGCTGTCGTCGGTGAGTGTCGCGCGGACTCCGAGAGGGGCCAGCGCGGCCAGCACCGCACGTCCGGTGATGCCGGCACCGACGACGAGCACGGCCGCTCCAGGCGAGATCGGCTGCATGTCAGGCACCGACGGTGGTCAGCCACTCGCTGTAGAACAGGGCCACACCCAGACCGCAGGCGATGGCGGTGAGCAACCAGAACCGGATGATCACGGTGGTCTCGGCCCAGCCCACCAGCTCGAAGTGGTGATGGAACGGCGCCATCCGGAACACCCGGCGGCCGGTGGTGCGGAACGCCAGGATCTGCACCACCACCGAGGTGACCTCGGCGACGAACAGCGCGCCCAGCACAACGGCCAGCATCTCGGTGCGGCTGGTGACCGACAGGCCCGCGATGATGCCGCCCAGGGCCAGCGACCCCGTGTCACCCATGAAGATCTTGGCCGGCGCCGCATTCCACCACAGGAAGCCGATACACGCACCGGCGGTGGCCGCGGCGATGATCGCCAGGTCCAGCGGGTCGCGCACGTTGTAGCACCCGACCCCCGGACTGGTGGCGCACGCGTTGCGGAACTGCCAGAACGTGATCAGCACGTAGGCCGCGCAGACCATCGCCATCGCACCGGCGGCCAACCCGTCGAGGCCGTCGGTGAAGTTCACCGCGTTCGACCAGGCGCTGACCACCACGACGCAGAACAGCACGAACACCGCGGGCGCGAGCGTCACGGTGGCGATCTCGCGGACGTAGGACAGCTCGGCGCTGCCCGGGGTCAGGCCGTCGGCGTTGCGGAACTGCAGGGCCAGCACGCCGAACAGCACCGCGGCGATCAGAATGCCGACGGTCTTGGCGGTCTTGTTCAGCCCGAGGTTGCGGGCGCGGCGGATCTTGATCAGGTCGTCGAGGAAGCCGACCGCGCCGAGCGCGGTGGCCAGCCCGAGCACCAGCAGGCCCGACGCCGACGGGCCCTTGCCGTCGATGAGCACGCCGACCAGGTGCGTGCCGAAGTAGCTGGCCCAGATGCCTGCGACGATCGCGACCCCGCCCATCGACGGGGTGCCGCGCTTCTTGTGGTGGCTGGGCGGCCCGTCCTCGCGGATCTCGTGGCCGAACCCCTGCCGGGTGAACAGCCTGATCAGCACCGGCGTCAGCAGGATCGACACCGTGAGCGCGATCGCGACCGCGATCAGGATCTGCCTCATCGGTCACCGTCGCCGGCGGTGTCGTCCGCTCCCGCCTCGGCCAGCGCATCGGCCAGCGCGCCGAGGCCCGTCGAGTTGGACGCCTTCACCAGCACCACGTCCCCGGGCCGCAGCTCGGCACGCAGGATCTCGAGTGCGGCGTCGGCGTCGGCGACCGGGGTCGCCTCGGAGCCCCACGACCCCTCCATGACCGCGCCGTGCAGCATGGCGCTCATAGGCCTCCCAGATCCGACGACGATGAGTCGAGAGACATCTAATCGCACCGCCAGCCGGCCGATGTGGTCGTGTTCGGTAATCGCGTCGTCGCCGAGCTCGGCCATCTCCCCCAGCACCGCCCAGCTGCGCGCCCGCTCGCCCTGCCGACTCATCCACGCCAGCGCCTTCAGCCCGGCGCGCATCGAGTCCGGGTTGGCGTTGTAGGCGTCGTTGATGATCGTCACCCCGTCGGCGCGCGTGCTGACCTGCATGCGGTGCCGCGACGCCGGACCGGCCCCGGCCAGCGCGGCGGCCACCTGTTCCAGCGTCGCGCCGCACTCCAGCGCGACCGCGGCCGCACACAGCGCGTTGGACACCTGGTGGTCACCGTGCACCGCGAGCGTCACCGGGACCTCGCCGGAGCCGGCGTGCAACGTGAACGACGGCCGGGCCAGCGCGTCGAGCGTCACGCCGTCGGCGCGCACGTCGAGTGCCTCGGCGCCGCGGCCCACCCGGACCACCCGCGCCGAGGTCTTGTCGGCCATCGCGGCCACGGCGGGGTCGTCGGCGTTGAGGATCACCACGCCGGATTCCGGGACCGCCTGCGGGAGTTCGGATTTGGTCGCAGCGATGGCTTCGCGGGAGCCGAACTCACCGAGGTGGGCGGTGCCGACGTTGAGCACCACCGCGATCGACGGTGGGGCGATGCGGGCCAGCGCGGCGATGTTGCCGGGGTGGCGCGCCGACATCTCCAGCACCAGGAAGTCGGTCGAACGTCCGGCCCGCAGCACGGTCCACGGGTGGCCGAGCTCGTTGTTGAAGCTGCCGGGCGGGGCGACGACCTCGCCCAGCGGCGCCAGCAGCGCGGCGATCAGGTCCTTGGTCGAGGTCTTGCCCGACGAACCGGTGATGCCGACGATCGTCAGCCCGTCCGCGACGAGCTCGGCGGCGACCGCGGCGGCCAACCGGGCCAGTGCGGCCAGCACCGCGGCACCCGAGCCGTCGCTGTCGTGTTCGAGAACGCTGGAGGTGCCGACCGCCGCCGGATCCGGGCCCACCGGGTCGACGACGATGGCGGGCACTCCGACCGGGCGCGCCGACAGCACCGCCACCGCACCGGCAGCGACCGCGGTGGCCGCGAAGTCGTGGCCGTCCGCGCGTGCGCCGGGCAGCGCCAGGAAGAGGCCGCCGGGGGTCACCGCGCGCGAGTCGAACTCGACGGAGCCGGTGACCATGGTCGTGGCCGCGTCCTCGGCGGACACGTCAGCCAGCCGGCCGCCGACGATCTCGGCGATCCGTGCCAGCGAGAGCTCGATCACCGTTGCACCTCCAGCGCTGCGGCCAGTTCGTCACGGTCGTCGAACGGCCGGGTCTGCCCGTGGCTGGTCTGTCCGGCCTCGTGACCCTTGCCCGCGATCAGCACCACGTCGCCGGCCCGGGCCCACGCCACCGCGTGCTCGATCGCCGCGCGGCGGTCACCGATCTCGACCACCTCGGCGCGCGCACCGGTCGCGCCGGCCAGGATCGCCGCCCGGATCAGGGCCGGATCTTCGTCGCGGGGGTTGTCGTCGGTCACCACCACCAGGTCGGCCAGCTCGGCGGCCACCCGGCCCATGGGTTCCCGCTTGCCCTGGTCACGGTTGCCGCCCGCACCGAACACCACCGCCACACGGCCGGCGCTCTGCTCGCGCAGCGTCTTCAGCACCGCCTGCAGCGCGCCCGGCTTGTGGGCGTAGTCGACCAGCGCCAGGAACGGCTGGCCCCGGTTCACCGCCTCCAGCCGGCCGGGCACCGTCGCGTCCCGCAAGCCCGGCGCCGCTTGGTCGGGCGAGACGCCGACCGCGTCCAGCAGCGCGACCGCGAGCAGGCAGTTGGCCACGTTGTAACTGCCGGGCAGGCCGATCTCGAGGCCGTGGTGCACACCGGCGGGATCGACCGCGAGGAAGTCCTGCGCGCCGTTGCCGGCGTTGCGGACCTGCTCGACGCTCCAGTCGGCGGGGCCGGTCGCGCTGACGGTGACGGGGTGGTCGGCGCGGGCCGCCATGGCCCGGCCCCACTCGTCGTCGACGCAGATCACCGACTGCGCGGCGTGGACCGGGGACGCCGGGTCGAACAGCCGGGCCTTGGCCTCGAAGTAGTCCTCCATCGTCGGGTGGAAGTCCAGGTGGTCGCGGGACAGATTGGTGAACCCGCCGACGGCGAACGACACCCCGTCCACCCGCCCGAGCGCCAGCGCGTGGCTGGACACCTCCATCACGACGGTGTCCACGCCGCGCTCCAGCATGGTCGCGAGCAGCGCCTGCAGATCGGGGGCCTCCGGGGTGGTCAGCCCGCCGGGCTGCTGGTGGCCGTCGATGCGCACCCCGACGGTGCCGATCAGCCCGGCGACGCGGTCGGCCGAGCGCAGCCCGGCCTCGACCAGATAGGTGGTGGTGGTCTTGCCCGACGTCCCGGTGACGCCGATGACGCGCAGTTTCTCCGACGGCCGGCCGTAGACGGCCGACGCGAGCTCCCCCAGCACCGCCCTGGGCTGCGGATGCACCATGATCGGCACACCCGACAGGCCGGCGGCGGCGATCTCGTCGACCCCCGCGGCGTCGGTGAGCACCGCGACCGCTCCCCGGTCCACCGCGTCGGCGGCGTACCGGCCGCCGTGCGCCCGGGCACCCGGCAGCGCGGCGAACAGGTCACCGGGGCGCGCGTCCTGACCGCGCAGCGTGACGCCGGTGATCAGGATGTCGGGGGTCGGGCCCCCGCCTGCGGGTACGGCCGCGACCAGATCGGCCAGTACGCCGAGGGCGAGACCGGCGGGACGGCTGGGACGCAGATTCATGGCCATGACACAGTACCGATCTCGCCGGGCTGCTTACGCATTCGCGCCGGAGGGTGCCGGACGTCAGTCCGCTTGCAGCGTCAGCGGGGCACCCGGATCCGCCGACAGCGGCACGTTCTCCCGCTGCAGCAGCCAGGAGGCGATGTCGTGGAACAGCGGTGCGGCCGAGGAACCGGGCGTGCCGTCGGCGGCGCGATGCGGGGCGTCGAGCATCACGCCGATCACATAGCGCGGATCGTCGGACGGGGCCATGCCCGCGAAGGTGATCCAGTAGACGTCGTCGTAGTAGCACCCGCAGGCCGGGTTGATCTGCTGGGCCGTGCCGGTCTTGCCTGCGATCTGGTAGCCCTCGACGGCGGCCTGCGGGCCGGTGCCCTGCTGGATGCCGCGCGGATCACGCTGCACCACCGACCGGAACATGTCGCGCACCGTGCGCGCCGTCTCGGCCGACACCACGCGCACACCCTCCGGTCGCGGCTCTTCGGAGCGGGCGCCGTCGGGGGCGACGATGTCCTTGATGATGCGGGGCGGAATCCGCACCCCGTCGTTGGCGATGGCCTGGTAGATGCCCGTCATCTGCAGCAGCGTCATCGAAAGGCCTTGGCCGATGGGCAGGTTGGAGAACGTGCTGCCCGACCACTGGTCGATCGGCGGCACCAGGCCCGCACTCTCGCCGGGCAGCCCGACGCCGGTGCGCTGCCCGAGCCCGAACATCTTGAGCATCTCGGCGAAGCGCTCCGGGCCCAGGCGCTGGGCCAGCATCAGCGTGCCGACGTTGGAGGACTTCCCGAACACGCCGGTCGTGGTGTACGGCATCACGCCGTGGTCCCATGCGTCGCCGACCGTGACTCCGCCCATGTTGATCGAGCCCGGCACCTGAAGCACCTCGTCGGGCGTGGTCAGCCCGTTCTCGATCACCGCGGCGGCGGTGATCATCTTGTTCACCGAGCCCGGCTCGAACGGGGAGGACACCGCCAGGTTGCCCAGTTGCCTGCCCTTCTGCCGGCTCAGGTCCTGGGCCGGGTTGAAGGTGTTGTCGTTCGCCATCGCCAGCACTTCGCCGGTTTTGGCGTCGAGCACCACCGCCGAGGCGTTCTTGGCCCCGGAGGCGTCCTTGGCCATCTGCACCTGCTGCTGCACGTGGAACTGGATGTCGTCGTCGATGGTGAGCGTGACCGTGGACCCGTTGACCGCGTCGTGGCGGTTGCGGTAACTGCCCGGGATGACCACGCCGTCGGACCCGCGGTCGTAGGTCACGGAGCCGTCGGTGCCCGCGAGCACCGAGTCCAGCGAGTCCTCCAGACCGAGCAGACCGTGCCCGTCCCAGTCGATACCGCCGATGATGTTGGCGGCCAGCACCCCGCCGGGGTACTGGCGCAGATCCTGGCGTTCGGCGCCGACCTCGGGGAACTTGGTGGTGATCGCGTCGGCGATCGCCGGATCGACCGCGCGGGCCAGGTAGACGAACGTCTCGTTGCTGCGCAGCTTCTTCAGCACGGTCGCGGTGTCCGGCGTGCCCGCCAGCCGCGAGGACACCTCGGCGGCGATCTCGCGCAGTCGGGCGTCGGGGTCGGGTGCGTCATCGGTGTTGAGCTCGGCGCTCTTGGCGAACGCCTCCTCCAACTGCTTGCGCACCCGGACCGGCTGGAAGGTCAGCGCCCTGGCCTCGGTCGTGAAGGCCAGCTTGTCGCCGTTGCGGTCGACGATCGAGCCGCGCAGCGCCGGGTCGATGTCGGTGACCTTGAGCTGACCGGCCGCCTCGGCGCGCAGGCCCTCGGCGCGCGGCACCTGCAGCGTGAACAACTGGGCTGCCGCGACCACCAGCAACAGGAAGATCACCGCGTTGCCGGTGCGGTGCCGGAAGACGAAAGACGCACTGCGCAAACCGGTTTGCGTGGCGACCTGCCGAGTGCGCCGGGACCTGGCCGACCGCTCCTGGTTGGGCTCCTTGGCGCGGCTCACGCGGGCGCCTCGGGGACGATCACCGGGGGTGCGGCCTGCTCGGGTCCCGGGAGTGTCAGCGGGGCGGCCGGGTCGATCAGCGGGCCGATCTCCAGCGGCTGCACGGGTCCGGGCACCGGCAGCTCACCCGAGACGGCGTGCGGTACTTCGCCGTTCGGGTCAACCGGAGGAAGCGGAAGAGGCAGCGGCTGCCCCAGCGGGGGCATCGCGCCGGGAACCGCGGGCGGTGTCACCGCCATCGGCAGCCGGACCGGCACCTCGCGCGGTTCGACGACGCGCGGCGCGGGCGGTGCCGGTGGGGCCGGTTCCGGCAGCGGCGCGTTCAGCGGCGGCGGCGGAACGCCTTCGGCCGGCTTGGGCGTGCCGACGACGATCCAGTTCCCGGCCGGATCCTGCACCAGGTGTGCGGTGTTGCGCGACGGAATCATCCCCAGGTTGCGGGCCGCCTCGGCCAGCGCCGGCGGGGCCTGGGCCTGCAACACGTCGCGCTCGAGAGCTTCCTTCTGTTGCATCAGCGCCTGATTCACCTGGCGGGCGGCGCCCAGCTGGTAGGAGCGTTCGGCGGCGTCGGTGGACAGCCACAGAGTCACTCCCAGCCCGAGGCCGAGGGCTCCGATGATCAGCACGACGAACGGCACCCGCGCGACCAGGCGGCGCGGGTTCAGGTCGATCGACGCCAGCCGGATCAGGATCCGCTGGCGCAACGGCGTCTTGACGACCTTGGGCGCCTTCGCCTTCCGCGCCTTGGCTCGCGCCTTGGCCTGGCTGGCGCTCTTCGGGCGCGCCGGCACGTCCTTGGGGCGGGCGACCGGCGTGGTGCGCGGCGCGGACCGCTGCGGCCGCGGATCGCGGGTCGGCCTGCTGCCGCGGGACGGCGATTCGACCGGCACCCGTCGGTTCTCGCGCGCTGCCCTGCGCGTGTCCTTGGACTTCACCGTCTCCCGGCCGGAGCGGGCGGATCGCCCTGCCGACCGGGAAGGGCGGGCGGACCCGCCGGGCGCTGCCGCGGTCTTGCGCGTCGGCTTCTTCGCCTTCATCGCTACTGTCCCCCCACTTTCTCCAACGCGCGCAACCGGACCGGGGCGCTTCTGGGATTACGTTCGATCTCCTCGGCATCGGCGCGTTCGGCGCCCCGGGTCAGCGCGACGAATCTCGGCCCGTGCCCGGGCAGTTCGACGGGCAGGCCCGGCGGCGTGCGCGAGGCGGTGGCGGCGGCGAACTCGGTCTTGACGATCCGGTCCTCCAGGGACTGGTAGGCCATCACTGCGATCCGCCCGAGCGGGCGCAGCAGCTCCAGCGCAGCCGGTATCGCCAACCGCAGCGATTCCAGCTCGGCGTTCACCTCGATCCGCAGGGCCTGGAAGGTGCGCTTGGCGGGGTGACCGCCGGTGCGCCGGGCCGGGGCCGGGATGGCCTGATAGAGAAGTTCGACGAGTTCGCCGGTGGTGGTGAACGGGGTGACCGCGCGGCGCCGGACCACGAAGGACGCGATCCGGCCGGCGAACTTCTCCTCGCCGTATTCGCGCAGCACCCGGGCCAGCGCCCTCTCGTCGTAGGTGTTGAGGACCTGCGCGGCCGTCAGGTCGGAGCCCGCGTCCATGCGCATGTCCAGCGGCGCGTCGGCCGAGTACGAGAACCCTCGTTCGGCGCGGTCGAGCTGCATCGAGGAGACCCCGAGATCGAACAGCACCGCGTCGACTCCCGTTGCCGCGCCGGGGATCTGCTCCGCGGCTTGCTCGACGGCCTGCTCGATGCCGTCGTAGCGGGTACGCACCAGCGCGACCCGATCCGCGAATCGGGCCAGCCGGCGTCCTGCGATCTGCAGCGCGTCGGGATCACGGTCGAGGCCGATCACCCGCACCGCGGGGAACTGCGTCAGGAACCGCTCGGAATGGCCGCCGGCGCCCAAGGTGGCGTCGACGAGGATCGCACCTTCCCCGTCGGCGCTCGTCCGGGTCAGTGCGGGGGCCAGCAGCTCGACACAGCGGTCGAGCAGGACCGGGACATGAGGCTGGTCATCCACCATGGTTGCGCTCTGTGAGATAGGGGCGGCCCCTGCAGTGAGGTCCCTGTCCGAGAGCGCGGACCTGACGTCGGGGAAGTACGTCAGGGCCGGTTCGGGCAGAGGCCGCACTGCACGGGCCTGCGGGCCGGTGGCCAGATCAGAGGATGTCGCCGAGTGCTTCATCGCTGGCCGCGGAGAAGTTCTCTTCGTGAAGCTCCTGGTATTCCTGCCATGCCTGGGCGTCCCAGATTTCCAGGAACCCGATCGAACCCGTCACGACGCAGTCCTTGGTCAGGTTCGCGTAGCGGCGGTGTTCGGCAGACAGCGTGATGCGGCCTTGTGAATCCGGGTACTGCTCGTCGGTGCTCGCGGCCAGGTTGCGCAGGTAGGCGCGGGCCTGGGGGTTGCCGCGCTTGGCCCGGGCCGAGATGTCGGCGATCATCTCTTCGAACTCGGCCCTCGGGTGGACAGCCAGGCTGTGATCTTGGCTCTTGGTGACCATCAACCCTCCTGCCAGCGCGTCGCGGAATTTGGCGGGCAACGTCAGTCGCCCCTTGTCATCGAGCTTGGGCGTGTAGGTGCCGAAGAACATCTCGTCACCTCGCAGACCTTGCTCAAGCCTTGCCTCAACGGAACCCCGGTCGCTCCGTTGTCCGCCACTTTACCCCACAATCCCCCACTTTGCTCCAAATCTCCCCGCGAGTGTTGTCCCACGCCCCACTCCGAGGGGAACGCAGGGGATCAGCACGCCACCGAGCCGGCACCGACCCCCCGCAGGCGCAGAAAAACGCCAGCTCACAGCGGCGCTTCGGCACCGCGGGGCCGGTGGGGCGTAGTGGGGCAAAAAAGCGTTGTGGGGCAAAAAAGAAGGGGCAGCCCTATGGGCTGCCCCTGATCAGAAAGTCGGAATCACTCGTCGAACCGGCGCCGGAAGCGGTCTTCCATCCGGCTGGTGAACGACCCGCCGCCACCCTTGACCCGCTTGTTGGGCCGGGTCGCTCCGCCTTCGCCGGCCGCCCGGTCACCCTTGGCCACGGTCGGGCCGGTGATCGCGAAGATCACGCCGCCGAACATGATGATGAAGCCGATCACCGACAGCACGGGCAGGCTGCCGATCCAGGTCGCGTTCCACGCCACACCGGCAACCAGCATCGCCAGCCCGAGCACGAACAACGCCGCGCCCTGCAGGCGGCGGCGAGTCGACGGTGCGCGCAGAGTCCCGCCACGAACGCTCGACGCGAACTTCGGGTCCTCGGCATAGAGCGCGCTCTCGATCTGGTCGAGCATGCGCTGCTCATGATCGGAGAGTGGCATTCGTCCCTCCCTCTTGCCGTGGGGGCGTCGCAGTCGTCGGAGTGTCGGATGCCCGCGAGTACGGACACTTAACAGTAATGATACGAGGTCGATCTGAGCCGTACCACCTAGTTCGCTGCACGATTCTATGACGTGCGCCGCTCGCGGCGGTCACTGCCTCGCCCATCCCCTGCCGGTTCTGCCGTCCGGCCGATAATGGGTCTCGGCCACACGTTCACCTTCAGGAGGGGCAGACACTTGGCGGCACGTCTGATCGATCTGTCGCCCGGCGATATGCAACAGCGCCTCGGCGACGCTTTGGCGGTGTACGTGGACGCCATGCGTTACCCGCGCGGCACCGAGGATCAGCGCGCGTCGATGTGGCTCGAGCACATTCGCCGACGCGGCTGGAAGGCCGTCGCGGCGATCGAGGTGCCCGACTCCGCCGAGGTGGCCGGCACCCCAGAGGCTCCCGGATCCGCCCCGATGCTCGGCATCGCCTACGGCTACTGCGGTGCCCCCGACCAGTGGTGGCAGCAACAAGTGGTGTCCGGCCTGCAGCGCAACGGCGCCGACCGCAGCGACATCGCCGAGCTGATGAAGAGCTACTTCGAACTGACCGAACTGCACATCCATCCCCGCGCGCAGGGGCAGGGGCTCGGTGAGGCGCTGATCCGCCGACTGCTCGACGACCGACCCGAGCAGCACGTGCTGCTGTCCACCCCGGAGATCATCGGCGAGGACAACCGGGCCTGGCGGCTTTACCGCCGACTGGGCTTCACCGACATCATCCGCGGCTACCACTTCGCCGGCGATCCGCGCGCGTTCGCCATCCTGGGCCGCGCGCTACCGCTGTGATCCGGACCCGATCTGGCACGATGACCGGGTGCTGACCCGTCAACGCACCCGCAGACGCCTGCTGGCGCTGGTGTTGCTCCTGCTGGTCGTCGCGCCGTCGCTGATCGGCTGCGTGCGCGTGCGGGCCTCGATCACCGTCTCCCCCGACGACCGGGTGTCCGGACAGATCGTCGCGGCGGCCATCCCCCGCGACGACGACGACAAGGGCCCGCAGCTGCTCAACAACCTGCCGTTCGCGCAGAAGGTCGCGGTGTCCGAGTACAGCCGCGACGACTTCGTCGGTTCGCAGGCCGTGTTCTCCGACCTGACCTTCGCCGAACTGCCGCAGCTGGCCAGCATGAGCCGCGACGCCGCGGGCGTGGACATCTCGCTGCGCCGGGCAGGCGACCTGGTGATCCTGGAAGGCCGGGCGGACCTGACCTCACTGAGCGACCCCGAGGCCGACGTGTCGTTGTCGGTCGCGTTCCCCGGCGAGGTCACCTCCACCAACGGCGACCAGATCTCATCCTCGGTCGTCGAGTGGAAGATGCGCCCAGGAGTCGTCAGCACGATGAACGCGCAGGCCCGCTACACCGACCCCAGCGCCCGGTCGTTCACCGGCGCGGCGATCTGGCTCGGGCTCGCGTCGCTGCTGGTCGCCGCCGCCGTCGGGTGGCTGGCCTACGCGAACCGGGACCAGTCGCCCAAGCCCGGCGACGCGCCGGACCCGGCGCGCCAACCCTGACGTTCTCCCTCCGGGGTCACAGGCTCTACGCTGAGCAGTCGGGGGCTTTAGCACATAGTGAAAGGGGCGCCCGCTGAGCGTGGATGCATCGGCACCGTCAGCCGCCGAGCTGGCAGCGGCCGTCACCGAACAGCTGCGTGAATACCTGCACGAGCGCCGCCGGGATGCGGCGTACATCGGCGCGGACTACTCGGTGCTGACCGAGGCCGTCGAGGAGTTCGTGTTGCGCGGCGGCAAACGCCTGCGACCGGCCTTCGCGTACTGGGGCTGGCGCGCGGTCGCCGGAACGGAACCAGGTCCCGAGGTGCTGCGACTGTTCTCGGCGCTCGAGCTGCTGCAGGCCTGCGCGCTCGTCCACGACGACGTGATCGACGCCTCCGCCACCCGGCGGGGGCTGCCGACCGTGCACCGGATCTTCGCCGACCGCCACCGCGACAACCACTGGCTGGGCTCCTCGGAGCAGTTCGGCCTGTCCGCGGCGATCCTGCTCGGGGACGTCGCGCTGGTGTGGGCCGACGACATCGTCGCCGGCGCCGACATCGGCCCCGACGCGCACCGCCGCGTGCAACGGGTGTGGAGCGCCATCCGCACCGAGGTGCTCGGCGGCCAATACCTCGACATCGTCAACGAGGCCACCGGCGCAGAAACCGTCGAGGCCGCGCTGACCGTGAACATCTACAAGACCGCGTCGTACACGATCTCGCGTCCCCTGCAACTCGGCGCCGCCGCGGCCGCCGACTGCCCCGAGGTGCTGTCGGCGTTCCACGAGCTCGGCACCAACCTCGGGGTGGCGTTCCAGCTGCGCGACGACGTCCTAGGCGTGTTCGGCGATCCCGCCGTGACGGGCAAACCGTCCGGCGACGACCTGAGGTCGGGCAAGCGCACCGTGCTGCTCGCCGAGTCGATCCAGCTCGCGGAGAAGAGCGATCCCGTCGCCGCCGAGCTGCTGCGCGGCTCGGTCGGCACCGAACTGACCGAGGTTCAGGTCAAGGAGCTGTGCCTGGCGATCGAATCGGTCGGCGCGCTGGCCGCCGTCGAACGCCGCATCGGCACCCTGACCCGGCGGGCGCTGGAGATCCTCGACACCGCGCCCATCGACCTCCAGGCCAAGGCCGGGCTGAGCGAGCTCGCCAGATTGGCCGCGAACCGGTCCGCCTAGGAGCATGACGACACCCACCACGGCCCCGCGCACCGACCTGTCGGCACACCTGCGGCGCCTCAGAGACTTCACGCTGTCCCCACAGGCACGGCCCGCGCTGGTCGGCGCCCTCGGCGCGGTGCTGATCACCGTCGGCGCCACCGGCGCCGGCAGCACCCGACTCCACGACCCGCTGCTGGAGTCGATGCACATGTCGTGGCTGCGGTTCGGGCACGGACTGGTGGTGTCCTCGCTACTGCTGTGGACCGGGGTGGCGCTGATGCTGCTGGCGTGGCTGTGGCTGGGCCGCCGGGTCGTGGACCGCACCGCCTCCGAGTACACGATGAGGGCGACCACCGCGTTCTGGCTGGCTCCGCTGCTGCTCAGCGTTCCGGTGTTCAGCCGCGACACGTACTCCTACCTGGCCCAGGGCGCACTGCTGCGCGACGGCTTCGACCCGTACGTGGTCGGGCCGGTGGTCAACGTGAACTCGTTGCTGGACAACGTCAGTCCCATCTGGACGACGACCACCGCGCCGTACGGGCCGGCGTTCATCCTGGTCGCGAAGTTCGTCACGATGCTGGTCGGCGACGACGTCGTGGCAGGGACCATGCTGCTGCGCCTGTGCATGCTGCCCGGCCTGGCGCTACTGATCTGGGCCGCGCCGCGGATCGCCCGCCGTGTCGGCGGCAACGGGCCCGCCGCGCTGTGGATCTGCGTGCTCAACCCGCTGGTGATCATCCACCTGATGGGTGGCGTGCACAACGAGATGCTGATGGTCGGGCTGATGGCCGCAGGCATCGCGCTGTGCCTGGCCGGGCGCAACATCGGGGGCGTCACCCTGATCGCCGTCGCCGTCGCGGTGAAGGCCACCGCGGGACTGGCGCTTCCCTTCATGGTGTGGGTGTGGGCCCGCGCGCTGCGCGAGCGCCGCGGCTTCTCGCCGGCGAAGTCCTTCGCGGTCGCGGCGGCCGGCTCGGTGGTCGTCTTCGTCGCGGTGTTCGCGGTGCTGTCGCTGGCCGCCGGTGTCGGATTGGGCTGGCTGACCGCGCTCGCCGGTTCGGTGAAGATCATCAACTGGCTGACCATCCCGACCGCGACCGCCAACCTCGTCAACTCTGTCGTCGGCCTCGTCCTGCCCGTGAACTTCTACGCGGTGCTGGAGACCACCCGCATCATCGGGATCGGGATCATCGCGATCTCGGCGCCGGTGCTGTGGTGGCGTTACCGCCACTCCGACCGGGACGCGCTGAAGGGCATCGCGCTGCTGATGGCCGTGGTCGTGCTGTTCGTCCCCGCGGCGCTGCCCTGGTACTACACATGGCCGCTGGCGGTCATCGCCGCGCTGGCCACCTCCAGGCGGTCGATCGCGCTGATCGCCGCGTTCTCCACCTGGATCACCGTGATCTGGCGACCCGACGGCGCGCACGGCATGTACTCATGGGGTCACGTGCTGCTGTCCCTGGCCTGCGCGGCGGCGGCCTGGTATTGGCTGGCCAAGGCCCCGGAGAGCCCCGCCGACGCGGTCAGTACGCCATCGCCTGCGCGCGACGAACCACCTCACGGGCCTGATGCGAGTGCAGCGCATCGACCGGCCGGGCGTTGACCACCTCTTCGGTCGAGCCGTCGCGCCGGATCGTCAGCGTCGGGTCCGGCGTGAACAGCCAGCGGATGATCTCTGATTGCGTGTAGCCGCCGTCGCGCAGCACCACCAGGAGCCCGGGCAGGCTCCTGACGACGTGCCCGTCGGAATCGAAGAACGCCTCGGGCACCACGATGATCCCGCCGCGCCGCACCGCGACCAGGTGTCCGTCGCGGAGCTGCTGATGGACCTTGGTCACCGCGGTGCCCAACAACTGGGCCACCGTGGGGAGGTCGTAGACGGGCTCGTCGGGATCGAGGACATCCTCGGCAGTCGGAATGCTGCTCATCGCACAAAGTCTAGGACCAACGCGGTCACGGTTCGACGCCGCTTGCGGCTCGGCGGGGCGAGCACTGGGAATCCGGCTCGTAACATGAATCCGATGGAGACCTACCAGCCTGCCGGCCCGCTGTCGGGGACCGTGCTGGAAGGTCGCTACCGGGTGGACACGCTGATCGCCACCGGCGGGATGTCCGGGGTGTACCGCGGGCTGGATCTGCGGCTGGACCGGCCGGTCGCACTGAAGATCATGGACTCCCGCTACGCGGGCGACGAGGACTTCCTGACCCGGTTCCAGCGCGAGGCGCGCGCGGTGGCCCGGCTCAAAGACCCCGGCCTGGTGGCGGTGTACGACCAGGGCATCGACGGTAGGCACCCGTTCCTGGTGATGGAGCTGATCGAGGGCGGCACGCTGCGCGAGCTGCTGCGCGAACGCGGCCCGATGCCGCCGCACGCCGTGGCCGCGGTGCTGCGACCGGTGCTCGGCGGGCTCGCCGCGGCGCACTCGGCGGGGCTGGTGCACCGCGACATCAAACCCGAGAACGTACTGATCAGTGACGACGGCGACGTCAAGATCGCCGACTTCGGTCTGGTCCGCGCGGTCGCCGAGGCCAAGATCACCTCAACCAGCGTGATCCTGGGCACTGCGGCCTACCTGTCCCCCGAGCAGGTCGCCACCGGCGACACCGATGCCCGCGGTGACGTCTATTCCGTCGGGATCCTGGTCTACGAGCTGCTGACCGGGCGCACCCCGTTCACCGGCGACTCCGCACTGACCGTCGCCTATCAGCGGCTGGAGCGCGACGTTCCGCCGCCCAGTGCCGCGATCCGCGGCGTGCCACGGCAGTTCGACGATCTGGTGGAGTGTGCGACCGCGCGCGATCCGGCCGGCAGGTTCGCCGACGCGGGCGAGATGGCCGAACAACTCGACATCATCGTCCGCGAACTCGACCTCCCCTATTTCCGGGTGCCGGCGCCCCGCAACTCGGCGTCGCACAACTCGGCGACCACGCTGACCGAACGCGCGCAGAACGCCCACGACGCCACCGTGAACCTCGACAACGCCCGACCGGGCGGTCGGGACACCAAGGTGTTCAGCCGCGACGAACTGCCCATCGACGCCGAGGACGACGACGAGATGGACGAATTGTTCCCGAGCACAGGGCGATTCGCCGGAATCGACCTCGAGGAGTTCTACTGGGCGCGCCAGCGGTCGCGGCGGGTGCTGTTCTTCTGGGTGGTCGCGGTGATCACGCTGGCCGGTCTGGCCGCCGCCGGAGCGTGGACGCTCGGCACCAACCTGAGCAACCTGCTCTGACCGCTCAGCCGCGCAGCATCTCCGCGACCAGGAACGCCAACTCCAGCGACTGCTGCGTGTTCAGCCGCGGGTCGCACGCCGTCTCGTAGCGGCCGGCCAGGTCGGTGTCCGAGATGTCCTGTGCGCCACCGAGACACTCGGTCACGTTCTCACCCGTGATCTCGACGTGGATGCCGCCCGGGTGGGTGCCGAGCGCGTGGTGCACCTCGAAGAAGCCCTGCACCTCGTCGACGATGCGGTCGAAATGCCGGGTCTTGTACCCGGTCGAGGACTCGTGGGTGTTGCCGTGCATCGGATCGCACTGCCAGATCACCTGATGACCCGACGCCTGCACCTTCTCGATGATCGCGGGCAGCACGTCGCGCACCTTGTGGTTGCCCATCCGGCTGACCAGTGTGAGCCAGGCCCGCCTCATTGTGCGGGTCCAGCCGCTCGACGTACTCGACCGCCAGTTCCGGTGACGTGGTCGGGCCGATCTTGATACCGATGGGATTCGCGATGACCTCGGCGAACGCGACATGCGCGCCGTCGAGCTGGCGGGTGCGCTCGCCGATCCACACGTAGTGCGCCGACAGGTCGTAAAGCTTGGCTTCCTGCTCGTCCTCGCGGTGCATCCGGAGCATGGCCCGCTCGTAGTCGAGGACGAGGGCTTCGTGGCTTGCGTAGATCTCGGCGGTGTCGAGGTTGCGGTCGTCGACCCGGCACGCGCTCATGAAGTGCAGCGCGCGGTCGATCTCCGCCGCCAGCGCCTCGTACCGTGCCCCGGCCGGCGACGTGCGCACGAACTCCCGGTTCCAGTCGTGCACCTGGCGCAGCGAGGCCATCCCCGACGACGTCAGCGCGCGCACCAGGTTCATCGCGGCGCTGGCGTTGGCATAGGCGCGCACCAGACGCGACGGATCGTGCTGGCGGACCGCGGCGTCGGGAGCGAACCCGTTGACCATGTCGCCGCGGTAGGACTTCAGACCCAGCGCGTCGACGTCGGCCGACCGCGGCTTGGCGTACTGCCCCGCGATCCGGGCCACCTTGACCACCGGCATGCTCGCGCCGTAGGTCAACACCACCGCCATCTGCAGCAACGTGCGGATGTTGGCGCGGATGTGCGGTTCGGTGTTGTCGGCGAAGGTCTCGGCGCAGTCGCCGCCCTGCAGCAGGAACGCCTCACCGCGGGCCACGTCGGCCAGCTGGCGCTTCAGCTTCTCGATCTCGGACGGCACCGTGACGGGCGGCACGCTCTCCAGCACCTTGCGCATCGCCGCGGCCTGGCCGGCGTCCCAGGACGGCTGCTGCAGTGCCCGGCCTGGCCAGCGCGGCGTCGAGGCGCTGCCGCAGGTCCTCGGGCAGCGGCGGGAGCGCAGGCAGCTGGTCGATGGGTACGTCGACGGTCCAGTTCACCCGTTTATGGTAACTGCGCCGCAAAACCGCTCTCGGTCATCAACCGGTAGCGGAACAGGTTGTGCTTGGCGTCGACGAGCGCGTCGTGCGCGTCGCGCGGACGGGGTGGCATCCGCGGGCTGCCGCGGTCCTCCCAGAACTGACGCAGCTCCCGGGTGAAGCGCGGCATCGCCGGCGGCAGGTCGGTCATCGGCCCCCACAGCTGGCACAGCACCACGTGGTCGTAGGCGCCCACCCAGGCCCACAGCTCGATCGGCTCGTCGCCGTCGACGCCGAAGAAGTCCTCCAGCTCCGCCCGGATCTGCCTGCGTGAACGCCACAGCGGCGAGGCCGGTGACGGCAGCTTCGGCAGCACGTTCTTGCGCACCCAGCGGCCGGCCCGATCGGGATCGAATTCCGTTGAGATCGCATAGTATTCGCGACCGTCCTCGGCGGCGACCCCGATGGAGATCAGCTCGATGGTGTGGCCGTTGTCGATGAACTCCGTGTCGTAGAAGTACCGCAAGTCAGGAGGCTTTCTGTTCGGCGGGCTCGCCCGGTGCGGGCGCGGCGTGGATCTCACGGTCGAGTTGCTCGTCGACCAGCGCGTCGTCGGGGAACTTCGGCATTCCGGCGATCGCATCCTGCAACCACAGTTTCGCCTGCACGACCGGCCGGCGCAGCCAGCGCTCCCGTTCCAACGCACGGTGCATCTTGCGCGGCCGCGCGGTGTAGCGCCAGCGTGCCCACGGCGCGTGCGGCCGCGACAGCCGGATCGCGCCGACGAACAGCAACGGCGTGATGAACATCCCCACCAGTCCGGTCCACACCTTGCCCTTGAGCAACACCACGACCGCCAGCGCCAGGGTCAGCACCGCGGCCACCACCACGACCGTGCGGGCAGCGACCGAATGATCGTTCTGCCAGATCCCGACGTCGAAGAACGACAGCGGACTGAATCCCATGATGAGCAGGCCCGCGACCGCGACCGCGACGAACACGGCATCCACCGAGGTGCGCCCGTCCTCGGACCAGTACACGTCGGACAGGTGCAGGATCAGCGCGAACTCGTCGAGCACCAGCGCCGCCCCGATCCCGAAAAGGATTGACGCGGCGGTGAACTCGGGTACCCCACCGTCGACCGCAAGGGTCACCATCGCGATGCCGGAGACCATGACCAGAATCACGCCGATCACCACATGGTGGATGTGCAGGCCGTCGCCGGCCGAGATGTTGCGCGGCTGCCACCATTTGCGGGGCGCGTCGCTGTCGGCATGGCTGCGGATGTACCGAACGATGGTGCGGGTGATGGCGAACGTCAGGATGAACGCGACCAGGCAGCAGACCAGCGGCACCCGCGACGGCGGGATGTGGATCGACAAGCTCAAGTCGAGGTTCAGGTCCGGGCGCACGCAGAAAACTTACGCCGACCTGCGGGTGGCACGGCCGGGATACCCGACGACGCGCCGTCGGGCACCGATAGTCTGGTCGGCGACATGAGTAATCAGCAGTCGCCCGGTGGGCCTGGTTGGAAGCCCACGCTGGCGTGGCGGCTGTTCCAGATTCTGACGCTCGCGGCGCTGGTCGCGGCGGGCTGGCGCCTCCTCGGCCACGTCCCCTACCGCATCGACATCGACGTCTACCGGATGGGCGGCCGCGCCTGGCTCGACGGACAGTCGCTCTACGCGGACGGGGCCATGTTCCAGACCAGGGGTGGGCTGGAACTGCCGTTCACCTATCCGCCGCTGGCCGCGGCGGCGTTCGCGCCGTTCGCGATGCTGTCGCTGGAGGCGGCCAGCGTGGCGATCACACTGACCACGCTGATCCTGCTGCTGGTCTCCACGGTGATCGTGCTGACCCGGCTCGACGTCTGGCCCGACTCCCGGATCACCGGCGAACCGGCCTGGATGCGCCGGTGCTGGTTGGCCGCGGCGATCGTCGCTCCCGCAGTGCTCTACCTGGAGCCGCTGCGCTCCAATTTCGACTTCGGCCAGATCAACGTCGTGTTGATGACGCTGGTGATCGCCGACTGCGTGCCGCGCCGCACACCGTGGCCCCGGGGCATGCTGCTGGGCCTGGCGATCGCGGTGAAGCTGACCCCGGCGGTGTTCCTGCTCTACTTCCTGCTGCGCCGGGACACCCGTGCGCTGCTGGTCACCGCGGCGTCGGCGGTGGTGGCGACGCTGGCCGGATTCGCACTGGCCTGGCGGGATTCCTGGGAGTACTGGACCGAGACGGTCCGCAACACCGACCGCATCGGCACCGCGACGCTGAACACCAACCAGAACATCGCCGGCGCGCTGGCCCGGCTGGGCCTCGGCGAGGGTGAGCGTTTCTTCGTGTGGGTGGCGTTGTGCTTCGCCGTCCTGGCCCTCACCGTGTGGGCGGCGCGGGCGGCGCTGCGTGCCGGGCAGCCGGTGCTGGCCCTGGTCGCGGTGGCGATGTTCGGCCTGGCCGTCTCCCCCGTGTCGTGGTCGCATCACTGGGTGTGGGCGCTGCCCACGGTGCTCGTCACCGGGGTGCTCGCCTTCCGGCTGCGCAATCCCGTCCTCGCCGCGGTGTCGCTGATCGGGCTGGCGCTGATGGTGTGGACACCGATCTCGCTGCTGCCCGAGCACCGCGAGACCACGGCCTCACTGTGGCGACAGCTCGCCGGCTCGTCCTACCTGTGGTGGGCGCTCGCGGTGATCGTCGCGTGCGCGACCGTGTCGTTCCGCAGCCTCGGCCGCAGCCCGGCACCCGCCCAGCCCACGGAAGCCGTCAAGGCCTAGAGCTCAGCCGGCGCAGCCTGATTGCCGGCTCAGCCGGCGGCCGCCTCGGGGAGTCGGGTCGGCGGCTTCCCGGCCGCATCATCTTTTCCCTGCTTGACGTCGGCCGCGTAGAGGTCGACGTACTCCTGACCGGACAGCCGCATCAGCTCGTACATCACCTCGTCGACGACCGCGCGCTCGATGAAGCGGTTGCCGGCCAGTCCTTCGAAGCGGCTGAAATCCATTGGCGGGCCGATCTTGACGCGTACCCGGCCGAACCGCAGGCCCTTGCCGGGCGGGTTCACCACGTCGGTGCCGATCATCGCGACCGGAATCACCGGAACCTGCGTCTGCAGCGCCAGCCGCGCCAGGCCGGTCTTGCCCTTGAACAACCTGCCGTCGGGCGACCTGGTGCCCTCGGGATACATGCCGAGCAGCTTCCCCTGGCCCAGGATCCGTTCGGCGGTGTTCAGCGCGGCTTGCGCGCTGTCGGCGTCGGTGCGGTCGATCGGCACCTGGCCCGCCGCGGTGTAGAACCACGCGAGCAAACGACCCTTGACACCGGTACCGGTGAAGTATTCGGCCTTGGCCAGGAAGGTGATTCGCCGACGAACCAGCAGCGGCAAATAGAAGCTGTCCATCACCGCGAGGTGGTTACTCGCCAGGATGGCGGCACCGTCCTGCGGAATGTGCTCCGCCCCTTCGATTTTCGGGCGAGCGATCAACGCCAGCAGGGGACCCAACAACACGTACTTGAACAGCCAGTACCACATGGACCCTCCGGATCATCGACCACGGCGCAGTCGATATGTCTGCGCCAACTTTACCCACCCGCTGTGCCTGCGACCACAGCTGCGCCTATTCTTCGACGCTCACCGGGATGTGCTGGTAGCGGCCGGGCGGCGGCGGGCCGTCCGGATCCGGCGGGCCCGGCTCGTCGGGCGGCGGCCCGTCGGGGGTGGGAGGCGTGCCGCCCCCGGAACTCTCGATGTCCGCGAGCATCGCCTTGAGCAGCGTCAACAGCGCCACGCTGTGCTCGGCCACCACGTCGAGCAGCGGATGCTGCTCGCCTGAGATCAGTGCGGCCAGCGCACACACCGGGCACCACACCTGCCGGCACCGCCCGGGACCACCGGCGCCCGCCTGCGCGCGCGCCGCGGCCATTCGGACCGCGGGGTCGAGCTTGTCCAGGATCGACTGGGCGAGCTGGCGGAGTTCCGGCCCGAGGTCGGAGTGCGTCCCACTCAACGCGGCCACACCTCCGGATTCGGTCGGAATCGCACCGTCAGCTCGCTGCCGCGGAGCTGGGCGTCGATGACGGTGCACCGCCGCAGTACCGATGCGAGGCGCACCCGGCGCCGCATCCCGCCGGCGCCGATGATCAGGTCATCATCGACCCTACCCAACGCCAGCGCCGACGAGTCGACCTGTGGCAGGTCCACCCGCAACCGGTACACCGCGTCGAGCCCGCTGCCCGACTCCCGGTCCACGACCGGACGCAGCGGACCGGGCGGCGGCGCCCCGTCCCTGCTGCGGGCCGAGTCGAGTAGCTCGCCGAGCGCCTTGGCCCCGATCGGCTCGCCGGACACGTGCGGCACCATGACCAGCGCGACGTCGCCGATCACCCGGTCGAGCTCGGCGAGCACGGTCCTCTGCTCGGAGATCCGTTCCGTGTACCAGTCGAACGCCGGATGGGCCGGCAGGTTGCTGTATTCGAACGAATCGTCCTGCACCAGAACCTGGTTCACGATGAGTTCGGCGACCTTGACGCCCATCAGCGACAGCGCGCCGAGTGTGCGCACCGCCTCCGCGGCGACCACCCGTTCCGGCGTCATGACCAGATGGGCGCTGACCCGCGATCCGTCGGTGAGCAATGTGCTCAGCCGGTCGGTCCCGGCCCCGATCCGCTCCAGCAGGTCGACCACCGCCGCCGAGCGCGCGTCGTCGGCGCCGGACAACCGGCGGTGCCTCGGCCACGCCCGCTCCAGGTACAGCCCGAACGTCGCGGGCAGGGTCATCATGCGCATCGCGTCGGCCGTGGAGGCACAGTCGACGACCACCAGATCCCATCCCCCGGAGTCGGCGAGCTCGCCCACCTCGTGCAGGCCCAGCACCTCCTGCACCCCGGGCAACGCCGAAAGCTCTTCCGGTGCAATGTCTCCGACATCGGACTCGGGGAACCGGGCGGCGAGCGGGCCTGCGACCGTGCGCCACCGTTCCGACAGCAGGGCCAGGGTGTCCAGGGCCAGCGCGTCCAGCGATCCGCCGCCGGACGCCGTGGTGTCCAGGTCGGCCAGCACCCGGGTGGGCGCCCGCAGGCCGGTCGGGACGACGGGGACACCCAGCACGTCGCCGGTCGAGTGCGCCTGATCGGTGGACACCACGAGGACCCGCGCCCCCGCCCGTGCCGCGCGCACCGCCGTGGCGGTCGCCAGCGTCGACTTGCCCACCCCGCCCTTGCCGACGAACAGACTGATCCGCGGCAACCCGGGAGCGCTACCCGCGTCGGGGGCGCCCATGCGCTCAGTCAGCCTCGACTCGTTTCTTCAGGTCCTTCAGCGCAGTGTCGGTGAGCCGGCGCTCGGCCTTGCGCTTGAGCAGGCCGATCATCGGAATGACCAGGTCGACGGCCAGCTCGTAGGTGACGTCGGTGCCCGATCCTTTCGGCTCCAGCCGATAGGCGCCGTCGAGAGACTTGAGCAACGAGCTGGAAACCAGGGACCACGTCACCGACCCGCGGTCGGCGGGCCACTGATAGGCCAGCACCATGGTGTCCTTGAGCACCGCGGCGTCCAGCACCAGCCGGGCCACCTTCGGGTAGCCGTCGTCGTCGACCTCGAGGACCTCGGTCTCCTTGTATTCCGCGACCCAGTCGGGGTAGGAGCCGATGTCGGCGATGACGTCCATCACCGTCGAGGGCTCGGCATCGATGTGAATCGTCTGCGCCGTCTTGTCCGCCACTGGAGCCTTCCCTGCTGTGGTCTGGTCGCTGGCCAGAAATCTACTCCCCCCGACGGGTGCGTGACCGCCGTACTTCAGGCCAGCCTGGACACCCCGACCGGACGGTCGGCCTCCAGCCTGCGCTTGACCTCGAAGGCCATCTCCTTGCCCGCTACCCGGCGGCGGTGGTTGATCTTGGCCAGGTTCGTCTTCGCCAGATCATGGGCAGCGACCGCGGACGGCTCGGCGTGCAGGAAGTAGTGAAGGATCACGCCGTCGAGCATCTTCTCCAGCCAGACCTCCATGGTGCCGGTCAGCGCGCCGGTCACCGTCCAGCGGTGACCGAGCTCGCCACGGTCCTCGACCACGACGAGACGCAGGTCAGGCCACCACCGGGACCAGCTGGCCGGATCGGCGACGGCCTGGCCGACCGCGACCGGATCGGCGGCGACGAACGTCTCGTCGGCGATCTGGATGCTGTTCATGACTGACAAGCTTCACATATGTGTGGCCGTTGCCCGGAGTCGGCCGACGTCGCCCTATTAGGCTGTATGCGGCCCGTCGTTGTGTCGGGCCGGCTTGAAGTGGAGAGGGCTTCTAACTCCGATGACTGCGCGCGAGTTCAGCGTTCCGGCACCGTTCACCGTCGACGAGCACGACAACATCGCCGCCGCCGTGTACACCCACGAGCGTGACGATCCGGATCACGTCATCATCCAGCGACTCGTCGACGGCAACTGGGTCGACGTCACCAGCGCGCAGGTCGCCGGTCAGATCCGCGAGGCGGCGCGGGGACTGATCGCCCAGGGCGTGCAGGCCGGAGACCGGGTGGCGTTGCTGTCCGCGACCCGCTACGAATGGCCGATCCTCGACTTCGCCATCCTGTCCATCGGGGCGGTGACCGTTCCGATCTACGAGACCAGCTCCGCCGAGCAGATCCAGTTCGTGCTGGCCGACTCCGGCGCGGTGGCCGCGGTCGTCGAGACCCAGGCGCACGCAGGCCGGGTCGAGCAACTGCGGGACGCATTGCCCGCGCTGCGCAAGGTGTACTGCATCGAGGGCGAGACGCCCGCGCTCGAGGAACTCTCCGCGCAGGGCGCAGACGTCGCCGCCGAGACGGTCGACCAACGGGTGGCCGCGATCAGGTCCTCCGACGCCGCGACGCTGATCTACACCTCGGGCACCACCGGCCGCCCGAAGGGCTGCCAGTTGACGCACTCCAACCTGCTCTACGAGATCCGCGGCTCCAAGGCCTGCTTCCCCGACCAGCTCGCCAAGGGCGAGAAGCTGCTGGTGTTCCTGCCCCTGGCCCACGTGCTGGCCCGGGCGCTGACCATCGGCGCGTTCACCAACGGCGTCACGCTGGGCTTCACCAGCGACATCAAGAACCTGGTGCCGATGTTCGCGGTGTTCCAGCCGACGCTGGTGGTGTCGGTGCCCAGGGTGTTCGAGAAGGTCTACAACACCGCCGAACAGAACGCCCAGAACGGCGGCAAGGGCAAGATCTTCGCGGCGGCCGCGGATACCGCGATCGAGTGGAGCAAGGCGCAGGACACCGGCGGTGCGGGTCTGCGGCTGCGGCTCAAGCACGCGGTGTTCGACAAGCTCGTCTACGGCAAGCTGCGCGCGGCCCTCGGCGGTCACTGCCACGCCGCGATCTCCGGCGGGGCCCCGCTGGGCGCCCGGCTCGGGCACTTCTACCGCGGCGTCGGACTGTCCATCTACGAGGGCTACGGCCTCACCGAGACCAGCGCGGCGATCACCGTGAACCGGGTCGGCGACCTGCGGGTGGGGTCGGTCGGCAAGCTGCTGCCGGGCAACAGCATGCGCCTCGGCGAGGACGGCGAGCTGCTCGTCAAGGGCGGCGTGGTGTTCCAGGGCTACTGGGGCAACGAAGCCGAGACCGACGCGGTGTTCACCGACGGCTGGTTCCACACCGGTGACCTGGGCTCCATCGACGACGACGGCTTCCTGACCATCGTCGGACGCAAGAAGGAGATCATCGTGACCGCGGGCGGCAAGAACGTCGCGCCCGCGCTCCTCGAGGACCGGTTGCGGGCGCATCCGCTGATCAGCCAGGCGATGGCGGTCGGCGATCAGCAGCCGTTCATCGCGGCACTGATCACCATCGACGTCGAGGCGTTCCCCGCCTGGAAGGAACGGCACGGCAAGGACGCCGGCGCCGGGGTGGCCGAGCTGGCCGGCGATCCCGACCTGCACGCCGAGATCGAGCTCGCGATCAACGACGCCAACCAGGCGGTCTCCAAGGCCGAGCAGATCCGCAAGTTCCGCATCCTGGCAGTCGATTTCACCGAGGACACCGGCGAGCTGACCCCGACCATGAAGGTCAAGCGCAAGGTGGTGGCCGAGAAGTTCGCGGCCGAGATCGACGCGCTGTACGCGAAGGCCTGAGCTACAGGAGGCGGGCCAGCCGCTGCGCCTGCCTGCTCCACTGCCAGTTGTCCAGCACCCACTTCCGCCCCGCCGCGCCCATCGCGGCGGCGCGGGCCGGATCGGCCAGCAGGTCGCCGACGGTCGCGGCGATCGCGCCGACGTCCCATCCGTCGACCACGAAGCCGGTTTGTCCGTCGACGACGGTCTCCGGCGCGCCGCCGGAGCGGCCCGCCACCACCGGCACGCCGGTCGAGGACGCCTCCAGGTACACGATCCCCAGGCCCTCGACGTCCAGCCCGGCCCCGCGGGTGCGGCACGGCATCGCGAACACATCAGCCATCGCGTGATGGGCGGGCAGTTCGTCGCCGGGCACCCCGTCGGTGAACACCACGTGTTCGGCCACCTTGAAGTTGTGCGCCAGCCGGTGCAGTGAGTTGCGGTAGGGCCCGCCGCCGACGATCACCAGCGCCGCGTCGGGCACCCGGTCGCGGATCGCCGGCATCGCCCGGATCAGCATGTCCTGCCCCTTGCGCGGGACCAACCGGGAGACGCAGACCACCACCGGCCGCTCCCCCAGTCCGTACCGGGCACGCAGTTCGGCGCGGGCGACCTCGTCGGGCACGAAACGCTCGGTGTCCACCCCCGGCGGGACGAGTTCGAGCGCCGCGTCCGGTCCGAACGCCGAGGCGAACCGGCCCCGGGTGTAGGAGCTGATGTAGGTGACGACGTCGGTGTCGTCGCCGATGCGGCGCAACGCCGTTCGCGCCACCGGCAACATCGACCAGCCGACCTCGTGGCCGTGGGTGCTGGCGATCACCCGCTGCGCGCCTGCCGCCCGGGCCAGCGGGGTCAGCAGCGCCAGCGGGGCGGCGGCGCCGAACCACACCGTGTCGATGTCGCGTTCCCGGATCAGGCGCCGCATCCGCAGCGCCACCGTCGGCTCGGGCACCATCAGCGTCCCCGGGTGACGGACCACCCGGTAACCGGTGGCCGCGGCGACCTCGTCGTAGTCCTCGGCGCCCTTCCACTTCGGCGCGTACACGGTCAGGTCGTACTCGCCGGAGGCCACGAGATGCTCGACGAGCGCCTCCAGGTAGGACTGGATACCGCCGCGCCGCGGCGGAAAGTCGTTGGTGACGAGCAGGATCCGCCTCATCGGGCGCCTTCCAGGAGAGTGTTCAGGTCGGTGCCGAGCACGTTGCGGACGGCGGTGGCGACGTCGGTGTGGCCGGGTCCGCACGCCGCCGCGTACAGGGCGCGCAGTTTCCCGGCGCCGTAGGTGTCGGCCACGTACGTCGCGAAACCCCACGCTCGGTCGTAGGCGGCCGAGCGTCCGGGACCGGGGGTGGCCAGTTCGGCGTCCGACGGCGGCGCAGGCGCCGCGGTCGGCGGGACCGCGGCGGGCGGACGTCCGACGTAGTCGGCGACGCCCTCGGTCAGCCACACCGGTGCGTCGGCGGCGGTGTCGGGCCTGGCCGCGTAGTGGAACAGTTCGTGGCGCAACACGGTCCGCAGGTCGGTGGCGTTCATCGTGCCCGCCGCCGGGGAGAACATGATGCGCTCGGCGGTGGCGGTGGCCGCGACGTCGGCGCTGCCGCCGGCCAGGATCGCGAACTGCTCGGCCGACCCGGCGACGACGACGGAGACGTCGCGGCGCCACTGCGGACCCCAGAACGCGGTCACCGCCTCGGTGGCGCCGGGCAACTCGCCGGCGATGCGCTCCAGCAGCGCGGCTCCGCCCGGGGCGCCGAGGTCGACGAGTCGGGCGGTGCGGCCGTCGGGGGTCACCACGGTGAGCGGGGCCGGCGAGACCGACTGCGTGTACGACACCGGAGCGGCCTCAAGCGGACCCGACGGGCCCGTGCGGGGGTTACTCACCAGCAGCACCGCGCAGACCAACTCCGCGCCGAGTACTGCACCCACCTTGCGGCGAGCCGCGGACTTCTCGGTGGCGGCGGACGTGTCAGTACCGGCGAACGTTGTAGATCGGCGCATTGTCCACCGGGGCGACCCGCACCGGTGTGCCGTAGGTGGAGGCGTGCACCATCATCCCGTCGCCGATGTAGATGCCGACATGCGACGCGTCGGAGTAATAGGTGACCAGATCGCCCGGCTGCATCTGATCCCTGGACACCGGCTGCCCGCCGCGGGCCAGCGCCTGGCTGGAGTGCGGCAACGACATGCCGGCCTGCTGGAACGACCACATCACCAGGCCGGAGCAGTCGAAGGCGCTGGGACCGGAGCCGCCCCACGAGTAGGGCGAGCCGATGCGGCTCAGCGCGGCCTGGATGACCGTGGTGGCCGCGGGCGATCCGGGCGGCGCGACGTCACCGGGCGGGATGGCCCCGGGGACCGGAGGCGCGGCCATCACGGCCGGATCCTGGCCCGGCGGCAGGGGTGTGGCGGCGGGCACCGGCGGAGGTGGCGGCGCGGCGGCGAGCGTCTCACGCTGCTGCGGCGTCAGCGCCTCGTACTGTGCCTTGACGATCGCGATCTGGGTCTGCAACTGGCTCTGCTTGGACTGCAGCTCGGCGCGCACGGCCGCGGCCTGTTCGGCAGCGGTCTTCGCCTCGGCGGCGGAGGCGGCCGAAGCCTGTTCGGCGACCTCGGCCCGATGGCCCGCCTCACGGAAACCGGCCATCTGCGACTGCATCTCACCGGCCACCACGCGCTGCACGGACATCTGGTCGATCAGCCCCTGCGGCGAGGCGGCGGTCAGCATCGCCTCGAAACCCGACGGACGGCCGCCCATGTACTGGGCGGCGGCCAGGGTGTCGACCTTGCCCTGGTACTCCGACAGCTGCGCCGTGGCCGCGTCCCTGGCCGCGAGATCGTCGGCGTGCTTGATGTCGGCCGCCTGCTGGATCGCCAGCTTGTTGTCCAGATCGAGCTGGGCCGAGTGCATCGCCTCGGTGGTCTGCTCCGACTCGCGGGAAAGCTGGGTCAACTTTGCCAGCGCGTCGTCAGCAGGATCCGCATAAGCGCTGCCGGCGAGTACTGCACCAACCACAGCCACACCGGCCATCGCACTGATGAAGGTTTGCCGAGTACGTCGGGTCTTACTGTGTGCGCGGTCGAACCTCAAGATTTATGCGTCCTTCAACTGCCGAAACGAGCCGAATCGAACTGCTCTTAGGTCTCAGATAGGTTACGAAACGGCAACGGCCTTGTCCAACAGAGGACGCAAATTTAACAGTCTTCGCCACGACACGCCCGGTCGGTCACGGGCCGCGTGTCCTCACGCGACGCCGGCGCTGCCCTCCCGGTGGATCGGAACGAGCCGCAGCCGCGGCGCCAGACCGACCTCGGCGAGCACCTCCAGCGCCCGCCGTTCGTCGACCCGCAGCGTCTCCGGAACCCCGAGCAGGACGCTGACCACGCAGTCCTGGCACCCGGGCCCACGGACAGCGCAATCGTCGCAGTCGATCTTCAACGTTCCGGCGTCGGCGCGCTCGCCCGCCGCCCAATGCTGATGTGCCATCGCACATGTCCTTCCATCGCAGTCGAGCGCACGGTATCGACGGCCACCGACAAGTCCGCCGCACCGGCGCCGCCTCACCGCCGTTGTCACACCGGGGACCTACGTTTCTCGCATGGGTCAGCTCAGCTTCGCCGACGTCGATCCGTCGGCCGACCCGATGCTGCGGGAGACCACCTTCGTCGTCGTTGACCTGGAGACCACCGGTGGGCGCGCCACCGGCGAGCGGCACGACGAGATCACCGAGATCGGCGCCGTGAAGGTGCGCGGCGGCGAAGTGCTCGGCGAGTTCGCCACCTTGGTCGATCCGGGGCGGACGATCCCGCCGCAGATCGTCGCGCTGACCGGCATCACGACGGCGATGGTCTACGACGCGCCGCGGATCGAGGCGGTGCTCCCGGCGTTTCTGGAGTTCTGCCGCGGCGCCGTGCTGGTGGCGCACAACGCGGGGTTCGACATCGGGTTCCTGCGGGCGGCCGCCGAGCGCCATCACCTGCCCTGGCCCAAGCCCCCGGTGCTGTGCACCGTGACCCTGGCCCGCCGGGTGCTCACCCGCGACGAGGCGCCCAGCGTGCGGCTGTCCGCATTGGCCCAGTTGTTCCGGGCGGGCACCACCCCGACCCACCGCGCGCTCGACGACGCCCGCGCCACCGTCGATGTGTTGCACGGACTGATCGAACGCGTCGGCAATCAGGGCGTGCACACCTATGCCGAGCTGCGTTCCTACCTTCCCGACGTCACCCCCGCGCAGCGCAGCAAACGACACTTCGCGCGGGCGATGCCGCGCCGGCCGGGCGTGTACCTGTTCCGCGGGCCGTCCGACGAGGTGCTCTACGTCGGGACCGCGGTAGACCTGCGCCGCCGGGTGTCGCAGTACTTCAACGGCGCCGATCCGCGCACCCGGATCAAGGAAATGGTCTCGCTGGCCACCCGGGTCGACCACGTCGAGTGCGCCCACGACCTGGAGGCCGGGGTCCGCGAGTTGCAGCTTCTGGCCGCGCACGCACCGCCCTACAACCGGCGGTCGAAGTTCCCGCTCCGGTGGTGGTGGGTCACGCTGACCGACGAAGCCTTCCCCCGGTTCTCCACCGTGCGCACGCCGCGCACCGACAGCGCGGTGGGCCCGTTCCGGTCCCGCAGCGACGCCACCGAGGCGGCCGCGCTGATGGCCCGGTTCACCGGGGTGCGCACGTGCACCAAACGGCTCGGCCGCTCGGCCGTGCACGGGCCCGCATGCCCGGAACGGGAGGTGGCGCCGTGCCCGGCCGTGCGCGGCGCCGACTCCGACGCGTACGCCGCCGCGGTCCGGGATGCGCAGGCGCTGATCGACGGCCGCTGCAGCCGGCCCCTGGAGGCGGCGCTGTCCGTGATCGCCGACCTCTCCCATAGACATAGGTACGAGACGGCGGCACGGCTGCGCGACCACACCGCCGCGGCGATCGACGTGCTGTGGCGGGGCCAACGTCTGCGGGCGCTGTCGGAGATCGCCGAGCTGGTGGCCGCCAGGCCGGACGGCAGCGGCGGCTGGCATCTGACGGTCGTCCGGCACGGCCGGCTCGCCGCCGCCGGCGTCGCACCCCACGGAGTGCCGCCCATGCCCGTGGTGGACGCGCTGACCGCCGCCGCGCAGGCGGTGCTGCCCGAGTCAGGCCCGCTCGGCGGCGCGCTCGTCGAGGAGACAGGGCTGATCGCCCGCTGGCTCAGCCAGCCGGGCGTGCGGATCGTGCGCGCCGACACCGGCTACTGCACCCCGGCGGCAGCGGCCGGACGGTTCGCGAGCTGGGCCGCGACCGCACGTTCGGCGCGGGTGGCCGCCGAACAACTCGCCGAACAGTTCCCGGCGTCAGAGCGCCTGGGTGAACCGCACCCAACGCGCGAGCAGCTGCTCGGCCGCCCCGGAGTCGATGGCCTCCTTGGCCCGGGCCAGCCCGGACTCCCACGCCGGAACCCACTTGGCGTCGCTGGATAGCCCGGCGTGCGCGACCATCGCGCCCGCGGCGTTGAGCAGCACGGCGTCGCGCACCGGCCCCTTCGCCCCGCCGAGGACCGCGCGGGCCTCCGCCGCGTTCGACTCCGCGTCTCCACCGACCAGCTCGGAGATCTCGGCGCGCGCGAATCCGAACGCCGCCGGGTCGAACGTCAGCCGCTCGACGGTGCCGGCCTGCACCCTCCAGATCGTGCTCGTCGTGGTGGTGGTCAGCTCGTCGAGGCCGTCGTCGCCGTGCACCACCAGCGCACTGGCGCCGCGGGTCGCGAACACCCCGGCCATCACCTCGGCGAGATCGCCCCAGGCGCAGCCGATCAGACCCGCACGCGGGGCGGCCGGGTTGGTCAACGGGCCCAGCAGGTTGAACACGGTGGGCACCCCGATCTCCCGGCGCACCGCCCCGGCATGCCGGTAGGACGGATGGAACTGCGGGGCGAACGCGAAACCGATACCGACCTCGGACACGCTGCGCGCCACCTCGTCGGGACCCAGGTCGATACGCAGCCCGAGTGCTTCGAGGGTGTCGGCGCCACCCGACAGCGACGACGCCGCCCGGTTGCCGTGCTTGACCACCGGCACCCCGGCCGCGGCCACCACGATCGAGGCCATCGTCGACAGGTTCACCGTGTTCGCGCCGTCGCCGCCGGTGCCCACGATGTCGACAGTGGCGTTACCGATGACGTCGGTCGGCACCCGGCGGGCATGCTTGAGCATGATGTCGGCCAGTTCGGTGACCTCACCGGAGGTCGGGCGCTTCATCTTCATCGACACCGCGAATGCGGCGATCTGCGCAGGCGTCGCCGCACCGGTCATGATCTGGTCCATCGCCCATGCCGCCTGACCTGGCAACAAGCCCTGCACGGTGGTCAACCTGCTGAGGATCGTCGGCCAGGTCTTGGTGCTCCCAGAGGCGTCGGCGGGCGATGCGGGACGGGGCGAAGGGCTAGTCACGGAAGTGATTATGACGAATTGCCAGACCCGGGTGGAGTTCAACAACTACAAAGCGTCATACTTGCTCTCGTGACGAGCGCTGTAGGGACCTCGGGAACGGCAATCACGTCGCGCGTTCATTCGCTGAACCGGCCGAATATGGTCAGTGTCGGCACCATCGTGTGGCTTTCCAGTGAGCTGATGTTCTTTGCTGGACTGTTCGCGATGTATTTCACGGCGCGCGCGCAAGCCCATGGTGACTGGCCCCCACCACCCACCGAGCTGAATCTGGCCCTTGCCGTACCGGTGACGCTGGTGCTGATCGCGTCGTCGTTCACCTGTCAGATGGGCGTGTTCGCCGCCGAGCGCGGTGACGTGTTCGGGCTGCGCCGCTGGTACACCATCACCCTCGCGATGGGCACGTTCTTCGTCCTCGGGCAGGGCTACGAGTACCTGCACCTGGTCGAACACGGGACCACCATCGCGGGCAGCGCGTACGGCAGCGTCTTCTATCTGGCGACCGGTTTCCACGGTCTGCACGTGATCGGCGGCCTGATCGCCTTCGTGCTGCTGTTGCTGCGCACCCGGATGAGCAAGTTCACGCCGGCGCAGGCCACCGCGGCGATCGTCGTGTCCTATTACTGGCACTTCGTCGACATCGTGTGGATCGCCCTGTTCGCCGTCATCTACTTCGTGCGATGACCCGATCTGTACCAAAGGCGCCCGGAGACACGGGAGCCACAGGAACCAAGCGGATGAGAAGGGGTTCGATGACCAGCAAGTCGCGCCGACGGCTGCGCCGACGTGTCACAGCAGCTCTGCTGCTGTTGAGCGGATTGGTGATGGCCGGTGGCCTGGCGGCCACGTTGACTCCGTCCCCGCAGGTCGCGGTCGCCGATGAATCGGCTTCGGCGATGCTGCGCACTGGTCAGCAGCTCTACGACACCTCCTGTGTGTCCTGCCACGGCGTGAACCTGCAGGGTGTCGCCGACCGCGGCCCGAGCCTGATCGGTGTCGGCGAGGCAGCCGTGTACTTCCAGGTCTCGACCGGACGTATGCCGGCCATGCGCGGCGAGGCACAGGCGCCGGAGAAGCCGCGCCAGTTCGACGAGGAGCAGACGGACGCGCTGGGTGCCTACATCCAGGCCAACGGCGGCGGCCCCGTCGCCCCCCGCGACGAGAACGGCGAGATCGCGTCGCACTCCCTGATCGGCAACGACGTCGCCCGCGGCGGCGACCTGTTCCGGCTGAACTGCGCGTCCTGCCACAACTTCACCGGCAAGGGCGGCGCGCTGTCGTCGGGCAAGTACGCCCCCGACCTGGGCAACGCCAACGAGGCACAGATCTACACCGCGATGCTGACCGGCCCGCAGAACATGCCCAAGTTCTCCGACCGCCAGCTGTCCCCCGAGGAGAAGCGCGACATCGTCGCCTACGTGCGGGAAGCCGCCGAGACCCCCACCCCGGGTGGCCTCGGTCTGGGCGGGTTCGGACCGACCTCTGAGGGCATGGTCGCGTGGATCGTCGGAATGGTGGCCATCATCGCCGCCGCTCTCTGGATCGGAGCACGGGCATGAGTGACGCGCACGACGACATCAAGGGCACGGACGTCCCGGGGCACAAGGGTGAACCGGGACAGCCCACGGACGCCGAACTGGCGAAGATGTCGCAGGACGAGCTGCTCGAGTTGGGCGGCAAGCTCGACGGTGTCGAGATCGTCCACAAGGAGCCGCGCTGGCCGGTTCCCGGCACCAAGGCCGAGAAGCGTGCCGAGCGCACGGTCGCGTACTGGTTCCTGCTGGCCGGCTTCTCCGGTCTGGCACTGCTGCTGATCTTCCTGTTCTGGCCCTGGGAGTACCAGCCCTACGGCTCCGGCGGCGAGTTCCTGTACTCGCTGACCACCCCGCTGTACGGCCTGACCTTCGGTCTGTCGGTGCTGGCCATCGGCGTCGGCGCGGTGCTGTTCCAGAAGAAGTTCATCCCCGAGGAGATCTCGATCCAGGACCGCCACGACGGCGCGTCCCCCGAGCTTCACCGGCGGACCATCGCAGCCAACCTCGGCGACGCACTGGACGGCTCGACGATCAAGCGGCGCAAGATGATCGGCCTGTCGCTGGGCATCGGTTTCGGCGCGTTCGGCGTCGGTACGGCGGTCGCGTTCATCGGCGGTCTGATCAAGAACCCGTGGAAGCCGGTGGTCCCGACCGCCGAAGGCCCCAAGGCCGTGCTGTGGACCTCGGGTTGGACGCCGCGCTACCAGGGCGAGACCATCTACCTCGCGCGCGCCACCGGCAAGCCCGGCGAGTCGCCGTTCGTGAAGATGCGCCCCGAGGACATCGACGCGGGCGGCATGGAGACCGTGTACCCGTGGCGTGAATCCGACGGCGACGGAACGACTGTCGAGTCCGAGCACCACCTGTTCGAGATCTCGATGGGCGTGCGCAACCCCGTGATGCTGATCCGCATCAAGCCGATCGACATGGCCCGCGTGGTCAAGCGTCGCGGGCAGGAGAGCTTCAACTTCGGTGAGCTGTTCGCTTACACGAAGGTGTGCTCGCACCTGGGCTGCCCGTCCTCGCTGTACGAGCAGCAGACCTACCGCATTCTGTGCCCGTGCCACCAGTCGCAGTTCGACGCGTTGCACTTCGCCAAGCCGATCTTCGGTCCGGCCGCCCGCGCCCTGGCGCAGCTGCCGATCACCATCGATCAGGACGGCTACCTGGTCGCCAACGGCGACTTCATCGAACCCGTCGGACCGGCATTCTGGGAGCGCAAGTCATGAGCCCACTAGACGCAGCCACGATCGCGGCCAAGCAGGGCAACGCGATCGACTCGCGGTACCACCCGTCGGCCGCGGTGCGCCGGCAGCTCAACAAGGTGTTCCCGACGCACTGGTCGTTCCTGCTCGGCGAGATCGCGATGTACAGCTTCATCGTGCTGCTGCTCACCGGGATCTGGCTGACGCTGTTCTTCGACCCGTCGATGGCTCACGTCACCTACAACGGCGTCTACCAGCCGTTGCGTGGTGTGGCGATGTCCCGTGCCTACGAGACCACGCTGGACATCAGCTTCGAGGTGCGTGGCGGCCTGTTCGTGCGCCAGGTCCATCACTGGGCGGCGCTGCTGTTCGCGGCGTCGATCATGGTTCACCTCGCCCGCATCTTCTTCACCGGCGCGTTCCGCCGTCCGCGTGAGGCGAACTGGGTGATCGGCTCGCTGCTGCTGATCCTGGCCATGTTCGAGGGCTTCTTCGGCTACTCGCTGCCCGACGACCTGCTCTCGGGCACGGGTATCCGCGCCGCGCTGTCGGGTATCACGATGGGCATTCCGGTCGTCGGCACCTGGATGCACTGGGCGCTGTTCGGCGGGGACTTCCCCGGCGAGATCCTGATCCCGCGCCTGTACGCGCTGCACATCCTGCTGATCCCGGGAATCATCCTGGCGCTCATCGGTGTTCACCTCGCGCTGGTGTGGTTCCAGAAGCACACGCAGTTCCCCGGCCCTGGCCGCACCGAGACCAATGTCGTCGGCGTGCGCGTCATGCCGGTGTTCGCGGTGAAGTCCGGCGCGTTCTTCGCGGTGACGGTCGGCATCCTCGGCCTGATGGGCGGTCTGCTCCAGATCAACCCGGTGTGGACGATCGGCCCGTACAAACCATCGCAAGTGTCTGCGGGTAGCCAGCCGGACTTCTACATGATGTGGACCGACGGTTTGATCCGGTTGTGGCCGGCGTGGGAGTTCTACCCGTTCGGCAAGACCATCCCGCAGGGCGTGTGGGTGGCCGTCGCGATGGGCCTGATCTTCACGCTGCTGGCGGCCTACCCGTTCATCGAGAAGCGGCTCAGCGGCGACGACGCTCACCACAACCTGTTGCAGCGTCCGCGTGACTCACCGACACGTACCGCAGTGGGTGCGGCAGCGATCGCGTTCTACCTGGTGCTGACCTTCGCGTGCATGAACGACATCATCGCGCTGAAGTTCCACATCTCGCTGAACGCGACGACCTGGATCGGCCGCGTCGGCATGGTGCTGTTGCCCGCGATCGTCTACTTCGTGACCTACCGCTGGGCGGTGGCGTTGCAGCGCAGCGACCGCGAGGTGCTGGAGCACGGCATCGAGACGGGCATCATCAAGCGGCTGCCGCACGGCGCGTACGTCGAGCTGCACCAGCCGCTGGGGCCTGTCGACGATCACGGTCACCCGATTCCGCTGGAGTACCAGGGCGCTGCCCTGCCGAAGCGGATGAACAAGCTGGGCTCTGCCGGCGCTCCCGGCACCGGCAGCTTCCTCAAGGGTGATCCGCTGTCCGAGCACGAGGCCATCACCGCAGCCGAGCACGCGTCCGAGCGCCGCGCGCTGACCGCTCTGCGCGAGCACCAGGAGCGCAACTCCGGCAACGGCTCGTCGAATGGTTCGTCCAACGGCAAGTCCAACGGGCACCACTGACGAGCAGTCTCTGCGATAAAGATCCGCCCCAGCCATACGGCTGGGGCGGATCTTTTTGTGCCCGTTGGAAGCTCGCGACGTCGGCCGGCCCCACCCGTCACACACCTCCACGCTCTGCAGACAAAGCCCGAGAAGACCTCTGCAGAAAGCAGATACCTGGGACACCCGAGACTCAACCAGAGCCCGACGGAGGCCGGCACCCCACCCGTCACACACCTCCACGCTCTGCAGACAAAGCCCGAGAAGACCTCTGCAGAAAGCGGATACCTGCGACACCCGAGACTCAACCAGGAAACCGACGGGGGTCTCCCCTCCCCCACAAGTCGACCGCGGCGACGACCCCGAGGGGGTCAGCTGTCGGTGTCAGTGCGCAGTTCGCGCAGGAAATACCAAGGGATGGCGCACATTCCGACCGTGACGACGCCGGCCAGGCCATAGAGGACCCAGGCTGCGGTCTCGCTGTCGACCGCCATCAGGTAGGTCGCCACCGAGATCAGCAGGGTCGCGGCGCCCATCGCGGACGCGATCGAGCTGGTACAGCGCAGGTACATCTGGTCGGTGACGGGTGAGACCGCCGTCGGCGCCTGCGGCAGCGGGCCGCTGGCCTCGCTGGGACGCTGGACGCGCAGCTTCTCGGTCGGCGGTTCGACGCCGCGGACCGGTGGCGTGGCGGTCGGCGTCGCGACCGGGGGCGGCACGGGCGCGGACTCCGGTGCGGTGCCGGCGCGGCGGGCCCGCAACAGCAGCGGCACTGCCGCCACGATCACCGCGGCCGATACCCCGATGATCGTGTACAGCACCCACGGGGTGCCGGAGTCCCCCGAACCGGCGGTGTGGCCGCGGGTCAGGTCGACCAGCGCCACCGTGGCGGCGACGGCCGCGCCCAGGGCTGCCAGCCACACGGCGGCACAGCCGCCGAGCAGCAGTCGGTCGGTGCGGTCCATGGCGGTGACGTCCAGCGCGGGACGCGTGTCGGTGAGGTTCGTCATCTTCAGGTACGCGGCCTAACAGCTGGTCTGTGCGGCGTTGCTGGTGTTGGACGACAACACCGTCCCGTCGCTGGTGGTGATCGAGCAGTTCAGGCGGCTGACCAGGAACAGGCTGGACGCCTGTACCGAGCCGACCTCGGACTGGGAAATCGGGGTGACCGTCAGCGACCACGGGATGTACACGTTGCGCTGGGTGCGACTGCGTCCCGAAGCGTCGATGTAGGTGACGGTGATGATGTCGCCGGGCGCCTTGGTACCGGTCACCGAGTACGTGACCTGACGGGGCCCGGCCCGCGTCGTGGTGGGCGGCGGAGAGGGCTCCTCGGTCGTCGTCGGCGGCGGAGGTGGCGGCGCCTCGGTGGGGGCCGGTGCCGGCGGGGGCGGCGGAGGTGGCGGCTCGGTGACGGTGACCGTCTCCGGCGGGGGCGGCGGAGGGGGTTCCTCCGTGGTCGGCGGCGGCGGAGGCGGCGTGGTCGTGGTGAACTCGTCCTGGACCGGCGGCAGGGACGTGGTGGTCGGCGCGGGGGTGGCCAGGCTGTCCGTCTCGGACCGCGTCACCAGAACCGACACCGACACCACCAGCGCGATGGCGGCGACGATCGCGACGACGCCCACCACCCACGGCCACCGCGGTGGCGGAGGCAGCTCGGCGTCGGCGTTCGCGTCATAGCTGTCGTAGTCGTACAGCGACGCGTCGCCCGGCGTGTACTGCGGGCTGACGAACTGTTCGGATTCCGGCGCCGAGTAGGCGCGCGAATAGAAGTCGGTCTGGCCGGTGTCGGAACTGCCGATGTCCCGGGTGGGGTCATCCGGGGTGGGCTGGTGGTCAGCCGGCCCCTCGTCGGGGAGGCCAGAGCTGCCAGAGTCCTGCCCGGGAGGATTCGGCCCGCTCATCTACGTCTATCCTTTTCGCCTGCTTCTACGGCGCTGTGTTCGCCGTGGCGGCTCATGGCGCCTCGGCAACACTACCCAACGGCAGCATCCGATCGGACGGCTCGACGCGTGTTGCGGGCGAACTCATGCCCGATTGTGACCTTCGCGCCGACGCCGGATCAGTGCTTCTCGGGCCCGGTGTAGTACTCGAACACCAGCCCGGAGACGGTGGCGATGACGAAGCAGACGCCGGCCACGATCAGCCACGGCAGCCACATGGCCAGGCCGACAGCGGTGATCGAACCGGACAGCGCGATGAAGATCGGCCACCAGCTGTGCGGGCTGAAGAAGCCGAGCTCGCCTGCGCCGTCGGCGATCTCAGCGTCCTCGTAGTCCTCGGGCCGGGTGTCCAGACGGCGGGCGACGAACCGGAAGAACGTGCCGACGATCAGCGACAGGCCGGTGGTCAGCGCCAGCGCGGTGCTGCCCGCCCACTCGATGCCGCCGGGCGAGAACATGTAGGTCAGCACCACGTAGACCACGGTGCACAGCGCGAAGAACGCCGTCAGGAACTCGAACAACCTGGCTTCGATATGCATCTGCTGTCCTTACCTGCTCGCCTGGGGCAGCTCGGGCGCACCCTCACCGCGACGCGTGTCGAAAGGCTTCGTGGTGACCGCCAGCGGGGGCTGGTTGATCGCTTCCAGCGCTTCGGCATTCGTCTTCCCAGCGGAACGCTGATCGAGGTACGCCTTGAAGTCGTTGGGCTCCACCACACGCAGCTCGAAGTTCATCATCGCGTGGTAGGTGCCGCACATCTCGGTGCACCGACCGACGAAGGCGCCGGTCTGGTTGATCTCGCTGATCTGGAAGATGTTGTCGGAGTTGTTCTCCTTGGGATTGGGCAGCACGTCCCGCTTGAACAGGAACTCGGGCACCCAGAATCCGTGGATCACGTCGGCCGAGGCGATCTGGAACTCGATCCGCTTACCCGCCGGAACCACGAGCACCGGGATCTCGGTGGACGTGCCCAGGGTCTCGACCTTGTTGAAGTTCAGGTACGTGCGGTCCTCGGGGTTCTTGCCGTAGATCGCGCCGACCTGCTCGGTGCCATGCTCGTCCGTACCCTGGGGGCGCGAGGTCATGGCCTCTTTACGCTCGTTGTCCACGCCGTCATAGGTCAGCGTGCCGTCGGCGAAGTCGATCTTCTGGTAGCCGAACTTCCAGTTCCACTGGAACGCCGTGACGTCGATGACGACCTCGGGGTTGTCCTCCTTGTGCAGCATCCGCTCCTGCACAACCACCGTGAAGTAGAAGAGCACCGAGATGATGATGAACGGGATGACCGTCAGCGTCAGCTCCAGCGGCATGTTGTAGCCGAACTGGCGCGGCAACTCGGTGTCGGTCTTCTTCTTGCGATGGAACGCCATCGTCCAGAACAGCAGGACGTAGACGATCGCACCGACGACCAGTGCTGCGATGACCGAACCGATCCAGAGTTCACGGTTCAGATGGGCTTCCGGGGTGATGCCGTTGGGCCAGCCGAGGCCGAGCACCTCCGACCAACTGCATCCGCTGAGTAGCACCGCCGTCGTGCCCAAGAGCAGCGACAATGCCACCAACTTCACGCCGCGAGCGGACACGTTGGCGCCTCCTACTTAGTCGATTGACCGGCGGCCGGTCAGACGGCTGCATCGAATACTACGCAGCGTAGACCACGCCCCTGGCGTGACGCGAAGCGACCGGTGGATTAGGCATACTGGCGCGGTGTGCGGACTGCTTGCGCTGGTCACCGGCCCTTCCTCTGACGTATCCCCGACCACTGTCGATGCGGTGTCGGGGGCGACCGCTCAGATGCGACACCGCGGCCCGGACGAGCCCGGCACCTGGAACGACGACCGCGTGGTGCTCGGTTTCAACCGGCTGTCGATCATCGACATCGCCCACAGTCATCAGCCGCTGCAGTGGGGGCCGCCGGAGGCGCCGAACCGCTACACGTTGGTCTTCAACGGTGAGATCTACAACTATCTGGAGCTTCGCGACGCACTGCGATCCGAGTTCGGCGCGGTGTTCCACACCGACGGTGACGGCGAGTCGATCGTGGTCGCCTACCACCACTGGGGACCGGAGGCGCTGACCCGGCTGCGGGGCATGTTCGCGTTCGCGCTGTGGGACAGCGAGGCCCAGGAGCTGTTCTGTGCCAGGGACCCGTTCGGCATCAAGCCGCTGTATCTGGCCACCGGTCCGGGCGGCACCGCGGTCGGCAGCGAGAAGAAGTGTCTGCTCGACGTGGCCGACGGGCTCGGCATCGATCTCGCGATCGACGAGCGCGCGGTCCAGCACTACACCGTGCTGCAGTACGTCCCCGAGCCCGAGACGCTGCACCGCGGCATCCGCCGGCTGGAGTCGGGCAGCTACGCGCGGATCCGGCCGGGCGCTCAGCCGGAGGTGACGCGGTACTTCAAGCCGCGGTTCGACGCAGTGCCCTTTCCCGCCCGGTCGACTGCCGGCGCCGAGCAGGCCCGCTACGACGAGA
Source organism: Mycobacterium sp. ITM-2016-00317 (assembly GCF_002968295.1). NCBI lineage: Bacteria > Bacillati > Actinomycetota > Actinomycetes > Mycobacteriales > Mycobacteriaceae > Mycobacterium > Mycobacterium sp. ITM-2016-00317. Next base: position 3,574,975 of record NZ_CP134399.1, read on the forward strand.
TCACCGCGGCGCTGGAGGACTCGGTGGCCAAGCACATGCGGGCCGACGTCACGGTGGGCTCGTTCCTGTCCGGCGGTATCGACTCGACCGCGATCGCGGCGCTGGCGATGCGGCACAACCCGCGGCTGATCACGTTCACCACCGGCTTCGAGCGGGAGGGTTTCTCCGAGGTCGATGTCGCGGTCGCGTCGGCGGAAGCCATCGGCGCCCGCCACATCACCAAGGTGGTGAGCCAGGCCGAGTTCGTCGAGGCGCTGCCCGAGATCGTCTGGTACCTGGACGAGCCTGTCGCCGACCCGGCGCTGGTGCCGCTGTACTTCGTCGCCAAAGAGGCCCGCAAGCACGTCAAGGTGGTGCTGTCCGGGGAGGGCGCCGACGAGTTGTTCGGCGGCTACACCATCTACCGGGAGCCGTTGTCACTGAAGCCTTTCGACTACCTGCCGTCGGGTCTGCGCAAGTCGGTCGGCCGGATGGCCCAGCCACTGCCGGAGGGGATGCGCGGCAAGAGCCTGCTGCACCGGGGCTCGTTGACGCTGGAGGAGCGCTACTACGGCAATGCCCGCAGCTTCTCCGACGCGCAACTGCGCGCCGTGCTGCCGCGTTTCCGGCCGGAATGGGTGCACACCGACGTCACCGCCCCCGTGTACGCCGAGTCGCGCGGGTGGGATCCGGTGGCGCGCATGCAGCACATCGACCTGTTCACCTGGCTGCGCGGCGACATCCTGGTCAAGGCCGACAAGATGACGATGGCCAACTCGCTGGAGTTGCGCGTGCCGTTCCTGGATCCCGAGGTGTTCGCGGTGGCGTCACGGCTGCCGTACGACCAGAAGATCACCCGGTCGACGACCAAGTACGCGTTGCGCCGGGCGCTCGAGCCGATCGTGCCCGCCCACGTCCTGAACCGGCCGAAACTCGGTTTCCCGGTGCCGATCCGGCACTGGCTGCGCTCCGGTGAGCTGCTGGACTGGGCGTACGGGATGGTGGGGTCGTCCGGCGCGGGCCGGCTGGTCGACCTCGCCGCGGTGCGCGCCATGCTCGACGAGCACCGCGGCGGGACCACCGATCACAGCCGCCGGTTGTGGACGGTGCTGATCTTCATGCTGTGGTACGCGATCTTCGTCGACAAGACGGTGACCCCGCAGATCAGCGAGCCGACCTACCCCGTGCAGCTCTGAGAGTCGATCAGATCGCCGCGGCGATCTCCTGGGCGGCTTCGGCGCCGTAGGCGCCGGTGAGGCGCTGCACGGCCGAGTCCTTGTTCCAGGTCCACTCCTGCGGCCCCGGGGCCTCCAGGACCAGCGTGGCCACCATCGAGGCGAGCTGCGCCGACCGCTCCAGCGACAGGCCGGCGTCCCGGCCGGTCAGGAACCCGGCGCGGAACGCGTCGCCGATGCCGGTGGGGTCTTCCTTGGACGTCTCGGGCACCACGTCGACGTGCACGAAGGTGCCGTCGCGGCCGACCAGGTCGACGCCCTTCTCACCGAGGGTGGTGACGCGCAGCTGGATCTGGCCCATCACCTCGGCCTCGGACCAGCCGGACTTCTGCAGCAGCAGGTCCCACTCGTAGTCGTTGGTGAACAGGTAGGTCGCGCCGTCGATCAGCTGGCGGATCTGCTCGCCGGACAGCCGCGCGAGCTGCTGGCTCGGGTCGGCGGCGAACGCCAGGCCGAGGTTCCGGCACTCCTCGGTGTGCAGGAACATCGCCTCAGGGTCGTTGGCCCCGACGATCACCAGGTCCGGCCCGGCCCGCTCCACGACGTCGGCCAGCTTGATGTTGCGGGCCTCCGACATCGCGCCCGGGTAGAACGACGCGATCTGGGCCATGTCCTCGTCGGTGGTGCACACGAACCGCGCCGTGTACGCGTTCTGCGAGACCAGCACGCTGTCGCAGTTCACCCCGTGCGCGGTCATCCACTGCCGGTAGTCGTCGAAGTCCTCGCCGACAGCACCCACCAGCAGTGGGTTGCCGCCGAGCACGCCCATCGCGAACGCCATGTTGCCCGCGACGCCGCCCCGGTGCATGACGAGGTCGTCGACGAGGAAGCTCAGCGACACCTTCTGCAGGTGGTCGGCCAGCAGCTGCTCGGAGAACTTCCCCGGGAAGCGCATCAGATGATCGGTCGCTATCGATCCCGTCACCGCAATGGTCACGCAGTCCACCCTTCGTCGTTTCGGTGTTTCAGCCTAATGTCGGCCGGGCCGGTCGGCCTTTCGAGGCACCAGGTCGGGCCCGCCGCGGCTTCGCCGCCGAGGCGGCGACTGCCGCTGGTTGCGCTAACCTGCCTATAAGTGCCTGCTCGGTCACTGTAGATGCCGCAGGATCCGATCGACTTCCCCGGGAGTAAATCCATGACTGGTCCGTACCCGCCCCGATACGGCGCAGGACCAGCAGGCCCGCAGATGTATCCGGAGGGCTATCCCCCGCCCGGCTACCCGCCGATGGGGGCGCCCTATCCGGACGGCGGCCCCGCCGCGGCCTATCCGGGACCGCTGCCGCCGCCGGTGCAGTACCCCAAGCGCAAGCGCCCGTGGATCGTCGCGGCGGTCGCCGCAGTGGCCGTCGTCGCGCTGGTCGGCGTCGTCGCCGCCGTGGCGGTGAACTCGGGGCGCGACGACACCGCAGGGGCCGGCGTGCTGACCGAGTCCACGGCGCAGGCCGCGATCCAGAACTATCTGGACGCGTTGACCAACGGTGACGACGAAGCCGTCGCCCGGCACACGTTGTGCGGGCTGTTCGACTCGGTCAAGGAGCGGCGCTCGGATCTCGCGCTGGCGAATCTGTCCAGCGACGCGTTCCGCAAGCAGTACGAGACCGCCGAGGTGACCGCGATCGACAAGATGGTGCTGTCCTCGCCGACGCAGGCTCAGGTGCTGTTCACGATGCGGGTGGTGCCGGCGAGCGGCTCGTCACGCACGCAACCGCGCGAGGGTGACGAGCAGGCGGTGGCCCAGGTCCTCTCGATCGACGACGAGGTCCTGGTGTGCTCCTACCTGCCGCGCACCGCCGGGCAGTACTAGCTCAGTTGAACGAGTCGCCGCAGGCGCACGAGCCGGTGGCGTTCGGGTTGTCGATGGTGAAGCCCTGCTTCTCGATCGTGTCGACGAAGTCGATGACGGCGCCCTGCACGTAGGGGGCGCTCATGCGGTCGACCGTCAGCCGGACACCGCTGAAGTCGACGATCAGGTCGCCGTCGAGGGCGCGGTCGTCGAAGAACAGGTTGTAGCGCAGGCCGGCGCAGCCACCGGGCTGGACGGCGATGCGCAGCGCCAGGTCGTCACGACCCTCCTGGTCGAGCAGCGCCTTGGCCTTCGTTGCCGCGGCATCCGTCAGGGTCACACCGTGTTGGGCGTCGGTGGCCGGGGCTGTCTGCACTGCCGACTCGTCCTGAACAGTCATGAAATCTCCTGTGTGGATATATGCGTGGTCGGGGCCGATGTGGGCCGAGACGGCCGCACGGGGTCTGACCCCACTGCCGTCAACGGTACCCCGTTGGCACGGTATTCCCCATCTATCCCCAGCTTCCCGCCACGTGTGCGGTCAGTCCGGTGAGTTGGTCGGCGGCATCGTCGATCGCACGCTGGACCGATCCGGCGTACTCGGCGATCGAATGCGCCGCCGCGATCCCGGCGCTGTCGAGCGCCGACCGGTCCAGCGTGACCTGACCGGCCAGCACCAGCACCGGGATCCGGTGTGACCGGGCGCCTGCGGCCAGCGCGCTGACGACCTTGCCGTGCAGCGACTGGTCGTCGAAGCGGCCCTCGCCGGTGATGATCAGGTCGGCGGCGGCGATGTCGTCACCGAGGCCGGTGTGCTCGGCGATGATCGAGGCGCCGGATTCGCGCCGGGCGCCCAGGGCCAGCAGCGCCGCCCCGAGACCGCCGGGCCGCGCCGGCGCCGGGTTCGTCGGCGATCACCCGTCCGGCGACCGCGTCGAGTTGCCGGGCCCAGTCGGTCAGCCGTTCTTCGAGGACGGCGACGGTGTCGGGGTCGGCGCCCTTCTGCGGTCCGAACACCGCGGCCGCCCCGTTCGGCCCGAGCAGCGGATGTTCGACGTCACTGGCGGCGATGAGCTCCACACCGGCGAGCAGGTCCCGCGCGGCGCCCAGTCCGCCGAGCGCCTCGACCATGCCCCGGCCGCCGTCGGTGCAGCCGCTGCCGCCGAGGCCGACGACGATGCGACGGGCGCCGGCGGCGTGGGCGGCGGCGATCAGCTGCCCGACTCCCCTGCTGTGCGCGTCGAGCGCGGTACGCACGGTGGGCGGGCCGCCGAGCAAAGCCAGACCGCAGGCCTGCGCGCATTCGATGTACGCGGTGGCCGGCGCGGCGTCGTCGAACACCCACCGGGCCTCGACGTCGGCGTCGAGCGGTCCGGACACCGTCGCGGTGCGCACCTCGCCGAGCCGGCCAGCACCTCGACGAACCCGGGGCCGCCATCGGACTGCGGGGCCAGGGTCAGCGCGTCCTGCGGCCGCGATCGTTGCCAGCCCTCGGCGATGCACCGGGCCGCCTGCACCGCGGTCAGGCTGTCTCCGAAACAGTCGGGGGCGATGAGTATGGCTGTCACCACGGCAGACTATGACCTCCGCCGGGCGGGCGCAGGTCGCCGTGGATTGGGTCGCCCGGCGGCCGAGAAGTAACCTGGCAGGCGTGAAACTGCTGGGCCGTAAGAACGACGACGCCGGGGACCCCGGGGATTCCGCTCCCCGTGCCGACAACAGCGCCGAGGCCGCGGCAGCCGCGGCGGCCGAACGCGCGAGGACGGCGCCCAAGGGCAAGCCGACGCCGAAGCGCAATCAGGCCGCCCGCAGGCGCGGTCCGGTCGCGCCCGCGCCGATGACATCCGCCGAGGCCAGGAAGCGCCGCAAAGAGATGCGCGGCCCGAAGCTGTCCCGTGAGGAGCGCAAGGCCGAGAAAGTGGTGCGGCGGGCCGAGATGTCGGAGCGCCGCGAACGGATGATGGCCGGCGAGGACGCCTACCTGCTCCCCCGTGACCGCGGGCCGGTCCGCCGCTACGTGCGCGACGTCGTGGATTCGCGGCGCAACCTGCTCGGGCTGTTCATGCCGTCGGCGCTGTTCCTGATCTTCGTGATGCTGGCGGTGCCGTCGGTGCAGGTGCAGGCGTTCCTGTCGCCGGCGATGCTGGTGCTGGTGCTGATCATGGTGATCGACGGCTTCTTCCTGGGGCGCAAGGTGAACCGGATGGCCGACGAGAAGTTCCCGGACAACACCGAGACCGGCTGGAAGCTCGGCTTCTACGCCGCCAGCCGCGCCTCTCAGCTGCGCCGCATGCGTGCGCCGCGGCCGCAGGTCGAGCGCGGCACCCGCGTTGCGTGACGCCGGAGGTGGCGTACTTTCCTGACATCGCCGCGCCCGATCCCGATGCCGCGGAGGCCGCGCGGGTCCGGCAGACGGCGCTGACCAAACCGGTCGGCGCACTGGGACGCCTCGAAGACCTGTCGATCTGGGTGGCGGCGTGCCAGGGCGCGTGCCCGCCGAAGCAGTTCGAGCGGGCCCGGGTGGTGGTGTTCGCCGGGGACCACGGCGTGGCCGCGGCGGGGGTGTCGGCGTATCCCGCCGAGGTGACCGCCGCGATGGTGGCCAACATCGCCGCAGGCGGCGCCGCGGTGAACGTGCTCGCCGAGGTCGCGGGCGCCGGTGTGCGGATCGCCGACATGGCCGTCGACACCGCCGAGCCGTTGTCGGCGGCGATCGGCGCCGACAGGATCCGGCGCTCCAGCGGCAACATCGCCGTCGAGGACGCGCTGACTCCCGACGAGGTGGTGCGGGCCGTCGATGCGGGCCGCCGGATCGCCGACGAAGAGGTGGACGCCGGCGCCGACCTGCTCATCGCCGGCGACATGGGCATCGGCAACACCACGCCTGCGACCACGCTGATCGCGGCGCTGACCGACACCGAACCGGTGGCCGTGGTGGGCCGCGGCACCGGCATCGACGACGCGGGCTGGGCCCGCAAGACCGCGGCGATCCGTGACGCGCTCTACCGCACCAGACGCCTGTCGGCCGATCCGATCGCGCTGCTCAGAATCTGCGGCGGCGCCGATCTGGCCGCGATGACCGGCTTCCTCGCCCAGGCCGCCGTGCGCCGCACCCCGGTGCTGCTGGACGGGGTGGTGGTGACGGCCGCGGCGCTGGCCGCCGAACGCCTCGCGCCGGGAGCGCGGCTGTGGTGGCAGGCCGGGCACCGCTCCACCGAACCGGCGCACACGCTGGCGCTGCGCCATCTGGACCTGGAGCCGATCGTCGACTTGGGGATGCGTCTCGGCGAGGGGTCGGGCGCGCTGGTCGCGCTGCCGGTGCTGCGCGCCGCGGTCGCGGTCCTGGCGTCGATGGCGACGTTCGAGGAAGCCGGGATCCCCGGAGAATAGGCGTGCCGTGATCCGTTCGGTGGTGGGGGCTTTCGCGTTCGCGACGGTACTTCCGGTGCCACTGCGGGTGTCGGCGAACGCCGGCCGCGGGGTGTTGAGTGCGCTCCCGGTCGCCGGCGCGGCGCTGGGCGCCGTGGCCGCCGCGGTACTGGCCGCCGGTTTCTGGGCGTTCGGCGACGGCAGCGCGCTGGCCGGGGTGTTGGCGGTCGCAGTGCTGCTACTGGCCACCCGCGGCCTGCACATCGACGGGCTGGCCGACACTGTCGACGGGCTGGGGTGCTACGGCCCGCCCGAGCGGGCGCTGGCGGTGATGCGCGACGGCACCGCGGGCCCGTTCGGGGTTGCCGCCGTGGCGGTGACGATCCTGGTGCAGTCCCTGGCATTCGCGCAGTCCGGGTGGCCTGCGCTGCTGGTGGCCGTGGTGGCGGGCCGGGTGGCCGTGGTGCTCGCGTGCCGCCGTTCGGTCCCGGCGGCCGCGGGCAGCACCCTCGGCGCCCTGGTGGCGGGCACTCAGCCGCGCTGGGTGGTCGCGGGCTGGGCGCTCGCCGTCGCGGCCGCCGCGATACCGGTCGGGCCGCAGCCGTGGCAGGGCCCATTGGTCGTGGTCCTGGCGCTGGCGTGCAGTGCGGCGCTGGTCGCGCACTGTGTGCGCAGGTTCGGTGGCATCACCGGCGACGTGCTCGGCGCCGCCGTCGAGGTGACCGCCACGATCGTCGCCGTCGGGCTGGCCGTCGGCTAGGACAGCCGCGCCATCCAGCCGTGCGTGTCGGCGAAGGTGCCGCGCTGGATGCCGGTCAGGGTGTCGCGCAGCGCCATGGTGATCTCGCCCGGTTCGCCGTCGGCGATGGTGAACTCGCCGTCGCCGTGCTTGACGTGGGAGACCGGGGTGATCACCGCGGCGGTCCCGCAGGCGAAGACCTCGGTGATCTCACCGGCAGCGGCCTTCTTCTGCCACTCGTCGACGTCGATCTTGCGCTCCTCGACCGCGAAGCCGGCGTCGGCAGCCAGCTGCAGCAACGAATTCCGGGTGATTCCGGGCAGCAGTGAGCCGGACAGCTCGGGGGTGACCAGCCGGGCGCTGCCGCCGCTGCCGAGCACGAAGAACAGGTTCATGCCGCCCATTTCCTCGACGTAGCGGCGTTCGATCGCGTCCAGCCACACCACCTGATCGCACCCGTTCGCGGCGGCCTCGGCCTGCGCGAGCAGCGAGGCCGCGTAGTTGCCGCCGAACTTGGCGGCGCCGGTGCCGCCCGGCGAGGCCCGCACGTACTCGTGCGAGAGCCACACGCTGACCGGCTTGATGCCGCGCGGGAAGTAGGCCCCGGCAGGCGATGCGATGACCAGGTAGCGGTATTCGTCGGCCGGACGCACTCCCAGACCCGGTTCGGTGGCGATGATGAACGGCCGCAGGTACAGCGATTCCTCGCCGCCGGCGGGCGGCACCCACTGCTCGTCGACGGCGATCAGCCGGCGCAGCGACTCGATGAACACCTCGTCGGGCAGTTCGGGGATCGCCAGCCTGCGCGCCGAGGAACGCAGCCGCGCCGCGTTGGCCTCCGGGCGGAACGACACGATCGAACCGTCGGCCCAGCGGTAGGCCTTCAGCCCTTCGAAGACCTCCTGCGCGTAGTGCAGGACGATCGCCGACGGGTCGAGTTCGATCGGGCCGTAGGGGATCACCCGGGCGTCGTGCCAGCCCTTGTCGGCGGTGTAGTCGATCGACACCATGTGGTCGGTGTGGAACTTGCCGAAGCCGGGGTTGCCCAGGATCTCGGCGCGTACCTCGTCGCTCGCCGGATTCGCATTGCGATCGACGGTGAACTCGAGGCTTTCAGTCATGCAGGCGATTCTATAACCCGGCGGCGAACGGTTTTTCGGGTGCGGCCCTAGCGGGTGCGGGTGTCGACGAACGGCGGCTTGACCACTTCACATTCGATGCGGCGGCCGCGGACGTCGACGGCGACCTGCGCACCGTCGGCGACATCGGCCGCGGTGTCGATCAGCGCCAGCGCGATCCCGACTTTCAAAGTGGGCGAGAAGGTTCCGGAGGTGGTGCGGCCGACCTCGGTCTCCCCGTCGAGCACGGTCAGGTCCGGGCGCAGCACGCCGCGCCCGAGCGCGCGCAGCCCGCGCAGGGTGCGGCGCGGGCAGGCCGCCTTCTCCGCGAGAAGCGCGTCGCGGCCCCAGAACGTGTCCTTCTTCCAGCCGATCGCCCAACCGCAGCGCGCCTGCAGCGGCGAGATGTCCAGTGACAGCTCGTGACCGTGCAGCGGATAGCCCATCTCGGTGCGCAGCGTGTCGCGGGCGCCCAGCCCGGCGGGTTCTCCCCCGGCCGCCCGCACGCCCTCGAGCAGCGCGTCGAACACGACCTCGGCCCGGTCCCAGGGCGGCAGCAGCTCGTAGCCGTGTTCGCCGGTGTAGCCGGTCCGGCAGACCCGCACCTCGACGCCGTTGAACTCGGCGTCGGCGTAGCCCATGTAGTCCATGTCGGTCGGCAGCCCGAGACCCCCGACCACATCGGCGGACCGGGGTCCCTGGACCGCGAGGACCGCCCGGGACCGGTGCTCGTCGGTGATGGTCAGCCCGTCGGGTGCGCGGTCCTGCAGCGCGGCGACGACGGCCGCGGTGTTGGCCGCGTTGGGCACCAGGAAGATCTCCTCGTCGGAGACGAAGTAGGCGATCAGGTCGTCGATCACCCCGCCGTCGTCGGTGCAGCACAGCGTGTACTGGGCCTTGCCGGGACCGATCCGGCACAGGTCGTTGGTGAACGCCGAGTTCACGTACTCGGCCGCCCCCGGACCCTTCACCAGGGCCTTGCCCAGGTGGCTGACGTCGAACAACCCGACGGTGGTGCGGGTCGCGGTGTGCTCGGCCACGGTGCCGGCATAGGACACCGGCATCGACCAGCCGCCGAACTCGGCGAAGGTCGCGCCGAGTTCACGGTGACGGTTCTCCAGGGGCCCGGCCAGCAAGTTGTCGCTCACGGCGAACCACACTAGTAGCCCAGTGGCTAGGGTGAACCTCCGTGAGCACCTCAGTCGGTTACCAGTCCCCTGTCGTCACGGTCGCCGGCGCGCTGCCCGAGCGCGACGCCGACTCGTCGGTCCTGATCGTGCCCGTCGTCAGCGACGGCGAGGGCGCCGATGCCCGCGCCACGGTGGTGGCCAGCCCGCATCTGCCCGCCGACGCCGTCGCCGAGATCGAGACGGCGCTGCACGCGCTCGGCGCCAAGGGCGGCAGCGAGCAGTTGACCCGCGTCGTGGTGCCGGGGCTGCCGGTGGCCAGCGTGCTGACCGTGGGGCTGGGCAAGAGCCGCGACGACTGGCCGGCCGAGACGATCCGGCGGGCCGCCGGTGCGGCGGCGCGGTCGCTGTCGGGGGTCGAGTCGGTGGTCACCACGCTCTCGGAGCTCGATCTGGAGGGCGCCGTCGAGGGCCTCATCCTGGGCGCCTACCGGTTCTCGGACTTCCGCAGCGAGAAGACCGCGCCCAAGGATGCGGGTCTGCGCTCCATCACCGTCCTGGCCGCCGACACGGCAGCGGCGACCGAGGCCGCCGCCCGCGCGGAGGCCGTTGCCACCGCGGTGGCCACCGCCCGCGACCTCGTCAACACCCCGCCCAGTCACCTCTACCCCGACGAATTCGCTTTGCGGGCAAGGACTCTGGGCGAAGCCGTCGGCCTCGAAGTGGAGGTGCTCGACGAGGAGGCGCTGGAACGCGACGGCTACGGCGGGATCGTCGGCGTGGGCAAGGGCTCGGCACGCCCACCGCGGCTGGTGCGGCTGGCCCACCGCGGCGGCGGCAGCGACGGCAAGAAGGTCGCCCTGGTGGGCAAGGGCATCACGTTCGACACCGGCGGCATCTCGATCAAGCCTGCGGCCAACATGCACCACATGACCTCGGACATGGGTGGCGCGGCGGCGGTGATCGCGACGGTCGTGCTGGCGGCACGCCGGCAACTGCCCGTCGACGTCGTCGCGTACGTGCCGATGGCCGAGAACATGCCGTCCGCAAACGCTCAGCGGCCCGGCGACGTGCTGACCCAGTACGGCGGCACCACCGTGGAGGTACTCAACACCGACGCCGAGGGCCGGCTGATCCTGGCCGACGCGATCGCACGGGCCTGCGAGGACGAACCCGACTACCTGATCGAGACCTCGACGCTGACCGGCGCGCAGACCGTCGCACTCGGCGCGCGCACCCCGGGCGTGATGGGCAGTGACGAGTTCCGCGACCGCGTGGCGGGAATCTCGCAGGCGGTCGGCGAGAACGCGTGGCCGATGCCGCTACCCGAGGAACTCAAGGACGACCTCAAGTCCACGGTCGCCGACCTGGCCAACGTCAGCGGGTCGCGGTTCGCGGGCATGCTGGTGGCCGGCACCTACCTGCGCGAGTTCGTCGCCGACGGAGTCCAGTGGGCGCACATCGACATCGCCGCGCCCGCCTACAACACCGGCGGGCCGTGGGGCTACACGCCCAAGGGCGGCACCGGTGTCCCGACGCGCACGATGTTCGCGGTGCTCGAAGACATCTCGGCGAACGGCTGAGCTTGTCTCACATGATGTTTCCGCCACGGGCGGTGCTTCGCATCACCTGCGGGAAGGCGTGGGAGACGCCGTAGACGAGGTAGGCCTCGGCGGTGACCGGCCGGACGGGTTTGTTCTTCTTCACCGCGGCGACGATCGCGGCGGCCACCTTGTCCGGGCCGACGCGGCGCACCGCGAAGCCCCGGCGCACCCGCGCCCGGATGGTCTCCGTGTCGTAGCTGCGCGCTTCGGGCAGCGAGAACCGGGTGGCGTCCACGATGTTGGTGCCGATGATCCCGGGACAGATCGTGGTGACCCCGATACCGGCCGAATCCAGTTCTGCGCGTAGGCAATCGGAGAACATGTAGACGGCGGCCTTGGAGGTGCAGTAGGCGTTCATCACGTTGACCGGCGTGTAGGACGCCATCGACGCGACGTTGACGATGTGCCCGCCGGTGCCGCGCTCGACCAGACGCTTACCCCACGACCGGCACCCGTTGACCACGCCGCCGAAGTTGATGTCCAGCACGCGGTCGAACTCCTCGGCGGGGGTGTCGAGGAAGAATCCCGCGTGCCCGACGCCGGCGTTGTTGACCACGATGTCGGGCACGCCGTGCTCAGCGGACACCCGCTCGGCCATGTCCTCGACCGCCGCGGCGTCGGACACGTCCGCGGTGTAGCTGTGCGCCGCGGCGCCGACGGCGGCGACCAGCCGGGCGGTCTCCTCCAGGCCTGCGGTGTCGACGTCGCTGAGCACCAGGTCGGCACCCTCGCGGGCGAACGCGAGCGCGGTCTCGCGGCCGATGCCGCTGGCGGCGCCGGTCACCGCGACCAGCGTGTCACCGAAAGCCTTGCGGTGCCTGCCGACTTCGGCGCGGCGCAGTTCCCGCGCGGCCGGGGCGCCGCCGAGGTGGTCGGCCAGCTCGGTGACCGAGCGGGCGAACAGGCGCGGGTGCGAGGCGGCGGTGACGGGTCCGGTCGTAACCTCGCGCCGCCACAGCCGCGGCACCCGGGCCTGCAGGTCGTTGTAGTCGCGGGCGTCGGCGGAGGCGGCGATCAGTTGCACCGGGACGTCCACACGCACACGAGATGGTGCCGCGGACCCCAGGTTGGCCCGATAGGGCTTCACGATGACCAGTTCGGGCGCCAGCCGTGCCAGCCGGCCCGCGCCGCGCAGGAACCGGCCCGGGCCGCTCAGCGCGGTGCGCAGCTGCTCGACGGCGTCCGCGGGCCCCGACACCGACGTGAACGACGCGACGTGCGCGTCGGGACGCTGCAGGTACTCCCACACCCCGGTGGCGCCCCAGCCGTCGGCGAGCACGTGCACCGCCGTGTCGCCGTCCACAACGGCCGCGAAGTCGTCGGCGTAGCGCGACAGCGCATACGCCGAGGTCTGGTCGGGCGCACCCGATTCGCCCGCCCCGCGCAGGTCGTAGCGCACGATCCGGAACCGGTCGGTCAGCAGTTCCACCACGGAATCCCACACCCGATGAGTGCCGCCCAGTCCGTGCACCAGCACGAGCGTCGGGCCGCCGGGATCGCCCTGTTCGAAGACCGCGATCCGGACACCGTCACTGCTCTGGACGAAGCGCTGGCTGCTCACGAGCGGACAGTACCGGGTGGTCAGCCTTCGAGATCTTCGCGCAGGGCCCGCTTGCGCTCGATGCGCCTGCGGGCGTCGTAATCGCGCATGCGCTGCGGGTAGCCGACCTTCTGCACGTCGTAGACGGGGATCTTCAACCGGTCCGAGAGCCGCCGGGCGCCGGAGTGCCCGCCCGCCTTGCGCCGGGTCCATTCCCCGTCGGCGGCAACGAGCACCACGGTCACATCCGTGACCGTGGTCTTGGGTTCGACGTAGGCCTCCACGCCGTGATGCTCGGCGACCCACTGCTGCAGATACCGAAGATCGGCAGCGGGATCGCTGGTCGCCGTGGCCCCGCGACGCCGACCGCGGAGTCTGTCGAACAGTCCCACCTGGACTGGCTCCTTCCGGCGATGCACTCACAAAAGCGTCATTTCGATAGTGCCAGAGCTTTCATGGTGGCCGTCCGCGGCGAAACGTCACACGGACATGACAGGATGGGACGCGACACTTCAGAGACTGCGCCGACCGTACAAGGGAGCCACGACACTATGGCCATCTCCGTCCAGATGCCCGCACTCGGAGAGAGCGTTACCGAGGGGACTGTCACCCGCTGGCTGAAGCAGGAGGGAGACACGGTCGAAGAGGACGAGCCATTGCTGGAGGTGTCGACCGACAAGGTCGACACCGAGATCCCTTCGCCGGCCTCGGGTGTGCTGAAGAAGATCGTCGCCCAGGAGGACGACACCGTCGAGGTCGGTGGCGAACTCGCGGTGATCGGCGACGCCGACGACAGTGACGGCGACAGCGGCGAGGACTCCGAACCGGAGGCCGAGCCCGAAGCCGACGAGGCGGAGTCCGAACCCGAACCCGAGCCCGAACCGGAGCCGGAGTCCGAACCCGAACCCGAGCCCGAACCGAAGAAGTCCTCGGGCGGCTCGGGATCATCCGGGTCGGCCACCCCGGTCCTGATGCCCGAGCTGGGCGAGTCGGTCACCGAGGGCACCGTCACCCGGTGGTTGAAGAAGGTCGGCGACAGCATCGAGGTCGACGAGCCGCTCGTCGAGGTGTCCACCGACAAGGTCGACACCGAGATCCCGTCCCCGGTGGCGGGCACGCTGCTGTCGATCACCGCCGAGGAGGACGACACGGTCGAGGTCGGCGGCGAGCTGGCCAAGATCGGCGACCAGGGCGCCGAAGCCGAGTCCGAGCCGGAACCCGAGCCGGAACCCGAGCCGGAACCCGAGCCCGAGCCGGAGCCGGAACCCGAGCCGGAACCCGAGCCCGAGCCCGAGCCGGAACCCAAGCAGACGAAGCCGTCGAGCAGGCCCTCCGAGGAGTCCGAGCCCGAACCCAAGCCGAAGTCCGAACCGAAGTCCGAGCCCAAGCCGAAGGCCGCCTCGGACGAGGATTCCGGCGACTCGAGCCCGTACGTGACCCCGCTGGTGCGCAAGCTCGCCGGCGAGCACGGCGTCGACCTCGCCACGGTCAAGGGCACCGGTGTCGGCGGACGCATCCGCAAGCAGGACGTGCTGGCCGCCGCGGAGGCGAGCAAGGCGTCCAAGGACGCCCCCAAGGCCGAGCCCGCGGCCGAGGCGCCGGGCAAGAAGGCGCCCGCGCCGGCCCCCGAGGGCGCACTGGCCCATCTGCGCGGAACCAAGCAGAAGGCCAACCGGATCCGTCAGATCACCGCGAAGAAGACGCGCGAGTCGCTGCAGACCACGGCGCAGCTGACGCAGGTCCACGAGGTCGACATGACCAAGATCGTGGCGCTGCGGGCCAAGGCCAAGGCGCAGTTCGCCGAACGCGAAGGGGTGAACCTCACCTACCTGCCGTTCATCGCGCGGGCGGTGATCGACGCGTTGAAGCTGCACCCGAACGTCAACGCCAGCTACAACGAGGAATCCAAGGAGATCACCTACTACGACGCCGAGCACCTGGGCATCGCGGTCGACACCGAGCAGGGTCTGCTGTCCCCGGTGATCCACAACGCCGGCGACCTGTCGCTGGGCGGGCTGGCCCGGGCGATCGCCGACATCGCCGGGCGGGCGCGGTCGGGCAACCTCAAGCCCGACGAGCTCTCCGGTGGCACCTTCACGATCACCAACATCGGCAGCCAGGGCGCGCTGTTCGACACGCCGATCCTGGTGCCGCCGCAGGCGGCGATGCTGGGCACCGGTGCGATCGTGAAGCGGCCGCGGGTCATCGTCGACGAGTACGGCAACGAGTCGATCGGTGTGCGGTCGGTGAGCTACCTGCCGCTGACCTACGACCACCGCCTCATCGACGGCGCCGACGCCGGCCGCTTCGTCACGACGATCAAGCGCCGGTTGGAAGAGGGCGCCTTCGAGGCCGACCTCGGGCTGTAGACGACAGTGTCGATGCCATCAGATTCGGTCGTCGCCGTCGCGGGATCGTCCGGTCTGATCGGCACGGCGCTGGTCTACGCGCTGCGCGCCACCGACCGCCGGGTGCTCCGCATCGTGCGGCGGGCGCCGATGAACGCCGACGAGGTGTTCTGGAACCCCGACACCGGGGAGTTCGACCCGGACACGCTGCGCGACGTGGACGCCGTGGTGAATCTGTGTGGCGTCAACGTCGGGCAGAAGCGCTGGTCGGGGGCGTTCAAGCAGAGCCTGCGGGACAGCCGGATCGCCCCGACCGAGGTGCTGGCCGGCGCCGCGATCGACGCCGGAGTGCCGGTCCTGGTCAATGCCAGTGCCGTTGGCTACTACGGCGACACCGGCAGCACCCCCGTGGACGAGACCGCCGGGCCGGGCGAGAACTTCCTGGCCCGGCTGGCCGTCGACTGGGAGGCGGCCACCACGGTCGCCGCAGAGGCGGGCGTCCGGGTGGTGCTGGCGCGCACCGGTCTGGTGCTGGCGCCCTCGGGCGGCATGTTGAGCCGGCTAAGGCCGCTGTTCTCGCTGGGCCTGGGCGCCCGGCTGGGCAACGGGCGGCAGTACCTGTCGTGGGTCAGCCTCGAAGACCAGGTGCGCGCACTGATGTTCGCGCTCGCCCACGACGAACTCTCCGGACCGGTGAACGTGACCGGACCTGCGCCGGTCACCAATGCGGAGTTCACCGCCGCGCTGGGCCGCTCGCTGAACCGGCCGACGCCGCTGGTCGTGCCCAAGTTCGCGGTGCGGGTCGCGCTCGGCGAGTTCGCCGACGAAGGGGTGCTGGGCGGGCAGCGGGCGATCCCGGCGGCGCTGGAGCGGGCCGGCTTCCAGTTCCACCACAACACGATCGGCGAAGCGCTGACGTTCGCCACCTCCCCCGAGCGTGGGTAGCGTCGAGGGCATGGTCGCTTCGATCCGGTCGGCGCAGGCGCCGATCCAGGTGCGTCGCCTGGGCACGCTCGACTACCAGGCCGCGTGGGACCTGCAACGCCGGGTCGCCGACGAGCGCGTGGCGGGCGGGCCCGACACGCTGCTGCTGCTCGAGCATCCGCCGGTGTACACCGCGGGTCGGCGGACGCTTCCCGAGGAGCGGCCGGTCGACGGCACCCCGGTGGTCGACACCGACCGTGGCGGCAAGATCACCTGGCACGGGCCCGGCCAGCTGGTCGGCTATCCGATCATCGGCCTGGCCGAGCCGCTCGATGTGGTGAATTTCGTTCGGCGCCTTGAGGAGTCACTGATCACCGTGTGCGCCGGGCTGGGCCTGGAGACCGGCCGGGTGGAGGGGCGGTCCGGGGTGTGGGTGGCCGCCGACGGCGTTCGCCCCGCCCGCAAGATCGCGGCAATCGGCATCCGGGTGGCTCGGGCCACCACGCTGCACGGGTTCTCGCTGAACTGCGACTGCGACCTCGGCGCGTTCGGGTCGATCGTGCCGTGCGGAATCCGCGACGCCGGGGTCACGTCGCTGACCGCCGAACTGGGCCGCACCGTGACCGTCGACGAGGTGTCCGGCCGGGTGACCGACGCGGTGCTCGACGCGCTCGACGGCCGCCTCGTGGTCTCCCCGGTGGGCGTAGGATCGGCACGGTGACGATCGCCCCTGACGGCCGGAAGCTGTTGCGCCTGGAAGTCCGCAACGCCGAGACGCCGATCGAGCGCAAGCCGCCGTGGATCAAGACCAGGGCGAAGATGGGCCCGGAATACAAAGAGCTCAAAGGACTGGTGCGCCGCGAGGGACTCCACACGGTCTGCGAAGAAGCCGGTTGCCCCAACATCTTCGAGTGCTGGGAGGACCGCGAGGCCACGTTCCTGATCGGCGGCGAGCAGTGCACGCGGCGCTGCGACTTCTGCCAGATCGACACGGGCAAGCCCGCCGAACTGGACCGCGACGAGCCCCGCCGGGTGGCCGAGAGCGTGCAGGCGATGGGCCTGCGCTACTCCACCGTGACCGGCGTGGCCCGCGACGACCTGCCCGACGGCGGGGCATGGCTGTACGCCGAGACGGTCCGCCAGATCAAGGCGCTGAACCCGAATACCGGTGTGGAGCTGTTGATCCCGGACTTCAACGCCGATC
Organism: Mycobacterium sp. ITM-2016-00317; assembly: GCF_002968295.1. NCBI lineage: Bacteria > Bacillati > Actinomycetota > Actinomycetes > Mycobacteriales > Mycobacteriaceae > Mycobacterium > Mycobacterium sp. ITM-2016-00317. Next base: position 3,591,945 of record NZ_CP134399.1, read on the forward strand.
CTGACCAGCTGCAGCAGGTCTTCGAGGCGCGCCCGGAGGTGTTGGCGCACAACGTCGAAACGGTCCCCCGCATCTTCAAGCGGATCCGGCCGGCGTTCCGCTACGAGCGCAGCCTGTCGGTGCTGACGATGGCGCGCGACTTCGGCCTGGTGACCAAGAGCAATCTGATCCTCGGGATGGGCGAGACGCCCGAGGAGGTGCGCGCGGCCCTGGTCGATCTGCACGAGGCAGGCTGCGACATCGTCACGATCACCCAGTACCTGCGTCCGTCGGCGCGTCACCATCCCGTCGAACGGTGGGTCCATCCCGACGAGTTCGTCGAGCATCAGCGCTACGCCGAGGAGATCGGGTTCGCCGGGGTGCTGGCCGGACCGCTGGTGCGGTCGTCGTACCGGGCCGGGAAACTGTACGCACAGACGGTCGCGTCGCGACCGACCGGAGCCGCTCCGGCTCCGACATCGGCATAAGTATCCTGGTCTGATGGCGAAATCGCGTAAACCCGCCGCGACCAAGGCAGCCAAGGCCGAGGCGAAGGCAGCCCGTAAGGCGGCGTCCAAGCAGCGGCGCAGTCAGCTGTGGCAGGCGTTCCAGATCCAGCGCAAAGAGGACAAGCGGCTGCTGCCGTACATGATCGGCGCGTTCGTGCTGATCGTGGGCGCCTCCGTGGCCGCAGGCGTGTACGCCGGCGGTTTCACGATGTTCATGCTGATCCCGCTCGGCATCGTGCTCGGCGCGCTGGTGGCCTTCATCATCTTCGGCCGCCGCGCGCAGAAGTCGGTCTACAAGAAGGCCGAGGGCCAGACCGGTGCGGCGGCGTGGGCGCTGGACAACCTGCGCGGAAAATGGCGCGTCACGCCGGGTGTCTCAGCGACCGGACACTTCGATGCGGTGCACCGGGTCATCGGACGTCCCGGTGTCATCTTCGTCGCCGAGGGCTCCCCCACCCGGGTCAAGCCGTTGCTGGCCCAGGAGAAGAAGCGCACCGCCCGCCTGGTCGGCGATGTGCCGATCTACGACGTCGTCATCGGCAACGGTGAGGGCGAGGTGCCGCTGTCCAAGCTGGAACGGCACCTGAACAAGCTGCCGGCCAACATCACCGTCAAGCAGATGGATTCCCTCGAGTCCCGGCTGGCCGCGCTCGGCACCAAGGTGGGACCGGCCGCGATGCCAAAGGGGCCGCTGCCGGCCCAGGCCAAGATGCGCGGCATTCAGCGCACCGTGCGCCGCCGCTGACCACCGGCGCGCCGCCGCTCCGCAAAGTCTTTGCAGACGTAAGTTCTGCACACGGCCGGAGACCTCCGGGCTGAGGCAACGGAGGGACGACAGCCATGTGCACTGCGTGCGAATGGGCGCCGCATTTCGCGGCTTTCGGCCGCCGGACGACTCTGACCCGCCGGAACGTGTTCCGCGCCGCGGCCGTGACCGCGGTCGCCGCGACCGCGGCGGCGTGTGCCACCGACCCGGCGCCGGTGTCCGCAAGCGCGCCGGGTGACGTCGCCGCCCCGGACTTCGTCTTCCACAACGGCCGCGTCTACACGGTCACCGAGGCGACACCGTGGGCCGAGGCCGTCGCGGTCACCGGCGACACCATCACCTACGTCGGTGACGCGACCGGGGCGCTGGCGCTCGCCGGACCGGACACCCAAGTGGTCGACCTCGACGGCAAGCTGCTGATGCCCGGTTTCGTCGAGGGGCACATCCACCCGTTCCTCGGTGCGTTCCTGTCCACCGGAGTCGACCTGCAGGTGCCCACCGGCCAGGACGCGCTCGCCGCGATCGCGGCGTACGCGAAGGACCACCCGGACGGCCCGGTGCGCGGATTCGGCTGGCGTGTGGACATGTTCGGACCCCTGGGGCCCACGCGCGCCGAGCTGGACGCGGTGCTCCCGGACCGGCCGGGATTCTTCTTCGCCATCGACGGCCACAGCATGTGGGCCAACAGCGCAGCCCTGGAGATGGCCGGGGTGAACCGGGACACCCCCGATCCGATCCCCGGGTTCAGTTATTACGTCCGTGACCAGAACGGCGACCCGACCGGCTACGTGCTGGAGGTGGACGCGGTGCTCGGCCTGGTCAACGCCATCGAACCGATCTCGCCGGAATCGATGGCGACGCTGCTGCAGGCGTGGCTGCCGAAGGCCTCCGCCGCCGGTATCACGTCGCTCTTCGACGCCGGGGTACCGCCGATCGGGGGCGATCAGGGCTCGCTGATCGCGCTGTACACCGACATCGAACGCCGGGGCGAGCTGCCGTTCCGGGTGGTGGCGTCCTACAGCGTGAAGTCACCGCCGGTCGACGACGCGGTGGCGAAGCTCACCGACATCGGCAACCGGGTCTCGACCGATCTGGTCGACGTCAGTGTGGTGAAGATCATCGGTGACGGCACCCAGGAGGGCTACACCGGCTGGCTGCTCGAACCCTATGCGGACAAACCGGATTCGATCGGCGCATCACCGTTCACCGTGCCGCAGTGGGATGAGCTCGTCGGCGCGGTGGACGCCGCCGGATTCGACGTGCACATCCACGCCTGCGGCGAGCGCACCGCCCGCACCGGTCTGGACTCCATCGAAAGGGCGATCGCTGCGAACCCGCCGCGGGAGCGTCGGCACACCGTGGCGCACCTGGTGTACGTCGAGGACCCCGACAGCGCCCGCTTCGGCGAGCTCGGCGTGATCGCGCAGTTCTCGGCGAACTGGATGTCCGCCGACCCGGACACCACACGCAATCTGGCCGCCCGCTACGGCTCCCCCCGCAAGGACCTGTTCTTCCGGCCGCAGGCGGTGCTGCAGTCCGGCGGCCGCGTCTCGCTGGGCACCGACTGGCCTGCCGCCGGGTACTACTCGACCTACAAGCCGCTGGATTCCATCCAGATCGGGGTCACCCGCGAGCTGATCGGCGAGCCCGGTGCGCCGGTGTTGTCCCCCGCGGACCAGAAGCTGTCCGTCGCCGAGGCGGTGCACGCCAACACCCTCGGCGCGGCGTATCAGCTGCGGCTCGACGACAGGGTCGGATCGGTGGAGGTCGGCAAGCGCGCGGACTTGATCGTGCTGGACCGGAACATCTTCGAGATCGATCCGCACGACATCCACGGCGCGACGGTGACCATGACGATGATGAACGGCGGCGTCCGCCACCAGGGGTGACCTCAGCGCCTCACAACGGCAGTTTTGGTGGCGAGGTCGTGCAGTCCGCGCAGGTCCGCGTCGGTGAACAGCGCCGGGATCACCACGAGCACCAGGAGGTTGCGTGCGAGCGCGCGGCCGAAACTGACGTGCGCGCGGTTATCCACCGACACCACCTTCAGACCGAGCGCGAGTTGGCCGGGGGTGAAGCTGAACATCCGCACGGACGCGACACCGAGGACGAGCCAGACCACCAGAGCGACGTTACGTGCGTCCAGCGAGTAGAAGAACTCCTCGCGGGACATGAGTCCGAGGGGTACCGCGAGGGCAGTTATCCCGACAGCAAACAGCCAGTCGATGCAGAGCGCGCCGATGCGGCGACCGAAGCGGGCGATGGAGCCGGGGCCGGTCTCCGGCAGACCGAGACGTTGACCGGGATAGGTGGAGGCCCGCTGGTCGGGGTCGTCCGATTGTGACGGTCCCGACAGCCAGGACCCAATGCTGCGGGCCATGGAGCAAGGATAGGTGCAGGCCGATAGGGTTCTAAAACCACCGGCGACGCGATGCGTAACTTCTACGCAACATGCGGTTGACTGCCGTGCAACATCGTGTCCATACCGTCACCGGCGGGCTACCAGTCAAAGGAGAGCAATCAGTGGCAGAACAGACCGCCGACGACATCATCAAGCTGATCAAAGACGAGAACGTCGAGTACGTCGACATTCGGTTCTGTGATCTGCCCGGTGTCGTCCAGCACTTCTCGATTCCGGCATCGGCGTTCGACGAGAGCGTGTTCGAGGACGGCCTCGCATTCGACGGTTCGTCGGTGCGCGGCTTCCAGTCGATCCACGAGTCGGACATGATGCTGCTGCCCGACCCCGCGACTGCGCGTATCGACCCGTTCCGGCACGCGAAGACGTTGAACATGAACTTCTTCGTGCACGACCCGTTCACCCGTGAGGCCTACTCGCGCGACCCCCGTAACGTCGCCCGCAAGGCCGAGAGCTACCTGGCCAGCACCGGCATCGCCGACACGTGCTTCTTCGGCGCCGAGGCCGAGTTCTACATCTTCGACTCGGTGACCTTCGATTCGAAGATCAACGGCACCTTCTACGAGGTCGACTCGGAGTCGGGCTGGTGGAACACCGGTGAGCCGTTCGAGTCCGACGGCAGCCCCAACCTGGGCTACAAGGTCCGCCCCAAGGGCGGCTACTTCCCGGTGGCGCCGTACGACCACTACGTCGACCTGCGCGACGAGATGGCCACCAACCTGCAGAACGCCGGTTTCATCCTGGAGCGCGGTCACCACGAGGTGGGCACCGCCGGCCAGGCCGAGATCAACTACAAGTTCAACACGCTGCTGCACGCGGCCGACGATGTGCTGCTGTTCAAGTACATCATCAAGAACACCGCATGGAAGAACGGCAAGACCGTCACGTTCATGCCGAAGCCGCTGTTCGGTGACAACGGTTCGGGCATGCACGCCCACCAGTCGCTGTGGAAGGACGGCAAGCCGCTGTTCCACGACGAGTCGGGCTACGCCGGCCTGTCGGACATGGCCCGCCACTACATCGGCGGCATCCTGCACCACGCGCCGTCGCTGCTGGCGTTCACCAACCCCACGGTGAACTCCTACAAGCGTCTGGTGCCGGGCTACGAGGCGCCGATCAACCTGGTGTACAGCCAGCGCAACCGGTCGGCCTGCGTCCGTATCCCGATCACCGGCAACAACCCGAAGGCCAAGCGCCTCGAGTTCCGTTGCCCGGACAGCTCGGGTAACCCGTACCTGGCGTTCGCCGCGATGCTGATGGCCGGCATCGACGGCATCAAGAAGAAGATCGAGCCGCTGGCCCCGGTCGACAAGGACCTGTACGAGCTGCCTCCCGAGGAGGCCGCCAACATCCCGCAGGCTCCGACGTCGCTCGCGGCGGTCATCGACAAGCTCGAGCAGGATCACGAATACCTCACCGAGGGCGGGGTGTTCACCACCGACCTGATCGAGACCTGGATCTCGTACAAGCGGGAGAACGAGATCATGCCGATCCAGATCCGTCCTCACCCGTACGAGTTCTCGCTCTACTACGACGTGTAAGTCGGCCCGCCGACGCGACGTCTAAGTCGGCCCGCCGACGCGACGTCTAAGTCGTCTGAGACACGTCACCGCCCGCGCTGCTTCGGCAGCGCGGGCGGTTTCGTTCTGCCGCCAAGCACAAGTCGGGCGGCCGCTGACACCCACACAGTCATCCGGACCGTAGTCCGCAGCGGTAGGCTGCGTTCATGACCTCACAACTGGACGCACGCCTGGCAAGCTTCTCCTCGCCGATGCTGAGCATCTTCCGCATCGTGTTCGGGCTGCTGTTCACGCTGCACGGCACCATGAAACTGTTCGGCTGGCCGCTGGGCGAGGCGGTGCCGGTGGGCACGTGGCCGTACTGGTTCGCCGGGGTGATCGAGGTGGCCTGCGGCATCCTGATCACGGTCGGCTTCTTCACGCGCATCGCCGCGATCATCGGCGCCGGCCAGATGGCCGTGGCCTACTTCTGGCAGCACTGGGGCATCCTGGGCGGCGAGCCGGCCAGCTTCTGGCCCTTCGGTGGCCAGGCCGGCGGCAACGGCGGCGAGCTGACGATCCTGTTCTGCTTCGCCTTCCTGCTGCTGGCCACGCTGGGCGCGGGGGCGTGGTCGGTCGACGCGCGCCGCAGAGGTGCTTTCGCGCGTACCTAATTCACGTTTGCTCTGTCTTCCACGAACCACACAGTGCAAATGTGGCAAACGAGTTTGCGGGAGACGTGCGTTAAGCACTTGTCGACGCAGGCGTGAATATTGCCGAACGCCGGACAGCAACCGGGTCCAACCTCATAGGATTGCTCCACTCACTGTCAGCGGAACCAATTCTTCGGGGGAGGAATGCCGTGCGGCATTCGGCGTACATCGGTCGTGTCGGCGCACTCGCGTTTGCTCTGGGGGTGGGTATCGGGCTCGGCGCGACCCCCGCCGTCGCGTTAGCCGACGACAGCGAGACCTCGGTCAGCCCGGCCGCCGACAGTCCGGCGCCCGACACCGACACCGACACGGGCACCGCCGACGACGAAGCGGACGCGGCGGACGAGGAGACCGACGCACCCGACGAGGAGGACGAGGCCGAGAACGACGTCCGGGACCGCCCACACCGGGCGTCCGGCGCCCGCGACGAACCCGAACCCGAACCAGAAGCGGCGGAGGTCGAAGCGGACGAGCCCGAAACGGTCGTCGATGACACCGACGCCCCGCTCGCCGACGACGCACCCGAACCCGCCCCCGCACCCGAGCCTGCTCCTGTTGCCGAGGCGGACGAGGCGTCGGACGAGGCTCCGGCGTCGGCCACGGTGCCGCTGTCGGGCATCGCGGCCCCGCAGCCGGCGCCTACCCACGCCCCCGACGCGCCCGCCGAATCGGCGTTGTGGATGACGGTGACCGGGGCCGCGGTGCGCCGCGAGTCCGACACACCGGCGTCGTCGCCGACCGCCGCACTGCACTCGACACTGCTGACCCCGGCCGAGGTCATCCGGCGCCTGGCCGAGATCCTGCTCCCGGGCGCTCCTACCGACCTCGTGGCCACCGACACCCGCGCCTACGTCGCGCACTCCGGCAGCCGCTCCATCACGATCATCGACACCGTCGGCGGCAGGGTGGTGCAGACCGTCTCGCTGCGTTCGGCACCGAGCGCGCTGGCGATCGCCCCGAACGGCACCCGCCTCTACGTCTCGCACGCCGAGGCCGGCACGGTCTCGGTGATCAGCACCGCGACCAATTCGGTGGTCAGGACGATCCGCGTCGGAGCCGCCCCGACCGGCATCGCGGTGAGCCGCGGCGGTTCCCGGCTGTACGTCGTCAACGGCGACGACGGCACGGTCTCGAAGATCAGCACGCTCACCAACAGGGTCGTCGGCACCGTTTACGGTGTCGGCAAAGGTGTTTCGACGATCGCAGTCAGTCCGGACGGCACGACGGTCTACACCCTCAGCAGCACCACCGGCGAGGTGTCGGCGTTCTCCTCCGCGGCGCTGTTCGCCAAGAAGGTCACCGCGGTCACGCCAGGAGCGCCCGGGATCGCGTTCAGCGCCGACGGTTCCCGGGTGTTCGTGGCCGACGCGGCAGGCAGCGTGCAGGTGGTCGACGCCGCGACACGTCAGCTGGTCGACAGCATCGCCGTGGCCACCGGTGCGCCGTTCGACCTCGCGGTCAGCCCGGACGGCGCGACGCTGCTGGTGGCCCGCGCCGGCGACGGCAAGCTCTCGGTGTTCGACATCGCGAGCGGCACCGAGCGCACCTCGGTCATCGCCGACCCGTACCAGATCACCGGTCCGCCGATGATCACCGTGAGCCCGGACGGCACCCAGCTCTACTGGACCGACTCCGGCAGCGGCCGCATGCAGGTGATCGCGCTGGTCGCCCCCAACGGCAGCCCGACGGCCCAGACGCCGGTCGTCAACTCCCCCAACGCTTCCGGTGTGGTCACCGGTTCGGTGGTCGTCACCGACCCCGAGGGCGCCCCACTGTCCTACAGCGTCAGCGGCCCCGGCAAGGGCAGTGTCACCGTCAGCCGCGCAGCCGACGGCACGTTCGTGTTCACCTACACGCCCACCAAGGCCGCCCGGCACGCCGCCGCCGAGGTGACCGCCACCGCCGCAGCCCGGGTCGACACGTTCACCCTCACGTTCAGCGACGGCCTGCGCGGTACGGTCGCTGTGCCGGTCACCGTGACGATCGCGCCGGCCAACGCGGCGCCGACCGCCACCGCGAGGTCCAGCGTGTCCTGGCTCAGCGCCAAGGTGTACGGCACTGTTACCGCCAAGGATGCCGACAGGGACACGCTGTCCTTCACCGCCTCCCCCACCGCCAAGGGCGGGACCGTCACGATCGGCGCCGACGGCAAGTTCACCTACACCCCCACCGCGGCGGCCCGGCACGCCGCGGCGAACGCCGGCGCCACCCAGGCCGACAAGCAGGACACCTTCACCGTGCTCGTCGACGACGGCCACGGGGGGCTCACCTCGCTCACGGTGACCGTGAAGGTCGAGCCGGGCAACGCCTCTCCGAAAGCCACGGTGCGAACCAATGCGTCGTGGTTCAGCGCCAAGGTGTACGGCACCGTCTCAGCCAGAGACGCCGACAAGGACGCGCTGACGTACTCCGCCTCGGCCACCGACAAGAACGGCGTGGTCACGATGGACGCCCGCGGCCGGTTCACCTACACCCCCACCGACGCGGCCCGGCACGCCGCCGCGTCCGCCGCGGCGACCGACGCCGACCGACAGGACACCTTCGACGTCGTCGTCGACGACGGCCACGGTGGTATCACCCGATTGGCGGTCACGGTGACGATCAAGCCGCTCAACGCGGCGCCGACCCGCGCGTCGGTCGGTGACATGTTCACCAACCCGAACACCGGTCTGACGACGGGCAGGATCACCGCAGTCGATACCGACGGTGACACGCTGAGCTACCAGGTCGCCCCGAACACCGGCAAGGGGTTCGTCACCGTCGGTGCCGATGGCACCTTCAGCTACGTCCCGACCGACCAGGCCCGCGCCGCGGCGGCCAAGCGGTTCGCCCCGTCCTGGGACAGGACCGACCGGTTCCGGGTGACGGTCGACGACGGCCACGGCGGCACCAAGACGCTGACCGTGCGGGTCGCCATCGCCCCCGCCGGGTACACCAACCAGGCCCCAGCGAACGGCAGATACACACTGGCTCAACCAGATCCGGTCAGCGGCAAGGTCACCGGCATCGTGACCGCCACCGACCCGGAACGCGACGCCGTGGTCTTCGTCGGCGCAGGCGACGCAGGCAAGGGCACCGTGATCGTCGACCGGGCGGGCGGTTTCGTCTACACCCCGGGCGACGAAGCGCGGCGCCGGGCCGGCGCCGCCGACGCCACAGCGGCCGACAAGCAGGACATGTTCACCGTCCTGGCGCTGGACACCCACGGTGACGGGACGGCCATCTCGGTGGTCGTGCCAATCGTCGGTGTGCCCACCGTCTAGTCCAGGGCGAGATCCTTACGGAACCGGCGCATCCCGTCGATCTTGTCGGTCAGGGATGCGTCGGGACCGGTGTAGAACATCCACGGCATGGTGATGATCCCGGTGATGCCGCCGGCCTGCGCGCGGTCGTAGTGCTCGGGGGTGAACGCGTCCGTCAGCGGGGTGATCACCTCGAAACCGTCCATGCCGAGCCCGTTCTCGGCCCGCAGCCGGCGCAGCGCGGCGACCCGCTCCAGCGCCTTGTCGGTGGTGATCAGGTCGCCGATCCAGCCGTCGTGGCGGGCGGCGCGGCGCAGGGCGATGTCGGACAGACCGCCGACGTAGACCGGGATGGGTGGCGGGCTGGGCTCCATCTCCAGTTTCGGCGCGGTGTAGAACTCGCCGGCGAACTCCGTCCAGCCGGGTGACCACAATGCCTTCATCAGCTCGAGCATCTCGTCGGTGCGCTTGCCCCGGCGCTCGAACCGCTGTCCCAGCAGCTCGAATTCCTCACGGCACCAACCCACTCCGATGCCCAGTTCCAGGCGGCCGCCGGCCAGCACCGCCGCGGTGCCGATCGCCTTGGCCGCCGAGTACGGGTCCCGCATCGCGGGCAGGTACACCGTGGTGACGAACCGCAGCCGCGTGGTCACCAGCGCGACCGCGCCGATCATCACCCACGGGTCCGGCCAGTCGGTGAACGATTCCCAGCGCCGCTTGCCGTTCCTGGTGTACGGGTACGGGGTCTGCAGCGTCTCCAGGTTGACCACATGGTCCGGGATCGCCATCCCGTCATATCCCAGGTCGTCTGCGGCCCTGGCGATCTCGACGGCCTCCCGGGTGTCCAGGAACGCCGTGCTCACATAGAACCTCATCCGGCGTCACGCGCCCACGCGGGCACGATGAACACCCCGTCGGCCTCGACGGTCGCACCGTCGGCGTCCATCAGGTATCCGCGGGCGTAGGTCTTGGTCCCCTCCGAGCGCTCGACGAACGCCTCGGCGCGCAACGGGCCCAGCGGCGTGCCACGCAGGTAACGCAGGTTGATCGTCCCGGTGAACCTGGGTTTGGTCAGGCCGTCGCTGGCCACCTCGCCGAGCATCTGGTCGAGCACCAGCGCGCAGATACCGCCGTGCACCCACCCCGGCGGTCCTTCATACGCGGGCCCCAGGGTGAACTCACTCCAGCACTTGCCGTCCGCCTCGTGTTCGATGAGCATCGGCGGGGCGATCGCGTTGCGCAGGCCCACAGCCGGATTGGCCCATGCGACGGGCCTGCCGGTCTCGGCGTGCCGCAGCGTCGCCCTGCCCACCCGCTGCCGGTCCCGCAGCAGCGCGGACGCCGTCTCCAGGTGCGTCAGCGCCTGCCGCACGGTGTCGTCGTCGACCTCGGTGTGGATTCCCACGTCGATCAGCGTCCGCAGCGCATCGATCAGCGGCTCGTAGCTCGCCCGCTGTCGTTCGAACTCCTCGGTGCTGATCGCCTCGAATGTGAAATCCACCAACCGTCTCCGCCCCGTTGTCGGCTCAGGCCCCGAACACCCGGAGCACCACCGCTTTGGCCCGTCTCGTCACCCGCAGGTAGTTGTCCAGGAACTCGTTTCCGCCGTCGCCGCCCGGCCAGCCCGCGGCCACCGCGACCGCGTTGAGCAGTTTGCCAGGTCCGGGCAGCTGATCGGTGGGTTTGCCGCGCACCAGCACCAGCGCGTTGCGGGCCCTGGTCGCGGTCAGCCACGCCTCGCGCAGCAGCTCGATGTCTCCCTCGGCGATCAGTTCGGCCGCGCCGATCGCGTTCAGCGTCTCCAGCGTCGAGGTGGTGTGCAGCGCCGGGATCTTGTGCGCGAACCGCAATTGCAGCAGCTGCACCGTCCACTCGATGTCGGTCAGCCCGCCGCGCCCCAGCTTGGTGTTGGTCTTCGGGTCGGCTCCGCGGGGCAGCCGTTCGGCGTCCACCCGCGCCTTGATCCGACGGATCTCCCGGACCGTCTCCGGCGACACCCCGCCCTCCGGATAGCGGGTCTTGTCGATCATCAGCAGGAACCGCTCCCCCAGCTCCATGTCGCCGGCCACCCGGTGCGCCCGCAGCAGCGCCTGGATCTCCCAGGGCTGCGCCCACTGCGCGTAGTAGGCCCGGTAGGACGCCAGCGTCCGCACCAGCGGCCCGCTGCGCCCTTCGGGCCGCAGGTTCGCATCGACCTCCAGCGGAGGGTCCGCTCCCGGGGTGCCCAGCCGGGCCCGCACCTGCTCGGCGACGGTGACCGACCACTTCACCGCGGTCGACTCCTCGAAGCCGTCGTTGGGATCGCACACGAACAGCACGTCGGCATCCGAGCCGTAGCCGAGTTCAGCGCCGCCGAGTCGGCCCATCCCGATGACCGCGATGCGCGCCGGCGCCTTGCCTTGCGGCGCGTTGGCGCGGATGACGGCGTCGAGCGCGGCCTGCAGCACGGCCACCCACATCTGGGTCAGCTGCTCGCACACCGCGGTCACGTCCAACATCCCGAGCAGGTCGGCCGACGCGATGCGGGCGAGCTCCCGCCGCCGCAGCGAGCGGGCGGCGGCGATCGCCCGCGCCGGGTCGGTGTGCCGTGCCGCGGAGGCGACCAGTGACCGGGCCACGCCCTCGGTGTCGACGTCGCACAGCTTCGGTCCGTTCGGCCCGTCGGCGTAGAGCCGGATCACCTCGGGCGCGCGCATCAGCAGTTCCGGCACGTAGGCGGAGGTGCCGAGAATGCGCATCAGCCGCTTGGCGACCGCGCCTTCGTCGCGCAGCGTCGCCAGATACCAGCGCTGCTCGGCGAGTTCGTCGCTGATCCGCCGGTAGGCCAGCAGGCCCGCGTCGGGATCGGGGGTGTCGGACAGCCAGTCCAGCAGCGTCGGCAACAGCACCTGCTGCACCCGGCCGCGGCGCCCCGAGCTGCTGGTGAGCGCCGCCAGATGGGTCAGCGCGCTCTGTGGGCCCTCGTAGCCCAGCGCGGCGAGCTGGCGCTCGGCGGCGTCGGTGCTCATGCCGTCCGAAAGACCAAGGGAGGCTTGCCCCACCGATTCCAGCAGGGGTTGATAGAACAGCTTGGCGTGCAACCGCGACACCCGGTGGTTCTGTCGCTTGAGCTCCTCGCGCAGCACCCCGAGCGCGTCATGCCGCCCGTCGGGGCGCATGTGCGCCGCGCGGGCCAGCCAGCGCATCGACTCCTCGTCGTCGGCCTCGGGCAGCATGTGGGTGCGTTTGAGCCGCTGCAACTGGAGCCGGTGTTCGAGCAGCCGCAGGAATTCGTAGGACGCGGTCATGTTCGCGGCGTCGTCGCGGCCGATGTACCCACCGTCGCCGAGCGCGGCCAGCGCGTTCACCGTCGACGCGACGTGCAGTGACTCGTCGCCGCGGCCGTGCACGAGCTGCAGCAGCTGCACCGCGAACTCGACGTCGCGCAATCCGCCGGTGCCGAGTTTGATCTCCCGGGTCCGGACCCCGGCGGGCACGAGTTCCTCGACGCGCCTGCGCATCGCCTGCACCTCGGGCACGAAGTCCTCACGCTCGCACGCCGTCCACACCATCGGCATCAGCGCCTCGACGTAGCGCCGGCCCAGCTCCATATCGCCGGCGGCCGGGCGCGCCTTGAGCAGTGCCTGGAACTCCCACGTCTTGGCCCACCGCTCGTAGTAGGCGATGTGCGAGTCCAGAGTGCGGACCAGCTGTCCCTGCTTGCCTTCGGGCCGCAGCGCGGCGTCCACCTCGAAGAACGCCTCGGAGGCCAGCCGCATCATCTCGCCTGCGATCCTGGTGGCCAGCGCCAGGCTGCTGTGCGAGCCGTCGTCGGTCACGAAGATCACGTCGACGTCGCTGACGTAGTTGAGTTCCCGCGCACCGCATTTGCCCATGGCGATGACGGTCAGCGCCGGCGGGGTCCGGTCGCCGCACACCGCCGCGGTCACCACCCGCAGCGCCGCGGCCAGCGCGGCGTCGGCGAGATCGGACAGGTGTTCCCCGACCACGGTGAACGGCAGCACCGGCTCGTTCTCCACGGTCGAGGCGACGTCGAGGGCGGCCAGGACGAGCAGCCGGTCGCGGTACAGGGTGCGCAGCGGCGGGATGGCGGCGGTGGCGCCCTCTGTCTGGTCGGCCCGCTCGGCGAACATGTCCCGCAGTTCCTGGCCGGACGGCAGTGTGACGTTGCCCGCCAACAGATGCCACGAGTCGGGGTTGGCGATCAGGTGGTCGCCGAGCGCCAGCGACGACCCGAGCACGGCGAACAGCCGGCCCCGCAGGCTGCGGTCGTGCAGCAGCGCCTTGTCGAGTTCGGCCCACCCGGACCCGAGCGCCTCCGACAGTCGGACTATCGCCTTCAGCGCCGTGTCGGCGTCGGGGGCACGCGACAGCGACCACAGCAGTTCGACATGGGCGTCGGTGTTCCACCCGAGCTGGTCCAGATCGGCCTGCGCCGTGGGCTCGACGAGGCCGAGCCTTCCGACGCCGGGCAGCCGGGGTCGCTGCGTCGCGGGTTTGGCCACGCCATCAAGGTAGCGCGCGGGGACTCCCGTCAGAGCGACAGGTAGTTCTTCAGTTCGAACGGCGTGACATGGCTGCGGTAGTTCTCCCATTCGGCGCGCTTGTTGCGCAGGAAGAAGTCGAACACGTGCTCGCCGAGCGCCTCGGCGACCAGCTCGGAGTTCTCCATCTCCGACAGGGCGACGCCGAGGCTGCCGGGCAGCTCCTTGTAGCCCATGGCGCGGCGTTCCTCGGGGGTGAGGCTCCAGACGTTGTCCTCGGCCTCGGGGCCCAGCACGTAGTTCTTCTCGATGCCGCGCAGGCCGGCGGCCAGCAGCACCGCGAACGTCAGGTACGGGTTGCAGGCCGAGTCGGGGCTGCGCACCTCCACCCGCCGCGACGACACCTTGTGCGGGGTGTACATCGGGACGCGGACCAGCGCGGAGCGGTTGGCCGCACCCCAGGAGGCCGCCGTCGGCGCCTCGCCGCCGTGCACCAGCCGTTTGTAGGAGTTCACCCACTGGTTGGTGACGGCGCTGATCTCGTTGGCGTGCTCGAGAATTCCTGCGATGAAGGACTTTCCGACTTCGGACAGCTGGAGCGGGTCGTCGGGGCTGTGGAAGGCGTTGGAGTCGCCCTCGAACAGGCTCATGTGGGTGTGCATCGCCGAGCCGGGATGCTCGGCGAACGGCTTGGGCATGAACGACGCGCGCACGCCGTCACCGAGCGCGACCTCCTTGACGAGGTAGCGGAACGTCATCACGTTGTCGGCCATGGACAGCGCGTCGGCGTAGCGCAGGTCGATCTCCTGCTGGCCGGGTGCGCCCTCGTGGTGGCTGAACTCGACCGAGATGCCCATCTGCTCGAGGGCGTCGATCGCGTGGCGGCGGAAGTTGGGCGCCGAGTCGTGCACCGCCTGGTCGAAGTAGCCGCCGTTGTCGGCCGGAGTCGGCGGGGTGCCGTCGTCGGGGCCGGGCTTGAGGAGGAAGAACTCGATCTCCGGGTGCACGTAGCAGGAGAATCCGAGATCGCCGGCCTTGGACAGCTGGCGGCGCAGCACGTGGCGCGAGTCCGCCCAGGACGGTGACCCGTCGGGCATGGTGATGTCGCAGAACATCCGCGCCGAGTGGTGCTTGCCGGAGCTGTCGGCCCACGGCAGCACCTGGAACGTGGACGGGTCGGGGCGGGCGACCATGTCGGCTTCGGAGACCCGGGCGAACCCCTCGATGGAGGAGCCGTCGAACCCGATGCCCTCTTCGAAGGCGCCTTCGAGTTCGGCGGGCGCGATCGCGACCGACTTCAGGTATCCGAGCACATCGGTGAACCACAGCCGGACGAAGCGGATGTCGCGTTCCTCCAGCGTGCGCAGCACGAATTCCTTCTGCCGATCCATGCCCGAAGCCTAGGTTCCGGCTGTTAATTCTGTGTTACGGCGCTGCTAGCAGCGCAATCCGGCCGGTGGGAGCGTGGACTCGACGAAGAACTCGACCGCGGCGGTGTCGACGCACGCATCGCCGTTGAACACCACGGTGTGCTGGGTGCCCTCGAAGGTGATCAGCCGGGCGTCCAGCTGCCGGGCCAGGTTCACCCCGGCCTGATACGGCGTGGCCGGGTCTCCGGTCGTGGTCACCACCAGCACCTTGCCCGCCCCCGGCGACGTGGCGGTGCCGACCACCGAGGTCGGCGGCACCGGCCACATCGCGCACGTGTCGCGCGGCGCGTAGCCGGTGAACTGGCCGTAGGACAGGAACGGCGCGATCTCCCGGGAGCGCCGGTCGGCCTCCACCCATGTCGCGGAGTCGGCCGGGAACACCGCGTCGACGCAGCGGATCGCGTTGAACGCGTCCTGCCGGTTCTTGTAGTGGCCGTTGCGGTCACGCTGCTGGTAGTCGTCGGCGAGCAGCAGCAGGTCGCCCGGATCGGTGCCGCGCTGCAGGCCGAGCAGGCCGCTGGTCAGGTAGGGCCAGTAACGCTGGCCGTACAGGCTGCTGACGGTGCCGGTCATCGCGTCCTGATAGCTCAGCCCGCGCGGGTCGGTGGTGGCGGCGGGACGGGCGACCAGCGGGTCGACCAGTTGGTGGAAGCGAGTGACGAACTGTGCCGGGTCGGTGCCCAGCGGGCAGCCCGCCGATCGCGCGCAGTCCGTGGCGTACCGGTTGAACGCCTCCTGGAATCCGGCCATCTGGTTGTGGCTCTCCGAGATCGGATCCAGGCTGATGTCCACGGCGCCGTCGAGGACCATTGCGCGGACCCGCTCCGGGTAGCGCGACGCGTAGACCGCGCCGAGCTGGGTGCCGTACGAGAACCCCAGATAGCTGATCTGGTCCTCGCCGAGCGCGGCGCGCACCACGTCCATGTCCCGGGCGGCGCTCGCGGTGCCGACGCCGGCGAGGAAGTCGGCGCCCATCCGGTTCAGGCACTGCGCGGCGAAGTCGCGCCGCACCTGTTCGATGTGGGCGACCCCGGCCGGGCTGTAGTCGGCCATGGGCTCGGCGCGGTAGGCGTCGAACTCGGCGTCGGTGCGGCAGCGCAGCTGCGGAGTCGAGTACCCGACGCCGCGCGGGTCGATGCCGACGAGGTCGAAGCGCCGGCCGATCTCGGAGCCGGCCAGCGCCGCGCCCATCGAGGCGACGGTGTCGACGGCCGACGCGCCGGGCCCGCCGGGGTTGACGACGAGCGCGCCGATGCGCGGACCCGACGCCGGAACTTTGATGACCGCCAACTGCGCCTGTGGCCCATCGGGTTTCGCATAGTCGACGGGCACCGCCACGGTGCCGCACTGGGCGGCCGGGATCCGGGAGGTGTCGGGAACCCAGGTCGAGCACGAAGTCCACACCGGCGCAGCGGAGTACGGCTGCGCCGAATCGACGGGTGCGGCTGCCGCCGACGGGCTCAGAACCCCCGCTGCCACGGCCAGCGCTGCGGTCAACCGGGCGGCACGCAACATGGCAGCCATCGTCGCACGGCGGCCGGGCAACGTCTGCCTCAGCGGCGCAACGGTGACCGTGCCGTTATCAGCACCTGACGTCGGGGCCAGGCACGGTCACGTCGACGAGGTAGCGGGTGGCGATCTCGTCGATGCACGAATCGCCTTGCAGCGCAACGGTGTGCTGGGTGCCTTCGAAGGTCACCAACGTGCCGTCGAGCTGACGGGCCAGGTCGACTCCGGCCTGGTACGGGGTGGCCGGATCGTTGGTGGTCGAGATGACCAGGATCGGCGGCAGACCGTCGACGTCGAGCTCGTGCGGTGTGCTCGTCGGCGGTATCGGCCAGTACCCGCACGTCGTCATCGGGGCCAACCCGGTGAACTCGCCGTAGGCCATGAACGGCGCGGCCTCGCGGACCCGGCGGTCCTGTTCGACCAGGGTGGCGCGGTCGGTGATCGCCGGCTTGTCGACGCAGTTGACCGCGATGCGTGAGTCGGTGCCGTTGTTGTAATGCCCCTGGGCGTCGCGGCCCATGTACAGGTCGGCCAGCGCGAGCATGGTGTCGCCGCGACCCTTCTTGATCTCGGTGAGCGCCTGGGTCAGGTGGCGCCACAGCCCCGGCGAGTACAGCGGCAGGATGGTGCCGACGACGGCGTCGTTGTAGCTGAGACCGCGCGGATCGGTGGTGTCGGCCGGCTTGTCGACCAGCGGCCACACCAAGGAGTGGTACACCTCGACGGCCTTGTCCGGGTCGGTGCCCAGCGGGCAGTCGGGGTCGATGGCGCAGTCGGTGGCGTAGTCGTCGAACGCCTGCTGGAACGCCGCGGCCTGACGCACGTCGGCCTCGACCGGGTCGGCGTTGGGGTCGATCGCGCCGTCGAGCACCATCGCGCGCACGTTCTGCGGGTAGGTCTCGGCGTAGCCGGCCCCGATGCGGGTGCCGTACGAGTAGCCCAGGAACGTCAGCTTCTCGTCGCCGAGCGCGGCCCGCAGCGCGTCGAGGTCCTTGACCACGCTCTCGGTGCCCACGTTGCCGAGGAATTCCAGGCCCATCTTGTCGACGCAGCGCTGGACGAAGTCCTTGGTGAGCTTCTCCAGGTGCGCCACCCCCTCCGGGGTGTACTCGACGACGTTGTCGGCACGCAGCCGGTCGTGGTCGGCGTCGCTGTTGCACCACACCGCGGGCGTGGACTCGGCGACACCGCGCGGATCGAACCCGACCAGGTCGAACCGCTGCCGCACCTCTTCGGGCAGCGTCGCCGACATCACGGCGGCCGCTTCCTTGCCGGACTTTCCGGGGCCTCCTGGGTTGATGATCAGCGAGCCGATCTTGTCGCCGCTTGCTTTGATCCGCAGCAGCGCGATCTGGGCCACGTCACCGTCGGGGTCGTCCCAGTCGACCGGCACCGAGAGCATGCCGCACTCGGCACCGGGCGGGATCCGCAGTTGATCGGACGGGCCCGGGTCGCAGGGTCCCCATTCGACGGGTGAGCCGGGCGGGGGCACCGCGATCAGCGCCTGCCCGGACACCACCTGGCTGCAACCGCCGGCGAGCAGCACGGTCAGCGTCAGGAGGAGGCCGGATCGCGCGGCCCCGGGCTTGAGCGTCATGGCACCACATGCTGCCATGACCTGGCGTCCCCGCTGGCACGGCGCGTGCGGCGGGGCACTACCGGGTCGCGTCCAGCAGCTCGCGCAGCGCGACGTCGAACGCGTCGGCCATGTCCCACAGGTCGGGCACCAGCTCGGGGCACGACACGATGCCGACGTCGAGATTGCCCGACAGTGACATCACGGTCATGTTCAGTCCGGAGCCGTGGAAGATCGGCCCGAGCGGGTACATCGCCCCGACCTCGCAGCCGAGCATGTACAGCGGGCCCTGTGGGCCGGGCACGTTGGAGATCACCAGGTTGTGCACCGGTCGCGCGCCGCTGAGCCTGCTGCTGGCGTACACCCGCATCGCGGCCCCGAACACCGCGGGCGCGGCGAACTGGGTCCAGTCCTGCAGCAGGGTCGCGGCAATCGCCGAACTATGCTGTTTGGCAACAGAATTGGCTTCCGCGATGGCCTTGAGCCGGGCCACCGGGTCGTCGATGCTGGTCTCCAGGCGGGAGAACATGCCCGACACCTGGTTGCGGCCGGGACGGTCGGACTTGTCGTGCACCGAGACCGGCACCATCGCCACCAGTGAGCTCTCGGGCAGCTCGCCGCGCTCGAGCAGGAACGTGCGCAGCACGCCGGACACCAGTGCCATCACCACGTCGTTGACCTTGACGCCGAAGTGGTTCTTCACCGTCTTGATGTCCTCGAGGTCCAGCTGCGCGAACGCGACATTGCGGCGCCCGGTCACGTTGGCGTTGAACGCGGTCTTGGGCGCGGCGAACGGCGGCGCCATGGTGCGGCCGTTGCGGGCGCGCCGGACGGTGTCGACCACCGTCGACACCGTGTTGGGCAGCACGTTGGCCAGCTTCAGCGGTCTCGTCGCGAACCGCAGCGCGCCGCTGACGGCGATCTCCAGTTCGGTGCCGCCGCCGGGCCCGTCGACCGGATCGGGCGGCGGCGCGTCGGCCTCGGTGGTGCACAGCTTCGACATCAGGTTCGCCCCCGTCACGCCGTCGACCGCGCAGTGGTGCACCTTGGTGAGCACGGCGATGCGGCCGCCCGCGTGCGCGTCGGTGCCCGCGACGTTCTCGATCACCCACATCTCCCACAGCGGACGCGACCGGTCGAGGGTCAGCGAGGCGATGTGGCCACAGATCTCGGCGAGCTCCGCGCGGCCGCCCGGCGCGGGCAGGCCGATTCGGTGTAGGTGGCGGTTGACGTCAAAGTCCTTGTCCTCCACCCAGACTGGGTGATCCAGATTGAACCTGCTGTCGGCGAGGCGCTCCCGGAACTCGGGCATGGCCTTGATGCACAGCTCCAGGCCGTCGCGCAGCCGGTCGAAGGTGTAGCCGCCCGGCATCGTGGAAGTGTCGAGTTCCAGGATCGAGCACACGTGCAGAGGCTGGTCTGCGGTTTCGAGGTACAGGAAGCTGGCGTCGAGTCCGCTGAGCCGTTGCATGCCGCAGATCGTATGCCGGGGCGCGACGGGTGTGAGGTAATCCACTTAACACGCCGTTCAACTTCCGGTGACACAGTGGCAGACTGGGCGGGTCAGCGAAACCCGGGGACCCGGATGGGCCACGAGGATTCACAACGACTCGCCCATTGGGGGACAACGATGTCTGAACAGCCTGTGTACGGTGCTGTCGCCGAGACGCCCAAGCGCGTGAAGGTCCGCACCCACCATCTGCACAAGTGGAAGGCCGAAGGCCACAAGTGGGCCATGCTGACCGCGTACGACTACTCCACCGCCGCGATCTTCGACGAGGCTCAGATCCCGGTGCTCCTGGTCGGCGACTCCGCCGCCAATGTCGTCTACGGCTACGACACCACCGTCCCGGTGACGCTCGACGAGCTGATCCCGCTGGTGCGTGGTGTCGTCCGGGGCGCACCGCACGCGCTGGTCGTCGCCGATCTGCCGTTCGGAAGTTACGAGGCCGGGGCACAACAGGCGCTGGCCACCGCGACGCGGATGCTCAAGGAGACCGGCGCGCACGCCGTCAAGCTGGAGGGCGGTGAGCGCGTGGCCGAGCAGATCGCCGCGATCAGCGCCGCCGGCATCCCGGTGATGGCGCACATCGGCTTCACCCCGCAGAGCGTCAACGGCCTCGGCGGTTTCCGGGTCCAGGGCCGCGGGGACGCGGCCGAGCAGACCATCCACGACGCGATCGCCGTCCAGGAGGCCGGCGCGTTCGCCGTGGTGATGGAGATGGTGCCGGCAGAGCTGGCCACCCAGATCACCGGCAAGCTGACGATCCCCACCGTCGGGATCGGCGCCGGACCGAACTGCGATGCGCAGGTTCTGGTGTGGCAGGACATGGCAGGCATGACCTCGGGCAGGACGGCGAAGTTCGTCAAGCGCTTCGGCGGGGTCGGCGACGAGTTGCGCCGAGCCGCCGCCGACTACGCCCACGAAGTCGCCACGGGCGTGTTCCCCGCCGAGGAGCACTCCTTCTAGCGCGGACCGAACTCCGGCTTGCGCTTGGACAGGAACGCATCGACACCTTCGCGCCCGTCGGCGGATTCGGCGCGCGCCGCGATCAGCCGCGCCTCCAGTTCCATCTGCTGCTCCAGGCCGTTGCCGAAGGTGTCCGACAGCAGCGCCTTGACCCCGCCGTTGGATCCGGCCGAGGTGCGCGCCATCTGCTCGGCGAGCTCGTCGGCGCGCACCCTGAGCTGATCGTCGGCGACGACCTCGCCGACCAGACCCCACTGCGAGGCCTCCTGCGCCGTCAGCGTGCGGTTGGTCAGCATCAGCTGCTTGGTCTTGGCGGTGCCGATGAGTCGCGGCAGGTGGTAGGACGCGCCGCCGTCGGGGCTCAGCCCGACGCGGGTGTAGGCCATCGTGAACGACGCTGATTCTGCGGCCAGCACCAGGTCACCGGCGACTGCCAGCGAGAAGCCGGCACCGGCGGCCGTGCCGTTGACCGCGGTGATCAGCACCGCGTCCATCCGCGCCAGTGTCGAGATAGCCCGGTGCAGGTCGTCGGCGACGCCCTTGACGTGCGCTCCCCTGCTGGGCGCGGACGCGAAGTCCTTCAGATCACCACCGGCGCAGAAGAACCGGCCCGCCCCGGTGAGGACGACGACCTTGGTGGCCGGGCTGTCGCAGCGAGCCGCCGCGACGGCCAGTTCGCGCGTCATCGCACCGTTCATGCCGTTCGCCGCATCCGGGCGGTTCAGCGTGATGCGAGCGATCGAACCGGTCTGTTCGAAGGTGATGGTCTGGAATTCGGTCACCCTCGGACTGTAGCGGTTACAGTTTGCCTTCCAGGTACTCGGCCCGGCAGGCCCGGCGCGCCAGCTTCCCGCTCGTCGTTCGTGGAATCACGCCCGCCGCAACCAGTTTGATCTCCTTGAGCGGCAGCGCGTGCTTGCGCGACACCGCGGCGCGGATCGCCTCCCGGATGGGGCCGGCCTCGGCGCGGCCCGCCCCGGGCGCACGTTCGGCGACGATGACGACCTCTTCGCGGCCGTCGCCGGGCACCGAGAACGCCGCGACGAACCCGGTACGCACGGCGGACGAGGCCTCGGCGACCGTGGCCTCGATGTCCTGCGGGTAGTGGTTGCGCCCGTCCACGATCACCAGGTCCTTGACGCGGCCGGTGATGTAGAGCTGGCCATCGAGGTAGACCCCGAGGTCGCCGGTGCGCAGCCACAGCGCGTCCTCGGCGCAGCCCTCGGCGTGGCTGTGGTAGAGCACGCGGGACTGCAGCTTGTTCTGGAAGGTCAGTTCGGTCTCTTCGCGCCGGCCCCAGTAGCCGCGGCCGATGTTGTCGCCGTGCAGCCAGATCTCCCCGACGCGGCCGTCGGGCAGTTCGGCGTCGGTGGCCGGGTCGACGATCACGGCCCACTGGCTGCGGGCGACGGCGCCACACGGCACCTGCGCCAGCGCGTTGGGGTGGTCGGCGTCGACGCGCACCGCGTTGCCCAGGGACAGTTCGGCGCGGTCCAGGAAGGTCGGCACGGGTCGCGCCCCGGGACCGGTGGTGGACACGAACAGCGTGGCCTCGGCCATCCCGTAGGACGGTTTGACCGCGGCATCGGACAGGCCGTAGGGCGCGAACGCGGCGTGGAACTTGTCGATCGAGGCCACGTTGACCGGCTCGGACCCGTTGATCAGACCCGCGACGTTACTGAGGTCCAGCGTGTCCCCCGCCGGCGGCAGACCGCGCTGGGCCGCCAGTTCGAACGCGAAGTTCGGTGCCGCGGCGAAGGTGGGGGTATCGGACGCGCCGAGCTCCTTGATCCACCGGTACGGGCGGCGCACGAACGCCACCGGCGACATCAGGTTGAGGTGCCCGCCGCACAGCGCCGGGAACATGATCATCAGCAGCCCCATGTCGTGGAACAGCGGGAGCCAGCTGACGCTGCGGATGTTCGGTTCCAGGCCGACGGAGTCGGCCATCTGGACGACGTTGGTGCAGGCCGAGCGGTGGGTGATCTCGACGCCGGCCGGCGCCCGGGTGGAACCGGACGTGTACTGCAGGTAGGCGACGTCGTCGGTGCGCAACGGTGCGGGGACGAACCCCGTACCGACGCTGTCGGGCACCGCGTCGGTGGCGATGATCCTGGGCCGGCGGTCGCGAGGCAGCTTGCGCAGGAAGTCCCGGACGGACGCCGCGGCCGCCGTCGTGGTCAGGACCACCGTCGGCTCGGCGTCGCCGAGCACCGCGTCGAGCCGGTCGGCGTGGCCGGGAAGTTCGGGGGCGAACAGCGGGACCGCGATGGAGCCCGCCATGATCGCCGAGAAGAACGCGACGACGTAGTCGACGCCCTGCGGCGCGAGCACGGCGACCCGGTCTCCGGGTTCGGTCACCTGACGTAGTCGGGCGCCGACGGCGTGCAGCCGGGTCCGCAGCTCCCTCCAGCTCAGCTCGACCGTGCGATCGCGGTCGAAATCGAGATACCGGTAGGCGGGGGTATCACCGAATTCCTCGACGTTGCGGTCGATGAACGCGGTCAGCGTGACGCCGGCCGGGATAGCTATGTTGCCTTCGCGGTCGATGTAGTCGTCGAGCCGCACCACTGGACTCATAAGAGCATCCTAAGAGAACGATCATGAAATGCGCGCACCTACCCTCAGGCGCGCCGAAAGAGATTTTTCACCGACCCCCGCACTCCGGCTTGCGCGTCACCTCGGTGTGGCACGCTGTGGTCCCGCGAACCACCTCAGAGACAGGGTGAAAATGTCGGCCAAATCGCCCGAAACCTCCAGGTACACCGAGACCGAGCGCAAATTCGACGTGGTGCAGGACACCGTCTCGCCGTCCTTCGGCGGGCTGTCGGCGGTCGGCCGGGTGGAGCGCTCACCATCACAGTCACTCGATGCTGTGTACTTCGACACATCGGAACGCGACCTGGCGCGGAACAAGATCACGCTGCGCCGGCGGACGGGCGGCCCGGACGCGGCATGGCATCTGAAGTTGCCGGCGGGGCCCGACAGCCGCACCGAGGTGCACGCCCCGCTCGCCGAGGACGGCTCGGACGAGACCGACGTACCGGAGAGCCTGCGCGACATCGTGCTCGCGATCGTGCGGGACCGGCCGCTGGCACCGGTCGCACGAATCAGCACGACCCGCAACGTCGAACTCCTCTACGGGCCGGACGGCGCCGCGCTGGCCGAGTTCTGCGACGACCAGGTCACGGCGTCGGCGGTCGGCGGCGAGGAACAGCACTGGCGCGAGTGGGAACTCGAGCTGCACGCGGGCACCTCCGCCGACGTGTTCGACCGGCTGACGAACCGGCTCCTCGATGCCGGGGCCGTGCCCGCCGGGCATGGCTCGAAGCTGGCGCGGGTGCTCGCGTCGTCTGATGCCGCCGACGCCCCGGCAGCCGCCGCGACGCCGGCCGACCCGGCCCGGCGTGCGGTGTCCGAGCACCTGGCCGAGCTGATCACCTGGGATCGGGCCGTGCGGGCCGATGCGTGGGATTCGGTGCATCAGATGCGGGTGGCGACGCGCAAGATCCGCAGCCTGCTGCAGTCCTCGGAGGGTTCGTTCGACCTCGAGGGCCGGGAATGGGTCCTCGACGAGTTGCGTGAGCTGGCCGGCGTGCTGGGCGTCGCCCGCGATGCCGAGGTGCTCGCCGAGCGTTACGGGCGGGCCCTCGACGAGCTTCCCGAGGCGAACGTGCGCGGTCCGGTACGCGAACGGCTCGTCGCGGGCGCCGAGAAGCGTTATCGGACGGGGTGGAAGCGGTCGCTGACGGCGATGCGCTCGCCGCGCTATTTCCGGCTGCTCGACGCGCTGGAGGAACTGGTCGCCGAGGACGGCCCGCGATCCGGCCGGGGCGGCGGGAATGCCGAGCTGACGATCGACTCGGCCTACACGCGGGTCCGTAAGGCGGCCAAGGCGGCTCGTCGCGCCACCGACGGCGATTCCGATCCCGACGAGGCGCTGCACCGCATCCGTAAACGGGCCAAGCAGCTGCGCTACACCGCCGCGGCGACCGGGCAGACCAAGGTGGCCCACCGGGCCAAGGCGATCCAGTCCCTGCTCGGCGACCACCAGGACAGTGTGGTCAGCCGGGCGCATCTGAGCCGGCAGGCGCTGGTGGCGTACGCCGCGGGCGAGGACACCTTCACCTACGGGCTGCTGTACCAGCAGGAGGACGACCTCGCCCGCCGCTGCGAGGAGCAGCTCGAGGACGCCCTGCGGCAGCTGGAGAAGGCCGTGGGCCAGTCCTGATCTGGGGCGGATGAGCTGGCCTGTAAGCCGGATTCTGTTCCTCGCCACCGCATGCGGCAGCGAGGCGGCGACCATCCATCTGGACACACCGTTGCCGGGTGCCTCGAGCGGCCTACCCGCAGGCTCGGGCGAGCAACCCTCGAACGCCTGCGCGGCCGCAACCAGGTTGCGGCCTTCTTGGCCTTGCTTCGGGTGGGGTTTACCAAGCCACCCCGGTCACCCGGGATGCTGGTGCGCTCTTACCGCACCTTTTCACCCTTACCGCCCCGGCGCCCGGAGGCACTGGGGTGGCGGTCTGTTTTCTGTGGCACTTTCCCGCGAGTCACCTCGGATTGCCGTTAGCAATCACCCTGCTCTGTGAAGTCCGGACTTTCCTCGACACCGTCGGTGCCGCGGCCGCCCAGCCAGCTCATCCGCCCTAACAAGGTACCGGTCGCGGGGCCATACTGTGACCATGGCTCAGGTTCCGCCTGCCCGCTACCTGATGCGGGCCAAGGATCTGGTGGACGCGCGCTATTCCGAACCGATCACCGTCGACGACCTTGCCGCCGCCGCCGGGCTGTCCCGGGCCCACTTCAGCCGGATGTTCACCAGGACCTTCGGCGAGTCGCCGCGGGCGTACCTGCAGACTCGCCGGCTGGAGCGCGCGGCGGCGCTGTTGCGCCACACCGACAGGTCGGTGGCCGACATCTGCGTGATGGTGGGCCTGCAGAGCGTGGGCTCCTTCACAACGAGCTTCGCCCGCACCTACGGCCTGCCGCCCGCGGCCTACCGCGCATCGATGCCGCCCGCGGCGATCCACGCGAGGATCCCGAGCTGCATCCTGCGGCGCGACACCCGAAAGACAGCACACGGGGAGAAGACGCCCGCACCGGCGCCGTCGTAGCGTCGGGGTCATGATCAAGATCGCCAGCGCCCACTTGTGGGTACACGACCAGGAAGTCGCACTGAAGTTCTGGACCGAGAAGGTGGGTTTGGAAGTGCGCCAGGATGTTTCGCTGCCCGACGGGGACACCCCTTTCCGGTGGCTGACCGTCGGACCGCCCGGCCAGGACGACGTGTCGATCGTGCTGATGGCCGTGCCCGGTGAACCCGTCATGGACGAGTCGACCAGGAAGCAGGTGCTCGACATCACCGCGAAAGGGTTCGCCGGCACCATCTTCTTGACCACCGAGGACTGCCGCGCCAGCTACGAAGACCTGAAGGCGCGCGGCGTCGAGTTCACCGAGGAGCCCCATGAGATGCCCTACGGCATCGACTGCGGGTTCCGGGACCCGTCGGGCAACAGCGTGCGCTTGACCCAGCTCGCCCCGGTCCCGCTGGGCTCTTAGGCGGCGTCGAAGGTGACGAGGTCGATGCTGAGTCGGCCTTCGGCCAGGCTGAGCCGTCGTCGTACCGGCGGCCCGGGCAGTGGGGGTGCGATCGAGGTGTAGGTCGCCCCGGTCGGCGTGACGTACTCGGCCCGATGCTCACCGTTGTCCTCACTGGTGCTGACCTGCCAGCCCGGCGCTTCCTTGGCGTAGTTGCACGCCTCGCACAACCCCAGCCCGTTGCCCGCACTCGTCGGCCCGCCGTCGCGGGCTGGTACGGCGTGGTCGTGGTGGCGGATCGGGGCATTGCAATACGGCGTGCGACACGTCCGATCGCGGCGCTGCAACAACAACGCCAACCCTTTCGGAAACTTCCGGGCCTTCGATTCCATCGCCACCAACTGCCCCGATTCCGGATGCCGATACAGCCGCCGCAGGGTGGCCTTCGGCTCGGCATCCGCAGCCGCATCCCCGGTCAACGCCCGGCAGAACCCGGCCGGGACCGGGCCGTAGCCGTCGAGCCAACCCAGCTCGTCATCGTCACCAGCCAACGTGGTGTCGGCCATCACCAGGCTCAATGCCACCGGCACCGGCCCGTCCGCAGGGTGACCGGTCACCCGCGCATACACCGTCTCAGCCATCACCTGACCCCGCGGCCGCTCGTCAAAGGTGGTGTCGGCGGCCCGTTTACACGCCGCATACAACCCCACCCCCTTCGCCAAGGGCAGCCGCACACTGACACACACCATGGTGTCCGACACCGGCCGCACACTGACCGCGCAATCAGCCACCGCCGCCCGCCCGCGCGCCACCACCGCCGCCGCGTCCAGCCGGGCGGCGATCTTCTTGGCCTCCGCCTCGACCCGGTTGTTCCCCCACCCCGCCAACCTGACGACATCACCGCACAGTTCGGCATCCAACTCCCGCCGCTGCGCCACCGACAAACACGCCGATTCCCGCACGATCAACGTGGCCCGCCACTCCGAGAGCGCCCCACACGCCAACGCGGCCAACGTGCACGGCATCTCGTCCACCAACGCCTGCGCGAACCCCAGATGCCGCCCGCCGCACACCGGGGCGTCATGGCGAGCCAACGCCACCTCCGCACCCAGACCACGCCCGCGCTTGGCGGCCGGCACCCCGGCCGCCTCCTCGGCCGCGTGCCGTTTGGCCGCCCACAACGCCGTCGCCCGCGCCTGCGCCGCCGCAGCCGCGGACTTCAGCGCCTCCAACCGCTCGACGGCCGCCCGCAACTCGGCCTCACCCGAAGCCTCCGAAACATCGAACAAACTTTCGAACATGCACCCGACGCTACCCCGCACCTCCGACAGAACCGCGCCGCAGAACGATCAGATTGTCGATCAGCGGCGCCTGCTTACCGTCCGGCCCCACCGCGTCACGAGTCACCGCCTCGGCCCGCACCTGATCCCACGGCCCCTCACCGAGGTCGATGGACGCAAGTACCTCGTCGACGCTCGGGAACACGTGGTCCTGCACATGCTGCGGAGCCCACGGCGGCGCCGCTCCGTGATCGACCACCACCAGCAGACCACCCGGCTCGACCGCGCGTGCCGCGGCGGCGAAGATCCGCTCCCGGTCCAGGTGCACCATCGATTGCAGGAACTGCGCCGAGACCAGGTCGAAGGTGCCCTCGGGGAACGACTCCGACAGATCCATCTGCACGAGCCGGACCCGGTCGGCGAGCCCGCGCTCCTTCGCCGCCGCGGCGGCCCGCCCGAGCGCGGTCTCGGAGATGTCGACTCCGACCACCTGCCAGCCGTGTTCGGCCAGCCACACCGTGTCACCGCCCTCGCCGCACCCCAGATCCAGGGCCCGGCCAGGCGGCACCTGTGCGGCGACCTCGGCCAGCCACGGGTTCACCCGCCCGCTCCAGATCCGATCCCGCTCGGCGTACCGGCCCTCCCAGTGCTGTTTGACCTCAGATGTCATCGCTCCTCCAAGAAACTCGCCACCACTGATGCTGCCGCCGCCGACCCTGCCGCGATCGCGGCCGCCACCTGCGGTACCTGCGCGCTTGCGTCGCCGGCTGCGAACACGCCGGGAACCGATGTCCGGAACAACCCGTCGACTTCGATCGCGTCGGCCGAAAGCGGCCCCGGCGCAGCCAGCTCCACGCCCAGCTTGCCCGCAAGGGCACTGCGCTGGTGCAGCGTCGTGGCGACCAGCAAGCCTGCACGCGCCATGTCGGTGCCGTCGGCGAACACCACCGCGTCCAGTTCACCACCTGCCGAGGCCACCGACGCGACAACGCGCTCGTCCACCGCCACCCCGGCATCGGCCAGCGTCGACCGGTGCGCATCGGTGAGCGCGGCCGGACCTCCGGTCAGCAGCACGACGTCGTCACTCCACCCGCGCAGCAGCGTCGCCATGTGCACGCCGCGGTCCCCGTCCGCCAGTACGGCGAGCGGCCTGTCGCGCACCTCCCAGCCATGGCAGAACGGGCAGTGGAACACCGACCTTCCCCACAGCTCCGCAATCCCGGGAACCGATGCGAACTCGTAGCGCATCCCGGTCGCCAGCAGCGCGCTCCTGGTCTGCACGGCGCTGCCGTCAGCCAGTTCCACCGTGAAGCCGCCGTCTGTCGCCGCGCCGGTCACCACCTCACCGTCGCGCACCTCGACGCTCGGATAGCCGGCCAGTTCGAGCCGTCCCCTGGCGTACAGCTGCGCCGGCGGCACCCCGTCGAAGCCCAGCAGCCCGCCGATTCCCGGTGCTGCCAGGTTGCTCTGCTCACCGGCGTCGACGAGTAGCGTGTGCCGCCTGGCCCTGCCGAGCACCAGCGCGGCGCTCAGCCCGGCCGCGCCACCGCCGACGACCACGCAATCCCATATTTTCTCCATGACACGACCTTGCACCCACCCCGGAGTACCTGCCAAGGTGAATTGCCATGGAGGCAAATGACGAGAGTGTGGACGTCCGGGTGCGACGACGCCTGCGGGATCTGCGGCTGCAGCGCGGAATGACGCTGGAGGACGTGGCAACCCGGTCGAATATCGACATCTCCACGTTGAGCCGGCTCGAATCCGGCAAGCGCCGACTGGCGCTGGATCACCTGCCGCGGCTGGCGTCCGCGCTGTCGGTCAGCACCGACGAACTGCTGCGCGCCCCCGAGGTCGAGGATCCGCGGGTGCGCGGCGCGTCGCACACGCACAACCAGATCACGTTCTGGCCGTTGACCGGACAGGGACCCGCGGGCGGACTGCACGCGTACAAGATCCGGGTCAGCGCACGCAGGCGCACCCCGCCGGCCGAACTGCCGGTCCATGAGGGCCACGACTGGATGTACGTGCTGTCCGGGCAGCTGCGGCTGATCCTCGGTGACCGTGACTTCACGATCAAACCCGGTGAGGCCGTGGAGTTCTCGACGTGGAACCCACACTGGTTCGGCGTCGTCGACGGACCGGTGGAGGCCATCGCGCTGTTCGGCCTACACGGTGAGCGCGTGCACATGCACGGCGATCACAGATAGGCGGTCTGATTGACCAGTCGCACCGACGCGGCGCCGTCGGGGTAGAACTCGGCGATCGACAGTGACGCCAGATCCAGATGCAGCCGGTACAGGATCGCCGGGCCCGCATCGAGGGCTATCCGCAGCAGCGTCTTGATCGGCGTCACATGGGACACCACCAGGATCGTCTTGCCGCCATGCTCGGTGACGAGCCGCTGCAGCGCCCTGGACACCCGGGCCGCGACGGCGTCGAAGCTCTCCCCGTCCGGCGGCGGAACCGAGGTGTCGCGCAGCCACCGCCGGTGCAGCTCCGGGTCACGTTCGGAGGCCTCCGAGAACGTGAGCCCTTCCCAGGCACCGAAATCCGTCTCGATCAGGTCCTCGTCCACCTCGACGTCCAGTCCGAGCACCTTGGCCGAGGCCGCGGCGGTGTCGTGGGCACGTTGCAGCGGCGAGGACACGACGACGTCGATGCCGCCCTTGCCGCCCAGATAGCGCGCCGCCGCGTCGGCCTGCCGGGCGCCGAGTTCGGTCAACTCGGGGTTGCCGCGGCCGGAGTATCGGCGTTCCACCGACAGCCCGGTCTGACCGTGCCGCAGCAGCAGCAGCCGGGTCGGCGCACCCTGGGCACCGGTCCAGCCGGCCGGGTTGGCAACGACTTCGGTTCTGGCTGCCGGCATTTCGCCGCCGGCCGCCGCATCCATCGCCTCGTTGGCGAGCCGGTCGGCGTGACTGTTCTGCGCGCGTGGAATCCACGCGTAGCTGACCTTCTGGAACCTGCGCGCGAGGTCACTCGCCTGCTGGTGCAGCGGAGCCAGATCCGGGTGCTTGACCCGCCAGCGCCCCGACATCTGCTCGACCACCAGCTTCGAGTCCATGTACACCTCGACCTCGGTGGCGCCGAGGTCGTCGGCGGCGCCGAGACCGGCGACGAGGCCGCGGTATTCGGCCACGTTGTTGGTGGCCCTGCCGATCGACTCCGCGGCCTCGGCGAGCACCGCACCGCGGTCCGCCGACCACACCACCGCGCCGAAGCCCGCGGGACCCGGGTTACCGCGCGACCCGCCGTCGGCTTCGACGATCACCTTCATGCGCGGGATGCCTTGACGCGCAGCAGGATCGCCGAGCACTCAGGGCAACGCAGCACCTCGTCCTCGGCGGCTGCGGCGATCCTCGCGGACTCCCCCTGGTCGATCTCGATCCGGCACGCACCGCACCGGCGGCCCTGCAGCACACCGGCGCCCACACCGCCGCGGGCGCGTTGACGTTCGTAGAGCGTGCCGAGTTCGTCGTCGATCGAGGCGACCAGTTCGCCGCGCCGGGCCGCAGCCTGGTCCTTGGCCTGGGTCAGCTCCTGTCGGGCCAGGTCGCATGCCCGCACCGCGTCGTCCCACGCACTCTGCAGCTCCGCCGCCGCGGCCTGCTCACGCGCCAGCTGATCGGAGAGGTCCTCGCGGCGCTGCATGACCTCCAGCTGGGCGTCCTCCAGGCTGGACTGTCGGCGCTGCAGCGTCTCGAGTTCGTGCTGCAGGTCGGCGAGCTGCTTGGGGTCGACGGTGCCGCCGTCCAGCAGCGCCCGGTCGCGGTCCTCGCGCTGGCGCACGCCGTCGATCTCGGTGTCGAACTTCGCGATCTGCGCGTCGATGTCGTCCAGCGCGATCTGCAGCGCGCCCAGGCGGTCGGCGACCTCGCGGTGGGCGGCCTGGGCCGTCTCGACCGCCTTCTGCTCCGGCAGGTTCTTGGTCCGATGCTCGAGCCGGCTCAGCTCGGCGTCGATCTCGGCCAGCTGGGCGAGCAACTGCTGTTGTGCCACTGAGGCTTTCACGTCAACATCCCTCGACATTCCATGGATCGGTACGCACGTCGGACACCGTGACAGGCAGCGACGCGCCGAAGTGGTTGCGCAGCAACGCTGCGGCTTGATGGCACCAGGGGAACTCGGTGGCCCAATGAGCGGCGTCGACCAGCGCGACGTCGGAGGCGCGCCGGTGTTCGTCGGCGGGGTGGTGGCGCAGATCGGCGGTGACGTAGGCCTGCACCCCGGCGGACGCCACCTCGGCGAGCAGCGAGTCCCCGGCGCCGCCGCACACCGCGACGCGGGACACGGTCGCGTCGGGATCGCCCGACGCGCGCACGCCCCACGTCGTGCTGGGCAGCCCGCCGCGGACCCGGGACACGAACGCCGACAGCGGTTCGGGTTCGGGCAGGGTCGCGATCCGGCCCAGACCGACGTCGCCGGCCGGGGTCTGCAACGCGACCACGTCGAATGCGGGCTCCTCATAGGGATGGGCGGCGCGCAGCCCGGCGTACACCGCGCTGCGGCGGGCGGCCGGGGCCACCATCTCCACCCTGTCCTCGGTGACGTGCTCGACCGTGCCCACCGAACCGATCGCCGGTGCGGCGCCGTCGCCGGGCAGGAACTGACCCGTCCCGGTCACGCTCCAGCTGCACTGCGAGTAGTCACCGAGCTGCCCGGCGCCTGCGACGAACATCGCCGACCGGACCGCGTCGGCGTTCTCGGCCGGCACGAACACCACCCACTTGTCCAGCGCAGGCCCCGCCGGCACCGGCGAGAGGACGTCGCAGACCTCGAGACCGAGCGCGTCGGCGAGTGCGTCGGACACTCCCGGCGAGGCGCTGTCGGCGTTGGTGTGCGCGGTGAACAGCGCGCGGCCGGTGCGGATCAGCGAGTGGATCAGCGCGCCCTTGGCGGTGTCCACCGCCACCGAGTCCACCCCGCGCAACAGCAGCGGATGGTGCGCCAGCAGCAGCCCGCCGTCGGGCACCCCGGCAGCCACCTCGGCGGTGGCGTCGACGGCCACGGTGACCGCGGTCACCGGTTCGGCCGGGTCTCCGCAAACAAGGCCAACGGAGTCCCAGCTCTGCGCCAGGCGGGCAGGGTAGGCCGCTTCGAGCACGTCGATGATGTCGACCAGCCGGACACTTGCCACAGCACGACACTAGTGCGCGCGAAGTCACCCGGAACCGAGCGGCACCCCCGGCCCGGGCTCAGGGACAATGGACGCGTGACAGACATGCTGGACGGCACCCGCCGCGTCGCCCCCGTGCGGCGGGGCGACCTGGTGATCTTCGACCTCGACGGCACCCTGACCGATTCGGCCGAGGGCATCGTCGCCAGCTTCCGTCACGCGCTGGACGCCGTCGGTGCGGACGTCCCGGACGGTGACCTGGTCAGCATGATCGTCGGGCCCCCGATGCCCGACACGTTGCGCAGGCTGGGCCTCGGCGACCGGGCCGACACCGCGATCGCGGCCTACCGCGCGGACTACGTCAGCCGGGGCTGGTCGATGAACCGGCCGTTCGAGGGCATCCCGGCGCTGCTGACCGATCTGCAGGCCGCCGGGGTGCGGCTGGCGGTGGCGACGTCCAAGGTCGAGCCGACCGCGCAGCGCATCCTCGCCCACTTCGGCCTGGACACCTGCTTCGAGGTGATCGCAGGCGCGAGCCCGGACGGCACCCGGTCCGCAAAGGCCGACGTGGTGGCGCGGGCGCTGGAGCACCTGGCTCCGCTGCCCGAACGGGTGGTGATGATCGGCGACCGGTTCCACGACGTGGAGGGGGCCGCGGTGCACGGCATCGGCACGATCGTCGTGGGCTGGGGCTACGGCCACCGCGACTTCGCCGACGGCGACGGTGGCGCGCTGGCGCATGTGAGCGACGTCGACGCGCTGCGCGAGGTGCTCGGTGTCTGAGCTGCTGCACGTCACGTTCGTGTGCTCGGGCAACATCTGCCGGAGCCCGATGGCGGAGAAGATGTTCGCCCACCAGATCGGTGAGCGCGGGCTGGCCGGCGTCGTCCGGGTGACCAGCGCGGGCACCGGGCACTGGCACGAGGGCGAGCCCGCCGACCGCCGCGCCGGCCACGTCCTGCGCGAGCACGGCTACCCGACGGCCCACCGGGCGGCCGAGCTCACCGACGACCACCTGTCCGCCGATCTCGTGGTGGCGCTGGGGCGTAACCATCTGCGGTTTCTGCAGCACGCCGGGGTGCCCGCCGAGCGGCTGCGGATGCTGCGCTCCTTCGACCCGAGATCGGGTGCGCACGTCCCCGACGTCGAGGATCCCTATTACGGCACCCAGGACGACTTCGAGGACGTGTTCGCGGTGATCGACGCCGCGCTGCCCGGGCTGCACCGGTGGGTGGACGAGCAGTTGGCCGACCGGGAAAAGGCGGGCTGATCATGCGCCGGTGGGCATTCCTGTTCCGGCCCCAGTGGCTGGCGCTGTTCGTCGTCGTCCTCGCGTTCGCGTATCTGTGCTTCACCGTGCTCGCGCCGTGGCAGCTCGGCAAGAACACCAAGACGACCCGGGAGAACGCCCAGATCGCCCGGTCCCTGGACGCCGAGCCGGTGCCGGTGAGCAGCGTGCTGCCCCACCAGGATTCGGCCGCCCCGGAGGAGCAGTGGCAGCAGGTCACCGCGACCGGCCGCTATCTGCCCGAGGCCGAGGTGCTGGCCCGGCTGCGGCTGATCGACGGTGACCCCGCGTTCGAGGTGCTGGTGCCGTTCGCCGTGGACGGCGGGCCGACGGTGCTGGTCGACCGTGGCTATGTGAAGCCGATCGAGGGTTCGAAGGTGCCGGAGTTCGACGCTCCCCCGACGGGGACGGTGACGATCACCGGACGGCTGCGTGATACCGAAGGTGTGGCCAGGGACAAGACGCCGTTCGAAGCCGACGGCGTGACGCAGGTGTACTCGATCAACATCCCGCAGATCTCCGAGCTCACCGGGGTGCCGCTGGCGGGTTCGTATCTGCAACTCAATGCCGACCAGCCCGGCGGGCTCGGGGTGATCCCGCTCCCCCATCTCGACTCGGGCCCGTTCCTGTCCTACGGCATCCAGTGGATCGCGTTCGGCATCATCGCCCCGATCGGCGTCGGCTACTTCGTGTACTCCGAGATCAAGGTCCGCCGGCGGGAGAAGGCGCTCGCCGAGGCCGAGGCCGAACACGCCGGCGACGAGCCCATCCCGCTCACCACCGAGCAGAAACTCGCCGACCGCTACGGCAAGCGACGCTGACGGCCACCGCCGCCGCCAGCACCTGCACCGCCCGCGACAAGCGGACCGCCCGGGCCAGGTCGTCGACGTCCGGGTCGCGGCCGTCGCCGAGGGTCGGCCGGATCTCCAGTTCGTGGGCATACTGCGTCGGCCCGCCGAGCCGCACCCCGAGCGCGCCGGCGAACGACGCCTCGGCGACACCGGCGTTGGGGCTGGGGTGTTTGGCCGCGTCCCGGCGCCACGCCCGCCAGGCCGCGGCGGGCGAGCCGCCGACCACCGGGGCGCACACCACCACCAGAAGACCCGTCACCCGCGCCGGGACCAGGTTGACCAGGTCGTCGAATCTGGCTGCCGCCCAGCCGAACCGCGCGTAACGCGGGGACCGGTTGCCGATCATCGCGTCAAGCGTGTTCGCGGCGCGATAAACCAGCACGCCCGGCGTGCCGGCCAGCGCCCCCCACACCAGCGGACCGATCTGGGCGTCCGCGGTGTTCTCGGCGATCGACTCCAGCGCCGCGCGGGTCAGTCCGGCGGTGTCGAGCACCGACGGGTCCCGCCCGCAGAGGGACGGCAGCAGCGCACGCGCCCCGTCGACGTCGCCGGCGGCCAGCAGCCCGGCCATCTGCTCCCCGGTGCGGCTCAGCGTGGTGCCGCCGGCGGCGGCGAACGTCGCGGCGGCCATACATCCGGCCTCGGCCCACCCGCCGCGCCGCCGCGCGAGGCGTTCGACCGCGGCGCCGCCTGCGCCTGCGGCCACCAGCAGCGCGGCGGTGTGCAGCACCCCGGCGTCGCGGCTGTCGGCGTAGGTGCGACGCTCCAAAGCCGCTGCACCGCTTCCGAACAGCGCCACCGGGTGACCGCGGCGGGGATC
Organism: Mycobacterium sp. ITM-2016-00317; assembly: GCF_002968295.1. NCBI lineage: Bacteria > Bacillati > Actinomycetota > Actinomycetes > Mycobacteriales > Mycobacteriaceae > Mycobacterium > Mycobacterium sp. ITM-2016-00317. The sequence continues at coordinate 3,627,440 of NZ_CP134399.1, forward strand.
ACCGAACACCGCATCGGCCATGACTCCGGCGACCAGGCCGATACCGCGAGCAAACATGACGGCAGCGTCTCACAGCCCGAATGACCCGAGTCCGCCAGGTCGCGATGACACACTGTGCCGGTGACTGAACTGATCTTGACCGCGAGGACCATCATCACGATGGACGACGGCGCTCCGCGCGCGCAGGCCGTCGCCGTGTCCGGGGACCGGATCGTCGCGGTGGGCAGTGTCGACAACTGCCGCCGTGCACTGCCCGACGCCGTGGTCGTCGACACCGGCGCGGCGGTGCTGGCCCCGGGATTCGTTGAGCCGCATGGTCATCCACTGATCAGCGGGGTGGCCACGCAGGCGCCCGCACGTTCGGTGGCGCCGTGGGACTGCCCCAGCTGGGCCGACGTGCAGCGGGTGTTCGCCGACGCGCTGGCCACCGGCGAACCCGACACCCCGCTGTGGTTCGCCGGTTACGACGCGCTGCTGCACGGTCATCCGGCACCCGACGCCGACGAACTCGACCGGATCTTCGGCGACCGCGTCGCCGTGGTCACCGACAACTCCGGACACGGCGTGTATTTCAACTCCGCGCTGATCCGCAGCTACGGCTGGGATGCCGAGCCACCCGCCGACCCGGTGGCCTCGCACTTCGGCCGCCGCCCGGACGGCTCGCTGAACGGCCAGGGATTCGAGCTGCCGGTGGTGTCCGCGGTGACGATGCCGCTGATCGCGAAGATGGGCGACCCCCTCGTGTCCGCTGCGAGCTATTTCGCGCTGATGGCGCGCGGCGGCTACACCTCGACCTCGGACATGACCTACGACCCGAAGTTCGCCGCAGGGTACGAGGCGCTCGCCGCGGCGCCGTCGTGCCCGCTGCGGATCAGCATGTGGGAGGTGTCGACCACCGACACCTATTGGCAGACCGCCGAGTTCGCGGCCGGGGAGTCCTGGCTGACGAAGGCCGGTGTCAAGCTCTGGACCGACGGCTCGCCGTGGGTCGGCAACATCGCGATCTCGTTCCCGTACCTGGACACCGAGGCCACCCGCACCGCCGGGATCGACCCGGCCACTGCGGGCGGCGCAGGCTCGATGAACTACAGCCGAGCGCAGCTCGACGCGATCCTGGACCGCGCCGCGCAGGCTGGCAGATGGCCTTCCACGCCAACGGCGACCTGGCGCTCGATCTCGCGCTGGACGCCTACGAGGACGCACTGACCCGGCACCACCTGCTGGGCACCGACCACCGCTGGCGGTTGGAGCACTGCGGAGCCGGCACCCGCGCGCATTTCGATCGGGCGGCCCGGCTCGGCGTGCACGTGTCCCTGGCCCCGTTCCAGTACTACTACTGGGGAGATCTGCTCGACGGCGCGATGTTCGAGCCGGCACACGGGGCGCGGTGGGCGGCGTTCGGCGACGCTGTCGCCTCCGGGGCGTGCGTGTCGCTGCACAACGACGGGTCGGTGTCGCCGCCGACGCCGGTGATCAACGTCGCCACCGCCGTCACCCGGCGCACGCGCAACGGCGGTGTGCACCGGCCCGACCAGGCGATCACGCTGGATCAGGCGTGGCGTGCGCAGACCCTCGACGCCGCCCGCACCTTGGGCCGGGACCATCTCGTCGGATCGATCGAGGTCGGCAAGCTGGCCGACTTCGTCGAGCTCAGCGCCGACCCGTGGACCGTCGACCCGCACGAGCTGATCGACGCCGTGCAGGTGACCGGGACCTGGCTGGGCGGGCGCCGGATCGACCTCGACGAATTCCTCGCCGCGGTGGGCGGCGCCGACAACAGCGGGCACGCCCATCTGGCCGAGCGGGACACCAAGGCGTGCTGCTGAAAGAAAGCCGTCAGATTACGGCCGGGCCCCCACCGGGTACTTCTGCGGTCATGTTGGCCAAGATCACCTCCACCGCAACCCAGGTCGTCGAGGGGCTCGGCGGTCTCGTCGGCGTCCGCGCCGGCACCGAAGAGCCGATGTACGTGCAGGAAGCGACCCTCGGCGCCATCGAGATCAGGCGCTACGGGCCGCGTATCGCGGCGCAGACCACCGTCGTCGGCGACGAGGAGATGGCCCGCAGCGCCGGATTCCGCAGGCTCGCCGGGTACATCTTCGGCGGCAACCACCGCAAGACCGAGATCGCGATGACTGCGCCGGTGGCCCAGCAGAACGACAAGATCGCGATGACGGCCCCGGTCGCGCAGACCCGCGACGCCGACGGCCAGTCGGTGATCCGGTTCTTCATGCCGTCGAAGTGGTCGATGGAACTGCTGCCGCAGCCCGACGACGAACGCGTCGAACTGGTCGAGGTACCGAGCGAGACGTATGCGGTGCTGCGCTTCACCGGCGACCGCAGCCCGCAGGCTGTAGGGGCCAGGAGCGACGAACTGCTCGACGGTCTCCGCGGAAGCGGGTACACCCCGCAGGGGCCGGTGGCGTGGTTCTACGACCCGCCGTGGACGCTGCCGTTCCGCCGCCGCAATGAGGTGGCGGTCGAGGTGAGCACGTCCGAAGCGGCCAGGCTGACCCGGATAACCTTGTGCGCGCGGCGAGTTGGCCGCGCGTCGAACGTGTGTTCTAATGCACCGATGAGCGTAGACACCCTGCCGACCGAAGCCCCGATCGACGCCGCTGTCGAGACCGTAGACGCCACTGTCGAGACCGTAGACGCCACTGTCGAGGAGAAGCCCCGCAAGACCCCCGCCAAGCGGGGGCCGGGCAGGAAGACCAAGTCCCTGGAACTGACCATCACGGTCACCGGGTCCGCGGACGGCGATTGGCGCGCGGAACTCAAGCAGGGCAGCACCTTCCTGGTCCGCGACGTCGCCGTAGCCGCTGCCGCCGTGTCCCGCGCAGCCAGGGAACTGCACGAGGATCTGTCCACCCCGATCGACGCAATCATCGAAGAGGCCCGCTCGCAGCAGGCCGCCCGGGTGCTCGCCCTCGAAGCCGAACTGGAAGCCGCGCGCAGGGCTCTGGCCGACCTCGACTGAGGTCAGCGAATACTGCCGTCCTGCGCGTCGACCCTGACCTCGATGGTCGAACCGTCGGCATGCACCAGATCGATCTTCCACACCACCTGGGCGCCGTCGCTGTCGATCTCGAGCTCGTCGAGCAACGTGTCGGGCTCCCGCTCGGCCGCGGTCTGCAACGCGCGCGCCGCGTCCACGGCTGCCGCCTCTGCCCGCCGCGCGTCGTCGTCGGCACCGTCGTCCGGAGCCGACGAGATCACCCGCGTTCCGGCCGCGTCGACGACGACATCGACGGATTGCCCGTTGGACGCCACCGTCACCTCGAACACGCGCTGACCGTCGCGTGTCTCGACCTGCACGTCGTAGGGGCGTCCGTTCGGCACGGCGGCAGCGGACGCCCGCAGCGCCTCTTGTGCGGCCGGCACCGGAAGCCCGGGGCCGGCGGGGCCGGCGGCAGTCCTGAGGCCCCGGTAGGTGCCGGGCTCGCAGGGGTCGTGGTCGGCGCGGAGGTCGTGCCCGTCACCGTCGTCTCGGTCACTGTCGTCTCGGTGACCGTCGACTCGGCCGGCGCGTTCCCGTTCTGCCCGCATCCGGCAAGGGTGCAGACGAGGACGCCCGCGCCGATGCCGGCCAGAATCTCGCTACTGAGTGTCATGGTTCGCGGCTACCCGAGCGGGTCTCCGACAAACCAAACGTGTGGTGGGCGCGGACGGTATCGAACCGCCGACCGCTGGTGTGTAAAACCAGAGCTCTACCACTGAGCTACGCGCCCGATCCCGGGCAGGCTACACGGCAGTGCGGCCCGACCGGAAATTCGTCTAATCGGTGTTCAGCGCGCCGAGCGCCTGCGTCCACACCGCCTGATCCCTGGCCTCGCCGGGCTCCTTGCATTCGGCGAACCGGATGATGCCGTCGCGGTCGATGACGAACGTGCCCCGGTTGGGAAACCCGGACACGTCGTTGAAGACCCCGTAGGCCTGGCTGACCGCGCCGTGCGGCCAGAAGTCCGACAGCACCGGGAACGGGTAACCGCGGTCTTTCGCCCACACCTTGTGCGTCGGCGACGGCCCCACCGACACGGTCAGCGTCGCGGTCTCGTCGTTGACGAAATCGCCGATGTTGTCCCGGATCTCGTCGAGCTCACGCTGACAGACACCGGTGAACGCCAGCGGGAAGAACACCAGCACCACGTTCTTGGCGCCGCGGAACCCCCTCAGCGTCACCGGCTGATTGTTCTGGTCCTTGAGCGTGAAATCCGGCGCGGGCTCGCCGACGGACAGCACTTTCCTGCGCCTATCGCTGCTTGGTGATGGCCTTGGCCTTCGGCTGGACCAGACGACTGGCGATCCAGTCGCCCAGATTCGCCGACGACGTCTGCATCAGCCCCGCGGTGGGCGCCGACTCGGCGATCTCCGCGGGCTGCACATGTCCCGGCTTCCCCGTCTTCGGGGTGACGACCCAGATGACGCCGTCCTCGGCGAGCGGGGTGATGGCGTCCATCAACGTGTCGACGAGGTCACCGTCGCCGTCGCGCCACCACAGCAGCACCACGTCGACGACTTCGTCGGCGTCCTCGTCGAGAAGGTCACCGCCGCTCTCGTCCTCGATGTCGGCTCGGATGTCGTCGTCGGCGTCTTCGTCCCAGCCCAACTCCTGCACAACCTGGTCTTTTTGGATGCCCAGCTTTCGGGCGTAGTTCGGGGGGTCACCCGCCGACACCACGGTCGGTCCTCCTTCAGCCGTATTTGCGCACGTGCGCTCGATCACTTCGGAGTCCTATCGTCGCATGCCCAGCGCAGACAGCAAGCCATCTAGCGGCAGGTTTCACCGATAGGCCGCGTCACAGCGGTCCAGGGCGGTGGTCTTGGCGTCGTTCAACCGCTCGATCGCGGTGTTGAATTCGTCGGTCGAGTAGTTCCCCGCGATCGCCGTGGCCACCCCCCGCGATGCATCGACCCAGCTGGTGAGAGCGTCGCGCAGTTCCGCCGTGAGCGGGTCAGAGATGCTGCCCGCCACCAGGTCGGCGCTGTGATTGAGGGCATCGACGGCAGGTGCGGCGGTGCGTCCGATGTCGGCGGCGTTGTTGAAGGCCTCGACGTAGGTGTTGACCGCGCCGATCGCCTCGGCGCTGCTGGAACTCATCGCCTCGCACGAGGTGCGGACGGCCTCGACGGTCATCGAGGCCTGTCGTTCGGATTCGCGGGCGCTGGAGCTGGCCGCGGCCTCCTCCCGGGACGCCGACACCGACGCCCGGTACAGCGGCGCCTCCCCGTCGGCCACCGAGGCGTCGCCGTCGGTGACGCTGGTGCACCCGACCGCGATCATCGCCAGCACGGCGAACGCGCCGGTCACCGACGCGGCGAGCCGCACGCTGCGGACGCCCCACCGACCGATCAGCACGGTCTGCAGACGTTACCGGGTCGGTTGCCGGTCCACCCGGCACTTTCCCCGGTTGGTGACGCCTGCCCACCCGCTAGTGCGTATCGGGCAGGATTAGACAAGGATGGACGAGACGCGCGCGCGGGACGCAAGGTAACCCACCGAGCCGAAGCGGGCGTGTTTGACCGCCTAACAAGGAGCGGAAGTTGACCACCGAGTTCGTGCGCCAGGACCTGGCCCAAAACTCCGGCAGCACAGCAGAACCCGACCGGGTTCGCGTGATCAGAGAAGGCGTCGCCTCGTACCTGCCGGACATCGACCCTGAAGAGACCGGCGAGTGGCTGGAGTCGTTCGACGACCTGCTCGACCGCTCCGGACCCGCCCGGGCCCGCTACCTGCTGCTGCGGATGCTGGAACGCGCCGGCGAGCAGCGCGTCGCGCTCCCGGCGCTGACGTCCACCGACTACGTCAACACGATCCCGACCGAGCTGGAACCGTGGTTCCCCGGCGACGAGGACGTCGAGCGCCGCTACCGGGCCTGGATCCGGTGGAACGCCGCGATCATGGTGCACCGCGCGCAGCGGCCCGGAGTCGGTGTGGGTGGCCATATTTCGACCTACGCGTCGTCGGCGGCGCTCTACGAGGTCGGCTTCAACCACTTCTTCCGCGGTAAGAGCCATCCCGGCGGCGGCGACCAGATCTTCATCCAGGGCCACGCCTCCCCCGGCATCTACGCCCGCGCCTACCTCGAGGGCCGGCTGACCGCCGACCAGCTCGACGGGTTCCGCCAGGAGCACAGCCATCCCGGCGGCGGCATCCCGTCCTATCCGCACCCCCGGCTGATGCCCGATTTCTGGGAGTTCCCGACGGTGTCGATGGGCCTGGGCCCGATGAACGCCATCTACCAGGCGCGGTTCAACCACTACCTGCAGGACCGGGGCATCAAGGACACGTCCAAGCAGCACGTGTGGGCGTTCCTCGGCGACGGCGAGATGGACGAGCCGGAGAGCCGCGGCCTGGCACATGTCGCCGCGCTCGAAGGACTGGACAACCTGACCTTCGTGGTGAACTGCAACCTGCAGCGCCTCGACGGCCCGGTCCGTGGCAACGGCAAGATCATCCAGGAGCTGGAGTCGTTCTTCCGCGGCGCCGGCTGGAACGTCATCAAGGTGGTGTGGGGTCGCGAGTGGGACGCGCTGCTGCACGCCGACCGCGACGGCGCGCTGGTGAACCTGATGAACACCACCCCGGACGGGGACTACCAGACCTACAAGGCCAACGACGGCGGCTACGTGCGCGACCACTTCTTCGGCCGCGACCCCCGCACCAAGGCGCTGGTGGACCCGATGACCGACGCCGAGATCTGGAATCTCAAGCGCGGCGGCCACGACTACCGCAAGGTCTACGCGGCCTACCACGCCGCGATGGAGCACAAGGGGCAGCCGACGGTCATCCTGGCCAAGACCATCAAGGGCTACACACTGGGCAAGCACTTCGAAGGCCGCAACGCCACGCACCAGATGAAAAAGCTTGCCCTGCAGGACCTCAAGGATTTCCGCGACGTCCAGCGCATCCCGGTGTCGGACGCCCAGCTCGAAGAGGACCCGTACCTGCCGCCGTACTACCACCCCGGTCCGGAGGCTCCCGAGATCCGCTACATGCTCGACCGGCGCCGCGCCCTGGGTGGGTTCCTGCCCGAGCGGCGCACCAAGAGCAAGGCCCTCACGCTGCCGGGCCGCGACGCCTACAAGGCGCTGAAGAAGGGCTCGGGCAAGCAGGAGGTCGCCACCACCATGGCGACCGTGCGCACGTTCAAGGAACTGCTGCGCGACAAGAACATCGGATGGCGGTTCGTCCCGATCATCCCGGACGAGGCGCGCACGTTCGGGATGGACTCGTGGTTCCCGAGCCTGAAGATCTACAACCGCAACGGCCAGCTGTACACGGCCGTCGACGCGGAGCTGATGCTGGCCTACAAGGAGAGCGAAGTCGGCCAGATCCTGCACGAGGGCATCAACGAGGCGGGGTCGACGGCGTCGTTCACCGCGGTGGGCACCTCGTATGCGACCCACAACGAGCCGATGATCCCGATCTACATCTTCTATTCGATGTTCGGGTTCCAGCGCACCGGCGACGGCCTGTGGGCCGCTGCCGACCAGATGGCGCGGGGCTTCCTGCTCGGCGCCACCGCCGGGCGCACCACGCTCGTCGGTGAGGGTCTGCAGCACGCCGACGGCCACTCGCTGCTGCTGGCCTCCACCAATCCCGCGGTGGTGGCCTACGACCCGGCGTTCGCCTACGAGATCGCCTACATCATCGAGAGCGGCCTGAGCCGCATGTACGGCGAGAACCCGGAGAACGTCTACTTCTATATGACGATCTACAACGAGCCCTACGTGCAGCCCGCCGAGCCGGAGGGCGTCGACGTCGAGGGCCTGTTGCGCGGCATGTACCGCTACCAGGCCGCGCCGGAGAAGCGCAGCAACACCGCCCAGATCCTGGTCTCCGGTGTGGCGATGCCGTCGGCGCTCAAGGCCGCCGAACTGCTGGCCAAGGACTGGGACGTCGCCGCCGACGTCTGGTCGGTGACCAGCTGGGGCGAACTCAACCGCGACGGGCTGGCCATCGAGAAGGAGAAGCTGCGCCATCCGGGCCGGCCGGCCGCCACGCCGTACGTCACCCAGGCGCTGGCCGAGGCCACCGGACCGGTGGTCGCGGTGTCGGACTGGATGCGGGCGGTGCCCGAGCAGATCCGGCCGTGGGTGCCGGGCACCTACCTCACGCTCGGCACGGACGGGTTCGGCTTCTCCGACACCCGCCCGGCGGCGCGGCGCTTCTACAACACCGACGCCGAGTCGATCGTGGTCGGTGTGCTCGAAGGGCTGGCACGGGACGGCAACCTCGACATCTCGGTGGCCGTGGAGGCGGCCGAACGGTACGAGATCGACGACGTGATGGCCGCACCGGAGCAGACCTCGGACCCCGGAGTCGCGTAAGCGTTGGAGGTTCTTCCTAAAACTGGGCGTAGATTTTAGGAATGGTTGACAACAACCGGTTCGTGCCGCCGCGCTCGACGGTCGAAGTGCTGGAGAACGTCCCGGAGTCGGCGCTGCGCCGGCTCAAGCAGTACTCGGGCCGGCTGGCCACCGAGGCCGTGCACGTGATGGAGGAACGGCTGCCGTTCTTCGCCGCGCTGGAGGCGTCGCAGCGCGCCAGCGTCCAGCTGGTGGTGCAGACCGCGGTGGTCAACTTCGTGGAGTGGATGCGCGATCCGAACAGCGACGTCAGCTACACCGCGCAGGCCTTCGAGGTGGTGCCGCAGGACCTGCGCAGGCGGGTCGCGCTGCGCCAATCCGTGGAGATGGTGCGGGTGACCATGGAGTTCTTCGAAGAGGTGGTGCCGCTGCTGGCCCGCTCCGAGGAGCAGCTGAGCGCGCTGACCGCGGGCATCCTGCGCTACAGCCGGGATCTGGCGTTCGCGGCGGCCACCGCGTACGCCGACCAGGCCGAGGCGCGCGGCGCGTGGGACACCCGGATGGAGGCCAATCTGGTCGACGCGGTGGTCCGCGGCGGCACCGGACCGGCGCTGCAGTCCCAGGCCGCGGCGCTGAACTGGGACGCGACCGCGCCCGCGACGGTCATCGTGGGCCTGCCGCGCCCGGACCGGATGGAGTTCGCCGGCGACGACATCCGCGAGGTGGCCCGGCGCGGCGAGCGGGCGGCGCTGTCGGATGTGCACGGGACCTGGCTGGTGGCGGTGATCTCGGGGCCGCTGACGCCGACCGATCGGTTCCTGACCGAGCTGATGAAGGTGTTCGCCGACGGCCCCGTGGTGATCGGCCCGACCGTCCCGACGCTGGGCGCGGCCCACCGCAGCGCCACCGAGGCGATCGCCGGGATGAACGCCGTCGCCGGGTGGTCCGCCGCGCCGCGCCCGGTGGCCGCCCGGGAACTGCTGCCCGAGCGCGCACTGCTCGGGGACACGACGGCGGCGGCCGCACTCGAGGCCGAGGTGATGCGGCCGCTGTCGGACGCGGGTCCGGCGCTGGTGGAGACCCTCGACGCCTATCTGGACTCCGGCGGCGCGATCGAAGCTTGCGCGCGCAAATTGTTCGTTCATCCAAATACGGTGCGCTACCGGCTGAAGCGGATCGCCGACTTCACCGGGCGTGACCCGACGGTTCCGCGCGACGCCTATGTGCTGCGGGTGGCCTCGTCGGTGGGCCGACTGAACCGCCAGGCACACATGACAGCCGGGCCGGTGCCAGGATCCGGGCAGGTCATCGGTGTTGGCTCGGTCACAATTAAGCCTGTTTCTTAGAGAGCACACGTTGCGGACAGATCTCGATGCAGTCCCATCACATGCGGTTTTGTGGGAAACCTACAAAAACCTAAGACGAGGTTCATAATCTCTTACACCGTTCAAATCCGACTTCACAATGTTCTCTTAGAGACGTGCCTCAGAAGACTGTGCTCGCATTCCTCGCGCCCGGACAGGGTTCGCAGACACCCGGCATGCTCGCCGAGTGGCTGCAGCTGCCCGGTGCCGCCGAGCGGATCGAGGCGTGGTCGGAGATCAGCGGGCTCGACCTCGCGACTCTGGGCACCACCGCGACGGCCGAGGAGATCACCGACACCGCGGTGACCCAGCCGCTCGTGGTCGCCACCACCCTGCTGGCCTATGAGGAACTGAGCAAGCGCGGCGAGTCGTACGGCCTGGACGGCGACGTCGACGTCGTCGCCGCCGGCCACTCGGTCGGTGAGATCGCCGCCTATGCGATCGCCGGCGTCATCACCTCCGACGAGGCCGTCGCACTCGCGGCGACCCGCGGCAAGGAGATGGCCAAGGCCTGCGCACTGGAGCCCACCGGGATGTCGGCGCTGCTCGGCGGCGACGAGGACGAGGTGCTGGCCCGGCTGGAGGCGCTGGACCTGGTGCCGGCCAACCGCAACGCCGCCGGTCAGATCGTGGCCGCTGGCGCGCGCGCCGCACTGGAGAAGCTCGCCGAGGATCCCCCGGCGCGTGCCCGGGTGCGTCCGCTGGCCACCGCGGGTGCGTTCCACACCCACTACATGAGTTCCGCGCTCGCCGAGTACACCGTCGTCGCCGACCGGATCGATCCGGCCGAGCCCCGCGTCACGCTGCTGTCGAACGCGGACGGCCGGCCGGTGTCCTCGGGCGCCGACGCGATGGCCAAGATCGTGGCCCAACTGACCCGGCCCGTGCGCTGGGACCTGTGCACCGCGTCCATGAAGGAGCTCGGTGTCACCGCGATCGTCGAGTTCCCGCCTGCGGGAGCCCTGACCGGAATCGCCAAACGCGAACTTCGGGGGGTTCCGACGCACGCCGTCAAATCCCCCGCTGACCTGGACGCACTCGCAGCGGCACGCTAGCTTCTGCGCGTCGCCGACCAGTTGTACGAAATACAGAACACATTTCGATCCGTTCCAAGTAACACCCAATAAATAGAAGGAGCCACAGTGGGCGCCAGCCAGGAAGAAATCATCTCGGGTCTCGCAGAGATCATCGAAGAGGTCACCGGTATCGAGCCCTCCGAGGTGACCCCCGAGAAGAGCTTCGTCGACGACCTGGACATCGACTCGCTGTCGATGGTCGAGATCGCCGTGCAGACCGAGGACAAGTACGGCGTGAAGATCCCGGACGAGGATCTCGCCGGCCTGCGCACCGTCGGCGACGTCGTCGCCTACATCCAGAAGCTCGAGGAAGAGAACCCCGAGGCCGCTGCTGCCATCCGGGCCCAGATCACGGGTGACAAGTGACCCGTCCTTCCACTGCTAACGGCGGTTTTCCTAACGTCGTGGTGACCGCCATCGAGGCCACCACGGCACTCGCTGCGGACATCGAAAGCACGTGGAAGGGTCTGCTCGCGGGCGAGAGCGGTATCCGGATCCTCGAAGACGATTTCGTCGACAAGTGGGATCTGCCGGTACGCATCGGCGGCCACCTCGTCGACAACATCGACAGCCACATGACGCGTATCGAGATGCGCCGCATGTCGTACGTGCAGCGGATGTCGAAGCTGCTGGCGCGCCGGCTGTGGGACAACGCGGGCACCCCCGAGGTGGATCCGGACCGCTTCTCGGTCGTCGTCGGCACCGGTCTCGGTGGCGGCGAGAAGATCGTCGAGACCTACGACGCGATGAACGAGGGCGGGCCCCGCAAGGTGTCCCCGCTCGCGGTCCAGATGATCATGCCCAACGGCGCGGCAGCGGTCGCGGGGCTGGAACTGGGCGCCCGCGCCGGGGTCATCACCCCGGTGTCGGCGTGCTCGTCCGGCTCCGAGGCCATCGCCCACGCCTGGCGGCAGATCGTCATGGGTGACGCGGACTTCGCCGTCTGCGGTGGCGTCGAGGGCGGAATCGAAGCGCTGCCGATCGCGGCGTTCTCGATGATGCGTGCGATGTCGACGCGCAACGACGACCCCACCGGGGCGTCGCGGCCGTTCGACAAGAACCGCGACGGCTTCGTGTTCGGCGAGGCCGGCGTGCTGATGATCATCGAGACTGAGGAGCACGCCAAGGCCCGTGGCGCCAAGCCGCTGGCCCGGCTCATGGGTGCGGGCATCACCTCGGACGCGTTCCACATGGTGGCGCCCGACCCGAACGGCCTGCGTGCCGGTCAGGCGATGAAGCGGGCGCTGGAGACCGCCGGGCTGTCCCCCAAGGACATCTCGCACGTCAACGCACACGCCACTGCCACCCCGATTGGTGACACCGCGGAGGCCAACGCCATCCGTGTCGCCGGTGTGGAGCACGCCGCGGTGTACGCGCCGAAGTCCGCGCTGGGCCACTCGATCGGCGCCGTGGGCGCTCTCGAGTCGGCGCTGACGGTGCTGGCACTGCGGGACGGAGTCATCCCGCCGACACTGAACTACGAGACGCCCGACCCCGAGATCGATCTCGATGTCGTCGCGGGCGAGCCTCGATATGGCGACTACCAGTACGCCATCAACAACTCGTTCGGTTTCGGCGGTCACAATGTGGCTCTGGCCTTCGGCCGGTACTAGATAGTCAGAAAGGACTCGCGGCACAGCATGGTTTCGCCGACAACAGGTAACGGGCTGCCCGACGTCGTCGTCACCGGTATCGCGATGTCCACAAGCGTCTCCACCGACGCTGAGGGGACCTGGAAGGCGCTTCTCGACGGCCAGAGCGGAATCCGCAGGCTCGAGGATCCGTTCGTCGAGGAGTTCAACCTTCCGGTCCGCATCGGTGGTCACCTGCTGGAGGACTTCGAGTCCGACCTGAGCAGGGTCGAACTGCGGCGGATGTCCTATCCGCAGCGGATGGCGACCGTGCTCGGCAGGCGGGTGTGGGAGGACGCGGGCAGTCCCGAGGTCGACACCGAGCGGTTGATGGTGTCGATCGGCACCGGGCTCGGCGGCGCCGAGGCACTGGTGTTCGCCTACGACGGCATGCGGGAGAAGGGCCTGGCCGCGGTGAACCCGCTGGCCGTGCAGATGTACATGCCCAACGGACCATCGGCCGTGGTCGGCTTGGATCGCGGCGCCAAAGCCGGTGTGGTGACACCGGTTTCGGCATGTGCGTCCGGATCCGAAGGTATCGCCCAGGCGTGGCGCAACATCATCCTGGGTGAGGCCGACATCGCGATCTGCGGCGGCGTCGAGCAGCGCATCGAGGCGGTGCCGATCGCCGGCTTCGCCCAGATGCGCATCGTGATGTCGACCAACAACGACGACCCCGCGGGCGCGTGCCGGCCGTTCGACAAGGACCGCGACGGGTTCGTGTTCGGCGAGGCCGGCGCGATGATGGTGATCGAGACCGAGGAGCACGCCAAGGCCCGCGGCGCGCGGATCCTGGCCCGGCTGATGGGCGCGAGCATCACCTCCGACGGCTACCACATGGTGGCGCCCGACCCGAACGGCGAACGAGCCGCGTACGCGATGACGCGCGCCATCGAGCTGGCCGGTCTGCAGCCCACCGACATCGACCACGTCAACGCGCACGCCACGGGCACCAGCGTCGGCGACGTGGCCGAGGGCAAGGCCATCAACAACGCGATGGGCGGCCACCAACCGGCCGTCTACGCCCCGAAATCCGCGCTGGGCCACTCGGTCGGCGCGGTCGGCGCGGTCGAGTCGATCCTGACCGTGCAGGCGTTGCGGGACGGGATCATCCCGCCGACGCTGAACCTGAAGAACCTCGATCCCGAGATCGATCTCGACGTGGTCGCGGGTGGACCCCGACCTGGAAACTACGAGTACGCCATCAACAATTCGTTCGGATTCGGCGGGCACAATGTCGCACTCGCCTTCGGCAAGTACTGAACTGACGGAACGCAGGAGACAGCATGACGACAATCGAGAACCCGCCCGCCCCCGAGTCTGTGAACGAGTCACTGGATCCACGCGACCCCCTGTTGCGCCTGTCGGCCTTCTTTGACGACGGCAGCGTCGAGCTGCTGCACGAGCGTGACAAGTCCGGCGTGCTGGCCGCGGCGGGCACCGTCAACGGCGTGCGCACCATCGCGTTCTGCACCGACGGCACCGTGATGGGCGGCGCCATGGGTGTGGACGGCTGCAAGCACATCGTCGACGCCTACGACGTCGCGATCGAGGAGCAGAGCCCGATCATCGGCATCTGGCACTCCGGCGGCGCGCGGCTGGCCGAGGGCGTCAAGGCGCTGCACGCGGTCGGCCTGGTCTTCGAGGCGATGATCCGCGCGTCGGGCTACATCCCGCAGATCTCGGTGGTCGTCGGCTTCGCCGCCGGCGGCGCCGCCTACGGTCCCGCGCTGACCGACGTCATCGTGATGGCTCCCGACAGCAAGGTCTTCGTCACCGGCCCGGACGTGGTGCGCAGCGTCACCGGCGAGGACGTCGACATGGTGTCCCTCGGCGGTCCCGAGGCCCACCACAAGAAGTCCGGCGTGTGCCACATCGTGGCCGACGACGAGCTCGACGCCTACGAGCGCGGCCGTCGTCTGGTCGGCTTGTTCTGCCAGCAGGGCCACTTCGACCGCAGCAAGGCCGAGGCCGGCGACACCGACCTCAAGGCGCTGCTCCCCGAGTCCGCACGGCGCGCCTACGACGTGCACCCGCTGATCGAGGCGCTGCTCGACGAGGGTGTGCCGTTCGAGGAGTTCCAGTCGCGGTGGGCCCCGTCGATCGTGGTCGGCCTGGGTCGGCTGGCCGGTCGCACCGTCGGCGTGATCGCCAACAACCCGCTGCGCCTCGGCGGCTGCCTGAACTCCGAGAGCGCCGAGAAGTCGGCACGTTTCGTGCGGCTGTGCGACGCGTTCGGCATCCCGCTGGTCGTCGTCGTCGACGTCCCCGGCTACCTGCCCGGTGTGGACCAGGAGTGGGGCGGCGTGGTCCGTCGCGGCGCCAAGCTGCTGCACGCGTTCGGCGAGTCGTCGGTCCCGCGCGTCACGCTGGTCACCCGCAAGATCTACGGCGGTGCCTACATCGCGATGAACTCGCGGTCGCTGAACGCCACGAAGGTGTTCGCCTGGCCCGAGGCCGAGGTCGCCGTGATGGGCGCCAAGGCAGCGGTCGGCATCCTGCACAAGAAGAAGCTGGCCGCCGCCGCCCCCGAGGAGCGCGAGTCGCTGCACGAGGCGCTGGCCGTCGAGCACGAGAGGATCGCCGGCGGTGTCGATTCGGCGATCGAGATCGGCGTCGTCGACGAGAAGATCGACCCCGCCCACACCCGCTCGAAGGTGACCCAGGCGCTGGCCGAGGCGCCGATGCGCCGCGGCCGCCACAAGAACATCCCGCTGTAACCCACGCGAATCGGGCGCGCTGAAGCACCCCTGGGGTGCTTCAGCGCGCCGAATTCGCCAGGATCTCGGTGGCGGTGGCCAGCGCGCGCTCGCGGTCCGCGGCGACGAGACCGATCCTGGTGCGACGGTCGAGGATGTCGTCGACGGTCAGCGCACCCTCGTGGGTGACCGCGTACTCGAACTCCGCCCTGAGCACGTCGATGCCGTCGGCGACCGGACCGGTGGGCCGCGCACAGGTCGCCCGCGCGATCACGTTCGGCGCCTCGGCGCCGTACCGGGCCAGCAGTGAACCCGGCAGTTCGGTCGATGACCGCTGTGCCGCAACGGGATTGGCCGCTGCACCGACCAGCGGCAGGTTGCGGGTCCGGCACGGGCCCGCCGGCAGCCCGCGCAACGCCGCAGCTCGGTCGACGACGTCTTCGGCCATGTACCGGTATTCGGTGAGCTTGCCCCCGATCACGGTGAGAACACCCGACGGCGACTCGGTGACCGCATGCTCCCGCGAGATGTCGGCGGTACGGCTCTGGTCCTTCTTGCTCCTCGCGTCCGCGGCCCCATTGTCGATCAGCGGCCGCAGCCCGGCATACGACCCGCGCACATCCGCGGGGCGCAGCGCCGTCTCCAGCGCGGTGTTGACCGTGTCCAGAAGGAACCGCACCTCCCCCGGAGTCGGTTCCGGCACGTCGGGGATCGCGCCGGGCGCGTCCTCGTCGGTCAGCCCCAGGTACACCCGACCCAGCTGCTCGGGCATCGCGAACACGAACCTGTTGATCTCGCCCGGAATCGGCACCGTCAGCGCCGCAACCGGATTGCCGAACGTCGCGGCGTCGAACACCAGATGTGTGCCGCGGCTGGGCCGCAGCCGGATCGAGTCGTCGATCTCCCCCGCCCACACGCCGGACGCGTTGACGACCGCGCGGGCCGACACGCGCAGCGTCTCCCCTGTCATCGCGTCGGTCAACGTGACCGCGTCCCGAGTCGCATCCGAGGCCGCCACCCGGGTCAGCACCCGTGCGCCGTGCTGGGCCGCGGTCCGCGCGACGGCGGTGACCAGCCGGGCGTCGTCGATCACCTGTCCGTCGTAGGCCAGCAGCGCGCCGGCGAGGCCATCGCGGCGCACCGTCGGCGCCAGTGCCGCGGCCCGCCCGGCGTCGATGCGCCGCGACCGGGGCAGCGCGGACGCCGGAGTGCCTGCGAGCCTGCGCAGCCCGTCGCCCGCGGCGAAGCCCACGCGGACCAGCGACCGCGACGCGGTGCTCATGGACGGCAGCAGCGGCACCAGCTGGGGCATCGCCCGCACCAGGTGGGGTGCGTTGCGGGTCATCAGGATTCCGCGCTCGGCGGCGCTGCGCCTGGCGATGCCGACGTTGCCGGTGGCCAGATACCGCAGACCGCCGTGCACCAGCTTCGAACTCCACCGGCTGGTGCCGAACGCCAGATCGTGTTTCTCGGCCAGCACCACCGACAGCCCGCGCGCCGCGGCGTCGAGCGCGATGCCGGCCCCGGTGATACCGCCGCCGATCACCACCAGGTCCACCGTCGCGCCGTCGCCCAGCTCCGCGAGTTCGGCCGCACGCCGCGCTGCGTTCAACGCCGTTGAGCCGCTCATGGTTTCAGGTATCCGTCCAGCGAGATGCCCAGCTCGGTGTTGAGCGCGTCGTTGTCCAGCAGGTCGGCCACCATCTGGGCGGACTGGATCGTCGACTGGGTGATCAGCAGGCACATCGCGGCCATCCCCCGCGGGTCTCCGGCCCGGACACTGCCCTCCTCCTGGCCGCGGCGGATCGCCTCGGCGAGCGCGTCGATCAGGATCTGCTGGCTGGTGCCCAGCCGGTCGGCGATGTAGGTCATCGCCAGGCCCGGCGCGTTGCGGATCACCGCCTGAACGATCTCGTCGGCGCGCAGATGGTCGGCGACCGCGACGACGCGCTCCACCATGGCCTCGCGTGGGACACCGCGGTCCGGTACGTCCTCCAGCACCCCGGCGATGCGCTCGGTGAGCAGTTCGGCGATGACCCAGCGGATGTCGGGCCACCGCCGGTAGATCGTCGGCCGGCTCACCCGAGCGCGGCGGGCGATCTCGGTCATCGTGGTCCGCTCCACGCCGTAGGCGAGAATGCACTCCGCGGCGGCGTCGAGGATTCGACGCTCCACCCCCGCATCTGGGTTACGGATTGACATCATCTGTAATACTGTAACGCATGATGCAGTGGAATGCGTGGGGCGACCCCGCAGCGGCCAAACCCCTGTCACCCGGAATCCGGTCGCTGCTGCGCCAGGCCCTCGGCATCGACGGCGAGCCCATCGAGGAACCCACCCTCGACCAGGTGCGCCTGCGCCCGTCAGCGCTGTCCCCGGCAGACCTCGACGGGCTGACCGCGATCGTCGGCACGGACCACGTCGCCACCGACGACAGGTCCCGGCTCCTGCACGCGGGCGGCAAGTCGACGTTGGACCTGTTGCAGCGCAAAGACTTCGGCGAACAGGACGCCCCGGATGCGGTGCTGCTGCCCGTCAGCGAGGACGAGATCGCCGAGTTGCTGCGGTTCTGCGTCGAGCACCGCATCGCGGTGGTGCCGTTCGGCGGCGGGACGAGTGTGGTCGGCGGCCTCGACCCGATCCGCGGCGACCTTCGGGCGGTGGTGGCGTTGGATCTGCGCCGGCTCGACGCGCTGCACCACTTGGACGAGGTGTCCTGGGAAGCGGAACTGGGCGCCGGTCTGAGCGGCCCCGACGCCGAGCGGCTGCTCGGCGAACGCGGTTTCTCGCTGGGCCACTTCCCGCAGAGCTTCCGCTTCGCGACCATCGGCGGGTTCGCCGCGACCCGTTCGTCGGGCCAGAATTCGGCCGGCTACGGGCGTTTCGACGACATGGTGCGTGGTCTGCGCGCGGTCACCCCCGTCGGTGTGCTGGACCTGGGGCGGGCACCGGCGTCGGCGGCCGGCCCGGACCTGCGTCAGCTGCTGCTCGGCTCGGAGGGCGCCTTCGGGATCATCACCCGCGTCCGGGTCCGCGTCCATCCCGTCCCGGAGGCCACCCGGTTCGAGGCGTGGTCGTTCCCCGACTTCGCCACCGGCGCCGACGCGTTGCGCGCAGTCGTGCAGACGGGCACCGGACCCACCGTGATCCGGCTGTCGGACGAGGCCGAGACGGGGGTCAACCTGGCCACCGCCGACAACATCGGCGAGCAGCAGATCACCGGCGGTTGTCTGGCGATCACCGCGTTCGAGGGCACCGAGGCCCATGTCGCGAGCAGGCACGCCGAGACCCGGGAGTTGCTGGCCGCCAAGGGCGGTACGTCGCTGGGCGACGGCCCGGCGCGGGCCTGGGAGCACGGCCGGTTCAACGCCCCCTACCTGCGGGACGCGCTGCTGTCGGCCGGGGCGCTGTGCGAGACGCTGGAGACCGCGACCACGTGGTCCAACGTGGCGGCGGTGAAAGCGGCCGTGACCGACGCGCTGACGACCTCGCTCGCCGACACCGGGACACCCGCACTGGTGCTGTGCCACATCTCGCACGTGTATCCCACCGGGGCGTCGCTGTACTTCACCGTGGTGGCTGCCCAGCGCGGTAACCCGATAGACCAGTGGCGCAAGGCCAAAGCCGCGGCATCGGACGCCATGGTCCGCACGGGCGCGACCATCACCCATCACCACGCCGTGGGCGCCGACCACCGTCCGTGGATGCGCGACGAGGTCGGCGACCTCGGTGTCACGGTGCTGCGCGCCGTCAAGTCCGCGCTCGATCCGGCGGGAATCCTCAATCCCGGCAAGCTGATTCCGTGACCACGCCTGCGCGCGTGACGGTGCTGACCAATCCGGCGTCGGGACACGGCAACGGATCACACGCCGCCGAGCGCGCGATCACCCGACTGCACCGCCGCGGGGTCGACGTCGTCGCGATCGCCGGCCGCGACGCCGTGCACGCGCGCCAACTCGTTGAAGGTGCCCTCGACCGCGGAATGGACGCCCTCGTGGTGGTCGGCGGCGACGGCATCATCTCGCTGGCTCTGCAGGTGCTCGCCCAGACCGACATCCCGCTGGGCATCGTGCCGGCCGGCACCGGAAACGACCATGCCCGCGAGTTCGGCATCCCGACCAGGGATCCCGAGGCTGCGGCGGACGTGATCGTCGACGGTCTCACCGACACCGTCGACCTGGGTCTGATCCGAGGCGACGACGGCACCCGGCGCTGGTTCGGCACGGTGATGGCGGCGGGATTCGACTCGCTGGTCACCGACCGCACCAACCGCATGCGGTGGCCGCACGGGCGGATGCGCTACAACATCGCGATGCTCGCCGAACTGTCCCAGCTGCGACTGCTGCCGTTCCGGCTGTCCTTCGACGGCCGCGGCCTGGACACCGAACTCACGCTCGCCGCGTTCGGCAACACCCGCAGTTACGGCGGCGGGATGATGATCTGTCCGGACGCCGACCCGCGCGACGGCATGCTCGACGTGACGATGGTGGCCTCGGAATCGCGCAGCCGTCTGGTCCGGCTGTTCCCGACGGTGTTCAAGGGCACGCACGTGAACCTCGACGCGGTGAGCACCGAACGCGCCCGCACCGTCACGGTCGACTGCCCGGTGAATCCGGAGATCACCGCCTACGCAGACGGGGAGTACGTGTGTCCGCTGCCCGTCGAGGTGACGACGGTGCCTGCGGCGTTGAAGTTGCTGCGGCCTGCCTGACGCTGCTAGCCGACGCCTCTGCTCAGCCAGCTGACCTCGGCGCCCTCGCCGCCGTCACGGTAGGCCTCCAGCGCGTCGTCCCATGCCGTGCCCAGCACGGAGTCCAGTTCGGCGGCCAGCACGTCGGCGCCGGCGGCCATCAGGGCGCGCAATCTCATCTCGCCGACCATCACGTCGCCGTTGGCGCTCATCGGGCCGCTCCACAGACCGAGCTGCGGGGTGTGGCACCAGCGGTGGCCGTCGACCCCGTGGCTGGGGTCCTCGGTCACCTCGAAGCGCAGCACCGACCAGGAGCGCAGCGCGTTCGCCAGCGCGGCGCCGGTACCGACGGGTCCGACCCAGTTGGTGACGGCGCGCAGCTGACCGGGCATGGCCGGTTGCGGGGTCCACTTCAGATTCGCCCTCGCATTGAGGGTCGACGACAACGCCCACTCGACATGCGGGCACACCGCCGCGGGCGACGCGTGGATGTACACCACGCCCGTCGTCGCGTCGGCGAATTGGTTCGCTGCACGCATCTGTTGCTCCTTCGGTTCCACGAGGGACGTCTTCCCCAACGACCTGGTGGTTTCCGAACAGCACAGATGATGCCGAAATGAAATTGTTGCTTGCGTGTCTATTGTGCCTTCTGAGGCGGGTGTTGCGCTAGTCGCCCCCAAAGTCTCTTAGGACTTCATCAGACAGGGCGGGCATCACCGAATGCGCCCATTCGCCGAATTTGCGGTCGGTCAGCACGACCAACGCGAGGTCCGCCCGCGGGTCGACCCACAGGAACGTTCCGGACTGGCCGAAATGCCCGAACGTGCGGGTGGAGTTCGCCGTCCCGGTCCAGTGCGGCGACTTCTGCCCCCGGATCTCGAAACCCAGCCCCCAGTCGTTGGGCCGCTGCACGCCGAATCCGGGCAGCACTCCGTCCAGGCCCGGGAACTGAACGTCGGCCGCGTCGCGGTGCATCTGCTCGGACACCAGGGCCGGTGCCAGCAGCTCACCCGCGAAGGACACCAGGTCGTCGACGGTGGACGTCACGCCGTAGCCGGCCGCCTCGGTGCCGCCGTCCAGCGTGGTGTCACCCATCCGCAGCGGCTCCAGCACTGCCTCGGTCAGGTAGGTGCCGAACGGGATCGACGACTGCGCCTCGATGGTCTCGCCGAGCACGGTGAAGCCGTAGTTGGAGTACACCCGTCTGGTGCCGGGTCGTGCGATCACCTTCGCCGAGGTCATCTCGTAGCCGGCGGCGTGGGCGAGCAGGTGACGCACCGTGGCGCCCGGCGGTCCGGCGTCCGCGTCGAGTTCGACGGCGCCCTCCTCGGCGGCGACCTGGGCGGCGCGGGCGACCAGCAGCTTGGTCACCGAAGCGAGCGCGAACCGGCGCCCGGTGTCGCCGTGCGCGGCCAGCACGCCGGATCGCCCCACCACGGCGGCGGCGGCGGTCGGGACAGGCCAGTCGTCGAGAACGTCGAGTGCGGTCACCGTGCCGAGCGTAGCCAGCAGGGCCCGACCGAGCTATTTCGTCGCGACGTAGTAATAGTTGATCGGGTCCGAGTCGATCTCGTGCACCTGCACATCGGCGAACCCGGCGTCGGCGAGCATCTCGGTCGCGAGCTCGCGGCCCCAGCAGGTGCCCAGCCCGTCACCGTCGAGCCCGAGCGACACACTCATACAGTGCATCGTCGACACGGTGTACAGGTAGGCCGCGAACGGCACCCCCACGTTGTCCTCGACCCGACTCGACGACTTGATGTCGACCATTAGGAATGTCCCGCCCGGACGCAGCGCACGGTAGATGTTGCCCAGCACCCGCGCCGGGTGGGCCTGGTCGTGGATCGAGTCGAATGCGGTGATGACGTCGAAGGAGTCGGCCCGGTCGTATCCGGCGACGTCGGCGGCCACGAACGTCGCGTTGGTCAGTCCTCGCCTGTTCGCCTCCGCGGCACCGGCGGCAAGCCCTTCGTCAGAGAAGTCGATGCCGACGAACCGGCCGGCCGGGAATGCCTGCGCCATCACGTTGACGGCGTGGCCGCTGCCGCAACCGAAGTCGGCGACGTCGACACCGGCACGCAGTCGGTCGGGAAGCCCGTCGGCCATCGGCAGGATCGTGTCGAGGAGTGCGGCATCGAAGACCTCCCCGCTCTGTTCGGCCATCAGGGTGTGGAACCGCGGATACTCGGCGTAGGACAGGCCGCCCCCGCCGCGGAAGCAGCCGATCACCTTCTGCTCGACCTCGGCGAGCAACGGGATGAACTGCGCGACGCGCGCGAGATTGTCCGGCCCCGCGGCACGGGTCAGCAACGCGGCCCGGTGCGCCGGAAGCGAGTACGTCTGCCCGGCTGCGTCGTAGTCGACGATCGAGCCGGCCACCGCCCCGCCGAGCCACTCCCGGACGTAGCGTTCGTTGAGCCCGGCCGCGTCGGCGATCTGCGTGCTGGTGGCAGGCGGCAGCTGGACCATGGTGTCGAACAGCGCGGTCTGGTGACCGATCGACAACAGAATCGCGGTGCTGGCGGCGTCGATGGCTCCGACGATGCGTCCGGCGAAATCCTCGCTGGTCTCGTTCAGTGTGGTCATGTCGGGAACGCTAGGCGGCGCGGCGGATTCGGTCATCGGGCATTTGATGTGTCTGCACGGTCGATGCGTTGGTGCAAATGATGCAGATCAGTGGTCGTCGGTCAGCACGCCGTGCTGAAACGCCCAGTTCGCGGCCGCGGTGCGGGTGGACACTGCGAGTTTGACGTAGATGTTGGCCAGGTGCCGGCCCACCGTCTTGTCGGACAGGTGCAGTTGCTCGGCCACCTGCCGGTTGGTGGCGCCGCGGGCGATGCGGGTCAGCACCTCGAGTTCGCGGCGGGTCAGCCCTCCGGGTGTCGGCGCTCCGCAGATGCCCGCCGGTTCGACGCCCAGCTGGGTGTAGATGGCGTCGGCGGTCGCAGCGTCGCCGGCCGCACCGTTCTGGTCGCCGAGGCCGCGCCGCGCCAGCGCCAGCCACTCGTAGGCTTCGGCCGTCTCATAGCGGGATTGCTGAATGCGGTACTCCCGCAACGCGACCTGCAGGAACTGCACGGCGGGCTCGAAGTCCCCGCGGCGCACCGCGACGGCACCGCGGGCGTGCGCGGCCCACGCCCGGAAGCCCGGCGTGCCGAACGCCTCGGCATCCGCCTCCAGTTCCCGGCAGTAACTCTCGGCCTCGTCGAGCGCATCCCGGCCCAGTGCGATCTCGACCGCGGCGCGCAGCAGGCGCACCCGGTCCAACCGGTCGCCGCCGGCCAGCGCGAGCCGCACCGCTGTCCACGCCGCCGCGGCGTCCCCGCGTCGGCACGCCATCAGTGCCTCACCCGGCTGCGGATCCAGACCCAGGCTTCGCGACTGATCGAAAGCCGTTGCCGCACCGTCGAAGTCGCCGATGAGCCGACGGACCTCGCCGAGCTGGTAGAAACCTTCGGCCGCGGCCCAGGTGTTGACCTCGGCGAGTGCCCGGCTCACCGTCAGGAGCCGGTCCTCCAGGCCGCGGTAGTCGTCGGTGGCCATCTGTACCTGCAACCGGTGCACGTCGCACACGCCGCCGTACGGCACCGATCCGGCCACCCCGCACCACCGCTCCATCGACTGCGTCCACGACCGCAGTCGCGGCAGGTCGGCGAGTTTGTGGCAGTGGTGCAACACCATGCAGTAGATGTCGCCGGCCCATTCGATCGGCACCTGGTCTGCCAGCAGCGGGAGCATCGCCTCATCGATCAACGCATAGCCCTCGGCAGTGCGGGCGCGCAGGATCGCGTCGACGCCCGCCGCGATCAGGGCCAGCGCGGTGACCGCGGGCGTATCGAGACGGCCGCTCATCGCCCGGAGCGCACTCACGTGCGCGCCGAGCGCGTCCAGGTCCTGGGACAGCGCCGCGACCGTCGCATCCAGGTAGGCCAGGTAGCCGTGCGCCGGGCTCTCCTCCGCCGAGGCGAGCAACCGGCGCGCCCGGCTCATCCAACCCTGGCCGATGTTGACGTCCCCCCGAACCAACCAGGCCAGAGCCAGATCGTTGGCTTCATCGCCGCAGCGAGCGGATCGGTCCGGGTCAACTCGGCGAACACCCGCTCGGCAGCGCGACTGGCCTCCCTGAGGTGGCCGAGCCGCCAGGCTGCGAACGCGAACGCGTCCAGATCGTCGGTGGGCAGCGGCGCGTACCGGCTCGCCAGGTCGAAGGCCTCGTAGCTCGCGCTCCAGTCTCGCCGCTGGTGCGCTGAGCGGGCGGCGGACAAGAAATCGAGGCGGCTGTCGATAAGCATCGCAGCCTTCACGGTAGACCTGATCAGTCCAGTTCCACGGGGCATTTCGAGGAACATCAGCCCGCAGGCGCGCGGTCGGGCAGGCATCTCCGGCAACCGCCCGACCTATTAGGGTCTAGGCATGACTCAAACGGTGCGCGGTGTGATCTCTCGGGCGAAGGCTCAGCCGGTGGAAGTGGTCGACATTGTCATCCCGGATCCCGGTCCGGGCGAGGTCGTCGTCGACATCCAGGCCTGCGGGGTCTGCCACACGGACCTGCACTACCGCGAGGGCGGCATCAACGACGAGTTCCCGTTCCTACTCGGCCACGAGGCCGCGGGCGTGGTCGAGTCCGTCGGCCCCGGCGTGACCAACGTCGAACCCGGTGACTTCGTGATCCTGAACTGGCGCGCGGTGTGCGGTCAGTGCCGCGCGTGCAAGCGGGGCCGCCCGCACCTCTGCTTCGACACCTTCAATGCCACCCAGAAGATGACGCTGACCGACGGCACGGAGTTGACCCCGGCGCTGGGCATCGGCGCCTTCGCCGACAAGACGCTGGTGCACGAAGGTCAGTGCACCAAGGTCGATCCCGCGGCCGACCCGGCCGCCGCCGGTCTGCTGGGCTGCGGCGTGATGGCGGGTGTGGGCGCGGCGATCAACACCGGCGCGGTGAACCGGGACGACACCGTCGCGGTGATCGGCTGCGGCGGCGTCGGGGATGCCGCGATCGCCGGTGCCCGGCTGGTCGGCGCGAAACAGATCATCGCCGTCGACATGGACAACCGGAAACTGGAGTGGGCGCGCGACTTCGGCGCCACCCACACCATCAACGCCCGCGACCTCGATCCGGTCAAGACCATCCAGGATCTGACCGACGGCTTCGGCGTCGACGTCGTGATCGACGCGGTGGGCCGGCCCGAAACCTGGAAGCAGGCCTTCTACGCCCGCGACCTGGCAGGCACCGTGGTGCTGGTCGGCGTGCCGACACCGGACATGACGCTGGAGATGCCGATGATCGACTTCTTCTCTCGCGGTGGCTCGTTGAAGTCGTCCTGGTACGGCGACTGCCTCCCCGAGCGGGACTTCCCGACGTTGATCTCGCTGTACCTGCAGGGCCGTTTCCCGCTGGACAAGTTCGTCTCCGAACGCATCGGCCTGGACCAGATCGAGGACGCGTTCCACAAGATGCACGCCGGCGAGGTGCTGCGCTCGGTGGTGGTCCTGTAATGAGCAACATCCAGCGCCTGGTCACCCACGGCACGTTCGAACTCGACGGCGGCAGCTGGGAGGTCGACAACAACATCTGGCTGGTCGGCGACGACAAGGAAGTGGTGGTGTTCGACGCCGCCCACACCGCGGACCCGATCATCGAGGCGGTCGGAAACAGGCACGTCGTCGCGGTGGTGTGCACGCACGGCCACAACGACCACGTGACCGTGGCCCCCCAGCTCGGCCAGGCTCTCGATGCGCCGGTGCTGCTGCACCCCGCCGACGAGATGCTGTGGCGAATGACCCACCCGGACAGCGACTTCCGCTCGGTGTCCGACAGCGAGACGTTGCGGGTGGCCGGCACCGAGTTGCGTGCGCTGCACACCCCGGGGCACTCCCCCGGCTCGGTGTGCTGGCATGCGCCGGAGATGAACGCGGTGTTCAGCGGCGACACGCTGTTCCAGGGCGGCCCGGGCGCGACGGGCCGGTCGTTCTCCGACTTCCCGACGATCCTGGAGTCGATCTCGGGCCGGCTCGGCAAGCTGCCCGGCGACACCGTGGTCTACACCGGTCACGGCGACACGACGACGGTCGGCGACGAGATCGTGCACTACGACGAGTGGGTCGCCCGCGGCCACTGACCCCTGGGCGAGGCCGCGGCGCGAGGACTACCGTTCGGGTCATGGCGGAATCCAGCATCGTGGTGCGCCCTGAGCCGATGGACAGCAGTTCCTACAGCGCCGCGTCGCGCCTGCAGGCAGCGGGCCTGCAGGCCGCGACGGCGATCTTCGAGCGCGCAGCCGACGCGGTGCCGCTGCCCGATCCGTCCCAGTCGATCATGATCGCCGATTACGGCGCCGCCAACGGGTACAACTCGCTGCTGCCGATCGGGGCGGCGATCGCGCGTCTGCGGAAACGCACCCGGTCCGAGCATCCGGTGCTGGTCACCCACACCGACCGCCCGGACAACGACTTCAGCGCGTTGTTCCACACCCTGGAGAACGACCCGGACACCTACCTGCGCAAGGACAAGGCCACCTACGCCGCGGCCGTCGGCCGGTCCTTCTACTCGCAGATCCTGCCGTCCAACAGCGTGCACCTGGGGTGGAGTTCGTGGGCGATCCACTGGCTGACCCGGGTGCCGTGCGCCATCGAGGGCCACATCCAGGTGAACTTCTGCACCGACGACGCGGTGCGCTCCGCGTTCGCCCGGCAGGCCGCGGAGGACTGGCACGAGTTCGTCGCGTTCCGGGGCCGCGAGCTGTGTCCCGGTGGGCGGCTGGTGGTGATGACGATGGCGGTCGGGGACGACGACGACTCCGGTTTCCGGCCGCTGATGTCGGCGCTGACCGACACCCTCGGCGAACTGACCGGCGACGGGCTGCTGACCGCCGACGAAACCGGCCGGATGTGCATCCCCACCGTCGCCCGCCGGGCAGCCGATTTCGTCGCGCCGTTCGCGCCGTCGGGCCGCTTCGAGCGGCTGGAGATCGAGCATCTGGAAATCTTCGACGCCACCGACCGGTTCTGGGACCGCTACTGCAAAGACCGTGACGCGCGGGCTTTCGGCGCGAAGTGGGCGGCGTTCGCCCGCGCGTCGGTGTTCCCGGCGCTGGCGCTGGCACTGCACGAAGGCGCCGCGGACTCGCGCACGGCCGAGTTCTTCGACCGACTGGAAAGGGGGGTCGCCGAGCGGATGAGCCGATCCCCCGAACAGACCCGCATTCCGCTGGCCCACGTGGTACTGGTCAAACGGCGTTAGCGGATCGTCCCGGCCCCGGGGATCAGCGGCAGGTCCAGAGCGGTGACCCAGCCGGGCGACAGGTCGTTGACGGCGGGCACCGCGTTGAGCGCACGAAGCCCGGTCGCCAGGCAGCCCGCCGCTGCGGCGTCGCGGCCAGAACCGTCGGTGAACCGGAACGCGGTCTCCTGGAAGATGCTCGGGGTGCCCTCGATGTCGACCCGGTAGACGTCGTTGTCCTTGCCCGACGGCCAGTCCGGCGCGGCGTCGTTGCCGATCCGGTTCACGTGCTCCAGCTGGATGCGGGTCTCCCCCTGGTAGACGCCGTTGATGGTGAACCGCACCGCGGCGACGTTCCCCGGCGCGATCACACCTTTGGCGGTCTTGCGCTCGTCGGGGGTCACCCACTTCTCCCACGTCGTGGTGATGTCGTCGAGCATGATGCCCGCAGCCTCGGCGATCATCGGAACCGTTGCGCCCCAGGCGAACACCAGGATGTCGGGGTTCTCCAGCATCGCGCGGTACTCGGGCGGCCTGCCGATGCCCATCTCGCGGTCGTAGTCACCTTCGTAATTGGTGTAGTCCAGCAGTTCGGAGGCACGCACCCGGCGGACCTCCGAACACAGGCCCATCAGCGTCATCGGGAACAGGTCGTTGGCGAAGCCCGGGTCGATGCCGGTGGTGAAGCACGACGACTCGCCGAGCTCGCAGGCCACGGTGATCGGCTCGATCCAGTTGGGCGGGTTCACATGCATCGTCGGCCAGATCCACGGCGTCATCGCGGTCGAGCACACGTCGATCCCGGCGCGCAGGAACCGGGTGATCAACTCGATGTTGGCCTCGGCGTGCGCGGCGGTCGGGCCGTAGTGCACCAGCGCGTCGGGTTTGAGCGCGATCAGCGCGTCGACGTCATCGGTGGCGGTCAGCCCGATGTCGCGGCCCAGCCCGCAGATGTCACCGACGTCGCGGCCGACCTTGTCGGGATTACTGACCCCGACACCGACGAGTTCGAACCGGGGATGACGGACGATCTCGGGGATCACCATCCGGCCGACGAACCCGGTGCCCCAGACGACCACCCGCTTCACGTCGTCGCGCATCAGAAGCAGCGCCGTAGACCGCCGGGCTCACAGATCAGCGGGTACTGGTCGACAGGGATCGGCAGCGGCTCTTTGAACGACAGCGTGAACGGGATCTCGATGATCCCGGGCGGCAATCCGCAGTTGCCGGAATGGGTGATCTTGCGGGTTCCCGACATGGTGACGTCGTCGAACCGGATCACCTCCACCGTCGGCGCCGTGCTGCCGTCCGGGCACGTCATGCCGTCCTTCTTCGGAGTGCTGAAGCCCCACACGCCGCCCACGAGCATGGCGTCGCCTCCGGTCAACCCGGTCGACGGACCGACATGCAGGCGGCAACCGACCGGCAGATACAACGGTTCGCGCAGGTCACCCACCACCGGCACGCATACCGGGTAGATGGTCCAGGTGCCCGACTGGCCCTCGGCGGTGTAGTTGTAGACACCTTGCATCACCCCGGCCGCCTGGGCCGGGGCGGAGAATCCCACCGATGCACCGGCCAGGGCGACGACCGCGGCGAGGCCGCGCAGCATCTTCATGCTCGCAGTATTTCAGCCACCGCCAGACAAAGTCACGACTTTGTCGACTGCGCGTTTTGTTCGCCGGCGACCCGGGTAGACGACCCACTGCAGACTTCAAGTCCCGGGGTGGTTGCATATGGCGAGAGCGGCGGTGAGGACCGCTGTTCTCGTCATATGTATGTGTATGGCTGCTCTAACCGGTTGCTCGACCGGCGAACGGGTCGATCTGGGCCAGGGCACCTCGGGTGCGCTGGTGGCCGCGATCGCCGGTGAACCCGACCAGCTCGACCCCCACAAGACGACGGCCTACTTCTCGTTCGAGGTGCTGGAGAACGTGTTCGACACCCTCGTCGAACCCGACGAGAACCTGGAGATGCAACCGGCGCTGGCCGAGTCCTGGGAGGTCAGTCCGGACCAGCTCACCTGGACCTTCCGGCTGCGCCCCGGCGTCACGTTCCACGACGGCGCCCCGCTGACCGCCGACGACGTGGTGTTCTCCTACCGGCGCATCATCGACGAGCAGCTGCCCAACTCCGACAAGTTCAGCGCGGTGCAGGCGGTGGAGGCTCCGGACCCGGCCACCGTGGTCATCCGAGTGGATCGGCCGACGCCGAACATGCTGACCAACATCGGCGGGTTCAAAGGCATGGCGATCGTGTCGCGGGCCAACGTCGAGAGCGGGCAGATCGCCACCCATCCGGTCGGAACCGGGCCGTTCAGCTTTCTCGGGCAGAAGAGCGGTGACTCGATCTCGCTGGGCGCCAACCCGGACTACTGGGGCGGCGCTCCCGGCGTCTCGGGGGTCACGTTCCGGTTCATCTCCGAACCGTCGACGGCGATGTCGGCGCTGCAGGCCGGCGAGGTCGACTGGACGGATTCGGTACCGCCGCAACGGGTGACGCAGCTGCACGGCGACGAGTCCGTCGAACTGGCGGTCACCCCCAGCAACGACTACTGGTATCTGGCCCTCAACGAGGCCCGCGAGCCGTGGAACGACGTGCGGGTGCGCCAGGCGATCGCGTACGCCATCGACCGCGACGCGATCGTGCAGGCGACCAGCTACGGCACCGCGGCGGTCAACCAGCTCGCGATACCGGAGGGCAATCCCTGGTTCACCCCGTACGACAGGTACGCCTCGGGCGGGCTGGATCGCGCCCGGGAACTGTTGCAGGAGGCCGGCGCCCAGCCTGGCGAGCTCGACATGCTGGTCACCACCGAGTATCCGGAGACGGTGACGGCGGCCCAGATCATCGCCGACAACCTGGCGCCGCTGGGCATCACGGTGAGCATCCGCACCGTGGACTTCGCGACCTGGCTCGACGAACAGAACTCCGGGAACTTCGACATGCTGATGATGGGCTGGCTGGGCAACATCGACCCGGACGACTTCTACTACGCCCAGCATCACACCGACGGTCCCAACAACGCGCAGAAGTTCTCCGACCCGGAGGTCGACCGCCTGCTCAACGCCGGCCGCGTGGAGACCGACGAGACCGCCCGAAAGGGCGTCTACGCCGACGCCGCCACGCGGATCGCCGACGAGGTCAGCTACATCTACCTGTATAACCCGTCGGTGATTCAGGCCTGGAACCCTGCCCTGTCCGGGTACGACGCCCGCCGCGACGGCGCGGTGCGGTTCCGCACGGCGACGCTCGACGCGGACGGGGGTGTCTGATGATCCTCCGGTTCGTCGCGCGCCGGCTGCTGTACTCGGCGGTGGTGCTGTTCGGTGTCCTCATCGTGGTCTTCGCGCTCGTGCACCTGGTGCCCGGCGATCCGGTGCGCATCGCGCTGGGCACCCGCTACACGCCCGAGGCCTACGAGGCGCTGCGGGCAGCCAGCGGCCTGGACCGCCCGCTCGTGGCGCAGTTCTTCGGCTACATCGGCTCCGCGCTGACCGGCGATCTGGGCGTCAGCTTCCGCAACGGCGACCCCGTGACCGTCACGCTGCTGGAACGGCTGCCCGCGACGCTGTCGCTGGGAATCGTCGGCATCCTGATCGCACTGGTGATCGCGCTGCCCGCCGGCATCTACGCCGCACTGCGGGAGGGCAAGCTCAGCGACGCACTGGTCCGCGTCAGCAGCCAGTTCGGGGTGTCGATCCCGGACTTCTGGATGGCCATCCTGCTGATCGCACTGTTCTCCACGGTGCTGGGCTGGCTACCGACCTCCGGTTACCGGCCGCTGTTCGAGGACCCGGCAGGTTGGCTGCGGCACATCATCCTGCCCGGCCTGACGGTCGGCGTCGTCGCCGCGGCGATCATGACCCGCTATGTGCGCTCGGCGGTGCTGGAGGTCGCCGCAATGGGTTACGTGCGCACCGCCCGCTCCAAGGGGCTGCCCCCGCGCGTCGTCACGTTCCGGCACACGGTGCGCAACGCGCTGGTGCCGATCCTGACCATCACCGGCATCCAGTTGGCCACGCTGCTCGGCGGCGTGATCGTCGTCGAGGTGGTGTTCGCCTGGCCGGGCCTGGGCCGCTTGGTGTTCAACGCGGTGGCGGCCCGCGACTACCCGCTGATCCAGGGCGCCGTGCTGCTCATCGCCGCGCTGTTCCTGGCGATCAACCTTCTCGTCGACGTGCTCTACGCCGTCGTGGACCCGAGGATCCGACTGGGATGACGACCACCGAGCCGGAGAGCACCCGCATCGCGTCGTGGCGGCTGCTCGCACGCAACCCGGTCACCCTGATCAGCGCGCTGGTGCTGGTGATCGTCGCGGTGGTGGCGGTGACGGCGGACTGGATCGCCCCGTACGGCATCAACGACGTCAACGTGCCCAATGCGCTTGCCGCACCGAGTGGTTCGCACTGGTTCGGCACCGATGAGCTGGGCCGTGACGTGCTGTCGCGGGTGCTGGTCGCGGTCCAGGCGTCGATGCGGATCGCGGTGATCAGCGTGGCGCTGGCCGCGGTGGTCGGCGTCGCGGTCGGGGTGGTCGCCGGATACCGCGGCGGCTGGCTGGACACGGTGCTGATGCGGGTGGTGGACGTGATGTTCGCCTTCCCGGTGCTGCTGCTGGCGCTCGCGGTGGTCGCGATCCTCGGCCCGGGCGTGACCACCACGATCCTGGCGATCGGGATCGTCTACACGCCGATCTTCGCGCGGGTGGCACGAGCCAGCACCCTGGGTGTGCGCACTGAACCGTACGTGTCGGCCTCGCGCGCGCTGGGCACCGGCGACCTGTTCATCCTGCGCCGGCACATCCTGCCCAACATCGCGGGTCCGCTGATCGTTCAGACGTCGCTGTCGCTGGCGTTCGCGATCCTGTCCGAGGCTGCGTTGTCGTTCCTGGGCCTGGGAATCCAGCCGCCGCAGCCTTCGCTGGGCCGGATGATCTTCGACTCCCAGGGTTTCGTCACGATGGCGTGGTGGATGGCGGTGTTCCCGGGTGCGGCGATCTTCCTGATCGTGCTGGCGTTCAACCTGTTCGGTGACGGGTTGCGCGACGTGCTGGATCCCAAGCAGCGCACGACGGTCGAGGCACGGAGGAGGGAGCGATGAGTGTCCTGAGCGTGGCCGACCTCGGGGTACGCATCGGCGCCCGCACCATCGTCGACGCAGTGTCCTTCGACGTCGACCGCGAGAAGACGGTCGGCATCGTCGGCGAATCGGGTTCGGGCAAGACGATGACCGCGCTCGCGGCCACCGGCCTGCTGGACGCTCCCGGCGCCCGGGTGTCCGGTTCGAGCCTGTTGGCCGGCGCCGACGCACCGATCCAGTTGGTCGGCGCTTCCCCGCGGGTGCTGCGCAGTGTGCACGGAGCGCGTATCGGTTTCGTCTTCCAGGATCCGGGCACCTCGCTGAACCCGCTGCTGACGCTGGAACGCCAGATCACCGAATCGCTTGAGACGCACCGCCACCTGACCCGGCGCGAGGCCAACGCCCGGGCGCTGGAACTGCTGGAGGCGGTGGGTCTGCCCGAACCGGAGATGCGGCTGCACTCCTACCCGCACCAACTCTCCGGCGGCCAGCGCCAGCGGGTGATGATCGCGATCGCGCTGGCGTGTGACCCCGAGCTGCTGATCGCCGACGAACCCACCACCGCGCTCGACGTCACGACGCAGGCGCAGATCATCGAGTTGGTCCGCGCACTGCAGCGTGACTTCGGCACCGCGGTCGTGTGGATCAGCCATGACCTCGGCGTGATCGGCCAGGTCGCCGACGAGGTGACCGTGATGCAGTCCGGTGTGACCGTGGAGCAGGCGCCGATCCTGGACGTGTTCGACCGGCCCCGCGCCGAGTACACCCGTGACCTGCTGGCCGCCCGGCCCGTGCTGGAGCGCTCTGGTCCGCCGCCGGTCCCCGACGCCGAGCCGCTGCTCGAGGTCGACGGGCTCGACGTCCGGTTCACGGTGTCCACCCCGGTCGGCCGGTCGACGGTGCACGCGGTCAAGGACGTGTCGTTCGTGGTGCGCCGGGGCACGACCCTGGGCCTGGTGGGCGAATCAGGCTCGGGCAAGTCCACAGTGGCGGCGTGCCTGACCGGTCTGGTGCAGCCGGACGCGGGTACCGCGACGTTGGCCGGCGACGACATCCTCGGTGTGAAAGGCGCTGCGGCCAAACGGATGCGGCGCCGCGTCGGCATCGTCTTCCAGGACCCGTTCTCGTCGCTGAATCCCCGCGGCCGGGTGGGTGATTCGATCGCCGAACCGCTGACGGTGCACAAGCTGGCCGACGGCAGGCATGCCCGGCGGCGACGCGCCGAGGAGCTGCTCGACCTGGTCGGCCTGCCGACGGAGTTCGCCCAGCGGTATCCCCATGAGCTCTCCGGCGGGCAGCGCCAGCGCGTAAGCATCGCCCGGGCGCTGGCCGCCGAGCCGGACCTGCTGATCCTCGACGAGGCGACGGCGTCGCTGGACGTGTCGGTGCAGGCGCGGGTGCTGGACCTGCTGTCGCGGCTGCAACGCGAACTGGGGCTTACGTATCTGTTCATCGGGCACGACCTCGCTGTCATCCGGCAGGTCAGCCACGAGGTGCTGGTGATGCGTGACGGCGAGGCGGTGGAGAACAGACCCGCCGACGATCTGTTCGCCTCGCCCCGAGAGGAATACACGCGTGCGCTGCTGGCGGCGGTGCCGCCGGTGAAACCGCGCTCCGCCGTCTGAGGTTCGCCCGGCCCGTGAGAAGGTCGTGGGCATGAGTCAACTCAGCGGCAAGGTCGCGTTGGTCACCGGTGCGTCGGCAGGTCTGGGCGCGGCGACGGCGAAGTTGTTCGCCGAGCGCGGCGCAACGGTCTTCGGCATCGCGCGTGACGCCTCGCGGATGGCCGAGGTGTTCGCCGACATTCCCGGCGGCAGCTTCTCGTCGGTGGACATCACTTCGGCCGAGGCGTGCGCGCAGGCGGTGCAGGACTGTGTCGACCGGTTCGGCCGGATGGACGTGCTGGCCAACATCGCCGGCTTCCATAAGATGCGGCACACGGTGTCGGTGACCGACGCGGACTGGGACGCCGATCTGTCGGTGAACCTGCACGGGCCGTTCTACCTGTGCCGTGCGGCGCTGCCTCATCTGCTCGAGACGGGCGGGAACATCGTCAACGTCGCGTCGATCGCGGGGGTGGAGGGCGAGGTGTACTCGGCCGGGTACTGCGCGGCCAAGCACGGGCTGATCGGGTTGACCCGTGCGCTGGCCGTGGAATTCACCAAGGAACGGTTGCGGGTCAACGCGATCTGCCCCGGTGGCATGCCGACCGCGCAGACCACCGAGTTCGAGGCGCCCGAGAACGCCGATTGGGATCTGATCATGCGGATCGCGTCCCCGCGCGGGTTCATGCAGACCGAGGACGTCGCCAAGACGATCGCGTTCCTGGCCAGTGGCGACGCTGCGGCCATCCACGGCGCGGTGTACCGGGTGGACAACGGAAAGGGCGCCGGCTGACCCGGTAGGTGCTCAGAACGGGGGCGGTTCGTAGGTGGCGGCGAGCCAGGCCTGACGTTCGCGTTCGCGTTCGGCGTCGATCTCGATGCGCTGCCCGCGTTCCCGCGCAATCCGGGCCTGCCGCTGCTGCTCGTATGTTCTGGACCGCCGCGGCATCATCGCCGCCTTGTCGGGCGCTTCGGCGGGCGGCTCAACGTCGGGCAGCGACGCCGTCGGCGTCGCCAGCACCGGAAAGAGCAGCCCGCCAAAGGCTTCGGTGGTGTACACATGCCCGGTCGGGGCCGTCAGCACAATCGTGCCGTCGGGCCGCTGCTCGTCACGCCAGCCGTGAACCCCGGTGAGGAAAGTCTTCAGCACGTGATGGGTACGGCAGTAATGCTTCAGCCCCGACGCATGGGTGACCCCGAACGGCCACCGCGTCGTATGGTCGACGTCGCAGTGCGCCACCGGAGCGTCGCAGCCCGGGAAACGGCATGTGAGATCGCGCCACTGCAGGAAGTCCTTCAGTCCCGCCGACGGCCGGTAGCCCTTCTCCGGCTCGGCGCCCGGCAACCGCACCGGCTTGAGCTTCGCCGTCTTGGCCGCCGCACGCACCTCCTCGGCCGGCAGCACCCCGAAACCCGACAGGTAGCCCGCCTTGTCGCCGGTACCGTCCACGGTGGCCTGCTCGGCCAGGATGTGGATCACCACCTGTGCGGCGGACTCCCGTAGCGTCGCGGCCGGGCAGTCCTGCGTGCCGCACTCACATTGCAGGGCCGACTCCCCTCGCCCGAGCGCCCCCGCCGCGTCGGCCCGCAGATTGTTGTGCGAGCGCGGGTCATTACTGCACACCGTCGCGGCGATCGCCTCCAAGCGCTGGTCCAGGGCCGCGGCATCACGGGCGTTGAGCATCCCGCCGGCGAACGCCATCCCCGGCACATCGGGTGTCACGTCGAAGTACCGGTTGTCCTTGGCGATCGGGGGGACTCGCACCCCTGCCGGGTCGAAGTCCGCCACCCACTGGTCCACCCGGTCGCGAAGCTTGTTCTTGGACAGCCGCATCCATCGGCGCAACCTCGGCGCGATCGCCTTGTCCAGAGCGCCGATCACGTTGACCCCGACGTTCTCCGTGCGCGACAGCACCATCTGCACCATCCGGAAGTCGACCTCGCCGCGCGCGAACGTTTCGGCTACCCGGGGCAGCCGGGTGTACAGCGACACCGCCATCCACACTTGACTTTTCGCCCGCGACCGACTGATGTTCTGCGCCGCGGAGACCTCTGCCGCGACGGCCTCGTACATGTCGGTCTGCCGGTAGCCGGCTTCGGCGTAGGCGCGCCGGCGCCGGTCGAACAGCCCCGCCACCGCCTCGAGCCGCTGGGCGATCGCCGCGGACTCCGCACGCGCCGCCGTACCCATCCCGTCGATGAGATCCTTCGGCTCCGCGCCTTCGAACATACATTCGATTATGCCGAAGGGGTCCGACAAGTCGCCCTGTTATGTCCCAAGACATCGGTGACAGTTCTGCATCAGGACATTCGGTAACACTTCGAGGGGTCTTGGTGGTGACACTTCTGCCTTAAGGCTCGGGTGGTGGCTCCAACGCGGCCCGCACGGCCACGGCCTGTGCTTTGACCGGACCGTCTGACTTGGCACGTTTGCGTAACTCGTAGCGCGAGTCCGTTGTCCGAGAGCAGTCGTTCCGCTACCTCGACAAACAACCACTCGCGGATCGCTGCCCGAACTCCAAAGCCAGGTCGACGCATCCGACCACATCTACAACACCGAGCGCCCCCACCAAGGACTGCCCGGACGCGGTCACACCACTGACGGCATGGGAAGCGACCCCCAGGGCAGATCCACCCCGCCATAGAATCGACCAGCTGGCCTATGCACGGCCTGTCCCGAGGCGATACCAATTTCCCCGAGCGCAGTCGCCCGTGGATCTGCCCTCCAACACCGTCATCCGCACAGCGAGCTCCGTGGGCAACATCGGTCTGGACTCATCCTGGTCGTCAGCGTCGACGACAAAATCATCGTGTCCGATCTGGACGGCGAGGTCCTCATCAAGCACGTTCGACCTGCACCGGGCATCAAATACTTCGGCAACGGACAACCACGCGGCCCACGCCCCAAAACCCGACAACCATCACCGATGTCCTGATACATCACATCCGACAAGTCGCCCCGCTGAGCCTTGCCTACAACTTGAAGCGGCCCGCGAGTCCGCGCAGCGGCAGGTCGGCGGACGTGAGGATGCCCGGCCGCGCCGCCACCACCGACGAGATCGCACTCAGCGCGGGCATGCCGGTGACCGTCATCCCGATGGACGCGAAGTTCGCCGGGTCGGACAGGTCGACGCCGGGTTTCGGGAAGATCATGTGCTTGTTGTAGATGTTCGGGTCACCCTTGATCTGAGTGATGTAGCAGCCCTTGATATCCCAGCTCGGATCCGTGTGCGGCGTCATCTGCCACTCCAGGTGCGTCTCGACACGCGGCACGCCGTCGACCATGCCCTGGTACTTGAGGTAGTTGCCGCCCAGCGAGCCCTTCGGCAGCCGATACCAGCCGAGGTCCACGTCCTTGGTGCACGCCCCCAGCTCGTAGCTGAACTTCACCTCGTCGAGCGTCAGACCGAAGCAGTCGGCCATCATGTAGACGCTGTCGGCGAAGACTCGGGTGTACTTCTCCAGCTTGCCCGGGATCTCCGGATCGTCGACCGGCTGGCCGTACCCGACCTCGATCCAGGTGTCCTTGGAGTGGTGGCAGGACACGTCCACCGACTCGATAGTCGTGACGTTCTCGATCTCGGCGACATCGGCCGAGCACACCACGCCCAGGATCTGGTTCAGTCCCGGGTTCATGCCGGTGCCGTAGAACGTGGATCCGCCCTTCTCGCAGGCCGCTTGGAGCAACTGGGTGACCGGCTTGCCCGACGGGTGCGGGTGATTGTGGTCGCGGTGCCAACCGGTGATCCAGTCGGCGGTGGTCACGATGTCGATGCCTGCTTCGAGCACCTTGACGTAGAGGTCCTCGTCGGGGAAAACCCCGTGGAAGGTCAGGACGTCCGGTCGCGCGGCGATGATCTCGTCGACCGTGCCGGTGGCGATGACCCCGTTGGGGGCCAGCCCGGCGAGCTCACCGGCGTCGCGGCCGACCTTGTCGGGCGAATAGCAGTGCACCCCGATGAGTTCGAGGTCGGGGCGGTCGGCGATGCGCTTGATCATCTCCGAACCCACGTTGCCGGTCGCAACCTGGAAAACCTTGATCGTCATAGGAGCCTTTCGAGGGTCACAGTGCGGATCCGGCGGCCAACTCGGCGGCGCTTCCGCCCTTGCCGTCCGGGTAGAACTTCTTGGCCCACTCGCGGATCGCGGTGAACCCCGCCATCTCGGAGCTCGCCAGCGCCGGCGGATCCGAATACCGTTGGTGCGCCCAGATGTGGATGTCCTGGCGGAACTGACGGATCACCTCGGCACCGAACTCCTCGGCCTTGACCCGCGCCCGCTCCGGATTGCGCACGTCTGCCCCGGGCCTGCCGATGTAGACCATGAACCGGACGTCGGAGGTGGAGTCGTCGACCGGAGTGATCGCCGAGATCGTGCGGTTGTCGATCATCCCCCAGCTCTTGGTCACCGCGATGCCGAGCCCGCCGTTGACGGCCTCCACGCCGCTGTTGACGTCTTCGATGCGCTGGCCGTCGTCGCCTTCGAACGTGATCGTGAAATCGACGTAGGAGATCGGCTCGTCGAAGTCGTGCCGGGTGAAGATCGGGTTGATGGGCGTGCCGTGCACATACTTGAAATGGGCGAAGTCGACGCCGTTTTCGAGCACGTACTGCGGATGCATCTCCAGCCCCTGCTCGAACAGGCGCTGCTGCGGGTAGTAGTCCTCGACACCGGAGCCGTCGCCGAAGCTCGCGAAGATGTCCGGGGCGTCGAAGAACGGTTCGCGGTCCTCGATGTCGTGCCAGATGTAGATCGACTCGTTGCGCTCGATCACCGGATAGGTCTTGATCCGGCGGCCGCGGTTGGGACGGTCCTCGTACGGGATACACACGTTGCGGCCCTGCTGATTCCACTGCCAGCCGTGGAACGGGCACTGCAGGACCTCGCCGTGCACGGTGCCGCCGAACCCGAGGTGGGCGCCGAGGTGTTCACAGTAGGCGTTCATCACCGCGACCTGTCCGGACTCGGACCGCCAGGCCACCATCTCCTGGCCGAAGTACTTCATCGTGTGCACGTGGCCGATCTCGATCTCGTCGGACCAGGCGACCTGAAACCAGCCGGTCGGTTTCATCGACAGGGGCGGTTTGGCCATGCGGTGAGAATAGAACAGCGACCCACAGAAGCATAGTGGGTTCTACGAAAACTTCGGTACCCTCGACGCATGACCGAGGCAGTCCGACGCCCCAACCGGCGTGGTCAGGCCACCCGCGCGAACATGCTTGAGGCGGCGTTGAAGTCGCTGGCCTCCGGCGAGCCCGGCTCGGTCTCGGCGAACCGGATCGCCAAGGACATCGGTGCGACGTGGGGCGCCGTGCAGTACCAGTTCGGCGACGCCGACGGCTTCTGGGCCGCGGTCCTGCACCGCACCGCGGAGCGCCGCGCCGACGTGTTCGCCGCGGTCGACCGGGACGCCCCGTTGCGTGACCGCGTCGCGAGCATCATCGACACGCTTTATGCCGGCCTGGCGGCGCCGGATTCGCGTGCGATCGAGAACCTGCGCGCCGCGCTGCCGCGCGACCCGGCCGAACTGGAGCGGCTGTATCCGCAGACCGCTGCCGAGCTCCACTCGTGGGGGCAGTCCTGGCTGCAGATCTGCCGCACCGCGTTCGCCGGTCTCGGCGTCGATCCCGAGCGGGTGCGCGAGGTCGCCACCCTGATCCCCGGCGCGATGCGCGGTCTGGTCTCCGAGCGCCAGCTGGGCTCCTACGCCGACCTGGACGTCGCCCGTCGCGGGCTGACCAACGCGCTCGTCGCCTACCTACAGGCGCCGGACTGACCTCACCCCCACACCGACATCAACGCCACGTAGCACGTCGTGCCGGCCACGATGCTCAACAGCGCCTGGGCGCGCCACAGATGCAGACCCACGGTGACCGCGACGGCGACCGCGAGCCAGGTCAGCTGCGTCGCGGTATCCCCGGCGACGGTGCGCACGGTGTAGATCGCGAGGATCAGCATCACGCCGACCGGCATGTGCACGCCGAGGTACTTCACGACACGGCTGTGCCGCAACGGCGCCAGCACCGCGAACGGCAGCGCGCGCAACCCCCAGGTCACCGCCGCACTGACCGCGACCAACACGGCGATGTAGGCGTTGTCAGGCATCGTCGTCCCTGCGTCCCAACAACATCCGGACCAGCAGCACCCCGGCGAAGGCCGCGAAGGCGGCCACCAGCATCTGTCCGGGGACCAGCAACCAGGCGGCCACGGCGCACAGCACGGCCACCGCGGCGGTGATCCGGTCGGGTCGCTGCCGGTACGCGTCGATGCCCAGCACGAGGAACAACGCGGTGAGCGCGAAGTCGAGCCCTTCGAGCCGCTCGATGGGCAACGCCTGCCCGACCAGCCCGCCGAGGGTCGCGCCCGCCACCCACAACAGGTGCAGGCACAGTTGCATGAACAGGATCAACCGCGACGGCCACGACCGCGCCTCCGGGCTGACGCCGACCGCGTACGCCTCATCGGACAGCGTGTAGGTGCTGTACAGCTTGCCCGCCACGCCCCGGACCCGGTGCAGCGGGAACGACAGCGCATAGAACACGTGCCGGGAGTTCACCACGAAGGTCGTCAGCGCGACCGTCGCGATCGGCGCCGCCGACGCGGCCAGGTGCACCATCAGGAACTCCAGCGAACCCGCGTAGATCACCGCGGCGAACACCGGCGCCCACCACCACGCCAGCCCGGCGTGCACCACCAGGAAGCCCAGGGCCATGCCCAGCGGGATGAACGCCAGCCCGATCGGCGCCGTCAGCGAGACCACGCTGCGCAGCGAATCGCCGGGCTCGGGACTGGGCGGCACGACAGACACCTCCTGGACGGACACTCCGCCGCCCAGCTTCGCACGTGCGCCGTCCCCGGGGCGCACGCGCTCTCACACAGTCAGACCGCGATGGCCAATGACGGTGCCGCGCCGAAGATCTCGACGGTGTCGAAAGCCTTGCCGATCGCCGCGAGGTGCGCCGGTGACAGGCCCTGCTCGCGGGCGCTGCTCAGTATCGCGGCCCGCCCGTCGACGAATTTGGCGGTGCTGCTGAGCCGCCCGAGCGAATGGTAGAAAACCTTCGCCCAGGTCTCGTCGGTGACGCCGCTGGTGGCGTCGTCGGTCATCATCAGGTACGCGGCGTGGCTGAAGATCGTGCTGTTGACGTGCTCGCCGCGGTCGTCGCCCTCGCCCGTGTACCGCGTGCTGTAGCGGTCGCGGTGCGGACCGTAGGCCGTGCCGATCGAGGTCGGGTCGGCGAGATCGCGCACCGCGCCGAGTGCGGAGTCCTCGCCGACGAGCCAGCGGCCTGCGCCGGTCTTGCCCTCGACCAGCACGCCGAGAATGTCGCTGTACGCCTCATTGAGGGCGCCGGGCTCGGCGAAGTCCAGCACCGGCCCGCCACCGCCGACGACGTAAGACACCACCGCATGGGTGAACTCGTGAGCCACGACGTCCAGGCCGGCCTGGAGGTAGCCGTTGTCCCCGAACGCGAACAGCCGCCGGTTGGGATCCCAGAACGCGTTGGCGTAGCCGCCGGTCGACATCCGCGGGTTGTACCGGATGCTGACCGAGACCAGTGCGCCCTTGCCGTCGAAGGACTTGCGCCCCAGCACGTCGGCGAAGTAGTCGTACACCACGGCCATGTTCGCGTGCGCCGACACCGCGGCGGTGTCCCAGCCGAACAGCCCGCGCTTGACCACCGAACCCGGCAGCAGCGGATTGCCCAGGCCGAACAGCGTGTAGCTGGTCTTGTAGGTGCTGATGTTGCGGGGCGCGTCGATCAGCTGGTAGGTCCGGAACCACCACACCTTGCGGGTGTCGATGGTGAAGAGGCGGGACTCGCCGAGCCAGTCCTTGGCGAAGCTGATCGACGTCGCGGCGTGCGCGTTCGCGGACGCGACGATGACCGAACCCGCCGATGTGCCGTCGGCGTGGATCAGGTAGGTCGCCCCCGACGGCGCCAGCTCCCCGGTGTCACGGACGACCACCGCTACCCGCCACGCCAGATGCGAGGTTCCGTCGTCGTGGGTGTAGACCACCAGCTCCTCGGCGAAAGCGCTTGCGGTGACGAACTTCCGGAGGGCGCGCGCATCGGCGCCGGAACCCAGGTAGGCGGAGCTCGCGATCAGCCGCACCTCGGTGTATTCGTCGACCGAGCTGTCCGGGGTGATGTCGAACGCCTCCCCCAGCCCGCGGTAGTAGTTGAACACGCCGGTCACCTCGCCGGCGGCGTTGGTCACCAGGACCACCTCGCTGCCGAGAACCTTGACCGCGCCGAGCCTTTCGGTGAAGCGGTACAAGTACTCGGCGGCCTCGCCCGTGCCGACCGTGGAGACGGTGATGCCGGCCGGATCGGCGAAGCCCGTCGCCGCGCCCAGGGCCGACGCCACGGAGTTCAGCACCACAGCGGCGTCGGCGGCGTTGACCACCAGGTGATCGGTGAAGCGGCCGTCGATGACAGTGACGCCTCCGTCGCGGCCGGGGGTGACCGCCACCCCGTCCCGCGCCAGCAGCTCGTCGACGCCGAATCCGGACGGAATGCCCTGCCGGTCAGGGGAAGTCGCGCCGATGACCACGGTCACCACGGTCGGCCCGGCGATACCGAGCAGCCCGAGGATGCCGTGCACGTGGAACGGATTGCCCACCGTGTCGTCGATCAGGACCGTGAACCTGTCGGCGCGGCCGGCTGCTGCCGCGCCCGGGAGATAGGTGAATCCGCCGGATGCGTCGAGCACCACGCGCCCGTGCGCCGGCCCCGCCGCAATCACGTAGGTCAGTGCCGCGTCGTCGTAGTCGGTCGCGTTGAGGTTGCCGGTCACCGCGCCGTCGGGTCCGGGACCCGACGTCGTGACATCGGCGGTGGGACGCTGGTTGTTCCAGGTGTACTGCGCCTGGCGCACGCCCAGCCACAGCGATTGCATGAGCGCCGAAACCGGCGTTCCCGGGCCGGGGTCGTGATCGGCCGGTGGCCGCAGACCGACCCAGGTGAGCACGTCGGTGACCATGCTTTCGACCGTGACCGGTCGCGCGGGCGCCGCCTCGGCTTCCGGCACGGCAACGGCTTCGGCTTGGGCTTGGGGGACGGCGTCACCGTCGGCGACGTCTTCGGTTTCGGTGACGTCTTCGGTTTCGGTGACGTCGGTTTCGGTTTCGGTTTCGGTTTCGGTTTCGGTGACGTTGACCGAGACCTGTTCCGCGCGGGTCTTCGACGTGCGGGACGACTCTTCGTCGTCGGGCGCAGGTTCGTCCTCGTCGTCGGCAGGTTCGTCGTCGGCGGGCTGATCGTCGGCAGGTTCGTCGTCGGCAGGCTGGTCGTCTGCAGGTGCGGTGTCACTGGCGGTGTCGGTGGAGTCCGCCGACTGCGACGTGCCCGACTCGGTGCTGTCGGTCGGGCTCGCGGAGGCGACGCCCTGCCCGGTGACCACGCCCAGCCCGACACCGACGAGCAGGACCCCGGAGTACAGACCGCGCAGAGAACTGTTCGGCGACTTCGGGCACCGGTCCACGTTGACCCCCAGCTTTGACGTAGCGAGCCGAACCTACCATTGCGTTAGCAAACTGTTGGACGTTTTCCGACGTCAGCCCGCGGTGGCGGTCA
Source organism: Mycobacterium sp. ITM-2016-00317 (assembly GCF_002968295.1). NCBI lineage: Bacteria > Bacillati > Actinomycetota > Actinomycetes > Mycobacteriales > Mycobacteriaceae > Mycobacterium > Mycobacterium sp. ITM-2016-00317. The sequence continues at coordinate 3,670,702 of NZ_CP134399.1, forward strand.
CCGGCTCGATGCGTACCGCGACGCCGTTGAGCACCGACATCCCGGCCAGGCGTTCCAGATCGGCTGCGTCATTGGACATCAGCTCGTTGACGTTGGCTCCGCCGGCCCGATTGGCCAGCTGCCAGCCGCCCCGATGCCCCCAGCCGTGGGGAATCGCAACGGTTCCGGGGGCGACCTCGTCGGTGACGAACACCTCGGTCTCGATGGCGCCGTCCCGGGACGTGACACGCACGGTCGCGCCGTTGGTCAGGCCGGCAGCCGCGGCGTCGACGGGATTGACCCTGGCCCGGTGCCGCCGGTCGCCCTTCATCAGCGTCGGGCTGTTGTGCATCCACGAGTTCTGCGAACGAATCTCGCGCATCCCGATGGCCATCAGCGGGAACGCGGGATCGTCGGGGTGACGTTCACCGAGCCGTTCGACCTCGACCAGGATCTCCGCAGGCGCCAGCCGCACCAGACCGTCCGGATGCTTGACCGCCTCGGCGCGGATACCGGTCGGCGCGTGCTCGGACAGCACGATCCCGTGCGGGTTCTCCTGCAGCTTGCGCGGGTTGATCCCGTTGCGGCGCAACCCGAACCGGTCGCCGTACGGGCCGATCCGCATCAGCAGCCCGACCAGCCGGCGCGGCGTCATGCGACCCAGCCCGCGGCGGTCCAGCCAGCTCAGCACCCCGTTGAACCGCTCCAGCGCACCGTTGGCGAACAACGACAGACCCATCCTGCGGGCCAGCTCGTCGAACACCTCCCACTCGTTGCGCGCCTGCCCGTACGCGGGCACGACGGCTTCGGAGGCCTGCGCAAAGACCGTCGTCGAGCAGTTCGCCAGGCTGTAGGGCACGTCGTGGCGTTCCAGGAATGTGGTGGCGGGCAGGATGTAATCGGCGTGGGTGTTGGTCTCGTTGACGTAGAGGTCCAGCGACACCATCAGATCCAGCTCGTCGAGCGCCTTTTCGAGCATCGGGCCGTTCGGCACGGTCAGCACCGGGTTTCCCGCCGTCACGAACAGAGCGCGCAGCTGCCCGTCGCCGGGGGTGATGATCTCCTCGGCCATCAACGCCGCGGGATAGGTGCTGATCACCTCCGGCAGGTTCCCGACCCGGGAGCGCGCCGTGTCGTAGGTCATCTTGCCGGCCTTTTCCGCCAGGTCCTCCAGCGGAATCACCGCGCGGGCGAACAACATTCCGCCGGCCCGGTCCAGGTTCCCGGTCACGATGCTCAGCACGTCGAGCAGGTGGCTCACCAGCGTGCCGTGCCGACCCAGGCACGCACCGGTGCGCCCGTAGGCCACCGCCGTCGGGGCGGTCGCGAAATCGCGTGCCAGCGTGCGCAACACGTCGGGTTCGACACCGGTGCGCACGTGGGTGCGTTCGGGCGGGAAGGCGCGGCTGAGTTCGCGCAGCGTCGACCAGTCCGCGGTCTGGGCGTCGAGTGCGGCGATGTCGGCGAGGTCCTCGTCGAAGATCACGTGCAGCATCGACAACAACAGCCAGGCGTCGGAATCCGGGCGCACGGGCAGATGCTCATAGGCGCGGGCCGTCTCGGTCCGGCGCGGGTCGACGACCACCACGCGCCCGCCGCGCGCGGTGATGCCGGCCAGGTCGTCGCGCACCCGCGGGGTGCGCACCGCACTGCCGTGCGACACCAGCGGGTTGGCGCCGAGCATGAACAGGAAGTCGGTGCGGGCCAGATCCGGGAACGGGATCTGGCTGGCCGCCCCGTACAGGAGTTTGCTTGCGACGAACCGGGAGTTGATGTCCTGGGAGCCCGAGGAGTACTGGTGGTGGCCACCGAGCCGGGTCAGGAACATCCCGGACCAGATGCCGCTGGCATACCCGAACGCGATCGGGTTGCCGAAGTACTGTCCGACCGCGCCACCGCCGTGGGCGGCGACGATCCGGCCGAGGCGGTCCGCGATGTCGTCGAGCGCCGCGTCCCAACCGACCGCCTCGAAGGTGCCGTCCGGGCGGCGCCGCAGCGGGGTCAGCACCCGGTCGGGGTCGTTCTGGATGTCGGTGAACGCGATCCCCTTCGGGCAGGCCCGGCCACGCGACATCGGATTGTCCGGATCGGGCCGCAGCGACTGCAGCCGGCCGTCCTCGACGGTGGCGACCAGCCCGCACAGCGCCTCGCAGATCCGGCAATAGGTGATGCGTTGCTCGACCGCCATCGGATCAGATTAATCCGGTCGGATAAATTCCGGACCGGGTTTCGCGTCAGGACTTCTCGGTGCCGCGCAGCCCGCCGCAGGTGAACTCGATCAGCTGTTCGACCCAGTCCTCGTCCAGCCCGTCCGGCCCGAGCGGGCGCAGATAGGCGGGCAGATCAGCACTGGCCAGCGCGGCGATCATCGAATACATGGCCAGCGCGGCGCGCTGCCGGACCTGCTTGGTGTGCAGACCGGGTATCGCCCGGCCCGCCGCGGCGACGAACAGCTCCGGCAGACCGGGGTCGCCGTCGAGCGCCTCACGCCAGATCGGGTCGTCGTCGAGCGCGAGTTGAGTCATCACCTTCAACCAGGACAGCCCGCGGGCGGGGTCGGTTCGCAGGAGCTGCAGGTGCGGGGTGAGCAGCGCCTCGACGACGTCGCGGACACTCACCGACGCGGCCGAGTCGACCAGCGCGGACAGGTTCCCGGCGATCGCCGGGGTGATGTGAGCCGAGCGGCGGTAGGCGACGGCGGCGATCAGGTCACGTTTGGCCGGGAAGTGGTACATCACCGAACGGTTGGCGACGCCGGCCTCCCGCGCGACGGCGCGCAGCGACACCGAACCGATCGAGGACCGGCCGAACATCGACTCCGCGGTGTCGAGGATCAGCGCGCGGGTGTTCACGTCGCCGCGCGGGCCCCGGCGGCGAGCCGCGGTATCGACCATCGGCCCAGCGTAGCGATACCGCGGGCGCATTCGGTCGAGCTGTCTGCGCGACACCCCTAAGCTGTGTCGGTGACTCTGGTTCTCGGCCCGGTGCTGCGGCACGTCGGCGACACGACTGCCCAGGTGTGGGTGCAGACCGAGGCCCCGGCCGAGGTGGAAGTCCTCGGGTGCTCGACGCGCACCTTCGAGGTCCAGGGTTTCCATTACGCGCTGGTGCCGGTGCACGGCCTGACGCCCGATTCCACGTTCGAGTACGAGGTCCGCGTCGACGGCGAGAAGGTGTGGCCGGAGCCGGACTCGCAGTTCCCGCCCAGCGTCATCCGTACCCGCGGACCCGGCACCGCCGACCGGTTGCGGGTGATCTTCGGGTCGTGCCGCTACCCCAAGACCGGCGATGCCAAGATGGACAAGAGGCTCGGTCTGGACGCCCTCGACTGCTACGCCCACCGGCTCACCGCGCTGGACGCCGACGAGTGGCCGGATGCGCTGCTGCTGCTCGGTGACCAGGTCTACGCCGACGAACTCACTCCGGAGGCCCGGCGCAATCTGGCCGGTCATCGCCGGAGCGGCCGGCGCCCACCCGACGAGGTCGTCACGTTCGCCGAGTACGAGGGCCTGTACCGGCACACCTGGGGCGACCCGGAGATCCGTTGGATCATGTCGACCCTGCCGACGGCGATGATCTTCGACGACCACGACATCCGCGACGACTGGAACACCTCGGGGGCTTGGCGGCGCGAGGTCAACCGCAAGCCCTGGTGGCGGGACCGGATCCGCGCCGGCCTGGGGTCCTACTGGGTGTACCAGCACATCGGGAACCTCAGCCCCGAGCAGCTCGCGGTCGACGAGGACTACCAGAAGATGACGCAGATCGACGGCGACTGCTGGTCGTACCTGGCCGAACTCGCGGACCGGGCCGACAGCGAGGTCGACGGCGACAAGGGGTTGCGGTTCAGTTTCCGCTGGGACCTGGGCCGCAGCCGGCTCATCATGGTGGATTCGCGCAACGCCCGCATCCTCGACAGCGGCGACCGGAAAATGCTGGGCGACAGGGAGTTCCGCTGGCTCGAAGAGCAGGTGGAGGACGGTCTGGCCGGTCTGGACCATCTGCTGATCGGCTCGTCGCTGCCCTGGTTGCTGCCGCCTGCGCTCGGGGATCTGCAGATGATCAACGAGGCCGCCGCCAACCGCAACGGCCTGCGTGGTGCGCTGGCCGAGAAGATCAGGCAGACCGCCGATCTGGAGCACTGGCCGGCGTTCCTGCAGTCGTTTCGGCGGCTGTCCGAGTTGATCTGCAATGCCGCGTCGCACCAGTCGAAGGGTCCCGCGACGGTGTCGGTGCTCTCCGGCGACGTCCACCACAGCTACGCCGCCCGCGCGGACTTCCCCGGCGTCACCGCGTCCCGGGTGCATCAGCTGGTGTGCTCACCGGTGCACAATTTCGTGCCGGCACCGGTGAAACCGGCGTTCAAGCTGGCATGGTCGCCGCGGGCCGCCCGGCTGACCCGGCGGTGGGCCCGGCACTCCGGATCACCGGATCTGCCGATGTCGTGGCGCAACCTCAGCGGACCGCTGTTCGGCAACACCATCGCCAGCTTCGAGAGCAGGCAGCGGGCCGCGCACGTCGTCTTCGAGCAGCCGGGCGACGACGGCGAACTGGCCGAGGTGACCACCGTAGAGCTGACCGACTGACGGCGTCAGTGCACGCCTTCCATCCGCCGGCTGATCCACGGCGAGATCAGGAACACGATCACGCCTGCGACGACTGCCACCGCGCCGAGGATGCCGAAATAGGCCACCTCGCGGGACGGGTCGTAGTAGCCGGCCAGCACGCCCGACATCGAGGTGCCGATGCCGACGGAGAAGAAGTACAGCGCCATCATCTGCGCGCGGAACGCGGTCGGCGCGAGCTTGGTGGTCACCGACAGCCCGATCGGTGACAGCATCAGCTCCGACACCGCGAAGACTCCCAGCACCGCCATCACCAGCAGGGCGGGCACCTTGTCCAACCCGGCGAGCGGCACGAAGCACAGGAACGCCAGGCCCATGCCGATGACGCCGTAGGCGAACTTGCGCGGTGTGGTGGCGGCCTGGTTGCCGAGCCTGGTCCAGATCACGGCGAACACCGGCGACAACACGATGATCCAGATCGGTTCGATCGACCCGATCCAGTTCGACGGTGCAGTCCAGCCGAAGATCGACCAGTTCATCCGTTCGTCGGAGTACACCGCGAGCACGGTGAAGATCTGCTGGAACAGCGACCAGAACACCGCGTTGGCGACGAACAGCGGGATGAAGGCGCGCACCCGCATCCGTTCCTCGGCCCCCACCGTGTCGCTGCGCAGGATCACCACGAAGTACGCGATCGACGCGACCACGATGACACCGGTGGTGACCTGCGACAGGTTGGCCAACGTGATCAGCTTCAGCGCGATCGCCGCCGCGACCACCACCAGGACGACGGCGAACACCCCGATGGTCTTGCCCAAAGCCTTGCGCGGCACCGGGTTCGGCACCTCGCGGCCGTGCTCCCCCAGATTGCGCCGGAACACCACATACTGGATCAGGCCGAAGGCCATCCCGATGGCCGCCGCGCCGAACCCGTAGTGGAAGCCGACCCGAGTCTGGAGCAGTCCGGTGACGATCGGTCCGACGAACGCGCCGAGATTGATCCCGAGATAGAACAGCGTGAACCCGCCGTCGGCGCGTGCGTCGCCCTTGCGGTAGAGCGTGCCGAGCAGTGACGACGCATTCGCCTTCAGCGCGCCCGACCCGAGCCCGACGAGCACCAGGCCGATACCCACCCCGGACAGCCCGGGCAGGATCGCCAGCGCGATATGGCCGAGCATCACCACCACGCCGCCGTAGAAGACCGTGCGTTCCATCCCGAGGATGCGGTCGGCGATCCAGCCGCCCAGCACGGTCGACAGGTACACCAGTCCGCCGTAGGCGCCGACGATGCCGGTGGCGGTGCTCTGCGGCAGTCCCAGACCGCCGTCGGTCACCGAGTAGTAGAGGTAGTACCCGAGGATCGTGAGCATGCCGTAGAAGGAGAATCGCTCCCACAGTTCCACGCCGAACAGATTGGTCAGCCCGATCGGGTGACCGAAGAGGGTGCGGGACGCGGCCCGCTCGCGGGTGGTCATATCGCTACTCTCGGCCTTGTGCCCGTTCCCGACAAACCCGGACCGGACAGGAATCCGTGTGGGACTACCCGCGGCCGCCCCGGCTGGAGGAGTTCCGCGGGTCGATCACGGTGGAATCGGGTGGTCAGACGGTTGCCGCGACCGAGTGGGCGTGGCGGGTGCTGGAGACCAGTCATCCGCCGACCTACTACCTGCCCGCCGATTGTTTCGGCGACGGGGTGCTGCGGCCGGCCGCCGGCTCATCGTGGTGCGAGTGGAAAGGCCAGGCGACGTACTTCGACGTGGTGACGCCTGCGGCGACGGCCACGCGGGCAGCCTGGACGTATCTGCGGCCGACGCGCCCGTTCGCCGCCCTGGCCGGAGCCGTCGCGGTGATGCCCGCGCTGGTGGACCGGTGCACCGTCGACGGTGAGACCGTCACCCCGCAGCCCGGCGGCTTCTACGGCGGCTGGATCACCAGTCGGGTCGCCGGACCCTTCAAGGGCGTGCCTGGTTCGTGGGGTTGGTGACGACTCCCGGACACCCACGACAAATCGTTCGTGAACGGCGCGGCGAACGCGTATTTTGATCATGACGTAGGCCATCGAGGGGGATCCGCATGACCGCTTCAGCACGCGCGGCGCTGGCCGCCGGCGTCGTCGCGTTGACGGGTTCGGCCGTCGCCTTCACCCCGTCGGTGCTGCCGGCGACCATGAGCAGCGTGCAGGTCGTCCGTCCCGTCGCGTTCGTCGCGGGCACCGCACCGACCACACCGGTCGCCGAGGATGTCCGGGCCGCACTGGATTTCATCGGTCAGCTGCGTTCCGCACGCAACCCCGGGATGGTGACCGTCGACCTCGGGGGCGTGCAGCCCAAGACGGGGGTCGAAACGGGCATCGTCGACCTGCGGGACGTCGGCGGCCCAGTCATCGGCGGCCAGGACATCGACCTCCGGGAGGTCGAGGGCCGGGCGCTGGACGGGCCCGTCGCCTTCAACGCCGCCTCCGATCTCATCGACCGCGTCTACTCGATCACCAGGTACTGGGCCAACTACGTGTCACTGGACCTCGGCCCGTGGCTGATCAACTGGATCCCGTTCGGCTACCTGGTCTCCGATCAGATACAGATCTGGTATCCGGCCTTCGTGCTGCCGGTGGTGGACAGCTTCGTCTACGACTTCCTCGATCCGGTGGTCAACGACCCGCTGAACCTGAACGTATGGCTCGACGGCCTCGGCAACATCGTCAACACCGCTCTCACCGGTGTCTACAACGGCATCGTCAGCGAAGTCCGGTACGTGCTGGACTTCGGCTGGTTCCCGATTCCGTTGCCGCCGCTGCCCAACTTCCCGCTTCCGTCCGCGGCCGTATCGGCAGACGGCGTCGACACGCTGTCCTCGGCCGTGGCCGACGAGACCGAGGGCGCGGAGGACGCCGCGGATCAACCGGCGCAGACCGCCGACGACCCCGCCGAGAAGCACGCCGAAGTGCCGGTGCAGGAGGAGACCGCACCGCAGGAGGTGTCGGGCGATGACGGTGAGGGCGAGGGCACCACACCACCGGTCGAGGACGTCGACCCCGACACCGACACCGACACCGACACCGACACCGACACCGAAGCCGAGCCCGAGGAGCCGGCCGAGGACGTCGACACCGGCGCCGAGCTGGACGAGGAGACGGCCGGCGAGGACGTCGATACCGACGCCGGTGCGGAATCGCCGGAGCCGACCGACAGCCCCGACGACGACGGCACCGCCCCAGGCAACGACACCAAGGCCAACGACACCGCGGGCACGGCGCCGTCCGGCGACTGACGAGTTACTCGCTGACGGCGGCCTGCGCCCGCCCGCCCGGGTAGGGCAGGTCGATCCCGTGTTCGTCGTAGGCCCGCAGGATCGCGCGCCGCAGCTTGCGCTGCACCGCCCACTGCGCATTGGGGCGGACCTTCACCGTCATCCGCAGCCTGATCAGGTCCGGCGAGAGTTCCTGCACCCCCAGCATCTCGGGTTCGCCGATCACCTTGCCCGCCAGCGCGGGGTCGGCCACCGCCTCATTGGCGGCGTCCACCGCGACCTGCTCGGCCCGGTCGACGTCGGCGGTCAGCGCCACCGGCAACTCGATCCGGGCGACGGCGTACTCCTGGCTCATGTTGCCGACCCGGGCGATCTCGCCGTTTCGGACGTACCAGAGGGTGCCGTCGATGTCGCGGACCGTGGTGATGCGCAGACCGACGCTCTCCACCTCGCCGACCGCTTCGCCGAGGTCGACGGTGTCGCCAACCCCGTACTGGTCCTCCAGCAGCATGAACACCCCGGTCACGAAGTCGCGGACCAGGTTCTGCGCACCGAAGCCGATCGCCAGCCCGACCACACCGGCCGAGGCGATGAACGGCGCGATGTTCACGCCCAGGACGTTGAGGACGGCCAGCACGACCCAGACCAGCAGCACGATCGACACCGTCGACTTGAGCACCGAGCCGATGGTCTGGGCCCGCTGCTGGCGCCGTGCGATGACCTGCTCGTTGCTGGCCGAGGACGGCACGCGGTCACGCAGATAGCGCACCAGCGGCGGCGTCCTGCCGCGGTCGGTGTCGTCCGCGACGCGCTCCTTGCGTGATCGGGCGGTGGTCGCACGGTCGATCATGCGGTGAACGACGAGCCGGACAATCAGCGCGACGACGAGATAAGCGACGATCCGGATCGGCACCTCGATGAGCCAGTGCCTACTGGTGTCCGTCCATTCGAAAGCCAAAAGGGAGACATCCATGTCTTCCCACCATAGTGACCGGATCCGGCGCCCGACCGCGGCCGGGGTTGCCCCGCGACGTGACAGGATCGCGGTGTGACGGTCGTACTGGCGCTGCGGTGCGCAAATGGAGTCGTTCTCGCCTCGGATTCGCAGATCACCGATCCCGGGCGGGGTCTGACCTTTCCGGCGCAGAAGCTGCACACTCTGGGGAGCCATGCGGCTTGGGGCGGCAGCGGGTCCCGGGCGGTGCTCTACGACGTCGAGCAGGTGTTCAGCGAGGAGCCCGACTCGGTGTTGGAGGCCAGGAACGTCGGGCACGCACTGCAGGCCCGGATACTGCCGATCCTCAAGCACCATTACGCGAACTTCATCGCCGACGTGCCCGGCCAGGAGGCCAGCGGCACCCCGGCGACCTATGTGCTGGCCGCCGGCTACGCGGCCGGCGACCCGTTCATCATCGACATCGACCCCAACGGCCTGATCGGCCACCACGAGGAGACCGGATTTCAGGCCATCGGCAGCGGCGCCGCGATGGCCCAGCAGGCGCATGCGCTGTTGGCGCATTTCGGGATGACCGGACGCGATGTGGACTACGGTGTGGTCGCGGCGCTGCGGGTGCTCGACGCGCTGGATGCGTCCTCACCCAGCGTCGGCGGCCCGATGGACATCTGCCGCATCACTCCCGACGGGGCCGAGCACTTGACCCCCGAGGAAGTCAAAGACCTTCGGGGCCAGGTCGACCGGTGGGTCGAGCTGGAACACCAGGCCCTCGATCAGCTCTTCGATCAGCGCGACTGACCAGCGTCGGCCGACGCGGTCTCGACGCTGACCAGTTCACTGAGCCCGCTGATGGTGAACACCGTGTTCAGCAGCGGGTTGACGATGACGGTGTGGATCCGCTCGGCGCACGCCGACAGCGCGCTGATCACCGCACTGTCCACGTATTCCACCGCCGCGAGGTCGACGACGATGCCGCCATCGCCGCCGGCGGACTCTTCCGTCGCCGTGGCGAGCGCCTGCTTCAACGCATCGACGTTGCTGAGATCGATCTCCCCGGCCGCGACCACGGTGCGGGCCCCGTCCGGTCGGCGGGTGATGTCGAGGTTGAGTTCAGTGGGCATCGATCAGATCCTGCTGTAGAGGCGAACGGTGGTTCCGGCACTGCCGTGGTCGATGGTGACATCCTGCATCAGGCCCCGCATCAACATCAGTCCCCGACCTCGATGCGCGTCCTTGGCGGGCTGGGGACGCTTCCACGATCCCGAATCGGCGATCGTCAGTTGCACCCGATCGACGAGCGCCGTGGCCTTCAGCTTGATCGTGCCCCCGGGGCTGTGCCGGTGGCCGTGCTCGATGGCGTTGGCGACCGCCTCCCCGGCGGCGACCAGCACGTCCATCACCTGACCGGGTTCCAGACGGGCACTGGTCAACCAGCTGCGCAGCGCCTTCCGGGTCGGGGCGAGATGGCTGACGTCGGCCGGGAAGTCCAGTTCCAGCGGAGCCGGGTGCCGGTACAGCAGCAGCGCGACGTCGTCCTGATAACCCGAACCCGGTGCCATCTGCGACATGATGTGGTCGGCCAGCTCCTCCAGCGGGGACGCACGCTGCTCCTCGAGCAGGGCTGCGGCGCGCGCGATCCCGTCTTCCAGGAGCACCCGGCGACGCTCCACCAAACCGTCGGTGTAGAGCAGCAGAGTCGACCCCGCAGGCATCGTGAGTCTGGCCTCGGGGCGGTGCCTGCCGACCCGAAGTCCCAGCGCGATGGTGTGCGCATCGGTGAGTTGCTCGACGGCGCCATCGGCGTGGACCAGGACCGGGGGCGGGTGCCCCGCACTGGAATACACCAGTTCGCCGGTGGCCGGATCGAGCACCACGCACACGGCGGTGGCGCACTGGGCGCCGGGAAGCCGCGCAGCAAAACGATCCATGCCCGCCAATGCGGCGGCGGGACTGGGGTTGTCGAAGAGCAGGGCACGGCACGCGCTGCGCACCTGACCCATCACCGTCGCGGCGGACAGCCCGTGACCGACACAGTCGCCGACGATCATCGCGATGCGTCCGTCGTCCAGGTCCACCACGTCGTACCAGTCGCCGCCGACCTGCAGCGGCAGGCTGGCCGCCTGGTAGCGCACCGCGAACCCGTGCGGAAGATCGGCCGGTCCGAGGATGGCGTGCTGCAGCGCCAACGCCGTCTCACGCTGCTGATCGACCCGGTGCACGCGTTGCAGCCCCTGGCTGAGCCGGCCCGCCAAGACCGTGAGCAGAGTCTGGTCCTCGAGCGTGAACACCCGCTGGTCGGTCAGGTCGATCCAGACCACCAGCACGCCCTCGGGGTGCTGGACCGCGATACCGGCCGTGCCGGCCTGTGACGTGTTGGGGGTCAACAGGTCTGCGTTGCGCAGCGCGTCGAGCGCCTGCCGGGTCTCCGGCGGCAGGTCGGCCCACCGCACATCCTCCCCCACCGACACGACCTTCGGTTCGGCGTCCGGCGCGACGGCGTCAGTGGCGAACGTGACGGCCAGCACGCGGCGCGCCCGCCAGAGCCTGCGCAACTCCTCGGTCGCCGCGATCAGCGCATCGTCCACCGAATCAGCCAGCGCGAGTTCCTGATTGAGTGCGTGTTCGCGACCCGCTGCCAGCGCCAGCGCAATTGCGGCGTGCCGGGCGAAATCGCTGACGAGCTCCAGATAGTCGTTGTCGAATGCCGCCTGACCGGGTCGACGGGCCACTGCGATCACCCCGAGGACCGCCTCGTCGGCGATCAACGGCATCACGATCGCCGAGCGGTCCCCCACATTGGTGAACCCCTCGATCGGATACTGGAAAGAATCGGTGATCAGCGGAAGTCCGCGCCGGGCCACGCCGCCGGTGGTGGAGCCGTCCATCGGGACCTGGCGGCCGATCACCTCGGAGGCGTACCGGCCTGCGGTGGCCGCCACCACGAGGGTGTCGACGTCGCCGGCAGGCACCTCGGGCTCCGCCGGACCAGCAGGATCGCCTGTTCGGCGTCGGCCAACTCCAGCGCCAGATTCACGATGAGCTGCAGCGGCCCGGTCTGCGGGTCGCCGGACAGCAGCGCGGTGGTGATCTCGCGGCTGGCCTTGGTCCACTTCGCCGACTCACGTTCGCGCTCGAAGAGACGGGCGTTGTCGATCGCCGCGGCCGCGGCCGTCGCCAGCGCGCGCACAGCGCCTTCCTGGGAGTCGGAGAACACCCGGCCGGGCCGGTCGTCGCCGAGGTAGAGGACGCCGAAGTCGTTCCCGCGGACGGTGATCGGGATACCGAGCGCGGCGCTCAGCGTGGGGTCCGAATCCGCCTCGATCTGTTCGCCGAGCCGGCGCGCGGAGGCGTCGTCCAATCCCTCGGACACGAAGCTGGCCAGGGAACCGTCAGCGGACCGGATCCCCAGCGCCGCGTACCGGGCGCCGCTCAACTCCATGGCGCCGTGCACGATCCGGTGCAGGGTCACGTCGAGATCCAGGTCGGAACCGATCGCGACGATGACCCGCACCAGACGTTCCATCTGATCCCGGGCGGCGACGACGTCGTCAAGATGTTCACCCACCGGGTTCACCGGCTCCCGCCGGACGACCACGGACATCTTGTTCGCTGCATGGACTAAACCTAGACCTAAACTCTCTTTCGCCGCTGAGACCACCGTCCGACGCGGTAACCAGGCGTCGGATGAAGGCGCCCAGTCGGCTCGTACCTTCGCTTTCTGGATCGCGCGAATCGTTTACCGCATGGGTTCACGCTCGGGCTGATCGGTGATCGGCTGGAGGACAAGCGCCGGGTCGGCCGCCAGCGCGGCGGCCGGGACCGCTGACGCCACGGCCGAGATCAAGCGGTGCAACGCCTGACGGCTCATGGACCGGTGATCCAACCAATCCAGCGTCGCACCCTCCATGAAACTCAAGAAGCCTTCGAACGCGACCCGCAGAGCCGGCGGCTCAGCCTGTCCGGGCATGACCATCTCCGTGAAAAGAGCCCGGTACTGGGCTCGCTGCTCGGCGACGAAGGCGCGGACCTCCGGATCTGCTCCCAGGCCGCCACTCATGATCAGGCGATAGGCCGGTTCCGCGGTCTCTGCGAAGTCCAGGTAGCGGTCGAGCAGATCGGCGATGAGTTCGTGGGCGGGCACGCCGTCACCCGCCCTCGCGTGCTCGAGCAGTTGCCGGTGGAAGTCGGCGATCACCGCCAGATAGCACTGCCGCTTGGAGCCGAAGTAATAGAAGAGCAGGCCTTTGGTGACCCCCGCCCGCGCAGCGATGTCGTCCATGGACACGTCCTCGAACCCGCGGGTCGCGAAACAGTCTGCCGCAGCGGCCAACAACGCGACCCGCCGTGCAGGATCACGATGACGGCGAGCACCGGTCTGCATCGGGACCTCCGGACCTTGACTTTCGGTCAGACTTGGCCCACGGTAGCAGCGGCGGTGAAGTTTGACTCTCGGTCAAACTTTGGAGAAGGGATCCCTGCATGCCCCACAACGATCTGGACGGCGCCGTCGTCGTCATCACCGGCGGAGCCCGCGGCATCGGCCGGGAAACCGCTCACGCGTTCGCCGACCGCGGTGCACGCGTCGTCATCGGCGACCTCGACGGGGCCGCGGCGCTCGCCAGCGCCGAGGCGATCGGGCGCGGCGCGCGGGGGCTGGACCTCGACGTGTCGTCCCAGACGTCCTACGAGCGGTTCCTCGGCACGGTCCGGGACGAGGTCGGCGCCGTCGACATCCTGGTCAACAACGCCGGGATCATGCCGGTGGGCGCGTTCACCCAGAACCAGCTGAAATCCCTTCGCGCCACCATCGACATCAACCTGTGGGGCGTCATCCTCGGCTGTCACCTCGTGCTGCCCGGCATGCTCGAGCACGGACGCGGCCAGGTCGTCAACGTCGCCTCGGTGCTGGGACGCGTCGCCGGTGGCGGTGTCGCGGCGTACAGCGCGAGCAAGTTCGGGGTCGTCGGGTTCACGCACGCGCTGCAGCAGGAGCTGCGCGGCACCGGCGTGACCGCCGCGGTGGTGCTGCCCGGCGTCGTGCGCACCGACCTGTCCAGCGGGGTTTCCGAACGCGGAGTGCCGGTTTCGGGACCAGCGGCGGTCGCCGCGGCGATCGTGAAGACCACCCTCGGCGCCACGCCGGACGCCACCGTCCCCCGCTGGTCGGGAGCGCTGATGCGCACGCTCGCCCTGCTGCCCCCGCGCATCCAGCAGCCGCTGCTGCGGGCCGTCGACTACGACCGGGCGATGCGCGACGTCGACACCGCCGCGCGCGCCGAGTATCGCGACCGGCTCGCCGGCACCGTCGAGGCCGTCGCCCAATGACCCTGGACCGCGTCGCGGCGTTCCGGCGCGAGCGCTGCGAGATGCTGGCCTGGTGTGGCGCGCTGTCCGAGACACAGTGGCGGGCCGACAGCGCGGCCCCGGGCTGGCGGGTTCAAGACGTCGTCGCCCACCTGGGTGCGAGCTGTCGCGCGCTGTTCACACCGGCCGCGCTCACCCTGCTCACCACACGAGACATCGAGCGCGCCAACGACGTACCGGTGGACGCCCGGCGCCACTGGCCGCCGCAGCGGGTACTCGCCGACTACGAACGGTGGAGCGGCCGGGCACTACGGGCCGCCTCGGTGGTCGCCGCCACGCCGGCGCGGTCGCTGCGCACGCGACTCGGCGAACTCGGCACCTTCCGGCTCGATGTCGTGCTGCCCGGCGCGCTGGTGTTCGACCACCACACCCACCTGCGCCACGACCTCGCCCCGGCCGTCGACCGGACCGCACCGGGCACCGACGCCGAGCGCATGGCCACGGTCGTCGAATGGATGACGGCCGTGCTGGCCAACCAGATGAAGGCAGCGCCGCCGGCGTGGCTGGACAGCCCGGTCACCCTCGAACTACACGGCGACGGCGGCGGCAGCTGGCGCATCTCCTCGGACGGCACGGTGGCCGCCGACACCGGCGCGCACCGTGCGGAACGCGTTATCCGCAGCGCGGTCACCACATTTCCGGCCTGGGCTACCAAACGGGTCGACTGGCGCGCCTCGGACGTGGAGATCTCGGGCGATCCCGGCCAGCTGACCACGCTCCTCGACACGATCAATATCGTGTGACCGGGCATCGGCGCAGGCGCCGTTGCAGCTGGGCTCCGACTGCGACCCCAACTACACCGGCGCCTGCGTTCCCATCGCCAGCGACGTGGACTGCGCCGGCGGTAGCGGCAACGGTCCGGCCTACGTATCGGGTCCGGTGACCGTCGTCGGACAGGACATTTACGGCCTGGATCGCGACGGCAACGGCACCGGCTGCGAGTAGGATCGCCAGTGTCGCTGAAAGTCGCTCAGCCGCAGTGTCATTGACTCCTCGGTGCACCACAGGCGGTTTGACGGCGCGCTGACGGGGTACCTGAGCCTGCGAGGAGGCCCCATGAACATCCACTCGTTACTGCGGTCCGCGGAATCGGTCAGTGCAGTCGATCAGCCGGCCGACCGTGCCGCCGACACGGTCGAGCGCATCATCGGCGGTCGTGCGGTCGGGTCGGCGTTGCGCGGATCGTGGCTCGGGCATCCGGTCCACCCGCTGCTCGTCACCCTTCCGCTGGGGTCGTGGATGACGGCCCTGTTGTTCGACGTCGTGTTGAAGGATCGCACCACAGCGCGCCGCTTGCTGGGCGTCGGCCTGCTGGCCACCCCGCCCACCGCGCTCGCAGGCTGGGCGGACTTCCCCCTGCTCAATCGGGAACAGCGGCGGGTCGGCCTGATCCACGCGGCGGTCAACATCGTCGGCGCCACGACGTTCGCGCTGGCCTACCGCGCGCACCGCAAGGAGCACCACCGCCGCGCGACCGTGCTGACGGTCGTCGGGCTGCTCGTCGTCAGTGTCGGTGGCGCCCTCGGCGGACACCTCTCCTACGCACAGGGCGCGGGTGTGCACCGGTGGCAGGCGCCGCATCACGGCGCAGATCTGGTCTCCTACGCGCGCGGCCGGGCGGCCTGATTTTTCGAGGTCTGTGGGGCGGGCGGGGCTCGAACCCGCGACCAGTGGATTCGTCTTTGATGGTTCTTCAGCTTGTCGCGCCGGTCTGGTTAGGCCTCAGTCCTGCACGCACTTTCGCGTTCACAGCATTCTCGGAGCAGTCGGTCGAATCCGACTGGATCTGTAGCGAGTAGCGGCTGCGCGCAAGTTAGCTCGCGACGGCACCCTTCGCAAGTAGCAGAGAAGTCGGACCTTTCGCTGTCGAGTATGCATTTCGTACCCTACAAAGGTACGTTTCACATACTCAAGGAGTGAATGTGGCACTGAAGCGCAGCACTCCGATCCCTGCCGCCCTGGCTCAGGCCCCGCTGAAGACGATCCGGCCGCGCGATGCAGCGACGGTGTACGCCCATCCCCGGTCCCAGCTGGTCCGGCTAGCCGAACAAGGGCTCCTTCACCGTCTCGCCGACGGGTATTACGCCGTTGTCCCGCAGGAGATGTGGGGTCGCAAATGGATACCGAACCTAGAGTCCGCCGCTGCGGGAATCGCGACAGCCATCTACGGCTTCGACAACGTTGCGATCATGGGCATCAGCGCCGCGCGTCTGCATGGCGTGATGCCGCGTGCGCTAGCAACAGCAATCGTGGCCGTGCCGCGCCAGCACCGCCCCATCGAGCTATCTGACCGAACCGCGATCGTGCGGTTCGTCCAGCGTGAGACCGGCAGCTTGGACGCCGAACGCATGGGCACGGAATTGGGGCCGGCGTTGGTGACCACGCCCGAACAGACAGTCCTCGACCTGGCCCACCGCCCAACCCTTGGCGACAACGAATCCGACGTTGCTGACGCGGTCGCCGCCCTTTACTCACGTAGCGACAAGAAACGCCTTCAGCGCCTCGCCGCCGAACAGCGCCGGCTGGCTTCCCTGCGCCGGGCAGAAGACTGGGCGGGGATCGGCCATGGATCCTGACGAATGCGACTCGGTCGCAACACAGCCACTCTCAGTCCCTCATTCAGGGAGTGTCAAGCATCAGCCGAAACACTGTCAAGCATCACCCGAAGTGGAAATGACCAGCATCAACCGACCCAATACAGCCTCTGAAGTGGGGCGGGCGGGGCTCGAACCCGCGACCAATGGATTATGAGTCCACGGCTCTAACCGACTGAGCTACCGCCCCCGGCGCGACGTGCGCGGCCACCATGGTCGCACACCACCGCTCAGGCGAAGATCGTCTGGCCCCGCTCGTCGACCTCGTAGCGTTCCGTGCCGTCGGCCACCCGCGGCGCATCGGCGGCCAGCGCTACCGCGATCTTGTTCGCCGCGTTGCGCATCACGTCCAGTGTCAGTTCGACCATCTGCTTGCCGGAGAAGTGTTTGCGCACGCCGGCGGCGACGTCGGGCTCGATCCGCGACGGCGCCCAGATGAGCGCGTCGACGTAGCGCAGCGCGGCCTTGTGCGCATCGGTCAGGCCGTCGGCGGCCTCGAACTCGGCGATCTGGCTGTACAACTCCTCCGAGCCGCCCGCATCGAGGGCGTGGCCTTCCCGCAGCGACTGACACAGCCGGCAGTGGTGCGCCTGCGCCCCGCGCAGACGCACCACCTCGGTGGTCAACGGGTCCAATTCGCGCAGCCGTGCCACCGCGGGCACGAACCCGCCGAGCAACGTCTCCACCGGATCGGCCGCCGCGTCGATCTCTACGTCCGGCATCCAGCCCGGCCTGCCCAGATCGAGCGCGTCACAACCGGCCCACACCCGGGGCAGGAAGTCGGCGATGAAGACCACGGTGACCACGCGGAAAGCATTGTCCCCGAACGTCTCCCCGAAGCGGTGGCGCAGATTGTCCCCGATGCCGGTGACGTCCACCGCGAACTGCTCGGCGAACGCCGCGAGCACGGCGTCGCGCTCGGTGTGTTCGTCGCGCACGTCGGCCGGGAACGGCAGCGGCGGCAGGGACAGCGTCCGCGCGCAGGTCAGCCGGATCAGGGTGTCGGCGTGCGCATCCCCGGAGGACAACGCGGCCAGGCCGGTCAGCTGCTCGGGCAGCCCACGCTCGGTCACCTCCGCATTATTGCGCCTGACTGACCGAGGACATGTGGAAGTCGGGAATCCGCAGCGACGGCATCTGGGCGCGGGTGGCCCAGTCGCCCCATTCGCGCGGAAGGGTGACCTCGCTGCGCCCGGCCTCGGCGGCCCGGCGCAGCAGATCCAGCGGGCTCTCGTTGAACCGGAAGTTGTTCACCGCAGCGGTGACCTGACCGTCCTCGACCAGATAGACCCCGTCCCGGGTCAGCCCCGTCAGCAGCAGCACCGACGGATCGACCTCACGGATGTACCACAGCGTGGTCAGCAGCAGCCCCCGCTCGGTGCCGGCGATCATCTCCTGCAGGCTCGCCGTCCCACCGGTCATCAGCAGGTTGTCCGCACCCACCGCCACCGGGGCGCCGAACTCCGCGGCGGCCGCTCGCGGATAGGCCAGCGCGTTGATGACGCCGTCGCGGATCCAGTCCACCCGGTCGATGGGCAGGCCGTTGTCGAACACCGACGACCGCTCCGACGAATTCGTCGCCGTGACGAACGGCGCGCACTCCAGCCCCGGCGCACCCGGGTCGGAGTACAGCGTCAGCGGCAGCGAGGTCAGCTTCTCCCCCACCCGGGTGCCGCCGCCGGGCGCAGCCAGCGCGGTCCGGCCTTCCTGGGCTCCGCGGCCACCCATCGTCCACGTCAGATAGATCATCATGTCGGCCACGGTGGACGGCGGCATCAGCGTCTCGTACCGGCCTGCGGGCAGTTCGACGGTGCGCTGCGCCCAAGACAGCCTGGTCGCGAGATCCTCCAGCATCGAATCCGTCGGGACGTCCACGAAATCCGGTGTGCTGACCCCGCTCCAGGCGCTGGCCCCGTCACGCTTGGCGTTGATCTCCACCGAACCGTTCGGCTGGGTGTAGCGCCTGCGCAGGCCGTTCGAGGTCGCGACGAACGTCGTCTCCAGCACGTGCCGTGCGTACCCGAACAGGGTGTCGCGGCCCCGGAAGCCCCGCGCCAAAGTCGTTGCCACGCTGCCGAACACCTGGACCCCGGTCCGCGGGACCTCGGCGTCCCAGTCGGCCGGCGCGTCCCCACCGGGCAGCGCGGGGGCGCTGTCGCGCGCCGGTGGCGCCGCGGCGGCCGCGTTCTGGGACGCGGCCACCAGATCGGTGATGACCGCCGGATCCACCGCGCTGGAGCGCACGGTTCCCACGTGCGCGTCCTCGCCGTTGCGCACCACCGAGATGACGGTGGTGGTGCGGCCGGTCGACTCGCCGTTGGTGGTCATCGTGTTGTTGGCCCACCGCAGCGACGCGTCCACCCGGTCGGTGACCAGCACGATCGTCTCGTCCGCCCGGCCCAGCCGCCGCGCCTCGTTCAGCGCGAGCTCGACCACCAGTTGTGCCCCGATCATCGTCTACCGCCCGCCCTCTTCGCGCGTGTTCAACACGTTGATTCCCCGAAACAGTGCCGACGGGCAGCCGTGACTCACCGCGGCGACCTGACCGGGCTGGGCCTTCCCGCAGTTGAACGCACCGCCGAGCCGCCAGGTGGACTGTCCGCCAACGGCTTCCAGCGCACCCCAGAAATCGGTGGTGGTCGCCTGGTAGGCGACGTCGCGTACCTGGCCGGCGAGCTCGCCGTTGCGGATGCGGAAGAAGCGCTGTCCGGTGAACTGGAAGTTGTACCGCTGCATGTCGATCGACCAGCTCTTGTCGCCGACGATGTAGAGCCCGTCGGACACCCCGGCGATCAGATCCGCGGTGCTGACGTCCTGCGCGGCCGGCTGCAGCGACACGTTGGCCATCCGCTGGATCGGCACGTGGTGGGCGGAGTCCGCGTACGAGCACCCGTTGGACCGTGCCACCCCGAGCCGGGGCGCGAACACACGGTCGAGCTGGTAGCCGACGAACACGCCGTCACGCACCAGGTCCCAGCTCTGCGCGCGCACCCCTTCGTCGTCGAAGCCCACCGTCGCGAGCCCGTGCCGGACCGTGCGATCGGCCGTGACGTTCATCACCGGCGAGCCGTAGCGCATGCGCCCGAGCTTGTCCGGAGTGGCGAACGACGTTCCGGCATAGGCAGCTTCGTAGCCGATCGCCCGGTCGTACTCGGTGGCGTGCCCGATCGACTCGTGGATGGTCAGCCACAGGTTGGTCGGATCGATCACCAGGTCGGTGGGCCCGGCGACCACACTGGGCGCCTTGACCTTCTCGGCCAGCAGCGACGGCATCTCCGCCAACTCGGCGGACCAGTCCCACACCTCGTCACCGGCCACGGCCTCCCAGCCCCTGCCCGTGGGCGGCGCCAGCGTGCTCATGGACTCGAACGACCCGGCCGCCGCGTCGACCGAGACCGCGTCCAGGGTGGGCAGCACCCGCACCCGCTGCTGGGTGATCGACGAGCCGAACGTGTCGGCGTAGAAGGTCTGTTCCTTGGCGGTGTTCAGCCACGCCGAGACGTGGTCGACGCCGTTCCCGGCGGCCAGCAGCCGGCCCGAATAGTCCTCCAGCACCGCGATCTTGTCCTGCGTGGACACGGCGAACGGGTCGATTCGGTAGTCCGACACCCAGGTGACGTCCCGGTAGATCGGCTCGGGGGCGAGCTCGACGCGCTCGGCGTTCAGCGGTGCCAGGGTGGTCGCCACCCGCACGGCGCGGCGGGCGGTGTCGGCGGCGGCCGCGGTGTCCAGCTGCGCGTGCGCGGCGAACCCCCAAGTGCCGTCGACGATGACCCGCACCGCGAGCCCGATCTCGTAGTCGGAGACCGCTGTTTCCAGCGCCCCGTCGCGCAGCTGCACGGATTCGGTGGTGCGGGCGTGGATTCGGAGGTCGGCATAGCTGGCGCGGCCTGGGCGGCCGCGGTCAGCGCCGCGTCAGCGAGGGCGTGGCGCGGCAGCGCAAGGAAGTCCGGATCGACGGTTCGGGCTGTCACGCCTTCACACCGTAGCGGGTTCAGCGTTGGATGCCGCTGGTGCCCAGGATGGTCAGCTCCAGTGCCAGCGCGATGCCGCACACCAGGATCACGACGGCGAACGCCACCCAGTCGCGGCGTTTGGGCCCCGACGGGACCGCCGAGATCTGCCCTGCCCCACCGCGGGCGGTGATCGCGTCGCCCATCTCGTCGGCCCGGCGCAGCGCGACGGTGACCGCGGCCGCGAGCATGTCGATCAGGCCGGACGCCCGTCGGCGCAGCCGCGAGCGCCGGTTACCGTCGACCTCGCGGGGCCGCAGCCGGCGCGCGGCGTAGAGCACACTGAATTCGTCGACCAGCATCGGGAATGCCCTCAGCGCCAACGCCAGCGTCACCGCCCAGTCGTCGACCGGGATGCGCAGCGCGCGCAGCGGACGGCCGAGTTTGGCCACCGCGGGCGCGACCTCGGCGACGTTGGTGGTCCACGACACCATGGCGCCCAGACCCAGCAGCACGATCGACAGCGCGGTGATGCGCAGGAAGTTCAGCAGCCCGCCCAGGCCGATCTCGGCCGACCCGATGCCGACCACCGGGCTGCCCCCGGCGAAGGTCGCGGTGAGCCCGCCCAGCAGCAGCAGGAACCACAGCCAGCCCGGGATCGAGGGCAGCACGCCGCGCGGGATGCGGGCCAGTACCGCGCCGACGACCACCAGCAGCGCCACCGCCCCGATCGGCACCCAGCCCGGGTAGAAGGTGAGCAGCACGCCGATACCGGCCACGATCAACAGCTTCGAGCCCGCCCACAGCCGGTGCATGACGGTGTCGCCGGGCACCGGGCGCAGCAGCACCACCTGCCTGCGCGGCTTGCGGGGCGCGGTGGCGGTCATGATCGACCTCCGGCCGTGGTCGGGGTGGGTGCGAGCCTGCCGTTCTCGAGATGCACCGTGCGCGGGCACAGCCCGTCGAGGCCGGCGAAGTCGTGGGAGATCACCACGACGGTCAACTTCTCGCGGCGGCGTAGGTCCTCCAGCAGCCGCAGCAGTCCCCGCGCGGATTCGGCGTCCAGCCCGGCCAGTGGTTCGTCGAGGATCAGCGCGCGCGGTGAGCGGGCCAGGAGGCCGGCCAGCACCACGCGTCTCATCTGCCCGCCGCTGAGCTGATCGATGCGCCGCGTCGCCAGGGCGGGGTCGAGGCCGACGGTGGCCAGCGCGGCGATCACGCGCTCCCTGTCGCGCACCGAGAACCCGGCCGCCGAGGCGATCTCGTGGGCGACGTGGCTGCGCATCAGCTGCAGCCGGGCGGCCTGGAACGAGATGGCCACCGCACCAACCTGTTCGGAGACGGGCTCCCCGTCGAGCAGACAGCTGCCGGTGGTCGGCACGGTCAGGCCCGCCATGATCCACGCCAGCGTGGACTTGCCGGAACCGTTGAGTCCGTGGATCAACACCCCGTCGCCTTCGTGCACGGTGAGGTCGATGCCGTCCAGCGCGGACTTGGCCCACGGGGTGCCGCTGCCGTACTGGTGGCCGACCCCGACGAGTTCGAGGACGGGCGCGCCGCGGGGCTCGTCGGCGGTCGGCGCAGGCATGGGTACGTCGGCCTGCTCCACCATCTCGGTGTTGTCGGACGCGCCGTTACCGGTGAGCATCACGGTCCGGTCGGCGGCCTCGGCCTCGTTGTTGTAGTGCGTGATGTGCACCAGCGCGGTGCGGTGACGCCTGGTCAGCCCCGACAGCACCGACATCAGCCCCTCGCGCCCGTCCTGGTCGACCATGCTGGTGACCTCGTCGGCGATCAGCAGCGACGGCTCGCGGGCCAGCGCGCCGGCCACGGCCAGGCGCTGCAGTTCGCCGCCGGACAGTCCGCCGGTGTCCCGTTCGGCCAGTCCGTCGAGCCCGACCTCGGCGAGCAGTTGGTCCACGTCGACGGCGGCCCCCGGCGGCAGGCCCCAGACCAGGTCGTCGGCGACCCGGGTGCCCAGGACCTGGCTCTCCGGATGCTGCATCACCACCGCGGTGCCGCCGATCTTGCCCAGGCCGACCGCCCCGGGCCGTTCCACGGTCCCGGACGTGGGTTCGCGGCCCGACAGCACCAGCATCAGCGTCGTCTTGCCCGAGCCGTTGGCTCCGGTGATCGCCAGATGCTCTCCGGGCCGAACGGTCAGCGACACCGGACCGAGCGCGTCGTGCGCGGCGCTCGGGTAGCGGAACCGGATGTCGTGCAGCTGCAACGGGACCGGCGCGATGGCGCCGACGTCGGCGGAGGCTTCCAGTTTGTGCACGTCGGGCACCTCGACCAGCCGGCCGAGCACCCGCGACAGCGCCCACCAGCCGACCAGGCTGACGAAGGTGATGCTGACCACGCCGGTGGCGAAGAAGAGCAACGGCCAGTAGTCCAGCGCGGTGCCGAAGTCGCGGGTGAGCCGTTCGGCGACCGGTTCCATGCCCGGCACGCGTTCGATGACCGCGGCGAGACCGGTGATGTTGGCGGTGACCGAGTCGAACATCAGGTTGCGCAGCCTGCTCAGCACGGCGAGCGCCGCCACGATCACGACCCCGAACAGCGCACCGGCGACCAGCGCGCAGCCGATGACGGTCGGCGTACCGCGGCCGCGCCGTTTGACGATGCCGGTCAGGCCCCCGATGTAGGCACAGTTCACGACGGTCATGAAGCCGCCCATGCCGGCGATGAGGAACGCGACCACGCCGCCGGCCACCGTCGCGGCCAGCAGCACTCGCAGCCGGTAGCGGTAGGCGAGCAGACCCATCGGCACGGTGCCCAGCAGCGACAGGCCCGCCGCGAACGGCACCACGACCGCGATGATCGCGATGGCCGCGCACAGCGCGCCCATCACCGCGGCCTGGGCGAGTTCGACCGGTTGCAGGGGCCCGGAACGTCGGGGGACGCGCTCCGGGCCGGCCGATGTCATCTCACGATTCTGCCAGTGTCCTGTCCGCCGACCGACGGCCCGGCTTGTGACCGACACCACGGCGCGCCTCGATCTGCCCGGTCGGGCTATGTGACCATGGGCGCATGTCGACCACGCTCGGTTCAGACCTGCTCTCGGTGGTGGCCCGCATCAACCGGCTCGCCAATCAGCGGGTCCGGATGCCGGTCCCGTTCGCCCAGGCCCGACTGCTGTCCACGATCGAGGACCGCGGCGAGGCGCGGATCTCGGATCTGGCTGCGCTCGACCACTGCTCGCAACCGACGATGACCATGCAGGTGCGCCGCCTGGAGGACGCCGGACTGGTCACCCGCGCGGCCGACCCGAACGACGCACGCGCGGTGCTGATCCGGATCACCCCGGACGGTGTCGCGGCGCTGCGCCAGGCCCGCGCGGACCGCGGGGCGGCCGTCGCGCCGTACCTGGAACGGCTGAGCGAGGCCGACCGCGCCTGCCTGGAGCAGGCGGTCGAGATCATGCGCAGGATCATCGAGGACGCCACCACCCCGAGTCCGACACCGCGCTGAGCCGGGCGCCTCGCAGGGGTTGAGGCAATGCATAGCTTCTCTATATAGTTCACCAATGCTTCGTTCCCAACCCAAGGCCGTCTGGGCGGTCGCCTTCGCCTCCGTCGTCGCGTTCATGGGCATCGGGCTGGTCGACCCGATCCTCAAACCCATCGCCGACAACCTGGACGCGACCCCGTCACAGGTGTCGCTGCTGTTCACCAGCTACATGGCCGTGATGGGCCTGGCCATGCTGGTCACCGGCGTGGTGTCCAGCCGGATCGGCCCGAAACGCACACTGCTGCTGGGGCTGGCCATCATCATCGCGGGCGCCGGACTGGCCGGCATGAGTGACAGCGTGATGGGCATCGTGGGCTGGCGCGCGCTGTGGGGCCTGGGCAACGCCCTGTTCATCGCGACCGCGCTGGCCACCATCGTCAAGTCCGCCCGCGGCTCGGTGGCGCAGGCGATCATCCTCTACGAAGCCGCGCTCGGCCTCGGGATCGCCGTCGGCCCACTGGTCGGCGGTCTGCTCGGGTCGATCTCGTGGCGTGGCCCGTTCTTCGGCGTCTCCGCGCTGATGGCGCTGGCGCTGGTGGTCACCACCTTCCTGCTGCCCGCCACGCCGCGCGCCGAACGCGCCACCACGCTGGCCGACCCGTTCCGCGCCCTGCGGCACCGCGGGCTGTTCGGCGTCGGGGTCACCGCGCTGCTGTACAACTTCGGGTTCTTCACACTGCTGGCCTTCACGCCGTTCCCGCTGGACATGAACGCCCACGAGATCGGCCTGATCTTCTTCGGATGGGGTGTGGCCCTCGCGTTCACCTCGGTGGTCGTCGCGCCCCGGCTGCAACGCCGGTTCGGCACCGTGCCGGCGCTGCTGGTGAACCTGCTCGCGATGACCGCGACGCTGGCCGTGATGGCGATCGCCACCGACCACAAGGCCGTGCTGGCCGGCGGTGTGGTGGTGGCCGGACTGTGGATCGGCATCAACAACACGCTGATCACCGAGACCGTGATGAAGGCGGCGCCAATCGAGCGCGGAGTCGCGTCGGCGGCCTACAGCTTCATGCGGTTCGGCGGGGCCGCGGTGGCGCCGTGGCTGGCCGGGGTGCTCGGGGAGCGGGTCAGCGTGCACCTGCCGTTCTGGGTGGGTGCCGCCGCGGTCCTACTGGCCGCCGTCGCGCTCGCCGCCACGCGCGGACACCTGACCCACATCGACGACGAGGAAACCGAACTCGACGCACTGACCGATCAGGCCGGCGCAGTCACCGTGGGCAGCGACAGCTGATCAGGTGACCGCGGCCCCGACCAGGTAGCCGACGAAGTAGGTCACCGCGATCGCGGCGCCGCCGAGCAGCAGCTGGCGAATCGCGGCCCACGCCACCGCCTTGCGGGTGAACCGCGCCGCGACACCGCCGACCAGCAGCAGTCCGACGCCGCCGCACGCCAGCCCGGCCCACAGCGAGGCGTATCCGAGCAGGTACGGGATCAGCGGGATCACCGCGCCGATGGCGAACAGGAAGAACGACGAGAACGCCGCCACCCACGGCGACGGCTTCTCCCGCGGGTCCACCCCCAGCTCCTGGACGAGATGGAAGTTCATCGCCTTGCTCTCGTCACGGTGGATCTCCTCGGAGGCCTTGGTCGCCGTATCCGGCGACATCCCCATGTCGGTGAGCATCGCCACCAGTTCCGCTCGCTCGTCGTCGGGATGGCTGCGGAAGGACCGGCGTTCCACCCGCACCTCCGATTCGATCTGCTCGTTGGCCGTCGTCACCGACGTGTACTCCCCCAGCGCCATCGAGAACGCACCGGCCAGCAAGCCGGCAACCCCGCTGATCACCACGGTGTGCGCGTCCGCACTCGCGGCCACGCCCGCGATCAGCGCGGTGTTGCTCACCAGACCGTCCATCGCGCCGAACGTGGCCGCCCGCAGCCAGCCCCCGGTCACGTCGGCGTGACGGTGATACGGCACGTGCGGCATGCCCGTCGGTGACAACGGCTCCCCGGATGGCTGCATGGGCTCGAGTGAACACCCGCCGCCGGTGGAAACACAGGTCAGGTTCCCCTTCGGTTTGCGACATCACAGTTTGCGTGCAGTCTCTGCGGGCTACCGTCGAGGCATGACCACCACTGCCGAGCACTTGCGCAACTCGCTGGACGGTCGCTTCCGGGACGTGAAGAACCGGGTGCGCCACGAGCTGAGCAACGAGATCTTCCGGCCGCACTACACGCCCAACACCGTCATCGCCCGCACCAAAGTGGCCGAGCAGATGAGGATCATGGCCGCCCGGGGCGCGGCCGAGGACGGCTTCAAGAAGGAGCACGGCGGCAACGGCGACGTCGGCGCCGCGGTCACCCAGATCGAGATGCTCGCGATGAGCGACCTGTCGTTGATGGTCAAGGCCGGCGTGCAGTGGGGCCTGTTCGGCGGCGCCATCGAGAATCTCGGCACCGAGCGCCACCACCAGGCCTACGTCAAAAAGCTGATCAACCTCGAGGTGCTCGGCTGTTTCGCGATGACCGAGACCGGTCACGGCAGCGACGTGCAGTCCCTGGAGACCACAGCCACCTACGATCCGGCCACCCAGGAGTTCGTCATCGACTCCCCCACACCGTCGGCCCGCAAGGACTACATCGGCGGTGCGGCCGAAACCGCGCGGGTGGCAGCTGTTTTCGCGCAGCTGATCACCCCGGACGGCGTGACCCACGGCGTGCACTGCTTCGTGGTGCCGATCCGTGACGAGGACGGCAACGACCTGCCCGGCGTGACCACCTCGGACTGCCACTACAAAGGCGGACTGCCCGGGGTCGACAACGGCCGCATCCAGTTCGACAACGTGCGGGTGCCCCGCGAGAACCTGCTCAACAAGTACGCCGACGTCGCACCCGACGGGACGTACAGCTCCCCGATCGAGAACCCCAGCCGCCGGTTCTTCACGATGCTCGGCACTCTGATCCGCGGCCGGGTCACCGTCGGGGGCAGCGCCGGCGCCGCGGCACGCGTCGCACTCGACATCGCGACCCGGTATGCGTTGCAGCGCAGGCAGTTCTCCGACCCCGACGGAGGCGAGGTGCTGCTGATGGACTATCTGGTGCACCAGCGCCGGCTGTTCCCGCTGATCGCCCGGTCGTATGCGCTGCAGTTCGCCCAGAACGAGCTGGTCGCCAAATGCCATGAGCTGCAGACTTCCGACGACCCCGACCCGGAAGAGCAGCGCGAGCTCGAGTCGCGCGCCGCGGGGCTGAAGGCCGCCAACACCTGGCACGCCACCCGGGCCATCCAGGAGGCGCGTGAAGCCTGCGGCGGCGCAGGCTATCTCGCCGAGAACCGGCTGATCGCGCTCAAGGCCGACACCGACGTCTTCACCACCTTCGAGGGCGACAACCATGTGCTGTTCCAGCTCGTGGCCAAGGAACTGCTCACCGCCTACGCCGACGACATCAAAGGCATGAGCCCCGTGGAGTGGGTGCGCTTCGCCGCCAGTTTCGCCGGCGAACGGGTACTCAAACGCACTGCCGCGCAGACGATCATGCAGACCATCCTCGACACCCGCCAGGACAACGAGGAAGAGGGCAGCCTCTTCAACCGCGGCACCCAGGTGCAGATGTTCGAGGACCGCGAGGAGTACATGGTGGCCTCGGTGGCGCGGCGGCTACAGGGCAAGTCCAAGGAGATGAGCGCATTCGAGGCGTTCAACTCGGTGCAGGACCACGTGCTGCACGTGGCCCATGCCCACATCGACCGCATCGTGCTCGAAGCCTTCGTCGCGGGCATCGACTCCTGTGAAGACCGGCAAGCCCGCGAGGTCCTCGGCCTGGTGTGCGACCTGTATGCGCTGTCGGTGATCGAGGAGGACAAGGCCTGGTTCGTCGAGCACCGGTTCCTGTCCACCGAACGCGCCAAGGCCGTCACCCGCGCCATCAACGACCGTTGCCGGCGACTGCGCCCGTACGCCGAGTTGCTCGTCGACGGGTTCGGCATCCCCGAACAGCTGCGCTACGCCGAGATGCTGCATCCCGAGCACATCCCCGACGCCGACGAGCACACCCCTCAAAACGCGACCAGCGCCGGGACCATCTAGCTCCGGACGGTCACTGGTTCGGTATCGGGTCCAGAACCGTGAGCCTGCCCTCTTCGAGCGTGACCCGCGCCGTGCCGACACCGGTGGGGCAGCACGGCTCATCCTGGCCCTGACGCCACTGGTACTGCACGACGGCGTCGTGCTCGCCCTGCGGGGTCACGGTGATATACGGCTTCGGGTCCATCGTCGGCGGGCCGACGGGCTCCGCGTCGTCGAAGAAGAACACCTGCTGCGGGCTGTCGTCCGCGTCGCCGGAGGACACCACGACCCAATGCAGCCGGCAGTCGGCGGCGCTGCCCCGATCGGTCTCGCGCCAGGCGCCCGCAGGCAGCAGTGACAGCTCGGACTCGACAGCCTGCTCCGTCGGGCCCGGGCCGCAGTCGGCGGCCGCACTGGTCGGCGGCGGTGACGGTGGGCTCCAGCCGCATCCGGCGGCGACCGTGGCCGCGGCGGCCAGGACGGCCAGCGTCAGGTGTCTGCCCCGCGGGGGCGCAACTCGCATGCGCCCCAGAATAGGCGGATGCGTCGACGCGGCGTCAAAGCGCTTCCCAGCGTTCGGCTTAACCGCAGCCGCCGCCCCACGGGGTGGCGCCGCACGGCGTCTCAGCGTGGATCTGCGGGCTGAACGACGCGGTCTCCATCGTCGTGGGGTCGGGGGCCGGCTCGACGGTCGCGCCTTCGCCTCCGTCGTGATACGTGCCGGCCTTGGGATAGGTGCCGGCCTGCGCGACGTCGACACCGACGGCGCCCACCAGGGCGGCCGCTCCGACCGCCGCGGCGGTGACCCGGAAAGTGATCGACATGGCGTTCCCCCTCTGCTCGGAAGGACGCGAAACCCGTTGAGCGCCATTGCCTGCAGATCTTGCGTTGGTGGGGAAAGCGTATCCACGCCGGAGCGGCGCCCGCGAGGTGTGCCAGTGGTCTCCCACCAACCCCACAGCAGGCTGGCTGTCCCGCCCGCAATGGGCGGGAACTTCCTGCTCCCCCGGCTGGACTCGAACCAGCAACCCTTCGGTTAACAGCCGAATGCTCTGCCAATTGAGCTACAGGGGATTGCCCTCCCGCGGTCTGCGCCGCGGGCCAGAGAGCACTCTAGCCTACGTCTGCGCGAAGGTGCCAATGTGTTCCCGGCACGGCGCGCGGGGCCCCCGGTGAGGCAGGATGGACACCGACACGTCACCTCACTTCAAGACCTCCGGGAGGAGCCCTGTGATCGGGTATGTCGCAGCTGCGGCCGTCGGCTACGTGATGGGAACCAAGGCCGGTAGGCAGCGTTTCGAGCAGATCTCCGGCACGTACCGCGCGCTCACGGGCAGCCCGGCGGCCAAGGCCGTCATCGATGCCGGACGACGCAAGATCGCCGAGCGGGTGTCCCCCGACCCGGCGCTGGTGAAGTTGACGCGCATCGACTCCGGCACCGAGGTTTTGGAGCCGGAGCAGATGGTGCGGAGAAACCCCTAGCTTCCGCCGATGCCCTGGCTGATCGTGGTGCCGGGCAGCAGCGGTCCGGTGTAGAAGCCGAAGCCGTTCTCACCGAAGCCGAACTGCGGGGTGCCGATCGTGGCGCCGGTGCCGTTGGAGTAGGACAGGCAGTTGCCGTCTTCCTTGTTGCCGAACCAGGCGAGGCAGGCCGGGCCTGCCGTGGCCTGCGGGGCCTCCGCGGCGGCCAGCGACGCGTACATCGGAACGGCGACCGCGGCGGCGGCGATGGCCCCTGCGACCAACCGCATCTTGTTGCTCTGGATCTTGCCCACCATCACAGCTCGCCTTCTCCCCGACGTTCGATAATGCCCACCCTAACCCCCCTATCGGCTTCACGCAGTGAGGTCGTTACCGCTGGCCTGTTCCAACAGACTGCGGCGATACGCCTCCATCGCGACCAGGTCGCCGAACAGGGCGTGGTATTCGTCACTGTGCTCCACCGGTGACATCCGCTGCAGCTTGGATTTGACCTCGGCGATCTGCCTGCCGATCCAGACCTCCTGCAGCCGGGCCAGCACGCCACCGATGTAGCGCGGCAACCGCTCGTCGTCGGCGTTGATCGCCTCCACACCCAGCTCGTTGACCAGATTCGCGGCCTCCGGGGCGGCCAGCTGGTCGCGGACCATCTCGATCCACTGCGCTCCCGTGGCACCCGAGGCGGTGCCGCCTGCGGCTTCGATGGCCGCGCGCACCGCGACATAGCCGGGGTGGGTGAAACTCTCGGCGGCCAGGGAGTCGAACACCGGCCCGGCCAGCGCCGGATACTGCAGCGCGGATTTGAGGGCCTCTCGTTGCGGCCACAACGTCGGATCGGCGGGGTCGGGGCGCAGCATCCGGGGCTCGCCGGAACCGCTCGCCGCGGGCGCCGGCGTCTGCTCCCGGGCGGCGGCGCGCCTGCGGGAGCGCTCGGGCATTCCCCGCCGGGCCGCCTCCTCGCGCACCCGGTTCAGCACCTGGCCCTCGTCCCGCCAGCCCGTCCAGCCGGCCAACCTGCGCGCGTATTCGTCGCGCAGCGCGTAATCGCGGATCCTGGCCACCAGCGGCACGCACTGCCGCAGCGCGTCGACCTGGGCCTGCGGATCGTTGTCCAGGACGTCCCCGCTGGGGATCAGGCTGCGGACCGCGAACTCGAACATCGGGATGCGGCGCGCGACGAGATCGCGCAGCGCACCGTCGCCGGACTTCAGCCGCAGGTCACACGGGTCCATCCCGTCGGCGGCCACCGCGACGAACGACTTGCCCGCCACCTGCTGGTCTCCGTCGAACGCCTTCAGCGCGGCGGCCTGCCCGGCGGCGTCGCCGTCGAACACGAAGATCAGCTCGCCGCGGTACCAGTTGTCGTCCATCATCAGCCGGCGCAGCAGCGCCAGGTGGCTGTCGCCGAACGCGGTGCCGCACGACGCCACGGCCGTGGTCTCGCCGGCCAGGTGCATGGCCATCACGTCGGTGTAGCCCTCGACCACGACGGCGCGGTGCGCCTTGGCGATGTCCCGCCTGGCCAGGTCGAGGCCGAACAGCACCGAGGACTTCTTGTAGAGCACGGTCTCGGGGGTGTTGACGTACTTGGCTTCCATCTGGTCGTCGTCGAAGATCCGGCGCGCCCCGAACCCGATGACCTCGCCGCCGCTGGCCCGGATCGGCCACAGCAACCGGCGGTGGAAGCGGTCCATCGGGCCGCGCCGGCCTTCCCGCGACAGGCCCGCGGCCTCCAGCTCCTTGAACTCGAAGCCCTTGCGCAGCAGATGTTTGGTCAGGGTCTCCCAGCCGGACGGGGCGAACCCGCAGCCGAACCGGGCGGCCGCGGCGGCATCGAAGTTGCGTTCGAGCAGGTACTGACGCGCCGGTGCGGCCTCGTCGCTCTGCAGCTGTTCGGCGTAGAACTCCTGCGCGGCGGCGTTGGCGGCCAGCAGCCTGCTGCGACTGCCGCGGTCGCGCTGGACGTTGGTGGTGGACCCGCCGGTGTAGGTGACGGTGTAGCCGACGCGGTCGGCGAGCAGCTCGACGGCCTCGACGAAGCTGACGTGCTCGATCTTCTGCAGGAACGCGTAGACGTCGCCGCCCTCACCGCAACCGAAGCAGTGGAAGTGGCCGTGGTTGGGCCGCACGTGGAACGACGGGGACTTCTCGTCGTGGAACGGGCACAGCCCCTTCATGGAATCCGCGCCCGCGCGCCGCAGCTGCACGTAGTCGCCGACGACGTCCTCGATGTTGACGCGTTCGCGGATGGCGGCGATGTCCCGATCGGGGATCCTGCCCCGCCCTCGAGTCGCTTCAGCCGCCACGCGGTCAGTCTAGAGGCCGGGGCGACCGCGCCTCGTGCACTCGTTCCAAGCGGCCCTCGGTGTAGGAGGCGATCTGGTCGACGACCACCCGCAGACGCGCGCCGTCGTCGGGGGCGGCGGCGAAATCCGCCGCGAACTGCGGGTCCAGGCTGCCGGGCGCCTGCCCCCACAGGGCCAGCGCGACCTCCTGGACGCGGTTGCGCTGGTCGGCCTGGATCTGCAGGTGCCGGTGATCGGACATGATGAACTGCAGCGCGAGGGTCTTGAGCAGCGCCACCTCGGAGCGCACCAGGCTGGGCACCGCCAGTTCGGCGTCGAAACGGCACAACGGCC
The DNA here is from genome assembly GCF_002968295.1 of Mycobacterium sp. ITM-2016-00317. Lineage (NCBI taxonomy): Bacteria > Bacillati > Actinomycetota > Actinomycetes > Mycobacteriales > Mycobacteriaceae > Mycobacterium > Mycobacterium sp. ITM-2016-00317. The sequence goes on from NZ_CP134399.1 coordinate 3,702,996, forward strand.
CGGGCCCGGCGACGTCCCGGGTCGCGGAGACCGCGGCGTTGGCGAACCTGCCGACCAGCTCGCTGGTCAGCGCCTTGAGAGCCACCGACGCCGCCAGGGTGCCGTCGAACTTGCCCACCGCCGCCACCACCGGCACCTGAGAGAGCCGCTCGGCAGCCGCCAGCAGATCGTCGGGCGTCAGCGACGGGAACGACTTCGCGCCCACGTGGGCCAGCGACGCGGCGGCGTCGGCGTCGGCCAGCACCCGCAGGTCGATGCGGCCGGAGATGACGCCATCCTCGACGTCGTGCACCGAATACGCGACGTCGTCGGCCCAGTCCATCACCTGCGCCTCCAGGCAGGGCCGCTCGGCGGGCGCGCCGTCGCGCACCCACTGCGCCGCGGCCATGTCGTCGCCGTAGAACCCGAACTTGCGCCGGCCCTCCTGCCGCGGCCACGGATACTTCTGGACCGCGTCCAGCGACGCCCTGGTCAGGTTCAGCCCGGCGCTGCGCCCCTGCGCGTCAAGCACTTTGGGTTCGAGGCGGGTCAGGATACGGAAGTTCTGCGCGTTGCCCTCGAACCCGCCGAACGGCTTGACGATCTCGTCGAGCGCGCGTTCCCCGTTGTGCCCGTAGGGCGGGTGGCCGATGTCGTGGGCCAGGCCTGCGAGGTCGACCAGGTCGGGGTCGCAGCCGAGGCTGACCGCCATCCCGCGGCCGATCTGGGCCACCTCCAGCGAATGCGTCAGCCTGGTGCGCGGCGTCTCGCCGTCCCGGGGGCCGACGACCTGGGTCTTGTCGGCCAGCCGTCGCAGCGCCGCGCAGTGCAGCACGCGGGCGCGGTCCCGGGCGAAGTCGGTGCGGGTCTCGTTGCCCGTGCCCGGCAACGCGGCACCCTTGGGCGGTTCGACCACCAGGCGCTGACGGTCGAACTCGCTGTAGGGATCACGCGACGTGAGATCAATGGACACCGACGCACAGTCTGCCAGGGGTGATCGCCCTGTCAGCACAGCCGTGCGGGCGTGCCGCACTACATTGGCGGACATGCGTGTCGCCCGCCTGCTCTCCATGTTGCTCGCCGCCCTGACCGTCGGACTCCTGTGCGCTCCGGGCGCGGCCGCCGAGCCGCCGCTTCGGCTGCCCACCTACATCACCGACAACGCCGGTGCCCTCGACGCGTCCGGCAAGGCCGAGGTGCAGGGCGCGGTCGACCGGCTGTACAACGAGCGGCGGCTGCGGCTGTGGGTGGTGTTCGTCGAGAGCTTCGACGGCCAGAACGCGCAGACGTGGGCGCAATCCACCTACCGGATCAGCGATCTGGGCAGCCAGGACGCGATCCTGGCGGTGGCCACCGTCGACCGCGCCTACGCGCTGCTCGCGCCCACCGAGTCGGTGCGCGGCGTCGACGTCGACAAGGTCCGGCGCGACGACGTCGAACCGCTGCTGCGCACCGGCGACTGGGCCGGTGCGGCGGTCGCGGCGGCCGAGGGACTGGCCGGCGGCAGCAGTGGCGGTGCGGGTTCGGTCAGCTGGGTCGGCATGCTCGTGCTGCTCGGCGTGATCGGGCTGATCCTGGCGGCGCTGGTGGTGTGGCAGCGTCGCCGCAGGCGCAAGCGCCGCGAGGCCGAGTTCGCCGCGGCCCAGCGGCTGGACCCGTCGGACCCGAACGCGCTGGCGTCGGTGTCGCTGGACGCGCTCGACGACCTGTCCCGCAAGATCGTCGTCGACGTCGACAACGAGGTGCGCACCAGCGAGAGTGAATTGGCGCTGGCGGTCGAGGAATTCGGCGAGCAGGACACCGCCGCGTTCACCCGGGCCGTGGCCAACGCCAAAGCCACGCTGGCGCAGGCGCTCAACGTCCGGCACATCCTCGACGACGCGGTGCCCGAGACCCCGCGGCAGCGCCGCGATCTGCTCACCCGCGTGATCGTGTCCGCCGCGAAGGCCGATGAGGAACTCGAAGCGCAGCGGGAGGCGTTCGCCGCACTGCGCGACCTGGTGATCAACGCGCCCAGCCGGCTGGACACGCTGACCCAGAAGATGATCGACCTGACTGCCCGGCTCGTCCCCGCCGAGCAGACGCTGGCGCAGTTGAAGTCCCAGTTCGCCGAGACCGCACTGGTTTCGGTGGCCGACAATGTCGACGAGGCCCGGCAGCGGCTGGCGTTCGCCGACGAGAGCATCGGCACGGCCCGCAGCCTGGTGTCGCGGCCGGCCGACAGCCAGGCCGGACTGGTCGACGCCATCCACGGCGCCGAGGCCGCGCTCGGCCAGGCCCGCACCCTGCTCGACGCGGTGGACAGCGCGTCCACCGACATCAAACGCGCGGTGGCCGGTCTGCCCGCCGTCATCGCCGACATCCAGAACGGCATCAACCAGGCAGGTGCGCAGCTGGCGCAGGGTTCGGTCGCGGTGGCCACCGAGCTCAGCACCGCCAGAGACGCCGCGGTGCAGGCGGTTTCGCTGGCCCAGAGCGAGGGCGGCGCCGACCCGCTGGGCGCCTTCACCCGCCTGACCCAGGCCGACGCGGAGCTGGACCGGCTGCTCGCCGAGGTCGCGCAGGAGCGGGAGACCATGGAACGGCTCAGCCGCACCTACGACCAGGCGCTGTTCAACGCGCAGTCGCGGGTGCGGGCGGTGTCGGACTACATCGACACCCGGCGCGGCGCCGTCGGCCCGGAGGCGCGGACCCGGCTCGCCGAGGCGGTCCGGCAGTTGCAAGCCGCCCGCGACAAGCGCGAGACGAACCTGAACGAGGCCATCGCGCACGCCAACGGCGCCGCGATGCTCGCCACCCAGGCCCAATCCCTGGCCAACGCGGACGTCGCGGCCGCGCAGCGACACTTCAACGGGCCGCGCGGCGGCGGAGGCGGACAGATGGGCGCCATGGTCGGCGGCATCCTGATCGGCAACCTGCTCTCGGGCGCGCTGCGCGGCGGCTTCGGCGGAGGCGGCTTCGGCGGCGGGTTCAGCGGCGGCGGCGGTGGGTTCGGCGGCGGCGGTGGCGGCTTCAGCGGCGGCGGCGGCCGCTTCTAGCCCTCCCCCTTTTCCGCGAGCGTGCGCGTCTGCAGGCGACACGCCGCCACTTTCCCCGACTTCACGCACGCTCGTCGGGTGCCGGTTGTCCCCAACCGCGAGTTCATCCACAGGGTCACCGCCGGCTGCGCGGTGGCGGCAACGCGGCGGCTGACGATCGTGAGCATGATCGAGTTCGACGACCTGTTCCGGGCGCAAGGCGGCGTCGCGACGACGGCTCAGCTCCTGCGGTTCTGCAGCCGCAGCCGCCTCGACATCGAGATCCGGGACGGTCGCCTGATCAAGGTGTGGCCCGGCGTGTACAGCCGGGTCGAGCCGGACATCGTGACGCGGCTGCGTGGCCTCGACCTGCGGGCCGGTGAACCCGTCGCGATATGCCTGGGCACCGCGGCGGCCGCGTACGGCTTCGACACCGAGGACACCCGCGACATCCATGCCCTCAACCCGCCGCGACACCAGCTGCGCAACGGCGACGGCCTCGTCGTGCACCGGCGCGACGGCGCCCCGCTGGGCATGGCGGACGGCCAGGCGACCGCCGCGGCGTGGACCGCCGTCGAGGTTGCACGGTCCCTCCGCCGGCCGCGGGCGTTGGCCACGCTGGACGCTGCGCTGCGCAGCAGGAGCTGTGACCACCGCGAACTGACGATCGCCGCCAAGGCGCAGGCCGGTCGGCGCGGCATCGTGGCGGTACGCGATCTCATCCCGCTGGCCGACCCTCGGGCCGAATCGCCGATGGAGAGCGAGGCCCGGCTGGCCATGCTCGACGGCAAGTTGCCCGCACCGCTGCTGCAGCACGAACTCGTCGACCGTGGTTGGCGGACGTGGCGCGTCGACTTCGCCTGGCCGGACGCCAGTCTCGCCGTGGAGTACGACGGATTCGACTGGCACAGCGACCCGGAGCGGTTCGCCCGGGACCGTCAGAAACGCGCGGCGCTCCAGGAGATCGGCTGGAGCATGCTGTCGGTGGTGTCCGAGGACGTCCGCAAGCACCCCGAGGTCATGGTGCGGCGCATCGCGAACGCGTTGACGCGCCGGATGGCGGCGTGAGCGTGCGTGAACTTCGTGATTCTGACGGCGTGTCCGCCGCAGACGCGCACGCTCGCGCCACAGAGGGAAGAAGGCTCAGCAGCCTTTCAGGCGCACCGCCAGGTAGTCGGACACCGCGTCGATGGCCACGCGCTCCTGGGTCATCGCGTCGCGTTCGCGGATGGTGACCGCGTGGTCGTCCAGCGAGTCGAAGTCGACGGTGATGCAGTACGGGGTGCCGATCTCGTCCTGGCGGCGGTAGCGGCGGCCGATCGCGCCCGCGTCGTCGAACTCGACGTTCCACGCCTTGCGCAGCTCGGCCGCCAGATCGCGCGCCTTCGGCGACAGGTCGGCGTGCCGCGACAGCGGCAGCACCGCGGCCTTGACCGGCGCGAGCCGCGGATCCAGCCGCAGCACCGTGCGCTTGTCGACGCCGCCCTTGGCGTTGGGGGCCTCGTCCTCGGTGTAGGCGTCGACCAGGAACGCCATCAGCGAGCGGGTCAGGCCGGCGGCGGGCTCGATCACGTACGGCACGTAGCGGGTGTCGGTGGCCTGGTCGTAGAACGACAGGTCGACACCGGAATGCTTTGAGTGCGTGGACAAGTCGAAGTTGGTGCGGTTGGCGATACCCTCGAGCTCACCCCACGGGTTGCCGGAGAAACCGAACTTGTACTCGATGTCGGTGGTGCCGTCGGAGTAGTGCGACAACTTCTCCTTCGGATGCTCGTAGAGCCGCAGGTTGTCGCGATCGATGCCGAGGTCGACGTACCACTGCAGCCGGGTGTCGATCCAGTACTGATGCCATTCCGGAGCCGTCGACGGCTCGACGAAGAACTCCATCTCCATCTGCTCGAACTCGCGGGTGCGGAAGATGAAGTTGCCGGGGGTGATCTCGTTGCGGAAGCTCTTACCGATCTGGCCGATGCCGAAGGGCGGCTTCTTGCGCGCGGTGGTGACCACGTTCGCGAAGTTCACGAAGATGCCCTGCGCGGTCTCGGGGCGCAGGTAGTGCAGGCCTTCCTCGGACTCGATCGGGCCGAGGTAGGTCTTGAGCATCATGTTGAAGTCGCGGGGCTCGGTCCACTGCCCCTTGGTGCCGCAGTCCGGGCACACGATCTCGGACATCGGCACCGTGTCGGGGTCGGCGTACCCCTCCTTGGCGCCCTTCTTCTCGAAGAAGGCTTCCTGCATGTGGTCCTGCCGGTGCCGCTTGTGGCAGTTCAGGCACTCCACCAGCGGGTCGTTGAACACCTCGACGTGACCGGAGGCCACCCACACCTGGCGCGGCAGGATGATCGCGCTGTCCAGTCCGACGACGTCGTCGCGGCCGGTGACGACCGAGCGCCACCACTGGCGCTTGATGTTCTCCTTGAGTTCGACCCCGAGTGGACCGTAGTCCCAGGCGGATTTGGTACCGCCGTAGATCTCGCCGGACTGGAACACCAGTCCGCGACGCTTGGCGAGGTTCGCAACGGTGTCGATGATCGAGGAGGCCACGGAGTGACAGCGTAGCGAGGTCGCTATTGCCGCCCGCGTCACATCCCCGATTGACATGCACGGTCGCGCATGTATCGTGACACCTAATGAAAACGATTTCCAGTACAGCGGGTTCGCCGGAGATCCACAACCATGCAGGAACCCCGCCCGCCGAGCTTCCGCAGCGCGCGGTTCTCGACACCGCCGGGGACCTGCTGCGGGCACTGGCCGCCCCGGTGCGGATCGCGATCGTGCTGCAGCTGCGCGAGGAGGCGCGCTGCGTCCACGAGCTCGTCGACGCCCTCGACGTGCCCCAGCCGCTGGTCAGCCAGCACCTGCGCATCCTGAAGTCCGCGGGCGTGGTGGAGGGCGCACGCTCGGGCCGGGAGGTGCTGTACCGCCTGGTCGACAGTCACCTCGCCGAGATCGTGGTCGCCGCGGTCACCCACGCCACCGAGGAACCCCGATGACCGGCGCGGTCCGCTCGACCCGCCAGCGCGCCGCCATCTCCGCACTGCTGGAGAACATCGACGACTTCCGGTCCGCCCAGGAACTGCACGACGAACTGCGCCGCCGCGGTGAAGGCATCGGCCTGACGACGGTGTACCGCACGCTGCAGCAGATGGCCGCCGCCGGGATGGTCGACACCCTGCGCACCGACACCGGCGAATCGGTGTACCGGCGCTGTTCCGAACACCATCACCATCACCTGGTCTGCCGCGCCTGCGGCTGCACCGTGGAGATCCAGGGCGGTCAGGTCGAGGCGTGGGCCGCCGACGTCGCGCACGAACACGGCTTCTCCGACGTCAGCCACACCATCGAGATCTTCGGCATCTGCACCGGCTGCACGGCCGGCGGTTAGCGCTTCCTGCCGCGACGCCAACCCGCAACGGCGATCAGCACGCCGGCGATCGCGATCAGCGGCCCGAGGACCGACCACGTGGTGGTGCCGCTCATGGGGCTGCCCTGCACCGCGCCGAAGCCCTGGAACGCGAACAACGTGCCGACCAGCGCGACCAGCACGCCCACGACGATGAGCAGGATGCGCATTCGGCGACCTTAACCGGTCAGGGCCCGCCGCACGTCGCTCCCGGTGGACAACACCATCAAGACCAGGGTCCGCAGCGCGTCGTCGGTCAGCCCGGCCGCCGGGAAGTTGTACCGCAACAGCACGTCGCCGACCTTCTTGGAGTTCCCCCCGGCCGCACCGGTCTTCTCGACCAGTGACACCGTGCCCAGCAGCGTGTCGTGGGCATGTTGGGCGACCTTGGCGCGAAGATTCTTGTCCAGCAACAGATCCCAGGCGAGCACCTGCGTCAGCGACACCAGGTCGAGGTCCTCGGCGATGGTGACCACCCGCAGCGAGGCGAACGTCTGGTCGTGCTGCACGGTCAGCGCGCCGTCGTCCTCCCGGGTCACCGGCAGGATCTCGGCCAGCACCACCGCCAGACGATCGGACAGTTCCATCATTCGGCCCTGCCGCTGCAGTACATCATTCGGCCCTGCCGAAGCGCCTGTTGCGGCTCACGTACTCCTCGCACGCCGCCCACAGGTCGCGGCGGTCGTAGTCCGGCCACAGCTTGTCCTGGAACACGTACTCGGCATAGGCCGCCTGCCACAGCAGGAAGTTGCTGGCCCGCTGCTCACCTGAGGTCCGGATGAACAGGTCGACGTCAGGAATGTCGGCGCGGTGCAGGTGCTTGGCGAACTGCGCCTCGCTGATGCGGTTCGGCTTGATCTTGCCGTCGACGGCCTCCTGGGCCAGTTCACGTGCCGCCTCGACGATCTCGGTGCGGCCGCCGTAGTTGACGCAGTAGTTGATCGTGATGACGTCGTTGTCGACGGTCATCTGCTCGGCGATGTCGAATTCCTTGATGACGCTGCTCCACATGCGGGGCCGCGAACCGACCCAGCGCATCCGCACGCCCATCTCGTTGAGGTTCTCCCGGCGCCGGCGCACCACCTCCCGGTTGAACCCCATCAGGAAGCGCACCTCCTCGGTGCTGCGCTTCCAGTTCTCGGTGGAGAACGCGTACACGGTGAGGTGTTTGATGCCGATCTCGATGGCCCCGCAGGTGATGTCGATGAGCACCGCCTCGCCCATCTTGTGGCCCTCGGTGCGGCCGAGGCCGCGCTGGGTGGCCCAGCGGCCGTTGCCGTCCATCACGACGGCGACGTGGTTGGGCACCTGACCGGCCGGGATCTTCGGCGCAGCCTCTTTCGAGGTGTGCTGCGGCGGCCGGGAGAACTTGCCGTTGGTCCGCGGCGGAAGTTCAGGGAAGACGACGGGCCAGGTCGACTTGTCCGGGAAGGTCGGGTAGTCGTCAGGCGCCGGGGGCAGCTGCGGGTAACCGGGCTGACCCTTCCGCCGCCCGGTCCGTTCCATTGCCATGCGCAACATCCTGCCTGATGCCTCCGGCAACCATCCGCTCTGCCCTGCGCTCCACGAGTGGCAACGTCCGCAGCTGGCGTTCCAGGTGCCATTGCAGATGCGCGGCCACCAGCCCGCTGGCCTGGCTGCGGTGCGCCGAGGTGGACAGCTGAGCGTGCTCCCAGTCGCCCTCGTACAGGGCGGCCATCAGGTCCAGCACCCCCTGCGGCGGGGTCACCGAGCCGGACGGCCTGCAGTGCACACACACGCTTCCGCCCGCCCCGACGTGGAACGCCCGGTGCGGGCCGGGGGCCGCGCACCGCGCGCACTCGGTCAGCGCCGGCGCCCATCCCGCAACCCCCATCGCGCGCAGCAGATAGGCGTCGAGGACGAGTTCACGGGGACGGGCGGCGTCGGCCACCGCGCGCAGTGCGGCCACGGTGAGCCGGTGCAGCGCAGGCACCGGGGCGCGCTCCTCCCCCGCGATCCGCTCCGCGGTCTCCAGCATCGCGCAGGCACAGGTGTAGCGGCCGTAGTCGCTGACGATGTCCGAGGCGAACGCGTCGATGGCCTGAACCTGGGTGACGATGTCCAGGTTGCGCCCCGGGTGCAGCTGAACGTCGATGTGCGCGAACGGTTCCAGCCGTGCGCCGAACTTGCTGCGGGTGCGCCGCACCCCTTTGGCCACCGCCCGCACCAGACCGTGATCGCGAGTCAGCAGACTCACGATCCGGTCGGCTTCGCCGAGCTTGTGCTGCCGGAGCACCACAGCCCGATCCCGGTACAGACGCATCAGCCCAGTCTCCCACTGCCGGGTGACGATTTTCGGTTCGCAGCGCCGATACTCTCGTACGTGATGGCCGACACCACTTCTTCCCGCAGTTCATCCCTCTCCCGGCGTCACACCCGATTTCCCACGGTGGGCAACCAGTTGTTCCAGCTCGCCGCGGGTACCGCCACGTCCGTCGACCTGGTGACCCGGTCGCTGGCGGCCATCGAGGCGAGCCAGCCGACCCTGAACGCGTTCCGGGTGGTGCTCGCCGAGCAGGCGCTGGCCGACGCCGCCGAGGCCGACCGCAAGCGCGCGGCGGGCGCCGACCCGTGCCGGTACCCGCTGCTGGGCATCCCGATCGCGGTCAAGGACGACGTCGACGTCGCCGGCGTGCCCACCCGGTTCGGCGCCGACGGCGACGTCCGGGTCGCCGATGCCGATGCCGAGGTGGTGCGCCGGCTGCGCGCCGCCGGAGCCGTGATCGTCGGCAAGACCAACACCTGCGAGCTCGGTCAGTGGCCGTTCACCAGCGGGCCCGCATTCGGGCACACCCGCAACCCGTGGTCGCCCGAGCACACGCCCGGGGGTTCCTCGGGCGGCAGCGCCGCGGCCGTGGCCGCCGGGCTGGTCGCCGCCGCGATCGGCTCCGACGGGGCCGGCAGCGTCCGCATCCCGGCGGCGTGGACCCATCTGGTCGGGATCAAGCCGCAACGCGGACGCATCTCGACCTCGCCTCTCCCGGAGGCGTTCAACGGCATCACCGTCAACGGTGTGCTCGCCCGCACCGTGTCCGACGCGGCGCTACTACTCGACGCGGCGTCGGGCAACGCTCCCGGCGATCTGCACACCCCGGCGCCGGTACGGGTGTCCGACTACATCTCCCGGGCGCCCGGTCCGCTGCGCATCGCGAAGTCCACGAAGTTCCCGTTCACCGGGTTCCGCGCGACGCTGCACCCGGAGATCCGCGCGGCCGTGGACGCGGTGGCCGACCAGCTGACCCAGCTCGGCCACACCATCGTGGACGCCGACCCCGACTACAACCTGCGGATGTCGTGGAACTTCCTGGCCCGCTCGACATCCGGGATCCCCGAGTGGATGGACCGGATGGGTTACGGGGTGCGATGGGACGACCGCACCCGGGCCAACGCCCGGATGGGTCGGCTGCTGTCGCAGAACGTGTTGCGCAAGGCCCGCGCGCGGGAGGAGCGGAGCAGGCAGCGCATCGGCTGGGTGTTCAATCTCGCCGACGTCGTGCTGGCCCCGACCACCGCGCTGCCGCCCCCGAAGGTGCACGCGTTCGACAATCTCGGCGGACTGGCCACCGACCGCACGATGATCAAGGCGTGCCCGGTGACGTGGCCGTGGAACCTGCTGGGCTGGCCGTCGATCAACATCCCGGCCGGCTTCACCTCCGACGGCCTGCCGATCGGGGTGCAGCTGATGGGCCCGGCCGACAGCGAGCCGCTGCTGGTGTCACTGGCCGCGGCGCTGGAGGCGTTCAACGGGTGGGCGGCGCACCAGCCCGAGGACTGGTGGACGCCCCGGCCCCCGGCGGAGCCTGCCGAAGTCCCGCGGCCGGCGACTCCGGAACCGGTCGACAATCAGGTCGCGTAATCTGCGGGCTGTGATCAGCCATGTCGTGCGCGCCCTGCCCGCCGTCGTCGTGTTGGGTGCGGCGGTGGCAGGCACGCCCGCAGCCCAGGCGGACAACCGGCGCCTCAACGAGAGCGTCGCGGTGAACGTCTACACGATCCAGCAGCACAACGACTGCGACACCGAAATCAAGGTCAACCCGCAGTTGCAGCTGGCCGCGCAGTGGCACGCCAACGACGTCCTGCGCAACCGGGCGCTGAACGGCGACATCGGCTCCGACGGGTCCACGGTGCAGGACCGCGCGAATCGGGCCGGCTTCGTGGGCACCGTCGCCGAGACGGTCGCGATCAACCCGGCGCTGGCGATCAGCGGCATCGAGATCCTCAACCAGTGGTACCACCGTCCCGACTACATGGCGATCATGAGCAACTGCGCCAACACCCAGATCGGCGTGTGGTCGGAGAACAGCCTGGACCGCACCGTGGTGGTCGCGGTGTACGGCCAGCCCGGCTAACGCGGCCTAGAAGCCCAGCCGGCCAAGCTGTTTCGGGTCGCGCTGCCAGTTCTTGGCGATCTTGACGCGCAGATCCAGATAGACCTTGGTGCCCAGCAGTTTCTCGATCTGGGTGCGCGCGGCCGTCCCGACCTCACGCAGCCGGGCCCCGCCCTTGCCGATGACGATGCCCTTCTGCGAGTCACGTTCGACGTAGAGGATGGCGTGCACGTCCATCAGCGGGTCGTCTTCCGGGCGGTCCGGCCTGAGCTCGACCTCGTCGATCACCACCGCCAGCGAGTGCGGCAGCTCGTCGCGCACCCCTTCGAGCGCGGCCTCCCGGATCAGTTCGGCCATCAGCACTTCTTCGGGTTCGTCGGTGAGTTCACCGTCGGGGTAGAACGCCGGCCCCGGCGGCAGCTTGGCAGCCAGCACCGAAGTCAGCACATCCAGCTGGGTGCCCGAAGTGGCTGAGACAGGCACGATCTCGGTGTCCGGGCCGACCAGTTCGCTGACGGCCAGCAGCTGTTCGCCGACCCGGTCCTTGGACACCTTGTCGATCTTGGTGACGACCACCACCAGCGTGGTCCGCGGCGCGACGGCCCGGATCTGCTCGTAGATCCAGCGGTCCCCCGGGCCGATCTTCTCGTCGGCCGGGATGCACAACCCGATCACGTCGACCTCGGAGTAGGTGCCCTTGACCAGGTCGTTGAGCCGCTGCCCGAGCAGGGTGCGGGGCCGGTGCAGTCCGGGGGTGTCGACGAGCACGATCTGGAACTCGTCGCGATGCACGATGCCGCGGATCGTGTGCCGGGTGGTCTGCGGCCGGTTCGAGGTGATCGCCACCTTCGTGCCGACCAGCGCGTTGGTCAGCGTGGACTTGCCGGTGTTCGGCCTGCCGACGAAACAGACGAAACCGGAACGGAATTCGACGTCATCGGTCACAGCGGGGCACCTGCGCGGTCGGTCACGATGACGGCGGCCCCGGGCGAGAGTTCGCGCACCGCGGCCACTCCGGCGTCGTCGGCCGAACCACCCACCAGCACAGCGGCTTCCAGCCCGGTCGCGCCGCTGGACACCGCGGCCGCGACGGCCGCCTGCAGTGCGGTCAGCGTGAGCGCGGCCAGCTCCACCGGTGCGCCCGCGTAGGTGCGCCCGTCGGTGTCTCGGACCGCGGCCCCGGCGCCGGCCTCGGCACGGCCCATCGCACCTCGGGCCAGCACCACCAGCTTGGTGTCCTCGGGATCGAGCGCGCTCATTCCTGTCCTTCCACGTTCTCCGGCGGTTCGACGGGGCTGACCAGCACGGTGCCGATCCGGACCCGGCCACGCGGGTCCGGCCCGCCCTCGGCGCGCAATCGCAGGCCGTCCCAGGTCACCTCGGCGCCGGGCAGCGGCACGCGGCCGAGCTCCAGCGCGACCAGCCCGCCCACGGTGTCGACGTCGAGGTCCTCGTCGAAGTCTTTGTCGTAGAGCTCGCCGAGGTCTTCGATCGACAGCCGTGCGGAGACCCGGTACTGATGGTCACCGAGGTCCTCGACCGGTGCCACCTCGTCGGTGTCGTACTCGTCGGCGATCTCGCCGACGATCTCCTCCAGCACGTCCTCGATCGTGACGAGCCCGGCGATCGCGCCGTATTCGTCGACCAGCAGGACCATGTGGACCCGGTCGCGCTGCATGTCGCGCAGCAGCGCGTCCAGCGGCTTGGAGTCCGGCACGAACGCCGCGGCGCGCATCACGTCCTTGACCGGGGTGTCACGGCCCCGGTCGGTGGAGTAGTAGGTGCGCTGCACCAGGTCCTTCAGATACACCACACCGATGACGTCGTCGACGTTCTCGCCGATCACCGGGATGCGGGAGTGGCCGCTGCGCACCGCGAGGGATGTGGCCTGGCCTGCGGTCTTGTCGTGCTCGATCCACACCATCTCGGTGCGCGGGACCATCACCTCGCGCGCAGGGGTGTCGCCGAGTTCGAACACCGACTGGATCATCCGGCGTTCGTCGTCGGCCACCACACCGCGCTGCTGGGCCAGGTCGACGACCTCGCGCAGTTCGATCTCGGACGCGAACGGGCCGTTGCGGAAACCGCGCCCGGGTGTCAGCGCATTACCGATCAACACCAGCAGCCGGCTGACCGGGAGCAGCAGCACCGAGATCGCTTGCAGCGGAAGCGCGGTCACCAACGCGATGCTGTAGGCGTTCTGCCTGCCCAGGGTCCGCGGCCCGACGCCGACGAACACGAAGCTGACGACGGCCATGATGGCGGCCGCGGCGGCCAACCCCCACGTGACGCCGAGCCCGCCGTCGAGGAACGCGGCCAGCAGCACCGTGGCGGTCACCTCGCAGGTGATGCGCAGCAACACGATGAGGTTGATGTAGCGGGGGCGCTCGACCATCACCCGGGCCAGGCGCACGGCGCCGGGGCGCTCGTCGCGCACGAGTTCCTCGACCCGGGCCATCGACACGGTGCTCAGCGCCGCGTCGATGGCGGCGAACAACCCACCGAAGAAGATCAGAACGATGGCGGTGAGCAGCTGGCCGATCGGGGTCACGGAGTGTCGCCGGGGGTCAGTTCGTCGCCGTGGTGCAACTCGTCGAAATGTCGCAACCTGTCCACCAGCCGGCGGTCCTTCTCGGTCTGCCGGTCCTGGTGGTAGGCCTCGACCTGCTCGGCGACCCACCCTTCGAGGAGTTCGCGCTGCAGGGCGAACATCTCTTTCTCCTCGTCGGGTTCGGCGTGGTCGTAGCCCAGCAGGTGCAGCACACCGTGCACGGTGAGCAGGGCCAGTTCCTGACCCAGCGTGTGGCCGGCGTCGGCGGCCTGCTTGGCGGCGAACTCCGGGCACAGCACGATGTCGCCGAGCATCGACGGTCCCGGTTCGGGCGCGTCCGGGCGCCCGCCGGGCTCCAGCTCGTCCATCGGGAAGCTCATCACGTCGGTGGGGCCGGGCAGGTCCATCCACCGCATGTGCAGGTCGGCCATCGCCGCGGTGTCGAGCAGCATCATCGACAGCTCGGCCGCAGGGTTGACGTCCATCTTGCGGATGACGAACCGCGCGACGCTGATCAGTTCCTCTTCGGAGACGTCGAACCCGGACTCGTTGGATACCTCGATGCTCATGAAGCCGTTACCGCCGTGGACGTCCGGAGCCGGACGAGCGGCGCTGCGCCCGGTTCGTGGTCGAATCGCCGAGCTTCACCTCGGCCCGTTCGTAGGCGTCCACGATCTCGGACACCAGCCGGTGACGCACCACGTCGGCGCTGGTCAGCTCGGCGAAGTGGATGTCGTCGATGCCGTCGAGGATGCGCATCGCCGCACGCAGTCCCGAGCCCGACCCGTTGGGCAGGTCGACCTGCGTGGCATCGCCGGTCACCACGATCTTCGAGCCGAAACCGAGCCGCGTCAGGAACATCTTCATCTGCTCCGCGGTGGTGTTCTGCGCCTCGTCGAGGATGATGAACGCATCGTTGAGCGTGCGTCCGCGCATGTAGCCCAGCGGCGCGACCTCGATCACGCCTGCGGTCATCAGCTTCGGGATCAGCTCGGGATCCATCATGTCGTGCAGCGCGTCGTAGAGCGGACGCAGGTAGGGGTCGATCTTCTCGCTGAGCGTGCCGGGCAGGAAGCCGAGGCGTTCGCCGGCCTCCACCGCGGGGCGGGTCAGGATGATCCGGCTGACCTGCTTGGTCTGCAGCGCGCTGACCGCCTTGGCCATCGCCAGATACGTCTTGCCGGTGCCGGCCGGGCCGATGCCGAACACGATCGTCTTCGCGTCGATCGCGTCGACGTAGCGCTTCTGGTTCAGCGTCTTGGGCCGGATCGTCTTGCCCCGGCGGGACAGGATGTCCAGTGTCAGGACGTCGGCCGGCGACTCGTCACCGGCCCCGGTCAGCATCGCCACCCCGCGCCGCACGGCGTCAGGGGTCAACCGCTGACCGCTGCCGACGACCTCGACCAGCTCGGAGATGGCCCGTTCGGCCAGTGCCACGTCGGCGGGGTCACCGGAAAGGGTGATCTCGTTGCCGCGGGCGTGGATGTCGGCGGTGAGCAGATCTTCGAGCTCGCGCAGATTCTCGTCGGAGGATCCCAGGAGGCCCATGACGTATTCGGGCGGAACTGTGATGGTGCTGCGGACCGACGTGCCAGAAGATGCTGCTGATGCGGCCGAGCTTGCGTTCTCGCGGGGCGCCACGTGAGGTTTTCTGCCTGCTTCCTGGGTCGTGAACGGGAAACCCCAGTTTAGCGCCGCCCCCCGCGAGCGCCCAAGGTCAGGGCCGCGGAGGCGCGGGCAGCGGTCGGGACCGCACCACCAGCGGCCACCAGAACCAGCGCCCGAGCAGCGTCGCGATCGCGGGCATCATGAACGCGCGCACCACGAACGTGTCGAACAGCAGCCCCAGCCCGATCGTCGTGCCGACCTGCGCCATCACCCGCAGGTCGCTGACCACCATCGACGCCATGGTCAGCGCGAACACCACCCCGGCCACGGTCACGACGCTGCCGGTGCCGCCGATCGCCCGGATCATTCCGGTCTTGATCCCGGCCGGGATCTCCTCCTTGAACCGGGACACCAGCAGCAGGTTGTAGTCGGAGCCGACCGCGATCAGCGCGATGATCGACAGCGCCAGCACCATCCAGTGCAGTTCGATGCCGACGATGTGCTGCCAGATCAGGATCGAGATGCCGAACGACGCGCCCAGCGACAGCGTCACGGTGCCGACGATCACCAGCGCGGCGACCAGGCTGCGGGTGAGCACCAGCATGATCATCAGCACCAGGCACATCGCCGAGATCACCGCGATGAGCAGGTCGTAGCGGGATCCGTCGGACATGTCCTTGAACGTCGCGGCGGTGCCGCCGAGCTGGATCGTGGCGTTCTCCAGTGGGGTGCCTTTGAGCGCCTCGATCGCCGCGATCTTGATCGGTTCGACGCGCTGCAGCGCCTCTTCGGTGGTCGGGTTGCCGCGGTGGGCGATCAGCATCCGCACGGTCTTGCCGTCGGGCGAGAAGAAGCTCTCCATCGCCCGCTTGAAGTCCTCGTTCTCGAACACCTCGGGCGGCAGGTAGAACGAGTCGTCGTTCTTCGCCGCGTCGAACGCCTTGCCCATCTCGGTGGAGTCGCGGGTCAGCTCGTCCATCTGGTCGTAGAAGCCGCCCATGGTGGCGTAGGTGGACAGCATCATCTGACGCATGCTCTCCATGGTCTCGATCATCGGCGGGAACGTCGCGAGCATCTCGGGCAGCAGCGCCTTCATCTCGTCCATGTTGACCACGGCCTTGTCGAAGGTGTCGGTCATCGTGCCGATGCCGTCCATCGAGTCGAACAGCGACCGGAACGACCAGCACAGCGGGATGTTGTAGCAGTGCGGTTCCCAGTAGAAGTAGTTGCGGATCGGCCGGAACTGGTCGTCGAAATCGGCGACCATGTCGCGCAACAGGTGGACGGTGTCGCGCATGTCGGTCATGTCGTCGATCATCACGGTGGTGATGCCGGAGAACTTCGTCATCAGCCCGTACATCTTCTTCATCGTCGCGATGGTCTCGCCGATGTCGTCGGCCTGGGTCCGCATGTCGGCGATGCGGTCCTTCATCAGCTTCATGTTCTGCTGCTGGCCGACGCCCTGCATGCTGATCAGGAACGGGATCGAGGTGTGCGCGATCGGCGCGCCGTCGGGGCGGCTCGGCGCCTGCACCCGGGCCACGCCTTCGACGTTGAAGACCCGCTTGGCCAACCGGTCCAGGATCAGGAAGTCCGACGAGTTGCGCAGGTCGCGGTCGGTCTCGACGATGAGCACCTCCGGGCTCATCCGCGACAGCGAGAAGTACTCGGTGGCGGCCTGCAGGCCGGCGTTGGCCGGGATGGACTCCGGGATGTAGCGGGTGTCGTCGTAGCTGGTCTGGTAGCCCGGCAGCGCGGCGAGCCCGATCAGTGCCAGCGCCAGCGATGCGACCAGGATCGGTCCGGGCCAGCGCACGACGGTGGCGCCGACCCGGCGCCAGGCCCGGATCCGCATGGCGCGCTTGGGCTCCAGCAGGCCGAAACGGCTGCCGACGGCGACGATCGCGGGCCCCAGCGTCAGCGCCACGGCGACCCCGGCGAGGATGCCGACCGCGCACGGCACGCCCATGCTCTGGAAGTACGGCATCCGGGTGAACGACAGGCAGTACATCGCCCCGGCGATGGTCAGGCCGGAGCCCAGCACCACATGCGCTGTGCCGTGGAACATCTCGTAGTAGGCGGCTTCGTGGTCGGCCCCGGACGCGCGGGCCTCCTGGTAGCGGCCGACAAGGAAGATCGCGTAGTCGGTGCCTGCCGCGACGGCCAGTGAGATCAGCAGGTTCACCGCGAACGTCGACAGCCCGATGACCTGGAAGTGGCCCAGCGCGGCCACCACACCGCGGGCGATCGACATCTGGACGCCGACCATGATCAGCAGCAGCACGACCGTGGTGACCGACCGGTAGAAGAACAGCAGCAGCACGATGATCACGGCGAAGGTGACCAGCAGGATCAACGCCATGCTGCTCTCGCCGGCGATGTTGACGTCGGCGGTCAGTGCCGCGGGACCGGTGACGTGTACCTGCACCCCGGGTGGCGGGGGCGAGTTGGCGACGATGTCGCGGACGGCGGCGACCGACTCGTTGGACTTCGTCTCGCCCATGTTCCCGGCCAGGTTCAGCGCGACGTAGGCGGCGCGCCCGTCGGAGCTCTGCGCGGCGGCCTCGGTCAGCGGGTCGCCCCACATGTCCTGGATGTTGCGGACGTGCTCGGGTGCGGCTTCGAGTTTCTCGATGAGCCCGTCGTAGTAGGCGTGCGCGTCGTCGCCGAGCGGTTCCTCGCCTTCGAGGACCACCATCGCGACGGAGTCGGAGTCGGATTCGCCGAAGAGCCGGCCCATGTCGGACATCGCCCGCATCGCCGGCGCATCGCTGGGGCTCATCGACACGGCGTTCTGGGCGGCCACCACTTCCAACTGCGGCACCAGCAGGTTCAGCGCCGCGACCAGCAGCACCCAGCCGAGGATGATCGGCACGGCCAGCCGGCGGATCCACCGGGCCAGGGTCGTCGGGTCCTGCAGGGACCTGTTCGGGGACCGGGTCATGCGGACTTGGTGAAGCAGTAGACGTAGGCGGTGACGTTGTGGGCGGTGCGTTCGTCCTTGACGACGTCGTCGGCCAGGATGCGGCAGCCGAGGAAGTCGCCGTCACCCTGGGCCACCACGTTTCCGACCATCGCCGGGGAGTTCGACTCCACTTCGATCGACCACGGCAGCGCGGCGCCGACGACCTGGTTCGGGTCCCCTTCGGCGTCGATGTAATTGATGTCGGCGGTGGCGCCGGGCTCGCCGAAGATCTCGTAGCGCACGACCTTCGGGTCCGACTTGTTGGAATCCTCGGACATGTTCCCCGCGTAGGTCGGCAGTTGATGGGAGCCGAAGATGCCGCGGATCCGCCACACCGCGAAACCCCCGACGACGAGCACGATCACCAAGAGGAGCGGTATCCACGCTCGCGTCAGACGGGTGAGAATCGGGAGTCCTTCGAGAGATCGGCGCAGCCTCGGGCCTTTACGGTCAGAGGGAAGGCTAACCTATCTAAATGTCCCGTGGGAAACTACCCCCCGGGGGTTTCTACGACCAGCGCGGGGTGAGTACTCCCAGTGCCCCCAGCGCGACCGCGGCGGCCGTCGACGTGCGCAGCACGGTCGGTCCCAGCCGCACGGCGACGGCCCCGGCGTCCACCAGCGCGGCCAGCTCCTCGTCGGCGACGCCGCCTTCGGGCCCGACGATCAGGGTCAGAGACTCTGCCTGCGGCACAACCGTTTCGGCGAAGGGCCGGGTGGCCGACTCGTGCAGCACCAGCACCGTGCCCGCCGGCGCGGACCGTGTCGTGGCGACCAGGTCGCGGGTGGACACCAGCCCGTCGACGGTCGGGATGTAGGGGCGCCGCGACTGCCGCGCCGCCGAGCGCGCCACCGCGCGCCATCGCCGCAAACCCTTGTCCACCTTGGCCGCACCGTCCCAGCGCGCCACGCAGCGCGACGCCTGCCAGGCCACGAACGCGTCCGCGCCGGCCTCGGTGGCCAGGTCGATCGCGAGTTCGGAGCGGTCGGATTTGGGCAGCGCCTGCACCACGGTCACCGACGGTGCCGGCGGCGCGAGGACGCGGCGGTCCAGGACCCGGGCGCTGAGCCGGCCCTTCGCGACGTCCTCGACGACACAGTGGGCGATCGTCCCGGCACCGTCGGCGAGGTCGAGTTCCTCCCCCGCCCGGGTCCGGCACACGGTGGCCGCGTGGTGGCCCTCCTCGCCGTCGACGACGGCCGACTCACCTGTGCCCGGCACGGCGTCGACGTAGAACAGCGAGCGCATCGGGACGGCAGCGTCCGGGCTAGCGGCCGGTGAACGTCTCGCGCAGGCGCGAGAACAGCCCGCCCCCGTGCGCGGACGCGTTGCCGTTCTGCGCCGAGCGCACCTCGGCGGTGCCCTTGGTGCGCTCCTTGAACGCGCGGAGCAACTCGATGTCCTCGTGGTCGAGCCGCGACGGCACCACGACGTCGATGTGGGCGTGCAGATCTCCGCGCACCCCGGAGCGCAGGTGCGGCATGCCGTGCCCGCGCAGCGTGGTCACCGAGCCGGGCTGGGTACCGGCGGCGATGGTGATCTCGGTCGGCCCGTCCAGGATCGCGTCGACGGTCACTGTCGTGCCGAGCGCGGCGTCGACCATCGGGACCGACACCGTGCAGTGCAGATCGTCGCCGTCACGGACGAACACCGGGTGCGGCTTCTCGTGCACCTCGACGTAGAGGTCACCGGCCAGGCCCGCCGCCGGGCCCGACCTCCCCCTGGGCGGCCAGCCGCACCCGCATACCGTCGCCGACACCGGCCGGGATCTTCACACTGATCTCGCGGCGGGCCCGCACCCGGCCGTCGCCGGAGCACCGGTTGCACGGGTTCGGGATGACCTCGCCGACGCCGCCGCAGACCGGGCACGGCCGCGAGGTCATCACCTGTCCGAGCAGGGACCGCTGCACGGTCTGGATCTCGCCGCGGCCGCCGCACGTGTCGCAGGTGACCGGTGAGGAGTCGCCGTGCGTGCCCTTGCCGTGGCACAGATCGCACAGGATCGCCGTGTCGACGGTGACCTGCTTGGTGACGCCCGTGGCGCATTCCTCGAGATCGAGTCGCATCCGCAGCAGCGAGTCCGAGCCGGGCCGCACGCGTCCCACCGGGCCGCGTGAGGCGCCGCCGCCACCGAAGAAGGCCTCGAAGACGTCGCCGAGACCGCCGAACCCGGAGAAGCCGCCGCCTGCGGCCGCCGCGGACTCCAGCGGGTCGCCGCCGAGGTCGACGATGCGCCGCTTCTCGGGATCGCTGAGCACCTCGTAGGCGGCGCTGATCTCCTGGAAGCGCGCCTGGGCGCCCTCGTCCGGATTGACGTCCGGATGTAGTTCGCGGGCGAGCTTTCGGTACGCGCGCTTGATCTCCGAATCACTCGCGCCCTTGCTCACTCCGAGCAGCCCGTAATAGTCGCGTGCCACGCTCAACCTTTCCCACCCGACCGATCCGCTCAAACCCCTGCGGGGAACGCGGTCAGCGGTTTCCTAAGACTTCGCCAATATAGAGAGCAACTGCGGCGACGTTCGCGATGGTTCCCGGATAGTCCATCCGTGTGGGCCCCAACACACCCATGCCGCCGAAGACTTTGCCCGAACTGCCGTACGCGGTGCTGATCACCGAGGTGCCCGCCATCTCCTCGGCCTCGGTCTCGTGACCGATCCGCACGGTGACCTTGCCCGCCTCCTGCTGTTTCGCCAGCAGCCGCAGCACCACCACCTGTTCCTCCAGCGCTTCGAGCACCGAGCGCAGCGACCCGCCGAAGTCCGCGGTGTTGCGGGTCAGGTTCGCGGTGCCGCCCAGCAGCAAGCGCTCCTCGGTGTGCTCGACCAGCGTCTCGACCAGCACCGTCGCCGATCTGCCGACCGCATTGGCCAGACTGCCCTGCCCGTTGAGGTGCGACGCCAGGTCCGACACCGCCACCGAGGCCGCCGACAGCGGTTTACCTTCCAGCGCCTGGCCCAGCAGGTCACGCAGCTGCGCCAGCTGGGCGTCGTCGATCGGGTCGCCGAGTTCGACGATGCGCTGATCGACGCGCCCGGTGTCGGTGATCACCACCAGCAGCAGCCGCGCCGGGGTCAGCGCCACCACTTCGAGGCGGCGGACGGACGAGGTGGTCAGGGTCGGGTACTGGACGACCGCGACCTGACGGGTCAGCTGCGCGAGAAGCCGCACCGCGCGCCTGAGTACGTCGTCGAGGTCGACCCCGGACTCCAGGAAGGTCAGGATCGCGCGCCGCTCGGCGCCCGACATCGGCTTGACCTCCTGAAGCCGGTCGACGAACTCGCGGTAGCCCTTCTCGGTCGGCACCCGCCCTGAGCTGGTGTGCGGCTGTGCGATGTAGCCCTCGGCCTCCAGCACCGCCATGTCGTTGCGCACGGTCGCACTCGACACACCGAGGTTGTGCCGCTCGACCAGAGCCTTGGATCCGATCGGCTCCTTCGTGGCGACGAAGTCGGCGACGATGGCACGGAGAACCTCGAAACGACGGTCGTCGGCGCTGCCCATAGATCACCACCTGAAGAAGACATGTAACTGGCCGTATTCATTTTACTGGGACCGCGGGATACAGCATCGCAGACAGGGCCGGCAGAGACACGGCGCGCGCGGCGCGGGCAGGCTACCCTCACGAACGAGACAACAGTATGCGGGGGCAACGGGCAGCAAAGGCGCGTCGATGATCTTCAAAGGGGTTCGCGATGGCAGGCCCTACCCTGACCACGGGCTGTCCCACCGGCAGTGGGCCCAGATCCCGCCGAGGCAGATCCGGCTCGACGAACTCGTCATGACCACCACCGTGCTCGCGCTGGACCGGCTGCTGTCCGAGGACTCGACGTTCTACGGCGACCTGTTCCCGCACGCGGTCAGATGGCGCGGGAACGTCTACCTGGAGGACGGGCTGCACCGGGCGGTGCGCGCCGCCCTGCGCAACCGCACGGTGCTGCATGCCCGGGTGTTCGACATGGACGGCGCTGCCCAGGGCGCCTGAGTCACGCCCGGTCCATGGCCTCACGCAGGCTGCGTGGCCGCAGATCCGTCCAGACCTCTTCGACGTAGGCCAGACAGTCGGCCCTGGTGCTCTCGCCGAAAACCACGCGCCAGCCTGCGGGCACCTCGGCGAACACGGGCCACAGGCTGTACTGCTCCTCGTCGTTGACCAGCACGTAGAACGTGCCGGCGTCATCGTCGAACGGGTTGGTGCTCATCGGTTCTCCTAGTCGAAAGATGATGTGCCGCATCCGGATAGTGGGCGCCGAGGACACGGTCGGACAGCAGCCCGAGGCAACTGAGGTTCGGGAAGCCCGGGCCCTGCATCAGCCCGGACAGGCCGGGCAGGAACAACTTCGGGGTCAGCGCGGCGATCGACAGGTCGTGGCCGATGGCCTCCTGCAGCGAGTCACCGGTCAGCGGGGCGCCCAGCGTCAGCTCGATCAGGTCGCGGGCGTCCGGGCTGAACAGCGGTTCGAACCACATGGAGTCCGCGCCGGAACCGTCGATCACCAGGTCGAATCCGTGCACGGTCTCCAGTGCCTCGCCGCCGCGCCTGGCGCTCAGCGTCAGCCGGATCCGCTCGTCGCGGGCCACCGCGTGGGCGACCCGGCCGCGCAGATGCCTGATCCGGTCGTCGGCCAGCAGCGCGTCCTGCACCCGCGCCGAGAACACGCCCCGGTCGGTGCGGGCCAGCGCGTCACGGCGTTCGGCCATCGTCAGGCTCGCCCAGTCCGTCGGGTCGGAGAACAGCGAGTTCTCGAAGAAGCTCTCCCCACGGGTGAACAGGGTGACCTGTGGCGAGATGACCGTGATGGTCGAGACCCGGTGCCGGAACAGCTCGTTGAGCATGGATGCGGCCGTCTCGCCGCCGCCGATCACCGCGACGCGCTCGGCGGCGATCAACTCCTGCCGGGCTGCGCGCTCCCAGAACTGCGCGATCGAGAGCACCCGCGGGTCGTGCGGCAGGATCGACCGGGCGGCCTGACCGGGTCCGGTAATCATCACGCCGTCGGCGTGCACACTCTGCTCGGGGGTGATCAGCTCCCACCGCCGGCCGTCGGTGGAGATCCGTTGCACCTCACCGGTGATCACGGTCATGCCGATGTTGTCGGCGACCCAGCGCAGGTAGCGGCTCCACCCCGCGTGCGTCGGCGAGGGCCTGCCGCGGTCGATCCATTCCGCGAACTGCGCACTGGCCACCAGATAGGACTGCCAGCTGTGCCGCATCATCCGCTCGTCGAGCTCGGCGTTGCGCCGCGGCACCAGCGCCGACCGGTACGGGAAACCGACGTCCTTCTCCGGGCTGGTACCCAGCCGGTGCTGACCGTCGGTCCAGCCGCCGACGGCCTGCCAGTTGGCGCCGACCACACTGCGTTCGACGGCCACCACCTCGGGCGCCTCGACGCCCATCGCGCGCAGTTCGGCGGCCTTGGCGGCCACCGCGATCGCTTTCGGCCCGGCCCCGACGACGGCGAGGGTGGGGGTGGGACGTGATGTCATAGCGCCTCTCCGAGCACGGCGACGGCCTGCTGCCAGATCGTGGTGAGCCGGTCGACCTCGGCCGGTTGCGACAGCGCGGTGCTCCACCGCCAGCTGGTGCGAAGTGCCGGGCCGTCGGCTCCGCCGGAGACCACTGCGATGACGTCGAAGGTGTAGCGCAGCGGCAGGTCCGGTTCGGCCGCCGCAGGCATGTGCGCGTTCAGGGCCTCGTCGGTGATCAGGGACCAGGGTTGGCCCGTCTGGTCGGCGCTGAGGTCGTAGCGACCGATGTAGTTGAATTCGACCTGCGGCTGCGGCATTTCGACGAGCGCGTCGTCGCGCCGGGTGTAGCGCAGCAGACCGTAGTCGAGTCCGCGGCCGGGCACCGCGGCCAGCTGCTCGACGACGGCGCGCAGCAGCGTCCGGGCCGCGGCCGGATTTCGGTCCGCGGTGTGCACGTCGATGGCGGCCTCCCCGGCGCCGAGACGTACCGGGAACACCGAGGTGAACCATCCGACGGTGGCCGAGGTGTCCGCACCGGCGAACAGGCTGTCCTCGCGGCCGTGCCCCTCCAGTGCGACGAGCGCGCCGTGGTGGGCGGGCTGGCCCCGCTCGATCCGCCACGAGGCCAGCGTCAACGTCAGTGCGGCGAGCAGGAAGTCACGCATCTCGATCCCGGCGCGCTCGAGCCGGCCCAGCAGTGCGCGGGTGGCGGCGGCGTCGGTGACGACGTCGGTCGACTGCAGCGACGCCCAGGTGTCGCGGCGCGGGTCGGGCCTGCGCCCGCCCAGCACCGGATCGGGGGCGGCGAGTTGCCCGACCCAGTATTCGCGCTGGTCGTCGACGGTGTCGGTGCGGCTGCGCTGGTGCAGCTGCCGCGTCCAGTCCCGGTAGGTGGTGTATTCGGCGGCCTCGTCCGGGGTGCGGCCGGCGGCCAGTTCGGCGTCGAGCTGGGCCAGCGCGCCGAGCACGATGTACCAGGACACCACGTCGGTGGCCAGGTGATGCACACACAGCAGTAGCACCGGCGGTCCCTGCCGGAACCACACCGCCTGCACCATCGCACCCGCCGCCGGGTCGATACGGTCCACTGCGGCAGGGACTTCGGCGGCCAGTGCGGTGTCGGCGGCGGCGTCCACCGTGTGCAGCACGTCGGCCGCGCGCACCGTGCCGGGCGGGCGGGTGACCAGCCGCCCGGTGTCGTCGAGGGTCGAGCGCAGCATGTCGTGGCGGTCGAGCAGCGCCTGCAGGATCTGCGTCAGACGCTGACCGGTGATGCCGGCGGGCAGTGAGACGAGCACGTTCTGGGTGAACCGGCGGAAGTTCCCGTACTCGTACATCCAGGACATGACCGGGGCCGGCGCCACCTCGCCGAAGCGGGCCTCGGTCACCGGGGCGGGTGCGTGGTCGTGCCCGCCGGAGTCGATCGCGGCGGCCAGCTCACGGATGTTGTCGCACTCCAGCATCAGCCTGGCGCGCATCTCGATGCCACGCCGGCGGGCGGCCTGCACCAACGTCAACGCCACGATGCTGTCCAGGCCCATCTCCAGGAAGTCGGCCTCGACGTCGACGGTATCGGCGGCGAGCACCTCCGCCATCAGCTCGGCCAGTGCGGTCTCGGTCGGCGTCTCCGGCGCGGCCGACGGGCCGTCCTCGACCGTGAGCCCGGCCAGTGCGGCCTCGTCGATCTTGCCGTGCGAGGTCAGCGGCAGCTCCCCGAGGACGACCACTCGCTGCGGAACCATGTAGCGGGGCAGGCGTTTGGCCATCAGCGTACGCAGCTCCGCGACGGCAGGTGGGGCCGCGCCTGCGGCCACATACGCCGTCAGCCGGGTCTGCGGGCCGCGCCGGTCGACGACGACGTGGGCGTCGGTCACGGCCGGATGCGCGCTCAGCACCGCGGCGATCTCCCCGGGCTCCACCCGGAACCCGCGGATCTTGACCTGGTCGTCGGCCCGGCCGAGGAACTGCAGGCCGCCGTCGGCGCCGCGCCGCACCACATCGCCGGTGCGGTACATGCGCTGCCCGGGGGTGAACGGGTCGGCGACGAACCGGCCCGCGGTCTCGGCGGCCCGGCCGAGGTAGCCCCGGGTGAGCTGGCGGCCCGACAGGTACAGCTCGCCGGCGACGCCGTCGGGAACCGGCCGCAGCCACGCGTCGAGCACGTAGGCACTCATGGTCCGCGTCGGGCTGCCGATCGAGGGTCGTGGATACCGGTCGATCGGCGCGACGACCGCTTCGACGGTGGTCTCGGTCGGCCCGTAACAGTTGAACGCGGTCATCCCGGTGCGGCCGCACTCGTCGCCGATCAGCCGCCAGGTCGCGGGGCTCACCGCCTCGCCGCCGAGCGCGAGTACCGCGAGGGGGACGGTGCTGAGCAGGCCGACGTCGTGCAGCTGGGCGAACATCGACGGCGTGGTGTCGAGCATGTCGATGCCGAACCGCCCGATCTGGTACACCAAAGCCTCTGCGTCGCGCTGGGATTCGTCACCGACGAGGTGCACTGAGTGGCCGTCGAGCAGCGCCGCGAGGGGCTGCCAGGCGGCGTCGAAGGTGAACGACCAGGCGTGGCCGACCCGCAATGGGCGGCCGAGCCGCGCGGCGGCCAGGCCGCAGCACATGCGCGGCGTGGTCCTCGGCGTAGGCCAGCACGGCGCCGTGGGTGCCCACCACACCCTTGGGTCTGCCGGTGGTGCCCGAGGTGAACACGATGTAGGCCGCGCGCTCGGCCGTCACCCGGGCGGGCCGGTATCCGGCGGGCGGCTCGGCGGCAGGCATCGCGGCCAGGAACGCCGCGTCGATCACCAGGGTCGCGCCGGACTGGTCGAGGATGTCGGTGATGCGTTCGGCGGGCATCGCCGGGTCCAGCGGGACGATCACCGCGCCGGCCTTGAGCACCCCGAACATCGCCACGACGTAATCGGGGCCACGGGCCAGCAGCACCGCGACCGGTGTCTCGGCGCCCGCTCCGGCGGCGATCAGCGCCGCGGCGACCCGGTCGGCGGCCTCGTCGAGTTCCCGGTAGGTCAGCGTCCCGCTGTCTCCCCCGGCCTCCCAGGTCAGCGCCACCGACCCCAGTCGGCTGCCGGCGACCCGGGTAAACCTGTCATGGATGCTGTTGTCGTCCAACGGTTCCCATCCGGGCGGCACCGGCGCGTGCTCGGCGGGCAGCAGCACCCCGGCGGTGCGCAGCGGCCGGTCCCAGCAGTCGATCAGGCGTTGTGCGACGTGCAGCACCCGCCGGCCGAGCTCGTCCGGGCGCAGTGCCCCGAGTGCCCCGTCGATCGTCTCGACGAACACCGTGAGGCGTTCGTCGGCCAGATGAGCCGCGATGGTCACCGGGAAGTGCGACAGGCTCTCCAGCGCCGACGGCACGAAGGTGGCGCCGTCGGCCTCGAACCGGGTCTGACCGACCAGTCCGCCGGGCGGGAAGTTCTCGTACACCAGCAGCGTGTCGAACATCTCGCCGATACCGCCGAGGGCCCGCAGTTCGGAATGGCTGAGATACCCGTGGTCGCGCAGCGTCGCGGCCTCACGCTGCAGCGCCAGGCACTGTGCACCGGTGGGCCCCGCAGGGTCGAGGCGCACCCGCAGCGGCACCGTGTTGATGAACAACCCGACCATCCGCTCGACCCCGGCCAGCTCGGCAGGCCGCCCCGACACGGTCACGCCGAACACCACGTCGGCGCGGTCGGTGACCACCGACAGGATTGTCGCCCAGGCCATCTGGACGAGCGTGTTGATCGTGACGCCGCGATTCCTGGCGGCCTCGGCGAGCGCGCGGGTGGATTCCGGGTCCAGCCGCACCTCGGTGAGCCGGGGCCCGGTTTCGGGGCCGTCGACGTCAGCGCCGGGGTGAGCAGCGTCGGGCCGTCGACACCGGCCAGGTGCCTGCGCCACAACGCGCGGCCCGCCTCGTCGTTGCGGCGGCCAGCCAGCCGATGTAGTCGCGGTAGGGCCGCGGCGCATCGGGCAGCGCGGCGACGTCCCCGCCGGCCCGGTACAGGGTCAGCAGTTCGCCCATGAACAGCGGTAGCGACCAGCCGTCGATCAGGATGTGGTGCGCGGTCACCACGAACCGCATCCGCTGGGGCGCCTCGATCAGCAGGAACCGGATCACCGGTCCCCGGTCGAGGGTGAACGGCCTTGTCCGCTCGGCGTTCTCGATCGCCTCCAGGTCGTCGTCGTCGGCGGCGGTGACGTGCCGCCACGGCACCTCGACCGCGGTCGGGATCACCTGCACGGCGCGGCTCAGATCGCCCTTGATGAAGCTGGCCCGCAGGTTGGCGTGCCGGACCAGCAGCGCGGCCGCACACCGCCGCAGCAGTTCGGCGTCCAGGTCGCCGGTCACGTCGGCGGCCATCGCGATGACGTACGGGTCGTCGTCACGCGCGCCGGACAGCGTCGCCATCGAGAACAGCCCCTGTTGCAGCGGGCTGAGCGCCAGGACGTCCTCGATGACCGGCGGCTCGACGCCCGCCCTGATCTGGATCATTGCCTGCTGCCCCACGATTCGGACAGCGCGGCGAGCTCGGCGTCGGCGAGCCCGGACACCGACATCGGCGCGTGGTGGGTGTCCTGTTGTTCGGGCACCGGCCCGCTGCCCTCGTCGAGCGCGGCTGCCAGCTCGGCGAGCTCGGGATGTTCGAACACCATCCGCGCGGTCAGGTCGAGTCCCGCGTCGCGGGCGCGGGCGGCGAGCTGCACGGCCAGCACGCTGTCGCCGCCCAGGCCGAAGAAGTCGTCGCGACGGCCGACCTCCTCGGCCGAGAGCAGCTCGGAAAGCAGTGCGGCGAGGGCTCGTTCGGTGTCGGTCTGTGGCGCCTCGAACTGCACGGGCGGGGCGTCAGCGGCGGCTTCGACGACCGGGCCACTCCCGACGGGGGCACCCGCGACGATGTCGAGCCGGCCGTCGTCGGTCCACCTGGCCCGGTCCCCGGTGCGGTAGCGCTCGGTCCCGGTGAACGGACCGCCGCTCAGATACAGGTCGCCGAGCACCCCGACCGGGACCGGGGCGAGGTCGGCGTCGAGCACCTGCACGCGGGCGCCTGCGCTCCATTCGCCGGTGATGCGGCGCCGCTCCTCGGCGGACAGGATGTCGACGTCGCGCAGCGTGCGTCCCGGGTTGTCGACGAACGCCGTCACCACCCGGGTCAGCCACTGGCCGAGGCGTTCGACGCTGCGCCGGGTGTACAGCTCGGGACGGTAGATCAGGTAGCCGCGGTAACCGGCGCCGTCGGAGCCGGTCTCGGCCAGGAAGTTCAGCGACAGATCGGCCTGGGCGATGTCGAACGTCGGTTCCAGCGCGGTGAACTCGGTGTCGGTGTCGATCATCTGGCGTTGCGGCAGTTGTTCCCGAACGTGTACCACGACCTGGAACAGCGGATTGCGCGCCAGCGTGCGTGGCGGGTTCACCGCGTCGACGACCTGCTCGAACGGCACGTCCTGGTTGGAGTACGCCGACAGCGCCATGTCGCGGGCCCGGGTCAGCACCTCGCGCAGCGTCGGGTTGCCGCGCAGGTCGTTGCGCAACACCACGAAGTTCACGAAGAACCCGACCAACTGCTCGAGCTCGGCTTCGGAGCGGCCGGCCACCGGGGTGCCGAGCGGGACGTCGAGGCCGCCGCCGGCCTTGGCGAGCGTGACCGCGACCGCGGCCTGCAGCAGCATGAACTCGGTGATGCCGAGTTCGCGGCACAGCTCGGCGATCCTGCTGCGGACCTGTCCGTCGATGGCGAACTCGACGGCGTCGCCCTTGCCGCTGGGCAGCCGGGGCCGCGGGAAGTCCAGCGGCAGGCCCGCTTCGGCCGGGGCGTCGGCGAGCTGGCGGGTCCAGTACTCGCGCTGCGGGCCTGCGATCCCGGTGTCGTCGCTGAGCAGCTGCGCCTGCCACGCGCCGTAATCGGTGTACTGCACGGGCAGCGGCGCCCAGGTCGGCCGTTCACCGGCGGTCCTGGCACGGTAGGCGGTCACCAGGTCGCTGAACAGCACACCGCCCGACCAGTGGTCGCCGGCGATGTGGTGGATCACCACCGACACCACGTGGTCGTCGCCGACGCCGAGCACCGCCGCTCGGATGGGCCACTCCTCTTCCAGGTCGAAGGTGTGCTTGCGTTCGCGGTCCAGTTCGGCCTGCAGCCACTGCTCGCCGTCGCCGCGGGCCCGGCGAACCCGGATGTCGCCGGCCGGGTTGACGATCTGGTAGGGCACACCGTCGATCTCGCGGTAGGTGGTGCGCAGGATGGCATGCCGGTCGACGACATCGCGGATCGCCGCGACGAACCCGTCGGCGTCGCAGGGTCCGGTGAGCCGCGCGGCGAACGGGATGTTGTTGATCGGGCTGCGGCCCTCGATGCGGTAGCCGAACCAGGAACGCAGCTGTGACGAGGACAGCGGTGCGGGTCCGTCGTGCGGCACCGCGACCAGCCGGGGCCGGCGGGGAGCGTCGCCCTGTGCGCCGGCCAGCGTGTCGAGGTGCGCGGCCAGGCGGGCGACGGTGGCGTTCTCGAAGACGTCGCGCACGTCGACGTCGACACCGAACCGGGTCCGCAGTTCGGCGACCAGCCGGGTGGCCAGCAGCGAGTGCCCGCCCAGGTCGAAGAACGAGTCGTCGGCGCCGACGCGTTCGTGGCCGAGCAGATCGACGAACACCTGCGCGAGTTCGCGTTCGGTGCCTGCCGCGGGTTCGCGGAACGCGTTGACCGCCGAGATCTGCGGCTCGGGCAGCGCGGCGCGGTCGATCTTGCCGTGCGCGGTGATCGGGATCGAGTCCACGACCACATACGCCGCCGGGGTCATGTACTCGGGCAGGGCCGCGGCGACCCGGGCCCGGATCCGGTCGACGTCGACCGTCGCACCGTCGGCCGGGGTGAGGTAACCGACCAGGCTCTTGCCGAGGCTGGGCAGGTCGCTGACGACGACCACGGCCTGCCCGACGCTCGGATCGACGGTGATCGCCGCGGCGACGTCGCCCAGTTCGATGCGGAAGCCGCGGATCTTGACCTGTTCGTCGGCGCGGCCGACGAACTCGATGTCGCCGTCGGCGTTGCGCCGCGCCAGGTCGCCGGAGCGGTACATCCGCGCACCGGGGGTGAACGGATCGGCGACGAAGCGTTCGGCGGTCAGCGCCGGCCGGTGGTGGTAGCCGTGCGCCACATGCGTTCCGCCGATGTAGATCTCGCCGATGGAGCCGACCGGCACGGGCTGCAGCGCATCGTCGAGCAGGTGGATCTGGGTGTTGATCTTGGGCTTGCCGATCGGGACGATCCGGGTGCCCTGCCTGCCCTCGACCTTGAACCGGGTCGCGTTGATCACGGTCTCGGTCGGGCCGTAGAAGTTGTGCAGCAGCGCGTCGAAGGTGGCGTGGAACTTGTCGGCCACTTCGCCGGGCAGCGCCTCGCCCCCGATCGGGACCCGCTGCAGGGTGCGCCACTGGTTGACCCCGGGCAGCGACAGGAACAGCCCGAGCAGCGACGGCACGAAGTGCATCGCGGTGATGCCCTCCTCGCGCAGCAGCGCGGTCAGGTAGCCGATGTCGTTCAGCCCGCCGGGGCGGTGAATGACCAGTCGCGCACCGCAGGCCAGCGTGCCGAACACCTCGGCGATGGACACGTCGAAGCTCGGCGAGGCGACCTGCAGCAGACGGTCGCGCGCGTCGACCCGGTATTCGTCGGCGAACCAGACGAAGTACTCCGCGACCGGCCGGTGCGGCACCGGGACACCCTTGGGCAGACCCGTGGAGCCGGAGGTGTAGATCAGGTAGGCGGTGTTGGCCGGACCGACCGGGCGCACCCGGTCGGCGTCGCCCGGGTTGTCGGCTCGGCACCCGTCGGCGTCGGCGATGAGTTCCCGGACGACGACTTTCGCGTCACAGTCACCGAGGATGAAATCCAGCCGGTCCTGCGGGTAGGTGGGGTCGACGGGCACGTAGACCGCGCCGGCCTTGAGCACGCCCACTGCGGTCACCACCAGCTCGGGAGACTTGTCCAGCAGGACCGCGACCCGGTCCTCGGCGCCGACCCCCCGGCCGATCAGCCAGTGCGCGACCCGGTTCGCCGCCTCGTTGATCTCGCGGTAGCTGTAGTGGCGGCCTTCGTAGACCACGGCGGTGCCGTCCGGGCTGCGCCGGGCCTGATCCTCGATGAGGTCGGTGATGGTGGCGGCCGGGGTGTCGAACCGCGGCCCCGCCGACTGCGCGCGCAGCCACGCCAGGTCGTCGTCGCCCATCAGCTGCAGGGCGCTCAGCGTGGTGTCGGGCGCGTCCAGCGCGCTGCGCAGAAGCACCGCGTAGTGGTCCAGGAGCTGCCCGGCCAGCGCGGGTTCGATGATCTCCACCAGGTGTTCGAGTTCCACCACGACCTCGTCGGCGTCGAACTCGACCATGATGCCCAGCGGCAGATGCGTCAGATGCGAACGCAGGTCCGCTCTTTCGCACGTGACGCCGGGCGGGGTGAAACCGAACCGGTCACGGCCGCGGAAGCCGAAGCTGACCCGCGTCATCCGCTCGGCGCCGTGCCTGCGGTCCGGGTTGAGCTCGCGGACCATCCGGTCCAGGCCGACGCGCTGGTGGGCGAACGCGCCGAGGGCGGTGTCCCGGGTCTGGGTCAGCAACTCGCGGAACGTCATCGGCGGACGCGGTCGCAGCCGCATCGCGACGGTGTTGCCGAAGTAGCCGATGACGTCGTCGGTGTCACCGGTGCGGTTGAGCACCGGGGTGGCGACCAGGAAGTCGTCGACGTGGCTGTACCGGTGCACCAGCACGCCGAACACCGCGAGCAGCACCGCGTACGGGGTCGCGCCGGTCTCATCGGCCAGGGCCGTGACGCGCCCGGCGATCTCGCGGTCCAGCCGCACAGTGGCGCGTTGGGAACGCCAACTGGTCGGGACGGCCGAGCCGGTCGGGCCGGGCAGCTCGAGCGGTTCGGGCGGATCGGCCATCACCGCCCGCCAGTACGCGACGTCCTCCTCGTCCGACCCCGAGGGCGTGACGGCCGCACGGCGCGCCGGCGCCAGCGTCTCACCGACGTAGGCGCGGGTCAGGTCGGCGAAGAACACCTCCCACGACGCGTCGTCCCACGCGATGTGATGGGCGACCAGGAGCAGCACGAATTCCGTTGCCCCGGTGCGGATCACGGTGATCCGCAGCGGCGAGTCGGCGCCGAGGTCGAACGGTCTGGCGAATTCCCGCTGGGCGAGCACCTCGAGCCGCAGCCGGCGTGCACGCTCGGACAGCTCGGACAGGTCGTGCTCGGCCCAGCCGGGCATCAGGTCGTCGTGGACGGTGGGCTCCGGCATCCCGGTGGCACCCGCGTCGGTGGTCTCGGCGCGGTAGGTGGTCCGCAGCACCCGGTGGCGGCGCGCCACCGCGTCGACGGCGTCGTGCAGCCGCGCAAGGTCGATCTCACCGGTCAGGCGATAGGACAGGCACACGTTGAGCAGCGCACCGCTGGGATCGGCGGCGTGCACGAACCACATCCGCAGCTGTCCCTCGGTCAGCGCGTCCAGGTCACCCGCGGGCTCGGCGGTGTCGGTGCCTGCGCTCAGCCCGCGCTCCTGCATCCGGCGTCGCAGCAGCTCCAGCCGACGGTCGTCGAGCTGCGCCGCGGTGTCGATGTCAGTCACTCGAAGAGTCCACTTTCTCTGATAGCCCGGCGATCAGGTCCGTGCCGGTGATCCCGCCGAGCAGGAGCGCCAGCGGGACCGTCTGCCCGGTCAGGCGTTTCAGCCGTTTGCGCAGGTCCAGCGCGAGCAGCGAGTCGACGCCGAGGTCGAACAGCGACGAGTCGAGGTCCAGGGTCGCGGCCTCCACGTCCAGCACCGCCGCCAGCTGGGTCCGCACCGCGTCCGGTGGCGCCATCGATTCGGACACGGCGCCGCGGGCGGGTTCCGGTGTGGTCTCGGACGGTTTCTCGCCGAAGAAGACCCGCATCCGCCCGGGGTCGGCCGACAGCACCAGCGGGTCGCCGGGCAGCTCGGCCAGGCTCGCCTCCACCGCGAGTTCGGGTTTCATCTGCCGCAGACCCGTGCGTTCCACGCGGGCGATCTCCGCGGCGTCGACGATGCCGCTGCCCTCCCACAGGCCGAAACGCACCGCCGTGCAGCGGCGCCCGTCGGCACGCAGTCGGGCCGCCATCGCGTCGAGCATCCGGTTCGCGGCCGCGTAGCCGCCGACGCCTTTGCCGCCCCACACGCCGGTCACCGAAGAGCACAACAGGATTCGCGCGTCGGACCGGATCGGCCAGAGCCGGGTCAGTGCCTCCAGGCCGACGACCTTGGCTCCGGCCATGCCGGCGAGGTCGGCGCCGGTGGTGTGGGCGCGGTCGGCGAACGTCGCCGTCCCCGCGGCGTGGATGACCAGCGACGCCGGTCTGTCGGCGTGGCGGGCGGCGGCCGCGAGCTGTTCGGTGTCGCGCAGATCGCAGGTGGGCGCCCAGATCTCGGCGCCGATCCCGTCCAGTGCGGCCGGCTCGACTCCGTGGCGGCTCAGCAGCACGATCCGGCGCGCCCCGTGGGCCGCCAGGAACCGGGCGTAGCTGAGCCCGATGGCACCCGATCCCCCGGTGATCACCACCTCGTCGAGGGCTTCGGGGTCCGGCGCCCACATCGTCGTGGGCGCCTCGGCGCCGAGTATCCGTCGATAGACGGCGTTCTCGCCGCGCAGGGCCAGTTCGCCGGCGCCGTCGAGCATCGCCTCGAGCGCGGCCCGCGCCACGTCCGGCGTGCCTGTGGGCACGTCCAGGTGATGGAAACCCTGGTCGGCGTGCTCGAACCCGATGCAGCGGTGCATCGCGGCCAGCCCGGCCTGGGCCAGATCGGGGGCCGGATCGCCGGCGGTGACGGTCTCGGCGCCAGTGGTCACCAGCCAGACGTCGCGGCAGCGCGGCCCGAACGCGTCGGCGTAGCCGAGCAGGCCCGCGTCGACGGCGGCGGCCAGCGCGCCGACGCCGGCGGCGGCTCCGGCATGGTCGGCGGGGTCGAGCCCAGCTGCGACCGCAATCACCAGGTCGGCGTCGGCCGCGGTGGTCGGGGTCGCGCGGTCGTGCCGGTCCACCGCCTCCCGCAATGCCGCGGTCAGCGGTGCGGCACCGCCGGTCGCGACGACAGCCACCCGGCGGGGCGGCCCGACGGACGCGCCGAGGGGTTCGCACGTCCGCCAGGTCTCGGCGGTCACCGTCAGCCCGGCCACCGGCGGCAGCGGCTCGGGTGCGGCCCACAGGTGCTCGGCGCGCATCGGTGCGCCCGGGAAGCCGTACCGCGGTTCCGGTTCACCGGTCAGCAGATCGGCCCACCGGTACGCGGGATCGGCGGCCGCAGCGGCGACGATGTTGG
Source organism: Mycobacterium sp. ITM-2016-00317 (assembly GCF_002968295.1). NCBI lineage: Bacteria > Bacillati > Actinomycetota > Actinomycetes > Mycobacteriales > Mycobacteriaceae > Mycobacterium > Mycobacterium sp. ITM-2016-00317. The sequence continues at coordinate 3,737,659 of NZ_CP134399.1, forward strand.
CGGACAGGCGGTCCCGCGTCGGCTCGTCGCGGTGTCCGGAGCCGACAAGCGCCGCGGCGGCGCCGCCGGAACGCTCGATGCCGTCCTCGACGGCGAACAGCAGCGACGGGTGCGCGGACAGCTCGACGTAGCGGACGGCGCCGAGTCCGATGGCTGTCTGCACGGCCCGGTCGAAACGGATCGTGTTGCGCAGGTTGGCATACCAGTAGTCGGCGAACTCGGTGCCCGGGGCGACGAGCTGCCCGGTCGCGGACCCGACGAACTGCACCGGCGAGTCGCCGAAGACCGACGCAGGCAGTCGCCGCCGCAGGTCTGTGCGCTGGGATTCCATCGCGGTGGTGTGCGCCGGGAAACTCATCGCCAGTTCCCGGGCGAAGCGGCCGCGTGATCGGGCTGCCGCGGCGACCGCCGCCACCGCGGTCCGCTCCCCCGACACCGCCACCGATGTCTGCGCGTTGACCGCGGACAGTTCCAGCCAGCCGCCGGTGGCCGCGATCAGCTCGGCAGCCTCGGCGGTGTCCACACCCAGCACCGCGACGCCGTTGTCTCCCGGGATCGCCGTGATCGCCGCGGCCCGGGCCGCCAGCACGGCGACGGCGTCGTCGAGGGTGATGGTGTCGGCGACGTAGGCCGCGGCCACCTCGCCGAGGCTGTGCCCGACCGTCACGTCCGGCACGATGCCGCAGGAGCGCCACACCGCGGTCAGCGCGACCGAGTGCACGAACTGCGCCGCCTGAAGTTCCAGGTGCGACACCGCGTCCGGGTCGGTATCGGTGCCGGTGAGAAAGGCCAGCGGGGACGGCGAGCCGGCCGCCAGGAACGCCGCGGCCAGGCGGTCGGCTTCGGCGCGGTAGACCGGGAGCTCCCGGTAGGCCTGCGCCCCCATCGCCGGCCACTGCCCGCCCTGGCCCGGGAAGACGAACGCGGTCCTGCCGGACCGTGCTGCTGACCGGGTGACCAGCGGATGGTCCCGCCCGTCGGCCACCGCCTGCAGCCCGGTGGTGAGCTCGTCGAGGTCGGCGGCGCGCACGATCACCCGGTGGCGGCGCAGCCGCCGTGTCGCGACGATCGTGCCCGCGACCTGTGCCGGGTCGCACGGATGGCGTTGCAGGTGGTCGAGGATGGCGCGCGCGTCGGCGGGCACCAGCGCCTCGTCGTGCGTGCTCAGCGGGACGGCGGTGCGCCCGTCGGGCAGCGGCCGGCCATCACGCCGCCCTGCCCTGCGGCGGGTCGGGCACCGTGACCACGAGGTGGGTGTTGGTGCCGCTCATCCCGAATGCCGACACCGCGGCCGTCCGCCTGCCTGCCACCGGCTGCCACGGGGTCAGCTTGGCGGCCAGCCGTAAACCGGTTTTCTCCCAGTCGATCTCGCGGCTGGGCTCGTCGACGTGCAGGGTGGCGGGCACTGCGGCGTGCTCGGCGGCCAGCAGCACCTTGGCCAGCCCGAGCGCGCCGGCGGCTGCCTGGGTGTGCCCGAGGTTGGACTTGACCGAGCCCAGCAGCGGGCCGCGCCCCGGCGCGCCGGTGCCGTACGTCGCGACGAGAGCGGTGAGTTCGGTGCGGTCCCCGAGTCGGGTGCCGGTGCCGTGGCCTTCCAGCATGCCGATGTCGTCGACGCCGACGCCCGCGGTGGCCAGCGCGCGTGCGAAGAGCCGGGTCTGGGCCCGGCCGCTGGGCGCGGTGAGCCCGACCGACCGGCCGTCGGAGTTCGCGCAACTGGCCAGCACCTCGGCCAGGATCCGGCGGCGGTCGCGCAGCGCGGCGGATCTGCGCTGCAGCACGAACATCCCGGCGCCCTCGGCCCACACCGTGCCGCTGGCGTGCGCGCTGTAGGGCCTGCAGTGCCCGTCGTCGGACAGTGCGTGCTGCTTGGCGAACTCGACGAAATAGCCCGGCGATCCCATCACGCACACTCCCCCGGCCAGCGCGAGGTCACAGTCCCCGGAGCGCAGCGCCTGCACAGCGACGTGCACCGCGGACAGCGCCGACGAGCACGAGGTGTCGACGGTCATCGCCGGGCCTGCCAGGCCCAGCGTGTAGGCGATGCGGCCGGAGATGACGCCCAGCGACGTCCCGGTGATCAGATGTCCGCTGTGGTGCGAGAACTCGTCCATGGCAGGCCCGTACCGCATGTCCGAGGCGCCGACGTAGCAGCCCACGTCGTGCCCGGCGAGGTCGTCCGGGTTGATGAGCGCACTCTCCAGCGCCCGCCACGCGACTCGCAGCGCGACCCGCTGCTGCGGATCCATCGCGACCGCCTCGCGGGGTGAGATCCCGAAGAACTCGGGATCGAAATGTGCTGCGCCGGTGAGGAACCCGCCGAGATTGCGGATCGGCTTGAAGCCGTCGCGGCGGGAGCCCTCCAGCAGAGCCCGCAGCGGCCAGCCACGGTCTTCGGGGAACGGGGTCAGCGCTTCACGCTGCTCGGCCAACAGCGCCCAGTAGCCGTCGGTGTCGTCCACCCCGCCGGGCGCCTCGACCGCCATCCCGACGATCACGACGGGATCGTCGGTCATGTGCAGCTCACCAGCTCGGCGACCTCGTCGAGGTGATCGTCGAGGTAGAAGTGACCACCGTCGAACATCGTGAAGGTGTACGCGGCGTCGGTGTGGAACTCCCACTGCCGCAGCAGTTCCTGCTCGACGCGATGGTCGGCCAGGCCGCCGAGCACATGGATGTCGGCGCCGATGCGGACTTCGCGGCCGCAGTCGTAGCGGTTGAACGCCTGGTAGTCGGCGCGTACCGCGGGCAGCAGCAGCTCCAGGAAGTCCTCGTCCTCGAGCAGTCGGGCGTCGGTGCCGCCGAGGTCGGCGATGTCGGCCAGCATCTCCCGGTCGGTGGTCGGCACAGGCCGCGACCCGGCCACCGTCGACGGCGCCTGGCTCGCCGAGGCCCACAGCTCGCGGACGGTGACGCCCCGCTGTGTCGCCAGCCGGGCGAACTCGAAGCCGACCAGCGCCCCCATGCAGTGCCCGAACAACCGCACCGGCCCGAGCCGGGCCCAGGCGGCGGCCTCCAGCATCTGCGCGGCCAGCTCGGTGATGGTCTCGGGGGCCGGATGGGCCAGCCGTTCACCGCGCTGCGGGTACTGCATCAGGAACGTGTCGACGCCCTGATCCGACAGCGCCGAGGCGAATCCGCGGTAGGCCGCCGCCGCGCCGCCGGCGTGCGGGAACACGATCGTCGACGTGCCCGGCCGCCCCGGGAACCTCTTGATCCACGGCGCGAGTGCGAGTTGGTCCTGCTCGCCGATCATCGCCGGGAATCCAGCGCGGAGAGCACCTCGGCACCGTCCATCCCGGAGACCTCCAGGTACAGCTCGGCCACCTCGGTCAGCCTCGTGCCGTCGGACTCGGCGGCGACCAGCCTGGCCGCCAGCGCCGCTGCAGTGCGGGCCGCGAAGATGTCGGCCACCGCGACCGACGGCGTGTCCAGCCACGTGCGCACCCGCGCGACCACCTGGGTGGCCAGCACGGAGTCACCGCCGGAGGCGAAGAAGTCGTCGTCGGCGCCCAGGGTGTCGCGGCCGAGGATCGCCCCGATGATCGCGCACAGTGCCGCTTCCAGCGGGGTGGCCGGCGCCCGGAACGCGTTGCCGCCCAGCACGTCGGCCGCGCCGAGCCGCCGCGCCACCGCGGCGCGGTCGATCTTGCCGCCGAGCGTGTACGGGATCTGGTCGGTGCCGACCACGATCTGCGGGATCATGTGCGGCGGAACGAGTTCGGCCATCGACGCGACGACCTTGTCCGGGTCCGGCGCGGCACGGCCCGCCTCGGGGCTGACGAGTGCGGCGAGCACGTCACGGCCGCCGTCTGCAGTGACGACCGCCGCCACCGCGGAGTCGACGCCGGGGATGCGGCGCAGCGCGGATTCCACCTCGCCGAGCTCGACCCGGTAGCCGCTGATCTTGATCCGGTGGTCGGCGCGGCCGACGAACTCGATGGCCCCGTCCGGCCGGTACCGGACCAGATCACCGGTGCGGTACCACGTCTCGCCGTCGTGGTGGACGAACCGCTCGGCGGTCAGGTCGGGACGCGCGCTGTAGCCGCGGGCGACGCCGCGCCCGCCCACCCACAGCTCGCCGGGCACCCAGTCCGGGGAGTCCAGGCCGTCCGGTCCGACGACGCGACACAGGTTGTTGGGCAGCGGCACCCCGAGCGGCACCGAGGTCCAGTCCGCGGGGATGTCGCCGACGATCTCGCAGATCGTGTTGTGCGTGGCCGTCTCGGTGGCGCCGCCGAGACCGGCGAACCGCATGCGCGGGGCCCGCGTACGCAGCGCGCGAACCAGTTGGGGACGCACCCAGTCTCCGCCGGTAGGCACCACCCGCACCGAGGACAGGTCGCCGTCGACTTCGGAGAGCATCTCCAGCCAGCCTGGCATGAAGTGCAGCACCGTGACGCCGTGCCTCTCGATGAGGCGGGCCCACGAGTCGGGATCGCGGCGCTGCTCCTCGTCGACGACCACGATCGACGCACCGGCACGCAGCATGCCGAACACGTCGAGCACGGACAGATCGCATTCCAGGGTGGACAGCGCCAGGCAGCGGTCGTCGGGGCCGATCTCGAAGTGGCCGTTGATGAATTCGACGGTGTTCATCGCCGCGTCGTGGCTCATCTCGACGCCCTTGGGTTCACCGGTGGAACCGGAGGTGAACAGGATGTAGGCCAGTTCGGTCGGCTCGACCGCGGGCGGGGTGAAACCGCTCTCCCTGCGGCCCACCCGCAGCGCTTCCGCGACCGTCAGACCCGGAAGCGTGGTGGGCGGTTCGTCGCCACACACCAGTGCCATCCGCACCTTGCCGTTGGCCAGCATCCGCGCGGCGCGATCGGCCGGATGGTCCACGCCGACCGGGACGTACACCGCACCGGCCGTCGAGATCGCAAGCAGTGCGATGACCTGTTCGTAGTTCTTCGGCCCCATCACCGCGACGCTGTCGCCGCGCCGGACGCCGGCGACGTGCAGGGCGGCTGCGACGGCGAGCACCTGCTCGCGCAGCTGTCCGTAGGTGAGGTCGCCGTCGCGGGTCCAGACCGCGGGCGCATCCGGCTGCGCCTCGGCGCGGCGGAAGAAACCCTCGTGCAACACATCCCCGCTCGGGGCGGCCTTCACTCCGTTCACCGCGTCGCGCACGAACCGCTGCTCCGGCGTCACCGCGGCGGAATCGACTGCGTCCCAGGCGGACTCGTCGGTGGCCAATCGCTCCAGCTCGGCGAGATGGTGGGCGAACATCGCGTCGGCCACGCCCGGGCGGAACGCGTCCTCGCGGGTGTCCCAGTTGATCATCAGCCCTTCGGCGACCGGGGTGGCCTGGGCGTCGAGCAGCACCTGCGGGCCCTGCGAGATGGTCCACACCGGGGTGCCGAAGTGTTCGGTCACCTTGCCGGCGAACAGGTCTCCGAGGCCGATGGCGCTGGTGTAGACGATCGGGGCCAACACCGGCGTGCCGTGGTGGCGGGTCAGGTCGCGCAGCACCGACAGCCCCGAGTAGCCGGAATGGCGAGCGGCGGTGTGCAACGTCTCCTGCAGCACCCGGCAGCGCGCGAGAGGTGTGTCGGCGCCGGTGAGGTCGACGTCGAGCATCAGCGAAGAGGTGAAGTCACCGACCAGTTTGTCGACGTCGGGGTGGAACTGCTCGCGGCCGAACATCGGCAGGTTCAGCAGGAAGCGCCGGTTCGTCGACCACCGTGCGAGGGTGCCGGCGTAGGACGCGGCCACCGCCATCGCCGGGGTGATACCGCGCCGGTGCGCGGCGGCGAACAGCGCGTCGCGCGTGGCGACGTCGAAGATGTGCCAGCGCCGTTTGGCGCGCTTCGGATCCGCCTGCTCGGCGCGCGGCACCAGCGGCAGCGCGGGGCCCTCCGGAAGCTCGGGCACCCGCTCGGCCCACCACTGGCGGTCCTGCTCGGACTCCGTGGTCGTCGCGGTGAGCGCCGCGCGGTATTCCCGATAGGTATAGCCGAGTTCGGGAAGTGTTGCACCGCCGTAGAACTCGGCAAGATCGGCCATGAAGTTGCGGTAGCTCACCGCGTCGGCGGCCTGCATGTCCATGTCGACGTGCAGCCGGGTCCGGCCATCGGGCAGCAGCGACAACGCGAACTGAAGTACCTCGCCGTGCATCATCTGGTGGGACTTCTCGTCGCGGATCTCCTCCAGGCGTTGCGCAGCCGCAGCCGAGTCGAGCTCCCGAAGGTCGTACACCGTGACCGGCAGGCCACGGTCGCCGATGCGCTGGGTGCCGTCGGGCAGGATCTCCACGCGCAGCATCGGGTGGCGCGCCGCGAGCTGTGTCGCCGCGTCCTGAAGCCGCCCGGGATCCACACCCGCACCGTCGAATTCGACGTAGAGGTGGCCCGCGACGCCGCCGAGTTGCTGGTCGTCGTTGCGGCCCACCCACATCGCGTGCTGGATCGGAGCGAGCGGAAAAGTGTCGTCCTGCTCAGTGTGGTCCCGCTCGGCGGCGCGCTGCTCGGCCGGCGGCACGTCCGGTTCGGTGGTCACGTCGCCGCCGGTCACCAGGTCGGCCCACGCGGACACCGTCGGGTTCGCTGCCAGTGCCGCGAAGCCGACGTCGATCCCCTCCCGGCGCCAGCGGCCGGACAGTGACATCATCCGGATCGAGTCGAGGCCGGCGGCGATCAGGTCAGCCTCCGGGTCGAGTTCGGCCGGGTCCACGCCGAGCAGCTCGGCAACCTGGTCGCGGACCGACTGCGCAGTCGTCGACGCCACACCCACGAAGCCTCCCGCGATTAGTACAGGCTGTCCTAACTTTAGGGAGGCTACCCTATATTCAGGTCACCGAGAACTCCTACCCAGAGCGGCGATTTTTACTGATGAGCATTGGATTCCCGACCGAGCAGGCCGATGACCTGGCACGTGGGTTCGTCCCCTTTCCCCAGGACCGGGCCGAGGTGTACCGCCAGGCCGGTTACTGGACCGACCGGCCCCTCGACTCGATCCTGACGGACGCGGCCGCCGCGTGGCCCGACAGACCGGCAATCATCGACGCCACGCAGAGCTACACGTTCGCGGAGTTGGCGTTGGCGGCCGACCGGGCGGCTGCCGGACTGGCCGAGCTGGGCGTCCGACCGGGTGACCGGGTGCTGCTGCAGCTGCCCAATTCGTGCCAGTTCGCGGTTGCCCTGTTCGGGCTGTTGCGCGCCGGCGCGGTACCGGTGATGTGTCTGACCGGACACCGGACCGCCGAACTCGGCCACTTCGCCGAAGTCAGCGGTGCCACGGCGCTGATCGTCCCCGACCGGGCCGCCGGGTTCGACTACCGCGAGATGGCCGCATCGGTGGCGGCCGAGCATCCGGCGCTGCGCCATGTGATCGTCGACGGCGAACCCGGGCCGTTCGTCGCGTGGTCGTCGGTCCGCGACGCTGAGAGCCCGCCTGTGGAGCGCGCGCCGGTCGATCCCTCGCTGCCCGCGCTGCTGTTGGTGTCCGGCGGCACCACCGGCCTGCCGAAGCTGATCGCGCGCACCCACAACGATTATCTGTACAACGCCGTCACCTGCGCGCAGGCGTGCGGCATGACCGGTGACGACGCGTACCTGGTCGCGCTGCCGGCCGGGCACAACTTCCCGCTGGGCTGCCCGGGGCTGCTCGGTTCGATGACGGTCGGGGCACCGACGGTGTTCACCGCCGACCCCAGCCCCGAGAATGCGTTCGCGTTGATCGACAAGCACCGGATCACGGTCACCGGGCTGGTGAACGCTCTGGCCAAGGTGTGGGCGCAGGCCTGCGAGTGGGAGCCGGTGCTGCCGACATCGTTGCGGTTCGTCCAGGTCGGCGGCTCGCGGATGAGCCCCGAGGAGGCACGCTTCATCCTGGAGCGCCTGACCCCGGGCATGTCGCAGATCTTCGGGATGGCCGAGGGGATGCTGAACTTCACCCGCCCCGGCGACCCCGAGGACGTCGTCGTACACACCCAGGGACGCCCGATGTCGCCTCTCGACGAGATGCGCGTGGTCGACGAGAACGGCGACGAGGTGGCGCCCGGTCAGGAGGGTGAGCTGCTGGTGCGTGGGCCCTACACCCTCAACGGTTACTACCGGGCCGACGACGCCAATGCCCGCTCCTTCTCCCCCGACGGCTTCTACCGCACCGGTGATCGGGTGCGCATCTTCGCCGACGGCCCACGCGCCGGGTACGTGGAGGTGACCGGACGGATCAAGGACGTGATCCACCGCGGCGGCGAAACCGTGTCGGCGACCGACCTGGAAGATCATCTGCACACCCATCCGGCGATCTACGCAGCCGCGGCCGTCGCACTCCCCGATGACTACCTGGGTGAGAAGATCTGCGCCGCAGTGGTTTTCCGGGGTAAACCGATCACCCTGACCGAGCTGAACGCTTTCCTCGACGAGCGTGGCGCCTCTACTCACGCCCGGCCCGACGTGCTCACCCCGGTGCGGTCGCTGCCGACGACGGCTGTGGGCAAGGTCGACAAGAAGCAGTTGGTCGCACAGCTCACGTCCTGAGCGGGATGTCCGGCAGGTCGTGCTCGGGGTAGGCTGGCCCGGTCGGGACCAACCGGTCCCCTCAGCGAGGGGTTGGCAATGTGCTCGATGAACCGGGCATCCGATGCCCCACCGCCCCCCTCGTCCCTGAGACGGCTTTGATGACCGGACGCACTGAGACAGAACGACTTTCGATCGGCGTCCTGGCGGGCTCCCGCAAGCCCGACGAGTACCGGCTGCCCATCCACCCCGCTCATTTCAGCCGGCTCGGTCCCCAGGTGCGCCCCAAGGTGTTCCTCGAGCACGGATACGGAGCCCGGTTCGGCGCGACAGACGACGGGCTGTCGGAGTTCGTCGGTGGAATCCGCACCCGCGAGCAACTGATCGCCGAGTGCGATGTGATCCTGCTGCCCAAAGTGCAGGCCGCAGACCTCGCCGAATGCGCTGTCGGACAGATCGTCTGGGGCTGGCCGCACTGCGTGCAGGACCGTGAGCTCACCCAGGTGGCGATCGACCGGAAACTGACCCTCGTCGCTTTCGAGGCAATGAACCACTGGCGGCCCGACGGCGGCTTCGGCCTGCATGTCTTCCACAAGAACAACGAGCTGGCCGGGTACTGCTCCGTGCTGCACGCGATGCAGCTGGCCGGCATCACCGGCAGCTACGGCCGTCGGCTCAGCGCCGCCATCCTGGGGTTCGGTGCGACGGCCCGTGGGGCGGTCACCGCGCTCAACGCCCACGGCGTCGACGATGTCCACGTCCTCACCAACCGCGACGTCGCCGCCGTCGGATCACCGATCCCCTCCACGCAGATTTCGCAGATGGGCGGTGACTCGGACACCCCCGGGGGGATCTGGGCGGACGTGCCGGACGGGCGCGTTCCGATCGCGGAGTTCCTCGCCGCCAAAGACATCGTCGTCAACTGTGTGCTTCAGGATCCGAACGCGCCGCTGATCTTCGCCTCCGAGGACGACCTGCCCTCGTTCGCACCGCGGAGTCTCATCGTCGACGTCTCCTGCGATGTGGGCATGGGCTTCACCTGGGCCCGACCCACCTCGTTCGTCGAGCCGATGATCGCGCTGGCCAACGACGTGCTCTACTACGCGGTCGACCACAGCCCGTCGTATCTATGGGACTCGGCGACGTGGGAGATCAGTGAAGCATTGCTGCCTCACCTGGAAGCACTGCTGGAGGGCCCCGCGACGTGGGACCGCACGCCCACCATCGCCCGCGCGATCGAGATCCGCGACGGCGTCGTCCTCAACGAGAGCATCCTGGCGTTCCAACACCGCGACCACGCGTATCCCCACGTGGTCAGGTGACCCGCTGGCTGGCGGTCGGCGCCGTCGGTCCCCATGCGGCGATGTGAGCAGGATCGGGCGGAATCGCCCCTTCCGAATCGGACGGCCAGGCAGTTCGGCATCACCCCGGCGACGATCCGGATTTGTCAGACCTTCGAACTAGTGTTCGAGGTATGGAGTTGGTGGCCGAGGCGGTGGGGACGATCGCCGAACAGGTCGCCGTGCTGTCCAAGGCCGCCGACGAGGTGTCCCACCGCGAGCTGATCGGGCTGCTGGCCGAATTGACGACGGTGTTGCGGTCCATTCCGGCGGTGGAGCACAAAGTGCTGAGCCGATTGATGGAGGAGACCGAGCCGTGCCGGTTGGGTGAGGCGACGTGGAAGAAAGTCCTCACCACGTCGTTGCGGGTCTCCGGCGCCGAGGCGGCACGCCGGCTGGCGCGCGCGAAGACGTTGGGGCCGCGACGTGCGATGACCGGGGAACCGTTGCCGCCGGCGTGGGAGGCCACCGCGGCGGCGCAAGCCGAGGGGCTGCTCGATGAGGAGCATGTCGCGGTGATCGCGAAGTTCCACAAGAAGCTGCCCGCCTGGGTCGATGTCGATACCCGTGCGGCCGCGGATCGGCAGCTGGCCCACAACGGCTCGGGGCTGGATCCGGAGAACCTGGCCGCCGCGGCGGCGAGATTGTTGACGAAGATCGATCAGGATGGTCCCGAACCGTCAGACCAGGAGCGGGCCCGCCGGCGTGGCATCACGATCAGCAAGCAGGGGTGCGACGGCACCGCCGCCATCTCCGGAACACTGACCCCCGAGGCGCTGGCGGTCTGGGAGGCGATCTTGGCCAAAGAAGCCGCCCCCGGAGCCAACACCGACGGCCCCGATACCCGCACCCCGGCCCAGCGCCGCCACGACGCGTTTTTGGCCGTGGGGCGCCGGGCACTTGAATCCGGCGAACTGGGCACCCACAACGGACTGCCGACCACGGTGATCGTGTCCACCACCCTCCAGGAACTCCAGAAAGGCGCCGGGGGCTCGGTCACCGGCGGCGGATCACTGTTGCCCATGCGGGATCTGATCCGGATGGCCGCCAACGCCCACCACTACCTGTATGTCTACGACCAACACAGCGGCCAATCCCTGTACCTGGGCCGCTCCAAAAGACTGGCCACCGCGGCGCAGCGGATCGTGTTGCATGCGCGCGACCGCGGCTGCACCCGGCCCGGGTGCAGCGCCCCCGGCTACTGGTGCCAGGTCCACCACGCCACCACCGACTGGAAAGACGGCGGCCACACCGACATCGATGAGCTGACCTTCGCCTGCCCGTCAGATCACCGCATGCTCGACAAGACGGGCTGGAGCACCACCCGCAACACCAAGAACCAGACCGAATGGCACCCGCCACCAGAGCTGGATACCGGCCAACACCGCATCAACGGCTACCACCACCCCGACCGCTATCTCCTCCCCGAAGACGACCAAGGCCCGTAACCCGAATGCTTAACTGATGTCAGCCTTTTCGGACTGCGGCGTGAGCATCTCGACCATCCGGTCGATCACCGCTGCGGCGGTCGGGTGCTCCCACAACAGTGTCGGCGGCAGCGACAGACCCGTGCGCTTCTCCAGCGCACGCCGTAGCGCGACCGTCATGATCGAGTCGACACCGGCCTCGACCAACGGAACCCGCAGATCCACCTCGCTGTCGGACAGGCCGAGTTCGGCGGCCACCGCCTCGACCACCTGCTGCGCCACCCACTCGCCGAGGTCGGCATCGCCGGGACCGACCGGTGCGGTATCGCCGGTGTCGACATCGGCGCTCGGTGCCACGTCGGCCAGGATCGGCACCGCGGCCGCCTCCGGAAGCAGCGGCAGCACCACGACGTTCGGCTCGTCACCGCGCATGGCGGAGTCGAGCGCGCGCATCGCATCGTCGGCCCCGACGGTGCCCATCCCGAGTGCTTCCAGCTGCGCCGCGACGTAATCCGACGTCGACCCCATGCCCAGACCACGCCACGCGGTCCACGCGACGCTGACCGTGCGGTCACCGAGATCGCGCCGGTGCCGCGCCGTGGCGTCCAGGAACGCGTTGGCGCACGCGTACGCCCCCTGCCCCGGGAAGCCCGCGAGGTAGCCGCACGACGAGAACAGCACCATCCAGTCCAACTGCTCGGGTGGGAACAACTCGTGCAAGGTGAGCGTGCCCGCCACCTTCGGACGCATCGCGGCCCGAATGTCAGATTCCGACGTGTTCACCAGCAGCGCACCGGCTTCCACCCCGGCGGCGTGCACCACACCGCGCACCGGCGGCAGATCGTCGAGCACCGCCCGCAGTCGCTCGCCCGCATCCGCGGCCCCGATGTCGATCGCCGCGACGTGCACGGACACCCCGCGCTCCTCCAGCGCCGACACTGCGCGGGTCGCCTCGGTCGGCGCCTCGGCCCACCGCCCCCGGGGCGGCATTCCCGACCGGGACAGCAACACCAACCGTCGGGCGCCGAGGTCGGCGAGCCGGTGCGCGATCCGCAACCCCAGCACGCCGGTACCGCCGGTGACCAGATACGTGCCGGCCGGTGAGCACGTCATCGGTGCGCCGGCGCCGGGGCGCGCATGCGTCAGTCGCGCGGTCAGCGCGACCCCGTCACGGGCCACCACCACACCGTGGCCGGACAGCGACGCGAGCACCCCGACCGGCACCGTACCGGCCACATCGAGCACACCGCCCCACAGCTGCGGGTGTTCGGCCGCGGCGACGCGCGCCATCCCCCACAGCGGCGCATGCACCAGGTTCTCCCCCTCGTGCACCTTGCGCGTCAGCACCCAGAGACGGGCTTGAGAGTTGTTGTCGGCGAGGTGTTTCAGCGTGTCCAACGTCTGCAGGACGGCGGCTTCCGGCGAGTCGTCGCGGGGCACCAGCAGCACCACCGAGCCATCTCCGGTGTCGACCGGCACCTGCTGCGGGCTGCCGTACACCCGGTGCGGCACCCCCGATTCGGTCAACTCCCGCACTACCGCCTCGAGCCCAACGCCGGCGCCGATCACCGCGACCTCGCTCGGCCGGGCGTCGCCGTCGAACTCCGTCTCGTGCCACGCCACATGGTGCAGCATCCGGGACGCGTCGGTCCCGGTGGCGCTCTCCAGTTCCTCGAACGTCATCGCGGTGAGGGAGGCGAGCGCCGCTCCCGACTCGTCGGCGATCACCACGTCGGTGGTGGTGCCCGCGCGGCGCCGGACGTGCACCACCGCGACCGCCGGTGGCGCACCGCACACGTGCACGCGCTCGACGCGGGCGGGCATCCGCAGCCGCGGTGGTCCGTCGAACACCGTGGACGCCGCCGAGGTCGCCGCGTCCAGCAGGGTGGCCCAGCTGGGCGGCACCGAACCGTCGGCCTCGGCGCGGACACGGACCAGCAGTTCGTCTGCGCCGCGCCGGATCTCGAGGACCTGCCAGCCGAAGCCCATCGCCGCCACACCCAGCGTGGCGAGAGTGTCGACGACGTGGTCGGGCGGCAATGGCTCGGTGCACCGGTCCCAGGTGGCCGCGTCGACGCCGCCACCCATCAGCTCGGTGAGCTCGCCTTCGAAGTCCTGGCCGGTCGCGACGACGGCACTGCTGTGGGTCAGCCATCCGGACTCGTCGGCACCGTCGGTGTCGGCCAGCCGTGAGGAGATCCGCACCGAGCGGTCCTGCAGCACCACCTGGATGTCGCGGGCCCGGCCGGGTGGCACCGGTGTGCGCAGCCGCACATCGGTCAGGCCGCCCGATCCGGCCACGGTCAGGAAAGTGTTCAACAGCACTGCGGCAGGGACGATCTCGGTGCCCTGCACGGGATGGTCGCCGGGATAGGGCCGATTGCCCATGTCGAGGCCGGTCTGCCACACGCGCGCCGGCACCTCGCCGGTCACGTCGACGACGCCGCCGAGCAGCGTGTGGGACGCGGGATCGTGCAGCGCGCGGGTGTTGGGCGGCGGCGTCGGGGTGCGCCAGAACCGGCGGTGTTGCCACTGCGTGCCCGGGAGCTCGGCCCACGGCATCGTCGGGGTGAACCCGTGTGCAACCGGCGCGCCGTGGCAGTACAGCGAGCCGACCGCGGCGGCGACGGCACGCCCCTCCGGGTGGTCGCGGCGCAGCACCGGCACCACGGCGTGGTCGTCCATGCCGAGTGCGGTCAGCGTCTCGACGATCGAATGCGACACCACGGGATGGGCGGACACCTCGAGGAACAGCCGGTGCCCGTCCTGCCCGGCGGCCTGCACGGCCTCGGCGAAGCGCACCCGGCCGCGCAGGTTGGCCACCCAGTAGTCCGGGTCGCGGGCGGCGCCGGACCGGGGATCCTGCAGCGCCGTCGTGTAGAGCGGCACCCGGGCCCGGCCCGGAGCGGGCAGGGTCGCGACGAGCCGCGCGAGTTCACCGGTCAGTGCGTCCATCGCCGGACTGTGGAAGGCCACGTCGGTGTTCACCCGGCGCACCATGATCCCGGCGGCCGTCCACGCCTCGACGACGTCGTCGACCGCGGCCACCGTGCCGGACACCACCGTGGATTCGGTCGACGCGCTGATCGCCGCGACCACGTCGGTGCGGTCGCCCAGTCGGCACTCGGCCTCGTCGAACGGCAGGCGCACCAACGCCATTGCGCCGTCGCCGGCCACCGCCCGGAACCCGCGGGCCCGGTAGCACGCGATGGACGCGCCGTGCGCCAGGTCGAACACCCCGGCGACGACGCAGGCGGCGACCTCGCCGACCGAGTGCCCGATCACCGCGGCAGGTTCCACTCCGCGCTCTCTGAGCACCGCGGCGAGACCGACCTGCATCGCGAAGGTGAGCGCCTGCACCCGGTCGGTACCGCCGAGCAACCCGGTGGCCAGCGCCTCACGCGCGGAGAAGCCCAGTTCGGGCCCGAACACCCGGTCCACCTCGTCGACGGTGGCCGCGAACGCCGGCTCTACGGCGAGCAGCTCGCCGCCCATCCCGGCCCAGTGCGAACCGTGTCCGGAGAACACCCACACCGCGCCCGCGTCGGCACCGGGAACGACGGTTCCGGTCACCACCCGCGGGTCCCGTTGCCCGCCGGCCAGAGCGTCCAGCGCGTCGACGTCATCGGTGAGCACCGCGGCCCTGACCGGTTCGTGGGCTCGGCGCGTCCACAGTGTGGCGGCGACCTCGCCGGTCGGGATCTGCGCGGTGCGCAGGTGATCGGCCAGGGCTGCGGCCTGCGTGTGCAGGCGCGACTCCGAGCGCGCCGACAGTGGAAGGAATTCCGCTCTGCCACAACCGGTCTCGACATCGGGGGTGGGCGGTGCCTCTTCGAGCAGCACGTGCGCGATGGTGCCGCCGTAGCCGTAGCTGCACACCGCGGCACGGCGCGGGCCGTCGCGCTGCGGCCACGGTTCCCGCTCGACTGGCACCCGCAGTCCGCTGTTCTCCCAATCCACGGCGGTGGTCAGCGTGCGCACGCCCGCGGTGGGCGGCAGCTCGCGGTGGTGCAGGGCCAGGGCCGCCTTGATCAGGCCGATGACACCGGCACCGCCTTCGAGATGCCCGGTGTTCGGCTTGACCGACCCGACCGCACACGGGTTGTCGGCCCGGCCTGCCCCGTAGACCGCCGAGAGCGCGCCGATCTCGACGGGATCGCCCGTGGGCGTTCCGGTTCCGTGCGCCTCCAGGTAGTCGACGCCGGCCGGCGCGATACCGGATACGCGGCAGACGAGCCGGAACAGATCCTCCTGGGCCTGCCCGTTGGGCGACATGATGCCGACGGTCCTGCCGTCCTGCGCGACCGCGCCGCCCCGCACGACCGCGAGCACGCGGTCACCGTCGCGGACCGCGTCGGCCAGGCGTTTGAGCACGACGACCCCGGCGCCCTCGCCACGGCCGTAACCGTCCGCTGCGTCGTCGAAGGTCTTGCAGCGGCCGTCGGGCGCCGTCGCGCCGGCGACGTCGAGCACCCGTGTCAGGCCGGGGCCGATCAGCGCGCTGACCCCGCCCGCGAGCGCCAGCGACGTCTCACCGTCGCGCAGCAGCTGACAGGCCTGGTGCACCGCCACCAGCGAGGCCGCGCACGCGGCGTCCAGCGCGACGCTGGGTCCGCGCAGATCGAGCAGATGCGACACCCGGTTGGCCACGCCGCACAGCGAGGTGCCGATCCCGGTCCAGGCCTCGATGCCTGCGATGTCCTCCATGAGGAGCTTGCCGTAGTCGTCGGAGTTCACGCCCATCAGCACCGCGGTGTCGCTGCCGGCCAGCGACCGCGGCGAGATGCCCGCGTGTTCCAGCGCCTCCCAGGACACTTCGAGCGCCATCCGCTGTTGCGGGTCCATCAGCTCGGCCTCGCGGGGCGAGACGCCGAAGAACTCGGCATCGAAGCCGGGCAGGTCGTCCAGGAAGGTCCCCCACCGGGTGGTCTGGCGCAGCAGTGCGGCGTTGCGCGGATCCCGGTGCAGGTAGGGCTCCCAGCGCTCGGCCGGCACCTCGGTGACCTTGCTGCCCCCGGCGAGCAGGAACGACCAGAAGTCCCGGGGTGTGCGGATGTCGCCCGCGAGCCGGCAGCCGATACCGACGATCGCGATCGGCGCGGCGGGCGAGCCAGTGTGGATAGCCTTCCCTAACCCTGGCTTCGACATGCCGGACATCCTGGCACAACGCGTTTGCTCGCGCGGAGGTACCCGGGTGCGGGGCGCTCAGCGGTGTGGCGGCGGCTGCGCTCCCGGGTCCTCGGGATCGACCTCGACCGCGTACGACGTGATCGTGGTGACCTCGTCGCCGTCGAACTCGTAGAAGGCACAACTGGCGACGGCGGTCACCCCGTCGGGCCGCACGTAGCGGACGACGGTGTCCACCGCGACCACGTCACCGCCGCCGGCGACGACCCGCCGGTCGAATTCCACCGTGGTGCCCTTCAGGCTCTCCAGCGTGTCCTGACACGTGCGCCGGACCGCGTCGGCGCCTTCGAGCACCATGCCGCCGACGATCGTCCACCGGACGTCGCGGGCGAGGTGGTCGAGCGCGTCCTCGAAGCGGTGCTCGGAGAACGCGCGGGCCACCGCGGCCGGGTCGAATGCCATGGGCCGACCGTAGCGTCCCGGACGTCCGGCACGGTATGAGTAGACGTATGAATCTGTCCGGCGTCGGCCTGTGGAGTTCTCAACTGCGATATGGAAATCCGGAGGAAGCGGCCGAAGCCGCCGCCGAACTGGACGGGCTCGGCTACACCGCCCTGTGGATCCCCGACGTCGGCGGACCGGTGCTGGACTCGGTGGACAACCTGTTGTCGGCCACCGAGAAGACGACGATCGCGACGGGCATCCTGAACCTGTGGATGCACGATCCGGCCGAGGTCGCGGCCCGCTACGCCACGCTGACCGAGGCGCACGGCGAGCGGTTCCTGCTCGGCATCGGGTGCAGCCACGCGCCGCTGATCGACTCGCAGGAGCCGGGGCGCTACCGCAAGCCGCTGGCCGCCACCAAAGCGTTCCTGGACGGCATCGACGCGTCCCCGCAGCCGGTGCCGACCGGCAACCGGGTGCTGGCCGCGCTGGGCCCGAAGATGCTGCAGTTGTCGGCGACGCGTGCGGGCGGCGCGCACCCGTACCTGACCACCCCCGAGCACACCCACCAGGCCCGCGAGGTGCTCGGCGCAGGGCCTATGTTGCTGCCCGAGCAGACCGTGATGCTCACCGACGACCGGGACCTGGCCCGCGAGGTGGGCACCCAGTGGCTGCAGTCCTACCTGGCGCTGCCCAACTACGCGAACAACCTGCTGCGGCTCGGCTTCACGGAGGAGGACCTGAGCACGGTCAGTGACCGGGTGTTCGACGCGCTGATCGCGTGGGGCGACGAGGACGCGGTCGCCCGGCGCGTGCAGGATCATCTCGACGCCGGCGCCGACCACGTCTGCGTCCAGGTCCTGACCGCCGATCCGCGCGAGTTCCCGCGCGAACAGTGGCGCAGGCTGGCCGCGGCGCTGCTGTAGACCGCGGCGGTCAGCTCAGCAGGTCGCGCACCACCGCGTCGGCGAGCAGCCGCCCGCGGTCGGTGAGCACCAACCGGTCCCCCTCGGCGCGCAGCAGGCCGTCGGCGACGGCGCGGTCGGCGCGGGCCCGTTCGACCGCCGACAGCACCTGCACGGGCAGACCGCTGCGCAACCGCGCCCGCAGCATCACGTCCTCGACGTGCGAGGTCTGCGCGTCCAGCTCCTCGTAGTCGGCGACGGGCAGCGCACCGCCCTCGAGGGCGGCCGCATACGCGTTGGGGTGCTTGACGTTCCACCACCGGATCGAGTCGACGTAGCCGTGCGCGCCCGGCCCGGCGCCCCACCACTGGCCGCCGTCCCAGTAGCCGATGTTGTGTCTGCACTCCCCGCCCGGGCGGCTCCAGTTCGACACCTCGTACCAGTCGAAGCCGGCCTCGGCCAGGCGCCGGTCGAGCAGTTCGTAGCGACGGGCGAGCACGTCGTCGTCGGGAGCCGGAAGCTCACCGCGGCGTACCCGGCGGGCCAGCGCGGTGCCGTCCTCGACGATCAGCGCGTAGGCCGACACGTGGTCGACGCCGGCCTGCACTGCCGCGTCCACCGACGCCATCAGGTCGGCGTCGGTCTCGCCGGGGGTGCCGTAGATCAGGTCGAGGTTGACGTGGTCGAAGCCAGCCGCCCTGGCCTCCCGGGCCGCATCGAGCGCCCGACCCGGCGAGTGCACGCGGTCCAGCGCCGCGAGCACGTGCGGCGCGGTCGACTGCATGCCCAGCGAGATCCGGGTGTAGCCGGCGCGGCGCAGCGCGGCGAAGAACGCCGGCGACGTGGACTCGGGGTTGGACTCGGTGGTCACCTCGGCGCCGGGGGCCAGCGCGAAGTGGTCGCGGATCGCGTCGAGCACGGCGGTCAGCCCCGCCGCGCCGAGCAGCGACGGCGTCCCGCCGCCGACGAACACGGTCTCGACGGCCGGCGGTTGCGCCAGGTGCGCCGCGGCCAACCGCAGTTCCGTGCGCAGCGCGGCCAGCCAGCCGTCGGGGTTGGCGCCGCCCAACTCGGCGGGGGTGTAGGTGTTGAAGTCGCAGTATCCGCAGCGGGTGGCGCAGAACGGCACGTGGATGTACAGACCGAACGGACGGCCGGCCCGGACCGTCATATCGGGCAGCAGGGCTCGCTGCGCAGTGTCCGGCGGTGAAGTCACCTGCCCAGTCTTCCAGAGCGGACTTTCGCGCACCGTGAGCGCAAGTATCGCCCGGTTTAGTGCCGGTGTGGGTGTCCGTGGCACAATGGCCGGCGTGACTGCCCACAGCTTCCCTCGCCGGGTCTCGCTCGTGGTGCGCCGTCATGTCGACTTCAAGCGTGTTTGCACCTGTTGTTGTCTGCCGTAGTCAGCGGATCTAGGACCCAGCCCACACCAATCTCAGCTGGCCGACGGATCTGCGCCGCCGGACAGCCCCCGGTCAGAAGCGCGATCTGAACGCCGGCTCCGAACAGGAGCCAGTAATGACCACAGCCACACCCAAGCCCGCCAAGCGCCCCCGCGGCGAGGGCCAGTGGGCGCTCGGCTACCGCGAGCCGCTCAACCCCAACGAGCAGTCCAAGAAGGACGACAACCCGCTCAACGTGCGGGCGCGCATCGAGAACATCTACGCCCTGAACGGTTTCGACAGCATCGACAAGGGCGATCTGCGCGGCCGGTTCCGCTGGTGGGGCCTCTACACCCAGCGCAAGCCGGGCTACGACGGCACCTGGACCGGCGACGAGAACACCGACATGCTCGAGGACTCGTACTTCATGCTGCGGGTGCGCTGCGACGGCGGCGCCCTGAGCACCGACGCACTGCGCACCCTGGGGACGATTTCGACCGAATTCGCCAGGGACACCGCCGACATCTCCGACCGGCAGAACGTCCAGTACCACTGGATCCAGGTCGAGAACATGCCCGAGATCTGGCGCCGCCTCGACGAGGTGGGCCTGCAGACCACCGAGGCGTGCGGCGACTGCCCGCGCATCGTGCTGGGCTCGCCGCTGGCCGGTGAGCACCCTGACGAGGTGATCGACGGCACGCCGGCGATCGACGAGATCGTCAAGCGCTACATCGGCAAGCCGGAGTACTCCAACCTGCCGCGCAAGTTCAAGACCGCGATCTCCGGGATGCAGGACGTCGTGCACGAGGTCAACGACGTCGCGTTCATCGGCGTCAACCATCCCGAGCACGGCCCCGGATTCGACCTGTGGGTCGGCGGCGGCCTGTCGACCAACCCGATGCTCGGCCAGCGGGTCGGCGCGTGGGTGCCGCTCGACGAGGTGCCCGACGTGTGGGAGGGCGTGGTCAGCGTCTTCCGCGACTACGGCTACCGCCGCCTGCGGTCCAAGGCCCGGCTGAAGTTCCTGATCAAGGACTGGGGTGTCCAGAAGTTCCGTGAGGTCCTGGAGACCGAGTACCTCAAGCGTCCGCTGATCGACGGCCCGGCGCCCGACCCGGTGACCCGGCCGATCGACCACGTCGGGGTGACGAGGCTCAAGAACGGTCTGAACGCCGTCGGTGTCGCCCCGATCGCGGGCCGCGTCTCGGGCACCATCCTGTCCAAGGTGGCCGACCTGGCCGAGGCCGCCGGTTCCAACCGGATCCGGTTCACGCCGTACCAGAAGCTGATCGTGCTCGACGTGCCCGATGACAAGCTCGACGAGCTGCGCGCCGGGCTGGACGCGCTGGGCCTGCCGTCGACGCCGTCGCACTGGCGGCGCAACCTGATGGCCTGCACCGGCATCGAGTTCTGCAAGCTGAGCTTCGCCGAGACCCGCAAGCGCTCGCAGGTGCTGGTCCCCGAGCTGGAGAAGCGGCTTGAGGACATCAACGCCGAGCTCGACGTGCCGGTGACGATCAACCTCAACGGTTGCCCCAACTCGTGCGCACGCATCCAGGTCGCCGACATCGGATTCAAGGGCCAGATGGTCGACGAGGGCGACGGGCCGGAAGAGGGCTTCCAGGTGCACCTGGGCGGCAGCCTGGGCCTGGACAGCGGTTTCGGCCGCAAGCTGCGCCAGCACAAGGTGCTCTCCAGCGAGCTCGGCGACTACATCGAGCGGGTGGTTCGCAACTTCGTGAAACAACGCGAGCAGGGTGAGCGTTTCGCTACGTGGGCGCTGAGAGCCGACGACGCTGATCTTCGATGAGCGCTCGCGCGAAGAGCGGAAACTGAGGTAGGACATGACTGACACGATGAGCGAGACCGACCTGCAGCAGCTGGCCGAACGCGGAGCAGCCGAGCTCGGCCCGGACGCCACCGCACAAGAGCTACTGGCCTGGACCGACGAGAATTTCGCGGGCAACTACATCGTGGCGTCCAACATGCAGGACGCCGTGCTGGTGGATCTGGCGGCCAAGGTACGTCCGGGCGTGGACGTGTTGTTCCTCGACACCGGCTACCACTTCGTCGAGACGATCGGCACCCGCGATGCGGTCGAGGCGGTCTACGACGTCAATGTCGTCAACGTCCGCCCCGAGCACTCGGTGGCCGAACAGGATGCGCTGCTGGGCAAGAACCTGTTCGAGCGCAATGCCAACGAGTGCTGCCGGCTGCGCAAGGTGGTGCCGTTGTCCAAGTCGCTGAGCGGCTACTCGGCGTGGGTGACGGGCATCCGCCGGGTCGAGGCACCGACGCGGGCCAACGCTCCGCTGATCAGCTGGGACAAGGCTTTCGGGCTGGTGAAGATCAACCCGCTGGCGGCATGGACCGACGAGGACATGCAGGCCTACATCGACGCCAACGGCATCCTGGTGAACCCGCTCGTCGACGAGGGTTACCCGTCGATCGGTTGCGCGCCGTGCACCAACAAGCCCGTCGAGGGCGCGGACCCGCGCAGCGGTCGGTGGCTCGGACAGTCCAAGACGGAATGCGGGCTGCACGCCTCGTGACGCTCGTGCTCACCGCACACGGCAGCGCCGACCCCCGGTCGGCCGCCACCGCACGGTCCATCGTGGCGTGCATCCGGTCGCTGCGACCGGGCCTGGATGCGCGTATCGCCTTCTGCGAGCAGAACGACCCGAATCTGCGGGACGTGCTGGCCGACCTGCCGCGCGGGCTCGGAGTCGTCGTGCCGCTGCTGCTGGCCGACGCGTACCACGCGCGGGTCGACATCCCGGAGATGATCGCCGAGTCCGGCGCCGACGTCCGGCAGGCCGCGGTGCTCGGTGAGGACGACCGGCTGATCCACGTGCTGCGGCAGCGACTCGAGCACGCGGGCGTGTCCCGGCTGGATCCGGGCGTCGGCGTACTGGTGACCGCGGTGGGATCGTCGCGCCCGGCAGCCAACGCCCGCACTGCCGCGGTCGCCCGCGAGCTGACGCTGACCACCCGCTGGAGCGCCACCACCGCATTCGCGACCGGCCCGCAGCCCACGCTCGCCGAGGCGGCCGACGAACTCCGGCGGCGCGGCGCCACCCGGCTGGTCATTGCGCCCTGGTTCCTCGCACCCGGCAGGATCACCGATCGGGTGGCCAACTTCGCCGTGGCACAGGGCATCCCGATGTCGGCGCCGCTGGGCGCGCACCGGCAGGTCGCCGAGACGGTGCTGGATCGTTTCGACGCCGCCCAGACCGTCCACGCAGCCGCCTGAGACCCAGACCACTGCGCCGGCGCCGGTACGCTGGACAGCGTCACTCTCTCGAGACAAGGACTCGATGCAACCTCATAGACCCACGGCGGTCGCATGCTGACCGCCGTTCTCGGTATTTTCATCGGCTTTCTCGTGGTCCTGGCGATCACCGCGCTCACCGGATACTTCGTCGCGCAGGAATTCGCCTACATGGCCGTCGACAGGTCTCGGCTCAAGGCTCGCGCCGAGGCGGGTGACGGCGCTTCTGCCCGTGCGCTGACCGTCACCCGGCGCACGTCGTTCATGCTCTCCGGCGCGCAACTGGGCATCACCGTCACCGGCCTGCTGGTCGGCTATGTGGCCGAACCGCTGATCGGCCGCGGACTGGAGGTGCTGCTCGGCGGCGCCGGGATACCGACCGCGATCGCCGTGGCCGTCGGCGGCCTGTTCGCGATCGCGGTGTCGACCGTGGTGCAGATGCTGTTCGGCGAGCTGTTCCCGAAGAACCTCGCGATCTCCCGCCCCGAGCCTCTGGCGCGCGCCCTGGCCCTGTCCACCACGCTGTACCTGAAGGTGTTCGGTTGGCTCATCTGGCTTTTCGACCAGTCGTCGAACCTGTTGCTGCGAGCGCTGCGCATCGAACCGGTGCACGACGTCGAGCACTCGGCCACCCCGCGCGACCTCGAACACATCGTGGCCGCATCGCGTGACGCAGGCGAGATCCCCGCCGAGCTGTCGGCACTGCTCGACCGGATCCTCGACTTCCCCACCAGCACAGCCGAACACGCGATGATCCCGCGGTCCCGGGTGGACACCGTGTCGGCCGACGACTCGGTGGCCGCGGTGCGCGGGCGCATGGCCGCCGGCCACACCCGCTACCCCGTCACCGGGCCGAGTCCCGACGACGTGGTGGGCGTCATCGAACTCCACGACCTGCTGGGTTCGGTGCCCGACACCGACTCCGCGGGCGCGCACTGCCGCCCGGCGCTGGTGGTTCCCGAGACTTTGCCGCTGCCCAACGTGGTGCACGACCTGCAACAGGCCGGCGAGGAGATGGCGATCGTCATCGACGAGTACGGCGGGTTCGCCGGCATCGTCACGATCGAGGATCTCGCCGAGGAACTGGTCGGCGAGATCGACGACGAGCACGACGACCAGCAGACCGTCGCCGACGCGGTCGCCGAGGGCGACGGCTGGCTGCTCGCCGGCGATCTACCCCTCGACGAGGCCGAGCGCGCCCTGGACCTGACGTTGCCGCCCGGTGACTACGAGACGGTGGCGGGCCTCGTCATCGCCCACGCATTGGGCCTGCCCCAGGTCGGGGACGAGGTCGCCGTCGCGCTGCCCTCGGACCGCGCCGACCTGCTGGCCGACGGTGAGATGCCGACGCGGTCCCTGATCGCCCAGGTCCGCTCGATCGAGCGCCGGGTTCCGGCAAGCGTGTTCGTGACGATCTCCGAGGCGGCCGACGATGAGTAACCCGTGGGCGCTGGCCGCCATCACCGCTGCGCTGATCGGACTGAGCGCGTTCTTCGTGGCGGTCGAGTTCGCGCTGATCGCCGCGCGCCGCAACCGACTGGAGGATGCCGCCGCCACCAGCGCCGCGGCCCGCGCCGCGCTGCGCAGCGCGAGCGAGCTGTCACTGCTGCTGGCCGGCGCCCAGCTCGGCATCACGGTGTGCACGCTGCTCCTCGGCGCCATCACCAAACCCGCTGTGCACCATGCCCTCACGCCGTTCATCAGCGGTCTGGTCGCCCCGGGCTGGGTGGCCGACGTCGGCGGCTTCGTGCTGGCGCTGATCATCGTGACGTTCCTGCACCTGGTGGTCGGCGAGATGGCGCCGAAGTCGTGGGCCATCGCCCACCCCGAGCGGTCGGCGATCCTGCTCGCGCTGCCGATGCGTGGCTTCATGTTCCTGACCCGGCCGCTGCTGCGCGCGCTGAACCGCGCCGCGAACTGGTGTCTGCGCCGCGTCGGGGTGACACCGGTCGACGAACTGGCCGACACCCAGGATCCCGACACGCTGCGGCAGCTCGTCGAACACTCGGCAACGGTCGGCACGCTCGACGAGCGCTATCACGCCAACCTGACCAGCGCGCTGGAGCTCGAAGCCCTGACCGTCGGCCAGCTGGCCCGCCGCGACGAGCACTACAGCGACGTGCCCAGTGACGCGACACCGGCCGAGATCCAGCAGACCGCCAAGGCGACCGGGCATCTGCGGCTGCTCGTGCACGACGGCGGACGGGACGGAGCGATCGTCGGCGTGGTGCACGTCCGCGACAGCCTGTCGGCCGGCACGTCGGCGACCGCGCGACAGCTGATGCGCCCGGTGCTCTTCCTGCCCGAGACCACCCCGGTCTACGAGGCGCTGCGCCTCATGCGGGAGACGCGAAACCACCTCGTCGTCGTCGACGGCCCGTCCGGGCGCGGATTGCTGACGCTGACAGACCTGTTGTACCGGCTGCTCCCGACCGAAGCGGCGTGACTCAGGCGACCGGCACCGGGACGTCGGACGGCAGCGACGGCACCCGGGTGGCGCGCACGTAGACCGTGTCGCCTTCCTTGAGGCCCAGCGCCTCGGCGTCACCGCGGGTGATCTGGGCGGTGAACGGCGCGTGGGTCGCGGCGTTGGTGAGCTCGACACGGACCTCGAAGCCCAGCACCACGATGCGGTCGATCGTGGCCCGGGTGACACCGGTGGCCTGCACGGAGTCGTCCGAGGACGCGATCGCCATCTCCGGATTGCGGCCCACCCGGATGTCGTGTGGGCGCACCAGCACACCGTTGAGTGAGGACACCGCGCCCAGGAACGACATCACGAACGCGTTGGCCGGGGTGTCGTAGACCTGGCTCGGTGTGCCGACCTGTTCGATGCGGCCCTTGTTGAGCACCGCGATCCGGTCGGCGACGTCGAGCGCCTCCTGCTGGTCGTGGGTCACCAGCACCGTGGTCACGTGCACCTCGTCGTGCAGGCGGCGCAACCACGCCCGGAGGTCCTCGCGGACCTTGGCGTCCAGCGCGCCGAACGGCTCGTCGAGCAGCAGCACCTCGGGATCGACGGCCAGCGCACGCGCCAGCGCCATCCGCTGGCGCTGGCCGCCGGAGAGCTGATTGGGGAAGCGGCCCTGAAATCCGGCCAGCCCCACCACTTCCAGCAGGTTGTCGACCCGTTCGGCGATCTCGGCCTTGGGCTTCTTGCGGATCTTCAGCCCGAAGGCGACGTTGTCGCGCACCGTCATGTGCTTGAACGCGGCGTAATGCTGGAACACGAAACCGATCCCGCGCTTCTGCGGCGGCACCCGCGTCACGTCCCGGCCGTTGATGGTGATCGTGCCGGTGTCGGGCTCGTCGAGTCCGGCGATGGCGCGCAGCAGCGTCGACTTCCCGGATCCGCTGGGCCCCAGCAGCGCTGTCAAGGATCCCGCCGGCACGGCGAAGTCGATGTTGTCGAGCGCGGCGAAGTCGCCGTAGCGCTTGTTGGCGCCGTTGACGGTGATCGCGTAGGTCATGGTGTCAGCTCCTATGGGCCTATTTTGCGGCGCGCGTGCGGCGGGCGTCGAGGATCACCTGGGCGATGAGGACCAGGACGGCGACGGTCATCAACAACGTCGAGATGGCGTAGGCGCCGTATTCGGCGCCGCGCGTGTACCGGTCGTGGACCAGCAGGGTCAGCGTCTGGGACGAGCCGGGCAGGTTGGCCGCCACCATCAGCACCGCGCCGAACTCGCCCAGGGTCCGGGCGATCGTCAACACGATGCCGTAGGTCAGCCCCCACCGGATCGACGGCAGCGTGATCCGCCAGAACGTCTGCCACCACTGCGCGCCCAGGGTGGCCGAGGCCTCCTCCTGGTCGGTGCCCAGCTCGTGCAGCACCGGTTCGACCTCGCGGATCACGAACGGCACCGTGACGAAGATGCTGGCCAGCACGATGCCGGGGAAACCGAAGATGATCTTCAGGCCGAAGTCGTTCTCGAGGAAGCCGAACAGTCCCGCCGAGCCCCACAGCAGGATCAGCGCGACACCCACCACGACCGGCGACACCGCGAACGGCAGGTCGATGACGGCCTGCAGCACGCTCTTGCCGCGGAACCTGTTGCGCGCCAGCACCAGTGCGGTCGGCACGCCGAACAGCACGTTGAGCGGCACCACGATCGCGACGACGAGCAGGGACAGCTGCAGCGCCGAGATCGCCGCGGGCGTGCCGATCGAGGCGACGAACTCGCCCACCCCGGGCGAGAAGGTCCGCCACAGGATCAACCCGACCGGAACCACCACCAGCACGGCAACGTAGAGCAGCGCGACCCAGCGCAACAGGTGACGCACCACCGGCGACAGCGTCATGCCTGGAGTTCCTCCCGCTTGGCCGCCCGGGCGCCGATGGCCCGCAGGACGAACAGGATCACGAACGAGATCGCGAGCAACACGATCGAGATCGCGGCCGCACCGACCCTGTCGTCGTTCTCGATCAGGGTGCGGATCCACTGCGAGGACACCTCGGTCTCGCCGGGGACCGCGCCGCCGATCAGCACCACCGAGCCGAACTCGCCGATCGCGCGCGAGAACGCCAGCCCGGCGCCCGACAGCAGCGACGGCAGCAGCGCGGGCAGGATCACCTTGGTCAGGATCGTGAAGTTGTTGGCGCCCAACGACGCCGCGGCCTCCTCGACCTCACGGTCGAGTTCGAGAAGCACCGGCTGCACCGAACGCACCACGAACGGCAGGGTGACGAACAGCAGCGCGATGCCGACGCCCCACTTGGTGTGCTGCAGATGGATGCCCACCGGGCTGGCCGGCCCGTACAGCGCCAGCATCACCAGGCTGGCCACGATGGTGGGCAGCGCGAACGGCAGGTCGATCACGGCGTCGACCAGACGCTTGCCGGGGAAGTCGTCGCGGGTCAGCACCCACGCGACGATCAGGCCGAAGAAGGAGTTCACCACGGTGACGCCGATCGAGATGGTCACCGTGACCCGCAGCGACGCGACCGCGGCAGGCGAACTGACCGCCGACCAGAACGCCCCGACGCCGCCCTCGGCGGACTGCCACAGGATCGCGGCCAGCGGCAGCAGCACGATCAGCGACAGCCACATGGTGGCGGCCCCGACGCGCAGCGACGTCGAACCGTGCCTGGGGTAGAGAAACCGCGAGGGACCGCCCGAGCCACCGTCGCCGGTGAGCTCAGGGCGGATCGCCTCGGGGTTCGGATCGAGCATCCCGGAGGATGTCGTCATCCAGTGGCCTGCTTGTAGATCTTGGTGATGGTGCCGTTGTCCTTGTCGAACAGCTCGGCGTCGACCTTGGACCAGCCACCGAGGTCGGCGATGGTCCACAACTTCTCCGGAGCCGGGAACTTGTCGGCGTACTCGGCGAGCACCCCTGGGTCCACCGGCCGGAAGTTGGCCTCAGCCCACAGCTTCTGCCCCTCCGGGGTGAACTGGAAGTCCACGAACGCCTGCGCCTGCTCCACGTGCTTGCTGGTGTTGACCACCGCGGTCGGATTCTCGATCTTGAAGGTCTGCGCTGGGTTCACGTGCTCCAGATCGAAGTTCAGCGCCTCGTTCTCGTAGGCCAGCAGCACGTCGCCGCTGCCCTGGCGGAACACGTCGGTGGCCTCCCGGCCGGAGCCCGGGCGCAGCCTCACGTGCTCGGTGACCAGCTTGTCGACGAACTCGATGCCGGCCTGGGGATCCTGGCCGCCGTTGCTGGCGTAGGCGTACGGCGCGAGCAGGTTCCACTTGGCCGCGCCCGAGCTCAGCGGGCTGGGCGTGATGACCTCGATACCGGGCTTCAGCAGGTCGTCCCAGGTGCGGATGTTCTTGGGGTTGCCCGGGCGCACCGCGAAGCTGACCACCGAACCGAACGCGATGCCCTTGTTGGGGCCGGCGTTCCAGGTTTCGTCCACCTTGCCGGCCTTGACCAGGCGGGTGATGTCGGGCTCGACGGAGAAGTTCACGATGTCGGCGGGCTTGCCGGCCTCGACCGCACGCGACTGGTCGCCGGAGGCGCCGTAGGACCCGGTGACCGCGACACCCTTGCCCGCCTCGGTGGCTCCGAACGCGGGCGAGACCTTCGACCAGCCCGGCTCCGGAACGGCGAACGCCACCAGGGTCAGCGTGGTGTCGGCGTTGGTGTCGCCACCCTCACCGCCGGCCACGTCGCTGGCGCCGCCACCGCAGGCGGCCAGTACCGTCGCCGACACCGCCAGCGCGGCGGCGGTACGCCACCGCCTCGGGGATTTCAGGATGTTCTGCATGGATGACCTTTCCGGATTCGGATTTCGGTGGTGAGGACCGTTCCGGAAAGGCAGGTTCAGCGCTGAGGCAGATATGCCGCAGCCGTCACCGACACCGAGCCGTGAACGGGCAGGGAGTCAGCGACAACAACAGACATCAGCAACGGCGCACAGACCCACGGCAATGAGGGCCACGATGTGGCCGCTCTTGTTGCCGGACGCCGTTTGCATGGCGCGAAGCGTAACAGAGTTGCTGAGAATCGACGCTGGGGGTATGTGCGGCGGTCAGCAGGGAGTCACCGGGTGAAGTACCACATCACGATGACGAACAGGATCAACGCCACCAGCACGAGGGTGACCCGGGAACGGGGCATGCTGCTCATCGGTCGCCCTCTCTGTCGTCGTCCACGTGCCGGATCCGGTGCAGAATCCGGATGCCGTTTCCCAGCAGGCCGTCCAGCACCACCGCGGTCAGGTAGGCCAGCGTCAGCACCACCGGCATCACCACCACCGTCTGCACGACGAACGGCAGGCCGGTCAGCCACAGCTCCACTCCATCCCACCAGTTGAGGAAGCCGTCCACTCCGCCAGACTATGCGCCCGGCGCCCCTGCGGACCACCGGGTGTCGAGTAGACGCCGGGGTGCCCGGCAGTCGATGATGAGCAAATGGTTTTGCAGCAGTCCGAGACCTCCGACCGCAAGTCGAACAACGGCGACACGGGCCCGTTCTCGCTGGCGACGCCGACGGCCTATCCCCACCCCGGACCGCTGCGCAATCCGTTCCCGCCGATCGCCGACTACGCGTTCCTGTCCGACTGCGAGACACAGTGCCTGATCTCGTCCGCAGGGTCGGTGGAGTGGTTGTGCGTGCCGCGGCCCGACTCCCCCAGCGTGTTCGGCGCGATCCTGGATCGCGGCGCGGGGCATTTCCGGCTCGGCCCCTACGGCGTCTCGGTGCCCGCGGCGCGGCGCTATCTGCCGGGCAGCCTGATCCTGGAGACCACGTGGCAGACCCACACCGGCTGGGTGATCGTGCGCGACGCGCTGGTGATGGGTCCATGGCACGACCTGGAGACCCGCTCACGCACCCACCGGCGCACCCCGATGGACTGGGACGCCGAACACATCCTGTTGCGCACCGTGCGCTGTGTCAGCGGCACCGTCGAGCTGGTGATGAGCTGCGAGCCGTCGTTCGACTACCACCGCACCAGCGCGCACTGGGAGTACTCGGCCCAGGCCTACGGCGAGGCGATCGCGCGGGCGACCAAGGACCCGGACTCGCATCCGACGCTGCGGCTCACCACGAACCTGCGGATCGGTCTGGAGGGCCGCGAGGCCCGCGCCCGCACCCGGCTCAAGGAAGGCGACAACGTCTTCGTCGCACTGAGCTGGTCGAAGCACCCGGCGCCGCAGAACTACGAAGAGGCCGCCGACAAGATGTGGAAGACCAGCGAATGCTGGCGGCAGTGGATCAACGTCGGTGACTTCCCCGACCACCCGTGGCGGTCCTACCTGCAGCGCAGCGCGCTGACGCTGAAGGGCCTGACGTACTCGCCGACCGGCGCGCTGCTGGCCGCGCCGACCACGTCGCTGCCGGAAACCCCGCACGGCGAACGCAATTGGGACTACCGCTACGCGTGGGTGCGGGACTCGACGTTCGCGCTGTGGGGGCTCTACACGCTGGGCCTGGACCGGGAGGCCGACGACTTCTTCGCCTTCATCGCCGACGTGTCGGGCGCCAACAACGGCGAGCGACATCCGCTGCAGGTGATGTACGGGGTCGGCGGGGAACGCAGCCTGGTCGAGGAGGAGCTCAACCACCTGTCCGGGTACGACAACGCGCGGCCGGTGCGTATCGGCAACGGCGCCTACAACCAGATGCAGCACGACATCTGGGGCACGATGCTCGATTCGGTGTATCTGCACACCAAGTCGCGCGAGCAGATCCCCGAGACCCTGTGGCCGGTGCTCAAGGAGCAGGTCGAGGAGGCCATCAAGCACTGGCGGCTGCCCGACCGCGGCATCTGGGAGGTGCGCGGCGAACCGCAGCACTTCACCTCCAGCAAGATCATGTGCTGGGTGGCCCTCGACCGCGGCGCCAAACTCGCCGAGTTCGAAGGCGAGAAGGCCTACGCCCAGCAGTGGCGGGTGATCGCCGAGGAGATCAAGGCCGACATCCTCGAGCACGGCGTCGACGAGCGCGGCGTGCTGACCCAACGCTACGGGCATCCGGCGCTGGACGCGTCGCTGCTGCTGGCGGTGCTGACCCGGTTCCTGCCGCCGGACGATCCGCGGATCCGGGCCACCGTGCTGGCCATCGCCGACGAGCTGACCGAGGAAGGCCTGGTGCTGCGTTACCGGGTGGAGGAGACCGACGACGGGCTCTCCGGCGAGGAGGGCACCTTCACGATCTGCTCATTCTGGCTGGTGTCGGCGCTGGTCGAGATCGGCGAGATCGACCGGGCCCGGCATCTGTGCGAGCGGCTGCTGTCGTTCGCCAGCCCGTTGCACCTGTACGCCGAGGAGATCGAGCCGAGCACCGGGCGGCACCTGGGTAACTTCCCGCAGGCGTTCACCCACCTGGCGTTGATCAACGCGGTGGTGCACGTGATCCGCGCCGAGGAGGAGGCCGACGCGTCCGGCACCTTCCAGCCGGCCAACGCGCCCGTGTAACGACGGCGTCCCGGTTTTGCGTCTGCCCGCGCAGAAGGCTGCCGCAGGCACCCGGTGCGGAGGACCATCGGGTCCATGGGTTCACGTGTGGCAGAAGACACATCCCGTCAGGTCATCGACGTCGCCGTCGGCATCCTGATCGGGCTGCGCGGCTATTCGCGCAAGGACGCGTTCGACGAGCTGGTGCGCGTGGTGCACCAGACCGGGATCGGCCTCGGGTCCGTCGCGTCCGGGCTGGTCGCGGTCGCCAGCGGTTCAGCCTCGGCCGAGCATGCCGAGGCGTTCAACGCCTGGGGCGAGCTGATCCGGCACGGCCGGTCGGCGGTCGCGGTCAGCTGACCGCGGCGATCTTGTCGAGGATCACGTCGGCGACCGCGACGGCCTGCCGGGCGTCCGCCGGGGCGCGCGGATCGACGAGCTCGACCTCGACGATGCAGTCGTCCGCCAGGCCGACCGCGCGTATGCCGGTCGGCGACCCGGTGCCCGCCGAAGCGTGCAGCACGCTGGCCGAGACCACCCGCGCGTCGAACGCGACCCCGGTGATCCGGCTGATCTCGCCGGCCCCGGACACGGCAGGCCGCAGCGCGACGGTCTGGCCGTTGCACCGCTGCCACTGACCGGTGAGCGAGGCGAAGAAGTCTTGTGCGACAACGGGATCGGCCATCTGCACCACCCCGAAAAAGCCGGTCACCGGCGGACCGTCGAAGCTGCCGCCTGCCCAGTTGCTGCTGGCCACCGACCGCACCGGGGTGGTGTCGTAGACGATCTCCTGCATGCGGTAGGCAGCGCTGACGCATTCGGCCGGGGTCACCTGCGTGTCGGCCACGCTGCGCAACAACACGTCGGCGTCGCCTTCGACGGGTGGGGCGAGCAGCCCGTTCGGCCCGGTCGCCAGGATCGTGGACAACTCCTGCGCGGTGGGCAGGAACAGCCCGAGCGGGACCACCTGCAGGGGCTGGGCGGCCTCGGCGATCCGCACCACCGGGCGGTCGTCGACCGGCGCGCCGGCACAGCCCGACAGCACCGCACCCACACACGCCACCGCCAGCGCTGTGACCGCCCGCTTCGACATACCCCTTCGATAGCACGCCCGGCCCGGGCGCGCGACCGGTTCGGCGCTCAAACCGGCCGCCGCACCCTGCTATTTCCGCTCACCGCGATCTGAAATCGCCGATCCCGGACCGCGGTGGCGCATTGGCCTCGCACACCGAGGTCTGCCCAGGTCAGCGCCGCAGCGAGGCGGCGCAATACCGCCGCCCGCGCGACGTCCGCACGGCGGCCCGTTCGTCGGTGCGGCCGCACCGATCTACCGTCCCCATCACCCCATTTCCCGCGATGTTGCAGCCCCAGCCCTCCCGAGTCGAACGAGGTGACACCGGTGGCCGATGCCACTCCCCTGCGCCGGCCGCGTGCCGACCAGGCGCGCCTGGTCGCCGACATCCTGCGTCACCAGATCCACGCAGGCGGCTACAAGGACGGGCTGCCGGCCGAGTCCGACCTGGCCGCGGAGTTCCTGGTATCACGCAACGCCGTGCGGGAGGCGCTGGCGGTGCTCAAATCCGAGGGCCTGATCGACCGCGAACCCAAGGTCGGCACCCACGTCGCCATCCGCAAGTACGACCACGGCCTCGACGCGCTCGTCGGGCTCAAGGAGACGTTCAAGGAGTACGGTCAGATCCGCAACGAGGTGCGTGCGGCGATGACGGTGTCGGCGCCACCCTCGGTGGCCGCCAGACTGCAGCTGCCGCCGGGCGAACCGGTGGTGTTCGTCGAGCGCCTGCGTTACCTCGGTGATCTGCCGCTGAGCCTCGACATGACCTACCTCGCACGCGATATCGGTGAGGCGGTGATCGAGCACCCGCTGGAGCACCATGACGTGTTCTCGCTCATCGAACTGGTCACCGGCCGGCGACTCGGACACGCCGCGGTGGCGGTCGAGGCCGTCGCCACCGATCCCCATTCCGCGGCGATCCTGCAGGTGCCCGACAACGCTGCCCTGCTGCTGATGGAACGACTGACCCACCTCGACGACGGACGACCCGTCGACCTCGAGTACATCCGGATGCGCGGCGACCGAATCACGCTGCGCAGCAACTTGATCAGAGGATGACATGGCCCAGGTGAACCAACGCGTCGACGTACCGGTGACCATCGACGAATCGCTGTGCATCGAGGGATGCACGCTCTGCGTGGAGATCTGCCCACTGGACTCGCTGGCCATCAACCCGGAGAACGGAAAGGCGTTCATGCATGTCGACGAGTGTTGGTACTGCGGGCCGTGCGCTGCCCGCTGCCCCACCGGCGCCGTCACCGTGAACATGCCCTACCTCATCCGCTGACCCCGACAGGACCCGCACATGAAACGCGCACTCGCCGCACTCCTGGCCGCCGCGACCGCGACGTCGCTGGCCTCCTGCTCGCTGGACTCCCAGACCGGCTCCACCGACACCGTCCGGGTGGTGGTCGGTTACCAGTCCAAGACCATCAACACCGTCACCGCGGGTACGCTGCTGCGCGCCAAGGGATTCCTGGAGCAGCGCCTCGACGACATCACCAAGAGCACCGGTGTCGACTACTCCGTGGAGTGGCAGGACTACGACACCGGCGCGCCGATCACGGCCCAGATGGTCGCCGAGAAGATCGACATCGGCTCGATGGGCGACTACCCGCTGCTGATCAACGGCTCGAAGACCCAGGCCAACGAGCGCGCACGCACCGAGCTGGTGTCCGTGACCGGATACAGCCCGACCGGCGCGCTGAACATGATCGTCGTCCCGCCGGACTCACCGGCCCGCACGGTCGGCGACCTGCGGGGCCAGAAGGTCTCGGCAAGTGTGGGATCGGCGGGCCACGGCACCCTGGTGCGCGCGCTGGACAACGCCGGCATCGATCCGGCCTCCGGCGTCGAAGTGCTCAACCAGCAGCCGCAGGTCGGAGCTTCCGCGCTGGAATCCGGCCAGGTGCAAGCACTCTCGCAGTTCGTCGCGTGGCCCGGCCTGCTCGCGTTCCAGGACAAGGCCAAGCTGCTCTACGACGGGGCCGAGGGTGACTACCCCACCTTCCACGGTGTGGTGGTCCGTCGCGACTACGCCGGCAGCCACCCCGAGGTGCTCGACGCGTTCCTGCAGGCCCAGCTCGACGCGACCGAGTTCCTCAATGACAACCCGCTGGACGCCGCCGAACTGGTCGCCGAGAGCAGCGGGTTGCCGCCGGAGGTGGTCTACCTCTACAACGGCCCCGGCGGCACCGCCTTCGATCCCACGCTCAAACCCTCACTGGTGCAGGCGCTCAAGGGCGACGTGCCGTACCTGCAGTCCATCGGTGAGTTCGCGCCGCTGGACATCGACGGCTTCGTCTCCGACACCGCGCTGCGCAAGACGTACGCGGACCGCGGCCTCGACTACCAGGCCACCCTGGACAGCACCGCGAACCCGTCGGCGCTGAGCGGGCGTGATCCGATCTGCGACGTGGAAGTCACCGACGCCACCCCGGCCGGCGAACTGTGGATCGAGGGCACCGAGAGCACCCAGCCGGCCGCTGGCCCGGACTGCCTGCTCAAGGCCGTGCGCGCCGCGGAGGCCGACGGCCGAACCGTGCGCGCGGCCTACATCCCCGACACCGAGTTCGGCACCCGCTGGTTCGCCGACAAGTCGTTGTGGGTGCGCGACGGTGGCCGGCATCTGCCGTTCGCCACGGCCGCAGGCGCCGACCGCTACCTCGCCGCCCACCCCGCGGCCACCGTCGTGGACTACCGGCAGGCTTTGGCGGGGGCAGTATGACCACCCCGCCGGCGGTGCTTTCCGCCGAGGCGCCGATCGCGGCCGCCCGCCCGCGGGTGGCGACCACGCCCGCGCGCCGCCCGCCCTGGCGGTCGTGGCTGATCCGGCTGGCGTCGGTCGCCGCGGCCATCCTGCTGTGGCAGGTGCTGACCGCCAACGAGGTTCGGGCCTGGCTGCGGTTCGACACGTTGCCGACCGTCACCGAGATCGTCGGCGCGTTCGGCCATCGGGCGCAGACCCCCGAGTACTGGCTGGACCTGGGACAGTCCCTGGTCCGGATCCTCACCGGGTTCGCGATCGCCGCGGTCGCCGGTGTCGTCACCGGGATCCTGCTGGGCCGTTCGGCGAAGTTCGCCAACGTCTTCGGGCCGCTCACCGAACTCGCGCGGCCCATCCCGGCGATCGCCATCGTGCCCGTCGCGATCCTGCTGTTCCCGACCGACGAGGCGGGGATCGTGTTCATCACGTTCCTGGCCGCGTACTTCCCGATCATGGTCAGCACCCGGCACGCCGTGCGGGCCCTCCCGACGCTGTGGGAGGACTCCGTGCGCACCCTCGGCGGCAGCCGCTGGGACGTGATCCTGCGGGTGGTGTTGCCGGGCATCCTCCCCGGCGTGTTCGGCGGGCTGTCGGTCGGGATCGGGGTGGCCTGGATCTGCGTGATCTCGGCCGAGATGATCTCCGGGCGCCTCGGCGTCGGATACCGGACCTGGCAGGCCTACACCGTGCTCGCCTACCCCGACGTGTTCGTCGGCATCATCACCATCGGCGTGCTCGGCTTCGTCACCTCCGCGGCCGTCGAACTCGTCGGCCGCAGGGTCACCCGCTGGCTGCCCCGCGGTGAGGAGAACTCCCGATGAACGGCATGAAGCTGACGCTGCGCGACCTGGTGCTCAGTTACGGCGGGTCACCGGTGGTCGACGGGCTCGACCTCGACGTCGCGCCCGGGGAAATCCTGGTGCTCACCGGCCCGTCCGGCTGCGGCAAGTCCACGGTGCTGCGCGCACTGGCCGGTCTGCTCGCCCCGGACGCCGGCGAGGTGCTGGCCGACGGCGTGCGTGTCACCACCACCTCCAGGGACCGGGCCATGGTGTTCCAGGACAACGCGCTGTTGCCCTGGCGCACAGTGCGATCCAACGTCGAACTGGCCCTCAAGCTGGCCGGTCGGCCCCGACAGGGTCGCCGCGAGGAGGCGCTGAAGTGGATCGCCGACGTCGGGCTGACCGGGTTCGAGGACTACCTGCCCAAGAGCCTGTCCGGCGGCATGCGGCAACGGGTGCAGCTGGCCCGCGGACTGGCCGGGGCCCCGCGCGCGGTGATGATGGACGAACCGTTCGGCGCCCTGGACACCCAGACCCGCGCCACCATGCAGCGCCTGCTCATCGACACCTGGCGGGCACACCCGACCACCGTGGTGTTCGTCACCCACGACGTCGACGAGGCACTGCTGATCGGTGACCGCATCGCCGTCCTCGGGCGCGCAGGCCGGCCGCTGCGCGCGCTGCTCGACGTCCCGTCACCGCGTGACCCGTCTCTGGTGCGCACCGCATTGCGTGCCGAAGTGATTGCCGCCCTAGATGATTCGGAGCTCGTTTCCTGATGCAGATCCCCCCTCTCACCGACGCCGTCCGCCTCGACTGCGACGTGCTGGTCATCGGCGGCGGCACCGCGGGCACCATGGCCGCACTGACCGCCGCCGAGCACGGCGCACAGGTGCTGCTGCTGGAGAAGGCCCATGTGCGGCACTCCGGGGCGCTGGCCATGGGGATGGACGGCGTGAACAACGCCGTCATCCCGGGCAAGGCCACCCCGGAGGACTACGTCGCCGAGATCACCCGCGCCAACGACGGAATCGTCAACCAGCGCACCATCTATCAGACCGCCACCCGTGGCTTCGCGATGGTGCAGCGGCTGGAACGCTACGGCGTGAAGTTCGAGAAGGACGAGCACGGCGAGTACGCGGTGCGCCGCGTGCACCGCTCCGGTTCCTATGTGCTGCCGATGCCCGAGGGCAAGGACGTCAAGAAGGCCCTCTACCGGGTGCTGCGGCAGCGCGCCATGCGCGAGAAGATCCGCATCGAGAACCGACTGGTGCCGGTGCGGGTGCTCACCGACGACACGGGCAGAGCAGTCGGCGCAGCGGCGCTCAACAGCCGAACCGGCGAGTTCGTCGTCGTCGGCGCCAAGACCGTCATCCTGGCCACCGGCGCGTGCGGGCGGCTCGGGTTGCCCGCCTCGGGGTACCTGTACGGGACCTACGAGAACCCGACCAACGCCGGCGACGGCTACTCGATGGCCTTCCACGCCGGCGCCGAACTCTCCGGTATCGAGTGCTTCCAGATCAACCCGCTGATCAAGGATTACAACGGGCCCGCGTGCGCGTACGTGGCCAACCCGTTCGGCGGCTACCAGGTCAACGCGCACGGCGAGCGGTTCGTCGACTCCGACTACTGGTCCGGCCAGATGATGGCCGAGGTCAAGAACGAGATCGAGTCCGCACGCGGACCGATCTACCTCAAGGTCAGTCACCTGCCCGACGAGACCCTCACCGCGCTGGAGAACATCCTGCACACCACCGAGCGGCCCACCCGCGGCACGTTCCACGCCAACCGCGGCCACGACTACCGCACCCACGACATCGAGATGCACATCTCCGAGATCGGTTTGTGCAGTGGGCATTCGGCGTCCGGGGTGTGGGTGGACGAGAACGCCCGCACCACGGTTCCCGGCCTGTACGCCGCGGGCGACCTGGCCTGTGTGCCGCACAACTACATGATCGGCGCGTTCGTCTACGGCGACCTGGCGGGGGCGCACGCCGCCGAGACCTCCGCCGATCTCCCTGCACCGCAGCAACTTCCGGAAGATCAGCTGGCGGCCGCGCACGAGCTGATCTACCGGCCGCTGCGCAACCCGGAAGGCCCGCCGCAGCCGCAGGTGGAGTACAAGCTGCGCCGGTTCGTCAACGACTACGTGGCACCGCCGAAGACCGCGACGAAGTTGTCGCTGGCGGTCGAGGCGTTCGACCGGATGCGCGAGGAAGTCGCCGGTATCGGCGCCACCACCCCGCACGAACTGATGCGCGCGGTCGAGGTGGCGTTCATCCGCGACTGCGCCGAGATGGCCGCGCGGTCGTCGCTGACCCGCACGGAATCCCGCTGGGGTCTCTACCACGACCGCAGCGACCTGCCCGAGCGCGACGACGTCGAGTGGCGCTACCACCTGAACCTGCGCAAGACCGCCGACGGCGACATGGAGTTCCTCAAGCGTCCGGTCGCGCCGTACTTCGTGCCGGTTCCCGGCCTCGACGGGTTGCCCAGCGGGGAGACCGAACCCGTGCCCGTCGCCGAGCCCGGTCTGGTGGGCGGGCGTCCGCCGGTCTCGGAGATCTCGCGGGTGGCCGCGCCCGCCACCCAGCCGCCGTCGCCGCGGATCGCGTCGGTGCTGGCCCTCGACGAGCCGTCGGTGCAGGATCTGGCGCCGTTCCTGCGCGACGACGACGCCGGGGTGCGCCGCACCGCGGTCGACGTGCTCACCGAGCACCTGTGTGACGGTTACTCCGGTCCCCTCGTCGCGGCCCTCGGTGATCCCGACGTCGAGGTGCGTCACGTCGCCGCCGACGGGATCCGTGAACTCGTCGAGGTGCTGCCGGACCCGGAGACCATTCGGCCCTATGTGGATTCGGCCGACCCGGTGGTGCGGGGTGCGGCCACCTACGTGCTGGCCGCGCGCCGTGCCGGTGACCGTGACCGCTACCGGGTGCTCAGCGAGGACCCCGATCACCGGGTGCGGATCGAGGCGGTGCGGGCGCTGGTGTCGGTCGACGACGTCGACGGTGTCGCCGCTGCGCACACCGACGCCAACCGCGAGGTGCGCATCGCCGTCGCCAACGGCCTGGGCGTGCTGGGGGCCGGCGCGCCGACGGTGCGCGTGCTGATCGACGACGCCGATCCGCTGGTGCGGGCTGCCGCGCTGGCGGCGATGGGCGAGATCGGCTGGGACGACAGCGACGGCGCGGTGGTGGAGAAGGCGCTCGCGGCCTCGGCGTGGCAGATCAGGCAGGGCGCGG
Organism: Mycobacterium sp. ITM-2016-00317; assembly: GCF_002968295.1. Lineage (NCBI taxonomy): Bacteria > Bacillati > Actinomycetota > Actinomycetes > Mycobacteriales > Mycobacteriaceae > Mycobacterium > Mycobacterium sp. ITM-2016-00317. The sequence continues at coordinate 3,776,732 of NZ_CP134399.1, forward strand.
CCCGGGCGCTGGCCGGTGCCCCGTCTCCCGCGGCCGCGGTGCCGCCGCTGTCGCAGGCGCTGGCCGACCCGCACCTCGACGTCCGCAAGGCGGCGGTGCTGAGCCTGACCCGGTGGGCGTCCTCGGAGGACGCCGCCCGCGAGGCACTGGCCGGTGCGCTCGACGACGGTGACGCCGACGTGCGCGCCTATGCGCGGCGGGCGTTGGAGTCGGCCCACTAGCGGCTACCGGGCAGACGCCTTCTCGATCATCTCGGTCAGCAGCGCGGTGGCCTCAGCGTCGATGCGCTCGGCACACACCGACGCCTCGACGACCATGTTCGCCGCGGCGGCCATGGTGTGCTGACACTGCCACTGGGCCGATTCCAGCGCCGTCGAGGACTGGCTCACGACACCGCCGTCACGGACCACCTCGCCCAGTGACCAGTCGAACCATTGCTCGCCGTCGCTGATCGAGACCTCGCGGTCAGCGCAGGCGTCCCAGTCCCGGCCCGAGCGTTCGACGAACTCCTCGGCGTCCGCGGCCGAGGGCATCAGCACCACCGTCTCCTCCACCCAGTGGTCGTAGACGTCGCCCGGCTCACTGGCCAGGCGGGTGAGCACGGCGGTGTAGCCGCTGTCGGCGTACACCGGTTCCTCCGCGCTGTAGAGCGCCCCGAGACATTCCGGGTCGGAGACGTCGACCGAGTCGTCGGTCATCTCGGCGACCTCGTCCACGACCTCGATGTCAGGGCTGTCCAGCAGCCCGGCCAGTTCGGCGCCGTCCAGCAGAACCGCGGACAGGTCCTGTTCGGTCAGCGCCCCGGCGGCCAGCGGTGAGCCCGCCTCCGGACGCACCGCCGCGCCGTCCACGGTCGCGGTGCACGCCCCGGTGCACAGTGACAGCACCATCACGGCCAGAGCCGATCCGGTGCGCCACCCGGGGGTCATTTCTTCGGCTTGTCCGCGACGGACTCGGTGGACAGTGCGGCGACGAACGCCTCCTGCGGGACCTCGACCCGACCGATGGTCTTCATCCGCTTCTTGCCTTCCTTCTGCTTCTCCAGCAGCTTGCGCTTACGGGTGATGTCACCGCCGTAGCACTTGGAAAGCACGTCCTTGCGGATGGCCCGGATGTTCTCGCGGGCAATGATTCTCGAGCCGATCGCGGCCTGCACCGGCACCTCGAACTGCTGGCGCGGGATCAGCTCCTTGAGCTTGGTGGTCATCTTGTTGCCGTAGGCCGACGCGCTGTCCTTGTGGACGATGGCCGAGAACGCGTCGACGGCCTCGCCCTGCAGCAGGATGTCGACCTTGACCAGATCGGCCTCCTGCTCGCCCGCCTCCTCGTAGTCCAGGCTGGCGTAGCCGCGGGTGCGGGACTTCAGCGAGTCGAAGAAGTCGAAGATGATCTCGCCCAACGGCATCGTGTAGCGCAGTTCGACACGTTCCGGGGACAGGTAGTCCATGCCGCCGAGTTCGCCACGCCGGGACTGGCACAGCTCCATGATGGTGCCGATGAACTCGCTGGGCGCGATCACCGTGGTCTTCACGATCGGCTCGAAGACGCTGCGCACCTTGCCTTCCGGCCAGTCCGACGGGTTGGTCACGACCAGTTCGGTGCCGTCGTCCTTCACCACCCGGTAGACGACGTTCGGCGCGGTCGAGATCAGGTCGAGGTTGAACTCGCGCTCGAGACGTTCACGGGTGATCTCCATGTGCAGCAACCCCAGGAACCCGCAGCGGAACCCGAATCCGAGCGCCACCGACGTCTCGGGCTCGTAGGTCAGCGCGGCGTCGTTGAGTTGCAGCTTGTCCAGCGCCTCGCGCAGCACCGGGTAGTCCGACCCGTCGACCGGGTAGAGACCCGAGTACACCATCGGCCTGGGCTCGCGGTAACCGGTCAGCGCCTCCTTGGCGCCGTGCCGGGCGGTCGTCACCGTGTCGCCGACCTTGGACTGACGCACGTCCTTCACGCCGGTGATGAGGTAGCCGACCTCGCCGACACCGAGACCGACAGAGGGCTTGGGGTCGGGCGAGACGATGCCCACCTCGAGCAGTTCGTGGGTGGCGCCGGTCGACATCATCGCGATGCGCTCGCGCGGGGTGATCTTGCCGTCGACCACGCGCACGTACGTCACGACGCCGCGGTAGATGTCGTAGACCGAGTCGAAGATCATCGCCCGCGCCGGCGCGTCCGGGTCACCCTGCGGCGCCGGGATCAGCTTCACCACCTGGTCGAGGAGCTCGGTCACCCCGACCCCGGTCTTGCCGGACACCCGCAGCACGTCCTCGGGTTCGCAGCCGATGATGTGGGCGATCTCGGCGGCGTACCGGTCAGGGTCGGCGGCGGGCAGGTCGATCTTGTTCAGCACCGGGATGATCGTCAGATCGCGGTCCAGCGCCAGGTACAGGTTGGCCAGCGTCTGGGCCTCGATGCCCTGGGCGGCGTCGACCAGCAGCACCGCGCCCTCGCAGGCCTCCAGCGCGCGGGACACCTCGTAGGTGAAATCAACGTGGCCAGGCGTGTCGATCAGGTGCAGGACGAACTCCTCGTCCCCCACTTTCCAGGGCAACCGGACGTTCTGCGCCTTGATCGTGATGCCGCGCTCGCGCTCGATGTCCATCCGGTCCAGGTACTGCGCCCGCATATCCCTGTCCGCGACCACGCCGGTGAGCTGCAGCATCCGATCGGCCAGGGTGGACTTGCCGTGGTCGATGTGAGCGATGATGCAGAAGTTCCGTATCTGCGCCGGCGCGGTGAAGGTCTTGTCGGCGAAACTGCTGATGGGAATCTCCTGGTGAACGGGGTGTGGCTGCCGAAACAGGCCCCTCCAGAGTATCGAGACCCGACCTCCCCGACACAATCGAGCCACCATCGAGCCGACTTCGGGGCACCCGGCACCGCCTATGCTTGGCGGGTATGGCGTCCTCGTCGTCGTATGTGAAGGCGTTTCAGCGCCTCTTGGTGAAAGGCACCGAGAACCTCGTGTTCAACGAGGCCCCCAAGCTCGTGCGCCAGCTGCAGAAGTCGGACGTCCTGCAGCGCGGCATCCAACAGGGCATCCGCATCGGTCTCGACGTGCTGTCCGGCCGGCGGAGACGGCCGCCCCCGCGCTGCCCGCGGGCCGGCCGGTGTCGAGTCGCTTCGTCCCGACGGCCCACCGGGCCCGCAGGGTTTCCTACGCACCCGACCTGGACGGCCGGGCCGACCCCGGTGAGATCGTGTGGACCTGGGTGGCGTTCGAGGACGACCCGACCCGCGGCAAGGACCGTCCGGTGCTGGTCGTCGGGCGCGACCGCAGCATCCTGCTGGGGCTGATGCTGTCCAGCCGGGACCACCACCGCGACGACGAGAACTGGGTCGGCATCGGCAGCGGCAGCTGGGACTACGACGGCCGGGCCAGCTGGGTCCGGCTCGACCGCGTCCTCGACGTGCCCGAGGAGGGCATCAGGCGCGAGGGCGCCGTGCTGGACCGCGAGGTCTTCGACGTCGTGGCGGCACGGCTGCGCGCCGACTACTCCTGGAGCTGAGCGGCGGCCCAGCAAGCCGCCTGCGCGTTGGAAGCGCAACGTTTCCGTTCCTTCGCGAACGCACCCGTACGCCCCTTATCGAGACGTTTAGCCATTCACCAGCCGTAGCCTGCATGCCAAGTGGAGCGGTGCGCGCGCGAGCAACCTGACAGCAAAAGTGGTGAGCTTGTTTCGTTGTGGGTGACATCGCCGCATCTGTTCCTAGCGCCAAGCGCACGCCATGCGGTCAGGTTCTCGTTAGCCTCAGAGAAGATCAGCCAGCAAGACGGCAGTTCGACCTCGTAACTCGGCATTTCGCCGATGCCCGGACAGCGAAGGTGGTTTTTCTCCGCGAGTCAACCAGGGCCCCGTAAAGGCGGCGGCGCGGAGAATGTTGTTCACGAGGGGGAATCCGGGAGAGACCTCGCCGCCATAGGCTGCTGGTAGCAAATTAACGGTGCTTGCTATTCTCAGTCATCGCGGCATACCATCTTGGCCGGGATGAGTTAGCTGACTGGGGGAAGTCCATGATCTTGCGGTTTCTATTCGTGGTTGCTGCAACCGGCGCCATTGCTCTTGGGGCACCGGCCACCGCGGGCGCGGTGCCGTTCTCTAACTGCACCGCTGCTCGCGATGCGGGCTATGAGGACATTCCTCGGGGCTCCGAGTTCTACGGTCCGCATCTCGACCGCGACAACGACGGCATCGGCTGCGAGAGCTAGATGAAGCGCACCATCCTTGGCGTTGCGGTTTGCACACTGGCGCTGGGCAGCATGGTCAACGCGGCCATCGCCGGCGCCGACCAATACATCGACTTCGGGACCAATCAGGCGGCATGCAAGGCTGCGGCCCAGCAAGCGAATGCGTCGCGCGCGCCAGGGGCCAGTGCGTCCTTCTGCTATCAGACCGGACCGGGGCACTACTCCCTTTTCTACGGCGACTGACCCATGGTCTGGAGTCCAAATACTTACCCGGGTGGGGATCACCGCTACGCGCACCAGGTCTTTCGGTGGCTAGACAGTGGCACGGATCCCTATCCGGTGGCCAACGGGTGCTCGCAGACACGCCGAACTTCTACAGCAATTTGGACCGCGCCCGCCCGTGGCACCGGTCGTGCCAACGAGGGGAGAAAGCACATGACCCGTACCTACCTAATTCTCGGATTCTCAGCTCTGAGCCTCACCGCGTGCAGCGGGAGCCAGGAGGCAACGCCGACGACAGTGACTGTGACCGACACGAGCACGGCCACTCGGGCGCAGGCACCAGTGGCACCCCCGGCGCCGTCATCATGGCCAATGCCTGACCTCATCGGTCGGGACCTCCAGGCGGCGCAAGACACCATCCAGGCATTGACCAACTTCGAGATTCCGCTCAGTACGTCGACCGACCTCACCGGCCAAGGTCGCATGCAGGTCATGGATCGCAACTGGCAAGTCTGCTCGTCGACTCCCGCCCCCGGCGAGTCATTGACGACAAATACGCCAGTCGATTTCGGCGTGGTGCGCGATTCGGAAGTCTGCCCCTGATCCCAACCCCTGCCTTATCGCACCGGTTGCATCGGAACCTCAAGTCGTGCCAAAACCCTACCGGGAGCGAAACTTTCGGTGGGCGAGCAGCTTCCCGACAAGATGGATACGGCAAACTCATGCGAACGTTCAGAGTGTCGGGCTTCATCACCCGCCGGGAGGTTGCTCTGCCAGGGCGCCTCAGCCGGGGGTCCGCCACATCGGCCATATCTGCGGCCCGCCACCGGGAATCGTGAGCTCTCCGGTGACTTCGAAGCCGAACCGCAGGTAGTACGGCAGGTTCGACTCCTTGGTGGACTCCAGGTAGGCGGGCGCCCGCGCCGCGTCGCAGCGGTCCAGCCGCGACCGCATCAGCGCGTGCGCCAGCCCGGTGCCGCGCATGTCGGGGTCGGAGCCGATCACCCCCAGATACCAGTGCGGCTCCTCCGGGTGGTGCTGTTTCATCAGTTCGACCATCTCCTGGCCGCGGCCGAGGTGGCGGCCGACAGCCAGCAGCATCGCCGGCATCATCCGCAGTTCCTCACGCGGTGTCTGCTTCCACCGCCCCGGCGGATCCCACAGTGCCGCGGCGCCCACCGTGCCGTCCCGGGCCGCGATCTCGACCGCCTCACCGGCCAGGAAGTGGTACCGGGTCATCGCGGCGAAGATGCGGGGCAGCGCCCTGGCGCGACGGGCCTCGTTGGGGATCATCCACGCCATCACCGGGTCGTCGCGGAACGCGCGGCCCAACACCCGCGCCAGCGGCTTCACGTCCGCCTTCCGGGCGGAGCGGACCTGGACGTCTGCCGACATCAACCCTGGGTGATGTAGGCCTGGAGGTGCTCGTGGTCGCGCTCGAGTTCCTCCATCCGGGTCTTGACGACGTCGCCGATGCTGACGATCCCGGCCAGCCTGCCGTCGACCACGACCGGGACGTGCCGAACCCGGTTGTTGGTCATCAACGCGCTGAGGCTGTCCACCGAGTCCTCCGGGGTGCAGGTGGCGACCAGCGTCGTCATGATCTCCGACACCGGCCGGTGCAACAGGTCGGCACCGACGTCGTGGAGCTTACGCACGACGTCACGCTCGGACACGATACCGAGCAGACCGTCGGGCGAGACCACCACCATCGCGCCGATGTTGTGCACGGTCAGTTCGGTCAGCAGGCCGGCCACCGACGTCTCAGGCGTGATGGTGGCGACCGCCGCGCCCTTGTTTCGCAGCACGTCGGAAATCCGCATCGACTACCTCCTGGTGATGTAGCTCACACCCAGGCTACCCGCTGGCGCGCGCTTTCGAAGCGGTTCCGCGCGTCCCGTCCGGGCCGTCTTTGCCATATCCGAATGCATTCGCAGGCAAAGTGTTTCATCGCGGATCTGCGATTGCCGACCGTCCGCCACGGACCGCGGGTAGGTTCTGGCGGCATGATCGAAGTCACGCTGCTGGGCACCGGAAGCCCCATCCCCGACGCCCGGCGTGCCGGACCGTCGACATTGGTCCGCGCGGGCGGGCAAACATTCCTCGTCGACTGCGGCCGCGGCGTGCTGCAGCGCACCGCCGCCGTCGGGCTCGGGGCCGACCAGATCACGGCCCTACTTCTGACCCATCTGCACAGCGACCACATCACCGATCTGGGCGACGTGCTGATCACCCGCTGGGTGTCGAACTTCGCCCCTGACCTGCCGCCGCTGCCGATCATCGGGCCGCCCGGGACCGCCGAGGTGGTCGACCACGTGCTCTGGTCGCTGCGCCTCGACATCGGGTACCGCATGGCCCATCACGCCGATCTCACCGAACCACCACAGGTCGAGGTCGAGGAGGTGACCGCGGGCGTGGTCTGGGGTCGCGACGAGGTCCGGGTCAGCGTCGGTCCGACCAACCACCGGCCGGTGGCGCCGACCATCTGCTTCCGGGTCGAACACCACGGCGCCTCGGTGGTGCTGGCCGGCGACACGGTGCCCTGTGTGGGCCTCGACGAACTGGCCGCCGGCGCAGGGGCGTTGGTGCACACCGTGGTTCGCCCCGATTTGATCCACGCCCTGCCAGTGCAGCGCATCCGGGACATCTGCGGGTACCACTCCTCGGTGGAGGAGGCCGCCGAGACCGCGACGCGCGCCGGCGTCGGCATCCTGATCCTCACCCACTACGTGCCGGCACTGCAGCCCGGCCAGGAGGACGAGTGGCGCGCGCTGGCCGCCACCAAGTTCGACCGGCAGATCGAACTCGGCGACGACCTGCACCGGGTGGAGGTCCACCCCGGCGTGTGCGCTAAGCCAGCCGGGTGATCTCGACGATGACGTCCAGATCGGTGGAGCCCTCCCCCGAGTAGATGCCCTTGAGCGGCGTGACGTCGGCGTAGTCGCGGCCGACGCCGACGCTGATGTACTGCTCGTTGATCTGGGCGTCGTTGGTGGGGTCGTAGTGCCACCACTCCCCCGTCCAGGCCTGCACCCAGGCGTGACTCTGCCCGTCCACGGTGACACCGACCTCCGCGTCGCGGTGGGGATGCAGGTAACCCGACACGTACCGGGACGGAATTCGCATGCTGCGCAACAACATCAACGTCAAATGGGCGAAGTCCTGGCACACGCCCTTACCCTCACGCAGCGCATCGACCCCCGAGGAGTGCACCCCGGTGGTCCCCGGGACGTACTGCAACTCGCCCTGCACCCAGCGGGCGGCCTCGATGACCGCCTCGGCCGGTTCGTAGTACTTCGCGATGCGCCGCCCGACCCGTTCAATGCGCTTGCTCGCGGGCACGTAGTGCGTCGGGGCGACCATCTCGTCGTACTTGTCGATCACCGCCTCCGACACCAGATCGGCCCACGTGACCTTGGTCTGGGGTTCCTCCGGGATGTCCGTCTCGACCACCGAGGACGCGGTGACTTCCAGCTCGGTGTGCGGGGCGTGCAGATCGAACGCCGTCACCGCGGTGCCCCAGTAGTCGACGTAGCGGTAGGACCGGGTGGCGGGGACGGTTTCGACCCGGTTGAGGATCACGTTCTGCCGGGAATCCGAGCGCGGCGTCAGCCGGGCCTCGTTGAACGACGCCGTCACCGGTGACTTGTAGGCATAGCCCGTCGAGTGCACCACGCGCATGCGCCACATCTAGATCTCCCCCTCTTCGATCACCAACGAATTGCGCCCGGCGTCCGTCCACGCTACCCACGGTGCGGAGTGGAAGTACTGCAGCGCCAACGCTTCTCCGACGTCGAAGCACGTCTTCTGCAGGTCGGCCAGCCGCTCCTCCAGCGAGTCCAGCAGCACCCCGGGCTGGAGGAACTCCAGCTCGCTGCGCGCCCGGCCGAGTAGGCGCTGCGCCTCGGCGGTGGCGCCGAGACGGCTGTGCGGACGGTTCATCAGCTCGTCGAGGCTGTGCTCGGCCAGCCGCAGCGAGAAGAAGATCGACCGCGGGAACAGCCGGTCCAGCAGCATGAACTCGACCACCCGGCCCGCGTCGAGCACGCCGCGGTAGGTCCTCAGGTAGGTGTCGTGGGCGCCCGCCGAGCGCAGCAGCGTGACCCACGCCGGCGACGACGCGCTGTCACCCACCCGCGACAGCAGCAGCCGCACGGTCATGTCCACCCGCTCCAGCGCACGCCCGAGCACCATGAACCGGTATCCGTCGTCGCGGCTGAGGGTGGAGTCGGCAAGCCCCGCGAACATCGCCGCGCGGCCCTCTACGAAGGACAGGAACTCGTGCGGCCCCAGACGCTTGGCGGCGCGTTCCCGCTCGGCCAGCGCGTTGTAGGTGGTGTTCAGGCATTCCCAGATCTCGGTCGATGTGACTTCCCTTGCGCCACGGGCATTTTCCCGTGCCGCTGAGATCGCCTCGACGATCGAACCCTCGGTGCCGCGGCTGAACGCGACGATGTCGGTCAGTGACCACACGTCCAGCGGCACGTCGGGCGGCTCCATGCCCAGCACCCGCAGCAGGGTGCGCGAGGCCTGATCGGGGTCCACACTCGATTCTTCGAGAAGCTGGTGCACCGTCACGTCCAGGATCCGGGCCGTGTCATCGGCCCGCTCGACGTAGCGGCCGATCCAGTACAGCGATTCCGCGTTCCGCGCCAACATTTCGGATCGCCCCCCTACTGCTGCTGCTGGTCTTGGGTGTGCTCGGCTTTGCCGTTCTTGGTGGCGTTCTTGCTCGCGGCCGCCTTCGGCAGCGAGCGCACCACCTCGGCCGCCCCGAGTTCGCGGTCGGCCACCGACGTGCGCGACGCCAGCACCCAGGTGTCCTTCGACCCGCCGCCCTGGCTGGAGTTCACCACCAAGGAACCGTCGGGCAGCGCGACGCGGGTCAGCCCGCCCGGCAGCACCCACACGTCGTCGCCGTCGTTGACGGCGAACGGACGCAGGTCGACGTGGCGGGGCGCCAGTTTGTCGCCGATCTGGGTGGGCACCGTGGACAGCTGCATCACCGGCTGCGCGATCCAGCCGCGCGGGTCGGCGACGATCTTCTTGGTGATCGTGGCCAGCTCCTTCTCGGAAGCCTCCGGGCCGAACACGATGCCGTAGCCGCCCGAACCCTCCACCGGTTTGATCACCAGTTCGTCGATGCGGTCGAGCACCTCCTCGCGTTCCTCGTCGAGCCAGCAGCGGAACGTGTCGACGTTGGCCAGCAGCGGCTTCTCGCCCAGGTAGTACTCGATGATCGTCGGCACGTAGGTGTAGACGAGCTTGTCGTCGCCGACGCCGTTGCCGACCGCGCTGGAGATCACCACGTTGCCGGCGCGCGCGGCGTTGAGGATCCCGGCGACCCCGAGCACCGAATCCGGCTTGAACTGCATCGGGTCCAGGTAGTCGTCGTCGATGCGTCGGTAGATCACGTCGACCTGACGCTCGCCCTCGGTGGTGCGCATGTAGACGGCGTTGTCGCGGCAGAACAGGTCGCGGCCCTCGACCAGCTCGACGCCCATCTGCCGGGCCAGCAGCGAATGCTCGAAGTAGGCCGAGTTGTAGACCCCCGGTGTCAGCACGACGACCGTCGGGTCGGCGACGTTGTTGGCCGCGGCGTTGCGCAGGGCCCGCAGCAGGTGCGATGAGTAGTCCCCGACCGAGCGCACCCGGTGGGTGGCGAACAGGTTCGGGAACACGCGCGCCATGGTGCGGCGGTTCTCCATCACGTAGGAGACCCCCGAAGGTGAGCGCAGGTTGTCCTCCAGCACCCGGAAGCTGCCCTGTTCGTCGCGGATCAGGTCGATGCCGGCGACGTGGATGCGCACCCCGTTGGGAGGGACGATCCCGACGGCCTCGCGATGGAAGTGCTCACACGACGTGACCAGGCGGCGTGGGATGACCCCGTCTCGCAGGATCTCCTGGTCGCCGTAGATGTCATGGAGATACATCTCCAGCGCCTGCACGCGCTGCCGGATGCCGCGCTCCAGCCGGGTCCACTCCGCGGCCGAGATCACCCGCGGCACCAGGTCCAGAGGGAACGGCCGCTCCTGTCCCGACAGCGAGAACGTGATGCCCTGGTCGATGAACGCCCGGTCCAGCGCCTCGGACCGGGCCTGCAGGTCGCTGACGTCGGCCGGCGCGAGCTCCTTGTGGATGCCCTTGTAGGGGCCGCGGACGTTGCCCTGCGCGTCGAACATCTCGTCGAACGCCTTGGCATACGAGCCGAGCTTGTTGTAGCCACCGAAGATGCCGTCGTGCCGCTTCGCCGGTTTCGTGGCGCCACGGGTCGTTCGCAGCGTTTCGGTCGCCAAGGTGTCACCTGTTCTTTCCCTATGTGAGCATTCGATTGTCATGCTGCAGCATCGCGGCCGTTTCGGCAGGCCAGCAGAGCTCGCTTTGGGACATCTACCCGCTCGCTGCTACCCTGAACAGTCGCTGCCCCAGGACGGGCGCCCCCAGACTCAGAAGTAACCCCGTCGAGATTTAGAAGGAATAACACGCGTGGCCAACATCAAGTCGCAGGAGAAGCGCAACCGCACCAACGAGCGCCGCAGGTTGCGCAACAAGTCGGTGAAGTCGTCGCTCCACACCGCGGTCCGCGGATTCCGCGCGGCTGTCGATTCGGGCGACAAGGAGAAGGCCGGCGAGCTGCTGACGGCCACCAACCGCAAGCTGGACAAGGCTGCCAGCAAGGGCGTGATCCACAAGAACCAGGCCGCCAACCGCAAGTCGGCGCTGGCCCGGGCCCTCAACAAGATCTGACGGTCCCAGCTCCACCCTCTGGCGACTGACCGGTCTCGACCGGTCAGTCGCTGATCCATATCTCGACCGTCAGGCGCTGACCAGTCCTCAGCATTCAGTCGCTGACCAGCCCTCGGCATCAGTCGCTGACCAGCTCTCGGCATCAGTCGCTGACCAGCTCCGCTACCCGCCGGACCGCGTTCTCCAACGCGTAGTCCGCGTCGGCGGCGGCGCCTTTGACGTCGGCGTTCAGCGCCGCCACCAACCGCATCGCCTCGGCCACCGTGTCGCGCGACCATCGTCGCGCCTGCTTCTGGGCCTTCTGCACCCGCCACGGCGGCATCCCGATTTCACCGGCGATCTGGAAGTGATTGCCCGACATCGGCCCCACCCGTGCGATCGTGTGCACGGCCTCGGCCAGCGCGTCGGCCAGCACCACGTGCGGCTCCCCGGCGATCATCGCCCAGCGCAGCGCCTCGGCGGCACCCGCCACGTCCCCGGCGACCGCCTTGTCGGCGATGTCGAACCCCTTCACCTCGGCCTTACCCGAGTGGTAGCGGCGCACCGCGGCCGCGTCGATGGCGCCGCCGGTGTCGGCAACCAGCTGCGAGCACGCCGCGGCCAGCTCCCGGATGTCGGAACCGATGGCGTCGAGCACCGCGGTGACGGTGTCGTCGTCGACCTTGACGCGCAGCGCCTTGAACTCACGGCGGACGAAGTCGGCCCGCTCGGCCGGCTTGGCGATGCGCGTGCACGGGTGCACCTGCGCACCCAGCTTCTTCAGGTGATCGGCCAGGGCCTTGGCCCGCCCACCGCCGGAGTGCACCACCACCAGCAGCGTGCCGGCGGGCAGATCGGCGGCAGCGTCCTGGATCAGCGCCACCGCGTCCTTGCCGGCCTCGGCAGCGGACTCGAGCACCACGACCCGCTCGTCGGCGAACAGCGACGGGCTGAGCAGTTCGGCGAGTTCGCTGACGCTGACCTCACCGGCCCGGAGCCGGTCCACCGGCACGTCGGCGGTGCCCGCCGCGGTCCGGGCCGCGCGCAGCACCCCGGCGACGGCCCGTTCGACCAGAAGTTCCTCGTCACCCAGAACCAGGTGCACGCCCGTCATCTGACTCACCGCACGATGGTGCCACGTCGCCCCGACACCACCCAATGCCACACCAGGGCGACCACGGCAGCGGCCACCGCCACGCTCAGCACCCCGGCGGCGCCGGACGGCACGGTCACCGCGGCGGCGGGCAACTGCGCGGAACGCCGGGCCACCTCCAGCAGCCACCACACCTCCGGCCCGGTGAAGCGGATCAACAACTCCGCCCCCGCGGGCCACAGCGCGCTCAGCGCCGCCGCCGCGGTACCCAGCACGGTGATCGACGGAATCACCGGTGCCACCAGAAGATTCGCGATCACCGCGACCAGGCTCACCGAACCTGAGACGCCGGCCACCAACGGCGCGGTGACCAGCTGCGCGGCCAGCGCCACACTGACCGCGGCGGCCAGCGGCCGCGGCCAGCCCCGATCGGTCAGCCGCTTCGACCACGCCGGGGCCAGCACCACGAGGGCCGCGGTGGCCGACGCCGACAGCGCGAACCCGACGTCGACGGCGAGCCTCGGGGCGCCGATCATCAACCCGATCACCGTGGCCGCCAGCGCGGGCAGGGCCTGGCGACGCCGGTGCGTCAGCACCGCCAATAGCGTGATGGCGCCCATCACCGCGGCCCGCAGCACGCTGGGCGACGGTTGCACGACCACCACGAACGCCACCAGCGTCAGCGCTGCCAGCCCGACCGCGGCCCGCGGCCCGATCAGCACCGCCGACAGCAGCACCGCCCCGCACACGATCGTCACGTTCGCCCCCGACACCGCCGTCAGGTGGGCCAGCCCGGACGCGCGGAAGTCGGCCGCCGTCTGCGCCGGGACCGCGGACATGTCGCCGAGCACCAACGCGGGCAGCATCGCCGCCTGGCCGGGCGGCAGCGCCAGCCGCGCCGCGTCGGCGAACCCGGCGCGCAGACGGTGCGCCGACCGGTGGATGGGCGCGGCCTCCCCGCGGACCGGCGCGCCGCGCGCCGACAGCACCGCGACGGTCAGGTCGCGCCGCGTCGGCCGCCCCACCCGCGCCCGGAACCGCGCGGGCTGCCCGGCCGTCAGCCCCGCGTAGTCGGCACCGGACGCGAAGACCACCACGTCTCCCGACGACGGCGCGCCGTCGAGCTCCACCAGCGGGCCGCGGAACATGGTGCGGCCGCCCTCGAGCAGCCGCGGCGTCTCCGACGGGCTGACGACCACCGTGACCTCCGCGCCGACGCGGCCGGTGATCGGGTGCCCGGCCACCGCGTCGACCCGCACCGCGACCGCCACCGCGAACCCGCACGCGACCAGCGCGACCGCGGCCACCCCGGCCCGGACCGCCTTCGGGTCGCTGCCGGCACGACGGGCGCCCCACCAGCCGGCGAGCGCGGTCACGGCGATCGCCGTCACCGTCGCGGCCACCGCACCCGCTGCCTGCCACGCGATCCCCGCCGCGGTGACCGCCCAGCTGGTCAGCGCGGCGGGCACCAGGCGCAGGTCCACGACCTCACACCCGCACCAGCGCGCGTAACTTGTCCAGCCGGGCCGGCCCGATCCCGTCGACGTCGCCGAGCTGGTCCACGCTGTCGAACCGGCCGTTGGCGTCCCGCCAGGCGATGATCGCCGCGGCGGTGACCGGTCCGACACCGGGCAGCGTGTCCAGCTGCGCCTCGGTGGCCGTGTTCAGGTCGACCAGCCCTGCCTGGCCCGGAGACGGCCCGCCGGTCGCGGGCCCGCCGGATCCGGTCGGCTCGGACACCACCGCGCTGCCCATCTCGGCAGGCTGCCCGGGGGCGGCGGCGATCCCGACCACGATCTGTTCGCCGTCGGTGACCCTGCGCGCCATGTTCAGCCCCAGCACGTCGGCGCCGTCGAGCGCCCCGCCCGCCGCCTGCAGCGCATCGGCGATCCTGGCCCCGGGCGTGAGGGTGACCAGCCCGGGCGTGTGCACCAGCCCGACCACGCTGACCACCACGGGTTCCGCAGGCCCCGGGGTCGCCGGACCAGCCGCCGGCGCCGCCGAGGACACCATCTCGACCGGTGGCAGTTTCGCGGCCACCACCGCCGGCGGGCTGTCCCGGATCAGGCTGACCACCGTGACCAACACCGCGACGAGGCCGACGATGCCGAGCGCGACCACGCCGGCTCGGCCCGGGTCGGCCCGGATCCGGGCCAGCAGCGGCGACGAACCGGTCGGTGGGGCCGCGGGCAGCCAGCGCGACAGCAGCGTGTCGGGCGGATCGTCGTCGTCCTCGGCGGCCGCGTCACCGGCCGGCGCGAGCCGCCGACGCAGCCGGTCGGCGGGCAGTTCGGTGGACATGCCGCGACGCTATGCCCGGCCGGCGACGGCGCCGCGCCGATGCGGAGACCGCGTACCGAACCTGGGGATGAACTCCGCTCTGGGGACAACGGTGGCTAGCATGCTGACTGATATGAATCGCCGAGCCCCGTTGATCGCAGGTGTGGCGTTCGCGGTGCTCTACGCGACAGCTGTGCTGCTGCTCCCGTCGTTTCCCGGCCCCGATTCCGGGATTGCCCGCGTCCAGGCCCTGCTGTTGGCGTCCGCAGCGCTCGCGTTGGTCGTGGTGCTCGCGTTCGCCCGGGACCGGCTGGCCGGGCCACCGGCGCATCTGTTCGCGATCGGCTCGGCCCTGCTGGCCGCGCAGCTGTGTGTGGCGGCCTGGTTCGCCGCAGGCACCGAGCTGCGTCCCGGTCAGGTCACCGCCGGAACCGAGCGCGCGCTCGACGACATCGCCGCGATGTGGCTGCCCGTCAGCACCGTCGCCAACGTGCTGGTGGCCGTCCCGATCCTGTTGACCGCCAACGAGGGCCGGTTGCCGCGCTGGCTGGGCACGGCCGCGGCGGTGTTCACGGTGGAGCAGCTGATCGAGACGATCACGATCATCGGCCCACCGGGCAGCTTCATCTCCCCCGGCGGTCCGATGAACCAGTACCTGGGCGGGACCCTGACGGCGGCCTTCTTCTTCGCGCTCGGTATCGCGTTGGTGCTGCCCGGCGACCCGCCTGCCGCCCGCGACGACGAACCCGTCCCGGAGTCCGCGCCGGCCGACGAATCGCCGGTGGACTGATGGCCCCGCCCCGGCTGGTGCCACCGTGCACCGCGTCGACCTCCGAGGCGGACGGTCTGCGCGCCGAGGTCCGCCGGTTCCTGGCCGAACTGCGCGCGGCCGGCACGTTCACGCCGACACCGGACGCATGGCTGTGCGCGTGGGACGAGGACTTCACCGCCGCGCTGGCCGAACGCGGATGGCTCGGGATGACGGTGCCGGTCGCCTACGGCGGCCACGGCCGCTCGTTCCTGGAACGGTTCGTCGTGACCGAGGAACTGCTCGCCGCGGGTGCGCCGGTGGCCGCACACTGGATCGCCGACCGGCAGATCGTGCCGTCGCTGCTCAAGTACGGGACCGAGGCCCAGAAGACCGAGTTCCTGCCCAGGATCGCGCGCGGTCAGTGCTTCTTCGGCATCGGGATGAGCGAACCGGACGCCGGCTCCGACCTTGCCGCGGTGCGCACCCGCGCCGACCGGGTCGACGGCGGGTGGCAGCTGACGGGCACGAAGGTGTGGACCTCCGGCGCGCACCTCGCGCACGCGTTCATCGCGCTGGCACGCACCGCACCGCTTGACCCGCAGCACCGCCACGACGGCCTGAGCCAGTTCCTGGTGAACCTGCGCGGTCCCGGGGTGGAGGTGCGCCCGATCGTGTCGATGAACGGCTCCCACCACTTCAACGAGGTGATCCTCGACGGCGCGTTCGTGCCCGACGACATGGTGTTCGGCACCCTCGGCGAGGGCTGGACCCAGGTGACCTCGGAACTGGCCTTCGAACGCAGCGGGCCCGAACGGTTCCTGTCGACCTTCGTGCTGCTCGACGCGTGTGCCGAAACCGCGGCGGCACAACCCGATTCGCGCGATGTGGAGCTGGGGCGGCTGGTCGCCCGGGTCGCCGGACTGCACCAGATGTCCTCGGCGATCGCCGGCGCGCTGGAACGCCACGAGCCCGCGGATGTGGCGGCGGCGGTGGTGAAGGTCCTGGGCACCGCCACCGAGGGCGACGTCGCCGAGTTCGCCCATCTGTCGGTCGGCCCCGATGCGCCGCAGCGTTTTACGGAGATGGCGGACTTGGCCGTCGACCAGCGCCCCGGCTTCACGCTGCGCGGCGGCACCAACGAGATTCTGCGCGGGGTCATCGCGCGCGGACTGGGGATCCGATGACGATGCCGGGGGTCGAGCCTGCGCTGGCCGAGATGATGGACGCGGTGTTCGCCGAGCACGGCGGGGACGACGATCTGTGGGATCGACTGGACGCACTCGGTCTGGTGCGCCTCACCGGCCCCGAAGCAACCGGTGGCAGCGGGGCAGGCTGGTACGAGGCGGCCGAACTGATCTCGGCCGCGGTGCGCCACGGTGTCCGGGCCCCGCTGGCCGAGAACGATCTTCTGGCCGGCTGGTTCCTCGACGCGGCCGGGATACGGCACGACGCCGCGGTGCGCACCGTGTGCCTGCTGGACGCCGACGGAGCCGCCGACGCGGTGCCGTGGGCGTCGCGTGCCGAGCGGATCGTCGCGATCTGGCCGCACGACACCGGCTACCTCGCCGCAGACCTGGCCGCCGCCGCGGCGGCGATCACCCCCGGAACGAACATGATCGGCGAGCCCAGAGATCGGGTGCAGGTGGATGTCGGATCCCTGCCGGGCATCTCCGTCGGCGCCGAACTGGTCACCCGGCTGGCACTGAAATCCGCACTGACCCGGGCGATCCAGGTGTGTGCGGCACTCGACGGTGCGTTGGAGCTGTCGATCGAGCACGCCGCCTCCCGGGTTCAGTTCGGCCGTCCGCTGGCGAAATTCCAAGCGGTGCAACACCTGATCTCCGACATCGCGGCCGAGGCCGCGCTGGCCCGATCGGCCACCGAGGCGGCGCTGTCGGCCGCGGTGGACAGCGACTGGTCCTCCCCCAGACTGGAATTCCTCGTCGCCGCGGCGCGGTCGTGCGCCGGACACGCCGCATCGGTGGTGGTGCGCGACGCACATCAGGTGCTCGGCGCGATCGGCACGACCAGCGAGCACTCGCTGCACCTGTTCACCCGCGCCGCGCTGGCATGGCGGTCGGAGTACGGATCGGTGCGACACTGGGACACCGTGCTCACCGACATGGCCGCCGGGGCGGGGGCACACCGGTTGTGGGACCTGATCTGCCCGTGACGGGTCAGCGCACGATCACCGTGCTGGGTTCTCTTGGCGCCCCGAGCATCTCGCGGTGCGACGGGGGCCGCCGGCCGTCCTGGTCGGTGATGCCGTAGTCGGCGGCCACCTCCGCGGCGATCAGCGTGCGGCCGCTGAGCGAGGCCAGTTCCGGGTCGCGGTACAGCGCATCGATCACATGCCCGGTGAACTCGGGCGTCTCGGCGTGCTCGGCGAAACCCGCCAGCGCGTCGGCATCGCCGCCGAACGCCGACCGCAGCTTCTCGGTCAGCAGGATCCCCATCCACACCGACACCGTCGCGACCCCGGTGTCACGGAAGTCCACCGCCATGTCGGCGGCCATCTTGTCGATCCCGGCCTTCTGCGCCCCATACGCGGGACCGTGCATGTAGCAGACCGATCCGGGCGAGGACGTGAACGCGATCAGCGCGTGCTGCTGCGCGGTCAGCAGCGGCGCGGCGTACCAGGCGGCGATGTAGGC
The DNA here is from genome assembly GCF_002968295.1 of Mycobacterium sp. ITM-2016-00317. NCBI lineage: Bacteria > Bacillati > Actinomycetota > Actinomycetes > Mycobacteriales > Mycobacteriaceae > Mycobacterium > Mycobacterium sp. ITM-2016-00317. The sequence continues at coordinate 3,794,650 of NZ_CP134399.1, forward strand.
CGAGCGCAGACCGACGTCGAGCACGTCGGCCAGTTCCCGCGGTAGCTGCCAGAAGGGCCGTCGGCCGACCAGATCGTCGGAGATCGCCGCGGCGTTGTTGACCAGCAGGTCCAACCGCCCGGCCTCGGCGCCGACCCGGTCGAAGAGCGCACCGACGGCGTCGTCGTCGCGGTGATCAAGCCGAACCCCGGTGCCCCACGGCTGGTCGTCGCTGACGCCGCGTCCGGTGCCGTAGACCTGCCAGCCACGACCGGCGAGCGCCGTCGCGATACCCAGTCCCGCGCCGCGGCTGGCGCCCGTCACCACAGCTACCGGCGCGATCTCACCCATGCGGCCACCCTAGAGCCACTAGCTTGAGGCGATGACCACCACCACCAACGGGCGCCCGCTTCGCGTCATCCAATGGACCACCGGAAACATCGGACGGCGGTCGCTGCACGCGATCATCGGCCGCGAAGACATGGAACTGGTCGGGGTGTACGCCCACGGCACGGACAAGATCGGGGTGGACGCCGCCGAGCTCGCCGGGTGGCCGGAGCCGACCGGTGTGTCGGCCACCGGCGACATCGAGGAGCTGGTGGCGCTGAAGCCGGACGCGTGCTGCTACAACCCGTTGTGGCCCGACATCGACGAACTGGTCCGGCTGTTGGAGTCCGGTGTCAACGTGTGCTCCAGCGCCGCCTGGATCACCGGCGGCAAGCAGTCACCGGAAGATCTGGAACGCATCCGAAACGCCTGCACAACAGGTAATTCCACGATCTTCGGCAGCGGGGCCCACCCCGGGATGAGCAACCTGGTCGGGATGGTGCTGTCCGGTGCGTGCGAGCGGGTCGACGAGATCCGCATCACCGAGTCGGTCGACTGCTCCACCTATGAGTCGGCGGGCACGCAGACCGCGATGGGCTTCTCCCAGGATCCCGACACCCCGGGCCTGGCCGAGAGCGTGCGCCGCGAGAGCGAGGTCTTCGCCGAGTCCGCCGCGATGATGGCCGACGCGATCGGCGCCACCCTCGACCGGATCACGTTCGACGTCACGTTCACCGCGGCCACCGGGGACAGTGATCTGGGGTTCATGAAGATCCCGGCAGGCACGGTGGCCGGGGTGCACGGCTATCACCGCGGCTGGGTCGGCGACCACAACATCGTCAGCGTCGGATTCAACTGGACCATGGGTGAGCACGTCACTCCGCCCAAACCTCTCGAACACGGCCATGTGGTGCAGGTTTTCGGGCTGCCCAACATGCGCACCGTGCTGCACTGCCTGCCGCCGAAGGACTGGACCGAGCCGGGTTTCATGGGTCTGGGGATGATCTACACGGCGATGCCGGTGACCAACGCAGTGCCCGCGGTGGTGGCCGCTCCGCCGGGGATCGTCACGTTGGCCGACCTTCCGCCGATCACCGGTCGGTCGGCGGTCTGACCTCGCGCGGAGCTCAGGAGACCTGGACGGCCACGCCCACCGCGCCGCCACCCACGTGGATCGACAGCAGGGGACCCATGTCGGCGACGGTGAGCGACGAGATCTGCGGAAGTCGTTGCGTCAGTGCGGCGCCGAGTTCATCGGCGGCGTCGTGATTGTCGACGTGGTGCACGACGACGGCGGCGCTGCGGTCACCCATCACCTCGGCCACCCGGTCCACCATCGCCGCGTGTGCCTTGGTGACCGTGCGGATCCGCTGGTCGAGCACCAACCGGCCGTCGACGTCCAGGCACAGCAGGGGTTTGAGCGCCAGCGCGGTGCCCAGCCAGGATGCGGTGGTGCGGATCCGTCCGCTGCGCCGCAGGTTGTCCAACCGGTGCACGACCAGGAACACGTGCGAACGCGGCAGTGCCGAGCGCGCGGCGGCTTCGACGTCGTCGAGGTCGCCGCCGGCACGTGCACACTCGGCGGCAGCCAGCGCGACGAAGCCGACGCCCATCGCCGCCGACCGCGAGTTCACCACCCGCACCGCCGGGCCGAACGCCCGGGCCGCCGTCGCCGCAGCGCTGTAGGTACCGGACAGCGCGGCCGAAAGATGCACGGCCACAACGCCGTCACCGTTACTGTCGTCGAGGGCTTGGCGATAGGTCTCGACCAGTTCGGCCGGTGTCGCGCCGGCGGTCGTGACCTTCGGCCGGTCGTGGATGTCGTACGGGATGTCGTCGATCCCGTCGCGCAGGTCCACCCCGTCGACCAGCACGTGCAGCGGCACCTCACGGATGTCCCAGCGTGCGCGCTCGTCGGGCTGCAGGCGCGACGACGAGTCGCTGACGATCACTACCGGCATCGACTCTCAGCCACCTGCCGACGGGACGTGGACACCGGCCTCGGCCAGGCCCTTGAGCATCAGCTCGGCGACGGCCTGGTGGGCTTCGAAGTTCCAGTGGATGCCGTCAGGATTGCCGCGCCCGCTGAGCACTTCCTCCCCGACGGCGGCCTTCAGGTCGACCAGCGGCAACCGGTGTTCGGTCGCCCACCCGGTGATCGCGGTGACGGTGCCCGGCCGGCCGTGGTGGGCCATACCGTAGGTCGGGGCGATGTGCACCGACGGCAGCGATGCCACCATCGGGATCCCGGGACGGTTGAAGTCGATTGCCGCCCTTGTCATCTCCAGGTACTCGACGGTCAGGTGCGGGGGCAGGGCGGGCCGCGCGATCGGCGACAGTCGCGGCTGCACCCAGCCGTATCCGTCACGCACCCAGCGCCGCACCCTGGGTGGGCGGACGTAGCGGATCAGCTCGCGCAGTGCGGTCGGCAGTGGCGAGGGCAACGAGTCCATGCCCGAGGTCGCGAAGACGACCGCGCCCGCCTTCGGCAGCGCCGCCCACGACCGTGGGTCCTGGGTCGCCGCCCACCACACGTCGCGGCTGGTCCACCCGATCCGGCCGATCAGCTCCACATCCCAGTCCAGTTGCCCGGCAACGATGTTGGGCCAGATCCGGGGGTCGTCGGAGGGCAGCCCGCCGGTCGGCCCGTAGTAGGACAGCGAGTCACAGAAGACCAGTAGCGTCCTGCGACCGGTCCCGGGCTCAGAGGACATCGTTGGCGACCTGCGCCGAGGCGTTCCACACGTCGAGACGCCACCGGATGGCGGAGAACTCGGCCGGGTCGCCGTCCGGCCGGGTGTGCCCGGCCAGCTGGACCCAGCTGGCGTTACCCATGCCGCCGAGCATCGGCCAGTTCTCCGGCGGCAGCCCGAGCAACTCGGCGGTCAGCGCGGCGATCAGCCCGCCGTGTGCGACGAGTACGACCGGCCGCTCGGAGCCGGCCGTTCCCCATTCGGTCTGCTGGGCCACCAGCTCCTGCACCAGCGGCAGTGAGCGTTCGGCGACATCGATGCGGCTCTCGCCGCCGTGCGGGGCCCAGCGCGCGTCGTCGCGCCAGGCCAGCCTGGCCCCGGGAGCCACCGCGTCGACCTCGAGATGGGTCATCCCCTGCCAGTCGCCGAGATGGGTCTCCCGCAGGCGGGTGTCGATGCTCACCGGCTGGCCGCTGCGCTCGCCCAGGGCGACCGCGGTGTCCAGCGCGCGCCGCAGATCCGAGGACACGATCAGCAGCGGCTGCCGTTTGGCGAGTACCTCGGCCGCGGCGACGGCCTGCTCGCGGCCCAGATCGCTGAGGTCGGTGTCAAGCTGGCCCTGCATGCGGCTGCTCGCGTTGTACTCCGTCTGCCCGTGCCGCAGCATGACCAGGCGGCGAACTCTCATTCACCGTCTCCGGGAGCGTCCTTCTGCACGTCCTCGAGATCCACCGGAATGATCGGGCAGTCGCGCCAGAGGCGGTCGAGCGCATAGAAATTGCGCTCGTCCTCGTGCTGGACATGCACGACGATGTCGATGTAGTCGAGTAGCGTCCAGCGTCCCTCGCGGGTGCCCTCCCGTCGCGCCGGTTTGTAGCCGGCGCGGCGCATCTTCTCCTCGACCTCGTCGACGATCGCATTGACCTGACGGTCGTTGGAACCGGACGCGATGACGAAGCAGTCGGTGATGACGAGTTGACCGGAGACGTCGATCACCACGACGTCCTCGGCGAGTTTGGCCGCCGCCGCTTTCGCGGCGATGGTGGCCATTTCGATGGCTTCAGCTGTGGCGGTCAGGGCAGCTCTCCTTCACCTGCAAGGACGTGAGTCCGATAGAGATTTCGTTTGGCGACGTACTGCACCACGCCGTCGGGCACGAGGTACCAGATCGGCCGAGACTGTTCGGCGCGGCGCCGGCAGTCGGTCGACGAGATGGCCAGGGCGGGCACCTCGATCAGGTTCAGCGCATCGTCGGGCAGTTCGGCCATGGCCGCCGAGATGTGTTTGCCGTCAAGTTCATAACCGGGCCTGCTCACCCCGACGAACCGGGCGATGGAGAACATCTGCTCCCAGTTCTGCCACGACAGGATCGACGCCAGCGCGTCGGCACCGGTGATGAAGTACAGATCCGCATCCGGGTTCTGTGCGCGCAGATCCCGCAGCGTGTCCTTGGTGTAGGTGGGACCTCCGCGGTCGATGTCCACCCGGCTGACGGTGAACCTCGGGTTGGCTGCCGTGGCGATCACCGTCATCAGGTAGCGGTCCTCGGCCGCGGTCACCGGCCGTGCGCGTTTCTGCCAGGGCTGGCCGGTCGGGACGAACACCACCTCGTCGAGGTCGAACCGGTCGGCGACCTCGCTGGCCGCGACGAGGTGGCCGTTGTGGATGGGATCGAACGTCCCGCCCATCACGCCCAGCCTTCTCCGCCGACGGCTGCCTGCTTGCACGAATAGCGAGCTTACGGGAGTGCGTGCTCAGACCGCCGAGAGGCGATGGGAGTGCATCGCCTCGGAGACCTCGAACGCGACGCGGTCGGCGCGGTACACGTCGCGTGCGTACTCGACGCACCGCCCGTCGCTGTCCACCGTATTGCGGGTGAGCAGGGTGCCTGCCGAGCCGGCACGGACGCCCAGCTGCGCGCTGGTGGCGTCGTCGAGGACGATCGATTCCAGCACCGCCGTCGAGCGGGCCAGGTCGATGCCGTAGCGCGCACGCAGCATCGCCCACAGCGATCCGTCGTCGGTGATATCGAGGATGCCGGGGGTGAGGTCGGCGGGCAGATAGGTCGTCTCGATCGCGAACGGGACGCCGTCGACGCTGCGCAACCGGTGGAAGACGTGCACCGCGGCGCCGTCGTCGAGCCCGAGAGCACGGCGCACGGCGGGGCTGGCGATCTGGTGCTCGGCCCACAGCAGTCGGGCGGCGGGACTGCGGCCCATCCGCGCGACCTCTTCGGAGAAGCTGCCGACGTGGAAGCGGACCCGTGGCTCGGCGACGAACGTGCCGCGCGGCGGCTTCCGGTAGACCACGCCCTCGCTCTCCAGCAGGGACAACGCCTGGCGGGCGGTCATCCGGCTGACGCCGTGCTGTTCGGCGAGCTCGCGTTCGGACGGCAGCAGCGTGTGCGGCCCCAGCTGTTCGGTGGCGATCAGGTCGCGGACGTCGGCGGCGATCGACATGTACAGAGGTGTGCCAGAGGGCATCTACGCAGCGTAGCCACGTAAGTCGACTTCGGTCGTCAGCATGTCTGTGTAAACACTTCGTGACTTCGTTGACGCGAAGGGCGCCACACCCGATACTTTGGTTCAACCACATGGTCTATACCAAGCCTCGGGACAATGGAGTAGGGATGTCAGAAGCGTCTTCGGATCGCGATTCCGCCGACCTCGCGCAGTTCGGCTACAAGCAGTCGCTGGAACGCCGGACCGGGAAGTTCGCGTCGTTCGCGGTGGCCTTCGCGTTCGTGTCGATCGCCACCGGCATCTTCACCACCTACGGGTCGGTGCTCAACAGCTCTGGCCCGGTCGGCATCTGGACCTGGCCGATCGCGGTCATCGGGCAACTCGCGGTCGCGTTCGTGCTCGGCGCGCTGGCCTCCCGGATCCCGGTGACCGGCTACCACTACCAATGGATGTCCAGGCTGGCCAACCCGGTGCTGGGCTGGATCATCGGCTGGATCTCGTTCACGTTCCTGGCCGTCGTGGTCTGCGCCGTGGACTACACGATCGCCTCGACGATCCTGCCCGTGCTGCTGAACTACGAGAGCACACCCACGATCGCCTGGGTGATGACCGCGGTGGTGCTGCTGCTGCAGGCCCTGCTCGTCGCGTTCTCCACGCCGTGGGCCGAGCGGGTCAACAACGGCCTGGTGACCCTGGAGCTGATCGGCATGGTCGCGCTGACCGCGCTGCTGCTGGTCGTCGCCGCGGTGCGCGGGGACATGGACTTCTCGAACCTGTTCAGCAAGGGCGCCGTGTCGACCGAGGGATTCTGGAGCTTCGGTGACTGGACGTCGGCCGGGCCGTGGATGATGGGCTTCCTGCTCGGCGCGTTCACCATCGTCGGGTTCGAGTCCGCGGCCAACCTCGCCGAGGAGACCCACGACCCGGAGCGGGTCGTTCCGCGCGCGATGTGGCAGGCCGTCCTGGCCTCCGGCGTGCTCGGCTTCGTGTTCCTGGTCGCGGTGACGCTGGCCGCCGGCGACCCGGTCGCGCTGGCCGAATCCGGTACTCCGATCGCCGATGTCATCGACACGACCCTGGGTTCGGTGGTCGCCACGCTGTTGCTGCTGATGGTGGTGCTGGCCATCTTCGCGTGCGGGCTGGTCATCATGATCACCGGCGTGCGGGTGACCTGGGCGATGTCGCGCGACCGGCGCTTCCCCGGCTGGCAGCAGTGGAATCAGATCTCGCCCCGGTTCCACACCCCGCTCAAGGCCACGGTGCTGTACTTCTGCCTCGCTCAGCTGATCCTGGCGATCTTCGCGCACTCGGAGACGGCGCTGTTCACGCTGTTCGGCGCCGCGACCCTGCTGCCGGCGGTGATGTACGCGTCCACGGTGGTGCTCTACCTCGTCAAGCGCAAGCAACTGCCGAGCAACGGCAAGTTCGACCTCGGAGTCTGGGAGGCGCCCATCCTGGTGGTGGCCGTGGTCTGGCTGGCGTTCGAGCTGGCGCTGTTCCGCGACGCGTCTTTCAAGGAAGCCTGGGCGTACGTCATCGTGATGGTCGCGATCGGGGCCGCCTACCTGGCCTACCTGCTGATCCGCCACGGCAGCAAGAGCCTGTCGATGCCGGACATGCACTCGATCGACGCTGAACTGCGGGAGTGACGGACCAACCGATGCACCACATCCTGGCCATCGATCAGGGCACGTCGGGCACCAAGGCCGTCGTCGTCGACCTCCGGGACGACGCGACGCCCCGCGTGCTGTCCATCGCCGAGGTACCGCTGCGTCCCCAGTATCTGCCCGGCGGCGGCGTCGAACAGGATCCCGAGGCGCTGTTCGACTCCGTCGTCACCGCCGGGCGCCGCGCGCTCGAGCAGGCGGGGGTGCCCGTCGCCGCGGTCGCACTGGCCAACCAGGGCGAGACGGTGCTGGCCTGGGACCGCGCGACCGGCCGGCCCCTGACCCCGGCGATCGTATGGCAGGACAGACGCGCCGAATCCTTGTGCGCCGCACTGTCCGAGCACGCCGAGGAGGTCGCGCGCCGCACCGGGCTGGTGCTCGACCCCTACTTCTCCGCCCCGAAGCTGGCCTGGGTGCGCAAGCACCTGACCCGCGACGGTGTGGTGACCACGACCGACACCTGGCTGCTGCACCGGCTGTGCGGGGCGTTCGTCACCGACGCGTCCACCGCCAGCCGCTCGCTGCTGATGTCGCTGGACGGCGTGAAATGGGACGACGACCTCGTCGCGCTGTTCGGCATGGACGGCGAGGCACTGCCCGAGATCGTCGGCTGCGACGAGATCGTCGGCGCCACCGGCGTGTTCGGCGGCAGTCTGCCCGTCGCCGGGCTGATCGTCGATCAGCAGGCAGCACTGCTGGCCGAGAGCTGCCTGGAGGCCGGGTCGGCGAAATGTACCTACGGCACAGGCGCTTTCCTGCTCGCGCAGCTCGGTCCCGACCCGGTGCGGTCGACGTCGGGGCTGACGACGTCGGTGGCGTGGCGGCTGCGCGACCAGACCCACTACTGCACCGACGGCCAGGTCTACACCGCCGCCTCGGCGATCCGATGGGCCGTGGACCTCGGTCTGGTTCCGGCTGCTGATCAGATCGATTCCGCCGCAGCAGAATCCAGCGACGGCGTGCTGTGCGTTCCGGCGCTGGCCGGCCTTGCCGCGCCGTGGTGGGATTCCGGGGCCACCGCGTCGTTCTCGGGGATGACACTGTCCAGCGGCCGTGGCCAGTTGGTGCGCTCCCTGATCGAGGGTATCGCCGCCCAGGTGACCGCGCTGACCGACCTGGTGGCGGCGGATCTCGGCCGGCCGTTGACGCGGCTGCGGGTGGACGGCGGCCTGACCCGGTCCGCGGCGCTGATGCAGGCCCAGGCCGATCTGGCCCGGATGCCGGTCGACGTGTATCCGTCCCTGCACGCCACCGCGCTCGGTGCGGCGGCGTGCGCGCGGCTCGCGCTGGAACCGGGGACTTCTGTCGCCGATGCGGTGGGAAGCTGGGCCCCGGAGCACACCTACGCACCGCAGTGGTCGGCCGACCGCGCGGCGGACTACCTGCACCGCTGGCGGCAAGCCGCTGATATGGCTGCAGCTCAACACAATTCATTTGAGGAGAACCCATGATGAGCGGCGAAGCCGTCTCCGACGTCGTCGTGGTCGGCGCCGGGATCGTCGGCTCGGCGATCGCGCGGGCGCTGGCGGGAACACGGTTGTCCGTGACGCTGGTGGAGGGGCGCGACGACGTCGGCGACGGCACCAGCAAGGCCAACACCGCGTTGCTGCACACCGGATTCGACGCCACCCCGGGCACCCTGGAGTCCCGCCTGGTCGCCCGCGGCTACCAGCTCCTCGGCGACTACGCCCAGCAGACCGGCATCCCGGTGGAACGCACCGGCGCGATGCTGGTGGCCTGGACCGAGGAGGAGTCCGCCGCCCTCGCCGGCCTGGTGGTCAAGGCCGAACGCAACGGCTACCGCGAGTGCGGTGTGGTCTCGGCCGACGAGGTGTACCGGCGGGTGCCCGATCTCGGGCCGGGCGCACTGGCCGGGCTGACCGTGCCGGGCGAGTCGATCATCTGCACCTGGACCACCAATCTGGCGCTGGCCACCGACGCCGTGGCGCGGGGCGCGCGGCTGCTGCGCGGGGCACGGGTCACCGGCGTCGAGGTCGGCGCCGAGCACACGACGCTACGCACCACCGCCGGTGAGGTCCGCGGCCGGTGGATCGTCAACGCCGCCGGGCTGGGCGCCGACACCCTCGACGCCGAGTTCGGGTATCAGCGCTTCACCGTGGTGCCGCGCCGCGGCGAGCTGCTGGTGTTCGACAAGCTGACCCGGCCGATGGTGCCGCTGATCGTGCTCGCGGTGCCGTCGTCGCGCGGCAAGGGAGTGCTGGTCAGCCCGACCATCTACGGCAACGTGATGGTCGGCCCCACCTCGGAGAACCTGCAGGACCGCACGGCCACCGGCACTTCCGAAAAGGGCTTCGACTTCCTGGTGTCGAAGGGGCGGGCGCTGATGCCGTCGCTGTTCGACGAGGAGGTCACCGCCAGTTACGCAGGGCTGCGCGCCGCGACCGAGCACGACGACTACCTCATCGACCTCGACGCCGCACAGCGCTACGTGCTGGTCGGCGGGATCCGGTCCACCGGGCTGACGTCGGGGATGGCGGTCGCCGAACACGTCGCCGGCCTGCTCGACGACGCCGGGGTCGACGTCACCGAACGTGACGGCCTGCCACCGCCACCGCAGATGCCCAACATCGGGGAGGCCGGGCTGCGCCCCTACCAGGACGGCGAGCGCATCGCCGCCGACCCGGAGTACGGCAGGATCGTCTGCTTCTGCGAGCGGGTCAGCGCCGGGGAGATTCGCGACGCGTTCGACTCCCCCATCCCACCTGCCGATCTCGACGGGCTGCGCCGCCGCACCCGCGTGATGAACGGCCGCTGCCAGGGCTTCTACTGCGGCGCGCACACCGAGGCGCTGCTGCAGGCAGGGGCGGCGCGATGAACCACGTCGCAGTAGCCGTCATCGGCGGCGGGCCGTCGGGTCTGACCGCGGCGGCCACACTGGCACCCTCGGTCGACGGTGAGGTGCTGGTGCTCGAACGCGAGGCGCAGACCGGCGGAATCCCCCGGCACAGCGACCATCTCGGTTACGGCATGCGCGATCTGCACCGGTTCGTCTCCGGGCCCGCCTACGCTCGGCGGCTCACCGAGACGGCCGCGGACGCGGGCGCGGTCCTGGAGACCGAGGCGATGGTCACCGGCTGGGCCGGTGAGCGCACCTTGCAGGTCACCTCGCCGCGCGGGGTGCGCACCGTCACCGCCGATGCGGTGATCCTGGCCACCGGCGCCCGCGAACGGCCCCGGCCCGCCCGGCTGGTGCCCGGCGACCGGCCCGACGGCGTGTACACCACCGGTCAGCTGCAGAACCTGGTGCACGTGCAGCACGCGCCGGTGGGTCGGCGCGCGGTGATCGTCGGCGCCGAGCTGGTCAGCTGGTCGGCGGTGCTGACCCTGCGCGAGGCCGGGTGCACCACCGCGGCGATGGTCAGCTCCTACCCGCGGGCCGAGGCGTACACGGCGTTCCGCTCGGCCGGCCGGTTGCTGCTCGACGGTCCGGTGCTGACCGGCAGCCGGGTGGTCGGCATCCACGGCAAGAACCGTGTCCGCTCGGTCACCGTCGAACACACGGTCACCGGCAGGCGGCACGAGATCGACTGTGACACCGTCGTGTTCACCGGCGACTGGATCCCAGACCACGAACTGGCCCGCACCGCCGGGCTGGACATGGACCGCGGCACCCGCGGCCCCGTGGTGGACCCGTCGCTGCGGACCAGCAGGCCGGGGGTGTTCGCCGTCGGCAACCTGCTGCACCCGGTGGACACCGCGGACGGCGCCGCGCTCGACGGACGTCACGTCGCCACCGCGGTGCAGAGCTGGCTGCGCCGCAACGACGACGCCGCCCCGGTGTCCGCGGCGACCCCGATCCGTGTCGAGGCGCCGTTCCGCTGGGTCGCGCCGCAGTTGGTCACGGCCGACGGCGGCGTGCCCTCGCGGGGTGATCTGCTGCTGTGGACCGACGAATTCCGGCGGCTGCCGAGGCTGCGCGCGATGCAGGACGGCCGACTGCTGGGCAGCAGGCGCACGCCGTGGCCTGCCGCTCCCGGCCGCGTCTACCGGGCGCCGTGGTCCCTGGTGGCCGGCGCGGACCCCAAGGGCGGCCCGGTCACCCTCTCGCTCGCCTGACCGGCGAAATTGCATTCCACGCGGCGCTTCTCGTCGAGAGGCCGCGTGGAATGCAATTTCGGCAGGGGTCAGACGGGAAGCAGCGCGTCGATGACCGAGGCGAGCTGCTTGGCCGAGCGGCACTCGTGCATCGTGATGATGTCCTGATAGCGCGGCACGGCCGAATCGCCGCTGCCCCACAGGTGCTTCGGCTCGGGGTTGAGCCAGTGCGCGTGCCTGCTGGCGTTGACCATGTGGGCGAGCAGATCGGTCTCGGGGTTGCGGTAGTTGTTCCGGCCGTCGCCGAGCACCAGCAGTGAACTGCGCGGCGACAGCACGCTCGGGAACTTGTCGAGGAACGACACGAACGCGTGGCCGTAGTCGGAGTGCCCGTCGCGGGTGTAGACCGCGGCCTCACGGGTGATCCGCTGCACGGCCACGGCCAGATCGGCGTCGGGGCCGAACAACTCGGTGACCTCGTCGGTGGTGTCGATGAACGCGAAGACGCGCACCCGGCTGAACTGCTGGCGCAGCGCGTGCACCAACAGCAGCGTGAAGTGACTGAACCCGGCAACCGACCCGGACACGTCGCACAGCACCACCAGCTCGGGACGGGCAGGATGCGGCTTCTTGAGCACCACGTCGATCGGCACGCCGCCGGTGGACATCGACTTGCGCAGCGTCTTGCGCAGATCGATCTCGCCGGCGCGGGAGCGTCGCCGCCGGGCCGCCAGCCGGGTGGCCAGTTGGCGCGCCAACGGGCCCACCACCCGGCGCATCTGGCGCAACTGCTCCCCCGACGCCCGCAGGAACTCGACGTTCTCCGCCAGCTGCGGGACGCCGTACATCTGCACGTGGTCGCGGCCCAGCTGCTCGGCCGTGCGCCGCTTGGTCTCGGATTCCACCATCTTGCGCAGCTGGCTGATCCGTTGGGCGGCAAGCGCTTTGGCGATCTGCTCCTGGGTCGGGGTGGGCTCCTCGCCATACGGGGCCAGCAGACCGGCCAGCAACCGGCCCTCCAGGTCGTCCAGGTTCATCGCCTTGAGCGCCTGATACGACGAGTACGACGGCCCGCGGCTGGAGTCGTAGCGGCCGTAGGCCTCCACGATCTGGGCGATCATCGCCGCCAGGCGCTCGTCGAGGCTGGTCGGTTCCTCGCCGTCGTTGTTGTTGCGCCAGTCGGTGAGCATGTCGAGAAGGGCCTGGCGCATCGCCTCGATGTCCTCGGGCGGCAGCCCCGACTCACCGTCGGAGTCGTCGTCGAGCACGGTCCTGGCGCCCAGCGCCGCCGGGAAGTACAGGTCGAACAGCGCGTCGTAGGTCTCGCGGTGATCGGGTCTGCGCAGCACCGCGCACGCCAGCCCTTCGCGCAGCACGGCGCGGTCGGCCAGCCCGAGCGCGGCCATCACCTGGCCGGCGTCCACCGTCTCCGACGGACCCACCGAGATGCCCTGCGCGCGCAGCGCTTCCACGAACTCGACCAGATGGCCGGGAATTCCGTGCGGCGCCAGCGGCTGGGGCGGGCGGGTGCGTCGGGGCGGCATCAGTTGAGCCTCAGCTCCCCGGCCGCCTTGATCTGGTCGGACTGGTGTTTGAGCACCACACCCAGCGTCGCCGCGATCACCTCGTCGTCGACGGTGTCCATGCCCAGCGCCAGCAGGGTGCGTCCCCAGTCGATGGTCTCGGCGACCGAGGGCACCTTCTTGAGCGCCATCCCCCGCATCACGCCGATGATCCGGACCAGCTCCTCGGCCAGGCGTTCAGGTAGCTCGGGCACCCGCGACAGCAGGATGCGCCGCTCCAGCTCGGGGTCGGGGAAGTCGATGTGCAGGAACAGACACCGCCGCTTGAGCGCTTCGGAGAGCTCACGGGTCGCGTTCGAGGTCAGCACCACCAGCGGACGCCGCTCGGCGGTGATGGTGCCCAGTTCGGGCACCGTCACCGCGAAGTCGCTGAGCACCTCCAGCAGCAGGCCTTCGATCTCGATGTCGGCCTTGTCGGTCTCGTCGATCAACAGCACCGTGGGTTCGGTGCGCCGGATCGCCGTGAGCAGCGGGCGGGTCAGCAGGAACTCTTCGGAGAACACGTCGTCGCGGGTCTTGTCCCAGGCGCCGTCCGCGCCGGCGGACGCATTGCCGGCCTGGATGCGCAGGATCTGCTTGGCGTGGTTCCACTCGTAGAGCGCGCGGGCCTCGTCGACGCCCTCGTAGCACTGCAGGCGCACCAGTCCGGAGCCGGTGGACTGCGCGATCGCGCGGGCCAGTTCGGTCTTGCCGACGCCGGCGGGCCCCTCCACCAGCAGCGGCTTGCCCAGCCGGTCGGCGAGGAACACCGCGGTGGCGGTGGCGGTGTCGGGCAGGTAGCCGGTTTCGGCCAGCCGCTTGGCGACGTCGTCGATGTCGGCGAACATCGGCACGATCTGTGCGGGAACGGTCACGGGCGCTTCTCTCCTCGGGGCTCAGGCCGGACGGGTGTGGCCGTCGCCCCACACGATCCATTTGGTGGACGTCAGCTCGGGCAGCCCCATCGGTCCCCGCGCGTGCAGTTTCTGGGTGGAGATGCCGATCTCGGCGCCGAAACCGAACTGCTCGCCGTCGGTGAACGACGTCGAGGCGTTCACCATCACCGCAGCGGCGTCCACCCGTTCGCTGAACCGCTGGGCGGCAGCCAGATCCGAGGTGACGATGGCCTCGGTGTGGCCGGTGCCGTACTCGTTGATGTGGTCGATCGCGGCGTCCAGACCGTCGACGACCGCCAGCGCGATGTCCATCGACAGGAACTCGGCGCGCAGGTCGTCCTCGGACGGGTCGGCGTGCACCGTGACGCCCGCCGCGGTCAGCGCGCCGGTCAGCCGCGGCACCGCGACGTCGGCGATCGCCGCGTCGATCAACAGCGACTCGGCCGCGTTGCAGACGCTGGGCCAGGCGCGTCTTCGCGTTCAGCACGATGGTCTCGGCCATGTCGAGGTCGGCCGAGGAGTGAACGTAGACATGGCAGTTGCCGACGCCGGTCTCGATCGTGGGCACCTGCGCATCGCGCACGACCGCGTCGATCAGCCCGGCTCCGCCGCGCGGGATCACCACGTCGACGAGGCCGCGGGCCTGGATCAGATGGGTGACGCTGGCGCGGTCCTCACTGGGCAGCAGCTGCACTGCGTCGACGTCGAGCCCTTCGGTGGCCAGCGCCGCGCGCAGTGCGTTCACCAGCGCGGCGTTGGACTGCGCGGCCGACGAACTTCCGCGCAGCAAAACGGCGTTGCCCGATTTCAGGGTGAGGCCGAATGCGTCGACGGTGACGTTGGGCCTGCCCTCGTAGACGATGCCGACCACACCGAGCGGGACCCGCTGCTGGCGCAGCTGCAGACCGTTGGGCAGGGTGCGGCCGCGCAGCACCTCACCGATCGGATCGGGCAGGCCCGCCACCTGACGCAGGCCGTCGGCGATGCCCTCGACCCGGGTGGGATCCAGCGCCAGCCGGTCGAGCATGGCGGCCGGGGTGCCCGACGCCCGCGCCGTCTCGAGGTCGGCCTCGTTGGCCTCCAGGATCGTGCGGGTGTTCATCAGGACATGGTCGGCGGCCACGCGCAGCGCCCGGTTCTTGGTGTCGGTGCTGAGAGTCGCCAGCGTCCTGGCCGCGCCCCGGGCCCGGCGGGCGGCGTCGTGCACCTGCTGCCGCAGGTCGGGGACAGAGGGGGCCTGCACACTCATCTGGCCAGGGTATCGGACGTGTCTGCGGCTTTCGACACGCGTCGACCCGGTCGGCGGCTAGCTTGGCGCTCATGGTGACGCGGGTCTGTGTGGTGGGCAGTGTCAACGCCGATCTCACGTTCGGCGTCGACGCGCTTCCCGGGGCCGGACAGACCGTCCTGGCGTCGGCGCTGTCGACCACGCCGGGCGGCAAGGGCGGCAATCAGGCGGTCGCGGCGGCGCGTTCCGGCGCGGTGGTGCAGCTCGTCGCCGCGCTGGGCACCGACGCCGCCGCCGGGGATCTGCGGGCGCACCTGAGCGCCAACTCCGTCGGCACCGACGGCGTGACGACGGTGCCCGGTCCGAGCGGCACGGCCGCGATCGTGGTCGACGGCACCGCCGAGAACTTCATCGTGGTCGCGCCCGGAGCCAACGCGCATCTGAGCCTGAGCTCACCGGCCGTGCGGGACGTCGTCGCCGCCGCCGAGGTGGTGCTGGTGTCGCTGGAGATCCCGGTGGACACCGCACTGACCGCGGCCCGGGTCGGGCGCGCAGCCGGGGCGACCGTGATGCTCAACGCGTCGCCGACCCCGGACGACGTCGCCACGCTGGCCGAGGTCGTCGACGTGGTGGTGGTCAACGAGACCGAGGCCGAGGGTTGGTTCGACGGCGAGCGGCCGCGGGTGCCGCACGTGATCGTCACCCGGGGTGGGCGCGGTGCCACCTACTTCGGGCCGGACCGCCTGGACGTGCCTGCGCCGTCCGTCGAGGCGGTGGACACCACCGGCGCCGGCGACGTGTTCGCCGGCGTGCTCGCCGCGCACTGGCCGCGCGGGGTCGACTACGCGCTGCCGCGCGCCTGTGCCGCCGGAGCGTTGGCGACGCTGGTGCACGGTGCCGGGGACTGTGCCCCTTACAGTGAGGCTGTCGAGGACGTCCTGGAGGCGTCCTGACCCGACGGAAGGACCTCGCGATGACCACCGGACCCCGGCCGCCAGAAGGCGACTGGCTCGGCACGCCGTACCTCCACTTCACCCGCGAAGGGGCGTTCGGCGTCTGCAGGCTCGACCGGCCAGAGGCGCGCAACGCGATGACCCCGGCGATGTACTTCGGCATCAAGTACGCGGTCAAGCACGTCGAGCGCGACCCGGACCTGGCCGGGCTGCTGCTGACCGGCACCGGCGACGTGTTTGCTCCGGGCGGCGACATGGGCGGCGGTGGGGCCGACAACTGGATGACGTTCGGCGCGACGCTCGGGATGGACGCATTGCCGTTCGACACGCTGCGCCAGTCGGCCAAGCCGGTGGTGGCCGCGGTGAACGGGCTGTGCCAGGGCGGTGGGATGCAGATCGCGCTGTGCGCCGACATCGCCGTGGTCAGTGACCGGGCCACGTTCCGGGTCCCCGAGCTGTACCGGGGCATCGCCGACACCTACTACAGCCACATGCTGGCCCGGCTGATCGGGCCTGTGCGCACCCGAGACCTGATGTTCACCGGACGCACCCTGACCGCCGAGGAGGCGCACGACTGGGGGCTGGTCGCCCGCGTGGTGCCGCACGACGACCTCGCCGAGGCCGCGCGGGAGGTCCTGGCACAGTGCTGCCGGACCGCGCCGACGGCCAGGACGGTGATCAAGTCCAGTCTGGACAACTACATCGGGCTCTACGACCGCATCGGCATGCAGGCCAGCCTCGGCGCGCCGGAGTCCATCGAGGGCTTCATGGCCTTCAAGGAGCGCCGGTCACCGGAATGGGTGCACCCCGAGCTGCGCGTCGACGGCAGGCTCTAGACAGGTCGGCGCGCGGGGCTACTCGGCGGGGATCGAGCGCTCGATCTCGTCGAGCCAGGTCCGCGCCGACATGTCCGACGGTGCCCGCCAGTCGCCCCGCGGCGACAGCGACCCGCCGTGGGAGACCTTGGGACCGTTCGGCAACGCCGACCGCTTGAACTGTGAGAACGAGTAGAAACGCTGCGCGAAGACCTGCAGCCAGTGCCGGATCTCCTTCAGCGAGTACTCCGGTCGCTTGTCGTCCGGGTAGCCGGGCGGCCAGTCGCCGCTGGACGCGTCGCTCCAGGCGTGCCAGGCCAGGAAGGCCACCTTCGACGGGCGGAACCCGAACCGCAACACCTGGAACAGCGAGAAGTCCTGCAGCACATAGGGACCCACCTTGCCCTCGGTGGACTGGATCTCCTCGTCCTCGCCCGCCGGGACCAGTTCCGGGCTGATCTCGGTATCGAGCACGTCGAACAACACTTCGTTGACCGCGTCGTCGAACTGACCGGACGTCGCCACCCACCGGATGAGGTGCTGGATCAGGGTTTTCGGCACCCCGCCGTTCACGTTGTAATGCGACATCTGGTCGCCGACACCGTATGTCGACCAGCCCAGTGCCAGCTCGGACAGATCACCGGTGCCCAGCACGATCCCGCCGCGCTGATTCGCCAGCCGGAACAGGTAATCGGTGCGCAGACCGGCCTGCACGTTCTCGAACGTGACGTCGTACACCTTCTCGCCGCGGGCGAACGGGTGGTCGATCTCGGTCAGCATCAGCTCGGCGGTCTTGCGGATGTCGATCTCCGAGAACGTGACACCGAGTGCTTCCCCGAGTCGGACCGCGTTGCTCTTGGTGCGGTCGCCGGTCGCGAAGCCGGGCAGCGTGAACGCCAGGATGTCGCTGCGCGGCAGGCCCAGCCGGTCCATCGCGCGGGCGGCCACGATCAGCGCGTGCGTGGAGTCCAGACCACCCGACACCCCGATGACCACCTTCGGCGACCCGATCGCGCGCAACCGCTGTTCCAGGCCCGACACCTGGATGTTGTAAGCCTCGTAGCAGTCCTGTTCCAGCCGAGCCGCATTCGAGGGCACGAACGGGAACCGTTCGATCTTGCGTCGCAATCCGATGTCGCCGGTCGGCGGGTCGAGCCGGAACGGGATGCGCCGGTACCTGTCGGCGGCGATGCCGTGGTGCACGCGGTTGTCGTCGAAGGTGCCCATCCGCGTGCGTTCGGCGCGCAACAGCTCGAGGTCGACGTCGGCCACCGAGCGGCGGACCCCGGCCGGGAAGCGTTCGGACTCGGCCAGGCAGTTGCCGTTCTCCCACACCATCGTCTGGCCGTCCCATGCCAGGTCGGTGGTGGACTCGCCCTCTCCCGCGGCCGCGTACACGTAGGCGGCCAGGCAGCGCGCCGACGCCGAGCGGGCCAGCAGCGCGCGGTCCTCGGCTCGGCCGATGGTGATCGGGCTGCCCGACAGGTTGGCCAGCACCGTCGCCCCGGCCAGCGCGGCCTCGGCGCTCGGTGGGATCGGCACGAACATGTCCTCGCAGATCTCCACGTGCAGCACGAACCCGGGCAGGTCGGTGGCGGCGAACAACAGGTCGGGACCGAACGGGACGTCCTCGTCGCCGATCCGGATGGTTCCGTGCACATCGTCGCCTGCGGCCATCTGACGACTCTCGTAGAACTCCCGGTAGGTCGGCAGGTACGACTTCGGCACGACACCGAGCACCCGGCCCCGGTGGATGACGACGGCGGTGTTGTAGACCCGGTGACCGAAGCGCAGCGGTGCGCCGATCACCAGTACCGGCATCAGCGCGGCCGACCCGGCGGCCACCTCGAGCACCGCCTCGTGCACGGCCTCCAGCAACGCGTCCTGGAGCAGGATGTCCTCGATCGAATAGCCCGACAGCGTCAGCTCGGGATAGACCGCCAGCGCCACGCTGTCGGCGTCACACTCGCGGGCCACCTCCAGCACCTGCTCCGCGTTCGCGACAGGGTCGGCGATGGCCACCGGCTGGGTGCAGGCGGCGACACGGACGAAACCCTGCTGATAGGCCGAGTAGAAATCCATGCCTCATTGTTGCCCGTCACCGTCACGGATATGCATCGCCCCGCCCTGCGGGGCTGATCAGCGCGAATGCCGCGTGCCGGAGCGATCGCCTACATTCGGTGTGGTGGAAGCACCGGAACTCGTCGCACTACTGCAGGGTCGGCGCGTCACGGTGCTCACCGGGGCCGGCATGTCGACCGATTCGGGGATCCCCGACTACCGAGGCCCGGATTCCCCGCCCAGCAACCCGATGACGATCCGCCAGTTCACCTCCGACCCCGAATTCCGGCAGCGCTACTGGGCGCGCAATCACCTCGGGTGGCGGCACATGGATCGGACGCTGCCCAATGCCGGGCACCGGGCGCTGGCCGCGCTCGAACGCGCCGGGGTGGTCACCGGGGTGATCACCCAGAACGTGGACCTGCTGCACTCGAAGGCGGGCAGCCGGCGCGTCATCGATCTGCACGGCTCCTATGCCCGGGTGATCTGCCTGGACTGCGGGTACTCGATGTCGCGCGCTGCGCTGGCCGACCTGCTCGAAGCCGCCAATCCTGGTTTCGCGGCGAAAGCGGCCGCCGTCGGCGGCATCGCGGTGGCCCCGGACGCCGACGCCGTGGTGTCCGATACCGCGTCGTTCACCGTGGTGGACTGCCCCCGGTGTGCGGGCATGCTCAAGCCCGACATCGTGTACTTCGGCGAGAATGTGCCGAAAGAGCGTGTGGAACAGGCATATTCGCTGGTCGATGAGGCCGATGCGCTGCTGGTCGCCGGGTCCTCGCTGACCGTCTATTCCGGCTACCGGTTCGTCCGGCACGCCGCCGCGGCGGGTATGCCGATCGCGATCATCAACAGGGGTCGCACCCGCGGCGACGATCTGGCCGACGTCAAGATCGACAACGGATGCTCGCCGATGCTGGCCCTGCTCGCCGACGAACTGCCGACCGCCGGGGCGGTCCTCACCAGGTGACGGGCATCCTGCGGACGGCATGGATGAAATTGCCTGCCACGTAGGACGGCTCACCGGCCTGCAGGCCCGGGATCTGCGTGAGCAGCTCTCCGAGGATCGCCCGGAGCTGGGCCCGCGCCACATGGGCCCCGAGGCAGAAGTGTCGCCCGCCGCCCCCGAATCCGAGGTGAGGATTGGGGTCGCGGCCCAGATCCAAGCATTCCGGACGATCGAACACGCTCGTGTCCCGGTTGCCGGACGAGTAGAACATGACCACCTTCTCGCCGGCCGAGATGTGCTGCCCGTTCAGCTCGTAATCGCTTGCCGCCGTGCGCCGGAACGTCATCACCGGGCTCGCCCACCGGATGAACTCCTCGACGGCGCCGCCGATCCGCTGCTCGAAGGCCGCCGTCAGCCAGGCCCGTTGGTCGGGGAAGTCGGTGAGCGCCTTCATCGCGTGGCTGGTGGTCTGCCGGGTGGTGTCGTTGCCTGCCACCGCGAGCAGGACGAAGAACGCGGCGATCTCCGAGTCGGTGAGCCTGGCCCCTTCCACCTCGGCGTGCACCAGCGGACTGAACAGGTCGTCACCGGGGTCGGCCCGGCGCTCGGCGGCCAGTCCCAGAGCGACCTGATGCAGGTACATCTGGCTGGTGAACAGCACCTCCAACGGGTTTCGGCCGTCGAGGAACTCCGGGTCCCCCCAGCTCACCATCGCGTCGGCGGCGTCGGCCACCGCGTGGCGCTCGGAATCGGGGATGCCGACCATGTCCGACAGCGTGCGCACCGGCAGTTCCTTGGCGCAGTGGGCGACGAAATCGACCCCGCTTCCGGCCGCCCGCAACTCGGCGACGATATCGCGGGCGTTCGCTTTGATCGAGTCCTCGATCCGGCGCACCTGGCGTGGCGTGAACGCCGCGTGCACGACCTTGCGGATCAGCGTGTGCCGGGGTGGATCCATCGCCAGGAACGACTGAGAGGCCTCCAGCAGCTCCTCGGGGACGTTCTCGAAGAGCACGCCCTTGCCGGACAGGAAAACCTCGCTGTTGCGGCTCACCTCCACGATGTCGGCGTGCCGGGTGACGGCCCAGTAGCCGAGGTCGCTGGGATCGGGCATCAGCGCGTCCTCGACCGGCGGGTGCCAGCTGACCGGACGCGCCGCCCTGAGCTGAGCGAATACCTGTTCCCGCTGGTCTGCGGTGGTGGACCAGAAAGCCCGCGAGGACAGATCTATCGGGTCGTACGTCCGCGCCGGCGGGTCGGCAGGAAGTGTGTTCGGGGTCACAGCCATAGTTTGACGATACGACTAGACATAATGTCTAGTCAATGTGCCCAGGAGCTCGGATAAGCTCGATGCGTGCCGTCGGTAACCAGAAAGCCGCAGGCCGGTCGTCAGGAGCGGCGCGAGCAGATCGAGCGCCGACTACTCGAAGCGACCGACCGGCTGATGGCCGAGGGTGCGAGCTTCACCGAGCTCAGCGTCGACCGCCTCGCCACCGAAGCGGGGATCTCCCGGGCGAGCTTCTACATCTACTTCGAGGACAAGGGCCACCTGCTGCGCCGGCTGGCATCCCAGGTTTTCGGTGATCTCTCCGCGGCTGCAGCGCGCTGGTGGTCGGTGACGGCCCGCCGCGATCCCGCCGACGTCCATGCCGCAATGACTGCGATCATCGCCGCTTATCGCCGACATCAGCCGGTACTCGTCGCCCTCAACGAGATGGCGCCGTACGACTCGGCGGTCGGCCAGACCTATCGCGAACTGCTCGCGGAGGTGAGTGAGAGTTTCCAGGCCGTGATCGTCGAAGGCCAGGCCGCGGGAACCATTCGGCGCCAACTCTCCCCGGAGACGACCGCCCACACTCTCGTGTTGATGGTGGAGCGGTCCTGTCAGCAGAATCTGCCGTCGAAGCCCTCGTCGTTCGACGCCGAGCTCGCTGCTGTTCTGACCGAGATCGTCTGGGGCGCACTGTATCTGACTCCCGCATTGCCCTAGACCGCGACGAGGTCGTCGGCGTGCACGGCGGGCCTGCGCATCTCGGCAGGCAGATCCGAGGTGGACCGGCCCAGCATGGTCGCCAACTCGGCGGCGTCATAGGCCACCACACCGCGGGCGACCATCGTGCCGTCCTGGTTGCGGAGCTCGACGACGTCGCCCCCGTAGAACCGGCCGGACACCGCCGTGATGCCGGCAGGAAGAAGCGAACGGCGCTGCCGCACCACGGCTCTCACCGCTCCGTCATCCAGGGTCAACGCGCCGGCGGCCTCCGCGGCGTAGCGCACCCAGAACCGCCGCGCCGACATCCGCTCCTGACGCGGCGCGAACACCGTGCCCACCGACGCGTCGTCGAGTGCGACGGCGGCGTCGGAGGCCGCGGCCAGCAACACCGGCACCCCGGCATCGGCGGCCAACAGGGCCGAGGACAGCTTCGACACCATGCCGCCGGTGCCCAGATCACTGCCGCGGCCCGCTGTCACGCCTTCGAGGTCGTCGGGCCCGGCTACCTCGGGGATGAACCGCGCCGGGTTGTCCTTGGCCGCCTTGCGGGGATCACCGTCGTAGAGACCGTCGATGTCCGACAGCAGGATCAGCGCGTCGGCGCCGACGAGGTGGGCCACCAGCCCCGAGAGCCGGTCGTTGTCGCCGAACCGGATCTCGTTGGTGGCCACGGTGTCGTTCTCGTTGACGATGGCGACCGCGTGCAGCGCACGCAACCGGTCCAGGGTGCGCTGGGCGTTGTTGTGCTGCACGCGCATCGAGATGTCGTGAGCGGTCAGCAGCACCTGCCCCACGGTGCGCTCATACCTGCCGAACGCCGCGCTCCACGAGTTGATGAGGGCCACCTGCCCGACGCTGGCCGCGGCCTGCTTGGTGGCCAGGTCGGTCGGCCGTCGGGACAGACCGAGCGGCTCGATGCCCGCCGCGATCGCGCCCGAGGAAACGATCACCACATCCGAACCGGCCCGCATTCTCGCCTCGATGGCATCGGCCAGTGACTGCAGCCGGTTGGTGTCGAACTCCCCCGACGGCGTCGTCAGCCCGGTGGTGCCGATCTTGACCACCACCGAGCGCGCCTTACGGATCGCCTCCCGGTGGGCGCTCATTCTTCGGGTTCGCTCTGCCTGCGCGCCTTCCGTGCGGCCTTGCGCTCGTCGGCCCCGACCCGGTCGGTCTGCTCCAGACGGATGTCGGTGCCGCGTCCCGACAGGTACACGTCGACACCGGCCGGGGTCTGCGGCTCCCAGTCGAAGGTCATGTCGCCGATGGTCACCGCGCATCCGGGTTTGGCGCCGAGCTTGATCAGCTCGTCCTCGACGCCGAGGCGAGCCAGCCGGTCCCCGAGGTAGCCGACGGCTTCGTCGTTCTCGAAATTGGTCTGGGCGACCCAGCGTTGCGGCCGGGTGCCCTTGACCACGAAGCCGCCTTGACCGTCGGGTTCGACGGAGAACGCGGTCTCGTCGACCGGGACCGGCCGGATCACCGGTCGGCGCGGCACCACGGCGGGCTGGCTGGCCCGGTAGGCGGCCACCATGTCCCACAGCGCGAACGTCAACGGCCGCAACCCTTCCCGGGCGACGGTCGAGATCTCGAACACCGGCCAACCGAATTTGGTGGCGATGTCCTCGCGCACGAAGTCCGCCAGTTCGCGGGCGTCGGGAACGTCGATCTTGTTCAGCACCACCGCGCGGGGGCGCTCGGCGAGATCACCCAGGATCGAATCACCCTGCAGCGTCGGCGTGTACGCCGCGATCTCGGCCTCCAGCGCCTCGATGTCGGAGACGGGATCGCGGCCGGGCTCCAGGGTCGCGCAATCGACGACGTGCACGAGCACCGCGCAGCGTTCGATGTGCCGCAGGAAATCCAGTCCGAGGCCGCGGCCTTCCGAGGCGCCGGGAATCAGTCCCGGAACGTCGGCGACGGTGTAGGTGTGTTCGCCGGCGGAGACGACACCGAGATTGGGGGCCAGCGTGGTGAACGGGTAGTCGGCGATCTTCGGCTTGGCGGCCGAGATCGCGGACACCAGTGAAGACTTGCCTGCCGACGGGAAACCCACCAGGCCCACGTCGGCGACGGTCTTGAGCTCCAGCGTGAGATCGCGGGCCTCACCCTTCTCGCCGAGAAGCGCGAAGCCGGGCGCCTTGCGCGCCCGCGAGGCCAGGGCCGCGTTACCGAGTCCGCCGCGGCCGCCTGCAGCGGCTTCGAAGCGGGTGCCGGCACCGACCAGATCCGCGAGGATCTGGCCGTGTTCGTCGAGTACGACGGTGCCGTCGGGGACCTTGACCTCCAGATCGGCGCCCGCGGCGCCGTCCCGGTTGCTGCCCGCGCCCTGCTTGCCGCTGGGCGCGGCCACGTGCGGGTGGAAGTGGAAGTCGAGCAGCGTGTGCACCTGGGGGTCCACGACGAAAACGACGCTGCCGCCGCGTCCGCCGTTACCGCCGTCGGGGCCGCCGAGCGGCTTGAACTTCTCGCGGTGAACGGAGGCGCACCCGTTGCCGCCGTTACCGGCCCGCGCGTGGATGACGACGCGGTCGATGAACCGGGGCATTGGAGGTCCTTTCCATGACGAAATCTACGTTCTGTCGGCCTGCCGCGAAGCCCGCCGCGAACGTGGATCTCGCGTGAAGGTCAGGCCTCGGGAGCCGCTCCGGCGGCGACGTCGACCGACGGGCGGATGACGCGAACAACGTTGACGGTCTTGCGACCGCGCTTGCTGCCGAACTCGACGGCGCCGGGGGCCGTGGCGAACAGCGTGTCGTCGCCGCCGCGGCCGACGTTCACGCCGGGGTGGAAGTGAGTGCCGCGCTGGCGGACCAGGATCTCGCCGGCCTTGACGACCTGGCCGCCGAACCGCTTGACGCCGAGCCGCTGCGCGTTCGAGTCACGACCGTTGCGTGAGCTCGAGGCGCCCTTCTTGTGTGCCATGTCTGTCGCTCCCGTCGTTACTTAATGCCGGTGACTTTGAGGACCGTCAACTGCTGACGGTGACCCTGCCGCTTGTGGTAGCCGGTCTTGTTCTTGAACTTGTGGATGCGGATCTTGGGGCCCTTGGTGTGCTCGAGGACCTCGCCGGTGACCGCGACCTTCTCCAGCGCCTTCGCGTCGGTGGTCACGTTCGCACCGTCGACGACCAGCGCGACCGGCAGCGAGACCGAGGCGCCGGGCTCCACGTCGAGCTTCTCCACCTTGACGATGTCGCCGGCCGCGACCTTGTACTGCTTGCCACCGGTCTTGACGATCGCGTACGTGGCTGTTTTGGCTGCCATCGCTAGGTATCTCCTGCTTTGCGTGCGGGCGCGCATCACCCGGGGTGTGCGTGCGGGTCTGGGTGGGATCTGATCCCGTCTCCGGCCCGCCGTGGCGGGCCCTGGAGACAACTGGTCAAGGGTACGTGACCAGCGGGTAGAGAATCAAACCGCGTCAGTCGGCACTGGGCGGACCAGCGGGTCGAGCGGCGGCGCGGCGCCGCTGCCTGCGGACAGGACGAGCTGTGACGACCGGTTCCGGCTCCTCGTCCTCGTCGTCGGAGTCCTCGTCATCGGAGTCCTCGTCGTCTTCATCGTCGGAATCCTCGTCGTCCGAGTCGTCGTCGTCCGAGTCGTCCTCATCGTCCGAGTCGTCCTCGTCGAGCGGATCGATTTCGTCGTCGTCATCGTCGTCGTCGTCTTCGTCGTCATCGAGGTCGATCTCGTCCTCGTCGGAGTCTTCGTCGTCGGCATCCTCGTCATCGGAGTCCTCGTCGTCGAAGTCTTCGTCGTCGAGGTCTTCGTCGGTGCCGCGGCCGGTCACCGTCGCTGCGGCGACGATGTCGATCTCGGCGACCTCCTCCGGCGCCACGCCGGTGTCGTCGTCCTCGTCCTCGTCCTTGCCGTTGGCTGCGGCCATCGCCTTGAACATCGGGTGTTCACCGGGCGAATGCGCCGGCACCTTGGGCACCTGGACTTCCTGCTCGGGCCGTGCGCCGCGCTTGCCCCGCTTGCTGCGGCGCCCGCCCCCGGCGGATTCGGTCTTGCGGTTGCCCGCGGAGCCCGACGACGAGTCCACCGGGTCGCCGTGCAGCACGATGCCGCGGCCTGCGCAGTGGCTGCACGTCGTCGAGAAGGCCTCGATCAGGCCGGTGCCGAGCTTCTTGCGGGTCAGCTGCACGAGGCCCAGCGAGGTGACCTCCGAGACCTGGTGGCGGGTGCGGTCGCGGGCCAGCGCCTCGGTGAGGCGGCGCAGCACCAGGTCGCGGTTGGACTCGAGCACCATGTCGATGAAGTCGATGACGATGATGCCGCCGATGTCGCGCAACCGCAGCTGCCGGACGATCTCCTCGGCGGCCTCGAGGTTGTTGCGGGTGACGGTCTGTTCGAGGTTGCCGCCGGAGCCGGTGAACTTGCCGGTGTTGACGTCGACGACCGTCATGGCCTCGGTGCGGTCGATCACCAGGGTGCCGCCCGAGGGCAACCACACCTTGCGGTCCATCGCCTTCGCGAGCTGCTCGTCGATGCGGTGTACGGCGAACACGTCGGGACCGTCGGGTGAGGCGGGCTCGTACTTCGTCATCCGCGGGAGCAGCTCGGGGGCGACGGCGTTCACGTAGTCGGTGATGGTCTTCCAGGCGTCCTCGCCGGAGACGGTCAAGCCGGTGAAGTCCTCGTTGAACAGGTCGCGGATCACCTTGACCAGCACGTCGGGCTCTTCGTAGAGCGCGACCGCGGCGCCGGCCTTCTTCTTGGTGATCTCGGCGGCCTTGGCCTCGATCTCGGTCCAGCGCTTCTGCAGACGCTCGACGTCGGAGCGGATGTCCTCTTCCTTGACGCCTTCGGAAGCCGTCCGGATGATCACCCCGGCGTCGGACGGGACGACCTCGCGCAGGATCTCCTTGAGGCGCTGGCGCTCGGTGTCGGGAAGCTTGCGGCTGATACCGGTCGACGATGCACCCGGCACGTAGACGAGGTAGCGGCCGGCCAGCGACACCTGAGTGGTCAGCCGGGCGCCCTTGTGCCCGACCGGGTCCTTGCTGACCTGGACGACGACGTAGTCGCCCGGCTTGAGGGCCTGCTCGATCTTGCGCTGCGCGCCGCCGAGGCCTGCGGCCTCCCAGTTGACCTCACCGGCGTAGAGCACACCGTTGCGGCCGCGGCCGATATCGACGAACGCCGCCTCCATCGAGGGCAGCACGTTCTGCACGATGCCGAGGTAGATGTTGCCGACCAGCGACGCCGAGGCCGCCGAGGTGACGAAGTGTTCGACGACGACGCCGTCTTCGAGCACCGCGATCTGCGTGTAGCGCGCACCTTCGTGCGGCGGTTCGCTGCGGACCTTGTCGCGGACCACCATCATCCGCTCCACCGCTTCCCGGCGGGCCAGGAACTCGGCCTCGCTCAGGATCGGGGGACGACGCCGCCCCGCATCGCGCCCGTCCCTGCGCCTCTGCCGTTTGGCTTCCAGCCGGGTCGAGCCGCTGATCCCCTGGATCTCGGAGTCCGAGGACGGCTTGTCGCCGCCCCGGTTCGACTTCCGCGGTTCGCGTTCGTGGACGACGGTGTTCGGCGGGTCGTCGGGCGACCCGTTGCCGTCGCCGTCATCGTCGGAGCCGGACTTGCGGCGGCGGCGACGGCGACGGCGACGGGTGGTGCCGTCACCACCGGAGCCGTCGTCGTCGCTGCTGTCGTCGTCGGAGTCCTCGTCGGTCTCGGACTTGTCGGTGTCGGTGTCGCCGTCGGCGTCCGAGTCCGCGGATTCGTCGCCGTTCTGCTCACCGCGACCGCGTCCCCGACCGCGCCGCCCACGCCTGCGGCGTTTGGCGGCAGGCCGGCCTGCTCGTCGTCGGTGTCCGAGCCGGAGTCGTCGTCGGAATCCTCGTCGGAGTCGTCGGCCTCGTCGTCGCTGTCGTCGAAGTGGTCGTCGAAGCGCACCGGCTTGGGCGCGACGAACAACGGCAGATAGTCGGCGGGCTCGCCTGCCGGTGCGGCCGGGATCTCCAGGATCAGCCGCGACTCGGGCTCTTCTTCGACAGCCTGCTCGGGCTCGGGGGTCACAGCCTCAGGCTCGGGCGTCACAGCCTCAGCCTCGGGCTGTGCGACCTCGGCCTGCGTGACCTGCGGAGCCTCGGGTTCGGCGGCTTCGGCCTGCGGGGCCTCGGGCTCGACAACCTCGGGCTCGGGGGCGGCAAGCACCTCCCGCACCCGGTCGGCCTCCTCGCGGCCGATGGTCGAGTGAGCGCTGCGGGCGCGGCCGTCGAGTTCGATCAGCGCATCGATGATCCGCCTGCTGGTGGTGCCGAGCACCCGGGCCAGCGAATGGACCCTCAAGCGCTCAGGCGTCGGCGCGTCCTTGGTAGCCCCGGACGAGTCTGCGGCGAGCCGGGGCTCTTCCGCGGGGTCGTGGGTCGGTGCCTGAAGATTTTCATTGTCGGCCACGTATTCTCCTCAAGCCCCCGGGCGCGTCATCTGGTGACGCGGCCACGCGAGGGCTTTTTGATTTTGTATCCGGGCTAGCTGCTCCCGAACGTCCTATGGTCTTGCTCCGAGCGATCCCGAAGGAACGAACTCGGCGCCGGTCTGAATGATGGCTGGACGGTCCGCGCCCTCCCGCGGGTAAGCGGTGGTCGCGCTGTCGAAGTCTTCATTCGGATGCTCAGCCCGGGTTGTAAGGCCGATCACCCGCGACCAGTATCCCACACGTCGGAGAGTGCCCCGCGAACGCGGGGCGACCCGGGCGGGGCGGCCGCTAGCGGCCGGGGAACCAGAGGTCGATCTCGCGGGCGGCCGAATCCGCCGAATCCGACCCGTGCACCAGGTTGAACTGGGTCTCCAGGCCGAGGTCGCCGCGGATGGTGCCGGGCGTGGCCTTCTCCACGGGATCGGTCCCGCCGGCCAGCTGCCGGAACGCCGCGATGGCCCGCGGGCCCTCCAGGATGGCCGCGACGACGGGCCCCGAGGTGATGAACTCCAGCAGCGACGGGAAGAACGGCTTCCCTTCGTGTTCGGCGTAGTGCGCGCGGGCAAGGTCGTCGCTGACGTTCTTCAGCTCCAGGGCTGCGACGGTCAGGCCTTTTGCTTCGATCCGGCCGATGATCTCGCCGATGAGGCGGCGTTGCACACCGTCGGGCTTGATCAGGACGAGAGTTCGCTCAGTCACGACGAACAGACTAGTCGTCGCCCCGCTGCTGCCCGGGAAGCAGGCCTCGCTTCTGCCGGCGCAGCACCTCCGCGCGCAGGTAGGCGATCAGCAGCCACACCACCAGGAACAGCACGCCGATGAAACCCACACCCGGATAGAGCAGCCACCCGGCGACGAGGATGAGCTGTACGCCCAGGTTGGCCCAGATCGCCCACGGACGTCCCTGGATGCCCGCCATGAGCACCAGCAGCACCGCGAATCCGACGACGTAGCCCGTCGAGACCGGGGTGAGCCCGGGCCCGACCGCGCCGACGACGGGCAGCGCGAGCAGCACGACGATGGCCTCCAGGATCAGCGTCCCGGCCATCACCCCCCGGAAGCTCTTCCACGGATCGGGCGGCTGCTGCGTCATGCGGGGTCCTTTCCGAACAAGGTCCGCGCGGCACCCGCGGTGACGACAGAGCCGGTGATCACGATGCCGGCGCCGCTGAGGCCGGCGGCGTCGCCGTCGCTGCCGGAATCCTCGACCAGTGCGGTCGCGGTCTCGATCGCGTCGGGCAGGGTCGAGGCGGTGATCACTCGTTCGGGACCGAAGATCTCCTCGGCCTTGACCGCCAGCGCGGCCACCTCCAGCGCCCGCGGTGAACCGTTGTGCGTGACCACGATCTGGTCGAGCACGGGCTCCAGGGCGGCCAAGATGCCGTCGACGTCCTTGTCCCCCATCACCGAGACGACGCCGACGAGATACCGGAAGTCGAACTCGTCGCGCAATGCCTCGGCGAGCGCCAGCGCGCCACCGGGATTGTGCGCGGCGTCGATGAACACGGTTGGCGCACTGCGCATCCGCTCCAGCCGCCCAGGCGAGGTGACGGCCGCGAAACCCGCCCGCACCGCATCGATGTCGAGTTGGCGGTCGGCGCCGGCGCCGAAGAACGCCTCGACCGCCGCCAGCGCCAGCACGGCGTTGTGCGCCTGATGCTCACCGTGCAAGGGAAGGAAGATCTCGTCGTAGACGCCGCCGAGCCCCTGCAGCCGGAGCATCTGTCCGCCGATGGCGACCTGGCGGCCCAGCACCGCGAACTCCGAATCCTCGCGCGCCACAGCCGCATCCGAGCGCACCGCCTGAGCCAGCAGCACCTCCATGGCCTCGGGAACCTGTCGCGCCAGCACCGCGACGGTGTCGGTCGGCACCAGGTCGTCGGCTTGGCGGGTGATGATTCCGGCCTTCTCCCCGGCGATCTCGGCGATCGTGTCACCGAGGTAGTCGGTGTGATCGACCCCGATCGGGGTGACGACCGCCACCGGTGCGTTCACCACGTTCGTGGCGTCCCAGCGGCCGCCGAGGCCGACCTCGACGACGGCGACGTCGATGGGCGCATCGGCGAACGCCGCGAAGGCCATCGCGGTGACGACTTCGAACTTGCTCATCCTCGGGCCCGGTCCGTCACCGAGAACCCCCGCCTCGGACTGCTGGTCGACGAGTTCGACGAACGGCTCGACCTCCCGGTAGGTCTCGACGTAGGTGGCCGGGCTGATCGGCTTGCCGTCGATCGAGATGCGCTCGACCGCGGACTGCAGGTGCGGGCTGGTGGTGCGTCCGGTGCGCCGGTGCAGCGCGGTCAGCAACGCGTCGACCATCCTGGCGACCGAGGTCTTGCCGTTGGTCCCGGCGATGTGGATCGACGGATACCCCCGCTGGGGCGACCCGAGCAGTTCCAGCAGCGCCGAGATCCGCGCCGTGCTCGGTTCGATCTTGGTCTCCGGCCAGCGCTGGTCGAGCAGGTGCTCGACCTGGAGCAGCGCGGCGACCTCGTCGGGCGTCGGCTCGGCGGGGCTCATCGTCGCCGCCCCTGCCCGCGGGCGGTCATCGGGGCAGTCCGGCCAGGCGGGCGGTGATCCGCTCGACTTCCTCGCGCGCCACCTGCTGGCGTCCCCGGATCTTGTCGACCACCTCCGCGGGCGCCTTGGCCAGGAACGCGTCGTTGCCCAGCTTGGCGGTGGTGCCCGCCAGCTCCTTCTCGGCGGCCGCCAGATCCTTCTCCAGGCGGCGGCGTTCGGCGGCCACGTCGACGGTGCCCGAGGTGTCGACCTCGACCACCACGGTGCCACCCGACAGCCGCACCTCGACCGACGCGGACGCGGTGAAGTTCTCGTCCCCCTCGGTCAGCCAGGCCAGCGCGCGCACCGCCGGGACGTGGGCGTCCATACCCGCGGTGTCGATGCCAGACAGCCGGGCAGGCACCCGCTGCCGGTCGGCCAGCCCCTGGTCACTGCGGAACCGGCGCACCTCGGTGATCAACTTCTGGGCGTCGGCGATCCGCTGGGCGGCAGCCTGATCCAGCGCGTATCCGGTGGGGGTGGGCCAGTCCGCGACGACCAGCGACTCCACATTTCCCGTCGCTTCGCTCGCCCCGGCCCGCCCGGTCAGCGTCTTCCACAGCACCTCGGTGACGAACGGCATCACCGGGTGTAGGAGTTTGAGCAGCACGTCGAGCACCGTGGCCAGCACCGCCGTGGTGTGCGAGACACCTTCGCCCAGCTGCACTTTGGCGAGCTCGACATACCAGTCGCAGAACTCGTCCCAGGCGAAGTGGTACAGCGCCTCGCAGGCTCGGCTGAACTCGTAGGCATCCAGCGCCGCGTCCACCTCGGTGCGGACCTCTTCGAGCCGGCCGAGGATCCACCGGTCGGCGTCGGTCAGTTCGGGCGTAGGCGGCAGCGGCGCGGGGCTGGCGCCGTTGAGCAGCGCGAAGCGGGTCGCGTTGAACAGCTTGGTCGCGAAGTTACGCGACGCGCGGGCGTGGTCCTCGCCGATGGCCAGGTCGCCGCCCGGGCTGGCGCCGCGGGCCAGTGTGAAACGCAGCGCGTCGGCGCCGAACTTCTCCACCCAGTCCAGTGGGTCGATGCCGTTGCCGCGGGACTTGCTCATCTTGCGGCCGAACTCGTCGCGGATCAGGCCGTGCAGGAACACGTTCTCGAACGGCACCTGAGGGCGCTCGTCTTTCCTGGCCGCGTCACCGGTGATGGCGGGGTCGTCACCGACGAAGGTGCCGAACATCATCATCCGGGCCACCCAGAAGAACAGGATGTCGTAGCCGGTGACCAGCACGGACGTCGGATAGAACTTGGCCAGGTCGGGGGTACGGTCCGGCCAGCCCATCGTCGAGAAGGGCCACAGCGCCGAACTGAACCAGGTGTCCAGCACGTCCGGGTCCTGCTCCCAGCCCTCCGGCGGCGTCTCGTCGGGCCCGACGCAGACCGTCTCGCCGTCGGGGCCGTGCCAGATCGGGATGCGGTGGCCCCACCACAGCTGGCGCGAGATGCACCAGTCGTGCATGTTGTCGACCCAGGAGAACCACCGCGGCTCCAGGCTTGCCGGATGAATCACGGTGTCCCCGTGACGAACTGCGTCGCCGGCCGCCTTGGCCAGGGACTCCACCTTGACCCACCACTGCAGGCTGAGCCGGGGCTCGATCGGTTCGCCACTGCGTTCGGAGTGTCCGACGCTGTGCAGATAGGGCCGCTTCTCGGCGACGATGCGGCCCTGCTCGGCGAGCGCCTCGCGGACCGCGACTCGCGCCTCGAAGCGGTCCATTCCGTCGAACTGGGTTCCGGTGTCGCAGATCCGGCCCTTGGTGTCGAGGATGGACGGCATCGGCAGCTGGTGCCGCAGACCGATCTCGAAGTCGTTGGGATCGTGTGCGGGTGTGACTTTGACTGCGCCGGTGCCGAACTCGGGATCGACGTGGGAGTCGGCGACGACGACGATGTCCCGGTCCAGGAACGGGTGGGCCAGCGTCTTGCCGACCAGCGACCGGTACCGCTCGTCGTCGGGGTGCACCGCGATCGCGGTGTCGCCGAGCATCGTCTCCAATCGGGTGGTGGCCACCACGATGTGCGGTTGCGCGTCGTCCATCGAGCCGTACCGGAAGCTCACCAGTTCGCCCTCGACGTCCTCGTACTTCACCTCGAGGTCGGAGATCGCGGTCTCCAGCACCGGTGACCAGTTCACCAGCCGCTCAGCCTGGTAGATCAGGCCGGCGTCGAAGAGCCGTTTGAAGATGGTGCGCACCGCGCGGGACAGGCCCTCGTCCATCGTGAAGCGGTCGCGGCTCCAGTCGACGCCGTCGCCGAGCCTGCGCATCTGGGCTCCGATGGTGCCGCCCGACTCGCGCTTCCAGTCCCAAACCTTCTCGATGAACTGTTCGCGACCGAGGTCCTCCTTGCTGGTCCCGGCCGCGGCGAGCTGCTTCTCGACCAGGGTCTGGGTGGCGATGCCTGCGTGGTCCATGCCGGGCAGCCACAGCACCTCGTAGCCCTGCATGCGTTTGCGGCGGGTCAGCGCGTCCATCAGCGTGTGGTCCAGCGCGTGACCCATGTGCAGGCTGCCGGTCACATTCGGTGGCGGCAGCACGATCGAGTACGGCGGCTTGTCGCTGGCGGGATCGGCGGTGAAGTAGCCCGCCTCGACCCAGCCGTCGTAGAGGTCGGCCTCGACCGCCCCCGGATCCCAGGACTTGGGCAGGGCGTCGAGCTCGGGGAGGCGCCGGGTGTCGTCGGCGGCATCGGGCTGGGAGGTCACCGAGCCATTCTAGGAAGCGTCCGCGAACAGGTTCGTGCCGCCCGACGGGCGCAGGCCGGATCGTGGGGGCCCGGTGCGGTCAGTTCAGCCGCGACACGTCCAGCGTCACCCCTGCGGCGGGCAGCCGGGCCAGCAGCGCGTCGCCGATGGCCGCCGCCGGGGTGAGCACCCCGTGCAGGTCAGAGAGCTTGTCGCGGTCCAGCGCGAGGGCCAGCCCGCTCTCGCCGAGCAGCACCGAGGTCGCCTTGTAGCCGGGGTCGCCCTGCTGGGACATCCGCGCGACGTAGCGGGCGCCGGTCGAGGTCGTGGCGTAGGTCTCGACGGTGTAGTGACCGCGTTCCCGGGTCTGCTCGCTGGGGCCGGTGCCCGGTTTGGGCAGCACTCGCTCCAGCGCCCCGCGCGGCACCCGGTTGAGGAACCGACTGCCCAGGCCCATGGTCGCGACGTTGCCGGCGGTGGCCATCGCGGCGATCAGCGGCGCGCCGATCGAGCGGCCCGTGCTCATCTGCTCGGCGTACTCGAACCGCCGGCCGTAGGCGTACTCCAGCAGCGCGTTGCTGCGCCGGACGATCCGGGTGTTGGGCAGCGCCATCGGGAACGCGCCGACCCAGTAGCCGTCGAGTTCAGGGGCGATCTCCCGGCCGCGCCGCCACCGCGCGTCGGGCTGCGCGCCGAGTTCGGGCTCGGCGGCGCGGTCCGGGCTCAGCGTGTACGGGTCGTTGAGCAGCCGCCGCGCCTCGGGGTCCAGCGAGGCCTCGCGGGCGAGTTCGGTCATCGACGCCACGGTGCCGCCGGACACCCCGCCGGCGAACGAACGCACGACGAAGTTGGTGTCCCCGAGATCGCCGGCGCCGTCGCGCTGTGCAGCGCGGTACGCCGCGAACACCGTCAGGTCCGACGGGATGGAGTCGAAGCCGCAGGCGTGCACGATCCGGGCGCCGTTGTCGGCGGCCTGCGCGTGGTACTGGTCGATGCACTGGCGCACGAACAACGTCTCGCCGGTCAGGTCGGCGTAGTCGGTGCCTGCCGCCGCGCACGCCGCGACCAGCGGCAGGCCGTACCGCAGATAGGGGCCGACCGTCGTGACCACAACCCGGGTGCCGGCCGCCACCTCGTTCAGCGTGGAGGGCTGCGACGCATCGGCGACGATCAACGGCCAGTCCTGCGCGGCCTCACCCAGCGAGTCCCGCACCGCCATCAGCCGGTCCGCGGAGCGGCCCGCCAGCGCGATGCGGGCATCCGTTCCCGTTTCGGCGAGGTACTTCGCGGTCAGCCTCCCGACGAATCCGGTGGCTCCGTACACCACGAGGTCGTGTTCTCGGTCGCGGGTGTCTGCGCTCATGGCAACCGACGCTACCCGAGGATTTCGGGCGGCTCGACGCCCTCGCCGGGCTACACCTGACCCCGGGTCTCGGCCGATCGGAAGAAGGGGATCCGATGGTTCTCCGGCGGCCGCGTCGGCAGCGTCACCGCGCCCCGATGCGCACCGGAAGGTGTACCAGGCCACGCATCAACATGCTCGACCGATACGGCAAGGGTCCGCCTTCGACCAGTTCGATGCGGTCGAACCGCGACAGCAGCCGGTCGAGGGCGATCTGGGCTTCCATCCGCGCCAGTGGCGCGCCGATGCAGTGGTGGATGCCGTGGCCGAAGGCGAGATTGCGGTTGTCGTTACGGAAGATGTCGAACTGGTCGGCATTGCGGAACTGCCGTTCGTCGTGATTGGCCCCCAGCAGCGCGATCATCACCAGTTCGCCCGCCGGTATCTGCGTACCGTCGACGGTGACCGGCGTGCTGGTGAAGCGCACGGTCGCGGTGTTGAGCGGACTCTCGCACCGCAGCGTCTCCTCCACCGCGGCGGGCAACAGTGACCTGTCGGCACGCAGGGCCGCCAGCTGGTCCGGATGGCGCAGCAGCGCCAGCACGGCATTGGCGATCAGGTTCACCGTCGTCTCGTAACCGGCGGTGATCAACAGGAACGCCGTTCCCAGCAGTTCCTTCTCGCTCAGTTGATCACCGTCGTCCCGCAGATGGACGAGGTGACCGAGCACGTCGTCGGAGTGCTGTTCGCGCTTGGCGGCGATGATCGTCTGCAGCAGTTCTGTGAGTTCCGCCTGCGCGCCGGCCTTGGCCTCGGGACTGCTGGTGTTGAACACCGGCATGACCAGCGTGGAGAACCGGGTGCTCGCGACCGCCGGGACGCCGAGCAGTTCACCGATCACGCGAATCGGCAACGGCAGCGCCAGCGACTGCATCAGATCGACGCGCCCCGGGGACTTTTCGGCCATCGAGTCCAGCAGTTCGTCCGCGATCTCCACAATGGTGGAACGCAGTCTGCGCACGGACCGCGCGGTGAACGCCGCGCTGACGAACCGACGCAACCTCGTGTGGTCCGGTGGGTCCCGAAACAGCATGTTGTCGCCCAGCACCGAACCGACGGTGGTCGCCCCCGGCGGGAAGAGACGGCTTGCGGCGGCACCGTTCTTCTTCAGCCGCGGATCATTGAGCAGACTTCGGGCCTCGGCGTAACGAGTGACCAGCCAGGCCTCGGCACCGCTCGCCATGCGTACCCGATGCACCGCGCCCTGCCGGCGCAACTGGGCGTAGGTCGCGTGCGGGTTCTGGATGAACGACTCCCCCAGCGTCACCACGGCCTGCTCGCATCGATCAACTTTCGGCTGCACGCTCATGGTCTCGATCGTGGCGGCGTCGCACCTGCCTGCCCAGGCAGACTTGTTCCTAGCACCGCCAGGGCTACTGTCGCAGGTGCCGTCGGCTGCGGCGGCTTCCGTAACACACTGCCGGACACGACTTCATGCCGAATTAACACGCCTTGACCGGGGGGACACATTCCCCGCATTAGCGTCAAGGCGTCGTACACCGTCAGTACCTCGAGAACACTGTGGTTAAACCGTGTTCCCGGGAACCCCACCCCAACAAGCTCGGCGGAGGTCCCTTTGACACCTGAAGTCGAGGACGCATTGTCGTCCATGGCCGCAGTCAACAACGAGTTCTTCTATTGGATGTCGATCGCGTTGATGATGCTGATCCACGCGGGCTTCCTGGCCTACGAGATCGGCGCTTCGCGGTCGAAGAACGTGCTCGCCACAGCGATGAAGAACCTGCTGGCGCTGGCGACCATCATCGCGTCGTTCTACTTCGTCGGCTGGTTCCTGTACAACGCCATGCCGACCGGTTTCATCGAAATGACCGATGCCGCCAAGGCTGCGTTGCCGTGGAGCGACAACATGGGTCCCAACGTCCAGGACCCCGCCAGCGGCATCTTCTGGGGCGCCTTCGCGTTGTTCGCCGCGACCACCGGTTCGATCATGTCCGGCGCTGTGCTGGAACGGATCCGGACCAGCGGCTTCCTGGTGCTGACGGTGTTCGTGGGTTCGGTGGTCTGGATCGTCGGCGCCGCCTGGGGTTGGCATGGTGCGGGCTGGATGCTCACCGAACTGGGCTTCCACGATGTCGGGGCCGCCGGGTGTGTGCACATGATCGCCGGTTTCGGCGCCCTGGGCATTTTGATCAACCTCGGTCCGCGCATCGGCCGTTTCCTGCCCGACGGCACTGCGGTCACCATCCGGCCGCACAACCTCCCGCTGACCATGCTCGGCCTGATGCTGATCTTCACCGGGTTCTTCGGCTTCCTGATGGGGTGTGTGATCTACGGCGCCAACGGTTTCGCCACCATCTACGCCAGTCCGACCACCCTGTCGGCCTTCGCCTTCAACACCCTGATGGGCCTGGCCGGCGGCATCATCGGCGCATACATGACGTCCCGAGGTGAACCGTTCTGGACCATCTCCGGCGGCCTGGCCGGGGTCATCGGCGTCGCGTCCGGCATGGACCTGTACCACCCCGCACTCGGCTTCATCATCGCCCTGGGCGCCGGCGCGCTCATTCCCTACATGGGCAAGCTGCTGGAGAAGTTCAGGATCGACGACGTGGTCGGCGCGGTGGCCGTGCACGGCGGCGTCGGGCTGTACTCGATCCTGATGGTGGGCATCTTCCTGCACGGCTACCCCAACACCGACGGCAATCCGTCCGTCTCGTTCTGGGGGCAGGCCGTCGGGGCGCTGACCTTCGCGGCACTGGGCTTCATCCCCACCTTCCTGCTGTCGCTTGGGCTCAAGAAGGTTGGGCTGCTGCGGATTCCGCCCGAGGTCGAGGAGCAGGGTCTCGACCTGAGCGAGGTCCCGGCCACGCCGTACCCCGAAGGCACACCGGTGACGGTGATGGCCAGCAACGGCAAGATTCTCGTCGTCGAGGAGGCGAAGTAGATGTTCAGTCCCATCGTTAGCTATGACGATGCCGGCGTGGTGTTCACCTTCGGCGGCTATTCACTCGGCGTGTGGATCGTGTTCCTGCTCGCCGTGGCGCTGTTCATCGGATTCTTCGTCCGGATGATCCAGCACGAGAACAACGCGTACAAGGCGATCATCGAGCACAAGCCGGTCGAGCCGGGTCCCGCTGCCGAAGGGGAGCCGACGGCCTACTGACGCGGACCCACGAAATCGCCCGGATCCGTGCAGGATCCGGGCGATTTTGTCTGAGCTCAGCCGGCGTTGCGCAGCCAGGACACCGCGCGGTCCCGGTAGGCGATGATGCCCTTGTAATCGGCCATGTCGTCGGGCAGATCGGCCAGCACCGCCGCGGTGCGCTGCCGCCACGGCGCATAGGTGGCCAGGTCGGCCAGCGGCAGCAGGTAGGTCCGGATCAGGAAGCAGATCGACCCGGATTCGGGCAGCCGGATCAGGTGCTGCACCTCGACGCGCAGGTGCACCAGGCGGCCGAACTGCTCGTCCGGGACGGTCTGGATCGTCGTCCGGTCCGGTCCCCACTCGGGGTAGCGCTCGGTCGAGACGTCCAGGCGGCGGCCGACCGTCAGCGTCCAGTTGGTACGCCGGTAGGTCTCCCCCGGCTGCAGCCGCATCAGGAACTCGCGGGCGCGGGTGATCACCCCCGTCTCGCGTAGCCGCGGCACTGGCCCGTGGATCTCCAGAAACGTCATGCCCACGTCGAACCCGAACGACCAGTCGGCGGCGAACGTCACCACGCCGGCATCACCGAACAGATCGCCGTCGCGCTGGTCGAGCAGCACGATGTCCTCCTGCACCTGGCCGGCGATGTAGGCCAGCGGTTCGGCGGGCAGGGACGCGTCGTCACCGACGACGAAGTCCTGGAGCACGTCGAGCCGGTCGTTGCGCCAGCGCCAGCCCCCGCCGTGCCGGTGCAACGACATGGTGTCCGGGTAGCTCGCGGCCATCTCCCGCATCAACGTCAGCATCGCGTCCCAGCATGCGGGCCTCATGTGCGGCAACACCGTGTACCGGCTGGGATCCGCGGCGAGAATCGTTGCGCGCTCGCCGAGTTCGTCCTCGTACTGGCTGTCGATGTCGACGACCCGCTCCCCCCAGCGTCCGGCCGGGGTGGGCACGGCTGCGCCGGCCGGTTCCACGTTGGTGCTGTACCGGTACTGGTCGGTGGCGAAGGGGAACGGAAACGTCTCGATCAGGTCGGTCGCCGAAATCACAGTGCCAACTCCAGAGTCTCGCCGTGGGCCCGCGACACGCAGGCCATCATCGAATCGCCCGAACGTTTCTCGTCGTCGGACAGGTACAAATCGCGGTGGGTGACCACGCCGCGCGCCACCGGGATCCGGCACTCGCCGCACACCCCCCGGCGGCACAGGTTGGGCACGTCGACGCCTCGGCTTTCCAGCGCGTCGAGCAACGAGACCCCGGCATCGACGGTGAACTCCTCGGCGCTGGACGACAGCCGCACGGTGAACGGCTCGCCCGGGTCGAGCGCGTCGGCCCCGAAGTGTTCGGCGTGCACTCGGCTGGCCGGCCAGCCGAGTTCTGCCGCAGCTGTCGTGACGAACTCGATGAACGAGCGCGGACCGCAGATGTAGAGGTGCGTCCCCAGCGGCTGATCGGCCAGCGCAGAGGACAATTCGGTGACGAACGCCGCGCGCCGGGTGTGGATCGAGGCGCGCGCGGCGAGCTCCCGGACGGTGTCGACGTAGGCGCCCCGTCCGGGCCGATGGATGTAGAGCAACCGGGTGTCGCGCCCCCACCGCCTGGCGCTGCGCAGATGCGACACCATCGGGGTGATGCCGATACCGGCCGCCACCAGCAGGTGTCGGCGCGCTCGCAACACCGGGGCGAACGCGCTGCGCGGTGGCGTGGCAGCCACCGTGTCCCCGACGCCGATTTCCTCGTGGATCCACCGGGAGCCGCTCGGTGCGCCGTCGGTGCCCGCGCGCAGCACCGAGATCACATAGGCGTCCGGGCTGATCCCGTCGCCGGTCAGCGAATACGCGTTGGCCGGCGCACCCCGTCCGCCGCACTCGATCACGACGTGGCTGCCGGGAGTGAACGACGGCAGCGGCGCGTCGTCCGGGTGGCGCAGTGTCAGGGTCCGGATGTCGGCGATCGTGTCGTCGACATCCGCGACCACGAGCTTCATTGTGGTCATCACACCACCTGCTTCTCGGCGTCGACCATGTACCCGAGGTGCGCGCCCTGACGTCGCGAAACGTGGTAGTGCACAAGCAGATTCCGCTGGCAGCCGGAACAGACCACAACGTCTTCCAGCTCCACCGCTGCGACGGTGACGGTCCGGCAGTGCACGCACTGCACCGCGCGCCGGGTCACGTCGGTGGAGGCCACCGTCATCTCGTCGTCGGCGACACCGGCCGCGACGGCCGCAGCCCGCAGCCGCAGGCAGGACACCGCCGGCCCGGCCATCATCAGCCGCCAGCCGACCTGGGCCGTGGCGAGATCGGCGCGCAACGCGTCGCCGGCCGGACCGTCGGCGGGCCCGTCGGGTACCTCGTGCAGCCGGACGTTGAATTCGCCTCCGGCGGCGGCGATCTCCTCGCACCACCGCTGAGCGGCCTGCTGTCCGGCGGCGCCGAACGCGATGATCGTCCAGGCGCGTCCGGTGAGATCGGCGCCCGGAAGGGTCTCGCCGGTCGCCCAGACGGGAACGCTGGTCAGTTCCAGCGCAGGTCTCATGCCACCTCCAGTAAACCGACAGTCGATAGTGTTGCCCTTCAGGAAACCAGCGGTGCGTTTCGCGGATGTGACCGTGCTGTCTCGTCCACTTGACGGCAGCGTGGTTAAGGTCGGTGCATGCCGGCGCACACCCTCGTGATCGGCGCGGGCATCGCCGGGCTGGCCACGGCGGTGGCGCTGCGCCGCAGCGGGCACGACGTGAGCGTGATCGAACAACGCACCGACATCAGTTCGGGTGCGGGGATCAGCATCTGGCCGAACGCGCTCGCCGCACTCGACCGGATCGGGCTGGGCGACGGCGTGCGGCAGGCCGGTGGGCAGGTGACCGCCGGGGCGATCCGATGGCGGGACGGCTCGTGGCTGCGGCGCCCCTACGCGGAACGCATGGTGCACGCACTCGGCGAACCGTTGGTGGTGGTGCGCCGGTCGGCGCTCACCGACATTCTTCTGGGCGCGCTCCCGCCGGGCGCCGTGCGGACCGGGACGGCGGTGACCGGCCTGTCCGTCGGCGAGGCCGCCCCGCGCGTCACGCTGTCGGACGGGACCGTCGCCGAGGCCGATGCCGTCGTCGGTGCCGACGGGGTGAACTCGTTGATCGCGCGCACCCTCAACGGGCGGCTGCCCGGCCGCTATGTCGGCTACACCGCCTGGCGCGGCATCGCGGCCTACTCGCTGGATCCGGACCTGGCAGGAGAGACCATCGCCGCGGGCACACAGGTCGGCCATGTCCCGCTCGGTCCGGACCACACCTATTGGTTCGCCACCGAACGCACGCCCGAGGGCGGCAGGGCGCCCGGTGGCGAGCACGCCTACCTGACCGCGAAGTTCTCCGGATGGGCCGACCCGATCCCCGCGTTACTGGCCGCGACGGACCCCGACGAGGTGCTGCGCAACGATCTGTACGACCGCGCTCAGCCCCGCCGCTGGTCCACCGGGCGCGCGGTCCTCGTCGGCGATGCCGCGCATCCCATGCGCCCCCACCTGGGCCAGGGTGGGTGTCAGGCGCTGGAGGACGCGGCGATCCTGGCGAGGTTCGTCGAACTGTGCCCGGATCTCGCGACCGCCTTCGACAGGTTCGGGGTGTTCCGGCGTCGGCGGGTGCGCCCGCTGGTGCGCGAGGCCGCGGCGATCGGCCGTGTGGTCAACATGCGGCCGACGGTGCTCAGCGGCGTCGCCGGCCGGGCGACCGCGGTCATCCCGGAAAAGTTGATGACCCGTCACCTGGCCTCGATCGCGGCCGGTTCCGCGTTCGTCCTGCCAACAGCTGCGAACGTGCGCTGAGGCGGTTCAGCGGGCCGAGCGCGGGGTGAACAGCGCCGTGCACATCTTGCGGAGGTCCAGCACGCCACCGAAGACCGACGTGGGCATCGTGGCGCAGCCGTTGGCCTTGCCGGGCGCCGAGACGGGGACCGCGGCCGGGGCCGTCGTGGCCGGGTTGCCCCACACCTGTGCGGCCAGGCCCTTCGCGCCGCACTTCGGCCAGGCCTTCAGGCCCTGGGTGCGCAGCACGTTCTCGGCCACGCGGATCTGCTCGTGCCGCGGCGCCCGGGCGGGGTCGCCGACGCCGCCGTTGGCCGACCAGGTGGCCGGCTTGAACTGCAGCCCGCCGGCGTGCCCGTTGCCGGTGTTGATCGCCCAGTTGCCGCCCGACTCGCACTGCGCGATCGCGTCCCAGTTGACGGTGTCGGCGTGCGCTGTCGCGGTGGCGCCTCCCAGGGCCATCGGCACGACAGCCAGGGCTCCGGAGATCGCGGCGGCCAGAAGGCCCTTGTTGACTGCGGTACGAACGTTCATCTCTGCGGTCCTTCCCCGACCGTTTGTGACGCAAGGCCCGCGGTGAACGCCGTGCTCTTCACAATGCGGTTATCTGCACTGTCGAGTGACCCGCATCACTCGTTACCGAAGAGGTGAAAGTTTTAGCAGTTGCTTATCTGACGTAAGAGGCCTCTGAGAAGAACGTGTCTATTGGGGTTCCCAGCACGACAGATCGTGACAAACCCCGGTTCACAAACGACAGGGGCGGCGCCGATTTCTCGGCACCGCCCCGGTAGGTCGTCTGCGATCAGCCGCGCTTACCGCATGTCGGCCATGCGCCGATGCCCTGCGTCTGCAGGACGTTGTTCGCGACCCGGATCTGCTCCTCACGGCTTGCATGGTGCGGGGAACCCGAACCGCCGTTGGAGCGCCAGGTGCCCATCGTGAACTGCAGGCCGCCGTAGTACCCGTTACCGGTGTTGATCGACCAGTTGCCGCCCGATTCACACGCGGCCACAGCGTCCCAGTTGACGCCGTCCGCATTCGCGGTGCCGGTCGCCAGGGCCATGGGTGCGAGCGCGAGCGCCCCGGCGAAGGTGGCCAGCCCAAACGTCTTGCGGATCTTCTTCAACTTCTGTCCTTTCGCCAAGCGCGCGCCGAAGACACCCACACGGGCACGTCGTGCCCTACGGGGTGCGATGCCTGCCATGCAGGCGGTGGATGGGCTGTGCCGTCTCGGTCTGGCACAACAGGGGAGGCCACCTCAGACCTCGCCGGATCAGAGTCCGGCGGCTCGACGACCGATCAGACCGCCGCAGCCCCACTCACACGCTGGTTCGTGGTTTTGAATTATTTGCTCTTCAAGAGCTGATTGGGACCGTACAAACCGATCCGCCCAAAGTCATATCGGCGGAAAACGCATTGCGATCAGATAACGGAATGATCACAACCCCGGATCTGCCATAGTCGCCGCAGGTCAGGGCCATAATCGACGCATCCGCTGATTCAAACCGAAAGCACGCCGAAAGTGAGCCAACTCACCACCGGATTGTGAGCTGGACCACCGGGCGCCACCGCCGGCCAGCCCGCCGCGCACGGCAAAACGGGTCGCGGGGACCGCGATCGGCGTTCAGCGCAATGCCAGTCGGTGCCATGGGTTCGCTGACCGCAGGAGGTCGGCATCTCGCTAATACCATTGGGCTGCACCGCTTTACACCGACATACCGGGTGGCCACGAAACTTCGTCGCCCGTCGCCCGCGGCGTGAACACACCAGCGGTCCAGCGTTTTTCGACAGGTGTCGACCGACGTTCACCACGCGACGGCGCTCGACCGGCGCCGGATCCTCCTCACGAGGAATGAATTCGCGTCCACTCTCCAATTCCGCCCGGAGGGTCCCGTCGAGTTGGACGGTGCCGAAAGTGCTCGAATTGCGCTCATTTCGAATACCTATTCCACGAAATCCACTGGGAACAGCGCGATCTGAGAGCCCAACAACCCGGACTTCCCCCGCACTGAATTTATCTGACAGGTGTCAAGTATTACGGAGGTAACCCGGCGAATTCAGACGCAATTAGCGGTGCAATATAAAAACAATTGCCCACGACTGATTTCAGAGCAGTTTGCTAGCCCAAACGCGGGGGTTGGATCGCGGCGAGCTCGTCGGTCGTGTTGACGTTCGCGAGCGCAGGCTGCTCGGGCAGCACGATCCGCTGGGTGTCGACCGCGTTCACCAGAGCACGCATGCTGCGCTCCCCTGCGCTCAGCAGGTCGGCGACGACGGTGTGCAGAGAGGTGCGGTAGATACCCGCGAGGTAGTGGTCGCGTCCGTCCCACGGCAGCACGACATCGGCGCCCGATCGCTCGGCGGGACCGGTGAGGGCGTCGATCACCGCGGTGGTCAGCGCGGGCATGTCCACGGCGCTGACGAAGGCGTGACCGTGGCCGGCCTCGGCCGCAGCGCGCAGTCCCCGCCCGGTGGCCAGCAGCGGCCCGACACCGAGGATCTCGTCGCGCAGTACGACCGCATCCAGGTCGGGTAACGCCTGACCTGGTGCGGCGACGACGAAAACGGGGTCACACCGCTGACAAACCACGGACACCGCGCGTTCGACCAGCGTGGTAGGGCCGGAGGGGCCGTCGACGGACAGAGTGGCCTTGTCCCGGCCCATCCGCCGTGACGCGCCACCGGCGAGGACAACGGCGGCCAGTGGCAGCGAGGACGTCACCCCGGTGACGTTAGCGCAGCTACCTACGCCGGGTCAGGAAGTCGACGCAGTCGACTCAGCCGACGGTCCAGGTGTCCTTGCCGCGCAGCAACGACTGCAGGGCTGCGGTGTCGTGAGGCTTGGCTTCCTGTGCGGCGGTCAGCTGAGCGCGGGCGGCGTCGTCGTAGGTCGGCTTGCTGACCTGTCGGAAGATGCCCATCACCATGTGGTCGAGGTTCTGCTCGCTCAACCGCGACAGCGCGAACGCGTATGCCGGATCGTCGATGGTGGCGTCGTGCACCACGATCTGGTCAGCAGGCACGTCGGCGGTCTTGGCGATCTCCAGGCCGAACCCGGACTTGACCACGGCGTACTCACCGTCGGCGCCGAACGTGATCGGCTCACCGTGGGCGATGTTGATCAGCCGGTCCTCGGCGCCTTCCTTACGCAGCGCGTCGAACGAGCCGTCGTTG
Organism: Mycobacterium sp. ITM-2016-00317; assembly: GCF_002968295.1. Taxonomy (NCBI): domain Bacteria; kingdom Bacillati; phylum Actinomycetota; class Actinomycetes; order Mycobacteriales; family Mycobacteriaceae; genus Mycobacterium; species Mycobacterium sp. ITM-2016-00317. The sequence goes on from NZ_CP134399.1 coordinate 3,839,442, forward strand.
AAGATCGGGCAGTCCTGCATGATCTCCACCAGCGCCGCACCGCGATGCTGTGCGGCACCGCGCAACACCTCGGTCAGGCCCTTGCGGTCGGAGTCCAGCGCACGCCCGACGAAGGTCGCCTCGGCGCCCAGCGCCAGGGAGACCGGGTTGAACGGGTAGTCCAGCGAGCCCATCGGCGTCGACTTGGTGACCTTGCCGGTCTCCGACGTCGGCGAGTACTGCCCCTTGGTCAGACCGTAGATCCGGTTGTTGAACAGCAGGATCGTGATGTTGATGTTGCGGCGCAGCGCGTGGATCAGGTGGTTGCCGCCGATCGACAGCGCGTCGCCGTCACCGGTGACGACCCACACCGAGAGGTCCTCGCGCGCCAGCGCGAGACCGGTGGCGATGGTCGGCGCACGGCCGTGGATCGAGTGGAACCCGTAGGTCTCCAGGTAGTACGGGAACCGGCTGGAGCAGCCGATGCCGCTGACGAACGCGATGTTCTCGCGCCGCAGACCCAGCTCGGGCAGGAAGTTGCGGATCGTGTTGAGGATGACGTAGTCACCGCAGCCGGGGCACCAGCGGACCTCTTGGTCGGTGGTGAAGTCCTTGGACTTCTGCGGCTGGTCGGTCGTCGGGACCAGGCCGGTCTTCGTCAGAGCCGTCAAGCCGAGGTCTCGATGGTCGCTGCCGATCAGGTCGGTCATTTCGACTCCTCACGCAAACGTTGGTAGGTCATGCGTTCGCTCCCACACCAGTCGCGTCGCCTGCCGGGGCCTCGATGGTGGCCGCGGCCAGTCGTGCGAACTTGGCCTTCTCGATTTCCTTGTCGCCGAGCGTTCCCTCGAGCGCGGCGTCGATGATGCCCTCCACCTCGTCGGCGAGGAACGCCATACCTTCCACCTTGGTCACCGACTGTACGTCCACGAGGTAGCGCCCCCGCAGCAACAGGGCCAGCTGACCGAGGTTCATCTCCGGCAGGACCACCTTGGGGTACTTGCGCAGCACCTCGCCGAGGTTGGCCGGGAACGGGTTCAGGTACTGCAGCTGTGCGTGCGCGACCTTGATGCCGTTGCGGCGCGCACGCCGGCAGGCCTCACCGATCGGGCCGTAGCTGCTGCCCCACCCGAGCATCAGCAGTTCGGCGTCCCCGGTGGGGTCGTCGACCGCGAGATCCGGTACCGCGATCCCGGCGATCTTCTCGTTGCGCAGCCGGACCATCAGGTCGTGGTTCTTGGGCTCGTAGGAGATGTTGCCCGAACCGTTGGCCGACTCCAGACCGCCGATGCGGTGCGCGAGGCCCGGGGTGCCCGGGATCGCGAACTGGCGGGCCAGCGTCTCGGGATCACGCGCGTAGGGCTGGAACGGCTCACCTTCCTTGGCGAAGGTGTGCTTGATCGGCTCATAGGTGGAGATGTCCGGGATCGCCCACGGCTCCGAGCCGTTGGCGATCGCGCCGTCGGACAGGATCATCACCGGCGTGCGGTAGTCGACAGCGATCCGGACGGCCTCCACGGCAATGTCGAAGCAGTCGGACGGGGACCGCGGCGCCAGCACCGCGACCGGCGATTCACCGTTGCGTCCGAACAGCGCCTGCAGCAGATCGGCCTGCTCGGTCTTGGTGGGCAGACCGGTCGAGGGTCCGCCGCGCTGCACGTCGATGACGATCAGCGGCAGCTCGGTCATCACGGCCAGGCCGATCGCTTCGGATTTCAGCGAGATGCCCGGACCCGACGTGCTGGTCACGCCGAGCGCGCCACCGTAGGACGCGCCGATGGCGGCACCGATGCCGGCGATCTCGTCCTCGGCCTGGAACGTCAGCACGTTGAAGTTCTTGTGCTTGGACAGTTCGTGGAGGATGTCCGACGCCGGCGTGATCGGGTAGGTGCCCAGCACCACCTGCAGGTCTGACAGGCGGCCGGCGGCCACAATGCCGTAGGCCAGCGCGGTGTTGCCCGAGATCTGGCGGTACTCGCCGGTCTTCAGCTTCGCCGGCGCGACCTCGTAGGTGGTCGCGAACGCCTCGGTGGTCTCACCGAAGTTCCAGCCCGCCTTCAGCGCCAGCACGTTGGCTTCGGCGACCTCGGGCTTGCGGGCGAACTTCTCGCGGATGAACGTCTCGCTGTGCTCGAGCTCGCGTCCGTACATCCAGGACAGCAGCCCGAGGGCGAACATGTTCTTGGCGCGCTGGCCGTCCTTCTTGGTCGCGCCGATGGATTCGACGGCGCCGAGGGTCAGCGTGGTCATCGGGACGGCCTGCACGACGTAGTCGGACAGCTCGTCGCTCTCCAGCGGATTGCTGTCGTAGCCGACCTTGGCGAGGTTGCGCTTGGTGAACTCGTCGGAGTTCGCGATGATCAGGCCGCCGTGCGGCAGATCGGAGACGTTGGCCTTGAGCGCGGCGGGGTTCATCGCCACCAGCACGTCGGGGCGGTCACCGGCGGTGAGGATGTCGTAGTCGGCGATCTGGATCTGGAACGACGACACCCCCGGCAGGGTGCCCTGTGGCGCCCGGATCTCGGCCGGGTAGTTCGGCTGGGTGGCGAGGTCGTTGCCGAACAGCGCCGCCTCGGTGGTGAAGCGATCGCCGGTCAGCTGCATGCCGTCGCCGGAGTCGCCGGCGAACCGGATGACGACCTTCTCGAGCTTCTGCCGAGGCGTTGCGGCCGCGTTGCCGTTCTCTCCCACTCGCCTGCCTTCCATGAGTTGCCCCGTGCTGCCAGGGCCGCATCTGGCGAACCCCCACCGAGTCGCAGTCGACGCGACGCGCCGTCAGTAGGTGCCCACCACAGTTTGGTGTCACTGTCGGTACCGATTATTGCACTTCTCTTAGGCGTGCCTATACCAGGCGGGGCGGCCGTGTCCCGGGGACGTCGCGGCGAACGCACTGGTCGACGCTCCGACCGCGGTCACGGTGAGACAAAATTGTGGTGTTCGTCACGTCCACGAGACACAACCGGCCGCCCCCGAATTCTTAAAAAAGGTTACCGACCGGTAGCTCAGAGCTAGCACTCCTTCCGGCCTGCGCCCACAGGCCGCCGACTCGCACTGCGAAGAGGGTGTGATGTAGCGCACTGGTTTTGGCGCGCACACGTTTGCATCGAGTGCTACCTTGGCCGTTGAGCAGCAGTACGGCAGCGGCGGGGAGGGCGTACATGCAGGCCGATCGGGTGACGCTGAAGGTGGTCGCGGAGGCCGCCGGGGTGCACCCGTCGACGGTGTCGCGAGCGCTGAGAAAAACGACCGGCAAAGGTGCCGACGACCCCAGCAGCCTGCGGATCCGAGAGATCGCCAAAAGCCTCGGATACGTGCCGAACGCCAACGCCGCGAGCCTGAAGACCCACCGCTCCACCGCATTTGGGGTGATCGTGCCCCGCCTCACCGACGTCGTGCTGTCCGGCACCTACGACGCGATCGAGCACACGGCCAACGCCGCAGGCTTCGACACCTTCGTGGCCAACTCGCATGACGATCCCGCCGAGCAGTTACGCCGGATCGAATTGCTGCTCGGACGCAACGTCGACGGCCTGATCATCGGCGACGCCCGCCTCGACAACGACAACGTGGCCGGCCTCGACCGGCGCGGGGTGAAGTTCGTGCTGGTCAATCGACGGAAGCCCGGCCAACTGTCCGTGACTTGCGACGATTACCGCGGGGGCTGGCTCATCGGTGAACACCTCGCCGACCTGGGGCACCAGCGGGTGGGGATCATCACCGGTCCGCGGTGGGCGAGCACCGCGACGGACCGCCTCTCCGGATGCGTGGACGCGCTGGAGAGCCGAGGTGTGGTGGTCCATCCCGACATGCGTCTCTACCAGGGCTTCGACGCCGCCGACGGGGCCGCGGGCGCTCGCATACTGCTCACCAGCGAGCATCGTCCGACCGCCATTTTCGCCGCCAACGACGCCAGCGCGATCGGGGTGATGGGCGTGCTCCGCGATTTCGGCATGCGGGTCCGTGACGACGTGGCGGTGATCGGCTACAACGACATCGATCTCTGCGCGTCGCTGCCTGTGCCCCTCACCACGGTGCGCAGTCCCTTCCGGGAGATGGGGACGCTTGCCAGTCAGACCCTCTTGTCCCTGGTGGAAGGGCGTTCCGTGTCCTCGGCGATGCTGCAGCCTCAGTTGATCGTGCGGGAGTCGACGAGCGCCGCACCGCCGCACTGAGCCTCCGCCCTCGTTCCGAAACCGATTGCGCTATTTCGCAGAAAGGCGCGCGGATCTCCGTTACGGTTTTCCCACCACCTGAGTTCGGGACCTCTGTCGCCCAGCCCCGCGCGGACTGGATGCGGCCGCCGGCGTGCGCCTGGCCACTCTAGCCATTCATCGGTATCACGTTGCGCCAGAGGATTATTCGCGTTGTGTTACGAACATGTGGCCGCGCGTTACCTGGACGCTAAAGCCTTGGCTACCTGTTGACGAACTCATCGCCGGATGGCAACCTCACTCGGCGAGACGCTTGCAAACGATTGCACCAATTCAGAGGACATGACACCTTGCACCCTTCGAGGCCACACCTGGTGAAAATTGGGGCGGTTCAGCTCAATGCCGTACCCGGACGTCGGGACCACAACCTCGCCCGAGCCGAGCGCGCAGTGCGTGAACTCGCGGGGCAGGGCGCGGCGTTGGTGGTGTTGCCCGAACTCTTCAGTAACGGGTACGCCTTTGAACCGGAGTTTGCCGAGCCGATCTCGGGCACCACGGTGCAGGCGTTGGTCCAGCTCGCGCGGTCGTGCCGCATCACCATCGTCACCGCGCTGCATATCCGCGACGAGGCGGGGGTTTACCGCGACCGGGCGCTGATCATCGGTCCCGACGGTCCGCTCGCCGAAGCCGACAAGTCCTATCTCTGGGGTCAGGAAGTAGGTTCGCTGGTCCCAGGCGATTGGAAGGGCGCCATCGCCGACACACCTGCGGGGGTGGTCGGTGTCGCCGTCTGCTATGAGGCCGGCTTCCCCGAGATGGTGCGCGATCTCGCGGTACGTGGCGCACAGATCATCGCGGTGCCGGCGGCCTTCGGGCGACCCCGTTTACACGCATGGGAACTGATGACGCGGTCCCGCGCTCTGGAAAACGGTTGCATCCTGGTCGCCGCCGGCCTCACCGGCGACAACGGCCGCGGCAACGAATTCGCCGGACACAGCCGTGTCGTCGGTCCGCGCGGCGAAGTGCTGTCGGGGATCGACCACGGAGAAGGCGTCGTGCTCTGCGAGGTGGACCTCGACGACATCGAGCAGGCGCGCACCGAGATCCCCTACCTGCGATCACTGGAGTTGCGCAGCACCCACGACGGCGGGGCGCGCGTCCCGCGCCCGTCCATCGACCGCACCCACGCACACGAACCGACGAGGAGCTGAGGAACACCCCCATGATCGACTTCGAAGGTGTCGACCTGATCGAGCCGTTCCGCAAGGAACTCGAGCTGTGCAAGGTGAGGGCCGGCGAGCACGTCGTGATCCTCTCCGAACCCAGCAGTCGCTCCGACTACGTGGCAGCGTCCTTCGCGGCGGCCAAATCCCTGGGTGCGCATGTGATTTCCGCCGTCGTTCCCGGCGGCTCGGCGGCACCGACCCCGTCCACCCACACCGGCGCAGGACCGGGCCTGGTGTCGGTGTTGGAGGACACCGTCGCCCAAGAACTGTTGAAGAACGCCGACCTGGTCGTCGACCTCACCAGGGAGGGATTCATCCACGCCCCCGCCCAGCAGTCGATCCTCGACTGCGGAACGCGCATCATCTTCATCTGCGACGCACCCGAGGTGCTGATCCGCAACCTCCGGCCGAGGGAGACAAGGCCAGGGCGCTCTCCGCCGTCGACGCGGCGCGAGCGGCGACCACGATGCTCGTGACATCGGCTGCGGGCACCAACCTCACCGTCGACATGGCCGACTGCCATCCCGGCTTCCAGACCGGGTTCGCCGACGACCCCGGGCGCTGGGACCACTGGCCGTCGACCATGATGCTGTGCTGGCCGCAGATCAGCGAGGGCACGATCGTGCTCACCCCCGGTGACATCCTGCTGCCGTTCAAGGAGTACATCCGCACCGAAATCCATCTCACCGTGGTGGCCGGTCACATCGAGAAGGTCTCCGGCGCAGGTGATGCCGCCATGCTCGAGCAGTACTTCATCGACTCGAACGACAAATGGGCCCGCTACCTCAGTCACATGGGCTGGGGTCTGATGAAATCCGCCGACTGGTTCGCCACCGCCATGTACTCCAAACACGAGATCATGGGGATGGACGCCCGCGCCTACGCGGGCAACTTCCTCTGGTCCACCGGCCCGCATCCCTTCCTGGGCCGTGACTCCTACGCCCACCTCGACATCGCGATGCGCGGATGCACGATCGAGCTCGACGGCCGCGCCGTCGTGGTCGACGGCCACCTCGTCGACGACGACATCGAGGTCTCCGCGTGACCCGCGCAACGGACCGCCCGATGCAGGCACTGGTCGTCGGCGCCGGTATCGGCGGCCTGAGCGCGGCCTGCACACTGCGCGCCGCGGGACTGCAGGTGACCGTGCTCGAGCAGGCACCGGAGCTCGGTGAGGTGGGAACCGGGCTGCAGATCGGGCCGAACGCGTCGCGAATCATCCTGCGGCTGGGCCTCGCCGACGCGATCAACCCGCACGTGCTCGTCACCCAAGAGTCCATCCGGCGGCGGTGGGAGGACGGCAGTCTGCTCGCCCGCACCGAGCTCGGCGACTCCGCGATCGCAGACTTCGGCGCGCCCTACTGGCATCTGCACCGGGCCGACCTGCACGCCGTGCTCCACCGCGCTGCCACCGACCCGGACCGCGCCGGCAGACCCGTCACGGTGCACACCGACTCCCGGGTGACCGAGGTCGACGACTCCGATCCCTCGCGGCCGGCGGTGATCACCGCCGACGGCCGGCGTTTCGACGCCGATGTCGTCATCGGGGCCGACGGCATCAAATCGTGCTTCCGCGACGCCGTCGACGCGCCCACCGAGATCCTCGGCAGCGGCGACATGGCCTACCGGACACTCATCCGGGGTGACCGCGTCGGCGCCGACCCGCGAACAGCCTGGCTGCTCGACCGGCCCGCCGCGAACTTCTGGCTCGGCCACGATCATCACCTCGTCGTCTACCCGATCCGCGATTTCACCGCGCTCAACATCGTCGCCGTCGTGCCGGTGACACCCGAGGTCGATGCCGCCGGCCGGACCGAGGAACCAGCCGAATCGATGCGAAGCGCCTACACCGGCTGGCACGAGACCGTCGGCGCGTTGCTCGCCAAGTCCGAGGACACCGTCATCGGCTGGGCACTGAATTACCAGACACCTCATACGAATTGGGTGAGGGGCTCGATCGCGCTGCTGGGCGACGCCTGCCATGCGATGCTCCCCTACTTCTCGCAGGGCGCCTCACAGGCCATCGAGGACGCCGCCGTGCTGGCTGAGGAACTCGGGGGCACCGACAGGGACGGGATACCCGCAGCCCTGCTGCGCTATCAGGACCGCCGCGCCGAACACGCGGGCGTGGTGCAGAAGGGCGCGTTGGGCAACCGCGATCTGTTCCACCTGCCCGACGGCCCCGACCAGCGAGCCAGAGACGAACGGTTCAAGGCCAAGCACGCCGAATCCGATGTGACCTTCGACTGGATCTACCGAGGGACGCCGTTGGCAAGTGACCCGAAATCGACCGCCCAACCCCTTGCGAAAGGCCGCTCATGACAACACAACTCGATCCCCCATTGTCCGGGGGTACCGTGAACCAGGCTGCCCGGGTCGATATCGAGCACGTCAGCCTGGCGTTCGAGACCAAACGGTCGGGACGGGTCCAGGCGCTCGAAGACTTCAGTCTGACCATCGAACCCGGAACGTTCTGCTGCATCGTCGGACCGAGCGGCTGCGGCAAGTCGACGCTTCTGCGGATCATCGACGGACTGCAGAAGCCCGACGACGGCCGGGTTTTGATCAACGACAAGGTCGTCGAGAAACCCACCCTGGACGTCGGTTTCGTCTTCCAGAAGTACAACCTGCTGCCCTGGCGCTCCGTGTTGGCCAACGTCGAGTTCGGTCTGGAGAACCTCGGTGTGCCCAAGGACAAGCGCAGGCAGATCGCCCAGCGATGGATGAAGATCGTGGGCTTGCAGGGTTTCGAGGAGCACTACCCGGCCCAACTCTCCGGGGGCATGCAGCAGCGGGTGGGGCTGATCCGGGCCCTCGCCATCGACCCCAAGATCCTGCTGATGGACGAACCCTTCGGCGCCGTCGACGACCTGACCCGGATGAAGCTGCAGGAAGAGCTGCTGAACCTCTGGGAACGCGACAACAAGACCGTCGTGTTCGTCACCCACGACATCGAGGAGGCGCTCTACCTCGCCGACCGCGTCATCGTGATGAGTGCCCGCCCGGGCCGGATCAGTGAGATCTTCGACGTCGATCTCCCGCGGCCCCGTAATCCGGAGATCCGCGCACTGCCCGAGTTCGCCAAGCTCAAGGGCGAAGTGCTCAAGTGCCTGCACATGACCGGCGCGATCGGCCAGGACGGCGAATGACCGCAACCGAGATCGCGGAGGCGCCGCAACCGCCGGGCGCGGACGGCACCGGCACCGGCCACGCGCGTGAACGTAAACCGATGTCGAAGCGACGCAAACACTTCTGGCTGCGGGTGGTGGCCTACGGAGCACTTCTGGGCGCCTGGCAGGTAACCGCCATGATCAAGGGGCCGTTCTTTCTGCCGACGATCCCGGAAGTCTTCGCGGCGATGCCCAAGCTGTTCGAACAGGGCTACATCACCACGTTGGGCATCAGCATCCAGCAGTTGGTCATCGGCTTCACGTTGTCGTTGGTGATCGCGATCCCGCTCGGCGCGTTGATGGGCGCCTCGAAGACCATAGACGCCGCTCTGACCCCGTTCGTGAACGCGCTGTACGTCACGAGCAAAGAATCGCTGCTACCGCTGCTGATCATCATCTTCGGCGCGCAGCTCGGTTACCTTGTCGCGGTAGTGGTGTTCTTCGCCGTGTTCTTCCCGATCATGAACACTGCGGCCGGGGTGCGCTACGTCGAAGGCTCCCTGTCGGAGATGGCCAACGCGTTCTGCACCAGCCGATGGCGGATGTACACGCGGATCTATCTGCCCGCCGCGGCACCGTTCGTGGTCGCCGGTGTCCGGCTGGGACTCGGGATGGCCATCAAAGGGATGGTCATCGCCGAGCTGTGGATCTCCATCGGCACCGGACATCTGCTGCGCCAGTTCGGCGCACTGCGCGAACTTGACCTGTACTTCGCGCTCGCGATCCTGGTGATCGCCGTCGCCCTGCTCGCCGACAAGGCGCTGTACCTGGTCGAAACCAGACTCATGCACGGCACGACCAAAGCGGGAGGGCTGTGATGAATTTCGACACCAAGACCGGACGGATGACGATCTCGTGCGGAGCGGTCGCCGTGGCCCTGATCGTCTGGCAGCTCGCCGGCACCTTCGGCGGCATGTTCTGGCTGCTTCCACCGTCAGAGATCCTGGCGGCCACCTGGCACGAGACCATCAACGGCGCGCTGCCACGAGCGGCGGGTCAGACCTTGCTGATCGCCTTCGTCGGCGTCGTGGTCGGTTCTGCCCTCGGCGTTTTCATCGGCGCGCTGATGGGTCACTACGAGGCCTGGAACGCCGTGCTGGACCCGCTGGTCAAGATCGGGTTCGCCGCCCCGCTGGTGATGCTGGTGCCCGTTATCTCCATCTACTTCGGTATGGGCACCGGCGCCAAGATCGCCTTCACGGTCTTGTTCTGCATCTTCATCGTCATCATCAACACCGCCGCCGGCCTGCGTGAGGTGCCCGACGAGGTCCTGGAGATGGCGCGCGCCTTCGAAGTCACACCACGAGCGATGATGGTCCGGATTCTCATCCCCTGGTCCGGCCCTTACATCCTGACCGGGATGCGGATGTCGGTGGGCCGCAGCATCCAGGGCGCACTTATCGCCGACCTGTTCCTCCGGGCCGAAGGCATGGGCCTGTACATGATCTCCGCAGGCAGCAGCTTCCAGCTGGACAACCTGTACGCCGCCGTCCTGGTCCTGACCGTGCTGGGCGCCGCGGTGATGTCGCTCGCCAAGGCCGGGGAGGTACGGCTGCTGGCCTGGAGAGCCGCTTGAGGACCGCAGGCGTACACCGGTGTCCGCCCCCGCATCGAAACTCTGCTACTACCAACCAGTTAGGAAGACCATGACCGTGTCCTCGAACCGATCTGCCCGCATCAAACCGTGGGTGGTCACCAGCGGTGCGGTGGCCCTTGCCGCCACCCTCGTCGCCTGCTCGGGCGGTGAGCCCCAGGGCCAGTCCGACGACAGCGGCAAGCTCCGCTCGGTCAAGGTGGCCTGGAGCACCTCAGGCGATGCGTATGTGCCGCAATCCCAGGGCCCCTGGCGATTCGGTGAGATGTTCGGGCTCGACCAGAAGAGGGACGACATCACCGAGCTGTCCTCCCATGCGACAGCGGTGCAGCTGCTGCTGTCCAATCGCGCCGAGGTCGTCACAGGTTCCTTCACCGCGTTCGTCAAGACCATCCAGGAAGGCCACGACATCCGGCTCTTCTGCCCCATCCAGGGCGTACTCACCGATGAGGTCGTCGGCACCGGCGACGTCACCACGATCGAGCAGGTGACCGACCCGAATGTGTCGGTGGCTGTGGACAGCCCGGGCGGACTGGTCGACCACGTCTTCAACCACGTCTTCGCCTCCAAGGGTCTCGACATCGTGGTGGCGGACCTGCCCAACGTGCAGATCCTGGAGGACGGCGGCCTGCGTCTGGCCGCGCTGGCCTCCGGCGAGGCACAGGTCGCGGTGCTCGACCCGTTCGAGCTCGCGCAGTTGCAGAAGCAGCGCGACGATGTCCACACCCTCAGCGTCGTGGCCGAGGACATGGACTCGGTCGGCTTCGTCTACGCCGCCACCAAGGAGTGGCTGGACAACAACCAGGACCGCGCGGCGGCGTTCTGCGCGTCGGTGCTGGAGGCCAACGAGGTGGCCATCGACGACATCGCCGCGTACACCGAGTGGTCCAACGAGGCGATGGATCCGGACCCCGCGGCCGAGACTCTCGAGGTGAACTGGTCGCGCGCCAAGGAATTCGGTGTCTGGCCGGTGGACATCGAGACGTTGTCGGAGCCCACGGTGGAGACCGATCTGGCGATCGCCGTCAAGGCCGGACAGCTCAATGAGTCGGCACTGGAGCTCAAGTACGAGGACATCGTCGACATCCGGCCCGCCGAGAAGGCGATCGAGCTCGTCAACGCCCAGCAGTGACCGGTCACGGTGGCCGGCCCCCTCGCCGGCCACCGTGACCCCCGAACCCCGAGGAGAAGCACCGTGGCCAAAGGCCCGAAAGATCTACGACAGTTCATCGCCCAGCTCGAGGCCGACGGCGACGGCGACCTGGTGCGGGTCACCAAGCCGGTGAGCCCCCAGAACTTCGACTGCACCGCGATATTGGAGAAGCTGGACCGTCGCGGCATACGCCCGATGGCGCTGTTCGAGTCCACCGAGGACGTCGAGGGCAGACCGTGCACGATCCCTGTCGCGATGAACGTGTTCGCCACCCGGGAACGCTGCGCGAAGGCACTCGGGTTCGACCCGAAGCAGGCGCAGATGCCGCTGTCGATGTTCTTCGCCGAGCGCAGTCGCGGCGGGATCGACCCACTGGTGATCGACCCGGCCGAGGCCCCGGTCCGCGAGGTCGTGCTGACCGGGGACGACATCGACACGCGGAAGTTGCCGATCGTCTCGCACTCCGACGGGGACTACGGCCCCTGCCTGACGATGACACTTGCGGTGCGCGACCCCGACTCCGGGGCTTACAACGTCGCCTTCATCAAGGCGTTCTACGACTTCGAGTCCAAGTCGCGCCTGCGGATCACCATCCATTCCACCGATTCGCTGCGTGCGCTCAAGATCTACGAGGACCGCGACGAACCGATGCCGATCGTCGCGATCCTGGGCCACCACCCGGCGTTCTACCTCGGCAGCATGGGGCTCACCCCGTACCGCAACGACGACTACCGCACCATCGGTGCGTTTCTCGACGAACCCCTGCGGGTCGTGCCGTCCCAGACCTGGGGTGAGGATTTCATGATCCCCGCCGACGCCGAGATCGTGATCGAAGGTGTGGTGCCACCGGGGGTCAGGATGATCTGCGACCCGTTCGGCGACATCACCCGTCAGTACCAGGCGCAGACACTGCGGCCGGTCATGGACATCACCGCGATCACCCACCGGGCAGCGCCGATCCTGCAGGACGTGTTCGCCGGACATCGCGACCACATGACGGTGGGTCAGATCCCGAAGGAAGGCTCGCTGTTCAACACGCTCACCGACCGTTTCGGCCCGATCATCAAGGCCGTGCACATGCCGTACTCGGGATGCGGACGGCTGGCGTGTTACGTCTCGATCGACAAGTCCTCTGAGGGCCAGGCCAAAGCGGTTGCGCTGGCGGCACTGCAGGAGTCGTGGACATTCCAGTTCGTCGTGATCGTCGACGCCAACATCGACGTCTTCAACGAGGAAGACGTCCTCTGGGCGGCGATGGTCTACACCGACCCGGACCGCGACATCGACATGATCAAGAACATCCCCACCGTGTTCACCACCGCGATGGGCTACCGCAAGGTGATCATCGACGCGACTCGGCCGCTGGACCGGGCCATGCCGGAACAGAACCGGGTGCCCGCCGATGCGCTGGACCGTATCCGGCTCGAAGATTATGTGGAAGGAATCTGATGGAACGGATCTTCTGGGTCAACTGCCCCACCTGTGACTGCCGGTACCCGGTGGACAGCTCACTGCGCCACCGCACCGACGTGCAGCTCGAATGCCCCTCGTGCCGAGGAAAGTTCGTGGTGACGGCGGCGGCGGCCATCTCGGAATGACCGCCGCCGGATCCGAGGCCGAGGTGCTCGACGCCATCCCGATCGCGACCGCGGTCATCACGTCGGGCACCGAGGCCGACCCGGCCGGCTTCACCGGAAGTGTGTGGGGCGAGCCGCGTAACCCCGGATGGCTGGCGGTGCCGGTGTCGGCGGGATCGTCGACGCTGCCGGTGATCGTCGCGACCGGACGGGTCGGGGTGAACGTGCTGGGCGAGCGTTGCAGGCCGTTGGTGGGCGCTTTCGCCAAACGGGTCGAGAAGTCGTCGCACCGGTTCGACGGCGTCGACTGGACGTTCCACAACGGTGTTCCGGTGCTGACCGGCGGCATCGCCTGGTTCTCGTGCACCCTCGATTCGGTGGTTCCGTTCGGCGGTTACCAGATGATGATGTGCCGGATCGAGCGCAGTGAGATATGCAGCAAGGAGCCACCTCTGGTGTGGGTGAACGGCCACGGCATCCCGGCGGGGACTGCAGCGACGACGGAGGTGGACCGATGAGCACACGAAAGCGGATCGTCGTCGGTGTGACCGGGGCCAGTGGCGCCCTCTACGGCCTGCGCACACTGGAGTTGTTGCGCGACGTCGACGACGTCGAGACCCATCTCGTGGTCTCCAAGGGCGCGCGGGCGACCATCAAATCCGAACTGGACATGAGTTCGGCCGACCTGGCCGACCATGCCGATGTGTGTCACAGCGATTCCAACCTCGGAGCGAGCATCGCGAGCGGATCGTTCCACGCCGACGGCATGCTGGTGGCCCCGTGCAGCGTCAAGACGATGTCGGGGATCGCCAACAGCTACGCGGACAACCTGATCGTGCGGGCTGCGGACGTGATGCTCAAGGAACGCAGGCGACTGGTCCTTCTGTTGCGCGAAACACCCTTGCACATCGGCCATCTGCGCCTGATGACCCAGGTCACCGAGGCCGGCGCCGTGGTGATGCCGCCGGTACCCGCGCTCTATGCGCATCCGCAGACCATCCAGGACATGGTTGACTTCACCGTCGTGCGGGCTCTCGACCTGATCGGTGTGCAGGGACCGACGATCGCCCGCTGGTCCGGCATCGAGAACGACGCGCCCGTGATGTTGACTCAGGAAGGCAGACGCGCATGACGCTGCGGTCTCTACACGGCCAGCATTTTCTGCCCGACCGAATGGAGCCCGACGCCGCCTACAAGCTGATCTCGGCGTGCGTCCAACCCCGTCCGATCGCGTGGGTGTCGACCATCTCAGCCGGTGGGGTGCGCAACCTCGCGCCGTTCAGCTTCTTCACCGTAGCCTCCCGCACTCCGGTGTCGGTGATGTTCTCGATCGGTGAGCGCCTGGGCACGATCGGCGGGATCAAGGACACCCTCGCCAACATCCGGGCCACCCGTGAGCTCGTGGTGAACATCCCGGCCGCCGGCCAGGCCGACGCGGTGGCGGGTTCGTCGGCGACCGTCGATCCCGACGTCGACGAGTTCGACCTTGCCGCCGTCCCCACCGTCCCGTCCACGCTGGTCCGACCGGATTCGGTGGACGGCGCGCTGTTCAGCCTCGAATGTGTGCTTTCCCAAGAGGTTCCGGTCGGCACCGACGTCGTGATCGTGGCCCGGGTGCTCGCGGTGACCTCACGCAGGGAGCTGCTCGACGACGCCATGCACATCGAGGAGACCGGCTTTCTGGGCCGTCTTGCCGGGCCGTATTTCACCACCGAGATGAACCGCGTTCCGCAGATGCAGCCGGGCGGTCCACGGTGAATCTGGAGGGGCTCAACGCCGGGACCGGAGAGTTGGTGCTCGGTCTGGTCCAGCAGCAGATCCCGCGAATCCGCACCCGCGCCGATGTGACCGCGGCCGCCGAGCGCACCGCATCGGCGCTGCGGGAGGCCAAGGCGTCGATGGCGTCGCTGGACCTGCTGGTCTTTCCCGAGTACGGGCTCCACGGGCTGCGCAAGGACTCGTGGTCGGACGACGCGTTGATGTGCCGCATCGACGGACCTGAGGTCGACCTCCTCAGGGCGGCATGCGCCGAGACCGGCACCTGGGCCCTGTTCAGCGTGATGGAGAGCAACGACCGAGGAGCGCCGTTCAACACCGCGCTGATCGTCGACGCCGCCGGCGAGATCGCGCTCAAGATCCGCAAACTTCATCCGTGGACCCCGAAAGAACCTTGGGAGCCGGGCGATCTCGGCGTGCCCGTGTGCGCAGGCCCCAAGGGATCTGTGCTCGGGGTGCTGATCTGCCATGACGGCATGTTCCCGGAGATGGCGCGGGAGGCCTGTTACCGCGGGGCGAACGTGCTGTTGCGGCCCGCCGGCTACAAGTTCGGACTCCGGCAGTCCTGGCGTATCACCAACGAGGCCAACGCTTTCTGCAACCTCGCCTTCACCGCATCGGTGTGCCTGGCCGGCGACGACGGCAATGGTTTCGCCTCGATGGGCGAAGCCATGGTGTGCGACGTCGACGGGACGATCCTGGTGCGCGGCGACGCCTCACCCGACCGGATCGTCACCGCCGCGATCGATCCGGCGCGTTCGGACCGGGCCCGGCGCGACTGGGGCGTGGAGAACAACATCTACCAACTTGGCCATCGAGGCTTCACCGCGGTGGCCGGTGGGGCCACGGACGCCCCTTACACCTACATCCACGATCTCGCCGCGGGCCGCTACCGGCTGCCATGGGAGGACGAGGTCCGGGTGACCGACGGCACCGGAGAGGGTTACGGACCGCCACGGCCTGCCGGCAGCACCGTCGACACCGCGCGGGCGGGCCTCAAGTCGCCGCCGCAGCCGCGTTAGTGGCCTGCGCGGTGACATCTCAGTGGTGAGCCGGGACGTTGTAGGGCGTCACCACCTGAATCGGCACCGGCCGCACCGGTTCCTCCGGTAGCGCGCCCCGCTCCTGCAGGATCATCCGCAGCGCCAGTCGGGCGTCGGCGCGCAGATCGTTGTGCAGCACCGCCGAGATCCGGCCGTCCCGCAGCAGGCGCCTGTTGTCGGCGTCGAGGTCGTGGGCGATGAAGACCCGGCAGGTCCGCCCCAGTTTGTCGAAGGCCGCGACCGTGGCCACGTTGCCGCCACCCACCGAGTACACGGCCTGCACGCCGGGGTTGTCCTCCAGCGCGTCGAGTACCAGGCGTTCGTTGGTGGCGTCGATGCCGTCGCTGTCGCTGACCTCGACGATCGCGCGCCCGGATGCCCGCAGAGCGGACCGGAACCCGACCTCGCGCTCCCCTTCACCGCGAAACACCGTTCCGCTCAAGGTGATCAATACGTCGGACGGCGCCTCGCCGAGCCACTGCTGCATCAGGTAGGCGGCTGTGACGCCGGCGCCGTGATTGTCGATGCCCACGTAGCCGCACCGCGCGCTCGACGGTACGTCGGTGGTGTAGGTGACCACCGGCACGCCGGAGTCGACCAGGCGGTCGACGGCTTCGGCCACCGCGGGGTCGTCCTGCGCCTTCAGCACCACGCCGTGACTGCCGCGGATGCCGTCCAAAGCTGCCACCATCTGCGCGGTGGAACCGGACTCCCACAGGTGGAACCGGGCGCGCAGCATCGCCGGCGCGAAAGCCGGAAGTTCGGCCTCCACGGCGGCGCGGAACGCGTCGGAGAAGCGCTGCGGGGTCTGCATCACCACGTCGATCAGGTAGCGCCGTCCGTTGAGCCGCAGCTGCGCCCGCTGCTTGTCGAGATCGGCGATCGCCTGTTGCACCTCGGCCACCGTGTTCGCGCGGACTCCGGGCCGTCGGTGCAGTACGCGGTCGACGGTCGCTTCGCTGAGTCCCGCTTGCTGCGCGATCTCGCGAACCTTGTAGCGGTGCGGCACGGGCGCTCCTTCCGCAGCCAGTTGTGAGGTGTTTTTGATGGATTTTTGCCGTTGATTGCGGTGCCGATCACAGCAAGACTAAGCGGCATGGCAGCCCCGCTCAACACCGCCACCAGCCCGTGGCTGGACGAGTCGGACTTCGACCTCGGCCGTTTCCGCCGCGAAGTCGAGCGCGACACCGAGGTCTCCGACTACCCGCACGCCGCCGGCGTGCGCGACAACGTGCTGGTGTACTCCGCGCCGGCGATGGCCGGACCGCGGACCGGCGCGCGCTGCAGGCAGAGCTGATCCACGCGCTCGCCGACGGGCCCGGCGTCGTGGTCTTCACCGAGGCGTTCGACACCGAGGTGGTGGATCGCGCCGGCGCGGCGTTCTTCGCGCTCATCGAGCAGCAGCGCGCGGCGGGACAGTCCGCGGGCGACCACTTCGGCGCGCCCGGCGCCAACGACCGGATCTGGAACGCCGCCCAGAAGCTGGCGCTGCACGATCCGCAGGTGTTCGCCGACTACTACGCCAACGACGCCCTTGCGCTCGTCTGCCAAGCCTGGCTGGGCCCCCGATACCAGGTCACCTCGCAGGTCAACGTCGTCAACCCCGGCGGCAAGTCCCAGGTTCCGCACCGTGACTACCACCTCGGCTTCGTTCCCGAGGAGCATCTGGGGCTCTACCCCGCGCACATGCACCGTGCGTCGCCCGCGCTGACCCTGCAGGGCGCGGTGGCGCACTGCGACATGCCCGTCGAGAGCGGCCCGACCATGCTGCTGCCCCACTCCCAGCGGTTCGCCGGCGGCTACCTCGCGTTCAACCGACCGGAGTTCATCGACTACTTCGCTGCGCACCACGCGCAGCTGCCCCTGGCCAAGGGTGATGCGGTGTTCTTCAATCCGGCCCTGTACCACGGTGCGGGAACGAACTTCTCCGGCGATATCCGGCGCATCGCGAACCTGATGCAGATCAGCTCGCCGTTCGGCCGGGCGATGGAGGCGATCGACCGCACCGCGATGGTGCGCGCCGTCTATCCCGCGCTGAAGGCCATGCAGGCGGCCGGCCGGCCGCACCGCGACGTGGAGAACGTCGTGGTGGCCACCGCCGAGGGTTACGCGTTTCCCACCAACCTCGACAGCGACCAGCCGATCGGCAGCCTGGCACCGCCCAGCCAGGTGGACGTCGTCCTCGACGCGCTGGCCCACAACCTCACCGACGAAGAACTCGACCTCGCGCTTCGCGCACAGAACGAACGGAGAATCCCATGACCACCCTCGGTCTCATCGGCCTCGGCCGCATCGGCGCGTTCCACGCCGAGACCCTGACCAACCTGCCGGAGGTGTCCGGGCTCGTGATCACCGACGAGCGTCCCGACGTGGTCAGTGAGGTCGCCTCGAAATACGGTGCCACCCCGGCAGATTCGGTGGAGAAGCTGCTGGCCTCCGGTGTCGACGGCGTGGTGGTCGCGGCTGCCACCCCAGCGCACGCGGAACTCACCCTGGCCGCGGTCGAGCGGGGCCTGCCGACGTTCTGCGAGAAGCCGATCGCCTCCTCCGCGGCCGAGAGCACCCGGATGGCCGAGCTCATCGCCCGCTCCGGAGTGCCGGTGCAGGTGGGTTACCAGCGTCGCTTCGACGCCGCGTTCGCAGCCGTCAAGCAGGCTGTCGACAGTGGGTCCCTCGGTGCGCTGACCACCGTCCGCAGCACGACGATGGACCCCGCTCCCCCGGCCATGGACTACATCAAGGGCTCCGGAGGCATCTTCCGTGACTGCGCGGTCCACGACTTCGACGTGATCCGCTGGATCACCGGGCAGAACGTGCTCGACGTCTACGCCACCGGCAGCGTGCAGGGCGATCCGCTGTTCACCGAGTACGGCGACGTCGACACCGCGGCGATCGTGGTGCGCTTCGACGGCGGCGCGCTGGGTGTCGTGTCCGCAGCACGCTACAACGGCCGCGGATACGACTGCCGCCTGGAGGTTCACGGTTTCGACGACACCGTCGTGGCCGGCTGGGATCAGGGCGCACCGGTGCGCAACGCCGACCCGGCCAACTCGGGTCCTTCCGGGTTCCCCTCCGGCGTACCCCACCACTTCTTCATGGACCGGTTCACCGAGGCGTTCCGCACCGAACTCGGCGCGTTCGTGAATCTTGTTCAGGGCGGACCGATTCAGGGTGCCACGGTCGCCGATGCGGTCGAGGTCGCCTGGATCGCCGAGGCCGCCACCGAGTCGCTGCGCCGGGGCGTCCCGGTCAGCATCGAGTCGGTTCGAAAGGAGGCGCAGAAGTGAAGATCGCAGGTGCGCCGATTTCGTGGGGTGTGTGCGAGGTTCCCGGCTGGGGCTACCAGCTCAGCTCCGACCGTGTGCTGACCGAGATGCGTCGGGCCGGACTGACAGCCACCGAGCTCGGTCCGGAGGGCTTCCTGCCCACCGACACCGAGGAGCTCGTGGACCTGCTCGACGGCTACGGTCTCGCGTGCGTGGGCGGGTTCGTGCCGGTGGTGCTCTACCGCGACGACCACGACCCGGCCGAGGATCTGGCCGGGCCGCTGGAATCGCTGGTCGCCGCCGGCGCCGGCGTCGTGGTGCTGGCCGCGGCCACCGGCCTGGCGGGCTACGACGTCCGCCCCACGCTCGACGAGCGCCAGTGGTCCACTCTGCTTGCCAACCTGGATCGACTGGCAGGCATTGTCGCCGACCGCGGGTTGACCGCCGTGCTGCATCCGCACGTCGGCACCATGGTCGAGACCCGTGCCGAGGTGGACCGGGTGCTGTCGGGGTCGCGGATCCCGCTGTGCCTGGACACCGGCCACCTGCTGATCGGCGGGACCGATCCGCTGGAGCTGACCCGGGAAGTGCCCGAGCGGATCAGACACGCCCATCTCAAGGACGTCGACGCCGGTCTGGCCGCCAAGGTGCGCTCCGGCGAGCTGACCTACACGCAGGCTGTCGCGGCGGGTATGTACGTCCCGCTGGGCGCCGGCGACGTCGACATCGCCGGGATCGTGAAGGCGTTGGAGGACAACGGCTTCGACGGCTGGTATGTGATGGAGCAGGACAACATTCTCGACCGTGAGCCCGAGGACGAAGGCCCGCTGGCCGATGTCCTCGCCAGTGTCGCGTACCTGCAGGGTGCGGCCGCCGGCGTGTCCTCGTGACCCTGCGGATCGGGATCCTCGGCGCCTCACGTATCGCAGCGTCGGCGATCGTCGAGCCCGCCGCCGAACTCGGGCACCGTCTGGTCGCCGTCGCCGCACGGGATCCGTTGCGCGCCCAGGTGTTCGCCGACAAGTACGGCGTGCAGCGGGTGCTGGCGTCCTACGAGGACGTGGTGACCGATCCCGAGGTCGACGTCCTCTACAACCCGCTGGCCAACGCGTTGCACGCGCCGTGGAACCTGGCCGCGGTGGCGGCCGGGAAACCGGTCCTGACGGAGAAGCCGTTCGCCCGCGACCGGACCGAGGCGGCGCAGGTCGCGGCCGCGGCCGACGCCGCGGGGGTCACGGTGATGGAGGGATTCCATTACCTGTTCCACCCGATCAACCAGCGCGCGCTGGCACTGGCCGGTGACGGCACGCTCGGTGAGTTGAGGCGTGTGGAGGTCCGGATGGGCATGCCCGAGCCGCAACCCGAGGATCCGCGCTGGTCGCTGGACCTCGCGGGCGGGGCGCTGATGGACATCGGCTGTTACGGGCTGCACGTGCTGCGCCGGTTCGGTACGCCGTCGGTGGTGTCGGCGACCGCGGTGCAGCGCACTCCGGGCGTCGACGAGCGATTCGACGCGGAACTCGTGTTCCCCTCCGGGGTGACGGGGCTCACGGCGAATTCGATGGTCGAGGACGAGTATTCGTTCACCTTGCGGCTGATCGGCACGCGCGGAGAGGCTTTCGTCCACGACTTCGTCAAGCCCCACGCCGACGACAGGTTGACCCTGCGCACCGAAGAGGGCACCACCGTCGAGCACCACGGCGCCCGCACGACGTACACCTACCAACTCGACGCATTCGCCGCCCACGTCCGGGACGGCGCCCCGCTGCCACTCGACACCGCAGACGCCGTCGCGAACATGGCTCTGATCGACGAGGCCTACCGCGCCGCGGGCATGCAGCCTCGCTGACCCGACGTCAGTCCTGCTGGTCGGCGCCGGCCGTACGCCGCTCGTGCCACCGCAGCCGCAGCAGCAGCAGTCCGCGGTGCGCGCGCCATCCCGCCGACATCGGGTCACGCCAAGCCGGCGCATGTGCCCGGGGTTCGCGATCACTGTCCATGACGCCATTGTGCCGCGTCGGCGTGTGGACGGCCCACCGAGACCGGTACCGACACCGTGTCGAGACCGTGAACGCTCGGCGCGGCTGCGGATGACGCCAGGAATAACCGGGCCGCACTGCCGGTTGGCCGCAGTTATGCGTGCTGTCGTCTATGCCCCCGGCGCCCCCGCAAACCTGGACTTCGGCGAGGTTCCCGAGCCCGACCCGGCCCCCGATCAGGTGGTCGTCGACGTGCACGCGTTCGCGTTGAACTTCGGCGAGATCCACTGGATCGAGCACGCCCGCAAGCCCGGTGAGGTGCCCGGCTGGGATGCCGCAGGCGTGGTGGCCCGGGCCGCCGCCGACGGCAGCGGGCCGCCCGTGGGCACCCGCGTCGTGACCTTCGACGCGGCCGGCGGCTGGGCGCGGCAGCGCGTCGCCGCGACGGGAAACCTCGCCGTACTGCCCGAGTCGGTCGACTTCGCCGCCGCGGCCGCGCTTCCGGTGGCCGGAGTGACGGCGCTGCAGGCGATCCGGGAACTCGGCCCGGTGGTCGGCCGACGTGTCCTGATCACCGGCGCGTCCGGTGGAGTGGGCAGATTCGCGGTGCAACTCGCGGCGCGGGCCGGTGCCCACGTCGTGGCCGCGGTCGGCAGCCCAGCACGGGGCGCCGGGCTGCGCGAACTCGGCGCCGACGAGGTGGTGGTCGGGCTCGACGACGTCACCGAACCGCTGTTCGGGGTGCTCGACAACGTCGGAGGTCCGCTGTTGGCTGAGGCGTTCAGCCTGCTCGGGGACGGCGGTTCACTGCTGTCGATCGGGATGGCCTCGGGTCAGCCGACCACCATCGACTTCGAGGCCGAGCGACGCGGGTACACCCGGAAGCAGCTGGCGCCGTTCAACGTTCGGTTTCCCCTCGACGCCGACATGCGCTATCTGGTGCAGCTGCTCGCCGACGGTGGACTGGACCCGCAGATCGGGCTGCGCGACTCCTGGGACAACGTGACCGCTGCCGCCGAGGCGCTGCTGAACCGGAAGGTCGCCGGCAAGGCGGTGCTGGACGTGCGCTGACCCGGTGTGCCTCAGGTCTTGGCTCCCCGCAGCTCATGGGACAGCGCCTCCAACTCGTCACCACCGGCCATCTGCTGCGTGAGGTGCTCCAGCGTGAGGTCGTCGTAGCTGCAGTCCAGCTTCTGACTACCGCGGTTGAGCAGGACGAAGTGGTCGCCGACCAGGTGCGCGTGATGCGGGTTGTGCGTGATGAACACGACGCCGAAGCCGGCCTCCTTGGCGGCGGTGATGTACTTCAGCACTACACCGGACTGTTTGACACCCAGCGCCGCCGTCGGCTCGTCGAGGATCAGCACCCGGGCGCCGAAGAACACCGCGCGCGCGATCGCCACGCACTGCTTCTGGCCACCCGACAGCGAGCCGATCGGCACGTCCACGTCGGGCAGGTCGATACCCATCTTGGACAGCTCCGTCAGCGTGGTCGCCCGCATCGCGTTGGCGTCCAACGACCACGGGAACGACTTCTTGCGCAGCTCCTGGCCGAGAAAGAAGTTGCGCCACACCGGCATCAACGGCACGACGGCCAGGTTCTGGTACACGGTCGCGATGCCCTTGCTCAGGGCCTCCGCGGGCGAACCGAACTTGATCGGCTCCCCGTCGACCAGAAGCTCACCGTCGGTCTGCTGGTGTAGCCCGGCGATGATCTTGATCAGCGTGGATTTCCCCGCGCCGTTGTCACCGAGAATGCCGGTGACCTCGCCGGGGTGAACACGCAGGCTGATGCCTTGAAGCGCAGTGATGTTGCCGTAGGACTTGCCGATGTCCCGCAGCTCGACCAGCGGCACCCTACCGCCGGCTTGCGCGTCGTTGCTTGGCTTTTCGACAGAGATGGTCATCGAATCACTTCTTCGCTGCGTAGTTGCGGAAGGCATTGTTCGCGATCACCGCGAAGAGCAGCATCGCGCCCAGGAAGAACTTGAACCAGTCGGGGTCCCAACCCGCGTACACGATGCCCTGGTTGGTCATGCCGAAGATGAACGCACCGATGGCCGCACCGATCGCCGTGCCGTAACCACCCGTCAGCAGGCAGCCACCGATCACCGCGGCGATGATGTAGAAGAACTCGTTGCCGATGCCCTGGCCGGACTGCACGGTGTTGAAGTTGAACAGCAGGTGCATGCCGACGAACCACGCGCAGAACCCGACGAACATGAACAACCCGATCTTGACCTTGGTGACGGGAACACCAACGGCGCGAGCACTGTCGGCGTCGCCGCCGACCGCGAAGATCCAGTTGCCGATCCGGGTCTTGAACAACACCCAGGTCGCCACGGCGGTGAACACCAGCCACCACACGACGGTGATCCGGATGCTGACCCCGAACAGGGTGAACGACGAGGCGAACACCTTCTGCGCCGAATCCCAGCCCTGCATGTCGCTGACGCTCTGCGTGGCGACCTGACCGGCGACCAGCTTGGTGACCGCCAGGTTGATGCCCGCGAGCATGAAGAACGTACTCAGCGTGATCAGGAAGCTCGGGATCTTGGTCTTCATCACGAGATAGCCGTTGAAGAACCCGACAGCCAGCGCCAGGATCAGCGCCAGCAGCGCACCCACCCACAGGTTCAGGTGCAGGTTGTAGGCGAGCATCGAGGCTGCCAGCGAGCTGAACGTCACGGCCACACCGGCCGACAGGTCGAACTCGCCGCCGATCATCAGCACTGCGACACCGCAGGCCATGATGCCGATGGTGGAGCTGGCGTAGAGCACGGTGGCCAGCGACGAGGCCTCACGGAACGGCGCCGCCACCAGCAGGAAGAACACGAAGATGCCGATCGCGCCGATGCCTGCGCCCATCTCGGGCCGGATCAGGATGCGCTGCAGCCGGTTCCGTTCCTTGACGCGTTCGTCTCGGACCACCTTGTGGGCGGAGACGTCGAGAGCTTCCCGCGTCGTCATGAGTTTCCCCTCTTCGCGCAAGCGCTCATCAGGCCTGCTCTCCTCTTCGCGCAAGCGCTCATCAGCGTGTGCCTCCCTTTGCGTATTCAGCGACGGCGTCGATGTTCGACTTGTCGATGAACGCCGGACCCGTCAGAGTCGGCTGTCCGCCGCCGATGACGTTGCCGTTGGTCAGGTAGAGCCACAGCGAGTCGACGGCGAGGTAGCCCTGCAGATAGGGCTGCTGATCGACGGCCCACTGCACGCCGCCCTTCTGAATCTCCTCCACGAGTGCGGCGTTGGTGTCGAAGGTGCCGATCTTGGCGGTGCTGCCGGCGTTACCGGCCGACTGCACCGCGGTCAGCGCGAACGGGGCGCCCAGGGTGACGATGTAGTCGATCGCCGGATCCTGTTGCAGCTTGGCGGTGATGGTGGACTCCACGGACGGCATGTCCTTGCCGTTGACGTTGAGGATCTCGGTGGCGGGGAACGTCTCCTTGACGCCGGCGCAGCGGGCCTCGAGGTCGACGTGGCCCTGCTCCTGGATCACGCAGATGGCCTTGGTGGCGTTCTCGCTGCGGAGCCGGTCACCGACGCCCTGGCCGGCGATGCGGCCGTCCTGACCGAAATACTCCTTGACGCCCATGGCCTTCCACGAGTCCATGCCCGCGTTGAAGGCGACCACCGGGATACCCTTGGCCTCAGCGGCTTTCACCGCCGCCTGCACGGCATCCGGCTTGGCCAGCGTGATCGCGATACCGTCGACACCGCTGTCGATCGCCGACTGGACCAGGTTGGCCTGGTTGGGCGCCTCCGGGTCGTTGGAGTAGCGCAGCTCGATGTTGTCCTTCTTGGCCGCCGTCTCGGCGCCCTTGCGGACCAGATCCCAGAACGAGTCACCCGGCACCTCATGGGTGATCATCGCGATCGTCTTGCGGGGCGTGTCCACGGTGCCACCGCCGCCCCCCTCACCCGATTGCTGGGGGGCTCCGCCGGTGGAGGAGCACGACGCGATGCCGAACGCGAGAACACCTGCCCCCGCGATCGCTGCGAGCCGCTTGAACGCCTGGTGTCTTCCGCTCTTCGCGCGAGCGCTCATCACAGTTCTCCTTGTCCTCGGACTGCCGCGACGCCGTCGTCATCCCGTACGGGTTGTGCCGGGCGGCACGCCTCATAGCTGATGTAATACGCCTCACACCCGAAAGTCAATAGTTTGTCCTGACATTAGGACTGCAAGTCATTTGCTTGTCGGGTATCCGCGCAGCTCAGGACCGCGGCGGGGCGGTCGAGCCGCGCACCACCAGCGTCGGCTCACACACGAGGTCCACCGCCTCGGTGCACTCCGCGACGCCGTCCAGGCAGGCCACGAGGCGCTGCACGGCGACCTCGGCGAGACGGGCGCTGTCCTGACGGACGGTCGTGAGCTGGATGTGGGCGAGCCCGGCCAGCGGACTGTCGTCGAAACCGAGAACCGAGATATCTTGCGGCACCGATAAACCCGATCGAATGACCACGTCCATCACCCCGAGCGCGCACCGATCGTTGAAGGCGAAGACGGCGTCGGGCAGCTCCCCCGACGCGATCATCGCCGCGGCCGCTGCCGCGCCGTCGCGTTCCGAGAGGCCGCCGGGGGCGACCAGTTCCGGCAGCCGCGCCGCTTTCGCCGCGCGCCGGTAGCCCCGTCGCCGCTCGGCGGCGCCGGGGGCCGTGCCGCCGTCCAGGTACAGGATCCGGCGATGTCCGAGCCCGACCAGGTGCTCCACGCCGGCCACCGCGCCTGCCACATCGTCGCTGCGCACCGCATCGACGCCGCGCACCCGCCGGGCCAGCACGACCAGCGGCAGCCTGGCAGCCAACTCGCCGAGTTCGCGGGCAGGCAGCTGCGGCCCGACGAGGAGAAGGCCCTCGCACCGGTCGTCGACCAGGGTGCGCACCGCCCGCGCCTCGTCGCGGTGCGGCGTGACGGCGCTGAGCACGACGTCGTAGCCGAGCGCTTCGGCGGTGACGTAGACGCCGTCGACCAGATCTGCGTGGAACTCCTGGCGCGCCGAGAAGGTCAGGCCGACAAGCCTGGTGCGGCGCTCCCGCAGGCGGCGGGCCTGCGGATCCGGCGCGTACCCGATCTCCTCGGCCGCACGCTTGACCCGTTCCCGGGTGCCCTCGCCGGCACCGGGGGCGTCCCGCATCACGATCGAGACCAGAGCCCGCGAGACGCCGGCGCGGGCCGCCACGTCCGCGAGCGTCGGCCTCCGTTGCATGTGCTTCAGCCTAGAACGTTCCAGTCCGACCGTTGACGGGATCCGGTTCACGACCTAGCGTTACTAGAACGTTCTAGTTCGCTCTCAGATTTGGACTCTCGATATGTCATTCCCGTTGTCGCTCGGGCTCGCCGACGACTCCACCTCCGTTGCCGCAGAACGCCTTTCCGGCCCACACCGGTACGTCGAACGGCAGGCGACGGTCGTCCTGGAAGGAGCGCTCCGGTGAGTTTCCAGCTGGCGGTCTGCGCGGAGATGATCTTCCAGGACGTGCCGATCCTGGACCGTGTCAGACGCATCGACGAACTCGGCTTCGCGGTCGAGATCTGGAGCTGGCATGACAAGGACCTGGCGGCACTGGCGGCCACCGGAGCGGTGTTCACGTCGATGACCGGATACCTGCACGGCGACCTGATCGACCCCGCGACCTGCGACGAGGTGGTGCGCACGGCCGAGTTGAGCATCAAGGCCGCCGAGACCCTCGGCGTCACGCGGCTGAACCTGCACACCGCCGAGCTCGCCGACGGTCAGGCCGCCCGGGCCCGGCAGCGCAGCACCGGGCAGATGTGGCTGACCGCCGCCCGCACACTGGAGCGCATCGGTGAGCTGGGCGCCGAAGCGGGGGTGACGTTCTGCGTCGAGAACCTGAACACGATCGTCGACCACCCGGGCGTGCCGCTGGCCCGGGCCAAGGACACGCTCGCGCTGGTCGAGGGCGTGGGGCATCCGAACGTGAAGATGATGCTCGACCTCTATCACGCGCAGATCGGCGAGGGAAACCTGATCGAGCTGGTGCGCCGCTGCGGCGATGCGATCGGCGAGATCCAGGTCGCCGACGTGCCCGGCCGCTGCGAGCCCGGCACCGGGGAGATCAACTACGCCGCGGTCGCGGAGGCGCTGCGCGAGATCGGCTACACCGGCACCGTCGGCATGGAGGCCTGGGCCGCCACGCCCGGCGCCGCCGGGAGCGAGGCCGCACTGGCCGCGTTCCGCGCCGCGTTCACCTGACCCTCGGCGCCGAAATTGCATTCCCGCAGGCCGCCACCCGGATTCGGGCGCGTGGAATGCAAGTTCGGCGAGAACTCGCAGGGGAATCAGCGGTCGACGAGCGTGGTGTCGAAGTAGTAGCGCGACGCGCGGTAGCAGTGATTGCCGAACTCGACGGCGGCACCGGAGTCGTCGAACGCGGTGCGGGTCATGGTCAGCAGCGAGGCGTTGGGCTTCTCGTCGAGCAGGTGCGCCTCGGTGCGGGTGGCGCTACGCGCGCCGATGCGCTGCCGCGCCAGCCGGATGTGCACGCCGCGGGCGCGCAGCGACTGGTAGAGGCCGTTGCTCTCCAACTCCTCTGCGTCGGGGGCGATCTCGACGGGCAGATGGTTGGTCATCAGCGCCAGCGGCTCGCCGTTGGCACACCGCAACCGCTGGATGCAGGCCACCTCCCGCCCCTCACCGAGATTCAGCTCGCGGGCGGTCTCCTCGTCGGCCGGACCGACCTCGTACTTGAGCAGTTTTGTGCTGGGCTCCTGGCCGGCCCGGGCGAGGTCGTCGAACAGGCTGGTCAGCTCGACCCGCCGGTGCACCGGATTCTGCACCACCTGGGTGCCGACACCGCGCTTGCGCACCAACAGGCCTTTGTCGACAAGCTCCTGGATGGCACGCCGGGTGGTGGGCCGCGACAGCGTCAACCGCTTCGCCAGCGCGAGCTCGTTCTCGAATCGGTCGCCCGGAGAGAGTTCGCCGTCCCGGATCGCGGCCTCGATCGCCTGAGCGAGCTGGTAGTACAGCGGAACCGGGCTTGACCTGTCGAGCTCCACAGTCAGGGGCACGTCCGCTCCGATCTCGGGTAGGGCGGGTCAGGTGTAGCTGAATACTAACACCGATTGAGATAAAGATAGAATGTCAGGACAAAGTCTTGACATGTCACCGTGACGCGGGGCACAGTCTTAGTCAGCCACCCACACCTATCCGTCGGAGTGACTCTGTGATGACCAATCAGCCATATGACGTGCTCGCCATCGGGCGCAGCGGCGTAGACGTCTACCCCCTCCAGACCGGCGTGGGCCTCGAGGATGTCGAGACGTTCGGGAAGTTTCTCGGCGGCAGCGCCGCCAACGTGGCCGTCGCCGCGGCCCGGCTGGGCAACCGCTCGGCGCTGATCTCCGGCGTGGGTGACGACCCGTTCGGCCGGTACGTGCGGGGCGAGCTCGCCCGCCTCGACGTCGACAACCGTTACGTCGCCACCCATGGTGAGTTCCCGACGCCGGTGACGTTCTGCGAGATCTTCCCGCCCGACGACTTCCCGCTGTACTTCTACCGCAAGCCCAGCGCCCCGGATCTGCAGATCAGCCCCGACGCGATCGACACCGACGCGGTGCGGTCGGCGCGACTGTACTGGTCCACGGTCACCGGACTCTCCCAAGAACCCAGCCGCAGCACGCATTTCGCGGCATGGTCGGCTCGGGACCGCGCGCCGCTGACCGTACTGGACCTCGATTACCGGCCGATGTTCTGGGCCACACCCGCTGCGGCCACCGAGCAGGTGCAGAAGGCGCTGGCCCACGTCACCGTCGCGGTCGGCAACCGCGAGGAGTGCCAGATCGCCGTCGGCGAATCCAACCCGCACAAGGCCGCCGACGCGCTGCTCGACCTCGGTGTGGAGCTCGCGATCGTCAAGCAGGGTCCGCGCGGAGTTCTGGGCAAGACCCGGCATTCCTCGGTCACCGTGCGGCCCAACGACGTCGACGTGGTCAACGGCCTCGGCGCCGGAGATGCGTTCGGCGGCAGCCTCTGTCACGGACTGCTGCACGGCTGGTCCCTGGAGAAGACGCTGCGCTACGCCAACGCCGCCGGAGCCATCGTGGCCGGCCGCCTCGAATGCTCGACCGCCATGCCCACCGTCGCCGAAGTCGCCGCACTGGCCGAACAGACCGCTGTGGAGGCCGTCAATGTCTGATACCGCCGTGTGCACCGACTACGCCTCGGTCACCGACGTCAGGGCCGGCGACCCAGGCGCGGTCGCGCGGGCATGGGCACAGCGCACCACCCGACCCACGTTGCGCGGCAACGGAAGACTGATGATCGTCGCCGCCGACCACCCGGCTCGCGGTGCGCTCTCGGTGGGTTCGCGGCCCACCGCGATGAACAGCCGCATCGATCTGCTCGACCGGCTGCGCGCCGCGCTCGCCGATCCCGGCGTCGACGGTGTGCTGGCCACTGCCGACATCCTCGACGACCTGGTCCTGCTGGGCGCGCTCGAGGACAAGGTGGTGTTCTCCTCCTTCAACCGCGGCGGCCTGGCCGGCGCGTCGTTCGAGCTCGACGACCGCATGACCGGCGCCACCGCGGCCTCGACTGCCGCGGCACGGATGAACGGCGGAAAGATGCTCTGCCGCATCGACCTCGACGACCCGGGCACCGTCGCCACGATGGCGGCCTGTGCGCAGGCCGTCGACGAGCTGGCCGCCCACGGCCTGATCGCGATGCTGGAGCCGTTCATGTCCTCCCGGGTGAACGGCAAGGTCCGCAACGACCTGTCCCCCGACGCGGTGATCAAGTCGGTGCACATCGGTCAGGGGCTGGGCGCCACCTCGGCGTACACCTGGATGAAGCTGCCCGTGGTGCCCGAGATGGACCGGGTCATGGAGTCCACCACGATGCCGACGCTGCTACTCGGCGGTGACCCCACCCATCCCGAAGAGGCGTTCGCCAGCTGGGAGAAGGCCCTGGCACTGCCGTCGGTGCGCGGCCTGATCGTCGGCCGCACCCTGCTGTATCCACCGGACGACGACGTCAGCTCGGCCGTCGCGACCGCGGTGGCGATGGTCCGATGAGGTCGAAGCTGTACATCCCCGCCGGCAGCGCCGAGGCTCCGTTCACCGTCGCGATCACACCCGAGGACGCAGGCTGGGCCGAATCCTCCTTGCACGTCGTCGATCTCGGTGACGCCGGCTCGGTGTCGCTGGCCACCGGCGACAACGAGGTGATGATTCTGCCGCTGGCCGGCGGCGGCACCGTCGAGTGCGACGGCCGGACGTTCGAGTTGTCGCCGCGCGCTTCGGTGTTCGACGGGCCCGCCGACATGGTGTACCTGGGCATCGGTCAGGACTACACGCTGTCGGGCCACGGCAGAATCGCGATCTGCGGTGCCCGCGCCGAGACCTCGTTCCCGAACCGCCGGGTGGCCGCGGCCGACGTGCCCGTCGAACTGCGCGGTGCGGGCAACTGCAGCCGTCAGGTGCACAACTTCGGCACCGCCACAGCCTTCGAGGCGGACTCGCTGATCGCGTGCGAGGTGATCACCCCGGGCGGCAACTGGTCGAGCTACCCGGCACACAAACACGACGAGAACACCGACGTCGAGACCCAGCTCGAAGAGATCTACTACTTCGAGATCGACGACAGCCCCGCCGGCACCACGGGATTCGGCTACCACCGGGTGTACGGCACCCCCGAGCGTCCGATCGAGGTGCTCGAGGAGGTCCGCTCCGGCGACGTGGTGCTGGTCCCCCACGGCTATCACGGACCGTCGATCGCAGCGCCGGGCCACCACATGTACTACCTGAACGTGATGGCCGGTTCGGGGCCCACCCGCGCGTGGCTCATCTGTGACGATCCCGCCCATACCTGGCTGCGCGGCAGCTGGGAGCACCAGGAGATCGACCCCCGCCTTCCGTTCAGGGCCCTTTCCGTGCCGGACTCTGCCCCCGAAGGAGAATGACCGTGGTTTCCACCGCGCCGAAGTCCACCGAGAAGTCCGTCGACACCGAGCCGACCGTGCGGCTCACCGTCGCCCAGGCCACCGTGCGCTTCCTGGCCAACCAGTACGTCGAGCACGACGGTGAGCGGCACAAGTTCTTCGCCGGTTGTCTGGGCATCTTCGGTCACGGCAACGTCGCCGGTATCGGCCAGGCGCTGCTGCAGGACGAGGTCGAAGCCCACGAGGCCGGCGTGGAGCCCGGTCTGAGGTACGTGCTGGGCCGCAACGAGCAGGCGATGGTGCACACCGCGGTCGGCTACGCCCGGCAGCGCGACCGCACCGAGGCCTGGGCGGTGACCGCCAGCGTCGGCCCCGGTTCGACCAACATGCTGACCGGTGCGGCGCTGGCCACCATCAACCGTCTTCCGGTCTTGCTGCTTCCCGCAGACACGTTCGCGACACGGGTGAGCTCGCCGGTGCTGCAGGAGCTGGAGCTGCCGTCGTCCGGCGACGTCACCGTCAACGACGCGTTCAAGCCGCTGTCGCGCTATTTCGACCGGGTGTGGCGGCCCGAGCAGCTGCCCGCGGCGCTGCTGGGGGCGATGCGGGTGCTGACCGATCCCGTCGAGACCGGCGCAGCGACCGTGGCCCTGCCCCAGGATGTGCAGGCCGAGGCGTTCGACTGGCCGGTGTCGCTGTTCGCCGAGCGCACCTGGCACATCGCCCGCCCGCTGCCGGAGCGCCCGGTGATCGCCAAGGCCGCCGAGGTGATCCGGTCGGCCACCAAGCCGCTGATCGTGGCCGGTGGCGGG
Source organism: Mycobacterium sp. ITM-2016-00317 (assembly GCF_002968295.1). NCBI lineage: Bacteria > Bacillati > Actinomycetota > Actinomycetes > Mycobacteriales > Mycobacteriaceae > Mycobacterium > Mycobacterium sp. ITM-2016-00317. Next base: position 3,871,071 of record NZ_CP134399.1, read on the forward strand.
GTGATCTACTCCGGCGCCAACGATGCGCTGGCCCGGTTCGTCGCCGAGACCGGGATCCCGGTGTGTGAGAGCCAGGCCGGCAAGGGTGCGCTGCTGCACGACGACCCCCGCTCCGTCGGGGCGGTCGGCTCCACCGGCACCACCGCCGCCAACGCGCTGGCCGCCGATGCCGACGTCGTCATCGGAATCGGCACCCGCTACAGCGATTTCACCTCCGCCTCGCGTACCGCGTTCAACAATCCCGATGTCCGGTTCGTCAACGTCAACGTCGCGTCGCTGGATGCGGTGAAGCAGGGCGGCATCAGCGTGGTCGCCGACGCCCGGGAGGCGCTGGAGGCGCTCACCGAACTGCTGCACGGTCACTCCGTCAGCGACGAGTACCGCACCCGGGTACAGGAGCTCAGGGCCGAGTGGGACGACACCGTGTCCGAGGTGTACCGCACCGAGGACGGCGCGGCGCTGAACCAGAACCAGGTGATCGGCCTGGTCAACTCGCTGTCGGACCCGCGCGACGTCGTGGTGTGCGCGGCCGGTTCGATGCCCGGCGACCTGCACAAGCTGTGGCGGATGCGCGACCGCAAGGGCTACCACGTCGAGTACGGGTTCTCCTGCATGGGTTACGAGATCGCCGGCGGTATCGGCGTGCGGATGGCCGCCCCCGACCGCGACGTGTTCATCATGGTCGGCGACGGCTCCTACCTGATGATGGCCACCGAGTTGGTGACCGCTGTCCAGGAGGGCGTCAAGGTCATCCCGGTGCTGGTGCAGAACCACGGCTTCGCCTCGATCGGCGGTCTTTCGGATTCGGTCGGCTCTCAGCGGTTCGGCACCAGCTACCGGTACCGCGGCAAGGACGGCCGGCTCGACGGCGACAGGCTGCCCGTCGATCTGGCGGCCAACGCGGCCAGCCTGGGCGCCGACGTCATCCGGGTTACCACCGCGGCCGAGTTCAGCGACGCCGTCAAGGTCGCCAAGGCCGGTGACCGCACCACGGTCATCCACGTCGAGACGGATCCGATGATCTTCGCGCCGGACAGCCAGTCGTGGTGGGACGTCCCGGTCAGTGAGGTGTCGACGCTGGAGTCGACGCAGCAGGCACACCAGCGGTACGCGGACTGGAAGAAAGTCCAACGGCCACTGGTCAATCCGTCGGATCGCTGACTGCACCCGAATGTCTGAGCTGCGTGTGGCCGTGCTCGGGGTGGGCGTGATGGGCGCCGACCACGTCGCCCGGATCACATCCCGGATCGCCGGGGCGCGGGTGTCGGTGGTCAATGACTACGTCGCCGAGAAGGCCGAGCAGATCGCATCGGGCATCGACGGCTGCCGGGCGGTCCTCGACCCGCTCGAGGCGATCTCCGACCCGGAGGTCGACGCGGTACTGCTGGCCACTCCCGGCACCACGCACGAGGAGCAGCTGCTGGCCTGCCTGGATCACGGCAAACCGGTGATGTGCGAGAAGCCGCTCACCACCGATGTCGCCACCTCGCTGCAGATCGTCCGGCGGGAGGCCGAACTCGGTCGCCGGCTGATCCAGGTCGGCTTCATGCGCCGCTTCGACGACGAGTACATGGAACTCAAGGCGCTCCTCGACGCCGGCGAACTGGGACAGCCGCTGGTGATGCACTGCGTGCACCGCAATCCGAGTGTGCCGTCGTACTTCGACAGCTCGCTGATCGTCAAGGACTCACTGGTGCACGAGGTCGACGTGACGCGGTATCTGTTCGGCGAGGAGATCGCGACCGTACAGGTCGTCAAGCCCGCGTCGAATCCTGGTGCCCCGCACGGTGTCATCGATCCGCAGATCGCGATCCTGCGGACGGTGTCCGGCCGGCACGTGGACGTCGAACTGTTCGTCACCACCGGTGTCGCCTACGAGGTCCGCACCGAGGTGGTCGGCGAGCGCGGCAGCGCGATGATCGGCCTCGACGTGGGGCTGATCCGCAAGACGAGCCGCGGCATGTGGGGCGGGACGATCACCCCGGGCTTCCGCGAGCGGTTCGGCCGCGCGTACGACACCGAGATCCAGCGCTGGGTGGACGCGGTCACGACCGGGTCGACGACCGGAAACTACACAGCAGGCCCGACCGCATGGGACGGTTACGCCGCGGCCGCGGTGTGCGATGCGGGCGTCGAATCGCTCGAAACCGGTCTGCCCGTCGACGTGCGCCTCGCAGAGCGGCCTTAGTGCGGGAACACATGGCCTGACCCCCACCACGACCCGCGAGCGTGCGTGTCAGAAGGAGACACGCCGCGTGCGGACCCAACTTCACGCACCTTCACCGAGGAGGAGATCCATGTCGATGCCTCAACTCGTCGCGACCGCGTGGACAAGCGCCGGTGATGTGTCCCCGATGGATACCCCCGCGACCAGCCCGGTGCCGGTCGCCGAGCGGGTCCGCGCGGTCGCCGAGGCCGGCTTCACAGGCCTCGGCTTGGTCGCGGACGACCTTGTCGCGATCAAGGATTCGATCGGCTTTGCCGCGTTGCGACACATGGTCGCCGATCACGGACTCAGTCATGTCGAGATCGAGCTGATCGAACGGTGGTGGATCCCGCGCGGCCGGCCCGGGCACACCCACGACGTCCGCGATCTGTTGTTCGAGGCGTCGGCCGAGATGAATCCCGCCTTCATCAAGATCGGTTCGGACCACGGCGCGGCCTGCACCGACCTGGAACCACTGGTCGCCCCCCTGCGCGAGCTGGCCGACGAGGCCGCACAGCTGGGCACATGCATCGCGATCGAGCCGATGCCGTTCTCCCGGATCGCGTCCCTGCCCGCGGGCGCCGAATTGGTCAGCGCAGCAGGGCATCCCACTGTCGGACTGATCGTCGACGCCTGGCACGTGTTCCGGGCCGGGACGTCGCTGGCCGAGCTGAACGACACTCTGCCGGGCGAGGCGGTGTTCGGCGTCGAACTCGACGACGCCCACGCGCAGGTGATCGGCACACTGTTCGAGGACACCGTCGAACGCCGCGTGCTCTGCGGCGAGGGGTCTTTCGATCTGACCGGACTGGTGGCACTGTTGCGGAGCAAGGGGTTTGACGGGCCATGGGGCGTCGAGATCCTGTCTTCCGCGTTCCGCAAGCTGCCGGTGGCGGAGGCACTCACGCTCGCCGCCGACACCGCGCGCACGGTACTCGCTGACCGCTGAGAACCGCACCGCCCGGCACGTCAGTTGCCGGTCGTGCCCCGGCTGTCGAGACGCCGCAGCACCCGGTCGACGAGCAGAGGATCGGTGCCCGAGTGGCTCCGAGCGTCCACCACCGCAGCGCGGGCCGCTTCGAGCAGTTCCTCCTTGAGTGCGTTCAACGTCTCGGCGTCGTGGTGGTCGACCGTGCCCCGGCCGTCCTCGTCCTGCGCGGTCAGCCCGAGCGAATGCCACATCCGGTCGGCGTTTTCGCGCGCCTCGTCGATGTCGCGTGAGTCCACGCCGCCACGGAAGCGCAGGTCGTCGAGTCGCCGGAGGCCGGCCTCACGCCCGCGCCGCAGCAACTCCTGCTCTTCCGCCGCCTCCTCGTCACCGGAGGCGCTGACGCCGAGGACCCGCACCAGCAACGGCAATGTCAGGCCCTGCACCAGCATCGTGCCGATGATCACGACGAATGCGATGAAGATCAGCCGTTCTCGCTCCGGGAAGTCGGGCGGCAGCGCCAGCACCGCGGCCAAGGTCACGACGCCGCGCATGCCCGCCCACGACGCCACCGTCATCTCGCGCCAGCCCACGGGTTCGGCGATGTCCCGCTTCCTGCGCATCAGCATCTCGTCGAGACCGGAGACGGTGAAGATCCAGACGAACCGGACCACGACGACGACCGCGGTGATCAGCAGGGCCTGCTCGACGAGTGTGGCCACCGAACCCGACACCTGGCCGGCGACGGCCCGCAGCTCCAGGCCGACGAACGCGAATGCCGCTCCGGTGACCAGCAATTCGATGATCTCCCAGGTGGTCCCGGACATCAGGCGGGTTTCGGACGACTCCTGGTCGGAGTAGCGGCTGAGCGCCAGCGCGATGGTCACCACCGCGAGAACCCCGCTGCCGTGCGCGGCGTCCGCGGCGACATAGGCCGCGAACGGCATCACCAGCACCAGCGCGCTACCTGCCGGGTGCGGCGGCAGTCTCCGCAGCAACCATCGGGTCACGACGGCGATGACCAGTCCCACGAGCACACCGATCAGGATGGCCGCGCCCAGCGTGCCCCCGGCGTGCCACGGGGCGAACGCACCGGCCATCGTCGACGCGACGGCAACCTCGTAGAGCACCAGCGACGTGGCGTCGTTGGACAGCCCCTCCCCTTCCAGGATCGTGCGCAGGCGGCGGGGCAGCCTCAGCTTCTGGGCCACCGCGGTGGCCGCCACCGGGTCGGGCGGAGCCACCGCGGCGCCCAGCGCCACCGCGGCGATCAGCGGTAACCCCGGGACCAACGCGTGTAGCACCGCGCCGACGGCGAATGCCGTCACCCCCACCAGCGCAATGGCCAACAACGCGATCGCCCGCCGGTTGTCCAGGAACTGCCGCCATGACGTGCGCCGGGCGGCGGCGAAGAGCAGCGGGGGCAGGACGAGCGGGAGGATGAGTTCGGGGTTCACGGCGGGCACCGCCAGCCTGGGTACGAACGCCATCGCCAGCCCGAACATGAGCATCATCACGGGATAGGGCACGTTGAGGCGCCCAGCCAGTGGTGCGAGCACCACCGTCGCTGCGGCCAGCAGGAGCAGCAGTGTCAGCCCCGCCATCGCTAGCGGCCTCTACCTGAGATCACACCGCAGTGTCCCCAGGACGCGGGTCAATCAATCACAGGGGCGACGACCGATTCGACCCGTCCCAGATCCGGTCGAGCCGGGCGCCGAGATCGAGGTCGCCGGCCACGTCGACGAGTGCGGCGGCCACGATCGACGCCGGGGCACGGTCGAGGACGACCAGCCCGATCGCCGGGCGAGGACCGTGCTGGGCCATCGGTCGCGCGGCGAACCCGTCGGGCAGCCCGAGCCGGGACAGCCACGCGGTGGAGGCGATGGTGGCCCGCCGCGACTGCGTCAGGTGCGCGAACAGTGCATCGACCGAGTCGGCCTCCACCGCGGGACGGTAGCTCACGCCCTCGGCGGCCATGTTGGCGTCGAGGATGCGCCGATTCCGCATGGTGGTGGTCAGCGCGCACAGCTGCCTGGTGGCGGCGTCCGACCAGCCCACCTCGGCGCAGTTCATCAACGGGTCGTCGGCCGGGGCCACCAACACATACCGTTCGCGGTAGAGCTCCACCGAGCGGGTACCCGGCGGCGCTTCTTCGTCGAGATAGGTCAGGCCGGCGTCGATCTCGAAATCGGCCAGCCGCCTGGCGATCTCCCGCGACGACAGCGCCTCGACCCGGACCGAGGCGGCCGGATTCCGGCTCAGGAACTCCGCGGTGATGAACGGGGTGGCCGGCACCGCCGTCGGGATCGCGCCGAGGCGGGCGGTGACGGTCAGCCGTCCCCGCATCCGCTCGAGGTCGGCGAGCATCTCGTCGCGTTCGGCGGTGATGCGCTGAGCCCAGGTCACTACCCGTCGACCTTCGTCGGTGAAGCCCTCGAAGCGCTGCCCGCGCTGCACGATGACCACGCCGAGATCGCGCTCCAGCCGACGGATCGCCACCGACAGCGTCGGCTGGCTCACGTGACAGCGGGCCGCCGCCCGCCCGAAATGACGCTCGGCGGCGAGTGCCAGCAGGTAGTCCAGGTGCTGCAACAGCACGTCGCTCCCCTTTCCGGTCCGGGCCGCCCAGCCACAGTCGATAGCCAGCGTCTATCACTGCATGTGAAATACCAAACGGCGCCGCTCCTCATCTGGGTCTGCCCGGATTTTCCGGCGGTTAGATTGGAACGATGGCCACCGCGAAGGACGTCGACGCCGACTACAGCGAGCTGGACGTGCAGGTCGGGCCCGCCAAGAGCGAGGCCGCCGGTGTGAAGGCCGTGATGGTCAGCATGCAGCGCGCACTGTCCCAGATGGGTGCCGTCCGCACAGCGGCGACGCTGGCCAAACTCAACCAGCGGCACGGCTTCGACTGCCCGGGGTGCGCCTGGCCCGAGGAGCACGGCGGCCGCAAGCTTGCCGAGTTCTGCGAGAACGGCGCCAAGGCCGTCGCCGAGGAAGCCACCAAGCGCGTGGTCACCCCGGAGTTCTTCGCGCGCCACTCCATCGCCGAACTGGACGCCAAACCCGAATACTGGCTGTCGCAGCAGGGCCGCCTGACCCACCCGATGGTGCTGCGACCGGGCGACGACCACTACCGGCCGATCGAGTGGGCGGACGCCTACCGGCTGATCGCCGACGAGCTCGGTGCGCTCGACGACCCCAACCGTGCGGTGTTCTACACCTCGGGCCGCACCAGCAACGAGGCGGCGTTCCTCTACCAGCTGTTCGTGCGCAGCTTCGGCACCAACAACCTGCCGGACTGTTCGAACATGTGCCACGAGTCCTCCGGGACCGCGCTCATCGACGCGATCGGGATCGGCAAGGGATCGGTCACGGTCGAGGACCTCGTGCAGGCCGACCTGATCCTGATCGCCGGGCAGAACCCCGGCACCAACCATCCCCGGATGCTGTCGGTCCTGGAGAAGGCGAAAGCCAACGGCGCCAAGGTGATCGCGGTCAATCCGCTGCCCGAGGCCGGCCTCATCCGATTCAAGGATCCGCAGAAGGTGCACGGCGTGGTCGGCGACGGCGTGCCGATCGCCGACGAGTTCGTCCAGATCCGCCTCGGCGGGGACATGGCACTGTTCGCCGGTCTGGGCCGGCTGCTGCTGGAGGCCCAGGACGAAGCCGGGCCGGACGTCCAGATCGTCGACCGCGACTTCGTCGACAGACACACCGCAGGTTTCGCCGAATACGAAGCACGCACCCGCGCCGTGGATCTCGATACCGTGCTGGAAGCCACCGGCATCGGACGCGATCAGCTCGACCGTGTCGCGTCGATGATGGCGACGTCGCAGCGGATCGTGGTGTGCTGGGCGATGGGACTGACCCAGCACAAGCACGCGGTGCCCTCGATCAGCGAGATCTCCAACCTGCTGTTGATGCGCGGCATGATCGGCAAGCCCGGGGCGGGCCTGTGCCCGGTGCGCGGGCACTCCAACGTGCAGGGTGACCGCACGATGGGGATCTGGGAGAAGATGCCGGAGCGGTTCCTGGCCGCCCTCGACACCCGGTTCGGCATCGCGTCCCCGCGCGACCACGGCTACGACACCGTCGACGCGATCCGCGCCATGCGCGACGGCAAGGCCACGGTGTTCATGGCGATGGGCGGCAACTTCGTCTCCGCCACCCCCGACACCCCGGTCACCGAGGCCGCGCTGCGCAACTGCTCACTGACGGTGCAGGTGTCGACGAAGCTCAACCGCAGCCACCTCGTACACGGGCGCACCGCGCTGATCCTGCCGTCGCTGGGCCGCACCGACCGCGACATCCAGGCGACCGGAAAGCAGCTGGTGTCGGTCGAGGATTCGATGTCGATGGTGCACCTGTCCCGCGGGAGCCTGCGCCCGCCCGGTGACCACGTGCGGAGCGAGGTCGCGATCGTCTGCCAGCTGGCCCGCACGGTGTTCGGCCCGGACCATCCGGTGCCGTGGGAGACGTTCAACGCGGACTACGACACGATCCGCGACGCGATCGCGGCCGTGGTCCCCGGTTGCGACGACTACAACCGCCGCGTCCGCGAGCCGGACGGGTTCCAGCTGCCGCACCCGCCGCGTGATTCGCGCGAATTCCACACCGCGACAGGAAAAGCGAACTTCGCCGCGTATCCGGTCGAATGGGTCCCGGTGCCCGAGGGCAGGCTGGTGCTGCAGACCCTGCGCAGCCACGATCAGTACAACACCACCATCTACGGTCTCGACGACCGCTACCGCGGCGTCAAGGGCGGGCGCCGGGTGGTGTTCGTCAACCCCGCCGATCTGGCGCGCTTCGGCCTGACCGACGGTGACCGCGTCGACCTGGTCTCCGAGTTCACCGATTCCGCAGGCCAGTTGCAGGAACGGTATGCGAAGGACTTCCGGGTGGTGGGCTACCCGACCCCGGAAGGCAACGCCGCGGCCTACTATCCCGAGACGAATCCCCTTGTTCCCCTGGACCACACCGCCGCGAAATCGAACACGCCGGTGTCCAAGGCGGTCGTGATCAGGCTGGAGCGCAGCTAAGTGGGCCGGGTGACGGCGCGCCGCCGGGTGCACCACGTGACGACGGCCGACGTCGTCGCGCGGCCCGAGACACTGGTGGTCGAAGAGCCGCTGGAGATCCGGGTCGACGGCAAGCCGATCACCGTCACGATGCGCACGCCGGGTTCGGATGTCGAACTCGCGCAGGGATTCCTGCTCACCGAGGGCATCGTCGGCGGCCGCGACGACATCCTGTCGGTGCGCTACTGCCGCGGCGCCACCGAGGACAGTTCCGGCTACTCGCAGAACACCTACAACGTTCTGGACGTCACTCTTGCGCCCGGGGTCCCCGCCCCGGATGTGGATCCCACCCGGAACTTCTACACGACCTCGTCGTGCGGGGTGTGCGGCAAGGCCTCACTCGACGCGGTGCGACTGATCAGCAAGCACGCCCCCGGTGACGACCCGGCGACCGTCAGCGCCGGGACCCTGGCGGGGATGCCGGGCAAGCTGCGCGGCGAACAGAAGGTGTTCGCCGCCACCGGAGGCCTGCACGGCGCGGCGCTGTTCGGCACCGACGGCACCGTGCTCGTGGTGCGTGAGGACATCGGCCGGCACAATGCCGTCGACAAGGTGGTGGGCTGGGCGCTGGAGAACCGGCGGATCCCGCTGAGCGACACCGTGCTGCTGGTCAGCGGGCGGGCCTCGTTCGAGCTGACCCAGAAGGCGGTGATGGCGGGCATCCCGGTGCTGGCCGCCGTTTCGGCGCCGTCCTCACTGGCGGTGGACCTGGCCGGCCAGTCCGGGCTCACGCTGGTCGCCTTCCTGCGCGGGGATTCGATGAACGTCTACACGCGCCCGGACCGCGTCACCAACTGACCGGTCGGCCGCAAATCTCCACGGGTTCTCCACCAAACCTTCAAGCGGGCCGACCGCCGCGGCGGCGACCATCGACGCATGCCGGAAATCCTCATCGCGTCCTGCCCCTTCGTCGGACACCTCTCGCCGCTGCTGAACGTGGCGCGCGGTCTCGTCGCCCGCGGTGACCGCGTCACGGTCCTGACCGCCGCACGTCACGCCGACCAGGTCAGAGCGGTCGGAGCCAGAGCCTGCCCGTTGCCCCGAGCCGCCGACCTCATCGATGACTCGGCGCTCGACGACGACCTGCCCGGCCGCGCGCAGACCTCCGGCCTCGGACGACTCAACTTCGACATCGAACACATCTTCGTCCGGCCGCTGCCCCATCAGTTCAGCGCGCTGCAGGAACTGTTGGCGACCAACCGCTACGACGCGGTGATCGCCGACGCGCTCTTCCTCGGCACCCTGCCGCTGCTGCTCGACGCCGGCGCCGCGCGTCCGCCGATCCTGTCCTACTCCCCGACGCCGCTGTTCCTCACCAGCCGCGACACCGCACCCGCCGGACCCGGAATCCCGCCGATGCGCGGTGTGCTCGGAAGGCTGCGCAACCGGATCCTGACCCTCGCCACGCAGAAGGTGGCGCTGCGTCCCGCCCACCAGTCGGTCGACCGGATGCTCGGCGCCATGGGCCTGCCCGAGCTGCCGGTGTTCGTCCTGGACAGTCTTTCGCTGGCCGACCGGGTGATCGTGCCGACGATCCCCGAGTTCGAGTACCGGCGCAGCGACCTGCCCTCCCACGTCCGGTTCGTCGGCGCGGTCACCCCGTCGCCGGCTGACAACTTCACCCCGCCGCTGTGGTGGGATCAGCTGAACAGCGGGCGGCCCGTCGTGCATGTCACGCAGGGCACCGTCGACAACGCCGACCTGACCCGGCTGATCGAGCCGACGGTCGAGGCGCTGGCCGGTGAGGACGTCACCGTGGTGGTGTCGACGGGTGGACGGCCGGTCTCCGAACTGCGATCCCCGCTGCCGCTCAACACCTTTGCGTGCGAATACTTCCCGCACGACGTGCTGCTGCCCCGCGTGGACGTGATGGTCACCAACGGCGGCTACGGCGCCGTACAGCGCGCGTTGGCTGCCGGGGTGCCGATGGTGGTCGCCGGCAAGACCGAGGACAAACCCGAAGTCGCCGCCCGCGTCCAGCACTTCGGCGCGGGGATCGATCTGCGCACCGGGACGCCGACGGCGGCCGAGGTGGGTCGCGCCGTGCGGGACGTGCTGGGCGACCCGGCGTACCGGGCGCAGGCCCGCCGGCTGCAGAGCGCCTACGCCGCCCGCGACGGCGTCGCCGAGATCGCCGCGCTCGTCGACGAGGTGATCGGCACCCGGGCGCCGGCTCTGCCGGAAATGCACTGAGGGCTGTCCGCTTTCACGGACAGCCCTCAGTGCATTGTCGGTTCTAGGCGGACCTGATTGCCCGACTCCTCAACGCGTCTCGTCCCTCGCCGCTTGACCGTCGTCAGGCGGACTTAATTGCCTGACTCCTCAACGCGTCTCGTCCCTCGACGCTTGACCGTCGTCAGGCGGACTTGTCGCGCCGCTCGGTGCGCGACGGCTTGCGCGGCACGATCGTCGGCAGCACGTTGTGCTCGACGGTCTCCTTGGTCACGACCACCTTGGCGACGTCGTCGCGGCTCGGGATGTCGTACATCACCGGCAGCAGGACTTCCTCCATGATCGCGCGCAGCCCGCGAGCTCCGGTGCCACGGTGGATGGCCTGATCGGCGATCGCCTCGAGCGCGTCCTCGTCGAACTCCAGCTCGACCCCGTCCATTTCGAAGAGCCGGGTGTACTGCTTGACCAGCGCGTTCTTCGGCTCGGACAGGATCTTCACCAGCGATTCCTTGTCCAGGTTCGTCACCGACGCGACGACCGGAAGGCGACCGATGAACTCCGGGATCAGACCGAACTTGATCAGATCCTCGGGCATGACCTCGGCGAAGTGGTCCTGGGTGTCGATCTCGGCCTTGGACTTCACCTCGGCACCGAAGCCGAGGCCGCGCTTGCCGACGCGGTCGGACACGATCCGCTCCAGGCCTGCGAACGCACCCGCCACGATGAACAGCACGTTGGTGGTGTCGATCTGGATGAATTCCTGGTGCGGGTGCTTGCGGCCGCCCTGCGGCGGCACCGATGCCTGCGTGCCCTCCAGGATCTTCAGCAGGGCCTGCTGCACGCCCTCGCCGCTCACGTCGCGGGTGATCGACGGGTTCTCGCTCTTGCGGGCGATCTTGTCGACCTCGTCGATGTAGATGATGCCGGTCTCGGCGCGCTTGACGTCGTAGTCGGCGGCCTGGATCAGCTTGAGCAGAATGTTCTCGACGTCCTCGCCGACGTAGCCGGCCTCGGTCAGCGCGGTGGCGTCGGCGATCGCGAACGGCACGTTCAGCATCTTGGCGAGCGTCTGCGCGAGGTAGGTCTTGCCACAGCCGGTGGGCCCGAGCATCAGGATGTTGGACTTGGCCAGCTCGACGGGCTCGGAGCGGGAGTCACGCGACTTCTCGCCGGCCTGGATCCGCTTGTAGTGGTTGTAGACGGCCACGGCGAGCGTGCGCTTGGCGGTGTCCTGGCCGATCACGTAACCCTCGAGGAAGTCCCGGATCTCGGCCGGCTTGGGGAGCTCGTCGAGCTTGACGTCGTCGGCGTCGGCCAGCTCCTCCTCGATGATCTCGTTGCACAGGTCGATGCACTCGTCGCAGATGTAGACGCCCGGTCCCGCGATGAGCTTCTTCACCTGCTTCTGGCTCTTACCGCAGAACGAGCACTTCAGCAGGTCGCCGCCATCTCCTATGCGTGCCATTGTGCTGTGGTCCTACTTCCTGTCGCCGTCGATATCCAGTCGTTTCGGTGTGCTGCACCGGGACCGCCGGGTGTATCCCCGACGCTACCCGCAGGTTCCGTCGCTGTGCGACCGATAAAGCCGAATCGCGTCGGTGGTATTCACGTGTGGTTGCGTCAACATATCGCCTGAGCCGTCCGCGATGCCGCGCAACGCACCGCCGTGTCTCTGGCGTGTCGCCGCCGTTACCCGACCGAGAGTACCTGCCCTACCGCGAGGTGGCCGGGTGACCTCGTGACCTGGGATCCGCCGCCGAACTGAACGTGCGCGGCCACGACGATGCCCGGCGATCCGTCACCGGCGCTGTGGCCGGTCCGGGTCACCGGGCATCGTCGAGTGGGCATCAGCGGGGTCCGGGCCCCAACGGCCCGGGCCCCAGCGGTCCGGGGCCGACCGGTCCCGGCCCGACGGGTCCGATGACGCCGCCCACCCCGATCGGACCGGCGGGGCCGATCACCGGGTTCGGCGGGTTCACGTACACGTTGACCGCAACGCACGTCGCCGTGACGGTGTCCCAGTACGTTCCGCCCGGGCACACCGGCTCCTGGGCCTGTGCGACCGCGGCCGTCGTGGTCTGGATCAGCACCCCGGCCAACGCCGACGCCGCCAGCGTCACTAGCGTCACGCGCGACCGATTCGCTGCGACATGGACACCCCATTACGTCACCCCCGCTACCCGACGGCGGCCGGCCGTACCCTGCGGACATGACCTCGCTTCAGGACGCGTTCGCGCTGGCCCGCGACGAGAACGGATTGGCCGTGGTGGCTACGCTGCGCGCGGACCAGACGATCCAGGCCTCACTGATCAACGCAGGCCCGCTCCCGCACCCGGCCACCGGCGAACAGGTGCTGGGTTTCGTCACCTACGGGCGGGTCAAGCTTGCGAACCTGCGCTCCCGGCCACAGATCGCGGTGACGTTCCGGCGGGGCTGGCACTGGGCCACCGTCGAGGGCACCGCCGAACTGGCCGGCCCGGACGATCCCCAGCCGTGGCTCGGGACCGACGACACCCTCCCCCGGCTGCTGCGGGACATCTTCACCGCCGCAGGTGGCACCCACGACGACTGGGACGCCTACGACCGCACGATGCGCGAGCAGCGCCGCACGGCCGTGCTCGTCACGCCGACCAGGATCTACGGCAACAGCTGAGGAACGTAGGCCTCACGCGCCCTCACCGAGTGACGGCGCGTTGTTGAAGAACTGGTGCGCCTCGCTGCCGACCGCCAACCCCAGCGGCACGCCTCCGATCTTTTGACTGGGGTTGCGCGGAATGCCGTCGAAGCGCCAGTGCACGCCGAGGTAGACCCGGCTCACCGAGTTCTCCCAGACCGGTTCCACAAAGTTCTTGAACGTGACCGGTGTGAGGGCCCGCAGCGAGCCGTCGGGGTCTGCTGCGATGCCGTCCAGTTCGTCAGAGACGAAGGTGAACGTCTCCTCGGGGACGGGAACCGAATCTCCGGTTTCGACGTCGAGCACGTCGGCGACGGTGATCGGACTCGGGTTCTTGATCAGTCCCAACCGGAGCACCTGCATCACCGCCGCGCCGAACGATGCGTGACCGGAAGGGTAGGCCGGGAACGGCGGGGTGGCGGTGGCACGCGAGCCGTTGGTCTGCGGCGCGCCCAGCGGAGCCCAGAACGGATCGCCGTGCGGTGCGGGCTCGTTGCGGATGCCGATCACCGGTCGCCACACGTTGTGGACGTACTTGTAGTACCAGGCATCGATACCCGCGTCGGCCATCGCGACGTTCAGCACAGCGAACAGCTCCGCGGTCTGACTCTGGTTCAGCGAGCGGTTCTCCAGGACCTTCCGTGCGATCTGGTTGTACAGCCTGGGCGGTACGCCGAGGTTGTTGGCGCCGTCGTACCCCCAGTAGACGCCGATGCGTTCCTGCTCGGCAGTCCGGAGCTTCCGCTGCACCGACCCGTAGTCCCGCACCTCCTCGAAGTCATCTTTGTAGTCGGGATCCAGCAGATGGTTCTCCGGGTGATTGTGGCCGGGGAACGGCGCGAGCATTTGGTGGCCGGACTCGGCGAAGCGGGTGACATTTCCCCACACCGGCCCGAGGCGCGGCTGTCTCGCCGAGTAGGGATCGGCCCGGTGCTCGCCGTAGGCGGGCGTCGGCACCTGCGGCGCTTCGATCGACACGTCCGATCCGTCGCCGGTCCGCAGCTTGATGATCTCCATCGCCACCTTCGCACCACTGCCGAAGGCGCCATTGTTGTACCGGCCCAGGGCGTCGTCGAAGAATCGCCCGTAGGCGGGATAGAGATGTTTGAGCATGGTCACCGCGGCGCCGGCGATGACGTCGTCGATCGGCCCGCTGACTCCGACGGGGGGTTGGCCCTTCTTGGTCAGATAGGCGGCGGCCGGATTCCCCGTGGGATGGAACGCCACGGCGTCGTGGACGGCGAGGTGCACCATGGCCATCGCCCGCGCGGTCCGGATCGGACCCGGCTGTTGGTTGTTGACGTACCCCCTGCTGAAGTCCCGCCTGGAGGCTTCCAGCAGCACAGAATTCCAGTACAACACGCTGTTCATGAGTGTCCTCCCCGTTGAGTCACGCGACGCAGACAGCGCCACAACTCGGAGGTTAGGGAGGTTCAGAAACGCCGCAGCGCGTAGTGCGCTACCTCTTTCGAGGCGCGCACCACGCGCTGCGACGGTACTACCGGGAGACCGCTCAGCCCTTCTGGGCCGACAGCTTGCGGTACTCCAGGACCGTGTCGATGATCCCGTATTCCTTGGCCGCCGCGGCGGTCAGGATCTTGTCGCGATCGGTGTCCTTGCGGATGACGCCCGGATCCTTACCGGTGTGCCGCGCGAGGGTCTCCTCCATCAGCGTGCGCATCCGCTCGATCTCGGCGGCCTGGATCTCCAGGTCGGAGAACTGACCCTGGATGACGCCGCCGAGCGCGGGCTGATGGATCAGCACACGCGCGTTGGGCAGGGCCATCCGCTTGCCGGGGGTCCCGGCGGCCAGCAGCACCGCAGCGGCCGAGGCGGCCTGACCGAGGCACACGGTCTGGATGTCGGCACGCACGTACTGCATGGTGTCGTAGATCGCCATCAGGCTGGTGAACGAACCACCGGGCGAGTTGATGTACATCGTGATGTCGCGGTCGGGATCCAGCGACTCCAGGACCAGCAGCTGGGCCATGATGTCGTTGGCCGACGCGTCGTCGACCTGCACGCCGAGGAAGATGATGCGTTCCTCGAAGAGCTTGTTGTACGGGTTGGACTCCTTGACGCCGAAGCTCGAGTGCTCGATGAACGACGGCAGGATGTAGCGGGCCTGCGGCTGCACGCGGGGGTCCAGGGACGGGTGGATGTTGTCGGTCATTTGTCGATTCCTGCTCCCGGTCCGTCGCCGTTGATGGTCACGCTGGTGATGATGTGATCGACGAATCCGTACTCCAGGGCTTCCTGCGCGGTGAACCAGCGGTCGCGGTCGGAGTCGGCTTCGATCCGTTCGATGCTCTGCCCGGTGAACTCGGCGTTCAGCCGGAACATCTCCTTCTTGATCGACGCGAACTGCTCGGCCTGGATGGCGATGTCCGCGGCGCCGCCGGTGATGCCACCCAGGGGCTGGTGCATCAGGATCCGCGCGTGCGGCAGCGCGTAGCGCTTGCCCTTGGTGCCCGCGGCGAGCAGGAACTCGCCCATCGAGGCGGCCATGCCCATTGCGTAGGTGGCCACGTCGCACGGCGCGAGCACCATGGTGTCGTAGATCGCCATGCCGGCGCTGATCGAGCCGCCGGGCGAGTTGATGTAGAGGTGGATGTCCTTGGTCGGATCCTCGGCCGACAGCAGAAGGATCTGAGCGCAGAGCCGATTCGCGATGTCGTCGTCGACCTGGGAGCCCAGGAAGATGATGCGCTCGGCCAGCAACCGCTCATACACCGAGTCGACAAGGTTGAGGCCCGATGAGGCGCCACGCATGTCAGTCACGACTGGATACCTGCTTTCTTTGTGTACTTCCGACGCGGTGACCGGTCTTACGAATGACACTAACGAACCCGCGCCGCCGGGGAGTCCCCAGACGGCGCGCGTTCGCTTACAGCATCACTTGGTGTCGTCGGCCTGCTCGTCGGAATCGGCCTGCTCCTCGGAAGCGTCGGCCGCGTCGGCCTCGGCGTCCGCGCTGTCCGCTTCGCCCGCCCCGGCCTGCTCACCGGAGGGCCCGAAGAACTCGGTGGTGTCGATCTCGGTGCCCTCGGTGTCGGTGACGGTCGCGCCGTGCACGACCGCGGCGACGGTCAGGCCGCGGCGGACGTCGGCGAACATCGCGGGCAGCTGGTTGTTCTGCTGCAGCATCTGCAGCAGCTGCTGAGGCTCCAAGCCGTACTGGCGCGACATCAGCACCAGGCGCTCGGTCAGGTCGTTCTGACCGACCTGGACGTCGAGCTTGTCGGCGATGGCGTCCATCAGCAGCTGGGTCTTGATCGCCTTCTCCGCGTTGGCGCGGTTGTCGGCGTCGAACTCCTCGCGGCTGCTGCCCTGCTCTTTGAGGGTCTCGGCGAACTTGTCCTCGTCGTGGTCGAGGCCGTGGATCGCGTTGTGCAGCGTGTCGTCGATCTGGGCCTGCACGACGGCCTCGGGCAGCGGGATCTCGGTCTGCTCGAGCAGCACCTCGATGGCCTTGTCGCGGATCTCCTCGGCCTGCTGGACCCGCTTGATCCGGCTGACCTTCTCCTTCAGATCGGCGCGCAGCTCGTCGACGGTGTCGAATTCGCTTGCCAGCTGGGCGAAGTCGTCGTCGACCTCGGGCAGCTCGCGCACCTTCACCGACTTGACGGTGACGGTGACCTCGGCCTCCTGGCCGGCGTGCTCACCGGCGACCAGCGTGGTGGTGAAGGTCTTGGACTCGTCGACGTTGAGCCCGATGATCGCCTCGTCGAGGCCCTCGATCAGCTGTCCGGAGCCGACCTCGTGGGACAGCCCCTCGGTCTGGGCCTCGGGCACGTCGGTGCCGTCGACGGTGGCCGACAGGTCGATGGAGACGAAGTCGCCGTTCTCGGCGGGCCGGTCGACACCGGTGAGGGTGCCGAAGCGCTGCCGCAGCGACTCGATCTCGGCGTCGACGTCCTCGTCGGCGACCTGGATCGGGTCGACGGTGATCTTCAGGGCTGCCAGGTCGGGCAGCTCGATCTCGGGACGGATGTCGACCTCGGCGGTGAAGACCAGCTCCTCGTTGTCCTCGAGCTTGGTCACCTCGATCTCGGGCTGGCCGATCGGCTGCAGCGACTCGGCGGTGATCGCCTCGCTGTAGCGGGCCGGCAGTGCGTCGTTGACGACCTGCTCGAGTACGGCGCCGCGACCGACGCGGGCCTCCAGCAGCTTGCGCGGGGCCTTGCCGGGACGGAACCCGGGAAGCCGAACCTGCTGGGCCAGCTGCTTGAACGCGCGGTCGATGTCCGGCTCGAGCTCAGTGAAGGGCACCTCCACGTTGATGCGAACCCGGGTGGGGCTCAACTTCTCGACGGTGCTCTTCACGATTGGTGCTCCTCTATTGCGTCTGACTCGGTGGACGGGTGTTGCCGGTCGGGGTGACAGGATTTGAACCTGCGGCCTTCCGCTCCCAAAGCGGATGCGCTACCAAGCTGCGCTACACCCCGGTCGCTGCTGCGCACGCTCGCGCGCAGCATCAGACCACCGGCGATCCTACGTCCTGGCCACACCGAAGCCTCAATTGGATTTGAGTTAGGCGGACCCGTTACCATCTGCCGGTACTGTCACGAAGTGCAGCACACGCGGGCGTAGCTCAATGGTAGAGCCCTAGTCTTCCAAACTAGCTACGCGGGTTCGATTCCCGTCGCCCGCTCCAGCAGGACCATCGTGAAGCCCGTCGAACACAGCGTTCGGCGGGCTTTTGCGTATCCACGCTTGCGGCGCGACCGCCCAGTCAGGGGCACCGGAAATGCACGTCAGCAGACGCGACGGGTGGGCGACGCGTCGGTGAAGTTGGCGACGTCGGCCATCACGGCCGCACTGTCGGGCGATCCGAGCGCTGCGTCGACGGCGGCGTCGTCGGCGAACTCGCACACCGCCAGCGCGATGGTGCCCTCGACAGTGCCTGCCGGAAAGAACGCCGTCGCGCTGCGCAGACCGTGGGGTTCCCACGCGGCCCGCACCAGCGGCAGGTGGGTGTCGACGTAGTAGTCGCGGTCGAACCGCGTCGATGCGTCTCCGGCGTACGTCACGAACATGGTCGTCATTGCGGTCCGTCCACGGTGTCGAGGAAATTCAGTACGAGGCGCCGGAACGCGGCCGGCTGGTCGAGCGGGACCAGGTGCGCCGCACCCGGCACCACGACGAGCGGCCCGGCGCCGAGTTCACGCGCCAACGCCTCACCGCCTTCGAAGAAGTCCGGCATGTCGAGGGCGCCGGGGCGCTGCAGTGGATCGGCACCGGCGGCAGGGGCACCGTGCTGTCCGCGACGCTCCAACTGGTCGCACAGCATGCGCGTCACCGACGCCTTGGTGGCCTCAGGTGTCGCGGGCGCCGTCCAGGCGGTCACCCCGGCCCGTACCGCCTCGTCGATGTCCCCGCGGGCCAGCGCCGTCCGTTCCTCGTCCCAGGCCGCCTGCAGCACAGCCGACGGCGGCTGGTCGTGGGGACGGTAACCGATCGCCCGCATCCCGGCGGCCGCGAACTCCGGCAGGTGCGCACGCCACATCGAACGGTCGGTGGGCCGCGCGTGCAGCAGCACCACCGTGTGGCCTGCCGCCGGACCCGTGTCGTCGGCAGGCAGGACACCCGGAGATTCTCGTACCTCAGACCGCGTTGGTGAGCTCATCGAGTTCCTCCTCGGTCAGGTGCACATCGACGGACTTGACGTTCTCCTCGAGATGGGCGACCTTGGCGGTTCCGGGTATCGGAAGGACCGTCTCGGACTGCGCCAGCATCCAGGCCAACGCGACTTGCGACGCGGATACGTTGTGCACCTGTGCGATACGGTCGACGGGTCCGCCGGGCCGTGCCAGCGCACCGGCAGCGACCGGCGCCCACGGGATGAAGCCGATGCCCTCCCGGTGGCAGTACTCGAGGACATCTGCCGACGCGCGGTCGGTCAGATTGAAGCGGTTCTGCACCGTGGCGATCTCGGCGATCTGTCGTGCCTGCACGATCTGCTCGACGGAGACCTGCGACAGCCCGATGGCGACGACCTTGCCCTCGTCCCGGAGCTTCTTCAGCTCCCCCACTTGGTCTTCCAGCGGCACCGCAGGGTCGACCCGGTGCAACTGGAACAGGTCGAGGTGGTCCAGACCGAGACGCCGCATACTGAGCAGGGCCTGCTGACGCAGGTATTCCGGCCGCCCACCGGCGGCCAGGCTTTGGGGCCGAGACGGACGACGCCGCCGTCGGTGTCGATGACGTCGGGCGCGTTACGGTGAGACCGGCCTTGGTGGCGATCAGCACATGCTCGGGATACGGGTGCAGCGCGTCGTGAATGATCTCCTCGCTGACGTGCGGGCCGTACGAGTCGGCGGTGTCGATCAGCGACACTCCGAGTTCCACGGCGCGGCGCACCACCCGCACACACTCGTCCCGGTCCTCCGGTTGCCCCCAGATGCTGCGCCCCGTCAACCGCATCGAACCGAAACCCAGTCGGGCCACGGTCTTTCCGGCGATCTCGAAAGTCCCGGCCTGGCTGGCCAACGCTGTGATCGTCATTCGAAGCCTCCGTTCCACGCGAGATCGCGTTGCGGTGAGTGCGGGTGTTCTTCAGCCAAGCGCTGCTCGGAAAGTCTTCGCAGGAGGACCAGCGCGTCCGCGCTGGAACTCCCGGGTTCGGCACCGTAGACCGAAAGATTCTGTCCCGGCGCACTTTCCACCGCCATGGATTCGAAGCTGAGTCGCAAAGATCCGACCTCGGGATGCCGGAACTCCTTGACCTCCCGGGTTCGCGGACGCACGTCGTAGTGCATCCAATGGGCCGTGAAGGCCTCGCTGCGCACCGTGAGGGCCCCGGTGATGCGCTCGATCCGCTCGTCATCGGGAAATCGCGCTGCCGAGGCCCGCAGATTTCCCACCGCGATGCGCGCCACCTGATCCCAGTCCGCGTAGAACTCGCGGGCAAACGGGTCCAGGAAGATCATCCGGAGCAGGTTGTCGAACCGCTGAAATCCGGAGTACAACTCCTCGGCGATTGCGTTGGCCGCCAGGATGTCCTGGGCCCGTCCCACGACGAAGGCGGGCAGGTCGTGCAGGCTGTCCATCATCCGCAGCAGTTCGGGGGTGACCACGCTGTCCGGCGCGGCGGTTGCCTGCGGCGCGTAGCCACCCAACCGGAACATGTGCGCTGCGGCCGGCCCATCCAACCGAAGCACCCTGGCGATGGCCTGCAGCACCTGTGGGGACGGGATTCGTTCACGGCCCTGCTCGATCCGCGTGTAGTAGTCGGTGCTCACGCCGGCCAGCAGCGCAACCTCTTCGCGGCGCAGACCCGGCACCCGGCGGGACGGTCCTGGTGCCAGCCCGACGTCCTTGGGCGTAACCGCGTCGCGGCGGGCTCTCAGATAGCTGCCCAGATCGTTGTCCGCGTTCATGATTTCGACGGTAACCACGACTACGGGCAAATGGGTGGGTGCACCGCACCCCCGTGCATGGGCCGCAACGCCCTTCTCGGGCAGTTTGTTTGCGTTTTCAGCGGGTTGCGGTCAGGGGTGTGACGTCCTGCTTACCCGAGCCCTTCGGGGGCTATCGGTGCGGGTTCCGGAGTGACACTCTGGACCTATCAGGACCCCGCTAGTCGGGCCAAGTTCTCACTGAGGAGTTTCGAATGACCGACCACCGTCTGAGCGAAAAGTTCGACGAACTCTCCGACAAGGCGAAGGAGTCGGCGAGCAAGCTCAAAGCCTCCACCGAGCACGAGAAAGACCAGTTGAAGGCCGATGCCGCCGCGGCACACAAGCGTGCCGAGTCGACCACCGAGCAATTCAAGAAGCACGTCGACGACGCCTCGGACAAGATGGCCGCCCAGTGGGACGAGGTCCGCGACAAGTGGAAGGCCCACGTGGCCAAGATGCGCTCGGAGATCGAGGAGAAGAAGGAAGAGCACGACATCAAGGTCGCCGAACGCAATGCCGACCGGGCGGAGGCCTACGCCGAGGACGCCATCTGGTTCGCCGAGAGCGCCATCGAGGAGGCCGCGGCCGCTTGCATGGACGCCGTCTACGCGCGCGCGAACGCCGCAGCGCTGAAGTCCTGAGCACGCCGCACCAAGCGCAGCAGCCCATCAGCCCCTTCCGAGCAGGAGGGGGCTGATGTGTGTTCACCGAGCACCTCGGACCGGACACATTGGGCACCCGCCCGCCGCAGCCACCGTCTCCGATGCGAAGCGATCGGCCCCACGCGACTAATTCGCCGCCCGGCGGGTAGGAGGAGCTCTGATCAGCGCCGCCGATCGGAGGGAGACCGATGGATCTCGCTGAGCGCCATTTCCGGCTCGAATCGCTTTTCCCTGGGCTGAGCCTGCCCGACCTGCTGGCCGCAGAGGATGTCAGCACACTCGATGTCGGCGCGGGCGAGGTGATCTATACCGCGGGCGACCCCGGCACGTGCTTGTTCCTGCTCGGGTACGGCCGGGTCCAACTAGGGCGCAGCGGCTACGACGGCCGGGAATGCACGTTCACCGTGCTGGGTCCGGGCGAGCTGTTCGGTGAGGAGTCGGTGTTCGATCCAGGACGCCGCGGTTCGACCGCCACCGCGCTGACCGATGCCTGCGCGTTGTCCTTGGGACGTCGGACGGTGATGTCGATGCTGGCCACAGATCCGCGGATCGCGCAAGGATTTCTGCGCGTGCTCGCCCGCCGCATCCGCAGGACCGACAGCAACATCACCGATGCGGTGTACGCCGACGTCGCCGCCAGGGTCGCCAAGCAGTTGCTCGGGCTCGCCCAACGGTTCGGCGTCCAGGAAGACGGGGCGATGCGCGTTCCGATGGACCTCACCCAGCAGCAGTTCGCCCACCTGGTGGGCACCTCCAGGGAGTCGGTGAACAAGGCCCTGTGCCACTTCGCCCAGCAGGGCTGGATCGTCCTCGGCGCCGACAGCATCGTGATCCGGGAATCCGAGCCCCTGGCCGTGCGGATGAACGGCTCCCGTCGTCCGGGCCGGGGCACGGACCGCGTTTCTTCGACAGACAGGTGAGAGATGCAGATCGACGTCACGTTCATCGGGACCGCGACCACGCTGATCCGCTGCGGCGCGATCACGGTCCTGACGGACCCGAATTTCCTGCACCAGGGCCAGCACGCCTACCTCGGCTACGGTCTCTGGTCCAAGCGCCGCCGGCCCCGGCACTGAAGGTCGACGAGTTGCCGCCCCTCGACGCGGTGGTGCTCTCTCACTTGCACGGCGACCACTGGGACCGCGTCGCCGAACGGGGGCTGGATCACCAACTGCCGGTCATCACCACCCACGCCGCGGCGAAAAGCCTGCGGCGCCGTGGCTTCGGCAACGCCGTGGGCTTGTCCACCTGGGACAACACGGTCCTTGCGAAGGGATCCGAGCGGCTCACGTTCACCGCGCTGCCGGGCCGGCACGCACCGACGCCGGTGGACCGTCTGCTGCCGCCGGTGATGGGCACGATGCTCACCTTTGACACCGATTCCGGTGGGGCCAGACACCTGTACCTGTCCGGTGACACCTTGCTGATCGACGAACTCGACGAAATCCCGGTGCGGTTCCGGTCGATCGATGCCGGGGTTCTGCACCTGGGCGGCACCCGCCTGCCTGCGGGCAACCGGCTGCCGTTCGGGCTGACCGTGACGATGGACGGCCGGCAGGGCACTGAGATGGTGCGACGGCTCGACCTGCCCCGGGTGATCCCGGTGCATTTCGACGACTACGGTGTATTCGCCTGTCCCCTTGCCGATTTCACCGCGGCGATGGCAAACGGGGGCATGGCCGACCGGATTGTGGAGATCGAGCGCGGCCAGACGGTGTCGCTCTGACCGCGCCCGATCTCGTCGGATTTCAGCGAGGGTCAGCGAGCGGTGGTTCCCGGCGCGGCAGTGGCCCGGGCGACGTTGCGGCCCAGAATCACGCCGAGACCGATCATCCCGACCGCGAGCCCGAAGTGCAGCCAGTCATCGGCGGCGTTGACCGGGATGAAGTTCGCACTGGAGTCGCGGTCGATGAGCATGCCGTACAACCACAGCACGGCGTAGATCGCGCCGCCGCCGATCAGGTACCAGCGCGCCGCGGGAGCGCTGCGGGCCAGCGCCACCCCGGCCACGCCGAACAAGAGATGGACGATGTTGTGCAGGATCGACACCGCGAACACACCGAGCAGCATGGCGCCGGAATGGTGCCCGGCGAAGCTCAGTTCGCTGTAGTTCGTCGTGATTCCGGGGATGAAGCCGGCGATGCCGACCAGCAGGAACACGATTCCCACGACGAGCGCGGCGAGCTGAACGGGGCTACGGGTTGTCGCTGTACGGTTCTCTGAAGCTGTCATGCCGCGCAACTACCCGGCAGATCTCGAAGAAAACACGAATCGGCGCCGAAATCGACCTACTCACGCGGTGGCATCACGCGAGCACCTGTAATCGGTTCCATGGCACCCCGGACATGGGGTCGTAGTCGCCGGTGAATCCGGCCTGCCGGTAGGTCGCCCCGATTCCGTTTCCGCTGGGGTCGACCTCGAAGGCAACGTTCAGCGCTGCGCCGCTGACGTCGACGACGTAGGCACCGTAGACTTGCATGGCACGTGCGACCGCGCGAACGCCCGGCGGGAGATCGAGGGCGTCGAGGTCGACGCCGGGGTCGAGACGAATCCTGGCGCCTTCGGGGATGCAGTTGGCACGATTCGATTTCCCGTCGGTGGAAGTCGCCGGCGGGCGGAACGTACCGGCGCACACGTTGTTCGTCGCGACCGCCAGCGCGTGCGGAATCACACCTTCCTGAATCTCCGCCACCTGGATGACACCGCCCAACCTCGACGCACCGGAGCCGGTGGCTCCGCCACCCCACCCGGATCCGTTGAGGTTGGTGATCGAACCCCATCCCGCAGTCCACCCGCCACCCGACTGACGCGCTCGCCACAGCTCAAAGATCTGGCCGCTCGACGCGTCGACCACCACCATCGCGGCATCCGATCCCGAACTCGGCCGCGCACCTGCGGGAATCGGAACCTGAACCCCTTCGAATGGGCACCGACCCCAATCCTCGGTACAGCCGACGCTGTGGCTGGGAGTGCTGGGGTCCGCTTGGTAAATCGGGATACCGTAGGCGACCAAGTTCGCGGACATGGCGCCGTCGCTGGAGAGATGCGCGACCATCACGTCACTCTTCGGGTCGATCGCGGCACCGTCCGGAATCGGGGTGCGGAACGGACTGCCCGGCGAGAACGGTTGCATCGCCGCGTGGGCAAGTGGAGCGGGGCCGGCGAGTGCCACGACCGTAACGATAATCGAAATGAGTGCGGCTATTCGCGCGGCGGCGACACTCCCATTAAATCCCGACATAAAACTTGCATTCGGAAAGAAATTGCTGTGGTTCGCCATGTACGCTCATTTCATCCGCAAATAACAAATCCGGCGCAGACGAATCGCGTCGGTCCTGATGTCGGCTCTGCAACCGCTGGCTACCTGACAGCGTACGTACGTTACCGTCCTGGCACAGGGGATCGTCCGAAACGGAGATCCACAGCGATCATGCATCTTCCCTCACAGATTTGGCTTTGCGGCAATCCGCGGGCGCCAGGTGGGAGACACTCGACCGCATGATCGACAGTTTTTCGGCAACCGCCCGTGACGCGAGAACACGCTTGATTTACCCGGCTCTAATTGTTCTCGGGGCCGTAGATCTCGCCACTCTTTCAGAAAATCACGGCGAGGCCGAAGACTCCGTGCAATACATCATGAACGTCACAAAAGGCGAGAGTCTATTTCTTCCCAATCACCTGTTGTTCAACGCGATCAACTGGCTGCACTATCGGCTCTGGACGGCTTTCGGCTACTCCGCCGACGCCACGGTGCCTATGGAGGTCTTGTCGGTCGCCGCCAGCCTGGCCACGCTGTACCTGGTCCATCGGATCGCGCTTCGAGTAGGCGCCCCGCCGCTGATGGCGCTGGCTGCTGCGGGTTGGACCGCGTTCTCCTATGGCTTCTGGGTCTACAGCGTCGAGGCCGACACCTACCTGCTGCCGTTACCGGCAGTGCTTGTCGCCGTGTTGGTGCTGTTCGACATTCGGCCGAAGGAGTGGAGCGGGATCCGGGGGCCGGCAGTGCCCCAACTGATTGCCCTCGGAGCGCTCAGCGCCTTCGCCGCCTTGCTCCACCAGCAGTACCTCTTCTTGATCCCGATTTTCGGGATGAGTTTAATAATCATCTGGCGGGCGACGCCTGGGCGCACCACCGGATCCCTGATCACCACGACTTCGGTCTACGGTCTGGTAGTAGTGGGCGTGGTCTCCGTGGTGTACTGCGCAGTTGGTTTCGTTGCGCTCGGCCAGAGCGACATTGCGGAGACCCTCGCATGGGCACGTGGCCACGCCAGTCAGGGCACCTGGGTGGGCTTCTCTCTGATGTCGTTTCCGATGATGCTGGTCGGCCTCGTTCGGGTGATTCTCGGCATCAACTTCCTGGCCTCCCCACACGCGGCCGATGCGATGGCGATGATCTTCCCTGGCAAGGTGCTGCTCGAAGAGCACTACGTCGCCGAGCATTACATCGGGACAATACTGTTCTGGGTGATCACCGCCGCCACGCTAGTGGCCGTTGGCACGATCGTCTGGTTGACGTTCCAGGCAACGCGCGGCACGGGCGCCGCCGAGCCGTTGTCGCCGCGGTGGACGTTCACACGTTTCGGGGTCATCTACCTGGCGGTGTACGCCGTCCTCATTCTGATCTGGGAGCCCTACAACTTGGAATTCTGGATAGGACTCGTTCCGATACTCGCCATCTTGCTGGTGAGTCGCCTGATCGGGAAAGACGGTGTGGCCCCGGCAAGCATCGCGCTGGCGCTCGCCCTCGCGGTTGCGAACTTCTTCGGCGGCGTCTGGCCCTATTCCCATGCGGACTCCGACTACTGGACATATCAGAACGCTGGTCTCATGGCCATCGCCGGCACCACAGACGTGATCGTCACCGAATGCGTGTACGTGTGCCAGGGAAACCTCGTGCTAAGCACCGGTGCCCGCTTGATCCCGGCATCATCGGATGACACCGCAGAGCTTTCGGCCGCGCTCGCCAACCCGTCGAAGGGGCGGCTACTCGTGTCGTCCTGGGCGTTCGCCGCACCTGAAGGCGTCGCCGAACCGGAAACCGCGGGCCCCAGCGAAGTCAGATCGATGTTGGAGGGGCTTCGTGACCGCTTCATCGAGGTCGCCCGTTCCGGCTCGCAGACCATCTGGCAGGTGATGCCCGCCGACCGGCCGTGATGCCTACCGTCGATCAGGCGCGGACCTCGCTGCGCGCTCACCGCCCACCACTATTGGATGCGCAACGAGCGCACTGAAAATCCGGGCCCGCGCTTCGCCGACGACCTGGGGTGTTCGCTTTCTGTCGGTACGCTGTGAGCCATGAATGCCGCACTTCTCGTCCTCATCGTCTTGGTGGTCGCGGCGATCGGTCTCGCCGTCTACGCGACGTCGAAGTCGACGCAGAAGCGCAACGCCGCGACGCTCGCCGACGCCAAGGCCGACGCCCGCCGCGTGATCGAGCGACTGGGCGGGCAGGTGTTCGCACTGACCGCGACCGACGAGGCCGCCATGCAGGCGCTGGCCGACGCGTCCGAGCGCTACACCGCGGCGTCGTCGCAGATCGACCAGGCCACCACCGCCAAACAGGCCGAACTGGCCAAGGAGAGCGCGATGGAGGGCCTGTACTACGTGCGCGCGGCGCGCACGGCGATGGGCATGGATCCCGGTCCGGAGCTGGAGTCGCTGGCCGGGCAGCGCGCCGCGGGCACCGTCACCGAGGACCGTCGAGTCGAGTTCGAGGGACGCGAGATCGAGGCCTCGCCGACGCCGTCGCAGCGCACCCCGAACTACTACCCCGGCGGGCGCGTCGCGGGCCGGCCGGTGCCTGCCGGCTGGTACTCGGAGCCGTGGTGGAAGCCGGCGTTGGTCGCCGGCGCCTGGGGCCTGGGGTCGGCGCTGCTGTTCACCAGCCTGTTCTCCGGCATGTCCGGCGTCGGTTACGACGCGCAGGCGTTCGAGAACGGCTACGGGGACGGTTTCCAGGACGGGATGGACCAGGGCCAACTCGAAGGCGGTGACGCCGGCGGCGGTGACTGGGGCGGTGACTCCGGCGGCGGCGACTGGGGCGGCGGCGACTGGGGTGGTGGCGGCGACTTCGGTGGCGGCGACTTCGGCGGGTTCGACTTCTAGAACCGGCTCTCCAGCCGCGCCGACACCCCGGCCTCCTGCAGGTCGAGCCGCTCGAGCATGGCCCGCACCGCCTCCTCGTCGATGCGCCCGGCGTCGCGCTCGCCGATGAGCGCGGCGCGCTGTGCGGCCAGGACGTCGCGGTAGAGCTGGGCGAACACCTCGGCCCGCAGCGTGTTGGCGGCGGGGTCGGGCATCTCGTCGGCGTCCTGGGAGTGCCGTGCCACGACGGCACGGATCTCGGCGAGCACCCGCGGGTCGAGCCCGGCGGGCGGGTGGGCGCGGAACTCGGCCAGCACTTCCGCGGACGCGTCGTGCACCACCTTCTCGGCCTTCTCCGTCTCGGCGAGGGTGTCGGCCCGGTCCGCGGTGGAGGACAGGTCGAGCCGGCGGATCAGCGGCGGCAGCGTCCATCCCTGCAGCAGCAGCGTGCCGACACTGACCACGAACGCGATGGCCTGGATCGTCGCGCGCTCGGGGAACGGGTCTCCCGCGGCGGTCGTCACCGGGATCGCCGCGGCCGCGGCCAGAGTCACCACGCCGCGCATACCGGTCCAGGACACCACGACGCTCTCCTGCCAGCTGAGCCTGCGGTTGTCGATGCGGGACGGCCGCCGGTCCGCCGGCCGCTCCCTGCGGCGGGTGCCGAGGGCCCCGCGCGCGCCGTCGGGGATCGGCACGCTCAGCCGCTGTTCGACCTGCCGCGCCAGCACTCCCCTGCCGAACATCACGAATACCGACAGCGGCCGGATCACCAGCACGATGAGCAGCACGACCGCCGAGGCGACCGCCACCTGGCCCAGCGACTCGTGGGCGGTCCGCAGGTCGTCGAGAACGAAACGAAGATGCAGCCCGATGTAGGCGAACACGAACGCTTCGAGCAACACATCGACCGAGTTCCACACGTACCGTTCCTGCAGCCGGGTCTGGTAGCCGGCGTCCACCGTCCCGCCGCCCACCACGAAGCCGGCCACCACGACGGCCAGCACGCCGGAGGCGTGCATCTCCTCGGCGACGATGAACGCCGCAAACGGCACCATCAGCCCCTGGACGGTCTCCAGTGCCGGGTTGGCCAGCCGCCTGCGGATCCACAGGGTCACGTACCCCAGCGCCGCACCGACAGCGGGCCCCAGCACCGCGCTGTAGCCGAACAGCAGCAGCGGGTTCTCGATGAAGGTGTGCCGGCCGGCGACCTGCGCCACCGCGACGGAGAACAGCGCCAGCGCCGCCGCGTCGTTGATCAGGCTCTCCCCGGTCAGGATCGTCATCACCCGTTTGGGCAGCCCGAGCTTGCGGCCGACCGCGACAGCGGTGACGGCGTCCGGCGGGGCGACGATGGCGCCGAGCACCAGTGCGGTCGCGAACGTCAACGGCACCACCACCAGCCAGGAGGACACGGCCGCGACGGTGAACGCGGTGACCACGACGAGCACCACACCGAGACCCAGGATCGGCTTGATGTTGCGCAGGAAGCTGGGGAACGAGAAGTTCAGCGCCGCGGAGTACAGCAGCGGCGGCAGTACCACCGTCAGCAGGATGTGCGAGTCCAGTTCGGGCGCTTCGAATCCCGGCACGAACGACACCGCGATGCCGACCACGACGATGATCAGCGCGGGTTCGAGTCCACGCCGGTGCGCCATCGCCGTCACCACGATCGCGCCCACTACCACCAGGATCAGTTCCACCCGGAGATTGTCCCGGGTGGCTCAGCGCATGTCCCGCCGAGCCTCGCCGTGCCGGCGGATCAGGCCTGGCAGGTGGGACACCAGAACAGGTTGCGTCCCTCCAGTTCGACCGTCCGGACCGGTGTCGCGCACACCCGGCACGGCTCACCGGCGCGGCGGTAGACGTAGGTGCGCGGCCGGCCTTCCCGGTAGGACGGTGCGCCGTGGTCGTGCTCGGGCGCCACCACGACGATCTTGCCGCGCCGCACCCCGACCTTCATCAGCGCGACGAGATCGGTCCACAGCTCAGCGAACTCGTCGGCGGTGATCGTCGTCCCGGGCCGGAACGGGTCGATGCGGTGCCGGAACAGCAGCTCGCTGCGGTACACGTTGCCCACCCCGGCGATGACGGTCTGGTCCATCAGCAATGCCCCGATCGGCCTGCGAGACTTGGTGATTCGCCGCCACGCCAGCGAAGGGTCGGCATCGGCGCGCAGCGGGTCGGGGCCGAGCCGGGCCACCACGTCGGCGACCTCGGGCTCCTCGATCACCTCGCAGACGATCGGCCCGCGCAGA
This sequence comes from Mycobacterium sp. ITM-2016-00317, assembly GCF_002968295.1. Taxonomy (NCBI): domain Bacteria; kingdom Bacillati; phylum Actinomycetota; class Actinomycetes; order Mycobacteriales; family Mycobacteriaceae; genus Mycobacterium; species Mycobacterium sp. ITM-2016-00317. Next base: position 3,900,542 of record NZ_CP134399.1, read on the forward strand.
TCGGTGCCGTACTCGGCGCCCAGCATCCGCATACGCACCTGCCCCACCGGCACCGGCATCGTCCCGTCCTCGGGCAGCGGCCACTCGGTGAACGCGCCGTACAGACCGAGGTGGACGTGTACGACGCGCCCGCCCTCGTAGTGGTGGAACAGATGCTTGCCCCAGGCGCCGGCCTTCTTGAACACCCGCCCGCTGACCGCCGCAGCACCGTCGTCGAACCGGCCCTGCGGACTGGACACGATTACCGGCGCGCGGCCGAACCGACGCTGGTGCTGCCGCGCCAGCCGGTGCAGCGTGTGTCCTTCCGGCATCGGCTACGCGCCGGGCACCGGCGGCGCGACGTGGGTCTTCTCGTAGTCGGCCAGGATGTCGATACGACGCTGATGCCGCGGGGCCTCCGACCAGGCCGTGGACAGGAACGTGTCGACGATGGCCAGCGCCTCCTCGGTGGAGTGCATGCGGCCACCGATCGCCATCAGCTGGGCGTTGTTGTGCTCACGGGCCAGCGCCGCGGTCTCGGTGCTCCACGCCAGCGCGCACCGCGCTCCGGGCACCTTGTTCGCCGCGATCTGCTCGCCGTTGCCGGAGCCGCCGAGCACGATGCCGAGGCTGCCCGGATCCGCCACAGTCTTCTGTGCGGCGGCGATGCAGAAGGCCGGGTAGTCGTCGTCGGCGTCGTAGGTGAACGCGCCGCAGTCGACGGGCTCGTGCCCGGTCGCCCCGAGGTGCTCGGCGATGGCCTGCTTGAGTTCGAATCCGGCGTGGTCGGCACCGAGGTAGACGCGCATGGCGGACACCCTACCTCCCGGTTCACCTGCCGCTTCGGGCACCGCGAACCGGTGGCGGGCCCTGCTCAACCGACGCTGATCGCGTCCAGTCGCTCCTTGATGAAGGCCGCCGAGGTCACCGGATCCAGCCCGGTCACCTTGCCGACGGGCGGCGCCAGCGGCGTGACGAGCGCGTCGTGATCTGCCTCGTAGAAATAGATCAACGACACCAGGTCCTCCTCGGGCGCGTCCGGCTGCGGGGGCAGCACCCGGTGCCGACCCGACGGCCACCGACGGCCACTCCAATACTCCAGCAGGTCACCGATGTTCACCGTCAACGCGTCCGGGTCGTACGGGGCGTCCTCCCACCCTGCCTCCTCCGAGTACACCTGCAGCCCGCCGGCGCCGGGCTCACGGTCCAGGATCGTGACGGTGCCGAAGTCGGTGTGCGGGCCGATGCGGAACTGGCCGGGTTCGGGTTCGCCGACGACGCTGACCGGTGGGTAGTGGTTGATGTTCATCGTCCACGTCGGCCTGGCGGCCAGCTCGGCGAACGGATTGACCTCCATGGAGAGCGCGTGGGCGCACAGCGCGAGCAGATCATCGGCGACCCGCCTCATCTGCGCGGTGTACTCGGTCACCAGGGATTGCAGAGCGGGCACCTCGCGCGGCCAGACGTTCGGTGCGAACCAGATCCGGTCGACCTCCGCGTCACCGGTCGCGGTGTCGGCGCCGAGGCTGAAGCTCTCCTTGAGGTCCGGCGGGGTCTCAGTGCCCTCGGCGAAGCCGTTGGCCTCCGCGCCCGGCCCGATCCAGCCGCGCCCGCCCACCGGCACCGAGTAGTGCTGCTTGACCGCTTCGGGCAGCGCGAAGAACTCGCGGGCCGCGGCACGCACGTCCCGCGCCAGCGCCGGGTCCACCCCGTGCCCGCGCACCAGCACGAAGCCGGCTCGCTGCAGACCTGCGTCGATCTGCTCGGCGACCTCGTCGGCAGCCGAACCGCCGGCGCGCCATGCCGAAAGGTCGACCGTCGCAATGACACTCATCTACTTGACACTCCTCACGTGCTCACTCGCCGATGTCCTCGGCCCACAGCTGCGGGTTGGCGGCGATGAACTCGCTCATCATCGTCACGCACCGTTCGTCGTCGAGGACCGTGACGTCGACGCCATGCTCGGCGAGCCAGTCGTGTCCACCGGTGAAGGTCCGGCTCTCCCCGATCACGACGGCGCCGATGTTGAACTGCCGCACCAGACCGCTGCAGTACCAGCAGGGCGAGAGCGTGGTCACCATGATCGTCGAGCGGTACCCACGCTGCCGCCCGGCGTTGCGGAACGCATCGGTCTCGGCATGGATGGACGGGTCGTCGAGCTGCACCCGCCGGTTGTGGCCGCTGCCCAGCAGCGTGCCGTCGGCCGCGAACAGCGCCGCGCCGATCGGAATACCGCCTTCGGCCAACCCTTTTCGCGCCTCCTCGACAGCGACGTCGAGCATCTGCTGAGGAGTCGGTATGGCTTCGCTGCGGTGATCCTGGTTCGACACAGCACCAATTATGCGGCCCCCGCTGGTCGTCTCGGCCGCAATCACCGCTACACCCTCATCCTGTTGCCTCCGGCTCGCAACCGGAGGCAACAGGATCGAAACATTCCGGTGAGGTCAGTCGAACTCGGGGCGCTCGGTGCGGGTCCGCTTGAGCTCCCAGAAGTGCGGATAGGACGCGAAGATCACCGACGCGTCCCACAGGCCCGCCTCCTCGCCGCGCGGGATGCGTGAGAGGACCGGACCGAAGAATGCGACACCGTTGACGTGGATGGTCGGCGTGCCGACGTCGGGACCGACGGCGTCCATGCCCTCGTGATGGCTCTTGCGCAACGCGTCGTCGTAGTCGGTCGACGTCGCGGCCTCGGCGAGTTCGGCGGGCAGTCCGACCTCGTCCAGGGACTCCGCGATCGCCCGGGCGAAGGTGGGGTCGGTCTCCCGGTAGCCGAGATTGTGGATGCGGGTGCCCAGCGCCGTGTAGAGCGGCCGCAGGATCTCCGGGCCCTTGGCCTGTTCGGCGGCGATCGCCACCCGCACCGGCCCCCAGGCCTTCTTCATCGCCTCCTGGTACTCCTCGGGCAGGTCGCGTCCCTCGTTGAGCACCGCCAGGCTCATCACGTGGAAGTTGACGTCGATGTCGCGCACCTTCTCGGCCTCAAGCACCCAGCGGGAGGTGATCCAGGCCCACGGGCACAGCGGGTCGAACCAGAAATCGGCGCGGGACTTCTCAGACATTTGCGTGGTCCTCTCGTATGCATGCAGCTGTGACAGACGTCGTTCGGCACAACCCGCGACACCCGTCCCGTCTTCCCGGGATGAGGCTAGTGTTGTCGAGCGTGGCACTTCCTAATCTGACCCGCGACCAAGCCGCCGAGCGCGCCGCACTGGTGACCGTCGACAGCTACCGGATCGACCTTGATCTGACCGACGGTGCGGGCAAACCCGGTGAGCGCACCTTCCGGTCCGTGACGACCGTCGAATTCGACGCTCTCGCCGGCGCCGACACCTACATCGACCTGGCCGCGGCGACCGTCCGCAAAGCCACTCTCAACGGCGTCGATATCGACGTTTCCGGTTACGACGAGGCCACCGGGATCCCGCTGGCCGGCGTCGAAGGGCACAACGTGCTGACCGTCGACGCGGACTGCCGCTACTCCAACACCGGCGAGGGACTGCACCGTTTCGTCGACCCCGTCGACGACGAGGTGTACCTGTACTCGCAATTCGAAACCGCCGACGCCAAACGGATGTTCGCGTGTTTCGATCAGCCTGATCTGAAAGCGGCGTTCGACGTCACCGTGGTGGCCCCCGCGCACTGGGAGGTGGTCTCCAACGGCGCCACCGTCTCCGTCGAGGACCTCGACTCGGGCGCCAAGCGGCACACCTTCAAAGCCACCCCACGGATGAGCACCTACCTGGTGGCGCTCATCGCCGGGCCCTACGCCCGCTGGGACGACCAGTACTCCGACGACCACGGGGACATCCCGCTGGGCATCTTCTGCCGCAAATCCCTGGCCGACTACATGGACGAGGAGCGGCTGTTCACCGAGACCAAGCAGGGCTTCGGTTTCTACCACCGCAACTTCGGCGTCCCCTACGCCTTCGGCAAGTACGACCAGCTGTTCGTGCCCGAGTTCAACGCAGGCGCGATGGAGAACGCCGGCGCGGTCACGTTCCTTGAGGATTACGTGTTCCGCAGCAAGGTCACCCGCGCGTCCTACGAGCGCCGCGCCGAGACCGTGCTGCACGAGATGGCCCACATGTGGTTCGGCGACCTGGTCACCATGCAGTGGTGGGATGACCTGTGGCTCAACGAATCCTTTGCGACGTTCGCGTCGGTGCTGTGCCAGGCCGAGGCCACCGAGTACACCCAGGCCTGGACCACGTTCGCCAATGTCGAGAAGTCCTGGGCCTACCGGCAGGACCAGCTGCCGTCGACCCACCCGGTGGCCGCCGACATCCCGGACCTGCACGCCGTGGAGGTCAACTTCGACGGCATCACCTACGCCAAGGGCGCCAGCGTGCTCAAGCAGCTGGTCGCCTACGTCGGGCTCGACGCGTTCCTGGCCGGACTGCGGGACTACTTCCGCGACCACGCGTTCGGCAACGCCACGTTCGGCGACCTGCTGGGGGCGCTGGAGAAGTCGTCCGGACGCGACCTGTCGGGCTGGGGCAGGCAGTGGCTCAAGACCACCGGCCTGAACACGCTGCGCCCCGAGTTCGACGTCGACGCCGACGGCACGTTCACCCGGTTCGCGATCGGGCAGGGCGGCGCCAAACCCGGTGAGGGCGAGACCCGCGTGCACCGGCTGGCGGTCGGCATCTACGACGAGGACAGCTCGGGCAAGCTGGTCCGGGTGCGCCGCGAGGAGCTCGACGTCGACGGTGAGACCACCGAAGTCCCTGCTCTGCAAGGCGTTCCGCGGGGCAAGCTGATCCTCGTCAACGACGACGACCTGACCTACTGCTCGCTGCGGCTCGACCCGGACTCGCTGCAGACGGTGCTGTCCCGCATCGCCGACATCGCCGAGCCGCTCCCCCGCACGCTGGCGTGGTCGGCGGCGTGGGAGATGACCCGCGACGCCGAGCTGCGTGCCCGGGATTTCGTCGCGCTGGTGATCAGCGGTCTGCACGCCGAGACGGAGGTCGGTGTGGCGCAGCGGCTGCTGCTGCAGGCGCAGACCGCACTGGGTTCCTACGCGGACCCGGCGTGGGCGGCGGAGAACGGCTGGCCCGCGTTCGGCGACGCCTTGCTGGACCTGGCCGCCGAGGCCGAGCCGGGATCGGACCATCAGCTCGCGTTCGTGAACGCGCTGTGCACCTCGGTGCTCTCGCCCAACCACATCGCGGTGCTGTCGACGCTGCTCGACAACGAGCCCGCCGAGGTCAATCTTCCGGGGCTGGTGCTCGACACCGATCTGCGCTGGCGCGTGGTCACCGCGCTGGCCCGCGCCGGGGTGATCGACGCCGACGGCCCGCAGACGCCGTTCATCGACGCCGAGGCCGCCAACGACCGCACGGCCGCCGGACGACGCCAGGCCGCCGCTGCGGCGGCGGCGCGGCCGCAGGCGGCGGTCAAGGACGCGGCATGGGAGCAGGTCGTCGAGGACGACACGCTGGCCAACATCACCGCCAGGGCGATCATCGGCGGCTTCGTGCAGCCTGGACAGGGGCAGCTGCTGGCGCCGTTCCGGGACCGCTACTTCAGCGCGATCTCGGGGGTCTGGGAGAGGCGCTCCAGCGAGGTCGCGCAGACCGTGGTCGTCGGGCTGTACCCGTCCTGGGAGATCACGCAGGAGGCCCTGGACGCGGCCGACCGGTTCCTGTCCGATCCCGAGGTACCGCCGGCGCTGCGCCGGCTGGTGGTGGAGGGCCGGGCCGGCGTCGAGCGCTCGCTGCGGGCCCGGCAGTTCGACGGCAGCTAACCCGGCACCCCCGTTCGCGCGAGCGTGCGCGGCGGCGGCCGACACGCCGATGTCGTAGCCGACTTCGCGCACGCTCGCACCCCATGCTCTTGGGGTGGCGGTGAACAACAGTCGGAGGGCGCGCGCGGCGCGCCGGCGCAAGCGTCGGGTGGCGGCCGTGGTCAACGACCTGACCGACGCGCAATGGACCTCGATCAAGGCCTCCTGGGACGGCTGCGCCTATTGCGGGCAGACCACCGGGACGATGCAGCGCGACTGCGTGATGGCGATCTCGCGCGGCGGCCGGTACACCATCGACAACGTGGTACCCGCCTGCGCGGCGTGCAATGCCAGCAAGTGCAACGACGAGGTCACCGGCTGGCTGCGGCGCAAGCGGCTCGACGAACGGCTGTTCCTGGAGCGCTACGTGCGGATCAGGGCCGAACTTCTGGCGCAGGAACGCCAAACCGCCGTCACGGTGGCTCCGGAGGTCCGGCCGCTACCGTGACGGCGGTTTCGCGAAAAAATCAGCGGGGCGAGACCCCGGCCGACAGCACGCGGATGCCGCTGAGCAGGCCGTCGATCAGGTTGCCCTCGCGGAATGACGCCGCCGCGGCGGAGACGCCGAGCGGGGCGGCCTCCTCGATGCCGCGGCCCTTGACGTCCGCGCCGTAGACGACCTCGATCGCGTGCTGGTCCGGCGACACCGCGAGCAGCACGGCGTTGTTCGGGGTGGGCACCTTCGCGAGGATCTCGCGGGCGGTCGCCGCAGGGTCGGCGCCGAGGCTGCCGATGTACACCGCGAAGCGCGCCTTGGCCGCGCGCGACCCGTACTTGAGCGCGTTGTCGAGAACCACCAGGTCCTTGGTCGGGAACGGGTAGTGCACCGACAGGGCGCCGGGCTCGGTGACCGCCGAGATCCGTCCGCTGGCGGTGATGGCCGATCCGTAGGGCAGTTCGGCGAGGTCGAGTCCGCCGGCCTTGGTCACTTCACCACTTGCCACTTGCGCCACCTCCGATGGTCAGGTGCGAATCATGACCGCCATGGCCGTGGTCCGCGGGTTCTTCGGCCGCCCACAAGATGGGCTCGTGCGTCCACTTCCCGGACATGTCGAACGTCTCGGGGTGCGGGCCCTTCTTGGTGAAGATGAACAGCGACAGAAGCCCGGCCAATGCCAGCGGGACTACTACGAAGCTTGCGTGTGCAAGAGCTGTTGAAGTCACCCGCAAACCGTATCCCACGGCCGTGTCAGGCCGCTCCCTCACCCAGGTATCGCACCCAGGCCGGGTCGAGTTCCTTGACGCTGGACAGCAGCCGCCAGTGCTGGCCCTTCGGTGGCAGCGGCGTGGTGTGCAGCGCCCAGCCCAGCTCGCCGAGCAGGCGGTCGGCCTTGCGGTGGTTGCACGACGAGCACGCCGCCACGCAGTTCTCCCAGGAATGGGCGCCACCGCGGCTACGCGGGACGACGTGGTCGACGGTGTCGGCCTTCGCGCCGCAGTACGCGCAGCGGAAGCGGTCCCGGTGCATGAGCGCGGCCCGGGTCATCGGGATGCGGGCCCGGTACGGCACCCGCACGAAGGTGCGCAGCCGGATGACGGTCGGGACGACGATCGCCCGGGTCGCCGAGTGGATGACCGGGCCGACCGGGTCGTCGTGGACCACGTCGGCCTTGCCGCACATCAGCATGATCACCGCCCGGCGCATCGGCAGCGCCGTGAGCGGTTCGAAGGTCGAGTTCAGCAGCAGTACCCGCCGGCGGCCCCAGATCGACGCGTCGTGGGCGGCGGGAAGTGCGCCGTCGGCCGTAGGGGCCACGCTGTGCAGGGCGCGCGAGGCAGTGACCGATGTCGACCCGGATGAGCCCGCCGCGGTCCGGTGATGCCGGTGGCCGCCGCGTCCGTTCTTACGCTGCGCCATACGTCCTCCGCACGACAGTTCACCACGGATTTCTGCCACTCGCACGGCAATTCCATACGTGTTCGCTGGTCAGTCCGATGAACAACGTGTGACGGAGGCCGCCGCCGCGCACACTCGGGCGATGACCACCGGGGGGGATACGGAGATGGCGGCCTGGCCGGCCGCCGAGGACGCGCTGATCGCCAGAATGAGCGCCGACCTGCGCAGAAACAACGAGTACCAGTTTGCCAAGAGCAGGAAGCGGCGCGCTGTGGCGCCACGGCAGCCGCACACGGTCCGCGACGCGCACGCCGAGAGCTGCGCGGAGAACTGACCGTCCGACATACCCGTCGAAGAGGACCGCGTTGAGCTGGCCAAGCTCGTCAGAAAGAAGAGCTGACGCGGCGAGGTTCGGGCGATGGCCCACAATGGAGACGATGGAAGCGCAGAACAAGCAGCAGTCGTTCTACGACGCGGTGGGCGGGCAGGACACGTTCCGCACCCTGGTGTCGCGGTTCTACGAACTCGTGCGTGAGGACGAGATCCTGCGTCCGCTCTACCCGGAGGACGACCTCGACGGCGCCGAGGAGCGGCTGCGCATGTTCCTGGAGCAGTACTGGGGCGGGCCGCGCACGTACTCCGATCAGCGCGGGCACCCGCGGCTGCGGATGCGCCACGCGCCGTTCCGCATCGGCTACCTGGAGCGCGACGCCTGGCTGCGCTGCATGCACACCGCGGTGGCCGAGATCGACTCCGACACCCTCGACGAGCCGCACCGCCGGGCATTGCTCGGCTACCTGGAGATGGCCGCCGAGTCGATGGTCAACTCGCCGTTCTGACCGCGCGGTGTCAGCGCAGCACCACCGCGGGGTCGCCCCTGCGGCGGTACACGCTGCCGAACCGGGCGTCGACGCGCAGCCAGGTCGCGGTCGTTCGCACCCGCACCACCTCGTCGGGGCTGACCGACTCCGGGGCGAACCGGTCGCCGGTCGGGGACTGCGGCAGGAAGCCCATCGCCGTCAGCGCGAACACACACCGCATCGGCACGCCGACGCTGCCCTGCGGCGAGGACACCGCGACCACCTCCTGATCGAGCAGCGACGGCGGCGGCCCGTGGGCGCCGGAGTGCTCCTTGACCAGGCTGCTCCCCCGCTGCGCCAGGTCCAGCACCACGCGGGCGGGCACGTCGTCGAGATGGACGAACCCGGCGTCGGGGGGCAACACGCCGCGCCACGCCGAATCCATCGAGAAGCCGGGATCGACGTACCCGTCGCCCGTGACGTCGCGCAGTCCGTGCACCAGCGCATCCGCGCCGGCACACAGGTCGGCCGGCGCGATCCGGCCGGTCACCACGCGGCTGGCGAGCACATCGAATCCCGTTGCCGCCCAGGCGACCACAGATTCCTCGTCGCGGCGCCGCAGCCGCACGACGCCGGCCTGGTCGAGCCGCAGCACCCGCTCCGCGAACGTCGCGAGATCCTGCTGCGCGGTCCGCGACCCCGGTTCCAGCCACAATCCGCGCTCGCTGACGGTCATCGCTGCCAGCGCTGCAGATACTCGCGCTGCGCCTGCGAAAGCCGTTCCAGCCGTTGCTCTTCGATGTGCACTGCGGCGAGCTGCGTGTCGGCGATCACCGCCGGGCGCGAGTCGGGGGGCGCACCGACCGAGCGCACCTCGTAACCCACCGTGAAGTCCACCGCACGCACCCGCTTGGCGAACATCGTCACCTGCAACGGTGAGTCGATCAGCCGCAGCTGCGCCTTGTAGGAGATGTTCACCTCGGCGATCAGCAGACCGATCGTGGTGATGTTGTCACCGAAAGGCTCACGCAGAAAAGGGATCCGGGCCTCTTCGAGGATGGTCACCATGGTGGCGTGGTTGATGTGCTGGTACATGTCGATGTCCGACCAGCGCACATGCACCGGCGCCGTGAAGCCTTGTTGACCCGTCACCCGTTCGATCCCGTTCCGCTCGTCCTAGTCATGCTTCGAATCTGGCGGGCCGCGACCGACAGCGTGGCCAGGTCGTGCTCACCGCTCTCGTACAGTTCGGTCAGCGTGCGCCGCGCCCGGTCGATGCGGGAGCTGTTGGTCATCTCCCATTCGGCGATCTTCTCCACGCCGTTCTCGTCGGGCTCGCCCACCGCCAGCACGTCGAAGCACAGCGCCCGCAGCGATCCGTAGATGTCGTCCCGAATCGCCAACCGCGCCAACGAATGCCACCGGTCGTTGCGTGACAGCCGGGACACCGCGGTGAGCAGCCCGTCGGTGCCCAGATGATCCATCAGCGCGAAGTAAGCGTCAGCCACCTCGGCCGGATCGCGGTCGACGATGTCGGCGACGTCTATCACGTCCAGCAGGCTGAACTGGTAGAGCCCCGAGGCCACCATGTAGGCGAGGTCCTCGGGCACGCCCTGGGCGCTGAACTCGCCGGCCTCCTTGGCGACGATCGCGCGGTCGTCGCCACGCAGCCAGTCCGGCATGCGCGGCGTCAACGCCGCCACCTTCTCGGCGAACCGGTTGATCTCGGCGCCGACCGCCAACGGCTGCGGCCGGTAGTTCAGCAGCCACCGGGCGGCCCGGTCGACGAGCCGGCGCAGCTCCAGCGTCATCCGATCGGTGACCGCCACCGGCACGCCGTTGACCCCGGCCTCCCGAATCTGGCGCCACACCCGGCCCACCCCGAAGATCGCGTCGACGGCGACGAAGCTGCGGATCGCGTCGACCGGGGCGACCCCGACGTCCTCGGTGACCCGGTAGGCATAGGAGATGCCCGCGGTGTCGACGACGTCGTTGACCAGCATCGTGGTGACGATCTCCCGGCGCAGCTGATGGGCCCGGATCTCGGGGACGAACTGTTCCCGCAGGGTGGCCGGGAAGTAGGACGGCAGCCGGGAGGCGAACACCTCCTGGTCGGGCAGGTCCCCGTCGAGCAGGTCGGCCTTGAGCTCCAGCTTCACGTGAGCCATCAACGTCGCCAGTTCCGGTGAGGTCAGACCCATTCCGGCGTCGATGCGCCGCCGGATCTCCTTGTCCGACGGCAACGCCTCCAGCTCACGGTTCAGCCCGCGCTCGGCGACCAGGTCCTTGATCATCCGGGCGTGCACGTTGAGCAGGCTGGCCGCGTTGGCGCGGCTGGTCCCCATCAGGTCGTTCTGGCTCTCGTTGTCGGCCAACACGAGCCGGCCGACCTCGTCGGTCATCGACAGCAGCAGATCGGTGCGGTCCTCGGCCGCAACCTTGCCCGCGGTGACCAGTGAGTCGATCAGGATCTTGATGTTGACCTCGTGGTCGGAGCAGTCCACACCGGCGGAGTTGTCCAGTGCGTCGGTGTTGATGCGCCCGCCGCAGAGGTCGAACTCGGTGCGGCCCAGCGACGTCACGCCCAGGTTGCCGCCCTCACCGATGACCTTGGCGCGCACCTGGTTACCGTTGACGCGTATCGCGTCGTTGGCGCGGTCGCCGACGTCGATGTCGGCCTCGCTCTCGGCCTTGATGTAGGTGCCGATCCCGCCGTTCCACAGCAGATCGGCGGGCGCCTTGAGGATCGCCTTCATCAGCGCCGGCGGCGTCAGTTCGGCGGTCTCGTCGTCGAGGCCGAGCGCGGCCCGCGCCTCCGGGCTGACCGCGATGGACTTCTGTTGCCGGCTGAAGACTCCACCGCCCGCACTGATCAGCGACTTGTCGTAGTCGTCCCAGCTCGAGCGCGGCAGCTCGAACAGCCGCTTGCGTTCCTGCCACGACGCAGCGGCGTCGGGGTTCGGATCGATGAAGATGTGCCGGTGGTCGAACGCGGCGATCAACCGAATGTGCTTGGACAGCAACATCCCGTTGCCGAACACGTCGCCGCTCATGTCGCCGACGCCGACCACGGTGAAGTCCTCGGACTGGGTGTCCACGCCCATCTCGCGGAAATGTCGCTTGACCGACTCCCAGGCGCCCCTGGCGGTGATCGCCATCGCCTTGTGGTCGTAGCCGACCGAGCCGCCTGAGGCGAACGCGTCCCCGAGCCAGAACCCGTAGGACTTCGCGACGTCGTTGGCGATGTCGGAGAACGTCGCGGTGCCCTTGTCGGCGGCGACCACCAGATAGGCGTCGTTGCCGTCGCGCCGGACCACGCCGGCGGGGGCGACGATGTCGCCGCTGATCTTGTCGACGTTGTCGGTGATGTCGAGCAGGCCGGCGATGAACAGCCGGTAGCAGGCCACGCCCTCGTCGCGGGTGGCGTCGCGGTCGGCCGCGGCGTCCCCGGTGGGCGACGGCGGGTGCTTGACGACGAAGCCGCCCTTGGCCCCGACCGGCACGATCACCGCGTTCTTGACCGCCTGGGCCTTGACCAACCCGAGGATCTCGGTGCGGAAGTCCTCCCGGCGGTCCGACCAGCGCAGCCCGCCCCTGGCGACGTAGCCGAAACGCAGGTGCACGCCCTCGACCCGGGGTGAGTACACGAAGATCTCGAACTTCGGCCGCGGCAACGGCAACTCGTCGATCAGTTCGGGATTGAGCTTGAGCGACAACACGTTGCGCGCACGCGCCGAATCAGCGTCGGTGACGAAGTAGTTGGTCCGCAGCGTCGCCTGGATCATCGACGCGAACGCACGCAGCACCCGGTCGGTGTCGAGGCTGACCAGCGCGTCGATGTCGGCGGCGACCGCCACGGCGGCGGCCTGCGCGTCGTGGTTGGCGCTTCCGGCCTTCTGCTCGTCGGGCCGGAACAGGGCCTCGAAGAGCAGGACGAGCGAGCGTGCGGTGCCCGCGTTGTCGTTGAGCACCGATTCGACGTGGGACTGGCTGTAGGAGAACCCGGCCTGCTTGAGATACCGGGCGTACGCCCGCAGCACCGACACCTGCTGCCAGGTCAGCCCGGCCCGCAGAACCAGTTCGTTGAACCGGTCGACCTCCGCCTGACCGTGCCAGATGGCGGTGACGGCGTCGGCGAACCTGCGCGCGGAGTCCTCCCCCTCCGGGCCCGACTGTGCCTGAGGGACGCCGCGGTGCGGCCTGACCTTGAACTGGTAGATCCACACCGGCAGGCCGTCGGGTCGGGTCACCGTGAACGGCCGCTCTTCGAGCACCACCACGCCCATCGACTGCAGCATCGGCAACAGCTGACTCAGCGACGCCGACCGGCCACCGAGGTACCAGTTCAGGTGCGACACCCCTGGCTCGGCGCTGTCGTCGCCGTCGGTCAGCACCAGCTTCACCGAATTGTCTTGCAGCGCTTCGATGATCGCGATGTCGGCCAACGCGTGCGTCGGCTCGATCGCCTGCTTGTACACCTCGGGGAACGCCGCCGCGTAATGCTCGGCGGTGGCCTGGTCGACCCCGCCGTCCGCGGCGACGGCGCCCAGCAGCCGATCACCCCAGGTGCGCGCCGCCTCGGTCAGCAGGTCCTGGATCCGCGACTGGTTGGACTCGGAGACGTCGACATTCTGCCGGTGCGAGCCCGCAGGCAGCCGGACGGTGAAATGCACTACTGCCCAAGGCGATTCGCTCACTCGAGCGGCGTAGTCGATGCTCACGCCGCCGAGTTCGCGGACCAGGATGTCCTGCATCGCGAGGCGGACTGCGGTGGTGTAGCGGTCACGCGGCAGGTACACCAGGCACGACACGAAGTGCGCGAGCGGGTCCACCCGCATGAACAGCAGGGTGCGCCGGCGCGACCCCAGGTCGACCACCGCCATCGCCATGTCGAGCACGCCCCTGGCGCTGAGCGCGAACAGTTCGGCGCGCGGGATGGTCTGGATGATGTCCAGCAGCAGTTCGCCGGGGTGGCTGGGATCGCGGTGGGCCATCGCCAGCGCGTCGTTGACCCGCCGGGAGACCAGCGGGATCTCCAGCACGTTGGCGTTCATCGCCGCGACGGTGAACAGGCCGACGAAGCGGTGCTCGATCGCCGCGGTGTCGTCGGCGCCGGCCTCGGGCTGTTCGCGGACCACCACGATCTGCGGATATGCGCCGTACCGCAGGAAGCTCGGGATGGTGGCCTGCGCCAGCGTGAGCAGTTCGTCCTTGTCGGTCAGCTGGGGCAGCACGTCCTGGCGCAGCCGCAGCACGCCCAGCCGGCTGGCGAGGTCGACGGTGGCCTCGCCGTCGCGGACCGCGCAGCGTTGATAGCCCAGCAGGACGAAATGTCCGTCGGCCAGCCACCGCAGCAGGGCCGCGACGTCCTTGCGGTCCGGGCTCGGGAACCGCCGCCCGGAGTCGCCGTCGAGTTCAGCGGCCAGGATCCGCAGTGCGGCGGCCATATCCGTACCGTCCAGGGCCACCTGCCGGGCGTCGGCCAGCACCCGCGGCAGCAGTCTCTCCACCTCGGCGAGCGCGCGCCGGTCCACCGAACCGGCCAGCTGCACGTGCACCCAGGTCTCGTCGATGCCGTCACCGAACGTCGCTTCCGAGGCGGGCACGATGTCCAGCAGCTCACCGCCGGCGCCACGGCGCACCCGGAACACCGGGTTCATGATCGCGCTGTAGGCGACGCCGGTGCGGTGCAGCAGCACCGTGATCGAGTCCATCAGCATGGACGCGTTGTCGGTGACCACTTGCAGCGCGGGCCCGAAACCGCCCTCCGCGTCGGCCCCGTGCACCGCGACCAGGGTGGCGCCCGGCGACCGCTGGGCACCGAGCCGGTACTCCGCGGCGACCAGGGCCGGACCGTCTACCGTGTCGGTCCCCGGCCGGCGCAGCGGACCCGTGACGGCCCCCTCGGCGCCGGGGGCGCCCGCGTGCGGACCGCGGTAGGTCGCCAGGTACGCGGGAAGCAGTCGGTCGATGACCTCGGTGGGCACCTGGGGATCCGCCGGGCCCTTTGCGGGCCCCGTGTTCAACGACATTCGCCGCTCCTGACTCGCACGCGCACCGGCCGCCGTTGGCCGTAACCCGAGCGCGGTCCGCGCCGGTTACCTGGTCCGCACGACGAGACTAGTCCCGCGTCAGCTTCCGGTGGGTGACCCGGTGTGGACGCGCAGCATCCGCGCCGAGCCGTTCGACCTTGTTCTCCTCGTAGCCACCGAAGTTGCCTTCGAACCAGAACCATTTGGCCTCGTTGTCGCTGTCGCCCTCCCACGCCAGGATGTGCGTGCAGGTGCGGTCCAGGAACCAGCGGTCGTGGCTGATCACCACCGCGCATCCCGGGAAGTTCTGCAGCGCGTTCTCCAGCGAGCTCAGGGTCTCCACGTCGAGGTCGTTGGTCGGCTCGTCGAGCAGGATCAGGTTGCCGCCCTGTTTGAGGGTCAGCGCGAGGTTGAGCCGGTTGCGCTCGCCGCCGGAGAGCACGCCGGCCGGCTTCTGTTGATCGGGGCCCTTGAAGCCGAACGCCGACACGTAGGCGCGGGACGGGACTTCGTTCTGACCGACCTCGATGTAGTCCAGTCCGTCGGAGACGACCTCCCACACCGTCTTCTTCGGGTCGATGCCCGCACGGGTCTGATCGACGTAGCTCAGCTTGACGGTCTCGCCGACCTTCACGGTGCCGCTGTCGGGCTCCTCGAGGCCGACGATGGTCTTGAACAGGGTGGTCTTGCCGACGCCGTTGGGTCCGATGACGCCGACGATGCCGTTACGCGGCAACGTGAACGACAGGTCCTTGATCAGCTGCCGGCCGTCGAAGCCCTTGTCGAGGTGTTCGACCTCGACCACCACGTTGCCCAGCCGGGGTCCGACCGGGATCTGGATCTCCTCGAAGTCGAGCTTGCGCGTCTTCTCGGCCTCCGCAGCCATCTCTTCGTAGCGCTGCAGGCGGGCCTTGTTCTTGGCCTGGCGCGCCTTGGCGCCCGAGCGGACCCACTCCAGTTCGTCCTTGAGCCGCTTCTGCAGCTTGGCGTCTTTGCGACCGGTGACCGCGATGCGTTCGGCCTTCTTCTCCAGGTACGTCGAGTAGTTGCCCTCGTACGGGTAGGCGCGGCCGCGGTCGAGCTCGAGGATCCACTCCGCGACGTTGTCGAGGAAGTAGCGGTCGTGGGTGACCGCCAAGATCGCGCCCTTGTAGTCGGCGAGATGCTGTTCGAGCCACAGCACGCTTTCGGCGTCGAGGTGGTTGGTGGGCTCGTCGAGCAGCAGCAGGTCCGGCTTGGACAGCAGCAGCTTGCAGAGCGCCACGCGGCGCTTCTCACCACCGGACAGGTGTGTCACCGGCTCGTCGGGCGGCGGGCAACGCAGTGCGTCCATCGCCTGCTCGAGCTGGCTGTCGATGTCCCAGGCGTCGGCAGCGTCGAGCTCCTCCTGGAGCTTGCCCATCTCGTCCATCAGCTCGTCGGTGTAGTCGGTGGCCATCAGTTCGGCCACCTCGTTGTACCGGTTGAGCTTCGCCTTGATGGCCACGCCGTCCTCGACGTTCTCGCGGACCGTCTTGGTCTCGTCGAGCTGGGGCTCCTGCATCAGGATGCCGACCGAGGCGCCGGGCTGGAGGAACGCGTCGCCGTTGTTGGGCTGGTCCAAGCCGGCCATGATCCGCAAGACGCTCGACTTACCGGCCCCGTTGGGTCCGACGACGCCGATCTTCGCGCCCGGAAGGAAGTTCAGCGTGACGTCGTCAAGGATGACCTTGTCGCCGTGCGCCTTGCGGACCTTCCGCATCGTGTAGATGAATTCGGCCATTTGCCTTCGATGTGCCTTTCTCGATCACGCCACTGGATATGCGCGATCATCTCGGACTGCGCGATAGTCGGGCCCCATCCTAGGCGCGGCCGCATCGGAGGCGTTGGCCGCTAGGCGGTGAGCTTCAGCGCCTCGGCGTCCGCCCCGGGCCGGCCTCGGGCCCGTCCCCGCCGGGGACGTCCTCGCGGCTGCCAGCGCCGGCTCCAGCCGCAGGGTCTGCGGTGGGCTCTACGGCAGGCACAGCCTGCTCGGGGTGTCTGCGACTCTCGATGCGGACGATGCACCGTGCGAGATCGGGTCCGACCGAGGTGGCCCGGATCTCCAGGGAGGACCGACGGTTACCGTCGCGGTCTTCGTATTCGTTGGTGTACAGGTATCCAACAACGATCACCGGGTCTCCCTTCCCGAGGCCGGCCCCGACTCCGGTGACCAGGCGGCCCCAGCAGTTCACCGTCGCGTACAGCGAGTTGCCCGGCTCCCAGGAGCCGTCGGCCGTGCGGCGCCGCGAATTGCTGGCCACCCGGAACTTGAACAACTCCTGGTCGCCGACCCAGCGGCGATCCGGGGCGGTGACGATGGTGCCGACGACGGTGATGGGTGTCTCGAACATGACGGTGCCTCCTGGCGATTCTCTGCTGCGGATCGCGCACCTGCCCGATCCGTTGATGACACCGCCATTGAGCGCTCGGCCGCCGACACCTGGTCGCGGACAGGCGGCGCGCAGGCCACCGGCTGTGCATGAATCACGGATTGGGGATGGATCACGGCTCGGGGATGACGACCCCGGAGACGCCGAAGCGGGCCGGCCACAACGTCGATGTGCTGCATCGGTGCGCCCAGGCCAGGCCCGCTACCGCGACGCTAACACAACACCTGAATATCTGAACAGCTGAAAATATGACGTCCTGCGCGGATCAGCCGCGCTCACGTTCGCGCCGGGCGAACTCGGCCAGCATCGCGTTGTAGGCCGCCAGATCGGCGTCGTCGTCCCGGTCGGCGGCGCGGTCGAGCCGTTTGGCGGTGCGTTCGTCGGTGCGGCGCCACTGCACGAACAGCGCGATGAGCACCACGACCAGCGGCACCTCACCCGCGGCCCAGGCGATCCCGCCGCCGAGCTTCTGGTCACCGAGCAGGTCGGTGTGCCAGCTCAGGTTCAGCGAGCGGTAGAAGCTCTCGGCGATCACCGTCTGCGTGCTCATCAGGACCACCCCGAAGAACGCGTGCAGCGGCAGCGACGCGAACACCATCGCGAGCTTGGCCAGCGGCGGCAGCGGTCGCGGTGTCGGGTCGATGCCGATGACCACCCAGTAGAAGAGGTAGCCGCTGAGCAGGAAGTGCAGGTTCATCGCCAGGTGCGCGAAGTGACTGCCCGCCACCGCGTCGAAGATGCCGCCGAAGTACAGGCCGTAGAACCCGACGATGAACAGCGCGGTCGCGACGAACGGGTTGGTCAGCACCTGGGAGACGCGTGAGTGCAGCGCGGCCAGCAGCCATTCCCGCGGTCCGGGTGGGTCGTTACGTCCGGAGGCGGGCAGCGCGCGCAGCGCCAGCGTGACGGGCGCCCCCAACACCAGCAGGATCGGCGCGAGCATCGACAGCATCATGTGCGCGACCATGTGGATGCTGAACATCGCCGGCATGTACCGCCCGATGCCCGAGGACGTCGCGAGCAGCAGCACCAGGCAGCCGAGCAGCCAGGCCGCGGTCCGGCCGGCCAGGCGTCGCCGCGGCGGCGCAACCGGACCACCCCGGCGATGTACACCAGGGCGAACACGATCGCCGCGGTGCCGAAGACCAGGTCGAAGCGCCAGTCGAAGAGCATCCGGCTGAACGTGGGCGGGCCCGCGAGGTCGTAGCCGAGCTCGACCTCCGGGATCGACAGGTTGAGGTTCAGCGGGGGCGGAGGCGGGGTGCGGCCCAGCGCGACGGCGACGCCGAACGTGAGGCCGAAGATGACCGCTTCCACGAGCGCGAACCGCACGAGGGGCCCGCGCGCGTCCGGATCCTGCTGCAGCGCGGCCACTCCCCTGCGGCGCTGTTGCCAGCCGAGCACGCCGAGGGCCGCCAGCGCGACGATCTTGGCCAGGATCAACCGGCCGTAGTCGGTGCTCACCAGGTCCGCGGGCTGGATGCGGACCAGGGCGTTGATCACCCCGCTGAGCGCCATCGCGACGAAGCACCACAACGCGACCGCCGAGAAGCGGCGCGCGGCCAGTGGGCCGTGGTCACCCTGCCGCAGCGCGTGCACGAGCAGCGCCAGCAGCCCGCCGGCCCAGATCGCTCCGGCGACGAGGTGGATGAGCAGGCTGTTCGTCGCGAGGTCGTGGGCGCCGCCGGACGACGAGTGACCGGTCAGACCCAGCGGAAGCAGGGTGAGCAGGGAGCCGGCGAACAGCACCGGCGTCCAGGACCAGCGCAGCACCGGCGCGCTGATCACGGTGACCAGCACGGCCAGCAGGGCCGTCCATCGCCATGCCCCGGCGATGTCGACGAGGTCGGCCACCGCCCAGATGTCGGCCGGGCTCAACCGGGCGGTCAGCGGTTGGCCGCTGATGTCGGAGACCGTCAGCGGCACCATCAGCACCGCGCACACGGCCCAGATCCCCGAGGCCACGGTGCCGGTGCGCAGCGCGCGGTAGCCGTCCGCGTCGAGCACCCCGTTGCGTTGCGGCGGCACCATGAACGCCGCGAACAGGAACGAACCCGTGGCGGTCACGGCGGCGATCTCACCGGCGGCCCTGACGAACGGCAGTCCGAGGTTGGTCACCGGCCCGGGATCGGGCAGTCCGGTGGCGGTCAGCGCCGCGGCCAGCGACAGCGCCGACAGCGTCGCGGCGGTGACACCGGCCAGTACCGCGACCCCGTAGAGCACCGTCCATACCGGCGCGCGTCGCACACCGACGGGTTCGGCGTGGGCGACAGACGTCATGTGTCCAGCGTATGACCTCTGCGAACGCGATCTACGACACAGGGTCGTTGCGCAGCGCCAGGCGGTCGCGCTCGCGCGCGAAGAACTGCCGGCGCGCGCACCGGTCGACGGTGTTCATGTCCTTGAGGATGCCGCGAAGTTCGGCGCGGAAGTCTCTCCTGCGGTCGGCCAGGTCGGGTGCCGGCGCCAGCAGATGCTGGTCCGCGGCGACCTGGCGGGCCGTCGCGAACAGTAGCGCCGACACCGACTCGGTGCTCTGCAGCCGTCCCTGCGCGACGTACTGCTGCCCGAGTCCGAGCGCCTTGGCCGTCAGGTCCTTCTCCGAGATCTCCGCCGGTGCGTCGATCAGCGCGTCGGCGACGATCTGATAGGCCTCGAAGAACGGGCGCAGCAGCGGCCCCGCGATCGCCGGCCGCTTCTCGCGCAGCAGCTCGTCGAGCCGGTTCCCGCCCGCGGCGATGTCGCTCTCCCAGGTCCCGTGCCACGACATCTCTTCGGTGACGTGGTCGCGGTAGGCGGCCGAGTCGGCGAAGTAGAACTCGAACTTGAGCAGGTCGCGCAGCCGCATCACCTGGTGCCAGAAGGCGTCCAGCCGGTCGGTTTCGGTGCGCGCGGCGCAGGCCAGCGCGAGTTGGACCAGTGAGGTCTCCAGGAACGCGTCGATCAGCGAGTTGCGGTAGAACGCAGCCTCCAGCTCGTCGCCCGGGGCGATGTTCCAGACGGTGACCCGGCCGCTGTCGGTCCGGGTGATCGGGTGCCCGCCCGACAGCGCGTCGAGCGCGGAACGCACCCCTTCGGGGGTGCGCAACCGCAACGCGCTGTTGCTCATCGGCGTCTGTCTGCGCTCCAGATAGTCCAGGGAGTCCTGCAGTGTGTGGTGCAACTGATCGAGTGTCAGCGCGATGCCGCGGGTACTGAGCAGCAGCGCCGAGACCAGCGCCGTCGCGTTCACCGGGGTGACCTGCAGGATGCGCCAGGCCACCTCGAAGGCCATCTTCTGCATGGCCAGGCGTTTGGCCGGCTCGTCGGCCGCCATCGGCCCGTGCGGCTCGCCGAGGTACTCGCGCATGGACACCGCGTCCGGGAAGCGGACGTAGATCTTGCCGTAGTTGCGTTCGCCCTGCGCCCGGATGTAGTTGACCAGCCAGGACAACCCCTCGGCGGTCTTCTCCCCGCCCCTGGCGTAGGACGCGTACTCGGCGGTCTCGTGCAGTTGGTCGAAGCTGATCGACACCGGCTGAAGCAGGATGTCGTCGCTGCGACCGTCCAGGTAGGCGTCGGCGACGTAGGCGAGCAGACCGAGCTTGGGCGGCAACATCTTTCCGGTGCGGGACCGGGTGCCCTCGATCGCCCAGGACAGATTGAAGCGCTTCTCGACGATGTAGCCGACGAACTGGCGCAGCACGAACTTGTACAGCGGGTCGTCGAGCTTGCGGCGCAGGAAGATCACCCCGGAGCGGCGCATCAGCGGACCCATGAACCCGAACGACAGGTTGATGCCCGCGAAGGTGTGCACCGGCGGTAACCGGTTCTCCTGCATGGCGACCGGGACGATGACGCCGTCGAGGTAGGACCGGTGGGAGAACAGCAGTACGGCCGGATGGGATTCCAGCGACTGCCGCATCGCCTCGACCTCGCCGCGGTCGTAGTCGATGTTCGGGTCGAACCCGCGGCTGAAGATCGCGCGGCCCAGTGCCGGGATCAGGTCGACCGAGAAGCGGCTCCAGCCGGTGCCGAGCTCGTCGAGCATCTCCCCGGCCTGTTCGACGGTGGCGCCCGGGATCTCGGCCAGCCCGTCGCGGAACCGGGCCGAGGCCAGCACCTCCGGCTTGATCAGCCGCGGTGACTTGTATTCGGGACCGAGCAGGCGCAACTCGACCCGTTCGATCGCCAGGATCGCCCGCCGGAGCACGAATCGGGCGAATTCCCTGGGGTTCTCGGCGACGGTGGTCTCACTCCAGCGTTGCCGCAGTTCCGAGACCTTGGCGGGTTCGCCCGCGACCACCCGCGCCCGCGAGGGATCCCTTTTCAGGATCGCGTGCTGCAGCACCTTCGGCGGGCGGTAGGTGTCGCGGCCCGACACCACCGCGACAACTTTGGAGCGGGTGGGTAGGCCGCCCGGCACCCAGAACACGCGCACCGGGACCACCGAGCGGTCCTCGTCGGCCTCGAGCAACTCGACCAGTTGAGCCATCACCGGCGGTGGTGGATCGTCGTCGGCGGGCAGCTTGAGCACCTCGATCCTGGACTCGGGGTGCGCGCGACGTTGACGTTCCAGCCAGTCGCTGAGCAGCGCCTCCTCGGCGGGCGAGGACACCGAGGCCAGGACGAAGGTGTCGTCGACGGCGTTGTAGGACGCGAAGTCGTCGGCCCGGGTCTTCACTGGCGCCCCTTGGGATCCCGCTGCGCCGCCTTCTTCGCCGGCGCCTTCTTCGCCGCTGTCGTCTTCGCTGCTGTCGCCTTCTTGGTCGCGGCTTTCTTGGCGGGCGCCTTCTTGGCCGCGGCCTTCTTGGCGGGCGCCTTCTTGGCGGCTGCCTTCTTCGCCGGCTTCAGCCCGCGTGGTACGTGTGTACAGATCCGGCACCGGCAGTTCGTCGTGCGGCCAGTCCGCGAGCGTGTCGAGGTAGAGCTGCCGCACCTCCTCGATGCGCTCGGTCATGTTCTCGTGGGTCCAGTCGTCGACCGGAATCGGCGGGTACACCACCACGTCGACGGTGCCGGGGTTGAAGGTGCTCGAATCACGGGCGGCGATCACCTCGGCGTTGCGGATCACGATCGGCACGATCGGGATGCCCACCGACATCGCGATACGGAACGGGCCCTTCTTGAAAGGGCCGACCTCGTTGGTGTCCAACCGGGTGCCCTCGGGCGCGATGAGTATCGAAAGACCTTTGCGGGCAAGATCTTCGACCTTGCGCAGACCTTCGACAGCCTTCTTCGGGTCGTCGCGGTCGATGAACGCCGCGTCCAGGATCCTGCCGATCGTTCCGACGACGGGGTCGTTTTCGAGTTCCTTCTTGCCGACCGTGGTGAAGTTGTCGTTGACCAGACGTCCGGCGATCAACGGATCTGCCTGGTTGCGGTGGTTGAAGATGAACACCGCGGGCCGCTGCGCGGTCAGGTTGTCCTTGCCGAGCACCTGCAGACGGATGCCGACCGTGTCGAGCACGGTGCGGCCGAACATCGAGGTGAAGAAGTTCACGCCGGTGCGCTTGTTGCGCGTCAGCAGTCCAAGCCCGAGCGCTCCGGCCGCGATCGGCACCATCGACGCGATGCCGGCCGCGGTGCGCACCTGCGATACCGGGCTGGCACCGCTGCGGCTGCTGAAGCGCAGGATCGGCCACCCGCGCTTGGCGGCGACGGCGGCCATCTTGCCCTCCGGGTTGGTCGGACGCGGGTTGCCGACCAGGTACATCAGCGCGACGTCCTCGTCACCGTCGGCGTAGAAGTAGCTCTCCGACAGGTCGATGTCGTTGGCGGCGGCGAATTCCTGTACCGCCCTTGCCTTGCCGGGTCCCCAGATGATCGGGCGCTGCACCTCACCGGTGATCAACCCGTCCTCGTCGGTCTCGAACTTGTTGCTCAGCACTTTGTCGATGCCCAGGAAGCGGGCGACCGGCTCCACCTGCACCGTCAGCGCCGACGAGGACAGCACCACGGTGTGACCGCGCGCCATGTGGGCGCGGACGATATCGCGCATCTCCGGATAGATCCGGCCGACGATCTTCTGGACGAACAACCGCTCGGCGAGTTCGTCGATGTCGTCCACCGAGTTGCCGCGCATCATCCGTGCGCCCTTGCCGATGAGATCCTCGAACTCCGAGCGGCCGAGCCGGTGGTTCAGTCCGGCCTGGACCATGCCGATGAACTCTCCCATCGACATCTTCCTGCGGCGCAACCGATCCTGGGTCATCACCACACCGGTGAAGCCGGCCACGAGGGTCCCGTCGAGGTCGAAGAACGCGCCGATCTGAGGGCCCTCGGGGCTGGCCCGGATCTCGGCGACCGAGCCAGGCAGACGCAGTTGACGGTTGACCGGTGTCGCCGATGTCACTGGGGGCCACGTCCGTTCTGTCGGGTCGAAGGGTGAACAGGGGCAGTCTGGGCGGCGAAGGTCACCGGCACGGCACGGCCGTCGCCGCCGAGGGCCAGCACCTCGTCGAACCCGGCGAGCAGGCAGTGCGCGAAGAGGTCCGGCTCGGTGATCGAGGCCCGGTCGTAGCGGGCGGTGATGGTGCAGTACCCCGAACGCGACACCAGCACCACCATCATCGCCACACCGGGCAACGGCCCGATGCCGTACTGACGCAGCACCTTTGCCCCGGCGACGAAGGTCTCCCCGGCGTAGACGGGCACGTTGCTGGCCTGGACGTCGGAGTTCACTATGGAGCCGGCCATCGATTCGAGTACTGCGTCGGGGAGCAGGCCGGCGATCGGGGCGATCGCGCCGACCAGGTCGATGGCCCGCTCTTCGCGCTTGCGCATCATCTGCGCCCGGACCTCCCTGATGCGCACCGCGGGGTCGGAGAGCCCGAGCGGCGCTGCCAGGTTGACCCCGGCGAACCGGTTGCCCCCGGCAGGGTCGGCGTCCGAACGCAGGTTCACCGGCACCGCCATCGGCAGTGTGTCGACGGGCACGCCTTTGGCGTCGTGGTATCGCCGCAACGCCCCGCACACCCCAGCCAGGTAGGCGTCGTTGATGGAGCCGCCGGCGGCTTTGGCGGCCCGGTGCAAGTCGCCGAACTCGATGTCGATGGCCTCGGTGCGCGAGGACAGGCTGCGCCGCCGCAGGATCGGCGACGGGTCGGCGACCGGACCCATGACACGGGCCCCGGACATCGCGTAGTCGAACGCACCACCGAGCCGCGCCAACGGATCGCGCACCACGTGGCCGGCCGCCCGGACGGCGCCGAACACCGCGTCCCGCACCCCACCTGCCACCGTGCCGGGCAGACGGTTCAGACCGGCCCGCATCAGGTCGTTCGGGGACAGGTCGGACGGGATCGGCAACGGCGGCGTGGGTCGCGGCGGTGGTTCCCGCTCGAAATCGTAGAGGTTGGCGAACATCTCGACGCCGCCGACCGCGTCGGTGACGGCGTGGCTGAGATGAACCATCAGCGCCGCCTGCCCGTTCTCGACACCCTCGATCAGGGTGGCCGTCCACAGGGGCCGGGAGATGTCCAGCGGCGACTGCGCGGCGACCTCGGCGAAGTCGATCAGCTGGCGCACCGTGCCGGGCTCGGGAAGCCGCACCCGGCGCAGGTGGAAGTCGAGGTTGAAGTCGGGGTCGATCACCCAGCGCGGGGCGGCGGTCGGAAACGTCGGGGTGACGACCTTCTGGCGCAGCCGAAGCACCTTGCGGGAGGCATGCTCGAAACGGGTGTAGAACGTGTCCCAGTCCGGTGCGGCGTCGAGCAGTTCGACGGTCATGATGCCCGAGCGGGTACGCGGATTGGCTTCGCCACGATGCAGGATCTGATCGAGCGGGCTGAGTTCCTCCGGGAGGGTGGCCGCACCCACCTCCGGCTCGTTGCTCATGCGCACCACGCTAGTCGGCGCCCGTGCCGCACGAGGCGGCTTTAGTCTCGGTCGCCGGGCCCGTCACCGGCGGCCCGCGAGATACACTGCTCGGCGTTGCCTCCGTAGCTCAGTTGGATAGAGCAAGAGCCTTCTAATCTCTAGGTCGCAGGTTCGATTCCTGCCGGGGGCGCAAACTCCTCGCCGAGGAACTTGAGCAGCACCTCGTTGAACTCGTCGGCGTGGCTGATCGGGATCGCGTGTGGTCCCCCGGCGATCACGTGCAGCCGGCTGTCGGGCAGTGCCTCGTGCGTACGCCGTCCCGACCCCTCGAACGGGACGGTCGCATCGCTGTCGCCGTGCACGACCAGCGCCGGCACGGTCACCTTCGGCAGGTCCTCGCGGAAGTCGGTGCCACCGAACGCCGCCATGCAGGCCAGCGCCGCCGGCTTGCTCGCCTCGCCGCACATCTCCAGCGCCCATTGCCGCTGCTCTTCGCTGACCGCCGGCCTGCCGTCGGCGGAGAACACCTCGGTCATCATCTGCTCGTAGAACGAGTCCTGGTTGGCGGTCAGGGACGCGGCCATCTTCGCGGCCTGCGTGGCGGTGAGCGGCCCGTCGGGGTTGTCCTTGCGGTGCGACATGAAGGGCGTCACCGAGGAGGCGAAAACCACGCTGCGCAGCCGCCCCACCCCCTTGCGGGCGCAGTAACTGGCCACCTCTCCCCCACCCATGGAGAACCCGACCAGCGTGGCGTCGCGCAGGTCGAGTTCTTCCATCAGCGCGGACAGGTCGTCGGACAGACTCTCGTAGGTGTAACCGATCAGCGGCTTGTCGCTGCGGCCGAAACCCCGGCGGTCGTAGGTGATCACGCGGTATCCGGCGGCGCGCAGCGCGTCCACCTGGGGCGCCCACGAGTCCGCGTTCCAGGGCCAGCCGTGGATGAGCACGATTGGTCGCCCAGAACCTCCGGTGTCGTCGACGTACAACTCGGTGGTGCGAAGCGGGCCACGGTAGGCGGTGATCGCGGTCATCACGACGTGTCCTCTCGGCTCGGGGTCGACTGTGCTTGTACCCCCGCGGCGCACAATCGCTACCTCGCTGTGGCCTCGATCACCGGAGCCAGTCCGTCGAGCACGCGCGCCAGTCCGAACGCGTAAGCGTGCTCGGCGCTGTAGGCGCCGGCGTGCGCCGCCCCGGCCGCCGCGCCGACTCGCGCGGCCAACGGGAACCGGTCGGCGTCGAACACCTTCGCCAACAGTGGCTCGGCACGTTCCCACCACGCCTGGTCGTCCACGCCGCTGTCGGCGCCGGCGTCCCGGGTGTCGTTGGCGATCCGCGCCACCGAGGTCACGAACCCCAGCAGGAAGGTCAGCGCGGCGTCCATCTGCACGTCGTCGAGACCGAGACCGTCGAACGCGCCCAGTTCGTGCTCGTACTTCGCGATCATCCCGGGCCCCAACGGCGGACGGGTGGTGGCCAGCTGGGCCGCCCACCGATGTCGCTCGAGTAGTTCGCGGTTGGCCGCGGCGACTGCGGAAAGCCGGTCCCGCCAAGGCATCCCACTGAGGTCGGGCCGATCCATCCGGGCGTAGACGGTGTCGAGCATCAGGTCGAGGAGCTCGGCCTTGCCGGGGACGTAGGTGTAGGTGGCCATGGTCGCGATGCCCAGCCTGGTCGCGACCGCGCGCATGGTGACCGCGCCGAGTCCGTCCGCGTCGGCGATCTCGATCGCGGCGTCGACGACCGCGTCGACCGTCGTGCGCTGGCGGGGCCCGCGATTGCTCCGGGGCTCCCCGGGGGTGCGCCACAGCAGTTCCAGGGTGCGCACCGGATCCCCCGAACTGGTCCGGTCCGGGGCCGCTCCGCGCTTGTCCATCCGGCTGATCGTAGCCGGGACGGGACACCGCCGGAGCGTTCCTGTACGTTGTACTTTGTACGTTGTACGGAAAGAGTAAGGGGATGCAGGATGACCGATCGCAGTGGTTACGCGCCGACGCAGGCCGACGTCGACGAGGTGCTGGCGTGGTTCACCCACTACGACGCACTGGCCGTCGCCGGTGACGTCGAGGCCATGGCCGACCAGGCGATGTTCCCGCTCAACGAGGTCACCGACGGCCAGGCCGAATCGTGCGACCGGGACAGGTTCGTCGCCCAGATGGCCCGGGAAGTGGGCGGATCCGGGGACCTCACGATGGAGTCGGTACGCACTCCGCATTTCATCAACCAGAACCTGGTCTTCGTGCTCACCGATGCGACCATCACCGCGGGCGGACACCGCCAGCAGGTCCGCTACGGCGATCTCCTGGTTAAGACGGCCGGCGGGTGGAAGTTCCAGACGATGGTGCAGGGCGGCTGGGGCGACTCCTAGCCGGGCCGGGTTATGCGGGCAGCGAACGCCACCTGCGGCGAAGTCCCCAGGTGGCATTCTCTGCCACATGACCGTGCACCGAACATCCCTGCGCCACGCCGTCGACGGCAGGCACTTCGACGCCGTGCTGGTCCGCGACGACGCGGTCTCCGCCGGTCCCACCGTCCTGGTCTTCCACGGGATGGAGGGCCGCAGCGACGTCCAGCTCGACATCGCGACGCGGCTGGCGCAGTCGGGGTATCAGGCCATCGCGGTGGATCTGTTCGGCGAGGACGTCAGTGCGGGCGGTCTCGAGGCCACCACGGCCGCCATGACCGACTTTCTCGGCGACCGGGAGGCACTGGGCCGTCGCCTGGACGCGGTGTTCGAGAACCTGGTCGCCACACCCGGGGTGGACGCCGAACGGGTCGCGGCGATCGGCTTCTGCTTCGGCGGACTGTGCGTGCTCGATCTGGCCCGCGCCGGGCATCCCCTGGCCGCGGTCGCGAGCTTCCACGGACTGCTGACCCCGCCCCCGCACATCGGACAGCGACCCGTGACGGCCAGGATCATCGTGTTCCACGGCTGGGACGATCCGTTCGCCACGCCCGAGGACGTCGTCGCGCTCGGCAGCGAGCTTTCCGGACGCGGCATCGACTGGCAGCTGCACGCCTACGGCGACACCCTGCATGCGTTCATGGCGCCGTTCGCCGACGATCCGACGCGCGGTGTGCTTTACAGCGAATCCGCGGCACGCCGTGCATGGGCGTCGCTCGAGGCCTTCCTCGCCGAGTGCTTCGCCGACGACTCCGCTGTGCACTGACCTGAACCGGTCGCGTGGAACCGTCCCGGCGGGATACCGTGTCGCGGGGAGGACACAGGTATGAGCAAATTTCGCAGCAGGGTCGGCCGGACGGCTACCTGCGCCGCCGCGCTCGGTGTGGCGGTCACGGTCGGCGGGGTCGCGGCCACGCATCCGTCGTCGATCTCGGGTTCCCCGATCGATCTGACCGCGTTGATCGTGGTCGGCAGCTCCACCCATCCCGACCCGACCGGCAACGAGGACTTCTTCGGCGGCAAGTTCAACCAGTCCCCCTACAACCCGGGCGGCCTACCGGGCCCAGCCCTGGTCGGGGTCGATTTCCGCGGCGGCACGGCCGCGATCAACGAAGCACTGCAAGCCAATTCGGGCGCCGACAACGCCGTGCTGTCCTCCGGGTGGGGCGCCGCCAACGCCAGCCTGCTGCTGCAGCGACTCGACCGGGCGGCCGACCCCGCGCTGCCCGGCACGCTGTTCGTGCTGGACAACAACGTCTCCCGGCCCGACGGCGGATTCGGCACGCGCTACCCGCTCTTCGCGCTGATCGGGGTCAATCCGTTCCCGTCGCGCACCGACACCCTCGCCAAGGCGGTGGTGGACATCGCCTACCAGTACAACTACAACTCGAACGCGCCCGCGGACCTGTTCAACCTCGTCGCGCACGTGAACTCACTGGTGGCCTACCTCTACGACTACCGGGACCAGCCCCAGATCGACCTGCCCGTCGACGTCGACGGCAGGCCGACAGTGTCCTGCGGCACGGCCAACACGTGCGCGGTGCTCGCCTCCGGCGACGCCGTGCCGTGCGAGGACGCCCGCTGCGCCACCCCAGACGGCGAGCGGGCGCTCGCCTACGTGACGACCCGCGGCAACACCACCTACGTCACCTACACCGCCGACGAACTCCCGCTGGCACGGCTGATCCGGGACCTGCTGGGCGACGCGGTCGCCGACGCGGCGGCTCCGCTGCTCAAGGTGATCGTCGACTCCGCCTATTACGGCGGCAACCCGATCCCGTCGGATCCGAGCCGCTACCGGCCCGCGCGGCTGATGCCGTCGCTGGGCGAGCTTGTCAGTACTGCCGCGAAGGTCCCGGGTGCGATCCGGGAAGGCCTGGAGTCGTTGGCTGCCAACCATTCTCCGCAGCAGTCCGACGAGCCGGAACCGCTGTCCCGGCGGGAGAAGGACTCCGCTGACGTGTCGGAACCGGGCGATGCGCACGATCCCGCCGACACCGGCATCCCGGCAGCGGACGAGGAACCGGACACCGAGGACCTCGCGGACTACGCCGACACCGTCTTCGATACCGACGCCGACGCCGAGACCAAGACCGAGACCGACGCCGAAGCCGAGACCGAGACCGACGAGTCCGCGGCCGCCGACAGCGCCGCGAGCCGGGCCGGGGACGACGCCAACGCCGGCCAGCGCGCCGACGCCGCGGATTCGTCGCAGCCGGCGAATCCGTAGGCTCGCAGGCGATGCCTGTGAACCCCGTCGAGCACCGACTGACCGCGCGGCCGGACTCCGGCTACGTCTACCGCACCGCGTGGCGGGTGGCCACCGGCGACGTCGGCGACGATCTCAACCTGCGCATGGACGGCGTGGCCCGCTACATCCAGGAGGTCGGCGCCGAGAACCTCGTCGACGCCGGGGAAGCCGAGGCGCATCCGCACTGGCTGGTGCAGCGCACCGTGATCGACGTGATCGAGCCGGTCGGATTTCCCAACGAGGTGTCGTTCAGCAGATGGTGCTCGGCGCTGTCGCTACGCTGGTGCACGATGCGGGTCGACCTCGTCGGCAGCGACGGCGGCCGCATCGAGACCGAAGGCTTCTGGATCGCGATGAACGCGAAAACGCTGACACCGCAACGGGCCACCGACTCGCTGATCGAGAAGTTCTCCACCACCACCGACGAGCACCGCCTCAAGTGGCGCCCGTGGCTGCAGAATCCCGCCGCACCCGACCGGGAGATGCCGTTCGCGCTGCGCCGCACCGATATCGACCTGTTCGAACACGTCACCAATACCGCCTACTGGCACGCGGTGCACGAGGTGATGGCGGTCGAGACCGACATCTGCACCGCGCCGTACCGGACCGTGATGGAGTACCGCAAGCCGATCAAGTACGGCGAGGAGGTGACGGTGCGCTGGCAGCGCCGCACGGACACGCCGACCCCGGAGGTGCACTTCGCGCTGACCGTCGGCGACGACGTCCGGGCCGCGGGGCTGCTGCGGGGGCTGTCGCTAGGCTGACCGGGTGTCCGAACTCGTACTGACGCAGGTCGAGGACCGCGTCGCGCTGATCACCGTCAACGATCCCGACCGCCGCAACGCGGTGACCGCCGAGATCTCCGCGGCGCTGCGCGCCGCGGTCGAGGGCGCCGAGGCGGATCCCGATGTGCACGCGGTGATCGTGACCGGTGCGGGCAAGGCGTTCTGCGCCGGTGCCGACCTGACCGCGCTCGGCGCGGCGACCGAGGAGGGGTTGCGGGTGATCTACGACGGTTTCCTGGCCGTCGCGAACTGCACGCTGCCCACGATCGCCGCGGTCAACGGCGCAGCCGTCGGCGCCGGGCTCAACCTGGCGCTGGCCGCCGACGTCCGGATCGCCGGGCCGGCAGCGATGTTCGATCCGCGCTTCCAGAAGCTCGGCATCCATCCCGGCGGCGGCGCCACCTGGATGCTGCAGCGCATCGTCGGACCGCAGGCCGCCCGCGCCGCGCTGTTGTTCGGCATGCGGTTCGACGCCGACGCCGCGGTGCGCCACGGCCTGGCACTCGATGTCGCCGAGGACCCGGTCGCCGCGGCGCGCGCGCTGGCCGCAGGCCCGGCCGCCGCGCCGCGGGAGGTGGTTCTGGCCACCAAGGCGTCCATGCGGGCCACCGCGAACCCGGGCAGCGTCGACGTCGATCAGCACCGGCTCGCGGTCGACATCGAGATCGTCCCGCAGGCGCGCTCGATCGAGTCGCCCGAGTTCGCTGCCCGGTTGGCCGCGGCAAAGCGCAGGTAGCTCACAGGTCCAGCAGCGCCCGCTCCGGCTCCTCGATCAGCGACCGCAGGTCGCCGAGAAACGCCGCCACCTGGGCGCCGTCGGCGATCCGGTGGTCGAACGCGCACGTCAGCCTCATCGTGGGCCGCGCCGTCACCGTGCCGTCGACCACCACCGCACGCGGCTTCAGCGCGCCCATACCGAGGATCGCCGCCTCGGGGTGGTTGATGACGGGAATCCCGTCGTCGAGGCCGAGCGCGCCGAAGTTCGACACGGTGAAGGTCGACCCTTGCAGCTCAACGGGTTTGACGGTGCCGTCCCGGGCGGCGGTGATCAGCCGGTCGACCTCACCGGCGAGCTGCCGAGTGGTCCGGTTCTGCGCGTCGACGACGATCGGCACCAGCAGGCCGCGCGGTGCGGCGACACCGACGCCGAGATGGACCGCGTCGTGGACGTGGATACGCGGACCGTCGACGGTGTCCATCCAGGTCGAGTTCAGCACCGGGTGGCGGCGCAGCGCGACGACCAGCAGGCGAAGCACGAGCACGAACGGTGTGACGGTGTCCGCCCCTGCCTCGGTGAGCCGCTCGCGCAGCCGCAGCAGCCCGGTGCCGTCGACCTCGACGGACGCGGTCGCATCGGGAATTTCCTGGCGGGACAATGCCATTCGCCGGGCCATCTCCAGCCGGACGCCGGTGACCGCAACGGGCTCCTGCTGTCGGGTGTCGACCGCGGCCAGGACGTCGTCGGGTGTGACGATGCCGTCCGGTCCCGAGCCGTCGATCCGGGTCAGGTCCACCTGGTGCTCGGCGGCCAGTTTGCGCACGGGGGGTTTGGCCCTGGCTCGGCGCCGGCTGCCGTCCATCGTGTCGTCGGCGCCGTAACCGACGAGCACCGGTGTGCGCCGCGGCGACGTCGACGTCGTCGGGCAGGCCACCGGGGCGTCTGTCCGGATGCGTACCAGCACCGAGCCGACGGGCAGTGTCTGCCCTTCTGCACCACCGAGTTCGGTGACGTGGCCGGCATACGGGCTGGGGATCTCCACCTCGGCCTTGTTGGTCTCCACGGTGCACAGCGTCTGGTTCAGCGCGACCTCGTCGCCGACCGCGACGTTCCACTGCGTGACCGTCGCTTCCTCCAGCCCTTCACCGAGGTCGGGGACCAGGAAATCCTGCACGGTGCTCATGGCCGGCTCATCGCGTTCTCGACGCAGTCGAGGAGCCGGTCCACCCCGGGCAGCCACAGCTTCTCCAGCCGCGCCGGTGGATAGGGCGTGTCGAATCCGGTGGCCCGCAGTACCGGCGCCTCCAGGTCGTAGAAGCACTCCTCCTGGATCCGGGCCGCCAGTTCCGCGCCGAATCCCAGTGTGCGCGAACCCTCGTGCATCACCACCGCCCGGCCGGTCCTGCGGACCGACGCTGCGACGGTGTCGAAGTCCAGCGGGTTCAACGAGCGCAGGTCGATCACTTCCAGACTCGACGGGCACACGTCGGCGGCGTGCAGCGCCGTGGCCACCAACGGTCCGTAGGTGATCACGGTGACGTCGTCACCAGGACGCCTGATCTCGGCCCGCCCGATCGGCGGTGCGGGATTTCCGGTGTCCACCACTTCTTTGGCCCAGTAGCGGCGCTTGGGTTCCAGATAGATCACCGGGTCGCGACTCGCGATGGCGTACCGCAGCAACCAGTAGGCATCGGTGGGGGTCGACGGGACCACCACTTTCAGGCCCGCGGTGTGCAGCCAGTGCGTCTCGGTCGACTCCGAATGATGCTCCACCGCACCGATTCCCCCGAACGATGGGATCCGCACCGTCACCGGCATGTCGATGTCGCCGCGCGTGCGCATACGGTACTTCGCCAAATGGCTGACCATCTGGTCGAACGCCGGGGCGGCGAAGCCGTCGAACTGGATCTCCGGCACCGGGACCAGGCCGCGGATCGCCATGCCGACCGCGATGCCGATGATCGCCGACTCGGCCAGCGGGGTATCGAAACACCGTTGCGCTCCGAAGGTCTCGGCCAGGCCTTCGGTGACCCGGAAGACACCGCCGAGGGTGGCGACGTCCTCACCGAAGACCAGCACCCGCGCGTCGGCCCGCATCGCGTCGTGCAGCGCGCGGTTGACGGCCTGCGCCATGGATATCGACGCGATCGGCTCCGGATGCGGCTCCGGCGCGTCGTCGTTGTCGTCGAAATCCACAGGCCGGTCGATCAATTGCGTCATTCTCAGGCCTCCTTCGCCAGCTCGGCCAGCAGCTCGTCGCGTTGCCGCGCCAGATCGGGCGTGATGTCGTGATAGACGGTGTCGAACACCTCGCCGACGTCGATGTCGGGTTCGTGGATCACCGCGTCGCGCAACTCGGACCGGAGCCGCTGCGCGCGGTGCGCGACCCGGTCTTCCAGCCGCTGGGTCCACACCCCGTCACGCTGCAGGTAGGCGCGGTAGCGGGTGATCGGATCGCGTGCGCGCCAGCGTTCCACGTCTTCGGCGGATCGGTACCTGGTCGGGTCGTCGGAGGTGGTGTGTGGCCCCATCCGATAGGTCACCGCCTCGATGAAGGTGGGACCACCACCCTCACGGGCCTGCGCGGCGGCCTGTTCCATCACCACGTAGCAGGCCAGCACGTCGTTGCCGTCGACCCGCACCCCGGGCATGCCGTACCCGATGGCCCGGTGCGCCAGTGTCGGGCCCGCGTGTTGCCGGTCGACCGGCACCGAGATGGCCCACTGGTTGTTCTGCACGAAGAACACGCACGGCGCCCGGAACACCGCGGCCAGATTCAACGCCTCGTGGGCGTCGCCCTCGGAGGTGGCGCCGTCGCCCAGGAACGCCACAGTCACCGAGTCCTCGCCCAGCCGCTCGGCCGCCATCGCCGCACCGACGGCGTGCAGGCCGTGGGTGCCGATCGGGATGGCCACCGGTGCCACACACTTGTCGGTGAAGCCGAGGCCACCGTGCCAACGGCCGCGCCACAGCGCCCCCAGCTGGGCCGGCGCGATCCCGCGCAGCAGGAATGCGCCGAGCTCGCGGTACTGCGGAAACAGCCAGTCGGTCTTGCGCAGGCAGGCCGCGGCGCCGACCTGCGCCGCTTCCTGCCCGCGGCAGGACGCGAACAGCGCCAGTTCGCCCTGTCGTTGCAGGTTGACGAACTCGGAGTCGAGTTCGCGGGTGACGACCATGGACTCGTAGAGCCAGGCCAGGGTCTCGGGTGGGAGGTCTCGTCGGTATCTGGACTCGGTGGTCGGGGCGCCGTCGGGCGCCACCAGTTGAACCGGCTCGCCGTACTCAGAGAGCACCGACCGTCCCGCCATACCGCCTCCTAGGGTCACTGGCGGCGGATCGCGCCGTCAGACGACTGAGGTGCTCAGAGCAGCGGCGGAGAGCTGACCCCTGGTGTGGGGCTGCCTGCTGGGCGCCGGGGTGTGGCGCCCGTTCGACGACGCGGTGCACGCCGTTGCGCTGGGGCACCCCTATTATGCCGACGAACTGTGAACCGGACCACACAAGTCCCTGCGCGCGTCGCGACGCCGCGCCAATCCAGAGGAAACGCCTGATGTCCGACGCCACCACACCAGCCCGTCACCGGCGGGGTCTGCGCACTTCGGTGATGCGGAAATCCGCCGCGGCTTACGCCGTGGCGCTGCTGTTCGCGATCGGCGCGGCGACTCCGGCCGCGGCGACCGGCGCGATGTGCGTGACGTTCATCCGCCACGCCGAGTCCGCCGGCAACGCCTCAGGGCTGATCGACACCTCCACCCCGGGGCCGGCCCTGACTCGGGCCGGCGAACAGCAGGCGCAGAACGTGGCGTCCACGTGGGGCGACGCACACTTCGCCGGCCTCTACGCCTCGACCATGGTGCGGACACAACTGACCGCGGCACCCCTGTCGGAAAAGCTCGGGCTGCCCGTCCAGGTCGTCGACGGTCTGCAGGAGATCGAAGCCGGGGTGTTCGAGCACACCCCGGAGCGCGACGCGGCGCAGGGCTACGGCCTGTACCCGTTCGCGTGGGCCGTACAGAACCGGCGCGACCTGCGCATCCCCGGGTCGATCAACGGTGAGGAGTTCGACGCCCGGATGGACTCGGCACTGCAGACGATCTGGGACAACGGCGACCGCGACCCCGCCGTGTTCTCCCACGGCGCCGCGATCATGTTCTGGACCATGATGAACACCGACACCCTGACACCCGAAGCGGAGATCGACCTGCTCACCACCGCGCCGCTGGCCAACACCGACTACGTCGTCGTCGAGGGCACCCCGGCAACCGGGTGGGCATTGGTGAACTGGAACGGGCGGCTGTTCGGTCCCGAATCGGGCTGCGGCCGGACGGGCTAGGGGGCGAGCGCCATGATGCGTTCGGCGCGCCGCAACACCGGCATGTCGACCATCTGGCCCTCGAACTGAAACACCCCGCGCTGCGTGCGCGCCGCGTCGAGGACGCGGCGGGCCCAGTCGACCTCGCCGTCGGTCGGGGCGTACCCGGCGCGGATCACCGCCACCTGCGACGGGTGGATGGCGACCTTGACGTCGAACCCGACCGCGACGGCGTCGTCGACCTCGCCGCGCAGCCCGTCGAGGTTCTTGATGTCCAGGTACACCGAGTCCAGCGCCAGCCGGCCGTAGGCCTTGGCGGCCAGCAGCGTCTGGGAGCGCACGTGGCGGGCCACCTCGCGGTAGGAACCGTCGGGATAGCGGTTGGCCGTGCCGCCGAGCACCGCGAAAAGGTCCTCGGCACCCCACATCAGCGCGTACGCGTTGTCCACCCGGGCCAGATCGACGACGTTGAGCGCGCCGAGCGGGGTCTCGATCAGCACGATGACCTCGTGCGGCGCCAGCGCGGCGACCTGTTCGGGCGCCTCGGTCTTGGCCAGCATCACCGTCGTGTACGGCGTGCGGGCCAGCGCCGCCAGGTCGAGTTGGTGGTCGGGGGTGTCGGCCGGGTTGACCCGCACCACGGTGCGGGACGGATCCATCTGCGTCGCCACCAGCGCCTCGCGGGCGGCCTCGCGGTCCTTGGCCGCGACGCCGTCCTCCAGATCGAGGATCACCACATCGGCTGCCGCCGCGGCCTTTTCGAAGCGTTCCGGCCGGTCGGCCGGGCAGAACAACCAGGCGGGACCTGCTGCCAGCGCCATCGTCACTCCCCCTCGGGGCGCTTGCGCACCATCGTCTTGCGCGAAGCCGTGGCCACGACGTCGCCGTGCTGGTTGCGTCCGGTGTGGGCGAAGGTCACGATGCCCTCACCGGGGCGGCTCTTGGACTCCCGCTTGTCGACGACCTCGGTCTCGGCGTACAGCGTGTCGCCGTGGAACAGCGGCTTCGGAAAGGCGACCTCGCTGAAACCGAGGTTCCCGACGATGGTGCCCTGCGTCAGCTGCGCGACCGACAGCCCGACCAGCGTCGAGAGGGTGAACATCGAGTTCACCAGGCGCTGGTGGAACGGCGGCAGCGCATCGGAGAACGCCGCGTCCAGATGTAGCGCCTGGGTGTTCATCGTCAGCGTGGTGAACAGCACGTTGTCGGCCTCGGTGATGGTGCGCCCGGGACGGTGCTGGTAGAGCACACCGGTCTCGAACTCCTCGAACCACAGCCCGCGCTGGACGACGATCTTCTTGTCGCTCACAGCCCTAGCTCCCGCCCGATCAGCATCAACTGGACTTCCGTTGTGCCCTCGCCGATTTCGAGGATCTTGCTGTCGCGGTAGTGCCGGGCGACGGGATATTCGTTCATGAACCCGTAGCCACCGAAGATCTGTGTGGCGTCGCGGGCGTTGTCCATCGCGGCCTCGCTGGAGACCAGCTTGGCCACCGCGGCGGCCTTCTTGAACGGCTTGCCCGCCAGCATCAGCGCCGCCGCGTCGTAGTAGGCCGCACGCGCGGCGTGCGCCCTGGCCTCCATCCGCGCGATCTTGAACGCGATCGCCTGGTTCGCGCCGATCGCCCGGCCGAAGGCCTGACGTTCCTTGGCGTACTTGACACTTTCGTCCACACATCCCTGCGCGGCGCCGACCGACAGCGCGGCGATCGCGATCCGTCCCTCGTCGAGGATCCGCAGGAAGTTGGCGTAGCCGCGGCCGCGCTCGCCGAGCAGGTTCTCGTGCGGCACACGTACGTCGTCGAAGCTCAGCGGATGGGTGTCCGAGGCGTTCCAGCCGACCTTGTTGTAGGCAGGCTCGGCGGTGAACCCCGGCGTCGGCACCGGCACCAGGATCGCCGAGATCTCCTTCTTCCCATCGGTTTCTCCGGTGACGGCGGTGACGGTGACCAGTTTGGTGATGTCGGTGCCGGAGTTGGTGATGAACTGCTTGGTGCCGTTGATGACCCAGGTTGACCCATCCGTCCGGGCCGTGGTCTTGGTCGCGCCGGCGTCACTGCCGCCGCCGGCTTCGGTCAAGCCGAACGCGCCCAAGGCTTTTCCGCTGGCCAGCAGCGGCAGCCACTCCTGCTTCTGGGATTCGTTGCCGAAGCGGTAGACCGGCATCGCGCCCAGCGACACCCCGGCTTCGAGGGTGATCGCCACGCTCTGGTCGACCTTGCCGAGTTCTTCGAGCGCCAGGCACAGCGCGAAGTAGTCGCCGCCCATGCCGCCGTACTCCTCGGGGAACGGCAGCCCGAACAGGCCCATGTCGGCCATCCCGGACACCACTTCGTACGGGAACGAGTGCTCCTCGTCGTGCTTGGCCGCCACCGGCGCCACCACGCTCTGCGCGAAGTCCCGCACGGTCTTGGCCAACTGCGCGTAATGATCGGGAAGGGTCCCGGTGGCCAGGAAATCTGTCATGACTGCGGCTCCTCGATTGCCGTTATCCGGGCCAGCACCTGACCCACTTTCACCTGTTCACCCGCACCGACCAGCAGGTCGACCACCCCGTCGACGGGGGCGGACAGCGCGTGCTCCATCTTCATCGCCTCGACGGTGACCACCACGGTGCCCGCCGACACGGTCGCTCCGTCCTCGACTCCGACGGCCACCACGGCCCCCGGCATCGGGCTGGTCAGTTCGGCGTCACCGCTGTGGGCGTCGTCCGCCCGCACCGGGGCTTCCCGCACCTCTTCGATCAGCTGCACCCGGCCGGCGCGGGCCAGCCAGATCTGTCCGCCGGTCTGGGCGGCCAGGTACTCGGTGCGCAATCCGTCGACGGTGACGACGAGCCGGTCCCCGGTCACCGTGGCGCGCAGGGTTCGGCTCTCGCTTCCCTCGACGGTGGCCGTCGCGTCGTCCGGGGAACCGGTGAGCCAGACGTGGTCGGTCCGCTCCCCCGCGCGCAGCCGGATCGGTGTCGGGGCGCGACCGGCGATCCGCCACCCCGAGGGCAGCTCCCACGGACTCGACGGCGCGTCCGGCCACGACCGGAGCCAGCGGTAGGCGGCCGCGGCGATCAGCTCGTCGTCAGAGGCGGGCGCGACCACGAAATCGGGCAGCCGCCGGTCCAGCAGCCCGGTGTCGAGATCACCCGCGACCACGTCGGGGTCGGCGAGAAGGAAGCGCAGGAACTCGACGTTGGTGGTCAGCCCCAGCACCGCGGTGTCGGCGAGCGCCTTGTCGAGCGCGTGCAGCGCGTCCGCGCGGTCGTCTGCGTGGGTGATCACCTTGGCCAGCATCGGGTCGTAGTCGCTGCCGACGACCGTGCCGCGGGTGATGCCGGAATCGACCCGCACGCCGGGGCCCGACGGCTCGCGCAGTCCGATGACGTCACCGCCGGTGGGCAGGAAGCCGCGGGCCGGGTCTTCGGCGTACACGCGGGCCTCGATGGCGTGACCGTCGAGCCGGATGTCGTCCTGGGCGACCGGCAGCTTCTCGCCCGCGGCGACACGCACCTGCAGCTCGACCAGGTCCAGGCCGGTGACCATCTCGGTGACCGGATGTTCCACCTGCAGCCGGGTGTTCATCTCCATGAAGAAGAACTCGTCGGGCCGGTCGGCGGAGACGATGAACTCGACGGTGCCTGCGCCGGTGTAGTCGACGCTGCGCGCGGTGTCGCAGGCGGCGGCGCCGATGCGGGCCCGGGTCTGCGGGTCCAGCAGCGGTGACGGCGCCTCCTCGATGACCTTCTGGTGCCGGCGTTGCAGGCTGCACTCACGCTCGCCGAGGTGGACCACGTTGCCGTGGGTGTCGGCGAGCACCTGCACCTCGATGTGGCGCGGATTGAGCACGAACCGCTCGAGGAACAGGGTGTCATCGCCGAACGCCGAGGCGGCCTCGCGGCGCGCGCTGGCCAGTGCGGCAGGTAGTTCGGAGGCGTCGTGCACGACGCGCATGCCCTTGCCGCCGCCCCCCGCGGACGGTTTGACCAGCACCGGGAAGCCCACCTCGGCCGCTCCGGTGATCAGGTCGTCGTCGGTGAGTCCGGGACGGGACACCCCGGGAACCACAGGTACGCCGAAGGCCGAGACGGCCGCCTTCGCCGAGATCTTGTCGCCCATCGTCTGGATCGCGGACACCGGCGGACCCATGAACACGATCCCGGCGGCGCCCAGCGCGTCGGCGAATTGCGCATTCTCCGAGAGGAATCCGTACCCGGGATGCACCGCCTGAGCGCCTGTGCGGCGGGCCGCGTCCAGCAGCGCGTCGATCGACAGGTAACTCTGGCGGGCCGGTGCGGGCCCGATGCGCACAGCCACGTCGGCCTCGGCGACGTGGCGAGCGCCGGCATCGGCGTCGCTGAACACCGCCACCGAACGAATCCCCATGGCGCGTAACGTGCGGATCACCCGTACCGCGATCTCGCCGCGGTTGGCGACCAGGACAGTGTCGAAAAGGTTGTCGGTCATGGGGCTCACATCCTGAAGACGCCGTAGGACACCGGCTCCAGGGGCGCCTGGGCGGTCACCGAAAGTGCGAGTCCGACAACGGTTCTGGTGTCCGCGGGGTCGATGACGCCGTCGTCCCAGAGCCGCGCGGTGGAGTAGTAGGGGTTGCCCTGGTCCTCGTACTGGGCACGGATCGGCGCCTTGAACGCCTCTTCCTCCTCGGGCGTCATGTCACCGCGGACGGTGGCCAGCACCGAGGCCGCCTGCTCGCCCCCCATCACCGAGATCCGGGCGTTGGGCCACATCCACAGGAAGCGCGGCGAGTACGCCCGCCCGCACATGGAGTAGTTCCCTGCGCCGTAGGAGCCCCCGATCACCACCGTCAGCTTCGGCACCCGCGCGCAGGCCACCGCGGTGACCATCTTGGCACCGTGCTTGGCGATTCCGCCCGCCTCGTAATCGCGGCCGACCATGAACCCGGAGATGTTCTGCAGGAACAACAACGGAACCATTCGCTTGTCGCACAGCTCGATGAAGTGCGCACCCTTGACCGCGGACTCCCCGAACAGCACGCCGTTGTTGGCGACGATGCCGACGGGATGGCCGTGGATACGCGCGAACCCGGTGACCAGCGTGGTGCCGTACTCGGCCTTGAACTCGGCGAACTCACCACCTTGGGCAAGCGAAGCGCCGGGGGAAGGTCCGTCGACGATGCGGGTGATCACCTCGTGCACGTCGTAGGGCACCCGGGAGTCGACCGGGACGACGTCGTAGAGCTCGGTCTGGTCGGCGACCGGCGGCACCGTCGGTGCGATCTCCCACGGGGCGGGCGCCTTCGGGGCCAGCGTGCCGACGATCTTGCGCACGATGCGCAGCGCGTCGCGGTCGTCGTGGGCCAGATGATCGGTCACCCCGGACACCTTGGAGTGCAGATCTCCGCCGCCGAGCTCTTCGGCGGTGACGACCTCGCCGGTGGCGGCCTTCACCAGCGGCGGGCCGCCGAGGAAGATGGTGCCCTGGTTGCGGACGATCACGGCCTCGTCGCTCATCGCCGGCACGTAGGCGCCACCGGCGGTGCACGAACCGAGCACCGCGGCGATCTGCGCGATTCCGTTGGCGCTCATGGTCGCCTGGTTGTAGAAGATGCGGCCGAAGTGTTCGCGGTCGGGGAACACCTCGCCCTGGCGCGGCAGGAACGCACCACCGGAGTCGACCAGGTAGATGCACGGGAGCCGGTTCTGCAGCGCGATCTCCTGAGCGCGCAGATGCTTCTTGACCGTGATCGGGTAATAGGTGCCGCCCTTGACCGTGGCGTCGTTGGCCACGATCATGCATTCGCGTCCGGAGACCCGCCCGATCCCGGCGATCATGCCCGCACCGGGGCACTCGTCGTCGTACATGCCGTCGGCGGCCAGCGCCGCCAGTTCCAGGAACGGGCTGCCCGGGTCGAGCAGTCCGTCGACGCGGTCGCGCGGCAGGAGCTTTCCGCGGCTGACGTGCCGCTCACGTGCGCGTTCGGACCCGCCGAGCGCTGCCGCGGCGAGCTTGCCGCGCAGTTGGTCGACCAGCGCGACATGGCTGTCCCGATGAGATGTCCGCGCTGCCATCGCTGAACCGCCTTATAGTTAATGACGACTAACCGGGTGATATGTTAATCACCATTAACTGATGATGTCCAGCACCGGCGGGAGGTTCACCATGACGTCCACCGACGCGTCCTCTCCGCGCAGCCGCGCCAAGTCCGATCGGCGCAGTCAACTGGTCGCCGCCGCGGAGCGGCTGTTCGCCGAGCACGGCTATCTCGCGGTGCGGCTGGAGGACATCGGGGCGGCCGCCGGGGTCAGCGGGCCCGCGATCTATCGGCACTTCCCCAACAAGGAAGCGCTACTGGTGGAGC
Organism: Mycobacterium sp. ITM-2016-00317; assembly: GCF_002968295.1. Classification (NCBI taxonomy): domain Bacteria; kingdom Bacillati; phylum Actinomycetota; class Actinomycetes; order Mycobacteriales; family Mycobacteriaceae; genus Mycobacterium; species Mycobacterium sp. ITM-2016-00317. The sequence continues at coordinate 3,941,995 of NZ_CP134399.1, forward strand.
TGTTGGTCGGTATCAGCACGCGGTTGCTGGCCGGCGGCGCCCAGGTGGTCGCCGAAGCCGGCGACGCCGACACCGCGCTGGAGAACCTGGTCGAGTTCCACCTCGACTTCGCGTTCGGCGAACCGGATCTCATCCGGATCCAGGACCGCGACCTGGGCAACCTACCCGCTGCGGCCAAGCGGCAGGTCAGGCGCAAGCAGCGCCAGTATGTGGAGATCTGGGTCGAGGTGCTGCGTCGACGCACCCCGCAACTGTCCGAGGCCGACGCCCGGTTGATGGCACACGCGGCGTTCGGTCTGCTGAACTCCACCCCGCACGGCGTGAAGCCCGGTCTGACGAGTTCGGCCGAGGCCGGCCCACGTACCGTCCTCAAAGCGATGACGATCGCGGCGCTGACCTCGGCCGAACTACGGTCTTAGGGTGAAACCCCCCGCAGAGGGCTAATACCAGACTTTTCTGCCACCGACGGGCCGGCCTACGGAGCCCAGCACCCAGAACACGGCACCGATCACGAGCAGAACCACACCGATGTAGGTGAGGATCGAGATACCGAAAATAAGACCCAGGATCAGCAGAATCGCGCCCAGGACGATCATGGTCACTCTCTTCCTTTTGGTGGTGTTATTCAGTTGTCTGCGTCAGTGATGTCACTGACTGGGTTGCGGAACGTTGCAATCCGTCACCTTCGGATTCACGCCCGCGTAATTCAACGGACCCGCCACTACCGTCAACGCGATACTTCCGGCTGTGGCGCAATTGGTTTCGCCACCGGTGAAGTAATCGCGCTGATAGGCGGCGAACACGCCGATCAACAACCAGACGAGCACAATGACGCCGAGAGCGCCTCGCATGCCGTGCCTCCTCCGTCTGCGCGACCTTGTGGCGCGCAGCAGAGTTTTACCCCGAAGAAAATTGCGGCAAACCTCGTGGTGTCAGGTCATCCGGCGAAAGCGTCGCACAGCCACTCGACCATTGCTTTTCGCAGCACGGCGCGGTTCTCGCGTTTGTCGATCTCGTGGCCGTCGTCGTCGAAGGTCAGCAATTGCACCGGCCGGCCCAGATCGCTCAGCGCGTCGTACATCTGCCGCGACTCCGCGGGCGGCACGTTGGTGTCGTTGAGCCCGTGCACGAGTAGCAGCGGCGCGGTCACCTTGTGCGCGCGCGGCAACGGCGACAGCCGGTCGAGCAGGTCCTGATCGCTGACCGGGTGGCCGTACTTGGGGTAGGCGGCCGCGGCGATCCACTGCTCGGTGCTGCGATACCAGGTGTTGAGGTCGCTCATGCCGCAGATGCTGATTCCCGCGGCGAACTCGTCGGGGTGGAACGCCAGCGCCGCCTGGGTCAGGTAGCCGCCGTAGGACCAGCCACAGCACGCCACCCGGCCCTCGGGTGCGTGGCCGTTGCCCACGAGGAAGCGCGCGGCGTCGGCGACGTCGTCGATCGCGGCGAACCGGCGCTCCCGGTCGTCGGCGTGCATGAACGCCCGGCCGAAACCGCCGGACCCGCGCACGTTGGGGAGGAAGACACAGATCCCCTCGTCCAGCAGCGCCGGAAAGAACTCGTTGTAGCCGGGCCTGCCCTGTCCTTCGGGCCCGCCGTGCAGGAAGATCATCGCCCCGATCGTCTCCACGCCCTCGGGTGGCCGGAACAGCCACCCGCTGAACGCCAGGCCGTCGCGGGCGATGATCGTCTCCAGTGTGGGGTCGGCCGACACCGGACCGCTGCTGGGTTCGCGGTCCACCAGCTCCCACTCACCGGTGCGCGGGTCGACCAGTTCGACCGTCGGCGGATTCGACGGACCCTCGACGGTCACCGCCAGCATGGACCCGCCTGCGCTGATGCTCAGTTCGCTGGCCACCATGCCCGGCAGCGGGATCGGTTCCTTGAGGGTCTGGTCGGCGTACTCCAGGATTTGTAATTCGCTGGCGCCGTGCACATTCCACAACATCGCCACGGTCGAGAGGTCGTCACTGACGGCAAACTCGTCGAGTTCGTAGCCCGGCCGCTCGGCCAGCACCTGGTAGGACACCCCGTCCGCGGTCACGGTTACCTCGAGCAGACGCGCGTGCTGGGCACCGTTCTCGCTGCGGATCAGCGCCCGCACATACCCTTCGGTGCTGTTGAGCCCGTACTCCTTGGCCGGATAGTAGAGCTCGGTGGTCTCGCCCTCCGGCCCGGAACGCAGCCGACGCGGGCTGTGGTCGTCGAGGATGACGCCGGTGTCGGTGGTCGAGCCCGGATCGTATGGCAGCAGCGCGGTCTCGGTGAGCCCGTGCAACATGATCAGGTCGCGGTAACCCCGAGGCCCCACGCGGACCAGGGACGCCCCGCACCAGGAGTCGACGAGCCGGCCGCCCGACCGCCGGTCGAGCACCGTGACCCCCGCCCCGGCCGGGTCGAGCAGACACGAGCTGCCCACCCCGTCCTCGCCCGTCAGTATCGCGGCCACCTGGGAACCGTCCCACCCGATCAGTTCCGCGGTGCCTTCCACCCCGGAGACCCAGCTGTCGATCCTGCGCGCGGCGCGGTCGTCGGGATCGGTTGTGACGACCCAGATCTGACTGCGGGTCCCGCCCTCGGGCGCGACCTGACACGCCAGCCAGTGGCCGTCGGCCGAGTGCATCACCCGGGTGACGGGGCCGACGACGGGCAGCTCGACATCGCGCGAGGAGCTCGCCCGCCACCCCTGCAGGAACCGCTGCACCGCCCTCGGGTATCCGCGGTCGTCGACGAGATGGGCGAACGCGGTGGCGTCAGGAGACATCGACGCGCCGTAGATCCGGCGTACCTGTTCTGCCACGGTTCCCGATTGTGCACGGTCGGCGGCGGCGATGTGGTGGGGGCCGGTGCCGGGACCCGCTGAGGGCTTGCACAGGTACCCTGCAGCAATGAGGTGGTCATGACGGAGTCACCGTGGGACCGCGGACGTGAGGAGCGATCGGGGCGGGGCGGACGTGAGGAGCGCTACCCCAGTTACCCGGGCTACTCCGACCCCGCATACGCCAGCCAGGCGCCGTACGGCCAGCCTTACCAGCCGCCCTCGGCGCCGCAGCCCACCGAGCGCCTCCCGGCCTATTCGCCGTACGGATACGACCCGTACGCGACCGGGCAGTATCCGCCGCAGCCACCGCACAGCCCGGGTGGCGAGCCCCCGAAGGACCCGAAGCCGCCGCGGTGGCTGTGGGTCGTCGCGGGTGTGGCGGTGCTCCTGGTCATCGGGCTGGTGATCGCGCTGGTGATCGTCAAGAGCTCGGAGCAGCAGACGGTGGTGGCCCCGCTGCCTGCGGCCCCGGAGCCGTCGTTCACCACCCAGACCCCCACCACGACGTCGCGGACGCCGACCACCCGGCCGAGCACGCCGGTGCTGCCCGCCCCGACGCGGCCGTCCACGTCACCCACCGAGCCGACGGTGCCGGGTGCCACCGACGCCGTCGTCTACACCGTGGCGGGTACCGGACGGGCCATCAACATCACCTATGTCGACACCGGTGGGCTGCTGCAGACCGAGTTCAACGTGATGCTGCCGTGGAGCAAAGAGGTCGCGCTGCCCCAGCCGGCCGAGGAGTCGGCGAGCATCAGCATCATCAACGTCGGCCGGGAGGTGACCTGCTCGATCACGGTCGACGGCGCGCAACTGGATCAGCGCACCGGCGCCGGCCTGACCATCTGCACTCCCCGGCGCTAACCGATCGGCGGCCGCCCCGGGGCGCGTACCGGTAGGAAGAGCAGCAGGCCGAGCACCAGCACCACGAGCAGACCGCCCATGCCCGCCCGTTGGCTGTCGAAGACGTCGATGAACACCGAGAACAGCCACGGCGCCAGGAACGTCGCGGCACGCCCGGCCATCGTGTACAGCCCGAACGTCACGCCTTCCTTGCCGTACGCGCACAGCCGCAGCATCAACGTCCTGGCCGAGGACAGCGTCGGGCCGATGAACAGGCACAGCAGGAGGCCGCACGCCCAGAAGGCCGCCGCGCCCGACAGCGTCATCATCACCACGCCCACGGCGACCATCGAGGTCAGCGACGCCACGATGACGGGCTTGGAGCCCACCCGGTCGTCGACCCGGCCGCCGACCACCGCACCGAGGGCCGCCACCACGCAGGCAGCGACACCGAACAACAGCACGTCGGCCTGCGAGACCCCGTACACGGTCACCCCGAGCACCGCGCCGAAGGTGAAGATGCCGGTGAGCCCGTCGCGGAACACCGCGCTCGCGCCGAGGTAGTAGACGAAGTTCCGGTCGCGTCGCCATTCGTCGCGCACCTCGGTCCACAGCCGGCGGTAGGCGCCGGCGAACCCCACCCGCTCCGCCGGGTCGTGCGCCGGGGCACGCGGCACCGAGATCAGCAGCGGCAGCGCGAACAGCGCGAACCACGCGGCGACCAGCAGCATGGCCGCCCGCACGTTCTGTCCGTCGTCGGCGGGCAGGCCCAGCAGGCCGCGGGTGTCCCCGTCACCTGCGATGAATCCGAGGTACACCACCAGCAGGGCCAGCACGCTGCCGAAATACCCCAGCGCCAAACCGATTCCGGAGATCCGCCCGGTTGTCGCCGGGGTCGACAGCTCGCGCAGCATCGCGTTGTAGGGCACGGTCGCCAGCTCGCTGCAGGCCGCGGTGCACGCGAGCAGCACCAGACCGGGCCACAGGTACCGGTGGTCGTCGCGGATCAGGCTCATCGACGCGGTCAGCAGCACGACCAGCCCGGTCAGCAGCGCCAGCGCGCGGCGGCGCCGGGCAGGCGCGTTGACCCAGACCCCGGTCACCGGTGCGAGGAGCGCCACCACCAGGCCCGCCAGCGCCAGCGCACGGCCCAGCCAGCTCGCCGGACTGGTGTCGCCGGGCAGGTCGTCGCCGACCGTGGCCGTGAGGTACACGGTGAAGACGAACGTGATCACGATCGCATTGATCGCCGTCGCCCCGAAATCCCACATCGCCCAGGCCAGCACCTGCCCGCGCGTCGCGGTACGGGCGGGTGGTCCGGTCGTGGGCGACACCTCGGTCATGGTGGCCCACGATATAGTCCGGCGCATGCCCGTCCCCGCTCCCAGTGCGGATGCCCGTGCCGTCGTCACCGGTGCATCCCAGAACATCGGCGAGGCACTCGCCGAAGAGCTCGCCCACCGCGGCCACAACCTGATCGTCACCGCACGCCGCGAAGAGGTGCTGGAGTCGCTGGCCCAGCGTCTTCGCGACACCTACGAGGTGACCGTCGAGGTGCGTGCCGTCGACCTCGCCGATCCGCAGGCCCGCGCCGCGTTCTGCGAGGAGCTGGCCACCCGCGACATCTCCATACTGTGCGCCAACGCAGGCACCGCGACGTTCGGTCCGGTGGCCTCGCTGGATCCAGCCGAAGAGCGGAAACAGGTGCAACTCAACGTGCTCGGGGTCCACGATCTCGTGCTGGCGGTGCTGCCCGGCATGGTGGAGCGCGGCGCAGGCGGGATCCTGATCTCGGGGTCGGCGGCAGGCAACTCCCCGATTCCGAACAACGCGACCTATGCCGCGACGAAGGCGTTCGTGAACACGTTCAGCGAGTCGCTGCGCGGCGAGGTGAAGGACGCGGGCGTGCACGTCACCGTGCTGGCGCCGGGGCCCGTGCGCACCGAGCTGCCCGACCCGGACGAGCAGTCGCTGGTCGAGCGGCTGATCCCCGACTTCCTGTGGATCGACACCCACTACACCGCCAAGGTGTCGCTGGATGGGTTGGACCGCAACAAGATGCGCGTCGTGCCCGGCATCACGTCCAAGGCGATGTCGGCGGCCAGCGGGTACGCCCCGCGCGCGATCGTGGCCCCGATCGTCGGCGCGGTGTACAAGAAGCTCGGCGGCGACTGAGCTTCCGTTCTGCGCAGAACGTGCATTCCACACGCGGAAATTCGCGAATTCGCCGCGTGGAATGTTCGGCGGGTGTCAGCGCCTGCGTCGGCGGCGGCCGGTGCCGAAGATACTGCGGGTGATCTCGCGGCCGATCACCGTGCCCGCTGACCGCATCGCGCTCTTGAACGCCGGGTTGTCCATCATCTTGTCCAGGAAGCCCGGGCCGTCGGGGTCCACCGGCGCCGGCATCGGTGGCATCTCCCCCGTCGGCGGCACGTAGACCGGGGGCGGCGGCGCGGCGGGCGGCGCGGCCATCGGTGGCGGTGGCGGTGGCGGTGGCGGTGCCAGTTTCGCCGCGAGTCGCTCGTAGGCCGATTCCCGGTCGATGGTCTGGCCGTACTCGGCCTGCAGCGCACTGCCTGCCGCCGCGGCGGCGATCGCGTCAGGTCCGATGGTGTCCATCAGCGAACGCGGCGCCCTCATCCGCGTCCACGCCACCGGGGTGGGCACGCCCTTCTCGGAGAGCACGGTGACCACCGCCTCGCCGATGCCCAGCGAGGTCAGCGCCGACTCCAGGTCGTACACCGAGGTTTTCGGGTACGTCCGCACCGTCTTGGTCAGCGCCTTCTGGTCGTCGGGGGTGAACGCGCGCAGTGCGTGTTGGATCCGGGCGCCGAGCTGGCTGAGCACCTCTTTGGGGACGTCGGTGGGCAGTTGGGTGCAGAACAGCACCCCGACGCCTTTGGAGCGGATCAGCTTGACAGTCTGCTCCACCTGCGCCAGGAACGCTTTCGACGCGTCGGTGAAGAGCAGGTGCGCCTCGTCGAAGACGAAGACGAGCTTGGGCCTGTCGACGTCACCGACTTCGGGCAGTGAGGTGAACAGGTCTGCCAGCACCCACATCAGGAACGTCGAGAACATCACCGGCCGCGCGGCCTGGCTGCCCAGCTCCAGCAGGGTGATCACCCCGCGGCCGGACGCGTCCACCCGCATCAGGTCCTCGGGCTCGAGTTCGGGTTCGCCGAAGAACGTGTCCGCGCCTTCGGCCTCCAGATTGACCAGGGCCCGCAGGATCACCCCTGCGGTGGTGGTGGACACCGCGCCGAGAGCCTTCAGCTGCGGCTTGCCTTCGTCACCGGTCAGATACTGGATCACCGAACGCAGGTCTTTCAGGTCCAGCAGCGGCAGCCCCTGCTGGTCGGCCCAGTGGAAGATCAGACCCAGGGTGGACTCCTGAGTTCGGTTGAGACCCAGTACCTTCGACAGCAGGATCGGGCCGAAGCTGCTGACCGTGGCGCGCACGGGCACCCCGATGCCCGAGGTGCCCAGCGACAGGAACTCCACCGGATACGCGGTGGGGACCCACGCGTCGCCGGTGTCGGCCGCACGCCGGCGCACGTTGTCGTCGGGCTCGCCGGGTCTCGACAGCCCCGACAGGTCGCCCTTGACGTCAGCCATCACCACCGGCACACCGGCCGCCGACAACTGCTCGGCGATCACCTGCAGTGACTTCGTCTTCCCGGTGCCGGTAGCGCCCGCGACCAGGCCGTGCCGGTTGAGGGTGGACAGCGGCACCCGCACCCGCGCCGAAGGGTCGCAGACCCCGTCGACCACGACGCAACCCAACTCCAGGGCCGCGCCGTCGACGGCATAACCTGCGGCGATCTGCTGCGGGGCGGTCGACGCCGACTCGCTGGTCATGAGTCGCACATTAGCCCTGTTCGGGCCGCGATTGGCCGGGTGTGGTCTGCCCGCCGTGGCGCCGGGGCTTACTGTGAGCGCTGTGCGTGACGAACTGGTATGGATCGACTGCGAGATGACCGGCCTGGACCTCAAGTCCGATCTCCTCATCGAAATCGCGGTCCTGGTGACCGACTCGGAACTGAACATCCTGGGCGACGGTCTCGACGTGGTCATCCACGCCGACGACGACGCGTTGTCCTCAATGGTCGACGTCGTCGCCCAGATGCACACCAAGTCCGGGCTCGTCGAGGAGGTGCGTGCCTCGACCGTCGACGTGGCCACCGCCGAGGACATGGTGCTGACCTACATCCGTGAGCACGTCAAGCAGGCCAAGACCGCACCGCTGGCGGGCAACTCGATCGCCACCGATCGGGGCTTCATCGCCCGCGACATGCCCAAGCTCGACGACTTCCTGCACTACCGGATGATCGACGTCAGCTCGATCAAGGAGCTGTGCCGGCGCTGGTACCCGCGGATCTACTTCGGTCAGCCGGAGAAGGGCCTGGCCCACCGTGCGCTCGCCGACATCCACGAGTCCATCCGCGAGCTCAAGTACTACCGCCAGACGGCCTTCGTGGCGCCGCCCGGGCCGTCGACCAGCGACATTGCCGCCATCGCGGCCCAACTCGGACCGGATTCGCCCGGCGATTCGGTTCCAGAGGACAAGAGCAGCTAGTATGACCAAGCCGCTTTCCGAGCGGCGATGGTGGCTGTAGTTCAGTTGGTAGAGCACCAGGTTGTGATCCTGGCTGTCGCGGGTTCGAGTCCCGTCAGCCACCCCAACGGAGGGAGCGCCGTCTACTTCGGTAGGCGGCGCTCCTTTCTTTTGTCGGTCGCCCGAGTCAGCGAAGCTCTGACTTCGGCATCGCCAAAGCAGCTGGTGAAGCGGTAGCGGCTTCGACTGGGTGATTCTGCGTCCCGCCGAGCTGACTGTGGCACCGGCCTGGGACGCGCGCGGTGATCCACACCGTGTCACGAGACAACGTCGCCGCCACGTTGGCACAACTCGTCCACAACCTCGAGATGCCTCGCGTCGTCCTCGAACTACCGACGGTTCGACCAGGATCAGCCAGGCGATCGAGGCGTTGGGGGTCTGAGCGCGCCGGCACGCCGCATTACTTCCGCGGCCCTCGTAACCGAGCGAACGTTCTCAGAGTGCCGTCAACCAGTACGGCCACCGCGGGTCGGACATCTTCAGGCGCGCCCGCATCAGCTTCCAGCAGCCGTACTTGTGATAATCGAAATCCCACGCGGAATTGAGCTGCTGATTGACGCAGGCCCACAATCCCCACTTCAGGTCTGCCAACGCACCACAGACCTGAACTCGCGACAGCAGGCCGAAGTCCACCCTGCCGTAGTAATCCTCCACGAGTTCCAGCAGCTGCTCTTCCCCGTAGAACATCTCGGTGGTCAAAACGGCCAACTCGTAGGCGCGCTCGTTGTTCGACGCAAACTCGAAGTCGACCATCTTCATCTGTTTGCCGACGGCGACAAGGAAGTTGCCCGGCATCGGATCGTTGTGACAGGCAACCAGTTCCAATCCTGAACTCAGCATGGCCGACTTCGCCACTCGGTACTCGCCAAGAATCAGTTCGGCATCGGCGGGTAACCTCACGGCGTGCTCGTGGACGCCCTCGAGATGCTCGTCGATCATGTCGAAGACCGTCTTGGTGACGCTGAGTAGAGCGCCGTCGTGCAACACCCGGTAGAGATCGATGATCTGGTGGGGGATGCTCGGATCCTTGAAATCTCCGTTGGTGCAGGCCCGATAGTCTTCGAGGAACTCGATCACCTCGACCCCGCTGCCGGAATCGAAGTAGACCAGCTCGGGCCCGATTCCTCGTTCGCCCGCGCGGCGGGCCGCCTCGTTGGCGACCACACGGTCGATGAACGCGTCACTACCGTCGCCGGGGATCTTGAGAAAGTATCGCTTATCGGATCCGGAGACCGTGATACGCCAGTTGCTGTTCTGCAGCCCGCCAAACACCGGTGCATACTCGATCTTCCTACCGCGCCACGGGGCGATCGTCTGCAAGACCTCCTCCACGCGGCGTTCGGTGGCGGTGCGAGCAGTACCCACCTCCCGGTTTCCGGTGGTGTCTCGTGTTGTCGCGTCCGCGGTCACAGGTTCCTCAGACGATCGTGGAAGTGCACGTCGCCCAGGCCCGCACGTGCTCGCACGAATTGCCAGTCGGAGAATTTCGAGTACTCTAGGGTGCCCGGCCGGGCGGTGTCGGCGTACGCACCGACCATTCCCCACCGGACGCAATCAGCGACGCCGTAGACCCGCGCGCGGTCGAACAACGACTGATCAAACGTGCCCCACGCGATCTCGAACGCCGCCCGGGCGTCCCCGTCGAATGAGCGGACCTCTGCCAGCACCACGCCGATATCCTGCAGCGGGTCCATCTGCGCGGCGACATCCCAGTCGAGGAGAAGCATGTCGCCACCGTCGGTCAGCAAGACGTTGGAGACATTGCCGTCCCCGTGGCACGGCACCACGTCGAATCCCGTTGCCATTATCCGCTTCTCAGCCATGTCGAGCTGCCGCATCATCCATCCGAAGTCTTTCGGCAGCGGCACGGAGTTGGCCTGGATCAACGCGGAGAGAGCCCGGATGTCGTCGAAAACGCTAGCCGTGCGGGAGATCGATCCGAACAGGTGCACCCGCGCCCTTAGCGTGAGCAGCTGCTCGAGCCGGGCATCGTCGTCGAAAACGTCCAGCGTGGCCGTCGACGATGAGTCGATCAGGTTCTCCAGCACCAGCACTCCGGCATCTGCATCGGCCGCAAGCACGCGCGGCCCCACGCCGTTCTCTCCTGCCTCAGTGGCTGCATCGAACGACCCGGCTATGTCGACGTAGGCACCGGCGTGCCCGATCATCGATTTCACGAAGGCGTCGCGTGGCGCCAAGGAGTCATCGGCACGGACGTCGAAGCAGTCCGAGTCTGCGCTCCACCAACTCGGACTGGCCATGGCCGGCACGGGTTGGGCGGTGATGGGCCTGTCGGTGAACAACCCCATCGCATGCAACTGTGCGGCTATCGCCGGTTGGGTAGTGCTCGTCAAGATCATCTCCCTCCGGTGTGCGTCGACGCGAACTCCGGCCAGGCGATCGTGAACGGTCGGGACCGCTCCAGCCACTTGGTGAACCGCAGCACTTCGCGGTCGGCGAATCGCGCTCCCACCACCTGAAGGCCCACCGGCATCGCGTCGCTGATACCGAAACACAAAGCCGCGGCGGGCTGACCAGTCTGATTGAACCAGGCAGTAAACCCGCAGTGTGCCAACGGCCGTGACGGATCCAGGCCGCATTCCTCCGCCGCGAAGCCGACGACCGGAAGGACGGGAGCGATCACGAAGTCGTATGCGGCACAGGCAGCCCGCATTTGCTCCGCCGACTTCGCCACCGCCTCGCCGTCGCGTGTGAAGTCGGTGGCGTGAAGGTCAGCAGCAGGTGAACACCACTGCCGGATGGCTGGGTGCACCAACTCGCGCAGCTCGAGTGGGATCGATTGGAGTTCGGCAAGCGCCCGGACTTGAAACAAGCGGTCCAGCGCTGGATAGGGGTCGCCGGCGATTGGGCTCGTCGCGTCACGGGCGGGAGTGAACACCGGAGCCATCGCCGTCACCTCTGCACCCGCATCGCGCAGCGCCGCCGCCGCTTCCGCGACCACCGCCAGCACCGCGGCGTCGGCGGTGAACCCGTGGCCGAGATCGGTCAGCACCCCGATGCGAAGACCGTGCGGTGTCAGCGGATTTCGTACGGGCGGACCGATCTCCGGCGGCAGGCTCCACAGGTCGCGCGGGTCGGGCACAGTCAGTACGTCGTACAGATCGAAGACATCGTCGACGGTACGCCCCATCGGTCCTGCCGACCGCACGGTGGATGGCGCGGTGTGCGGGATGCGGCCCTGGGTGGGCTTGAGCGCGACCAGCCCGCAGTGCCCAGCCGGCAACCGCACCGACCCGGCGATGTCGGAACCCACCGATGAGAAACCGATGCCCGCTGCCAGCGACGCGCCTGCTCCCGCGCTTGAACCGCCGGGGTTTCGAGTGGGATCCCAGGGATTGCGAGTGATCCCGTATAGCGAACTGACGCCCGCGGCCATCATCCCGAAGTCGGGCATGGTGGTCTTGCCGACGATGACGGCACCGGCCTCTTTCAGGCGCGCGGCCGGAGGCGAGTCGGCGGAGGAGTCGGCGAGGTGGCCGAACGCGGCACAGCCGTGGCGCCACGGCATGCCGGCCGCGTGCACGCTGTCCTTGATGGTGACCGGCAGGCCGTCCATCGGGCTCAGCGGCGCACCGCACGCCCATCGCCTTGCCGAGGCCTGCGCCGCGGTCCGGGCTCCCTCGGTGTCGACATGAGCCATGGCGTTGATGACCGGATTGCGGGACTCGATCCGGTCCAGGGTGCGCTCGAGAACGTCCACCGGCGTGAACGCCCCGCTGCGGTACCCGGAGCGAACGATGTCCGCCCCGGCGTCGAGCACGTCGTCGATCACGTGGCCGGGGCCGCCTCGAGTGCGCCGGCGACCATCCGGCGGGTCGTCGCCGTGAGCATGTGGACCCCGGCGAGCATCTGCTCGTCGGAGGTGAATTCTCGTTCGTTGTGGGAGATGCCGTCGACACTGGGGACGAAGAGCATCACCGTTGGCACCACGTCCTTCAGGTTCACGGAGTCGTGGCCTGCCATCGTCGGCAGCTCGCACCACGTCAGGCCGAGATCGTCGGCAACCGCACCTGCCAGGGCAATGCCGGAATCCTGGTAGCTGCTCGAGGGTCGCAAGGCGGCGGATTCGATGTCGACGCTCACCTCGCCGTCGTTCGCGATCTCCGCAACACGCGCCATCAACGACTGATGCGCGGCCTCCAGGTCATCAGCGCGAAGTGCCCGTAGGTCGGCGATCAACCGAACGCGCGCGGGCACCACCACGGGCGAGTTGGGTTCGATCGTCATCCGGCCCACCGACCCGAGCACCGTGTCGGGACCGAACTCGGCGGCCACCGCACGGACGGCCAACACCACCTGGCTGGCACCGACCAGGGCGTCGCGGCGGTACCGCATGTGGGTGGCGCCTGTGTGGGACTGCTCGCCGTGCACCGTGATCGTGTACTTGTACGCTGTCCAGTTCTTGGTGACGACGCCGACGTCGAGCCCCTGGTCGATCAACGAGCGCCCCTGTTCGATGTGGATCTCGGCGTAGCAGCTCGCCTGCGGCGCGGCGTCGGCGCCATGGAATCCGATGGCGTTCAATGCCTCCCGCACCGTCACGCCATCCTTGCCGACACTGTCGAGCGCGTCGTCCGCGCTGAGCTTGCCGGCGAAGACAGCGCTGCCCATCAGACTGGGGTAGAACCGCGACCCCTCCTCGTTGAACCAGTTCACCGCGGCGACGTTGTACCGAGCCCCGCCAGGCGGGTCGGCCAGCACGGCTGCCACCGCGTACGCACCGGCGAGAACACCGTAGGCACCGTCGAACCGTCCGGATGTGGGCTGACTGTCGAGATGAGATCCGACCAGGACGTGGGGGGCTTCTGGGCCACCATCGGTGGTGCGAGCGCAGCCGTACATATTGCCGACCGCGTCCACCCGGCAATGCAGTCCATGGTCGTCGAACCACGCCCTCAACCAGTCGCGCGCCCTCCCATCTGCCGGGGTGGCCGCTTCACGGTCCACTCCGCCTCCCGCCGTCACGCCGATCTCCGACAGCTCGGCGAAGTCGGCGAGGAAAGCGGCGTCGGAGAGGTCCGAACCCGGGTCAGCCATCTAACGCTTGCTCCCGCGACGTCTTGGCCAACTCGTGCAGTTGTCCGTCCATGGATTCATCGTGCACCGGCGGCGGTGCTTTCACACTGGTCTTGGCGGCCGCGAACATGTCGTCCACTCTCGCTTTCTCCGCGTCGTCGGACTTGATGAACGCTGCAGCCCCCAGGAAGATCGCCAGGTTGACCGCGATGCCGACGATACCGCCGGTCAGACTGCCGAGCCCACGGATGTCATCGGGGTAGATCCACGTCAGAACCATCGCGACCACGAAGCCCACCACCATTCCCGCGACAGCGCCCTGCTTGTTGCCACCGCGCCAGAAGATGCCGAGGAACAGGGGAACCGCAAGCTGCACGACACCCTGGTAGGAGATCTGCGCCAGAAGCTGTAGCCGCTCCATGTTGAACGTCGCATAGGCGACGACGCCTGCCAGCACCATGAACACGGCCATCGAGGTCTTCGCAACGTAAGTCAACTGCTTGTCGGAGAGCGGTCGCTTCTCGGTGTTGACCAGGTCATTGGCGATCTGAAGCCCGCAGACCTGCACGCTCCCATCGATGTGGCCCATGGACGCGGCGAAGACGATCGTGACGCCGAGGCCCAACATCCATGTGCCGCCGTAATCAGACATGATGCTGAACCAGCCCCCCTGTGGAGCGGCGGCCACGTCGGGCAACCCGGTGGCAGCGATGCCGACCAGCATCAACAGCGTGTAGAAGACGCCGGAGATCAGCACGGTGCACAATGTCCCGGATTTCACGGATCGCACACTGGAGGCGGTGTAGATGCGCTGGAAACTTGTTGGCCAACAGAGGGATCCGATGACGCCGGTGAAGATCAGCGCGAAGATGTAGAGCGGCCCGTAGCTGTCGCCGTCGCCGGGGAGCACCAGGTACTTGTCGGCGACGTCGTTGAGGTCGGCGAAGCTGATCGGGCTGCCCGCGGCGCCGGACAGCAACACCACGCACACGATCGCCGAGAAGACGTACGCCACCGTGCCCTGAAAGGCGTCGGTCATGATCAGGCCGCGCATGCCCATCCGGACAGTCCAGTACTGCCGAATGACGATGACTGCGAGACCGACGAGCAGGCAGGTGGTAACCGACCATGCGCCATCACTTGCAATCTCGAAAACTGTTCCCAGTGCCTGCATTCCGAGCACCACCCACGGGAAGAGCGAGACGATCCCGATGACGCTGGCGATCACCTTGACCGCCGACGAGTCGAACCGCTTGCCCAGCAGATCGGGCTGTGAACGCAGGTCGTACTTCTTGCCCCAGCGCCATGCCCGGGTGGCCATGAAGTACATCATCGCCACTCCGAGGCTCGAGTAGGCAAGGCCGTACAGCCCGAAGACCCCGGCACCAGCGGCGAGTCCGAAGAAGGCGATGAACGTGGAACCGGGCCACCACGAGTTCACATAGCTCATCGCCACGTACCACGGCCCGTAACTACGACCACCTACCGCGTACTCGTCGAACGTCGGTGCAGTCTTCTGCTGCGAGATGTAGAGAATTGCTACGACGATTGCGTAGAACACCGCCAACATGGCGAGCATGATCAGCATGTCAGCCTCCCAGGCTGTCGATGGGTTCCAGCGAGTCGTCGTCGAGTTCACCGCGAATGTCTTCGACGACGTAGAACGCCGTCAGGGTGAGTCCGAGGATGAGCGCGTTGACGATCCAGTACATGACCGCGAACGGGATTCCCAGGATGTCGAATCGGATGCCACTGCCCCACAGATACAGTGGCGGAAAGAGGGCGAACAGCAGAGCCAGTGCGTAGAAGCCGCCGAAAAAGGTCACCACCGATCGGCGACTAAAGCCTCTAATGCGTTCCTTCATCGTCAAATCCTTTGCGCTAGATGGCTCACTGGGCATCCGTGGTGGATGCGGTCTTCGGGGATACGTGTTCGAGCAGCTCGTCGTGAATGAGCCCGTTGCTCGCCATTCCGTTCAGCGCGTCGAAGGTCCTGCGGCCGTCGAGACTGGTGAACCGGCCGCCCGCCTCCTCGATGATGACCGACATCGGCGCCAGGTCGAAGGGTTGCGCGGTGTAGTCGACCACGGCGTCGACGCGGCCGCAGGCCACCATCGCGTAGCCGAACGCATCCCCCCACGTGCGCAGTACCGCCCCGCAGGCGTGCAGATCGTCGATGACCTGGAGATCCCAGTCCTCGAGCCACGTCGCCATCACGTAGGCACCATCGAGATCGTTGCGGTCGGACACCCGCACCTGCACGCCGTTGCTCCAGCAGCCCTTTCCCAATTCGGCGTGAACAGTGGTCTGCGCACTGGGCAGGTTGATGAGGCCGAACACGATCTCTCCGTCTTCCTGCAAGGCAATCAGATTCGCATACAGCGGAATCCCCCGTACGAACGATTTGGTGCCGTCGATGGGGTCCACGATCCAGCGGAACCCGCTGCTGCCGTGAGTCTCCGGGTACTCCTCGCCGGTGAAGCCATCGTCTGCGAACTCGGCTCCGACCGCGTCACGGAGCAATCGCTCGATCCCTCGGTCGGCGTCGGTGACCGGCGTGCCGTCTGCCTTGGTCTGCACCTGCAGGTTGCGCTTCTCGAAGTGTTCGCGCGAGATCCGACCCGCTACATCGGCGAGCCGCATGCTCAACCCGATGCGCTCCGCGCGTCCTGTGCTCATGAATAACAGCGTCGGAGTAGACCATTTCTGGTTCGTAAATGCTGGCGTTAACTCCATGTAACGGTCGACTCGAGGCGGCCGGTGGGCAGCGTGCGAAAAGATGCAACGCCGAACCGGCCCGGTTAGCGTTGTCGTCCTACACCACGGGGTGCAGCCGACAAGGAGCACGTCATGCTTGCGCTTGAGCACGCGAATGCAGCATTGAGGCGGCTAGCGGAGGAACTCACGGAACTGGGTGCGTCCAGGATGCCCACTGAGCGTGCGCTGGCCGACCGCCTACAGACCTCGCGCACCACGGTCCGGAAGGCGCTGGAACTACTCGAGAACGACGGAACGATTCGCCGGGTCAGGGGGCGTTCGGGAGGGTCCTACCTGACCAAGGTGCAACTACAGGACGCCGCATCGCAGACAGCTCGGCCGTTCTGCAGCGGACGGGGCGTGCTGCGCAGCCTCAACACGGTGAAGGGAATCCCGGAGATTCTGCACGAGCAGGGCTTTCGCGACGGCACGACGGTCATCCGTTCGGGCTTGGCGCCTGCCCCGTCTCGGGTGCGTGAGGCGCTGCAGTTGTCGAGCGACGAATTCGTGGTCTCGTTACTGAGGCTTCGCCATGCCGACGGCGACACTCTCTCCCTCGAACGGATGTTCCTGCGCACCGAGGTGGCTGACGTCCTCAGCACGGAGATGAAGTCGATCTACCGCACTCTGGGGTCACAGTTCGGCGTGCAGATCTGCGCTGCGGACGAGTCGATCGAAATGGCCGCTATCTCACAGTCCGAAGGCGTACTGCTCGGCCTCCCGGCAGGCACCCCCGTGCTCAAGCTGAGGCGCGTCGGCTACGACCAGTATGGCCGCGCCCTGGAGTACTCCGTTGACCTCTTCCGAGCCGACCGGACGCGGTTGCACGTGCGGTCACAGTCGTCGCCGTCAACGGATACCGGACCCAGCTTTGTGCAACCGGCTGCGGGCATCGGATCGAAACCAGCTCGTTACCGGAGCTGAGCAGGACCAGAAATGGTCTACCGCCACTGTGATTGCGGTGAACGCGCTTTCGATGACAGACCAGTTGAACGAGATGGCGACCGGTCTCATGTCCCCGGTTCCGGAGCACCGTGGTGCGGCCTTACTGGAACTGCTGCACGCTGCCGGTGTCGCCGTCGCAGGCATGCTGACCGCGCTCGACTCGAATCGTCGAATCGTGGTCGTCGCACGTAGTGGCCACCACGAGGGCCTGCGCGACCAGGTCACCAGATCGCTGCTGACTCCGCGCGGCCGGCACGTGGGCGCCCTGCACCTCACCTTCGTCTCCACACCGCTCCCGCTGCCTGCGGTCGCCGTACTGGACATGCTGATACCGCACGCGGCGGCCGTCGCCGCGTCGGTCGGCCGCCGATCTCAGCTCGGGTTGACGCCCAGGGAGGACGACATTCTGTGCGCGATCGCCGCTGGTTACACCAATGCCGAGATCTCCGAGCGGGATTCGGTGTCGGTTCGAACGGTCACGACTCAGGTCGAGTCGATCTTCCGGAAGCTCGGAGTTCGCAACCGCGTTCAAGCCGCCAGGGTCGCCATGGACTGCTGTCTGCAGGACCGCCGCTCGTCGGCTCCGCATTACAGCGCCGGCTTGACCTCCGACCAGGGCCGCGAAGCCTCGTAGTTGGCCGCGGCGCGCAAGACCGCAGCGTCGGCGCGGTGCCGACCCGCGATCTGTAACCCGACAGGACGGCCGTCACGGGTGAACCCGGCCGGAACGGTGATCGCCGGCGTCGTCGTCATGTTGAAGGGGTAGGTGAGCAACCAGCCAAGGAGTTGGCGTTGCAGCGATTGGCCGTCCAACCATTCCGGAGCGAAGCGATCGAGCGGAAAGGTGGGCGTGGCCAAAGTGGGGCTCACCAGAATGTCGTACGTCCGCATGAATGCGCTGAAGGTGTCCCACATCCTGCCGCGGAACGCCTCCGCCCGGCCGATCTCGACCGCGGTGAGCGTCTCGGCCTGCGCGAAGATCTCGATGAGTTGATCGTCGACCTCGCCGCGCTGAGACTTCCAGTCGAGCACGTCGTACTCGCATGAGTAACCGGGTACCCACAGCCCCTTCCACATGGCTTCCTCCGGGTTGCCCCAATCGGGCGTGGCCTCCTCGACCACGGCGCCGAGAGCTTCGAAAGCACGCACCGCCTCCGAGCACACCGACACCACTTCGGGGTCTACGTACCCGAGGCCCAGGTCGGGTGACCATGCGACCCGCCAGCCGGCGACGTCGCCCTCGATGCTCGACGCGTAGTCGACGCCGTCGTCCGGCACGCTGTTCGGGTCGGAGTCCGCGGGTCCGGACATGACCGAGAACATCAAGGCCGCATCTGCCACGGTCCGGGTAATCGGCCCATGGAAGACATGGGTGTAGTGGCGCCCGTCGAGAAGCGTGTGTGGGATGCGGCCCAAAGAGGGCTTGAACCCGACCACCCCGCACATCGCCGACGGAATTCGAACAGAGCCTGCTCCGTCCGCGCCCTCCGCCAACGGCCCCAGACCTGACGCCACTGCTGCGGCGGCCCCACCGCTCGAACCGCCGGCGGTGTGGCCCCGTCTCCACGGGTTGTGGGTGGGGCCGTAGAGATGGCTGTCGGTTCCGCCGTAGTAGCCGAACTCAGGTGCGTTGGTCTTGCCCAGGAAGAGGCCGCCGGCTTCTTTCAACCGCGTCACCACAGTGGCGTCGTGGGATCCCATCGTTCCAGCCCGCGGCTTGAGGGAGCTGTCCAAGGGCAGACCGGCCATCGTGGTCAGCCCCTTGATGGAGAACGGAACGCCGTGCAATGGTCCCGCACTCATGCCCCGTGCCGCTTCCTCCTGCAGGGTGTCGGCGTCGGCCAAGACCTGTTCGCGGTCGAAGTGGATGTACGCGTTGAGATCTGGGTTGATCGTCTCGATGCGGTCGGCGAACACGCCGGCGATCTCCGTCGGGGTGATCGAACCGGTCCGCACTGCAGCGGCGAGTTCGGTTGCGGGCATCCAACACAGATCGGCGTCGTTCACCGGTACAACGTAAGAAAGCCTGCGACGCCATCACATCCGAAGAATTACGTAGATGCGGTGTTGCTCGCTGCGAAGCGGAGAACCGGGTGGGGTCAGTGGTGCGTAGCACCGCCACAACGCATCGACGCCGCCCTGAAATGCTTCAGGACGGCGTCGAGGCGTGGTCAGGAAGACCGGTCAGACGTTGGCGTTGCCCGCCTTCCACTGCTCCCACGGAATGTTCCAGTCGCCCAGTCCGTCGGTGCCCGGCAGTGTCGTACCCACCGTGTTGACGATCTCCACGATGTCGCCGCGCTTGGAGTTGTCGTGGAACCACTTGCCGTTGCTCGTGCTGACGTTGATGCAGCCGTGGCTGACGTTGCTGCTGCCCTGGCTGCCCACCGACCACGGCGCGGCGTGGACGTAGATGCCGCTGTAGGAGATCTGGGTGGCCCAGTCGACCTCGGTGCGATACCCGTTGGGCGAGTTGACTGCCACCCCGTAGGTCGACGAGTCCATCACCATGTGCGGCCAGGCGGTCGCCGACGATGTACACACCGTTGTTGGTCGGGGTGCTGTTCTTCCCCATCGACACCGGCATGCTCTTGACGACCTCGCCGTTGCGCCGCACCGTCAGCGTCTTGGTGCTGTCGTCGACCGTGGTGATGACCTCGTCGCCGATCTTGAAGCTCGTCTTGACGTTGTCCTGACCGAACAGGCCGTCGCCCAGATCCACCCCATAGGCGTTCACCTCGACATCGACGGTCGTCCCCGGCTTCCAGTACTCGGCCGGCCGCCAGCGGACCTCACGGTTGCTCAGCCAGTAGAACGCGCCTTCGACCGGCGGATCGGTCTTGACGGTGATCGCGCGCTGGGCCGCGAGGCGGTTCGGGATGTTCTCGTCGAACCGGATGGCCACCGGTTGTCCGATACCGACGACCTCGCCGTCGTTGGGCATGACGTACGGCATCGTCAGGTTCTCCGGCGAGTGCGTCTCGAACGTCATCTCCCGGCTGGTGACGCCGCCGAGACCAAGCGACTGCGCGTTGATCGTGTAGCTCTTGTTATAGCCCAGCGGCTCCGCGGTCTCCCACGTCAGCCCGTCCTCGGACAACTTGCCCTCGACGGTCTTGCCGTTCTCGTTGACCATCGTCACCGAACCGAGCACGCCGTCCTCCGCACTGACCGTCACCGGGGAGTCGACGCTGACGCCGACGGCGCCGTCCTGGACCGATGCCGTCAGCTTCGGGATCAGCAGATCACCGAAGGGTGTGCCCTTGTCTGTTATCTGCTCCGCCTGGGGTGTTTCCGCGCTTCCGCTGCACCCGCTGAGGCCCAGCACGATCGCCGGAACCAGCACAGCAGCGGTCAGCCATGACCGCCGTCGCCGCGTCCGGGTCGCCGTGTTGACCTGCCACATAAACCGCCCCACCTCGCCTCATGATTTCGCTCGCAAATTGCTTTCGCCAATTCTACGGGCAGTTCCGACATCCGAGCCCGACGGCGATGTCGCGCATGAAAACCTTGATGACGTGGGGATTTCCGTCCAGCGCCACAGGCCTGTTATTGTCTCACACGCGCGCCGTTAGCTCAGTTGGTAGAGCAGCTGACTCTTAATCAGCGGGTCCGGGGTTCGAAACCCTGACGGCGCACTTACGACAAAGCCCCGCCTCGGCGGGGCTTTGTTCGTTGTGGAGTCGTTCGTGTGGAGTTCGTCTTGACCGGTCTGCCCGCGAACGGACGAAAGGGTCGGGCGGCGCACCGCCCGACCCCACAACCGCTCCGTCAGCCGCGCGGGCCCGCGCCGAGGTTGCCCAGCAGGGGGTTCACCTGGCCCGGCTGCCCGCCGTGCTCACGCTGATGCTGCGCGATCGCCTGAATCAGCGGGTTGTCCTTCATCAACTGGCGGCGGTCCTCTTCGGACAGCTCGTAGAACGTCCACATCCCCCAGGCCGCCGGCCGCACGTACAGCGTGACCTTCTGTCGTTTCCGGGTGTTCTGCGGCAGCATCGCCGGGATCGGCACCACCCGGTCCAGCGTCACGGCGCTGGCCAGTTCCTGGGCGAGCTTCTCCACATCGGTGGAGTCCTGCAGCTCGTAGACCGATGTTTGATGGCTCGGCTGGTCTGGGCCTTGCAGGGCCAGAAACCACGACATACCGCGTCTCCTTCGCTCGTCCTCAAGTCAGCGTCAGCGTAGAGGACGGCAGCCCACCGACCACCCCCGGTAGCGGGATTCGCAGGACAAGCCATTTTACGAGTGCGATAATTTTGATGTGTTCGGGCTATCCGCACTAAGCCATGTGCTAGTTGTCACGTCGCAGTGACGACCCGGCCGCGACAGATCAGGGCATATCAGTAACGACTCCTTGCGACAGCCGCAAATTCATAGCCTCTGCGCTGGGCAAAGAGTCGCCGGAGTGTTAGTGTTCCAGTTAGCTGGAATCGGCCCTTGAGGGCCACTTCGATCTTCCGCACCGGAAATGAGGAATTTGCTGATGTCAGGGCCAGGTGAACCGGTCGTTACCGGTGCCGATGGCGAGGACTCGGCCCGGGGTAGCGCAGCACAAAGGCCGGCCTCAGTGCACAACTGCAGCCGCATCGGCCGGGTGGCCAACCCGCCCGGCTTCTCGTTCTCCGAATGGTTCCGGGCAGGCCGTCGGCGCTGATCCGGCCCGGTTCAGGTGGTTACCGCCTGCGGCGGATCGCCACGATGACGATCACGACGCCGATCCCGGCCAGCGAGGCGATCACCTGCGGCTGCGTGACGAACCGAAGAACGCTGCTCTTCAGATCGTCGGCGATGCGGCTGGGATTCGCCCTGGCGGCCAGTGAGTCGACGGTGACCGCCAACTGCTCGCGCGCCTGATCGATATCAGCCTTGATGGTGTCCGGATCCCGGTCCGCCACTTCTGCCTCCGTTGCCACAGCGCCGGCCGTACCCCGACGATCAGTTTCTGCCGATCTACCCTAGTTGAGCCGGCGCGCGTACGAGCGCCCGGTCGATGGAACCACAGCACGATGCCCGACCGCTCGAAGGGACGACACCACCATGCCGCAAACGCCCAGATTCGAAGTCGGCGACGAAGCGCCCGCGTTCACCCTCCCCGACGCCGACGGCAACCCCGTCAGCCTCGCCGACTACAAGGGGCGCAAGGTGATCGTCTACTTCTACCCCGCCGCGTCGACACCGGGCTGCACCAAAGAGGCCTGCGACTTCCGCGACAACCTGGCCGAACTCAACGAGGCCGGTCTCGACGTCCTCGGCATCTCCCCCGACAAACCGGCCAAGCTCGCCAAGTTCCGCGATGCCGAAGGCCTCACGTTCCCGCTGCTGTCCGACCCCGACCGCGAGGTCCTCGAAGCGTGGGGCGCCTACGGGGAGAAGAAGATGTACGGCAAGACGGTGCAGGGTGTCATCCGGTCGACGTTCATCGTCGACGAGGACGGCAGGATCGCGGTGGCGCAGTACAACATCCGCGCCACCGGGCACGTCGCGAAACTACGGCGCGACCTGTCCGTCTGACGCGCCGAGGCGGTCGAGCAGCAACGCCTCCGCGGTGGCGGCGCGTTCCAGAACACCCAGGTGCAGGCTCTCGTTGACGCTGTGCGCCTGGGTGTCCGGATCCTCCACGCCGGTGACGAGGATCTTGGCGTCCGGGAACGCCGAGGCGAACTCCGCGATGAACGGGATGGAACCGCCGACCCCGGTGTCCACGGCGTCGTGCCCCCACGCGTCCCGGAATGCGCTGCGCGCCGCGTCGTAGACCGGACCCCGGGCGTCGATCGCGTAGGGCTCGCCCACATCGCCCGGCGTCACAGTGACTCGGGCACCCCACGGGGCGTGGGACTCCAGGTGCCGGGTCAGCGCCGCGAGATGCTCGGCGGCATCCCCGCCCGGTGCGACCCGCATGCTGACCTTCGCCCGCGCCCGCGGGATCAGGGTGTTGGAGGCCTGCGCGATCGGTGTGGTGTCGATGCCGATGACGGTGATCGCCGGCTTGGCCCACAGCCGTTGCGCCACCGAACCGGAACCGATCTCGCGCACCCCGTCCAGCATCCCGGTGTCGGCGCGCACCCGCTCCGGGGAGTAGTCGACGTCGGCCGCCTCTGCCTCGTGCAGCCCTTCGACCGCGACGTTTCCGTCGTCGTCGTGCAGGCCGGCCAGCAGACGCACCAGCACCGTCAGCGCGTCGGGGACCACACCGCCCCACATCCCCGAGTGCAGACCGTGGTCCAGGGTGGCCACCTCCACCACACAGTCGGCGAGACCGCGCAGCGAGACCGTCAGCGACGGGATCTCGGTGCTCCAGTTGTCGGAGTCGGCGATGACGATGACGTCGGCGGCCAGCGCGTCGCGGTGCGCGGCGAGCAGGCGGGACAGAGACGGCGAGCCCGACTCCTCCTCCCCCTCGACGAAGACCGTGACCCCGACCGGCGGATTGCCTCCGTGAGCCCGGAACGCCGCCAGATGCGTTGCAATACCGGCCTTGTCGTCGGCGGTGCCGCGCCCGTAGAGGCGGCCGTCGCGTTCGGTCGGCTGGAACGGCGCGCTGTCCCACTGCTCCGGATCACCCTCGGGCTGCACGTCGTGATGAGCGTAGAGCAGCACCGTGGGCGCGCCTTCGGGCGCCGGGTGCCGGGCGATCACCGCAGGCGCACCGCCCTCGGCCACGATCTGCACATCACCGAACCCGGCCTCCGACAACAACTTCGACACCGCTTCGGCGGAACGGTGCACCTCGGGCCGCCGGGCGGGGTCGGCCCAGACCGACGGGATGCGCACCAGCTCTTCAAGATCGGCACGGACCGACGGCAGCACGTCGCGGACACGCTGGACGAGATCACTCATGCAGTCGAGGTTAACCCTTCGCGCGCTCAGTCCGTCTCGGCGTCGCGGCGCTCCTCCTGCAGGCGGTCCTTGCTGCGCAGCAGCCGCAACAGGGTCACCAGCAGCAGACCTCCGACGATGTTTCCGACGACCGTGTAGCCGAACCACCCCAGCCAGTCGAGATACCCGAAGGGGGTGCGGCCGGTCATGAGCGCACCGAAGATCAGCAACGAGTCCAGGATCGAGTGGAACAGCTGCCCGCCGGCCAGCAGGAAGGCGCCCGCGACCGCGGCGGCGATCTTGCCGACCATCGCATCGGTGCCGTGCTGCATGCGGGTCATCAGCGTGATGACCATCCCGCCCAGCAGCGACAGCGCGATCGTCTCCGCCGACATCGGCGCGGTCGCGTAGTGCGCCGCCGACTCGATGGTCTGGTCGTGCAAGCGGGGCAGCGACGTCATGATCAGCCACATCAGAACCCACCCGCCGGCCAGGTTCGCGATCAGCGTGCCGCTCCACAGCTTGGCCAACTGCCCGACGCCCGCCCGTTTCGCCGCCACCGTGGTGACCGGGATCAGGAACCCCTCGGTGAACAGCTCGCTGCGGCCGAGTAGCAACGCGAGGAATCCGACGGAGAACGCCAGACCCGCCAGCAGCGGCTGATGGGTGGTCTGCAGGACCAAAAGGTAGGCCAGCACTCCCACCGCGATGTCGGTGCCGCCGAAGAACCCGGTGACCAGCACCTCCCGCCAGCTGCGATGCAGCCGTTGGGTTCCCTCGTCGACCATCCGCCGGAACGCGAACTCCAGCGCATCCTCGATGGGACTGTCGGACTCCCCCAGTTCACGCTGGCTCGCCTCGGGCAACGGATCGGTCCTTTCGGGGTACGGACGATGATCCGCCCGGATACCCCGAACCCGGCCCGCCCACCCCGCGAGCGTGCACGAACTCCGGCCGTTGAACGGCGCGGCGGCCGCAGACACGCACACTCGCCGGGAAAGGGTGGGGTGCCTAGCGCTCCTCGAGGACGGCGACCGCCGCGGCGGTGTCGGCCTCGTGCGTCAGCGACAGATGGATCGTCACCTCTTTGAGGTGCTCCGCGACCGCCCCGGACAGGCGCACCCGGGGGCGGCCCCACATGTCCGTGATGACCTCGATGTCGCGGTGGATCGCCTCGGGCAGCACCGGCCGCTTGGCGAACCGCGACCCGGACCAGGCCTTGATCACCGCCTCCTTGGCCGCCCACCTCGCGGCGAGGTGGCGCGCCGCCGACGAACTCTTGTCGGCGGCGTCGCGCCGCTCGCCCGGGGTGAACGTCTCCGCGAACACCGTCCCGGGCCGGTCCACCTGCTCGGCGAACTCCGGGATGGAGACGAGATCGATGCCTATCCCGACGATGGCCACGCGCAGCAACCTATCTCACGGGTCAACGCCGGTACACGCCGTTCTCGCCGAGCCGGGACGCCGGATCCAGCAACATCGCCGCCTCCTGAGCCTTCTCCGAGTGGTCACCGTCGAAACGCCGGTCGGCAGGCCGCTCGAACATCGGCGGGCCGCCCGCGATCGCCGAGGCCAGCCTGCGCTGTCCGGCCAGTGCCCGCTCCTGAGCCTGGGCGGTGTAGGCCGCCCGCTGCTCGGGGGCCAGTGCGGCCAGGAACGCCTGCGGATGCACCAGGGCGATCAGACCGGACACGTGACCGAACCCGAGACTGGTGACCAGACCCGCCTTCAGCGGGTACTTCTCGCCCAGCCGCAGCGTCTCGCGCGGCCACACGAAGTGCGCCGAGGTCGCCAGCTCGTCATCGACACAGTCCAGGCTGCGGTTCGGCGGGATGACCCCGTCGCGCAGAATCTGGCACAGGCCCATCAACTGGAATGCCGCGGCACCGCCCTTGCTGTGACCGGTCAGGGACTTCTGGCTCACCACGAACAACGGGTTGCCCGGGGCACGGCCCAACGCGTCGGCCAGCCGCTCGTGCAGCTCGGTCTCGTTGGGATCGTTGGCCAGCGTCGACGTGTCGTGCTTGGACACCACAGCGATGTCGTCGGCACCCACACCCAGCTTGGCCAGCGAACGGGCCAGCTGCGACTCCGGGCCACCGCGGCCGGCGCCGAGGCCACCGAGGCCTGGTGCCGGGATCGAGGTGTGCACACCGTCGGCGAAGCTCTGCGCGTAGCCGACCACAGCCAGCACCGGCAGGCCCATCTGAAGCGCCAGCGCACCGTTGGCCAGCAGGATCGTGCCGCCACCCTGAGCTTCCAGGAAGCCGAGGCGGCGCCGGTCGTTGGCACGGGAGAACCGCGAGTCGCTGATGCCCTTGGCCCGCATCGTCTCGGTGTCGGCGGTGGCCGCCATGTCACCGAAGCCGATGATCGCTTCCAGGGTCAGGTCGTCGAAGCCGCCTGCGACCACGAATTCGGCCTTGCCCAACCGGATCTTGTCGACGCCCTCCTCGACCGACACCGCGACCGTGGCGCACGCGGCGACCGGGTGCACCATCGCGCCGTAGCCGCCGACGTAGGACTGCATCACGTGTGCGGCAACCACATTCGGCAGGACTTCCTGCAGGATGTCGTTCGGCTTGCTCCGCCCCAGCAGGTTTCCGTGGTACATGGTCTGCATCGAGGTCATGCCGCCCATGCCGGTGCCCTGCGTGGAGGCCACCTGACTCGGGTGCACCCAGCGCAGCAGCTCGGTGGGGGTGAAGCCCGAGGACAGGAACGCGTCCACCGTGGCGACGATGTTCCACAGCGCCACCCGGTCGATCGACGTCGCCATGTCGGGGCTGATGCCCCACACGGTCGGGTCGAAGCCGGTCGGAATCTGGGCGCCGACGGTCCGCGAGAGCTTGGTCTTGCGCGGAACGCGGATCTCGGTGCCCGCCTTGCGGATCACCTCCCAGTCGCCCGAATCCGGGATCGGCCGGGCCGCGGTGTGCTCGGGATCGAACTCGACGAACGCCCGCGCGTCGGCCTCGCTGGACACCACGAACCGGAAGTCCTTGTCCAGGAAGACACTGACCAGCAGCGGCGACGCGTGATCGGGGTCGATCGCGCCGTCGTCGACAAACTCGCGGATGCCGCAACGGCTCACGACCTCGTCGTGGTAGCGCTCCACGATCTCCGACTCGTCGATGAGCTCACCGGACTCGCTGTCGTACCAACCCGGTCGGGGATCGTCCTCCCACTTGATCAGGCCGGTGGTCCACGCCAGCTCCAGTACGCCCGCGGCCGAGAGCTCGTTGTCGACCTCCATCTCGTAGCGCGTGCGCGACGACCCGTACGGGCCCAGCTCGGCGCCACCGACGATGACGACCATGTCGGCCGGGTCGATGTCGAGGTCGGCCCACTCCGGCGCGGGCGCGGTGACCGCGGGCCGTGGGGGTGACGGCAGCGCGGCGATCAGGTGATCGGCGGCCTCGTCGTCCTCGTCCTCGTCGGCCGGGGCGGACGTCGCATCCTCACGGGCCTTGGTGGCCAGCGCGGACAGATCCAGCTCCGCTTCGGCCAGTCCGCCGGTCAGGTCCGCCTGCACGGGTTCGCGGGCGGCGGCCACCTTGGTCTCCACGTCGCACAGATCGAGCAGCATGCTCGCCATCTGCTCGGTGGAGTAGGTGGTCACGCCCGCTTCCTCGACCGCGTCGACGATGACGTCGTTGTGACCCATCAGTCCGGTCCCGCGGGTCCAGCCGATCAGCGCGTGCGCGAGGCTGACGCGCTGCGCCCATGAGGTTTCGGCCTTCCAGCGGGCCACGACCGCGTCCAGCGCGGCCTTGGACTCGCCGTAGGCGCCGTCGCCGCCGAACATCCCGCGGTTCGGGGATCCCGGCAGCACCACGTGCAGCCGGGCCGCGATGTCCCGGTCGGAGCTGATGTGCGACAGCCCGCCGATGAGCCGTTGCACGGCCCACAGCAGCACCTTCATCTCCATCTCGGAACGCGAGCCCGCGTCGGAGAGGTCTCCCCCGACCCGCGGTGCGGCGAACGGGAACAGCAGCGTCGGGGTCAGCGCGTCCTTGAGGTGGATCGACTTGGGCCCGAGGCTCTCGGTCTGTTCGGTGCCGACCCACTCGACGAGCGCGTCGATGTCGTTGTAGGAGGCCATGTTCGCCGGCAGCACCCACAGCTTCGCACCGAACCGGGCATTGTCGCGGTAGAGCTGACGGTAGAACGCCAGCCGGGCGTCGTCGAGCTTGGACGTGGTGGCCACCACGGTGGCCCCGCCGTCGAGCAGCTGCGCGACGACCGACGCGGCGATCGAGCCCTTGGACGCACCGGTGACCACGGCGACTTCGTTGTGGTAACGACCGGTGGCGGGGTTCTCCGCCCCCGCAGCGGCGCGGGCGTAGAGCGAGGCGTGCACATTGCGGCCTGCGGCCAGTGCCTTGCCCTGCCAGTAGGTGGCCTGGGTGCCGACCACATGGCCGGTGCCCTCGAACCGCTCCGACAGGCGGGCCCAGTCGGCTTCGATGTCCCCTTCGTCCATCAGCCAGATCCGGACCAGGTCCTCACGGGCGCTGGCCCACCGGTCGTCGAGCAGCACGGCCTTGCGGCCGTCGAACACCGGAGCCACCAGACGCGGCCAGTCCGAACCGAGTTCGGCAGTGACCAGATCGATCAGCTCGGCGTCGGCCGAGGAGTCGGGGGTGACGAACGGCGCGCCGAGACCCAACTGGTCCAGGATGGTGCGGGCCGCCGAGGCGAGCACGCCGTCGGGTCCGGTGACCTGCTCGGCGAATTCGCCGAGTGCGGCGGAGTCCACGACCCCGCCCGCGGCGCCGGCTGCCGACGGCAGCGACACCGCCACGCCCCTGCGGGCTGCGACAGCGCTCACCGCGGCATCGATCGCCTTGTCCACCGCGGCGGCGTCGGCCAGCGCGCCGTCGTGCAGTCCGCCCAGTGCTCCGCCACGGACACTGGAGCCCTCACGGGTGCCGAGGGCGACCTCGACGGTGACGTGCTTGACCCAGCCCTCACCGAGCTCCCAGGTCTTCTTGACCCGCTCGCCGATGTAGGCCGGCCGCTTCCCGGACGGCCCGAAGACCGTGCGCACCTGATCGTTGATCGCGTCCGACAGGACCGGACCGAACGGCTTGTAGGTGCGGGCCAGCTTGGTGACCTGTGCCTTCAGCCCGGCCAGATCGGCCTCCGCGGCGCCGTCGATCGCGCCCAGGTTCAGCTCGGAACCCAGGTCGACCAGCATCTGGTTACGCCGCGAGGACGCACCGTCGGTGATCGACTCGATCGAGTCCAACGGCTCGATCTGGTCGATGCGGATCTTTGCCGACAGCGCGATCAGCGCCATCGTCGCGTCGGAGGCGTCGAACGTGATGTCGTCCGGGCGGGGTCCACCGCTGGGCGCGGCGGCCGGAGCAGCAGGCGCGGCCGGAACCGCTTCTACCGGTGCGGAATCCGCGGCCGGCGCCGGGTCACCGGCGGACTCCTCGAGGTCGGGTTCGGGATCGGTGTCGGTCGCGAACAGCACTGCGGCGTCGCGCTCGGCGTTGAGCACCTCGGTGGTGTTGTGCGAGTACTCCGGCAGCTTCAGCGTGTTGGCGGCCAGACCGGCGACCGTCGGCGCGTTCTTCACACCGATCTCGACGAAGCGCTCCACCCCGAGACCGCCCGCGGCCTCCTCGATGAACAGCAGGTCCTGGGTCTCGATCCAGCGCACCGGGCTGGCGAACTGCCAGGCCAGCAGCTCGATGACGAGCTTGCGGCACAACTCGTTCGGCCGCTCGTTGCGCCACGTGTCGTAGTCGGCGAGGATCTCGTCGAGCGGCTCTGCCGGCACCAGGTCCCGGATCTCCTGGACGAAGTCGCGATCCAGGGTGAACGGCCGGGGCACCAGGTTCGGGATGTAGCGCCCGACGAGCAGCTCGGGGTCGTTGGGGTCGGGCATGACCCGCTCCAGCGCCCGCCGGAAGTCGGCGACGCCGACCCGCAGCACGCTCGAGTGGAACGGTACGTCGATGCCGGGCACCAGGATGAACGAGCGCTTGCCGCCGGAGATCTCGCGACGCTTCTCGACCTCGGCCTCCAGCGCCTCCAGACCGGCGACCGTGCCGGCGATCGCGTACTGCGAACCGCGCAGGTTGAAGTTCACGATCTCCAGGAATTCACCTGTGCGTTCGGAGATCTCGGCGATGAAGTCCTTGACGTCGGCATCGTCGAGGTCGATCTGCGAGGGCCGGATCGCCGCGAGGCGGTAGTTGGACCGGCCCTGGGCGTCGCGCGGCACGATGTCGTGCATCTTGGAGCCGCGGTGGAACACCACCTCCAGCAGCGCGGGCAGCTCGTAGACGCCGGACACGCAGGCCAGCGCGGTGTACTCGCCGACCGAGTGACCGCACGCGATCGCACCTTCGACGAACGCACCCTGCTCGCGCATCTCGGCGACCTGGGCGGCGGCCACCGTGGCCATCGCGACCTGGGTGAACTGCGTCAGGTACAGCACGCCTTCGGGGTGGTGGTAGTGCACGCCGGACGCGATCAGGCTGGTCGGGTTGTCCCGCACCACGTGCAGCACCGAGAAGCCCAGGGTCTCGCGGGTGAACTTGTCGGCGGTGTCCCAGACCGCGCGGGCGGCCTTGGAGCGGGCACGCACGTCCATGCCCATGCCCTTGGACTGGATGCCCTGGCCGGGGAAGGCGTAGACGGTCTTCGGCGCGGCCAGCTGCGCCGTTGCCGACATCACCAGCTCGCCACCGACCTTGGCGGCCACCTCGACGATCTCGGCGCCGCGGTCGATGCCGACGCGGTCGACCCGGAATTCGATCTCGTCGCCGGGCAGCACCATCCCGAGGAAACGGGACGTCCAGCCGACCAGCCGGGCCGGCGGCGTGGCGCGGCCGTCGGTCGCGGTGACCGCGTGCTGCGCTGCGGCCGACAGCCACATGCCGTGCACGATGGGCGTTTTCAGCCCGGCCAGCAGTGCGGCGGCACGGTCGGTGTGGATCGGGTTGTGGTCACCGGAGACCACTGCGAACGCGCTCATGTCGACGGGCGCGTTGACCACGACGTCGCGCCGCCGACGCCGGGGCGTGTCGGTCGCGTTGTCGGTGATCGCACCGCCCGCGCGCGGCGGGTCGGTGAGCTCGGCCGCACCGGTGCGGCCGCGGATCGCGAACCGCTCGCCGAGGGTGGCCAGCACGGTGCCGTCGGAGTCGGCGATCGTCACGTCCACCGGGACGACCCGGCCGACCTCGGTGTCGACGGCGGCCGAAGCGGTTGCGCGGACGGTCAATTCGGACTTCGTCGTGGGCATCGCGGCGAGCAGGTGGGCGGCGTGGTCGAGGTGCACCAGGCTCAGCAGGCCCTCGACGACCGGGAACCCGTCGTCGGTCAGCGCCGAACCGACCGCGGCGAACACCGCGGGCCAGCACAGGCCGACGAGCGCGTCGGGCACCAGCGTCAGGCCGGGTGCCAGCGGCGCGCCGAAGGTGGCGGTGACACCGGTGTGGTCGGCGACCTTCTCCGGATCCCACTCGACCGAGACGGTCGCGGTGTTGTCATGCACGGGCGGAAGCGATTCCGGACCCTCGACACCGGCGGCGATGGCCAGCACGGCACGCATCGCCGTGGAAGCGTCCTCGACGGTGACGATCGGCGCGCCGCCGTCGACGGTGGTCGCGGGCAGCGTGAAGCGGATGTCGATCCAGATGTCGGACAGCGGCACGCTCAGCGTGACGCTTCCGTCGCCGGCCAGCTCCAGCCGTGCGCCGGTGTTCGGGTGCGTCGCGCTGGGCTTGCCCGGCACGTCGTTGACCTGCCATTCGCCCGGCGCCCCGATCCGGTGCACCGGGTTGACGGCGGTCCGCCCGGCCCACAGCACGTCAGGCGAGTCGAGCACCACGGCCAGCGGGCCGGCGACGTCGGCGCGGGCCTGCCTGCGCGACACCACCGGGACGGGCTCGGCACCCGAAGCCAGGATGCGGTCGACGATCTCCTTCTCGAAGCGGTCGAGCAGCTCGCCCACCGGCTCGTCGACGCGGGTGATGCCCGCGACGGCCTGGGTGCCGGGGATGATGCAGACCTGGTCGGCGGTGTAGCGCGCGTCGTGGGCCTG
Source organism: Mycobacterium sp. ITM-2016-00317 (assembly GCF_002968295.1). Classification (NCBI taxonomy): domain Bacteria; kingdom Bacillati; phylum Actinomycetota; class Actinomycetes; order Mycobacteriales; family Mycobacteriaceae; genus Mycobacterium; species Mycobacterium sp. ITM-2016-00317. The sequence goes on from NZ_CP134399.1 coordinate 3,973,897, forward strand.
CCACAGCGAGTCGCTGCGCCACCAGCGCCGCACGTCCTTGTCGATCACCGGCACGAAGTTGACCGGCTTGCCGGGCTTCTTGCACAGGGTCACGAAGAACGGCACGTCGGCGGGATGCAGCTTCACCGTCTCGGCGTCCGGGTAGCGGGCCAGCAGCGCGGCGATCGCGGTGTCCGGATCGTCCAGCAGCGCTTCGCCTTCGGGGCCTGCCGCGAAGAGCGACTCGATGGGCCCGGAGTCCTTCTCGTGCAGTCGGGCCTCGGCGCGGTTGAGCATCTCCTCGAAGCGCTCGCGCCAGGTGTCGGCCAGCCACAGGCTGCCCGGTCCGGCGGTGTCGGCGGTGCTGTCGCCGTCGCCGATCGCCAGTTCGACGTAGCGCTGCAGCCACTGCAGGTAGGTCATGTCGGCCACGTCGCCGAAGTACGGCTTGGCGGTGTCGGCCATCGCCTCGATGATCTCGTCGCGGCGCTCGGCGACGGCGTCGGCGTCGCCGGCCACCTCGTCGAGCAGGCGACCGCACCGGGATGCGGTGTTGTCGATCTCGTGGATGTCGGCGCCGAGCTGGCTACGCCCGGAGGCCATGCCGTTGATGGCCTTGCCCGCGCCGACCCAGGTGTCGGTGCCGGTGGTGTCGACCAGCAGCTGCTTGACCGCCGGGGAGGTGGTGGCCTCCAGTGTGGCCATCGCCGCGGTGCCGACCAGGATGCCGTCCACCGGCATCGCCGGGAACCCGTAGGTCTTGGCCCACTCACCGGACAGGTACTCAGCGGCACGCTCGGGGGTCCCGATCCCGCCACCGACGCAGATCGTGATGTTCGAGTGCTTGCGCAGGTCGCCGTAGGTGCTCAGCAGCAGATCGTCGAGGTCCTCCCACGAGTGGTGACCACCGGCGCGGCCGCCCTCGACGTGGACGATGACGTCCCTGCCGGGTACCTCCGCCGCGATCTTGATGACCGACTTGATCTGGTCGACCGTGCCGGGCTTGAAGACGACGTTGCTGATGCCGACGGTGTGGAGCTCTTCGATCAGATCGACGGCCTCTTCGAGGTCCGGGATGCCCGCGGTGACCACGACGCCGTCGATCGGCGCGCCTGACTGGCGCGCTTTCTGCACCAGCCGCTTGCCGCCCAGCTGCAGCTTCCACAGGTACGGGTCGAGGAACAGCGAGTTGAACTGCACCGCACGGCCCGGCTCCAGCAGCTGGGTCAGCTCGGCGACGCGGGCGTCGAAGATCTCCTCGGTGACCTGTCCGCCGCCGGCCAGCTCGGCCCAGTGGCCGGCGTTGGCCGCCGCGGCGACGATCTTGGCGTCCACGGTGGTCGGCGTCATGCCGGCCAGCAGGATCGGTGACCGGCCGGTGAGCCGGGTGAACTTGGTCGACGCCTTGACCGAACCGTCGGGCAGCGCGACGGGCTTCGGCGCGTAGCTCGACCAGGCGGGGGCGACGGCCGGCTCCGCGCCGACGGTGAACAGGCTGCGCTGGCCGGCCCGGGTGGCGGCCGCGACGATGCCGATGCCGAGGCCGCGGATCACCGGCGCGGTCAGCCGCGTCACGGTGTCGCTGGGTCCCAGGTCGACGATCCACTTGGCGCCGGCCGCGGCCAGGCCCTCGACCTCGCTGACCCAGTCGACGGGCTTGACGAAGATGGTCTCGGTGAGCTCGCGGGTGAGTTCACGGTCCAGGCCGGTGCGCGCCGCCCACTCGTTGACGAGGTCGACGCCGCTCGCCAGTCGCGGGGTGTGGAAGCCGACCTCGACGTTGAGCTGGTTGAAGATCGGGCGGAAGATCGCCCCGCCGCGCGTCTTGTTCTTGCGCTCGGCCTCTTCCTTCTCGGTGATCTTCTCGCAGTACAGCTCGAAACGGGCGAGCTGCTCGGGGGTGCCGGTGATGACCACCGAACGCCTGCCGTTGCGGATGGACAGCGCCGGCGGCAGCACCGTACGCACGTCCTGGGCGAACTCGTCGAGCAGCTCGGCCATCCGGGCCGGGTCGACGTTGAGGACCGAGACCATCGGCGAGCGGTCGCCGCGGCCGACCATGCCGCAGCGCCGGGACACCAGCGAGCCCGCGGCACCGATCAGCTGACCGATGGCGAGCAGTTCGACGTCGCGGGCGCCTCCGGCCTTGAGCGACTCCACGGCGGTGACGCCCTGGGAGTGGCCGGCGATGGCCACCGGCGGGTGGGCGTCGAGATCGAGGCCCTGACGCTTGAGCGCGCGCTGGGCGGCCATCTGGGTGAGCAGGATGCCGGGCCCCGAGATCGCGGCCGTGGTGAGGTCCTTGGCGGCGGGCAGCGGCTCGTCGGCGGCCAGGGCGCGGATCCACTTCATCGGCTCGAAGCCGATCGGGCGGACCACGACCAGCTCGCGCGCCAGGGGCTCGAGCATCAGTTCGGCTTCGGCGACCAACTGGCTGATCTCGGACTCGATGCCGGCGGAGTTGACGAGTTCTTCGAGGTTCTCCAACCACGGACCGCCCTGACCGCCGAACGCGACGGCATAGGGCTCGCCGGCGTGCAGCCGATCGACGAGTGCGTGCGTACCCGACAAGGGTTCGAAGTCCTGGTCTGTCCGGCTGTCGGAGCCGGCGGCGGCACGGTGCTGGTCGTTGATCGTCACGTCTTGTGTTCTCCTCAGGTGCTTCAATCGCGCTGCGATCGCGTGGTCACGGTCGTCTCGGGCTGGTGGGCTCGTCGTGGGTGGTCGGCACTGCCTGTGCGGCCACTGCGATTCGGCGTCGAATCCGGCCGGTGTCCGCTGCGCTCAGCGACATGCGTGAGCAGCCGCAGTCGAACACTTCAGCCGTACTAAGAGTGTCATAAGAGACTGGCCCAGTTTCTCGCGCCGAATGGTTACTGGCGAGTTCTACGCACCGGTAACAGTGGGCTACATAACGTGGGCCCGGAACCGCCCCGAAGTTATCCGTGACAAACGTCCTGCATGCGGGTGGTTACGCCTGAGTAGGGTAGAAGCGCAGTTCAAAGCAGTATTGTTACCAAATCGTTATCTGAAAATTCTCGTGCGCACCCGGCATCGCCCGCGAGTACGCAGAGACGACAAGATCGCCGAAACTGTGCGGTCGGTTTTTCGTTCCGAGGATACAAGTTTGCTGAATTACCTTACTGACGGGTAAGTCGGTGACGGGTCAGTCCCACTTCGCGTGGCGCGGCTCGACGATGTGCGCTGACGACCACGGCCAGTCCGGCCATCGTGCGCGTGTCGATCTCCACCTGGCGTGAGCGGGCCGCCGCGTGGACGCTGCAATCGGGCGAGCCCCAATTGCGTTGCCAGAAACAGGATCCGAGCCCGTCGTGGGTTGCCCACTCGATGGCGTTGGAGTTGGCGCACCCACCGAGCCGCCGATGCCCCGGCACCCGACCCAATGCCTGCGGGTACGGCGCCACTTGGCGCTGGTCCTGATCGAAGGTCCGATCGTCGTCGAAAGACGCGTAAACCGGGGCCGCCGACGGGCTGACCGGCGGCGACGGGTAATTGCCAGCCACGTCGGGTGTGCCTGTTGCTCGCCGACTCGCCAGGTAGCCGGATCGCGGTTTTTCCGAGCATCGAGGATCCCGCAGGGCGGCTGTCGTGAGAATCACAGCCGCGATGCGGCTCAGTCGGGGCGGCCGGGCTCCCAGGCGCCGCTGAGCATGATCCCGGTGGTGTACTGCGAAGCCGAGGCGACCATGTGGCGCCGGGCGGCCTGGTCGAAGCGGGTCAGCATCACCTTCTCCCCCAGCAGCCGGTAGTCCTGCAGCGCCTGGCGGATCTCGTCCACCTCGTGTGGGCGGGGAAGATAGTCGGCGCCGACCCGCTCCCGGTAGAACTCCTCCAGGCTGGAGGCAAACGCTGCGGCCAGCAGCTCGACCGAGTCCTCGGTGGATTCGACGAACCGCAGCAGTGCCCGTACACAGAGACCGGGGTCCAGGGAACGCGCCAGGATTTCTGCGGTCACCCCGTCGACCATCACGACCTCGCCACCCTCGACCTCGGCCAGTCCGTAGGCAGCCAGCTTGCGGGCCTCGTCGCTACCGGCGTCGATCGCCACGGCGCCCGGGTTGGCCGGCTGCGGTTCCGCATTCGGCTCACCCAGCACCGCCTGTTGCAGACCGAGGATGTCTGCGAGATCCGTGCCCTGGCGCATGCTGGCGAAGAACTCGGCGATGTGCGCCGAGTTGTAGCCCTTGCGCAGCAGCTGGCTGATGGTGTTGAGCTGCGACAGGTGATAGTCGTCGTACAACGCGGATCGTCCGACCCGCCGCGGTGGATCGAGCAGACCCCGCTCCCGGTAGGCACGAATGTTCCGGGCACTGATGCCGGACTCCTGGGCCAGGTCCTCCAACCGGTACTCAGTCACGCTCAACGGCCCCCCATCGGTGCAGCGGGCTAGTCCCCGCCGCATAGCACCACTGTAACCACAGAAGCGCCCTCGCGAGCGAATGAATCTTCTCAGACGCCCCAAGCCTGCTGTCATCGGTCACAGCGCCACTATCTGCGGAAATAGTGCACAGTGTGAAATTTCCGTGCAAGTGTTTGCAATTTCAGCCAACTCCGATCCCAGCACCGGCGGTCGCCGCGCCGCATGCCGGTTAGCGTGGCGGCGGCGGGTGCGAGAGGATGGCAGGGTCTGCCGAACGGAGCAGACATTAAGACAAATGCGATTCCAGGGGGTGGGCAGGCGTGCGTCCCTGGATCGTGTGGGCCACCGGGGTGCTCGCCTACATCGTCGCCGTACTGGACCGCACCACCCTCGGGGTGTCCGGCCTGGCCGCCGCGGACCGCTTCGCCGCGGGTCCGAGCCTGCTGTCGTCGTTCGTCGTGCTGCAGGTCGTGGTGTACGCGGCCGCCCAGATCCCCGCCGGCCTGCTGCTCGACCGCTTCGGCTCCCGGGTGATGATCGCCTCCGGGGCCGCACTGATGGCGTCGGGCCAGCTCGCGCTGGCCTTCACCGAATCCCTGCCGGTGGCGATCGCGGCCCGGGCGGTCGTCGGTCTCGGCGACGCGATGACGTTCATCTCCGTGCTGCGGCTCGTCCCCCACTGGTTCGCGCCCCGCCGGATCCCGCTCGTCGCACAGCTGACCGGCATCGTCGGCCAGCTCGGTCAAGTGTTGTCCGCGCTGCCTTTCCTGTCGCTGCTCACGGCGTCGGGCTGGTCGGTGGCCTACGCCTCGGTGGCGGCCCTGGGCGTGCTGTCTGTCGTGCTGACGCTGGCCCTCGTCCGTAACACGCCGGACGGCGCGGCGGCCACCCCCGAGACGATGTCGGTCGGCGAGACCCTGCAGAGCGTCAAGACGGTGTGGCTGCGCCCCGGCACCCGGCTGGGGTTCTTCACCCACATGGGCACGCAGTTCTCGATCACGGTGTTCGCGCTCATGTGGGGGCTGCCCTATCTGACCGAGGCCCAGGGGTTGTCGCCGGGCATGGCCGGCGCGCTGCTCAGCCTGTCGGTGGTGTCGGCGATCGGCTGCGGAGTGCTGATCGGCGTCCTCACCGGGCGTTATCCGCACCGCCGCTCGCGGATGGTGCTGATCATCATCGTCAGCAACGCGCTGGCCTGGTCGGCGGTGCTCGCCCTGCCGGGTCCGGCCCCACTGTGGCTGCTGACCGTCCTGGTCGTGGTGATCTCGGTCGGCGGCCCCGGCTCGATGGTCGGATTCGACTTCGCCCGGACCTTCAACTCCGGCGCCACCCTGGGCACCGCGCAGGGGATGGTCAACATGGGCGGGTTCATCGCGTCACTGCTGCTGATGCAGTCGATGGGAATGGTGATGCAGGCCGCGGGCGGCATCTCGTTCGACTCGTTCCGCGTGGCCTGGACGCTGCAGTATCTCGTGTGGGCGCTCGCCGTGACAGGCATCCTGGTCACCCGGCGTAAAACGCGCAGGCTGCTGCGCGAAGAAGACGACCGGATGCTGCTGGAAGGGATCGACACCTAGCCGCGGACCACTCGGTGGGTAGGCCCGCTCGGCCCCGCGCTGAGACGGCCCACGGCTGTCCCCTCTCAGACGTCGGGCGCAAGCGCCCACGATAAGGTTCGCCCATGGACGCGGTCGGTGTGGTGTTGGCCGCGGGTCTGGGCACCCGGGTCGGCGCGGACGGGAACAAGGCCTACCTGCCGCTGGCCGGCCGCAGCATGCTGGCCTGGTCGCTGGACACCGTGCTCGGCCTGCCCGGCATCGCACGCGTGATCCTGGTCCACCGCGGAGGCGAGTCCACGCTCGCGCACGACACACTGGTCGACGAAATCGATACCACCGCAATCGAATTCGTCGAGGGCGGAGACACCAGGCACGCGTCGGAGACCAACATGGTGCGATACCTCGCCGACGACATCGAATCCGGTGCCGTGGACGTCGTGGCCGTTCACGATGCCGCCCGCCCGCTCGCCGGACCCGACATGTTCATCGAGGCGATCACGCTGGCCCGCCGCTTCGGCGGCGCCCTGCCCGCGCTGCCCATCCGGGATCTGGCCCGGGCCGGGGAGACCGGCCTGGAACCGCTGCCACCGGACCGCGCGCTGATCCGGGTGCAGACCCCGCAGGCCTTCCGCGCGCCAGATCTGTTGCACGCCTACCGCTGCGCCGACCGCGACGGATTCGAGGGCACCGACACGTCCTCGTGCATCGAGCGCTACACCGACGTGGAGGTCCGGACATTCCCCGGGCGGACCGAGAACCTCAAGGTCACCTATCCGCGCGATGTCGCGGTGGCCCACCACCTGCTGATCAGTGCGGGCGGTGCCGCCGGCCCTCGATGAGCGCGGCCAGGAACGCGGCATCGGCAGGCAGTTCGAACCTCATGGTGTCGGTGTCACCGTCGACGAGCGTCGGAGCCGTTCCGTGCGCCAGCACGGCCGAAAGCTCGTCGAAGGAGCCGTCCACGTCGCCGGCGAGCAAGCGGCCCAGCACCGCCGAGTCGAAACCACGCGGGTACTGCACGGTGCGCAACGCGGAACGGTCCAGCGTCGCGGTCACCGTGCCCCGCTCGTCGACGACCTTGACACTGTCGGTCACCGGCCGGGTCGGCCACACCACCGGGGCACCACCGCGCACCGCTGCCACAACGGACTCGACTGTCGCGTCGGCGAAAAGCGGCCAGGCCAGGTCGTGCAGCAGCACCGGGCCTCTGGGCAGGCCGGCCAGACCGGCCGCGATGCACTGCGCCCGGGTGCCGGGCGGCTCGACCGCCACCACGCGGACGCCGGCAAGAGACTGCCCGGCCAGAGCGTTGCGGACGTCGTCGGCCAGCGGGGCGGCCGCAGCGACCACCACCTCCCCCGCACGGGCCAGTCCACCGACGATCCGGACCAGCGGGCTCACACCGGCCACCGGCAGGAAAACCGCGTCTCGGCGTTCGGCGTAGCTTCCGGAGAGGGGCAGGATCGCCGGCACGGTCACGGCGTCCGAGGCTATACCTGTCAGACCGGGTCGAACGATTCGATCAGCCAGTTGCCGTCGACCTTCTTCAAGCCGACCTTCACACTGCTTGCGGCGAACGCCCCGTCGGGGTTCTCCTGGCTGGTGGTGGTCTGGTTGATGAACAGCAGCACCTCGGCCGAGTCGGTCTCCATTCGCGACACCGCGGCCTGCATCACGTTGGCGACGGTCTCGACCGACTTCTCCTTCGCCGCGGGGGCGACGACCTTGGCTGTGAAGTCGGTGTAGTAATCCAGGAACTCACCGGTCAGGTGCGACTTGGCGGTGCTGAAGTCGTCGTCGAGCGTCTCCGGCGAATAGGACAGCAGAGCGACGGTGCCGGTCTTGGCGGCGTCGAGTGCGACCTCTGTCGACGCGGCGTCGGTCTGACGGTCCGGGCGGTACTGGAGGAAGTACACACCCGCGGCCGCGCCGGCCGATGCCACGAGCGCCACCGCCACCAGGATCGCCGCAACGTGGCGCCGCGCCCCGGCGGCGACCTGCCGCACGGCCGAGGGTTTCGCCGGCTCGGCGGGATCGGCGGCTGTGGTGTCCTCGGACTCGGCGACCTCCGGCGAGGCGTCGGCGTCGCCGATGCCGGTGGTCGTCTCGTCGGTGATCGTCTCGTCGGTGGTCTTCTCGTCGGTGCTCACGGAACGAACTCCACCTTCGACATCTTGATCTGGTCACCTTCTCGCTGCAGGCTGACGATGAGGCGCCAGGACCGCGGCTGCTCCTTGGCTCCCGACGAGTTGGTCACCCGCGACTGCGCGGCCACCAGCACGTCGGCGGTGCCGCCGTCCATCTTCTGTACCGCGGAGGCGTTGACCGAGACGTCGGTGACCACCTTCGACTCCTGCGCGATCTGCACGAAGTCCTTTGACGCACCCTCGAATTCGTCCCGGAACTGTCCGGTCGAGTTCTCGATGATGCGGTCGACGTCCTCTTGCGCGTTGGTGTGGTCCAGCGACATCAGGCTGATGACGGCCTGCCGTGCCGCGGCCGAGTACTCGGCCTGCTCCTGACGGTCGGCGACGGCGGCGCGGTGCTGCACGACCATGTAGACCGTCGCCCCGATCAACGCGCAGGTCGCCAGGATCGCCAGCACGACCGCCGTGTAGCGGGCGATCTGCCTGCCGGGCACCCGCCGCGCGGGGGCGTCGGGGTCAGCGGCCGCCTCGAAGGCCAGGGCGGCCTCCCCGGTGTCCGGCAGAGCTTGCCCCTCGTCGGTCCCGGTCGCGGGTTCGGTCTCGGCTTCCTGCCGGAGCCGGATCGCACGTGCCCTGGCCCGGGCAGCAGCCGCGAGGGCTTCCGCCTCCGCGGCCTCCGCCTCGGCCTTCTCGGCGAGGGTACGGGCGTTGTCGGCATCGGGCGCGGTGCCGGGTTCCACGGTCGATTCTTCGACGCGATCGGCGTCGATCACCGAGTCGCGGCGCCGGAAAGACGGCACACCGACCTCCTTGTCTGCACAGTCATTTGCATGATCGTCACTATGAGAATGTCGTTCTTCTGTTTGGAGTATCGCATTCACGATACTCCGGTGTCAGAGGTCCGGACAAAAGCGCCGACTGCGAAAATACTGCTCGGAGGCTGTGCAGACGCTCAGCTCCGAAGCTCCTGCAGTCGGTCCTTCATCACCTTGCCGGTGGCGTTCAACGGCAACTCGTCGAGGAACTCTACATACCGCGGCACCTTGAAACCGGCCATTCGCTCGCGACACCACGCGACCAACTCGTCGGCGGTGAGTTCGCCACCGCCGGGGCCCGGCACCACGAAGGCTTTGCCGACCTGACCCAGACGCTCGTCGGGGACACCGATCACCGCGGCCTGCGCGACGGCCGGATGCTCCATCAGGAAGCCCTCGATCTCGGCGGGATAGGCGTTGAATCCGCCGACGATGTACATGTCCTTCTTGCGGCCCACGATGCGCAGGCGTCCCGCGCCGTCGAGCGTCCCCAGGTCGCCGGTGTGCAGCCAGCCGTCCGCGTCGATCGCCTCGGCGGTCGCGACGGGATCGTCGAGATACCCCTGCATCACCGTGTAACCCCGCACCAGCACCTCACCGTCGTCGGCGATGCGCATCTCGACACCGTCGCAGGCCACCCCCGCGGTGGTCGCGATGTCCTCGAACGAATCCCCCGGCCGCGACAGCGTCACGGTGCCCGCCTCGGTGAGGCCGTAGCCCGTCGCCAGTGTCTTGAACGGCAACTCCTCGTGCACCCGGCGGATGAGTTCGACCGGGATGTCGGCCGCGCCCGTGACCCCGGCGCGCAGCGTGGCCAGCTTCGACTTGTCGGCCACGCCGAGCAGCGAGTGATACAGCGTGGGAGGCCCGGGCAGCATCGTGACGCGCTCTGCGGCAATCAGTTCGACGACGCGGTCCACGTCGAACACCGGAACAGGCAGCATGGTGGCGCCGCGGATGAACGAGGCGATGAGTCCGGCCTTGTACCCGAAGGTGTGGAAGTACGGGTTGACCATCAGATAGCGGTCACCCTTGCGCAGATCGGCGAGCTCGCACCACTCTTCGTAGAGTCGAAGGTTCTGCCGGTGGTTCATCATCACGCCCTTGGGGCGGCCGGTGGTCCCCGAGGTGTAGATGATGTCGGAGATGTCGTCGCCATCGATGGGACGGCTGAACGGCCTACCGCTACTGAGGAAGTCGGACTTCAGGTCGATGACGGGCACGCCGGCTGAGACGTGGACAGGGTGTGGTCCACGCCGAGGAAACCCTGCTGCACCAGAACGGCCCGCGCCCCGCTGCGGCTGATGATGTCGGCCGCCTCGTCCGCCTTGAAGCGGGTGTTGACCGGCACCAGCACACCGCCGGCGGTCAATAGCCCGAACGCGGCGATGATCCACTCGGCGCTGTTGGGCGCCCAGATCGCCGCCCGGTCGCCTTTCTCGATGCCAAGTTCGGCGAAGGCGCCTGCTGCACAACGGATTCGGTCGACGAGCTCGGTGAAGGACAGGCGCAGCGGACCGTCGACGACTGCTTCCGCGTCGCCGAACCGGTCCGCTGCGCCCGCGACCATCTCAGGGATGGTCGACCAACGGCTTCGGTACGTCACGTCGTGACGAGACGTCCCAGGTTGCCACCCATGATCTTGGCCTGGTCCTCGACCGCGAGGTGCTCGAGCGCGGTGACGTAGTGCGTCGGCTCGGCCAGACCTTCAGGGTGGGGCCAGTCGGAGCCGTAGAGCACCTGGTCCACACCGATCAGGTTGATCAGGTCGTCGATGCCCTCCTCGTAGAACGGGCTGACGTAGATCCGGTTCTTGATCTCTTCCATCGGGTTGCCGAGGAAGGCCTCGGGCGCCTTCTTGTACACCTCGGCCATCGAGTCCAGCAACGGGAACATCCACTTTGAGCCGGCCTCGACGATGCCGACCTTGAGCTTCGGGAAGCGGAACAGCGCACCGTGAATCACCCAGGACGCCACCGCATCCTGGATCGGACGCCATTCGTTGAGGATCGACATCGCGTTGGTCTGGAACGGCAGCATCTCCTGCGCCGCACCGTCCCACTCGGAGGTATAGCGCGAGTAGCCGCTGTCCGAGGAGTGCATGCCGACGAAGATGTCGTGGTGCACGACGCGCTCCCAGAACGGGTCGAACTCGGGCAGCGCGAACGACCGCGGACCACGGAAGCCGGGGACCGGGGCGGGGCGGATCAGGATGGCCCGGGCGCCACGCTTGACGGCCCACTCGAGTTCCTCGATGGCCTTCTCGACGATCGGCAGCGTGATCACCGGCGTGGTGAAGATGCGGCCCTGGTAGTTGAAGCCCCACACCTCGTGCAGCCACTCGTTGAGCGCGTGGATGATGACGTGGATGGCGACCGGATCATCGGACAGCCGCTCCTCGATCAGGCTGGCCAGCGTCGGGAACATCAGCGAGCGCTGGATGCCGAGCTCGTCCATCACCTTGATGCGCGGCTCGGGTTCGAAGAACGCCGGGATGGCCTTCATCGGCTCGCCGAACAGTTCACGCTTGCTCTTGCCGTCAGGGTTGCCGAACTTGAAGTACTCCTCCCAGGCGCCTGGCTTGGCGACCACGGAGAACGTCGGGTTCGGGATGTAGTTGCTGATCTGGCCCTTGAGCGCGATCTTCGTGCGCCCGTTGATCTCGACGTACTGAACGATGTCCTTGTACTCCTTGGGCAGGTACTTGGTCATCGCCTCTGGCGGCTCGTACAGGTGGTTGTCCGCATCGAACAGCGGGAACGGGATCTCCACCCGGTGCGACAGTTGTCCCATGAAAGACTCCTTTTCCTATCGAGAGAATCGTATTCTCATTTGCGGGAGGCCGCAACGACCAACCCTTTCCCGGCGGCGACCTGCCGCCGGATCACGTACTTCTGGACCTTCCCGCTCGCTGTGCGGGGGAAGTCGTCGATCTGGTGCAGCTCCTCGGGCCACTTCTGCGTCGCGACCCCGACCCGGGCGAAATGCGCGCGCATGTCGTCGAGGCTCGGCATCGGCTGGCCGTCGCGAATCCGCACCACCGCTGCCGCATGCTCGCCCAGGCGCGGGTCCGGCGCGGCGACCACGACCGCCTCGGCGACGGCCGGCATCGTCAGCAGCACCTCCTCGACCTCCAGCGCGCTGATGTTCTCGCCGCCCCGGATGATCACGTCGGACTTGCGGTCGGTGATGGTCAGGTAGCCGTCCGCATCGAGCACGCCGACGTCGCCGGTGCGGTACCAGCCGTCCTCGTCGAACGAGTGCGCGGTGAGTTCGTCGTCGGTGTAGCCCAGGCACAGATCCGGTCCGCGGCTGAAGATCTCACCGTCGGGCCCCAGCCGGATCTCCACCCCGGGGCGGGGATCACCGTCGGTGAAGAGCCGCTTGTCCGCCGGAGCGCTGGGGCGCGACCCGGTGATCGACGGATGCTCGGTGCTGCCGTAGGAGCGGAACACGAACATCCCCAGATCGCTGAGGCGCTGCGTGACGGCCGCGGGCACTGTGGAGCCGCCGAGGCCGACGGTCTTGAAGGAGCGCAGGTGCTCGGGCCGGCAGTCCGGGTGGTCGAGCAGGCTGGTGACGAAGTAGGGCGGCCCACCGCCGATCGAGAGTCCCTCACTCTCGATGAGCTGCAGCACCCGGCCGGGATCCCAGACGTCGCACAGATCGATCGGCGCCCCCTCCAGCACCGGGATCAGGAACGCCCCGACCATGCCGATGAAGTGACCGACCGGCGTCGCGGTCAGCTGGCGTCCACGGTCGGGCGGGTAGTTCTCCAACAGTTGGCGCGTCTCGAAGCTCAGGGTCTGATGGCTGTGGATCACCCCTTTGGGGTCCCGGGTGGTGCCCGAGGTGAACGCGATCAGCGCCGGGCTCGCCGGGTCGGCGGCCACCGTGCCGGTCAGCGGTTCGCCGGCCAGCAGTGCCTCGAACGGGTACTCATTGGCCGCCCCCGAACCCGCACCGGCGACCAGGCCCACCACCGGCACGTCGGAGCACAGGTCGGGCTGGTAGCGCATGCGGCCGAACTCCTCGGTGGTCACGAAGACCCGGGGTTTGGCCGTGGACAGGATGTGGGCCAGTTCCTTGCGGCCGTAGAAGTGCACGATCGGCACGATCACCGCCCCGAGAAACGCCGACGCCCAGAACACGACGGCGGCCTCACGCCAGTTGGGCAACTGCAGCGCCACGACGTCGCCGGGTCCGACGCCGCGGTCGGCCAGGCCCGCGGCCAGCCGCCGGGCCTCGTGCTCGACGTCGCCGAACGTGCCCCGGTAGGGCCGGACGGACGAGTGCACGTAGAAGCCGGTCTCGCGACTGTCCGCCAGCCCTCGGGCCAACAGGTCGCCCAGGGTGTCCCGGGTCCAGTAGCCCTCCCGCTCGTAGCGCCTGACGAGCTCAGCAGGAATCGTTCGCATGGCTGTGCGCCACCCTTCCCATCCGCGAGGAGATGCCAGGTGATGGTATTCTCCTCCTGCGAGAATGCCAATACCGTGAACGGAGAATGCTTGATGGTCGACCTCGAAATCGACGACGGTCTGGCGATCATCACCATCGACCGGCCGCACGCGCGCAATGCGATCTCGCTGGAGACCATGGAGCAGCTCGACAAGGCGCTCGACGGCGCCACGGGTGCGGCCGCGCTGGCGTTGACCGGCGCCGGCGACAAGGCCTTCGTCTCCGGCGGCGACCTCAAGGAATTGAGCGCACTGCGCACCGAGGAGCAGGCTGCGGCGATGGCGTTCCGGATGCGGTCGATCTGCGACCGGATCGCCGGCTTCCCCGGCCCGGTGCTGGCGGCGCTCAACGGCCATGCCCTCGGCGGCGGCGCCGAGTTCGCCGTGGCGGCCGACATCCGGGTGGCCGCCGACGACATCAAGATCGGCTTCAACCAGGTCGCGCTGGCGATCATGCCCGCATGGGGCGGCGCCGAACGGCTGGTTGAGCTGGTCGGCTACAGCAGGGCGCTGCTGCTGGCGGGCACCGGGCGCATCATGTCGGCCACCGACGCCGAACGCATCGGGCTGATCGACCAGGTGATACCGCGCGCCTCGTTCGACGAGCAGTGGCGGTTGATCGCCCGCGTGCTGGCCTCGGTGCCGGCCGGAGAGGTCAAACGTGTCATGCGCGGCGTCCCGACCACCGAGGCGGTCGCGGCGTTCGCGCGGCTGTGGGTCGCCGACGAGCACTGGACCGCGGCCGACAAGGTGATGAACAAGGGCAAGTAGCGGTCAGACGCCCATCTCGCGGACGGGATCGCGGCCGTCCCAGTCGGCCGCTGCGTCCCGCACGAACGTCGCCATCCCCTGGGTGGCTGCGTTGAGTTCCATGATCTCGACCACCGCCGCAGGGCCACCGGGCGGTTCCAGGTAGGCGAACCGCGTTCCCACGTCGCGGCCACCTGACCACACGACGGGCCAGCCGGCCGCCGCGACCGAGCGCATCGCCGCGTCGAAGTCCTCTGCCCAATAGGCCAATTGGTGAAAGCCCGGCCCCGAGGCGGCGAGGAACTCGGTGAAGATGCTCGGGGCGTTGTCATCCTGGCAGATCAATTCGACCTGGAGATCGCCACTGTTGGCGAGTGCCAGCGACAGCGTGATCTCGCACGGCTCACCGCGGTAGGTCACCCGCTGCGGCATCCGCCGGATCACATGCCAGGGCCCGACTCCGAGGGCCACCCAACTGTCCAGGGCGCGGTCCAGATCGTCGACGACATACCCGATCTGACGGATGGGCCCGGGAAGAATCATGCGCGCACGGTAGCAAGCTGCGGGCCGCATGCGGGCCACCTTCAACCGCCATGTTCTCTCTAGACGAGAACGTCATTTCCGATTATGGTCACTCTCGTGTCGACCACACAGCGCGCGCTTGCGCCCGAAATCTCCACCTGGCCGAATGACGATCCGCAGCTGATCGGCAGCTCCTGCGGCACCTGCGGCGCCACCACGTTCCCGGTGCAGCAGCGCTGCCCGAAGTGCAGCGGCGGCGAGATGTCCGACGCGCTCCTTCCGCGGCGCGGCACGCTGATCGCGTGGACGACCCAGGGCTTCCCGCCCGGCGCACCCTACAAGGGGCCGACCGGCAAGGACTTCGTCCCGTTCGGCGTCGGCCTGGTGCAGCTCGACGAGATGATTCGCGTCGAGGGCCGGCTCACCGAGAACGACCCGGCCAAACTGCAATTCGGCCAGGAGGTCGAGCTGACCATGATTCCGTTCACCTCCGACGAGGACGGCACCGAGGTCATCACCTTCGCATTCCAACCCGTCGAAAACTGAGGACAGCGACCATGACGAGCTCAGCCAACGACGTCGCGATCATCGGCGTCGGCCTGCATCCGTTCGGCCGCTTCGACAAGACCGCGATGCAGATGGGCGCCGAAGCCATCCAGTCCGCCCTGACCGATGCCGGCGTGGAGTGGAAGGACATCCAGTTCGGCTTCGGCGGCAGCTACGAGGTGTCCAATCCCGACGCCGTCACCCGCCTGGTCGGCCTGACCGGTATCACGTTCACCAACGTGTTCAACGCGTGTGCCACCGCGGCCTCGGCGATCCAGCAGACCGCCGACACCATCCGCCTCGGCAAGTACGACATCGGGATCGCCATCGGGCTGGACAAGCACCCGCGCGGCGCGTTCACCGATGATCCCGCCAAACTCGCGCTTCCCCAGTGGTATGCCGAGAACGGCCAGTTCGTCACCACCAAGTTCTTCGGCATGAAGGCCAACCACTACCTGCACAAGCACAACATCTCCGAGGAGACGCTGGCGCGGGTGGCCAACAAGAACTTCCGCAATGGCGAGAAAAACCCGAATGCGTTCCGGCGCAAGGAGATTTCCGTCGAGGAGATCATGGCCTCGCCGGTGTTGAACTACCCGCTGCGGCAGTACATGTTCTGCGCTCCCGACGAGGGCGCCGCGGCGGTCATCATGTGCCGCGCCGATATCGCCCACAAGTTCACCGACAAGCCGGTGTTCGTGCGTGCCAGCGAGATTCGGACCCGCACCTTCGGCGCCTACGAGGTGCACGCGACCTCGGCGCCGCTGGACGAGGATCCCTCGCCGACGGTGTACGCCGCCAAGGCCGCCTACGAGGCCGCAGGCATCGGCCCCGAGGACGTCGACATCGCCCAGTTGCAGGACACCGACGCCGGCGCCGAGGTGATCCACATGGCCGAGACCGGGCTGTGCGCCGACGGCGAACAGGAGAAACTGCTGGCCGACGGCGCGACCGAGATCGACGGCAGCATCCCGGTCAACACCGATGGCGGGCTGATCGCCAACGGCGAGCCCATCGGCGCGTCCGGGTTGCGTCAAGTCCACGAGTTGGTGCGCCAGCTCCGCGGTGAGGCCGGCGACCGGCAGGTGCCGGGCAGTCCTCGCGTCGGGCTGGCCCAGGTGTACGGCGCGCCCGGCACCGCCTCGGCAACGATCTTGTCGCTCTAGGGTTTTCCCGCAGCGATGGGGATCCGATCGCGGCACTACCCGTCGTGAGACGGGTCCGGGGCGTCGAACAGATCCGGCGGCGGATCACCCTCGAGGCGCCGGATCCAGCCCTCACAGAACGCGAACGTCTCGGCGTGACCGTTGTCCATCCCGAGAGCCCGTTCCATCACCAGCGCCTGCGACACGCTGGTCGCGAACACCGTCCACACCACCGGCGGCACCTCGGCCGAGTCCATGCCGTAGCGCGTCAGCGCGTCGGCGATGGCGCGGTTCTGCTCCTGTCGGAAGCGCTCGGCGTAGTAGACGATCTCCGCGCGCAATGCCTTGCGGTGGTGGGCCAGACCCATGAACTCCATCGTCAACCGCGTCGCCTCGGGGGCGGTGCTGAACCGCCACAGCGCCCACAACGGCTGTGGGGACTGCAACGCGGTGGACAGCAGCGCCAGGCCCTCTTCGGCCCTGCGACGGAAGACCGCCAGGAACAAATCCTCCATCGTGCGGAAGTAGTAATGCACCAACTGGGGTTTGAGCCCCGCCTTGTCGGCCACCCGGCGGGAGGTCACCGCGGCGTAGCCCTCCTCGAGGAGCAGTTGCTCGGCCGCATCGAGCAGTACCACCCGGTTCTTCGCGTCCGGCGCCCCGATTCGTCGCGCCGTTGCCATCGCTACTCCCACCTCCGTCGTCGCTGCCCCTCAAGCGTGACACCACCGGTGACCCGTCGGCATGCAGATCGTCACATACCGCCAGCGTGCCGATCTTGACCCTAGCTCCGACCCCATGCTAAGCAAGTGCTCAGCAATTCACGCAATCGCGAACAGACCCGCCAGCCCCGGGAGGCCTCGGACATGACCGACTTCGACACGATCGACTACTTCACCGATCCGTCCCTGGTGCCCGATCCCCACCCGTACTTCGACCACCTGCGCAGCAAGTGCCCGGTGGTCCAGGAGCCGAACTACGGCGTGCTGGCGGTCACCGGCTACGAGGAGGCCGCGACGGTCCTCAAGGACTCGGACACCTTCTCGTCCTGCATCGCCGTGGCTGGGCCCTTCCCGCCGCTGCCGTTCACTCCCGAGGGCGACGACATCACCGACCAGATCACCGCGCACCGGCAGCAGATGCCGCTGTTCGAGCACATGGTCACCATGGATCCGCCCGACCACACCAATGCCCGCTCCCTGCTCAACCGGCTGCTGACGCCCAGCCGGCTCAAGGAGAACGAGGACTTCATGTGGCGACTGGCCGACGAGGTTCTGGACGACTTCGTCGCCGCCGGCCGGTGCGAGTTCCTATCCGCGTATGCAAAACCGTTCTCGCTGTTGGTGATCGCCGACATGCTGGGTGTCCCCGAGGCCGACCACGAAGAGTTCCGCACGGTGCTGGGCGCACCGCGTCCCGGCGCCAACGTGGGCTCTCTCGACCACAGCGACCTGGTCAGCGCCAATCCGCTGGAGTGGCTCGACGAGAAGTTCATCGGCTACCTGGAGGACCGCCGCAAGGAGCCCCGCGACGACGTGCTGACCGCGCTGGCGACGGCCAAGTACCCGGACGGTTCGACCCCGCCGGTGATCGAGGTGGTGCGGTCGGCGACCTTCCTGTTCGCCGCCGGACAGGAAACCACCACCAAGTTGCTCACCGCCTCGCTGCGGGTGCTCGGCGACCATCCCGAGGTGCAGGAGCGGCTGCGCCGCGACCGTAGCCGCATCCCCGTGTTCGTCGAGGAGGCACTGCGGATGGACGCTCCGGTCAAGAGCCAGTTCCGGCTGGCCAAGAAGAACACCCGCGTCGGCGACATGGACGTGCCGGCCGGGACCACGATGATGGTGTGTCCCGGCGCGGTCAACCGCGACCCGAAGCGCTTCGACCACCCGCACGAATTCGACTTGGACCGCAAGAACGTTCGCGAGCACATCGCGTTCGGCCGTGGCGTGCACTCCTGCCCGGGCGGACCGCTTGCACGCGTGGAGGGCCGGGTCTCGATCGAGCGGATCCTGGACCGGATGGGCGACATCGCAATCGACGAGGAACTGCACGGCCCGGCGGGAGCGCGTCGTTACAACTACGAGCCGACGTTCATCCTGCGCGGACTGACCGAGCTGAACATCACGTTCGACCCTATTCGCTGACCGGGACCGAATCCGGGTCGGTCTTGACGGCGAAACCGGCCGACCCAGGCCTTCGGGGTTGATATTCTCCGCTGGGAACAACGGCGGTCTCCACCAAGGAGATTGACCTTCCAGAAGTCTCGGCGCTCCCCGGGCGGTTCACCCGCAGCGCCGCTCAGTGTGGAGGAATGTGTTGAAGCCGGTTCTCTTGAGCGCTGTTCTGGCCGCCACGGCGCTGGTGGCGCCGCCGCCGGCGTCGGCGGCGATGTTCTTCGGCAACTACGCCATGCACATCCCCGACCGCAGGGACTTCCACACCTACATCTGGGCGGCGAATTCCCCGTGCCGTAACCCGGACAACTCCAAGCGCACCGACTGCATACGGGTCAACATCGAACCGCAGCCGATCGCCAAGGCGGCCTACGCCAGCGTGGACGCATGGCTGGCCGACGGCCGCTACACGCTGGTGGTCGACGATCCGTTCGGGTTGCGCTGCGGGGACATCTATTACGGGCCGACCATCCCGACGCACGACGTGTACACGTGGGACGCAACCACGCTCGCCGGACAGATGGTGTCCACGTTCGCCGCGGGATGCGACGGCGCACCGGGCGGGCAGCGCACCTACCCCTTCTTCCTGACCAGGATGTGACGATGACGAAGACGATGGCAACCGCGACGACCCGCACCAAGACGGTCACGACCACCGCGCTGGCCGCCGCCGTGGCGGGAGCGGTGAGCTTCGCAGCGCCCGTCTCCGCGCAGGGGCCGCCGATGCACCAGGTGCGCTACACGGTCACCTCCGACGCGCCGCACTTCGCGCGCATCTACTACCGCAACGTCGAACCTGCGGTGTTCTCGGACTACAGCCACAATCCGTTCATCTTCAGCCCCAAGGCCGAAGTCGAGATCGGCCCGGACCGGCCGTGGGTACTCGATGCCCAGCTCGCCGACCCGACCATGTGGGCGATGGTCACCGTACAGAGCGCCGAGTCAGCGGAACTCGCCACACCGGCCTCGGCGCTGTCCGCCTCGAGTTTCTCCTGCGAGCTGTCCGTCGACGGCGTCGTGGTGAAGACCAACAGCGGAAGCAAGGGCGCGTTGTGCTCGATTCGTAACTGGTGACCCGGCGTCTCCTGGCGCCGGTGTCGCACCGGTCCTGACGCGGCGACGCGTCAGGCGTCGCCGCGGCGCCAGCGGCTTTCGCCGTTCATCGCCACGCACGCCAGGAACAATCCGTCCGGTGCCTGCGCGAGTGCGTTGGCGTAGCCGGTGCAGTCGCTGTTCTCGTCCCTGATCCCGGCCATAGGCGGCGAGCGGAACCAGCGCGGCTCGAGTCTCCGCGGAGACCCGCAGAACACCAGCCGGCCCGGCCGGGTCGACACCCCGGCGACCGCGGTGCCGAAGACGAAATAGCTGGTGTTCGAACAGTAGGACCCTTGCACGACATTCGGGGTGATGCCCGGAACGCAGAACGCGTCGTTGCACGTTTGCGGCTGGCCCGGAGGTTGAGCTTGAGCCTGCGGAGCAGTCAGCATTCCCGCGGCCACCACCGTTGCCGCCGCTATCCCAGTCAGACGCACGACACCACTCTCGCATATCTCGGAAAACGAACTCTCGATATTGGAGAATATCGCAGCGGAGAAATTTATGCGCTCCCGGTCCGCCTTCGCAATCCGGTTGAAGCACAACGCCTCTAGTTCGAAACTGATATTCTCCGCAATTGAGATCCCTACTATCCGCGACGGAGGAGCCACGCCGATGTCGGCCTCCAAGATGACTGCCGGTGCCGCGATCGTAGCGGCCACCACCGTAGCCAGTGTCATGTTCGCCGGATCCGCAGGCGCAGAATCGGACTGGGGCATCAACGGCACCTTCACCGTCTCGTCGAACGGTGACCTGGCCAGGATCAACGAGCGCTACCAGGACCAGCCGGGCGAGCGCGCAACGTGGACCGTCTCCACGCAGTGCATCTCGCCCAACGAGTGCGCCGGCACGGTGAACAGCGACGAAGGCTGGAGCGCACCGATTTACACGACCAACGGCCTCTGGTACGTCAAACGTGTGGTGCCCGGATGGCGGTACTGCGCCGACGGTCAACCGGTCGAAGGCCTGCGGACCTACAAGATCTACCCGGTGGGATTCGACGGCCACTACAACGCCGCTTCCGACGAATATGCCGGGGAGAACCAGACGCTGGGTCCCAGCGGCTCGTGCGGCCGCAACCAGTGGCCCCAGATCAGGATGCCGTTCTACATGCGCAAGATGTAGACGCAAACTTCATCTGCACAACGAGAACCGGCCCCAGGCGAATCGCCCGGGGCCGGTTTCTCGTTCTGTGCGTGCCGTCAGATCGGCATCATCTCGCGCCACGACTTCGGCGTCTGAGCCAGATCCGCCTGCCGGTACAGCTTTCCGTCGCTGCCCATATACTCCCCCGTCCTCGGGTTGTACTTGGCGATCGCGACCGACGGCCCCTGCGACGTGTCGCTCTGGGCCGAGCTCGGCGAGTACACGGGCTCGGGCTGCGGCACCGGAACAGCCGTCGGCGGCAGGTGCAGATCGTCCGCGGACACGCCGGGGGGGATCGGCACCTCAGTCGCCCCCGGACGCTGCGCCGGCGGAGCCGGAACCGCCGCGGGATCGGTCACCTGGGCCGGGGCCGGCGGGATCACCGGCGGCGTGGTGTAGAGCGGCTGCCCGGGCAGCAGGGCGCCCGGCCCGGTCCCCGCGTAGTTCGGCGGCGGCGCAGGCGGTGCGGGTATCCGCGGCGGCGGCGCGGTCACACCGGCAGGCAACGGGGTGCCCTCGATCGGACCGAAGGTGTTGTCGTCCAACTCCGCCCGCGAGTCGATCGGGACGCCCTGGGACACCAGGTTCGGGTCCAGCGGGTAGGGCCCGAGCGCATGCTGACGCTGCGCCAGCGGTGAGTATCCGGAGGGGTCGTTGCACAGTTCGACCGTCGGTGCGCGCTTGCCGGGATGCTCCATGCACGGGTAGTTGCGGGCACCGCGCACCGCGACCGGTGAGTCCTGCGGCAGCTTGCAGTAGAGCCCGTCCGGGGTGTCGATGACCGTCTCGTCGGACGGGCTGCGCCACGCCGAGGGCGGCAGGAACCCGACCGTGCAGGCCGCCGGATCACCGAGCCCCAGCGAGAACTCCCCGTTGGGCAGGCCGGACGGATTGTTCGTCGGCGCGTAGGTCTGGATCTGCGACACGAACGGCGGAACGAGTACAAGCAACTGCTGGATCGACGGATTGTAGGTCACTCCGATCTGACCGAAGGTGGTCAGATTGGCAAGCAGCACAGGCAGTGTCGGCTTCACCTGCTCCAACAGCCGTGCGGTCTCCTGGGCGAAGCCCGGTCCGTTGCGCAGGATCGCCCGCACCTGCGGGTCGTTGTTGGACACTTGGTCGGTGATGCCGGCCAGGCTGGCCGCCCAGGTCCGGATCGAATCCGTGGTTTCGGCCTGCGCGGCGAGGAACGGCACCGCGTCCTCGGTCAGCGCCCGGGTCTGGTCGGACACCGCGTTGGCGTCGCGGGTGACGGTCGAGGCCGAGTCCAGCAGCGATCCGAAATCGTATCCGGTGCCGTTGAACGCGTTGAACGACTCGTCGAGCAGCCGGGACAGACTGTCCTTCGGGATGGTGTCCATCAGGGCGCTGACCTGGTCGAGCATCGGACCGACGGCCTGCGGGATCGTGGTGTCGCCCATCGCGATCACCGACCCGTTCTCCAGGTACGGCCCGGAGTCGGTGCGCGGCAACAACTCCACGTACTGCTCGCCGACGGCGGACATGCTGCGCACCTCGGCGTCCAGATCGGCCGGGATCTGCGGCGAACGGACCAGCGACATCGTGGCCACCGCCCCCCGGTCGGTCAGCTCCACCGACTGCACCTTGCCCACCTGGGACCCCCGGTAGGTGACATTGCTGAACTGGTAGAGACCGCCTGCGGCGGGCAGTTCCATCTTCACGGTGATGCGGCCGATGCCCAGCAGCATCGGCACCTGCAGGTAGGCGAAGAGCATCGTGGACACGCCCACGATCGAGGCGATGGTGAAGATGACCAGCTGGGTACGGACGAAACGGGTGAGCATCAGCGACCACCTCCGGGAGCGGCCGGGCTGCCCATAGGGTCCGGCGAAGATCGGATCGCCCGGCTTGGGCGGCGCGGGCGGGGCCGGCGGCGGCACCCCCGGCATCGACAGCGGCGCCGGCGGGGTGACGGGCAGGATCGGTCCGACCTCAGCCGGGATCGGAAGCGGCGCAAGGACGGCCGCCTCGTCGGTCCTGCCGATTCCCGGCGGTTGCGGCGGCGACGGGGGGAACACCTGGTCACCGAGCGACGGGATCGCGTTCGCCGGCGCGTCGAGGCCCATCTTCAGCGGATCGTAGGTGTACTGCAGATAGTTCGGGTCGCCCGGCGCCGGAATCAATTGGGCGCCTTCCTGTTCCCACCGTGTTCCGAGGAACAGGCTGCGCTTCAGGCGCGGGATCGTGAAGTCGACGATGGCGAACAGGTTGTAGTAGTCACCCCGGATCGCGCGGTCGATGAAGCTCTGCGTGAACGGGAAGTGCACGGCGAATTCCAGGATGCTGTTCAGGTCGGGCCCGATGTCGGCGAACGCCTTGATGGTGGGCTGCAGGTTCTCCAGGTTGCGCACCAGGTCGGCCTGCGAGTCGTTGACGAACTTCGTGGTGGTGTCGCTGAACGTGCCGAGCTTCTGCAGGGCCGTGGTCAGTCGCGGGCGCTCCTTCACCAGCACGTCGATGGCGGGCGGGATCCGTTCCAGCGCCAGGGTGATGTCGTCGCGCTGTTCGGCGAACGTCGACGCGAGCCGGTTCAGGGATTCGATCGAGGACACGATGTTGTCCCGCTGCGCGTCCAGGGTGCCGACGAAATTGTCGAGCCGGCCGAGCAGTTCGCGGATCTCGCCCTCGCGCCCGCTGAGCGCGGTGCTCGCATTGTTGATCACCTCGCCGATCTGGCCCAGCCCGCCGCCGTTGACGACTGCGGCAAGCGCCGACAGCGTCTGCTCGGTCGTCGGATAGGTCGACGAATCGTTGAGCCCGATGGTCGAGCCCGCCGCGAGCCTGCCCTCCGGGTCTTCGCCCGAAGGCGGATTCAGGGCCAGGTGCATCGACCCCAGGAGGCTGGTCTGGCCGACGCTGGCCACCGCGTTGGCGGGCACCGCGACCCCTGGTTTCACCGAGATCTCGACCTGCGCGTGCCAGTCCTTCACCGTCAGGCTCCGCACGCTGCCGACGACGACGTCGTCGATCATCACCGGCGAATTGGGTTCGAGTGTGGCGACGTTGGCAATCTCGACCAGGTACACCTCGGAGTCGGGGCCGCGGCCGACCGCACCGGGCAACGGCAGCGAGTTCACTCCCTGGAAGCTGCAGCCGCTCAGCGTCAGCGCGACGCACGCGCCGGCGACGACGACTCGTCGCGTCGTTCTCGGACCGGTCATGCGGGTGGCGTCCCTTCTGCGGGCAACGGCGCTTCGGCGGGTAGCGGTGCTGCCGGTGCCGCGCCACCGGGGGTGAGCATGGCGTCGACCGACGGTGCCACGTTGGAGGACGGCACGTTCGGGGGCACCACGGGCGGTGCGCCCGGCAGCAGCTGCTGCGCTCCCGGCGGGGCGACGCCCGGCGGACGACCGGTGAACGGCGCCGGCGGCGGCGGTCCCGGCGCGTAGGCCGATACCGTCGGCGGGATCTCCGGTGGCGCCGGCGTACCGCCGCCACCACCGGGGGCCAGGCGGGCCTCGGAGTAGATGAGGTTCTCCGGGTTGGCCGACGGCATCAGGTACGGCGCGATCGGGAACGGCAGGTAGTTGAAGTTCAGCAGCCGCAGGCCCGGGCCCAGGTACTGGGCGCACAGCTTCGCCGTCTCGGGCGCCGTGGTGTTCTCGATGGCCCCGATGGCCCCGCAGATGAACTCGACCGGGTTGGAGAAGTTGTTCAGCACGAACTGTCCCACCGCGCTGCCGACATCGGGGTTGTAGATGTTGTAGGCGTTGGACAACGCGTTGGGCGCGATGTGCAGCAGGTTCTCGATCTCCAGCTTGTTGTCGAGCAGGTTGCGGGTCACGTTCGCCAGCCGCTCCACCTGCTCGGAGGCCTGGTCGCGGGTGCCGGATACGAAGCGCTGCACGTCGACGACGGCCACCGACAGGTTCTTCAGGGCCGCATCGAGATCCGACCGGCTGCCGTCGACCACGCTGGTGAGCGTCGCCAGGCGGTTCTGGAACAACATCACCTGCTCGTTGCTGTCTTTCAGTGCGGTGACGAAGGTCTGCAGGTTCGTGATGATGTCGACGACGTTGCCGCTGCCCTCGGCCAGCACCCGGGCGACGCCGGAGAGCTGGGAGATCGTCTCGCGCAGCTTCTCTCCGTTGCCCTCCATTGCGTTGGCGGCGGTGTCGATGAAACGCGACACCGACGTGCCGTCCACCCCGCTCTGCGGGCCCAGATCGGTGGACAACCGGGTCAGTTGCTCCTTGACCTCGTCCCACTCGACGGGAATGGCGGTGCGGTCCAACGGGATCACCGTGTCGTCGGGCATCGTCGGACCGCTGGTGCGGTACGCGGGCGTCAACTGGACGTAGCGCGCGGCGACCAGGTTCGGCGCGACGATCACGGCCTTGGCGTCAGCCGGCACCGGGACGTCCCGGTCGATGCTGAGCACCATCCGGGTGTGCGTGCCCTCCGGCGTGATCGATTCGATGGAGCCGACCTCCACGCCCGACACCCGGACTTCGTCGCCCGGGTAGATGCCGGTCGCGGACGTGAAGAGCGCCGAGATCGTACGCGGCCCGAAGTAGAGCTGGCGCACCATGTACGCACCGCCGGCGACCAGCAGGGCCACCAGTGCCACCGCGACGATCGTCGTAACCCGCCTGCGCCCCATCAGCGCGTACCTCCTGGAATCCCGTTGTACGGCAACGGAAGCTCTGCACGGGGGCCTGCCTGGTCCGGCGGCTTACCCGCGTTGGTGCCGCGCCGGAACCCGAACGCGTAGTCGAAGAACGGCTGCAGCAGCTGTGCGGGCTGCAGGTTCGGCACGAACGCGTTGTAGTACGGGCCGTTGGCCAGGGTCTCACCTTGGGCCAGGATGAACTTCTTGATGCTCGGCAGCATCTTGGCGATGTTCTCGCGGTTGCGTTCGAGCATCTCCATCACGGAGTTGAGCCGCGTGAGGGTCGGCGCGAGCTCGGCCTCGTTGTCGGCGACCAGGCCGCTGAGTTCCTGCGCCACCGCCGAGGTGTTCGCGAGCAGGTCCACGATCGCCTCCCGGCGCGTGTTCAGCACGCCGAGCAGGTCGTTGGCGTTCAGGATCAGCGTGTTGAGCTGCTGGCTGCGTTCGGAGAGCACCTCGGTCACGTCGCTGGCGCTGGCGAGCAGCGACGCGAGATTCTCGTTGCGTTCGTTGATCGATCGCGACAGTCGACTCAAGCCGTCGAAGGTCGGCCCCAGGCGCGGCGCGATCTGGTCGATGGTCGCCGACAACGTGTCCAGCGACTGGTTCAGCGACGACGTGTCGGTGCCTGCCGTGTTGGCGGCCAGATCGCCGACCGCATCGGTGAGCGAGTACGGCGACGACGTGCGCGTGGTCGGGATGACGTCGCTCGAATCCAGGCTGCCGCTGCCGTCGGATTCCAGTGTGATCACCCGCTCGCCCAGCAGGGAGCCGGTGCGGATGTGCGCGGTGGTCTGGGATCCGAGCGGATACTTGCCGGCGATGGTGAAGGTCACCAACGCGTCGCCGTTCTCCAGTTCGACGTCGGTGACGCTGCCGATCTTGATACCGGAGAGCGTGACGTCGTTGCCGACGGTGATGCCGCCGGCCTCGGTGAACAACGCCTGATGGCGGATCGAGGTGGCCCACTGGATCAGCCGCTCGGGCTGCAGACCGACCGCGATCACCAGGATGATCAGCATGGCGCCGATGAAACCGGCCTTGACCAGGTTGGATTCACGATATTTCAGCATCAGGGTTCCCCGCACCTTCCGCTCTCTTGTTTCAGCATGGGGAAGACCGCGGTCCGACCTTGCAGGTCGGTGACCCGGAATGACAAGCCGCAGATGTAGTACATGATCCAGCTGCCGTAGGACCCGAGGCGGGCCAGCTTGCGGTAGTTCTCCGGCCCGCGCTGCAGCGACCGTTCCAGCACGATCTGGTGGTCGTCGAGCAGGGGCGCCATTCGGTTGAGCTCATCGACCGTGCCCGCCAGCGAGGGGCGCGCCTGCGAGAGCAGACTCGCGATCGACGCGGTTCCGTTGTCCAGCGCGGTGATCGCGGTGCCGATCGGGTCCCGGTCCTCGGCGAGGCCGCTGATCAGTTGCTCCAGACCGTCGATCGCGGTGGAGAACTTGTCGCCGTCCTTGCCGAGCGTGGCGACGACGCTGTTGAGGTTGTCGATCAGCTGCTGCACCACCGCGCTGTTGTCGGCGATGGAGGTCGAGAACGACGACGTCTTGCTCATCAGGGAGTCCAGCGTGTTGCCCTGCCCCTGGAAGATCTGGATCAGCGCCGAGGTGAGCGCGTTGACGTCACGCGGATTCAGTCCCTGGATGACCGGTCGCAGGCCGCCGAGCAGCAGGTCCAGGTCGAGCGCCCCGGCGGTGCGCTGCTCGGGGATCTGCGACCCTTCGGGCAGCACGCGGGTCGACCCGGGTCCGTCGAGAAGCTCCAGGTAACGGTCGCCGGTCAGGTTCAGGTAGCGCACAGCGGCTTTCGTGCCGGTGGTCAGCACGACGGTCCGGTCGGCGTCGAAGTCCACCAGCACGCTCTTGTCCTGCTGCAGCGACACACCCTTGACGGTGCCGACCCGAACGCCGGCCACCCGCACCGAATCTCCGCTCTTGAGCCGCGACGCGTCGGCGAAGATCGCCGAATAGCCGGACGTGGAACCACTGCGGTACTGGCTGAACGTCATGAACAGGAACGCGGTGAGCACAGTCATCACGGTGGCGAACACGCCGAACTTGACGAGAGTGGCCGTGGTGCGCGTCATCCCGGTTGTCCGATCTGTGCGGTGTTGCGCGGCGGGCCGTCCAGCGGTCCGAACAGCAACTGCTTGAGGCCGTCGGAGTTCAGCAGGATGCCCTGGTTGCCGTACTGCCACGGGTTGGCGTTGGTGTCGGTGACGAGGTACTTGGCCCGGTTACCGAATCCGATGTACGGCAGGCCCATACACTGCGGGCCGCCCTTGGCCGCCACCTTCGGCAGGTTCTGCGGGTAGCGGTAGCGCTCGATGCCCAGCGTGAACGCGACGTTGACGAGGACGCCGGGATCCATCTGCGGCGGCTGGTGCAGGACGTACTCCATGCCCTGCAGCGTGCAGTTGATCGCGGGTGCGTATTCCTTGAACAGGTCGGTGGTGGGAGCGATCAGCTCGAGGACGTTGCTGACGGCCTCCCGGTTGCTGCCGAGCACGTCGTTGCCGACGTCGGCCAGCCCGATCGCGCTGACCAGGAACGCGTCCAGATTGTCCTGTTCGTCGACGATGCCCTCGCTGAGGGTGATCGAATTCTGCACGGTGCGAAGCAGATCCGGGGCGGCGTCGGCGTACGCGTCGGCCACCGGCGCGGTCAGCTCCAGGTCGCGGCTCAGCGCGGGCAGGCTGGGCTCCAGTTTGGCCAGCAGCGCGTTGAACTCGGTCAGGCTCTGGCCGAACTTCTCACCGCGGCCGGAGAACGCGGAGGAGATCGCGCCGAGCGTCTCGTTGAGCTTGGTCGGGTCGACCTTCTCCAGCACCGAGACCAACTGCTGGAACACGGTGTTGGCCTCGATCATCACGTGATCGCCCTCGAGCGTCTGCCCCTTCTGCAGCGGTTTCGGCGACGGGGTGGACGGTGCGACGAGTTGCACCGACTTCGCGCCGAAGACGGTCGATGAGGCGATGTCGACCCCGACGTTGCTCGGAATCAGGTGCATCTGGGACGAGTCGATCGCCAATTTCAGCGCCGCCGTGCCGTCGGGCCGGTAGTCGATCGCCTCGACCGTCCCGACCTGCACGCCGCGCATCTGCACCTTGGCGTCCGGGTTCATCACCAGGCCGGCGCGGTGCGAGATCACGGTCACCGGTGTGGTGGTCCGTAGGTCGCCGCGGAACAGCACCACGGCGATCGTGAGCGCCGCGATGATCGCGACCACCAGTCCGAGGCCGGCCAGCGGCCGGACGTAACTGCGTGTCACCTGTCCCCCTAGCCCGACAGATTGAAGTTGCCGTTGGAGCCGTAGATGGACAGCGACACCAGAAGCGTCACCGACACCACGACGATCAAGGATGTCCGTACTGCGTTACCCACGGCGACACCGACTCCGGAGGGTCCGCCGGAGGCGAAGTAGCCGAAGTACGTGTGGATCAACAGGATTGTGATCGCCATCAGAATTGCCTGCAGGAAAGACCACAGCAGGTCGATCGGGTTGAGGAACGTGTCGAAGTAGTGGTTGTACAGACCACTGGACTGCCCGAACAGCACGGTCGTGGTGAACTGGCTGGCCAGGAAGGACAGGATCACCGCGATCGAGTACAGCGGGGTGATCGCGATCATGCCGGCCACGATCCGGGTCGACACCAGGTACTCGACCGGCCGGATTCCCATCGACTCCAGCGCGTCGATCTCCTCGTTGATGCGCATGGCGCCCAGCTGGGCGGTCACGCCGGCGCCGAACGTGGCGGCCAGACCGATCCCGGCCACCACCGGCGCCGAGATGCGCACGTTGATGAACGCCGCGAGAAAGCCGGTGAGCGCTTCGATCCCGATGTTGCCAAGCGACGAGTAGCCCTGCACCGCCAGGGTTCCGCCTGCGGCCAGTGTCAGGAATCCGACGATCACCACGGTGCCGCCGATCATCGCCAACGTCCCGGCGCCCATGGAGATCTCGGCGATCAGCCGGATGATCTCCTTGCGGTAATGCACGGCGGCGTGCGGCACCCCGGCCAGCGACCGGGCGTAAAAGATCGTGTGGTCGCCGATGCCCGACAGCAGGGCCACCGGACGACCGGCGTAGTGGACCAGCCGCGGGAACCGCGACCGAATGACTGTGGAAGTACCCATGCCGCCCGCCCTAGCCCGTCGTCATCCGGATGCCGATGGCCGTGACGAGCACGTTGATCACGAACAGCGCCATGAACGCATACACCACCGTCTCGTTGACCGCGTTGCCGACCGCCTTGGCGCCACCGCCGGTGATCGTCAGCCCGCGGTAGCACGCCACCAGGCCCGCGATCAGGCCGAACAGCGCCGCCTTCACGCAGGAGATGATCACTTCGGGCACCCCGGTGAGCAGCGTGATGCCGGCGGCGAAAGCTCCGGGGTTGACGTCCTGGATGAACACCGAGAAGAAGTAGCCGCCCAGAATGCCGATGATCACGACCAGGCTGTTGAGCAGCAGCGCCACCAGGCCGGAGGCCAGCATCCGCGGGGTGACCAGCCGCTGCACCGGGTTGATGCCCAGCACCTCCATCGCGTCGATCTCCTCGCGGATGGTCCGCGAGCCCAGGTCCGCGCACATCGCGGTCGCACCCGCCCCGGCCACGATCAGCACCGTCACCATGGGTCCCACCTGGGTGACCGCACCGAATGCCGCGCCGGCGCCGGACAGGTCCGCAGCGCCCAGCTCGCGCAACAGGATGTTGAGGATGAAGCTGACCAGCACCGTGAACGGAATGGCCACCAGCAGCGTCGGGGCCAGGGACACCCGCGCGATGAACCAGCATTGCTCCAGGAACTCCCGCCACTGGAACGGGCGGCGGAACACGAACACGACGGCGTCGGCCGACATCGAGAACAGGCCGCCCACGGCCTGCATCGGCCCCGTGAGGTTGCGGATCTGCCCGATCCCGGGCGACCAGCGTTCCGGTCCCTTACTTGCCATGGGTTTCGGGTCCCTCCAGGATTGTCACAGCCGACACCGCCGTCGGACCGCCGACGGTGTGTGCCAATGCGATTCGGGCACCGTCGACCTGGTTGACGGCCTCGCCCCGCAGTTGGGCGAACAGTTCCACGCATTGAGCGACCCCGGTGGCGCCCGGCGGATGCCCCTTGGCCTTGAGCCCGCCGCTCGGGTTGACCGGCAGCGCCCCTCCGACGCTGGTCACCTCGGCCTCCAGAAGTTTGTAGCCACCGAGCCTCTCGGCGAAGCCCAGGTCCTCATAGCTCATCAGCTCGATCCCGGTCAGGAAGTCGTACACCTCGGCGACGTCCACGTCGGCCGGTGTTCTGCCCGCCATCGCGTAGGCCTGCTTGGCCGCGCGGGTGGTCGCCGGGAACGTGGTCATGTCCGCCTTGTGCTGGTGCATCACCGAATCCAGGCCGAGTCCGACACCGCTGACCCAAACCGGCCGGTCGGTGAATCGGTCGACCACGTCTTCCGCGGCGACGACCAGTGCCGCGGCACCATCGCTCGGCGGTGCGCAGTCGTACAGGCGGAAGGGGGTGACCACCGTAGGTGCGTTCAGTGCCTGCTCCATCGTGATCTCAAAGCGCAACCGCGCCTTGGGGTTGTTGAGTCCGTGGCGGTGGTTCTTGACCGCCACCATAGCTAAGTGTTCTTCAGTTGCCGGCGATTCGTGGAGATATCGGCGAACATGTAGCGCGAATCCCGCAGGCGCCACCAGACCGAGCGGATAGTCCCAGGCCATGTCGCGTGCCATGGCCTCCCATTCCCACACCATCTCCGCGCTGGTGGTGTCGCGGAGCTTGTCCGCGCCCATCACCAGAGCCACGTCGAAGGCTCCCGAACCGACGGCGAACAGTGCATTGCGGAGCGCGTCATGGCCCGTCGCACAGGAGTTCTCGACTCGTGTGACGGGCAGTTCGGGGGTGCCCAGCGTGTCGGCCAGGATTCCGGAGGGAAACCCGTCAGCGGTGCCCATCGCCCCGATCCACGCCGCCTGCAGATCCGACTTCGACAGGCCCTTGTCCACCGTGGCGGCGCACGCCGAGAACGCCATCGGCAGCAGGTCCTTGATGCCGAGCGCGAAGTGCTCGGCAAACGGCGTCATCCCGGCGCCGACGATCGCGACCCTTCTCACGCCGCTCCCCTGGTCTGGGCACCGACCGCGTCGGGCTCGAACGCGTAGCCGTAGTCCGGGACCCCGGATCGCATCGCGACGCGCCGGAGCACCAGGCGGCCCCGATCGCCGATGGCGACCGAACCCGGCGCCACCCCGGTGACTTTGACCAGCGCCCGAACCCCGACGCCGTCGAGTGCCACGATCGCCAGCGAGTACGGCGTCCGCAGTCCCGGAACCGGGATGTGCACGGTGGTCTCCGTGTACACGGTGCCGGTGCGCGGCAGCGGGACCAGTTCGTAATCGGTGGCCAGCGCCCCGTCGGCGCCGACGCGGTAGCGGGGCGGAAAGTCCAGTTCGTCCGAGCCCGCGAACAGCCCTGCCTCCCAACGCACTTTCGACTCGAAAGCACGCTCGTATGCGGCCAGGGAGATCGGGATATCGGTGCCGGTGGCCGAGATCCCGTCCGGCACCGCGCGCGCGGCGGGCTCCCTGCGATGGGTCCGCGCGCTGCCGCCACTCACGCTGATCCCCGACAGGATGGCCTGCTCCACCGCGACCAGCGGGCCCGATCGGCCCTGCTCGGCCAGGGCGGCCAGCGCGAACAGACTCGCGCTGGCACCGCAGGTGGGCAGTGCGGGTGGGTCGCCCAGGCACAGCTCGATGGCACGCTCGTGATCGACACCGGCCACCGCCACCGGGGTGTCCAGCCACGCGGCGGCCAGCGACGCGATCAGGCCCCGCTCGTGCAGCAGTCTCGGGTCCCCGTAGTCGTGCACGTCGCCGGTGGCCTTGCGGGTCCGCACCGGCAGGCTGCGCGCGACCCGGGCCGCGGTGCGCACCTGCAGACCCCGCTCGCCCGTCACGATGGCGGCGGCGCCGGCAGGCGCCAGGTCCGCACCGATGATCAGCGTGCGCGGCCGCGCCGAACTGACCGCATCGACGGTCGCGGGCGCCCCGCCGAGCCGTTCGTCGACCTCCAGTTCGGGATCCAGGCCGAGCCCGGCCAGCAGCACCGCGGCGTTACTGCTCTCCAGCAGAGGCAGATCGCGACTGACGAACACCACCCGCTCGACCGCGCCACCGCCCGTCAACGCCGCCCGGCCGGCCTCGACGGCCATCGTGACGGTGTCCTCGTCGTCGCCGGCGACCCGGTGCAGGGGGGTACCCCAACACGGCAGGTAGGTGCCGACGGACGCGACGTTAGGCATTGCGGATCTCCAGGTGTGGGATATCGACGGTCAGGTGACCGCACCTGCGGTCTTGAGCTCGATGATGCGGTCCCAGTCCAGCCCGAGCTCGACGAGGATGTCCTCGGTCTGCTCCGCGAAACCGGGGGCCGGTCCGGAGGCCGGCGCGGTGACGTCGAACTGTACGGGGTTGGCCACCAGCTCGAGTTCGCCTGCCTGAATGAGGTATTCGTTGGCGCGAACCTGTGCGTCCTCAGCCGCCTGGAGGGTGT
Source organism: Mycobacterium sp. ITM-2016-00317 (assembly GCF_002968295.1). Classification (NCBI taxonomy): domain Bacteria; kingdom Bacillati; phylum Actinomycetota; class Actinomycetes; order Mycobacteriales; family Mycobacteriaceae; genus Mycobacterium; species Mycobacterium sp. ITM-2016-00317. Next base: position 4,006,820 of record NZ_CP134399.1, read on the forward strand.
CCTGCACCGGCGCCCACGGCCCGGCCAGCGTCGAGAACCGCTCACTCCACTCGACCAATGGCCGCTTCTTCATGGCTTCGGTGAGGATCTCGTTGGCCGTCGCGGTGTTCTCGGCGATCGCCTCCGCGGTGGCGAACCGCGGGTCGTCGGCCAGTTCGTCGAGATCCATGTGCCTGCACACGTCGGCCCAGAACTTGGTGGGCTGCATCATCACGAAGGAGATGTAGCGGTCGTCAGCGGTGGCATACAGCCCGACCAGCGGGTTGATCGGTGATCCGTGCACTCCCGGCGGGAACGCCTCCATGCGCTCGCCGAGGTGCTTGGTCAGCGCAACGGTGTGGCCCATCGCCCACAGACCGCTGCCCAACAGGGACACGTCGACGACCGACGGCTCACCGGTGCGTTCGCGCTTGAGCAGCGCCGCAGCGATACCGCCGGCGAGGTTGGTGCCCGAGATCGTGTCGCCGTAGGCCGGTCCGGGCGGGCCCACCATGCCGGGGGTGCCCGGCGGAGTGATGGTGGCGGCGGTGCCGGCCCGGCACCAGAACGCGGTCATGTCATAGCCGCCCTTGACCGACTCGTCCCCACGCGGTCCCAGCGCGCTGCCGCGCGCATAGACGATCGCCGGGTTCACCGCACGGATGTCGTCGACGTCGATGCCGAACTTCTTCCGGTGTCCCGGCAGGAAACTGGTCAGGAACACGTCCGCCCGACGGGCCAGTTCCAGCAGCACCTCTTTGCCTTCGGGCACCGACATGTCCAGACCGATGCTGCGCTTGAGGCGGTTGGCGTGCTCGATGTTCGGGTTCGGGTCGCCCTCCACCCGCAGCAGCCCGGTCTGGCGCAGGCCACGCTGCGGGTCGCCGGTGACCGCGTGCTCGACCTTGATGACGTCGGCGCCCCACTCGGCGAGCACCGCGCCCGCCGACGGCACGAAGCCGTACATCGCGACCTCGAGGACTCGGATCCCGTCCAACGGCTTGCTCATCAGTCTCGTCTCCTCTTCGCGCAAGCGCTCATCAGTGCCCCTCCGCCTCAGGCACCACTACTGCGAACGTCTTCGATTCCAGGAACTCTTCGAGGCCCGCCCGGCCCATCTCGCGGCCGATACCGGACTGCTTGAACCCCCCGAACGGGCTGTCGGGGCTGAAGTAATTACCGCCGTTGAGGGAGAAGGTGCCGGTGCGGATACGGCGGGCGACCGCGAGCGCGCGGTCGTGACTGCCGAACACGGCGCCCGACAGTCCGTAGATCGAGTTGTTCGCGATCCGCACCGCATCGTCGTCGTCCTCGTAGCCGATGACGGCCAGCACGGGGCCGAACACCTCTTCCTGGGCGATCTCGCTGTCGGGATCGACGTCGGCCAGCAGCGTCGGCGTGTAGAAGTAGCCGGGGTCGACCTTCTCGCCGCCGGTCACCAGAGTGGCGCCGGCCTCGACCGCGCGCTGGACCATGCCGTCGACCTTGTCGCGCTGCTTGGCGCTGATCAGCGGGCCCATGTAGGTCGACGGGTCCGTTGGATCCCCGAAACGCACGTGCCCGAAGTTCTTCTTGACCAGTTCGACGATCTCGTCCTTGTGGCGGTTGGGCACCAGCAACCGCGAGGTCAGCGCACATCCCTGGCCGGCGTGGGTGACCATGCTGAACGCGGAGAACATTGCGGCCGTGCCGAAGTCGGCGTCGTCGAGGACGATCGCGGCCGACTTGCCGCCGAGCTGAGGAACACCTTCTTCAGCGTGCCGCTGGCGGCGGCCATGATCGCCCGCCCGGTGGGGGTGGATCCGGTGAAGGTCACCATGTCGACGTCCGGACTGGTGGTCAGCGCAGCGCCGACAGCCGGGTCGGCGCCGGACAGCACGTTCACCACGCCGGCCGGGATGTCGGTGTGCTCGGCGATCAGCTCGCCGAGCGCCAACGTGATCAGCGGCGTGTCGGGCGCGGACTTCAGCACCACAGTGCAGCCGGCGGCCAGCGCCGGAGCCAGCTTGGCCAGTGCCAGCTGGTTGGGATAGTTGTAGGCGATGATCGCCGCGACGACCCCTGCGGCTTCCTTCTCCACCCAGCGGTGGTGTTGCATGCCGCGGCTCTCGATGTTGCCGAGATCTTCGGTCATCGGGTAGGTCTTCAGGAGTTCGGCGTAATACCGCACGATCTCGATCGGCTGATCCAACTGCGCGCCCTGGCACAGCGCCGGGGTGGCGCCAACCTCGGCGATGGTGAGGGCGGCCAATTCGTCGCGGTGCTCGACCAGTGCTGCGTGGAACTGCTCCAGGCAGCGGATCCGCAGCTCGGTGTCGGTCGCCCAGACGCCGGCGTCGAACGCGTGCCGGGCCGCGGTCACGGCGGCCTCGGCGTCGGCGACCGTCGCATCGGGGGCATGTCCGAGCACCCGGCCGGTCGCCGGGTTGAGCGAAGGAAACGTCCGCTCGGTCTCGAGCAGTTGCCCCCCGATCAGAAGGCGTCGCTGCGCGGCTGCGGCGCCTGCGATCGTGGCTGTTTCCTGCATCATCCTCCTCGGTAGCTGTGACGGCACAGGGGATATATAGGTGAGTGTGACGGAAACTGCATTCTCATCACCGGCGAATCATACATTCGCAGGATGAGAACTCAAGAAAATGCGTCGAACCGGCTCTGCCTGCGATAAACGGTGCGACAATCCACCGTCGGACGTCTCACCTGTGTGAACACACGCGACGAGATGTCTTGCGGTCTCGCAGGATCTGAGAGTACGGTTCTCATATTCGGAAGGATGGTTCTTGTTGACCGACGATTGGGCTGGAGCGCGCCGATGAAGAACGCTGTGGTGACCGGAGGGGCGTCGGGCATCGGCGCCGCAGTGGCCGAGCGGCTGCGGGCGGACGGCATGCGCGTCGCGACGCTCGACCTGAACCCAGGCGACGAGAAGTTCTCCTATGCCGCGGATGTCACCGACCGGGCCGCCGTCGATGCCGCACTCGATGCGATCCACGCCGAACTGGGCCCGGTGACCGTGCTGGTGAACGCGGCCGGGCTGGACCGCTTCAAGAAGTTCATCGACCTCACCTTCGACGAATGGCAGAAGGTGGTCGACGTCAATCTCAACGGCGTCTTTCACTGTGTCCAGGCAGTGCTGCCCGACATGATCGAGGCCGGTTGGGGGCGCATCGTCAACATCTCGTCGTCGAGCACGCATTCCGGCCAGCCCTACATGTCGCCCTACGTCGCCGCCAAGTCGGCCGTCAACGGACTCACCAAATCCCTTGCGCTGGAATACGGCCCCGACGGCATCACGGTGAATGCGGTTCCGCCGGGCTTCATCGACACCCCGATGCTGCGCAAAGCCGAGCAACGCGGTTTCCTCGGAGACACGCAGAAACAGATCGAGCAGACCCCGGTGCGGCGGATGGGCCGCCCGGAAGACATCGCCGCCGCGTGCGCCTTCCTCATCTCCGAGGAGGCCGGCTACATCACCGGACAGATCCTGGGCGTCAACGGCGGCCGGAACACCTGACCGGCCAGCAGATCTCAGCGAAAGGACAAGTGCTAATGGGACGCGTTCAAGGCAAGGTCGCCTTCATCACGGGGGCGGCACGCGGTCAGGGCCGCAGCCATGCCGTCCGGCTCGCCGAGGAGGGCGCCGACATCATCGCAGTGGACTTCTGCGAGGACTTCGAGACCATCGGTTATCCGATGGCCACCCCCGATGACCTCGAAGAAACCGCGGCGTTCGTCGAGAAGACCGGTCAGCGCATCGTCACCGCCAAGGCCGACGTGCGCGAGGCCGCGCAGCTGCGCGCCGCGCTGGAGGCGGGGCTCTCCGAGTTCGGCAAGGTCGACATCGTGGTCGCCCAGGCGGGTATCGCCGGCATGAAAGGCCAACCCCCGCTTCAGGCGTGGACCGATGTCATCAACACCAACCTGGTGGGCACCCTCAACGCCATCCAGGTCGCCCTGCCCCACCTGAAGGAAGGGGCCTCGATCGTCGCGACCGCGTCGGCCGCGGCGTTGATGGATGCGCACAACAAGCCGAACCCAGGCAGCGACCCGGGCGGCATGGCCTACATGGTGTCCAAGCGGATGATCTCGTCCTACGTGCACGACCTGGCCACCGAACTGGCCGTGCGCGGTATCCGGGCCAACGTCATCCATCCGACCAACTGCAACACCGACATGCTGCAGAGCCCGCCGATGTACAAGTCGTTCCGGCCCGATCTGGAGAATCCGACCCGCGCCGACGCCGAGCCGGTCTTCAGCGTGCAGCAGGCCATGAAGGTCAACTACATCGAGCCCGAGGACATCAGCAACGCGGTGCTGTGGCTGGCCTCTGACGAGGCCCGTTACGTCACCGGAATGCAGTTGCGAGTCGACGCCGGCGGCTATCTCAAGTGGTACGACTACCACGTCTGACGAACAGCAACAGGGTTGAGGAGGCCAGGCTGTGAAGGTTCGGGTTGATTCCGGACGGTGCCAGGGACACACGCTGTGTTCGATGATCGCGCCGGATTCCTTTGAGCTCAGCGACATCGACGGGACCGCATCGCCGGTCAACGAGATCGTCCCGGACGATCAGCGCGACGCCGTGCGGGAGGCCGCACAGTCGTGCCCGGAACAGGCGATCTCGGTCGACGAGTGAGACGAGTGATGAGCGCTTGCGCGAAGAACAGAACAGCCTGCCATTTGCGAAGAGAGAGCTAGGGAGACAGCCTTGAGTGTCGACGACGTCGTGAACGGCACCGCCGACGACAGCCGCAAGAAGAACACGTACTACTTCGACCGGCACACCCCCGAATACCGGCTGCAGTTCGAGAAGATCACCGAAGAGATGCAGGCCAAGTGCCCGATCGCGTGGTCGGAGACCTACAACGGGCACTGGGTGGCCGCCGACAGCAAGCACGTGTTCGAACTCGCCCGCTGCCCTGCTGTCTCGAACCATCACGACATCTCGGGTGAGACGCCGTTCCAGGGCATCACGATCCCGAAGGCCAGTCGCGCCACCGTTGTTCGCGGCGGCATCCTGGAGATGGACGAGCCCGAGCACAGCGCCTATCGCGGCGCGCTGAACCCCTACCTGTCCCCCGCGGCGATCAAGCGCTGGGAACCGTTCATCGACGAGATCACCCGCGCCGCGCTCGACGAGCACATCGAGTCGGGCCGGATCGATTTCGTCGACCATCTCGCCAATGTGGTGCCCGCGGTGTTCACGCTGGCGATGATGGGCATCAAGCTGGACAAGTGGAACGTCTACAGCGAGCCCACACACGCGTCGGTGTACACCCCTGAGCATGCGCCGGAACGCGAGAAGATCAACGAGCAGCACCGCGAAATGGGCATCGATCTCATCACCAACATGATGGAGATCCGCGAGAACCCGCGCCCCGGTCTGGTGAATGCGTTGCTGCAGTTGCGCATCGACGGTGAGCCCGCACCGGACATGGAGATCCTGGGCAACCTCGGATTGATCATCGGCGGCGGTTTCGACACCACCACCGCGCTGACCGCGCACGCACTGGAGTGGTTGGGCGAGCACCCCGACGAGCGGGACCGGCTGAGCCGGGAGCGGGACACTCTGCTGCATCCGGCCACCGAGGAGTTCCTGCGGTTCTTCACGCCGGCTCCCGGGGACGGCCGCACGTTCGCCGACGACGTCGAGGTCGAGGGTCAACAGTTCAAGCAATTCGAGCGGCTGTGGTTGTCCTGGGCGATGGCCAACCGCGACCCGTCGGTGTTCGAGCGGCCGAACGACGTGGTTCTTGACCGCAAAGGTAACCGGCACTTCAGCTTCGGCATCGGTGTGCACCGCTGCGTCGGCTCCAACGTCGCGCGCACGGTGTTCAAGTCGATGCTGACCGCGGTGCTGGACCGGATGCCCGACTATGTGTGCGACCCCGAGGGCACGGTGCACTACGACACCATCGGCGTCATCCAGGGCATGCGCAACTTGCCTGCGACGTTCACCCCCAGCAAGCCGCTGGGCCCCGGCCTGGACGAGACGATCGAGAAGCTGCAGCGGATCTGCGACGAACAGGAACTCGCGCGGCCCATCACCGAGCGCAAAGAAACCGCCGTTATCGACTAGCGCTGCCGGCATGACAAGGGCAAGGCCTGGTCACACGTCCTCGCCTCGAGCAGAGTCCCTCAGAGCGACGAGTAGCGCTGCCGTATCGCGGTGAACCGGGCCCACATCTGCGCGGTCCGCTCGTGCGCGGTGACGGTTGCGGTCCCGGCCGGTAACACATGCGCCAGGTCGGACTGTTTGACGACCCTGGTGTGCAGCGTCACGGGCGCCCCGTCGAGCATGTGCCGGTAGGTGAGATTGCCCCGCCCGAAGCCCTGGGTGTCGATCCAGTTGTGATAGCCGGGGTCGGTGTGGGCGAGGATGAGCCGGATCTTGCCGTCGGCGTCGACGCTCGTCCGGCTCGGCGTGTAGCTGACCGGGCGATACAAGAAGTCCATGCTGTTGAAGAACACGCCCATGTTGGTCAGAGACCACAGTCCGTCGTGGGCGTCGAACTCGATGATGAGGGCTTCGTCCGGCGAGAGGACCCAGTGCATGTTCACCGCGGCCCGCCCACGCTTGGCGTCGCCGTCATCGGAGGTGATGCGCGGGAAGCGGTTCGGGTGTTCGGCGTCCACTCCCCCGTAGGTGAAGGGAAACTCGGGCCAGTCCCGCATCAGACCCGTCAGGAAGTCTCCGGCCCACCCGATCGCCTCGACCATCTGCCCCGCAGTGGGCAAGGGCTTGGGTTCGGCCATGTCGACCCGCTCGATGCCGAGGCGAGCCGGGATTTCGTCCCAGGAGTCGAACCCCTGGCGGACGAACAGTTTCCGCGATTCCGGCGTGGTGGGCAGCCAGTTCTGGGCCCGGGCCTGGCCGCCGACGTACACCTCGAATGCCCCGTCCCGGTCGGTGGAGAGTTCCGCCGCGGACAGGTTGGCCTCGGGCACGTCGCCGAACGGTTCGTGCAGCACCCCCGGCCCGTCCGGGCGCCGACCCTGCACGGTGATATTGAAGAACCGTGCCGTCCCCCGCTCTCCGGAGATGCGGTAGGTCGAATCCCCGTCGATCCAGGCCTGTTGATAGGTGAAGTCCGCGCAGTCACCTCCCAACTTGCGCGTCGGTCCGCAGAACTCGTGCAGGACCGGATATTTCGTGTTTCGAGTCTCCAATGCCAGGTCGAAGGCCTGGCCCAGGTTCTGGGTGAGGAACCGTAGCGCGTCGACACGCTGCAGCCCGTCGACCGGGTTGTGCTCCTTGAAGATCTGCTGACCCGCCGCTGTCAGCTGATGGCAGAACGTCTCCCAGGCACGGCGCAGCGCGGCGTCGTCCGGTCCGTCTCCATAGGCCACCGCTACCGACCCTTCTCGATGTCGGACAGCATCTCCGACACCACTGAACACGCTCGCCGAGATGCCGCGAGGGAACCCTCGTCGGCGATTCGCGGACCGATCAGCTCCAAGTCGAATCCGTGTGCATAGCCGCCGGCCAGCGCGTGCGACACCACCGTCCCGATCGGGATCGCGCCGTCCCCGGGAACAGCGCGCGCGGGTAGGGCCCTGTCGCCGAGCACATGATCGCTGAGTTGGATCAGCTGGGTCCGCGGCAGCGCGCGGTCGAGCAGGGAGCCCAGATGCGCCTCGGTCCAGCAGTGGAACAGGTCGATACAGATGCCCAGCCCCGCCGATTCGGCCAACTCGATCGTGTCGCGCAGCGTGTGGGCGATGTGAATGTCGGCATAGAGACCCGATGCGTTCTCGACCGCCAACGCGACACCCGCCTGACGCGCGTCCTCAAGACACGGTTGCACAGCTTCGCAGAAGCGGCCGGCCGCCTGCTCCCAGCTGAATTCTCCGCGACCGCCGGTCAGCATGTAGATCACTCTCGCGTCCGCCCTCGCCGCCGCTTCGATGACCCGCCGCAAGCCGTCGGCCGAGCTGAACAGGTGGAAGACCGACTCCACGGAGTAGCCCTGTGCCGAGATGACGTCGGTGAGCGCGGGGTCGAACAGTTGATCGTCGATCAGGCTGAGGCGACTGACCCCGAGCGCCTCCCACGCGTGACGCAGCTCGGCGGGTCCGGCGCCGTGAAAAGTGACCGAATGCACCGACAGTCGCGGGTCCACCGCAGCGGTCATGTCAGTCACGGTTCTCGATCTCGACGCCGAACCTCTCCCGGAAGGGCCGGAACTCCTCGTGCAGCGCTTGGAGGTCCTCACCGATGTCGGTGAGAAGGCTGGTCGAGTACCGGAACTTCCCGTGCCGGTCCCCTTTGTTCGACGCGAGGTAGTCGCGCATACTCGCCTCGGCCTCTGCAGTCAGGGTCCGGCCGGCGAAAGTGTAGTAGTCCCGCACCGTCGCGACGGGCTTGGCGACAAAGTCGGTGTATCTGACATGCCGGATCCGCGGGTCACTCACCGCGGGGCTCGTCATGGTGTTCGCGATTCCGGCTCGTGTGAGTTCCAGATGCTTTTTCGCCGCCGCGCGCAGGTCGACCGGTCCGACGAGACCTTCGAGTATGTCGGCCATCATCATCGTGCGGGATGCGGCCACCTGCACCGGATCACGGTGCAGCCACACCAGGCTGGCATCGGGATAGGCGTCGAACAACTCCGTCAACCGGAACCCGTGGAAACCTTTCAACACCCAGTACTTCTGCGGTCGCTGATACTGGAATTGCTGCAGCATCGCCTTGTGGATGCGGTACTGGGCGACCGCGTCGGTCGGCAGCCCACCGACCACGGTCTGCATCGGCACCCGCCACCACGCCGTCGGTGTCATCACGCGGAAGTCGAACGCCCAGGTGCGTTCGTCCTCAGGCAGCCCGTCGCCGAGCATGTCGTTGTACGGGTGACTGTGCAGCCACTTCGGGAGCATCGTGTTGATCTCACGCCAGTCGGCGTCGGCCAGCGCACGCCGCCGGTCGTCGGGCCCGGCACGTCCAGGCGGCGGGGACGGGTACATCACCTCCCAGAACCGCAGCGCCCGGGCATCAGGGTCCACCGACATCAACGCGTGCATCAGCGTCGTGCCGGAACGGGGTTCTCCGGTAACGAACATCGGCCTGTCGATCACCTCGTCGGCAATCGGAAAGCGTTTCCTGTCCTCGAAGAATTCCAACCGTGTGGTCAACAGCCAGTGGCACACGTCGGCGGCCCGGCGGTGGCCGTCCTCATCCATTCCCAGTGCGTTGAGGTGCTCCACCGCGACCGCGAAACGCTCAGGCAGTGTCGGGTCGCCGTAGTCGTCCAATCCGGTCTCATCCTGTGCACGAGCGAGAAGTGCCGTGGCGTCCAGCTTCTGCGTCATTCGACCGCCCCGCACAGCATCATCAACTCGTCCTCTGCCTCCCTGACGTTGCCCGCCGAGGCTGCGGCGTGCCCGAGGCCGGCCATCGCCGAATAATCGAGGATCTTCGGAACTCGCAGACCAGCATCGACGTAGTCCTTGATGACGCGGGCCACCTGTCTCGGCGTCCCGTGTGGCACCAGGGCCAGGACCATCTCCGGCTCGACGCGGCCGAGAAATTCGACGATGCGGTCCCGGGTCAGGACTGCGGGGTCGACGTCGTGGAACCCGTTCCAGTGGGGCCCCATCGGATGTTCGAAACCGAACCTGCGCAACACGTCTGCGGAGACCTGCAACAGGAACGATTTGACCAGCGGAGCCTGCAGGACCTCCGCGAGTGCGGACTCGTCGCGGCCCATGAGGCAGACCTGGATGAAGCACGGCGTGATCTGGTCTGGGTCACGGCCGGCCTTCTCCGCAGAAGATCGCACCCGCGTGAGCTTTTCGGCATAGTCGTCGGGTGTCCACGCTCCAGCCGGCCACCACCCGTCCGCATATCGGCCGGCGATGTCCAGCGACCTCGGGCCGCTGGCGCCTATCCAGATCGGGGGGAACCGGCTGTCGTACGGCTCGGTGTCGAGCCGCGCGTTGTGCAGCCGGTAGAACGTCCCCTCGAAGTCGACGGGTCCGTCGCTCTCCCACAACAGCCGGATGACGTGCAGTGCTTCCTCGAAACGTCCGACGGGACGGCTGAACTCGAACCCGTACGGCAGGATATTCTCGCGCTCACCGCTGCCCAGCCCGAGGATGAACCGCCCCTTGGACAGGTGGTCGATGGTCAGTGCGCTCTGCGCCAGGCTGGCCGGGTGCCGTCGCACGGTGTCCACGACGCTGGTGGCCAGCGGCACGTTCTCGGTCAGGACGGCCGCGGCTGCGGCCACGGCCATGCCGTCGAGGTGACGGTGCGGGGACGGCGAGGCGGTGGCGAGATCCGTGAACTCGGGCGTCCAGATCGAGTCCGGCCAGAAACTCACCATATGGTCGGGCAGCCAGATGGAGTGGTACCGGCCGCTGTCGAGTTGTGCGAGCTGCCCGAGGTCCAGCGGCAGCGTGGTCCGCAGGAACGCGGCGGGCTGGACCTTCATTGATCGCTCCTCGCGTCCGCGGCCATCGATCGCTCCTCGCGTCCGCAGCCATTGATCGCTCCTCGCGTCCGCAGCGCCGGCTAGCGCCGGGGCAGCCCCAGCACCTGCTGGGCGATGATGTTGCGCTGGATCTCCGAGGTGCCACCGGCGATGGTGCCGCCGAAGCTTCGGCAGTAGCGCTCGAACCAGCTGGCGAAATAGTGATCCAGGTTCATGTGCTCGTACGGTCCGGATGTGGCGGGGTGCACCAGGCCCTCCGGCCCGGCCGCCTCCAGCGCGAGACCCTCGATCCGTTGTTCGGCCTCGGCCCCAAGCAGTTTGGGGATCGACACTGACGCCACGTCGACCTCGCCCCGCGCCGCCTTGGCGATCCCGACCGAACCGAGCAGCCGAAGAGCCTCGTAGTCCATGATGCTGGTGGCCAGCGCGTCGCGCTCCAGCGCAGTGCGGGGCTCGAAGTCGGCGATGCAGTTGGCGATCCGATCGGCGAAACCGAGCCACATCATCGTCCGCTCGTGTCCGAGCGAGCCGTTGGCCACGCCCCACCCACCGTGGAGTGGTCCCACGAGGTTCTCGACCGGCACGCGCACGTCGGTGAAGAACACCTCGTTGAAGTCGAGATTGTCGATCCCGGTCATGTCGGCGAACGGCAGGCACACCACGCCCTCGAGATCGGTCGGGATCAACAGCACGCTGATGCCCTTGTGCTTGGGGGCATCCGGATCGGTGCGCACGAACGTCAGCAGGAAGTCGGCGTCGTGCGCACCCGAGGTCCACACCTTCTGCCCGTTGACGACGAAATGGTTACCGTCGCGAACCGCCTTGGTGCGCAACGACGCGAGGTCGGATCCCGCGCTCGGCTCGCTCATCCCCAGCGACGCCGTGCGCTCGCCGCGCAGCACCGGAACGGCCCACTGGTGCTTCTGCTCGTCGGTGCCGAAGGTCAGCAGCGAAGCGGCGATGATGTTGACGCCCTGCGGGTTGAAGCTGTGGTAGATCCGGCGCCGGCACAGCTCCTCGGCGTGCACGAAGGTCTGCAGCACCGAGGCGTTGCGGCCGCCGAACTCGGGCGGTTGCGCGGGCAGCAACCAGCCGTTGTCGAACAACAGGCGTTGCCAGTCGCGGGCCCACTGCGGCATGTGCGAGACCGAGCGCGGACGCTCCAACGTCTCTGCGGCAGAAGGGGTGTGCTCGTCGAGAAACGCGGAGAACTCGGCGCGGAACTCCTCGACGTCGGTGTCGAAAGCCAGCTGCATCTACAGATCCCTTCCGTATTCCTCCGCGATCATCGCCCGGTGCTCGGCGGCGCCACCGAGCATCAACTCGCCCGCCTTGGCCCGCTTCAACGCGAACTGCAGATCGTTCTCCCACGTGAAGCCCATGGCACCGAACAGTTGCACGCCGTGCCGGAAGACCAGTGTCTGGCACTCCCCCGCGGACGCCTTGGCCATCGCGGCCGCGAGCCGGCGGCGCGGATCGTCTGCGGCGATGGTCAGCGCCGCGAAGTAGGACAGCGCGCGGGCGCGTTCGATCGCGACGTACATGTCGGTCGCCTTGTGCTGGACCGCCTGGAAGGTGCCGATCGCCACGCCGAACTGCTGGCGACTCTTGGCGTGCTCGAGCACGAGGTCCAGGATGCGCTGGCAGGCGCCGACCATGGTGACGGCCATACCCATCAGTGCCACATGATGCGCGCGTTCGGTGTCGGTCGGCAGCCGGTCGCCCTCGGATACCTGCGCACCGGCGAAGGTCACCTCGGCCACGTGCAGGACCGGGTCGAACACCTCGACGCGCCGGGTGGTGGCCTTGTCCGCGTCGATCAGGAAGACTCCGGCCGGGGTCACCACGGCCAGCCGGTCGGCGCGGTCGCCGTCGAGCACGAAGCGGTCGGTGCCGGACAGCACCCATCCCTGCGCATCGCGGTTGGCGCTCACCCCCGAGTACACGGCGGCGCCCGCACTGTCGGCGTCGTAGCGGTCGCCGACCAGTGGCGCGTACTGGGTCAGGGTGGCCAGGAATGGCGTCGGGTCGGTGGCCCGCCCGAGTTCCTCGAGCACGATCGCCAGCTCGACGGCGTTCTCGGGATCCGTCAGCTCGGTCCATCCGGCGTCCAGATAGCTGTTCCACAACGGGGTCGGATCGACGCCGGTCTCGGCGATGTCACGGATCAGGGAGGCCGGGCACTGCTTGGACACCGCGTCGCGCACGGTCTCCTGCCACAACCTCTGATCTGCATCGAACTCAAGTAACACCCGCACGCCTCCTGACGACCGACCAGACCGGAGAATATCATTCTCAGACTTGATCCTGAACGTTCTCATACGGCGGGTACCGGCTCTCCGCCGTCCGCCTCGGCGGGCACGGAGGGCACCCCGCCGACCTGCGCGGATATTAAGCGGTCTGCTGGAGAACAGAGTTCTTGATAATGAAGAACAACGATCTACACTGAAGCGATGACGGCCGCCCCCTCGGCCGCGTGAACAAAGGAAAGACGCGGACATGAAGGAGAGGATCCTGTGAAGGTTCTCGGCGACGGGTCCGTCGGCGCAGAGGCGGGCGCAAGCACCCCGGTCATCGACGCCAGCGTGCACATCTTCTGCCGGTCGAACAAGGACCTACGCCAGAACTTCCTGCAGGAGCCGTTCCGTAGCCGCGGCTTTCCCGACTACGAGATGGACTGGTACGGAGCGCCCGGCGGTGAGTACGCCGACCGGACAGAGGGTCCCGACGGCCAGTACCCGGGTTCGGACCCCGAGGTGGTGGCCAAGCACCTGTTCACCGACCGCGGCGTCGACATCGCGATCCTGCACCCGATGACCCGCGGAGTCATGCCGGATCGGCACCTCGGCACGGCGATCGCGTCGGCGCACAACGACATGATGGTGACGCGCTGGCTGGACCACCCCGAGTTCGGCGAGCGGTTCCGCGGCACGCTGCGGGTCAACCCCGACGACATCGCCGGCGCCCTGCGCGAGATCGACAAGTACCGGGGCCATCCGCGCATCGTCCAACTGGGCATCCCGCTGCAGTCCCGCGAGCTCTACGGCAAGCCCCAGTTCTGGCCCCTGTGGGAGGCGGCGGTCGATGCCGGGTGGCCGGTCGCGGTGCACTTCGAGGTCGGGTCCGGTGTCGCGCTGCCGCCGACGCCCAACGGCCTGACCCGCACCTATGAGCAGTACGTCGGCTTCACGGCGCTGAACTTCCTGTACCACCTGATGAACATGATCGCCGAGGGGGTATTCGAGAGAATGCCCGACTTGAAATTCGTCTGGGCCGACGGTGCCGCGGATCTGCTGACCCCGTTCATCTGGCGGATGGACTGCTTCGGCAGGCCCCACCTGGAACAGACGCCGTGGGCGCCGAGGATGCCCAGCGAATACCTCCCCGGCCACGTCTTCTTCGTCCAGGGCGCCCTCGACGGTCCCGGGGACGTCGATTTCGCCGGCGAGTGGGCGGGATTCACAGGCAAGGACGACATGGTGATGTACGGCTCGAGCTATCCGCACTGGCAGCTCAACGAGCTGTCAGTGCCCAGCGCGTACACCCCCGAGCAGCGCGACAAGCTGGCCTGGCGTAACGCCGCGCAGCTGTACGGGATCCAAAGCCCGGCTATTTCCGTCCCGGCTGCGGCACAGTAGAGGGAGCGAGGAGGCATCACCATGACCGTTACCGCCAATCCACGAGTACCTGCCGCTGAACGCATCGCGGTCCGGTGCGTGGACTCCGACGTCCACCCCGCACCCCGGCGCGGCGATCTCGTCCAGTACCTCCCGGAGCCGTGGCGCAGCAAGTACTTCCTCACGCGCAAGGTCGGCGAGCAGATCTACTACGACGCACCGGACTACGCGCACTCCTACGCGATGCGCATGGACGCGTTCCCCCTGGACGGCGAATTCGCTTGCAGTGACCCCGATCTGGCGTTCAAGCAGTTGATCATGGAAGCAGGCGCCGACATAGCGATCCTGGAACCGGCGGCCTATCCGGCCCGGATTCCCGAGGCGCAGCACGCGATGTCGGTGGCGCTCAACGACTGGCAGGCCAACCACTGGCTCGACAGCCACAACAACTGGCACGAACGCTGGCGTGGTTCCATCTGCCTGGCGATCGAAGAGCCCGAACTCAGCGTCGCCGAGATCGAACGCTGGGCCGGGCACCCCTACATGGCGCAGATCCTGATCAAGGCCGAACCGCGCCCGTCCTGGGGAAACCCGAAGTACGACCCGATCTGGGCGGCGGCGGCCAAACACGACATCACGGTCAGTTGTCACCTGTCGCGCAGCCATTACGACGAACTGCCGATGCCACCGGTCGGGTTGCCCAGCTACAACCACGACTTCATGGTCACCTACTCACTGCTCGCGGCGAACCAGGTGATGAGCCTGATCTTCGACGGCACCTTCGACCGCCACCCCAATCTGCACATCGTGTTCGTCGAGCACGCATTCAGCTGGATCCTGCCGCTGATGTGGCGCATGGACAAGCTCTACGAGGCACGCAAGTCCTGGATGGACATCAAGCGCAAGCCCAGCGAGTACGTCAAGGACCACATCAAGTTCACCACCCAGCCACTGGACTACCCCGAGGACAAGACCGAGTTGATGCGGGCGTTCGACTGGATGGAGTGCGAGAAGATCCTGCTGTTCTCCAGCGACTACCCGCACTGGACCTTCGACGATCCCCGCTGGCTGGTCAAGCACCTACCCGAACACGCCCGGGAAGCCGTGATGTTCAAGAACGGCATCGAGACCTACAAGCTGCCCGACACAGTGCCTGCACTCGAGGGTCAGGTACGGGTTTTCTGACACATGGACAAGGACAAGACGCCCCGGTTGGCACAGGGGCGTGAACACGTCGTCGCCACTGTCGATGAAATTCCGCCGGGCACACACAAACTCGTCCCGATCGGTCGTCACGGCGTCGGCGTCTACAACGTCAACGGCACCTTCTACGCGATCGCCAACTACTGCCCGCACGAGGGTGGTCCACTGTGTTCGGGCCGCGCCCGGGGGCGCAACGTCGTCGACGAGACGGTCCCCGGGGACGCGGTGATGGTGCGCGACATGGAGTACATCTTCTGCCCCTGGCACCAATGGGGTTTCGAGCTCGCCACGGGGACCACCGCGGTCAAGCCAGAGTGGAGTATCCGCACCTATCCCGTCCGGGTCGTCGGCAACGACGTCCTGGTTCAGGCCTGACACCCACTTGAGCCACTGAAATCGGAGCGACGTTGCCCAACAAGTCAATCGAAATCAACGGCGGAAACGTCGTCTACGAAATCCTCGGGAAGTCCGGGGATTTCATCGTCCTCACTCCGGGCGGACGGTTCAGCAAGGACATCCCCGGCCTCAAGCCGCTGGCCAAGAAGCTGGTCGAGGGGGGTTACCGGGTGCTGCTGTGGGACAGGCCCAACTGCGGCAAGTCCGACGTCCAGTTCTACGGCCAGAGCGAGTCCCACATGCGCGCCGAGACCTTGCAGCAGCTGATCACCAACCTCGACATCGGCCCGGTCATCCTGCTCGGCGGGTCCGGCGGGGCCCGCGACTCGATGCTGACAACGATGCTGTATCCGGAGCTGGTCCGGAAACTGGTGGTGTGGAACATCGTCGGCGGCGTCTACGGCTCGTTCGTGCTGGGCTCGTACTACATCGTGCCGAGCATCCTGGCGGTGCGTGGTGCCGGGATGAAGGCCGTCGCCCAGGTCGCCGAATGGCAGGAGCGCATCGCCGAGAATCCGGACAACGAGGCACGCATCCTCGGTCAGGACCCCGAGGTGTTCCTGAAGCTGATGCTGCGGTGGCTCAACGCCTTCGTGCCCAAGCCCGGACAGACCATCCCGGGTGTCGAGGACGAGATGTTCGACAACATCACGGTCCCGACGCTGATCATCCGCGGCGGCGAGAACGACCTCGATCATCCGAAGCGGACCTCGCTGGAGGTCAGCTGCCTGATCAAGGGCTCGAAGGTGATCGATCCCCCGTGGCCCGAGGACGCGTGGGAGCGGGCCGGCGAAGCGCGCGCCTCGGGGAAGGTCAAGCGGTTCAACATGTTCGACACCTGGGTGCAGGCCGCGCCGGCGATCCTGGACTTCCTGCAGAAGTCGAAATGACCGCGGGCTCGGCGTCCCGAGTGTGGGCCATATGCACGCCGGCGGGCGGATTTCGGTACACAAGGCCCACAGTCTCCCGCTCAGTCCGTGATGACGATGCGGACCTCGCTGTTGGTCGCAGCCTCCAGCGCGGTGTGGATGCGGCTCTCGGGGATGCGTTCCAGGTCGGCCTTGCGCAACCTCACCGTGATGATGTCCCAGCCCTCGTCGCCCGTCGTCCGGTCGACCACGCCGGTCAGCCCGAAACCCGCGAGCACACCGTGGGCGTCGTCGTCGGTGCCGTGACTGACGAAGGTCAGTACGCCGGGGACCGGATCGGTGGCGAAGGCGGCGGCGCAGAGGCCGATCGCCTTGTCCTGCAGGACTTGCGGATCGCTACCGCGCATCAGGATCTCCACCTCGCGGCGCTTGGGCGGCAGCGCGGGCAGGTTGTTGTCGATCAGCTCGGCGCCCGCGTCGGTGGCCAGCCGGCCCAGTTCGGCCATACCGGCGCTCAGCTGGTCGGCGGTCAGCTTCCCGGCCAGGTCGACGCCGACTCGCACCACCGCTGTTCGCATGCACGGAAGGGTAACCGGAGATGAGCACGGCGATGAACACCGAACTGACCGTCACCGCATGGCCCGGGCTGACACCGCGACTGCTCCGTATCGGTACCGGTCCCGAAACTGCCGACCAGTACCGCGACGCGGGCGGCTATCTCCCGTTGGCCGATGTCGACGCCCTGCACGACGCGATCGCCCACGCGGGTGTGCTCGGCCGCGGCGGCGCAGCGTTCCCGATGGCGGTGAAGCTGTCCACCGTGCGGAGGGCTTTTCAGCGCGGCGCCGACACCGTGCTGGTGGCCAACGGCGAAGAGGGCGAACCCGCCTCGGTCAAGGACCGCTGGCTGTTGCGCAACCGCCCGCACCTGGTGCTCGACGGGCTGCGGCTGGCCGCACAGATCATCGGTGCCCGGCATGCCCACGTCTACGTGTCCGACAGCGGGGCCGCCGGCGCAGTGCGCGCGGCGCTCGACGAGTTGACTCCCGGTGCGCTCGACGGCGTCACCGTCACCGTCCAGGTGGTGGCACCCACCTATGTGGCCGGCGAGGAGACCGCGGCGGTGCGGGCCATCAACGGCGGGCCCGCCAAACCCACCGACAAGCCGCCCCGGCCGTTCGAGGAAGGAGTCGGCGGCCTGCCCACCATGGTCAGCAACGTCGAGACGCTGGCCAACCTGCCCTACGTGCACCGCCTCGGCCCGGCCGACTACCGCCGGGAGGGCACCGAACGCTCCCCCGGCACGTTCCTGGCGACCCTGACAGGCGGCGGCCGGGCACCCGGCCTCTACGAGGTCCCGTTCGGCACGTCCGCCGCGGATCTCGTTGCGCTTCACGGGGTGTCTGCCGAGCAGGTCCGCGGTGCGCTGATGGGCGGGTACTTCGCCGGTCTGCTGGACCGGCGTGTCCTCGACGGCCGGCTCGACCACGAGTCGCTGCGCGGACTCGGCAGTGGCCTGGGGTGCGGCGCGGTGTCGCTGATCACCGACGAGTGCCCGGTCGCGGTCGGCGCCTCGGTGCTGTCCTACTACGACCGCGAGAACGCCGATCAGTGCGGTTCGTGCTTCAACGGCACCGCGGCGATGGCCGCCGCGGCGGCAGCGCTGCGCGACGGCGTCGCCGATGCCGACGACGTGGCGCGGCTGCAGCGATGGTCGGTCGTCCTGCGCGGCCGCGGGGCGTGCGCCACCCTCGATGCCGCCTGCAACATCGCGGCCAGCCTGCTGGCCATGTTCCCCGACGAGGTGGCCCGCCATCTGACCGCGGACTGCCCGGACTGCAGCGCAGGTGCTTTCAGCTCCGCCCGGCCGTTCGAAGTGGAGGCACTGTGACCGACAGGATGCGGATCAAGCTCGACCGGACGCTGTGTGACGGGTTCGGCATCTGCGCCAAACATGCGCCGGAGTACTTCTCTCTGGACGACTGGGGATACGCGGTGCTGGTCGGCGACGGCGACATCCCCGAGCAGGACCGCGACGCCGTCCAGCGGGCCCTGCTGGACTGCCCGGTGCACGCGATCCTGGAGATCGGTGAGCGCCGCCCGGACGAGACACCGATCCGGCCGTTGCGCGAACCTGACCTGGAGAACCTGAAGACCGAGGACAACGAAGCGGAGTGGGGGTTTTCGCGATGAGCCGACTTCCACTGCCGCAGTTGACCTTCGACAACGAGTTCTTCTGGACCTCGGGCGCCGACGGGGTGCTGCGGATCCAGGAGTGCGGGGACTGCAAGGCGCTGATCCATCCGCCGCAGCCGGTGTGCCGCTATTGCCACGGCCACAACATGGGTCCGCGCGAGGTGTCCGGACGGGCGGTGCTCTCGGCGTTCACCGTCAACGAGAGGTTCTCCATCCCTGGACTGCCCGCACCGTACGTCGTGGCCCAGGTCGCGATCGAGGAGGATCCGCGGGTCCGGTTGACCACCAACATCATCGACTGTGACCCCGGCGAACTGGAGCTGGGCCGCGTCCTCGAGGTGGTCTTCGAGGAGAACGACGACGTGTGGCTGCCGCTGTTCCGGCCCACCGCGGAGCCGGAGACCGCTCCACTGCCCGAGGACGAGATCGCCCCGCAGGACTTCGCGAAGTTCGTCCGGCCGATGCTGACGGCGGAGAAGTTCGAGGATGCGGCCGCGATCACCGGCATCGGCGCGTCGAAGATGGGGCGGCGCCTGATGGTGTCGCCGTTGTCGCTGACGCTGGAGGCGTGTGAGGCGGCGATCGCCGACGCCGGGCTGACGCTGGCCGACATCGACGGCCTGTCCACCTATCCGGCGATGGACGCGATGGGCATGGGTGAGGGCGGCGTCACCGCGCTCGAGGGGGCGCTCGGTATCCGGCCGACCTGGATCAACGGCGGGATGGACACCTTCGGTCCCGGCGGATCGGTGATCGCCGCGGTGATGGCGGTCGCGACCGGGATGGCGCGGCACGTGCTGTGCTTCCGCACACTGTGGGAGGCCACCTTCAACCAGTTGATGAAGGAAGGCAAAGTCTCGCCGCCGGGCGGGATCAGGGTGAACAACTGGCAGGCGCCGTTCGGGGCCACCTCGGCCGCGCACACGCTGGCGCTCAACGCGCAGCGGCACTTTCACCGGTACGGCACCACGAAGGAAACGCTGGGCTGGATCGCGCTGAACCAGCGCGCCAACGCCACGCTGAATCCGACGGCGATCTACCGCGATCCGATGACGATGGAGGACTACCTCAACGCGCGGCCCATCACCACACCGTTCGGCCTCTACGACTGTGACGTGCCGTGCGACGGCGCCGTCGCCGTCGTGGTGTCGGCCGTCGACGCTGCCGCCGACCTGCCGAAACCGCCGGTGTACTTCGAGGCGGTCGGCACCCAGATCATCGAGCGCACCGACTGGGATCAGACCACGCTGACCCACGAACCCCAGGTCCTCGGGCAGGCCGCCCACCTCTGGACCAGAACGTCGTTGCGACCCGCGGATGTCGACGTCGCCGAACTGTACGACGGGTTCACCTTCAACTGCCTGTCCTGGCTGGAGGCCCTCGGGTTCTGTGGAATCGGCGAGGCCAAGGACTTCCTCGACGGCGGCGCTGCCATCGCCCGCGACGGGGTGATCCCGCTGAACACCCACGGCGGGCAGCTGTCCCACGGACGCACGCACGGTATGGGTCTGATCCACGAGGCGGTGTCACAGCTGCGGGGCGAGGCAGGCGACCGACAGGTGGCCGACGCCCGGGTGGCCGTCGTCAGCAGTGGTGGACTGACCCCCAGCGGCGTGATGCTGCTGCGGACCGGCACATGACGGTGGCACCGCGGCCGCGGGTCATCCTCGTCGACGGGATTCCGATGTCGGGTCTGGTGGCGCAGGCGCCGGATCCGCGCGCGGTGATCGTCGCGGTGCACGGTGGGGCGACCTCGGCGGCGTACTTCGACTGCCCCGCCCATCCGGAACTCTCACTGTTAAGACAGGCTGCGGCAAGCGGTTTCACCGCGATCGCGCTGGACCGCCCCGGATACGGCACGTCGGCGGTGTATGCCGGTGAGTTCGCCGATCCGGCCCGCCGGGTGGCCGTCACCTCCGAGGCGGTGGACAAGATCCTGGCCGGCAGCGCCCGCGGCGCGGGGGTGCTCGTGCTCGGCCACTCGGCCGGATGTGAACTCGCGCTGCGGCTCGCGACCACCCGCGATGACGTGATCGGCGTCGAGTTGTCCGGCACCGGCCTGCGCTACAGCGATACGGCCAAGGACATCGTCGCCTCGGCGACGATGACCAACCGGCCCGCAGGGCTACGCGATCTGCTCTGGGAGCCGTCGCACCTCTACCCCGCCGAAGTGCTCACCGGGGCGCTGTCCGCGCAGGGGGCCGCCTACGAGGGCGAGGTGACAGCGAACTGGTCGCGGCGGGATTTCCCGGCCGTCGCCGCCGACGTGCGGGTGCCGGTGCAGTTCACCATCGCCGAGCACGAAAGAGTCTGGCAGACGGGACCGCAGGCCGTATCGGCCATCTCCGGGCTGTTCACCGCATCCCCGCAGGTCCGGATCAACGAGATGTCCGACAGCGGGCACAACCTCTCTGTCGGGCTGACGGCCGGTGACTACCACCGGAAAGTGTTGTCGTTCACCGAGAAGTGCATCGCGGACGCACAGGGCCGCGAGCGGAAACAAGTGGAGGCGAGCTGATGCGCGTCGGATTCATCGGTCTGGGCAGCCAGGGCGGGCCCATGGCACGCCGGATCGCCGAGGGAGGCTTCGAGACCACGCTGTGGGCGCGGCGGCCCGCCAGCCTCGAACCGTATGCCGACACCCCGGCGAAGACGGCCGCCACCCCGGCAGAACTCGGCGCCGCGAGCGACCTCGTGTGTCTGTGCGTGGTCGGCGACGACGACGTCCGCGAGGTGCTCTACGGCGACACCGGCGTGCTGGCCGGCATGGCCGACGGTGGGATCATCGCGATCCACAGCACCGTGCATCCCGACACCTGCCGGGAGATCGCGGACAAGGCGGCGGCGCAGGGGGTTTCGGTGATCGACGCCCCGGTCAGCGGTGGCGGCCCCGCGGTGGAGCAGGGCACGCTGCTGGTGATGGTGGGCGGCGACGAAGAGGTCGCGGAGCGCTGCCGGCCGGTGTTTGCGACGTACGCCGACCCGATCGTGCACCTCGGTCCGCTCGGCGCCGGACAGAACACCAAGATCCTGAACAACCTGTTGTTCAGCGCGAATCTCGGCAGCGCCGTGAGCACCCTGGAACTGGGCGAGTCGCTCGGTATCCCCCGCGACAAGCTCGTCGAGGTGCTCAACCGGGGCTCGGCCACCAGCAAGGCGGTGGGCAGCATCTCGATGTTCGGCGGCACCCTGGACGGGTTGGCCCCGATCGCCGGCGCATTGCTGCAGAAGGACGTGCGGCACGCGGCGAGCCTGGCCGCCGCCGCGAAAGCCGCCGAGGGCGCGGTGTTCACGGCGGCGGATGCGGCGCTGGAATCCATGGATCACAGGCGATGAGCGCTTGCGCGAAGAGCAGAAGACCACGATGAGCGCTTGCGCGAAGAGCAGAAGACCACGATGAGCGCTTGCGCGAAGAGCGCCGTCGGCTTCGTGGGCGCCGGCCGCATGGGCGCCCCGATGGTCGAGCGCCTCGTCAAGGCCGGCCACGACGTGCGGGTGCTGGGCAGGTCGGCCGAGAAGTGCGTCGCCATCTCAGAACTCGGCGCCACCGCGGTGACCGGACTCGACGAGGTGGCCGTCGACGCCGCCGTGGTGGTGATCTGCGTCTTCACCGATGCCCAGGTGCGCGAGATCTGTCTGGACGGTGGACTGCTCGCCGCCATGCCGACCGGCTCTGTGCTGGTCGTGCACACCACCGGCAGCCCGCGCACCGCCGAACTGCTGGCCGCGGCAGCGCCCGGGATCGCTGTGCTCGACGCGCCGGTCAGCGGTGGACCGCACGACATCGCGGCCGGGAACATCACGTTGTTCGTCGGCGGGGATGTGACAGCCCTGGAAGCGGCCCGTCCCGTGCTGGCTGCGTACGCCGACCCGATCCTGCATGTCGGCGGTCTGGGCACGGGCCAGTGGGTGAAATTGCTCAACAACGCGATGTTCGCCGCTCAGCTCGGAATGTTGCGTGAGGCAGCATCGTTCGCCGCGCACGTGGGAGTGCGCGAGGCCGGGCTGCTGGAAGCGGTCGGGCACGGCAGTGGGGCCAGCCGCGCCGCCGAGATCGCCGGCGCGCGAGGGTCGGTGCAGTCGTTCATCGAGTCGGTCGGCGAGTTCCTCGGCAAGGATGTCGCGGTGGTGCGTGAGGTGGCCGCCGAGGCGGGTGGTGACCTGGGCTTACTCGAAGGGCTTCTGGACTTGGTCGTTGGCGCACCGACCGACGGCACACCCCGGTGAGAACCAACACCGCAGAATCCATTGCTGGACCACAGGAAACTGTTAGCGTTACGGTAAACACAATTCTCGTAACGCTTCCGGCCCCAGTAGCCGCGACGGAGGAACACCGATGACCGCTCCTGAACTCCGCTTCGATCCCGTCTCGCAGGACTACTTCGACGATCCGTATGCGATCTATCGACGGATGCGTGACGAAGCGCCGATCTACTACAACGAGCATCTGGATTTCTACGCGCTGACCCGGCATGCGGATGTCGCGGCGGCACTCAAGGACCACGAGGCGTTCTCCTCAAGCCAGGGCTGCGACCTCGACATGATCCGCTCCGAAGACAAACCGATGAAGTCGATCATCTTCATGGATCCGCCGGACCACCGACACATGCGCAGCCTGCTCAACAAGGCGTTCACTCCACGGGCCGTTCAGTCCCAGCGCGAGACGGTCATCGAACTCGTCGAGCACTACCTGAGCAAGGTCGACCCGGACAACTTCGACGTGGTGCAGGACTTCTCGGGCCCCTTCCCGGTCGAGGTGATCACCCGGATGGCAGGCGTGCCCGAAGAATTCCGGCAGCAGGTCCGGCATTGGATCGACGTCGGACTGGAGCGCGAACCGGGCCAGATGGGGCTGAGCGAGCGGAGCATGCAGGCCCATATCGACTCCGGTATGTATTACTACAGCTTGACGCAAGAGCGACGGCGCAATCCTCAGGACGACATGATCAGCCGTCTGATCGCCGCTGAGATCCCGGGCGAGAACGGTGAGATGCGCAAACTCGATGACATCGAGATCACCGGATTCACCTCGCTGTTGGGCGGGGCGGGCGCCGAGACCGTCACCAAGCTCGTGGGCAGCGCAGTGGTCGAGTTCGCCCGCCATCCCGAGCAGTGGCAACTGTTGCTCGACGACCGCAGCCTGATTCCCGCCGCCGTCGAGGAACTGCTGCGTTATGTGGGGCCGGTGCAGTACAACGTGCGTTTCACCCTCAAGGAAGCCCACGTGCCGAGCGGCACCATCCCGGCGAACAAGCCGGTGTTCCTGATGAAGGCCGCCGCCAACCGTGACCCCCGCGCCTACGACGACGCCGAGACGTTCGACATCACCCGCGACCCCCGCCAGGCGCAGAACCTCGGGCTGGGCTACGGGATCCACAGTTGCCTCGGCGCGGCACTGGCCCGGATGGAGACCGCGATCGCGCTGGAGCACCTGCTGGACTTCATGCCGCGTTTCGAGGTCGATTTCGACGGCTTGCAGAAGGTGCACATGCAGAACGTCGCCGGATATCACCATGTGCCGGTGAGGGTGCTGAAATGAGCCAGAAGATCGTGGTTGATTTCGGCCTGTGCGAGAGCAACGGGGTGTGCATGGGCATCATCCCGGAGGTGTTCGATCTCGACGAAGACGACTACCTGCACGTCCTGCAGGACGAGGTGACGCCGGAGAACGAACAGGGGGTCCGGGAGTCGGTACGCCAATGCCCGCGACAAGCGATCTCGATCGTCGACGAGTGACCGCCGCCGAACTCGTCTTCGACCCGTTCTCCGAGGAGTTCTTCAACGGCCCCTGGGAGATCTACCGGCGGATGCGCGGCGAGGCTCCGGTGTACTACAACACCGAATACGACTTCTATGCGTTGTCCCGGCATGCCGACGTCGCCGCGGCCTACAAGGACTTCGAGACCTACTCCTCGGCGTACGGTCTCGACCTGGCGACGGTGCGCTCCAACGAACCGATGATGGCGAAGATGATCATCATCATGGATCCGCCCGAGCATCGGCAGATGCGCAGTCTGGTCAACAAGGTGTTCACGCCGCGGGCAATCCAGGCGTTGCGCCCCATGGTCGAGGCCACCATCGACCACTACATCTCCGAGGTTGATCCTGACGGTTTCGACGTCGTGCAGGATTTCTCGGCGCTGTTCCCCGTGCAGGTGATCACCCAGATGCTGGGTGTACCAGAGGAGTATCGCCTGCAGGTCGGCGAGTGGGTGGACACCTCGCTGCGCCGCGAGCCGGGTCAGATCGACATGTCCGACGAAGGCATGAAGGCCGTCGGCGAGCTGATGGGGTTGTACTACAACATCATTCAGCAGCGCAGGGCCGAACCTCGCGATGACATGTTCAGCAGGTTGATCGGCGCAGAGATCACCCGTGAGGACGGCGAGAAGGAAACGCTGGACGATTTCGAGATCGCGGGTTTCGCCACGCTGCTCGGCGGGGCCGGCGCGGAGACCGTCACCAAGCTGGTCGGCAACGCGGCGGTGACCTTCGCCCGCTTCCCCGACCAGTGGCAGAAGTTGCTCGACGACCGCAGCCTGGTGCCGGCCGCCGTGGAAGAGCTGTTGCGCTACGAAGCGCCGAACCAGTACAACGTGCGCCGCTCGATGCGGGATGTGACGCTGCACGGCGTCACCATCCCCGCCGGTAAGCCTGTCTTCCTGCTTGCCGGTT
Organism: Mycobacterium sp. ITM-2016-00317; assembly: GCF_002968295.1. Lineage (NCBI taxonomy): Bacteria > Bacillati > Actinomycetota > Actinomycetes > Mycobacteriales > Mycobacteriaceae > Mycobacterium > Mycobacterium sp. ITM-2016-00317. The sequence continues at coordinate 4,032,182 of NZ_CP134399.1, forward strand.
CGGCGAACCGCGACCCGGAGGCGTTCACCGACGCCGACACGTTCGACATCGACCGCGACCGTTCCGAGGCGCAGAACCTCGGTTTCGGGTACGGGGTGCACAGCTGTCTGGGCGCGGCACTAGCCCGGATGGAGAGTGCCATCGCGCTCGAGCGTCTGCTGGACTTCATGCCGCGCTACGAGGTGCGGTGGGACGAATGCCGCCGCGTGGCGGCGCAGAACGTCGCCGGCTGGTCACGGGTGCCGGTGCGGGTTTTGCCGTAGCGCAACGGCGTTCATTCAGTCCACACCACCGCGGCCGTCCGCCGTCACTGCTGGTGGACGCCGAGCCGCGGCGACGTGAGGTCGGGGATCACCGCCACCCCGGCTGGGGCACCGGTGTCTCCCGATTACCGTGAGTGCGCCGTCAGAACCCTGCGACGATGACCCCGTTGCAGTCGGCCGCGGCCTGACGCAGCTTGGCCGCCTCCTGGTACTCGTCGGAGTAGTACCACTCCTTCGCGGCGTCCACGGAGTCGAACTCCAACAGCACCGTCTGGGTGCCGTGCCACTGGCCCTCGAGGGCTTCCGCCGCCGGGCCGAACGCCAGCACCTTGGCGTTGCCCATCGTCTTGCCGGCGAGCTTGGCGTACTCCGCCATACCGGCGGCATCTTTGATGTCCTCGGTGATGATCACATAACCCTTGGCCACTGGTGTGTCTCCTGCTCTCAGTCGATTTCGCTAATTGCTCGTTCGGGACAGCTGCTGATGGCCTCGCGGGCGGTATCTTCGAGTCCGGCGGGCACCGTCTCGGGGTCGGCGACGGCCCAGCCGTCGTCGGTCATCTGGAACACGTCCGGACACAGCGTCAGGCACATACCGTGACCGGCGCACCGGTCCTCGTCGACCGTCACCTTCATCGAACGTCGAACTCCAGGTGGAGCTCGGTCAGTCCCCGCAGGATGTAGGTCGGGATGTACCCGTAGCGTCGGCTGCCCGCCGGGCCGTGCTCGCTCTCCGAGATGCGGATGTCGATGGTGCGGTCCAGAAGCCGCTCCAGGCCGACCCGGGTCTCGGTTCGGGCCAGCGGCGCGCCGGGGCAGCTGTGGATGCCCCGGCCGAAGGCCAGGTGCTGGCGCGCGTTCTTGCGGGCCGGATCGAACGTGTCGGGGTCCTCGAAGCGGCGTGGATCGCGGTTGGCGGCACCGTTGATGACCATCACCGTGCAGCCCGCGCCGAGTTCCTGGTCGCCGATGGTGGTGGGCACGCGGGTCAGCCGGAAATCCCCCTTGACCGGACTCTCGATCCGCAGACATTCCTCGATGAAGTTCGGCAGCAGGCTGCGATCGGCGCGCAACTGCGCCTGGACGTCGGGGCGCTCCCCGATCACCTTGAGCGCCGTGCTCAGCAGCCGCACGGTGGTCTCCTGACCGGCCGAGAACACGTTGGTCGCCACCCGCACCACGTCGCCGACCTCCGGCACGGTGCCGTCCGGGAACGTCGCCGTGGCGAGGCCGGTCAGCACGTCTTCACGCGGCTCGGCACGTCGTTCCTCGACGTAGGTGGCGAAGACCTCGTACAGGTATTCCAGCGGGGTCTTGGTCAGCGTCTTCTCGGCGTTGCCGAGACCGCTGCCGTGGGTGCCTTTCGCGAGCCGCTCCAGCAGTTCTGGTCGGTCGGCTTCGGGGACACCGAGCAGGTCGGCGATCACCCGCAGCGTGAACGGCGCCGCGAACCCTTTGATGAACTCACCCTGACCCGGCGCCAGGTAGTCGTCGAGGATGTCGTCGGCCAGCTGCCACATGGCGTCTTCGTTCTCTTTGAGACGCTTGGGCGTGATCAGGCGCATCAGCAGCGCGCGATGGTTGGTGTGTGTCGGCGGGTCGAGCGTCGGCAGCTGATCGCTGAAAGGGATCTCGTCGCGGTGCTTTTCGATCAATTCGGTGATGTCAGCGTCGCGGTGCTCGTCCAGCGACACCGGAAAGCCCGGGAAGGGGCCGGTCACCGAGATGCAGGACGAGAACGCGTCGGCGTCGTTGTAGACGTCGACGGCTTCCTGCCACCCGGTGACCATCGTGACGCCGTAGTGCTCTTCGCGCGCCACCGGGCACTTGTCGCGCAGCGCTTCGTAGAACGTGTACGGGTCGTCCGTCAGGCGACTGTCCCTGAAGAAATCCACCGCGGTGAGGTCTTCGGCCATCTTCACTCCGTTCCGACGATCCCAGGCTGCGAGAACGTGATTCTCAATATTGCGTATCAGGTTTTCATACCGGGCCGCACGACGTCAACGAGGACGCGCTCACTGCGGCTCGGGAAGCACACCCAGCACGTTCACCGCCGCACCCAGCAACTGATAACACCCGACGGTGAACAGCAGATCCAGGATCTGGCGCTCGTCGAAGTGCTCCCGCAGCGCCGACCACGTCGCATCGCCGACGGTGTTGGTGGCGTCCAGTTCGTCGACGGTGCGCACCAACAGCCGGTCGAGGGCGTCGGCGGGGTCGCCCTGTGCGATCGCGTCGATCTCGTCGTCGGTGAGGCCTGCCCGCCGCGCCAGCGGAATGTGGTGTTCCCACAGGTAATGGGACGGGCGCACGTGCACGGCCCTCAGCAGCGCGACCTCGCGGACCCGGTCCGACAGCGTCGACGTGCGCAGCAGATGCGCGTTGAAATGCAGGTAGGCGCGGGTCAGGTCCGGGTGGCGGACGAGCGTACCGAGCACGTTGCCGGCGTCGCGCGGGTTGGCCCTTTCCCGGGGCAGCAGCGGGCTCAGCGCCGCGCGGGTCTCGTCGTCCCAGTCCTCGTCGGGTAACGGCGCCAGCCTCGGCGGGACAGCGTCGGTCATCGTCTACTGGATCGGTTCGTCGCCGAGCACGGTGGTGCGCAACATCTCTCGCTCCGAACTCTCGTCGTAGGGGGCCGCCCGGTGCAATACGCCCCGGTTGTCCCAGATCACGGTGTCACCGACCGACCAGTTGTGGCTGTACACCTTGTCCGGGGTGGTCGCGCGGTCCAGCAGTTCGCCGAGCAGCGTGCGCCCCGCCTCGAGATCCATCCCGACGACGTAGTCGGCGGATGCTCCGAGCACCAGCGACTTTCGCCCGCTGCGGTGCGTCCAGACCAGCGGATGCTCGTGCGTCGGCCGCGACCGCCACCGCTGCAGCTGTTCGGGTGTCGGATCCGGGGTGATCCGACTCTGCGACGCCTCCAGTGAGTGGACGACGCGCAGCGCCGCGAACCGCTGCTTCTCGTCGTCGCTCAGCCCGTCGTAGGCGGCGTAGGAGCTCGCGAACTCGGTCTCCCCGCCACTGTCGGCGACCTGTTTGGCCGACAGCACGGTCGCCATCTGCGGATACTCGTCGCCGGTCGGGGTGCAACCGTCGATGTGCCAGTCGAACGTCGCTCGCAGATAGGCCGCCGAGGAGTTCTTCGACTTGTCCAGCGTGACGGGATAGATTCCGGCGACCGGATGGTGACCGTCCGAGGAGTAATCGACACCGCCGAGTCTGCGGCAGAATTCGACCTGCGCAACGGGATTCAGATGCAGGCCCGGCAGCACCAGCACCCCGTTCTCCTCCAGCGCCTCCAGCAGGGCGCCTGCGAGCGCCGCGTCAGCGCCCAGCCGCTCCGGGTCGAGGCCGACGACCTCGGCGCCGACGGACGCGGTGAGCTTGTTGATGGTCAGAACTGTCATTGCGGCCACGCTTCTCTCTCAGGGCACCGGGGCACCGACGCGGTCGATGACGGCGTCGGCGGAATCGGCGGGTTTCTGGGTACCGAAGACCTCCACGGCCATCGACACCATGATCATCGAATAGACCAGGTGCAATAGGTTCAGCACGTCCTCTGGCAGGTCGTCGAGCGGGAACTTGTCGCAGTAGTCGATCGCCTCTTCGAACCGGGGCGAGAACGCATCGTAGAACTCGTGGATCTGCCCCATCGGGGTCGACAGGCGGGTCTGCCAGCGCTCGGGCTCGGTTGCCAGGCACCACTTCTCGGCGAACCGTTCGTACTCGGCGAATGCGCTCGGCAGCCGCGGGGATCCGGACATGGTCACACCCCCACCGGACGGCGCTCGTTCTTGTACTGCTCGACCCAGTCGACGGCCGTCTTGTGCAGGTGTCGGACCAGGATCTCCTGGTCGCTGAGCGGGTAGTCGTCGACGACCGGTTCCCCAAGGCCGTATTCCAGCGCGGCCTGGGTGCCGCCGAGCATGCCGGCGTCCTGCAGTGCGAACTCCTTGAGCACGACCGACGCCACCTCGTGCTCGACGCGTTCCCGCACGCTGCGTGCCGGGTGAAAAGCGTTGTACGCCTCGAACTTGTGGGTGTTGTGCGAGGTCGGCCAGTACCGGTAGAGCAGATACCAACCGTGGTAGATCAGGATCTCGAGGTTGGGGAAGATCTGGAAGTTCGTGATCCCCCACGGCTCGATGCCGCCGGGATTCAAGCCGGCCGACTGGTGTGTCTCCGGGGTCCGCCACGGCCCGACCAATCCGCTGCGGGTGGCGCGCTCGACCGGATACATGTACTCCGGAGCGAGCAGCCAACGTCGGGTACCGGCCGTCGAGACGAGCCGGTGCGGCCCGTCGATCTGGAAATGTCCACACTCGAACGTCGCGTTGGGTTGGCGGACCTCGGTGGGCACCTGCTGGCTGTGCAGCGAGGGCACGTGGTAGTACTCCTGGAACGCGTCGGCGAAGACCTTCCAGTTGCTGTTGTTGTGTGCGACGAAGTCGTAACGCTCCGTCATCAGCTCGAACGGGTAGTCGTCGAGCGCGGTGATCATCGGCCCGAGGAATTCGCGCAGCGACTGGCGCGGTTCGGTGTCGAGATTGATGAAGATGAAGCCGTTCCACACGTCGCAGTGCACGGGAGCCAGTCCGAGCTTCCCGGTGTCCAGGTCGAAGAACTCGCCGGCCTGCTGGACGAAGGTGAGCTCACCGTCGAGTCCGTAACGCCAGCCGTGGTATTTGCAGGTGAACTGCCGGCACATCCCCTTGACTTCCTCGTTGGGAAAGTCGTTCCACACAAGCTTGTTCCCGCGGTGCCGGCAGATGTTGTGGAACGCACGGATCTGCTGGTCACGACCTCGCACCACGATCACCGAGGTCTTGGCGATGTCGATTTCCTTGGTGGAGTGACTTCCGACGCGCGGGACCTCCTCCACCCGGCCGACGTTGAGCCAGGCGCGCTTGAAGATCGCCTCGCGCTCGAGCTCGTAGAACTCCGGCGAGGTCGAGTCCCGGAACGACACCGGTCCGGTACCCAGTCCGGGATAGTGCTCGGTCCAGCTACCCTCGGCGGGCTTCGGCCACTTAGCCATCGGAACCTCCCTGTCCTCGTGCGTGCTCCTGGAACGTCATCCCATCACCGATCCGCCGTTGACCCCGAGTGTCTGGCCGGTGATGAATCCCGCTGCCTCCGAACACAGGAACCCCACCGCCGCGGCGATGTCGTCGCCGGTGCCGAGGTGGCCGACCGGGATGCTGGCGGCCATCTGCTCGCTGGGTGGCAGGAAGCCTGCCTGCTGCGACTGGCGTTGCATCGGGGTCTCGATACCCGATGGCGGAATGTTGTTGACGGTGATGCCCGCCTGCCCGTATTCGCGTGCCAGCGACCGGGTGAACGAGATCAGCGCCCCTTTGGAGGCGGCGTAGTGGGCCATGCCGGGCGATCCCCGCTGCGCGCTCGACGACGAGATCATCACGATGCGGCCCCAGCCCGCCTCGAGCATGTCGGGCACGGCGACCTGCGCGCAGTGGAAGGTGCCGTTGAGGTTCACGTCGACGAGGCGTTGCCAGTTCTGCGGCGTGATCTCCAGGAACGGGGTGAAGTCCACCAGACCTGCGCTGGTCACCAGGATGTGCACCGGCCCCAGTTCGGTGCGGACCTTGGCGAACGCCTCCTCCACGGCGGCCCGGTCGGTGACGTCGACGGCGACGCCGAGAGCCGGATACCCCTGGGCACGAAGCTCTTCGGCGACCCGTTGGGCTGCGTCGCCGTTGAGGTCGAGTACGGCGACCTTGTGCCCGAGCCGCCCCAGCTCGTGGCTGGTCGCCTCACCCATGCCCGAGGCGCCGCCGGTGACCACCGCCACCCGCACCACGTGGGAGTCCTTGTCCATATTCGGCCGCTCCTACTCGTAGATCATGTGCACTCGGGGGCTGGTCGGCAGTGCCTGGCAGGTGACCACCCAGCCCTCGGCCACCTCGTCGTCGTCGAGCGCGTCGTTGTTGACCATGCGGGCACTGCCTTCGACGATGCGTGCCATACATGTTCCGCACGAGCCGGTTTCGCACGAGTACGGTGCCTTCAGCCCGGCCGAGCGCGCGGTCTGCAGCAGGGTGTCACCCTTGCGGTAGGTCGCGGTGGTCTTCCTGCGGTCGAGTTCGATGACGATCTCGTCGGTGTCCTGGGCGTCGGCGGCACCGGATGCGGTGGCGGTGACCGTGAACCGCTCCAGATGTAGGCGGCCCTTGGTCACCCCGGCCGTCAGCAGGGTCTTCTCGACGGTGTCCATGAACGGTGCGGGACCGCAGATGTAGTAGTCGCCGACCTCGGTGTCGCCGGCGAAGGACTGGATCGCCTGCGCGCCCACCACTCCCCCGTCCTCGTCGAAGTGGTGCTGGACGGTCAGCCGGTCGGGGTGTGCCGCGGCCATCCCGGCCAGCACGTCGGCGAAGATCACCGAATCACGAGCGCGGTTGGCGTAGAACAGTTTGACGGTGCGATCCGATTCGGTCAGCACGGTCCGGACCAGGGACATGATCGGCGTGATACCGCTGCCGCCGGCGAACGCGATGAGCGGATCTGTCGCCGAAACACCCTCGTCGAGAACGAACTTCCCTTCGGGCGGCGCGGCGTGGAGTTCGTCGCCTGCGGCCACCGTGTCGTTGATCCAGTTGGACACCACGCCGCCGGGGTCGCGTTTGACGGTGATCCGCAGTTCGTCCTCGAGCGGCGCCGAGGACATTGAGTAGCAGCGACGCAGGTCGCGGCCGTCGAGGCTGACCCGCACTGTCAGGAACTGGCGGCCCGGTAGCGGAAGCGGTGCGAGCAGTGGTCGGGGACGTCGAGCACCAGCGAGACCGCGTCACAGGTCTCGCGGACCACCCGCGTGATGCGAAGCGGTGCGAATCCTTCTGTGCTGCGGTCGTCGGCCATCCCGCCGACAATATCAAGTACTTGTCATTCACATCAAGTACTTGACGCTCATTCAGTGCCGAAATGGCATTCCACGCGGCGGTTGTTCGAGAAGGCGCCGCATGGAATGCGGTTTCGGCGACTAGTTGGGGTCGACGTGGTCGGCATACAGTTCATGGCCCGTCCCCTGCTCGACCACCCGCCCCAGCAGTTCGCGCAGCGTCTGCTGCTCGGCCTTGGACAGCACGCCGAACACCTTGTCGTGCGCGGTGATTGCGTCGCTGACCACCGCGGCCGCCACCTTGCGTCCCTCCTCGGTCAGGAAGGCCTGCAGGATTCGGCCGTGCGTGGGGTTCTGTTTGCGCTCCACCAGCCCGCGCTTCTCCAGTGCGGTCAGCGCCAGCTGTACACCCTGCGGGGTGATGAGCAGCCGCCGGGCCAGTTCGGCGCCGGACAGGCCCGGCTCGTTGGCCAGCTGGCGCAGCACACCGATCTGCGCCGTGCTCACACCGTGCTCGGCGACGGCTTCGTTCACGCTGGTCAGCGAGAAGTAGAAGGCCTGCTTGAGCAGCCAGAGGATGTTGTCGGTGAGCTCGATGCCTGCCACCTCGTGCGCCTCCATGCGTTCACGCTAGTCCGGCGTGGCCGCGACGTGCTTGTGGACCACCCCGTCCTTCATCACGAACCGCACGTCGAGGGTGGCGGCGATGTCCTTCGACGGGTCCCCGCCCACCGCGATGATGTCGGCGAGGTAGCCGTCGGCGAGCCGGCCGAGTTCGTCGTCGGCCTCGATGAGCTCGGCGCTGGTGACCGTCGCCGCGCGCAGCGCCTGCATCGGCGTCATCCCCCGCGACACCAGGGCACACAGCTCCTTGGCGTTCTGCCCGTGCGGTACCGCGGGCGCGTCGGTGCCGCAGGCTATCCGCACGCCGGCGGCGATGGCCTTGGGCAGCATCGCCTGGGCCTGCGGGAACACCACCTCCGCCTTCTTGCGCAGTTCGGGTGCGATGCGGTCGATCGCCATCGCCTCGGTCAGGTAGGTGGTCGACACCAGGAAGGTGCCGTGGTCGACCATCATCGCGATGGTGTCGTCGGTGGCCAGGAAGCCGTGCTCGATACAGTCGATGCCGGCGCGGATGCACGCGCGAATAGCGCTGTCCCCCACCGCATGTGCGGCAACGCGCACACCGGCGCGGTGCGCTTCGTCGGCGATCGCGGCGAACTCCTCGTCGGAGTACTGCTGTGCGCCCGGCGCCGTGCTGTGGGACATCACCCCGCCCGAGGCCGACACCTTGATCAGCTTCGCGCCGTGCCGGATCTGGTAGCGCACACACGCGCGCACGTCGTCGACGCCGTTGGCGATCCCCTCGGCCACCGACAGCGGCATGATCCCCGGCGCGAGCCGCTGAAAAACCGTCGGGTCCAGGTGCCCGCCGTACGGGGTCACCGCGTGCCCGGCTGGATAGATGCGCGGCCCGGCGTGCCAGCCCTGGTCGATGGCCCGCTGAAGGGCCACGTCGAGCAGGTAGCCGCCGGTCTTGACCATCAGCCCGAGGTTGCGCACCGTGGTGAAGCCGGCGTCGAGGGTGCTGCGGGCGTTCACCGCGGCCCGCAGCGTGCGGTAGACCGGATCGTCCTGCACCCCGTGCATCGGGCTGGGCAGGCCCTCCGGTCCCCCTGGCCCGCCGATGAGCAGGTTCAGCTCCATGTCCATCAGTCCCGGCAACAGCGTGACGTCGCCGAGGTCGATGGTCTCGTCCGCGTCCTGCGGCAGGACCGCGGGATTCACCGCATGGATGCGGTTGTCGACGACCACGACGGTGGCCGGCGTGCGCACCCGGCCGGAGTCGATGTCGACCCACCGCGCTGCCCGGAGGACGGTGGTCGTCACGGGACGGGTTCGGAATCGCAGTCCAGCGACGTCGCGCCGGAATCCGGCACCTTCGGCTGTTTCCAGCACTCGACCGGAAACGACACCTGGATCATCGAATACAGCAGGCGCATCAGGTTCAGTACGTCGTCGGGAAGATCGTCGAGCGCGAACTTGTCGCAGTAGGCGATGGCCTCCTCCGCGCGCGGCGTGATCGCGTCGTAGAAGGCCTGCATGTCACGCATCGTGCTGGCGAGGCGCTTGCCGTAGCGTTCCGCCTCGGTGGCCAGGCACCAGTCGGCGAACTGCTCGAGATCGGCGAACTCAGCGGGGAGTTTGGCGGTCTGCGTCGACACGTCCACGCTCAGACCCCCTGCCCGACCTGCTCGGTCCTGCGCCGGTAGTCCTCGACCCACGCCGCGGTCTCGGTGTGTAGATGACGGATCAGCACCTCCTGGTCGCAGAGCACGAACTCGTCGAGCACTTGCGACTCGATCATCGACTGGGTGGCCTCCAGGGTGTTGGCGTCCTGCAGCCCGTACTCCTTGAACGAGACCGCGGCCAGTTCCTGCGCGATGCGCTCGCGCGGCGTGCGCGGCTGCGGGAAGTACAGCGTGCCCTCGAAGATATGGCTGTTGTGCGACGTCGGCCAGTAGTGGTAGGTCAGGTACCACCCCTGACCCCAGAACAACATCACGAAGTTGGGGAACAACTGGAACGAATCCAGGCCCCACGGATCGCATTTCGCGGGGTTGAGCCCTTCGGGCATCGGCCCGAGATCTTGCTTGTCCCACGGCCCGAACAGCCCGCTCTGGCAGATGTCCTCGATGGGCTTGCGCATCTCGTCGGCCATCTCCCAGGCACGCACACCTGAGGTGCTCACCAACCGGTGCGGACCGTCGATGCGATAGTGCGGCGCCTCGAAGCCGGCTTCGGCCGCGGCTTTGGAGTAGGCGGTCGGCGACTGGTTCGCATGCAGTACGGGGGCATGGTAGAACTCCTGGAACGCGTCCATGTAGAGCTTCCAGTTGGCCTTCACCTCGGACCGGTAATGGAACCGCGAGGTCATCTTGTCGAACGGATAGCCCTCAAGATCGGTGATCATCGGACCGAGGAAATCGCGCAGCGTCTGCTCGGGCTCCTTCGCGAAGTTGACGAAGATGAAGCCCTCCCACACCTCGCAGTGCACCGGCACGAGCCCGTAGCGACTCTTGTCGAGATCGAAGAACTCGCCCTCCTGCTGCACAAAAGTCAGGTTGCCGTCCAGGTCGTAGCGCCACGCGTGGTACTTGCAGGTGAACTGACGGCACACGCCGCTGGTCTCCTCCAGCGGCATCTCGTTCCACACCAGCTTGTTGCCGCGGTGGCGGCAGATGTTGTGGTACGCCTTGACCTCGCCGGCGGTCGTCCGCACCACGATGATGGAGGTGTTGACGACCTTGAGTTCCTTGGTGAAATAACTGCCTTTACGCGGAACCTGTTCCACCCGGCCCACGTTCAGCCAGGCCCGCTTGAACACCGCATTGCGCTCGATTTCGTAGAACTGCGGGTCCACCGAGTCCCGATAGGAGACCGGGCCGGTTCCCAACTGCGGATAGTGCTCGGTCCAGCTGCCTTCTGCCGGCTTCGGAAATCGGGCCATCGTCGTCTCCTCTTGACTGCCGCCACTGCCGCGCCGCCCGCGTGCGAAGCGCCCCGGTCCACTCTCAGGGAAACCATCAGGCACAGCTGACTTTTCGCCATATCGCAGGAGACGACAAGGCCGACGGTATCTGCTTCAGACACCAATCGCAAGTAGTTGATATTCGCGAGCGCCGCGCTCCCATCGCGAGCAGACACAAAATCGCACAGAACGGAGTGAAAACGTGCGAGTTCGCGTCTGCTCGCCGGGAGGAGGCGGCCTCAGAACGTCAGGTTGTGCTTCTCGAAATGCCGGGCGAGGGCCTGCATGTAGTCGTCACCGCGGAACGGCCCGCGCGCACCGATCGCCGCCTGGAGGAACGGCCCGTACTCCTCGTCGTTGACGTAGGTGGACCAGTGCACGATCCGGCATTCCTCGTCGGTCTCGACGAAGCTGATCGAGTAGAAGCCCATCACCGCGCCGGTATTGACGTTCGTGCCCTCCCAGCGGTAGCGCTGCACGAATCCGTTCTCGGCCGGCCAGACCTTGAAGTCGACAGGCTTCCAGTCGGGAAAGGTGATGCCGTAGGCCTTGGCCTCGATCGTCGCCGCGGTGTCCCAGTGGGTCGCGACGTCCTTGAGCACCAGTTCCTGCTCGGCGACGAAGTACGGCGAGGTGTACACCGCGTCGTCGGCGAACTCCCACTCGTCGTAGCTCTCCCCCTGCTGCACCTTCTGGAGCACGTACTTGTCGCGGTAACTCTCGGCCATTCTCCGGTGCTTGGCGATGCGCTCAACGAGATCCATTACGGAGCAATTCCTTTCGACTGCCATACCTGCAGCGGGACGTCCACCGACCGCTTCCTGGTTGAATATACATACGCGTATCCGTGATACATCGATGAATCGCAAGACTGGCCCCGACGCCGCGCCCGTGGTCGGCGAGCAGACATGTAATCGCACGAAAAGGGCCCGAACAGTGCGATTTCGCGTCTGCTCGGCGCCGATCCCGGATCAGCTCGGCAGCGTGATGACCGCGGTGTACATCTCGATGACCGGCCGATAGAGGTCGACGTCGTCGAGTTGACTGCCCAGGATCACCGAGTCGCTGGTGGCCACCAGTGCCTGGGCGAAGGTCAACGGCGAGATGGTCAGCGTGGCACCCAATTTGTCCATGCTGTCGACGATGAACTCGGCGAGTTTCTCGACGACCTCCGAGCGCTTGTTCGCGACCCGCTCCCTGGCTTCCGGGTTGCGCAGCAGGTACAGCGTGAACTCCAGGCCGAGCGCAGCATGCTCGGCCCCGCGGTCGTTGCTGAGCTGACGCCAACGTTCGGCGATCGCGTCGAGTTCATGAGCGCCGACCCGGCTCGCCGAGGCCATCACCTCGGCGAAGCTGTCGAAGTAGCGGCGCCAGTACCGGTCGCTGACGGCCAGGAACAGGTCTTCCTTGGTGGCGAAGTGCTTGTAAATGGCACCTTTGGTGTAGCCGGCCGCATACGCGATGTCGTCGAGAGTCGCTGCGGTGAAACCCTTTTCGCCAAAAACAGCCTCAGCGGCGTCCAACAGCAGCGACCGAGTGTGCTCGACTCGCCGCTCCCGGGTCCACCGCTCCGCCATGAAAGAAAGTCTGCCACAGAATCTGAGCAACCTATTGGAATCTCAGATACTGATGAGTATATTCGCATCCGTCGGATCGCCGCGCCGCGTTCGGAACGCGCCCGGGCGACTGCCTTCAGCGAGGGGAAACCGGATGAGCGATCTATCGAAGAAACCAGGCGTCACCGAATCGGCGACGCGAACTGCCGAACTCGGGCATCAGAAGCCTTCGTCGTCGGGGGCTTTCAAGATCTGGGCGACGATCGGTGCCGTGTTCCTTGCGTACACCCTCTATGTGTTCGTCCGGTGGGTGACCGGGCCCTACTTCGAGCCGGTGGCCAGGCGGCCCGAGCGACCCACCGATGTACATGAAGATCCCGCTGATCGCCAACGCCGTCGTGCTCTGGATCGGCCTGCCTTTCGCCCTGTGGTTCTTCATCATCCGGCCCTGGGTGCGGGAAAAGCGCATCACGCTCGACGGCATGCTGCTCGTGTCCATGGGGCTGATGATGTTCCAGGATCCGATGCTCAACTACTACAGCACCTGGTGCACCTACAACGCATGGCTGTGGAACCAGGGTTCCTGGGCCCCGCACATCCCCGGTTGGGTGGCCCATGAGGAGCCCGGCCACACGGTGCCCGAACCGCTGCTCACCAACATTCCCGGCTACATGTACGGCGTCCTGCTGCTGACCATCGTCGGCTGCGCGATCATGCGCAAGATCAAGAACCGGTGGCCCACGATCAGCAACCTGCGCCTGATCCTGGTGACCTACGCGATCGCGATCGTCTTCGACTTCATCATGGAGGGACTCATCCTCCTGCCGATCGGCTTCTACTCCTATCCCGGTGCCATTCAGTCGTTGTCGTTCAACGCGGGCACGTATTACCAATGGCCGATCTACGAGGGTTTCATGTGGGGCGGTGTCCAGGCGGCGCTGTGCTGCCTGCGCTTCTTCACCGATGACCGGGGCCGGACCGTGGTCGAACGCGGACTGGACAACATCCGCGGCGGATTCGTCAAGCAGCAGTTCATCCGCTTCCTGGCGATCTTCGGCGGGGTCAGCGCGTGCTTCTTCCTGTTCTACAACGTCCCCGCGACCTGGCTCGGCATGCACGGAGACCCGTGGCCGGAAGACGTTCAGAAGCGCTCCTACTTCAATCCCGGGATTTGCGGTGAGGGGACCGATCGCCCCTGCCCGAATCCCGATCTTCCGCTGCCGACCAAGCATTCGGGATACATCAACCACGACGGCGAACTCGTGATGCCAGAGGGATTGACGATACCGCCGGTGGTGCCTATCCAGGGTGCGAACAGTGTTGAGGGCCAGTAACATCCGGGTGGCATCCGACACCTCCTCGACGGCGCCGTTCTACCGGCCCACCGGCCGCGAGGTCGACGCGTTCCTCGCCGCGGCGCGCCGCGGGTCTCCGGTGCTGTTGAAAGGCCCGACCGGGTGCGGCAAGACCCGGTTCGTCGAGGCGATGGCCCACCGACTGGGACGTGACCTCATCACCGTGGCCGGCCACGAGGACATGACATCGGCGGACCTGGTCGGACGCTTTCTCCTCAAGGGCGGCGAAACCGTCTGGGTCGATGGCCCGCTGACACGAGCCGTGCGGGAGGGAGCGATCTGCTACCTCGACGAAATCGTCGAGGCCCGTCAGGACACGACGGTCGTCATCCATCCACTCGCCGACCACCGCCGCGAGTTGCCGATCGACCGGCTGGGTACGACTCTTGCTGCGGCACCGGGCTTTCAGCTGGTCATCTCGTACAACCCCGGCTACCAGAGCATCCTGAAGAGCCTGAAGGAGTCGACCAGGCAGCGATTCGTCGCGATCACGCTCGGCTTCCCTCCGGCGGACGCCGAGGCGGAGGTGGTCGCGCGCGAGGCCGGCATCGATAGCTCGACAGCGCAGACGCTGGTCATGCTGGGTGCGGCCATCCGCGACCTGGACGGCTCGGCGCTCAACGAGGTGGCCTCGACCCGGATGCTCATCCTCGCCGGGGGTCTGGTTGCCGAAGGCCTGAGCCTGCGTGAAGCTGTTCAGTCCGCTGTCGTCGAGGTCCTGTCCGACGATATCGCCGTGACCGTCGCTCTCGGCGAACTGGCCGACGCCCTGCTCCCCCGGCCGTGAGCTCCGAAGACCCTGGCCCCGAACGGTTTCGACTTCTCGCGAGCTTCGCCGCCGAGCGGACGCTCGATGTCGCCGAGGCTGCGGCGGGTGAACGCGCGTATACGGACGGCAGCGTCGTCTTCGTCTCCGCCGCCGGCGATGCGGACGACTGGCGCCGGGAGGTGCTCGTGCAGAGCGCTCTGCTGAGGTCGGGAAGTCTGGACCCCCGCCTTGTGCGGCGTCTGCGGGGCCGCCCCGCGGCGGCGCGCCGCTACCTGTCGCTGGAGGGTCGGCGGGTGCTGGCGGAACTCGGACGGTCGGTTCCGCTGGCGGCCGACGTCTACCCCGGCTCTGCGTTGACCGCAGATGGTGCCGAATCTCTTGACCTCGCCATGGGTAGAACGCACATCGACGACCCACCGGAGTGGTTCGGATCGATCAGACCGGCGGTGCTGCTGCGCTCCTCCGCGTTCACGGGAACACGCGCGACCGACGCCGACGTCGGATCGTCGCTCGGCGACGCCGAAGAACCGGAACCCGACGATGAGACAGATGAGGACGACCGACCGTCGGAGAGAAGCCGGATCCTGAAGATCTTCGAGGTTCCCGTCGGCGCCCAGGCCGCCGCGAACTTCCTGCGCAAGCTGCTCGGCAGCTCGCGTTCCGGCGAGAACGAGGGGCCCGGGGGCGAGCTGCGGGCCGGGTCCATTCGCCGTTCGCTGCACGCCGGCGCCCACGCCCGACCGGTGCCGACGCCGATCCGGTTCACCGGCGCCGAGAGCCCCGGCAGCGCCGTCGGGATCGGCGGGGCCCTGTATCCCGAATGGGACTGCCACCACGACGAATACCGTGAGGATTGGTGCCGGGTCATCGACTTTCCGTTGGTGACCACCGCCGACGTCGCCGCGGCCGGGGTCCCGGCCGATGCCGTCCTGCGCCGTCGCCTGAGCCGGGTCGGGCTCGGCCCGAAGGTGTTGCGTGCCCGGGCCGACGGTGAGGACATCGACACCGAGGCGCTGATCGATCTCTTCGTCGATCTGCACTCGGGGCACTCCCCGCCCGAACACGTCTACACCGAACGCAGGAGGGTCGCCAGGAATCTCGGCGTGCTGATCCTGCTCGACGCGTCGGGTTCGGCGACCGACGCCGACCAGGACGGTCTGGCGGTTCACGAACACCAGCGCCGCGCTGCTGCCATCCTGGCCGCGACCCTGGAGGAACTCGGCGACCGCGTCGCGGTGTACGGGTTCCGGTCTCAGGGCCGTCGCGCGGTCCACCTGCCCGCGATCAAGACCTTCGGACAACGATTCGGTGCGGTAGGCCGGGCACGTCTCAACCAACTCCAGCCGTCGGGCTACACACGGCTGGGAGCCGGCATCCGAGGCGCCGGCGAGATCCTGAAGAAACAGGCGGGCACACCGAACCGGTTGCTGCTGGTGCTGTCCGACGGCCATCCGTACGACGACGGATACGAGGGACGCTACGCCGAGGCCGATTCCCGGAAGGCACTCGAGGAGCTGCGCGCCGATGGCATGGGGTGCCTGTGCCTGACGATCGGCGCCACCACCGACGCCGACGCACTGGCGCGGGTCTTCGGTTCGGCATGCCACGCCAGCGGGACGACACTGGCCGAACTCAGCCCGCGGATGGACCAACTGTTCCTGGCGGCCCTGCGTGAACTCTCCGCTCCGCGACCGTCCCGCATATATGCTCGCCCGAGTTGACAAGTAGTTGATAAAGAACCGACAGAGGTAGCACCGTGGCGGTAACCACCGAGGCGCACGTACCGGACCTCGCCCAGCCCTGGGCGCCGCACCGGCTACGGATCTACACCTGGACCGGCATCTTCACCTTCGCGATGTTCCTGGCGGTGACCGTCGGGGTCGCCACCGGGATCGTCGCGCCGAGCTTCACCACCGACGTCGTCGTCAATCTGATCTTCGGCATCCCGGTGATGCTGCTGCCGTTCGTCATCCTGTGGAATGCGCCGGGAGAGAAGCGTACCCGGCTCGACAAGGCCGCCGAACTGACGCTGTTCTACCTGCCTTACACCGCCGGCAGTCAGATCGGCTACGAGCTGATGTTCCTCATCGGCCATCCGCTCGGTCTGTGGGCACCGACGACCGACCCGGGCTGGAAATGGCTGTGGTGGCAGTACGCTCTGGCCGACACCCGCTACGTCAGCGGCAACCCGTGGATCTTCGCGCTCGAGGTCGTCGGCGTACTCACCGGCGTCACCGTGTTCGTGATGTGGACCCGCCTGGTTCGCCCGGGACTGCCGGACGAGGCACGCATCAGATGTCTGTGGATCGCGTTCACCGGGTGCGCCATCCTGATGAGCAGCACCGCTGTCTATTTCCTCGCCGAGGTCGGCGCGGGCTTCACCAACATCGGGCAGGGCTGGTGGGGGCTGGGGTTCAAGTTCATCGGCGAGAACATCCCGTTCATCCTGTTGCCACCGCTGGTGCTCTACTCGATCCACCTGCAGATCGACTATCTGACCCGACGCGCCGGCCCGGTTGTTCCGAGCCGTTGACCGCGGAAACCGTGCTTCGCGGCGAGAAAATCCTGATCACCGGCGCCACCGGCAAAATCGCGTATCCGATCGCCCGCGCCCTGGCACCGGACAACGACGTCTGGGGTGTCGCCAGGCTCCGCGATCCGGCTGACCGGGACAAGCTGACCGCGGCGGGCGTCACACCTCTGGCCCTGGATCTGGGCAGCGTCGACTTCTCCCGACTACCAGACGATTTCACCTACGTGTTCCACGCCGCCGTCGACCCGGGACAGGGCGAATGGAGGCGTGCGCTCGAGACCAATGCACACAACTCCGGCGAACTGCTCCACCATTGCCGGACGGCCAAGGGATTCGTGCTCTGCTCGACCGGTTCGATCTACGGATACCAGGGCAGGCGCCCGCTGACCGAAGACGACCCGCCCGGAGTCCCGCTGCGGGCGAACTACAGCTTCTCCAAGGTCGCCGCCGAAGCGGTCTGCAGCTGGATCTCCCGGCACTACGACATCCCGCTGACGATCATCAGAATCTGCTCGACCTACGGGCCCGAGGGCGGCTCACCGGCAGACCGTCTCGATGCGATTCTGGCGCGCAGGCCGATTCGGCTCCACCCCGACCAACCGAACAACTACAACCCGATCTACGAGGACGACTACGTCGAGCTCGGCATCCGCGCAATGCAGGTCGCCCGCACACCGCCCCAGGTGGTGAACTGGGCAGGCAGCGAAACCGTCAGCGTCGAGGAATATTGCGCGTATCTGGGCGAACTTGTCGGCATCGAGCCCATCTTCGACTACACCGCCGACGCGCACACCCCGCTGTGGCCCGACGTGACGCACATGCATGAGGTGCTGGGCAAGACAAAAGTGCCGTGGCGAGAGGGATTCCGGAGGATGGCTGCCGCGCGCCACCCGGAGCTCACACTCTCCGACAAGCCCACGGCGAGCTGACGACGACGTGATGGAGCTACCCGGGACACCGTCCGACACCGTGGAAGGCGTGCTGGCCGCCGGACGCGGTGACATCAGCACCGTGTTCGTGTCCATGGCCGCCCGCCACCCCGAGGGACTCGATGCCGAGTACCTGCGATGGCACACGCTCGATCACCGGCCGGAGCAACATCGGCTCAGCGCCGTGCGGGCATCGCTGCGTCTGGTGTCCACCCCCGAATGTCGCGCGGCTCGCTGGGGCGGGGACGACCGGTTCGACGCCGTCGACCACGTGATGTCCTATTTCTTCTCCGATCCCGCCGGCTTGACGACCTTCAACGACTTGTCGATCGCACTCGGCGATGCCGGCCGGAAGCTGCGACTGCTGCCTCCGGTCGAACGAGGCGTGTACACCGTCGGCGACAGATCGGCGGCACCTCGGATCAAAGTGGGTGCCGACGTGCTGCCGTGGTGGCCGGTTCTCGGCGTGATCCTGCTTCTCGAACGCGAAGCCCCCACGACCGAGGAGCTTCTGGAGGTCGACGGGGTCGCCGGGGTGTGGAGCACCTCGACGTCGGTGACGCACGGGTCGTTCGCCGGCGCCCCGCAGGGCCAACACCTCACCTACTGCTTCCTCGACGACGACCCGGTGGTGACCGCAGGCCGGATGGACGCGGTGGTGCGCAACCGCTGGACCGGCGGTGGCCCGCTGCTGGCTGCACCGTTCTACCCCGTCATCCCGCACCAGTGGGATCGCCGTGTGCCGTAACGAAGGAGACCCATGCGCATCGGCCTGATGGTCGGCTCCGACAAGGAACGCGATCGCCGAGACCGGTTGGCGGGCCTGATCGACGACGCTGTCGCGGCCGAGGCCGCCGGCTTCGACTCGTTCTGGTTCCCGCAGGTGCCCGGTTACCTCGACGCGATGACCGCCGTCGCGTTGGTGGGCGCGTCGACGACCACCATCGAAGTCGGCACGGCGGTGGTCCCGATACAGACACGCCATCCGCTGATCCTGGCGCAGCAGGCGTTGACCACCAACGCCGCGTGCGGCGGCCGGTTCGCCCTCGGCCTGGGACTGTCCCACGACTGGATCATCCACGGCCAGTTGGGACTTCCGTATGAGAAGCCGGTACGCACGTTGCGCGAGCACCTCGATGTGCTCGGCGCCGCGTTCGCCGGACCCGGCCAGGTCGACGTCGACAACGACACCTTTCACGTGCACAGCCCGGTCGACGTCGCCGACACCGCCCCCGCGCTGCTGCTCGCGGCTCTCGGGCCGACGATGCTGCGGATCGCGGGCGAGCGGGCCGACGGCACCGTGTTGTGGATGGCGGACGAGCGCGCGATCGGCGAACACGTCGCACCGCGGATCACCGACGCCGCGCAGAATGCCGGCCGGCCGGCACCGCGCATCGTCGCCGGTGTCCCGGTGGCGCTGTGCGATCCCGGCGACGTCGACGATGCCCGCGCGTACGCGAGCGAGATCCTCGGACATGCGCACTTCTCCCCCAACTACGTCGCGCTGCTCGAACACGGCGACGCCGAGGACGTCGGGGACACCATGGCCGCCGGCGACGAAGCCGCGGTGCTGGCGCGACTCCGTAGTTACCGCGACGCCGGCGTCACCGATCTGGCTGCACGCATCGTCGGGCTCGGCCAGGATCCGGACCAGCGACGCCGATCACGGCTCCGCACAGCGCAATATATCGCATCGGTGGCCGCTCAGCTGTAGTGGGCGGAACGGTCAGCGCCGGGACTTCACGATCGCCGCGACGGCGGCAGCCCCCACGGAGCAGCCGACCGCACAGGCGAACACGCCGACGATCAGGTGCCGCAGCCAGCCGCCGGAGGCGTAGGCCGCGATCTGCAGCACCCCGGCAGTCAACGCCAACACGGCGAATGCCAATGCGGCGTACTTCAGCGCAGCCATTCCCCCATTGTTCACGAGGTCGGACCCGGCCCTGCCGCCCGGCTCGATAGTTGGACTCCGGTCAGCTATTCCTTCTCGTCGCCGAGCCTGTTAAGTTCAGCGGCATGGCGGCTACCCGGCGGGAGGTCGGCGCTGACCACGGTCAGCGCCGAGCTTCATTTCAGCGGGCCAGGTCGCATGAGACCAAGCGCATGCTTGTCCAGGCGGCGATGGCGCTGTGGCGGACCAAGGGTTACGCGGCCACCACGGTCGCCGACATATGCACCGCCGCCGGGGTCTCCAAAGCGTTGTTCTACTTCTACTTTCCGCGCAAAGAGGACGTGCTCTTCGAGGTCGGCGTGCTTTCGACGCAGTCGGCGCACCGAACCATCCACGCCCTACTGCAGAAGCCCTACGACATCGAACCTGTCGTGTCCGCTGCACTGACGGCGTTCGAGCGCTCCATGGCGCGCAATCCGCCGGAACTGATCATCGAGACGATCTTGGAGGGCTACCGCCACGAGCATCGGATCATCGCCGAGGGCGGTCCGCCGGAGGCCGACGCCGACATGTTCTCCGAGCTGTTCACCCGTGCCCGCGGCGACGGCAAGCTGCCGGACACCGTCGACGTCGCCCATCTGGCCTACCTCGCCCAGACGATGGTCAGCGAGGGCGCACGGCACTGGGCCGCCGGCGCGTTCGGGAAGCGCTCGTTCGCCGCGGTCGTCACCGCCGACATCTGCACCCTGGTCAAGGGGTACCTCACGCACTGACCCGGCAAGGAGGCCGACATGTGGAGTTTCGAAACCGACCCCGAGTACCAGAAGGTGCTGGACTGGGCCGACGAATTCGTCCGGGAGGAGGTCGAGCCACTCGATCTGGCGTTTCCCCATCAGCAGTTCGTACCGCTGGAGGGCAAGCGGCGTGAGGCGATCGATCCCCTCAAGGAGGAAGTGCGCCGCCGCGGCCTGTGGGCCACCCACCTCGGCGCCGATCTCGGCGGCCAGGGTTACGGACAGCTGAAGCTGGCGCTGCTCAACGAGATCCTCGGACGGTCGCAGTGGGCGCCGATCATCTTCGGCTGCCAGGCACCCGACACCGGCAACGCCGAGATCATCGCGCACTACGGGACCGAGGAGCAGAAGCAGCGATATCTGCGGCCTCTGCTGGAGGGCGAGCTGTTCTCCTGCTACTCGATGACCGAGCCGCATGCCGGCGCCGACCCCACGATGTTCACCACCTCCGCCGTGCGCGACGGAGACGACTGGGTGATCAATGGCTGGAAGTTCTTCTCCTCCAACGCCGCCACCGCGTCGTTCCTGATCGTCATGGTCGTCACCAACCCTGATGTCAGTGCTTACCAGGGCATGTCGATGTTCCTGGTGCCCACCGACACCCCCGGTGTCAAGATCGAGCGCAACGTCGGCCTGTACGGCGAGCGCGTCGGCGAGGGGTCACACGCGCTGATCCACTACGACAATGTGCGGGTGCCCGCCGAGGCGCTGCTCGGCGGTGAAGGGCAGGCGTTCGTCATCGCCCAGACCCGACTCGGCGGTGGCCGTATCCATCACGCGATGCGCACCATCGGACTGTCCCGCAAGGCGCTGGACATGATGTGCGAGCGGGCGCTGAGCCGTGAGACCCAGGGCAGCAGGCTCTCGGACAAGCAGTTCGTGCAGGGCTACATCGCCGACTCCTACGCCCAGCTGCTGCAGTTCCGGCTGATGGTCCTCTACACCGCGTGGGAGATCGACAAGTACAACGACTACAAGAAGGTCCGCAAGGACATCGCCGCGGTCAAGGTGGTGATGCCCACCGTGCTGCACGACATCGCCTGGCGGGCCATGCAGGTGCACGGTGCGCTCGGCGTCACCAACGAGGTGCCGTTCCTGGGCATGGTGACCGGCGCCGCGGTGATGGGGCTGGCCGACGGACCCACCGAGGTGCACAAGACGACCGTCGCCAAGCAGGTGCTGCGCGACTACCGGCCCACCGAGGGCACCTGGCCCTCGGAATGGATCCCGGCCAAACGTGAAGCCGCACTGGCCAAATACGCGGACTTCCTCGACCACGAGGTGGGCAATCTGTGAGCGGGATCGACACGGCGCGGCTGTCCGACTGGATGGATGCGGCCGCGCTGCCGGGCAAAGGTGAACCGCTGAGCGCACGCTTCCTGTCCGGCGGGACCCAGAACGTCATCTTCGAGATCACCCGCGGTGAGCACCAGTGCGTGTTGCGCATGCCGCCGCCCGGCGCCCCGCCCGACCGCGACAAGGGCATCCTGCGGGAGTGGCGGATCATCGAAGCCCTCGACGGCACCGATGTGCCCCATACCGCCGCCGTCGGTGTCTGCGACGACGCATCGGTGCTGGGCCGACCGTTCTACCTGATGGGCTTCGTCGACGGGTGGTCGCCGATGGACACCCACGGCCGATGGCCGGAACCGTTCGACAGCGACCCTTCCACCCGCCCGGGCCTGAGTTACCAACTGGCCGAAGGCATCGCTCTGCTGTCGAAGGTGGACTGGAAAGCCAAGGGGCTGCACGATCTGGGCCGGCCGGACGGCTTCCACGAACGTCAGGTGGACCGGTGGATCGGCTTCCTGGACCGGATCAAGAACCGCGAACTGCCGGGCCTCGAGGTCGCCACCGACTGGCTGAAACAGCACAAGCCGCTCGACTTCATCCCCGGCCTGATGCACGGCGACTACCAGTTCGCCAACGTGATGTACCGGCACGGCGCGCCGGCGCAGATGGCCGCGATCGTCGACTGGGAAATGGGTACCGTCGGCGACCCCAAACTCGACCTCGGCTGGATGGTGCAGTCCTGGCCGTCCGGCGACGACGACGCGGGGGCGATGAGCTATGTCGACATGCGCGGGATGCCGTCGCGCGACGATGTGGTCGCCCACTACGCCGAGGTGTCCGGTCGCCAGGTCGACGATCTCGACTACTACCTGGTGCTGGCCAAGTGGAAGCTCGCGATCGTGCTGGAGCAGGGTTTCCAGCGTGCCGGGGACGACGAGAAGCTGCTGGCGTTCGGGCCGGTGGTGACCAGCCTGATGGCGTCGGCGGCAGAGCTCGCCGAGTCCACCGACTACCGGGGCTAGCGCCGCCGTGCGCGCTGCGGTCTGCCCGGAGTACGGGCCACCCGAGGTGATCCGCGTCGAAGAACGCACCGCGCCCACCGCCGGACCCGGGCAGGTGCGGGTACGCGTCGAGGCTGCCGCGGTCAACTACCCCGACGTGCTGCTGGTGGCGGGCGCCTACCAGGTCAAGGTGGCGCCCCCGTTCGTGCCGGGCAGCGAGTTCGCCGGCGTGATCGACCAGATCGGGTCCGGGGTAGCGGATTTCGCGGTCGGCGACCGGGTGAGCGGCACCGGCATGGTCGGCGCCTTCGCACAGAACGTCGTGGTCGACCCGGCCTGTCTGTCGCCCGTGCCCGGCGGGATCGACGCGCGCACCGCGGCCGCGTTCGGCGTGGCCCACCGCACGGCATACCACGCGCTGCGCTCGACGGCGCGGTTGCGCAGCGGGGAACGGTTGGTGGTGCTCGGCGCAGGTGGCGGCGTAGGACTGGCCGCGGTGCAACTGGGCGCAGCACTCGGGGCCCACGTCACCGCCGTCGCATCGTCGAGCGAGAAGCTTGCCGCCGCAGGGCGGTACGGAGCGGCGCGGTTGATCAACCACCGCGAGTGCGACGTGCGTGCCGCGCTGCGGGAGGCGGCACCCGACGGGACAGACGTGGTGCTCGACCCCGTCGGCGGCGGCCTCAGCGAACCCGCCCTGCGGTCACTCGCCTGGGGCGGGCGCTTCGTGACGATCGGGTTCGCCTCCGGAGAGATTCCGCGCATCCCGCTGAATCTGGTGCTGATCAAAGGAGTTCACGTACTGGGTTTCCAGTTCCAGGACGTTGCGGCTGCGGAGTTCAGCCGCAACGAGGCCGAACTGCGTGAACTGTTGATCGCGGGCCGGGCCGCACCGCATGTCGGCGCGGTCTACCCGCTCGACGCGGTCGCCGAGGCCCTGCACCATGTCGGCGACGGGCGCGCGGTCGGCAAGGTCCTGATCGACCTGCGCTGAGATCAGCTGGCCGGGACCAGGTCCGCGGCCACCGAGACCATCATGCCGCTGCTGAACATCTCGGTCGGGGCGATCGTCTGACGTGAGCCGGACGCCGCGGCGAGTGCCTGCGCCTTGAACGCCCGGGCGGCCGCGCTGAGCCGGTGTTCGACGGGGCCCACGCTGCTGTCCAGTTCGGCCGGCACCGGCGCACCCCACAGCGTCACCTCGGTCGCGCCCTGATCGAGGGCGCCGAGCACGCCGAGGCGCACCCGGTCGTCGCTGGCGTAGAGGTCGGCAGCCACCGCGACGGTCTGCGGGTGCGGCCGATGTTCCCAGGCACCCAGCACCGACTCCAGGTCCAGGACCTCGGCCCCGAGAATCTCCAGCGGTCGCACGTCCTCGTCGCGGCCCACCAGGACGGTGACGTCCCACCCGGCGGTCACTCGGTCGTAGACCCAGCCGCCGGCGAAGCGCACCGCGTCGCACACCGTCGGGGACACGATGTCCAGGCGGTATCTCATGTCGGCGGTGCCGGTGCCGGTGCCGTCAGATCGCGCTCCAGCGACTCCGCGTATCCGTTGTACACCTCGGTCAGCGGGATTGAAGGATCGAGCAACCATTGGATCTCCATTCCGTTGATGAAGGCGAGAATCTCCGTGGCCTTGGCAGCCGCGTCGATGTCGCTGCGGTACAGCCCCTGCTGCTGACCACGGACGATGAGTTTCCTGATGATGTCCACCGCGTCGCGATAGCGCTTGTGCAGGCGGTCGTGCAGCGGCGCATCGGGAGCGATGTTCTCGGCGAGCAGCACCATGAAGGTCCCCACCAGTTCCGGCGCGCGTTCGAAGCGCTTGGGCACCTGCCGCACCGCGTCGACGAGATCCCCTGAGCGGTCGGCGTGTTCGTCGTCGTCGGTGTCGCGCGCGTCGAGCACGGCGTTGAGCAGTTGTTCTTTGGACTCGAAGTGGTGCAGCAGCCCGGCCGGCGTGACACCGGCCTCCCCGGCGATCTGAGCCAGCGACGTCGCGCGCCATCCGTTGCGAGCCAGCAGACGTTCCGCCACCGCGAGGATCCGCTGTCTGCGGTCCTCACCTTTGGCGAGCAACGCCGCGTAGGGCCGTCTGGACGATGCCAGATCGGCGGCTGCGGGCTCGGGGGCTGACAAGCGTCTCCTCGGTGCTGAACCAACCTAGTGAACACACAGTAGGTAGGTTTACCTGCTGTGACAAGCGTCTCAGCGAAATTGAGTTTAGACGGCTGTCACAGCGTATCCCGGACCCCCGCGAGACACCCGTAAACGCAGTGGTCAGTCCGAATTGGCGCTACAAGCCGAGGGATTTCGCGATGATCACCTTCATGACCTCGCTGGTACCGGCATAGATCCGGGCCACCCGCGCGTCCGTGTACAGCCGGGCGATCGGATACTCCATCATGTAGCCATATCCGCCGAACAGCTGCAGACACCGATCGATCACCCGCTGCTGCATCTCGGTGCAGAACAGCTTCACCCGGGCCGCATCGGCGCCCGTCAGCTCGCCCTCGACATGCAGCGCGACCGCGCGGTCCAGCATCGCCTGGGCCGCCTCCACCTCGGTCGAGCAGGCGGCGAGCTCGAACTTGGTGTTCTGAAAAGACGCCACCGGAGTGCCGAACGCCTTGCGGCTCTGGGTGTAGTCGATCGCCGCGGCGATCGCCGAGCGGGCCTGCGCGACCGAGCCCACGGCCACGGTCAGCCTCTCCTGGGGCAGGTTGTGCCCGAGATAGCCGAACGCCTCGTCGACCTCACCGAGCACGTTGGCGGCCGGGACCCGTACGTCGACGAACGACAACTCTGCGGTGTCCTGCACCTTGCAGCCCATCTTCTCCAGCTCGCGGCCCCGGGTGAGCCCGTCCATGCCGTCCTCGACGACCAGCAGCGTGAGGCCCCTTCGGCGGTTGTCCGGGTCGGTGGAGGTCCGTGCGACGACGATGACGAGGTCGGCCTGCATGCCGCCGGTGATGAACGTCTTGGCGCCGTTGACGACGTAGTCGTCGCCGTCACGGACCGCGGTGGTGCGCACCCCGGCGAGATCCGATCCGGTGCCGGGCTCGGTCATCGCGACCGCGGTGAGCAGCGTGCCCGCCGCCATTCCGGGGAACCACCGGTCGCGCTGTTCGGCGTTCGCGTAGTGCAGGAAGTAGGGCAGGATCACCTCGAGCTGGGTGCGCACCGTCGACAGCGTCACCAGCGCGCGAGCCGCCTCCTCCTGCAGCACCATGTTGTACCGGTAATCGGGCTGACCGCCGCCGCCGTACTCCTCGGGGATCGCCATGCCGAGCATGCCGAGCTCACCCATCCGCGCGAACACCTCGCGCGGCATCCGGCCGCCCTTCTCCCACTGCGGATAGTGCGGCACGACCTCCTTCTCGACGAAGTCGCGGGCCAGTTCGCGAAAGGCCTCGTGGTCCTCGGTGAAAAGATCTCTGCGCACCCCGGTGTCCTCTACTTGACGAGTTCGACGATCGTTGCGTTGGCGGTGCCGCCGCCCTCGCACATGGTCTGCAGTCCGTACCGAATTCCGTTGTCCCGCATGTGATGGATCATCCGCGTCATCAGCACCGCACCGGAGGCCCCGAGCGGATGGCCGAGCGCGATCGCGCCGCCGAGCGGGTTGAGCTTGGCCTCGTCGGCGCCGGTGTCGGCCAGCCACGCCAGCGGCACCGGCGCGAACGCCTCGTTGACCTCGAACACACCGATCTCGTCCAGCGTCAGGCCCGCCTTGTGCAGCACCTTCTCGGTCGCCGGGATCGGGCCGGTCAGCATCAGTTTCGGGTCCGCGCCGGTGACCGCTCCGGCCCGGTACCGCACCAGTGGGGTCAGCCCGAGGTTCACCGCGTTCTCCGCGGTGGTCACCAGAAGGGCTGCGGCGCCGTCGGAGATCTGTGATGAGTTGCCGGCATGGATGACGCCGTCCTCGCTGAACGCCGGCTTGAGACCGGCCAGCTTCTCCACCGTGGTGCCACGGCGGATGCCCTCGTCCTCGGTCACCACGCCGCCCTCGGTGAAGACCGGCACGATCTGATCTTTGAACGCACCGGCGTCCTGGGCCGCGGCGGCCAATTCGTGGGACCGCGCGGAGTACTCGTCGAGCCGGGCGCGGGAGAAACCCCACTGCTGCGAGATCAGCTCCGCGGAGATCCCCTGGTTGAACGAGAAGTCGTCATAGCGGGCAAAGACTTTCGGCCCGTAGGGGGTACCGATCGCGCGCGCGGATCCCAGCGGAACCCGGCTCATCACCTCCACTCCCCCGGCCACCACGATGTCCTGCTGTCCCGACATCACCGCCTGCACCGCGAAGTCCAGGGCCTGCTGGCTCGATCCGCAGGCCCGGTTCACCGTGGTGCCCGGGATGTGTTCGGGCCAGCCCGCCGCGAGCACCGCATAGCGCCCGATGTTGCTCGACTGATCCCCCACCTGCGACACACAGCCCCAGATGACGTCGTCGATCAGCTCGGTGTCCACCCCGGTGCGCTGCACGAGTTCGTTGAGCACCTCCGCCGACAGGTCCGCCGCGTGTTGCTCGGACAGGCCGCCGTTGCGCTTGCCGACCGGTGTGCGCACCGCGCCGACGATCACCGTCTCCCGCATTACCTTCGCTCCTCAGTTCGCTCGTTCAGGGTCCATGCCCCGGTGAACTCCGGGTCCCGCTTCGCGGCGAACGCGGCGTAGGCCTCGGCCGAGTCCGCGGTCGCGAAGTTACCGGGTTGGGCGCGGGCCTCGTTGGCCAACGCCTCACGCAAGGTCGCATTGGCGCCGTCGTTGAGCAGTGCCTTGCTCTGCGCCAGCGCGAACGGTGGCCCGGCGGCCAACCGGCTCGCCAGCTCGCCGACGAAGGCGTCGATCTCGTCGGCGGGCGTGACCCAGGTGACCAGACCGAGCGCATGGGCTTCGTCGGCGCCGATCATGTCGGCCAGCAGCACAAGGCGTTTGGCCTGTTGCAGGCCGACGATCTTGGGCAACAGCCAGGAACCGCCGAGGTCGACCGACAACCCGCGCTTGGAGAAGATCTGGCAGAACCGGGATCCCGGGGTGGCGACCACCAGGTCGCAGCCCAGTGCCAGGTTCCAGCCCGCCCCGACCGCAACGCCGTCGACCTTCGCGATCGTCGGTATCGCGAGTTCGTGCAGGGCCAGGGCCACGTCGGTGAGCCGGTCCAGCTTGTAGCGCGGATGGATCTGTTCACCGGTGCCGATGTCGGCGCCCGAGCAGAACGCGCCGCCGGCGCCGGTCAGTACCAGCGCCCGGATCTCGTTGTCGCGCTTGAGCCGGCGCAGCGCGTCGGCGAGTTCCACCCACAGTCGCGCATCGAGCGCGTTGCGCCGCTCGGGACGGTTCAGGGTCAGCGTCCGCACACCGTCGCGGTCCGCCGACAGCAGTGTCTGCTCCTCAGCCACGGTAGGCCGGCCCGATCGCACCGTCGATCCGCAGCTGCACCAGATCGTCTGCAGTGAAGCCCAATTCGGTGAGCACTGCGTCGGTGTGCTCGCCGAGGCCGGGGATCGCGCCCATCGGCTGCTCGAAATCGCTGATCACCGGCGGCGGACGCAGCGCCTGGATGTCGCCCTTCGGTGTCGCGACGGTGCGCCACCGGTCGCGGGCCGCCAGGTGCGGATGTGCCACGACCTCGCTGGGCTTGTTGTAGCGCGAGTTGCCGATCCCGGCGGCGTCGGCCTTCTTCTGGATCTCGGCGAGGTCGTGTCGAGCGCACCAGGCGCCGATCGCCTCCTCGAGGACCTCGCGGTGCGCGCACCGGTCGGAATTCGTCGCGAACCGGGGATCCTCGGCCAGGTCGGGCCGGTCGATGATCTCCCGGGCGACCCGTTGCCACTCCCGGTCGTTGGTGGTGCCGAGCACCACGGTCTGGCCGTCCCGTGTCGGGAACGCGCCGTAGGGTGCCACCGCCGGGGAGCCGACACCGAGGGGCTCCTGGTCGATACCCGAATGCTGGGTGTAGGTCAGCGCGTAGCCCATCACGTCGGTCATCACGTCGAACAGGCTCAACTCCACCGACGGTGTGGGACCGTTTCGGGCCGGCGCGGCCGTACAGCACGGCCAGGATGGAGATGGCCGCGTACAGCCCCGAGGTGAAGTCGGCCACCGCGGGACCGGGTTTGGCGGGCATGCCCGGGTAACCGGTGATCGCACAGGATCCCGATTCTGCCTGCACCAGCAGGTCGTAGGCCCGTTTGTGCGAGATCGGCCCGCCCGGGCCGTAGCCGTCGATCTCCACCGGGATCACCTGGGGGTGCCGCTCGGCGAGGTCGGCCGCGGACAGGCCCAGCCGCGCCGTCGCACCGGGGGCCAGATTGGACACGAACGCATCGGCACGGTCCAGCAGACGATGCAGGACATCCAGTCCCGCAGCGGTTTTCGTGTTCAGGGTAACCGATTCCTTGCCGCGGTTGGCCCACACGAAGTGCGCGGCCAGGCCGCCGGGACCATTGACGACGTCGTCGTAGGCGCGGGCGAAGTCGCCGCCCTGGGGGTTCTCCACCTTGATCACGCGGGCGCCGAAATCGGCCAGCACCCGGGTGCACATCGGAGCGGCCACGGCCTGTTCCATCGCGACGACGGTGACGCCGGCCAGCGGGCCGGCACCGGTCTGAGAACTGCTCACGCGTTCACATAACCATGCCGCCGTCGACCGGCAGCACCTGCCCGGTGACGTAGGACGCCGCATCGGAGGCCATGAAGACGAAGGCGCCGGCGATCTCCGCGGGCTCGGCCCACCGCCTCATCGGGATGCGGTTCATCATGTTGGCCGCGAACTTCTCGTTCGTGCGGATGGTCTCGGTCATCGGCGTCGCCGCAAGCGGGGCCAGCGCGTTGACGGTGATGGCCTTGGTCGCGAGCTCGCGGGCCAGCGATTTGGTGAAGCCGATGATGCTCGCCTTGGCGGCCGAGTAGTTGACCTGGCCGAGGGTGCCGGTCAAGCCGGCCGCCGAGGTGACGTTGACGATCCGGCCCGTGCCGTCGGTCGGGATGTAGGGCAGCGCCGCCTGTGTGACGTTGAAGGCGCCCATCACGTGGACGTCGAACAGCAGCCGGAACGACTCCTGCGTGGTCTTCTCGAACATCGCGGGCCTGGTGACCCCCGCGTTGTTGACGACGATGTGCAGGGCGCCGTCGGTCAG
Organism: Mycobacterium sp. ITM-2016-00317; assembly: GCF_002968295.1. Taxonomy (NCBI): domain Bacteria; kingdom Bacillati; phylum Actinomycetota; class Actinomycetes; order Mycobacteriales; family Mycobacteriaceae; genus Mycobacterium; species Mycobacterium sp. ITM-2016-00317. The sequence continues at coordinate 4,062,110 of NZ_CP134399.1, forward strand.
CGCCGCAGCCTGCGCGGCGGCCGCGTCGGCGGAGTCGCGGTCCGACACGTCGAGCGCAGCAGCCTCGGCCCGACCACCGGTAGCCGAGATCCGTTGGGCCACCGCGGCGGCCGCGTCCTTGTCGAGGTCGGTCACCAGGACCGCGGCGCCTGCGTCGGCCAGCGCCGTCGCGACAGCCGACCCGATGCCGCCCGCCGCTCCGGTCACCAATGCCGAGCGACCGCTCAGATCGAAGTACCGGCGGGGCTGGACCGCAGCGACCGGGGGGGAGGATTCAGCCACCATCAGTAGCTCCTCGGCAGCCCGAGCACGTGCTCGCCGAGGAAGTTGAGGATCATCTCCTGGCTCACCGGTGCGATCTTCATCAGGCGTGACTCACGGAAGTAGCGCGACACGTGGTACTCCTCGGAATAGCCCATTCCGCCGTGCAGTTGCAGCGCCCGGTCGGCAGCGCCGAAGCCGGCGTCGGCGCACAGGTACTTGGCCGTGTTGGCTTCCCGCCCACAGGGTTTGCCGTTGTCGTAAAGCCAGGTGGCTTTGCGCAGCACCAGTTCGGCCGCGTCGAGGCGGGCCAACGAGTCCGCCAGCGGGAACTGCAGGCCCTGGTTCATCCCGATGGGACGGTTGAACACCACGCGTTCGTTGCCGTACTTGACGGCCTTCTCCAGCGCGACCCGCCCGATGCCCAGGGCTTCGGCCGCGATGAGCATGCGTTCCGGGTTGAGGCCGTCGAGGATGTACTTGAAGCCCTTGCCCTCGTCGCCGACCCGGTCTTCGACCGGCACCATCAGGTCGTCGATGAACAGCTCGTTGGAACTCACCGCGTTGCGGCCCATCTTGTTGATGGGCCGGATGTCGACGTGGTCACGGTCGAGATCGGTGAGGAACAGCGTCATGCCGTCGGTCTTCTTGGTGACCTCGTCGTACGGCGTCGTGCGGGTCAGCAGCAGGATCTTCTCGGATTCCAGGGCCTTGGAGATCCAGACCTTGCGGCCGTTGACCCGGTAGTGATCGCCCTCGCGCTTGGCCGTCGTGGTGATGCGCGAGGTGTCCAGTCCCGCACCAGGTTCGGTGACCCCGAAGCACACGTGCAGCCCGCCGTCGACGATCCTGGGCAGCGTGCGGGCCTTGAGTTCGTCGGAGCCGTGCTTGACCACGGGCTGCATGCCGAAGATCGACAGATGGATGGCACTGGCGCCGTTCATCGCCGCGCCCGAGCGCGACACCTCTTCCAGGAGCAGGGTCGCCTCGGTGATGCCCAGACCGTGGCCGCCGTACTCCTCGGGGATGGTCATGCCCAGCCAGCCGCCCTTGGCGATGGCGTCGTAGAACTCCTGGGGGAACTCGTGGGCCTGGTCCTTCTCCATCCAGTAGTGGTCGTCGAACCTGCCCGCCAGTTCGGCCACCGATTTGCGGATGAGTTCCTGGTCTTCGGTCAGCTCGAAGCTCATACCACCCGGCATAGCTGTCTCTCCTCGATCACGTGTTCGCCGAAATCGCATTCCACGCGGCCGTTGCCCGGGTTTTCCCGCGTGGAATGCAATTTCGGCGGAAGGGTTTTCGTCAGTCGGTGTTGCCGCTCATCTCCTTGGCGCGAGCGGCGAAGTCGGCGAACGTGGCACCCGTCTTCTCTTTGTTCGACAGCGCCTGGATGGAGACGTCGTGACCTTCGGCGGCCTTGCGCAGCGCGCCGACGGTGGCCTGCTCCTTGGCGATGTGGGTGAACGGGTCCCAGTGATACCAGCGCATCGCGTTCTCGAAGGTCATCTTGTTGATCTCGTCGTCGGGCACGTCGTTGGCCTTGAGCACTTCGTCAAGCTGCTCGGGGGCCCCGGGCCACATCGAATCGCTGTGCGGGTAGTCGGCTTCCCAGCAGATGTTGTCGACCCCGATCTGATGCCGGGTGGCCACCCCCACCGGGTCGGCGATGAAACAGGTCAGGAAGTGCTCCCGGAACACCTCGCTGGGCAGCTTGCCCTTGAAATCCTGCCCAGTCCACGTCGAGTGCATCTCATAGGTGCGATCGACGCGCTCGAGGAAGTACGGGATCCACCCGGTGCCGCCCTCAGACAGGGCGATCTTCAGATCCGGGTACTCCTTGATCGGGCGCGACCACAACAGATCCGCCGCGGCCTGCACGATGTTCATCGGCTGCAGCGTGATCATCACATCCATCGGCGCATCCGGTGCGGTGATCGCCAGCCGACCCGAGGACCCGATATGCACGTTGAGGACCGTGTCGGTGTCGACCAACGCATCCCACATCGGCTTCCAATGCTCGAAATCATGGAAACTTGGATAACCCATCGCCGACGGGTTCTCCGAGAAGGTCAGCGAGTGCACCCCGCGCGCGGCGTTGCGCCGAATCTCATCCGCACACGCCTGCGGGTCCCAGATCACCGGCAACGTCATCGGAATGAACCGCGCCGGATAGGCGCCGCACCACTCCTCGACATGCCAGTCGTTGTAGGCCTGTACCAGTGCCAGCGAGAAGTCGGGATCCTCCGTCGCGAACAACCGTCCCGCAAAACCCGGGAACGACGGAAAGCACATCGAACCGAGGATGCCGCCGGCGTTCATGTCCTTCACACGCTCGTCGACCTTCCAGCACCCGGGCCGGATCTCGTCCAGACCCTGGGGCTCCAGCCCGTACTCCTCCTTGGGCCTGCCCGCCACCGCGTTGAGCGCGACATTCGGGATCACCACGTCACGGAACTGCCAGGTGTCCGAACCGTCCGGGTTGTGCACCAACCGGGGCGCCTCATCCAGGTACTTCTTCGGCAGATGATTCTTGAACATATCCGGCGGCTCAACGATGTGATCGTCCACGCTGATCAAAATCATGTCGTCTTTGTGCACGACGGCGCTCCTTCCGTCCGGGGCTTCCACCCGCGGACATACGGTCTCGGCCTTTTGTTCTCCTTCCAAGGAAACTAGCTTCTCCGTCAGTGAGAATCAACGTCCGTCAGCCACATCGACGCTGGCAGGCGGCAGCACTCCGACCTCCGGGCCGAACGCGGCCGTCGGCGCCTCCGACCTGGATCGTTGACGTCAGACGGCAAAAGTGGAAATCTACTGTCGAAATATGAGAACCTGATTCTCATGCGCGAGAGGAGTCTGCCGGTGCGAGTGTCCCCGCTTCCTGCCGACCAGTGGGACGGTGTCGCCGAGGAGGCGCTGCGCGGCGTGATTCCGGCCGCGATGCGCACCCCGGAATCGGCGGGCAACCTGGTCGGCACGCTGTTGCGCCACCCCAAGCTCGCCAGGTCGTTCCTGCGCTACAACTTCTACCTGCTCTACGGCGCGACGCTGCCCGAGCGCCTCCGGGAACTCGTCGTGCTGCGCGTCGCCTGCCTGACCGAGTGCGAGTACGAGTGGCGCCATCACGTGGCGATGGGCCGTGAGGCCGGACTGACCGACGAGGTGATCGCCGGCATCGAACGCGGCGAAGCCGTCGACGACTTCGACCGCGCGGCGTTGAGCGCCGTGGACGAACTACACCGCGACTCAGTCGTGTCCGAGCCCACCTGGACCGCACTGTCGGCACATCTCGACGAGCGTCAGCTGATGGACCTCGTCTTCACGATCGGCTGCTATGGCTCACTGGCCATGGCAATCAACACCTTTGGCGTACAACCCGACCAGGAGAGGTAACAATTCCATGGCACATTTCCCGAAGCCATCCGCCGGCAGTTGGACAGAGAACTGGCCGGAGCTCGGCACCGCTCCGGTCGACTACACCGACTCGATCGATCCCGAGCAGTGGAAACTGGAGCAGCAGGCCATCTTCCGCAAGCTCTGGCTGCACGTCGGACGGGTGGAACGGCTCCCGAAGGCCGGCAGCTACTTCACCCGCGAGATGCCGTCCGTCGGCCCCGGCACCTCGATCATCATCAACAAGGACAAGGACGGCGTCGTCCGCGCCTTCTACAACCTGTGCCGGCACCGCGGTAACAAACTGGTCTGGAACGACTATCCCGGCGAGGAGGTTTCGGGCTCCTGCAGGCAGTTCACCTGCAAGTACCACGCCTGGCGGTACGCCCTCAACGGTGACCTGACGTTCATCCAGCAGGAGGACGAGTTCTTCGACGTCGACAAGGCCGACTACCCGCTCAAGCCCGTGCGCTGCGAGATCTGGGAAGGCTTCATCTTCGTCAACTTCGACGACGACGCCGAGCCGCTGGAGGACTACCTCGGCGAGTTCGGACAGGGCCTCAAGGGCTACCCGTTCCATGAGATGACCGAGGTATACAGCTACCGGTCCGAGATCAAGGCGAACTGGAAGCTGTTCATCGACGCGTTCGTCGAGTTCTACCACGCGCCGATCCTGCACATGAAGCAGGCGACTGCCGAAGAGGCGGCCAAGCTCGCCAAGATCGGCTTCGAGGCGCTGCACTACGACATCAAGGATCAGCACTCGATGATCTCGTCCTGGGGCGGCATGAGCCCGCCCAAGGACCTCAGCATGGTCAAGCCCATCGAGCGCATCCTGCACAGCGGCCTGTTCGGCCCGTGGGACCGGCCCGACATCAAGGGCATCCTGCCCGACGAACTGCCGCCCGCCGTGAACCCGGCCCGCCAGAAGACCTGGGGCCAGGACTCGTTCGAGTTCTTCCCGAACTTCACGCTGCTGCTGTGGGTTCCGGGCTGGTACCTGACCTACAACTACTGGCCCACCGGTGTGGACAGCCACATCTTCGAAGCCAATCTGTACTTCGTGCCCCCGAAGAACACCCGGCAGCGCCTCTCCCAGGAACTGGCCGCCGTGACGTTCAAGGAGTACGCACTGCAGGACGCGAATACCCTTGAGGCCACGCAGACCCAGATCGGGACCCGGGCGGTCACCGAGTTCCCCCTGTGCGACCAGGAGATCCTGCTGCGTCACCTGCACCACACCGCCCACAAGTACGTCGACAAGTACAAGCTGGAGCAGGCCGCCAAGGCCGCCACCAACGGATCGGCCGTCGAGAACGAGAAGGAGGGGGCACATGTCTGAGAACAACGGGAGCACCGAACGGCTGCTGCCGGAGGAGTTCGCAGATCTGGAGCGGTTCGCCGACTGGATTCTGGCGACCGAGCCGGAGCGCTACGCGAAGCGGTTGGCCTCGACGATGGAGGAGATGCAGGACCTCTACGACGTCGGGATGACGCGCCTGGAGGACGTGATGGTCTACCTCGACGCCCGGTTCCCGCTGCACGACATGCCCGATGACGCCAAGCGGCTCATGCACCTGATGCAGTCGGTCGTGATGGTCTCGTTCCCCGTCGAGGTGTGGAAGCAGCCGCGCGTGCTCGACAGCGGCGCCGCCTGGGTCGAGATCATCAGGGAGCCGGTGGTTTAGCCCGTGCCCGATGCTCTTCGCGCAAGCGGCTCATCGGCGACGCTGACCCTCAAAGCCGCGGGTCTGCTCGACGTCGACGCCGGGGAGATCATCCGCCCCGGCGTCGTCACCGTCGACGGCGACCGGATCTCTGCTGTCGGCGGCAGTCCCCCGCCCGACGCCGACGTCATCGATCTCGGCGACGCGATCCTGTTGCCCGGCCTGATGGACATGGAGGTCAATCTGCTGATGGGCGGGCGCGGGGAGACCCCGGGCCTGTCGCAGGTGCAGGACGACCCCGACCCGGGTGCTGCGCGCGGTGGGCAACGCCCGCCGTACGCTGCGCGCGGGGTTCACCACCGTGCGCAACCTCGGACTGTTCGTCAAGACCGGCGGATATCTGCTCGACGTCGCGCTGGGCAGGGCGATCGACGCCGGTCTGATCGAGGGCCCGCGGGTGATTCCGGCCGGCCACGCGATCACACCGACGGGCGGTCACCTCGACCCGACCATGTTCGCGGCCTTCATGCCCGGCGTGCTTGAGCTGACCATCGAGGAGGGCATCGCCAACGGGGTCGACGAGATCCGCAAGGCGGTGCGCTACCAGATCAAGCACGGCGCCCAGCTGATCAAGGTGTGTTGTTCCGGCGGTGTGATGTCGCTGACCGGAGAGGCAGGCGCGCAACACTATTCGGACGAGGAACTGCGTGTCATCGTCGACGAGGCGCACCGCCGGGGGCTGCGGGTCGCCGCCCACACCCATGGCGCCGAGGCCGTCAAGCACGCGATCGAGTGCGGCATCGACTGCATCGAGCACGGCTTCCTGATGGACGACGAGGCCATCAAGATGCTGGTCGACAACGACCGGTTCCTGGTGAGCACCCGGCGCCTGGCCGAGTACATGGACGTCTCGAAGGCGCCCGCGGAGTTGCAGGCCAAGGCCGCCGAGATGTTCCCGAAGGCGCGGACGTCGATCAAGGCCGCCTACGAGGCCGGCGCGAAGATCGCCGTCGGCACCGACGCACCGGCGATTCCGCACGGCAAGAACGCCGACGAACTCGTCACGCTGGTCGACTGGGGCCTGCCGCCGGCGGCGGTGCTGCGGGCGGCCACCGTGGTGGCCGCCGAGCTGATCAACCGACAGGATTCGCTGGGCCGAATCGCCGACGGCTACCTCGCCGACATCATCGCGGTGCCCGGTGATCCGCTGGCAGACATCAGCGTTACAAAGAATGTTACTTTTGTAATGAAGGGCGGTAAGGTCTTCAAGAATGAGCACGCAACCGATACGAACTGAGGATCTGCTCGAGATCCAGCAGCTGCTCGCCAAGTACGCCGTCACCATCACCCAGGGCGACATCGACGGGCTGGTCAGTGTTTTCACTCCTGACGGCACCTACAGCGCATTCGGCGAGACCTACACCCTGAACCGGTTCCCGGTGCTGGTCGACGCCGCACCCAAGGGCCTGTTCATGACCGGGACGGCGCTGGTGGACTTCGACGACGGCAGCCGCGATCTCGCCACGGGCACGCAGCCGCTGTGTTTCATCGAGCATTCCAAGCACGACATGCGCATCGGCTACTACCGCGACAACTATGTCCGTACCGAGGACGGCTGGCGGCTGAAAACCCGTGCGATGACGTTCATCCGGCGTTCCGGGGAGCACGACTCCGGGCGCCCGCACGCGATCGGGAGGCCGGAAGCCGGATGACCGTTGCCGCCGACACCACGAACTCCGCCGAGTTCCGGTCACAGTTGCAGGCCTGGCTCGAGGCCAACGACCTGACCCCACCCGACGACCATTCCCTGCAGGGCCACATGCGCCAGTTCGCCCGGGTACAGCGCGCGCTGTACGACGCCGGGTGGAGCCGGTACGGCTGGCCCGAGCACGCCGGCGGCCTCGGCGGCCCCGCGCTGCTGCGGGCCATCGTCGGCGAAGAGGTGGTGGGCCGGCGACTGGCCGAGCCGGGGCCGTACTCGATGCTCGAGGTGCTGGCGCCGACCATGATCGACTACGCACCCGCCGAACTGGCCGCCGAGATGGTGCCCAAACTGCTCAGCGGCGAAGAGCAGTGGTGCCAAGGCTTTTCCGAGCCCGGCTCCGGCAGCGACCTGGCGTCACTGACCACCCGCGCCGTGCTGAAGCCCGATTCCGGAGGCAGCACCTACGTCATCAACGGCCAGAAGGTGTGGACGAGTTTCGCCCAGTACAGCCACCGGTGCATCCTGCTCGCCCGCACCGGCGACGCGGACACGCCCAATCACCAGGCCATCTCGGCGTTCTTCGTCGACGTCGACACACCGGGCATCACCGTGCGCCCGTTGCGCACCATGCACGACGTGGACGAGTTCTGCGAGGTGTACTTCGACGACGTCGAGGTCAACGCGTCCCGCATGCTCGGCAAGCCGGGCGACGGCTGGCAGCTGGCGATGGATCTGCTGCCCTACGAGCGCTCCACGTGCTTCTGGCAGCGCATCGCATACCTGTACTCGCGGTTCGACGCGCTGGTCGACGCGGTGAAGCGTCAGGGCCAGGCGGTTGACCAGGACATGGGCGAGGCGTATCTGGCCCTGCACACGCTGCGGTGCCGTTCTCGGGCCACGCAGCAGCGGCTGGCCGACGGACAGAAGCTGGGCCCGGACACGTCCATTGACAAGGTGCTGTTGGCCGGCGCCGAACAGCGGCTCTACGACACCGCCCGCGATCTGCTGCCCGGCGCCGTCGAACTGGACGACACCGAGTGGCGCACCGAGTACCTGTACTCGCGCGCGGCGACCATCTACGGCGGCACCGCCGAGGTGCAGCGCAACATCATCGCGCGCCGCCTGTTGGACCTCGGTAAGGAGTGACATGGCCCCCCAGATGGATGACGCATCACTGGACATGCTCGAGGCGTCCCTGCGCAAGACGATGCTCGCGCTGTCCGGCCCGGACCTCGACGCGGCGCTGACCGAGATGGGCTGGGCCGAGATGCTGTCCGACGCGGCCGAGTCGGCTGTGCCGATGGTGTTCCGGCTGCTGGGCGAAACGGGTTCGCACGCTTCGGTTCTGGTCGACGTGGTGCTGCACGCCACCGGTAACACAATCGGTGACACCGTCGAGCTTCCGTTGCCGTACGCAGGCAACGCCTGGGTCGTGTGGGACCGCATCAGCGCGCAGAGCGTCGAGCCCACCCTCGGCGGCTTACCGCTGCGCCGCGAGGAGGAGGGCTATCCGATCCGGCTGGCCGAGGCCCGGGTGGCTGTCGGCTGGTGGCTGGTCGGCTCCGCACGGGCAATGCTGAACCTGGCCCGCAGGCACGCGTTGGACCGGGTGCAGTTCGGCAAGCCGATCGCGTCGTTCCAGGCTGTCCGGCACCGGTTGGCCGAGACGCTGGTGGCCATCGAAGGCGCCGAGGCGACACTGAGCCTTCCCGGGGTCGACAATCCCGACCTGACCGCGCTGCTGGCCAAGGCCGCGGCGGGCAAGGCCGCGCTGACAGCGGCCAGGAACTGCCAGCAGGTGCTCGGCGGTATCGGCTTCACCGAGGAGCACGAGCTGCAGCTGCACGTGAAGCGCGCCCTGGTGCTCGACGGATTGCTCGGCAGCTCCCGGGAACTCACGCGCAGGGCGGGCGCCGGACTGCGCGCCCGCGGCTCCGCACCCCGCCTCGCCCACCTGTAGAGCACGCCCACCGGTAGTACGCACCCGCCGCGAGCGTGCGCAATGTTCGTCTTGTTGCCCGCGTGTCGGCCGCAGACACGCACGCTCGCGGGAATAGCAGGGTTACTTGATGTTGGCTTTCATCTCTTCGAGATTCACCAGCACCGGCCACCCTCCGACGCTGAGCGCGTTGCCGTGTCCGGTCTGGTGGACGTCGAACACCGACTGGATCGCCGCGTAGAACCCCTGCACGTCCAGCGTCTGGTTCACGGCCCGCTTCGCCTGCCGCAGCGCGAACGGCGGCATCTTCGCGATCTGTTCGGCCAGCGCCCTGGTCTCGGTGTCGAGCTGGTCGCGCGGCACCACGCGGTTGACCATCCCGGTGGCCGCCACCTCGTCGGCGCTCATCGCCCGGCCGGTGAACAGGATCTCCTTGGCCTTCCGCGGTCCCAGTTCCCAGGTGTGGCCGTGGTATTCGACGCCTCCGATGCCCATCAACACCACCGGGTCGGAGAACTGCGCGTCGTCGGCGGCGACGATCAGGTCACACGGCCAGCACAGCAGCAGCCCACCTGAGATGCAGCGGCCCTGGACCGCGGCGATGGACGGCTTGGGCACGTTGCGCCAGCGCAGCGTGTATTCGAGGTAGCGCTTGGCTTCGTGCTGGATGATGAACTCCAGCGTGATCTTGTCCGGCACCGGACCTCCGCCGCGCAGGTCGTGCCCGGCGGAGAAGTGCTTGCCGTTGGCCCGCAGCACGATGACCGACACGTCGTTGTCCTCGGCCGCCCGCGTCCACGCCGCGTCGAGCTCGTCGAGTAGCTCCGGATTCTGCGCGTTGGCCGCCTCGGGGCGGTTCAGCGTGATCGTCGCGATCCGGTCACTGACGTCGTAGTCGATGTACACGAGACTCCTCGGGCTGTCGGGAGCGGAAGAATTTCCGGGTATTGCGGGTGCAGAACTGGGACTTCTGTTATCACCGAAACGAGAATACTATTCTCGTGGTGAGAAAGTTACAATCTCGGACACGGGCGCCGAGGGAGGGTCGAGGACCGCTATGGCTAGGCGTTCTCCGGTACAGTCAGTGCATGTTTTCCCCAATCGGCCTGCGTCTGAGCCTCCGGTGACGAGCCCCAGCGAAGAACCCGCTTGGAAGCAGCGCGCCGTCGAGCGGTCGATCAAGACCGCCAAACTGCGCGCCGCTCAGCGGGTGCAGCGGTTCCTCGACGCCGCTCAGGCCATCATCATCGAGAAGGGCAGCACCGACTTCACGGTCCAGGAAGTCGTCGACCGCTCCCGCCAGTCGCTGCGCAGCTTCTACCTGCAGTTCGACGGTAAACACGAACTTCTGCTGGCCCTCTTCGAAGATGCGCTGGGCCGGTCGGCCGATCAGATCCGGGCCGCGACCGCCGGCCACGAGGACCCGATGGAGCGCCTCAAGGTCGCCGTTCAGTTGCTGTTCGAGTCCTCGCGGCCCGACCCCGCGGCCCAGCGTCCGCTGTTCACCGACTTCGCGCCACGGCTACTGGTGTCACATCCCTCCGAGGTCAAAGTCGCCCACGCCCCCCTGCTCGCGTTGCTGACCGAGTTGATGGAGGACGCCAGCGCCGCCGGGAAGCTGCGCGCCGGGATCAACCCGAAGCGGATGGCCGCGATGACTATGCAGACCGTGATGTTCGTGGCCCAGTCCAGCGGTGAGGTCGACGAGAACGCCGCCAACCCGCTCACCGCGGACGAGGTGTGGGACTTCTGCGCCCACGGGTTCGCCGCCCTCTGAGGCATTCCGCCCTCCCGTCAGCCTGCCGCTGACCCCCCGCGCACGCGGGTCTGTTTTGTCGTGCCCATCTTGACGCTGCCTGGTTCGCGAGAGGGAAGTTCTCCTCTTTGGAGAAGGATACTGACGCTCAGCGAGTTCGCCATTGACACTCGTGTGCCCGCGATGCCAAAGTTGTGAGACAAATTGCAGCCCGATGTCTTACGAGACTGATCCGCGAGAGGGACACGGTGACGATCAGCGCTGACAACTCCGACGTGCAAGACGCCCAGACCGGGGAGGAGTTGTACTACGACCCGTACAGCGTCGAGCTCAACATGGACCCGTACGCGGTGTTCGCCCGCCTCCGTGAAGAGGCCCCGCTGTACTACAACGCAGAGCACGACTTCTACGCCCTGAGCCGCTTCGACGACGTCAACAAAGGCGTCATCAACCACGAGACCTTCATCTCCGGGCGCGGGGCGTTGCTGGAGATCATCAAGTCCGGCATGGAGATCCCGCCGGGCACGCTGATCTTCGAAGATCCGCCGATCCACAACATCCACCGCAATCTGCTGTCCCGGGTGTTCACCCCCCGCAAGGTGCTGGCGCTGGAACCGCAGATCCGCGAGTTCACCGCCCGCTGCCTGGATCCGCTGACCGGTTCGGACAAATTCGACTTCGTCAACGACCTCGGTGAACAGATGCCGATGCGCGTGATCGGCATGCTGCTCGGCATCCCGGAGGAGGATCAGCGCCGCGTGACCGACCACGGCGAGGCCACGCTGCAGAGCGACTCGGCCAACATGATGGCCACCGGCGAGGTGTTCGCCGAGTTCATCGACCACCGCACCAAGCACCCGTCCGACGACATCATGACCGACCTTCTCAACGCCGAGTTCGAGGACGAGACCGGAACCCGCCGCAAGTTGCACCGCGACGAGTTGCTGATGTACCTGACGGTCATCTCGACCGCGGGCAGCGAGACAACGACGCGTCTGATCGGTTGGGCGGGAAAGACACTCGCGGATCACCCGGATCAGCGGGCACAGCTGGTGGCCGACCCGGCGCTGATCCCCCAGGCCGTCGAAGAGATCCTGCGCTGGGAGCCGCAGGCCCTGCAGATCGCCCGCTACGTGACCCGCGACGTCGAGTACTACGGTCAGGTCGTGCCCGAGGGGTCGGCGATGCTGATGCTCGTCGGCGCCGCGAACCGGGACCACCGGCGCTTCCCGCCGAACGGCGACGTCTTCGACATCCACCGGGAACTGCACTCGCACATGACGTTCGGCGCCGGCACGCATTTCTGCATGGGCAACGCACTCGCGCGGCTCGAGGGCCGCATCGCGCTGGAGGAGATCCTGAAGCGCTTCCCGACCTGGGAGGTCGACTGGGCCAATGCCCGGCCGTCGCACACCACCGCGGTCCGCGGCTGGGAATCCATGCCCACCTTCGTCTCCTGATCCCCCGTCTCCTGAAACCCGAACACCCCACCACCGAGAAGGACTGAAAGACATGGCAGGACGTGTAGAAGGCAAGGTCGCTTTCATCACCGGCGCGGCGCGCGGGCAGGGACGCGCGCACGCCGTGCGGCTGGCCTCGGAAGGCGCCGACATCATCGCCGTCGACATCTGCAAGCAGATCGACAGCGTGCTGATTCCGCTCTCCTCCCCGAGGATCTGGCCGAGACCGCGGATCTGGTCAAGAACGCCGGTGGGCGCATCCACACCGCCGAGGTCGACGTCCGTGACTACGACGCGCTGAAAGCCGCCGTCAACGCCGGCGTCGAGGAGTTCGGCAAGCTGGACATCATCGTCGCGAACGCCGGCATCGGCAACGGTGGCCAGACGCTGGACAAGACCAGCGAGGGCGACTGGAACGACATGATCGACACCAACCTCGGTGGCGTGTGGAAGACCGTGAAGGCCGGTGTCCCCCACATCCTCGCCGGAGGCAACGGCGGCTCGATCATCTTGACCAGCTCGGTCGGCGGCCTGAAGGCCTACCCGCACACCGGGCACTATGTCGCCGCAAAGCACGGCGTGGTGGGGCTGATGCGCACCTTCGCCGTCGAGCTCGGGGCGCAGAACATCCGGGTCAACTCGGTGCACCCGACCAACGTCAACACCCCGCTGTTCATGAACGAGCCGACGATGAAGCTCTTCCGTCCGGACCTGGAGAACCCGGGCCCGGAAGACATGAAGGTCATCGGTCAGCTGATGCACACCCTGCCCATCGGCTGGGTGGAGCCCGAGGACATCGCCAACGCGGTGCTGTTCCTGGCCTCAGACGAAGCGCGGTTCATCACCGGTGTCACACTGCCGGTCGATGGCGGCAGCTGCCTCAAGTCAGCCGGCGACGTGACCGCACCGGAACTGTCGATCCCGCAGGGATGGGACGAGATAACCCCGGACTGGATGACTTCGGCGCTCTCCCAACACTTTCCGGGCGCCGAAGTCAGCGGGGTGCGGGTGGCACTGCGGGACGACGGCACCAACCGCCGCGCCCGGCTGGCGCTGGAGTATTCGGCGGGCGAGGGGCCGGCGACGGTGTTCGCCAAGGCCGTCGACCCCGAACACGCCGACCTGGTCGAGCTGACCAGCGGGCTCTACCACGAGCCGAGACTGTTCGCGTCCGGGGTGGCGCTGCCGCTCGACCATCCGCAGGTGTACCTCGCGGCGATCGACGAACCGCGCCGCGACTTCCTGATGATCATGGAAGACGTCGCGGCGCGCGGCGCCGACCCCCGCGACTCCACCCGGCCGATGACCGTGGCACAGGCCGCCGCGGGGGTGCGCGGGCTGGCCCGCCTGCACAGCGAGTACTGGGGTGAGCGGCTCACCGGCCACCGCGACCTGAGCTGGGTGGAGCCGTTCGTCGCATTCCAGGGACTGGAGTACGCGCCGCTGCACATCGCCCACGAACGGCTCGGCGACACCGCGCCGGCCGAGGTGGTCGCGCTCAGCGGCACCGAGCTGTTCGTCGACATCTGGGCGCGCTACATCGGTACGCTGACAGACTCGGTGCCGACGCTGCTGCACGGGGATCCGCACATCGGCAACACCTACGTGCTGCCGGACGGGACCGTCGGCTTCCTCGACTGGCAGATGGTACGTCGGGGCAGCTTCTCCCTGGACCTCGGATACTTCCTGCAGGGTGCGCTGACCATCGAGGACCGCCGGGACTCCGAACGCGACCTGCTCGACGAGTACCGCGGTGCGCTGCGGCTACCGGCCGACGAACTCCCGTCGGCAGAGGACATCTGGACGCGGTACCGGGCGTCGGTCGCCCACGGCCTGGCCATCTGGATGGCGACCCTGTCCGGCGGCGACGCCTGGCAGCGCGCCGACATCTGCCTGGCCTTCGCGCAGCGCTACGCCGCGGCGTTCGTCGATCTGCAGACCGGGGACGCCCTCGACACCGTGTGCGGCTGACGCATTCGGCGAAACCACCGTGATCATGAAACGCGGATGGTTGCATATCCGTCCATGAGGCGGCTCAACGGCATGGATGCCATGCTGTTGTACAGCGAGACTCCGAACCTGCACACCCACACCCTCAAGGTCGCGGTGATCGACGCGTCCGACTACGACGGGGAGTTCGGCTTCGACGCGTTCCGGCGCACCGTCGCACGCCGGCTGCACCTGCTCGACCCACTGCGCTACCGGCTGATCGACATCCCGTGGCGGCTGCATCATCCGATGTGGCTGGAGGACTGTCCGGTCGATCTGGACTATCACCTACGCCGCGTGCCGGTGCCCGGCCCTGGACGGCGGCGCGAACTCGACCACGTCATCGGGGAGATCGCCAGCACCCCGCTGGATCGCAGGAAGCCGCTGTGGGAGTTCCACTTCGCCGAGGGCATGGCCGACGGCCGCTTCGCACTCATCGGGAAGGTGCACCACACCCTCGCCGACGGGGTCGCGTCGGCGAATCTGCTTGCCCGGCTGATGGATCTGGCCGACGCCGAACACGACGACCGGGACGAACCGCCCACGTCGTGTGAGGAGCCCTCGAATCGGGAGCTGCTGAGGGAGGCTCAGCTCGACCACGCGCGCAACATCGCGGGGCTTCCCGGCCTCGTCGCCGACGCGGCCCGCGGGGTGACCCGGCTGCGTCGCCGCGACAAGCAGCGACGCACCGTGCCGGATCTGGCCAAGCCGTTCAACGCCCCACCGACCTTCCTCAATCACGTCGTCTCCCCGGTGCGGACGTTCGCGACCGCGACGCTGTCGCTGGCCGAGGTCAAGCAGACGACCAAGCACCTGGGTGTGACGTTCAACGACGTGGTGCTCGCCGTGGCGGCGGGCGGGCTGCGGGAGCTGCTGCTGCGCTACGACGGGCGTGCCGACCGCCCGATCATGGCGACGGTCCCGGTGGCCACCGACAAGTCCCCCGACCGCGTCACCGGCAACGAGATCGGCGGGATGATGGTGTCGATGCCCGTGCACATCGACGACCCGCTGGAACGGGTCCGGCTCACCTCGCTGGCCACCACCCGGGCCAAGGAGAACAACGACCTGCTGGGGCCGACGTTGCAGGGCCGGATGCTGGAATACCTGCCGCCGCCGCTGGCTCCGGCGCTGTTCCGGGCCCAAGCCAAGCGCGCCGACCACAACCGGTTGATGAACGTCGCGATCTCCAACGTGCCGGGGCCGAGGCAGCGCGGACACATCGGCGGGGCGCCGGTCAGCGAGATCTATTCGGTCGGTGTGCTTTCGGCGGGCAGCGCGTTCAACATGACCGTATGGAGCTACGTCGACCAGCTTGACATCGCGGTGCTCTCCGACGACCGCACGTTCGACGACGCCCACGAGGCCACCGATGCGATGTTGCACGCGTTCGATGAATTGCGGGGAGCGTGCGGGCTGCCCCGGTCCGCGCCGGTGTCCAGCGCGATGGCGCCGGCGCCCTGCGGCCGCGACTAGGTCACCGCGTCAAACTCAGGCCTCCAACCGCAGCCGGGGATCGGGGTGGGGTCCCTCTGTCTCGAGGCGGTACTCCGTGCCGAACATCTCTCGGTGCATGTCGATGACCCGCTCGGTCGGCGGCTCCTCGCCGCCATGAATCTGCGCCTGTAGAGCCTCGAACCGTTCGTGGGCCTCCCGCACATAGCCGGCGCCGAGCGTCGTCAGGTCCATCTGCGTTGCCAACAACTCTCGCAGGTAGGCCTTGTTCGGCTCGAACGTCAGCGAATTCGGCAACTCGGGCGGGACAATCTCCTCCGGGTCCCGGTCATCGTGCTGGCGGAACAGGTCGGTGGCGATCCGCAACTGCTCGAGCTCCATGTTCAGGTGCAGTTCCCAGACGGCCTTCACCTTCGCGTCGGTCTCCTGCTGCATGAACGAGTGGTAGAGGTAGACCTCGTTGTACTCGTGCAGCAGCAGCCGTTCGAACCACGTCTCGTTGGGGTCCATCAGGGACTCGTAGTGCGTGACGTGCTCTTCTTCGATCAGGCCGATTTCCTGATAGAGCTGGCGCGCGATCGGCTCCATGTACAGCGGCCCGACGTTGGCATAGAAGTTCATCGTCTGCTGCTCGGACGACATGATCGTCAGCGCATGCAGTTTCGACAGTGGCTGGGTCGCGAACTTGTCATACGGGTCGCGGACGTTGTCGATCGGATGGCGGTGCTCGACCTTGGTGGGCCGGCCCGGCATCACCTCCGTGAGTTGGTCGACGACCTTCTCGGCCTTGCGATGCTCGATCATCTCGTAGAGGTTGGCGTACCGGTACAGGTGGTCGAAGTCCTCCAGGACGCCGAACTGGTAGGCCTGCTTCAGGTACTCGTCGGGCTCGGCCCGAGCGACCCATGCCGTCAGATCGACGGCCACCTGCTCGTAACCCAGCGTGGTCTCCAGGACCGAGGCCGTGCCGGGCAGCAACCAGTTCACCACCTTCTGCTGCTGCTGTTCGATGTAGCGGACCTGTGCCAGCTGTTCTTTGACCTTCCGGTCCGCGCACACCCGGGAGAAGTGGTGGCTGAACATCAGGGCCTCGACCTCGATGCCGTTCATCGTGATGATCCGACAGCGGGTGTACGGGTCGACGTCGTCGGGGTGGATCGGTTCGACGTTGAGTTCCCGCCAGTTACGCAACTGTTTGTCGAGCGGGATGCCCTTTTCGGTGAATGGGTTGAACGTCATTGGTTACCTTTCCTGATCAATCAGTTGATTGACGTGACGCTTGCCGCAAAGCGTCCCGAACCCGATCCGCCACCGCTGCGAACGGCCCCAGCATGAGATTGGCGGTGGCCGATTCCACGCCGGGGTGCGGGTGCGTCGGGGCTGTGGCCTCGGCGGCACGTACCGCCGCGGCCAGCGTCACAAGCTGCGCCGGGCTGGTGCGGCGACGCAGTTGCGTGAATTCGTAGCGCTCCTCGGCGCGGGCGTGTTCGAGCACCTCGTGGCGCAGTACCTCGAGAAGCTCGTCGAAGCCCTCGCCTTCTACGCCGATCTTTTCCAGCTCCTTGAGCTTTTCTTTGGCGTCGTGTTCTTCGGCCAGCCGGTCCTCAGCCACACCGGAGCCGCCGGGTGCCGTACGGGTGAGCGGATGCACGACCTCCTCTTCAGCGGTCTCGTGCACAGCAAGCAACCGCACCAACCGGTCGAACGCTTCCTGCTTCTCGTTCCCCTGCGCGAGTTTGACGTCAGCGAACATGTCGCGGATTTGAGAATGCTGCTTGATCAGAAGCGACACCACGTCACTGCTCAGTGCCATGTCCAGCGTCTGTTGGTCTGACATACAAGCCTCCGTTGTCCGTGTGCGCCGTACTTACCCAAACGAAGGCGTCTCAACCCCAAACCCGCAACGCAGTTCCGAGCGTCCCCTTCGACGAGCTTGCTGATCGTCTCGACTCCGACCTCGCGTAGGGCGCACGCCGCTGGTCCGATCAGCCGCGCCATCCCTTCCTCGTACCGGCTTCGGGCGTGATGAGTTGGGCTCGAACGACGAAATTTGTCGTCCAGCGCCGGATCGTCTTCATTCCTGATGGAAGGGTGTGCGTGCCGGATGGCCGAACACAACCCTCGCCGATCTGGCACAACGACCATCTCAGAGAGCCGACCCGACGCCGACTTATCGACTGCCGTTGAGACCGGAATCAGTCGTCTAGGTCAGGTCGCGCAGCTCGTTGCGCAGGATCTTGCCGGTGCTGCTGCGCGGCAGCTCATCGGTGATCGTGATGTCGCGCGGCACTTTGTAATTCGCGAGGTTCTCCCGCACGTGCTTCTTGAGGTCGTCGACGGTGACGGTGTGGCCGGCCGCCGGGACGACGAACGCCGCCAGCCGTTGGCCGTACTGCTCGTCGTCGACGCCGAGGACGGCCGCCTCGGCGACCGCGGGGTGGGCGACGATCGTCTTCTCGACCTCGATGGGATAGACGTTCTCGCCGCCGGAGACGATCATCTCGTCGTCGCGCCCGACCACGAACAACCGCCCTGCCTCGTCGAGGTAGCCCATATCGCCCGAGGCCATGAAGCCGTCGTGAAAGTCCTTGGTGGCGCCGGAGGTGTAGCCGTCGAACAGGGTGGAACTGCGGACGAAGATCTGCCCGACCTCACCGGCGGGCAGGGCGCGGTGGTCGGCGTCGAGGATCCGCAGTTCGGTGCCGTCGGCGGGCCGGCCCGCAGTGTCGGGTGCCGCGCGCAGGTCCTCCGGTGTCGCGGTGGCGATCATGCCGGCCTCGGTGGCGTTGTAGTTGTTGTAGATGACGTCGCCGAACTCGTCCATGAACGCGGTGACGATGTCGGGCCGCATCCGTGAGCCCGACGCGGTGGCGAACCGTAACGTTCTGCCGCTGTAGCGTTTTCGGACCTCGTCGGGCAGTTCCATGATGCGGTCGAACATCACCGGCACCACGGCCAGGCCGGTGGCCCGGTGCCGGTCGATCAACTCCAGCGTCGCCTCGGGGTCGAACTTGCGGCGGGTGACGATGGGACACGCCAGCAGGGCTGCGAACAGCAGTTGCGAGAAGCCCCAGGCGTGGAACATCGGGGCGGCGATCACGATCGGCTCCTCGGCGCGCCACGGCGTGCGGTCCAGGACGGCCTTGAGGTCACCGGCGCCGCCGCTGCCCGCGGAACGCTTGGCGCCCTTGGGGGTTCCGGTGGTGCCCGAGGTGAGCAGGATGATGTCGCTCTTGCGGTCGGCCGGTTGCGGGCGCTGCCCCAGATGCGCGTCGATGAGCGCTTCCAGGGTGGGGATGCCTGCCCCTTCTCCTGTTGCGGTGTCCGTGTCGGCGGGGGTGTCGACCCACGCCAGGATCCGCTGTGCCTGCGGCCGGTTCTGCAGCGCGCGGTCGACGGTCTCGGTGAACTCCTGGTCGTAGATCACGACGTCGGCGCCCTCGCGGTCGATGACCTCGGCCATCGCCGGGCCGGCGAACGAGGTGTTGAGCAGCAGCACGTCGGCCCCGATACGGTTGGCTCCGACCAGCGCCTCGATGAAACCCCGGTGATTGCGGCACATCACCGCGACGGTGCCCGGCCTGCTCTTCTGCAGCGCCACGCCGAGCGCGTCGCACCGGTCGTCGAGTTGTCTCCAGGTCAGCGTGCCGAGTTCGTCGATCACGCCCGGACGGTCGGGACACCGCTGCGCCGCCGCGGCGAACCCCACCGTGGCGGTCAGCCCCGCACGGCGCATGGCCTGGCCCATCCGCAGGTAGCGGTCAGGGCGCATCGGCGCGATCAGCCGTGCGCGCCACAGCGTGGTCAGCAGTCCGAACTGGTCGGCCATCAGCCCAGCACCGGGAAGCGACGTTTGCGGGCCAGTTCGTCGAGCGCGGCCTGCATCACCGACCGCACGTGGTGGTCGACCTCGTCGACGTCGGGGTCTGCCCCGAACCGTTCGGTGATGTCGATGGGGTCGAGCACCCGGGTGACGATCTTCGACGGCAGCGGAATGTTGGGCGGGAAGATCACCGAGAGGCCGAACGGGAACCCGACGCTGACGGGCAGAATCTCCATCCGGGCGCGGGTGAGTCCGATCCGCCGGGCGATCGAATCGCCCCGGGCCAGGAACATCTGGGTCTCCTGCGCTCCGATGGACACCACCGGCACGATCGGCACGCCGGTCTCCAGCGCTGTCCGGACGTACCCGGTGCGCCCGGCGAAGTCCACCTTGTTCGCCGTCATGGTCGGCCGGTACGAGTCGTAGTCGCCGCCCGGGAACACCAGCACCACCGCACCCGAGCGCAGCGCGTCGGCGGCGTTCTCCCGGCTGGCCTCGATCACCCCGGCCTTGCGCAGCAGGTCGCCGAGCGGGCCCATGAACACTCCGTAGTGCGCGAGCGTGTACAGCGGGCGGTCGAATCCGAAGTACTCGTAGAACGCGGGCGCGAACACCATCACGTCCGGGGTCAGCATTCCGCCGGAGTGATTGGAGACCACGAGGGCGCCACCCTCGGCCGGCACCGAACCGATGCCACGCACCTCTGCCCGGAAGTACCGTCTGATCAACGGACCCACCCAATTGGTGATCTGCCGCGTGAATCCGGGGTCCCACTCGGCGGTCTCGGCACGCTCGTCGGACATGATCCCGATTATGCTACTCTCCAATACGGAGAATGTCATATCCGCAGCTAGGAGCATGTGATGTCCGGTGCCGTCCTCGTTACTGGCGGCTTCGGCCTCGTCGGTTCAGCCACCGTCCGGCGGCTGGTCGAACTCGGCAGGCAGGTCGTCGTCGCCGACCTCGGCACCCCGGCCAACCGCACCGCCGCCGAACGCCTTCCGGCCGGAGTGACCGTCCGCTGGACCGATCTCACCGACGCCGAACAGACCTCGCGCCTGGTCGCCGAGGTGGCGCCCGAGGTGATCATCCACCTTGCGGCGATCATTCCGCCGGCGATCTACAAGAATCGCGCGCTGGCGCGGCGTGTCAACGTCGACGCGACCGCGACGCTGGTGGGCGTCGCCGAGGCGCAGCCCACTCCCCCGCGTTTCGTCCAGGCGTCCAGCAACGCGGTGTACGGCGCGCGCAACCCGTACCGATCCGCCGACCCGGTCACCGCCGACACGCCGGTGAAACACTCCGATCTGTACAGCACCCACAAAGCCGAGGCCGAGGCGATCGTGCGGGCGTCCTCGCTGGAATGGGTGGTGCTGCGACTGGGCGGGGTGCTCAGCGTGGACCCCAAGGCCATTCCGTTCAATGCCGATGCGCTGTACTTCGAGAGCCTGCTGCCCACCGACGGCCGGATGCACAGCGTCGACGTCCGCGACGTCGCATGGGCGTTCGCCGCAGCGACCACCGCGGACGTCGCCAGAGAGATCCTGCTGATCGCCGGCGACGATTCGCACATGCTGCTGTACGGCGACATCACCCCCGCGCTCGCCGAGGCGCGCGGGCTCAAGGGCGGTCTCGGACCGGGTCGCAAGGGCGACCCCGACGATGACGACGCCTGGTTCGTCACCGACTGGATGGACACCACCCGGGCGCAGGAAGCGCTGCAGTTCCAGCACTATTCATGGCAGGACATGATCGACGAGTCCCGCCGCAACGCCGGGGTGTCGAAGTACGTGCTGCCGCTCGCCGCGCCGCTCATCCGCGCGGTCCTCAAGCGGCGCTCGGCGTACTGGAATCAGCCCGGCCGGTACGCCGATCCGTGGGGTGCGATCAAACGCAAGTTCGGCGACCCCGCACCCGATTCGTAGCGACTGCGGCCGCGTTCACGCCGGCCCGAGCGTCGGCGCACCGGTCTGCGGGTGGAAGTACCAGCCGCCTGCCGCCTCGGTGCCGCCGTCCACATGGAGGGTCTGGCCGCTGATGTAGGCCGACATGTCCGAGGCGAGGAACACCGCCGCCGAGGCCATCTCGTCGACGTGGCCGGCCCGTCCCATCGGCACCATGGCGCCCATCGTCTCGGACAGGTCGCCGGCGGCCAGGTTCTGCAGGCCTTCGGTGACGGTGAGATCCGGGGCCAGCGCGTTGACGCGGATCCGATGCGGCGCCAGTTCGAAGGACGCGGTCTTGGTGTAGTTGACCACTCCGGCCTTGGCCGCGGCGTAGGCGGCGTATCCGGGTGCGGCGCGGCTGCCCTCGATCGAGGTGATGTTGATGATGCTTCCGGGTTCGCGAGCCTGCACCAGCCTGCGCGCCACCCGCTGCGTGCAGAGCAGCACGTGCCGGAGGTTGCTGCGATACAGCGCATCCCAGCCGTTGTCCGAGGTCTCCAGCAACGGTGAGTGGAACGTCCCGCCGGCGTTGTTCACCAGGATCGACACGGTTCCCAGCTCGCGCTCGGTGCGTTCCAGCGCGGCGTCGACGGCCGCGCCGTCGCGGACGTCGGTGGGCAACCCGAGCGCACCGGCGGCCGCCGCCGCGTCGGCGCAGCTGACGGGGTCGCGTTCCCAGATGGCCACCGACGCGCCGAAGGCGGCCAGTCCCTGGGCGATCCCCCTGCCGATGCCGGCGCCGCCGCCGGTGACGACCGCGACGCGGCCGGTGAGCAGGATGTCGGACGGGGTGATGGCCACGGTCGACCGGATCAGCGCGCCGGGGCGGTGCCGATGACGCCGTCGGCCTCCAGCGCCGCGATGTCGTCGACGGAGAGCCCGAGCTCTCGCAGCACCTGGTGGTTGTGCTCGCCGAGCAGCGGCGCTGGGCGGGTGTGCACGCGGTCCGGGCCACGCGAGCTGCGGAACGGCAGCGTGCTGTGCGGAGTCGGGGGGTTGACCGGATGCTCGACCTGCTCGAAGAACCCGCGCTCGGCCAGCTGCGGTATCTCGGTCTGCCGGTGCGGTTGCAGGACCTTGGCGACCGGCACCCCGCTGTCCCACAGCGCGGAGACGATCTCGTCGCCGGTGCGTTCGGCGCACCAGGCCGACAGGTGCCGGTCGATCAGGTCGTGCCGGGCGTGCCGGACCGCCGCGGTGCGCAGTTCGTCAGCGGCAGCCCAGTCCGGGCGGCCCAGCACGTCGCACAGCCGGTCCCATTGGGCGTCGGTGCTCACCGCGACCGCCACCCAGCTGTCGAGCCTGCCGAACTCGTCGATCTCGTTGGTGCGGTACAGGTTCTGCGGCGCGGCGGTGGGCCCGCGGTTGCCGGCACGCTGCAGCAGCGCGCCGTAGGCGGAATACTCGATGACCTGCTCGGCGGCCACGTTCAGCGCGGCGTCGACCATCGCGGCCTCGACCAGCACGCCCTCCCCGGTGCGGCGGCGGTGCTCCAGCGCCAGCAGGATCGCGTTGAGCGCGTGGATCCCGGCGTTCGGATCGCCCACCGAATACGGTTCGAACGGGTTGAGGTCCGGATAGCCGGTGAGCCAGCTGATCCCGGCCGCGGCCTCGATGACGTACGCGAAGGCCGGGTTGTCCCGCCACGGCCCGTCGAGGCCGAACCCCGGCATACGGACCATCACGACGTCGGGCTTGGCCGCCTTCACCGCGTCGTAGGTCAGGCCCATGCTCTCCAGCACCCGCGGGGTGAAGTTCTCGACGACGATGTCGCTGGTCGCGATCAGCTTGGTGAGAAGGTCTCTGCCGGTGTCGCTCTGCAGATTCAGGGTGATGCCGCGCTTGTTGGTGTTCAGGCCCGAGAAGATGGGCGAGCGCTCCCACCACTGCTCCTCGGTGACCGGGATGCCGGCGATCAGCCGGGTGCCGTCGGGGTGGCGGGTGGACTCGACGTGGATCACGTCCGCGCCCAGCATCGCCATCTGGTGGGTGCAGCTCGGCCCGGCCCAGAACGTCGTCATGTCGATCACGCGGAGGCCGTCGAACGGCTTGCCCTCCCGCCGCGGAATAGTGTTCCGGGCTGCTTCCAGGCTGGAATCGCCACCAGGAACGCTATTCCGCGGGGAGAGGAGTGAGCGGTAGTGCTCGGTGTGTTCGCCGAGGCGCGGGGCGGGCTCGGGATGGCGCAGCGTGGCCGGTGTCATCCGGTACGGCAGCGCGGGCTGGGTGAACCCGTCGCGAGGGTTCACCACGAACGAGCTGCGCGCCTGGAAGTGGTCGAGCTGTTCGACGTTGGCGCCGGTGGCGACCGGGGCGTTCGGGATCCGGAACGCGGTGGCCAGGTCCCGGATCTCGTCGACGGTCTGGTCGGCGACCCACGCGTAGAGCTCCTCGGCCCGCTCGTTGGCCTGCTGGGTGATCGACAGCGGCGAGTCCTCGTCGATCCACTCGACGTGCCCGGTCATCGCGCACAGGTCGAACCACTGCTGGGCGGTGCCGCAGCCGATGTCGACCAGCCCGTCCTTGGCGCGGGCGATGCCCGGCACCGTCAGCCGGCGGGCGTCACGCCACGGCCGGCCGAGCATCTCGTAGTAGCTCACCGGGTAGTAGGTGAGCCCGAGGATCGCAGTCTCCAGCATCGACAGGTCGATCAGCTCGCCGCCGCCCCGCATCCGCGACGCGAGCGTGGCCGCGCTGGCGTACGCACCGGACAGGTATTCGCCGACCTGCCCGCCGACGTACACCGGCGCCCGGTCCGGGGCGCCCCGCCCGAGGCCGACGATCCCACCCGACCAGGCCTGCAGGGTGAACTCGGTTGCCGGACGGTCACTCCACGGACCGCGCAGACCGAACGGCGTGATCGCGGTGACGCTCAGGTGCGGGTGTCGGTCCCGGATCTCGTCGGGTCCGAACGCGGCATCCGCTGCCGCCCCGGGCCCCGGCGACCAGATGACGGCGTGCGCACCGGCCAGCAGCGCGTCGACGAACTCGGCGTCGACGCCGGGTTCGGCAACCACCGAGTGCTTCGAGCACGCCAGGTAGGAGAACAGCGCTCCGTCCGTGCCGTCGATGATGTCCGCCCCGGAGACGGTCCATGCCCGCAGCGGATCACCCTGCGGTGGCTCGACTTTGACGACTTCGGCGCCGCCGTCGGCGAGCAGCTTCGTGCAATAGGCGCCGGCGATCCCACTGGACAGGTCGACGACGACGTAGCCGGAAAGCGGTGGTGCGGGCACTGGGGGCACCGACCCCCTAGTCCTTCGCCCGGTTGCGCTTGCTCAACCGGAACTCGGGCGGGAACTTGCTGTCGTTGTCGTTGACCGCCGCCGACAGACCGGAGTCGATGGACTCGAACATGTCGAGGTCCTCGTCGCTGTCGTTGGCCACCCCGTTGCCCATCGACTCGAAGAACGCGCTGAGCAGGCTGCCCATGTACTCGCCCTGCTGCTGCTTGAAGATCTCGAAGAACATCTTCTGCTGGAACACGGTGTCCACCGGGCGGTTCCGCGCACAGGCCATCGCGTACTTCTCGGTTTCGGCCTCCAGTTGGTCGCGCGTCACCACCTTGTTCAGGAAGTTGCAGTCGTACATCTCGGCGGCGGTGAACGGCCGTCCGGTGAAGACCATCTCCTGGAACTTGCGCAGCCCCATCATCTGCACCCAGGTCCACATCCGCGGCCCCCAGCCGTGGTAGCGGAACGACGGGTGACCGAACAGCGCGTCGTCGGAGGAGATCACCAGGTCGGCGTCCGCGCACTGGTAGAAGTGCCAGCCGTAGCAGTAACCCTTGGCCTCGACGATGCTGATCTTCTTGAAGTCCTGCAGCGCCCGGTTGCCTGCCTGCGAGTTGGCGTACCAGGAGCTGATGGTGGCGCCGTTGCGGAACGTCCCCTTCGGCGGATAGGTCACCTCACCGACGCCGTCATCCTCCAGCCGCAGTTCGGCCAGTCGCACCGCGGGATTGTCGTTGCCCTCCATGAACTCCGGCAGATCCGCACCGCTGCCCAGGTTGTCCCCCACGCCGCGGATGATCACCACCTTGACGTCGTTGTCGGCGTTGGCCGCCCGCAGCACGTCGGCGTACCGCAGCCGCGCCATGGACGTCGGCGCGTTCAGGAACTCGGGCCGGTTGAACGTGATCGTCGCGATCTTGGTCTTCGGGTTCTTCTCGTAGAGGATGATCTCCTCAGGCGCGGGCCGCTCCGCGGCGGAAGGCGACGGCCGGTCAGCCATGAACGACCTCGCCGTAGGCGGGCACGTCCGAGAGGACCTCGGCGCCGGCGGCGGTGATCAGCACCGCGTCGCGGGTGAACACCGCCCCCACGCCCCGTTCCCACACATAAGCGGTGACTGCGAGCACCATGCCCTCCTCGAAGGGTTCGGAGTCCGCGGTGGCCCGCAGACTCGGGGACACCACCGGCGGGTCGAAACCCAGTCCGAGGCCGTGTGCCACCGGCATCGCCGGCAGCGGTTCGCCGGCCTGCTGGTAGGCATCCAGCAACGCGCTCGTCGGCCTACCGGGGCGGCAGGCCTCGATCAGGCTGTCCCAGAGTTGGTCTCGGCGCCGGTACAGCGCGCGCACGGCGTCGGTCGGCTCGCCGACGTGGAGCGTGCGGGCCACTTCGGCGACGTAGCCGTCGGCCAGCACGCCGGCCGACACCGCCACCAGGTCACCGTCGCGCACCGGGCCGTCACCCTCGGCGCGGCGCCACGGGTGCTCCTTCGAGGTCACCCACGCGGCATCCTGGGTCGCGGGCGTACTCACCCCGCCGGCGGCCTCGGCCTCCAGAACGGCCCCGGCCAGGGCGGCGACGGCGGTGCCCGCACCGAGCGCGGCGACACCGGCCGCCAGGCCCTTCTCGGCCACCGCCAGCGCGTGGCGCAACGCCTGCACCTCCTCGGGCGTCTTGATCCGCCGGGCCGCCTGCATGGCCTGCTCGGCGTCGACCAGCTCCGCGTTCGGGAAGGCCATCGGCAGCAGTTTGGCGAACGTCGGTGTCAGCGCGTCGGTTCCGACCCGGCGGAACGTGTCGGCGCCCTCGATGTTCTGCAGGATGCCGACCAGCGTCATCGGGTTCCACGCGAAGCCGTACAGGTTCTCGTGCGGGATTTCCTCGGGGATGCCCTCGTCCCAGGTGCTGTTGAGGTGGATCTCGCCCGTGGCACGCACGAACTCGCAGATCGGCCCGAACGGGCGGGTGCCGACCACCCACAACTGCGGGGCCCCGGAGATGTAGCGCACATTGGCCTGACGCCCGAGTACCAGGATGTCGAGATCGTGGGCCTCCATCTGCGCGAGGGCACGTTCGCGGCGGCTCAGGCGCAGCGCGCGGCCGTCGGCTTCGATCTCAACTCCCATTGGACACCTCATACGGGTCGTACGGATAGGAGGTCAGCGGCATCCAGCCGCCCTCGGTGACCACCACGATCTCCTCGCCGCGGTAACCGCCGGTGCCGTCCTCCCAGACGATCGGCTCGAACACCAGCAGCATGCCGTCTGGGAAGACGAAGTCGTCATCCCACTTCTGGCCGAGATCCGTTCCGATCATCGGCATCTCGGCCGCGCTCGTTCCGATGCCGTGGCCCAGGTAGAAGTGCGGCAGCCAGGGTTTCTCGCCTCCGGCGGCCGCGGTCGCGGCGCGGCCGAGGTCGCCACAGGTGGCGCCGGCCTTCGTCACCGACAGCACTGCGTCGACGATCCGCGCCCACCGGTCGAACTGGGTCTGCTGCGCCGCGGTCGGATCCTGACCGACGATCCAGGTGCGGCCGTGGTCGGAGCAGTAGCCGTGATAAGCGATGGACACGTCGGTCCACAGCACGTCCCCCTGCGCCAACTCACGCTCGGTGGTCAGCAGGGGCAGCGCGAGATCACCGGTGGTGGTCCAGGCGCCCTCGGCCTTCGATGCGGGCATGACCTGCCAGATCGAATCGAACATGTTCGTGGTGGCGCCGAGTTCGAAGGCACGGCGGACGAACTGGGCCGACAGGTCGATCTGACGAGCGCCGGGCGCCAGCGACCGCTGGATCTCGGCGACGGCCTGCTCGGTGATCTGGCAGGCCCGGCGGACGCACGCGATCTGGTCGATGGTCTTGACCAGTTTCGCCGCGCCGACGACCGGGGCGGCGTCCACGGGCGGGCTGGGGAACAGTGCAGTGCCTGCCCGCCGCATCGCTCCGGTCAGCTCGTCGGTCGCGACGTTCGCGCCGGCCGGGACGAGGCTCGCCAGGATCCGCGCGAATTCGGCCACGCCCTCGTCGAATTCGAGGTAAACCGGCCCGTGCAGATGGTCGTCGGGCAGGTCCGACTCCATCGCCGCGCCCTCACGGAACGGCAGGAACAGATGGGGGTGCTCGTCGCCTGCCAGCACGACCGCGACCGGGCGCTCGACATGGGACAGACCCGCGTCGGCCAGCGGCCAGCTGATGCCGGTGGCGTACATGACGTTGCCGTTGCCCAGCAGAACCAGGGCGTCCACACCCTGTGCGGTCATCGCGGCGTGGAGCCGCGCCCCGACCTCCCGGCGCATCCGGGTGAAGTCCGGCTCGGCCGGGATGTCCAGCCACGTGTAGCCGGTCCGGGCGATCTGCGTGACGCCCGTTTCCGTGGACGCCGTCATGAGATGCCGAGGAACTTCTGCACGTTCGTGGACACGATCTTGACGGCGGCTTCCGGACCGACCGCGTCCACGACGGTGGCCAGCGACTTCTCCGAGTACCCGAACGTGCTCTCGTTGTGCGGGTAGTCGCTCGACCACATCACGTTGTCGACCCCGATGCGGTCGATCAGCTGCAGGCCCAGCGGGTCGACCATGAACGACGCGCTCATGTGATTGGCCCAGTAGTGGTTCACGTCGTGCTGCAGTTCGTGATTGAACATGTGCCGGTAGGACGCGAGCATGTGCTCGGCATCCTGCAGCGCGGTCGGCACCCAGGCGATGCCGCCCTCGAACCAGCCGATCTTCAGGGACGGGTGCCGGTCCAGGATGCCGGAGAACACGTACTTGGCGAACTGCTCGCGGAACGAGTCGACGTTGACCATCATTCCGACGACCACGCTGTTGTTCTGGCACGGGGTTTTCGGGGGCGTCTCCCCGATGTGGTGGCTGACCGGGATGCCCGCGGCTTCGATCTCGTCCCACACGGCGTCCATGCTGGTGCTGCCGTAGTCGTAGATGTTGCCGTCGTCGTCCTTGCCGGGGTTCAGCGGCAGCAGGAACGTCTTGAGCCCCAACGCCTTCAGTTCTTCGAGGGTGGACCGGGTCCCGGCAGGGTCCCACCAGTTGATCAGCCCGACTCCGTAGA
The DNA here is from genome assembly GCF_002968295.1 of Mycobacterium sp. ITM-2016-00317. NCBI lineage: Bacteria > Bacillati > Actinomycetota > Actinomycetes > Mycobacteriales > Mycobacteriaceae > Mycobacterium > Mycobacterium sp. ITM-2016-00317. The sequence goes on from NZ_CP134399.1 coordinate 4,090,806, forward strand.
AGTGGCCGTTCGAGCGCTCCTGCAGGTCGGCGATGTGCTCGTTGTAGATGCGGAACACCCGCTCGCGCAGCCCTTTGTCCGGGTAGTGGAACAGCGCCAGCACCGCGTTCGGGAACGCGAGCTCCTTGTCGATGCCGTCCTCCTTGAGTTCCCGGATCCGCGCCTCGATGTTGTTCGACGCCGCGCCGGCGAGGTCGTCGTACTGCATCAGCACGCGCCCGAAGTCACCGCCGGTCCAGGCCTTGCCCTTCATCCCGACCATGTACGCGCCGTCCTCGTACCAGATGCGGGGCGCGGCACCCTTGAGCTCCTCGGGGAACCGCTCGTAGAAGATGTCGTCGGCCACCGAGATGTGATTGTCGGCGGAGAAGATCACGGTGTCGGCGGGGAGCCCGGTGACGGCGCCGGCCGAATGGCCGTGCCGGTGCTTGGGTGCGCCGAATCCCTCGGGCGGATAGAGGGTGGCCGGGGGGTGGGTCGGTGACGGAACGGTCGGGGTAGACATCGTTGGTGCTCCAATCGGGCTGTGGTAGAAGGCTGTTACCAGGTCACCGGTAGTTCGTAGACGCCGTAGGCGAGGCGGTCGTGCTTGAACGGGACCTCGTCGAGCGGGATGGCCAGCTTCATCGTCGGGATCCGGCGCAACAGCGTGTGGAACACGATCTGCAGCTCGGCGCGTGCCAGTTGCTGACCGACGCACTGGTGCCTGCCGTACCCGAAGCCGAGTTGCTGGTTCGCGTCGCGGGTGAGGTCGAGCTTGTCGGGCTCGGGGTAGGTATGCGCGTCCCAGTTGGCCGGCGCCAGGTCGAGGATGATGCCCTCCCCCGCCCGGATGGTCTCGCCGGCGATCTCGATGTCCTCGGTGGCCACCCGCCGCTGCCCGTTCTGGATGATCGACAGGTAGCGCATCAGCTCCTCGACCGAATTGGCGATGAACTTCGGGTCCTCTGAATCCCGCAGCAACGCAGCCTGTTCCGGGTTGTCCAGCAGTGCGCAGATACCGATGCCGATCATGTTGGCCGTCGTCTCGTGGCCGGCGATCAGCAACCCGGTACCGAGCTGGGCGGCTTCCTTGACGCTGATCTCACCGGCGGTGACCCGCTCGGCCAGGTCGGACACCGCGTCCTCGGCCGGGTTGGCCTGCTTCTCCTCGACCAGGTTGATCAGGTACTGATGCAGGCTCATCGCGCCCTTCTGCATGGCGTCGGCCGCGGCGTAGCGGGCCAGGCCGGCATTGGCGTGCTCCTGGAAGAACTCGTGGTCCTCGTACGGCACGCCGAGCATGTCGCTGATCACCCGGGTCGGCACGGGAAGTGCGAGCTTGGCGACCATGTCGGCAGGCTGCGGGCCCGCCAGGATCTCGTCGATGCACTCGTCGGTGACCTGCTGGATCACCGGACGCAACGCCTCCACCCGGCGGAACGTGAACGGCTTGGACAGCATCCGGCGGAACCGGGTGTGTTCCTCGGCGTCGGAGGTGAAGACCGAGCGCGGCCGCTTGTCCACGGTGGACAGCATGTGCTCGTTCCAGTGCGGGAAGCCCTCGATCCGGTCGTCGACGCTCACCCGGGAGTCGGCGAACAGGGTGCGTGCGGCTTCGTGACCGGTGACGAGCCAGGGCGTGGTGCCGTTCCAGATCCGCACCCGCGACAGCGGTGTGGTCTCGGTCATCTCCAGCATCTGCCGCGGCGGCGCGAACGGGCAGGCCGCGGCACGCTCCATCGGGTACTCGGGGATCGCGGACACCGCCTGCTCGGCGAGCGTGTCTGTCATCAGTTCTCCTCGATGTCGATAGCCAAAGCCGGGCATGCGGCGGCGGCTTTGCGGATGTCTTCTGCGTACTCGGGTCCGGGCTCGGGAATCAGCAACTCGACGACCCCGTCATCGTCGCGCTGGTCGAAGACCGCGCCGGCGTTGAGCACGCACTGACCGGACGAGACGCACCTGTCCTGATCGACCGTGACCTTCATGTCAGGGCAGCTCCGTGACCGGGGCGTGCCACAGGCCGATTATCGCGTCGATCAGCCCGGACGCCGCGGCCTGCCACGACGTCCGCGGCACGGGCGAACCCTGCGCCAGCAGCCGCTCCCGATCCGCGCAGGTGTGCATCAACAGGTTGCGGCCCATGATGTTTCGCTCCACCCGCACGTCGACGGGCAGATCGGGCAGACACCCGTTGATCCCGTCGAGCACCCGCACCAGCGACGGTGAGGACAACGCGTCCTTGACGACCATGTTGTGGTAGGCGGGATCGGTCATCACCTGGGCGGCGAAGCGGGCATACCAGGTCGGATTGCCCAGCGCGGCCAGGTGATCGGTCAGCGGGCACACCAGCGCGGCCACCCAGTCGCGCATGTCGGTCGAGGGCCCGATCTCCGCGATCCGCCGCTCACGCAGTTCCTCGATCGGGCCGCGATGCTTGTGTTCGATGGCGCGCACCAGGTCGGCCTTGGTCCCGAAGTGGTAGCCGACCGCGGCGTTGTTGCCCTGTCCTGCAGCCTCACTCACCTGCCGGTTCGACACCGCGAAGACGCCGTGCTCGGCGTAGAGCCGCTCCGCCGCCTTCAGGATCGCCTCTTGGGTGCTGGTCGCGCGGTCGGCGCGCACAGTCCTCGCACTCGTCACCCCCACAGTGAACCCGGTCACACCCGCTAAGTCAAGCGACTGATTTAAAAGTTCCATGCCCGCCTAGCCGGTCGTCGGCTTGCGCGCGATGACCTTGCCGGCGACCGTGCCGCCGTCCACGGGCAGCACCGTGCCGGTGACATACCTCGACCGGTCCGTCGCCAGGTACAGCGCCGCCTCGGCCACGTCGTCGGCGGTGCCCTCCCGCTTCAGCGGACGGTCGTCGCGCATCTGCTGCCGGATCCTGGCCTCGAAGCGCTCCAGCCGTTCCCGGTCCTCGTCGGTGGCCGACGACGCCAGGATCGGCGTCGGGATGTTGCCGGGGGCAAGGCAGTTGACGCGCACCTCGTAGTGGGCGAGTTCGATGGCCGCGCATTTGGTGAAGTGGATGATGGCCGCTTTGGACGCGCGGTAGGTCGAAACCCCGCCGCCTGCCTGGATGCCGCCGATCGACCCGAGGTTGATGATCGATCCGCCGCCGTGCTCGGCCATGTGCCGGGCGGCATCGCGGGTGCCTGCCATCACGCCGAGGAGGTTGACGCGCATGACCCGGTCGAACTCCTCGAGGTCCTCGTGGAACAGGCCCTTGCGCAGCGGACTGGAGATGCCCGCGTTGTTCACCATGACGTCGAGCCCACCGAGGGTCTCGACCGTCGAGGCCACGAGGTCGGCGACCTGCGCCTGGTCCGCGACGTCGGTGTGGCGGTAGACGGTCTTGGCGCCTTGTGAGTTCAGCTCGGTGGCGAGGGATTCCCCGAGATCGTCGCGGACGTCGGCGATGACGACCCCGGCGCCTTCGGCGGCGAAGCGCTCGGCGATGCCCCGGCCGATTCCCGACGCCCCGCCGGTGACGACGACGACCTTGCCGACGAGTTCGTTCATGTCTGCTCCTCGAAGAAGTCCAGCAGCTGCTGGTTGACCGCGGCGGGTTGCTCGATCTGCGGGCAGTGGCCCGCGTCGTCGATCACCGCGGAGCGGCCGTGGGTGATCTGCCCGGCGATCTCGGCCGCCCACCCCGCGGGCAGTAGTTTGTCGCCGCGCCCCTCGAGCACCAGGGCCGGGACGGTGATGCGGTCGTAGGCCCGCGCGCTGCTCGGGGTGGCAGGCGGTTCGAGGCCCGGCCGCCGGAAACGCGCTGCGGCCAGCGATTCCCAGGCCCCCGGTGCGATGCTCGATTCGTACCGGCACCGGACGTAGTCCTCGTCGGCCGGGTAGGCGGGGTCGGCGAACAGCGCTGCGACGATGCGGCGCATGCCCTCGAGCGTCGCGTCGTAGTCGTAGAGCGCGGTGACGTGCTCGTTGCGCTGGATCTCCCCGCCGCCGCAGATGGCGACGAGGCTGCGGACCGGCAGCACCGGCTTGTCGGAGGTGGCATCGACCAGGAGATTGATGGCGCCCATGGAGTTGCCGACGAAGTGCGCCGACTCCACGCCCATCACCTCGCAGAAGCGGGCGATGTGCCTGATCCGCATCCCGCGGCCGTCGGTGAAGTCCACCACTTTGGCCGATTCGCCGAAGCCGAGCATGTCCGGGGCCAGCACCCGGTACCGCTGCGCGAGCGCACCGATCGTGTGTTCCCAGCCGATCCTGGCGTTGGCGCCGAACTCGCCGCCGTGCAGCAGCACCACCGGATCGCCCTGTCCGGCTTCCAGATAACCGGTGCGCAGGCCGTCGACCAGCACCGTGCGCTGATCGATCACATTCTGTCCCTGTTGGTCTGCGCGAATGCCAGCACCTGGGTGGCCAGCAGGTCGAGCTGGTTGGCCACGGCCCGGCCCTGCTCGGTGTCGGCCAGCTCGCCGGACTCATCCCAGATCGGTTCGGCGGAGTTGATGGCCACGCCCAGCGGTGTCGGCCATGCCCGCAGCGCATGGCCGATACCGCGGAGCTGGGTCAGGGTGCCGACGGCCGCCTGCCAGCCGTAGGCGCAGCTGATGCATCCCCACGGGGTGTTGTCGAGGTAGACGCGGGGATCCTCTCGCAGATCCTCGATGTAGTCGAGCGCGTTCTTCACCAGACCGGAGACGGCACCGTGGTATCCGGGCGAGCCGACGACCACGGCGTCGGCATCGCGCAGGTTCTCGACCAGTTCCAGCGCGCGGGGCGTGCGCTCCAACTCGTGCGGCGCGTACATGGGCAAATCGAGGTCCTCGGCGCTGAACAACCGGGTGCGTCCGCCCTGCCGCTCCACCGATGCCAGGCAGTAGCGCAGTGCGCGCTCGGTCGACGAGTTCGCCCGCAGTGTCCCGCCGAGGCCGACGATGAACGGCCGGCCGGTGCCGGTCACTTCCCCGCTCATTTGATCGCGATCGGGCTGACGGGTGCCCCGACCGCACCGACCACCTTCAACGGCGGTGCGACGAGCTGGAATTCGTAGACGCCGTCGGCGGCGCAGTCGGCGGCCAGCGGCCCGAGGTCCCAGTACTCGCCGAGCATCAGACCCATGTCGCGAAGACACAGCATGTGCATCGGCAGGAAGGTGCCCTCTACGCCCTTACCGGGATCGGGATCCTCGACCATCAGGTTGTCGGCGGCCACCGCGGCCACCTCGTGACGGTGCAGCCACGACGCGCAGGTCCAGTGCAACCCCGAACCGGCCTCGCCGCCGTCTCCGGTGGCCAGGAAGCGCGTCCACCACCCGGTGTGCACGACGACGATGTCGCCGGAACGGATCTCGATGTTCTGCCGGGCCACGATCTCGTCGAGCTCGTCGGGCGTGATGGGTGTGCCGGGCTCGCAGAACGTGTCGGCGCCGCGATGGGCGACGACGTCGAGAAGCACACCGCGCGACGTGATCCCCTTGTGGTCGACCTTCTCGATCCCGAGGTGGAATGCGCCGAAGCTGGTCACCGAATCCGCGGGAAAACCGTTGTACAGCTTGTCCTCGTAGTACACGTGCGACATCGCGTCCCATTGGGTGGCCGCCTGCAGCGGCATCACGATGATGTCGTCGTTGAAGCGGAACGGGTTGTCGGCGAAGAAGGCGCTCATGTCCGCGGCCACCGCGTTGCGCAGCCACTGCGGGCCGTACTCGACCAGCGTGGAGGCGTCGCCGCCGTCCACGGTCATCACGTGCACCGGGTTCTGCCGGAACTTGAAGGCGCCCTGCGGTCCGCCCGCGCTGAAGTCCCCGCCCAGCGAGATCACCTTGCCCTGCTTGACCAGCCCAGCCGCCTCGGCGACCTTCGCGGGGGTGATGAAGTTGAGCGTGCCGACCTCGTCGTCGTCGCCCCACCGTCCCCAGTTACGGACCTCGTCGGCCGTCCTGCGGAAATCCTTCATCGTGCCGGTCATCTCAACTCCCCTGTGCCACTTCGTTGTCGCGGATCTGTGTGGCGATCCGCCGAGCCAGGATGCCTCCGTCGGTCCACACCACCTGCCCGGTCAGGTAGCCGGCCGCCGGGCTGCCGAGGAACACCAGCGTCGCGGCCTGTTCCTCGGGCGTGGAGACACGGCCCAGCGGTGCGGTGAACGAGTCGAGATACTGCTGCCCGTAGGCGGCACGCAACTGGTCCAGAATCGGGGTCTCGGTGACTCCCGGTGCGGTGCAATTGATCCTGATACCCCGGGCGCCGAGATCGGCGGTCCGGTCCATACCGTAGAGGATGATCGCCTCCTTGGACTGGCGGTACCCGCCGTCGGCCAGCGCGTCGGGATGGTCGGCGCACCATTGCAGCCCTTCGGCCACCGACGCGGTGGCCAGCAGACCCGCGGTGGTGGCCGCGTTCTCCAGGTACCCCGACGCCGCGAGCGACGACACGTTGGTGATCGCCGCGCCCGCGGGCATCCGGTCCAGGAGCGCCTCGGTGAACTGGCGCATGCCGAGGAAGTTGATCCGCACCACCAGCAACGGGTCCCCGATGCCCGAGGACACCCCGGCGACGTTGAACAGCGCGTCCACGTCGCCCGGCACGGCGGCGACGGCGGCCTCGACGGAATCGGGATCGGCGAGATCGACCGGGACGAAATCGACGAGGGCGGAACAATCTTGCGGTTCCCGTAGATCCAGGCCGGTCACCCGCGCGCCGAGCGATGCGAGCTGGTGCGCCGTCTGCGCGCCGATCCCGGATGCGCATCCGGTGACCACGGCATGCCTGCCGTCGAAGCGCACCAGCTCATCCAATGCGCTCACGTTAGCCCGAGGCCTCCTTGACGGCCTTCGCCTGCTTCTCCTGCTGCGCGGCCTTGACCCGCCCCTCGTTGATCTCGGCCATGGCCTCCGGGATCTCGCCGGCGGTGAAATTGCCGCCGCGGCCGGTCGGCAGCCCGCCGAACGCGTAGTCCTCGTCGAACAGCGGTGCGTCCCAATGCTGCCGGCGCGCCTCGACCTTCTCGATCACCGGCTCCAGGCGCCTGGCCTTGTCCTTGACCGCCTTCTCGTCACGTTCGATGAACTCGGGCAGGATGTCTCGGCCCATGATCTCGATGGACTCCATCGTGCCCTCGTGGCTGCGCGGGTTGAGCAGCAGGATGATCTCGTCGACCCCGCTGGCCTCATAGCCGCGCAGGAACTCCCGGACGGTGTCGGGCGAGCCGATCGCGCCGCGTCCGGGCCCGTAGGCCAGGGTGGGATCGTCCTTGACGGCCTTCTCGTACAGCTCCCACACCCCGGTGCGGCCGGGGGTGTGCATGCCGGTCAGGTAGTAGTGCATGATCCCGAACGAGAAGAAGCCGCCGCCGATGCCGAGCCTCTTGAGCGCCTCGTCGTCGGTCTTGGCCACCATCATCGACAGGTCGCCGCCGATCGCGAGCAGGTTCGGGTTGATGGCCGGGGTGATCGGCGTGCCCTTCTCCTCGAACTCCTGGTAGTAGCCGTCCACCCGCTCCTTGAGCGCCTCGGGCCCGGTGTAGGCGAAACTCAGTGCGCCGATGGCCTTCTGGGCTGCCATCTGCACCGACGAGGGGCGGGTGCACGCCACCCACACGGGCGGGTGGGGCTGCTGCAGTGGTTTGGGGATCACGTTGCGGGCGGGCATCTCGACGTGCTCGCCCTTGAACCCGGTGAACGGCGCCTCGGTCATGCACCGGATCGAGACCTCGAGGGCCTCCTCCCACATGGTGCGCTTGTCGGCCGGGTCGATGTTGAACCCGCCGAGCTCGGCGACCGAGGACCCTTCACCGGTGCCGAACTCGACCCGGCCGTTGGACAGGTGGTCCAGCGTGGCGACGCGTTCGGCGATGCGCGCCGGATGGTTGATCGGCGGCGGCAGGTGCATGACACCGAACCCGAGCCGGATGTTCTTGGTGCGCTGGCTGGCCGCGGCCAGGAACATCTCGGGCGCGGTCGAGTGGCAGTACTCCTCCAGGAAGTGGTGCTCGGTGAGCCACACGGTGGAGAAGCCGGCCTTGTCCGCGAGCTCCACCTCGTCGAGGCCGTGCTGGAACAGCTGGTGCTCGTCGTCGTCCGACCACGGCCGGGGCAAGGGGAATTCGTAGAACAGAGAGATCTTCACTGCTGCTTACCTCCTAGGAGATTCGGGGCTCTGGGTGGTTCGTGTTCGCTGGTGGTCGATTCCGCGATATGCCGGGCTGCGACGTAGCCGAATGTCATCGCGGGTCCGATCGTGGCGCCTGCGCCGGCGTAGCTGCGGCCCATCACCGCCGCCGACGCGTTGCCGACCGCGTACAGACCGTCGATCACCGAGTCGTCGGCGCGCAGCACCCGCGCGTGTTCGTCGGTGCGCAGCCCGCCGGAGGTGCCGAGGTCGCCGAGGATGATCTGGAAGGCGTAGTACGGCGGCTTGCCGAGCGGATGCAGGTTCGGGTTGGGCAGCGTCGGGTCGCCGTAGTAGTTGTCGTAGGCGCTGTCACCACGGTTGAAGTCGTCGTCGTGTCCTTGCGCGGCAAGGGTGTTGAACCGTTCCGCGGTCCGGCGCAGTCGATCGGCGGGCACCCCGATCTGCGTGGCGAGTTCCTCCCAGGTCGAGCCGGTCTTGACGATGCCGGACTCCAGCCATGCCGCAGGCACCTTCCGGCCCGTCGGGACGGGGGCGAACGGCACCTTCGGAATCGGCAGGTGCCCGGCGACCACATACCGGTGGAACGATCGGATGTCGGTGATCAGCCAGCACGGGATGTGCGTGACGCCGGAGCGCTGGCCCTCGATCATCGCGTGCGCGAAGTCCATGTAGGGCGCGGCCTCGTTGATGAACCGTTCGCCCTGGCCGTTGACGACGAACTGGGACGGCATCATGCGCTCGTTGAGCATGAACTGCAGCCGGCCGTCGGGCCAGCAGATCGCCGGGAACCACCAGGCCTCGTCGAGTAGTTCGGTGGCTGCGCCGACCTTCTCGCCGGCCCGGATCCCGTCCCCGGTGGCGGCCGGGTTGCCGAAGCTCCAGTCCTTGCCGGGACCGGCGAGTTCACCGACCCGGTTCAGCTCGGGCAGGTGCTGCAGGCGCCACTGCATGTCGTGGTCGAACCCGCCGCTGGCCAGGATCACCCCGCGCCGGGCCTGCACCCGCAGGGTGCGTCCGTTCTTCTCGATCACCGCACCGATCACCCGCGCGTCGGGCCCGTCGGTGTCGGTGATCAGTTCGGTCATCGGCGCGTCGAGCCACAGCGGGATGTCCTGCTGCTTCATCGCCAGCCGCAGCCGCGCCGACAGCGACTGTCCGATGGCGGCCATCCGGTCCCCGAACACCCGCGCCCGGAACATCCGCCAGATCAGCTTCACCAGCACGGCTTTGCCCCGCCAGTTCTGCCGGACCTGGTAGAACAGCCGCAGATCTTTGGGGGCGAACCAGATTCCCTTGGGCGCCAGCGCGAGCGGGGTCAGCAGGTTCTGCTCCTCGTCGCCGAGCACCCGCAAATCGATCTCGGGGACGTTGATGGTGCTGCCCAGCGCCGAGCCGCCCGGAAGCTCCGGATAGTAGTCGGCGTAGCCGGGCTTCCACACGAATTCCAGCCAGGGACTGGCCTTTTCCAGGAACTCCATCATCCGGGGCGCGGCGTCGACGTAGGCGCGCAGGCGCGCGTCGCTGACCAGGCCGCCGGTGATCTCCTTGAGGTAGGTGAACACCTCCTCGGGATCGGGGCGGTAGCCCTCCCGGCGTTGCGACGGCGCACCGGGCACCCAGATGCCGCCGCCCGACAGCGCGGTCGAGCCGCCGAATCGCGGCGACTTCTCCACCACCAGAGTGTCCAGACCCGCCGATCGGGCGGCCAACGCGGCGGTCATCCCGCCGCCTCCGGAGCCGATCACCAGCACGTCGGTGACGTGGTCGAAGCGCGGGCCCGCAGCAGAACTCATGACGTACACACCGCCGTTCGGATGGCGAAACCGGCGATGAGTTCCGGTGCGGCCCGGTAGAACCGGTTGCCGGTTTCGTAGTTGCCCTGCGCGGCCAGCGCCGCGAAGGCGGCCACCCAGGTTCGGACCTCGTGCGCGGAGTTGCCGGCCTGCGCGGCGATCCAGCTGTTGTCCCAGCCGTCCACCTCGGTCAGCCGTCCCGTGTCCAGAAGATCGAGGAATGCGGCGTCCCAGTCCGGGTTCAGCGGGGCGAGCGCGCCCCGGCCCGCGGCAAATTCGCGGGCGGCCTCGATCACCGCGGCCTGCCGCGCCTGTCGCTGCTCGGTGGTCATCGGCACGCCGTGCACGATGCGGTCCAGTGCGGCCGGCGGTGCGGTCGCCAGCGTGGGCACCGGCGGGTCGTGCGACAGCCCGCCGGACCCGACGACCAGCACCCGCTTCCCGAGGCCTGCCAGATGCGTGCCGACCGCCGCACCGAGTGCCCGCACCCGGCGCATCGGGCCCAACGGGGTCGCCACGGAGTTCACGAACACCGGGATCACCGGTTTGGCCGTGGCGTCGCCGAACAGGTTCTGCAGGGGTTGCACGGTGCCGTGGTCGACGTCCATCGCCGCGGAGATCGCGACGTCGACGTCGGCGTCCAGCACGGCCCGGGCACAGTCGGTGGCCAGATCGGCGGGCACGTCCAACGGGCCGCGGTGGGTGCCGTAGTCACCGACGCCGTCGGCCGCGGTGCCGATGCAGAAGGGCGGCATCGCACGGTAGAAGAACCCGTTGTAGTGGTCCGGAGAGAACGTGACGACCAGCTCGGGGTCGAAGTCGGCGACGAACTCCCGCGCGGCCCCGAGGGCACCCTCGATGTCGTCAAGCAGTGCCTGTGCCGGTCCCGGAAGGTTCAGCAGCGGACTGTGCGACATGCAGCACAGGGCTATCTGTGATCTGGCCATGAGAATCGGATCCTCCTTCCTCGGTGAGGTGAAGCACGTCGAACAGGGCCGCGGTCACCTCGGGGGCGCGTTGCGCGATGCACGCGGCCGCGATGCAGCGGTCCGGACGCAGGAACAGCACGGAGTCGGTCGTGGCGTCGAACCACTTCTTCAGCGCTCCCCCGCGGTCACCCACCACGACGACGTCGGCGTCGTCGTGGCCGGGCCAGTGCAGCTGGGTCGTCGGCCTGGCTTCGATGAACCGCGCCCCCAATGCCTTCCAGCGGCCGAAGGCGTCGTCGCCGAGCACGGCGCGCAGATTGTTGCTCCAGCACAGCACCGCGAAGCCGGGTCCGAGCACGTCGTCAAGCGGCACGTTCTGCGCATCGCGGGTGTCGACGCGTGGCTGGATGAACAACGTGCCGGTCGGCGAGTTCGGCGCCGGCCGCGCGTCGTGGTGGACCGCACCCTGCAGGTAGCGCGGCATCGGCTTGAACCGCATCTCCAGGATGTAGCGCTTCAGCGTGGGCACCACCGACGCAGCGTGAATCACCCTGTCCCGCAACGCCGCCACCCGGCGGTCGGTCGGCGAGATGACCCGGCCCACCATCGTGGACAGGTCGATCATCGCGCGTGCGTGCTTGCGGCGCTCCACGTCGTAGGTGTCGAGCAGCGCGTCGCCGGCCTGCCCGCGCACCACCGCGGCCAGCTTCCAGCCGAGGTTCGCCGCGTCCCGGATCCCGCTGTTGTAGCCCTGGCCCTGCCAGACCGGCATCAGGTGCGCGGCATCCCCGGCGAGCATCAGACGGCCCTTGCGGAACGACCCGGCGATGCGGGAGTGGTGGGTGTAGACCCGGTGGCGGATCATGTCGACCCGCTCGGGGTACGGGACGCGCTGACCGAGCATCTGCCGGACGAACTCGGGATCGTCGGCCTGTTCGTCGGTTTCGTGCGGGTGGATCATGAACTCGAAACGCCGGATGCCGTGCGCGATCGAGATCGACACGTACGGACGGGCCGGATCGGCGCCGACCTCGCTGTTGGGATGGCCGAGCGGGTCGTTGGCCACGTCGACCACCAACCAGCGCGTCGAGGACGTCGTCCCGTCGAAGGACACGCCCATCAGCCGCCGGGTCACGCTGCGGCCGCCGTCGCATCCCACCACGTAGCGAGCCCGCACCGGCTCGCGGTCACCGTCGAAGCCGACGATGACGCTGTCGGCGGTCTCGCTGCAGGTCTGCATGCGATGACCGAAGCGGACCTCGACATGGTCGAACCGCGCCAGACCCCTGAACAGTTCGGCGTCGACCATGGGCTGGACGAAACCGTTGCGCTTGGGCCAGCCGAACCGTGCGTCCGGAGGCGCCATCTCGGCCAGCAGTTTCCGGTTCGCGTCGAAGAACCGCAGGATCTGGTTCGGCACGGTGTGCGGCAGCACCTGCTCGACCAGACCGATGGACTGGAAGGTGCGCAGCGCTTCGTCGTCGAGCCCGACGCCCCGCGGGTAGTCGATGAGGCTGTCGCGTTCGTCGACGACCAGTGTCCGGACATCGTGCAGGCCAAGGATGTTGGCCAGTGTCAGCCCGGACGGACCTGCGCCGACGATGAGCACGTCGACGTCGGGTGCGTCGGCCACGGCCCGCGAGGTCATGCCCGCCCCAGCAGGAAGTCCAGGTGCAGACGGTCGAAGGTCTTGGGGTCCTCGTACTGCGGCCAGTGCCCGCAGCCGGGCATCACCTCGAAGCGGGCGCCGGGGATCATCGACGCCATCCGCCGGCCCTCTTCGACGTCGGCGGTCGGGTCGTCACTGGTCCAGACCACCAGCGTGGGCGCCGCGATGGCGCCGTACTCCTTGGGGCCGAGCAGGTTTCGGGCCCTGATCACCGGATCCTGCAGCGCCATGATGTCGCGCATCGCGTCGACGAATCCCGGCTGCCGGTACACCCGCTGCCGACTGGCCACGATGTCGTCGTAGTCCTTGGTCTTGTCGGCCATCAGCCATTTGATCCGGGCCTGCACGGTCTCCCAGGTCGGGTTCTCCGCAGCGGCCATCGACAACGTGATGATGCGCTGCATCACCTCCGGATCGGCCTGCGAACCGCCCGCGGTGTTGAGCACCAGGTGGTCCACCTTCTCGGGCCTGTCGGCGGCGAACCGCGCGGCCACCCAACCGCCCAGCGATTCCCCGCTGATGTGGGCCCGGGGCGCGTCGACGGCGTCCAGGAACGCGGCCAGATGGTCGACGTAGTGCGGTATTTCGAGTGGGTGGCCGGGCTTGTCGGTGTAGCCATGGCCGAGCATGTCGATCGACCAGGTCGAGAAGTGCTCGGCGTGTGCCTCCAGGTTGCGCACGTAGGCCTCGGCGTGACCGCCGGACCCGTGCAGGAACACCAGCGCGGGCTTGGCGGGGTCACCGGCGTGCAGGTAACGGGTACGGACGCCGCCTGCGTCGAGGTACCCCTGGGAGAACGGCACGCCCTGCAGGTCGCTCCACACGCTCTCGTAGTCCGCCACCCCGCACTCCTTCCGTGCCGCGCCGGCCGCGAGACGAGACCTTTGCCGGTGAGAATTGAATTCTCGTAAACCGTAAGCACTTTGCTCATTTATCGCACATACATGTGCACTATAGTTAGAGCATCACTCTCCCGGGAGAGATCTGTCAAGGAAGGCCCGCATGAATCGACCGGACGGCGCTCAGGCGTCCGCGGGTGCGAGCGCGCCGGGTTCGCAGACCCTGGCCCGCGGACTGAACGCGCTCCAGTTGGTGGCGGCCGCCCCGACGGGGTTGACCGTCGCCGAGGTCGCCGACGAGATCGGTGTGCACCGGACGATCGCGTACCGGTTGCTCAGCACCCTTGCCCAGTTCCGGTTCGTCGCCAAGGGCGAAGACGGCAGGTACCGCTCGGCAGCTGCCCTTGCCGTGCTCGGTGCGTCGTTCGACAACAACGTCCGTCAGCTGTGCGTGCCGACCCTGCGCGCACTGGCCGACGAACTCGGCACCACGGTCTCCCTGCTCGTCGCCGAGGGCGACCAGCAGGTCGCCGTCGCGGTGATGGTGCCGACCAATGTGTACTACCAGTTGTCCTTTCACGAGGGCAGCCGCTATCCGCTCGACCGTGGCGCCGCCGGGATCGCACTGCTGGCGAGAATGACGCCGCGCCCCGGTGAACGCGAACTGGTCCAGCAGACCCGTCAGCAGGGCTGGGTGATCACCCACGGGGAGATCGAGCCCAACACCTTTGGTCTGGCGGTCCCGGTGCGCCGCACCGCACCGTCGCCGCCCACCTGCATCAACCTGATCTCGCACCGCGAGGACGTGGTGCTCAACGGCCGCGACGCGGTGATCAAAGCAGCCGGCGACCTGTCGGCCGTCCTCAGCTGAGCACAGCAACCATCGGAAGGAGACAGCGATGACCGAGTGGGACCATGAGGTCGACGTCGTGGTGCTGGGCAGCGGCGCCGCGGGCCTCACCGCAGCGCTGACCGCGGCCGTCAACGGGGCCACCGTCGAGGTCTACGAGAAAGCCGCGGCGCTCGGCGGAACCACCGCGGTCTCCGGCGGAATCGTGTGGATCCCGGCGCACGACCGGTCGGCCGACGGCGAGCTGACCGTCGAGGACGCGATGGCCTACCTGCGCGCCCAGTCGCTCGGGTACATGGACGACGAACTCGTCGAGACCTTCGTGCGGACCGGCGCGCCGATGCTCGACTTCGTGGAGTCCCACAGCGACCTCGTCTTCGAGGTCGCCGCCGGATTCCCCGACTACAAGCCCGAACTGCCCGGCGGCAAGCCCGGAGGCGGACGGTCGTTGAACGCCAAGCCTTTCGACCTGGCCCGGCTGGGCGAGTGGAGTGGCCGCATCACCTCGTTCCCACCCGATTTCAGCAATGTCGGCATCGACGCCGAAACCCGGGCACGCATCCACGCATCGGTCGACAGCGAGACCGGCGACTTCTGCGTCGCGGGCACCGCGCTGATCGCGGGACTGCTCCGCGGCCTGCTGGACCGCGGCGTCACACCGCACACCGACGCCCGCGCGGTCGAGCTCATCGCCGATCCGCTGGGCATCACCGGCGTCCGGATCGAGACCGGCGGCATCGAGAAGAAGCAGGACTTCCGGGTGCACGCCCGGCGCGGCGTCATCCTGGGCACCGGCGGCTTCGAGTGGGAACCGCGGCTGGTCGAGGCCTACCTTCGCGGGCCGATGCGGGGCGCGGTCTCGCCGCCCAACAACACCGGCGACGGACTGCGGATGGCGATGGCGCACGGCGCCGACCTGGCCAACATGGGGGAAGCCTGGTGGGTGCCGATCGTGCAGATCCCGGGTGACAGCTTCGCCGGGCACCCGCGCAGCCGCAGCGTCCGACTGGAGCGCACCCGTCCGCGCAGCATCATCGTCAACCGGGCCGGCAGACGGTTCGTCAACGAGGCCGGCGAGTACAACTCGATGGCCGGACCGTTCCACTTCCTCGACCCCAAGCTCGGCTATGCCAACGACCCGGCGTGGATCGTCTTCGACTCCATCCACCTCAAGCACTACGGGTTCCTCGGCGTCGATCCCGACGGTCCGGTCCCCGACTGGTTCTGCCAGTCCGCCGACTTCGAGGAACTCGGCGCGAAAACCGGTATCGACCCGGACGGGCTGGCCGCCACCCTGGCCGGGTGGAACGCGAACGTCGCCGATGAGCACGATCCCGACTTCGGCCGTGGCGCAAGCGCTTACGACGGCTACTGGGGTGACACGTCGGCGCCCACCACGGCCGGCCAGACGCTGGGCCCGATCGACACCGCGCCGTACTACGCGGTCCCGGTCTCCGTCGGCGCGATGGGCACCAAAGGTGGGCCCCGCACCGACCGCGACGGACGCGTCCTGCACGTCACCGGCACCGCGATCACGGGACTGTTCGCCGCGGGCAACGCGATGGCCGGGCCCACCGGCAAGGCGTACGGCGGGGCGGGCGGCACCCTCGGACCCGCGATGGTCTTCGGGTATCGCGCCGGCTACACCGCGGCCACCGGCCAGTCGGTGCCCTGACCGGGATCGGGTGGCTCAGCCGACCGCGCGGGGCACGACCAGTCGCGCGGCGGCGGCGTAGGGGTCGGTGCGGCCGGTGGCCACCGCGTCGGCGAGCGCGTCGAGGTCCTCGTGCTGGCGGAGCAGCGTCTGCGCGAGCGAGAGGATCTGCGCGCGGGCCCGGGCCGCGCGCCGCCCGGGATTGTCGGTGCGGTGGTGGTTCTCGATCAGGTCGCGCAGCTCGTCGATTCCCTGACCCTGGGCGGCAACGAGTTTCAGGATCGGCACCTCGGTCTCGGCGCGCAGGTCCCGCACCGTCTGGTCGGCCCCGTCCCGGTCGGCCTTGTTCACCGCGACGATGTCGGCGACCTCCAGCAGCCCGGCCTTCGCGGCCTGGACAGCGTCCCCGGCCCCCGGATTCAGGACCACCACGGTCGGGTCGGCCACCGCGGCGATCTCGATCTCCGACTGCCCGACTCCGACGGTCTCGAGGATGACGACGTCGTAGTGCAGCGCCGAGACCAGCCGGATCGCTGCGGGCACAGCCGCGGCCAGACCGCCGAGGTGCCCGCGGGCGGCCACCGAGCGGATCAGCACGTCGGGGTCGTTGATGTGCGCGGACATTCGGATGCGGTCACCCAGCAGCGCACCGCCGCTGTACGGCGACGACGGATCGACGGCCAGCACCGCGACCCGCTTGCCGTCGGCCCGGTAGGCGCCGACGAGTGCGCCTGCCGTGGTGGACTTGCCCGCCCCGGGCGGTCCCGTGATGCCGACGACGCGGGCCTGGTCGACGTCGCCGAGCGCGTCGAGCACCTCGTCGCGGCGGGGACTCTCCACAAAGCTGAGCAGTCGGCCGGTGGCGCGTGCCGAGCCGGCGCGGGCGGCGGCGATGAGATCGTCGATCGTCACGCACGACACCTTACGCAGGCGGTCTTCTGCCCCGCGAGGGACCATTCCGCAGAAGAGAATGTTATTCTCCTTCGTTGAGAGCCCGCATTTCAAGGAGGACGACGCATGGACATCGCAGGAACCTCGGCCCTGGTCGTCGGAGGCGCAGGTGGCCTCGGCGAGGCGACGGTACGGCGACTGCACGACGCCGGCGCCAAGGTCGTCATCGCCGACCTCGCCGACGAGAAGGGCAAGCACCTGGAATCCGAGCTCGGTGTGCGTTACGTCCGCACCGACGCCACCTCGGAGGAGTCGGTGCTCGCCGCTATCGCCGAAGCGGAAGCACTTGGCCCCCTGCGCATCTCGGTGGATACCCACGGCGGCCCCGCCGGCGGCGGCCGGCTGGTCGGCAAGGATGGCTCCCCGCTGGGGATGGAGGCCTTCGAGACCACCATCAAGTTCTACCTGACCGCGGTGTTCAACATCATGCGCCTGTCGGCGGCGGCGATCGCCAAGACCGATCCGCTCGAGGAGGGCGGCCGCGGCGTCATCGTCAACACCGCGTCGGTGGCCGGCTACGAGGGCCAGATCGGCCAGCTCCCCTACTCGGCGGCCAAGGGCGGCGTGATCGGCATGACGCTGGTCGCCGCACGGGACCTGTCGCCGTTGGGAATTCGCGTGGTCACGATCGCCCCCGGAACGATCAACACCCCGGCTTACGGCAAGGCAGCCGATCAGCTTGAGCAGTACTGGGGTCCGCAGGTGCCGTTCCCCAAGCGCATGGGCCGATCCACCGAGTACGCGCAGCTGGCCCAGAGCATCATCGAGAACGACTACCTCAACGGCGAGGTCATCCGCCTGGACGGGGCCCTGCGGTTCCCGCCCAAGTGACGCTCCAGGGCAAGGTCGCCTTCGTCGCCGGTGCCAGCCGCGGCATCGGCGCCACGGTGGCGACCGCACTGGCCCGCGCCGGAGCGTCGGTGGCCGTGGCCGCCCGCTCCGAACAGGAGGGGAAGCTGCCCGGCACCATCGGCTCTGTCGCGCAACGTATCTCCGCCCTCGGCGGGCGCGCACTGCCCGTGGTGTGCGATGTCACCGATGAGGAATCCGTCGACGCCGCGGTCGCCGCGACGGTGGCCGAGTTCGGCGGCATCGACATCCTCGTCGCCAACGCCGGGGTGCTGTGGCTCGGGCCGATCGAGTCCACGCCGCTGAAGCGCTGGCAACTGTGCCTCGACGTCAACACCACCGGCGTCTTCCTCGTCACCAAGGCGGTGATCCCGCATGTCCGGGCCCGCGGCGGTGGCTCCCTGATCGCGGTGACCACCACCGGGGTCGCGATGACCGACCACGGCGCGAACGCGTACTGGGTGTCCAAGGCTGCCGCGGAGCGGCTGTATCTCGGCCTGGCCGCGGACCTGAAGCCCGACAACATCGCGGTGAACTGCCTGAGCCCGTCCCGGGTGGTGCTGACCGAGGGCTGGCAGGCCGGCGGCGCAGGTATGGAGATCCCGCCGGAGATGGTCGAGCCGCCCGAGGCGATGGCCGACGCCGCGGTTCTCCTCGCGGGTCAGGATGCCTCGGGCATCACCGGCACCATCCAGCGCTCCGAGGAACTCACCCGCTAGACCTGACGTACGACTGTGGACCCCTTCGGGCGCGAGCGTGCGTGTCTGCGGGCGACACACCGAAGATCATCCAAAGTTTGCGCACGCTCGATGCCGCCGACAGCCGAAGACCCGAGGGCCTTCACCGACGCAAGCCGGCGACCGTTCGCGCCCGGCATGCGGTATGCGGCCGCCAGATGCCAGTCGCGAGCGTGCGCGAAATCAGCACAGAGCACGGCGATTTGCCCGCAGACACTCAGTGTGAGGGTGGACGGTGCCGCTGTGCGGTGGTTGGGTCTTCTCACCTGGTGTCTGGCTCCTGCAGACACTGCCTTCGTGGCGTTCGTGCGTTGTGCCGACATTAGGTGGGAAGGACCGACCGGCAAATGACCTGATAGGAGCGTGGCACCGCCCCCACTGAGATATGTCCTGCCGGCCAGGCCCGACCTTCACCCTCATCCCTCTGATGAAAGAAGGCACCGTCCATGGTGGTCGTTGGAACCGATGTACACAAGCGCACTCACACCTTCGTCGCCGTTGATGCGGTCGGGCGCAAACTCGCTGAAAAGGTCGTACCTGCCACGACGGGCGGGCACCTCAAGGCGTTGGCGTGGGCGCGCCAAGAGTTCGGCAACGACCTGCTGTGGGGTATCGAGGACTGCCGCAATCTGTCGGCGCGTTTGGAACGTGATCTGCTTACCGCCGGTCAGTCGGTGGTACGGGTCGCCCCCAAACTCATGTCGCAGAGCCGCGCCTCGGCACGAACCCGCGGCAAGTCCGATCCGATCGATGCGTTGGCGGTCGCGCAGGCGGTGCTGCGGCATCCCGATCTGCCGATCGCCGCCCATGACGCGATCTCGCGTGAATTGAAGTTGTTGACTGATCGCCGTGAAGACCTTGTCTGCCAGCGCACTTCGACGATCAACCGCCTTCGGCAGCGGGTTCATGAGCTCGATCCCGCTGCCGAACCCAAGCCTGCATCGCTGCACCGCGCCAATCCCTGCGCCGTGTTGAGCGCGTGGTTGGACACTCAATCGGGAGTGCTGGCCGAGCTGGCCCGCGATGAGCTCGCCGACGTGATGCGCCTGACCGAGGCCATCGACGCGTTGGCTGCCCGTATCGGTGAGCGCGTCCGCGAGGTAGCCCCATCCCTGCTGGCACTGCCTGGCTGCGGTGAGCTCACCGCGGCCAAAATCGTCGGCGAGACCGCGACCATCAGCCGGTTCCGCAGCGAGGCCGCGTACGCCCGCCACACCGGGACCGCCCCGATCCCGGTCTGGTCCGGAAACACCGCGGGCCGAGTCCGGCTCAACCGCTCAGGCAATCGTCAACTCAACGCCGCGCTGCATCGCATCGCCATCACACAGATCCGACTAACCGACAGTGCCGGACAGCGTTACTACCGCAACCGTCTCGCCGACGGCAAAGCCACCAAGGAAGCCCTGCGCTGCCTCAAACGCCACCTCGCCCGCACCGTCTACCGCCGCCTACACGCTGACGAGCACCCCCGAGAAAGCCACCCCAAACGCGACACACCAGCCGCCGCTTGACATAGGAGCAATGCACGCTCGCGAAGAGGACCCCTCGTGCAGTCCTACTTCTTGGCGATCAGGCCGTCGACGATCTTGTTGAACTCGGTGGTGCCGAACGACACGTACTCGGCGAGGTTGGCGTAATCCAGCGACGCCATCACCGACTTCTCCAACTGGATGTTCATCAGCCGCTTGGTCGCCTCGACCGCCTGCTGCGGCAGCTCCATCATCTTCTTCGCGCACGCGATCGCCTCGGCCACCGGATCGTCGACCACGTGGTTGGCCAGGCCCAGCTCGACGGCACGCTGGGCCTTGATCCGCACACCGGTCAGCGCGAACTCTTTGGCCTGCAGCAGGCTGATCTGCGAACCCCAGACCAGCGGGCCGCCGTCGGCCGCCACCAGGCCGATCGACACGTGCGGGTCGGCGAAGAACGCGTTCTCGGCGATATAGACCACGTCGGACAGCGCCGCCAGGCTGCAGCCCAGCCCGACAGCCGGGCCGTTCACCGCGGCGATCACCGGGATCCGGCAACGCAGCATGCCGATCACCAGGTCGCGGCCGTGCTTGATCGTCTTCTGGCGCAGCGCTTCGTCGTTGCGCAGCTCGTCGAGGTAGTTGAAGTCGCCGCCGGCCGAGAACGCCCGTCCCGCACCGGTGATGACGGCCGCGCGCGCGCCTGCGTCCTCGTTGAGCTCATCCCAGATCTTGGCCAGACCGACGTGCAGGTTGTCGTTGACCGCGTTGAGGTCGTCCGGCCGATTCAACGTGATGATGCGCAGCGCACCGTCGGCGCGGACGTCGATCTCTTCTGGCATTCCGTACATCTTTAGCTCCTAAAGCCCGAGAATCCGCTGACCGATGATGTTCTTCTGGATCTGCGACGTACCGCCCATCACGCTCTGCGCCCGGCTGTACATGTAGGCGCCGAACAGTTCCTCGTCGGCGGTGCCGACGGTCTTGAGTGCGGCGTGGCCGACAGACTGCTCGGTCCACGTCATCAACAGCTTGTCCAGCGATCCCTGCGGACCGTGGGTGATGCCGTCCAACTGCTCGGAGAGCCGCCTGCGCACGTGCAGGCGCAGCATCTCGGTCTGCACCCACGCCCACAGCAGTTCCTCGTTCGGCGGCCCGTCGACGCGGGATGCCATCTGGCGCACCGTCTTCCCATACCGCGCCGAGAACCCGAGCGTCGACGGCTCGCGTTCGTGGCTGACCACCGTCATCGCCAGCTTCCAGCCCTCGCCGGGCGCGCCGACCATGTTCTCGGCCGGCACCCGCGCACCGTCGAAACTCACCTGGCCGAACTCCTTGGTCACGCCGCTGATCATCTTCAGCGGCCGCTGCTCGATGCCGGGCTGGTGCATGCTGACGATGAACGCCGAGATGCCCTTGTGCTTCGGCACGTCCTTGTCGGTGCGGGCCAGCACCAGGCACCAGTCGGCGACGTCGGAGTAGCTGGTCCAGATCTTGTGGCCGTGGATGACGTAGTGGTCGCCGTCGCGCACGGCTGTCGTCGTCAGCGCTGCGAGGTCCGATCCCGCCCCGGGCTCGGAGAAGCCCTGGCACCAGCGCTCGGTGCCGTTGATCATGCCGGGCAGGAACCGCTGCCGGAGTTCCTCGCTGCCGTGATGGCTCAGCCCGACGACCAGGTAGCCGAGGCTGGGCCGCGCCGGCGCCCCAGCCTTGGCGATCTCCTCGTCGACGATCACGTCGAACACGGCCGGCAGGTCTTGCCCGCCATAGGATTTCGGCCATGAGGTGCCGAAGAACCCGGCCTCGAACAGTGCCTGATGCCATTCGCCGGCCTTGGCCCAGTACGCGTCGCCGGAGGTCGGGAACTTGCCCTTCTGCTCGGCCAGCCAGGCGCTCAGGCGCTCACGAAACGCGGCCTCGTCGGGGGAATCACGAAAGTCCAATGGTCAGCTCCTCCAGCTTCGCAGGCCAGGCCTCGGTCGCGGCCAGCACTCGGCGCAGGTACACGTGCGCCAGGCATTCCCAGGTGTTGCCGATACCGCCGTGCACCTGGATCGACGTCTCGCACACCGTCATCGCCGCACGCGCGGTGTAGATCTTGGCCACCCGGGCGGCCTCGATCGCTTCCCGCACGGGCAGTTCGTCGACCGCCCACGCGGCGTGCCGTGCCACGCTGACCGACCCCTCGATCAGCGCCAGGCTCTCGGCGAGCAGATGCGCGACGGCCTGGTAGGACCCGATCGTCGCGCCGTACTGCGCGCGCACCTTCGCGTACTCGGTGGCCAGCGCATGGGTGCCGCGCGCCGCGCCGAGGATGTCGGCGGTGGTCGCCGCCAGTGCGAGCGCGTACCAGCGGCCCGCGTCGTCATCGGTGAGCTCGGCCAGTTCGGCAGGCGATTCCACCACGCCGGCAAGACTTCTGGTCAGGTCGACGGTCGGCGGCACGGCATCGTCGACCGTCACCGCCCGGCCGAGCCTGACCTGCAGGTCGTCGGACAGCACCGGGCCGAGGTAGGGCACGTCGACCAGCCCCCGACCGAACTCCTCGGCCACGATCGCGATCTCGACGGCCGACGCGCCGTCGGAGCGCAGCGTGCGGAAACCGGTCGCGTCGACCGCCTTCTCCAGCCGCGTCAGGCGCGCCGAGTCGTCGAGGTCGGCGACCGAACCCGGCCCCAGGTCGCCCGCCACCTCCGCGGCGGCATCGCGCAGCTGTTGCTGCTCACCGGTCAGACGGACGTCCATCAATTTCCTCCACTCTTCGCGAGGGCGCTCATCGCAATCCACCGCTCTCTACGACAGCGCTCATCGCACGCTCCCGCAACACTCTTCTGAGCGCCTTGCCCGAAGGCAGGCGCGGGATCTCGTCGACGACCACCACACGGCTCGGTCGCTTGTAGGAAGCGAGCCGGTCACCGACCAACGCGGCCAGTTCGGCGGTGTCCACCGGCCCGTGGGTGGTCACCGCGGCCACGATCGCCTCGCCGTCGGCGGTGGGGACACCGAACACCGCGCAGTCGTCGACGGCGGGGTGGCCGTGCAGGACAGCCTCGATCTCGGCTGGGGCCACCTGGAAGCCGCGGACCTTGATCATCTCCTTGGCGCGGTCGGTGATCCTCAGCCAGCCGTCGGCGTCGAGGGTCCCGACGTCGCCGGTGCGATACCAGTCGTCCGAAAACGCTTGGTGGGAAACGTCGTCGGGGAGGTAACCGGCCATCGCAGAACCCGACCGCACCTGGATCTCCCCCTCCGCGCCCGGACCCAGCGCCTCGCCGGAGTCGCGGGAGACGATCCGCACACTCACCCCGTCGACCGCCCGGCCGACGGTGTCCAGGCGTGGGTTGTGCAGGTCGTTGCACGAGATCACCGGAAGCTCGCTGGCGCCGTAGGCGGTCATCCATGACACCCCGGTGCGCTCTGTCACGGCCTCGGCCACGCTGGTGGTCACCGGGGTGGCACACCACATGATGTAGCGCAGCGACGAAAGATCGTGCTTCTCCAGGTCCGGGTGTGCGGACAAGGCCAGCGCGATCGGCGCGACCGCCATCTCGACGGTGATCCGGTCGGACTCGATGTGGCGCAGCATCGCGTCGATGTCGAAGCGCCGGTGCAACCGGATCCACGCGCCGGTGTCGAGAGCCATCACGATGTTGAGCAGCCCGAGAATGTGCGACGGCGGCGTCATCACCTGGAGCCGGTCCGAGGACGTGAGCCCCAGACCCGCCCGCCAGTGCCGCACCGCGACAGCCAGCGACGCGTGCGTGTGACGCACCGCTTTGGGCATGCCGGTGGTACCCGAGCTGAAGACCAGCACGGCGTCGGCGGCGGAGTCGGGTTCTGCCGCCCGGCGATCACCGGCGGCGAGTGGCTCGTCGAGGGACAGCATCGGCATCGCGTCGGCGAGCACCGGGTGGTCGCCGACCGCGTACACCGGTCCGGTCAGCGACAGCGCATGGTCGACCTCGGCGCGCTTCCACGCGGGGCTGAGCAGCACCGCCGCCGCGCCGAGGCGCCAGATCGCGCGCAACGCCACCACGAACTCGGGACGGTTCGACGACATCAGCGCGACCCGCGATCCCGGGGTCACGCCGCGCCGCTGCAACTCGGTGGCCATCCCGGCGGCGAGTGCGTCGAGGTCGGCACGGGTGTACTGCCGGTCCTCGAAGGCGAGCGCCCAGGGCTCACTCACGTCGCGCGCGCCCCTTCCGGTCAGGGATGATGGGTACGAGAAGGCATCCGCTTTTCGATGAGAATAGTATTCTCCTATTATCAGAATGACAATGTCGAAAGAGGGTTCAATGACCGACCCGCAGACACCGGGCACCGGGTCCGCAGTGACAGCCACCGCCACCGTCACCGTGAAACTGGACGGCAGTACCGCCTCGGTGCCGCAACGACCCAACGAAACGCTGCTGGAGAGCGCCCGCCGCGCAGGCCTGGCGCCGCCGTTCTCCTGCGAGGCCGGCAACTGCGGAACGTGTATGGCACTGGTCACCGAGGGTCACGCCACCATGCGCGTCAACGACGCGCTCACCGAGGACGAGGTCGCCGAGGGCTACGTGCTGACGTGCCAGGCGGTTCCCGACACCCCCGCGGTGACGGTCAACTACGACGACTGAGTCGCCACCCTGTGATGCTCGTCCAGCCGCGGAGCGGGCCGGTACTCCGGCTCGTACCCGGCGATGTGGATCGGACTGCCGACCAGACGGAACTCCCCCGCGGTGACCAGCGCCTGCGGCGTCGCAGCCAACGCCTCCGGCAGTGTGCGCACCGCAGCCACCGGAATACCCAGCGGCTGCAGCCGGCGCTGCCAGTTCAGCGCGGAGTCGCCCCGCAACGCCGCCCCCACCAGCTCCAGCACCTCGTCACGGCGCGCGGCGCGTTCGGCCATCGTGGCGAACCCGTCGATCCCGGCCTCGGCGGCGAACGCCGCCCAGAACCCGTCGTGCGTGATGAACAGCGCGAGATAGCCGTCGGCCGTCGGAAACAGCTGCGCCGGAACGTAATACGAGTGGGCGCCATTGGGCAGGCGCTGCGGCACCACGCCGTCGTTGAGGAACGCCGCGGCCCGGTAGTTCAGCTGCGAGAGCATGACATCCTGCAGTGACACGTCGATCTGCCCGCCCCGGCCCGACACGATCTGCGCGAGCAGACCCAGCGCAGCGGTCAGGCCGGTGGAATTGTCCGCCGACGAGTAACCGGGCAGCGTCGGCGGGCCGTCGGGGTCTCCGGTCATCGCGGCCACCCCGGTCGCGGCCTGGATCACGTAGTCGAAGGCCGGATCGTCTCCCCCGTCCAGCCCGAACCCCGTCATCGCCACACAGACGATGCGCTCGTTGAACTGCTTGAGCGACTCATAGGTCAGGCCCAGGCGACGGATCGCCGACGGCTTCATGTTGACCAGCAGCGCATGCGAATCGGCCACCAGCTCGCCGAGTCGGCGGCGCCCCTGCTCAGAGCGCAGATCCAGCATCATGCTCTGCTTGTTGCGGTTCAGGCTCGCGAAATAGCTGTCGCTGACCTGCCGGGAGATCTCGCCGCCGGGCGGCTCGATCTTGATCACCTCAGCGCCCAGATCCGCGAGCATCATCGTCGCGTAGGGCCCGGCCAGCATGACGCCGACCTCGATGATGCGGATCCCGGCCAGCGGACCGGCAGTGCTCACCGGTTTCCTCGGCTCTTCGCGCAAGCGCTCATCGGGCTCCTCGGCTCTTCGCGCAAGCGCTCATCGCACAGCCTTGGCGAGCTCGCCGATCACCTCACGCGTCCGGTACTTCGACGCCACCAGCTCGTCCCGGGTCTCCCCGATAGGCAGCAGCCGCAC
This sequence comes from Mycobacterium sp. ITM-2016-00317, assembly GCF_002968295.1. Taxonomy (NCBI): domain Bacteria; kingdom Bacillati; phylum Actinomycetota; class Actinomycetes; order Mycobacteriales; family Mycobacteriaceae; genus Mycobacterium; species Mycobacterium sp. ITM-2016-00317. The sequence goes on from NZ_CP134399.1 coordinate 4,116,454, forward strand.
CGAAAGGTCGGTGACACCGGCATCGGCGAATCTTTGGAATCGCCGCAGAATCTCGTCCATGTCACCGGCCGCGCAGAGATCGCCCACGTTGCGGGCGTCGCCGCGGTCGAGCAGCTTCTGGTAGTTCGGCGACGTCTCCGCCTCGGCCAGGATCCGGTTGGCCCGCTCCTTGGCCGCGTCGATCTCGGAGTTCGCGCACAGGCACACCGGGATGCCGGCCACGATGCGCGGCGCGGGGCGGCCCGCCTCCGCGGCAGCCTTGTTGATCTTCGGCGCGATGTGCTCGCCGATCGCCTTCTCGTCAGCCATCCACAGCACAGTACCGTCGGCCCGTTCCCCGGCGATCTGCAGCATGACCGGACCCAGCGCGGCGACCAGCACGGGAAGCGGCTGCTCGGCGCCGAGGACGGTCGGATTGTGCACGGTGAACGTGTCGTTCTCCACGTCGACGTCACCGGGTCCGGCCAGCGCGGCGTTGAGCACCTCGAGGTAGTCGCGGGTGTAGGCGGCCGGTTTGTCGTACGGCAGGCCCAGCATGTCGCGCACGATCCAGTGATGCGACGGCCCGACGCCGAGGGCCCGGCCTGGCCGCCATCGCGTGCACCGAAAGCGCCTGGCGGGCAAGGGCCACGGGATGCTGTGCCTGCAGCGGCACCACGGCGGTGCCGAGCTCGATGCGGGAGGTGTGCGCCGCCATCAGCGCCACCATGGTGAGGCAGTCGAAATCATTCGGCACCTGCGGCATCCACGCGGTGTCCAGGCCTGCCGACTCCGCCCATTCGATGTCGGACACCAGTTTGCCGACCTTGCGCGCCATGTCGCCGCGCTCGGCCCCGATCATCACTCCGAGCTTCATCGCTGTGCCTCCTGCCGCGAGAGTGCGCTGAGATCGAGAAACCAACCGAAAAGGCGCTCTGTGCGCACTCTCGACTCGCCGAGCTTCACTGCTGCACCTTCTCCGTCAGCGCCCGCACGTCGCGCACCAGATCCTCCAGCGAAGTGCCGGTCGGGAACACCGCGGCTGCGCCGGCGTCCAGCAGCTTCTGCACGTCGCCCTGCGGGATGGTGCCGCCGACGACCACCGCGATGTCACCGGCGTCGGCCGCACGCAGCGCGTCGACGGTCCTGGCGGTCAGCGCGACATGGGCGCCGGACAGGATCGAAAGGCCCACCAGCGCAACGTCTTCCTGCAGCGCGATGGACACGATGTCCTCGATGCGCTGCCGGATGCCGGTGTAGATCACCTCGAAGCCGGCATCGCGCAGCGTGCGCGCGACGATCTTGGCCCCTCTGTCGTGGCCGTCCAGACCCGGCTTGGCCACCAGCACACGAGTGGACATCAGAACACCACCGGCTGCTGGAACTCGCCCCACACCGACTTCAACGTCGACACCATCTCTCCCACCGTGCAATACGCGTTCGCGCAGTCGATCAGCTTGTGCATCAGGTTGTCGTCACCCTCGGCCGCCCGGGCCAGCGCCGTGAGCGACTCCTTGACCGCGACGTCGTCACGGTCGGCCTTGACCTTCGCGAGCCGCCGGAGCTGGGTGTCGCGGCCCTCGGCGTCCAACTCGTAAGTGGCCAGGTCCGGCGGCGGCTCGTCGACGACAAATCTGTTCACCCCGACCACGGGCCGCTCACCCGATTCCACCTCCTGGTGGATCTTGAACGCCTCGTCGGCGATCAGCCCCTGCAGATAGCCGTCCTCGATGCAGCGGACCATGCCGCCGTGGCTCTCGAGGTCGTGCATAATCTCGACGATCTTCTCCTCGGTGGCATCGGTGAGGGCCTCGACGAAGTACGAGCCGCCGAGCGGGTCGGCCACCTTCGTCACGCCGGTCTCGTACGCCAGGATCTGCTGGGTGCGCAGCGCCAGGGTCGCCGATTCCTCGCTGGGCAGCGCGAAGGGCTCGTCCCACGCGGCGGTGAACATCGACTGCACCCCGCCGAGCACCGCGGCCATCGCCTCGTAGGCGACCCGGACCAGGTTGTTCTGCGCCTGCGGCGCGTACAGCGACGCACCGCCTGCCACGCACCCGAAACGGAACATCGAGGCCTTGTCGGTGCTCGCGCCGTAGCGCTCCCGCACGATCGTCGCCCAGCGCCTGCGGCCGGCCCGGTACTTGGCGATCTCCTCGAAGAAGTCGCCGTGGGTGTAGAAGAAGAACGAGATCTGCGGGGCGAACTTGTCGATGGTCATCCGGCCGCGCTCGACGACGGTGTCGCAGTAGGTGACGCCGTCGGCGAGCGTGAACGCCATCTCCTGCACCGCGTTGGCGCCGGCGTCGCGGAAGTGCGCACCGGCCACCGAGATCGCGTTGAACCTCGGCACCTCGGCCGCGCAGAACTCGATGGTGTCGGCGATCAGCCGCAGCGACGGTTCCGGAGGCCAGATCCAGGTGCCCCGCGACGCGTACTCCTTGAGGATGTCGTTCTGGATCGTGCCGGTGAGCTTCTCGCGCGGCACGCCCTTCTTCTCCGCCGCCGCGACATAGAACGCCAGCAGGATCGCCGCGGTGCCGTTGATCGTGAAGCTGGTGCTGATCTTGTCCAGCGGGATGCCGTCGAACAGGATCTCGGCGTCGGCGAGAGTGTCGACGGCCACGCCGACGCGTCCGACCTCCTCGCCGTACTCCTGGTCGTCGGAGTCGTAGCCGCACTGCGTCGGCAGATCCAGCGCGACCGACAGCCCGGTACCGCCCTGGTCCAGCAGATAGCGATAGCGGCGATTGGACTCTTCGGCCGTGCCGAAACCCGAGTACTGCCGGAAGGTCCACGTCTTGCCGCGGTACCCGGACGCGAAGTTTCCGCGGGTGAACGGGTACTGCCCCGGCGGCGGCGGATCGGCCGCGCTGTCACCGGGCCCGTAGACGGGGTCCAGCGGGATGCCAGAGGGGGTCTCAACCCTGGGGTCGACTTGCTCGCTCATCGCTGGATAACGTACTTGCAAAAAATGAGAATGCCAATACCGCCTGCCGGAAAGCCGCACGCAGCAGTATGTGCAAAGGTCGCAAACACCACCCCGAAACCCCGGAACACAGCGATTATGGGATTCGCCTAAAATGAGAATGCCACTATCTGGCGCCGACGAGGAGGCCCTTTTGTCTGGAACGTCCCACGCCACCGGCGACGCATCGTTCGCCGACCGCACCGTCGTGGTCTCGGGCGGCAGCCGCGGCATCGGGCTGGCCATCGCGCTCGGCGCCGCCAGTCGCGGCGCCAACGTGGTGTTGCTGGCCAAGACCGCAGAACCGCACCCCCGGCTACCGGGCACCGTGCACACCGCGGTGGCCGAGGTGGAGGCCGCCGGCGGCAAGGGTGTGGCCGTGGTCGGCGACGTCCGCAAGGAGGAGGACGTGGCACGGGCCATCGAGACCGCGGTCGAACACTTCGGCGGGGTCGACATCGTCGTCAACAACGCCAGCGCCATCGCCACCGAACCGACCGAGGCGCTGTCGGCCAAGAAGTTCGACCTGATGATGGACATCAACGTCCGCGGCACGTTCCTGCTGACCAAGGCGGCACTGCCCCACCTGCGACAGTCCCGCACCGGAGCGCACGTGCTGACCCTTGCGCCGCCGATGAACATGAACCCGCACTGGCTGGGCGCCCACCCGTCCTACACGCTTTCCAAGTACGGCATGACCCTGCTGTCGCTGGGCTGGGCGAGCGAATACGGTGAAGCCGGAATCGGTTTCAGCTGCCTGTGGCCGGAGACCTACATCGCGACCTCAGCGGTGTCCAACCTCGCCGACGGAGAGGACCTCGTGAAATCCTCGCGTACCCCCGACATCATGGCCGACGCCGCCGTGCAGATCCTGTCGCGGCCACCGGCGGAGGTCAACGGGCAGTGCTACATCGACTCCTCGGTGCTGACCGAGGCCGGGGTCACCGACCTGTCCCGCTACGGCGGCGGGGACGACCCCATCCTCGACATCTTCGTCGACGAGCGCATCTCATGAGCATCTCGCTGCTGCTGGAGATGGCAGCCGACGCCGCCCCCGACCGGACCGCGCTGGTCGCCGGCGATCTGCGGCTCACCACAGCCGAATTGAGCTCGCTGGCCGACGGCGGCGCCGGCGTCATCGCGGCCTCCGGCGCCGGCCACGTGGCCTACGTCGGCACCGGCGGGGCGCTGCTGCCGCTGCTGCTGTTCGCCTCCGCCCGCGCGGCCATCCCGGTGACGCCGCTGAACTACCGGTTGTCGGCCGACGGGCTGCGGGCACTGCTCGACCGCCTGCCCGACCCCCTGGTGGTGGTCGACGACGAGTACCGCAACGCCGTCGGCGACGGCTATCGGACGGTGAGCTCTGCGGAGTTCCTCGCCTCGGCCCGCACGGCCGAGCCCGCGGCTGAGTTCGCCGACCCCGACGCGGTCGGCGTCGTGCTGTTCACCTCGGGGACCACGTCCAAGCCGAAGGCGGTCGAGCTCACCCACACCAACCTGACGAGCTACATCATGGGCACGGTGGAATTCGCCGCCGCCGAACCCGACGACGCCGCACTGATCTGCGTGCCGCCGTACCACATCGCCGGTGTCAGCGCCGCGCTGTCGAATCTGTATGCGGGCCGGAAGATGGTGTACCTGACGCACTTCGACGCCGAGCGGTGGGTGCGCCTGGTCGCCGAGGAAGGTGTCACGTCCGCGACGGTGGTGCCGACGATGCTCGACCGCATCGTCGCGGTGCTGGAAGCGCAAGGTGTCACGCTGCCGACCCTGCGCACCCTGGCCTACGGCGGGTCGAAAGTGCCGCTGCCGCTGGTGCGCAAGGCGCTGTCGCTGCTACCCGAGGTCGGATTCGTCAACGCCTACGGCCTGACCGAGACCAGCTCGACCATCGCGGTGCTGACCCCCGACGACCACCGCGCCGCGCTGGCCGGCACCGACGAGGGCATCACCCGCCGGCTGGGGTCGGTCGGTCAGCCGGTGCCGGGCATCGAGGTGCAGATCCGCGCCGAGGACGGCACCGTGCTGGGACCCGGCGAGACCGGCGAACTGTTCGTCCGCGGCGAGCAGGTGTCGGGCAAGTACACCGACATCGGCTCGGTACTCGACGAGCAGGGCTGGTTCCCGACCAGAGACGTCGCGTCCGTGGACGAGGACGGGTACCTGTTCATCGGCGGCCGGTCCGACGACACGATCATCCGCGGCGGGGAGAACATCGCGCCCGCCGAGATCGAAGACGTGCTCGTCGAACACCCGCACGTCCGAGACTGTGCCGTGGTCGGCGCCGACGACCCCGAGTGGGGGCAGATCATCGTCGCGGTGGTGGTCGCCCAGCCCGGAGAGCAACCCGACGCCGAACAGTTGCGCAGCCACGTCCGTGCCCAGTTGCGCGGATCCCGCACCCCCGACCGGGTGGTCTTCCGCGACGAACTGCCCACCAACGCGACCGGCAAGGTGCTGCGCCGTGAACTGGTCGACGAACTCAACCACCCATCGCCGGCACAGCCGGCCACGACATAAGGAGTCCCTGCATGATCAAGAACGGCACCCGACTGCAGAGCCAGGTCTGCGACACCCAGGTGATCGTGGTCCGCAGCAGCGACAGCCTCGACGACCTGCGCGCCGGTGGAGCGGCGATGGTTCCTGTCGGCGACGCCGTCGACGGCAACCTCTCGCTCGACGACGGGCTGGCCGACGGCAATCTGATGGGCAAACGCTACGTCGACGAATCCGGCGCCGAGGTGCTCGTCACCAAGGCCGGCAAGGGCACACTCAGCATCGGCTCTACCCCGTTGGCGCTCAAAGAGGCCAAGCCGCTGCCCGCCAGCGACTGATACCGTCGCCGGGTGAGGCCACGCCGCCTACTCGGCAAATACGCCGCAGGACTGACGTCGGCCTACCTGCTGACCGTCGGCGAAGTCGTCGCGATCGTCGTCGCGCTCGCCGGCCGTGACGTTCTCACCGCGGGCAACGTCATCACCCTGGCCGTCGTCAGCTCCGTCGGTACCGTCACCGTGGCGCTCGGCGCCGTGCTCATCGTCCGGCCGTCGCTGCGCTGGTCGACGTCCGGCCGCCACCCGACCCCCGCCGAGATCCGGTCGACGGCCCGGATCACCCGCCGCCAGGCCGTCATCACGCTCGCGCCGTGGCTGCTCACCGCCGCGATCCTGGTCCCGTTGAATCTGGACGCCCCGGCGCCGGTCTTCGTCGTGCTCACCACCGCGCTGGCGTTCGGCGCGATCGCCACCGTGAGCACCGGCTTCCTGTTTACCCTGCGCACGCTGCGGCCGCTGCGGGCCGCGGTGCCCGCCGACGCTGACCGTCCGGCGGCCCCCGGCGTGCGGGCCCGGCTGCTGATCATGTGGGTGGTCTGCACCGCGCTGCCCGGCTCGACGATCGCCGTGCTGCTGATCCTGCGGTCCCAGCACTGGCTGCTCGACGAGTCGTCGCCGATCGAGCTCGCGCTGCTGGTGCTGGCGCTGGTGGCCGTGGTGCTCGGCCTGCGCTCGATGCTGCTGGTGGCGATGTCGATCTCCGATCCGGTCGACCAGGTGGTCGACGCGATGGCCGACGTCGAGAAGGGCGAGATCGACCGCAGCATCGAGGTTTACGAGTGGTCCGAGATCGGCCGGCTGCAAAGCGGTTTCAACCGGATGGTGGCGGGCCTGCGGGAGCGCGACAGGCTGCGCGACCTCTTCGGCCGCCACGTCGGTGAGGAGGTCGCCCGGCGGGCGGTCGAGCAGTCCACCGCACACAGTGACGCGGCGGCCGGCGACGAACGCGACATCGCGATCCTGTTCATCGACCTGGTGGGCTCGACCCGGCTGGCGACCGAACGGGAGCCCCACGAGGTCGCAGGCATCCTCAACGAGTTCTTCCAGATCGTCGTCGCCGAGGTCGACCGGCGGCACGGTCTGGTCAACAAGTTCCAGGGCGACGCCGCGCTGGCGGTGTTCGGCGCGCCGCTGCGCATCGACGACCCGGCCTCGGCAGCACTGTCCACCGCCCGCGCGCTGGGTGCGCACCTCCGCCGACTACCAGTGGATTTCGGCATCGGCGTGTCGGCCGGGCCGGTGTTCGCCGGCAACATCGGCGCCCACAACCGCTACGAGTACACGGTGGTCGGCGACGCCGTCAACGAGGCCGCCCGGCTGGCCGACTGCGCCAAGGAGTTCGCCGGGCGAACCCTGTCGTCGGGTGCGGCGCTGGACCGGGCCGCCCCTGCCGAGCAGCGACTGTGGTCTCCCGAAGGCGAGGTCACGCTGCGCGGACGCTCCGACGCCACCGCGATCTCGACGCCGTTACGACGTTAGGCCGCGACCCCGAGCGGGAATGCACACGCATGCGTTCTGCAGCGGCAGTACACACGACGCCCGTTGCTGCCGCGCGCGCCGCGATCCGGGCGGGCACCCACACCGGCCCCACCAGCGGCCTGGCCCCCGGGTACGCGCAGGCCAACCTGGTGGTGCTGCCCGAGGCGTACGCGGTGGATTTCCTGCGGTTCTGCGTGCGCAATCCGGTGCCCTGCCCCCTGCTGGAGGTGACCGACACCGGCTCACCGCGGCCCGCCGGCCTCGCCGCGGACGCCGACATCCGCACCGACCTCCCGCGCTACCGGGTGCTGCACAAAGGCATGTGCACCGACGAACCCACCGACATCACCCCGTACTGGCGGCCCGACCTGGTGGCGTTCCTGCTCGGGTGCTCGTTCACGTTCGAATGGGCCTTGGCCGCAGCGGGACTGCCGTTGAGGCATCAGGCGCAGGGGGTCAACGTCCCGATGTACGTCACCGACCGGCCGTGCCGGGCCGCCGGGCCGTTCGACGGACCGATGGTCGTCTCGATGCGGCCGCTACCCCGGCGCGACGTCGAGCGTGCGATCGAGGTCACCGCACGCTTCCCCGCGATGCACGGACGTCCCGTGCACATCGGCGATCCCGCCGCGCTCGGCATCGCCGACCTCACCGCACCGGACTTCGGCGACGCGGTGACCCTGGCCGACGGCGACGTGCCGGTCTTCTGGGCGTGCGGTGTCACGCCACAGGTCGCGGCGCAGCGGGCGAGGATGCCGGTGGCCATCTTTCACGCGCCGGGACACATGTTCATCACCGACCGGATGCACGGGCACTACGACAGTGCCGCGAGCGAAGACATCGATCAGCTCCAGGAGGACACCGGTGAACGTCGAGCAGAAGACCCGACCCACCGCCAAGGGTGAGGGCTCCGTCGCCCAGGCCGTCCGCGCCGCGGCCATCGGCAACGCCGTCGAATGGTTCGACTTCGCGATCTACGGGTTCTTGGCCACCTACATCGCGGCCAAGTTCTTCCCGCCCGGTGACGAGACAGCGGCGCTGCTGAGCACCTTCGCGATCTTCGCGGCCGCGTTCTTCATGCGACCGCTGGGCGGGTTCTTCTTCGGGCCGCTGGCCGACCGCATCGGCCGCCAGAAGGTGCTCGCGTTGGTGATCCTGCTGATGTCGGCGTCCACGCTGGCGATCGGCCTGATCCCGAGTTACGACTCGATCGGCGTGTTGGCCCCGATCCTGCTGCTGCTCATGCGGTGCCTGCAGGGCTTCTCCGCAGGGGGCGAGTACGGCAGCGGCGCCTGCTTTCTGGCCGAGTACGCCTCCGACAGGCACCGTGGCTTCGTGGTGTCGTTCCTGGTCTGGTCGGTTGTCGTCGGCTTCCTGCTCGGGTCGCTGACGGTCACCGCCCTGGAGACGTTGCTGTCGGAGTCGGCGATGGACAGCTACGGCTGGCGGATCCCGTTCCTGATCGCCGGCCTCCTGGGCGTGGTGGGCCTCTACATTCGGCTGCGCCTGAATGACACCCCAGAGTTCGAGGCGCTGCGCGAGGCCGGCGAGGTGTCGACCTCACCGCTGAAGGAGGCCGTCACCACGTCCTGGCGGCCGATCCTGCAGATCATCGGCCTGGTCGTCGTCCACAACGTCGGCTTCTATCTCGTGTACACGTTCCTGCCGAGCTATTTCACCGAGACGCTGGGCTTCACCAAGACCGACGCGTTTTTCTCGATCACCGTCGCGAGCCTGGTCGGTATCGTGCTCATCCCGCCACTGGGTGCATTGTCCGACCGGATCGGGCGCAAACCGCTTCTGCTGACCGGGTCGATCGCGTTCGCACTGTTCTCCTATCCGCTGTTCCTGCTGCTCAACACCGGATCGCTGCCTGCGGCGATCGCCGCCCACGCGGGCCTGGCCGCGATCGAATCGGTGTTCGTGTGCGCCTCCCTGGCCGCGGGCGCCGAACTGTTCGCCACCCGGGTGCGCTCCAGCGGCTACTCAATCGGATACAACGTGTCGGTGGCGGTGTTCGGCGGCACCGCCCCGTACGTCGCGACGTGGTTGGTGTCGCGGACCGGAAACGACCTCGCGCCGGCGTACTACGTGATCGCCGCGGCCGTCATCACGTTCCTGACCGTGCTCACCATGCGGGAGACCGCGCGCAAGCCGCTGCGAAAACTGGTGTCGGACTGAGTCACCCCGAGCCGACCAGCCGCATCAACACCACGGTGAAACGGCGGCGCCTGATCCGCCAGCCCGTGTCCGTGCGCGACAGCTCGTCGTCATAGAAGCCGACGGCGTTGACCCCGGATGCGTTGTCCGGTGCCATGATCAGCGCGTCGACATAGGCACGAGCGGTGGCGGTGTCGCCGTCCACGTCGACGGCCTGGTTGGTGATCCGGTGCAGTGTGTGACCGGCCATCTGGTGGGTGTCGGCCATGAACTGCACGACGGTGTCCGCTCCGACGAACGTGCCGATCTCCCCGTAGTCGAGCTCGCAGTCCTCGGTGAACACGGTGCGGAACAACGGCCAGTCGCGACTGTCGATGCCGGTGGCATACCGCACCAGCACGTCGCTGATCTGTGCGCGGTCCTCGTGGGCGGTCATAGGTTGTCCCCGTTGGCGTGCCGCGCGCTCGTAACGCAGCATCGTCACCTCGTGCTCCGGGTAGTCGCAGAACACCGGGCTGACCCGCATTCCGATCGTGACGTCCGCCGGTTCGACATTGACCAGCTCGGTGGAGAACCGGGGACCCTCGTCCCACTCGACGATCGCCAGCAACTGTGGTACCGCACCGGCGAAATGCGGGCCGACCGGCCGCCGCGCCACGGTGAACGAATACAGCGTGCCCATGCCCGAGATCTCCCGCCACTGCAGGTCGTCGGCCAGCGTGCGCGGTGCGCGCACCCGCGGATAGAACACGTAGGACTGTGCCGAGGGCGAGTACTGGATCACCACCCGGTGTTCGGCGAGGGCATCCCAGAACGGTGCCGTGGTCGGGGTTTTCACCGGCATCGGCCGTTCGAAGGTGGGCATGCTCATCGTCAGTCCCCTTCCAGCACGAGCGTGGTCTGTTCGGACAGAATGCCGCCGTTGCCGGACACGAACGCCCGGTCGCACGCAGCGACCTGGGCGTCGCCGGCCCGCCCCATGATCTGGCGGGCCGCATCGCAGACGTGATGCATGCCGCCCGCGTTCCCGGCCTGACCGTAACCGAGTTGCCCGCCCGCGGTGTTCAGCGGAAAGTCGCCGCGGAAGGTCAGATCATGCTCGGAGACGAACTCCATGCCCTTGCCCTTCTCGCAGAAACCGGCGTCCTCCAGGCTCAACAGCACGGTGATCGTGTAGCAGTCGTAGATCGACACCATGTCCATCTGTTGCCGACTCAGACCCGACATCGCGAACGCGGTGTCGGCGGCCCGGATGATCGGTGTCTGCAGTAGGTCCTCGGCGTAGGTGGGGGTCTTGTAGGGCACCTGCTCGCCGAATCCCTTGATCCACACCGGACGGTTCCTGGCTCGCGCGGCCACGTCCGCACTCGCCACCACCACCGCGGCGCCGCCGAGACACGGCATCACGATCTCGAGCATGTGCAGCGGATCGGCGATCACCGGGCTGGCCAGCACGTCCTCGATGCTGAGCGGCTTGTCCTTCCAGATCGCCCCGTCGGTGTGGTTGGCGTTGACCCGCTGATCCACCACGATCTTGGCCATCGCGCGCTCGTCGTAGCCGTACACCGACGCGTACCTCTGCGCCACCTGACCGTAGGGTCCATTCTGGCCGAGATTTCCGTAGGGGATCTCGAATTCGGCCTGCGGAGAACCGAACTGGTTGCTCGACGCGCCGAAGAACATCGCGTCCACGAACGGCTTGGGTTTCTTCGCCGACGTCGGGGTCAGGTAGCGGGCCGGGATCGCGCACAGCACCACATCGCAGATGCCGAGTTCGATCGCCGCGGCCGCCCGCCACACCATGCCCACCGCACTGGCGCCGCCGAGGTCGACCATCTCAGCGAAGTTCGCACGCACACCGAGGTATTCGGCCACCGTGGACGGGACGAAGATCTCCGACTCGCTCACGTGGGTGGTGACCAGGCCGTCGACCGACTCACCGGACAGCCCGGCATCGTCGAGCGCCGCGGCGGCGAGCTCGGCCCACTGCTCCAGCATGAACGGCGCCGGAGTGGCCTGGTTGAGCCGCTCGGGCGGCAGTTCCACGAATCCGACGATCGCGGCGTCACCGCGCAGCCCCATGGGCGTCTCCTTTACGTCGTTGTCCCACAACGCTTACGCGCGGGGCAGCCCGAGAATCATCTGGGCGATGATGTTGAGCTGAATCTCCTTGGTACCGCCACCGATCAGTTCGGCGGGCAGGTGGAAGTACGGTTCGACGACCGTCGGGTCGGAGTCCTCGACCAGCGCCGCGGGCGCGCTGAGCGCCAGCGTCGCGGCGAAGATGCGGCGCAGCATCACGTTCATCGCCACCTTGGCGATACTCGACGCCGGGCCCGCGGCCTGCCCGTCGAGCAGACGCATGACCTCGCGCAGGGCCAGCACCTTGATGGCGTTGGCGTACGCGTCGGCCTCCCCGAGGGCGGCCAGCACCCGGGCCCGGTCCCGACGCTGCGCGGCGGCCAGGGCGCGCAGGATGCCGGCCCGGTCGAAGTTGACGTAGCCGCTGATGGCCACCCGCTCCTGCGCCATCGTCGCAATGGCCAGGTTCCACCCGTCGGTCGGCCCGCCGAGCAGCAGCTCGTCCGGCACGAACACGTCGGTCAGGAACACCTCGTTGAAGTGCGCCTCCCCGGTGGCCTGTCGGATCGGTTGCAGCTCGATACCTTCGGAGGTCATGTCGATGACGAAGTAGCCGAGGCCGCGGTGCTTGGCCGCGTCGGGATCGGTGCGCGCCAGCAGCGCCCCGTAGTCGGCGGTGTGCGCCGACGACGTCCAGATCTTGTGGCCGTTGATCCGCCAGCCGCCGTCGACCTTGGTCGCCCGGGTCGTCAGCGACGCCAGGTCCGAACCCGCACCGGGCTCGCTGAACAGCTGGCACCAGCCGAGTTCGCCGCGTTGGGTCGGCGGGATGAGTCGCTGCTGGACGTGGTCGGGCGCCGAGCTGATCAGTGCGGGCAGGATCCACTCGGCGATGCCGAGCGACGGCCGGACCAGACCGGGCCGTCTGGCGAATTCCTCGTCGAGGATCAACAGCTGGCGTTGGGTGGCCTCCACTCCCCACGGCCTGGGCCAGTGCGGGGCGATCAGGCCGGCCTCGGCCAGCAGTGTCCGTTGCGGGCCGGTGGCGAGATTCTCGTAGTCGCCCTGGCGCCCCGGCTTGTCGTTGCGCAGGGCCTCCGCCTCATCCAGAGTCGTTGCCACGGCGCGCCGGAACTCGGCGTCCAGGTCCCCGAGCTTGACCGAGACGTCCCGGCTCTGCGTGCGGGTGAGCTCACCGAGTGCCTCGGCGTAATCGCCTGCCGGTCCGATCGACGCGGCCAGGCTGGTGGCCTTGCGCCAGTACAGGTGCAGGTCGTGTTCCCACGTGTAGCCGATGGCGCCGAACATGGTCAGGGTGTCGAGGACCAGGTCGGGGGCCGGCGAGATCGCCATCAGTGCCGAACCCCAGGTGGCGATGCGGTGCTGCGCCAGGTCCTCGGAGGCCGACCGGACCGCGTCCCATGCCGCCGAGGTGGCCAGTTCGCTGTGCACCAGCAGCATCGCGGCCTGATGCTGCAGCGCCTGGAACGTCCCGATCGGACGGCCGAACTGCTCGCGGGTGCGCAGGTGGTCGGTGATCGCCCGCACGCACCAGCGCACGACACCGGCGGACGCACTGGCCGCCAGCGCGATCGCGACACAGCGGGCCCGCTCCTCGTCGACGCCGGTCAACACCTCGCCGTCGGCGCACCGGTATCCGTCGAGATGCACCACCGCGACGTCGACGGTCCGGTCGGTGCCCAGGCGGGTCTGGACCTCCACCCCCGGCCGCGACGGGTCGATCGCGAACCACACCAGGTCGTCGCCTGCGCGTGTGGCGGCGATGACCGTGCGGGCCGAGCGGGCGCCGAGGGCGGGGGCACAGGAACCGCTGACCTGCCAGCCGTCCGAGGTCCGGACAGCCTGGAACTCGTTGTCCCCGGGCAGGATCACCGCCGCGGGCGCGCCCTCGGCGAGTATGCCGAGCAGAGACTGCCGGGCCGCTGTGGGGTCGGCCAGCAGCGCGACCGCGCTCGCGGTCACCGTCGGCAGCACCGGACCCGGGATCAGCGCGAGTGCCGCGGCCTCGACCACGCATGCGGTGTCGGTCAGCGTGCCGCCCTGCCCACCCGTCTCCTCGGGCAGGTGCACGGCGTGGAAGCCGTTGGCGACGAACTGATCCCACCAGGGCGGAAGCTCTCCGGCGGCCAACGCGTCGAACGACCCACGGGTCTTGTCGATCGGCGCGTGCCGCGCGGCGAACCGGGTGACGGCGCTGCTCAGCTCTTCCTGCTCGGGGGTCAGGCCGATGCTCATCTGGCTCCTTCGGCCGCGCGCTGTCGCCGGTCGCGGAAGAAGTGCGCGGCCGCCACGACCGCCTCAGCGATCGGCCGCGGCTGCCATCCGAGCTCCCGCACCGCCTTGGAATGGTCCATCGGCGACATGATGTGCATGAGCCGGATGTTCAGCGGCGTCAGCATGGTGTCCCTGCCCCGCAGCCGGGCCACGGCCTCGCTCGCATACCCGGCCGCAGACATCAGGCCGATCGGCACGCCGAACTTCGGCGGCGCGACTCCGACGGCGGCGCAACCGATCTCGTGGAGCTCGCGGGTACTCATGAATCGCTCGCTGACGATGTAGCGCTGCCCCACCCGTCCGCGCTGCCCGGCCAGGATCAGCGCCCGCGCCGCGTCCTCGATGCCGACCACCTCGGCCGCGTAGCCGTCGATGGAGAACGGCAGCTTGCCCCGCACCGCGGCGGCGAGCATCCCACCGTGCGGAGTCGGCAGGAAGTCACCGGGGCCATAGGTGTTGGCCACGCACATCGCGACCGCAGGCAGATCCTTCTCGGCGCAGTACCGCAGCACCATCTCCTCGGCCTGCACCCGGGACCGGACATAGGCCCCACCCTGGTCTATCCAGTGGTGCGCGGTGCCCTCGTCGGCCAGACCGCCGTCGGCCAGACCGATCGTCGCTATCGAGCTGGTGAAGACGAAACGGTCAAGGCCGGCGTCTGCGGCCACGTCGAGGACGTTGCGCAGTCCGTCGACGTTGGTCCGCCACATGGGCCCGGGGTCGCGCAGCCAGGGACGGGCGTCGACGACGCAGTAGTAGACGACGTCGCAGCCGGACATCGCGATACGCAACGCCTCGGTGTCGAAGATGTCGCCGTAGTGGATCTCGACGGGGAGCCCGTCGATCCCGCGGGTCGAGCTGGTGGTGCGGATCATCACCCGCACGTCGTCTTCGCCGTCGGCGACCAACTGCCTGGTGACATGTGACCCGAGGAAGCCGCTGGCGCCGATCACCAGCTTGGTACCCGCCATTACCGCCCCACCCCGGCTCTCCTCCACAACCGTCAAACGAGACGCAACGTCTCGTCTTGTGGCACACTACGGGCGATGCCCCACCGTGTAAAGCAGGCCGGACGCTGCTGATGGCCGCCGAGACCGCGACGCCGCGCAGGCGCAGCGAGAAGTCCCGCGTGGCCATCATCGACGCCACCCGCCGACTGCTGATGGAGCGGGGCTTCGACAAGCTCACCATTGAGGCGGTCGCCGCCCGGGCAGGTGTCGGCAAGCAGACCATCTACCGCTGGTGGCCGAGCCGGCACGCGCTCGTCGCCGACGTCCTCCTCGAAGACGCCGACCGCATCCTGCGGCCCGTCGACCACACCGGCGACGTGGTCGCCGACGTGTCTGCGTGGGCGATCACCCTGGCGTCGGCGTTGACCACGCCGCGCGGCAACGCGATGCTGCGCATCCTGACCACCGCGGGCATGGAGAATCCGGACACCGCGGCCCGGCTGCGGACCGGCTTCAGCCTGCCGCTGCACGACTCGGTGCAGAACCGCTTGGCAGCCGCCGGCTTTCCCGTCGACGCTGCCCGGGACGCCGCCGACGCGATCGTCGGCGGCATCGTCTACGCGATCCTCGGTGAGGGCCGTTCCTTCCCGCCCCACCGCGCCGAGTCGATCACCCGCACCGTGCTCGACACCCCGAGATGAGCGGTCAACGCCGGCGACGATGAGCGCTTCGGCGGGAAACCCGGCACCGCCCGGCTACGGTGACCGCGTGAAAGGAAAGCCATGAGCGACGCAAGGCCCGACATCGTCATCATCATGACCGACGAGGAACGGGCGGCACCGCCCTACGAATCCGATGCGGTCCGCGCCTGGCGGCGCCGCACACTGGTCGGCAGGAACTGGTTCGACGACAACGGGGTCAGCTTCGCCCGCCACTACACCGGTTCACTCGCCTGTGTGCCGTCCCGGCCCACCCTGTTCACGGGCCAGTATCCCGACCTGCACGGCGTGACGCAGACCGACGGTCTGGGCAAGGCCTACGACGATTCCCGCCTGCGGTGGCTGCGCCCCGGCGAGGTGCCGACGCTGGGCAACTGGATGCGCGCCGCGGGCTACGACACCCACTACGACGGCAAGTGGCACATCTCCCACGCCGATCTGACCGACCCGGGCACCGGGCAGGCGCTGGCCACCAACGACGACCGCGGGGTGGTCGACCATGCCGCCGTGCGCCGGTATCGCGACGCGGATGCCCTTGCCCGGTACGGCTTCTCGGGCTGGGTCGGACCGGAACCGCACGGCGCCAAGCTCTCCGACGCCGGGATACGGCGCGATCCGCTGATCGCCGACCGGGTGGTCGCGTGGCTCGACGACCGCTACGCACGCCGACGCGCCGGTGACCCCGCCGCGATGCGCCCCTTCCTGCTGGTGGCGAGCTTCGTCAATCCGCACGACATCGTGCTGTTCCCGGCCTGGGCACGGCGTAACCCGTTGCCCGCATCCCCGCTGGATCCTCCCCCGGTGCCGGCCGCACCGACCGCCGACGAGGATCTGTCCACCAAACCCGCTGCGCAGAGCGCGTTCCGCGACGCCTACTACTCCGCTTACGGCCCGGCGAGGTTCGTCGAACGGACCTACCGGCGCCACGCCCAGCGCTACCGCGACCTGTACTACCGGCTCCACGCCGAGGTGGACACGCCGATCGACCGGGTTCGGCGCGCGGTCACCGAGGGCGGCACCGGCGCCGGACCCGACGACACCGTGCTGGTGCGCACCGCCGACCACGGCGACCTTCTCGGCGCCCACGGCGGCCTGCATCAGAAGTGGTTCAACCTCTACGACGAGGCCACCCGCGTCCCGTTCGTCATCGCCCGGGTCGGCAGCCGCCCCACCACGCCGCGCACCGTCACCGCGCCGACATCGCACGTCGACGTCGTGCCGACCGTCCTCGCGGCGGCCGGTGTCGACCTCGACGCGACCGCCGCCGCGCTGGCGCAGACGTTCTCCGAGGTACACCCGCTGCCCGGTCGGGATCTGATGCCGGTCGTCGACGGCGGCCACGCCGACGACGACCGTTCGGTGTATCTGATGACCCGCGACAACGTGCTCGAAGGCGACACCGGCGCTTCAGGTCTGGCGCGCTCCCTGAAGTTGACCTCGAAAGTCCCCGCGCCGCTGCGCATCCGGATCCCGGCGCACACCGGCGCCAACTTCGAGGGGCTGGTCACGCGGGTCGCGGCGGGCACGGCGGGCGGGCGCGGGCACATGTGGAAGCTGGTGCGCTCGTTCGACGATCCGGGCACCTGGACCGAACCCGGCGTGCGGAACCTGGACTCCGACGGCATCGGCGGAGCCACCTACCGGACCGATCCGCTCGATGACCAGTGGGAGCTCTACGACCTCAGCGCCGATCCGACCGAAGCGCACAACAGGTGGACCGATCCGCAACTGCGGGAACTGCGCGCGCATCTGCGGACCCGCCTGAAACATGTGCGCGCCGAAGCCGTTCCGGAGCGCAACAGGCCGTGGCCGTACGTCCGCCGTCAGCCGCCGCAACCGGCACGGCGATCGCCGATGCGTGCGTTGCGGCGGCTGCTGGGCTGAATCACGCGCTGGCGAAACGCTTCTCGTCGTAGAGCCGGGCCCACTCGGCACGCGGCCGGATCGACACGTCCACGTCGGCGCCCTTGACGCGCAACGCGCCGACGGTGGCCTGGTCCTTGGGTGTCAGCTTGAACGGGTCCCAGCCGAAGAACCGGCAGGAATTCTCCCAGGTGATCTTGTTGATGTCGGAGTCCGAGGCGCCGGCGCCGAGCAGTTCGGCGTGCACCTTCTCCGGTGCGTCGGGCCAGAAGCAGTCCGAGTGCGGGTAGTCGCACTCCCAGGCGATGATGTCGATGCCGATCTCGTGCCGCAGCTTCAGCGAGGTCTTGTCGGTGACGTAGCAGGCCAGCGAATGCTCGCGGAACACGTCGCTGGGCAGCTTGTCACCGAAGTCGCGGCGCAGCCACTTCTGGTTCGTGTAGTGCCGGTCGCTGCGGTCCAGATAGAACGGGATCCAGCCGATGCCACCTTCGGAGAACGCGAACTTCAGGTCCGGGTAGTTGCGCATCGCCGGGCCCCACAACAGGTCCTGCGCGCACATCGCCGACACCTGGGTGGCC
This sequence comes from Mycobacterium sp. ITM-2016-00317, assembly GCF_002968295.1. Classification (NCBI taxonomy): domain Bacteria; kingdom Bacillati; phylum Actinomycetota; class Actinomycetes; order Mycobacteriales; family Mycobacteriaceae; genus Mycobacterium; species Mycobacterium sp. ITM-2016-00317. The sequence continues at coordinate 4,134,364 of NZ_CP134399.1, forward strand.
AGGATGATCAGATTGTCGATGGGGGCGTTCGGCGCCATGCTGATCGCGCCGAAGCCCGTGCCGATGTGCAGGCACATCACCACGTTCTCCTCCGACAGAGTGCGGAACACCGGGCCCCAGTACTCGTCGTCGTGGTAACTCGGAAGTCCTTCCAGGTGCGGCAGTTCCGGCATGGTCACCGCGCGGCACCCCTTGGCCGCGACACGGCGGATCTCGTCGCACATCGCCTCGGGATTCCACGTCGGCAGGATCGCGATCGGGATGAAACGGTCCGGGTAGGTGCCGGCCCACTCGTCGATGTGCCAGTCGTTGTAGGCCGACACCATCACCAGGGTGATGTCCTCGCGGGTCATGTTGAGGTGCCGCGCGCTGAATCCGGTAAAGGTCGGGAAGCACATCGAGGCCAGGATGCCGTTGCGGTTCATGTCGCGCACCCGCTCGTGCACGTCGTACACCCCGGGACGCATCTCGGCGAAGCCTGCGGGGTCGCGACCCCACTCCTCGGCCGGCCACGACACCACGGCGTTCAGACCGCTGACCCCCTGCGGCCTGCCCTGGTACATCCACTGATCGACGCCCTTTTCGTCGGTGACGACGATCGGCGCCTCGTCCCGGTACTTGGCGGGGACGTGGCGCAGGAACATGTCCGGCGGTTCCACCACGTGGTCGTCGATGCTCACCAGGATCAGGTCGTCTGTGTTCATGTCTCTCCTCGCGTCCGCCTGCTTCCCTCAAGTAGTACCGTCTGCATGCGTGACCGTCTCTGCATCTTCGGACAGACTCTTGTCCGCAGCGGCCGACCTCCCGCATCGCCGGGTAATCGACCTGCGCCGCGGCGGCCAAGCGCTCGGCGGCAGCTATCTGTACGAGGGCGACGCGCTGATCACCGGTTGGCATTCGCACGACGTGCACCAGATCGAGTACGCGCTGCACGGTGTCGTCGAGGTGGAGACCGACTCCGCGCACTACCTGCTGCCCCCGCAGCAGGCTGCGTGGATTCCAGCCGGACTCGAACATCAGGCGGTGATGAACCCCGACGTCAAGACGGTGGCGGTGATGTTCGACCGCGCCCTGATCCCCGACGGCGGCGACCGCGCGCGGATCCTGGCAGTGTCGCCGTTGATCCGGGAGATGATGATCTACGCGCTGCGCTGGCCGATCGAACGGCACGTCGGCGACGAGATCTCCGACGGCTTCTTCCGGACACTGGCGGTGCTGGTGTGCGAAGCGCTCGACCACGAAGCGCCGCTGAGCCTGCCCACCTCGGATCACCCGATCGTCGCCGCGGCGATGGCCTACACCAAGAACCATCTCGACGCCGCGACGTGTGCCGACGTCAGCCGCGCCGTGTCGGTGTCCGAGCGCACTCTGCGTCGACTGTTCGCCGATTCGCTCGGAATATCTTGGCGCACTTACCTTCTACATGCCCGAATGCTGCGCGCGATGGCGCTGCTGGCCGGTCCGGCGCAGACGGTTCAGGAGACGGCGACCGCGGTCGGGTTCGACAGCGTCAGCTCGTTCACGCGCGCCTTCACCCAGTTCTGTGGTGAGACGCCGTCGGCTTACCGCAAGAGGGTCGCCGACGCGTCCTGAACGTCAGTCGGACTCCGGACGGCGTAACAGCCCCTCCCGGAGCAGCATGTCCACCGCGGTCTGCCACCGCTGCAGCTGAGGTGGCGAGATGAGCGGCTCGGCCAGGTGCCGGTCCAGATGCGGCCGCAGACTGATGGCGCCGAGAGCCAGGACCATCGCGTTGATCGCGGCCCAGGTGACGTCGACGTCCGGGCGGAGCTCGCCACGCTCTTTGCGTCGCTGCCAGCGGGCCACGCCGACCGCGAACAATGTGTCGAAGATCTCGGCCCCGAGCGGACTGCCGTCGACCAGCGCGCGGCCTACGTAGGCAGCGACATCGGGCTCCTCGGTGAACAGGTTGCTGACCCGATCGCCGATCTCGGCGACGGAGTCGACCGGTGGCTCGGAGAGTGGCCTGGACATCGTCGACGTGGTCAACTCCAACACGTACTCGTCGACGGCCTTGATCAGGCCGGCCTTGGTCACGAAGTGGTGCTGGACCAGTCCTAGGGACACCCCGGCCGCCGCCGCAACACCCCGCATCGTGGTTCCTGCGGCGCCGTTTGCGGCCAGGCTGCGCAGAGCGGCCGCTCGGATTCGCTCGATGTTGCGCGGTTCCGCTACGCCGGCCTCTTCCTCTGACACCACAGTGTTCACCGTAGACAACACCCGAACCAGCGAAGTCGACAATACGGCGGTATTGCTCCTACGGTACAAATGTATTTGCGTGTGTGAGCGCTACCAGAGGGGAAGGTGTCCGTGAACTCGATACGCATCGACGAGGAAGCGTGGACCGCGCCCTGCACCCGCGACCCGGACCGGTGGATGGTCACCGCCGATGAAGGCGCCAAGTCGCTGTGCCGCTCCTGCCCGCGGCGCTGGCAGTGCGCACGGGATGCCTGCGTGACCCCGGGTGCTACGGGGTTGTGGGCCGGCATCGTGCTGCCCGAGGGTGGCCGCAACCGGCAGTTCGCGCTCAAGCAGCTGAGATCGCTGGCCGAACGCCACGGGTTCTCGGCCACCAGGCGTTGACCTAGCTGCTCGGTATGGGGGCATTGGAGGGCTGCCCGGTCGAGGCGATGAAATCCTCCAACAGATCGACGACCTGGTTCGGCGTCTCGACGTGCGGGAAGTGACCGACCCCGCTGAGCACTTCCAGCCGGCACCCGGGCCGGTGCCGGTCGAGCTCGTAGCCGTGCTCCACGGGGATGATGTGGTCCTGGTCGCCCCAGATCACCATCAGCGGCAGCTCTGCCGTCAAGTGCATCCGGTTCAGCGCGCTCACCGCCTGGCCGCGGTAGTCCACCACGGACCTCAGCGTGCGCAGGAACGCCTGGCGGGTCTGCGGGTCCGACAGTGACGCGTAGGCGCTCCACATCTCCGACCCTCGGGGAGATTGGATGTTCGCCGCGGAGAACCACCCGCGCACCCTGTCACCCACTCGCACCACCGGCGTCGGCGCGATGACCGGCAACAGCAGTTCGGCCCCCGGCGCCGACAACAGACGCAGCGTCCACCCAACGTCCTGGCCGAGACCGCCGCTGCTGATCAGCACCAGCCGCTTGCAGTAGTCGGGATGCTGATAGACGAACTGCATGGCCACGCCGCCGCCCAGCGACTGGCCGACGACGGTGACCGACGTGATGCCCAGTTCGTCGAGCAGGTCGCGAAGGCCGACGGCGAACGCGCCCAGTGAGTAGTCGCTTCGGGGCTTGGCAGACTCGCCGTGCCCCAACAGGTCGGGCGCGATCACCCGGTAGCGCTTCGACAGCTGCGGCAGCACCGCCCGCCACGTGTTCGAGCTTCCGGCCATCCCATGCAGCAGCAGCAAGGTTTCTTCGCCGTCACCGACGTCCCGATAGGCGACGCGGTCGCCATGCAGGTCCACGTACTTCAGGTCGCTCATATGTCGTCCCCATCCAACGGATATCTCCATGTTCCCCGAGATCGCCGGCAATACGCCGATGGTGGCCATCCCAACCCGCGGCAGCCCGAGTGAGCGGCGTCACCGGTGGTCGGGCCGCCATCCGAGGTTTCACGTGCTGACGGCGGGGTAATTATCGGGCCAGTCAGCGTGAATCGAGAAGGAGACGGCATGCCCGACCGGGCCAAAGGCACCCGCGGTACAGACGATCCGTTCAACGAGACCGTCGCCACGACCGGGCTGTTCCTGATCATCACCGCGATCATCTCGCTGGCGTTCGCACTGGCGAGTTGGGGTCTGGCGGAGACGCTGATGGCGATTTTCGCAGGCGCCATCGCGGTCATCAGCTTCACCGCCAGCATCCTGTGCTTCAAGAACCAGGCCGACGACGCCGCTCCGGCAGCCGCTGAAGTCACTGCCTGAGTGATTCACGGGGTTTGTCGACAGCCGGAACCCGCAGCGGTGACGCATGACGTCCGGGTCTTGACCGACGCCGGGGCACCCGATGGCGGCGCGGCCCACGGCCTAATGTCTACGGCCCGGGCTCGGCCAATCCAAGTGCGCGAGGGGGGACTCGAACCCCCACGCCCATAGGGCAATGGAACCTAAATCCATCTCGTCTGCCAGTTCCGACACTCGCGCTAAGCTCGCCGATCTTAGCGCGACTTCTGCGCCATCCCCCTGTCGGACATCGTCGATACCCTCGCGACAAACACCGCAGGCCGGGGGTCGATTTGAGGTCCAGAGAACAGTTCGAGGAAGTCTTGCGGCTGATCTCGACCGGCCTGAATGATTGCGAGATCGCCAGACAGACGGGTATTCCGCGGAAGACAGTCTGGCAGTGGCGGTGTGAACCAGGTGCTGGGCTTCGCGCTCGGGCAGGGTCGTCGGAGTGCGGTATCGAGCACAACTTTGCAGTTCTGCCTGCGAAACCCTATGCGTACCTTCTCGGCCTCTATCTGGGCGACGGCTGCGTCTCCCGTGGAGCGAGGACATTCACACTGCGCATCTCCTGCGACAAGCGATATCCGGCGATCATCCAGCGGTGTCGCGAAGCTATCGACGCGCTGTTTCCCGGTCAGCGCGCCGGCGTCTACGCCCGTAAGAGTGGTTGCGCTGACGTCTACCACTGCTCCAAACATTGGCCGTGCCTGCTCCCCCAACACGGGCCCGGCCGCAAGCACCTTCGCAAGATCGCCCTCGAACAGTGGCAGCAGGAGATCGTCGACCGCGAGACCGAGGAATTCGTCACGGGGCTGATCCACAGCGACGGCTGCCGCGTGGTCGCCAACGACCGTGGCGTCCTCAGCGTCCGATACCACTTCAGCAACCGGTCCGAAGACATCATCGGACTGTTCACCGCCGCGCTCGACCGGTTGGGCATCACGTGGCGGCGTTCCGACAGGTACACCGTGTCCATCTACCGCAAGGCTGCGACGTCCCGTATGGACGAGTTCATCGGCCCCAAGGACCGCCCGATACCGCTGCACTGCCCCTGATTCGGATCAGCGGCACAACTCACTTGTGCGGGCGCGGCACGTCGATGTCGTATTGCGCGATCTTGCGATAGAGCGTGGCCCTGCCCATCCCGAGTTCGTGTGCGGCCTCGGCCATCGTGACGGAACCGGCAGCCAGCACGCGGATGATCTCCCCCCGCTCGAACGACTCGATGCGTGAGAGATGACGAGTGTCGCCCGCGAGCACTTCGGACGGTAGATGACCGACGTCGACGATGTCGGTGCGATTGACGGCATTGGTGACGACCTGCCTGAGTTGATCGGCGTTGCCGGGCCACCCGTAACCGGTCAACGCCCGTGCCGCAGCAGGGGTGAAAGTGACGTCGCGGCCGCGAGCCCGACGCGCCACGTGTGCCGCGAGCGCGACGATGTCGTCGGGGCGCTCACGCAGCGGCGGCACCTCGACGACCGTCTCGACCAGACGCGCCAACGCCGCCGGGATGTCGGTGAACCGCTCGGCCGTCACCGCGAACTGAATTCTGGCACCGAGGCCGGCGGCGCTGCGGAGCACGACTGCATGCAGCCGCTCAGCGGCCCACGCCGGCAACTGGTCGACGTCGCGCACGATCACCGCCGTGTGCGACTTGCCGAGTTCGGGGGTCCACAGCCCGAGCCAGGTCGAAATGTCCTCGGGCTCAGGCACGCCCGCCGACAAGATCCGGTCGCGCGGATGGGCGTGCCGCGCCGCCTGACCGAGCAGAGTAGCCCGGCCCGCGCCCGGCTCACCGATCGCGGCGACGATGCTGTCCACCGTCATCGCCTCCTCGGCACGCCGGACCGCCGCATTCCATGCCGCCGACAACGTGTGCACCGTGCCCGATCCCGGTTCGAGGTGCGGCATCTCCACCCGGAACACCTGGCCGCGCGGCGTCGGCCGGGTCCGCCGACCCGAACCCCGCGCCAGCATCAACGCGGCGGTGTTGCTGGCCGCCGAGCGGGCCAGCGCCAGCAGCAGCTCGCTCGACGAACGCGACCACGTGGTGAGGTTGACGCTGCCCTCCAGCCGGCCCGACGTGGGATCCAGCACCGGCACCGCGGCGCACGTGAAGAGGTTCAGGCTCAGCGCGTAGTGCTGGTCGGCCCGGACCAGCGTCGGCGCCCGGTCGGCCAGCGCCAGGCCGAGCCCGTTCGTGCCCACCTCACGCTCGGAATAGGCGAAGCCGGGCGCAAGGTGCACCGCGTCGAGGGCTGCCACCAGCGACCGGTCGCCGGACAGCCGGGACAGCACCACACCGTCGGCGTCGGTGAGCATCAGGCTGACCGGTTCGGCGGACAGCGTGCGGTGCAGATCGGCGAGCACCTCGTTGCCGCACTCGAAGAACAGCGAGCTGAGGTTCTCCGTGCCGGTGAACACCGGCTCGACGCCCTCCAGCGAGATCCCGTAATCCTCGCTGCGCTGCCATGACGCCAGCAGCCGCTCCGGCACGGCCCCAGGCGGGGCGCCGCGCACGGGGTGGCGTATCTGGGCCCGTTCAGGCAGACCGTCGGGCATGTGATCCACGTTACAAACACTGGCAAGCCGATGCGCCCCCTCGCAGCCCCGCCGGCGTCTCAGATTGAGACGGCGAACCCCTCGGAAGCGGTGGCCCGCGGCTCTAACCTCAGGCCAGGTTGTGACAGCCATCACACAGCCCCCGAAGGAGACCGATGTTCACCAAGGACGGCACCAGCTACTTCATCGTCGACGCCCACATCGCGCTGTGGGACGCGCGGCCCGAGAACCAGCGCAACATCCACGGCAAGCAGTTCATCGACTGCTTCTACGACTACCACCGCAACCTGTCGCCGGACTCGGAGGTCTGGAGCTACGAGGACTACCTGTACCAGGGCGGCGAACGGCTGATGCACGACCTGTTCGACCTCGGCTACGTCGACCACGCGATCTTCCAGCCCGCCCACCTCGGCGAGTTCTACTACAAGGGATTCGGACAGACCGCCGAAGCCTCCGAGCTGGCCAGGGCCCACCCGGACAAGCTGACCTACAACCACCACTTCGACCCGCGCAACGGCGAGGTCGGCCTCGAGCAGCTGCGGCTGGACGCGAAGAAGTACGACCTCAAGGGCGTGAAGCTCTACACCGCCGAGTGGCACGGCGAATCGCGCGGCTGGAAGCTCGACGACCCGTGGGCTTACCGCTACTTCGAGGCGTGCCGCGAACTCGGCATCCGCAACATCCACGTCCACAAGGGCCCGACGATCCGGCCGCTGGACCGCGACGCGTTCGACGTCGCCGACGTCGACCACGTCGCGTCGGACTTCACCGACCTGAACTTCATCGTCGAGCACTGCGGGCTGCCCCGGCTGGAGGACTTCTGCTGGATCGCCACCCAGGAACCCAACGTCTATGCCGGTCTGGCCGTGGCGATCCCGTTCATCCACACCCGGCCCAAGTATTTCGCCCAGATCATGGGCGAGCTCCTCTACTGGATCGGTGAGGACCGCATCTTCTTCTCGTCCGACTACGCGCTGTGGACCCCCAAGTGGCTCGTCGAGTCGTTCGTCGATTTCAACATCCCTGACGAACTCGGCGAGTACCCGCAGATCACCACCGAGCAGAAGAAGAAGGTCCTGGGACTCAACGCGGCCAAGCTCTACGACATCCCGGTGCCGGCCGAACTCCAGCTGCCCGACGCCGACGAGCCGGCCGTAGGTCCCCGCGGCGCCGACGAGATGGCCAACGCGTGAGCCGCTCCGACGAGGCGTTCGCGGCCCTGGCCGCGGTCGTCGACCCGGAACTCGACGAGCCGGTCACCGACCTCGGGTTCGTCCGTTCGCTGCTGGTGTCCCCTTCGGGCGACGTCGAACTGCACCTGAGGTTGCCGACGTCGTTCTGCTCACCCAACTTCGCCTACCTGATGGCCTCGGACGCCAAAGACGTTCTGGTGGCGTTGACGTGGGCCCGGCACGTGGTGGTCGAGCTCGACGACCACCACGACTCGGCGATCATCAACGCGGGCCTGGCCGCCGACGCGGGCTACCGCGGCACGTTCGGCCACGAGGCCGAGGACTCGCTCGACGAGCTGCGCCAGACGTTCACACGCAAAGCGCACACCGCCGCGATGGAGCGATGTCTGACCGCACTGCTGCGCTCCGACCGAGCCCGGTCGGAGGAATCGCTGGGCAGGGTCACCCTCGGGGAGCTGCCCGACGACGAACTGACCGCGTCGCTGCTGCGTCGCCGCGAGGCGCTCGGTCTGTCCACGTGCGGCACCGAGGCCGTGCTCGTCGATCACCTGGGCCATCGGTACGACGACGTGCCGATGGCGATCCGCCGGGCCCGCTCGACCCGGATCTCGATCGACGGCAACGCCCACTTCTGCCGGGGGCTGCTGCGCACCCGGTACGCCGACGAGCCGGCGGCGTTCTTCCCCGCATCCGCCCTGCTGCCCGACCACCAAGGAGTCCACTGACATGTCCACCATGCGCGCTGTCCAGGTCGTCGGCTACCACCAGAACCTGGAGATGACCGAGCTGCCGATACCCACGCCGACCGGGCCGTTCGACGTGATCGTCAAGATCGGCGGCGCCGGGGTCTGCCGCACCGACCTGCACATCCTGGAGGGCCAGTGGGCCGAGAAGTCCCAGGTCCAACTGCCGTACACGATCGGCCACGAGAACGCGGGCTGGGTGTCGGCGGTCGGCTCCGCGGTGACCAACGTCGCCGAGGGCGACAAGGTCATCGTGCACCCGCTGATCACGTGCGGGTTGTGCCGTGCCTGCCGGTCCGGCGACGACGTCCACTGCGAGGCCAATCAGTTCCCCGGCATCGACACCAACGGTGGCTACGCCGAGTACCTGAAGACCTCGGCCCGCAGCGTGGTGCGGATCGACGACGCGCTGGAACCGTCCGACGTCGCCGCCCTCGCCGATGCCGGGCTGACGGCCTACCACGCGGCGGCCAAGGCGGCGAAGCGGCTGGGTCCGCGCGACCGGGTCGTCGTGATCGGTGCGGGCGGGCTGGGTCACATCGGCATCCAGGTGCTCAAGGCGCTGTCCCCGGCGGAACTGATCGTCGTCGACCGCAATCCGGAGGCCCTCAAGCTCGCCGAGTCGATCGGCGCCGACCACGGGGTGACGGCCGACGGCGGGTCGAACGTCGTCGACCAGGTGCTCGAACTCACCGGCGGCAACGGCGCCGAAGTGGTCATCGACTTCGTCGGGGAAGGCGGCGCGACCGCCGAGGGTGTGGCCATGCTGCGGGGTGCCGGCGACTATCACGTGGTCGGCTACGGCGAGAACATCGACGTGCCGACCATCGACATCGTGTCCAGCGAGATCAATTTCATCGGCAACCTGGTCGGCTCCTACAACGACCTGTGCGACCTGATGGCGCTGGCCGGCCGCGGCAAGGTCCGCCTGCACACCCAGAAGTACCCGCTGGACGATTTCCAGTCCGCCATCACCGATCTCGACAACGGCAATGTCCGTGGCCGGGCCATCCTGATCCCGTAGAAGGGCGTGTGATCTCCGTGATATTCATCGTCGTGAAATTCCGGCCCAAGCCCGAGTACGTCGAGAACTTCCCCGACCTGATGGCCGAGTTCACCGAAGCCACCCGTAACGAGCCGGGCAACATGTGGTTCGACTGGTCCCGCAGCCTCGAGGATCCGTCGGAATACGTTCTGGTCGAGGGGTTCCGCGACGGCGACGCAGGCAAGGAACACGTCACCGCCGAGCACTTCAAGAAGTTCGTCACCGACACCCCGGCGCTGCTGGCGTCCACCCCGCTGATCATCAGCCAGACCGTGGACGCGACCGGATGGTCGGAGATGGGCGAGATGAAGGTGGGTTAGCCCGACTCGTCACGATCGCGGCGCCGGACGGGGACACGGTACCGTTGAACGGTGTCCACTACACGGCGTAGGAGGCCGGCGCTCATCCTGTTGATGATCGCCGCCGCTGCCGGCTGCCTCGCGCTGGCGTGGTGGCAGTGGACCCGTTACGAGTCGACCTCGGGCAGTTTCCAGAACCTCGGCTATGCGTTGCAGTGGCCGCTGTTCGCCGGCTTCTGCGTGTACGCGTACTTCAAGTTCGTCCGCTACGAAGAGGCTCCGCCCGAGCCGCATCCGAGCGACGCGGTCACCGAGATCCCCGCCGGCCTGCTGCCGGAACGGCCGAAGGCCGGAGGCGGGACCGATGCCGACGCCACGTTGCGGGAGTACAACGCCTACCTGGCCGAGTTGGCCGAAGCCGATGCCGAAGACCAGAAGACGCAGCAGACAAGAGGAACCGGTACGTGAGCGCACCCGAATCCCCCACCCCCATCGTTCCCGTCGAGGCAGTCCGCAAGGCACTGACCGGATACCGCGTCCTGGCCTGGGCCACCGGGCTCTGGCTGATCGCCCTCTGCTACGAGATGGTGATGAAGTACGCGTTCCACGACGACTCCCTCGGCTGGATAGCGGTCGTGCACGGCTGGGTGTACTTCGTCTATCTGCTCTTCACCGCGAACCTCGCGGTGAAGGTGCGCTGGCCGATCGCCAAGACCGTCGGCATCCTGCTGGCCGGCACCGTCCCGCTGGTCGGCATCATCGTCGAGCACTTCCAGACCCAGAACATCAAGACGCAGTTCGGCATCTGAGCCGGCTTTGCCGGACGCACCGCTGGTTACACTCGGTGCGGTGTCAGCCAGCCCCGGCGTGCGCTGCGGCGCCCCGGCGGTCCCGCACCGGCACGCGTCGCTCCGAGATCCCGCCCTCACCGGTCTGCGGGCAGTCGCGGCGTTGCTGGTCGTCAGCACGCATGCCGCATTCGCGACCGGCTACCTGGCCCACGGCTATCTCGGCGCGATGTACGCACGCCTGGAGATCGGCGTCGCGATCTTCTTCGTGCTGTCCGGTTTCCTGCTGTTCCGTCCGTGGGTGCAGGCCGCCGCCGACGGCAGGCGGTCCCCTTCGGTGGGGCGCTACGGCCGCAAGCGCCTGCGCCGCATCGTGCCCGCCTACGTCGTCACCGTCGTTGCGGTCTTCGAGATCTACACCGTCTTCACCCCCGGCGCCAATCCCGGGCAGACCTGGCACGGGCTGCTGCGCCATCTGACCTTCACGCACATCTACACCGACGACTACGTGGTGACCCTGCTGCACACCGGCCTGTCGCAGATGTGGAGCCTGGCCGTCGAGGTGTCGTTCTACCTCGCGCTGCCGGCACTGGCGTTCCTGGTGCTGCGGGTGCTCGGCCGCGGGCAGTGGCAACCGGCGCGGGCCCTGACCGGTATCGCGGTCCTGGCCGCGGTGAGCCCGCTCTGGCTGGCCGTGGTGATCGGCACCGACCTGCTGCCGAACTCCGCGGGCATGTGGCTGCCCGCGCACCTGGCGTGGTTCGCCGGCGGAATGGCCCTCGCGGTGCTGGAACGGGTCGGTGCCCGCTGCGCCGCGATCGTCGCGGTGCCGGCGGCCGTCGTGCTCTACCTGGTGGTGTCGACTCCGCTCGGCGGCACGCTGTGGGGCCCCGATCCGGCCTGGACACCGGTGGTCAGGTCACTGCTGTACGCGGCGATCGCGACGCTGGCCGTGGCACCGGTGGCGTTGGGGTGCCGGGATTCGTACGCGCGGGTGCTGGGCAGCAGGCCGATGGTGTGGCTCGGCGAGATCTCCTACGAGATCTTCCTGGTGCACGTCGCGGTGATGGCGCTGACGATGCACCTGGTGCTCGACTGGTCGCTGTTCACCGGTTCGATGCCCGTGCTGATCGCCGCGACGCTGGCGCTGACCGTCCCGGTGGCGTGGATGTTGAACCGGGTGACCCGTCCTCAGACCAGGCTGCGCAGCGACGGCAGCAGCGCGGCCAGCGCGCGGCCCCTGTGCGACGACGCGTCCTTCTCCGCCGGACTCAGCTCGGCGGCGGTCCTGTCCGAACCGGCGGGCAGGAACACCGGGTCGTAACCGAATCCGCCGTCGCCGCGGGGCGCACGCACGATGCTGCCCGGCCACTCCCCCCGGACCACCACCGCGTCGCCGTCGCCGGGACCGAACACCACTGCGCACGCCGACACGAACGCCGCACCACGCCGGTCGTCGGGCACGTCGGCGAGCTGGCCGAGCAGCAGCGCGGTGTTCGCGGGATCGTCGCCGTGCCGCCCCGCCCAGCGGGCGCTGAGCACACCCGGCATGCCGTTGAGGGCGTCGACCTCCAGACCGGAATCGTCGGCGACGGCGGGGATGCCGGTCGCGGTGAAGGCGTCGCGGGCCTTGGCCAACGCGTTCTCCTCGAACGTCGCCCCGGTCTCGGGCGCCTCGTCGAACGGCGGGACGTCGTCGAGGGACAGCAGGGTCAGTTCGGACACGCCCGCGGCGTCGAGCACGCGGCGCAACTCGGCCAGTTTCTTGCGGTTGCGGCTGGCCACCAGCAGACGCGACATCGCGGTCAGCTCCCGAAGGCCTTCTTCGCGGGCTCGGTCGACGCCGGCAGCTGACCCGGGTAGGGCAGCGCCAACGCCGCGCGCTGCACCTCGAAGAGCTGGTCGATGGCGACCATCGCGACGTCGAGCATCTTGTCCAGGGTGGACCGCGGGAACGTCGCGCCCTCGCCGGTGCCCTGGATCTCCACGAGCGTGCCGGTGTCGGTGGCGACGACGTTCATGTCCACCTCGGCGCGCGAATCCTCGGTGTAGGGCAGGTCCACGCGGATGCGGCCGTCCACCACACCGACGCTCACGGCGGCGATCGCGCACGACAGCGGACGCGGATCGGAGAGCTTGCCTGCCGCGGCCAGATAGGTGACGGCGTCAGAGAGCGCCACGTAGGCGCCGGTGATGGCCGCCGTGCGGGTACCACCGTCGGCCTGCAGCACGTCGCAGTCGATCGCGATGGTGTTCTCCCCCAGCGCGGCCAGGTCGATGCAGGCGCGCAGGGATCGGCCGACCAGCCGGCTGATCTCCTGGGTGCGGCCGCCGACCCGTCCCTTGACCGACTCGCGGCCGGACCGCTCATGGGTGGCGGCGGGCAGCATCGCGTACTCGGCGGTCAGCCAGCCCTGCCCGGATCCCTTGCGCCACCGGGGCACGCCCTCGGTGACGCTGGCGGTGCACATCACCCTCGTCTGCCCGAACTCCACCAGTACCGAACCGGCGGGATGAGTGGTGAAACCGCGCGTGATGGTGACCGGGCGCAGTTCGTCGTCGAGGCGGCCGTCTTCTCGTCTGGACACGGGCCAACCCTAGCTGGTCAGCCCGGGCGGCCTCTCAGGAGCGCGTGACCTCGAAGGTCTCGTTGCAGACCACCGCGTGCACGGGGCCGTCGAACTCCGCCTTCGCCTCGCTGATCACGTCCTCGCGGGACGTCCACGGCGGGATGTGGGTCAGCAGCAGCGCGCCCACACCGGCACGGGCGGCCGCCCGGCCGGCCTCGGCACCGGACAGGTGCAGGCGCGGCGGCCGGTCCGGCGAATCCGTCCACGACGCCTCGCACAGGAACACGTCGGCGTCGCGGGCCAGCTCGATGAGCGCATCGCAGTAGCCGGTGTCGCCGCTGTAGACCAGGGTCGCCCCGGACGGGTCGGTGAACCGCATCCCGTAGGACTCGGTCGGGTGGCACACCAGACGCGGCAGTACCGTCAGCGCGCCCATCTGGACAGGCTGGTTGTCCACCCAGTGCCGGATCTCGAAGATGTCGGTGAAGTCGTCGATCTCGCCGCCCTCCGGCGAGGACGCCGAACCGAGGCGGGCCCACGTGTTGGCGGGCCCGTAGACGAACCCTCGCTCCTGCGCCGGCGTCGGGTGGTACCGCCGCCAGACGAACAGTCCGGGCAAATCCAGACAGTGGTCGGCGTGCAGATGGGACAGCAACACATGGACGGAGTTCGGGTCCGCGTGACGCTGCAGTGCGCCGAGGACACCGCCACCGAAATCCAGCACCAGCGGCGGGGTGTCGGGCGCGGTGACGAGATATCCCGACGCGGGCGAATCAGGACCGACCACACTGCCGGAGCAACCGAGTACGGTGATTCGCACGCCCACTAGCTTGCCATGCCCGGCATCGCCATGACGAAAACATCGCCGCTTTCGGCGAGGAAGGTCATGTCCGAGAACCGGCGTGACGCTGAACAGGCCGGACCCCGTCGAGTGTGGGCCCGAGGAACCGCGCGGCCAGCGCGGTGAACGCCGCCGGGTCCCCGGTGGCCTCGAACTGCCGGCGCGGCGCCGCGGCCGGATCCGCCGGATGCGGTCTCAGCAACTGCTGCTCGGTCAGCACGCGCAGCAGATCCTTGGCGGTCTCCTCGGCGCTGGACACCAGCGTCACGTGGTCGCCCATCGCCAACTGGATCAGGCCCGACAGCATCGGATAGTGGGTGCACCCGAGCACCAGCGTGTCGACCTCGGCCCGCTGCAGCGGCTCCAGGTAGCCCTCGGCCAGGCCGAGCACCTGACGTCCGCTGGTGACGCCGCGTTCGACGAAGTCGACGAAGCGCGGGCACGCCACGCCGAACACCTCGATGTCGCGGGCCGCGGCGAACGTGTCCTGGTAGGCGCCCGACGCGATCGTCGCCGCGGTGCCGATGACGCCGATGCGGCCGTTGCGGGTGGTGGCCACGGCGCGGCGCACGGCAGGCAGGATCACCTCGACCACCGGGATCGGGGCGTACCGCTCCCGCGCGTCCCGCAGGCACGCCGACGACGCCGAGTTGCACGCGATCACCAGCGCCTTGACGCCGCGGCCTGCCAGGTCGTCGCCGATCGCCAGCGCGTGCGCACGGATCTGCGGGATGGTCAGCGGGCCGTAGGGCCCGTTGCCGGTGTCGCCGATGTAGATGATGTCCTCGTCGGGCAGCTGGTCGATCACCGCGCGTGCCACGGTCAGCCCGCCCACCCCGGAGTCGAAGATGCCGATCGGCGCCTGCTGGTCGCTCATCGGGTCGGGTACGGCGGGGTCGTCGCGGGCCGGTGTGGCTGCCGCGCCCGGCGCTCGGGACCCGAGAGCAGGTACGCCGCCAGCACCCCCGCGGCCGCACCGCACAGGTGCCCCTGCCAGGACACGCCGAACGTCCCCGGCAACACGCCGAGCAGGATGCTCCCGTAGATGAACAGCACCACGACCCCGACGACGATCTCCCAGATCTTGCGGGTGAAGAAGCCGAACACGATCAGGAACGTGAGCCAGCCGAAGATCAGCCCCGAGGCGCCGATGTGGTTGGTCTCGACGACGGTGCCGTGGTATGTGGGGGCGCCGATGTTGCCGATCAGCCAGGTGCCGAGGCCGCCGACGATCCAGACGATCGCCGTCGCGTACAGGAACCGCGACAGGCCTGACAGCGTCATGAGGAATCCGAGGACCAGCGCCGGGCCCGTGTTGGCGATCAGGTGGCCCCAGTCGGAGTGCAACAGCGGCGCGAACAGGATGCCGGACAGCCCGTCGGTCTCCAGCGGGCGGATCCCGTTGCCGTCGAGGCGATGTCCGGTCAGCGAGTCGAACAGCTCGATGATCCAGAGCAGCACGATGAACGACACGATGGTGAGGCCGCCCACCATCCACGGGGGCCGCTTCGTCGGCCCCGCGGGCAGGGCTGGGTGTCCACCGGTCCCCGTCACGCCCAAAGCTGCCCTTCCAACGCGTCTTCAGCGTCATCCAGGCTACCGGCGTAGGCGCCGGTGGACAGATACTTCCAGCCCGCGTCACACACCGTGAACGCGATGTCGGCGCGCTCCCCCGCCTTGACCGCCTTGGCCGCCATCCCCAGCGCCGCGTGCAGGATCGCGCCGGTGGAGATGCCTGCGAAGATCCCCTCGGTCTGCACCAGCTCGCGGGTGCGCCGCACCGCATCGAAGGAGCCCACCGCGAATCGCGTGGTCAGCACCTCCGGGTCGTACAGCTCGGGAATGAAGCCCTCGTCGATGTTGCGCAACGCGTACACGCCCTCGCCGTAGCGGGGTTCGGCCGCCACGATCTGCACCCCGGGTACGTGCTCGCGCAGGAACCGTCCGGTGCCCATCAGCGTGCCGGTCGTGCCGAGGCCCCCGACGAAGTGGGTGATCTCGGGGAGGTCGGCCAGCAGCTCGGGGCCGGTGCCCTCGTAGTGCGCGGCCGCGTTGGACGGGTTGCCGTACTGGTACAGCATCACCCAGGAGGGATGTTCGGCGGCAAGCTCTTTGGCGTGCGCCACCGCGGTGTTGGAACCGCCCTCGGCGGGCGAGTAGATGATCCGCGCGCCGTAGAGCTCCAGCAACTGGCGCCGTTCGATCGAGGTGTTCTCCGGCATCACGCAGACCATCTGGTAGCCCTTGAGCAGCGCCGCCATCGCCAGCGAGATACCGGTGTTGCCGCTCGTCGGCTCCAGGATCGTGGCCCCGGGATGCAGCCGGCCTTCGCGTTCGGCGTCCTCGATCATCCGCAGCGCCGGCCGGTCCTTGATTGAGCCCGTCGGGTTGCGGTCCTTCGAGCTTGGCCCACAGCCGCACGTGCGGCGACCCGTCCCAGGCAGGCGAGAGCCGCTGCAACCCGACCAGCGGGGTGTTGCCGAGCGCTTCGAGCAGCGAGTTGTAGCGCGTCATCGGAAAGTGCTCAGCCTCCTGCGACGGCGGGCAGGATCGTCACCGAGTCGCCGTCGGAGATCGCGGTCTCCAGGCCACCGGAGAACCGCACGTCCTCGTCGTTGACGTAGATGTTGACGAAGCGGTGCAGCTTGCCCGGGTTGGCGGGGTCGACCAGCCGATCCGAGATGCCCGAGTAGTTGGCCTCGAGATCGGCGATCACGGCCTGCAGTGTGTCGCCGGAGGCGGACACGCGCTTCTCGCCACCGGTGTGGGTGCGCAGGATCGTGGGGATGGACACAGAGATGGCCACGGGAGTGACTCCTTCGGTTGTCTTCAGTACTGCTCGACGATGGTGACGGGCTCTTCGGTGACGACGCCGTCCACGATGCGGTAGCTCCGCAGCTCGTGTTCGTCGGGGTCGCGGGTGGACACCAGGACGTAGTGGGCGTCGGGTTCCGCCGCGATCGCGACGTCCGTGCGGCTCGGGTAGGCCTCGGTGCCGGTGTGCGAGTGGTAGATGACGACGGGCACCTCGTCGGCCTCGTCCATCGCCTTCCACACCTTGAGCTGCTCCATGGAGTCGAACCGGTAGAACGTCGGCGAGCGCTCCGCGTTGACCATCGCGATGAACCGCTCGGGGCGATCGGAGCCCTCGGGGCCGGCGATGACGCCGCAGGCCTCGTCGGGATGATCGGCGCGGGCATGGCTGACCATGGCCTCGACCAGGTCAGCACGGATCGTCAACACTGCACAGTCCTCTCACTCGAACGCTCCCGGCAACATCCCACGGTATGTCGGTATTCCGGCGACCGGGGCGGCGGCCAGCACCGCGACCAGCACGGCGCGCGCCAGCACCTCGGCCGCCGCGGCGCCGACGGCGGTCACCAGCGGCAGCTCCGGGGTCATCGAGGCCGGCGTCGTCGGGTCCGGGTTGACCTCCACCGCGCCGGTGGCCAGCGCGAACACGGTGTCGCCGTCCAGCGGGGTGTGGCAGGGGTTGATGGTGCGGGCCAGTCCGTCCTGGGCCGCGACCGCCACCCGCCGGCATGCCGCCTTGCTCAGCGCCGCGTCGGTGGCCACCACCGCGATGGTGGTGTTGAGCGGGCTGAGTTCGCCGTGCCGGTCGGTGTAGGCCGCGAGTTGGTCCGCGGGCGGGGCGACGAGCCCGAACTGTTCGGCATGGGACGCGAGCCAGGGCAAACCGGTGGCCGGGTCGACGACGTCGCCCGCGGAGTTCACCACCACGAGCGCGCCGACCGTGACGCCGGAATCGAGCAGCACCGAGGCCGTGCCGACACCGCCCTTGAGGACGCCGGCACGTGCCCCGACCCCCGCCCCGACGGTGCCGATCGCCGCGTCGGCGCCGGCCGCGGCGGCCGCGCGGTAGCCGAAGTCGGCATCGGGCCGGCACTGCCAGCCGCCGACCGGGAGGTCGAAGATCACCGCCGAGGGCACGATCGGGACCACACCGCCGTCCAGCGCGACCCCGCGGTTGCGCTCCTCCAACCAGGTCATCACTCCGTCGGCGGCTGCCAGCCCGAACGCGCTGCCGCCGGTCAGCACGACCGCGTCGATGTGGCGCACGGAGTTGCTCGGGTCGAGCAGGTCGGTCTCCCGGGTGCCGGGGGCGCCGCCCCGCCCGTCGACCGCGCCGGTGGTTCCCGGCGGCGTCAGCACGACGGTGGTTCCGGTCGCCCAGCCCGACCCCAGCTGCGCGTCGTCGTCGAGCCGGTGATGGTGGCCGACCAGAATGCCGCCGACGTCGGTGATCGATCCGCTCACCGCGACTGGTCCATCAGGCAGATCACCAGGTATTCCTGCATCACCGTGAGCCACTGGTAGACGTCGAGATGCCCGGCCATCGGGTGGTCGCCGGGCAGCCGGTCGGGAATGTCGGAACCCACCCCGAGCATGGTGCCGAGCGCCAGCCGGACGTCGTTGACGGACGACGCCCAGGCGTGCGCGTCGTCCTCGGACAACTCGAACTTGCCGCCCGCCGCCGGGACCGTGTCCAGCAGGCGTTGCGCCGCTTCACGTTTGGCGTCGATGATGGCGGGCTCGTGCAGGCTGCGCAGCGCGCTGTTCAGACTCTCCGCCGGACCGGACCCGGCCGGATGCTCGGTGGCCAGCCGGTAGAAGTCCGGGAGCAGTCGCTTCAACGTATCGTCTTGCGGCGGAACGGAGTTGCCGGTGCGCATGCCGGTGATCTCGGCGAGTTCGTCCACCGGGCCGGAGCTCTCCCGGGCGTCGAGCATGCCCAGCAGCGAGGTGACCAGGCTGCTCAGCAACTCTGATTCGTGGGCGGCCAGTGCCGACCGAAACCGCGGGCCGTCGGCGCCCTCGACCCGTTTCCATTTACGCACAGTGTTTTCAGCGGTCCTGTTGCAGTGTCGCCCACAGCCCTGCGGCGTGGAGCCTGGTCACGTCGGCCTCCATGGACTCCCGGCTGCCCGCGGACACCACGGCCTTGCCCTCGTTGTGCACCTGCAGCATCAACTTGGTGGCGTGCGGTTCGCTGTAGCCGAAGAGTTTCTGGAAGACGTAGGTCACGTAGGTCATCAGGTTCACCGGGTCGTCCCAGACGATGGTCACCCACGGCGTGTCGGTCGCTTCGGCCGTTTCCGGGTCCAAGCGCACGTCACGGTCTTCGCGGGTGCCCGGTCGGGCCTGGGCGGCGTCACCATGCGGCCAGAATACCGGGGTCCCGGACGCGCCCGGAACCGATACGGTGACCGTGTGCCCCTGTCGCCCCCGGACCTGTCGGACATGTCTGTGGCGTTGCTCACCGACAAGTACGAACTGACCATGCTCGCCGCCGCGCTGCGCGACGGCACGGCGGCCCGGCGCAGCACGTTCGAGGTCTTCGCGCGCCGCCTCCCCGGCGGCAGGCGCTACGGCGTCACCGCAGGCACGGCCCGGTTCGTCGAGGCGCTGGCGCAATTCCGCTTCGACTCCGACGCGCTGGCCCTCCTTCAGGACTTCCTCGACGACGCCACGCTGGGCTTTCTGGCCGACTACCGCTTCACCGGTGACGTGGACGGCTACGCCGAGGGCGAGCTGTACTTCCCCGGCTCACCGGTGCTGTCGGTGCACGGCACCTTCGGCGAATGCGTGATCCTGGAGACGCTGGCGCTGTCGATCTTCAACCACGACGCCGCGGTGGCCTCGGCAGCGGCGCGGATGGTCAGCGCCGCGGCCGGACGCCCGCTGATCGAGATGGGTTCGCGCCGCACCCACGAACAGGCTGCGGTCGCCGCGGCACGGGCGGCATACCTGGCCGGTTTCACCGGCACGTCCAACCTCGCCGCCGCGCGGCGCCACGGCGTGCCCGCGCTGGGCACCAGCGCCCACGCGTTCACGCTGCTGCACACCACCGCGGACGGCACCCCCGGCGACTGGGAGAAGGCCGCGTTCCGGGCCCAGGTCGACGCGTTGGGCGTCGGCACCACCCTGCTCGTCGACACCTACGACATCACCGCGGGCGTCGCCAACGCGGTCGAGGTCGCGGGCACCGGACTGGGTGCGGTGCGCATCGACTCCGGCGATCTGGGGGTGCTGGCCCGTCAGGTCCGGGAACAGTTGGACCGGCTCGGGGCCACGGAGACCCGCATCGTGGTGTCTGGCGACCTCGACGAGTTCGCGATCGCGGCGTTGCGCGCCGAACCGGTGGACTTCTACGGCGTCGGCACCTCGGTGGTCACCGGGTCGGGCGCCCCCACCGCGGGCATGGTCTACAAGCTGGTCGAGGTGGACGGCATCGCGGTGGAGAAGCGCAGTAGCCACAAGGGATCTCACGGCGGCCACAAGCAGGCGTGCAGACTCGCCAAGCGTTCCGGCACCATCGTCGAAGAGGTGGTCCATCCCGCGGGCAGCCCACCGCCGGTGCCGGAGGACCTGAACCACCGCGAGCTGACCATCCCGCTGGTGCGCCACGGCGAACCCGTCGCCGATCTCGGGCTCGACCGCGCGCGGACCCTCGTCGCCGAGGGGCTGCACAGCCTGCCGTGGGACGGCCTGAGCCTGTCCAACGGCGATCCCGCGATCCCGACCCGCATGATCGCGCCCGTGCGCGGTCCGAGGTAGACGCCTGTGGAGGTCACCGACCTGTTGGCCACGGCGGTCGCCGGGCTGGGCGGCGCCACCCGCGAGGGGCAGATCGCGATGGCCGAGGCCGTCGCGCGCGCATTCGACACCGGGGAGCATCTCGCCGTCCAGGCCGGCACAGGCACCGGGAAATCACTGGCCTACCTGGTGCCCGCGATCGCGCACGCGCTCTCGGAGAACCGGCCGGTGGTGGTCTCCACCGCCACCATCGCGCTGCAACGGCAACTGGTCGATCGCGACCTGCCGCGGCTGGCGGACTCGCTGGCCGGGGCGTTGCCCCGCCGCCCCTCCTTCGCCTTGCTGAAGGGTCGCGGAAACTATCTGTGCCTGAACAAGATCCACAACGGCTCCGCGGCAGGCGTACCCGACGACCTGCCGCAGGAGGAACTGTTCTCGCCGGTGCCGAGCAGCGCGCTGGGCCGCGACGTCGCGCGGCTCACCGAATGGTCGGAGACGACCACCACCGGCGACCGTGACGATCTCAAACCCGGTGTGCCGGACCGGTCTTGGGCGCAGGTCAGTGTGTCGGCGCGCGAGTGCATCGGGATGTCGCGCTGCCCGTTCGGCACCGAGTGCTTCGCCGAACGCGCGCGTGGCCTGGCCGGCGAGGCCGACGTCGTGGTCACCAACCACGCGCTGCTGGCCATCGACGCCATCGGCGATGCCAACGTGCTGCCCGAGCACGAGTTGCTGGTGGTCGACGAGGCACACGAGCTGGTCGACCGGGTCACCGCGGTGGCGACCGCGGAGCTGTCGGCGACGTCGCTGGGCATCGCGCACCGGCGCGCCGCACGCGTGATCGCCCCCGACCTCGCCGAGCGGCTGGAGGCGGCGTCGGCGACGTTCTCGTCGGCGATCTTCGAGGCCCAGCCCGGCCGCCTGGACGTGCTCGGCGAGGAACTGGGCATCTGCCTGACGGCACTGCGCGACGCCGCGCACGCGGCCCGCACTGCGGTGGACACCGCCCCCAACGACCCGAAGACGACTGCGGCGCGGGCGGAGGCGGCCACCGCGCTCTCCGATGTCTGCGACACCGCCGCCCGCATCCTGGACTCGTTCGTGCCCGCGATCCCCCAGCGCACCGACGTCGTCTGGCTCGACCACATCGACGACGCCAGGTCCGGCAGCCGCGCGATCCTGCGCGTCGCGCCGCTGTCGGTGGCCGGCCTGCTGCGCAACCGGCTGTTCGGGCCGTCGACCGCGGTGCTGACCTCGGCGACGCTGACCATCGGAGGCAGTTTCGACGCGATGGCCTCGGCCTGGGGCCTCGCCGGCCCCCCCAACCAGGACGGCGAACGGGCGCCGGCGGCGGCGCGGGCCGCTGGCGGGGACTGGACGTCGGATCGCCGTTCGACCACAAGAAGGCGGGGATCCTCTACGTCGCCGCGCACCTGCCGCCGCCCGGGCGCGACGGCACCGGCTCGGCCGAGCAACTCGACGAGATCACCGCGCTGATCGAAGCCGCCGACGGCCGCACGCTGGGACTGTTCTCGTCGATGCGCGCGGCCAAGGCCACCGCCGAGGTGATGCGCGAGCGCCTCAAGACACCG
The DNA here is from genome assembly GCF_002968295.1 of Mycobacterium sp. ITM-2016-00317. Classification (NCBI taxonomy): domain Bacteria; kingdom Bacillati; phylum Actinomycetota; class Actinomycetes; order Mycobacteriales; family Mycobacteriaceae; genus Mycobacterium; species Mycobacterium sp. ITM-2016-00317. The sequence continues at coordinate 4,156,498 of NZ_CP134399.1, forward strand.
GTCCTGTGCCAGGGCGAGGACACCACCTCGGCGCTGGTGCAGCGGTTCGCCGCGGACGAGCAGACCTCGCTGTTCGGCACCCTGTCGCTGTGGCAGGGCGTCGACGTGCCCGGGCCGTCGCTGTCGCTGGTGCTCATCGACCGCATCCCGTTCCCCCGCCCGGACGATCCGCTGCTGACCGCCAGGCAGCGCGCCGTCGCCGCGCGCGGCGGCAACGGGTTCATGGCCGTGGCGGCCAGCCATGCGGCGCTGCTGCTCGCCCAGGGCGCCGGCTGCTGCGCCGCGTCGACGACCGGGGCGTGGTCGCCGTGCTCGACTCCCGGATGGCCACCGCGCGCTACAGCAGCTACCTGCGCGCGTCGCTGCCGCCGTTCTGGGCGACGACCGACGGCACGGCGGTGCGGGCGGCGCTGCAGCGGTTGCGCGCCACGCACTGACCCGGCCGCCCGCCGCGACGCCGACGGGTCGCGGCGCGCGGTCACTATCCTGGCGGGAGGTTCGGTCGCGGTGGTCGTGCCACCGGCGGCACTGACGAAAGGCGGCGGTCATGGGCCCGTCGAGAAGCCTGCGCACGACGTTCGCCGTCGCGGTCGCCGCCGGCTCGCTGCTGGTCGCCTCCGGCTGCTCGACCACGCTGCAGGGCGAAGCCGTCTCGATTTTCGACGATCCGTTCCGGGTCGCGGGAATGCCCGCGACCGACGGACCGACCGGGCTGCGGCCCGGCGCCGAGGGCCCCGCCCGAGACCCCGAGGGCACCGACGGCGGCAGCATCGACGAACTCGCCGCGAGTGCGGTCACCGACATCGAGGACTACTGGGCGACGGCGTACGAGGAGACCTTCGACGAGCGGTTCCGGCCGGTGGCCGAGCTGATCTCCTGGGACGCCAACGAATTCGACGGAACATTCTGCGGCACAGAAACCTTCGGCCTGATCAATGCCGGCTACTGCTACCCCGAGAGAACCCTCGGCTGGGACCGTGGCGAACTGCTGCCCGGACTCCAGAGTGCCTACGGCGACATCGGCGTGGTGATGGTGCTGGCGCACGAGTACGGGCACGCCATCTCACGACTGGCCGGGCTGGCCCGCAACGACACCCCCACCCTGGTCGCCGAGCAGCAGGCCGACTGTTTCGCCGGCGCCTACATGCGCTGGGTCGCCGAGGACTCCTCACCGCGGTTCACGCTGAGCACGGGCGAGGGACTCAACAACGTGCTCGCCGGTGTGGTCTCGTTCCGCGACCCGGTGCAGTCCGAAGGCGATCCCGATGCCGGTATCAACGAGCACGGTTCGGCATTCGAGCGATTGTCCGCGTTCCAGTTCGGCTTCACCGACGGTCCACAGGCCTGCGTGGCCATCGACATGGACGAGATCGAACAGCGGCGCGGAGAACTGCCCGTGATGCTGCCCGAGGACGGGACCGGCGAGCTGCCGATCACCGAGAGCTCGGTGCGGGCGGTCGTCGACGCGATGGGAATCCTGTTCTCCCCCAACAACCCTCCCGCCCTGAGCTTCGACGCCGACTCCGCCTCGAACTGTCCGGGCGTGCGCGCCAGCCCGCCGGCCTCCTACTGCCCGGACACCAACACGATCGTCGTCGACCTGCCGGCACTGGAGGAGATGGGCGCACCGGCCGATCCAAGAGCGGCCGAGAACCTGGCCGCAGGCGACAACGTCGCCTACTCGGTGCTGGTGTCGCGATACATGCTGGCGCTGCAGCGCGAACGCGGCAGCCTGCCGCTCGACGACGCCGAGACCGCACTGCGCACGGCCTGCCTGACCGGCGTCGCGACCGTCAAGATGACCGAGGAGGTGACCACCCCCGACGGCGAGACGGTCGCGCTCACCGCAGGCGACGTCGACGAGGCGGTCTCGGGCATCCTGACCAACGGACTGGTGGCCAGCGACGTCAACGGCGACTCCGTACCGTCGGGCTTCTCCCGCATCGACGCCTTCCGCGTCGGCGTCCTCGGCGACACCGAACGGTGCTTCAGACGGTTCGCCTGAGCGGCCGCGACGTCACGCAGAGGTGACCAGACCGAGTTCGTTGTCCCCGGCCAGCAACCGGTGGTGCGGCAGCACCCGCACCGTGTAGCCGACGGACCCGGCGACCGACAGCGGCGTCGTCGCGGTGAAGATCTCCACGCCGCTCTCCGCCGTACCGGTGTGGACCATCTGCACGGTGGCCGGGGCGATCAGCGCGTCACCGGCGTCGACCCGCCCCACCACGGCCTGCACCACGACCTCGTCGGGCCGCAGGTCGCCGAGCGCCACCTGCGCGGTCAGGGTCAGCTCGGACCCCAGCAGCGGGGTGTCGGGCAGCCCGTAGCTGTCCACATCGGTGATCTTGATATGCGGCCACGCCTGCTGGGCGCGCATGCGGTACTGCGCGAGTTCGCGTGCCGCGCCGAACGGCACGGCGTACTCCGGCGTACCGCTCTGCCCGGGCTCGATCACCTGCCGCAGCGCCTGCGCGGCGGGCAGGTAGTACTTCTGGGTGTAGTCGCGCACCATCCGCGAGGCGAGCACCTTGGGGCCCAGGACCTGCAGCGTGTGGCGCACCATCTCCACCCACCGCGTCGGTACGCCGCCGTCGTCGCGGTCGTAGAACTTCGGCGCGACGGCACGCTCGAGAAGGTCGTAGAGCGCGGCGGCTTCGAGGTCGTCGCGCCTGCCCTCGTCGGCCAGGCCGTCGGCGGTCGGGATCTCCCAACCGTTCTCGCCGTCGTACCACTCGTCCCACCAGCCGTCGCGGATCGACAGATTCAGCCCGCCGTTGAGCGCGCTCTTCATCCCCGACGTGCCACATGCCTCCAGTGGGCGCAGCGGGTTGTTCAGCCACACATCGCAACCGTGGTACAGCTTGCGTGCCATCGAGATGTCGTAATCGGGCAGGAACGCGATGCGGTGCCGCAGGTCTGCCCGGTCGGCGAACCGCACGATCTGCTGGATCAGCGCCTTGCCGCCCTCGTCGGCCGGATGCGACTTGCCGGCCACGATCAACTGGATCGGCCGCTCGTCGTCGAGCAGCAATCTCGTCAGGCGTTCCGGGTCGCGCAGCATCAGCGTCAGCCGCTTGTAGGTGGGCACGCGGCGGGCGAATCCGATGGTCAGAATATTCGGATCGAAAGCCGTTGCCACCCAACCGAGTTCAGCATCGGAGGCACCACGCTCCAGCCAGGACCGGCGCAGCCTGGCGCGCACGTCGGCGATCAGCTCGGCACGCAGCTGGGATCGGATCCACCACAGATGGCCCGAGTCGACCTGCTGCAGTCGCGACCAGGACTCCATCTCCCGCAGCGGGCTCAGGTCCCCGCTGCCGAGCAGTTCGCGTCCCAGCTCCAGCCACTGCGGCGCCGCCCAGGTCGGCGCGTGCACGCCGTTGGTGATCGAGCCGATCGGCACCTCGTCGGCATCGAATCCCGGCCACAGCTCGTTGAACATCGCCCGGCTGACCCGGCCGTGCAGCAGAGACACCCCGTTGGCGCGCTGCGCCAGGCGCAGGCCCATGTGCGCCATGTTGAACTTCGTCGGATCGTCCTCCGCGCCGAACGCGACAATGCGCTCCAGCGGCACACCGGGCAGCAGCGGGGGTCCGACGGAGGACGTGGCGTCCGATCCGGGCCCGAAGTAGCGCTGCACCATCTCCACCGGGAACCGGTCGATGCCCGCCGCCACCGGCGTGTGGGTGGTGAACACCGTGGACGCGCGGACCACCGCCAGCGCGGTGTCGAAGTCCAGGCCGGCCTCGATCAGCTCGCGGATGCGTTCGGCGCCCAGGAAGCCGGCGTGTCCCTCGTTCATGTGGAACACCTCCGGCGCGGCCAGGCCCTCCAGCGTGGTGAACGCACGGATGGCACGCACCCCGCCGATGCCGGCCAGGATCTCCTGCCGGATCCGGTGCTCCTGGTCGCCGCCGTAGAGCCGGTCGGTGACCGAGCGCAGCTCGTGCTCATTCTCCGGGATGTCGGAATCCAATAGCAGCAACGGGATTCGGCCCACCTGCGCGATCCAGACCCGGGCGTGCAGCTGCGCTCCGGCCGGCAGGGCGAGTTCGATCAGCACCGGTGCGCCGGCAGCGTCGGTGAGCAGGCGCAACGGCAGCCCCTGCGGGTCCAGCGACGGATAGCTCTCGTGCTGCCAGCCGTCGGCGCTCAGCGACTGCCGGAAGTATCCGGAGCGGTAGTACAGCCCGACCGCGATCAGCGGCAGACCGAGATCCGATGCCGATTTCAGATGGTCGCCGGCCAGGATGCCGAGGCCGCCGGAGTAGTTGGGCAGCACCTCGGCGACCCCGAACTCCATCGAGAAGTAGGCGATGCCCTTGGGCAGTTCGGCGGTCTTCTCGCCGGCGAGTTGCTGGTACCACAACGGCCTGGTCAGGTAGTCGTCCAGATCTGCGGCCAGCGCGTCGAGGCGCTGCACGAACGAGTCGTCGGCGGCCAGTTCCTCCAACCGGGCCGGACCCACCTGGCCGAGCAGCGCGACCGGGTCGCCGACCTGCTGCCACAGCCGCGGGTCGATCGCGGCGAACAGGTCCTGGGTCGGTTTGTCCCAGGACCAGCGCAGATTGACGGAGAGCCGCTCGAGCGCGGCCAGCGGCGCGGGTAGATGGGCGCGAACGGTGAACCTGCGAAGAGCTTTCACGCGACTTCACCTTACTGACGTGAACGCGCCGCCGGGTGCGGTCACGCCCGCGGGCGGGCGAAGACTCGATGCCCGCGGGCGGGCGAGACCTGATGACCGACGAAAGGTGATGCCCGACGAAAGGTTGAGTCGGACACTACGGTGGGTATAGGGCGCGACAGGCAAGGACGCGTGGCAGTCGCCATGCGGTGCTGATCGAAATCGTAGGGAGTGCCAGGGAGTGATCGCGTGACCGCCGGTCGTATCGAGATCGATGACGTCCAGCCCGTGGTGTCGGAAGGACGCTTCCCGGCCAAAGCGGTCGTCGGTGAGGTTGTCCCGGTGACCGCCACCGTGTGGCGGGAGGGCCACGACGCAGTAGACGCGACCCTGGTGGTCCGCTACCACGGGACCGCCTATCCCGCGCTGGCCGACGAGCCGCCGGGCCGGGTGCGGCCCGCCGAGGTGGTGCCGATCGAGGATTTGGTCAATCCGTCTCCGCGGGTGCGCCCGCTCGCCCTTCCGATGGACACCGGCCGCACCCCGGACGTGTTCCACGGCCAGTTCGTCCCCGACGAGGTGGGGCTGTGGACGTTCCGCGTGGACGGGTGGGGCAATCCGCTGGCGACCTGGCGCAAGAACGTGACGGCCAAACTCGAAGCCGGCCAGAGTGAAGGCGAACTCGACAACGACCTTCAGGTCGGCGCCCGGCTGCTGGAACGCGCCGCCACGCGTGTGCCGCGCCAGGACCGTTTTCCGCTGGCCGAGGCGGCTGCCAGGCTGCGCGAGCCCGGCGACCCGTACTACCGGGCCGGAGCAGCGCTCGCACCCGAGTTGACCGCGCTGCTCGACCAGTATCCGCTGCGTGAATTCGTCACCCGGGGCAAGCAGTACGGCATCTGGGTCGACCGCCCGCTGGCCCGGTTCAGCGCCTGGTACGAGTTCTTCCCGCGCTCCACGGGCGGCTGGGACAGTGCGGGCAACCCCGTGCACGGCACGTTCGCCACCGCCATCAAGGCGCTGCCGCGGGTGGCCAGGATGAACTTCGACATCGTGTACCTGCCCCCGATCCATCCGATCGGCAAGGTGCACCGCAAGGGCCGCAACAACAGCGTCACCGCCGCCCCCGGCGATGTGGGGTCCCCGTGGGCGATCGGCAGCGACGAGGGCGGCCACGACGCCGTGCACCCCGACCTGGGCACCATCGAGGACTTCGACGAGTTCGTCGGCGCGGCGCGCGACGAAGGCCTCGAGGTGGCCCTGGACCTCGCGCTGCAGTGCGCGCCGGACCACCCGTGGGCCCGGGAGCATCCCGAGTGGTTCACGGTGCTGCCCGACGGCACCATCGCCTACGCGGAGAACCCGCCGAAGAAGTACCAGGACATCTATCCGCTGAACTTCGACACCGATCCCACCGGCCTGTACGAAGAGGTCCTGCGGGTGGTGCTGTACTGGGTGTCCCACGGGGTCAAGGTGTTTCGGGTCGACAACCCGCACACCAAACCGCCGAACTTCTGGGCGTGGCTGATCGGCGAGGTCAAGAACGTCGACCCCGACGTGCTCTTCCTCGCCGAGGCGTTCACCCGGCCGGCGCGGCTGTTCGGACTGGCCAAGCTCGGGTACACGCAGTCCTACACGTACTTCACCTGGCGCACGGCCAAGTGGGAACTGACCGAGTTCGGCGAATCGATCGCCGAGCACGCCGACTACTGCAGGCAGAGTCTGTGGACGAACACGCCCGACATCCTGCACGAGAGCCTGCAGCACGGCGGTCCCGGGATGTTCGCGATCCGCGCGGTTCTCGCGTCGACGATGAGCCCCACGTGGGGGATGTACTCGGGCTTCGAACTGTTCGAGCACCGCGCGGTGCGTGAGGGCAGCGAGGAGTACCTGAACTCGGAGAAGTACGAGCTGCGACCCCGCGACTACGAGGCCGCGGTGGCCGACGGCGAATCCCTGGAGCCGTTCATCACCCGGCTCAACGAGATCCGCCGCCTGCACCCCGCGCTGCAGCAGTTGCGGACCATCAAGTTCCACCACATCGACAACGACGCGCTGCTGGCATACAGCAAGTTCGACCCGGTGTCGGGCGATCAGGTGCTCGTGGTGGTGACCATCAACCCGTTCGGCCCGGAAGAGGGGACGCTGTGGCTGGACATGGAAGCGCTGGGCATGGACCAGCAGGACCGCTACTGGGTACGCGACGAGATCTCCGGCGAGGAATACCAGTGGGGCCAGGCCAATTACGTGCGCCTGGACCCGGCGCGGGCTGTGGCCCACGTGTTCAACATGCCGCAGGTTCCCGCTGACCAACGAGCCAACCTTCTGCGTAGGGAGTGACGACATGACCAACGCGTCCAATCTGGAGAAGAACCACATCGACAGCCCGCATCTGCGGCCGCACACCGCCGACCTCAACCGGCTGCTGGCCGGTGAGCATCACGATCCGCACTCGATCCTGGGCGCCCACGAGTACGGCGACCACACGGTGATCCGTGCCTATCGACCGCACGCGGTCGAGGTGGTCGCGCTCATCGGCGGCAACCGCTATCCGTTGCAGCACATCGAATCCGGCCTGTTCGCGGTCGCGGTGCCGTTCACCGGCCTGATCGACTACCGGTTCCAGATCAGGTACTCCGAGGACGAGTCGGCGTTCGTGCACACCGTCGCCGACGCCTACCGGTTCCTGCCCACGCTGGGTGAGGTCGACCTGCACCTGTTCGGTGAGGGCAGGCACGAGCGGCTGTGGGAGATCCTGGGCGCGCATCCGCGCAGCTTCACCACCGCCGACGGCGAGGTCGACGGCGTGTCGTTCGCCGTGTGGGCGCCCAATGCCAAGGGCGTCAGCGTGACCGGCGACTTCAACCACTGGGGCAACGAAGCCCAGATGCGGGTGCTCGGCTCCAGCGGCGTGTGGGAACTGTTCTGGCCCGGGTTCCCCGAGGGCGGGCTCTACAAGTTCCGGGTGCACGGCGCCGACGGCGCGGTGACCGACCGCGCCGACCCGATGGCCTTCGCGACCGAGGTGCCGCCGCAGACCGCGTCCCGGGTGTTCGAGAGCGACTACACCTGGAGCGACGACGAATGGATGAGCGGGCGCGCACTGCGTAACCCGGTCTTCGAGCCGATGAGCACCTACGAGGTGCACCTGGGCTCCTGGCGACCGGGCCTGAGCTACACCGAGCTGGCCGAGCAGCTCACCGAGTACGTCGTCGAGCACGGCTTCACCCACGTCGAGATGCTGCCGGTCGCCGAGCATCCGTTCGGCGGATCGTGGGGCTACCAGGTCACGTCCTACTACGCGCCGTCGTCCCGGTTCGGCTCCCCCGACGAGTTCCGTTACCTCGTCGACGCGCTGCACCGGGCAGGCATCGGCGTGCTCGTCGACTGGGTGCCCGCCCACTTCCCCAAGGACGCGTGGGCGCTCGGCCGTTTCGACGGCACCGCGCTCTACGAGCACGGCGATCCGCGCCGCGGCGAGCAACTGGACTGGGGCACTTACGTTTTCGACTTCGGCCGGTCCGAGGTACGCAACTTCCTCGTCGCGAACGCGCTGTACTGGCTGCAGGAGTACCACATCGACGGATTGCGGGTCGACGCCGTAGCGTCGATGCTCTACCTCGACTACTCGCGACCCGAGGGCGGCTGGTCGCCGAACATCTACGGCGGCCGGGAGAACCTAGAGGCGGTGCAGTTCCTGCAGGAGATGAACGCCACCGTCCACAAGATCAACCCGGGCATCGTCACGATCGCCGAGGAGTCGACGTCCTGGCCCGGCGTCACCCGTCCGACGAACCTTGGCGGACTTGGCTTTTCGATGAAGTGGAACATGGGCTGGATGAACGACACGCTGGAGTTCATCAAGCGCGACCCGATCCACCGCAGCTACCACCACCACGAACTGACGTTCTCCCTGCTGTATGCGTTCAGCGAGAACTTCGTGCTGCCCATCAGCCACGACGAAGTGGTGCACGGCAAGGGCACGCTGTGGGGCCGGATGCCGGGTGACGACCACATGAAGGCCGCGGGCATCCGCAGTCTGCTGGCCTACCAGTGGGCGCACCCTGGTAAGCAGTTGCTGTTCATGGGGCAGGAGTTCGGCCAGCGCGCCGAATGGTCCGAGGAACGAGGCGTGGACTGGTTCCAGCTCGACGAGCAGGGCTTCTCCGGCGGCATCCTGCGCATGCTGTCCGACGCCAACGACATCTACCGCAGCCGTCGTGCGCTGTGGTCACGCGACAGCCAGCCCGAGGGCTACTCGTGGATCGACGCGAACGACTCGGCGAACAACGTGCTGAGCTTCCTGCGGTTCGGTGACGACGGGTCGATGATGGCCTGCGTGTTCAACTTCTCGGGTGCCGAGCACGCCCGCTACCGGCTGGGCCTACCGCACGCCGGGACGTGGCGCGAGGTGCTCAACACCGACTCCGACAGCTATCACGGATCGGGGATCGGCAATTACGGCGCGGTCGAGGCCACCGACGAACCGTGGCACGGCAGGCCCGCGTCCGCGGTGATGGTGCTGCCGCCGCTGGCCGCGCTGTGGTTCGAGCCAGTCCCACCCGAGACGGCCGCAACCCCCGTCGAGCCCTGACCCCGCTCCCGCCGAACGCAATTTCGGCGGGAAGGTCAGTAGAGGGCGTTGGCGAGGTTGCGCGGCCGGCGACGACCTCCGGGTCGGCCGGATCGAACAACTCGAAGAGCTCGATCAGGCGCGTGCGCACCCTGGTGCGGTCGTCCCCCGCGGTGCGCTTGACCAGGGCGGTCAGCCGCGCGAACGCGGCGGCGATGTCCTGCTGCATGATCTCGACGTCGGCGGCCGCGAACGCGGCGTCGATGTCCTCCGGTGAGGCGTCGGCGAGCGCGACGGCGTCGCGGGGGTGGGTCGTCGCCCGCTGCAGGAAGGCGATCTGGCGCACTGCGCCCTGAGCTTCCGGGTGGCCCGGGTTGGCGTCGAGGATCGCCTGGTAGGCACTGCGCGCGGCATCGAAGTCGCCGGCGTCGAGATACGCGCGGGCCTGTTCGACCTCGGGGTCGACGGTCTCCTCGGCCTCGGCTCCGGCTGCGCCGCCGAGCTTTCCGGCCGTCGCGTTGAGCAGCGAGTCGATCCAGCGCCGCAGCTGCTCGGGCGGCTGCATGCCCTCGAAACTGGACAGCGGCCTACCGCCGGCCAGGGCCACCACGGTCGGCACCGCCTGGACACCGAACATCTGCGCGACCCGCGCGGTGGTGTCGACGTTGACCGTCGTGTATGCCCACTTGCCGCCGTCGGCGGCGGCAAGGGAGGCCAGCGCCTCGCCGAGCTGGACACTGGAATCGCTGCGGGGCGACCACAGCAGCACCACCACGGGCAACTCGGTGGAGCGGACCAGCACCTCGGCTTCGAGGTTGGTTTCGGTGATCTCCACGCCGCCGGGGCTTGCGCCCGGCGTGCCGGCACCGGCGGCGGCCGGGCGTTGCTTGAGCGCCGACAGGTCGACAGCTCCCGCCAGCGCAGGCGAGATTCGGGGTCCAGGTCGTGTCACGTGAACAATTTTGTCACGCCGATTCGGATACCGATGCCCCCGGTCGACCGAGCTCTGCGGATACCGGCTGGGAACCCAGCCGGCCGCTGCGATCTGCCCATATGAGGAAGATCACACTGCCCAATGGCACGATGCTGCCCAGCAACGCCAGCAACCAGGTTGCGATGCCCCATTTGTTCACGATCCCGACGACCAGCGCGGCCACACCGAACGCGACGAACACGGCGCCGTGCGCCGGGCCGAACACCTTCACCCCGATCTCGGTGGGTGCGGAGTGCAGGTACTTGAAGTACATCCCCATCAGCAGCCCGACCCAGCTGACCGCCTCAGCGAACGCGATCAACCGGAACCAGCCCGCTGCGGTGCGGAGGTCGTATGCGCTAGTCATAGCGGCCATTGTGCCCGACCGGACGGCCGGCTACTACAACGTGTCGTTGACGTGCCGGCGTCAGGGCCGGCGCAAGACCAGCGCGTCGCCCTGTCCGCCCGCGCCGCACAGCGCGGCAACCGCGTAGCCGGAGCCCCGGCGCGCGAGTTCCAGGGCTGCGTGCAGCGTGATGCGGGCGCCCGACATCCCGATCGGATGCCCGATGGCGATCGCGCCGCCGTTGGTGTTGACCTTCTCCTCGACCGCGGCCTCGTCCAGCCCGAGTTCCTTGGTCGAGGCGAGCGCGACGGCCGCGAACGCCTCGTTGATCTCGATGACGTCGACCTGGTCCAGCGAGATGCCTTCCTTGGCGACGGCCTTCTTGATCGCGTTCGCGGGCTGGCTCTGCAGCGTGGAGTCCGGGCCGGCGACCACACCGTGGGCGCCGATCTCGCACAGCCAGGTCAACCCCAGTTCCTCGGCCTTCGCCTTGTTCATCACGACCACCGCGCACGCTCCGTCGGAGATCTGCGACGCCGAACCGGCGGTGATGGTGCCGTCCTTGCGGAACGCGGGGCGCAGCCCGCCGAGCGACTCGGCGGTGGTGTCGGCGCGGATGCCCTCGTCCTCGGTGAACTCGATCGGGTCACCCTTGCGCTGCGGGATCTCGACCGGCACGACCTCGTCGGCGAACACCCCGTCCTTCCACGCCCGGGCGGCCTTCTGATGCGACGCCGCCGCGTACTCGTCCTGCTGGGCGCGGGTGAACTGGTCGACGTCGTTGCGCTGCTCGGTCAGCGCGCCCATCGGCTGGTCGGTGAAGACGTCGTGCAAACCGTCGTAGGCCATGTGGTCGACGGCGGTGACGTCGCCGTACTTGTAACCGGACCGGCTGTTGACCAGCAGGTGCGGCGCCTGGCTCATCGACTCCTGACCACCGGCGACGACGACGTCGAACTCGCCTGCGCGGATGAGCTGGTCGGCCAGCGCGATCGCGTCGATGCCCGACAGGCACATCTTGTTGATGGTCAGGGACGCGACGTCCCACGGGATGCCTGCGGCGACGGCGGCCTGGCGGGCGGGCATCTGGCCGGCGCCTGCGGAGAGCACCTGGCCCATGATCACGTACTCGACCAGATCGGCGGGTACGTTGGCCTTTTCCAGGGCCCCTTTGATCGCCACGGCACCGAGGTCACTGCCCTTGAAATCCTTGAGCGAACCCATGAGTTTGCCTACCGGCGTACGGGCTCCAGCAACGATCACCGATGTCGTCATGACGACCTCCAGACTTGTTTCAGACGGCTGCAAAGAGGCTATACGGGCGCACAAGCTATTCGAAACTGATCTTGTTAGGTTACCTTTGCGTTATGACCGCCGAGCAGACTGACGCCCGTCCGGCACTGGCCACTGCGCTGGTGACCGGAATCGACCATGTCGGCATCGCCGTGCCGGATCTGGACGTCGCGATCAAGTGGTACCACGACCATCTCGGCATGATCGTGCTGCACGAAGAGGTCAACGAGGAGCAGGGCATCCGCGAGGCGATGCTGTCGGTCCGCGGCGCCCCGGTCGGCAGCCCGCAGCTCCAGCTGATGTCCCCGGTCGACGACAGCTCGACGATCGCGAAGTTCCTCGACAAGCGCGGTCCCGGCCTGCAGCAGTTCGCGTACCGGGTCAGCGACATCGAGGCGCTCAGCGAACGTCTGCGCGAGCAGGGCGTGCGGTTGATCTACGACGCCCCCCGCCGCGGCACCGCGAACTCGCGGATCAACTTCATCCACCCCAAGGACGGCGGCGGCGTGCTCATCGAGCTCGTGGAGCCCGCCTCGGGCGAGGACGCCGAGCACTAGTCAGGCCGGCGCTAAGACCAGCGGCGAGTCGGCCCGCGCGTCTGGCGGTGCCCCCAGCACGACGTGTGCCAGTGCCGTCGATCGTCGACGCGGCCGCCACCGTCGGCCGGCCACACCACCAGGTGCGCTGTAGCGGGCCTGATCTCGTGGTCGCAACCCGGGCACCGGTAGACCTTGGTCGCGCGTGCGGCCGACACCGGGCGTACCTCGTAGTCGTCGCCGTCGGCACCGACCTCGATGCGCCGCGGCCCGGGTAGCGGATCGCGCACGGGGGCCGGCTTGCGCGGGACGCGCCGCTTGCCCATCAGTGCCACCCGCTCATCAGAAGAGTCGGAACTCGTCGCTGTCCATGCCGCGCATTTTGTCGTAATCCAAAGTCACACAACGGATTCCGCGATCAGTCGCGAGCGTACGGGCCTGCGGCTTGATCTGTTGCGCGGCGAACACCCCGGCCACCGGCGCCAGCAGCGAGTCCCGGTTGAGCAGATCCAGATAGCGGGTGAGCTGCTCGACGCCGTCGATCTCGCCGCGCCGCTTGATCTCCACCGCCACCGAGCGTCCCTGCTCGTCCCGGCACAGCAGGTCCACCGGCCCGATCGGGGTCATGTATTCGCGGCGCACCAACGTGTATCCGGCCCCGAGCAGTTCGACGTGCTCGGCCAGCAGCGCCTGCAGATGCGCCTCCACACCGTCTTTCACCAGACCCGGATCGACGCCCAGTTCGTGGCTGGAATCGTGCTCGATCGCCTCCACGGTGATGCGCAGCTGCTCCCCTGCCTTGTTCTCCACCACCCACACCGGGGTCTCGCCGTCGGGCTGTTCGACGATCCAGCAGGGCGGAGACATCCAGTTCAGGGGCTTGTAGGCGCGGTCGTCGGCATGCACGCTGACCGACCCGTCCGCCTTGAACAACAGCAGCCGACGGGCCGAAGGCAGGTGGGCAGTGAGCCTTCCGACGTAGTCGACGGTGCACTGGGCGATGACGAGACGCACCGAACCACCATAGATGCCGGCCGCCGGGTCACTAGGCTGACGCCACAATGAACGCGACCAAGAGCGTGCCGTATCGGTTGGGCCGGGTACTGGAGCGGGTGACGCGGCAGAGCGGACGGCTGGGCACACCGGACTACGGCTCCTGGTTGTTGGGCAGACCCGAGGAGAGCCAGGGCCGCCGCCGCGTCCGCATTCAGGTGATCCTGACGGTCCTCATCCTGTTCACCAACATCCTGGGCATCGCGGTGTCGCTGTTGCTCAACACCGTCGCCATCCCGGTGCCGAGCGTCTTCTCCGATGCACCGGCATGGTTGACGTTCGGGGTCACGCCCGCCTACATGGTGGTCGCGCTGATCTTCGGCACGGCGTGGATCACCTCGCGCACCGTCGCCTCACTGCGGTGGTCGATCGAGGAACGCCGGCCGACCACCGCCGACCAGCGCGCTGTCTTCCTGGCCCCGGCCCGGGTGGCGCAGAGCCTGCTGTTCCTGTGGGGCGTCGGCACTCTCCTGCTGACGTTGCTGTACGGCCTGCAGGATTCGGCGTTCATCCCCCGCTTCCTGTTCGCGGTCGGTTTTCCCGGCATCGTGGTCGCCACGGCGTGCTACATGATCACCGAGTTCGCGCTGCGGCCGGTCGCCGCGCAGGCACTGGAGGCCGGCCGACCGCCGCGCCGGCTGGCACACGGGGTCATGGGCAGGACCATGACGGTCTGGCTGCTCAGCTCCGGAGTGCCCGTGCTGGGCATCCTGTTGCTCGCGATCTTCACGCTGTCGTTGAAGAATCTCAGCCCCACCCAGTTCGCGGTGGCGGTGATGATCATCTCCATCGTCGCTCTGGTCTTCGGGTTGGTCCTGATGTGGCTGCTGGCGTGGCTCATCGCCACCCCGGTCCGGGTGGTGCGCGAGGCGCTCAAGCATGTCGAGCAGGGCGATCTGGACTGCAACCTGGTGGTGTTCGACGGCACCGAACTCGGCGAGCTCCAGCGCGGTTTCAACTCGATGGTGCACGGCCTGCGTGAACGCGAGCGGGTGCGGGATCTGTTCGGCCGCCACGTCGGTCGCGAAGTCGCGCTCGCCGCGGAGAAGCAGCGGATCGAGCTGGGCGGCGAGGAACGCCACGCGGCGGTCATCTTCGTCGACATCATCGGGTCGACGCAGCTCGTCACCAGCAGGCCCGCCGTCGAGGTCGTCGAGTTGCTCAACCGGTTCTTCGACGTCGTCGTCGAGGAGGTCGACAACCACCACGGGCTGGTGAACAAGTTCGAGGGGGATGCGGTGCTCGCGGTGTTCGGCGCACCAGTCTCCCTGGACAACCCCGAGACCGAGGCGCTGAGCGCCGCACGTGCCATGGCGCGGCGGCTGCGCCACGAGATCCCGGAACTGCGCGCGGGCATCGGCGTGGCTGCCGGTCAGGTGGTGGCCGGAAACGTCGGCGCCAAAGAGCGATTCGAGTACACGGTCATCGGCGAGCCGGTCAACGAGGCCGCCCGGCTGTGCGAATTGGCCAAGAACGAACCGCATCTGGTGGTGGCCGCCGCCGACACGGTGACGGGCGCCACCGAGGACGAACGCGGCCACTGGCAGCTGGGCGACACCGTCACGCTGCGCGGCCACGACCAGCCGACGCAGTTGGCGGGTCCGGCCGGTGAGCCCTAGGCCACCTCGAAGTACGGGATCGCCTCGGCGGCGTCGCCGTCACCGAGCAGTTCGAAGGCCACCGTCACCCGCGCCCCGAACAGGTCGGCCTGCGGATCTGCCCCCGGAAACGACGTCCACCACCACGGGCCCTCGTCGAGCTCGACGATACCGACGGGCAGCGTGTGCATCTGGCCGTCGAAGCCCCTCTGGTGAACCACCGACCAGCTGACCACCGTTCCGGTGCCCGCGGCGGGCACCCGGGTGTAGCGCTCGGGTTGCACGGAGACGTCGAACTGGGGCGGCAGGATCTCCCCGGTCTCGATGTCGCGGACGAGCAGGAACTCGCCGCGCTTGGTGCCGTCGAGGAACTCCGCCGAGGCGGCGTCGCGCTCAATGGGGAAGACGGGCATGTGAAGTCGCGCTCCTTGCTCAGTTGTCGGTGCCCAGCACCAGGGTCGAGTGGTAGTCGAGGATGCCACCGTTGCCGGAGACCAGCACACGGTCGTGATCGTCGACCTGACGCCCGCCGCCCTGCCCGCGCGCCTGCACCACGGCTTCGTGCAGCGGCGTCATGCCCCACATGTAGAACGAGCTCAATTCCCCACCGCCGGTGTTGAACTTGAGCCGCCCGCCCGGCCCGATCATGCCGGGCTCGGCCATCGCGGGACCGGCCTCGCCCTTGGGGAAGAAGCCGTAGTCCTCCAGGGTCAGCAGCGCGGTGAAGGTGTAGCAGTCATAGAGCTGGGCGACGCCGATCTCGTCGAGCGTGGTCCGGGCCATCTTCAGCGCCGCCGGGCCCGACTGGGCCGCACCGCTGACCAGACCGAAGTCGTCGTTGCGGATCCCGGCCCGGCCCGGGTGTGCCTGCGCCCAGCCCAACACGCGCACCGGCGGCTGCCGCAGCGCGCGGGCCCGCTCCAGCGACGTCACGATGACCGCCACGCCGCCGTTGCTCACCAGGCAGCAGTCGTAGAGGTGGAACGGTTCGGCGATGTAGCGGCTGTCGTGATACTCCTGCAGCGTCAGCGGCGTCCCGCAGAACTGCGCGATGGGGTTGAACTGTGCCCAGGCGCGCTGCGCGACGGCGATGTGGCCCAACTGATCCGAGGTCGTGCCGTAGGTCTTCATGTGCCTGCGGGCCGCCAGCGCGTACATCGTGGTCGGCGACATGATGCCGTTGGACGCGGTGATCCCGTCGAAACCCCGCGGCAGTGACCCCGCCCCCGAGTACGCCGCCGACGAGCGCGATTTCTCCTTCAGCGGCGCGTCGGCCCACACGATCGCGACGGTGCTCGCCATGCCGGACTGCACGGCCATCGACGCGTACTGAACCATCTGCGCGGCGGTGGAACCGAATCCCTGCATCGCGGTGAGCAGCTTCAGGTCGACCAGGCCCAGCGTGTTCTGCAACTCGATCCCGACCCGGGCCTTGATCCCGCCGGAGACGATCAGGCCGTCGATGTCGGACATCTCCAGTCCGGCGTCGGCAGCGGCGCGGCGCACCGCGTCGGCGGCGAACTGCCGGGCCGTCCTGCCGTACACCTTGCCCTGCTCGGTGATGCCGAGGCCGGCGATGGCCACCGTGGGGTCGCTCATGCGTCGTGTGCTCCTTGTCGGACCGCGAAGTCGATGGCACCGATTGTGTTAGGGCGGCTCGCAAGCTGTAAACGACCGAACAGCTCACCGGTACGTGCGCGGTTGGGAAACCTGTCGCGCGGCGGCATGTCCCAACGGGAAATCAGCTGGTGTCGGGATTCGTGATTTACACCGGGGCCGCCGCCCCCCAGCATGGGGTGGCAAGCCAGGAGAGGCGGATGACGATGACGATCAGTGTGGCCGAGCGCGCAGAACTGCGCACCGCGGTCGGCGAGCTGTTGGCCGACAAGTGCACCGAGGCGGACGTGCGGCGGGTGATGGAGTCCGACGACGGCTTCGATCGCGAGCTGTGGGGACGCCTGGCCGACCAGGGTGTGCTCGGCATGCTCGTCGACCCCGACCTCGGCGGGCTCGGTTTCGACGCCCTCGAGCTCGAGGCCGTCGCCGAGGAGACCGGCGCCGCGCTGCTGCCCGCGCCGTTCATCTCCAGCGCCGTGCTGACCGTCGCGCTGATCAACGCGGCGGGATCCGACGACGACAAGCAACGCCTGCTGCCCACGCTCGCCGACGGCACGTCGATCGGCACGGTCGCGCTGACCGGCCCGTCCGGCACGTGGACGGCCGACGGCGTCGACGTGCGCGCCGGAGCCGACGGCACCCTCACCGGCACCGCGCATTACGTCACCTGGGGCCAGGTCGCCGACGTCGTGCTGGTCGTCGCCCGCACCGACGACGGTGTCGGCGTATTCGAGGTCGAAACGGACGCAACAGGTTTCGACCGCGCCGCGGCGACGGTCTTCGACCCGACGGTGCGCCTGTCGACCTACACGTTCACGGACACCCCCGCGCGCCGCCTCGGCACCGCGGGATGGGAGGCCGTCCAGGAAGCGCTGGACTACGCGGTGGTCGCGTCGGCCGGTGAGCAGGCCGGCGGCACGCGGCGCATCTTCGACATCACCATCGCCTACCTCAAGACCCGGTTCCAGTTCGGCCGGGCGATCGGCAGTTTCCAGGCGCTCAAGCACATGGCCGCCGACCTGCTGCTGGAGGTCGAATCGGCCACCTCCGCCGCGCAGAACGCGGCGGCACAACTCGCCTCCACCGGCGACACAGCCGCGAGCACCGAAGAGGCCCGCGCCGGGGCGGTCGCGCTGGCCGGCTTCGCCTGCGCCGAGGCCTATGCGAAGACCACCATGGATGCGGTGCAGATGCACGGCGGCATCGGCTTCACCTGGGAACACCCCGCGCACCTGTACGTCCGCCGGGCCCGGACGGGCCTGCAGCTGTTCGGCGACTCGGAACTCGCACCGCGAACGCTATCTGCTCTCGAAAGGCGCATGAGAATGAGCGACAACAATCTGCCGAGCGCCGAGGAACTGCGCACCGAGGTCCGCGAATGGCTGGACCGGAACTGGACCGGTGTCACGCTGCCCAAGTCCGATGACCCGTGGGTCAGCCCGCCTGAGCGGATCGCCTGGCTGGACAAGGTCGTCAAGGCCGGCTACGGCGCACCCACCTATCCGACCGAGTGGTACGGCCGGGCGTACCCGAACAAGCTGGCCAAGGTGATCGCCGAGGAGTTCCGCGCGGTCCACGCGCCCGGCGCCTGCCAGGACAAGTTCAGCATCCCGGCCAACACGACGCTCGCGTTCGGCACCGAGCAACTCAAGGCGGATCTGCTGCGGGACTTCCTGACCGAGAAGTCGCGCACCTGCCTGCTCTACAGCGAGCCCGGTGCCGGCTCGGATCTGGCGGGGGTGCGCACCACCGCGGTGCGCGACGGCGACCAGTGGATCATCAACGGCCAGAAGGTGTGGACCTCGGGCGCCAAGACTTCGCAGTATGCGCTGCTGATCGCCCGGACCGACTGGGATGTGCCCAAGCACAAGGGCATCACGTTCTTCATCGTGCCGATGAACCAGCCGGGCATCGAGATTCGGCCGCTGGTGCAGATCACCGGCGACGCGCATTTCAACGAGGTGTTCATCACCGACGCCAAGGTGCCCGACGCCTACGTCGTCGGCGGGGTCGGCAACGGCTGGCGGGTGCTGCAGACCGCGCTGGCCTACGAGCGGTCCATCATGGGCTCCGGAACCAGCCTGCACCGCAAGGAGTCCCGCGGAAACAGCCTGGTCGAGATGGCCCGCGCACACGGCAAGCTGGACGACTCCGCGATCCGCCGGCAGCTGGCCGATGTGCTCGCACTGCGAGAACTCAACGCCCTCAACAACGCCCGGGCCAAGGCCGAGGCCAAGCAGGGCACCGCCAGCCCGGTCATGTCCCTGGGCAAGCTGGCGACATCGCGCATCCTGCACGCCGAGGCGCGGCTCAAGACCGACGTCATCGGTGCGCAGGCGCTGCTGGCCGGACCGGACAACGCGGAGGCCGACGAGGTGAACTTCCTGACGCTCAACGCGTTCTTCACCTCGATCGGCGGCGGCACCGACCAGATCCAGCGCAACATCATCGGCGAGCGGGTGCTCGGGCTGCCCAAGGAGCCCGAGGTCGACCGCGACATCCCGTTCCGCGAAATCCGGAAGAACTGACCAGATGAGCTACGACCCGCCGCTGCTGGGTGTCCGGATACTCGACGCCTCCTCGGGCCCGATGACCGCCGTCGGCCGGCTGTTCGCCGACCTGGGCGCCGACGTCACGGCACTGCGCCTCGCCGGGGTGACCGCCGACGAGCAGGCCGGCCCGATCGTCGACTCCGTCGACGTGCAGACCGCGATCAACCGGCACGGAATGCCCACCGCGGACATCGATCCCGCCACAGCGGCCGGACGTGAGCAGTTCGCCGCGCTGCTGGCCGACGCCGACATCCTGATCGAGAACACCCGCCCCGGCTCCCCCGCCGAGGCGGCGCTGGCGGTACGCGACATCAGGGCCGCGCACCCGTCCCTGGTGATCCTGTCGATCAGCGACTTCGGCCGCGACAACGAGTACTGCAACTGGCAGGCCACCACGCCGGTGCTGCATGCGCTGAGCAGCGAACTGTCGAGATCGGGCATCCCCGGCCGGGAACCGTTGGTGCCGCCCGCGGACCTGCCCTATCAGGTCGCCGCCGCGCAGGCCGCGGTGATGACGCTGAGCCTGTTCCTGGACCGGTTACGCACCGGCGAAGGCGATCTCATCGATTTCTCAGTGCTCGACGGCGCCATGCAGACCCTCGATCCGCCCTTCGGCACGGCCGGCAGCGCGTCGGCCGGGGTGGCACTCAGCGCGCAACAACGCAACTGGGACGCCGAGCGTCAGCGCTACCCCATCATCCCGTGCAAGGACGGCCACGTCCGCATCTGCATCCTGTCGAAGCGGCAGTGGCGCGGCATGTTCGCGTTGATGGGCAGCCCCGAGGAGTTCGCCGACCCGTCCTACGACAAGCTCGGCAAACGCTTCCACTCCCCCCACCTGCTGGAGGCGATCGAGAAGTTCTGCGCCGACAAGACCCGCGCCGAGCTCGAGCGCGCGGGGCAGGCCCACGGCGTGCCCACCGCGGCGGTGCTGACGCTGTCAGAGGCGCTCAACGCCGACCACTTCACCGCGCGCGGCTTCTTCCGCGACGTGGAACTGGCCCCTGGCGTGCCCGCGCCGGTACCGGTCGGCGTCAGCGAGATCGACGGCCACCGCGCCGGCGCGCCGGACAACGCGCCCACCGGGGCCGACCGTCTCGGCGCCGCGCCGATCCTTTCCGCGCGGCAGCGCCGGGGCCAGGGGCTGCCGCTGGAAGGCATCCGCGTGCTGGATCTGGGCGTGATCGTGGTCGGCGCCGACACCGGACGGTTGTTCGGCGACCTCGGCGCCGATGTCGTCAAGATCGAACACACTGCGCATCCGGACGGTCTGCGGGTGGGCAGGCTGACGTCGATGACGCAGCCGTTCGCCGCGGGGCACCGCAACAAGCGGTCGATCGGCATCGACCTGCGGTCCGACGAGGGCAGGGCCCTCGCCCACCGTCTGGTGCAGCAGTGCGACGTGGTGCTGTCCAACTTCAAGCCGGGCGTGGCCCAGGCACTGGGCATGGATCACGCGACGCTGCGGCAGATCAACCCGGGCATCGTGGTCGTGGACAGTTCCGCGTTCGGCCCGACCGGCCCGTGGGCCGAGCGGCTCGGCTACGGACCGCTGGTGCGCGCCGCCGTCGGGTTCACCAACCTGTGGGTGTACCCGCGTGAGCCCGAGACGTTCTGCGACACCGTCACCGTCTACCCCGACCACGTCGCGGCCCGGATCGGCACCCTGGCCGCCCTGGCGCTGCTGCTGCGCCGGGAACGCACCGGCACCGGCGGCGCGGCGAGCATCTCGCAGGCCGAGGTGATGCTCAGCCATCTCGCTGCCGACATCGCCGCCGAGGCGCTGCAGCGGGCCGGGCATACGCGCACCGAGGCCCGGATGCCCGACGCCCCGTGGGGGCTGTACCCGGCCGACGGCGAGGACCAGTGGGTGGCGGTCACCGTGCGCGACGAGACCGACCTGAGCGCCCTGGCCGAGGTCATCGGCTTCACCGCCGGGGACCGCGCGTCGATCGACGACGCTGTGCGGACGTGGACCGCGCAGCGCTCCCGGATCGAGGCGATGGAGCTGCTGCAGGCCGCCGGTGTGCCTGCGGGCGCGGTGCTGCACGCCGAGGAGATTCCTGGTTGGGGCTATTACGAGCAGCGGCGCGCGTTCCGGGAGGAGCTGCACCCGTACGGGTCAGCGCCGTTCATGATGGAGAACGTGCAGATCCACTGCGAGCACGTCGCGGACCCGCCGTTGGGCCAGGCCCCACTGCTGGGCGAGCAGACCGCCGAGATCGCCGAGGAGCTGCTCGGACTGGATTCTGGGCAGATCGCCGACCTGCACGAGCGCGGGGTGCTGGAGACCCCGGAGGTGGAGGCTGCCGCCCAACCGTGACGGGGTCGCCGCGGCGATCTCGTAGCATTCCTGCATATCCGTGGTGGGCACGACACCACGCTCGAGTGCGGCAGGAATGGACATCGACTTCACCAGGCTCAGATACTTCGTGGCTGTCGCCGACGAGCTGCACTTCAAGCGTGCCGCCGACAAGTTGATGATCACTCCGCCGCCGCTGAGCAAGCAGATCAAACTGCTGGAGAAGGAGCTCGGCGGACCGCTCTTCGAGCGCGGCTACCACGAGGTGCGGCTCAGCCCGCTCGGCGAGCGCCTGATCGGGCCAGGCCCGGGAGATCCTGCGTCAGGTGGAGGACTTCGAGGCCGTGGCCACGCAGGGTGTTCAGGGGCTCGCGCCGATCCGGGTCAGCGCGACCGCGTATGCGCCGTCCGATCTGCTGGGCGAGTTGGAGACCGTCCTCGCGGGCCTGCCAGGGGCGACCGAGTTCAGCGTCCCCGGTTCGGCGGCCGAGGTCACCGCCAAGTTGATCGCCGGACAGAGCGAGGTGGGGTTGATCCACCTGCCGGCCACCGACAAACGGCTCCGGCACAAGGTGGTGGCCAGGTATCAGGGCGGAATCGCCGTGCGCTTCGACGACCCACTGGCGGCCAGGGATCTGGTGTCGATCGAGGAACTGCGCGACCGCGAAGTCGCCATCGACTTCGCCCGACCCAACCCGGTGGTGCTGGCGGGCCTGACCCGCCGGCTCAACCGCAAGGGCGTCCACCGGATCGTGCGCACCACCAACCAGCGTGGCGGTGAGGTCGAGATGGCGACCCAGGTGTTCAACCGGCACCTCGTCGCCGTGGTCAGCTACGCCCCCGATTCGTTCATCGGCAAGATCTTCTCCCCGCCGGAGTTCAAGTTGATCCCCGTCGACGAAAGCACTTGGGCGCCTGCCGACATCGCGCTGGCGTGGGTGCCGGACCGGGTCCAGGCACGGCTGGCCGAGGTCGAGTTGACGGTCGAGCAGATCGCCGACCGGCTCGGCCCCGTGGACCGGGGCGCCTGAGCAGGGGCTAGCCGACGACGGACCCGGCGTCCGGCCCTGGGGGAAGCTGCGCGCTACCGGCGGGCGGGGCCAGCCGCCAGGTGTCGAAGGCCATCGCCAACATCGCATAGGTGCCGACGACGAAGATCAGTTCCATCGCCTGGTGGGTACCGATGCCGTCCGTCAGTTGGTGCCACGTCGACGCCCCGGCACGGCCGTCTCGCAGCAGCTCGTCGGTGGCCTCCAGGACCAGTCGATCGACACCGGTGAATCCGTCGTTACCGCCGGCGATGCGGGCGATGTCGGCCTCGGGCACACCGCCTTCGAGGGCGACCTTGGTGTGCTCACCCCAGAAGAACGCGGACCGGCGGGTGTGCGCAACCCGCAAGATCGCCAATTCCCTTAGCCGCAGCGGCAATTCGCCACGCTGCAGCAGCCATCCGTTGAAGGTCAGGAACCGGCGGGCCATCTTCGGGTGACGGGCGAGAAGCCCGATGATGTCGAAGTTGAGCGGATCGGCGGCGTGCCCTGAGCCGGCTCGCGGGACCTTCTCCCCCGGCAGGCCCAGAAGCGCACCGAACGCCGCGTACTCGTCATCAGCCCATTCGTCGGCGGCCAGCGGCGCGAGAAGCGGTTCGATGCCGTCGGTGGAATTCATGTCCGCCGCCCTCCGTTGACGGGAATGATCTGTCCGGTGATGTAGTCGGATTCGTCCTGGCACAGGAATATCGCCGCGTTGGCGATGTCTTCGGGGCGACCGGCCCGTCGCACCGGCGTGATCTTGGCGAAATGGTCGAGCGACGCCGTGAAACGGCCCTCGGCGATCGCCTTCTCGAGCATCGGGGTGACGACCATGCCGGGTGGAATGGTGTTGACCGTAATGCCCTTGGGACCGAGTTCCAGCGCGAGGCTCTTGGTGAATCCGATCAGCCCGGCCTTGGAACTGACATAGGCGGCCATCCTAGACTGACCGCCCTGAGCGCTCGACGACGAGATATTGACGATGCGGCCCCACTGCGCATCGATCATGTCGGGTAACACCGCCTGGGTGCAGATGAAGGGTCCGCGCAGGTTGACCGCCATCACCCGATCCCACTCGTCGTCGGTGATCTCGGTGAACTTGCCGAACTGTTCGACGCCGGCGTTGTTGATCAGCATCAGCACCGGCCCCAGGTCGGCACGCACCGCACCGAGGGCGGACTCGACCGCCGCACGGTTGGAGACGTCGACGACGTAGCCCGCGACCTTGGCTCCCTCGCCGCGTAATCGGTCGACCTGCCTGTCGATCTCGTCGGCGGCGATGTCGAAGATCGCGACCTTGGCGCCGCGGGCCGCGAGGGCCTCGGTGATGGCCAGCCCGAGGCCGGCGGCTCCGCCGGTGACGACGGCGGTGGTGTTGTCGAAAGGCATGGTTGTCGGGACCCCTACGAGAATTCGATGTGCAGCCGGGTCAGGCCGCGCAGGATGAACGTGGGCAGGTATCTGTAGCGGCGCGCATGTGGCGGTCCGTGCTTGTCCTCGTCGATCCGGATGTCCGACGTCCTGTCCAGCAGCCGGTTGATGCTCACCTTGGCCTCCGCACGTGCCAGCGGAGCACCCGGGCAACTGTGGGCTCCGCGGCCGAAGGCGATGTGCTGTCGCGCATTCGACCGCTGCGCGTCGAAGGTGTCGGGATCGGCGAACCGGCGGGGGTCACGATTGGCTGCCGCGTTGTTCAGCATCACGGTGGTCCCTGCCGGCAGCTCGACGCCGCCGACTGTGACCGGAACCTTGGACAGCCGGAAGTCGCCCCGGATCGGACTCTCGAACCTCAGCGCCTCTTCGACGAAGCCGGGGATGAGGCTGCGGTCGTCACGCAGTTTCGCCTGCAGCGCAGGGTCTTCGGCGATCATCATCACCGCCGTGCTGAGCAGGCGGACCGTGGTCTCCTGCCCGGCCGCGAACAGGTTGGCGGCCACACACACGACATCGATCACGGGCGGCGTCCGACCGTCCGGGAAGAGCGCCGAAGCCAGTCCGGTCAACACGTCGTCACGGGGGTTCTCGCGGCGATCGGTGATGTAGTCGGTGAACTTGCCGTAGAGGTATTCCAGCGGCGAGTGGCGCATGGCCTCGCCGCCGCTGCTGCCGATGGTGCCGGTCGAGGTCAGGAGTTGGTCCTTGAAGTCAGCGTGGTCGGACTCCGGGACTCCGAGCAGGTCGGCGATGACCAGCATCGCGAAGGGATTGCCGAACTCACCGACGAATTCGCAACGCCCACCGGCGAGGGCCTCGTCGTACTGACGGTCGGCCAGCCGCCACATGAACTCCTCGTTCTCCTTGAGGCGCTTCGGCGTGATCATCCGTGACAACAGGGCGCGGTGATCGGTGTGCAGCGGAGGATCCAGTGTCGGCAACTGATCGTTGAACGGAAGCTCGTCCCGGTGCTGCGCGATCAGCGCCGAAACGTCATCGCCCTCAAGAGGAACCGGGAAACCGGGGAACGGCCCGGTGACCGCGGTGCAGGACGAGAACCGCAGGTTGTCGTTGTAGACGGCGACCGCTTCCTCGTAGCCGGTGATCATCACGACGTCATGGTGCGGTTCCCGGCGGACGGGGCACTCGCTGCGCACCGCCGCGAGATATTCGTAAGGGTCGTGCAGCAGCTCGTCATCGGTGAAGAAATCCACCGCGTCGATGCCGGCCGGCGTGAGTTGATCCGTCACTCGGCCCGCCCGGCACCGTCGAATTCGGGCAGCGGCACCGAGTCGGGCAACTGCATCTGAAGGTAGACGGCGACATATCGAATCTTGTTGTCCGCATTGAATTCGTACACCGACGCGGTGTTGACGACGCTGCTGAAGTCACCGATCCGGCTGCGTTCCTCGAGTTCGAGGAAGGCGACTTCGCCGGCGTCACTAATGCGCTTGAACGAGCAGTCCCAGTCCGAGGAGGTGGCCCAGTTGGTCAGGAACTCGGTGTACTCGGCCCAGTTCTGCACCTCCTTGAACGGACCGATGCGGACGAAGTCGTCGACCGCGACCAGCTCGGCCAGCGGCGCCCAGCTTTCGACCGAGAATCCGGGTTCCTTCGCGCTTTTCACCAGCCGCCCCATCGTCTGGCTGTACTCCAGGACCATCCGTGAACGTCCGCTGGTCTCACCGATGACATCCTCGATCGCCGTCATGCCGTCACCCCCGCAGCTGCCATGTAGCGGTCCACCACCGAGTGGAAGTGCGCGATGACGACTTCCTCCTTGACCAGCGACATGTGGTCGAGTCGGTCGTTGCGCAGCCCCTTCTGCTGACGCGGCATCTGCTCGTAGTCCTGCTGGAGCGCCTCGAAGTACTTGTGGCTGCCGGGTGTATCCACCACGATCGCCTCGGCCCGGACGGCGTCGCGGAAATCCTGCGGCACGTACATGTAGCTGGCCACATGCCAGATGCACCTGTTCGGGTCGCCGTCGGGGTGCGGCCTGGCCATGATGACGTGGCATTCGCCGGCACGCACCGTCATGAAGTAGTTTGGGAACAGCACCCAGCCCTGGTTGTCGACCATCTGACTGTCGGTCAGACCGCTGACGTCGAGACCCATTCCGGTCAGCACCTCACGGGTGGCCTGCTGCAGCAGCAGGCGCGCGGTGACGCCTTCGGGGAACGCCACGTTTCCGTCCGAATCCTGGTAGGGCGCAATGAGTTCCTGAAACCGCGGGATCACCGCGACGGTACCGGGGAAGGTTTCGGGCAATGCCAGGATCCCGGCAACCTGATCCTGCACGCCGGCGCCCACCACCTCGAAAGGGGCCATCGCCACGCTGTGGCTTTCGAAGAACCGGTACCGCGCCGTCTGTGGGTTGATGTGCAGCACCTGCAACAGTTGGGGATGAATGCCGTTGATGTGGTAGCCCTCTTCGAAGGCATCCATGACGACTTTCCAGTTGCACTCGATGGCCTCGGTGACATCCATGACGGTGGTGAACGTCTCGATGTTGTAAGGCTCCAGGAGGCTGACGACGTCGTCGCCCAGGTACTCCCGCAGCGACGCGGCGTCGGGATCAGGGTTGAGGAAGATGAAACCGGCGAAGGTGTCGACCGAGACCTGAAGTAGCGAGTTCTCCGTCTTGTCGATCGGGCCGGCGAGGTTCTCCCGCAGCATGCCCTTCAACCTGCCGTCGAGGGCGTAGGACCACAGATGGTACTGGCAAAGGAAGCCGCGCTTGGCGTTACCGGTCTCGGTGATGCACAAGGCGTTGCCGCGGTGCCGGCACGCGTTGACGAATCCGCGGAGTTTCTCGTCCTTGCCGCGGACGATGATGAAGGACTGGTCGAGGATCTCGTACCTTTTCCAGTCGCCTGGCTTCGGCAGGTCCTCCACCCGTCCCGCAATCTGCCATGTGCGCGCCCAGATCGCTTCTCGCTCACGCGCCGCGTACTGCGGACACGTGTATCGGTCGGTCGGGATGGTCATGGAGAAAGTCCCGGGTTGAACGTCGTCCAAGCCGAGCCCGAGACCCGAATCGGGGTCGAGCCATTCTCCTGAGCGGGTTGCTGGCATCAAGGGGTCCTCCTCTGTCGGCGTGGATCACCGATGGTGATGCCGTCGACTTTGCGCATTGGCTGTGATACGCCTCACCATATACATCTATGTATCAGCGATACAAGGATGTATAGAGTGGTCGGCGTCACATCAGCAACGATGTCGTGCAGAGGAGGGGGACCGTGGGCTATCGCCTTGACGTGATCACCGACAGTGTCCCGGAAGCCATCCTGTACGCAGGCGGGCTGATGTTCGATCGCCGCCGGGCCGGTTGGCAGGTCGTCGTGTTCACCGACGATGTCTCCCACCTGAGAGGTTTGGCGATTCTCGGTATCGGAGCGCAGTCTCGGTGCCGGCTCGACGACCGAGAGCACGGGGACCGGGAGGTCCGTGCCGTGGCGTCGCCGATCGAACGTCTGGCAACGAAGCGGGAATCACCCTGGGAAACCCGGATCGTCTGGGGCTGGAACGCACCCGCGGCGTCGACCGGTGTCGTGCAACCTGTGGGCCATCAACTCAGCGCGGCCGCGCGGGCGTTCAAAGAACATGCGCTCCGCTGCACCGGCCTGCGCTCCGCCGTTGAGCATTGCGAGCGTTTCTGGGTAGACGACACCTTCGACACGCGCTTGTTCGTCGATCTGGTGGCGAGAACCGATCGGCCACCTCGGTCGGCCGGTCGGGGCGGGTCATGATCGCTGCCAGTGGTGGGAAGATGGGGCTGTGGCTGAACGCTGGACCAAGGAGCGCCGTACCGAGCACACCCGGCAGATCCTGTTGGACGCCGCCGAGGAAGTCTTCGCGCGCAAGGGATTGACCGGCGCCGCACTCGAAGAGATCGCCGAGACCGCCGGATTCACGCGGGGTGCCATTTATTCTCAGTTCGGCGCCAAGGAGAAGCTGTTCCTCGCGGTGGTGGACCGCCGGCGTCAGCGTTTCCTCGACGGGTTCGCCGAGGTGATGATGTCTTTCCACCGCCTCAGTGATGTCGACATCGACGAACTGGCGCAGCGGTGGCGCCAGTTGAGCAGCGAGACCGACCGGGCGGCTTTGGGGTACGAACTCACTCTGTTCCTATTGCGCAACCCCGAGGCGCGGGAGAGTGTGGCCGCGCAGCGGCGCGAGACGATCCGCGCACTCGGAGAATTCATCAGCAAGAACGTCGCCCGCATCGGAGGAATACTCACGATCGAGGCGGAGACTCTGGCCCGGGTCGTGCTCGCCGCCAACGACGGCATCACGTTGGACAGTCACATCGACGGCGAGGACCTGTACCGCCCGTACCTGCAGCTGGTGATATCCAGCGTGCAGACTCCGGGCTAGTACCGTTTGGGGCGTCGGCGGACGACGATGTCGTTTTTCCGCTAGTTCCGAGCGGGCTCGCGTGTCATCGTCGATGCGTGTACACCGACTTCGACCGCTGCTGCCGGGCCGTCCAATCCAAGGACGCCCGGTTCGACGGCTGGTTCGTCACCGCGGTGCTCACCACCGGGATCTACTGCAGGCCCAGCTGCCCGGTCCGGCCACCGCACGCGCGGAACATGCGGTTCTACCCGACCGCGGCCGCCGCACAACGGGCGGCTTCCGGGCGTGCAAGCGGTGCAGGCCGGATGCGTCGCCGGGGTCTCCCGAGTGGAATGTACGCGGTGACGTCGTCGCCCGCGCCATGCGTCTGATCGCCGATGGAACGGTCGACCGGGAGGGTGTCGGCGGCCTGGCCGCGCGATTGGGATACACCGTGCGGCAACTGGAACGGCTCACCAATGCCGAGGTCGGAGCGAGCCCGCTGGCACTGGCCCGGGCGCAGCGCACCCAGATGGCCCGGGTGCTGATCGAGACGACCGAGATGCCGTTCACCGACGCCGCATTCGCCGCGGGGTTTTCCAGCATCCGGCAGTTCAACGACACCGTGCGTGCGGTCTGCGCGCTCACGCCCACGATGCTGCGGCGCCGCGCCCGGACGCGGCCGGGCGGGGACGGTGACGGCGGCACGGGCCTGCTGTCGCTGCGGCTGCCGGTCCGGGCGCCGTTCGCATTCGAAGGGGTCTTCGGGCACCTGGCCGCGTCCGCGGTGCCCGGGGTGGAGGAAATCCGCGACGGCGCCTACCGCAGAACCCTGCGGTTACCGCATGGCCGCGGCGTGGTGAGCCTGACGCCCCGCCCTGACCACGTCGCGTGCCGTCTAGTCATCGACG
This sequence comes from Mycobacterium sp. ITM-2016-00317, assembly GCF_002968295.1. Classification (NCBI taxonomy): domain Bacteria; kingdom Bacillati; phylum Actinomycetota; class Actinomycetes; order Mycobacteriales; family Mycobacteriaceae; genus Mycobacterium; species Mycobacterium sp. ITM-2016-00317. Next base: position 4,185,682 of record NZ_CP134399.1, read on the forward strand.
ACTTCCGCGACCTTGCGGCAGCGATCGCGCGATGCAGGCGCCTGCTCGATCTCGATGCCGACCCGGAGGCCGTCGTCACCGCGCTCAGCGCCGACGACCGGCTTGCCGCACTCGTCGCCAAGCAGCCGGGCCAGCGCATCCCCAGGACCGTTGATGAACATGAGCTCGCGGTACGGGTGATCCTCGGCCAGCAGGTGTCGGTGGCTGCCGCCCGGACCCATGCCAGCCGGCTCAGCCGCGCGTACGGCGCGTCGATCGAGGATCCCGAAGGGACCCTCACCCACGTGTTCCCCTCGGTCGCAGAACTCTCGGCGATCGACCCCCGGCACCTGGCGTTTCCGAAGGTACGGCAGCGGACCCTGCACACGGTGGTCACCGCGCTCGCCGACGGCACCGTCACGCTCGACCCGGGCTGTGACCGGGAGGCCGCGCGTGCGCAGCTGCTCGCGCTGCCCGGTATCGGACCGTGGTCGACGGAGATGATCGCGATGCGCGGCCTCGGCGACCCCGACGCCTTTCCCGGCACGGATCTCGGTGTGATCGCCGCGGCTCGACAGCTCGGCCTGCCCGCGACCCCGCGCGGTCTGGCCGAGCACAGCAGACGATGGCAGCCCTGGCGCTCGTATGCTGCCCAGCACCTCTGGACCGCCCTCGACCACGCCGTCAATCAATGGTCCCCGAAGGAGACACCATGATGACCACCGTGCACTACCGGACGGTGAACAGCCCGGTCGGGCCGCTGACCCTGGCCGGCACGGACGGACGATTGCAGCATCTCAGGATGGTGGACCAGACCTATGAACCCGACCGCGCCGGTTGGGAGCCGGACGAGGACGCGTTCGCCGACGCGGTCACCCAGCTGACGGAGTATTTCAGCGGCGAACGCCGGGATTTCGATCTGGATCTCAACCTGGTCGGCACCGACTTTCAGCGCGGGTCTGGGCAGCACTACTGACAATCCCCTATGGCCAGACGCGGTCCTATGGAGAGATCGCCCGGCAGATCGGCGCGCCAGGCGCATCACGTGCGGTCGGATTGGCCAACGGACACAATCCGATAGGGATCATCGTGCCGTGCCACCGTGTCATCGGCGCCAATGGGAATTTGACCGGATATGGCGGTGGATTGCACCGGAAGAAACAATTGTTGGGTTTGGAGGGTGGTGGTGCGTCGGCGTTTCCGATGCTGTTCGGTTGATGAACAAGCGGACGCATAAATGCCTGTACCCCCCAACGGTGTTGGGGGGTACAGGTCAATGTGTGTTCGGCGGTGTCCTACTTTTCCAACCAGTGGTTAGTATCATCGGCGCTGGCAGGCTTAGCTTCCGGGTTCGGGATGGGACCGGGCGTTTCCCTGCCGCTATGGACCGCCGTAACTCTATTCACTCGTTATCGAGCGTGAATCTGTGATACCCCGTGTTTTTGGTGGTGGGGTGTGTCTCAACAATGTCCCGGTGAACCGGGTCGTGTTGAGTGTGTCTGGGTTTGTGGTGTGGTTGCGAGGTTTTGTTGTTGTTGTAAGTTTTCGGCCGGTTAGTGCCAGTTCCCTGCGCCTATTACTAGGTTTCTAGGTCTGGTCTATCGATCCCGTGGTCTGCGGGGGGCCTTATCCCACTTAATGGGTGAGAAGCCTGGTCTTGGAGAAGGTTTCCCGCTTAGATGCTTTCAGCGGTTATCCTGTCCGAACGTAGCTATCCAGCAGTGCCCCTGGTGGGACAACTGGTAGACCAGAGGTTCGTCCGTCCCGGTCCTCTCGTACTAGGGACAGGTTTCCTCAAGCTTCTGACGCGCGCGGCGGATAGAGACCGAACTGTCTCACGACGTTCTAAACCCAGCTCGCGTGCCGCTTTAATGGGCGAACAGCCCAACCCTTGGGACCTGCTCCAGCCCCAGGATGCGACGAGCCGACATCGAGGTGCCAAACCATCCCGTCGATATGGACTCTTGGGGAAGATCAGCCTGTTATCCCCGGGGTACCTTTTATCCGTTGAGCGACACCCCTTCCACTCAGAGGTGCCGGATCACTAGTCCCGACTTTCGTCCCTGCTCGACATGTCCGTCTCGCAGTCAAGCTCCCTTGTGCACTTACACTCAACACCTGATTGCCGTCCAGGTTGAGGGAACCTTTGGGCGCCTCCGTTACATTTTAGGAGGCAACCGCCCCAGTTAAACTACCCACCAGGCACTGTCCCTGAACCGGATATACGGTTCGAGGTTAGAGGCCCAATACGATCAGAGTGGTATTTCAACAACGACTCCACAATCACTGGCGTGACCGCTTCACAGTCTCCCACCTATCCTACACAAACCGTATCGAGCACCAATACCAAGTTGTAGTGAAGGTCCCGGGGTCTTTTCGTCCTGCCGCGCGTAACGAGCATCTTTACTCGTAATGCAATTTCGCCGAGTCTATGGTTGAGACAGTTGAGAAGTCGTTACGCCATTCGTGCAGGTCGGAACTTACCCGACAAGGAATTTCGCTACCTTAGGATGGTTATAGTTACCACCGCCGTTTACTGGGGCTTAAATTCTCCGCTTCACCCTTACGGGTTAACGGGTCCTCTTAACCTTCCAGCACCGGGCAGGCGTCAGTCCGTATACATCGTCTTGCGACTTCGCACGGACCTGTGTTTTTAGTAAACAGTCGCTTCTCACTGGTTTGTGCCACCCACCCCCGCTGCCGGCCGCAAAAGCCATGACGGTACGTGGGTCCCCCTTCTCCCGAAGTTACGGGGGCATTTTGCCGAGTTCCTTAACCATAGTTCACTCGTACGCCTCGGTATTCTCTACCTGACCACCTGTGTTGGTTTGGGGTACGGGCCGTGTGTGCGCTCGCTAGAGGCTTTTCTCGACAGCATAGGATCACCGAATTCGCCTCAATCGGCTATGCATCACCTCTCAGGCATCATGAGTGACGGATTTACCTATCACTCGCCCTACAGGCTTACCCCAGTATTACCACTGACTGGTACGGCTACCTTCCTGTGTCACCCCATCGCTTGACTACTACCCACCTGGGTCCCGCGCAGCCCCAGCAGCCCTCACCCCGAAGGGATCGGTGCCACTGGATTTGGGCGGTTAGCAAGATGGATTCATCAGGGACGCTCACACACGGGTACGGGAATATCAACCCGTTGTCCATCGACTACGCCTGTCGGCCTCGCCTTAGGTCCCGACTCACCCTGGGCGGACTGGCCTGGCCCAGGAACCCTTGGTCTTCCGGCGGGCAAGGTTCTCACTTGCCTTATCGCTACTCATGCCTGCATTCTCACTCCCACACCCTCCACAGCTCCATCACTAGGCTGCTTCACCGGATGCAGGACGCTCCCCTACCCAGCACACGAAGTGTGCTGCCGCGGCTTCGGCGGTGTGCTTGAGCCCCGCTACATTATCGGCGCACAATCACTTGACCAGTGAGCTATTACGCACTCTTTCAAGGGTGGCTGCTTCTAAGCCAACCTCCTGGTTGTCTTCGCGACTGCACATCCTTTTCCACTTAGCACACGCTTAGGGGCCTTAGCCGGCGATCTGGGCTGTTTCCCTCTCGACGCACGGAGCTTATCCCCCGCCGTCTCACTGCCGCATTACACCGTGTCGGCATTCGGAGTTTGGCTGACGTCAGTAACCTTGTGAGGCCCATCGGCCATCCAGTAGCTCTACCTCCGACACGAACACTGCGACGCTGCACCTAAATGCATTTCGGGGAGAACCAGCTATCACGGAGTTTGATTGGCCTTTCACCCCTACCCACAACTCATCCCCTCAGTCTTCAACCTAAGTGGGTTCGGGCCTCCACGCGGTCTTACCCGCGCTTCACCCTGGCCATGGGTAGATCACTCCGCTTCGGGTCCAGAACACACCACTACACCACACACTCTTGTGTGGATACGCCCTATTCAGACTCGCTTTCGCTACGGCTACCCCACACGGGTTAACCTCGCGACATGTCCCTGACTCGCAGGCTCATTCTTCAAAAGGCACGCCATCACCCCACGCTTTAACACGAAGGCTCTGACGGATTGTAAGCGCACGGTTTCAGGTACTATTTCACTCCCCTCCCGGGGTACTTTTCACCATTCCCTCACGGTACTAATCCGCTATCGGTCACTGGGAAGTATTCAGGCTTACCGGGTGGTCCCGGCAGATTCACAGCAGATTCCACGGGCCCGCTGCTACTCGGGGAAACATTCCACAGGAGCTGTTGAGTTTTCGTCTACGGGGCTCTCACCCTCTACGACAGACCATCCCAGGCCACTTCGACTAACCCAACAGTTTCTAACTCCTGCCCTCATCGGCGGATGAGAGAAGAAACGCCCCACAACACCGCACACACAACCCCCGCCGGGTATCACATGCACGCGGTTTAGCCATCCTCCGCTTTCGCTCGCCACTACTCACGGAATCACTTTTGTTTTCTCTTCCTACGGGTACTGAGATGTTTCACTTCCCCGCGTTCCCCCCCAACGCCTATATATTCAGCGTTGGGTGACACGACATCACTCGTGCCGGGTTTCCCCATTCGGACATCCTCGGATCCACGCTCGGTTGGCAGCTCCCCGAGGCATATCGCAGCCTCCCACGTCCTTCATCGGCTCCCAGTGCCAAGGCATCCACCATGCGCCCTTAAACACTTACAACACAAAACCAAAAAATGAGTCACCCACACACAACCCCCAAAAGGGACTGCATGCGAGTATCAGAAAAATTTGCATTACACCGAACACACAACACCACAAGCGCTGTGCATTCAGATGCTCGCAACCACTATCCACGAATCAAACACCACACCCCACCACCAAAGCAGGGCAACAACACGCCGACCCTGCCAACGCAGAGCCACCCCCCAAAAAGGGGCACGGGCCTGTTGTCTCAAAGCCCAATAGTGTGTCTGATAATTTTCCTCACCGGCAATCCCGTACCAGCTCAGCCAAGTTTGTTGAGTGCACCAGACCCCCACCCACTACAGGCGAAAGGCCATCCAACGAATCGCTTGAGTCACCGAACCCCCACACTCGTGGGCGGGCTCAAGTCTCGTGGTGCTCCTTAGAAAGGAGGTGATCCAGCCGCACCTTCCGGTACGGCTACCTTGTTACGACTTCGTCCCAATCGCCGATCCCACCTTCGACGGCTCCCTCCCACAAGGGGTTAGGCCACCGGCTTCGGGTGTTACCGACTTTCATGACGTGACGGGCGGTGTGTACAAGGCCCGGGAACGTATTCACCGCAGCGTTGCTGATCTGCGATTACTAGCGACTCCGACTTCACGGGGTCGAGTTGCAGACCCCGATCCGAACTGAGACCGGCTTTGAAAGGATTCGCTCCACCTCACGGCATCGCAGCCCTTTGTACCGGCCATTGTAGCATGTGTGAAGCCCTGGACATAAGGGGCATGATGACTTGACGTCATCCCCACCTTCCTCCGAGTTGACCCCGGCAGTCTCTCACGAGTCCCCGCCATTACGCGCTGGCAACATAAGATAAGGGTTGCGCTCGTTGCGGGACTTAACCCAACATCTCACGACACGAGCTGACGACAGCCATGCACCACCTGCACACAGGCCACAAGGGAACCGACATCTCTGCCGGCGTCCTGTGCATGTCAAACCCAGGTAAGGTTCTTCGCGTTGCATCGAATTAATCCACATGCTCCGCCGCTTGTGCGGGCCCCCGTCAATTTCTTTGAGTTTTAGCCTTGCGGCCGTACTCCCCAGGCGGGGTACTTAATGCGTTAGCTACGGCACGGATCCCAAGGAAGGAAACCCACACCTAGTACCCACCGTTTACGGCGTGGACTACCAGGGTATCTAATCCTGTTCGCTCCCCACGCTTTCGCTCCTCAGCGTCAGTTACTGCCCAGAGACCCGCCTTCGCCACCGGTGTTCCTCCTGATATCTGCGCATTCCACCGCTACACCAGGAATTCCAGTCTCCCCTGCAGTACTCCAGTCTGCCCGTATCGCCCGCACGCCCACAGTTGAGCTGTGAGTTTTCACGGACAACGCGACAAACCACCTACGAGCTCTTTACGCCCAGTAATTCCGGACAACGCTCGGACCCTACGTATTACCGCGGCTGCTGGCACGTAGTTGGCCGGTCCTTCTTCTCCAGGTACCGTCACTTGCGCTTCGTCCCTGGCGAAAGAGGTTTACAACCCGAAGGCCGTCATCCCTCACGCGGCGTCGCTGCATCAGGCTTGCGCCCATTGTGCAATATTCCCCACTGCTGCCTCCCGTAGGAGTCTGGGCCGTATCTCAGTCCCAGTGTGGCCGGTCACCCTCTCAGGCCGGCTACCCGTCGTCGCCTTGGTGAGCCGTAACCTCACCAACAAGCTGATAGGCCGCGGGCCCATCCCACACCGCAAAAGCTTTCCCCTCCCAGACCATGCAGCCAGAAGGGTGTATTCGGTATTAGACCCAGTTTCCCAGGCTTATCCCAAAGTGCAGGGCAGATCACCCACGTGTTACTCACCCGTTCGCCACTCGAGTACCCCGAAGGGCCTTTCCGTTCGACTTGCATGTGTTAAGCACGCCGCCAGCGTTCGTCCTGAGCCAGAATCAAACTCTCCAAACAAAAACCCCTCACCCAAAGGCAAGGCAGAATTCACAATCAGAGAAATCCGATCATCAAACAAGACACCAAAAACTGGCATCAAAAAACAGCCCACCCCTAAACGGGAAAAAGAGGTGAACCAAAAACAACAAACAAAAACCACCAAACACACTATTGAGTTCTCAAACAACACGCCTGAATCTTTGCGAAGTCACCCTCTGGAGGGCAACCCTGCCAGCTTAAACCATCTGGGCTAGCGAGTCAAGATCCTGTCCTTCGCGTTTCCGCGGCGACTTCATAAGATTAGAGCCGAGGCTCTTTCGAAGTCAAATCCGCTGGTCAGAGGCTTGTTAGCGCTTCGCAGCGGGTCTTCTCTAGGTTACCCGTTCTATCTCCGCGCCTAAACCGACCAGGTTTTCCACGAACTTCGGGTAGCCGCGGTCGATGTGGAAGACGTCGTGCACCTCGGTATCGCCATCGGCGACCAATCCCGCCAGCACCAGGCCGGCACCGGCACGGATATCCGACGACCACACGGGAGCGCTGGAAAGCTGCGGGATGCCCCGCACCACCGCGTGGTGGCCGTCGGTACGGGCGTCGGCGCCGAGCCGGATCATCTCCTCGACGAACCGGAAGCGGGCTTCGAACACGTTCTCGGTGATCATCGATGTGCCGTCGGCGATCGCTGCGAGGCCGATCGCCATCGGTTGCAGGTCAGTCGGGAATCCCGGGAACGGCAGCGTCGCGACGTTGACCGCTTTCGGGCGCTCGTACTGGACCACCCGGAAACCGTCGTCGGTCTGGGTGACGGTGGCGCCGGCGTCATGAAGTTTGTGCAGCACGAGTTGCAGATGCGCCGGGTCCACCCCGGTCACCGAGATGTCGCCGCGCGTCATCGCCGCGGCTATCCCCCACGTCGCAGCCACGATCCGGTCACCGATGACCCGGTGTTCGGTCGGATAGAGCCGGTCGACGCCGGTGATGGTCAAGGTCGAAGACCCCGCGCCGGTGATCTGCGCGCCCATCTGGTTCAGCATCATGCACAGATCGGCGACGTCCGGTTCGCGGGCGGCGTTGTGGATCGTCGTGACCCCCTCGGCCAGCACCGCCGCCATGAGGATGTTCTCGGTCGCACCGACGGACGGGAACTCCAACTGGATCTCGGCGCCGTGCAGATGTTCGGCCTCGGCGACCACGCAGCCGTGCTCGATATTGCACTGAGCCCCCAGTTGCCGCAGGCCGGCTTGATGCATGTCCAACGGTCGCGAACCAATCGCGTCGCCCCCGGGAAGGGCGACCTTCGCCTTCTTGCATCTGCCGACAAGTGGACCGAGGACGCACACCGACGCACGGAACTGACGCACCGCCGCGAAGTCGGCGTCGTACTTGAGCTCGTCGGGTGAAGTGATCCGGACGACATCACCGACGAGGTCGACCGTCGCGCCGAGCCCACGCAGGACTTCGGCCATCAACGGGACGTCGAGGATGTCGGGGCAATTGGTGATCGTGCTGGTGCCCTCGGCGAGCAGGGCCGCGGCCATCAGCTTGAGCACGCTGTTCTTGGCGCCCCCGACGGCCACTTCGCCTGACAACCGGCAACCACCGGTTACCACGAAACGCTCGCTCACGCCGGTCAGTGTAAACAGCCTGCTCGGCCGTGTCAGGCTGCCGAGCCACCGCTCAGGACACAGCCCGGTACCGTTCTGGCCATGGCTGTACACCTGACACGGATCTATACCCGGACCGGCGACGATGGCACGACGGGGCTCAGCGATTTCAGCCGGGTTTCCAAGAGCGATGCCCGCCTGAGCGCCTACGCCGACTGTGACGAAGCCAACGCGTCCATCGGTGTCGCGGTCGCGCTGGGACACCCCGACGAGCGGATCCTGCCGGTGCTGCTCCAGATCCAGAACGACCTGTTCGACGCGGGTGCCGACCTGTCGACGCCGGTGGTGGAGAACCCCGAGTATCCCCCGCTGCGTATCCAGCAGAGTTACATCGACCGCTTGGAGAAGTGGTGCGACGAGTTCAACGAGCCGCTGCCGGCGCTGAACTCGTTCATCCTGCCCGGCGGGACGGCGCTGTCGGCCCTACTGCATGTCGCCCGCACGGTGACCCGGCGGGCCGAACGGTCGGCGTGGCATGCGGTGGACACTCATGGCGACTCGGTCAGTGTGCTGCCGGCCAAATACCTGAACCGGCTGTCCGATCTGCTGTTCATCCTGTCCCGGGTGGCCAATCCAGACGGCGATGTGCTGTGGCAGCCGGGTGGACAGCGCGGGTAATTGAGCAGCGTCAGTAGCTGCGGCGGCGCGCCCGCGGGGACGGGCGCGACTCCAACCATGAGGTGAAGGCGGTGAGCGCGCCGCGGTCCAGTGCGATCTCGTAGCCGCGGCCGCGTTCCGGGCTGGTGTCGCGCAGTTCGAGGACGACGATCTCGTCGCTCATGATGTCGAACTCGTCACCGCGCGGCGATCGGCGCGACACGATCTCCAGGCCTCGCCGGCTCAACCTCCGGTCGGGCCACCATCGCAAGCTCGACAGCCGGTAGAAGCCGGCCTCGCCGCCGCGGTATCTCATCACGCCGTGGCGCCAGCCCTGACCACCGTTGGCCGGGAAGTCACGCAGGATGGCGGCGGTGCCGCCCACCTGCCGCAACTTCCACAGCCGATAGGTCAGGGCCGCGACGGCGACCAAGAGCACACCGACGAGCGCGGCCATGAACAGCATGGACGCGCTCATCGGTGATCAGTCCAGTTGGCCGAGGGCGCGCAGGCGCGCGCGACCCCATGCCGCGGTCCGCTCGTCGTCGGACTCGGAATCCTGCTTGGCCTGGTCGGCATTGATCTCCGACTCAAACTGCGCGTTCTCGACGAGGATGCGAACAGCTTCCTCGGTGACGGACAGAAATCCGCCGTCGACCGCGATCCGCAGGTCGTCCTCGCCGTCGCGCTCGACGCGCACCATCGCGTCGTCGACGAGCTGGGCAACCAGCGGGATGTGCCGCGGCAGGATGCCGATCTCGCCGGCAGTGGTGCGGGTGAACACGAACGTCGCGTCACCCGACCACAGCTCCCGCTCCACGGCGACGATCTCGACGTGCAGGTCAGCCATGACGCACCACCCTTCGGTTCACGGGGCAAGCGGTCATCATCACAGCTTGGCGCCGAGGCTTTCGGCCTTCTTCGCCAGGTCATCGAGACCGCCGATGAGGAAGAACGCCTGCTCGGGCAGGTGGTCGAAGTCGCCCTTGGTCAGCTTGTCGAAGGCCTCGATGGTCTCCTTCAGCGGCACCGTCGAACCCGGCTGACCGGTGAACTGCTCGGCCGCCATCATGTTCTGGCTCAGGAAGCGCTCGATGCGGCGGGCACGCTGCACCAGCTGCTTGTCCTCCTCGGCCAGCTCGTCGATACCGAGGATCGCGATGATGTCCTGCAGATCCTTGTAGCGCTGCAGGATGCGGATGACTTCCTGCGCGACGCGGTAGTGCTCGTCGCCGACCACGGCCGGGTCGAGGATCGTCGAGGACGACGCCAGCGGGTCCACGGCCGGGAAGATGCCCTTGGAGAACACCGTACGAGAGAGCTCGGTGGTGGCGTCGAGGTGCGCGAACGTCGTCGCCGGCGCCGGGTCGGTGTAGTCGTCGGCGGGCACGTACACGGCCTGCATCGAGGTGATCGACCGACCGCGGGTCGAGGTGATGCGCTCCTGCAGCTCACCCATCTCGTCGGCCAGGGTGGGCTGGTAACCCACCGCGGACGGCATACGACCGAGCAGCGTCGACACCTCGGAACCGGCCTGGGTGAACCGGAAGATGTTGTCGATGAACAGCAGCACGTCCTGCTGCTGCTCGTCGCGGAAGAACTCGGCCATGGTCAGGGCCGAGAGCGCGACGCGCATACGCGTGCCCGGCGGCTCGTCCATCTGGCCGAACACCAACGCGGTGTCCTTGAGCACGTTGGCGTCCTCGAGCTCGACCCACAGGTCGTTGCCCTCGCGGGTGCGCTCACCGACGCCGGCGAACACCGAGGTACCACCGAAGTTGCGGGCGATACGGTTGATCATCTCCTGGATGAGCACCGTCTTGCCCACGCCAGCACCACCGAACAGCGCGATCTTGCCGCCACGCACATACGGGGTGAGCAGGTCGACGACCTTCAGGCCGGTCTCCAGCATCTCGGTGCGAGGCTCGAGCTCCGAGAAGGGCGGCGGCTTGCGGTGGATCGACCAGTGGTCGAAGTCCTTGCCGTAGCCGGGCTCGTCGAGGCAGTCGCCGAGGGCGTTGAACACGTGGCCCTTGACCCCGTCGCCGACGGGCACCGAGATCGAGGCGCCGGTGTCGGTCACCTCGACGCCGCGGACCAGGCCGTCGGTCGGCTGCATGGAGATTGTGCGCACCAGGTTGTCACCCAGGTGCTGGGCGACCTCCAGGGTCAGCGTCTTCGACAGCTCCTTGTAGGTGATGTCGGCGTGCAGCGCGTTGAACAGTTCGGGTACGGAGCCACGCGGGAACTCCACGTCGACCACGGGTCCGGTGATACGAACGACGCGGCCTGCGCTCTTTTCGGCGGTAGCTGTCATTTCCTCTTCGCTTCCTACGGGGCTTGCTGTTGAGACTATTTCGCGTCGGCCAGCGCGTTGGCGCCGCCGACGATCTCGCTGATTTCCTGAGTGATCTGCGCCTGACGCTCGCGGTTGGCCGCCAAGGTCAGCGCCTTGATCAGATCGTCGGCGTTGTCGGTCGCCGACTTCATGGCGCGCCGACGGGAGGCCGACTCGGAGGCTGCGGCCTCCAGCAGCGCGGCGTACACACGGGTCGCGACGTAGCGCGGAAGCAGGGCGTCGAAGAGCGTCTCCGGGTCCGGCTCGAACGAGAACAGCGTCTGCGGGCCGTCTTCGGGCTGTTCGTCGCCGACGTACTCGACCACCATCGGGGCGATTCGCCGCGCGACAGCCGACTGCGACAGCATCGACCGGAACTCGGTGAAGACGATGTGCAGTTCGTCGACGCCGAGGATGCCGTCGGCACCGGCGTCGTCACCCTCGTCGTCCGCGCCGGACATGAACGCCGCCACCAGGGTGTCGGCGATCTCACGCGCGTTCTCGTAGGTGGGCCGCTCCGAGAAGCCGTCCCAGGAACCGATCACGTCGCGCTGGCGGAAGCTGAAGTAGCCCAGAGCCTTTCGGCCCACCGTGTAGAGAACCGGCTCCTTGCCCTCTTCGCGCAGCAGCGCGAACAGTTCCTCGGACTGCCGGAGCACGTTGGCGTTGTAGGCGCCGCACAGGCCGCGGTCCGACGACACCACAAGCACCGCGGCCCGGCGCGGGTTCTCCCGTGCGACCAGCAGCGGGTGATCCAGTGCGCTGGCACTCGCGAGCTCGGTGAGCATGTTCGTGATCTCAGTGCTGTAAGGCCGAGCCGCTTCGACTCGGGCCTGCGCCTTGGCGATTCGCGACGTGGCGATCAGTTCCTGGGCCTTGGTGATCTTCTTGATCGACCCCGCGGAACGAATGCGCCCACGAAGCTCGCGCAGTGTTGCAGCCATCTAGCTCTCCAGACCCTTCAGTGCGTTTCCCGCCTTACTTCTTCGGGGCCGGCTTGCGGACCTTGACGGATTCCTTCTCGACGTCAGCCTCGTCCATCGCCTCGGCGCCGGCCTCGTTGACCACCACCGAGCTGCCGTCGGTCGTCGAGAAGCCCTTCTTGAACTCGTTGATGACGTCGGTCAGCTTCTCCGCAGTCTCGTCGGAGAGCTTCTTCGTCTCGCGGATCTCCTTGAGGATCTCCTCGTGCGAACCCTTCACATGCTCGAGCACTTCCTGCTCGAAGCGTGCGACGTCCTCGACGGGAACCGAATCCAGGTGGCCCTTGGTGCCGAGGAAGATCGCGACGACCTGATCCTCGACCGGGTACGGGGTGTACTGCGGCTGCTTCAGCAGCTCGACGAGGCGGGCACCGCGGTCCAGCTGCGCCTTCGAGGCGGCATCCAGATCCGAGGCGAACGCCGCGAACGACTCCAGCTCGCGATACTGCGACAGCTCCAAGCGGAGACTTCCTGCCACTTCCTTCATTGCCTTGATCTGCGCGGCGCCACCGACGCGGGACACCGACACACCGACGTTGATGGCCGGCCGGACGCCCTGGTTGAACAGGTCGGACTCCAGGAAGCACTGGCCGTCGGTGATCGAGATGACGTTGGTCGGGATGAACGCCGAGATGTCGTTGGCCTTGGTCTCGATGATCGGCAGACCCGTCATCGAACCACCACCGAGCTCATCGGACAGCTTCGCGCAACGCTCCAGCAGGCGAGAGTGCAGGTAGAAGACGTCACCGGGGAACGCCTCGCGGCCCGGAGGGCGACGCAGCAGCAGCGAGATCGCGCGGTAGGCGTCGGCCTGCTTGGACAGGTCGTCGAACACGATCAGCACGTGCTTGCCGTCGTACATCCAGTGCTGGCCGATGGCCGAACCGGTGTACGGGGCCAGCCACTTGAAGCCGGCGGCGTCCGAGGCGGGGGCCGCGACGATGGTGGTGTACTCCATCGCGCCGCCCTCTTCGAGGGCCCGCTTCACCGAGGCGATCGTGGTGCCCTTCTGGCCGATCGCGACGTACACGCAGCGCACCTGCTGCTTCGGGTCGCCGGTCTCCCACGCCTCACGCTGGTTGAGGATGGTGTCGACCGCGACGGCCGTCTTGCCGGTCTTGCGGTCGCCGATGATCAGCTGACGCTGGCCGCGGCCGATCGGGGTCTGGCTGTCGATGGCCTTGATGCCGGTCTGCAGCGGCTCGGAGACACCCTGACGCTGAACCACCGACGGCGCCTGGAGTTCCAGGGCGCGGCGGGTTTCGGCCTCGATGTCGCCCTGGCCGTCGATCGGCTGGCCGAGCGGGTTGATGACGCGACCGAGGAACGCATCCCCGACCGGGACCGAGAGAACCTCGCCGGTGCGCTTGACCTGCTGGCCTTCTTCGATCTTCGCGAAGTCACCGAGGATGACCGCGCCGATGCTGTGCTCGTCGAGGTTCAGTGCGACACCGAGGACGCCGCCGGGGAACTCCAGCAGTTCCTGGGTCATCACCGAGGGCAGACCCTCGACGTGGGCGATGCCGTCACCGGCGTCGATCACGGTGCCGACCTCTTCCCGCTCGTTGTCGGCGGTGAAGGAGGAGACGTAGTCCTCGATCGCACCTTCGATGTCAGAAGCCGAGATTGTCAACTCTGCCATGGCTTTTCGTCCTGCCTTTGTGTTGTTACTGCGCGAGTTCTGGGGCGGTCAGTCCGGCAGCCCGGTGCGGGCCGCGGCCAACCGCGAAGAGATGGAGCCGTCGATGACCTCGTCACCGACCATGATCAGGAGCCCACCGAGGACCTCGGGGTCGACCTTCGAGCTGGATCGACACCGGGGTGCCGTAGATCCGGCTCAGCACCTCGGTCAACCGGGTGCGCTGCGAATCGGAGAGGTCGGCTGCGGCGGTGACCTCGGCGACGGCCTCACCGCGCCGGGCGACCGCAAGCTCCGCCAGGTCGTTGACCGCGGAGTCGGCGGTTTCGCCGCGCAGCAGTTCGACCGTCTGGATCAGCAGGGCCTTGGCGGTGTCGTTGACGCCGTCGCCGCCGTCGAGGATCTTCGTCAGCAGCGCCACACGCTTCTCGGCGGGCACCACGGTGTCGGTCAGCAGCCGGCTCAGCTCGGGCTGCGAGTCGAGCACGCGGCTGAACCGGAAAAGCTGGTCCTCGACCTCTTCGCTCTGACCGTCACGCTCGGCGCGGACCAGCAGCGCCAGCCTGGCGACGTGCTCGATCGCGTCGATCAAGTTCGCCTCAGTGGACCAGCGTTGCGCCACAGCGGTCTTCAGCAGATCCTGTGTCGCGGCGTCGACCTTGCCGTCGAACAACCGGTCGACCAGCCGCTCCTTGGCCGAGGGGTCCTCGGCGGGCTCGGCGAGATGCTTGTTCAGCGTCGTCTGATCCAGCAGCAGCGTGGCCACCGCGGAGAGATCGTTGGCGAGGGTGGCCAGGCTTGCGGCGTCGGCGCCCTCGGCGAGCGACTCGAACTTCTTGACCAGCTCGGCCAGCGCTTCACGGCTCGCGGCGCGCAGGTTCACCGTCGCGCCCGCCTCCAGCACCGAGGAGGACGGAGCCATCGCATCCAGCTCGTCCAGGAACCGGTCCACGGTCGACGACTGTGCGGCCGGATCGGAGACGTAGTTGCGGACGATCTCCGTGGCCTTCTCCACCGATTCCTCACCGAGGCCGCTGCGCAGCTGCCGGATGAGTTGCTGACGCATCAGCTGAACCTGCTGGGCACCTTGGGCTTTGATCCGCTCGGCCTCGGCGTCGGCCTGCTCGGCCAGCTGTGAGGTGATCCGCTCCGAGTCCTGGCGTGCTTCCGCGGCGACCTTGGCCCCCGCCGCCTTCGCGTCCTCGACCGCCTTGGCGTGCATCGCGTCGGCGTCGGCGAGCTTCTTGCTGGCCTCGGCACTCTCGGCGAGCGCGACCCGGATCGCCTCCTGCTGGCGCTGCATCAGCCCCTTCACAGGCGGCACGACCCACTTGACGATGATGAACACGATGACGGCGAAGCCGATCAGCTGTCCGATGAAGATCGACATCTAACGACTCCCACCTGAATTCACGTCGACGCCCAGGATCCGGCTGGCCAGCGTCGCGGACAGGCCGTCGACGGAGGACTCCAGATCCGACCGAGCGGCCGAACCTTGTTGCGACAACTGCTGGTCCGCGGCGCTCAGCGTCTCGGCGACCTCGCCACTGGCCGCCGACCGCTTCTCGTCGACCACCTGGCGACCCGCGACACGGGCCTCATCGCGGATCGACGAAGCCTCGCTGCGGGCGTCGGCCATTGTCTTTTCGTAGTCCGCCTGTGCCGCCGCGACCTGTTCGGCCGACTTGCGGTTGTCGGCGGCAGTCTTGGCCAGCATCGCCTCGCGCTCGGCCAGGACCTTGCTGATCGGCGGCACCACCCATTTCGAGATCACGCCGAGCACGATCAGGAAGATGAGCAGCACGGCGAAGAAGGTGCCGTTGGGGATCAGGAAGTTACTGGTCCCTCCGCCTTCTTCGGCGGCGACGATAGAAGTGGTGAGTTCACCCATGCCGGTGGATTACTGCAGGCCCGGAGTGGCGAAGACGAACAGCGCCATGAAGGCCAGGTTGATGAAGTAGGCCGCCTCGACCAGACCAACCGTGATGAAGAACGGCGTGAACAGCCGGCCCTGTGCCTCGGGCTGGCGGGCGATGCCGGAGATCAGGGCGTTACCGGCGATACCGTCACCGATACCCGCACCGATCGCGCCGCCGCCCATGATCAGACCGCCGCCGATCAGCGCACCAGCCGTGATGATGGCGTTGGGGTCGATTTCCATTCTCTTATCCTCCTTGATAACTGGGGGCGGTGCCGCCAGAGTTCGTGATCGTTGGTCGTAGGGACTTAGCGGTTGGTGAGTCGGTGTCGCGCTTGGTGGTCGTCGCTCTCAGTGTTCGTCGTCGTGGTCCAGTTCCATCGACTGGCTGAAGTACAGGATCGTCAGCAGCGAGAAGATGAAGGCCTGAATCAGGCCGACGAACAAGTCGAACGTCTTCCACACGGCGTTCGGGAACCACTGGATGTACCAGGGGAACATCGCGATCAGCGCCACCAGGATGCCGCCCGCGAAGATGTTGCCGAAAAGTCGCAGTGCCAGCGAGATGGGCTTCGCAAGCTCCTCGACGATGTTGATCGGCGCGAGGAACGCGACGTGGCCCTTCACGACCTTGATCGGGTGGCCGATGATGCCGCGACGCCAGATACCCGCGGCGTGGTAGCAGATGAACACGAACAGGGCCAGCGCGAGCACGAAGTTGATGTCGGAGGCCGGCGGCTTGTAGAGCTCGCCCGCGGCGCCGTCGGAACCGCCGTACTGCCACGGCAGCACCGCAAGCCAGTTGGAGATCAGGATGAAGACGAAGATCGCGACCGACAGCGGCAGCACGAACGGCGCCACCTTCATGCCGATCGAGCCTTCGATCTGCTGGCGCATCTGAATCGTCAGGGCTTCCCAGAACAACTGCACGCCGCCGGGCACACCCGTCGCGGTGACCTTGGACTTCAGGTAGAACGCCAGTGCGATGACGATCAGGCCCGTGACCGCGGTGGCCAGAATCGTGTCGCCGTTGAACGTCATGCCGAACAGCTCGAACACCATCGTGTGATGCCCGACGTGGATGGCGGCGCCACCTTCCTCTGCGGCGAGGATGGATTCGGTCATCGTCCCTGTCTTCTCTCCATTGAGTCCAGCCGGTTCATGTAGCTCAGATCAATCCTTCGAATCCGTGTCGAGCACGTTGAGTCCGTCGCGGCGGATCTTCTTCATCACCGGGATGCTCGTGCTCAGCACGAGCAGTGCCTGGAAAATCGCCAGCCCGAACAGCACGGCGAGCCCGCCGTGCTGACGGAACACGAACGCGACGGTGAGGGCGATGGCGGTGATGACCAGCAGCCGGGTGGCCGAGTTCACCGCCATCTTCTTCTTGAGGGGGTGTTCCTCGGCGGTGATGGACTCGACGGCCCGACGCACCAGCAGGGCGTTGACCAGTCCCAGACCGAGGCCGACACCGAAGAATGCGCCGAAGAGGATGTTGCCGGTGAATCCTGAGGCCAGCAGCGCGACCGCGGTCAGCGCGAGGCATACGATCAGCAGACGGACGGGACGGAAAGCAACGGACGGGAACACCAACGGCGCGTCTTGCGCAGGCGTCGTCACTGCTTCACCTCAATCCGGCGGTCGTCGAGCATCGATGGGGTCTTCCCGCGGTTCCTGTGCGTGGCGCCCGTAGCGTATCGGAGGGCGTCGGGCGCGCTGGAATCACCCAAGGGGTTGCTCCCTGTTTCTGTCGAAATGTGGTCTGATTGTCGTTCGTCATGCCAGTCCGAGCGATGCTCTGATCGATGCCATCGAACCGCTCGGAGGCCGGCAACCCGGGAGGTCTTTCGGGTTCTCATGAAACCCTAACACATGGTGAGGGCCCTAAAAGAGGCCCTACTACTTTTTGTCGTACATCCCGTCCGGTGCTTCGTTCCGGCGTCCCAGCAACGGGATCAGCGTCACCACGATGGCGATCACGACCGCGCCCGCCATCACCGCTCCGGTGTGCCGGGGATCGAAGAAGATCGTGCTCGCGGCGCCCAGTGCGGCGATGCCCACCCACAAGTAGATGAGCAGCACGACGCGCCGATGGGAGTGGCCGATCTCGAGCAGCCGGTGGTGCAGGTGCATCTTGTCGGGGCTGAACGGACTCAGGCCCTTGCGGGTGCGCCGGATGATGGCCAGCAGCATGTCCAGCGCGGGCACCAGCACCACCGCCACCACCAGCAGGAACGGTGACAGCAGCGCGAACACGTCGCGGGCGCCGTAGGCGGTCTGCGAGATGGGGCCTGCGGCGGTGGTCGACGCGGCGGCCAGCATCAGCCCGATCAGCATCGAGCCGGAGTCACCCATGAAGATCCGCGCCTTGTGGAAGTTGTGCGGCAGGAACCCCAGACAGGCCCCGGCGAGCACCACCGAGATCACCGCAGGCGGATAGAACAGCACGTCGCCGCCGTGGTCGCGGAGCAGCCCGACCGAGAACATGCAGATCGCCGATGCGGTGATCAGGCCGAGACCGGCCGCCAGCCCGTCGAGGCCGTCGACGAAGTTCATCGCGTTGACCAGCGCGACGGTGAACGCCAGCGTCAGCAGGATGGATGCGACCTGGTCGAGCACGATGGTGCCGACGCCGCCGATCGGGATGTAGAGCACGCTCCAGGCCACGCCCATGGTCACCAGCACGCTGGCGGCGGTGATCTGGCCGGCGAACTTGGTCAGCGCGTCGAGTCCCCACCGGTCGTCGATGAGGCCGACCACCATGATCAGCCCGCCGGCGACGACGACCGCGGGGATCCCCGACGAGTACACGAAGCCGCGGGTCAGGGCGGGCAGCTGCGAGGCCAGCAGCACGGCGGCGACGACGCCGATGTACATCGCCAGGCCGCCCATGCGCGGGATCGGCTGCAGGTGCACGTCGCGTTCCCGGGGGTAGGCCACCGCTCCCCAGCGGGTCGCGAGCACCCGTACCCATCCGGTGGCCAGGTAGGTGATGATCGCCGCGGTCAGCCCGACCAGCGCGAGTTCGCGCAGCGGGACCCCGGCCCCGCGGTCGGAGAGCGCCAGGAGGCTCTCCCCTGCCTGCGCGACGGTCTCGGTCGCTGAACCCAGGTGCACGGAATTCCAGCTCAATCCGGGAGCGGGCTGAGGGTCGAGGCGTCGACACCCAGGACGTCGGCGATCGCCGCGGTCGTCACCGGGCCCTCCCGCAGCACCCTCGGATGCGCGCCGGTGAGGTCGACGATGGTGGACGCGGCCTGCTGCTGGGCGGGACCGCCGTCGAGGTAGACCTCCACGAGGTCGCCGAGCTGCTCCTGAGCCTGCGCGGCGGTGACGGCGGCGGGCCGGCCGGAGATGTTGGCGCTGGACACCGCCATCGGGCCGACCTCGCGCAGCAGATCGATGGCCACGGGGTGCAGCGGCATCCGCAGCATCACGGTGCCGTTCGCGTCGCCGAGGTCCCACTGCAGCGACGGCGCCTGGTGGACCACCAGGCTCAGCGCGCCGGGCCAGAACGCGCGGATCAGTTCCTTGGCGCTGTTGGGCACCGAGTACACCAGCCCCTGGATGGTGTGCCAGGAACCGACGAGCACCGGCACGGGCATGTTCCTGCCACGGCCCTTGGCCGCCAGCAGCGCCGCGACCGCCTCGCCGTCGAACGCGTCGGCGCCGATCCCGTAGACGGTGTCGGTCGGCATCACGACCAGGCGCCCGCCCTTGAGTGCGCTGACCGCCGACGCGATACCGGTCTCGCGCTGTGCCGGATCCGTGCAGTCGAACATCTCGGTCATTTGCGATCCGCCTTCGCTTCTCGCTGGGTCACGGGAATCAGCCTCTCACCCGGCCCGCACCGCGGTCACGAAGCGTGGCCGGCCGGTGAGGTCGTGTCGGGCGGTGACGTCGACGAATCGGCCGGACCCGGTGAACGCCGCGACGGTGCGCTCCGAGGTGGTGTCGTCGTGCTCGACCGCGCAGCGCCCGCCGGGGCGCAACAGGCGGGCCGCCACCTCGACGATCCGGTCGATCACCACCATTCCGTCCGGGCCGCCGAACAACGCGTGGGCCGGATCGTGCTCGGCCACCTCGGGTTCGAGCCGCGCGTCGGCCGGGATGTAGGGCGGGTTGGCGACGAGCAGGTCGGCGGTGCCGTCGAGTTCGGCGAGCACGTCATCGGCGGTGACGTCGGCGCGCAGCACCGTCACCGGCGTGCCTTCGGTGTTGCGCCGCGCGTAGGCGAGCGCGGCGTCGGAGTCGTCGACCGCGGTGACGGTCGCGGCCGGGAACCCGGCGGACAGCGCCAGCGCCAGCGCCGCCGACCCGGTGCACAGGTCGACGATCCGGGGGCGCTCCGGAAGCCGTTGCGCCAGAGCCCATTCCAGTAGAGCCTCGGTTTCGGGGCGCGGGATGAACACGCCGGGACCGACGTGCACGGTGACGGGTCCGAACGCCGCGGTGCCGGTCAGGTGTTGCAGCGGCACGCGTTCGGCTCGGCGGGCCACCAGGGCACCGAAGCGCGCGGCGAAGCCGTCGTCGGGGCTGACGAACGCGACCCGGCCGCGCTGGGTTCCCGCCACGTGCGCGGCCAGCAGTTCCGCGTCGACCCGCGGCGACCCGACACCGGCCGAGGCCAGCACCTCGGCGGCGTCGTCGATCAGCTGACGCATCGTCACCGGCCGGTCGGCTAGGTTCACGTGTTCTGCAACCGCGCTTGCCTGTCCGCCGCGGCCAGCGCGTCGAACAGCGGGTCGAGGTCGCCGTCGAGCACCTGGTCGAGGTTGTGGGCCTTGTAGTTGATCCGGTGGTCGGCGATCCGGTTCTCCGGATAGTTGTACGTGCGGATCCGCTCGCTGCGGTCGACGGTGCGGATCTGGCTGGCCCGGTCCGCCGACGCGTCGGCCTGCGCCTGCTCCTCCTGGAGCGCCTGCAGCCGCGCGGCCAGCACCTGCATGGCCCGCGCCTTGTTCTGCAGCTGGGACCGCTCGTTCTGGCAGGTCACGACGATGCCGGTGGGTAGATGGGTGATGCGCACCGCGGAGTCGGTGGTGTTGACGCCCTGGCCGCCCTTGCCCGACGAGCGGTACACGTCGATGCGCAGATCGGACTCGTCGATCTGGACCTGTTCGACTTCCTCGGGCTCGGGGTAGACCAGCACCCCGGCGGCCGAGGTGTGCACCCGTCCCTGCGATTCGGTGACGGGGACCCGCTGCACGCGGTGCACGCCGCCTTCGAACTTCAGCCGCGACCACACCCCGTCGGCCGAATCACCCTTGCTGGCGATCGACAGCGTCGCGTCCTTGTAGCCGCCGAGATCGGAGGTGGTCTCCCCCAGCATCGTGACCGTCCAGCCGTGCCGCTCGGCGTAGCGGATGTACATCCGGGCCAGGTCCGCGGCGAACAGCGCGGATTCCTCCCCGCCCTCGCCGGACTTGACCTCCAGCACGATGTCGTCGGCGTCATGCGGATCACGCGGGGCCAGCAGGTCGGTCAGCGCGGTGTCCAGCTCGGTCACCTTGGCGCTGAGTTCGTCGACCTCGGCGGCGAAGGAGGAGTCGTCGGCCGCGAGTTCGCGCGCCGCCTCCAGGTCACCGCGGGCGGTCTCGAGCTTGCGGTAGGTCGCGACGATCGGCGACACCTGGGCGAACCGCCGGCCCACCTTGCGGGCGGTGGCCGCGTCGGCATGCAGCTCAGGATCGGAAAGGCGCTGTTCCAGCTCGGCATACTCGGCGAGAATCGCCTCGATCGCCGGTGCGGCCTCGGTCATCTCGCCTCCTCAACTGTCCTGTGTCTACCCCGGTGCGCGAAACGGCGCCCGGCCTGTGCCTGAGCAACAGAGCGGGCGCCGTTCGGACGGCTACTTGTCGGCAGTCGTCTTGCGCTTGCCGTAGCGCTTCTCGAAACGTGCGACGCGGCCGCCACTGTCGAGGATCTTCTGCTTGCCGGTGTAGAACGGGTGGCACTGCGAGCAGACCTCGACAGTGATGTTCCCACTCTGCTTGGTGCTGCGGGTGGTGAAGCTCGCACCACAACCACACAGCACGGTGGTCTCGACGTAGTCAGGATGAATGCCTGATTTCATGGTTTCCTCTTCGATCGTGGGGTCCGGGTCGCCCTTCCCGTACCGGGAGGCTGCGGCGTGAACCGGAACCGAGGTGACGGCGGTAAATTATGCCAGTTCAACCGCCAGCAGCCTAAACGCCCGTTCGGGGCTCGCTATTCCTGAGCCACGGTCAGGTAGGTCTTGCCATCGCGGCGCCACAGCGTCCGGCCCGCCGGTTCGGTCCCCATCGCGACGAGTTCCCGCTTGAGCACCTTGTTGGTCGCGGTGCTGGGCAGGTCCTCGGCGATCCACACATGGCGCGGCCAGGCCTTCGGCGACAGGTCCGGCTGGGCTTCCAGGAACCGGGCGAACTCGTCCGGGGTCAGCGTCGCGTCGTCCTGCAACACGATCGCGGCCATCACCTGGTCGCCGACGAATTCGTCGGGCACCGGGTAGACCGCCACCATGCTCAGCGCCGGCAGCCTGATCAGGATCCGCTCGATCGGCGCGGAGGTCATGTTCTCGCCGTCCACCCGCATCCAGTCGGCGGTGCGGCCTGCGAGGTAGATCCAGCCGTCGGCGTCGCGGTAGGCCAGGTCGCCGGACCAGAACATGCCGTGACGCATCCGGTCATCGGTGGCGTCGGGGTCGTTGTAGTAGCCCGCGAACATGCCCGCGCCCTGGGTGTTGACCAGCTCCCCGACCGCGTCGTCGGCGTTGCGCAGCGCGCCGTGTTCGTCGAACTGGGCGACCGCGCACTCGGTCAGCGTCTCGGAGTGGTAGATGGCCACCCCGGGGAAGCCCTTGCCGATGGAGCCGGGCGGGCAGCCGTCCTCGCGGGTGACCGTCACCGCGTTCTCGGTGGAGCCGAAGCCGTCCCAGACCTGGCACCCGAACCGGCGGGAGAACTCGGCGATGTCCCGGTCGGTGGCCTCGTTGCCGAACGCGACCCGCAGCGCGTTGTCGACGTCGTCGGGCCGTTCCGGCCGGGCCAGGATGTAGGCCAGCGGCTTGCCGACGTAGTTCATGTACGTCACGCCGTAGCGGCGCACGTCGGCGAGGAAGCGCGACGCGCTGAACTGCGCGGGCGCCATCGCGGCGCCGGCGTTGACCGCGACCGCCCAGCCGGCGAGCACCGCGTTGCTGTGGAACAGCGGCATGGACAGGTAGCAGACGTCGTCGGGGCCCAGCTGGTAGCGGCCGACCAGCGCAGCGCCGGCCAGCAGCACCATCGCGTGCATCATCTTCACGGCTTTCGGGTCGCCGCTGGTGCCGGAGGTGAAGATCAGCATGAAGGTGTCGGTGGCGGTGACCTCCCGGTGCGGGGTCAGGGCCCCGGCCTGCGCGGTGAGCTCCGTCCACTGCGGGGTGCCCACCTCGAACACGCGTACCCCGGCCAGGTCCACACCGTCGAGAAGGGCCCGGTGGGCGCCGTCGGTGAGCAGGAACTGGCAGTCGGCCCGGCGGATGTCGCGGGCCAGCGCCTGGCCGCGGCGGGTGTTGTTGATGCCGCACACGACGTAGCCGCCGAGTCCCGCCGCGGCGATTGCGGTCAGCATGTCGGGGGTGTTGCCGAGCAGCACCCCGACGTGCAGCGGGCGGTCCGGGTCCGCGGCGCCGATCAGCGCGGCTGCCTGGGCGGCAGCCTGGTCGAGGTGCTCCCGCCAGGTCCAGGTACGCCCCTCGTAGGTCACCGCGACGCCGTCGCTGTCCATGCGCTCCCGCAGTAGCTGCTGCACCGTCTCGGTCAACGCGCCCCACCCTCCCCCACGTGATGAACAGATCGAAAGAGTTGTCTACTGCCGCACCGCGCGAAGCGTACCTCAGCCCTGGCGGTCGCTTCGTTTGCGAAGATATGCCGATGGACGTGGGGGCCGACGCCAAACCAGAGCCCGATTCCGCGGCCGGGGCCGAGCCCCGGACAGTTCGGGACCGGCTCATCGATGCCGCCGAACAGTGCCTGACCGCCAAGGGGATTCGCGCCACCACCGTGTCCGAGGTCGCCGAGGCGGCCGGCATCAGCCGCGGTTGGCTCTACCGCCATTTCCCGGACAAGAACGAGCTTCTCGGTGCCGCGATCGTGCGGCTCAACGACGCGTTCTGGACCGAGTCCC
The DNA here is from genome assembly GCF_002968295.1 of Mycobacterium sp. ITM-2016-00317. NCBI lineage: Bacteria > Bacillati > Actinomycetota > Actinomycetes > Mycobacteriales > Mycobacteriaceae > Mycobacterium > Mycobacterium sp. ITM-2016-00317. The sequence goes on from NZ_CP134399.1 coordinate 4,209,522, forward strand.
GGGCGCGCCTGGACCAGGTGACAGGGCTGGACCAGCAGATTGCCGTGGGCGTGGAGTTGGCGCGCCGGGAGTCCGAGACGCCGGGCGCGCTCGTCCTCAAGCTGCGCCAGGAGGAGCCGGAGGCGTTCACCGCGTGCGCCGGCCTCGGTGTCCGCGGCCTCATCCCCGAGATCGCCGCGTTCTGGGTGCCCTATGTCGAGGCCGCGGTCGAGCGCGGCGAAATCCACCAGGCGACCGACTGCGCGGAGGCCGCGGAGTGGATCGCCCGGATCATGATGAGCCTGGCCACGGTGCCCGGCGAGCAGTGCGACGTCGACGATCACGATTCGGTGCTGCGCCACGCACGGCGCTACCTCGTCGCGGCGCTGCGCAGCGATCCGTCCGCCGGCTGACCTATCGACGCGGCCCGTCGGCCGGTTCCCGCCCGGTCATGAGCAGAAGCAGCGCGCTGATCGGCGCGGCCACTTCGCGACCTTCGCCGACGTCGAATCCGGCGTCGGTGGCCATCAGCCGGGTGCCGGCGAGGCGCTGCTGAGCCCGGAACGGAGATCCCGTCGTCCAGACCCGGTGGGCGGCCGCGACCGCGGCGTCAGCGGGCATCGGACGTGTGATGCCGAGAGGGATGCAGATGTCCTGCGCGTGGACCAGCACGTCGATCAACGGCTCCAGCGCTGTCGTCCCCGGGGGATGGCGCCGGCTGCCTGCGACGGCCCGCAGATTCGCCGCGATCTCGGCGGGCGATCTGGCGTCGGTGACCGCCATCCGGTTCACCACGGCGTCGAGTCGGAAGCCGCTGCGCGCCGCCTCCAGCAGCATGCGGGGCAGCCCGATCGTGGAATGAGTCAGGTGTGCGGCGACGTTCCGGATCGACCAGCCGGCACACAGCGACGGCCTGTCCCAGACGTCCGGGTCCCGAGCGTCGATCGTGTCGATGAGTTCGGCGATCTCGTGACGCTGGGCGGCGATGTGGCGCCAGACGGTCTCGTGGTCCACGATCGCCTCCCGGCCGCGTCGAGCAGGAATGCCGGAAGCATTTGGGCGAAAAGGCTTCCGACGACCGGTGAGTCGGTGTGGTCGGGCAGGCCGGGCGCGACCACACCGCGTCACTCAGTCGTGGTCGGTGCCACCGGGGGTGTTCTTCGAGACCTGCACCAGGAACTCGTAGTTGGTCTTCGTCTTGCGCAGCTGGCTCATCAGCAGGTCGATGGCCTGGTGCGGGTCCAGCCCGGACAGCACCCGGCGCAGCTTGTGCACGACCGCGAACTCGTCGGGTGAGAGCAGCAGCTCGTCCTTACGGGTACCCGATGGGTTGACGTCGACCGCGGGGAACACCCGGCGCTCGGCGATCTTGCGGTCGAGCTTGAGCTCGGCGTTACCGGTGCCCTTGAACTCCTCGAAGATCACCGTGTCACCGGTGGAGCCGGTCTCGACCATCGCCGTGGCGATGATCGTCAGCGAGCCGCCCTCCTCGATGTTGCGGGCCGCGCCGAGGAAGCGCTTCGGCGGGTACAGCGCGGTGGAGTCCACACCACCGGACAGGATGCGACCCGAAGCCGGGGACGCGTTGTTGTACGCGCGGCCCAGACGGGTGATCGAGTCGAGCAGCACGACGACGTCCTTGCCCTGCTCGACGAGCCTCTTGGCCCGTTCGATGGCGAGCTCGGCGGCCTGCGTGTGATCTGACGGCGGCCGGTCGAAGGTGGAGGCGATGACCTCTCCCTTGACCGAACGCTGCATGTCGGTCACCTCTTCGGGCCGCTCGTCGACGAGCACGACCATCAGATGGCATTCGGGGTTGTTGCGGGTGATCGCGTTCGCGATGTCCTGCATGATCGTGGTCTTACCGGCCTTGGGCGGCGACACGATCAGCGCGCGCTGCCCCTTGCCGATCGGCATGATCAGGTCGATCACCCGGGTGGTCAGCTTGTCGGAGCTGGTCTCCAGCCGCAGCCGCTGGTTCGGGTACAGCGGGGTGAGCTTCTGGAACTCGGGCCGCTTCCGGGCTTCGTCCACGGGCTTGCCGTTGACGGTGTCGAGGCGCACCAGCGGGTTGAACTTCTGCCGCGGGTTCTTGTCGCTGTTACCAGCGTCGGTGTCCCGGGGGACGCGCACGGCGCCGGTCACCGCGTCACCGCGGCGCAGGCCGTTCTTGCGGACCATGTTCATGGACACGTACACGTCGTTGGGACCCGCGAGGTATCCCGAGGTGCGCACGAACGCGTAGTTGTCGAGCACGTCGAGGATGCCCGCGACCGGCTGCACCACGTCGTCTTCGCGCAGTTCGGTGTCGCGCTCGCCGCCGCCACCACCGCCGTCGCCGCCACGCTCGCGGCGCTTGCGGTCGCGGAACCGGCGGCCACGCCGGCCCTGGCGGCCGTCACCGTCGTCGTCGTTGTCCGCGGCGGGGCCGCGGCCACGGTTCTGACCGCCCTGGTGCTCGCCACCGTCGGAACGGTTGTCCGAGTCGGAGTCCGACCGCGAACCCTGGCCGGTGTTCTGCTTGTCCCTGCCGTCGCGGTTGTCCCGGTTGTCGCGGCCGCCCTGCTGGTCGCGCTGGGCGTTCCTGCGGCCCTCCGCCTGGCCGGACTCCGCCTGCGCGGCGGACTTGTCCTGCTCCTTGGCGGGCCGGTCCTTGGCGGGCTGGTCCTTGGCGGGCTGGTCCTGATCCTTGGCGCTCTGGTCCTGGTCCTTGGCGGGCTGCTCTTTGGCGGGCTGGCCCTGGTCCTTGGCGGGCTGCTCGGGGGCCTGGTCCTGGTCCTCGATGCTCGTCTGCTCGCCGGCGCTCGGGCCGCCCTGCTGACGCGAGGAGCCGCGGCGCTCACGGCGCCGGGTCTGCGGCTGCGCTTCGGCAGCCTGCTCGGGCGCGGCCTCGCCGGCACCCTGGTCGGCCGGCGCCGGGGCGGCCTGGACGGCGCTCTCGCCGACGGTGCCGTTCTTGGTCTCGGACTTGCCGTTGGCCTCGCCGCGCCGCTCGCGGATGGCCGCGATCAGTTCGCTCTTGCGCATGCCGGAGGCGCCTTCGACGCCGATCTCCTTGGCCATTGCCCGAAGTTCGGGCAGAACCAGGCTGGTGAGAGCGCCACGCCGGGCGCGAGCAGCCGCCGGGGCGTCACCCGCGGCAGGGGCTGCCTGGGAAGACGAAGCGTCTGCGCTCACGGTGTTGGGCAGCTCGCCGCTGTCGGAGCCGCCAGCCGTGATGAGGTCCGTATCAGTCACGGATTTCCTTTCTTCCCTCGATGATCAGGTCACGCGAGGGTTCAGTGCGTTCAGCCGATCCGCTGAACGCCGAGGTCACACCACTGCCACCGCAACGGTGATCCCAGGTCTCGCCGGCAAACGGCGAAACGTCAGTCCACAAAATTGAACACCTGAAAGAAGAGTCGTCCTAGTGTCGGCGCAGGTGAAGACGCTGCGATTGCTGGACGAAAGCGAGAATAACCTGCATCCGGCATGGAAGCAAGAAACCCCATGATCCGCATGTTGCGCCTGTTACTCCCGATCAGGGCGTCAATCTAATTGTGCGCTGCGACGGCGGAGGTCCACGTCACGCCGCGTCCGGCCGACATCTTCTTGATCTCGAAACCGTGGTCGGCGCCGTACCGGAGGGCCGGCGCAGGAAGCTCGGCTGCGGTGCTCAAGGCGAGCACACTCGGCCCAGCGCCTGACAGCACTCCTGCCACTCCGCAACGCCGCAGCACCGCGAGGTATTCCGCCGACGCGGGCATCGCGGCGGCGCGCTGAGGCTGGTGCAGCACGTCCTCGGTCGCAGGCATCAGTAGGTCGGGCCGCTCGGTGAGCGCGACGACCAGCAGCGCCGACCGGCTCAGGTTGAAGCGGGCGTCGGTGTGGCGGACCTGCTCGGGTAGCAGCACCCGGGTCTCCGCGGTCGACGAGCGAACCTGCGGGACGGCCGCGAACAACGTGATGTCCGGGTGCAGCCGGATCGGGGCCGCGGCGTACCGGGGCTCCCCGGCGCCGGCCTCGGTCCAGGAGACGACCGCGCCACCGAGCACCGCGGCGGCCGCGTTGTCCGGGTGTCCTTCGAATTCCGACGACACCTGCACCAACCGCTCCTGCGACATCGGTGCGCAATTCGCTTGTGCGGCAATTCCATTGGCGGCAGCCAGGCCGCCGACCACGGCAGCGGCCGACGAACCCAGTCCGCGGGAATGCGGGATGTCGTTGCGGCAGCGGACGATCAGACCGGGAGCCGAGACCCCCGTCTCGCGCAGCCCGCGTTCGATGGCCTGCACCACCAGGTGCGAGGCGTCCAGCGGAACCTGGCCCGCACCCTCCCCCTCGACCTCGACGACCAGGCCCGATTCCGTTGTCTCGACCACGATTTCGTCGTAGAGGCCCAGGGCCACGCCCATGCTGTCGAAGCCGGGGCCGAGGTTGGCGCTGGATGCGGCGACCACGGCGGTGGCCGTCAGGCCGGGCTGCAGTGTGCGGGTCACGGTCAACGAATTCCTAGACCAGCCCGAGTTTGGCGACCACGGCGACCGGGTCCACCGGCACCGGGATGACCGCGGGCATGCCCTTGAGCGCGGTGTCGGGGTCCTTGAGCCCGTTGCCGGTGACGGTGCACACGACCGTGGAACCCTTGGCGACCCAGCCGTCTTCGATGGACTTGAGCAGTCCGGCGATGCTCGCCGCCGATGCGGGCTCGACGAACACACCTTCGGTGCGGGCGACGAGGTGGTAGGCCGCCAGGATCTCCTCGTCGGTGGCGGCCAGGAACCGTCCCCCGGACTGCTGCTGGGCCTCGACGGCCGAGTTCCACGATGCGGGCGACCCGATCCGGATCGCGGTCGCGATCGTCTCGGGATCGCTGACCGGCTCCCCGAGCACCAGCGGTGCGGCGCCGGCGGCCTGCGTGCCGAGCATCCGGGGCAACTGCGCGGCCAGCCCGTCCCGGTGGTACTCGGTGTAGCCCTTCCAGTAGGCCGTGATGTTGCCCGCGTTGCCGACCGGCAGCGCATGCACATCGGGGGCGTCACCGAGCGCGTCCACGATCTCGAATGCGGCGGTCTTCTGCCCTTCGATGCGGAACGGGTTGACCGAGTTGACAAGCGAGACCGTCGGGAAATCGGAGGTCAACTTGCGGGCCAGTTCCAGGCAGTCGTCGAAGTTGCCGTCGATCTGGATGATCTTGGCGCCGTGCATGACGGCCTGGGCCAGTTTGCCCATCGCGATCTTGCCCTGCGGCACCAGCACGGCGCAGGTGATCCCGGCCCGCGCGGCGTAGGCGGCAGCCGAGGCGGAGGTGTTGCCCGTCGAGGCACACAGCACCGCCTGCTGTCCGCGTGAGACTGCCTCGGTGACCGCCATCGTCATGCCGCGGTCCTTGAAGGAGCCGGTCGGGTTGAGCCCCTCGACCTTCAGATGCACTGTGCAGCCGGTGTATTCGGACAGCCGCGGGGCGGGCAGCAGCGGGGTGCCGCCCTCCCGCAGCGTGATCGGCGTCCAGCTGTCCTCGACGGGCAGCCGGTCACGATAGGCCTCGATCAGGCCCGGCCAGGGCTGGTGCACGGCACGGGTGGTGCTCACTCTGTGGTCCCTTCCATCCGCAGGACGCTGTTGATGTTCTGAACGACTTCCAGATCACCCAGCGCGGCAACGGTTTCCGACAATGCGGCATCGGTGGCCTCGTGGGTCACCACGACGATGCGCGCACCGCAGCGCTGACCGCCCTCGTCGACCATGCCTTCCTGGCGCACCTCGGCGATGCTGACTTCACGCTTGCTGAACTCGGCCGCCACCGCCGAGAGCACGCCCGGCCGGTCGGCGACGTTCATGTTGACGTAGTAGCGCGTCGGGATGACGCCGATCGGGGCGATCGGCAGCTTGGCGTACTTGGACTCCCGCGGACCGCGGCCGCCCTGCACGCGGTTGCGCGCCGCCATGACCAGGTCACCCAGCACAGCCGAGGCGGTCGGCGAACCGCCCGCGCCCTGCCCGTAGAACATCAGGCGCCCGGCGGCCTCGGCCTCGACGACCACAGCGTTGAACGCGCCGTTGACCGAGGCCAACGGATGCTCCAGCGGGACCAGCGCAGGATAGACCCGGGCGGAGACCTTCTGCTTGCCCTTACCGGTGGTGAGCCGCTCACAGATCGCCAGCAGCTTGATCGTGCAGCCGAGAGAACGCGCCGAGACGAAGTCGGCCGCGGTGACCTTGGTGATGCCTTCGCGGTAGACGTCGTCGGCGGTGACCCGGGTGTGGAACGCGATCGAGGCCAGGATCGCCGCCTTGGCCGCGGCGTCGTAACCCTCGACGTCGGCCGTCGGGTCCGCCTCGGCGTACCCGAGCGCGGACGCGTCCGCGAGGGCCGAGGTGTAGTCGGCGCCGGTGCTGTCCATCTCGGAGAGGATGTAGTTGGTCGTGCCGTTGACGATTCCGGCCACGCGCAGCACGGTGTCACCGGCCAGCGACTGGGTGAGCGGGCGGATGACCGGGATGGCACCAGCGACCGCGGCCTCGAAGTACAGGTCCACGTGGGCGTGCTCGGCGGCCTCCGCCAACTTGCCCGCCGACACGGCCATCAGCGCCTTGTTGGCGGTGACGACCGATTTGCCCTGCTCGAGGGCGGCGAGGATGGCCTTGCGCGCCGGTTCGACCGGGCCCATCAGTTCGACGACGATGTCGACGTCGTCGCGCGAGACGAGCTCTTCGACGTTGTCGGTCAGCATCTCCACCGGGACGCCGCGGTCGGCGGCCACCCGCCGGACCCCGATGCCGCGGATCGCCAGCGGTGCACCGATCCGGGCGGTCAGGTCGGCCGCGCTCTCCTCGATGATGCGCACCACTTCGCTGCCCACATTGCCCAGCCCCAGTACGGCCACGCCGATTTCGTCACTCACCGCTTCACCTCACTCACTTCCAGACTCAAGAGATCGTCGACCGTCTCCCGGCGCAGGATCAGGCGTGCCCGCCCGTCGCGCACGGCCACCACGGCCGGCCGATCAGGTTGTAGCGGCTCGACATCGAATAGCAGTATGCGCCGGTGGCCGCGACGCCGAGCAGATCCCCCGGTGTCACGTCGCCGGACAGCCATGCATCGCGCACCACGATGTCGCCGCTCTCACAGTGCTTGCCCACCACCCGGGACAGCGTCGGCTCCGTGTCGCTGGTCCGCGACACCAGCCGGACGTCGTACTCGGCGTCGTAGAGGGAGGTCCTGATGTTGTCGCTCATCCCGCCGTCGACGCTGACGTAGCGGCGGCTGCGGTCGGCGGCCACGGCGACGTCCTTGACGGTGCCGACCTCGTAGAGGGTGATCGTGCCGGGGCCCGCGATGGCGCGCCCGGGTTCGACCACCAGCCGGGGTGCGGGCAGCCCGACAGCGGCGGACTCCTCGCGAACGATCGACTGGAGTTTCGCGGCCAGATCGGCCATCGGCGGCGGGTCGTCCTGCGGGAGGTAGGAGATGCCCAGTCCCCCACCGAGGTCGACGATGTCCATCTGGGAGGTCTTGTCGACGCCGAACTCGGCGACCACGTCTCGCAGCAGCCCGATCACCCGGCGGGCGGCCAGCTCGAAGCCGGCGACGTCGAAGATCTGGGAGCCGATGTGGCTGTGCAGGCCCACCAGGCGCAGGTTGTCGGTCTCGAACACCCGGCGCACCGCGGCCATCGCCGCGCCGCTGGCCAGCGACAGACCGAATTTCTGGTCCTCGTGTGCGGTGGAGATGAATTCGTGGGTGTGCGCCTCGACGCCGACGGTGACCCGCACCAGCACGTCCTGCACCACCCCGGCGGCACCGGCGATCGCGTCGAGCCGCTCGATCTCGATGTCGGAGTCCAGCACGATGTGACCGACCCCGGCCTTGACCGCCGCGGTCAACTCGGCGACGGATTTGTTGTTGCCGTGCACCGTGATCCGTTCCGGCGGGAATCCGGCGTGCAGGGCGACCGCGAGCTCTCCCCGGTCGCCACGTCCAGCGACAACCCCTCTTCGTGGACCCACCGCGCGATCTCGGTGCACAGGAAGGCTTTCGCCGCGTAGTGGACGAACTCACCGCCGCCGAACGCTGCCGAGATGTCCCGGCAGCGGGCCCGGAAGTCGGCCTCGTCGATGACGAACACCGGCGTCCCGAACTCCGCGGCGATGTCGGTCAGCGGCACACCGGCGATCGAGACGACTCCGTCGTCACCGCGAACAGCGTTCTGGGGCCAGACGTTCGGGGCCAGCGCGAGGACGTCGGCAGCCGCTTCGGGGCGACCCGGGACCGGTGCCGGGTGGCCCTCTTCTGCATGTCGCTGCCCGGCAGGGTGGGCGATCACATCCGCTCCGGAGCGCTGACGCCGAGGATGGCGAGTCCGTTGGCGATGACCTGGCGCGTGGCCGCGCACAGCGCCAGCCGCGCCGCGTGCAGATCGCCGGGTTCCTCGTCGCCCTGCGGCAGCACCCGGCAGGAGTCGTAGAAGCGGTGGTAGTCGCCTGCCAGGTCCTCGAGGTAGCGCGAGACCCGGTGCGGTTCACGCAGACTCGCGGCGGTCTGCAGGACGCGCGGGAACTCGCCGATATTGCGGATCAGCGTGCCCTCTTTGTCGTGGGTCAGCAGATCCAGGTGCGCGGTGTCGGGTGCGACGCCGAGTTCGGCGGCGTTGCGGGCCAGCGCCGAGAGCCGCGCGTGCGCGTACTGCACGTAGTAGACCGGGTTCTCGTTGGACGCCGAGGACCACAGCTCAAGGTCGATGTCGATCGGGCTGTCGACCGAGCTGCGGATCAGCGCGTACCGGGCGGCGTCGACACCGATGGCGTCGACGAGATCGTCGAGTGTGATGACCGTCCCGGCGCGCTTGCTCATCCGGACCGGCTGACCGTCGCGGACCAGGTTGACCATCTGCCCGATGAGCACCTCGACGGTGTCGGGGTCGTCGCCGAGGGCGGCCGCGGCGGCCTTGAGCCGGGCGATGTAGCCGTGGTGGTCGGCGCCGAGCATGTAGATGCACAGGTCGAACCCGCGCTTGCGCTTGTCCAGGAAGTAGGCGAGGTCACCGGCGATGTAGGCGGGGTTGCCGTCACTCTTGATGACGACGCGGTCCTTGTCGTCGCCGAAGTCGGTGGTGCGCAGCCAGACTGCGCCGTCCTTCTCGTAGATGCTGCCGGTCTCGCGCAGTTTGGCGATGGCCTGGTCGACGCGTCCGGAGGTGTGCATCGAGTCTTCGTGGGTGTAGACGTCGAAGTCGGTGCCGAACTCGTGCAGCGATTCCTTGATGTGGTCGAACATCAGGTTCACGCCGATGGCCCGGAACGTCTCGTGCATGTCGGCCTCGGGCAGCTGCAGCGCGCCGGGCTCCTTGGCCAGCACCTGGGCGGCGATGTCGGCGATGTAGTCGCCGGCGTAGCCGTCCTCGGGGGCCGGTTCGCCCTTGGCGGCGGCGATCAGCGAGTTGGTGAACCGGTCGATCTGCGCGCCGTGGTCGTTGAAGTAGTACTCGCGGGTGACCTCGGCGCCCTGGGTGCTCAGCAGCCGGCCCAGCGCGTCACCGACCGCGGCCCACCGGGTGCCGCCGATGTGGATGGGGCCGGTCGGGTTGGCCGAGACGAACTCCAGGTTGACCTTCTTGCCGCCCAGCGCGGCGGAATGGCCGTAGCCGGGACCGGCCGAGATGACATTGCCGACGATGACGTTCTGCGCGGACGCCTCGATGCGCAGGTTGACGAATCCCGGGCCTGCGACGTCGGCGGCGGCGATGCCGTCCTGCGCGGCCAGCGCGGTGGCCAGCCAGCCCGCCAGCTCGCGCGGGTTCGCGCCGACCTTCTTGCCGAGTTGCAACGCCAGGTTGGTGGCGTAGTCACCGTGCTCGGGATTACGCGGGCGTTCGACGGTGACGGTTGCGGGCAGCGCGGCGGAGTCGAGGCCGTGCTCGGCCAGCACCGCGGCAGCGGTGGCCTTGAGCAGCTCGGCCAGATCGGCGGGGGTCACGAGGAACCATCCTATGGTCTGGGCTGTTCACGACCGAATCCGTTTCCGGTCCCGGCATGCGCTACGCTATCCACGCCCAACGGCGCAGCTGCACAGCACGCGCCCCCGTAGCTCAGGGGATAGAGCGTCTGCCTCCGGAGCAGAAGGCCGCAGGTTCGAATCCTGCCGGGGGCACCCATCACACCAGGTGAATGTTCTACATCTGATACCCAGCGGGTGAAATCGGGTTTTCGGTCACCGCATTCGTTTGCCGTGTTCACCGCCCGTGTGTGCGGCAGCCTTCGGCCGCGGCCCCGAATAACCCCTCAGGCTTGCGGCCGGGTAACCAGGAGCGGGAACGCCGCTGACGCCAGTCTTTGCACCAGCATTTGCACGCCGGCAAGCGGAATACCGGCGATTGCCTCTTCGAATTGCGGCACGTGATGCCAAACGAGTCACGGCACCGTCGAGATGGCCCGGCGACCACGATCGGATTCGAATATGTCGACCTCGGCGCCCGCGCAGTTCCCCAGCGCGGGCCGAGCACGCCGTGTGACCTTCCGCACGGACCCCGGACATGCGCTCCCCCGGCTGGATGATGTGCGCCGGTCTGGAGCAAGGGTCGCGTCCACCTGAGGGCCGGTGGTGGTCGCCGCACGGGCATATCCGCCATCTACCGACAAGGCAACGAGTTCGCTGTTTTCGGCAGGTGAACGTTCGGAGCCTTTGTCGCACAGGCCGTTCCGTCGAGAGGCTGTACGAAGAGAAATTCGCCGCTGGATTTACCGGTCGCCAGTGTTCTATGGTCGGACCGCTACAGTTAGGTAAGGCAGTCCTTATTACCTCGAGAGAACGGGGCCTGAATGTCGGGCAGTACCGCGCGTCCCTACGTCCTGCCTCTGGTTCTGGCCACCGCCCTCGTCGTTGCCGCGTGTGGATCGTCCGGCTCCACGGCTTCCGGTACCGGTACCGCCACCGCCGACACGGTCACGGTCGCGGTGTCCAAGGACAGCGGGCCGCTGAATATCTTTGCGGGTCAAACCGATCAGATGACCGAACTGATCTACGACAAGCTGCTGGCGCCGTCGCCGTATGTGGCCGAACCGCAGCCATGGCTGGCCAGCGAGGTCCGCCAGGTCAGCGCCACTACCTGGGACGTCGACCTGCGCGATGACGTGACCTGGCATGACGGCGAGCCATTCACCGCTGACGACGTGGCTTTCAGTTTTCACTTCATGCACGCCGCGCCGACCGGACGCTTCACCCACCACGTCAACGACACCCCGTCGATCTCCACCGTCGAGGCCACCGGCGAGCACTCGGTGCGCTTCGTGTGCGACTACGCGTGCCCCGAACTCGGCACCGTCACTCTCGCCGACCTGCCGGTCCTGCCCGAGCATGTGTGGTCGAACGTCGACCCCGCCAAAGCCAAGGAGATGAACGAGCTTCCCGTCGGCACCGGCCCGTACAAGCTCGTCGACTACAGCCCCACCACCGGCTATCGCTTCGAGGCCAACCCCGAATACTTCGCGGGCACCCCGACCGTCGGGGAACTGGTCATGCCGGTGATCTCCGACACCTCGGCGGCATTCACGGCCCTGCGCTCGGGGCAGATCGACGCCGTCGACCGCGCTCTCACCCCGGAACTCGTCGACCAGTTCACCGCATCCAGCGACATCGGCGTGGTGACCGTGTCACCGCTGGCCTATCCGGAACTCAAACTGAACTACACCCGAGAGCCGTTCGCGCAGCACGACGTCCGCGCCGCGCTGAACCTGGCCGTCGACCGCGACCAGATGCTCGACGTCGTCGCGCTGGGGCAGGGACGGCCCGCCACGCAGGGTTACATCCATCCGGACGCTCCGTTCGCCGATCCGGACGCCTCCACGCCCTACGATCCGCAGCGGGCCGCGGCGCTCCTCGATCAGCTCGGCTGGGTCGACGCCGATGGTGACGGCATGCGGGAGAACCCGGCCGGACCGACCACCCCGTTCACGCTGATCGTCGACGGGGGCAACGCTCCGCACGTGCGTGCCGCGGAGCTGGTGGCCGAGGACTTCGCCGAAGCGGGCATCGCCGTCGAGATCAAACCGCTGGACGCCGGGTCGCTGGCCGATGCCTCGGCGAAGATGGCCTACGACCTGTACATCAGGACCAATTCGCCACACGCCGTAGGTGATTCGACCCAGTTCATCATGTCGCACCGGTCCGACAACCTGTGGCAGCACCCCGATCTCGCCTACCCGGAGTTCGACGTGCTCTACGACAAGTGGCGCGCGACCGAGACCAACGAGGCGCGCATCGCCGCGATGCAGGAGATGCAGAAGCTGTTCAACCGGCAGCCGACGGCGATCGCTCTGTACTACCCCGACGAACACTGGGGCTACCGCGCCGACAAGTTCACCGGCTGGATCGAGACACCCGGCTACGGCATCGTGCACAAGTGGTCGTTCCTGCCGGCGGAAGTGGTCAAGGAGGCCAACGCGGAAGCACCGCAGGACTGATGGCTGTTGCGCGGCGGGTCGGGCAGTACGCCCTGGTGCTGTGGGCGGCGGTGACGCTGAACTTCGCGCTGCCACACCTGGCGCCCGGGGACCCCGTCGTTTATCTGTACGGCGGTGCCGACCAGTCGCTGGACGAGGAGTCGCTGGCCCAGATCCGGGCGGGCTACGGACTGGACCGGCCGATCCTGGAGCAGTACCTCTCATTCTGGTCAGGCCTGCTGCACGGCGATCTCGGCCTGTCCGTGCAGCACAACCGTCCCGTCGCAGAAGTGCTGTGGGACAAGCTGCCGTGGACCGTCGCGCTGGTCGGCGTCTCGACGCTGCTGGCGTTCGTCATCGGTGCGCTGCTGGGGGCGTGGGCGGCATGGCGCCGCGGCACCGCCAAGGAAACCGGCGCCGTCGTCACCGTCCTCGCGCTGGACTCCATGCCGGGATTCTGGATCGGCATGATCCTCATCGCAGTGTTCTCGGTGAGCCTGGGCTGGTTCCCGTCCTACGGCGCGGCGGCCATCACAGCCACCGGCGGGGAGTGGCTCGTCGAAGTCGCGTCCCGCATGGTGCTGCCGATGGTGACGCTGACGGTGGCCGGCATCGGCGCCTTCTTCCTGATGACCCGCGCCGCGATGATCGGGGTGCTCGAGGAACCGTTCGTCCGACTGGCGCGCGCCAAGGGCCTCAGCGAGTTCCGCGTCGCGGTCCGCCATGCGCTGCACAATGCGCTGCTGCCGGTGTACACCACGCTGACGCTGACCGTCGGCGTGATGTTGTCCGGTGCCGTCGTCGTCGAGAGCGTGTTCGCGTATCCGGGGTTGGGCAAGCTCATCTACGACGCGGTCACCGCGCGCGATTATCCGCTGCTGCAGGGCGCGTTTCTGCTGGCGACGGTCGGGATCGTGGCGGCGAACCTGCTGGCCGACCTGACCTATCCACTGTTGGATCCGCGGGTGCGTCGCACCGAGCGCCCGGAAGCGGTGCGCCGGTGAAGGTTCTCGGTACGACCACCCGGTCCCAGCGCCTCGCGCTGACAGGTGCGGTGATTCTCGGCCTGCTGCTGATCATCGCCGCCGCCGCGCCGTGGCTGGCCCCCTACGACCCCGGCGAGCGCGTCACCCGGCCGTTCGCCGTCCCGTCGGCGGCGCACTGGCTCGGTGCCGATGACGCCGGCCACGACCTGCTGTCGCTGCTCATCCACAGCGCTCGCGTCTCCCTGTTCGTGGGTGTGGTCGCAGCCCTGGTGGCCACCGTCGTCGGCACGGTCGTCGGTGTGCTCGCCGGCTACCTGCGCGGCCCGGTGGACACGGTGCTGATGCGCGTGGTGGACGTCGTGCTGGCACTGCCGGTGTTGCCGTTGACCATCGTCATCGGCGTCTTCGCGGGCCCCGGCCTGCGCACCCAGATCATGGTCATCGCCGCGGTGCTGTGGGCGGGCCTGGCCCGCGAGCTGCGCGCCCAGGTGCTGAGCCTGCGGGAACGCGACTACATCCAGGCCGAGCGCGCGATGGGCGCTGGAGCGTTCTACGTGCTGCGGCGCCACATCGTTCCTGCGATCTTCCCGTTGGTGGTCCCACAATTCGTGCTCACCATCAAGACCGCGATCCTGTTGGAGGCGTCTCTGGCGTTCCTCGGTCTCGGCGACATCTCGGCCGCCAGCTGGGGCTCGATGCTGTCGATGGCGCATGAGCGCAACGCCTTCCTCACCGATGCGTGGTTGTGGTGGGTGCTGCCCCCGGGCCTGGCCATCGCCGTCACGGTGCTGGCGTTCGCGTTGCTGGGCAACGCGATTGAAGAGCGTTCGCGACCCGTTCTGCGTATCCGCCGCCGACGGGTCGGTCCCCCGGCCCGGCCTGTCGCCCCCGACGTCGAGGCTCCGCTGGTGGTTGACGGTCTCACCGTCGTGTACGGAGACCATCACGTCGGTGCGCGGAATGTCAGCTTCACCGTCGCCGCCGGCGAGGTTGTGGGACTGGTCGGCGAATCCGGCAGTGGCAAGTCCACCGTTGCCGCCGCGGCCATGGGGCTGCTGCCGGCCGCCGCCGAGATCACCGACGGCCGCGTCCTTGTCGCCGGGCAAAACGTCGCGACCATGGCCGGGCCTGAACTGCGGGCCCTGCGCGGCAACCGGATCGCGCTGATCCCGCAGGAGGCGCTCAGCGCGCTGAACCCGGTGCGCACCGTCGGTTCTCAGCTCGACGAAGCGATCCGGGCGCACCGCTCCTGTAGCCGCGGCACCGCCCGCACGCGGACCTTGGAGCTGCTTCGGCAGGTGGGACTGCGCGATGACCACGTCGATGCCTACCCGCACCAGCTGTCCGGCGGCATGCGCCAGCGCGTGGTCATCGCGATGGCACTGGCCAACGAACCCGATGTGCTGATCGCCGACGAACCCACCAGTGGCCTGGACGCGATGCGGGAGGCCGAGGTCCTCACCCTGCTCGACGACTTGCGTATCCGGCATTCGCTGGCGCTGCTGATCGTCACGCACAACCTGCCGGTGATAGAACGGATCGCTCGTCGCATCGCGGTGATGAAGGACGGCGCCGTCGTCGAGATCGGTGCCACCGCCCAGATCATCGCGGCACCGCAGCATCCGTACACGCGTCGACTCGTCGAGTCCGCTCCTCGGCTCACGGCAGTGTCGCCGGGAGCTGCCCGATGAGCACGCTTCTCGAAATCGACTCGCTGACCGTCTCTTTCGACGGCAAGCCGGCCGTGTCCGAGGTGACGCTGACGGTGGCCGCAGGAGAAACCGTGGCTCTGGTCGGTGGGTCCGGAGCCGGCAAGTCCACCGTCGCTCGTGCGGTCGCAGGCCTGGTCACCCCGGCCTCGGGCACCATCCGCTTCGACGGCGTGGACCTGACGGCAGCGCGCCGGCGTCGCAGCCGGGAAGCGCGCCGCGGCATGCACCTGGTGTTCCAGGACCCCTACGCCGCACTCCCTCCGAACCTGCGGGTGCGTGAGATCGTCGCCGAACCGATGGTCATCCACCGTCTCGGCGACCGGGCCTCGCGCCGCGCCGCCGTGGTCGCCGCGCTGGAGAGCGTGCACCTGACGAGCGACCACCTCGACCGCTTCGCCCACGAACTGTCCGGCGGGCAGCGCCAGCGGGTCGCGTTCGCTCGAGCCCTGGCCGCCCGGGGGCGGCTGCTGCTGGCCGACGAACCCGCCAGCGGGCTGGACGCATCGCTGCGTGTGGAGGTCGTGGACCTCATGACCGAGCTCGCCACCACCCAGGGTCTCGCGGTCGTCCACATCACCCACGATCTGGCGCTCGCTGCGCGCAGCTGTCAGACCATCGTCGTCATGCAGGACGGACGGGTCGTCGAGAAAGGCCGCACCGCGGACGTTCTCGGCGCGCCGGCACACGAATACACTGCCGCACTGGTCGCGGCAGCCACCAGTTCCAGTTGAGGAGGAATACATGTCCACAGTGCTCGAAGTCGACGACAGCGGAACTGTCCTAGGTTTCACCTTCGATGACGTGATGAAGTATCACGGCCCCGGTTTTCCCGGCGGGGTGGCGCACGCGGTCAAGGTGCTCGAGCGGGCACTGCCGGTCCTGAGCCCCGGCGCACCGGCGCAGCGCCGCGAGATCTCGATCGTCACGGCGCACCGCGGTCCCGGTGTGCGCGACACCTTCGAGGCCGTCACCCGCGCCGTGACCGAGAACCGCTTCACCGTGGACTCCGCCCTGGAACGTCCGGACCGTGGCGCGACCCTGGAGCGGTACGTCTTCGAACTGACCTACCGCGGCACGACGGTGCGACTGGAGATCCGCGACGGCTTCGTCACCGACGAATTCATCTCGCTCGCACGTAAACCCGATCGCAGCCAAGCCGACGAGGACCGCCTCACCGTCCTCAAGCAGGAGATGGCCGACCGCCTGCTCGCCGCGCCTGCCAACCAGGTGTACGACGTGGTCTAGCCGCTCAGGTGTTGTCCACCCACCGCAGCAGCGCGTACAGGAACCGGGTGGCCCCGGACATGAAGTTGCTGCCGTGGTGGTGCATCGGGTCCAGCGTCGTCACGATGATCCGCCCGGGCGTGCTCACGGTGTCCTCGTAGAGCATCATGCCGGCATCGTGCGGCGTGCCGTCGGCGCCGGGCTCTTCTGAAACCACCAGCGGCACAACGTCGGCCGTGGTGCGCAGCAGGCCGTGGTGATGCCAGATGACCGCCTTGGTGGTCAGGTACTCCCAGGATTCGTGCTCGTGGCTACGGGTGCGGATCATCGGATCTTCCCCGATGGTCCACCACCAGAAGTTCGTCGGGCGGCCTTCCCATTCGATGCCCGGCAGCCAGGTGTGCACCTGGTTCTCGCCGAGCACCACCAAGGTGTCGCCGCGCTCGGCGACACCATGGAACTGGGCGGCGTGGCGGGCGAGGAGTTCGGGGTGCATCCGGTCGCCCACGATGACGGTGCCGTAGCCGTCGAGCCCGCCGTCCTCGAGGTCGGCGATATAGACGAAGTCCGGCTGATAGGCCAGCACCGCAGGGTCTTTCATCGCGTACAGGTGTGCGTAGGAGCCGCTGTGCACGATGGCGAGCCGGCGTCCCCGCCGCGGTGCGCGGTCGGTGCGATTGAAGGGTTCGACTGTGGTCATCGCTGCATCAGCCAATCGATCAGTTGGGGTGTCATCCGGGCCGAGGTATTGGGATCGTCGGCGTAGTTTGTCAGGTCGTTGCCGCCGTGGACCAGCACCAGGCCCTCCCCCAGCGGGTAGACGTAATCCAGCGGCAGCGCATGCCGGCCGATGCGAGTGGTCACGACAGCGTCTGCAGGGATCTTGTCGGCGTAGCCACGCGCGTAGAAACCCGTAACGCCCTTGCGGACACTGAGATCAACGGGATCGACGCCCTCCCACACCGGATGCGGTTCGCCCATGCTGATCCACAGGTCCTTCGGACCGGTGTAGGTCAGTTTGCGCCAAACTCCCAGGCCGGCAAGGAAATCGGTGACTGCGTGTCCCATCACCGCGATACGGCCGCCGGCGGTGACGAATCCGTCGAGCAGCTCGCGGTTGCGTTCGAGAAAGATCTGGTCGGCGTCGGCGCCGACGATCAGCCCTCGGACGTCGGTCAGGTCCACCGCCGGCAGGCGGTAGATGTCGACCTTCCCGAGCCGCGGAGTCGAGCCGGGCGCGGGTTGATGGGTGCCCATAGTGATCTTCAGCACGGGGGCAACTGTGACCGGTGGTGATGACGTTGTCTGATTCACGGTTAGGCAAGCCTACGCTGTGGCGATTTCAGATCCCGGTGCGGATGCAACGGCCACCGCTCTGGCGGGCTGACGCTGCCCACCACGTCCCGCTGTGCGAGCTACGACCACTCCGCGAGCACGCGCATCTTGCCCGCCTTCACGGCCGCTTCCTTGCGGAGCCTCTTGAGCTCCGGGGCGAAGGCGTTGCGTTCGTTGTCCTGGAAGTTCAGCGGCAGATCCAGCGCGTTGATCAGCTTGCGCTCCAGGTGCCACGGCTCAGGGTGCAGCACCCAGGACACCGTGGCGTTCTCGGCCATCCACTGCGTCAGCACGGCTTCGCCGCCGGCGAACGTCTGCCGCTTGCCCGAACCGATCCGGCGCAACGCGAAACCGAGCTCACCACCGAGCAGGACTCCGAGCGATTTGCGCAGCGTGGAACCGTCCGCGCTGGCGTTGCCCGCCCCGAAGTGGTAGCGGATGCGTTTGCGGAGATCCTGCGGTACCCGCGGTTTGCCGTCGGGCCGGGGCGGCCCGGAGGTGATGCCGACGTAGAGCAGGGTCCAGCCGTCGCGCTGTTCGCAGCCGGAGACGTCGATGTCGCCCGGGATGGTGCGGAACCACCAGCCGTGGACGCCGGGCTGCTCGGGAACCGGGCTGGGTTCGGCGAACACCTCGTCACGCGTGTACCGCTGAGCAGCAAGAAAATTCGCTACCGCGTCAGCGGCGCGCTTCGCGGACATCGACTCAGCCATCACCTCAGACTATCCATCGGTCGGCGTAACCGAACCATCGCCACCTGCGGGCAGCGCCGCCCCGCCCCGCCGGGTCGTCCCGTCAAATCCCTGTGCACAGCGCCACGAACGGGATCGGCGCGCAGATGCCGATCGAGAAGCCCGGTGTCGGATCGCCGTTCCACGGTGGCGGCGGTGGAGGCGGGGGTGGTGGTGGAGGCGGGGGTGGCGGAAGCGGCGCGGCGATGCAGGTGTTCGACGGCGCGTCATAGACCGTCCCCACTCCACACTCGGCCGCCTGGGCGACGCCCGGTGAGATCGCCACCAGCGGAGCGAGCGGAGTCAACGCCGCCGCGGCGACCGTTACCGCACCACGCAATCTGTGCCGCATCGTAGGGCCCTCCTCGACATTCCCCGACCCTCTGCGTAAACACATAGTAGGTCTGCGAGACCGCGGATCGACGCGGTTTCGTGGGCGGTGACGACCTCTTCGATCGTTGCTCCGTCGGCGACCCGGGTGGTCACGCCTCTACTGCGGGTGCCGGGCCAGATAGTCCTCGACACGGATCGGCTCGGCCGCCGCGTAGCCCACCGGCAGCACCACGTCCCCGGCACTGGAGTTGTAATAGACGTCCCACCGGTAGAACCCGGCGAAGGCTGCGGGGTCCGCGGCGATCAGCGTCGCGTACTGGCTGACCGCCCGCACGTACTTGTTCGAGTTGTTGTAGCGGTAGAGCGCGGCGTCGCGGTCGCGCGCGAAGCCGTGGGCGGCCAGGAACCGGCCGGCAGCCATGATGCTGTCGCGCTCCGCGGTGATGTCGCCGCCCGCGCCGTAGGACGCGAACGTCGACGGCAGGAACTGCATCGGACCCTGCGCGCCGGCGGTGCTGACCCCGGCGATCCGTCCGAACGCGGTCTCGACCAGGTGGATGGCGGCCAGGTAGTTCCACGCGACCCCGGAGGCGGCCTCGGACTCGTGGTAGTACCCGACCAGTTCCGGTGCCGGCGCCGGCGGCTCGATCCGCCACGCCGGCAGGGTGGGCTTTCCCCGGCCGGTACTCATCGAGGTCAGCTGCCTACGGGCGTCGATGTTGCGGTCGTAGACCTCCAGCAGCGGTCCGGGAACCCGGGGTCGCACCAGTGCGTCCCATTCCGGATGACGCCCGAGCACCCGGTAGGCCACCTGCTGGCGGCGCGCCGCGGCGAGCAGGACGGCCTCCGACGACGACGGATCCCGCAACGCGCGTTCGTCGGCGACCAGGCCGTCAACCAGCGCGACCGGGTCTGCGGCCAGCCGAGGCTGTGCGCTCGGCGGCGTGGAGGGCGGTGGCGGGGGCGGCTGGGGCGGCACAGGCTGCGGGGCCACCTGCGCCGTCTCGGGGCCGTGTCCGGCATCACGGGTCGGCGAGACCGCGAACACCGCGCCGCCGACAAGCGCGACAGCAGCCAAAACCGCCAGGATCACCGCCGGTCGGGTCTCCACGAGGCGTTCACCCCAGCCCATCACGTCTCCCTCGAATCGTCGGGTCGTCGCAGCACCAGTCTGACCGATGCCCGGGCCGTACAGTGGCCGCAGTCCCCCGGGAGGAGCTGACATGTCGAAGGCGGCCGAACGTGCCCGTCGCGTACCGAGGCTGGTCTGGACGGTCCTGCTCTGCACCGTCCTGTGCCTGACCGCGTCACCCGCCGCCGCGCACGCCGCGCCGGACGTCAGCATGTCCCCAGCCAGTGCACAGACTCTGGCGTCGATGCTGGCCGCGGACAACACCGACCCCGCCGAGATCTCCGCCCGCTTCCTCGGAACCCCATACGGCGCGAACACTCTCATCGGCTCGGCGACCGAGCCCGAGCAGCTCGTCGTCGACCTGGAACGCGTCGACTGCTTCACCTACGCCGATTACGTCGAGGCGCTCAAGCGCGCGCACGACCGTGACGAGTTCCTCGCCGGCCTCGCCGAGGTCCGGTACAAGGACGGCGTGGTTTCCTTCGAGAACCGCAGGCACTTCTTCACCGACTGGGCGGCGGCCGCACCGGCGATCGCGACCGATGTCACCGCGTCCCTGACCGACGACGCCGTGCGCACCCCCAAGAACCTCAACAGCAAGGATTCCGGCGGGGTGTACCTGGCGGGTCTGCCGGTCGTCTCGCGCACCGTCACCTTCATCCCCAGCGAGGCCGTCTCCGCGGAGGTCGTCGACGGCTTGCGCACCGGCGACTACCTCGGCGCCTACGCCGAGGACGGCGGACTGGACGTCACCCACGTCGGCCTCTTCGTCGACACACCGGATGGGCCGATCTTCCGCAACGCGTCGTCGCTGAGCAGGGACGACGCCGTCGTGGACACCCCGCTGTCCGATTACCTGCAGACCATCCCCGGGATCGTGGTGCTGCGCCCGCTCCGGTGAGTGGGACGCCCGCCTGTTTGGCGACCAACCAAGTGGTTAGTCTGGCGGGTGGTCCACCGATGAACCAGGAGTCCGCACATGCAGCTGGCGCTCACACCCGAGGAAGCAGCCTTCCGCGACGAGCTACGCACGTTCTACCGCACGAAGATCCCCGCGGAGATCCGCGAGCGCACGCGTACCGCCACCGAGGCCAACCGCGACGACGTCGTCACCGCGAACAAGATCCTCAACGACCACGGGCTGATGGTGCCCAACTGGCCGCTGGAGTGGGGCGGCAAGGACTGGACGCCGGTTCAGCACCAGATCTGGCTCGACGAGATGCAGCTGGCGAGCGTGCCGGAACCCCTGACGTTCAACGCCAAGATGGTCGGCCCGGTGATCGCCGAGTTCGGTAGCCAGGAGCTCAAGGAACGCTTCCTGCCACCCACGGCCGCCGTCGACATCTGGTGGTGCCAGGGCTTCTCCGAGCCGGAGGCGGGCTCGGACCTCGCGTCGCTGCGGACCACCGCGCTGCGCGACGGCGACAGCTACGTCGTCAACGGCCAGAAGACGTGGACGACGCTGGGCCAGTACGCCGACTGGATCTTCTGCCTGGTGCGCACCGATCCCAACGCCCCGAAGAAGCAGGCCGGCATCTCGTTCCTGCTCATCGACATGAACACCCCCGGCATCACGTTGCGGCCGATCAAGCTGATCGACGGCAGCTACGAGGTCAACGAGGTCTTCTTCGAAGACGTCCGGGTGCCCGCCGACCAGCTCGTCGGCGAGGAGAACCAGGGTTGGTCGTACGCGAAGTTCCTGCTGGGCAACGAGCGCACCGGGATCACGCAGATCGGCCGCACGAAACTCCGTCTCTCGGAGGTCAAGGAACGCGCGAAGGCGAACGGCCTGCTCGACGACCCACTGTTCGCGGCGCGGCTGGCCGAGACCGAGAACGACGTCCTGGCGCTGGAACTGACCCAGATGCGAGTCGCGTCCAGCTCCAAGAGCGGCAAACCCAACCCGGCCTCGTCGGTGCTCAAGTTGCGCGCCAGCGAGCTGCAGCAGGCTGCCACCGAGCTGCTGGTGGAGGTCGCCGGCGCCGACGCGTTGCCGTTCGGCAGCGACGGCATCGCCTCGGCCGAGTGGGCGCAGGACGCCGCGCCGCGCTACCTGAACTACCGCAAGACCTCGATCTACGGCGGCAGCAATGAGGTCCAGCGCACCATCATCGCGTCGACCATTCTCGGATTGTGAGCTAAGACATGGATTTTCAGTTCAGTGAAGAGCAGGTCCTGCTCCGCGACACCACCCGCGAGATGCTCTCGCGCACCTATGACCCGGAGAGTCGCCTCAAGACGCTCGACACCGAACTCGGCTGGAGCCGGGACGTGTGGAAGCAGCTCGCCGAGATCGGCGTCCTCGGCCTCGGTTTCGACGAGGACGCCGGCGGGCAGCTCGAGGTGCTCGTCGTACTGACCGAGATCGGCCGCCGACTGGCGCCGGAACCGGTGCTACACGCCGCGCTCGGCCCGGGTGCGCTGATCGCCGATGCCGGAACCGAGCAGCAGCGCGCCCTTCTCGACGAGGTGGCGGCCGGCGAGCGGCTGCTGGCCTTCGCCCACCTGGAGCCCGGCATGCGCCTGCCGACGGCGAAGGTGACCACGACCGCTGTCTCCGACGGTGGCTCGTGGACGCTGCGCGGCACCAAGAATCCGGTGCTCGCCGGTGACGCCGCCGACACCCTGGTGGTCAGCGCAGCCCTGCCCGACGGCGGCACCGGGTTGTTCCTGGTCGACGGCGCCGCGGTTCAGCGCACGCCGTACCGCACCTTCGACGGCCAGCGCGGCGCGCAGATCGACTTCGACGGGGTCGCCGCCGAACCGTTAGGTGAGGCCGTGGACGCCTCTGAGGCGATCTCCCGTGCGCTGGTGCGGATCTCGGCGGGTCTGTGCGCCGAGGCGCTCGGCGCGATGGAGGAAGCGCTGCGCTTGACGAGCGAATACCTCACGCAACGCAAGCAATTCGGCGTCACGCTGAGCAAGTTTCAGACGCTCACCCAGCGTGCCGCCGACATGTACGTGTCGCTGGAGCTCGCCCGCAGCATGACGTTCTACGCCAACATGTCCGTCGCCGACGGCGACCTCGACCCGGCGAAGGCGGCACGGGCCAAGCTGCAGATCGGCCGGTCGGGCCGCCATATCGCCCAGGAGTCGATCCAGCTGCACGGCGGCATCGGGGTGACGGCCGAATACCCGGTCAGCCACTACGCAGCGCGGCTCACCGCGATCGATCACACGCTGGGGTCCTCCCAGGACCAGTTGCACGTGCTGATCGGGCAGCTCGGTGACTACGAGGTCGTCGCCCTCTAGTACCAGATCCGGACCCGGTCTTCGGGGGCGACCCACAGCGGGCTGGACTCGTCGACACCGAACGCCTCGTAGAACGCGTCGAGATTGCGCAGAATCCCGTTGACCCGGAACTCCGGTGGCGAGTGCGGGTCCGTCGCCAGGCGCTTGAGAATCTCGGCGTCGCGGGACTTGATCTGCCACGACTGCACGTACCCGAGCAGCACACGCTGGGTACCGGTATAGCCGTCGATGACCACATCGGGGGTGCCGTCGAGTGACTTCGCGTATGCCTTGAGCGCGATCGCCAGGCCACCGAGGTCGGCGATGTTCTCACCGAGGGTCAGCGTGCCGTTCACATGCGGACCGTCGGGCAGCTGACGGGGCACGTAGCCGTCGAACTGCTCGACCAGCACACGGGTTTTCGCCGCGAATGCGGCCTGGTCGGCCTCGGTCCACCAGTTGACGAGGTTGCCGTCGCCGTCGAACTGCGAGCCGGTGTCGTCGAACGCGTGACCGATCTCGTGGCCGATCGTGGCACCGATGCCGCCGTAGCTTGCGGCCAGATCCGCATCCGGGTCGAAGAACGGAGCCATCAGATGTGCTGCCGGAAACACGATCTCGTTCATCGTGGGTGAGTAGTAGGCGTTCACGGTCTGAGGAGTCATGCCCCACTCACTGCGGTCGATCGGCTTGCCGAGGTCGTTGAGAGCGCTTTGGAGGTCGGCTGCGAGCCCCCTCACGACATTGCCGTACAGGTCGCCGCGGTCGATGACCACTGCGGAGTAATCCACCCAGGTATCCGGGTAGCCGACCTTGACGGTCAGCTTGTCGAGTTTCTCCAGAGCCTTCGCCCGCGTTTGCGGCGTCATCCATTCGAGTTCGTTGATGCTGTCCCGGTAGGCCTCGATCAGATTGTCGACCATCTCTTCGATCTGCCGCTTCGCCTCTTGCGGAAAGTACTTCTCGACGTAGAGCTTGCCGACGGCGTAGCCGAGGATGGTGTCGAGCGCCTCCAGTGCCCGCTGGGCACGCTCGCTGTTCTTCTCCACGCCGTTGAGTCGCTGCCGGAAGAACGCGAAGTCCTCCTCCACCAGATCCTCGGTCAGCAGGGGCGCCCGAACGTGGATGGTCTGCCAGCGCAGGTAGTCCTGCCAGTCCTGGAGCGACTCGGTCGCCCAGGCCTGCGCGAAAGCCGTCAGATAGTCGGGTTGGTCGATCATCATCACTGCGGTGTGCTCCAACGGAACTCCACGCGACTGCAGCCAACTTCCCCAGTCGAAGCCGGGTGCCTCCGCGACCAGATCCGACAAACTCCGCAGGTTGTAGGTCAACTCGGGGTCGCGGCTCCTGACGAGGTCCCAGTGCGCCGACGCGAGCTTGGACTCGAGGGAGACCACCCGCTGTGCGGTCTGAAGGTGGTCGTCGACCGTCCCGCCGTAGACCAACGCGAACATCGTCGCGATATGCCGCGGATAGGCAGCCAGAATGTCGGCGTGCCGGGGGTCGGTGTAGTACGACATCTCCGGCAACCCGAGGCCTGCCTGAGAGAGTTCCAGAAGACGGCGCGACGAGTCTTTCAGATCCAACTCCACAGCCAGGCCGACGCCGGTGTTGACGCCGACCAGCGAACCCAGCACCGCGGTGAGCGCCGCGGAGTCGGCGGCGCCGTCGATCCTGGCCAGCTCGGCAAGCAGCGGTGCCAGACCTACCTCGGCGATGGTCGCGGTATCGGTGTAGCTGGCGAAGAAGTCGACGATGCGCTGCGCGTCGGTGCCCGGTTGAGTTCCGGTGCGCCCGAGCTCCGCAATCAGGTCGCGAATCTGCCGTGACACCGTGTCGCTCAGTTCAAAGATCAGCCCGTCGCGGCCACGGTCGGCGGGAATCTCGTGTTCTTTCAGCCACTTTCCGAGCAGCCAGCCGAAAGGGTCGTCCTGGACCCGCACGCTGTTGTCGATGTTGCTCAGGTCGATTCCCGACCTGACCGCCGGCGCCAGAGCAATGGTGACCCGGGCGTAGTCGGCGTGCCCGAAGTCCGGCTTGGTCAGGAGGCTGACCAACCCCGGCAGATGCCAACCGCTCGACGCGTCACTGACCTTGTAGAAGAAGGTGTCGGTGCCACCCCGGCGGGCGAACGCGTCGTCGGGGTCATAGGTGAACGTGCCTGTCGCCTGGTCGAACGTGACCGTGCCGTGCTTGGGCCCGCGATTGCCGAGCAGACTGAAAGCCAAGGCGTCGCCGTCACGGTCGCGCGCCAGCAGTGCCACTGGATCGCTCATATTCTCTGGCTCGGCAAGTGTGATCGTGACGAGCTGGTTGCGGGCATCGGGGGCACGGTTGAAGAAGGTCCGCTGCATGCCGGCGAAGAAGCCGGTCAACCACGAGAGCAGATTCGGAGCCGGCGCGACCGGGGCGGCGGGAACGACCGTCGGCACCGCGAGCGACTTCACCACGGTCACCGGTGGGTCCTGCGGATCCTGCGCCTCTGCGGGTGTGCGCGCGGTGGTCAACTCCACCGTCGTGAGATGTTCTGCTACGGAGCCGGTTTCAACGCTTTCGCGCGTCTCCGTGGGAACTTCGACGTGCACTGGGTCGTCGAGAGCCCGTGCCGCCGGGTCAACCTCGGTCTGCGCGTCGTCGCGATCTGGCCGCGGCTCGACGGCACCGTCGCTCGCATCGGTCGGGGGATCGTCTTCGATCGAGTCCTCGACGTCGTCGACATCCTTGACGCCGTCGTCGGATTCCTCGCCGTCGTCGCCGTCGTCGCCGGATTCCTCGCCGTCGTCGGATTCCTCGGCCGGTTCGACGTCATCGTGTCGGTCAACGGCAACTTCGTCGGCGGGGTCGCCGGCGTCCGGTGCGCGCGTCGTCGCGGCCGACCCGGCATCGCCTTGCTGCGACGATTCCGACGACGAGTCGGAAGAACCCGTGCCCGTTTCGGCACCGGCGACAGCCGCGCCCTGCGTGGCGGCGACAGCCATTCCGACACCGAGGGCCACCGCCAGCGCACCTACCCTGCCGATGTAACGGCCATAACCGTCACGTGCGACAACGTCCATCGATCCCCCGATCCGCCTGAACCCAGCACCGGCGCGGAAGCAAACTTCGTCCCACCCGAAGCAATCTGCGCAAACCTAACTCACTGATCCTGACGGACGCGTTAGTTTGCCGAAGTTTCGCATATTGGCCGAGGAAAGTCCTAGCGTGCCAATCTGCCGCTTGCTGCCTTCTGAGTCTCTACAGCTCTGGCAACCTCAGGTGCCACCTGACCGCACCCGTGCCCCTCGATGGGTCGAGCCGGGATCCACAAAAGACGATACAAAGGAATGAGGACCTGAACGAGCGCCGATTTCCCGGTATTGAGGAGTGCACGATGCAGGTGAAGAAATTCGTCGCCGCCGCGGTGATCGCGGGCGGACTCGGGGCAGGGCTTTCTGTGGGTGTCGGCCAGGCCGGTGCCGATCCGCACTGGTGGCATCCCGGACCCCCACCCCCACCCGGCCACGTCGGCCATATCGTCCACGTCCCGCCCGGCCATCTGGGCCAGTGGGTCGGCGTGCCGCCGGGGCACTGGGACAAACCGTGGAAATGGCTCAAATAGCGTCAATAGTCGTCATGCAGCCGCATCCAGCCATATGGGGGCTGCTGCGGCCATCCCGCCGGTGAGTCCTCCCAGTCCTCCTGGCGCCCGTACGGGGTGAGGTCGAGCAGGTCGAAAACCACCATGAACGGCTCCTCACCGCGGTCGAAGGTCTGCCAGGTGTGGAACACCCGATCGCCGTCGCGCAGGAAGACGCTGATGGAGTGGCGTTCTTCCCCGTCGACGGTGGTGCGCAAGTCCTCGTTGAAGGTGGTCCGGCCCGAGGACACCCACGGCAGGTCCCAGCCCATCCGGTCCTTGAACGCGACCAGCTTTCCGACCGGAGCCCGCGACACCAACACCAGCGAGGTGTCCTTGGCATGCAGGTGGGAAAGAGGCCCGATGTGATCAGCCATCATGGAGCATCCGGAACACCCTGCGTCCCAATCTGATCCGAACATGAAGTGCTGCACGATCAGCTGCCGGCGGCTGTCGAACAGATCCAGCAGAGTCACCGGCCCCGCCTCGGTGTCGAAGACGTACGGCGTCTCGACCAGCACCATCGGCAGCCGGCGGCGCGCGGCGCTGACGGCGTCCTTGAGGCGGGTGAGTTCTTTCTCACGCAGGAGCAGGTCGGCACGCGCGTGCTCCCATTCCTCTCGCGACACAATCGGCGGCAACGCGGCGGCTTCCATGCCCCGAGCTTGCCACCGCGACTCAGGCGAGGTCGGCGATTACCTCGGCTGCCTGCCGGACCTGGTCGATGTCCGAGCTCGTCGGGATCAGGTGCACCTCGTCGGTGCCGATGCCGGCGAATCCGGCCAGCACGTCACGCAGTTCGTCGGCGGTGCCGGCGAACCCGGTGGTGGGCGCCATCGCATCGACGAAGTCGGCGGGGATCCAGTTCATGTACCGAAGCAGGTGACGGTGCACCTGTGCGCGCGGCGCGTCGCCGTCGCCGATGGCGAACCAGAACGACGTCGCCAGATGCGGTTTCGTCTTGTCGGCCTCCCGCCACGCCTGTCTCGCCACGTCGAACAGCTCGTTCTGCTTGCCGAGGTCCAGATCCAGCGTCGTGCCGGCCAGGCCGTCGGCCCAGGCCGAGGCGTTGCGGACCGTCTTGGGCCCCAGCGTCCCGACGTGCAGGACGGGGCCACCCGGCTGCACCGGCGGCGGGCCGACCGGCAGTGTCGACTCGGTGACCTTCTCCCCCGCCCACACCCGCTTCATGACTGCGACCCGCTCGGCCATCTGGCGCATCGTCTGGGTGGCGGGGTCGGCGCCCACAGCCCGGTAGTCCTCGTGGCGGCCGCCCACGCCGACACCGACCGTCAGCCGTCCGCCGCACAGCATGTCTCCGGTGGCGAGCTGTTTGGCCAGCATCACCGGGTCGTGCAGTTGCGGGATGACCACCGTGGTGACCAACCGGACCCGCTCCGTCCAGGCGGCCAGGGCTCCCAGCAGGGTCAGGCTCTCCGGGTTGTCGAAGGCGATCCGCTCGCCCCAGCACAGCGACGAGAACGGTCCGTCGTCGACGAGCTGGGCCCATGACCTCAACGTCGCACGGTTGAGATCGGGCTCCATCACCGGCATCGTCATCCCGATTTGCACGACGGTGATTCTGGCACGCGGTCAGGCGAACACCCGCCCGGACGGCAGCGCGCCGCCGCGCGAGCTCAGCGCGCCGGCGGGTCCTTGTAGGCGCGGATCGGGTCGGCGCCCGGTGGAGCGAACAACGCACCCCGCAGGCCACCTCGGAACGTGCGGATCGCCACGAGGAACCACGTGGACAGCAGCCCCACGAACGCAATCGCGGCCGCGTACTTGAACGCAGGCAAACCGGTGTGCAGCGCGAGTTGGGTCGTGCCGGTGACGAAGGTGCCGACCGGGAACGTCAGGCTCCACCAGGTCAGCGCGAACGGCATCCCCCGACGCAACGTCCGCACCGTCAACGCTGTGGCCAGCCCGATCCACAGCACCGCGAAGCCCCACACCGGCACGCCGTAGAGCACCGCGAAGATGCGCATTCCGTCGGCCAGGCGCGCGTCGACGGCCAGCGCCGCGTCCGTGCCCAGAAGCCCTGCGACAGTGATGGATTGGCCCAGTGGCCCGAGCACGATCCACAGCGTGGGCACGCGAGCGGTGCCGGAGGTACCGAAGTGGGCGAGCCGGCTCCAGACCATGGTGATGATGATCAGTGAGGCGATCAGCGACAGTCCGAACATCGCGTAGCAGCCGTAGAGCATGGTGGCGCGTCCGGGGCCTTCGGCCATGTGCGGAACGAGAAGGCACCCGGTTGCCGCCGACACCATCGGCGGCACGACCGGCATGAGCCAGCCGCCGAACGCCGCGTCGGGTTCCACGCGGTACTGAGTGAACATCAGATACGGGATGGTCGTCGCGGTGAACAGGCCACCGAGTGTGCCCGCCGTCCAGAGCACCCACGCCAGGCCGACAGCCGCGTCGACGCCGATCAGATCCGTGCCGACCAGCAGCGCCCCGGACGCCACCGTCAGCAGCGCCATCGGCGCCGCCCCGTAGAAGTGCGCCATCTGCGGATTGCGGGCGTGGCTACGGGCCACCACGGGGTTGCGGATCCAATGCGCGAGCATGGCCAGGATCAGCACCACCATCCACAGCGCCGAGAGCACCCACACCGCCAACGCGAACCCCCGCAGCCCCGGCACGTGCACCGGAAGCGTGGCACCCGCGGTCGCGACGATGCCGGTTCCCATCACCGACGCGAACCAGTTCGGTCCGAGATAGCCGAGGATGGACGGCCGCTGCGTGTTCACCGGGACAGTATGGTCACCGCGAGCGTGCGCGAAGTTCCGGACCCGATCGGCGTTTCGCCCGCAGACACGCACTCTCGGCGGTGGGTGGGGGTTATCCCCCGCCAGACTGACCGGAAAACGCTGTGTCGCCGCGGCGCCGCGATCCATAGGTTGAAGACATGACCGCAGTCACCGACACCGATCCTGTCACCGACAGGGTCCCGCTGGACCACGACCGGCCCGCCCTCGGGACGACACCGCCGCGCGCACGCAGCGTCGTCGCGAGCGCGTCGCTGCTCACCGGCGGCACGCTCGCGGTGGTGTGGTTCTGGATTCCGTTGGCAGTCCTGGTCCTCGGTGTCAGCGCGATCCCCAGTGTCATCGGTTTCCTGCTGGCCGCCATCGTGTTCGCGTACCTGATGCGCGGCATCGACCACGTCGAACGGGTCCGCAGCGAAGCCGTGTTCGGCATGGGCATCCCGGTTCCGCCGCGCCGGCTGTCTCCCTACTCCGGCGCGCAGCGCTGGGCCCACCAGTTGTGGCTCGACATCAGCAGCGCCCGCCTCTGGAAGGCAATGGCCCACCACTACCTGCGCATGCTCTACGACGCCCTGGTCACCGCCGTTGCGCTGGGGCTGGTGGTGTTCGCGTTCCTGGCACCGGCGGTCGCGATCGGCGTCGGCCACAGCGACCCCGAGGCCGGGCTGTCGTTCCTGCCCACCCCGGTGGCTTGGCTGCTGGCCGTCGTCGCGCTGGCCGCCGCGGCCGCGTTGGTGACCTTCGCGCCGACACTGGACGCGAGGATCGACCGCTGGCTGCTGCCGCCGTCGTCGACCGCCGAACTGCAACACAAGGTCAGCGCGCTGGCCGATGCCCGGCAGGGTGCGGTGACGTCGGCGCAGACAGAGCGCCACCGCATCGAGCGGGATCTGCACGACAGCGTCCAGCCGCGCCTGGTGTCACTGGCGATGACGATCGGGTTGGCGCAGACCAAACTCGACTCCGATCTGCCCGCGGCGAAGGCCCTGATCGCCGAGGCCCACTCGGACGCCAAGGCCGCGCTGGTGGAACTACGCAACGTGGTCCGCGGGATCGCCCCGACCATCCTGTCCGACCGCGGCCTGGATGCCGCGCTGTCGGCAGTGGTGCAACGGGCCAACAACTCCGGCGTGTCCACCACGATGAGCGTGCACCTGCCGCGCCGGTTGCCCGAGGAGGTCGAGGCGTGCGCCTACTTCGTCGTCGCCGAAGCGCTGACGAACGTGATCCGGCATGCCGGGGCCGCCCACGCGGCGGTCACCGTGCGGCTCGACGAGACGGCGGAGCTGTTGCACGTCAGCGTGTTCGACGACGGGAGCGGTGGAGCGCGGATCACCGACGACGACAACACCACCGGGCTGCGCGGCCTCGACGAGCGGGTGCGCGCAGCACAGGGCACGTTCTCGGTGACCACCCAGCCCACCGGACCCACGATCATCTCCGCGGTGCTGCCATGCGGATCGTGATCGCGGAGGATTCCGCGTTGCTGCGAGCGGGCATCGAGCGGATCCTCACCGACGCAGGCCACGAGGTCGTGGCAGGCGTGCCCGACGCGACGAACCTGCTGCACCTGGTCAACGAGAAGCACCCCGACCTGGCGATCCTGGACGTCCGGATGCCGCCCACGTTCACCGACGAGGGCATCCGCGCGGCCGCCCTGCTGCGCAGTCAGAACCCTGAATCACCGGTGCTGGTGCTGTCGCACTATGTCGAGGAGCGCTACGCCGCGGAACTGATCGCCTCGGACACCCGCGGGTTCGGGTATCTGCTCAAAGACCGGGTCGCCGACGTGCCGGCGTTCCTCGACGCCGTCGAAGTCGTCGGCTCCGGCGGAACGGTGCTCGACCCCGAGGTGGTGTCCCAGATCCTGGTCCGGTCGCGCCGCCGCAATGCGCTCGACGCGCTGAGCCCACGTGAGCGTGAGGTGCTGCAATTGATGGCCGAGGGCAAGACCAACGCGGCGATCGCGTCCGCCCTTCACATGTCGGTCGGCTCGGCCGAGAAGCACATCGCGTCGATCTTCACCAAGCTCGCTCTCGCGCCCGACGAGAACCGCCGCGTTCTCGCCGTCTTGCGCTACCTCGAATCCTGAAGCCCCGGAAGGACTCTCGTGACCACCACACTCGCCACGCCGCCGTCTCCCGCCTCACCCCCGCCGCAACTGTCACCGGGCGGACGCACCACGATCCGCACGCTGTTGATCCTGGCGGCGGCCGTGCTGCTGGTCGCCGTCGTCGCGCTGTCGGCCACGGCCGCGTGGGGCGTCAGTTCGTTCCGGGTGGTCAAGGATTCGCAGCCGCTGCCCGCGACGCTGACCTCGGTGGAGATCGACACCGGTTCGGTGCCGGTGGCCATCCGCCTGACCTCCGACCGCGAGTCCCGCGAGCCCAGGGTCGACATGCGCATGGTCAACTCTGTCCGCGCCGCGGCCGATCCGTTGTCGGTCGACGCCGACGGCACCACCGCGCGGGTGACGATCGATGCGGAGCGCTCGGAGTTCCTGCAGTGGGGCCGGGCCGGGGAGATCACGCTCGTGCTGCCCCCTGAACTGGCACGCCGGTTGACAGTGACCACCCGGCAGGAGAGTGGCGTGGTGTTCGCCCAGACCGACCTCGACCAGTTCACCGCCCACACCGTGGACGGCACCGTGGTGCTCAACGGCGCGGCCCGCCGCATCGACGTCACCAACCAGCACGGCGACATCACCACCCGCGATCCGATCTCGGTGACCCAGTCATTCCGCGCGAGCACCACCACCGGCGACATCAGCGTCGAATTCGCCGAGACCCCCGGCACGGTGGACGCCGACACCCAGCGCGGCGACGTCGTGGTCACGTTGCCACCGCCGGGCCCGTATTTCGTCGACGCGTCCACCGGGACCGACAGCGGGGCGACGGTGGTGCGGGTCCCCCAGTCCAGGGACCGCGACGCCGCGGCAGCAGTGGTCACCGCGCGGACCGACAGCGGCGACGTCGTCGTCACCGACGGGCGTTAGCTCGGGCCGCCCTGCGCGACAATGCGTTCGGCGAACCACCGGCCGGTCGGCGCGGCCCGTCCTATCCTGGAGGGGATGGCGATCACCCTCAACCACACGATCGTCGCCGCGCGGGACAAGACCGAGTCGGCGACGTTCCTGACCGAGTTGTTCGACTTGTCCGCCGCGCGGCCGTTCGGGCCTTTTCTCGTGGTCGGTGTCGGGGACACCAGCCTGGATTACGCCGAGGTCGGCGCCGGCGAGGACATCCACCCGCAGCATTACGCGTTCCTGGTCTCCGAGGACGAGTTCGACGTCATCTACGGGCGCATCCACGACCGCGGTCTGCCGTACTGGGCCGATCCGAGGGGCACGAGGCCGGGCGAGATCAACCACAACGACGGCGGCCGAGGCGTGTACTTCCGGGATCCGGCGGGCCACTCTCTGGAGATCCTCACCCGTCCGTACGGATCGGGCGGATCGGGCTAACCGACCGAGTGGCCGCGGGCTTCTTCCTGGTCCCGGTAGTCGTCGGCCAGGCAGCGAACGTGCTCGGGCAGATCGCCGGAGGCGACATCGGCCAGGCTGGTCTGCTCGAGCACCGAGCGCATGCTGGCCCGCAGCGCCCGCCACACGTCGGTCAGTGCCGCCGTCGGCCCCGAGTACGGCAGATCGCCGAGCCCGATGTCCCGGACGCTGGCGAGAGGACCGTCGATGCACCGCAGCACGTCGGCGATGCTGATGTCGACCGCGGCCCGGGCCAGCTCATAGCCGCCGTCGCGACCCCGGTAGCTGCGCACCAGCCGGTCGGTGCGCAGGTCGGAGAGGATGTCGACGAGGAACTGCGCCGGGATGCCTTGAGCCTTGGCCAGGTCGTCGGTTTTGACCGGCGCACCGTCGTCGACCGTCGCAAGCTGGATCATCGCGCGCACGGCGTACTCCGCCTTGGCCGACATCCGCATGCGCTCAGGCTAGCTGGACGACGATCAAAGTGGCGACGAAGGAACCGCCGGCGCGAAGAATTGAGGTTAGGCTAACCTTCGTGCTACCGTGCGCGCCAAGAGCTGCACAGGTAGCTCCCAGGTAGAGCGAAGGCAGGGCTCGTGGCGCTTGCTGTCAGTGCCGCTCACGGCGAGCAACCAGCCTCTGCACACCGTTACCACCGTCCCGACGTTCAAGGGCTACGCGCGATCGCGGTGCTGGTCGTCATCCTCGATCACGTCGGCATGCCGGGATTCGCAGGCGGTTTCGTCGGCGTCGATGTCTTCTTCGTGATCTCCGGTTACGTGATCACCGGGATGCTGCTGCGCAAGTCCACCCAGCCGCGCGGCGCATGGTCCTTCGACTTCCTCGACTTCTACGCCAGACGGGCTCGGCGGATCGTCCCGGCCGCCACCCTGGTCATCGTCCTCACCGTGATCGCGACCTTCGAACTCACCAACTTCCTGCGCGGCGCCCGGGTACTGCCGGACGCGACGGCGTCGTCGTTGTTCCTCGCCAACTTCCACTTCATCGCGACCGGCACCGACTACGCCCGACTCGGTGCCGATCCCTCTCCGCTGCAGCACTATTGGTCACTTGCGGTGGAGGAGCAGTTTTACCTGGTCTGGCCACTGCTGGTGATCCTGGCGATCGCCGTCGCGGCCCGATGGCGCCGGGCGACGCTGCGCCGGGTGCTGTTCGGGCTTCTGGTCGCGATCGTGGCGGGCAGCTACCTGTCGTCGATCGTGACGACCTCCGTCAACGGGGTAGCGGCTTTCTACTCACCGCTGACCCGGGCGTGGGAGTTGGCCATCGGCTGCCTGATCGCGGTGGCCCAACCGTGGCTGGCGGCCAAGATCTCGGCGAGCACGGCCCTGGCCACCTCCCTGAGTTGCTCCGGTGTCGCGGCGATCGCCTGGTCGGTCCTCTCCCTCGATGACACCAGCCGTTTTCCGGGGTGGGTCGCCGTAGTCCCGGTGCTCGGCGCCGCGGCGATCCTCGTCGCGGGGATGAGCGCGCAGCGCACGGTCCCGGCCGCCGTGCTGGGCAACCGGGCCTTCGGTTACGTCGGCGACATCTCCTATTCGCTCTATCTGGTGCACTGGCCGATCTTCGTCATCACCGCCGCCCGCATCGGCGACGACTTCGCCCTCCCCGTGCAACTGCTCCTCATCGGTGCGACCTTCGCCGCCGCCGCGGTCATGTACCACGCATTCGAGGATCCGATCCGTCGGTCACGCGCACTCGTGACCCGGCCATGGTTGAGTCTGGCCATCATCCCGGCGAGCATCGCCGTCGTGTTCGCGGTCGCGGCATTCGAGAGGTACCGGTGGTCCCTGCCTGTTCCCCTTGTCCAGCAATTGTTCTGAGTGTTCTGCGAAAGGATCGATGAATGGCGATGCGCTTGCCCACCACGGCCATTGCGGGCGTGGCGATGTGCACTGCATTGATGCTGGCCGGCTGTCAGGCCGTGGTGGCCGACCAGACGGCTCCGGTCGCGGAAACGGAATCAGCGCCCGCCCCTGCGGCGATACCCCAAGCCGAGGTATTGCGGGCGGTGCAGGCCGCGACCGAATTGCGTGACCTCCCGGCGGGTATCACCAACGACGAACTGCTGGCTGCCAGCGGCGACTACACCGACCAGTGGTCGATCGAGGGATGCGAACCATCGCTGACGGAAAGTCGGCTCGACGACATCGGCCCCTGCACCCTCGGCGACACCACCAGCGAGCGAACCATGGTGTTGATCGGCGACTCCGCCGCATCGATGTGGCACCGCGCCCTCGATCTCATCGGCCAACGCAACGGTTGGCGGGTGATCGTGTTGGCCAAGAGCAACTGCGGACCCGCGTCGCTGACCTACTACCAGTGGCAGCTGGAGCGCGCCTACACCGAATGCGATGACTGGCAGCAGTGGCGGATGGAGATCATCGGTCAGGAAAGGGCCGAGATCGTCGTGATGGCCGGGTTCTTCGACGGCGGAAATCAGGGCCCCGGCAAGGACACGACCCCGGAGGTCTGGCGCGACGCCCTCGTAAAGACGATCAGAGCACTACCCGAGGGTACGAAGACGTTCATGCTCGGCAACATTCCGCGTCCGCCGGAAAGTCCGTCCGAGTGTGTGGCCGACAATCCCACCGATCTCACCCGGTGTGCCGTGCCGGCGGTCGAGGTGCTGCCGAATCAGGAGGGCTGGTCGGGTGCAGCAGAACTCACCGGCCAGACCTACGTCGACGTCGATCCGTGGTTCTGCGCCGAGGTCTGCCCGGCCGTGATCGCCGACCACCTCGTCTACTCCGGCAAGCATCACATCACCGCGCAGACCGCCCAGTACCTGTCGGGATCCATCGAGGAGGTCATGGCACCGGCGCTGACTGTGCCGCGCTGACTCAGTCGGGAACGGCGGCGGGGTCCGGCACGACGACCGCGAACAGGTCCGAGAGGGCGGCGAGGCTGGCGGACTGCAACGACGCGGCAGGCACCGTCTCGCCACCCACTACCGGCAGCGCACGGGTAGCGGTCGCCGAGGCGACCACTGTCGGCGCGTAGCCGAGATTGAACGCGCCGCGGGCGGTCGAGTTCACACACATGTGTGTCATGAAGCCGGCCAGCACGAGGTTGGACACGTTCGCCGCCTTGAGCCGCTCGTCCAGGTCGGTCTGCACGAACGAGTTCGGATAGTTCTTCACCACCACGGGTTCGTCGCCGCGCGGGGCCACCTGCTCGACGATCGCCCCGCTCTCCCCCGAGATGTCGTACAGTCCGCCGCCGTCGTCGTGCTGGATGTGGATCACGGGGATGCCCGCCGTGCGGGCGCGGTCCAGCAGGGCCGCCGCCTCGTCCAGCGCGGCCTGCACACCCTCGAGTTCCATCACGCCACGGGTGTAGGTGTTCTGGCAGTCGATGAGGACGAGCGCCGAATCGGAGAGACCGGCGGGCGCCAGAGGCAGCCCGGCCAACGAGCGCAGGGTCGGAAGGTCTGACATCGTCGCAGCCTACTGCGGATCAGGCCCGCGGTGTCGGGATCAGGCGGCACCCATGTCGGTGCAGTCCAGCCAGCGCCCGTCCTCGCGGACGAACGGGGTGATGTCCGTACTCGTCTGCGGGGCGCTGTCCCCCATCACACGGGTGACGGTGACGTCCGCGGTGGCGTTCTCCCCGTCGACCTCGATGTTGTCCACACCGTCGACGGTCAGGGTGGTCGATTCGGTCATCAGGTCCAGCATGGCTACCCGGTAGGCCGGCTCCTCGTAGTCGACGAGCGCCCGAGCCGCGCGGTCGAGGGTTTCCGTCCGGACCGCGCCGCCGAACTGTTCGGCCAGCAGTTGAGACATCTCCGGCACGGTCAGCGACGTCACCTCCTCGCGGGTACCGAACGTGTCGATCGGCGGGACCAGGTGGGCGGCCGGATCGGCAGCGCGCTCGCGGAACTTCGCGCATGTCAACTCCGCCAACGCTTTCCAGTCGCCGTCCGAGAACGCGTCGGCCTGGGCTTCGACCAGTTCGCGGATCTGACGCTGATCGTCGGCCTGCGACGCCGGCGGCACCGACGGTGCGCTGGTGTCGGCGGAATCCGAACCGCATCCGGCGAGTGCGAGCACCGTTGCGGCGATGGCGACGTGGATGGTCCGGGCCATGGCATCCCCTCGACTAGCTACCCTGCGTCGCACTCTACCGACGGCCGTGCGCCTTCTGTCGAGATTGCGCCCAGCGGCCTAGCCGGCGGTGACCGCGAGCACCGCGTCGGCGAATTCCGGCCGGCACACGATCAGATCGGGCAGCCTGGGATCGCGCTGGTTGTAGCGCAGTGGGGAGCCGTCGATCCGCGAGGTGAACAGGCCCGCGGCCCGCGCGACCGCCACCGGGGCGGCCGAATCCCATTCGTACTGCCCGCCGGCGTGCACGTACACGTCGGCCAGGCCCTGCACCACCGAGGCGACTTTGGCTCCGGCCGAACCCATTTCGACGAGCGTGCCGTTCAGTGCGTCCTTGACCTGCAGCGCCACGGCCGGCGGCCTGGTGCGCGAGACCACCACGCGCGGTGGGCCGGACGACGCCTGCGGCAGCGGCACGGTCGGGGTGGCCAGGGTGACTCCCTGCGCGGGCAACGCGACCGCCCCGGCGACCAGTTCGCCGGATTCCCACAACGCGACGTGCACGGCCCAGTCGGTCCGGCCCAGCTCGGAGAACTCCCGCGTCCCGTCGAGAGGGTCGACGATCCACACCCGCTCCGCGGACAGCCGCGCCGGATCGGTGTCTTCGGCCGGGCCCTCCTCGGACAGCACCGCGTCCTGCGGCCGCTCGGCGGTCAGCGCGGCCAGCAGGAAATCATGGGACTGCTTGTCCCCCTGCGCTTTGCGCTCTTCGGCCGATGCCCCGGCCAGCTCACCACGGATGTCGAGCAGCAGGTTCCCGGCTTCGGTCGCCAGCCGCCCGGCGAGCGCGTGGTCGTCGGTCACCGCGCGCGGCCTTCGAGCAACTCGATCACCGCTACGGCGTGCTCGTCGGGGGTGCGGTCCGAGGTGAGCCGCAGGTCGGGATTCTTAGGCCGCTGGTACGGGCTGTCGATCCCGGTGAAGTGGGTGATCTCACCGGCCCGGGCCTTGGCGTAGAGCCCCTTCGGGTCCCGTCGCTCGCAGTCCTCCAACGGGGTGTCGCAGAACACCTCGAAGAATTCCACGCCGGCGTCGGTGGCCACCTTGCGCGCCACTTCGCGGTGCTCGGCCAGCGGGCTGATCGCGGGCACAAGCACCACCTGGCCGGAATCGGCGAGGATCGCCGCGACGTGGGCGAGCCTGCGCAGGTTCTCGGCCCGATCGGCCATCGAGAACCCGAGGTCGGAGTTCAGGCCGTGACGGAGGTTGTCGCCGTCGAGAACATAGGCAGGCACACCCTTTTCGAGCAGCTTCTGCTCGACCAGCATGGCCACCGACGACTTGCCAGACCCCGACAGGCCGGTGAACCAGATGGTCCGGCCCTTGGTCAGGCGGTCCTCGGGACGGCACAGCGACTCGTGACGGACGGTGTTCGGGCTGGCGG
Organism: Mycobacterium sp. ITM-2016-00317; assembly: GCF_002968295.1. Taxonomy (NCBI): domain Bacteria; kingdom Bacillati; phylum Actinomycetota; class Actinomycetes; order Mycobacteriales; family Mycobacteriaceae; genus Mycobacterium; species Mycobacterium sp. ITM-2016-00317. The sequence continues at coordinate 4,247,987 of NZ_CP134399.1, forward strand.
CCCGGGCGGTGCCGTCACGCAGCACCATGCCCGCGGCGATGGTGCCGTTGGTGTTCGGGTCGATCAGGATGAACGAGCCGGTGGCCGCGTTGCGGCTGTACTCGTCGAGCAGCAACGGCACCTGCGAGCGCAGCGAGATCCGGCCCAGCTCATTGAGTTTCAGAGCCGTCGCGGTCTTGTCGCGGTGCAGGGTGTTCACGTCGAGGCGGTAGTCCAGACCCATCACCTTCACCCGCGTGGTGCGGGTGGTGTGCTTGATCAGGTAGTCCCGGCCGGGTTCGAGCGCGACCTCGTCGGCCATCCAGCACACTGTGGCGTCGAAGTCCTGCGTGACGCGGGGCTGGTTGTTGGGCCGGGCGATCATGTCGCCGCGCGAGACGTCGATGTCGTCGGCCAGGCTCACCGACACCGCCATCGGCGGGAAGGCCTCCTCGACCGGCCCGGAGGGGCCCTCGATCGCCGAGATCCTGCTGGGCTTTCCGGCCGGCAGCACCACCACCTCGTCGCCGACGCGCATCACGCCGCTGGCGATGGTGCCTGCGTAGCTGCGGTGGTCGTGGTGTTCGCGGGTCTGTGGACGGATCACGTACTGGACCGGGAACCGGACGTCGACCAGGTTGCGGTCCCCCGCGATGTAGACCTCTTCGAGATGGGTCAGCAGGGACGGACCCTCGTACCAGGGCGTGACGTCGGACTTGGTGACCACGTTGTCGCCGTTGAGTGCCGACAGCGGGATCGTCATGACGTCGTGGATGTCCAGGCGCGCGGCGAAATCATGGAAGTCGTCGCGGATCTTCTCGAACTGCTCTCTGTCCCAGCCGATCAGATCCATCTTGTTGACCGCGAGCACGATGTGCCGGATGCCCAGCAGCGAGGCCAGGAACGCGTGCCTGCGCGACTGCTCGAGCAGCCCGTGCCGGGCGTCGACGAGCACGATGGCCAGCTGCGCGGTCGACGTGCCGGTCACCATGTTGCGGGTGTACTGCAGGTGTCCGGGCGTGTCGGCGATGATGAATTTCCGCTTGGCCGTGGCGAAGTAGCGGTACGCGACGTCGATCGTGATGCCCTGCTCACGCTCGGCGCGCAGGCCGTCGGTCACCAGGGCCAGGTCGGTGTAGTCGTTGCCCCGCTCCTTGGAGGTGCGTTCGACCGCGGCGAGCTGATCCTCCATGACGGCCTTGGAGTCGAAGAGCAGCCGGCCGATCAGCGTGGACTTGCCGTCGTCGACCGAACCCGCGGTCGCGATGCGCAGAAGCGTCATCGAGCTGCCCATCAGAAATACCCCTCGCGCTTGCGGTCTTCCATCCCGGCCTCCGAGATGCGGTCGTCGGCGCGAGTGGCGCCGCGTTCGGTCAGTCGCGAGATCGCGGTTTCGGCGATGACCTCCGACACCGTCGCCGCGGTGGACTCCACGCAACCGGTGCACGTCACGTCGCCGACGGTGCGGAAACGCACGGTCTTCTCGATGATCGGCTCGTCCTTGCGCGGCTGCAGGTACTTGTGCACGGCGAGCAGCATGCCGTCGCGCTCGAACACCTGGCGCCGGTGCGCGTAGTAGATGGCGGGCAGCTTGATCTTCTCGGCCCCGATGTAGGACCAGATGTCGAATTCGGTCCAGTTCGACAGCGGGAACGCGCGGATGTGCTCGCCTTTGCGGTGCCTGCCGTTGTAGAGGTTCCACAGCTCGGGACGCTGGTTCTTCGGATCCCACTGGCCGAACTCATCACGGAAGCTGAACACCCGCTCCTTCGCGCGTGCCTTCTCTTCGTCGCGGCGGGCGCCGCCGAAGGCCGCGTCGAACTTGTTCTCCCGGATCGCGCGCAGCAGGGTGAACGTCTGCATCGGGTTGCGCGACGGGATGGTCTCCACCACCCGCCCGGCGTCGATGTCGTCCTGCACCTTGGCCACCACCAGGCGCACGCCGGACTCGGCGACCAGGTCGTCGCGGGCCTGCAGCACTTCGTCGAAGTTGTGGCCGGTGTCGACGTGCATCACCGGGAACGGCAGCCGGCCCGGCGCGAACGCCTTGATCGCCAGGTGCAGCATCACGATGGAGTCCTTGCCGCCGGAGAACAACAGCACCGGCTTCTCGAACTCCGCGGCCACCTCGCGGATGATGTGGATGGCCTCGGCCTCGAGGGCACGTAGATGGCTCAGCTCGTAGCGCCCGGCAGTGACGGTGAGCTCGTCGGTGGCGGTCATGGATACCTCATAAAGTTGGTAGGTTTGACCAGAATTACGCGCATAACCGGGAATTGTGCCGCAGGCCGTGCGGTGTGTCAACGAATTGGGCCGATCGCCTCCATCTCGCAGCGCCGAGACTGAAGATATGCGCGGATTCCGGCCCGTTCGTCGAGCACAACCTCAGATTCGGCGGGATCAGGGCTGCAAGTCGTAGACGGTCGCCCCGCCGACGTCTGCCGGGCGGAAGCTCTGCTCGACCCACGTGGTGATCTGTGCCGCCGATCCGGTGTCACCGCCCGGCCCGCGGTGCCCGCCGGCGATGAAGTACCTGACCTGGCCGTCTGCGACGTACTGCTGGAACTGTTCCAGCGTCGGCGAATCGTCGCTGCCGGTGAAACCACCGACCGCCATCACCGAGGCCCCGGTCTGCAGTTGGAGATCACCGGCGGTCATGGATCCGACAGTGGCCGCTGCCCAGCGGTTGTCCGCTCCGGTCACCAACCGCTGCAGTTCGGCGTTGTCGGAGACCCTGGCGCCGGGACCGCGCGGACCTCCTGGGCCTCCTGGGCCGCCGAAGCCACCGTCGGGCCGGTCCGGGCCCGACATCGCAAGCGGGCCGTCGCCGGGATGGACCGCGGTCTCGATCGCGTACGCCAGCGGCGCGGCCGCGCCGAGCAGGAGCGCGGCGGCGACCACCGCGGCGGTGGCTCGGCCCAGCCGGTGCGCCCCGACCGCCATCACGGCCGCCGCAACCACGATCGACCCCGCCGCCACCACCCACCGCAGCCACGGCTGCCAGTCCGGCGTGCGCGCGAGCAGGACGAACGCCCATCCCCCAGTTGCCGCCGACATCGCCGCCAGCACCAGCCGAGCCGCGAGATCCGCTCGGCGGCGCCATAGTTCGACCGACGAGAGGCCGACGAGCGCCGCGATGCCCGGAGCCAACGCGACCGTGTAGTACGGGTGGATGATGCCGTCCATGAAGCTGAAGACGGCGCCGGTGACCAGCACCCAGCCGCCCCACATCAGCAGGCCGGCGCGAAGGACGTCGGTGCGGGCGGCGCGGCGGGTCAGCCACAGTCCCGCGACCAGCCCGATCAGCGCCGCGGGCAACAGCCACGACGCCTCGCCGCCCATCGAGGCACCGAAGAGCCTGCCGATGCCCGGGTCGCCACCGAAGAACAGATTGGCCCCGCCGCCGGGCCTGCCCGGGCCTCCGGGTGGGCCGTCCGGCCCGCCCGGCCCTGCACCCTCGCCGCCCATCACGCGCTGAATGCCGTTGTAGCCCAATGCGAGCTGCAGCAGGCTGTTGTCGGTGGAGCCGCCGATGTAGGGCCGCGAGTCCGCGGGCCACAGGCTGACCAGAGCCAGGAACGACCCTGCCGTCGCCACCATCGCGCCCGCACCGGCCGCCAGCAGGCCCACCCGTCGCCCGAGCCCGACCGGCGCGGCTACCAGGAAGGCCAGCGCCAGCCCGGGCACGACCAGGAACGCCTGCAGCATCTTGGTCAGGAACGCGACACCGAGCACCACACCGGCCAGCACCACCCACCGGGATCGACCGTCGCCGATCGCCCGGACCATCAGGTAGGCGGCCACCACGAGCAGCAGCACCAGCAGCGCGTCGGGGTTGTTGAAGCGGAACATCGACGCCGCCACCGGGGTGACGGCCAGCGCGGCGCCGGCGATCAGGCCCGCGCCCGGGCCGCCCACGCGGCGCACCGCCGCGAACAGCACCGCGACCGACGCGATCCCCATGAGCGCCTGCGGCAGCAGCATCGTGAACGGGCTGAACCCGAACAGCCTCCCGAACAACACCGTCACCCACAGCGCGGCGGGCGGCTTGTCCACGGTGATCGCGTTGCCGGGATCGAGGGACCCGAACAGCCAGGCCTTCCAATCCTGGGTGCCGGCCTGCGCGGCGGCGGCGTAGTACTGGTTGGCCCAGCCCGAGGAGCCGAGCCCGCAGAGGTAGAGCGCCGCGGTGGCGGCCAGCAGTGCGGCCAGCGCGGGCCACACCCAGCGCGGTCGCGCGGGTGCGGCGGCGGCGGTGGTGCGCGGCGCCAGGTCGGCGGTGGCGGTCATCGCGCAGTTGCCCCGGTGGCGGTGCGGCGGGGATGGAACACCCAGCCGCGCAGCAGGACGAAGCGCACCAGCGTAGCGACCAGGTTGGCGGCCACCAGGACGGCGAGTTCGACCATGTGGTGTGGGGTTTCGTTGGTGGCGTGCAACAGTCCCAGCGCGCCGCTGGTGATCGCCAGCGCGATACCGAAGACCAGCAGCCCCTCGAGGTGGTTCCTGGCCAGGCGCGCCCGGCCGCCGATGCCGAACGTGAAGCGCCGGTTGGCCGCGGTGTTGCCGATCGCGGTGAGCAGCAAGGCGATCAGGTTGGCCAGCTGCGCGCCGGCCCAGCCCTGCATCAGCATGAACAACAGGATGTAGGCGGCGGTGGACGCCACCCCGATGCTGCCGAACCGCACCACCTGCCGCAGCAGCGAGCCCGGCGCGGCCGACCGCTGCGAGTCGCCCAGCTGCGCGGCGATCGTGTTGACCGGGATGGCGCCGGTGGCGAAGCCCCGCAGCAGCCTGCCGATGCCCCGCAGATCGGCGGCGGCGGTGGCCACGATGTCGACCCGGCTGTCGGTGTCGTCGACCCAGTCCACGGGGACCTCGTGGATGCGCAGCCCGCTGCGTTCGGCCAGCACCAGCAGCTCGGTGTCGAAGAACCATCCGGTGTCCTCGACGTAGGGCAGCAGCTGGGCGGCGACGTCGGCGCGGATCGCCTTGAAACCGCACTGGGCGTCCGAGAAGCCCGCCGCCAGCGTCGATTTGAGGATCAGGTTGTAGCAGCGCGAGATGATCTCGCGTTTCGGCCCGCGCCGCACCCGGGAGCCGCGGGCCAGCCGGGTGCCGATCGCCAGGTCGGAGTGCCCGGAGATCAGTGGCGCCACCAGCGGCGCGATCGCGGCCAGGTCGGTCGACAGGTCGACGTCCATGTAGACGAGCACTGCGGCGTCCGACTCCGCCCACACCCGGTGCAGCGCGCGGCCGCGGCCCTTCTCCTGCAGGCGCACCACCCGCACGCCGGGCAACTCCCGGGCGAGGTCGGCGGCGATGCGGGGAGTGTCGTCGACGCTGGCGTTGTCGGCGATCGTGATCCGGGCCGGCACCGGCACGCAGTCGCGAAGGTAGCGGTGCAGCCGGTGCACCGATTCGGCGAGCGCGGCCTGCTCGTTGTAGACGGGCACCACGACGTCGAGCACCGGCACCCCCGCCGCGCGGGCGGCCACGGCGGCGTTCGGCCGGGCCGCGAACGGGCGGTCCGCGCGCGCGGGCTCCAGGACGGTATCGGTCATACCTGCCATGCTGGTGCGCCAACGTGTGCCCACCGTGGGCCGCAGCTATGCGCCGGCTGTGAGAAATGCGGCGCCCGCACCGGTACGCCCGGGGTCAGCTCGTGGCAATCCGCGTCACTGGGGCCCATCACAGCTGCGGCCCAGGCGAATTCATCGATCCCAGCACAGTCGGTGCCGAGGCTGTGGCGATCGCGTTCGCGGCTGACTGTCTAGTTTCTGGTTGGTGGTGGGGGTTGGTAGGGGTGGTACCACTTCCATTGGATGCGTTCCCCGGATGGTCCGCGGTAGGGCCCGACCTGCGGTGGCGGTGTGGTCGGGGGCCGGGCCAACGAGCCCGGTTCCAAGGTTCTGCCGCGCTGATCGGTGACGACCAGCTGATCTGCCGGTCCGGTCAGAGTGATGCCCCCGCGATGGTGCAGCCGGTGATGGAACGGGCAGATCAGCACCAGATTGTCCAACTCGGTCGCCCCACCGTCCTCCCAATGCTGCAGATGATGGGCATGCAAGCCTTTGGTGGCCCCGCACCCGGGCACCACACACGAGCGGTCGCGGTACTCCAGCGCCCGGCGTAGCCGGCGGCTGATCGTGCGAGTCGTGCGCCCGGACCCGATGACCTGCCCGTCACGTTCGAACCACACCTCGCAAGTGGCGTCACAGGTCAGATAGCGGCGCTGCTCGGCCGAAAGCGCCGGCCCCAGATGCAGCGCGGCGATGCGATCCTTGACATCGACATGCACCACCACCGTGGTGTGCTGCCCGTGCGGGCGACGCGCGGCCTCGGCATCCCAGCCCGCTTCCACCAACGCCATGAACGCATTCCCGCCCGTCGGCAGCGGCGCGCGCCCCGCACCTGACTCCTCGGAGTGGTCGGGGTGGTCGCGTTTCCACTGGGCGATCAGCCCATCCTGATGGGACTGCAGCGCCGCATCGAAGACCGCAGCTTCCGGGGCCGGCAGCCGGATCTGCCAGCACACGAACTCCCCCTCCACCCGCTTGGAAATCGACGGCTGCGGCACCACCACCGGCTCCGGTTCAGCGTCGTCGTCCGGCTCAGGTTCGGGCTCGGGGTCGGGGTCACGTTCGGGTTTGGGTTCCTGTTTGATCGCGGTGCGCAACTGACTGACCGTGGAATGCGACGCCAACTCCGCGTAATGGGCATCCGACCCCGCACCAGCACCCTCGGCGATCGCCCCGACCTGATCCAACGACAACCGACCCGCACGCAGATCCCGCACACAAAGCGGGAACTCCTCGAGCCGACGGGCGACCGCCACGATCGTCTCGGCATTGCGCATCGAGGTGCCCAACCTCCAGGCGATCAACCCCTCCATCGACTTCACCCCGGTAAACCCCCACAACCGAGCCCCATCGATCTCCGCAGCGATCTCCGCGACCCGCCCGTCAATGGCATTGCGCTGACCCGCCAACTCCGCCAACTCGGCGAAAAACCCGTCCAGGCGCTCTGACTGACCCATCGCCACATCGGCGGTGTCAGCGGCAACCCGGGAGGACATGACCCAATTCAAGCACCACCCACCGACAAAAACCGGCACCCGAAAACGGCTCGCGCACAGGAACGTTGCCCAATCCCGCATGCCGTCAGGCTGAGCTTCCGAGATCGACACCAGGGTCGTCAATCCGACGAGTCTCACCACAGCTGTCCCTGCAATCTCGCCGCTCCGGACGCTCGCGAGACCGCAGTGGCGCCCGACTAGGCCTGGGATGGGCCGCGGCTGTGCGGCGGTTGTGGATCGGCGGGCAGCGTGACGACGAATTGCGTTCTGCCCGGCACACTGTGCAGCTCGATCGTGCCGCCGTGCACCCGTACGACGGCGGCGACGATGGCCAGCCCCAGCCCCGTGCTTCCACCGCGGCGCGAACGTGACGAGTCGCCGCGCGCGAACCGTTCGAAGACCTCCGGCTGCAGCCGGGCCGGGATCCCGGGGCCGTCGTCGAGCACCGTCAGCACCGCCGATCCGTCGTCGCCGACGGCGAGTGAGGTCGTCACCACGGTGCCCTCCGGGGTGTGCACCCGCGCGTTGGCCAGCAGGTTGGCCAGCACTTGGCGCAACCGGGCCTCGTCGCCGGTGATCGTCACGGGATCGTCGGGCAGGTCGAGTTCCCAGATGTGCTCGGGGCCGGCGACGTGGGCGTCGCTGACCGCGTCGACCACCAGCCGGGTCAGGTCCACCGCATCGCGCTGCAGGGGCCGGCCGGTGTCCAATCTCGCGAGCAGCAGCATGTCCTCGACGAGTTGGGTCATGCGTGCGGTCTCGGACTCGACACGGTTCATCGCGTGGGCGACGTCGTCGGGCAGCTGTGCCTGCTTGCGTTGGGCCAGCTCGGTGTATCCGCGGATGGCGGCCAGCGGCGTGCGCAGCTCGTGACTGGCGTCGGCGACGAACTGACGGACCCGCGTCTCGCTGGCGTGCCGCGCGGCCAACGCCCCGGCGATCCGGTCGAGCATCCGGTTCAGCGCGGCCCCCAGTTGTCCGACCTCGGTGTGCGCGGCGGCGGGCTCGACGTCGACGATCGGCGTCGGCAGCCGCACCTCCCCGCGGTCCAGTTCCAGGTCCGCGACCTGCCGCGCGGCTTCGGAAACCCTTGCCAGCGGCGCGAGTTGACGACGGACGATGATCGCCCCCGCGGCGCCCGCCCCGAGCAGTGCAGCGGCCCCGACGGCACAGAAGATCAGCGCCACCCAGAACAGGGTGTCGTCGACGTCGGCGGTCGGCAGACCGGTGACGACCGCCTCGCCCGGCACGTGCGCGGGAAAGGCGACCACCCGGTAGCGGCCCAGACCGTCGAGTTCGACCGTCCGCGGCTGCTTGTCGACCGCGACCTCGGCCAGTTGCCGGGCGGCGGCGGCGGAGATCTCGTCGCGGGCGCCGTCGGCGGTGATCACGCCCGCGTCGCGGACCTGCCCGGCGGCCACCACCGCCCCGACGGTGTGGATCGCCTGGCCCGGCGCGTTCAGGAACGCGGGTCCGGGCCCCTCGTCGCCGATCCCGGTGCGCCGGTCCTGCCCCGGCGCCGGGGGCATCATCATGCCGGGCGGTCGCATCCCGGATCGTCCCATGCCGGGCGGTGGCGGCGGACCGAACTCGAAGAACACCGTCGATCGCCTGCCCGCTTCGACCACCTGCTCGTCGAGCTGGTTGGTCAGGAAGCGTTGTAACGCGAACTCGGTCGCCAGCCCGATACCCGTGCACACGACGGCGAGAAGCAGCAGCTGGGTGACGATCAGCCGGGTCCGCAGCGACCAGCCGCGTGGCGCGCGGAGAACGGGCCCGCTGCGCTCACCGCGCGGGTTTGAGGACATATCCGGCACCGCGAAGCGTGTGGATCATCGGCTCGCGGCCGCTGTCGATCTTCTTGCGAAGGTAGGACACGTACAGCTCGACGATGTTGGATCGGCCGCCGAAGTCGTAACTCCACACCCGGTCCAGGATCTGGGCCTTGCTCAGCACCCGCCTGGCGTTGCGCATCATGAATCGCAGCAGCTCGAATTCCGTTGCGGTCAAGACGATCTGATCACCGCCGCGGGTCACCTCGTGGCTGTCCTCGTCGAGCACCAGATCGCCCACGACGATCTTGGCGCCGCCGGCCTCGGTGGCGACCCCGGTGCGCCGCAGAAGCGCGCGCAGCCGCAGCACGACCTCCTCGATGCTGAACGGTTTGGTCACGTAGTCGTCCCCGCCGGCGGTCAGCCCGGCGATGCGGTCTTCCACCGAGTCCTTCGCGGTGAGCAGCAGCAGCGGCAGGCCGGGCAGTTGCTGACGCAGTTTGCCGAGCACCTCCAGCCCGCTCATGTCCGGCAGCATCACGTCGAGCACGACCACGTCGGGCGGATTGTCCCGGGCGATCGCGATCGCGGTGGCGCCGTCGCCGGCGGTGGAGATCTCCCAGCCCTCGTAGCGCAGCGCCATCGACAGCAACTCGGCGAGCACGGGTTCGTCGTCGACGACGAGCACGTGGATCGGGCTGCCGTCGGCACGGCGCATCACCGCGCGCGCGGGTTCGTCCCCGGATGAGGTCTGGGGGTCGGGCATGGCTCCATTATCGAAGCGCACGCTGTGCGCGGTCTATGCCGTTCCTATGCGCCGGCTGTGAGACAGCGCGTCATGTCGAACGCTGAGCCCGCACACAGCGGACTCACATCGACGGCGCCCAGTGTGGAGGCATGAGCAGTCAGGAGCCGCGGCCTGCCGACGCCGCGCGGGACGACCCCGATCCTGCACCGCGCCGGTGGCGCCGGACGCAGACGTGGCTCGCCGTCGGGATCGCCGCCGTCATCGCGGTGCTGGGCGGCGCGGCGATCTACGCGGCGTCGGACAACTCGTCACCGCAGTTCCCCGGTCCGCCTCCCGTCCACCACGCCGGGGATCCGGCGGACCGACCCGGGTCCGGACGACAGGAGGGCCGCCCACTGCACGGGCAGGAGGTGGTCGCGGTCAGCGCCGGCGGCTTTGTCACGGTGGTCACCCAGTCCGGCACCGTCACGGCGACCGCGCCGGACTCGATCACCGTGCGCAGCGACGACGGCTTCACCCAGACCTGGTCGACCCCGGCCGGGGAGGGGTCGACGTTCGCCGTCGGCGACGCGGTGTCGGTCCGCGGCGTGCAGAACGGCATGACCGCCGAGCTGACCGAGGTGCTCCGGCGCTGAGCGCAACGCCCGCCGGGCCGTGTCGCCGGGCTGTAGCACGACATATCTCTTAACCTGGGCCCATGCAGCCCCGAGGCGACCGCGCCGGATGACCCGATTCCTGGCTCGCCGGCTGCTCAACTACGTGGTGCTGCTGGGGCTGGCATCCTTTCTGACGTTCGCGCTGACCTCGCTGACGTTCTCGCCGCTGGACAGCCTGCTGGAACGCAACCCGCGCCCGCCGCAGGCCGTGATCGACGCCAAGGCCGCGGAGCTGAACCTCGACAAGCCGGTACCCCTGCGCTACGCGGACTGGCTGGGGGGAGCGGTACGCGGTGACTTCGGCACCACCGTGAGCGGCCAGCCGGTGACCGACGAGCTGTGGCGCCGGGTCGGGGTGAGCCTGCGGCTGGTGCTCATCGGCTCGCTGGTGGGCACCGTGCTCGGCGTGGTGGCCGGCGCGTGGGGCGCGGTCCGGCAGTACCGGTTGTCCGACCGGGTCATCACGACGCTGGCGCTGCTGATCCTCAGCGCGCCGACGTTCGTGATCGCCAACCTGCTGATCCTGGCCGCACTGAACGTGAACTCGTTCCTCGGGATGCAGGTGTTCGAGTACACCGGGGAGACGTCCGCGGACGCCGTCGGCGGCGCGTGGAACCAGTTCGTCGACCGCCTTCAGCATCTGGTACTGCCGACGTTCACACTGGCGCTGGGCGCGATCGCCGGGTTCAGCCGCTACCAGCGCAACGCCATGCTCGACGTGCTGGGACAGGACTTCATCCGCACCGCGCGGGCCAAGGGCCTGACCCGGCGCCAGGCGCTGTTCCGCCACGGGCTGCGCACCGCGCTGATCCCGATGGCCACGCTGTTCGCCTACGGGGTCGGCGGCCTGTTCACCGGCGCGGTGTTCGTGGAGAAGATCTTCGGCTGGCACGGCATCGGGGAATGGTTCATCCAGGGCATCGCCACCCAGGACACCAACATCGTCGTCGCGATCACCGTGTTCACCGGGCTGACGGTGCTGCTCGCCGGCCTGCTATCCGACGTGCTCTATGCCGCCCTCGATCCGCGGGTGCGTGTGTCGTGACCGCGACCGACAGCACCGAGATCGCCGTGCCGCACCGCTTCGTGTCCCGGCGCACCCTGGTGTGGCGCCGGTTCGTGCGCAACCGGCCCGCCGTGGTGTCGCTGTTCGTGCTGGCCGCGCTGTTCCTCAGTTGCTGGGTGCTGCCGCCGCTGCTCCCCTACTCGCACACCGACCTCGACTACTACGCGCTGCAGCAGCCCCCGACGACCGCGCACTGGTTCGGCACCAACGCGCTGGGCCAGGACGTGCTGGCCCAGACGCTGCGGGGTATGCAGAAGTCGCTGCTGATCGGTGTGGGCGTGGCGTTCCTGTCGACCGTCATCGCCGCGACCGTCGGGGCGATCGCCGGCTATTTCGGCGCCTGGCGCAGCGCGGTGTTGATGTGGGTCGTCGACCTGCTGCTGGTCGTCCCGAGCTTCCTGCTGATCGCGATCGTCACGCCCCGCACCCGGGAGTCCGGCACCATCCTGTGGCTGATCCTGCTGCTGGCCGCGTTCAGCTGGATGATCAGCGCGCGCATCGTGCGGGGTATGACGATGAGCCTGCGGGAGCGCGAGTTCGTCACGGCCGCCAGGTACATGGGCGTCAGCCACTGGCGCATCATCGTCCGGCACATCCTCCCGAACGTGGCGTCGATCCTGATCATCGACACCGCGCTGAACGTCGGGCTGGCGGTGCTGGCCGAAACCAGCCTGAGCTTCCTCGGTTTCGGGGTGCAGCCTCCGGACGTGTCGCTGGGCACGCTGATCGCCGACGGCACCCGGTCGGTGACGACGTTCCCGTGGGTGTTCCTGTTCCCGGCCGGCGTGCTGGTGCTGATCGTGTTCTGCGCCAACCTGGTCGGGGACGGACTGCGCGACGCCCTCGATCCCGGAGTGCGGCCCGCCCACCGACGCAAGCGCCGGGCACGCCCATGAGCCTGCTCGAGGTCAGCGGGCTGACCGTCACCTTCCCCACCGACACCGACCCGGTCCCCGCGGTGCGCGGCCTCGACTATCGCGTCGAATCCGGTGAGGTCGTCGCACTGGTCGGCGAATCCGGCGCGGGCAAGTCCGCCGGGGCGATGGCCGTCATCGGCCTGCTGCCCGAATACGCCGAGGTGTCCGGCTCGGTGCGGCTGCACGGCCGGGAACTGCTGGGCCTCAGCGACCGGCAGATGTCGCAGATCCGCGGCGCGAAGATCGGGACGGTGTTCCAGGACCCGATGTCGGCGCTGACCCCGGTGCACACCGTCGGCGACCAGATCGCCGAGGCCTTGCGGATCCATCAGCGCGGCCTCGACCGTCGCGCCGCCCGCAGCCGTGCCGTGGAGTTGCTCGAGCTGGTCGGCATCTCCCAGCCCGCCCGGCGGGCCCGGGCGTTCCCGCACGAACTGTCCGGCGGGGAACGTCAGCGCGTGGTGATCGCCATCGCGATCGCCAACGACCCCGACCTGCTGATCTGCGACGAGCCGACCACCGCACTGGATGTCACCGTGCAGGCCCAGATCCTCGACGTGCTGCGCACCGCCCGCGACGTCACCGGTGCCGGGGTGCTGATCATCACCCACGACCTCGGGGTGGTCGCCGAGTTCGCCGACCGCGCGCTGGTCATGTACGCCGGGCGGGCCGTCGAGACCGCACCCGTGGCCGACCTGTACCAGCGGCGCCGGATGCCCTACACCGCGGGGCTGCTGGGCTCCGCACCCCGCCTGGACGCCACCCAGGGCACCCGCCTGGTGCCCATCCCGGGAGCGCCGCCTGCGATGGCGGCCCTACCCCCGGGTTGCCCGTTCGCGCCGCGCTGCCCGCTGGCGATCGACGAATGCCGTTCCGCAGAACCGGAACTGGAGATCGTCGACACCGACCACCGGGTGGCCTGCATCCGCCACGAACTGGTGGCCGGGCGCAGCGCCGCCGACATCTACGGCGTGTCGACCGCCCCGCCCGCCGAGACTCCGGCGCCCGACGACACCGTCGTCGTGCGCGTCACCGACCTGGCCAAGACCTACCCGCTGACCAAGGGCGTGGTGCTGCGCCGCCGCATCGGCGAGGTCCGCGCGGTCGACGGTGTCAGCTTCGCACTTCGGCAAGGCCGCACACTGGGCATCGTCGGCGAATCGGGGTCCGGCAAGTCCACCACGCTGCACCAGATCCTGGACCTGTCGGCGCCGCAGGCGGGCACCATCGAGATCCTCGGCCACGACGTCGCCACGCTGGACCGCGGTGCGCGCCGCGCGCTGCGCGCAGACCTGCAGGTGGTGTTCCAGGATCCGGTGGCCTCGCTGGACCCGCGCCTGCCCGTCTTCGACGTCCTGGCAGAACCGTTGCAGGCCAACGGGTTCGACAAGTCCGCGATCGCCGACCGGGTCGGCGAGCTGCTGGGCGTGGTCGGCCTGCGCCGCGAGGACGCCGGCCGCTACCCGGCCGAGTTCTCGGGCGGGCAGAAGCAACGCATCGGCATCGCCAGGGCGCTGGCGCTGCAGCCCAGGATCCTGGCCCTCGACGAGCCGGTCAGCGCACTCGACGTCTCCATCCAGGCCGGCATCGTCAACCTGCTGCTCGATCTGCAGGAGCGCTTCGGGCTGGCCTATCTGTTCGTCTCGCACGACCTGTCGGTGGTGCGCCACCTCGCCCACCAGGTGGCGGTGATGCACGACGGGGTGATCGTGGAGCAGGGCGACGCCGATCAGGTGTTCGGCGACCCCCGGCACGAGTACACGCGGCGGTTGCTGGCCGCGGCGCCTCACCCCCGCGCCGATCGCCGTTAGAGTCAGTCCGCATGAGCACGCACCCGCGCCCCTTGGGCTCGCGAGCAGACACAAAATCGCACGCCTGGTCCCCGAAAAGGGCGATTTTGCGTCTGCTCGCGGTGGGATCGGTGGCCGCACTGGTGCTGACCGGGTGCTCCGGCGCGCAGAACGACGCGCCGACGGCCGGCGGCAGCGCCGAGCTGGGCACCACCGCCGACATCAACCCGCAGGACCCGGCGACACTGCAGCAGGGCGGCAACCTCCGGCTGCCGCTGACGGGCTTCCCGGCCAACTTCAACAACCTGCACATCGACGGCAACCTCGGCGAGATCGGCCGCATGTACCGCCCGACTCTGCCGCGCGCGTTCTTCATCAAGCCCGACGGCGAGATGACCGTCAACAGCGACTACTTCACCGACGTGCAGCTGACCAGCACCGACCCGCAGGTCGTCACCTACACGATCAACCCGAAAGCGGTGTGGACCAACGACCGACCCGTCACCTGGGAGGACATCGCCGCCCAGATCAACGCCACCAGCGGCAACGACAAGCGCTTCCTGTTCGCCTCGCCCAACGGCAGCGAGCGGGTCGCGTCGGTAACCAAGGGGGTCGACGACAGGCAGGCTGTGGTCACCTTCGCCAAGCACTACGCCGACTGGCGGGGGATGTTCGCCGGCAACGGGATGCTCTACCCCAAGGAGATGACCCAGGATCCCGAGGCGTTCAACAAGGGCTTTCTCAACGGCCCCGGACCGTCCGCGGGACCGTTCATGATCACCGCCGTCGACCGCGGCGCTCAGCGAATCACTTTGAGCCGCAACCCGAAGTGGTGGGGAACCCCGCCGCTGTTGGACAGCATGACCTACACCGTGCTCGACGACGCCGCGATGCTGCCCGCGCTGGAGAACAACGCGCTGGACTCGGTCGGGCTCGCCACCGTCGACGATCTGGAACGGGCCCGCCGCGCCCAGGGGGTCACCATCCGTCGTGCCCCGGCGCCGAACTGGTACCACCTCACACTCAACGGCGCCGACGGCGCGCCGCTGGCCGACCCGGCACTGCGCGCGGCGATCAGCAAGGGCATCGACCGGCAGGCCGTCACCGCGGTGTCGCAGCGCGGGCTGACCGACAACCCGCAGGCGCTGAACAACCACATCTTCCTGGCCGGCCAGGAGGGTTACCAGGACAACAGCATCGCCTTCGACCCCGAGGCGGCCAAACGGGAACTCGACGCGCTCGGCTGGACGCTCGGCGACTCCGGGGCCGGGCAGTTCCGGGAGAAGGACGGCAAACGGCTGACCCTGCGCGACGTGTTCTACGACGGTGCGAGCACCCGCGCGATCGCGCAGGTGGTGCAGAACCAGCTGGCCCAGATCGGGGTCAACCTTGAGCTGGTGCCGGCGCCGGGCGGTTCGCTGTTCACCGACTATGTCGTGCCGGGCAACTTCGACGCCGTCCAGTTCGCTTGGGGTGGTGACGCATTCGCATTCGGCGGCCTGACCCAGATCTACGCCTCACAGGGTGAGAGCAACTACGGCAGGATCGGCAGCCCGCAGATCGACGCCAAGATCGAGGAGACGCTCTCCGAGCTGGATCCGGCCAAGGCGCGCACCCTTGCCAACGAACTCGACAAGATGATCTGGGAGATCGGGCACAGCCTGCCGCTGTTCCAGGCGCCCGGCAACGTGGCCGTGCGCAGCAATCTGGCCAACTACGGCCCCACCGGCATCGGCGACCTGAACTTCTCGGCGATCGGCTTCATGAAGTAGCCGCGCGCACCCCCCGCGGCAGCACCGATTCCGCGCGGACGCCCGCCGCGAGCGCGGCGATCAGCAGCCGCACCGTCACGTTCGCCGGGAGGGCGTCCAGTTCGGTTGCCCGGGAGGGAAGTTCGGCGATGTTCCCACCGTGCACCGCGGTGCAGATCTGCAGGGCCGCGTGCTCCCGGGTGTCCAGGATGCTGTGGCCCGCGGTGGGCAGTTCGACGAGCGCAGATCCGGGAATGAGGTCGGCGATCCGGTGCGCCACCTGTGGGGGTGTGGTCAGGTCGCGACCGCCCGACAGCACCGCGGTGGGCCACCCGAAGCCCGGCATCGCCGCGGCGAGATCATAAGGTTCGGCGACGAAGTCCACGTCACCGGAAGCCATTTCGCGCAACGCGACGGCGGGATCGAGCGGTCCGCCGTCGGGCACCGCACCGTAGTTCAGTTCCCGGTAGGCGATGCGCTCCACCAGGTCGGGCTCGTGACGGTACGGGGTCTTGCGTTCGGTCACCAGCTTGGTGATCCGCTCGGCGAACTTCCACAGCAGATCCCGGTCGGCCGCCAGCAGATCGAGCTGGCGGCTCAGCGCGTCGGGGCCGGCCAGCTCGTACAACCCGATGGTCAGCAACAGGGCCTCGGGCGTCAACGTGCCTGCCGCGACCAGCTGCCGCACCTTCGCGGCCAGGTCCGCGTCGCCGCCGGCCGCGCCGTCCCACAGCACCCGGCGGGCCTGTGCGCGCACCGCCCCGATATCCCCGGCCGAGAGCAGCGGCGAGTCCAGCACCATGGCCTGCACCCGTCCCGGATGGCGCACCCCGACCCCGGCCGCCACATACGAGCCGTAGGACGTGCCGTACACCACCGCGCGCTCGACCCCGGCGTCGTCCAGCACCGCGGCGACGTCGTCCACGACGGCGTCGACCGTCAGCGCCTCCGGCGGCAGGTCGGCACCGGCGTCGTCGTGGCGGGACAGACCGACGCCGCGATGCTCGACCATGATGACGTCGAGCCCCGCCGCCGCGGCGTGCCTGCGGAACGTCCGGTACAGCGCGACGGACGCCGCGCCGGGCCCGCCGGGGATGATCACCAGCGGATGCTCGGACGCGGGACCGGTCCGCACGTAGTACACGTCGAACTGCTCGTCGCCCGGCCCGGCGGGACGCGGGCGGACAGGACGGCGCACCGACCGCACCCCGGGCAGCGCCGCGAACCTGTCGTGCGCGCGGCGACGTCTGGCGTTCCTGCTCATCACGCTCATTGTGCCCTCGGCAGTGGCCGGGTGACGTCGCCGGACCCGCTGCGGGCCTAGGCGATCAGCTCGATGTGCTTGGCGGTCTGCACGTCGGCGTAGCGCTGCGGGCTGCAGGTCAGGATTATCACCTGGCCGTCACCGGCGACGGCGTCGAACACCTCGGCCATCTTGGTCAACCGCTCGGTGTCGGTGAAGCCCAGCGCATCGTCGATCACCACCGGCACACTGTCCTCCCGGGCGACCAGCGCCGCCCCGGCCAGCCTCGCAACGATGCCCAACTGCTCCTTGGCACCCCCGGACAGCGATTCGTAGGGCACGGTCCGGCCGGACAGCGTGCGGTGCCCGATGCGCAGCGAGCTGTCCACGTCGACCTCGAAGGTCTCCCCGAACACGATGCGGCCCAGGCGTTCCACCTCGCCGCGGAACGGGTCGACATAGCGCTGGCGCATCGCGTCGCGGTGCCTGCCCATCACCGACCTGAGCAACTGGGCCGCCCGCGCACGGCGCTGCACCCGTTCGAACTCGGCCGCCGCGCGCTCCCGTTCGGTCTCGGCGGCATCGAGACGGCCCTTGCGCCCCTCGGTGCCGTACACCTTCAGCTGCGCGGAAACCTCCCGCAGCGCCTCGGTCAGCTCACCCTGTCGCGCCGCGACCGCCGCGGCGTCGCGCTCGGCCGCGGCGAGCGCCGCCGCGACGGCCTCGGGTTCGTGCCGTGCCAACTCGGCGCCCAACCGGGCCACCACGGCCTCGGCGGCGGTCACCGCATCGGCGTCGGCCTCGGCCCGCACCGCCAGCTCGTCGTCTCCGGTGACGGCCCGGTGTTCGGCCAGTCGTGCGCCCGCAGCGGCGAGCTCGGCCTGGGCGGCCTGCAGCTTCTCCAGCAGCCGCGCCGCACGCAGGCCCCGGGCGGCCAGCAGTTTGCCTGCCTCCTCGGCGACCTTGCGATGGGTCTCGCAGTCGCCGATGGCCTGCTGGTGCGCGGCGGTGGCCTCGACGAGCTCCCTCCGCTGCGCCGCCGGGTCCAGCGACCCGTCAGCCTCGAAAAGCCCTTCCTCAGCGGGCATCCGGGACCGCAACGTGACAAGGCGGGACCGCAACTCGTCGATGGAGTCGTCGGCGGTCAGCGCCTCCAGGATCGCCCGCACCTGCTGCCGGGCGGCCCGCAGATCGCGTCGGCGCCGGTCCAGTGCGCGCGCGGCGTCGACGTCCTCGACCCCGGCCTGGCTCAGCGCCTCGGCCAGCTTGGCCGTCGCCGCGTCGAGCACCGTCTGGGTGGCCGCCGCGGACGCCCCCGGCACCACCTGCACCGTCAGCACACCCGGCAGGTCGATCCCGGTCGCGGTGCCCGTCGCGGCCGTCCAGGCTTCGCCCGCCGCCAGGCAGACGTGCTGGCCGTCGATGCTGAGCTCGACGTCGGCGGCGGCGGTGATCTCGATGTGCGCCGAGGTCTGCTCGACGGCGGCGGTGGCCCGGTCGACGGCGGCCGCGGCGCTCTCGATGCCGGCCAGCATCGCGTCGGTGAGCGTGATCGCCGACAGATCGTTCTGCGCGGTCGCAAGCTCTCGTTCGTGCCGCTCGATCGCCGCGATCCGGGTGGTGAGGCGGTCCACGTCCTCACGGTCGGCCAGCCGCTGCACCGCGCCGCGGGCGGTGTCGACCCGTTCCTGGGCGGTGCTGACCGCGGTGCGTGCCTGCTCGGCGGCCTCTTCCGCGGCCACCTGCATTTCCTTGGCGATGTCCAGTTCGGCTGCAGCAGCGTCGGATCCGGCCTGCAGGACCGAGACCGAGGCGGTGCGTTCGTCGATCTCGGCGCGGGCGCGGCGCCGCTCGGTCAGCGCCGCGGCAGACGCGGTGTGCGCGGAACGCGCCGCCTCTGCGCGCACCGTCGCCTGGTCGAACTCGCCGCGCAGCACCGCGACAGCCTGGGCTGCGTCCCGCGCGGCGGCGAGTCGCTGTGCGGCAGCGGCACATTCACCCTCGAGGCGGGCCAGCTCGCCGGTGAGCCCGGCGTGGGTGCGCACCGCGTCGTCCACCTCGGCCATCGCCGCGGCGCAGCGCGCCACGTCCTCGTCGGCTGCGCGTAGCCGCGTCGTGGCCGCCGCCCATTCACCCGTGGGGCGGCCGGTGGTGGTGAAGTAGCGCCGGAACTCCTCCTCCACCCGGTCGATGAGCAGCGTCTCCATGTTCCCCGCGGCGGCCGCAGGCGCGTCGTCGACCTCACCGGCCACCACGTCCAGTGCCCGGGACAGCGCGTTGCAGCCCGACAGTTCCACCGCGGAGGTCGGTGCCGACTGCAGCACCCGCTGCGCCTGCCACAGGTCCAGGTCCACGGACTCGGCCAGAATCGCGCGCACCCGTTCGTGTGCCTCGTCGCCGGTGAGCTGTTCGCGCCGCGGGCTCAGCACGGTCAGCTCCGTCTCCGGGCGCTTGTGGAAGCGCTTGCGGTACACGAAACGGTAGGGGCCGGCGGAGATCTCGGCCGTCACCTCCGCGCCGACGTCGGCGTGGGTCGGCTTGACCTGCTTGACCTCTTTCCTGCTGGAGCGGTCCTTGGACTCCAGCAACAGGTCGAGCGCCTCGAGCATCGAGGACTTGCCCACCTCGTTCGGGCCGCTGACCACGACCACCCCGCGATCGGGGAACTCGATGTCGCGGTGGGTGATTCCGCGGTAGTTCGTCAGGACCAGTCGGTGCAGCTTCACGCCGCGCCCCTTTCGGTGAGACGCAGCAGCAGCGCCAGCGCGGCGCGGGCGTCCTCGGCGTCGTTGCCGGTCGACCGCGCGGTGGCCACCAGCTCGTCCACCGCGGCGGCCGCGAAGCCACCGATCCCGAGGTCGTCGAACTCTCCGTCGGCGGGCATCACCGCCAAGTCGGTCTGCTTGTCCCACGGCACCAGCGCCGCGAACAACCGCGCGTAGCGGTCCAGGCAGGCGTCGAGCGCGGCCCGGTCGGTGACCGTGAGCGACCCGGTCAGCCCCAGCCGGATCACCGTGTGCTCCTTGTCGGGCATCTGGTCGAGGTTGATGTCGAGGTCGGCGACGTCGCGGCTGTCGTCCACCGAGTGCTTCAGCGACATGAAGCGCCAGGTGCCGACCCGGCGCGCATCGACCTGCACCGGCCGACCCGGCAACGCTTCGTCGATGTCGACGACGAGCACGTGCCCGGGGTCGGGTTCGATGTCGTCGTAGTTGGTGACCTCGGGCGAGCCCGAGTACCAGACCCGGCCGGTGGCGCCGACACTCATCCGGGAGTGCTTGTCGCCCAGCGCGACATAGTGGACGGCGCCGCGGCTGATCGCGGCCTCGACGGCGGCGAGCCCGATCAGCGACGGCCGGTCCTTGTCCGGCACCAGGATGTCGACGGCGCCGTGACCGACGACGACACGCGTCACCCCCGGCTCTGCCGGCAGTTCGTCGAGGACCCGCCCCACCAGGTCGGTGGTAGGTGCCTTGGAGAACCATGGCGCGGCCACCAGCTCCAGCCCGGGACGGACCTCGTGCACGCCCGGCCGGTCGAGCACCACGACGTTGTCGGGCTTCTCGGAGGTGAACAGCGCGCTGGTGTACACCGACGACGCATCCAGCGGATCGTGGTTGCCCGGCAGCAGGTAGACCGGCACCGTGATGGCGCGCATGGCCTCCAGCGCGGTGCTGACCTCGCGCGGGGCCAACTGGTTGTGCTCGAACACGTCTCCGGCGACCACGACGAACTCCGCGCCCACCTCGGCAGCCAGGGACCCGAGCGTGCTGACCGCGCTGCGCCGGGACGCCGAATACCGTGGCTGCGCATCGCCGTTGAGGTAGTGACGGGTCATCCCCAGCTGCCAGTCAGCAGTGTGCAGAAATCGCATGTCGCCCCGCCCCCTTTGCGTCGTCGCCGGCTGTGTTTCTCATGGCATGGCTACTGTAGGGCCGGCCCCCGACAAGTCCGTGGACGCGCACCGGCATGGCCTACGGTTGTCGGATGAGTCACCGTCATCGCACCCTCGTGCTGCTCCGCCACGCCAAGTCGGACTATCCCGACGGAGTCGTCGACCACGACCGGCCGCTGGCCGAGCGCGGGGTCCGGGAGGCCGCGCTGGCCGGTGAATGGATCAGGGCGAACGTCGGCGACGTGGACGCGGTGCTGTGTTCGACGGCGACGCGGACCCGGCAGACGCTGGAACGCACTGGCATCACCGCACCGGTGGAGTTCGTCGACCGCCTCTACGACGCGACGCCCGGCGTGGTGATCGAGGAGATCAACGCCGTACCGACCCGGTTTCCCGGCGACGTGTCGACCCTGCTGGTCATCGGGCACGAGCCGGTGATGTCGTCGCTGGCCCTGGGGCTGGCCGCCGACCCGGACACCGAGGCCGACAACCGTGCCTACCAGCAGGTCTCGGCGAAGTTCCCGACCTCGGCGATCGCGGTGCTGCACACCACCGCACCGTGGGACCGGCTCGCGCTGCGCGGTGCCCGGCTCGTCGACTTCCACGTCCCGCGCTGACGCGGGGCCGCTCAGGCCCTGGTGGCCAGCGTCAGTTCCATCAGCTTGATCGCCATCCCGCACGCGTCCATCCCCGGCGTCTGGGGGTTGACCCACCAGCCGACGACGCCGGCGGCGTCACTGGCGACACCGCAAGCGCCGTTGGGATCGTTGGGCCGCATGACGATTGACGAGATGCCCGCGACCGACCGATTCTCGATCTGATACTGCAACTGCTCGGCCACCTCGCGCTCGTTGTCGAGGCTGCCGGTCTCGAACCAGAAGCGGGTGATGTCGACCAGCCCGGCCGGGTTTGCGGCCTGCCAACGGCAGATCGCGCCGACGAACGTGCTCTGGATGTCCAGCGGGTCGGCGCCCACCGTCTCGGCGAGGATGTCCTCGGTGAGGACCTCGCACTCCTTGAGCAGGTTCGGGTACTTGCGCTCGGAGTTGTCGTTCCGGGGCACGGTGCCGGTGCCGGACCTGGCGGCGGTGCCCTCGACGGTCTGCGTGCAACCGGTCAGCACCACCAGCCCGGCCAGCGCGGCGACCATCCCGGAGAGCAGGCGGCGGGTCATTTGGAGTTCACGATCGACTGGCGGGTGAGTTCCTTGGCGACCTCACACGCATCCGGATAGGGCGGCTGGGCGTAGCTGATCGACCACTCGATGAAGTCGTCGTCGAACTGGATGCCGACCTCACACAGGTTCACGCCGATCTTCGGGTCGGGGTCCTCGTTGATCCCGATGAAGCCGTCGTAGCCCTCGATGTTGATGTCTTCCACGCTGGTCCGGGACAACTCCATGGTCTTGCGCTCCCGACCGATCGGGCTCCCGCGGAACCACGAGAACGAGAAGTGCGGCCCCAGGATCGACCCGCCGGAGAGCCACTGACACCCGACCGACGTCTTGGCGGTGTTCACCAGCCCCGGCACCTTGGTCTGCTTGGTGATCTCCTCGTCGCTGATGCCGCCGCATTCGGGGAAGAACGGCCCGTGCGACACGGTCTCCTGCACCGGCGCCTCGCTCGACGGCACGGTCGGGCCCTGCGGCTCGGAGTCCGAGCAGCCGGCGACCACCGGCAGGATTGCCACAGCAGCAACGGCCAGCCCCCGGCGTACGCGAGGAGCAATAACCGACACCGCAGGCCGACGCTGTCCGCGGAAGCTGGAGTTCACGCCATGCACTGTAGCGGCACCCATCACCCCCAACCACCGGCAGGCCGATTGACCTGCCCATTTATCGGATTCTCAGGCGCGGCAGCGGCTCGCCCGGCACGGCGGGCACCCGAGGATGTGCGACAGTAGCGGGATGCTCTGGGGGCTGCTCCGCCGGTACGCACGGCCCTACCGCAGGCTGCTGACGATCGTCGCGGCGCTTCAGGTGGTCAGCACGCTGGCAACGCTGTATCTGCCCACGGTCAACGCAGCGATCATCGACGACGGGGTCGCCCAGGGCGACCTGCGCCGCATCGTCGAGCTCGGCGCCGTGATGCTCGCCGTGACCGCCCTACAGGTGGTGTGCGCGGTCGGCGCGGTCTACTTCGGGTCCCGCGCCAGCATGGGCGTCGGCCGCGACCTGCGCTCGACGATGTTCCACCACGTCACCGGGTTCTCCGCGGAGGAGACGGCGCGCTTCGGCGCACCGTCGCTGCTGACCCGGACCACCAACGATGTCCAGCAGATCCAATTGCTGGTCCAGCTGACGTGCACGATGCTGGTGACCGCGCCGATCATGAGCGTCGGCGGCGTCCTGATGGCCATCCATCAGGACGCGGGCCTGTCGTGGCTGCTGGCGGTCGCCGTGCCGGTGCTCGCCCTGGCGAACTACTGGATCGTGTCGCATCTGCTGCCCATCTTCCGCAGGGTGCAGGGTCAGATCGACGGCATCAACCGGGTGATGCGCGAGCAGCTCACCGGCCTGCGCGTGGTGCGCGCGTTCGCCCGGGAATCGTTTGAGCGCAACCGCTTCGCCGAAGCCAACACCGCGCTGGCGGGCAGCGTGCTGGAGGCCGGGCGCTGGCAGGCGCTGATGCTGCCGGTGACCACGCTGGTGATCAACATCTCCAGCGTGGCGTTGATCTGGTTCGGCGGCATGCGCATCGACGCAGGACAGATGCAGGTCGGATCGCTGATCGCGTTTCTGTCCTACTTCATGCAGATCCTGCTCGCGGTGCTGATGGCGACGTTCATCCTGGTCATCATCCCGAGGGCGTCGGTGTGCGCGGAGCGGATCACCGAGGTGCTCTCCACCGAGCCGGCGATCGTCAACTCCCCCACCGCGGACTCGCCCCAGTCCATCAACGGCGAGATCCGGTTCGACCACGCGACGTTCAGCTACACCGGCGCCGACCGTCCGGTGCTGCAGGACGTCTCGTTCACCGCTCGGCCCGGGACCACCACCGCCATCGTGGGGTCCACCGGCTCGGGCAAGTCGACGCTGGTGTCGCTGGTCTGCCGGCTCTACGACGTCACCGCGGGCGCGGTGTGTGTCGACGGGGTCGACGTCCGCGACCTCGATGTCGACCGCCTGTGGGACGCGATAGGGCTCGTGCCCCAACGGGGTTACCTGTTCTCCGGGACGGTCGCCGAGAACCTGCAGGTAGGGGTACGCCCCGGACATGTGGCGACCGAGGAACAGATGTGGGCGGCGCTGCGGGTCGCGTGCGCCGACGACTTCGTCGCCGCCCATCCCGACGGGCTGTCGATGCCGGTGGCCCAGGGCGGGATGAACTTCTCCGGCGGCCAGCGGCAGCGGCTGGCGATCGCCCGCGCGGTGATCCGCCGCCCAGCCGTCTACCTGTTCGACGACGCGTTCTCCGCGCTCGACGTGCACACCGACGCGCGGGTCCGCGAGCAGCTGCGCGAGGTCTCCGCGGGGGCCACGGTGATCATCGTCTCGCAACGCATCTCGACGGTGTCCGCCGCCGACCTGATCGTCGTCGTCGACGACGGCCGGGTGGTGGGCACCGGCACCCACGAACAACTGCTCGCCGACTGCCGGCCCTACCGGGAGTTCGCGGAGTCGCAGTCGATGCCGGTCGGTGAGCGATGAGCGGCCCGCTGGCGCGCCCGATGCGGATGAACGAGCCGCCCCAGATCCGGTCCCGCGACTTCAAGGCCTCGGCGATCCGGCTGCTGAGAAGGCTGACGCCTCACCGTCGGCTGACCGCGGCGGTGATGCTGCTCGGGATCGGTGGCATCGCCGTCAGCGTGGTGGGCCCCCGGATCCTCGGGCACGCCACCGATCTGCTGTTCAACGGCGTCATCGGCCGCCAGCTGCCCGCGGGCCTGACCAAGGAACAGGCGATCGAGGCCGCCCGGGAACGCGGCGACGGCACGTTCGCCGACCTGCTCTCGGGGATGAACGTCGTCCCCGGTCAGGGCGTGGACTTCGGCGCGGTGGCCCGCACGCTGGCGCTCGCACTGGGACTGTATCTGGTTGCAGCGCTGATGGTCTGGGTGCAGGCGCGGCTGCTCAACGTCGTGGTGCAGCGGACCATCATGATGCTGCGCGCAGACGTCGAGGCCAAGGTGCACCGACTGCCGCTGCGGTACTTCGACTCGCGGCAGCGCGGCGAGGTACTCAGCCGGGTCACCAACGACGTCGACAACCTGCAGCAGTCGCTGACCATGTCGATCACCCAGCTGCTGACCTCGGTGCTGACCGTGTTCGGCGTGCTGGTGATGATGCTGACGATCTCGCCGCTGCTGACCCTGCTCACCGTGGTCACCGTGCCGCTGTCGCTGTGGGTCACCCGGTCGATCGCGAAGCGGTCCCGCAAGCTGTTCGTCGCGCAGTGGACCAACACCGGCAGGCTCAACGCCCACATCGAGGAGACCTACAGCGGTTTCACCGTCGTCAAGACCTTCGGCCACCGCGCGCACGCCGAGGAGCAGTTCCGCGAACTCAACGACGACGTCTACCGGGCCAGCTTCGGCGCGCAGTTCCTGTCCGGGCTGGTCTCCCCCGCGACGATCTTCATCGGCAACCTCAGCTACGTCGCGGTCGCGGTGCTGGGCGGGGTGCAGGTGGCCACCGGTCAGATCACCCTCGGCAGTATCCAGGCCTTCATCCAGTACGTCCGCCAGTTCAATCAGCCGCTCACCCAGATCGCCGGCATGTACAACACGCTGCAGTCCGGCATCGCCAGCGCCGAGCGGGTTTTCGACCTGCTCGACGCCGAGGAGGAGAGCCCGGACCCGCCCGCGGCACTGCCCGCCGGTGGCGGTGGCCGCAGCGGCCGGGTGGAGTTCGAGCGGGTCTGGTTCGGGTACCGGCCCGACGTGCCGGTGATCGAGGACCTCTCCCTGGTCGCCGAACCCGGCACGACCGTGGCCATCGTGGGACCGACCGGCGCGGGCAAGACCACGCTGGTGAACCTGCTCATGCGGTTCTACGACGTCGACGCCGGACGCATCACCCTCGACGGGGTCGACATCGCGTCGGTGAGCCGCGAATCGCTGCGCTCCCGGATCGGGATGGTGCTGCAGGACACCTGGCTGTTCGCCGGGACCATCCACGACAACATCGCCTACGGCCGCCCCGACGCCGCCGACGCCGAGGTGCTCGAAGCGGCCAGGGCCGCATACGTCGACCGCTTCGTACAGACCCTGCCCGACGGGTACGACACCCGTATCAACGACGGCGGCACCAACATCAGCGCCGGCGAGAAACAGCTGATCACCATCGCCCGGGCGGTGCTGGCCCAACCGCGGCTGCTGATCCTCGACGAGGCCACCAGCTCGGTGGACACCCGCACCGAGGTGTTGATCCAGCGGGCGATGAGCCGGCTGCGCCAGGACCGCACGAGTTTCATCATCGCCCACCGCCTTTCGACGATCCGGGACGCCGACACGATCCTGGTGATGGAGGCGGGCAGGATCGTCGAACGCGGCACCCACGACGAGCTGATGGCCCGGCACGGCGAGTACTGGACGATGGCGAGCCGCTGACATCTGAGCGGACCGCTCAATCGCATTCGCCGGACGCTCGCACAGCGCTCGGGCACCATGACGGCATGAGCCGCACCGTGCACACCTTCTGCCGGTACTGCCTCGCCGCGTGCGGGGTCGAGGTGACCGTCGACGGCAACCGCGTGGTCAAGATCTCGCCGGACAAGCAGAACCCGCACAGCTGGCGGGATTTCTGCGCCAAGGGCCGCACCGCCCATCAGGTCGTCGAGCATCCCCGCCGGATCGTGGCGCCGATGAAACGGGTGAACGGCACGTACGTCGAGGCCGGCTGGGACGAGGCGATCGGTGACATCGCCGCGCGGCTCAACGCGGTCATCGACGCCGACGGGCCCGACGCGGTCGGCGCGTACTACGGCAATCCGGCGGGCTACTCGTCGTCGAACCTGATGTTCATGAACGCGTGGCTGGACGCGGTCGGCACGTTCAACAGGTACGCGGTGGGCTCGGTCGACCAGAACGCCATGCACGTGGTGGCCGAGAAGATGTACGGCTCGGCACTGCTGGCGCCGGTCTCCGACGTCGACAACTGCGACTACTTCCTGCTGGTCGGGGCCAATCCCGCGGTGAGCGCGTGGAATTGGCTGGAATCGGTACCCGGCGGCTGGCGCCGGGCGCTCGCGCGCCAACAGCAAGGCGCCACCATCGTGGTCGTCGACCCGGTGCGCACCGAGTCCGCGGAGAAGTCCGACGTGCATCTGCCGGTGCGGCCGGGACAGGACTGGGCGCTGCTGCTGGCCATGGTCAAGGTCATCCTGGACGCCGGGCTGGAGCATCGGGGCGCGTGCGCCGAGCTGGCCGTGGGCACCGACCGGTTACGGGCGCTGGTCGCCGAAGCCGACCTCGACGACCTCGCCGCGCGCTGCGACCTGCCTCGCGATCAGATCGTCGACGTGGCAACAGCTTTCGCGACAGCACCGCGGGCGATGGTAGTGACCAGGACCGGGGTGTCGCTGCACCTGGCCGGCACGGTCGGCGAATGGCTGGGTCATGTCCTCAACGTGATCACCGGCCGCATGGACCGGCCGGGCGGACGACGGTTCGAACCCGGCTACGTCGATGCGCTGCGGCTGGCCGGACTGGCCGGCACCAAGCCGCACACCAGCCGGCTGCGGGGCCGTCCGCTGGTCGCGGGCGCGCACGCGCTGAGCGAACTGCCCGACGAGATCACCACGCCCGGGCGCGGCCAGATCCGCGCGCTGCTGATCAACAGCGGCAATCCGGTGGTCTCCGGCCCCGACGGCGCGAAGCTCGATCACGCGCTGTCACAACTGGATCTGCTGGTTGCGATCGACTTCGTGCAGCGCGAGAGCCACCGCCACGCGCACTGGCTGCTGCCCGCCGTGCACTGGCTCGAGCGTGCCGACCTGCTGGCCTTCACCAGCAACCTGCACGACGAGCCCTACCTGCACTACGGCGTGCGCGCGGTCGACGCGCCGCCGCTGGCCCGCCCGGAGTGGCGCATCTTCGTCGACCTGGCGCTGGCGATGGATCGCCCGCTGTTCGGGGCACCGGGACTGAACCGGTTTGTCAGGACGTCCAGGAGGCTGGCCCGGGTGACCGGAAGAGCCGGGCTGGAATTCAGTCCGGACTGGGTCGACCGGCTGTTGGTGGCGACCGGCCGGAAGCTCGCCGGACGGCGGATCCGGTGGTCGGATGTGCTCGCGCATCCGCACGGCTGGGTGCTCGGGCCGCGCGAGTTCGGGCACTTCCGGGACGCGTTGCGCACCCCGGACAAGCGGGCGCACGTCGCGCCGCCCGAGTTCGTCGTCCGCGCGCGCGAACTGCTCGCCGAACCGGTGCCGCAGCCGCCGCCGGACTACCCGTTCCAGCTCGGCAACCGTCGTCACCGGCACTCGATGAACTCGTGGCTCAACGAACTCCCGGATCTACACCCCGCAGGCAAGGGCAACGAGGTCGTCGTGCATCCCGACGACGCGGCCCGGCTCGGGATCGCTGACGGCGACCGCGTGACGGTCAGCTCCCCCGTCGGCGCGGTCGAACTGAGCGCCTCGGTCAGCGAGGCGACCCGTCCTGGCGTCGTCGTCATCGACCACGGCTGGGGCTCAAGGGTTTTCGACCCGCACGCCGGGGCGGTTCCGCAGTCCTACGGCGTCAACCGCAACCTGCTCGTCGACGGCGGCCCGGTGGATCCGCTGTCGCAGACCTCGGCGCTGAACTCCAGCTACGTGGCGGTCACGCCCGCCTAGAGCTGCGGACCCGCCGAGCGGAGGTCGTCGACTTCGCGCATGGCGTCGCGCAGTTGGCTCAGCCACTCGTCGGCATGGTCGCCGACCAGTCGCACCGACCACGCGAGGGCATCGGAGCGCGACCGGGCCACGCCGGCGTCGACGAGCGTGTCCAGCACCCGGCGCTCCGGCTGCCGCAGCCGCGTCATCACCGGAACCGCGAGGTGGGTGAACAGGATTCGCTCCGTGCGGGTGTCGACGGGGATGTCCACACCCCAGGCGACCTTGCGCCCGTAACGCGCCTCGGCCTCGTCGGCGATCTGCATGCGTTCGGAACGCGTCTGCTCCCGGAAGCGGGCGGCGCGGCCGGAGGCGCGGGCCTCGCTCTCGGGGTCCTCGGCGTCGGGAAGACGACCGATGACGGTGATCTCTTCGCGGTCGACGATGACCTCGGGGTCACCGGCGAACCAGGTGTCGGGCAGTCGGCCGGCGATCCAGTCGCCTGCGTCCGCCGCGTCGGGTTGATCGGCCTGCTGCCAGCCGCCGGGGCGGCCGGCCCGTCGGCCATGAGGTTGATGCCGCATGATTACATACTTACACCGTTGCAGCGGCAGCCGGGAGAGCCTTCGCCGAGAGCAGAACCCCCCGGCCCGGCCGGGCGTCGGCCCCTAGGGTGAATGGCACGAGTCACATCCGAGGAGGCGGCGATGACAGCACCCGGACCAGGCAGTTGGCAGCCCGATCCCGAGGGCCGGTTCGACTACCGATGGCATGACGGACGGCAATGGACCGACCAGGTGTCCCATCAGGGACAGCTGCATCGGGCGCCGATGGGCGGTCCGCCCCCGGCACAACCGGGCCCGCCCCAGGCACAGCCGATCGGCGGGTCCGACGGATTCGCCGGCATCAGCGGCGACCTCGTCGACGGGCGCTTCAGCGAGAAGGAAGCCGAGCCGATCGCCAACCAGAACACCAGACTGCTCCGCGTCCGGCTGGGCGAACCGTTCATGGCCAGGCAGGGCTCGATGGTGGCCTACCAGGGCAACGTCGACTTCGCCTTCGAGGGCGGCGGTGCGTCGAAGTTCCTGAAGAAGGCGCTGACCGGCGAGGGGCTGCCGCTGATGCGGTGCCACGGTCAGGGCGATGTGTTCCTCGCCGACCGGTCCTACGACGTGCACCTGCTGAACCTGACCAACTCCGGTCTGTCGATCAGCGGTAAGAACGTGCTGGCGTTCTCGTCGAGCCTGGACTGGAACATCGAGCGGGTCAGAGGCGGCAGCATGGTCGCCGGCGGGCTGTTCAACACCACGCTGCGCGGCACCGGCTGGGTCGCGCTGACCACCGACGGCCCGCCGGTGGTGCTCAACGCCGCCGAAGCCCCCACCTTCGCCGACACCAACGCCGTGGTGGCGTGGTCGGCGAACCTGCAGACCCAGCTGAAGACCAGCTTCAAGGCCGGTGCGCTGATCGGCCGCGGTTCCGGCGAGGCGATGCAGGTGTCG
Source organism: Mycobacterium sp. ITM-2016-00317 (assembly GCF_002968295.1). Taxonomy (NCBI): domain Bacteria; kingdom Bacillati; phylum Actinomycetota; class Actinomycetes; order Mycobacteriales; family Mycobacteriaceae; genus Mycobacterium; species Mycobacterium sp. ITM-2016-00317. The sequence goes on from NZ_CP134399.1 coordinate 4,278,138, forward strand.
TTCTACGGCAACGGGTTCGTCATCGTGCAACCGTCCGAGGGCGTCCCGGTCGGCATGCCGCAGTAGGTCAGAGCTCCAGCAGCACGGTCACCGGCCCGTCGTTGACGAGCTCGACCTGCATGTCGGCGCCGAAGACGCCCGTGGCCACGTCGGCGCCGAGTTCGGCCAGGGAGGCGGCGAACGTCTCGACCAACGGCTCCGCGACCGACCCGGGCGCCGCGGCGTTCCACGTCGGCCGCCGTCCTTTGGCGGTGTTGCCGTACAGGGTGAACTGGCTGACCACCAGGACCGGCGCACCGATGTCACAGGCCGACTTCTCGTCGTCGAGAATGCGCAGCTGCCAGAGCTTTTCAGCCAGTCGCCGCGCCTTGGCCGGGTCGTCGTCGTGGGTGACACCGACGAGCGCGAGCAGCCCCTGACTCTGCGGACGGATCTCACCGACCGTCTCACCGCCGACCGTCACCCGGGCAGAACTCACCCGCTGCACGAGGATTCGCATGCGGCGAAACTACAGGGAGCCGAGGATCTCTTTCATCGTGGCGATCTCGCGCTGCTGGGTCTCGATGATCTCGTGCGCCAGGTGCACCGCGTCCTGCGATTGACCGGTGTCCACCTCGGTCTGTGCCATCGTGACCGCGCCTTCGTGGTGGGCGATCATCCCGGTCAGGAACTGCTTGCCGGCCTCGGCGCCCTCGGCCCGGCGCAGCTGCTCGAGTTGCTCCTCGGTCATCATGCCCATCGCCGCGTGCGCCGACGGGTCCCCGCCCATGTCGTGACCCTCGTGCCCGGACGCCGCCGGGGCGCCCCAGTCGCTCAGCCACTGCCGCATCGTGTCGATCTCCGGCCCCTGCGCGGCCTTGATCTGTTCGGCCAGTTCCGTCACCCGGGGATCGATGCCCTGCTTGGCCAGGATGATGTCGCTCATCACGACGGCCTGTTCGTGGTGCGGGATCATGTCGCGCGCGAACGTGGCGTCGGCCTCGTTGTGGCCGGCGTGCTCACCGTGGCCGTCTCCGGCGGCCTGCGAGGTCGTCGGGTGCTCATGGGTGCCGTGGTCGTGCTCGGCCGACTCGGTGCCGACGTCACTGCACCCGGAGAGCAGCAGCGTCAAGGTGGCGCCCACAGCGCCCGCCCCGGCCAGCAGACTGTGTTTCGACATCTCCTCAAGCTCCCTTCGTGTGACTTACATACCCTAGGGGGGTATAGTACAGACCAGCTGTCAACATCCGTGGAGAGGAGCCTGATGAGCACCACCACCATCACCGTCGAGGGTATGAGCTGCGGAGGGTGCGCCAACTCGGTGCGGGCCGAACTCACCCACATCCCCGGCGTCGTCGGGGTCGACGTGGACATCACCAACGGTACGGTGACGATCGACAGCCAGACCCCGGTCGACCCTGCGGCCGTCCGTGCGGCGGTCGAAGAGGCCGGCTACACACTGGCGGGCTGACCGTCATGGCCGCCCCGGTGAAGATCGCCGCATTCGTCGCGATGCTCGCGGCGGTGTTCGCGGTCGCACTGTGGGTGGGCCACACCGTCGGGCCGGAACCCGTACCGGCGCCCGCCCCCACGAGCGAACTTTCCCACCTCCACGAAGGTGACCATCGGTGAGCACTGTCGAACTGAACATCAGCGGGATGACCTGCGCGTCGTGTGCGGCGCGCGTCGAGAAGAAACTCAACAAGCTCGACGGGGTCACCGCGACGGTGAACTTCGCGACCGAGAAGGCCCGCGTCGAGTACGGCGACGCCGTCTCCCCCGCCGACCTCGTAGCCGCCGTGGAATCGGCCGGTTACCACGCCGCGCTGCCCGAACGCGCCCCCGAACCCACCGAGGATCCGGCCGACCCGGCCGCAGCGCTGAAGCGCCGCCTGCTGATCTGCGTCGCGCTGTCGGTCCCGGTGATCGCCATGGCGATGATCCCCGCGCTGCAGTTCACCTACTGGCAGTGGCTGTCGCTGACGCTGGCCGCGCCGGTGGTGGTGTGGGGCGCCTGGCCCTTCCACCAGGCCGCGTGGACGAACCTGCGGCACGGGGCCGCGACGATGGACACGCTGATCTCCGTCGGCACCCTCGCCGCGTTCGGCTGGTCGCTCTACGCGCTGTTCTGGGGCACCGCCGGCGTTCCGGGGATGACGCACCCGTTCGAGCTGACCATCGCCAGGATGGACGGCAGCGCCAACATCTACCTCGAAGCCGCCGCCGGCGTGACGACGTTCATCCTGGCCGGCCGCTACTTCGAGGCGCGGGCCAAACGGCAGGCCGGCGCGGCCCTGCGTGCGCTGCTGGAGATGGGCGCCCGCGAGGTCACCGTCCGCAGAGGCGGTGCGGAGCAGCGCATCCCGGTCGAGCAACTGCTGATCGGCGACGTGTTCGTGGTGCGTCCCGGCGAGAAGATCGCCACCGACGGCGTCGTGGTGGAAGGGATGTCCGCGGTCGACGCGTCGATGCTCACCGGGGAATCGGTCCCCGAGGAGGTGCAACCGGGCGATCAGGTGGTCGGGGCGACGGTGAACGTCGACGGCCGCCTGGCGGTGCGGGCCGAGCGCGTCGGCGCCGACACCCAGCTGGCCCAGATGGCCCGCCTGGTCGAGGACGCGCAGAACGGTAAGGCGCAGGCGCAGCGACTGGCCGACCGGATCTCCGGCGTCTTCGTCCCGATCGTGATCGCACTGTCGGTGGCGACCCTGGGGTTCTGGCTCGGCACCGGGCACTCGGTGGCGGCTGCGTTCACCGCCGCGGTGGCCGTGCTGATCATCGCGTGCCCCTGCGCGCTCGGGCTGGCGACGCCGACGGCGCTGATGGTGGGCACCGGCCGGGGCGCACAGCTGGGCATCCTGATCACCGGGCCCGAGGTGCTGGAGGACACCCGCCGGGTGGACACCGTGATCGTCGACAAGACCGGCACCGTGACCACCGGGAACATGACGCTGGTCGATGTGTTCGCCGCCGACGGCGAACAGCCCGACGAAGTCCTGCGGATCGCCGGGGCGGTCGAGAACCCGTCCGAGCATCCGATCGCCCGCGCCATCGCATCGGGCGCGCTGGAGAAGTTCGGTGAACTACCCGCCGTCTCGGCGTTCTCGAACCTGCGCGGTCTCGGGGTGTCCGGCGAGGTGGACGGGCGTGCGGTTCTGCTGGGCCGGACCCGGCTGCTGGCCGACCAGTCGCTCGACATCCCCGACGAGATCAACGGCGCGGTGCTGCGGGCCGAGTCCGACGGCAGGACCGCGGTCGTGGTGGGCTGGGACGGCCGGGCCCGAGGCGTGCTGATGGTCGCCGATGCAGTCAAACCGACGTCCGCCGAGGCGATCTCGCTGCTGAAGAAGTTGGGGCTGACGCCGATCATGGTGACCGGCGACAACGAGGCGGTCGCGCGCGCGGTCGCCGCCGAGGTCGGCATCGACACCGTGATCGCCGGGGTGCTGCCGCAGGACAAGGTGGAGACGGTCAAGCGACTGCAGCACGACGGCAAGGTGGTCGCGATGGTCGGCGACGGCGTCAACGACGCGGCGGCGCTGGCCCAGGCCGACCTGGGGCTGGCGATGGGCAGCGGCACCGACGTCGCCATCGAGGCCAGCGATCTGACGCTGGTCGGCAACGATCTGCGGGCGGTCCCGGACGCCATCCGGCTGTCGCGCAAGACGCTGAGCACGATCAAGGGCAACCTGTTCTGGGCGTTCGCGTACAACGTCGCGGCACTGCCGCTGGCCGCGCGGCCTGCTCAATCCGATGATCGCCGGCGCCGCAATGGCATTCAGCTCGGTGTTCGTCGTGACCAACAGTCTGCGCCTGCGCGCGTTCACCCCGTCGCGCTGATCACGGGCGCTGGTCGTAGATCGCCGCGACGATCGCGGCGGTGTCCCAGTAGAACGGCCACACCTCGGCAATGCGACCGTCGACGACGTGCAGCGTCTGCAGGATCGGGAAGCTCAGTTCGCGGTGCGTCGCCCGCGCGCGGGCGCGGACCCGGGTGCGGACCACCGCGGTCTCGGCGGTGGCCAGGAACTGCTGATCGAGCATCTCGAATTCGTCCCAGGTGGCGGCCATGGCCGCGAAGAACTCTCGCATCCCGTCGTGACCGCGCCACACGCCGCCGTAGGGCAGCGCAGTGGCCTGGCACAACACCACGTCCTCGGCGAAATAGGGTGCGAGCATGGCGAAGTCGGCGTGGCCGGGCCCGCCGGCGGCCAGATACTCGCGCTCGGCGGCGTACATGCCGCGCAGGATGTGGCTGTAATCGGTGGAGGTCTGCATACCGGGTAGACGGCGACGGGTCACCAAACGTGAGATTCGACTTCGGGCCCACTCCTCCTGGCATGGTTCGGCACCATCGGGTCGATCATCACCAGCAGCGTCCCGGCCGCGTCATCCAGATTCTCCGTCAACCCGGACTCCGGCACTCAACTGGCGTCGGCCCGCCGGATGCGGAACGCCTTCACATCGGATTTGATCCCCTTCAGGCGCTTGGCCCCGGCGAACGACCAGGTGAAGCGGTCGTCCTCGCCGATCGCGTCGCGGGTGGACTCGGCCACCAGCACCGACCCGGGACGCGCGGCGCCGGTCATCCGGGCGGCGAGGTTGACCGGACTGCCGAACCAGTCCCCCGCGCGACCGACCGCCATGCCGGTCGCGACACCGGCGCGCAACCGGGGAAACGCGTCGTCGTCCTCGGTCTCCTCGATCAGCCGCAGCATCGCCTCGAGCAGCGCCGCCGGTTCCGGGCTGACCAGCATCACCTCGTCGCCGATGGTCTTGACGAATCGCACTGGAGGCAGCGAGAATTCACGCGTCATGTCCGCCAGCCGCTGGGACAGCTGTTCCAACTCCTCCGGCGGTACCGCCTCGCCGAGGCGGGTGAAACCCACCAGGTCGGCGAACCCGATGGTCACCAGCCGCGCTCCCGGAAGATGCTGTCCCTCAGCGCGTTCGGTGGCGGTGACGGCCTCGGTCTCGATCGCGTGGCGCAGTTGCAGAAGCAGCACCTCCTGGATCATCGGCCCCAGCAACGGCGCGATGTTCCCGACGAGCGCCTCGGACGCCTTCGCCACGTCCAATTCCGTGGCGCCAGGCCTGATCACAGCGGCCAGCGCCGCAGAGCGCATCGCTTCGGCGGCCCGCGCCAACCCGTCACCGAGCAGCCGGGTGATCTGCACCAGCTCGTCGGGGTCGATGCCGGCGTCGAGGAAATCGCGGGTGAACTTCGCCGCCTCGGCGTCGGCGCGCAGGAACACCTCGGAGTCCGGGTCGTCCACGCGCGGCAGTCCCATCGCCCGCTGGATCCGTTCGAACAGCGCAAGGTCGACACCGGCTTGCACCGCCGCCTGCCGCGCCGACACGTACCGGCCGTCGTCGCCGAGGATGCGCCGCGAGGCCAGCAGCATCGGCGCGGGGTTACCGCGGATCTGGTCGACACCGACACCGCGGTCGAGCAGCCAGCGAATCAGGTCCGCACGCTCTTCGCGCGCAGCGGCGTCCAGCCCGTCGAGCAGCGCGGATGCTTCCAGATCGGCGTCGTCGCTCACCCGCCCAACCTATACGGCGGCCGCCGGTGGGATAGTCGGGCACATGACGTCTCCGACGCTGCAGAGCTTTCCGCCGCTGGCCGCCCCCGGAGCCCGAATCCTGGTCCTGGGCAATATGCCGGGTGTCGCGTCACTGCAGGCGCAGCGCTACTACGCGTATACGCGCAACGCGTTCTGGGGCATCATGGGCGAACTGTTCGGATTCGACCCCGCAGGCGATTACGACGAACGGGTGGCCGCGCTGACCGGCGCGGGTGTCGCGGTGTGGGACGTGCTCAAGCACTGCCGCCGCATCGGCAGCCTGGATTCGTCGGTCGAACCGGACAGCATGGTGGCCAACGATTTCCGGGCCTTCTACGCCGGACAACCGGCGCTGACCCACGTCTACTTCAACGGCGCCGCCGCGGAGAAGAACTACCACCGCCTCGTCGGGCGGAGCGAGAGGCTGCACTACACGCGGCTGCCGTCTACCAGCCCGGCGCAGACCATGTCCTTCGACCGCAAGCTCGAGGCATGGCGGCAGATCGCCGACGCCGTCCACCACCACTGAGCGGCGTCCACTAGCGTGGCGGCATGTCCTGCGTGTTCTGCGCCATCGTCGCCGGCCGGGCGCCCGCCATCCGGATCCACGAGGACGACGACTACCTGGCGATCCTCGACATCCGACCGTTCACCCGCGGGCACACCCTGGTGATCCCCAAGGCGCACACGGTCGATCTGACCGACACCCCGCCGCAGACCCTGGCCGGGATGGCCGCCCTCGGGCAGCGCATCGCCAAGGCCGCCAGGAGCTCGGGCCTGCACGCCGACGGCAACAACATCGCCGTCAACGACGGCAAGGCCGCCTTCCAGTCGGTGTTCCACGTCCACCTGCACGTGGTGCCGCGCCGCGACGGGGACAAGCTGTCGTTCGCGAAGGGGATGCTGCTGCGGCGCGACCCCGACCGCGAGGAGACCGCCCGGCTGTTGCGCGAGGCACTCGCGCAACTCGACGCCGCCGAGAAGGAGTGACCTCATGGGCATCGCGCAGTGGATCGAACAGAACGTCGGCACCCGGCTGCTGATGTTGCACGACAAGCTCTACCAGAGCACCGACGGGCGCATCGGACACCGCATTCCGCTGCCGGGCGTCGCCCCGTCGCTGCTGCTGCACACCGTCGGCGCCAAGACCCGCAAGAAGCGCACCAACACGCTGTCCTATTTTCCCGACGGCGGCAGCTACTACGTCGTCGCCTCCAAGGGGGGCGATCCCCGGGCGCCCGGCTGGTACCACAATCTCAAGGCCCACCCGGACGTCGAGATCAACATCGGGCCAAAGCGTTTCGCGGTGACGGCGACCCCGGTGACGGCCGACGACCCCGACTATCCGCGGCTGTGGAAGCTGGTCAACGACGGCAACTCGAACCGCTACGAGGGCTACCAGAAGCGGACTTCACGCAGGATCCCGCTCGTCCGGCTGAGCCCGAAGACCTAGAAGATCTCCTTGGCCAGCAGTTCCAGGGTGGCCTCGCGGCCGGGTGCGGTGCCGGGGTCGACCCCGCGGAACGCCGAGGCCACCGGATGCACCATCACCTCGTCCACACCGAACTTCTCGGCCAGTGCGTACACCTGGCCGGCCGCCTCGGCGGGAGCGCCGACCACGGCCTGACGCAGCCCGGCGTCGATCACGGACTGGGCGCGCGGGTCCGTGCGCTGCTCTTCGGCGTCCTCGACCAGATCGAGCGGCACCATCGGCTGCCCGGTCCGCAGCCGCGCCATCATCTGCAGGTTCGGCAGAATCAAACGCATTGCCTCGTCCCGGGTCTCGGCGACAACCGCATTGACCGTCAAGAACGTGACCGGCTCCGGAGTCAGCTCGCTGGGCCGGAAGTTCTCGCGATAGAACTGCATCGCCTCCTCGGTGCCCTGCCCGGCGAAGTGGTGGGCGAACACGTAGGGCAGACCCTTCGCGGCGGCCAGTCGCGCGGAGTACATCGACGAACCAAGGAGCCACAGCCGCGGCGTGCTCGCCGCGGCCGGCGTCGCCTTGAGGATGTAGTTGTCGCGCATCAGGTCGCGTGGCAGCGGTACCCGTACGCCTTTGCTGCTCATCAGCGCCATCACGTCGTCGAGATACTCCGGGAACGCCTCGATGTCGCGGTCGTCGCGGCCTGCCGCACCGCGCAGCGCCATCGAGGTCACCGGGTCCGAGCCGGGCGCGCGGCCGATGCCCAGGTCGATGCGCCCGGGGTGGGCCGCTTCCAGTAGCGCGAACTGTTCGGCGACGGCCAGCGGCGCGTGGTTGGGCAGCATCACCCCGCCGGAACCGAGGCGCAGCGCCGCGGTGTGCGCGGCGAGGTGGGCGATCAGCACCGGCGGGCTGGTGGCCGCGACCGAGGGCATGTTGTGGTGCTCGGCGACCCAGTAGCGGGTGTATCCCAGCCGGTCAGCGGTCTGGGCCAGCAGCGTCGAGGCGGCGATCGCATCGGAGGTGCTCTGGTCGGAGCGCACGGGAACGAGGTCGAGGACTGAGAGACGCATCAACAGTCCAACGCGCGCCGGTACGGTTCCGTTCCCCCGTCGGTCAGGGATTTTGGTGCGCACATCGTTGCTGCGGCGGTCACGCCGACAACTCGACTGCGGTGGCGAAGAGCGCGTCCATCATCGCGGGCGTGAGCCGGCCGGTGAACGTGTTCTGCTGGCTGGGGTGATAGCAGCCGAGCAGCGTGACCGCGCCGTGCGGGGTCTGCAGCTCGGCGGTCGCACCGTGGCCGAACTTCGGCGCGGGCGTGCCCGCCGAACCGCCTGCCCGCCGGATCATCGCCAGCGCGGCCTGCCAGGCGAACCCGCCCAGCGCCACGATCACGCCCACGTGCGGTCCGGTCAGCCGCCACTCGGCGTCCAGCCACGGCGCGCACGTGCTGCGCTCGGCCGGCGTCGGCGCGTTGCCCGGCGGCGCGCAGCGCACCGCGGCGGCCACCCGCACGTCGTACAGTTCGAGCCCGTCGCCGCTGTCCGTGGCCGTGGGCTGGTTGGCCAGCCCGCTGCGGTACAGCGAGCCGAACAGGAAGTCGCCGGAGCGGTCCCCGGTGAACACCCGCCCCGTCCGGTTTGCGCCGTTGGCCGCCGGCGCCAGGCCGACGATCAGGATCCGGGGTCGCGCCGCACCGAACCCCGGCGCCGGCCTGCCCCAGTAGGGCTGGTCGGCGTACGACTTGCGTTTGGTCGCCGCGACGTCCTCGCGCCACTGCACCAGTCGCGGGCACGCGCGGCAGACCGAGATGCAGGCGTCCACCTGATGGAGCGTCCTGGCCGCCTCGGCCAGCGACGTCACCTGCGCCGGGGTGTCGGCCACCGCGGTCCGCCGGGTCGCCGGATCACCTGGCCACCCGTCGCCCGGGCGCACCGGAGAGGTGAACAACTCGCCGGTCCTGGGGTGCGGGAGCCGCTGGTCTGGGGGGCGCATCATTCGTTACCGGAAAGCACCGTTCATCGTTATCACGAAACGCCGTTTCCCTGGCGGCGAGGTGGGCATTCTTCTATCACCATTGGTCGCTGAGCGTTTCGATTGGGGGGGCCATGCGGCGGGTGAAAGTAGCGTTTTTCGGAGTCTGTGTTCTGCTCACCGGCTGCGGCAGCACGATCAGTAGCGCCGAATCCACGAGTGCGCCGCGCACGATGATCCCCCGTCCGCTGGTGGAACGCGAGCTGGGCGGCCTGCTGCTCAGCCCCGAGGAGTCCGCCGCGGCGATGGGCGTGCCCGCGATGACGGTCACCGAATCGCGCACCAGCATGGACGACAACAGCGCGATCATGGCGCCGCCGGAGTGCCTGGCCATCGACGGCGCCGCCGAGTCGGTCGTCTACTCCGCCAGCGGTTACCAGGCCGAACGGGACCAGAGCCTCAACGACGGCGGGGACTGGAAGCACTACCTCAAGCAATCGGTCGTGCTGTTCCCGTATCTGGAGAAGGCCGGCGAGTTCTTCGACGCATCGGTGTCGCAGTGGCCCGCCTGCAGCGAGTACACGCACACCCAGAGTGGCAGCCGGTGGTCGGTCGGCGAGATCGTGCACGACGACCGGACGCTGCACACCGTGGCCACCCAGCAGGAGGCCGCGCCACCGGGCTGGGGCTGCGGCCGTGCGCTGATCCACCGGAACAACGTGATCGTCGACGTCAACACCTGCAGCGCCGCCCCGGGAGACTCGGCGGTGCGCGTCGCCGAGCAGATCGCCGCCAACGTCGACGCGCAGTGGTAGAGCCGAAACCGGCCGATCTGCAACAAATTCCGTGGTCCGCGGGCCGCCGCACTGCTACATTCCCGGCGATAACCCATGACGCCCACCCGAGCGCCGAGTCGACGCGGCCCGCTGTTGCTGATTCTGTTCGCCGCGTTGATGGCGGGCGCCGGCAACGGCATCTCGATCGTGGCGTTTCCGTGGCTGGTGTTGCAGCGCAACGGTTCTGCGCTCGACGCCTCGATCGTCGCGATGGCGGGCACGCTACCTCTGCTGGCCGCGACGTTGCTGGCCGGCGCCGCCGTCGACTATCTGGGCCGGCGGCGGGTGTCGATGATCTCCGACGCGCTGTCGGCGCTGTCGGTGGCGGCGGTGCCGGTGACGGCGCTGGTGTTCGGCGCGGACGCCGTCAACGTCGCCGTACTGGCCGGCCTGGCCGCGCTCGGCGCGTTCTTCGACCCCGCCGGGATGACTGCCCGCGAGACGATGCTGCCGGAGGCCGCCGTGCGCGCCGGCTGGACCCTCGACCGCGCCAACAGCGTGTTCGAGGCGATCTTCAACCTGGCCTACATCGTCGGGCCCGGCATCGGCGGTCTGTTGATCGCGACGCTCGGTGGCGTCGACACCATGTGGGTGACCGCGGGCGCGTTCGTGCTGTCGATCCTGGCGATCGGCGCGCTGCGACTGGAGGGCGCAGGCCGCCCGGACCCGACGGCGATGGCCGACGGGGTGTGGGCCGGCATCGTCGAGGGGCTGCGCTTCGTCTGGCACAGCAAGGTGCTGCGCACCCTGGCGTTCATCGACCTCGCCGCGACTGGGCTGTACATGCCGATGGAGAGCGTGCTGTTCCCGAAGTACTTCACCGACCGCGACGAGCCGGCCCAGCTGGGCTGGGTGCTGGTGGCGCTGAGCATCGGTGGCCTCGTGGGCGCGCTCGGGTACGCGGTGATGTCGAAGTACCTGTCGCGGCGCACGGTGATGCTGATCGCGGTGCTCACCCTCGGGGTGGCGATGACCGCGATCGCGTTCCTGCCGCCGCTGCCGGTGATCCTGGTGCTGTGCGCGATCGTCGGGTTCGTCTACGGACCGATCGCGCCGATCTACAACTACGTGATGCAGACCCGCGCCCCCCAACGGCTGCGCGGGCGCGTCGTCGGGGTGATGGGTTCGCTGGCCGACGCCGGCGGCCTGCACGTCACGTTTCTGGCGCTGTCGTTGCCGATGCTCGCGCTCGGTGTGGTCGCGGTGTTCCTGCCCGCGCTGCGTGACCTCGACCTGGAACCCAGACCGGACTCCGGTGCGGCCTGATGCCGCCCGCGCCGGTCCTACACTGGCGGCTGTGCAACCGCTGGACAGCCTGATCGCCGAACTGCCCGAGGGCACGGTCGTCACCGATCCCGACATCGTGGCGTCCTACCGCCAGGACCGCGCCGCCGACCCGAGCGCAGGCACGCCGCTGGCGGTCGTGCGGCCCCGGCGCACCGAAGAGGTGCAGGCGGTGCTGCGCTGGGCCGCCGGCCACCGGATCGCCGTCGTCACCCGCGGTATGGGCACCGGATTGTCCGGTGGTGCAACGGCTCTCGACGGCGGCATCGTGCTGTCGACGGAGAAGATGCGCGACATCACCGTCGACCCGGTTACCCGCACCGCGGTCGTGCAGCCCGGCCTGCTCAATGCCGAGGTGAAGAAGGCCGTCGCCGAACACGGGCTCTGGTATCCGCCCGACCCGTCGTCGTTCGAGATCTGCAGCATCGGCGGCAACATCGCCACCAACGCAGGCGGGCTGTGCTGCGTGAAGTACGGCGTGACCACCGACTACGTGCTCGGCCTCGAAGTCGTGCTCGCCGACGGCACCGCGGTGCGCCTGGGCGGTCCGCGCCTCAAGGACGTCGCGGGACTGTCGCTGACGAAACTGTTCGTCGGCAGCGAGGGCACCCTCGGCGTCGTCACCGAAGCCACGCTGAAGCTGCTGCCCGCCCAGAGCGGCGCCTGCACCGTGGTGGCGACCTTCGATTCGGTGGAGGACGCCGCTGCTGCGGTCGTCACCATCACCGGCAAGATCCGGCCGTCGATGCTGGAGTTCATGGACTCGGTGGCCATCAACGCCGTCGAGGACAAGCTGAAGATGGGGCTGGACCGGGACGCCGCCGCGATGATGGTCGCGGCGAGCGACGACCGCGGCCCGGCCGGTGCGCAGGACGCCGAATTCATGGCCCGTACGTTCACCGCGTACGGCGCGAAAGAGGTGTTCTCCACGTCGGACCCCGACGAGGGTGAGGCATTCGTGGTCGCGCGCCGCTTCGCGATACCGGCGGTGGAGGCCAAGGGCGCGCTGCTGCTGGAGGACGTCGGGGTGCCGCTGCCCGCGCTGGCCGAACTCGTCGGCGGCGTGGAGAAGATCGCGGGCGTGCACGACCTGATGATCTCGGTGATCGCGCACGCCGGGGACGGCAACACCCACCCGCTGATCGTGTTCGACCCGGCCGATGCCGCCATGGCGCAGCGCGCGCAGCAGGCGTTCGGCGAGATCATGGACCTGGCGATCAGCCTGGGCGGCACGATCACCGGTGAACACGGTGTCGGCCGCCTCAAGCGTCCCTGGCTGGCCGGTCAGCTCGGCCCCGAAGCGATGCAGCTCAACCGCCGGATCAAGCAGGCGCTCGACCCCGATGGCATCCTCAACCCCGGCGCGGGGATCTGAGCGCTCGCTACCCGGGCGGACAGCATTTGACATTGTTCACTCGGTGTCGTACCCATAAGACATGACCGCGATTCTGTCTCAGGACTCGCCTGCCCGGTTCGTCCCGGCCGACGCGAGCACCTGGCGGGATCCGTGGCCGATGTACCGGGCGCTGCGCGACCGCGACCCCGTGCACCACGTCGTCCCGCCGGACCGGCCCGACAGTGCCGAACCGGGTGACTACTACGTGCTGTCCCGGCACGCCGACATCTGGGCGGCGGCCCGTGATCATCAGACCTTCTCGTCCGCAAAGGGGCTGACCGTCAACTACGGCGAGCTCGAGCTGATCGGGCTGGCCGACAACCCGCCGATGGTCATGCAGGACCCGCCCGCGCACACCGAATTCCGCAAGCTGGTCGCGCGCGGGTTCACCCCGCGCCAGGTCGAGGCGGTCGAGCCCAAGGTCCGCGAGTACGTCGTCGCGCGGATCGAACGCCTCAAGGCCGACGGGGGCGGCGACATCGTCGCCGAGCTGTTCAAGCCGTTGCCGTCGATGGTGGTTGCGCACTATCTCGGTGTGCCGGAACAGGATCGGGGCAAGTTCGACGGCTGGACCGACGCCATCGTGGCCGCGAACACCAGCCAGGGCGGGATCGGCGGCGCACTGCACACGCTCGGCGACGCACTCGGCGAGATGATGGCCTACTTCACCGCGCTGATCGAGCGCAGGCGCGTCGAACCCGAGGACGACACGGTGTCGCATCTGGTCGCCGCGGGAGTCGGCGCCGACGGTGACATCACCGGGGTGCTGTCGATCCTGGCGTTCACCTTCACGATGGTCACCGGCGGCAACGACACCACCACCGGCATGCTCGGGGGGTCGGTGCAACTGCTGCACCAGCGCCCCGACCAGCGCGCGCTGCTGAGCGCGAATCCGGAGCTGATCCCCGACGCCGTCGACGAGTTCCTCCGGCTGACCTCACCGGTACAGATGTTGGGCCGCACCGTGACTCGTGACGTGACGATCGGCGACGTGACGATCCCGGCCGGGCGTCGCGCGATGTTCCTGTACGGGTCGGGAAACCGTGACGAGCGCCAGTACGGCGATGACGCAGGCGAGCTCGACGTCACGCGCAGGCCGCGCAACATCCTGACGTTCAGCCACGGTGCGCACCACTGCCTCGGCGCCGCCGCGGCGCGGATGCAGTCGCGGGTGACCCTGACCGAGCTGCTCACCCGCATCCCGGACTTCGAGGTCGACGAGTCCGGGATCACCTGGGCCGGTGGCAGTTACGTGCGCCGTCCGCTGTCGGTGCCGTTCACGGTGGTGCGCTGATGGCCGGTGACTGGCTGGCCGCCCGCCGCACCGAGGTGGCCGCGGACCGGATCCTGGACGCAGCGGGCGAGCTGTTCGCCGCGCAACCGGCCGCCACCGTCGGCATGCACGAGATCGCCTCGGCGGCAGGGTGTTCCCGCGCAACGCTGTACCGCTACTTCGAGAACCGCGAGGCTCTCCACACCGCCTACGTGCACCGGGAGGCCTACCGGCTGTACCGCGAGATGACCGACCACATCATGTCGTTCGCCGATCCGAGGGAGCGGCTGATCGAGGGCATGCTGGCGTCGCTGCGCAACGTGCGGCAGAGCCCGGCGCTGGCGTCGTGGTTCGCCACCGCCCAGCGCCCCATCGGCGGCGAGATGGCCGACCAGTCCGAGGTGATCAAGGCGCTCACCGAGGCTTTCGTGATCTCGCTGGGTCCCGACGAATCCCGGCTGGTCGCGCACCGGTCACGCTGGCTGGTGCGGGTGATGACGTCGCTGCTGGTGTTCCCGGGTCTGGACGAGGACGACGAACGCAGCATGCTGGAGGAGTTCGTCGTGCCGATCGTGCTGCCGCAGGAGGCCGGTCAGGCGACCCAGTAGGCCTGCGCCTTGATGGACTTGCGCGGGATCTTGAAGTCCTCCCGCAGCAGCTTGACCACCGCGCGGGTGGTGCGGTTGTCGCAGCCCACCCAGCCGAAGTGGTCGGGGGCGTCGAACGCCGCCGCCGCCACGGCCGACACCAGTGCCTCGCCGGCGTTCTTGCGGTCCACCCAGGTCACGCCGGTGCTGCGGTGCACCGGCAGTTGCTTGTCGTCGTCGTGGGCGGCTTCGAGGAAGATCTGCGCGGGCGCGTCACCGATCGCGTCGAGCAGTGAGTTGATGGCGGGCAGCGACGCGGTGTCGCCGACGATCAGGTAGCCGGCCAGGCCGAGGCTCGGGCAACGCGAAACTGCTGCCGAGCACGGTGACCTCGATCGTGTCGCCGGGCTGGGCCTGCTCGGCCCAGCGCGAGGCGACGCCGTCGTGCAGCGCGAACTCGATGTCGACGGTGTCGTGGGCCGGATCGGGGTTGACCAGGGTGTACCCGCGCTGGTGCAGTTTGTCCCCGTCGGAGAACCACATCCGGATCCACATCGTCGGGTGCAGTGCGCGGTCGGCCAGCAGGCCACCGGCGGCAAAGCTCAGCCTCAGGTAGTGGGGGCCGACCTGGGTGCGCCCGGTGACCGTGAGTTCGTAGTCGCCGGCCCGCAACAGCTTGAGCACCGCACCCGCGAACCCCCGCGATTTCCTGGTGTCCGTCATGGACTTTCCACCCTCCCAGCCTGTAGGTCAGGTAAGCGTAACCTAACTTGGACGCGGGATGGCGCGGATCAGTCCTTGACGCGGGTGAACCGGTGCAGCAGCCACGCCAGCGGGATCGTCACCGCCATCGTGCCGAAGAACAGCAGCCACACCGATCCGGTGTAGATCGGATAGCGCACGACCTCCACCATCACCAGCTCCATCAGCACGAGATGGATCAGGAAGATCTCGTAGGAGATCTCGCCGAGGAACACCATCGGCAGGCTCGCCAGCAGCCCCGCATACCAGCCGTCGCGCTCCTCGCCGCGCGGTCCCCGCAGCGCCAGCGGTGCCACCACCAGCGTCGCGATCACCGCGTAGAACACCGTCTTGGCCAGCGCCTCACGCAACTCCGCCGGCGAGGTGGTCGGTTCGCCGGCGATCGGCGTGGAGGCGATGAGATAGCAGGCCAGCGCCAGCGGCACACACGCCAGCGCGTAGGCCCGGACCCCCAGCGGCTGCAACGCGGCCAGCAGCATGCCGCCGACGAACCACGCCAGATAGCCGGGCAACCACAGCTTGGCGCCGTCGGGCAGGAACGTCGTGTCGTGCACCAGCCACATCCAGGCCGGGGACACCAGCGCCAGCGCCGCGAGGCCGGCGAGCAACAGGCCGGGCCGCCACTGCCGCCGGCACAGCACCACCAGCAGCAGGTAGGCCAGCAGCGGCAGCGCGACATAGAAGGCGACCTCGACAGCCAGGCTCCACATCTGGGTGAGGCCCTGATGCAGATACGAAAACAGGTAGTTGTCGGTGTAGATCTGGGTCAGGGTGAGATTGCGGAACAACCCCTCCCACGTGTGCCCGGGGTTCGGCCCGGCCGTGCGGAAGTGGTAGACGAGGTAGGCCGCGACCACTGTGACGACATAGGCGGGCATGATGCGGCGCACCCGGTGCCAGGCGTAGCGACTCACCGACGGCGCGGGCTTGCCCGCCGCGGCCGCCTTCACCCACGGGGCGAACAGCAGGAAGCCGGACAGCACGAAGAAGATCGGCACCCCGATCTCCATCCGCGAATACACCAGGCCGACGAACCCCTGCGGGTACTTGCCGGTGGTGTACGCAGCGTGGGTGAGCACCACCAGCAGCGCGGCGACTGCACGGATCCCGGTCAGGGACGCGACCCGGCCGGTGGTGACCGATTCCAGACCGCCCGCGTCGACGTCTTCCCTCACCGACCGGCGATCCGCCCTGTCGGGCAGGGTCACTGCGGCTTGTGCTTCCCCCGATGCGGTTTCGGCCCGCGATCGGGTTCCAGTTGGATCAGCTGACCCTGGATCCTGGTGTTCTCCAACGACTTCAGCGTCTTCGGCGGCAGCTTGGCCGGCAGCTCCACCAGCGAGTAATCGACCTTGATGGTGATGTGGCCGAAGTCGCTGCGGTGCAACCCGCCCTCATTGGCGATGGCGCCCACGATCGCGCCGGGCGCGACCTTGTGCCGCTTGCCGACGGCGATGCGATAGGTCGCGAGGTCGCTGCGGCGCTCGCGGGGCTTGCGCGCAGGTGCGTCGCCCCGGTCGGAACGCTCGCCCCGCTCGGGACGCTCGCGCCGCTTCTCCGGCGGCGGCTCCGTCATCAGGAACTCTTCGCCGTTGCGGCTCTGCAGTGCCAGCGCCGCGGCGATGTCGGCCATCGGGACGTCGTGGTCGCGCTCGTAGCCCTCGACCAGCGTGCGGAACAGCTCGATGCCGGGCTTGTCCAGCGCGTCGGTGATCGAGTCGCGGAACTTCGCGACCCGCTTCTCGTTGACGTCGTCGACCGACGGTAGTTCGGACTCCACCAGCTTCTGGCGCGTGACCCGCTCGATCGCGCCGAGCAGGTGGCGTTCGCGCGGCGTCACGAACAGCAGCGCGGTGCCCGACCGCCCCGCACGTCCGGTGCGCCCGATGCGGTGCACATAGGACTCCGGGTCGTGCGGGATGTCGAAGTTCACCACGTGCGAGATGCGCTCGACGTCGAGTCCGCGGGCCGCGACGTCGGTGGCGACCAGGATGTCGATGGTCCCGTCTTTGAGCTGCGAGATGGTGCGCTCGCGGACCGCCTGCGGGATGTCGCCGTTGATCGCCGCCGCGGCGAATCCCCGGGCGCGCAACTTCTCGGCGACCTCTTCGGTGGCCTGCTTGGTGCGGACGAACACGATCATCGCGTCGCCCTGCTCGGTTTCCAGCAGCCTGGTCAGCGCGTCCATTTTGCGCGGATAGGACACCTGGTAGTAGCGCTGTGTGATGTTCTCGGCGGTCTGGGTCTTGGACTTGACCGTGACCTCGACCGGGTCGTGCAGGTATTTGGCGGTGATCTTCTTGATCGCCGGCGGCATGGTCGCCGAGAACAACGCGACCTGCTTGTACTCGGGGGTGTCGGCCAGGATGCGCTCGACATCCTCGGCGAAGCCCATCTGCAGCATCTCGTCGGCCTCGTCGAGCACCAGGTAATCCAGGTGCGAGAGGTCCAGGCTGCCCTTCTCCAGATGGTCGATCACCCGGCCCGGCGTGCCGACCACGACCTGGGCGCCGCGCTTGAGTCCGGCCAGCTGCGGCACGTAGGACGAGCCGCCGTAGATCGGCAGCACGTTGACGCGGAGCTTGGCGCCGTAGCGGCCGAACGCCTCGGCGACCTGTAGGGCGAGCTCTCGGGTGGGCGCGAGCACCAGCGCCTGGGTGGTGCGGCTCTCGGTGTCGATCTTGGACAGGATCGGGATCGCGAACGCCGCGGTCTTGCCGGTCCCGGTCTGGGCCAGGCCGACGACGTCGGAGCCTGCCAGGATCGCCGGGATGGTCGCCGCCTGGATGGGCGAGGGCGTCTCGTAACCGACGTCGGCGACCGCCTGCAGCACCGCCGGGTGTATCTGCAGGTCGGCGAAGGTCAAATCTGCGGGTTCAGGTTCCGCGTTCGTGGGGGTCATCGTGGTGGAAGTCTAGTGCCACTCGGCGGCTCCTCCGACCTTCCGGGCACAGCGGGCCCGGTGTGCCTTCCCGAAGGGCGCCCGCGGTGACGGTACGGTGCGCAACTGTGAAATGGGCGGCGAGCATCGGCGCCGTGGTCGCAACGGTCACGCTGGCGGCCACGGGGTGCAGCCCGGGCGACTCGACGGTGTCCAAGACACCGGAGCCGAGCACGTCCGCAGCACCCGTCCCGGCCGCCCCGCCGCCGGCGCCGACCGGCCCGCCACCCGGGCCCGTCGAGGACCCGTGCGCCACGGACCTGGCCGCCCCGGAGATCGCCCGCGCAGTGTCCGAGCTGCCCCGCGATCCGCGCAGCAACCAGGCCTGGAATCCCGAGCCGCTGGCAGGCAACTACAACGAGTGCGCGCAGCTGTCGGCGGTGATCGTCAAGGCCAACACCAACTCGGAGAACCCGAACACCCGCGCGGTGCTGTTCCATCAGGGCAAGTTCATCCCGACCGGGGTGCCCGACACGTACGGCTTCAACGGACTGGACACCACCCAGAGCACCGGCGACACCGTCGCGCTGAAGTACTCCAGCGGCATGCCCGGGCTGGACAGCGTCGTGAAGTTCCGCTGGAACGGCAGCGGCGTCGAGCTGATCGGCAACACGCCCCGCTGAGCCGGCCGCCGACTTTGGCCGGAATAGCGTTCCTGGCTGCGCTCGAGCCCCGATCCGCAACCCGGAACGCTATTCCGCGGCGGGTGCGGTGTCGGTGCGCTCGCTTACAGTGGCTGCGTGTTCGTCGCCACCGACGCTGACGAGGTCCGGGTCGTCTACAGCGCCTCCGACCTTGCTGCCGCGGCGCGCTGCGAATACGCGCTGCTGCGCTCGTTCGACGCGCGGCTGGGCTGGGGCCCGGAAGTGTCCGGCGACGACGAATTGCTGGCCCGCACCGCGACTCTCGGCGACGACCACGAACGACGCCACCTCGACGAGCTCCGGCTCGACGCCGACGTCGCGATCATCGGCAGGCCGAAGTACACCGTGGCGGGGCTGGCCGCGGCGGCCGAGCAGACGCTGCAGGCGATCGCCCGCCGGGCGCCGGTGATCTACCAGGCCGCCATGTTCGACGGCCGGTTCGTCGGGTTCGCCGACTTCCTGATCCTGGAGGACCCTGGCGACTCCGACGACTCCGACGACGACGCAACCGGTCCGCGCTACCGGCTGCGCGACACCAAGCTGGCCCGCTCGGTCAAGGTCGAGGCGCTGCTGCAGATGGCGGCCTACGCCGAGACGCTGACCGAAGCGGGCGTGCCCGTCGCCCCCGAGGTCGATCTGGTGCTCGGCGACGGCACCTCGGCCAGCTACCCGCTCGAGGAGCTGCTACCGGTCTACCGTCCGCGGCGGGCCGCGCTGCAGCGGCTGCTCGACGAGCACCTGGCCGGCGGCCGGCCGGTCGCCTGGGAGGACGAGCGGGTACGCGCGTGCTTCCGGTGCTCCGAATGCGCGCCGCAGGTCCGTGCGCACGACGACCTGCTGCTCGTGGCCGGAATGCGGGTCAGCCAGCGGGCCCGCCTGCTCGACGCGGGCATCGCCACCGTGCCGGAACTGGCCGCACACCGCGGCCCGGTGCCGGAACTGTCGACCCGCACGGTCACGGCGCTGACAGCTCAGGCCCGCCTGCAGCTCGCCGACCGGGAGGACGGCAAGCCGCCCTACGAACTGATCGACGCGCAGCCGCTGATGGTGCTGCCCGACGCCGACCGCGGCGACCTGTTCTTCGACTTCGAAGGCGATCCGCTGTGGACCAGGGACGGCCACTCGTGGGGGCTGGAGTACCTGTGGGGGGTGCTGGCGCTGGCCCCCTCGCCGGCCGCCGACGAGGACTTCCACGCGTTCTGGGCCCACGACCGCGCCGAGGAACGCCAGGCCCTCAAGGACTTCCTGACGATGGTGCGCAAGCGCCGGCGCCGCTATCCCGGCATGCACGTCTACCACTACGCCGCCTACGAGAAGAGCACGCTGCTGCGGCTGGCCGGCCGCTACGGCGAAGGCGAACGCGAGGTCGACGAGCTGCTGCGCGACGGCGTGCTCGTCGACCTGTATCCGATCGTGCGCAAGAGCATCCGGGTGGGCACCGAGAACTACAGCATCAAATCGCTGGAGCCGCTCTACATGGGCAACGAGTTGCGCAGCGGCGAGGTCACCACCGCCACCGCGTCGATCACCGAGTACGCCCGCTACTGCGAACTGCGCGACGCCGGCCGCGCCGACGAGGCCGCGGGCGTGCTGAAGGAGATCGAGGAGTACAACCGCTACGACTGCCGCTCGACGCGGCGGCTGCGGGACTGGTTGATGGCCCGCGCCATCGATTCCGGCGTGCCGCCGCGCGGGCCGGTGCCGCGCGCGGCCACCGCCGACCCCCGCGAGGTCACGGCCGACCCGCCCGATCAGGTCGAACGCGCGCTGCTCAAGTTCGCCGGCGACGGCATCGAGGCGCGCACCGCCGAACAGACCGCGGTCGCGCTGCTGGCCGCCGCCAAGGGTTTCCACAAGCGCGAGGACAAGCCGTTCTGGTGGGCGCACTTCGACCGGATCAACAACCCGGTCGACGAATGGGCCGACGACGGCGGGGTGTTCATCGCCGAACGCCACGAGATCGACACCGACTGGCACACCCCGCCCAGGGCGCGCAAACCCCAGCGCCGCGTCCGGCTGTTCGGCGAGATCGCCACCGGCGAGGTCACCCGCGACATGTACGCGCTCTACGACCCGCCCTCCCCTCCCGGGCTGGCCGACGATCCGGACCAGCGCGGGTTCGGGTCGGTGACGGTCGTCGAGTGCGACGACCCCGAAGCGCCCACCGAGGTCGTCATCGTGGAACGCCAGCCCAAGGGCGGCGACGTGTTCACCCAGGTGCCGTTCGCGCTGACCCCCGGCTCCCCCATCCCGACCCGGCAACTGCAGGACGCGATCGCCGAGACCGCACAACTGGTGGCCGCCGGGCTGCCCGCACTGCCGCCTGATGCGCTCACCGACATCCTGCTGCGCCGCCCGCCCCGGACCCGCCGCGGTTCGGCGCTGCCGCGCACCGGCGACGTCGTCGCCGACATCACCGCCGCGCTGCTGGATCTGGACTCGTCCTACCTTGCCGTGCACGGCCCGCCGGGCACCGGCAAGACCCACACGTCGGCGAAGGTGATCGCGACCTTGGTCGGCGAGCACGGATGGCGGGTCGGGGTGGTGGCGCAGTCGCACGCGGTGGTGGAGAACCTGTTCGGCGACGTGATGAAGGCCGGGGTGGACGGCGCCCGGGTCGGTAAGAAGCTGAACACCGTCAGCACCGGGTGGACCGCGCTGGACCGCGACGACTACGCAGAGTTCCTGTGCCAGGACGGCTGCGTGGTCGGCGGCACCGCGTGGGATTTCGCCAACGGCAACAAGATCGCGCGCGACAGCCTCGACCTGCTGGTCATCGAGGAGGCCGGGCAGTTCAGCCTGGCCAACACCGTCGCGGTGGCGCAGTCCGCCCGTAACCTGCTGCTGCTGGGGGATCCGCAGCAGCTCCCCCAGGTCAGCCAGGGCACCCACCCCGAACCCGTCGACGGGTCCGCGCTGGGCTGGCTGGTCGACGGCCATCACACGCTGCCGCCCGAACGCGGCTACTTCCTGGACCGCTCCTACCGCATGCATCCCGACGTGTGCCGGGCCGTGTCCCTGCTGTCCTACGACGGACGGCTGCGCTCGGCCGAGAGCGTCACCGCCGCGCGCCGCCTGGCAGGCGTGACGCCGGGAGTGCGCACCCTGGCCGTCGACCACCTCGGCAACGCGACGGAGAGCCCCGAGGAGGCCGACGCGATCATCGCCGAGGTCACCGCACTGCTCGGCGCCGAGTGGTCCGACGAGCACGGCACCCGGCCGCTGGCCCAGAGCGACGTGCTGGTGGTGACCCCGTACAACGCGCAGGTGGTGCTGGTCCGCCGCGGCCTCGACGCGGCGGGGCTGACCGAGGTGCGGGCCGGCACGGTCGACAAGTTCCAGGGCCAGCAGGCGCCGGTGGTGTTCATGTCGATGACGGCGTCCTCGATCGACGACGTCCCCCGCGGAATCTCGTTCCTGCTCAACAGGAATCGCCTCAACGTCGCGGTGAGCCGGGCCAAGTACCTGGCTGTGATCGTGCGCTCGCGCCACCTCACCGACTATCTGCCGGGCACCCCGGAACGGCTCAGGGAGCTCGGCGCGTTCCTGTCCCTCTCGGTCTGTGATACACCGACGGAGTGACCGAAGCGTTGACCGACCGGCTCGCGGCCATCGTCGGTGCCAACCAGGTGACCGCCGATCCCGACGTGCTCGAAGGCCGCAGCATCGACCACACCGGCCGGTACCGGGGTCACGCCACGCTGCTGGTGCGTCCCGGCTCCACCGACGAGGTGGCCGCGGTGCTGCGGGCGTGCCGCGACGCCGGGGTGAACGTGACCGTGCAGGGCGGGCGCACCTCGCTGGTCGCCGGCACCGTGCCCGAGCACGACGACGTGCTGCTGTCGACCGAGCGGCTTCGCGACATCGGCGACGTCGACGTGGTGGAGCGCCGGATCCGGGTCGGCGCCGGGGCGACGCTGGCCGAGGTGCAGAAAGCCGCCGCCGCGGCGGGCCTGGTGTTCGGCGTCGACCTCGCCGCCCGCGACTCGGCCACCGTCGGCGGGATGGCCTCGACCAACGCCGGCGGGCTGCGCACGGTCAGCTACGGCAACATGGGCGAGCAGGTCATCGGACTCGACGTGGTCCTGCCCGACGGCACCGTGGTGCACCGGCACAGCCAGGTGCGCAGCGACAACACCGGATACGACCTCGCCGCACTGTTCGTCGGCGCCGAGGGCACCCTCGGGGTCATCACCGCACTGGATCTGCGGCTGCACCCGTCACCCCGCCGGCGGGTGACCGCGATCTGCGGCTTCGACGACCTGGACGCGCTCGTCGCGACGGGCCGGGTGTTCCGCGACATGGAGGGCATCGCGGCGCTGGAGCTGATCGACGCGCGGGCCGGCGCGCTGACCGCCGAGCACGCCGGTGTCGCCGCGCCGGTCCAGGGGGCCTGGCAGCTGCTGGTCGAACTGGCCGGGGAAACCGACCTCACCGACCGGCTGGCCGGCGCGCTGGCCGACGCCGACCTGGCCGACGAACCCGCCGTCGGCGTGGACACCGCCGCCCAGCAGCGGCTCTGGCAGGTTCGCGAAGCTGTCGCCGAGGTGCTCGGCGTCTACGGCCCGCCACTCAAGTTCGATGTGTCCCTGCCCCTCTCGGCGATCCGCGGGTTCGCCGACGCCGCCGCGGCGCTGATCGCCGAGCACGCACCGGAGGCCATCCCGGTGCTGTTCGGCCACATCGGCGAGGGCAATCTGCACCTCAACATCGTGCGCTGCGACCTCGCCGGAGACCGGGAGCGCGCGCTGTACTCGGCGATGATGACGCTGATCGCGCAGCACGGCGGCAACGTCAGCTCCGAACACGGCGTCGGCACGCGAAAACGTGACTACCTGTCGATGGCCCGCACCGAGGCCGACATCGCGGCGATGCAGGCGGTCAAGGCGGCGTTCGACCCGACCGGCTATCTGAACCGCGCGGTGTTGTTCTCCTGACCGAAGTGGGTACCTGCCCGAGGATGACCGAGATCGAGGTCGATTACCTCGTGGTGGGGGCGGGCGCCATGGGGATGGCCTTCGTCGACACGCTGCTGGCCGAAACCGATGCCACCGTCGCGCTCGTCGACGAGAACCATCAGCCCGGCGGACACTGGAACTCGGTGTACCCGTTCGTCCGGCTCCACCAACCGTCGGCCTACTACGGCGTGAACTCCTTGCCGCTGGGCAACGAGGGGTCGATCGACCGCAGTGGCCCCAACGAGGGCTACTTCGAACTGGCCACCGGGCACGAGGTGTGCGCGTACTACGACCAGGTGATGCGTAACCACCTGCTGCCGACCGGCCGTCTGACCTACTTCCCGATGTCCCGGTACCTGGGCGACAACACCTTTCGGACCCTGGACGGGCGGGAGCACCGGGTCAGCGTGCGACGCCGGACCGTCGATGCCACCTACCTGCTCACCGTCGTGCAGTCGATGCGCTCGGCGCCGTTCACCGCGGCCGACGGGATCGAGGTGATCGCCCCCAACGACCTGCCGCGGCGCGCACCCGGCCACGGGCATTTCACGGTCGTGGGCGGCGGCAAGACCGGGATGGACTGCTGTCTGTGGTTGTTGTGCAACGGCGTCGCGGCCGACGCCGTGCGCTGGGTGCGGCCGCGCGAGTCGTGGCTGCTCAACCGGGCCAACATCCAGCCGGGCCCCCAGTTCGTCGCCGAGCTGCGCGGCTCGGTCGCCACCCGGATGCGGGTGATCGCCGAGTCCGCCACGCTCGACGACCTTTTCGCCGGACTCGAGGACGCAGGCATCCTGCTGCGCCTCGACCCGGCGACGCGACCGACGATGTACCACTGCGCGATCGTGTCGCAGCGCGAACTGGACCAGCTGCGCGGTGTCTGGGACGTGGTGCGACACGGCCACCTCGAGCACGTCGAACCCGACCGCCTGCGGCTGCGGGAGGCCACCATCCCGGCCCCGGCGTCGCTGTACGTCGACTGCACCACCCAAGGGCTGCCGCGCCCGCCGTCGGTGCCGGTCTTCGACGGCGACCACATCACGCTGCAGAGCGTGCGCAGCTGCCAGCAGGTGTTCAGCGCGGCGTTCATCGCCCATGTCGAGGCCGGTTACCCCGACGACACCGTGCGCAACGAGTTGTGCGCGCCGGTCCCGCACCCCGATGCGCCGATCGACTGGCTCCGGCACACGCTGGCCGACAACCTCGCCCAACTGCGCTGGCTGCGGGATCCGGAGCTGATGGACTGGATGAAGTCCGCGCGGCTCAACGCAGCACGCGACCTGTTCCCGGTGTTCCCGCCGGGCAAGGAACGGGTGCGTGACAAGGCGCTGGGCGCGCTGGCCGTGGCGCTGCGCAAGACCAACGAGCAGCTGGCCGAACTGATGAGCGCCTAGTCGCGGGAGTGCGTGCCGACGTCGGACTGCGGGTCCCCGTTCTGGCGCCGACCATGAGATCCGTTGCGGCCATTGCCGTTCGAGGACTCAGGCGGGTTCGCCTCGGTCAGCAGTTTCTCCAGGATGGTGCGCCATTCCCGGTCCGGGTCCGGCGCGGCGACCGGCTCGGCGACCGAATGCAGCACGTCGGTGTCGGCCAGCGCAGTGCCGGACAGCGCGTCGTCCGGATTCGGGTCGCGGCTCACCTCGAACTCCACGTACTCGTCTTCGCCGTCGGCCCAGTACAACTCGTGCTCGGGGTCGTACACCGGCTCAGGTTCGGCGTCCTGCTGCGGCGCCGGCGGCGGCGGCGAGCGCACCAGGTCGAACAGGAACAGCGCCGCGATCACCCCGAACAGTGCGACGAACGCCGGCAGCAGCATGGACTGCGACATCGCCGCGGCGAACGGCGCGTGCAGGAAGGGCGGCAGCTCGGCGACCTGACCCTCGGGCCGGGCAGCACCGCCCGGCGCGTCGGGGACCTTGGCCGACAGTTCGGAGGCCATCAACGCCGCCATGCCCGCGCTGCCCAGCACCGAACCGACCTGGCGGGTGGTGTTGTAGACGCCCGAACCCGCACCGGCCAACTGCTGCGGCAGGTTCCTGGTCGCGGT
This sequence comes from Mycobacterium sp. ITM-2016-00317, assembly GCF_002968295.1. Taxonomy (NCBI): domain Bacteria; kingdom Bacillati; phylum Actinomycetota; class Actinomycetes; order Mycobacteriales; family Mycobacteriaceae; genus Mycobacterium; species Mycobacterium sp. ITM-2016-00317. The sequence goes on from NZ_CP134399.1 coordinate 4,303,812, forward strand.
GGCCGCCAGCGGCGACCAGATGAACGCCATCGCCACGCCCATCGCCGTCAGCGGCAGGACCAGCCGCCAGATCGGGGTCACCGGGGTCATCTCGATGGACAACCAGGTCAGCCCGATCGCCATCAGTGAGAACCCGAAGCCCACCACCGGGCGGGGGTGCGAGCGGTCCACTATGCGGCCGACCAGCGGCGCCAGCGCGCCCGTCGCGACCGCCATCGGCGCGGTCAGCAGCGCCGACTGCGTCGGGGTCAGGCCGCACACCGCCTGGGCGTAGAACATCAGCGGCAGGATCATCCCGGTGGCGACGAACCCGATGGTCGCCACCCCCAGGTTGGACATCGAGAAGTTGCGGTCTTTGAACATGGCTAGCGGGATCAGTGGTTCGCCGGGGTTGATCGACTGCCAGTAGACGAACGCGGCCATGATCGCGATCCCGGCCGCGATCAGCGCCCAGATCCAGCCCGTCCAGTCATGGGCCTGCCCCTCCTGCAGCGCGAACACGATCAGGAACATGCCGACCCCGGAGAGCACCACGCCGGGAACGTCGAAACGCTGCCGGTGCTGGGCAGGCAGCGTCGGCACCAACCAGACCGCCAGCGCCAGACCGACGACGCCGACCGGCACGTTGACGATGAAGATCCACTGCCATCCGAGCGTGTCCACCAGCACCCCGCCGGCCAGCGGCCCGGCCAGCGTCGCCACCCCGGCGGTGGCACCCCACACGCTCATCGCCACCCCGCGGTGCTGGGCGGGGAACGTCCGGGTGATCACGGTCAGCGTCTGCGGGGTGAGCAGCGCCGCCCCCACCCCCTGCAGCACGCGGGCCGCGACCAGCGTGCTGATGCTGTCGGAAAGTCCGCACCACAACGAGGCGACGGTGAACACCGACAGCCCGATCAGGTACATGGTCTTGGGTCCGTAGCGGTCGCCGAGCCGGCCACCAGCAGCGGCACGGCGTAGGCCAGCAGGTACGCGCTGGTCACCCAGATCACCGCGTCGTAGTCGACGTGCAGCTGCGCCATGATCGCCGGGTTGGCGACCGGCACGATCGTCGCGTCGACCAGGATCATGAAGAACCCGACCAGCAGCGCCCACAGCGCGTGCCAGGGGTTGGCACCCCTGGCATGCGGCGTCACGGATTCGAACATGGTGCAGTCAGCCAGATTTCACTCGGGGAGGATCGTCCGGCCCGACGCTACGGTCCGGCGGAGGTCCCGACAAGTCAGCCGGGAGCACCTCCGAAGATCAGGCAGCTTCGGCGATCAGCGCGTCGGGCGCGGCGACCACAGGGCGGCGGTGCGCCCCGGTCAGCAGCAGCGCGATCAGCGCGGCGGTCACGCCGGCGGCCATCACGATCGCCATCGCGAACTCGTCGTTGCCGAGCGCACCGACGACCGGCGCGATCAGCGCGCCCATTCCGAACTGCACGGCGCCCAGCAGTGCCGCCGCGGTGCCCGCGGCGTCGGGGTGCCGGGTCAGCGCCACCGCGGGCGCGTTCGGGATGACCAGGCCCATGGCCGCCAGGATGGCCCAGACCGGGATCACGAACCCGTAGAGGCCGCCGACACCTGTGGCCGCCAGCGCGACGAACGCCACGCCCGCCACCGAGGCCGCGCCCAGCGCCCACACCATGATCTGCTGCGGGGCGAACCGCTTCAGCAGCACGACGTTGCACTGGGTGGTGCCGATCAGCGCGATCGCGCCGGCACCGAACACCACCGCGAACGCGGTCTGGCCGAGACCGAACTCGCCCTGCAGCACGAACGACGCGCCGGCGATGTAGGCGAACAGCCCCGACATCCCCAGCGCACCGACCAGCACGAGGATCACGAAACGCCCGTCGCGCAACAGCTCGAGGTAAGTACTCGCGATGCCCCGCGCCTTCAGCGGCCTGCGGTGGTCCACGGGAAGGGTCTCGGGCAGCGCCAGCACGGCCATCAGCAGCAGCGCCGCGCCGATCACCGCCAGTGCGGCGAACACCCAGTGCCACGATCCGTGCAGCAGCACCGCGGCGCCCAGCGACGGCGCCAGTACCGGGGCGACGCCCAGCACCAGCATCAGCCGGGACATCACCGTCGCCGCCGCGTTGTCCTTGTACAGATCGCCGACGACCGCGATCGCGACCACCATTCCCGCCGCGGCGCCCATGCCCTGCAGGCCGCGGGCGATGCCGAGCGCGGTGATGTTCGGCGCGAACAGGCACATCAGCGACGCCACCAAGTGCAGCGTGATGCCGGCGAACAGCGGCCTGCGACGGCCCAGCGAGTCCGACAGCGGACCGATCACCAACTGCCCGATCGCCAGGCCGGCCAGCGTGCCGGTCAGGGTCAGCTGAGCGATCGACGAGGACACCCCCAGTTCCTCACCGATCCTGGGCAGGGCCGGCAGATACATGTCGATGGTCAGCGGGCCCAGCGCCACCAGCAGGCCGAGCACAAAGATCATCCGGGTGCGGCTCGGCGGAGCCACGGGCCCAGGGTGCGTTCCATCCACGACAGGGGATATTGCCATGCAAATGGTTAGCGACACTTCCCAGTGATTTCTTCCCCGGATCGCCAACCGTGACCGCGATCACGTCGGGCACGTGGCGGGCGCGGTCGTTCGTTGTACTCGGGTTAGCCTGAGATCAGGTTCACAGGGAGGAAGCACCCATGAGTGCCAGGTCACGAGCCAAGAGTCAGCCGCCCGCGGTCGTCGACGAGGATCCGAGCGTCGCTGCCAAGGTGCTCTCCCAGATCATCGAACGCGGCGCCCGCGTGCAGGCCCCCGCCGTGCGGGCCTACGTGGAGCGGGCCCGGGAGAGCAACCCGGGCGCCACCCCGGCCCAGATCATCGGCAGGCTGGACAAGCAGTACATGGCGACGGTGATGGCCAGCGGCGCGGCGGTGGGCTCGGCCGCCGCATTCCCCGGCATCGGCACGCTGGTCGCGATGTCGGCCGTGGCCGGCGAGACCGTGGTGTTCCTGGAGGCGACGACGCTCTACGTGCTCGCCGTCGCCGAGGTGCACGGCATCCCGGCCGAACAGCGCGAACGGCGGCGCGCCCTGGTGCTGTCGGTGCTCGTCGGCGAGGACGGCAAGCGCGCGGTGGCCGATCTCATCGGTCCCGGCCGCACCAGCGGCGCGTGGGTGGCCGACGGTGCCGCGACGCTGCCGCTGCCGGCGCTGTCGCAGCTGAACTCGCGACTGCTGCGGTACTTCGTCAAGCGCTACACGCTCAAGCGGGGCGCGCTGGCGTTCGGCAAGATGCTGCCGGTCGGGATCGGCGCGGTGGTCGGTGGCGTCGGCAACCGACTGATGGGCAAGAAGATCGTCGCCAACGCGCACAAGGCCTTCGGCGCGCCGCCGGAGCGCTGGCCCTCGCCGCTGCATCTGCTGCCCGCGCCGCGCTCCTAGCAGCGGTCCCGGCGCCCGGCCGACGTGCCGGCGAGGTGACCGCAATGACCATAACTACGTTGCCTGGTCGTGCCGATGACCGAAGCGCTAGCCTTGAGTCGGCTGAACGCGGGCGACCGCGCACCGGGTCGATAAGGGGTGGCCGGCTGCCGCGGGGTGCTGGCCCGAAGCGAAGAATTGAGGCGAAAAGCAGCCGTGAGCTCACCTTCACCATTCGGTCAGAACGAGTGGTTGGTCGAAGAGATGTACCGCAAGTTCCGCGAGGATCCGTCGTCGGTTGACCCGAGTTGGCACGAGTTCCTCGTCGACTACTCCCCCGGGCCCGTGAACGACGCCCCCGCCGACGGCGGGCACCGGCAGTCCGCCGGCGGAAACGGCAGGCCGACCGCACCCCCCGAGCCCGGCCCCGCCCCGGCACCCGCGGGCGCCAACGCCAACGGCGCGCGGCCCGCGAAGTCGGACACCGCCGAGTCGGAGAAGAAGCAGAAGGCCCCGGCCAAGGACGTCAAAGCCGACACGAAAGCCGATACCAAGTCTCCCTCCAAGTCCGACACGAAGGCTCCCGCCAAGTCCGACACCAAGTCCGACACCAAGGCGCCTGCGAAGTCCGACACGAAAGCTCCGGCCAAGTCCGACAGCAAGCCCGCACCGAAGCCCGCGGCCTCCGACTCCGGCGGTGAAGAGCAGCAGATACTGCGCGGCGCCGCGGCCGCCGTGGTCAGGAACATGTCGGCCTCCCTGGAGGTGCCGACCGCGACCAGCGTGCGCGCCATCCCGGCCAAGGCGATGATCGACAACCGCATCGTCATCAACAACCACCTCAAGCGCACCCGCGGCGGCAAGATATCGTTCACCCACCTGCTCGGTTACGCGATCGTGCAGGCGGTCAAGAAGTTCCCGGTCATGAACCGGCACTTCGCCGAGATCGACGGCAAGCCGAACGCGGTGACACCGGCTCACACGAACCTGGGCCTGGCCATCGACCTGCCCGGCAAGGACGGCAAGCGCGCACTGGTCGTGGCCGCGATCAAGAACTGCGAAACCATGAACTTCGGCCAGTTCATCGCAGCCTACGAGGACATCGTGCGGCGCGCCCGCGACGGTAAGCTGACCGCCGAAGACTTTGCCGGCGTGACGATTTCACTGACCAACCCCGGCACCATCGGCACCGTGCACTCGGTGCCGCGCCTGATGCAGGGGCAGGGCGCGATCGTCGGCGCGGGTGCGATGGAGTACCCGGCGGAGTTCCAGGGCGCCAGCGAGGAACGCATCTCCGAACTCGGCGTGGGCAAGCTGATCACGCTGACCTCGACCTACGACCACCGCATCATCCAGGGTGCCGAGTCCGGCGACTTCCTGCGCACCATCCACACCCTGCTGCTCGACGACGAGTTCTACGACGAGATCTTCCGTGCGCTGGGGATCCCGTACGAGCCGGTGCGCTGGCGCATCGACAACCCCGACTCCATCGAGGACAAGAACGCCCGCGTCATCGAGCTGATCGCGGCGTACCGCAACCGCGGGCACCTGATGGCCGACATCGACCCGCTGCGGCTGGACAAGACGCGCTTCCGCAGCCACCCCGACCTCGACGTCAACACCCACGGGCTGACGCTGTGGGACCTCGACCGCGAGTTCAAGGTCAACGGGTTCGCCGGTCAGAGCCACAAGAAGCTGCGCGACATCCTCGGCCTGCTGCGCGACGCGTACTGCCGCCACATCGGCGTGGAGTACACCCACATCCTCGAGCCCGAGCAGCAGCAGTGGCTGCAGGAGCGCATCGAGATCAAGCACGCCAAGCCGACGGTGGCCGAGCAGAAGTACATCCTGAGCAAGCTCAACGCCGCCGAGGCCTTCGAGACCTTCCTGCAGACCAAATACGTTGGGCAGAAGCGGTTCTCACTCGAAGGCGCCGAGACCGTCATCCCGATGATGGACGCCGCGATCGACCAGTGCGCCGAGCACGGGCTCGACGAGGTGGTGATCGGGATGCCGCACCGCGGCCGGCTCAACGTGCTGGCCAACATCGTCGGCAAGCCGTACTCGCAGATCTTCACCGAGTTCGAGGGCAATCTGAACCCGTCGCAGGCGCACGGCTCCGGCGACGTGAAATACCACCTGGGCGCCAACGGCACCTACATCCAGATGTTCGGCGACAACGACATCTCGGTGTCGCTGGTCGCCAACCCCAGCCACCTGGAAGCCGTCGACCCGGTGCTGGAGGGCATCGTCCGCGCCAAGCAGGACCTGATGAACGTCGGCGAGGAGGTCGAAGGCTCCGAGCAGTTCTCGGTCGTGCCGATGATGTTGCACGGCGACGCGGCGTTCGCCGGGCAGGGCGTGGTCGCCGAGACGCTGAACCTGGCGCTGCTGCGCGGCTACCGCACCGGCGGCACGATCCACATCATCGTCAACAACCAGGTCGGCTTCACCACCTCGCCCAGCGACTCCCGTTCCTCGGAGTACTGCACCGACGTCGCGAAGATGATCGGCGCGCCGATCTTCCACGTCAACGGCGACGACCCCGAAGCCGCGGTGTGGGTGGCCAAGCTGGCCGTCGACTTCCGGCAGAAGTTCAAGAAGGACGTCGTCATCGACATGCTGTGCTACCGCAGGCGCGGCCACAACGAGGGCGACGACCCGTCGATGACCCAGCCGAACATGTACGACGTGATCGACACCAAGCGCGGTGTCCGCAAGTCCTACACCGAGGCGCTGATCGGCCGCGGCGACATCTCGATGAAGGAAGCCGAAGACGCGCTGCGCGACTACCAGGGCCAGCTCGAGCGGGTGTTTAACGAAGTCCGCGAGCTGGAGAAACACGCGATCGCGCCGAGCGAGTCCGTGGAGTCCGACCAGATGGTGCCCGCAGGCATGACCACCGCGGTCGACAAGTCCCTGCTGGCCCGCATCGGCGACGCGCACCTGGCCTTCGGTGACGACTTCAACGTGCACCCCCGCGTCAAGCCGGTGCTCGAGAAGCGCCGCGAGATGGCCTACGAGGGCAAGGTCGACTGGGCCTTCGCCGAGCTGCTGGCGCTGGGCACGTTCCTGGCCGAGGGCAAGACCATCCGGCTGACCGGCCAGGACACCCGGCGCGGCACGTTCACCCAGCGCCACTCGGTGATCATCGACCGCAAGACGGGACGGGAGTTCACCCCGCTGGAGCTGCTGACGATCGACAGCGACGGCAACCCGACCGGCGGCCGGTTCATGGTCTACGACTCGGCGCTGTCGGAGTTCGCGGCCGTCGGTTTCGAGTACGGCTACTCGGTGGGCAACCCCGACGCGCTGGTGCTGTGGGAGGCCCAGTTCGGCGACTTCGTCAACGGTGCGCAGTCGATCATCGACGAGTTCATCTCCTCCGGTGAGGCCAAATGGGGCCAGCTCTCCGACGTGGTGCTGCTGCTGCCGCACGGCCACGAGGGCCAGGGACCCGACCACACCTCGGGCCGCATCGAGCGGTTCCTGCAGCTGTGGGCCGAGGGGTCGATGACGATCGCGGTGCCCTCGACGCCGGCGAACTACTTCCACCTGCTGCGTCGCCACGGCCTGGACGGGATCCGGCGCCCGCTGATCGTGTTCACGCCGAAGTCGATGCTGCGCAACAAGGCCGCGGTCAGCGACCTGCGGGACTTCACCGAGGCCAAGTTCCGGTCGGTGCTGGAGGAACCCACCTACACCGAGGGCACCGGCGACCGGTCGAAGGCCAAGCGGCTGTTGCTGACCAGCGGCAAGCTGTACTACGAGCTGGCGGCCCGCAAGACCAAGCAGGAGCGCGACGACGTCGCGATCGTGCGCCTCGAGCAGCTGGCGCCGCTGCCGAAGCGGCGGCTGGCCGAGACGCTGGACCGGTACCCGAACGTCGAGCAGTACTTCTGGGTGCAGGAGGAGCCGGCCAACCAGGGTGCGTGGCCGACGCTGGGACTGACGCTGCCCGAGATGCTGCCGGACAAGCTCGCCGGGATCAAGCGCATCTCGCGGCGTGCGATGTCGGCGCCGTCGTCCGGTTCGTCGAAGGTGCACGCGGTCGAGCAGCAGGAGATCATCGACGAGGCGTTCGGCTGACCCAGGCCGGCCGTCGCGCGGCGGCGCTCACCGCAGGAACGAGAACGGCACGCCGTCGGTGAGCGCGCCGACGGCGCGCGGGCAGAAGATCGAGATCGCCAGGCCGGTGAACATCGTCGCCGGGCCGAGCGGGCGGCCGATCGCCTCGGCGACGTCGGCGGCCACGTTCGCAACGTCCTGTCCGGGCGCCGCCAGCCTCGGGCACACGTCCTGACCGACCCGCATCGCCGTGGCCGGGTCGATGTCGCCGAGCCGGTAGCGCTGCAGCGTCGACACGAACACATCGGTGGCGGTGTCGGCCTGCGCCGGGGGCGCCGACATCGTCGCGGCCACCGCTGCTGACGCGACGAACGCGGCGACAGCCGCAGAGGTCAACTTCATGCCATGTCTGTCGTCGCGACGGTCATGGCCATTACTGCCGCTCCCCACACGCCCGGCGCACCGAACACCCCACCAGTGCGGTACCGCCGGTACCGTTTAGTGTCTATACGTCGAACAGCCAACGCGAGGGAGTGAACATGCAGGGCTTCGCCGGGAAGGTGGCCGTGGTGACCGGGGCCGGATCAGGCATCGGGCAGGCCCTGGCCATCGAGCTCGGCCGGTCCGGGGCGCACGTCGCGATCAGCGACGTCGACACCGAGGGGCTGGCCATCACCGAGGAGCGGCTCAAGGCCATCGGCGCCCGGGTCAAGGCCGACCGCCTCGACGTGACCGAACGCGAAGCGTTCCAGCTCTACGCCGACGGCGTCGCCGAGCACTTCGGCAAGGTCAACCAGATCTACAACAACGCCGGCATCGCGTTCACCGGCGACATCGAGATCACCCAGTTCAAGGACATGGAACGGGTGATGGACGTCGACTACTGGGGTGTCGTCAACGGCACCAAGGCGTTCCTGCCGCACCTGATCGCCTCCGGCGACGGCCACGTCGTCAACGTCTCCAGCGTGTTCGGCCTGTTCTCGGTGCCCGGGCAGGCCGCCTACAACGCCGCCAAGTTCGCCACGCGCGGCTTCACCGAGGCGCTGCGGCAGGAGATGGGTCTGGCCGGTCACCCGGTGAAGGTGTCGTGCGTGCACCCCGGCGGCATCAAGACCGCGATCGCGCGCAACGCGTCCGCCGCCGAAGGCCTGGACGCCGAGGAACTGGCCAGGACATTCGACAAGAAGCTGGCCAGCACGACCCCGGAGAAGGCCGCCAAGATCATTCTCGACGGCGTGCGCAAGAACAAGGCGCGCATTCTGGTGGGCAACGACGCCAAGATGTTCGAGATCGTCATCCGCGCCGTCGGCGCCGGATACCAGAGCCTGTTCCCGAAAGTGGTCGCCCGGCTGACCAAGCCGAAATAGCGGGCCCGCCCCCGCGAGCGTGCGGGAAGTGCATGATTTCGACGGCGTGTCCGCCGCAAACACGCACGCTCGCGGAGAGGGGCGGAACCCTAGTTGCCGACGCCCAGTGGGTGCTCGTCGAGCCACTGCCCGGCCACCAGCGCGGGATCGTCGCCCTCGGCGACCTTGCGGCGCATGTCGGCCAGCGAGCCGGTGTCCAGCACACCGGCGATCTCGTTGAGCGCCAGCACCTGGGACTCGGACAGCTCGTTGCGCCGGTACAGCGGCACCAGGTTCTCGGCGCGGATCAGCGACGTGTTGTCCGACAGCACCACGATCTCCGACGGCACGTCGGGAGACGCGGTCGTCGTCCACGCGGCGTCAATCTGACCGGCGCGCAGCGCGGCGAACATCGCGTCGTCGTCGGCGAAACCGCGCGGCCGCGGCAACTCGCAGGTGCCCAGCGCCGGCGGGTGCGGCACCGAGACGACCGCGCCGACCGCGACATCCCCGCATCGGCGGGCCAGCGCGCTCACGTCCCGCCCGGCCCACTCGTCGGCGGTGCTTTCGGTGACCGCGACGGCGGGCTTGTCCTCGGCCGAGGTGGTGTAGTCGCCGGCCAGGATGCCCTCCGGCAGCACCGAGAGCAGCGTGCGGTAGACCTGCACATCCGAGCGCGCCGCCGACTCCGGCGCGAACCGGGTCAGCAGCCGGCCGGTGAACCCGGGCGCCACCTGGATCTCGCCGGAGTCGAGCAGGCCGAGCGGGGTCTCGGTGGCCGCCACGTGCGCGGGGTTGCCGTAGAACCGCAACGCCGCCGCGTAGAGATGGGCGATCAGCAGGGACTCCGGATCGGGCTGCGAGCCCACCGGGATCGACGGCGGCGGTGGCGGACCACCACAGCCCACCAGCACGGCCGCAGCCACCACCGCGGACCCCAGCCGTAGCCAGCGGTCCCGAAAACGCCTGCGGCTCAGGCGACTACCCCTCAGAAGCCGCGCCGACCGCGGCCGCGACCGCAGGGGCGACCCGCGGATCGAGCGCGCTCGGCACGATGTGGTCGACGGCCAGGTCGTCGCCGACGACGGAGAAGATCGCCTCTGCCGCAGCGACCTTCATCTTCTCGGTGATACGACGCGCCCCGGCGTCCAACGCTCCGCGGAACACCCCGGGGAACGCCAGCACGTTGTTGATCTGGTTCGGGAAATCGCTGCGCCCGGTGGCCACCACCGCCGCGTACTTGCGGGCCACGTCCGGGTGGATCTCGGGATCGGGGTTCGACAGCGCGAACACGATGCCCCCGGGAGCCATCGTCGCGATGATCTCCTCCGGCACCAGACCGGCCGACAGGCCGAGGAACATGTCCGCGCCGTCGAGCGCCTCGGCAACGCCGCCGGTGCGCCCGGCAGGATTGGTGCGCTCGGCCAGTTCGGCCTTGACCGGGTTCAGGTCGTCGCGCCCGCTGTGGATGATGCCCTTGGAATCCAGCACGGTCACGTCCCGGATTCCTTTGGCCAACAGGATGTTCGCGCATGCCACGCCCGCGGCGCCGGCCCCGGAGATCACCACGCGCAACGCATGCATGTCACGGTCGAGCACCTTCGCCGCGCCGTGCAGCGCCGCCAGGACCACGATCGCGGTGCCGTGCTGATCGTCGTGCATCACCGGGCAGTCCAGCGCCTCGATGACGCGGCGCTCGATCTCGAAGCACCGCGGCGCCGAGATGTCCTCCAGGTTCACCGCGCCGAAGGTCGGCCGCAGCCGGATCAGTGTCTCGACGATCTCGTCAGGATCGTTGGTGTCGAGCACGATCGGGATCGAGTCCAGCCCGGCGAACGCCTTGAACAGCGCGCTCTTGCCCTCCATCACCGGCAGCGACGCCGCGGCGCCGATGTCGCCGAGGCCGAGCACCGCGCTGCCGTCGCTGACGACCGCGACCAGCCGATTCGCCCACGTGTACTTCGCGGCCAGCGTCTTGTCCGCCGCGATGGCCCGACTGACCTGCGCCACACCGGGGGTGTAGGCGATCGACAACGCCCGCTGGGTGTCCAACGGCGACTTCAGTTCGACCGAGAGCTTGCCGCCCTCATGAGCCTCGAAGATCTCGCGGTCCTCGATGACCACCCGCGGCGTGCGCTCCACCGATCCCACTGATTCCGACACGGGCGTCAGGGTAACCGACCCCCCGAACTCACAGGAACGGGTTACCCCTCGGTGAGGGCGGCGCCGCCGCCCCGGCGCGTACGATTTCCCGGTGCCCGAAGGGCGCGTTCACGGCCGACGCCGCGCACGAGGGAGGTGACGACATGTCCTCGTTCCACCCGTCGCCGCGCCGTCAGCCCACCAAGGCGCGCGGCCTGCGGCGGCCCAAGGGCGCCGAACCGGACGCCGAGCGCATCCACGTCCCGGTCTCCCAGGCGATGGTCGACTGCGGCGTCTACTGCGAAGGACACCGGCTGCCCGGCAAGTTGACCCACGCCGCGGCGCTGACCAGGGTCCATGAACTCGAAGCGCAGGGCAGGCCCGCGTTCGTCTGGATCGGCCTGCACGAACCCGACGCACAGCAGATGCAGGCCGTCGCCGACGTGTTCGGCCTGGACGGACTCCCCGTCGAGGACGCCGTGCACGCCCATCAGCGCCCCAAGCTCGAGCGCTACGACGACATGCTGTTCCTGGTGCTCAAGACCGTCACCTACGTCGACCACGACTCGGTGGCCAAGGCCCGCGAGATCGTCGAGACCGGCGAGATCATGATCTTCGTCGGCCGCGACTACGTCGTCACCGTTCGCCACGGCGAGCACGGCGGACTCGCCGGCGTGCGCAAACGACTGGAGGCCTCGCCGGACAACCTCAGCCTCGGCCCGTACTCGGTGATGCACGCGATCGCCGACCAGGTGGTCGACACCTACCTCGGCGTCACCGAGCTCATCGAGACCGACATCGACGCGATGGAAGAGGACATCTTCTCCCCGCAGGCGCGCACCGACATCGAGAGCATCTACCTGCTCAAGCGCGAAGTCGTCGAGTTGCGTCGCGCCGTGAGCCCGCTGGCGACCGACCTGCAGAGCATCGGCACCGACCACGACGACCTGGTCAACCCCGAGATCCGCCGCTACATGCGCGACGTCCTCGACCACACCATCAAGGCCGCCGACCGCATCGCCAGCTACGACGAACTGCTCAGCTCGCTGGTGCAGGCCGCGCTCGGCAAGGTGGCCATGCAGCAGAACGTGGACATGCGCAAGATCTCCGCCTGGGTCGCCATCGCCGCTGTGCCCACCGCACTGGCAGGCATCTACGGGATGAACTTCGAGGAGATGCCCGAATTGCGCTGGGACTTCGGCTATCCCATGATCCTGCTGCTGATGACCTCGGTGTGTGTGCTGCTGTACCGGAACTTCCGCCGCAATAACTGGCTCTGAGAAGCTCAGGCAGGATTGGCGGCTCGCCGCTCAGGCAGGATTGGCGGCTCGCCGCTCAGGCAGGATTGGCGGCTCGCCGCCGTGGGTCCGTGGGGTCGACCCCGTCCTGCGCCCACGCCTGCCTCATCGCGTCGGCCCCCTTGAGCCGCACCCACGCCGCTTCCGTGGCCGTGATCGGCACCGCCGAGAGCACCGCCACCGGCGCCAACGGCTCCGGCAACACCACGTCTTCGATGTCGCTGCGCCCCAACAGGAAAGCGGTGAACGGCGCACCCTCCCACAGCGGGGTCTCGAGGTCGATCAGCGCGTCCGGCGCCAACACCAGGCCTTCGACCGCCGGGGCCGCCGCGACGATCGCCACCGACCGCGACAGCCCGGCCGGCGCCGGACCGCGCAGCGCGACCATCACCTCCGCCCGGGGGCCCTGCACCGGATCTGCCACCATCTCCGTCGGATCCACCATCGGGTATCGCGAGCACCCCAGCGAAACATAGTGTGCCGCACCATCACCGGGCCCCGCGAAGCGCAGGACGTCGATGCGTTCGGTACCGAGGAACGTCACACTCGCGACGTGCGGTTCGGCCGTGACGCCGGTACGGGCGAAGTGCTCCCGCAGCCGCGCACGGACCAGGTCCAGAACCTCGCTCATGAGCCGGCCACCGGCAGCGACAGGTTGCGACCGGTCCTCGGGTCGAACAGCTGGACATGCGCCGGGTTCAGCGCCAGCTGCAACGTCTCGCCGGCCCGCGCCGCCGAGTGCGCCGGAACACGCGCGACGGACTCGTTCGCGCCGCCGCCCGACTGCGCGGCCACCTCGGCCAGATACATCGCCTCGGCGCCGGGTCCGTCCATCCCGAAATACACGTACTTGTCGGCGCCCAGCGACTCGACCATCTCCACCGTGACATCGAAGACCAGGGCGCTGATCCGGGCGTAGGCGTCGATCACCGCGGCGTCCTCCAGGTGTTCGGGACGGATCCCGGCGATCAGATCCCCCGCGGACCGGTGGTCCCTGAGGCGGTTGTACACCGCGCCCGTCAGCGGGATCTCCCCGAACGGCAGCCGCACACCGAGCTCGGACAACGCTGCGGGAAAGAAGTTCATCGCCGGGGAACCGATGAACCCGGCCACGAACAGATTGACGGGCGCGCGGTACAACTCGTCGGGCGTGCCGACCTGCTGCACCGCGCCGCCGCGCATCACCACCACCCGGTCCCCGAGGGTCATCGCCTCGGTCTGGTCATGGGTGACATAAACCGTCGTCGTGCCGAGCCGCTTCTGCAGACGCGCGATCTCGGTGCGCATCTGGACACGCAGCTTCGCGTCCAGGTTGGACAGGGGTTCGTCGAGCAGGAATGCCTTCGGGTTCCGCACGATCGCGCGGCCCATGGCCACCCGCTGGCGCTGACCGCCTGACAGCTGACCCGGCTTGCGGTCCAACAGGTCCGTCAGATCGAGGGTTTTCGCCGTCTGCTCGACCTGGTGCGCGATCTCGTGCTTGCTTAGCTTGGCCAGCGTCAACGGAAACGCGATGTTCTGGCGCACCGTCATGTGTGGGTAGAGCGCATAGGACTGGAACACCATCGCGATGTCGCGGTCCTTCACGGGGCGCTCGTTGACCCGTTCGCCGTCGATGCGCAGCTCACCGGAGGTGATCTCCTCCAGTCCGGCGACCATGTTCAGCGTGGTGGACTTGCCGCAGCCCGACGGCCCGACCAGGATGACGAACTCGCCGTCGGCGATCGTGAGCGACAGGTCCGTGACCGCCGCCGTGCCGTCGGCGTAGCTCTTGGTCACCCCGTCCAAAACGATCTCAGCCATCGAGCTCCCTCTCACCGCACGGAACCGGCGAGCGTGCCGACCCGTCCGACGGGATTCTCCCGCCGGGCCAAGCTAGGGCCAAAGCGTCGCCGCGCGCAACATCGTCACCGCAGGCGGTCGCGGGCGTTGCGCCCGTGAGCTAGATGGTCAGCCGGGCGAGCAGATCGCGACCGCGCTCGGCGTTCTGCGGGTCGCAGAGCACGTCGTAGCGCCCGGCCACCAGCTGCATCGTCGAGCTGAAATCCCTTGTGCCGCGCGCCATCGCGTACGGGATGGCCGAGGTGATGAGGCCGAAGAAGACACCGGCGATCAGGCCGGTGGCCAGCGCGCTCCACGGATTGGGACTGAAGAAGCCCAGGATCAGACCGATGAACAGGCCCAGCCAGGCGCCGGTGAGGACGCCGCCGCCGAGCACCTTCGGCCACGTCAGCCGTCCGGTCACCCGCTCGACCTGCATCAGGTCGACACCGACGATGGTGACCTGCTGGACGGGGAACTCCTGATCCGACAGGTAATCCACCGCGCGCTGGGCTTCGGCGTAGGTGGGGTATGAACCGATTGGCCATCCCCTGGGCGGCGTCGGAAGACCCACCGGGCGGCCGCGACCGGTTGCCGAACCGCCGGGCGTCGCAGCGGGACCCTGTCCTGGCTGGAATTGGTTTGTCATCTCGTCTCACTCCTTCGCTACGACCTGCAACGCTAGTCCCTCTCGCCAACGCGCGGCACCCTCTCGCGGTGCCCGCAGCAGCGCTCACCTCGACGTTCCCGTGGTTACGCTAGGTTGATCAGCATGACGAATCCGGACAACGACGCAGGCCGCAGCGAATCGTCCGATTCCACCCCGGGTGGGTCCGAACCGTCATCGGCGGGCTTCGAAGCGCCGCCGATCGAGCAGGGTGACACCACCGACCCGACCGGGCACCAGCCGCAGTACCCGCCGCCGGCGTACAACCCGCCCCCGCCGCCGGGCTACGGCGAAACTCCCGGTTACCCGACCGGATATCCGCCGCCCGGCGGATTCGCGGCCCCGGACTACCCGCCCCCGGCATATCCCCCGCCCTACCCCGACGCGGGAGGGCCCCCGCCGTACCCGGCCCCCGGCTACGGCGGTCAGGGATACGGCGCACCCGAATACGGGAGCCCGTCGTATCCCCCGCCGCCGCCCTACGGGGCAGGCGGATACCCGCCCGCAGGGGGATGGATCGGCGCCGAGTACGGCTACGGGGCACCGGCCCCGCAGGGCACCAATTCCCTGGCGATCGGCTCACTGGTGGCCTCGTGCGTCGGCCTGTTCTGCTGTGTGGGCTCCATCATCGGCATCGTGCTGGGCATCGTGGCGATGAACCAGATCAACCAGACACAGCAGGAAGGCCGCGGCCTGGCCATCGCCGGCGTCGCCGTCGGCGTGCTCACCCTGCTGATCAGCGGTATCGCCACCATCGCGATCATGAGTTCCTGACCGCGGCCGTACCGCTCACCCGGCCGGCGGCTGGAACCTCTCACCCGTGCGCTGCATGCCCGCCGCGCGGCCCTTGCCCGCGATCACCAGCGCCATCTTGCGGCTGGCCTCGTCGATCATCTCGTCACCGAGCATCACCGCTCCCCTGGCGCCGCCGGCCTTCGACGTGTGCCACTCGTAGGCCTCGAGGATCAATTCGGCGTGGTCGTAGGCCTCCTGCCGCGGGCTGAAAATCTCGTTGCCCGCGTCGATCTGGTCCGGGTGCAGCACCCACTTGCCGTCGTAACCCAGTGCCGCGGAACGCCCGGCCACCCGCCGGAACGACTCGACGTCGGGGATCTTCAGATACGGCCCGTCGATCGCGGCGATCCCGTTGGCCCTGGCCGCCACCAGGATGCGCATCAGCACGTGGTGGTAGGCATCCCCTTCGCGATAGCCCTCGGGTTGTTCACCGACCTCCAGCGTGCGCATGTTCAGGCTGGCCATCAGGTCGGCGGGACCGAGCACCAGAGCCTGCACCCGCGGGGCCGCGGCGATCGCGTCGACGTTGGTCAGCCCTCTGGCATCCTCGATCTGGGCCTCGATTCCGATGCGCCCCAACGGGAGACCGTGGATGGCCTCCAGTTGGCGCAGCAGCAGATCGAGGGCGTGGACGTGCGACACGTCGGTCACCTTGGGCAGCACCACGATGTCCAGCGCGGCTCCGGCCCTGGCGACGACCTCGATGATGTCGGCGTGGGTCCACGGTGTGGTCCAGTCGTTGACGCGCACGCCGCGCAACTGCCCGGCCCATCCCGGCTCGGCCAGCGCCGCGGCGACCTGCTCGCGCGCCTGCGCCTTGGCGTCCGGCGCGACGGCGTCCTCGAGGTCGAGAAACACCTGATCGGCGGGAAGGCTCTTGGCCTTCTGGATCATCTTTGCGCTGCTGCCCGGCACGGACAGGCACGTCCGACGGGGCCGATACCGGTTTTCCACAACAACACTCTCTACCCTTTACAACCATGGCGTCCGTCAACAGGGTCTATGCGGCTCGGCTCGCTGGCATGGTCGTGCTCGGTCCCGACGGCGAATCCATCGGCCGCGTCCGTGACGTGGTCATCGGCATCAGTGTCGTACGTCAACAACCGCGCGTGCTCGGCCTTGTCATCGAATTGCTCACCCGCAGACGAATTTTCGTACCGATATTGCGCGTCACGGCCATCGAGCCGGGCGCGGTCACGCTGTCGACGGGCAACGTGTCGCTGCGGCGCTTCTCGCAGCGCCCCGGCGAGGTGCTGGTGCTGGGGCAGGTGATCGAGACCCGCGTCCGCGTCGACGATCCGGACCTTCCGGAACTGGCCGGAGTGGACGTCGTCGTGGTCGATCTGGCCATCGAGCAGACCCGCACCCGCGACTGGATGGTCACCAAGGTCGCCGTGCGCCAGCAGCGCCGGCTCGGCCGGCGGAGCAACGTTTACACCGTCGAGTGGCAGAACGTGCAGGGCCTCACCCCGTCCGGGCTGGCCATGCCCGACCAGGGGGTGGCCCAGCTGCTGGAGCAGTTCCAGGGCCAGCGCGCCGTCGAGGTGGCCGACGCGATCCGGGAGCTCCCCGACAAGCGGCGCTACGAGGTGGTCAACGCCTTCGACGACGAGCGGCTGGCCGACGTGCTACAGGAACTGCCGGTGGACCAGCAGGTGGCGGTGCTACGCCAGCTCAAGACCGATCGCGCGGCCGACGTGCTCGAGGCGATGGACCCCGACGACGCCGCCGACCTGCTCGGCACGATGACCCCCGCCGACGCCGAGCAGTTCCTGCGGCGGATGGATCCCGAGGACTCCGAGGACGTCCGTCGCCTGCTGAGTCACTCGCCGAACACCGCGGGCGGTCTGATGACCTCCGAGCCCGTGGTGCTCGCACCGGACACCACTGTCGCCGAAGCCCTTGCGCGCGTTCGGGATCCGGACCTGACCCCGGCGCTGGCGTCGCTGGTGTTCGTGGTGCGCCCGCCCACCGCGACCCCGACAGGGCGCTACCTGGGCTGCGTGCATCTGCAACGCCTGCTGCGGGAACCGCCCGCGACACTGGTCAGCGGCATCATCGACACCGACCTGCCCACCCTCGGCCCCGAGGACGCGCTCGGCGCGGTCACCCGGTACTTCGCCGCGTACAACCTGGTGTGCGGGCCGGTGGTCGACGAGAACCACCTGCTCGGTGCGGTGTCGGTCGACGACGTCCTCGACCATCTGCTGCCCGACGACTGGCGGGAACGCGAAGCCGAGACCGTGATCCTCACCGCGGAGAATACGAAATGAGCGAACCGTCCTCCCGGCAGCGCCTGGACACGCCGCGGATCTCGCGGAGCCTGGCGCCGCGGCTCGACGTCGAGGCCGTCGGCCGGGTCAGCGAGCGCTTCGCCCGCTTCCTCGGCACCGGCCGCTATCTCGCCATGCAGACGATCTTCGTGGTCGTGTGGATCCTGCTCAACTTCGGCGCGTTCGCCTGGCAGTGGGATCCGTACCCGTTCATCCTGCTCAACCTCGCGTTCTCCACCCAGGCCGCCTACGCCGCGCCGCTGATCCTGCTGGCCCAGAACCGGCAGGAGAACCGCGACCGCGTGTCGCTGGAGGAGGACCGGCGCCGGGCGCAGCAGACCAAGGCCGACACCGAGTACCTGGCCCGCGAGCTCGCGGCGCTGCGGCTGGCCGTCGGAGAGGTCGCCACCCGCGACTACCTCCGCCGCGAGCTGGAGGAGATCCGGGACCTCATCGAGGAACTGCACGCCCGCACCGAGCCGGGCAAGCCCGATTCCGGCAAACACGACACCGGCGAACGGCGGGCGAAGAGATCCGGCTAGACAGACGCGGCGATTGCTGTAACACCACCGTTGCCCAATAGGTATGGTGACTTGATTCACAGATGGTCTAACAGCTAGGACGGTCGAGTGCACATTGGGGCATCAGCCCTCGAAGCAGCGCGACGGCGAGCGGGACAGTTCGTCCGGATGCCGGCCTTCGGGGTCGCCGCGGTACTCACACCACTCGTGCTGGCCGGCGCCGTCGGCGCGTCCGCGCCGTCGACCCACGCGCCGGTCCGCGACTCCGCGGTGGTGCCGCTGGCCGCGGTCGCGGCGCCGCCCGCCGACCGTTCCGGGCCGTCCGTGGTGGCGGTGAAGAAGACCCCGACCCCGTTGCGCACCGTGGCCAGCGCCTCGTCTTCCGCGCCGCCCCCGCCGACGGTGGTGAACGCGCCCGGCACGCTGCGCATCCCGTCGACGGCCCTGGCGGCCTACCGCAACGCCGAGACGATGATGGCGGCCGCCTATCCCGGCTGCGGGCTGAGCTGGAACCTGCTGGCCGGCATCGGCCGCATCGAGTCGATGCACGCCTACGGCGGCGCCACCGACGCGCGAGGCACCGCGGTGCGCCCGATCTACGGCCCGGCACTGGACGGCACCCTGCCCGGCAACGAGGTGATCGTGCAGAGCCGGTCCGCCGACCGCGTGATCTACGCCCGCGCGATGGGTCCCATGCAGTTCCTGCCCGGCACCTGGTCGCGCTACGCCTCCGACGGGGACGGCGACGGGAAAGCCGACGTCCAGAACCTCTACGACGCGTCGCTGGCCGCGGCCCGGTACCTGTGCAGCGGCAACATGAACCTGCGCAACCAGACCGACGTGATCGCCGCGATCCTGCGCTACAACAACTCGATGGCCTACGCCCAGAACGTGCTGAGCTGGGCGGCTGCGTACGCGACCGGGGTCGTACCGGTCGACCTCCCGCCGATCGTCGGGGCGGTGCCCGAGCTCGAGGAGGCCGCCATGACGGCCAGCCACCTCGACCGGCGCGCGGGGCTGGGCCCCGGGCTGCCGATCAACGCCACCGGACTGCCCGCCAACGACCCGCTGGCGTTGATCCCGTTGATGACGCGCACCGATGTGGCCAGCCAGATCAACCAGAGCGTGCCGGGGTTCGTGCCCGGCCAGAGCCTGGGCCCGTTGCCCGGACCCGCTCCCCAGGCCGCGCCCGAACCCGTGCCGCCGCCGCCGGCGTGGGTTCCACCCTGGATGGCGCAGCCGCAGCAACAGCGGCAGCCCGACGAGTGCGCGGTGTTCTGCATCCAGGACCTCCCGCCCGCCGCGCCGGCGCCCGGCCCTGCCCCCGCTCCTGCGGCACCGTTCGGATTGCCCGCCGGACCCGCACCGGCTCCCGGCCCGGCCGCCCCGGCGCCCGTTGCGCTGCCCGGCCCGCCAGCGGCGCCCGGTATGCCGCCCGCCCCGGGGCCCGCGCCCGGTCCCGTGGGCTGAGCGCACCCCCGCACGCCCGCATTCGGGGGCGACGGTGTCAGGAGCCTAGACTCGCTGGTGATGACATCTACTCCGCCTGACCTGGAAGCGGCCGTGCGCGCCGCACTCACCAAGGTGATCGACCCCGAGCTGCGGCGTCCGATCACCGAAGTGGGCATGGTCAAGAACGTCAGCGTCGACCCCGACGCCTCAGTCCACGTCGAGATCTACCTGACCACGTCAGCGTGCCCGAAGAAGACCGAGATCTCCGACCAGGTGACCCGCGCCGTGCAGGACGTGCCCGGCACCGGCGCGGTCAAGGTCAGCCTGGACGTGATGAACGACGAACAGCGCGCCGAACTGCGCAAGATGCTGCGCGGCGACTCCCGCGAGCCGGTGATCCCGTTCGCCCAGCCGGGGTCGCTCACCCGGGTCTACGCGGTCGCGTCGGGCAAGGGCGGCGTCGGGAAGTCGAGCGTCACGGTCAACCTGGCCGCGGCGATGGCGGCCCGCGGCCTGTCCGTCGGGCTCCTCGACGCCGACATCTACGGCCATTCCGTCCCCCGGATGATCGGGGCGACCGATCGCCCCACCCAGGTCGACTCGATGATCCTGCCGCCGGTCGCCCATGACGTGCGGGTCATCTCGATCGCGATGTTCACCCAGGGCAACACCCCCGTCGTCTGGCGCGGGCCGATGCTGCACCGGGCGCTGCAGCAGTTCCTCGCCGACGTGTACTGGGGCGATCTCGACGTGCTGCTGCTCGACCTGCCCCCGGGCACCGGCGACATCGCGATCTCGGTGGCCCAGCTGATCCCAGGTGCGGAGATCCTTGTGGTCACCACCCCGCAGCTGGCCGCCGCCGAGGTGGCCGAGCGGGCCGGCGCGATCGCGCTGCAGACCCGTCAGCGCATCGCCGGTGTCGTCGAGAACATGGTCGACGGGCCCGTCATCAAGATGTTCGGAGAGGGCGGCGGTCGCCACGTCGCCGAGAGCCTGTCCCGCGCCGTTGGCGCCGACGTGCCGCTGCTCGGCCAGGTCCCGCTGGATCCGGCCCTGGTGGCTGCCGGTGACTCCGGGATCCCGCTGGTGCTCAGCGCGCCCGACTCCCCCGCGGGCAAGGAGCTGCGTAAGGTCGCCGACGCGCTGTCGAGCCGCAAGCGCGGGCTGGCCGGGATGTCCCTGGGACTCGATCCCGCCGGTCGCTAGCCGTCACCGGCCCACGAGGTCAGGTCGCGTCGGTGTCGAACGGTGTCGCGCCGGAGGGTGGCGTCGCGCCCGAGGTCGGCGTATCGGTCTGGCCGGTCTCCGGCATCGCCGCGGCGGGGCCCGGCCCCGACTGCGGCTTCTCGGGCTTGCCCGGCGTCGACCCGTTCTGATCGAACTTGCCGGTGAAGATCGAGTCATCGCCGTCGAGAAGGTGTTTGGTCAGCGCCGCGCGCGGCGTCATCCCCCGCAGTTTCTGCAGCTCCGACAGCGGCTCCCGCAGGTCGTCGAAGTCGGTGCCCAGCTCCTCACGCAGTTGGGTGGTCGCCCCGGTCACATAGTCACGGACCTGGCGGACCGCTCCCGCCGTCCAGCGGATGGCTCCGGGCAGCCGTTCCGGCCCGAGGATCACCAGACCGGCGATCACCAGGACCAGCATCTCGCCCCAGCCGACGTTCGCGAACATCGTTACGTGCTGTCGTCGCCGTTGGGAGTCACCATCAACGTGACCGGTCGTCCCTCGCGGAGCACCTCGATGGGGGCCGGCTGGCCGATCGTGAGCTGACGCACCGCGACGATGAACTCGTCGGCGTCGGCGACCTTACGGTCACCGACCTTGACGACGACGTCGTTCTCGACGATGCCCGCCCGCTCGGCCGGGCTGTCCGGCGACACGTCGGCGATCTGCGCACCCTTGGCCACGTCGTTGCTCACCGACCGCGCGGTCAGCCCGAGCGTCGGGTGGGCGATCTTGCCGTTCTGGATCAGCGTCTCGACGACCTGCTTGACCTCGTTGACCGGGATCGCGAAACCGAGCCCGCTGGCACTGTCGGACAACGACTTGCCCGCGGTGTTGATGCCGATGACCTCCGACCTCATGTTGATCAGCGGGCCGCCCGAGTTGCCGTGGTTGATCGACGCGTCGGTCTGCACCCCGTCGATCACGGTGTCCGTATCCGAGCCGTCGCCGGAGAGCGGGACGGGCCGGTGCAACGCGCTGATGATGCCGTGCGTGACAGTGCTGCGCAGGCCCAGCGGGGCGCCGGCGGCGATCACCTCTTCACCGACCCGCAACTTCTCGGAGTCACCCATGCGGGCCACGACCAGGTTGTCCACATTGTCGACCTTGAGCACCGCCAGGTCGGTCTTGGGGTCGCGGCCGACCAGGTTCGCAGGCACCTCGGAGCCGTCGTTGAACACGACCGACATCTGGAATTCGCTCGGATTGGACGCGGCTTCGGAAATCACGTGGTTGTTGGTGACGATGTAGCCGCGGCCGTCGATCACCACACCGGAGCCCTGTGAGCCCTCCCGGTCGCTGGTCGCCTCGATCGTCACGACGGAGTCCGCCACCGCGGCAGCCACTTTCGCGAACTGCCCCTCGGGTTCGTCGCCGCCGGCCGCGGTCTCCAGGGTGACCTTGGAGGTGGTGAACGCCGAGACCACCTCGGCGGTGGTGCGTCCCACCCAGCCGCCGGCCACCCCGATGAGAAGGGCGGTGATGCCGAGCACGACGAGCGCGACGTAGGACACCTTGCCGCCGAACAACACGTCACGCACGCCGAGCTTGCCGACCGGCGCCGCCTGCGGCACGGCGACCGTCGGGGTCAGCGCGGGGGTGCCCAGCGCGGCGGGGGCACCAGGGTTGCGCCACGGGTCGTCGGGTTCGTCGGCATCGCCGGCACGTTCGGCGTCGAGGGCGCCTGCGTCGGCGGGATGGCGCTGCAACGAGTCACCGCCCTGATGGGGCCGGCCGAAGGCCTCGGCCAGCACCGGATCCGGCGCCTGGTCTTTGGGGGTGTACTCACCCTGGTCACGATGCTGGTCGGCGCTCAGGAACGAGCCACTCACCCCGGCGGGTCGGCCGAATGCGCGCTGAGCCGACGGATCGACCGGCGGACGTGACACCGGTCGCGGCTCGAGGCGTTCCCGACCGGTCTGGTCCAGATTGGTCACCCGTACATCGCCCTTTCCCGGCCCTGTCCCGGCCCTGTCCTGCACTTCCACACCTGCTGCGACGGCTGTCGGCGGTCGCGGTCGATACCGCTATACCCTACCGGCGCCGACGACGCGGCCGCTGCGTGCCGTCAGCTAACTGCGGCGTATCAACGGGCTCAGGCGCCTCCACGGGCGTGTGGTTCGGGATCTGGGACAACAGGCCCAGCAAGGAACTCGGCATCGCGACCGGGCGGCAGTCCCGCAACGCCTCGCGCGCCTGCCGCTGCGCGTCGACCTCCATGGCGCACTCCTGGCACAACGACAGATGGTGCGCGGCCCTCAGATGCGCAGACATCCGCAGCTCGCCGTCGACGAACGCCGCGATCGCCTCGGTGGACAGATGCTCGGTGGAGCCGAACTGCCGGGGACCGACCGGATCGCCGCTCTGCGACGCGAAATGGGCCGGGAGCCACGAGAACGCCCGACGGAAAGCATGTCCGGGATCGAACACCACCAAGCTCCTCTCCATTGGGCGTCGTGGGCTGCCTGCCGACCTTCTTCGAATGTAGCGCGGCGAAGTGGACAGCATCGCCGGAACGTCAGGCGGAGGTGGCCGGGTCCAGGGCGGCGCCGGTGTCGGAATGCCGCGCCAGGTACTCGCGCAGCGCCTGCCTGCCCCGGTGGATACGGCTGCGCACGGTGCCCAGCTTCACACCGAGGGTGGCGCCGATCTCCTCGTAGGACAGACCTTCGATGTCGCACAGCACGACCGCGGCGCGGAACTCCGGCGCCAGCGAATCGAGCGCGGCCTGCAGGTCCGGGCCCAGCCGGGAGTCGTGGTAGATCTGCTCAGGGTTCGGCTCGTCGGCGGGCACCCGGTCGTAATCCTCGGGCAGCGCCTCCATCCGGATGCGTCCACGGCGGCGCACCATGTCGAGGAAGAGGTTCGTGGTGATGCGGTGCAACCAGCCCTCGAACGTGCCGGGCTGGTAGTTCTGCACCGAACGGAACACGCGGATGAACGTCTCCTGCGTCAGGTCCTCGGCGTCGTGCTGGTTGCCCGACAGCCGGTAGGCCAGGCGGTACACCCGGTCGGCATGCTGGCGAACCAACTCGTCCCAGCTCGGCATGGCGGCCTTGTCCCCGGTCGCGTCGAACACCGCGGTGCCGGTCAGCTCGTCGGTGGGCTCCACCCAGTGGGCGTCGGTGTACTGCTCGCGGTGGGCCATGGTGACCGGCGCGGCGGCAGTGGTGACGGGGCCATGTGTGATGGTCGTCAGATCCTCCATGTCGTGGGGGTCGCGGCTGTGCGGTGACGGCCGCTCGTCGGCGTCAACAACACGCGCCGGGAGATTGTTCCCGGGACGCGAGAGATCGGTGCGTGCGCTGGGTGCGCCGTCTGTCATGCGATCACCGTCTCCCGTGCTGGTGTGGCAGGCATATGAGCAAACTGAACTTTTCCTGAGAAAGTTCGCTACCCCGTTTCCGAGCAGCGGAAACACCCCGGCAGGCGGGCTGTCCCGGCGACGGCGGCCGGGCGTGTCGCAGTCGCGGGCGACGCGGACTTGGCTCTACGCTGCGGGCATGTCCAGCACCGACGAGCCCGGGGCCGAGTCCGGCGATGCCACCGCACGGGCCCGTCAGGCCGCAGCGATCGTCAACCATGCCGAGCAGTCGATCTCCGAGGACGCGATCGTCGCCGCCGCCCGGGAACGCGCCGTGGACATCGGCGCCGGAGCGGTGACCCCCGCGGTCGGTGCGCTGCTGTGCGTGCTGGCGAAGGTGACGGGCGCCCGCGCGGTCGTCGAGGTCGGCACCGGCGCCGGCGTCAGCGGCCTCTGGCTGCTGTCGGGGATGCGTGAGGACGGCGTGCTGACCACCATCGACGTCGAACCCGAGCACCAGCGGATCGCCAAGCAGGCCTTCTCCGAGGCCGGCGTGGGTCCGGGCCGGACCAGGCTGATCGGCGGACGCGCCCAGGAGGTGCTGACCCGGCTGGCCGACGAGTCCTACGACCTGGTTTTCATCGACGCCGCACCGGCCGATCAGCCGCAGTTCGTCACCGAGGGTGTGCGGTTGCTGCGCCCCGGCGGCGCGATCGTCGTGCACCGCGCCGCGCTCGGTGGCCGGGCTGGAGACGCCTCAGCCAAGGACAGCGAGGTCGCCGCTGTGCGCGAGGCGGCCCGGCTGATCGCCGAGGACGAGCGGCTCACGCCGGTGCTGATCCCGCTCGGCGACGGCCTGCTCGCCGCCGCCCGCGACTGACCCGCACACCCACCCAGAGCGCCGCCCCCCTTCCCCAAGCGCCGCGGAATAGCATTCCGGGCTGCTAAAGCGCTTAGGCTGCTTGGCTAATCAGAGCGGCCATGCGCTGGGCGGGGGTGTCGAGGTCAAGGGTGGGGCGTGGTCGGGTGTTGAGTTTGTCGGCGACGGCTTGCAGGTCGGCTTTGGTGTAGACGCTCAGATCAGTGCCCTTCTCAAACCAGTGGCGCAGCAGCCGGTTGGTGTTCTCGTTGCTGCCACGCTGCCAGGGCGCGTGCGGGTCGCAGAAGTACACCGGCGCTTGAAGCTGCAGCGAGATGTCCTGCCAGCGGGCCATCTCGCTGCCGCGGTCCCAGGCGATCGAACGGCGCAGGTGATCGGGCAGCTTGGCCATTGCCTCAAGCATCGCCGTGGCGACCGCTTCGGAGGTGTGGTCGACGGGCAGATGCAACAAGATGGTGAACCGGGTGCTGCGTTCG
The DNA here is from genome assembly GCF_002968295.1 of Mycobacterium sp. ITM-2016-00317. Taxonomy (NCBI): domain Bacteria; kingdom Bacillati; phylum Actinomycetota; class Actinomycetes; order Mycobacteriales; family Mycobacteriaceae; genus Mycobacterium; species Mycobacterium sp. ITM-2016-00317. Next base: position 4,329,451 of record NZ_CP134399.1, read on the forward strand.
ACCAGGGTGCCGATCGCGCTGGCGCCGCGGGCGCCGACGATCAGATCGCCTTCCCAATGCCCGGGCACCGCACGATCAGCGGCTTCAGCGGGCCGTTGACTGATACGCAGCACGTCATCGAAGGTGCCGCGCCGTTGGGCATGCCCGCGCGGCTTACGCGCCGCTCGTCGAGTGGACAAGCATCGATGCAGATCAGCGCGCAACTGGCCACGAGCTTGTACATACAGGCTGCGGTAAATCGTCTCGTGGCTCACCCGTGCCAGCTTGTCACCAGGGTGATCACGGGCCAACACCTCAGCGATCAGCTTGGGGCTCCACCCGTCGTCCATCCACGCTTCGACCGCCGCGCACAGGTTCGGGTCAGACAGCTTGAACGACTTGGGCCGGCGCGCAGCCCGCGCGGCCCGGGCGTGGGCCACGTGGGCGTGGTAGTCCCCGTCGTCGGTGCGGTTGCGAGACACTTCGCGCCAGATGACCGAGCGATCTCGGCCCAGCTTCGCCCCGATCGCGGCGTAGCCCAACCCCGCGTCGAGACCCCGCATGATCACCACACGTTCGTCGAAACTGAGCCGCCGCCCCGGTCCACCGACCCGGGTCAGATCACCCGGTTCAGCCAAACCTGATCCACCGTTGCCATTGAGCAGTCGCATCGCGCCAGCCTTGCGCCACCACAGGTAGCCGGCCTGGAAAGACACGCCCAACTCCACAGCCGCGTGCTTGACCGGCGCACCAGCACACACCCGGTCGTAAAACTCGCGCCGAACCTCACACCCGAACCGCCGACCACTGGTCACTCAGCAACTCCTCAAACCGCCCGATGTTGCAATGACCGTATGAATCCGCCGCCCTTTTCACTCCGCGGAATGCTATTCCGCGGTGGAGAACTGGCTATTGACCGCGCACTGAACGCGCGTTTAGCATGTTGAACATGCGTTCAGCAGATGATCTGACCGCGACGGCCCGGATCCGAGAGGCCGCCCTCGACCTGTTCGGCCGAGAGGGCTTCACGGTCAGCGTGCGCGCCATCGCCGCCGCGGCCGGGGTCAGCCCAGCGCTGGTGATCCACCACTTCGGCTCCAAGGAGAACCTGCGCAAGGCGTGCGACGAATACGTCGTGCAGACGGTGCGGGCCGCCAAGACCGAGACCATCCAGTCCTCCGATCCGGCGACCTGGTTCGCGCAGATGGCCGAGATCGAGGAGTACGCGCCCTTGATGGGTTACCTGGTGCGCAGCATGCAGGCCGGCGGTGATCTCGCGAAGGCGTTCTGGCACAGCATGATCGACAACGCCGAGCAGTACATCGAGGCCGGGGTGCGGGCCGGGACCATCAAACCGAGCCCGGACCCGAAGAGCCGCGCCCGGTTCCTCGCAATGTCCGCAGGCGGCGGGTTCCTGCTCTACCTGCAGTTGCACGACAACCCGACGGATCTGCGGGCGGTGCTGCGCGACTACAGCGAGGAGATGATGCTGCCGGCCCTGGAGCTCTACACCAACGGGCTGATGACCGAATCCACCATGTACGACGCGTTCCTCGCCCAACGACGACAAGGCATTCCGTTGACCGCGATGAAAGGGGCACCCGATGACCGGCACTGAACTGTCCGTCGACATCCGAGGACTGCGCAAGTCGTTCGGCCGCACCAGAGCACTGGACGGGCTGGACCTCGTCGTCGCCCCGGGCGAGGTGGCAGGGTTCCTCGGCCCCAACGGCTCCGGCAAGTCCACGACCATCCGCGTGCTGCTCGGGCTGCTGCGTGCCGACGGCGGCTCGGTGGCGCTGCTGGGTGGCGACCCGTGGCGCGACGCGGTGCGTCTGCACCGCCGGATCGCCTATGTCCCAGGCGATGTCACCCTGTGGCCGAACCTGACGGGGATGCAGGCCATCGACTTCCTGGCGCGGTTGCGTGGCGAGGACACCGTGGACGAGGCACGCCGCGACGAGCTGATCGACCGCTTCGAACTCGACCCGCACAAGAAGGCGCGCACCTATTCCAAGGGCAACCGCCAGAAGGTCGCGATCATCGCGGCGTTCTGCACCCGCAGCGAATTGTTCGTCCTCGACGAACCGACCTCGGGCCTGGATCCGCTGATGGAGCAGACATTCCAGCAGTGTGTGCGTGAGGTGGCCGGCCGGGGCGCGGCGGTACTGCTGTCCAGCCACATCCTGGCCGAGGTCGAAAAGCTCTGCGACACAGTCACCATCGTGCGTGCCGGGCGCACGGTCCGATCGGGGACATTGGCCGAGATGCGCCATCTGATGCGCACCACCGTCAGCGTCCGCACCCGCGGGGACGCCGGAAGCCTGCGCCGGGCGCCCTACATCCACGACCTGCGCGCCGATGACGGAAACCTGCGCTTCGCGGTGGACCGCGACGATCTCGACCGCACCATGACCGACCTGGGCGGACTCGGCATCGAGGAGCTGACTGTGGCTCCCGCCTCGCTGGAGGATCTGTTTCTCCGCGAATACCAGGGATCGGAACGGTGAGCGCCACCGCCGCGGTCGCTACCCGCGGCCCGCGGCACACAGCGGCAACGACGGGATCACCGTGGACGGGCACCGCCGCGTTGGTTCGACTCGCGCTACGTCGCGACCGCATCCGGCTGCCGGTCTGGATCGCGGCGCTGACCGCGATGATGGCCTACTCCCCCAACACCATCGAGCTGGCCTACCCCGAGGAGGCCCAGCGCCAGGCCAGGGTGAACCTGCTCAAGACACCTGCAGGCATGATGCTGGGCGGCCCGATGTTCGGCGGCCGCGAAACCGATCTCGGTGCGATGGTGGCCAACGAGCTGATGTTGACCCTGATCGTGGCCACGTCGATCCTGGCCATTCTCACCGTGATTCGGCACACCCGCGCCGAAGAGGAGAGCGGCGCCGCGGAACTGGTGCTGGCCTCGGTCGTGGGCCGGTACGCGCGGACCGCCGCGGCGCTGGCCGTCGTGGTGGCGGTCAACACCGTGCTCGCGGTGGCGATGACCGTCGCCATCGCCGCCAACGGATTCGACGTCGTCGACTCGGCCGCGATGTGCCTCGGCGTCACCGGGGTGGCCACCGTGTTCGGCGCCGTCACGGCGGTGACCGCGCAGATGTGGCGGGCGGCGCGCGCGGCGACCGGGGCCGCCATGGCCGCCCTCGCGCTGGCAGCGCTGATCCGCGGCGTCGGCGACGTCATCGACAACTCGGGCAGTGCGCTGAGCTGGCTGTCGCCGATCGCGTGGGCGCAGCAGATGCGGCCCTTCGTCGAGCTGCGCTGGTGGCCGTTGGCACTGCTGATCGGGTTGACGCTGATCCTCGTCGCGGCGGCGGCTGCCCTGGAGATGCGCCGCCAGTACGACGACGCCACCATCACCTCGACCGGCGACCACCCCCGGGCGCGGCCGGTCCGCGGCGTGCTGGCTCTGCACCTGCGGCTGCAGCGCGGGCAGACCATCGGCTGGTCGGTCGGCCTGTTCGCGTCCGGGCTGGCCTTCGGGTCGATGACGAAGTCGCTGCTCGACGCCGCCGAGGACAACGAACTGCTGGCCCGCCTCGTGTCGAGCCAGGGCCTGGACGGGGTGTACACGACGATGACGCAGTTCCTGGCCGCCGCGGCGTGCGCCTACGTCACCGTGGCGGTGCTGCGCATCTACGGCGACGAGCAGTCCGGCCTCGGCGAAGCGGTGCTGGCCGGTGCGGTCTCGCGCGCCCGTTGGCTGTCGACCGCGGTGGTCGCGGCGGTGCTCGGTGCGACGGCGTTGATGTTCGCGGCGGGCCTGGGCAACGGGCTGGGCGCCGGGCTGACGCTGGGTGAGCCCGCCACCGTGCTCAAGCTCACCCTGGCCGGGCTCGCCTTCGTCCCGGCGCTGGCGGTGTCGGCGGGGGTGGCCGCACTGGCGGTGGCTCTGCGGCAGGTGTGGATCGCTTGGCTGGCAGTCACTTTCATCGTCGCGTCGCTGTATCTCGGTGCGCTGCTGCGATTGCCGGAATGGCTGCTCGACCTGTCGCCGGTCGGTCAGACCGACAGCCCGGCCGACGTCCCCGTCACCGCGTGGATCGTGATGTGCTGCGTGGCGGCGGTTCTGGTGGTGGCGGCCACGGGCATCTACCGGCGTCGCGACGCGGTCTGAAGCCGGCAGGAGTCCGCGGTGAAGCTGATCGTTCAGACACTGGCATCGGCGGTGTTCGGTGTGGCGTTCTTCGCCGCGGTGCTCTTCTGGCCGGCGGGCACCTTCCACTACTGGCAGGCTTGGGTGTTCCTCGCGGTGTTCGCGGTGACCACGCTGGGGCCGAGCATCGTGCTGGCCGCCCGCCACCCCGATGTGCTGGCGCGTCGCATGAAGGCCGGACCGACGGCGGAAACCCGTCCCGCGCAACGGATCGTCATCACCGTGACCATGGCGCTGGTGGCCGCGACGTTCGTGGTCTCGGCGCTGGACCACCGGTTCGGCTGGTCCTCCGTGCCGGGGTGGCTTGTCATCGTCGGCAACGTGATGGTCGCCCTCGGACTGGGCATGGCTCAGCTGGTGATCCTGCAGAACCACTACGCGGCGGCGACCGTGCGGGTGGAGGCCGGTCAGCCCCTGGTGTCGACGGGCCTCTACGGACTCGTGCGGCACCCGATGTACACCGGCACGCTGACCATGATGCTCGGCACCCCATGGGCGTTGGGTTCGTGGTGGGGGCTCGTCTGCGTGGCCGCGGCGGCGCCGGCGCTGGTGGCGCGCATCCTCGACGAGGAGAAGATGCTGACCGCCGAACTCGACGGCTACCGCGACTACACCCGGAGGGTGCGGTACCGACTCGTCCCCGGTCTGTGGTGACCCACCGCTTACTGATCGCATGGCGCTGCTCACCGGGCTGGCCTGCTCCCTGCCGGCGCCGGTTGCTGCGGCGCCGTCACACCCGCCGTTCCCCCTGAACCCGTGCGAACGGGTATCCCGCCGGCATGCAGACCTTCCTGCCCTACCCGGCTTTCGCCGATTCCGCACGCGTGCTGGATACCCGCAGGCTGGGCAAGCAGAGAGTGGAGACGATCCAGATTTTGCGGGCGTTGACCGTCGCCGGGTACGGGTGGCGCCACCATCCCGCCGCGGCGATGTGGGCCGGGTACGAGGAGGCGCTGGTGCGGTACGGGCTGGAGGTGTGCGCGGTGTGGTGCGCCCAGGGCCGGGGTGACACCTGTGCGGCGACACTGGCCGCGGACCTGACGGCCGGCACCGGGCTGACGACGATCCGCTCGTATGACGAGCTCACCGTTGCCGACGAGCTACCGCCCTGGCTCGGCGACAGGAAATTTCATCTCAGCCATCAGTCCGCGCTGGTGCGCAAGGACCCGGCGCACTACCGGCCGTTGTTTCCGGACGTGCCTGACGATCTGCCCTACGTGTGGCCGGCGTCCGACCGCGCCCGCCGCGTGCCGTGACCCAGCTCAGATCCAGACGCCCTTTCCGACCGCAACCACCCCGCCCGCGCTGATCGAGAACCGTTCGCGGTCCTTGTCGAGATCGACACCGACCATCTCGCCGGGGCCGACCACCACGTTCTTGTCCAGGATCGCGTGCCGGACCACGGCGCCGCGCCCGATCCGCACCCCGGGATGCAGCACACTGCCCTCGACGATGGCGCCGTCGTCGATGACGACATTGGACGACAGCACCGAATTACGCACCGAGGCGGCCGAAATGATGCTGCCCGCGCCGACCACCGACTCCTGGGCCGAGCCGCCGTTGACGAACTTGGCCAGCGCCAGGTTCTCGGCGCCGCCGCGGATCGGCCAGCGCTTGTTGTACAGGTTGAACACCGGGTGCACGGAGACCAGGTCCATGTGCGCGTCGTAGAACGCGTCCAAAGTGCCGACGTCACGCCAGTAGCCGTGGTCGCGCTCGGTGGCGCCGGGCACCTCGTTGTCGCTGAAGTCGTACACCGCGGCCATCCCGTCGGCGACCAGCCTGGGGATGATGTTTCCGCCCATGTCGTGGTCGGAGTCGCCGTCCTCGGCGTCGGCGCGGATGGCGTCGATGAGCACCTTGGTGGTGAAGATGTAGTTGCCCATCGACGCGAACGTCATCTCGGGGTCGTCGGGGGTGCCCGGCGGATCGGCCGGCTTCTCCACCCAGCCCCGGATGCGTCCGGAATCGTCGGCGTCGATGCAGCCGAACGCACTGGCCTCCGAGCGCGGCACCCGGATCCCGGCCACGGTCGCACCCGCGCCGCTCTCGATGTGCTGCTGGACCATCTGCTCGGGGTCCATCCGGTACACGTGGTCGGCGCCGAAGATCACGATGTAGTCGGGATCCTCGTCGTAGATCAGGTTCATCGACTGGTAGATCGCGTCCGCCGAACCGGTGTACCAGCGCGGACCGAGCCGCTGCTGGGCAGGCACCGGGGTGATGTACTCACCGGCAAGCCCCGAAAGCCGCCAGTTCTGCGAGATGTGGCGGTCCAGCGAATGAGACTTGTACTGGGTCAGAACGCAGATCCGCAGAAAGCGGGCATTGACGAGGTTCGAGAGAACGAAATCGATGAGCCGGTAACCGCCCCCGAAGGGTACGGCCGGCTTCGCGCGATCGGCCGTCAACGGGTAGAGGCGCTTGCCTTCTCCGCCTGCGAGGACGATGCCCAACACATGTGGCGCTTCCCTCATGATGCCAACCTATCCGCACGTGGGGACAGGGGCCACCCATTCCCGCTTTTGCCGTGTCGCGCGTCGGCCTGCCGCCGCGGCGCAGGGACTTCTCGGCTGTCCGTCAAGACAATTGGGGATGCTTCGCGACGGGTCCCTAAGTTGGATACCGTCACAGCATGCGGGTGGCGATGATGACTCGGGAGTACCCACCCGAGGTGTACGGCGGAGCCGGGGTCCATGTCACGGAACTGGTCGCGCAGCTGCGCCACCTGTGCGAGGTCGACGTGCACTGTATGGGCGCGCCACGGGCAGGCGCCGTCGTCGCCCAGCCCGATCCCGCGCTTGCCGGCGCCAATCCGGCGCTGACCACGCTGTCGGCCGACCTGAACATGGTCAACGCCGCGTCGGCGGCCACCGTGGTGCACTCGCACACCTGGTACGCCGGCATGGCCGGGCATCTGGCTGCACTGCTCTACGGGGTCCCGCACGTGCTCACCGCACACTCGCTGGAACCGATGCGGCCGTGGAAGGCCGAGCAGCTCGGCGGCGGCTACCGCATCTCGTCGTGGGTGGAGAAGACCGCGGTCGAGGCCGCGGCCGCGGTCATCGCGGTCAGTTCGGGAATGCGCAAGGATGTGCTGCGCACCTATCCGGCGCTGGACCCCGACCGGGTGCACGTGGTGCGCAACGGCATCGACACCGAGGTCTGGTATCCGGCTGACCCGGGTCCCGCCGATTCGGTGCTGGCCGAACTCGGAGTCGACCCGGCGCGGCCGATCGTCGCGTTCGTCGGCCGGATCACCCGCCAGAAGGGCGTGGCGCATCTGGTGGCAGCGGCGCACAAGTTCGACCCCGAGGTGCAGCTGGTGCTGTGCGCCGGCGCCCCAGATACCCCGGAGATCGCCGAGGAGGTGTCCGCGGCGGTCCGCGAACTGTCCGCTTCCCGTACCGGGGTGTTCTGGGTGCGCGAGATGCTGCCCACCCCCAAGATCCGCGAGATCTTGTCGGCGGCAGTCGTTTTCGTCTGTCCGTCGGTGTACGAGCCGCTGGGCATCGTGAACCTCGAGGCCATGGCGTGTTCGACGGCGGTGGTGGCCTCCGACGTCGGCGGGATCCCCGAGGTGGTGGCCGACCGGCAGACGGGTCTGCTGGTGCACTATGACCCCGACGACACGGCGTCGTTCGAGAGCGGACTGGCCGCCGCGGTCAACTCGCTGGTCGCCGACCCGCAGCGGGCGGCCGAATTCGGCAAAGCCGGACGTCTGCGGTGTATCGATGAGTTCTCCTGGGCACAGATCGCCCAGGAGACACTGCAGATCTACCGCTCGGTCTCGAGCTAGCGCGCGCCGCGCTAGCTGGTGACACCCTTGAGTTCGTCGCCCAGCGCTGCGGCCTCGTCCGGGGTGAGTTCGACGACGAGCCTGCCACCGCCTTCCAGTGGTACCCGCATCACGATGCCCCGCCCCTCCTTGGTTGCTTCCAGTGGACCGTCGCCGGTCCGGGGCTTCATCGCCGCCATCGAGTGCTCCCTCCGCATGGGCGTGCCCGTCAGGGCTCTGGTCTGCCGCGAGCCGGGCGTTGCGCCCTTCGACGTGCGACGACAGCACCCGGCTCTGAACTGCTACAGACCTCCATTGTTCCCTATCCTGACCGGGTCGTGTGCGAAGACCCGGCTATAGCCGTCCGGGCGGGCCGTTCCGGACGCCGATCGCGCACCGCTACCGCCCGACTACCTCCCGTCCGCGAGCCCCGGCACCCAGCAGTTGGTCACGTGGTCGTCGACCATCCCGGTCGCCTGCATCAGCGCGTAGGCCGTCGTCGGCCCGACGAACCGGAAGCCGCGCTTCTTGAGCTCCTTGGCCATCGCCTTCGACTCGGAAGTCACGGCGGCGATCTCCGACATGGTGGCGGGCCGCCCCCGGGTCGCCCGATCCGCGGGAGCGAACGACCACAGCAACTCCCCCAGATCCTCGCCGGCGTCGGCCATGTCCGCGGTGACCCGCGCGTTGGCGATCGTCGCGTCGATCTTGGCGCGGTTGCGCACGATGCCCGGATCAGCCATCAACCGTTCGACGTCGCGGTCGGTGTAGCGCGCGACGCGCTCGACGTCGAACCCGTCGAACGCGGCACGGAAGTTGTCCCGTTTGCGCAGGATGATCAGCCAGGACAACCCGCTCTGGAACGCCTCGAGGCTGACCCGCTCGAACAGCGACGCCGAGTCGCGCAGCGGCCGGCCCCACTCCGTGTCGTGGTAGTCCCGGTACAGCTCGAAATCATCTGCGGAAAGCCGCGATTGATCGATCCATCCGCAGCGGATCCGCGAGTCCGCGGCAGCCGAGGCCGTCACGCGTCCTCCCGCGCCGGGACCGCGTGCTGCGCCCCGTCGTCGACGTCGTCGTCCAGGTCGGTCGCGGCGCGCAGGGTGTCCAGCTCACCGCGGAGCATGTCGAGCTCACGTCCCAACCGGTCCAGCACCCAGTCGACCTCACTGGTCTTGTAGCCGCGCACGGTCTGGCTGAACTTCACCGCGTCGACGTCGGCGCCGGTGACCCCGGAGGCGGGCAGCACGGTGGCGGTGGTGGCCTGCGGCAGCGGCGGCAGCGCCTCACCACGACCGAACAGCACGCTGCCGAGGGCGAACAGCACGATGCCGACGAGCACCAGCACGACGAGGTAGAGCAGGACGAGAGTCACCCCTCGATATTGCCCCAAAGCGCCGACACCGGCGCACCCCTACCGGCGCAGCGGCCGGTCAGCCGCGGGGGCGCAGGGTGATCATCGGCGGACGGTCGGTCAGTGACACCGCCGAGGTCCGCGGGGTGTAGTCGTCGCCGTCGGCGAAGAACTGGGTGAGCCCGACCCCGGAGTCGGGGATGCCGCAGCGCGTCAGCAGGGTGGCGATGACCTGCCTGCTCATCGACGCGAGCTCGGTCAGCGGGCGGTTGCGGTGCGTGCGCACCCCGAGGTTCACCTGGGCGATGCCATCCAGGCCCAACCGGTCGTAGGCGTCGACGAGCAGCCCGATCTCCACGCCGTAGCCGGGGGCGAACGGCACCGCGGTCAGCAGCTCGCGCGTGCCCGCGTACTCACCGCCCAGCGGCTGGTACAGGCACATCAGCTCGGGACGCAGCGCGGCCAGCAGCGGGCGCGCCACCAGTTCGGTGACCCGGCCGCCGCCGTTGGCGTCCTCCCGGCCGCTGACCTTCAGCGGCCGCCGGTAGAACCCCTTGACCAGGTGCACACCGTCGGCGGTCAGCAGCGGGCCGAGCAGCTTCGGCACGAACATCGGATCGGGGTCGAGCAGGTCGGAGTCGACGAACGCGATGATGTCTCCGGTGGTCGCGGCCAGCGAGCGCCACAGCACCTCGCCCTTGCCGGGCTGCGGCGGCACCTCGGGCAGCGCGACCTCACGGCTGACCACCCGGGCGCCGGCGGCGACGGCGCGGATCTCGGTGTCGTCGGTGGAACCGGAGTCCAGCACGATCAGCTCGTCGACCAGCCCGCCGAGCAGCGGGGTGATGGTCTCGACGACGCCGGCCACCGTTTCTTCCTCATCGAGTGCGGGCAGCACCACCGACACGGTGCGGCCCTTCTTGGCGGCCTCCAGTTCGGCCACGGTCCAGCTCGGCCGGCACCAGCTGCGTTCACGCAGCCACCGGTGCTCGGCCACGCCGTAGGTCTCCAGGTCGTCGACGCGGTCAGACAACACAGTCATGCCAGTCCCCTCACGGTGCGTTTCGGCTGACGGGCGCCCTTGATCGACGCAACCATCTCCAGTACCCGACGTGTGGGTCCGACCTCGTGCACGCGGAAGATCGCGGCACCGTCGGCCGCCGCCAGCGCAGTGGCGGCGAGGGTGCCCTCCAGGCGTTCGGTCAGACCCACACCCAGAGTCTCCCCGACGAAATCTTTGTTGCTCAGGGCCATCAGGACCGGCCATCCAGTGTTTACAAGGTCTTTTACCTGGCGCAACAAACTAAGGCCGTGGTAAGTGTTCTTGCCGAAATCATGGGTCGGGTCGATGACGATGCCGTCCCGGCGCACCCCGAGCGACAGGGCTCGCTCCGCCGCGGAGGTCAGCTCGGCGACCACGTCGTCGACCACACCGCGCTCGGTCAGCCCGTAGTTGACCCGGAACGGCCGGGTCCGCGGCACCGCGCCGCCGGTGTGCGAACACACCAGCCCGGCGTTGAACTCGGCGGCCACCGCGGGCAGCTCGGGATCGACCCCGCCCCACGTGTCGTTGATCAGGTCCGCGCCGGCCGCGCAGGCCTGCTTGGCCACTTCCGCGCGCCAGGTGTCGACGCTGATCACCCGGTCCGGGAAGGTGCCGCGCAGCCACTCGATGAACGGCACGACCCGGGCGATCTCCTCGTCGACGTCGACCGTCTCACCGGGGCCCGCCTTGACCCCGCCGACGTCGATGATGTCGGCGCCCTCGGCGACCACCCGGTGGGCCGCCTCCATGGCCGCCTCGTCGGTGAACGTGGCGCCGCGGTCGTAGAACGAGTCCGGCGTGCGGTTCACGATCGCCATGATCAGCGCCCGATCCCCGGCCACCGGGCGTCCCAGAAACGTCGACTGCACACCACCCAGGCTACGTTCAGGCGTGAATCGGGCGCGTTCGGCGACAGTCAGGGTGCCTGAGCGCGCCCGATCCGCGGGTTACTTGGGCTTCTTGCCCTCCGCGACCTCGCCGGGGTACTCGTCGTAGTACGGCACGTATCCCTCGTCGCGGCCGGACAGCACGTACAGCGGATCCTCGATCTTGACGTCGTCCTCGTCGCCCTCGCCGCTGCTGCCGCCGTAGCCCTCCTTGCGCAGGTCGCCCTTCTGACTCTTGAACGTCGACGTGTGCGCGAGCTCCTGCACCACGCGGACGAACAACGGCACCGCATACCCGGGCAGCTTGTCGAACACCGCCTTGGCCAGGCCCTTGCCGTCGAGCTCGTGGCCCTCTTTGAGCTGAATGGCCACCATGCCGGCCCGGCCGCCGGTGTCGGGCACCTCGACGCCGAACGCCGTGACCTGCTCGATCTGATCGTGGGTGGACACCGCGGCCTCCACCTCGGTGGTGGCGACGTTCTCGCCCTTCCACCGGAACGTGTCGCCGAGCCGGTCGGTGAACGCGGCGTGGTTGAAGCCCTGTGCGCGCATCAGGTCGCCGGTGTTGAACCACACGTCGCCCTCCTTGAAGGCGTCGCGCACGAGCTTCTTCTCCGACTCCTTCTTGTCGGTGTAGCCGTCGAACGGCTGGAAGTTGCTGACCTTGGACAGCAGCAACCCGGGCTCACCCTTCTTGACCTTGCGGACCCGGCCGTTGTCGTCGCGCACCGGCTCGCCGGTGTGCTCGTCGTACGCGACGAACGCGATCGGGGTGGGCGGGGCGATCCCGGTGGTCTTGTCGATGTTGAAGACGTTGACGAACGCGGTGTTGCCCTCGCTGGCGGCGTAGAACTCGCAGACCCGCTTGATGCCGAACCGCTCGGTGAAGTCGTCCCAGATGGCCGGGCGCAGTCCGTTTCCGCAGATGACCCGCACCTTGTGCTGCCGGTCGGTCGGCTTCTCCGGCTGCTTGAGCAGGTAGGTGCAGATCTCGCCGATGTAGACGAACGCGGTGGCGTCGTAACGGATCACGTCGTCCCAGAACTTCGACGCCGAGAACGACTTGCCCAGCGCCAGCGCCGCGCCTGCGTTGATCACCGACGACAGCGCGACCGTCAGTGCGTTGTTGTGGTAGAGCGGCAGGCAGCAGTACAGGGTGTCCCTGTTGTTCAGCCGCAGACCGAGCCCGCCGAATCCGGCCAGTGCGCGCAGCCAGCGGTAGTGCGTCATCACGCTGGCCTTCGGCATGCCGGTGGTGCCGGAGGTGAAGATGTAGAACGCCTTGTCCTTGGCCAGCACCGCCGAGGTGGTCACAGGGTTGGTGGTCGGCGCGGTCTCGGCGAGCTGCCGGAGCTCGTCGAGGGTCATCAGGCCTTTGGTGTCGGCGCCGGACTCGGTGATCGGCTCGACGAACTCGGTCTCGGCGACCACGACCGAGGCCGACAGCAGCCCGAGGCTGTGCTTGAGCACCTCGTCGCGCTGGTGGTAGTTCAGCATCCCGGAGATCGCGCCGCATTTGACGATGGCGAGCATGAGCAGCACCGGTTCGGGCGAGTTGCGCATCATGATGCCGACGACGTCTCCGTGGCCCACTCCGCGCGCGGCGAGCACGGCCGCGTAGCGGTTGACGATCTCGTTGGCCTCGCCGTAGGTGATCTCGCGGTCCTCGAACTTCAGGAACACGTTGTTGGCGTACTGCGCGGCACGGTCCTGGAACACCTTGCCGATCGACGTCTTCGCGGTCGGCCGGGCCCCGAACCCCGTCACCACACCGCGGACGATGGTCGGCGCGTCCTTGAGCAGACCTGGCACCTGCTTGGCGATGTCGAACAGCCCCACGCTGTCCCGGGTCCCCGACCTCTTCGTCATAGTTGCCGCTCTTCCTCCGCTGTCGATTTGTGGGTCACCCTAGCCCGGGGCACACGCGGCCAGAGCGGCATCGACGTCATCGACGACGGTCAGGCACCGCATCGCGTCCTCGGCGACGTAGCCCGTTCCGACCAGCCCGTGCAACCAGGCCAGAAGACCGTCGTAGTGCCCGAGAGTGTTGAGCATCACGATCGGTTTCGTGTGCATACCCAAATAGGCCGCGGTCCAGGCTTCGAAGAATTCCTCGAGGGTACCGATGCCGCCGGGCAGCGCCAGGAACGCGTCGGCGCGGTCCTCCATCACCTGCTTACGCTCCCGCATGGTGTCGGTGACGACGAGTTCGTCGGCCTCGGTGTCGGCGACCTCCCGGTGCACCAGGCGCTTCGGGATGACGCCGACGGTGTAGCCGCCGCGCGCCCGGGCCGCGGTCGCCACCGCGCCCATCGCCGACACATTGCCCCCACCGGACACCAGCGTCCACCCCCGGGCGGCGATGCCGTCCCCGACGCTGCGGGCCAGTTCCAGCAGATCGGGATGCACCGGGCCCGAGGCGCAGTAGACGCAGACAGCCCACTCATGATCTTGATCTGGGGACATATCACCAACCTAGCCACATAGACTCCGCCGTGTGCCCCCGCCTCAGCCTCTCGGATGGGTGACCGCGCCGGCCGAACCCGCCCTGGAGATGCTCGAGGCCGGTGTGCGGGGACGGGCGGGCGCGGTGCTGATCGGGCCCGAGGGAGTCGGCAAGACCACGGTGGTGCGCGCGGCCGCGGACCGGCTGGCCGCCGAGTTTCCGCGCGTGGACGTGGTGCGGGCGACCGTGTCGCGCCAGGCGATCCCGCTGGCCGCATTCGAGCGGCTGTTCGACGTGCCGGAGACCGGTACCACCACCTCCGTGCTGCGCGCGGCCGCCGAGGCCCTCGGAGACGGCAGGCTGCTCGTCGTCGACGACGCGCATCTGCTGGATCCGCTGTCGGCGGCCCTGCTGCACCAGCTGGCGGTGAACCGGTCGGTGCGGCTGCTGCTGACCGCCACTGTCGGAGCCGCCGCGGTACCTGTCGAGATCGCGGCCCTGTGGCGCGACGGTCTGCTCAGCCGGGTGGAGCTGGAACCCCCCGGCCACGACGACGGCCGGCTGATGACGCGCATCGAGGAGTTCGTCGACGCACAACCGGCAGGCGCACGCCGCATCCTGCAGTTCCTGGCCGTATCGGATCCGTTGAGCCGCGCCGACGCCGAGGCGCTGACCGACTTCGACACCGTTGACGAGGCGGTGCGCTGCGGGGCAGTGGTGGCCGAGGACGACGAACTGCGCCCGGCCCACCCGATGTTGCTGGACGCGGTCCGCGACGCGCTCGGCGGCCCCGAACTGCGCCGGCTGCGCACCGCGATGGTCGCGCAGGTCTCCACGGGCTGCGTCGGGGTGGTCGGCCGGCTGCGGCTGGCGGCGCTGGCGCTGGGCAGCGACCGCCCGCTCCCGCACCCGGACATGTGTGCCGCCGCGCGCGATGCGTTGCGGCTGGGCGACCTGGAGCTCAGCGAACGGCTGGGCCGCGCGGCGCTGGGCAAGGCGCCGGACCTCGGCGCCCGCCTGACCGTCGGGTATGCGCTGGCCTGGCAGGGCCGCGGCCGGGAGGCCGACGCGGTGCTCGCCGAGATCGACCCGGCCGGGCTCAGCGAGGACGAGCTGATGGCGTGGGCACTGCCGACCGCGGCCAACCAGTTCTGGATGCTGTCCGAGCCGGAGCGCGCCACCGCGTTCCTGCGGACCACCCGCGGCAGGGTGACATCCCCTGCCGCCCGTGTCACCCTCGACGCATTGTCGGCCACGTTCACCATGAACGCCGGAAATCTGCGCCTGGCAAGCGAACTCACCGAGGAAGTGCTCTCCTCGCCGGCAGCCGACGAGACGGCGGTCGGCTGGGCGGCCTCGGCGGCGGCCCTGAGCAAGGCGCGGATGGGCCGGTTCGCCGACGTCGACGCCCTCGCCGAGCGGGCGCTGGCCGCCGGGCAGCCGGGTCTGCTGCGGTTCACCAGCGGGCTGGGCCAGACGACCGCGCTGCTGATGACCGGCCGGCCCGACCGCGCTCTCGAACTGGCCGAGCGGATCACCGATCTGGCGCGGCGAAGGCAGCCGGCCCGCGCGATCGGTGAGGTGGTGATCGCCGACGTGCTGATCGCCCGCGGCGAGCTGACCCGTGCGGTGTCGGTGCTTCGCGAAGCCGCCGCGACGCTGGCGCCCACCGGGTATTCGTGGGGTCCACTGGCGTGGATGCTGTTGGCGCAGGCGCTCGGCCGGTCGGGGCAGCCGACAGAGGCCGCGAAAGCGTTGGCCCGCGCCGAATCCCGGCACGGCCTGAAGTCGATGCTGTTCGCCCCGGAGCTCGCCCTGGCGCGGGCGTGGACCGCGGCGGCCCGGCGGGACACGCACGGCGCCGTCGCCGCTGCCCGGGATGCCGTCAGGGCAGCCGAACGCGGCGGGCAGGGGGCGGTCGCGCTGCGCGCCGCGGTGGACGCGCTGCGGTTGGGCGACCCGCGTGCCGCGGCGACGTTGTCGCGCCTGTGCGGTGACGTCGACTGCGCGTTCGGCCGCGCCGCGCTGGCCGAGGCCACCGGCCCGGCCTGACCGCAACGATTTTGCCGTCGAGGCACCCCGGCGCACGGCCCTAAACTCAGATCCGAGTGATCGGGAGGTGCGCGATGACCCAACCGCTGTCGGTGGACCCCGGCGCCGTGCGGTCCCTCGGCGAAGTTCATCAACGGGTCGCCGGCGAGCTGGGTGCCCTGGCGGCCGCCGCACCGGGTGCGGGCGCGGTCGCACAGTCGCACGGCACCATCGCCGCGGCCGTCGACGCGGCGCTGACCGGTGCGCTGGGCGCAAGGTCGGACACCATGGCCACCACACGCGGTGCCGGGGACACGATCTCCGAGCTGCTGCGGCAGGCGGCGCTGGCCTACGAGCGCGGCGACGACCGCGGCGCGGAGGCTATCCGGATCGCCGCCGACCACCTGGCGCGGTCCGAATCCGATGGCGTGGCAGGCACTTCGGCGACCGCGACGCCGCCCGTCGCGGCCGACGCGCTCGGTCAGCTGAGCCAGCTCGGCCAGCTGGGTCAGCAGCTGGTGACGCCGTTCGCCGCGCTGGCCCAGCCGCTCGCCCAACTGCCGCAGCTACTCGCCCAGGGCCTGGCGCAGGCGGGTCAGGGCGCCGATCGCTCCGAAGACCCCGAAATCCCCGATGTTTCCGAGGTTTCCGAGATCCCCAACGACGCCGATCCCGACGCCGAACTCGACGCCGCCCATCCCGACGCCGCCCATCCCGACCGCGACGAGGAGCGGGATCCGGACGACGAGTCACCCACAGACGGTGCCGGGCCACACACCGGGGACGGCGGACCGCCGGGTACTGATCCGACGCCACCGCCGACAGCCCCGCGCCCGGCGCCCACCCGGCCGGCCGTCGGTTAGGCCCGCGAGAGCCTGCCGTCCGCGAGGCGCAGAACGCGATCCACGCCGATCGCGTCGAGGAACGGCTCGTCGTGGCTGACGACGACGAACGCGCCCCGGTAAGCCGTCAACGCGCTCTCCAGCTGTCCGACGCTGACCAGGTCGAGGTTGTTGGTCGGCTCGTCGAGCAGCAACAACTCCGGTGCGGGCTCGCCGAACAGCACGCACGCCAGCGTGGCCCGCAGCCGTTCCCCGCCGGAGAGCACTCGCACCGGCAGGTCGACGTCGTCTCCGCGAAACAGGAACTGCGCCAACAGATGACGCCGCCGGGTGACCGTGAGGCTGGGCGCGGACGCGGCGAGGTTCTCGGCGACCGAACGGTCCTGGTCCAGCAGATCCAGTCGCTGGGACAGGTACGCGACGCGTCCGGCGGCGACCCCGACCGTGCCCGCATCCGGTTCGATCTCGCCGAGCAGGATCCTGAGCAGGGTCGTCTTACCGGCGCCGTTGGGACCGGTCAGCGCGATGCGTTCCGGACCGCGCACCGTCAGATCCACCCCGGCCAGCACGTCCCGGCCGTTTCGGGTGAACCGTATTCCTGCGCACTGCAGAACCATTCGACCGGTAGGCAGCTGGGTCTCGGGCAGTTCAAGGGTCAGCGCGTCGTCGTCGCGCAGCGCGCTCTCGGCATCGTCGAGCCGGTTCCTGGCGTCGTCGATCCTTCTCGCGTGCACGTCGTCGGAGCGGCCTGCGGTCTCCTGCGCGCGCCGCTTGCGCGCCCCGGCGACGATCTTCGGCAGGCCCGCGTCCTTGAGGGTGCGCGCGGCGGCGCCGGCCCGCCGGTCGGCCCGTTCCCGGGCCTGCTGGCGTTGGCGCTTCTCGCGTTTGACGGCTTGCTCGGCGCTGCGGACCGCGTCCTGCGCCGCCTGTTGGGCGTCCGTGACCGCCTGTGAGTAGGCGGTGAAGTTGTCGCCGAACCACTTCGCCTCGCCGCGGTACAGCTCGGCGATGCGGTCCATCCGGTCCAGCAGCACCCGGTCGTGGCTGACCACCAGCAGGCATCCGGTGAAGTCGTCGAGCGCGTCGTAGAGCCGGTGGCGGGCATCGCCGTCGAGGTTGTTGGTGGGTTCGTCCAGCAGCAGCACGTCGGGACGGCGCAACAACTCCCGGGCCAGGCCGAGACTGACGACCTCGCCGCCGGACAGCGAGCGCAGCGACCGGTGCAGGTCGAGGTGCCCGAGGCCGAGGCGGTCCAGCTGCGCGCGGGTGCGTTCCTCGACGTCCCAGTCGTCGCCGATCGCGGCGAACACCACGTCCCCTGCGTCGCCGGCCGCGAGCGCGTCGAGCGCGTCGATCGTCGCGGCGACACCCAGCAGCTCGGCGACACTGCGGTCGTCGAGAAGCGGCAGCGTCTGCGGCAGATAGCCGACGACGCCGTCCACGGTCACCGCGCCTGCGGTGGGACGGAGTTCACCGGCGATCAGCCGCAACAGCGTGCTCTTGCCCGCGCCGTTGGCGGCGACCAGGCCGGCGCGGCCCGCGTCGGCGGTGAACGACAGGTCGGTGAACACCGCGGTGTCGTCGGGCCAGGAGAAGGACAGATGGGTACACACGACAGAAGACATGTCGGGAGAGCTTTCGTCGAGGCGTGACGCCGTCAGGAAAAATCGGGACCCGTCCGGGTACTACCCGGTGATGTCTTCTCCCAGCACGTGTTCGACGCTACCGGTGCCGTCAACCGGTTAAATAGCGCCGCAGCGTCTCGGTCACCGCGGTGATCTGCGCGACCTCGACGTGTTCGTCGACGCGGTGGGCCAGGTTCGGGTCGCCCGGGCCGTAGTTGACGGCGGGGATGCCCAGCGCGGCGAACCGGGACACGTCGGTCCAGCCGTATTTGGCCCGTACCTGACCGCCCGCAGCCTCGACCAGCGCGGCAGCGGCCGGTCGGGTCAACCCGGGCAATGCCCCCGCGGCGGCGTCGGTGAGTTCGATCGCCACGTCGAGCCCGTCGAACACCTCCTGCACATGGGCGTAGGCCTGTTCGACGCTGCGGTCGGGGGCGAACCGGAAGTTGACCGTGACGGTCGCCGCGTCCGGGATGACGTTGCCGGCGACGCCGCCGTCGATGCGCACCGCCGACAGCCCCTCCCGGTAGCCGCAGCCGTCGATGTCGACACTGCGCGCCCGGTAGCCGTTCAGCCGGGCCAGCACATCACCGAGTTTGTGAATCGCGTTGTCGCCCAGCCACGATCGGGCCGAATGCGCGCGGGTGCCGGTCGCGCTGACGGTCACCCGGAGGGTGCCCTGGCACCCGGCCTCGATGAAGCCGCCCGACGGTTCGCCGAGGATCGCGACGTCGGCGGCGAGCCATTCGGGAAGTTCCCGTTCGATGCGGCCGAGCCCGTTGGCCGACGCCTCGATCTCCTCGCAGTCGTACATCACCAGCGTGATGTCGTGGGCGGGGGCGGTCAGGGTGGCTGCCAGGTGCAGGAACACCGCGTCGCCGGCCTTCATGTCCGAGGTGCCACAGCCGTGCAGGATGCCGTCGGCCAGCCGGCTCGGCAGATTGTCCGCAGCGGGCACGGTGTCGATGTGCCCGGCCAGCAGCACCCGCGACGGCCTGCCGAAGTCGGTGCGGGCCAGCACCGCGTCGCCGTTGCGGACGACCTCGAAGCCGGTGGTCTGTTCGCGCAGCGCGGCCTCGACCTCGTCGGCGATGCGGGTCTCGTGACGCGACTCGCTGGGGATGTCCACCAGGGCGGCGGTCAACGCGATCGGATCACCGTGAAGGTCCAGCACAACTGTCACGTTAGCCGCTCGGGCGGCCTGGTCGGGACCCCGTCGGGCGGGGCCGGGCACACCGGTAACCTGATGCACCGTGACAGGAGCATCAGGCATCGGCGTGGCGACGATCGCGGCGGACGGATCGATTCTCGACACGTGGTTCCCCGCCCCCGAGCTGACCGAGGCGGGCGCTTCGGGCACCGAGCGGCTCTCGGTGGCCCAGGTGCCCGAGGAGCTGGCCGCGCTGGCGGGCCGCGACGAGGACCGCGACGTCGACGTGGTGGTGGTGCGCACGGTCATCGCGTCGCTGGACGACAAGCCCGCCGACGCCTATGACGCCTACCTGCGGCTGCACCTGCTGTCGCACCGCCTCGTCGCCCCGCACGGCCTCAGCCTCGACGGGCTGTTCGGGGTGCTCACCAACGTCGTGTGGACCAACTACGGCCCGTGCTCGGTCGACGGCTTCGAGACCGTGCGGGCCCGGCTGCGCCGGCGCGGGCAGGTCGCGGTGTACGGGGTGGACAAGTTCCCGCGGATGGTGGATTACGTGCTGCCGTCCGGCGTCCGGATCGCCGACGCCGACCGGGTGCGCCTCGGTGCGCACCTGGCCCCGGGCACCACCGTGATGCACGAGGGATTCGTCAACTTCAACGCGGGCACGCTGGGCAGTTCGATGGTCGAGGGCAGGATCTCGGCGGGCGTGGTGGTCGACGACGGCTCCGACATCGGCGGCGGCGCATCGATCATGGGCACTCTGTCCGGCGGCGGCACACAGGTGATCTCGGTCGGCAAGCGCTGCCTGCTGGGCGCCAACGCCGGTCTGGGCATCTCGCTGGGCGACGACTGCGTGGTCGAGGCCGGCCTGTACGTCACCGCGGGCACCAAGGTCACCCTCCTCGACAAGGGCGAGACGACCACGACCGTCAAGGCGCGCGAACTCTCGGGCGCCGACAACCTGCTGTTCCGCCGCAACTCGGTGACCGGGGCGGTCGAGGTGGTCAGGCGCGACGGCACCGGCATCACGCTCAACGAGGCCCTGCACGCCAACTGACCCGGCGGCGCTCACACCCGCAGGCGCTCAGCCCAATCCGCCAGACCCGCCGGGCTGGTCACGTGGTTCATGGCCATGATCACCGCGCCGTGCAGGGTGGCGTGTTCCCCGTGCTCGGCGTCCCGCACCGGCGGCGGGGAGTCGCGGCGATAGGTCATCAGCGCGTCGCGGTAGGCGGCCTCGAACGCCTCGGGCGCGGCCGCGCGTAATCCCGCGCCGACCCCGCCCAGCGTGACCACCTCTGGATCGTGGAGGTTCACCAGCGCGCCGATGCCTCGGCCCAGCGACGCCGCCACGGTGGCCAGCGCCTGTCGCGTCGCAGCGTCGCGGGGCCCGTCGAGCACCCGGTGCGCGTACCCGACCGGATCCTCGGGCGGCGCGTCTCCGCGCAGGCGGGCCAGCGCCCGGCCGTCGACGGTCAGGTCCCAGCATCCGCGCGCGCCGCACGGGCACGACAGCGCCGGGTCGCCGAACGGGATGTGGCCGTACTCGCCCGCCGCCCCGTGGGTGCCGCACAGCGGTTCGCCGTTGACGACCAGGGTGCCGCCGACGCCCTGCGCGACGATCAGGTGCAGCGACGTGTCCGCGTCACGCGCGGCACCGGTGCGGGCCTCGGCCAGCCCCGCCCAGGTGGCGTCGTTGCCGATGAGCACGCTGACGTCCGCGTCCGGCGGGAGCCGGGCGGTCAGTATCGACAGGTCGACGTCGCGCCGCCGCCGCGACGTGAACTGCACCAGTTTGGCGTCGCTGACCGTGCCCGCGAACGAGACCGCCAGTGCCCGCACCCGGGCGGGGTCGCGGCGGTAGGCGGCGCCGATGGCCTCGGCCAGCCGGTGAAGGGCCTCGTCGAGTTCGGTGTCGGCATAGGCGCCGCCGGCCACGACGTGCGGCTGACCGTCGACGGCGGCCACTGCGAGCCGCCAGTCGGCCACGCGCACCTCACCCGCCAGCACCAGCGGCCCGTCCGGGTGGGGGCCCAGCACCGTGGTCGGCCGTCCCCGCCCCTGCGCGGGCGCAGGCGTCTCGTCGAGCAGCCGCATCTGCTTGAGCCGTGCGACCATGTCCGCTGCCTGACCGGTGCCGATGCCCAGGCGCTGGGCGGCGGCGGCGCGGGTGATGCCAGGTTCTGCGCGCACCACACTGAGCAGTTCGGCGGCCCCGAGCCACCGCGGGTGCACGGCACGTCGCTGGTCGTCAGACATCGCCGAGCAGTATGTCACTTGATTAAACTCGTTGACCGAGTATATTCGCGAGCTATGACCGTCACCTCGCCGCCGGACCGAGGCCTGCGCGCGAATCTGCCCGCGCTGCTCTGCCTCGCGGCGGCGTCGTGCCTGGCGGTGTCCACCGAGATGCTGCCGGTCGGCCTGCTGCCCCAGATCGGCGCTGCCTTCCGGATCTCCGACGCCGCGCGGCCTGCTGGTCGGCCTGTACGCGGTGATGGTGGCCGCGCTGGCCGTGCCACTGACCGTGCTCACCACCAGGTTCGCCCGCAAGCCGCTGCTGATGGCCACGGTCGCCGGTTATGCGGTGAGCAACGCGGTGGTCGCGGTGGCGCCGGTGTTCGCGCTGGTCGCGGCGGGACGCACGCTTGGCGGGATCACCCACGCGCTGTTCTTCTCGCTGGTGATCGGTTATGCCCCGCGGTTGGTGCCGCAGGCGCTGGTCGGTCGCGCGCTCGCACTGGCGGGAAGCGGCGCCTCAGTGGGTCTGGTGCTCGGGGTGCCGTTGCTGACCTCGCTCGGGACCGCTGCCGGCTGGCGGATGTCGTTCGTCGCATTGACGGTGCTCTCGGTGGCGACGCTGGCATTGCTGGCCAAGGTGCTGCCGCCGGTCGGCCACGACCGGACCGCCCAGCGGGACCGCACGGCGGACGACGGCCGGGAACGTCTTGCCGCGGTGGCGGTGTCGAACATGCTGGTGTTCCTCGGCCAGTTCACCGTGTACACGTTCGTCAGCGTCATGCTGCTCACCCACGGCGCCCGGCCGGCGCTGATCGGCCCGATCCTGCTGGTCTGCGGGGCCTGCGGCCTCCTCGGCCTGTGGTACGCCGGCCGCGGTCTGGACCGCAATCCGCGGCGGACGACCGCGGTGCTGCTCGGGACGACCATGCTCGCCGTGGCCGGCCTCTCCCTGCCGTCGGCCGGGCTGTGGGCGGTGCTGGCGGTGGTCGCGGTGTGGTGCACCGCGTTCGGTGGTGTGCCGTCGATCTACCAGTCCTGCGCGGTGCGCGCGGGCGCGATGTCGCCCGAACGCGCGGGCGCCTGGATCAACGCGACGGCCAACACCGGCATCGCGGGCGGCTCGGCAATCGGGGCGGGCCTGCTGGGAACCGCGGGACTTACCGCGCTGCCGTGGGCGGGCGCCGTGCTCGTCGGCGCCGGGCTGGCGGTCGCGCTGCTGACCCGCAGAGCTTTCCCGTCTGAGCCCTGATGCTCAGCCGGCCGCGTTGGGCTTGAGCGGCGGACACCTGCCCTGCGGGTCGGCCGCGAGCTCGAAATGCCAGATCTCGTTGGCGTAGATCTGGCACAGGCCGAACCTCGCGCCGTTGGCGATCAGCCAGTGATCGGCCTCGGGCGGCCCGATGTCGACCGCGCGGCCCCGGACGTGCTCGGACACATCCGGTGTGGCCACGAACTCGGCGGCCTGCGGCACGCTGCCGTAGTTGCGCACCGCTTCGTCGAACAACCGCTGCTGGAAGCCCCGCGACCGCCAGCCCGAGTTCACCCTCAGTGGCACCCCGTCCGCCTCGGCGGCCCGGGCGGCGTTCTGCACCGCGGCGAGTAACACCGGATCCAGTTGCGACAGAATGGGGTTGGCGGTGTCGAACGGCGACAGCATGGTGCCGTCGGGAAGCCAACCACCCGTGGTGTCGACGGCTGCCGGGCCGATCGACAGCGGGTCGGCGGGCGGTGGCAGCTGTGGCGGTACAGGAGGGGGCGCCACGATGCTGGTCTGCACCAGCATCACCTCCGGCGGGTGGCCGCAGGCGGGCAGCAACGCGGCGGCGAGCACGCCGGCGATCCCGGCGAGCGCACACCGTGCCGCGGGCCGGTTCACCCCTCGGCCGCCAGGACGCAGAACTCGTTGCCCTCCGGGTCGGCCAGCACCACCCAACTCTGCTCGCCCTGACCGATGTCGATTCGGCGGGCGCCCAACCCGATCAGCCGCTCGACCTCGGCGTCCTGATCGTCGGGGGTGAAGTCGAAATGGATGCGGTTCTTCACGGCCTTGCCCTCGGGCACCGCCAGGAACAGCCAGTCCGGTCCGACGCCGCCGGGAGCGCGCAGTGCGACGTCGCCATCGCTCGCGTCCTCGGCCGCCCAGCCCAGCGCCTGCGACCACCAGTGCGCCAGGGCCCGGACGTCGTTGGCGTCGATGCAGATGTCGCTGAATCTCAGACCCATTGCGCCAGTTCCTTCTTCAACACCTTGCCCATCGCGTTGCGCGGCAGGCTGTCCACCACCCGAACCTCGCGTGGCCGCTTGTGCACGGAAAGCTGCTGTGCCACATACTCGATCAACTCGTCGGGCTGGGCGTCGCCGACGACGAACGCCACGATGCGCTGGCCGAGATCGGGGTCGGGCGCACCGATCACCGCTGCCTCCCGCACGCCGGGATGCTCCAGCAGCACCGTCTCGATCTCCCCGGCGCCGATCCGGAAGCCGCCGCTCTTGATCAGGTCGACCGACTCGCGGCCGACGATGCGGTGCATGCCGCCTGCGTCGATCACCGCCACGTCACCGGTGCGGTACCAGCCGTCGTCGCCGAGCACCTCGGCGGTGGCGTCGGCGCGGTTGAGGTAACCGTCGAACAGCGTCGGACTCTGCACGTGCAGTTGCCCGATCGCCTCGCCGTCGTGGGGCAGCTCCGCGCCGTCGTCGGCGACCAGCCGGGTCGACACCCCCTGCAGCGGCAGGCCGACCCAGCCGGGCCTGCGTTCCCCGCCGACCAGTGTGCTGAGCGTGATCAGGGTCTCGGTGCTGCCGTAGCGCTCGATGGCCCGGTGCCCGCTGAGCTCCTCGAGCCCGTCGAACACCGGAACCGGCAGCGCCGCACTGCCGGAGACCAGCAGCCGCGCCGGTGCGAGCGCGCGGGCGGCCGCGCCGTCCTCCACGATCCGGGACCACACCGTCGGAACCCCGAACAGCAGGGTGCCGCCGAGTTCGGCCACCGCGTGCGCGTAGGCCTGCGGCGTGGGTTTCCCGGTGTGCACGAACCGGTTTCCGATCCGCAGTGAACCCAGCAGGCCCAGCACGAGACCGTGCACGTGATACAGCGGGAGTCCGTGCACCAGGGTGTCGTGCGGGGTCCACTCCCAGGCCTTCGCGAGCATGTCGATGTCGGCGGCGACGGCCCGTCGGCTCACCACCACGCCCTTGGGCAGCCCGGTGGTCCCCGAGGTGTAGATGATCAGCGCGGGGGCCTCCGGCGGCGGCTCGGCGTAGCGGTGCCAGGACCTGGCGTGCATGCGCACCGGGATGTGCGGCAGCCCTTCGGTCTCCTCCGGCAGATCGCCGAGCCAGGCCTGCGCGCCCGAGTCGGAAAGGATGTGCCGCCGCTCGGCGGCGCCGACGTCGGCGGGCACCGGGACGACGGGGACCCCGGCGATCAGGCAGCCGGTGACCGCGAGCACGGTCGCCGCGCTCGGCGTGGCCAGCACGGCGACGCGGGATGCGCCGGCCACGCGTTCGGCCACCGACGTCGCCGCCCCGACGAGATCACTCCGGCTCAACGACACCCCGTCGATGCGCACCGCATCGCCGAGATCTGCGCCCGCGGCCACGGCGGCGGGGTTCAAGGACGCCAGCAACACAGGAACTGAGGCTACTCCCCGACCCCTGGTCATACTGGTGCGGTGGATTCCATCCGGTGCGTGGGGACGCGCGAGGTGTACCGCAACAACTGGCTGACGATCCGCGAGGACCGCATCCGCAGGGACGACGGCAGCGCGGGCGTGTATGCGGTGGTGGACAAGCCGACCTACGCGCTGGTGATCCCGCGCGACGGGGACCGTTTCCACCTCGTCGAGCAGTTCCGGTATCCGATCGGGTTGCGCCGGTGGGAGTTCCCGCAGGGCACCGCGCCCGGCCTGGCCGAACTCGACGGCGCCGAACTCGCCGCGCGGGAGTTGCGCGAGGAGACGGGCCTGATCGCGGCGACGATGACCGAGATCGGGCTGCTCGACGTCGCGCCCGGGATGAGCAGTCAGCGCGGCCGGGTGTACCTGGCCACCGGCATCACCGAGGGTCCGCACGAGCGCGAGCCCGAGGAGCAGGACATGCGCAGTAGCTGGTTCGGCCGCGACGAACTCGAGCAGATGATGCGCGACGGCACCATCACCGACGCGCAGACCTTGGCCGCGTGGACCCTGATGTTGCTCAGTGGACGGTGAGCTGCGTTCGCCACGAACGTCATTCGCCGGTCCAGGCCGATATCAACCCGTGACGCAACCGTGCCCGAACCGACCGTGTCGGTCCGGCACCTTGACGGATGGGGCAATTAAGTTTGCTGTGCCAGACCGAGGAACTGCGAGGAAACCATGCCGGTGCGACGTGTGCGCAGTGCGCTTGCGTCCGCGACCTTGGTCGCGGCCGCGTGCGTGGGCGCCGAGGGCACCGCGCTGGCGGCGACGCCCGACTGGAGCGGCCGCTACACCGTGGTGACCTTCGCGTCGGACAAACTCGGCACGAGTGTCGCCGCCCGCCAGCCCGAACCCGACTTCAGCGGCCAGTACACCTTCAGCACGTCCTGCGTGGGCACCTGCGTGGCCACCGCGTCCGACGGCCCGGCGCCGTCGAACCCGACGATTCCGCAGCCTGCGCGCTACACCTGGGACGGCAGGCAGTGGGTGTTCAACTACAACTGGCAGTGGGAGTGCTTCCGCGGCGCCGACGTCCCGCGCGAGTACGCCGCGGCCCGTTCGCTGGTGTTCTACGCCCCGACCGCCGACGGGTCGATGTTCGGCACCTGGCGCACCGAGATCCTCGAAGGCCTCTGCAAGGGCACCGTGATCATGCCGGTAGCCGCGTACCCGGCGTAGCCGCCGCCGGTTCACGCCGTGCGGTCCTGCCCGACCTGCTCCTCTGCGGAGATCGGCACGGCGACGACGTCCGGGTGCTCCGCGGCGCGGGCGGCCGGTTCGCCGACGCCCGGGGAGACGCTGCGCAGACTGCCGACCGCCTGATCCAGCGTGTGCAGGTCGTGGCCGTGTTCGGTCTTGTCCCAGAAATGCCGCATCCGTGGGTTGGCCAACTCGTAGCACGCCTTGACCAGGGACAGCACGGCCAGCATCGGCCAGATCCCGGCGAGCACCACCACCATGTACTTCACCGTGGAATAGCCCTCGTGCTTGGTGGCGATCGCGACGTGCTGCAGGAAGAGCACGAGGTTGCCGAACACCAGCAGCAGCACGCCGAGGTAGAGCAGCAGACTGGGAAACAGGGCCTCGATCACGGGCGACCGCGTCGCGAAGTACAGGTAGGTCAACGCCCACGAGAACGCGGCCAGTCCGATCGACAGCGGCGTACCGATCAGGAACAGCACGTACACCATCCAGCGCACGAAGCCCATGTGCTGCATCGTGCGAATGGGATTGCGGGTGAAGATCAGTCCGGTCTGGATGTATCCCTTGAGCCACCGCGACTTCTGCCCGATCAGAGTCGAGACCTTGGTGGTGGCGATCTCCTGGGTGACGCTGTCGAGCATCGCGATCTTGAATCCGTGCAGTGCCAGCGCGCCGGCCAGATCGGCATCCTCGGTGACGTTGAACATGTCCCAGATGCCGACCCATTCGACACCGGGCGGCAGATCGGCCTCTTCGATGCTGACCCGGGTGAGCATCTCGAGGCGGAAGTGGTTCGACGTCCCGCCCAGCGGCGGGATGAGGCCCAGCTTCGCCATCCCGGGCAACACCCAGGTGAAGTGAATCAGGTACTCCGCCCACATGAGTCGCGACACCCAGGTGCTGGTCTGGTTGGAGAACGCCAGCTGCGCCTGCAGACACACCACCGTCGAGTCGACGCGGTCGTAGCCGCGGAACATCCCGACCGCCTTGCGCAGCTGATCGGGTTCAGGCCGGTCCTCGGCGTCGTAGACGACGCACAGCCGTGCCGCCCGGTCCCGCCTGGACATCGCGCGCGACTCCTCCAGTGCAACGTGCGCACCGTAATTGAGCGCCCGCTGCTTGCCGTAGGGCTTGACGTCGGGCACCTCGACGATGTCCACGAACGACGGAACGTCGACCGCGTCGATGGCGGCCCGCGTGCTCGGGTCGCGATCGCGCGACTCGACCAGCAGCTTCACCCGCAGCCGGTCCTTCGGGTATTCCAGGCCGGCCATGCCGCTCATCATCGGAGCGATCATGTCGGGTTCGCGGAACATCGGCACCAGCACCAGGTAGTGGGGCAGCGTGGGGTCGTCGACGGACGGAATGTCGTAGTCCAGATACGTGTGCCGGGTGGACGCATGCCACAGGCCCATCTTCATCAACCCGACGAACACTGCGAAGAACGACAGCACCACGGCGACCGTCACCTGGGCGACGATCAGCGGAACAGTCACCAGCCCCACGATCAGCAGCACGGCCGACAGGGCGAACAGCGTGACCTGCCCGGTGTTGACGACGGTTGCCGCGGTATGCCGAACAGGCTCGCGCCGAGAGGTTTTCGCCATGTCTCAATCCTTGAACTGGTAGACGATGTAGAGGTCGTTGCGGAACACCTCGCGGTAGGCGGTCAGCTTGTGAGACGCCTGCAGCTCGGTGAACGTCTGGTCGGCGCCGTTGCCCGATCGGGTGACGATCCACCGGATCTGCTGGCCCGGCGGATTGCTCAGCGCCGGGTCCCACTTCTGATAGCTGCCTTCGTAGACGTTGTTGTTCAACGGGATCCGCGCCTTGAACAGGATCGACTCGTTGCCGAACGACTCGATCAGGATCACGCCGCCGTCGTAGTGCTCGGCCAGGAAAGCGCTCGTGGTGTCTGCTGTCTCGGGGAAGCCGACGCTGCCCTCGGTCGCGGTGACCACGCCTGCCGGACCGTGCGACTCGGCCGGGATCAACGTCCACGCCGCGGCGACCATCGCGCCCGCGACCCAGCACCGCGCCGGCAGCACGCTGACGAGATAACCGACCAGGATCGCCGCGGGAACCACCAGCATCAATCCGAACCGCACGTTGTAGAGGTCGTGGTTGATCTGCATCACGTGCAGCGGACGCTGCCCCACGGTCAGCGCGAACACGAAGAACGGCGCGATCACCAACAATCCGAGCACCGGCAGTGAGTCCAGTTGGCGGCGTGCGAGGAGACAGCCCGCCCCGACGATCATCGCGAGCGTCACCGCGATCCCGAGATTCTCGACCACGGCGTACCAGTACGTCTGCGCGGCGACCCAGGGGTGGCCCACCGAGGGCTCCCCCTCCCCCACCCATAGCGAGGGTTTGGCGTACTGCCCGTTCTGAAAGTTCAGCGCGTTCCCGAAGATGAGCTGGTTCCAGCCCATCCACAGCACGATGGCCGCCCCCGCGACGAAGCCGAAGGCCAGGGACATGCCCGCGACGGCGTGCCTGCCGTACTGCCGCCACGTGACCACCGCCACCACCGCGCCCATCGTCAGCGTCAGCGGCCACGCCTCATAGCGGGTCAGACACGCGATGAACGCGGCCACGGCCGCGGCGAACAGGTACCGGTACTTGCGTTCATGGTCGGTGACCTGGATCCAGCGCTGGATGTAGTAGGCCATCGCGACGATCGCGGCGAACAACAGCAGCTCGGTCATCGGCGTGGACTGCATGTAGAGCACGTTGGGGTTCAGAGCGAACACCGCGGTCGCGGCCAGCGCCGCCGGCCTGGAGCGGGTGAGGTCGAGCGCCATCTTGTAGACGTAGACGCACGCGACGACATAGGCGATCATGCTCACCGCGCTGCCGGCGAACCCGCTGTAGTAGAACGGGGTGAACCACACCAGCGGCAGCATCAGGACGTGCGGCAACGGAAGCCACACACCGCCGAGCTGCGCGAAGCCGGCCGTCGGGCTGTTCAGCGTCCTGGCCGCTATCTGGAGGTGGGAGATGGAGTCCTTGTACCCGAGCGCCATGCCTTTGCTGACGAAGTAGGCGTACGCGGTGATCGACAGCACCGTCGCGGCCGCCGCCACCCACCGCACCGTACGGTCGCTACGCTCGACCGGCGCGCGGTGTTGCGGCTCAACGCTTTTCGGTGCCGGGGTGGACGTCCCCGCCAGGGTGGTCACACCGCCTCCTGACCGGCGACGGGCAGGTAGGCCTGCAGCGCGCTGGGCACCGGTGCGACCGCGCGCACGGCGAGTTCGCGACGCACGAGATAGAGATCGCGGAACGACCGCAGCACGACCTTGGGCTGCAGGCCCGACTGGGTTCCGTGGGCACGGGGGTAGTGCGGGACGGGCACTTCGACACACCGGGTGCCTGCGCGGTGCAGCCGGGCCAGCAGTTCCGGTGAGATCGCCGCGTAGTCGCTGCGCAGTTCGGGCACGACCGCCTCGATGGCGCTCCGGTGCAGCAGTTTGAAGCCGCAGTCGACGTCGGTGGCGTCGTATTTGAGCACCATCCTGCTGATCAGGTGCCAGCCGCGCCCGGCGATGCGCCGTACCACGTTGTCGGCGCGCTTGAGCCGCACCCCGAGCACCACATCGACGTGGTGGGTGTACGCGGTCACCATCAGCAGCGCCATGTCACCGGGGTTGAACTGGCCGTCGGAGTCACAGAACGCCACCCACTCGCAGCCCGTCGCGAGCGCGGCCGCGAAGCCCGACCGCAGGGCCCGGCCGTAGCCCTGGTTGCCGTCGTGCGTGACGACCGAAACCGCCTGGCTGGCGGCGAACTCGGCCAGCACGGCAGCGGTGCCGTCGGACGAACCGTCGTCGACCACGATGACGGCCCGCTCGGAGATGCCGGCCTCGTCGAAGAACCGGTGCGCCCGAGCGATGACGTCTCCGAGGTTGGCGGCCTCGTTGTAGGCGGGCATGAACAGCGCCACACTCGGCGAGTGCGACGTATCGACGGGCAGCGTTCTCATGATGGCCTTCTCCGGTGTGGTGAGTGACTTCGGTTGGGTGGGCTGGGCTTTGAACACGATCAGGTGGTTGACGAGGAAGGTCCACACTGAGCTGGCGACGTTGGCCGCGAGCATGGCCGCCCAGTACGGCAGACCGAGGTGGACCAACAGGTAGAACACGCTGGCGTTGACCAGGAACACCGACACGAGCGCGTTGGCGTTGAACTTCAGCCACCGCAGCCGCACCAACTCCTCGTGACGGCGGTCGCCCCAGGTGAACAGCAGGCTCAGCACGAAGTTCACCTGAGCCGAAGCAAGGAACGCGACCACGTCGGCGTAGTACAGGTGCATGAACCCGTCGAGCAGGTGCAGCAGTCCTAGCTGCACCACGAAGCACCCGCCACCGACGATGCCGAAGCGGCAGATGCGGGTGATGGGGCGTAGAGACACGGCGTCACCGGTCATCGTGGGCAACCTTGCGTCGGGGCTGTGGGGGCCGTGGGCTATACCGCGACGGCGGCGGGAGCGGTGACGTCGGCGCCGGTGACGACGACGTGGTCGAACACCGAGGTGTTCACCTGGGATCCGTTGTGTGACGTGACGAACAGCCCTATCTCGACGTCGGCGCCGAGATCCAGGGTGACCGTGCCCAGCCGGGTCCACGTGACGCCGTCGGCCGAGGTGTAGCCGGTGAGCTGAGTTCCGCTGCGGCTCAGACGGACCCATCCTTCACCCGGGGTGTGCGGCGCCGATCCGACGTCGACGGCGAATCCGTGTTGCATCGTCACACCGTTGGCCGGGGTGACTGCGACCAGCACGTAGGGCGCTCCGGCGGCCGCCGACTGCTTGATCATCACGCCGCTCTTGGCCCAATCGTCGGTCCCGGATTCCTGGGCTGCGACCCGAGCGACGATGTCGCCGTCGCCGGTCAGGCTCTGGTGCACGAAGTGGAACTGGTCCGCTTCACCCCAGATGTCGTCGCCGGCACCGTTGACGGTGAACGTGCCACCGGCGTAGGTCGCCGATCCGGCCAGCCGTGGCGCCCCGACGTCCTCGGTCACCCAGGGTGCGGGCGGCACCGACGACGTCGCGCTCTTGTCCACCGAGACCTGGTCGAATGTCGCAGTCGCGAGCGCGGAGCCGTCGTGGGCGCTCACGAACATCCCGATGATCGCATCATCGCCGAGTGGCACTGTGGCCGAACCGACCTCGGTCCACAGCAGGCCGTCGACGGACACCAGCCCGGTGACCGTGTTGCCGGCACGGACCAGCTTGAGCCAGTCGCCCGTCGTGGCCGCCGCGGAGTTCGCATTGAACCCGTGCTGGAAGTTGACACCGTTGGCCGGTGTCACGGCGAGCAGCGCGTACGGGGCACCGGCCGCGGCCGATTGTTTGACGATCACGCCCGCCTTGGCCCACCCGTCGGTGACACCGGTGAACGACGCGACGTGGGCCACGATCACGCCGTCCCCCGGCAGGCTCTGGTACGCCAGGTGCATCTGGTCCGCGCCGCCCCAGATGTCGTCACCGCTGCCGGTCAAGGTGTACGTGCCGCCGGAGTGGGTGGTACTGCCGGTCAGGCGGGTCCCGCCGACGTCGGTGCTCCTCCACTGCTTGCCGGACACGATGCTGACGTTGTCGAACCGCGTCGTGTTGAGCGTGTCGTACTTGTGTGAGGTCACCGCCAGACCGCCGGTCACCCCGCCCGCCATGGCCAGCGTGGTCTCCCCCACCAACGTCCAGGCCAGGCCGTCCGAGGAGGTGTAGCCGCGGAACACATCGCCTTGGCGCTCGAGTTTCAACCACGCGTTCGGGAGCGTGTACGCCGCCGAGCCGCCGTCACCGTCGAAGTCGTACTGGAAGGTCACCCCGTTCTCCGGGGTGACGGCGAGCAGGACGTACTTGCTGCCCGCGGTCGCCGACTCCTTGATGATGATCCCGGACTTCGCCCAGTCGTCGGTGTCGGTCTGCGACGTCACCCGCGCGATGATGGTCCCGTCGCCGTCGAACGGCTGGTACACGTAGTGCATTTCGTCGGTCGGACCCCAGATGTCGCCTCCCGCACCGCGGATGGTGAACACGCCGCCGCCGTAGGACGAGTAACCGGTCAGCGTCGGGTGCCCGATGTCGGTCTCACGCCACGGCGTCGGCGGGGTGCTGAACTTGTCGTAGTTGACGGTGTAGGTACCGCCGGTCAGCGGTGTGACGATGATGTGGGTGGCCGCTTCGCCGTTCGACCAGCTGTTGAACACCAGCTGACCGTCGGGCAGGTATTGGGGCGACACCGCACCCACCACGCGTTCGACGCCCACGACACCCATTTCGGTGAACGTGCCCCGGTGCGGTATGCCGTCGATCGTGTACACCGCGTTCGGATCGCTGGCGGTGAACGTCATCGGCGCCAGGCGGGGTTTGATCTCCACGGTTTCGGTGGTGGAGAGTCCGCTGCTGTCGGTGACCGTGAGGGTGATGCGGTAGAAGGTGGTGTCGACGTTGTCGGAGCTTCGCGGCAGCACCACCATCCCGCTGGGTCCGATGATGTTGTCCCGGAAGGGATGCACGTGGTCCGCGTGACCGAACTGGATCGTCCACTTGTAGGCGGCGTCGGGAAGCACGCCGTCCTCGGCATCGGCGCCGACACCGGTGAACGAGAGGACGTCGCCGGCGCTGTACTGCGAGTTCTGCACGGGGCTGGTGATCGTCGCGGTCGGCGCGGTGCTGCCCACCACGATGCGTTGGGTCGCCCTGCCGGTTTTCTCACCGTCGCTGACGGTCAACGTGACGAGGTAGGAGCCGTTGGTGCTGAACACCCTCGTCGGATTGGCCTCGGCAGAGGTGGTTCCGTCACCGAAGTCCCACGCGTAGGTCAGCGTGGTGCCCGGATCCGGATCGGTCGATCCGGCCGACGAGAAATCGATGGCCAGCGGCGGCAACCCGTTGTCCCTGCCGGCGGTGATGACCGCCGACGGTGCCCGGTTGCCGCCGGACGGCACGATCCGGGACAGCGTGCCGGGGAAGATGTTCAGCTGGTAGATGTTCCCGTCGGGGCCCTGCGCGAGCTTGACCGCGGTGCCGGCGTCGTCGTCGAAGATCTCCTCGGAGATGAAGCTGGTGAACTGGGAGTCGAACGTCAGGGTCTTGATCCATCCGAGCGTGTAGTCGGCGATGAAGACCTTGTTGAGGTACTCGTCGCCGAGTTTGTCGCCGGTGTAGACCATCACCGAGGTGATCGAGCCTGCCTTCGCCGGCGCAGGGGTGTGCGCGTAGGTGTAGATCGGATTGACGTATCCGCAGTTGGTGCAGACGCCTTCGGCAGACGGCCAGCCGTAGTTGGCGCCCCCGGTGACGATGTTGAGTTCCTCCCAGGCGTCGCCGCCGACGTCGCCGGAGAGCAGCTGTCCGTCGGGGGTGAACGTGAACCGGAACGGGTTTCGCAGTCCGTACGCCCAGATCTGCGGGATCGCTCCGGGAGTGTCGAGGAACGGGTTGTCGGCGGACGCGGTGCCGTCCGGATTGAGTCGCAGGATCTTGCCGTGGACGTTGGACAGGTTCTGCGAGTTGGGGTTGTAGGTGTTCATCCCCATGGCCCAGTACAACTTGCCGTCCGGACCGAAATGCACCTCGCCGCCGTGGTGATAGATGTTTCCGGGTTGGTCGGATTCCATCAGCACGACTTCGGACGCCGGGTCGGCGGTGTGTCCGGTGACGGTGAGCCGGGAGAGCCGGTCGAAGTTCTGGGCGGTGGTGTACGAGACGTAGAGGTAGCCGTTGTCGTCGAAATCGGGATCGAGTTCGATGCCGAGCAGACCCCGCTCCTCGTCGGTGTCCGTGGGCAGCGTGACGAGCGTGATCACCGGTTCGGCGTGCACGTGTCCGTCGTGAAACAGCTTGATGGCGCCGCCCTTCTCGGCGACCAGGATGTCCCCGTTGGGCAGGAAGCGGAAGTCCGTGGGTTGCACCAGACCGTCGATGAGCACCTGGCGCTCGAGGTGCTCGGGCAGCCCGTGCCGTACGGCGTCCGGATCGTCGATCGGGTCGTGAACCCCGGGGATGTCCGCGCGCCCCGCCACGGGCGGGCCGGCTACCACCTCTGCGACGGGAGGCCGCGGACGTTGGGCGACATAGGGTTCGAGTTGCCTTCTGACCCAGGCCAAGACGGTCCACAGCAACGGCGTGTTCGTCTGCGTGATGGGCCCGTTGTCATCGAGCAGCGGCGCCAGCACGGAGTCGAGCACGGTCGCGACCATCGTGATCAACGGGTGCACTCGGGCGGCTTTCGGCGGCTGAGGCGGCACAGCGGACGAGCCGGCGATCGCACTCGTTCCTGTCGCCGACGTCGCGGGCCGGGCCGTGAACGCGGCAGGCAATGAGGCTGCGGCGCTCGCTTCGTCATCGATAACCGTTGCCGTGCTGAGCATTTCGTCACGCCCACCGGCTACCTGCCCGCTCCCGTCGCCGCGGCCGAGCTGGAGACCGGCGCCGGCCGATCGAGGATCCGGCTGCGCATCCTGATGGCCCGAGCCCGAAGGTACCGGCGGTGTGGCGGATTCGGGGATGACGACGTCTCCCACCGGCGCGGGCCCTTCGGTCTCCACCCCCGCTGGGCCGGGTTCTTCCGGAGTGTCGAGTGGATCCCCCTCTGCCTCAACGGCATCGGGCGGACTCTCCGCCACCGGGGGTTCCTCGTCGGCTGGATCTCCCGAGCCGTCCGGATTACCCGAGCCGTCCGGCACATCCGCTGCCGACCCGTCGTCGTCCGTCTCGGTCGCATCGTTGCCACCCGATGGCGTCGCCCCCGGATCTGTCCCGGTACCCC
This sequence comes from Mycobacterium sp. ITM-2016-00317, assembly GCF_002968295.1. NCBI lineage: Bacteria > Bacillati > Actinomycetota > Actinomycetes > Mycobacteriales > Mycobacteriaceae > Mycobacterium > Mycobacterium sp. ITM-2016-00317. The sequence goes on from NZ_CP134399.1 coordinate 4,364,669, forward strand.
CGCCTGCAGTAGCCGCCGAACCCGACACAGAGCCGGATTCCGCACTCGCAGAGGATGTTTCGGTCTCGTCGGCCCACGCAAGGCCGGACCCGAACATTCCACCGACGCCGAGCGCCACGGCCAGTGCCCCGATGTGTCCCACGTGCTGCGCGGTCCCGCGACGGACGCGGTTTCGCGAGTGGCATGGACTCATGAATCCCCCTGGAGCCAACAGCGACCCCCGTCGGCTGCGCTCTGCAGGAACTATGGCATGGAAGTTATAGCAAATCTATCGCCTGCGACAGTTCCAAACATGCACCGTTGCGTGCGCATGTATATCGCGGGGATCAGCGAACTCAGACGTCCGACGGTGCCATAGGTGACATTCAGAGATACAACCAAGTCAACGGGCTGACATTCAAGTGCCACTGTGACATTCGGCTATGGCGCGTTTACCAGCCGCTAACACAATCCCGAGATCAGCCGGAGCGTCGGTCACGCAATCATGAGACCTAGGATGCGGCTCCAGCAACGCCGAGTTGTTTCGGTGCTGTTACCGGTGCCTCGACATCGGCTCTGTACCAGGGATTGTAAGGGCCCCGTCGACGAAGTCGGCGGCAGCTCAACGCTCCTCAGTCCACCAGTGCGCGCAGGAAGAACCCGAGATTCGCGGGACGCTCGGCCAACCTGCGCACCAGGTAGCCGTACCACTGGGTGCCGAACGGCACGTAGACGCGGACGTGGCTGCCCTGCCCGGCCAGCCGCCGCTGCTCGGCGTCGCGGATGCCGTAGAGCATCTGGTATTCGAAAGCATCGGCCCCACGGCGGTATTCGCGTGCCAACGCGGGCACAGCGTCGACGATCTCGGGGTCGTGTGAGGCCACCATCGGGTAGCCGTTGCCCGCCATCAGGATCCGCAGACACTGCAGGTACGAGTCGGTGACCTCGTCACGGTCCCGGAAGGCGACCGAGGCCGGCTCGTCATAGGCGCCCTTGCACAAGCGGATTCGCGCACCGCCGGCCGCTGCGAACTCCGCGCAGTCCGCCCGCGAGCGTCTCAGGTAGGCCTGCAGCACGGTGCCCACCCAGTCGTAGTCCACCCGCAGGTCACGCACGATGGACAACGTCGAATCGGTGGTGGTGTGGTCCTCGGCGTCGACGGTCACCCACACGCCGGCGGCCAGCGCCCGTTCGCAGATCGCGCGTGCGTTCTCCAGCGCGATCTTCTCGCCGTCCCGGGGCAAGGCCTGCCCCAGCGCCGAAAGCTTCAGCGACACCTCGGTCGGCGCCACGTCCGCAGCGGTCTCACCGCGGACCGCGAGTGCGTCGATCAGCGCGTGGTACGCGGTGACGGTCGCCGCGGCCGCGTCGGCGTCGGTGACGTCTTCACCGAGGTGGTCGATGGACACCATGCGGTGTGAATCGCGCAGCTGGGTGACCGACGTCATCGCGTCGTCGATGGTCTCCCCCGGCACGAAGCGACGAACCACCTCCCGCGTCACCGGGATCCGCTCGGCGGCGCGGCGCAGTCCGTCACGTCGGGCCGCCGCCAGGATCACCGGACGCGCGACCGTGCCGAAGACGCCCACGGCTACACCTCCATGTGGGGATAGGCGTGCCGGGTCGACGGCACGAACGTCTCCTTGATCGAGCGCGCCGAGGTCCACCGCAGCAGGTTCATCGGCGAACCGGCCTTATCGTTGGTGCCGGAGGCCCGCGAGCCGCCGAACGGTTGTTGCCCGACCACCGCACCGGTCGGTTTGTCGTTGACATAGAAGTTGCCCGCCGCGTGCCGCAACCGCTGTTGGGCGGTCAGCACCGCGGAGCGGTCGTCGGCGATCACCGCGCCCGTCAGCGCGTAGCGGGCGGTGCGATCCACGACGTCGAGGATGCGCTCGTAGTCGCCGTCGGGGTAGACGTGCACGGCCAGCAGCGGGCCGAAGTACTCGGTGCTGAACGCCTCGTCTGTGGGGTCGTCGGACAGCATGACCGTGGGCTGCACGAAATAGCCTTCGCTGTCGTCGTATTCACCGCCGACCGCGATGGTCACCCCGGCGGCACCCTTGGCCCGTTCGATCGCGGTGACGTTCTTGGCGAACGCGCGCTCGTCGATCAGCGCGCCGCCGAAGTTGGCCAGGTCGGTGACGTCGCCGTAGCGCAGGGCCTCGGTGGCGTCGAGGAAGTCCTCGCCCATCTTCTGCCACACCGACCGCGGGACGTAGGCGCGCGAGGCGGCCGAACACTTCTGCCCCTGGTAGTCGAACGCACCCCGGATCAGCGCCGTGCGCAGCACATCCGGCTGCGCGGAGGGATGCGCGACGACGAAGTCCTTGCCGCCGGTCTCGCCGACCAGCCGGGGATAGGTGTCGTAGCGGTCGATGTGGGTGCCCACCTCCCGCCACAGGTGCTGGAACGTCGCGGTCGACCCGGTGAAGTGGATGCCGGCCAGTCTGCGGTCGGCCAGCAGCACCTCCGAGACGGCCTTCCCATCACCGCCCAGCAGATTGATCACCCCCGGCGGCAGGCCCGCCGCCTCCAGCAGCTGCATGGTCAGGTAGGCCGCGAACATCTGCGTGGGCGAGGGCTTCCACACCACCGTGTTGCCCATCAGCGCTGGCGCCGTGGGCAGATTCCCGGCGATCGCGGTGAAGTTGAACGGGGTGATGGCGTAGACGAAACCCTCCAGCGGCCGGTAGTCGGTGCGGTTCCACACCCCTTTCGAGCTGGTCGGCTGCTGGGCCAGCAGCTGGCGGGCGAACGCCACGTTGAACCGCCAGAAGTCCACCAGTTCGCACGGCGCGTCGATCTCGGCCTGGTAGGCGGTCTTGGACTGCCCCAGCATCGTGGCGGCTGCCATGCGTTCCCGCCACGGACCCGACAGCAGGTCGGCCGCGCGCAGGAACACCGCGGCGCGTTCGTCGAACGGGGTGGCCTCCCAGCCCGGCTTGGCGGTGACCGCGGCGTCCACCGCGGCGGCGGCGTCCGCATGCCCGGCGTTGGTCAGGACACCCAGGCGCGCCGAATGCCGGTGCGGCTGGACCACTTCCATGGTGTCGCCGGCACCCATCCGGTGGGTCCCGCCGATGACATGCGGCAGGTCGATCGGGTCGGCGGCCAGCGCGGCCAGTGCATCCTCCAGCCGGTGGCGTTCCGGGGAGCCGGGGGCGTAGTCGTGCACCGGCTCGTTGGCCGGCAGCGGCACGTCGGTTATCGCGGTGATCGCGGTCATGCACCGAGGATCGTCGCGTCGGACCTCCGTTGGCGATGTCTGATCGGACAACCGATGGCAGACTTGTTGAGGCAATCGGACAAAGGACCCACGATGGCCTCCACTCCCGGTCTCGGCCTCGGCCTCGGCCAACTGCTCCTCGCGCTGGACCGGACCATGGTCACGCTCGTCGAGGCACCCCGCGGGCTGGATTTGCCGGTGACCTCGGTCGCCCTCGTCGACGCCGACGACGTGCGGCTCGGCCTGTCTCTCGGGCCCGGTTCGGCCGATCTGCTCTTCCTGCTGGGCGGATCCGACGCCGCGGCGCTGGGGTGGGTGGAACACCACGCCGACCGGCCCGTCGCGGTCTTCGTCAAGGAACCGACCCCGCAGGCCGTCGCCCGCGCGGTGGCACTCGGCACCGCGGTCGTCACCGTCGACCCGCGCGCCCGCTGGGAACACCTGTACCGCCTGGTCAACCACGCCATCGAGCACCACGGGGACCGCAGCGACCCGCAACGGCGCTCGGGCACCGACCTGTTCGGTCTTGCCCAGTCCATCGCCGACCGCACCCGCGGCATGATCTGCATCGAGGACGCCGACAGCCGCATGCTGGCCTACTCCGCCAGCGACGAGGCCGACGAACTGCGCCGGCTGACGATCCTGGGCCGGCAGGCCCGCCCGAGCATCTCCAATGGATCGGGCAGTGGGGCATCTTCGACGCCCTGCGTGCCGGTCCGGACGTGGTCCGGGTCGCCGAGCGGCCGGAGCTGGGGCTGAGGCCGCGGCTGGCGGTCGGCATTCATCTGCCCGCCGACGCGCGGCACTCGGCACGGTTCGCCGGCACCATCTGGCTGCAGCAGGGGTCGGCGCCGCCCGCCGACGATGCCGAGGACATCCTGCGGGGCGGGGCGGTGCTGGCGGCCCGGATCCTGTCCCGGCTGGCGGCGGCGCCGTCCCAGCATGCCGCCCGCATCCAGCAGCTGCTCGGGCTGGCGGGGACAGAGGTCGGGGACGTCGCGGCGCTGGCCGACGAACTCGGCATCCCGGTGCACGGGCGCGCCGCACTGGTGGGGTTCCACCGCCACGGGGCCGCCGTACCGGCCGACGTCCTGGCGTTGAGCGCGGGCGCTTTTCGTGCTGACGCGCAGGTGGCCGCCGCGGGCGACCGGGTGTACGTGCTGTTCCCCGAGCTCAGAGCCGCCGCTGCGGTGGGTTCGTGGGCGCGCGGGATGGTGTCGTCGTTGCGGCGCGAACTCGGGCTGCAGGTGCGCGCGGTCACCGCGCCGCTGGCGGGTTTGGCCGATGCGGCGGACGCGCGCGCCGAGGTGGACAAGGTGTTCGACAGCGCCGAACGGCACCCGGGCGCAATCGACGCGGTGACCTCGCTGGACGACGCGCGCACCACGGTGCTGCTCGACGAGATCGTCTCGCACGTCGCGTCGCAGCGGCATCTGGTCGACCCGCGGGTACGCAGGCTGCGGGCCGGCGATCCGTTGATGGCCGCGACACTGCAGGCCTATCTGAACGGTTTCGGCGACATCGCCGCGGTCGCCGCGCGGCTGCACGTGCACCCGAACACGGTGCGCTACCGGATCAGACGGGTCGAGAAGCTGCTGTCGACCTCACTGGAGAACCCCGACGACCGGCTGGTGCTGGAGCTGGGACTGCGCGCGACGGAAACCTGAGCCGGTACCCGCGGTCAGGACCGATCGCCGAGACGCTCGACGGCGGCGGCGATGCGTTCGTCGGTCGCGGTCAGCGCCACCCGGACGTGCCGGGCACCGCGCGGGCCGTAGAACTCCCCCGGCGCGACGAGAATGCCCCGCTGCGCCAACCATGCGACGGTGTCGCGGCACGGCTCGTCGCGGGTGGCCCACAGGTAGAGGCCGCCCTCGGAGTGGTCGACGGTGAACCCGGCCGCCAGCAGCGCGGGCAGCAGCGCGTCGCGGCGCCGCCGGTAGCGCTCGCGCTGCTCCTGCTCGTGGAGATCGTCGTCGAGCGCGGCCACCATCGCGGCCTGGATCGGCGTCGGCACCATCAGGCCGGCGTGCTTGCGCACCGCGAGCAGTTCGGCCACCACCGCCGGATCGCCTGCGACGAATCCGGCCCGGTAGCCGGCCAGCGAGGACGTCTTCGACAGCGAGTGGATGGCCAGCAACCCGGTGTGGTCGCCGTCGCAGACCTGCGGGTGCAGCACCGAGACCGGCGTGTCGTCCCAACCCAAGCCGAGATAGCACTCGTCGGAGGCGACCAGCACGCCGCGCTCGCGCGCCCACTCGACGACCTTGCGCAGGTGTTCGACGCCGAGGATCCGGCCGGTCGGATTACTCGGCGAGTTGAGGTAGACCAGCGCCGGGGCGGATGAGCCGCTTGCGCGAAGACCAGCCAGCACCGAGGGCCCCAGTTGGGTCAGCGAATCGGCGCGGACCACCGCGGCGCCGGCCAGCAGCGCACCCACCTCGTAGGTCGGGTAGGCCAGTTCGGGCACGACCACGACGTCGCCTGCCGCGAGCCCCAGCGTGGTGGGCAACCACGCGATGAGCTCCTTGGTGCCGATCGCCGGGAGGACCGCCTCGGGCGGCACCCCGGTGATCCCGTACCGGCGCGCCAGCGCCGACACGGCGGCCTCGCGCAGCGCGGGAGTGCCGTGCGTCGTCGGATATCCCGGCGCCGAACTGGCGGCGGCCAGGGCGTCCCGGATGACCGGAGCCACCGGATCGACCGGGGTTCCGACGGACAGGTCGACGATCCCGCCGGCATGCGCGCGGGCAGCCGCGGTCGCCTCGGCGAGCGTGTCCCACGGGAAGACCGGCAGGGACGCCGACTTGCGCGGCCGGGTGAACTCAGAGGGTGCGCGCTGAGCCGTGGTACTCAGTCCTCACCCTGCGGCGGGAGATCCTTGACCGCCTGCGGGTCGTTGTCGGTCTGGCCGACCTTCGAGGCGCCGCCCGGCGAACCCAGCTCGGCGAAGAAGTCTGCGTTGCTCTGGGTGTAGCTGCTCCACTGATCGGGGACGTCGTCCTCGTAGTAGATGGCCTCCACGGGGCACACCGGCTCGCAGGCGCCGCAGTCGACGCACTCATCCGGATGGATGTACAGCATGCGTGCGCCCTCATAGATGCAGTCGACAGGGCACTCTTCGATGCACGCCTTGTCTTTGACGTCGACGCAGGGCTCGGCAATGACGTACGTCACGAACTACTCCTCAAGTCCTCTCGAACTACCTGTCCGGTGGGCTGCTAGCAGGCAGGGCTCAGCCGATGCCGTGACCAACTCAGCAAGTATCCATGCCGTGTGTCGGACGCGCAGGTCAGTGTGCCCTAACTTCGGGTGGCCTAACTTCACGCGCAACACCAGGTAGGGGTTGCGCGTGGTTACTGATACTAAACGTTGCAGATACCGCGCGCCTAGTGACACACGCCGCGGCACGGTCTCGAAAGTGTCGGATGTCGGGAATAAATTCGGACTGCGGTCCGCTTGATCCCGAGGTAACCGTCGGTCCGCCGACCCACCTCGAACGCAAGGGACACCATGACCACGACCACCACGGCACTACCCACCGGAACCTGGGCCATCGACCCGGCCCACTCGTCGATCGCCTTCTCCGTCCGCCACCTGATGGTGAGCCGGGTCCGGGGCGTCTTCGGCACCTTCGACGGCGCGATCACCGTCGACGAGAACGGCGTACCGGCGGTAAGCGCCGAGATCGCTGTCGACTCCGTCGACTCCCGCAACGAACAGCGCGACGCGCACCTGCGCTCGGCGGACTTCTTCGACACCGAGAAGTTCCCGGCCGCGACCTTCACCTCGACCGCCGTCCAGGCCGCCGTCCAGGCCGCCGGTGACGACTACGTCCTCGACGGCGACTTCACCCTCAAGGGCGTGACCCGCCCGGTCTCGCTGACCCTGGAGTTCAACGGCACCAACCCCGGCATGGGCAACGGCGAGGTCGCCGGTTTCACGGCCTCGGTGACGTTGAACCGCAAGGAGTTCGGCATCGACATCGACATGCCGCTGGAGACCGGCGGAGCAGTGATCGGCGACAAGGTGACGATCACCCTCGAGATCGAGGCCGTCCGGAAACCCTGACTGTGGGCCGTGAAACCCGCTGTTTCACAGCGGGTTTCACGCCAGTATCCGATGGCTGACGTCACCGATCTGGTCGATGGTCAGTCTCAGTTCGTCACCCGGCCGTAGCCAGCGTCCGATTTCCATGCCACTGCCGCCCGGCAGCGTGCCGGTGGCGAACAACTCACCGGGATACAGCCTTTCGTCCCGGGACGCGTGTGCGAGCACGTCGCCGACCGACCACTGCAGGCCGCTGCTGGAGACCTCGCCGACCTGAGCTCCGTTGATGGTGACCGTCCCGGTGAGAGCCTCCAGTCGCGGCAGGATCTCGTCGGCGGTGACCGCCACCGCGGACATCGACGAGGCGAAGTGCTTGGCCTTCTGCGGGCCCAGCCCGGTGGCCATCTCGGCGCGTTGTACATCGCGGGCGCTGAAGTCGTTGACGACGACGAACGCGCCGATCGCCGCGAGCGCCTCGTCGGGCGTGGCGTTGAACAGCGGCGCCTTGAGGACGAAGCCGACCTCCAGTTCGAAGTCCAGCGCCGTGGAGTACGACGGGAACGCCACCGGTGTGCCGCTGGGCACGAAGCTCAGGTGGTTCGACATGTAGTAGATCGGCTGGCGGTAGAACAGGGGCTTGGGCCGGAACAGCGGGAACGGCCTGCCGGTCACCTTCTCGATCGCCGCGGCGGCCCGCGACTGGCGGGGATGGAAGCGCCGCACCAGTCCGCGCGCCGCGTCGGTGGCGTGTGCCTCGGAGAGCATGAAGTCGCGAAACGACGCCGGCTGGAACGGCAGCACCTGGCCGGCGAGGTCGTGATGGCGCTGCGCAGCGGCCAGCTCCCACCCGGCGTCGAACACCACACCGCCCAGCGGCGAGGTGTCCTCGGTGCGCACCCATGCGCCGTCGGCTCCCAGAGACTGCACTTCCAACCCGCCGTCGGTGAGCACCCGTCGCAGCTTCATGGTTCCGTCCTACCAGGAGCCTGCTTTGGCACGCAGGTCCGCGAGCGTGCGCGTTGTCGGACTTTTGCGCGGCGTGTCGGCCGCAGACACGCACGCTCGCCCCAACTCGGGGGTGGAGGTCAGGCCGCGAGCGGGGTGTAGTCCGTGGTCCGCTGGCGTGCCGGGCGGCCGATCCCCTCGGCGATCGCGACGAGCTCGGCCACGGTCTTGGCCGAGCCGTTCTCCGAGCCGGCCATCCGGGAGATGGTCTCCTCCATCAGCGTGCCGCCGAGATCGTTGGCGCCGCCGCGCAGCATCACCTGGGTGCGCTCGACGCCGAGCTTGACCCAGCTGGTCTGAATGCTGGGGATCCTGCCGTGCAACATGATTCGCGCCAGCGCGTGCACCGCCCGGTTGTCCCGGTGGGTGGGCCCCGGCCGCGCCCCACCGGCCAGGTACAGCGGCGAGGACTGGTGCACGAACGGCAGCGGCACGAACTCGGTGAACCCGCCGGTGCGGTCCTGGATGCCGCGCAGCACGTTGAGATGCCCGACCCAGTGCCGCGGGGTGTCGACGTGGCCGTACATCATCGTCGAGCTCGACCGCAGCCCGACCTCGTGCGCGGTGGTCACGACGTCGATCCACATCGACGTCGGCAGCTTGCCCTTGGTCAGCACCCAGCGCACCTCGTCGTCGAGGATCTCGGCAGCGGTGCCGGGGATGGTGTCCAGGCCCGCCTCACGCAGCGACGTCAGCCACTCCCGGATCGAGAGTCCGCTCTTGGTGACGCCGTTGGCGATCTCCATCGGCGAGAACGCGTGCACGTGCATCGACGGCACCCGCGCCTTGACCGCCCGCACCAGATCGGCATAACCGGTCACGGGCAGTTCCGGGTCGATGCCGCCTTGCATGCACACCTCGGTGGCGCCGGCCACGTGCGCCTCCCAGGCGCGTTCGGCCACCTCGTCGGTGGACAGCGAGTACGCGTCGGCGTCGCCCTTGCGTTGCGCGAACGCGCAGAATCGGCAGCCGGTGTAGCAGATGTTGGTGAAGTTGATGTTGCGGTTCACCACGAATGTGACGTCATCGCCGACGACGTCACGGCGCAGCGAATCGGCAAGTGCGGTCACGGCTTCCAGCGCGGGTCCGTCGGCGGTGGCCAGCGCGAGGTACTCGTCGTCGGAGCAGCCCGCCGGATCCCGTTCGGCCGAGCGCAATGCGGCGAGCACATCGGTGTCGACACGTTCGGGCGCGCGGGCGGCCAGCTCGTTCACCTTGGCCCGGATGGACTCCCAGTCACCGAACGCGCTGCCGAGGTCGCTGCGGGTCTCGGTCAGCCGGCCCTCGGTGTCGATCGCGGTGTGCAGATCGGTGCGACCCAGCGATTCGGTGGCCTCGTCGGGCTCCTGCCACGGGTGGCCCACCGGGTTGACGTCCAGCGCGTAACCGGTGTCCGGGTCGGCCAGCGCGGCGACGTGCCCGTACACCCGCGGATCGATCCACGCCGCACCGGCCTGCACGTACTGCGGCTGGGCGGTCAGCCGTTGGACCAGGTCGTAGCCGGCTTCGGCGGTGACCGCGGCCAATTCGTCCAGCGCGGGCCAGGGCCGCTCCGGGTTGACGTGGTCGGGCGTCAGCGGCGAGACCCCACCCCAGTCGTCGACGCCTGCGGCGATCAGCGCGAGGCATTCCCGGCGCGACACCAGATTCGGCGGCGCCTGGATACGCACTTTGGGGCCCATCACCAGTCGGGTCACCGCGATGGTCGCCAGGAAATCGTCCAGCCCGGCATCGGGCACGTCGGCCATGGCGGTGTGGTCCTTGGCACGGAAGTTCTGCACGATCACTTCCTGGACGTGGCCGAACTCCTTGTGCGAGCGGCGGATCGCGTGCACGGTCTCGGCCCGCTCGGTCAGCGTCTCGCCGATGCCCACCAGCAGACCGGTGGTGAACGGGATCGACAGCCGGCCCGCGTCGTCGAGCGCACGCAACCGCACCACGGGATCCTTGTCGGGGCTGCCGTAGTGAGCCAGCCCCTTGGTCTCGAACAGCCGCCGCGACGTGGTCTCCAGCATCATGCCCATCGACGGCGCCACCGGCTTGAGCCGCGACAACTCCGACCAGGACATCACGCCCGGGTTCAGGTGCGGCAGCAGCCCGGTCTCTTCGAGCACCCGGATCGCCATCGCCCGCACGTAGTCCAGGGTCGAGTCGTAGCCACGCTCGTCGAGCCACTGCCGCGCCTCGTCCCAGCGATCCTCGGGCCGGTCGCCCAGGGTGAAAAGCGCTTCCTTGCAACCCAATTCGGCACCCCGGCGGGCGACGTCGAGGATCTCGTCAGCCTCCATGAACATGCCCCGGCCCTCGGCGCGCAGCTTGCCGGGCACAGTGACGAACGTGCAGTAGTGGCACTTGTCGCGGCACAGGTGGGTGACGGGGATGAAGACCTTGCGCGAGTAACTGACGGGCAGCCGTCCCGTGGCACCGCGCCGACCGGCGGCATCGAGACCGGCGTCGCGCACCCGGGCCGCCGACGCGCACAGGTCCACGAGATCGTCGCCGCGCGCGGTCATCGCGATCGCGGCCTCGTCGACGTTGAGTGCCACGCCGTCGCGGGCGCGCCGGAGCACCCGCCGCAGTGCGGCCGGGCTCGGCGCACCGGGCCTGGGAGGAACTACCGGGTTGGGCAGATCGGCACCGTGCTGGGGGTTCAGAGCCACTTCCCTATAACCCCGGCGTCCTCGCGGATCATCCACGCGTCTCACTCTCTGAAACAGAATGCGTCTGCCATCCGCCTGACATAGGGATCACAGTAGTCACCTGATCCGGCTCGCGGTGCCTGCCCCCGCCGTCGGGTTCCGCGTCAACAACCACGCGGCGGGCCCGGCCCCGAGGGCCACCAGCAGCACCGGGCCGAACTCCATGATCCCGACTCCGCCGAAGACGGCGTCGTCACCGGGACCCACCACGGTGAACAGCACAACCGTGGCCAGCCAGGTCCACAGCGGCAATGCCGCCAGCCGCGGCGCCGACGTCCACTGCAGGGCCGCCCACACCAGCGCCACGTTCAGCAGACCGCTGAGCAGCGCGCTGAAGGGTGCCGGCACCGTGCCGATGCGCCACGGCAGGAAGAAGATGGCCAGCACGGCCGAGAGCACGCCGTCGAGGGCGAGCAGGGACAGCACGAGAACACGTAGCCGGGACGATGCCGGCCGGGCCGGGGCTGTCAGGTCGGGATGCTGTCGAGCACCGAGACGAGCGAGCCGACCACCCATTGGAAGCTGTCGAGGCGGTCCTGCCAATGCTGCAGGTTGGGATCCAGGTCCTGGTCCATGTGCTTCCCTTCCGTCCGCGCTCGGTTGCGGGCAGCTTACCCTCCGCAACGCCGTGTCAACCGACGGACAGCCCGGACAGCAGATCCGTTTCCCAGCCGCGCTCGTCGCGGTCACCGGCCTCCCCTGCGGCCAGCTTGTAGTACTCCGTCGAGTCGACCGGCAAGGCGATGTTGTTCGACAGCGCGAATGCGCGCCCGTCCGGCGCGACGCTGACCTGGGTCTCGTGGGCGCGCAGCGCGGCGACCCGGGCCGCGGAGTGCGCCTTGAGGTCGAGTGCCGCGTCGATCGCGTCGTCGGGATAGCCGACCAGTGGCAGGTCGTCGGCCGGGATGCGGATCCACCCCTCGGGCACGTCGCCGAGTTCGGCCAGCCCGGCGACCAGTGCCGAAGCTGACGTCACCGTCCAGTAGAACTTCGGCACCGACCATGCCGCGGCTTTCACGGCGGCCGTCGTGACCCGGTGGGTGTGGATGTGGTCGGGGTGGCCGTACCCGCCGTTCGGGTCGTAGGTGACCACGACGTGCGGCCGCAGGTCGTCGACCACCGCGGCCAGCACGGCGGTCTGCTCGGCGAAGTCTCCGTCGACGAAACGCTCCTGCCGCCGGGGCGGGGTGCCTTCCATACCGGAGTCGCGCCAGCGGCCCGCGCCACCCAGATAGCGCGGCCGGTCGACACCGAGCTGCGCCAGTGCGGCGGTGAGTTCGCCGATGCGGTAGCCGCCGAGCTGGTCGGCGTGGTCGACCGCGAGCTGCGCCCAGCGGTCACCGATCACCTCGCCCTCCTCCCCCAGCGTGCAGGTCAGGACCTGCACCTGCGCACCGCGCTCGGCGTAGTGCGCGATGGTCGCGCCGGTGGTCAGGGTTTCGTCGTCGGGGTGTGCGTGCACGAACAGCAGCCGCGGGGTCTCCATTCCGTTCAGCTTGCCCGGTCACCCCACGCGAGCAAAAGCGCAGCCACCGAATACGAAGGTGACTTATCCGGTGAGGATTTGGACCCTGCGGCCGAGCAAATTTGAGCATGCCACTGCCGAATGGCGGTAAATGCCACTAATTTAATTAACGCGCATGTAAGGTCCGCTGTGTCCAACATCACAGTTCTGTCTTGAAGGGATCTCATGGACATCACGGTTCGCTCATACCTCACCGCGGGAGTCGCACTGGCCGGCGCAAGCGCCATCGCCATCGCACCGACGATCGCGCCGCCACCGGGCACCCTGACAGCGACCGCCCCACCGATCTCGTCGGTCCAGGTAGACCTGTCCGCCGCGGTCAATCCCATTGCCGCATGGGTCAACGTCTTCACGGGCGCGGCCGAGAACCTGGGCGGGCTGGGCAACGCATGGCTGCAGGATCCGTTCCCGCTGCTGCGCCAGGCACTCATCAATGGTCTCGGCTACGGCGGAACTCTGGTCTCCGCGGTCGGCGGCGCCGTCGACGGCGCACTGCAATACCTGGATTTCAGCAGCGAATTCAGCCTGTGGTCCCAACTGGGTGACGCGGTCGAGCAACTGTTCCAGGGCGAGATCGCCGCCGCGTTCAACTCGCTGACCGACGCGCTGGTGACCGGACCGATCTTCAACATCGGTTTTCCGATCTTCACATCGGGGCTGCTGGATGTTCCCGTGAAGATCACGCAGAACGCCGCCAACCTCGTGAAGACGCTGTTGAACCTGGAGACCATGCTGCCGCTCGTGCTGGGCGCGGTGGCTCCGGTGATGGGATCGCTGGCGGCGACCGGCGAGACGCTGCAAGCCGCGTTCGACTCCCTCATGGAAGGGAAGCTCATCGACTCGGTGATCAATCTGATCAACCTTCCCGCAGTCGTGATCGGTGCGGCCCTCAACGGCTTCACCAAGTTCGACGGGACCTGGATGCCGGGCATCTTTTCGTTCAGTGAGGATCCCCTCCAGGGTGGCCTGCTGCAGGCGTTGTTCGTGACCCTGCCCAAGGCCCTCGCCGCGGCCATCACCCCGGAAGTCGTGCCGGCAGCCGCCCGCGTCGCCGCCGACGAAGTCTCCGATCCCGAGGTCGGTGGAGGCACGATGTTCGCGCTGACCGCCGTGCAGACCGAGGACGCCGCCGCCGGGACAGAGACGGTTGCCGAGTCCGAAACCGCTGCCCCGGTCCCGACCGCACCGGAGGAACCGGCCGCCGCGGTCGTCGACACCCCAGAGGAGGACACGGCCGAGGAAACGGATCCGACGACCGACGACGGCACGGGGGCCGAGGACACCACGGTGCCCGAGGACACCACGGTGCCCGACCCGGAGGAGACCGACGAGGACACCGGTGCCGAGGATGAGCTGACCGACGAGACCGAAACCGACACGGACGACACCGACACCGACGCTGACGCTGACGCTGACGACAACGATGACGACGACGCGCCCTCGGGTGCGGCGGGCGACGGCGCCGACTCCGGCGGATCCGACGGAGGTGACTCGGGCGACGAGTAGCCCGGCGCATCGCAGGCAGGCCCCCGCATCGCCCCCCGGTGCGGGGGCCCGCGCTGTGCCGCAGGTCTACTGCGGCAGTTTGACCCAGGTGCCTGCGTCGCCGACGATGCCGACCGGCACGGCGCCGGTCAGGCTGACGTCCTGCACGCTCGGGCCGGCCGCGACGATCGTGGTGTCCTGCAGGATCGGCAGCACCGTGGCCATGTCCCACAGCTTTGGCTCGACCTCGGAGATCACCTCGGCGATGTCGGCGGTGCCGTGCAGCGCGGCGTCGATGCGGGGCTGGATACCGGGGTCGCAGATACCGGTGATGTTGCTGGGCGCCTGCACCAGCCGGTCCGATCCCGGCGTCTCGGTGGGCGGGGTCTGGGTGGCCGGCGTCTGGGACGGGGTCTGCCCGGACGGCGTGCCCTCCGGGGCCGGCTCGGTGGTGTCCGGTGTGTCCGGGGCCGGGGCACCGGGCGCGGTCGCCACCGCGGTGGCCTCCAGAGCCGGACATCCGTAGCGCGAGGCCAGTGACGTGGCCAGGTCGCCTCCGGCGGGGTGCCAGCCGACCACCGCGTCGACCTGGTTGTTGACCAGCGCGTCCCCGTACAGGGTCACCGGGTCCAGCGCCGCCACCGACGCGGCGATCCCGACGTTGCGCAGCTGGTCGGCGGCGGTGTTGGCGACCGCGACCGAGGTCGGGTCGTTCGCGGCGACGCCCAGCACCATGGTCAGCGGTTGCCCGTCCTTGGTGAGGCTGCCGCGGTTGTTCTCCGGCGGAACCGGCGCGGGCGGGTCGGTCTCCGGCGCGGATTCGATCTCATAGCCGGCCTCGGCCAGCAGCGACATCGCCTCGTCCCGGGTCATCGCCGGCGGTGCCGTCGGCACGTAGCCGGGATCCGAGGGCGAGCGCACCTGCGCCTGAGCCAGGGTCACGGTGTTGTCGTCGCCGGCCCCGACCGCGGCGAGCAGGTCGACGTCCAACAGACCCAACACCGCCTTGCGCACCAGCGGGTCGGTCAGCGAAGGCTGCTGGGCGCGCAACGTCAGGTGCATCACGCGCGGGGTGACGATCCGCGCGGTGCGCACGTCGGGGATCGCGGAGAGCTGGGCGAACACCGCCGACCCGCCGTGCACCTGGGCGACCTGGGTGTCGCCGTTGCGGATGGAATCGGCCAGCGCGGCAGGCGCGCCGGCGCGGCGGAACAGGATGAGATCCGGAACGGCGGGTGTGCCCCAGTAGCGGTCGTTGCGGGCCAGCAGGATCTCGTCGCGCTGCGGGTCGATGTTGTCGACCCGGAACTGCCCGCCGGTCACCGGCAGGGTCTGGGCCAGCCCCGCGGCGAACCCGCCCGGGACGTCCTTGACGATGTGGGCGGGCAGGATGTCGTTGAACAACTCCCGCCACGCCGGATACGGCTGCGCGAAGGTGACGACGGCGGTCTTGCCGCCCTCCACGGACTGCACCCCGGTGATGAGGTCGTAGCCTGCCGGGTCCGCGGCGCCGGGTTGGCTGACCATCTGCCGCCACAGGTACCAGTAGTCGTCGGCGCCGATCGGCGCGTTGTCGGTCCACTGCGCCTCGGGCCGGATCTTGTAGGTGACCGTGAACGGCGCCTCGTCGGTGACCTCCGCCGACACCAGCAGGGAGGTGTCCAGTTCCCAGCGGGATCCCGTCGGGGTGCTGGAATCCGCGATCGGCCGGAACGAACTGGGCAGCACCAGTGAGCTGATCGCCGCATTGACCGGGGACTGGTCGGACAGCAGGTGCGAGTTGAACCCGGGCCCGATCGAGTCGATCGCCATGATGATCTGGGTCGCCTTCATCGGCGGCGGCGGGGTCATCTCGGTGGTGTCGGTGCTCTGAGGCGCCGGCGGGGGACTCGCCGTACACCCCGTGACCAGGGCTAACGTCATCCCGATCGCGGTGAGGCCGACGCTGACAGAGCGCAGGGTCGTCGGCATGCTCTACAGATTAACCACGGCGGCGGTCCCCGCCGGGATCAGCTGTTGGCCTGCTGCTTGGCCCGCGACTTGGCCCGGGCCCGCAGCGACGCCGTCAACTCCACCTTGCGCACCCGCACGATCTCGGGGGTGACCTCGACGCACTCGTCGGCCGCGCAGAACTCCATCGCCTTCTCCAGGTCGAGCTCGAGCGGACGGGCCAGCGTCTCCATCACGTCGGCGGTCGAGGACCGCATGTTCGTCAGCTTCTTCTCGCGGGTCACGTTCACGTCGAGATCCTCGGCGCGGGGGTTGATCCCGACGACCTGGCCCTCGTAGGTGTCGTCGCCGGGGGCGACGAAGAACTGGCCGCGGTCGGCGAGCTGGATCATCGCGAACGGCGTCACCGTGCCGCTGCGGTCGGACACCAGCGAGCCGGTGTGGCGGGCGCGGATCTCCCCTGCCCACGGCCGGTAACCGTCGAACACCGCGTTGGCGATGCCGGTACCCCGGGTCAGCGTCAGGAAGTCCGTCCGGAACCCGATCAGGCCACGGCTGGGCACGATGAAGTCCATCCGGACCCAGCCGGCGGCATGGTTGGCCATGTCTTCCATCCGGCCCTTGCGGCCCGCCATCAACTGCGTGACGGCACCGACGAACTCCTCGGGGCAGTCGATCGTCATCGCCTCGTAGGGCTCGTGCAGCTTGCCGTCGATCGTCTGGGTGACCACCTGCGGCTTGCCCACGGTGAGCTCGAAGCCCTCGCGGCGCATCTGCTCGACGAGGATCGCCAGCGCCAGCTCACCGCGGCCCTGCACCTCCCACGCGTCGGGTCGGCCGATGTCGACGACCTTGATGGACACGTTGCCCACCAGCTCGGAATCCAGCCGCGACTTGACCATTCGCGCGGTCAGCTTGTGACCCGACACCTTGCCGGCCAGCGGCGAGCTGTTGGTGCCGATCGTCACCGAGATCGCGGGCTCGTCGACGGTGATGCGGGGCAGCGCGTGCGCGTGTTCCGGGTCGGCGAGCGTGTCGCCGATCATGATCTCCGGCATGCCCGCGACCGCGACGATGTCGCCTGCGACGGCTTCGTCGGTGGCGGTGCGTTCCACGCCTTCGGTCACCAGCAGTTCGGTGATCTTGGCGTTCGTGATGACCGGGTGCCCGTCGACCTCACGCATCCAGGCCACCTGCTGGCCCTTGCGGATGCGGCCCTTGTAGATGCGGATCAGCGCGAGGCGGCCGAGGAAGGCCGATGCGTCGAGGTTGGTGACCAGCGCCTGCAGCGGGGCCTCCGGATCGCCCTGCGGCGGCGGGATGTGCTCGAGCAGCACGTCGAAGAGCGGGTCGAGGTTCTCCCCGTCGGGGTTCTCCCCGTTGGGGGGTTCGGTGGTGCTGGCGATACCGGCGCGGCCCGACGCGTAGAGCACCGGCAGACCGAGGGCCGCCTCGGCGGCCTTCTGCGCGTCGTCGTCGAGGTCGGATGCCACGTCGAGCAGCAGGTCGTGGCTTTCCGAGACGACCTCGGCGATGCGCGCGTCCGGCCGGTCGGTCTTGTTCACGACCAGGATCACCGGCAGGTGCGCCTGGAGCGCCTTACGCAGCACGAAGCGGGTCTGCGGCAGCGGGCCCTCGGAGGCGTCGACCAGCAGCACCACGCCGTCGACCATGGACAGGCCGCGCTCGACCTCACCGCCGAAATCCGCGTGCCCCGGGGTGTCGATGACGTTGATGATCGTCATGCTGCCGTCGGGGTGTTTGCGGTGCACGGCGGTGTTCTTCGCCAGGATCGTGATGCCCTTTTCCTTTTCCAGGTCACCAGAGTCCATCAGGCGCTCGACGGCGTCGTCACCGCGGTGCGTCAGCGCACCGGACTGTCGCAGCATGGCGTCGACCAGGGTGGTCTTGCCGTGGTCGACGTGGGCCACAATGGCGACGTTGCGAAAGTCCGGACGAGAAGTCACGTCGGTGATTGTCGCAGTGCACTGCACCGATCGCGAAAACGAGAGATTCCCGTCACGTGAAAGCCACCAAGCTCAGCGGCGTCAAGCCGAAGAAAAAGTGCTGCCGCAGCAAGCCTCGGTGCAAGCGCTGCCCCCTGGTCCTGCACAAGGTCCACAAGGCCGAACTCAACGGATTGCGGGGCAAGGAACTGGAGAAGGTCTACAAGCGCGCCAGAAAGGCCTGACCGGCGGATTCACCGCCGAATCCCGGGTATTTCGACCGTCCGCGGGCGTACCGTTGAGGGCACCCGTCAGACGTCTTCTGGAGGTGGGTCATGACGGTTTACTCGGTGCTCACCATCGTCCTGATCACGGTGCTCGCCACCCTGACGACCCTGGCGATCTTCCTCGGGCTGGCCAACTGGATCGGCGCCTTCTACATCGTGCGATGTAGCGAGTGCCGTCACCTGACGTTCAGTTCGGCCAATCGCAGTCAGGCGTCGTGCCCGCACTGCCGCCACCCGGTGTTGACCCATCCGATCCACGCGATGCACCACCGCGGCGCCCGTTCCGACGTCCGGGTCGCGCGGGACCGGCTGCGCTACTGACACCGCCACAGCGGATCCTGCTCTCGGTGGGGCACGGCACCCTCGACCCTGCCGGGCTCGCCGGGCTGCTCACCGCGGCCGGGGTGGCCGACATCGTGGACATCCGCCGGTTCCCGGGGAGCCGGCGCAATCCCGACATGGATCGCGACGCGCTGCAGGCCTGGGCGCCGGCAGCCGGGCTGGACTACCGCTGGGAGCCGGATCTGGGCGGCCGCCGCCGGCTGCCCGCGGACGCCCCCGTGGTCGACACGTGGTGGCGGGTCGCGCAGTTTGCCGCCTACGCCGCCCACACACGCACCGAATCCTTCGGCCGGGCGCTCGACGAGCTGCTCGAGCAGGCAGCGGGCCAGGCGCACCGCGATGATGTGCAGCGAGTCGGTGTGGTGGCGTTGTCACCGCCGGCTCGTCGCCGACGTCGCCGAACTCCGCTGCGGCACCGAGGTTCTGCATCTGATGCACGACGGGAGGCTGATACCCCACCCCCTGTCCCCCGCGGCCAGGGTGGCCGCCGACGGCCAGGTCTACTGGACCGAGTGAACGCGGGCCTGCGTCACCAGCCGCGCCGGTGCGGCGCCGAACCGAGCAGTTCACCTCTTCCGGCCTCGTCACGGCTGCGGTAGACGATGTAGGGGCGGAACAGATAACCGACCGGGGCGCTGAACGCGTGCACCAGCCGGGTGAACGGCCACAGGCAGAACAGGATCAGGCCGAGCGTCGCGTGGATCTGGAACCACAGCGGAGCCGCCACCATCAGGTCCCCGCGCGGCTGGAGCACCCAGATCGACCGGAACCACGGTGAGACGGTCTGGCGGTAGTCGTGCTCGGCGCCGACGGGTGTGGCGCCGATCAGCGTGCAGGCCAGGCCCGCGACGATGGCCAGCACCAGCACCACGTACATGAGCTTGTCGTTGCGGGTGGTCGCCATGAACACCGGACCGCTGGTGCGCCGCCGGTAGATCAGCAGCATGACACCCACCAGCGTGCACAGCCCCGCGATGGCGCCCAGCACCAACGCCTGGATGTGATAGGCGTCGTTGCTCAAACCGACAGCGTCCGTCCAGGATTCGGGGATGACGAGGCCGATGATGTGCCCGACGATGACCACCAGGATGCCGAAGTGGAACATCGGGCTGGCGATGCGCAGCAGCCGGCTCTCGTAGAGCTGCGACGACCGGGTGGTCCAGCCGAACTTGTCGTAGCGGTAGCGCCACCACGTGCCGAGGACGACGACGGCCAGGGTCACGTACGGCACGACGTCCCAGAAGATCTCCCCACCGGTCATGTCAGCGGACCCCTTCCGGATCGCCGTCCGAACGCCGCGGCGGGACGGTCAGCGTGAAAGGCTGCAGCCCGACGGCTTCGGCGGGGGGCCCCTCGGCGGCCAGCCGACGGGCCCGGCGCAGATCACCGTCGGTGGCCGCGCGCAGCGTCGACAGCACCGCCCGCACCGCGGGCGCGTACGGGGACTCGGCCTCGGAGAGCGCCTGCAGCAGCACCTCCAGGGCGACCCGGTGCTCCCCGAGCAACCGCCGTCCGGCATCGGGGTCGACGGTCGCGGCGAACTCGAGGACCACGGGCAGGTGGTCGGGCGCTTCACCCTCGGGCATCAGCACCCCGGCCCGCCGGTAGGCATCGGCGAACTCCAGCATCGCCCGGCCGCGGTTGCGGGTGTCCCCCGCCGTCCAGTACGTCAGGTACATGGTGGCCCGGCGCCGCATGTCGAAGGTCGCGACGTACTGCTGGGCGGAAGCCATCGGGTCGATGCCGCGCAACGCCTGCAGCGCGACCGAGAGTTCCTCGGCTGCAGCGCCTTCGGCGTGCCGCAGCAGCTCCGCGGCGGTGTCGAGCTGCCCCGGGCGCGGATAGCTCAGCAGCAGGGACGCACACTGCCATGCCAGCCGGTCCGCCAGTGGGGAACGCTTGCGCAGCCTCATCCCCGGTCTCCGTTCTGCGGGAACATCCCCGGCGGCGCGCCGCGGCCGTCCCAGTTGAGCAGGTTCACCCGCGAGGGGCGGGTGTCGTTGGCGCCCATGTGCTCACCGGTCTGGCGGTGCTGCAGCGCGTGGAACGTCTCCACCGCCACGGGCACCGGCACCCCGCTGGCCTCGCCGAACGGCCCGGACTCGAACATGCCGGGCCCACCCTCGAACGACAGTGAGCAGCCCGGTTCCTCCACCCCGGGCAGCCCGTCGGTGGCGTACGCGGTCGGAATGACGTAGCGCTCTTCATATTTGGCCAGGGCCAGCAGCCGGTACATGTCGTACATCTGTTCCTCGCTCATGCCCACCGACTCCGGGATCTCCGGTTGCGTCACCCGGCCCAGGTTGATGTCACGCATGTAGGACCTCATCGCGGCCAGCCTGCGCAGCACACCCTCGACCACCGCGGTGTCGCCGGCGGTGAACAGGCCCGCCAGGTACTCGATCGGGATGCGCAGCGCCTCCAGCGCGCCGAACAGGTTGCCCAGTTCCTCGCCGTCGTGACCGCTGCGGCTGACCGCGTCCACGACCGGTGACAGCGGCGGGATGTACCAGACCATCGGCACGGTGCGGTATTCCGGATGCAGCGGCAGCGCCACCTGATAGCGCTGGATCAGCGCGTAGATGGGCGAACGCTGGGCGGCCTCGATCCATTCGTCGGAGATCCCCTCGGCACGGGCGGCGGCGATCACCTCGGGGTCCTCGGGGTCGAGCAGGATCGACCGGTGCGCAGCGTACAGATCGGTGTCCTCGGGCACCGAGGCCGCCTCCAGCACCCGGTCCACGTCGTAGAGCACCAGACCCAGGTAGCGCAATCTGCCGACGCAGGTCTCCGAGCACACCGTCGGCAGGCCCACCTCGATGCGCGGATAGCACAGCGTGCACTTCTCGGCCTTGCCGGTCTTGTGGTTGAAATACACCTTCTTGTAAGGACATCCGGACACGCACATCCGCCATCCGCGGCAGCGGTCCTGGTCGACGAGCACGATGCCGTCCTCGCTGCGTTTGTACATCGCGCCCGACGGGCAGGACGCGACGCACGATGGGTTCAGGCAGTGCTCACAGATCCGCGGCAGGTAGAACATGAACGTCTGCTCGAGTTCCAGCCGGACCTGTTCGCTGACCTGCCGCAGCACCGGATCGCCGGGCACGATCTCCGGCGACCCACCGAGGTCGTCGTCCCAGTTCGCCGACCACTCGACCTTCATCGACTCGCCGGTGATCAGGCTGCGCGGCGGCGCCACCGGCATGTGTTCGCCCAGCGGAGCATTCGTGAGGTTCTCGTAGTCGTAGGTCCACGGCTCGTAGTAGTCGTCGATCGACGGCAACTTCGGATTCGAGAAGATGTGCAGCAGTTTGTCGAAGCGTCCGCCGCCGCGCAGCCGCAGCCGGCCCCGCCGGTCCCGGACCCAGCCGCCGCGCCAGCGGTCCTGATCCTCGTAGGTGCGCGGGTACCCCTGGCCCGGCCGGGTCTCGACGTTGTTGAACCACACGTACTCAGTGCCGGGCCGGTTGGTCCACGCCTGTTTGCACGTCACCGAACAGGTGTGGCACCCGATGCACTTGTCCAGGTTCATCACCATCGCCATCTGCGCCATCGGTTTCACTGGTAGACCACCTCCTGCGAGCGGCGACGCACGACGGTGACCTCGTCGCGCTGATTTCCTGTGGGCCCCAGGTAGTTGAACGCGAACGCGGTCTGGGCGTAACCGCCTGCGAGGTGGCTCGGCTTGACCAGCAGCCGGGTCAACGAGTTGTGGATGCCGCCGCGGCGTCCCGTGGTCTCGGTCAGCGGCACGTCGATCACCCGCTCCTGCGCGTGGTAGACGAACACCACCCCTTCGGGCATCCGGTGGCTGACGATCGCCCGGCACACTACGCCGGCGACATGTCCCTGAGCAGCAGTGCACCCGTCTCCGGCAGTGTCGCCGTGCTCACCGCCTGAGCAAATCAAACTCGCCGGGTCCGCGCGGCGTTTCCCGTTGATCGAAACAATCGGCGGCACAGGACTTTCGGTACGCAAAGACCAGGTCACGTCACCGGGTGAGCTGCACCGCCACCCAAGCGCCGAAACCGCAGTTACATGGCCGGATCCTGGTATGTCGCGGGGTTGCGCGCCGACACGGCGGACGCCACTGTCCGGTGCCGGGCTCGTTACGCAGCCACGCCCGGCGCCGCGCAGCCAGCGCAGCGCGCGGCGTCGCGCGCTTGAGGCACCGAGTACTGGAGTCCTGTGCGAACATGCCAAGTAGCGCGGCGGTGTCGTCGGCGGATTGGAGTGTGCTCAGTGCGTGTGTTCATCCGGTCACTGCTCGTCACCGTCGTTGCCGTGCTCGGCGCGACGGTGCTGGCCATTGGTTCGTCTCTGACCGCCGCGGTGGCGGCGCTGGCCGACCCCGTTGCTCTGATCATGGGCAACAGCGGCCGCCCCTGGCCCGAGGAGTCCTACGTCGCCAATGCCATGCGGCGCTACATCGAGCCCAATTCGACCTGCGGAACCGAGACCTGCGAAGCCCGCAACGTCTACGGCCCGGAGGAGTTCTGGCCGGTCTACGGCGGGCTGACCGCGATGAGTTTCAACCGGTCGACCGCCGTGGGGCTGGATTACCTCGACGCCGCGTTGCAGCAGCAGCTGCACGCAGAGCCCGGGGAGAAGGTGGTCATCTTCGGGTACTCGCAGAGCGGCCGGATCACCAACCTCCAACTACGTGACCTCGCAGATCCGGACTACGCAGTGGGCAACGACAAGATCGTGCCGGATGCGGACCAGCTTGAGATCGTCCTGGTCGGCAACTGGAGCCGCCCCAACGGTGGGATCGGGTCCCGGTTCAACGGCATCACCGTCCCGATCCTCGACATCACCTTCGACGGGCCCACCCCGACCGACACCGGTTACCGGATGACCGACATCTCCTACGAATACGACATCATCTCCGACGCGCCGCTGTACCCGATCAATCTGTTGGCGACGGCCAACGCGGCGCTGGGCTTCTTCTACGCCCACCTGACCTATGCCGACCCCTCCGCCACCGGCGCGGCCTTCCCCTGGGGTTCGCACAGTGAAGCGTCGTTCGAAGAGCTGCTGGCCTCGTCGACGGTGCAGAAGTACCCGGGCAAGGGTCAGGATCCGAACGGCAACCCCGAGGACTGGGACAACACCTACGTCCTGATCCCGTCGAAGCACCTTCCGCTGCTGCAGCCGATCCGCGATCTCGCAGCCGCCACCCGCACGTCCGCGATCATCGAGCCGCTGATGTTGTTGATCGAGCCGACGCTGAAGGTGCTGATCGACACCGGGTATGACCGGACCATCCCGATGGGCAAGGACACCCCCGCCCGCTTGATCCCGCTGATCAACCCGTTCAAGCTGACCGCCGACCTGGCCAAGGCGGTCGGTCAGGGTATCCACGACGCGCTCGGAATCAAATCGGCGGTCCCCGCCGCGCCGACGGTCACCCCCTCCACCGAGAGCGCTTCGCCGCTGAGCGACTCCCAGACGGTTGCCGGCAAACGCCTCGACAAGCCGGCGAAGGTGCCCGCCAAAGACGAGACACCCACGGCGGCCGAGGAATCCAGCGACAGCTCAAGACATCAGGACGAGGACGGGGACGCGGCAACGGACGCGACTGCGGACGCGGACGAACTGTCGGGCGGCAGCGAGCAAGACGCCGTCGAACAAGACGCTGTGGAGCAGGACGCCGTCGAACAGGACGCCGACGATCCGGCGGACAGCACGGACAGCACGGACAGCACGGACAGCACGGACACCACGGACGAGAAGGACACCGAAGACACGGTGCGGCAACCCGGCACCTCGGACTCCACCGATGCAGCCGACTCCGACGACGCCACTTCCGACCGCGCCGCCGCGTAGCGACCAAGCCCCACCCTGCACCACGGCCGCCGGGCCTCGAAAAGCGTTGCCGGCTACCAATTGACGCAAGGGAAGCCGTACACGGCGTGAGCCGCCCGGCTGCCCCTGGCGCTTCAGTCAGATCCTGCGAAGTCCGCTGCGTCGAGCAGGCGGGCCAGGTCCGGCAGCCACGCCCGGTCGGCGGGCACCCACGGCAGGTCGTCGATCTCGGCACCGTGCACCCAGCGCAGCGCGCGGTGGTCGTGCGGCGCCACCACTCCGCCGGTGCGGGTGACCACGTAGGCGCGCAGACTCGCGGTGGGACTCAACGCGACCTCGGCGCCGAGTCGGGCCCCGACCGTCACGTCCACGCCGAGCTCCTCGTTCAACTCCCGGGCCAACGCGCTCTCGTCGCTCTCCCCCGGGGCCACCTTGCCGCCGGGCAGTTCCCAGAGACCGGCCAGTTCCGGCGGGCGGGCGCGCTGGGCCACCAGCAGCGCCCCGCGCTCGACGAGCGCACCGGCCACCACGATCAAGTTCGACACTGCGCCAGACGGTATACCGTCGAGACCATGGCTGTGTTATCGGATGACCAGGTCGACGCCGCACTGTCCGACCTCGACGGCTGGGAACGTGCCGACGGGGCCCTGCGCCGGTCGGTGAAGTTCCCTGCGTTCCTCGACGGCATCGACGCCGTCCGTCGTGTCGCCGAGCACGCGGAGGCCAAGGACCACCACCCGGACATCGACATCCGCTGGCGGACTGTGACTTTCGCGTTGGTCACGCACTCCGAAGGCGGCATCACCGACAAGGACGTGCAGATGGCTCGCGATATCGACGGGATCCTCGGCTAGCGATCCAGGCCAGCGTCGCCAACGTCGCCGCGATGTAGATCAGACCGGCCCACGCCAGGTACCACGGTCGCGGGATCACCCAGATGCTCGGCTGGGCGAAGCTGAGCAGCCACGGCACGCCGACCAGCGTCAGCGCCAGCCAGCCCCAGCCGAGCACCCTCGCCCCGAGTTCCCGGCGCAGCGGGCCGTGCAGCAGCCAGATCATCAGCGGGATCAACCACACCCAGTGGTGGGTCCACGAGATCGGCGACAGCAGCAGCCCGAACAGTTCAACGATGACGATGGCGCCCAGCCGGTCGTCGGCGCCGCCGATGGCCCGCCAGGCCAGCACCGCGAGCACGGCCGTCACCGCGATGCCGGCCAGCACCACGGGCCCGTAGCCGGCGTCGTGTCCGAGGATCCGGGAGATGCCGCCCCGCCAGGACTGGTTGAACGACGTCCCGATCGGCCCCACCCGGTCGGCGTCGCCGAGCAGGTCGGTGAAGTAGAACCGGGTCTGCTCGCCGACCAGCAACGCCGACACGCCGACCGTCAGGAAGAACACGACGGCGGAGAACCCGACCGCCGCCCAGCGGCGCGCACCGACGAAGTAGAGCCCCGCCACCGCGGGTGTGA
The DNA here is from genome assembly GCF_002968295.1 of Mycobacterium sp. ITM-2016-00317. Lineage (NCBI taxonomy): Bacteria > Bacillati > Actinomycetota > Actinomycetes > Mycobacteriales > Mycobacteriaceae > Mycobacterium > Mycobacterium sp. ITM-2016-00317. Next base: position 4,390,446 of record NZ_CP134399.1, read on the forward strand.
GCTTGACCCCGGCGGCCAACCCGACGAGCAGGCCGGACAGCCACCACTTCGAGGTGTAGACCGCGTAGAGCACCATCAGCACGAGCAGCACGTTGACCTGCCCGTAGTCGAAGGTGCTGCGCAGCGGCTCGGTCCAGATGCCGACCGCGGTCCACAGCATCGCGACACGCCGGCCGCCCGGCGCCGACGACGAGGTCAGCAGCCGCTGGCTGAGGCGCACCACGCCGTAGAGCGCGGCGATGATGCCGAGCTGCCACACGAACGCCACCAGGCCGAACGGCAGTAGCTGCATCGGGTAGAACACCACCGCGGCGAACGGCGGATAGGTGAACGGCAGCGGGAAGTCCGGCGTCTGCTCGCCGTAGACGTAGCTGTACAGCGTGCCGGGCCCGTCGAGTTCGGCGGCGCCGCCCACGTAGACGTGCAGGTCGACGAAGTTCGCGCCGTTGGGCACGAGGTAGGTCCAGGCCAGCCGCAGCGCGACGCTCAGCATCAGCAGGGCGGGCGCCGCCGCGCGCAGCCGGGCGGTCATCCCGGTGGGGTGTTCGGTGGTGTCGATGCGCCCGACTCTAGCGAGTGGGTCACCGTCCGCCTTCACCTCCGTAACGGTTCCATAAATGCCACTCTTGTCACTTGAGTAACTCTAGTAACAGGCTAGCTTCGGGTGAAGGCGTGCCGTCTGTGTCATTCACGGCCCAACAGCGCCACCGACGGAAATGGGAGAACTTTCATGCACCGCACCCGGAAATTGTTCGCCACATCGATGATCGCCGCGGCGGGGGCGGTGTCCGCTGCCGTCGCGTTGAGCGCCGGCGCTGCCGCTCAGCCGGCGCCCCTGCCCGCTCCCGCGCCCGCGCCGGCGCCTGAGGTCCCCGGCATGCAGTTCCTGCAGCAGCTCGCCGCCAACCCCGCCGCAGCCACCCAGCTGATGCAGGGCTTCGCGAACCTGATGGGCACCACGCCGGCCGCGACGGCCACCACGACGCCCGCCACGCCGGTCACCGGACCGGGCGCAACCGCGTCGATCAACCTGCCGCAGCCGGCCAACGTGCTGCCCGGGGCGACCGCGCTGCCCGGCGGCAACGTGACCACGGTGCCGGTCGGCAACACCACCACGGTGCCGGCGACCGCCCCCGCGGCCCCCGCGTCCCCGCTGACGGGGCTGACCGACTCGCTGGGCGTTCCTGGCGGACTGGCTTCGCTGCTGCCCGCGGGCGCTCCGCTGGCCGGCCTACTGCCGACCGGCGCAGCCGCTCCTGCCGCTCCTGCCGCGGCCCCGGTGGCCGCTCCGATGCCGATCACGGCGCCGCTGCTGTCGGCCCTGCCCTGACGTTCGGCGCACGCCGAAGCCACCTGAAAACCATCTGTAAACGACCCATGTATTGGGGGATCATGCCTACGACCCGGCTCATCTCAGCGAAGGCGACCGCGCTCACCACCCGGCTGGCGGTGTGCACCTCTGCTCTGCTGCTGACGGCCGGCGTCACCGGAGTGGCGCACGCCGAACCGGCGCCTCCGTTGCCGATCGACGGGTTGCAGGCCCCCGGCCTGCCTGCCGTGCAGAGCATCGGACCGGTGATCCAGCAGGCGGCCTCTGATCCCACCAATGCGGCGTCGATGCTGATGGCGGCCGCCGCCGTGTTCGCCGGGGACATGGCGGCGCCGCAGCCGTCACGCGATGTCGCGTCGGCGGTCAACTCCTTCGTCGCCCAGCCGGTCGCGCACGTCCCGGCGACCGGCGCGGTGCCCGGCACCGAGGCGCACCTGCCCGCCGGGGTGAACCCCGCCCATGTCGTCGGCCCCGTGCCCGAGGCCGTGCCGCACGCACTGCCCGAGGCACACGCACCCGCGGCGGTTCCGGCGCCGCCCGGCCCGGCGCCCGACCCGGCGGCCGCCGGTCCCGCACCCGCGCCCGCCCCGGAGGTCGCCACGCCGGTGGCAGCCACACCCGGCGCAGCGCCCGGACTCGGCCCGGACGCACCGGTGACCCAGGACTTCCTGTATCCGTCGATCAGCAACGGGTGCCTCGCCGACGGCGGCAACGTGCTCGCCACCGCGATCTCGGTGGCCGGCCCGGCGACCATCCCGCTGCCCGGTCCCGGCCCCGGTCAGACCGCGTACGTGTTCACCGCGATCGGCACCCCCGGCCCGGCCGCCGAGCAGAAGTTGCCGCTGAACGCCACGTGGGTGAACCTGACCACCGGCAAGTCCGGCAGCGTCACCCTCAAGCCGCGCCCGGACATGAACGCGAACGGGCCGACCACGCTGACCGCGATCGCCGACACCGGGTCCGGCAGCATCATGTCGACGATCTTCGGGCAGGTCACCACCACCGAGAAGCAGTGCCAGTTCATGCCGACGATCGGCTCGACCGTCGTCCCGTAATCCCCCCACTGCGCCGGAATAGCATTCCTGGTCGTGATTCGCCCGGCGGATTCATACGGTCATTGCAACATCGGGCGGTTTGAGGAGTTGCTGAGTGACCAGTGGTCGGCGGTTCGGGTGTGAGGTTCGGCGCGAGTTTTACGACCGGGTGTGTGCTGGTGCGCCGGTCAAGCACGCGGCTGTGGAGTTGGGCGTGTCTTTCCAGGCCGGCTACCTGTGGTGGCGCAAGGCTGGCGCGATGCGACTGCTCAATGGCAACGGTGGATCAGGTTTGGCTGAACCGGGTGATCTGACCCGGGTCGGTGGACCGGGGCGGCGGCTCAGTTTCGACGAACGTGTGGTGATCATGCGGGGTCTCGACGCGGGGTTGGGCTACGCCGCGATCGGGGCGAAGCTGGGCCGAGATCGCTCGGTCATCTGGCGCGAAGTGTCTCGCAACCGCACCGACGACGGGGACTACCACGCCCACGTGGCCCACGCCCGGGCCGCGCGGGCTGCGCGCCGGCCCAAGTCGTTCAAGCTGTCTGACCCGAACCTGTGCGCGGCGGTCGAAGCGTGGATGGACGACGGGTGGAGCCCCAAGCTGATCGCTGAGGTGTTGGCCCGTGATCACCCCGATGACAAGCTGGCACGGGTGAGCCACGAGACGATTTACCGCAGCCTGTATGTACAAGCTCGTGGCCAGTTGCGCGCTGATCTGCATCGATGCTTGTCCACTCGACGAGCGGCGCGTAAGCCGCGCGGGCATGCCCAACGGCGCGGCACCTTCGATGACGTGCTGCGTATCAGTCAGCGACCCGCCGAAGCCGCCGATCGCGCCGTACCCGGGCACTGGGAGGGCGACCTGATCGTCGGCGCCCGCGGCACCAGCGCGATCGGCACCCTGGTCGAACGCAGCACTCGATTCACCATCTTGTTGCACCTACCCATCGACCACACCTCCGAAGCGGTCGCCACGGCGATGCTCGAGGCAATGGCCGAACTCCCCGATCACCTGCGCCGCTCGATCACCTGGGACCGCGGCAGCGAAATGGCCCGCTGGCAGGACATCTCGCTGCAGCTCCAAGCCCCGGTGTACTTCTGCGATCCCCACTCGCCCTGGCAGCGCGGCAGCAACGAGAACACCAACCGGCTGCTACGCCACTGGTTTGAAAAGGGCAGCAATCTGAACGGCTACACCAAAGCCGACCTGCAAGCCGTCGCCGACAAACTCAATACCCGACCACGCCCCACCCTTGACCTCGACACCCCCGCCCAGCGCATGGCCGCCCTGATTAACCAAGCGGCCTAAGCGTTGCCATAACCACTTGACTTTGAGCCCCGCGATCACGACCAGGAATGCTATTCCGCGGTGATCAGTAGGCCATGAACAGGATCGCGTCGCGGTCGTAGTCGCGGCCGGGGTGCACCTCGGACAGGTGCTTCTGGGCCTTCTCCACGAGGTCGTCCTCGTCCTTACCGGTGATCGCTTCGCCGCAGGGGCAGTTGAGGTGAGTCTTCATGCGTTCACAATGACACAGCCTCCGGCGCGCGATGAGACAAGATCGACAACATGGAGTTGTACGACGTCATGCGCACCACCGGCGCGGTCCGGCGGTTCACCGACGACCCGCTTCCCGACGACGTGCTGGCGCGGATCCTGGACAACGCAAGGTTCGCCCCGAGTGGCGGCAACCGTCAGGGCCTGCACGTCATCGCGCTACGCGAACGGGACACGCGCATGGCGCTGGCGGCGCTGTCCGAGACCGGCGCCCGCCGCTACACCGCGCAGAAACGCAACGGCGAGGGACCGTGGAACCCCTTGCGGTCCATGCAGGTGAGCCCGGACCAGCTGGCCGCGACCGAGGTGCCCGCCGAGATGACGGCGCCACTGCTCACCTCCGCGGTGGTGCTCGTGGTGTGTGTCGACCTGAACGTGGTCGCGGCGATGGACCAGGATCTCGACCGGATCGGGCTGATCTCCGGTGCGTCGGTGTACCCGTTCGTGTGGAACGTCCTGCTCGCCGCGCGCAACGAGGGCTTCGGCGGCGTCCTGACGACCATGGCCGTGGCCGAGGAGCCGCGCGTCAAGGAGCTGTTGGGCATTCCCGACGACCACGCGGTCGCCGCGGTGGTGCCGCTCGGCAGGCCGCAGCGCCAGGTCACCAGGCTCACCCGCAAGCCGGTCGCGGAGTTCACCACCTGGGAGCGGTTTGACGGCGAGTCTCTGGTGACGTGAGCGCGGACCGTGAGACCTTGGAACGGTGACGGTCACGCTGGGGTACGCCACCGCCGCGGACGGGGACCTCGACGAGCAGCTCGCCGAGCTCGCCGCCGCGGGCGTGGACCCGCGCCGGATCTTCACCGACCGGACGGCGGGACCGGTGGACAAGATGCGGGCGGGCCTGGTGGCACTGCTCAGCTATGCCCGATCCGGCGACGTCGTCGTGGTGGTGGCGATCGACCGGCTGGGCCGCTCGGCGGCGGAGGTGGCGCAGACGGTCGCCGATCTCAGCGGCCGCGGGATCACGCTGCAGTGCCTGCGCGACGGACTGGACACCGCGAACGCGACCGGGCGCGTCGTCGCCAGGGTGCTGACCGACCTGGCCGCCCTCGACGTACGAGGCCCGGCCGCCTCTAGGCCTTGACGGACTTGGCCGCCTTGGCTTCCTTGTTTTTGGCCTTGGCTTCCTTCTTGTAGGCGCGCACCTGCTGCAGCGACACGGCATCGGTCACGTCGGCCACCGACATGTGGGTGCCGGTCTTGCCGTAGTCGCCGGCTGCGGCCTGCCAGCCCTGCGGGGTGACGCCGTACTGCTTGCCCAGCAGCGCGAGGAAGATCTTGGCCTTCTGCTCGCCGAATCCCGGGAGCGCCTTGAGCCTGCGCAGCACCTCGGCGCCGTCAGCGCCGTCGGACCACAGCGCGGTCACGTCGCCGCCGTACTCGTCGACGATCACCTGCGCCAGCGCCTGCACGCGCTTGGCCATCGACCCCGGGAACCGGTGCACCGCAGGCGTTTGCGCGCACAGCTCGGCGAAGTTGTCGGGGTCATGGTCGGCGATCAGCTGCGCGTCGAACCCGCCCATCCGGTCGGCGATCTTCTTCGGCCCGCCGAACGCCACTTCCATCGGGATCTGCTGATCGAGCAGCATCCCGACCAGAAGTGCGAACGGGTTGTCCTCCAGCAGCGCGTCGGCCGCCGGCTCCTGAACCAGGCACAGCTTCGCAGTCATGCCAGCAGCCTACGGCGGCCATCGCGATGGACGGTACGCCCGTCTGGCGGCAAGGCGACGATCACCACCGAACGGTGAGCGAGGTCGACCTGCCCGGGACTTCTCTCGTGGGGGCGTCGCGAGAGGAACGGTCAGCTGTTCTCATCTCACCGAGGGGGCCCTTCCTTCGGCCGTCGCGCGGTTTCCAACCGCTCCTCGATGCCGTCGACCACCAGCACTCGCGGACATGCACTGCCCCAAACCCTTTCGTGCCCGGCGCTGGCGTCGGCGGCCTTGAGGTCCCGGGCGGTCAACGCGGCGCGTCTTGGGCCTGTAAGTGGCGGTCTATGCGCGCGCGCACTGCAGCGCCGTCGGGTTCCTGGTCGACGGCATCGAAGACTTTCTTCCTCTTCTCGTCGGGCATGTTCGGTGGCAGCAGCGGGACGTCGGCATCGACTATGGCCTCTATCAGGGTGGGCCGGTCGGCGCTGAAAGCCGATCGCCACGCCTCGGACGCCTGGTCCGACTTCTCCACCCGGATGCCCTGAAGGCCGAGCATCTCGGCGTAGCGGGCGTATGGGAAGTCGGGTACGTGCTGTGAGGCCGGGTATCGCGGGTCGCCTTCCATTTCTCGCTGTTCCCAGCTGACCTCGCTGAGGTCGCGGTTGTGCAGAACGAGCACGACGAACCGTGGGTCTTGCCACTCACGCCAGCGTTGCCCGACGGTGATGAGCTCGAGCAGGCCGTTCATCTGCATTGCCCCGTCGCCGGCCAGCGCCACGACGGGGCGGTCCGGCGCGTCGAGCTTGGCCGCGATGCCGTACGGCATCGCACAGCCCATCGAGGCGAGATACCCGGAGACGTGGGCGGGCACGCCCTCGGGCAGGTGCACGTGTTTGGCGTACCAGTAGGTGGACGAGCCGACGTCGACGGCGATCCGCGCGTTGCCGGGAAGATGATCGTTGAGGGCGTGCACGACGAATTCAGGGTTGGCGTCGGTGGTCTCGGCCGCAATGTTCTTCTCTGCGCAGGCTTTCCAGCGACCGATGTACTGGCCGACGGTGTCGGTCCACTCTTGGTCGGGGCTGCGTTCCAGCAGGGGTAGAAGTTCGCGGAGGGTGGTGGCGGCGTCGCCGACGATGCCGACCTCGACAGGGAACTTGGCGCCGAGGACGCGGGGGTCGACGTCGATCTGGACGGCGCGCGCCTGACCGGGCGCGGGATAGAACTCCGTCCAGGGGTCGTTGCACCCGACGATCAGCAAGGTGTCGCAGTTTTCCATCAGGTCGGCGCTGGCGGTGGTACCCAGGTGACCCATGACGCCGGTGTGCCAGGGCGCGCTCTCGTCGAGGACGGGCTTACCCAGCAGCGACGCGGTGACACCAGCACCCAGGGCCTGGACGGTCTGGGCGATTTCGCCGGCGGCTCCCGCGGCGCCGCGGCCGATCAGCAGGGCGACTTTGCGACCCGCATTGAGGACGTCGGCAGCCTCGTGGAGGCGCTGCGGTGGGGGGACGATGTGGCGGTGGTCGGCAATGGGTGACGACGGGACGATGCCATGGCTGTGCGGGAGTTCATCTGGAAGAGAAGCCTTCTGAACGTCATGGGGGACGATGAGGCAGGTGGGCGTGGAGGTCGCGATGGCGGTGCGCATGGCGTTGTCGAGTGCCATCGGAAGTTGTTCGGGGCTGAAGACGGTCTGCACGAACTGGCCGCAGACATCTTTGAAAAGGGGGTGTAGGTCGACTTCTTGAAGGTAGCCACTGCCGAGGGCGGTGGAGACTATTTGGCCGACCATGGCGACCACGGGGCGGCGGTCGAGTTTGGCATCGTAAAGTCCGGCGAGCAGGTGAATGGCTCCGGGACCCTGGGTGGCAAGGCACACGCCGACCTCGCCGGTGTACTTCGCGTGCCCGCACGCCATGAACGCGGCCATCTCTTCATGGCGGACAGAGACGTATTCGGGTGTGCCGCCGGCGCGGTGAAGGGCGGCGAGAACCGGGTCGATCCCATCGCCGGCATAGCCGAAGATGCGCTTGACGCCCCATTCGCGGAGTCGGTCGATGATGCCGTCAGCAACGAGTGAGCTCATCGTGCGGGGCTACCCGGCGTAGGCCGTCCCAACCGTCGGACCGACGTTTGGCGCCGGGTTTCGGCTGACACCGGCGGTGCGGACAGCCGGCCGTTCCGCGGTCAGGGCCACCGGGAGTATGCGAACGTGTAGGCGATAACCGGTGGAAATGCCCGTAGGAGATGACGTTGAGACGTGTGATCGCACCTCTTGTTGCGGCGGTGGTCGTCGCAATCGGTACGGCAGGTACTGCCTACGCAATTCCCGAACAGGGCACCCCGGAGTTCGACGGCTACATGGAGGGTCTACAGCGCAACGGCTACGTCCTGAATCCGGACACGGCATGGCGCGTTTCCCACCAGGCTTGCGTGGGCGGCATACCGGGATACATCGGTCTGGAGCTGGCCGCTCAAGGGGTTATCGGCCCCGGCGCCCAACAGCGGGTGATGGACGTCGCCCGCAAGTACGCCTGTCCCGTGCAATAGCGAATCATCGCGCTTCGTCTGAACCGAATCCGGCCGTCAGTTGCGGCTGTGTGGTGGGGGTTCGTACGGGTGGTACCACTTCCATTGGATGCGTTCGCCCGACGGTCCGCGATAGGGCGGCACTTCGGGTGGGGGTTGAGTCGGGGGCCGGGCCAGCGATCCCGGTTCGAGTCTTCGGCCGACCCGATCGGTGACGACCAGCTGATCAGCGGGGCCGGTGAGGGTGATTCCGCCGCGGTGGTGCAGGCGGTGGTGGAACGGGCAGATCAGCACCAGGTTGTCCAACTCGGTCGCGCCGCCGTCCTCCCAATGCCGCAGGTGATGGGCATGCAAGGCTTTGGTGGCCCCGCAGCCGGGCACCACACACGAGCGGTCGCGGTACTCCAGCGCTCGGCGTAGCCGGCGACTGATCGTGCGAGTCGTGCGCCCCACGCCCAGGGGTTGGCCGTCGCGTTCGAACCACACCTCACAGGTGGCATCACAGGTCAGGAACCGGCGCTGCTGCGATGTGAGTGCCGGCCCCAGATGCAGGGCGGCGACCTTGTCCTTGACATCGACATGCACCACCACCGTGGTGTGCTGCCCGTGCGGGCGCCGCGCGGCCTCGGCATCCCAGCCCGCTTCCACCAACGCCATGAACGCATTCCCGCCCGTCGGCAGCGGCGCGCGCCCCGCACCTGACTCCTCGGAGTGGTCGGGGTGGTCGCGTTTCCACTGGGCGATCAGCCCATCCTGATGGGACTGCAGCGCCGCATCGAAGATCGCCGCTTCCGGGGCCGGCAGCCGGATCTGCCAGCAGGTGAACTCCCCCTCCACCCGCTTGGAAATCGACGGCTGCGGCACCACCACCGGCTCAGGTTCGGGCTCGGGGTCGGGGTCACGTTCGGGTTTGGGTTCCTGTTTGATCGCGGTGCGCAACTGGGCGACCGTGGAATGCGACGCCAACTCCGCGTAATGGGCATCCGACCCCGCACCAGCACCCTCGGCGATCGCCCCGACCTGATCCAACGACAACCGACCCGCACGCAGATCCCGCACACACCGTGGGAACTCTTCCAACCGACGCGCGACCGCCACGATCGTCTCGGCATTGCGCATCGAGGTGCCCAACCTCCAGGCGATCAACCCCTCCATCGACTTCACCCCGGTAAATCCCCACAACCGAGCCTCATCGATCTCCGCAGCGATCTCCGCGACCCGCCCGTCAATGGCATTGCGCTGCCCCGCCAACTCCGCCAACTCGGCGAAAAACCCGTCCAGGCGCTCGGACTGACCCATCGCCACATCGGCGGTGTCAGCGGCAACCCGGGAGGACATGACCCCATTCAAGCACCACCCACCGACAAAAACCGGCACCCGAAAACGGCTCGCGCACAGCATGATTTCACGAGATCCACACCAAGGTCGTCACTTGCCCCGCCGAGCCGCAGACGCGACGTAAGCTCACGCTGTGACGTCGCCCGCCGTCGAGATCATCGACAACTACTTCACCTGCGAGTTCACCACGATCTCGCGCGACGGGACGCCGCAGACCTGGCCGGTGAGTCCGCGGTTGCTCGCCGACGGCAGGCTGCTGGTGACCACGAGTATCGGGCTGCCGCAGAAGGCCTTCAACATCCGGCGCAACCCGAAGGTCGGCATGCTGTTCTCCGAGCCGACCGGCAGCGGGGTGTCGCCGCCGGGCGCCGTGCTGATCCAGGGCGATGCGATTGCCGAGGACCGCATCGTCACCGACATCGCGTCGGAGCCGGAACTGGCGGAGCTGGCACGGACGGTGTCGGCGCGCCAGCCGGCCAGCGCGATGTGGAGCACCCGGCTCGGACGCCGGCTGTGGTGGTCCTACCACCTGCGCCTGCTGATCTACGTGACGCCGCGCCGCGTCCTGTACTGGCCCACCCGCGACTTCGCCAGCGCGCCTGAGGAACTCGACCTCAGCGAGGTGCGCCGTGTGGGCTGATGCGGCCAAGCGGCTCAACAGATTCGGCGAGGCGGTGCTGACCGCGTTCGACGCGCACGGCTACCCGATCAGCGTGCGCGTGCCCACCGGCGCCTACGACCCCGCGACCGGCGAGCTGCCCGCGGTGCTGCCCGCCGAGCTCGGCGCCGTCGAGGGACCGGCCAACCTGCTGTGCCACTTCCACGACGAGAAGCTGTGGCGCCTCGACAGCGCACAGGTCATCGGCCGGCTGGAACGCCGCGGCTCGGGCTGGGCCTTCGTCAGCCAGACCTACAGGCCGCGCTCGCGCTGGTACGTCCTGACCTTCCTGCGGAACAACAACCGCGCGGCCCTGCGCTATCTCGACAGACGGGGGCTCGACCGCCCCACTGTGAATTGGGCTGCCGTGCAGGACATCCGGCAGGGCAAGTGATGTCCGGCGAGCTCGCGATCGCACTGACCGCAGCGCTGATCCTGCTCGCGGTCGCCGCGGTGGTGCTCGCCGTCCGGACCCGGCGGGTGGTCGCGACGCCCACCGAACGGGCGGTGCACACCGCGCTGCACACGGCCTCGCTGGCGGCCAGGGCGCTGCGCCGCGGCCTCGACACCGACTCCGCCGAGACCGCGGCGCCGTTCCTGCGCGGCCTCACCGGCACCGACGGTCTGGCCCTGTTCGACGGTGACGGCGGCCTGCTCGCCGAGGACGCCTGGGCCGACGGGTTGTGGGAGCCCGACGTGCGGGAGGCGTGCGTCGGCGCGGCGCGTCAGTCCGTGGCGGGCGGGCGGCGGGTGATGACGCACGCACGGACCGCCGCGGTGGTGGCCCAGCCGCTGCTGGCCGAGTCCGGCGACACTCTCGGCGTGCTCGTGGTCGTCACCACCCGCTCCCCCGCCCCCGGCATGCTCGGCGCCGTGGGTGAGGTGGCCCGCTACGCCGCCAGTCAGGTCGAGCTCGCCGAACTCGACGCGTCCCGGGCCCGACTCGACCGCGCCGAGGTGCTGGCGTTGCGCGCCCAGATCAGCCCGCACTTCATCTACAACGCGCTGAACACGATCGCGTCGTTCGTGCGCACCGACCCGGACCGGGCCCGCGAGCTGATTCTGGAGTTCGCCGACTTCACCCGCTACTCGTTCCGCGCGGCGGGCCAGTTCACCACGCTGGCCGAGGAACTCCGCAACATCGACCGCTACCTGACGTTGGAGCGGGCCCGGTTCGGGACGGCGCTGAAGGTCACCCTGCAGGTCGCACCGGAGGTCCTCAACGTCGTGGTGCCGTTCCTGGCGCTGCAGCCACTGGTGGAGAACGCGGTGCGGCACGGCTTCGCCGGCCGGGGCAGCGGGTCCATCGAACTCGTCGCCCGCGACGAGGGCTCCGATTGCGTCATCACCGTCGAGGACGACGGGGTCGGCATGGATCCCGACGCGTTGCGTGCCGGACCGGGCGACGCCCTGGCCGACGGTGCCCGGGCCTCCGAGGGGGCGGGCGCCCACGTCGGGCTGACCAATGTCGACCATCGTCTGCGGGCCGCGTTCGGCAACGATTACGGTCTGGTGGTCGAGACGGCGATCGGCGCCGGCACGAAGGTGCTCATGCGGGTGCCCAAGTTCCGGTCGGGCGTGCGGGCCAGCGGAGGTGGGTTCGGAGTGGGTCGAAATGAGTAGCGCGTGACCAGGTCGCTCACCGTGCTCGCCGTCGACGACGAAGCTCCCGCCCTCGACGAACTCGCCTATCTCCTCGGCAGACATCCCTGCGTCGCGGAGGTCCACCGCGCCGGCGATGCCACGTCGGCGCTGCGGGAGCTGAACCTGCGCACCATCGACGCGGTGTTCCTCGACATCAACATGCCCGGCCTGTCAGGCATCGAACTGGCCGGTGTGCTGGCCAATTACGCGCAGCCGCCGGCGATCGTGTTCGTCACCGCGCACGACGACAAGGCCGTCGCCGCCTTCGACGTCGGCGCTGTGGACTATCTGCTCAAGCCCATCCGGGAGGGCCGCCTCGACGACGCGGTCCGCCGCGCGGCCGCGGCCCGGTCCGCAGCCCCGGCGGCCGAAACCGTCGACGAGGAGCCGGATTCCGGCGTCGTCCCGGCCGAGCTCGGCGGCGTCACCCATCTGGTCCCCCGGGACAGCATCGGCTGGATCGAAGCCGAGGGCGACTACGCCCGGCTGCACTCGGCGTCGGGTTCGCATCTGGTGCGGATCCCGCTCAGCACGCTCGAAACCCGCTGGCGCGACCACGGGTTCCAGCGGGTGCACCGGTCCTACCTGGTGGCACTGCGCCTGGTCACCGGGCTGCGCACCGCCGACGGCGCGGTGCTGGTGCGGTTGCGCGCCAACGGCGCCTCCCCCGCGGTCGAACTCCCGGTGAGCAGGCGCCAGGCCCGCGAGCTGCGCGACCGTCTGGTGCGCACCCCGATGCGCAGCCTGCGACCGGCCGGAGGCGTCGATGACCAGCAGTGAGCGGCCGCAACGCCGGCGGGTGGTGCTGGCGCACCGGCGCGGCGCCCGCATGGTGCGGACCCGGGTGGAGGTGCAGGAGCAGACGCAAGTCGGCGACGCGCTCGTGCGCGGCCTGATGCGCGCCCAGCTGGGTCTGGCACTGCGGCTGGCCGCTGTCGTGGTCGGCCTGATCGGCGCCATCCCGTTGCTCAATGCGCTGTTCCCCGAACTCGGCAGCATCACGGTGTTCGGGGTCCGGTTGAACTGGCTGGTGCTGGCCGCACTGGTGTACCCGCTGTTGTACGGGATCGGCTGGTTCTACGTGCGCCTGGCCGAACAGGCCGAGCGGGATTTCGTCGGCGTCGTCGACTCCGAGCCGTGACCGGTTCCGCACTGACGGCAGCCGCGCTGCTGAGCGCGGCGGTGGCCACCGTCGCGATCGGCGCCTACGGCGTCCGCTTCTCGCGCACCACCTCCGACTTCCTGGTCGCGTCCCGCACCGTCGGGTCGAGATGGAACGCCGCCGCGATCTCCGGCGAATACCTCTCGGCTGCCTCGTTTCTCGGGGTGGCCGGGCTGATCGCCAAGTACGGCGCCGACGCACTGTGGTATCCGGTCGGGTTCACCGCCGGCTACCTCGGCCTGTTGCTGTTCGTCGCCGCGCCGCTGCGCCGATCGGGCGCCTACACGGTGCCCGACTTCGCCGAGTTCCGGCTCGGCTCGGCACGGCTGCGCAAGATGGCGATGCTGGTGGTCGTCGTGATCTGCGTGTTCTACCTGGTCCCGCAGTACCAGGGCGCCGGCCTGGCCCTGAAAACGCTTCTCGGCATTCCGGTCTGGCTCGGCCCGCTGGCGGTCGGCACGATCGTCATCACCAACGTCGTCGCCGGCGGGATGCGCTCGATCACGTTCGTGCAGGCGTTCCAGTACTGGCTCAAGCTGACCGCGGTCGCGATTCCCGCGCTCGCCCTGGCCGGGCTGTTCCTGACCGACCGGGGCGGCGAACTGGGCGGCCCGCTGCCGCCGACCGTGCAGCAGGACACCACCGTCGAGATCGAGACCGACGTCGTGGTGCAGGTTGCCGAACCCGGCGGGATCACCGTGACCGGCACGCTGGACGGCCGACCGGTCGAGGGCGTGATGATCGGCCCGGCGGGCGAGCACACGCTGGGCGCGGGCAGCACGCTGTCCCTGTCGGCGGGCGCGGCCACCCCGGTGGTGGCAGGCACCCCGAGCGCGGGCACCGACTGGATCGCCTCCGGCGGCGGACTCGGCGGTCATCATCCGCTGTACCAGGTGCTCTCGATCATGGTGGCGACGTTCCTGGGCACCATGGGGCTGCCGCACGTGCTGGTCCGCTTCTACACCAACCCCGACGGCCGCGCGGCGCGGCGCACGGCGCTGACGGTGATCGCGCTGCTGTCGCTGTTCTATCTGTTCCCGACGCTGCTGGGGGTGTTCTCCCGGCTGTACGTGCCGCAGCTGCTGATCACCGGAACAGCCGACGCCGCGGTGCTTCTGGCGCCGGAGTCGGCGATCGCCGGGGCCGCCGGACAGCTGCTGGGCGCGCTCGTGGCCGCCGGTGCGATCGCGGCGTTCCTCGCGACCTCGTCGGGTCTGCTGGTCAGCTTCGCCGGCGCGCTGGCCACCGACGTGCTGCCGGGCCGGGTACGTGACTTCCGCGCCGCGGCCGTGGTCGGCGGTCTGATCCCGATCCCGTTGGCGCTGGCCGCATCCGGCGAACTGGAGCTGTCCCGCAGTGTCGGGCTGGCGTTCGCGGTCGCGGCGTCGACACTGTGTCCGCTGCTGGTGCTGGGCATCTGGTGGCGTGGGCTGACCGCAACCGGGGCGATGTCGGGACTGGCCGTGGGCGGCCTGTTGTCCGGCGGCGCGGTCACCGTCGCGGTGGCCGGCGGCGTCGACGAGGACGTGCTGGGCGGCTGGCCCGCGGTGCTGGTCGGCTACCCCGCGGCCGTCACCGTGCCGGTGGCGTTCGCGACGATGCTGGTGGTCAGCCGCCTCACCCGCGCCACCGCGCCCGCCGACGTCGCGCAGACCTTCGCGCGGATGCACGTGCCGGAGCATCTGGGCATGGGGGTCGAGCGGGTGCCGAACCGGTGAACGCCGTCACCGTTCGTCGTCGCTGATCGACCGTTCACCGCAGCCTGCCCCGAGCTTGCCGTGTCGGCGCCCGCGACCCTGGGTATGTGACCCGCATCTCAACTACGTTCACCCGAGAGCCGGTTCACAGCAGTCAGGAGTGCGATCAAGGTGTCCGAGACAGACCTTCCGATTCGCCCGGAAGCCATCAGCGGCGAACGCTATCTAGAAGTCCAGGCCAGCCCCGAGTTCCAGGAACTGCGAAGCAGGCTGCGCCGCTTCGTCTTTCCGATGACCGCGATCTTCCTGATCTGGTACACCACCTACGTCCTGCTGGGCGCCTTCGCCCACGACTTCATGGCCACCAGGGTCTGGGGTGACATCAACGTCGGGCTGCTCATCGGCCTGGGGCAGTTCCTGTCGACGTTCCTGATCACCGGCCTGTACGTGCGGTTCGCCAACCGGGAACTCGACCCGAAGTCCGAGGCCATCCGCGCCCAACTGGAGAGTGAGCTCAAATGACCACCCTCATGGCCCAGTCCGAGACGGTGGGCAACCCACTGGCCAACATCGGCATCTTCAGCCTGTTCGTGATCGTGACCATGGTCGTGGTGATCCGGGCCAGCAAGCGTAACGCCACCGCCGACGAGTTCTTCACCGGCGGCCGCGGCTTCTCCGGCCCGCAGAACGGCATCGCGATCGCCGGTGACTACCTGTCGGCGGCCAGCTTCCTCGGCATCGCAGGCGCGATCGCGGTCTACGGCTACGACGGCTTCCTGTACTCGATCGGCTTCCTGGTGGCGTGGCTGGTCGCGCTGCTGCTGGTCGCCGAATTGCTGCGCAACACAGGCAAATTCACCATGGCGGACGTGCTGAGCTTCCGCCTGCGGCAGCGGCCGGTGCGGCTGGCCGCGGCCACCAACACACTGACGGTGTCGCTGTTCTACCTGCTGGCCCAGATGGCGGGTGCCGGCGGTCTGGTCGCGCTGCTGCTGGACATCAACAGCCGCGCCGGGCAGTCGCTGGTGATCGCCGTGGTCGGCGTGCTGATGATCGTCTACGTGCTGGTCGGTGGCATGAAGGGCACCACGTGGGTGCAGATCATCAAGGCAGTGCTGCTGATCGTCGGCGCGGGCTTGATGACGGTGATGGTGCTCGCGAAGTTCGGGCTGAACTTCTCCGAGATCCTCGGGTCCGCGCAGTCGGCCATCAGCGGCGCGACCACCGCCGGTGTCGCCGACCGTGACGTGCTGGCCCCCGGCGCGCAGTACGGCGGCTCGCTGACCTCGCAGATCAACTTCATCTCGCTGGCGCTGGCGCTGGTGCTCGGCACCGCGGGCCTGCCGCACGTGCTGATGCGCTTCTACACGGTGCCGACCGCCAAAGAGGCCCGACGGTCCGTCGTGTGGGCGATCGCGCTGATCGGCGCGTTCTACCTGTTCACCCTGGTGCTGGGCTACGGGGCCGCGGCGCTGGTCGGCCCGGACCGCATCCTCGGCGCCGCGGGCGGGGTCAACTCGGCGGCACCGTTGCTGGCCTTCGAACTCGGCGGGGTGATCCTGCTCGGCGTCATCTCCGCGGTCGCGTTCGCGACGATCCTGGCGGTCGTGGCCGGACTGACCATCACCGCGTCGGCATCGTTCGCCCACGACATCTACGCCAGCGTGCTGCGTGGTGGTCCGGGCAAGAAGCCGGTCACCGAGGCCGAGCAGGTCAGGGTCTCCCGGATCACGGCCGTGGTGCTCGGCGTGCTCGCGATCGGGCTGGGCATCCTGGCCAACGGCCAGAACATCGCGTTCCTGGTGGCGCTGGCGTTCGCGGTGGCCGCGGCGGCCAACCTGCCGACGATCATCTACTCGCTGTACTGGCGGCGGTTCAACACCCGCGGCGCGCTGTGGAGCATGTACGGCGGTCTGATCTCGACGATCGTGCTGATCGTGTTCTCCCCGGCGGTGTCGGGGTCGAAGACCGCGATGATCCCTGGCGTCGATTTCGCGTGGTTCCCGCTGGCCAACCCGGGCATCGTGTCGATTCCGCTGGCGTTCATCCTGGGCATCGTCGGCACCCTGACCTCGCCTGATAACGAGGACCCGAAGGTGGCCGCCGAGATGGAGGTGCGCTCGCTGACCGGCATCGGCGCCGAGAAGGCTGTCTCGCACTAACCCCCTTTCCGACGAAATTGCATTCCAGTAGGCAAGAATCGATAAACGCCTACTGGAATGCAATTTCGGCCGTTCTGCGTTTACCGAGCAGTGCCCACCCGTGAGATGTCCGCCTCCGCCACGCCCACCCGCCGCCGCGACTTCGCGCTGCTGACCTATGTGTTGGCGGCCGTGATGCTGGGTGCCACGCTGCCGACACCCATGTACGACCTCTACGGGCGGCAACTGCACTTCTCGGTGCTGACCACCACCGTCATCTTCGCCGTCTACGCGGGCGGGGTGCTCGGCGCGTTGCTGCTGTTCGGCCGCTGGTCCGATGTGGTCGGCCGCAAACCGATGCTGCTGGCCGCCGCGCTGCTGGCGATCGGCAGCTCGGTGGTCTTCCTGGCCGCCGATTCGGTCGCGGCGCTGCTGGTCGGGCGGGTGCTGTCGGGTCTCTCGGTCGGCATCGTCACGGGCACGGCGACCGCCGCGATCCTGGAATCGGCACCACCGCGGTGGCGCACCCGGGCCGCGGGCGTCGCGACGCTGGCCAACCTGGGCGCGCTGGGGCTGGGCCCGATGGTGGCGGGTGCGCTGATCCAGTTCGCGCCCGCGCCGCTGGATACCGCGTTCGTCGTGCACATTGTGCTGATGGCGCTCGCGGTGCTGGCGCTCGCGATGACCGGTGAGACGGCCGAGCGGGGCGGCCGGCTCAGCGTCCAACGCCTCTCGTTGCCGCCGCAGACGCGCGCGGTGTTCGCGGTGGCCGCGACCGCGGCATTCGCCGGCTTCGCGGTGAACGCCATGTTCACCTCGCTCGCACCGACGTTTGTGACCACGTTGATGGGTGTGCAGAGCCACGCCGTGGCCGGTGTGGTGGCGGGTCTGACGGTGTTGACCGCGGGCGTGGTGCAGCCCGCCGCAGTGCGGGTGGCCCCGTCACGCGCGATCGCGGTCGGCAGCGCCGTGCTGGTCTTGGCGATGGTGATGTTGCTTGTGGCACTGACGTTCTCGTCGCTGTGGGGATTGATCGTCGCCGCGGTCGTGGCGGGCATCGGCCAGGGGCTCAGTTTCGGTCGCGGGCTGGCGGCGGTGTCGGAGCGGACACCGCCGGATCGGCGCGCGGAGGTCAGTTCGTCCTACTTCCTGGTCGCCTACGTCGCGCTGTCGCTGCCGATCGTCGCGATGGGGGCCGCCGCCCGCGCCTGGGGTCTGCAGGCCGCGGGCGAGGTGTTCGCGATCGTGATCGGAGTCCTCGCGCTGGTCTGCTTCGTGTCGATCGTGCTCCAGGAGCGGCGTCGCCCGGTCGGGTAGTTCTACCTAGGCACCGCCGAGCCGCCGCGCCCTAGCGTGGGGTGTCATGACCACCTCGGCGTTCCCCACGCCCGCCGACGTCGCGGCGCGCACCCCGCCCGAGCGGGACCGGGCCATCGACGTCATCCGGATCACCGCGCTGATCGCCGTCGTGGCCGGGCACACGGTGATGGCCACCAGCACGATCCGCGACGACGTCTTCATCTGGGAGAACCTGCTCGCCGAGGTGCCGGTGTTCCAGGCGCTGACGTGGGTGTTCCAGGTCATGCCGCTGTTCTTCTTCGCCGGGGTCGCCGCGTCGGTCGGGTCGTGGCGCCCCGGCGCCGGCTGGGGCAACTGGTTGCTGCGCCGCTGCACCCGGCTGTACCGGCCGGTGTTCTGCTACCTGGCGTTCTGGGCCGTGGCACTGGTGATCCTGCGGTCGTTGCTGCCGGTCCACGTCTACGAACCCGTGGCCGGGATCTCCACCCAGCTGCTGTGGTTCCTCGGCGCGTACGTGCTGGTGCTCGCCGCCGTCCCGGTGCTGGCCCGGATCACGACGACAGGCAGGTTCGTCGTCGCGGTGCGGCCACCTATGCCGGCGTCGCGGCGGTCGACGCGATCAGGCTCGCCACCGACGTCCCCGTGCCGTTCGGCTACCTGAACCTGGCGGCGTGGCTGATCCCCGGCATGTGCGGCGTGGCGTACCGGCGGCGCCTGCTGTCGGTGCCTGCGGCATGGCGACCGGTTCGGCGATGTTCGCGGTGAACGTGGCACTGGTGGCGTTCGGCCCGTACGAGCTGAGCCTCGTCGGCATCGAGACCCAGGAACTGAAGAACATGGCGCCGCCGTCGCTACTGATGGCTGGGCACGCAATCATGGTGTGCGCGTGGGCGATCGCCGCGGCACCGCTGATCGCCCGATGGGCCCGCAGGCCCCGGGTGTGGCACCTGACAGTCCTCGGCAACAGCGGCGCGATGACGCTCTACCTGTGGCACATCCCGCTGCTGCTGGGCATGCACCTGGTCTTCGACTATCTCGGTCACCCGCGCTTCGATCCGGCCGCCCCGGGCTTCGTCGCGCTGTCGGTGGTGCAGATGCTGGTGATGGCGGTCGCGGTCGGCGCCGCGTTCGTGGTGCTGCGGCCGCTGGAGAACGATCCGCTCCCGTTCTGGGACGGCGGGTGCGTCTCCGGGCCGGGTCTGCGCAGTGCGGCGGTGGGGACGCTGCTGTGCGTCGCCGGCGCCGCGACGCTGGCCTCGGTCGGGTGGGGCCTCAAGGACCAGGGGCTGCACCTGACCACGGTGATGCTGGCGGCGCTGGCCGGGGCGCGCATGCTCGCCACCGACAGCCGGTGAAGCTCAGCCGCTCTTGCGGCGGAACTCCCGACGGTTCTCCAGCGGGCCGTGCGCGCCGCGCGACTGCTTGGCTCCGGCGTCGCGGTGGGCCGAGCCGTCGACGGCCTTGGCATTCTTGCGCTCGAGCGCTTCTTTGAATCTGCGCTTCTGATCGTCCTCGCCGGCTTCGACGGGCTCATTGGATGCCATGACGGCAGCCTAGTCCTATTGCGAGGTCGCTCGCGTCAGCGCTCAGCGCTTCCCCGGCGGCATGCCGTAGACGTGCGAGATCGGCAGCTTCATCAGCACCCTGCGGTCGTCGACCATGGCCCGCCGGTAGTCGTCCCAGTCCGGATGCTCGCCGGAGATATTGCGGTAGAGCTCGATCAGCCCCTCGACGGTGTCGTCTCCCGGCTCGGCCGCCGGCGGGGTCAGCACCGCGTCGCCCTCGGCGACCGCGTACGACCATCCGTCGTCGGAGCTGACGTGGATCGCCGCCCGCGGATCGCGGCGCAGGTTGCGCGTCTTGGCCCGCGGTTCGGTGATCGACACCGAGATCGTCAGCGTGCGTGGGTCGAAGTGGTAGGACACGTTGGACAGCTGGGGCCTGCCGTCGCGTTTGATGGTGGCGAGCACGCCCAGCGTGTTTCCGCCGATCAGCGCCAGTAGCTTGTCGTCGAAAACGTCGCGCGTCATGGAGACGAGCCTACGACCTCGACGGGTCTGGAATCATCGTGCACGTGGGCCGATTTTCGCCGGGATGTGGGCCGTGACGCGGTATGCGGCGTTCCTGCGCGGGGTCAACGTCGGCGGGGTGAACCTGAAGATGGCCGCCGTCGCGCACACTCTGGAGGCCGCCGGGTTCACCGACGTGACGACGATCCTGGCCAGCGGCAACGTGCTGTTGAGTACCCGCGGAGGCGCCGCCGCGGCGCGGCAGCGGGCCGAGCGGGCGCTGCGCGACGAGTTCGGTTACGACGCCTGGGTGCTGGTCTACGACCTGGACTCCGTCGCCGCGATCTCGGCCGCGTTCCCGTTCGAGCGGGAGGTGCCCGAGCACCACTCCTACGTCACGTTCGTCAGCGACGACGACGTGTTCGGCGAGCTGTCCGGGCTGGCGCGCCGGCCCGCCCCCGACGAGCTGATCCAGCCGGGCGACGGCGTCGTGTACTGGCAGGTGCCGCGGGCCGCGTCCGTCACCAGCACGATGGGCAAGACGATGGGCGCCAAGAGGTACCGGTCCTCGACGACCACGCGCAACCTGCGCACCATCGACAAGATCCTGCGCAGTTGACGCGGGGCGGAACAGGAGAGCTCATGGAACCCGGCGACAAGCCCAACGGCAAACACGACGCCGCCGACGTCACCGGCGTCTCGGAGACCGCGCTGCTGACGCTGCTGGTCCGCGCGACCGAGGCCAGGCGCCCCGACGCGCTGCTCAAGGATCCGATGGCGATCCACCTGGTGGACTCCATCGACTTCGACTTCGCCAAGTTCGGCTTTGTGCGGCGCCAGGATATGTCGTTGCGCTCGTTGGCATTCGACAAACAGACCAGCCGCTACCTGCACGACCATCCGAAGGCCACGGTGGTGGCGCTGGCCGAGGGGCTGCAGACCAGTTTCTACCGGCTCGACGCGCAACCCGGCATCAGCCACGACTTCCGCTGGCTGACCGTCGATCTGCCCCCGATGATCGAGCTGCGCCGCAAACTGCTTCCGGCATCCGACCGGGTGCGCATGCTCGCGCAGTCCGCGCTCGACTTCAGCTGGATGGACCAGGTCGACCCGAGTGAGGGCGTGTTCATCACCGCCGAGGGGCTGCTGATGTACCTGCAACCCGAGGAGTCGATGGGCCTGATCACCGAGTGCGCGGCCCGGTTCCCGGGCGGGCGGATGATGTTCGACCTGCCGCCGGCGGGCTTCGCCCCACTGGTGCGCCGCGGTATGCGCGCGTCGCGCCGCTACAAGGTGCCGCCGATGCCGTTCACGATGTCGGTCGCCGAGGCCGCCGACCTGGTCAACACCGTTCCCGGGGTGCGCGCCGTCCACGACGTGCCTGCCGAACACGCGCGCGGCCGGGTGCTCAACGCGCTGCTGTGGACCGCACAGCGGGTGCCGCTGCTCGATCCGTTCCGGCCCATGTTCACACTGCTCGAGTTCGGCTGACCGGCCGCGCCGGGCGGATTACCCCGCTCAGCCGAAAGCCGTCTCGATGTATTTGAGCGCCTCCCCCTTGTCGACCCCGAGCGCACGTGCCGCGGACACGTAGGTGTGCGCCGCGGTCGCCATCGCCGCATCAGCCGGGTCCGAACGCGCGACGAAGGTGCCGAAGCGTCCCCTCGTCTCCAGAATCCCCGCCGCTTCCAACTCCCGGTACGCCCGCGCCACGGTGTTCACTGCCAGGTTGATCTGACCCGCCAGTTCGCGGACCGTCGGGAGCCGGGTGCCGGGCGTGAGCCTGCCTTCCCGAATACCCCCGATGATCTGCGTTCTGAGCTGGTCAAACAGCGGCCTGGCAGCGTGCGGATCAACGCGTACCCAATCCCCCAACTCGGCCACGTGCCCAGTATCACCCACAGCCGCTAATTTGGGGGTGTGCAGGTGACGGTATTCAGCGGTGCGGGGATCTCCGCCGAGAGCGGTGTCCCGACGTTCCGTGACGTCGAGACCGGCTTGTGGGCCAAGGTCGACCCGTACGAGATCTCCAGCGCCGAGGGCTGGCGGGCGCACCCGGACCGGGTGTGGGCGTGGTATCTGTGGCGCCATCACATGATGAGCGCCGTGGCGCCGAACAACGCGCACCGGGCGGTCGCGGCATGGCAGGACTACGCCGACGTGCACGTGGTCACCCAGAACGTCGACAACCTGCACGAACGTGCGGGCAGTACCCGGGTCCACCACGTGCACGGCAGCCTTTTCGAGTTCCACTGCGACCGGTGCGGGACCGCCTACACCGGCGAGGTGCCCGCGATGGCCGAGCCGGTGGAGTCCGTCGCGCCTCCGACCTGTGAGGTGTGCGGCGGACTGATCAGGCCCAACGTGGTGTGGTTCGGGGAGGCGCTGCCCGACGACGCATGGGAGAAATCGGTCGCCGCGGTGGTCAACGCCGACCTGGTCGTGGTGGTCGGGACGTCGTCGGTGGTATACCCGGCGGCCGGACTGCCCGAGCTGGCGGTGGCCAACGGCACGCCCGTCATCGAGGTCAACCCCGAGCCGACCCCGCTGTCGGCCAGCGCCACGGTGACCCTCCGGGAGAAGGCGGCCGCGGCGCTGCCCGGGCTGCTGCAGCGCCTGCCCGCGCTGCTGGATTAGGGACGGACCGCCACCCCGAGCGCGAACTCGGCCGTGGGCACCGGCACCCACGCCGGGAACGCCCACACCCGGCGGGCTCCGGTGACCCGGAAGCCGGCGGCGGTGATGGTCTTTTCGGTGTCCCTGTGCGTGTGGCAGTTGCCCAACAGTCGCGGCCACACGGTGGCGTCGGCGAAGCGCTGCAGCCGGGCCCGGGGCCCGGTCGAGGCGATGTGTTCCAGGTAGCGCAGCTCCCCACCCGGTCGCAGCATGGAGAATAGTTGCGCCACAACCGATTCCGGGTCCCTGACCGAGCACAGCACCAGTGAGCACACCACCGCGTCGAACGGTTCGGCGCCGGCGTACTCTTCGACGGTCTCGGTGCCGACGGCGATCGGCACCGCGGCGCGGTCGGCGGCCTCTTGCGCGGCCGCGGCGAGCCTGTGTTCGGGTTCGACGGCCACCACCTCGGTCACCGTGTCGGGATAGAACGCGAAGTTGCTTCCCGTGCCTGCGCCGACCTCCAGTACCCGACCGGTCAGCCCGGCAAGGTTGTCCCGGCGCATCGCGCGCAGGTTCTCGGGTTCGCGTGCGGCCATCGCCGTCCACACCCGCGCGAAGAACGGGTTATCCACGCTGTCGCTCATCCACCGCCTCCTTCAGCCAACCCATGATGTCCTGCGGCGAATCCTCCGGCCGGATCGCCGCGGACACCACGTGGCCGCAGCACACCGCCCGCATCAGACTGTCGGCGAACTGCTCCACGTCGCCCCAGGGTAGATAGGGCCGGGAGATGAGCATCGCGGCGATCCCGTGCACGGCGGTCCACAGCTGCAGGGCCAGTATCGTCGGGTCCCCCGGCGGGTAGATCCCCTCTGAGATCAACGCCTGCACCGTCGCGCGCAGGTGTGCGAACGCCGAACTGTTCAACGCGACGTCGACGTCGCTGCCGGGACTGCCCGGACCCAGCATCGCGATCCGGTACAGCACAGGCGTTTTCATCGCGAACGACAGATAGGCCATGCCCTGGGCGCGCAGCACGTCCAGCGCAGGCACGGACGCCTCGGCCGCGGCCTGCATCTCCTCGTCGAGCTTCTCGAAGTAGTGGCTGCACACCGCGTTCAGCAACGCGGTCTTGTCGGCGAAGTGCAGGTAGATAGACGGCGGTGTCACCCCGACCCGTTCGGCGACCGCCCGGATCGACACCGCCTTCTCGTCCCCGCTCTCGAGCAGCAGTTCGGTGGCGGCGTCGAGGATCTCGTCGTGCAGCTGCTCGCCGGCGCCGCGCGGTGCGCGGTGTCGACGCCGTCGTGGCGCGCTGGTCTCAGTCATTCTCGTTCCCGGTCGCAACCCGTTCCCCGGGCTTGCGTGCGGCGGGGACCTCGACGTCCCCCAGCGTCTCACTGAACCCGATCCGTTCGTGCAGTTTCACCAACGGTTTCGGCGCCCACCAGTTCCAGCGACCGAGCATGTGCATGAACGTGGGCACCAGAAGCATGCGCACCAGGGTGGCGTCGGCGAGGATCGCCAGCGTCAGGCCGACGCCGAACATCCGCATGAACGCGACCTTGGCCGCGATCAGCGCGGCGAACGAGATCGACATCACCAGCGCCGCTGCGGTGACGACCCGGCCGGTGCGGGCCAGGCCGAGGGCCACGGCCTCGTCGCTGCGCCGGTGGGCGTCAACGGAACCACCCTCGGCGGACGACCCGCCCGAGGCCAGCCAGTACTCGCGGATGCGCGAGATCAGGAACACCTCGTAGTCCATCGACAGGCCGAAGGCGATGCAGAACAACAACACCGGCATCGTCGCGACGAGCGTTCCGGTCGGTGTGGTGCCGAGCGCTCCGAGATGGCCGTCCTGGAAGATCCACACCAGCGCCCCGAATGCCGCGGTCAGCGACAAGATGTTGAGCACCAACGCTTTCAGTGGCAGCACCACACTGCCGGTGAGCAGGAACAGCAGCACGAACGTGATGACCGCGATCACCGACAGCACCAGGGGCAGCCGGGAGGTGATGGCGTCGGAGCTGTCGCGGTTGATCTGGGCCAGGCCGGTCAACAGCACGTCCTGGCCTTCGGGCGGGGCGATGTCGTGCAGCCCGTCGAGCTGCCTCTCCGAGGCGTCGGTGAACAGCGGCGCGGTGCTGGTGACGGTGAGAAATGCGCTGCCGTCGGCGATCCCGGTGGGCGACGACGGTGGACCCACCGTGACGCCGCCGACGAAGGTGCCGCCGGGCGCCGACACCGACGACACGTCCGGGACGCGGGACAGTTCGGCGGCGTAGCCGTCGATGGCATCGGGCGGCAGGCCTTCGGCGTCCGGCAGCACCACGACGACGTTGTTGGAGGAGTCGACGGCGAAGTCCGTGCGCATGTCGTCACCGACCTGGCGCGCCGATGCGGTGTCCGGCAACACGCGGTCGTCGGGGAATCCCCAGTTCGCACCGAGGAACGGCGCGCCGAGCAGGAGCAGCAGCGCGACGACGGCGGTGCCGATCGGGATCGAGCGCCGCATCACGAATTTCGTGGAGCGGTACCAGAACATCTGCTCGATCTGCTTGGGCGCCGGCTCGGGCCGGTGCAACACCCGCCGGATCAGCTTGCGGACGTCCATCGAGTCGAGTCTGTCGCCGGCCAGTGCGATCGCCGCGGGTGCGACCACGATCGCGGCCACGGCGGCGAAGCCGACGACGGCGATGCCCGCGTAGGCGAACGACTTCAGGAAGTACATCGGGAACAGGATCATCGCGACCATCGACAGCGCGACGGTCAGCGCCGAGAACAGCACGGTGCGGCCGGCGGTCATCATGGTGCGCACCAGGGCGGTGTCGCGGTCGTGTCCGTCCGCCAGTTCGTCGCGGTAGCGACTGATGATCAGCAGGGTGTAGTCGATCGCCAGCGCCAGCCCCATCGCGATGGACAGGTTCAGCGCGAAGATCGACACGTCGGTGACCAAGGTGACCGCGCGCAGCACCGCCATCGATCCGAGGATCGCGAACGCGCCGACGGCCAGCGGCAGTGCGGCCGCGAGCAGGCCGCCGAACACCCACACCAGCACGACGAAGCTCAGCGGAATCGCGATCGACTCCATCATCAGCAGATCTTTTTCGGTCTGCGCGTTGATCTGGACGTAGGTCATCGCGACGCCCCCGGCGCGCACGGTGACCTCGCCGCGGTCGTGGACCAGCTCGTCGGACAGCGCCTTGGCGTGCTTCTGCGCCTCGCTCTCCCCGCCGGTGATCCCGGCGACGATCAGACCGGTCTTCCCGTCCTTGCTCAGCAGTGCCGCGGCCGCCGACGGTTCCGCCGTCCACGGCGAGATCACCGACGCCACGTGCGGGGACGCATCGAGACGGCGGGCGAGGTCGGTGCCGACGGCCTGCGCGGCGGGGCTGTCGGCGCCCTGGTCGTCGGTGACGCTGATCAGCAGCTCCATGTCGCCCTGGTCGAACTTGTCGACCAGCAGTCCGGTGGCGCGCGCGGACTCCGACGTCGGGTCCTGGAAGCCCCCCGCCGACAGGTGTCCCACCACCGGCGCGCCGAAGATTCCGCAGGCCACGGTGATCAGCAGCGCAGCGACGAGGACGCGGCGCGGTGCCGCGATGGCTAACAGAGCGATGCGATGAAGCACTGACGTTCCCCCCTGGATATCGCCGCTAAGTTATCATCGGTAAGTTACGGGGTCAATGCCGGGACACCGATGAGTTTTCGGCTGTCCGCCGGTCAGTCCGGTCATGAATGAGAGCCCCACACGACAGTCCGCCCGCCCACCCGGTTCGGAAGCGGCCGGCGACAGTCGCGCCATCGACCTTGGCCTGTTGATCCTGCGCCTCGGGATCGGCGCGGCGGTACTTCAGGCCGGCCTGATCAAGGTCACCGATTTCTCGATGACGACCCAGTTCATGGCCGACGCCGACTGGCGACTGCCGGGTTTCGCCGCGGCGATGGTCAGCGCCACCGAGATCCTCGGCGGCCTGGCACTGCTGCTCGGCGTGCTCACCCCGCTGGCCGGGTGCGCGGCACTCGGCGCGATGCTGTGCGCCTGGGCGGTCAACGTCTCGGGGGCGGCGTTCTGGTCCGAACCCTTCAACGTGCCGTTCCTGCTCGGACTGGGCGCGGCCACGATGATCTTCACCGGGGCGGGCAGGTACTCGATCGACGGCCTCGTCCCGGGCCGGGTCGCCTGGCCGGTGCGGGTCCGCGTGCTACTGGTGGCGCTCGCGTTCGTGGTGGCGGTGGCGACCTGGGTGGCGCTCTACGGCGTCAATCCGATCCACTTCACCGCGCCGCAGGCGCCGTGAGGGCTACTGGCCGGTAACCCGCGAACCTACCCGGCGGTAAGAATTGCCACAGTTTTCCGATAGCAGGCTCAAAGATTCCTTAGAGCCCGTGGTTACTGTTCAGTACATGTGGATCGACGACACCAACGCTGATGTCATCAAAGTTGATTTCGAGGCTCTCTACCACGGCGATGTCCTGGTGGAAGGGCTGACCTCGGAGCAGCTCGACGACGAGCAGGCCCTACCCACCGCAGTGTGAAAGAACGCGCGCCCTCCCGGGCGCGCGTTCCTCCGTCTGCGGGTTTGCCCGACGCCCGGGCACCTCTGGCGGATCCGAGGTGCTCTCGAGCGTCCGGCGCTCACACCCGTTCTGCTGCGGGCTCGACCATCCCGGCCAGGCGGCCGGTGATCAGGCCCTCGGCCTCGGCGACGATCCGGGCCAACAGATCGCCGACGGTCGGAATGTCGTTGATCAGGCCCATCGCCGTACCGACGGTCCAGATGCCGGCGTCGATGTCGCCGTCGTCGAACACCTTGCGG
The DNA here is from genome assembly GCF_002968295.1 of Mycobacterium sp. ITM-2016-00317. NCBI lineage: Bacteria > Bacillati > Actinomycetota > Actinomycetes > Mycobacteriales > Mycobacteriaceae > Mycobacterium > Mycobacterium sp. ITM-2016-00317. The sequence goes on from NZ_CP134399.1 coordinate 4,417,945, forward strand.
CCGCGCACGCCGGCCACCAGATCCTTGACGTCCTCGAACTGACCGCCGTCCTTGAGGATCTGCACCACCTCACGCGAGACCACGTTGGACGCCACCCGCGCGGTGTTGTGCAGGCTGCGGAAGATCAGCTCCGTGCCCCGCTCGTCACCGGCGACGATGGCTTCCTTGACGTTCTGGTGGATGCAGGACTCCACAGTGCACATGAAGCGCGAACCCATGTTCACCCCGTCGGCACCGAGTGCCAGCGCCGCGGCCAGACCGCGACCGTCGGCGAACCCGCCGGAGGCGATCATCGGGATCTCGATCTTGTCGGCGGCCGCCGGGATCAGCACCAGGCCCGGGACGTCGTCCTCACCCGGATGCCCCGCGCACTCGAAACCGTCGATGCTGATGCCGTCGACACCCAACGACTGCGCCTTCACCCCGTGCCGCACCGAAGTGCACTTGTGCAGCACCTTGATGCCGTTGTCATGGAACATCGGCAGATGCGGCGCCGGGTTCGAGCCCGCGGTCTCGACGATCTTGATGCCCGAGTCGACGATGACCTGCCGGTACTCGTCGTACGGCGGCGGGTTGATCGACGGCAGAATCGTCAGGTTCACCCCGAACGGCTTGTCCGTCAGATCCCGCGTCCTGGCGATTTCGTTGGCCAGATCAGCCGGTGTCGGCTGGGTCAGCGCGGTGATGAATCCCAGTGCGCCCGCATTGGCAACGGCCGCAACCAGTTCCGCGCGACCGACCCACTGCATACCGCCCTGGGCGATCGGGTGCTCGACACCGAAGACCTCGGTGAACTTCGTCCTGAGCGTCACCCGATCACCTCGGGGCCATACGGATAGCGCCGTCCAAGCGGATCGTCTCGCCGTTGAGCATCGGGTTCTCCACGATGTGCACGGCCAGTGCGCCGTACTCGTCCGGGTCACCGAGGCGGGCCGGGTGCGGCACCTGCTTGCCCAGCGAGTCCTGCGCCTCCTGCGGCAGCGAGCCCAGCAGCGGGGTCTTGAACAGGCCCGGCGCGATGGTGCAGACGCGGATGAACTCGCGCGACAGGTCACGCGCGATCGGCAGGGTCATGCCGACGACGCCGCCCTTGGACGCCGAGTACGCGGCCTGCCCGATCTGGCCCTCGAACGCGGCCACCGACGCGGTGTTGATGATGACGCCGCGCTCACCGTTGATCGGTTCGGTCTTGGCCATGCGCTCGGCGCTCAGCCGCAGCACGTTGAAGGTGCCGATCAGGTTGACCTGCACGACCTTCGTGAACCCGTCGAGCGGGAACGGGCCGTCCTTGCCCAGCGTCTTGGCGGCGTTGCCGATGCCCGCGCAGTTGACGTTGATGCGCAGCGGGCCGAACTCCTCGGCGGCGTCCAGCGCGGCGCTCACCTGCTCCGGATCGGTGACATTGGCCTCGACGAACTTGGCCCGCGGACCCAGCTCGGCGACGACATCGGAACCCTTGAGGTCGATCACCACGACCGAGGCACCCCGGTCGAGCAGTCGCTTCGTCGTGGCCAGACCGAGCCCGGAGGCACCTCCGGTCACGACGGCGGCGGCGTCTTTGATCTCCACAGATCTGTTTCCTTCCTGTCTTGGTGGTGCTCTAAACCCATTCCTGCAGAACAGCTTCGGTGTCCGCGCCCGGCACGCCCGGCGCCTTGGGGGCCGCCGGGACGCTGCGCGAGAACCGCGGCGCGGGCGCCGGGTACAGGGAACCGTTCTCGGTGTAGAAGGTGTCGCGTTCGGTGTTGTGCGGCTCCGACTCGACCTCGGCGAACGACAGCACCGGGGTGACGCAGGCGTCGGTGCCGGCGAACACCTTCGCCCAGTGGTCGCGGTCGTGGGCGACGAAGGCCTTGGTGAACACCTCGCGCAGCTCCGGCCAGCGGCTCATGTCGTTCTGGTCGGGCAGGTCCGCCGGATCCAGGCCGAGGCCGGCCAACAGCTGGGCGTAGAACTGCGGCTCGATCGCGCCGACCGCGACGTGGCGGCCGTCGGCGCAGGTGTAGGTGTCGTAGTACGGCGCGCCGGTGTCGAGCATGTTCACCCCGCGCTCGTCGCTCCACATCCCCATACCGCGGAACGACCACATCATCATCGACAGCACGCTGGCGCCGTCGACCATCGCGGCATCGACGACCTGGCCCTTGCCCGAGCGCTCCCGCTCGTAGAGCGCCGAGAGCACGCCGACGAGCAGGAACATCGAGCCGCCACCGAAGTCGCCGACCAGGTTGAGCGGCGGCACCGGGCGTTCACCCGCACGGCCGATCGCGTGCAGCGCGCCGTTGAGCGAGATGTAGTTGATGTCGTGGCCGGCCTGCTGAGCGCGCGGGCCGTCCTGCCCCCAGCCGGTCATCCGCGCGTAGATCAGCTTGTCGTTGACCTTGGCGCAGTCCTCGGGGCCCAGGCCCAGGCGCTCGGTGACGCCGGGCCGGAAGCCCTCGATCAGCACGTCGGCCTTGGCGATCAGCCGCAGGACCATCTCGCGGTCCTCTTCGCTCTTCAGGTTCGCCGCGACCGATCGCCGGTTGCGCAGCAGGTAGTCGCCGCCCGGTTTGGTCGCCGGGCCGGGGCCCTTGCCGGGGCGTTCGATGCGCACGACGTCGGCGCCGAGATCGCCGAGAATCATTGCCGCGTGCGGCCCAGGGCCGATGCCGGCCAGTTCCACGACTCGAAGTCCCTGTAGTGGTCCAGCCATGCCTAAGCGCCCTTCGTCAGAATCGTTCGGTTGACCGCCGACATAGCTTACTTGTATAACCAAGTCGGACCGCCACGGGGCTTCAGCTGTCGGGAAGGCCCAGATCAAGGGGACGCACATGACCACGACCGACCCGCACACCGACGCCTACGAGGGCATCGACGACCTCACCGTCGGGCTGGAGGGCGGCGTTCTGAGCGTCACCCTGAACCGGCCCGACAGCCTGAACTCGCTCACCGCGCCGATGCTGCAGACGTTCGCCTCGACCCTGGAGCGCGCCGCGAGCGACCCCCGGGTGCGGGTCGTGCGCATCGGCGGCGCCGGCCGCGGCTTCTGCTCGGGCGCGGGCATCAGCGAAGAGGACCATGCCAACCCGGGCGCTTCGGGCACCCCGGCCGACGTGCTCGACGCGGCCAACCGCTGCATCCGCGCGATCGCCGCCCTGCCCCAGCCCGCGGTCGCCTGCGTGCAAGGCGCGGCGGCGGGCGTGGGCGTCTCGCTGGCGCTGGCCTGCGATGTCGTACTCGCTTCGGAGAGGGCGTTTTTCATGCTCGCCTTCACCAAGATCGGCCTGATGCCCGACGGCGGGGCCTCGGCGCTGATCGCCGCCGCTGTGGGCCGAATCCGCGCGATGCGGATGGCGCTGCTGGCCGAACGGATCCCCGCGGACGAGGCGTACGGGTGGGGCCTGGTCAGCGCGGTGTACCCGGCCGCCGACTTCGACGCCGAGGTCGACAAGGTGGTCGACACGCTGGTGTCCGGACCCGCGGTGGCTCTGCGCAAGACCAAGAACGCGATCAACGCCGCGACGCTGTTCGAGCTCGACGGCGCCCTCGAGCTGGAGAAGACCGGGCAGCTGATCCTGTTGGAGTCCGCCGATTTCCGCGAGGGCACCAAGGCCTTCCAGCAACGGCGGGCCGCGAACTTCACCGACTCCTGAGTGATCCCGGTGTAGTTGTTCAACGTCAGCGTGGCCAACTACACCGAAATCGCCTGAGGCGTCCCAGGATCCACCCACGGCGCAGATACGCGGCGTCGCGACGACGCGGCGTAGTCGCCAGCAGGCCGGGCTGCGCGCAGCGTGCCCGAAACCCCGCCATCCGGACCTCGAGATCGCTCCGCCCCCGGGATGCCGTCCGGGGCGTATTCGAGAGCCACCGAACCCCGACCGCAAGTCGCGCTTTCGCTTGCACCTCGCGCCTCTCCCCTCGCACCCCGAACATTGACGACACAAGGAATGACGGCCTAAAGTCTGATTTGCAGAAAGCATTTCCCCATTACGGAAGTATCGAGAGCTCACGAAGAAAGGGGATGTAGTGCGCATCCGACACCTTGGAATCGTTGTGAAGGATCTCGAAACGACTGCCGAGTTCTACCAGAACGTCCTCGGCTTCACCCGCCTCGGCGATATCCGCACCCCTGGCCACTACCCGGGCAACGCACTCGATCTCAGCGACGGTGAGGTCAACTACTCGCTGCTGCAGCCCAACGAGGACATCAAGCGGTCTGAGTGGACCTACGGAGCCATGGGGCCCAACCACATCGGCGTAACCATCGAGGACACCGGCACCGTCGTTGCGGCCCTGAAGGAGCGCGGGATCGAGGTGTACGGCGCCGAACAGGCTGACCCGCCACGCTTCTTCAAGTTCCGCGACCCCGATGGCGTCGAGGTGGACGTCGCCACGCCCGAGCGCGGTTGGAAGTTCTGACCGAGGCGAACCCCGGCGCCGTTCATCGGCGCCCGAGGTTCGACTGAGCCATGAGCGTGTTTTCGGGGCGCACATTGCCGCCGTGGTGGTTCGGGGGAACCATGGCCGCGATCTTTCTGCTTCAGGTCGCAGTCACACTGGCCCGCCCCGTATCGACCTACCGAATGCTGGCGCTGGATGCGGGCGGTACCGCGCTGGGCGTAGCCGCCGGATGCTTCGCGCTGCCCCCCATGCTGCTGGCGGTCGGCTTCGGCCGGTGGTCTGAAAAGCACCATCCTGCTTTGCTTCTCGGCTTCGGACTGGCAGTAGCTGCCGGCGCGTCGTTCGCGCTCGTCCTGGCTGAGTCGGTACTGAACATCGCTTTGGCCACCACCGCGCTGGGGATCGGGCACATGTCGGGCACCATCGGCGCCCAGAGCCTGATGGCTCAGTCTCAGAGCACACTGTCGCGCATCAACAGGTTCGGCATGTTGACCACATTCTCGGCGCTGGGTCAGATCGTGGGACCCGTTACCGGCGGCGTAATCATCGGACACTCCGATCAGCCCAGCCTCGACGCCACCTCATCTGCGCTGCTTGTGGCCGGATGGGTGTTCGTGGCGGGTATACCCGCGGCAATTCTCGCCTGGCGCAGTAGGATTCAGCGATCGACCATCCGAACCGGGCCAGCCCAACGGGTATGGCATCTGTTGCATCGGCGGGGCATGCCCGCGGCACTAATGACAAGTTTCTCCGCCAAGAGCGGTATCGACCTGTTGCTGGTCTACCTACCACTGCTCGGTGCCGCGGTCGGACTCACCCCCTCTCACGTCGGGCTGCTCTTGGGCATCAGTTCGACTGGGGCGGTCTTGGCGCGGGCGGCCACACCGGCATTCGTGCAGCGGGTCCCCACCTTGCGCCTGACCGTCGGCGCAACGGCAGTGGCTTCAGCATGCATGCTGCTCCTTGCGTTTTCGAGCAGCATGTTCGTGTTGGTCATCGCAATGGGGGTACTCGGCTTTGCGCTCGGCCTGTCGCAGACCACAACGATGGACTGGGTGGTCAATTTGGTCGACAAGACGAGTCGCGGATCCGCACTCGGGCTACGCGTGGCAACCAACCGCCTCGGCCAAACCTTCGTCCTGGTTGCTGCGGGCGCAGTGTCCGGATGGCTGGGCGTCCGGATGGCTTTCGTCATGCTTGCGGTGGTCATGCTCAGCACCGCGGCGTCCGGTTTGGTGAGCGAACGAGGAGAACGCGGCGACGCCAACGGCTGAAAACGATTCAGCGGAAACCGGTTCCGCCGCGACCCGGCGGGGCGGACTATCCGGCCAGGCCCTCAGCGATTGTCGAGTTCATCAGCTCACCGATGCGGTCGATGCGCTGCGGGTCCAGACGACTCGACGGCGCCGCCACAGCGATAGCAGCCGGCCGGCTCGATCACGGAACGCCACCGCCACCGACCCGACATCGTCCTCGGTCTCCCCCGAGTTGACGGCATAGCCACGCGAGCGCGCTTCCGCAATCTCGTTCAAGAGTTCGGCCTGCGTGGTGATCGAGCGCGCGGTGCGCGCCACGAACGGCTCTGCCGACAATGGATACAGTGCGGTCAGCTCCTGATCCGTCAACAAAGACAGGAGTGCCTTGCCCAGCGATGCGCAATGCGCAGGCACCAAGGTGCCGGTACGCGCGACCACACGCAACGCCCGTTCCGATTCCACCGCATCGACGTAGCGAACCTCGTTTCCTTCGAGCACACCGAGGTGGACGGTTTCGCCGAGTTTGGCGTTCAACTTTTCCATCGCCGGACGGGCCTGCTTGCGAACGTTCAACGAACTCACGACCGCTAAACCGACCTCAACGAGCGCAGGGCCCGCCACATATGCGCGCGTGACCGGTTCCTGCTGCACGAACCCGTGGTGAGCCAGCATCGCCAGCAGCCGGTGCGCCGTGGAGTGTGCAACGCCGAGGTACTTACATGCGTCGGTCAACCGCACCCGCTGTTGCTCGCGAAACAACAACAACAGCAACAGCGCATTGTTCACCGAAGCGATCGGATAGGCGGGACCCGTTTCGCCGTCCGACCTGGCTTTCTGCATAGAAGAAAGCCTACCCATCCATCGATGGGTAACTCCGGCAGGACTGGCCGAAAACGTGGTGCTTGACCCACCGCGAAATGCGTCCCATTTGCCATATCAAGAATCTGTTTCTACTAAGAAGACATCGCATCGCAACACGCCTCCGGCTGCATCCAAGCTGCTACGCCACCCCCTCGCCGCCCTCTCAACCCGAAGGAACATCAGATGGCACGGCCAACGAAGACCTTGACTGTCGCTGCCGCAGCACTTGCGCTGGCGGTGCCCGCCTGTGGCAGCAGCGGCTCGGACAAAGCCGAGACCGGTTCGGCCGGTGCGAAACGTGCCCGCCGGCGACGAATCGGCGCCATGTCCTACCTCATCGACAGGAGGGAAAAGCGGGCCTGCCCGCACAGGTCACGCCCCCGGGCTGACGACCATGACCGTGCCGGACGCCGGTGTCAAAGTCGGAATGCTGACCCAGATCACGCTGGTGGCGACCGAACCGCAGGTCGTGGTGACAAAGGCCGGCGGAAAGTTCACGTCCATGGCTGGATTCTTCGACGCCGCGAAGGCCGCTCCCGGCACCTTGGTGCAGGCCGGCGGTTCCAGTGCCGCCAACAACGCTCTCACGAGACTGGTCCTGGAGGAGACGACCAGCGCCAAACGGAAGTTCCTGTCGTTCGAGGACACCGGCTCCCGGATCACCGCACTGCTTCGCGGCGATGCAGACATCATGCTCGGCAGCGCGTCCGATAGCTCCGAACAGGTTCGCGCAGTTCAACTCCCGGTCATCGCCGTCGTCGGCGAGGAACGGCTGCAGGCATTCCCCGATGTGCCGACCACGGTCGAGTAGGGCATCGACACCTCCAACGTCCCGGTTCAGTTCCGCGCCGTGATGGGTGCCCCTGACATGCCCGCCGACGCCGCCAGGAGTGCCGGGACGACCTGTCCGAGATGGTCGAGACGGAGGGCTGGAAAACCCTGGCCACCAACGACGGTCTGGTCACTCTCAACTTGCAGGATCAGGAGTTCATCGACTATCTCGACAAGCAGACCGAGATCGTCGGCACCCTGCTCGCAGATCTGGGCCTGAGGAAGGATCGTTGATCCAGCCAGCTCATACCGCGGATTTGGCTAAGTTCGTCGCAGAGTACGAGATCGAAGCAATGGCTGAGGCTGTGCTGCACGACGTGCGACGAGCCCTGGTGGACCACATCGGGTGGCCGTCGCCGGGTCCGGTGACGACGCCGCGCGCCGGTCCCGTGACGCCCTGGGCCGAGTCAAAGCGGCTGTGGGGCAACGCTGATCGGTACGGACCCGCGAGCGCCGGAACCCTACGCGGCCTTCCTCAACGCGTTCGCCGCCCACGTACTCGATCTCGACGACGTCTACACCCCCCCGGCACCACCGTGCACGGCAGCTGTTCGGTCTGGCCGGCGATCTTCGCCGCGGCCGCCACTCGGCCGACCACCGGTAGAGAGGCGTTGGTCACCTGCGCGCTCGGATTCGAGGTGGAGACTCGCGTCGCTCACTCCGCAGGGCAGGCGCATTACAACACGGGCTGGCATGTCACCGGAACCTCCGGCCATGTCGGCGCCGCCGCGGCCGCCGCCCGCACCGTGCGACTCGGCGCCGAACAGGTCGAGCACGCGATCGCGGCCCGCGCCGCCCAGGCGGTCGGCCTGCGGGTGATGGCGGGCAGTGACCTCAAGAGCATGCACCCCGGAAAGGCCGCGATGGACGGGGTCCTGGCGGCCGCGCTGGGCGCGCAGGGATTGACCGCGGGTGCTGCGGCGCTCGAGGGCGACTTCGGCTACCTCGCGGTGATATGAGCGACGACCCTGCACCCGAGAAGATCACGACAGGCCTGGGCGCGTCATGGAACGTCACCGCCAACGGATTCAAGCTGTATCCGAGCGGATCGCTGACCCATCCGATGATCGACGGCGTGCTCTCCTTGCTGACCGGACGCGCTGTCACCGCATCCGATGTCGCCGCGATGGAGGTGCGGTCTCGCGGCCCGCGGCCCGATTCACAGACCTGCGCCGACCGACCTCACGCACCCAGGCCAAGTGCAGCCTCCGGCACTGCGCGGCCGCGGCGGTCACCTGTGGCCGCGTCGGCACCGACGAGCTCGAGGAAGCCGCACTGACCCGCAAGGATCTGGTGGGCCTACGGGATCGGGTGAAGATCGTCGCGGACCCTGCTCTCGGCAAGCAGGACGCCGACCTCGAAATCGTCCTGGCGTCGGGCCAGACTTTGTCGACCGAGATCCGCGATAATCGCGGCACTCCGGCGGCACCGTTGGGAGACGACGAGCTCGGGACGAAGTTCCTCAGCCTCGTCGTCCCGGTCCTGGGCTCTGCGCGCGCCGAAGCTCTTCTCGAGGAATGCTGGCGATTCGACGAGTCGACAGATGCGTCAACGCTCTCGCCAATACGGTGCCGCCGACCGGTGCCTGATGCGCGGCGGCCGGCTGATCAGGTCGACGGACCGGCCTCGATCAGCTGACCGGTGACACCGAACGCGGCTGCTGAGGCCAGGAACGCGACGGTCTGCGCGACCATGCCGCGACGACGTTCGGCTTCCTGCTCGTTCGCGTTGTCGGGCCGCATCTTTCCTGGGGACACGGCGTTGACGGTAATGCCGTCGTCCGCGCACGCCGCCGCCAGCGCCTTCGTCATCCCAACCAGGCCGTGCTTGGCCGCGGAGACGTGAACACGGCCTGGGTCGCCACGCAGCGCGTTACCACCGATCATCGTGACGATCCTCCCGCTGTCCGTGGCGCGCAGCCTGGGCAGGGCCGTAAGAGCGCAGTGCATTGCACCGTCCAGCGTCACCGAACGCACAGCCTGCCAGTCCTCGATCATCAACTCCGACAACGGCACCCGGGTACGCAAGGCGGCGTTGTTGACCAAGACCCGTAGAGGGCCGAGCCGGTCGACGGCCTCGAACAACCGCCCAACCTCGTCCGGATCGGCGACGTCGGCGAGCGCAGCGGTCGCCGACACACCGAGGGCCCGGGCCTCCGCTGCCGTCCTCTCGGCGCCCTCGGCATCAGTCTTTGCGTTGACGACGACATCGTAGCCGGAGCGCGCCAGCGCCAGCACCAATGATCGGCCGAGGTTACGGGCCCCGCCTGTCACCACCGCGACGCCGCTCAGGACGGCCTCCTTGTGAGCCGCACGATCCCAGCGAAGTCGTCCGCATGCTCGGCTGCCCAGCACGCGGCGGCCAACACACCAGCTGCCTCCGCGCCGAGGCGCGGCGCCACGTTGTCGGTGAACTTCTCGGTCAGCTCATCGTCTGAGAGCGGGTTGTCCGGGGTGCCCTTGTTGTCGTCGATGCGGCACGTCACCGATGTGCCGTCCGCCAACTCCACGGTCACCTCGGCCGCACGCTTGCCGATCGCGGTGTCGGACAACACGTCGATGAGCGCACGAGCGGCGGCGACCTCAGGATCCCGCGCGGCCGAGTCGGTAAAATGCTCGGGCTGCGGACGACGAGCCAGAAGCGCCACCGCGACCGCATGCGTCAAGCTGAACTTGGCCTCAAGCCCGCTGCGCGGATCCACCTTACCCGTGACCGTCGCCGCCTTCGAGTTCACGCTCGCACGAACACGTTTGACGTCGGCTACGACAAAACCGTGCTGCGCTCGCAGCTGAAGTACGGCGTCGATCGCCGGATGTGTGAGCGATCCGTTCGGGTAGGCCTTGTAACCGTTGGCCAGTAGGTGCCACCGCGAGCCGAGCTCCTCGAGCAGCTTCGCCGGTGCCGGATCGGCGGACATCACGGCGAGGATGCCACGTGGGCCCTCGATGATGTCGGACGACGAGGTGATGCCCTCCTGTGCCATGACCGCCGACAGCAGACCGTCCATCGCCGCCTTACCGGCGTGCAGGGGCTTGCCGTCGGTACCGTACACCGACTTCAGACCTGCGGCCTGGGTGCCCGCGCTACCCAACGCCATGGTCAGCAAGTGCGGGGTGAGATTCAGCGCCCGGCCCGCCGCAGCAGCGGCGCCGACATGTCCCGCCGTTCCCGTTACATGCCAACCTATTTCGTAGTGCGTATCCCCCGCCGCGCGACCCAGCCGGCACGCCACCTCGAAACCCGCGGCGAATGCCGTCAACGCCTCCCGCCCCGTAACCGTCTGATTCTCGGCGAGCGCGAAGATCACCGGCCACACCGGGGCACCGCCATGGACGGTGGTGTCGCCGGGGTTGAAGGTGTCGTCGTAATCGAAGAGGTGCGCTGCGAAGCCGTTGGTCAGTGCCGCATACGGCATGGACGTGGTCTCTCGGCGACCCATCAGGGTGTACGAGCCGAAGCCGACCAGCCGTGCCGATACCCGTACCAGGGCGTCGACCGAGGCCTCACCGGACGCGACGACGGCCACCCCGATGTGGTCGATCAGCGCGCGCTTCGCTTCGTGAACCACCGCGTCAGGCAGATCGACGAACTGCAGCTCCGCTGCGTACGCCGCCAACGCCGACGTCAAACCGGACGATCGGGCAGATTCGGTCACTGATCCTTCCTCAGGCCCAGATCCCCGAGCAGGTTGCCGACGATTTCCTTCTGTTGCGCCAGGTAGTCGGTGAATTCTGCGCCCTGCAGGTTCTGCGTCACCAGGCCGTCATTGGTGGCGAGGGTCTTCCAGCCTTCGGTCTCCACCATCTTCGACAGGTCGTCCCGGTATCCCTGGACGGCAGCCTCGGGCATGTCGGGGGCGCCCATGATGGCGCGGAACTGGACCGGTACCTGTGAGGAGTCGATGCCCTGCTCCTCGATGGTCGACACCTCGGGGAAAATGTCTAGCCGCTTGTTGCCGACCACTCCGATCACCGAGAGCTGTTCCGCCCGAACCTGTTCGGCGACGTCGGAGGCGCTGCCCAGCATGATGTCGGCGTCGCCACGCAGCAGCGCGGTGATGCGAGAACCGGTGTCTTCGAACGACAGGAACTTCCATCTGGCGTCCACGGTGTCCTGCAGCACCGACCGGGTAAGAGCATCGTTGGCGGTACTGGAGCCGCCCGCCTGCACCAGCGTGTCGGGCGCGCTCTTGGCTGCGTCGACGAAATCGGCGAAGGAGCCGAAGTCACCGCCGGCTTTGGTCACCACGACCTGCGGTTCGGTGGCCACCAGCGCGATGGGGGTGAGCCGGTCCAGGTTGACCGGGCTGTTGGCGATGGTCATCGGGGTGGCCAGCCACGTTGGTGTCACCTGGGCGAGCAGACCCGCGTTCCCCGGCCGATCGATGAGAAACGACATCGCGCCGATCCCGTCGCCGGCAGGAACGTTGCGCACCGGCCACTGGGTATCGATGATCTTGTTGTCGTACATCACCTTGACCATCTGGCGGGTGAACACGTCGGAGCCGCCGCCGACGCCGGTGTGCGTGACCACCTCCACCTTCTCTGACCGGCCCCCCTCGGCCTGCTGAGAACTACCACCGCAGGCAGCCAGTGCGAGGACCGACAGCGCAGTTCCCGTGACGGTGAGGAATCTTCTGACACGAACCATGACATCCACCTTGCAAATCGTTGTTGAGAGTTGTTGAAAATCAGGCATCGCTTTCCACCATCTGTTCGCGAACCTTGCGGGTCCGGCGGCCGAAGGTGAGCACCACCAGCAGCACGACCGACAGGCCGATGAGTACTGCGGAGATGGGGCGCTCCAGGTAGATCATCGGGCTGTTGTCGCTCAGCAGCAGCGCCTGGCGAATGGAATTCTCCGCGATCGGGCCGAGCACGAAGGCGAGAACCAGTGGGGCAGGCGGTATATCGAGCTTGCGCATGGCGTACCCCAGGAGCCCGAAGATCACCAGCAACCAGACGTCGAACACCGAGAAGTTGACGCTGAACACGCCGATGACCGAGATCAGCAGGATGCCCGGGTAGAGCACCTTGTACGGGGTGTTCAACAGCTTCGCGAAGAACGGCACCATCGGCAGGTTCATGATCACCAGGACCACGTTGCCCAGGTACATGCTGGCGATGATCGGCCACACCACGTCGGAATGCTCGTGGAACAGCAGCGGCCCCGGATTGAGTCCGTAGAGCACCAGCGCACCCAGGAGCACCGCGCCAGTGCCGGATCCGGGAATGCCCATGGTCAGCAGCGGCACCATCGCACCACCGGTCTCGGAGTTATTGGCCGCTTCCGGAGCCGCGACGCCCTCGATGGCGCCCTTGCCGAACTCCTCCGGATGCTTCGACGTCCGCTTGGCGACGATGTAGGACACGAACGAGGCGACCGTCGAGCCTGCGCCGGGCAGGATTCCGATGATGAAGCCGAGAACGCCGCCCTGGACCATCGCCGGCGTCGACCGCTTGATGTCCTTGCCCGACGGCAGCATCTCGCGGAACTTCTTGGGAACGGCGAACAGCGGCTTCTGTGTCTTCTGTTCGATGTTGACCAGCACCTCACCGATGGCGAAGATGCCGATCGACAGCGCGATGAACTCGATCCCGCCGGCCAGTTCGATCTCACCTCCGGTGAAGCGTTGTTCGCCGGAGAACAGGTCGGTACCAATCGTGGCCAGAAACAGCCCGATGAACATCGAGATGAAGCCCTTGATCAACGAATCCCCGGCCAGCATTATCACCAGCAGCAGCGCGAAGATCATCAATGCCGAGTACTCCGGCGGACCGAAGTTGACCGCGACATCGGCCGCCAGGGGCGCCAGGAACGTCAGCCCGATCACGCCGATGGTGCCTGCGACGAACGAGGCGATCGCCGCGATACCCAACGCTTGTCCGGCCCGCCCCTTCTTGGCCATCTGGTAGCCGTCCAAACACGTTACGACAGAAGAGGACTCGCCGGGGATGTTCATCAGGATCGAGGTGGTCGAACCGCCGTACTTGGCGCCGTAGTAGATGCCGGCCATCATGATCAGGCCGGTGGCCGGGTCGAAACCGGTGGCCAGCGGCAACAGGATCGAGATCGTCGCCGGCGGCCCGAGGCCGGGCAAGATACCCACCAGCGTGCCCAACAGGCAGCCCACGACCAGCCACATCAAGTTCGTCGGCGTCAGCGCGGCCGCGAACCCCGACAACAGACCGTTCAACGCGTCCATCAACTACCTCCGATCACAGTCGCCCGAGCAAAGCTCTCAAATGCGTTCATTGCCAGATGGTTCCAATCGGGAGGTCGACCTCGAGCAGGACTGCGAACAGCAGGTAGAACACCGGCGGCAACAGCAGCAGTGCGATGACCTGCGGGATCGCGCGCATCCGTTCGACGAGGAGGATGATCGCCAAGATCAGCACCTCGCCCGCCAACAGGAAGCCTGCGGGTTCGAGCAGCGCTGTGCAGACCGCCAGCGCCAGCCACACCATGAGCGCCCGGCTGATCTCAGCCCGGCCGAACGAGAGCGTCGGCGCCTCGGCACTACGCGCGCGCGGTCCGAACGCCGAGACCACGGACAGCAGCAGCCCGAGCGCAACCAGGCAGGTCGTCAACAGCACCGGCAGCAACCCCGGTCCTGGCTCACCGTTCTCGCCGCTGAACGGCAGCTCGGTCACGCTGCGGTACAGCAGCCACGCACCCAACGCCGCCACGACCGCGCCGAGCACCACGTGCACCCGTCGGGTCAGCCCGAGCTCCCCCTCCGTCGCCGGCTCCGATTCGGCAGCGAAGTCAGGGAGCTCCGGCTCACGGGGCTGCTTTCGAGCATCAACTTTCCCGCTCGAGTCATTTACCATGATGCACCTCCTCGGATCGCGTTCCTCCGTCGAAGGTCGACGGCGTGGCGACGCCCGGCGCCATCAGAGCGAACAGACCTCTGCGCCCCGTCAATCCATCCGCCGAAGAGGTGAAACCGTTGGACACGAGCAACGCAGCCTCCACCGCGTCGGCGGCGGCCTTGGAGACCTGCAGCGTGCCGGTTTCGGTGTCTTCGAGGCTCCGTAGACCCGTCGCCTGCGTGGCGCACAAGCCAAGTAGGTGGCGCAGCTTGACGTGGTCGAAGCCGAACAGTCGGCCGACGGCGGCGCCGGCACCGATCGCGCCGGCGACGCTGCGTCGGCTCCAGCCGTCGGCCGACTCCGCCGAGTCGATCACTGCGGCGATGTTGTCGGCGACCCGGCATCCCACCGCGTAGGCCAGTGAGGTGTCGGTCTCCTGGGTGTGTTCGGCGGCGACGGCGACGGCTTCGCGGACCGCGTCCCACCGCTGCGGGGACTGAGAGTCAGATCGCGGATCGGCAGTCTCGATGAACGCGACGATCTCGTCGATGTAGGTCATATCTGTTCCCTCTCCTGAGCCGGAAGCCCCGCTGTCAGCAACTCGGCGAATTCTGTCGATGTGCCGATCTTCTCGACCGCGCGATGGAGCGTCGCCCCGCTGTCGGCGCCGAGCACCGGCTCGGTGAGGGCGCTGACCTTGGCCAGCAGTTCGTCGTCAGTGAGCGGTCGGGCCAAGCTGCCGCGGGCGTGCGGTACGTGTGCGACTACAGGATCGCGGTCGGACGAGTGCACCGTCACCGTCGCCTCGTCGCGGGCGCAGTGCTCGGCCGGGATCAGTTTCGTGACGGCCCGCAGCCGGGCGGCGTCGTCCGAGGTGGCCCGGGCGTCGCTGAACTGCGTCAGCCCGACGGCGCCGTCGAGCAGCCCGGTGGCGACGCCGTGGCGGGCCGAGAACCGCGCCTGCAGGCCGTCTTTGGGCTGCAAGATGCCCATCAGCTCCGGTACGAGGGCATGGCAGCTGACGTCGATGCCGACGATGGTGTCAGGATCGACCTTGCCGCTGGCCTCGACTGCCGCGTCGATCGCCGGGTGCGCGACGATGCCGCAGGGATACGGTTTGAAGGCGTTCTTCTCGAGCTCCCAGTCGCGGTCCCACGATCCGAATAGATCGGCCTCGTCGACCTCGTCGGCCAGCATCCGCAGGATGCCATCGTCGCCGAGGGCCTCGAAGGGGGACGTGCCGTCGGCCCCGCGCCGGGCCGCGAGGATTCCGTTCGAGGCGGCCTTACCCGCATGGAACGGCTTGGTCATCGACCCGAATGCCTCGCGGTGACCGAGTGTCATCGCCGAGGCGGCAGCCAGGGCAGCGTCCAACTGGTCGGCGTTGTAGCCAAGGATCACCGCGGCCGCCACGGTCGCGCCGAAGACCCCGCAGGTCCCGGTGATGTGCCAGCCGCGGTCGTAGTGGTTCGGCGAGATGGCGTTGCCGATCCGCAGTTGGGCCTCGCACCCGAGCGCGAATGCGCGCAGGAACACCTCCCCGTCGACCGGTGCATCGTGCAGGGCGACCACTGCGCCGAGGGTGGCGGCGCCGGGGTGGATCACGGTGGCCAGGTGGGTATCGTCGAAATCGTCGTAGTGGCCGGCGGTTCCCGCGAGGAGGGCACCCCAGTGCTGGTCGACGGTTTCCCGGCGGCCCAGGACCGGCACCGATCCGGTGATCTCGAGGCCTCGCGCGGTTTCGAGCATCACCTCGACTGCGGGCGACATGGCCGCCCCGATCGTTGTACCGAGCACATTGAACAACGAACGCCGCGCCGCGCGATCGGCACCGTCGGGCAGCGGCCGGGAGGCTGCGTGAGCCAAGTCGTGGCTGAACCGGGATGTGCGCTGAGGCACAGATTTGAGCATGCGATGAACGCTACGAAGGCCGATCAGGGCGAACAACGCCGTGGCCCGACGCGATCATTGCAATTTCTGAAATGATTCCTGGCGCGTGCGCGCCCGCAGTAGTGCAATCTTGCTCAGCAACTGCACGTTGGCGTATTGCACGCCGGCCAGCGGGTACACCAGCAAGATGGTCCGGTCGGGAACCAGCGGGTGGGCAATCGGCAGTCGCACGACACGGGCGTGCTGGTGGTCGGTCATCCCTTGCGGCACCAGTGAGACGCCGATCCCCGCGCCGACCATCGATTCGACAACGAACAGGTCGTTGCCCTCCGCGACGATGCGCGGCACGAATCCCGCTCTGGCGCAGGCGCTCACCATCGATGCGCGACTACTCGCGCCGAGCTCCATGGCGACGAACGGGCGGTCGCGCACATCCTCAAGCGATGCGCTTCCGGCCGAAGCCAACGGATCGTCTGCGGGCACGGCCAGCAAAAGCGCCTCGGTGAACAGGGGCTCGACCACGAAGTCGCGCTCGGACGGCGCCACCGAGGTGAAGCCGATGTCCGCCTCACCGCGCAGCAGTGCCGCAATAACGTCGGTCGCCGTCCCCTGCCAGCACCGAAACCGCACTCCCGGGACGGACTCGAGCAGTTCGGCAAGCACGCCGGGCACAAAGCCGAGTCCGAGCGAGTGGGTGTGGGCTATTCGCACCAGACTCGTGTGACCGGCGTCGGCGCGAGTATTCGAAATCGCGTCCTGTCTGCCGCGAAGTACGGCGTGTGCCTCGCGCTCGAACACCCGCCCCGCTGGGAGCATGCGCACCCGCCGACCCGACTGTTCGACCAGCGACACACCGAGCTTGCGTTCCAGCGATCGGACCGCACGCTGCACGGTGGCGACGCTGACTCCGAGGTCGGTCGCCGCGTGACCGAAGTGCTCGGTGCGTGCGAACACCACGAACGTCTCGAGATCGACGAACGTGACGTCTTTGGCTCCCTCCTGCGTCATCGCGAGATCACGGCGGCGTCTGCGTCTCCTTTCACGGCGGAAAGAATGCACCCTACGCCACCGAGAGTCCCGGCCGGTGCCCGACGAGGACGAGTGCGCCCAACACCAAGTTCGGGCTGGACGGCGGGGCGTCGGCGCTGATCGCCGCCGTGGGCCGTATCCGCGCGATGCGGATGGCGCTGCTGGCCGAACGGATCCCGGCCGACGAGGCGTACGGGTGGGGCCTGGTCAGCGCGGTGTACCCGGCCGCCGACTTCGACGCCGAGGTCGACAAGGTGGTCAACACGCTGGTGTCTGGACCCGCGAGGGCACCAAGGCCTTCCAGCAACGACGGGCCGCGAACTTCACCGACTCCTGACGCGGCACCCGCCGATTGTGGGCTCTGTGTACGGAACTGACCGAATCGCGTACATATCCCCCACAACTCGGCGCCGCACGGAAAATCATTCGACGTGAACCGGGCGCGTCGGCGACCATCGACCGGTGAGCGCGCAGTACCAGATCGAGCAGCCGGTGGCCCCCGCCGGCTGGCGCGTGCTCGCGCCATTTCGATCCCGTGAATACCGGCTGCTGATCGCGGCGGTCTCGCTGTCGATCTTTGCCGAGGGCATGTGGGCGGTGGTGATGGCCCTGCAGGTCATCGAGCTGTCCGGCGACCCGGTGGCGCTGTCGCTGGTGGCCGGGTGCATGGGCGCGGGCCTGGTGTCCTTCGTGCTGGTCGGTGGTCTGGCCGCCGACCGGCTCCCCCAGCGCGGCATCATCATCGCCGTCGAGATCGTCAACACGGTCGCGGTGTCCGCCGTCGCGGTGCTCGGCCTCGTCGGTGCACTGCGCATCTGGCATATGGCGGTGGCGGCAGCGGTGCTGGGTATCGCGGCCGCGTTCTTCTTCCCGGCCTACAGCGCGCTGCTGCCCAGGATCCTGCCCGCCGACCAGCTGCTGGCCGCCAACGGCGTGGAAGGTGTGGTGCGCCCGGTGTTCCAGCGCGCCGCCGGCCCGGCGGTGGCCGGCCTGGTGGTCGGGGCGACGATACCCTCGGCAGGCGCGGTCGTGGTGGCCGCGTTGTTCGCGGTCGGCCTGATCCTGCTGGTGGCCACCCGCCCGCAGCTGACCGGCGCTGCGGCACAGCCTGTTTCGCAGACGAAGCTGCTGCAGGATCTGCGCGAGGGCTGGGCGTTCGTGGTCCGCACCCCGTGGCTGTCGTGGACGCTGCTGTTCGCGAGCATGTTCGTGCTCGTGGTGCTCGGGCCGATCGAGGTCCTGTTGCCGTTCATCGTCGCCGACAGGTTCACCCACGGCGCACAGACCTACGGGTTCATCCTGGCGTTCTTCGGGATGGGCAGTGCCGCAGGCGCGTTGGCGGTGTCCTCACGGCGGCTGCCGCGCCGGTACCTCACCGTGATGATGACGATGTGGGGCCTGGGCTCGGCTCCGCTGGTGATCGTCGGCGTGACGTCGTCGTTTCCGCTGATGGCCGCGGCGACGTTCGTCGTCGGGCTCACCGACGGCGCCGGCATGGTCATCTGGGGCACGCTGCTGCAGCGCCGCGTGCCCACCGCGATGCTGGGCCGGGTGTCCAGCCTGGACTTCTTCGTGTCGCTGGCGTTCATGCCGGTGTCGTTCGCGATCGCAGGCCCGTTGTCGAAAGTCGTGCCGATGGAGGCGATCTTCCTGGCCGCGGGCCTGCTGCCGGTGTTGCTGGCCGCCGTGGCGGTGACGGCCGCCCGGATGCGTCGCGACGAACTGGCCCACCCGCTCGATTAGGGCGCCGCGGTCAGCACCCGCGGGCCGTGGTCGGTGACGGCGATGGTGTGCTCGGTGTGCGCGGTGCGGGAGCCGTCCGCCGAGCGCAGCGTCCAGCCGTCCGGGTCGACGACCAGGCGGCGCGTGCCCCGCGCCCACCACGGTTCCAGGGCCAGCGTCAGGCCCGGCCGCAGCGCCAAGCCGCGCCCCCGCTTGCCGCGGTTGGGGACGTGCGGATCCTCGTGCATGGTGCGGCCGAGGCCGTGGCCGCCGAAATCGGTGTTGACGCCGTAACCTTCGGCGGCCGCGACCTCTCCGATGGCCGCCGAGATGTCACCGAGATGCCCGCCGGGGACCGCGGCCGCGATCCCCGCGTCCAGCGCCCGGCGGGTGGACTCGACCAGCGCGACGTCGCCCGGGTCGGCGGGGTCTCCGACGATCACCGTCACCGCGGCGTCGGCCACCCACCCGTCGATCGACACCGCGAAGTCCATGGTGAGCAGGTCACCGTCACGCAACTCGTAGTCGTGCGGAAGGCCGTGCAGCACAGCGTCGTTGACCGACAGGCAGATGACATTGCGGAACGGGCCCCTGCCGAACGACGGCGCATAGTCCCAGTAGCACGAGACGGCACCGCGCTCGTCGACCAGCGCCCTGGCCCGGTGCTCCAGTTGCATCAGGTTGACGCCGGGTTCGGCGTCGCGGCTCAGCGTCGCGAGCGTGCGGCCGACGAATTCGCCGGTGACCGCCATCTTGTCGATTTCTCCGGCGGTCTTGAGTTCGATCATGGGCACAGCTTCCGTCTCGGCGGTATTTTTATACCGCCACCGTACCAGCATCGGTATTTCTATACCGCTATGCTGTGCGGCATGGTCCGTGTGCCGCTCAGCCCCGAACAGATCCGAGCCGGTCAGCGCCTCGGCGCGCTGATGAGGACGGCGCGCGCCGGTCGCTCCCCCGAGGACGTCGCGCGGGACGCGGGAATCTCACCGGAGACGCTACGCAAGATCGAGGTGGGCCGGATGCCCAGCCCGAGCTTCGGCACGGTGGTGGGACTGTGCGAGGCGCTCGGCCTGCCGCTGCAGCGGGCGGTCGAGGTGTGGCGCGCCGATGCGCGGGACGACGACGAACAGGTCGCGATCTGAGCTAGACGCCGAACATCGGCGGCAGTGCCAGCACCATCACCAGACCCCAGAAGAAGTGGGTCAGCATCGGCGCGAGCACTCCCCCGGTGGCGCGCCGCAGCAGTGCGCAGATGGTGCCCAGGATGATCGCGGCGAACCCGAGCATCGGGTTGCCGGTGGTCGCCGCCGTCGCGATGACGTACAGCGCGGTCGACACGATCACCGGGTGGTACTTGAGCAGCGCGGTGTAGAGCGCGCCGCGGAAGAACATCTCCTCGGCCACGCCGTTGATCACCGTGATGAACACGATCAGGTACAGCGGGCCTGCGTTGGAGTACTGCAGCACCTCGCGGACGTAGTCGTTGACGCCGGGGATCTCGCGCACCACCAGCGCGCCGACGACGAAGACCGCACCGAGCAGCAGCCCGACCACGGTCCCGGTGAGCACCGGCCGCTGGTTGCGCCCGCGGACACAGATGTGCCCCATGTGCAGCGGGCCCGACGCGAAGGCGCCGGCCGCCCACACCCCGGCGAGGGCGAGCGTGAGCCAGATGAAGGTCTCGTCGCCGGGCGGGCGGCTCAACGAGTAACCCAGTAGCGCGGCGCCGATGAGCAGGAAGCCACCCACCACGAACTTGCGCCGCCCGATCACGCCCGGCGGCTCGTTGTACGGCGGCGCCTTCGTACTCGCGATCTTGCGCAGCTCGCCCGCCCAGCTCACCGGGGCGCTCACGCGGGAATCACCTTGGGCACCAGTCCGAGCATCGTGTCCAACCCGGTCCGCACCGCCGCGGCCACCGGACCGGGGACGAAGCCGAGCAGGCCGAGGAACGGCCGCACGACCGGCGGTGTGACCGCGGCGGCGAGCTGGCGCAGCCGCAGGGTGTCGCCGCCGGCCCAGTCGGGATCGGTGTCGGCGAGGTGGTGCGGGTCGGGCAGTTCGTCGACCGGCCTTCGCGGTGGACTGGCCACGGAGCGCTGGACTGCCTCCTCGACGCCGACCAGCCCGTCGGCCGGTTCGGGCACCCGGTCGCGCAGACTGCGCGCCGACGCCATCATCGGAAAGTCCAGTGATTCGACGAGATCGGCGGCCAGCCCGCCCGGCACCGGCAGCACCACCCCGGTCAGCTTCGACACCAGCGAGGTGTCGACGCCGTACACGGCGACCGGCGCGCGCCAGATGCCCGCGGCCCGGGCGTAGGTGCGCAGCAGGTCGCCGTAGGTGGTGGTCTCCGGCCCGGCGATGTCGTAGGCGCCGGCGGGCACGGTGTCGGAGTCTGCCGCGGCGACCAGGTAGTGCAGTGCGTCGCTGATCGAGATCGGGTCGATGGGGTTGGCCGACCATTCCGGCATCGGCAGCACCAGGAACCGGTCGCCGACGTAGCGCAGCATCTCGAACGACGTGGACCCGGCGCCGATGATGATCGCCGCGCCCAGCCACACCACGTCCGGTCCGCCGTCGATGGTCAGTGCCGCGGCCACCTCGGCGCGGCTGGCCAGATGCTCGGACAGCACATCGCCGTCGGGCACGAACCCGCCGAGATAGACGATGCGGCGCACCCCCGCCGCTTTGGCCGCGACGGCCACGTTGGCCGCGGCCCGGTTGTCGGCTTCCCGGAAACCGGGCTGGCCGATGCCGTGCACCAGGTAGTAGAGGACGTCGACGGGTCCCGCGTCGGTGAACGCCTGACCCACCGACACCTCGTCGTGCGCGTCGAGGGTGACCGTCGACACATCCTCGTACCAGCCGAAATCGGCCAGTCGATCCCGGTTGCGGCTCGCCGCGACGACCTGATGGCCCTCGTCGAGCAGCGCAGCGACCAGCCGCGATCCGATATAGCCGGTCGCGCCGGTGACCAGGGTGCGCACGGAATTCACGGTAGGCCTATACCCAGGCCTACGCGGTTCAGAACCCGCGGCGCCGCGTTAACTGGGTCACGCCGGATTCCGGTGCAGCTTGACCAGCTCCCGATACAGCGCCGCGTTGGTCCGGATGCCGGCGATCTCGTCGTCGCTGAGCTGGCGCCGCACCTTGCCCGGGACACCGGCGACCATCGACCCCGGCGGGATCACCGCGCCCTGCGGCACCACCGCGCCGGCCGCGATCAGCGAACCCGATCCGACGACGGCGCCGTTGAGCACCACCGCTCCCATCCCGACCAGGGAGTCGTCTTCGATGGTGCAGCCGTGCAGCACCGCGTTGTGCCCGACGCTGACCCCGGCGCCGATCCGGGCCGGGAAGCCGGGGTCGACGTGGATCGTCACCCCGTCCTGGATGTTGGCGCCCGCCCCGATGTCGATGAGCTCGGCCTCGGCGCGCAGGATCGTGCCGTACCAGGCGCTCGCGCCCTCGGCGAGACGGACGTGACCGACGATGGTGGCGTTCGGCGCCACCCAGCTGTCGGGATGCAGTTGGGGGGCACGTCCGGCGACGGGCAGGATCAGAGGCTCGGGCATGGCCGTCATCGTAGGAGCCGCCGGACGGGGCCGGGTGCGGACGCTCTGGGCGCGGCGTGCGATCCTCACGTCGTGACATCGACGTCAGCCCCCACCGCACTGGAAATCGTCGACGGAGTCGACCTCACCGGCAAGACCTGCGTCATCACCGGCGCCTCGTCGGGACTGGGCCGCGAGTCCGCCCGCGCGCTGGCCAAGACCGGCGCCCACGTGATCCTGGCGGCCCGCAACACCGAAGCGCTCGCCGAGACCGAGGCGTGGGTGCGCGCGGAGCTGCCCGCCGCCCGGCTGTCCGTGGTGCACCTGGACCTGACGTCGCTGGCGAGCGTCTCGACCGCGGCCGAAGAGATCGCCGAGCTGACGCCCGCGGTGCACGTGCTGATGAACAACGCCGGAGTGATGTTCACCCCGTTCGGGCGCACCGCCGAGGGCTTCGAAATGCAGTTCGGCACAAACCATCTGGGCCACTTCGAGCTGACCCGGTTGCTGTTCCCGGCACTGGTCGCCGCCGACGGGGCGCGGGTGGTCAACCTGTCGTCGGAAGGCCACCGGATGGGTGACGTCGACTTCGAGGACCCGAACTGGGAGCACCGCGAGTACGACAAGTTCGCCGCCTACGGCGCGTCGAAGACCGCCAACATCCTGCACGCGGTGGAGCTGGATCGCCGGCTGCGCGACAGCAGCGTGCGCGCGTTCGCGGTGCATCCCGGGATCGTGGCCACCTCGCTGGCGCGGCACATGACCAACGACGACTTCGCGGCCCTGAACAAGTCGAGTTCGTCGCGGGCGGGCGACAAGCCGCCGACGGACTTCCGCAAGCAGTTCACGACGCCGGAACACGGTGCGGCCACCCAGGTGTGGGCGGCCGTCAGCGACGAACTCGACGGCACCGGCGCTGTGTACCTGGCCGACTGCCAGGTGCGGGACGCCGCGCCGTATGCCGCGGACGAGTCCCGCGCGCTGGCGCTGTGGGCGCTGTCGGAACATCTCTGCACCGCCGGCGCGGCCGGTCTGGGCTCGCGTGCGTGAACCGGGATGCGGAGGTCATCTACCTTCGCTCCCACGGTGAACGGGACCGCTCGACTTGGCCCACGCCAATCCGGGCACATAACATGCCAGTCGACTTGACGACTGTAAGGAGCACCACGTGAAGACCCGTACCAGCAAGGCCATCGGCGTCGCTGTCAGTGTCGCCGCGATCGGCCTGTCGGTCCCGCTGTCCATCACCGCGAACGCCGAGCCGTCCACCCCGGTCGTCGAGATCCCCGATCCCCAGGGACCGGACTGCGGCGCGTTCAAGGAGGCGCTGCCGAACTGGAAGGGCCTGGCGAACATGCCGGTCAGCACCGCGCTGGCCTCGATCCCCGACATCTCGACGTTCAACTCCGCGATCTCCGGTCAGCTCAACCCCGCGGTCAACATCACCAGCGTGCTCGACAACGGCCCGTACGTGGTGTTCGCGCCCACCGACGAGGCGTTCGCCGCGCTTCCGCCCGAGCAGCTCGAAGTGCTGCGCACCGATCCGGCGGCGCTGACCAGCCTGGTGTACTACCACGCGTTCCTCGGTCTGCTGGGCCCCGACGACGTCAAGGGCCAGCGTCCGACCCAGGAGGGCACCGAGATCGAGGTGACCGGCTCCGGCGGCGACATCCAGGTCAACGAGACCGCCGAGGTGGTGTGCGGCGGCATCCAGGCGGAGAACGCGCGCATCTACATCGTGGACAAGGTGCTCAACCCGGCCGAGGCTCCGGCGCCGATCGCCCCGACCACCACGAGCACCACCGAGACGGCGACCACCACGGCCGAGACCACCGCCGAGACCACCCCGGAGACGGCTCCGCCGGCGCCGGCCGAGTCACCGGTGTCCCCGGCCGCCGAGGCGCCGATCGGCTGATCTTCCGCAGAGCGAATCGGGCGCGTTCCGCGACACCCAGTGTCGCGAAACGCGCCCGATTCGTTTGGTCCAGCCGGCTAGACGCCGAGGTCGCGGCCGATGATCTCTTTCATGATCTCGGTGGTGCCACCGAAGATCGTCTGGATCCGACCGTCGACGTAGGCACGTGCGACGCGGTATTCCAGCATGTAGCCGTAGCCGCCGTGCAGCTGCACGCACTGGTCGACGACCTTCTTGGCGGTCTCGGTGGCCCACCACTTGGCCTTGGCCGCCTCGACCGCGGTCAGCTCACCGTCGACGACGCCCTGCAGGCAGCGGTCGATGTAGGTCTCGGTGATCTCGAGCTCGGTCTCCATCTCGGCGAGCAGGAACCGGTTGTGCTGGAAGCTGCCGATGGGCTGCCCGAATGCCTTGCGGTCCTTGGAGTACTGCAGCGTCTCGTCGAACACCGCACGTGCGCCCGCGATCGCCGAGATCGCGATCGACAGCCGCTCCGAGGGCAGGTTGGTCATCAGGTGGTAGAAGCCGCGACCTTCCTTGCCGAGCAGGTTCGCGTTCGGCACGCGGACGTTCTCGAAGTGCAGCTCGGAGGTGTCCTGGCTGTGCAGGCCCATCTTGTCGAGCTTGCGGCCGCGGGTGAAGCCCTCCATGTCGCGCTCGACCACGAACAGCGAGAAGCCCTTGTGTCCGGCTTCGGGGTCGGTGCGGGCGACGACGACGCACAGGTCGCAGTTGATGCCCGACGAGATGAACGTCTTGGAGCCGTTGATGATCCAGTCGTCACCGTCGCGCACCGCGGAGGTGCGGATGCCCGCGAGGTCGCTGCCCGCGCCGGGCTCGGTCATCGCGACCGCGATGATCGTCTCGCCGCTCGCGATACCCCGCAGCCACCGCTTCTTCTGCTCGTCGTTGGTCAGGTCCTTGAAGTACGGCCCGACGACGTCGTTGTGCAGGCTCAGCGCGGGACCGTGCACCCCGGACTTCGCCATCTCCTCGTCGATGATCGCGTTGAACCGGAAGTCATCCGATCCGCCGCCGCCGTACTCCTCGGGCATGTTGAACCCGATGAGGCCGTACTTGCCCGCCGCGGTGTAGGCCGACCGGTCGACGATGCGCTCGGTCTCCCACTTCTCGGAGTTCGGGACGAGCTCGCGCTCGATGTACTCCTTGACGGTGTCGCGGAACGCCTCGTGCTCGGCGTCGTAAATCGTTCGTTTCAAAGGCATTTCGTCTTCCTTACTTGGCTTGCTTGGCTTACTTGGCCTTCCAGACCGGCTCGCGCTTCTGCGCGAAGGCCAGCGGTCCTTCCATGGCGTCCTCGGTCTTCAGCAGCGTCGAGAACTCACCGAACGTCTGCTTCCAGAACGGTTCCTCGTCGCCGACCACGCCGTCGATGGCGCCGTAGGACACCCGCTTGCTGGCGCGTACGGCCAGCGGCGCGTTGCAGGTGATCCGCTCGGCCAGCGCCAGAGCCGCGTCGACGACGGTGCCGTCGGGCACGACCTGGTTGATCAGGCCCCAGCGCAGCGCGTCGGCGGAGCTGATCGGCTCACCGGTGTAGATCAGCTCCAGCGCCACCTTGCGCGGCAGCTGCTCGACGATGCGGAAGACCCCGCCCGCTCCGGCGATCAGGCCGCGTTTCACTTCGGGCAGACCGAATTTCGCGCGTTCCTCGGCGACCACCAGATCGCTGGCCAGGGCCAGCTCGGTGCCGCCGCCCAGCGCGGTGCCGTTGACCGCCGCGATGGTCGGCTTGTCGATGAAGTGCCGCACGTAGCCGGCGAAGCCCCACTCCGAATGCTCGGGATGGAACAGGTTCTCGCCGCGCGAGATCGCCTTGAGATCCGCTCCGGCACAGAAGGATTTGTCGCCGGCGCCGGTCAGGATCACCGCGCGGACCTCGGGGTCCTCCTGCGCGGCCTGCAGCGCGTCGCCGACGGCCGTGCTCACCGACGCGTTGATCGCGTTGCGGGCCTCGGGACGGTTGATAGTGATGACCAGTACGTCATTGTTCCTGCCCCGACGCTCGGTCAGAGCGCCGGGGGCGGTTTCGGTCGCGGTTTCGGTCACAGCAGTTCCAGGATGGTCGCGTTGGCCTGGCCGCCGCCCTCGCACATCGTCTGCAGGCCGTACTGAATGTTGTTGTCCCGCATGTGGTAGAGCAGCGTGGTCAGGATGCGCGCACCCGAGCCGCCGAGCGGATGGCCCAGTGCGATCGCGCCGCCGTTGGGGTTCAGCTTGGTCTCGTCCGCGCCGATGTCCTTGAGCCAGGCCATCGGAACCGGGGCGAACGCCTCGTTGACCTCGAACACGCCGATCTGGTCCAGGCTCAGGCCGGACTTCTTCAGCGCCTTCTGGGTGGCCGGGATCGGGGCGGTCAGCATGATCACCGGGTCGGCGCCTGCGAGCACCGCGGTGTGCACCTTGGCCAGCGGCTTGAGGCCCAGCTCGTTGGCCTTCTCGGCCGACATCAGCAGCAGTGCGGCCGAGCCGTCGGAGATCTGGCTGGAGTTACCGGCGTGGATCACGCCGTCCTCCTTGAACGCCGGCTTGATCTTGGCCATCGACTCGACGGTGCCGCCGCGGCGGATGCCGCCGTCTTCGAGCACGACGGTGTCGTTGCCGTCGGCGTCCTTGGTCGTGATGCCGACGATCTGGTCCTTGAACGCACCGGAATCCTGTGCGGCAGCTGCCTTCTCATGCGAGCGCAGCGAGAACTCGTCGAGCTGGGTGCGGCTCAGGCCCCACTGCTCGGCGATCATCTCGGCGCCGACGCCCTGGTTGGGGGTCTTGTCGTAACGAGCCTTGAACGACTCGCCGTAGGGGTTTCCGCCGTTGGCCAGCGAGGAGCCCATCGGGGTGCGCGACATCGACTCGACACCGCCGGCGACGACGACGTCGTAGTGACCGGCGATCACCCCGGCGACGGCGAAGTGCAGCGACTGCTGGCTGGAGCCACACTGACGGTCCACGGTGACACCGGGAACGGTCTCGGGCCAACCGGCGGACAGCACCGCGGTGCGGGCGATGTCGAGCGCCTGCTCACCGGCCTGCATGACGCAGCCCCAGATCACGTCGTCGACGAGCGCGGGATCCACCCCGGCCCGCTCCACCAGACCGTTGAGGACCTGGGCCGACAACTCGGCCGGATGGATTCCCGACAACGCACCGTTTCGCTTTCCGACTGGAGAGCGCACTGCCTCGACGATCACGGCTTCAGCCATGGAGATACTCCTTCTTTGGATCGGCTTTACGCACGAAAGTAACGAACAAGGTTTACTAGGTCAACCTACTGGTTGGCAGGCCTCCGAGCGGGCCGCGACCTGCGCCGACCTCGACCGATCCGGACATCGGGCCTGCACATGGTTTACTGAGTTGCACAGCTGGTGTGCAGCGTAGTCGACCGTCGAGGAGGTGTGATGACCCGTAGCACTCCCCTGGCTCCGATGATCGGGCCGGACGCCGTCGCCTCCCGCGCCGCGGTCCGGTCCCCCAAGACCGCTGAGCTCGTCGCCGGCACGTTACGCCGGATGGTGGTCGACGGGCAGCTCAAGGACGGCGACTTCCTGCCGAATGAGGCCGAGCTGATGGCCCACTTCGGTGTCAGCCGCCCGACGCTGCGCGAAGCGGTCCGCGTGCTGGAGTCCGAGCGCCTGGTCGAGGTGCGCCGCGGATCGCGCACCGGTGCGCGGGTCCGGGTGCCCGGCCCCGAGGTGGTCGCCCGGCCCGCCGGGCTGCTGCTGGAGCTGTCCGGCGCAACGATCGCCGACCTGCTGACCGCGAAGTCGGGTATCGAACCGATGGCTGCGCGACTGCTCGCCGAGTCCGGTTCGGACGAGGCGTTCGACGAGCTCGAGCGGATGCTGGAGGAACTCGCCGCCGACGGCCATCAGTCCAGTCGGCTGGCCGAGACCACCGGGCTGTTCCATCTGCGCGTGGTGCAACTGTCGGGCAACGCGACGCTGAGCATCATCGCGGGCATGCTGCACGAGATCACGGTCAGGCACACGGCTTTCGTGTTCAACGAGCGCCGGCCGGTATCCAAGGCCGACTACGACACGCTGTTGCGGTCCTACCGCAAGCTGATGCAGTTCCTGCGCGCGGGCGACGCCGTCGGCGCCGAGACGCACTGGCGCAAGCACCTCGACAAGACGCGCGAGCTGCTGCTCACCGGCCTGGAGAGTGTGCCCGTCCGCGACGTGATGGGCTAGTCGCCCCGCTGCCAGGTGACGTGCGCCGGCACGGTGTCGTCCCACGGCTGGCGGGTCACCATGTCGGCGACCATCACGTAGCCGCGCTCGAACTCACCGGTGGCGGCGTCCACCAGCCGGTATTCCTGACGCTGCCGATGGATTGGTTGCGCGTCGAGCAGCAGCACCCGCACCTCGCCGGGTTCGAAGTGGCACCGCTTCTGCAGTGCCGCGATCAACTGCTCGTTGTGCATGTGCCCGTCGCCGAAGTTCCAGCCAATCGCGGTGCTGCAGATCCGTTCGCCGTCGGTCAGCACGTAGTCGTCCTCGTTCCAGCCTGCCATCGCCCGGTGGGCCAGCGTGAACATCGCGCGGCCGTGGGTGTTGAACGAACGGAACGCATACCCCATGTACTGGTAGATCTCGGCGGTCTCCTTGCTGCCGTAGAACTTCTCCATCTGCGCGGCGGGCATGCTCGCGATTGCGACGATGCCGTTGGAGATCTTCTCGGCCGCCGACGGTTTCACACACCACAGCGAGGTGTCCCAGTTGCCGGCGTAGTAGCGCATGCCGGGCAGGAAGGACACCTTGCGCGGGAACAGGTTTCCGATCACGACGGTGCCGGCGACAACCGCGAACAACAGGATCGGCCACGGGCTCTGCAGATCCGAGAGCCCGACGCCGGCGTTGCCGACGAACAGCGCCAGCACGCTGAACATCATGAAGACGTTCCACTCCAGCGGCACGCCCATCGGGATCGCCGACAGGATGCCGAAGTGGAAGATCAGCATCACCGTCGCCGCGATCGCGGTGGCCCAGCCGCCATGGGAGAAGAACAGTGCCAGTGGCACGAGCATCTCGATCGCCGTCGAAAAGTGCGCCAGCACGCGCGACGCGCGGCCGGGCCGCAGGTCGTCCGGGAAGTGCTCGAAGAACTTCCGTTTGATCGACCGCGGCCGGATGATCGGGTTGTTGCTCATCATCGTGGAGATGACGAACGGGAAGTGCTTGTTCAGCTTGGACGTGGCCGCACCCACCCAGATCACCAGGCACACGAGCTTGGCTGCGATGACGATGTCGGCGCCGCTGAACAGGAAGCACACCGCCAGCGCGCCGTACACCTCGCCGCGGGCGGCCAGGAACAGCACCTTGTCGCGCAGCCCGGCCACCACCAGCAGGCCGACGACGGCGGCGGTCTGCCAGACCGGCAGCACGCCGACCTCGGATCCGAGTTCGGGGATGGGCCCCGTGCCGTCGGAGAACAACGCGATCACCAGGACCACCAGCAGCGCGGCGTAGAGCACCACGTCGACCGGGGTGCGGGTGTCCCCGGCGGTCAGGGGCACCCGGTTCGGCCACGGTGGCAGCCGAATCGTCTTGGGCCGCAACCAGTACAGGATCGACCCCATCGGCGGGAAGAACCGGTTGTTCAGCGGGCCGAAGCCGCAGCCGAGGCCGACGATCTCGAACAGCATCGTGTAGAGGACGACCTTCTGGTACACGATCGGCTCGTGGTACCAGGCGGCCACGTCGGTGAAGCCGTCTATGCCGCTGGTGGTCAGGACGATCAGCCAGGCGCCCAAGATGTAGAGCAGGATCTTGACCACGTAGAACAGGTGCATCACCACCGGCGTGCCGAAGCCGACCTCGGCCCAGTGGCGCGCCATGGGCACGATCCGCTCGGCCCGGGTGCCCTTGCTCCATTCCGCGTAGTCGACGACGGGCGCGTCCTGCTTCAGAAACCCCATGCACACAGACTAGAACGTGTTCCAGTTTCGATTCCCGCGAACAGACACAAAATCGCCGAGACTATCCAGAAACTAGATCGACCCGCTAACTCCTGGTTGATGGGACTTCTTGATCTCGCTCGCGATCTTCTTACTGATGTCCACTTTCGAGTACTCAGCGAACTGCCGGTGTAAGGCCTCTGCCGAGCTCTTGATGTCGGTCGCCGCCACCGCGTGTGTCATTCCAGCGGCCGCAATCAACGACTGCGCGGTTGCCTTGACTCGGTCAGCAAGTGTAGCCATGCGGTTCCTTCCAGTGTGTTAATAATAAGGCTAGTGACGCCATTTTGAGTTCCATGTTCGTGTGTGTGAACCCGGGGCAGTCCCCAACGCGACCCGTTCTCGGGCGCGGCGCTGGCCCTAGGACTTGCGTCCGACGGGGGCGTCTAAGGCCTGGGTCCAAGAAGGGTGAAGGCGATGGCTGCCATCACGACGGTGGCGACGACAGCCACCGCCACTGGCAGATTTTGGTTCTTCTGCGGGGCACTGCCCATTATCGGAGCGTGGACGACCATCATCAATCCACCGATTCGTAGACGACTGCCGTCCACAAGTGGCGTACGCTTTCCCGTCGCGGTCTCGATATGTTCGACCAGCCCATCTTTGAAGACAAGGCTCGAAACTTGGGGAGGGAGCCCCTTCTTAAAGATATGTTCTTCTCCTCCCCCGCCAACGAATATTGGCTGTGCGCCCAGACCGACGTGTGATGTTTCATAGGGTGCCCATTCCACTTCGACGCTGGCTTCTCGGGCCATACTCTGGACGAAGTACATCGCCAAGCCCAGTGCTAGTCCCAGCACGGCAATCCCTGTGACTCGTCCAGCCAAGCCCGGCAAGAACATCGATGCCAACAAGAAGCCCATACACCCGACGGCACCTCCGATGGCACCTGCGCCGATACCGCGAATTAAGCCGAGGTTGGGGACCGCTTTGGACAGCATGGCTCCGAGCATCGCTCCCATCAGTGACCATGCCAAGATTCGTAAGGCGTAGAACTTGAGTTCAAAAGAACCGACGTCCATGTTGAAAAGTACCTGTGCTGCCGCACCGGAGACGAAACCCGCCAGAGCACTGGCTCCCAGAACCTGCGCTCCGCGACTGGCCGTCAGATCGTGCCGCCGATACCACTCGCCAGCGGCGAACAACATGAACCCCAGGACACTCGCGAAGGCCGCTGACCACAGACCCATTTCCACCACCAGCCGAAACTGGTTGACAACGACGTAGTTCTCCTCCCCATCGCCGACCAAAATATCGGCAAGCACTGCTCCGAGCGCACCGCCCACTGTCCCTGCCGTGGCATACAACAGCTGCTGGTTCGATCTGAGTGCGTTTATGCCATTGGCCACGAAACCATCCCCGCTTCTTCCTAGATCAGAACTTTCAGCAGTGAGCCCCTGGAAAAAACCCCAGGTGGTCCAGAACCCATGCAGATAACGTATCGAGTTGTGTCGACCCGGTTTGAAACCCGCCATCGGATGCTTGTGCCGCCAAGGCAATCCCGACAGAACCGGATTCCGTTTCAACCAAGGCGATTTGGCGCACCAGGTAGGGACCTTCCGGTGAGGGGCCCCAGCCCCCTTTGACGGCGGCATGATTTTTGCCGGCCAGTCCCCATTGTTGGTTGCCTGCCACGTCGCCCATGTCGTTGATTACGGAATCGCTTCGACTTAGGCACCGTAGTTTGGATGCGAATGTCGCTTGATTAGCCAGGGACCAGTCGGTTTGCCCAAATGCGGTGAACTCGCTCCGTCTGCGTTCGGACTCCACGATGGTCGAGCTGTCGCCAGCCTCCACGAGGACGGCGCCCACGGATGCTGCAGCTTCTTCGGGTTGCCCCAGCTGCGCCCATAGAGCCTCCGCTGCGGCGTTATCGGAGCTCCTGATTGCGGGGTCAACAAAAGGCGCGGCGGCTTCCTGCGAGTTCCGAAGCGCAGCGATTGCCAGAGGCACCTTGATCGTTGACCATGCCGGCCCCGTCCTCCACGAGCCGAAACTCCGAACTCCGTTGGCACTGGCGATGGCAACCCCAACGTCACCGGCTATGTCGCTACTGACCGCTTCGAAACTTCGTTGAAGCTCATCGACGCCGCCAACCGCCACCGATGGTGAAGCGGCGGTCGTCCCTACGATCGCTTCGGGACGATTTGTATCCGAAGCTTCAACGCTGTGCTCATCGCGCAGTTCTGCGGTGGCCAGGTTTCCGTCAGCGCTGCAAGAAGTGACTCCCACTGCACACGCCACCGCCATTGCTGCAAAAAAAGCACTGCGCCAAAGATGCGCAGTATTGCTAATAGAGATATACCTCCGCATCTTTACCACCCCAGCATGTAATCCAATCATTCTCGGCAGGAGCAGCACACGTCACCTCGAACAACTGACCACCGGGTGCACAAGATGCCCCAGGAACACTGTCGCACCGAACCGCCCCAACCACGTCCATGGTGCGCCGCTCCTTAGAGGGCTCGCTGAAGTTGTCCCAATACGCACGGAGGATGTTCTCGGTGAACTTGCATGACGTTTTCGGAGTTCCCCGTATGGCTTTCGTGGCCCAGCCTGACCGATTCGTCAGGTGATAGCCACCGGTGCACGACTGTTGGTTGGCGTCAAGCCCAGGCGCCTCTGGTGGTGGAATCACGTTAGTGGGAGTAGGTGCCGTCGTGGGCATCGGCGCGATGGGAGGAGTACTCCACGCTCGCGTGTACGGAGCTGTTGGCGTCGCGGAGAGGCTCGGTTCCGAGCCACTCCCTTCGTCAGAAGACGACCCGGGGTTCACCTTGAGACCCACGACCGCCGCACCGAGCACGACAGGAACCAGCAGCCAAGCCATCTTCGCGGGCAATCTCGGTGAAGCGGCGGGGGTCGGTTGAGGCGAGTGGGGCTGGGTGACCGTTATAGCCGGGGAACTCCGTCGATGCACCGCAGGAACTGGCGCCGTCGGCGCAACCACCGGGGCCGGCGGGACCGAAGCGGGCGGCGGCGGATTCACTGGCGCCGCCTTCCATGCCTGCTCCAATGCTGAATCCCAGCTGGACAAGGTCGGTCGATCGGTTGCGGGCCGGGTCAATGTGTCGCCAATGACCTGACGCAAGCTCGGGTGGACCGAGGCAGGCAGCCTTGCGCGGCTGGTGGCGTCCTGGCTACCGACTATCAATCTCAATGCCAGAAGTCCCAGTTTGTAACGGTCCGACGAGGTTGTCGCCTTTCTCTCGCCGGCGGGAACCTCCCAACCCGGCGTTTCCAACTGAGTGGTCAACGACACGCCGTTGACACGCATGGCATCACAGTCGATGAAATAGATCTCCGGGCGGCTGGACAAAGCAAAGAGGAGATTCTTGGGCGATAGATCGCCGACACAGATGCCGTGACCGTGCAGAAACGTCAGGGCTGAGACCAAACTGCGCAGCAATCCGTACCGCTGACGATCGGAAACAACCTGTCCTCCAAAGCTTCTCGCAAGTACATGCGGTTCGTTGAGCAAGTGTTGGAACTCGGCGGCAATCGTTGACGGACCCTTGACTGTCCAAAACGTGGTGAAGAACTCGTCGGGGATACTCGGCATCACGAAGCCCTTGGCCTTGCCGTTGTCCTCCACTACTCGGCATGGCCACGCCGCGATGCTGATGAGTCGCGCCCCTTCACCGTACGGAAGCGCCTCCAGGAAGGCTGGCATTGCCTTGAGGGCATTCACGTCAAGTGCGGCTAATGCTGCAGGCTTGTATTCCTTGTACACCATCGATTTGGCGAAAGGAATGCTCACCTGCGGGGCTCTATAAACGACACCTTGGCCGCCCTGGCCTATCTTGACCAGCGTCGACGAAATCCTTCTGAGTTCGATGGGCTCAGTCACTTATAGACGCCTTACGCAACGTCAATAGCCCCCAAATCTGCCGATGCCAAGTCTTTATCACTTCGAACCAGGCGTACGCGGACGGATCGCCACCAGTGTGCGATCGTCGTCGAAGGTCTCACGACTGAAATCCACCGCGTGAGCGAACTCGATGAGCGAGGGCGCGGCGGCCCCGAACAGCTCCCTGAAGAGATTCCCGACCCCCCCTTGTCCACCTCCGAGCGGATCACCGATCCCATCGGTACCGAGAAGCAGCACGTCGCCATGTCCAAACTCCACAATCGAAGGCTCAATGCGGGAGGGCACTCGCGGCAGACCTGAGACCGCCGAGGATGAAATACCGCCCTCCCCAACTGTTTTGCCGTCGAGTACGGGCCTAAACTCGCCGTCATGGAGCAGCCACGCACCGGAATCGCCGACTCCGATCACGAAGGCTCTATAGGCTCCGGAGTCCACCTCCTCCACTACTGCACAGGTCATGGTGGTGGCTAATTCGTTCTCGGCCAAACCCGGGTCGGGCTCTGGGGTCTTGAAGACAACCTGTGCCCGCTCCGTCAATGCCCATGCCGTACTCTTGACTAACGCCTCCCAGTCCGTCGCTTCGGTCGCCGTGGGAACTTGGGAGAGCAACCACTGTGCCGCATAGTTGACCACGGCGCTCGACCCGAGATGTGACTGAGCAGCCGCAGACACCCCATCAGCAACGATAGCCACAATTCGACCGTCCTGCATTAGATGAATCGCAAAGTCGTCCTGACGTGGCGAACCGTTGTACCTGTGGAAATGTCCACGCAGCGACGCTCCCCACACCGTCATCGCATTAGTTGACCACCCATCAACAATAGTGTCGGGTCGAAAGGGCAACGACCGGAACGCTTCTCCTATCGGGGTCGCCTCAACATCGGGTGAGGCGGAACCAATTATCAACTGCGGCACCCGAACCGGCCCTGAAACCTCCGAGACAACAGCTCGCCGAACGCCCTCGGATTGGGTTTCCGACGCCTCGCGATCGTTTGGTTCGAGCTCTCCGTCGATGGGAGCAACAGTCCCGACCGAAATAGCGACGTCCGGAACCGAATGCCAACCTGCTTCTGAGGGTCGCGGCACCCCGTTAATCCCGAGCACTCTGTGTGATTGCTCCGAATCCAGCAAGATCTCTACAGCGAACTCGTCAGACGCATTACCCGCTGCGGTGGGCAAGCTCTCGTCGTCAGCGCCAGTCACCTTTTGCGACTGTGACCGCTTGCCCCATCGACGTTTTGGCGTACCAGCCATAGCCGTTTACCGCTACAGGATGTCGACAGCCAGCGAGAAACCTTCCGGCTTCTCCATTTGCAGCTCGGCAGCCCCTGACGCCAGCGCCTGGCCGGAACTGATCACCGATTGCGTTAAAGAGGTGATGAATTCGCTGATCGCCGCGCCTGTATCGACGCCCTTGGCCGCGATAAACGCATATTCTGGTTTAGTGGCGATTTCTTTCACGGTCGCGGCGTCTGCCTCACCGATTCCGAAGGCTAGAATGTTGGGGCGACCGTGCTGCGCCAGAAGATTTGATCGCGCAGTCTGCCAATCTTCGCCTGAGTTCGGCTGACCATCGGTCAGGAAAAACACCGCAGGCCGGTTCACGGCATACCCTAAAGATTTAAGTTTGGGAATGTCCTGATTGACACGTGAAGTGAGTTCATCAAACGCTGCAGAATATGAAGTCATCCCTCTCGCCTGCAGCGTCGGCATCGCAGGAAGCTCACGCAAATCACTAGGCACAAGGTAGGTGTGTGCAGTGTCGGAGAAACCCACAACCGAAAAACGCACCTTAGCGGCGGCGAACGACTCCTTTTGTAGCGAGTCTTGAAGTGTTACCAGCCCCTCGTTGAGTTCTGAGATATTCGGAGTCATCGAACCCGATTCGTCGGCGACGAAATACACCGGAAGCACCGTGCCCTGTGGTTCCACCCTTATGTCCCCTTCGCTGCGTCAGCTGCTGGCCTCCCCCCGCGGGTAGACCATTGGATTCAACCACAGACGCGCGCTACAGAAGCAGGTCCCGAAAATTTGCCAGCGCTGAGACTAGGCGTCCTGTTTGGCGGGCGGGCGGTAGAAGATCACCAGCTGGCCGATGCCGCCGGCCAGGCCGAGCACGACGGCGATGAGCAGGCCCCACCAGCCGTGCAGCAGGTCGTAGAAGGCGCTGCCGGAGAACAGCAGGTAGTCGAGGCTGAGCTTGCCCGCGCCGATCGTGGCGATGCCGACCGCCGAGGCCGCGAGCACGAGGTTGTACTCCCAGCCCTCCTTGACGATGAAGAACCCGTTGGCCCGGTGCACGGTCCAGGCCGCGACGAGCATCAACGCGACGAAGCCGGCTGCCGGGACCGGGGTCAGCAGGCCCAGCGCCAGCCCGATGCCCGCGGCCATCTCGGTGCTCGCGGCGATCCGGGCGTGGAACATGCCCGGCCGCATCCCCATGCTGTCGAACCAGCCGGCGGTGCCTTTCAGTCCGCCCTTGCCGAAGAACTTGTTGTAACCGTGTGCGGCCATCGTCAGACCGAGGACGACTCGCAGGATCAGGACTCCGACGTCATAGGCACTCATGTAACAGAACTTAGAACATCTGTCACGTCGCTGCCCAGCCCCCGTCCTACTCCGCCGGCACCCAGTTGCCGTGGAAACCCGCCGGCACCCGGTGCGGTAATCGGACCGCGGCGACGTCGTCGAGGGTCTGTGCGTCCAGGATCGCCAGCTCGCTGCGATCGGTGGCACGGTCGTACACGTAACCCATCAGCACACCGTCGTCCTCGCCGGCGTCGGGTGCCGACGGGTGGAAGACGAACTCACCGACGGTCTTTTCGTTCCCGAAGGACCGGGACATCGAACCGGATCCGGTGAAGTCGTGCTTGAGCAGGGTGTCGGCGCAGGATCCGCCTCCGGTGACCGTCGGGGCGTAGCCGTAGCGGTGCGGCCGGCCCACCACGCGTTCGTCGACGCGCGGGAACTCTTGCCCCCGGTCGTCGATCCGGGACTCCCGCACCTTGCCGTCTGCCAGATCGACGGTCCACCTATCCAGCGTCGGCATGCCCTCGTTGGGCCCGAGACGGTCGGTGGCGAACATCTTCTCGTGCCGCACGACGTCGAGCACGACGGTGTCGCCGTCGTCGAACGCGTTCATCGGGTGGAACACGTAGCAGGGCTCGATCTCGAACCAGCGGACGTCGGCGTTGCCGCCCTCGCGGGGCATGACGCCGATTCGGGCCGGGTACCGCGGGTTCCACGAGTACGGGAACGCCGGGTCGCCGGACCGCCGGCCCGGGCGGCGCGCGGCGACCGGGTCGGGGATGCGCACCCGGCCGATCAGCGCGGACAACACCAGGCGCGCGGGCAGTTGCAGCCAGCGCGGCACACCGACCGCGGCGGCCCGCCGCGCGTCGAAGGTGACCGGAAGGTCGTAGAACACCACATGGCGCTCGGTCAGCGAGAAGTCGTGCATCATCGGGCTGCCCGTGACCTCGACGTCGATGGTGCGTCTGGCCCGTCCGTCTGTCCCGATCACCGAGTACTGCACCGTGTTTCCGTTGAGCAGGCAGTAGGACACCGCATGCAGTTCGCCGGTCTGCGGGTCGCGCTTGGGGTGTGCGGTGTAACCGCCGGTCAGGGTCCCGTCGAAATCGCAGACGCCGACGGTCTCCAGTTCGTCGGTCAGCTCGTACTGCGCGACGCCGGATTCGATCAGCGCGAGCGTCTTGCCCGCATGCCCGATCACGTTGGTGTTGGCGCCGATCGGGGTGAGGCCGAAGTCCCCGCGGGGCGGGCTCTCCCCCAATGCCTCGGCCACGACGGGACTGCGCACCCAGCGGTTGCGGTACCACTGCGCTCTTCCGTCCCGGAGGCGGATGCCGTGCACCATGCCGTCGCCGGTGAACCAGTGGTAGAGCTCGGGGTCGACCTCGGCGACCGGATTGGGCCCGTTGCGCAGGTAACGGCCGTCCAGATAGTCGGGGATGCGGCCCCGCACGTCGAGGTCGGTGAGCGTGTACTCGTCCACCAACGGTGCGAACGCGCCTTCGAGGTACTGGTTGGCCATTGCGGTCCGCTCCCCTGCATCGTCCGTGCACCCTGTATAGCACCACTACGGGGGCGAACGTAGCTCCCAGGTGAGCCGGTCCAGGTAGGCGTCCAGGTCACCGATCACCGAATCCGCGGCGTGCACGCTGACCGCGACCGCACCGCCGATGCCGTGCACGCCGTGTGTCAGGCCCATCATCGGCGACAACGACGGGAAGCCCGCGGTGAGCACCACGGGGTCGCCGCCGAACGTCAGATCCGCCGGCCCCCGGTTGACGCTGGAGACCACGGTGTTGCCGGTGACCTCCGCCGACCGCACGTTCGGATCGAATTGCGCGACGCCCCAGCGCAACAGCGGCGCGGGCAGGGCGGCCAGTGCGGCGGCCTCGGCGCGCAGCGCCGGATGTACGGCCCGCCGCCGGCGCCGGCGCAGATCGGCGGCGATCGCCGCACTGCGCTCCGGTGCGGGCAGTTCCGGGTACAGCTCCACGCTGACATTGCCGTAGTGGTTGCGCGCCTGCCTCGGTGCCGTCCGCGCCATCGGAACCTCGGCGCCCAGCCGTGCCGGATCGTCACCGTGCGCACGCAGATGCCCGGCGAGCGCTGCCGACACCGCCGCGAGCACCCCGACGGTCACCGTCGCCGCGCCGAACTGCTCGCGGCGGCACACCACGGTCCGCAGGTGCCGCGGGCCGGCAGCGTGTTGGTGCGCAGCGCCGGACGTGGAAGCGCCTGTGGCGGAACGAGGCCCGCATCGGTGTCGCGGACCAGTCGGCGGTGCGCGCGCCCGGCGGCTGACGCACGCCACGGCAGGGCCGCAGCCCGCACCGGCGTCGCGGTCACCGTAGGCACCGCGCCGTCGCGGCCGAACAGATGCGCCGCCAGCGCCGAGGCCAGCACACCGTCGGCGAGGGCATGAGAGATCTGCAGCACGGCAACCGAACCCGGCCCCGCACCGGGGATTTCCCCGACATCGGGGAACACATGCAGGCGCCAGGTGGCGTCGCGGGCGTCGAGCGACTCGTCGGTCAACCCCGCAACGGTGGTCAGGCATCCCTGCCACGTCGGCGGGTCGACCTCGTGCACCACGATCTGGTCGGTGGTCACCTCGCGGTGCACCCAGACCGGATAGGTCCAGAACGCGGTGTCGTCGACGCGCATCCCGAAGTCGGCACAGGCCCGCGCCCGGTCGCGCACCGCGGCGAGAGCGGCCTCGAGGCTGTCCGGGCGCCCGCCGAACGCGTAGAGCAAGAACTGGTCGCTGGGGACCGAGGCCGACATCCAATAGGTCTGGGCGTCGACCGCTGCGAGCCGGCGCACCGTCATGGGCCCCAGGCTAGGCTGGCCCGCATGCCGACGCTGCCGGGGCCCTCCGCCACCGGGGCGGCGCTGGTCACCGGCGCGTCGTCGGGGATCGGTGAGCACATCGCCCGCGAGTTCGTCCGGCGTGGACACCAGGTGATCCTGGTGGCCCGTCGCGCCGACCGCCTCCGCGAGCTCGCCGCGGAGCTCGGCCCTGGCGCACATGTGCTGGCCGCCGACCTGGCCCGGCCCGCTGACCGGGCGGCGCTGCCGGACCGGGTGGCCGAACTCGGGCTGACGGTGGATGTGCTGGTCAACAACGCCGGCATGGCGAACGTCGGCGGGGTCGCCGGCATGGACGTGGACGCCGAGCTGCGGCTGATCGAGGTCGACGTCGCCGCGGTGGTCGATCTGTGCACCCGTTTCGTGCCCGGCATGGTCGCCCGCGGCCGGGGCGCGGTGCTCAATGTCGCATCGGTCGGCGCGTTCGGGCCGGTGCCGTGGCAGGCGTCCTACGGAGCGGCGAAAGCGTTCGTGCTGTCCTACACCGAGGCGATGGCCGAGGAGTTGAAGGGCACCGGCGTCGCCGCCGCGGTCGTGTGTCCGGGCCCGGTGCGGACCGGATTCGGCGAAGCCGCAGGCATTCCCGACGCCGAGGCGGAGAAGCTGCTGCCGAAGTTCTTGTGGGAGCAGCCCGACGACGTCGCCCGGACCGCACTCGACGGTCTGGCCGGCGGTAGACGGGTGATCGTGCCCGGCCGAGCGAACCGCGTCGCCGCGGCGCTGAACCGGCTCGCACCACGCTGGATCCTGTTGCCGATGCTGGGCCGCGGCCACCCGGGCCGCGACCGCCGCTGAGCGGCTACACCGGGTCGAACTTGGAGATCAGCCAGCGGTCGCCGTCCTTCTCCAACGTGACCCGCACGCTCGACGCCGTGTCGGTGGGCGCGGCCGCACCAACGGACACCGTCTGGTTCACGAACAGCAGCACCACGGCCTCGCCGGGAGTGGCCGACACCGACGCCGCTGCCGGCACCGAGGCGACCGCGGAGATCTGCTGCTCCTTTGCGCCGGGAATCACCACGTCGTCGGTCAGTGACGTGTAGGCCTCCCGGAAATCGCCGGTCAGCAGATCGCGCGCCGCACCGAGCTGCTCCTCGACCTTGTCGGGGGTGTAGGACAGCAGCGCGATCGTGCTGTCGCGGGCCGCCTGCACGGAGGTCATCGCGGCGATCTCGTTGTTGCGCACCGAGTTGTCGCGCCACTTCAGATATCCCGCGCCCATCGCGAGCACCAGGGCCAGTGCCGGCAGCAGCCCGAACGCGACCACCCGCGACCACGCCATCGGCTTCTTGGGCGGCGCGACTGCGTCGGTGGACTCGTCGGCGGCCTCGGTGGACTCAGTGACCTCGGTGGACTCGTCGGGCTCGGTGACGTCAACTGTGTCGTCGACGATCTCGCTCTTCTCGTCGCCGGGCACGTTGCGTTTCACATCTTCACTCACGGCACGAACTCCACTTTCGAAACCTTGGCATCGCCGTCGACCTCTTGCACGGATATCCGCATCCGCCAGGCCCGCGGCTGTTGTTCGGGCGCACCGGCATTCGTCGTCTGCACGGTCACCGCGACGAGCACCTGGGCCTCGTTGTCGCCGACGCTCTCCAGACCGGCCTCGGCGACGGTGCCGACCGACTTCGACTGGGCCTGCTTGACCACCTCGACGAAAGGCTCTGCACGCTGCTGGAACTCGTCGTAGAACGTGCCGGTCGCCGAATCGAGAATGCGCTGCACGTCGGCGTCGGCGTTCTCCCAGTCGATGGTCGTCAGATTCACCGCGCCCTGGCGACCGACCTGCAGGAACACATTGCGCTGCGCCTCGGCACGATCGGACTCGTAGGTCCGATAGCCGAGCCAGCCGGTGAGCGCCGCGAGCGCCACCACCGCGACGATCCCGGCGATCAGCGCGAGCTTCACGTGCGAGATCGGGTTGCGGGTCGCTGGTTCGGTGTCCTCGACGGTCTCGGCAACGGCCTCGTCACCGACGGTCTCGTCGGCCGCGGAATCCGTGGAATCCGCGGCCTCTACCGCCCCGGACTCGGGTTCGACGGTGCCGGACTCGGGCTCGCCCGCCTGCGCGGTCGGCTTTTTCAGTTCCCCGTCGGGGGCAGCAGCATCGTCTGCCATGTTCGCTCCTCTGTGGCACTTTCTGCCAGATTGGACTGTGCGTACACACGTCCGTCCGGACCAACGTACGTGCCGTCGGCGGGATCGTATTCGGCGACCGCCACCGGCGGCTGGGCCGGGCCGGGTGGGGCAGCAGCTTCGGCAGGTTGCTGACCCGGCCGCAGCTGGGGCACGGCCTGCCCCGACAGCGTCGCGTTCGGGTCGCCCTTCCAGTTGTATCCCTCGTTCAGCGGGACGTAGACCTCGTCGCTCTCGCACATGGCGGCGCTGGGCGCAC
Source organism: Mycobacterium sp. ITM-2016-00317 (assembly GCF_002968295.1). Lineage (NCBI taxonomy): Bacteria > Bacillati > Actinomycetota > Actinomycetes > Mycobacteriales > Mycobacteriaceae > Mycobacterium > Mycobacterium sp. ITM-2016-00317. The sequence continues at coordinate 4,459,856 of NZ_CP134399.1, forward strand.
GCTTACCGGGCGCGGTGATGCAGGGCAGGTTGCGGGCACCGCGCACGTTGAACGCACTGTCCTGCGGCACCCGGCAGTAGAGGTCCCCTGCGGGCCGTTCGGGATAGTCCTCGAACGTCGGCCCACGCTGCTGCTGAGCCGGCAGGAAGCCGGTGGTGCACGGCGGCGGCACGTTCAGGTTCAGGTTGAACACCAGGTAGTCGCCCATGTAGTCCTGCTTGGTCCCGTGCTTGGCGATGCCGACGGCCTGGGTCACGGCGGTGCCCTGGGGCAGCAGCACCAGCAGCTGCTCCAGGCTGGGCTGGTAGGCGACGGCCACCTCGCCGACACTGACCAGGTTGGCGAGCACGACGGGCAGCGTCGGCTGCAGCCGGTCGAACAGCGCCCTGGTCTCCTCTGCCGCACCGGGGCCTTTGCTGAGCAGGCCGGAGACCGCGGCGTCCTCGCGCTGCAGTTGCCCGGTGACGTCCGCCAGGTTGGCTGCCCACGCCCGGATCGAGCTCGACGTGTCGATCTGGGAGTCCAGTACCGGCTCGGACTGGTCGATCAGCGTGGTCAGTGAGTCGAGCTCTTGGCGCGCATCGATGGCCAGTTGAGTCGATCCGCTCACCAGCCGGCGCAGTTCGGGTCCCAGACCGCCCACCGCCTCGTAGGCCTCGTCGACGACCGTCCGCAGGTTGTCCTGCGGAATCGCCTGCAGGCCCAGGTTGGTCAGCTCCAGAACCGCGTTGACGTCGGCAGGCACCTTGGCCCGGTCGCGCGGGATCACGTCGCCGTCGCGCAGTTGCGGGCCACCGGCGCTCTGCGGCGTCAGCTGCACGAACTGTTCGCCCACCGCCGACTGGCTGCGCACCTCGGCCACGACGTCGGCCGGGATCTCGATGTCGGAGTTCAACGACAACTCGGCCGCCACCCCGCGGTCGGTCAACCCGACGCTGTCGACGACGCCGACCTGCGAACCCCGGTAGGTGACGTTGCTGCGCTCGTAGAGCCCGCCGGTCTCGGGCAGCTCGACGGTCACCTTGTACTGGCCGATGCCGACCATCTCCGGCAGCCGCATGTAGCCGAAGACCATCGTCCCGACGGCGGCCACGGCCAGCACCGAGAAGATCGCCACCTGGATCAGCATCTTGCGTGTCAGTCGCATGTCAGCGCCCCTGATCCCAGCGGTACGGCGCCACCAGCGGGTTGCCCGCGGTGTACGGGCTCGGCATCTGCCCGATAGTGCGGCCCCACTGCAACTCTAGTTCGGTCAGGTCGCCTTCCCAGCGGGTGCCGGTGAAGAACCCGGAGTCGAGGCGGCTCAGCGTCATGTCGACGACCAGGGTCAGGTTCGCGTAGTCGCCGCGCATCCAGTTCGTCAGCGTCTCCTTGGGAAACGGGAACGTCGGCAGGAAGCTCAGCGAGCGGGTCAGCGCGGGTCCGGCGTCGGCCAGCGACTGCAGCACCGGGCCGAGGTCTCTGAGTTCCTGGACGAGCGCCTCGCGGGTCTGGTTGACCGAGTCGGCGGCCAGTGCGCTGAACCGGCCGAGCTGCACCAGCGCCTCGGACAGGGTGTCGCGCTGGTCGCGCAGCACCGCCAGCGCGTCCGGGATCGTCTTCAGCGCCCGGTCCACCACCGGCTTCTGCTCGGCGATCTGACCGACCACATTGTTCAGGCTCTCGGCGGTCGCGATGATGTCGTCGGTCTGGTCCTCCAGGTGCCCGACCGCGATGTCGAGTTGTTCGATCAGGCTGCGCAGGTCGTTCTCGCGCCCGGTGAACGCGGTCGACAGCGCGTCGGTGATGTCCTGGATGTTGCCGATGCCACCGCCGTTGAGCAGCAGCGCGACCGCCGCCAGCGCCTGCTCGGTGGTCGGGTACGCACCCGCGGACGCCAGTGGGATCACCGACCCCTGCGCCAACCTGCCCTGTGGAGCGTCCTCGGTGGGCGCGGCGAGCTCGATGTGCTGGGAGCCCAGAAGGCTGGTCTGACCGACCTTGGCGATCGCGTTGGCCGGCAGCACCACGCCGGGGTTGAGGGACATCGTCACCAGCGCGTTCCAGCCCTGGCGCTCGATCTTGGTGACGGTGCCGACGTTGACGTCGCCGACCCGGACGCGCGAGTTCTGCTCGACGTTGTCGACGTCGGGCATCTGCGCCTGGACGGTGAACGAGCCGGGCCCGCCGCCCTGAGTTCCCGGCAGCGCAACGGAATTCAGTCCGCGCCAGTCGCTGCAACCGGACGTCACGAGCGCCGCGCAGAGCACCGCGACCGCTGCCCCGAGGCGGGTCCTGGAGGTGGTCACGATCCGCCTCCCGGCACCATCATGCCCAGCAGACCGTCGTTCGGGTTCGTCGGTGTCGGGACCTCGGCGGCCAGCGCCGGGGTGTCGGACTCGGCGCCGAGCGGGACGGGCAGCCCCGGCGGCGGCGGAGCGGCAGGCGGGATGTAATCCGGGCGCAGCCAGTCCTCGCTGTAGGTCAGCTCGTTGGGCCGGGTGGTGGCGCCGACGAACTGGTTCAGGCCCAGCGGCGGGAAGTTGTACTGGCGGTTCTTGATGATCGGCGCCAGGTACTGCACGCACAGCTTGGCCGACTCCTCGGCACCCAGCCGGGACGCGGCCTGCACTGCGCCGCAGAGGAACTGGATGGGATTGGCGAAGTTGTTGATCTGCGGGACGCTGCTGATCGCGCCCTGCGCCGGCTGCCAGATGTTGGTGTAGTTCTGGAACGTCGTCGGCGCCACGTGCAGGAACTGCTTGATGTCCTCGAGGCTCTCGTTGAGCGCGGTGGTGACGCCCGCCAGCTTGTCCGACGTGGTGCCGAGCGCCTCACGGTTCTCGGCGACGAAGCTCTGCACCTCGCCGACGGCGTCGTTGAGATCCCTTACCGCAGCGCCCACTTCGTCCGGGCCGTCGGCCAGCACACCGGTGACCGAGGCCAGGTTCTGGTTCAGCTGCCGCATCAGGTCGGTGCTGTCCTGCAACGCCGACACCAGGATCGCCAGGTTCTTGATCGTCGAGAAGACGTCGGTGCTGTGGTCGCCGAGCGCCGAGATCGCCTGGGACAGTTTGACGACGGTCTGCCGGATGTTGACGCCCTGGCCGCGCAGGTTGTCGGCGGTGGTGTTGATGACCGAGCCGAGCGGGCTCACCCCGCCGGGTTCGGTGGGCTGCAGCGTCTCGCTGAGCCGCTGCAACTGCTGGCGCACCTGGTCCCATTCGACGGGAACGACGGTGCGCTCCAACGGGATCACGGTGTCGTCGCCCATCACCGGGCCTCCGGTGTAGACGGGGGTCAGCTGGATCGCGCGGGCGGTCACCAGCGCCGGCGACAGGATGGCGGCCTTCGCGTCGGCCGGCACGTCGTAGCGGTCGTCGTACCAGAACGAGATCTTCACCCGTTCGGGTTCGGGGTCGATCGAGGTGATCTTGCCGACCGGCACGCCGAGGACACGCACGTCGTCACCGACGTAGATACCGTTGCTGTTCTCGAAGTACGCGACGACGTTGACTCTGTTCACCTTGTCGGTGGTACGCACCAGTGTCGCGACGCCGGCGACCAGCAGCAGGACCAGCACGAGGCCGACCCAGGTCCGGGGGTTTCTCATGGCGTGTCCTCCACGGGGACGAGCGGAGGCGCTTCACCGGGGGCCGGGTCGAACACCGCAGCCGGGTTCGGGCTCGGCGTCGACGCGACACCGTGCGGCGCGAGTGCGGGCGGACCGGGCGGCGGACCGCCCGGTGCCGGCGCGGGCCCGGGCTCGCGGTACGGGTAGCAGCCGGTCGGACCGGGCAGCGGGATCCCCGCCGGGCCGCAACCCTGGTCTCCCGGGTTGCCGGTGATGGCGTCCGGAATCGTCATCCGCGGCTCGCCGCCCTGGCCGGTCCGCGGGAACGGCACCGGCATCGCCGGGGTGCCGGGCTGGCCGACCTGCGGGTCGCTGCGCTGCGACGGCAGCAGCACGTTCGGGTCCAGACCTAGGTCGGAGAACGCGACGTCGATGAACGGCTGCAGGAACTGGCCGGGCAGCAGGTTGGCCACGTAGGTCTTGAAGAACGGGCCCGCCGACACCGACTCCCCCAGCGACATCGCGTACTGGTTGAGCAGGCTCAGCGACTTCTGCAGCCGCTCCTTGCGGTTGTCCAGGATGGTGAGCACGCCGTTGAGCTTGTCCAGCGCGGGTTTGACCGTCGCGCGGTTCTCGCCGATGGCGCCCTGCAGCTGCTGGCTGAGCGCCGAGATGTTGCCCGAGATCTGGTCCAGCGCCGCGCTCTGGTTGCGCAGTTCGGCCAGCAGCGCGTTGGTGTCGGAGACCAGGCTGACCACCTGATCGCTGCGCTCGGCCAGCACAGTGGTGGCCTTGTTCGCGTTGGCCAGCAGGCCACGCAGCTGTGCGTCGCGCTCGTTGAGCGTGTCGGAGAACCGTGCCACGCCCTCGACGGCGATCTTGAGCTGCGGCGGGGTGTCGGCGAACGTCGTCGAGAGCACCCGCAGGGACTCCGACAGTTGATCGGTGTCCAGGCCACTGATGGTCGCCGACAGGTCGCCGAGGGCATCGGGCAGCTGGTAGGGCGAGGTGGTGCGGTCCAGCGGGATGACCCCGTCCTGCTGACCGTCGCCGCGGGCGACGACCTCCAGCACCTTGGTGCCCAGCAGGCCCTTGGTCTTGATCGCGGCCTCGGTGCGGTCGCCGAGGCGGATGTCCTTGTCGACGGTGAAGGTCACCAGCACCTGCGGGCCGTCCAGTTCGATGGACTCGACCTGACCCACCTTGAAGCCCGAAACCTGAACGGAGGCATCGGTGGTCAGGCCACCGGCCTCGGCGAAGTGCGCGGTGTACTGACGGCCCTGGTCGACGAACGGCAGCTTGTCGTAGTTCACCGCGCCGAAGATGACGGCGGCGGTGACGCCGAGCCCGACGGCGCCGATGACCACCTGGTTGCGTTCACTGAAGGGCCTCATCGCGGCGCACACCTCCCGCTGGACTGACCGGCGACCTTCACGTACACCGGTTGTCCGCCCTTGCCGTTGAGTTTGAGCACGATGTCGCAAAGATAGAAGCTGAAGAAGTCGCCGTAGATGCCCTGCCGCGCCAGCGCCTGGTAGGCGTCGGGCAGCGTGTTGATCACGTTGTCGAAGTACTCGTGGTCGGCCACGACGATGCCTGCGGTGCGGTCGGTTTCGTCGATCGTCTTCTTCAGCGGCGGCCGGGCCTCGGCGAGCATGTCGGCGATGCTGCCTGCCGCGGCGTTGGTGTAGGCGAGTCCGTCGCTGATCTCCCGGCCGCGCGAGGACAGTCCGTCGACCAGTTCGGACAGCGCGTCGACGGCCGTGGCGAATTGGTCGCTCTGGTCTCCCAGCGAGCCGAGCACGGTGTTGAGGTTCACGACGACATCACCGATCAGCTGGTCGCGATCGGCCAGCGTGCTGGTCAACGCCGCGGTCTGGGCCAGGAATGAGTTGATGGTGCCGCCCTGGCCCTGCAGCGCGGAGATCAACTGCCCTGACAGCGCGTTGATCTGGTCGGGGTCGAGCGCCCGGAACAGCGGCCGGAAGCCGCCGATCAGCGCGTCGAGGTCCAGTGCCGGGGACGTGCGGGCGAGCGGGATCGTCTGGCCGGGCTGCAGCGTGGCCGTCGCGCCGGCGCCCTCTTCCAGCGCCAGGTAGCGGCCGCCGATGAGGTCGTCGTAGCGGATGACGGCACGGCTGCCCTCGGTCAGCACCACCGAGTCGTCGGCGGTGAACTCCACCAGAGCCGTGGTGTCCGGCTGGATCTCGACGCTCTTGATCTTGCCGACCTCGACGCCGGCGATCCGGACGAAATCGTTGGTCTCCAACCCGGTCACGTTCACGAACTCGGCCAGGTAGCGATGGCTCTTCTCGCCGAAACGCATCTGCCCGAACACCGCGAACAAGCCGAACACCCCGAGCAGGCAGACAGCCAGGAACACCCCGAGACGCGTGGCGTCTCGCCGGATACTGACTGACATCGGTTACCTCTCAGTGCGTTCGGAAGCTGCGGGAACTAGCCGGGCGGGTCGGGCGGGAACTAACTGGGCGGTCCGGGCTGCGCCGGGACCGGCGGCGGCACGAACGGATACGGCACGGCCGTCGGCTGCATCTGGGCCGGGTTCGGCACCACGAACGGTTCCGAACCGGGCCGCGGGCCGGGGTCGCGCGGCGCCCCCGGCGGCGGTGCCGGTGGCAGTCCCGGCCACAGCGGCGTGCCGTCCGGTGCGTACAGCTGGGCACCGTAGGCAGGCGCTCCCGGGTACGGGACGGGTCCGATCGCCGGACCGCCGAACATGTTCCGGACACTCGGCGCTTCCGGCACGGCACGGGTGGTGGGCAGGTAGTTCGCGTACATCGGGAAGGCGATGCCCGGGTTCGGGCGCCAGTCCAGACCGCTGCCGAAGCCGGTGTTGGTGACCAGGTTGCGCACCGGCCAGTTGTCGGCGACCACGGGCAGCGAACCGCAGCTCGGCTTTCCGCCGGGTCCGCCCTTGGCGCCCACGATCGGCAGGTGCTGCGGGTACTTGTACGGGTCGTCGCCGAAGGACAGGCCGGCGTCGAGCACCAGGGTGCGGCCGTTGCCGCCGGGCGCCTCGTAACCGCCTTCGTCGAGCAGGTGCTTGGCCCCGAGCAACAGGCACGTGTACGACGGGCTGTACTTGTGCAGCAGGTTCGTCGTCGGCGCCAGCAGGTTGACCGCGTTGATCAGGTTGGCCTGATTCGGCGCCAGCAGGTTGATGCCGCTGTTGGACAGCCCGAGCGTGGACAGCAGCAGCGCGTCCAGTTCCTCTGCCTGGTTGACCACGGTCTCGCTGGTGGTGGACGCGGCGTCGAGCGTGCTCAGGATGTCTTGTGCCGCAGCGCTGTAGGTCTGGTTGAACTGGTCCAGCGCCTGCAGGTCGGCCTCGATGGTCTCGTGGCGCGGGTTGAGCGCCAGCAGCACCTCGTTGGCGTCGGTGGTGGCCTGCCCGATCCGCTCACCCTGGCCGCGGACGCCGTCGGCCAGTGCCGACAGCGTGCTGTTGAGCTTGGCCGCGTCGACCTGGTCGAGCACCGCGACGAGGTTCTGGAAGACGGTGTTGACCTCGGTGGTCACGTTGCGCGACATCAGCACCTGGCCGGCTTCGAGCCGCCCGCTGCTGGGATCGTCGGGGAACACCAGGTCGACGAACTTGGCGCCGAACACGGTGGTCGCCCGGATCTGGGCCTCCACGTTGGCCGGGATGTACTGCAGCTGATCGGGATCGATCTCCAGCTTCAGCGCAACGGTGGGGTCCTGCTGACCGGTGACCGCGATGTCTGCGACACGGCCGACCTGCACACCGCGCAGCTTGACCTTCGCGTTGGTTTCCATCACCAGGCCGGCCCGGTCGGAGGTCAGCGTCACCGGCACAGTGGATTTCAGGCTTCCGGTGAACATCACGTACGTCAGTCCGATGGCCGCTGTGAACAGCACGGCCAGGATGAGCGTCCACCAGCCCGGCTTGAGGCCTTCGTCGTCCACGCCTCAGCCCGCCAGGTTGAAGTTGCCGGACTGTCCGTACACGGCAAGCGAGATCATCACGAGCACGAACGCGGACAGGATCAGGGAGGTGCGCACTGCGCGGCCGACGGCCTCGCCGACGCCGGCGGGCCCGCCGCGGGCGCTGAATCCGTAGTAGGTGTGCACCAGCATGATCACCACGGCCAGCGCCACACACTGCAGGAACGACCAGATCAGGTCGGTCGGGTTGAGGAAGGTGCGGAAGTAGTGGTCGTACACACCGGTGGACTGGCCGTAGATCACCGTGGTGCCGAATCGCGCCGCCCAGAACGAGGCGAGGACGCCGACGCAGTACAGCGGGATCACCACCAGCAGACCGGCGACCACGCGGGTGGAGGCCAGATAGGCGATGCTGCGGATGCCCATCACCTCCAGTGCGTCGATCTCCTCGTTGATCCGCATCGCGCCCAACTGCGCGGTCGCGCCGGCGCCGATGGTCGCCGCCAGTGCCACCGCGGTGGTCGCCGGTGCGATCAGCCGCACGTTGAAGAACGCCGAGGCGAACCCGGTGAGTGCCTCCACACCGATCTCGGAGAAGTCGGTGTAGCCCTGGACCGCGACCAGTGCGCCGGTGGTGACGGTGAGGAAGCCGACGATCGCGACCGTGCCGCCGATCATGATCAACGCGCCTGCGCCCAAACCCATCTGAGCAACCTGACGGATCAGCTCGATGCGGTAGCGGGTGACGGCGTACCACATCGAGCGCAGCGTGCGTCCGCAGAACTTGGTCTGCACGCCGATCTGGTTCCACGGTCCGGCCAGGGCCTCGTACCGTGCCTTGAGCCAGGGGAACTGAGAGTGAGGCCGCGAAACCGTCACATCGTCACCTTGACCGCGACGGCGGTGGCCACGATGTTGATCGCGAACAACGCCATGAAGGTGAACACCACGGTCTCGTTGACCGCATTGCCGACGCCGGCCGGGCCGCCGCCGACCGAAATGCCCTTGTAGCAAGCGATCAGACCGGCGGACAAGCCGAACAGGGCCGCCTTGACCAGCGCGATGATCACGTCCGTCGCACCGATGATCAACGTCAGCCCCGCCGCGAACGCGCCGGGCGAGACGTTCTGGATGTACACGCAGAAGAAGTAGGCGCCGGCCAGGCCGACCAGGATCACTGTCGCCGAGAGGGCCAGCGACACCAGCATCGCGGCCAGCACGCGCGGAACGACAAGCGCCTGAATGGGATTCACGCCCATCACGCGCAGCGCGTCGAGTTCCTCGCGGATGGTGCGCGCCCCGAGATCGGCGCACATCGCGGTGGCGCCCGCGCCCGCGACCACCAGTACCGTTACGATCGGGCCGATTTGGCGCACTGTGCCGAGTGCCGCTCCGGTGCCAGAGAAGTCGGCGGCACCGAACTCGCGAAGCAGGATGTTGAAGGTGAAGGTCAGCAGCACCGTGTACGGGATGGTGAGCATCAGGGTCGGGATGATCGATACCCGTGCGACGAACCAGGATTGGGTGATGAACTCGCGCCAGGCGAACGGCGGCCTGAACATCGCCACGAAGGTGTCGAGCACCATTGAGAAGAACCCGCCGAACGCGCGGACAGGTTTGACGACCACGCCGGAAGCCACCATCGAACCGGCCTCCTTGTGTACACCTACTGCCATTGGCCCTCCGAGAACCGGCCTTGCCGATCGGGATCGGGATCGGCGGAGGTTACACAGGTGAGGACGGGCTGAACCGTATATCAACAGATTCTGGCCCGGCAACACAGGAGCCGTTCGGCGAGCTAGAGACCCGCGACGGCCTCCTCCAGACCGGCGACGACGATCCTGCTCATGCCCAGCATCGCCCTGGTTGCGGCCGCGGCGCGGGCCGGATCGGGATCACCGGTGAGCTCGGTGAGCCGTTGTGGCACGATCTGCCAACTCAATCCGAACCTGTCCTTGAGCCAGCCGCACTGCGACTCCTGGCCGCCGTCGGCGAGGCGGTCCCAGTAGTAGTCGACCTCGGCTTGATCGCGGCACACGATCGTGAACGACACCGCCTCGGTGAACGGGAATTGCGGTCCGCCGTTGATGCCGATCAAGCGCTGACCGTCGAGGGTGAAGGTCGCCGCGAGCACCTGCCCGGGAGTTCCCGGTCCCGCTTCGGTGTAGCGCTCGATCGTCTCGACCGAGGAGTTCGGGAAAATGGCGCCGTAGAAGGCGATGGCCTCCTCGACGTTGTCGTCGAACCACAGCGACGGTGTGATGGTGGGCATGACGGCTCCTCTCGGGGCGGATGTCTCGACACCGTTGAGACCACGATGCGGCCGCGGACTCATCGCCGGTGTCGTCCGTCAGCGCCGTTCGGCTGCACCGAGTGCGCGCAGGGCGAAGTCGCGCACCGTCGTCTCGGCCTGCTTGCGCGCCTGCGGATCGTCGGTGGCCTGGTTGCCCAGCGCCCGGGTGACGACCGCGTTGATCGCCACGGCGTCGGAGTCGGGTTCGGTCAGCGGGAAGGATCCGTCGCGCAGACCGCGGCGCAGGATCTCGGCGAGCGAGCGCTCGCGGGCCACGCGGAAGTGGTCCCGCATCTCGCGGTAGCCGGCGGCGGCGCGCACCTCCTCGGAGTCGACCACGGTCAGCTGTAGCCGCTGCTGCGGGTCCAGCACCAGGTCGAACATCACCGCGATCCACTCCGCGAGCTGGTCGGCGGGCGCGCCGACCGCCGCGTCGGCCACGGCGTCCACCCGGGCGACGATGGTTTCGCACTGCTCCTCGAGCAGCGCGAGGAACACGTCGTGCTTGGACGAGAAGTGGCGGTAGAACGCCCTGCTGGACACGCCGGCGCTGCGCAGGATGGCCTGTACCGGAACCGGCCCGGCGAGCGGTTGCGCCAGGCAGCGGTATGCGGCGGCGATTATCCGCCGCCGGTCGTCGTCGTATTGTCCCCCCGGTTGCACAACCGTAAATATTAAGGTCCGCGCCGCCTCGGCGGGCCCGAGATGGCGACATCGGTCCGGCGCAGTAGCGTGAGCCCGGGGACCCAGTCGAGAGGACGCCCGTGAGCACCACCTGCAACGATCCGGCGACCGTGACCTTCCGCGGCGCCGAGGACCTGGCCCTGGTGGCCGACGAGTGGAACCATCCCGCCCGGACGCCCGGCTTCGACGCGGCGCGACCCTCGGTGCTCATGCTGCACGGCGGCGGTCAGAACAGGTTCTCGTGGAAGAAGACCGGCCAGATCCTGGCCGCGGAGGGTCTGCACGTCGTGGCTCTCGACAGCCGCGGCCACGGAGACAGCGACCGCTCCCCGGACGCGAACTACACCGTGGAATCGCTGTGCGCCGACACCCGCGCGGTGCTCGACCAGATCGGCCGGCCGACCGTGCTGATCGGGGCGAGCATGGGCGGACTGACCGGCATCATGGCGGCCAGGCAGGCCGGCCCCGAGCAGGTCGTGCGGCTGATCCTCGTCGACGTCGTGCCGCGGTATGAGAAGGACGGCAGTGCCCGCATCCGCGATTTCATGTTCAGCCACATCCACGGCTTCGATTCCCTGGAACAGGCCGCCGACGCGGTGGCCGCGTACCTGCCGCACCGGCCCCGGCCGCGCAGCCCGGAAGGCCTCAAGAAGAACCTGCGTCACCGCGACGGCCGGTGGTTCTGGCACTGGGATCCGGCGTTCTTGACCAAACCGAACGAGGATCCGTTCGTGCGGGTGGAGTCGCTGGAGCAGGCCGCGATCGAGCTGACCATCCCGATCCTGCTGGTCCGCGGGAAGCTGTCGGATGTGGTCAGTGAGGAAGCCGTGCAGGACTTCCTGGCCAAGGTGCCCGCCGCCGAGTTCGTCGAACTCTCGGGCGCCGGACACACCGCGGCCGGCGACGACAATGACGCGTTCTCCGACGTCGTGATCGACTTCGTATTGCGATGAGCCCGATGAGCGCTCGCGGGTTCAATTTCCTGGAGCAGCCCGAGCTGCCCGCACCGCAGGTCAGCGAACGGCAGGCGCGCGACATCCTGGCCTCCCACTACGGCCTCACCGCGCGCGTCGAGTCGCTGGGAAGCCAGCAGGACAAGAACTTCAGCGTGCACGCCGAGGACGGCACCATGCTCGGCGTGCTCAAGATCGCCAACCCGGCGTTCACCGCGGAGGAACTGGCGGCCCAGGACGAGGCGGCGCAACTGATCGCCGACACCGAACCCGGCCTGCGGGTGTCGGTTCCGCTGCCGAACCTCGCGGGCGAGAAGTGCTCGGCGGTCACCGGACTCGTCGACGGCACGGCGTACGTGCGGCTGCTGCGGTACCTGCCGGGCGGCACGCTCGTGCAGAAGGGGTACCTGAGTCCCGACGTGGTCGCCGGCCTCGGGGATGTCGCGGCACGCGTGAGCCGCGCGCTGGCCCGGTTCACCCATCCCGGGCTGGACCGGATCCTGCAGTGGGATCTACGGTTCGGGCTGCACACGGTCGAGGAGCTGATTTCACACGTCGACGACCCGGCGCTGCGGGAGCGGCTGCTCCACGCGGCTCGGCGGGCGTGGTCTCGGATCGCCCCGCTCGACGACGTATTGCCCAGGCAGGCCGTACATCTCGACCTGACCGATGCGAACGTGGTGGTCTCGGGCCTGCACCCGGACGGCGTCATCGATTTCGGGGACCTGTCGCACACCTGGGCGGTCTCCGAATTGGCCATCACCGCTTCCTGCGTGCTGGGACACGTCGGCGCGCAGCTGACGTCGGTGATGCCGGCCCTCAAGGCTTTCCACGCTGTCCGCCCGTTGTCGGCGGATGAAGCCGAGGCGCTGTGGCCGATGCTGGTGTTGCGAACCGCGGTGCTCATCGTCAGCGGAGCACAGCAGGCGGCGCTGGATCCCGGCAACGACTACCTGACCGAGCAGTCGGACGCGGAACGGCGGATGTTCGAGCTCGCCACCTCGGTCCCACTCGAGGTGATGTCCGCGCTGATCAAAGCCGAACTGGGTCTGGCACAGGCGGCGTCGGCGCCGCGGGTGAAGGCCCAGATGATCGGCGTGGACCGGTCGGCCGCGCTCACCCTCGACCTGTCCACCACCTCCGAGATCTATGACGATGCCTACGACGACGCGGGTCGGCTCCGGCCGGACGTCGACGAGGAAGCCGCCGGGGCCGCACTGCATCGGGGCGCCACCGTCGTCGTCACCCGATTCGGCGAGGCAGCGCTGTGCCGGGCACCGCGACTGAGCCAGGACAGCCCCGAGGTCGTGTCCACCGGCATTCGCGTGTGGACGGCGGCCGACACCGAGATCGCGGCCCCGTGGGACGGTGAGGTACGACACGACACCACCGGATCTATCACGCTGCGCGGCAATGACTTCGAGGTCACCGTGACCGGTGCGACGCCCGCGGGGGCAGGCCCCGTCATCGCCGGCGAGGCCGTTGGCACCGCCCGCGCGGGCGATCGGTTCGAGGTGGCGGTGCGCCCGATCGGCGCCCCGGTCGCTCCTCCGTACATCCGGTCCGACCTCGCCCCCGGATGGCTGGCCCTGTGCCGAGACCCGAGGCCGCTGCTCGGACTGTCCCCGATGGACGAACAAACCGACGGCGCCGACCTGGTGTCACGCAGGCATTCCAGTTTCGCTGCGGTGCAGGAGTTCTACTACCGCAGGCCGCCGCAGATCGAGCGCGGCCGGCGACACTTCCTGATGTCGACGGCGGCGCGCAGTTACCTCGACATGGTCAACAACGTGGCGGTGCTCGGCCACTCCCACCCGCGGATCGCCGACACCGCCACCCGTCAGCTGCGCAGGCTGAACACCAACTCCCGGTTCAACTACGAGTCCGTCGTCGAGTTCAGCGAGCGGTTGGCCGCGCTGCTGCCCGAGCCGTTGGACACGGTGTTCCTGGTCAACTCCGGGTCAGAGGCAAGCGATCTGGCGATCCGGCTGGCGACCGCGGCGACGGGCCGGCGCGACGTGGTCGCCGTGCGCGAGGCGTATCACGGCTGGACCTACGGTACCGACGCGGTGTCGACGTCGACCGCTGACAACCCCAATGCGCTTGCCACCCGGCCAGATTGGGTGCACACCGTGGAGTCGCCGAACAGCTTCCGCGGCAAGTTCCGCGGCGCCGAGGCCTACCGGTACGCCGAGGAGGCGGTCGCCCAGATCGAAGCTCTTGTGGCGTCGGGCCGTCCGCCTGCGGCGTTCATCTGCGAGAGCGTGTACGGAAACGCCGGCGGCATGGCGCTGCCGGACGGTTACCTGAAGCAGGTGTACGCGGCGGTGCGGGCAGGCGGCGGAGTGGCGATCTCCGACGAGGTGCAGGTCGGCTACGGCCGGCTGGGCACGTGGTTCTGGGGTTTCCAGCAGCAGGACGCCGTGCCCGACATCGTCTCGGTGGCCAAGGCGACCGGCAACGGATATCCGCTCGGCGCGGTGATCACCAGTCGCGCGGTGGCCGACGCGTTCGCCGGCCAGGGCTATTTCTTCTCCTCGACGGGCGGCAGCCCGCTCTCGTGTGCGATCGGGATGACGGTCCTGGACGTGCTGCGTGACGAGGCCTTGCAGGACAACGCGCGCCATGTCGGCGGACACCTCAAGTCCAGACTGGAGGCGCTGCGCGACCGTCATCCGATCGTCGGCACCGTGCACGGGTTCGGGTTGTACCTCGGTGTCGAGATGATCCGCGACGCACAGACTTTGGCACCGGCCACGGAGGAGACCGCGGCGATCTGCGACCGGATGCTCGACCTCGGGGTGGTCATCCAGCCCACCGGCGACCACCAGAACATTCTCAAGACCAAGCCACCACTGTGCATCGACGTCGAAGCCGCCGACTTCTACGTTGACACCCTTGACCGGGTGTTGACCGAGGGCTGGTAGCCCGGATTTGTCAGACCTTCGAACTAGTGTTCGAGTATGGAGTTGGTGGCCGAGGCGGTGGGGGCGATCGCCGAGCAGGTCGCCGTGCTGTCGAAGGCTGCCGAGGAGGTGTCCCACCGCGAGCTGATCGGGCTGCTCAGTGAGCTGACCACGTTGTTGCGGTCGATTCCGGCCGTCGAGCACAAAGTGCTGGCGCGGTTGATCGACGAGACCGAACCCTGCCGACTCGGTGAGGCGTCTTGGAAGAAAGTCCTGACCACCGCTCTGCGGGTCAGTGACCGGGAGGCCACCCGCCGTCTGGCGCGGGCGAAAACGTTGGGTCCGCGCCGGTCACTGAGCGGGGAGCCGTTGGCGCCGGTGTGGGAGGCCACGGCGGCGGCGCAGGCGCAGGGCCTGCTCGATGCCGAGCATGTGGAGGTGATCGCGGAGTTCCACCGTGCGCTGCCGTCCTGGATGGACGTCGGCACCCGCGCCGCCGCCGATGCCCAACTCGCCGCGCTGGCGTGCGGGGTAGGCCCGCGGGCGGTGGCCCGCGCCGCCCACCGGCTGCTCGGACACGTCGACCCTGACGGGCCGACACCCGAGGACGCCGAACGTGAACGGGCCCGCACACGCGGCATCACCGTCGGCGAACAGCGCCCCGACGGGATGAGCCGGATCAGCGGCTACCTGACTCCGCAGGCCCGCGCGGTATGGGACGCCGTGTTCGCCACGCTGGCCGCCCCCGGCGCCAACACCGACGAAGACGGGCCCGACACGCGCACTCCGGCCCAGCGCCGCCACGACGCATTCCTGACCGTCGGTAGTAATGCGCTGAGTTCGGGCGAACTCGGCACCCACAACGGATTACCGACCACGGTGATCGTGTCCACCACCCTGCAGGAACTCCAGAAAGGCGCCGGCGTCGCGGTCACCGGCGGCGGATCACTGTTGCCCATGCGGGATCTGATCCGGATGGCCGCCAACGCCCACCACTACCTCTACGTCTACGACCAACACAGCGGCCAATCCCTGTACCTGGGCCGCTCCAAAAGACTGGCCACCGCGGCGCAGCGGATCGTGTTGCATGCTCGAGACCGCGGCTGCACCCGGCCCGGATGCACGGTGCCCGGCTACTGGTGTCAGGTCCACCACGCCAGCACAGACTGGAAAGACGGCGGCCACACCGACATCGACGACCTGACCTTCGCCTGCCCGTCAGATCACCGGATGCTCGACAAGACGGGCTGGAGCACCACCCGCAACCCCAAGAACCAGACCGAATGGCACCCCCCACCAGAGCTGAATACCGGCCAACACCGCACCAACGGCTACCACCACCCCGACCGCTACCTCCTCCCCGAAGACGACCAGGGCCCGTAAGCCGGATCGGCTGTCACGGCTTGATTTACCTGCCGCCGCTGGGTTTCATCGACGGATGGAGCACTCTCCCGATGACCTGGTGACCGAGTTCTGCGCGAAGTGGGCCACGCCCGATCCCGAGGAGTTGGCCGCCTACTTCGCCGAAGACGGCGTCTACCACAACATCCCGATGGAGCCCGCGGTCGGCCGCGAGGCCATCAAGGCGTTCATCGCCGACTTCACCGGGATGGTGCACGGGATCGACTTCCAGGTGCACCGCCAGGTCAGTTCCGGTGCGCTGGTTTTCAACGAACGCACCGACGTGATGCGGTTCAAGGACGGCCGGGAACTGCCGCTGCCGGTCGCCGGGGTCTTCGAGATCGTCGACGGGCGGATCGCGTCGTGGCGCGACTACTTCGACATGGCGACGGTGACCGCGGCCTGGACCTGAGCTGATGGCGCGGCGTCGGCAGCAATACTGAAGCGATGACCGGGACACTGATCGTGCTGTGCCTGCTGGCGGTGCTCGCCACCGGGCTGGGGGTGGCGCTGGCAGTACAGACCCGGCGTCTGCGCGCCGCGCGGGACGAGGCCGACGAGCTACGCCACCGCCTGGACGCGCGGCAGATGCTGGTCACCGGCGGTACGAAGGCCGTCAAGACGGTGTGGCAGACCGCCAACATCCTGCGCCGTGACGGCTTCGGCGCGGCGGTGCGCTCCTCGATCGAGGAACTCGCCGACTGGGCCGAGGTGGAACGTCCTGACCTGGCCCGCCTCGCGCCCAACGGCCGGCTGGCGATCATGTTCTCCGACATCGAGGAGTCGACCGCCCTCAACGAGCGCATCGGCGACCGCGCGTTCGTGCGGCTGCTCGGCAAGCATGACAAGTCGGTGCGCCGGCACGTCGACGCGCACGACGGTTACGTCGTGAAGAGTCAGGGCGACGGGTTCATGGTGGCGTTCGCCCGGCCCGAGCAGGCGGTCCGCTGCGGGCTCGCCATCCAGCACTCACTTCGTAAGCGGCCCAACGACATCCGCGTGCGCATCGGCATCCACACCGGAAAGTCGGTGCTGCGCGGGGACGATCTGTTCGGCCGCAACGTCGCGATGGCCGCGCGGGTGGCCGCCCAGGCCGACGGCGGCGAGGTCCTGATCAGCGGTGCGGTGCACGACGCAGTCGCCGACTGCGACGACCTCGACATCGACGGCGAACGGGACGCGCAGCTCAAGGGATTCTCCGGATCCCACACGCTCTACTCGGTGCGGTCCGCCTCGGCGAGCCGTTGATGCAGCCGGGCGCGGATGTCGTCCGGGGTGTAGGCGTTGCGGCGCCGCTGGTCCCGCGCCACCAGAACGCCACCCGCGACGACACCGGCGACACCGGCCAGCCCGACCCACTTCCAGATCCCACGCATGCCCATCAGTGTGCATAAGCTGCCGGGGTGAGTCCAAGCACGGTGTCGCTGGAACGCGCACTCGACGAAACCCGTACGGGTGACATCTGGTTGTTCCGCGGACACTCCGGCCCCGACCGGGCGATCCAGTCGATGACCAACAGTCCGGTGAACCACGTCGGGATGACCGTCGCCGTCGACGATCTGCCTCCGTTGATCTGGCACGCCGAACTCGGCGACAAACTGCTGGACCTGTGGACCGGCAGCCATCACCGCGGTGTTCAGCTCAACGACCTGCGGCAGGCCGTCGAGCGCTGGACACACACCTACGAGCAGCGGTGCTGGCTGCGTCAGCTCACCCCGTACGCGACCCGCGAACAGGAGGACCGCATGCTTCGGGTGATCGCCCGGATGGACGGCACCCCGTTCCCGTCCACGGCCCGGCTGACCGGACGCTGGATGCGCGGCCGGCTGCCGGTCGTCAGCGACCTGACCCGCGGTATCCCGTTCCTGCACAGCAAGGTTCGCGAATCAGCACAGCGACGCAAAGCCGCACGGACCGCCGTGGGGATGGAAACCGCCTACTGCGCCGAGACGGTCGCGATCACTTACGAGGAAATGGGTCTGCTGCAGACAGAGAAGCACTCCAACTGGTTCGACCCCGGGTCATTCTGGAGCGGGGATACGCTGCCGTTGGCGCAGGGATGTCGCCTCGGGGACGAAATCGAAGTCCTGGTCTGACCCGCCCGCACAGCCCGAGGGCGAAACGCCGACCGATATCATCGGTCTGCCGAGCAGACAGTGATTTGCTGAGGCGCAGCAGACTTTGCGGCACGCAACGAGGGAGCCAGGCATGCCGACGACCACCGATCACCGCGCGCCCGAACACGAGGCGCCCAAGCGGGGTCTGTTCAGCGCTCGGACGTCGGCGATCGCGATCGTCGTCGCATCGGTCGCCACCCTTGCCGTCGTCTTCGTCATCCTGACCGCCGACAGCGACGCGCCGCTTCAGGTGTACTCCGTTCCGGCGCAAACCGATTCGGGCTCCCAGCAGATCCCCGCGCCGGTCGCGCCGACCCTTGCGCCTGCGGCGTCGGACCCCACGGCGGTGCAGGCGAGCCCTGCACCGGCACGGCCGATCCCGACCGTGAATCCGGCCCCCAGTCCGGCCGCGCCCACCGCGGCCGCCCAGACAACTGCGCTGAAGTCCGACTCACTCGGGTACGTCGACAGCGCCGCCCGCTGCGACACCGATCAGCGCGCCGCGGCGATCGCGCGCACCGAGCGGGCCGCGGTGGTCGTGTGCGAGGACTCCGACGGCTCCTTGGAGTACCAGGGGGTCCGCCTGCATGACGGCGCGACGCTGCAACTCGACGACGTGCGGCCGATGGCGGTGGGCTTCGAGGCGCGCAATGGGGCCACCACCTACCGCCTCTCCCCCACCGAACTGGTCGTGATCTCCGGGGAGACGCTGCAGAGCCGCGACCCGATCGTCGAATACCGCGCGGACGAAGGTTAGACGAGGTACTCGAACGCGGCGCCACCCGGACGCCAGCTGGCCGAGCGGCCGTCGGCGAAGTCCGACAGCATCGCGATCACCGGGCCGCGCAGTTCGGCGACCGAGGGCCGGAGAGTGACGGACGTCTCGGCGAAACAGATGCGGAGCCCCTCACCGGCGGCCTCGAACGTGTCGACGACCGGATGCCCGATCAGCGACCAGAGCGCGTCGGCGTAGCCGCCCTGGCGGGCGCTGACCCGCCCGTCCGGGGTGTTGACCATCGGGAACACCTCGCAGGTCAGGACCGGTGAGTCCGGCGCCGCGGGTGAATCGAAGCCCAGCTGCACATAGTGGGGAAAGAAGTGGACCGACTGCAGCCGATAGCCGACCAGTCGGGACAGCAAATCGTTGCAGACGTGCAGATTCATCGTCGCGACCCTGGGTCGGAGATACCGGACCTCGGGGTAGTTCTCGCCGGCCGACTCATCGTCGTCGGAACTGCCCAGAACTCCCGCCATCCCGCTGCACCTCGAAACAATCGTCTTTTGGCCCCCAGCTCCGCCGTACCTTACGTCACTGCAACGGCTCGTGGGTTTGCCGGGTCCGGCCAACGGACTTCTGCACCGCTAGGGCTGCGCGCGCCCGCCGTGCCGGATGGACACGTCAGCGTGACCTCGGCGCGACCCGGCGACGGAATGATCAACCCATGACCGTGCTGGCAGTGACGGCGTCGCTGATCGCGGCGTTGTGTCTGGGCTACCGGCTCGGTCTGCGCGCCGGGCGACGCACTCCGACGTGGCGGCAGCGCACCAGCTCCGTGGCGCTCGCCAGGCAGGCGGCCGGGCTGGTCACGTTGCTGGCCATCGTCCGCCTGGAACGCTCGGCGCGGCGACGGCTGCCCTGGAGGTGAGACCTCCGGCTCAGAACCGCACCGCCGGGTAGGTTGCGTGAATGCCGCTGCGCTACGTCGACCCCAACCGCCGACGCGGTCCCGGCTACCACCGGGCCGTTCAGTTCGGACGATCCCGGACCGGACAGTTCCTGGCCCGCCACATCGCCCGTCGCACCGACCCCCTGTTGTTCCGGCTCACCGGCGGACGGGTCAGTATCAGCCCGATCGTCAACGCGGCGCTGCGTACCGTCGGCGCCAAATCGGGCAAACCGCGCGAAGTGCAGCTCACCTACTTCCACGACGGAGCCGACGTCATCCTGGTCGCGTCGAACTTCGGCGGCAGCAGGCATCCGCAGTGGTACTACAACCTCAAGGCCCATCCGGAGTGCGAGTTCGGGCAGGAGCCGTTCACCGCGCAGCAGGTCACCGACCCCGACGAACACCGCCGCCTCTACGCGCTGGCCGAGCAGGTGTATGCCGGGTACGCCGACTACCGCGAGAAGACCGCCGATTCCGGAAGGCAGATCCCGATCTTCCGGTTGACACCGCGCGGATGACCGACGCCGTCAGGGACTGCTACTCGGAGGTGGCCGACCTCTACATCGAGATGTTCGGCGGCATCGACCGCGTCGACCCACAAGACCTCGCGTTTCTGCGGCGCAGTTTCGGTCGGTGCACAGGACCAGTCCTCGATGCCGGATGTGGGCCGGGCCATCTCACCGCCTACCTGACGGATCTGGGCCTGACCGTGTCAGGCGTGGACCTCGTACCGGAGTTCGTCGAGCACGCCCGCACCGTGCGGCCGGGAATCGACTTCACGGTCGGGTCGGTGCACAGTCTGGCCATCCCGGACGGCACGCTCGGCGGGATCCTCGCGTGGTACTCATTGATCCATTACCGGACAACCGAACTCGAGGCCGCGTTGGCCGAGTTCCGCAGGATGGCGGCGCCGGGCGCAGTACTGGTGGTCGGCTTCTTCGACGGCGAACAGGTCGAGCCGTTCGAGCACAAAGTCACCACCGCGTACCGGCGGCCCGCCGACCAGATGTCGCAGCTGCTGAAAGCGAACGGATTCGCCGAGGTCGACCGCGCGCGCCGAGCCGAAGCCGGTCACGTGCGCCCGCACGCCGCGATCGCCGCGCACGCCAGCTGACCCGTTCCCGGTCAGGGCTTGTCGGAGCCGGCCAGGTACCGCGGTGCGATGCCGGTGCGTCCCGTGCGTGAGTCATCTCTTGCGCTTGGGCGCTTTCCTCGTGCGGTTGACCTCGACCGCCTCCCGAACCAACGCCATGAAGGCTTCCCGGTCCAACTCGTCGTCTTCCCGAAGGTCGATGGCGCGACGGACAGTCGCGTCGAGACTCGCGTTGAAGAGGCCGTCGGGGTCGCCGACGGACGCACCGTTGGCGAAGGTGACCTTCACCTTGTCCTTGTACGTCTCCACGGTGCAGATCAGGCCGTCGAGCGAGAACACCGGTACGCCATCGGGATTCGACGGCTTCCGCCACTTGATCTCCTCGACCGCAGCGGGTTCGGCCGCTGTGATCAACGACCGGATCTCCTCCACCCGGTCGATACGCCAATCCTGGGTCATCTCACGAATGTACGTCCGAAACTCTGCGGCCCACGCGAGAACTCGACCGGCACTCAGCGCACAACGCCGACGATGAGAATCAGCGTCGCGGCGACCATCGCCGGCACCAGCGACACCAGCAGCGCGTTGACGAGGCCTTCCTTGACCGCAGACGCCACGTGCTCACCGGCCGCGCCCGGCGCGAACTTCCGGCCGGCGCCCCAGATCGCTGCGAGCTGAGTTGCCAACCAATTCGCATATGCGCCGTACACCAGCAGGGCCACCGCGACGACCTGCCAACCGTGACTCAAGTTCACGTAGGGCCACAGCAGACCCACGACAACGAGTAGCGGGCCGTTCGTCATGCCCTGCAGATGACTGGCCAACCCCATGCGCGGATTCTTCAGCGCCGGAACCGCAACACCCGTGATGAGCCCGAGAAGGAAGAGGATCAGGCCCAGCGCGAACAGCAGCGTCTTCATTGTCGGATCCTAGGGACCAACTCATGTGACTGTCAGTTGCAGACGGTCGGGGTTGTCGGACTGACCGGTCCTGAGCGAGTCGTCACCGATCGTCGTCCGCTTCGCAACCGAGACGGTCGGGCTCAGCACGCCCGATCCCGTTGCCGCCCTGGCACTGTGGCACCGGCCCCTCAAAGACGCCGACGCCGACTCGGTCGTTTAGTCAACTCCGAACTTGGCCCGGGCTTCCTCCGAGACGGGAGTGAACAGGTTGACCAGGTTTCCATCCGGATCCCGGAACAACAGAGTCCGGTTTCCCCACGGCATCGTTGTCGGTTCGGTGACCACTTCGGGGACGTGCCCGCGAAGTCGCTCCCACTCGGCGTCCACGTCGTCGACGATGAATTCGATGATCGCCGTACGGTTTGCCGCCGGCTCGGCAGATCCAATCCCGAACAGCGGTACGGTTTTGTCGCTGCCGATGGCCAGCGTGCCGACAGCGGTGGGGATCTCCGCGAAGAGTTCGTTACCCCAGGTGGCGGTGGCGCCGGTGACCATTTCGTAGAACGTGACGAGCTGTTTCACGTCGGCAGTGATGATGCGGGTCGAAACGAATTTCATCGGCACGTACTCCTCCGGGTGTCTGGACGAACCCCACGATAGGTACGCACCCCGACAAGGCGTGGTGAAGAGGACTCCACCCCGTCGAATACGCACGACTGTGGGCCCTGTGCACGGAAAACGCGCCGATCGAGTGCATATCCCCCACACTCGCGAGCGCGTACCCCAGCGACCTACACGTTGAAGCGGAACTCCACCACGTCGCCGTCGGCCATCACGTAGTCCTTGCCTTCGATCCGGACCTTGCCGGCGGCCTTGGCCGCCGCCATCGAGCCGGCCTCCATCAGATCGTCGAAGGACACGACCTCGGCCTTGATGAAGCCCTTCTCGAAGTCGGAGTGGATGACCCCGGCCGCCTTGGGCGCGGTGTCGCCCTGGTGGATCGTCCAGGCCCGCGCCTCCTTGGGCCCGGCGGTCAGGTAGGTCTGCAGCTTCAGCGTGTGGAAACCGGCCCGCGCCAGCGCATCCAGGCCGCGTTCGGTCTGACCGATCGATTCCAGCAGCTCGGCCGCCGACTCGTCGTCGAGCTCCTGCAACTCGGCCTCGATCTTGGCGTCGAGGAACACCGCGTCGGCCGGCGCCACCAGCTCGCGCAGCTCCGCGACCCGCTTCTCATCGGTGAGCACCGACTCGTCGGCGTTGAACACGTACAGGAAAGGCTTGGAGGTCAACAGGTTCAGCTCGCGCAGCAGTGACACGTCCACGCCGGCAGAGAACAGCGTCTTGCCGGTGTCGAGCACCTTGGCGGCCGCTGCGGCCGCGTCGTACACCGGGCGGCGGTCCTTGTGCGTGCGGGCTTCCTTCTCCAGCCGGGGCAGCGCGCGCTCCAGCGTCTGCATGTCGGCCAGGATCAGCTCGGTCTCGATCACCTCGATGTCGGACTTGGGGTCGACCCGGCCGTCGACGTGCACGACGTCGTCGTCGGCAAACACCCGCACCACCTGGCAGATCGCGTCACTTTCCCGGATATTGGCCAGGAACTTGTTGCCCAACCCCGCCCCCTCGGAGGCGCCCTTCACGATGCCGGCGATGTCGACGAAGGTGACCGGCGCCGGCACGATCTTCTCCGACCCGAACATCCGGGCGAGCTCGGTCAACCGAGGATCGGGAAGCGCCACCACTCCCTCGTTCGGTTCGATCGTCGCGAACGGGTAGTTGGCAGCCAACACGTTGTTGCGTGTCAGCGCGTTGAACAAGGTCGACTTACCCACGTTCGGCAGTCCGACGATTCCCAGATTGAGGCCCACGGGAACCACAGTCTAGGCCGTGTGACCGCCACACCCCCCATCGCTGGCGGCGTCTGATTGCCGAAACCGGTACGGTCGACCTGTGTCAGATCAGCGCGCGCGGCCGTCGGTGGCTTCGGATCACCGCTCCGCGCACCCCCATATCGCAGGGATTCCGTGGTGGGGCGCCATTCTGACAGCGGTGATCGCGTCCCTGATCGGGTTCGCTTTCGACGCCGGATCAGGCAACGGCGCACTGACCGGCGCCTTCGCCACGCTGTACGTCCTCGGTTGCCTGATCGCGGTTCTGGCCGTGCAGCAGTCGGGCGTGTTCACCGCGGTGGTCCAGCCGCCGTTGGTGTTGTTCGTCATAGTGCCCGCCGCGTACTTCCTGATGAGCAGCAGCGACATCCACGGTCTCAAGGACATCCTGATCAACTGCGGTTACCCGCTGATCCAGCGATTCCCGCTGATGTTCTTCACCTCGGCGGCGGTCCTGCTGATCGGGCTCGCCCGCTGGTACTTCGCGAAGTCGGCCGCCCCGGCCAGTGCGACCGAGCCCCGCCGCGCCACCCCGAACGCGGCCGGACTTGTGGCGAAACTGACCTCGTTCATCGGCGGCACGGCGACGCCCGAGGGCGACGAACAGCCGAGGAAGCGCCGTACCGCCGACCGACGCCGCACCGCACCGCGGACCGCCGCCGAGCGATCGGCCCGCGGAGCGCGGCCGGCAAAGCGTGCGGCCCCGCCGCGGTCCCGACACTCGCGGGCTCCGGAGACCGAGGTCATCGATCCCGTCACCGACCGGCCGCGCCGACGCAGGCCGCGGCCCGAGGATCCCGCATCGTCGGAGCCGCGTCGCCGTCCCCGCCCGTCCTCCGCACATGAGCCCCGCGAGTCGCGCGAACCGCGCTCACGGCGCGAACCGCCGGCGCCCCGCGAGCGCCGACCGTCGTACGACCGCCACGACCGGGACCGGCCACAGCGCCGCAGCCGGTTCGACGGCTACGAGCCGCTGGACGCGTACGACGCGACGGGATCGAGCAGCCACCATCCGGTCTCCCGCGTGCGCTACCGCGGCGACGACCCGACGGAACGTCCGGAGTACCGGCCCCGCAGGCGAAGCCCGCGCGACGCCGACGCCGACCGGTGGGAATACGACATCTGACGCGACCGGTCCGGTCAGGGGGCGGCGCGCAGGAAACGGCCTGCCGCCTCGACCGCAGGCCCGGAACTGTCCGCGTCGCTGACGAACACGGCGAGCGCGAGGTCGCCGCGGATCCCGACGAACCAGCCGTGGGCACGCACGTCGTCATCCTCGGGATGCATGTACTCGGCGGTGCCCGTCTTGCCCAGCAGGCCGGGGATGTCCTGTAACTGACTGGCCGTGCCGCCGGTGATCGTCTCCCGCATCATGGCTTGCACCTGCTCGTCGACGTTCGGCGGCAGCGGATCCGGGGTGCGGTCGGGCACGGCCGGCTCCCCCTCGACGATCGTCGGCGCCGGCACCGAGCCCCGTGCCAGGGTGGCCGCCACCAGCGCCATACCGAACGGCGACGCGGTCACCTGGCCCTGTCCGATGCCCTCCTCGACCCGCAGCGCGGACGTGTCGGCCACCGGCACGTTGCCCGTCACGGTCGTCATGCCGGGGGCCACGAAGTCGATGCCGAGGCCCAGCTGGGCCGCGGCTCTGGTCAGGCCGTCCGGGGGCAGGTCGACCGCGAGCCGACCCATCGTGGTGTTGCAGGACCGCGCGAACGCGGTGTGCAGCGGGACGTCGCCGAGCTCGAAGTTGTTGTTGGGGATCTGGCGGCCCTCGATGTTCTCGGTGCCCGGGCAGCTGACGATACTGTCGGGGGTGACCTGCCCGGCCTGCAGCGCCGCGGACACCGTCACCGTCTTGAATGTCGAACCCGGCGGGTAGAGGCCGGTCAGCGCGATCGCGCCCTGCGCGTCGGCCGGGACGTTCTGCGCGACGACGAGCATGTCGCCGGTCGAGGGCTGGATGGCCACGATCGCCGCCGGCGTCGGCAGCGGCGCCAGCGCGGCCTCGGCGGCCAGCTGCATGCCGATGTCGAGCGTGCTCGCGATGTCGCCGACGGGCTCGGCGTCCCGGCCGCCCACCCGCTTGGCGCCTGCGGTGGTCTCGGCCGACACCGCCCATCCCGCCGCGGCGTCGGTGCGCTGCTGCCAGAGCTCGGTCAGGCTGGCAACGTCGGTGAGGCCAGCGTCCGGTCGGTGGCCAGCAGCCGCGTCTGCGGGCGCAGCGTCACGTGCGGCTGCGCGGCCAGTTGCTCCTGGATGGGGGCCAGGTCCTCCTCGCGCAGCGTGACCGCGGTGACCGGCTTGTCGGCCGCCGCGGCGAGGTCGCCCGCCAGCGACTGCGGCGTGATGCCCGGGGCGATCGGATTGAGCAGCGCGGCAACGGCGTCGACGTCCGCGCCAGGCGCGACGTCGACGAGGGTGACGACGTGCTGGGTGAGCAGTTCGGCGCCAGTGCGGTCCAGCACCCGGGCCGCCGGTTGCGGCACGAGCGTGCTGTAGGACAGCGGCCCCTCGCCGAGACCGGGCGCGACGGTGGCCGGATCCCACGCGATCGTCCAGTTCTGCCCGTCCTCGGTCGCCCTGCCTTCGGTGGTGTAGGTCCACTCGTTGCGCTTCTCGGGTCCGAACCGCCATGCCGCCGCCAGCGTGAACGTCGCCGCGTTCTCGTCGCGCTGCGTCGACCGCACCTCGAAGCGCACGTCGGTGCCCAGGCTGGCGTAGAGCGCGCCGAGAGTGTCCGCCGCCGCCGTGTCGTCGTCGGTCATCGCCGCGGCGGCCGCGGCGTCACCGCGGCTGAGCGCCTCGGCGAAGCCGTTCACGGTGGACTCCAGCCGGTCCTGGGTGTCGCTGCAGCCGGCGAGCAGCAGGACGGCGAGCAAGACGATGGTGAAACCGCGGCGCAGGAAGGTCACGTTCGTCGAACGTACCCGCAGCACACACCCGCAGGCACGGGGTCAGGGCGTCTTCTTCGCCGCGGCTTTCTTGGCCGGCGTCTTCTTGGCGGGTGTCTTCTTCGCGGGTGTCTTCTCCGCGGGCGTCTTCTTCACCGGCGCCTTCTTCGCAGCAGCCTTCTTCACCGGCGCCTTCCTCGCAGCAGCCTTCTCGACGGGCGT
Organism: Mycobacterium sp. ITM-2016-00317; assembly: GCF_002968295.1. Lineage (NCBI taxonomy): Bacteria > Bacillati > Actinomycetota > Actinomycetes > Mycobacteriales > Mycobacteriaceae > Mycobacterium > Mycobacterium sp. ITM-2016-00317. The sequence goes on from NZ_CP134399.1 coordinate 4,486,354, forward strand.
CTTCTTCGCAGCAGCCTTCTTCACCGCCGCCTTCTTCACCGCAGCCTTCTTCACCGCCGCCTTCTTGGCGGGCGCAGGCTCCGGCGCCCGCACGGCCTCTACGGCAGGCGCGGGCTCCGGTCGGCTGTCCGAGTCATGGTCGGGGACCTGGCGGGCGGAGACCGCGTGACCGAGCCCGACGATGAGCGCGATGGGCCACTCGATCAGCTGGGCGGCCGCCAATCCGCCCAGCACCCCGTAGAAGGCCACGTCCTCGGGCGGCGGGATCCGCACCCGCCCGATCACCGGCAGCTGCACGGAGAACTTCTCGGCCTCACGCACCAGTTTCGATACATCCCGGTGGTCTGCCACGAATGATCGTGCCGATTCCCACATCTCATCCTCCATTCGGGGCAGGTAGCTCCCACCGCTGACGCCAGGTTGGTTAGCCTGTCCAACATGTCTGAGATTCCACGCTCGGTCGGGCCCGACGCGCTGATCGTCACCGGCGTGCGACTGCTGACCCCTCCGCTGCGTGCGGTCTACGCCGTCCTGGTCCGCGCGGGCCTGCTCAAGATCGACGACTGACAGCTTCTCGCGGGCCTCTTCGGCCAGCGAGCGCATCCCGGCGGCGAGGCGTTCCAGCGCACCGGGTGCCACGCTCGGCAGCGCACCGGCGATCCCGGCGGCCGCGGCTGCCTGAGCCCACCCGATCGGACCGACCGGGGTACAGCCGAAGAGCTGGCTGACCCCCGGTGTGCTGATCACCCCGGCCATCACCGCGAGTGTCCCGACGTTCGTCGCCACCACCAGCCGGCCGCGCGAGTCCGTCAGCGTCTGACCCATCTGGGTCAGCACCAACCCGATCAACCCCATCGTCGCCGCCCGTTGCGGCGTCCCGGTCGCCCGGCCGAACACCCAGGCCAGCGTGCCGCCGCTCGCGGTGGACGCCCCGCGCATCCAGATCGCCCGCCACAACGCCGCCTCGCTGCGTTCGCCGGTGATCTGGTCGCCGGTCTGGGGGCTGACCGCCAGCGCCGCGGCCGGCAGCGCGTCGGTGAGCAGGTTGATCAGCAGGATCTGGCGCGCGTTCAATGCGGGCCGGCCCATCAGCAGGCTGGTGATCAGCGCGAAGCTGACTTCGCCGATGTTGTGCCCCACCAGCATGGACACCGCCGAGCTCACCCGCTGCCACAGTTGCTGACCCTCGTCGAGCGCGTTGATGAGCGCCCCGATCTCACCGTCGAGCAGCATCACGTCGGCCGCGGTGCGGGCCGGGTCGCTGCCCGACGACACCACCCCGACGCCGACGGTCGCGGCGCGGATCGCGGCGGCGTCGTTGGCGCCGTCCCCGACCATCGCCGTCACCAGGTCGGCCGACTCGAGCGCCTGCACCACCTGGACCTTGTGCTCGGGTGCCATCCGGGCGAAAACCCGGCGGGTCCGGGCGGCCTCGACCCGGTCCTCGGTGGTCAGCCGCTCCCATTCCGGGCCGGTCATGACCTCGTCGGCGGCCACGGTCAACCCGAGCGAGCCGGCCACCACCGCGGCCGTGACGGGATGATCACCGGTGATCAGCCGCACCCCGATCCCCCGTGCCTGCAACTCCTCGAGCAGCGGTCGCGCACTCGCACGGGCGGTGTCGGCCATCCCGATCACCCCGAGCGGGGTCATCCCGGAAGTACACAGGTCGGCCAGTGCAGCGGGATCGGTCGCGACGGCCGCGGCCTGGTCTGCGGTGAGCTCCCGTTCGGCGACCACCAGCACCCGCATACCGCCGGCGGTCATGTCGTCGATGCGGCGCGTCACCTCCGCCCGGCTGTCGGCCAGTGCCGCCGTCACCGCCTCCGGCGCGCCCTTGACCGAGAGCCGGGTACCGATCAGCGCCGCGGCAAACGGCCGGTCGGACTGGAACGGCAGCCGGGCATCGGTGCCCCCGGGGAACACCCCGGCGTCGGCGGCGGCCACCCGCACGGCGTCGTCGGTGGCGTGGTCGGAGTGCTGACCGGTGGTGGGCCGCACCGTGTGCACCGCGGCGTCGAGCACCTGCCTCGCGTCGACGCCGTCGAGCGGCTGCACCGACGTGACCCGCAGCCGGTTCTCGCTCAGCGTTCCGGTCTTGTCGAAGCACACGACGTCCAGCCGGGCGAACGCCTCGACCGCACGCGGATTGCGGATCAACACCGACGAACTGGTCAACCGGCGGGCGGCGGCCGACTGGGCCAGCGTGACCACCAGCGGCAGACCCTCGGGCACCGCGGCCACCGCGATGGCCACGCCGCTGGCGACGGCGTCGTGTAACGGGGTGCCGCGCAGCAGGCTGAGCACGCCGACCACACCGCCGCCGGCCAGGCTCCACGGCAGCGCCCTGTTGGTGATGCGGCTCAGCTGCGCCTGCAACCCCACCTTGCGGGCCTTGCGGCTGGTCATCGCCGCCACCCGGTTCATCTGCGCGGCGGGCCCGACGGCGGTCACCACCGCGGTGACCCGGCCGGCCACCAAGGTGGTGCCGGAGTAGAGCATGCACGCGCGCTCGGCCAGCGGTGCGCCCGGTGTCGCGTCGACGTGCTTGGCCACCGGCAGTGATTCCCCGGTCAACGCGGATTCGTCGGCCTCGGCGGCGTCGGCGGCGATGATCCGGGCGTCGGCGGGGATCACCTCTCCGGCCCTGACCCGGATCACGTCGCCGGGCACCAGCTCGGCCGCACGCACGTCCTCGTAGTCGCTATCGCGCCCGGCGCCGGTGAGCCGCCGCGCGAGCGGCTCCTGCACGGCCAGCAGCCCGCTCAGAATCCGCTCGGCGTGCAGGGTCTGTTCAGCCGAGATCGCGGTGTTGAGCAGTTGCACGCCGCCCACCAAAACCGCGTCGAGCGGAGAGCCCAGCAACGCGGTGGCCGCGGCTCCCGTCGCCAGGATCGTGGTGATCGGATCGGACAGATCCTCGCGCACCACACCGACGAAATCGCTGACAACGCCCCAGGAGCGGGATGCGGCGGCGGCGAGCGGCCGCACGCCGGCGGGCAGCGAAGGCTCCGGGTTCCCGGAGGAACCGGACGACGACTGCGTGCGTGGGAGCAGCCGCTGCACCTCGTCCACCGGCAGTGCGTGCCAGTCGTGTCCGGGTTCCGGGTGCGGCAGCGCCTCGCCGAACACCTCCTCGCCCCTGCGGTAGCCCGCCCACAGCGCCGCGGTGGCCGCCGCGCTTCCCGCGACCGGCCCGGAACCGAGAACGTCGGGCAACAGCATCACCGCACCGAGCGCCGACGCACTGGCCGACATCTCGACGCCCCGGGCGACGGCATGCCGCGCCGCCGGCAGCGCGTGCACCACCCGCCACACCCCGGCGAGATCGGGCAGCAGAATGTCTGCATCCCACGGTGGAGGCGATCCGTTGCGCCAGACACCCACGGTGACATGAGCTTTCGTCGTCGCCACTCCAGGGCTCGCCGTGAGCAGGGCGATCCGGGCACCGGCGGCGGACAACTCCGTCACGGTGTCGGACAGCGCCTGATCGACACCGTCGGCGGCGGGGCGCAATTCGTCGAAGCCCTGCCCCAGCGAGCGCAGGCCCTCGTCGTCCAGCGAGACCACGCGGGCGCCGGCCCGGCGGGTCTCGGTGACCAGAGCAGAGGCCCACGGATCGCGGATCGCGCTGACCAGAACCTCGCCGCCACGACCGGCGCCCGGGACGTCCTCCAGCGCATGCCATCCCGGTGCCAGTCCCGCGTCGGCCAGCGCCGCCCGGGCGGCCTGCCATGCCGCGGCCCGGTCGTCGACGCCGACCCCCTGCACCCGGGTGACCGCCAACTCGTCGGTGTAGAGGATCCGCGGATCGATCACCACCGTGTCGATCTGGTCCAGGCGACGCAACACCACCGGCCGCAGCACGAGGGCGCCGTGGCGGTCGGCCAGTCCGCACCCGAGCGCGCACGCGAACGCCTCGGTGATGCTGCGGACAGGCCTGGCCGTCGCGACCAATGCTGCGGCACTGGCGGTTTCGCTGCTGCGCGAGGCGACACCGAGCAGTGCGGCCGCGCCGAGCCCGACCCCTGCGGCGCGGTCGGCGTAACGCACCCCCGCACCGCCGGACCCGAACTGCTCGACATCGCGCGGCACGCCGCCGGACTGGTCGCCGACTTTCATTGCCTGCTCGCTGAATTCGGGCTCGTATCGCTGCCAGCTGCGGCGGGCGTTGATCGCTTCAGCGGCGCGCATCACCCGGGTGGCCGCTTGGTGCACCACGGCCACAGGCGACGCGGAGAGCACCCCCGCGGCGGTGCCCAGCACGGTCACCGTCAGGTCGGTCGCGTCGCGGCCCAGATAGCGTTCGAACTGATTGCGCACCGCCGGAACGTATTCGGCGAACGCCCCCGGCAGCGACACTGCGCTGCCGAAGCGACCGACCCCGAGCGCGGCGCCGATCACCGCCGGTCCGATGCCCGCCGCCGACACCGCCGCGGCCAGCAACCGCTCGGCCAGCAGCTCGTCGTCACCGGGCAGTGTCGCCGGGTGGTCCCGGTCGGTGGTGCGGCTTGCCCGGGATTCCGCCGTGTCGACGATGCGGCACAGGTGCGCCGCGTCCGGGCCGTTGTCCGAGACCGTCACCACCACCCGGGCGTTCGCCACGTTCAGCGCGGCGGCACTCACACCGGCCTGTGCGCGCACCGCGGCCACCACGGCGGCGCCGATGCGCGGGCCGTCCTCGGTGCCCAGGCCACGCACCTCGATCCACCGGGTGCGCCCGGCCGAACTGCTGCGCCGCACGGGGTGGCCGCCGGCGGCCTCGCGGACGACACCGAGTGCGGTCTGCGCGGCCCGGAAAGGGAGGTCCAACAGGTTCACTGCGGTCGTCCTGCCCTGTTGCGCCGCAGCCAATTTCGGTGCGACGGAAGCGTGCGCACCTCGCGGATCTGCGGACAGCGCGTCTGTACGGCGCGGGCCACCAGGTCGGTGAGGGTCCGGCCCCGCAGGCTGCAACCGGAGCAGGTGCCGCCGAAGGCGACGGTCAGCACACCGTCCTGCACGGACACCACAGTGACGGCACCGCCGTGGGACCCGGCAACCGGGGCCACCTCGTCTTCGACGATGTCCTCCACGATCTCCTCGATCCGCCGTCGCAGCTCGTCGGGTTCGCGGCGCTCGTCCCGACCGGGGCTCGACAGCGCCTCGAACAAGGCCGAGCGTACGCGCGGTCCGTCCGTCGCCCAGGAACGGCCGTCGGCCAGCGCTGTGCGCACCTCGCCCGGACCCACCTCGACGCCGCGCAGCGTCCCGTCGCGCACCAGCGCCGCCAGTTGCGGGCAATCGGCGGGCAGGTCCTGTCCCCCGGTGACCCAGCGCATCACCCGGGGATCGGCGGTGCGTTCAGGATGCAGCTTGGGGCTGGTCATCGGCGCCGTCAGCCCGTCAGCCACATCGTGACGTGGCGGCCGAGGAACGCCATCCCCCACGCCAGTCCGAACATGTAGCACAGCGCCACCGCCGGCCACTTCCACGAGTTCGTCTCGCGGCGGATGGTGGCCACCGTCGACATGCACAGCAGTGCGTAGACGAAGAACACCAGCAGCGCGACCGTGGTGGGCGCGGTGAACACCAGCTCGCCCTGATGCGGTCCGCAGGTGAACACCGCGGTGCGCACCGCTTCGCCGGGAACCTGGGAATCGCCGAAGATCTGACCCATCGTGGCGACGAAGACCTCGCGCGCGGCGATCGCACCGATCAGGCCCACGCAGATCCGCCAGTCGAAGCCCAGCGGCGCGAAGAGCGGCTCGACGAACCTGCCCACCGACGCCGCATAAGAGTTGTCCACCACATAGGCCGCGGCGCTCGCGGGGTCCATCCCGGCGATCTCGCCGGTACGCGGGGGCTGGTTGAGCAGGGACCAGAGAACCACCGAGGTGGCCAGGATGATGGTTCCGGCCTTGCGCAGGAACGACTTCGCCGAATCCCAGATGTCGAGCAGCACCGACTTCGCCGACGGGAACCGGTACGGCGGCATCTCCATGTAGAACGGCAACAGGTCACCGCCGAGGACCACCGATTTGAACAGCCAGGCGGTGAACATCGCCGACGCGCCGCCGAGGAAGTAGAGCCCCAGCATCGCCAATCCCTGTGCCGACACCGGGCCCCACCCGGCGGCCGGGTCGACGAGCATCCCGATCAGCAGGATGTAGACCGGCAGCCGCGCCGAGCACGTCATCAACGGGGCGGCCATGATGGTGGCGATCCGGTCCCGCGACGACGGCAGCGTGCGGGTGGCCATGATGCCCGGCACCGCACAGGCCACCGAGGACAGCATCGCGACGAACGCCCGCCCCTCCAGACCAGTGGTGGCCATGATCCGGTCGACCAGGAACGCCGCGCGGGACATGTAGCCGACGTTCTCCAGCAGCGCAATCAGCAGGAACAGCAGCACGATCTGCGGAATGAAGACCAGTACCGCGCCGACGCCGCCGATGACGCCATTGCGGATCAGGCCCGCGACGGTCGCGTTCGGGATCGCGGCGCCGGCAGCGGTGCCGAGCCAGTCGAAGAACATCTCGATCAGTTCCTGCAGCGGCGCCGCCGCGGTGAAGATGATCTGGAACAGCAGGAACATCACCGTGACGAAGATCAGCGACCCGTACACCGGGTGCAGGATCACCCGGTCGATCCGGGCGCTGCGACGGTCCGGTTCGGGCGCGCGGTACCGGCCGGCGTTCGAGCACCGACGCCACCCAGCTGTTGAACTCGGCGTCGTCGCGCGGCGGCGGGATGGGGACACGTGCCCAACTGTGCGGCGCCGACAGCAGAGCCCGCAGCGGCTCGAATCCCTTTCCCCGGCTGGCGATCACGCCGATCGCCGGCACCCCGAGCGCGGTGGCGAACCGGTCGATGTCGAGGTGGCCGCCGCGGGCGGCGAGCTCGTCGGTCATGGTCAGGATAACCAGCGTCGGTTTGCCCAGCGCCAGCACCTGCGCCAGCAGCGACAGCGATCTCTCCAGCACCGTCGTATCCATCACGACGGCCACCGCGTCCGGTGCCGCGATACCGGGCAGTTCCCCGTGCAGCGAGTCGGTGACCACCTTCTCGTCGGGGCTGACCGGATGCAGGCTGTACGCGCCGGGCAGGTCCTCGACGGTGAACTTGTGCACGCCGTGGTGCGGGCAGTGATACCGCCCGGTGCCCACCGACCGGGTGACGGTGACACCGGGATAGTTCCCGGTCCGGGCACGCATGCCGGTGAGCTGGTTGAACACGCTGGTCTTGCCGGCGTTGGGACTGCCCACCAATGCGATTCGGACGCGTCCGGGATCCACCGAGACCGCCCCGCCCCCGTGGCGGCACGGCGCGGTCATGGCAGCAGCCTCATTGGGCAGGGCTCACCGAGACGTACGAGGCCTCGCGCCGCCGCAGACACATGTCGTAGCCGAGCAACCGGTACTCCGCGGGATCGCCCAGCGGCGCGATGCGCATCTTGCGGATCCTGGTCCCGACCCGGAAGCCCAGGTGCCGCAACCGCTGCAGCACTTCCGGCGGCGCCGCCGGGTCGAGGCCGATGATCTCGGCCGAGGCCCCCGGAGGCAGGTCGGCCAGGGTCTGACGGATGGGATTGCCTGCCACGTGTGGCTCCTCGCCAACAGTGTGGTTTTCGTTCGGTTAGCCGAACCTACGCCCGCCGCAACCCGCTGTGCAGAGCATCAGCCGGGATGGGCGGGAACCGTCATCATTGGTGGCTTGAAGATGGGCGGCGTGTCGTCCACGTCCTCCACCCAGGCGATCTGGAACACCGCCACCAGGATCAGCAGGACGGCGACGGCGACCCCGACGAACGCCGCCGCCAGCACCGTGCGCAGGTGGTGACGGTCGCCGGGGGTGTGGGCAGAGCCCCGGCTCGGTGAACCGGCCATCCCACGAGCGTACGAGCCGGAAGGCCCGGGTGGGAGTGGTCGGCTAGGTGCGTGCGGGGCGGATCTCGCGCGGCAGCGCGAACACCAGCGTCTCGTTGGCGGTGGTCACGGGTTGCACGGTGCCGAAGCCGTATTCGGCCAGCCGGTCCAGCACACCGCGGACCAGGATCTCGGGGACGGACGCACCGGAGGTGACGCCGACGGTGGTGACACCGGCCAACCAGGCCGGGTCGATGTCATCGGCGAAGTCGACGAGGTGGGCGGCCTCGGAGCCGGCGCCCAGGGCCACCTCGACCAGGCGGACCGAGTTCGAGGAGTTCTTCGAGCCGACGACGATCACCAGGTCGCACTCCGGCGCCATCGCCTTGACCGCCACCTGCCGGTTCTGGGTGGCGTAGCAGATGTCGTCGCTCGGCGGATCCTGCAGCGTCGGGAACTTCTCCCGCAGCCGGCGCACCGTCTCCATCGTCTCGTCGACGCTCAGGGTGGTCTGGGACAGCCACACCACCTTGTCCGGGTCACGCACGGTGACCTTGTCGACCGCGTCGGGGTTGTCGACCACCTGCACGTGGTCGGGGGCCTCGCCCGCGGTGCCGACCACCTCTTCGTGGCCTTCGTGGCCGACGAGCAGGATGTCGTAGTCGTCGCGGGCGAAGCGCTTGGCCTCGTTGTGCACCTTGGTCACCAGCGGGCAGGTGGCGTCGATGGTCCGCAGATTGCGGGCCGCGGCCTCGACGTGCACGGTCGGGGCGACCCCGTGCGCGGAGAACACCACGATGGCGCCCTCGGGCACCTCGTCGGTCTGCTCGACGAACACCGCACCGGCCTTGGCCAGGGTGTCCACCACGTAGCGGTTGTGCACGATCTCGTGCCGGACGTAGACGGGGGCGCCGTGTTTCTCCAGCGCACGCTCGACGGTCTCGACGGCGCGGTCCACGCCCGCGCAGTACCCGCGCGGCTCGGCGAGCAGAACGCGTTTGCCGGTGACTTCGCCGACGCCGGAGCGCAGCGCGGTCTGGCTGGCACCGGGAATCCCCATGTTGACGGTCGAAGGCATGAGTCCAGGGTACTTACCCGCCACCGGGAACGCCCAGCCGTAGGCTGGTGGCCATGTCAACTGCGCCGTATGGGGTCCGGCTGCTCGTGGGTGCGGCCGTCACCGCCATCGAGGAGACCCGCAAACTCCCCCACACCATCCTGATGTACCCGATGACCATCGCCAGCCAGATCGCCCAGCTGGTGATGAAGATGCAGCAGGACGTCGCCGTGCTGGTGGTCAAGGGCGACGAGACGCTGGAGACGATCTTCCCGCCGAAAGACGAGCAGGCGCAGTGGGCGACTTTCGACGAGGACCTGGAGGCGGGTGACTCCGGCGGTTCCGGCGAGGATTCCGGTGACGTGGTCGAACTGCCCGTGCGGGACGGCGAGCGGCTGACCGAGGGCCGGTTCGCGCTGTTCAGCGGCGACCAGGACGCCGCCAAGGCCTCCACCGCCGACACCGAGGCGGAGTCCACGACGCCCGAGACGCCCGACGCCCCGGAGATCGTCACCGAGATCGGGTACGACTCGCTGACGCTGGCCCAGCTGCGCGCCCGGCTGGCTTCGTTGCGCGTGCCGGACCTCGAGGCGCTGCTCGCCTACGAGGAGGCCACCAAGGCCCGCGCCCCGTACCAGACGCTGCTGGCCAACAGGATCACGCGCGCGTCGGCGAAGTGAGCGCCCTCGCGGGCAGGCCACGCCGATCGACGTCGAGATGACCGCACCCGAGCAGGGCAAGTCCCCCGAGAACCCGTGGCCGGTGCGCGCCGTCGCGACCCGGGTCGCCAAGTACATCGACCGCCTGGGCATGGTCTGGATCGAAGGTCAGCTCACCGAGCTGAAGGTGCGTCAGACCACGGCCTTCATGGTGCTGCGCGACCCGGCCGCCGACATGTCGCTGACCGTCAGCTGCCCACGCGACCTGGTGGTCAACGCCCCGGTGCCGCTGGCCGAGGGCACCCAGGTGCTGATGCACGGCAAGCCGCAGTTCTACACCCGCAACGGCTCCTTCAGCCTGCGGATCAGCGAGATCCGCGCGGTCGGGCTCGGTGAGCTGCTCGCCCGCATCGAGCGGCTGCGCCGCCTGCTCGACGCCGAGGGGCTGTTCGATCCGCGGCTGAAACGGCCCATCCCGTTCCTGCCCGGCACGATCGGGCTGATCACCGGACGGGCGTCGGCCGCCGAGCACGACATCATGGCCGTCGCCGCCGGGCGCTGGCCCGCGGTGCGGTTCGCGGTGCGCAACACCGTCGTGCAGGGCCCCAACGCGGTCCCCCAGATCGTCGAGGCGCTGCGGGCGCTCGACGCCGATCCCGAGGTCGACGTCATCGTGCTGGCCCGCGGCGGCGGCAGCGTCGAGGACCTGCTGCCGTTCTCCGACGAGACGCTGTGCCGGGAGATCGCCCGCGCGACCACGCCGGTGGTCAGCGCGATCGGCCACGAGCCGGACAACCCGCTGTGCGACCTGGTCGCCGACCTGCGTGCCGCGACGCCGACCGACGCCGCCAAACGGATCGTGCCCGACACCGCGGCCGAGCAGGCGCTGATCGCCGACCTGCGCCGGCGCAGCGCCCGCGCGCTGCGCAACTGGGTGAACCGGGAAGCCCACACTGTCGCGCAACTGCGCAGCAGGCCCGTGCTGTCCCGCCCGCTGGCCGCGATCGACGCGCGCGCCGAGGAGATCCGCCGCGCGCGAGCCGCCGCACGGCGCGACGTGACCCGCCTGCTGGCCACCGAGGGCGACCGCATCGGGCATCTGGCGGCCCGGCTGAGCACCCTGGGGCCGGCGGCCACGCTGGCGCGCGGCTACGCCGTGGTGCAGGCCGTCCCCGCCGACGGGACACCGCATGTGCTGCAGTCAGTGGCCGATGCGCCGGCGGGCGCCCGGCTGCGCATCCGGGTGGCCGACGGAGCCGTGACAGCGATCAGCGAGGGCAGCGGAGGAGCGGTGATAAGCAATGATGAAGCCCATTAGTGAGCTCGGGTACGAGGAAGCACGCGACGAACTGATCGAGGTCGTGGAGCGTCTGGAACACGGCGGCCTAGACCTGGATGCGTCGCTGAAATTATGGGAGCGCGGCGAACAACTGGCTAAACGCTGCGAGGAGCACTTAGCTGGAGCACGCGCCCGGGTGGAGAAGGCACTGGCGGTCAACGACGACGGCGAGAGCTGATCCGGCACCGCGTCGCCGCGCGAGACCTCGAAATTGGAACACGTTTCAGTTAGTCTGCCGGGATGGGTGATGCATCGCTGCAGACTGACCTCGGACGCGTGCTGGTCACCGGGGGCTCCGGGTTCGTCGGCGCCAACCTGGTGACCGCACTTCTCGACCGCGGCCTTCAGGTGCGGTCGTTCGACCGGGTCCCGTCGCCGCTGCCCGACCACCCCAGCCTCCAGGTTGTCGTCGGCGACATCACCGACGTCGCCGACGTCGCCACCGCGGTCGACGGGATCGACACCGTCATCCACACCGCGGCGATCATCGACCTGATGGGCGGCGCGTCGGTCACCGAGGAGTACCGGCAGCGCAGTTTCGCGGTGAACGTCGAGGGCACCAAGAACCTCGTCCACGCCGGGCAGTCCGCCGGGGTGCAGCGCTTCGTCTACACCGCGTCCAACAGCGTCGTCATGGGCGGCCAGGACATCGTCAATGGTGACGAAAATCTGCCCTACACAACCCGTTTCAACGATCTTTACACCGAGACCAAGGTCGTCGCCGAACAGTTCGTGCTGAGACAGAACGGTGAGCACGGCATGCTTACCTGCTCGATCCGGCCCAGCGGCATCTGGGGCCGCGGCGATCAGACGATGTTCCGCAAGGTGTTCGAGAATGTCCTGGCCGGACACGTGAAGGTGCTCGTCGGCAACAGGAACATCAAGCTCGACAATTCCTATGTGGGCAACCTGATTCACGGATTCATCCTCGCCGCCGAGCATCTGGTCCCCGGCGGGACGGCCCCAGGTCAGGCGTACTTCATCAACGACGGCGAACCGCTCAACATGTTCGAGTTCGCGCGGCCCGTGGTCGCGGCCTGCGGCGGCAAACTGCCCGACATCCGGGTGCCCGGAAAGCTGGTGCACCGGGCGATGACCTGCTGGCAGTGGTTGCACTTCAAGTACGGCATCCGCGAGCCGCTTGTCGAACCGCTTGCGGTGGAACGGCTTTACCTGAACAACTACTTCTCGATCGGCAAGGCCCGCCGCGATCTCGGGTATGAGCCGCTGTTCAGCACCGAACAGGCCATGGCCGAATGCCTGCCGTACTACGTCGAGTTGTTCGCCCGGATGAAGGCCGAGGCCGCCCAACCCGCGGTGCAGGCCGCCGCCCCGGTGCCGCCGGCAGGCTGACGTCGCGGGGTCGTCATCATGTGATGACGACCATTGGAGGCCCATGTCGCAGTTCCACGTCATCGACCACTTCATCGACCAAAAAGGCGCCCACATCCGTTTCCTCGACTCGGGCGGGGACGACCGCGGCGCTCCCATCGTCTTCGTCCCGGGCTTCACCTGTGTAGCCGACGACTACACCGGGATCCTGCCTGCACTCGGACGCAGGACGGTCGTCGTCGAGCTTCGGGGCCACGGGCGCAGCTCCGCGCCGTCGGGTCCGTTCGACTCAGATGCGCTCGCCCAGGATGTCGGCGTCGTCGTCGACGCCGTCACCACGGGTCCGGTCCACCTCATGACGTTCTCCCGCGGCACCACCTACGCGCTGGCGTGGGCGCTGGCCAACCGCGAGCGGGTGCGTTCGATCGCGATCGGTGACTACGTGCCCGAAGAGATCACGTTGTCCGATGACGTCATCGGCGGCCTGCTCGAGGGACGCTGGCGCGGAACGCCGGTGAGCGAACGTGTCGACCGCGACGCGGCAACGGCGACGCTGCGCACGGCGCGTTCCCAGTCCTTCTGGGAACCGCTGTCGCGGTGGCAGCCTCCACTGATGGTCGTCCGCAGTCCCAACACCCCCGTGGTCAGCGATGCGGACTGGGATCGGTACCGGCGACTGTTCCCGGCGGCGAAGCTGCACGAGTTCGTCGACTCGCCGCACGACATCTTCCGCCCCGAACGCGGCCGTTACCCCATGCTCGTCCGCGACCATGTCGACGCAGTCGACGCCAGGTGACCAACTGCTGACTCCTCACCCAATCCGATGACCAGAACCGCCCGAGCGGCCTAGGGTTCGAAGGGTTCGACTAGGGCGTCGATCGGCGAGGGGGCGGCCATGCCGGGGAAGATCGTGTTCCCGATCAACGCCGCCAGGGCACACTACGGAGCTCGGCCGAGCCGTTCACGGAGGTGCGGATACCGAAGCTGTTCAACCTTCGCACCGACCCCTACGAATACGTCGATATCACCTCGATGGCGTCGGCGTTCCTGGACACGTTCACAGAGTTTCCACCCCGGCAGCCACCGGCGAGCTTCAGCATCGATCAGATCGTCAAGAACCTCGAAGACGTCCTTGCAGCCGACTGACGTCCTGACAACCACTACGGCACGACGGTTCGAGAAGGGGATTGCGCATGCCTGAATCCAAGCCGAACATCCTGGTCATCTGGGGCGACGACATCGGCATCTCGAACCTGAGCTGCTACAGCCGGGGCATGATGGGCTACTCCACCCCCAACATCGACCGGATCGCCGACGAGGGAATGCTTTTCACCGATTCTTATGGCGAACAGAGCTGCACCGCGGGCCGGTCCTCCTTCATCACCGGCCAGAGCGTGTACCGCACCGGCATGAGCAAAGTCGGTATGCCCGGCGTCGACATCGGCCTGCAGAAGGAAGATCCGACGATCGCCGAGCTGCTCAAGCCCATGGGATACGCCACCGGCCAGTTCGGCAAGAACCACCTCGGCGATCTCAACAAGTACCTGCCGACAGCCCATGGGTTCGACGAGTTCTTCGGCAACCTCTACCACCTCAACGCCGAGGAGGAACCCGAGAACGCCGACTACCCGACCGAGGAGGAGGCCCCGCTGCTGCGGCGGGCGTTGCTTCCGCGGGGCGTCATCCACTCGTGGGCCACCGAAGAGGATTCCGGCGAGGTCGACGAGCGCTACGGCCCGGTCGGTAAGCAACGCATCGAGGACACCGGCCCGCTGACCAAGCTCCGGATGGAGACGATCGACGACGAGACCACCGGTGCCTGCATCGACTTCATCAAGCACCAGCATGAGGCGAACACCCCGTTCTTCGTGTGGATGAACATGACGCACATGCACTTTCGCACCCACACCAAGCCCGAGAGCGTCGGCCAGGCAGGCCGCTGGCATTCGCCGTACCACGACACGATGATCGACCACGACCGCAACGTCGGCCAGTTGCTCGACACTCTCGACGAGCTCGGCATCGCCGAGGACACGATCGTCATCTACTCGACAGACAACGGCCCGCACGCCAACAGCTGGCCGGACGGTGCGACCACCCCGTTCCGCAGTGAGAAGGCGACCAACTGGGAGGGCGCGTTCCGCATTCCGGAACTGATCCGCTGGCCCGGCAGGATCAAACCGCGCAGTGTCTCCAACGAGATTGTGCAGCATCATGATTGGCTGCCGACGTTCCTGGCAGCCGCCGGCGATCCGGACATCATCGACAAGCTCAAGGCCGGCCACAAAGCCGGCGCGGACGGCCAGACCGAGTACAAGGTGCACATCGACGGCTACAACCTGGTGCCCTATCTCACCGGACAGGTCGACAAGAGTCCGCGCCGGGGGATGATCTACTTCTCCGACGACTGCGACGTGCTCGGCATCCGCGCCGAGAACTGGAAGGTCGTCTTCCAGGAGCAGCGCTGCCAGGGGACACTGCAGATCTGGTTCGAACCCTTCACACCGTTGCGCGCGCCGAAGCTGTTCAACCTCCGCACCGACCCTTACGAACGGGCCGATATCACGTCGAACACTTACTGGGACTGGGTGATCGATCGCATCTACCTGGTGCTCTACGGATCTGCCATCGCCACGCAGTTCCTGGAGACGTTCAAGGAGTTCCCGCCCCGGCAGAACCCGGCGTCGTTCACGATCGACAATGCGGTCGAGGAACTGGAGAAGTTCCTCGCCAGCCGGGGCGGATGAGCGTGGCGCAACTGGACAGCTGGACCGACGGTCCGACGAAGTCGGCGATCACCGACTTCGTGGCGCGTGTCACCACCGAGGGCCCCGACTACGTCGAACCCGAGGCGCGCGTGGCGGTCTTCGACAACGACGGCACGCTGTGGGTTGAGAAGCCGATGTACATCCAGCTCGACTTCATCGTGGGCAGGCTGGCAGAGAAGGCGGCCACCGAGGCTAACCTTGCGGGGCAGCAACCCTACCGAGCGGCCGTCGCCGGTGACCTGAGCTGGTTCGGCAGCGCCATCACCAAGCACTACCAGGGTGACGATTCCGGCCTCGAAGTCCTTGCCGGCGCGGTGATGTCGTTGCACGAATTGATGCGCGTCGAAGACCATGCGGCACTGGTCAACGACTTCTTCGCCACCGCCGCGCATCCGACGCTGGGCCGGTCGTACCTGAGCTGTGTGTACCTGCCGATGGTGGAGTTGCTGCGGTATCTGGAAGCACACGACTTCACCTGCTACATCGTCTCCGGCGGCGGCCGGGACTTCATGCGCCCGATCACCGCGTCGATTTACGGCATTCCGCCCGAACGTGTCATCGGCAGCGCCCAGGGCCTGAAGTTCGACGCAGGGGACGGCCACGGCGATCTGTTGATCCAGCCGACACTCGATGTGTTCGACGACGGCCCCGAGAAGCCGGTCCGGATCTGGACTCGCGTCGGCCGACGCCCGATCCTGTCTGCCGGGAACTCCAACGGTGACGACGAGATGCTGATGTACTCCGGACGTCCCGGCGAGGCCGCGTTGCGGCTGCTGGTCCTCCACGATGACGCTGACCGTGAATTCGACTACACCGCAGGAGCCGAACGCGTGCTCGAGCATGCCGGCCAGTTCGGGTGGAGTGTGGTGAGCATGAAGAACGACTGGACACAGATCTTTGCCTGAGCCGTCCGCCGCCATGGTGTGGATTCCGGCGCAGACCACCGTGGTCGGCTCCGACGAGCACTACCCCGAGGAGGGCCCGGCGCGCGAGGTGACCGTCGACGGGTTCTGGATGCAGAGGTATCAGGTGACCAATGCTCAGTTCGCCGAGTTCGTGTCCGCCACCGGCTATCTGACGGTTGCCGAGCGACCGCTCGACGCAAGTCTCTATCCCGGTGCTCCCCCGCAGAATCTGCAGCCCGGCTCGATGGTCTTCCACCGCACCCCCGGCCCCGTCGATCTGCGTCACGTCAATCAGTGGTGGACGTGGACACCGGGCGCCTGCTGGAAACACCCCCGCGGGCCACGTTCGTCGCTGCGCAAGCGTGAGGACCATCCCGTGGTGCACGTCGCGTTCGAGGACGCCGTGGCGTACGCGCAGTGGGCCGGATACGAGTTGCCGACCGAGGCCGAGTGGGAGGTGGCCGCCCGCGGTGGCCTCGCCCATGCCGTTTACACCTGGGGCGACGCACCCGAACCGCCGAGCCGGCCACTGGCCAACTACTGGCACGGGGAGTTCCCCTACCTTCCCGACACCGGTTACGGGCAGAGTACGCCGGTCGGATCCTTCCCCCCGAACGGTTACGGGCTGCACGACACAGCAGGCAACGTGTGGGAATGGACGAGCGACTGGTACGGGTCGACGCGGGACATCAAACCATGTTGCGCTGCAGAAACTTACGATCCGAGCCAGCCCCAGTTCAAGGTGCCGCGCAAGGTGATAAAGGGTGGTTCCTTCCTGTGTGCCGACACTTACTGCATGCGCTACCGCCCCGCCGCACGCAGACCTCAGCAGGTCGACACCGGGATGAGCCACATCGGCTTCCGCTGCATCGCGCGCTAGCCGATCGAGATGCCACGTTCGCCATGGTCGACGGCGCGGGGTCGCGGTAGCGGGTGGGGGCGGAACGGGCCCGCTCGGGAGCCGAGAGGAGGACGATCGGAGTATGACCGAACCGCAGAATCCTCAGGCTCCGGGCGCGGCGCCGCAAGGGGCTGTGCCACCGCAATCTTCTGCTCCACCGCCACCGCCGCCGCAGCCACCTCAACCGCCACCGGAGCCGCCGCCACAGCAACCGCCGCCGTACGGCGGGCAGAACCGGTCGAGCCGCCTCAACCACATCGCGGCGTGGATCGGCATCGTGGCCGGCTCGCTGTTGATCGTCGCCATCATCTTCTTCTTCGGATTCATGCTGGGCCAGAATTCCGGCGGAGACGACGACGACGGTTACCGGCACCACGGCGACGGGCCGTCCTCCCGCGGCGGACCGTGGGGGCCCGGGATGCAGGGCGGCCAGGGTTACGGCCCGGGTGGGCCCGGGATGTACGGCCCCGGCATGCAGGGCGGTCCGGGATACGGGCCCGGAATGCAGGGCGGCGGCATGCCCGGCATGCACGGGGGGATGATGCCGGGCATGGGTGGGGGCATGATGCCCGGCATGCACGGCGGGATGATGCCCGGTATGGGCGGGGGCATGATGCCCGGCATGCAGTCGCCGGGCTCGGCACCGACGACTCCGTCCACGACCACAGCGCCGCCGGCCCGGCCCTGACGGTCAGGTGGTGGGCACCGAGGTGTCGCGCCGGACAGACGCCGACCCCTGACGCACCAGCCCCGCCAACAGGTCGAGGCTGTCCGCCGACGGTGACCCCTCCGCCGCGGTGATGATGCACACCGACTGGTCGGTGGCTCGGGCCACGACGAGGTTCTGCTGGGTGATCGTCACCGGACCGATCACGGGATGGCGCAGCTCGTAGGAGTCCGCCTCGCACGGCTTAACCCGATGGTCGCGCCACAGAGCCACGAAATCCGGGCTCTTCATGGACAATTCGCCGATGAGTGCGGCCAGTGCCGCGTCGTCGGGATAGCGGCCGGCCACATGGCGCAGGTTGCCGACCATCGCACGCGCCTTGCGCTGCCAATCCACGTAGAGCTCACGGGTGTGACAGTCCAGGAACAGCATCCGGGCCAGATTCGGCCTCGCCGCAGGCTGGTCCACCGAGGCCGGGTCGACGTGGCCGGCCATCAGGGCGTGCCCGAGCGGATTCCAGGCCAGCACATCGCTGCGCCTACCGGCCACCACCACCGGCACATCGGCCAGTGTCCGCAGTAGGTCACGGGTGAGCCGGTCGACGCGTTCCGCCGGCGGTCGGCTCATCTGTTTCGGCTGGGTACTGGCCAGCGCGTGCAGATGCCTGCGCTCGTGGTCGTCGAGACGCAACGCCGAAGCGATCGCATCGAGCACCGCTTCGGACGCGTTGACGGACTGGCCCTGCTCGAGCCGGGTGTAGTACGACACGCTCACCCCGGCCAGCTGCGCCAGTTCCTCACGACGCAATCCCGCGACGCGCCGCCGACCCCCGTACGCCGGCAGACCCACGTCCTGAGGGTCGATTCGCGCGCGCCGGGCCCGCAGGAACTCGCCGAGGCTGGGAAACGTCATGTCTCCACTATGCGCCACCGACACGGCCGTAGCCTGACCCTGGCAGAGGTAGGCAGCACCAGGGCTGGTTACCGCCGCGGGACCGCCGCAGGCTGGTCGGCATGAACAAAATCGTGTTGGGTGACGTCTCGATCACCCGGGTAATGGAGTACTACGGCTCGGTCGAACTGTCACCGAAGACCTTCTTCCCGGAAAGCCTGGAAAGTTCCTGGGCGGCCAACGAGACGTGGTTGGTGCCCGACTTCTACGATCCCGCCGCAGACATGTGCATCTGCGCGGTGCAGACCTGGGTGCTGCACAGCGAGGGCAAGACGATTCTCGTCGACACCGGCGTCGGCAATCACAAGGACCGTCCCGGCTCCGTCTGGCACCGACTGGAGACCGATTTCCTCGACAATCTCGCCACGGCCGGGATCTCGCCCGGGGACGTCGACCTCGTCATCAACACCCACCTGCACAACGACCACGTCGGATGGAACACCACGCTGCGCGACGGTGCCTGGGAGCCGACCTTCCCGAACGCGACGTATCTGATGCCGCGCGCCGACTTCGACTTCTGGAATCCCGCCAACGGACATATCTCCGGCCGCGACGCCGCCAAGCTCGTCTTCGAAGACAGCGTCGCACCCGTCTATGAGGCGGGCCTGGTCCAGTTGTGGGACGACCAGTTGCACATCGACGAGAATCTGCGGCTGGACCTCGCCCCGGGCCACACCCCGGGATCGTCGATCGTCACCCTCGAATCCGGCGGCGACAGAGCACTGTTCGTCGGCGATCTGTTGCACACTGCACTGCAGTTGGTGGAGCCGGACGTCAACAGCTGCTACTGCGAGGACGCGGCCGGTGCACGGGCCACCCGGCGACGGCTGCTCGGTCAGGCCGCCGACACCAATACCCTCGTGTTCCCGGCGCATCTGGGCGGCCACGGCGGCGCTGAGGTCGTCCGGGCCGGTGACACCTTCGCGATCAAGCAGTGGGCGCCGTTCGAGCGGATCACCCATGTCTGACGTCGTCGCCACCACCCACGGCCCCGTCCGCGGACACACAGCCGACGGCTACCAGGTGTTCCGCGGAATTCCCTACGCCGCAGCGCCGCTCGCTGCTGCTCGATTCGCTGCGCCCGATCCCCACCCGGGCTGGACGCACATCCGTGACGCGCGGGAACCCGGACCGGCGGCCCCACAAGCGCCGCGCCGCGGGTTCGGCGCGCTCGACATGTCCCCGTTTTTCGGCACCGTGACCCTCGGTGACCCGGAGTACCTGACAGTGAACATCTGGGCACCGGAGGCCGGCCACCGACGGCCGGTGATGGTGTTCGTGCACGGCGGGGGTTTCGTGTCCGGCTCACCGCAGTCGCCGTTGTACAACGGGGCGGCATTCGCCCGAGACGGGGTGGTGTTGGTGACGCTCACCTACCGCCTCGGAATCATCGGCTTTCTCGACGTGCCGGGCGCACCGCCCAACCGGGGACTGCTCGACGTGGTGGCCGCGCTGACGTGGGTGAAGGAGAACATCGAGAACTTCGGCGGCGACCCCGACAACGTGACACTGTTCGGTCAGTCCGCGGGCGCCACCATCGTCGGCGGGGTCCTGACCACTCCCGAAGCGGAATCTCTGGTACGTCGCGTGATCATGCAGAGCGGCAACGGAACCGGCGCCTTCGACCACGAGCAGGCCGCCCGGGTCACCCACCGAGCCGCCGAGCTCATCGACACGCACGCCACCGTCGCGGGGTTCTCCGCCTTCACCGATGCCGAACTCGTCGACGTCGGTTCACGGTTGACCGGCATCGACCTGCGCACCGCGGACCGGTTCGATCCCCTGGTCGGACTCAGCCCGTTCAGCCTGGTGGGCGACCGCCAGCCCGCCGATGCCGCCGCTGCCGGGCTCGGGTCCACGGTGCCGGTACTCATCGGCACCAACGCCCAGGAGGGCAACCTGTATCTCGTGCCGCAGGGCACTTTCGACGATTCGTCCGAGGACGACGTGCGCGCGCTCGCCGCGCGGGTCCACCCCGATCCCGACACCGTCGTCGCCGCCTTCCGCGCCGAGAATCCGACCGCCGGGTGGGGTGAGATCCGTTCGGCGATCCTGGGTTCCGCATTGTTCGGCTCAGGCACTCGGAAACTGGTCGAAGCGCGCGCCGCGCAGCCCGGCTCACCGTTGCACGAGTACCGGTTCTGCTGGCAGTCGACAGCTGTCGGCGGCCGGCTGGGTGCGGCCCACGCGGTGGAGCTGCCGTTCGTGTTCGACTGCCTGGACGAGCCGGTGTTACGTGGGCCTGCCGGGCTTCTCGGCCCCGGCGAGCCACCCCAGCATCTCGCCACCGAGATGCATCGGGCGTGGGTGAACTACGCCACCACCGGAGACCCCGGATGGGCGGACTCGTCGGTCCGGGAGTTCGCAACGGAGCGAGTAGCGGCCGACGTTCACCCCGTCACGTGAGCTGAACGCGCCAGGCCAGGCACATCTGCGGCGTCGAGCGGTCTGCCGAAGTAGAACCCCTGCCCCACATCGCATCCGCTGTCGCGAAGCCAGCGCGCCGTCGCCGCCTCCTCGACCCCCTCGGCGACGACGGTCATCCCCAGACCGTGAGTCAGGTTGATGACCGCACGCACGATCGCGGCGGCGCGGGGATCGCCGGTCACCGACGCGATGAAGTGGCGGTCCAGTTTGATCTCGTCGATCAGCAGGTCCCGCAGGTAGGACAGTGCCGAGTAGCCGCTGCCGAAATCGTCTATCGCGACCCGGATTCCGTACCCGCGCAGCTGTTCGAGCACACCGGTGACCAACTCGAGATCGGTGATCACCAGATCCTCGGTGACCTCGACGGTCAGCAAATCGGCGGGCAGGCCACGATTCTGGAGCGCTTCCCACAATGTCGTGGGCAGCCGGGCATCACGCAGATACGGCGCGAACAGGTTCACCGCGACGGGCATCTGCGCCCCAGCGGCGATCCAGCGTGCCGCGTCGTCGAGCACCTTGTCCACGACGAGATCGGTCACCGGGCGCATCAACCGGTGCTCACGCACCAGCGGCATGAACGCGCCCGGCGACAACAGCCCCAGATCGGGGTGCGGCCAGCGCAACAGCGCCTCGACTCCGACGATGCGGCCGCTGTGCAGATCCACCTTGGGCTGGTAGGCCATCCCGAGATCGCCGTTGTCGACAGCGCTGCGCAGCTCCCCCAGCAGCCGGACCCGCGCGGCGCCCGTGGGCGGCACCTGCTCGGCGCTCCCGGCGTCACCGACGTTCATCCCCGCGTCGAACAGCCGAACCCGCTCCGGACGGGACTGTTTGGCCGCGCGCACGGCGATCTGGGCGCGTTCCAGCATGGCTTCGGCGGTGAGATCGGCATCGTCGGGCGTCGCGACGGCCACCCCGACGCTGCACCGGATCGACACCTGCTGGCCGCCGACGCTGAACGGCTCCTCGAAAGTGTCCACGACGCAACGCATCACGCGTCTGGAGTCTTCGATGTCACCTTCCAGCAGCAGCATGAACTTGTCGCCGCCGAAACGGGCCACGGTGTCGCCCGGACGTACGCAGGCCGCAATCCGCAGGCCCGCCTGCTCCAGAAGCCGGTCGGCGGCGGGGTGGCCCAGGTTGTCGTTGACGAACTTGAAGTCGTCGAGATCCAGGGCCGCCACCACCACCGGCCGCTCGTCGCGCGACCGCAGCATCATCGCGTGGGTCAGCCGGTCACAGAACAACGCCCGGTTGGCCAGTCCGGTCAGCGGATCCGTCAATGCCTGCTGCGCCGCGGCCCGTGCCCACTGCCGGTTCTCCCACGCCGCAACCGCCTGCCGCAGGCACACCGCGACGATGATCAACGGAACGACGATGCGGGCCAACCCGGACAAGACCAACACCGGGCCGATCGTGCCGACCAACAGCAGCGGCACATACGGCGCCCACAGCGCGGTGCTCGACTGCATCTCCAAGGCCTGTGCCCGCGGAGGCGGTGTCCGGCGACTCAGCAGAGCCGCCGCCCCGATGGCGACAAGAGCTGTCGCCCAGCCGATGTCCAGCGCGCTACGGGCCGCTTGGCTGTGCACCGCGGCCGCGTACACGGCCGCGCTGTCGGTGACCGTCAGCAGCGCGAACGCGATCCCCAGCACGCCCAGCCCCGCGCGGTGACGCGCATCGGCCCGGGCCAGCACCGCCACCGTGACCGCCAGGATCGCGCCGTCGGCCGCGGGGTAGAACAACGCCAGGCCCAGCGCGAGCCGGTCGTCACCGAAGGTGTCGTAGACGCCGTGCAGCGTCAGGATCCACGCCAGCAGGAAGATGCACAACGCGACCGTGACTCCGTCGAGGGTGATACGCAGCGCCGCACGCGGTCTCGCCGACTCGTCGAACCGGACCATCGTCAGGATCGCCGGGAACGCGAACACACAGAACGCCACCGAGAAGACGTCGGCGGGCGAGGGGAACGGCTCGGCCCGCAACACATATCCCCACCACAGCCAGACCAGCTCGGCGGCCGCCCAGGTCGCCAGCGCGACCGCCATCGTCGCCCACGCGGTGCGCATCCGCCCGCGCAGCGACCGCGCCGCCAGGACCGCACACCCGGTGGCACAGACGGCCAGCAGCGCGACCACGACGTCGCCGGCCAGCGACGTCGCGCCGCCCACAGCGAATGCCTCCCCGGTCACCGCATCGTTGCTCCGCTCGATCCGGCCCACACGCGCCGGAGTGATGCCCGACGCTAACCCAGAAATTCGTTCCGCAGGCAAGGTTGCCCATACCTGCAGAAGTCGTCGTTCGATGAGTTCGCGCCGCCGCGGCGGTCGATACTCCAAACCGCAGACCCCAGAGGAGCCCCGATGCGCACGCTCACCGCAGGAATGTTCATGTCGCTCGACGGCGTCGTCGAAGCCCCCGACCAGTGGCACTTCCCGTACTTCGACGACGACATGGGCGCGGCGGTGGACGCCCAGCTCGGCTCGGCCGACACCCTGCTGCTGGGGCGGGTCACCTATGACAGCTTCGCCGGCGCGTGGCCCGAGCGCGAAGCCGGCGGCGGTGAGGATGCCGGGTTCGCAAAGGCCCTCGGCGACGCGCGCAAGATCGTGGTGTCACGCCACGACCAGCAGTTCACCTGGCGCAACTCCGAGCGGCTGGCCGGTGACCTCGTGGCCGGGGTGACCGCGCTGAAGAACGGCCCTGGCAGCGGCGCCATCGCGATGAGCGGCTCACCGTCCGTCGTCCGGCAACTCCTGGAAGCGGGGCTGATCGACGAACTGCATCTCCTCGTGCACCCGATCGTGGTGGGCAAGGGGGCGCGGCTGTTCGACGAGGGCGCGCCGATCCCGCTCGCGCTGCTGAGCAGCCGCGCGTTCGGCACCGGGGTGCTGCACCTGGTGTACGGCCCGGACCCCGAAGCCCGCGCCGGCGGCTACGACGACGCCAAGACCCACCTGCCGCGGTGAGCGCCGGGAGCGGTCAGGCCGCCTCGGCCGTCTCCTTGATCGCAGCGAGGGTGGCGGGGATGCCGGTCCTGGCCGCCTCGACGCGTTCGGCGATCTCGGTGTCGGCGGAGTCGCCGTAGCGGTCGTGGAAACCGGCCACGCCCTTGGGTAACAGCTCCCACGACTCGGTGAGGCGGGTGCCGCCGTTCTCCTCGGCCATCTCGTAGCCCCAGTGCACCCAGCCATCGTTGACCTCCCAGGCGAACTTGCGCCCGGGTTCGGCGAGCACGACCTGGGACCGGGTCTCCCACGTGCGTTGCGGGGTCTCGTTGCGGCCGGTGAACCACGCACCGGCCCAGGGGCCCGCTCCTTCGTCCCACCAGCACGCCTTGCAGATCGGGCTCCACTCACCCATCCGGGTGACGTCGGAGACCAACGCGTACACCTGATCCGGCGGGGCCGCCACGTGGATCGACTCTGACATGTTCAGCTCGGTCACCCGATCGAGTCTGCCAGTTCGGGCCCGGCTATTGCGCTTTCGGGTTCCGGGTGTGACTTTAGAACGCGTTCTACTCCTACGTCGGAAGGCCAACCGGATGAGCGACGGCAGCGATCGGGCCGCCAGGGAGGCCGTGATCATCGGCGGCGCGTCCGGCATCGGGTGGGCGACCGCGAAGGCGCTGGCCGGTCAGGGATGCCGGGTGACGATCGCCGACCTCAACGTAGGCGCGGCCCGCGAGCGCGCCGCCGAGCTCGGCGATCCGCACACGTCGGCCTACGTCGACGTCACCGACGAGGACTCGGTGCAGCAACTCTTCGACGGCGCGGGTCCACTGGACATCGCGGTCAACTGCGCCGGCTTCAGCAACGTCGGGATGATCACCGAGATGGCCGTCGCGGACTTCCGCGCCGTCATCGACGTCTGCCTCAACGGTGCGTTCATCGTCACCAAGCACGCGGGTAGGCAACTGCGCGAGGGCGGCTCCCTGGTGCAGATCAGCTCGCTCAACGGCAGGCAGGCCGCGGCCGGAATGAGCGCGTACTGCGCGGCCAAGGCCGGCCTGTCGATGCTGACCCAGGTCGCCGCGCTGGAGATGGGTCCGCGCGGCATCCGCGTCAACGCCGTCGCGCCCGGTTTCGTGCACACCCCGCTGACCGCCCCGGCCGCGTCGGTGCCCGGCGTGGTCGAGGACTACGTCGACAACACCGCGCTGGGCCGCGCCGGCACACCCGAGGACATCGCCGAAGCCGTTGTGTACCTGTGCTCGTCGGGCTCATCGTGGTTGACCGGCGAGGTGCTCGACATCAACGGCGGCGCCCACCTGAAGCGATATCCGGACGTGATGGGTCATGTGATGCGGCTCGTGGAACAGTCGTCGTGACGGTCGCCGGGAAGCAGGCGCCGCGGACGCGAGGAGCAAAACAGGCAATCGTCACCGGCGGCGGGTCCGGGATCGGCGCGGCGCTGTGCCGCGCTCTCGATGCGGCCGGTGCGCACGTGGTGTGCACCGACATCGACCCGGCCGCCGCCGACGCGGTGGTCGCGACGCTGAGCCCGCGGGCCCGTGCGGCGCAACTGGACGTCACCGACCCCGCCGCGGTGCAGGCCGCCGTCGACGACGTCGTGGCCCGGGCCGGCTGGACCTGATGTTCAACAATGCGGGCATCGTGTGGGGCGGCGACACCGAACTGCTGACGCTGGATCAGTGGAACGCGATCATCGATGTCAACCTGCGCGGCGTCGTGCACGGCGTGGCCGCCGCCTACCCGCAGATGCTGCGGCAGGGCCACGGACACATCGTCAACACCGCGTCGATGGCCGGGCTGGCCGCCGCCGGGCAGCTCACCAGCTACGTGGCGACCAAGCACGCCGTGGTCGGGCTGTCGATGGCGTTGCGGTCCGAAGCGGTGCCCCGCGGGGTCGGGGTGCTGGTGGTCTGCCCGGCCGCGGTGGAGACCCCGATCCTGGACAAGGGCGCCGTCGGCGGTTTCGTCGGCCGCGACTACTTCCTGCAGACCCAGGGCGGTAGGGCCTACGACGCCGACCGGCTGGCCCGTGACACGCTGCGCGCGATCGACCGCGACAAGGCCATCCTCGTCAGACCGCTTGCCGCCCAGGCGCAGTGGTGGATCGCCCGGCTGGCGCCCGCGCTGATGAACCGGCTCTCGATGCGGTTCGTCGGGCAGCAACGCGCCAGGCAGGTGCAGGGATCGCCGTCCCGTACCGCCGACAGCGGATAGGGTTGCCCTCGGCATCCGAACGGGCGTGGTCGGAGGGGCGGGCATGAGAAGCGATTTCACCCTCACCCAGAAGCGCGCGCTGGCGGTGCTGACGGTAGTCGCGCTGGCGTTCGGCGCCTACTTCCTGCGCACCTACGTGCTGCTCATCGCGATCGCCGCGGTGCTCGCCTACCTGTTCACCCCGCTGTTCAACCGCCTGCGCGCGCGGATCGGCTCGGGCGCGGCCGCCGCGGTGACCATGCTCGCCGCGATCGCGACGGTGGCCGTGCCGTTGTCCGGCGTGGCGTTCCTGGCGTTCCTGCAGATCAGCCAGATGGTCACCGGCATCGGACACTGGGTCGAAGAGACCGACTTGACCGCGCTGGGGCAGCGGCTGCTGGACTCCGCCAACGAACTGCTGTCCCGGGTCCCGTTCGGGGATTACACGCTGACGCCCCAGTCGGTGCGCGACGCGCTGGCCACCGTCGGTCAGAAAGGCGGGGAGCTGGCGCTGGGCTTCGCCCGGGAATCGGTCGGCGGCATCGTCGCGATGGTGACGGGCCTGATCATCTTCCTCTACGTGTTCCTGGCGCTGCTGACCAACGGCCCCAAGGTGCTCGAGCTGTTCCGTGACCTGAACCCGCTCGGCGAGGAGGTCTCCGACATCTACCTCGCCAAGGTGGGCGCGATGGTCAAGGCGACGGTTCAGGGGCAGTTCATCATCGCGGCCTGCCAGGGGGTCGCGGGGGCGGCCTCGCTGTACATCGCCGGCCTGCACGACGGCTTCTTCATGTTCGTGATCTTCCTGACCGTGCTGTCGTTCATCCCGCTGGGCGGCGGGATCGTCACGATCCCGGCGGGGATCCTCATGGTGGTGTTCGGCAACGCGGTGGGCGGCATCTTCGTCGTCCTGTTCCACATCCTCGTGGTGACGAACATCGACAACCTGCTGCGGCCGTTCCTGGTGCCCAAGAGCGCGCACCTGCAGCCCGCGCTGATGCTGCTCGCGGTGTTCGCCGGGCTGCAGATGTTCGGCTTCATGGGCATCGTGCTGGGCCCGGTGCTGATGATCGTGATCGTCACCACGATCAGCGTCTACCGCGTGGTGTACCGGGACGCGCCGATGGAGTCGATCACCGGCACGGGCGGGGATCCGTCCGACGACCACGCGGCACGCGAGGTCCCGTGGTGGCGCAGGCTGCTGCCGGGCACCCCCAAGGCCGCACCGGCGCCCGCTAAGTCAGCCGCGCCGTGAGGAATTCGACGACCCGCTTGCGCGCCTCGTAGGCGGGGTGGCCGTCGCGCTCGACCACCTGATCGGTGAGCACCGAGTGCGCGGCGCGGCCGATGCCGTCCGGGTTGCCGGGTTTGGAGCTGATCTCGATCACCTCGAACGCGTCCCCGAGCCGGGCCTTGAGCGTGCTGAACCGCGCCGCCGGGGACATCGGGTCCTCACTGAACCGCAGCCCCAGCGCGCACAGCCCCTCGTCGGCGGCGCGGCGTTCGATGACCTTCAGCTCGGCCTCCGACAGGCCCGGGTCCCGGCGCTGCCGCGGGGTGAGCGGCAGCGGCAGCGACGGCTGGCTCAGCACCGGCGCGAGCACCGCGTCATCGACGGCGGCGGCCAGCGCGAACCCGCCGGTGAAACACTGCCCGATCACGCCGACACCCTTGCCCGGCGTACGGGAGTTCAGTTCGCGTGCAAGCGCCCGCAGATAGTGCGCCACCGGCCGGTCGGCGTTGGTGGCGAACGCCGCGAACTCCTTGGTGATGCAACCCTTCGCCAGCACCGGCAGCGCGCCCGGCCGCAGCGGGGGTGCCCCCGGCGTGCCGAACAGGGACGGCGACCACACGGTGAAACCGTTGTCCACCAGATGGTTTCCCAGCGCCAGCACGCCGGGATGCAGGCCGGGCATCTCCGGGATGAGCACCACGCCGGGTCCGTCACCCTTGCGGTACACGTCGTGGGTGAAGCCGGCCGCGGTGAACGGCTCGGCGGACCATCCGCGCAGATCTGCTTCCGGTCCGCTCATCGACGTCTCCTCGGCGTACGGAAAGTCCTCGCTGATGGACTTCCGTAGCTCAGTCCACCGGCAGCGGCGCCTGGGATTGCGTCGCCGCCGCCAGCGTACGGAACTCTTCGGCGTTTCCGGCGCCGGTCACGGCAAGTTGGGCCGGTCCCGTCGGCCCGCGGACCTGCGCGGTCCACACCGGCTCAAGGGGTTTGCCGTCCACCTCGCCGCCTTCG
The DNA here is from genome assembly GCF_002968295.1 of Mycobacterium sp. ITM-2016-00317. Classification (NCBI taxonomy): domain Bacteria; kingdom Bacillati; phylum Actinomycetota; class Actinomycetes; order Mycobacteriales; family Mycobacteriaceae; genus Mycobacterium; species Mycobacterium sp. ITM-2016-00317. The sequence goes on from NZ_CP134399.1 coordinate 4,514,623, forward strand.
TAGACCACCCACCGGACGCCGTCGACGTCCTCGATTCCCGTGGGCACCAACTCCGGACTGAACGACCGGACGAGCTTGTCCTCGTCGGCGTTGCTCTGCGTGACGCTCACATACCGGCCGCCCGGACTCAGATAGCCGACGACCGCGCCGACCGCGCGGACGGGCTGCCCGGTCACCGGGTCGGTGCGGCCTGCCTCGATCCCTTTGCGGCTGCCCGAATTCGCCTGCCAGCCCTCCGGCAGCCGCGGCACCCGGATCGGGATGCCGAGCGCGTCGGCGTCGGCGCGCAGCGCAGCCGGTGCGTTGTAGTCGGGGGCGGGGCCGGGTCCGGGACCGCTGGGCGCGAACGAGCACATGCCGAGCAGCCCGGCCAGTACCAGGCACGCCACCACCAGCGGGGCCATCGACCAGAACATGTCCCGGCCGTCCTGTAGCAGACGCGCCTTGGCGGGCGGCGCCACCGGCACCACGACGTGATCGACCGGGTGCTGGCCTGCAGTGTCGGGGTTGCGCCCGGTGTCACCGGCGACCTCCTGGCCCGGCTCGGGCGGCATCGTCATGCCAGCCAGTATCCCAGCTCTCAATTGGGAACCTTCTAATGGGACAATCTGGCCATGACTACTCCGGACGCTCTTCGCGCAGGCGGCTCATCGACCTCTCGACGTGAAGCGCCGGACCGAAATCTAGCCCTTGAGCTGGTCCGGGTCACCGAGGCGGGCGCGATGGCGGCGGGCCGCTGGGTCGGCCGCGGCGACAAGGAGGGCGGCGACGGTGCGGCCGTCGACGCGATGCGCCAGTTGGTGAATTCCGTCTCCATGCGCGGTGTCGTGGTGATCGGCGAGGGTGAGAAGGACAACGCGCCGATGCTCTACAACGGCGAGGAGGTCGGCAACGGCGACGGGCCGGACTGCGATTTCGCGGTGGACCCGGTCGACGGCACCACGCTGATGAGCAAGGGCATGCCCAACGCGATCTCGGTGCTCGCGGTCGCCGAGCGGGGAGCGATGTTCGACCCGTCGGCGGTGTTCTACATGAACAAGATCGCCGGTGGACCCGACGTCGCGGACTTCATCGACATCACCTCGCCGATCGCGGCGAACATCCAGCGCATCGCCAAGGTCCGCAAGGCCTCGGTCTCCGATGTGACCGTGTGCATCCTGGACCGGCCCCGGCACGCCAAGCTGATGGAAGAGGTCCGTTCGGCGGGCGCCCGCATCCGGCTGATCTCCGACGGCGATGTCGCGGGCGCGATCTCGGCGTGCCGGCCGAGTCGGGCACCGATCTGCTCGTCGGCATCGGCGGCACCCCCGAGGGCATCATCGCCGCGGCCGCGATCCGCTGCATGGGCGGCGAGATCCAGGCCACCCTGGCGCCCACCGACGACGACGAACGCCAGCGCGCCATCGACCGCGGCTACGACCTGGGCCGCGTGCTGACCACCAAGGATCTGGTCGCCGGGGAGAACGTCTTCTTCTGCGCCACCGGTGTCACCGACGGCGACCTGCTCAAGGGTGTGCGCTACTTCGGCGGCGGCTGCACCACACAGTCCATCGTGATGCGGTCCAAGTCCGGCACCGTCCGGATGATCGAGGGCTACCACCGGCTGACCAAGCTCAACGAGTACTCCGCGGTCAACTTCACCGGCGACAACACCGCCGCCTATCCCCTGCCGTAACCCGACCCCAACGAGACGAACAGGAAGCCGCATGGCCGACAAAGATGTCGAGTACCGCATCGAGCACGACACCATGGGTGAAGTGCGGGTGCCCAAGAACGCGCTGTGGCGCGCCCAGACCCAGCGGGCGGTGGAGAACTTCCCGATCTCGTTCCGGCCGCTGGAGCGCACCCAGATCCGCGCGCTCGGACTCCTCAAGGGCGCGTGCGCCCAGGTGAACAAGGACCTCGGCCTGCTGGCTCCGGAAAAGGCCGACGCGATCATCGCCGCCGCCGCCGAGATCGCCGACGGCCGCCACGACGACCAGTTCCCGATCGACGTGTTCCAGACCGGCTCGGGCACCAGCTCCAACATGAACGCCAACGAGGTGATCGCGTCGATCTGCGCCTCCAACGGCGTGACCGTGCACCCCAACGACGACGTGAACATGTCGCAGAGCTCCAACGACACGTTCCCGACCGCCACCCACATCGCGGCGACCGAAGCCGCTGTGCGCCATCTGATCCCCGCACTCGAGGTGCTGCACGAGTCGCTGGCGGCCAAGGCCCGGCAGTGGCGCACCACGGTGAAGTCCGGCCGCACCCACCTGATGGACGCGGTCCCGGTGACGCTGGGCCAGGAGTTCGGCGGCTACGCCCGCCAGGTCGAGGCCGGCATCGAACGGGTGCGCGCCTGTCTGCCCCGGCTCGGTGAGCTGGCGATCGGCGGCACCGCGGTGGGCACCGGGCTGAACGCCCCCGACGGGTTCGGCCCCAAGGTGGTGGAGGTGCTCGTCGACCAGACCGGCATCGCCGAGTTGCGGCCCGCAGTCGACAATTTCGAGGCCCAGGCGGCCCGCGACGGGCTGGTCGAGGCGTCCGGCGCGCTCAAGACGATCGCGGCGTCGCTGACCAAGATCGCCAACGACATCCGCTGGATGGGCTCGGGTCCGCTGACCGGGCTGGGCGAGCTGCAACTGCCCGACCTGCAGCCGGGCAGCTCGATCATGCCGGGCAAGGTCAACCCCGTAATCCCCGAGGCCGTCACGCAGGTGGCCGCCCAGGTCATCGGCAACGACGCGGCCGTCACCGTCGGCGGATTGTCGGGCGCCTTTGAACTCAACGTCTACATCCCGATGATGGCCCGCAACGTGCTGGAGTCGTTCACTCTGCTGTCCAACGCCTCCCGGCTGTTCGCCGAGAAGTGCATCGACGGCCTGGTCGCCAACGAGGACCGGCTGCGTGAGCTCGCCGAGTCGTCGCCGTCGATCGTGACCCCGCTGAACTCGGCGATCGGCTACGAGGAGGCGGCCAAGGTCGCCAAGCAGGCGCTGGCCGAGAAGAAGACGATCCGCCAGACCGTGATCGACCGCGGCCTGATCGGCGACAAGCTGTCCGAGGAGGAGCTGGACCGCCGCCTCGACGTGCTGGCCATGGCGAAGGTTCGCGACGGCGACTGACCGGACGATTTCCTGCCCTCGAGATCTGCCATTCGCCTGACGAATCGTCAAGACAGGCACAAGATTAGGGAGCATTTGACTCGCCGCCGCGTCATCGGCACGGCGGTGGGTCATTCTTCCAGGCAGGAATCAGGAGGCGCGGTGTCCGCTTACCCCGAGCCCGCATCCACCCCGTCATCGACCACCCTGGTCACCACGGCCACCAGCCAGCCCGCGTTGCGGACCGGTGCCGTGGTGCTGGGACTGGCGTCACTGGTCGATCTCTCGCTGGCCAGACGCGGCGGCGGCGGCGCCGATCGCATGTTGGCGATGTCCGGCGCGGCCGCGGCGGGATGGTTCCTGGTCGAGGGACGCAGGCAGCGCTGATCCGGTATCAGCGGGTGGGCTCGGCCAGCGCGTAGGCCGGTGGCCCGTTGTCGCGGCCGCCGTACAGGCTTCCCGGTGTGCGAGGGCCCAGCAGCTGCGAGACGGTCACCAGGTGGTAGCCGTTGGCGCTGAGCACCGGAATGAACTCGGCCATCAGGTCGACCGTCGAGGCGAAGGTGTCGTGCAGCAGCACCACCGAGCCCGGCCGGACGTGGCTCATCAGGATCGCGCGGGTGGCCGCGGTGTCGGCGTCGTGTTGCCAGTCCAGCGGCACCACGTCCCAGTTGATCACGGCCAGACCCTGACGTCGCGCCTCGGCGAGCACGACGTCGTCGACCGCGCCGAAACCGGTGCGCGCCAGCGTCGGCGTCTGGCCCGTCGCAGCCTGCAGGGCGGCGGTGGCGCGGCTGAACTGGTCGGCGACCTCCGCAGGCGGCAGGGTCGTCATGTCGCGGTGCTGCCAGGTGTGGTTGCCGATCTCCATGCCGGCTTCGGCGATGCGCCGGGCCGCGGCCGGGTCGGCGGCCACCTTGTCACCGATCAGGAAGAACGTCGCGCGGGCGTCGTTGTCCCGCAGGATCTGCAGCAGCCGGTCGGTGAACGGCCCCGGCCCGTCGTCGAACGTCAACGCCACGCACTTGACCCGTGCGCAGTCGACGGCATCGGCGACCGCGGGAGGCGCGGCGGCCAGCATCAGCGCCGCTACCAACCCGATCACCGAGTGAATCCGGCGCGCTCGAGCACCCAGGGTGTCGCATTGCGCGCCGGATTCGCCCGTCGTCACGGCAGGGCGCCGGGACTGATCTCCTCCAGCATCTCGGTGACCAGCGCCGCGATCGGTGAGCGTTCGCTGCGCAGCAGCGTGATGTGGGCGAACAGCGGATGGCCCTTGAGCTTCTCGATCACCGCGGCGACACCGTCGTGGCGGCCGACGCGCAGGTTGTCCCGTTGTGCGACATCGTGGGTCAGCACCACCCGCGATCCCGCCCCGAGCCGCGACAGCACGGTCAGCAACACGTTGCGTTCCAGCGACTGCGCCTCGTCGACGATCACGAACGAGTCGTGCAGCGAACGGCCGCGGATGTGGGTCAGCGGCAGCACCTCTGAGCATGCCCCGCGACAACACCTCCTCCAGCACGGCCGGGCTCGCGAGACCTTCGAGGGTGTCGAAGACGGCCTGCGCCCACGGCCCCATCTTCTCGCTCTCACTGCCGGGCAGGTAGCCGAGCTCCTGACCGCCGACCGCGTAGAGCGGACGGAACACCACCACCTTGCGCTGGGTGCGTCGCTCCAGCACCGCCTCCAGGCCCGCGCACAGCGCCAGCGCCGACTTCCCGGTGCCGGCCTTGCCGCCGAGGGACACGATGCCCACCGACTCGTCGAGCAGCAGATCGAGCGCCACGCGCTGTTCGGCGGACCTTCCCCGGAGGCCGAACACCTCGCGATCGCCTCGTACCAGCTGCACCCTCTTGTCGGCGTTGACCCGACCCAGCGCGTGAGAGTTGCTGCCGAGCAATCGGATTCCCGTATGGCAGGGCAGGTCGCGGGCCTGTTCGAGATCGATCTCGCCGTCGGCGAACAACGCGTCGACGTCGTCACCGGCGACCTCGACCTCGGCCATGCCGGTCCACCCGGAGGTGACGACGTCCTGGGCGTGGTACTCATCGGCCAGCAACCCGACCGCGCCTGCCTTCACGCGCAGCGGGATGTCCTTGCTCACCAGCGTCACGTGCTTGCCCTCGGCGGCCAGGTTGGCCGCCACGGTCAGGATGCGGGCGTCGTTACTGTCGGTGCGGAAACCGGCGGGCAGCACCGTCGGGTCACTGTGGTTGAGCTCGACGTGCAGCGTACCGCCTTCTGTGCCAACGGGAATGGGCTGATCCAGCCGTCCGTGTTCCAGCCGCAGATCGTCGAACATGCGCAATGCCTGTCGGGCGAACCAACCCAACTCGTGGTGGTGGCGTTTGGCTTCCAGTTCGCTGATGACCACCAGCGGAACCACCACTTCGTGTTCGGCGAACCGTGTGCACGCCCAGGGATCGGACAGCAACACGGAGGTGTCGAGCACGTAGGTCCGGAGGTCGGACTGCCGAGCGGGAGGGTTGAGCGATTGAGTCACGTAGCGCTCCTTGAGGCTGCGCGAGTTCCTGTGGCCCCACACGAACTTCTCGGTGGACACACAAGCGGTCTCAGGACCGGGGCCAGGCCCTTTCAATCGGGACCGCCCGGACAGCAGAGCATGTCGCTAGCCATCGGAATCGACGCTACTCCGGGTGCGCCGACCCCGCCTCGCAGGCGCGCCGGGTGTGCGCGGCGCGTGCGTTAAGAGCTGATGAACTGCTTGAGTTCGGGTTCGTCGGCCAGACCCCACGCGGTGATCCGGTCGGCGATCACCTTGCGCAGCTGGTCGCGGTCGAAGATGCCGCCCTCGGCGACGGTGGCGACCTTGTCCTCGTAGGTGTCGATGTCACCGCCGACGACGTCCAGGGCGGCGGCGCGGCGCGCGATGGCCGTGACCGTCTCGGCCCTGGCGGTGGTCAGGCAGTGCGCGACGAGGTTGGCGAAGAACTGCTCGTGGCGCTCCTCGTCCTTGGCGATCCGGCCGGCCAGCGCCTTGAGCACCGGCTCGTCGGTCTGCTGCTCCAGGTTGCGGCAGAACACCGCATGGGCACGCTCCCACAGCGCCATGAACGCCAGGGTCTCGATCTGGGTGTAGCTGTCGGCCCGGTAACCCTTCATCACGTGCTCGACACGGACGTCCTCGTTGGCGGCCGGGTCGGCCTCCCGGGTGACGACGAGGTAGTTGCGCAGCGCGATCGCGTGCAGGTGTTCCTCGGCGGTCCAGCGGCCCAACCAGCGGCCCCACTTGTCCTCGAGGATGAAGTGCTCGACGAGCTCACGGTGGTAGCCGGCGAGGTTGTCCTTGGTGATCAGCAGGATCTCGCACGCGTCGGTGACCTTCTTGGGCAGCGTGACCTGTGACGGATCCCAGTCGCGGCCGCCCAGGAAGGCGAAGTTCTCGCCCTGGTCGAACGGCACGTAGTCGTGGGCGAACCAGACGTCCTCGGTGTCGAGGTGACGCCGCAGCTCCTCCAGAACCACGGGCTCGAGTTCCAGCGTCAGCGCGTTAGCGACAGGTTTCTGTGCCATGCGGTTACATTAACCCAATTCTGTGGGGATCGTAAAATTCCTGGGCGGGTGTCGCGTCAGAGCGTGAGGCCCGGGTACAGCGGGTTGGCGTCGAGCAGCTCGGCCGACGCGGCGCGCACCCGCTCGGCGGTGCCCGGGGCCAGCGTGTACTTGGCCTTGGACGGACCGTTCGGGCCGGCGGCGGGCTCGGTGTTGCTCAGCACGTCCACGACCAGCTCGGCGACGCGGTCGAAGTCGTCGGCGCCGAACCCGCGGGTGGTCAGCGCCGGGGAGCCGAACCGGATGCCGCTGGTGTACCAGGCGCCGTTCGGGTCGGCGGGGATCGCGTTGCGGTTGGTCACGATGCCGGAGTCCAGCAGCGCGGACTCGGCCTGCCGGCCGGTGAGCCCGAACGACGTCACGTCGAGTAGCACCAGGTGGTTGTCGGTGCCGCCGGTGACCAGCCCGGCGTCCCGCTTGAGCAGGCCCTCGGCCAGCGCCTGCGCGTTGTCGGCGACGTCCTGCGCGTACTCGCGGAACGCCGGCTGCCGGGCCTCGGCCAGCGCGACGGCCTTGGCCGCCATCACGTGCGACAGCGGACCACCGAGCACCATCGGGCAGCCCTTGTCGACCGCGGGCGCGTACTCCTCGGTGGCCAGCACCAGGCCGCCGCGGGGGCCGCGCAGCGACTTGTGCGTCGTGGTGGTGGTGATGTGCGCGAACGGCACCGGGTCCTCGTCACCGGTGAACACCTTGCCGGCCACCAGGCCTGCGAAGTGCGCCATGTCCACCATCAGCGTGGCGCCCACCTCGTCGGCGATCTCCCGCATCTTGGCGAAGTTGATCCGGCGCGGGTAGGCCGAGTAGCCGGCGACCAGGACCAGCGGCTTGAACTCGCGGGCCGCGGCGGCGACGACGTCGTAGTCGATGAATCCGGTGACCGGATCGGTGCCGTACTGGCGCTGGTGGAACATCTTGCCGGAGATGTTGGGCCGGAACCCGTGGGTCAGATGCCCGCCGGTGTCCAGCGACATGCCGAGCAGACGCTGGTTGCCGAGCTTGGCCCGCAAGGACTCCCAGTCCGCCTCGGACAGGTCGTTGACGTGCTTGGCGCCCAGTTCGGCCAATCCTGGACCTTCGATGCGGGTGGCCAGGATCGCCCAGTACGCGACCAGGTTGGCGTCGATGCCGGAGTGCGGCTGGGCGTAGGCGTACGGCGCGCCGAACAGTTCGCGGGCGTGCTCGGCGGCCAGCGCCTCGACGGTGTCGACGTTCTGGCAGGCCGCGTAGAAGCGGTGCCCGACGGTGCCTTCGGCGTATTTGTCGGAGAACCAGGTGCCCATGGTCAGCAGCACCGCAGGCGAGGCGTAGTTCTCGCTGGCGATCAGCTTGAGCGAATCCCGTTGGTCGGCAAGCTCTTTACGGGTGGCGTCGGCGATGCGGGGCTCGACGCTCTCGATCACCCGCAGCGCGGCCCGGTAGGCCTCGCTGGCGTCTGCGGCGTACTCGGCACCCAGCCCTGACGGCGACGAAGAAGTCATGCCAGGAAGCCTAAACGTTCAGGCCGCGCGCAACGAAGACGGGATCAGTGGCTCGTCCAGCAGCGTGCCGAACCGCTCGGTCAGGCTGACGCCTTCGGGCCGGGCGTCCAGCCAGCCGCGCAGCAACCGGTACCCCTCCACGTAGGTGCTGGTGTAGGCGCGCCACAGCGGTGAGGACAGGAACCGCAGCATCTGACGGGCCCGCTCGTCGTTGACCAACAGCCACCGCTTCAGGAAGTCGACGACGTCGTCTACGTCGCGGTGCTCGTCGTGCAGCATCAGCGCGGCATCCTGGCGGACGTCGGCCAGCGCGGCCGTGGCTTCGGAGATCGCCACCGCCCGCTCCCCGTCGAACCGCAGGCCCAGGTCGGCGTAGATCTCGGCCGCCCAACTCCCCCACTGCGGGCCGACCGCGGCGTACAACGCCAGGTCGGCCAGGCCTTCGGCCATCAGGCACTGCGGGGTGTTGACCAGGAAGATCGTCTGCTCGGCCTGATTTCGACCGGCCACCAGCCGTTCTTCTTTGCGGCAGTGCTCGGTGTGGTGCCCCGGGTAGGACTCGTGGGCCACCAGCCGCGGCAGGTTCGACATCTGCTGCTTCAGATCGGCGTTGACCGCGACCGTCGACTGGTAGTCGCCCTTGTAGTAGTTGAACCCCGACCACGGCTTGTCGGTGACCACCTCGTAGGTGATGGTCTCGCGCGCGGGCAGCGGGAACGTGGCCCGGACGCGGTCGCGCAGCGCGCTGGAGAACGCGTGGATCGCCTCCTCGAGCCGCTCCGGCGGGATCTCCTCGGCCGCCCGGTGGGCCTGGATGCGGTCGGCCAGCGGCCCGGTCCCGCCGAGCGCGTCGTCGAGGGTCACGTGGGCCTGCCGGTACCTGTCCGGGTCGCCCTTGCTGATCCGGACGTCGAAGTAGGCCTCGACCTCGTCGACGAACCCGACCTGCTCACCGGCGAACTTGCGACCCGCGCACGCCAGTGCCCGCAGGTGGGAGCCGATGAACATGGCACGCTGCTCGTCCAGACCCGCGGGCAGCTCGCCGAGCAGCCGCTCGGCCTGACGCGCCAGGTCGGCGGGGTCGGGTTTCGGCTCGGACTCCACCGCGCGCCGCAACGCGGGGTCGCCGGTGAACGAGTCGACATAGCCTTCCTCGACCCGGTCGAAGCGCAGTCCGAGCATCAGGTAATCGGTCACCAAGGATGCTGAAGCCCCAGAATCGATACCTACGTCCATAGCCTCCTAACCTAACTGCAAGACTGTGCGCATGGCGCGGCTGAGCGAACCCAGCCCTTACGTGGAGTTCGACCGGACCCAATGGCGTGCTCTGCGCATGTCGACGCCGCTCAAGCTGACCGAGGACGAACTCGTCAGGTTGCGCGGTCTCGGCGAGAAGATCGACCTGCTCGAAGTCGAAGAGGTCTATCTGCCACTGGCCCGGTTGATCCATCTGCAGGTCGCGGCCCGGCAGGCCCTGTTCGCGACGACTGCCGACTTCCTCGGTGAGCCGCAACAGAACCCGGGCCGCCCGGTCCCGTTCGTGATCGGCGTCGCAGGCAGCGTGGCCGTGGGCAAGTCCACCACCGCCCGCGTGCTGCAGGCGCTGCTGGCTCGCTGGGAACACCACCCGCGCGTCGACCTGGTCACCACCGACGGCTTCCTGCACTCCAACGCCGAGTTGAGCCGGCGCAACCTGATGCACCGCAAGGGGTTTCCGGAGAGCTACGACCGCCGGGGATTGATGCGGTTCGTCACGGCCGTGAAGTCGGGTTCGGACGCCGCGTGCGCACCGGTGTATTCACACCTGCTCTACGACATCGTGCCCGGCGAGAAGCAGGTCATCGAGCATCCGGACATCCTGATCCTCGAAGGCCTCAACGTGCTGCAAACCGGCCCGGCGCTGATGGTCTCGGACCTGTTCGACTTCTCGGTCTACGTCGACGCACGCATCGAGGACATCGAGAACTGGTACATCTCGCGGTTCCTGACGATGCGGGAGGGCGCGTTCGCCGACCCGGCCTCACACTTCCACCACTACTCCACGCTCACCGACGAACAGGCGGTGTTCGCCGCCCGCGACATCTGGCATTCGATCAACCGGCCCAACCTGATCGACAACATCCTGCCGACCAGGCCGCGCGCCACCCTGGTGCTGCGCAAGGACTCCGACCACTCGATCAACCGGTTGCGTCTTCGAAAGCTGTAGCGCCGGTCTCCGGGAAGTGGCTCAGCGGTCCGCAGCGCACGTCACACCGGTCGCGCACGGTGTCGAGGGTCTCGCGCAGGTGCTCGCGTCCGCGTCGGTGGGTCAGCATGAACCGCACCGCGCCTGCGGTACGCCGCGGCCACGGGTACCAGCGGTCGAAATCCAGACCGCATTCGTTGAAGACCTTCGTCGGCATGTTGTCGTAGAGCAGTCCCAGGTTGTACTGGACCAGGGAGAACATCGTGTAGGGCAGCACCGCCTTGTTCCTGCGCAGCAGCTCCTGCAGGTCGAGTTCGTAGAGCGGCACCTCGGTGAGCTTGTCCAGGAACATCAGATGCGTCATGAAGTAGCCCATGTAGGACATCAGATGCATTGTGGCCGAACGGGTCTGGATTGACAGCACCTTGCCGTCGGCAGATGCGTAGGGTTCGTAGGGGTGGTCCCCCCGCGTCAGGTAGCCGGTGCAGTTGACGATCCAGCTACCGTCCTCGACGGGCCTGGTCGCGCCGCTGCGTAGGACCATCTCCGCGCCGTCGCCGCGGTCGACGATGTCCACCAGATGGTCCATCACCACCGCGTTCACGCCGTCGGCGATGATCCTGTTCTCGGTTTCCGACAGCACCCCGAGCAGGAAGTTACCGGCCTGCGGGGTCGGCCCCGTGCCGTAGGTGGTGCGGAACCACTCGGCGAGCTCCGCTTCGTTGGTCCCGTCGAATCGCCGGCACATGTCGGCGGCCATGCTGCTCAGCAGCGTGCTGCCGACCCACCGGCGCCGTCCGCTCGGGAAGAACTTCTCGCGGTCGGTGAAGAACGTGCCCGAACCGGCGACCAGGTTGACCTCCCGGCCCGGGTGGGACGTGAGCAGCGCGTGCGCGGTGTCCATTGCGGTCTTCCCGCCGCCGATGATGTACACCGGCGCGTCGCTGTCGTCGATGTCGCCGGTCCGCACGTCGCAGGTGTCCGGCGACACCGACCGCACCCGGGTGCTCGCCACCGGCAACGGGTCGTTGGGCACCACCCGCACCCCGTAGGCCTTGATCAGCCGCGCGGCCTGGATGACGCGGATGCCGCCGTCAGCGGTGCTGCAGGTGACCCGCACGCCGCCGTCGGCTCGTCGGACCGGAAGTCCCAGCCGTAGCGTTCGTCGACCGTCACCCGCTTCCTGATCTCGTCGAGGCAGTGCTGCAGGTGGTCCAGGACCTCGTCCTTGGTGGCCAGGTACGACGGCGCCCTGCCCAGGGTCCAGGCGATGTTCCCGGCGGTGAACATCGGGTGCGGCTGGTGCAACCGCACATAGGGATACGTGTCGTTCCACATCCCGCCGACCCGGCCACGCCGGTCGACGAGGATGATCTTCTGCCCGCGGCCCAGGTACCGGCCGGCGGCGAACAACGCGTTCAGTCCGGCCAGACCGGCGCCGACGACGCAGAGGTCGCACGTGTCCGTCTGGGTGCTGTGCTGGTCGGTGACGGACACGGCGGCCTCCTTCTGCGCGGTGTGTTGTCAGTGTGAGCGCCCGGGCCGGCAAGGGCATAGGTGGTCGACTACCTGATTTCCGCCCGCGCGGGGTCAGGGGGTGGCCCTGCGCATCCGGCGCCATCCGAGGTACTGCAGGTCGGCGAACGCCAGCGTGTAGACACCGGTGGCGAGCACCACCGCCACCCCGGCCGTGGTCAGCGTCCACACATCGGTGAGCACGATCGCCACCGCGGCCACGGTGTAGAGCAGGTTGGCCGCGATCACCACCAGGCCCGCGACATCCAGCTTCGGCAGCGCGGCCAGGCCGTACACCACCACGCCGTAGGCGATGAAGAATGCGGCCAGCGCGTATTCGATGGTCGTTGTGGTGCCCGACAGCTCGGCCAGCCAGCCGGCCAGCGGAAGCGCGGCCAGCCCGGCCACGCCGGTCAGTACCGCGTCGGCGCGCATGCCCAGCCGCAGCAGCGAGTCGGTCGACTCGTGCAGTCGGGCGGAGACCGTGGTGGTCATCGAGTTGGTCATGGTGAGTCCTTTCCTGGCACTGTCTCGGAAGTGCGGCCCGCGGTGACGGCGGCCACGTCCTGACGGTGCGCGGAACTCACTGCCAACTCGACCCCGGACGCTGCCAGACACTGCCAACCGCAGGTCAGCCCTGGTGCCGGGTCAGCGTGCGGTGACGACGCTGCTGCGCAGATCGGTGGCGATGACGCGCGCGGCCGTGTTCTGCCAGTTGTGCAGCGACCGCTGCGGGACCTCGGCGACCAGCCAGTGCCACGCCTGGCGGGCGACCGGATCCAGGCCCGCCGCCGTCGCGTTCTGGGCGTAGGCGCGCACGCCGACCACGTACGGGAAGTACAGCGCGTTGTAGTGCCGCCACTGCTCGGTGGTGCCGAAGTCCCCGCCGTCGCGCGGTTTGAGCGCGGCGATCCGTTCGGCCAGCAGCGCCCGCAGTTCGATGGCCCGCTCCAGCGGCTGATCCGGCGCCCCGCGGCGGGCCAGCCGCTCGTCGATGACCGGCAGCGCGGTCAGCGGGCTGGCGACGAGCTTGGACAGGTCGCCGTAGTGGCCGAGCGCACGACGGGTGACCCGGGCGAAGGTGTCCTCGTCCATCCCGTCCAGCGGGCTGGACGAGCGCAGCGGCAGCGCAGCCTCGGTGCCGCGCAGCGCCGCCCGGTCGGCGCGCAACGCGGGTGAGCCGGAGAACGCCAGCCGGTCCAGCAGCCCGGCCAGCGGGTCGGCCAGCACGTTGATCGCGATCGCGACCGCCAGGCTGGTGAACAGCAGCACCACCAGCGTGGTGTCCGGCCCGCCACGGCCAGACCGATCAGCAGCTGACCGCCGAACAGGACCGCGACGACGGCCGTGCCTGCGAACGAGCGCAGCATGTCTTTGCGCAGCGCCTGGCCCTCGTCGAACGCGTCACCGATCGCGACGGCCACACCGAGCAGCGCGACGTCGACACCGGTGGACGCCAACGCCAGCCAGCTGGGCACCAGGCCCAGCGGGATGATCAGGATCGCGTTGCCGAGCGCGAAGAACAGCGTGGCCACCACGACGAACCCGACCACCGGCCGGGGCTGCGACCGCCGGGCCGCGGTCTGGATCATCAACCCCAGCGACGGCACCGAGACCGCGGCGAACATCACCCAGTGCCCGAGCCGCAGCGGGCCCTCGACGTCACCCGCAAGCGCGGCTCCGGCGAACGCGACGGCCGCGACGCAGCCCACCAGCGCGGCCTCCCCGGCCCGGCTGCGCCAGGTGTCGCGCGGCCGCGACAGCTCGAGCAGCACCGCGAACCATGCGATGCCGGGCAGCGCGACGAGGTAGATCTCGACGCGGCTGAGCACCTCGGCGCCGCTGACCACGCGGACGGCGTCGAGTGCCACCACGAGCGCGAAGCTGGTCAACCCGACCGCGGCCAGCACCAGCACGGCCTTGCGCGGATTGCGCGCGAGCAGATAAAGCCCCAGCCACCAGCTCAGTGCGAACACCGAGGCCGACAGCGCGAGCATGTCAGCGGCCGAAACGCCGGTGCCGGGCGCTGTAGTCGCGCAGCGCACGCAGGAAGTCGACCCGCCGGAACTCCGGCCAGTACGCCTCGGTGAACCACATCTCCGAATAGGCGCTCTGCCACAACAGGAATCCGGACAGCCGCTGCTCCCCCGAGGTGCGGATCACCAGATCGGGGTCGGGCTGGCCGGAGGTGTACAGGTTCTCCGAGATCGCCTCGGCGGTCACGGCTTCGATCAGGCCCTCGCCGGTGACGCCGTTGGCCATCTCCTTGCTCAGCAGGCCGCGGACCGCGTCGACGATCTCCTGCCGACCGCCGTAGCCGACGGCGACGTTGACGTGGAAGGACCCGGCAGGGGCGGTGTCACTCGTCGAGGAGACCGCCTCACGCAGCCGGCGCGCCGGCTCCTCCCCGAGCAGCTCCAGATCGCCGACGGTGCGCACACTCCAGTGGTTGGCCGGCGCGCAGATCTCCTCGACCACCTCGGTGATGATCTCGATCAGCGCCGCCAGTTCGTCGTCGTCGCGCTGCAGGTTCTCGGTGGACAGCAGGTACACGGTGGCCAGTTCGATGCCGGCCTCCTGGCACCAGCGCAGCATCTCGGCGATCTTGCCTGCGCCCGCCCGGTAGCCGAAGCTGACGTCGTCGTGACCCAATTCACGGGCCCACCGCCGGTTGCCGTCGCACAGAACGGCAATATGGCGGGGTAGTTCCGCGCGCGACGCCGTGAGCCCCTGTCGCAGACGCATCTCGTAGAGCCGGTACATCGGCTCCTTGAGGCGCCGCGGAATAAGGTCCACGATCATTCAGACTACTGTGGCGCGAGGTGAAACCAGCCCACAGCCAGCGGAGGTGACATGCCCACATCCCTCGAACCGTGGTACACCGCCGATTCCCCGCGGGACCCCGAGGATCTGCCCGAAGCGGTCGCCGAAGGCGTCGCCCAGTACCTGGGCAAGCCGAGGTTACGGGGCTGGATCCACGTGTATTCGGCGGTCATCGCGGTCATCTGCGGCGCGACGCTCGTCGCGGTGTCGTGGTCGACGCAGTCCACCAGGGCCGGGATCGCGACGCTCGTCTACACGCTGACGATTGTGGCGATGTTCACCGTCAGCGGGGTCTATCACCGGGTGAACTGGACCTCGGTCACCGCGCGCAAATGGATGAAGCGCGCCGACCATTCGATGATCTTCCTGTTCATCGCGGGCAGTTACACCCCGTTCGCGCTGCTGGCGCTGCCCGAACGCGACGGCATGGTGCTGCTGTGGATCGTGTGGGGCGGCGCGCTGGCGGGTGTGGCGCTGAAGATGCTCTGGCCGTCGTCGCCGCGCTGGCTCGGGGTGCCGCTCTACATCCTGCTGGGCTGGGTCGCGGTGTGGTTCATCGGCCCGATCATGCAGGGCGCCGGGACGGCCGCGGTGGTGCTGCTGATCGTCGGCGGTGCGCTCTACAGCGTCGGCGGGGTGCTGTACGCACTCAAGTGGCCGAACCCGTGGCCCGCGACGTTCGGGCACCACGAGTTCTTCCACGCCTGCACCGCAGTCGCGGCGATCTGCCATTACATCGCGATGTGGTTCGCCGTCTACTAGCGTCCCACCCCCGCGAGCGTGCGTGTCTGCGGGCAACTCGCCGGGGAAATGGCCGACTTTGCGCACGCTCGCGCCGCGTCGGACGGCAGGCTAGAGCTGCGTGATGTTCTGCGGGCCCCAGTAAGCCTTCATCGACGTGATCTGACCGTCGCCGTCGAACGCCATCACCTCGATGGGTTCGATGCGCATCGTGCCGCCCACCGTGATCGCGAAGACGAAGGCCGCCTCGTGGCCGCCGGCGCGGAAGCTCAGCAACTCGGTGGTGATCGCGGCGCCCGCGACGTTCTTGTAGAACCCGGCGATGGCCTGCCGCCCGATGTGCACCTCGCCGCCGCCCACCGGATCTTCGAGGGTGGCGTCCTCGGCGTAGAGCGCGGCGACCGCGTCGGCGTCACCGCCGGCGACGGTGTCGAGATAGCGCTGGACAAAACCCTGCAACACATCCGGCTCGAAACTCATGAGCGGCACGCTACACGGAGGGCCTCAGTGCGGTGGCGAGATCCTCGACGGTGGTGACAGGCATGTCACAGACCCGGCCCCGGCACACGTAGGCGGCGTCCGCGCCGCCGACGCGAGGCCGGTCCCGCAGCAGCTCAGACGAATTCACCTCACCGCCGATCACGACGGCCCCGCCGGGCGCCAGCCTGCGCGCGGCGGTCAACAGCGCCGAGTCCGGCCCGCCGGCGACGGCGATCTGGATAGGCCCGCGCACGCCGGCCTCGGCAACGGCGAGCCAGTGTCCGGCCGAGCGCGCGGCGCGGGTCAGCAGCACGGTGGCCGCGGACAGCGTGGCCTCGGCGGCCACCGAATACCGCTGGGCGGCAGGACCGGCGGCCAGGTGCGCGGCCAACTGCAGCGCCTCGGCGGTCAGCGACGCACCCGAGGGCGTGGCACCGTCGAGCGGGTCCGACGGGCGGAGCACCAGCTGCTCGGCGTCGTCGGCGGCGTCGAACCATCGGCCGGGGACGCCGGGATCGGCGAAGTGCTCGAGCGCGAGATCCAGCAGCCGGCACGCGTGGTCCAGCCATTGCTGCTCCGCGGTCGCCTGGTGCAGCGCCAGCAGCCCGGTGGCCAGCGCGGCGTGATCCTCCAGCACCGCCACGCTGTCGCCGACCACACCGCCGAGGCTGGAGCGCCGGAGCCTGCCGTCGACCACATGCACCGCGAGTACCCGGCGGGCGCATTCGATTGCGGCGTCGAGGTATTCGGGCCTGTCACACGCGAACGACGCCTCGGTGAGCGCGGTGATCGCCAGCCCGTTCCACGCGGTCACCACCTTGTCGTCGCGCGCCGGCTGCGGCCTGCCCAGCCTCGCCGAGCGCAGCGCGGCGCGCACACGCTCGAAGCGGTCCCGGCCGGGATCGGAGTGCCCGGTGCTCGCGGGCAACTGCAGCACTGACGCGCCCGCTTCGAAGGTTCCGGTCTCGGTGACCCCGAAAACCTCCGCCGCCCAACGCCCGTCGGTTTCACCGAGCACGTCGACGAGTTGCCCAGGCGTCCACACGTAGGTCAGGCCCTCCACCCCGGCGGTGTCGGCGTCCAGCGCCGAGCAGAACATCCCGTCGGCGCGCAGGTCGTCGATCAGGAATGCCGCGGTCTCTTCGACCACCTTGTGCGCCAGTGGATTTCCGGTGATCCGGGCCCAGTGCGCGTAGACCCGCAGCAGCTGGGCGTTGTCGTAGAGCATCTTCTCGAAGTGCGGCACCACCCACGCGGCGTCGACGCTGTAGCGGGCGAATCCGCCGCCGAGCTGGTCGTAGATTCCGCCGCGGGCCATCGCCTCGCAGGTCTGCGACACCGGCGCCAACGACGCGCCGGTGCGTTCGTGGTGACGCAGCAGCGCCTCGAGCAACGACGACGGCGGAAACTTCGGCGCCCTCCCGAAACCGCCGTTGACGGTGTCGAAGTCGCGCAGCACGGTCGCCACCGCCTCGTCGCACATCTCGGCGGTGACGGGCGGACCGCCGCCGGGCAGGCCCGCGGCCATCGACCGCAGCTCCCCCGCGATCTTGTCCGACGTCTCCTCCACCTCGGCGCGGCGCGTGCGCCACGTCTCGGTGACCGCGGCCAGCAGCTGCAGGAAGTTGTCCTTCGGGTAGTAGGTGCCGCAGAAGAACGGGCGCCCGTCAGGGGTCAGGAAGCAAGTCATCGGCCAGCCGCCCTGGCCGGTCAGCGCCACCGTCGCGTTCATGTACACCGCGTCCAGGTCCGGCCGCTCCTCGCGGTCGACCTTGATGCAGACGAAGCCGGCGTTCATCGCCGCGGCCACGTCGTCGTCGGCGAAGGATTCGTGGGCCATCACATGGCACCAGTGGCAGGCCGAATAGCCGACCGAAAGCAGGATCGGCACGTCGCGTTCGGCAGCCAGCGCCAGCGCGTCCGGTGTCCACTGCTGCCAGTGCACCGGGTTGTCGGCATGCTGCCTCAGGTACGGGCTGGTCGCCCGCGCCAGGGTGTTCGTCGAGCCGTCAGCTCGAGCCACGTTCCGTCCCGTCGGCCGGGTTCTCGGTCGCCAGGTCGGGGTCGCCGCCGGACTCGCCGTCACCCGTCTTGACCTCGCCGGCTTTGCGCTCGCCTGCCGGCTCGTCGCCCTCGGTTTCGGCCGCGCCGAAGGACTTCGGCAGCTTGCGCAGGTGCCGGTTCATCGACCACACAAGCAGGAACACCGCGATGAGCAACAGCACCACGATGATCAGCCCGAACGGGCTGGCCTTGCCGAAATCCGGCCCGGTCTGACGCGGCCCGTCCTGGGCCACCGTCATCAGGTCCATGCCCGTCATGAGCAGGTCATTCATCGCGTCCCTCAATCCCGGCGAACAGGTTGGTCTCGGGCAGTTCCACCGGCACCCGTGACCTGGCCAACTCGTACTCTTCGGTCGGCCACAACCGCTGCTGCCACTCCATCGGTGTGGTGAAGAAAAAGCTCTTCGGGTCGATCTGCGTGGCGTGCGCGAGCAGCGCCTCGTCCCGTTGGGCGAAGTACTTGCTGCACTCGATCCGGGTGGTCACCCGCTTGGCCAGGAGATCCTCGTCGGGGTCCCAGCTCTCCAGCCACTTGCCGAACGGACCTTCCTGCCCGTGCTTGGCGAACTCGTCCTGCAGGACCTGCATGCGCTGCCGCAGGAACCCGTGGTTGTAGTACAGCTTCGACACGTCCCACGGCCTGCCGGCGTCCGGGTAGAGCAGGTGGTCGCCCGCGGCCTCGTAGGCGGCGACGGACACCTGGTGGCACTTGATGTGGTCCGGGTGCGGATAGCCGCCGTTCTCGTCATAGGTGGTCATGACGTGCGGCTTGAAGTCCCGGATCACCTTCACCAGCGCCTCGGTGGGCACCTCCAGCGGTTCCAGCGCGAAGCACCCCTCGGGCAGCGGCGGCAGCGGATCGCCCTCGGGCAACCCGGAGTCGACGAAGCCCAGCCAGTGGTGCTCGACGCCGAGGATCTGGGCGGCTCTGGCCATCTCGTCGCGGCGGATCTCCGGCATCCGGCCGTGCACCTCCGGCAGGTCCATCGCCGGATTGAGGATGTCGCCGCGTTCCCCACCGGTCAGCGTCACGACCATGACGCGCACGCCCTCATCGACGTAGCGCGCCATCGTCGCGGCACCCTTGCTGGACTCGTCGTCCGGGTGCGCATGGACGGCCATCAACCGCAGTTCGCTCAACCTGGTCCTTCTCAGCTGGTCACCTGCTTGCCCACTCACGCTTCGGTTCAACCACGCGAGTGGCCTTATAGTTCCAGGTCTAGTAGACCCATCCGACCGACGGGCATGCAAAACGAGATGATCGACCGTCCCACCGAACGCTACGGACGACAGCGGCTCAGCCGGCGTACCCGCCGTTGGGTCGTCATCGGATTGACGGCGCTCGTGGTGGTCACCGGCATCGCCATCGCCGCCGTCGCGTTCGTCCGCTTCGGCTCCGGCGACGTCAAGGGCGAACTCGCCGGATATCAGGTGCTCGATCCCCACACCGTCGAGGTCACCGTCAGCGTGACCCGCGACGACCCGTCGCGACCGGTGGTCTGCATCGTGCGCGCCCGGTCTTACGACGGTGACGAGACGGGCAGGCGCGAGGTGCTGGTGCCGCCGTCGTCGGACAAGACCGTGCAGGTCAAGGCCACCGTCGAGACGAGCCGGCGGTCGTGGGCGACGTGTACGGGTGCGGCACCGACGTTCCGGGCTACCTGGTCGGAGGCTGACGACCGGCCTGGCGGCCCACCGGCAGCGGCAAAAATCCGACGTTGGGCTCGCCCGGCGGTGCTATGCTGGCCCGATACACGGTTCCTGCTGGGGCCGTGTATTGCTGCATTCTGAGCTCAGAACCGACGCTCGCGATGGCGGCAGTACACGCAGGAGCTTCCCAGCGCCGTGGCGGAGTTTTCCAATCTTCTGCAGCCGTACAGCGTGGAAGCACACAAACGACAGGAGCAGGACATGACCGACACCCAGGTCACCTGGCTGACCCAAGAGTCCCACGACCGCCTCAAGGGCGAGCTCGACCAGCTGATCGCCAACCGTCCCGTCATCGCCGCCGAGATCAACGACCGCCGCGAAGAGGGCGACCTGCGTGAGAACGGCGGCTACCACGCCGCCCGCGAGCAGCAGGGCCAGGAAGAGGCCCGTATCCGTCAGCTGCAGGAGCTGCTCAACAACGCCAAGGTCGGCGAGGCCCCGAAGCAGTCCGGCATCGCGCTGCCCGGCTCGGTGGTGAAGGTGTACTACGACGACGACGAGAGCGACACCGAGACCTTCCTGATCGGCACCCGGGAGCAGGGCGTCAGCGACGGCAAACTCGAGGTGTACTCGCCGAATTCGCCGCTCGGCGGCGCGCTGCTCGACGCGAAGGTCGGCGAATCACGCTCCTACACCGTGCCCAGCGGCAACACCGTCAAGGTGACCCTGGTCAGCGCCGAGCCGTATCACGGCTGAGCCCGCGGCGGCGGATGCCCGGTGACCGGCGCGGCCCGCTGAGGCCGCGTTAGTCTCCGACGATGGCGCAGATTGCAGAGGACCTGTTCCTGCTGCTCGTCGACAACGCGTCCGCCCAACCCGGCCTGGACGGTCCGCGCCGCGAGCGTGCGCTCGCGGCGGCGATACTGCTCGACCTGGCCTTCGCCTGCCGGGTTCGGCCTGCCGTCGACGGCGAGTCGATCCCGGCGGGCCGGCTGGTCGCGCTGGAGGCCGCCGGTCCGATGGACCCGGTGACGGGTGCGGCGTTCGAGGTGGTGCGCGCCCGGCCCCTCGCTCCCGGCGCGGCGCTCAAGGCGCTGGCGAAAAACAGTGAGAAGCTCGTCGTCGACGAACTGGAGCGGACCGGTCAGATTCGTCGGATCGCCCACTCGGGCAAGCTGTTCCGGCGTTCGTACGCGTATCCGCTGACCCACCGCGACCGGGCGACCGCGGCGCGCGGCGCGTTGATGGCCGCCCTGTTCGACCGGCGACCGCCCGGCCCGGCGACGGCCGGCGTGATCACCGTGCTGCACGCGGTCGACGGCCTCGGCGCGCTGCTGAGCCTCAACGACCGCGGCTGGCGCTGGGTGCACGCCCGCGCCGGAGAGATCGCCGGCGGCAGTTGGGTCGACGAGTCCGTGACGGGCCTGCCGGAGATCAACCTCGCGGTCACCGCGTCCGCGGTGCGGCAGGCGCTGGCCCAGCTGGCCTAGCCGCCAGAGCCGAGCGCCTGCTCGACGTCACCGAGCAGGTCGGCGACGTCCTCGATGCCGACGGACAGCCGGACCAGATCGTCGGGCACCTCCAACTGGGACCCTGCGGTCGACGCGTGCGTCATCGCGCCCGGGTACTCGATCAGCGACTCCACCCCGCCCAGCGACTCCGCGAGGATGAAGATCTCGGTGCGGGCGCAGAAGTCGCGCGCGGCCTGCGGGCCGCCGCGCAGCCGCACGGACACCATGCCGCCGAACCCGCTCATCTGGCGGGCCGCGACGTCGTGGTTGAGGTGGCCGGGCAGACCCGGGTACAGCACCGTGGTGATCGCAGGATGCTCGGCGAGGAACTCGGCGATCGCCAGCGCGTTCTCGCTGTGTCGCTGCATCCGCAGCGGCAGCGTCTTGAGCCCGCGGATGGTCAGGTACGCGTCGAACGGTCCCGGCACCGCGCCCGCGCCGTTCTGCAGGAATGCGAACGCCGCGTCGAGGGATTCGTCGTCGGTCAGCAGCGCGCCGCCGACGACGTCGGAGTGCCCGCCGATGTACTTGGTCGTCGAGTGCAGCACGATGTCGGCGCCCAGCGGCAGCGGCTGCTGCAGCGCGGGAGAGGCGAACGTGTTGTCCACCAACACTTTCGCGCCCGTGGCGGCGCCCACCTCGGCGATGCCGGCGATGTCGGCGATCGTCAGCAGCGGATTGGTCGGGGTCTCGATCCAGATCAGCTTCGTGCGTTCGGTGACGGCTGCGCGCACCCGGTCCAGGTCCGACAGCGCCACCGCGGTGTAGCTGATGCCCCACAGGCTGAACACCTTGTCGATGAGCCGGAAGGTGCCGCCGTAGGCGTCGTCGGGGATCACCAGGTGGTCACCTGGGCGCAGCACGGCGCGCAGCACGCAGTCGGTGGCCGCCATGCCCGAGCTGAACGCGCGTCCGTAGGTCGCGCCCTCCATCGCCGCAAGCGCACCCTCCAGCACCGAGCGGGTCGGGTTGCCGGTGCGGGCGTACTCGAAGCCGCCGCGCAGCCCGCCGACCCCGTCCTGGGCGAAGGTCGAGCTGGCGTAGATCGGGGGGTTGACCACCCCGGTCGCCGGATCGGGACGGTATCCGGCGTGGATGGCCCTGGTGGCCGGTCCGTAAGCCCGGTAATGGTCCGAGGCGCTGCGCTGCTCACTCATGCCGCCAAGGCTAGCGGTGTACAACTTGGACATGTCCGTCCACCAGTCATCGTCGGCGACCTCCACTCTCGAAACCCTCCTCGACCTCGACTCGCTGCTCAGCGCCGAGGACCGGGACCTGCGCACGATGGTGCGCGAGTTCGGCGAACAGCGGCTACGCCCGCACGTCCCGGACTGGTTCGACAGCGGGGTGGTCCCGGTGCGTGAGCTCGCCCTGGAGTTCGGCAAGCTCGGCCTGCTCGGCATGCACCTGACCGGCTACGGCTGCGGCGGGTCGTCGGCGACCGCCTACGGGCTGGTGTGCCAGGAGCTCGAGGCTGTCGACAGCGGGCTGCGCAGCCTGGTCTCGGTGCAGGGTTCGCTGGCGATGTACGCCATCCACCGCTGGGGCAGCGAGGAGCAGCGCACGCAGTGGCTGCCCGGGATGGCGGCAGGCGAGTTGATCGGCTGCTTCGGCCTGACCGAACCGGACTACGGCTCCAACCCGGGCGGCATGCGCACCACCGCCCGCCGCGACGGGTCGGACTGGATCCTCAACGGCTCGAAGATGTGGATCACCAACGCCTCGGTCGCCGACGTCGCGGTGATCTGGGCACGCTCCAAGGAGGGCGTGGTCGGGTTCGCGGTGCCGACCTCGACACCCGGGTTCCACGCCACCGAGATGACGCGCAAGCTGTCGCTGCGGGCGTCGGTCACCTCCGAGATCCACCTCGACGACGTCCGCGTGCCCGAGGACGCGAGACTGCCGGAGGCTGCGGGCCTCAAGGCCCCGCTGAGCTGTCTGTCGGAGGCACGGTTCGGGATCGTGTTCGGCGCCGTCGGGGCGGCCAGGGACTGCCTGCAGGCGACGCTGGACTACGTCGGCACCCGGGCGGTGTTCGACCGGCCGTTGTCCAGTTATCAACTCACGCAGGCCAAGATCGCGGATATGGCAGTGGAGCTCGGCAAGGCGCAACTGCTCGCCCTGCACCTGGGCCGGCTCAAGGACGCGGACCGGATCCGGCCCGAGCAGGTCAGCGTCGGCAAGCTCAACAACGTCCGCGAGGCCATCGAGATCGCCCGCCAGTGCAGAACCCTGTTGGGCGCCAACGGGATCACCCTGGAGTATCCGGTCCTGCGGCACGCCAACAACCTGGAGTCGGTACTGACCTACGAAGGCACCTCGGAGGTGCACCAGCTGGTGATCGGCGAGGCGCTCACCGGGGTCAGCGCGTTCCGCTGACGCACACCGTGCCGACGAGCTTGTCGGCCAGCGTCTGGCGCCTGGCGTCCCACAGCGGGAACAGGAAACCGACGAAGCAGATCACCGCGTCGACCAGGTGCACCAGCTGACGCAGCAGCGAGGCGCCGAATCCGACCGGTTGCCAGGTCTTTTCGTCGACCACCCGGAACCGCAGCACCGTTTTGCCGAGGCTGGCACCGGTGGCGCCCTGGCGGTAGCCGTGATTCCACACCAGGTAGCCGAGCGTGAACAGCAGCATCGCGACGGCCAGCAGATCGATCGCCGGGGTGGTGACCGACCGGCACGAGACGCCGCCGTTGTCGTAGGTGACGCAGTCCACCGCGGTGCCGGTGACGGCCACCGTCTCCCAGATCGCCCAGGCGAGGAAGACCGGGACGGCGTCGACCGACCACGCGGCCACCCGCGCCCACCACGAGGTGTAGGCCCGCCTCGGCAGCCTCGGCGCAGTCCGGTTCACCGCCCCATCATCCCCGGAGCGCACTGCGGCCCAACGCAATGTCGGCGTGCCCGCATCAGGCGGGCACGCCGACATCGTTCAGAACGGGGTTACGGGACTGCGGGGGCGACGAATCCGCCGTTGAGAGTCCGGTAGGTGTAGACCAGCATCAAGGTGGCCACCGGGCCTGCGACGAGCAGACCCACACCGCACAGCAGCGCGCCGACCAGCACCAGCGCGATGGTGGTGAGCCAGATCAGCAGCACGGGACCGACGTTGGACTTGGCGGTGTCGAAGCTCGACCTGATCGCGTCCATCGGCGCCAGGTTGCGGTCCAGCACCGCGATGGTGGTGAACATCAGCAGGAAGCTGGCGATCACACCCGGCACGATGCACAGGAAGAAACCGATGGTGGTGATCACGCCGACGATCAGCCCGGCGATGACCACGTTGCCGATGTTGCGCGGCCGGAAGAACGACCCGACCGTGACCTGCTGGCCGTTGGCGATGTCGAAGATGCCGCCGAGGAACGCCGACTGGATGGCGGCGCCGACGAGCAGCGACAGGAACCAGCCGACAATGGCCACCAGGATGCCGGCCACGCCGGTGGAGGCGTAGGAGAACGACAGACCGCTGTCGTCGGCGACGTAGCTCGTGTCCCCTGGCGAGACCAGCATCTGGACGACGTTGATGATGCCCTGCAACGCGATCAGCACGACACCGAACACCAGCGTCGCGACGATCAGCGGGACGGCGTTCTTGGTGAACTTGTTCCACGCCCAACCGAACGTGTCGCCGACGGACACCGACGGACCGCCCATCGGCGGGTAACCCGGCGCGGGCGGCGGAAAGCCGCCCTGCGGGCCGAAGCCGCCGGTGGGCATTCCCGGGGGCGGGGGCGGCGGGTAGCCGCTGGGATCCTGGGGCGGCGGGAAGCTACCACCGGGCGGCGGGCCGAAGCCGCTGCCGGGCGGGGGCGGCGGGTAGCCGCCGGGTGGCGGAGGCGGGTAGTTGCCGCCGGGCGGGGGCGGCGGGTAGCCGCCGGGTGGCGGAGGCGGGAAGTTGCCGCCGGGCGGCGGAGTGTCTGTCATGGCTATCTCCTGATCTCGGTCGCGAACGTCACCGCGCGCGAACCGTCCCCTTCATCGGTGTGCGTGGCATGACTGTGGAAGTTCGAAACTCGATGCCTGTGGAGCCTCTGCCGACCGCTTGCGTGGAAGGTAACCGACAGGGCCACCGGGATCAACGACTTTCCCGCAGAGAGCGGCGGTCGATCGATGATGGACCCCCTCCGCTCGCGCATGGCTGGACAAGCGTGCTCACATTACCTGAGCAACGCCGCCGAACAGGGGTTTCCCGCGCGCGAGCGCGTCAGCGGCGGGTCCGGCTCTCGGACAGGTAGCCGAGCAGATCGTGGCGGGTGAGCACCCCTACGGGCTTGCCCTCCTCCACGACCATCACCGCGTCGCAGTCGCGCAGCGTCTTGGCCGCGGTGCTGACCAGTTCGCCGGCGCCGATCAGCGGCAGCGGCGGGCTCATGTGCTCGGCGACGGCGTCGGCGAGTTTCGCGCGACCCTCGAACACCGCCGAGAGCAGTTCACGCTCGGACACGCTGCCTGCGACCTCGCCTGCCATCACCGGAGGTTCTGCCCCGACGACGGGCATCTGGGACACCCCGTACTCCCGGAGGATCCCGATCGCGTCGCGCACCGTCTCGGACGGGTGGGTGTGCACCAGATCGGGGAGGGCTCCGGACTTTCCGCGCAGCACGTCCCCGACGGTCGACTCCTCGACCGACCCGTCCAGCCTGCTGCGCAGGAACCCGTAGGACGACATCCACGCGTCGTCGAAGATCTTGGACAGGTAGCCTCGGCCGCCGTCGGGCAGCAGCACGACCACGAGCGCGTCGGGGCCTTCCCGTTCGGCGACCCGGATCGCGCCCACGGCCGCCATTCCGCACGAGCCGCCGACCAGCAGCGCCTCTTCGCGAGCCAGCCGCCTGGTCATGTCGAACGAGTCGGCGTCGGAGACCGCGATGATCTCGTCGGGCACGGACGGGTCGTAGGCCGACGGCCAGAAGTCCTCGCCGACCCCTTCGACCAGGTACGGACGACCGGTGCCGCCGGAGTACACCGATCCTTCGGGGTCGACGCCGACCACCTTGACCCGGCCGCCGGAGACCTCCTTGAGGTAGCGGCCGGCCCGGTGATCGTGCCGCCGGTGCCGACGCCGGCGACGAAGTGGGTGATCTTGCCGTCCGTGTCAGCCCAGATCTCGGGTCCGGTGGTCTCGTAGTGGCTCTCCGGGCCCATCGGGTTCGAGTACTGGTCGGGCTTCCACGCGCCGTCGATCTCCTGGACCAGCCGGTTGGAGACGCTGTAGTAGCTGGCCGGGTCGTCGGGCGCGACCGCCGTCGGGCACACCACGACCTCGGCGCCGTAGGCGCGCAGCACGTTGCGCTTGTCCTCGCTGACCTTGTCGGGGCAGACGAACACGCACTTGTACCCGCGCTGCTGGGCCACCAGAGCCAGGCCGACGCCGGTGTTGCCGGAGGTCGGTTCGACGATGGTGCCGCCGGGCTTGAGCTCACCGCTCGCCTCGGCGGCGTCGATCATCTTGATCGCGATGCGGTCCTTGGAGCTGCCGCCGGGGTTGAGGTACTCGATCTTGGCCGCGACGGTGCCGGCGCCCGGCGGCACGACGGAGTTCAGCTGAACCAGAGGGGTGTTGCCGATGAGCTCACTGACGTGCCGGGCGATGCGCATACGTCCATGGTCTCAGGCCCGCCATCGAGTATCTAGGCGGCCTCCGGCCGCGGGCAGCCAGGCGGCCTCCTGCTACCAGGTGGCCTCGCGGATGTACTCACCGATCTGCTTGATCGACCGGGCCGCTTCGGACACCACAGGCGCCCCGAGCTGGAAGACGTGCATCTGGCCGGGCCAGACCCGCACCTCCACCGGCACGCCGGAGGCGGCCAGCAGCCGGGCCGCCTTGCGGGCGTCGCTGAGCAGCACCTCGGATCCGGACACGTGGATCAGCGTGCGCGGCAGCCCGGGTTCGATGTGGTCGAGCGGTTCGTAGACCTCTTCCGGCCTGCCGCCGACGATCCGGCGCTCGGCGGCCGCCTCGATGAGTTCGACCAGGGCATGGAAGGCCTTCGGCGGGAACATCGCATCGCCGCGGGCGTTCGGGTGTTCGGCACGGGCCTCGTTGTCGATCTCGAACAGCGGCGACATCGTCACGATCGCGGCAGGCGTTTCCCCGACGAACCCGTTGATGCCCTCGGCCTGGAGCCGCTCGGCCAGCGACAGCGCCAGGTAGCCGCCCGCGGAATCACCGGCCAGCACGATCTGGTCGGGTTCGTAGCCCAGCTCCCGCAGCCATTTGTAGCCGTCGTAGCAGTCCTCCAGCGCGGTGCCGACAGAGTGCTTGGGGATCATCCGGTAGTTCACGACGAGCACCGGCGCGTCCGCGCATTTGGACAGCGCGGTCACCAGCCGGCCGTGGGTGTTCACCCCGCAGGTGAGGAAGGCTCCGCCGTGCAGGTAGAGAATCACGCTCCGGTTGCCATCGGCGGGCAGCACGCCGGCGGCGCGGACCAGTTGGGCGTTGCAGTGCGGCAGCCCGATGGTGGCCCGCACGGTGCCGGGGGCGGGCTTGAGCACGCGGGCGGCGAAATCGAGCGCACCCCACGGCCACGGCAGCTTGGGCGCGTAGCTGCCAACGGTCAGGAACGGTTTGATGGTGGCCATCGCGGCCAAGCCCATGAGGCGGCCGGCAATGCTCGGACCGTCCTCGACCACCTCGACGGGCGCGCCGTCGGAGACCGGGAAGCGACGAGCCTTCTGCGCTCTAGCTGCCGTTACGCCCCGCCCTGAGGGGCTGGGGATCTTGCTTGGTGCCGTCATCGCCACCACTTCCTACGACGTTGTAGTCCGGGATAAGCCGAGTTATTCAGCCAAGCTCGTCACTTAGCTTGACACATGTAACCACTATCACAATGGGTTAAACGCTTTTGGTACCGCAGTCGATACCGCACTGTGATCGGCGATCTCGTGCGCCCCGCCGACATCCGCGCGGCCGCGGCCTAGACTTGCGGCGTGGGCATCCTCGGACGTGCTCCCGGTGCTCATGCACCGCGCCGTTCCACGGTCGCTCTGGCGGCCGCAGCAACGCTGGCTTCCACCGGCACCGCCTACGTCGGCGCCCGTAATCTGCTCAACGGTCAGGCGGAGCAGACGCGGCGGGTGATCCCGAAGTCCTGGGACGTGCCACCCCGCGCCGACGGCGTCTACTCCCCCGGCGGCGGCCCGCCCGAACGCTGGCACCGCGGCGTCGAGTTCGACCTGCACCTGATGATCTTCGGCGACTCGACGGCCACCGGGTACGGCTGCGCGGTCGCCGATGAGGTGCCGGGAGTGCTGCTGGCGCGTGCGCTGGCCGCCGAATCCGGCAGGCGAATCCGGTTGAGCACCAAGGCCATCGTCGGCGCCACCTCGAAGGGGCTGTCCGGGCAGATCGACGCGATGTACGTCGCGGGTTCCCCGCCCGACGCCGCCGTCATCATGATCGGCGCCAACGACATCACCAGACCCCACCGCGTCGGCCCGTCCGCCCGGCGGCTCGGGCGGGCCGTGCAGCGGTTGCGGGCCGGCGGCGCCGTCGTCGTGGTCGGCACCTGCCCGGACTTCGGCGTGATCACCGCGATCCCGCAGCCGCTTCGGTTCGTGGCCCGCAGCCGCGGGTTGCGCCTGGCCCGCGCCCAGGCGGCCGCGGTGCGCGCCGTGGGCGGGGTGCCGGTGCCGTTCTCCGACCTGCTGGCGCCGCACTTCTACCAGACCCCTGAGCTGCTGTTCTCGCCGGACATGTTCCATCCGTCGGCGGCCGGCTACCAACTGGCCGGCGTGCAGCTGCTGCCCGCACTCTGTAATGCGTTGGGCGAGTTCGTGACCGGCACTCCGGCCGAAGCGGCGCTGGAATCCCGGGCCGGCGAGGACGGTTCGCTGCTGTCTCGGCTCGGCGGGTTGAGCCGCTTGTGGCGGCGCTCGACCGGGGTGCCCGCACCGATCGTGGTGCCCGCGGGCTAGGTTTTTCAGAACACGTTCTACCGGTTGAACCTTGAGGAGCCCGCCATGCCCGAAGCCGTCATCGTCGCCACCGCCCGCTCCCCCATCGGCCGGGCCAACAAGGGCTCGCTGGTCTCGATGCGCCCCGACGACCTCGCCGCGCAGATGGTCAAGGCCGTGCTCGACAAGGTGCCGTCGCTGGATCCCCGCGACATCGACGACCTGATGATGGGCTGCGCGCAGCCCGCCGGGGAGGCCGGCTACAACATCGCCCGCGCGGTCGCCGTCGAGCTCGGGTACGACTTCCTGCCCGGCACCACCGTGAACCGGTACTGCTCGTCGTCGCTGCAGACCACGCGGATGGCGTTCCACGCGATCAAGGCCGGCGAGGGCCACGCATTCATCTCCGCCGGTGTGGAGACGGTGTCGCGGTTCGGCAAGGGTGCCGCCGACGGCGCCCCGGATTCGAAGAACCCGATCTTCGCCGACGCGCAGGCCCGTTCCGAGGAAGCGGCCGCCGGGGCCAGCGAGTGGCACGACCCCCGCGAGGACGGCCTGCTGCCCGACGTGTACATCGCGATGGGCCAGACCGCCGAGAACGTCGCCGCGTTCACCGGCATCAGCCGTGAGGACCAGGACCACTGGGGCGTGCGCTCGCAGAACCGCGCCGAGGAGGCCATCAACAGCGGGTTCTTCGAGCGTGAGATCGTGCCGGTGACGCTGCCCGACGGCACCGTGGTGTCCAAGGACGACGGCCCCCGCGCCGGCACCAGCTACGACAAGATCAGCCAGCTCAAGCCGGTGTTCCGGCCCAACGGCACGATCACCGCCGGCAACGCGTGCCCGCTCAACGACGGCGCCGCCGCGGTGGTCATCATGAGCGACACCCGCGCCAAGGAGCTGGGCCTGACCCCGCTGGCGCGCATCGTGTCGACGGGCGTGTCGGGGCTGTCGCCGGAGATCATGGGCCTCGGCCCGATCGAGGCCGTCAAGAAGGCACTGGCCAACGCGAAGATGAGCATCTCCGACATCGACCTGTACGAGATCAACGAGGCGTTCGCGGTGCAGGTGCTCGGCTCGGCGCGCGAGCTCGGTATGGACGAGGACAAGCTGAACGTGTCCGGCGGCGCGATCGCGCTGGGGCATCCGTTCGGCATGACCGGCGCCCGGATCACCGCCACGCTGCTGAACAACCTGTCCACCTACGACAAGACGTTCGGCATCGAGTCGATGTGTGTCGGTGGCGGGCAGGGCATGGCGATGGTCGTGGAGCGGCTCTCCTGAGCCCGTCCGGGTCATAGACTTCTGTTCCGATGACCACCATCGGAACGCCGCTGTCACCGCGCGCCACGAAAGTCATGCTGCTCGGCTCTGGGGAGCTCGGCCGCGAAGTGCTGATCGCGCTGCAGCGCCTCGGCGTCGAGACCATCGCCGTCGACCGCTACGACAACGCGCCGGGCCAGCAGGTCGCCCACCATGCGCGAACGATCACCATGTCGGACCCCGACCAGTTGCGCGCGCTGATCGAGGCTGAGCGCCCGGATCTGGTGGTGCCGGAGATCGAGGCGATCGCGACGCCGGTGCTCGAGGAGCTCGAGGCCGAGGGCGTGGTGAAGGTGGTCCCGACGGCGCGCGCGGCCCGGCTGACCATGGACCGCGATGGGATCCGTCGCCTCGCGGCCGAAACCCTCGGTCTGCCTACCAGCCCGTACCGGTTCTGCGATTCGCTGGCCGAGCTCGAGGCGGCCATCGAGATCGTCGGCATCGGGTATCCGTGCGTGGTCAAACCGGTGATGAGCAGCTCCGGCAAGGGCCAGTCGAAGATCGACGGACCCGACGATGTCGCCCCGGCCTGGGAGTACGCGATGGCGGGCGGCCGGGTCAGCCAAACCCGGGTCATCGTCGAGGGCTTCATCGATTTCGACTACGAGATCACGCTGCTGACCGTGCGGGCCCGCGGCGCCTCCGGCGAGGTGGAGACGCAGTTCTGCGAACCCATCGGGCACCGGCAGGTCAGCGGCGACTACGTGGAGAGCTGGCAGCCGCACCCGATGCCGGCCGCCGCGCTGGAACGCGCCCAACAGATCGCCGCTGCGGTCACCGGGAATCTCGGCGGGCAGGGCATCTTCGGCGTGGAGCTGTTCGTCAAGGGTGACCAGGTCTGGTTCAGCGAGGTCAGCCCACGCCCGCACGACACCGGCATGGTGACGATGGTGACGCAGTGGCAGAACGAGTTCGAGTTGCACGCCCGGGCGATCCTGGGCCTGCCGGTGGACACCACGCTGAGGTCCCCGGGCGCCAGCGCGGTGATCTACGGCGGCGTGGACGCCGAGGGCGTGGTGTTCGACGGCGTCGACGCCGCCCTGCAGGTGCCGCACACCGACATCCGGCTGTTCGGCAAGCCGGAGAGTTTTGTGACCCGCCGGATGGGAGTGGCGCTGGCCTACGACGACAACGTCGACAGCGCCCGGCGCCATGCCCTCGAGGCGGCGGCCGGGTCACGCCGCGGGTCCCCTGACCGCTCGGTTCTGCCGCGACAGTGCGCTCAGATCGCGAATCTCGCAGAAGTCAGGCGCTGAGCGCACTCTCGCGGCGTAGGCGCGCGCCACACGCCTGAGGATGTCGCTGGTGGTATTCGATTTCACGACGCGGATCCGCGTCCATTCGATCTCGTCGAGGTCCTCGGCGCGCTGAATGTCGTGCGCGAACTGCACCGGGTCGACGCGGTGCTGGTCGCCGTCATACTCGACCGCCAGCTTCAGGTCCTCCCAACCCATGTCGAGGTAGTAGCGCCGTCGGCCGTCGGCGCTGGTCACCGGGATTTGGGTGGACGGGCGCGGGAACCCGGCGCGGATCAGCAGGAGGCGCAGCCACGTCTCGCGCGGGGACTGTGCCCCCGGATCGTGAAGGCCCAGCGCCTCTACGAGCTGGCGCATCCCGCGCTTCCCGGAATGGCGGTCCTGCGCCCAGCGCAGCAGCTCCACGGCGTCGAAAACCGCCGCGTGGCCCAGCGCGTCGAGCCTCTGGACCGCGACGTCGAGCGAACCTCGGCGGCCCAGGTCGAACGCGGTGCGCGGCACGCTGGTCACCGGCAGCCCGTGCCGGCGGGTGATCTCGTCGGGGTGCAGGTCCTGCTTGAGGGATCGGATGCCCCGCGGCGCGCGGCTGTTCGACCAGACCAGTTCGATCGGCTGCGAGTCCTCGACGTAGCGCGCCCCGTGCAGCGCCGATGCCGTGAGACCGGCCAGCACGCCGCCGCGCCGTGACCAGAGCCAGGCGGCTGTGGCCCGGTGCTGCATGCTCAGCTCGATGCCGGGGCGGGTGTACACATCGGGATAGAGCGCGACGTACCTGGTGCGCAGCAGGTGCTTGCGGACGAGCCCGCCCGACACCGCTTCGCTTCCGATGAAGGGCATCTGCATGTGTAGAGAATGGCGGGCCGCCGGCGTGCCGCGCAGCCTCGAGGTCTGCGCTCTGTGCATAACTCCGCGACAGTGCGCCCAGAGCGCCGATCCGCCGGAAGGCACGCGCTGAGCGCACTCTCGCACCCGTCACGCGCGCACGAAAAAGGGCGCCCACGTTCGTGGACGCCCTTTCTCTGGCCGAACTGCTAGTCGTTGTTGAAGTAGCTGAGCAGGCGCAGGATCTCCAGGTACAGCCAGACCAGGGTGACGGTCAGGCCGAGGGCGATGCCCCACGCAGCCTTCTCCGGGGCGCCGGCGCGGACCATCTGGTCGGCGGCGTCGAAGTCGATCAGGAAGCTGAACGCGGCCAGGCCGATGCACAGCAGCGAGAAGCCGATGGCCAGGGCGCCACCGTCACGCAGGCCCAGGCCCGCACCGCCACCGACACCGAACAGGCCCAGCACCAGGTTCATCAGCATCAGGGCGACGACGCCGAACAGCGCGGCGACCATCATGCGGGTGAACTTCGGGGTGACGCGGATGGCGCCGGTCTTGTAGACGACGAGCATGCCGAAGAACACGCCGAGCGTGCCGACGATCGCCTGCGCGATCATGCCCACGCCACCGACGGACGCGATGTTGGCGATGATGAACGACACCGCACCGAGGAACAGGCCCTCCAGCGCCGCGTAGCTCAGCACGATCGCCGGGTTGTCCTGCTTGCGGCCGAACGTCGCGACGAGCACGAGGGCGAGGCCGCCGAGCGCACCCACCAGGGTGAACGGCATGGCCAGGCTGAGGTTGCCGCTGACCAGGAAGTAGGACACCACCGCGACGGCCGTCAGCACGCCGAGCGTCATGCCGGTCTTCATCACGACATCATCGATGGTCAGCGCACGCGAGACACCCGCCTGCTGCCGGTCCGGGTACTGCGTGACGTACGGATCGGCGTGTACTGCCTGCGTACCGTAGCCGGCGGCTCCGGTACCGAATTGCGCGTAGCCGCCCTGCTGCCCCTTGGGCAACGTGCGGAACACCGGGTTGCTGCTTTCGCGCACCGTCGGGTCCTTCCTGTCTCTATGTGTCGTAATGCCTCGACCTGTGAGGATCACACGGTCAACGTTCGAGGTTCCCGGACAGTTCCCGGCGGCGATCGTCAAGATCAACCGGTCACTTCCCAGTTCCTTCACAGGAACCTTACCCGGGCTGGGCCCGACCCGGGAGACGATCTAGATTGCTATCCGTGGACGAAAACAAGGATGTCCTAGTAACTGCGGCCGGCGGCATCGGCCGCATCACGCTCAACCGGCCCAAAGCGATCAATTCGCTGACCCACCCGATGGTGGACACGATCGCGCGAACGCTGACGGCCTGGGAGTCCGACGACGCGGTCGACGCCGTCGTGGTCTCCGGCGCCGGCGACCGCGGCCTGTGCGCGGGCGGCGACGTGGTGGCGATCTACCACGACGCGAAGACCGGTGGCACCGGGTCCCGCCGGTTCTGGCACGACGAATACCTGCTCAACGCCTATATCGGCCGCTACCCGAAGCCCTACGTCGCGCTGATGAACGGCATCACGATGGGCGGCGGGGTGGGGATCAGCGCGCATGGCAGCGTCCGCGTGGTCACCGAGACCACGAAGATGGCGATGCCCGAGGTCGGCATCGGGTTCATCCCCGACGTCGGCGGCACCTACATCCTGTCGCGCACCCCGGGCCTGCTCGGCGTGCACGCCGCGCTGACCGGCGCGCCGTTCTCCGGCGCCGACGCCATCGCGATGGGATTCGCCGACCACTTCGTCCCGCAGGATCGCCTGGGGGCGTTCGTCGACGCGATCGAGGCCGACGGAGTCGACGCCGCAGTGGCCGCTTTCGCCGAGAAGCCGCCCGCGAGCGCATTGCTGGCCCAGCGGGAGTGGATCGACCGTTGCTACGCCCAGGAGACCGTCGCCGACATCGTCGCCGCGCTGCACGACCACGGCGGCGCGGCGGCCGAGGCGGCGGACCTGATCGCGTCGCGGTCCCCGGTCGCGGTCTCGGTCACGCTGGAAGCGGTGCGCCGCGCGGCGAAGCTGGACACACTGGAAGACGTGCTGCGCCAGGAGTTCCGGGTCTCGTGCGCGTCGCTGCGCTCGCACGACCTCGTCGAGGGCATCCGGGCGTTGCTCATCGACAAGGACAAGAACCCGAAGTGGTCGCCCGCCTCACTGCCGGACGTGACCTCAGCCGACATCGACGCGTACTTCGTCTCCGCCGATCCCGACATCAATTTCGAGGAGCAGTCATGACCTTTGAGACCATCATCGTCGAGCGCGACGACCGGGTCGCCACCATCACGCTGAACCGGCCGAAGGCGCTCAACGCGCTCAACAGCCAGGTCATGCACGAAGTCACCACCGCCGCAGCCGAACTCGACGCGGACCCGGGCGTCGGGGCCATCATCGTCACCGGCAACGAGAAGGCGTTCGCCGCCGGCGCCGACATCAAGGAGATGGCCGGCCTGTCGTTCGCCGACGTCTTCTCCTCGGACTTCTTCGCCGCGTGGGGCAAGTTCGCCGCGACACGCACCCCGACGATCGCCGCGGTCGCCGGCTACGCGCTGGGCGGCGGCTGCGAGCTGGCGATGATGTGCGACATCCTGATCGCCGCCGACACCGCGAAGTTCGGTCAGCCCGAGATCAAGCTCGGCGTGCTGCCCGGCATGGGCGGATCGCAGCGGCTGACCCGCGCCATCGGCAAGGCCAAGGCGATGGACCTGATCCTGACCGGCCGCAACATGGGCGCCGAGGAGGCCGAGCGCGCCGGGCTGGTGTCCCGTGTGGTACCGGCCGACACGTTGCTGGAAGAGGCCCGGTCGGTCGCGGGCACCGTCGCGGGCATGTCGCTGTCGGCGTCCCGGATGGCAAAGGAGGCCGTCGATCGCGCGTTCGAGACCACGCTGACCGAGGGCCTGCTCTACGAGCGCAGGCTGTTCCACTCGGCGTTCGCCACCGACGACCAGACCGAGGGTATGAACGCGTTCACCGAGAAGCGGTCGCCGAACTTCACGCATCGCTAGAGTTCATGCGTGACCGATACCGGTGAAGCCCCCGCCGCGGTGACCGGCGAGGCGCCGGCGCGCGAGGAATCGACCCCGCCTCGACCCGCATGGTGGGTTCGCCACTACACCTTCACCGGCACCGCGATCGGTTTCATCTTCGTGTGGTTCTCGCTCACGCCGTCGCTGCTCCCGCGTGGCCCGCTGTTCCAGGGCCTGGTCAGCGGCGGCGCGGGCGCGATCGGCTACGGGCTCGGGGTCTTCGCGGTATGGCTGGTGCGGTTCATGCGATCCAAGGACAGCAGCCCGCCGGCGCCCCGGCGGGCCTGGGCGGCGCTCGTCGTGATCGCGGTGATCGGGATGGTCGTGATGGTCGTCCAGTTCCACGACTGGCAGGACGACGTCCGCGACCTGATGGGCGTTCCGCGCCTGACCTTCTGGGATTACCCTCTGGCAGCGGCGCTTTCGGTGGTGATCCTGTTCGTGCTCGTCGAGATCGGGCAGCAGGTCGGCATATTCACGCGGTTCCTGGACCGCCAGGTCCGGCGGGTGGCCCCGCCGCGGGTGGCGGCGGTCGTGGTGGTCGCGCTGTTGCTGGCGTTGACGGTGGCACTGCTCAACGGCGTGGTGGTGCGGGTCGCGATGAGCACGATCAACAAGACGTTCGCCGCGGTCAACGACGAGGCCGATCCCGACTTCGCCGCGCCCACAACGGATCTGCGCTCCGGCGGACCGCAGTCGCTGGTGAGCTGGGAGTCGCTCGGCCACCAGGGCAGGATCTTCGTCGCCGGCGGCCCGTCGGTCGAGGAGCTCACCGAGTTCAACGGGTCTGCCGCGACCGAACCGATCCGCGCGTACGCCGGACTGAACTCGGCCGAGGGCATCAAGGAGACCGCGGCGCTGGCCGCCCGCGAGCTGCAGCGCACCGGCGGCCTGGACCGTGCCGTCGTCGCGGTGGCCACCACCACCGGCACCGGCTGGATCAACGAGGCCGAAGCCTCTGCGCTGGAGTACATGTACAACGGCGACACCGCGATCGTGTCGATGCAGTATTCGTTCCTGCCCAGCTGGCTGTCGTTCCTGGTGGACAAGGAGAACGCCCGTCAGGCGAGCCAGGCGCTGTTCGAGGCTGTCGACGCGCTGATCCGGGAGATGCCCGAGGCGCTGCGCCCGAAACTGGTGGTGTTCGGTGAGAGCCTCGGCTCGTTCGGCGGGGAGGCCCCGTTCCTGGCGCTGAACAATCTGATCGCGCGCACCGACGGCGCCCTGTTCAGCGGTCCCACGTTCAACAACACGATCTGGACCGACCTGACCCGCAACCGCGATCCCGGCTCGCCGATGTGGCTGCCGGTCTATGACAAGGGCGCCAACGTCCGGTTCGTGTCGCAGGCCCGGGACCTGCAGCGCCCCCACGATCCGTGGGAGCAGCCCAGGGTGGTCTATCTGCAGCACGCCTCGGATCCGATCGCGTGGTGGAACACCGATCTGCTGTTCACCCGGCCGGACTGGCTTCGCGAACCGCGCGGATACGACGTGTCACCGAACATGGAGTGGATCCCGGTGGTGACCTTCCTCCAGGTCAGCGCCGACATGGCGGTGGCGATCGACGTCCCCGACGGCCACGGGCACGTCTACGTCCGCGACGTCGCCGACGCGTGGGCGTCGATCCTGTTGCCGCCGGGCTGGACGCAAGCCAAGACCGAGAAGCTGCGGGGCATGCTCCGCAGCGACGAGAACACCTAGACCAGAACACCTTTGAGCGCGTGGTAGCCGCCGATGACGTCGGTGGCGCGGTGCAGACCGAGTTCCTTGAGCGAGGCCGCGGCCAGGCTGGAGGTGTAGCCCTCCGAGCACAGCACCACCCACTCCACGTCGTCGTCGACCGCCTGCGGGATCCGGGCGTCGCTGGTGGGGTCGCACCGCCACTCCAGCACGTTTCGCTCGATCACCAGGGCCTGCGGCACCTCGCCCTCGGCGGCGCGCTGCGCGGCGGGCCGGATGTCGACCAGCACGGCGCCCCGGGCCAGTGCCGCGGGCACCTCGTCGGCCGGTAGCCGGGTCAGCGTGGCCCGCGCGTCGGCGAGTACGGCGTCGATTCGGCTGCCCATCAGTCGCTCTCCGGTTTGTCCGTCAGTTCGGTTCGGTTGCGGCGCAACGCGTTCTGCGCGGTGACCTCGTAGTAGGACATCGCGGTCAGCGGCGGCGAGTACGCGTGCACGCTCAGCGTCGGCCCCGCGGCCGGGGTGCCGCCGCCGGTCACGCTGTCGCGCGCCCACACCACGTCGTGCACCCAGCCGAGCGGGAACGCCGCCTGGTCGCCGGCCTCCAGCCTGCGGTCGCGCAAAGCCTCACCGTCCCAGCGGGTTTCGGACAGTGCGCCGGAGACCACGGTGAGCGCGCCCAGCGAGCCGCCGTGGTCGTGGAGTTCGGTCGAGCGGTGCGGAACCCAGCTGATCAGCCAGACGTCGAGTTCGTCGGTGCCGTGCAGGCGGGTGAACCACCGCTCGGTGGTGGGCAACCCGGTGGCGGGCAGCAGGTGGTCGTAGTCGCCGCCGAGGACATCGTCGGCGAAGCGGTCGGTGACGTGCAGCAGGTCGGCGGGACGCAGACGGGTGGGAGCCAGGATCATCGGAGCACTCTCCAGAGAAAGACAGACGGACGGATCAGGGGCAGGCGGCTAGGCCTGACAACACTCCTGGGTCCGGGTCACGTCGGTCACGGCGGCAAGTCTGGCACAGGCCGGCCGCCGGTCGCCAGCGTGGCGGCTTAACGTCACGGTGAATCTATCTCTGCGCAGGTCGGCGTCCAGGCGATTTCCTGGTGCCGCGGCGGGGGCGGTTGCATAGATTGGCCAGATGGCCAGGAACTCCCTCCGCACCGTGGGCATCGCAGGCACCGTCGCGTCGGCTGTGGTGCTCGCATCCGCGTGCTCGTCGGGCACCGAGTCCCCCTCGGAACCGTCTGCCACGTCCCCGGCGACGACCGCGACCACCTCCGCGGCTCCGCCCACGGCCCCGGCAGGGGTCGGTGTCTCCCCCGGCGGCGTGACCACGGCGGTCAGCGCGCCGGCCGAATCCACCGAGGACGACTACTTCCAGGCGTGCCGGGCTGCGCGGACGTGGATGGAACAGCAGGGCGGTGACCCACGGGCACAGGTCGAGCCGTACCTGGGCACCGTGCAGCACGCGGAGTCGGTGGGGCCGGGGACGTTCGACAAGCGGTGGTCGGAGCTGACGCCCGGCCAGCAGTCCGCGGTGATCGTCGCGGTCGAGGCGGCCGCCGACGCGCTCTGCGGCTGACCGCGCGACCGCGGGCGTCGCGGGCGCAGAATGTCTGCATGCGAGTGGCGTTGGTCCTGGGCAGCGGCGGCGCGCGCGGTTACGCCCACATCGGTGTCATTCACGCGTTGCGCGCACGCGGCCACGAGGTGGTCGGGATCGCCGGCTCCTCGATGGGCGCGCTGGTCGGCGGACTGGAGGCGGCCGGCAAGCTCGACGAGTTCGCGGAGTGGGCGAGCGCGCTGACCCAGCGGGCCGTGCTGCGCCTGCTCGATCCGTCCCTCGCCTCGCCGGGCGTGCTGCGCGCGGAGAAGATCCTCGACGCCGTCCGGGAGATCCTCGGCGACGTCCTCATCGAGGATCTTCCGGTCCCGTTCACCTCGGTGGCCACCGATCTGATCACCGGGAAGTCGGTGTGGATTCAACGCGGTGCGGTCGACGGCGCGATCCGCGCCTCGATCGCGATCCCGGGGTTGATCACCCCGCATGTGCTGGACGGCCGCCTGCTCGCCGACGGCGGCATTCTCGATCCGCTGCCGATGGCGCCGGTGGCTGCGATCCACGCCGACGTGACCATCGCGGTCAGCGTGTCCGGCGACGACCCGGAGGCCAGTCGCCGCCACCGCGAGTCACGGCCGGCGACCACCGAGTGGCTGAACCGGATGTGGCGCAGTTCGTCGTCGTTGCTGGACACCAGGGCGGCCCGGACGCTGCTGGACACGCCGACCGGTCGTGCGGTGCTGGGCCGGTTCGTCGCCGGGGACGACGAACCGCTGGAGGAGGCCGCGCGGGAGTCTGTGGATGGGAACTCCGACGGACATGGCCCCAGCATTCCGAAGCTCGGCAGCTTCGAGGTGATGGACCGGTCGATCGACATCGCCCAGGCCGCGCTGGCCCGGCACACACTGGCGGCGTATCCGCCCGATCTGTTGATCGAGCTTCCGCGCACCGTCTGCCGCACCCTGGACTTCCACCGCGCCGCGGAGGTGATCGAGATCGGCCGGGAGTTCGCCGATGCCGCGCTACAGACCCTTGAGGCGTCCACCTCCGAGGTGTAGACGACCGGCCCGGCCTACCGCCGGCCCAGGAACTCCGCGACCCGGTGGGCCTCCCGACGCCCCTGCTCCCGGCCGGCCCGGGCCGCCGGCTCGCGGCAGGCGGGGTCGAGCGGGTTGGTGCCGAACGCCGCCAGCGAGTCCGCGTCGGCGAACACCGCCAGCGATGCCCCGGGGAAACCGTCGATCTCCGTGGCGGTGCCGGTTCCCCACGGCGAGGGGCTGTCGGCGCCGGAGGGCACCAGCGCGACCGCGACGCCGCAGTCGCGGGCCGCGACCATGTTGACCGTGCTGGCCACCCCTCCGTCCATGAACCGCCGGTCACCGATCGTGACCGGGGGCCACACGCCGGGCACCGCGCAGCTCGCGGCGACCGCGTCGACGAGATCGACGCCGGAGTCCTTGTCGAACACCGCCAGCTCTCCGGTGGCGATATCGATCGCGGTCACCCGCAGCGTGCGTGCCGGCCACGAGTGCTGCGGCAGCCGGTGCTCGATCACCGTGCGACGCACCGATTCGGTCACCGTGTCGGTCTCCGCGGCGACCGCGCCGATCTTCTGCAGCTTCTGCTCTTTGGTCGCGTCCGGGACGAGCATCGCGCTCAGGAACAGCTCGGTGATGGCGTCGATCGAGACGCCCGGGTGGATCTCGTGGGCCCCGTACTCCGGCGACAGTTGACGGTCGAACAGCTCCGCCAGCGCGATTCCGCTGCCGATCTGCGCGGCTACCGCGGAGCCGGCCGAGGTCCCGAGCAGCACGTCGGCGGCGAGCAGTTCCTGTCCCGTTCCGGGCAGCTCGTCGCAGATTCCGAGCAGCACGCCGGTCTCCCAGGCGATGCCGGCCAGTCCCCCGCCGGCGAGCACCAGTGCTCGGTTGGTGTCGGGCATCCCACGCTCCTTCCCGGCGGGTACCGGAACGGAGCCGCCGTCGCGGCCATCGTAGTGACCGCTCAGTGGAGAGCCTGGCCGGCCGCCGCGGCGGGGTTCAGGTCACCGATCGAGATCCGGTGCCGCGGCGGGGGTATCGCGCCGGGGGTGGAGGTGATGCCGAGGTCGGGGCCGACGTGGATCAGCTCGGCGTCGCCGAGCAGCCGCCAGGCCGGGTCGTCGTCCATCCGTTCGGTCGCGAACACGACCGACGGCGCGGTGTCGAGGTGGGCCGCCCGTGCGTGGATCCTGTTGGTGCGCAGCTCGAATGGCGCATGCGCGGCCGGCTCGCGGCGATCCAGTACGAACAGGTCGTGGGTGTCGGGGTAGCGCAGCGCCCACATGTCGGTGGCCGTGCACACCAGTAGGTTCACCGCGCAGATCGGGACGTTGGCAGCCAGCCAGTCCATCGCGTCGACGATCCCGGCGCCGACGTCTCCGTTCCGCGACCGGGTGGCCGCCGTGATGAGCGCGAACACCCGTTCCGAATCGGTCTGGCCGGTCACCAGGTCACTGACGCCGAGTTCGGCCAGCCTGGCGTCGAGGGTGTCGAGGCCCTCCACCACGCCGTTGTGCGCGCACAGCCGGCCGTCCTGCAGGAACGGATGGGTGTTGGTCATGTCGGGCGATCCGGTGGTCGCGTAACGCACGTGCGCGATGAAGGTCGTCCCGGTGAGATTGCGGGCGGCACGGGCGAATTCGGTGTCCTCCCACGCCGCGATGGGCTGCTTCTCGACGATCGCGGCACCGGACGCGTCGAAGGCGCCCAGGCCGGTGCCGTCGGGATTCTGGTGGCTCTGCCGGGCCAGGCTGTCCGGCGCGTCGAGCAGCCAGAACGTCGCGGTCACCGGCGTTCCCGCGTGGAGGCCGAACAGCCGGACATCGGGTCAGTGGTCCGCGGTAGGGGCGGGCATACCCGAATGCTAGCCCGGGTCAGCGGTCGGTGCCGGTCTTTTGCGGTGCCGCTTTGCCGCTGATCAGCGGCAGATCGAGATAGGTGGCGATGCCCGGCGGCGCCGCGCAGACCGCGGGCACCGAATTGACGCAGTGCGCCGCGGTGCCGACCACTCCGTACTCCGGGCCCTCGCCGCCGACCTCGGACTGAAAGCCCTTGACCGACACCGTGAAATCGGGGTTGCCCCGGACCTCCATCTCGTAGCGCTGCCCCTCGGGCCCGAAGGTCCAGGCCGGGTCGAGGTTGTCCTCGCCCATCAGCCAGTTGACCGTCACCCTCACCGCCGGTTCGCCGTCGACCAGCGCCTCCCAGTGGAACCTGCGGCCCGCGACCTGACCCGGCTCGATCGTGCCCATCGGGGAGTCGATCGGCGCGGTGGCCACCGCGATCTCCTGTGTCGCCCGGATCTTCGGGTCGGCGGCGAAGCCCAGCTGGTCGACACACATGCGGATGGCCTGGATGAACCCGGTGTCGAGCAGTTTCTGCATCGGGCCGGTCAGCGCTTTGTCCGGGGTGTCCCCGAAGCCCATCACGTGCCGGAGCACGTCGGGCGCCTCGTAGGTGCGCAGATCCGAGAACTCCTCGGCGCGCAGGAATGTCACACCGGTGGACATCGCCGACAGCATCAGCGGGAACTTCTCGCTGATCCCGCCGGGCGCGATCCCGGTGCCGTGCAGGGTCGCGTTGCCCGCGACTGCGGCCTCCCGCATCGCGGCACCGCTGCGCGCACTGGGGTACAGCCAGCCCACCGGGGTGACGACGTTCTTGCCCGACCGCAGCAGCGCCGCGACCTCGTCGGGGTTGGCCATCAGCGGGGCGTAGATCACCGCGTCGGCGTCCGAT
The DNA here is from genome assembly GCF_002968295.1 of Mycobacterium sp. ITM-2016-00317. Lineage (NCBI taxonomy): Bacteria > Bacillati > Actinomycetota > Actinomycetes > Mycobacteriales > Mycobacteriaceae > Mycobacterium > Mycobacterium sp. ITM-2016-00317. The sequence goes on from NZ_CP134399.1 coordinate 4,557,140, forward strand.
GCCAGGATCTCGTCGATGCTGTCGGTGGCGGTGACACCGAGCGGGCCGACCCCGACGATCTCCCCGACGTCGCGCCCCGCCTTGTCCGGCGAGTGCACCCAGCAACCTGTCAACTTCAGCTCGGGATGCTCCAGCACCGCCTTGACCGCCGCGACGCCGACACCGCCGGTGGCCCACTGCACGACCCGCAACGTCATGTCGTCTCCTCACCGTGCCCCAACTGGAACACGTTCCAACGACTTCTACACCAGTCGCGGGCGAATCGGCCGGAAATCGGCAACCGCGCGTCTGGCCCGGCGCAGCGGGTTCGGTCCGTTTACTGTGGCTTCGCCGGACGAAACCCGAGGAGCCACGATGACCGAGCCCGAGCCCCGTTCCCGGGTCGGCTCCCAGATAGGGCCCTACCGGCTGCGGCGCCTGCTCGGCAAGGGCGGCATGGGCGAGGTCTACGAGGCCGAGGACACCGTCCGGGAGCGGGTCGTGGCACTGAAGTTGTTGCCCGAGGCGGTCTCTCACGACCCGGTGTTCCGGACCAGGCTCCAGCGGGAGGCACACGCGGCGGGCCGGCTGCAGGAACCTCATGTGGTGCCGATCCACGACTACGGCGAGATCGACGGGCTGTTGTTCGTCGACATGCGACTCATCGACGGCACCGACCTGCGCACGATCCTCCGGGAGCGGGGGCCGATGGATCCCGCGCGAGCGACGGCGGTCGTACGGCAGATCGCCTCGGCGCTGGACTCCGCGCACCGCGCCGGCATCCTGCATCGCGACGTGAAGCCGGAGAACATCCTGCTCGACCACGACGACTTCGCGTATCTGGTGGACTTCGGCATCGCGAACGCGGCCACCGACGAGACGCTGACCCAGCTCGGCACGGCCGTCGGGACCTACGCCTACATGGCTCCGGAGCGGTTCGGCGGCGGTGAGGTCGACCACCGGGCCGACGTGTACGCGCTGACGTGCGTGCTCTACGAATGCCTGACCGGGGTGCCGCCGTTCCGGGGCGACAGTGTCAGCGCGGTGATCGCGGCTCATCTCAACAATCCGCCGCCGCGCCCCAGCGCGCAGCGCCCCGGGCTTCCCGCCGGTCTCGACGAGGTCGTCGCCCGTGGTCTGGCCAAGCGTCCGCAGGACCGCTATCCGTCAGCCGGCGAGATGGCCAGGGCCGCCGCCGATGCGGTGGCCGTCACCTGGCCGCCGATGCCGCCGGGCCGGGAGTCGAAGGGACCGATGGTCGCGTTCCTGGCCGCCGGGGCGGTGATCGTGTTGACGCTGGCCGGTCTGGGCATCTGGTTGATGGTGCGCTCCGGGGACTCCACGGAGGCGACGGACGCGTCGGACTCGATGGCGGCGCGCACCGACGGCGCCGTGCCGACGTCGCCGGAGCCCAGCCGGCGGACCCGGACCGCGACCACCCCGGCCCTGCCGTCGGACTCTGCGGACGAGCAGTTGATGAGCCTGCTCTCCGGCGGTCACGACAGCTCGAACTGCCAGCCGGTGCAGCCGCCCGCCGCCGGCGCGGTCGCCACCGTGGACTGCACGCAGGCGCTCACCCCCAGCGGGCCCGCGTTCGCCAGGTACTCGATCTTCGCGGACCGGAACGCGCTCGACGCGGCGTTCAACGAAGCGGTGCAGGTGAACTCCGAGCTGATGCAGTGCCCCGGCAGCGGCATCGACTCGCCGACGACCTGGCACTACGTCGACAGCCCGGATCAGGTGGTCGGCCAGATCGCCTGCGGCACCTACAACGACAACGCAGACGTGGTGTGGACCAACGACGAGTACCTGTTGCTGGTCGACGCGCAGGGATCCGATCTGGCGGAGCTGCACAACTGGTGGTTGCAGTACGGATAGCCCCAGCTACCGTGCTTGGGGAGACCACCACACTGCGAAGGGATCACCATGAGGCGGGTTTTCGTCATCGGTGTCGGCATGACCAAGTTCGAGAAGCCCGGCCGCAGGGAGGGCTGGGACTATCCGGACATGGCGCGCGAGTCGGGCACCAACGCGCTCGCCGATGCCGGTGTCGACTACACCGAGATCCAGCAGGGCTTCGTCGGCTACTGCTCAGGCGATTCGACGTCGGGGCAGCGCGCGCTCTACGAACTGGGCATGACGGGCATCCCGATCGTCAACGTGAACAACAACTGCTCGACCGGGTCGACGGCGCTGTACCTGGCCGCCCAGTCGATCCGGGGCGGGTTGGCCGACTGCGTGCTGGCCCTGGGTTTCGAGAAGATGCAGCCGGGCTCGCTGGGCAGCAGCGTCGATGACCGCGAGTCGCCGATGAAACGACACATCCTGGCGCTCAACGAGATCGACGCGATGCAGTTCCCGGTGGCGCCGTGGATGTTCGGCGCGGCCGGGCGTGAGCACATGAAGAAGTACGGCAGCACCGCCGAGCATTTCGCGAAGATCGGCCACAAGAACCACAAGCATTCGGTGAACAACCCGTACGCGCAGTTCCAGGACGAGTACTCGCTCGACGACATCCTGGCGGCGAAGATGATCTCCGATCCGCTGACCAAGCTGCAGTGCTCGCCGACCTCCGACGGGTCCGCGGCGGTCGTGCTGGCCGGCGAGGACTACGTCGCCGAGCACGACCTCGCCGGGCAGGCCGTCGAGATCGTCGGCCAGGCCATGACCACCGACTTCGCCTCGACGTTCGACGGCAGTGCGGCCAACGTCATCGGCTACGACATGAACGTCAAAGCGGCCCAGCAGGTTTACCAGCAGTCCGGGCTCGGCCCCGAGGACTTCCAGGTGATCGAGCTGCACGACTGCTTCTCGGCCAACGAACTGCTGCTGTACGAGGCCCTCGGGCTGTGCGGCCCCGGCGAGGCGCCCAAGCTCATCGACGACGAGGACACCACCTACGGCGGCCGGTGGGTGGTCAACCCGTCGGGCGGGCTGATCTCCAAGGGCCATCCGCTGGGCGCCACGGGCCTGGCGCAGTGCAGCGAGCTGACCTGGCAGCTGCGCGGCACCGCCGACAAGCGTCAGGTGGACGGTGTCACCGCCGCGCTGCAGCACAACATCGGGCTGGGCGGCGCCGCGGTGGTCACCGCCTACCAGCGCGCCGAGCGCTAGCGGTCCCGCACGCGGAAAGGCCCGGTCGGCGCTGAGTCCGACCGGGCCGTTCCCACCCGTGCCCTACACCTTCGCGGGGAGCTTCTCCTGCGCCGGCTCCTGGGCACGCGAGCCGTGGTCCGAGTCGAGCATCGTCAGTTCGTCGAACGGATCCCGGCCTGCCAGCACCGCGTTGACCTTGCCGTTGTCGATGGTCTTGGTCCAGGTGCCGACCAGCAGGGTGGCCACCGCGTTGCCGGAGAAGTTGGTCAGCGCGCGGGCCTCGGACATGAACCGGTCGATGCCGACGATGAGCCCGACGCCGTCGAGCAGGTCGGGACGGTGGGCCTGCAGACCGCCGGCCAGGGTGGCCAGGCCGGCACCGGTCACCCCGGCGGCGCCCTTGGAGGCGACGATCATGAAGACCAGCAGGCCTATCTGCTCGCTGACGGTCAGCGGATCGCCGAGGGCGCCTGCGATGAACAGCGACGCCATCGTCAGGTAGATCGCGGTGCCGTCCAGGTTGAAGGAATAGCCGGTGGGCACCACGACGCCGACCGTCGAGCGGTCCACCCCGAGGTGCTCCATCTTGGCGATCAGCCGCGGCAGCGCGGACTCCGACGACGACGTCGAGACGATGAGCAGGTACTCGCGGGCCAGGTAGCGGACCAGCTTGAAGATCGACACGCCCGAGACGAAACGCAGCAGCGAGCCGAGCACACCGAAGACGAAGATCGTGCAGGTCAGGTAGAAGCCGAGCATCAGGGCCATCAGTTGTCCGACGGCCGCCCAACCGGTCTGCCCGACGACGTTGGCGATCGCGCCGAATGCGCCGATCGGGGCCAGCCACAGGATCATCACCAGGACTTTGAACACCAGCTTCTGCAGGTGCTCGATGCCGCGCAGGATCGGCTCCCCCGCCGAGCCGAGACCTTGTAGCGCGAACCCGACCAGCAGGGCGATGAACAGTGCCTGGAGCACGCTGCCCTCGGTCAGTGCCGAGAACATCGAGGTCGGGATGATGCCCTGGACGAAGTCCAGCATGCCGCCGGATTCGTGGGCCTTCTCGGCCAGTTCGGCACCCTTGCCCGCTGCGCTGTCGGACAGGTTCAGGCCGCTGCCGGGGTGCAGCAGGTTGCCGACGACCAGGCCGATGGCCAGCGCGAACGTCGACATGGCCAGGAAGTAGACGAACGCCAGGCCGCCGACCTTGCCGACGGTGGCGGCCTTGCGGACCGATCCGATGCCCAGCACGATCGTGCAGAAGATGACCGGCGCGATCATCATCTTGATCAGCGCGACGAACATCGTGCCCAGCACCCCGACGCTCTTGCCGACCTCGGGAGCCAGGATGCCGACCCCGACGCCGGCGATCACCGCGATGATGACCGCGATGTAGAGCCAGTGGGTGCGGTCGCGTTTCTGCCGCGGCGCCTCGGGCGGTGTCGGTGTGTCGATCGTGGTCGTCATCGGGCTGTCCTCCGGGCTCAACTTGGGCGAAACGTCTGAAAGGATGCTCTGCCAGGACGTGAGCCAGGTCACGTTTTAGTTCATTTAGTGCAGGAGCTCGCGGTCGGGAACCACGCGGACGATCACCGGGTCTTGTTCTTCGCGACAAATCGGGGGCGGGTTTCCGATGTAATCGGCCAAGAGGTTCGAATCACATCCCTGCTTTAGTGATCTTGAACATTCGGGCGCCCCGTCGTAGTCCGCCACCAACCGGAACGAGGACATCGAGATGACCGACCGCACTTTTCAGATGCTGGCGATCGGGCTGTACTTCGCCCTGATGCTCGCGATCGGTTACTACGCCTTCCGCCGTACCAGTGACCTCGACGACTACATGCTCGGCGGCCGCAAGCTCAAACCCGGCGTCGCGGCCCTGTCCGCGGGAGCCTCCGACATGTCCGGTTGGCTGCTTCTCGGCGTCCCCGGCGCGATATACGCCACCGGTCTGGTGGAGGCGTGGATCGTGATCGGGCTGGTGATCGGCGCGTATCTCAACTGGCGGTTCGTCGCTCCGCGGCTTCGGGCCTACACCGAGATCGCCAACAACTCGATCACCGTACCGAGCTTCTTCGAGAACAGGTTGCGTGATCATTCGCATGTCCTGCGGATCTCGGCAGGCGCGATCATCCTGGTTTTCTTCACGTTCTACGTATCGTCGGGAATGGTCGCCGGCGGCGTGTTCTTCGAAACCTCGTTCGGCTCGTCGTATGTGACGGGCATGCTGCTGGTCGCCGGAGTCACCCTGTGCTACACCCTCTTCGGCGGATTCCTCGGCGCGTCGCTCACCGATGTGGCGCAGGCGCTGCTGATGCTTGCGGCCCTCATCGCGATTCCGGTCGCCGCGATCATCGCCGCCGGCGGACCCGGTGAAGTGCTCAGCCTGGTTCAGGCCGCCGACGCCGCGCACAACGCAGCCAACGCCGGTGACGAAATCCACCGCACCTCACTGTTCTTCGGCGGGAGTTTCCTGGCCATCATGTCCGCAGCCGCCTGGGGGCTGGGCTATTTCGGTCAACCCCACATCATCGTCCGGTTCATGGCGATGCGGTCGGCTGCCGACGCAAAAGCGGGCCGCCGCATCGGCATCAGCTGGATGCTGCTCACCGCCGCAGGCGCGATCACCACCGGGTTCGCGGGCCTGGCGTACTTCTACGGCCGGGGCGAGACGCTGGACAACCCGGAGACGGTCTTCCTGCGTCTGGCGCAGGTTCTGTTCCACCCCTTCATCGCCGGAATCGTCCTCGCCGCGGTACTGGCGGCCATCATGTCGACGATCTCATCGCAGCTCATCGTCTGCTCGTCTGCTCTGGTGGAGGACATCTACCGCGCGTTCGGCAAGGAGGCCAGCCCGACGAGGTTGGTCACCTACGGCCGGCTCGGGGTGCTGATCGTCGCGGTGCTGGCGATCTTGCTCGCCCTGAACCCGGACGGTTCGATCCTCGACCTCGTTGGCTTCGCGTGGGCCGGCTTCGGCGGAGCGTTCGGCCCGCTGATCATCTTGTCGCTGTTCTGGCGCAGGTTGACTTCCGCCGGGGCGATCGCCGGCATGGTCACCGGCGCCGTGGTGGTCGGCGTCTGGGGCCAGACCGACGCGCTGTCCAGTGTCATGTACGAGATCGTTCCGGCCTTCGTCGCGTGCGCTGTCGTCGCCGTCGTCGTATCGCTGTTCACCGCGCGTGACGACGAGGACATTCAGCGCGAGTTCGACGAGATGGCCGAATCAGTCCGCGGCGAAGCCGTCCAGGACGAGAACCCGGTGCGGCAGGCTACCTGACCACAGCCCGCGTGATCGCGCTGTCGTTCACCATCGGTGCACCCACCGGTCTGCAAGGATGCCTTGCGGGGACATGAGCGGGAGGAGGCCGATGAGAACGACCCGGCCCCCGTCCCGGTCGCCGTGGCCGCGCTCGCTGGCCGGGCAGGCGATCGTGTTGCAGATCCTGGTGATCGCGGTGATCGTGCTGGCGGGCAGTGCGCTGGCGGTGCTGGATGCCCGGCACGACGGGGATGCCGCCGCCGAGCAACAGGTGCTGGGCATCGCAACCGCGCTGGCCGACTCACCGTCGACGGCCGAGGCGATCGGGTCCGGACGGGCCACCGAGATCCTGCAGCCGGTGACCGAGTTGGTGCGCAGGCAGACCGACATCGCGTTCATCACGATCATGGCGCCCGACCGCACCCGGTTCACCCACACCGACCCGACGCAGATCGGCGGCGCCTATCTGGGCAACATCGGGCCCGCACTCGAGGGGCGGACGTTCACCGAGGTGTACACCGGCACGCTGGGCCCGTCGATCCGCGCGGTGGCCCCCGTGCACGACGCCGACGGCCGGGTCGTGGGTCTGGTCGCCGCGGGCATCCTTCAGCAGAGCCTGGCCGACCGCTGGCAGGCGCAGTGGCCGATGATCGCCGCGATCAGCGTTGGCGCCCTTGCCATCTCACTGGTCGGGGTATGGGGCATCCGCCGTCGCCTTCTGCGCCAGACCCGCGGCCTCGGTCCCGACGAGCTGCGGGTCATGTACGACCACCACGACGCGATCCTGCACTCGGTGTCCGAGGGCCTGATCGTGCTGGACCGATCGGGGGTCGCGGTGGTCAACGACGAGGCCCGCCGCCTGTTGTCGCTTCCCGCCGGCGCGGTCGCGCAGTCGGATCTGCCGGAGTTCTTGCGCACCTACAACCCGGGCGCCCGCGACGAGGTCCACGTCACCGACGACCGGGTGCTGGTGGTGAACCGGTCCCGGGTGCGTTCGGACGCGCACGGCTCCGAGGTGGTGACGATCCGCGACCGCACCGAATTGCAGGGTGCGCTGGGCGAACTCAACTCGCTCAAGGTGTTGACGGACTCGCTGCGGGCGCAGGCCCACGAGGCGGCGAACAAGCTGCACACCATCGTCACGATGGTGGAGATGGGTCGCCCCGACGAGGCCGTCCGGTTCGCCACCGCCGGGCTCCAGTTGTCCCAGCTGCTCGTCGACCGGTTGTCCAGCGCGGTCGGTGAGCCCGCACTGGTGGCTCTCCTGCTCGGTAAGGCGGCCCAGGCCGACGAGCGCGGGATCGAGCTGACGATCACCGAGGATTCCGAACTGCCCGCCGACGACCTGTTGTTGACGGGGCAGGAGATGGTCACTGTCGCCGGGAACCTGATCGACAACGCGATGGACGCCTGCGATCCCGACGATCCGTGGGTGGAGGTGACCGTGCACCAGGACTCGCAGCGGCTGCTGATCCGGGTCGCCGACAGCGGAGTAGGCATGGACGACGGCACATTCGAGACGGCCATGCGTCGCGGGTACTCGACGAAGTCCGGCGAGGACGCCGCTCAGCACGGGCTGGGGCTGGCGCTGGTGGCCCAGGTGGTGAAACGGCACGGCGGGCAGCTCACCGCGGACGTGACCTACGGCTCCGTCGTGACGGTGACGGTGACGCGCCCGTGATCACCGTGCTGATCGTCGAGGACGAACCGCTGATCGCCGACGCGCATCAGGCCTATCTGCAACGGCTGCAAGGCTTTTCGGTGGCAGCGGTGGCGCATACGGCGCGGGACGCGATGCGGGCGGCCGCCACGGCCGCGACCACGGACACGCCGATCGACCTCGTGCTGCTCGACATCGGCCTGCCAGACGCCAACGGCATCGCTCTCGCGTCGGCGCTGTCGGGGCTGCGGCCGGCGCCGGACATCATCACGATCACCTCGGAACGGGACCTGGAGATGGTGCGCGCCGCGGTGGGACAGGGCGCGCTGGCGTATCTGCTCAAGCCGTTCACCTTCGCCGCGTTCCGGGACCGCCTCGAGCGCTACCGCCGTTACCGCGAGGCACTGCCGGCGGGCACGGATGCGGCCAGCCAGGCCGAGGTCGACCGCGCGCTCGCGGAGTTACGCGTGGGGCCGGACCGGGCGGCCGCGCCGAAGGGCGCGTCACCGGGCACCAACGACGAGATCGCCCGTGCCGTGCGCGATTCGGCAGACGGGGTGACCGCCGACGAGGTCGCCAAACAGGTCGGGGTGTCCCGGGTGACCGCGTGGCGCTATCTCGAACGTCTCGCCGACGACGGCACGGTGCGCCGGCAGACCGAGTACGGCAAGGCGGGACGGCCCAAGACGCGGTATCAGTGGCGGTGAGCCGCCGGTTTACGCCGGGGCGGCCTGCAGCGTGCGCGAGGCGTGGAGCGCGTGCGGGTCGGTCGCCAGGAACTGCGTGTACAGCGACTCGATGGTCGACTCGACGGCGAACACGCTGACCTCACCGGAATAGTCGGCGACGTACAGCCGCGCGCTGTCGGCGCCCTGCGCAACGCAGGACGGCCGCGTGCCGACGGTGAGCGCGTCGACGATCTCCAGGCTGAGCGTGCACAGCACCGCGACGCGGTCGTAGTCGACGATGTAGGCGCGGGTCTGGTCGGCGCTCATCGACAACCGGGTCGGTGCGCCACCGAGGGCCACCCGGTCGGTCACCCGCATGGTGTCCAGGTCCAGGACGTGGACGGCGCCGCCGACCGCGCGATCGGAGGTCAGCAGGTAGACCGCGCCCCCGGCGTAGGCGATGTCGCGGATCGGCGGACCGATCGGCACGACCCGGCGGACCTGCGAGGTTTCGGTGTCCACGACGATCAGCCGGCTGCCCACCGCGTCGGTGACTGCGGCGTAAACCCGCTTGCCGTTGGGGTCGGCGCACAGCGCGTCCACGTTGGCAGCGGGGCCGGAGCCGATGCCGATGGTGCCGACCCGCTCGGCGGTGACGTCGATGACCGCGATGTCGACGCTGTCCTGCGCGCCGCGGGCGGCGTACACGCGCTTGCCGTCGGCGTCGACGGTCAGCGCGGTGACCGCGAAGGCTAACGGGTAGGTGGCCACGACGGCGCGGCTCTCCAGGTCGATCACCTTGACGGCGTCGAAGCTCTCGGCTGCCACGCTGACGAAGGCCCGGTCGTCGGACACCGCGACGGCGGTGGGCTCGCCGTCCACCGCGACGGTGGCGACCACGGCCAGCGTGGTGTTGTCGATCAGCGACACGCTGCCGTCGGCCGGGTTGGCGACCGCGACCGTGCCGTGGCCGGCGGCGATGTCGGCGATCGGCCCGCGTGCCACGGTGAGCTGCCGGTCCGGCGCCACGTCGGTGGGTGAACTGGCCGAGGTCTTCGCGCGCGAGCCCTCGGCCACACGCGCCGCAGTTTTACCTCTGGGCATCAGACGCCCCATCAGTCCCGAAAAGTTTGCCATGTGTCGTGGTACCTCCGCCGGCAGCGCGGCTGCCTGGCTCTAGATTACGTCCCGGGGCGCCCGAACTGGCGCCGCCTGAATCGAGTGTAGCGACGGAAATTCAAGGTCACGCCCCTCGAAGATGACGTCTCACGGAACGGCTCGGCAACCTCTCAGCCCACGCTTAGGAAACTTCTCGTGATGGATTTGTGATATTCCCTGGGCAAACATTGAGCAGTGCCTGAACTGGCCTTGAACGGATTCAGCAAGTGTTCAGCGAAAATTGGAAGAAAACATGTTCGTAACGAATTCTTAGCTTTCCCGCCCAAAGTGAGCGTCAGATCACACCGCGACACGACAGCAAACCCACAGTGAGGATAGCGCCGGCGGACGAACCGTTGTGCGGCCGCCCACAGTCCCAAGTGTCGACTCTGCGCCGGGGTTCGCTGAAAACGCGTCAGGCGGGCTTGGCGCCGCGCACCGACGAGACCGTGGTAGCCGGGATCAGCCCCTCGGGGTCACAGAGTTCCAGCACCCGCGAGACGGCGGGGCCGGCCACCACACACCACGTCACGTCTTCGCGGGCCAGATGTGCGCTGATGGCGTACAGCGCCGAGGCGCCGTCGAACGCCATGAAGTTGACTTCGGTGAGATCGAGCACCAGTGCGGCGTGCCCGCCTGCGGCTTCCCGCACGGTGTGGGCGAAGAGTTTGGCGTTGCCCGCGTCCACTTCGCCCATGACCGCCACGGTGGCTTGAGTTCGTCCCCCGGAGCCTTCCGTCCGGCACGCGAACGTCAGGGTCGTCGACGCGATGGCGAAGCGCCGACTGTCCGCCGAGCGGCTACGGATGGACGTGACGGTCATTGCAGGCCAACTTACCTGCCTGACGGTTAGCCCTGCTCGGCTTTCTGCCGCTCTTCGTTGGCCTTGGCAGCGGCGCGAGCGCTTTCGGCCTCGGCCTCCTTCTGCGCGGCTTCGCGCTGCGCATCGGCCTTGTCCTGCTGGGCCTGCCCCTCGCGTTGCAGGTCATCCCGGCCGGTGACGACGCCTGCGACCTCTTTGGCCTTACCCTTCACACCCTCGACGACGCCCTTGACGGCTTCTTCCGGACCGGAATTGTTGTCGCTCACGAAACGCTCCTTTGTCTGCGGGGGTCTTTGCGCGAAGCGTCTGTTCCCCGAGGGCCAAAAAGCGAAACCTGCCGCTCACGGCGGTGAAGCCGGGCCGTCAGGCCGTGAGGTTCTGCAGCGCGACGTCGAGCGTGGAGAACAAGTCGATGTAGTCGGCCACCCCGGTGATCTTGAGGGGGCGGCTGGTTGCCGGACCGTCGGCGACGACGGCGAACTTGATCGCGCCGTCGAGCTCTTTACGGGTGATCATCAGCACCTGCATACCGGCCGAGCCGAGGAAGTCCACCGCGGTCAGGTCGATGATCAGGCCGTCTGGCCTGCGAGCGAGCGCGGCGGTGACGACCTCCTGCAGTTGTGGCGCGGTGAGCATGTCGACGGCGCCAGTTGCGACGACGACCACGACACCATCGATCTGGTGTTCGCTGAATTGCTGCACCTCAAGCCTCGTCTCGTGGGGTGCGGCCGCGGATCGGACGCACGTGAACTCAAGAGGCTGCAGTCTGAACCCGGGTCGGTGCCGCACGCGACACCGTACACAGGCTATCGGAGTCCGGGGCTGCACCGGCACAGTAGCCGCCGATTGCGGTCCGGGCCTGCCCAACGGCCTCCGGGCGGGTCATTACGGCACCGCCCGCCGCGTTGTCCGCGGGGCCGACGCCGACGTTCAACGTCTCACCGCCGGAGCCGATTTGGGCCCGACTCGGCCACCGCCGCCCACCGGCGCGGTCGGCGCCCCCGCCCGCTGACCGTATTCCGCGGCGCGAGGCCCCTCCCGGGATTAGCGTTCTTGTCAGACACCTACGCGGGGAGGCACCATGCGCGCGATGCGGTCACGTCAGGCCGGCAACAGCCAGGCCACCTCCCCCGGGCGACATCGTCTGCCGGCCGCCGGGACGGCCTCGGCGCAGGAACCCGACTACGTCATCGCCACCGACACCACCTTTGCGCCGTTCGAATTCCAGGACGCCGGTGGACAACTCGTGGGCATCGACATGGATCTGATCCGTGAGATCGCCGAGGACCAGGACTTCACCGTCGACATCAAGCCCCTCGGCTTCGACGCCGCCCTGCAGGCGGTGCAGGCCAACCAGGCCGCCGGGGTGATCGCGGGCATGTCGATCACCGACGAACGCAAGGCTGTGTTCGACTTCTCCGACCCGTACTTCGAGTCCGGGGTGCAGATGGTGGTGGTGACCCACGAGATGGGCTTCGCGCGCGAGGTCGCCTCGCGGGTGATGTTCATGGCCGACGGCGACATCGTCGAGGACGCGCCGCCCGGCGAGCTGTTCGACAACCCGAATCATCCGCGGTTGCGCGACTTCCTTTCCAAAGTCCTCTGAAACCGAGATCTCCGAAAAGGATTGGAAACCTCTATGGAATCTCCACCCAGGCTCCAAGCGTCGCAGCGGTCACGTCGCGACGATGGTGGCATCGATATTCGGTCGCGCCGCTGAGGCGCCGACTCAAGGAGTTACGCATGAAGAAGTCTCTCGCCTCCGTCCTACTCCCGGTCGGTGCGGCGCTCGTACTCGCCGCGCCCGCGCAGGCCGACACCGCCGCCTCGACGATCAATCAGTTGCGGGCGCAGGGTCACGACGTGCGCATCAGCCGGGTGGGTAACGGCCCGCTGGACCAGTGCAGCGTGATCAGCGTGCGCAACCTGCCCAGCATCCAGCAGTTCCCGTTCGACGAGGACGACGCCAACGTGTTCACCGTCCGGCCTCGGCAGAAGGTGCATGTGGCGCTGAACTGCTCGGACTGATTCGCTCTCCCCGGGCGACCCCGGCCATCGGGGGCGGTCTAGGTTTGGATCCCGTGTCCGCGGCGACCCCTTCCCGATCCTCGTTCCCCCGGGGGATGGCGCTGCTCGTCGCCGGCGCCATGTTCATGGAGATCCTCGACGCGACGATCATCGCCACCGCGATCCCGGCCATCGCCGCGACGTTCGGGGTGGCTCCGGTGGACGTCAACATCGCCGTCTCGGCCTATCTGCTCACCGTCGCGATCCTGATCCCGGCCACCGGATGGCTGGCCGAAAAGTTTGGCATCCGGCGGGTCTTCCTCACCGCCATCGTGGTTTTCACGCTGGCCTCGGTGGGCTGTGCGCTGAGCGCGTCACTTCCGATGCTCGTGGCCATGCGGGTGCTGCAGGGAGTCGGCGGCGCGATGATGGTGCCGGTCGGCCGGCTGGCCGTGCTGCGCTACAGCGACAAGGCCGACCTGGTCCGGGCGATCGCGCTGCTGACCTGGCCGGCGCTGACCGCGCCGGTGCTCGCCCCCGCACTCGGCGGCGCGATCGCGACCTATGGGTCCTGGCGCTGGATCTTCCTGATCAACATCCCGATCGGCATCGTCGGACTTCTGTTGGCGTTCAAGCTGATCCGCGGTGGACCGGCCGCGCAGACCCGGCCGTTCGACTGGCGCGGCCTGCTGCTGCTCGGCGCAGGGATCGCCGCAGCGCTGCTGGCCCTGGAGCACATCCGGGTCAGCGGCACCGACTGGTTGATGGTCGGCATCGGCGGGGCGCTGGCCGTCACCCTGCTCGGCGCTGCGATCTGGCATCTGCGACGCAGCCCGGCCCCACTGATGCGCCTGTCGGTGCTGCGGGTGCGCACGCTGCGCATCACGGTCTCGGGCGGCTCGCTGTACCGCCTGGTCATCACCGCGGTGCCGTTCCTGCTGCCACTGTTGTTCCAGCTGGAGTTCGGGTGGTCGGCGTTCACCGCGGGTCTGATGGTGGCGGCGTTGTTCGTCGGCAACCTGACCATCAAACCGCTCACCACACCGTTGATGCGCCGGTTCGGGATCAAGCGCGTGCTTCTGGTCAACGGGCTGGTCTCGGTCGCCTGGTTCGGGGTGCTGGCCGCGCTGCAGCCCGGCACCCCGGTGGCGCTGATCGCGGTCGCGCTCTATGTCAGCGGCGCGCTGCGGTCGATCGGTTTCACCGCTTACAACAGCCTGGCGTTCGCCGATGTCGATGGCGACGAGCTCACCCATGCGAACACGCTGAACGCCACCGTGCAGGAGGTGGCCGCCGGCCTGGGCATCGCGGTGGCGGCGCTGCTGCTGACCGTGCTGACGTCGTTCTCGTGGGCGTTCGTCGCGCTCGGCGTGCTTCTGGCGCTGACCCTGGTGGAAACGCTGCGGCTGCCGGGCGACGCCGGCAGGCACGTGAGCGGCGCGCGGTGACTTTTCGCGCGCGCCTCCCGCAAAAGTCTCGACCACCACTTTAGCCTTGGGTGCCGTGACCACACTGGCCGAGCCGTCGCTGGCAGAACTGGATTTCGACCCCGAGATCCTGTGCACCTGCCGCAAGTTCTGTGGCCCGCTCGCCCACCCGGCGCAGTGGTGGGTCACGTTGTCGTGCGGGTGCCCGTATCCAATGTGCCGACGTGCGCTGCGGATCGCCAACGTCCGGCTGAAGGTGCGCCCGTTGGCCTGCAGGCACTGTGAGACCGACCAGATCGCGATCCGGTCAGTCGTGCCGATCTGAGGTGCCCGACCCCGCGGTGAGCGGGGACTGCTCGCCGGTGTCGGTGGCGGCCGACGGCGCCGCCGCGGGCCGGAGCACCGGTGGCCGCAGCCGCTCGGGCAGCGCGCGCAGGATCGCGCCGATCCCGAGCACGAGTGCCAGCGCGGCGAGTGCGATGACGATGACCGAAGCCGACGGCAGCAGGTATTCCAGCAGCATGTAGAAGCCGAAGACCAGGAACAGTGCCGCCGCGGTGATCTGGATGAACCGTTCGGGCAGATGCTTGCCGGCCACCGCCCCGACCAGGATCGCCAGCCCGTCGGCGGCGACCATGCCCAGCGTGGAGCCGATCCACACGCCCAGCCAGTCGCGGTCCGCGGCGAGCGTGACGGTGGCCAGCATCGTCTTGTCGCCGAGCTCGGCCAGGATGAACGCCGAGGTGACGACGAAGAACGCCGGCGCGGTCGCCTTCGCGGCGCGCGACGTCTCGTCGTCGGAGAGGCTGTCGCCGCGCAGTGTCCACAGCCCGAAGACGATGAACATCGCACCGGCGATGAGGCCGAGCAGATGTGTCGGCAGCGCCGCACCGAGGTAATGGCCGATGGCCACCGACAGCACGTGCACCGCGGTGGTGGCCACGGTGATCGCCGAGAGCACCACCCACCAGCGGTAGCGCAGCGCGAACATCATCGCGACGAGCTGGGTCTTGTCACCCAACTCGGCGACGAAGATGACGGCGAAGCTCAACAACAGGGCGGCGAGCACACAACTCCTCGGGGTCGGGGCAGGCCGCTCGGAGAAAAGACGCCTCCGGCCGGCAACCCAAACGGTCTGTACGGCCGAAGGTCTCGCCCACCGGTCCAGGACCGGTCCGGACAACCGGGCCGCACAGCACGCCGCGCAGCCAGTATGTCGATTGCCGATTTGGGGGCTACTCCCCTTCGCTGGCAACACCATACCCAGAACCTGGCGCAGCCGGCAACCGGTACCTCTCGAATCCGACTCTCGCACAATAAGTTTGGGAACACGACCGGCAAAGTTTGGGTACCCTCACTCCGTTCGGCGAGCACCCTGATTCACCCCACGGCTTCGGCGAAATACACGGTGGCCCCGACCGCCAACAGCAGGTAGGCGGCGGGGAAGGCGATGTTGTGGAACACCCGGGTGCGCACGTGCACTCCCACCGCGCCGACGAAGAACCCGACCAGACCGACCGCGGCAGCCAGGCCCAACCACGGCGCGGCGACCAGACCGATCAGCAGGCCGACCGCACCCGCCAGTTTCAGCGCTGCCAGGTACGGGATCCACCGCGGTGCCACACCGACTTCGGCGGAGTTGGCCAGCACGAACTGCGCGCGGGCCAGGTCGGCGATGCCGACCGCCGCATTGGCGGCCGCGCAGATGAGCGTCACAGCCGCCAGTGCGGTGCCCGCAAGGCCTGTCACGGCCGGTGTCCCGTCGTTATGCTCGTCATGTCGCCCTCCCGGATCGCTCGTCGTTGTCCTCTCACTTCTGATGACGATCCGCACGCGGGAAAGGTGACCGGTGCCGACCTCCCAGTTCGAAGAACAGCGCCCCCGACTGTTGTCGCTGGCCTACCGGCTCCTCGGTTCGGTGCACGACGCCGAGGACGCGGTCCAGACCGCGTGGGTCCGTGTCGCGACCGCCCCCGGCGCCGAGATCAGCAATGTGCCGGCGTACCTCACCAGAGTGGTCACCAACGTGTGCCTGGACCAGCTGCGCGAACGTCAGCGCCGAGATCGGCTGACCCAGCGCGCCGAGCCGGCCGCGACCGAGACGTGGGCCGCCGACGAGGAGTTCCTCCGGCGCGAGGCGGTCGGGCGCGCGCTGATGGTTCTGCTGTCCCGGCTCGCCCCGACGCAGCGGGCGGCCTACGTGCTGCATGACCTGTTCGCCGTCCCGTTCGACGAGATCGCCGGCATCTTGGGCGTGACGCCGGCCGCCGCGAAGAAGCACGCGAGCCGGGCACGGGCCCGGTTACGTCCCGACGTGGCGGAGGCCGACATCCCGGGTGCTGCCGCCGACCGCGAGGTCGTCGAGGCCTTTCTGCGTGCCGCCGCGGGCGGCGACGTTCTCGGTATGGTCGCGCTGATGGCACCGGAATGCGTCCGGATCGCCGACCCGGAGCTGCTGCCCCCGGGGACACCGTCCACCGTGTCCGGCGCCTGGGCGGTCGCCGAGGAGACGCGCCTGTTCGCCGAGCGCATCCGCTGCCGGGTGCCGATGCGGCGCAACGGTCATCTGGTCGACCTCATCGCGCCCGGCGGTCATCCCCTGGCGGCGATCGACGTCGACGTCCGCGCCGGTCTGGTCGCACACATCACCATCTCCGCCGTGCGCGGCGGTGATGTCCTGGCGGCCGCGAATCAGCTCTCGACGAAGTGGGACTTGTAGACCTGGCCGTGCACACCGACGGTCCTGTCGACCACCTGCGACACCGAGAAGTCCGCCGCCGCAGACAGATACGCGTAGGCGGTGGCCCGGTCCATACCCTGGTCGGTCTCCAGGAAGTCGAGCGCGTTGACGACCGCGCGGCGCATCGCGATGTCGAGGTCGCTGCCCTGACCGCCGATCGACCCGTCCGGGTCGGACAGGCCGATGGGCACCCACGCGTCGGCGGTCTCGCCGAACGGGTAGCGGTAGGCCACCGACGGGGCATCGCCGGAACCGGGCTTGCACACCGAGAGGCGGTAACTGCCGCGCAGCGAACCCTCCATGGCGGTGAGCGCAACCTCACCGTCGCCCATCGCCATGTGCGGATCCCCCACATAGAACAGCGCGCCTTCGGCGAACACCGGCAGATAGAAGGTGGCTCCTTCACCGAGCAGCCGGATGTCGATGTTGCCGCCGCCCAGGGTCGGCGGAATGGAGTTCGCGGACGCCGCGGTCGGGTCGGTGTCCTGTGAGTAGGCCACCCCCATCATGCCCATGAAGGGGCGCAACGGGAATCGCACCCGCGCCGCCCCGTAGGTCATGACGCCGTGACCGTCCTCCACCGCGGTGAACGTCGACACGTTGCCGTACTTGGTGGGGTCGGGGTTGGGCCTGCCGTCGGTGGCCACCGGCGGCATGACCTCGGCGAGGCTGATACCGGCCGGCGCCTCCTTGTCCGGGGTGCGTGCCAGCGCGCCCTTGCCGTGCCTGCTCGACACCACGCCGTACGGCACCCGCGGAACAGCCTGCAGGATCTCGATTTTCAGCACATCGCCGGGTTCGGCGCCCTCCACGAACACCGGACCGGTGACCACGTGCGGGCCGTCCTTGTCGAAGTTCCTCGGCGTGCGGTTGTACTCGGCGGCGATGGCGATGGCGTCCTGCAGCACGTCGGCCTCGGACACGCCCTGGGCGCCGAAGTATTCGACGGGGTTGCGACCCTGGTCTTCCAGGATGCCCTCATGGCTGACCGCATCGATGGTCACGGTCTGGCCCGACCTCATCCGCAGCGCCGGCGCCGCGTGCACGGTCGGCACATAGCCCCACAGCACCTGGTCCGGCACCGACTGCAGGTAGTGGTCCCCGGTCGGGTCCCCGTCCCCGGGCTGGAGGATGGTGAAGTTCGCTCCTGCGGTCGTGTTGTCCGGTGAGCTGGACGACGATCCCGACGAGCAGGCCGCCACCCCGACGACACCGGCGCCCGCGCCGACGGCCGCGACGGCGCGGAGGAAGTCCCGCCGGCCGAGCCCCGACCAGAGGGTTTCGGCGGCTTCTCGAGCGAGTTCAGACACAGGGCGGCACCTTTCACGCGGCAGACAACTGCGCGTGAGGCTTCCCGCTGGGTGTTTCCGGCCCGAAACCGGTGTGCTAACTCCTTGTTGCCGATGCCAGGCAGAATCCCGGCCAGACGAACCCCCTGCTGCCGGCGGCGGTCGTGGTCACCGGCGCCGACGGGTACACCGCGACGCTGTCCTGGGCCGAGATCGCCCCCGCGGTGTCCCCCAGACCCGCGATGCTCGCCTTCGTCGAGGACACCAGGGTCCTCGATCGGACATCCGTGACGTGAACTCTGGGCGAGCGTCAGACCAGGCCGGCTTTCTCCAGCGCCGTGGCGCAGGTGTCCACGATCAGCCGGGTCACCACGTACGGGTCGACGTTCGCGTTCGGACGCCGATCCTCGATGTAACCCTTCTGTTCCACCTCGACCTGCCACGGAATGCGCACCGACGCGCCGCGATCGGACACGCCGTAGCTGTATTTGTCCCACGGCGCGGTCTCGTGCGCGCCGGTGAGCCGGGCCTCGACCCCGATCCCGTAGTTGGTGATGTGCTCCAACGGTTTTCCATCGCGGCCCAGCGCCTCGGCGGCTTCGATGACCGCGTCGTAGCTTTCCCGCATCTTCCTGGTGGAGAAGTTGGTGTGCGCACCGGCGCCGTTCCAGTCGCCCTTGGCCGGTTTGGGGTCCAGCGTGGCCGAGAGTCCGAAGTCCTCGGAGGTCCGGTACAGCAGCCAGCGCGCGACCCAGAGCTGGTCGGCGACGTCCAGCGGACCCAGGGGCCCGACCTGGAACTCCCACTGGCCGGGCATCACCTCGGCGTTGATGCCGGAGATCGCCAGCCCGGCTGCCAGACAGTTCTCCAGGTGTTTCTCCACGGTGGGGCGGCCGCAGATCTCGTCGGTGCCGACGCCGCAGTAGTAGCCGCCCTGTGGAGCCGGGAAGCCGCCGTCGGGGAAGCCGAGCGGGCGGGACCCCTTGAAGAAGGTGTATTCCTGCTCGATACCGAAGAGCGGCTCCTGGGCGGCGTGCCGCTCGGCGACCTCGCGCAACGCGGCGCGGGTGTTGGACTCGTGCGGGGTGTTGTCGGTGTGGAAGACCTCGCACAGCACGATTATGTCGTCGCCCCCGCGGATCGGGTCCGGGTACGACGCGACCGGCTGCAGCACCCGATCCGAGGCGTGGCCTTCGGCCTGGTTGGTGCTGGATCCGTCGAAGCCCCAGACCGGCGGCTCGCTACCGGTGGGCAGGATCTTGGTCTTCGACCTCAGTTTGGCCGTCGGCCGGGTGCCGTCGATCCAGATGTATTCGGCTTTGTAGGTCATGGATTTCGTTCTCCTTTGGTGATGTGTAATCGCAGCTCTCACAGTGCGAATGCCAGGAATTGAGAGATCTGCCGGTCCGAGAAGTTGTCGTCACTGACCAGCACCAAGGACTGCCGACCGTCGGGAAGCACGGGTCCGAGAGTGAGGCCCTCCACGTTGTCGGGTGTGCCGAGTGCCGGGATCGCGGCCAGGTCGGCGACGAGCCGCTTCGGGATCGGCGAGATGTCGGTCGCCCCGGTGAGCTCGGCGCGGAACAGACGGACCTGCAGCTTCAAACCTCTGCTGCCCGCACGCTCCATCACCAGCAGGACCTCGTCGGACAGCGCCAGGATGTCGGAGACGCCGTTCCCCTCGGTGCCCGGCGGCGCAGCCTCGACTTGATAGCCGCACTGCGCCAACCCCTTCCGGCGCTCCACATCGAACTTGGCGATCCGGATCAGCGCACCGCCACCGGCATGCGCCGGCTCTCCGTCCTCCCATCGCGGCTCCTCCATCGCCGCATAGAGAAAGCGTCCGTCCGGCGAAAGCGTCAGACCCTCCAGCGAACCGTTGGGTCGGGCGCCACGACGCTGATCCCGGGACAGCCTGAGATGCGCGGGCAGGCGGAATTCACCACGGTAGCTCCCGTCGAGCCCGGCGATCCTGATCCAGGGGTCCAGCGGGACGAAGCCCTCCGACGACCAGTACAGCTGCTGCCGTGCGACATCGAAGGCAATGCCCTCGGGATCGGGCGCGATCACCGAGGTATGCAGCAGCGGTTGCACGTCGACGATCGACACATCACGAATGCCGCTGAGCGACAGGGCGATACGGACAGTGTAGAAGCGTGCACTGCCGCGCACCGACCGGTCGTCGCAGATCACGTAGTAAAGCCTGCGGTCCGGGTCGTAGGTGATGGCCGAGAGACCGCCGACGACGGTGCCGTCGAATGTCGTCCCGTGAGGCAACGTCTTCTGACCCAAAAACTGCATGCGTCACAGCCGGTACATCTCGCGTGCCATCGCGGCGTTCTCCATGTAGTCGGTGCGCCGCGGCGGGTACCGCCTCTTCGGCGAGTCACCGCCGGATCGGCGCTGCGCGCTCCGCACGCGGCGGAACCGCGCCAGGAAGCCCTCGGGTGTGGCGCCGGCGCGGGTTTGCGGTTCCGCGTAGACGGGAATGCGCAGAAAGGACGCGCTCGCCCCGCTATGTGTGTCGATACTCGGTGTCACGCAGCAAGCATCCAAGTGCGCGCACTCGACAGCTAGGCCGCGAATATCCTAGTAGGAGTTCCACTACCCCTGCGCCCCTTGATGGTTGCCGAACGCCAGGGTGGCAGCACCCAGCCTAGTAACACTGGTCCCTTCCAGCCGCTGGTCGGCCGGCCTTGACTCTGTGTCGGACACGCACACTTTCTCCCCGACGATCTCCGAGGCCGACACATGGTTCAGAGCCGCGCGCGGACCCCATGGGTCTCGCGGCAGCCGCCGAACAGGCATCTGGACGACAACTTCAGTGAGAAGCAGGCCACCCAGTTTCACGCATTCGCGTTGGGCAGCGCCGCCGGAACGGCGAACCCCCTCCACACCCCGAGAGAAAACCGCTCATGACCGCTCTGGACAGTTCGCCGCATCCGCTCTACGCCAACATGTTCGACCCCGGCGCCGGTCCGCCGACGATCACCGAGGCGTTCCTGTCCCAGGTCGACCGGCGCGGGAACGCGCCCGCCATCCTGGACGAGCGGCTCGATGTCGTCTTCACGTGGCGCCAGTACGGTACGGCCGCACGGCGCGCTGCGTCGGGCCTGCGAGTCATCGGGCTGCGCCGCGGCGACACCGTCGGCCTGCTGCTGACCAACCGGCCCGAGTTCCACGTCGCCGACATCGCCGTCCTGTTGGCCGGCGGCACACCGTTCTCCCTGTACCAGTCCTCGGCCCCTGAGCAACTGGCCGAGATCCTGTCCAACTCGATGTGTCGCGTCGTCGTCACCGAGCCGCAGTTCGAGTCGACGTTGCAGGCTGCGCTGAGACTCGTCGACGCCCCCGCACCACACGTCGTCACCGTCGGAACGAGTTCGTGGACGTCACTGATGGCCACACCACCCGCCGAACCGGACCGTCATGCCGGTCTACCGACCGACCTCGCCACCGTGGTCTACACCTCCGGCACCACCGGCACCCCGAAGGGCGCCGAACTGACCCACCACGCCATCATGACCACCGCCACGCATCTCGCGAAAGACCTAGGGGTGCGCCGTGACATGCGGTCCATCTCGTACCTGCCTATGGCGCACATCGCCGAACGAATCGCCTCCCACTACCTGCCGATGATCACGGGTTCCAGCATTGTGTGCTGCCGCGACGCCCGACGCCTGCTGCCGCTGCTGAACCAGACCCAGCCGGAGATCTTCTTCTCCCCGCCCCGGTTGTGGGAGAAGCTCAAGGCGGCCACCGCACGGGCCGTCGAGGCCGGTGTCGACCCTGAGGTGATCCGCGACAAGATCGGCCTTGGACGCATCGAGGTCGCCCTCGTGGGTGCGGCGCCCTGCCCGCCTGGTGTCGTCGACTACTTCCGCTCGATCGGTGTCCCGTTGCGGGAGATCTACGGGGTGACGGAAACAGCGGGCGTCGTCTCGATCTCCACCCTCGACGATGCCGGCTGCGTCGGTATGCCGTTGCCGCACAACGAAATCCGTGTCGCCGAGGACGGCGAACTCTTCGTCCGCAGTGCAGCGGTGATGCTGCGCTACCGCGACCGGCCGGAGGCGACGAACCTCGTACTCGACGCGCAGGGCTGGTTGCGCACCGGCGATATCGGCCGGATCGACGACGACGGCAGGATCTGGATCCTCGACCGCAAGAAGGATCTGATCGTCAACAGCAGCGGTGAGAAGGTGTCCCCGGCGAATATCGAGGCCCGGCTGCGTGATGCCGGTCCGCTCATCGAGCATGCCTGCGTCATCGGCAACGGCCGGCCGTACAACGTGGCCCTGATCGTGGTCGACCCGGGACGCGCGGCACAGTATCCGACCGGTGATGCCCTGGCCGCGGCGGTGCAGGCGCACATCGACCGGGCCAATCAACGGCTGTCGCGGGGCGAGCAGGTCACGAGATTCGCTCTGGTGACCGAGACATGGCTGCCGAATTCCGACGAACTCACCGCGACGATGAAACTCAGGCGCCGGGCGATCGTACGCAAGTACGTCGGCCAGATCGACGCGTTGTATGCAGTGCCGTTGGCGGGTCCGGACCGGCGGTGAGGTTTACCGTGGGGAGCGCCCGTTCCCCGCGTCGCCCGGAGGATAGCCATGCCGTCAGCCGACAGTCGTCCGTCATCGTGGCCCTGGCTGCTGGCCTCACGCGTGTTCGCTGTGCTGACCGTCGCGGTGGTGGTCGTGCTGTTCGGGACCGCCGGTCGGCTCGTCCAGGCCCACCAGCTCGAGGACATCCACGGCGCCGCGGCGATCGCGCTGCACATCGCTTCCGGCGGTCTGCTGGTAGCGCTGGTCGGGTTGGCCTACGAGCGCAGGCGCGGCTGGTGGGCCGCCGCACTGGCCGGTGCGCTGTTGGTGTTCACCTTCGTGCAGGCGGCGCTCGGCGAGGGCGCGACGCTGACCCTGCACATCCCGGGCGCGCTGGCCGTCAGCGCGGCCACGTTCTGGCTCACGGCGTGGCTGCTCGCCAACTGACGGACTCGCCGAGGTGGTTTCATCGCGCACCGATCGGACAATTCCCCCGTCATGGAACCCGAGAATGCCGCCACCCCGAAGGACGCCTCTGAGGCCACCGAGGAGCAGCGCGACCTGCAGGAGCAGTTGGACCACCAGGACGACGACCCGGACGCGCCGGCGCGAGGGCAGACCTACCGTCAGGTTCCCGGCGAGAACTGAGAGCAACGTGAGCACCTCGGACCAACCGAACTATCCGCCGCCGGCCGCGGAGCGGGGCCGGGTCGAACCGGTGCCGCGGCGCATCCGCGGCTACCTGGGCAGCGAACTGGTCTTCGACACCACCGCGGCGCGCTATGTGTGGGAGGTCCCGTACTACCCGCAGTACTACATTCCGCTCGCCGACGTGCGCACCGGGCTACTGCGCGACGACGAGCATCCGCAGCGGGTCCAGTTCGGCCCGTCGCGGTTGTACTCGGTGGTGGCCTGCGGGCGGACCGCCGACGGGGCGGCGCGGGTGTTCGACGACGGGGACGGCCCGGTCGCCGGGCTGGTCAAGTTCGAGTGGGACGCGTTGACGTGGTTCGAGGAGGACGAACCGATCTATCAGCATCCGCGCAACCCGTACGCGCGGGTGGACGCACTGCGCTCGCACCGCCACGTCGTGGTCGATCTGGACGGGGTGCGTTTGGCCGACACCCTAAGCCCGATACTGCTGTTCGAAACCGGGCTGCCGACAAGGTATTACATCGATCAGACCGACATCGCCACCGAGCCTCTGGAACCGTCTGACACGCAGACCGTGTGCCCGTACAAAGGGGTCACCTCGGCCTACTGGTCGGTGCGGACCGGCGGCGGGTTGCACGCCGACCTCGCGTGGAGCTACCACCATCCGCTGCCCGCGGTCGGCGCGATCGCCGGCCTGGTCGCCTTCTACAACGAGAAGGTGGATCTCACCGTCGACGGCGTACGACTTCCGCGACCGAAGACCATGTTCGGGTAGCTCTCACACCCGGTCGGTGATGTCCGCGTACTCCGGGTGCTTGTCGATGTATTCGGCGACCATCCAACAGGTCGGCACGATGCGTAATCCCTCGTCCCGGGTGACGCGCAGCGCCTCGCCGACGAGAATCGTTGCCAGACCTCGACCTTGGAACTGCGGCGACACCTCGGTGTGCGGGAAGACCCGCCGGCCGTCGCTGTCGTGGTAGTCGGCGAGTCCGACTTCGCGGCCGTCCACCGCGATCACGAACCGTCCGGGTTCGCGGGTGACGGTGGTGGCGGCCCCGGTGCGGTCGGGTGGAGTTTCGGCAGTCATCTGTTCACGATAGATCCGTTGCCGGTCACCGCCCTCGGGCCGCGTCACCGCGCAGCGTCATCACCGTGCTGGTGACGGCCGCGGCGACCTTGCCGTCGGCGCGGACCACCTCGCAGCTGTAGTGGGTGATCGTCCTACCGCGGTGGGTGGGCCACGCCGACGCGGTGAGGGTGTCCGCCCAGACCGGGCGCAGGAACGCCGCCCGGATGTCGATGCTGGTGAATGTCTCACCGGGCTGCATCAGGGTGGAGTGCGCCGTGCCGATCGCGGCGTCGGCGAGCTCGACGAGGAAGCCGCCGTGCACCGTGCCCTGTTGATTGCCGTGCCGGGCCGGATCGGTGCTCACCCGCACCGATGCGGTGCCCTCCCCGACGGAGACGATGCCGAAGTCGAGGAGCTCGGAGATCGCCGTCGGGTAGCGCAGGTGGATCGGCGGCGCGGCGTCGGCGCCGCCGGCGATCAGTTCCTTGAGGTGGTCCAGCACGGGCAGCGCGGCGGAATGCGGCATGGCCCGACGGTAACGAGCTGGCATAGTGCAATCAAAGAATTGTCCTACAGACAAGGTGGACGTCGGTTGCGCATTCACCGCCACGTCGAGGTGGCCGACGACATCGCCGCGCAGATCCGCGCCGGCGTGTTACCGGCGGGCACACGACTGCCCACCCATCGCGGGCTGGCCGCCGAGCACGGCATCGCGGTGGCCACCGCGACCAAGGTGTACCGCGTGCTCACCGAGGCGGGCCTGATCGTCGGCGAGCCGGGCCGTGGAACGTTCGTGCGAGATCTCAGCGGGTTCGCCGGGCTGGAGCCACGGCGCGCGACACCGGCGAACCGCGTGGCGGACCTGTCCTTCAACCAGCCGCTCACCCCAGGCCAGGGGGATCAGTTGCGACGCGCGCTACGCGAGCTTGCCGCCGAGGGGGATCTCGAGGCTCTGCTGATGCAGGAACCGCCCGGCGGGCGCACCCGCGACCGGGCGGCGGTGGCGACCTATCTGCTCGGTCACGGCATCGACGTCCCCACGCAGGCCGTGGTGCTGACCGCCGGCGGCCAGCAGGGACTCGACGCCGCCCTGGGCGCGGTGACGACGCCGGGATCGATCGTGGCCGTGGACGCGCTGACTTATCCCGGCGTCAAGCTGGTCGCCGCCGCACGCCGCCTCGAGCTCGCGCCGGTGCCCGTCGACAGCTCGGGGATGGACCTTGATCACCTCGAGCGGCTGTGTGCACGGCGGCCGGTGTCAGCGGTGTACTGCACTCCGACACTGCACAATCCACTGGGTTTCGTGCTCGGCACAGCAGAGCGGCGGCGGCTGGCGGCGCTGGCCGCCCGCCACGATCTCACCATCGTCGAGGACGGGGTCTACGCGTTCCTCGAACCCGGATTGTCACCGATCGCGACGCTGGCGCCCGAGCGCACGTTCTACGTGGGGTCGATGTCGAAGAACCTTGCGCCCGGCCTCCGCTTCGGCTTCGTGGTCAGTCCGCGGCAGAGCCGTGAGGCGCTGATTCGGGCACTGCGCGCGGGCAGTTGGGGCACCTCGACGGTCGCGGTCGCGCTGGCCACCCGGTGGCTGACCGACGGGACGGTCGAACAGTGGGAGGCGGCGCGGCGCGACGACGCCCGGCATCGTCAACAGCTGGCCCGCGCCGAACTGACTGCACTGGGCTATCACGGGCATCCGGGCTCCTACATCGGTTGGCTGCCGCTGCCCGAGGAGCTGCGCAGCGACGTGCTGGCCCGGCAGCTGGCCGAGGCGGGGATTCTGGTGTCGACTGCCGACGCGTTCGCGACGACCGGCAGTGTCCCGAATGCGATCCGGTTGGCGCTGGCCACCCCGCGTGAGGGCGAGTTGGTGCATGCGCTGCGCGAGATCGGCAGACGCATCCGCGCCCATCTGCCATCGGCGTGACTCAGGCGGCCTCGCGCTCGCGAACGTGCCGCTTGTCCGAATCCGGTTTGCCGTCAGCGTTTTTCCGGTGCGGCTTCGCGTCCCCGGGTTTGGGGTCGCCACTTTTCGTGCCGTCACCCGGCCGCGGCTTGGCCGGAACCGGCGCGCGCCCGGCGTCGTCGTCGCCGGGGTCCTCCGAGGCGACGTCACCGCTGTCGTCGACGTGTCCCCTCCGCACGTCGTCGGTCGGCGGTGACGTCGCCTCGGTGTCGCCGGAAATCTCAGGCTCACCCGTAGACGATTTCGCCTTGTCCGCAACGGATGTGGCCACGTCCTCGTCGCGCGAGGGCGCCTTCGTCTCGGCGCTCCGCTCGATGGTCGGCTCGATGGTCGGCTCGGTGGTCGGCTCCTCAGTGCCGGGCATCCCCGGGATCTCGGTTCCGGGGTTCGTCGGCCCGGGACGGGTGGCTCCCGGCGGGACGGGGATCAATGCCGAGCACAGGCCGCACTGGGTGCCCAGCACGAACGGATTGAACGCGGTGTTCAAGCCCCGGATGAACCCGGTGATCGTGTTGACGATCATCGTCAGGCTCGGCAGTTTGATCCGGCTGAAATCCGGTGTTTCGGTGAGTGATTCGAAGAAGTTCTGGAACGGTGCGCCGATGTCGAGCCTGGAGTTCTGCTTCGACCAGGATTCGGTCTCGCCGTCGGGATCCTTGATGTCGCACAGCCCGTCCGTCGTGCAGGTGATCGGGTTCTCGACCTCCGGGAACGTGTAGCCGCCGGGCGAGAAGAGCTCCACGATGTGGCCCAGGTTGAACATCTTCGACAGGAGCTGGCCGGGGCGGTCGCAGCCCCCGGTGTTGAGGCCGGTGCACCCCACGTCCATCGGGAGCTGGGACGCCGCCACCGTCGCCAGGATGTTGCCCAGCCCCACCGAGAGCGCGGGGAAGGGCAGCAGCACGTTGACCAGCGACTGGTACCGGGCGATATCCGCCGCGTCGGTGCCCAGCACGTTGAACGGGTGGTAGACCCACCAGCTGCCGCCGTACTCGAGGTCGGCCGTCAACCCGACCACCTCGGTCTGATTCAGGTCCACGCCGTCTCGGGAGTTGACGAAGGCAAATCCGCTGTCCGAACGGTCGCCGAGGTTGACGTCGCCCTGCCCGAGGGCGTTGAAGAAGTTGTAGGGCACGTTGGCCAGCGCGATGAACAGGTTCGCCGGAATGTTGAAGATGCTCGGCGCCGCCTCGGCGCGAACTTCGGCCGTCTGTGCGGGGCTGTGCGCGCCATCCGCCGGCTCGCACAGTGCGGTGGCGGTCGGGGCGCAGGACTCGACGGTGGCCGCGGCGGTGAGGGTGACGTCGATGCCGGCAGCCCGCACCTGGGCCGGCGGCGCAGCGACCGGGGCGACCGCGATGGCGCCCGCGCCGAGCAGCGCGATGCCCACGCTGACGAAGGAACGGCGCAATGGCATCGGCACCCCTTCCGGTGACGGATGTGAACGGCGAACAGCACTGAAGATAGCCAGCAATCTCCAAGATCACAGCAATCTAACGCCGGAAAATTGACCATTCTTTCAAGATCAACAATAAGCGCTGCTCAACGCCAGTGTTTAATAGCGCTAATAATTGCGGATATAAGCTACCCAGCAATCTCCATATTGACGCCTGTGAAATGTCTGTCAGGGAGCGCAGCTATCGGGTGAATCGCCGTTCATCACGGCGTCCACGAACTTCTGCACATCCGTCAGGGAGGGGGCGATGACGCCCCGATGGTCCAGTCCGGGATAGACCCGGTAGTCGACCGCGACGCCCCTGGCACACAAGGCCTTCGCCAACTTGTCGACACCGGCCGGGGACACCGCGGCATCGGCGGTGCCCTGCACGATCATCACCGGCACCTGCGGGGTGAGATGAATCGGGTCCTGCGCGTCGAGGTATGCCCGCAGCCCGCCGACGTCAGCGTCGGGTGCGATCACCTGCGACGCCGGCACGGTGGGGACGGCATCGATCTGGCGGACGCACTCGGTGCGGGCCGCGGTGAGCAGCGGGCGCGCCTGACTGGTGAAGATCGCGTCGGGATCGATCGAAGGATCCACCACCGCGGCGCCGAGCACCAGCAACGGGAGAAACCGTTGCACCGCGTCGACATCGACGCGACCCTCGCGGAGCAGATCGACGCCCTGGCCCATGTCCACCCCGCCGGGCGCGATCGCCACCACCCCGACGAGATCGAGGTCAGGGTCACGGGCGGGGCCGTCCTGGGCGGTGAACAGCGCGGCCTGCCCACCCTGGCTGTGGCCGACAGCCAACCACTCGGTGCCGATGCGGGGATCGAGATGTCGTGCGGCGCGCACGATGTCGGTGACCGTGTGCGCTTCGCTGACACCGTCGACGTAGGGATGCCCACCGGGGGTGCCCAATCCCTGGTAATCGGTTTGCACGACGGCGAACCCGCGGGTGAGCCAGCTGTCGAGCATGGGGTGGACCACGCTGACGTAGTCGTGGACCAGTCCGTCGACGGTGTCGGCCGACGGAGCGCAGGTGTCGGCGTAGCCGGTGGTGCCGTGCGCCCAGCTGACCACCGGCCAGCCGGCTTCCGGCGGCTCGGTCGTCGGGACGGATACGGTGCCCGACACGACAATGGGCTCGCCGTGCGAATCGTCGGAAACGTAGGTGATCAACCGGGTTTCGGCGGCACTGGGCAGAGCCGCGGCGGTGGTCAGCGGACGTGCGGTGAGCAATTGACCGGCCCGCAGTTCAGGTTCAGGTCCGGGTTCTTCGGTGGCGCTGGAGCAACCGGCCAGGAGGGTCAGTGCCGCCACCGCCGCGAGCCAGGGCCGCGCCCGCTCAGCCATCGAGCGACTGCCGACGGCTGGCCGCGATAGGGCTCTGCGCGGTCAGGCCGCCGTCGAGAACCAAAGTCTGGCCGGTCATGTAGCGAGACTCGTCGGAAGCGAGGTACACCATGGCCCACCCGATGTCCTCGGGAGACCCGATCAGGTCGAGCGCATTGTGGCCGCGGATCTCGGCGATGGCCTCTGCCGACAGATTGTTCTGCAGCGCGGGTGTCATGATGGCGCCCGGAGCGACTGCGTTGCAGCGCACACCATTTCGCCCGTACTGGGTGGCGATGTACTGGGTGAGCCGGATGACGGCGGCTTTGGCCGCACCGTAGGCGCATTGCAGGGTGTCCCCTGCCAGGCCGGCAACGGACACGGTGTTGATGATCGAACCACCCCCGTCGGCGATCATGTGCGGCAGTGCCAGTTGGGAGGCGACCACGGTGCTGCGCGCGTTCAGCGCCATCGTCCTGTCCCACTCGGCAAGGTCGAGATGCAGAAGATCGAGGTCCTTGCGGGGATTGCTGCCGCCGACGTGGTTGCAGAGCACATCGATGCCGCCGAACTCGGTGACGGCGCGATCGATCATGACCTTGATCGATCCCTCGTCCAGCACGTCGACCGCCGTGCCGACTGCGCCGTCACCGATCTCGGCAGCAGTCGCGGCGGCGGCGTCGGCGTTGAGATCGGCGATGAGGACCGAGGCGCCCTCGGCGACCATCAGCTCGGCGGCGGCGCGCCCGATGCCGCTGGCCGCACCGGTGATGACGACCCTCTTGTTCTTCAGACGGTTCTCCGACATTGTCCCCAACCCGTCGCCCCCAACCCGTCGTTCGCACGCGGCCCTCTGCCGCTGCGCTCAAGGCTAGGCCCGGCGTACACCGGAGTGGGCGCATCTCGGCGTCACGGGCACCCCCAAAGCTTTCCATCGCAAGCAGCCGAGTGGTCGGACCGCGGTTTGGGTACTCCGGCCGGGCTGGGTACACATCGGCGTCGGAGGTTCCTCATGAGCGCGGCACCAACCCTGAAGAAGGGCCTCAACCAACGCCAGCTGACCATGATCGCCATCGGCGGGGTGATCGGCGCCGGCCTGTTCGTGGGTTCGGGCGTGGTCATCGGCGACACCGGGCCGGGCGCGTTCCTGACCTACGGCATGGCCGGCGTGCTGATCATCATGGTGATGAGGATGCTCGCGGAGATGGCGGTGGCCAATCCGTCGACCGGATCGTTCGCCGACTACTCACGCAATGCGCTGGGTCAGTGGGCGGGATTCTCGGTCGGCTGGCTGTACTGGTATTTCTGGGTCATCGTGGTGGGCTTCGAGGCGATCGCCGGGGCCAAGATCATCCAGTACTGGATCGACGTACCCCTGTGGTTGTCCGCGTTGATCTTCATGGTGCTGATGACGGCGACCAACCTGTTCTCCGTCGCGTCCTACGGTGAGTTCGAGTTCTGGTTCGCCGGCATCAAGGTGGCCGCGATCATCGCGTTCATCGCGCTGGGCGCGGCGTTCGTGTTCGGCCTGTGGCCTGACAAATCTGCGGACTTCTCGAACCTGACCAGTCACGGCGGCTTCATGCCCCTGGGCTTCGGCGTGATCACCGTGGGCATCGTCACCGTCATCTTCTCCATGGTCGGCGCGGAGATCGCGACGATCGCCGCGGCCGAGTCCCAGGATCCGGAGCGGGCGGTGGCCAAAGCCGCCAACTCGGTGATCGTGCGCATCCTCATCTTCTACGTCGGGGCGGTGCTGCTGCTGGTGCTCATCGTTCCGTGGAACGACGAGAGCGTGGCCGCATCGCCGTTCGTCGCGGCGTTCACCGCGATGGGCATTCCGTACGCCGACCACGTGATGAATGCCGTCGTGCTGACCGCCGTGCTGAGCTGCCTGAATTCGGGCATGTACACGGCGTCTCGGATGCTCTTCGTGCTCGCGGCACGCCGCGAGGCGCCCGCGGCACTGGTCAAGGTGACTCGGCGAGGGGTGCCGGCTAATGCGATCCTGGCGTCCTCGGTCGTCGGCTTTTTCTGCGTGATCGCCGCGGCGGTGTCCCCCGACACGATCTTCGCGTTCCTGCTGAACTCCAGCGGCGCGATCATCCTGTTCGTCTACCTGCTGATCGCGATCTCGCAGATCGTGCTGCGCTACCGCACCCCCGACTCCAAGCTGCGGGTGAAGATGTGGCTGTTCCCGGTACTTTCCGTGCTGACCGCGGTGGGGATCGTCGCCATCCTGGTGCAGATGTTCATCGACAGCGCGCTGCGCTCCCAGTTGGTGCTCAGCCTGCTGTCCTGGGCGGTGGTGTTGCTGCTCTTCGCCGCGAACAAGTGGTTCGTCAAGAAACGCCCGAGGCCCGCCGACAGTGCCACCGACCACCCTCCGGCCGGCGCGCCACACCGAGTGTTGGTGCTTGCCAACCAGACCGTCGATTCCGACGAGCTGCTGGCGGAGCTGAACCGCATCGGCGCCGATCGGGACGCGCAGTATCTGGTGGTCGTCCCTGCCAGCCCCATCGATACCGGAGCCGCGGCCACGCACGGGCCGCGCGACGTCTCCGAGGCGACCCAGGAGGCTGCGACCGCCCGGCTGGAGGTCACGCTGGCGGCGCTGCGTGACGAGAACCGGGCAGTGGACGGCGAATTGGGTGACTACCGGCCACTGCGTGCGCTGGCGGACGCCGTCGAGAGATTCAGACCGGACCAGATCGTGATCGCGACACTGCCGCCTGAATTCTCGATCTGGCAGCGCTTCGACGTCGTGGACCGCGCCCGCATCCAGTTCGACGTGCCGGTGACGCATGTGGTCGCGAAGTCCGTTGTGGGCAACAGGGTTCCGTGATGACGATCATCGCGGGCTTCAGCGCCAGCGGTCACGGGCCTGCGCCGCTGCATCTGGCTGCTCAGCTGGCCCGCTGCACGGGAGACAAGATCGTCGCGGTGGCGGTCGTAGAGCGGCACTGGCCGCGGAGCCTGGATCCGCTCGAGGGCCAGTACCTGGATCATGTCGGCACGCAGGCCCTGAAGTCGCTCAAAGAGATGGTCGACCAGCTCCCCGGGGGTTTGGAGGTGTGGGCGATGGTCCACCAGGCCGCCTCCGTGCCGGAGGGGCTGACCGAGCTCGCGGCGGAGATGAACGCGGACATCGTCGTCGTCGGCTCGTCCTCGTCCGGTCTGCTGGGACGGATCGCCCTCGGCAGCGTGACCGATCGGCTCGTCCACACCGCCGCGATACCCGTGGCCATCGCGCCGCGGGGCTACCCGGCCCAGAGCACGCAGGTGGAGCGGCTGACCGTGGCGTACGGCGGGCAGGCCGACGAGGTCGGACTGGTCGCCACGACGGCCGAACTCGCCGAGCGGTGGTCGGCGCGCCTGCGAATCGCGTCCTTCACCGTACGGCCGGTGACCATGTTCGGCGGCTCGATCGAAACGAGTGCCGAGGACCTGGTGGTCGAGCAGTGGGCTCAGCGCACCGAGGACAACATCATCGGCCAACTGCAGCAGATCCGTTCGGGGGTCGGGCTCGTCGCTGCCGACGTGGTGATCGGTGCCGGCGCGACATGGCGGGACGCGGTGGAGGCCGTCAGCTGGGAAGCAGGGGACGTCCTGGTACTCGGCTCCGGCGCGGCAGGCCAGGCGGCCCAGGTGTTCCTCGGCTCGGCCGCGGCGAAAATCCTCCGGCACGCGCCGGTACCGACGATGATCGTGCCGCGGCGCGAGGCAGGGTGACCGGGGCTCCTCCACGAAGATGAGACGGTCCGGCCTTTACGCTCTCCCGCAGGCAGCCATCGTGCAAGGCTCGCCCTATGTCATTTCGAGTGAAGTTCGGACGCCACGAACAGCCCGGTGAATACGGCGACGACGACACCTACGAGTTCCTCGACAACGGTGTCCTGAAGCTGTCGTTCCAGAAGCCGGCGCAGTGGGACGAGTACTACGCGCCCGGCGCGTGGTACCAGGTGATCGCCGAGGAGAAACACCGGCCGGGCGGATCGTAGCCCGATAGACAGTTCTGATCGATGCGGCTGCCGGGCGTGGCCGCGAGTCGCGCCTGCACCGGACGGGCGCTTCACGACCGTGGCGGTCCGGCGGCCGTTCGTCGTGGGTCTTTACACCTCGGTAATACAGCGTCCCTACAGTCGGGCAGCGAGGCCGACTACACCGGAAGGCATTTCAGTGGACGCGATTTCGAGACGACGGTTTTTCACCGTGGCCGGTGCTGCTACAGCGGGTGCGCTCGGGTTGGCCGCCACAGCAGCGACGGCGTTCGCTGCGCCCGAGTCTGGCTTCGACCCCACGGTATGGCGTGAATACGGCGATCCCCTGGTCGGCCCTACGGGCGTCGGTCCACTCACCGGCGACACCGTCGCAGTCAAGGACCTCTATACCGTCGCGGGTCATGTGGTGGGTGCCGGTAATGAGGTGTGGCTTGCCGAGGCACCGGTAGCGACTTCAACTGCCCCGGCCGTCGAGGCGTTGTTGGCAGCCGGTGCGGCGGTCGCGGGCATCAGCCGGACCGACGAACTCGCCTACAGTTTGGCGGGCACGAACGGCCACTATGGCACGCCACCCAATCCTGCTGCACCCGAACGCATTCCCGGGGGCTCTTCATCAGGGTCGGCCAGCGCGGTGTCATTGGGGCAAGCGACGATCGGTCTGGGTACCGACACCGGCGGTTCGATCAGGATTCCGTCGTCGTATCAGGGTCTGTACGGCATCCGCACCACCCACGGTGTCATCTCGCGGGATGGGCTGATACCGCTGGCTCCGTCGTTCGACACTGTCGGATGGATGACGCGGACGCGGACGGAGCTGGTCAGGGTGGCAGCCGTCCTGGAACCGGATCTCTCCGCGGCGATGACCTTCCCGCGTGCGGTGTACGCCGACTCGCTCATCGCGCTGGCAGATGCGGAGGTGGGTTCTGCGATACGGCGTGCAATCACCGGCTGGTCGTCGGAGCTGCCCATCGCACCCATAGATTTCGACGCGAGCCAATTGCCCCTCTGGGTCAAGGCGTTCCAAACCCGCCAGGGGTGGGAGGCGTGGCAGGCACACGGCACGTGGATCGAACGGCACTGGGAGTCCCTCAACCCCGATGTGCGCTCGCGTTTCGAGGCCGCGGCCAAACGCACTCCAGAAGAGCTGGCCGACGCCGATCGCGTCCTCGGGGCCGCGCGGGCCGCGATCGACGGTGCGCTCGGCGACGCGGTACTGATACTGCCGTCGGCGTCCTCGGTGGCACCCCCTCGGGACAGCGCCGCGCTGGGCGGTGACGTGATCGAAGACATCCGCGCGCGTACCTTTCAGTTGACCTGTCTGGCCGGGATCACCGGGCGTCCAGCGGTCAGCAGCCCGCTGCCGGTCACCGGCCCACCGATCGGCATCTGCGCTGTCGGGCCGCTGAGGTCCGACCGTGCGCTCGCCGGCTTGCAGGTGAACGGATCCTGAGGCCTGGGTTCGACTCTGGCGTCACTCGTGCCGCGACCTGAGCACCTCGCGGGTGGGCGACGAGGGCGGAGTTAACCTGCCATCGGCAGCGACCCGAACGTCGAGTCATTATGGGCGAGTCAGGATTTGCTGGCGTCGATGAAGCCGTCTTCTTTCCCGCGAGATTCGCGCAAAACGCCACAACACCGAAGAACCAATCGCTACTGTGCAGTAACAACCGCGACCTCGGCGTGAGTCTCGTTCTGAGCGGCTGATTCTGAGCGGCTGACTTGCTGGACCGTCGATGTGGGGGCATATGCGACATGAACGTGACCCGTGGCCGGTGTTCGACCGCCGCGGGTTTTTCTACAGAGCCGCCGCAGTGGGAACACTCGCGAGTGCCGGATCTGTTTTTCCGACGACGCTGCTACCCAGCCGGGCGGTCGCCCAGCCGGGCACTCCACTCGCGGCCGTCGACGCATTCACGCTCGATACCCTGCGCGGAACGATCGTGATGGTCTTTCCCGGACCTGACGAGTGGTCGCGGGTACAGGGCACGCCGCGGGACGACCCGGGGATAATCGAGTGGGGCGCTGCCGAATTCATGAAGGACCTGTTCGACCGCTACCTCGCCGCCGGCGATCAAGTAACTCGGCCCGTCACACTGGCGCTCAGTGAGGCCCTGAACGACATGGGCGTTCCAGCGCCGCCGTTCCTCGGCGTGAGCCGGGAACAGGGACGGACCATCGACGAGGCGATCGGGTATGCATACAGCGATCGGGTGCTACCGCTGTCGCTTCCGATCGCGTTGATCCTCAACCTCGGCGCAGTGGTGATCGCGCCCAATTCACTGGTGGGCCCGCTGGGTTCACCCTTCTCCCGGCTCAGTCTCGGCGACAAATGCCGGGTTCTCCAACTTGTCGAACAGCCGCTTCCCGAACTGGTATCGATCTTCGACCAAGGCTTGCCGGTGCCGTTGGAAAGTTCGCTCTCGGGCTTCCTCCGCTTCGCGGGCGGGATCATCCTCGAAGCCTCGGCCTTCGGCGTGTACTCCGAGATGGAGCTCTGGGACCGCCAAGCCCGCCGCGTCACGGCCAGGCCGGTGTCTTGGGATCTGATGAGCTACCGTCCGAACGGCCTGGTGGACGGGCATCCCGAATTTCTCGGGTACTACCAGGGACGTACCGAGGTGGCGACCGATGCGTGACGTCATCGTGATCGGCGCAGGTGGTGGTGGACCGGTGGTCGCTGCCGAGTTGGCTGGACGCGGGCTGGACGTGCCCCTACTGGAGGGAGGCCCGCGACACGCCGATCCGGAGTCTGAATGGTCGCACGCCGAGAACGACGCGAACAATCCCAACGACGGATTTTTCCGCTTCGGGCCGCAGGACCGCGCCAAGCCGGCGTGGTTTCGCGAGTGGACAGCCAACATGTACGTCTGGCAGTTGTCGGGCGTCGGGGGCACCACGGCGCACTACTACGGCAACAGCCCCCGGCCGTATCCGGGCGTGTTCCAGGGCTACTCGGGCCCTGACGCGGCCGCCTACGACCGCGTTCACGAGTTTCCGTTCGGCTACTCGGAATTGGTGCCGTATCTGGAGTGGGTCGAGGCGACCCTGCCCGTACTGACCGCGCCGATGGGCACCAAGGAGAGCATCGTCTACCGCGGCTGCGAACAAGTCGGTCTGCCGGTACAGACTTCTCTGACGACGACTCGCAATTCGTACCGCCCTCAGCAGAACGCCATCCTGCAACCCGGCGGCAATGCGGGCCGTACAGACAGGGCCGACCTCCTGACTTATCCCGCGGCTACCGGCTGCACCTTCTGCGGCCATTGCTTCCAAGGGTGCTACCTACCGATCCGTGCGCCCCGCAATCTCAAGGCCAAACGCTCCACCGACAACAGTTACGTGCCGCTGGCCCTGGCCGCCGACGTGGTGCGAAGCGGCGGCAAATCCATTGAGCTGCTAGCTGATTCCTTTGTGATCGCCATCAATCACGAACAACGCGGTGGCGTCACCACCGCGCGCGGTGTCACCTGGCGTAACAACAGCACCGGCGAGACCCACACCGAGGATGCTCACGTCGTCGCGCTGTGCGGTGGTACAACCGAGAGTCCGCGGTTGTGGTTCAACAGTGGTCTGCCGAATCCGAACGACTGGGTGGGCCGCGGCCATACCGATCACTACTTCGACTGGGTTGTCGGCAGTTTCGACGAATACACCGGCAATTCCAAGGGTGCTAATTCCTGCGCCCGCGTGGACTTTCCCGGACGAGGCAGCATCGAGATCGTCGGCCTCGGCCCGGCGATTCAAGCGTTCACCATGAACCTGTCCGACAGCGGCGTGCGTGGTGTCTACAACAACGGACGTGGCTTCACGGGGCCCTGGGACGGACCCACCGGTCGACTGGTGGGCAACGAACTCAAGGACCTGCTGATGGGCGGTGTCGACTCGCTACTCAACTTTCTGGTCATCACCGATGACCATGTGCAACCGGAGAATCGGATCACGCCATCGATTTTTCCCGCCGATGAGAACGGTGCGCCGGCCAAGATCAACGTCACGCTGCGGGAACGCGCGGCGCGGACCGTGGAGAACCGTGAGTTCATGGTGCGCCGGGCAGCCGAGATCATGCGCGCGGCAGGCGCGAAGAAGGTCTACCGGTTGGATTGGGCGCCTTTGCTTCTCCATGTGCATTCCACGATGCGCATGGGGACCTCCGACCGCAATTCAGTGCTGGATGCCAACGCAGAAGCGCGCTGGGTGAAGCGTCTCTTCGTCGCCGATAATTCCTCGCTCGCCAATTCGCTCGGCGGGCCCAATCCGACGCTCACCACGCAGGCGCTGGCCACCCGGACCGCTGAGAAGATCTTCCAGATGTACTTCGGCGGCGACTCGTGGGTGGACAAAGAATCGCCCGTCGTAAGCACCGACTCTCGAATCAGCGCCCGTTTGGCGCGGATGGGGCTGTAGCGAGCACCTGCACCGCAGGTCTCGCAGGGTCTGCCGGCGTGAGCAGCGCACGGCTCAAATGACGCGGTAATCCCTCCGAGAGACCCTAACCAGGGCCCCCCAGTCGGAACTCGAACCGACACTGTGCGGACTTGACCCGCTTCCTCGGCTCCAAGCCCGGTGCGGTAGAGAGGTCAACCCGCAGAGCCCACATTCGTCAGCAGCACGGCTGCCTCGTTGTAGGGAAACGCTCGGTAGAGGAGGCGAGAACGCGGTATGACCAGGGCCGCGGCCTCGGCCTTGCTTACCACCCGTGGATTGGCGAGCGCGACAACCCGTCCACGCTTGCGTAGCACCGTCGGCCCGCCGGCCAGCACGTTCTCCAACCAGTCCGTCTGTAGGCCATAGCCGACGAGGATGGCGTAGCCATCATGGGTCTTGAATACCAGAAGGGGCGTTCGATATCGCTTACCCGACGTCCGCCCGACGTGCTCGAGCGTTCCGAGGTTCGGAAGCCACGGTGTGATCGTGCGAGCCGCCGGATTGGTGACTCGCTTGTTGAATTCTGCGATTCGGCGAGGCACGCGCATTCTCGGAGTCTAGGTATTGGTCGACGTTCCTCGCTGGCGCGGTGCTGACGCAGGGCGGTGCCAACGACGGCGACCGCTCGAATGTTCTCGAGCGCAATCGGCCCCTACCTGCAGGAACACCGGTGCCCCCAGTCGGACTCGAACCGACACTTGGCGGATTTTAAGTCCGCTGCCTCTGCCAATTGGGCTATGGGGGCGTTGTGCGTTCAGAGCATAATTCAGGCCGATTCGGCCTCGTCCGAGCGTCCTGACCACCGCAGCGCGCTCGAGGGACTTACCCAGCGCATTGGCACGACACTGAAGCCCTTGCTGAGAAGATGGCCGAGCGGCAGCAGCAGATGCGAGAGCGTCGAGCAGTCCTTCTGACGTACGCGCAGGACTGCCGTAGTCCGTCCTTGAGTAGTAGTCGACCGACCCCAGGTGAGCATCGCTGCCTCTTCGCGCTTCAGACCTTGACTCGACGTTCGTCGACTCCGATACCCGCTGACCAGGCACTGCCTCAAGAGCCTCGATGAGGCCTACCGTCGATGACATGAGCATTCCCGCCTTCACCCTCAACAACGGCGTCGAGATACCCGAGCTCGGCTTCGGCGTCTTCCAGACCCCACCCGATGAAACCATCGCTGCCGTCGAGACGGCGCTGCAGACCGGCTATCGGCACGTCGACACCGCTGCGACGTATGGCAACGAGCGCGAAGTCGGCGAAGCGATTCGCCGATCGGGGCTGGCCCGCGACGAGGTCTTCATCGAGACCAAGGTCTGGATCAGCGACTTCGGCTACGACCAGACGCTGCACGCGTTCGACAAGGCCGCAGGCAAGCTCGGCGTCGAGCAACTCGACCTGCTGATCCTGCACCAGGCTCTCCCCGGCGAATTCGATCTCACCGTAGGTGCGTACAAGGCGTTGGAGAAGCTCTACGCCGACGGCGAGGTCCGCGCGATCGGCGTCTCCAACTTCATGCCGCGCCATCTCGACAAGCTGCTCACCGAAACCGAGTTGGTGCCGGCGATCAACCAGATCGAGGTACACCCGTACTTCCGGCAGTCGGAGTTGCTCGCGTTCGACACCGAGCACGGCATTCTCAACCAGGCGTGGTCGCCGATCGGCGGCATCACGTTCTACCGGGACGGCTCGCACAACTCGACGCTGGAGAACCCGGTGATCGGCGAGATCGCCGCCGCGCACGCGAAGACGCCGGCTCAGGTGATGCTCCGGTGGCACATTCAGCAGGGCCGCCAGGTGATCCCGAAGTCGGTGACGCCCTCGCGGATCGCCGAGAACTTCGACGTCTTCGACTTCGAACTGAGCGCCGAACAACTGGCTGCCATCGACGCACTGGACACCGGCATCCGCGGGGGCCCGGAGCCCGAGGCCATCACCCGTGAGACCTACGGGATCGATATCCCCGAAGCCTGAGGAGGATTCATGCACACACGCACGCTCGGCCACGGACTGGAGGTTTCGGCCATCGGTCTCGGCGCTATGGGGATGTCGCAAAGTTACGGCCCCAATCCCGGCGACCGCGACGACATGATCGCCGTTCTTCGTTACGCGGTGGAAGAGGCCGGAGTGACGTTCTTCGACACCGCGGAGGTCTACGGGCCGTATGTCAACGAGGAACTTGTCGGCGAGGCGTTGGCGCCGCTGCGCGACCGGGTGGTGATCGCCACCAAGTTCGGGTGGAACATCGTCGACGGGAAGACGGTCGGCACCGATTCGCGCCCCGACCAGATCAGGCGAGTCGCCGACGCGTCGCTGCGGAGGCTCCGGACCGACGTCATCGACCTCTTCTACCAACACCGGGTCGACCCGGATGTGCCGATCGAGGACGTGGCGGGCACGGTCGCCGAACTCGTCCAGGCCGGCAAGGTACGGCACTTCGGGCTCTCGGAGGCCGGGGCCGCGACCATCCGACGCGCCCATGCTGTGCATCCCGTCACGGCGGTGCAGAGCGAGTATTCGCTGTGGACCCGGGATCCTGAACCCGAGGTGCTGCCCACCTGCGCCGAACTCGGCATCGGTTTCGTGCCGTTCAGCCCGCTGGGCAAGGGGTTTCTGACCGGAACCGTGGCGGCCACTTCAGAATTCGCGGTCGGCGACATCCGCGCCACGATCCCCCGATTCGCCGCCGACAACATCGCCGCCAACGAGGCATTGGTGAGCGAGGTGCGAAAGCTCGCCGACGCCAAGGGCTGCACGCCGGGTCAGATTGCGCTGTCCTGGCTGCTCGCCCAGCAGCGGTGGATCGTGCCGATTCCCGGCACCCGCCGCCGCGGCCGGGTCGACGAGAATGCCGAAGCCACTCGGGTTGCGCTGTCGGCCGACGAGGTCGCCGACCTTGACGCTCTCGCCTCACGGGTCGGGGTGCACGGCGACCGGTACAACCCCGCCGGAATGGCGATGGTGGGGTTGTGATGACCAGAAGCTGGCCGAAAGACCAACTCGACCGCCTGGGGGCGGCCGAGGAAATCCGCATCGCTGGGCGTCGCCGGGACGGCTCGCTACGCAGGCCGGTGATCGTGTGGGTGGTGCGGATCGGTGACGAGCTCTTCACCCGGTCGGTCAATGGCGCCGATGCCGGGTGGTTTCGAGGAACACGGGCACGCCATGAGGGTCACGTCAGCGGCGGTGGAGTGGAGGCCGACGTCGATTTCCTGGGTATCGGCGATGTCGACGACATCGACCACGGTGCCCTTCACAACGCTGTCGACGCCGCCTACCGATCGAAGTACGCGAAGTATCGGGGCCCGGTCGCCGCCATCACCAGCCCGATGGCACGCGCCACCACGCTCAAACTGCTTCCGCAGACACACAACTAACGAGTTGAGGTAGATCGCCCGATGAGTCGAAAGCGAACCGTCGTTCATGGCCATTTCCACATGACGCCGACCAGTTCGTAGTCAAACCTGTGGAAGTGTAATGCCGGGGCCGGTCTCGGCGACACGCCCGCGAAACCGGTTCGCGATCTCCTTCAGCCACTCGTCGTAGGTCAACGGTGCGGGACCGTAGTGCACCCCGACCTGACGGACGAGGAATTCCTTCAGCTGTGGCTCCGGACGGGATTCACGGAGCTCGTCAATCTGCTCAGCCAACCGCAGCAGGGGCGCAGGAGTTGGTCTTCGTCGACATAGTTGTCAACGATTCCCTGCCAGTCGTCAGCTTCCAGGTCCCAGTCCTGGTGAAAATTGGCGGCAAGAATTGGTACAACTCCGTCGAAATCGAACCGTCGTTCATGGCCATCCGAAGCTGAGGCTATGCATCACATTAGAATCGATCGATTCGTTCTCATGCGGTTGGCGGGGCAGCACTACCATCGAGCGCAGCGGCGTGCTGGCGCAGGCGTGCAGCGACCTGCCCGAGCCACTCTGTGTAGGTGAATTCTGGCAGTGGGTAATAGTTGGCCCCCAACGTACGTGCCACGAGTCGTTCGATATCAGGTTCGCTGCACTCAGCACTCAGGTCATCGATCTCGTGGATCAGCGATCGAAGCAGGTCCGCGGAGGGTCGTTCATCCTTAACGAAACTGTCGACAACCCCTTGCCAGTCGGCGGCTTCCAGAACCCAGTCCTCGTGGAAGTACGCGCCGAAGAAATGATTCAGAAGGCCCGATACCGGATGCTCGCTCATGAATTGGCCACTCCTGTCAGCACTTAGGCATCACGTCCGGCCGCACTGAGCGGGCAGGTGCCGTGCTATCCGACGTCGATTGCCATCACATCAGAGTCGTCCGAGTCGATCTCAAACGGTGGGCGGCGCAGGTGCAGCACCACTGTCAATCGTCGCGGCGTGCTGGCGCAGCCGCGCAGCAACCTGCTTGAGCCAATCTTCATACGACATCTCAGGCAGCGGGCTGTACTTGGCGCCCAACGTGTGCGTCACAAACGTCCTCATGTCAGCTTCTGGTCGAGGTTCGTTCACATCATCGATCTCATTGGCTAGCAGTCGAAGCAGCTCTGCGTTGGGCTCTTCGTCACGAACGTAACCGTCGACCAGCCCTTGCCAGTCCGCAGCTTCCAGATCCCAGTCCTCATGAAAGTACACCCGGAAGAGGTGCAACAAGGGACGGGAGACTGAGTTATCGGTCATTCCTCCATCATCCCCGTCGACACGTCCCATCCACCCGATCGATGGGCCTTCTGGACCATCGCGACAGCCTGGCGATCGCGAAGTCTCGCCGCTGAATCAGCTTTAGCGGCATCAATGTTGGTGCGGCGCTTCCCGACCTCGCCGAACTTATGGCGATGACCGATTGGCGATAAGTCCGAGGCGACAGTCGGGGCCACGCTGCAACGTCGGCGGCTCGGCTCCACCCGGCATTTGCGCGGCTCCTCTGCAGCCCTCAGCCGCGTGCCTGAGGTATCTGTGCACAAAATGGGCATTAGCGCCGCCCTGTTCGGCACCATTAGTGGCCGTGGAGGCCGTTCTCGACGGTAGGAGTGGACGCACCACAGTTGATCACCGCAGCGTGTTGCCGCAGCCGTGCCGCAATTTGCCCAAGCCACGGTTTGAACGACATTTCGGGTCGCGGGTCGTAGCACACCCCGACCTCACGCAACAGAAGCTGCGCTAGGTCCGCTTCAGAACGGGTCGCGCATAATTCATCAATCTCTCGAGACATCGTCCTTAGTGGTTCGGCCACCGGGTCCGCGTTGACGTAGTTGTCGACGATTCCCTGCCAGTCGTCAGCTTCCAGGTCCCAGTCCTGGTGAAAATATGCGCCAAAAAATTGTTCTAACTCAGTCGAGATCGAACCGTCGTCCATAGCCATCCCCGCATCACGCCGACCAGTTCGTCGTCAAACCTGTGGAGGTGTAATGCCGGGGCCGGTCTCGGCGACGCGCCCGCGAAACCGGTTCGCGATCTCCTTCAGCCACTCGTCGTAGGTCAACGGCGCGGGACCGTAGTGCACCCCGACCTGACGGACGAGGAATTCCTTCAGCTGTGGCTCCGGACGGGATTTACGGAGCTCGTCAATCTGCTCAGCCAGCCGCAGCAGGGGTGCAGGAGTCGGGTCTTCGTCGACATAGTTGTCAACGACTCCCTGCCAGTCGTCGGCTTCGAGGTCCCAGTCCTGGTGAAAATTGGTCGCGAGAAACTGGTACAGCTCGCGAGATATTGAACCGTCGTTCATGGCTGGGGGAACCCTGTCAGCACGTACCATCCGCCACTTCCGTCGCCTTTGAGGACGACCCTAACTGTGCTCCCTGCCACGGTCTCGTTCGCTCCTTTTTCCAGTATTGCGCCGCCCACGAAGGGTGCGTCCAGTTCGAGTTTGCGCGGTGCGCCGTCTGCGATCCAGCTGCTTAGAACTTCACGATTCTCGCGGAAGGCGGCACTAACGGCCGCTGCCGCTTCATCAGGTGTCGCGAAAGATGAAACAACTTCTAGGCCGGACGACTCCATACGTGCTGCTAGATCGTCAGCGGTCATTCCAACGTGACGCTCGATGAGGTGTCCCCCATTCGCTTCACTGCTCTGCAAAAGCGCACCGGCGTCCTCAAACCCGAAGCCCCCGACTGAACCTGCGTCGGCACCGCCTCCACCGTGCGATCCAGGTGCGTCTGGCGGGTGGCCGACATGGGGAGCCGACGGCGCATCGGGGAGGTGATGTGCCCCCGCACTGCCGGCGTCCAGGGCGTCGTCGACGTGGCGGCCGGCATTGAAGGCGTCAACAGCATGCTCGAGGCCCTCTGTGACGAACTTGCCGCCAGGGATGGGCGCCGCCCCAGCCACGTCGAGCACGGCACCAGCCCGATCCTCGACTGAGGCGTCGCTCCAATTTCGAAAGACGTCGATGTCGTGGGCGACAT
The DNA here is from genome assembly GCF_002968295.1 of Mycobacterium sp. ITM-2016-00317. Classification (NCBI taxonomy): domain Bacteria; kingdom Bacillati; phylum Actinomycetota; class Actinomycetes; order Mycobacteriales; family Mycobacteriaceae; genus Mycobacterium; species Mycobacterium sp. ITM-2016-00317. The sequence continues at coordinate 4,601,058 of NZ_CP134399.1, forward strand.
CGGGGATCAACCCGAAACTGCCTTCGCTCAAAGCGCGGCTACCTTCGGCGAACGCCGAAGGTAGCCGCGGAAAAGCTTGTACATCGGCATTCTCGGGAAGGGCCGGGATCGGCACCCGGCCCTGACCGACTTCACCGGCCGCCGCGTTGAGATTCTCCAGGACCTCGGTCTGACTCGTCACCTCACCGCGCGCGTCGAACAAGGCCTGTCCCAGCGCGTCGAGCTGGTCGCGGGTAGGGCCGGCACCCGCACCAGCAACCGTGGACTGAGCCAACGCATCGTCGAGCGCGGCTTGGGCCGAAGCCACGCTCTCATGCGCAGCGTCCACCCTGGCCTGCTGATCGCCAATCACCGATGGAGCGGCACCAACGGTGGGTGCCTCCAACGGATGTTGCGTGTACCGCCGTTCCTCGCCCTTGCCATTTCCGGCGTGCTGATTGAGGATGCGCTCCAACGCCGTGGGCCGTGCTTCGACAGGTTTCCCTGCGACTTCCGTCAACGCCTCGTCCAGGGTGGACGGCTGTTGGCCCTCTGTGGTCTTGCCTTCGCCGAGCATCGCTTCCAACGGCGGCTCCCTCCTGGCGCCCGAAGACTCCTTCGGGGAACCCGTGTCCTCAGTCTTGTTGTCCACCAGCCGGATCGTCGGATCGGTCTTCGTGCCACTATGACCACCGCCGAACCGAATTCCCTCCAGTTCAGCAGCGTTCGCTTCAAGCTGCCGCCCAACCAGGGCATCGGTGGCAACGAGCTGCTCAGCGCGCCATCGGATGAACTCGGCGTGCTCGGTCGCAGCCGTCATGCGGGCGGCAGCAGTCTCCTCGTCGTAGGCTCGGTTGTCGGTCACGGAAAGGTCGTCACCTACGGTGAAGTCGTCCTGTTCGGCTTCGGCGATGGCTTCGAGCGCTCGACTGCGTGCGGCCTGGATGTCCTCGCTGCCGCGCCTGGCGATGCCGGCAGCCTCACGATGCACGTCGCCCTGCCGACGCACGACCGAAGTATCCGTAGTTACGCGGTCCAGAGCGGCATCTTTGGCGTCACCTTCCCATGTGGTGCCGCCCGGAGTCAGAATGTTCTGCCTGTGCTGCTCGAACGCGGATTCCAGTGCACCCGCCAGCGTTCGCCAGCGGGTAGCGGCCGCATCGAGGTCTGAGCTGTCCCAGGACTCGATGTCCGACCTGCTAGGCATACCCATCGGTGCGGCCGCTGGGCTCACATGGTCACCGAGATAGCGTCGGCGCTGCCCCCGTCCGTCGCGTCATAACGATCGCCTGCCGTAGCGACATCATCAGCCTGACCAGCAATGCGATCAGAGATACGCAGGCGCGCGGCGGCGCTTGCCGCTTCGACTGCAGCGATTCCGGCGCCGCTCGGGCGAGCACTCACAGAACCTTCAAAGCCTCCAGCGAGCACATCAGCGGCGACAGTGACGCTGTCAGCTGCAGCCGACAGCAACCCGCCGACGTCCACATCCAATTCTTTTCCCATGTCACCCCCGTAACAATCCCAAGCTACCGCACCCCTCAGTACCCCCGATGCGGGAAAACCCGGGCGCTCGCCACAGTTCCTCGCAGCGAGCAGACCACCGCATCGGCTGCCGCTGCGACCATCCACGCGAGCACCGCGTGCAGGCGTGTCAGTATCCTCGCGGATATTGGCGTTCCCGCCACTGGAGTGTGTGGATTGTTTGCGCGACACTGAGAGAACCGTTCGTCCCTGGCGCGCCCCCACCACGATGAGGAACACCGACATGACTGATCTGATGAAAGCCGTTGTGCTCACCCGTTTTGGAGGGCCCGACGCTTTCGAGGTGCTCGACGTCTCCGTACCGCAGGTCGGACCCCGCCAGGTACGGGTGCGCGTCCATGCGACGGCCGTGAACCCGCTCGACTATCAGATCCGTCGCGGAGACTACCCGGATCATGTGCCACTTCCGGCGATCATCGGGCACGACATCTCCGGGGTGATCGAGGAAGTCGGATCCCACGTGACCGAGTTCCGCGCCGGCGATGCGGTGTACTACACGCCCCAGATCTTTGGCGGCCCCGGCTCCTACGCCGAGCAGCACGTCGCCGACGTCGACCTCGTCGGACGAAAGCCGGAGAACATCAGTCACCTGGAGGCGGCAAGCCTGACTCTCGTCGGCGGAACCGTCTGGGAGGCCCTGGTGACGCGGGCTCAGCTCACCGTGGGAGAGACGATCCTCATCCATGGAGGCGCGGGCGGTGTCGGCACGATCGCGATCCAGGTCGCGAAAGCGATGGGCGCACAAGTGATCACCACCGCGAAAGCCGCCGACCACGAATTCGTGCGCTCTCTCGGAGCGGATGCGGCGATCGACTTCACGTCGACGGACTACGTCGATGCCGTGGCCGAGATGACGGCAGGCAAGGGCGTCGACGTCGTCTTCGACACGATCGGCGGCGACGCGCTCACCCGAAGCCCGTTGACGCTGGCCGACTTCGGACGCGTCGTCAGCATCGTCGACATCGCGCAGCCGCAGAACCTCATCGAGGCGTGGGGCAAGAACGCCGCCTATCACTTCGTCTTCACCCGACAGAACCGAGGAAAGCTGGATGCGCTCACCACGCTGGTCGAGCGCGGTCTCGTGAAGCCGATCATCGGCGCGACTCTTCCGCTCGCTCGAATGAGCGAGGCGCATGAAATTCTGGAAAACAGGCAGGCGTATGTGCTCCGCGGCAAGGTCGCGATCGACGTGGCGGGCGAAACTGTTGCGCTCCCCGCATCTCGTAGCGAGACCCTCCAGGCGATCGGGTGACGATCGCCGTGCTCAGCTCCGCCCGGAGAAGGTAGCGCGGTACTCCGAGGGGGACACATCCAGGAGCCGGCGGAAATGCAGCCGGAGGTTCGATCCGGTTCCCAAGCCGACCTCCTCCGCGATGCGGTCGACAGACAGCCTCGTGCTCTCCAGGAGTTCGCGGGCGGTGTCGACCCGCGCCCGGAGAATCCACTGCAGCGGGGTGCTGCCGGTCTCCTCGGCGAAGCGGCGCAGGAACGTGCGGGGCGACATCCGCGCGTGTGCGGCGAGTCCGGCGATCGTGAGCTGCTGGTCGAGCCGCTTCATGGCCCATTCGCGCGTCGCGGCGAGGGTGTCACCGTGGGCTGCCGAGTTGGTCTTCGGCAGGTACTGGGCCTGCCCCCCGGTGCGGTAGGGCGCGGTGACGAGTCCTCGTGCGATCTCGTTCGCCGCGCTCACCCCGAGGTCGCGCCGGACGATGTGCAGGCACAGGTCGAGACCGGCGGCGGCCCCCGCCGAGGTGAGGATGGATCCCTCGTCGACGAAGAGCACGTTCGGCTCGACCGTGATCTGCGGATGCCGCTCCGCGAGCTTCTCCGCCGCATCCCAATGCGTCGTCGCCCGCAGACCGTCGAGCAGGCCGGCATCCGCGAGGGCGAAGGCGCCGTAGCAGATCGACGCGATGCGGGCCCCGCGGGAAGCGGCGTTCCGGAGCGCTTCGCACACCTCCACCGGTATCGGCCGACCCGCCGGCGCGTACCCCGGGACGACGACCGTGTCCGCGTCGGCCAGTGCCTCCAGGCCCTGCGGGACCGCGTAGCCGAAGCTCCCGTGGGACGGCACGGTTCCGGCGGTGACCCCGCAGGCCGACACCTCGTATCCGAACCCCGACTCGGGATGGAACACCTCCGCCGGGATCCCGACGTCCAGCGGGAGCGCCCCGTCGAGTACGAGGACCACCACCTGATGCGGTCGCTGCATCACCCGACTCCGATCCGGTCGACGCATACCGACCGCGTCACCATCCTCGCACGTATAGGCATTACCGCCATCCGTGCGCCCTCAGCGACAGTCAGTCGCGTTTGGCCTCGTAGCGCAGCAGGACCGTGCCGCACGGGAAGGTGCGATTCTCCAGCAGCCGCAGCGAGATCCATGACGGCAGCGTCGGGAAGAACGGGAGGCCGCCGCCCACGGCGGTAGGCGCGAGCACGATCCGGTACTCATCCACCAGTCCGGCCTGCACGATCGGCGCGGCCAGTGTCGCGCCGGCCACCTCCATCTGGCCGTCGGTCTCGGCTTTCAGCTTCGTGACCACCTCGACCGGGTCGCCGCGTTCCAAGCGGGAGTTCCAGTCAACGGAATCCAGAGTCTTCGAGAACACGATCTTGGGCATGTCGCACCAGACCTGGGCGAAGTCGAGGATTGTCGGGGTGGCGTCCGGGTCCTGGTCGGCGGTCGGCCAGTACGCGGACATCAGGTCGTAGAGTCGCCGCCCGTAGAACGCGAGCGCGGTCTCGCGCTCGAAGTCGTTCCAGTACTGGTGCAGTTCCTCGCTCGGATCGGACCAGTCGATGTTGCCTGCAGCATCGGCGATGTATCCGTCCACCGACACGTTGAAGCCGTAGATGAGTTTGCCCATGGGGATCAGACTGCACCGGTAAGCCAAACTCATCGCGGCGCCGCGCGGGCTTTGGACTCTCGGTCCGATCCCCGACGCAGCAGCGGTGTCCCAACACTTTTCGCGGACGCTCGGCACCCCACCGCCCCGTTTGAGGAATTCCGTCCGAGGCAACTCCAGACTGATACCCGATGGGCAGGAGCCATGATGACCGCCTCAATCACTGCCGCCACCGCTGTTCTCGACGGCCTGGGTGGGATCCGCTCCTGGCAGGAGGATTTCTACCGTGACCTGCACCGCCACCCCGAGCTGTCCCATCAGGAACACCGGACCGCTGGCAAGGTGGTCGAGACGCTGACCACCGCCGGCTACCAGGTTCATGACGGAGTCGGCGGAACCGGGGTGGTGGGGGTGCTGGAGAACGGTCCCGGCCCGACGGTGCTGCTCCGCGCGGACATGGACGCACTACCCGTCCAGGAGGCGACGGGGCTGGAGTACGCCAGCACGGTGCACAGCACCAACAAAGACGGCGTCGAGGTTCCGGTGATGCACGCGTGCGGCCACGACTTCCACGTCACTGCCCTGCTCGGCGCCGCCCGCTTACTGGCCGAAGGACGCGCGCACTGGCACGGGACGACCGTGGCGCTGTTCCAGCCGGCCGAGGAGACCGGTGACGGGGCGCAGACCATGGTCGACGACGGACTGGCGACGCTGCTTCCCCGCGTCGACGTGTGCCTCGGCCAGCACGTCATGCCACTGCCAGCCGGCATGGTCGGCGTCCACGCCGGCCCGTTCATGGCATCCGCCGACAGCATGCGGATCACGGTCCACGGCCGGGGCAGTCACGGTTCCATGCCGCAGGCGTCCGTCGATCCGGTGGTGCTGGCCGCGATGATCGTCGTGCGGTTGCAGACGGTGGTCGCCCGCGAGATCAGCCCGGTAGAACCCGCGGTGCTCACCGTCGGCAGTATCGCCGCGGGCAGCAAGAGCAACGTGATCTCCGATCACGCAGTGCTACAACTGAACATCCGAACCTACAACGACCGCACCCGCACCGCTGTCATCGACGCCGTCAAGCGGATCGTCAACGCCGAATGCGTCGCTTCCCGGTCTCCCCGAGACGCCGAGTTCGAGCTGTTCGATCGGTTCCCGTTGACAGACAACGACATCCCCACCACCGACCGGGTGCACGATATCTTCACCGCGGAGTTCGGCGACCGGTGCGTGCAGCTTCCGCAGGGCGTGGGAAGTGAGGACTTCAGTGCGATTCCGTCTGCACTCGGTGCGCCGTACACGTATTGGGGCGTCGGCGGCATCGACCGCACCGCCTACCAGAAGGCCGCTGAGGCCGGCACGGTGGAACAGGACATCCCGGTCAACCATTCACCGAAGTTCGGACCGGTCATCCAGCCGACCCTCGACACCGCCACTCAGGCGCTGGTCACCGCTGGAATGCCCTGGCTGGCCTCGGCGTGACGCGCAGACCGAGGCCCTCCGGACTCAGCTCGTCGGCGGCTCGTAGTGCGCCTCGGGATGATCCTCGTGCCAATCTGCTTGCTGTTGCTGCACTTTGCGGTGCGTACGAGCCAGCCAGGCCAGCCCACCACCGATGAGCAGCACCGCGACCACCACGCCCACAATCCCGGCAGTGCGGGTGCCGTTGGCGAACGAGAACAACCCCAAGACAAGGCTCAGCACACCGAGCCCGACCGAGATCAAACCCGGTGCGTTGGCTCCTGCTTTCATGGTCTCGCCGGCATGCTGGCGAGTGGTACGGGCGTGATCGACGGGATCTCGTGACGTGTCAGGCATGATGCTCCTTTCGCTGACGGATCGTCATTGATACGGCGGGTACTGCGATTGCTTCAGTACCCGCGCCAGGTGGGCGGCGTTACGCGCCGCCGCCGCAGTTGCCGAGGCCACCTGTTCGGGCACCTCGTCAAGGTCTTTGTAATCACCGGATTCCATCGCCGGTCCATTCCAGTATGTGCAGCCCTGCGCGGGAATGCTGTAGCCGATGTCGTTGAGGCCCTGGAAGACGTCCGCGACCACCTTGTGTGCGCCGTCCTCGTTGCCGACCACGCTGACCAGGGCCACCTTGCCGAGCATCACCGGCCGTCCCTGGTCGTCCTCGTTCGACAATTCGGCGTCGAGGCGTTCCAACACCCGCTGCGTCACCGACGATGGATGACCCAGCCAGATCGGTGTGCTGATCAACAGGATGTCGGCGATGAGGACTTTCTGACGGATCTGGGGCCACTCGTCGCCGCCGCCCATGTCGGCTTCCACGCCGGGCGCGATGTTGAAGTCCACGCAGCGCACCGATTCGCACTCCACGCCCTGATCGCGCAAGCTCTCGAAGACGTGCTCGGCGATCAGCGCACTGCTGCTGTCCCCCGGACTCCGGGTGAGACTGCAGACCAGCGCAATCGCGCGCACAGGTAACGCGGTGTCTGGCATGCCGTGGTCATACCCGACGCAAATTCCCCCAAACGATTCATACGTTCACGTCACAGGTTCGGTAAGAAGTTTGAATCACTCACATCAGGGCATGCCGCCCCCATGAGCGAGCCCCATTCCGAGAAGGCCGAATCCGACGTGGAACCCGACTCCAAGGTCGCCGGTTCACGCGCGGCCGAGGACACCGACGATCCCAGCGAAGGTCCGTACGTGGGGCGCGCAGGCGATGACGACGACTTCGACGCCGGCGAATCAGGAGCCGAGGCGCGCAGCAACGACGGCTGAGGCGGTCCGTCAGAACGGCGGAGGGTCGTCTCCGTAGTCGGGTTCACGCCATCCGGTGGCTGATTCCCACGGGGTATGGCTGCGTGGTGGGGGCTTTGCCGGCACGTCGTTATCCGGTGCGCGTTGTTTGCGGTTGCGTCGGCGTTCGGCTTCGATGGATCGGGCTCGGTTGTGGGCGCGGGTGTTTCGGCGTTTGGGCATCTTTGTGCCGCGGTGGGGGCTGATGACCGGTTCGGGTGGGTCGCCAGTCCAGAGGGTGCCGGTCGGCCTGCATAGAGCCGGGAACAGCAGGCGACTGCCGGGGTGGGTGGTGTAGGTGTGGCCGGTGGGTGCGGTCCAGACGACGGTCCCGTCGGGGTATTGGCGGTCGCGCCATCCGGTGGCACCGGTCCAGAACGTTTTCAGTAAGTGGTGAAAACGGCACAGGGCTTTGAGGTTTGAGGCGTGGGTGGGTCCGAGCGGGTAGGGCACGGTGTGGTCGATGTCGGCCAGGGTGGCCGGGGCGTCGCAGCCGGGAAAGCGGCACGTCAGGTCTCGGCAGCGGATGAACTCGGCCAGCGCCCGCGACGGGGTGTAGCGCGGCTCGGGTCCGGACATGCCGGGGTGGATGAGCGGGCGGATTCTGGCGCCCTCGCACATCTGGGCCAGCAGCCGGGTCGGGGTGAGCCCGGCCCCGAAGATATAGGCCGGCCTGGTCCGCGGGGCGGGGGCCGCCTCCTGGGTAGCAGGCTCTTCGCCGCCTCGGGTCTCTTCGACGTCAGCCTCCTCGGCGCCGCTGGTCTCCTCGCCGCCAGCGGTGTCCTCGTCGGCGCCGCTGGTGTCGGGGGTGGGGTCGGTGAGGATGTAGAGGGTGGTGTCGCGGACCGGTCGGGGGTGGTCGGCGCCTGCGCAGGTGGTGTTGCCGCAGCCGCAGGCCAGGGTGGCGGGCGTGGTGTTGCCGGTCAGGCGGGCGGTGATGGCCGCGGCGCGGCGGTGGTCGAGGCTGCGGGGGTCGTCCTCGCACACGCTGAACGCCATCTGGTCCATCAGTTGTTCGGCGATGGCGGCGTCCCCGGCGAACAGCCGCGCCCAGATCGTGGTGAATCCGGGCGGATCGGTGGGGCTGCCGAACTGGACTGCGGGTTCGATCACGGTTTCTTTTTTGGTGCGTACGGCGTCACGGTCGTGGCGGGCCACCAGCGCGTCGATCTCGATCTCGGTCTTGGCCACCGACTTCGCCCCCCAGCCGCTGATCTCGGCGGCCAGATCCGCATCGACGGCAGCCATCACCGCCGGGTCGGTGATCAGGTAGGTGCGCCAGACGATGGCCCGGACCAGCATCTCGCTGATCTGGCCGGCCAGAAACAGCGCGAACACCTTCGGCAGCCGATCCCGTAATGCCACACCGCGGTGGGCTTGAGCCGAAGCCAGGCCGGCGGTGATGTGCTGGGCGGCGCCCAGTTCGGCGGTGACCGCGGCGTCGGGGTCGATCCACCACAGTTCGCGCTCTCCGGCGGGCAGGTCGGTGCGGCGGATGAACAGCTCGGCCATCACCGCCAACTTCCGCGCGCATGCGGCGTTCTCGACCCGGGCACTGGCCCGGGCGGCATCGACCAACTCGGCGGGGGTCAGCGCGGCGAGTTGGTCGGGCTCCGGAACCCCCGAACTGTCGAACATGTGTTCGATTCTAGCGGCGCCCACCGACAGGCCCGCGCACCAAATCCAGTTACTCCCGCTCCCACGGCGGGGAATCGCCCATCTTGGCGTAATACTTCGCGAGGTGGCTCTTGACCCGGTCGATGTCCTTGTCCGGAAGATCGATCCCGCCCCGGGAACCCTGCATGATGGCGCCCGCGGCCATCACCCCACGCGGTACCGCACGAAGTTTGCCGTCAATGACGTCGGCGATCAGCAGCTTGTACGCCGTGAAGTTCGTCTTCTTGTCCGCGTCGTACCAGACATGCGCGTCGCGGTACTTCTCATTGGGCTCATCGGTGGCACCCGCCCACTCGCGGACGCGCTTCTCGGCGCCACCGCCGTCCCACTCCAGGTCTCTGTCCGCCAAGGGAAGATCGTGAAAAGCTGTGACCGCCATGGCGACTAGTGGTTACGCAGCCGCGAGATCAGCTTCTCCTTGGTCAGATGCGAATACCCGGAGATGCCGAGCTCCTTGGCTCGCTTCTTCAGTTCGCCGACCGTCCAGTCGTAATAGGACCCGGACTGCCCGCCCTTACGACCCACGTTGGACTTACCCCGCGCAGCAGCCGCATTCGAGATTCGCGCTGCCTTCTCCTTCGAGTTGCCGTCGCGCCGGAGTTCCTCATACATCTTCTCGTTCTTGACAGATGAATTCGGCATGAATCCCGCCTCCTTGATGACGATCAGTTCCGTCAGGGTTCCCGGTCCCTGGGCCACAAAACCGGCTAACGCTTCGCCATTCGACGGATCAGCGTCCGGGTAGCCTTCTCCAGGATGGCCTTCGCCTCGTCCGGGGCCGGAACCTTGGCCGCGCGGCGGACCGCGGGCGCGATCGTCTCACCCCGCAGGTATCCGCGGACTACCCGCGGATCGACGTAAGAGGACCTGGCCACCGCGGGGGTGTTACCCAGCTCTTCGGATACCTCTTTCATCACCGCGGCGGTGGCCCGTTTGATCGCGGTCCGGGAGGTCGGCGGCTTCGCGTCCGAAAATGCGACGGCGGCCAGCACCGTACCGTCCCATGTGCGCAGGTCCTTCACGCTGAATTCGTCGCCGACGAGTTCCTTGAAACGCGCGTTGAGATCGTCCGCCCGCACGTCCACCCAGCCACCCCTGGAACCGTTGCGGCACACGAGCAGTCGCCCCGACCGCTCCTTCCGCTGCAACAGCGCACGCAGCGCGCGCACCAGGTCCGGATCGTCGATCTCGACGCTGCGCCGCACGCCGCTCTTGGCCGGATAGTCGAACAGCGCCGCGCCGCTGCGCAGCGTGACGTGGTCACACAACAGCGTGGCAAGCCCGTAGTGCTCGTGCTCCTCGGCATACTGCTCGCCGCCGGCGCGGAAGTAGCCGCGATCGATCAACGCCAACGCCAGTGCCAACACCCGGTCACGATGCAGCCCGCGTTCGGTCAGATCCTCTGCGATCCGGGCCCGCCACTGCGGCAACCGCGCCGAGAGCTCCAACACCCGGTCGAACTTCTCCTCGGCGCGTTCCTGCTGCCATCGCTGGTGGTACAGGTACTGGCGTCGACCCGCGGCGTCGGTGCCGACAGCCTGGATATGACCGTTGGGCTTCGGGCTGATCCACACGTTCTTCCACGCCGGCGGGATGACCAGATCCTTGATTCGCTGGGCCGTGTCCGGGTCGGCCACCGGTTCACCGTCGACCGCGTAATACGCGAAACCCTTACCCCGACGTCTGCGGATGATGCCGGGAGCCCTCAAGTCGCTTCGCGCCAGCCGCACCGGGCACCTCAGGGCTGCAGGATGACCTTCACCGCGCCGTCCCTCTTCTCCTGGAAGATCTTGTACGCGTGCGGCGCCTCATCCAGGGGCAGGGTGTGGGTGGCGAACGTGTCCACACCCAGCGGATCGGCGTCGGTCAGCAACGGCATGATGTCGTCGACCCACTTCTTGACGTTGGCCTGGCCCATCCGCAGCTGAATCTGCTTGTCGAACAGCGTGAGCATCGGCAGCGGGTCCGCCATCCCGCCGTACACCCCGATCAACGACAGCGTGCCGCCCCGGCGCACGCAGTCGATCGCGGTGTAGAGCGCGTCGAGGCGGTCCAGGCCGGCCTTCTGCATCATCGGTTTGGCGATCGCGTCGGGCAGCAGGGACGTGGCCTGCTGAACCAGCTTGACCACCGGCGATCCGTGCGCCTCCATCCCGACGGCGTCGATCACCGAGTCGCTGCCGCGGCCGCCGGTGAGCCCGGCGGACCTCGTCGCCGACGGACCCGTCGACCTTGGTCGCATCGATGGCGTTGATGCCGCGTGCGGTAGCCCTGGCCAGCCGCTCGGGCACCAGATCCACCGCGAACACCTCGTAACCCAGGTGCTGGGCGATGCGCGCGGCCATGTCACCGATGGGCCCCAGCCCCAGCACCGTGACCGTGCCGCCCTCGGGCACGTCGGCGTAGGCCACCGCCTGCCACGCGGTCGGCAGCACGTCCGACAGGTACACGAACCGCGAATCCGGCGGCCCGTCCGGCACCTTGATGTGGGTGAACTGGGCCTGCGGCACACGCAGGTACTCGGCCTGACCGCCGGGCACCGACCCGTACAACTCGGAGTAGCCGAACAGCGCCGCCCCCATGCCCTGGTCGCGGACCTGGGTGGTCTCACACTGGGTGTACAGCTTGCGGTCGCACATGAAGCAGTGCCCGCACGAAATCTGGAACGGGATGACCACCCGGTCCCCCACCTGCAGGTTCGACACTGCGCTGCCGACCTCGCGGACCACGCCCATCGGCTCGTGACCGAGGATGTCGCCCTCATGCATGAACGCCCCGAGCACCTCGTAGAGGTGCAGGTCGGACCCGCAGATGTTGGTCGACGTCACCTCGATGATCGCGTCGGTCGGCTCTTCGATTCGCGGATCGGGGACGGTGTCGACGCGCACATCCCGCTTGCCGTGCCAGGTGACTGCCTTCATGGGCCCGTCACTACCCCGTGACGGGCATCCCAAACCCGGCCGAACGGGTTTTCGATTCCGCCGCCCCGGGTATCGGAACCGTGAGGCGCTGCGCAGCGAAGCCGGTGCCAATCAGCCCAAAAACCCGCCCTACCAAGGAGGTTCACCGTGACCGCACCGAGCATCGGATCGGCCCGCGACGTCGTCGACTACCTCAAGTCGCAGCACGAGACCATCAAGGCGCTGTTCGTCGAGACGCTGGACGCCCCCGACTCGGCGACCCGGGAGGAAGCCTTCACCAGGTTGCGGACCATGCTCGCCGTGCACGAGACCGCCGAGGAGATGGTCGTGCACCCGCGGGTGCGGCGCAAGGCCGAGGGCGGCGCACAGATCGTCGACGAGCGCCTCGCCGAGGAGCACGATGCGAAGGTGATGCTGCGCGACATCGAACAGCTGCCGATCGACAGCGCCGACTTCAGCAAGGCGCTGATCCACCTGCAGGGCGCGGTGCTCGAGCACGCCAAGCACGAGGAGGAGCTGGAGTTCACCGCGCTGGAAGCAGCCGTCAGCGACGACGAGTTGGCCAAACTCGGGCAAGCCGTCGCAGTCGCGGAGCGGATCGCCCCGACCCACCCCCACCCGGGTGTGGAGTCGGCCGCCGCCAACTTCGCCGCAGGCCCGTTCGCGTCGGTCCTGGACCGAGCCCGCGATGCCCTCAAGGACGCATTCGGATCCAGCCGGAGCTGAGTCCCGTCCATGAGTGACCACAGCGGCGAAGCCGCCTTCAACGACCTCGTCTCGTTGCTCGACTATCCGGTCTTCGTCGTGACCACGGCAGCCGGCGACCAGCTCGCCGGCTGCCTGGTCGGGTTCACCTCCCAGACCAGCATCAACCCGCCCCGCTTCCTGGTCGGGCTGTCCCGCAACAACCACACGTTCTCGGTAGCCACGAAGGCCGAGCATCTCGCCGTGCACCTGCTGCCCCGCACGGAGCTGGAGGTGGCCGAACTGTTCGGCGGCCAGACCGGCGACGACACCGACAAGTTCGCCCAGTGCCGCTGGCACAGCGGCCCCGCAGGCATGCCGATCCTGGACGCCGCCCCGGCGTGGTTCGTCGGCAAGGTCACCCGCCGATTCGACCTCGGCGACCACGTCGGACACCTGCTCGAGCCCGTATCCGGAAGCGCCCCAGACGAACTCGGCGAGGTCATCACGTTCTCCGACGTGGGCCACGTGGAGGCCGGGCACGAGGCATGACCGAGGTCACCACGCTGGCCCCCGGGGACGCCGCCGAGGATTACGGCTACCGCCCCGCCCCGCCCGGCATCCGCGCGAACATGATCTTCAGCGCCGACGCGAGCGCGGCGTTCGGCGGACGAGCGGGCCCGCTGTCGAGCCCGACGGACTACCAACTCCTGCTGGCGTTGCGCGCGTACGCCGACGTTGTGCTCGTCGGAGCGGGCACCGCACGCGCCGAAGGCTACGGCCCGGTGCGCCTGCGTCCCGAACACCGGGCTCAGCGTCGGGAACTGGGGCTGGGCGACGACCCACCGCCGATCGCCGTGGTGTCCCGCAGCGGCCGACTGCCCGAGACCATGTTCGATTCTCCGGTCCGGCCCATCCTGGTGACCAGCGCGACGGGCAGAACCGACGAACCCCTTTGCGACGTCATCGTTTCCGGTGACGACACCGTGGACGTCGCGCAGGCGATCGACGAGCTGCGGCGCCGCGGCATGCACCGCATCCTCTGCGAGGGCGGCCCGACCCTGCTCGACGAACTGGTGACCGCCGACTTGATCGACGAACTCTGCGTCACCCTCGCACCCCGGCTGGCCGGGCATCAGCCGGTCGGCCGGTCCGCGCCTGCCGGGCTGACGGAGCCGACCGACATGCGGCTGGACCGGTTGCTCGTCGACCCCGGCGGCTACCTGTACCTGCGCTACTGCCGCAGCTGAATCCGGCTCAGCCGGGCAGTGTCTCCCCACCGATCGGGGCCAGCACCTCGCCGCTGTAGTACGACGACATCCGCGAGGCGGCGAAGAACACGTACGACGGCGCGATCTCGTCCGGCTGGGCGGCGCGTTTCATCGGCACCTGCCCACCGAACGACTCGACCTTCTCGGCGTCCATGGTGGCGGGGATCAGCGGCGTCCACACCGGGCCCGGTGCGACGCAGTTGACGCGGATGTTCCGGTCGGCCAACGACTGTGCCAGCGAGTAGGTCAGCGCGATCACCGCACCCTTGGTCGCCGAGTAGTCGATCAGGGACTTGTTCCCCCGCAGTCCGTTGATGGACGCGGTGTTGATGATCGCCGAGCCTGCGGGCAGGTGCGCCAAGGCGGCCTTGGTGACGTGGAAGAAGCTGTCGATGTTCACCGCGAACGTGCGCCGCCACTGCTCGTCGCTGATCTCGGAGAGGTCGTCCTGCGGCGACTGGAATGCCACGTTGTTGACGACGATGTCCAGTCCCCCAAGCTGTTTCACCGTGTCCTCGACCACCGCGCGGCAGTGCGCCGGCTCGGCGAGGTCGCCGGGCAGGCGGACGGCCCGCTGTCCGGTCTCCTCGATCACCGACGCCGTGTGCGCGGCGTCGTCCTCTTCCTCCAGGTACGCGATCGCGACGTCGGCGCCCTCCTTGGCGAACGCGATCGCCACGGCCCGGCCGATACCGGAGTCGCCGCCGGTGACCAGCGCCCGCTTGCCGGACAGCAGTCCGGTGCCGACGTAGTCGCGCATCTCGTCGCGCGGTTTCGTTGTCATGTCCCCGGTTTCGCCGGGGTAGGGGATCACTGCGTCAGGTGTCACGTCATCACTCACGGCGGATGCGTACCCGACCGCAACGCAGCGAAACTATGGCGCCGGCGGCCGCCGGTCCCGGAGCCGCATCGTCAGCGGCAGCACCAGCCAGCACGCGGTGAACAGCACCAGCACGCACGCACCGGCGACCGCGGCGCCGGGCAACCCGACCACGGCGTCGAAGATGATGACCGTCATCCCGGTCAGCGCGAGGGCCAGAAGCATCAGCCCGGCAAAGGCGCACCAATGCGCTGCCTGCACCAGCGCCGCCAGCCGGTGCCGACGGAACAACAGCCGGTGCATCCCCACCGGGGCGATCAACAGCGCGGTGGACGTGACCGCGGTACAGACCGTCGCCAGGTACACGCCCTGCATGGGGTAATCGAGCAGGTCGAAGCGCTGCTGGAACGGCAGGGTCAGCAAGAACCCGGTCAGTAACTGGACGCCGGTCTGCACCACCCGCAACTCCTGCAGCAGGCTGGCCCAGTTCCGGTCGAGCCGCTCGGTCCCGGTCTCGCGGCGATGCCGGGGATCCCAGTCCGCGCAGTCTTCGCCCCGCTCGGCGTCCACCTGACGATCCTTGCACGGTGTGGTGCCCGCGCATCCGGGTTTGACGTGTGCGGGCCTGGGTAGACGCAGGGCAAGCCGTGCTGTGCCGCATACACATTGGAGTGAGATGAGCAAGATCGCAAGATCGCTGTACACGCCGCTGTCCGTGGCCACCGGAGTCGGCGGCGGTTTGCTGGCCGGAGCCTTGTTCGGGCAGATCTGGAAGCGCATCGGCGACAACGACCCCGAACCGCCCGACCCCAAGGACCTCTCGCAGTCGATGGCCGTGGTGATCACCGCCGCCGCGATCCAGGGACTGATCGTCGGCATCGTGCGGGCGTCGCTGCAGCGCGCCGGGGCGCGGGGTTACCTGGCCGTCACCAACGAGGCCCCACCGTCGTAGCTGCGCAGACGAATTCAAAGCTGTTTCACAGACATCGGTGAGCAGCTTCTTAGCCATGGGGACGACCGTGACGGCATGACCACGATCGTCGAACGCCTGCAGGGTTCGGATGCCGCCACGCGGGAACCGCGGCTGACCTGGCTGACCGCCGCGTTCGCGGTGGTGGCCAGCCTCGCGGTGATGCTGCCGCCGGCACCGCCGACGGTCTCGCCGGCCGCCTACTGGACGGTGTCGTCGATCGCGCTGCTGACCGTGCTCGTCGTCTTCGTCGCCGGGCAGGCCGCCTGGGACCGCAGCGTCGAACAAGCCCGCACCGCCGGTCTCGTCGAAGAAGACCAACTCACCCGATCGACGGGGTCAGCACCATCGCCGGCCTGGGCAACCGCCAGCGCGCGCAACCGTCGTCCAGAGCGTCCTCGACCTCTGCGGCCATCCGGCGCAACTGCCGGGTATGGCCACCGAGCCATGTTCCGGCGGACCCGCCCGACAGGCTGATCCGGCCCAGCACCGGGCCGCGCTCACGCATCAGCGCGAGCCTGCCCAACAACCGCTCCACCGCCGCACCACGTGACGCGGGCGCACACCCACGCCGCGACGGCGGGATCCCTCAGCGCCGCCGCGGGCAGTCCGCAGCCGACGGTCTTCACGATGTGCCGCACGGAGCGGATCGACGCGGGCAGCCGATGCCGGGACGGGGTGACTTCCATGCTTTCGGTGTACGCGCACAGCCTGGCAACGCACGCCGATCCGCACGGAATCCTGACGGCCGACTCCCAGACTTCTACGCCATCCTGGCCGGGAACTCCTCGGCGAGCGCGATCAGCTTGGCGCGCACCAGATCCGGTTGCTCGTCGAGGATGAAGTGCCCGCCGTCGACGACCTCGACGGTGTAGTCGTCGGCGTGCGCGGTCTCCGCCGCGGCCAGCTCGGGGTGGATCGCAAGGTCGTTGCGGGCGAACAAGACTCGCGTGGGCACCGTCGAGCGGCGGCGTTCGCCGTCACGCATGCCCGCCGGGATCTCCTTGGTCAGGAACGTCCGGTAGGTGTCGCGACCGGTGCGCGCGACGACCGGGTCCCGGAACCGCTCGGCGTACACCCGCGCCGTCTGCGCGTCGAGCTTGCCCGCCAGCCGGAAGATCCCCTTCTCCAAGTACGGGGTGCGGCGCTGCAGCGGCACCCCGACCGTCGCGACGAACGGCTGGTAGATCAGGAAGCGCCACACGTGCGGGGCCATCACCTTCGGTGGCACCCAGACGTGGGCGATGTTGAGCGCGAGGTAGGCGTCGATGCGTTCGGGCGCCCGCAGCGCGAGCAGGTGCCCGATGTAACCGCCCCAGTCGTGACCGACGAGCAGCACCCGGTCCAGACCCATCGCGTCCATCAACGCGACCAGGTCGGTGACCACGTCCTCCTTGGCCCACTTGTGCGGCGCCGGACCGGACCACCCGTAGCCGGGCAGGTCCGGCGCGATGATCCGCAGCCCCTCGGGCGGGTCGGCCAGCAACGACCGGTACGCCCAGTGGTGCTGCGGCCAGCCGTGCAATGCCAGGACCGGCCTGCCGTCGGCCGGACCCGCCTCGGTGACGTGGAAATCGACCCCGCGGGCAGTCACCCGGCTCCGGCGGACCCCGTCGATAGGTGGGGGTTCGTTAGTCATGGTCCTGAGACTAATCGGGAGGTACTACGGTGCTCCTATGCCCGGATACCGCGATCTTTTCGAGGCCAGCATCAACGACCCCGTCGCCTTCTGGCGCGACGCGGCCGACGCCGTGACCTGGACCAGAGCCCCTGAGCAGATCCTCGACGACAGCAACCCGCCGTTCTACCGGTGGTTCCCCGACGCCGAGCTCAACACCTGCGCCAACGCGCTGGACCGGCACGTCGAGGCAGGCCGTGGCGACCAGCCCGCACTGATCTACGACTCGGCCGTCACGGACACCAAACGCACCTACACCTACGCCGAACTGCTCGACGAGACCTCCCGGTTTGCCGGCGCGCTGAGCAAGCTCGGCGTCGGCAAAGGCGACCGGGTGGTGATCTACATGCCGATGATCCCCGAGGCCGTCATCGCGATGCTGGCCTGCGCGCGGCTGGGCGCTGTGCACTCGGTCGTGTTCGGCGGCTTCGCGCCGCACGAGCTCGCGGTCCGCATCGACGACGTGCGCCCGAAGGTGATCGTATCCGCGTCGTGCGGCATCGAACCGTCCCGCTGCGTCGAGTACAAACCGATGCTCGACGCCGCGATCGGGATGTCGGCGCACCCGCCGGAGCACTGCGTCGTGGTGCAGCGCGACCGGCTGCAGTGCGACCTCGTCGAGGGCCGCGACCTGGCCTGGGCCGAGGTGATGGCCCCGGAGTTCGGCGCGGAGCCGGTGGATCCGGTGCCCGTCGCGGCGACCGACCCGCTGTACGTGCTGTACACCTCGGGCACCACCGGCAAACCCAAGGGCATCGTCCGGGACAACGGCGGGCACGCGGTCGCGCTGCTGTGGACCATGCGCCACATCTACGACATCGACCCCGGCGACGTGTTCTGGGCGGCCTCCGACGTGGGCTGGGTGGTCGGCCACTCCTACATCGTCTACGCGCCGCTGCTGCTCGGCGCCACCACGGTGCTCTACGAGGGTAAACCGGTCGGCACACCGGATCCCGGCGCGTTCTGGCGGGTGGCCTCCGAGCACGGAGTCAAGGCGCTGTTCACCGCGCCGACCGCGATCCGCGCGATCCGCAAGGAGGACCCGGAGGGCAAGTACGTCGCCGACTACGACCTGTCCGCGCTGAAATACCTGTTCCTGGCCGGCGAACGGCTGGACCCCGACACCTACCACTGGGCGGCCGAGAAACTCGCCATCCCCGTCGTCGACCACTGGTGGCAGACCGAGACCGGCTGGCCTATCGCGGCCAATCCGATGGGCACAGAACAACTTCCGGTCAAGGCCGGCTCCCCCACAGTGCCGATGCCCGGCTACGACGTGCGCATCCTGCACGAGAACGGCCACGAATGCGCACCCGGCGAGGAGGGCGCGATCTGCATCAAGCTGCCGCTGCCGCCCGGCACGCTGCCCACGCTGTGGCACGCCCAGGACCGTTATCAGGTGGCCTATCTGACCGAGCACCCCGGCTACTACCTGACCGGTGACGGCGGACATTTCGACGAGGACGGCTACCTGTTCGTGATGGGCCGCATCGACGACGTGATCAACGTGGCCGGCCACCGGCTCTCCACCGGCGCGATCGAGGAGGTGCTGGCCACCCACCCGGCGGTCGCCGAGTGCGCGGTGATCGGCGTGGCCGACGAGATCAAGGGCCAGGCCCCGCGCGGGCTGGTGGTGGTCAAGGCCGGCGCCCGGACCGAGGGCCTCGCCGAGGAGCTCGTGCAGCTGGTGCGTGACGAGATCGGCGCGGTCGCCGCGTTCAAGCTCGTCGACGTCGTCCCGGCGCTGCCGAAGACACGCTCGGGCAAGATCCTGCGCAAGACGATGCGCGGGATCGCGGCCGGCCGGGACGAGCCTGTCCCGTCGACCATCGAAGATCCGTCCGTGCTCGACGCGCTGGGCCCGATCCTGCGCCGCTGACTTGTTTGCCCGCACGGTGTTACGGGCGGCCCAGGATGGGTATCACCACCAACACGCTCGTCAATAACCGTTCGGACAAGGGAGGCTGGTCATGTCGTCGGCCACCCCGAAATACATGGCCGTGCAGGGCGCGGCCATGATCGTCGGAGCCGTGCTCGTGCTCCTCGGAGTGCTCGGGTTCGTGCCCGGTGTGACCGCCAACGTCGGCGAGCTGGCCTGGTTCGGCCGGCAGTCCGGCGCCCTGCTCTTCAACACGTTCACCGCGTCGGTGCTGCTCAACCTCGCCTACGTGGTGGTGGGGGCAGCCGGGTTCTATTTCGCGCGCTCCTACAGCCGGGCCCGGTCCTATCTGCTCGCGGGCAGCGTGCTGTTCGTCGGCCTGTGGCTGTACGGCACCTTCGTCGAGGTCAGCAGCAACGCTAGGGTGATTCCGCTGAACGGGGCCGCCAACTGGCTGCACCTGGGACTCGGGGTGGTGCTGGCGCTGCTGGCGGTGACGCTGGCCGGTCAGCACGACCCGACCAAACGGCGTGCCCGGATCCGCCGGCCCGCGCCGCAGTGAGCCCTCAGACCCGTTCGGGTACCCGCAAGTGGGCGATCGCCAGTTCGAACACGCGCTCGTCGAGTACCTCCGCGTCGGCCCGCCCGGCAATGGCGTCGCGCAGCCGGATCAGCCGGGTCCGGTGCCGCTCCATCGCCTCGGCGCTCTCGTAGGCCGACGAGACCACCGCCCGGCCTGTCACGCGGTTCACCAACAGGCTTGTGCTGCAATGGCCTTTGAGCTCGTCGAGGACGGGCAACACGTCGTCCTTGACGGCGCCGACGCCTGAGTCGACCCCGCCCGGGTCGACCTTCACCCAGGTGACCCGCACCGGGGCACCCTCGGCACTGTGCCGGTTGCGGTGCATGAGAGCGATCTCCCAGCCGGTCACCTCCACCGTGCCGCCGAGGATCCGCACCGCGCGGTCACGCACCTCCCGGATCAGCGGGCCGCTGGCGCGCATTGCGGCCTCACTCTGCCAGGCGCTCGCGGCGATACACCGCCCCGTGTCGCGGTCCGCCAGCATCGACAAGCCGACGAAGCCGGGCATCCGCTCCAACTCCGGCATCAACGAACCGCGGACACTGGCTATGCCGTCGTCCACCGCCGACGGACGTCCCCACACCGTCATCGTCCGTGCGTACACGATCGCCTCCCTCCCGACGAGGCGCGGCGAGACGGCGCCGCCGTCGCGGCCGATTCTCCTCCGCAGCGCGGTGGGCGGCAATGAAACCGCTCAGGCGATCGACAGCGCGATCCCGTCGAGGATGTCGTGTTCGCTGACCACCAGGTCGGCGATCCCCGCGCGCTCCCCCAGCAGGGCCGCCAGTTCCTGCACGATCAGCGCGCCGCCGCCGATCACGTCGACGCGTCCCTCGTGCATGGGGCCCAGCGCCGCCCGCTGCTGCCGGGTCATCGCCAGCAGATCGGCGCACACCGGCAGCATGTCGTCGAAGCCGACCCGGGACAGGTGGATGGCCTCGGAATCGTAGGTGCTCATGCCCTTGGCCAGCGCCGCCAGCGTGGTCATCGTGCCCGCCACCCCGACCCAGGTATGCGCCCGCTCCACCGGCACCACGCGCACCGCCTCGGCCAGCGCGTCGCGGACCACCGACCGGGCCGCCGCGATCTCGTCCTCGGTGGGCGGGTCCGACCGCAGGCACCGTTCGGTCAGCCGCACACAGCCGATGTCCGCCGAATGGGCGGCTTCGACGTCGCGCGAGTCCGGGGACCCCAGCACCAGCTCGGTGGAACCGCCGCCGAGGTCGACGACCACGAAAGGCGCTGCGGCGGGGTCGAGTTCACCGACGGCACCGCGAAAGGACAGCTCCGCCTCCTCGGCCCCGGTGATCACCTCGGCGACCGCGCCGGGGACCACCGTGCCCAGCACCTGCGAGGTCATCGCGAAGAACTCGTCCCGGTTCGCGACGTCCCGCGCGGCCGACGTCGCCACCATCCGCACCGCGGCGACGTCGTTGCGGCGCATCGCCTCGGCGTAGTCGGCCAGCGCTGCGTGGGTGCGCGCCAACGCATCCGGCGCGAACTGACCCGTCGCGTCGACGCCCTGCCCGAGACGCACGATCCGCATCTCCCGGTGCACATCGCGCAGCCCCCCGCCGGGGCCGTCGGTGACGTCGGCGATCAGCAGCCGGATCGAGTTGGTGCCGCAATCGACCGCGCCCACTCGTGTCACTGCGTCCACACCTTCCTGTCCAGGATCCCGGCCATGCCGGGCTCGGCCGCCAGCACCGCCAGCGCCTCGTCCCCGAACGGGTTCACCCCCGGCCCTTTGGCCAGCGAGTGGGCGATCACCACATGCAGGCACTTGACCCGGTCGGGCATGCCGCCGCCGGAGAACGTGGTGCCCAGCGGCTCGATCGCGTCGCGTTCAGCCAGATACGACTCGTGGGCCCGCCGGTACGCCGCGGCCAGCTCGGGATCCTGACCGAGCCGCTCGGTCATCTCCCGCATCATTCCCGAGGACTCCAGCCGGCTCGCCGCCGCCGTCAACGCGGGGTGGGTCAGATAGAACAGCGTCGGAAACGGCGTCCCGTCAGGCAGTCTCGGCGCGGTCTTGACCACCGCGGGCTCACCGTTGGGGCAGCGGTAGGCGATCTCCAGCACGCCGCGCGGCTCCCGGCCCAGCTGTTGCGCGACAGCCTCGAGGTCCGACGGGTCAACCATGGGGCGGCACCACCGGTTCCGGAGCGCCGGGTACACCGGCGGGCGGTGCGGTCGGCGAAATCCCGTGCGGCGCATCGGCGATGGTGTGCCACAGGGTGGTGTACCACGGGTCGTTGCTCTTGGCTTCGGCCAACTCCTCGGGCGAGGCCTCCGGCTGCGTCGCCCCCGGAGGCAGCTGCACCTGATACGGGATCTCGCCGGGCATCACGAAACCCAGCCGCTCGCGGGCCTGCGCGGCGATGAACACCGGGTCGGCGAGTTTGGCCTTCTGCTCTTCGAGCTCGGCGATCTGTTCCCGCAATTGGGCCTCACTGGCTTGCAGTTGCTTCATCTCGGTGCGCTGGGAGAAGTACGTCCGGACCGGTCCCGCGATCGTCAACGTCAGCACGCAGACCACGGCGGCCAGGATGGCCGCCCGGCGCGCGGCCGAGCCGAACCGCTGTTCTGCGGCCTGCTCGGCCGACGCGACGATCGACTGCCTGATCGAACCGGCGCTGTCACCGCTGTCGTCGACGAGCCCCGAATCACCGGCCGGGCCGGCGATCTCCTTCGGAGCCCGCAGTTCCGCGCCCCGAATCTCGCGGCGCGCCGAGACCCTGCGCGGCTTACCCGGGCGTGAGGCGGGAGCCTTCTTCCGCCGAGGGTCGGGCCGATTCGCTTCGGGCACGGGCTATTTGGTCTCCACACTGAATCGCGGGAAGGCCAGGTCGCCGGCGTAGCGGGCGGCGTCGCCGAGCTCCTCCTCGATGCGCAGCAGCTGGTTGTACTTGGCCACCCGCTCGCTGCGGGCCGGCGCACCCGTCTTGATCTGGCCGCTGCCCACCGCCACCGCGAGGTCGGCGATCGTGGTGTCCTCGGTCTCGCCGCTGCGGTGGCTCATCATCGTCTTGTAGCCGGCGTTGTGCGCCAGCGAGACCGCGTCGAGGGTCTCGGTCAGCGTGCCGATCTGGTTCACCTTCACCAGCAACGCGTTGGCGGCGCCGCGCTCGATGCCCTCTTCGAGCCGTTCGGGGTTGGTGACGAACAGGTCGTCGCCGACCAGCTGCACCTTGTCCCCGATCGCGGCGGTCAGCGTCACCCAGCCGTCCCAGTCGTCCTCGGACAGCGGATCCTCGATCGACACCAGCGGGTAGTTCCCGATCAACTGCTCGTAGAACGACGCCATCTGCTCGGCGGTACGCGTCTCCTTCTCGAAGGCGTAACCCGTTCCGTCGGTGTAGAACTCGGTCGCGGCGACGTCGAGCGCGAGCGCTACGTCGGAACCGACCTTCAGGCCGGCGGCCTCGATCGCGGTGGCGATCAGATCCAGCGCGGCCGACGTGCCGGGCAGGTCGGGGGCGAACCCGCCCTCGTCACCCAGCCCGGTGGCCAAGCCCTGCTTCTTGAGCACCGACTTCAGCGCGTGGTACACCTCGGCACCCCATCGCAGCGCCTCCTTGAAGTTCGGGGCGCCGATCGGGGCGATCATGAACTCCTGGACGTCGACGCCGGTGTCGGCGTGCGCGCCACCGTTGATGATGTTCATCATCGGCACCGGCAGGATGTGCGCGTTCGGTCCGCCGACGTACCGGAACAGCGGCAGTTCGGCCGACTGCGCGGCAGCCTTGGCCACCGCCAGCGACACGCCCAGGATCGCGTTGGCGCCCAACCGGGACTTGTCGGGGGTGCCGTCCAGGTCGACCAGCGCCTGGTCGACGAGGCGCTGCTCGTCGGCGCCCAGGCCGATCACCGCGGGCGCGATCTCGTCGAGCACGGCCTCTACCGCTTTCTGCACACCTTTGCCGCCGTAGCGGGGGCCGCCGTCGCGCAGTTCGACCGCCTCGTGTTCCCCGGTCGACGCGCCGGAGGGCACCGCGGCACGCGACACCGTGCCGTCCAGCAGACCCACCTCCACCTCGACTGTCGGGTTCCCGCGGGAATCGAGGATTTCGCGGGCGCCGACCTGCTCGATGATGGGCATCTTGTTGCCTCCTGGTCTCTGCTCAGACGTTTCCGGCATTGAGCCTAGATCGTGGCCCGTCCCCCGGTGTCGTCAGAGCGGATGTCCTTGCGCGTACGCGGTCGCCCAGTCCCGGACGGTGCGGGCGTACTGGTCGGAATAGTTGTAGGCCCGCAGTGCTTCCATCCAGCCCCGCGGCTTGGACAGATCCTTGCCCCGCCAGCACAGATAGCCCGCCGCCGACAGCGCCGCATCGTCGATGTTGTCGGCGCTGACGGCTCCGTCGTTATTCGCGTCGACGCCGTAGTGCCCCCAGGTCTCCGGGATGAACTGCATCGGTCCCATCGCCCGCGCGAACGGCTCCTCACCCGAGTGGCTGACCGACTCGTGGTCCATGATCACCATGTTCCCGGCAGTGCCGTCGAGCAGCACCCCGCGGATCGGCGGGCTCACCTCGCCGTCGGGGGCGATGGTCGCACCGCGGTAGGTGCCGTGATGGCTCTCGATCTGGCCGATGCCCGCCAGGGTGGTCCACTTCAGGCGACAGCCGGGATTCTCCACCTCCGCCACCCGGGCCGCGTACGCGTAGGCCTCCAGCGCCATCTGCGGAATGGCCAGGGCGGGCGCGCGCTCGGCGGCCCATTCCCGCAGCTGATCTGCCGGCCCTTGGCGTAGGTGTCGATCTGCGGCACCGGATCGCCGGGTGGGGGCGGCACGCCGTCGGGGATCGGGATGCCGATCTGCCAGGAACAACTCGACGCCATGAGCAGCGCTGTCGCGCCGATCACGGCCATCGCCTGCAGTCCACGCACCCGTGTCACCGGACTCCTCGACCTACTCTGGTTCAGCTTCCATGCTGCCACGCGTTTCGGCGCCGACGACCGACCCCGGGCCGGGCGGCGCGGGTGTACATTTCTCTGAGCGCCTCAGCTAATGAGGTGAGCCACACCTTGCTTTGGTGAGCCAAACCAGGGTGGGCGACGCGTAGCGAGGACGAGTTGATGGTTGCCGGCACCGGGCATGTGGTCACCACCTACTACGCGGCTCCGAACATCACTTCACAGCTTTTCGGCAGCGGACTCATAGGTTTGCGCGAAGGCTTGGAAGCCGCGATCGTCGTCTCCATCCTGGTCGCGTTCCTGACCAAGTCCGACCGCCGGGACGCACTCAAATGGGTCTGGCTCGGCGTCGGCGCCGCCGTGGCGATGACGGTCATCGTGTTCTTGACCATTCAGTTCGGTTCCAGCACCATCACCGGGCTGGCGGCCGAGGCGATCGCCGGGGTCGCGTCGCTGGTCGCGGTCGGCATCGTCACCACCATGGTGTTGTGGATGAAGCGGGCCGCGGCATCGATGTCCGGTGAGCTGCGCAGCGAGATGGCCCGCGCGCTGGAGACCGGACCGCTGGCCGTGGCGCTGCTGGCCTTCCTGGCGGTCGGCCGCGAAGGTGTCGAGACCGCGCTGTTCATGGTCGGCTACGCCGAGGCGCAGACCATCTGGCCGCTGACCGGGCTGATCATCGGGGTGGCTGTCGCCGGCGCGATCGCCTACGCGATCTACCGCGGCGCGCTGACCCTCAACTTCGCCAAGTTCTTCACGTACACCGGCGTGTTCCTGATCCTCGTCGCCGCCGGCATCCTGTCCTACGGCGTCGGCGCGCTGCAGACCGTCGGCTGGCTGCCCGGCCTGGCCGACAAGGCCTTCGACATCAGCACCTGGTTCAACTGGTCCTCCTGGTACGGCGAGGCCATCCAGGGCATCTTCAACATCACCCCGACGCCGACCGTGCTGCAACTGACCGGCTATCTGGCCTACCTCGTCGTCGTGCTCGCGCTCTTCCTGCGGCCCACCAGGCCCGCACCCGGCAGAACTTCTCCACAACCCAATCCATCACCCGAAAGGTCCACCACGTGAAGGCTCAATCCTCCGCTGCCGTCATCGCAGCGGCGCTGGCCGCGTTGACACTGACCAGCTGTCAGGCCAAGGAGGAGACTCCGGCGGCGGGCGAGGACGGCGGCGCCACCGCGCCGTCGGAGATCACCGTCGACGCGTCGGACACCTCCTGTGAGCTGTCCGGCACCGACGGCAGGACCGGAGCCAACACGTTCGTCATCACCAACAACGGCACCAAGGTCACCGAGTTCTACGTCTACGGCGAGGGTGAGCGGGTGATGGGCGAGGTCGAGAACATCTCCCCCGGACTGCAGCGCAAGCTGATCGTCCAGCTCAGCCAGCCCGGCACCTATCAGACCGCGTGCAAGCCCGGCATGATCGGCGACGGCATCCGCGGCGACTTCACCGTGACCGGCGACGAGGTGCAGGTCGACACCGAGGGCAAGTTCAAAGAGGCCGCCGACAACTACAAGCGCTACGTCAACAGCCAGGTCGAGGCGCTGGTCCCGGCGGTCGAGGCGTTCGTCGCGGCCATCAAGAGCGGCGACATCGAAGCGGCCAAGGCCCACTACCCGACCTCGCGCGTGTACTACGAGCGCATCGAGCCCGTCGCCGAGTCGTTCCCGAACGACCTCGACCCGCGCATCGACCTGCGCGAGGCCGACCTGGAGCCCGGCCAGAAATGGACCGGGTACCACCGGCTGGAGAAGGACCTGTGGCTGACCGGGCTGCAGCCGGACACCAACGCGATCGCCGACCAGCTGGTCGCCGACGTCAAGGAACTGCAGGCCGGGGTCAGCGCGCCGGACTTCACGGTGGACTCCACCCAGATCGCCGGCGGCGCGCAGGGTCTGCTCGACGAGATCGCCACCAGCAAGATCACCGGCGAAGAGGACATCTTCAGCCACACCGACCTGTGGGACTTCAGCGCCAACCTGCAGGGTTCACAGACCGCGGTGGCCTCGGTGCGACCGATCCTCGACGAGCGCAACCCCGACCTCGGCACCCGCGTCGACCAGCGCTTCGAAGAGGTCGAGGCACTGGTGGAGCGCTACCGCCAGGGCGACGGGTTCGTCACCTACGACCAGGTGACCGAGCCGGAACGCCAGGAGCTCTCGCGTGCGATCGACGCGCTGAGCAAGGAGGTAAGCCAGGTGCAAGGTGTCATCGCACCCCAATAAGCCCGAGGGGCTGAGCCGTCGCAAGCTGTTCGGCGCGGCAGGGGCGACTGCGGCGGTGGTCGGCGCGGCCAGTGCGGGAGCACTGGCCGGCCGGGCCACGGCGGCCAACCCGACCGACCACCTCAACACCGCGGTGCCGTTCCGCGGGCAGCATCAGGCGGGCATCGTCACCGAGGCCCAGGACCGCATGCACTTCGCGACGTTCGACGTGACCACCAGGAGCCGCGACGACGTCGTCAAGATGCTCGCCGACTGGACCGAGATGGCCGAGCGGATGACCCAGGCCAAGGAGGCGTTCCCGAACGGCTCCACCGGGCAGAACCCGTACTCGCCGCCGTCGGACACCGGTGAGGCCCTCGGCCTGCCGGCCTCCCAGCTGACGCTGACCATCGGGTTCGGGCCGTCGTTCTTCGTCAAGGACGGTGTCGACCGGTTCGGCATCGCCGACAAGAAACCGGCCGAACTGGTCGACCTGCCGAAGTTCCCCAACGAGAAGATCGACCCGGCGCGCAGCGGCGGAGACATCGTGGTGCAGGCCTGCGCGAACGACCCGCAGGTGGCCGTACACGCGATCCGCAACCTCGCCCGGATCGGCTTCGGCACCGTCGCGGTGCGCTACTCGCAGCTCGGGTTCGGCCGCACCTCGTCGACCACCCGAGAGCAGACCACCCCGCGAAACTTGTTCGGGTTCAAGGACGGAACCGCGAATCTGCGCTCCGACGAGACCGACAAACTGAACAGGTTCGTCTGGGTCGGCGACGGTGACGGCCCGTCGTGGATGACCGGGGGCACCTACCTGGTGGCGCGGCGGATCCGGATGCGCATCGAGCAGTGGGACCGCACCACGCTGCTGGAGCAGGAACGCGTCGTCGGTAGGCAGAAGGGCAGCGGCGCACCGCTGGGGCTCACCGACGAGTTCGAGGAGCTCAACTTCGACCTGACCGACGACAAGCAGGAGCCGCTGATCGACCCGCTGGCCCACGTCCGGCTGGCCTCACCTGAGCATCTCGGCGGCATCGAGATCCTGCGCCGCGGCTACAACTTCACCGACGGCTCGGACGGATTCGGCCACCTCGACGCGGGCCTGTTCTTCATCGCGTTCGTGCGCAACCCGGTCACCCAGTTCGTGCCCATGCAGAACGCGATCTCGCGCCAGGATGCGATGAACGAGTACGTCACGCCCACCAGTTCAGCGGTGTTCGCCTGTCCGCCAGGGATTCCCGAGGGGGACACGTCCACGTTCTGGGGTTCGACGCTGTTCCACTGAGCGTTTGCGTAACGTCACGGCGGAAATCGACGCTGAATTCGCCGTACCGTTACGCAAGTTCGGCGTCGTCGGCACCCGGCCAGTGCGCGCGCCACTCGTCGGCGGAGATGACCCCGGACGGGTGATTGTCGAGTTCCTCGGCGACATCGGCGCTGCGCCGCGCGACCGTGACCGCCCGCTCGGCGGCACGCACGTCGGCCATGAACTCCAGAACCGCAGTGCGCAGCGCGTTCTCGGCATCGACGTCGGCCGACACCGACACGGTGGTGACCGCATCCGGGACCAGGTCGGCGGGCACGCCTGCGGTCTCGGCGCGGGCCAGCACCTTCTGTGCCAGCGCCAGCGCGGGCTGCGCGGTCGGGATGCCGTCCATCACGGACTCGCGGGTGGTGCGCTCCAGCGCCTTGCGCTGCTCCCACTGTGCGAGCTGGTCCTCCAGCGAAATCGCCTCTCCGGCAAGCACTGCCGGCACCCGGTTGCCGAGCTTACGGACCAGCGCGTCGGCCACGTCGTCGATGTCGAACGCGTCCTCGGGGGCGTCCTGGGCGATGCGGGCGTGGAAGAGCACCTGCAGCAGCACGTCGCCGAGCTCGTCGCGCAGCTCGGTCAGGTCGCCGCCGTGCACGGCGTCGAACAGCTCGTAGGTCTCCTCCAACAGGTAGCGCCGCAGCGAATCGTGGGTCTGTTGGCTCTCCCACGGGCCCGCAGTGCGCAGCTTGTCCATCATCGCGACCGCGTCGACGAGGCGCTCGCCGGACTGCGGCTCGGGCGCGCAGATCACCCGTTCCCCGGCGGCGATGCGCGCGGCCACCGACGGATGCTCGGGATCGGACGAGAGCAGCACCGCGGCGGGCTCGTCGTCGGAGCCGGCCAGGCACGGCCGCGCCGACCGCAGCGACCACGGCACCTTGATCGGCATCTCCTCGGTGTACTGCACATCACCGGCAAGCAGATCGATCGCCTCGATGGGGATCAGCGACGGGCGCCGTGGGTCCACCAGGACGACCGTCATGAGCTACCTCCGAACTTGGTTATATCAAGATCCTCGTCCGGTTTCCCGTCGATGGCCAACAGCAGCCCCGCGACGAACGCGACCAGTTCCAGGTCGCGGATCCGCGGAGCGCCCACCCCGCTGCCCGCGCGCGGCACCGGGACCTGCACCGTGGAGGTGGTGGCCCGGTAGTTCGCGCCGGAGTAAAGCCGCTTGAGCCGCAGCTGCGCCGAGTCCGGCAACGTCAACGGCGCGATCCGCAGCGTCGTCGCCGACGGCGCGCCGATCTCGGTGACCCCGTGCGCACGCGCCAGCAGCCGCAGCCGGGCGACCGCGACCAGCCGCAGAGCAGGCTCGGGCAGCGGACCGTACC
The DNA here is from genome assembly GCF_002968295.1 of Mycobacterium sp. ITM-2016-00317. Lineage (NCBI taxonomy): Bacteria > Bacillati > Actinomycetota > Actinomycetes > Mycobacteriales > Mycobacteriaceae > Mycobacterium > Mycobacterium sp. ITM-2016-00317. Next base: position 4,630,462 of record NZ_CP134399.1, read on the forward strand.
GGTCGACGAGTTCGTCGACGACGGAGTCGACGGCCGCGTCGTCGGGTGCAGCGGCCAGCCGGCGGTAGGCCTCCAGCCGCAGCCGGTCGCTGCCGATGTAGTCCGGCGGCAGGTGCGCATCGACCGGCAGGTCGATCCGGACTTCCTTCGGTTCCTCCGGTGTGGCAACGGTTTTCCCGTCCGCGACGGCCCGATATGCTTCTACGGCCTCGCCGACCAGCCGGACGTACAGGTCGAAGCCGACGCCGGCGACATGCCCGGACTGCTCGGCGCCCAACACGTTTCCGGCGCCGCGGATCTCCAGGTCCTTCATCGCCACGGCCATACCCGCGCCCAAGTCGTTGTTCTGCGCGATGGTCGCCAGCCGGTCGTAGGCCGTTTCGGTCAGCGGAACCTCGGGCGGATACAGGAAATACGCGTAGCCCCGCTCGCGGGACCGGCCCACCCGGCCTCGCAGCTGATGCAGCTGGGACAGGCCGAAAGTGTCGGCCCGCTCCACGATCAGCGTGTTCGCGTTCGAGATGTCCAGGCCCGTCTCGACGATCGTGGTGCACACCAGGACGTCGTACTCGCGGTTCCAGAATCCCTCGACCGTCTTCTCCAGCTGCTCCTCGGGCATCTGACCGTGCGCGACCACCACCCGCGCCTCGGGCACCAGCTGCCGCACCTTCGCCGCGGCCGAGTCGATGGTGCGCACCCGGTTGTGGATGTAGAACGCCTGGCCGTCGCGCAGCATCTCGCGACGCAGCGCGGCCGCGACCTGCTTGTCGTCGTGCGGGCCGACGTAGGTCAGCACCGGGTAGCGCTCCTCGGGCGGGGTCAGGATGGTCGACATCTCACGGATGCCGGCCAGGCTCATCTCCAGGGTGCGCGGGATCGGGGTGGCGCTCATCGTCAGCACGTCGACGTGGGTGCGCATCGACTTGATGTGCTCCTTGTGCTCGACGCCGAAGCGCTGCTCCTCGTCGACGATGACCAGCCCGAGGTCCTTCCACGTCACGCCGGTCTGCAACAGCCGGTGGGTGCCGATCACGATGTCGACCGATCCGTCCTTCATGCCCTCGATCGTGGCCCTGGACTCGGCCGGATCGGTGAAGCGCGACAGGCCCTTGACGGTGACCGGGAAACCGGCCATCCGCGCGCTGAACGTCTGCAGATGCTGGTCGGCCAACAGCGTCGTGGGCACCAGCACTGCGACCTGCTTGCCGTCCTGCACCGCCTTGAACGCCGCCCGCACGGCGATCTCGGTCTTGCCGTAGCCGACGTCGCCGCAGATCACCCGGTCCATCGGGACCGGCTTCTCCATGTCGGACTTCACCTCGGTGATCGCGGTGAGCTGGTCGACGGTCTCGGTGAACCCGAAGGCGTCCTCCATCTCGGTCTGCCACGGGGTGTCCGGGGCGAACGCGTGTCCGGGCGCGGCCTGCCGTTTGGCGTACAGCGTGACCAGTTCGGCGGCGATCTCGCGAACGGCCCTGCGCGCCTTGGTTTTCGTGTTCGCCCAGTCGCTGCCGCCGAGCCGGCTCAGCGTCGGCGCCTCACCGCCGACGTAGCGCGACAGCTGATCCAGCGAGTCCATCGGCACATACAGCTTGTCGGTGCCCCCGCCCCGCTTGCTCGAGGCGTACTCCAGCACCAGGTACTCCCGCCTGGCCCCGCCGATCACCCGTTCGGTCATCTCGACGAACCGGCCGATGCCGTGCTGGTCGTGCACGACCAGATCTCCGGCGGTCAGCGCCAGCGGGTCGACGACGTTGCGGCGCTTGGCCGCCAGTTTGCGGCCCTCGGTCGCGGCGGCGCGGTTACCGGTCAGGTCGGTCTCCGAGAACACCACCAGGTTGGCGCCCGGCATCACCACACCGTCGTGCAGCGGCCCCTTGATGACCCCGACGACCCCTTCCTTGGGCGCCTCGCCGGGCTCCAGAACCATTGCCGGGGTGTCGGATTCGCCCAACTGCTCGACGATGCGCTTACAGGTGCCGCTGCCGGGGGTGACGACGGCGCCGTAGCCGCCGGTGGCCACGTGCGCGCGCAGCATCGCGAAGATCTCGTCGAGGCTGTGCTGCTGGCCGCGTGCCGACGGCGCGGGCCGGATGTCCAGCGCGACCGAATCGCCTGCGCCGCTGTCGAGCTGGCTGAGCGTCCACCACGGATGTCCGCCGTCGCGGGCCGCGGCCCGTGCCTCGCCGTAGCCGACGTAGCCGGAGGCGCCGAGTGCCTCGATGTCGATCGGGACGTCCCCGCCCACCGCGGCGGTCGACCACGACGCCTCCAGGAACTCGCGCCCGGTCTTGATCAGGTCCGCGGCCCGGGTGCGCACCTTCTCCGGGTCGCACACCAGCACCGGGGTGCCCTCGGGCAGATGGTCGGGCAGCGTGGCGAAGTCGCTGGGCCGCAACAGCGGCAGCAGCGCTTCCATGCCTTCGACCGGGATGCCCTCGGCCAGCTTGGCCAGCATGTCGGGCACGCTGCCGGTCACGCTGTTCTCCAGCACGGGATGCTCGGCCGACAGCGCGGCCGCGCGCTCCCGCACGTCAGCGGTCAGCAGCAGTTCCCGGCACGGCACCGCGATCAGCGAGTCCACCTCGATCTCGGGGATCGAGCGCTGGTCGGCGATCGAGAACATCCGCATCTCGGAGACCTCGTCGCCCCAGAACTCGACGCGCACCGGATGCTCGGCCGTCGGCGGGAACACATCGAGAATGCCTCCGCGCACGGCGAATTCACCGCGCTTGCCGACCATGTCCACCCGGCTGTAGGCCAGATCGACCAGACGCGCGACGATGGAGTCGAAGTCGGCCTCGGCGCCGACGGCGAGCGTCACCGGCGCCACCTCGTCCACGCGGCCCGGGTGCTGGGCCATCGGCTGCAGCAACGACCGCGCGGCGGTGACCACGACCCGCAGCGGCGGACCCAGCCGCGCGTCGTCGGGGTGGCTCAGGCGGCGCAGCAGCATCATGCGCGCGCCGACGGTGTCCACACCGGGTGAGAGCCGCTCGTGCGGCAGCGTCTCCCAGGACGGGAACAGCGCGACCGCGTCGCCGAACACGCCCCGCAGTTCGGCGGTCAGGTCGTCGGCCTCGCGGCCGGTGGCGGTGACCACCAGCAGCGGGCCGGTCTGGGCGAGCGCGGACGCGACGAACACGCGGGCGCTGGCCGGGCCGACAAGGTCGAGATCGGCGGGCCGGTCGCCGGCGCGGCGGACGATCTCCTGCAGAGAGGGATCCCGCAGCGCCAGGTCGACGAGGCCCGCGATCGGGGTGTGGACATGGAGGGTCCCCGATACGGTCATGATTCCTCCATCGTAGGCACTCGCCCGGAGACGGTCGGCGGGCACCGGCCCGCGGTCCTACTCCTCGTGCAGCACCGGGTCGGACTCCAGATGGGTGAGCCCGTTCCAGCACAGGTTGACCAGGTGCGCGGCCACCACTTCTTTCTTGGGTTCGCGCACGTCGAGCCACCATTGCGCGGCCATCGACACCGAACCGACCAGGGCCTGCGCGTACAGCGGTGCAAGCTCGGGGTCGAGTCCGCGCCGGGAGAAGTCACCGGCCAGAATCGAGGCGACCTGGCTGACGGCGTCGTTGAGCAGCGTGGAGTAGGTGCCGGAGGTGATGCTGGCCGGCGAGTCCCGGATCAGGATGCGGAAGCCGTCGGTGTGTTCTTCGACATAGGTCAGCAGCGCCAGCGCCACCCGTTCCACGCGCACCCGGGACCGGTTGTGGGTCAGTGACCGGGTGATGCCGTCGAGCAGCGCCGACATCTCGCGGTCGACGACGACCGCGTACAACCCTTCCTTGCCGCCGAAGTGCTCGTAAACCACCGGCTTGGACACGTTGGCCCGCAGCGCGATCTCCTCGACCGAGGTGCCGTCGAAGCCCCGCTCGGCGAACAGCGACTTCGCGATCTCCACCAGCTGCTGGCGCCGCTCGGAGCCCGTCATCCTGGCGCGCGGCGCGCGGACGTCGGAACCACCGGGCCTGTCGGACACAGCCATCCGTCACAGGGTAGACCGTGCGGGCCGCGGCGCCGGGCGTAGCGTCAACCTTCATGATCACGCTGGATCGCCTGATCAATGTCCTCGGCGGGTACGGCGCCCGCTGGCTGGGCGGCTCGGCGGACCGGCAGACCGAACTGCGCAGCGTCGTGCTGCCCGAGGACGTCGACGGCCGCACGGTCTCCGGTGACGTGCTGCTCGCCGTCGGTGCGGCCTCGCAGACCCAGGCGCTGCAGTGGGCGCGGGCCGCTCGCGCCGTGGTCGTGCTCACCCGCTGTGACGACGCATCCCCCGGGCAGGACACCGCTGGGGTCGCGGTCGTCGTCGTCGACCCGGAGATGCCGTGGAGCGAGTTCGCCGCGATCGTCTACGGGCTGGTCATGGAGGGCCGCGAGACCGAGTCGGGCCGCGGCCCCACCGATCTGTTCGCCCTGGCCGACAGCCTGTCGGGCGCGGTCGGCGGCGCGGTCACCATCGAGGACAAGGCGTCGCAGGTGCTGGCGTTCTCCCGGGGTCAGCAGGACGCCGACCCGTGCCGCGCGGCCACCATCCTGGAGCGGCAGGCGCCGCCGCGGGTGCGGGCGGTGTTCGACGCGCACGGGGTGTTCGCGCACCTGGCGGTCTCCGACGACCCGGTCTTCGTGCCCGGCGACGCCGGCATCGGGCTGACCGGCCGGATGGTGGTCGCCGCCCGCGCAGGCCGCGAGCTGCTGGGTTCGGTGTGGGTGGCGTGCGCGAGCCCGCTGACCGGCGAGCGGCGCCGCGCGCTGGCCGAGGGCGCGCACACCGTCGCGCTGCACCTGCTGCGCTCGCGGGCCAGCGCCGACCTGGAGCGGCAGGTCGAATCCGAGCTGGTGATCCGGCTGCTGGAATCGCCTGCCGACGCCGCGACGCTGGCCAGCCGGCTGGGGCTGCCGCCCGACGCGCTGCGGGTGGTCGCGATGCGCGCGGGCGAGGACGACGGCAGGCACGCCGCGCTGCTGCAGGTCTTCGAACGCGCGACCGCAGGCTTCGGCTGGTCCCGTCCGTCCCGCAGCGCGCTGGCCGACGCGACCGTCTACACCGTGCTGGCCGCCGAGCAGGCCGCGGTCGCGCGGGACTGGGTAGCCGCATTGATCGCCGCGCTGCCGGAGCAGATGACGGTGCAGGCCGGCATCAGCGCGCCCGCGGCGGCGACCGAGCTGGCCGTCGCGCGCACCGAGGCCGACGAGTGCCTGGCGTTGCAGGAGGGCACCGCGTCCGCGGTACCCCCGGCCTACGACGAGTCGTGGGACGACGTGCTGCTGCGCCGGCTGCGGACCGCGGCGCGCTCCGGGCGCACCCCGCACCGGGGAGCGGTCGCCGAGCTGCGCGCACACGACCGCGCGCACGGCACCGCCTATGTGCCGACGCTGCGGGCGTGGCTGCAGGAACACGGCGACCCCGGCCGCACGGCCGCCGACCTCGGCGTCCACGAGAACACGGTGCGCTACCGGATGCGGCGGATGGCCGAACTGACCGATCTGCGCCTCGACGACGCGGACAAGCGGTTCGCCATGATGATCGAGCTCGCAGTCCTCGACTGATCCGTTTGTCGGCCCGGCACATTTTCGGCATGTCCCTTTGTCGGCACAGCACAACACCCCGCCCTGCCGGACCCCCGACGATGGAGGTTCACCAACGGAAACAGGAGGTCATGCGATGTCGGGCGGGTCAGGGATGGACCATGGTCCCCGATCTGTGGTCGTCGTCGGGGCAGGCATCGTCGGGCTGTCCACGGCGTGGTTTCTGCAGGAACGCGGGGTCGAGGTCACGGTCGTGGACCGGACCGGCGTCGCCGCGGGCGCTTCCTGGGGCAACGCCGGCTGGGTCTCCCCCGCGCTCACCGCGCCGCTGAACTCGCCGTCAGTGCTGCGCGAAGGCGTGCGCGCGCTGCTCGACCCCCGCGCGCCGCTGCACATCCCGCTGCGCGCCGACACCGCGCTGGCCCGGTTCCTGCTGCGGTTCGCCGCGAACTGCCGACCCAGCTCGTGGCGGGACGCCGTCGAAGCCAACTCCGTGCTCAACAACGAGGCCATCGAGACGTTCGACGTGCTGGTCGCCAACGGCGTCGAGGCCCCGGTGACCGACACCTCGCTCGCCGTGGCATTCCGCAACGCCGGCAACGCCCGCGAGTTCCTCAGCGAGTTGTCCCACATGCACACCTCCGACCGGGACCTCTACGTCGAGATGCTCACCGGCGCGGCGCTGCAGGAACAGGTGCCGCTGGCGTCGCCGCAGGTCGCCGCCGTGGTCAACGTGTCCGGTCAGCGCTTCGTCGACCCGGGGCGCTTCACCCACGCGCTGGCGCACGCCGTCGCCGAGCGCGGCGCCGACCTGCGCACCGGTGCGGTGCGTGCCGTCTCCCGCACCGCCGACGGCGTGCGAATCGACCTGCGCGACGGCGAACCGCTGCGCGCCGACGCGGTCGTGCTGGCCACCGGGGCCTGGCTGCCCGAACTGACCGGACGCCGGGTGCGCGTCGGGCTGCAGGCCGGCCGCGGCTACTCGTTCACCGTGCCGGTCGACCGGCCGCTGCCCGGCCCGATCTATCTGCCCGAGGCGCGGGTGGCGTGCACGCCGTACCGCGGCGGCCTCCGCGTCGCGGGCACCATGGAGTTCCGCCGCCCGTCCGAACCGATCGCCCACCGCCGCATCGACGCGATCATCGCGTCGGCCGCACCGATGTTCGACGGTGTGCGATGGGACGACCGCACCGATCTGTGGGTCGGGCCGCGCCCGGTCACCGACGACGGCAAGCCCCTGATCGGCGAACTCGCCGGCAACGTGTACGTGGCCGGCGGGCACGGCATGTGGGGCCTGGCCCACGGCCCGGCCACCGGCCGGCTGCTCGCCGAGCAGATCGTCACGGGCAAACAGCCCGAGGCGGCGCGCGCGTTCGACCCGCTGCGCGGGCGACGACCCGGCGCCGACGCCGCGCCGCTGACTCTTCCCCTCTGAGGAGGGTCTCCCGGTCGTCAGGGGCGGCGGCATGACCCCGCCCCTGACGACGATCATTCCCACCGGACAAAGGAACCGACCGTGCAGACCACCGAATCCATCTGGATGACCCCGCAGGCCCGCCACAGCCTGGAGCAGGAACTGGCCGAGCTGATGGCCGTGCCCAACCCGGCAGGCGCCGACGACTCCGACCGCGCCGACCAGGTGGTGGACGCCTGGCTGGCCCGCAAGGAACGCATCCGGCAGATCCACGAACTGCTGAGCAGGGCCGACCACGCCGTCAACCCCGCCGACGACGGGATCGCCGAGCCGGGCATGGTGCTCACCGTGCGCTTCGACGACACCGGCGACACCGAGACGTTCCTGCTCGGCACCCGAGGCACCGCCGACGCCGAGATCGACGTCTACACCGTCAACTCCCCGCTGGGCAGCGCGCTGCTCGGCGCCACCCCCGGGCAGCAGCGCACCTACCAGCTGCCCAACGGCGGCATCCAGCAGGTGACGGTGCTGGCCGCCAAGCCGTTCGGCGCGCACCAGGCGGAGCAGCTCGCGACGCAATGAGTCCCACCGGCGGTGGGTTAGAGTCGCACGCGTACCTCGTGACCGGTCCGTCGTGGTGTAATCGGCAGCACCTCTGATTTTGGTTCAGATAGTTCAGGTTCGAGTCCTGGCGACGGAGCAGCGAGGCGTGCCGAGGCAGCTCCGCCATCCGGAAGGACATCTATGCGTGACGCCGCGGTCCTGATCCTGGCGGCAGGTGCGGGCACCCGGATGAAGTCCGACACCCCCAAGGTTCTGCACCCCCTGGCCGGGCGCAGCATGCTCGCGCACGCCGTGCACTCGACGGCCGCGGTGACGCCGCGGCACCTGGTGGTGGTGGTCGGCAAGGACCGGGATCGGGTGGCCCCGGCCGCACTCGAGATCGGCCGGCTGCTGGACCGGGACATCGAGATCGCGATCCAGGACCAGCAACGGGGCACCGGGCACGCCGTGGAGTGCGGGCTCGCCGCGCTGCCCGCCGACTTCACCGGAGTGGTCGTGGTGACCGCGGGCGACGTCCCGCTGCTCGACGCCGACACCCTGTCCGGCCTGATCGCCACCCACACCGACCAGGGCGCGGTGGCCACGGTGCTCACCACGACGCTGGCCGACCCGACCGGCTACGGGCGCATCCTGCGCACCTCCGAAGCCGAGGGCGGGGACGTGACCGGGATCGTCGAACAGGCCGACGCCAGCCCGGCGCAGCGGGCCATCACCGAGGTCAACGCCGGCGTCTACGCCTTCGACGCCGCGGCCCTGCGCTCCGCGCTGGGGCGGCTGCAGACCGACAACGCCCAGGGCGAGCTGTACCTGACCGACGTGATCTCCATCGTCCGGTCCGACGGCGGCGTGGTGCGCGCCCAGCACGTCGACGACACCGCACTGGTCACCGGCGTCAACGACCGGGTGCAGCTGGCCGCGCTGGCCGCGGTGCTCAACCGGCGCATCGTCGAACGCCACCAGCGCGCCGGCGTCACGATCGTCGACCCCGCGTCGACCTGGATCGACGTCGACGTCACGATCGGCCGCGACACCGTGGTGCGCCCCGGCACCCAGTTACTGGGCGCGACCTCGGTCGGCGGGCACTGCGAGATCGGCCCGGACACCACGCTGACCGACGTCACCGTCGGGGACCGGGCACAGGTGGTGCGCACCCACGGGTCGTCGTCGGAGATCGGCGACGAGGCCGTGGTCGGTCCCTTCACCTATCTGCGGCCCGGCACCCGGCTGGGCGCGGCTGGCAAGCTCGGTGCGTTCGTCGAGACCAAGAACACGTCGATCGGCACCGGCACCAAAGTGCCGCACCTGACCTACGTCGGTGACGCCGACATCGGCGACCACAGCAACATCGGCGCGTCCAGCGTGTTCGTCAACTACGACGGCGAATCCAAGAGCCGCACCACGATCGGTTCGCACGTGCGCACCGGCTCGGACACCATGTTCGTCGCGCCGGTGACCGTCGGAGATGGCGCCTACACCGGCGCGGGCACCGTCGTGCGCGAGGACGTCCCGCCCGGTGCGCTGGCCGTGTCGGCGGGGCCCCAGCGCAACATCGAGGGCTGGGTGGCTCGCAAACGACCGGGCAGCAAGGCCGCCGCTGCCGCCGAAGCGGCCCGGGCGGCCGGCCCGGACGGCGCGGAGCGCCCCGAAGCTACCGGCGAGTAGCGCTCGGTCACTGTTTATTGGCATTCTGGTAACCCGCCAGCGTAGGCGTGCGAGCGCTCCGTACGATGGCCCCGTATCCACCGCCGACGCCGAGGGCAGCCCCGTGAGCCACGACTGGACCGACAACCGCAAGAACCTGATGCTCTTCTCGGGCCGGGCTCATCCCGAACTGGCTGAGCAGGTCGCCAAGGAGCTCGACGTTCCGGTGACCGCGCAGACGGCGCGCGACTTCGCCAACGGAGAGATCTTCGTCCGGTTCGACGAATCGGTGCGCGGCTGCGACGCATTCGTACTGCAGTCCCATCCGGCGCCGCTGAACCAGTGGCTGATGGAACAGCTGATCATGATCGACGCGCTCAAGCGCGGCAGCGCCAAGCGGATCACCGCGATCCTGCCGTTCTACCCCTACGCCCGGCAGGACAAGAAGCACCGCGGACGCGAACCGATCTCCGCCCGGCTGGTCGCCGACCTGCTCAAGACCGCGGGCGCCGACCGCATCGTGACCGTCGACCTGCACACCGACCAGATCCAGGGCTTCTTCGACGGCCCCGTGGATCACATGCGGGCGCAGAAACTGCTCACCGGCTACATCGCCGAGCACTACTCCGACCGCGACATGGTCGTCGTCTCCCCCGACTCCGGGCGCGTGCGCGTCGCCGAGAAGTGGGCCGACTCCCTCGGCGGTGTCCCGCTGGCCTTCATCCACAAGACGCGTGACCCGTTGGTGCCCAACCAGGTGGTCTCCAACCGCGTCGTCGGCGACGTGCGCGGCAAGACCTGTGTGCTGACCGACGACATGATCGACACCGGCGGCACCATCGCCGGCGCGGTGCGGCTGCTCAAGCAGGACGGCGCAGGCGACGTCATCATCGCCGCGACGCACGGTGTGCTGTCGGACCCGGCGCGCGAGCGGCTCGCCGATTCGGGTGCGTGCGAGGTGATCGTCACCAACACGCTGCCGATCGCCGAGGAGAAGCGTTTCCCGCAGCTGACCGTGCTCTCGATCGCGCCGCTGCTGGCCAACACCATTCGCGCGGTGTTCGACAACGGTTCGGTGACAAGTCTTTTCGACGGGTCGGCGTAGATGGCCTCAGCGCGCATTCTCCACAACCCGAAGTGCTCGACCTCACGCAAGACGCTGGATCTGTTGCGCGAGAACGGGATCGAGCCCGAGATCGTGCTCTACCTGAAGACTCCGCCGTCCCGCGACGAACTCGCCGCGATGATCTCCGACGCCGGGATCGAGGTGCGCGCCGCGGTCCGCAAACGCGAAGCCCTCTACGGCGAGCTCGGGCTGGAATCGGCATCTGACGACGAGCTGCTCGACGCGATGGCCGAACACCCGATCCTCATCGAGCGCCCGTTCGTGGTCACCGACAAGGGCACCCGGCTGGCACGCCCGCTCGACAACGTCCGAGAGATTCTGTGACAGTTCGCCTCCGGCCTGCGCTGGCGGCCGTGGCGATGCTGGCGGTGGCGGGCTGCGCCACCGGGACCCCTGACTACCAGTCGGTGTGGTCGTCGACGCCGACCACCACCTCGGCAGCGCCGGCCGGCCCCACCGAGGACGCGATCCCCATCGCCACGTTCCTGGAACGCGCCGGTGTCATCGGAGAGCCCGTCGCCCCCGACAAGCTCACCGACCTGACCGTGTCGATACCTACCCCCGAAGGGTGGCAGCCCTACCGCAACTCCAACCTCGCACCGGGCACCCGGATGATCGCCAAGGGCGCCACCTACCCGACCGCGATGTTGATGGTGTTCCAGCTCAACGGCGACTTCGACGTCGCCGAGGCCCTGACCCACGCCAACGTCGACGCGCTGCAGTCGGAGAACTTCCGCGAGCTCAACTCCTCCACCGAGGACTTCAACAAGTTCCCGTCGTCGATGATCGAGGGCAGCTACGACCTCGGCGGCACGCGGATGCACAGCTACAACCGCATCGTGATCGCCACCGGTGCGCCGCCGGCCCGGCAGCGCTACCTGGTGCAGTTCACCGTCACCGGATTCGCGGACCAGGCCGCCGAGGACGGACCCGACGTCGAAGAGATCATCCGCGGGTTCACCGTCGCGCTGCCCCACTAGGGTGGGGCCATGAGCGACTGGACCGCCGCGAACCTGCCCTCCTTTGCCGGCCGCACGGTGATCGTGACCGGCGCCAACAGCGGACTCGGTCTGGTGACCGCCCGTGAGCTCGCCCGGTGCGGCGCGACGACGATCCTGGCGGTGCGCAATCTGGACAAGGGCAACGCCGCCGCCACCACCATGACCGGCGACGTGCAGGTGCGCAGGCTCGACCTGCAGGACCTGGCTTCGGTGCGGGAGTTCGCCGACGGAGTGGACAGCGTCGACGTGCTGGTGAACAACGCCGGCATCATGGCCGTGCCGTACGCGCTGACCGTGGACGGGTTCGAGAGCCAGATCGGCACCAACCACCTCGGCCATTTCGCGCTGACCAACCTGCTGCTGCCGAAGGTCACCGACCGGGTGGTCACGGTGTCGTCGCTGATGCACCTGTTCGGCGCCGTCAACCTCAAGGACCTGAACTGGAAGTCCCGGCCGTACCTGGCCTGGCCCGCCTACGCCCAGTCCAAACTGGCGAACCTGCTGTTCACCAGCGAGCTTCAGCGCAAACTGACGGCCGCAGGATCCGCGGTCCGGGCAGTCGCCGCCCATCCCGGATATTCGGAGACCAACCTGCAGGGGCACTCCGGAAGCCGGCTCGGCGACCGGCTCAGCGCGGCGGGCAACCGGTTCATGGCCACCGACGCGGACTTCGGCGCCCGCCAGACCCTCTACGCCGCGTCCCAGGACATACCGGGCGACAGCTTCGTCGGGCCGAGATTCATGATGCTCGGCCCGACCGGACCGGCCGTCCGCAGCCCGCTGGCCCGCAGCCGATCCAAGGCCGACGGCCTGTGGACGCTGTCCGAGCAGTTCACAGGGGTCGGATTTCCGCTCTGATCCCGCGTTGAGCTACCCTCGAGGACGCGTCACGGCGAGGGTGGCCTGCATTGCGCAGCGCCGCCGTTATCGACGGGAACCCACGACTTCACCGAAGTGCGACCCTGGCCGTGCCCGATACCGACCACCGGCACAGGAGCAGCACACATCATGGCCAAGAACGCCCCCAACAATCTGACCGCGACGGTCCGCACCTCGACCGGCAAGGGCGCCTCGCGTCGCGCCCGCCGCGAGGGCCGCGTCCCCGTCGTCCTGTACGGCCACGGGACCGACCCGCAGCACCTCAAGCTGAGCGCGCGTGACTTCGCCGCCGTGCTGCGCCACACCGGCACCAACGCAGTGCTGACCCTCGATATCGACGGCACCGAGCAGCTCGCGCTGACCAAGGCGCTGGAGATCCACCCGATCCGCCGCAACATCCAGCACGCCGACCTGCTGGTGGTGCGCCGCGGCGAGAAGGTCACCGTCGAGGTCCAGATCGTCATCGAGGGTGACGCCACCCCGGGCACGCTGGTCACCCAGGAGGCCAACACCATCGAGATCGAGGCCGACGTCCAGTCGATCCCCGAGCAGTTCGTCGTGTCGGTCGAGGGTGCCCAGGAGGGCACCCAGATCCAGGCCGGCCAGATCGAGCTGCCCGCCGACGTCACCCTGATCTCCGATCCGGAGGCCCTGGTGGTCAACATCGTCGCGGCGCCGAGCGCCGAGGAGCTGGAGTCCGAGGGCGGCGGCGCGTCGGTCGAGGAGCAGGCCGCCGAAGCCGGTGCCGCAGAGGGCGCGGAGGGCGAGGCCGCCTCCGAGTCCGAGTAGGCAGACCCCGTCGTGGCCGAACCGGTACTCGTGGTCGGCCTGGGCAACCCGGGACCGAACTACGCGACGACCCGGCACAACATCGGCTTCATGGTCGTCGACGTGCTCGCCGACCGCATGGGCGAGAAGTTCAAGGTGCACAAGAAGTCCGGCGCCGAAGTGGCCACCGGGCGGCTCGCGGGCCGCTCAGTGGTGCTGGCCAAGCCGCGGGTGTACATGAACGAATCCGGGCGTCAGGTCGGACCGTTGGCCAAGTTCTACTCGGTCGCGCCGGCCGATGTCGTCGTCGTCCATGACGAGCTGGACATCGACTTCGGCCGGATCCGGCTCAAGGGCGGCGGCGGCGTGGCCGGCCACAACGGGTTGCGGTCGGTGTCATCGGCGTTGGGAAGCAACGACTTCCACCGGGTGCGGGTGGGCATCGGCCGCCCGCCCGGCCAGAAATCGGGCGCCACCTTCGTGTTGGAGAACTTCAACAGCGTCGAGCGCAAAGAGGTTCCGACGATCATCGAGCAGGCCGCCGACGCGACCGAGTTGCTGATCGCCCACGGCCTTGAGCCCGCGCAGAACACCGTGCACGCCTGGACCTGACTCACCTCCTCGCCGAAATTGCATTCCACGCGGCGTATTTCGCGAATCGGCCGCGTGGAATGCAATTTCGGCGGAGTTATTCGAGGCCGCGGATGGCGCTGCCGACGCGCTTGACCGGTTTGTGCGGATAACGCTTGACCGCGTGCGCTTCGGCGTCGGATTCGGCCAGCACGTACAAGGGTTCGACCTGGTCCTGCAGCGGTGATCCGGCCCGGGTAGCGGTCCATCTCCATCGGAAAGGTGGCCGACGGGTTGACCACCCCATGCTGAGTATTGTAGACCATACCCAGCAGGAGTGGTGACCCGATAGCACCGCCCGGCCGGCGCGGGAGGCGTCTACTGGTGAGGTGTCCGCGGACTGGTTCGACGCACCGGGGTACTGGGTGGCCCGGGAGGTGTTGCAGCGCGGGATCGCGGCGATCTACCTGATCGCGTTCGTCGGCGCCGCCCGCCAGTTCCGCGCGCTGATCGGTGAACACGGGATGCTCCCGGTGCCGCGGTTCGTCGAGCAGGTGTCGTTCCGGGTCTCCCCCAGCCTGTTCCATCTCCACTACTCCGACCGCTTCTTCGCCGCCGTGTGCTGGAGCGGTGCGGCGCTGTCGGCGGCGCTGCTGGCCGGCGGCGGCGATCTGGTGCCCCTGTGGGCGGCCACGCTGGCATGGCTGGTGCTGTGGATCCTGTACCTGTCGATCGTCAACGTCGGGCAGCGCTGGTACGGATTCGGCTGGGAATCCCTGCTGTTGGAGGCAGGCTTCCTCGCGATGCTGCTGGGCAACGACGACGTAGCGCCGCCGCTGCTGACGTTGTGGCTGGTGCGCTGGCTGCTGTTCCGGGTCGAGTTCGGCGCCGGGCTGATCAAGATGCGCGGCGATCCGTGCTGGCGCGACCTGAGCTGCCTGGACTACCACCACGAGACCCAACCGATGCCGGGGCCGCTGAGCTGGTTCTTCCACCACCTGCCCAAGCCGCTGCACCGGGTCGAGGTCGCGGGCAACCACGTCGCCCAGTTGGTGGTGCCGTTCGCGCTGTTCGCCCCGCAGCCGGTGGCCTCGGTGGCCGCGGCGATCGTGATCGTCACCCAGTTGTGGCTGGTGCTTTCCGGGAACTTCGCATGGCTGAACTGGCTGACGATCATCCTCGCGTTCAGCGCCGTCGACCAGAGTGCGTTCGCCCGGGTGTTGCCGGCGTCGGCTCCCCCTGACCCGCCCGCGCCGCCGTCGTGGTTCGTGGCGCTGGTGATCGCGGCTACCGCACTGACGGTGGTGCTGAGCTTTCAGCCCGTGCGCAACATGCTCGGACGCCGGCAGCGGATGAACGCGTCGTTCAACCCTTTCCACCTGGTGAACACCTACGGGGCGTTCGGCAGCATCGGGCGGATCCGGTACGAGGTGATCCTGGAAGGGACCGACGAGGCGGAACCCACCGCGCAGACGGTGTGGAAGGAGTACGGCTTCAAGGGGAAGCCCGGCGACCCGCGCCGGATCCCGCGGCAGTGGGCGCCCTACCACCTGCGTCTGGACTGGCTGATGTGGTTCGCGGCGCTGTCACCGGCCTACGGGCGTGACTGGTTCCGGCCGCTGGTCGTGCGCCTGCTGCGCAGCGACGCCGACACACTCCGTCTGCTCGGGCACAATCCGTTCCCCGGTACGCCACCGCGATACATCCGGGCGCGGCTGTACGAATACCGGTTCACGACATGGCAGGAACTGCGCGAGGAACGCCGCTGGTGGCGGCGGACCCTGGTCGGTGAGTATCTGCCCGCGGTCGGACTGGGCGCCGACGAGTCCCCTACCGCCCGGTGAGCGTGCGTGAACTACACGCAGCTCGCGGCTAGGTGACCAGGGAGACCGAGGTGGAGCGGCGCAGCTTGCCCGACGAGGTCTTCGGGATGCTGCCCGGGCCCAGCACGACGACGTTGCGCGGACGGACGTCGACCTCGGCGACCACCTCGTGCGCCACCTGGTGCTCGATGCGGCGCACCTCGGCGGGGTCCTGCCAGTTGTTGGACTCCACGGCCACCGCGAACGTCTCGCGGGAATGCCCGGCATCCAGCCGCACGGCGACCGCGCAGCCGGGGCGCACTCCCTCGACGCGGCCGGCCGCCCGTTCGATGTCGGTCGGGTAGATGTTGCGGCCGGCCATGATGATGACGTCCTTGACGCGGCCGCAGACCACCACGTTGCCTTCCTCGGTCAGATAGCCGAGGTCACCGGTGTCGTACCAGCCGTGCTCGTCCTGAGCCGGGATGAAGCCGCCCATGGTCATGTAGCCGGGCGTGACGCATTCTCCGCGCAGCTCGATCACGCCGACACCGCGCGGCGGCATCACGTTTCCGTGGTCGTCGATGACCCGGGCCTCCAGGTCGGTCAGCAGCGGTCCCAGCTCGGCGAGGCGCTTGGTGTGCCCCTTGGTCGAGGGGACCGCGCGGCGCAGCGCCGCGAGCAGATCGGCGTCGACCTCGTCGACCGTCAGGCCCGCACCGCACGGCGAGAACGACACGGCCAGCGTGGTCTCGGCCATGCCGTAGGCCGGCAGGATCGCGCCCGGATCGAGGCCGAAGGGCTTGCCGGCGTCCAGCAGGTCCTCCACGTCGGCCGGCTCCACGGGCTCGGCGCCCGACAGCGCGAACCGCAGCGTGGACAGGTCGAACTCGCCGGGCTTGGCCTGCCGGCGCAGCCGCTTGGCGAACAGCGCATAGGCGAAGTTCGGCGCCGCGGTCATCGTGCCCTTGTACTTGTCGATGAGCTTGGCCCACAGCAGCGTGTCCCGCAGGAAGTCCATCGGCGTGACCTTGACCAGCTCCGCGCCGAAGTACATCGGGATGGTCAGGAAGCCGACCATGCCCATGTCGTGGAAGCAGGGCAGCCAGCTGACCATGACGTCCTTGTCGACGTCGTACTGCGCGCCGATGAACATCGCCTCGGCGTTGGAGTAGATGTTGCGGTGGGTGATCTGCACCGCCTTGGGAGATCCGGTCGATCCGGACGTCAGCTGCATCAGCGCCAGATCGTCCTCGCCGACCTCGATCGGCTCGATCGGCTCGGAGGCCAGCAGGTCGGAAATAGTGAGGACCTTGATGCCCTTTTCCTCGAGCACCGGGATCGCGACGAGGAAAGGCTCGGACACGATCACAGCCTTGGCCTCGATCATGCCGATCACGTTCATGGTGTCCTCGGCCCACATCACCAGGTCGGTGCGCGGGGTGGGCTGATGGAGCATCGTGAGGCTGGCACCGCGCATCCACAGCCCCTGGGCCGTCGGGGCGATCTCGACCGGGAAGCCTGCGAGGACGCCGACGGCGTCACCGAGACCCACACCCGCGGCGGCCAGGCCGCCCGCGATGCGCTTCGCTCGCTCGTGCACCTCACTCCAGGTGTGGCGGACCGGCTCATAAGGCTCTCCGGTGACCATGCCCCGTCCGGTGGTGTGGGCACTGCGGTACATCTTCTCGGTGAATCTGCTCACGACGACCTCCTCGCCGACATCTGCCCCGGTGCACATGCCCGTTTGCCATGCTCCGCCTGATCAGCGCCCTTTTCACGGAGGCGCGCAAACATTTGGGGAGCGGTTGTGTCTCGAATCGATGATGTTGCGCGAGCGCGGTCGGATGCCGCACAGACACCGGTCAACTGCCCGCCGGTCAGACCGGTGGGGTAAACCGATGCGTCCATTGCTCGACCGCTATCACTCACCGTCGATCATCTTAAGCAACTCTTAAGTAGCTGCCAAACGGGCGCAGGTATTGAGGCGTGCATCACACCTTTTATTGCGCGCTCAACCAGCGGCGGACGGGCTCGGCACCACCCGGGCACCCTGCACCGGCCCGCTGGCCACCCGGACCGTTCGGCACACGCCTGCGCCGACCAGTTCGGTGCCGACGTCGACCGCGGCGCCGGCCGACGGGCACAGGAACGCGCAGGTCGGGCCCGACCCGGACACCACGCCCGCCAGCGCACCCGCCGCCATCCCGGCGCGCAGCGTGCGGCGCAGCGCCGGATCCAGACTCAGCGCCGCAGGCTGCAGATCGTTCCCGAGCAGCGGGGCCAGTGCGGCCGGGTCACCGGAGGCCAGCGCGGCGAGCAGCGGTTCCGGCGATTCCAGCCGCGGCGGCAGGGTGCGGTCCTGCTCGGCGCGGAGCCGGTCGATCTCGGCGAACACCGTCGCGGTGGACAGCCCACCCGGCGAGAACGCCAGCACCCAGTGAAACGTGTTGCGCGCCAGCACGGTCGCCAGCTCCTCGCCCCGCCCGGTGCCCAGCGCCGTGCCGCCGTGCAGCGCGAACGGCACGTCGCTGCCGAGCTGGGCGGCCAGGGCGTGCAGATCGCGCCGGGGCAGACCGAGCTCCCACAGCGCGTTGATCGCCACCAGTACCGCGGCGGCGTCGGCGCTGCCGCCGGCCATCCCGCCCGCGACGGGGATGGTCTTCTCGATCGAGATCGCCACGTCCGCGGCGCGGCCCACGTGGTCGGCGATCAGCTCGGCCGCCTGCCACGCCAGATTGTGGTGGTCGGTGGGCAGCTCGTCGGCGCCCTCCCCCGACAACTCCAGCGACAGCGCGTCGGCGGTGCGCACGGTCACCTCGTCGAGCAGCGAGACCGCGTGGAACACCGTGGTCAACTCGTGGTAGCCGTCGTCGCGGCGATCGCCGACATCGAGGTACAGGTTGACCTTGCCCGGGACCCGGACCGTGATCGAACCGGTGGGGACCCAGTCGGCTGCCGTATTACCGTCGCGCGCGGACACCGCACGACCCTAACCAAAAACAACGACCCCGGCGCACGGCCGGGGTCGTCGTAGTGGTCTCGTGGTGAAGCAGGGGTGTCCGGTCAGGACGTCGGCACCTGCGCGTCCGCCGCGGCAGGTTCGACGGCGTCGACGCTGTCTCCCGTCTGCGCGTCGGCTTCTGCCTGCGCCTCGGCCTCTGCCTGTGCCTTCGACACCACGTGCCAGTCGGCGGAGCGCTGCAGCAGTCGCACGAAGTCGTTGATGCTCAGCGTCTCGCCGCGACGGGACGGGTCGATGCTGGCCGCGAGCAGCCGACTGGCCGACTCGTTGCCCGAACCCGCCCATTCGGCGAAGGCGTTGCGCGAGGTCTTGCGACGCTGCGCGAACGCCACGTCGATGAGCTCGAAGACCTGCTCACGGAACTCCGTGTCGGTCGGCCAGGGCGAGGTCTCGTAGCGGTCGATACGGACCAGGCCCGAGTACACGCGCGGGATCGGCCAGAACACCGTCGGCGACACCATGCCGTAGCGGCGGACGTTCCCGAAGAACCGCACCTTGGCGGAGGGGACGCCGTAGTCTTTGCCGCCCGGCTCCGCGGCAAGCCGCTCTGCCACCTCGGCCTGCACCATCACCATCACGGTGCGGATGGACGGGAACTCGGCGAGCAGGTGCAGCAGGGCGGGCACCGCGACGTTGTACGGGAGGTTCGCGACCAGCGCCGTCGGCATCTCGGTCATGTCCGACTTCTTGAACGTCAGAATGTCCCGGTTGAGCACCGTGAGCCGGTTGGCCTCACTGTGCGAGTGGTCGGCGATGGTGGTCGGCAGCTGGGTGGCCAGCACAGGGTCGATCTCCACCGCGGTCACCTTGGCGCCACGGTCCAGCAACGCCAACGTCAGCGAACCCAGACCGGGTCCGACTTCGAGGACGTGATCCGATCGGTTGACGCTCGAGGCCGACACGATGCGGCGCACGGTGTTGGCGTCGTGAACGAAGTTCTGCCCGAAAGACTTGCGTGGGCGGAAGTCGATCGACTTGGCGAGATGCCGAATTTCAGTTCGTCCGAGCAGGCGTATTGTCACGACGCACCGATCCTCCCACTACACGTGGGCCACGCCCCCCAACCTTGGCGCGCCCGAGTTATCTCAGCAATCGCGATCTGCTCTTCCCTTGTTGCCAGATCCGCTCGCTGAGCATACCTCAGACCACCGTTTCGCTCCCAGGTGTTTTGGTCAAATTGGACGCCACCAAAATAGCCATTGCCGGTATTGATCGACCAATTACCTCCGGCTTCACAGCGCGCCAACGCGTCCCAGGCGTGTCCGCTCGCCACCGGAGGGACCTCTGTACCGGGTTTTGCACCCACCCTGAGCACACCGTCGCGGGCCGGGGTGATCACAACATTGGCTACTGGCAACCTGCCGGTTTCCACTCCGTTGACAGTGGCGACCGCAAAAGTGACGTCTTGGACGCCCGGAGCGCCCGGGTCCTCGACGACCTGTCGGCTCATGTTCAGTGTCACGTCTTCGATGCGTTGGTTGTTCGGCACCAGCGGCAGGCGCTCGGTCACCTTCGCGATCCGCACCCGGGTGACCCGGATCTGCATGCCGTCCTCGACGGGCGCCGTCGCCGCCGGGTAAACATTGTCGCTTTGCTGCAGGGGGGCACCGGCGGCCTCGAGCAGGGCCGCCACGTTCGGCGCGGCGAGCCGTACCGAGCGCAGCTGTCCGCCGTCGTCGATTTGCACGTTCTTCGGGCTGACGACGGGCAACGCCATCCCGTCCAGCGGGAGCCTGCTGCCGCGCGAGGCCGCCACCGGCGCCCTGTCGGTCATCTGCAGCTGGGCCAGTGCCTCGTCGACCGTCGAAGCCGTCGTCCACATCTGCTCGGTGCCGCCGCCGTCGGTGGAGATGTCCAGCGGCCTGCCGCGGCGCAGCACGATGGTGTCGGCCTGGCGCACAGGGGTGTCGGCGGCGGGATGGAGGTCGTCGCGTTCGCCCACCTCGAAGCCGTTTTCAGTTACCACGTCGATCACGCGGGACTTCATCGTCGGGACCGACATCGACACTCCGTCGACGGTCAGGGTCACCGTCTTGTGCGTGGCCACCGCGGTCGCACCCGCGAAGATCAAGGCGAGCAGTGTCACCGCCACCAGGACCCGCAGCAGCGGCGAACGGGAGCGGTGGAGCGTGTTCAGAGCATTCAAAAGGTCGTTTATCTCCGACTCAGGCGCGACAGACCGGCACTCGGCTGGTGCTGACCAGCCGGCCCTTCAGGCGCACTGTTCCGGCACCCACTGCCTACCGCGCGTTGTGTCACAAGACGGTAACGAAAAGGTCTAGGACCGGCAACTCGCCAGGCCGTACACCCGCTTCGCCGTTGCGGAGGTCTCCTCCGCGATCGCCTGTGCGGACCGGCCGAGGACGTCGGCCAGCGCCCGCACAGTGTAGGGGAGGCAGTAGGGCTCGTTCGGCGCGCCCCGGAACGGGTGCGGGGTCAGAAACGGCGCGTCGGTCTCGACCAGCAGCTGCCCCGGCGGCACCAACCGGGCGGCTTCCCGCAGGTCCCGGGCGTTCTTGAAACTCACCGTGCCGGACAGGCTGAGCACCCAGCCCGCGTCCACGCAGGTGCGGGCCATCGTCGCGTCCGACGAGAAGCAGTGGAAGATCACGGTCTCGGGCGCACCCTCGGCCCGCAGCACGTCCAGCACCGCGGCGTCGGCGTCCCGGTTGTGGATCATCAGCGGCTTGCCGGTGCGTTTGGCCAGGTCGATGTGCCAGGCGAACGCCTCGCGCTGCTCGGCGGGATCGGCGCAGCCCTCCAGCCTGCCCGGCCAGTACAGGTCCATCCCGGTCTCGCCGATCGCCACGACCCGGGGATGGCCCGCGAGGCGCTCGACGACCGTGCGGGCTTCCTCGGTCAGCGCGTTGGCGCGGGTCGGGTGCAGCGCCACCGCGGCGTACACCCGCGGATCCCAGTCCGTCGCGTCGACGGCCCAGCGCGCGGAGTCCAGGTCGTCGGCGATCGTCACGACGGCCTGCACGCCCGCCGAGGCGGCACGGTCGAGGATCGCCGTCACGTCGTGGCCGTCGCGGGCACCGCAGGCGTCCAGATGGGTGTGGGCGTCGATGAGCGGGGCGAGGGGCTCCGGGACCGGCGGCGGCTCGCGCTTGGCACTCACGGCCCACACTCTAGGGTGAACTCAAATGAGTGAGCCCTACTACGTCACGACGGCGATCGCCTACCCCAACGGCGATCCGCACGTCGGGCACGCCTACGAGTACATCGCCACCGATGCGATCGCCCGGTTCAAGCGGCTGGACGGCTTCGACGTCCGGTTCCTCACCGGCACCGACGTGCACGGGCTCAAGATGGCCGAGACGGCCGCCAAGCTGGGCGTGCCGACCGCCGAGTTCGCCCGCGCCAACTCGGATGTGTTCGAGCGGTTGCAGGAGAAGCTGAACATCTCCTTCGACCGGTTCATCCGCACCAGCGACGCCGACCACTACGAAGCGTCCAAGGCGCTGTGGACGCGCATGGTCGACGCCGGCGACATCTACCTGGACAAGTACTCGGGCTGGTACTCGGTGCGCGACGAACGCTTCTTCACCGAGGCCGAGACCGTCGTCGGCGACGACGGGGTGCGGGTGGCGGCCGAGACGGGCACGCCGGTCACCTGGACCGAGGAGGAGACCTACTTCTTCCGGCTGTCGTCCTACACCGACCGGCTCCTGGCCCTCTACGCCGAACACCCCGAGTTCATCGAGCCCGAGGTGCGCCGCAACGAGATCGTCAGCTTCGTCTCCGGCGGGCTGCGCGACCTGTCCATCTCGCGGACCACCTTCGACTGGGGCGTGCCGGTGCCGGACCACCCCGACCACGTGATGTACGTGTGGGTGGACGCGCTGACCAACTACCTGACCGGCGTCGGGTTCCCGGACACCGACTCCGAGACCTTCCGCCGCTATTGGCCGGCCCAGCTGCACATGATCGGCAAGGACATCATCCGGTTCCACGCGGTGTACTGGCCCGCGTTCCTGATGTCAGCGGGCATCGAACTGCCGAAAAAGGTGTTCGCCCACGGCTTTCTGTTCAACCGCGGCGAGAAGATGAGCAAGTCGATCGGCAACACCGTCGACCCCGCGAACCTCGTCGACACGTTCGGCCTCGACCAGCTGCGCTACTTCCTGCTGCGCGAGGTGCCGTTCGGCCAGGACGGCAGCTACAGCGAGGACGGCATCATCGGCCGGATCAACGCCGATCTGGCCAACGAATTCGGCAATCTCGCACAGCGATCGCTGTCGATGGTCGCCAAGAACCTGGACGGGGCGACGCCGCGGCCCGGGGAGTTCAGCCCGGCCGACCGCGAACTGCTCGCCGCGGCCGACGCGCTGCTGGAGAAGGTGCGTGAGCACTTCGCCGCGACCGCGATCCACCTTGCGCTGGAGGCGATCTGGTCGGTGCTCGGTGCGGCCAACCGTTACTTCTCCGCGCAGGAACCGTGGGTGCTGCGCAAGACGGACCCGGAGCGCTTCGCGACCGTGCTGTACACGACTCTGGAGGTGGTGCGCATCGCAGCCCTCCTGAGTCAGCCTGTGATGCCCGACTCGGCGGGCAAGCTGCTCGATCTGCTCGGCCAGCCGGCAGACGAGCGCACCTTCGACGCCGTCGCGACGCGGTTGGTTCCGGGAACCGCCCTGCCTGCGCCGTCGGGCGTCTTCCCCCGCTACCAGGTGGACTGACATGACTGAGCTACACGCCAAACTGCACGACATCTACGACGAGGTGGCCTGGCGCAACCCCGGCGAGGACGAGTTCCACCAGGCCGTCTACGAGGTGCTCAACAGCCTCGGCCCGGTGGTCGACAAGCACCCCGACTACGTCGACACCGCGGTCATCCGGCGGCTGTGCGAGCCGGAACGCCAGATCATCTTCCGCGTGCCGTGGCAGGACGACTCCGGCACCGTGCAGATCAACCGCGGCTTCCGGGTGGAGTTCAACTCCGCGCTCGGACCGTTCAAGGGCGGCCTGAGGTTCCACCCGTCGGTGTACCTGGGCATCATCAAATTCCTCGGGTTCGAGCAGATCTTCAAGAACTCGCTCACCGGCATGCCGATCGGCGGGGGTAAGGGCGGTTCGGACTTCGACCCCAAGGGCCGCTCGGACGGCGAGGTGATGCGGTTCTGCCAGTCCTTCATGACCGAGCTGTACCGCCACCTCGGCGAGTACACCGACGTGCCGCCGGCGACATCGGCGTCGGGATGCGTGAGATCGGCTATCTGTTCGGCCAGTACAAACGCATCACCAACCGGTACGAGTCCGGCGTGTTCACCGGCAAGGGCCTGACCTGGGGCGGGTCTCAGGTCCGCACCGAGGCCACCGGCTACGGCACGGTGTTCTTCGTCGACGAGATCCTGCGCGCGCGTGGTGACTCGTTCGACGGCAAGCAGGTGGTGATCTCCGGGTCGGGCAACGTCGCGATCTACGCGATCGAGAAGGTGAGCGCGCTCGGCGGCACCGTGGTCGCGTGCTCGGACTCGAACGCCTACGTGCGCGAGGACACCGGCCTCGACCTGGACCTGCTCAAGGAGGTCAAGGAACACCGGCGCGGCCGCATCGCCGACTACGTGGAGGCGCGCGGGGGCGGGGCCCAGCTGATCGAGGGCCGCAGCGTGTGGGAGGTGCCCTGCGACATCGCGTTGCCGTGCGCCACCCAGAACGAGGTGTCGGGCGACGACGCGACAATGCTGATCGAGGCGGGCTGCCGGATCATCGCCGAGGGCGCCAACATGCCGTGCACTCCCGAGGCCGTCAAATATTTCGAGGAAGCCGGTGTCACCTTCGCACCCGGCAAGGCCGTCAACGCCGGCGGCGTGGCCACCAGCGCGCTGGAGATGCAGCAGAACGCATCCCGGGATTCCTGGACGTTCACCGACACCGAGGCCCGGCTGGCCGAGATCATGCGCCGCATCCACGACCGCTGCCTGACCACCGCCGACGAGTACGGCCAGCCCGGCAATTACGCCGCGGGCGCCAACATCGCCGGGTTCATCCGGGTCGCCGACGCGATGCTGGCGCTCGGCCTGGTATGACAGTGTCTGTGGTGATCTGAGCCACAGTCGCCCCGCCGGTGTCACATTCCGGCGACACGCGGTGTCTTGAGGGCATTACCCCCTTCGAGAGGAGACACCATGTCCGGACCCCAGATCCACGTCGTCGTGTTGGGCGGCGGCTACGCCGGCGTGATGGCCGCCAACCGGCTGATGTCACGTGACGACATCCGGGTGACGCTGGTCAACCCGAGGCCCCGGTTCGTCGAACGTATCCGGTTGCACCAGTTGGCCGCCGGGAACCACGGCGCCGCCGAGGATTACGCCGCCGTGCTCAACCCCGGCGTCCGGTTGGTGGTCGGTACCGCCGAGCGCATCGACGTCGCCGCCCGCCGGGTGTCCCTCGGCTCGGGCCGGCACCGGACGGCGCCTATCTGGACAGCGCCTATCTGGACGGCGCCTATCTGGACTACGACTATCTGGTCTACGCCGTCGGCAGCACCGGCGCGGTGCCCGACGTGGTTGCCGGCGCCACCGAATTCGCTTATCCCCTCAGTGAACTGGAGCAGGCCGAGCGGTTGCGCGACCGGCTGGCCGATCTCGCCGAGCCCGCACCGGTCGTGGTGGTCGGCGGCGGCCTCACCGGGATCGAGACCGCCGCGGAGTTCGCCGAGGCCGGTCGTACCGTGACGTTGGTCAGCCCGGTGGTGGGCCCGTCACTGAGCCGGCCCGGGCGCCGTTCAGTGCTCAGGCGGCTGGGCAGACTGCGCGTCACCATCGTGTCGGCCGCGGTCGCCTCGGTGGGAGCCGACCACGTGGTGCTCTCCGACGGCCGGTCGCTGCCGAGCGCGGTGACGGTGTGGACCACCGGGTTCGGGGTACCGGGCCTGGCCGCGGCCAGCGGCCTGACCACCGACGCGTTGGGCCGGCTGCGTACCGACGAGACATTGACCAGCGTCGACGACGACCGCATCGTCGCGGCCGGGGACTCCGTCGCGCCGTCCGGGGTCCCGTACCGGATGAGTTGCCAGGCCGGGCTCCCGCTGGGCGCGCAGGCCGCCGGTACCGTGCTGGCCCGCATCTCCGGCACCTTGGCGACCGCCGCCACCGTGCCGATGAACGGGCAGTGCATCAGCCTGGGCCGCGGCGCGGGCACCGTGCAGTTGCAGCGCAGGGACGACACCCCGGTGAACCTCTACATCGGCGGGCGCGCAGGCGCTTTCGTCAAGGAGCAGGTCTGCCGGTACACGGTCAAATGGCTCGGGGCCGAGGCGCGCAAGCCCGGCTCGTACCGTTCGCTCAAGGGTCCGGACCGCTCGGAGCTGATCGCCGGCGAGGAGGTGCCGGCCTGATGAGCACGGCGCCGGGTGACGAACACGCCGAACGGTTCACACAGCTGCGCCCGTTGCTGTTCACCATCGCCTACGAGATCCTGGGCAGTGCAACCGAATCCGACGACGTGCTGCAGGAGAGTTACCTGCGCTGGGCCGAGGTCGACCTGTCCGGGGTGACCGACACCAAGGCCTACCTGGCCCGGCTCGTCACCCGGCAGGCGCTCAACGCGCTGCGCGCCCAGTCGCGGCGGCGGGAGGACTACGTCGGCCCCTGGCTGCCGGAACCGCTGCTGACAGAAGCGGATCCGGCCGCCGACGTGGTACTCGCGGAGTCCGTGTCGATGGCGATGCTGGTGGTGCTGGAGACCCTGAGTCCCGACGAGCGCGCGGTGTTCGTGCTGCGCGAGGTGTTCGGGTTCGGCCACGACGAGATCGCGGCGACGCTCGGGAAATCGGCGGCCGCCGTGCGCCAGATGGCCCACCGCGCCCGCGAACACGTGCAGTCGCGGCGTAAGCGGTTCGAGCCGGTGGACCCGCAGTTCTCGACCGAGATCACCACGAGGTTCTTCACCGCGGCCGCCACCGGCGATCTGGACGGGCTGATGGCGATGCTGGCCCCCGACGTGGTGTGGACCGCCGACAGCGACGGCAAGGTCAGCGCGGCCCGCAGGCCGGTGGCAGGTGCGGACCGGGTGGCCCGGCTGATCCTCGGCTTCGTCCGGCTCGGCGGCGCCGGCGGCAGGGTCGAGCCCGCGGTCTACAACAGCGCACCGGCGCTGGTGCTCTATTTGGGCGACAACCTGGAGGGCGTGGTGACCTTCGAGGTCGTCGACGGCCGGATCACCAATTTCTATGCGATGCGTAACCCGGAGAAGCTGACGGGGGTGATGGTGCCGCGCCAGATCAGCCGATAATGAGCCGGTGCGCATCGAGCGGCTCGGCGACCTTGGCAGTGCGCCCGCCGTGCTGCGCGCGCTCGCGGCCGCCACGTCGCGGCGGGGCATCCCCCCGCCCGCCGCGCTGAGCGGGGACTGGTTCGGCTCCCGCGCGGTGATCGCCCCGTCGCTGGCGACGTCGGCGGTGGCCCCCGAGCACGTCTTCGACGTCCCGCCCGGCGGCCGGCAGGACGGACCGGTCGGCGGCGGATGGTTCGGCTACCTGTCCTACCCCGACGCCGGTGCCGACGGCCTGGGCCCGCGCATCCCCGAGGCCGCGGGCGGCTGGGCGGACGCGGTGCTGCGCTGCGCCCGCGACGGCCAGTGGTGGCACGAAAGCCTCACCGGCGCCGCCCTTCCCAGCTGGGTGCGGGACGCCCTGCAATCGCCGCCGGACCGCGTGCCGCCGCTGTCCATTGGGGTGAGGCCGACCGGGCCGCGCACCGGTACGGAGTGCTCGAATGCCTCGAGGCGATCGCGGCGGGCGAGGTGTATCAAGCGTGCGTGTGCACACGGTTCGCCGGCACGCTGGAGGGCAACCCGGCGGACTTCTTCGTCGAGGCGGTCACCCGGACGGCACCGGCGCGCGCGGCGTTCGTGGCCGGCGACTGGGGCGCGGTGGCGTCGCTGTCGCCCGAGCTGTTCCTGCGGCGTTGCGGCGAGGCGGTGACGTCGAGCCCGATCAAGGGCACGCTGCCGGCGTCGGCGGATCCCGCGGTGCTGCGGGCCTCGGTGAAGGATGTCGCCGAGAACATCATGATCGTCGACCTGGTGCGCAACGACCTGGGCCGCGTCGCCCGCACGGGATCGGTGTCCGTGCCCGAACTGCTGGCCGTCCGGCCGGCGCCGGGTGTGTGGCATCTGGTCTCGACGGTGTCGGCACGGGTGCCCGCGGACCTGCCGATGGCGGCGGTGCTGGATGCGACGTTCCCGCCCGCGTCGGTGACCGGGACACCCAAGGCCAGAGCCCGTGAACTGCTGTCGGTGTGGGAGCCGCACCGGCGCGGGGTGTACTGCGGCACGGTGGGTTTGGCGTCACCGGTGGCGGGCTGCGAGCTCAACGTCGCGATCCGCACGGTGGAGTTCGCGCCCAGCGGCGGCGCGGTGCTCGGCGTCGGCGGCGGTATCACCGCGGACTCCGACCCCGACCGCGAGTGGGAGGAGTGCCTGCACAAGGCGGCGCCCACCATCGGGCTCGGCGTCGGTTCACTGACGCGCGCGTAGCACCGCGTCGTAGAGCTCACGCTTGGACGGCGAACCGGGGTGGGACGCGACCACCTGCGCGCACGCGTCCTTGACCCGCATGCCGTCGTCGACCAGCCGGTGCACCTCGGCGAGCAGAACCTGCGGGTCCGCGGACGGCGTCGCGCCCTCAAGCACCACGGTGATCTCGCCGAGCACCCCGTCGGCGGCCCACTCGGCGAGCTCACCGAGACCGCCGCGGACGATCTCCTCGTGCGTCTTGGTCAGTTCCCGGCACACCACGGCCCTGCGCTCGGGACCGAGCACCTCGACCGCGTCGGCCAGCGTCTCGGCCAGCCGGCGCGGCGATTCGAAGAACACGCACGTGCGCGGTTCGGCGGCCAGCGACTGCAACCAGGTCCGACGGGCCGCCTGCCTGCGCGGCGGGAAACCTTCGAAGCAGAACCGCTCGGACGGCAGGCCGGCGACGGCCAGCGCGGTGGTGACCGCCGACGGCCCCGGCAGGCACTGCACAGTCAGCTCGTGCTCGACGCACGCCGCCACCAGCCGGTAGCCGGGGTCACTGATCAATGGCATGCCCGCGTCGCTGACCAGCAGCACGGTGGCTCCGCCCTTGATCGCGTCGAGCAGCGCGGGTATCCGCGACGCCTCGTTCTGGTCGTAGAGGCTGATGATCTTGCCGACCGGCTTCACTTCAAGAGCCTGCGCGAGCGTGCGGACCCGGCGGGTGTCCTCGGCGGCGATCACGTCGGCGCTGCGCAATGCCCGCACCAGCCGCGCCGACGCGTCGGATGGCTGTCCAAGCGGCGTGGCGCCCACGAGCAGTCGTCCGGCCGTCATGCCTGACAGCCTACGATCGCATCGTGACCGCCCCGACCGAGCAGCTGCACAGAAGCGGTCGCACGGTCCCGGTGATCAGTCCCGGACCGGTCGTCCCGGTCGCAGATTTCGGTCCGGTCGACCGGCTGCAGGGCTGGGTGATGACCGCGGTCATCACCGCACTGGCCGCGATCACCCGGTTCCTGAACCTCGGCTCCCCCACCGATGCGGGCACGCCGATCTTCGACGAGAAGCACTACGCGCCGCAGGCCTGGCAGATGGTGCACAACGGCTGGGTCGAGGACAACCCGGGCTACGGCCTGGTCGTCCATCCGCCGGTGGGCAAGCAGCTGATCGGGCTCGGCGAGGCGATCTTCGGCTACAACGGTCTGGGCTGGCGGTTCTCCGGCGCGGTGTGCGGCGTGATCCTGGTGCTGCTGGTGGCGCGCATCACCCGGCGCATCACCCGGTCCACCCTGGTCGGCGGGATCGCCGGCCTGCTGTTGATCGCCGACGGCGTCAGCTTCGTCACCGCGCGCACCGCGCTGCTCGACGGCTTCCTGACGCTGTTCGTCGTCGCCGCGTTCGGCTGCCTGATCGTCGACCGTGACCAGATCCGCGCACGGATGCACACCGCGTTCCTGGAGGGCCGGATCGGCGAGACCGCGTGGGGGCCACGCCTGGGCGTGCGCTGGTGGCGCTTCGGCGCGGGCGTGCTGCTCGGTCTGGCGTGCGCTACGAAATGGTCGGGCCTGTACTTCGTGGTGTTCTTCGGCGTGATGACCGTGGCCTTCGACGTCGCCGCGCGCAAGCAGTACCGGGTGCCGCGGCCGTGGCTGGGCACCGTGCGCCGCGACGTCGGCCCCTCGCTCTATGCGTTGGTGCTCATCCCGTTCGGGGTGTACCTGGCCTCCTATACGCCGTGGTTCGCGTCGGAGACGGCAGTGGACCGCTACGAGGTGGGCCGGTCCATCGGGCCCGACAGCGTGCTGCCGATCCCGGACGCGCTGCGGTCGCTGTGGCACTACACCTACGGCGCCTACCGGTTCCACTCCGGGCTGACCAACGCCGACGGCAACCACCACCCGTGGGAGTCCAAGCCGTGGGCGTGGCCGATGTCGCTGCGACCGGTGCTCTACGCGATCGACACCGAGAACGTGTCCGGTTGCGGGGCCCAGTCGTGCGTCAAGGCCGTGATGCTGGTGGGCACGCCGGCGATGTGGTTCCTCGCGGTGCCGGTGCTGGCCTGGGCGCTGTGGCGGGCGTTCGTCAAGCGGGACTGGCGTTACGGCGCGCTGCTGGTCGGCTACTGCGCCGGCTTCCTGCCCTGGTTCGTCGACATCGACCGGCAGATGTACTTCTTCTACGCCTCCACCATGGCGCCGTTCCTGGTCATGATGATCGCGGTGATCCTCGGCGACATCCTCTACAAGCCCGGGCAGAACGCCGCGGACGTGAGGAGCAGTATGTCCACCGAGCGGCGCACCCTCGGCCTGCTGGTCGTCTGCTGCTATGTCGCGGCGGTGATCACCAACTTCGCCTGGCTCTATCCGATCCTGACCGGCCTGCCGATCTCCCAGCACACGTGGAACATGCAGATCTGGCTGCCGTCCTGGCGGTAGACCCCGGGCACTCCCTCGCCGGACCCTTGACGCCAGATCGACACCACGGCTGCTCATCTCCCGAGACCTCCAGCCGACCACGACCCCTGTGTCGATCTCGCACCGAGATCGACGTGCGGGCTGCGCTGATTCCGTAAAGACCCGCCGTGCGCAACCACCTGGTCGATCTCGCCTCAAGGGTCCTTCCCAGATACCTGTCGCCCGTGACTTCGATCCCCAGTCCCGATGCTGTGCACAGGTAGGCGCCCGAACGTCCGGCGCGGCGGCGGCCGTGTCGGCCCGCACGGCGAGGGTCAGGACCATGGACCGACCTTTCCTGGGCCACGAGGCCATCGCCGAGGGACTGCTGACCAGGGGCGCCCTGCGCTGGCACCACCGCAGGGTGCTGCCCGGTGTCTATCTGCCGGCGACGGCTCGCAGGGACACCCTGAACCTGGCCTACGCCGCGTGGCTGTGGACCGGACGGAAGGGTGTGATCGCCGGGCTCACCGCGGCGGCCCTGCACGGGGTCAAAGGTGTCGACGCCGACGCGCCGATCGAGATCATCGCCGGACCCAGGCGGGCTCAGCCCGGCGTCATCGTTCGCCACGAAACTCTCGGCGCCGACGAGATCCGACCGTACGGCCAGATGCGGATCACCACACCGGCGCGCACAGCATTCGATCTGGCCAGGCGACTGCCGCGCGATGACGCCGTCGTCCTTCTCGACAAGCTCAGCGCCATCACCGGAATCACCCGCGGAGACGTCGCGCCGCTGCGACAGCGCCACCGGTCGGCACGTGGCAGCGCGCACGCCTACGCGGCCCTGGATCTGATGGACGGTGGATCACGCTCACCCGAGGAGACCATGGTGCGGCTGTGGCTGATCGACGGCGGGCTGCCGGAATCGCCATCGGTGACCACATCTGGGAATCGGTGATCAGGCTGGGCTGGTCAAGAGCCAGGGTCGCGGTGCAATGGGCCGAACACCGCTACAACCTGAACAGCGACATCCTCTTCCGCGACCTGCTCCGCCGGCAGCACTGGCAGCTGATCGAGGTGGCGCCGCTGCACGGCGGCATGAGCGTCGTCGCGCGGTGTCGGGAAGCGTTGCGCCGCAGCCCGTTCCGCTAGAGAGGATCGCGACCGGCGGGACACGACATACAGCGGGGCCCGCCGCGGCCGGTGCCGAGCTCCGAGGCCGCGATCGGCAACACCTCGATCCCCGAATCCGCGAGGCGGGCATTGGTTTCGGTGTTGCGTTCGTAGGCCACGACGACTCCGGGCGCCAGCGCCAGCGTGTTGTTGCCGTCATCCCACTGCTCGCGTTCGGCGGTGACCGGGTCCAGCCCGGTGTCGATGACGCGCAACTTCCCGATCCCCATCGCCGCGGCGGCCGCGTCCACGAACGGGGCGGACCGGTCGATCTTCACCCCGCCGCCGTCCTCGCGACGGATGGTGAAGGCCGTCAAGGAATCTTGAATGTTCGGGTACATCACCACGGCGTCGGTGTCGACCATCGTGCACACCGTGTCCAGGTGCATCTGCGCACGTTCCTGGGCGATCGGCACCGCCAGCACGGTGTGCGCGAGGCCGTCGTCGAACAGGCTGCGCGCCAACGCCTCCGCGCCCGCGGGGGTGGTCCGCTCCCCCACCCCGACGGCCACCACCCCGGGGGCGAGCAGCAGCACGTCGCCGCCCTCGATCGGCGCCGACCGCGACTCGTAGGCGCGTCGCACCCCGAGGAACCGCGGATGGTGGGCGTAGATCAGATCCGTCAGCGACGTCTCGCGCACGCGGGCGTGCATCGACAGCGAGGTGATCGCCACCCGCGGACCGATCCAGAACGAGGAATCGCGGGTGAACAACAGGTTCGGCAGCGGGTCGATGACGAAGTCCGCGCCGTGGTGCATCCGGCGCACCAGCGACAGCTCGTTCTCGCCGAAGGTCAACTCGTCGAACGTCATCCCGGCCATCAGCACCCGGGCCAGCGCGCCGGCGTCGAGCGTGCGGAGATAGGCCGAGAGTTCCTGCGCCAACGGCACCCCGAGACGGCGGGCGTCGACGGCGGCGGAGATGCCGTGCATCCGGGCCGCTCCGCTCTTGGCCAACGCCTCGGTCAGCAGATCACCGAGCAGAAGCACCTCGACCCCGCGCGAGCGCAGCAGTTCGGCGAACGCGTCGTGCTCCTGCTGCGCCCTGGCCACCCACGGCAACCCGTCGAACAGCAGGGTGTCGTTGTTGCGGGGGGTCAGCCGCTGCAACTCCGCTCCCGGCCGGTGCAGGATGACGACCCGAAGCCTGCCGACCTCCGAATTGCACCCGAGCGCGGCATCAGTCACGTCTAGCACCGTAACCCGAACAGCCACCTCAACTAGGGTTGAGGTCATGGAGTCGCCCCACGACCTCACGCCGGGAGAGATGTCGGCCCGCAGCGGGGTGGCGGTGTCCGCGCTGCACTTCTACGAACGCGAGGGGCTGATCGCGAGCACGCGCACCGGCGGCAATCAGCGCCGCTATCCGAGGGACACGCTGCGTCGCGTCGCGTTCATCCGGATGTCCCAGCGCCTCGGCATCCCGCTGGCCCGCATCCGCGAGGCCCTGGCCACCCTGCCGTCCGACCGGGTGCCCACCAGCAAGGACTGGGCCCGGCTGTCCGCAGGCTGGCGGGAGGACCTGGACCAGCGCATCCTGCACCTGCAGCGGTTGCGCGACAACCTCGCCGGCTGCATCGGCTGCGGCTGCCTCAGCCTGAAGGTCTGCGCGCTCGCCAACCCCGGCGACATGCTCGCCGGGGAGGGACCCGGCGCCGTGCGGCTCTGATATTTCGAACGCCTGTGCGATAGACTTTCGGGCATGGAGCCGGCTCTGCAAAGCTCTCTGTTCGACCACTCCGAGCGCCGCGACCTCGGCAACGGCGCGTGGCTGGAGGTGCGGTCCGGCTGGCTGTCCCAGGACGGCGTCGCCGACGACGCGCTGTTCGGCGAACTGCGGGATCAGATCCCGTGGCGCGCCGAACGCCGGCAGATGTACGACCGGGTGCTGGACGTGCCGCGCCTGCTGAGCTTCCACAACCTGCTCGACGACCCG
The DNA here is from genome assembly GCF_002968295.1 of Mycobacterium sp. ITM-2016-00317. NCBI lineage: Bacteria > Bacillati > Actinomycetota > Actinomycetes > Mycobacteriales > Mycobacteriaceae > Mycobacterium > Mycobacterium sp. ITM-2016-00317. The sequence continues at coordinate 4,663,765 of NZ_CP134399.1, forward strand.
GCACCACACCCGCGGCTCAAACAACTCCGCCGGCGGCTCAACGACGCCTACGCCGGCGAGCTCGGCGAGCCGTTCGTCAGCGCGGGCCTGTGCCTGTACCGCGACGGGAACGACAGCGTCGCGTGGCACGGCGACAACATCGGCCGCAGCAGCACCGAGGACACCATGGTCGCGATCGTAGGTCTCGGCGCGACAAGGGTTTTCGCGCTCCGGCCGCGCGGCGGCGGGCCGTCGCTGCGGCTGCGCCACTGCCACGGCGACCTGCTGGTGATGGGCGGCTCCTGCCAGCGCACCTGGGAGCACGCCATCCCGAAGACCGCGCGGCCCACCGGACCGCGCATCAGCATCCAGTTCCGCCCCTACGACGTCCGCTGACGCCGCGTCAGCCCTTGATCAGCTCGACCGTCTGCGCAACCAGGTCGCGAGCCCGCTGCGTGTCCACCTGGGCGACGGGCTTGTCCGCGACCACCAGCGGGTTGGCGGTGACGATCACGATGAAGGTCCCGAAGTTCGCGACGTAGTTGTAGAGCTCGCCGGTGCGCGGCCCCTGCTCGGTCGTGGTCTGCAGCACGCGATGGGTGCCCACGGTGCGCACCCCGTCGATCTGCGGGGCGTCCACCACCTCGACGAGTCCGCGCATCCCGGGCCCGCTGAAGCTGACCTTGCGGCACTGGTCGTCGGGGGTGCTGACCGGGACCGGCTCGGAGGTCTCGACCGTGATCACGATGTAGCGCACGCCATCGCCCTCGGCGGTGGTGGCCGCCATGTTGCCCTTCACGCCCGCGGGGATGGCCTGCTCTTCGGCGGCCTGCCCGCAGTCGGCCGGATCGAACGTCAGCCCGGGTGGCAGCTTCTGCGCGGTGAGGTACTGCGGGTCGATTCCCGCCGGGCCCACGGACTTCACCGTGAACGACGCCGGGAACTGCGCCTTCAGCTCCGCCACCCGGCCGATATCGGCGTTCGACAGGTCCTCGGACTGCGCGGGGCTGCATGCGGTGGCCAGCGCGGCGCACACCGCCACCGCGGTCGTCCGGAGGTGCGAGGGGTTCGACATCGCCGCAAATGTACCTGCGGGGGCGGGCTCAACCGCGCAGGGTGGACACCGTTTCGGCGAGCAGTCCGGACGCGAAGTCGGCGCCCAGGGCCGGATTCGGCGACCCGGGATCGGTGAGCACCGCGACGAAGCAGACGTACCCGCCCAGGTCGGCGACGAAAGTATCGGCGTGGGCGTGGGTCTCGGTACCGCCTTCGACGACGGTCGTGGTGACGGCGCTCATCCCCGTCGTCCGCGCGGCGTCGATGTCCGGTCCCGCCACGCCGGTCACCACGCCTGTGGTGTGTCCCGACGCGACCGTCCACTCCCGGCACTCCTGGTCCGCCCCGGTGCTCCACGCCCCGGGTTCGGTGGCGCCGGCCACCACCGCGTACACGATGCCGCCCGGACCCGAGGCCGACCAGCCCCTGGCGCTCGCCGGATCGACCGCAGGCGCGCCCAGCGCCGCGCACGGCGCGGGGTCGGCGGCGGGCGTGTCGCGCAGCCCCCACACCGCGAACGGCGAGGGCGCCCCGGTGTACGGAGTCACCTCGTAGTCGTCGGGCAGGTGGTCGCGGGCCCGGTCGATGCGCGCCGGGTTGACCGCGAGATCGGCCGCGGCGGGGACCGCAGGGGCGGGCGCGGGGTCCGGCGACGGTGCGCACCCGGCACCGGCCAGCACCAGGGCCAGCGCCGGCGCGCAGGCGGCGATCAGCCTCACCGGCTGTTGATACCACGCGGCGAACGCACCGGGCGTGCGGCGCCACGCAGATGCGCGCGAAAAAATCGCCACCGGCGGTGGGCGAACGACGGAGTCCACCGTCAGCTCCGCGAAAGCCGGGACCGTGCAGGCGACTTGGTGACGTATGGGACCACGATGCACGGTTTGGGCAAACGTCGACACGGTATGCCCAGCAAATTGACTAGCCTTGTCCCTGAACACCACCCCGTCGCCCTCGATATGCTGCGCTGCGATCCGGCCTTCGTCGCGCACCGACCGTGTCGACACAGTGGCCGGCGAACAGGAGACGACATGACCAACGCAATGCGGGCCGGCGTCACCGCGATCGCCGCCGTCGCACTCGGGATCGGACTGGCCGCCTGCGGCTCGGGCAATTCGGGCGAGGAGTCGACGACCGACGCGTCAGCCACCTCGGAGACCGCCGCCTCCGGCACCCAGGATCCGGCGGCTCCGTCCCAGACCCCGGCAGCGGGCCCGGGCAAGACGCTCGCGCAGTACGTCGAGGAGAGCGGGCTCACCGAGACCCCGGTGATGCGCGGGGAGCCGGGCGCGCCGACGATCAACCTGCCACTGCCCACGGGGTGGGAGCCGGGCAGGCCCGCGCGCACCGCAGGGCGCCTACGACGCCATCATCTACACCGCCGATCCGACGGCGCCCAACCCGCCGACCATCGTCGCGTTCGTCTCGAAGCTCACCGGTGACGCCGACCCGGCCAAGGTCATCGAGTACGCCCCCAACGAGGTGCGCAACCTGCCCGGCTATCAGGGCGCCGACAAGGGCGAGCCGAGCAACCTCGGCGGGTTCGACGCCACCCAGATCGGCGGCTTCTACACCAAGGACGGCATCAACCACATGGTGGCGCAGAAGACCGTCGTGGTGCCCGGCCAGGACGGCCTCTTCGTGATCAAGTTGACCGCCGACGGTACCGAAGACCAGGCGTACCCGCTGATGGAAGCGACCGCGGCCATCGACGACCAGACCACGATCATTCCCTGACCGGCTCAGGCGCGTGACACTGCTCAGGCCCTTGACACTGCTCAGGCCCGTGACACCGCGGAGGCCTCGGCGATCTGCTCGGCGCTCGGACGCACCCCGGTGTAGCGCTCGAACTGTTCGGCGGCCTGTAGCGCGATCACCTCGGCACCGGTGATCACCTGCTTCGCCGCGGACCGGGCCGTGGCGATCAGCGGGGTCTCCGACGGCAGCGCCACCACGTCGAAGACGGTGTCGGCGGCGCCGATCGCGGCCTGTCCGAATGCGAGTTGGCGTTCCTCGGGCGCGCCGGCCATCCCGATCGGGGTGACGTTGACCAGGATCGGCGCGGTCACCGAGTCGACGTCGGCGGCGTAGGTGTAGCCGAGGCGGTCGGCCAGCGCCGCGCCGGAGTCCGGGTTGCGGGCGACGACGACGCCGGTGGTGAAGCCGGCGTCGACGAACGCCGCACCCACCGCCCTGGCCATGCCGCCGCTGCCCCGGAGCACCACCGGGTCGCCGGGGTCGAGCCCGTACTGCTCGATGAGTTGGCGCACCGCAAGGTAATCGGTGTTGGACGCGGTCAGCCGGCCGCCCGGCACCGACGTGTCGTTGACAATGGTGTTCACGGATTCGATGGCCCGCGCGGACGTTTCGACGTCGTCGACCAGCGCGAGCACGTCCTGCTTGAACGGCATGGAGACCGAGCAGCCGCGGATGCCGAGCGCGCGCACGCCACCGATGGCCGCGGCGATGTCGGTGGTCGTGAACGCCTTGTAGAGGAAGTCCAGGCCCAGCACGTCGTAGAGGTGGTTGTGGAATCTCGTGCCGATGTTGCTCGGCCGCCCGGCCAGCGAGATGCAGACCGTGGTGTCCTTCGACAGCGGGGGGCGCGTCATCCGGCAGCCCGTATCACCTGTCGGGCCACCGCGCGGATCTGGCCGACGAGTGCGTCGTCGAGCGGCAGGTCCTCGGCCTTCGGCACGGGGATCTCGGTGACCACGACGTTGAGGTCGTCGCGGTGCCACCTGGCGCCGTAGCGGTTGAGGATCGCGCGCATCGCGTAGTTGTCGGCGAAGACGCGGGCGGTGAACCGCTGCACCCCGTCGTATCCGGCGGCCACCGAGATCGCGCTCATCAGGAACGTGCCCAGTCCCCTGCCCTGGTAGGCGTCGCCGACGATGAACGCGATCTCGGCCTCCTCGGGGGTGTGCACGTCGCGCACGAAACGGACGTCGGCGACCACCGGGCCGTCGGGCCCCTCGGTCAGCACGAACACGAAGTGGTCCTGGTAGTCGACCTCGAACAGGTAGGCCAACAACGACTTCGTCGGCGCCCGCATCGACTGGAAGCGCCGGTACAGCGTCTCCCGGGAGAACTCGACGGGGGCTTCGGCGGTGCGCTCGACGTCGCCGGGCAACACCGGCCGCAGGTAGAGCACGGTGCCGTCGCGCATCGTGACCGGGATCGGCGTGACGAACGCGGCGATCCGCTGCCGCGCCGTGCGCACCAGCCGGTTCACCAGCCCGGGCACCTCGAGCATGGTGGCGAACGCCTCGCGGCCGCCCACCCAGCCGGTCAGCGGTTCGGTGGCCACCACCGTGGCGGTCCTCGGCACGTCGCGCAGCAGCGCGATCTCCCCGACGATCAGCCCGGGCTCCACGGTCACGACCGTGAGATGGCCGTCCTCGCCGGTATGGGTGACCTCGGCGCGGCCCGACCCGATCAGCAGGAATGACACCGCCTCCTCGCCCTGCTGCATCAGCACCTGGCCGGCGGCTGCGGTAAGCGGGCGCAACTGCGCGGCCAGCGGCACCAACGCCTCGGCGCCGATACCGTCGAAGATGGTCAGCGCGGCCAGGTCATCGGCTCGCACGGAGGTCAGGCCGGACACAGACACGAGGCTACGGGCGCGCGGGAACAACCGGCAAGGATGCGGCCGGACTGCAGCAAACACCGGTGTGAGTTGTGTCGCGATCGGGCCGATCCGCACGCGGCGCACCCGGCGGCACTGTTGGATGGCCGACAAGTCAACGGCGACGAAATGGTGTGTCATGCAACGGGACCAGCGGCGCGCTGACCACTATGAGTGGTTCAGCGGGTTCCTCGCGGCCCGTGGCGCGGCGCGCCCGGTGCGCCTGCTGGTCGCCGGCACCGCGTTGTCGATGGCCGCGGCGTTGCTCGTGCTGCTGACCGGCGCCGGCGGACCGCAGGGAGACACCGAGCGGGCGATGCTGCTGCTCGCGGTAGTCGGCGGCGTGGCCGGTACGGTGCTGTGGCTGTCGCGGTGGCCCACCCGGACGCAGTCGGGTGGGTTCGCCGTGGTGACCGCGCTGTCGATCGCGCTGGCCTGTGTGGCGTATCCGGATCCGCTGGCCGGGCTGCTCGGCTGCATCGCGTTCGCCACCATCGGGGCCTATGCGGCGTTCTTCCATTCGACGCGGATGGTGCTGGGCATCGTACTGTTCGCCGCCGCGGTGGCGTTCAGTCGCGCCGTGGTGCTGGCCGGCGACGGGCGGACCGCGCTGGCCGCCGTGGACTTCTTCCTTGTCGTGCAGGCCAATATCGCGATGCCCGTCGCGATCCACACGCTGCTGCGGGCGTTGCGCGGGGACCTGGTGGACGCCGACCTCGACCCGCTGACCGGCCTGCTGAACCGGCGCGCGTTCCGCAGGCTGACGCTGAACCTGTTCGACACCGGGCGCGGCGAGAGCTATCTGCTGGTGGCGCTTCTCGATCTCGACAACTTCAAGGGTGTCAACGACGCGCACGGGCACCTCGTCGGAGACCAGACGCTGGTGGCCGTGGCCGACGCACTACGGGCGACCGCGACACCGACGGCGGTGATCGCCCGCAGTGGCGGGGAGGAGTTCCTGATCGCCGACGTGGTGTCCACGGCCGACGCCGTGACCTCCTGTCAGCGGATCTGCGAGGCCATCGCCGATCTGCGCTCACCGGCGACCGTCACCGCCAGCGTGGGCACCGCCGTCGCCACGCTGGGCGACCGGCCCGCCGGCGCCCGCGACGAGCTCGTCGACCACCTCCTCACCGCCGCGGACGCGGCGATGTACCGCGCAAAACGCAACGGCGGCAATCAATGTCACCATCACGGCGTCTGGCCTTCAACGGGGCCACCGTGACGTTCTCAGGAAGCGAGGAAATGTGCGCACGGTGATCACCGGAGTCGATGCCGAGGGCAGGTCCTGCGTCGTCAGCGACGACGCGTTGACGTTGGACCAGTTGGCACCCGGTTTCGCGATGGGCATTCCGTACGCGACGTCGGCGAGCCCGCCGCCGTCGCGCCCCGCAGGAAGCGCACCGCTGATCGACCAGGGCATCGCGCCGGGACTGGTCCGGTGGATGGTCGTCGATCTGGGGCCCGACTCCGAGACCCCGATGCACCACACCGACACCCTGGACCTGGAGACCGTGGTGTCGGGCAGCGTCGAACTCGTCCTCGACGACGGGGCGCACCCGCTGCAGCCGGGCGACCTGGTGGTGCTCGCCGGCGTGGACCACGCGTGGCGGGCCGGGCCCGACGGCTGCCGCCTCAGCGCCGTGCTGATCGGCACGCCGCCACCCGCCTGACCGAACAGAACGGAACACGATGGATCGCGAAACCTACGAGAAGGGCCGGGAGATCCGCACCGCGGTGCTCGGCGAAGAGTACGTGCGGCGCGCCGCGGCCAACGCCGACGAGTTCTCCCAGCCGCTGCAGGATCTGGTGACCGAGTACTGCTGGGGCGCGGTGTGGGGGCGCGAAGGTCTGCCGCTCAAGACGCGCAGCATGCTGAATCTGGCGATGATCGCGACGCTGAACCGGCCGCACGAACTGGCCACCCACATCCGGGGTGCGCTGAGCAACGGTGTCACGCGCGACGAGATCCGGGAGATCTTCCTGCAGGTGGGTGTGTACGCGGGGATTCCCGCCGCCGTCGACAGCTTCCGGGTGGCCAGGGCTGCGTTCGCCGAACTCGAAGACGAGTGAGCGCGTCGAACGTCGGAGGGGACGTCGGATTCGTCGGCTTGGGGAACATCGGCTTCCCCGTCATGCGCCGGCTGGTTGCCGCCGGTCACCGGCTGGTGGTGTTCGACACCCGCGCGGAGGTGGTCGCGCAGGCGGTGGCCCTGGGCGCCGAGGCCGGCGCGTCGGTGCGCGATGTCGCCGACCGCGCCGAGACGGTGCTGGCCAGCCTGCCCACCCCGCAGGTGTCGAACGAGGTGGTCACCGAGGTGGCCGCGGGCACGGCGGTGTGCCGGTTCGTCGATCTGTCGACGGTGGGACAGCAAGCCGCACAACGTAATCAGGAGACGCTCGGCGCCAACGGCATCGCGGCGCTGGACAGCCCGGTCAGCGGCGGGGTGCACGGCGCCGAAGCCGGCACCCTGGCCGTGATGGTGTCCGGACCGCGCCGTGAATTCGAGTACCTGGAGCCGCTTTTCGCGGTGATCGGCCGGGCGATCTTCGTGTCCGAGCAGCCGGGCGCGGCGCAGACGATGAAGCTGATCAACAACCTGATGGCCGCGACCACGCTGGCCGCCACTACCGAGGTGGTGGTGATGGGGGTCAAGGCGGGCCTGGACCCCCAGGTGATGATCGACGTCCTCAACGCCGGCTCCGGCGGCACCCACGCCAGCCGCGACAAGTTCCCCCGGGCCGTGCTGCCGCGCACCTTCGACTACGGATTCGCCACCGGACTGATGACCAAGGATGTGCTGCTGTACCTGGCCGAGGCGCGGGCGGCGGGAACGCCGGTCTCGTTGGCGGAGTCGGTGGCCCGGGTGTGGGAGCAGACTCAGGCCGAGGAGGGGCCCGGGTCGGACTTCACATCGGTGGTCAAGCCGCTGGAACGCAGCGCCGGGGTGACGGTCGGCCAGACGTGACCCACGCGATATTGCTCGTGTCCTAATTATTAGGCCACTATGTAGTTATGTCCGCACCCGTCGCCCAGGAGCTCGACCCGCTGGCCTTGGAGCGGCAGGTCTGTTTCGCGCTGGCGGTCACCAACCGGGCGGTGCTCGCGGTGTACCGCCCGCTTCTCGAACCGCTGGGGCTGACGCATCCGCAGTACCTGGTGATGCTGTCGCTGTGGGATCACCAGAAGAAGTTGCCCGGGCAGTCCGCACCGCTGTCGGTCAAGCAGATCGCCGCCGTCTTGCAGATGGACTCGGCCACCCTGTCCCCGATGCTCAAACGCCTGGAGGCGCTCGGATTGATCACCCGGGCCCGCAACGCCACCGACGAGCGCTCCACCGACGTCCGGCTCACCGAGGCCGGCGCCGCCCTGCGCGAGCGCGCACTGGACATCCCGTCGACCGTGGTGGCACGGCTGGGCGTGGACCTGGCCGAACTGGAACACCTGCACGAAGTCTTGACCCGCATCAACTCGGCCGCGCTGGCGGCCGGCGCGCTGCAGTCTTGAACCCGCACCGCAAAGGAGGTCGCCGATGACCGTCGACGAGCCGCAAGGAACCGAGAAACCGACGACGTGGCAGTACCTCACGTACTGCTACGGACGCCGACTGCCCAAGTCGATGGACCGTTGGGTCGCCGAGGATCTGGCCGGCCAGGGCGCTGTCCGCAGGCACATGATCCGGTACGCCATCCCCCCGCTGTTCGTGCTCGCGCCGCTGTGGCTGCTGCCCGCATCGATCTACATGCGCATCGAGATGACGGTGCCGATCTACATCTGGGCACTGCTGATGGCGTTGGCGTTGAACAAGGTATGGCGCAGGCACCGGTTGGCCACGCACGGGCTGGACCCGAATCTGGTGGACGTGATCAAGCGCAAGAGGGACGCCCACATCCACGAGGACTACATCCGCAGATTCGGGCCGCGGCCCGACGATGCCCAGGCGCAATCCAACAGCAGCCCGTTCTAGCGGGTTTGCCGATGGCGGCCCCGGGTAAGCCTGCCGGGAGCGGAGGACCATAAAGCGGCTGGTTGCGCTCGGTCCTTCGTGAGGCGGTCGCTTGGGGTAACCACCGATGTTCAGACAGCAGCATCGGGCTGGGCGGTCGCCGCAAAAGGAACGCCGTCTCGGGCAAAAGCGATCAGCCGTGGGCCGTTACGCGCTTCCGGGCGCGATCACCGCCGCCGGAAAGAGGAACAGGGCCCACCGCAGTGAACCCTGACCGCCAAACTCTGTGGAGCTAAGGGGAATCGAACCCCTGACCTTCTCGATGCGAACGAGACGCGCTACCAACTGCGCTATAGCCCCTGGTGCCGGTACAGGTTATCAGCCACCGGTCACCGACTGAAATCGCGAGGTCGTTACTGCCCCGCAGCCCGCGGAAGGTCGTAGTGACGCGAGAACGGCACGTACTCCAGATGCTCGAACTCCGGGTCCTCGTCGTCGATCTCCAGCACGGCGGCACCGGGCCTGCGCAGGCGTGACGGAGTGAGGTCGAACTCCGGGTCGCTGGTGTTCTCGACCCCCAGCCGCGATCGGGCCATCCGCTGGGCGCGACGCCGGCGCAGCTGCTCCTCGATGCGGGTCTGACGCCGCAGGTAGGCCAAATAGAGCGCGGTGACGGTGCCGACCGCACCGCAGGCCCACCACATCGACGGCGACCAGGTGTACGCCGCGACGGCGCTGGTCAGCAGCAGCACCGCCATCACGGCGATGGTGCGGGCGCGGAACCGGTACTTGCGGGCCGAGACCGCGGCCGCGGTCGTCGACTCGCGGCGCCTGCGCCGTGCCGCGCTGATCGACTCGGCCATCCGCTGGTCGTCCTCGGTCGCCGCCTCGGGCTCGGCCTGGTCCTCGTCGTACTCGTACTCGTACTCGGCCACCGAGTAGACGCCCGTGTCCTCCGGATCGTGTTCCTCGTCCTCGGCCGACGGCGGGACCGGGTCTTCGCCCGCGGCCTGGTCGGTGCCGGGGTCGTCGTAGTCCGCAGTGACTTCCTCGACGTCGGCTTCTGCGGTCACCGGCGCTGCTTCGGCGGCCGGCAGCGCGCCCGAATCCTCGACGACGTCCACGTCGAGGTAGTCCGGCTCCGCGGCGTCCTCGACCTCGGCCGCGACCCGCACCATCGTGGTGGTGGGCGCGGCGTCCTCGAGGTCCGCGGACTCATCGGCGGGTCGCCAGTCGGGGTCGCTACGGTGCCCCGCGGCGGGTCCTCCGCGCCGGCGTAACCGGGCACCGGCGCCGCTGTTGAGCACGCGGGTGGACAGCGCGACGTCGCTGGTGCGGCGGACCGCGTCACGCTTGCTGATCAACATCGGAACAAGCACGAAGAGCCAAAGCACAACGAGCGAGATCCAGAGAAGAGATTGGGGGATGCTTGGCATGTCGCCTGCTCCTTTCCCCATCAGGCTAGGTCTGTGACCAGCGCATCCGTGGGCGGCGCGCCGAGCCAATTACACACCTGTAATTCACGGGATACAAGCACCAATAGTCACACGTGTCACATCAGTAACAATGGGACGTAATAATGGGACGGTAATAACGCCATTTGCGGCCCGTATTGCCCGGCGCGGCGACAGCGTGCGCCGCGGGCCTTCAGGCCCAGGACGCGCGGCCCGCGCGCACCAGTGCGGCGGCGACGGGGCCGCTCAGCTCCTCGACCGTCAACGCCACCAACAGATGGTCCCGCCATCCGCCGTCGACGTCGAGGTAGCGCTTCAGCAGGCCTTCCTCCCGGAAACCCGCCTTTGCCAGCACCGCACGGCTGGCCCCGTTCTCCGGGCGCACGGTGGCCTCGACGCGGTGCAGCATCACCGGCCCGAAGCAGTGGTCGAGCCCCAGCGCCAGGGCCGCGGTGGCCACCCCGCCGCCGACCGACGCGCTGGCCACCCAGTAACCGATCCACGCCGACCGCAACGCGCCGTGGGTGACGTTGCCGATCGTCAACTGCCCGGCGAACTGGCCGTCCAGTTCGATCACATACGGCAGCATGCGGCCCTTACGGGCCTCCGAGCGCAGGCTCGAGCACACCGAAGGCCACGACGAAACCGCGTGTCGCACTTCCCAATCCAACTCAGCCGTAGGCTCCCACGGTTCGAGATGCGCGCGGTCGGCCAGCCGGATCCTGCTCCACTGCGCGGCGTCGCGCAGCCGCACCGGACGCAGCCGGACCACCCCGGCGGGCACCCGCAGTGGACCGGCAGACAGCGGCCAGCCGGGATGTTGCGAGCGCGAACTCAACAGGTTCATCACCGCCGCGTTCTCGCGTTCACCCGCGTTGGGCCAGGAATGCGACGTCGACGATCTCCCCGGTGCGGATCTGCTCCGCCTCGCTGGGAACGACGACCAGACAGTTTGCCTCGGCAAGCGTCGCGAGCAGGTGTGAGGATGCGCCGGGTGCCCCGCCGAGCGCCTGCACGAGGTACTCGCCGGTGTCCTGATCGCGCATCAGCTGCCCTCGCAGGAAGCCCTTGCGGCCGGCCACCGACTCGATCGGCGACAGCGCGCGCGCCGGCACGATCCGCCGCGTCGCCTGCCGCTTGCCCAGCGAGAGCCGGATCAGCGGCCGCACCATCACCTCGAACACCACCAGCGCGCTGACCGGGTTGGCGGGCAGCAGGAACACCGGGACACCGTCGGCACCGAGCTGGCCGAACCCCTGCACGGACCCCGGGTGCATCGCGATCCGGGTGACCTCCATCTCGCCGAGCTCGGCCAGCACCGCGCGCACGCCTTCGGCGGCGGCCCCGCCGACGGCCCCGGCGATGACAACCGCCTCGGACCGGCCGAGCTGGCCTTCCACCACTTCGCGCAGCTTCTTGGGATCGGTGGGAACGATGCCGACCCGGTTCACCTCGGCGCCGGCGTCCCGCCCGGCCGCCGCCAGTGCGTAGGAGTTGACGTCGTAGACCTGCCCGTTGCCCGGCGTGCGGGAGATGTCGACGAGTTCACCGCCTACCGACAGCACCGACAACCGCGGCCGCGGATGCACCAGCACCCGTTCGCGCCCGACCGCGGCCAGCAGACCCACCTGGGCGGGGCCGATGATCGCGCCGGCACGGACCGCGACGTCACCGGGTTGCACGTCGTCGCCGGTGCGGCGCACATAGGCGCCCGAACGCACGCCGCGCAGCACCCGAACCCGCGAGTCGCCGCCGTCGGTCCACCGCAGCGGCAGCACCGCGTCGGCCAGCGTGGGCATCGGCGCCCCGGTCTGCACGCGCGCCGCCTGCCGGGGCTGCAGCCGGCTGGGTGTGCGGGCGCCGGCCTCGATCAGGCCCATCACCGGCAAACTGATCTCCCGCGGCCTGCCCTCGTCGCGGTCGGCGTCACCGTCCGCGTCGGGGTCGGCCGCGCCGCCGATGCCGAGGACATCCACACTGCGCACCGCGTAGCCGTCGATCGCGGCCTGGTCGAAACCGGGCAGCGGACGCTCGGTGACCACCTCTTCCGCGCACATCAGCCCCTGAGCTTCGGCGATCGCGACGCGCACCGGCCGCGGCGCCACCGCCGCAGCTGCTACCCGGGCTTGTTGCTCCTCCACCGAACGCACGGCACGCCTTTCTCACGTTGCACGGGCTGACATCGACCGATCGGCCCGCGGATGCGCTCGAGAGTGCAGCCGCTACGGCTCGGACGTCGCCGGAGCGAGACCCAGCCGCTCGACCAACCACCGGCGCAATTCAGGCCCGTAGTCGTCCCGCTCCAACGCAAAGTCAACCGCAGCCTTCAGGTAGCCCCCGGGATTTCCCAGGTCGTGTCGAGATCCGCGGTGGACGACGACGTGGACGGGATGGCCCTCCTCGATCAGCAGCGCGATCGCGTCGGTGAGTTGCAGCTCTCCCCCGGCACCACGCGGAATGCGCCGCAGCGCGTCGAAGATCGCCCGGTCCAGCACGTAGCGCCCGGCCGCGGCGAACAGCGACGGCGCCTCCTCGGCCTTCGGCTTCTCGACCATGCCCTTGACCTTGAGCACGTTCGGGTTCGCGGCGTCGGGGAGTTCCTCGACGTCGAACACGCCGTAGGCGCTGATGTCCTCGCGGTCCACCTCGATCGCGCAGAGCACGGTGCCGCCACGCTTGGCGCGCACCTTCGACATGATCTCCAGCACACCGGTGGGCAGCACCAGGTCGTCGGGCAGCAGCACGGCCACCGCGTCCTCGTCGGGCGACAGGCTGGCCTCGACGCAGCCGACGGCGTGGCCGAGACCGAGCGGCTCGGCCTGGACCACCGACTCCACCTTGATCAGCGCGGGCGCCCGCCGGACCTTCTCCAGCATCGTCTTCTTGCCGCGGGCCTCCAGCGTGCCCTCCAGCACCAGGTCCTCGACGAAATGCGCGACGACACCGTCCTTGCCCTCGGAGGTGATGATCACCAGCCGCTCGGCGCCGGCTTCGGCGGCCTCGGCGGCGACCAGTTCGATCCCGGGCGTGTCGACGACCGGCAGCAACTCCTTGGGCACCGTCTTGGTGGCGGGGAGAAAACGCGTTCCCAACCCCGCTGCGGGGACGATCGCAGTGCGCGGAATGGCAACTTCAGGCCGGTTCATCGTTCACACACTAACCTCTCTGAGTCGGTAGTTCCTTTCTTACCCCGTCGTCAAGAGGACTAGTCGGTGCCGGTCACCAAATCACATCTGCGGGCCGAAATCCTCAGCGCCCGGCGATCATTGAATCAGCAAACACGTAGCTGGGAGGCGGACCGACTGGTCCGCCATCTCGCCACGCTGGCGTCGCCGCGGTCGGTGATCTGCGCGTACATCCCGGTCGGCGCGGAACCCGGATCGGTCGCCATGGTCGACGATCTGGTGCAACGAGGCTGTACGGTGCTGCTTCCGGTCGCGCGCGAGGACGGGGACGGCACGCCCCAACCGCTGCAGTGGGGCCGGTACGTGCCCGGCACGCTCGTCGCGGCGCCGTTCGGTCTCCGCGAACCGCCCCCGCCGTGGCTACCTGCCGAGCGGGTGCGCGACGCGCAAACGGTGCTGGTGCCCGCCCTGGCGGTCGACCGCCAGGGCGCGCGCCTGGGTCGCGGCGCCGGTTATTACGACCGGACCCTGCCGCTGGCGGCGCCCGGGGCGGTGCTGGCGGCGGTGGTGCGCGACGACGAACTCGTCGACCACCTGCCGAGCGAGCCGCACGACGTCCGGATGACCCACGCGCTGACACCTCAGCAGGGGTTGCTGGCGCTGGGCCGGGGCGGTCCCGCGGAATGCCGCGGGCCAGGTGGCGGTTCTAGCACTTGAACTTGTAGAGTGCTAAGAAGTTTGACCATCTCGGAGGTTTGAGTGCCCACCTATTCTTATGCGTGCACCGATTGCCACAACAAGTTCGACGTGGTGCAGGCGTTCACCGACGATTCGCTGACCGAATGCCCGCAGTGCCACGGCCGGTTGCGCAAGGTCTTCGGCAAGGTCGGCGTGGTCTTCAAGGGCAGCGGCTTCTACCGCACCGACAGCCGGGAGTCCGGCAAGAGTTCCGGTGGCGGCAGCTCCTCGAACGGTGCTTCGTCCTCATCGGAGAAGTCCACGTCGGAGAAGTCCTCGTCGTCTGACAAGTCGTCGTCCGACAAGTCGTCCGCGTCGGGCAGCTCCTCGTCGAGCGGTTCTTCGGCGCCTGCGGCCGCCGCGTCCAGCTGACACGACTTATCCACAGCGGCGCAGATCGCTGCTGCCGCACGCCGTCGGCACCCGTTAGCGTCGGCTCATGGGACATCCGTTGGACCGGTCGGCGCTCGACCGGTTGGGGCGTGCGTTGCGCCCCGATTGGACACGGACCCCGACCGCCAGACGGGTCCTCGCCGGCGGGCTGGTGCTGCTGGCCGCGGCCGCCGCGTGGCGGGGTGATCCCAGCGCCGACATGGCAGACGTGGTGGTGACCGCACACGATCTCAGCCCCGGCGCCGCCATCACCGCTGCCGATCTGCAGGTGGAACGCCGCGCCATGTCCGCGGTACCCGAAGGCGCGCAGACCGCGGTCGACGCCGTGGTCGGCGCCACGCTGGCCGGCCCGGCCCGCCGCGGCGAGATCCTCACCGACGTGCGGTTGCTCGGCCCGCGGCTGGCCGAGTCCGCCGCCGGGCCCGATGCGCGGATCGTGCCGATCCCGCTGGCCGATGCGGCGCTGACCGATCTCGTCCGGACCGGGGACGTCGTCGACGTGGTGGCTGCGCCGGTCGACGAGGCCGCCGAGCCGCGGGTGATCGCGACCGACGCGGTGGTGGTCCTGGTTTCGGCGAAGGACAGCGGCATCGGCGCCCGCGGTTCGGGCCGCGTGGTCCTCGTCGCCCTACCCTCCGCGGCGGCGAAGTCGGTCGCCGGGGCGGCCCTGGTGTCCGCGGTGACGCTGACGCTGCACTAGACAGACAAAAGCGCCCCCGGGGAGACCCGGGGGCGCTTTCGCAGGTCAGATCACCAGTCGCCGATACCGGGACCGACGGGGTACGCGCCCTCGAACGCGGAGGCGGTGGAGCCCACGACAGCCTTGGTCGTGTCGCGTACCTCGCCGAACGCGTTGATCGTGCCGGCGTCCGCGACGCGCGACTCGGAGATGCCGCGTGCGACACCGAAGTCGTTGATGCGGACCACCGAGAACTCGCTGGCCTGTCGGCTGGTGACCGTCGGGCCCGGGCCGACCTCGTTGACGTCGGCGCTGGCCGTCCCGGCTCCGAGTCCGGCGAAGGCTGTGGCCACTGCGAACGAGCCCAGGCTCAGAACACCCAGCTTCTTCGAACTGCGGGTAGCCGCTTTGGCGTGCTTGGCCATCAGCATTCCTCTTTTGGTAGAAGGACATCGAGTGTCCTCGTGGCGTTATTCAGGCTTGCACAGCGTAGCAGTCAGAACGGCCGTTCGCGCCCCGAGTGGAAGACGTAATTTTCGACCGATCGTCGCAGGTCCGCACCGGTTTCCCGAGAGTTCTCGCGGCGTTCATGCCCGCCCGCGGACGGGCCTGGTCCCGCCGCCCCGAAGGCCGTTGATCACCGCTGAATTCGATTCTGCCCCAACATAATTCAGGAACCCGCCGTCGCCTGGGGGGCGCTACCCCGCCCGGCCCGGCATTTTCCCAGGTCCGCCCGCGGCCCGGCGGTGGAGGCGTAAATTCCGGTGAGGGGCTCACTAACGAGAGCGAAAGGGGTGTGACCTTCATGTTGAAGGGATTCAAGGAGTTCATCGCGCGGGGGAATGTCATCGATCTGGCGGTCGCGGTCGTCATCGGCGCCGCGTTCACCGGACTGGTGACCGCATTCACCGAGAACGTCATCCAGCCACTCATCGATCGGATCGGCGCGGGCCCCGAGACCGAGTACGGCATCCTGCGAATCCCGCTGGGCGGCGACCAGTTCGTCGACCTGAACGCGGTGTTGTCGGCGGCCATCAACTTCCTCATCGTCGCCGCGGTCATCTACTTCGTGATCGTGCTGCCGTTCAAGAAGCTCAAGGAGCGCGACAAGAAGGTGGAATCCGCCGAGACCGAACTGACCCTGCTGACCGAGATCCGTGATCTGCTGCGCGACACCGCCGCCGACGACGGGGCAGGCAAGCACGTCAGCCAGGCGCGCGTGAACCACACGGAGGAATGAGAAGAACTACCGAAGAAAACGAAATGGCCCCCGGCGGACGCCGGGGGCCATCTCTGTGAAGCCTTGGGTCAGTTCATGTTCCAGGGCTCGCCGTAGGTGGTGACGCTGTCACCGGTCGACGAGATCAGGCGGGCGAACGGACGCAGCAGCACACCGCCGGCAGCGCCGGTGACGGTGCCGTGGGCGTTGGACACCGCGACCGAACCGGCCGGACCGGCCACGTCCACGGAGAAGGTGGCGACTTCCTGGATGCCGGGGCCGTTGCCCAGGTCCGCGGAGATCGAGACACCCGGGAACAGCGGCGGGGTCACGATGCTGTCAGCCAGGTTGCCGTCCAGGCCCCAGCCGTCGAACGCGATGTTCGGGGTGGTGTAGCTGAAGTTGATGCCCACACCCAGCGACCACGGGAAGCCGACCTGGTAGCCCAGCTCCAGCGTGCCCTCGAAGTCGTCGGCGCCCTCGCCGGCCACGATGTAGCTGGCCTTGCCCGAGTGAAACCACTCACGGGTCAGCCGGTTGCGGTCCAACGGGAACACGCCGTTGAGGAACGTGTCCCACTGCTGAACCGTCAGCGTCCGGCCCTGGCCGTCGACCAGGCTCAGCTCGTTGTCCAGACCTGCATGAGAGGTGCCAGTGCTGGCGAACAGCGCCGCGATGGACGCGACCATCGCGATCAGCACCCGGGTGATTACCTTCATCATCTTCCTTCGTTTGGTGGTGGTGGGGGTCGTGCGTCTGTGCCTGGAAAATCGAGAATTCGTGCAGTGGCAACCGGTCCCCGGCGTGTGCCGGGGACCGGTCAAAAGCCTTGGGTCAGTTCATGTTCCAGGGCTCGCCGTAGGTGGTGACGCTGTCACCGGTCGACGAGATCAGGCGGGCGAACGGACGCAGCAGCACGCCGCCGGCAGCGCCGGTGACGGTGCCGTGGGCGTTGGACACCGCGACCGAGCCGCCGGGGCCGGCCACGTCCACGGAGAAGGTGGCGACTTCCTGGATGCCGGGGCCGTTGCCCAGGTCCGCGGAGATCGACAGGCCCGGGAACAGCGGCGGGGTCACGATGCTGTCAGCCAGGTTGTCGTCCAGGCCCCAGCCGTCGAACGCGATGTTCGGGGTGGTGTAGCTGAAGTTGATGCCCACACCCAGCGACCACGGGAAGCCGACCTGGTAGCCCAGCTCCAGGGTGCCCTCGAAGTCGTCGGCGCCCTCGCCGGCCACGATGTAGCTGGCCTTGCCCGAGTGGAACCACTCGCGGGTCAGCCGGTTGCGGTCCAACGGGAACACGCCGTTGAGGAACGTGTCCCACTGCTGAACCGTCAGCGTCCGGCCCTGGCCGTCGACCAGGCTCAGCTCGTTGTCCAGACCTGCGTGAGAGGTGCCAGTGCTCACGAACAAAGCGGCGATGGACGCGACCATCGCGATTAGCACCCGACTGATTGCCTTCATCTTCTCCCTAGCTCTGTGGAACAAAGCCCCGGGATGGGGCTTCGCTTCGTCCGTGCCTGGCTACTGCTACATCACACACTTCGCAAGACTTTGATGTGGGAAAGATTAGAAACTTCACATCTGGCTCTTACGCTGCGCACATCGTTGCATGAGGAACATAACGGGGAGGCATCAGGCGGGCAACGCGTAGCTCCAGCGGTCCAAAACGGAGCTACCCGCGGCACATCATTTGCTGGACATCCCCCGGCGGCCGACTTCCCTTGACGCCCGTCGACGCGAAAAGGCCTATCAACCACCGCGGAATGTGACCCCGCACTCAGCTATTCGCTGGAGAGTTCTGGGGCGTTACCCGGCCCATCACCGGGCACGGGAGTGAAAGCACTGCTCAGTCGTGGTGTGGCGGCACGTTGTCGCGGAGCCACCTGTCGCGGTCTGCCATATCCTCCGGCGACGCCGAATCCCATTCATCAGTGGTCACGTCGGGTAACTCGTCACCGAAAACGCGATTAACTAGGTCCTTCGACCTCTGAGGATCTCGCATCACAAACCGATCTTGATGTGGCCAAGATCACAGTTTGCCGGATCTGACCGTTCACCTAGCTGTAACACCACGGTTCCGGCAGCGTCATGCAACACGCCGGCAACGCAGTGAGGCACGGAAGCACGCCGTGCCAGGACTTTCTTCATTCGACATAACCCATGCGGGCAACCCGCTTAGATATCCAAACTGGATAGCTGGGCGATCACCTGGGCCGCCAGCGGTCCCAGAGTGGCCATCCCGTCGCGGACCGCGGCGCGGGAGCCGGCGAGGTTCACCACCAGGGTGCTGCCCGAGATACCGGCCAACCCCCGGGAGACACCGGCGTCGATGATCCCGGCGGACAGGCCGGAGGCCCGGAGCGCCTCGGCGATCCCCAGCAGTTCGCGGTCGAGAAGGTCGCGGGTCGACTCGGGGGTGACATCGCGGGGCGTGACGCCGGTACCGCCGACGGACACCACGAGGTCGACGCCACCGATGACCGCGGTGTTGAGGGCGTTGCGGATCTCCACCTCGTCGGAGGACACCACCACCACACCGTCGACGACGAATCCCGCCTCACCGAGCAGTTCGGTCATCAGCGGGCCGGTGCTGTCCTCTTCGTCGCCGTGAGCGGTGCGGTCATCGACAATGACGACCAGCGCGCGGCCGACCAACGCATGGGGTTGTTCCATGAGCTCAACCGTATATCTCGGCACCGTCACCGGTGCAGCCACACGCAGGTCGGGGCGATGCCGGTCGGCGGGAGTCCTCACGGGCTGGCCTTGCCGAGCGTGACGTCGACGGACTGCGTCCTGCCCGACGGGTCCAGGAACGTCAGCGTCACCGTGTCTCCCGGAGCCTTGGACCGCACCGCGGCCACGAGCGCGTCGGCGCTGCTGATCACCCGGTCGTCGAGCTTGGTGACGATCACGCCGCTGGGCAGACCCGCGGCCGAGGCTGCACCGCCGTTGTTGACCTCGACGATCTTGGCTCCGTCGACGCCGACCTCGTTGCCGACCTGCACTCCAAGCGAGGCGCGGGATGCGGACCCGGTCTTGATGATCTCGTCGGCGATCCGCTTCGCCTGGTCGACCGGGATCGCGAAGCCCAGGCCGATCGATCCGCCCTGCGGTCCCCCGGCGTCGGCACCCATCGTGGCGATGGCGGAGTTCACGCCGACCAACTCGCCGTTCATGTTGACCAGGGCGCCGCCGGAGTTACCCGGGTTGATCGCCGCATCGGTCTGGATCGCGTCGAGCACGGTGTTCTGGTTGCGCGCGTCCCCGCCTGCGGCCACCGGCCGGTTCAACGCGCTGATGATGCCGGTGGTCACGGTTCCCTCCAGGCCGAGCGGGGAACCGATGGCCACGACGTCCTGGCCGACCCGCAGGTCCGCCGAGGAACCGATGGAGATCGGCGTCAGGTCCGACACGTTCTGGGCACGCACGACCGCGATGTCGCTGCTGGGATCGGCGCCGATCACGGTGAACCGGGCGGTCTTGCCGTCGGAGAACGTGACCTTGGTCTGCGGCTCGTCGCTGCCACCCGAGGTGCCCGCAGCCGTGGCCACGACGTGGTTGTTGGTCAGGATCAGCCCGTCGGGCGACAAGATCACCCCGGAGCCCTCCTCGGACGACCGGCCCTGGTTGACCTCCAGCTTGACCACGCTGGGCACGACCTTGGCGGCGACCGCCTCGACCGAGCCGGTCGGTGCGCTCGCGGCGGGCACACTGGGCGCCGCACCGGACGCGCTGATCCCGCCGAGGCTGTGGTCGGGGTGCACCAGCATCGCGACCCCGCCGCCGATACCCGCGGACACCATCGCGAGAGCCACCGCGGCGGCGGCGAGGCCCGCCGTGCGGGGCCGCTTCTTCGGCGGCTGCGCGGGCGAGGGCATCCCGGGCCGCGGGTACTGCCCGGGACCGGTGGGCATCGGGGCGCCCGCATACGGGTCATAGGGCGACCGGAACGCCTGCCGCTGCTGCTCGGTCGCGTAGCGCCAGTCCCAACCACCGCTGCCCTGCGGTTCGTAGGCGCCGGTCTGCGGGCGATTGTGACCGGCATTGTGCCCCGGATTGTGGCCGGGGGCCTGCCCCGGGTATCCGGACTGCCTCCCAGGTTGCTGAGTGGGCGAGTACCTCGGATCGTTGGTCATGTCGGTGCAGTGCTCTTCCTGGAGTCGGGACCGTCGCAAGGAAAACGAACGTTGCTAGCTCAGCGTGCCCAAGCGTGCTGAGAATCGGCTTAGAGAAGGATTGCCGTTCTGACAACTTTTCGAGCGCGCCGTCGCGTCAACCCCCATCTTCGCCAACGCCCGCGCCGATCGCGCTCACCTTCATGCCGCGTGTACCCCCCGTGTCGCGTCGTCTACTCGGTCTGGTCGGGACCGATCGGTGACGGGCGGCCCGGCAACACCACGTGCATGGACGTGCCCGGAGGGTTGCCCCCCGGCACCGTCTCACCGATGTGCAGCATGCCGCCGTGCTTGAGGACCACCTGTTTCACGATCGCCAGGCCGAGCCCCGATCCCGGCATCGCCCTGGCCGTGGTGGAGCGGAAGAACCGTTCGAAGACCAAGCCGCGCTCCTGCGGCGGGATTCCCGGACCGAAGTCCGACACCACCAGTTCGGCGTGGGTGGCGTCGACCTGGGTGAGCCGCACACCGACGTGCGCCCCGGGCGGGCTCCACTTGGCGGCGTTGTCGAGCAGGTTCAGCACCGCCCGTCCCAGGCCTGCCGCGTCGCCGTAGACCTGCCACGGGGTCACCGACACGTCGAACTCGATGTCGTTGCGGCGCCGGCGCACGCGCTCCAGCGAGCGGTCGATCACCTCGGCGAGCTCGACGGTCTCGTGCACCGCGAACCCGGCGTCACCGCGGGTGAGATCCACCAGATCGCCGACCAGGGTCGACATCTCCTCGATCTGGGCGATCACGTCGGCGCGCAACTCGACCATGTCCTCTTCGGGAATTCGCGGGGCGCCCGGCTTCATCGACTCCATCAGCAGCTCGACGTTGGTGCGCATCGAGGTCAGCGGTGTGCGCAGCTCGTGGCCCGCATCGGCGACCAGGCGGGCCTGACGTTCTCGCGATTCGGCCAGTGCGCGCAACATCATGTTGAAGGCCTCGGTGAGCCGGGCGAGTTCGTCGTTGCCCACCACGGGTATCGGGCGCAGGTCGTCGGTGCGCGCCACCCGTTCGGCGGCCTGCGTCAGCCGGGCCACCGGCCGCAGCCCGGCGCTGGCGACCATGCCTCCGGCGATCGCGGCCACCGCGACGCCGAGACCGCCGACGATGAGCAGTACCGAGCCCAGCCGTTTGAGCACCTGACCGGTCGGGGCCAGGCTCTTGGACAGCAGCAGTGAATTACCGCTGTCCAGACGCACGGCCAGCACGCGCTGATGCTCGACGGTGCGCAGCGACATCCACAGCGTGCCGTTCATCACCTCCTGCTCGGGCGGCCCGACGGGCAACGTCTGCCCCTGCTGGTTGGCGGTGTACTTGCTGCGTCCCGGGATGTAGAACATCGCGTTCATGTCCGAGTACGCGGTGCCCTCGATCGCCTTGCCCGGGTCGGCATCGAGCGCGCCGCTCTCGACCAGCATCTGGGCTCGGCTGCGCAGCTGGTCGTCGATGTCGTCGTACAGCGCGCGGGAGACCACCGCGTACACGGCGACGGCCATCAGCACGACCGAGATGACCACCATCGACATGGCCAACAACATGACCCGCCAGCGCAGCGACACCGAACTGGCAGACGGCGGCGGGGCCGACTGCTGCCCCGGCCACGGGACCCGGTCGGCAGCCATCAGGGCGGGGTCTCGCGCAGCACGTATCCCACACCGCGGACGGTGTGGATCAGCCGCGGTTCGCCCTCTGCCTCGGTCTTGCGGCGCAGGTAGCCGACGTAGACCTCAAGGGCGTTTCCGGAGGTGGGGAAGTCGAAGCCCCACACCTCTTCCAGGATCCGGCCGCGGGTCAGCACGCGCCGCGGGTTGGCGATGAGCATCTCCAGCAACGAGAACTCGGTCCGGGTCAGGCTGATCGGCCGGTCTCCGCGGGTCACCTCACGGGTGACCGGGTCCAGCGACAGATCCGAGAAGGTCATCGCCGCCGAGTCGGCCGACCCGTCGTCCGGGCTGGTGCGGCGCAGCAGCGCGCGCATCCGGGCGAGCAACTCCTCCAGCGCGAACGGCTTCGGCAGGTAGTCGTCGGCTCCGGCGTCCAGGCCGGCGACCCGCTCCGACACCGAATCGCGAGCGGTGAGTACCAGGATCGGTAGGTCATCGCCGGTGCTGCGTAATTGCCGGCAGACCTCGAGACCGTCGAGCCTGGGCATCATCACGTCCAGGACCACCGCATCGGGCCGAGCGCTGGCAATCAGGTCGAGCGCTTCGCGGCCATCCTGGGCCAGCTCCACCGAATATCCATTGAACGACAGCGACCGGCGCAGAGATTCGCGCACCGCGCGATCGTCATCAACGACAAGTATGCGCACCGGCACAGTCTCAACCCCCCGTCTGAGAGTGGGCTGAGAGGTAAGCCGCCAATTCGGCGCCTTACCTGAGAGTTAGCGGCGGTCGAGGTCGATCAGGCCCAGGCGCGCGGCCTTGAGCAGGCGGCGGGGCACCTTGCGCTGCTGACCCGCGACGGTGACACCGACGAGGTTGGTAGCGGTGGCCTTCCACTGCGCGCGACGGCTACGGGTGTTCGCACGCGACATCCTGCGCTTCGGCACAGCCATGATCGAGCTCTCCATCTATCGGGGGGTGATACCAGTTCGCACTGCCTGCGGGCCCGACGAGGCCGGGCGCTGGCAATTGCTGTTCAGGATAGCCGGTGCGCTGGGTCGGCTCCAAACTCATGACCCCGGCCGACACGCCAGAGCCCGTTCGGGTGACGCCCCGGACCAGATCCGGCAAACCTCCGCGAAACTACAACGCGATACCGCCGGTACTCGCTAACCTACCGGTTGGTTGGTCGCCTCATGGGCGCGACGATCCGCGCCGAGTCTGAACTTGTGGCTGACAGTCCATCGATATGTCGCGCACAACTTCAGATTCGGCGGGCAGCACTGAAGGAGACAAGGAGAGTCGCCATGAGCTTCATCGAGACCGAAGAGCAGCAGGCGCTGCGCAAGGCCGTGGCGGCGATGGCTGCCGACTACGGGCAGGACTACTACCTGCAGAAGGCGCGAGCGGGCCTGCACACCGACGAGTTGTGGTCCGAGGCGGGCAGACTCGGGTTCATCGGGGTCAACCTGCCCGAGGAGTACGGCGGCGGCGGCGCGGGCATGTACGAGCTGAGCCTGGTCATGGAGGAGATGGCGGCGGCCGGGTCGGCGCTGCTGATGATGGTCGTCTCCCCCGCGATCAACGGCACCATCATCGCGAAGTTCGGCACCGAGGAGCAGAAGCGGCGCTGGCTGCCCGGCATCGCCGACGGCACCCTGACGATGGCGTTCGCGATCACCGAACCCGACGCCGGCTCGAACTCGCACAACATCACCACCACCGCGCGCCGCGACGGCAGCGACTGGATCCTGTCCGGGCAGAAGGTCTACATCTCCGGGGTCGACCAGGCCCAGGCGGTCCTCGTGGTCGGGCGCACCCACAAGGACGGCAACCTCAAGCCCGCATTGTTCGTGGTGCCCACCGACGCACCGGGTTTCACCTACACCAAGATCCCGATGGAGATCGTCAGCCCGGAGTCCCAGTTCCAGGTGTTCCTCGACGAGGTACGACTGCCCGCCGACGCGCTGGTGGGCTCGGAGGACGCGGCGATCGCCCAGCTGTTCGCCGGGCTGAATCCCGAACGCATCATGGGTGCGGCCAGCGCGGTCGGCATGGGCCGGTTCGCGATCGGCAAGGCCGTCGACTACGTCAAGACTCGCAAGGTGTGGAAGACGCCGATCGGCGCCCATCAAGGTCTGTCACATCCGTTGGCGCAGAACCACATCGAGATCGAACTGGCCCGGCTGATGATGCAGAAGGCAGCGACGCTGTACGACGCGGGCGACGACGCCGGCGCCGCGGAGGCCGCGAACATGGCCAAGTACGCGGCGGGCGAGGCCTCGGTGCGGGCCGTCGACCAGGCCGTGCAGTCGCTGGGCGGCAACGGTCTGAGCCAGGAGTACGGCATCGCGTCGGCGCTGGCCGCGTCGAGGCTGGCGCGGATCGCGCCGGTGAGCCGGGAGATGATCCTCAACTTCGTGGCGCAGACCTCGTTGGGCCTGCCCAGGTCCTACTGACGGCGATCCTGGTCGGCCGGGCCGGCACCTCACAGTTTGGTCAAGGGACTTGCATGTGCCGACGTTCGTCGTAGGCTCGTGGGCGATGTACCGCGTACGCAGCGAGGAGCCATCGATGACGACGAGCCCTCGATGAGCAGCCCCGCCTCACGCAACGGGTCGATGCGGGCCGGGGACACCGACCGGATTCAGGTTGCGCAACTGCTGACCGACGCCGCCGCGTCCGGCACACTCGGCCTCTCCGAGTACGAATCGCGACTGAACCGGGCCTACGCCGCCAAGACCAACGACGAGCTGGACCGGCTGTCGGCCGACCTGCCGGGCGCGGTGACGCGCGGGCGCAGCGGCCCGTCCGGCCTGCGCCGTCGTCCATGCTGTTGGCCATCCTCAGCGGCTACGAGCGCCGGGGCCGGTGGAATGTGCCGTGCCGGCTGACCACCTTCGCGCTGTGGGGTGGCGGCGTCGTCGATCTGCGCTACGCCGATTTCACCTCACCGGAGGTCGAGATCCGCTCCTATTCGATCATGGGCGGGCAGACGATCCTGGTGCCCCCGGAGGTCAACGTGGACTCCCACGGTGTCGCGGTGATGGGCAGCTTCGACCACGACGTCGACGGTCCGGCTCCCCCGGTGCGCCGCTGGTCCACATCCGGGGCTTCGCGCTGTGGGGCAGTGTCGGAGTCAAGCGCAAGAAGCGCAAGCCTCCGGTCGAGCCCGAGAACTAGTCCCGGTCAGCGGCGCCGCCGCCGCGCTCCCAGATAGTCGCTGACCACCGCAGCACCCAGACCATCCAGGTCGGGCACCACCACCCGGCCGCCGACCCGGCGTGCCACCTGATCGATGAACCGGGCCAGCCCGGGGTCGCTCCCGAGCCGGAAGATCGTCACCTGCGCCCCCAGTCGGGCCACCTCGTCGAAACCGCGCACGGTGTGCGCGATGGTCCGCGGGTGTGGCGGATAGTCGAAGAACACCGAGGAGCGGCCATCCCCGTCGAAGTCCTCCAGGTGCGCGGTGGGTTCGCCGTCGGTGACCACCAGCACCACCGGTTGCGCGTTCGGGTGGCGCCGAAGGTGCCGGGTCGCCAGCGCCAGCGCATGGTGCAGGTTGGTGCCCTGCTCGTAGACGCCCTCCAGCCCGGTCAACTCGGCCGCGGTGACAGTGCGGGCATACCGGCCGAACGCGACGATCTGCAGCGCGTCCGAGCGGAAACGGGTGCTGACAAGATGATTGAGCGCCAGCGCGGTCTGCTTCATCGGCAGCCAGCGGTTCTCCATCACCATCGAGAACGACGTGTCGACCAGCAACGCCACCGCGGCCTGGGTGCGCGTCTCGGTCTCGGAGATCTCCACGTCGTCCACGGTGACCCGGATGCTCGGAGCGGTCCCGCCTTTCGGGCTCAACGGGTCGCGGCTCATCGGCTCGGTACCCGCGGTGCGCAGCACCGCGTTGGTCAGCGTCCTGGTGACGTTCCACGGTTCGGTGTCGCCGAACTGCCACGGCCGGGTGGCCCCCGTGAGTTCGCCCGCCGCCCCGGCGCGCCGGGTGTCACGTTCGCCGTGCCGACCCGAGATCTGTTGCGCCACATCACGTAGCGCCGCCTGCCCAAGCTGCCGCATGGCCTTGGGCGACAGCCGCCACTGCCCGTCGGACCCACGGTCGAGGAAGCCCTGGTTCATCAGTGCCCGCTCCAGCTCCGAGAGGGTGCGGGCGTCGACGGCGGCCTCGTCCCCGAGCTGGCGGGCCAGCATGTCGAGGTCGACGTCGTCCATCGTGGCGCCGGAATAGCTCTGCGAGAGCTGTTCGGCGAGCTGCTCGAGCTCGGAGATGTCGGCCAGCGCCTGGGCGCCCTCACCCATGCCCAGCGGGTCGTCGCCGGAGAACCGCTCCGAACCCGACCAGTCCTCACCCGGGCGGGCGGCCTGCAGGTGGGAGTCCAGCCGGTTGAGTGCGTTCATCAGCGACGGTGATCCGAAAGCCTGTTGCGCCAACGCATCCAGCTCGGCACGCTGCTGCTCGGACAGGCTGTTGCGGAACCGCTGAGCGGCGGCGGCCCGCTTCGCCAGCGAGTCCAGCAGCTCGTCGATGTTCTGCGGGTTCTCCGGGAAGAACTCGCCGTGCTTGGCCATGAACTCTTGAAAGTCTTCCGGGGAGTCCGTCCCCTGGGCATGCTTGTCGAGCAGTTCGTTGAGGTCGTCGAGCATGTCGTTGACCCGCTGCCGATCCTCGTCGGTGGCGTTCTCCAACGCCTCCTTCATGCCGGCGAACCGCTGATCGAGCATCTCCCGCCCGAGCAGATCCTTGATCTGCTCGTACTTTTCGCGTGCCTCCGGTGACCGCCAGTCGTATTCGGAGAGCTCCTGGACGGCCTTGGCCGGCGACGGCGACAGAGATTCGAGCTGAAGCTCCCCGAACCGGGCGTCGTCGTCGAGGGCTCGGGCCAGCTCCTTGCGCTCGGCCAGCACCGCCTCGTCGAGCAGCTTCTTGATGTCGGCCAGCGTGCCGTCGAGGTTGTTGCGCTGCAACAGTTCCCGGCGGCGCCGGTTGGCTTCGGCGGCCAGCTTGTCGGCTCCGGGCATGTTCCTGGTGCCCCGCCGAAGCAGTTCGGACAGCGCGCGGCGCGGCGAGGTGCCCTCCATGACGTCCTGGCCGATGGCCTCCAACGCCTCCCGCAGGTCCACCGGAGGGGCCAGTGGGTCCGGCCCGCCGGTGTAGCCCGAGTACCTCGACAGCCTCTTAGCCATAGACGGTTTCGCCTTCTCCGGACACCTTGTCGATGCGCTTGGCCAGGTACAACGCTTCCAGCGCCAGCTCGATCGCGGCCGCGCGCTGCCCCTCGGACGTCGCGTCCAGGCGCTGCTGGATCTGCGCGACCGCGGGCACCTCGGGCAGCGCGGCCAGCACCTCACGGGCCGACACCCGCTCGCCGGTGGTGACCGGCGAGCCGTTCTCCACTGCGGTGACGATCGGCCCGACGTCGATACCGCCGAGCAGCCGCTGCGCGGTCTCGGCGGTCGCGCGCCGCAGCAGGTGTTCCAACACGGCCTGCTCGCGCCCTTCCTCGCCGGACTCGAACTCCAGCTTGCCGCGCAACACGTCGATCACGTTCTGCAGATCGACCACCCGGGCGACCGGGTCCTGCTCGCCGAGCAGCGCCGCGCGGTGCCGCGCCGACGCGGCGACGGTCTCGGCGGCCGCGATCGCGAAGCGGGCCGAGACGCCGGAACGCTGGTCGATGGAGCTGGACTCGCGCAGGCTGCGGGCGAACCGGGCCAGGATCTGCAGCAGGTACTCGGGCACCTCGGCGGCCAGGTGTGCCTCCTGGGAGATGACGCCGACCTCGGCGTCGAGCTGCAGCGGGTAGTGGGTGCGGATCTCGGCGCCGAACCGGTCCTTGAGCGGGGTGATGATCCGCCCGCGGTTGGTGTAGTCCTCGGGGTTCGCGCTGGCCACCACGAGCACGTCCAGCGGCAGCCGCAGCGTGTAACCGCGGACCTGGATATCGCGCTCCTCCATCACGTTGAGCATCGAGACCTGGATGCGTTCGGCCAGGTCGGGAAGCTCGTTGACCGCGACGATGCCGCGGTGGGCGCGCGGGATCAGGCCGTAGGCGATGGTCTCCGGATCGCCGAGGCTGCGGCCCTCGGCGACCTTGATCGGGTCGATGTCCCCGACCAGGTCGGCCACGCTGGTGTCCGGGGTGGCCAGTTTCTCGGTGTACCGCTCGCTGCGGTGCCGCCAGGTGATCGGCAGGTCGTCGCCGGAATCGGCGGCCCTCCGGATCGACTCCGGGGTGATCGGGCTGTACGGGTGCTCACCGAGTTCGGAACCGGCGATCGCCGGGGTCCACTCGTCGAGCAGACCGACCAGGGACCGCAGCAGACGCGTCTTGCCCTGACCGCGTTCGCCGAGCAGCACGAAGTCGTGTCCGGCGATCAGTGCCCGCTCGACCTGCGGCAGCACCGTGTCCTCGAAGCCGAACAGACCGGGCCAGATGTCGTCGCCGGCAGCGAGCCGGGCCAGCAGGTTCTCCCGTAGCTCGGCCTTGATGCTGCGCTCCTGATGGCCGGAGTCACGCAGCTCGCCGACGGTGCGGGGCAGATCGTTAGGTGATGTCACACCGACCACGCTACGACTGTCCCGGACATCAGGCAGCCGGTCCCTGCTCAGAGGGGCCGAATCGATACTCCGGCCAGGCCGCCGGACACCGTTGGGCCGCCCGAGGGGTAGCGACCCAACGGTGTGGTCGGTGACCTACTCCGCGGCGGGCTGCGCGCCCACCTTCTCGTACTTGCGGACGTCGTTGACGACGTCCATACGTTGCTCGCTGGTCCAGTCGAGTTGGGTCTTCGGGGTTTCGGCACCCTCGTAGGCCCGTTCGTAGCTCAACAGATCCCAGCCGTACTCGTTCGGTAGGTAGTCGTTGCGGATGAAGCGGGTCCGGATGTCCTCGGGGAAGGACTGGACCTCGCCGTTGAGGATGACGGTCTCGACCTTGCCAGGCTGGTAGAGCACCTTGATGTCGGCCACCGGGTCTCCGTCGACGACGATGATGTCGGCCAGCTTGCCCTCGGCGAGCACCCCGAGGTCGTCGGGCAGGCCCATCGCGTTGGCGCCGTGCTTGGTGCCGGCCTGGATGGCCTCCAGCGAGCTCATGCCCGTGTAGAGCATCAGCATCTCCAGCTCCCTGGCATGCCATTGGCCGTACGGCACCAGCGAGAAGCCGCTGTCGGTGCCCATCGCGAACTTCACCCCGGCCGCGTACGCGCGGTGCAGGCTGTCCATCGTCGCGTCGTTCATCCGTTTGGTCGCCTCGGAGATGTTCGGGCGCACCCGCAGCGTCTCGGCGAACTCCACGATGTGGTGCATCAGCAGCTGGGTCGGGGCCAGCGGGATCTGGCTCTTGGCCAGCTTCTCGATGGTGGCGTCCGACATGTGATTGCCGTGCATGATGTGGTCGAACCCGGCCTCCACCGCCGCGTTCATCTCCCCGTCGCCGCGGGCGTGGATGGTGATCTGCATCCCGAGCTGATGAGCGAGATCGGCACAGAACTTCAGTTCGTCATCGGTGAACGCCTGGAAGTCACCGAACGGGCTGTCGGCCAGCTTGATCAGATCCACCCCGGCCTTCTTCTGGCGGCGGATCTCGTCCTTCATCTCGTCGAGGGTGTTGGTCAGCTTCCCCGTGCTCGAATCCGGATTACCTGTGGCATCGGGGAACCAGTCGGTCAAGCCGTTGCTGGTGGTCAGATACCTTCCCGCGCTGGTCATCCGGGGACCGTGCACGATGCCCTGCTTGATGCCCTCGCGCAGCCCCACACCGATGTAATAGCTGCCACCGGGCTGGGAGATGCTCGTGACGCCGGCGGCCAGCACCTTCTCGACGTTCGCCGCGGCGATCAACGTCCGCAGCTCCGGCGGCGTGTAGATGCCGATCTCTTCCTCGGTGCGGGCCAGCCCGTAGGTCATGTGGCAGTGGATGTCGATCAGCCCCGGCATCACGGTCTTGCCGCGGGCGTCGATCACCTCCAGCCGCGCGCCGCGCGGGATGTCGGTCTCGCGGTCCACTGCGCCGACCTTGACGATCCGCGCGTTGTGCACCAGCACAGCGCAATTCGGGATCGGCGGGTTCGCGTCGCCGTCGACGACGGTTCCGTTCTCGATCAGCAGCCAACGATCGGTCATTTCAGGCCTCCCACGCCGTGTTTGCGGATCAGTTCGACGAACAGGTCCGGGTTTTCGAAGTACGGGGCATGCCCGCAGCCGGGCATCAGTTCGAGGGGCGCACCGGGAAGGTTCTGCTGCGCTTCGACGCCCATCGACGGCGGGGTCCACTTGTCGTCGGCACCCCACACCAGCAGCACCGGTAGCTCCGGCAGCCGCTTGGCCAGCTCGGCGTCCTGCCGGAAGTCGTTGCAGTCCTCGTCCAGCCACTGCGAGACCTTCAGCAGGGCTTGCTTGGCTCCGGTCGAGGAGTTGATCATCGACTCCTCGCGCACCCAGGAATCGGTCACCATCTCCGGATCGGAGACCAGGAACGTCAACTTGCGCCGCACACCCTCGACGCTGCCGTCGGAGAGCACCTCGGGTGGGGTGTGGAACTCCTGTGGGAAGTCGCTGACGCCGACCGAACCGATCAGCACCAGTCCGGCCACCAGGTCCGGCCGTTGCACCGCGATCGCCGCGGCGACATGGCCGCCGAGCGACGTGCCCAGGAAGGTCACCTTCGACAGGCCCAGCGAGTCCAGCACTCCGGCGATCACATCGGCGAAACCCTGTCCGGTGTAGTCGATGTCCTCACGCTTCTCCGCGAGGCCATGGCCGGGGAAGTCGATGGCCAGCACCCGGAAGCCCTCGGCCACCAGACCCGGCATCACCGGCACGAACCGGTCGGCCCGGGATCCCGCGCCGTGCAGGCACACCAGGACGCTGTCGCCGGAACCCGACTCGACGACGCGGGTGGTGACGCCCGCCCCGGTGACGGGGTAGGCGATCACCGTGTCGCGACCGTGGTGGAACGGATAACTGCGGTACCCCACGGTCACGACGCGGCCGGGCGCACGGCCAGTGCCTCGATCTCGACGCGGGCAGCTTCCTCGACCAGACCGGAGATGATCAGGATCGTGTTGGGCGGATACACACCGGACGGGTAGATCTCGGCGAACTTGTCCAGCCGGCCCTTCATGAACTCCGGGATCATCTCGCGGCCGACCAGCAGGGTGCGGAAACCGACGACGTGCTCGAAGCCCAGGCCGGCCGCAGCCAAGGCGATACCGATGTTGTCGTAGGTCGCCTTCACCTGCTCGGCGCCATCAGAGGTGGGGAACTTTCCGTCGGCGTCCGCGCCCATCTGACCGGCCACCACGACGATCTCACCGGGACCCCCGATCCCCAGGGTGGAGTAGTTGCCGAACTTCGGGAGAGGGGCGTCCTGATAGGTGATCATGTGTTTTCCTTCTTCTTCTCTGTGTTTTCGATGTGTCAGACGGTGTAGCGGACCGCGCCTGTGCCGCAGATCCAGGCCGGGGTGGGTTGATAGGTGAGCACTTCACACGGCCCTCCGCCCATCGCCCCGGCGACGGCCATCCAGTTGAGGATCTCGTGACCGCCATGGCCGCCGCGCTTTTCGATGTCGTCGTAGGTCCAGGCGAACAGGGCCTGCATGTCACCGCCGGACAACAGTTCCAGGAACTCCCGGTCCCATTCGGGGTTGACGCAGGCGTCCCCCATCTCCTCGGCCATCTTGATTTCGTAGGGGCCGATGTCGGTCCACAGACCGGGGTCACGCTCGAGATAGCCGCGGCCTTCGTTCTGGAACGTCTTCATCCTGGTCAGGAAGTCGTCCGACTCGCGGCTCGGCTCCCAGATCGGCGGCCAGTGCGACAGACCGCCGGTGCCCCAGAACATGATTCGCTTGTCGCTGTCGGCGACTGCGGCCCGCACCGCCTCCCCCACCTGGTAGGCGCGCCGCATGGTGATCAGAGGCGGAGTGAACACGTTGAGGTACACCGGGATGATCGGGATGTCGCCCTCGGGCCGCAACAGCTTCATCGGCACCATCAGGTTGTTGCCGAACTCGGCCGTACCCATCCGGGTCGCGTCGATGCCGGCGGCCACCAGCGTGCGCAGGATGTGCTCGGCGAGCTCCTTCTCCCCACCGAAGGTGTGCACCCGGTCGAACTTCAGCAGCTCGAGCAGGTGCTCGCCGGGGCCGGTGTGCTGTTCGGCCACAGCGACGCTGACCGACGGCATCAGAGTGCGGAAGTGGTTCTCGAAGTGGTCGTCCAGGAACGCGATGATCACATCGGGCTTCGCCTCGGCGACGGTGCGCTTGAGCTCGTCGTAGGCGGCGAAGACCGACTGATGCTCGTCGGCGGTGACGTCGTCGGGCCAACCGAGTATGCCCGGTGCGTGCGAGGCGGAGATGCCGCCGACTACGGGCATGTCAGCACTCCGTCCTGACCCTGTTCGAAATCGTTCCGACACCGGCGATCTCGACCTCGACGACGTCGCCGTCGCGGAGGAACTCGGGCGGATTGCGCTTGAAGCCCACACCGGCGGCGGTGCCGCTGACGATGATGTCTCCGGGCAACAGCGGTGTCACCTGGGAAATCTCGGCGATCAGCCTCGGGATGTCGAAGATCAGGTCCCGGGTGAACGCGTTCTGCTTGACCACACCGTTGACCCGGCAGGTCACCTCGATGTCGGGGTTGATACCGATGGTGTCGCGGTCGACGATGCCCGGGCCGACCGGGGTGGAGGCCGGTGCGTTCTTGCCCAGTGTCCACTGCACGTGCCGGATCTGGCGGTCACGCACCGACACGTCGTTGACGACGGTGTAGCCCGCCACCACATCCCAGGAGTCCTCTTCGGACACGTTGCGCGCGGGCGCCCCGATGACCACTCCGAGTTCTGCCTCCCAGTCGAACTCGACGGACACCGAACTCGGCAGGTCGAGCCGGTCGAAGGGACCGGCGATCGTGGACAGATCCTTCATGAACACCACCGGCGCCTTCGGCACGGTCGCCAGGAAGACGTCCATGGACTCCTGCTGATGATCCAGGTAGTTGATGCCGATGCAGAAGACCCGGCTGCCGGGCACCACCGGAGGCAGCAGCACGACGTCACTGCGGGGCACCCGTGCGGCCCGGGCGTCGGTGATGCGCTCGTTCTGGCCGGCGGCCAGCAGCACCAGCGCGTCGCGCAGCGACCAGTCCACACCGACGATCTCGTCCCCCTCGGTGTAGCCGCACCGCGTGGCGCCCTGGTGGACGAACTGAACTAACTGCAACGAACTTCTCCTTCGGTTTTCGTGGTTTCGGCAGCGCCGGACAGAATGGCTTCCTCCGTGCCGCCGAGGAAGATGTGCGAAAAGCTGGGATCGGCCCGCAGTTCGGCCGCCGACCCGGACCGGCGCACCCGCCCGGTGGCCAGTACGTAGGCCCAATCTGCCGATGCCATCGCCAGATTGGCCCGCTGTTCGACGAGAAGAACCGCGATCCCGCTGGCCTTGAGCTCGGCCAGCTGCTCATCGAGCAGCCGGGTTGCCATCTCTTCGGTCAGACCCGCGGTGGGCTCGTCGAGGAGCAGGACCTTCGGCTCGAGCATCAACACCCGCGCCATCGCGAGCATCTTGCGCTCCCCGCCCGACAGCACACCGGCGTGCCGCTTGAGCATGGTCTTGAGCCGCGGGAACAGTTCGAGCACGCGTTCCTTGTTGACCGCGACCTTGTCCCGCGACAGCCGGTACCCGCCGATGACGATGTTCTCCTCCACCGTCAGCGGTTTGAAGACGTCGTCGATCTGCGGGACGTATCCCATTCCCGCAGCCGCCCGTTCGGCGGTGGACATGGCGGTGATGTCGCCGCGTCCGGCCAGATCGACCGTGCCGCCCATCGGCTTGACCAGGCCGGCCAGCCCCTTGAGCAGAGTGCTCTTGCCGCAGCCGTTGGGCCCGACGACACAGGCGGTCTTGCCGGCCGTCAGCTCCAGGCTGACGTTGTGCACGATCGGTACGCCGTTGTAACCGACCGTGAGTTCGTGAACGCCGAGCACGGCGGTGCCGGGGCTCATGCGGGTGTCATCCGGCGACATAAGCATCCACCACTTCCTTTTCTCGGCGGGCTGCCGCCATGGATCCTTCGAACAACACCTGTCCGCGGGCCATCACCACGACGGCGTCGGTCAGGCGTTCCACCGCGTCGAGTTCGTGAGCGACCATCAGGATGCTGATGCCCCGGTCCCGCAACTCGACCAGGAAGTCGGAGATGCGCTCGATGATGCTCGCGTGCACCCCGGCGAAAGGTTCGTCGAGCAGCAACATCTCGGGCTCGGTGGTGACCGCCCTGAGCAGCTCCAGAATTCGCCGCTGACCTCCGGAGAGGTCGCCCATGTAGTCGTTCTCCTTGGCTTCGAGCCCGAACTCGGCCAGCAGCGCCCGGGCCTTGACGACCGCGTCGCGCTGAGCGGGCAGCCAGCTGCGCCTGGGCCGGGTGAACACCTGCAGGAACCCGGTGCCGCCCACCGAGCGGTCCGCGATCAGCAGGTTCTCCAGCACCGTCAGGCGCCCGAAGTCGGCGGGCATCTGGAAGGTCCGCATGATGCCGCGACGGGAACGCTTGTAGGGCGGCAGTTTTGCGATGTCCTGGCCGCGATGCAGTACCCTGCCCGCCTCCACCGGCGCGGTGCCGGCCAGTGCGTGCAACAGCGTGGACTTCCCGGCCCCGTTGGGCCCGACCACCGCGGTGATCTTGGCGCTGGGCACGTGCAGTGACACATCCTGCAGCACCCGGTTCTTGCCGTAGGCGACCGTCAGACCTTCGATGGTCAGGATGTTCTCGTCGGCCATCATGCGACTCCCTGCTTGGTCCGGACCTCGCCGGTCGATCCCGGACGCAACGTGTCCCAGAACGGCACCGGCGTCCCGTCGAGGCCGAAGGTGCGCTTGCGCTCGGGGAAGACGCCTTGCGGGCGCCACCACAGGAACGCGAGGATGACCAGGCCGACAACCACGAACTGCAGGGCGTCGACGGTGCCCGGGGCACCGAACTGCGGCAGGTAGCGCGTGGCCTCGGTCAGGCCCACCGGGAGCACCATGGCACCGAGCAGCACACCGAACCGGTTGCCTGCGCCGCCGACGATCACGGCGCCCATCAGGATCAGCGTCTCCTGGTAGGACCAGTCCGCCGGTGCGTAGGTGCCGATGAACGAGGCCAGAACGGCGCCGCTGAGCGCACCGAGGCCGTTGCCGACCGCGAAGGCCGACAACCGCACCGGGGTGACGTTGACGCCGAGGGCGTCGGCGGCCTCCGGGTTCTCCCGCACCGCCCGCAGCACCCGCCACAGCGGGGTCCGGGAGATCCGCAGCACCACCCAGGCGGCCAGCATCGTGAGCAGCACCGCGAATCCTGCGTAGAGCCAGGAGTATTCGTCGGATCGCAGGCCCAGCTCCTCCTTGAGCGGAGCCGGGATCAGGTACAACCCGTGCCCGCCGCCGAGCAGCCCGGGCATCGCGACCACGAGCGCCGCCGCGATCAGCGCCACCGACAGCATCGCCACCGCCTGGTAGTCGGAGCGCAGGCGCCGCAGCGCGACCAGACCGATCGGCAACGAGACCAGCATGCCGGCCAGCACCGCGCCGACGAACGGCAACGGGAACGGCAGCGACGCCCCCCAGAAGTACTCCTGGACGACGGTGCCGCCCTCGGCTTCCGGTGGTCCCAGCGACAGCAGCGCCACGGTATAGCCGCCCACTGCCACCGACACGATGTAGCTCAGGTTGAGCAGACCCGTGTCCGAGTACTGAAGCTCCAGCCCCCAGCAGCCGATGACGGCCACGGCGGCGTAGACCACGAGCGTGACGATGTAGAAGGAAAGATCCGCATTCATGCGCGATCCGTTCCCGCGCTCGTGCCTCGCACGTCCACTCCTCGCTGGGTCGTCATACCTGTAGTGCCCTTCCTGACGAGAACTCCGCACGGATGCCCTGCGGCCGCGCCATCAGCACGCCGATCAGCACCAGCAGCGCGATCGCGATCTTGAAGCTGGGGTCCAGCCACACCGCGGTCACCTCGGTCGCCAGCCCCAGCACCAGTGCACCGAGCATCGCGCCGTAGGCGTCACCGATTCCGCCGAGCACCGCGGCGGCGATCACCAGCACGATGAACGTGCGGCCCGAGGTCGCCGAGAACGACGAGCTGATGATGAACAGGGCGACGCCGGCCAGCCCGCACAATCCTCCGGAGATGGCCCACGCCGTGGCCACCACGCGCTGGGTGGCGATACCGCACGACTGTGCCAGGCCGCCGTCCACCGAGGCTGCGCGCATGGCCAGCCCCAGCCGGGAACGCTTGAGCAGCAAGTGCATTCCGGCCATGGCGGCCACCGCGAGCCCGATCACGACCAACTGCAGATCGGTGACCGCCGCGCTGGCGATGGTGAACACCACCGTCGGCGTGACGTCGTACCGGAACGACAGTGGGCCGACCAGCGCCAGCAGCGTGTTGGCCAGGACCAGGCTGACCGCCAGGCTGATCACCAGCATCTGGAACACCGACACTCCGCGCCGCGCAAACGGTTGGTAGACGAAGTGATTGAGCAGCAGCGACACGACGACGCCCGCTGCGACCCCGACCAGCGCCGCGCCCGCCATCGGCAGCCCGGCGTTCGCGGCCCCGAGGGCCGCGAACCCGGAGATCACCATCGTCTCGCTGAACGCAAGGTTGAAGACGTTGGAGACGCTGTACTGCAGGGTGAAACCGACCGCGGCCAGGGCGAGCACCGCGGCGATCACCACCCCGAACACCGTCGCAGAGACAAGGAGATTCACGAGATCAGCGCTGTCCGCTCGCGAGTGCTTCGAGCTCGTCGGCGGGCAGCTGGTTCACCAGCCGCAGCTGCTTGGCTGCCGGATCCCAGTCGTAGAACGCGAAAGCGCCGATCACGTTGTGGAATTCGTTCAGCCGGTACTCGCCGTTGGCGCCGACGTACTGGATGTCCTCGCCCTTGCCGAGCGCCTCGACTCCTTCGGAGTAGTTGGTGACCACGGTCTTGGCGTCGCCGGCGGCCAGGAGCTCCGGGATCACCGAGTTGTAGTCCTCGGGTTCCACCGAATCGGTCTTGGTGGCGGCCAGACCCGACAGGATCACACCGTCGTAGGCGGCGCGGGAGTACGCGCTGTCCTTGAAGGACGGCACGTCGATCCCGTCCTGACCCTCCAGTGACTGCAGGGTCTCGACGTAGGTCTCGGTGCCGGCTCCGCCTTCCTGGGCGTACCGGACGACGACCTGCAGCGACTTGGCCAGGGCCTCGTCACCGCCGTAGGCGTTCACCGCCACCTTCTGCCAATCACCGGTGGTGGCAAGGGTGTTGGTGACGATCGGGATGTCTGCGCCGCCGGCCTGGTTGAGTTCGGTCAGGAAGGTGCCCGCGGTGACCGCGTCGGCCTCGAAGACGATGGCGGCAGGCCGGTTCTGCAGGATCCGGGCGACCTCGG
The DNA here is from genome assembly GCF_002968295.1 of Mycobacterium sp. ITM-2016-00317. NCBI lineage: Bacteria > Bacillati > Actinomycetota > Actinomycetes > Mycobacteriales > Mycobacteriaceae > Mycobacterium > Mycobacterium sp. ITM-2016-00317. The sequence continues at coordinate 4,701,205 of NZ_CP134399.1, forward strand.
TGCGGTAGGACGGCTGCTCGGGCTGGATGGTCATGGCTTCGGTGACGTCGACACCCAGGCCGCCCAGTGCCTCCTCCAGCGGTGGGATGTTCGCCTGCGCGGACGCGCCGCCGACGAAGACCAGGGCCACCTTGTCGAAGCCCTGCTGCTGAGAGTGCAGCGCCATCGCCTGTGCGCCGACGGTGTCCGAGGTGATCAGGCGGTAGTAGTAGTCGAGTTCGGTCCGGTCGAAGCGACCGTCGCCGGCCGGGGAGAACATCACCTGGGTGGCTTCTTCCAGGACCGGCGCGGCGGCGGCGGCCTCGGCGGTGCTCGGGCCGAGCACGGTGAACAGATTGCCGGTGGTGCTGAGCATCTGACGTGCGGCGGGCACCGAGTCACTGGCGGTGCCCTTGGTGTCGAACGCCTCGCACTCGATGTCGCGTCCCAGCACACCGCCGGCCTCGTTGATCTCCGCGGCAGCGGGCAGGCACCCGTTGACCACTTCGGCGCCTTCCACCGCAGTGGGGCCGCTGAACGCCATCAGCATGCCCACCACCAGGGGATCACCGGAACCACCGGCGTCGCCGCCGCTGCCGCCCGAGCATGCGGGCACCGCGAGCAAAGCGGCCGCGGCCGCGGCGCTGGACCAGACCTTCGTCGATTTCTTCATGTCACTCCCACTGAGTCGGCAACCAATCCTCAACCATTCATCGCCCAATCAGGCTAGAAGAGTCGGGGTGTGCGTGGGAACACAATCACGCAAATTACCGGGCCGCCACCCAAGATCACTGTTGACTTAAGGCGCCGTCAGCGGCGTGCCCGCGCCGCCGCCAGAGACTTCTCCAGCGCCACGGTGACGCACGCCCGAGCCAACGCATCCTGGCGCCACGCATCCGCGGTGCGGGCACGCAAGCCGCGGAACGGATTCTCGGGCTCCGCCGATTGCGCAGCCGCCACGACCAGGATCCCGGCCGTCGTGCGCTCCTGCAGGACCGCGGCCGCCGACGCGGGCAGGTCCACACTCACCTGTGACCCGGAGACACTGTCCAGCAGTGCCACCGCGGTGTCGAGATCCGCTCCGCGCACGTCACAGGCGCGCAGGCCGCCGGTGCCCGCCTCGGTCATCCACCACAGGCCGGGCATATCGGTCACCTGGTATCGATGCAGTTGAAACACGCTTTCGTCGCCGACTGCCGGTACCGTGCGCACGGTCTCGTGCAGCAACAGGGCCAGCGGCAGCGTGCCGAGCCGGGAGCGGGCCCTGGTGATCGCGCTTCTGGTCGGACGGTCGCCGGACAGTCCGCGTCCGGTGGCGGCGGGCAGCGTTGTCCACAACAGATCCGTGATGGCGTCGTAGCCGGCGAGCGGGCACATCGCCGACGCCAACAGGTGGTAGGTCGTCACCCACGGCGGCAGGCTGCGCACCCGTTCGGCGGCGATGCCTGCGGACACTGACGCCGTTTCGACCATGTCGACCGGGATCGCGCTCACCAATGCCGACAGCGCCAGGCGTTCTGAAGTGCCGATCATCGCGCCGCCTTAAGTCAATTGCTTATGAGCCCGGACAGCTCAGAGTTTACGCATGCGTTACTTGAACCAATCCGGCCATATTGGTCGACTTATGTCGCTCTGACCACTAAACGCGCCCAATTTGGGCGTATTGGTTACAGTGGAGGTCGTGCGCTCGGAGGGGGAGACGATGAGGGAAGCAGCGGGGCCGGACGCCGACCGCGACGTCCGTCGGCTGATCGACGAGTGGGTCGGGGCTGCGGACCTTCCACCGGACGGCCGGCTGCCGGCCGAGCGTCACCTCGCCGGACTGCTCGGCTGTTCCCGCGCCCAGGTGCGCCGCGTGATGTCGGAGCTCGAACGCGAGGGACGGGTGGTCCGCGAGGTGGGGCGGGGAACCTTCCTGGTCCCGGACGGCGACACTCCCCCGTCGGTCGCCGGTGGTGCGTTCGCACCCGCAGCGATCATGACTGCGTCGCTGATCTTCGAGCCCGAGGTCGTCTCGCTGGCCGCTCTCGCCGCCACCGAGGAGGACTTCGCCCAGCTGCGTCGCTGCCTGGCCCGGGGCGCGGCGGCCACCGACTACGAGACGTTCGAGCAGTGGGACGTCACGTTGCATCACGCGTTCGCGGTGGCCACACACAACCCGCAGATCGTCGCGATGGTGGACGTGCTGAACTCGACGAGGAACAACCCGGTGTGGGGCCGGCTCAAACGCGACGGCTACACCCCCGAGAACCGGGCCACCATCGAGCACGAACACGAGGAGATCGTCGAGGCGCTCATGCAGCGTGACCGGCGCCGCGCGGGCGCGGCGATGACCGAGCACCTGCGGTTCGTGCAGTCTGTGGTGTTCGGACAGTGAACGAGGACGAGGACGCCACGGTCGCCCGGTATCTCGACGACCAGATACTGGCCGGCGCACTCCGGCCCGGCAGCCGGGTGCCCACCGAGCGCGCGCTCGCCGAACTCCTCGGCTGCAGCCGCCACGACGTCCGTAGACAACTCGACGTGCTGGAGAACCAGGGGCGGATCACCCGAGAGGTGGGCCGCGGCACGTTTCTGACCCAAGACGGGGCCTCCCCCGCCGCCATCGCGGAGCCCGTCGAGATCAGCCCGCTTGACCTCATCGGCGCCCGCGCGGCATGGGAACCCAACCTCATGACACTGGTGGCCGTGGCCGCCACCGCCGAGGACTTCGCCGAGATCCGACGATGCCTGGAGCAGGGCGACGCCGCACGCACCCCGGAGGAATTCGTGGAGTGCGACATGGCCTTTCACCGGGCGCTGGCGTCCGCCACCCACAATTCAGTGGTGGCGGCACTGCACGACATGGTCGAGTCGGGCCGGCGTCGGCTCGCAGGCAGCGCGCTCGACGCCCGTCCCTACAGCGCCGACAACTACGCCGTGTGCCAGGGGCAGCACCGCGAGATCGCCGAGGCGATCTTCGACCGCGACGCTGTCCGCAGCCGGGAGGCCATGCGGCGCCATCTGCAGACGGTGCGCGGACAGCTGCTCTCCGGTCTACCCTGACCGTCTGATCAGCGGCTACCGGGCGGCAGCATCTGGAAGCCGCCCAGGATCTGGTCGACGTCGCGGCGGTACTCCGGATCCTGCTCGTCGGCGCTCTGCACGGTGACCGCCACCCCGTAGGTCCGGCCCTCGCTGAACATCACGGCGCTGAGCAGATCGGCGCGGCGCGGCTTGAGGCCGGGCAGCAGTGACGACAGATAGTGCCCGCGCACCGCGGGGAGTCCGCACACCGTGGTGTCGGTCAGCGTCAGGTCGGTCACCCCGAGCTGCTTCACCTGCCGCTGCTGGTCGGCGAAGAACTTCTTCGCGGCGATCTCGCCGCGGTGGGACTCCAGCGTCACCACCGCCGTCGGCGCGATCCCGCCCTTGGCCAGCCCGTCGTTGCGCATCACGAACCGGATCATCGGCGAGTCGAGCGCGGTGATCCGCTTCCAGCCGTCGGGCTGCGGGATGCGCAGCACCGGTTCGGTGTCGGCCGCGGACCCACGCGGCGGCGCGATGTCGGCGAGCTTGCCGTTCACCGACGTGCAGGCATCAGCCGACGCGTACGAGCCGAACGGCGTGCCGGGCTCGACGGCCACCGCCCGCGCGTCGTCGACCACCCTGGTGCACGACGGCACCAGGGTCGCGGCGAGCACCACCGCAGCCGCGACCGCCCGGCGCCGCGTTCTGCTCGAGAACATCAACCCGTCACCCCTAGTGCGCGAAATGCCGTGCCCCGGTGAGGTACAGCGTGACCCCGGCAGCCTCGGCGGCCGCGGTCACCTCGTCGTCCCGGACCGAACCGCCGGGATGCACGACCGCGGTGACGCCGGCCCTGATCAGGGTCTCGAGACCGTCCGGGAACGGGAAGAACGCGTCCGAGGCGCCGACCGCGCCGCGCGCGCGCTCACCGGCGCGCTCGACGGCCAGCCGGGCCGCGTCGACCCGGTTGACCTGTCCCATGCCCACACCGACCGTCGCCCCGTCCTTGGCCAGCACGATCGCGTTCGACTTGACCGCGCGGCAGGTGCGCCAGGCGAACACCAGATCGGCGAGCATGGCCGGGTCCGCAGGAGAACCGGTGGCCAGCCGCCAGTTGGCGGGGTCGTCGCCGGCGGCGTCGAGCGCGTCGCGCTGCTGCACCAGCAGTCCACCGCTGACCTGACGGAACTCGGTGCCGCCCTGCTGCGGCTGCGACGCCACCAGCACGCGGATGTTCTTCTTGCCCGACAGCACCTCGACGGCGCCCGGTTCGTAGGCCGGCGCGACGATCACCTCGGTGAAGATCCCGGCGACGGTCTCGGCCATCTCGACCGTCACCTCGGTGTTGGTCGCGATCACGCCGCCGAACGCCGACAGCGGGTCGCATTCGTGGGCCTTGCGGTGCGCATCGGCCACCGATACCGAGGACACCGCGATGCCACAGGGGTTGGCGTGCTTGATGATCGCCACGCACGTGTCCTCGTGGTCGAACGCCGCCCGCCACGCCGCGTCGGCGTCGGTGTAGTTGTTGTAGGACATCTCCTTGCCGTGCAACTGCTCGGCCTGGGCCAGACCCGGCCAGCCACCCACGTCGCCGTACAGCGCGGCCTGCTGATGCGGGTTCTCGCCGTAGCGCAACACCGCCGACCGCCGGAACGTCGCACCCAGCCAGCGCGGCAGCACCGCCGACACGTCCCCTGCGGTGTCGTCGGGGGCCAGCACCGAATCCATCCAGGACGCCACCGCGACGTCGTACTCGGCGGTGTGACGGAAAGCCAACGCCGCCAGCTTCTTCCGCTCCGCATAGGTGAAGCCACCGGCACGCACCGCGGCCAGCACACCGTCATACCCGAGCGGGTCGACGACCACGGCCACGCTCGGATGGTTCTTGGCGGCCGCGCGCACCATCGACGGCCCGCCGATGTCGATCTGCTCCACGCACTCGTCGACGCCTGCCCCGGAGTCGACGGTCTCGGTGAACGGGTACAGGTTCACCACCACGAGCTCGAAAGCTGCGACACCGAGCTCCTCGAGCGCCGCCACGTGTTCGGGCCTGCGCTGATCGGCGAGCAGACCGGCGTGCACGTGCGGGTGCAAGGTCTTGACCCGCCCGTCGAGCACCTCCGGGAAGCCGGTGACGTCCTCGACCGGGGTGACCGGAACACCGGCCCCCGCAATGGTTTTCGCGGTCGATCCGGTGGACACGATGTCCACGCCGGAAGCATGCAACCCCTGCGCGAGCGCAACGAGTCCGGTCTTGTCGTACACGCTGATCAGCGCCCGGCGGATCGGCCGCCGGAACACCTCGTCGTTGTCGCTCATCCTAGGGTCGCCTTTCGTCCTGTCCATCTCACGCCGCGGGTGGCCACCGCCGCCACCACATCAACCAGCAGTTGTCGTTCGCTCACCTTGATCCGTTCGTGCAGGCTCGCCTCGTCGTCGTCGTCGCGCACCGAAACCGCCTCCTGGGCGAGGATCGGGCCGGTGTCGGTTCCCTCGTCCACGAGGTGGACGGTGCAACCGCTCACCCGCACCCCGTAGGCCAGCGCGTCGCGCACCGCGTGCGGGCCGGGGAACGCAGGCAGCAGCGCCGGGTGGGTGTTGAGCACACGACCGGGGAACGCCGAAAGGAACGCCGGTCCAAGAATTCTCATGAACCCGGCCGACACCACGAGGTCCGGTTGGTGAGCTACGGTCGCCGCGGTCAGCGCCGCGTCCCACGCGGCGCGGTCGGCAAACTCGGCGGGCGGCACGGTGAAGGTCGGTACCGAGTATCGGTCCGCGACCTCCAGCGCCGGGCACACCCGGTCGGTACCCACCGCGACCACCCGGGCCGGGTACTCGCCGACGGCCGACCGCAGGAGCGAGGCGAGCAGCGAGCCGCCGCCCGAGGCCAGCACGACCACCCTGGCCGGCGCGCTCGGTGGCACGCGGATGCCATATTGCTCCTCGTGTCCGCGGGCCAGGGATTGCACGCTGAAAGCCTAGTGGGCCCCGCGTTCGCGCTCGCCGCCGCTGTCGTCGTCCACCACGCTGCGCGTTTCCTCGTCGACCACGAAGTGGTCCTCGGGGTCGAAGTCCGCCGCGGGCATGGGTGCGGCGGAGGCCGGCGGGGGGCCGTCCACGGTTTCGGGACCGGGCTCGGGACCGGGTTCGGGGTCGGCCTGCGGCTCGGGTTCGGGGTCGCGTTCGAGGCCGGGCGCGGGCGCGCCGGGCACGATCTCGACGGTCTCGGGGTCCGGGTCCTCGCCTGCCGACTCCTCGCCGTCGAGGTCGTCGTCCGGGTCGCCAGCCGCCGGCGCGGGCACCGGCTTGGGCTTGGGTTTGCGGACGCGGGGGGTGATGCCGCCGGACATCACCACGGTCAGCGCACCGATCCCCCACATCCACAGGAACACGGCGGGCGCGAAGGTGGCCTGGTCGACGCCGACGTCGCCGAAATTGCCCAGCGGTCCCCCCCGGCATATCCGAGCAGCGCCATGATCGCGGCCGCGGCGACCGCGGCGGCGGACAGCTTGGCCAGCGCGGCCCCCATCGGGAGGGGCCGGCGCGCGCACTGCTGGCCCAGCGCGACCGCCGAGACGGCCGCGGCGATCATCAGAGCCACCCACACCGGCCCGAGTGGCGGGGTCGGCACCGCGGCCAGCACCGGCAACGCCGGTATGTCCCCGCCGAACACGGTGAACGGGCTGAACGTCGCAAGACCGATGTGCGCACTCGACCCCACCGCGACCGCGGCGGCGCCGACCATCACGTTGGGCAGGTAGAGCACCGAGAGCACCATCAGGCTGAACTGACCGAACATCGAGTCGGTGATGGAGAACAGGTCGTGCATCGTCGACCAGTGCACGACCAGCGACCCGGCGACGATCGCGCCGGACAGCCCCATCAGCGTGAGCACACCGGCGGCGGCGGCCCGGAACGCCTCGGGCAGCCACCTCGGCAGAGGCGAGGAGGCCAGTAGCGGTCCACCCACCCGGGGCCCGACGCCGAGCACCGCGCCGATCGCGTGGACGGCCAGCACGGAGCCGAACGCGTGCAGCGCGTCGGGGGTCTGCAGTTCGGTCAGCACCGAGGCGGCGTCGTGGATGACCGCCAGGCAGATCGCGGCGATCAGTATCGGCCCGCCCAGCGCCGAGCCCACCACCCAGCGGGTGACGAACCACGACGTCGACGACGCGGTCGCCGCCGCGGTGGTGCGCGCGGTGCCGTAGATCATCAGCAGGACCGGCAACAGCGGCATCACCCCGAGGGCGCTGCCGCCGATGGACACCGGCACCACGTGTACACCCAGCCACATGCTGGCGATGGCGCCGAGAGCGCCTGTCATGTCGCTGTTGGCGATCACCAGCTGCAGCAGGACTACCGCAGCGATGATCAGCAACGCGACGAGCGACGGTCCGAACGCGACCCGCAGCAGGTCACGTGCCTGTCGTGTGCCGACTGGCCGGGTGCTCACGGGTTGGGCCGCTCCTCGCAGACGCTCGGGCGCGCGACGGTCGCGCACGCGCGGCTCAGACTACGACGAGGACTGACCCGACTGCGAGGAAGACGGCGACTGGGGTGGCGTCGGTGTCTGGGTGGTCGGCGTGTTGCTCGCCGGCGGTTGACCGTAGGTGGGGAAACCGGTGGGCGGGGTGGGCGGGCCCGACGGTCCCGACGGGGCCGCGGCCTGGAAACCACCGGTGTTCTGCCCGCTGCCGGGGTAGCCGCCGCCGGTGTACTGCGTCGGGTATCCGGGGCGCTGCTGCTGCGGGCCCTGCTGATGCTGGCCGGGGCCACCGGGCTGCTGCTGGCCGTAATAACCGGGGTACTGGCCGTAGGACTGCGGCTGCTCGTACTTGGGCCGCGGCACCGGCGCCGTGATGACACCGGAGTCGAACAGCAGGACCACGACGGCGACGGCGGCCTGCAGCAGCGTGAACGCGATCACGAGGTACAGACCCCAGTCGATGGACGCCTCGGCAGGCTTGTTGACGACCTCGGCCATCACCAGCAGGAAACCCAGGACCGCGGCGACCGCGGCCACCGCGGTGAAGTTGCGCTGCCGCGGCAGCAGCCCCACCCCGGCCAGCAGCCCCGCCACGATCGCGGCGATGACCGCGAAGACGATGCCCAGCGAACTTCCGGTCAACTCACCCAGACCGGGGAAGCTCGACGACGCGACGCTGAACTGCGGACCGAAGCTCGACAGGTACACGAGCAGGCCGAGGGTCGCGACGGTGGCACTGAGGTAGGCGGGCAGCCGGCTCGGGCCTTCGGTCGCCGGGTCGGCGTCGGCGATCCTGCTGAACTGCTGGGTCGGTGCGGTGAACTGGGTGGTCGGCTGCTGGCCCGGGTATCCAGGACCTCCGGGCGCGCCTTGTGGGTACGACATGACCTCTCCTGTGCTGTGCGGGCATCGGAACCGACGGTGCCGCCATCCAGGACGACAGTCGACGTCGATCAATCCGCCTGAGCGATTCGATAAACCACGCTAGCGCACCCCTGGGTGGGCCTGTCACCTCATCGGGGGCACCCGAGCGCCGTACCGCGCACCGCTACACCGCCGTGAGCACGGGCGCGTCCGCCGATTCCCGCTCCGAATCCTCGATCTCGCGGACCAGCGGGAGCACCCGCTCCCCGAAGTACTCGATCTCCTCCTGGAAGTGCAGGAAGCCGCCCAGGATCAGGTCGACTCCGCGTTTGCGGTAGGCCGCAATGCGTTCGGCGATCTGCTCGGGTGTGCCGATCAGCTGGGTGCGAAATCCGTCGTTGTACTGCACCAGATCCTCGAACGTGGAGTCCGCCCACATGCCGCGCTCGTCGGCGGTGGAGTTGCCCGCCTGCTGCACCGCGTTGCGGAAGCCTTCCACCGCAGGCGTGTTCGCCTTCGCGATGATCTCGCGCAGCACCTCTTTGGCTTCTTTCTCGGTGTCCCTGGCGATGATGAAGCCGTCGGCCGCCCCGTGGTCATCGGTATGGATCGCGGTGATGAAAAGGGTCCGGCGGCGGCGCTCAGGCCATCACCACCGGGGTCGGGCCGATCCCGTTGAAGCGGGACGCGGTGACGCTGGTGTAGGCGCCCATCATCGGGCTGATCAGCAGGTCGCCGACCCCGAGTGCGGGCATCGGGTACCCGCGCGCGATCACGTCGGCGCTGTCGCAGGTCGGCCCGGCCAGCGTCACGGGTTCGAGGACCGGGTCCGCGCCGGTGAGCTCGCCGACCGCGAGGACCGGCGGGTGCACGTCTTCGGTCATCACGTTCGAGTAGCTGCCGTAGAGCCCGTCGTCGAGGTAGTGCCACAGCTGTCCGTCGCGGACCGCGGACCCGACCACGCTGGTCAGCAATGTCATGCAGTCGGCGGCCAGGAAGCGTCCCGGTTCGGCCAGCAACTCGAACTGTCCGCGGCGGTCGCCGAGCACGTCGTCGACGACCGCGCCGATCTCACCGACCGCCGGCGCGGTGTCGCGGTAGCTGACCGGGAACCCGCCGCCGATGTCGATCACCCGGGTGTGCACGCCGAGGCTGTGTTGCAGGTGGGTGACGAGCTCCAGCGTCTGCCGCAGCGCGTGCCGGTACGGTTGCGCCGAGTCTCCCTGGCTGCCGACGTGAAAGCTGAAGCCTGCGAACCGCACCCCGGTGGCGAGCACGTGTTTGACCATCAGCTCGGCGTCGGCGGGTTCGACCCCGAACTTGGTCGACAGATCCGACTTCGCGCCCGGGTTGCGGAACGCCAGCCGCACCAGGAGTTCCACGTCGGCCGGCCGGTCGGTGAATTTCTCCGCCTCGCAGGGATTCTCGACGACGAATGTCCGCACGCCCGTGGCGTAGGCGTGGTCGATGTCAGCCGGTTTCTTGATCGGGTTGGTGTGGATGCAGCGGTGCACCGGCAGGCCGAGCTGCTCAGGAGTTCGATCTCCCCGCGGGTGGCCACGTCGAACCCACCTCCGCAGATCGCGATGGTGGACAACACGATCGGGTGCGGCAGCGCCTTGACGGCGTAGTGCAGGCCGAATCCCGGCAGCGCGGCGCGCAGTTCGGCGAAGCGGCGTGCCACCAGGTGCGGTTCGAGGATCAGCACCGGGGTGCCGTGGGTCTGGGCCAGGTCGGACCAACACCGGCCGCGGTCGCGCAGTTCGTCACACAGCTGGGACCGTCGCAGCGGATTCACGTGCGGTCTCCTTCCCCTGTTCCGGCCGGTGCCGCACGAGTAGTGCGCTGAAGCGCTCGTAGCTGAAGATCGCGCAGGCGTAGAAGGCCACGTCGGAGACGACCTTGCCGAAGATCCAGCCGGCCGCCACATTTCCGAGCAGGGCCGGCCCGAGATAGAAGGCCAGCGGGCGCACCACGATGCTGTCGACCAGTTCGGCGGGGCCGAACTCGACCATGACGCTGCGTAGCGCCAGCAGGTTCGCCAGCACCGCCCGCGGCACTCGGCGACGGTGCGCCAGGTCGCGGTAACCGCCGCGCAGCGCCGCGGCGAACGCCACCGCGTAGTACCCGACGGACGCACCCACCGTGGCCGCCACCGCGGCCAGCGCCATCGACCCCGTGGTGGCGTAGGCGGCCGCTGCCGCCCCGAACTCCCCTGCCGTTCCCGCCAATTCGCACGGCAGGTAGCGCCACGTCCATTCCTTGAGCTTCGCCTTGGGCGCGGTGCAGTCCCCCATGAATCGCACTGTTCCGTCTCGGGAACCCGGTGTCGCGAGTAGCCGGCTACCCGTGTTCGGTGCGGACGGCCCGTTGCCGCCGAACAGGTACCCCCCTTGCGTGCGCGGATTGGAACACGTTCTAATTCGGGGTATGGACTTTGGGTTGGTGCTGTTCACCTCCGACCGCGGCATCACGCCGGCGGCAGCCGCGAAACTGGCCGACGACCACGGCTTCACCACGTTCTACGTGCCCGAGCACACCCACATCCCGATCAAGCGCCAGGCCGCCCACCCCACCACGGGCGACGAGACGCTGCCCGACGACCGCTACATGCGCACGCTGGATCCGTGGGTGTCGCTGGGCACCGCCGCCGCGGTCACCTCCCGGGTCCGGTTGTCCACCGCGGTCGCACTGCCGGTCGAACACGACTGCATCACGCTGGCGAAGTCCATCGCCACGCTCGACCACCTCTCCGGGGGCCGGGTGTCCCTCGGCGTCGGATTCGGCTGGAACACCGACGAACTGGCCGACCACAACGTCCCGCCGGGGCGGCGCCGCACGATGCTACGCGAGTACCTGGAGGCCATGCGCGCGCTGTGGACGCAGGAGGAAGCCGAGTACGACGGCGAGTTCGTGAAGTTCGGGCCGTCCTGGGCCTGGCCGAAGCCCGTGCAGGCCCACATCCCGGTGCTGGTCGGCGCCGCGGGCACCGAGAAGAACTTCAAGTGGATCGCCCGGTCGGCCGACGGCTGGATCACCACCCCGCGCGACTTCGACATCGACGCGCCGGTGAAGCTGCTCCAGGACACCTGGGCCGCGGCGGACCGGGACGGTGCGCCGCAGATCGTCGCGCTGGACTTCAAGCCGGATCCGGACAAGCTGGCCCGCTGGAAGGACCTGGGCGTCACCGAAGTCCTGTTCGGCCTGCCCGACAAGTCCGACTCCGAGGTCGCGGCCTACGTGGAACGGCTGGCCGGCAAGCTCGACGGGCTCGGCTGACCCCGCCGGATGCAGCCTCCGGGCTGGCTAGGCTGGTGAGGCACGCCCGCTGAGGCTTGGGAGCACCCGATGGTCCGCGACCGGTTCCGCCGCCTGACACTCATCGCGTCGGCCCCTGTGCTGGTGATGGCGATGCCGCAGGCGTCGGCCGAGCCGCCCGGGTTTCCCGACCTGTCCGACTACCCCGCCGTCGACACCGAGGCCTACGCGCAGGACTCTCCGTACGTCGGCGGCTTCGGCTTCACGACCCCCGACGGCCAGCAGTGCATCCACAACACGATGAATTCCCGGGGCGACCCGTCGCGGCAGACGTTGTCGTGCGACGGGCCGCGCCCCGACCTGGGGCCGGGGATCTGGCAGGTGCTGGTGGCCACCGATGCGGCCGCGTCCGCCGAACCGCTCTACCCGCAACCGGACCCGACGATCCCGACGGACCCGGCGACGATCCCGAGGCCGCTGCCCGCGATGCACAAGATCACCGGCGGCAGCATCGAGTGCGGGGTCGACGACACCGGGGTCACCGCCTGCCGCGTCGGGAACCACGGCTTCGTGCTGACCCCGACGTCCACTCAGCTGTTCTAGTCAGCGCAGTTTCGCGCGGTTGCCGTTCCCGGTCGGCGTGACGGTGATGCCGACGCCCAGCGGATCCTCGTCGGACATCAGCGCGACGAGTTCGGCATCCTCGGTGGTCGCCATGAACCGGCTGCCGTCGGCGTCCAGCCGCCCGACGATGATGCCGGTGCGCACCGGCCAGTCGTAGCGCACCGAGTAGGTCTCGACGGTGCCGGTCCCGTCGGGCTCCTTGGTGACCGGGACCTTCGGCAGCTCCGCGATCTGCGCGGTCAGCTCCGCGCTGCGCGCGGTGCTCCACGGTGCGGGTTCGGCGGAGTAGATGCCCACCGAGTACTTGCTCATGATGCCGCCGTTGGCCCCGACGAAGCCGAATTGCCCTGGGGTGTCGCGCATCCGGGCGGCAGTCTCGGCGATGGCGTGCAGGGAGTAGCTGTTGCCGGGCCCGCCGAAGTACGGCAGGCCGCCGGTCAGGGTGAGCCCGCGCGGGTCGTCGGCGGCCAGCCCGAGCGCCTCGCAGATCACGAACACCGGGAACGGGAAGCAGCTGTACAGATCGAAGGTCGCGACGTCGTCGACGCCGATTCCGGCGACTCGCAAGGCTTCCTGGGCGGCCAGCACAGACGCCGGCGACGCACCGAGGTCCGCGCGGTCCAGCAGCGCCTGCTCGATCAGGTCGGAGTGGCCGTGCAGGTACACCCATTTCTCCGCAGGTACCCCGAGCCTGCGGGCGGCCTCGACGGACATGACGACCGCCGCCGCGCCCTGGTTGACGGTGTCGCGGGCGACGAGCAACCGTGGGTAGGGATCACAGATCATCCGGTTCTCGTCGGTGACGGTCTCGATCTCGGCCACCGAGCGCTGCACCGGGGACGACGACAGCGGGTTGTGGGCAGCCACTTCCGACAGCGGCGCGAACAGCTCGGCCATCTGGTGGCGGTACTCGGCGACACCGAGGCCCAACCGGGCGCGGCGCGCGTTGTCGAGCAGGCCGTACTGCACCGGCGCACCGGTCAGCCCGTGCGTGACGGTGTATTCGTCGATGTAGTTGTGGATCTGGTGGCCGCGGTCCTCGAGCTGGCCCTCGACGTGCTCGGTGAAATCGGGCTTGTCGTCGCGGCCGGCGAAGTACTTGAGGGTCGAGCCGGCCTCGGAGCCCATGATCATGACGACGTCGGCGTTCCCGGCGACGATCGCGTTCCCGGCCTCGGTGACCAGCTTCTGCGGGCTCTGACCGCCCACGGGTTCGAGAACCACGCGGGCGGGGTCGCCGCCGAGCCGGTTCATCACCGACCGCGGATAGTTGTTCGACTTGCCGAGCACGGCGGGCATCGGCCCGGAGATCTCGAACTGGCGGAGCCCGAAGACCGTGTCGACGGCCTCGGCGACGGCGGCCGCGTCGGCGCCGGTGTCACTCAGCGCGGCCCGCGCCGCGGCGGTGGCGAGGTCGACCGCCGACATCCCGCGGTATCCGGGATCATCGATCCGCTCGGTGAACTGCCCGACCCCGACGATGACCGGGGTCCGTGGATCAACTGCCATGTGCCGTCCTCTCAGTTACTTTGCGAGGCTAATCGAGCGTGCTGTGAGCTTGGCAACGCCCATGACGTACAACGCAACAGACGTACATCTACATTGATGTACATCTGGCCTGACGTAGACTTGCCTGATGAACTGGCAGCCCCGCCCGATGTCGCTGGTCGTCGGCGGCGTCGTGCCCACCGAGGACGTCGTCGGCCGTGTCCGGGAATCCACCGAGGTCCTCGCGTCGCTGCCGCATTCGGGCGTGGTGCTGGTCGGCGACCGACGGCACGGCAAGACCTCGCTGTCGCGCCTCGTGCAGCGGCTGGCAGCCGACCAGGGCGCGGTGGTGGTGTCGGTCAGCGCCGAGCGGGAGACCTACGCCGAGTTCGTGTCTGCGCTGATCTCCGAGCTGGCCCGCCTGGACCCCGCCTGGGCCACCGAACTGGCCAAGATCCGGCTGACCCTCACCGCCGGACCCGTGCGCCTCGAACGCGACAGCCGCGCCGCCGCGACGCTGGACGACCTGCTGCACCGGGCGATCCGGCGCACCGGCGGCCGCATCCTGGCGCTGTTCATCGACGAGGTCAGCGTGCTGGCGCGCAACCTCGAGCGGGCCCAGCCCGGCGCCGGGGACACCTTCCTGCACCTGCTGCGCCGCGTCCGCCAGGAGAATCCCGGCCAGGTTGCGACGGTGCTGTCGGGGTCGATCGGATTCCACCACGTGTCCTCCGACGCGCCCAGCACCGTCAACGACATCCCGAAGATCGCCGTCGGCCCCATCCGTTCCGATCACGCCACCTACCTGGCCGAATGCCTGCTGATGGGCACCGCCACCCCCACCACCGACCAGCACGACGTCGGGGCGGCCATCGCGGCCGCCGCCGAGAACGTGCCCTATTACATCCAGCATCTGGTGGCGGCGGCCCGCAAGTCGTCCTACGACACCCAGATGCCGGTGTACCCCGAGCTGATCGAGCTGCTGGTGCTGGATGCGATCGAGAACCCCTACGACCCTTGGGATCTGCGGCACTACCGGGACCGTCTCCCGCACTACTACGGCGCGGACGCCCCGGCGATCGCCGGGGTGCTCGACGTCTATGCGCACGCCAACCGACCCCTGGACGTCGACACCGTGCTGATGCGGTTGCGCAGCGAGGGCAGCCCGATCACCGATCGCGCGCAGCTGGTGTCGTTCGTCGAACGGCTCACGCTCGACCACTATCTGACGCGCGCAGGAAGTGACCCGATCACCGACCGGTTCTCCTCTCCCCTGGTGCTGCGTGCGTGGAAAGCGATGCGCCGGTGAGTATCCCGGCACTGTTCACCCCGTCGGCGGTGTCCGCAGCCGAGCTGGACGCGCTGACGGTGGGGCGTAGCGATCTGCTGGCGACGCTGACCGCGCGCATCGCGTCGGCCGCCCGCGACGGATCCCGCCCCCACACTCTGCTGGTCGGCCCGCGCGGCTCCGGCAAGACGCACACCCTGCAGGTCGCACTCGCGCGGGCACTGTCCGATGCGGCGACCGCGACACGGGTGCTGCCCGTCGTCGTCGCCGAGGACTCGCTGGCGATCGGCTCCTACACCGACCTGCTCGTGGAAATGGCCCGCGCGGTCGACCCAGCCGTGGAGGACGAGGCCAGGACGCTGCGGCTGGCCCGGGACCCGGTCGGTATCGAGGCCGCCCTGATCGACGCGGCCGCGGGCCGCACGATCCTGCTGGCGATCGAGAACCTCGACCGGGTCTTCGACGCGCTCGGCACCGCCGGGCAGGGCAGCCTGCGCGCGTGGGTGGAGACCTCGACCGCGGTGCTGATCGTCGCGACCACTCCGGCGCTGTTCCCCGGCGTCTCGTCGCGGGAGTATCCCTGGTACGGGTCCTTCATGGTGGAGAGGCTGCCGGATCTCGGAGTCGAGGACACCTCGACCCTGCTGCGGCGGGCAGCGCAGCGACGCGGCGACACCGAGCTGGTCGCGTTCCTGGACACCCCGACGGGGCGGGACCGGGTCGCCTCGATCCACCGGATCGTCGGCGGCGCACCACGGTCGTGGCATCTGTTGTCCGAGTGCGTCGACGCCCGCAGCCTCGACGCACTCACCCCCGCGGTCGATGCGCTGCTGGACCGGCTCGCGCCGTACTTCCAGCAGCGGTTGTGGTTACTGCCCGCCGGAGAGCAGCGCCTGGTCGTGGAGCTGGCCCGCAGTACCGGTCCCCGGACGGTGTCGGATCTGGCTCGCGCCGTGGGTGTTTCGAATCAGTCCGCCTCGGCCGCGCTGGGCCGCCTGGCCACCGACCACTGGGTGACCTCGTCGAAGGCCGCCGACGACCGGCGCACATCCTGGTATGACCTGACCGAACCGCTGCTGCGCAGCTATCTGCAGTACCGCACCGGCTGACCAAACGAAACTGCGGCCAGCTCACGGACCCCGAAGGGTTCGCGCGCTGACCGCAGTCGCGTGGTGACTCAGAGGTTTTCGAGGATCTCCCGGGCCAGCGCCGCCGTCTCCGACGGCGTCTTGCCGACCTTCACGCCTGCAGCTTCCAGCGCCTCCTTCTTGGCGGCGGCGGTGCCCGAGGAGCCCGACACGATGGCGCCGGCGTGGCCCATGGTCTTGCCCTCCGGAGCGGTGAAGCCCGCGACGTAGCCGACGACCGGCTTGGAGACGTTGGCCTTGATGTAGTCGGCGGCCCGCTCCTCGGCGTCGCCGCCGATCTCGCCGATCATCACGATGATCTTGGTCTCCGGGTCCTTCTCGAACGCCTCGATGGCGTCGATGTGGGTGGTGCCGATGACCGGGTCGCCGCCGATGCCGATGGCGGTGGAGAAGCCGAGATCGCGCAGCTCGTACATCATCTGGTAGGTCAGCGTGCCGGACTTCGACACCAGGCCGATCGGACCCTTGCCGGTGATGTTGTTCGGCGTGATGCCGACCAGCGACTCACCGGGGGTGATGACGCCCGGGCAGTTGGGGCCGATGATGCGGGTCTTCTGGCCCTTCTCGACGTTGTAGGCCCACGCATAGGCGGTGTCCTGCACCGGGATTCCCTCGGTGATGACGACCAGCAGCGGGATCTCGGCGTCGATGGCCTCGATGATCGCGTCCTTGGAGAACGCCGGCGGCACGAACGCGATCGAGGTGTCGGCGCCGGTCTCCTTCATCGCCTCGGCGACCGAGGCGAACACCGGGAGCTCGACGTCGTTGCCGTCCTTGTCCTGATGCTTTACGGTCGTGCCGGCCTTGCGCGCGTTCACCCCGCCCACGACCTGGGTGCCGGCCTTGAGCATCAGCTTGGTGTGCTTGGTGCCCTCGCCGCCGGTGATGCCCTGGACGATGACCTTGCTGTCCGCGTTAAGGAAAATAGACATTTCTTGTGTCCCTTACTTGTTCGCCAGCTCGGCGGCCTTGTCGGCGCCGGAGTCCATGGTGTCGGCCTGGATGACCAGCGGATGGTTCGCCTCGGAGAGGATGCGGCGGCCCTCTTCGACGTTGTTGCCGTCGAGACGGACCACGAGCGGCTTGTTGGCCTCGTCGCCGAGGATCTGCAGGGCCGAGACGATGCCGTTGGCCACCGCGTCGCAGGCGGTGATGCCGCCGAACACGTTGACGAACACGCTCTTGACCTGAGAGTCGTTCAGGATCACGTCCAGCCCGGCGGCCATCACCTCGGCCGAGGCGCCGCCACCGATGTCGAGGAAGTTGGCCGGCTTCACGCCGCCGTGCTTCTCACCGGCGTACGCGACGACGTCCAGCGTCGACATGACCAGGCCGGCGCCGTTGCCGATGATGCCGACGGCACCGTCGAGCTTGACGTAGTTGAGGTCGTTCTCCTTGGCCTTGAGCTCCAGCGGATCCGTGGCGTCCTTGTCCTCGAACTCGGCGTGGCCGGGCTGACGGAAGTCGGCGTTCGCGTCGAGGGTGACCTTGCCGTCCAGCGCCAGGATCTGATCGTCGGGCGTGCGGACGAGCGGGTTCACCTCGACCAGCGTGGCGTCCTCCTTGACGAAGACCTCCCACAGCTTGGCGATGGTGACCGCGGCGGCGTCGAGCACCTCGGCGGGCAGGTGGCCCTTCTCGGCGATCTCGCGGGCGAAGGCCTCGTCCACACCCTTGACCGCGTCGACGGGCACCTTGGCCAGCCGCTCGGGCTTGGTGGCGGCGACCTCTTCGATCTCCATGCCGCCCTCGACCGAGCACATGGCCAGGTAGGTGCGGTTGGCGCGGTCGAGCAGGAAGGAGATGTAGTACTCCTCGGCGATGTCACTCGCCTCGGCGACCAGCAGCTTCTTGACGACGTGGCCCTTGATGTCCAGGCCGAGAATGTTCTGTGCGTGGGTGAAGGCGTCCTCGGGGGTCGCGGCGTACTTGACGCCACCGGCCTTGCCGCGGCCGCCGACCTTGACCTGCGCCTTCACCATGACCGGCTTGCCGATCTCCTCGGCGATGGCCTTGGCGTCCTCGGCGGTGTCGGTGACCCGGCCGGGAGTGGTGGGAACGTTGTGCTTGGCGAACAGCTCTTTCGCCTGATACTCGAAGAGGTCCATGGAGTCCGGAAATTCCCTGTCTGTGAGCGGCTAAAGTTACGGCCCGACGGGCTCCGACGAACTGTATCGAGCCGGGTGCTGCCCATTGCCACCGCCTACCGTTCATGTGGTCGATCTCACCGGTGCCCCCGGAGTGATTCAAATCACAAATCGCGGTGGAATAGAGCGACGGGTTGCCACTCCGATGCAAGTTTGGTTAACGTCCACTGGTCTAGATAACGGTCTGATTACGACGACGAAGGATTATTCAGGTTGCCTCAGCATCGTCTGCCTCGCTCTTCCGAGGCCTCCGCGGCGCCTGGCCTGACCGAAGTCACCGACATCATCCCGTTCAACGAATTCGGCCAGCTCGGCGATCTTGACGATCTAGAGTTCTTGTCCCACGCGGCATTTGACCGCGACACTCAGGTGATCCACGCTCCCGAGCTCGACGACCTCAACGACACCGCCGACGAGGCACCGCTCAGCTTGGCCGTGCCGACCGAGTTCCGCGCCGCACCGCGCGCCGACCGGCAACCGTCCGCCCACGCCTACCGCGACAGCCACACCGACGTCAGCGACGGCACAGCAAAGACCGACATCATCGATATGCGCGGCACCAAGGGCCTGCACCGCAAGACCGAAGTGCCGGTCAGGGGCAGGCTCGTCGTCGCGGCGATGGCGGTCGGAGCGACCGCCGCCGGCGCGTACACGATGACCAACAACACCTCGAAGGCGCCGGCCGCGACGGTGCTCGCCGCCGACCAGGCGGTGCTCGGCGACGGCGCGATCACCGGTTCGGTGGACGGCATGCAGATCGTCACGGTCACGCCGGTCGCGAACGCCGCGGTGCACGCCGAGGAGATCACCAAGGCCGCGGCTTTCGCCCAGGAGCGCGCCGAGCGCGAGGCCAGGCTCACCAAGCCTCAGTTCGTGATGCCCACTACCGGCGTCTGGACCTCGGGCTTCGGCTATCGCTGGGGCGTGCTGCACGCCGGCATCGACATCGCCAACGCGATCGGCACCCCGATCCTGGCGGCGGCCGACGGCCTGGTCGTCGCGGCGGGGTCCGAGGGCGGCTACGGCAATGTGGTCAAGATTCGCCACGCCGACGGCACCGTGACGCTGTACGGCCACAACAGCTCGATCATGGTCAACGTCGGCGAGCGCGTGATGGCCGGCGACCAGATCGCCAAGATGGGCAACACCGGAAACTCCACGGGGCCGCACTGCCACTTCGAGGTGCACATCGGCGGCACCCGCGTCGACCCCGTCGGATGGTTGGCCAAGCGGGGGCTCAGCCCCGGCGGCTACGTTGGCTGAGTGGCCGACGAGTCCTCTGATTCCACCGAAGAGACCCGGATCCTGCGGCGCGCGCCGCTGAGCACCGGCTCCCAGCCCGTCCTGTCCGGCCCTGAGACGTCCTCTGAGCCGCCCACAGGCCTTCTCCGCCGTCATCCCACCGGAGAGCTCCCTGTCGCGTCCGTCTCCGCCCCGGTTACCCAGTACGTCCCGCGCGCCAAACCCGTCGCCGTCGGCACGCCCCGCGTACCCCGTGCGGATTCCCGCGCCGCGCAGGCCACCGCGGTGGCCGCGATCGTGTCCGGCTGGGCCTCCGGCGTCATCGCCACCGACCTGATCGCCGGCTGGTGGGCCACGGACCCGCTGTTCTGTGTGGCGATCGGTTTCCTCGCGGCCGTGTCGGCCGCCGGGTCCATCAGCGGGGTGATCGCGCTGCTGCTGCGGCGCCCCAACGCGCGCCTGTTGATCGTGGTCGGGGCGGTGATCGCGATCCTGATCTTCGCCAGCCTGTTCGTCGCCGGGGCGAAGCTGCCCGCGCTGGTCTACGCGATGCCGCTGCTGCCGCTGGCGTCGATCGTGCTGGCGGCGCTGCCTGCCACCGCGCGGTGGAGCAGGCCCGGCTAGAGCTTGCTGATCGGCGCGTGGTTGTGCATCAGCTTCACGCGCCCGGCACTGCCGAAGTCGATCAGCGACATCGCCGACTCGCCGACCCCGGACACCTCTTCCACCCGGCCCAGCCCGTACTTGTCGTGGGTGACGCGGTCGCCGGGCTCCAGGACCACCAGCGGGCGCTTGCCCGCGCCGGACCGGGTGGGCGACGGGCGCGGGGCGCCGTACCGCCCGGCGTTGCCGACCGGCGCCGACAGCGACGACGGCTGCTCGGTGCGGCGCCAGTCGATCAGCTCCTGCGGGATCTCCCGCAGGAACCGGGACTCCGGGTTCAGCATCGGCTGACCCCACGACGACCGCACCTTGGCCCGGCTCAGATACAGCCGCTGCCGGGCCCGGGTGATACCGACGTAGGCCAGCCTGCGTTCCTCGGAGAGTTCTCCGGGGTCACCGAGCGCGCGCATGTGCGGGAACATGCCGTCTTCCCAGCCGGTGACGAAGACGACCGGGAACTCGAGGCCCTTGGCGGTGTGCAGCGTCATCATCGTGACGACGCCGGAGCCGTGTTCGGGGATGTCGTCGGCGTCGGCGACCAGCGATACCCGCTCCAGGAACGCGGCCAGCACGCCGGTGTCGGGCACGTCCTCGTCGGGTGCTTCGGCCCCGTCCTCGTCGGCGAGTGCCCTGGCGTTGGCCAGGTCGATGCTGAACTCGTGGGCGACGCTGACCAGCTCGTTGAGGTTGTCCAGCCGGGCCAGGTCCTGCGGATCGGTGGAGGCCTCCAGCTCGGCGCGGTAACCGGTGCGGTCCAGCACGGTCTCGACCAGATCGCCGAGTTCGCCGTCGAGTCCGCCGCGCAGGTCGTCGAGCAGGTCGACGAACCCCTTGATCGCCTTTTCCGACCGGCTGTTGAGCATCGGCACCTTGCCCTCGGCGGCGGCGGCGAGCGCGTCGTTGAAGTTGGCGCCGGTGGTCTCGGCGTACACCGCCACACAGGCCTCGGCCCGGTCGCCGATGCCGCGGCGCGGGGTGTTGAGGATGCGCCGCATGCTCACCGCGTCGCCGGGGTTGTCGAGCACCCGCAGGTAGGCGACGATGTCGCGGATCTCGCGGCGCTCGTAGAACCGCACGCCGCCGACGACCTTGTACGGGATGCCTGCCCGGATGAAGACCTCTTCGATGGCGCGGGAGGAGTTGTTGGTGCGGTAGAACACCGCGACGTCGTTGTAGGAGAACCCGGGCACGGAGTCGGCCAGCGCGTCGATCTCCTGGGCGACGAAGCGGGCCTCGTCGTGCTCGTTGTCGGCGACGTAACCGACGATCAGCTCACCCTCGCCGGCGTCGGTCCACAGCCGCTTCTCCCGCCTGCCGACATTGCGGGAGATCACCGAGTTCGCGGCGTTCAGGATCGTCTGGGTGGAGCGGTAGTTCTGTTCCAGCAGGATCGTGGTGGCGTTCGGGTAGTCCCGCTCGAAGTCCTCGATGTTGCGGATGGTGGCGCCGCGGAACGCGTAGATGGACTGGTCGGCGTCACCCACGACGCACAGCTCCGCGGGCGGTACCCCGGCAGCATCGTCGTCCGAGGCGGCCGTTCCGACCAGCTCACGCACCAGCACGTACTGCGCGTGGTTGGTGTCCTGGTACTCGTCGACGAGGATGTGCCGGAACCGCCGCCGGTAGTACTGCGCGATCTGCGGGAACGCCTGCAGCACGGCGACCGTCTCGCCGATCAGGTCGTCGAAGTCCAGCGCGTTGGCCGCGCGCAGCCTGCGCTGGTACTCGGCGTAGACGTCGGCGACGATCCGGGCGAGGTCGTCGGCGGCCTCGGAGGCCTCCGCGGCGGCCTGCTGGGGTCCGATCAGCTCGTTCTTGAGGTTGGAGATGCTGTTGGAGAGCAGCCGCGGCGAGTACTTCTTGGTGTCGAGCCCCATGTCCTTGCCGATCATCAGCAGCAGGCGGCGGGAGTCGTCGGCGTCGTAGATGGAGAAGTTGGAGTTCAGGCCGGGCAGTAGCGAGGCCTGGTTACGCAGGATCCGCACGCAGGTCGAGTGAAACGTCGACACCCACATGTTGCGGGCACGCGGCCCGACCAGCGCGGCCACGCGCTCACGCATCTCCGCGGCGGCCTTGTTGGTGAACGTGATGGCCAGGATCTGTCCGACGCCGACCTCGCGGGCGGCCAGCAGGTAGGCGATGCGGCGGGTCAGCACCGCCGTCTTGCCCGAGCCGGCACCGGCGACGATCAACAGAGGGGTGCCCTCGTGCAGCACCGCCTGGCGCTGCTGGGGATTGAGCCCGTCGAGGAGTTCGTCGGTGCTGGTTTCGGAGAAGAGCGAAGTCATATCGACCCCAAACTTACCGCTGCGCGCCGACATTTTTTCCGCACCACGGGCGATGTGCGCAGTGCGAACACCTCCACGGACCGAACGCACGCACAGTTCTTTGCGCCGCCACCGCCGGTGGTGGCAGACTGTTCCAGTGCTCAACGCGCAGCAGCGATTTTTCTACGGGTACCCGCCAGCGGTGCCCGTGGTCTAGCTGCTTCCCAGAGCCCCGCGGTCCGCTTCCGGATCCGGGGCTCGTCTCTTGTGTGAGGCCCTCGAAGCGGATCGGACCAGGCCAGTGACACAACGAGAATCGGAGAACGACATGACGACGGAAACCTCCCACGTGCCTGACATCGACGAACTGCGCCAGGAGATCGACCGCCTCGACGCGACGATCCTGGAGGCTGTCCAGCGCCGCACCGAGGTGTCGCAGATGATCGGCAAGGCGCGCATGGCCTCCGGTGGCACCCGTCTGGTGCACAGCCGGGAGATGAAGGTCATCGAGCGCTACAGCGTGCTCGGCGAAGAGGGCAAGAACCTCGCCATGCTGCTGCTGCGCCTCGGCCGCGGCCGCCTCGGCTACTGACCCCGGCGAATTCGGCGCGCCTGAGCACCCCTGCTGTCGCATTGCGCGCCGGATTCACTCGGGCTTGAGCGCCTCCACCAGCCACGGCGTCAGCCACTCCACGGCCTCGGGCGTCGGATGCACGCCGTCGCTGCGCACCCGGATACCGTCCACCCGAGTCTGGTAGTAGCCGTTCGGGCTCAGCTTCTTGTTCAGGTCGAGCACGGTGGCGTTCGGTCGCTCGTCGACGACGCTGCGCAACAGCGCATTCCACTGCTGCACCCGCTTGGGCTGGTCCTCCTGGTACAGGCTGCCGTCCGGCTTCTCGGCGCGCCGGTTGTACGGCTCGGTCGTGACGACAACGCGGGCGCCCGTCGAGCCCAGGATGTCCAGCGCGCGGTTGAGCTCGGAGCGCAGATACGCGTCGTAGCCGGGCTCTCCGATATGGGTCCACCGGCCCTCGTTCATCCGGTCGACCACCTCCCAGCGGCCGACGATCAGCAGCGCCACGTCGGGTTTCTCGTGCCCGATGCGCTGGGTCCAGCGGGCAGGCCATGCGTCGCACTCGGGCTTCTGCTGCAGCTCCTGGCCGACGTACTCGTAGGGCCCGCCGCGCGCGATGCCGCAGCCGATCGTGGTGTAGTCCGCGAAGTGCAGGCCCGGGGTGTCCGGCAGGTACCGCATCAGCGTCCAGCCGATCGAGTCGCCGAACACCGCCACCCGCAGGTCCCCGGGAGCGGTCTGCCTGGGCGGCCGGGTCACCTCGACCGGCACCTCGGCGCCGACCAGCGCGGCGATGTCCACCTCCGGGCCCGGCGGCGGTGACACCGGCGAGATCCGCACCGGCAGCACCGTCATCGTCACCACCGCGGCGGTCGCGGCGGTCGCCGCTGCCAGCGGCAGCATCGGCACGAACGCCGGCCGCCACTCCCGGATCGGCTGTTCGATCAGCCACCACGACACCGCCGCGACCGCCAGCGTGGCGGCGCAGCGCAGCGCGAAGAGTTCCCAGCCGGTGGTCCCGGTGCGTTCGCCGTTGAGCACCAGGAAGATCGGCCAGTGCCAGAGGTACACCCCGTAGGAGATCGCGCCGAGGCCGACGAGCGGTCCGGCCGACAGCAGCCGCGCGACGGGACCGTCCTGCGCGAGCGCCACCGGTGCGATGACGAGCACCGCCGCCAGCGCGACCACGGTCAGCAGGCCGCTGCGGAACTCCTCGGCACTGCCGGTCGCCATCCGGGCCGCGCTGACGAGCACCACGAGCCCGACGGCCGGCAGCCACCACGCGGTCCAGCGCGCCCACCGCGACCGGAAGATCACCAGACCGGCGGTCAGCCCGCGCCAGTCCCGGACCAGCAGCGCGGCGGCGGCCGCACCGACGAGCAGTGCCTGCACCCGGGTGTCGGTGCCGAAGTAGACGCGGTTCAGCGTTGCGTCGGAGGACGCGACGATCGCGGCCGTCGCCGACGCGGCGACGCCGGCGGCGGCCAGCACGAACACCGCGGTGCGCACGACGCGCTGCGACAGCGCCACCCCGCGGCGGTACGCGATCGCGCCCAGCCCCGCGATGACGCCCGCGATCAGCAGCGGCCAGAGGACGTAGTACTGCTCCTCGACGGCCAGCGACCAGGTGTGCTGCAGCGGTGACGGCGGCGCGCCCTGCGAGAAGTAGTCGGTGTCCTGCGCGACGAACACCCAGTTCGACATCCAGAAGAATGCGGCGACGGCGTCGTCGCGCAGGTTCGCGGTGGATTCCTCGGAGAACAGCTCGCGCAACGCCACCACGGCCAGCACCATCACCAGCAGCGCGGGCAGCAGTCTGCGGGCCCGCCGGATCCAGAAGCCCTTGAGCCCGACCCGGCCCGTGCGGCCGACTTCGTCGAGCAGCAGCGAGGTGATCAGGAAGCCGCTGAGGACGAAGAACACGTCGACGCCGAGGAAGCCGCCCGACAGCCCGGGGACGCCGCCGTGGTCGGCGAGCACCAACGCGACGGCGATCGCCCTGATGCCGTCCAGCGCCGGGATCGCTTGGCCCGGACCGACATACCGCCGTGGGCCCACACGGATCGGCGCCGCACTCACGGCTGCGCCGGATTTGACGGCTCCGCCGTGGGTCAAGTCGCGGCCCCTTCCTCCCTGCTCCGAGCAAGGAAGTCTATGGGTGCGGCGAAGCCGAACCCGGCAGGCGCGCGGACGGGGTGCCGCCCCGCTCGCGAGCAGACGCAAACTCTGGCGTGTCGCGGCAACTCGCCGGAGTTTGCGTCTGCTCGGCGGGGAAGGTGACTATTTCGTGAGAGCGATGTACTTCGTGTCGAGGTATTCCTCGATGCCCTCGGTGCCGCCCTCGCGGCCGAAGCCGGACTCCTTGATCCCGCCGAACGGGGCCGCGGCATCGGAGATCACGCCGCGGTTGACGCCGACCATGCCGGACTCGATGCCCTCGGCGACGCGCAGCGCGCGGTCCAGCGACTGCGTGTAGACGTAGGCGGCCAGGCCGTACTCGGTGTCGTTGGCCGCGGCGATGCCCTCCTCCTCGGTGTCGAAACCGGCGATCGGCGCCACGGGCCCGAACACCTCTTCCTTGAGGATGCGCGCGTCGGTGGGGACGTCGGTCAGCACGGTGGCCGGGTAGAAGTTGCCGGGCCCGCCGGGCGCGACACCGCCGACGGCCACGGTCGCCCCGCGGGACACCGCGTCGGACACCAGCTCGGTGACCGTGGCGACCTGCTTGGCGTTGATCAGCGGACCGAGCGTCGACTTCTCGTCGAGTCCCTTGCCGAGGGTGAATTCGCTCATCCGCTTGACGAACTTGTCGGTGAACTCCTCGCGCACGGCGTTGGCGACGTGGAAGCGGTTGGCCGCGGTGCAGGCCTCACCGCCGTTGCGCATCTTGGCCAGGATCGCCCCATCGACGGCGGCGTCGACGTCGGCATCGTCGAACACGATGAACGGCGCGTTGCCGCCGAGCTCCATCGACGTGCGCAGCAGCTTGTCGGCCGACTGCTTCACCAGCGCCTTGCCCACCCCGGTCGATCCGGTGAAGGTCAGCTTGCGCAGCCGGCCGTCGTTGATCAGCGCCTCGGTGACCGGGCCCGGGTTACTCGTCGGCAGCACCGACAGCACGCCCTTGGGCAGGCCCGCCTCGGCCATCAGCTTGGCCAGCAGCAGCATGGTCAGCGGCGTCTCCTGCGCGGGCTTGACGATCATCGTGCAGCCCGCGGCGAACGCCGGGCCCATCTTGCGGGTGCCCATCGCCAGCGGGAAGTTCCACGGGGTGATCGCGTAGCAGGGGCCGACGGGCTGCTTGGTGACCAGGATGCGACCGGTGCCCGCCGGGCTCGGCGTGAACCGGCCGTCGATGCGCACGGCCTCCTCGGCGAACCAGCGGAAGAACTCCGCGCCGTAGGTCACCTCGCCCTTGCTCTCGGCGACGACCTTGCCCATCTCCAGCGTCATCAACGCGGCGATGTCGTCGGCGCGCGCGGTGATCGTCTCGAACACCGACCGCAGGATCTCGCCGCGCTTGCGGGGTGGGGTCGCGGCCCACTCCGCCTGCACCGCACACGCGGCGTCCAGCGCGTCGCGGGCGTCGTCGGCGGTGGCGTCGGCCACCGAGGTCAGCACCTCGTCGTCGCTGGGGTCCAGCACGTTGAACGTCGACTTGCCCGCGCGTTCCTCACCGCCGATCCACAGCCCGGTCGGTACGGATGCCAGTAGTGCCGAAGTATCCATACCTCCATCATTTACCCCTTCGTCCGCGGCTCCGCACTAGGGTTCTGCACATGGGTTCTGACATCACGGGCACACCCGCATGGCAGGCGCTGTCCCGCCACCACGACGAAATCGCCGACCGGGATCTGCGCGGACTCTTCGCCGACGATCCCGCCCGCGGCACCGAGCTGGCGCTGACCGTCGGCGATCTGTACATCGACTACAGCAAGCACCGCGTAACCCGCGAGACGCTGCGCCTGCTGGTTGATCTGGCCGAGGCCGCCGGGTTACCGGCCCGGCGGGACGAAATGTTCTCCGGTGCACACATCAACAGCTCCGAGGACCGGGCGGTGCTGCACACCGCGCTGCGGCTGCCGCGGGACGCGTCGTTGACCGTCGACGGGCAGGACGTGGTCGCCGACGTGCACGAGGTGCTGGACCGGATGGGTGACTTCACCGACCGACTGCGCAGCGGCCAGTGGCGCGGTGCCACCGGTGAGCGGATCACCACGGTGGTCAACATCGGGATCGGCGGCTCCGACCTCGGACCGGTGATGGTCGATCAGGCGTTGCGCCATTACGCCGACGCCGGCATCTCCGCACGGTTCGTGTCGAACGTCGACCCGGCCGACCTGGTCGCCAAGCTCGACGGACTCGATCCCGCCGCAACGCTTTTCATCATCGCGTCGAAGACGTTCACGACGTTGGAGACATTGACCAACGCCACGGCGGCGCGGCGCTGGCTCACCGAGGCGCTCGGAGATGACGCGGTGTCCAAGCACTTCGTCGCGGTGTCCACCAATGCCGAACTCGTCGCCGAGTTCGGTATCGACACCGACAACATGTTCGGTTTCTGGGACTGGGTCGGCGGCCGGTATTCGGTGGACTCGGCGATCGGGTTGTCGGTGATGGCGGTGATCGGCCGGGAGCGCTTCGCCGAGTTCCTCGGCGGTTTCCACCTGGTGGACGAACACTTCCGCACCGCGCCGCTGGAGGCCAACGCGCCGGTGCTGCTGGGGCTGATCGGGCTCTGGTACAACAACTTCTTCGGCGCGGAAACCCGTGCGGTGCTGCCCTATTCGAACGACCTGGCGCGGTTCGCGGCCTACCTGCAGCAGCTGACGATGGAGTCCAACGGCAAGTCGGTGCAGGCCGACGGCGAGCCGGTGAGCAGCGCCACCGGTGAGATCTTCTGGGGCGAACCCGGCACCAACGGCCAGCACGCGTTCTATCAGTTGCTGCACCAGGGCACCCGCCTGGTCCCGGCCGACTTCATCGGGTTCAGCGAGCCGACCGATGATCTTCCGACCGCCGACGGCACCGGCAGCATGCACGACCTGCTGATGAGCAACTACTTCGCACAGACCCAGGTGCTCGCGTTCGGCAAGACGGCCGAGGAGATCTCCGCCGAGGGCACCGCACCGGATGTGGTGCCGCACAAGGTGATGCCGGGCAACCGGCCGAGCACGTCAATCCTGGCGGCGAAGCTGACGCCGTCGGTGGTCGGGCAGCTGATCGCGCTCTACGAGCATCAGGTCTTCGTCGAGGGCGTGATCTGGGGTATCGACTCGTTCGACCAGTGGGGTGTCGAGCTGGGCAAGACCCAGGCCAAGGCGCTGCTGCCGGTGCTCACCGACGCCACATCGCCTGCGACGCAGTCGGATTCGTCTACCGACGCGCTGGTGCGCCGCTACCGGGCGGAGCGTGGCCGCTCCGCGTGAATTCGGCGCGCTACCCGCCACCAGGGGTGCTCGAGCGCGCCCGATTCACTCGGGCATCGGGTCCGGTCGCGTCCAGCCCAGGATCATTGCCGGCGCGCAGCCGCCGATCAGCAGCACGGTGATCGCCATCAGGCCGCCGGCATAGGCCATGTCGGTGTCGGCGCCGTCGGCGAAAACGGATCCGAAGATCAGGTAGCCGATCGGGATGAGCATCAGGTACTGGGTCAGGGTCAGCCCGATCGACCGGGCGCTGTTGCGCTGGGCCAGTTCGAATTCGTCGAGGGTGGCCAGCGGCGCATCGCCCTGACGGCCCGAGACGATCTGCAGGATCAGCCACAGCGGAAAGAAGATCGCCGTGGCCGGCAGCCAGACCAGCGCCGCCTCGCGGAACCCGAACGCGCACAACACGCTGACGACCGCCATCACGGCGAATGTCGCGGCGAGACCGACGACGAGCATGCGGCGCCGGCGTTGGGTGCGCCAGGATGGCAGCGAGTTCGCATACGTGCGTTCGTATTTCAGGAAGCGCCGGGTGCGGAAGTTCTGGTATCGGTCGATCAGCGTGGCGTCAGGCATGCGCGTTTCCTCCTTGCGGTCGTCCGTCCTTGCGGTAGAGCTCGGTCGACAGCGGCCCGAAGGGCTCTCGGGAGAACACCGCCTCCACGGGCAGATCGAAGACCTCACAGATGCGGAAGGCCAGATCGAGGCTCGGGTAATGGTCGCCCCGCTCGAGTGCGCCCACAGTCTGGGGGTTCACGTCGATCAGTTCGGCGAGCTGCGCCCGCGACATCCGTCGCTCCGCGCGCAGCACACCGATGCGGTTGTGGATGGGGAAGGTTTCCCCCCGCCGTACCGGACTCACCTAACCGATTGTTAGGAAAACCCAACGGAACGTCAAGTTTTGATTTCGCTACTGGCGCGCAACCGCCGCGTGTAAACCGAAAACCCCCAGCTAGGCGAAGTACTTGGCGAAGCGCGGCGGCATGATCTTCATGACCTCCACCAGCGGCCACCACGGCCAGCCGGGGACGACGGCGCGGCCCTTCTCCTTCTCGATGGCCGCGACCATGGCCTTCACGCCGGTCTCGTTGTCGACCATCAGCAGGGTCTTGTTGGCCTTGGCGGTCATCTCGGACTCGATGTAGCCGGGCTCCAGCACGGTGATCTTGATCGGCCCGGACGGGTACTCGGCGCGCAGCGACTCTCCCAGCGAGGTGACCCCGGCCTTGCTGGCGGAGTAGGCGGCCTTGAATCCCGGCACCCCGACGTTGCCGAGCACTGAGGACACCAGGACCAGATGCCCCTTGCCTGCGGCCTTGAAGATCTCCAGCGCGCTCTCGATCTGGACCAGCGCGGCAACGAGATTGGTCTCGATCGTGGCCTTGTTCGCCCACAGCTTGCCGCCGCCGAGCGGATAGCCCTTGCCGATGCCCGCGTTGACGATGACGCAGTCGAGACCGCCGAGTTCCTCGCGCAGTTCATTGAAGACCTTCGGCACCTGCTCGTGGTCGTTGACGTCGAGCGCGGCCACCGCGATCGTGATGTTCGGGTAGTCCGCCAGCAGCTCGGCCTTGAGCTCGTCGAGGTTGTCGACGCGCCGTGCGCACAGGGCCAGGTCGCGCCCCTTGGCGGCGAACTGCCGGGCCATGCCCGCACCGAGGCCCGAGCTGGCGCCGGTGATCAGGATCTTCTGCCGAGTCATGCGGGCAGGATAACCGGGTTAGACAAGTCAGGAGTAATCGCCCGCAACCCTCCGCCGGGATCGGGGCCGGTCATTTGAGTAGGCGCGACATGCGGCGATCGGCGAGCACCTTGCCGCCGGTCTGGCAGGTCGGGCAGTACTGGAACGACTTGTCGGCGAACGAGACCTCGCGGACGGTGTCCCCGCAGACCGGGCAGGGCAGCCCGGTGCGGGCGTGCACGCGCAGCCCGGAACGTTTCTCACCCTTCAACGTCGCCGCCTGCTGCCCGACCGACCTCGTCACCGCGTCGGTCAGCACCGAGATCATCGCGTCGTGCAGCGCCACCGACTGCGCGTCGGTCAGCTTGTTGGCCGTCGCGAACGGCGACAGCTTGGCGACGTGCAGGATCTCGTCGCTGTAGGCGTTGCCGATACCGGCGATCACCTTCTGATCGGTGATGACGGTCTTGATCCGTCCCGACTGCCCACTGAGCACCTCGGTGAGCGCCGGCCCGCTCAGCGACAGCGCGTCGGGCCCCAGCGAGGCGATCTGCGGTACCGACATCGGGTCGTCGACGAGCCAGACCGCGAGCCGCTTCTGGGTGCCGGCCTCGGTCAGGTCGAAGCCCGGGGACTCCCCCGGCGGTCCCAGGTGGACGCGCAGCGCGATCGGCCCCTTGCCGGGTTTCAGCGGCGCGGGGGCCAGCTTGTCCGACCAGCGCAGCCAGCCGGCGCGGGACAGATGTGTGATCAGGTGCAACTCCGCGGTCTGTAGTCCGAGGTACTTGCCCCATCGATTGGCGCCGATCACCTCCTGGCCGTGCAGCACCGACACCGGCGGATCGAAGGTCTTGAGCACCGACAGCGCCGAGACGTCGACCCGGCCGACGGGCAGGCCGGTGGCATGCCGGCGCAGGTGATCGGCGAGTGCTTCGACCTCGGGCAGCTCGGGCATGGCCTTCAGTCTGCCTTGACGAGCACCGACAGTCCCCAGCCAACGATCGACAACACGATCGCCGCCCAGATCGCGGTCCACCAGAAATGGTCGATGGCCAGACCCCAGTGGGTGGTGTGCTCGGTGATCCACGAGGTGATCCACAGCATGAGTGCGTTGATCACGATGTGGAACAGCCCCAGCGTGAGGACGTAGAGCGGGATCGAGATGATCTGCACGATCGGCTTGATGATCGCGTTGACCAACCCGAAGATGATCGCCACCACGAAGATGATGCCGATCCGCGCGGCCGTGCTGTCACCGCCGACGAACTCGATGCCCGGGACGAGCAGTGTCACCAGCCACAGCGCCAGCCCGGTCAGCGCCGCCCGCAGCAGAAAACCCATCCGCTCATGATCACGCCGCGTCGGACAATCCGCCACCCCGGACTAGAACACGTTCTAATATTCGGGGCACCGACCAGCAGGAGGCGATGTGCGTTTCACCTATGCCGAAGCGATGACCGATCCGACGTTCTACATCCCGTTGGCACGGGCCGCCGAAGCCGCCGGCTATCACGCGATGACGATCCCCGACAGCGTGGCCTATCCGTTCGAATCGGACTCGAAGTATCCCTACACCCCGGACGGCAATCGGGAGTTCCTGGACGGCAAGGCGTTCATCGAGTCGTTCGTGCTGACCGCGGCGCTGTGCGCGGTGACGACGACCCTGCATTTCAACCACTTCGTGCTGAAGCTGCCGATCCGGCCGCCGGCGCTGGTGGCCAAGCAAGCGGGCTCGCTGGCGGCGCTGTTCGGCAATCGGCTCGGGCTCGGCGTCGGCACCAGCCCGTGGCCCGAGGACTACGAGCTGATGAACGTGCCGTTCGCCCGGCGCGGCAAGCGGATGGACGAGTGCATCGACATCATCCGGGGCCTGACCTCCGGCGAGTACTTCGAGTACCACGGCGAGTTCTACGACATCCCGAAGACGAAGATGACGCCGGCGCCGTCGCAGCCGGTCCCGATCCTCATCGGCGGGCACGCCGACGCGGCGCTACGCCGCGCTGCGCGCAACGACGGCTGGATGCACGGCGGGGGTGATGCCGAGGAACTCGACACGCTGATCAAGAAGCTGGGGCAGTTCCGCGAGGAGGCCGGCACGGCCGCGAACCCGGATTACCAGATCCACGTGATCTCGATAGACGCCTACACCCCCGACGGCATCAAGCGGCTGGAGGACAAGGGCGTCACCGACGTGATCGTCGGTTTCCGCATCCCCTACGTCATGGGCCAGGACACCGAGCCGCTGGACGCGAAGATCCGCAACCTGGAGATGTTCGCCGAGAACGTCATCGCGAAGCTCTGATCACGCGTCGCAGAGGCGTTTGAGGGTGTTGGCGATCGCGTCCACCGGCGTGGACGCCGCGATCGCTGCGCGCAGCTCCTCGGCGGCGGCTCGGTACCGGCCGTCGCGCCGCACGAGGTCGACGGCGGCGCCGACGGCTTCCGCGGTGGGCCAGGCGGTCTTGAGGTCGACGCCGACGCCGCGGTAGTCCACGCGCGCGGCCACCTCGGCCTTGTCCGAGGTCTCCCCGGCGACGATCAGCGGGACGCCGTGGCCGAGCGCGTACTGCACGCCGCCGTAGCCGCCGTTGGTGATCATCACGTCGACGTGCGGCAACAGCGCAGAGTACGGGATCCAGTCGGCGATGCGGGCGTTGTCGGGCACCCGGCCGCGCATGCGTTGTCCGCGCCGGCCGCCGGTGGTGGCGACCACCAGCAGGTCCCGGCGACCACCGAGGGCTTCCAGGGTGGGGGCGATCAGTTGGTCCAAATCGGCGTTGTCGAAGGTGCCCTGGGTGACGTGCACGACGGCGTCGGCGCGCTCCAGGTCGCCCCACCACGGCGGTCGGTCGAACTCCGCGGGCCCGGCCGGCAGCAGCGGGCCGACGAAGCCGACCGTCGACGGAAGGTCGCTGCGGGGGTATTCGAACTCCGGCACCGTCAGTTGCAGCAGGGCGTCCGCCAGCCGCGGCCAGTCGCTGATGAAGAACGGCGACTCCGGCGAACCCGCTTGGCGCAGTGCGCGATCGAATCGTCGTTGACTGGAGCGCATGATCACCCGGTGCGCGACGGTGGTCATCTGGCGGTAGTCGAGGCCGGGTTCGGGTTTCCAGGCCATGCCGAAGGGCGGGGTGTCCCTGCTCGAGATCGTCAGCGGCGCGACGCCGCAGACCACTACCGGCGGCCGTGGCTCGTCCTTCAGCAGCACGGGCACCGCGCCGGTGAAGGTCATGTCGGCGACGACCGCGTCCACCGCCTCGTCGCGCAGCACCCGGCGTAGCGTTTCAGCTTCCGCGGCAAGGGGTTCGGTGAAGACCGTGGCCAATTCCGCCCGGCCCAGCCAGAACCGGCGTGCGGAGGCGGGCAACGCCCGCAGCAGCGCCGGCGTCCCTGCGGGCGCGTCGATGCGCACGCGGTCGGGCAGCTGGATCATCCGCAGTCCGGCGTCGCGCACCGTGCCGGTGAACTCCACTCCGGTCAGCACGGAGACGTCGTGCCCGAGGCCCTGGAGGCCGACGCCGACGTTGACGATGGGCATCACGTGTCCCTGCAGCGGGCTGACGGCGAGCAGATAATGGGCCACACCGGATCCTTCGCCGTCGGGAGCGTCAGCCGCTGGGACTGCTGACACCGACACTACTGGCCCGCTCCGACCCTCGGCCGTAACCCGGACCCGGCCACCGCGCCGGCGACGATTCGAATACCCGTGGCGCACCGACGAACTGGGCGGTACGCATAACCGGCGCCGAACCGGGCACGGCTGCGGCGCTGGTGCGCACCCTGCTCGCGGGCGTCGGATGTTTGCCCCCACCGAGGTCGGCGCTGCGGGGCGCACCGGCGGTCCGCCGGTGCGCCGACCGCGCCCGCCGCAACCGGGGGTGAACGGCGGCACCGGTATCGTCGTGAACACCGGCGATGGAAGCTACAATTCGCGCTGATGACGAGTGTGGACATCGCGTCGGCGGAAGGCCTGATATGAGCACCACACCAGACCGGCGCGCGCACCGACACCGGTCCCGCCCGACATGACCGGCAAGCGCTACGACGTTCCCGATGCGTTCGACGCCGGGGCCCGGGCCTACGACGGCCTGGTCGGCGCCAACCCCGGCTATCAGGAGCATCTTCGCCTGTCCGCGCAGCGAATGCAGTTGCCCGACCAGGGCCGGGGCCTGCGACTACTCGACATCGGTTGTGGCACAGGCTTGTCCACCGCGGCACTGCTGAGCGTGGCGCCGCACGCCGAGATCGTCGCAGTGGACGGATCGGCGGGCATGCTGGCGCAGGCGCGCGCGAAGAAATGGCCGGCGGCGGTGACGTTCGTGCACAGTCGCGCCGAGACACTCCACGACGCCGGGGTTACCGGCGCGTTCGACGGCATTCTCGCCGCGTACCTGGTCCGCAACGTGGACGACGGGGACGACGTACTGGGGTCGCTGCTGAAACTGCTCAAGCCCGGGGCGGTGCTCGCGGTGCACGAGTACTCGGTGCGCGACTCACGGCGGGCGACCGCCATCTGGAACATCGTCAGCACCGCGATCATCATCCCGGCGGGGCGCCTGCGTTCCGGCGACGCCGGTCTCTACCGGTACCTGCGCCGCAGCGTCAACGAGTTCGACGGCGCCGAGGAGTTCCGTGATCGGCTGCGGCGCAACGGATTCGTCGATGTCGAGAGCATGACCGTGCCGGGCTGGCAGCGCGACATCGTGCACACGTTCCTCGGCAGGGCCCCGCACGCGGCGACCGATTGACGTAACGCGGGATTAACCAGCTGCCCTTTCGGGCATCCGACACCATGGCATTCAAACTCACCTATTCCGATGGTCAAGAGTCCCAGCACGACGACGACACCGTGTGGGATCTCGACGACGGCGTGCTGAAGCTGGGACGGAAGAAGGGCCAGTGGTCGGTGCTGTTGTCACCCAGCCACTGGGCCGTGCTCGAGTTCGTCGGCTCGTCGAGCGACGACGGCGAGTCCGGCAAGGATTCCGATGAGGACTCCGACGACGATGATTCCAAGGACGACTCCAAGGACGACTCTGCCAAGGACGACGCTTCCAAGGATGAGGACAAGGACAAGTCCGAGACGAAGTCCAAGGACGACGACTCCAAGGACGACAAGGACGACAAGGACGACTAGACCGCGATTCCGGCGGCCGCCAGAATCAGGTCGGCCACCTCGCGCGGCCTGGTGATCAGCGACACGTGCGACGTGTCGAGTTCGATTGTGCGCGCGCCCATCCGGTGGGCCAGGAAGCGCTGCAGGTCCGGGTTGATGGTGCGGTCCTGGGTCGATACCTGATACCAGCTCGGCTTAGCATGCCAGGCCGCAGCCGTGGTGCGCTCGGCCGGCAGCGTCGCGCGGTTGCGGCCCTGCACCGCGAACAACGCCCGGGCCCGTTCTACGGGGACGCCCGCGGCGAAGTCGGACAGGAACGCGGCTTCATTCAGTTGGGCGTAGCCGTCCGAGGCGACCACCACACCCGCCGACGCGGGCGCTGTCGGGAACCGTTTCGCCAGCGCGGGGAAGTCCTCGCCTGCGTCGGGCGCCCGAGCCGACACGTACACCAGCGAGCTCACCGACGGGTCGTCGCCGACCTCGCTGACGACGGTCCCCGACCAGGAATGCCCGGCCAGCACCGTCGGCCCGTGCTGCAGCGCCAACACTCGGCGCGTCTCCGCCGCGGCGTCGGCGAGCGTGGTCAGCGGATTCTGTACCACCGCGACGTTCAGCCCGGCGTTCTGCAGGTGCGGCACCACGTCGATCCAGGACGATCCGTCCGCATACAGCCCGTGCACCAGCACGACGTTGCGGGCGAGAGTCGCGGCGGCGGGCACGCCACCGGGTGCCGCATGCGCCGACGCTCCCAGCCCGCTGCCGACGATCCCTGCCGCGGCAGCCAGCGTGAGACCGCCGAACGTTCTTCTCGACACGTCCACCCGAAACCCGCCTTCCCCCGTCGACTCACACCTGGACCGACCGTATGGGATGTGCGCGGCGCCCGCCCGGCGTGAGGCGTGGGGCGTGCGGTCGCGGACGGAAGTGGTGCTCGCCGCGACGTAGTCTGGGCGCCACCTATGACCGACACCCCGCCTGTCACCGTCGACGCACTGCACGTCGCTGATCCCGCCGACGCCTGGACGCAGGCCGGGTTCAGCGTCGATCCGGACGACGTCTGCCGCGTCGGCGGGGTGCGCCTGCGACTGGTCGGCCGCGACCACGGCACGGGCATCGTCGGCTGGTCCCTGCGCGGATGGCCGCCGGATCTCGACGTCTTCGACAGCATCCCGACCACCGGCTCGGACGCAGACCACGCCGCTGCCGCCGCACACGCCAACGGCGTGACCGGGATCGATCACGTCGTGCTCATGTCGCCGAACC
Source organism: Mycobacterium sp. ITM-2016-00317 (assembly GCF_002968295.1). Taxonomy (NCBI): domain Bacteria; kingdom Bacillati; phylum Actinomycetota; class Actinomycetes; order Mycobacteriales; family Mycobacteriaceae; genus Mycobacterium; species Mycobacterium sp. ITM-2016-00317. The sequence goes on from NZ_CP134399.1 coordinate 4,737,737, forward strand.
TGGACCGGACGGTCGCGGCACTGGCCTCGGTGGGCGTGGCCCCGCGCCGCGAGCGTGACGCCGAATTGGGCGGACGCCCGATCCGCCAGATCTTCTTCCGGCTGGGCGAGGTGATCCTCGAGGTCGTCGGCTCCCCCACCGCAGCGGGCCAAGGGCCGTCAACGCTGTGGGGCATCACCTACGTGGTGACGGACATCGACGCGGCCGCGTCGTTCTTCGGTGATCGCACCTCCGCGGTGAAACCGGCGGTGCAGCCGGGCCGGCGGATCACCACGCTGCGGAACCTCGAGTTCGGGATGTCGGTCCGAACGGCGATGATCTCGGCCCCTTATCCTCGTACCCCATGAACGAGTCCACCGAGGACCCCGTCGTCATCCACACCGACGGCGGCTGCCGGCCCAACCCGGGCCCCGGCGGCTGGGGTGCCGTGCTGCGCCGCGGCGCACACGTGCGCGAGATGTTCGGCGGTGAGGCCGCGACGACGAGCAACAACCGGATGGAGCTGATGGCGCCGATTATGGCGCTGGAGGCGCTGACCCGGCCGGTGGTGGTGCACCTGCACACCGACAGCACCTATGTCCGCAACGGCATCACCAAGTGGGTGTTCGGCTGGGAGCGCAACGGCTGGCTGACCGCCGCCAAGCAGCCGGTGAAGAACGTCGATCTGTGGCAGCGGCTCCAGATCGCCTGCGCGCAGCACCGCGTCGAATGGTTCTGGGTGAAGGGCCACTCGGGTATCGCCGACAACGAGCTTGCCGATCAGTTGGCGACCCGCGGTCTGCAGGAAGCGGTCGCCGCGGCCGTCTGAGCTTCTCGTCAGAGCAGCAGCAGCGCGGCGGTCACGAGCATCAGGCCGGCGGTGCCGCCGTGCACTCCCCAGGCGATGGACCCGGGGCCGCCGTTGCGGAGCACGATGGCCGCATCGGCCAGCGGAATCACCGTGGCGGCCAGGATGACCCAGCCCAGCAGGTGCGTCGCGCCGGCAGCCAGGAGAATCAGGACGAACAGCCCCGAAGCGATGTCCCGGACGCCCTTCACGCTCAGATAGGCGCCTACGGAGGGCTGTCCGAGATCCGGTTGCACCCCGTATCCGGCCGCGGCGACGCGCGGCGCGACGAGGAATCGGGCACCGACGAAGATGATGGCCGCGGCGATGAGTCCGGCGAGGACGTAGCCGATGGTGGTGGTCATGGTGAAAGCTCCTCAGCTGTCGGCGGAGATCGATGATCCGCGAACGATGCTGTCCTGCAATCGATCCGCCGGCACAGAACCCCCCGTCAGACTGTCAGCGCCACGCACAGGGCGGCCACTGCCAGGCCCTGCAGTGTTGCGCGGGCGTCGATGATCCGTTCCCACCGGGCCTGCAGTGCACGGCCGTCCGGTAGCGACTCGCCGGCGGTCGCCGCCGCTGTCAGTTGCCGGTTGATGGGTGCGCTCACCCGCACGTAGAGCACGATCCAGACCGACAGCAGGACCAGGGCTGCCCCTGCCGCGATCGCCTGGGCCCAGTGGGCGGTGACCGTGGCCAACACGGCGGTCGTCGCCGCGCCGACGATCCCGATCACCCCGGGCACCGGCATCCGCCGGTCCCCGAACCGGTGCATGTTCCCCATCGCCGCGACCAGGGCACCGTCGTCGACGCGTGCCATCGCGGGCCGCACGACGATCGCGCAGAACACGTCCGTGCCGTAGACGACCGCGGTGGCCAGCACTGCGATCAGTGCGGCCGCGCTGGCGATGTGACCGAAGACCATGTCGGCATCTCCTCGGAAGTAGGTGCTAGCAACGCTAACCCCGAGATCGGCTTCGGTCAATAGCGGCGCTAGCACTTCTAGCGGTGCTACTGTGCGGTATGGCCGCCGAAGACCGCCGGGAACGCGAACGCGCCGCACGACGGTTGCTGATCATCACGACGGCGCGTCGGCTGGCCGAAGCCGAAGGCTGGGACGCGGTCACCACGCGTCGGCTGTCCACCGAGATCGAGTACAGCCAGCCCGTCTTGTACAAGCACTTCACCGGCATGGAACAGATCGCCGAAGCCGTCGCCCTCGACGGGTTCGGCGAGCTGACGGACGCGATCCGCGCCGCCCGCTCCGACGACGGCCCGCCACGGGACGCCCTGGCCCGGGTCGCACGCGCATACCTCGACTTCGCGGGCGACAACCCGGCCGTCTACGACGCGATGTTCACCCGCGCGACGACGTTGCGGTTCGCCGCCGACGACACACCGCCGCAGCTGACCGCGGCCTTCGCCGCGTTGCGCCACGCGATCGGGCGAGTGGCCGACGCACAGAGCATCGACACTCACACCGAGGTGTTCTTCGCCGCGCTGCACGGACTTGCCACCCTCGACCGTGCCGCACGATTGCGTCCCGACGCCGAATCGGACCGTCTCGACCAGCTCGTCGAGCAGTTCACCCGCGGCCGGTGAGACCGGCCGCGCGCGCCGGTCGGAGTCGGTGCGGCGGCGCGAGGCGAGGGCTACCGTCGACCAGGTGACGGTGCCAGGATCGCGGATGGCACGGGCGTGCGGAACGGGAGCCGTTCTCGTCGTCCTCGCCGCGGTCCCGTCGTGCGGCCACACCGCGCAGCCGCCCCCGGCGACCGATACGGCCGCGACGGCACCCACGACGACCGTGCCCACCACGAAGATGCCCACCACGAACCCGCCCGTGGCGCCCGCGCCCGAGTTCGCCCCCATCGCCCAGCTGGTGAACGACGCGATCGCGGCACACCGGCTGCCCGGCGCGGTCGTGATGGTCGGGCACGGCGGAAAGATCGTGTTCCGCCAGGCCTTCGGGCAGCGCAAGCTCGCCGGCGAACCCGGGCTGGACGGGACGCCCGCGCCCGCCGAGCCGATGACCGAGGACACCCTCTTCGACCTGGCGTCGCTGACCAAGAGCGTCGCGACGGCGCCGTCCGTCATGCAGCTGTATGACCGGGGCCGGGTGAAGATCGACGAGTCCGTGCAGACCTATCTGCCCGATTTCAACCCGCACAACGACCCGCGGCGGGCCCGGGTGACACTGCGCATGCTGCTGACACACACCTCGGGCATCGCCGGAGATCTGAGCCTGGACGGCCCGTGGGGGCTGGACCGGGCCGACAAAGCCGACGGTCTTCGCCGCGCGCTCGGCGCCTGGGTGGTGTACGAACCCGGCGAGCAATTCCACTACTCCGACATCAACTTCATCCTGCTCGGCGCGATCGTCGAGAAGCTCACCGCCCAGTCACTGGACACCTACGCCCGCGACCACGTCTTCACCCCGCTGGGCATGCAGGACACCCGATACCTGCCTGCAGCCAAAGCCTGCGGGCCACACCGGATCCGGGGCACCGCGCTCGTCGCCGATCCCGGGGCTCCTGCGGCCCGCGACTGCCCGGCGGGCACGTGGAACACCGAACTGCTGTCGCGCGTCGCGCCCACCGCGATCGACGAGGACACCCCGGGCATCAACCCCGACTTCGGCCATCCGCTGCGCGGGACGGTGCACGACCCGACCGCGCGCCGGATGGGTGGCGCGACCGGCAGCGCCGGGGTGTTCTCCACCGTGCACGACCTCGGCCTGTACGCGCAGGCCCTGCTCGACCTCCTCGCCGGCCGCCCCGGCACGTTCCCCCTCGACCGCTCCACCGCACAGCTGATGACGACCCCGCAGCAGCCCGGGCACCATCCGGGCCAGATCGACACGGCGAACGCGAAAGACGCTGTCAGCGTTCACTATCCGGCCATACCGGGACAGAACCTGCGCGGCTTCGGCTGGGACATCGACACCTCGCACTCCCGGCCCCGCGGCACCATCTTCCCCGTCGGCAGCTTCGGCCACACGGGCTTCACCGGGACGACGCTGTGGCTGGACCCCGGCTCGGACACCTACGTGATCGTGCTGGCGAACGTGATCCACCAGCGCGGCGGCCCACCCATCACCCGGTTGAGCGGCGACGTGGCCACCGCTGCGGCCCGGGCTCTACGCCTCTACGGAAGCTGACCGCACGCACCGGCACGCCCTTCTGGATTGGCGATCCTGCACACCCGCCTGGCCCGGTTGACAGGCGACGGATACACCAAATCAGAGACCGCGGCTCATCTGTTCATCAGGCCGCGCACCGTGGAATGGCACCTCGGCAGGATCTTCGCCAAGCTGGGGTGTCTTCGCGGCGGTCAGGCGGCTTGGTTGTCGGGTGGTGCGGGTCCGCCGGGTTGGCCGGGATCGTCGGTCCGTTGAGGGGCGTCTGACGCTGTGTCGCCGGTCTTCCCACCGTCGGCGGGTTCGGCCGGCGCGGCGATGTCGTCGGCAACCGCGGGTTCCGGATTGTCGGGTGGGCGGAGAAGCCGTTCGGGTCGGTGGTAGAAGTTGAGCCGGGTCTGGCCGGTGTCCAGGTGCGGTGGTGGGTCCCATTCGACCTCGCAGCGCTCGTTCATCCGCGTGGTCCAGCCGCCGTGTTCGTCGACGCTGCGGTTGTGCGGCCCGCAGGCCAGGCCTAGTTCGTCGACATTGGTGTTGCCGCCCTTGGCCCAATCAGCCACCACGTGATGGACCTGGGAACCGTACGCCCCGACGGTGCAGCACGGTTTGGTGCACCCGCCGTCACGGGCGATCAGCATGATCCGCTGCGCCGGGGAAGCGACCCGCCTGGTGCGGAACAACTCCAGCGCCGATCCGGTCGCCCGGTCGAACACCGCCAGATAATGATTGGCATGCCCGGCCATCCGGATCACCTCAGCGATCGGCACCACCGTGCCCCCGCCGGTGACACCGACCCCGGCCCGCGACTCCAGATCCTGCAGCGTGGTCCGGATGATCACCGACACCGGTAACCCGTTCAAGTTCCCGAGTTCCCCACTCATCAACGCAATACGGCCAGCCGCAACCAGCGCGTCGTGCTGACGCTGGGCCAGGCTGCGCTGATCGTTGTCGATCTGCGCCTGCGACGGGGTCCCCGACGTACACGGTTCCGGATCGTCGGGATTACACATCCCCGGCGCCGCGAACTTCGCGAAGATCGCCTCCCACACCGCCCACGCCTCCGGCGTCAACGTCGCAGACAGGTCGGTCATCCCGTCGGGGCGTTGCTTGCTCCTGGTCACCGCGCGCTTGCGGGCGCGTTCGGTGTCATCCGGCTCCGGACCGTCCTGATCGAGCAGGAACAACGTGCGGTCGGCCGAGTCCTTCAACTCCTTGGGTCCATTGCCTACCGCAGTACGGACAAGGTCGACCTCGATCTGCTCCCGGGTGGCCGCATCAACCCAGCTCGGCACCTTGTTGAGCGATCGGCGAATCACGTCGACGTGTTCGGCGTTGATCAGCCCGTGTTCCTGGGCGATCGCCGTCGCGGGCAACACCGGCGGCAGGGTCGGCCCGGTCAACGATGGCCGCGGCGCCAACACCGCGGCCTCGGTCAGCCGGCGGTGGGCCTCACCAGTCGAGATCCGCCACCGGACCGTCAACACCTCTTTCCACGACTTCGCACCCATCTGCTGCGGAGTCGCCTCGACCTGCAACCGCGCCAACAACCGATGACCGACCGCCGGCAGCCGACACCACAACGTTTCCAGTTCATCCAGGGCCCCAACAAGATCGGGCCGCGTCAGTAGATCGACCTCACAGCCGGCCACCTCATCGAAGGCAGCCCGCAACGCGGCGATCGCGTCCTGCAGGTCCCCACCCGACATACTTCGAACATACATTCGACCACCGACAAATTTCGTAGACTCGTCGATCGCCGCGGGCACGATCAGTCCGCCGCCCTCGGCCAGCGCCTCCAGCAGCCGCCGACGGTCGGAGTACCTGGCCTTCACCAGCGACCGGCCTTCGAGATACAGGATGTCGAACGCCCAGAACTCCACCCGGGTCGAGCGCGCCCGGTTCTGCATCTGACCGAAGTCGGGTACGCCGGACTCGTCGAGCGCCACCGCCTCACCGTCGAGGACGACATGGTGATCGGCGAGGTCGACGCCGAGCGCCTGCAACTGCGGGTACTCGCCGCTGAGCTCTAGCTGCGCGCACTCACCCCTGAGAGTGTGTTTCACACAGGGGAATCGAGAATTTTCTCACTCAGCGCGGATCTGATCTAGGGATCTCGACGCCTGCGGTGCGCAGTCTTGCCTCAACGAGCGATGCGAATCGGGCGGTCGCGGAGTCGTGTTCTTCGCCGTGGTGGGCGATCAGCCGGTACCGGGTCGCGGTCTCGGTGCCTGCTTGCAGGCCGGTCACGATCCTCAGTCGCTCCGGGTTGGCGAGGTAATACTCGGCCATATCGCCGGCTAGTTCAGCGACACGGGGATCATCCGCTGCCCATGTCGCCAGTTCGGCGCTGCGCTTGATCAGAGCAAGGAACCGGGGGTCACTCAAGGCGTGCTCGATATCAGTGAGGTAGTCGTCGAAGCCCTCGGGGACCAGCGCCTTGGCGAGCACAAACGATTCTCGGGCGGTCTGTACGTCATCCGGTGCGAAGCCGACGCTCGGCATTCCCTCCAGCATCGCTATTGCACGGTCGGGCAACAGGGTTCGATCACCGGATGTGAGCCGACGGAGCATGTCCCGCTGCTGGATCAGCTCGGCAATGCACGCGGTGAGGTGCCGCTCGACATCGGCAAGTTCGTCGGCGAACTGAGCGTCCTCGGAGTCGAGCAACACGGCGATGTCGGCCAACGGCACCCCAGCGACTGCCAGAGTTCGGACTTGCACCAACCTCAACAAGTCGGCCGAACCGTATCGGCGGTAGCCTGAGCCGTCTCGCGAGGGTTCGTCGACCAAGCCGAGCTTGTGGTAGTGCCGCACCGTCTTGATCGTGATGTCAGCGAATGCGGCCGCCTGGCCGATGGTCACCCCGACGGTCATCGACTCAGCGATCCTCTCGATCCAGTGCAGCGACCTCCCGTACGGCAGCGGCGACTGCCCGGAAGTCTTTACGCAAGATTTGTGTGTGGTTGCTTCTAACCTTCGCGCTGACACGCAGATTCGAATTCCGGCGCAGCACCGGCTCGAGGGAGGCACGCATCTTCTGGATCTCCTCCGCGCCACCACCGAGACTCGAACCTGAGCCCAGGACGTAGCGCACCGGGCAGCGTAGTCGCTCCAGCACTGGCTCTATGGCAGCACAGACTTCATTGATCTCGATGTTGACCTCTGCGTGCTGAGCGGCACTCATCGAAGCAGCCAGGCCGAACGGTCGAGCCAGCGGAAGGCCCCACCGCATCATGCGGAACGCACGCCGAATGCGTTCCCGGTTCGCCTGCCCGGTCAGCCCAAAAGGAACCGCGCCGTCGACCGAGACCACACCGGCAACCCGATCCGGATTGCGGTCGGCCCAGTGCACGGCAAGCGCCGCACCGTAGGACCACCCGACCAACAGCGGCCGGTCAACGCCCGTCGCGTCCACAACCGCATCGACATCACGCAGACACCCCTCAAAGGAATAGTCCAGCGAACGCTTCGACCCGCCACGGGCTCGCTCGTCATAGGTGACGTGTCTCCACCCGGGCCCGAGTTCGGCTATCACGCGGAACCAGGAACGCTGACTGGCGTACGAGCCGTTGAGATAGAGAACGGCAACCCCGGCGCTACGGGTGTCGGTTACCGACAAGGCCGTGTCGTCGAAGGGCACCATCCTGCTCCTTGATGCGGTGGACGAACGAATCATGCGCTCAGCATCCACCCTGCCCTCGGGTCAAGGTCAAGAACTGCCGGCGCAATAGACCTCGACGCCAGCACCCGGCGGGTCGCAGACGCGCTGACCGTGGCTACCACTACCAACACACGACCGGTATGCGACACCCGTCGCCTCCACGATGGGATTCAACGATCTGGACTTCATTTGTGTGCACAGACTTTCACCGGCAACTCAATTCCTGCACAACTGGCGGAGGTGCAGTACTCGAAGTGTGCGTTGCGCCAAAAGGTATGGACTCCCCTGCACCCCTACCGGCGCGTATCGTCCAAGCCGGCGAATTGGATCGCCACCTTCATGGGTCGTGCCTGCAGCTACGACATCACCGCTGCAAGAATCGAACTCGGCTACCCTCCGGCGGCGAACCTGGCCCAGGGACCGGCGCAGCAGTATCCGCTCACTCCCACCTGACGTCCTCGGGCACCTTGTCGGTGCGCAGTCCGCGCCAACTCGCCTGTCTCAGCCGGTTGTCCGACGTGCGCTCGCTGTAGCGCACTTCCCCGACCAGCTCGGGCCGCACGAACGTCACCCCCTTGGCATCCTGGGTCGGAAGCCTTGCTGCAAAGGGTGATTCGTCGGTCTGCAACGGCGCCAGCGTCTTCTTCAGCGCCGCCAGTTCCTTGTCGGTGAACCCGGTGCCGACCCGGCCGACGAACTGCAGGCCGTCGGCCACACCGCCTGAGCCGGGGATGCCGAGCATCAGCGCACCGATGCCGCTGGTGCGTCCGCCCTCCCCCTGGCGCCAGCCGCCGATCACCACCTCCTGGGTGTTCCAGATCTTGTCCTTGATCCACGCCGACGACCGGCGGCCCGGCTGGTAGGTGGAGTCGCGCTTCTTCGCGATGACGCCCTCCCACCGCTTCTTGCGGGCAAGCTCAAGCGCTTCGGGCCCGTTCTCGGCGTCGATCGCCGGCGGCACGATGAGACCACCGCCCTCGGCGAGCGCCTCCAGCAGCCGCCGGCGGTCGGAGTAGGTGGCCTTCACCAGTGACCGGCCGTCGAGGTAGAGGATGTCGAACGCCCAGAACTCCACGCGGGTCGAGCGCGCCCGGTTCTGCATCTGACCGAAGTTCGGCACGCCGGACTCGTCGAGCGCCACCGCCTCGCCGTCGAGGACGACGTGGTGCTCGGCGAGGTCGGCGGCCAGCGCCTGGAACTGCGGGTACTCGCCGGTGACGTCGCGTCCGCGCCGCGACCGCAGCGTGAGGTTGCCCCGGTCGGCGTCGACGAGCAACCGGTAGCCGTCCCACTTGCCCTCGAAGGCCCACTGCCCCTTGGTCATCCGCTGCACGGACCCCTCGGTGGCCAGCATCGGCGCCAGATCCGCCGGGGTGGGCTTGTTCTGGTCCTTCATCCGGTGGGCCAGCCAGTTCTTGCCGTCGGTCTGGATCAGCGCGTAGCGGCCCTCGATCTTCTCGCCGTGCAGCGTGACGATCACCTCGCCGCCCTTGGCCGGGCCGTCGGGCGGGTTGTCCCTGAACTTCTCGGTCTCGTAGGTGCCGGTGTCCCAGACATAGACCTCGCCACCGCCGTACTCCCCCTTGGGGATCTCACCGGCGAATGTCAGGTACTCCATCGGGTGGTCCTCGGTGTGCACCGCGAGGTGGTTCTGCGACGGCGATTCGGGCAGGTTCTTCGGTACCGCCCAGCTCACCAGCACCCCGTCGCGTTCGAGCCGGAAGTCGTAGTGCAGCCGCCGGGCGTGGTGTTCCTGGATGACGAACTTGTCGTTGTTCCCGGTCTTGGGCGCATCGGCGGGCACCGGCTCCGGCGTCTTCGCGGTGTCGCGCATGCTGCGGTAGCGGGTGAGCCGGTCGGGAACCGGCACCGGCGGATCGAGGTCGGCGAGCAGGTCGCCGTCCCGGTCGAGCCGGTCGAGCACCTCGTCGAACGTCAGGTGCTTGAGGTCGGGGTCTTCGATCTCCTCCCAGGTGCGCGGCGCCGCCACGGTCGGGTGTTCGCGGCCGCGAAGCGAGTACGGCGCGATGGTGGTCTTGTTGCCGTTGTTCTGGCTCCAGTCCACGAACACCTTGCCTGCACGCAGGCTTTTCGTCATCGTCGCGGTGACCTGCTTGGGCATCGCCTGTTCGAGTTGCTGGGCGACGCGCTTGGCCAGCACCGAGGCGCCGCGGGAGCTGATCGGTTCGTCCAACGGGACATAGAGGTGCACGCCCTTGCTACCGCTGGTCAACGGGAACGTCCGCAGCCCGATGTCGGTGATCAGGTCGCGGACCTCGTGGGCGACCTCGCACAGCTGCCGGAACGTGACCCCTTCGCCGGGATCCAGGTCGAACACGATCCGCGTCGCCGGTCCCACATCACCGTCGGCCGTGAAACGCCACTGCGGCACGTGGACCTCCAGCGCCGCCTGCTGCGCGATCCAGGCCAGTCCCTCCACGGTGTCGATCACGGGGTAGGTGGTGGTGCCGGATTTGTGCACGATGGTCGCGCGGTCCAGCCAGTCCGGCGCGGACGAGGCCAGCTGCTTCTCGAAGAACGCCTCGGCTTCGACGCCGTTGGGCCAGCGTTTCCGCGTGACCGCCCGGCCGGCGATGTGCGGCAGCATCGCCGCAGCGACGTTGATGTAGTACTCGAAAACCTGCACCTTGGTGGTCCCTGTCGCCGGGTACAGCACCTTGTCCGGGTTGGTCAGCTTCACCCGGTCATAACGGTCCACCACAACACGGTATTACCCGCTCTGGGCACGGTAGCGTCGAAATCATGCGGGCACTGGTCATCGGTGAGGCACTCATCGACATCGTGGAACGCGACGGGCAGTCTGTTCGCGAGCACGTCGGCGGCAGCCCCCTGAACGTCGCCGTCGGGCTGGCGCGGCTCGGGCGCGACGTCGACTTCCTGACCCACATCGGCACCGACGAACGCGGCCGGCGGATCGCCGAGTACGTCGAATCCTCAGGCGCGCAACTTGTCCCGGGCAGCACGTCGGCAGCCCACACCGCCACCGCGCGGGCGGTGCTCGACGCGCAAGGTTCGGCGACGTACTCGTTCGACATCGACTGGCAGCTCAGCGGCATCCCGGAGGTGGCGCCGCCGCTGGTCGTGCACACCGGTTCGATCGCGGCGGTGCTGGAACCCGGCTGCCTGGCCACCGAGGCGTTGGTGGCCACCTATCAGCTCTCGGCCACGGTCACGTTCGATCCGAACATCCGTCCCGCGCTGATCGGCGACCCGGACGCGGCCCGTGCGCGGATCGACCGCCTGCTCGAACGGGCCGACCTGGTCAAGGTCAGCAGCGAGGATCTGCACTGGATCGATCCGACGCGCACGCCCGAACAGATCGCCGGCGAGTGGATGGCACTGGCACCGAGGATCGTGGTGGTGACGTTCGGCGGCGAAGGTTCGCTGGCGATGTGTGCGGGCGGAACCGTGCGGGTACCTGCCGGGCATGTCGACGTGGTGGACACCGTGGGTGCGGGCGATGCGTTCATGACCGGCCTGATCGACGCGCTGTGGTCGATGGACCTGCTCGGCGCCGACCGGCGCGACCAGCTGGCCGGGATCGGAACCGACGCGCTCACGGGTGCGGTGCGCGCGGCGACGGTGGCGTCGGCGCTGACGGTGGCGCGTCCTGGCGCTGATCTGCCTGATCGTGTCACCCTCGATCGAGCCGCCGCATCGGACATACTGGGCTGATGCGGTCCATTTGGAAGGGCTCCATCGCGTTCGGACTGGTCAACGTCCCGGTCAAGGTGTACAGCGCCACCGAGGACCACGACATCAAGTTCCATCAGGTGCACGAGAAGGACAACGGCCGCATTCGCTACAAGCGGGTGTGCGAGGTGTGCGGCGAGGTGGTCGAGTACCGCGACATCGCCAAGGCCTACGAATCCGAGGACGGCCAGACGGTGATCATCACCGACGACGACATCGCCACGCTGCCGGAGGAACGCAGCCGCGAGATCGAGGTGCTGGAGTTCGTCCCGGCCGCCGACCTCGACCCGCTGCTGTATGACCGGTCCTACTTCCTGGAGCCCGAAGGCAAGTCGTCGAAGTCCTACGTGCTGCTCGCCAAGACGTTGATGGAGACCGATCGGGTCGCGATCGTAAACTTCGCGCTGCGCAACAAGACCCGGCTGGCGGCGCTGCGGGTCAAGGATTTCAGCAAGCGCGACGTGATGGTCATCCACACGCTGCTGTGGCCCGACGAGATCCGCGACCCCGACTTCCCGGTGCTCGACCAGAAGGTCGACGTCAAGCCCGCCGAGTTGAAGATGGCCAGCCAGGTGGTCGATTCGATGACCGACGACTTCAACCCGGACCGCTACCACGACGACTACCAGGAACAGCTGCACGAGTTGATCCAGGCGAAACTCGAAGGCGGCGAGGCGTTCACCACCGAGGAACAGCCGCAGGACCTCGACGAGACCGAGGACGTCTCCGACCTGCTGGCCAAGCTCGAAGCCAGTGTGAAGGCGCGCAAGCAGCAGAGTTCGTCGAGTAAGTCCGACACCGACGACGGTGACGGTGACGGTGACAAGCCGGCCAAGAAAGCCCCGGCGAAGAAGGCCGCTTCGAAGAAGGCCCCGGCCAAGAAGACAGCGAAGAAGGCGCCCGCCAAGAAGACAGCCGCCAAGAAGTAGACCCACGCCGGCGGCACGTGACGCGGCAGATCGGCCGGCCGCCGGGTACGGCCCATCAGTCCCGCCTATCCGCTTTTTGCGGCACACCACTCGCACGTTCGCTGGGAACAACGGATTCCTGTTACTCATGTGAAGAAGCGGCGGATGACCGGAGCGACGAGCCACCCGAGCGGTCATAGCGCCGAACGCTCCGATTAGAACGTGTTCCAGAATCAGCTCACATCGATCCGGTGTCCTTGCTAGCGTGACGCCCCGTGAGCACAGGGAGGCGCGCGTGATTCTGGACCGGTTCCGACTCGACGATCAGGTGGCCGTGGTGACCGGCGCGGGCCGCGGCCTCGGCGCGGCGATGGCGCAGGCCTTCGCCGAAGCGGGCGCTGACGTGCTGATTGCCGCACGCACGCGGTCCCAGCTCGAAGAGGTCGCCCAGCAGATCGAGGCCGCCGCCGCGCGCGCACATCGTGGTCGCCGACCTCGCCCGGGCGGAGGACACGGCGGCGCTGGCCACGCAGGCCGTCGACGCCTTCGGCCGACTAGACATCGTCGTCAACAATGTCGGCGGCAGCATGCCGAACGCGCTTCTCAACACGTCGGTCAAGGATCTGCGCGACGCCTTCGCGTTCAACGTCGCGACGGCGCACGCGTTGACCACCGCCGCGGTCCCGCTGATGCTCGAGCATTCCGGCGGCGGCAGCATCATCAACGTCACCTCGACCATGGGGCGCCTCGCCGGTCGCGGGTTCGCCGCCTACGGCACGGCCAAAGCCGCGCTGGCGCACTACACCCGGCTCTCCGCCCTCGACCTGGCGCCGCGTATCCGGGTGAACGCGATCGCCCCCGGCTCGATCCTGACCTCGGCGCTGGAGATCGTCGCCGACAACGACGAACTGCGCGATCCGATGGAGAAGGCCACGCCGCTGCGGCGGCTCGGCGATCCGCTCGACATCGCCGCCGCCGCGGTCTACCTCTCGTCGCCGGCCGGCAGTTATCTCACCGGCAAGACACTCGAAGTCGACGGCGGCCTCACCTTCCCGAACCTCGACCTGCCCATCCCTGATCTGTGAGGAGGCGTGATGGCCATCAGAGTCGCCGCCGTCGGCACCGGAAACGTCGGCAGGCACGCGCTGGCGCAGTTGATCACCGATCCCCGCTTCGAGCTGACCGCGGTGTGGGTCTCCTCGCCGGCCAAGGCCGGCAAGGACGCCGGCGAACTTGCCGGACTGCCGGATCTGACGGGGGTTTCGGCCACCACCGACCTGGACGCGGTGCTGGCGACGCAGCCGGACTGCGTGGTTTACACCGCGCTCGCCGACAACCGGCTGCCCGATGCGCTCGAAGACTATCGGCGCATCCTCGCCGCGGGCATCAACGTGGTCGGCAGCAGCGCGGTGTTCCTGCAGCACCCATGGCAGGTGCTGCCCGCTGAGCTGATCTCGCCCATCGAGGAGGCCGCCGAGACGGGCTCGTCGACCATATTCGTCAACGGCATCGATCCCGGTTTCGCCAACGACCTGCTTCCCATGGCGCTCGCAGGTACCTGCCAGCAAGTTCACCAGATCCGCTGCATGGAGATCATCAATTACGACACCTACGACAGTGCCGCGGTGATGTTCGACGTGATGGGTTTCGGCGGGAATCCGGACGACACGCCGATGTTGCTGCAGCCGGGCGTGCTCAGCCTGGCGTGGGGGTCGGTAGTACGGCAGTTGGCGGCCGGGTTGGGCATCGAACTCGACGAGGTCACCGAGACGCACGTGCGAGTGCCCGCGCCGGAGGCGTTCGACATCGCGGCGGGCCGGATCGAGAAGGGCACCACCGCGGCGATCCGTTTCGAGGTGCGCGGGATGAAGGACGGAAACGTCGCTGTAGTGCTCGAACACGTCACCCGTCTGCGCGACGACCTGTGCCCGGACTGGCCGCAGCCGGCCCAGCACGGCGGTTCGTACCGCATCGAGATCACCGGCGAGCCGTCCTACACGCTCGAGCTCTGCCTGAGCAGTCCCCACGGCGACCACAACCACGCCGGACTGGTCGCGACCGCGGCCCGGGTGGTCAATGCGATTCCGGCGGTGGTCGTAGCTGCGCCCGGAATTGTGACCGCCCGGGAGTTGCCGCCTATTACGGGCCAAGGTCTGTACGCTGGAGCTTGACAATCGCTGGAAGGATCCTGAAATGAAGGCTCGCCTGACTACTCTCGCCACTCTTCTCGTCGCTGGCGGCGCCTCCGTCGCGATCGCCGTGGCCCCCGCCGCGGGCGCCCAGCCGAGATGCTCCACCACTTCCGCCGGCGCCGGCGGCGAAACGCAGGTCTGCGAATCGCCCGGCAACGCTCAGATCAGTTCGACGCCCGGCATGTACGCCTTCCCGTGGTACGGCGGCGGCATGTTCCCGTGGGAGGGCTACGGCCCTTACATGTTCTGATCGGACATGAAAGTCCCTTCGCGAACTGCCGCAGTGTTTTTCGCGGGCTTCGGCGCGCTCGCCATGCTCGTAGCCCCCACCGCTGCGGCCTCCCCTGACTGCACGGACGTCGGCAAGACGGTGACGTACTGCACGACCAACGGAAGCACTCAGATCACCAGCACGCCGCCGCCCTGGAACTACGGCGGCTGGATGGGCTTCGGATTCTGGCCGCTGGTCGGCGCGTACGGTCTCGGCCCCTAAGCGCTCAGCCCGGTAACCGCCGGAGCCGGACGCTCCTATCACCTGCCGCGGCGGGTCCCCGGTGCAAGAGTGGGGACCGTGACGCGGGAAATCCGGCCCGGGGCCCGATCGCGCTTTGCGCTCCTCGGGCCCGCGTTCGTCGCGGCGATCGCCTACGTCGACCCCGGCAACGTAGCGGCGAACGTCAGCGCCGGCGCGCAGTTCGGTTTCCTGCTGCTGTGGGTGATCGTCGCCGCCAATCTGATGGCCTGTCTGGTGCAGTATCTTTCGGCCAAGCTCGGCCTGGTGACCGGCGCCTCGCTGCCCGAGGCCGTCGGTGCCCGAATGGGGCGTCCGGCGCGGCTCTCCTTCTGGGTCCAGGCCGAATTGGTCGCGATGGCAACAGATCTCGCCGAAGTGGTCGGTGGCGCCATCGCGCTGTATCTGCTGTTCGATCTGCCGCTGCTCGTCGGCGGGGTGATCACCGGTGCGGTCTCGCTGGCACTGCTGCTCGTCAAGGACCGCAGCGGGCAGCGGGTGTTCGAGCGGGTCATCACGGGTCTGCTGCTGGTCATCGCGATCGGATTCCTGACCAGTCTGTTCGCCTCCCCGCCGCCTGTCGACGAGGCGGTCGCCGGCCTGATCCCGCGTTTCGACGGCGCCGAGAGCATCCTGCTCGCCGCGGCGATGCTCGGGGCGACGGTGATGCCGCACGCGGTGTACCTGCATTCGGGTCTGACCCGGGACCGGCACGGTCATCCGGACGCCGGACCCGCACGCAAGGCACTGCTGCGCATCACCCGCTGGGATGTCGGCATCGCGATGCTCGTCGCGGGCGCGGTGAACCTGTCCATGCTGCTCGTCGCCGCCACCAACCTGCAGGGGGTCGACGACACCGACTCGATCGAGGGCGCGCACGCCGCGGTGCAGACCGCGCTCGGCCCGACCGTCGCGCTACTGTTCGCGATCGGTCTGCTGGCCTCGGGGCTGGCCTCTTCCTCAGTCGGGGCCTACGCCGGCGCGATGATCATGCAGGGTCTGATCCGCCGGTCGGTGCCGCTGCTGACGCGCCGGCTGGTCACGCTGCTGCCCGCCCTGGTCGTCCTCGCGGTCGGTGTGGACCCGAGCCGTGCACTGGTGTTGTCCCAGGTCGTACTGTCGTTCGGCATCCCGTTCGCGCTGATCCCGCTGATCCGGCTCACCGCCGACACCGGGCTGATGGGCGCCGACGTCAACCACCGGGTCACCACGACGTTGGGCTGGATCGTCGCCGCGCTCATTACCCTGTTGAATGTGGTGTTGATTTATCTGACCCTGACCGGCTGAATGGGTGCCCGGCACTTTTACTTCGCGTACGGCTCGAATCTGTGCGTGCAACAGATGGCGCGCCGCTGCCCCGACGCCACCGAGCCGCGCCGGGCGATGCTGGCTGACCACGACTGGCTGATCAACGAGCGCGGGGTCGCCACCGTCGAACCGTTCGCCGGCGCCGAGGTGCACGGGGTGCTGTGGCGGCTCTCCGATCGCGACCTGGCCACCCTCGACAGCGCCGAGGGGGTGCCGGCGCGGTACCGGCGCGACGAGCTCACGGTGATGACCGAGCACGGGCCGTCGAAGGCGTGGGTCTACATCGACCATCGCGTCGAGGCGGGGCCGCCGCGTCCGGGCTACCTGGAACGGATCCTCGACGGAGCCCGCCACCACGGCCTGCCGCACCGATGGATCCAGTTCCTGGAGCGGTGGGATCCCAACCGCTGGCCGCAACGCTCGCAGCACACCGCGTCCGTTGCGCCGCAGAGCCTCTCCGAGCTCCTCGCCGATCCCGCCGTCGCCGAAGACTCGGTGCTGCGCTCCCGGTTCGGGTTCCTGGCGATTCACGGCGGCGGGCTGGAGCAGATGACCGACGTGATCGCCGAGCGCGCCGCCGACGCCGCGGGCGCGTCGCTGTACGTGGTCCGCCATCCCGATCACTATCCGCACCACCTGTCGTCGGCCAAATACGATCCCGCGCAATCGGATCGGCTCGCGGAGTTCCTCGACCACGTCGAGGTCGTGGTGTCGCTGCACGGCTACGGCCGGCTGGGCCGCAGCAACCAGATCCTGGCCGGCGGGCGTCACCGCGACCTGGCCGCACATGTCGCCGGCCACGCCGACATCCCGGGGTACCGGATGGTCACCGATCTGGAGGCGATCCCGAAGGAGTTGCGCGGACTGCACCCGGACAATCCCGTCAACCGCGTCCGCGGTGGTGGCACCCAGCTGGAACTGTCGGCCCGGGTACGCGGCATCAGTCCCCGCAGCGGGCTGCCCGGTGACGACGGACTGTCCCCGGCCACCTCCGCGCTGGTTCAGGGTCTGGTGCGCGCCGCCCGCTCCTGGCAACTACCGTCGCGGTAGTGCGTCTCACCGCCGCTGCTGCCGCCCTGGTGTTGGTGACCGTCACCGCTCCGGCCGCCGGCGCCCAGCCGGACCCGGTCGAGGCCGCCGTGGCGGCCGTCGTCGCCGCCGACGGCCTGGCCGGCGCGGTCGCAGTGGTCCGTCACGGTGACGACATGACGACCACCACCGCCGGATACGCCGACGACGAGGCCGGGGCCGCATTCGTGCCGAACACCCGTGTCCGCGTCGCCAGCATCACCAAAACCTTTGTCGCCGCGGCGATCCTGCAACTCGTCGGCGAGGGCAGAGTCGACCTCGACGCGTCCGTCGAGCGGTATCTGCCCGGCCTGTTGCACGGTCGGGGCATCGACGGCAACGCCGTCACCGTGCGGCGGCTGCTGCGCCATCAGAGCGGCCTGCCCGAGTACTACGGCGCGGACACCGAACCGCTGACCGGGCCGGTGGATCCGCGCGACCTCGTGGCGCGGGCCATGGCCCGTCCGGCCGCGGACCCGTCTCCTCCGGTGGCGATCTACACCAACACGAACTACGTCGTGGCCGGGCTGCTGCTGGAGTCGGTGACCGGCCGCCCGGCGGCCGAGGAGATCACCCGGCGCATCATCGACCCCCTCGGACTGACCCACACCTACTTCCCCGCTGCCGGGGACACCTGGCTGCGCGCACCGATGGCGCACGGCTACGAGAACGTCGCCGGGCAACGACAGGACGTCACCGCCGGGGAGCCCTCGGACGAGTACATGGCAGGGTCCTTGATCTCCACCAACGAGGACACCACCACCTTCATCACCGCGCTGCTGGCCGGACGAGTGGTGGCCGCGCCCGAGCTGGCGCAGATGACGGACACCGTGCCGTGGCCCCTGCACGGACCCGGGTTCCGCTACGGGCTCGGGCTGGTGAGCATCGACCTCGGATGCGGGGTCACGGTCTGGGGGCACAGCGGGGACCTGGCCGGCTACCACAGCATCATGGTCGCGGCACCAGGCCACCCGGCGGTGTCCGCGACGTTCACCCAGGGCAGCCCAGGAGTGAAGACCCTCGCCGACGATCCACGGGCGCAGGTGCTGGCCGCCACATACTGCCCGGGTTAGCCACACCCATCCGGGGCCGTCCCGGTACCGAATACAGGATGTGAAATCCGAGTGTCGAGGCCCGGACCGTGCGAGGGTGGCCCTGTACCGCACGCGCATCACCCACCTGCGCCGCGCGCCCGTCCACCACTACTTCGAGCATCGCAGCTACAGCTGGCTCGTCGATCTCGATGCGTTGCCCCGGTTGCCGTGGTGGCTTCGGCCGTTCGCCCGTTTCGACGCACGCGACCACCTGTGGGCGGCACCCCAGGACACGCTGCGCGGACGGGTCGACGCCTTCCTGGCCGAGCGAGGAATCCACCTCGACGGCGGCACGGTCACCGCGCTGACGCAGGCCCGGGTGCTCGGTCATGTGTTCAATCCGCTGACCCTGTACTGGTGCCATGACTCGCGGGGAGTGCTGCGCTGCGTGGTGGCCGAGATGCAGAACACCTCCGGTGGCCGCCACGCCTACCTGCTTCCGCCGTCGGGAGACCGACCGGCCTTGGTGGACAAGACTTTTCGCGCGTCCCCGTTCAACGGCGTGGACGGCCACTACCTGGTGCGGGCGCCGCAACCCGACGAGCACCTCGACGTGACGATCTCACTGCACCGCGACCAGCAGCCCGCCTTCGTCGCGACGATGCGCGGTTCGCGCCGCCCGGCCGGTGTCCGACAGATCCTCGCGCTGCAGGTGGTCGCGCCGCTCGCGCCGTTGATGAATCTGCTGAGCATGCGCGTGCAGACCACGCTGTTGCGGCTGCGCAGGGTGCCGATGGCGCCCGAGGGCTCCGCCGGCGAGCGCGCGGCAGTCCGGGAATGCCCGCGCGAGCGGGTGCCGATCAGGAATCCGCAGGAGACACGGTCTCCGTGACCACATCGGTCCTGGTAGCTGCCGCTAGGCTACCGGTCGTGACCGCCGAACTCGACGCACTTCTGCGCCAGGTGGCCCACCGCGACGCCGAAGCCTTCGCCGCGTTCTACGATCTGACGCGCGCGCGGGTGTACGGCCTGGTCACCCGGGTGCTGCGCGACCCCGGCTACAGCGAGGAAACGACGCAGGACATCTATCTGCAGGTGTGGCGCAACGCCGCCAACTACGACCCTGCGGCGGGTTCACCGCTGGCCTGGCTGCTGACCCTGGCCCACCGGCGCGCGGTGGACCGGGTGCGCTCCGAGCAGGCGGCCAGCACCCGGGAGTCCCGGTACGGCGCCACCACGGTCGAGCCGCCGTCGGATCACGTGGCCGACGAGGTGATCCTCGACGACGAGCGGCGCCGGGTCGCCGACTGCCTGGGCTCGCTGACCGACACCCAGCGCGAATGCATCCAGCTGGCTTATTACGACGGTCTGACCTATGTCCAGGTGTCCGAGCACCTGGCGGCGAACCTGGCCACAATCAAGTCCAGAATGCGCGACGCGATCCGGGGTCTCCGCAGATGTTTGGGGGTGGCATGACCAGCCCGCAGAACGACCTTCTGTCCCTCGCCGCGCCGTATGCTCTGCACGCCCTGAGCGCCGACGAGCGGGCGGAGGTCGACCGGCAGCTGGCCGACGCGCCGACGGAAGTCGCCGAGTCGTTTCTCGCCGAGGTCCGCTCCGTGCAGGAGACCATGGCGGTGCTCGCCAGCGTCACCGCCGTCGAACCGCCGGCACATCTGCGCGACACGGTGCTGCGCCAGATCACCGACGACCGGGTGCGCACACTGCCCACCCAGCCGCGTTCCCGCCGGCGGGCGGCCGCGGTGCTGACCGCTGCGGCGGCCGTCGTGATCGGGCTGGCCGCCGTCGGGGTCGGCTACGCGCTGCGACCGGCCCCCGCGCCGACCACCGCCGAGCAGGTTTTCGCGGCGCCCGACGTGCGCACGATCTCCGGTGAGATCCCCGGCGGCGGCACCGCCACCGTGGTGTTCTCCCGTGAACGCAACTCCGGGGTGCTGGTGATGAACAACGTTCCCCCGCCACAGCCTGGCACCGTGTACCAGATGTGGCTGGTCGACCCGGACGGTTCGCATTCGGCGGGCACCATGGACGCCGAGGCGGTCGCTCCGTCGACCACCGCCGTACTGCCCGATCTCGGGTCGTCGAAGGCCCTGGCGTTCACCGTGGAGCCCCCGGGCGGTTCTCCGCAGCCGAGCGGCCCGGCGTTCGCCGAACTACCGCTCACTTAAGGTCTTCCAGCGTCGCGGCGGCCGCCTCGGCCAGCACGTCGGCGATGTCGTGATTGCGCTGCCAGGCCCGCCGCTGGCGGACCGCGCCGTTCCCGACCTCGGCGATGCGGTCCAGCCCGGCGGTCACCACGGCCAGATCGCCTGCGGTTTCCAGGGCGGGGCGGATCTGCTCGACCAGCCCGGTGAGCAGCGCAGTCATGGGCGCCGCGGTGTGGTTCTCCAGGTCCACCCCGTCGCCGTCGACCCCTTCCCGGGCGGCCTTCCAGTACGCCGCCTTGAGCATGTAGGGCGTCAGCGGGAGCACCGGCTCGCCGTGACGTTCGGCCTCCAGCGCGGTCATCACACAGCCCCGGACCACCGCGGCGAACAGGACCGTCTCGGCCACCGTCGCCGGCACGTCGGCGACGCGCACCTCGACGGTCGGGAAATTCGCCGAGGGGCGCACGTCCCAATAGACCATCCCGTCGTCGCGGATCACGCCGGTGTGGGACAGCATCTGCACCGCGGCGTCGAACTCGTCGGCGGACTCGAAGTGCGGCGGCGGACCGGCACTGGGCCAGCGTGCCCACAGCACGCTGCGCCAGCTCGCGTGCCCGCTGTCGGCGTTGCGGTAGATCGCCGAGTTCGCGGTGAGCGCGAGCAGCAGCGGCAGCCACGGTCGCAGCCGGTTGCTGACGGCGACTGCGGCGTCGCGGTCGGGCACCGCGACGTGCACATGACAGCCGCAGATGCCCTGCTCGCGGGCGATCATCCCGTACCGCTGCCCGATGTCGCGGTAGCGCGGGGTGTCGGTGACCGGGAACTCGTGCGGCAGCGTCGGGGGCAGCCCCACCGCGAGCAGCCGCGCGCCGGCGTCCTGAGCCGCCTCAGCTGACGTACGGCGCAACCGCACCAGCTGCTCACGCAGGTCGCCGACGTCGTCGACGACGCCGGTGGCGGTCTCCACCTGGCAGCTGGTGAGCTCGAGCTGCAGCTCGACGTCCTTGGCGGCGGCGCGGTCGGCGACGTCGCGGTTGCGGGCGACGGGTGCGCCGGAGGCCGGGTCGACGAGGAGGAACTCCTCCTCGACCCCGAGGGTCGGAACGTCTGCCATACCTGCCTTACATTGAAAAATTTGATCCGGCCCGTCGGATAATTCGACGACGGGCCGGATCGGGGTGATGAAAGCCGACGCGTATATGCCCGTGCCCTTGCCGGTTCAAACCTCGACCTACGATCACGATGTGGCAAAGACGTTCCGCTTCGGTGTCGGGTTGACCCGCACCGGCTCGCGGTCTCAGCTGGTGGACAGCGCGCGACGGGCCGAGGACCTCGGGTACGACGTACTGCACGTGCCCGATCACCTGGGCGGTCCGGCGCCGTTTCCGGCACTGGCGGCGGTGGCGATGGCGACCTCGACGTTGCGGGTCGGCACGTTCGTGCTGAACGCGGCGTTCTACCGGCCGGCACTGCTGGGGCGCGACGTCGCGGCGCTGCGCGACGTCAGCGAGGGACGCTTCGAAGTGGGGCTGGGCACCGGCTACGTGCGGGAGGAGTTCGAAGCCGCCGGGATCCCGTTTCCCAGTGCCGGCGAGCGCGTCGACCATCTGAAGCTGACGACGGAGTACCTGGCCGCGCAGCTGCCCGACGTCCCGATCATGATCGCCGGCAACGGCGACCGGGTGCTGCGGATCGCGGCGCGCTCGGCCCAGATCATCGGCCTGACCGGCGGGGATCGCGCGGCGTCGGGCGACGAGGATCCGCTCGCCGAGCGGATCGCGTTCGTGCGGGACGCTGCCGGCGCCCGGTTCGACGACCTGGAGCTCAACCTCGCGATCACCGCGATGCCCGTCGACGGCAGCGGCCGGCCCGATCTGACGATCCCGCGGATCTCCCTACCCGGGCTGTCCGACGAGGAGCTGCTGCGCCATCCGGGGGTGCTGGCGGGATCCCCCGACGAGATCGCCGAGCGGATCGGCCGGTACCGCGATGTCTACGGCATCAGCTACCTCATCGTGCAGATGCGCCACGCGGAGGCGTTCAGCACGGTGATGGAGCTGCTCAGGTAGCACCCACCCCGGCGCGAGCCGTCCCGGAGTCCGCCGGTGTCGGCGCGGCGCCGCGGGCGGGTAAGCTGCCTCCGGCAATGCCCTCGTAGCTCAGGGGATAGAGCACGGCTCTCCTAAAGCCGGTGTCGCAGGTTCGAATCCTGCCGGGGGCACTTTTTTCGGTGTATTTGATGGCTGACCCGCGCGGCTACCCGTGCCGGTGCGGCGGCTCGGCGCCGATCGCGCCCTCGCCCAGGGTGGCGACCTCCTCTTCGGCGGGCAGCTCCGGGACACCGCGGCCGCGAGCCACGTTGACGCCGAAGATGATCGCACCGATCGCCAGCCACACCAGGCCGCCGATCTTGGCCAGGACGTCGGCGTTGAACAGGACGTAGGCGATGATCACGAAGCCCAGCGCAGGCACCACGAGATGCAGCAGGTAGTTCTTCGATTTCTGTTTGACGATGTAGTACCAGAACACCGAGATGTGCAGCAGACAGAATCCGAACAGCGCGCCGAAGTTCACCAGCGATGAGATCAGCCCGATCTGTCCGACGAAGAACAGCACCAGCACGAGGCTGAGCGCGCTGACCGTCAGCAGCGCCAACGTCGGCACCTGGCGGCTGCTGATACGTGACAGGTAGTGCGGCAGCTGCCGGTCCCGGCTCATCGAGTACAGCAGCCGGCTGGTGGCCGCCTGCGCGGCCATCGCGTTGGCGAATCCGACAGCGAGCACGTTGACGACGAAGAAGGCGTTCATCCAGCCCGTGCTCGACGCCGCCTGCACCAGCGTGAAGAACGCGTTGCCCACCTCGTCGTCGCTGAAGGATTCCCGACCGCCGGCCAGCAGGCTGGCCAGCCAGGTCTGCGTGATGAACAGGGTGGCCACCACGAACAGCGCGATGATCATGGCCCGGCCCGCGGGATTGCGCCGCCCCGTCGACTCCTCGGCCAGCGTCGAGATGCCGTCGAAACCGAGGAAACTCAGCACCGCGATCGACAGTGCCGCGGCGAGCAGCGGGGCGCTGACCAGGTTGGAGTCCCAGATCGGGGTGGTGCTCCAGCCGGCGTCGGGCAGCGACTGCCCGTTCAGCGCGCGTACCGCGATGACGATGAAAATCGCGACGAACACCAACTCGATGGCCAGAAAGACCCGGTTGGCGAGTTTCAGCGAGCTGATGCCGGCGACGTTGATCGCCGTGTTGACGAGGACGAACACGACCGCCCACAGCCACCGCGGTGTGCCCGGGAACAGGCCGATCATCGATTCGGCGGCGAACACGTAGAGGAGCGTCGGGACGAGCAGATAGTCCAGCAGGATCGCCCACCCGGCGAAAAAGCCTGCGGCCGGGTGGATTCCGCGGCCGACGTAGGAGAACACCGATCCGGCGAGCGGGAAGGACCGGGCCATCTGCGCGTAGGCCAGGGCGGTGAACACCATGGCGACCAGGCCGATCAGATAGACCAGCGGCACCATGCCCGACGCGCTGTTGTACACGGTGCCGAAGATCGCCCAGGGCGCGATGGGCACCATGAACACCAGGCCGTACACCACGAGGTCGGCGGTGGACACGGACCGCTTGAGTTCCTGCCGGTAGCCGAAGGATTCGAGGGCGCGCTGCCCCTCGAGTCCCGTCTGGGCAGCGCCGTGAGCGTCGTTGATGGCCATGGGTCGTCCTGTCGCTTCGGGCCGTCAGGCCTGGGTGTCGTGGGCGGCGAGGAATTCGGCGACGACGGCGCGGAACTCCCCGGGTTTCTCCAGATGGCTGCAGTGGCTGGCGTCGGCGAACACATGGCTGCGGGCATCGGGGATCAGGTCCACATACGGAGCCCACGTCGCCGGGGTGGCCTCGTCGAACTCACCGGCGATCACCAGCGTGGGGACGGTGATGTTCGGCAGCCGGTCGACGATGCTCCACTCACGCAACGTGCCCAGCACGTGGAACTCGTTGGGGCCGTTCATGGTGTGGTAGACGGTGGGCTCGGCTTCCATCTGCTCGACGGTCTCCACGAAGTCCTGCGGCGGGGGCACAATCCGGCACACGTGACGGACGTAGAACTCCTCGGTGGCCGCGAGGTACTCGGGGTCGGTGACCGTCCCGGCCTGCTCGTGCCGGTCCAGGGCGGCCTGGGTCTCCGGCGGCAACTGAGCCCGCAGCTCGGCGGCACCCGCCATCCACAGGGCCATCGAAGCCGGCGAGTTGCAGATCGACAGCGAGGCGAGGCCGGGGGGCTGCAGCGCCGCGATCTCGGCGCCGAGCATGCCGCCCCAGGACTGCCCGAGGAGGTGGTAGTGCTCGATGCCGAGTGCCGAACGCACCGTGTGGAATTCGTCGACGAACAGTGCGGGGGTCCAGAAGTCGGCGGGCGCGTCGGGCAGGTGCGTGCTGTTGCCGCAGCCCAGCTGGTCGTAGTGGATCACCGTGCGACCGGTCTCGTCGGCAAGTTCGGCGATGTTGCGCACGTAGTTGTGCGCCATGCCCGGGCCGCCGTGCAGGACGAACAGCGGCAACAGGCCGGGTCGCTGTTCCTCGGGGGTGGTGATGCGGACCCACGTCTCGTACTCGCGGAAGGGCACCATGCGTGTCGCAACGGGCATGGCGCTCAGCATGGACCCGATAAGGTCTCATCGCAAGACCATTAAGGCGAATTAACATGCCCGTATTCGAGAAGGACGGGGACGATGACGGACGGCGTCACAGTGATGACCGGGCTGCTGGGTCAGCAGCTCGACATGCCGTCGCGCGTCGACGAGATCACCGATCGCCTGGTCACCGCGATTGCCATCGGCGAGTACCTGCCCGGTGCCCGGCTGCCCGTGGAGCGTGACCTGGCCGCGTCGTTGGGCGTGGGGCGGATGACGGTGCGGGCCGCGCTGGCCCGGTTGGTCGACGGGGGCCTGCTGGAGACGCGCCGCGGCCGCGGCGGCGGCTCCTACGTCCTGCAACAGTGGCGCGAGTCGTCCACCGACGCCGTCAACCGGACGCTGGTCAGCCGGCTCGGTGAGCTCAAGGACCGGTGTGACGCGGTGTGCCGCATCCACGGCGCGGTCTGCCGTGCGGCCGCCGAATCACGCACCGACGCCGATGTGACCGCCCTGTCCGACGCGCTCGAGAACTTCCGCACCGCCCGCAGTGGCGCCGACGCCCAGCTCGCCGACAGCCGTCTGCATCTGGCGATCATGGATGCCGCGCACAACCCGGTCCTGAAGAAGGTGCTGATCGATCTCGAGGCCTCGGTGAACGTCGGCGCCCCGGTTCACCCGTGGGGCGAACCCGACACCATGGCCGCGATGGAGCGCCGGGCGCTGCACGACCACGAGCACCTCGTCGCGGCGATCATCGCGGGCCGTGCGGACGAGGCCGAGAGCATCGCCCGCGCCCATGTGGCGATCGATTTCGAGGTGATCGTCGCCGCCTCGCGCCGCGCGGGGACCACCGGCTGATCGATGATCAATCCTCCCCCAGCAGTTGATGATTGAACGTCTCGAGGAGCCACCCGTGGTAGCGGCGTTGGCTCCAACCGCGCACTTCGACAAGCGCGTAGTGCATGCCGGGATCGTTGTAGACCCAGATGAGGTCACGGGCGATGGCCGTGGTGAGTCCCTTTCGTAGCCCGCCCTTCTTCTTCAGCAAGGTAGCGAGGACGTTCGCCGCTTCCAGTCGCTGACTGCCGACCTCGGTCCACAGTTGATGCACCTCGCCGTCCACCCCGGCAGCTGAGCGCACCACTTCGTAGAGGCGCGACACGCGCAGCGCAGCCTCACTGAGGACCTCGACATACCCCTCGACGATCTGCGCCGGATCGGCCATCGAGAACAGTCTCTGAATGCGCGGGCGGTCGACCATGGGGACCTGTTCGTCGTCGCCGACGATCGCCCTGTCGTAGGCGGTCTT
This sequence comes from Mycobacterium sp. ITM-2016-00317, assembly GCF_002968295.1. NCBI lineage: Bacteria > Bacillati > Actinomycetota > Actinomycetes > Mycobacteriales > Mycobacteriaceae > Mycobacterium > Mycobacterium sp. ITM-2016-00317. The sequence goes on from NZ_CP134399.1 coordinate 4,764,213, forward strand.
CAGCAGCCACGGCTTGCCGCCGGCGGCAGTGAAGACGGTGGAGCGGGCGACGCCCGCGGTTTCGGCGATCAGGTCGATCGACGTGGCGGTATAGCCGCGTTCGATGAACAGCCTGGTCGCGGTGTCGAGTATCAACTGCCGAGTCGCCGACGCCTGCTTTGCCCGCAGTGTCGAGCGGTAGGGATGCCTGGTCGCCGGCTCGGGTTTCATCGGACCTTCCACGCATCGGGAATTAATCGTCACTGCAGATCATTCATCATACCGACAGTCTGATTCAGCACACGGACGATGACGCCCGTGGAAATGCACACCCAGCACCACAGGAGGAGTTCCACCATGAAGATCGGAATCATCGGGGCCGGCAACATCGGCGGAACGTTGACACGTCGCCTGCGGGCACTCGGTCACGATGTGGCCGTCGCCAATTCGCGGTCTCCGGAGACTCTTTCCGCTCTCGCCGAGGAGACCGGCGCAACGCCCGTGTGGGCCGCGGACGCCGCCGCCGACGCCGATCGCGTCATCATCAGCATTCCGCAGAAGAACGTTCCCGACCTCGCCGACGGAATCGTCGACAAGCGCAAACCGGACGCTCCGGTAATCGAGACCAACAACTACTACCCGCAGCAGCGGGATGGCTACATCGGCGCGATCGAAGACGGCCTCACCGAGAGCGAGTGGGTGGCGGAACAGATCGGCGCGCCCGTCTACAAGGCCTTCAACGGGATCTGGTGGAAGCACCTCCTGGAGAAGGGAACACCCAGCGGGACACCGGACCGTATTGCCATCCCGGTCGCCGGCGAGGAGGGGCCGGGCCGCGAGCTGGTCCACGACATCATCGACCAGCTCGGATTCGACCCGGTCGACGCCGGTCCGCTTTCCGAATCCTGGCGCCAGCAACCCGGAACCCCCGTGTACGGGAAGGACTTCGACTCGGACGGTGCCCGCACGGCACTGGCCGAGGCGACGCGCGAGCGCACGCCGGATTGGCGCGCGCTCCCCGACTGAGAAACGGCCCTCACCCCGTCCTGCGCCGGGCGGGGCGAAGTGCCGCCCGGCATCCGCCGGCTAGCCCGCTGAATCCGAGGTGAAAATGCCCGCCGTCGCAACCGCCACGCGCCGGCGCGCCGCTTCAATGTCATCTCCGAAGCGGTCCACGCCCCATGACAATGCGGTGACCAACTCGAATATCTCGCCGGCGGTGATGGATTCGATCGCATCTCCGGTGGACTTGGCCGCGTCCAAGAGGGTTGCCGTCTGAGTGAGCAGCGGATTGCAGGCTTCGTTCATGGGCGATGCGGAGTCGACGCGTGCGGTGGAGATGCAGTACGGCAGGTCGTGCCAGATCCGCATCTGCCATGTCAGGCGGAACAGCCACTCGGCAAGGGCTTCGCGAGGGGTGAGCGAGCGCGACAGTTCCTCGGCTTCGGCGAGAGCTGTTTCGGTATTCGCCTCCATCACCGCCGCGAGCAGATCGTCGCGGGTGGGGAAATTGCGATACAGCGTTGCGTTGCCGACCCCAGCGCGCAGCGCGATGCCGTCGATCGAGGCGAGCACGCCCTCTTCGTCGAATGTCTCGCGGGCGGCCGCGAGGATGGCGTCGCGGTTTCGTCGGGCATCGGCACGCATGGGGCGCGCCGACTTCTGGGCGGCACCGTGTGCAGCTGCCATTGCACTCCTTGACTAAGTGGGGAGTATCCCCACATAGTGGTACTGGGGATGGACCCCACTTGTTGAGGAGTTTAGATGAACCAGTCACTCGTTGGTCGCACAGTGCTCGTGACGGGCGCAAACGGCGGCCTTGGTGAGCAGTTCGTGCGGCAGGCGCTCGATCGCGGCGCGAGCAAGGTGTACGCGGCAGCACGCGCACCGCGCAGCTGGGAGGACACCAGGATCCGACCGCTGAGCCTCGACATCACCGACCGAGACGATGTCGCGAGTGCGGTGGCAGCGGCACCCGACGTCGACCTGTTGATCAACAATGCCGGGATCGCACCCGCCGGGGATTCGATCTCCGGGCCGGAGGAGGAGCTTCGCCGGATATTCGAGACCAACTTCTTCGGCACCGTCCGCGTCGCGAACGCGTTCGCCCCGGTTCTCGCCGTCAACGGTGGAGGAGCCATGTTGAACGTCTTGTCGGCAGCGAGCTGGATGAGCGTTCCGACCGGTTACGGCGCATCGAAAGCCGCGATGTGGTCGGCGACCAATGCGCTGCGGGTGGAACTGCTGGGCCAGGGCACGCAGGTGATCGGGCTGCTGGTCGGAATGGTCGACACCCCGATGGCGGCTCGGTGGGACGTCCCGAAAGTCAGCGCTGCCGACGTCGTGGCCCAGGCATACGACGCGGTGACGGACGGCTCCCTCGAAGTCCTGGCCGACGAGTCCACCCGCGACCTCAAGAGGCGGCTGAGCACCAGGGCCGAAGTCATCTACCCGTGGATGATGGAAGAACTCGCGTCGTTTGTGTCGTGATCCGGTTGTCCGACTACCACGGCACTTCACCGGCGTCTTCGAAGAACCGGCCGGTAGGACCGCCATCGGGCAGGGAGGCGAGGCGGACGGCGACGGCCGCGCCCTGTTCCGGGGTGCGCACGCCGCGGAAGCCGTTCAGATCGGTGGCGACGTAACCCGGGCAGGCAGCATTGATCAGGATGTCGGTGTCGGCCAGTTCGCGGACGTACTGCAACATCACGGCGTTGAGGAAGGCCTTCGACGGCGTGTAAGCCACTGCTATGGGCCCCATCTGAGCTTCGGTGCCCGCGCCCGCCTGACGGGTCGACGACCCCGCGCTGCTCGACACGTTCACGATCCGTGGGGAGGCGCCGCGACGAAGCAGCGGCAGCATCGCATTGGTGACGCGGATGACGCCGATGACGTTCGTCTCGACCACGGTGCGAATGACGGCCGGATCCACCGTGGTCGGCTGTTGGTCTGCGCCGCCGGTGATCGCGGCGTTGTTCACCAGAGCGTTGAGGTGCCCTTCGCGCTCTGCGATCAGTTCGGCGGCGGACGTCACGCTCTCGTCGTCGGTCACGTCCAGCGGCACCCCGAAGGCGTCGACGCCGGCAGCGCGCAGTCGCGCCACGGCGTCGTCTCTCCGGTCTCGGTCGCGGGCTCCTACGCCGACGGTCCATCCCAATGCGCCGAGACCGTTCGCAATCTCGTAGCCGATGCCCTTGTTCGCCCCGGTCACCAGCGCCACCTTGTTTTCATCCATGCCGTCGATGGTGCGAGGCATCGGCCGGCACGGTCCAACACCGAACGGGTCTCGACCATTACTTTGACGGTATCGGCTGTGGTCACACGCGGTTAGCCTGGCGGTGTGGAGACCAGAGAGCTGCGCTACTTCGTGGCCGTCGCCGAGGAGTTGCATTTCGGGCGCGCCGCCCAACGACTGGGTATCGCCCAACCGCCGCTGTCCCGAGCAGTCAGTCAGCTCGAACGGCGTCTCGGCGCCAAACTGCTCCACCGCAACAGCCGGTCGGTCACCCTCACGGAAGCGGGCGCGGTCCTGCTCCGCGAAGGACGCCTCGTCCTGGAGGCTCTGGAGGCCGCGGAGCGCCGCACGCAACGGGCCGCGCTCGCCGCGACGGGCGAGCCACGGCTCGTGCTGGCCGCCAAGGCAGGCGCCTCCAGCGATCTGCTCGCGAAGCTGTTGCACGCCTACGCGGCCGAACCCGGGTCGGTGCACGTGGACGTGGTCCTGTGCGGACCCGGCGAACAGGAACCGCTCCTGAGGAACGGGCGGGCAGACGTCGCTCTGTTGCATCGCCCTTTCGACCGGACGACGGGACTCGATGTGGAGGAGTTGATCACCGAAGGACAGGTCGCGGTCCTTCCCGCGGGGCACCCATTCACCGCGCAGCGGTCTCTGCACCTGAGCCAACTCGACGAGCAGGCCGAACTCCCCGCACCTCGCTGGCCGAATCGGGACGGAAAGTATCCAGACGGGCCCGGGCCCGCCGTTCGCGACCACGCCCAGTTGCTCCAACTGATTTCGCTCGGGCGCACGTACATGCTGGCGCCGGAGTCGTACCGGGCCCAGTTGCGCGAGGGCGTCGCCGCCGTCCCGGTCCTCGACGCGCCGCAGGTGACCACCGTCATCGCCTGGCCACCTCACAGCCGCTCGCGCCCCGTCGCGGACCTGGTGCGTGTCGCGACGAGCACCTGACGCCGTCTCGATTCGGTTCCCCGCGGCGGACCAGCCACGTGTTTCCCCCGATCTGGGGGATGTCCACGTGCGCCGTGACCGGCAGATTGAGCGTCAGCGCAGCCGGTCACCGGCCCGCGCGGCGTCGGTTGATCGGGGGTCGGAGGTAGTGATGCGCAAGTCGTACTACGCAATTCCGTTTCTGGTAGCTGCAGGTGTGTTCACCGCGTTGACGGCGGCCCCGTTGGCCGGTGCCACGCCGGCGTTGTCCGGCCCGTTGCCCACCGAGTATCCGTGGTGCGAACTGGACCTCTACTGCTACGACGACGACATCGACATCGCGCTGAACCCGGCGCGCGATCGGCGCGACGTGGAGTACGGCGGCGGCTCCGCATTCGGCGGCAACTGATCAGCACAGTCCGGCACATTGACTCGACCAGGTAGAGGAGTGGGTATGTCTGTTCTCGTCCGATCCGCAGGCGCGGCGATGCTCGTCGGCGCGGCGTTGCTCGGTTCCGGGGCCGTGGCCACGGCGCAGCCGACCCCGACCCCGGCGCCCGCTCCGCCCCAGAACTGTTCCGTCGCCGACCAGTCCATCGTCCTGTCCGGGGTGTCGGCGTCGTTGGCGGATTACATGTTCTCCCACCCGGATGTGAACGGATTCTTCACCAGTCTGCGCGGGCTCCCGCCGGACGAACGCCGGGACAGGGTCACCGACTACATGGAGAAGAACCCCCAGGTGGCCAACGAGCTGCAGGGCGTCCGGCAACCCATGACCGACTTCCGCGCCCGCTGCGGGTTGCCGCCGGCGAGCATGCCGGACGAATAAGCGACATTGCTGACGCGGCTTCCCGATAGCCGGTAGTGCGGTCTGCCGGATTCCGAACACCGGGATGGCGGTCACCGTTGACGACATCGCGGCCGGTTCGGGTCAGAGTCAGATCCGAACCCGCGGAACCAGACCGCGGGTCGTCAACGAAGGAAGCCGGTGATCCCGATGTCCGATGAGAAGACCGTCCACGACGTCACCTACAACCTCCTCCGGAAGCTGGGACTGACAACAGTTTTCGGAAATCCCGGGTCGACAGAGCAGACATTTCTGAAGAACTTTCCCGACGATTTCACCTATGTCCTTGCGCTGCAGGAAGCTTCGGCATTGGCGATGGCCGACGGCTTCGCGCAGACCACCGGCAAGCCGGCACTGGTGAATCTGCACACCGCAGCAGGCACCGGGAACGCTATCGGCAGCCTGGTCGCGGCGTACAAGGCCAATACCCCGATGATCGTCACCGCCGGTCAGCAGACCCGTGAAATGCTTTTGAGCGACCCGTATCTGGCCAATCGTGACGAGACGACGATGCCCCAGCCCTGGGTCAAGTGGGCGTATCAGCCGGTCCGCGCCGAAGACGTGCCTGCCGCGTTCATGCAGGCCTACACCGTGGCCATGCAGCCTCCGATGGGACCGGTGTTCCTGTCCATCCCGCTCGACGACTGGGACAAGCCCGCTCTCGGTCCCGCGGTGGTCCGCACCGCCAGCCACCACACCGAACCCGATCGCGCGCGGCTATGCGAGTTCGCCGCCAGGATCGACGCCGCGCAGCGTCCGCTGCTGGTCGTCGGTCCCGAGGTCGACCGCAACGGCGGCTGGGACGCCGCGGTGACCTTCGCCGAGAAGCTCGGCGCGCCGGTACTGGGAACCGCTCTGCCCGACCGCATCTCGTTCCCCGAGGATCACGAACTGTGGGCCAGGCCAACTTCCGATGAGCATCGCCGGGGTCAACCAGGCGGTCTACGGCCACGACCTCGTCATCGTGGTCGGGGCCCAGGTCTTCCGGTACTACCCCTACATCGCCGGCGAGTATCTCCCGGAGGGCACCGGCCTGCTGCAACTGACCGCCGATCCGCACCTGGCCGCGGTGGCGCCTGTCGGCGACAGCACGCTCGGCGATGTCAGGGTCGCCCTCGAAGAGCTCGTGGACATGATCGGCGCCCGCTCCGACCGCTCGGTGCAGACGCCGCCGCTGGGCGCGATCCCGGTCGAGGACTCCGAGCGCACCGCACCGATGACGGCCAACGCCGTGTACCACACCCTGGGCGCCCATAAGCCCGACGACGCCGTGGTGGTGATGGAATCCACCTCGACGATGCTCGACCAGAAGCGCTGGCTGCCCACCACGCGCTCGGCCAGCTTCTTCGCCACCGGCAGTGGCGGCATCGGGTGGGGTGTGCCTGCGGCCGTGGGTATCGCGCTCGGCGACCGCGAGCGGGGGGTCAAGCGCACCATCGTCGCGACCATCGGCGACGGCTCGTTCCAGTATTCGGTACAGGCGATCTGGACCGCGGCCCGGCACAAGCTGCCGATCGTGTTCGTGGTGCTGCGCAACGGCGAGTACTCGGTGCTCAAGTCGTTCGCCGCGCTCGAGGAAACCCCGGGCGTTCCCGGTCTGGAACTTCCGGGGCTCGACATCGCGTCGCTGGGCACGGGTTTCGGGTGCCGGGCGGTGACGGTCGACGACACCGACGGACTCGCGCGCGAGTTCACGGCGGCCGTGCAGGCCGACGGCCCCACGGTCATCGTGGTGCCGACCCGTCCGCAAGACGCCGGCCTGAGCTGAGAGACGACCATGCCCGTCCACCGACGGCATACCTGCCGCGCCGGTGCTCGCCCTTCAGACCCCCGAGGTCACGTGCCCCTGGTGTCGATCACCTTGGCCGCGACGTCGACGAGCTTGGTGTTGGTGTCCTGCGAGAGGCGCCGCAGCATCTCGAATGCCGCCACGTCGTCGACGTTGAAGCGCTCCATGATGATGCCCTTGGCCTGACCGATGCGGTCCCGTGTCGACAGCGCCGAGACCAACTGCTCGCTCTCCCTGCTGGCCAGGATCGCTGCGGCCGCGTGCGCGGCCAGCACAGCGCCGATCGTCTCCGCCTCACCGTCGAACGCGTTGGGCGTGAGCGCGAAGAGGTTCAGCGCGCCCGCGGTCTGAGCGGTGGTGTACAGCTTGAACGACAGTCCGCTCAGCACGCCGATCTTGAGGACCGCGGCGGTATACCGGGGCCAGCGCTGCTCGGTCCGGAAGTCGTCGGTACGCACGATCAACTGATCCAGGGCCGCGTCCAGACACGGTCCTTCGTGGTACAGCATCTGCAGCTCGTCGAGCTTGTGCGGCAACTCGGAGGTGCCCGCCACCGATTCGAACCGGCCCTCTTTGCCGACGAACAACACGCCCGCGGCATCGGTACCGGGGATCAGCTCCATGACCTCCTTGGTGACATCGGAGAGCACATCCTCGACGCGGCGAGGGGCTGCCACCGATCGCGCCAACTCCGCCATTCGCGTGGCGAGGGCATGGCTCACTGTTTCGTCCATGGGGTACACACTCCCCTACTCGGCGCCCCCACGTACACACCGCCGGGTTTGCGTCACCCGGATGGGGGCAATGCAGGGCGGCAGACACCGACGATGGTCGACCGTCTTCGGTGTTGAGGTCTCGTCGGTTCAGACAGCAGCCGACGGGGCCGCCCTTTTAGTCACTCTGTTAGTTGTAGTACGTTCCCAACTGTGAGCGGTGCGACCGGTGTGTGGATCCTGGGCGGCTACCAGAGCGATTTCGCGCGCAACTACGCCCGGGAAGGGCTCGATTTCGCCAGGCTGACCGCCGAGGTCGTCGACGCGACATTGCACGCGGCGAAGATGGACGCCGAGGACATCGGCGTCGTCCATGTCGCCAACGCGTTCGGTGAGATGTTCGCCCGCCAGGGTCACCTCGGCGCCATGCCCGCGACCGTCAACGCAGGTCTGTGGGGCACTCCCGCGGTGCGCCACGAAGCGGCATGCGCATCGGGCAGCGCCGCGACACTCGCCGCGCTCGCCGATCTCCGGTCGGGCGCCTACTCCAGCGCCCTGGTGGTCGGGGTGGAGCTGGAGAAGACGGTCCCCGGTGACACCGCGACCTCGATCCTCGGAGCGGCGGCCTGGACCGGGCACGAGGGCCTGGACGCGAAATACCTGTGGCCGCACATGTTCGAGGCCGTCGCCGCGGAGTACGACCGGCGCTACGGACTCGACGAGGCCCATCTCCATGCCATCGCGGCGCTGAACTACGCCAACGCCAAGGCCAACCCGCGGGCACAGACCCGGCACTGGTCCGTCCCCGATCCCGTCACCGCCGACGACGTCACCAACCCCGTGGTCGAGGGCAGGCTTCGCCGCCTGGACTGCAGCCAGCTCACCGACGGCGGCGCCGGCGTGGTACTGGTCAGCGACGACTGGCTGCGCGAGCACCCCGGCGCGCGCCCGCTCGGCCGCATCGACGGCTGGGGGCACCGCACCGTGGGCCTGGGATTGCAGCAGAAGCTGGACCACTCCGCGGGGGACCCCTACGTGCTGCCCCATGTGCGCGCCGCCGTGCACGACGCGTTCGGCCGCGCCGGCGTCACCCTCGACGACGTCGACGGTTTCGAGGTACACGACTGCTTCAGCCCGAGCGAGTACCTGGCGATCGACCACATCGGCCTCACCGGGCCCGGTGAGTCGTGGCAGGCGATCGAGCAGGGCGAGATCCAGATCGGCGGCCGGCTCCCCATCAACCCGAGCGGCGGGCTGATCGGGGGCGGACACCCGGTCGGCGCGTCCGGGGTGCGGATGCTGCTGGACGCGGCGCGGCAGGTCAGCGGCACCGCCGGGGGCTACCAGGTCGACGACGCGAAGACTTTCGCCACCTTGAACTTCGGCGGCAGCACCGCCACCACCGTCAGCTTCGTCGTCGGAAGGACCCCGTGACCATGGCTTTGCGCCCCCACCCCGAGATCGTGGGCAAGTTCCTGTCGACACTTCCCGAGGACGACGACCACCCCTACCGCACCGGACCGTGGCGGCCGCAGACCAGCGAGTGGGACGACGACGACGTGCGCGTCGTGGAGGGGCAGATCCCGGCCGATCTCGACGGGGTGTACCTGCGCAACACCGAGAACCCACTGCACCCGGCGCTGAAGTACTACCACCCGTTCGACGGCGACGGCATGCTGCACATCGTCGGGTTCCGGGACGGGAAGGCGTTCTACCGCAACAGGTTCGTCCGCACCGACGGGTTCGCTGCGGAGAACGAGGCCGGCGGCCCGCTCTGGCCCGGGATCGCCGAACCGATCGAGTTGGCCCGCCGCGACCACGGCTGGGGCGCGCGCACCCTGATGAAAGACGCGTCGTCCACCGACGTCGTCGTGCACCGCGGTGTCGCGCTGACCAGCCACTACCAGTGCGGCGACCTCTACCGCATCGACCCCTGCACCGGTGCGGACCTCGGCAAGGAGGACTGGCACGGCACCTTCCCGGCCGATTGGGGGGTGTCCGCTCACCCGAAGGTCGACGACCGCACCGGCGAACTGTTGTTCTTCAACTACAGCAAGCAGGCGCCCTACCTGCGTTACGGCATCGTCAGCCCCGCCGGCGAGGTGGTGCACAACGTCGACGTGCCGCTGCCCGGCCCGCGGCTGCCGCACGACATGGCCTTCACCGAGAACTACGTGATCCTCAACGACTTCCCGATGTTCTGGGACACCGCGCTGCTCGAGCACAACATCCATCTGCCCCGATTCCACCGCGACCTGCCCTCACGGTTCGCCGTCGTCCCCCGCCGCGGGGACACCTCGCAGATCATGTGGTTCGAGACCGACCCCACCTACGTCCTGCACTTCCCCAACGCCTACGAGGACGGCGACGAGATCGTGCTGGAAGGGTTCTTCCAGGGCGATCCGGAGCCGACCCAGGGCGTCGACAACGGGATGAGCCGCAAGTGGCAGCAGATCTTCCGCAGCCTCTCGCTGGACGGCATGCAGACCCGGCTGCACCGGTGGCGCTTCAACCTCGTCACCGGGCAGGCGCGCGAAGAGCGGTTGTCCGACAGCTTCACCGAGTTCGGCATGATCAACCCCGATTACGCCGGACGGCCGCACCGCTTCACCTACGCGGCCAGCGGTAAACCGGGCTGGTTCCTGTTCGACGGTCTGGTCCGCCACGACCTGCACACCGGTGCCGAACAGCACTTCGGATTCGGCGACGGGGTCTTCGGCAGCGAGACCGCGATGGCGCCGCGGGTCGGCGGCCAAGCCGAAGACGACGGCTACTTGATCACGCTCACCACCGACATGACGGCCGACCAGTCGTACTGCCTGGTGTTCGACGCGGCCCGGGTCGAGGACGGCCCGGTCTGCAAACTGCAACTGCCCGAACGGATCTCCAGCGGCACGCACTCAACGTGGGCGCCGGGCGCCGACCTGCCCCGGTGGCGCGACGCCGACGAAGCGGCCGCCGCGATCGGCCTGTAGTTGCCCGCGCCGCCCAACGCCGTCGCCCGCATGCTGGGCCTGCTCGCCGACGAGTGGACGCTGCTGATCATCCAGCGGGCGATGTTGGGGGCGCGCCGCTACGGCGACTTCGTGGAGGCGCTGCCGGTGTCCAACGCGGTGTTGTCGGGCCGGCTGAACTCGCTGACCACCGACGAACTCCTGGTCCGCAGCCGATATCAGGACAACCCTCCGCGTTTCGAGTACCTGCTCACCCCGAAGAGCCGTTCGCTGTGGCCGATCCTGACCTCGATCTGGGAATGGGAACGCCGCTGGGTGCCCGAGCACACCGAGCCGCTGCCCGGCATGCGCCACCGCGGATGCGGGCGGCCGTTCCGGCCCGAGGTGACATGCCGGTCGTGTGACGAGCGGCCGGGGCAGACGACGTGGCCGCCCGGTGGGGCCCCAGCGGATCGTGGGAGCGGTCGATACCGTCGGGCACCAACCGCAGGCGGTCCAGCGGCCGCCGCTCCGGTGCCGCGCTGCTGTTTCCACAGACCATGAGCGTGCTCGGCGATCGGTGGGCGTTCGCGCTGCTGGTCGCCGCGTTCGTCGGAGCCGGCCGGTTCACCGACTTCCAGACGCAGTTGGGTGCGCCACCGGCCACCATCGCCGGGCGTTTGGCGGTGTTCACCGACGAGGGAATCCTCACCCAGCACGACAACCGTTACCTGCTCACCGACAAGGGGCGGGCCTTCTTTCCGGTCCTGGTGTGCGCGCTGGCGTGGGCGCAACGGTGGTTTCCGTCCCCCGAGGGGCGGGCGGTGGCGCTGACCCACGCGTCGTGCGGACGCACGTTCACCCCGGCCCTGGTCTGCGATCAGTGCGGGGGCCGCCTCCGCGGCACCCAGATCGAACCCGTTTCGTAGTGCCGGCACCGCCTGCGGCGGACAATGTGGTGATGACCTCCTTCGAGAACCGGCCCCACAGTGCACTTCTCGTCGTCGACGTGCAGAACCTCGTGGTCGACGGCGCCCACCGCAGTACCGAGGTCGTCGCCACCATCGCATCGCTGATCGAGCGGGCGCGCCGCGAACACGTGCCTGTGGTGTGGATCCGCCATCACGATGCCGACCTCGTCCGGGGCAGCGCTGGCTGGCAGATCGTCGACGAATTGTCCCCCGGCGACGGGGAACCGGTGATCGACAAGAGCTACGGCGACGCGTTCGAGGACACCGATCTGGACAGCGTGCTGGCCGACAGGGCGGTGGGGGCTCGTGGTCACCGGCGCGGAAACCGATGCGTGCGTTCGCTCGACGCTGCACGGCGCCTTCACCCGCGGCTACGACGTGACCCTGGTCCGCGACGCGCACACCGCCGGCGACAAGACGCAGTGGGGTGCCCCGCCGGTGGACGCGGTGATCGCCCACACCAACCTGTACTGGGCGCATCAGGCCGCACCGGGGCGGACGGCCGAGGTGGCGGATGCCGCCGACGTCGTGCTGACGGCCGCCCCCTGAACAGCCCCGCACGCGGAGAAAAATTGCCGGGCAGACGGCCGGAAAACTCTTGGCACTCTCTCGCCTCGAGTGCTAATCTCGCTGGTGCACAGTGATTTAGCGGCCCGTCGGGGTGGCGGGCCCTGAGTGACATAGGAGGTGGATTGCTGTGCTCCGCTTTGATCCGTTCAGTGACCTTGACGCGTTGACCCGGGGCTTGCTGACCAGCCAGGCCGGATCAAACCGCGCTCCTCGGTTCATGCCGATGGACCTCTGCAAGATCGACGACCACTACCTTCTGACCGCCGACCTGCCCGGCATAGATCCCGGCTCGGTCGACGTGAACGTCGACAACGGCACCCTCACGATCTCGGCGCACCGCACCGCCCGGTCCGAGGATTCGGCGCAGTGGCTGGCCAACGAACGATTCTTCGGCAGCTACCGCCGCCAACTGTCCCTCGGCGACGGCATCGACACGTCGGCGATCTCGGCGACCTACGAGAACGGCGTGCTGACGGTGACGATCCCGGTCGCGGAGAAGGCCAAACCGCGCAAGATCGAGGTCAGCCACTCCGGTAACCAGAAGTCGATCGAGCCCACCACGGTCGAGGCCGGGTAGGCCCGTTGTCGGTCAGCCGTGGCGGTCCAGCCTGAATCGCAGGTTGGACCGCACGGCCGGCCATTCGTGGTCCAGGATCGAGTACACCACGGTGTCGCGGCGGGATCCGTCGGGCATCAGCTGGTGACTGCGAAGAATCCCGTCGCGTTTGGCGCCCAGGCGTTCGATCGCCGCGCGGCTGTCGAAGTTCAGGAAATGCGTCCGGAATTCCACTGCCACGCAACCCAACACGTCGAACGCATGACCCAGCATCAACAGCTTGGTCTCGGTGTTGACCCCGGTGCGTCGCACTGCGCCGACGTACCAGGTGTTGCCGATCTCCAACCGCCGGTTGGGTCCGTCGACGTTGAGGTAACTCGACGACCCGACCAGCGTGCCGTCACGCCCGCGCACCACGAACGTCAGCCCCGAGTCCGGCCGCTGCACAGACAACCGCATGTCCACCCAGTCGCCGGCCCGGCCCGCCTTCGGCGCCGCGGTGAACCACAACCGCCCCAGCTCGCCGTCCGCTGCCGCCGCCTCGACCTCCGGGAGGTGTTCACGGGCAAGCGGTTCCAGCGTGACCCCGCGTTCGCCGGTCAGCGTGACAGGTTCGACGAAGCCACTCACAACGGCGCGTGCGCCTTCGGGACCGGCGACTTCCACGCCGACAGCATCGCCCACACCGACAGCAACACCGACGCCAGCGCGAGTCCGCCTGCGACATAGAGGCCGTACCCGGCCGACACCGGCGGGTAGACGTAGAGCCGATAGAACCACGCAGTCAGCACGACCAACACCACCGAGATCGCCAGCGCCGCAGTGGAAGCCATCCGAGCCGAGATACCCCGGGCCGCCATCGCGCCCGCCACCACCAACGTCGAGGCCAGCAGCACGACCAGCTGACCCACCCCGAATCCGGGCGGCGGCACCGGCATGGCGCCTGCCACGCCGCCGATCGCGTTGGCCCGCCCACCGCCCTCGGCGGATCTCAGCCACGGCAGCCACGCACTGACCGCTACCAGCGCAGCACACAGCGCAACCAGCCACCCCGGAAGCGCGCGACCCATGCCCGGCAGCCTACTAGGGTGGTCCGATGACCGATCTCCCCGAATGGGCGCGTCGTCTGGACCTTTCGCCACATCCCGAGGGCGGCTGGTTCAAGGAGACGTGGCGCAGCGAGCTGACGATCCCGCAGTCGGCTCTCCCGCCCGACTACACCGGGGTGCGCAATGCGGGGACAGCCATCCTGTTCCTGCTCATGCCGGGGCAGCAGTCCGCGTGGCACACCGTGCGCAGTTCCGAGCTGTGGCTGTTCCATTCCGGCGGGCCGCTGGTGCTGGAGGTCGGGGCGGAGCAGGACTCCGCGACCGCCCACCTGCTCGGCGCCGACATCGCGGCCGGCCAGACGCCGCAGTTCGTGGTGCCGCCGGGACACTGGCAGCGCGCCCGCCCCCGGGACGATCAGCCCTGCCTGGTCAGTTGTGTCGTGGTGCCGGGATTCGACTTCGCCGACTTCGCGCTCGGGGCCCCTACCGGCTGAGCAGTTCGACCGCGGCGGCGACCAGCGCCGCGTTGCCGTCGGCGACGGTACCGTCCGGCAGCAGCAGCGTGTCCTCCAGGCCGATCCGCGCCTGCACGCCGCGCGCACCCGCATGTCCCAGTAGTGGCCAACAGCTTTCGTCGAGCCCGTGCAACAACACCGGCGCCGGCGAGCCGGCCGACGCGACGATGCCCAGCAGTTCGTCGGCCGTCGCCACGTCACCGTCGGCGCCGAGCTCGATCATCACGCGCATGCAGTGCGCCGCGATGTCGGACGCCGCCCACGACCGCGCCGCCTCTGCGTGGAAGATCCCGGCCTCCACACCCAGCCCCCGGCCCAGCAGCACTTCGGCCAGCTCCGGGGAGCCGGGTTCGTGCCAGTTCAGCGACGCGAAGTCCGGCAGCACCGTCCAACTCTGCACGGCCCGCAGACGTTGGCCGGGGTCCGGCAACGCCCAGAATCCGGTCGTCACGCCCAGCGGCAGCCCCGGCAGCGCCTGCCGCACCGCGGCCACCGCCGCGTCGACCTCGGCAGCGTGCAACGAGTCCACGCCGTCGGCGTTCTTCGGATGCATGTGCACGGCCCTGGCCCCCGCCCGGTGGGCGGCCACCGCTTCGGCGGCCAGTTCCTCGGGGGTGACCGGCAGATTCGGATGCTGGTCAGGGGTGCGGGCGCCGTTGATGCACGCTTTGACGTAGATCTGCGGAGTCGGGGTCATGGACACCATCTTCGCGTCGGTTGGCGTGGGACGTGCGGCACAGCACAGTCTCCGCGTACATTCAGATCCGGACCGTTTCGCGTTCCCCGGCAGGGTAGTGGAGACCCAGCGCCCCGCCCGGGCGTGATATCTGCATGTCGACAGGACACTCGATGCCGAACAGTTCCACCGAACAACCGAACGAGACCGCCGAATCCGCCTGGCTGTCCAAATCCGCGTCTCAGACCCGCGGTTCGGACAAAAAAGAAGTCCAGTTCCACTACGACATCTCCAACGACTTCTTCAAGCTCTGGCAGGACCCGTCCCAGACCTACAGTTGCGCCTATTTCGAGCGCGACGACATGACCCTCGAAGAGGCCCAGCTGGCCAAGGTGGACTTGTCCCTGGGCAAGCTCGGCCTGCAGCCCGGGATGACGCTGCTCGACATCGGCTGCGGCTGGGGTTCGACGATCGCGCGGGCAGTGGAAAAGTACGACGTCAACGTCATCGGGCTGACGCTGTCGGAGAATCAGAAGCAGCACATCGAAGACAACCGGTTCCCTCAGCTCAAGAGCGACCGGAAGATGGAGGTGCGGCTGCAGCCCTGGGAGGAGTTCGACGGCAAGGTCGACCGCATCGTGTCGATCGGCGCGTTCGAGCACTTCGGGTTCAACAAGTACGACGACTACTTCAAGAAGACGTTCAGCTGGATGCCCGACGACGGGGTGATGCTGCTACACACGATCATCATCCCCAGCGACGAGGAGATCAAAGCCAAGAAGCTGCCGCTGACCATGTCGAACGTGCGCTTCATCAAGTTCATCATGGACGAGATCTACCCCGGCGGACGGCTGCCGCTCGCCGCTCAGGTCACCGACGCGGCCAACCGCAACGGCTACAACGTGACGCGCGAACAGCACCTGCAACCGCACTACGTCAAGACGCTCGACACCTGGGCCGCGAACCTCAAGGAGAAGAAGGACGAGGCCATCGCGATCACCTCCGAGGAGATCTACGAGCGGTTCTACAAGTATCTGGCCGGCTGCGCCGACCTGTTCCGCGACGGCTACACCGACGTCGTCCAATTCACCTGTGAGAAGCCATGACTGACCGCGGTGTAGTAATTTGAGTACACGCGTTACCTGATTTGCACACGCAACGAGGATCCGTTTTGTCGGATGGAGGTCGGTCGGGGATGGCCAAGCAAACGGTGAGCGCAGCCGAGACGGGCAAGGGCATGGAGCCCCATTTCGAAGAGGTCCAGGCGCACTACGACCTCTCCGATGAGTTCTTCGGGCTGTTCCAGGATCCGTCCCGGACCTACAGCTGCGCCTACTACGAGCGTGACGACATGACGCTCGGCGAGGCGCAGATCGCCAAGATCGATCTGGCGCTGGGGAAACTGGAGCTGCAGCCGGGCATGACGCTGCTCGACATCGGCTGCGGCTGGGGCTCGGTGCTCAAGCGTGCCGTCGAGAAGTTCGACGTCAACGTCATCGGTCTGACGTTGAGCCGCAACCAATGCGGGTTCGCTCAGCAACTGCTGGACGGCCTCGACACCGACCGGTCCCGCCGCATCCTGCTGCGCGGCTGGGAGCAGTTCGACGAGCCCGTCGACCGCATCGTCAGCATCGAGGCGATCGAGGCGTTCCCGCAGGAGCGCTACGCCCCGTTCTTCACGATGTGCAGTAATGCGCTGCCCAGCGGCGGCCGCATGCTGTTGCAGGCCATCCTCGGTCATCCGCTGAAGAAGTGGCCGGAGATGGGCATCCCCATCACGATGACCGATCTGAAGTTCATGCGGTTCATCGCCAAGGAGATCTTCCCCGGCGGCTCGGTGCCCGGCGAGGAGAACATCGTCGAACTGTCCGCCGACGCGGGATTCACGCTGGCGGACAAGCAGTACCTGAACCAGGACTACGTGCGCACGCTGGACACCTGGGCCGAGGGGCTGGAAGCCCATCACGACGAGGCGGTCGCCGCGACGTCCGAAGAGGTGTATCAGCGCTACATGAAGTACCTGACCGGTTGCAGCGACTTCTTCAACCGCGGCATCAGCGAACTGGCGCAGTTCACGCTCGTCAAGAGCTGACGGTCAGGGCAGGCCGAACACCAGCGACACGTTGTGCCCGCCGAACCCGAACGAGTTGTTGATCGCGTAGTGGTAGTCACCCGGGCGCGGGCTGCCTGCCACCACGTCCAGATTGATCTCCGGGTCCAGGTTCTTCAGATTCCGGGTCGGGGGGATGACGCCGTCGCGCAGGGCCAGCAGCGTCAGGATCGACTCCACCGCGCCGACCGCGCCGACCGAGTGCCCGAGCGCGCCCTTGGGCGCGTACACCGCGGGCGCGTGGCCGCCGAGCGCCTTGTTGATCGCCACGGATTCCGCGAGGTCACCCACGCTGGTGCCGGTCGCATGGGCGTTGATGTGGTCGATGTCGGTCGGTGACAGACCTGCCAACTGGATTGCGCGCGTCATCGCGTATCCGGCTCGTTCGCCGTTCGGGTCGGGCGCGACCATGTGGAACCCGTCCGACGTGATGCTCGCCCCCATCACCCGGCCCAGGATGTTCGCGCCGCGTGCTTTGGCGTGCTCTTCGGTCTCGATCACCAGCAGCGCGCCGCCCTCCCCGAACACGAAGCCGTCGCGGTCCCTGTCGAACGGCCGGCAGGCGCCGGCGGGATCGTCGTTGTTGGTCGACATCACGATGCGCATCTGGGCGAACCCGGCGATCGGGACGGCCTCGATCCGCGACTCCACTCCCCCGCAGATCGCGACGTCGGCCTCGCCCAGGATGATCTGCCGCCACGCCTGCGCCACCCCCTCGGAGCCCGACGCACAGGCCGAGACCGGGGTCAGGATGGCTGCGCACGCGTGGCGTTCGACGGCGACCGACGTGGACGGAGCGCTCGGGATGTACTTCTGCACCGTGGTCGGGGAGATGACCTGGTACCCGCGGTCGCGCATGTCGTCGTAGGCGAAGGCCATCACCTCCAGGCCGCCGATCCCGGTGCCGATGGACACCGCCAGCCGCAGCGGATCCACCTCGGGTGCGCCGGCGTTCTCCCAGGCCCGCCGGCCGAGCACCAGCGCCATGCGCTGAACGTACGAATTGCTCTCGACCTCTTCGGGGGTCATCTGTTCGTCGAAGGTCTCCAGCAGATGCCCGCCGATGCGGACCGGCAGGTCGAATTCCTCGACGAAGGGGTCGTCCAGGGTTCTGATGCCGCTGTGCCCCGCCAGCAGCCCCTGCCAGGTCGATTCGACGCTGGTGCCCAGTGCGGTGGTCATGGCGACCCCCGTCACCACCACGTCCGGAAACTTCGCCATGGTCCCCCCATGTTGCCGATGCGGTCGACGTCATTGCCCCCCACCCGCCATCTTCCTCGCGCGCGGGCGGTCCCGCTACGGGGTATTCGCATCGGCTCACCGGGGAGAGCCCCTCAGCCCTCCACCGACGACAGGTTGAAGGCTGCGCCGGTCGGATCCGTGACCGCCGCCAGCCTGCCGTACGGGGTGTCCTCCGCGCCGCGCAGGACCCCGCCGCCGTTATCGGTGATCAGCTGCACGGTCTTGTCGACGTCGTCGGCGCCGAGGAAGAAGCTCCAGTGGGACGGCCAGTCCCCCGGGAGGTTGCCGCCGTCCATCACGCCGATCAGCGCCTCCCCGTCGAAGGTTGCTGTGCTGTAGCGGAATTCGTCGGAGTCGGCGACTGTGTCGGTGGTCCAGCCGAAAACGTCCCGGTAGAAGGTCAGCGCAGCGCGGTAGTCGCGGGTGGTGAGTTGGTGATAGACCGGAGCACCGGGTTCGCCGACGACGTCGTAACCGCGGTGGCCGGTAGGTTGCCACAGCCCGAAGAGCGCGCCCGCAGAGTCGGCTGCCATGCCCATCCGGCCCTTGTCGGGGACGTCCATCGGGGGCACGCACGACGTGCCCCCGGCCGCGACCGCTTTGGCGACGGTCGCGTCGGCGTCTGCGGTGTGCAGGTAGGTGGTCCAGCCGTCGGGCGCGTTCCACTGCGGTTCGTTGGCCATCAATCCGGCCACCGGCCGTCCGTCGAGTAGCGCGGTGACATAGCCGCCGTACTCGGGCGCGGCGGTGTCAAAGGTCCAGCCGAAGACCGTGCCGTAGAAATTCCTTGCGCGGTCGAGGTCGGAGGTGGCCAGGTCGACCCAGATGGGTGCGCCCAGCGGGGCGGTGGTGCGGACGGGCATTGGATTCTCCTCGGTGGTGGTGGTCACCGATGCAGACCAGGCGCCCCGCGGGAACTCATCGCGCCCCCGCTCACGACCCTTCTGCGAATCGGGCGCGCTCGAGCACCGTGAGGGTGCCTGAGCGCGCCCGATTCACCTGACTAGGCGGGGGTGTACCCCAGCGCGGCCTTGACCTCGAGGAACTCGTCGAACGCGAACGGCCCCCACTCGCGGCCGTTGCCGCTGCGCTTGTAGCCACCGAACGGCGCGGCCAGGTCGAAGCCGTGGTTGATCGCGACCGATCCGGCCCGGATCCGGCGGGCCACCGCGCGTGCCTGCTCCAGGTCGGCGCCCGAAACATAGCCGGCCAGACCGTATTCGGTGTCGTTGCCGATCGCGACGGCCTGGTCGAGGTCGTCGTAGCCCAGGATGCACAGCACCGGGCCGAAGATCTCCTCGCGTGCGATCGTCATGTCGTTGGTGACGTTGGCGAACACCGTCGGCTTGACGAAGTAGCCCTTGTCGATGCCGTCGGGACGTCCGGTGCCGCCGACGACGAGCGTGGCGCCCTGGTCGATGCCGCTCTGGATCAGGCCCTGGATCTTCTCGAACTGTGCCCGCGACGCGACCGGCCCGATCGCGGACTTGTCGGACGGGTCACCGACCTTGACCGCCGACGCGGTGTCCCGGGCGACCGCGATGGCCTCGTCCATCCGCGAGTTCGGCACCAGCATGCGCGACGGCGCGTTGCAGCTCTGCCCGCTGTTGACCATCATCACCGAGGTGCCCGCGGCCACGCTCTTGGCGAAGTCGTCGTCGTCGAGCACGATGTTCGGGCTCTTGCCGCCCAGTTCCTGGGTGACGCGCTTGACGGTCGTGGCTGCGTTGCGGGCGACCTCGACGCCGGCGCGAGTCGAACCGGTGAACGACACCATGTCGATGTCGGGGTGACTGGAGATCGCCGCACCCACACCGGGCCCGTCGCCGTAGACCAGGTTGTACACACCGGCCGGAACCCCGGCGGCGTCGATGATCTCGGAGAAGATCTGCGCCGAATACGGCGCCACCTCGGACGGTTTGAGCACCATCGTGTTACCGGTGGCCAGCGCCGGGAACACCTTGCACGCGATCTGGTTGATCGGCCAGTTCCACGGCGTGATCAGCCCGCAGACCCCGATCGGCTCCTTGACCACCAGGGTGCTGCCGTGCTGTTCCTCGAACGCGAAGTTCTTCAGCGCGTCGATCGCGGTGGCCAGGTGCCCCATGCCGAGGTTCACCTGCGGCCCGGACGCCAGTGACGCGGGTGCGCCCATCTCCTCGGTGACGGCCTCGGCCAGTTCGCCTGCCCGCTTCTGGTACTCGGCCATGATCGCGCCGAGCAGCTCGAGGCGCTCCTCCCGGGTGGTCAGCGCCCAGCTGTCGAACGCCCGCCGCGCCGCGGTGACCGCGAGGTCCACGTCGGCCGACGAGCCCAGTGCGATCCTGCCGGAGATCTCCTCGGTGGCCGGGTTGTCGACCTCCAGGGCGTTGGGCCGTACCGGCTCGACCCACTGCCCGTCGATGTAGTGCTTCAGATAATCACGCATGTCCCTACTCTTCCCTAGAACGCATCTCTACTGTGTGCCTTCGGCATACCAGGTACGGAAACGGTCGTATTTCGGCATCTCCTCGGAGTTCGCCTTCGGGTCGATGCACACATGCACCACCGCGGTCTTGCCGCTGGCGTACGCCCGTTGGATGGCCGGGCCGATCTCGTCCTCCTTCTCGACGTATTCGCCGTGGCAGCCGAAGCCCTCGGCGATCTTGTCCATCCGGACGTCCTTGCTCCAGTGCACGCCGGGCTGCGGTGACGGCTGCTCGAACGTGCGCTTGTACACGCCCACTTCCAGACCCCACTGGTGGTCGACGCCGACCACGCAGACCAACGGCAGGTTCTCCCGGGCCGCGGTCTCCAGTTCGGCGATGTGGAACAGGAACGCCGAGTCGCTGGTGAGCAACATGACCGGCCGCTTGCGACCCTCGGCGACCGACGCGCCGACGGCGTAGGGCAGGCCGGTGCCGAGGTGGCCGAAGTTCTGGTTCCAGATCACGTCGCGCGGCTTGGTCTGCGAATAGGTCCACTGGAAGATCACCGTCGCCCCGCCGTCACGGACCATGATGCCGTCGGGCGCGTACTCGTCGAACGCCTTGGTGGCCTCGACGACGAACCGGGCCGGGTGCACCGGGGTGCGCCCGCTCGGGGCCTCTTCGGCGACCCGGGCCAACTCGGCGGCATCGTCGGCAATCAGCTTCTGCAGGTTGGCCGACGCGGTCCGTGGGGCGTCCCGCAGCGCCTCGACCAACTGCGGCACCACCCCGCGCAGATCGCCGACCAGCGGCACGTCGAATCGGCGGTTCACCCCGATCGCGGTGGGATCCTGTTCGACGTACACCCATTTGCGGTTCGCGTCGTTGGCCGCCCAGTGCTGGGTCCGGCCGTAGTGCATCGGTTCGCCGAGTTCGGTGCCCAGCGCCACGCACAGGTCGGACTCCTCTACCGCGGCGTTGGCGGCCGGGGAGAACAGGTACGGGAAGGTGCGGTCCTCCAGGCCGGGGATGAACGAGGTGCCGCCGGAGGTCTGGATCACCGGGCAGGCCATCAGCTCGGCCAGCTCGCGAACCTGCTCCTGGGTCCGTGAGGTGTGAACGCCGTGGCCCACCAGCAGGATCGGGCGCTCGGCCTGCCGGATCAGTTCGGCCGCCTCGGCGACCTCGCGGGCGCCGGCGCCCTGGTTCACCAGCCGGTACGCCGACGGCTCGGGCGCGTCACCGAGGTCGAGTTCTTCGAGGATGACGTGCGACGGGAACTCGATGTAGGCAGGCCCGGGGGTGCCTGACATGGCCCGGCGGATGGCCTCGTGCACGATCTCATCGGTCTGGTCGGCGTACTCGATCGAGCTGCTGTACTTCACCGACGGCGCGAAAAGGCCCTCCTGCTGGACGAACTGGATGCGACCGCGGCGCACCCGGCGTTCGGTGATGCGGGCGCGCTGCCCGCCGAGGAAGATCACCGGCGAGTTCTCCACCAGTGCGCACATCATCGCCCCGGCGATGTTGGCCACGCCCGGGCCGAGCGTGCCGATGCACAGGCCCGGCGCGCCGGTCATCCGGGACGCCGCCTCCGCCATGAAGCCGGCGCTCAGTTCGTGGTGCGGCGCGACGACCGACCACCCGCGGGCGTCCGCCTCGGTGAACATGTGCACGAAGTTGGGGTCGGGGATCCCGAACAGCGTGTTGACGCCCTCGGCCTCGAAGAGGTCGAGAATGCGCTTGTACACGGGTACACCCATGGTCATATCCCTTTCGAATATCTCTGCGAGAGTCTTTTCCGTTGTGCTGCAGCAGAACCGAACAACGACCGGTTCAGCGTGGCGCGTTTGAGGTAGACGTGGATGCCGCTCTCCCACGTGTAGCCGATACCGCCGTGCAGCTGCATCGCCTTGCCTGCCACCTCGACCGCGGCCGAGCATGCGTAGGACTTCGCCATTGCGGCCGACACGGCGGCGTCGCCTCCGTCGGCGAGCACACCGACCGCATCGGAGATCAGCCTCCGGGCCACCTCGACGGCGACGAGCATGTCGGCACACGCATGCTTGACGGCCTGGAACGATCCGATGGGCAGGCCGAACTGGTGCCGCATCTTCACGTAATCGACAGTGGCGGTGAGCATCTGCTCGGCCAGACCGAGGCTGTCGCAGGCGACGGCGACCTCGGCGCGATGCCGTAGCGCCTCCGGGTCACCGTCGAACGTCAGCAGTTCGGTGATGCCTGCCGCGTCGGCGGTGACGGTCGCGAGCCTGCGTGTCTCGTCGACGACGGGCTGTGCCGCGACGGTCACCTGCGTGCTGTCCACCACCGCCATCGTGCCGCCGGCCAGCACCAGCAGCCGGTCGGCGCCGATGGCGTCGGGGACGAACGCCGCTTGTCCGGTCAGTCTCGCCCCGTCGACGGTGAACCCGTCGGTGACCACTGCCAAGCGGCCCCGTCCCGACGCGACCCCGGCCAGCAGCTCATCCCGACCAATGCTGGGCGCCGACAGGTTCAGCGCTCCGGCGGCCAGTACCGCGCTGCCCAGGTAGTGGCTCGCGGCTGCGGCCCGCCCGATCTGTTCCAGGACCAGCGCGGCCTCGACGAACGTCGCCCCGGCCCCACCCAGTTCGTCGGGAACCTCCAGGCCGGTCCATCCGGCCTCGACCAGCACCGCCCAGTCGGGTGCGCGGTCCTTGGCCAGCAGTTCTGCTGCGGCCGAGCGGAGTTCGTCGTGGAACTCGGAGAACGCGGTGGCTGTCACGCGACGCTCGGTTCCCGCGGCAGCCCGAGCCCGCGCTCGGCGATGATGGTGCGCTGGATCTCGCTGGCGCCGCCGGGGATCGTCCACTCCCAGGAGCCCACGAAATCGAGCACCCACGAACCGGATTCCCATCCGCTCGACATCGGCTTGGCCAGCACGGTGTGCGCTTCCAGACCGCCGATCTCGGCGCCGAAGTCGGTGAGTCGTTGCAGCAGTTCGCTGTAGTACAGCTTGACGATCGACGCGTCGGCCGGCCCGGCCGCCCCGTGTTCGACGATCTGCCTGCACAGCCCCCGCAGCCCGGTGATCTCGGTGTCGAACGCAGCCAGCCGGTCGGCGACGACCGGGTCGTCCAGCGGCGCGGTCTCGACCAGCCGGCGGAACCCGGCGTTGCCCAAGCGTTCGGCGAGCTCCAGCATCGTCATCCCGCGTTCGGCGCCCAGCGTCGCCTGCGCCACCTGCCAGCCCTCGTTCTCGGCGCCGACCAGGTTGGCCGCGGGGATGATGACGTCGTCGAGGAAGATCTCGCAGAAGTGGGAGTCGCCGACCGCGTTGCGGATCGGACGGACCTCCACCCCGGGGCTGGTCATGTCGAGCAGGAAGTAGGAGATGCCCTTCCGCTTCGGCGCACCCGGATCGGTGCGGGCCAGCAGCAGGCACCAGTCGGCGTGCATCCCGCCGCTGGCCCAGACCTTCTGCCCGCTGACCACGAACTCGTCGTTACCCACCCGGCGGGCGGTGGTGCGCAGCGCGGCCAGGTCGGAGCCCGCCTCGGGTTCGGAGAAGCCTTGCACCCAGATCTCGCCGTCGAGGATCGCGGGCAGGTGCCGCCGACGCTGTTCCTCGGTGCCCGCGATCAGCAGCGTGGACGCGGCGTGGTGGATGCCGACGAACGCCAGCACCAGTCGCGGTGCGTCGTGGGCGGCCAGCTCCTGGTACAGCACCACCTGCTGATCGACGGAGAGCCCGCCGCCCCATTCCGCCGTCCAGTGCGGCACCGCGTAGCCGGCGCTGTGCAGTTCGGCGAACCAGGCTTTCTGGAAGCGGACGAACTCGTCGTCGCTCGCGCCGGTCTGGGAGGCACGCCAGTCGGCCGGGATGTGTTCGCGGCACCAGGCCCGCACCTGCTCGCGAAACTGAGCTTGTGACTGAGAATCCGCCGGATGATCGCGTTGATCTTCAGTTTCGGCGGTCATGCGAACAGCCCTGTCAGGCCGCGTGTTCCGGCCGCCCGGGTGAGGTGGTCGCGGGTGCCGGACGCGCCGAACGGCAGCCGGCGCAGCGGCTGGCTGTACCGCGACAGCCACGACAGCGTGGTCTCGTCGCAGAAGCCGACCGCGCCGTGGAGCTGATGGCACACCCGGAACACCACGTCGGCCGCCTCGATCGCGGCGAGCCGCAGCGCCAGCGCATCGGTGACGGCGTGCGCTTCGTCGGTCGAGATACTCCACAATGCGTGCTTGGCCAGGATGTCGAGGCCGCTGCGCTCGACTTCGGCGTCGGTGAGCTGGAACTGCACGCCCTGGAACGACGACAACGTCTGGCCGAACTGCTTGCGCAGGCCGACGTGTGCGACGGTCAGCTCCACGGCGCGATCCAGCATGCCCAGCAGGGTCCAGCACGGCAGGACCAGTCCGAGTGCGACGTCTGCAGCCCCGGACACGTCCGCCGGTGTCAGCTCCAGTTCGGTGACGAACCCCGGCTGTGTGTCGCCCCGGCCGGTGACCGTCGACCGCCGACCGTCGAGTGTCACTGCGGCCCAACGTGTCCGGAGCCCGGCGAGGGCGCCGGCCGGACGGGGGCCGCCGACCACGACCAGTCCGTCGACGTCCGGGTCGGCGGGGGCGGCCAGCCGCTCGGCCAGCGGGTAGGGCACCGCCCAGTAGCCCGCGCTGCGGCACAGCGCAGCTGCCGCCTCCAGCCCGTCGGCGTCGGTGCGGGGGTCCAGATCCCACGCGCCGAGCCCGTCGAGCACCGGTGTCACCATCGCTTCCCGGTCGTCGGGTGCGTCCTGCGCGTGCATCACCAGCGCATCGCCGCCGGCCGCACCGAACGCCTGCCGCGCCTGCCTGCCGTACTCGAGGGCGTCCTCGCTGAGCTGAGGATCACCGCGACGCCCCCTTCAGCATCGACCTAGACAGTAGAATACGTTGCATCTCAATGCTTCCCGACGACACCGTGGACGCCTGCGAGTAGCGCCAGTGGTCCTCCACCTCGCCGAGGAACCAGGCTGCCCGCGGTTGGCCGCGCTCGACCTCGGCCGCGATGTCCATCAGCACCTCGGCGCTGTCCTGGTCCAGTGTGGTCACCGCGATGCGGTAGGCCGCCGCATCACCCGGGGTGACGCGGCCGCTGCTCTGCTGAGCGACGACGCGGTAGGCCATCAGGCGGGCCCTGCGGCAGTGGGTGAGCATCCGGATCCAGCGCCCGCGGAGCTCGTCGGACAGCATGTCCCAGCGCTCGCCGAGTACTGCAGGCGCCGCGGCGAGCAGCCGTTCGCACCGCGCGTATCTCGCGATACCGACCCGCTCGAAGGCCATCACGTCCTGCACGATCGACCAGCCCTGGTCGACGGTGCCGAGCACGTCGGCCTCGGTGACCCGCAGGTCGTCGAAGAACACCTCGTTGAGGTGGTGCGGACCCATCATGCAGTCGATCGGGCGGACCGTGATGGCCGGATCGTCCATCGGCACCAGGAAGATCGTCAGGCCCTGCTGTTTCTTGTCCCCGCGGGAGGTGCGGGCCAGCAGGAAGCACCACTGCGCCATCGTCGCGTAGGACGTCCAGATCTTCTGGCCGCTGACCGACCAGCCGCCGGAGCCGTCCTCGACCGGGCGGGCGTGGGTGCGCAACGACGCCAGGTCCGAGCGGCCTCGGGCTCGGAGAAGCCCTGGCACCAGATCACCTCGCCGGCCGCGATCGGCGGCAGATGCCTGCGCTGCAGCTCCTCGGTGCCGTGGCGCATGATGATCGGCCCGACCCAGTTCACCCCCATGTACTGGGCACCGCGCGGTTCGTGGTGGGCCCACATCTCCTCGCGCACGACGGTCTGCTCCCACACCGACGCGCCGCCGCCGCCGAACTCCGGCGGCCACGCCAGGCACAGCAGGTTGCGTTCGGCCAGGATGCGGCAGAACGCCTGGGCGGTTGCCAGATCGGCCGGGTCGTCGGTGAACGCACCCAGAAAGTGTTCGGGCACATGGTCCTCGACCAGTTGCCGCAGTTCGCGGCGCAGGTCCGAAGCCCGCTTGCCCATGTCGAAGTCCACGATGCCTCCTACCCCGCACCGAGGCCGAGTTCGTCGAGCACCGCCGCGGTGTCGGCGCCGAGTTCCGGTGCGGGCCCGCGCACCTTGCCCGGTGTCCGGGAGAACCATGTCGGCACCCCGGGGAACCTGACCGGCCCCTGCGGGGTGTCCACGGTCTCGAACAGCCCGACCGCGTTGAGGTGCGGGTCGTCGAACAGCGCGTCGGGGGTGTTCAGTGGGGCGGCGGGGATCTCCAGCGCCCGGAACAGATCCAGCCATTCGGCGGTCGTGCGTTCGGCCAGCGTCTCGGCGACCAGTCCGTAGACGGCGTCGATCTGATGTGCGCGGGCTTCCAGCGTCGCGTACAGGTCCGAGTGCCACGACGGTTGCACGGCGTTGACGAACGCGTTCCAGTGCTTGTCGTTGTAGATCAGCGCGGCGATGTAGCCGTCCTTGGTGCGGTAGGGCCGCCGGTTGGGCGCCACGGTCCGTGGATAGACGGCCGGCCCGAGCGGGGGGTCGAACATGGCGCCGTTGGCATGCTCGACCAGCATGAAGGACGCCATCGTCTCGAACATGGCGACCTCGACCTCTTGCCCCTGCCCGGTCCGCTCGCGGTGGAACAGCGCCATCATCGTCGCGTACAACGCCGTCAGGCCGGCGACCTTGTCGGCCATGATGGTGCCGACGTAGTCGGCCTCACCCGTGAGTTGTCTTTGCACCTCCGGGATTCCGCACTCGGCCTGGATGGTGTCGTCGTAGGCGGGACGGTCCCGCTCCGGTCCGCGCCTGCCGTAGCCGTAGCAGTTGGTGTAGACGATCGACGGGTTGAGGGCCGCGACGTCGTCGTAGCCGAGGCCGAGCTTGGTGATCGCTTTGGCGCGCATCGAATGGATGAACACGTCGGCGCGTTCCACGAGGGCCCGGATCGCGTCACTGCCCTGGTCGGTGCGCAGATCGAGCACCACGCTGCGCTTGCCGCGGTTGACGTTGACGAACACCCCACTCATCCCGGGGATCGGGCCGACCGAGATGAACCGGGTGTTGTCCCCTTCGGGTGGTTCGACTTTGATCACGTCGGCGCCCATGTCGGTCATGATCTGCGTGCAGTAGGGACCCATCACCATCGCGGTGAGGTCGACGACGCGGATGCCTGCGAGTGGGCCGTTCTCAGGCATGGCCAGCCCCCTGGGCTGCCATCCCGAAGCTGTAGCGGATGTGTTCGTTGTGGCCGTCGGGCACCACCGGGAACAGCACCGGCTCGGAGAAGTCCCGGATCGCGTCGATCTGCCCGGCGAAATCCTCGATCGTCCACGACGGCCGGTACACCCCCGGTGTCTCGGCGATCACCGCGCGCGCCATCCGTCCGGCCAGCGCGATGAAGATCTCCCCTGTCACCGAACACGATTCGTGGGCCAGCCAGCCGACGGCGGGGGCGACCAGCTCCGGCCCCATCGGCGGGTAGGCCGAGGTGTCGATGCCCTCGGCCATCCGGGTCACGGCCGCGGGAACGATGACGTTGCTGCGCACCCCGTGGGCCGCGCCCTCGACGGCGGCCACGTTGGACAGTCCGATCACGCCGGCCTTCGCGACGGCGTAATTGGCGACGTCGTGGTTGCCGTACAGCCCCCCGATCGAGGACGTCAGCACGATGCGGCCGTAGCCGTTGTCGCACATCACCGGGAACACCTGCCGCACCAGGTGGAACGCGCCGCGCTGGTGCACGTCGACCACGGCGTCGAAGTCCTCGTAGCTCATCTCCCGCAGCGAACCGCGCCGTACGTTGCCGGCGTTGTGCACGAGCACGTCGGCGCGGCCGTAAGCCTCCAGCGCGGCCGCGACGATCGCCTCGCCCCCGTCGGCCGTGGCCACCGAGTCGGCGTTGGCGACCGCGTCGCCGCCCGCGGCGACGATCTCGTCGGCGACCTGCGCGGCAGGCCCGGCGTCGGCGCCGTCACCGGTCAGGCTGCCGCCGGCGTCGTTGACGACGACCTTGGCGCCGCGCGCGGCCAGCGTCAGCGCGTAGCAGCGGCCCAGGCCGCGGCCGCCGCCGGTGACGATCGCGACCCGACCGTCGAATCGCAGCTCAGCCACGGAGTTCCAGGCCTTCGAGGTCGCCCTTGGCGCGCCAGCCGGCGATCAGTTCGTCGAAGGCGTAGAAGCCGGGCGAGTAGAAGTCGCCGAGGAACGAGCCGTTGCCTTCCGCGCCGCCGCGTCCCTCGTTGTTGTAATAGCCCGGCGTGCAGGACAGTTCGAACGCGGAGTTGTCGATCGCGAGCTCGCGGACCGTGTGCACCCAGTCGTCCTGCCCTTCCTGGGTCGGCTCGACGACGGTGGCGCCCCGGTTCTGCGCCTCGGCGATGATGTAGGCGATGTGCTCGGCCTGCTGCTCGAACATCGCGGTGGTGTTCGCAGACACCCCGCCCTGGATGAACCCCATGAAGAACTGATTCGGGAAGCCGCGGCTGGTCATCCCGTGCAGGGTCTTGTAGTCGTCGCGCCAGTAGTCGAACAGCGAGAGCCCGTCGCGGCCGACGATGCGGTCGATCGCGTAGCGGCGGCTGATCTCGGTGGAGATCTCGAAGCCGCTGGCGAAGATCACGCAGTCCACCTCGTACTCGACGCCGTTGGCGACGATCCCCTTCTCGGTGAGCCGTTCCACGCCTTTGCATTCCGACACGTCGACCAGCGTCACGTTCGGCCGGTTGAACGTCGACAGGTAGTGCTCGCTCGAACAGGGCCGCTTGCACATGAACCGGTAGTACGGCATGAGCGCCTCGGCGGTCGCGGGGTCCTCGACCACGGCCGCGACGCGGCGCCGCAACCGCTCCATGATCTTGTAGTCCTCTTCCTCCCGGAAGGCCATGATCTGCTCGATGGTCACCGCCATGGGATCCGCGCTGCCGGCGATGCGCGCGGTCAGGTTGCGCCCGAGCTCGGTCCAGAAGTCGCACACCAGATCGGGCTCGCCGAACACGACGCCGACGAACGGCGACCAGTTGTGGAAGTTGCGCTTGCGCTCCTCCTGCCAGCCCGGCTGCAGCGAGGCCGCCCAGTTCGGATCGGTGGGTGTGTTGACCCGCTCGTCGACCGACGAGGGCGTGCGCTGGAACACGAAGAGCTGCTTGGCGTCCCGGCCGAGGTGCGGCACCAGCTGGACGCCGGTCGCGCCGGTGCCGACGAGCGCCACCCGCTTGTCGGCCAGGTTGACCAGGCCGCCGTCGGCGTCGCCTCCGGTGTAGTCGTAGTCCCAGCGGGCCGAATGGAACACATGTCCCGTGAAGTCTTTGATGCCGGGGATTCCCGGCAGTTTCGGGCGGTTGTAGGAGCCCTGCGCCATCACCACGAAGCGGGCCCGCACGTCGTCGCCGCGGTCGGTGCTGATCCGCCACCGCTGCAGGTCGTCGTCCCAGTGGAGTTCGCGAACCTGGGTGGAGAACAGTGCGCCGTCGTAGAGGCCGAAGTGCTTGCCGATGTTGCGGCAGTGGCCGAAGATCTCGGCGCCGTCGGCGAACTTCTTGCTCGGCATGAAGCCGAGCTCTTCGAGCAGCGGGACATAGCAATACGCGTCGTTGTCGCACTGGATTCCAGGGAACCGGTTCCAGTACCACACGCCCCCGAAGTCGCCGGCCATCTCGATGACGCGGATGCCAGTGACGCCGGCCTTCCTCAGGTACGCGCCGGCGAGCAGCCCGGCGAAGCCCCCGCCGAGGATCACCACGTCGACGTCCTCGGCGACCGGATCGCGTTCGGTCACCGTCGTGTACGGGTCCACCTCGTAGAACTCGGCGAAGTCGCCCTCGAGCTCCAGGTACTGCGAGCCGCCCTCCGGACGCAGCCGCTTGGCCCGCTCCTGGGCGTACTTCTCGCGCAGTGCCGGGATGTCGATGTCGGTGGGCGTGTCAGTCGGCCCGCAAGTCTCCACAGTTCCTCCTTCTCGGGGCGGATTCGGCGCGCAATACGACGCTGAGGGTGCTTCAGCGCGCCGGATTCGCTAAAGCTCGCGGGGCGCGCCTGTCCCCATGTACTTGGCCAGCTGGTGGTGCAGGTTCACGGTGCTGCGCTCGCGGTACGGGTTGGGCCGCGTGCCCGGGAAGCCCGCCGACTTCATGCCCTGCTGCACCGCGGCCATGTTCGAGAAGTCCTGGGGCAGCACCGACAGCCAGTTCGGCGAGTCCTTCGGGGTGTAGGCCCATTCCGTCGGCGGCTCTTGGCCTTTCGGGTACAGCTCGAAGACCGCGACCTCGAAGATGCACTTGTTCGGGTCGTAGCTCGGATCGGGGCGCGCGCTGTAGCACAGCGCGCTGGTCAGGCCCTGGCCGATCTGGAAGTTCGGGAACAGCTGCCACGCGGTGCCGCTCTGCCCCAGGATGTCCGGCGGGATCGTCGGCCAGATCACGCCGCGGGTCTCGTCGTCGCGTCGTGCCGAGGCCAGCCAGTGCTGCAGCACCTGGTCGGCCGGGGTGCCCTCGGGGAGTTCGTCGACCAGTCGCTTGGCGGCGTTCACCAGCGTCTGCGTGGTGGTCGCGTTGGTCTCCTCCATGGTGTAGACCTGCATCTCGGCGGTCGAGATGCGCGGATCACCGGTGCCGAGGCGGATCTTCGACTTGGTCTCGTCCATGCCCTTGGGCGCGTCGTAGCCGATGTTGCTGTGCCTGCCCTGCGCTTTGGCCCAGCCCTTGAACTCGCCGAACTTGTTGAACTCCGGGTGGGTGGTGAACACGTGGTAGGTCTCGTTGAAGGCCTCCATCGCGACTTTCCAGTTGCAGTCGAAGTTCAGCCATTTGCGCCACTTGTAGCGCATGTTCTCCAGCCCGAACGGTTCCAGGATCTTCGATGCCGGGAACAGGTAGTCGGCCAGCGGCTCGCACTCCGGGTCCATGTTGACGAACAGCCAGCCGCCCCAGGTGTCGACCTGCACGGGGGCCAGGTGAGTGTTGCGTGCGGTCAGCGTGCCCTTCCAGTCGTCCTGCTCGCGGATGTGGGTGCACGTGCCGTCCAGCCCGTAGGTCCAGCCGTGGAATCCGCAGACGAACGACTTGCGGGCCCGGCCGACGGCGTTCTTCGCGCCGTCGGGGGTGTCGACGAGCTTGCGCCCGCGGTGCATGCAGACGTTGTGGTGGGCGGCGAAGGTGTTGTCACCGGTGCGCACGATGATGATCGAGTCGTCGAGGATGTCGTAGGTCAGGTAGCTGCCGACCTCGGGGATCTCCTCCACCCGCCCGACCTGCTGCCACACCTTGCGCCACAACCGGTCTCGCTCGGCGCGGGCGTACTCCTCGGAGATGTACGCCTCGACCGGGATGGTCGTCGGATCCGACAGGTCCTCGGCGATCCGCCCCGTCGAGTCGTCCGGATCGGCTTCGACCTCGATCGCGGCGTCGAGATCGGATTCTGTGTGGGTCATTGCTCTTCCTTTCAGGGCCTGCTGATGGCTTCTCGGAAGGACTCGTCTTTGAGGAACAGCGACGTGTTGTCGGCGCCCAGGTGGCTCCACTTCAGGTTCAGCCCGCCGTCGACGAGCAGGGTCTGGCCGGTGATGTAGCTCGACAGGTCGG
The DNA here is from genome assembly GCF_002968295.1 of Mycobacterium sp. ITM-2016-00317. NCBI lineage: Bacteria > Bacillati > Actinomycetota > Actinomycetes > Mycobacteriales > Mycobacteriaceae > Mycobacterium > Mycobacterium sp. ITM-2016-00317. The sequence continues at coordinate 4,796,308 of NZ_CP134399.1, forward strand.
AGAGCAGGAACAGGATCGCGCCCGCCTGTTCCTCGGGCGTGCCGCGCCGGCCCATCGCGATGGCGGTGCGGTCCCGCTCGGGGTCCTCGTCGACATACATGCGCGACGCGGCCGTCTCGGTGACGCCGGGAGCCACGGCGTTGACCCGGATGCCGGCGGTGGCCAGTTCCACGGCCATCGTGCGGGTCATCGCGACGACGGCCGCCTTGGCCGTCCCGTAGGCGATGTGGAACGGCGCGGTGTTCATGCCGCTGATCGAAGACACCGAGACGATCGACCCCGTCAGCCCTTCGGCGCATAACTCCCGACTCACGGCCTGGCTCATGAAGAACGCGGTCTCGAGGTTCGCCGCGAACAGTGCCCGCCAGTCCTCACGGGTGACGCGGGTGGACGGCATCCACGTCGACGGGGCGGCCCCGCCGGCGATGTTCACCAGCCCGTAGAGGTCGCCGTCGAGGCCACGCACCCGATCGAGGACCGTGGCGATCCCGTCGTCGGTGGACGCGTCGGCGGCGACGGGCACCACGGCGAGGCCTCGGTCGGCCAGCGGTGCGATGTGCTCGTCGAGGTTGTCCGCCGACCGACTGACCGCCACGACGGTGGCCCCGGCCTCGGCGGCCAGCCGGGTGACCGTGGTGCCGATACCGCCGCCGCCCGCGCCGGACACGACCACGATGCGGCCGTCGAGGGTGAGTGCGATCCCGGTTGCTGTCACGTCACTTGTCCGGACAAATAATGATGCTCTGCATATTGCAGAACACTATTCCGCAGGCATTATGCGGGCGTCAAGCCCTCTTTGAGCGTCGGCGGCGACCTATTGTCTGGACTAGAGACGCTTGCTAACGTCCGACGCATGAATGCCCGGTACGCCGCGTCCGACCCGTCTGTCGCCGAGGGCTGGCAGGTCCGCAGGATGACCGCGCCGAGCCGCTTGTTCGGCGCGAACGGCCTGCGCACCGCGCCCGACGGGCGCGTCTACGTGGCCCAGGTGACCGGCAGCCAGATCAGCGCGCTGGACCTCGCCACCGGGGAACTGGCGACGGTCAGCGCCAAGGGCGGCGACATCGTCGCACCGGACGACGTGGCCTTCGGCGACGACGGCACCTTGTTCGCCACCGAGGTGATGGACGGCCGCGTCAGCGCCCGCGACACCTCGGGCCGCACCCGGGTGCTGCGCGACGACCTGCCCTGCGCGAACGGCATCACCGTGCACCGCGGGCGGTTGTTCATCGGCGAGTGCCGGGACGGTGGCCGGTTGATGGAGTTGCCGCTCGACGGCGGGACGCCCCGTATCCTGCTGGAGAACCTCCCCTCCCCCAATGCGATGGAGGTCGGCCCGGACGGGCTGCTCTACTACCCGCTGATGACGGCCAACGAGATCTGGCGGGTGGACCCTGACGGGGGCGAACCGCAGCGGGTGGCCGCCGATCTCGGGGTGCCCGATGCGGTGAAGTTCGACGCCGAGGGCTTCATCGTGTCCACTCAGGTCGCCAGCGGCCAGGTGCTGCGCATCGACCCGCGCACCGGCGAGAAAACCGTCCTCGCCCAACTCAACCCGGGGCTGGACAATCTGACCCTGGTCGGCGACCGGCTGTTCGCATCGAACTTCACCGGGGAGATCACCGAGATCCACCGGGACGGGCACACCTCGACGCTGCTGCCCGGCGGGCTGAACTGGCCGCTGGACCTGACCGTCTCCGACGGCGTGCTCCACGTCGCCGACGGCACTTATTTCTACCGGGTGGCCCCGGACGGGTCGTTGCAGACCGCCGGGATGCTGTTCTCCCCCGGCTATCCCGGGTTCCTGCGCGGGGTGACGGCCGCCGGCGACGGCGAGTTCGTGGTCACCACCTCGGGTGGCCAGGTGGCCCGCTACCGGCCCGCCGACGGTGAAACCGACTTCCTGGCAATCGATTTCGATCAACTCTACGGGGTCGACGTCGACACCGACGGCACGATCGTGTTCGCCGAGCTCGGGACCGGCCGGGTGCTCGCACTGCGCAACGGCGCGACCGAGACACTGGCCTCGGGACTGCGGGAACCCGTCGGTGTCGCGATCGACCCGCAGGGAGCGCCGCTGGTGGCCGAGTCGGGGGCAGGGCGGGTGGTGCGCATCGGCCCCGGCGGGGTGGACACCGTCGTCGACGGGCTGCAGCGGCCGCAGGGCCTGCATGTGCGCGACGGCAGGCTCTACATCGTGGACGCCGGCGCCAAGGAGCTCGTCGAGTTCGACCTGGACACCAAGGCGCGCAACACGATCGCATCCGGCCTCGCGGTGGGGCCGCCACCCGGGGTCGAGCCCAAACCGCTCAAGGGCATGCCGCCGTTCTCCGGTCCGCAGGGCCCGTTCGCCGGGATCACGTCCGGACCCGACGGCACGCTCTACGTGTCGGCCGACGGCGACGGCAGCGTGCTGGCGGTCGCCCGGATATGACCGCCACGGCCGGGGATCACCGCTACCTGCAGGTGGCGCGCACGCTACGCAAGGAGATCGTCGACGGGGTGTACCCGGTGGGCTCGCACCTGCCCACCGAGCACGAACTGTGCGAGCGGTTCGCGGTCAGCCGGTACACGATCCGCGAGGCGCTGCGCCGGCTGCGGGATGACAACCTGGTCGAATCCCGGCCCCGCTCCGGCACTCTGGTGGTGCCCCGGCCCAGCACGAACTCCTACGCCCAGGATGTCGTGTCGATCGACGACCTGCTCGCGTTCGCCCAAGGTGCGAAGTTCGCGATCGAGACTAATGCGATGCTGACCGTCGACGACGCCCTGGCCGCGCGCACCGGGTTGACCGCGGGCTCGGAATGGCTTGCGGTGACGGGCTTTCGGCGCGTGGACGACGCCACAGCGCCGATCTGTCGCACCGAGTACTTCATCAACCGCAGTTTCGCCGCGGTGGGCCGGCTGCTGCAACGCCACAGCGGCCCGATCTTCCCGTTGCTCGAGGACCTGTTCGGTGTCAGCATCGTCGAGGTGCACCAGGAGATCTCGGCGGTGGTGCTCAACGCCGGCCTCGCTGCCCGGCTGCAGTCCGCGACGGGCACCGCCGCACTGCAGATGCAGCGCAGCTACACCACCTCCGACGGGGAGGTCGCCCAGGTGACGGTGAATACGCACCCGTCGTCGAGGTTCCGGCACACGATGACGATGCGCCGGGTGAACCCGTCAAGCCAGACCCGGGACGCGTCGTGAGTGTCCTGCTGGCCGACGCGCTGCGCGACGCCGCCCGTGACACTCCGGACCGGGTGCTGGTGCGCGACGGCGCTGTAGCGCTGGGTTGCGCGGAGCTGCTCTCGTCGGCGACGGGTCTGGCGCATGCGCTGCTGCGCCGGATGCCGGTGGGCAGCGTGGTGTCGTTCATGATGCCGAACTGGCACGAGGCCGCGGTCGTCTATCTCGGCGCGACGCTGGCCGGCATGGTGGTCAACCCGATCCTGCCGTCCCTGCGCGACCGTGAGCTGTCGTTCATCCTGGCCGATGCGGGCAGCCGCGCCGTCTTCATCCCGCAGACCTTCGGCGGCCACGACTACGCCGCGATGCTCGACCGCGTGGTCGCCGCGCTGCCGTCCCCGCCGGAGGTTCTCACCGTCCGGGGTGAGCCGGGACGCCTGTCGCTGACCGATCTGTGCGCCGGGGAGCGCGACCAGCCGCTGTCCGAACCGGACCGGGCTGCCACCCGGATGATCATGTACA